>NZ_CP158817.1:115000-4915000 GCF_050990305.1 Pseudomonas putida | reverse complement strand
CGCTGGTTGAAACCGGCTCAACGAATGATCCCTCGTAGGAGCCGGCTTGCTGGCGATGGCGGTGTATCGCGCGCCAACAATCTCGAATGTGAGATCGCAATCGCCAGCCAACCGGCTCCTACAGATCTGCGTCGAGAAATTTTTAGAGAACCCTTATGACCACTCTGCACGCTGAAGCTGTCGGCAAGCGCACCTGGCCGCAGTACGCCGGTTGGGGCCTGTTCCTGGTCCTGCTGGCCTGGGCCTGGCACGGCGCCGAAATGAATCCGATGGCGCTGTACCGCGACTCGGGAAACATGGCGACCTTCGCCGCGGATTTCTTTCCGCCGGATTTTCATGAATGGCGCATGTACCTCAAGGAAATGATCGTCACCGTACAAATCGCCCTCTGGGGCACGGTGCTGGCGATTGTCTGCTCGGTGCCGCTGGGAATCCTCTGCTCGGAAAACATCACCCCCTGGTGGATTCACCAGCCGCTGCGCCGGGTGATGGACGCCTTCCGTTCGATCAACGAAATGGTCTTCGCCATGTTGTTCGTCGTCGCGGTCGGACTCGGCCCGTTCGCCGGTGTCCTGGCGTTGTGGATCAGCACCACCGGTGTACTCGCCAAGCTGTTTGCCGAAGCGGTGGAAGCGATTGATCCGGGCCCCGTCGAAGGCGTTCGCGCCACCGGCGCCAGTGCCTTGCAGGAAGTGATCTGGGGCGTGATCCCGCAGGTGATGCCGCTGTGGGTGTCCTACGCGCTGTACCGCTTCGAGGCCAATGTGCGCTCGGCGACGGTGGTGGGGATGGTCGGGGCCGGCGGTATCGGCGTGATCCTCTGGGAAAACATCCGCGCCTTCCAGTTCGTCCAGACCTGCGCCGTGCTGCTGGTGATCATCGTCGTGGTCAGCCTGATCGACATCTTTTCGCAACGCCTGCGCAAGCAGTACATCTGATTTTTCGGAGGGGTGCCTGCGGGCGCTTTTTTTAAAGCATGCAGTTGTCTAGACAAGATGAGCCGGTGTACCGCGAACTCGCTGACATCCTGCGTCGGGAACTGGCGGATTACAGCGCCGGGGATTTCCTGCCGGCCGAGGTGCAACTGGCCGAACGCTTCGGCGTCAACCGCCACACCTTGCGCCGCGCCATCGATGAACTGGTGTTCGAAGGCAGCCTGCTGCGTCGCCAAGGCAAAGGCACCCAGGTGCTGGAACGCCCGTTGATTTACCCGATGGCCGCCGACAGTGCCTACAGCCAGTCGTTGTCGGCCCAGGGCCTGGGCGTCGAAGCGGTGCTGCTCAAGCGTCGTTACTGCTTCGCCAGCCGTGAAGAAGCGCAGCACTTGGGCCTTGCCGAGATGGCGCCGATGATCGAATTGCAGACCCTGCGCAAGCTCGACGGGCAACCGGTCAGCCTGATCCGTCATCGCTACTGTGCCAGCCATGCGCCGTTGCTGGCCGATTACACCGGCGGCTCCCTGCGCCAATACCTGGCCGAACGCGACCTGCCGCTGACCCGCACCCAGAGCCTGATCGGCGCCCGCCTGCCCAACCGCGAAGAAGCCACGCTGTTGATGATGCCCCGGCATTTGCCGGCGCTGAGTGTGTTCACCCTTTCCCGTGATCGCGATGGCCGTGCGGTGGAGCTCGCGCAGTCCACCAGCCGTTCCGATCGCTTCCAGTACCAGGTCGTCACCTGATGGAGAACCAACCGATGAACCCTGCTTCTCACACCGCTCGGCAGCACTGGATCGGCGTGTTGGCCCGCGCCCTACGCTGCGAATTGCAGCCCCATGAAGCCGCGCTGCGCGACGTCGAATACCAACTGATCCGCGCCCCGGAGATCGGCATGACCCTGGTCCGTGGCCGCATGGGCGGCAACGGCGCGCCGTTCAACGTCGGTGAAATGAGCGTGACCCGTTGCGTGGTGCGTCTGGCCGATGGCCGCACCGGCTACAGCTACCTGGCGGGTCGCGACAAGGTCCACGCCGAGCTGGCCGCACTGGCTGACGCCCATCTGCAAGGCACGCAGCAGCGTCATTGGCTCGAACAAATGATCACGCCGCTGGCCAACGCCCAGGCCGAACGCCGGGCGCAAAAAGAGGCGGACACCGCCGCTACCAAAGTCGAATTCTTCACCCTTGTGCGAGGAGAAAACTGATGAGCGCACAGCTGTTGCAACCGGCGTTCGCCGACCCGGTGCTGGATGCCCAGCACGGGTTTCGTGCAGCCCTCAAGGCGTTGGCTGGTCCGGGTGTGATCCAGACCTTGCAACCCTCGCCGAGCCTCGAAGGCCTGGCACCCGCGACTTACGCGCTGTGCCTGGCACTGCTGGATGTCGACACGCCGCTGTGGCTGGCGCCGTCCTTCGACACGCCGTTGATCAGCGCCAACTTGGCATTCCACTGCGGTTGCCCGCTGACCGGCAATCGTGAAGAAGCGCGCTTTGCCTTGCTCGCCGCCGACGACCTGCTCGACCTCGGCGGCTTCGACCACGGCAACGACCGCTACCCCGATCAGTCCTGCACCTTGCTGGTTCAACTGCCGAGCCTTGATGGCGGGGCGGGGCTGGCGTGGCGCGGCCCAGGCATTGAAACCGAACACGCCGTCGCATTGCCGGTGGCCGATGGCTTCTGGGGCGAACGTGAACGGCGCAATGAATTCCCCCGTGGACTGGACCTGTTTTTCACCGCAGGCCACGAGCTAATCGGCCTGCCGCGCAGTACTCGCATCACACAGGAGCGTGCCTGATGTACGTAGCCGTCAAGGGTGGCGAACAGGCCATCGACAATGCCCACCGTCTGCTGGCGAAAAAACGCCGGGGCGATACTTCGGTCAACGAATTGAGCGTCGAGCAGATCCGTCAGCAACTGCCGCTGGCGGTGGCGCGGGTGATGAGCGAAGGCTCGTTGTACGACGAAGAACTCGCGGCGCTGGCGATCAAGCAAGCGGCGGGGGACCTGGTTGAGGCGATTTTCCTGCTGCGCGCCTACCGCACCACGCTGCCGCGTTTCAGCCCAAGCCTGCCGATCGACACTGCAAAAATGCAGCTCAGCCGGCGCATCTCGGCGACCTTCAAGGACCTGCCCGGCGGGCAACTGCTGGGGCCGACCTTCGATTACACCCACCGTCTGCTCGACTTTGCGCTGCTGGCCGAGGGTGAGTATCCGGGGCCGCAAGCCACTGACAACGTCACCGTTGAAGACTGCCCGCGCGTACTCGGACTGCTCGCGCAAGAAGGCCTGATCAAGAACGAATCCGACAATGGCGACAGCGTCGCCGACATCACCCGTGACCCGCTGGAGCTGCCCGCCAGCCGCGCCGAGCGCCTTCAAGCCCTGGCCCGTGGCGATGAAGGATTTCTGCTGGCACTGGGTTATTCGACCCAGCGCGGTTATGGCCGCAACCATCCGTTCGCCGGGGAAATCCGCATCGGTGACGTCGAGGTATGGATCGATCCTGAGGAACTGGGTTTCCCGATCTGCCTGGGCAGCATAGAAGTGACCGAGTGCGAGATGGTCAACCAGTTCGTCGGCTCAGCCACGGAGCTGGCGCAGTTCACCCGCGGCTACGGCCTGGCTTTCGGACATGCCGAGCGCAAGGCCATGGGCATGGCGCTGGTCGACCGCGCACTGCGGGCCAAGGAGTACAACGAAGAAATCCAGTCACCGGCACAGCAGGAAGAGTTCGTGCTGATGCACTGCGACAACGTCGAGGCCTCCGGTTTCGTCTCGCACCTCAAGTTGCCTCACTACGTCGACTTCCAGGCTGAACTGGAGCTGATCCGCAAACTGCGCAAGCCTGCCGAGGGACAAAACAATGAATGATTTGAGCCAGGCACCGGTACGCGACGCGGCGTACAACTTCGCCTACCTCGATGAACAGACCAAGCGCATGATCCGCCGCGCCTTGCTCAAGGCCGTGGCGATCCCCGGTTATCAGGTGCCGTTCGGTGGCCGCGAAATGCCGTTGCCTTACGGCTGGGGCACCGGCGGCATGCAACTGACCGCCGCGATTCTCGGTGACGATGACGTGCTCAAGGTCATCGACCAGGGTGCCGACGACACCACCAACGCCGTGTCGATCCGCCGCTTCTTCGCCCGTACCGCAGGCGTCGCCACCACTGAGGCAACACCGGACGCCACGGTGATCCAGACCCGTCACCGCATCCCGGAAACCCCGCTGCACGCCGATCAGATCATGGTCTATCAGGTGCCGATCCCCGAGCCGTTGCGCTTTATCGAACCCTCGGAAACCGAGACCCGGACCATGCACGCCCTCAACGATTACGGGGTGATGCACGTCAAACTCTACGAGGACATCGCCACCTTCGGCCACATCGCCACGGCCTACGCCTACCCGGTGATGGTCGACGAGCGCTACGTGATGGACCCGTCGCCCATCCCCAAATTTGATAATCCGAAACTCGACATGAGCCCGGCGCTGATGCTGTTCGGCGCTGGCCGCGAGAAGCGCCTGTACGCGGTGCCGCCGTACACCCGCGTCACCAGTCTGGACTTCGAGGATTACCCCTTCGAAGTGCAGCAATGGGAAGAAAACTGCGCCATCTGTGGCAGCCATGATTCGTTCCTCGACGAGCTGATTCTCGACGACGCCGGCACCCAAAGCTTTGTCTGTTCCGACACCTATTACTGCGCCCAGCGCGTCAGCCAGCAGGAGCAGGGCCAATGAACCAGGCGCTGAAAAACGATCTGTCCGTATCAACTGAACCGTTGCTGAAAGTGCGTGACCTGTCGCTGTTGTACGGCCCGGAAAAGGGCTGCCAAGACGTCAGCTTCGACCTGTATCCCGGCGAAGTGCTGGGGATTGTCGGCGAGTCCGGCTCCGGAAAGTCGACCTTGCTCTCGCTGCTCAGCGGACGCTTGCCGCCGCAGAGCGGCTCCATCGGCTACCGCGACAAACAGGGCCACTGGCTGGACCTGTACAGCGCCAGCGAAGCCGAGCGCCGCACCTTGCTACGCACCGAATGGGGCTTCGTCGAGCAGAACCCCCGGGACGGTTTGCGCATGGGCGTTTCCGCCGGGGCCAACATTGGCGAACGGTTGATGGCTCAAGGTGTGCGCAATTACCAGCAACTGCGTGGTGCAGGTCTGGACTGGCTGAGCCAGGTGGAAATCGATCCGCAGCGCATCGACGACTTGCCCCGGACCTTTTCCGGCGGCATGCAGCAACGCCTGCAAATCGCCCGCAACCTGGTGTCGAGTCCGCGCCTGGTGTTCATGGACGAACCCACCGGCGGCCTCGATGTGTCGGTGCAGGCACGTTTGCTCGACCTGTTGCGCGGGCTGGTGCGGGAGCTGGATCTGGCGGTGGTGATCGTCACCCACGATCTGGCGGTGGCGCGGCTGTTGGCGGATCGCCTGATGGTGATGCGTCGTTCGCGTGTGGTGGAAACCGGGCTGACCGATCAGATCCTCGACGATCCGCAGCACCCTTACTCTCAACTGTTGGTGTCTTCGGTGTTGCAGCCATGATGAATACTTTGATCGAGGTCCGTGGCCTCTCGAAAACCTTCACCCTGCACCAGCAGAACGGCGTGATCCTCAATGTGCTGCGCGGGGTGGATTTCAGTGT
This sequence comes from Pseudomonas putida, assembly GCF_050990305.1. Lineage (GTDB taxonomy): Bacteria > Pseudomonadota > Gammaproteobacteria > Pseudomonadales > Pseudomonadaceae > Aquipseudomonas > Aquipseudomonas putida_AH. The sequence goes on along the minus strand of NZ_CP158817.1, from coordinate 4,909,424 downwards.
GGCGGGCGGCGAATGCCTGGTGCTGCACGGCCAGTCCGGCGCGGGCAAGAGCACCTTGCTGCGCACCCTGTACGGCAACTACCTGCCGGCGGGCGGCAGCATCCGCGTGCAGCATGACGGCCAGTGGCTGGAACTGGTGGGTGCCGAACCCCGGGACATTCTTCAGGTGCGTCAGCGCACTTTGGGTTATGTCAGCCAGTTCCTGCGGGTGATCCCGCGAGTGGCTTGCCTGGATGTGGTGATGGAACCGGCGCTGGCCCGTGGCTGGTCGAAGCCACAGGCGCAATCGCGCGCCGAAGGGTTGCTCAGCCGCCTGAACATCCCGCAACGCCTGTGGCAACTGTCGCCCAATACCTTCTCCGGTGGCGAGCAGCAGCGGGTCAACATCGCGCGCGGGTTCATGGTGGCGTGGCCTGTGATGTTGCTCGACGAACCGACCGCCTCCCTCGACGACAGCAATCGCCAGGTGGTGCTGGAACTGATGAACGAAGCCAAGCAAGCCGGTGCCGCGCTGATCGGCATCTTCCACGACCGTGTCGCCCGCGAGGCTGTTGCCGATCGCCACCTGGACATGACGCCCAATGCTGTGAACGACAAGGAATACGCCGATGCCCGCTGAACAGATCCTCAGCAATGCCCAACTGGTCACCGCAGACCGTGTGTTCTACGGCACGGTGCTGCTGCGCGACGGCCTGATCGCCGACGTGGCCGAAGGCCTGAGCCGCTTGCCCCAGGCCCAGGACCTCAACGGCGATTACCTGCTGCCGGGGTTGGTGGAGTTGCACACCGACAACCTGGAAAAACACATGACCCCGCGCCCCGGCGTGGACTGGCCATCGCGTTCGGCGGTGCTCAGTCATGATGCGCAGATCGTCGCGGCGGGCATCACCACGGTGTTCGACGCGGTGTCCATCGGCGATGTGAACCCCAAGGGCAATCGCATGCAGAAACTGCCGGCGATGCTCGAAGCGATCTCCAGCGCCTCCGATGCCGGGCTGACTCGCGCCGAACACCGCCTGCACCTGCGCTGCGAGCTGTGCCACCCGGACACCCTCAGTGTGTTTCGCGATCTGGTGGAGCATCCGCTGGTGCAGCTGGTGTCGGTGATGGACCATTCGCCGGGTCAGCGCCAATTCGTGCTGGAGTCCAAGTACCGTGAGTACTACATGGGCAAGTACCACCTGACGACCACACAGATGGATGAATTCATCACCTTGCAGATGGCCAATTCCCGCCAGTACAGCGATCGTTATCGGGCAGCGATTGTCGAACACTGTCTGGCGCTTGGCCTGTCGGTGGCCAGCCATGACGACGCGACTCTGGCCCATGTCGAGGAGTCGGCGCGCTACGGCATGACCATCGCCGAATTCCCGACCACCGTCGAGGCGGCGCGTGGTTGCAAGGAACGCAACATGAAAGTGTTGATGGGCGCCCCGAACATCGTGCGTGGCGGTTCGCACTCGGGTAACGTGGCGGCCGCTGATCTGGCGGCTGAAGGATTGCTGGATATTCTGTCCAGTGATTACTACCCGGCGAGCCTGCTGCAAGCGGCGTTTGCCCTGGCGGCGCAAAGTGATCGGATCGACCTGGCGGCAGCGATGCGTATGGTCAGCCTGGCACCGGCCAGTGCAGCAGGATTGAACGATCGCGGTGAAATCGCCAAGGGTTTGCGTGCCGACCTGATACAGGCGCGCAGTCAGGACGGTTTGCCGGTGGTCCAGCAAGTATGGCGACAAGCGAAGAGGGTGTTTTGATGCCAGGCAGATTGATCTATCTCATCGGGCCTTCAGGTTCGGGCAAGGACAGCCTGCTGGATGCCGCACGCGCGCGGTTGGCCGAGCGCGGCTGCCGCATCGTGCGGCGGGTCATCACCCGGTCGGCCGAAGCGGTGGGCGAGGCGGCGCTGGGCGTGAGCCAGCAGGAATTCGCCGAGATGCAGGCTCGGGGCGCGTTTGCCCTGAGCTGGCAGGCCAATGGCCTGTCCTACGGCATCCCGAAAGAAATCGACGAGTGGCTGGCGGCGGGGCACGACGTGCTGGTCAATGGCTCGCGCGGGCATTTGCCGCAAACCCGCGAGCGCTATCCGCACTTGTTGGCGGTATTGCTGACCGTGGACCAGGCTGTGCTGCGACAGCGCCTGCTGGCGCGGGGGCGTGAGTCTGAGGCCGAGATCGATCAGCGGCTGGCGCGCAATGCGCGCTTCAGTGAACGCCTGTTGGCCGATGATCCGAACGTACTTGTCCTCGATAACTCCGGGCCGCTGGAGCGTACCGTCGAGCATCTGCTGGCCTGTCTCGACGAGCCTGCGGCATGCGCCTGACCTTGTTGGGCACCGGCGACGCCCGACAGCTGCCGGTCTACGGTTGCGAATGTCAGGTTTGCGTTCGCGCGCGGGGCGATGAGCGCTTACGTCGGCAACCCTGCTGCGCGCTGATCGAATGCGGCGATCAGCGCTGGTTGATCGACAGCGGCCTGCCGGACCTCACCGAACGCTTCCCGCCGCGCAGCTTCAACGGCATCTTCCAGACCCACTACCACGCCGACCATGCCCAGGGGTTGCTGCATCTGCGCTGGGGGCAGGGTCTGGTGATTCCGGTGCATGGGCCGGCGGACCCGGAAGGTCTGGCAGACCTCTACAAACATCCGGGTATTCTGGATTTCAGCCAGCCGTTCGAGGCGTTCGAAACTCGCCTCTTCGGCAGTTTGAGCGTTACGGCCTTACCACTGCAGCACTCAAAGCCCACCCTCGGCTACCTGCTGGAAGGTGAGGGACGGCGTATTGCCTACCTGACCGATACCGTGGGACTGCCCCCGGACACCACGGCGTTTTTGCAACGTCAGCGGCTGGATGTGCTTGTGCTGGACTGCTCGATACCGCCGCAGCCGCAGGCGCCGCGCAATCACAATGATCTGAATCTGGCGTTGCGGTGTATTGATGAACTGCAGCCGATTTCGGCGGTGCTGACCCATGTCGGGCATACGCTGGATGCGTGGTTGATGGAGCATCGCGGGGAGCTGCCGGGGAATGTCAGTGTGGGGTTTGATGGGTGTGTGTTGTAACGCTAACGGCAAAAGATCGCAGGCTTCGCCAGCTCCTACATTGATCGCGTCCACCTGCGATTCTGTAGGAGCTGGCGAAGCCTGCGATCTTTTGATCTTGATTCAAGACCGATTCAACAACCCCTGCACATACTCCACAAACGCCCGTGCCTTGGCGCTGACCATCCGGCCCGTGGGAAACACCGCCCACAGGTCTTGATTGGGCAGCGTCCAATCGGCCATCACTTCCCTGACCGAACCGTTGGCCAGTTCCGGCGCAAACATCCACTCGGACGCCATGGTCAAGCCCTGATGCGCTAGCACGGCTGCGCGCAGGCCCTCGGCGGCGTTGACGCGGATCCTGCCGCTGACGTTCACCGATTGTTCTTCGCCGGCCTTCTTGAATGACCAGGTGGCTCCGCCACCCAAGGAGTAGACGATTGCCTGATGTTCACTCAAATCGTTGGGGCAGGTGGGTTCACCATGTCTGTCAAAATAGGCAGGAGTGCCCAGCACCACGCGCCGGCATTCGGCAATCTTGCGAGCCGTGAGGCCGGAGTCGCTCAAGGTGCCCATGCGCAGTGCAACGTCGATGCCTTCTTCCACCAGATTGACGTGGCGGTCATCGAGCATCAGGTCAATGTTGAGTTGCGGATGCTGCTCTAGAAACGGTCCCAGGCGCGGGACGATGTGCTGCCGGCCAAACGTCACGGCAGCGCAGACGCGCAGGTTGCCGCTCAGGCCGCTGGCCGAACCGCGAGCAGCGCTGTCGGCCTCATCGGCTTCTTCGATGGCGCGTTTAGCCCGCTCGAAAAACGCCAGGCCGGCTTCAGTGGGCGTCAGGCCTCGGGTCGAGCGCAGCAACAGTCGGACGGCAAGCCGCGCCTCCAATTGAGCAATGGTTTTCGACACGGCGGGCTGACCGATATTCAGGCGCCTGGCTGCAGCGGAAAACGAGCCGGTTTCCACCACGTAGACGAAGGTTTCCATTGCGGCGAGACGGTCCATCGTGGGTCCTTTTGCAAATGAAATTGTGGGAGCGGGCTTGCTCGCGAAGGCGTCAGGTCAGCCAACAACTATGTTGAATGTTACGCCGCCTTCGCGAGCAAGCCCGCTCCCACAGGGTTGAGTGTCGTTCATGAGAATTACGGTCGACACAATAACCTGTGCAAGCGGGGCTCTGTGACTTGGGCTACTCAACGGGGTCGAGTATGTCCAGTGCACGGTTCACCGAGATTTCCGACATGCTCATGATCAGGTGAACGCCTAGCAAGGTGTTGCGGCCGGGCCCAGTCTCCCGGTCTGCCAGGTCCATGGTGATCACGCAGGCTGAGGCCAGTGTCGCTCGTCGTTTCTGGCGGATGCGGCGATGGAGAAGTTGGTTCGGTCGTAGGAGCCGGCTTGCTGGCGATAGCGATGTAGCAGGCGGCCCCATTATAGAAGGAGGCGCCGCCATCGCCAGCAAGCCGGCTCCTACCGATCAGGCCGCTGCCAGGGAAGGTGCTTTGGAAACACTCAAGAACCGCACCAACGCCACCAACGGAAACGCACTGCCCACCACCACAATCCACAACCAGCCACCCTGTTCGTACACCACACTGGCCACAGACGAGCCGAAGGCGCCACCGATGAAGATGCTGGTCATGTACAGCGCATTCAGGCGGCTGCGGCTTTTTGCATCCAAGGCGTAAACGGCGCGCTGGCCGAGGACCATGTTCATCTGCACGCAGAAATCCAGGACCACGCCGGTCACGGCCAGGCCGATGACGCTGTAGGCCGGATGAATGAAGGCCGGCAGGAAGCTCAGGCTGGCGAACAACAGCGCCAGCAAGGACGCGATGCGGGTGTGGCCGGCATCGGCCAGGCGACCGGCGATGGGCGCGGCGATGGCACCGATCGCCCCGACCAGCGCGAAAATCGCGATCTGTGATTGCGACAAGCCGTGATTGCGCGCCAACTCCAGCGGTACTGCGGTCCAGAACAGGCTGAAGGTGGCGAACATGCATCCCTGGTAGAACGCGCGCTGACGCAACACCGGTTGCTTGCGCAGCAGCGTCCACAGCGAGCCGAGCAGCTGCCCATAGGTCGCGCTGTGATCAGGCTTGTGTTTGGGAATGGTCACCGCCACCACGATACTGATCGCCACCATCAACAGCGCCGCGAAGATAAACATCGCCCGCCAGCCAAAGTGATCGGCGATGACGCTGGACACCGGTCGCGCCAACAGAATGCCCAACAGCAGCCCGCCCATGATCCCGCCGACCACTCGGCCACGAGACTCTTCCGGTGCCAGGTGCGCGGCCAGCGGAATCAGGATCTGCACCGACACTGAGCTGAAGCCCACCAGCAGGGAAACCAGCAAAAACACATTCGGCTGATCAGTGAATGCCGCGCCCAGCAGGCTGGCAATCGCCACCAGGTTGGTGATGATCATCAAGCGGCGGTTTTCCAGCAGATCGCCCAGCGGTACCAGGAAGAACAGGCCCAGTGCATAACCGATCTGGGTCAGCGAAACGATGAAGCTGGCCAGGCTGTTGCTCAGGCCGACATCCGGCGCGATCAGGCCGATGATCGGCTGCGCGTAATAGAGGTTGCCCACGATCGCACCGCAACAGAAGGCGAACAGCAGCACCATGCTTCGGGTCATTGTCACGGTGCCATGGGGCACCTGAGTCGCTGGATTCATAACGTGTCTCGCTGAGCAGAAGAGAATGCGTGCAGGCTAAAGGCCCGACCGGTACGGCAGAAGAGGGATTGAGGTGATAGCAGTCATTCCATTGCGGAATGAGTGACGAACGCGCGTGCCGTTTGCCGGTGAGCGTTGCGTCGAAAAATCATCGGCCGATGATACATTCACTTACATCTTGTTCGATAGCGTGCTTATGTTCTCTTTCCCGTTTCATCACAGGCAGGCATTTTCCATGAATGCGATGTTTCGTCTCCTCGTTCGCGGCGTTTCACTGGTCACGCTGGTTGGCTTGTTCAGCGCCGGGCTGGCCCAGGCTGAAGATGCACCGGGCATGCGTATTGGTGTGCGCGGCGAAATTACCGGTGTGAGTCCCGACGTGCTGAAAGTCCACGTCAACAGCGGCGAGAACGTGGTGGTCAACCTGACCAAAGACACCAAGGTCCGCGCCGTCACCCTGGCCAATATCGAAGACATCAAACCTGGCAGCTACATTGGTTCGGCCGCCATTCCTCAAGAGGATGGCAGCCTGAAGGCGCTTGAAGTCCATGTCTTCCCGCCTGAGCTTGCAGGCAGTGGCGATGGTCATCGGCCTTTTGACTTGGTCAAGGGCAGCAGCATGACCAACGGCAGCGTCGGCGATCTGGTGGTCAGCAATGGCCGGGTGTTGACCGTGAACTACAAGGGCGGCCAACAGAAGATTCTGGTGCCGGAAGACGTGCCCATCGTCAACCTGGTGCCGGGGGATCGCAGCTTGCTGAAGGTGGGCGTCAAGATCGTTACGTTCGTGACCCAGAGCGCTGACGGCACGCTCACTGCTCAATCGATTTCCGCAGGCAAGGACGGGGTAACGCCACCGATGTAATGGCGTGCCGAGATTCCTGTAGGAGCGAGCCTGCTCGCGATTGCGGTGTGTCAGTCGAAATTAATGTTCACTGATATACCGCCATCGCGAGCATGCTCGCTCCTACCAGTTATCCGAAGAAATGCCAGCATTTTGCTGGCGACTAAAATCTACTGGGGGATCACTTCAACGCGTCCTTACAAAGCGGGAGTATCACGATGAAAATCGTATCTTCGCTGGCGTTGGTGGTAGCGGTTGGGACGATCTCCGGGTGTTCGACAGTGCCTGATAGTCAGGTCACCAACGTTCCCCTGAACGCTACTTCCATCAATACCGGGAACATCGCCCGGCCAATCATGATGCCCGATGGTCATGGGACCATGTTCTGGTTTGCCATCAGTGGCGAGCCCATGGGCAGCGGATTACCCGGTCGATTGCAGGCCTACATCTATCCGGGAAGTTGTACAAGCCTGGGGGCGAAACCCGCCTATGACCTGAACGACGGCCCGAATGCACGGTTCTATTCAGGCGCGTCGCACCAGTACTTCTGGAAAAGTGCACCGGTCGCCGTCGAGACCCTTCGAGCGGGTGGCTATGCGTTGGTGGTGCGCGAAAGCCCGGCCGATGGGAACCAGGCTATTTTTTGCGGCAATCTAACCTGAACCCGAACCCTGTAGGAGCTGCCGAAGGCTGCGATCTTTTGATCTTCGCTTTTAACAAACAAAATCAAAAGATCGCAGCCTGCGGCAGCTCCTACAGTTGATCGGGGGCTCTACAAAAAAGGCGACCTCTTCAGGTCGCCTTTTTCATGCTGAGCGCTTACTGGGCGTAAATCTGATCGAAAACCCCGCCATCATTGAAGTGGGTTTTCTGCACGGTGCGCCAGTCGCCGAAGGTCTTCTCGACCGACAGGAAGTCGACTTTCGGGAAACGGTCGGTGTACTTGGCCAGCACGGCCGGGTCACGCGGACGCAGGTAGTTGGCGGCAGCGATTTCCTGGCCTTCCGGCGACCACAGGTACTTCAGGTATTCCTCGGCGGCAGCGCGAGTGCCTTTCTTGTCGACGGTTTTGTCGACAACCGATACCGGTGGCTCGGCTTCGGCGGAGACGCTTGGGTAGATCACTTCGAACTGGTCGCGTCCGAACTCGCGGGCAATCATTTCCGCTTCGTTCTCGAAGGTCACCAGCACGTCGCCGATCTGGTTGGTCATGAAGGTGGTGGTGGCGGCGCGGCCACCGGTATCGAGCACCGGTGCCTGTTTGAACAGCTTGCCAACGAACTCCTTGGCCTTGTTCTCGTCGCCGCCGTTTTTCAACACGTAGCCCCAGGCCGACAGATAGGTGTAGCGGCCGTTACCCGAGGTTTTCGGGTTAGGCACGATCACTTGCACGCCATCCTTGAGCAGGTCCGGCCAGTCTTTCAGGGCTTTGGGGTTGCCCTTGCGCACGATGAACACGGTGGCCGAAGTGAACGGCGCGCTGTTGTTCGGCAGGCGCGTGACCCAATTGTCCGGAACCAGTTTGCCGTTGTCGGCCAGGGCGTTGATGTCGGTGGCCATGTTCATGGTGATCACGTCAGCCGGCAGGCCATCGATGACAGAACGTGCCTGTTTACTCGAACCGCCGAAAGACATCTGCAGGATGATGTTTTCATTGTGCTCGGCTTGCCAGTGCTTCTGGAACGCCGTGTTGTAGTCCTTGTAGAAATCGCGCATCACGTCGTAGGAAACGTTGAGCAGGGTCGGTGCGGCCTGGGCCATGCTGGTCAGGGCCAGGCCAGCGGCCAGGAGTGAGGCGCCAAAGAGTTTTTTCACTGCCAATTCCTTGTTCTTGCAGGCGCTGCCGCACCACCACTGTAGGAGCGAGCATGCTCGCGATGGACGTCAACGATGACGCGGGCTGTCTGAATGCACGCGTTGTCCAGACGGTTTTCGCGAGCATGCTCGCTCCTACAGGTGTTTCGGCAATTCCTACGGGTTTTGTGTAGGGGCGATACCAATTTGCCAGCGACTATAACTGGGCTCTCATAGTCCTTTTAAAGACTAAAAAGCTCTTTGCTTATTCCAGTTTTTTAAACAATGCATTGCCGCAACGAGAGCAGAACGCAGCGCCATGTTCGTGGCTGTTTTTTCGGCACACCGGGCAGTCGTGTAGCAGTTGCTCGCCACGCATGGTGTTGGCCAGTTCGGCGGTGAAGATCCCGGTCGGCACGGCAATGATGGAGTAACCGGTGATCATCACCAGCGACGAAATCACCTGACCCAGTGGGGTCTTGGGCACGATGTCGCCATAACCCACGGTGGTCAGCGTGACGATGGCCCAATAGATGCTTTTGGGGATGCTGGTGTAACCGTGCTCAGGACCCTCGACCACGTACATCAGTGTGCCGAACACCGTCACCAGGGTGCAGACGCTGAGCAGGAACACGAGGATTTTCTGCTTGCTGCCGCGCAGGGCATCGAGCAGGTAATGGGCTTGTTTGAGGTACGGGCTGAGTTTGAGCACGCGGAAAATCCGCAGCATCCGGATGATCCGGATAATCAGCAGGTACTGGGCATCGGCGTAGTACAGCGCGAGGATGCCGGGCACGATGGCCAGTACATCCACCAATCCGTAGAAACTGAAGGCATAGCGCAAGGGCTTGGGCGAGCAATACAGCCGCAGGATGTATTCGCCAAGGAAGATCACCGTAAAGCCCCACTCGATGTACGCCAGCACATCGGCGTAGTTCTTGTGGATGGTGTCGATGCTGTCGAGCATCACGACCACCAGGCTGGCGAGGATGATCAACAGCAAAATGCCATCGAAACGCCTGCCAGCCTTGGTGTCGGTCTGGAAAATCACGACGTAAAGCTGTTCACGCCAATCTTTGCTTCTGTCCATGGATAACGCCTGACTCGATGATCAGCGCAGCCTAGGTTGATTCTCCCCTTGAGCGCAAGGCGCGGCGTCGACTGTGGTTTTGCCGAGCATCGCAATGCCGGCGCGGATCAGCCAGCAGGCGAGAATGAAGGGCGCGGTGAGCGTGGCCAGACCGGCAGCGGCAAACAGCGGAGTCAGCAACAGTGCCAGAACGATGCCCAGCAGTGGCAACCAGGGTTGCTGGCGCTGTGCACTGAAGGCGAGGGCGGCCAACACGGCGTTATAACCGCCCAGGCCGAGCAGAGCTGGGCCGGTTTCGTGGTGCAGCAGGCTGGAGCCGAGGCCGAGGATCGAGGCAATCAGCGCCCAGCAGAACGCACGGCGGTCGGCGATCAGCAAACCGGCGGCAATCATCGCACCGGCCAGCGGATGGTCGAGGAACATCACCTGGCCAATACCCTTGAGCAAAGCGGCCAACAGATTCGGGGTGTTCAATTCAATCAAGGGTGTTGCCACCGAGGGCGCGGCGAAACACAGCAGCAACCAGCTCAGACCCACGAAGGGCGCGGTGTAAGCGGGTACGTATTGATTGACGCGCACGCGCTTGAGCCACTGTTGAGTGATCATCGCACTCAAGCCGCCGACCGCCAGAATCAGCAGCGGCATCATCGCCGACCAGGGGAAATACAGGCTCATCAACAGGCCGAGCAGTACGCCGTTATAGCTGAACAGCCCGGCCTGGCGATCAGCCTTGGCGTAGTTGCGCCGTTGCGCGGTGAGCAAACCGGCGACGCCCCCCAGCAACGCACCGCCAAGCAAGGCGGGTGCGGTGAACAGGATGGCCGAGAGACATAGCAGTCCACACAGCGGATTGCGCTGGAGGAAAATTTGACTGAAACCGTTGAGCAAAGCCTCGGCCCAGTCGGGGCAGTGGGTGTTGAAGTGATTGGCAGGCATGATGAAATCTGGGGGCAGTGGAAAATCAAAGGTGTCGCACAAACCTGTGGTGAGGGGATTTAGCGAAACGTCGCACCGCCCCGTTGGGCTGCGAAGCAGCCCTTAAGTGGGTCAATGCGGTTTCTCTTTGGACCCCGTCATTCTCCAGCGACTGCTGCGCAGTCGAACGGGGATAAATCCCCTCGCCACAGGTGTTACTTCTCACATCCAGCGTGATTCTTAGATCAACGTCTCGATACGCAGAGAGTTAGTCGATCCCGGCTGCCCAAAGGGCACACCCGCGGTGATCAATAACGTATCGCCGCGTTCGGCCATGCCTTGGGCCTGGGCAATTTCCAGCGCGGTGGAACACACTTCATCCACCTGACGCAGACGATCATTGACCACCGAATGCACGCCCCAGGCCACGGTCAGGCGGCGAGCGGTCTGCAAATTCGGCGTCAGGTTGAGGATCGGCACCGTCGGCCGTTCCCGCGCGGCGCGCAAACTCGACGCGCCCGATTCGCTGTAGTTCACCAGCACCGCCACCGGCAGCACGTTACTGATACGGCGGATCGCGCAACTGATCGCATCGGAAACCGTGGCTTCGGCTTTCGGCCGGCTGACGTCCAGTTGTGTCTGATAGTCCGGGCCGTTTTCCACCTGGCGGATGATCTTGCTCATCATCTGCACGGCTTCGAGCGGGTATTCGCCGGACGCGGTTTCCGCCGACAGCATCACCGCATCGGCACCTTCGGCTACGGCGTTGGCGACATCGGTGACTTCGGCGCGGGTCGGCGCGGGAGAGAAACGCATCGATTCGAGCATTTGCGTCGCTACCACCACCGGTTTACCGAGCTGACGGCAGGTGCTGATGATGTTTTTCTGGATCTGCGGCACGCTTTCCGCTGGAACTTCCACACCCAGGTCACCGCGAGCGACCATGATCGCATCGCTCAATTCGGCGATTTCCTGCAGCTGAGTGACCGCCGAGGGCTTCTCGATCTTGGCCATCAGGAACGCTCTGTCGCCGATCAGTGCTCGGGCTTCGCGGATGTCGTCCGCGCGTTGCACAAACGACAGCGCCACCCAGTCCACGCCCAGTTCCAGGCCGAAGCTCAAGTCACGGCGATCCTTGGCGGTGAGCGGGCTCAGGTCGAGCACCGCTTGCGGCACGTTCACGCCTTTGCGGTCCGACAGTTCGCCGCCGTTGAGCACGGTGGTGTCGATGGCGTCGGCGTACTTGGTGACCACCCGCAGGCGCAGCTTGCCGTCGTCCAGCAACAGGTCCATGCCCGGCTCCAGGGCGGCGATGATTTCCGGGTGCGGCAGGTTGACCCGGCGCTCATCGCCCGGCGTGGCATCCAGGTCCAGACGCAACGCCTGACCGCGTACCAGTTGCACCTTGCCCTCGGCGAACTTGCCCACCCGCAGTTTCGGGCCTTGCAGGTCCATCAGAATGCCCAACGGATAATTCAATTGGTGTTCGACTTCACGGATCCACTGATAACGCTGGGCGTGGTCGGCATGATCGCCGTGGCTGAAATTCAGGCGGAAGATGTTGACCCCGGCCTGCACCAGCTCACGGATATCGTCGATCCCGTCGATGGCTGGGCCCAGGGTGGCGAGGATTTTGACCTTTTTGTTGGGCGTCATGGTGTTGGGCTCTCGAGAATCAGAATGGCGCGGAAGTCGTTGACGTTGGTGCGGGTCGGCTCGGTGACGATCAGTGCGTCCAGCGCCTCGAAGTAGCCATAGCCGTTGTTGTTGTCCAACTCGTCGCTGGCGCTCAGACCCAGGGCGGCGGCGCGGGCGTAGCTGTCTGGCGTCATGATGGCGCCAGCGTTGTCTTCGGAACCGTCGATGCCATCGGTGTCGCCGGCCAGGGCGTAGACGCCGGGCAAGCCCTTGAGGCTGTCGGTCAGGCTCAGCAGGAATTCGGCATTGCGTCCGCCCCGGCCATTGCCGCGTACGGTGACGGTGGTTTCGCCGCCCGACAGAATCACGCAAGGCGCCGCCAGCGGTTGACCATGCAGCACCACCTGACGGGCGATGCCGGCGTGGACTTTCGCCACCTCGCGGGATTCGCCTTCCAGGTCGCCGAGGATCAGCGGACTGAAACCGGCCTGACGGCATTTCACCGCCGCCGCTTCCAGTGACTGTTGTGGGCGGGCGATCAACTGGAAGTGACTGCGGGCCAAGCTTGTATCGCCGGGTTTGACGGTTTCCGATTCCGGGCTTTGCAGCCAGGTACGTACCGAGGCCGGCACTTCGATGTTGTAGCGCTTGAGGATCGCCAGCGCTTCGGTCGACGTACTTGGGTCGGCCACGGTGGGGCCGGACGCGATGACCGTGGCGAGGTCGCCCGGTACATCGGAAATCGCATAGGTGTACACAGTTGCAGGCCAGCAGGCTTTGCCCAGGCGTCCGCCCTTGATCGCCGAGAGGTGCTTGCGCACGCAGTTCATCTCGCCAATGGTGGCGCCGGATTTGAGCAGGGCCTTGTTGATCGTCTGCTTGTCGGCCAGGGTGATGCCGGCGGCTGGAAGGGCCAGCAGCGCTGAACCGCCACCGGACAGCAGGAAGATCACGCGGTCGGACTCGGTCAGGTTGCTGACCAGTTCGAATACGCGCTTGGCGACGGCTTGGCCAGCGGCGTCCGGTACCGGGTGCGCGGCTTCGACTACTTCGATTTTTTCGCAGGGGGCGCCGTGACCGTAACGCGTCACCACCAGACCGGACACTTCACCCTGCCAGCAACGCTCGACCACCTGAGCCATGGCGGCCGCGGCCTTGCCGGCACCGATGACGATGACCCGACCGGTGCGATCGGCAGGCAGATGGGCTTCGAGGACTTGCTGCGGATGGGCCGCGTCGATGGCTGTGGCGAACAGCTCGCGCAGGAATTGTTGCGGATCGACCGACATGGCGGGCTCCCGGAATTCTTGTTATTGGAAAGGCTTGTAGGAGCCGGCTTGCTGGCGATCCGGGTCACGCGGTTTGCCATGCGCACCGCGGTGATGTCATCGCCAGCAAGCCGGCTCCTACGGGGACAGCGTGTTATTTATCGCGGATCGAGAAGTTCGCCATGTGCTCCAGGCCCTTGATCAGCGCCGAGTGGTCCCAGTTGCTGCCACCGATGGCCGCGCAGGTGCTGAACACTTGCTGGGCGTTGGCGGTGTTGGGCAGGTTGATGTTCAGTTCCTTGGCGCCTTGCAGGGCCAGGTTCAGGTCCTTCTGGTGCAGACTGATGCGGAAGCCTGGATCGAAGGTGCCCTTGATCATGCGCTCGCCGTGTACTTCCAGAATCTTCGACGACGCGAAGCCACCCATCAGCGCTTCACGCACCTTGGCCGGGTCGGCACCGTTTTTCGAAGCGAACAGCAGCGCTTCGGCTACGGCCTGGATGTTCAGCGCGACGATGATCTGGTTCGCCACTTTTGCGGTCTGACCGTCGCCATTGCCACCGACCAGGGTGATGTTCTTGCCCATGGCCTGGAACAGCGGCAGGGCGCGTTCGAAGGCATCGGCATCACCGCCGACCATGATGCTCAGGGTCGCGGCCTTGGCGCCGACTTCACCGCCGGACACTGGTGCGTCGAGGTACTGCGCGCCTTTTTCGTTGATCTTGGCGGCGAAGGCCTTGGTGGCGGTCGGCGAGATCGAGCTCATGTCGATCACCACTTTGCCCTTGCCGATGCCGGCAGCGACGCCATCGGCACGGAACAGCACGTCATCGACCTGCGGGGTATCCGGCACCATGACGATGATGAATTCGGCTTCCTGGGCGACTTCTTTCGGGTTGGCCAGGGCGACGGCGCCAGCGGCAACCAGATCGGCAGGCGCGGCGTCGTGGTGCGCGGACAGGAACAGGCTGTGACCGGCTTTCTGCAGGTTCGCCGCCATTGGGTGGCCCATGATGCCGGTGCCGATAAATCCGATTTTAGCCATGAGAAAATCCTCTTTTTATTGCTTTGATCGCAAAATTCGTGGGGTGTCAGCGAGGGCGCCTTCGCGGGCAAGCCTCGCTCCTACAGGCATCCCCGATCCCGTAGGAGCGAGGCTTGCCCGCGAAGAACGATGACGCGGTCTCGGGTCAGATCGCGTTATGGGTCTTGAGCCAGCCCAGGCCTGCTTCGGTGGTGGTCAGCGGCTTGTATTCGCAGCCAACCCAGCCCTGATAACCGATGCGGTCCAGGTGTTCGAACAGGAAGCGGTAGTTGATTTCACCGGTGCCTGGTTCGTTGCGCCCTGGGTTGTCGGCCAACTGGATGTGGTTGATCTCGCCCAGGTGCGATTGCATGGTGCGGGCCAGGTCGCCCTCCATGATTTGCATGTGATAGATGTCGTATTGCAGGAACAGGTTGGCGCTGCCGACCTGTTCGCGAATCGACAGGGCTTGCGCGGTGTTGTTCAGGTAGAAGCCCGGGATGTCGCGGGTGTTGATCGCTTCCATCACCAGTTTGATCCCCGCCGCCTGCAGCTTGTCGGCCGCGTACTTGAGGTTGGCGACGAAGGTCTTTTCCACGGTGGCATCGTCGACGCCTTGCGGGCGAATACCGGCCAGGCAGTTGACCTGGGTGTTGCCCAGCACTTGTGCGTAGGCGATGGCCAGATCGACACCGGCGCGGAACTCTTCAACACGGTCCGGCAGGCAGGCGATACCACGCTCACCCTTGGCCCAGTCACCGGCCGGCAGGTTGAACAGCACTTGGGTCAGACCATTGGCATCAAGCTTGGCCTTGATTTCCGCGGAGCTGAAATCGTAGGGGAACAGGTATTCGACACCACTGAAGCCGGCCTTGGCGGCCGCTTCGAAACGGGCGAGGAAGTCCTGTTCGGTGAACAGCATGGACAGGTTGGCGGCGAAACGCGGCATGGTGGTCTCCTGTAAATCTTTTGTAGGTCCCTTGTAGGAGCCGGCTTGCTGGCGATTGCAATCTGTCAGTGAGATCAATGTTGATTGATTCACCGCCATCGCCAGCAAGCCGGCTCCTACAGGTGGAGCGATCGGCTGTTAATCGAGCAACGAAATCGCAGTTGGTGCGTCGTTGCCGACCAGCGCCAGGTCTTCGAATTCGTTGACGGCGTTGATCTCGGTGCCCATGGAAATGTTGGTCACGCGCTCCAGGATAATCTCGACGATCACCGGCACCTTGAACTCTTCGATCATTTCTTCGGCCTTGCGCAGGGCAGGGGCGATGTCAGCCGGTTCGAACACGCGCAGCGCCTTGCAACCCAAGCCTTCGGCCACCGCGACGTGGTCGACACCATAACCGTTGAGTTCCGGTGCGTTGAGGTTATCGAAGGACAACTGCACGCAGTAGTCCATCTCGAAACCACGCTGCGCCTGACGGATCAGGCCCAGGTAGGAGTTGTTCACCACGACGTGGATGTACGGCAGCTTGAACTGCGCGCCCACCGCCAATTCTTCGATCATGAACTGGAAGTCGTAGTCGCCCGACAGCGCCACAACCTTGCGGCTCGGATCAGCCTTGACCACGCCCAGCGCTGCCGGGATGGTCCAGCCCAATGGGCCTGCCTGACCGCAGTTGATCCAGTGACGCGGTTTGTAGACGTGCAGGAACTGCGCGCCGGCAATCTGCGACAGACCGATGGTGCTGACGTAGCAAGTGTCCTTGCCGAACACCTGGTTCATCTCTTCGTAAACGCGCTGCGGCTTGACCGGCACGTTGTCGAAGTGAGTCTTGCGTTGCAGGCTGGATTTGCGCTGCTGGCAGTCTTGCAACCAGGCGCTGCGGTTTTTCAGCTTGCCGGCGGCTTGCCATTCGCGAGCGACTTCGATGAACACGGTCAGCGCGGCAGCGGCGTCGGAAACGATGCCCAGGTCCGGGGTGAACACGCGGCCGATCTGGGTCGGTTCGATATCCACATGAATGAACTTGCGGCCTTCGGTGTACACGTCGACCGAACCGGTGTGACGGTTGGCCCAACGGTTACCGACGCCCAGAACCACGTCAGATTTGAGCAGGGTGGCGTTGCCGTAGCGGTGCGACGTCTGCAAGCCAACCATGCCGACCATCAGCGGGTGATCGTCTGGAATGGTGCCCCAGCCCATCAGGGTCGGGATGACCGGGATGCCGGTCAGCTCGGCGAACTCCACGAGCAGGTCGCTGGCATCGGCGTTGATGATGCCACCACCGGCCACCAACAGCGGACGCTCAGCCTGGTCCAGCATCGCCAGGGCTTTTTCCACCTGAACGCGGGTCGCGCTTGGCTTGGCCAGTGGCAGCGGCTGGTAAGCGTCGATATCGAATTCGATTTCCGCCATTTGTACGTCGAACGGCAGGTCGATCAGCACCGGGCCTGGACGGCCGGAGCGCATTTCATAGAAGGCTTTCTGGAACGCGTAAGGCACCTGGCCCGGTTCCAGAACGGTGGTCGCCCACTTGGTCACCGGCTTGACGATGCTGGTGATGTCGACAGCCTGGAAGTCTTCCTTGTGCATACGGGCGCGGGGGGCCTGGCCGGTAATGCAGAGGATCGGGATCGAGTCGGCCGAGGCGCTGTAGAGCCCGGTGACCATGTCGGTGCCGGCAGGGCCGGAGGTGCCGATGCACACGCCGATGTTGCCGGCCTTGGTGCGGGTGTAGCCCTCGGCCATGTGCGACGCGCCTTCAACGTGGCGAGCGAGGACGTGATCGATGCCGCCGACTTTTTGCAAGGCAGAGTACAGCGGGTTGATGGCGGCACCGGGGATGCCAAAAGCGGTATCGACCCCTTCACGGCGCATCACCAGAACGGCGGCTTCGATTGCTCTCATTTTGCTCATGGTTTTGTGCCTCTTTACGTTTTGTAATTGTATACAAGTGGCTTTGCGCTGAGTGTATTCACGGTGGACGGCGCAGGTCAATCCATTTTCTCAAGCGGTCGTTTCATTCGTCTTAAGCCCGATTCACTGTGGCTTTTCGTCGCATGTGGCGCTTTTCCATAATTATTGTATACAAAAAAATAATCCATTGTGTTCTATTTGTTGCATGTGGCTGCGACACAAAGAAGCAGCCCAACGGCTTTCCGAAAAACAAAATGAGGACGGCACCATGAGCGCTTTAACCTTGAAAGTCGCAGTCAAACTGGTCGATGAGGCCATCAACGCTGGGCGGGCCATTTCGGCTGCGCCCCTGACCATCGCGGTTCTGGATGCCGGCGGGCATCTGGTCACCTTGCAACGTGAGGACGGCGCCAGCCTGCTGCGCCCGCAAGTCGCCATCGGCAAGGCTTGGGGCGCCATCGCCCTGGGCAAGGGCTCACGCCTGCTGGCGCTGGACGCACAACAACGCCCGGCCTTCATCGCCGCGCTCAATAGCATGGGGCAAGGCAGTGTCGTGCCGGCACCGGGCGGCGTGCTGATTCGCGATCAGGCGGGGATTGTGCTGGGGGCGGTGGGGATCAGCGGGGATCTGTCGGATGTGGATGAGCAGTGTGCGATCAATGCGATCGAGGCACTGGGGTTGAGGGCGGATGCTGGGGTAGTGGCTTGATTAATAGTTGATTGATCCACCGCTTTCGCGAGCAGGGATTGACTTGTACTGTAGATCCACTGTGGGAGCGAGCTTGCTCGCGAAGGCATTCTTTCAGACATATCAAGCTATAAAGTCTGGATGACCGTCTGGAAGTTCCAGGACTAGCCTTTTCATGTTTTATTCATGAGAGAGGCAAAGGAATGCCTGATTCAGCCGCTTCACATCGATTGAGAACGGGTCGCTATGCGGAGCCCAATCGAATCTATCTACTGACCACCAACACACTTCATCGAGAGCCAATTTTTGCGGATCTCAATTTGGGTCGGTTGGTTGTTCATCAATTTCGCCAAGCACAACACTCGGGGCTAGTAGGCTCTCTGGCGTGGGTAGTTATGCCCGATCACTTTCACTGGCTAATCGAATTGCAGCGGGGATCACTCAGTGAGTTGATGCAAAGGACAAAATCCTTAAGCACCAAGGCGATCAATCTGTCCACTGGTCGACAGATCAGTGTGTGGCAGCAAGGCTTTCATGACCGAGCGCTGCGTCGTGATGAAGATTTGGTAAAAATGGCTCGATACATTGTGGCCAACCCGCTAAGGGCTGGGTTGGTTGAGCGCTTGGGCGACTATCCGCTGTGGGATGCCATATGGGTTTGAACTGATACCGAGTTGCCTTCTTCGCGAGCAGGCTCGCTCCCACAATAGATCTGCAGTGCAAGCCAATCCCTGCTCGCGAAGGCTGCACCGCGGTCTTTCAGTCCGGCTCACACCCCTTGAGCACCAACCGAATGATCGTCTGCGCCGCCGCTTCATAATCCGCCTCGTCCAGCTTCTCTTTGCCGGTGATCGCAGTGATTTGCCAGTCGAAGTCGGCATAGGTCTGGGTTGCGGCCCAGATGCTGAACATCAGGTGGTTGGGGTCGACGCGCGCGATCTGCCCTTTGTCGATCCAGGTCTGGATGCAGTCGATGTTGTGCTTGGCCTGGCTGTTGAGCTGTTCGACCAGGTCGGCGCTCAGGTGCGGGGCGCCGTGCATGATTTCGCTGGCGAACACCTTGGAAGCAAACGGCAGGTCACGGGAAATGCGGATCTTGGAGCGGATATAGCCACTCAAGACTTCGCTGGGCACGCCATCGGGATTGAAAGGCGTCGAGGCCTGCAGAATCGGCTCGATGATGCTTTCCAGGACCTCTCGGTAGAGGTTTTCCTTGGACTTGAAGTAATAGTAGACGTTGGGCTTGGGCAATCCCGCCTTGGCTGCGATGTCGCTGGTTTTGGTCGCAGCGAAGCCCTTGTCGGCAAATTCTTCACTGGCGGCACGCAGGATCAGTTGTTTGTTGCGCTCGCGGATGGTGCTCATAAACCAGGTGGTTCCTTGCCTGTACTGGCGGTTGCGCATGGTAGCACCGGCCTTCGGCGGCGCTCAAGAATGCTCCGTGCGGCGCACGGCCGCGCTATGCTTCACGGCATTCATTCCAGAAGGAAACAAGGTTCATGGCAGGAAGCAGTTTGCTGGTGCTGATCGACGACATCGCAGCCGTGCTGGACGATGTGGCGTTGATGACCAAAATGGCCGCCAAGAAGACCGCAGGCGTATTGGGCGATGATCTGGCGCTCAATGCCCAGCAGGTCAGCGGCGTGCGCGCCGAACGGGAAATCCCCGTGGTCTGGGCGGTGGCCAAGGGTTCGTTTATCAACAAATTGATCCTGGTGCCTTCGGCATTGGCCATCAGCGCGTTCATTCCCTGGCTGGTCACGCCATTGTTGATGCTCGGCGGCGCCTATTTGTGCTTCGAAGGCTTCGAGAAACTCGCCCACAAGTTTCTGCACGGCAAGGCTGAAGATCACGCCGAACATGCCGAGCGGGTCGAGGCGGTGGCGGACCCGGCGGTGGATCTGGTGGCGTTCGAGAAGGACAAGATCAAGGGCGCGATCCGTACAGACTTCATTCTTTCGGCGGAAATCATCGCCATCACCCTCGGTGTCGTGGCTGAGTCGGCTTTGGCTCAACAAGTCGTCGTGCTTTCGGGGATCGCCATCGTCATGACCGTCGGGGTTTATGGGTTGGTGGCGGGTATCGTCAAGCTCGATGATCTGGGATTGTGGCTGACCCAGAAGCCCGGACAGATGGCCAAAAACATCGGCAACGGGATTTTGCGTGCCGCACCCTACCTGATGAAAAGCCTGTCGGTGATTGGCACGGCGGCTATGTTTCTGGTGGGCGGTGGCATCCTCACCCACGGTGTGCCGGTGGTGCATCACTGGATTGAACGTGTCAGTGCAGGAGCGGGCGGTGCCGGGTTTGTCGTGCCGACATTACTGAACGGGCTGGCGGGGATTGTGGCGGGGGCGGTGGTGTTGGTTGCGGTAATGGCAGCCAGCAAAATCTGGAAAGCGCTAAAGGATTAATTGCGGCACATTACAAACTGTAGGAGCGAGCCTGCTCGCGTAGACGGAGTGTCAGTCGACATCAAAATTGACTGACGGACCGCTTTCGCGAGCAGGCTCGCTCCTACAGCGTTTTGTGATTGCCGTAATTACTCGGCGATCTGCAATTTGCGTGACTCGGTGTACACGTAGCGCACTTTCTCGTATTCGAACGGCGAGTTCAGCTGACCATAGCGGAAGCTGGTCTGGTAGCGCTTGTCGATGCCACGCAGTATCCAGACCTCCGGATGGTTGGAGCTGACTTCGGCTACGTTCAGGAAGTTGATTGCATTCTCGGCGCTGAAGTCGACCACCAAGCCACCCGTATCACGCAGGTTCGAAGGACCGAGGATTGGCAACACGAAGTAGGCGCCGGCCGGTACACCATAGAAGCCCAGCGTTTGGCCGAAGTCTTCGTTCTGGCGCGGCAGGCCCATGGCGGTGGCCGGGTCCCACAGACCGGCAATACCGATGGTGGTGTTGAGCAACAGCCGGCCGGTGATTTCCATCGAGCGTTCGCCCTTGAACTGCAGCAGGCTGTTGAGCAGGTTCGGTACGTCACCCAGGTTGTTGAAGAAGTTGCTGACACCCGTGCGCAAGAAACTTGGGGTGACATAGCGATAGCCGTTGACCACTGGCAGGAATACCCATTGGTCGAACCGGTAGTTGAAGTGGTAAACACGGCGGTTCCACTCTTCCAGCGGGTCGTAGACGTTCAGTGCGCTTAGGGTCGAGCGCTCGAACTCGCGCTGATCCAGCCCTGGGTTGAACTTCAGTTTGCTCAAAGGCTCCTTGAAACCGTCACTGTCGACGACCACGGGGGCGTCGGCTTTGCTGTTGTCGGCATTGGCAGCGCTTGCACAGAGTAACGCGGCGATAAGCAGGAGGTATTTAGCCACGGAAGAACTCCAGCATGGCGTCGCTGTTGACGCGGTAGTTAAGGTTGCCGCAGTGGCCACCCAGCGGGTAAACGGTCAGGCGATCGCCAAAGGTCTTGCGCAGGAAACCCAGGTCGCCCGGGCCGAGGATCACATCGTCGGCGTTGTGCATGACGGCAATTTTCGGGCTATTGCGCAGGTAATCCTCCAATGCATACAGACTCACCTGGTCGACCAGTTGCAGCAGACTGCCGCCGTCGGTACGAGCACGCCACATCGGGATGACCTGTTCGGTGATGTAGCAGTCGAAATCGCACTGCAGCGCACGCTTGAGGAACGGCGTGAGGCTGCTGCCTTCGGTGATAGGGGTTTTCGGCGGAGTGATGAGGCCGCGACGGTTGATCAAGTCCGAGGTGAAGGCGATGTCGGCGGCCGAGAAGCGGAACGAAGTGCCGATCAGCATGGCCATCTGTTCGTTGCTCAGGTGTTGCTTGGACTGCTGGAAGTCGTAGAGCAGTGCATCGTTGAGGTCGATGTAACCCTTTTGCTGGAAGTAGCGGGTCAGCTTGTTCAGCACCAGTTCATAGAAGGTGGTGGTGTTAGTGATGCCCTTTACTTCGGTCTGGACCAGCCTGTCCAGATTGGTGATCGAGGTGTACAGGTTGACCGGCGGATTGAGCAGCAGGACTTTCTTGAAGTTGAAGCTGCGGCGGGTTTCATCCAGGTGCGCAACGAATGCCGCGTCCAGGCCGCCGAGGCTGTAGCCCGTCAGGTAAAAATCGGTGACCGGCAGTTTGGGGTTCTGTGCCCGCACGGCTTGCATCACCCGATACATATCTTCGGCGTCGTCCTTGCTGATGCCGGGTGTGGCAAAGCGCGATGCGGCACTCATGAAGTCGAAACTGGTGGGCGATGACAACTGCACCACATGGTAGCCAGCCTTGTAGTAAAGCTTTTTCAGGTATTCGTTAAGACTGCTGTCGTAGCGCGCGCCTGTGCCGGCGATCAGGAAGATCAACGGTGCGGCTTTATCCTGGGTGGCGATGCGATAGGTGAGTTTTTTTACTGGCCAGAAGTTGTCGGGCAAATCGAACTGACGCTCTGGCCGCAAGGTGACGCTGCGATCCGATTGATTGATGTCGTCATCCAGCGGCAGGTCCGGACGCAAATCCGGTGGCGTGGTGGCGATAGTCGCCTCGAACGGGTTGGTCAGGGGATAGCCATAACTGGCGGCGTCGATGTCGACTGCCAGTGCGGACGCACTCAAGATAAGGCCGCTGAACAGCGCGGCGAAGCGCAAGGATCGGAGCATGACTAAATCCCTTAGAAAAGGTGCCGAATGAAGTTCGCAGGCTATGACCAGTGGATTTGCGCCAAAGTGCCACGCATCGGCACCAAACAGGCTTAATTCTGAGTAATAGTAGCTGGACGATACACTTTGCAGCGATTGAATGGCCAGTTAACTGTTGTTAGTGCTTGCGTAAGGATGTCGGGCGATTAAGCTGGCCGCCGTTTTTGTTTATTGGAGTGCTCCATGTCCCGTCGTCTGCCCGTGATTCTGCTGCTCGTATTAGTGCCGTTATGGCTAGCCGCCAGTTATGGTGCACGTTATGGCTTCATGGAAGATGCAAAGTGGGTGGGCATCTGCGTGGACGACGCGAGCCGCTGGGAGTGCCAGGTCCGTTCGAACCTGGGGCTGATGATTCACTTCGCAGTACTTGGCTGGGCGGCATTGGCTGCTGCAGTAATCGGTTTTGTGATACCGGGGCGGGGAGGGTGGTGGCTGGCGGCATTGGCGCTGGCTTTCGGGTTGCCGGCGCTGGCGTTGTACAACACGACACTGGCGGTGTTTGCGGTGGTGATTGCGGGGTTGCGTTTGGTCCGGGCGCCCTGCCGTGCCTGACAATACGATTCGCGGGCCAGCCTCGCTCCTACGGTGAACGCCGCAATATCACCGTAGGAGCGAGGCTGGCCCGCGAAGAGGTCGGAAATATCCCTGAAAGCTTAAGCCTTGCGAACCCGCAAACTGCGCCACAACGCTGCCACCATCAACACGCTCACCAGCGCCCAGCCCCAGGCCTGCTGGTTCTGTAGCCCTTCACGGTAGAGCTGCGGTGCTATGCCGGCACCGATGATGAAGGTCAGCAGAGCAATCTCCCGGCTTGGCACACTCACCGGACGGCACAGATAAACCAACGCCGGCACGATGAACGCCACGCTCGGAAAGCTGCGATAGCGCGGGTCGAACACCAGCTCCAGCATCGTGACCGCTGCCGCAAATCCGGTCGCCGCCAACAACCAGCCAGCTCGACGTTCAAATGCATTGAACGCCCATCCTCGCCAACCGGTGCGAGGGCTCAACGTCAACGCGGCGTGGGCCAATACCAACAGATTCAACACTGTCAGCAGCGCGACCCATAACCACTCGCTGGTAAACCGGGTGGTGACTCGCGCCAGATCTCCCCAGGCGCCAATCGAGCAGGCAGCCAGTGCGCCCAGCAATGGCAGCACCAGCGCCGCGCGAATGCTGCGCACACGACCACCGAGAATCAGCGTGCCAAGGAAGATCAATCCACCCACCACTAGCCACTGCGACCAGTACGGCACGTTTGTTACGGGGCCGGCCAGAACACCCTTGTCCTGGCGATCCGCATCGAACAGCCCCCAGTAACCTCCGACGGCACCTTCGCTGGCGCGCTTCCACGGCTGGTCGAAGGCTTCTATCAGGTTGTAGTGCCAGCCATGTTCTTCAGCCATGGCGACAAAGCCGCGAATGAATTTGGCTTCGTTGACCCGGCTGGGCACACCGAGTCGTCGTTGACGGCCTTCGCTGGGCCAACCGGTTTCTCCAATGAACACGTCCTTGGGGGCGAACATTCTGCCAAACATCTCGCGTACGCCGGCAAGTTGCAACAGGGAAACGTCGACATCCCAAGGATAGTCACCCCAATAAGGCAGCAAATGGATGGTCACGAAATCTACCGCCGGGGCGATCTCGGGGTGTTTTTGCCAGAACTCCCAGACATCGGCGTAGGTGACAGGTTGCTTGACCTGACTCTTTACCTTGTCGATCAGCTTGATCAACTGTGCGCTGGTGACCTCTTTGCGCAATAGCGCTTCGTTGCCGACGATGACCGAAGTCACCACATCCGCGTTGGCGTTCGCCGATGCGATCAACAGCTCAACTTCCTTGGCCGTGTCCACCGGATTGGCATTGACCCAAGCCCCGATCATCATCTTCAACCCATGCTTGCGCGCCAGGTCGGGCAGGGCTTCCAGGCCGGTCATGGAGTAGGTGCGAATGCATTGAAAGTTTTTGGCCAGCAGCGCCAGGTCGGCATCCATGCGCTCGGGGCGCAAATTGAACGGTACATCGAACGGCGACTGGTCCTTGTCGAAGGGGGTGTAGGAAGCGCATTGCAACTTGTGCGTCGGGGTGGCGGCATCCGGCAGGATCACCGGTTGGCCGAGGCCGTACCAGAAGCCGCCCAGGGCAAACAACCCCAACAGGCAGGCGAAGCAATAAGCAAAAAAAGGAAAGCGAGATATCGCAGGCATGGTCAGGCCGTCTGGGAGCAAAGCGGCGCATGTTACCCGCATTTACCGCGTGCTTGGGCCCTTGCATGATTTTGACATGCAAAGTTCGGGCGGATTGCCCGATGCGTTTGCCAGGCCTGAAATTAATGGCGTTCTGATGTCGTTTCTCGATGCCTTGAGGTCGCTGGCAGAGCAGGTCGCGTCGGGCGTCAGGTTGATGATCGAAGGCGTCAGTACCCTGGTTGATCAATCACGCTGATGTTCGAACGAGTTTGCAGTGGGCGTGATGGGGGCGCTGTGCACCAGAACAATACGTTGAAGCGGCTCGACACCCGTCGGGCGCAGCACTTTCGGGGAAGTAACGATGAAGATGCGACGACTTTTAGGCGCAGGTGCCGCTCTGGCACTTGCGATAGGTTCTACATTCGCCAGCGCCAAGGAAGTGACCATCGGTTACGTAGATGGTTGGTCTGACAGTGTCGCCACCACCCATGTGGCCGCCGAAGTGATCAAGCAGAAGCTTAATTACGACGTGAAACTGCAAGCCGTTGCGACCGGGATCATGTGGCAGGGTGTCGCCACTGGAAAACTCGACGCCATGCTGTCTGCCTGGCTGCCGGTGACCCACGGTGATTATTGGGCCAAGAACAAGGATCAAGTCGTCGACTATGGCCCGAACTTCAAGGACGCGAAGATCGGCCTGATCGTGCCGGAGTACGTCAAGGCCAAGTCCATTGAGGACCTGAAAACCGACGACAGCTTCAAGAAACGCATCGTCGGCATCGACGCCGGTTCCGGTGTGATGATCAAGACCGATCAGGCGATCAAGGACTATGACCTGACCGGGTATCAAAACAAGGCCAGTTCTGGCGCCGGCATGATTGCCGAGCTGACCCGTGCCGAGAAGAAAAACGAGTCCATTGCCGTGACTGGCTGGGTGCCGCACTGGATGTTCGCCAAATGGAAGCTGCGTTTCCTCGAAGACCCGAAAGGTGTGTACGGCGCGGCTGAGACGGTGAACAGCATCGGCAGCAAAGAGCTGGCAACCAAGGCACCGGAAGTGGCCAAGTTCCTGAAAAACTTCCAGTGGGCTTCGAAGGATGAAATCGGCGAAGTCATGCTGGCGATTCAGGAAGGCGCCAAGCCTGAAGCCGCAGCGAAGGATTGGGTAGCCAAGCACCCTGAGCGCGTGGCTGACTGGACCAAGTAACACACACACCGCTATACCCTGTAGGAGCGAGCCTGCTCGCGATAGCAGTCTGTCAGTTAACTGAGACGTTGCCTGACATGACGCCATCGCGAGCAGGCTCGCTCCTACAGTTGTTTATGGTGTGCTGGTAAATGGCGATTCTGTCATGGCGTTCTAAGACTAAGGTCGTCTGGAAGCCGGCTCGCAGCCGCATAGAGTGGATAGCGTTCCAACTCAATCTGTGCTGCGAGGATAAAAACAATGAACGACAGCATTTACCTCTCGATTCAAAACAGCCCGCGATTCAAGGAGCTGGTGAGCAAGAGGGAGCGTTTCGCCTGGATTCTTTCGGCGATCATGCTAGGGCTTTACTCCGGCTTCATCCTTTTGATTGCTTACGGACCGCAGGTGCTGGGGGCGAAAATCAGCCCTGAGTCCTCGATCACCTGGGGCATTCCGATCGGTGTCGGGCTGATTGTCTCGGCCTTCATCCTGACCGGTATCTACGTGCGACGCGCCAATGGCGAATTCGACGACCTGAACAATGCGATTCTCAAGGAGGCTCAGCAATGATCCGGCGTCTAATGGCTCTTTTGAGCATCGCAGCCTTCGCACCGGGCGCCTGGGCGGCTGACGCCCTGACCGGTGCCGTGCAGAAACAACCGCTCAACATGTCTGCGATTCTGATGTTCGTGGCCTTTGTCGGTGCGACCCTGTGCATCACCTATTGGGCATCCAAACGCAACAACTCCGCGGCCGATTACTATGCGGCGGGCGGCAAGATCACCGGTTTCCAGAACGGTCTGGCGATTGCTGGCGACTACATGTCGGCGGCGTCTTTCCTGGGGATTTCCGCGCTGGTGTTCACCTCCGGCTACGACGGCCTGATCTATTCGATCGGCTTCCTGGTGGGTTGGCCGATCATTCTGTTCCTGATCGCCGAGCGCCTGCGTAACCTGGGTAAATACACCTTTGCCGACGTGGCGTCCTATCGCCTCGGGCAAACCCAGATCCGCTCGCTGTCGGCTTGCGGTTCGCTGGTGGTAGTGGCGTTCTACCTGATCGCGCAAATGGTCGGTGCCGGCAAGCTGATCCAGTTGCTGTTCGGCCTCGATTACCATGTAGCGGTGATTCTGGTGGGCATCCTGATGTGCCTGTATGTGTTGTTCGGCGGCATGCTGGCAACCACCTGGGTACAAATCATCAAGGCAGTCCTGTTGTTGTCCGGTGCCTCGTTCATGGCGCTGATGGTGATGAAGCACGTCAACTTCGACTTCAACATGCTGTTCTCCGAAGCCATCAAGGTTCACCCGAAAGCTGAAGCCATCATGAGCCCGGGCGGCCTGGTGAAAGATCCGATTTCGGCATTCTCTCTCGGTCTGGCACTGATGTTCGGTACCGCTGGCCTGCCGCACATCCTGATGCGCTTCTTCACCGTGAGTGACGCAAAAGAAGCTCGCAAGAGCGTGCTGTACGCAACCGGCTTCATTGGTTACTTCTACATCCTGACCTTCATCATCGGCTTCGGCGCGATTCTGCTGGTCAGCACCAACCCAGCGTTCAAAGATGCTGCCGGCGCGTTGCTCGGTGGTAACAACATGGCGGCGGTGCACCTGGCCAATGCGGTCGGCGGCAGTATCTTCCTGGGCTTCATCTCGGCGGTAGCGTTCGCGACCATTCTGGCAGTGGTTGCCGGTCTGACCCTGGCCGGTGCCTCGGCGGTGTCTCATGACCTGTATGCCAGCGTGATCAAGAAGGGCAAGGCCAACGAGAAAGATGAAATCCGCGTCTCGAAAATCACCACCATTGCTCTGGCAGTGCTGGCGATCGGCTTGGGTATCCTGTTCGAAAGCCAGAACATCGCGTTCATGGTGGGCTTGGCGTTCTCCATCGCGGCCAGCTGCAACTTCCCGGTGCTGCTGCTTTCCATGTACTGGAAAAAACTGACCACCCGCGGTGCGATGATCGGCGGCTGGATGGGGTTGGTGAGTGCTGTAGGCCTGATGATCCTTGGTCCAACCATCTGGGTGCAGATCCTGCATCACGAGAAAGCCATCTTCCCGTATGAGTACCCGGCGCTGTTCTCGATGATCATTGCCTTTATCGGGATCTGGTTCTTCTCGATCACCGACAAGTCGACTGCGGCTGACAATGAGCGGGCGCTGTTCTTCCCGCAATTCGTTCGCTCGCAGACGGGGTTGGGGGCGAGTGGGGCGGTTTCGCACTAAGGGTTGATGCTTTTATATAGATAGCACTGTTTAAAAAGATGCCCCGGTCGAGAGATCGGGGCATTTTTTATTGGGCGGTTATCGAACCGAATTTATGGAGAGGGAGATATGTAGATGCATCGCGGACAAATGTAGGAGCTGCCGAAGGCTGCGATCTTTTGATCTTGCCTCTTAAAGTCAAAAGATCGCAGCCTTCGGCAGCTCCTACAGGGGGGGGAGTGGCTCGCGGCACAAACAAAAACGGCCTCTATATATAGAGGCCGTTTTCGGCAGTGCTAAGACGCTATCGCAAGACAGGTCTTATTTGCGGTCTTCCAGCTTGGTGATGTCACGCGACTCGTAGCCGGTGTACAGCTGGCGCGGGCGGCCGATCTTGTACGGGCTGGAGAGCATTTCTTTCCAGTGGGAGATCCAGCCGACGGTCCGCGCCAGGGCGAAGATCACGGTGAACATGCTGGTTGGAATGCCGATCGCCTTGAGGATGATCCCCGAGTAGAAGTCGACGTTCGGGTACAGCGAGCGTTCGATGAAGTACGGGTCGGTCAGGGCGATCTCTTCCAGGCGCATGGCCAGTTCGAGTTGCGGATCGTTCTGGATGCCCAGTTCCTTCAGCACTTCGTCGCAGGTCTGCTTCATGACGGTAGCGCGCGGGTCGCGGTTTTTGTAAACGCGGTGACCGAAGCCCATCAACTTGAACGGGTCGTTCTTGTCCTTGGCCTTGGCGATGAACTTGTCGATGTTCGAAACATCGCCGATTTCATCGAGCATGGTCAGTACGGCTTCGTTGGCGCCGCCGTGGGCAGGGCCCCACAGTGCAGCGATACCGGCGGCGATACAGGCGAACGGGTTGGCACCCGAAGAGCCTGCCAGGCGCACGGTGGAGGTCGATGCGTTCTGCTCGTGGTCGGCGTGGAGGATGAAGATCCGGTCCATGGCCTTGGCGAGTACCGGGCTGATCGGTTTGATCTCGCACGGTGTGTTGAACATCATGTGCAGGAAGTTTTCCGCGTACGACAGGTCGTTGCGCGGGTACATCATGGGTTGACCCATGGAGTACTTGTAAACCATCGCGGCCAGGGTTGGCATCTTGGCAACCAGGCGGATCGCGGAGATTTCGCGATGCTGCGGGTTATTGATGTCCAGGGAGTCGTGGTAGAAGGCCGAGAGGGCACCGACTACACCGCACATGACGGCCATCGGGTGGGCGTCGCGACGGAAACCGTTGAAGAAGGTTTTCAGCTGCTCGTGAACCATGGTGTGGTTCTTGACGGTGCTGACGAACTGGGCCTTCTGTTCTGCGGTCGGCAATTCGCCGTTGAGCAGCAGATAGCAGGTTTCCAGGTAGTCCGACTTTTCAGCCAGCTGTTCGATCGGGTAGCCGCGGTGCAACAGAATGCCGTTGTCGCCGTCGATATAGGTGATCTTCGACTCGCAGGAGGCGGTCGACATGAAACCAGGGTCAAAGGTGAAGCGGCCCGTGGCCGTCAGGCCCCGAACATCGATAACATCGGGACCAACGGTGCCGGTTAAAATGGGCAGCTCGACGGGGGCTGCGCCCTCGATGATCAACTGCGCTTTTTTGTCAGCCATGTGGCCTCCTATTTATGCTTGAAATCATCAGACAGACCCCCCACGCAGGGCCCGCACCACTATAGTGAGATAAATTCGAATGTCAATTTGCCTAAAGTCTTGCTCCAGAAGGCTTTAACCCGACTTTTTTCTCGAAATTGCCTGCCATTTACGCCTTTTATGCGCGTTACGCAATCCGCTATTTGGGGTAGGTGTTTGCGTTGTCATTAGTAGCCTAACTGTCTATACTCGGCCACCGACCGCCAAGGGCTTTTGGGCCTGCTTTATTGGGGGTCGCATCCCTGGGTGGTGGTTACCTGACCAGTGCACTCCCCAACAACTTTGCCCTGATTGTTAGGGGCTCTTCAGTGTGAAAAAAAAGCCGTGAAAAGCCAACGACCTGTAAACCTAGACCTAAGGACCATCAAACTCCCCATCACCGGCGTTACGTCGTTTCTTCACCGTGTTTCCGGCATCATCCTCTTCCTGGGCCTTGGCTTCATGCTTTATGCATTGGGCAAATCCCTGGGTTCCGAGGAAGGTTTTGCCGACGTGAAGGCATGCTTGACCAGTCCTCTGGCCAAGTTCGTAGCATGGGGCCTCCTGTCCGCTCTTCTGTATCACCTGGTAGCCGGTGTGCGCCACTTGATTATGGATATGGGCATCGGTGAGACGCTGGAAGGCGGCCGCCTGGGCTCGAAAATTATCATCGCCGTTTCCGTGGTGTTGATCGTTCTGGCAGGAGTTTGGATATGGTAACCAGCGTTACGAACCTTTCGCGTTCGGGCCTCTATGACTGGATGGCGCAACGTGTGTCTGCGGTTGTTCTCGCGGCTTATTTCATTTTCCTGATCGGATACCTCGCAGCGAATCCGGGCATCGGCTACGAGCAGTGGCACGGCCTGTTCGCTCACAACGGAATGCGTATCTTCAGTCTGCTGGCCCTTGTAGCCCTGGGCGCTCACGCCTGGGTCGGCATGTGGACCATCGCGACCGACTACCTGACGCCAATGGCGCTGGGCAAGTCCGCGACTGCAGTACGTTTCCTTTTCCAGGCAGTATGCGGCGTTGCGATGTTCGCTTACTTCGTCTGGGGTGTGCAGATTCTCTGGGGTATCTGATTCATGGCTAACATTCCAACGATTTCTTTCGACGCCATCATTATTGGTGGCGGCGGTGCAGGCATGCGCGCAGCGCTGCAACTGGCACAAGGCGGTCACAAGACTGCCGTGATCACCAAGGTGTTCCCGACCCGTTCGCACACTGTGTCGGCACAGGGCGGCATCACCTGCGCCATCGCGTCGGCCGACCCGAACGATGACTGGCGCTGGCACATGTACGATACCGTCAAGGGTTCCGACTACATCGGTGACCAGGACGCTATCGAATATATGTGTCAAGAAGGCCCGGCCGCCGTTTTCGAGCTGGACCACATGGGTCTGCCGTTCTCGCGTACCGAAACCGGCCGTATCTACCAGCGTCCGTTCGGCGGTCAGTCCAAGGACTACGGCAAGGGCGGCCAGGCTGCTCGCACTTGCGCAGCGTCCGACCGTACCGGTCACGCACTGCTGCACACCCTTTATCAGGGCAACCTGAAAGCCGGTACCACGTTCCTGAACGAGTACTACGCTGTCGACCTGGTGAAGAATGGTCAAGGCGAGTTCGTCGGTGTGATCGCGATCTGCATCGAAACCGGTGAAACCACCTACATCCGCGCCAAGGCAACTGTTCTGGCAACCGGCGGTGCAGGCCGTATCTACGCTTCGACCACCAACGCCCTGATCAACACCGGTGACGGCGTCGGCATGGCTCTGCGTGCAGGTGTTCCGGTACAAGACATTGAAATGTGGCAGTTCCACCCGACCGGTATTGCCGGCGCCGGTGTACTGGTGACCGAAGGTTGCCGTGGTGAAGGTGGTTACCTGATCAACAAGCACGGCGAGCGTTTCATGGAGCGTTATGCTCCGAACGCCAAAGACCTCGCAGGTCGTGACGTGGTTGCCCGCTCGATGGTTAAAGAGATCATCGCCGGCAACGGTTGCGGTCCGAATGGCGATCACGTAATGCTCAAACTCGACCACTTGGGCGAGGAAGTGCTGCACAGCCGTCTGCCAGGCATCTGCGAACTGTCGAAAACATTTGCTCACGTCGATCCGGTTGTTGCTCCGGTTCCGGTTGTTCCGACTTGCCACTATATGATGGGCGGCGTTGCCACCAACATTCATGGTCAGGCGATCACCCAGGACGCCGATGGCGTCGACACCATCATCCCAGGCCTGTTCGCTGTAGGCGAAGTGGCTTGCGTATCGGTTCACGGTGCCAACCGTCTGGGCGGCAACTCGTTGCTCGACCTGGTGGTCTTCGGCCGTGCTGCCGGCCTGCACCTGGAGAAGGCGCTGACCGACGGTATCGAGTACGACGACGCCACCGAAGCCGACATTGAAGCTGCCCTGTCGCGCCTGAATGCACTGAACACCCGTACCGATGGCGAAGACGTAGCCACCCTGCGTCGCGAGCTGCAAAGCTGCATGCAGAACTACTTCGGTGTATTCCGTACTGGCGAATACATGCAGAAGGGTATTGCCCAGCTGGCCGATCTGCGCAAGCGCATCGCCAACGTCAAGATCAACGATAAGTCGCAGGCGTTCAACACTGCGCGTATCGAAGCGCTTGAACTGCAAAACCTGTTGGAAGTGGCTGAAGCTACCGCCATCGCTGCCGAAGTACGTAAAGAGTCCCGCGGTGCTCACGCCCGTGAAGACTTCGAAGACCGTGACGACGAAAACTGGCTGTGCCACACCCTGTACTTCCCGGGTGAGAAGCGTGTTGCCAAGCGTGCCGTGAACTTCTCGCCGAAGACTGTTCCGACTTTCGAACCTAAAGTCCGGACTTATTAAGGGTGACCGCCATGTTGCAAGTCAGTGTTTATCGTTACAACCCTGATCAGGACGCTGCGCCGTTCATGCAGGAATTCCAGGTCGATACCGGTGGTAAAGACCTGATGGTGCTGGACGTGCTCGCGCTGATCAAAGAGCAGGACGAAGGTTTTTCCTATCGTCGTTCCTGCCGTGAAGGCGTTTGCGGCTCCGACGGCATGAACATCAACGGCAAGAACGGCCTGGCGTGCATCACGCCGCTGTCTGCTGTTGTAAAAGGTAACAAGTTGATCGTTCGTCCTCTGCCAGGTTTGCCGGTGATCCGTGACCTGGTCGTCGATATGAGCATCTTCTACAAGCAATACGAGAAGGTTAAGCCATTCCTGCAGAACGACACGCCGGCTCCGGCCATCGAGCGTCTGCAGTCCCCTGAAGAGCGTGAAAAGCTCGACGGTCTGTACGAGTGCATCCTGTGCGCTTGCTGCTCGACCTCTTGCCCGTCCTTCTGGTGGAACCCGGACAAGTTCCTGGGTCCAGCTGCCCTGCTGCAAGCGTACCGCTTCCTGGCAGACAGCCGCGACACCAAGACGTCCGAGCGTCTGGCTTCGCTGGATGACCCGTTCAGCGTATTCCGCTGCCGCGGGATCATGAACTGCGTCAACGTATGTCCGAAAGGCCTGAACCCGACTAAGGCCATCGGTCACATCCGTAACATGCTGCTTTCCAGCGGCGTGTGATTCAGCTGTTGTAAATGTAGTACCGCTGTACCCGTAAGAGACCAAGGCGCGGGCTTCAACCCGCGTCATGGTTATAACCAGAGTCGCAGCCAAAAGCTGCAGCTCTTCTTTTGAAGAAATGAGACAAGCAGGGGCATCCGGGCTGGTACCCGGACTATCAGCGTGATCCTAAGTGGCTTGTTTTGGTCGCTGCATTCGGACTTCTGCAAGTTTGCTCGGTGTCTTCGCCGATGGTGTTCCCCTAACCGAGGGTGACCAAGCATGCAAGAAAGCGTGATGCAGCGCATGTGGAACAGCGCCCACCTTTCAGGTGGAAACGCTGCCTATGTGGAAGAGCTTTATGAGCTCTACCTGCACGACCCTAACGCTGTGCCAGAAGAGTGGCGCACCTACTTTCAGAAGTTGCCTACCGATGGCAACTCTGCCACCGATGTTTCGCACTCCACAATTCGCGATCATTTCGTCTTGCTGGCAAAGAACCAGCGCCGCGCCCAACCGGTTTCCGCCGGCAGCGTGAGCAGTGAGCACGAGAAGAAGCAAGTTGAAGTGCTGCGATTGATCCAGGCCTACCGTATGCGTGGCCACCAGGCAGCCCAGCTTGACCCGCTGGGACTGTGGCAGCGCACTGCACCTGCAGACCTGTCGATCAATCATTACGGCTTGACCAATGCCGATCTTGATACGACCTTCCGTGCCGGCGACCTGTTCATCGGCAAAGAGGAAGCGAGCCTACGCGAAATTCACGAAGCGTTGCAGCAGACATATTGCCGCACCATCGGCGCTGAATTCACGCACATCACCGATTCCCAGCAACGCCAGTGGTTCCAGCAGCGTCTGGAAAGCGTGCGTGGTCGTCCGACGTACTCCGCCGACATCAAGAGCCACCTGCTCGAGCGCGTGACTGCCGGTGAAGGCCTGGAAAAATACCTGGGTACCAAATACCCGGGCACCAAGCGTTTCGGCCTGGAAGGCGGCGAAAGCCTGATTCCGATGCTCGACGAGCTGATCCAGCGTTCCGGTTCGTACGGCACCAAGGAAATCGTTATCGGCATGGCCCACCGTGGCCGTCTGAACGTGCTGGTCAACACCTTCGGCAAGAACCCGCGCGAGCTGTTCGACGAATTCGAAGGCAAGAAGAAGGTCGAGCTGGGTTCCGGTGACGTTAAATACCACCAGGGCTTCTCGTCCAACGTGATGACCACTGGCGGTGAAGTTCACCTGGCCATGGCGTTCAACCCGTCCCACCTGGAAATCGTTTCGCCAGTGGTCGAGGGTTCGGTTCGCGCCCGTCAGGATCGTCGTAACGACCCTACTGGTGAGAAAGTTCTGCCGATCTCCATCCACGGTGACGCGGCATTCGCCGGTCAAGGCGTGGTGATGGAAACCTTCCAGATGTCGCAGACCCGCGGTTTCAAGACCGGCGGTACCGTGCACATCGTGATCAACAACCAGGTCGGTTTCACCATCAGCAACCCGCTGGACTCGCGTTCCACCGAGTACGCTACCGACGTCGCGAAAATGATCCAGGCGCCGATCCTCCATGTAAATGGTGATGATCCGGAAGCCGTATTGTTCGTGACCCAGCTGGCCATCGACTACCGCATGCAGTTCAAGCGTGATGTGGTGATCGACCTGGTCTGCTACCGTCGTCGCGGCCACAACGAGGCCGACGAGCCAAGCGGCACCCAGCCTCTGATGTATCAGCAGATCACCAAGCAGCGCACCACACGTGAGCTGTATGCCGATCGTCTGACCCAGAGCGGTGTGATGGACGCAGCGCGTGTTCAGGCGAAAGTCGACGAATACCGCAACGCGCTGGACAACGGTCTGCACGTGGTCAAGAGCCTGGTCAAAGAGCCGAACAAAGAGTTGTTCGTGGACTGGCGTCCATACCTGGGCCACGCCTGGACCGCGCGTCACGACACTCGCTTCGACCTCAAGACCTTGCAGGAACTGTCCGCCAAGCTGCTGGAAATTCCGGAAGGCTTCGTGGTTCAGCGCCAGGTCGCCAAGATCTACGAAGACCGTCAGAAGATGCAAGCCGGCGGCCTGCCGATCAACTGGGGTTACGCCGAAACCATGGCGTACGCGACCCTGGCGTTCGAAGGTCACCCGATCCGCATGACCGGCCAGGACATCGGCCGCGGTACGTTCTCGCACCGTCATGCCGTGCTACACAACCAGAAGGACGCGGGCACTTACGTTCCGCTGCAGAACCTGTACGACGGTCAGCCACGCTTCGACCTGTACGACTCGTTCCTGTCCGAAGAAGCGGTGCTGGCGTTCG
Source organism: Pseudomonas putida (assembly GCF_050990305.1). Lineage (GTDB taxonomy): Bacteria > Pseudomonadota > Gammaproteobacteria > Pseudomonadales > Pseudomonadaceae > Aquipseudomonas > Aquipseudomonas putida_AH. Next base: position 4,873,842 of record NZ_CP158817.1, on the reverse strand, counting down.
AGTACGGTTACTCGACCACCACGCCAAACGCCCTGGTTATCTGGGAAGCCCAGTTCGGCGACTTCGCCAACGGTGCCCAGGTGGTTATCGATCAGTTCATCACCAGTGGCGAGCACAAGTGGGGCCGTCTGTGCGGTCTGACCATGCTGCTGCCGCACGGTTATGAAGGTCAGGGGCCGGAGCACTCCTCGGCTCGTCTGGAGCGTTACCTGCAGCTGTGCGCCGAGCACAACATTCAGGTGTGCATGCCGACGACGCCGTCGCAGATCTACCACTTGCTGCGCCGTCAGGTGATTCGCCCGCTGCGCAAGCCACTGGTAGTCCTGACTCCTAAGTCGCTGTTGCGTCACAAGCTGGCCATCTCGACGCTGGAAGATCTGGCCGAAGGTTCGTTCCAGACCGTTATCCCGGAAATCGATGCCTTGGACCCGAAAAAGGTCGAGCGCATTGTTCTGTGTAGCGGCAAGGTCTACTACGACTTGCTGGAAAAACGCCGTGCCGAAGGCCGTGACGATATCGCCATCGTGCGTATCGAGCAGTTGTACCCATTCCCTGAGGACGACTTGAACGAAGTCCTGGCGCCTTACACCAACGCCAAGCATGCCGTCTGGTGTCAGGAAGAGCCGATGAACCAGGGCGCTTGGTACAGCAGCCAGCACCACATGCGCCGTAGCATCAGCAACCTCAACAAGTCTCTCGTACTTGAGTACGCGGGCCGTGAGGCTTCTGCTGCACCAGCATGCGGTTACGCATCGATGCACGCCGAGCAGCAGGAACAACTGCTGCAAGACGCCTTTACCGTTTAATGCCTTCGCGCACCTGAAACCGAATTTAAGGAACCACAGATAATGGCTATCGAGATCAAAGCCCCCACTTTCCCGGAATCGGTTGCCGATGGCACCGTTGCCACCTGGCACAAACAACCGGGCGATGCCGTCAAGCGTGATGAACTGATCGTCGACATCGAAACCGACAAAGTCGTACTGGAAGTTCTGGCCACTGCTGACGGCGTGCTGGGCGCTATCGTCAAGAACGAAGGCGACACCGTTCTGTCCGACGAAGTACTGGGCTCGATCGTAGAAGGCGGCGCTGCTGCCGCGGCGCCTGCCGCTGCCGCTCCGGCTGCTGCTCAAGCGGCTGCTCCAGCCGCCGAAGGTGAAGACGATCCGGTTGCTGCACCGGCTGCTCGTAAGCTGGCTGAAGAAAACGGCATCAACATCGCTTCCGTTGCCGGTACTGGCAAAGGCGGTCGCGTGACCAAGGAAGACGTGGTTGCAGCCGTTGCCGCCAAGAAAGCCGCTCCAGCTGCCGCGCCTGCCAAGGCTGCTGCACCTGCCGCTGCTGCTCCGGTATTCGCTGCCGGTGATCGCGTTGAAAAACGCGTTCCGATGACCCGTCTGCGTGCCAAGGTTGCCGAGCGTCTGGTTGAAGCTCAATCGAACATGGCGATGCTGACCACTTTCAACGAAGTCGACATGACCGAAGTCATGGCACTGCGTTCGAAGTACAAGGATCTGTTCGAGAAGTCCCACAATGGCGTACGCCTGGGCTTCATGTCGTTCTTCGTGAAAGCGGCCACCGAAGCGCTGAAACGCTTCCCGGCAGTCAACGCATCGATCGACGGTTCGGACATCGTTTACCACGGCTACGCCGACATCGGTGTTGCCGTTTCCAGCGACCGTGGCCTGGTGGTACCGGTTCTGCGTAACGCCGAGCTGATGAGCCTGGCTGAAATCGAAGGTGGCATCGCTACTTTCGGCAAGAAAGCCCGTGACGGCAAACTGTCGATCGAAGAGATGACTGGCGGTACCTTCACCATCACCAACGGCGGTACCTTCGGTTCGATGATGTCGACCCCGATCGTCAACCCGCCGCAGGCTGCGATTCTGGGCATGCACAACATCATCCAGCGTCCTATGGCGATCAATGGCCAGGTTGTCATCCGTCCGATGATGTACCTGGCGCTGTCCTACGATCACCGTCTGATCGATGGCAAAGAAGCTGTAACCTTCCTGGTGACCATCAAGAACCTGCTGGAAGATCCGGCTCGTCTGTTGCTGGATATCTGATAGAAGCAGCCCCGAGCTGCAAGCTTCAAGCTGCAAGAAAAGGCAGCTTGGCTTGCAGCGCGCGGCTTGAAGCTTTTCGCTAAAGAGGATTTTTTGAATGTCGCAGAAATTTGACGTTGTAGTGATCGGCGCGGGCCCTGGCGGTTACGTAGCTGCCATCAAGGCTGCACAGCTGGGTCTTTCCACTGCCTGCATCGAGAAGTACACCGATGGCGAAGGCAAATTGGCCCTGGGCGGCACTTGCCTGAACGTAGGCTGCATTCCTTCCAAGGCGCTGCTGGACAGCTCCTGGAAATACAAGGAAGCGAAAGAGAGCTTCAACGTCCACGGTATCTCCACCGGCGAAGTCAAAATGGACGTCGCTGCGATGGTTGGCCGCAAGGCTGGCATCGTCAAGAACCTGACCGGTGGTGTCGCCACCCTGTTCAAGGCCAATGGCGTTACTTCGATCCAGGGCCACGGCAAGCTGCTGGCCGGCAAGAAAGTCGAAGTCACCAAGCCGGACGGTTCGGTTGAAGTCATCGAAGCTGAGAACGTCATTCTGGCCCCAGGTTCGCGCCCGATCGACATTCCACCGGCTCCGGTTGATCAGAAAGTCATTGTTGATTCGACTGGCGCACTGGAATTCCAAACCGTACCTAAACGTCTGGGCGTGATCGGCGCTGGCGTGATCGGTCTGGAACTGGGTTCGGTATGGTCGCGTCTGGGCTCCGAAGTGGTTGTCCTGGAAGCTCTGGACACCTTCCTGATGGCCGCGGACACCGCTGTGTCCAAGGAAGCACTGAAAACCCTGACCAAACAGGGCCTGGACATCAAGCTGGGCGCTCGCGTGACCGGTTCGAAAGTGAACGGCGACGAAGTCGTTGTGAACTACACCGATGCCAACGGCGAACAGTCCATCACTTTCGACAAGCTGATCGTAGCCGTTGGTCGCCGCCCGGTGACCACTGATCTGCTGGCTGCCGACAGTGGCGTGACCCTGGACGAGCGCGGTTTTGTGCACGTTGACGATCACTGCGCTACCACCGTACCGGGCGTTTACGCCATCGGTGACGTGGTTCGCGGCATGATGCTGGCACACAAGGCCTCGGAAGAGGGCATCATGGTTGTCGAGCGCATCAAGGGCCACAAGGCTCAGATGAACTATGACCTGATCCCTTCGGTTATTTATACTCACCCGGAAATCGCGTGGGTCGGTAAAACCGAGCAGGCCTTGAAAGCTGAAGGCGTAGAAGTTAACGTCGGCACCTTCCCGTTCGCAGCCTCTGGCCGTGCCATGGCTGCCAACGATACCGGTGGTTTCGTCAAGGTCATCGCAGATGCCAAGACAGACCGCGTATTGGGCGTCCACGTGATTGGTCCAAGCGCTGCCGAACTGGTTCAGCAGGGCGCGATCGGTATGGAATTCGGCACCAGCGCTGAAGACCTGGGCATGATGGTTTTCTCCCATCCGACCCTGTCTGAAGCCTTGCACGAAGCTGCTTTGGCAGTGAATGGCGGCGCCATCCACATCGCCAACCGCAAGAAGCGTTAAGACAATAAGAAACCACGGCGGTATCGGCCCGTCGTGAGCCTTGCGTGCAAGACTCACCGCGGAATGTCCGCTGGACGCAGCCTTGCGTAGCTGCACCGGGTATCCGGAAAGGCTACGCAAGCAGCAGTCACAGGTGGTGCGGCACTTGAACAAGTGCAGCACCGAATGCGCAGTACCTAACGAAGACGGTAAAAAGCATGAATCTTCACGAGTATCAGGGTAAGCAGCTGTTCGCTGAGTACGGCCTGCCAGTATCCAAAGGCTACGCGGTAGACACCCCGGAAGAAGCAGCAGCAGCTTGCGACAAGATCGGCGGCACTGAGTGGGTTGTCAAAGCCCAGGTCCACGCCGGTGGTCGCGGTAAAGCGGGCGGCGTTAAGCTGGTTCGCAACAAAGAAGACGCCAAAGCCTTCGCACAGCAGTGGCTGGGCAAGCGTCTGGTGACTTACCAGACTGACGCCAATGGTCAGCCAGTCACCAAGATCCTGGTTGAATCGTGCACTGATATCGCTAAAGAGCTGTACCTGGGCGCTGTCGTTGACCGTTCGAGCCGTCGCATCGTGTTCATGGCTTCCACCGAAGGTGGCGTGGACATCGAGAAAATCGCTCACGACACTCCAGAAAAAATTCTGAAAGCCACTATCGATCCACTGGTTGGCGCTCAGCCATTCCAGGGTCGCGAGCTGGCATTCCAGCTGGGTCTGGAAGGCAAGCAAGTTGCTCAGTTCGCCAAGATCTTCGTTGGTCTGGCCAAACTGTTCCAGGATCACGATCTGGCCCTGCTGGAAGTGAACCCGCTGGTGATCAAGGCTGACGGCGATCTGCACTGCCTGGACGCCAAGATCAACATCGACGCCAACGCCATGTACCGTCAGCCTAAGCTGAAGACTTTCCACGATCCGTCGCAAGACGATCCGCGCGAAGCGCACGCTGCCAAGTTCGAACTGAACTACGTAGCGCTGGAAGGCAACATCGGTTGCATGGTCAACGGTGCTGGCCTGGCCATGGGTACCATGGACATCGTCAACCTGCACGGCGGCAAGCCAGCCAACTTCCTCGACGTAGGCGGCGGTGCTACCAAAGAACGCGTTACCGAAGCATTCAAAATCATTCTGTCCGACACCAACGTCGCTGCAGTACTGGTTAACATCTTCGGCGGCATCGTTCGTTGCGACATGATTGCCGAAGGCATCATCGGTGCAGTGAAAGAAGTCGGCGTTAAAATCCCGGTTGTTGTTCGCCTTGAAGGTAACAACGCTGAGCTGGGCGCTAAAGTACTGGCAGAAAGCGGTTTGAACATCATCGCTGCTACCAGCCTGACCGACGCTGCTCAACAAGTTGTCAAAGCTGCGGAGGGCAAATAATGAGCGTCCTGATCAATAAAGACACCAAAGTTATCTGCCAGGGTATTACCGGTTCGCAAGGTAGTTTCCACACCCAGCAAGCCATCGAGTACGGCACCAAGATGGTTGGTGGTGTAACTCCAGGCAAAGGCGGCACCGAGCACCTGGGTCTGCCAGTGTTCAACACCGTGAAAGACGCTGTAGCTGCCACTGGCGCCACCGCCAGCGTGATCTACGTTCCAGCTCCTTTCTGCAAGGACTCGATCCTGGAAGCTGCTTTCGGCGGCATCAAGCTGATCGTCTGCATCACCGAAGGCATTCCTACCCTGGACATGCTGGACGCGAAAGTTAAGTGCGACGAGCTGGGTGTTACCCTGATCGGCCCTAACTGCCCAGGCGTGATCACTCCAGGCGAATGCAAGATCGGCATCATGCCAGGTCACATTCACTTGCCAGGCAAGGTCGGTATCGTTTCCCGTTCCGGCACCCTGACCTACGAAGCTGTTAAGCAGACTACTGACGCCGGTTTTGGTCAGTCGACTTGCGTCGGCATCGGTGGTGACCCGATTCCGGGTTCGAACTTCATCGACATCCTGAAGCTGTTCCAGGAAGACCCGAAGACCGAAGCGATCGTGATGATCGGTGAGATCGGCGGTTCGGCTGAAGAAGAAGCGGCTGCCTACATCAAGGCAAACGTGACCAAGCCGGTTGTCTCCTACATCGCTGGTGTGACTGCTCCTCCGGGCAAGCGCATGGGCCATGCTGGCGCAATCATCTCTGGCGGCAAAGGCACTGCAGACGAGAAATTCGCTGCTCTGCAAGACGCAGGCGTAAAAACCGTGCGTTCGCTGGCAGACATCGGCAAGGCCCTGGCCGAGCTGACTGGTTGGGCTGTCAAGTAAGCTTCGCGCTTAGCTGACGCTTCACCAAACAAAGGCCACCTTCAGGTGGCCTTTGTCGTTTCCGGGATTGATGTAGTCAATGACGGCCTCTTCGCGGGCAAGCCTCGCTCCTACAGGATGAGGCGTTTGCAGGATTTATATCTGTAGGAGCGAGGCTTGCCCGCGAAGACGTACTTACAGGCTCACACCATTTACATGCGAAAACGCGACACGAAAGTGTCGTGTATCGGAATGTTCGCCCTCTAACAGTGCGTTTATCGGCCAAATTCGTTAGGCTACTCGCCATTTTTGCGTCCGCCGCCCACAAGGCAGCTGCGCGCTTAACGGGTCAGTCCCATACGGACCGACTGCATTTCCCTCAACCATAAGGGAAACCCCTCTCTAAATTCCGATTCAGTAGTGTGGTATTTCCTTAATGAAAGTGTTGAAAGGTCAGGACATCCTGGCACTTGGTTTTATGACGTTTGCCCTGTTCGTCGGGGCCGGCAACATCATCTTCCCGCCTATCGTCGGTTTGCAGTCCGGGCCTAATGTCTGGATGGCGGCGCTGGGCTTTCTGGTCACGGCGGTAGGGTTGCCGGTCATCACCGTAGTTGCGCTGGCCAAGGTCGGTGGCGCCATGGATGCGCTGAGCAGCCCGATCGGCAAAGTTGCCGGTGGCCTGCTGGCTGCCGCTTGCTATCTTGCCGTCGGCCCTCTGTTTGCCACGCCACGTACCGCAACCGTGTCTTTCGAAGTGGGGCTGGCGCCCCTGACCGGCGAAAGCCCACTGGCGCTCTTTCTCTACAGTTCGGTGTATTTCCTGCTGGTGTTCTTCATCTCGCTGTATCCGGGTCGCCTGTTGGATACCGTAGGACGTTTCCTCGCACCGCTGAAGATTATTGCCCTGGCTGTGCTCGGCATCGCCGCATTCGCCTTGCCGGCGGGTGATATTGGCCAGGCCACGCCTGAATACGTTGCGGCACCGTTTTCCCAGGGGTTCATCAATGGTTACCTGACCATGGACACCCTCGGCGCGCTGGTATTCGGTATCGTGATCGTCAACGCCATTCGTTCGCGCGGTGTCGAATCACCGGCGCTGATCACCCGTTACGCGATCATTGCCGGTCTAATTGCCGGCGTCGGTCTGGCACTGGTGTACATCAGCCTGTTCCGTCTGGGTTCGGGCAGCCATGAAGTGGCTGTCGGCGCGACCAACGGTGCGGCAGTGCTGCATGCCTACGTACAGCACACCTTCGGTTCCCTGGGCAGCGGATTCCTAGCCGTGCTGATCTCCCTGGCGTGCCTGGTAACGGCTGTAGGCCTGACCTGTGCCTGCGCCGAGTACTTCAGTCGCGTACTGCCACTGTCTTACAAGACTCTGGTGATCATCCTCGCGGCGTTCTCCCTGCTGGTGTCCAACCTGGGCCTGACCAAACTGATCGCGTTTTCGATCCCGGTCCTGACCGCGATCTACCCGCCGTGCATCGCCCTGGTTGCCCTGAGCTTCTGCAAGGATTTCTGGCATGAGCAGGGCCGTATCGTAGGTCCGGTGATGCTGGTGTCGTTCATCTTCGGTCTGATCGATGCCCTCAAGGGTGCGGGCCTGGCGGACTGGATGCCGACGCAAATGGCTCACTTGCCGCTCAGTGAGCAGGGCCTGGCGTGGTTGGTACCTTCGGTGATGACCCTGGTGGTCGCCGTGGTCTGTGATCGCCTGCTGGGCAAGCGCGAAGAAGCACTGGCTTAAAAGCTTGCGCGGCCTGTCACAAGCGGGCCTGCGAGTAAAATAGAAATGCCCCGTATCAATCGATACGGGGCATTTTTTATGGGCGTGAGGCAGTGTCTTTTTCCTTAAGCTAACGTCGAAGCTCTACCTGTAGGAGCGATGCTTGCTCGCGATGGCGCACTAACATTCAACGCATCTGTTGATTGATACACCGCAATCGCGAGCAAGCATCGCTCCTACACAGCCTACGTCTCACAGGGAATTGCATGTCATTCATCCAAGCCAACCTGATCCACCTTCTTGCCGCGCTTTGGTTTGTTATTTGTTGGGGCGGTTACACCCGTTATGCGACATGGAAAGGTCGAGATACCGCGTGCCTTGCCAGCGTTTTGCACCTTTATCGGGAAGACTGGATGCGCCGCATGCTGCTGCGTGACAACCGCATCGCCGACGCCAGCGTGATCGGTAATCTGGAGCGCAATGCATCCTTCTTTGCTTCCAGCACGCTAATTATTCTTGCGGGCATTCTTACGGTGTTGGGGGCTTCCGAAAGAGCGGTGTCGTTGCTGGCGGATATTCCGATGGTGCAGCAGGCTTCCCAAGGCATGTCGGAAATCAAGTTGTTGTGCCTGGCGCTGGTGTTCGTCTATGCGTTCTTTACGTTCAGTTGGTGTATGCGTCAGTACAACTTTGCCGCCATTCTGGTGGGCTCGGCACCGATGATCGGCGAACGCCAGGTGTCTGAGCAGGAGCGTAAGGCCTTTGCCTCTCGGGCAGCCCGTGTCATCTCCATGGCCGCCAACCAATTCAACTTTGGCCTGCGCTCTTATTACTTTGGCATGTCCATGCTTGCATGGTTCGTCAGCCCCTGGTTGTTCATGTTGATGAGTGCCGGGGTGGTGTTTGTGTTGTATCGCCGGGAGTTTCACTCAGACGTTCTCGACGTGATGGTCTATACCCCTACAGAGGCGCCGTTGCCCGAGGTGAGTAAAGAGGCTGCTTGATGAGTATTCCCTTCTGGTGTGTGTTTATCAGTGCCGTACTGATCTACGTGGCGCGCATGCCCGTTACCACGGCCATGAAAGAGCAGGGTGGCTATAACAATCATTTGCCGCGCCAACAACAGGCGCAACTCACCGGCTTGGGCGCACGAGCGGTGGCGGCACACCAGAATAGTTTCGAAGCGTTCATATTGTTTGCGGTCGGTGTGTTGATGGCGCATACCAGACAGACGTCGGGATGGCTCATCGATTGGCTGGCAATCATCTTCGTGATTACGCGTGTTATCTACTTGGTCTGTTACTGGAAAGATCTCGCCTGGCAGCGCAGCCTGGTTTGGCTGGTGGGTTTAATCTGTTCGCTGTTGCTGATGATTAGTCCGACTTTTCGAACGATTTTGCTCTAACGCTGAACGGGCAAACAAATTCGCAGATAAAAGAAAACCCGCACTTGGCGGGTTTTCTTTTGTCACGCTAAAAACCGTATTAGTTCTTAGGTGCTTCCGGCGCGGCTTCTTTTGCCGCTGCTTCGTTCGATTCAGCCTGATCTTTGGCGGCTTCGGCGTTTTCTTTCGCCGCTTCGTTCACTTTATCCTGAGCTTCGTTCATTTTTTGCTGGGCTTGTTCAGCATGTTGGTTTGCGTCTTGAGCTTTGTCCTCGGATTTTTTATCGCAGGCGGCGAGACCGAGGGAAGCGGTCAACATCAAGGCAATAGCTAAAGTCTTACGCATGGGGTGTTTCTCCTGATGAAAAATATCTTACTGGCCTTTCGAGCGCCGCCATCAGGGTTAAGTTCCACCTATCATTCAGATATATAAGTTTGTTCTAACGTGGAACTTTTTCAATTGTCATTACTGCGCTGTCAGCCAATAAATCAAGAGTTCTTATCAAATGGCCGAAAACCCCGTTTTTGAGCGCGCAACGCGATTTCTATCCGCGCTGCGACATTGTCAGGTCCTGGGGCTGCGCATTCACAGTGCCAGCAACGAAGGGCTCACCTTGATTCTGCCATATAGCCCGCAAATCATCGGTAACCCGCAAACCGGTGTGATTCACGGCGGGGCACTGACCACGCTGATGGACACCGCCTGCGGCATGTCCACGCTCTGCGTGCTGCCGGAATTCGAAGTCTGCCCGACCCTGGACCTGCGGATCGACTACATGCATGCCGCCGAACCGCATAAAGATGTCTACGGTTTCGCCCAATGCTACCGGGTGACCACTGACGTGATCTTTGCACGCGGCTTTGCCTATCAGGACGATCCCGAGCAACCGATTGCTCATGTGGTGGGGACCTTCATGCGCATGGGCAAGGGCATCAAGGGCACTAAAGGCTTTGGTGGCGCTATCGCCGGAGGTGCGCAATGACTGACGGACTCCAGGAGCAACTCCAGAAAGCCCATGAGCAGGGTGACTATGCCTCGTTGCTGCAGCTGATTCCCTACGCCGCGCTGATTGGCGTCGAATGTTCGCGTGTGGGGGATGAATTGTTGTTTCGCCTGCCGGCCAACAAGGACAACATTGGCAACCCGTTGTTGCCCGCTATCCATGGTGGCGTGATTGCCGGCTTCATGGAGTTGTCCGCCGCGCTGCACCTGTTGATTGCTACCGGTTCGCCGGGCGTCCCGAAAATTATCGACTTTTCCCTCGATTACCTACGCGCCGGGCAGTTCCGCGATACCTGGGCCTGTTGCCAGGTGTGCCGTCAGGGGCGTCGAGTGGCCAACGTGGCGATTACGGCGTGGCAAACCACCGAAGGTGAACCCATTGCCACCGCACGGGCGCATTTCAAGCTCGAGGAGCCCTTGAAATCCTGAACGGTGCCCCCAACTCTGATGACAACCCGCCGCAGACCCTCTTGGTCGCGGCTTATGCCATCTGATTGGAGTTTGATGACCATGAGTGTGGAAACTCAAAAGGAAACCCTGGGCTTCCAGACCGAGGTAAAGCAGCTGCTGCACCTCATGATCCATTCGCTGTATTCCAACAAGGAAATTTTCCTTCGCGAACTGATCTCGAACGCCTCTGACGCTGTAGACAAATTACGTTTCGAAGCCCTCGCCAAACCAGAATTGCTGGAAGGTGGCGCCGAGCTGAAAATCCGTGTGAGCTTCGACAAGGACGCCAAGACCGTCACCCTCGAAGACAACGGTATCGGCATGAGCCGTGAAGATGTGATCACCCACCTGGGGACCATCGCCAAATCCGGCACCGCCGACTTCATGAAGAACCTGTCGGGCGACCAGAAGAAAGATTCGCACCTGATCGGTCAGTTCGGTGTCGGTTTCTACTCTGCATTCATCGTTGCCGACAAAGTCGACGTGTTCAGCCGTCGTGCAGGCAGCCCTGCCAGCGAAGGCGTGCACTGGTCGTCCAAGGGTGAGGGCGAATTCGAAGTCGCCACCATCGACAAGGCCGAACGTGGCACCCGCATTGTTCTGCACCTGAAATCCGGTGAAGACGAGTTCGCGGATGGCTGGCGCCTGCGCAACATTATCAAGAAGTACTCCGACCACATCGCCTTGCCGATCGAGTTGCCAAAAGAAGTGGCAGCCACTGAAGGTGAAGAAAAGCCGGCCGTTGAATGGGAAACCGTCAACCGCGCCAGTGCCCTGTGGACCCGTCCTCGCACTGAAGTGAAGGATGAGGAATACCAGGAGTTCTACAAGCACATCGCCCACGACTTCGAGAATCCGCTGAGCTGGAGCCACAACAAGGTCGAAGGCAAGCTGGAATACAGCTCGCTGCTGTACGTGCCGGCTCGTGCGCCGTTCGACCTGTATCAGCGTGAAGCGCCCAAAGGCCTGAAGCTGTACGTGCAGCGCGTGTTCGTGATGGACCAGGCTGAGTCGTTCCTGCCGCTGTACCTGCGCTTCATCAAGGGCGTGGTCGACTCCAATGACCTGTCGCTGAACGTGTCGCGGGAAATCCTGCAGAAAGACCCGATCATCGACTCCATGAAGTCGGCGCTGACCAAGCGTGTGCTGGATATGCTGGAAAAACTGGCGAAGAACGAGCCTGAACAGTACAAGGGCTTCTGGAAGAACTTCGGTCAGGTCATGAAAGAAGGCCCGGCAGAAGACTTCGCCAATAAAGAGAAAATCGCCGGCCTGCTGCGTTTCGCCTCCACTAACGGTGATGACGGTGAGCAAGTGGTCGGTCTGGCCGAATACCTGGCTCGTGCCAAGGAAGGTCAGGACAAGATCTACTACCTGACCGGTGAAACCTACGCGCAGGTCAAAAACAGCCCGCACCTGGAAGTCTTCCGCAAGAAAGGCATCGAAGTGCTGCTGCTGACCGACCGCATCGATGAGTGGCTGATGAGCTACCTCAGCGATTTCGACGGCAAGAGCTTCGTTGACGTGGCGCGCGGTGACCTGGACTTGGGCAACCTGGACTCGGAAGAGGACAAGAAGGCTGCCGAGGAAGTCGCCAAGTCCAAGGAAGGTCTGGTGGAGCGTCTTAAGACGGCACTGGGCGAATCCGTTGCTGAAGTACGGGTTTCCCATCGTCTGACCGACTCCCCGGCGATCCTGGCCATCGGCGAGCAGGATCTGGGGCTGCAAATGCGTCAGATCCTGGAAGCCAGCGGTCAGAAGGTGCCGGATTCGAAGCCGATCTTCGAATTCAACCCGGCTCACCCGCTGATCGAGAAGCTGGACAGCGAGCAGAGTGACGAGCGCTTCGGCGACCTGTCGCACATCCTCTTCGATCAGGCCGCCCTGGCGGCCGGTGACAGCTTGAAGGACCCGGCGGCCTATGTGCGCCGACTGAACAAGCTGTTGGTCGAGTTGTCGGCTTAACTGTGTTGCAGAAAAACCCGCTTCGGCGGGTTTTTTCATTCTGGTGTTTAAAAATCAGGAGTCAGAAATGAGCCAAATCACTGTACGTTCCGTTGCTTACCAGATTGACGGCCAAGCCTACGAAAGCCGCCTGGCTTTCGACGCCGACCATAAGGGCGTGCGTCCGGGGTTGTTGATGGCGCCGAACTGGATGGGCGTCGGCGCCGGTGCTGAGGAGATCGCCAAATCGGTGGCGGCCAAAGGTTACGTGGTACTGATCGCGGATCTCTACGGACAGTCGGTTCGTCCGCAGAATAACGACGAGGCGGGCGCGGCGATGATGCCGCTGAAGAACGACCGAGCATTGCTGCGCAAGCGCATGCAAGTGGCGTTCGAGCAATTGCAGAAACAGGGCGAGGCGGCGGTCGACACGTCGAACCTGGCGACCTTCGGTTTTTGTTTCGGTGGTTGCTGCGCGCTGGAACTCGCGCGTACCGGTGCGCCGGTGAAGGCCGTGGTCTCATTCCATGGCACCCTCGATACACCAAATCCGGCCGATGCGAAGAGCATCAAAGGCAAGGTACTGGTGCTGCACGGCGCGTCCGATCCATTGGTGCCGAAAGAGCAGTTGCCGGCGTTCGAGGATGAAATGAATGCCGCCGGTGTGGATTGGCAGTTGTTGAGCTACGGTGGTGCATTCCACTCGTTCACTGACCCGCATGCCAAGGTGCCGGGCATGATGATGTACGACGCCAAGGTTGCTGCACGGGCGTTTACGTCGATGCACAATTTGCTGGATGAAGTATTCAAGGGTTGATTACCTGAAGATCAAAAGATCGCAGCCTGCGGCAGCTCCTACAGATTTACGCGTTACCCTGTAGGAGTTGCCGAAGGCTGCGATCTTTTGTTTTTGCTCTAGGGCAATTCGATCCGCTCAACTTCCCCCGGTACCGTCGGCCAATCCCCGGCCGCCCAGCGCCGCCGTGCTTCGTCGATCAACGCCGGGTCGCTCGCCACAAAATTCCAGTTGATTCGCCGCGGACCATCCAGCGGTGCCCCGCCAAACAACACCGCATGGCAATCGCTTTCGGCGAACAAGGTCATCTCCTCGCCGGCCGGCAGCACCACCAGTGCATGGGGTTCAACCGTTTCGCCGTCCAGTTGCACCTCACCGCTCAGCACGTACAGCGCACGTTCTTCGTGCTCGGTGGGAATCAGCAGCGTCGTTGCCGATTGAAGATTCACCTCGGCGTACAGTGTGGGAGAAAGCACCGGTACCGGCGATTCCAGGCAGAAGCCTGAGCCGGCAATCATGCGGATCTTCACCCCAAGGCTTTCACTGACCGGCAGCGTCGATGCAGGATGGTGGCTGTAATGACCCGGTCCATGCTCACGTTCCTTCGGCGAAGCCAGCCAGACCTGCAAGCCGTGCATCATGAAATCACTACCTTTGAGTGCTTCTGGCGTGCGTTCAACGTGGGCGATGGCACTGCCAGCGGTCATCCAGCTGACATCCCCAGCATTGACGATCTGATCCGACCCGAGGCTGTCCTTGTGCTGGAGCTGTCCCTCAAAGAGGTAGGTGAGTGTGGACAGGCCAATGTGCGGATGTTGGCGGATATTCATGCCTTCTCCCGCGGCGTAGCGGGTTTGGAGCATGTGATCGAAGAATACAAAAGGCCCGACATTGCGGCATTTGGCTGACGGCAACGGGCGAAGAATCGGCTGGCCTTCGACATCTTCGGCACGAGGGCGAATCACGAGCGGAGTGTTCATGGTGCATTCCAGGCTGAGCGGGTGATGCCATCGAGCATAACCCGCCTGCGCGGTCGTTGCCGCTATTGGCTGAAGGCACCTTCCGAAAGATGGGTTTCGATGCTGACTTCGCTGGTGGTCATCAGCTTGTGAATCGGGCAGCGGTCGGCCACGCGGTGCAGTTCGTCACGCTGGGCGTCGGTGAGTACGCCTTTGAGGGTCAATTTGACGTGCAGCGCGTATTTGCCCTTTTGCTCTTCGCTGTTGTCGCGTTTGACCTCGACGCCAACACCGGTCAGGGGGATGCCCTTCTTCCTGGCATACAGCTTCAGGGTCAGGGCTTTGCAGGCGCCCAGTGCCGCGTCAAAGTAATCGTGGGGTTCCGGTGCCGAGCCTTCACCACCCGCCGTGGTGGGGACGTCGGCAAAAAGCTCATGGTCATCGATTTGTACACTGTGACGAAAACCTTCGGCGGAGACGGTATTGACGGTAACGGTCATGGGAAACCTCGCTGGCATCAGGAGCAGACATTCGATCAAAAAAGACCTTGAAGGTATAGAGCATTGCTCCTGTGGCGGGTTCCACTTTCTTGCTCACGGCTGGACGCGGACCCGTAGGAGCCAGGCTTGCCGGCGAAATCGTCCCGGAGAGCGCCTTCGCCGGCAAGCCTGGCTCCTACAATGAGGGCGCAGACATCCGGCGAAAAAAAGCCCCGCATTGGCGGGGCTCTTTCATATCGGTCTGATTCAACTGCCTTTGACAGCCTTGCCGTTGACCTTGCCGTCCAGGAGCATGATGTTGTATTCCTTGCCGTCGGTTTCGACCTGTTGCAGGCGAACCAGCAGGTAGTCCCAATCCTTGGCAAACCACAGCACGGTAGTGCGCTTGCTTTGTGTCGGGTCGCGTACGCGCTCGACTTTGACTGCGTCGATCTGGCCTGCCTTGGTATCGACCTTCTCCGAGCCCAGCACGCGGAAGTCATAGGTATCGACTTCGCCACCATCGACCACCTGATAGCTCATGCTTTTCTTGCCGGCGGCTACGTCATGCTGCAGGGCAAGCTGATAGGTGGATTTGTCGACCATGCCACGGTTAAGGGGGATGTTGACCGCGTCGCCACGGTCGGTGCCGGTGACCTTTTTGGCGGCCCAATCGAAGTCCAGATCGGCTTTCTTGGCTTTGCCCAGGCCGCCTCGTTCGAAGTGATAGGACTGCGGCAGCAGGGTGTCCTTGTCGAGGGTCAGGGTGCTTTCTTCGGTCAGGCTGGCGATCATCATCGAAGCCTTGAAGCTGAGCTTCCAGACGCCGTTGGCTTCCTTGGTCAGGCTGCGTTCGGCGGTGCCGCTCATGGGCAGCTGTTTCCAGTCGGCGGTGTAGCTGGCGGAGAAAGGTTGAAGTTCTGCAGCCTGTGCGAAGGGCAAAGCGAGCAGAGCGCAAGCGAGGAGCAGGGCGCGACGCATAATATCTCCTAGGTTCGAATCAAGTGGCCGCAGGCCGCGAGCAACTGTCCATCCAGTAAAGCACCTTGATCGCCAAGTGACAGTCGGCCTTCGGCAAACCAGCGCACGGCCATCGGGTAGATCAGGTGTTCCTGTACATGGACCCGCTGCGCCAGACTCTGCGGCGAGTCGTGCAACTCTACCGGTATTACTGCCTGTACGACCAGTGGTCCGCCATCGAGTTCCTCGGTGACGAAGTGCACTGAGCAGCCGTGTTCGGCGTCGCCGGCTTCCAGCGCTCGCTGATGAGTGTGTAACCCTTTGTATTTGGGTAGCAGTGAAGGATGGATGTTGAGCAGGCGACCCTGGTAATGGCGCACGAAATCCGCGCTGAGAATGCGCATGAAGCCAGCCAGTACCACGAGCTTGGGATTGAAGGCGTCGATCAGTTCGACCAGCGCGGCATCGAAGGCCTCGCGGCCGTCGAACGCTTTGTGATCCAGGGTGCGGGTGTCGATGCCCGCGTCCCTGGCGCGTTGCAGGCCGAAGGCGTCAGCGCGGTTGGAGATCACCGCAGCGATGCGGACCGGGCTGTCGCCGGTCCGCGTGCTGTCGATCAAGGCCTGCAAGTTACTGCCGGTGCCGGACAGCAGCACCACGACATCACAGGTGTTAGGCATCAGTGAGCCTTGAGGTTCTTCAGTTCAACCTGAGCCGCGCCTTCGGCAGCGGTGGCGATCTGGCCGATGACCCAAGGTTGCTCGCCAGCTTCACGCAGAACGTTCAGGGCGGTTTCAACGTGTTCTTGCGCCACGCAAATGACCATGCCCACACCGCAGTTCAGCACGCGGTGCATTTCGTTCTCGTCGACGTTGCCTTTCTCTTGCAGCCAGTCGAATACCGCCGGACGGTTCCAGCTCGCCACGTCAACCACTGCTTGTGCGCCTTTTGGCAGAACGCGCGGGATGTTGTCCAGCAGGCCGCCACCGGTGATGTGGGCCATGGCTTTGACGGCGCCGGTTTCCTTGATCAGCTTGAGCAGCGGCTTCACGTAGATACGGGTCGGAGCCATCAGCAGGTCGGTCAGTGGTTTGCCGTCCAGCTGGATGTTTTCGATGTCGGCACCGGACACTTCGATGATCTTGCGGATCAGCGAGTAACCGTTGGAGTGCGGGCCGGAAGACGGCAGGGCGAGCAGGGCATCGCCGGTGGCGACTTTGGAGCCGTCGATGATTTCGGATTTTTCCACGACGCCGACGCAGAAGCCGGCCAGGTCGTAGTCTTCGCCTTCGTACATGCCCGGCATTTCAGCGGTCTCGCCGCCAACCAGCGAGCAACCCGACAGTTCGCAGCCTGCACCGATGCCGGTCACGACCTGAGCGGCGGTGTCGACGTTCAGTTTGCCGGTGGCGTAGTAGTCGAGGAAGAACAGCGGCTCGGCGCCGCAAACGACCAGGTCGTTGACGCACATGGCAACCAGGTCGATGCCGATGCTGTCGTGCTTGTTCAGGTTCAGTGCCAGGCGCAGCTTGGTGCCGACGCCGTCAGTGCCGGAAACCAGCACAGGCTGCTTGTAGCCGGCCGGGATTTCGCAGAGGGCGCCGAAACCGCCCAGGCCGCCCATGACTTCCGGGCGCGCAGTGCGCTTGGCGACGCTCTTGATGCGTTCGACCAATGCTTCACCGGCGTCGATGTCTACACCGGCGTCCTTGTAGCTCAGGGAGGGTTGCTTGCTCATGATCCAGGCCTTTAGGGGGGATTTCTGGGTAACGACCGAGTTCAGCGGGGGCGCCGAAATCGACGGGGGCGATTGCCTCACGCGAATTTCGAAAGTGCCCGGCTGTTGCCGGTCTGCGAAGGCGCGCGATTTTATCAGGCTTGAAGGGCAGCGGCCATCCTCAGGCCGACAGCAGGGGCATATCGGCTTAAAAAAACCTTCATTACTGCGTGTTGATTGCATCCTTCAAGCTTGAGCAGGGTATCGTCATTAACCGTCTATCGTTATGACAGTGCGAAAACTTACCCGGGACGTGTGAATGTTTTGCGCCGGGCAATGGTCACAACCTTGCTCGGTCATCTTCATGCGGCCTGTTCCAGCCGCTCTTGTCGCCAGGAATCTTCCATGCGTTTGTGTAAATTCTTGTTTGTAGGCTGTTTGTCATTGGTCAGTCTGATTAGCCATGCCGAAACGGTCAAAGGCCTTTACCAGGTGCGCGAACCTGTGAGCGGCCAGTCACCCGAGGAGCGCGATCAAGCGACCCAGCGCGCCCTCGACACCCTTGTCTTGCGTCTGACCGGCGACCCCAAGGCCGTACAAAGTCCGGGACTGGCGGCGATCCGCAAAGACCCGCAGCAAATCATCAGTCAGTTCGGCTATGACGCCGGGCCACCGGAGGTATTGAAGGTCGATTTCGATCCAGGCACCACCGAGCAGGCGTTGCGTCGTGCCGGATTGGCCATGTGGGGCGCTAACCGGCCATCGATTCTTGGCTGGTGGCTGAACGATTACACCGAAGGATCAAGCCTGGTGGGCGATGCTCAGCCTGGCGCAGTGCCGTTGCGGCGTGCGGCGCAGCACCGTGGTTTGCCACTGCGGTTGCCGTTGGCGGATCTGAATGAACAGATTGTCGGCACCGCTGCGAACCTGGAAAGTGCCGACCCCGCGCCCTTGCACAACGCCTCGGAACGCTACAATGCCGATGCCCTGCTGGCGGTACATGCCCGCGAAGAAGGGGGGCAATGGCAAGCCAAGTGGCGTTTGTGGCTGGGGGATAAAGCCGAAACCGGTACCGCCACTGGTGCCGATCAAGCGGCACTGGCGGACGCGGTGATGCTGGCGGTCAACGAACGATTGGCGCCGCGGTTCGTCGCTAAGCCTGGGGCTACGGGTCAACAATTGCTGGCCGTTGACGGCATGAATCTTGAGCGTTACGCGACCCTTGGCCGTTTATTGGAGCCTTTTGGCGGGCGCCCGCAAAGCGTGAATGGCGACAAAATACTGTATCGGGTCAATGGCAGTACCGATCAACTGCGGGCGCAATTGTCGCTCGCAAAATTGCAAGAGGTGGCCGCAGCGCCGGCCCCCGTGGCGCCCGTAACGCCTGCGGCCGATGGTTCAACCCCTGCCGTGGCGCCGACAGTTGCACCTGCGCCGCAGCTGCATTTTCGCTGGTAGTTTTTCTTTCTATATATAGAAGCAATGGAGTGGTTCATGGCCGATACGCGGCGTTGGTTCTGGTTGGGTGGAGTGGTTCTGCTCTGCGCGTTTATCTGGCTATTACACCCGATACTGACGCCGTTCCTGGTGGCGTTGCTGCTGGCTTATCTGTTTGATCCGTTGGTGGATCGGCTGGAAAGGGTCGGGTTGTCACGGACGTGGGGAGTGGTCGCGGTATTCGCCTTGTTCTCCTTGATCTTCACGACGTTGCTGCTGGTGTTGGTTCCGATGCTCGCCAAGCAGCTGTTTCGTCTGTATGAGCTTGCGCCGCAGATGTTGGACTGGTTGCAGCACACTGCACTGCCTTGGGCACAGTCAAAGTTTGGTTTGTCCGAGGGGTTCTGGAAGTTCGATAAGCTCAAGGCTGCCATCAGCGAACACATGGGCCAGACCACCGACATTGTCGGGGTGGTGCTGAGTCAGGCGACGGCTTCCGGCCTGGCGTTGATCGGCTGGCTGGCGAATCTGGTGCTGATTCCGGTGGTGAGTTTTTATCTGCTGCGCGATTGGGACCTGATGATGGCGAAGATTCGCAGCTTGCTGCCCCGTGATCGTGAGGAGCGTGCGGTGTTGCTCGCCGGCGAGTGCCATGAAGTACTTGGAGCCTTCGTGCGCGGGCAATTGCTGGTCATGTTGGCCTTGGGCGTGATCTACGCCGCAGGGCTGATGCTGGTGGGGTTGGAGTTGGGGCTGCTGATCGGTTTGATTGCCGGTCTGGCGGCGATTGTGCCGTACATGGGCTTCATTATCGGCATTGGTGCCGCTTTGATCGCCGGTCTGTTCCAATTCGGCGGCGACCTGTACCCAATGATTGGCATTGTCGCGGTGTTTATGGTCGGTCAAGCGCTGGAGGGTATGGTGCTGACACCATTGCTGGTGGGGGATCGCATCGGTCTGCACCCGGTGGCGGTGATCTTCGCGATCCTGGCCGGCGGTGAACTGTTTGGTTTCACCGGTATTTTGTTGGCATTGCCGGTGGCGGCCGTGATCATGGTGCTGGTGCGCCATGTGCATGATTTGTATAAGGATTCGGAAATCTACAGTGGTGTCGACGAGCCCGAGCTTTAGGCTCGATCGCGGGTAACCCGGTTTGCTACCGGGTTGATCCCCGCACCGCCAAAGAAACCGGCATGAAACCGGCCTGCTGACGCAAACCTTTGATTTTGCTTGTGGTGTGTCGCATTGTGCCGTCGGCTTCACGGGTATAAACTTCGCAAACTTTACACAGAGGCCACTTACGGTTCCTTTGGAACTGTTCAGTCAGCATGAAACCGATTCAGCTGCCCCTAGGTGTGCGTCTGCGTGACGACGCCACCTTTATCAACTACTACCCAGGCGCCAATGCCGCTGCACTCGGCTATGTCGAGCGGCTATGCGAAGCCGACGCCGGCTGGACCGAAAGTCTGATTTATCTCTGGGGCAAGCACGGGGTAGGGCGCACGCATTTATTGCAGGCCGCGTGCCTGCGTTTCGAGCAGATGGGTGAACCGGCGGTGTACCTGCCGCTGGCGGAGTTGATGGATCGCGGCGTCGAAATTCTCGACAACCTCGAACAGTACGAGCTGGTTTGCCTGGATGATTTGCAGGCCGTGGCAGGCAAGGCTGACTGGGAAGAAGCCTTGTTCCATTTGTTCAATCGCCTGCGTGACAGTGGCCGGCGTCTGTTGATTGCGGCGTCTACGTCCCCGCGTGAACTGCCAGTCAAGCTGGCAGACCTGAAGTCCCGCCTGACGCTGGCATTGATCTTCCAGATGCGCCCGCTCTCCGATGAAGACAAATTGCGTGCCCTGCAACTGCGGGCATCCCGTCGTGGCCTGCACCTGACGGATGAGGTCGGGCATTTCATTTTGACCCGTGGCACGCGCAGCATGAGTGCTCTGTTCGAGTTGCTTGAAAGGCTCGATCAGGCCTCGCTTCAGGCACAGCGCAAGTTGACCATTCCGTTCCTGAAAGAAACCCTGGGCTGGTAGCCAAGCCCGCGTGGTCTGCGGCTTGCGGCGGCTTGCGGCATATTCCAGACGCCAGAAAATGCGCTTTCCTGCAGGGCGCAGGCTACGCAAATGATCAAAATGGGCTTAAGCGCTTAGATGTAACCGGGAAACCGGGAAGTCACAAAAAGTTCGATTGAATTTGCAAATGAGGGTGATAGCGGGCATAGTCTCGACTTCTTTACCACTCATCAGCCACGGTCGTGCCCATGCTAAAGCGCTTCGCACCCCTCGTGCCTCTCGCACTCGTTACCCTGTTGTTCGGTTGCGCTGCCCACACGCCAGTGTCCCAGCAAGCGCCACAACAGGCTCAAAATTCCGTTACTGCCCAGTCTTCCGTCCGTTATCAAGACTCTCTTTACCAGGACGAAGTGGCCACCGAAAAAGAACTGGCCGCTTTTGCTGATGGCAAGTCCTACCAACTGCCTGCTCTGGCCGACAGCATCCTCGAACGTGGCATGTCCCTGATCGGTACCCGTTACCGTTTCGGTGGTACCTCTGAAGCCGGTTTCGATTGCAGCGGCTTCATCGGCTATCTGTTTCGTGAAGAGGCCGGCATGAACCTGCCTCGCTCCACCCGTGAAATGATCAACGTGGACGCGCCACTGGTTTCTCGCAACAAGCTGGAGCCGGGCGACCTGTTGTTCTTCGCTACCAACGGTCGTCGCGGTCGCGTCAGTCACGCCGGGATCTACTTGGGTGACAACCAGTTCATCCATTCCAGCAGCCGCAAAAGCGGTGGCGTGCGGATCGACAACTTGGGCGACAGCTACTGGAGCAAGACCTTCATCGAAGCCAAGCGCGCCCTTGCGATGGCTCCCGCTGCAAACCCGATTGTCACTGCACGCAAGTAAGCGGACAGTTTGTAAGGCGAACTTAAAGTCTTACTTGAAGTTTGCTGCATAAGCGCTAGAATCTGATCTATGAATGATGGCAAACCGCCTGCGTGCTGCGCAGGCGGTTTTCTTTTCTGCGTCCTCTGCAGGAAAAAGCCGCAGCCAGATCAGGGTGTTCTGCTTATGACGACGTCGGCCCGCCTCACAATCTTGCTCTTCGCCGCGCTGCTCAGTGCTTGCGCCAGTCGCACGCCGCCGCCAGCGCCGGTGGTTCGCCCCCCCATCGTGTTCGGCTCTTCCCAGGCGTTCTCGCCTGAAGCGGAAGACGTGCTGTTTCGTGCGCTCGGTCTGGTGGGCACACCTTATCGCTGGGGCGGCAATACACCGGACTCCGGTTTCGATTGCAGCGGGCTGATCGGCTATGTGTATCGTGATGTCACTGGCATTTCCTTACCACGCACCACCCGTGAAATGATCTCCATGCAAGCGGCCGATGTCGGCAAGGAAGGTCTGCAAACAGGCGACCTGATCTTCTTCGCCACCAATGGCGGTTCCCAGGTCAGCCATGCCGGCATCTACGTCGGTGAAGGTCGCTTCGTCCATGCACCAGCCACGGGTGGCACGGTGAAGCTCGACAGCTTGTCCAAGGCGTATTGGCAGAAAGCCTACCTGAGCGCCAAGCGCGTCCTGCAACCGGAGCACCTGGCGCGAAATCCGTAATCGCCGGAGGTCGTGCTCATGACCGCTCGTACGCTCAATCTCGATGATTCGCTCTATCAGTACCTGCTGGATGTTTCCCTGCGCGAAACGCCGTTACTCAAGCGTTTGCGTGACGAAACCCAGGCGCTGCCCATGGCGCGCTGGCAAGTGGCGCCCGAGCAGGGGCAGTTTCTTGCCCTGCTGGTGAAACTCACGGGCGCCAGGCGTGTGCTTGAAGTCGGCACCTTCACCGGTTACAGCGCCCTGTGCATGGCGGCGGCATTGCCGCAAGACGGTTCGCTGATCTGTTGTGACATTCCAGGCGATTACAACGCCACCGCCCGTCGTTACTGGCAGGAAGCGGGACTCGCTGAGCGCATCGATCTGCGTCTGGCGCCCGCCCTGGAAACCCTGGGCAAGCTGGACTCGCCAGGTCAGTTCGATCTGATCTTTATCGATGCCGACAAGGCCAACTATCCCGCCTATCTGGAGCATGCACTGCGTCTGTTGCGTGTCGGAGGCCTGGCGGTGTTCGACAACACGCTGTGGAGCGGACGAGTGCTTGAGGCTAATCCGGAGAGTGAAGATACCCGAGCCATCCAGGCACTCAATCGTGCCTTGAAAGAGGATGCGCGGGTGGATCTGTCGTTGTTGCCGTTGGGGGATGGGCTCACGCTCTGCCGTAAACGTTAAACACTGAAACTGCGGGCTTGCCCGCGATAGAGGTGGATCGTCCAACATCAATGTTGAATGTGCCTGCCTCATCGCGGGCAAGCCCGCTCCCACAGGTTTTTTGGTCCGCAGGCAATGTGCTATTTGGCGACTGACACCCGCCACACCTTGTTCCCCACATCGTCGGCCACCAGCAAATCCCCCTGCTGGTCAATCACCACGCCCACGGGGCGGCCCATGGCTTCTTCTTTGTCATTGAGAAAACCGCTCAGCACATCCACGGGTGGCCCGACCGGTTTTCCGGCGCTGAAGGGCACGAAAATCACTTTGTAGCCACTGTGCGGTTTGCGGTTCCATGAACCGTGCTGGCCGATAAAGGCGCCTTCCTTGAATTGCGCCGGTAACGTATTGCCTTTGGCGAAGGCCAGGCCCAGCGATGCAGTGTGTGGGCCGACTGCGTAATCGGGTGCAATGGCCTTGGCCACCAACTCAGGGTTTTGCGGTTCGACGCGAATGTCGACGTGCTGACCGTAATAGCTGTAGGGCCAGCCATAGAATCCGCCGTCCCTCACCGATGTGATGTAGTCCGGCACCAGGTCGCTGCCGATTTCATCTCGCTCATTGACGGCGGTCCAAAGGGCGCCGCTTGAAGGCTCCCAGGCCAGGCCATTTGGATTACGAATCCCGGAGGCAAAAATCCGGTGATGGCCGGTCGCGCGATCCACTTCCCAGATCGCCGCGCGTCCTTGCTCCTGATCCATGCCGTTTTCACCGACATTGCTGTTCGAGCCGACAGTGACGTACAGCTTGCTGCCGTCCTTGCTGGCGATGACATTCTTCGTCCAATGGTGATTGAGGGTGCCGCCTGGCAAGTCGACCACTTTGATCGGCTGTGACTTGATCACCGTGTCGCCGTTTTCGTAATGAAAGCGCAGCAGGCGATCGGTGTCGGCGACGTACAGGTCGTTGCCGACCAGGGTCATGCCAAAGGGCGAGTTGAGGTTTTCCAGAAATACAGTACGGGTTTCGGCGATGCCATCGTGGTCCTTGTCCCGCAGCAGGGTGATGCGGTTCGGGCTCGGCACGGCAGCCCCGGCGCGGCCCATGACTTTTTTCATGACCCAGCCACGAATGCCTTTGCCATCATCGGGTTTGGGCGGGGCGTTGGTTTCAGCCACCAGCACATCACCATTGGGCAGCACGTAAAGCCAGCGCGGATGGTCCAGCCCTTCGGCGAACGCGGTCACTTGTGTGCCGGCGGCTGCGACGGGTTTGGCGCCTTGCGGCCAGCCGACAGCCGGAGCGATATTCATCGTCGGGAACAGGGTCTTGTTCGGTTCCGGCAATTTGGGCGACGGACCGGTGCCGTCAGAAACTTGCAAGCTGGAGGTTTCACCGCAGGCGGTGAGCCCGCAGGTGAAACCGAGGACGAGAGCGAGCTGGAGCTTGCGCATGCTGATCTTCCTATGAATGCAGTGACCTGATCAGTAGAGAAGCGCCGGTGCGTGTTGGTTCAACCGCTCAGCCGTGCGCCTCCTTGAGCAACATGGCGATGCCGGGGTGATACTGGCCCGCTTCGTTGTGCAACTTGCGGTAGGCATAAGGGAAATACCAGGCCACGGCGCAGCTGTGCTCTTTTTGCAGATCGTCGACCATGTCCTGCAATTCTTCCGGCGTGGCGCTGTGTTGGGTTTTTTGCGGGGCGACGAACAGGCAGCCGAGTTTCAGGTCGCTGGCGTAGCTGATCTGCCTGGCACTGCTGGTGATGTCGTGCAGGGCCTGAGTCAGATTCAACTGGTTGACCCGTGGCCAGCGTTGCGTCGCCTGTAGCCAGGCGCGTGCTTCGGGCGTGGCGATGAACAGATCGGCGCGGCCGTTGCGCTGGCCTTCTTCGATCTGTTTGCGAGTAGGCGATTGTTCCAGGGTGATGATCTCGGCCATCCACGCGGCAGCACTGAGCAAGCCGAGATTGGCTTTCTCGTCGAGCCAGTAGGGCGTTTCACTGTCGCCACGGATGGCGTTGTAGCGATCGATACAGTCAAACCAGCGTTCCAGCACCGGGCGCAGGAATTCCAGCTTCGGATTGCTGATGATCATGCCTTGCATGGGGCTCGCCTTTTTATTGTGGTGTGAGTTATGGCTCTTTGATATCACTGCTGGCAGCGCGGCACAAGATTGACGTCAGAATATTGAGCGGCAGTCGATATTCCCGAAGCAGGGCCCCGGCTTTAATTGACGCTCCATGCCCAACCCTCTAACCTTCGCCGCTTGTTTCAGGTGCTCTGTGGCCCCGGTCGACAGAGTGAAACAGGGAAGCCGGTGAGTGATCCGTTCAACCGATGAACGCCCACGATCCCGGCGCTGCCCCCGCAACGGTAAATGAGTGAAAACTGCGCCTTGAGCCACTGTGTCCAACGACATGGGAAGGCGCGCAGTTCGGCCAATGCCGCTCATGAGCCCGGAGACCGGCCTGATCCATCCAAGCGGCATCACGGTGGGCGATGCCAGGCTTCTTGCCGTCTATTCTTGTGCCTGCCCGCCGTTATTCCTGCCTCAACGGAGAGCTTCCCCATGACCGATACCCCTGATCGTGACGAACGTCATCTGGCGCGCATGCAGCGCAAAAAAGCCGTGATCGATGAACGCATCGCCAATTCCCCGAACGAATGCGGCCTGCTGCTGGTGCTGTCCGGCAATGGCAAGGGCAAGAGCAGTTCGGCGTTCGGCATGCTGGCCCGCTCGATGGGGCATGGCATGCAGTGCGGCGTGGTGCAGTTCATCAAGGGGCGCAACAGCACGGGCGAAGAGTTGTTCTTCCGGCGCTTTCCCGAGCAGGTGCGTTTTCATGTGATGGGCGAGGGCTTTACCTGGGAAACCCAGGATCGCCAGCGGGACATCGCCGCCGCAGAAGCGGCCTGGGCGGTTTCGCAGGAACTGCTGCGCGACCCGTCCATCGGCCTGGTGGTACTGGATGAATTGAACATCGCCCTCAAGCACGGTTACCTCGATCTCGATCAGGTGCTCAGCGATTTGCAGGCGCGTCCGCCGATGCAGCATGTGGTCGTGACCGGCCGTGGTGCCAAGCCCGAGATGATCGAACTGGCCGACACCGTGACCGAGATGGGCATGATCAAACACGCCTTCCAGGCTGGCATCAAAGCGCAAAAAGGCGTCGAGCTGTGAATCAACCCCGTCACTGCCCTGCGGTACTGATTGCCGCGCCGGCTTCCGGTCAGGGCAAGACCACCGTCACCGCCGCGCTGGCCCGTTTGCATCGCAATCAAGGGCGCAAGGTTCGTGTGTTCAAATGCGGTCCCGATTTTCTCGACCCGATGATTCTCGAGCGCGCCAGCGGTGCGCCGGTGTATCAACTGGACATGTGGATGGTCGGCGAGCAGGAAAGTCGCCGCTTGCTGTGGGAAGCCGCCGGTGAAGCGGACCTGATTCTGATCGAAGGGGTGATGGGGTTGTTCGACGGCACGCCGTCCAGCGCCGACTTGGCGCGACACTTCGGCGTGCCTGTCCTGGGCGTGATCGACGGCACCGCCATGGCCCAGACCTTCGGTGCATTGGCGTTGGGGTTGGCGCGCTATCAGCCGGACTTGCCGTTTGCCGGCGTCCTGGCCAACCGCGTCGGCACCTTGCGTCACGCACAATTGCTCGAAGGTAGCCTGACCGAAGGCTTGCGCTGGTACGGCGCCTTGTCCCGGGAAACCGGAATCGAATTGCCGAGCCGCCATCTGGGGCTGGTGCAGGCCAGCGAGTTGAACGACCTTGATGTGCGCCTCGATGCGGCGGCCGATGCCTTGGCCAGCAGTTGCGAGGTCGCGTTGCCACCGGCAGTGGAATTTGCCGCGCCGGATGTGATGGCTGTCGAACCACTGTTGGCTGGCGTGCGCATTGCCGTGGCCCGTGACGAGGCCTTTGCTTTCACCTATGGCGCCAGTTTGGATTTGCTGCGGGCGATGGGCGCCGAACTGCGGTTTTTCTCGCCGATTCATGACCGCCAATTACCAGAGGCGGACAGCCTGTATCTGCCGGGTGGTTATCCGGAATTGCACCACGTGGCGCTGGCAAAAAACACCTCGATGCTGAGCGCCATCCGTGCCCACCACATCGCAGGCAAGCCCTTGTTGGCGGAATGTGGCGGCATGCTGTATCTGCTCGACTCGCTGACCGACGTCGAAGGCACCCGCGCTGAGCTGACCGGTTTGCTGAGCGGTGATGCGGTGATGCAAAAGCGCCTTGCCGCGCTGGCCTTGCAGGCGGTCGAGTTGCCGGAAGGTTCGCTGCGCGGACACACCTATCACCATTCGCTGACCACCACCGAACTGACGCCGATTGCCCGGGGCTTGAGCCCCAACGGTGGACGCGGGGCGGAGGCGGTTTATCGCGAGGGGCGGATGACCGCTTCGTATGTTCACTTTTATTTTCCGTCCAATCCGTCGGCGGTTGCCGCGTTGTTTGCGCCTGTCTGTGAGACCGCCATCGCTGGCAAGCCAGCTCCCACAATGGACGGTGCAATGCCTGGTGTTATGCAATCTCCTGTGGGAGCGGGCTTGCTCGCGAAGCGGCCATGACCGACAACACATTCAGTGCGGCCGAACGCGAAGCGGTTTACCGCGCCATCGCCGAACGCCGCGACATGCGCCACTTTACAGGCGGCACCGTCGAGCCTGAGCTGTTGCGCCGACTGCTCGAAGCCGCGCACCAGGCGCCGAGCGTCGGCCTGATGCAGCCCTGGCGATTCATCCGCATCAGCGATCGCACGCTGCGCGGCAAGATCCAGGTGCTGGTGGAAGAAGAACGCATCCGCACCGCCGAGGCCCTCGGCGAGCGCACCGACGAATTCATGCAACTCAAGGTCGAAGGCATCAACGATTGCGCCGAGGTGCTGGTGGCCGCGCTGATGGACGATCGCGAGCGGCATATTTTCGGTCGACGCACCTTGCCGGAAATGGACATGGCCTCGTTGTCCTGCGCGATCCAGAACCTGTGGCTGGCATCCCGCGCCGAAGGCTTGGGCATGGGGTGGGTTTCCCTGTTCGAGCCGCAAGCGTTGGCGGACTTGCTGGGCCTGCCGCCCGGCGCTAAACCGTTGGCGATTTTGTGCCTGGGACCGGTCAAGGCATTTTACCCAGCGCCAATGCTGGTACTGGAAGGCTGGGCGCAAGAGCGTCCGCTCAGTGAATTGTTGTATGAGAATTTTTGGGGAGTGCGTCCATGAGTGTGGCGTTGTTGAGTGTCGCCGCCGTGGGGTTGGATGCGCTGCTGGGTGAACCCAAACGCTGGCACCCGCTGGTGGCGTTCGGCCGTTTTGCCGACCGCATCGAGCAACGTTTCAACGGTGGTGGTCGTGGCTGGCGCAGCCATGGCGTCACTGCGTGGGTGATCGCGGTGTTGCCGCTGACGTTGCTGGCGACGGCGTTTTCCTGGGCGCCTTACATAGGCTGGATCGTCGAGATTCTTGCCCTGTATTGCGCCCTCGGCATGCGCAGCCTGGGCGAGCACGTGGAGCCTGTGGCCAAGGCCTTGCGCAGCGATGATCTCGACGAAGCGCGCCAGCGCGTCAGTTATCTGGTCAGCCGTAAAACCAGCGAGCTGGATAAAACCGAAGTCGCCCGTGCCGCCACCGAGTCGGTACTGGAAAACGGCAGTGACGCGGTGTTCGCCGCTTTGTTCTGGTTTGCCGTGGCCGGTGCGCCGGGTGTGGTGCTCTACCGGTTGAGCAATACCCTGGATGCCATGTGGGGCTATCGCAACGAGCGCTTCGAGCGTTTCGGCTGGGCGGCGGCGAAGATCGACGATGTACTCAATTACATTCCGGCGCGTCTGGTGGCGTTGACTTACGCGCTGTTGGGCAAAACCCGACTGGCGTTGAAATGCTGGCGCAGCCAGGGCCCGACTTGGGACAGCCCCAATGCCGGCCCGGTGATGGCGGCAGGTGCCGGTGCATTGGGCGTCGAGTTGGGCGGTCCGGCGATTTATCACGGCGAACTGCACGAGCGTCCGCAGCTGGGCCAGGGCGTGCCAGCGGATGCCGACTCCATTGATCGTGGCTGGCAACTGGTCCAGCGCGGGGTATGGTTATGGCTGCTGATTCTCTGCGTGGGGGCTGAATTTTATGCTTGAACACGGTGGACGGTTGCGCAAGGCGGCGCTCGAATACGGCATCGAGGAAGCCGATTGGCTTGATCTGTCCAGCGGTCTGGCGCCCTGGCCATTCCCGGTTCCGGACATCCCGCTGCGCGCCTGGGCGCGATTGCCGGAAACCGATGACGGGCTCGAGCAAGCCGCCTGCGATTACTACGGCACCTTGCACGCGTTGCCGGTGGCCGGTTCGCAAATGGCCATTCAGTTGCTGCCGCGATTGCGTCGGGCAGGCAAGGTCGGCGTGCTCTCGCCGTGTTATGCCGAACACGCCGAAGCCTGGCGTCGCAATGGCTACATCGTGCGTGAGGTGCTGGAACAGGAAGTCGACTTCTTCATCGACAGCCTGGATGTGCTGGTGGTGGTCAACCCGAACAATCCGACCGGCCTGAGACTGACCCCGACCCGATTGCTCGACTGGCATTCGCGACTGGCCCAGCGCGGTGGCTGGCTGGTGGTGGACGAAGCGTTCATGGACAACACACCGCACTTGAGTGTGGCGCCGTTTGCCCACCAGGTCGGACTGATCGTGCTGCGTTCGTTCGGCAAGTTTTTCGGCCTGGCCGGGGTGCGTCTGGGGTTTGTCCTGGCCGAGCGCAAGTTGCTCAAATTGCTTGCCGAACAGGTGGGGCCTTGGGCGGTGAGCGGCCCGACCCGGGTGTTGGGCCAGGCTTGCCTGCGCGATACCGAAGGCCATACGCGGCAACGGGTGCGCGCCGAGGAGGCCAGTGAACGGTTGGCATTGATGCTGGAGCACTACGGCTTCAAACCCCAGGGCGGTTGCGCTTTGTTCCAATGGCTGATCACCGAGCGTGCCGAACAGTTGCATGAGTTCATGGCCCGGCGCGGCATTCTGCTGCGGTTGTTCACGCACAACAGCAGTCTGCGTTTTGGCTTGCCGGCTGATGAAGCCGATTGGATTCGCCTCGCCATCGCATTCGACGCTTTCACCAAGGAAAACCCATGACAACGCTGATGGTGCAGGGCACCACTTCCGACGCCGGTAAAAGCACGCTGGTGACGGCGCTGTGCCGTTGGGTCACGCGGCAGGGCGTGGGCGTGGTGCCGTTCAAGCCGCAGAACATGGCGCTCAACAGCGCGGTGACGGCCGACGGTGGCGAGATTGGTCGTGCGCAAGCGGTGCAGGCCCAGGCCGCGTACCTGGAGCCGCACACCGACATGAACCCGGTGCTGCTCAAGCCTAACAGCGACACCGGCGCCCAGGTGATCATTCATGGTCGAGCGGTCACGACCATGAACGCCGTCGCCTATCACGACTACAAATCCATCGCCATGCAAGCGGTGCTGGCTTCCCATGCACGATTGAGCGCGGCCTATCCGCTGGTCATGGTCGAAGGCGCCGGCTCGCCGGCCGAAATCAACCTGCGCGCGGGCGATATTGCCAATATGGGCTTCGCCGAAGCGGTGGATTGCCCGGTGGTGCTGATCGCCGATATCAACCGTGGCGGGGTGTTCGCCCATTTGGTGGGCACGCTGGAGTTGCTGTCGCCCAGTGAGCAGGCACGGGTCAAGGGTTTCATCATCAACCGTTTTCGTGGCGACATCGCCTTGTTGCAACCGGGACTGGATTGGTTGGAACAGCGCACCGGTAAACCAGTGATCGGCGTGTTGCCGTACGTCATGGATTTGCACCTGGAAGCCGAGGACGGCATCGATCAGCGCCAGACTGACAAGGCCGAGCAGGTACTGAAAGTAGTGGTGCCGGTGTTGCCACGCATTAGCAACCACACCGATTTCGATCCGCTACGCCTGCATCCGCAAGTGGACCTGCAATTCATCGGTCCTGGCCAGGTGATCCCGTCGGCCGATCTGATCATTCTTCCAGGCTCCAAGAGCGTACGTAGCGATCTGGGGTACCTGAGGGTCAACGGCTGGGACACCGCGATTGCTCGACATCTGCGTTATGGCGGCAAGCTGCTGGGCATCTGCGGCGGTCTGCAAATGCTCGGCGAACAGCTGCATGATCCGCTGGGCCTCGAAGGCGCTCCAGGCTCCAGTGCCGGTTTGGGCTTGCTGGCGTTTGAAACGCAGCTGGAAGCAGAGAAGCAACTGCGTAACGTGCGCGGGCGTCTGGTCCTTGAGAATGCTGAAGTGTGCGGTTATGAAATCCATGCGGGCGTTACCACAGGGATCGCCCTGGAAAACGCTGCGGTGCAGCTTGATGACGGCCGTTGCGATGGCGCGCAAAGTGCCGACGGGCAGATTTTTGGCACCTACCTGCATGGCCTGTTCGAATCGCCAGCGGCGTGCAGTGCGCTGCTGCGTTGGGCGGGTTTGCGAGATGTGCAGGATGTGGATTACCACGGGTTGCGCGAGCGGGATATCGAGCGGCTGGCGGATCTGGTGGAGAAGCATCTCGATACCGGATTGTTGCGTGAGCTCTGTGGAATTTGAGGCAATTGTGAGGACGCCTTCGCGGGCAAGCCTCGCTCCTACAGGTTTCGTGTCGTCCATTGCTGCTGTAAACGACACCCAATCTGTAGGAGCGAGGCTCGCCCGCGAAGAGGCCAGATGCCGCACCGAAGACTTCAAGGAATAAACCATGCTCCAACTGATCCTCGGCGGCGCCCGTTCCGGCAAAAGTCGCCTGGCTGAAAAACTGGCAACAGACAGTCAACTGCAAGTGACCTACATCGCCACCAGCCAACCCCTGGACGGAGAAATGAACGACCGGGTCGCTCATCACCGCGCCCGTCGCCCGGCCGAATGGGCGTTGATTGAAGAACCCCTGGAACTGGCTCGCGTCCTGCACGAAAACGCTCGCGTCGATCATTGCCTGTTGGTGGACTGCCTGACCCTCTGGCTGACCAATTTGCTGATGCTCGAGGACAACGAGCGCCTGAGCACCGAGCGTGATGCGCTTTTGGAGTGCCTGGCGTCGTTACCGGGTGAAATCATTTTTGTCAGCAACGAGACCGGAATGGGTGTCGTGCCGCTGGGCGAATTGACTCGCCGTTTTGTCGATGAAGCCGGTTGGCTGCATCAAGCTCTGGCCGAGCGTTGTCAGCGCGTTGTCCTGACCGTTGCCGGCCTGCCCCTGACTTTGAAAGGAACTGCGTTATGAGCTCATCTTGGTGGCTGAACCCGTGCAAAGCGATCAACGCTCAAGCGCTCGAGCAGGCGTCAGCCCGTCAGCAGCAATTGACCAAACCGGCCGGCTCGCTCGGTCAACTGGAGTCTGTGGCGGTGCAGTTGGCCGGCATGCAGGGGCAGGTCAAGCCGCGACTGGAGCAGGTCGCTATCGCGATTTTTGCCGGTGATCACGGCGTCGTGGCTGAAGGGGTGTCGGCGTTTCCTCAAGAAGTCACCGGGCAAATGCTGCACAACTTCGTCAACGGTGGCGCGGCGATCAGCGTACTGGCGCGGCAACTGGGTGCCACTCTGGAAGTGGTGGACCTGGGCACCGTGACACCGTCGCTCAGCTTGCCGGGCGTACGTCACCTGAATATTGGCCCTGGCACGGCGAATTTTTCACAACAACCGGCGATGACCGTGGATCAAGGCGAACGGGCATTGCAGGCCGGTCGTGACAGCGTGTTGCGCGCGAAAGCGGCAGGTGCGCAGTTGTTCATCGGTGGCGAGATGGGCATCGGCAACACCACCGCCGCCAGTGCGTTGGCCTGTGCCTTGCTGGATTGCCCGGTGGTGCACCTCACGGGCCCAGGCACGGGATTGAATTCGGCGGGCGTCAGCCACAAGGCCGAAGTGATTGAGCGTGCATTGGTCTTGCACGGGGCTCAGCGCGGCGATGCATTGCAAACCCTGTTCAACCTTGGCGGTTTTGAAATCGCAGCATTGGTCGGCGCTTATCTGGCGTGCGCCCAGGAAGGCGTTGCGGTGCTGGTGGACGGTTTCATTTGCAGCGTCGCGGCGTTGGTGGCGGTGCGCTTGAATCCGGAGTGCAGGCACTGGCTGTTGTTCGCTCATCGTGGTGCCGAGCCGGGGCATCGACATGTGCTGGAAACCCTGAACGCCGAGCCACTGCTCGATCTGGGCTTGCGCCTGGGCGAGGGGAGCGGGGCGGCGCTGGCGGTACCGCTGTTGCGACTGGCGTGCGATCTGCACGGGCAGATGGCGACGTTCGCCGAAGCTGCGGTAGCGGATCGTCCGGCATGACCTTGCAACTTGATATGCTGCGTCACGGCGAAACCGAACTGGGCGGCGGCTTGCGTGGCAGTCTTGATGATGCGCTGACCGAAAAGGGCTGGCAGCAGATGCGCGCGGCGGTGATGGAGCAAGGGCCGTGGGACCGTTTGGTCAGTTCGCCGTTGCAGCGTTGTGCGCGCTTCGCCGAAGAACTCGCCGCGCAATTGGATTTGCCGGTAACGCTTGATCAAAACCTGCAAGAGCTGCATTTCGGTCGCTGGGAAGGGCAGAGCGCGGCGGCATTGATGGAAACCGATGCCGAAGACCTGGGGCGGTTTTGGGCCGACCCTTATTCATTCACACCACCCGATGGTGAGCCGGTAGCCGAATTCTCGGCGCGCGTGTTGTCGGCGGTTGCGCGTTTGCAGGCAGCCTATGCCGGCGAGCGCGTGTTGCTGATCAGCCATGGCGGAGTCATGCGGTTGCTGCTGGCTCAGGCGCGAGGTCTGCCCCGTGAACAGTTGCTCAACGTCGAAGTGGCGCATGGTGCGCTGTTCTCGCTTTCGGTCGCGTCCGATGGCGTATTAAGGGAAGTGCTCTGAACATGTTGCCGTTCTGGATCGCCCTGCAATTTCTCAGCAGCCTGCCGATTCGCCTGCCCGGCATGCCGGCACCGCAGGAACTTGGGCGGTCGCTGCTGTTTTATCCGCTGGTGGGGTTGTTGTTCGGTGCGATTTTGTGGGCATCGAACTGGCTGTTGGCGGGCGCACCCTTGTTGCTGCACACGGCGTTGTTGCTGACAGTCTGGGTGTTGCTCAGTGGTGCGCTGCATCTGGATGGCCTGGCTGACAGCGCCGATGCCTGGCTGGGTGGTTTCGGTGACCGCGAGCGCACGCTGACCATCATGAAAGACCCGCGCAGCGGACCGATTGCGGTGGTGACACTGGTGTTGGTGCTGCTACTGAAATTTGCCGCGTTGCTGGCGTTAATCGAGCAGCAGCACGCCATGGCGCTGGTTATCGTTCCTTTACTGGGGCGCAGTGCGTTGCTGGGCTTATTCCTGACGACGCCCTATGTGCGCCCCGGTGGGTTGGGGCAGGCATTGGCCGATCATCTTCCCCGATTGGCGGGTAAGCAGGTGTTGGCGGTCAGCGCGTTGGTTTGTGTGCTGATCGCAGGCCTCAGTGGTGTATTTGCCGTGGTGCTGGCAATCCTGCTGTTCGTCTGGCTCCGGCACGTGATGCTGCGGCGACTGGGTGGGACGACGGGCGACACCGCGGGGGCGTTGCTGGAGTTGTTGGAGGTGGCGGTGCTCGTAGGGCTGGCGCTCACCCTGTAGGAGCGAGCCTGCTCGCGATGGACGTAAACGTTAACGCGTGCTTCCTGAATAAACGCGTCAGCCTCGAGTTCATCGCGAGCAGGCTCGCTCCTACAGGGTTTGCGTGTAACATAAATTTGCATTCCATTATTCGCGGGTATATACACGCACCATGCTCGACTCCCAATGTTTATGCATCAACCTGCGTCGCGCCGCCCGTGGCGTCAGCAGGCATTACGACGGCGCTCTCGACGGCTTCGGGATCAACGTCGCGCAGTATTCTTTACTGTGCAATCTGCAGCGTCTGGATCAACCGAGTATTTCCACCCTGGCCGAAGCCATGGGGCTGGATCGCAGTACCCTGGGGCGCAATCTGCGGGTGCTGGAAGGCGACGGCTTGGTGACGCTGGTGGAAGGCGAGGACATGCGCAATCGCATCGTTCTACTGACCGAAGCGGGCGCCGAGCGTCTGAAAGCAGCCTTGCCGGCCTGGGAGGCGGCGCAACAGCGATTGGTTGATCGCCTGGGCGCAGACAAGCGTGAAACGTTATTGAAGTTGCTGGACGAACTGGCCTGACGCCGGTTGGTTCGATCTTAAGCGGGTATATACCCGCGACCGGAGAACAAGAATGACATCGATGTGGCGTACGTGCGGTTGGGTTCTGTTGGGGAGTGCGCTGATTCTGGCGTTGTCTCTGGGAGTGCGACATGGCTTCGGGCTGTTCCTGGCGCCCATGAGTGCCGAGTTCGGCTGGGGGCGTGAAGTCTTTGCTTTCGCCATCGCCCTGCAAAACCTGATCTGGGGCTTGGCGCAACCCTTTACCGGCGCGCTGGCTGACCGCTTTGGCGCGGCCAAAGTGGTACTCATCGGTGGAGTTCTGTACGCCTTGGGCCTGGTGTTCATGGGCTTGTCCGACTCTGCGGTGACTTTGTCCTTGAGCGCCGGCCTGTTGATTGGTATCGGCCTGTCCGGCACCTCGTTTTCCGTCATCCTCGGCGTGGTCGGTCGTGCGGTACCGCCGGAAAAACGCAGCATGGGCATGGGCATTGCCAGCGCTGCCGGTTCGTTCGGCCAGTTCGCGATGCTGCCCGGTACGCTGGGGTTGATTGGCTGGTTGGGCTGGTCCGCGGCCTTGCTGGCACTCGGGCTGCTGGTGGCGCTGATCGTGCCGCTGGTGAGCATGCTCAAGGACAAGCCGTTGCCGGTGCTTGGTCATGAACAAACGCTGTCCGAAGCCCTGCGCGAGGCCTGTTCCCATTCCGGGTTCTGGCTGCTGGCGTTCGGTTTTTTTGTCTGCGGTTTTCAGGTGGTGTTCATCGGCGTGCACTTGCCGGCGTATCTGGTGGATCAACACCTGCCGGCCACCGTCGGCACCACGGTGTTGGCGCTGATCGGTCTGTTCAATATCTTCGGCACCTACACCGCAGGTTGGCTCGGCGGGCGCGTGTCCAAGCCGCGACTCCTCACTGGCCTGTATGTGTTGCGGGCGGTGGTGATTGCGCTGTTCCTGTGGGCACCGGTGACGACCACCACGGCGTATCTGTTCGGCATGGCCATGGGCTTCCTGTGGCTGTCGACGGTGCCCTTGACCAACGGCACGGTCGCGACCTTGTTCGGCGTACGAAACCTGTCCATGCTCGGTGGGATTGTTTTCCTGTTTCACCAACTGGGCTCGTTCCTCGGCGGCTGGTTGGGCGGAGTGGTGTACGATCGAACCGGGAGTTATGACTTGATCTGGCAGGTCGCAATTCTCTTGAGCCTGATGGCTGCCGCCCTGAACTGGCCCGTGCGCGAACAACCGGTGGCACGCCTGCAAACGCAAATGAGTGCGACATGAACAGTCTCTGGCCACGCATCACGCTTTTTACTGTCTGTGCTTTGCTGCTGGCCCTGGTGTGGTGGGGCTGGCATCAGGGTGGGCTGGCGTTGATGCAGTTGGGTATGGCTGTTTGTTAGAGGGACGCTTGCTCGCTGGATGTGGGGGCGAGTAACTTCGCGTTCTGACGATTCCTACTAGGAAACACCGATATGCTGATGCGCTGGTGTGCAGTTCCCGCGTTACTGGTAGCGTTGACCGGATTGGCTCAAGCGGCAGAGTGCCCGGATTTGCTGCAAGGCTCATTGCCCAAGTTGCGCGCCAATGAATCCATCGATTTGTGCCAACGTTTTGCCGACAAGCCGCTGGTGGTGGTCAATACCGCCAGCTTCTGTGGCTTCGCACCGCAATTCAAAAGCCTTGAAGCGCTGAATCAACGCTTCAAAGGTCAGGGGTTGGAGGTGATCGGCGTGCCTTCCAATGACTTCAAGCAGGAGTCCAAGGACGGCGCCGTGACCGCCAAGGTGTGCTACGTCAATTACGGCGTGACCTTCACCATGACCGAGCCGCAAAGCGTTCGCGGCGACGATGCCACGCACCTGTTCAAGGTCCTGGCCAAGCAGAGCAGTGCGCCGAAGTGGAATTTCTACAAATACGTGATTGATCGCCAGGGCAAGGTGATCGCCAGTTTCTCCAGCCTGACCAAGCCTGATGATCCTGAGTTCATCGCTGCTGTGGAGAAGGCCCTGGCATCTGCGCCGTTAGCCTCCACACCGTGATCTGAAACCGGTTGGTTTCCTTGTAGGAACTGCCGAAGGATCAGGCCGTGTTCGGGTTTTGCCTTTGAAAATCAAGATCAAAAGATCGCAGCCTTCGGCAGCTCCTACAGGGAAACGCATTCCAATGTAGGAGCTGCCGAAGGCTGCGATCTTTTTTCAACGAAAAAGCCCCGCCTCTGTACAAGAGCGCGGGGCTTTTTTGATTCAGTGGCGAGTGGTTCAGGCTCGCCGGGAATCATCAGAAGCGGTAGGTCGCACCGAGACCGAAACCGTTCGCCCAGTTTTCATACTTGGCGCTGTAGGCTTGACGGCCGTTGTTGTTATTGACCTTGACGTCCTCTTCCTTCAGGTAGGAGTACGCCACGTCAATGGTCAGGTCGTCGGTTGGGCTCCAGCCGGCGCCCAGGCTGAAGACCGTGCGGTCGCCAGTCGGGATACGCGGGGAGCGGTTTTCGTTGTTGGTCGGCGACTGGTCGACGGACAGACCGGTGCGCAGTACCCACTGCTTGTTCAACTGGTACGAAGCACCGATGGCGTGGGCCCAGGTGTCGTGCCAGTTCTGCTCTTCAGTGATGGTGCCGAAGCCACGTGCGGCCAGTGCTGCAGGTACACCTTCGTTCTCGACGGAAATATCTTTCAGACGGCTCCAGCGCGTCCAGGTGCTGCCTGCGTACAGGGTCCACTGGTCGTTCAGCTGATGGGTCACGGAGAAGTCAACCGACTCAGGCGTGGTGATATCCAGCGAAGCATCAAACTTTTGGTTCGGGTTCTGGCCCAGGGCCGCCAGCAGGCCGTAGTTGACCTTGGTGTTACCTTCGAGCGTGTACTTCACTTTCGAGTGGTAGGTCAGGCCGAGGCGAGTGCTTTCCAGGGCTTGAACCATGATCCCGATGTTGTAGCCAACAGCGGTGTCATCACCCTCGATCTTGACGTTGCCGTCCGGTGCTCGCGGGTTCAGCGACAGGTTCGATTTCAGGGTGCCGTCGATACGGTTGATGGTCGGACCGAAACCGATCGACACCTTGTCGTTGAAGGCGTAACTGACGGTTGGTTGCAGGGTGACGACTCGCACTTCGCTCTTGCTGCCGAAGTAACGGCCGGCAAAGCTGTTCTCGTAATCGGTCACCAGGCCGAACGGCGCGTAGACGCCGAAACCGAACGTCCAGTGGTCATCGATCGGCTTGACGTAGTAGCCCATCGGCACGCCCATGAACGGGACCATGTCACCGTTGTTGGTGCCGCCGCTCGGACTGGAATGGGCATCTTTGATGTCGGTGTGCGCGTCGATGAATGCAACACCGCCGGTCACTTGTTCGCGTTTGAGGCGAGACATGCCGGCAGGGTTACCAAAAACGGTAGATGCGTCGTCGGCAGAAGAAGATCGCCCGGCAAAACCTGTCCCCATGCCGCTGATGCTTTGTTCGTTCAGGGCAAAGCCACTGGCGAAGATCTGGGTGGATGCCATGGCAACGGCGAGGCTAATGGTGGTTTTGAGCATTACTTTTTTCATTATTAGAACTCCTGGTGATCACCGGGGCGAAAATTACCAACATTTTCGTCCCAGCGCTATAGGCTGCATCGCTTGAGTTAGAGCGGTTTTGTAGGACAATCCGACCAGATTCGCGACCTGTTGTGCGATCTTTGGATCCAGAGGTGATTAGCAGGCGACCTGATTCAGCGGTGAAACACAGGTTTGCCAGGCGCAGGTGAAGTCTCTGAGGCGACCCTGGGGCTGGAAGGTCTGGCGCCAGATTCGGGCCATGCCCAGCAAGTCGTCTGCTTGGGTGGGGAGGGGCGTGTTTTGTTCTTCAACCAGCAGCCAGGCAATGGCGGTGGCGTAACGCAGGTTAACGGTCAGTTCCAGGTGCGGGCCGCTGAGAAAGGCATGCTGGCTGGCCAGGCCGCGAACCAGGCTGGCGCGCTCGGGGTCGAGTGCCAGGTAATGGTCCCAAAGTGCTTGATGGCGGGGTTCGGCGATGCGGTACAGACCGTGTCCACGGCGATCGTGCAAAGCGGTACCAAGGGCTGACTGACTGGCGGCGATGCCCAGCAGCAGGGATTCGGCGGTGGCGCTATGGCATCCAAGGTAAATCAAGGTCGGACGAATCACATAACGGCACAGTTCGCTGGCAGCGATACCCATAAAACCCTCGAAACACGAAATGGTCGGCGAAACCTGAAGGTAGCGTTGGCAGCGATGAATCGACTCAGGTTCGCCGGAAGCGGCTCAGACCGCTTGAGTTGAAGTGTAGTGTCATATTCGCCGCGTAAAGGTCTGTTTTTAAAATATTTCCAGCTTCCAGTTATAACCGTTATACCGGTTGGTGCTTAACCGTAGTGCAGGCCATGTGAAATGACGGGCAACAAAAAGCCCCGCTTTTTGAGCGGGGCTTTTGGTGTTTCAGCCTTGCTGGCGTCTCAGGCGACCAGTGCCTGACGGGTACGCTCGATCACGGCCTGCAGCGGTTCAGCGCTGGAGTATTGATCGGGGTACAGGCGTTCGCTGTGACGGGCGATGCCGTGTTCGTTGACCAGGGTAAAGCTGAAGCAGCCTTTGCGAGCGGCCATGATCAGGCAGTTCATTGGTGCAAAAGCGTTGGTTAGGGTGCGGATGGCATCCTGTGCATGGATTTGAGTAGACATAGTCATGGGTGTTCCTACAAGCGACACGGATAAGAGCCGTGCAAAATTAAAACGTTCCAGTAACGACGACCACCGTTGGTCGAACGAAGAACCCGACTGGAACAAAGCAGCCAGTTTGAAGCGCTGATAATTGGCGCGCTTGGGCTGGCAGGTAGGTACTTAGGAGGGCAGGCAACACATCGAGGGCAAAGGTTCTGGGCCCGGGGTGCAGATCCTGATCAATTTGCAGGTTGGTTCGGTCAGAGTAAATGAGCCTTGCAACACCCTTTGTTTTCGATTCAAAGGCCGTGTTGGCGCTGTATTTACCTGGAAACCATCGAGGTGGTCGATCCCGCTTGTTCGGTGGAAGGCTTCCGTCGGGAAGGCTAACCGGGGGGATTTGTTCGACCAGAATTGACTTTCAGCTTGGTACTAACGCCGCGGATACTAACGGATTGAATTGACGAAGGGAAGTGTGTTAGCCAAAAAGATCTTTTACACAGGGCCTTTGCAGTGGCGAGGCGTCATTTTTCCTTGGGTTATGGGCTGGAATCCGACCGGCGGTACACGCGATTCGCTGCCAGAATCACGGGTTTGGCGGGGTTTATCCCCAGGCAGGGCAAAAAATGCGTCGAAAAAGGGCAGCGATATAACCGACGCGAAGGTACTTGTGCACATTAATTGCGCAGTCTGTAATGCCGCTGTCATCCAGCCTTCAAGTGCGGTGGGTG
The DNA here is from genome assembly GCF_050990305.1 of Pseudomonas putida. Taxonomy (GTDB): domain Bacteria; phylum Pseudomonadota; class Gammaproteobacteria; order Pseudomonadales; family Pseudomonadaceae; genus Aquipseudomonas; species Aquipseudomonas putida_AH. The sequence goes on along the minus strand of NZ_CP158817.1, from coordinate 4,833,375 downwards.
CCTGTAACCAAATTTTAAGTCAATGAAAAACATCGCTTTTTTTTGCTGGTGAAAAAATCGTCAGTTTGACTGCAGGCCACGTTCCACAGGGGTTTGCGGGGTTTGAGGGGCGGTTGTCCACTGAGTTATCCACAGCTTCTGTGGATTGTCCCGAGCGCTTGCTCTAGGACGGGCGTGCCGGGATTTTTTCACCTTTACCTGTAAGAAAAAAAGAGTAGAGTGGCGCGCCTTCCGATCTGCCCACAGTGCTTTATGAAGTTTCGTACACCATCTGATTCCTCCGCTTCCAAAACGCCCACTGTTGTCACGCCCAAGCGCTTTTCAATGCGGGTGGCCGAATGGCTGCTGGACAGCCCGCGCCTGGGCGAAAACACAAACGTTAAACACATCGCCGGACGACTGCTCAAGCAGCCAGCCCGCGAAGGAATCGTGGAAGCACAAAGTCGCCTCGGCCAGTTGATGTGCCGCGAGTGTGGTAATGCCAGGGACCGTCGGATCGGTCAGGATCTTTTGCGCCAGGCCGCACGGGCAGGGGACCGGCGCGCGCAACAGGAATTGGGTCTGATCGAAGACTGAGCTGTCCAATACTGGAGGCCTTGGTTAACCTTCGAGCATTATTTCAATGGCAGGATTGGCTATGGCTATGGACTTGACCAGCGCATTGCTCGGTCTGGCGGGCGCTGCTCTGCCGTTACTGGTATTGGCCTGGCAAATTCAACGCAAGGCAAGCACGGCCCAAGCCGAAGTGGCGCTGCTGGAAGAGCGACTGGCCACGGCGCATCTGGCGCAGGATGGTTTGAACGCGCAACTGGAAGCCTGTCGCGATGAAATCGCCGATCTCGGCCAGGTCAATGCTGCCCGGCAAGCTGATCTGGCTGCGGTGCGCCGCGAAGTCGAGTTGCTGCAAATCGAACGGGACGATGCCCGCGACGCCTCCCACGCATGGAATATCGAACGCGCCGGCAAAGACGCCGAATTGCGTCGCCTGGACGCCCAAGCCGCCTCGCTCAATGCCGAACTGCGCGAGCAGCAGGAAAGCCATCAGCAACGCCTCAACGACCTGCAGGGCTCGCGGGACGAGCTGCGTGCGCAGTTCGCTGAACTGGCAGGAAAAATTTTCGATGAGCGCGAACAGCGTTTTGCCGAAACCAGTCAGCAGCGCCTGGGGCAATTGCTCGACCCATTGAAAGAGCGCATCCAGTCTTTTGAAAAACGCGTCGAGGAGAGTTATCAGGCCGAAGCCCGGGAGCGCTTTTCATTGGCCAAGGAGCTGGAGCGGCTGCAACAACTCAATCTGCGCCTGAGCGATGAAGCCACCAACCTGACCCGTGCCTTGAAGGGACAGAAAACCCAGGGCAACTGGGGCGAACTGATTCTGGAACGGGTGCTGGAGCATGCCGGGCTGGAGAAGGGCCGCGAGTATCAAACCCAGGTCAATCTCAAAGGCCCGGACGGTGAGCGTTTCCAGCCGGACGTGATCATCTATCTGCCGGGCGACAAGCAGGTGGTGGTCGACTCCAAGGTCAGTCTCACGGCCTATCAGCAATACGTGGCGGCCGAGGACGAAGGCATCCGCCAGATCGCCATCAAACAGCACGTATTGTCCTTGCGCAGCCACGTCAAAGGCTTGGCCGGCAAGGATTACAAGCGGCTCGATGGCTTGCATAGCCTTGATTTCGTCCTGTTGTTCGTGCCAATCGAGGCAGCTTTTTCCGCCGCGTTGCAGGCCGAGCCGACCCTGTTCCAAGAAGCGTTCGACCGCAACATCGTGATTGTCAGCCCGACCACCTTGCTGGCGACCCTGCGCGTGATCGACAGCTTGTGGAAGCAGGAGCGGCAAAGCCAAAACGCCCGGGAGATCGCCGAGCGGGCCGGCTGGCTGTACGACAAGTTCGTGTTGTTCATTCAGGATCTGGACGAAGTGGGCAATCGCCTGCAGCAACTGGACAAAGCCTACAGCTCAGCGCGCAACAAGCTGACAGAAGGGCGCGGCAATTTGGTCAGCCGCAGTGAACAGCTGAAATTGCTCGGGGCGAGGGCGAGTAAAAGTTTGCCGGCGGATTTGCTGGAGCGGGCGATGACGGATGTCGATGGATTGGTCGAGTTGCCGGAGTAGATACCTGTAGGAGCGAGCATGCTCGCGATGGACTCAAGCGCACCGCGTTTTTCCAGAACACACGGGGCATCGTTGACGACCATCGCGAGCATGCTCGCTCCTACAACGGCAAATGCCTGCTCAACAATGCCCGCAACGCCGCGGGTTTCACCGGTTTCGCCAGATAGTCCAGTCCCGCCGCATGCACCTGAGCCAGGGTCTCCGGTCGCCCATCGGCGCTGATCACCACACCCGGCACAGGCTCACCCAATCGCGTACGTAACCAGGCCATCAACTCGGTTCCCGTTTCGCCATCGTCCAGGTGGTAATCCACCAGCGCCAATTGTGGCCGTACCCCGTCGCCCAGCAGCGCCGCGCACTCTTCGCGGTTGCGCGCAGTCCAGACCTGGCAGCCCCAACGGGTCAGCAAGCTGTTCATGCCGATCAGAATGCTGTCTTCGTTATCGATGCACAGCACCTGCGCACCGCCGAGCAATTTGCCATTGAGTTCAGCTGCCTTGGTGGGCACCGTCGCTTGCGTCCGGGCCAGCGGTACGCTGACGCTGAACACGCTGCCATGGCCCGGCCACGAGCGTACGCGCAAGGTATGGCCCAGTACGCGGCACAACCCATCGGCAATCGCCAGGCCCAGTCCCAGGCCTTTTTCGGCGCGGGTCTGATGACTGTCGAGACGTTTGAACTCTTCGAAAATCACTTGCTGCTTGTCTTCCGGAATGCCAGGGCCGCGGTCCCAGACTTCCAGGCACAGCTCGCCCTTGCGTCGGCGAACCCCCAGCAATACCGGGCCCTTGGCATAGCGGAAGGCGTTGGTCAGGAAGTTCTGCAGGATCCGTCGCAACAGTTTGATGTCGCTTTCGATACGCAGTGTGCTGCCTCGCACACGGAATTCCAGCCCTTGCTCCCGGGCCAGCGCCTTGAATTCGGCACCGAGGGCGTCGAACAATTCATTGAGTACGAATGGCTTGGCGTCGGGGTTGATCTTGCCGTTTTCCAAGCGGGAAATATCCAGCAAATCGCTGATCAGGTCTTCGGCAGAGCGCAGTGAGCTGTCCAGGTGCTGCACCAGTTTTTGCGCCTCGGCGGACAAGCCGTCTTCCTGATGAGTCAGGGCGGCGGAGAACAGTCGCGCCGCGTTCAAGGGCTGCATCAAGTCGTGGCTCACCGCTGCCAGGAAACGGGTTTTCGACTGGTTGGCTGCCTCGGCAGTGCCCTTGGCTTCGGTCAGGGCCACGTTGAGTTGCGACAGTTCGTGGGTACGTTCGGCCACTCGCTGTTCGAGGCTTTCGTTGGCTTCGGTCAACGCCTGCTCGGCTTCGCGGAACGGGGTGATGTCGGTGAAACTCATGACGAAACCACCGCCGGGCATCGGGTTGCCGATCAGTTCGATCACCCGGCCATTGGGGAACAAACGCTCGGAGGTGTGCGCCCGGCCCTGGCGCATCCAGTGCAGGCGGCGGGCGACGTGAACTTCGGCTTCGCCGGGGCCGCACAAGCCACGTTCGGCGTTATGGCGAATGATGTCGGCAATCGGCCGGCCAACGCTGATCAAGCCATCGGGGTAATTGAACAGTTCCAGGTAGCGACGGTTCCAGGCCACCAGCTTCAGCGACTGGTCGACCACACTGATGCCCTGGCTGATGTTCTCGATAGCGCCTTGCAGCAGTGCGCGGTTGAACTGCAGCACCTCCGAGGCTTCGTCGGCGATGCGCACCACGTCCTCCAGTTGCATCTCCCGGCCTTCGATGGCGGCTTTTACCACCGCGCGGGTCGACGAGGCGCCGAGCACACCGGCCAGCAAACGTTCGGTGTGGGCGATCCATTCACTGTCGGCGTTCTGGTTCGGATTGAAACCTTTGCCCTGGCGGTAGGCAAAGCGAATGAAACTCTGCCGGGCGCGCTCTTCACCGACGAAGCGCGCAGCCAGTTGCAGCAAATCGTCGATCTGCACCGCCAGCATTGAGCGCGCACTGGGGCGTGCGCTGATTTCCTGGCCGATGAAACGACCGGCCTGCCAGTGCTCCGAAACTCGCGTGCGCGACAGCACCGAGACCCAGGCGAACAGCGTGAAGTTGCCGGCCAGGGATAGCACAACGCCTTGGGTCAGTGGGGTGATCGGCAGGTTCAATGGATTGCTGTGCAGCCAGGCCAGCCCGGGGAAACTGCTCAAGGAAAGGCCGAGGCTGTGGGCGGCGATCGGCAAAATCAGGGTGTAGAACCATAGGAACGTCCCGGCGGCGAGACCGGCGAAAACGCCGCGACGGTTGGCCTGTTTCCAGTACAGCGCACCGAGCATGGCCGGGGCCAGTTGCGTTACGGCGGCGAAGGCGATCTGGCCGATGGTTGCCAGGCTCGCGGTCGAGCCCAGCAGCCGATAGCTGACATAGGCCAGCAGCAGAATCACCACAATGCTCACGCGACGCACCGACAGCATCCACTGGCGGAACACTTCGAACGGGCGCTCGGCATTGTTGCGGCGCAACAACCAGGGCAGCAGCATGTCGTTGGAGACCATGGTCGACAGCGCCACGCTGGCCACGATCACCATGCCGGTGGCCGCCGATGCGCCGCCGATAAATGCCAGCAACGCCAGGGCCGGGTGTGCCTGGGCCAGTGGCAGGCTGATGACGAAGGAGTCCGGCAGCACTGAACTTGGCAGCAACATCTGGCCCGCCAGTGCGATCGGCACGACAAACAGGGCTGCCAGAGCCAGGTAAGCGGGAAATACCCATTTGGCCAGGCGTAAATCCTGGGGTTCGATGTTTTCAACTACCGTGACGTGGAACTGTCGTGGCAGGCAGATGATCGCCATCATCGCCACCCCGGTTTGCACCACCATCGAGGGCCAGTTGACGGTTTCCTTCCAGTATTCTTCCAGGCGCGGGGCGAGCATGGCCTGGTCGAACAGGTCATCGAAACCGTCATACAGGCCAAACGTCACATAGGCACCCACCGCCAGAAAGGCGAACAGTTTCACCAGCGATTCGAAGGCAATCGCCAGCACCATGCCCCGGTGGTGTTCCGTGGCATCGAGGTTGCGGGTACCGAAGACGATGGTGAACAAGGCCAGCACCAGTGATACCACCAGTGCAGTGTCCTGCGCGCGGACCCCCATGGCGTCGGCGCCTGCACCGATCAGCAGGTTCACCCCGAGCACGATGCCTTTGAGCTGCAAGGCAATGTAGGGCAGCACGCCGACCAGGCAGATCAGTGCCACCACCACCGCCAGCGACTGGGATTTGCCATAGCGCGCGGCGATGAAGTCGGCGATGGAGGTGATGTTCTCCTGCTTGCTGATCATCACCATTTTTTGCAGGACCCACGGCGCACCGATCAGCAGAATGATCGGCCCGAGGTAGATCGGCAGGAACGACCACAGCTGTTCGGCCGCCTGGCCCACCGCACCGAAGAACGTCCAGCTGGTGCAATAGACAGCCAGCGACAGGCTGTACACCCAGGCCCGCACCCGCGGCGGCAGTGGCGCGCTGCGACGGTCACCGTAAAAGGCGATGGCGAACATGATGGCCATATAGGCCAGGGCGACGGCGGCAATCAGCCCGCTGGACAGCGACATGGGAACTCCAGGTAACCAAAGACACCGGGCCTCCCGCCCGGACAGACAGTCTCGCACGATGGCAGGGGTTAGTCAGTGTCGACCAAGGTCGTGGCGTGGCGGGGTGTCGCAGGTGGGGTGTCAGTCAGATTTCCGGTGTTCGTTTGGGCCTCTTCGCGAGCAAGCCCACTCCCACAGCAACGATACCCGTAGGAGCGAAGCTTGCTCGCGAACAGCAGTGTCATGGCCTCAACGCAATCTCGATCAACCGATGCAACTCCGCAACCTCCAGCGGTGCTTCGGAAAACAGGATGCGAAACACGATCGGCGCGGCGACCATGTTGATCAGCCGATCGACACTGGGTTTGGGCACATCCGGATAACGATCCAGAATGACCTGCAATTGCCCGCCGATGATCGTCGCGCAATAGCTTGGCTTGAGACTCGCCTGCACGTCGCGCAGCATGTTGCGTCCGGGGGCGGAGCTCATCTCGTCCAGATACTGTTCCGCCCAGGCCCGCACATCCCCTGGCAGGCTGCCGGTCCTGGCCGACTCGGTTTCCGGTTGCATGCGCGCCAGGGCCACGTCCGCCAGCAGCGCCGCCAGATCACCCCAGCGCCGATAAATGGTCGAGGGCGTGACACCCGCCCGCATGGCGATTTGCGGCACCGTCACAGTGGCGCGGTCCTGCTCTTCGAGAAGTTCGCGCACGGCGGTATGAATCGATTCCTGGACCCGGGCGCTTCGGCCGCCGGGGCGTAAAGTGGGAGCGGTCATTCGGTGTTTCCTGTTTCGCGCCGGTGTTGCGGCAATGCAACGCCGGTCCTGAGAAGCCATGGATGGGACCTTAACACAAAGAATTTGCTTTAAGCGCAAGCGGGGAGCACACTCCGCAAAAGCAAAAAATTAGCTTTTGCGGAGCGTGCTCATGTCCAGTACCCATTCAAATCGTGCCAGTCTGTGGTTTCTGGCCATCACCTTGCTGAGTTTTCTGGCGGCTTCCACCGCGCCGACGCCCTTGTATCACCTGTATCAAGAGCAGCTGCATTTCTCTGCGGCCATCTTGACGGTGATCTTCGGCGTATACGCGCTCAGTTTGTTGGTGGCGCTGCTGACGGTCGGCTCGCTCTCGGATCATCTGGGGCGCAAACCCGTCATCTTCACGGCAGTGCTGCTCAACAGTGTGGCAATGCTGCTGTTCATCTACGCCGATAACGTCGCCTGGCTGATCAGTGCCCGGGTGCTACAAGGTTTCGCTACCGGCATGGCGACCGCGGTGTTGAGTGCCACGCTGCTCGATACCGACCGCCAGCAGGGGCCGCTGATCAATAGTGTGGCACCCCTGATAGGCATGGCATTGGGTGGATTGGGTTGTGGATTATTGGCCGAATTCGCACCGGCGCCGTTGCATTTGACCTACTGGCTGTTACTGGCGCTGTTCGGGATGCAAGCCGTGTATGTCTGGCGCTTGCCGGAAAGTGTCTCGCCACAGCCTGGTGCGTGGTCCTCATTGCGCCCGACCTTGCATGTGCCGGTGCAGGCACGTTCTACCTTGTGGCGGTTGCTGCCGCTCAATACGGCGACCTGGGCACTCGGCGGTTTCTTTGCTTCCCTGGCACCCTCGTTGGTGCGTGCGGCCACAGGCTCGACGTCGAACCTGATCGGCGGATCGACCGTGGCGGCGTTGACGATGACCGGCGCGCTGATGATTTTCACCCTGCGTAATCGGCCGGCCACCCTGGGGCTTCGAATAGGTGCCATCTCGCTGCCGGCGGGGATCATCCTGATTCTGATCGGCGTGCACAGCGCCAGCCTTGCCTTGTTTTTCGTGGGCACACTCATCGCCGGTTGCGGCTTCGGCGCCGGTTTCCTCGGTACGGTACGCAGCTTGGTTCCGCTGGCGTTACCGCACGAGCGGGCCGGCTTGATGTCGGCGTATTACGTGCTCAGTTACCTGGCGTTCTGCCTGCCTTCCTTGTTGGCCGGCAACCTCGCCCACGCTTTTGGTCTGGTAACGACCACCGATGGATATGCCGGTGTGCTGATCATTCTGTCGTTTGGGGCGTTGCTGGCGATGATGCGACAGCGCGCTGCCAGTGTTTGCAATGCCGCTGGTTGACCCTGAAAGCGCGGTGCCCAATCAAGGCACCGCGTTGTCATGACCAGTATCATCTGTAAAACAGATAACTTATAGAGATATTACCCGTTATATAGATATTCTATTCGGATCTATGATGGCCTCCACCTCACCTGAGGACAGGAGTTAGCCATGACATGCACCAATACCGCTAAACCCGGCATCAAGCCTTTCAGTCACCTGCAGCATCCGCGTGAAGTGATTCGTCAGTTCACCCCTAACTGGTTCGCCGCCACCATGGGCACCGGCGTGCTGGCGCTGGCATTGGCACAGTTGCCCGTCGCCAATCCCGTTTTGCACGCCATTGCCGAAGCGCTCTGGCAGTTCAATATCGTGTTGTTCCTGCTGTTCACCGCGTTGTATGCGGCACGTTGGGTGCTGTTTTTCGATGAGGCCCGGCGAATTTTTGGCCATTCCACGGTTTCGATGTTTTTCGGCACCATTCCCATGGGCCTGGCGACCATCATCAACGGTTTCCTGGTGTTCGGCCTGCCGCGTTGGGGCGATGGCGTGATTCAGTTGGCCGAAACCTTGTGGTGGCTGGACGTAGCAATGTCATTGGCGTGCGGGGTGCTGATTCCCTACATGATGTTCACCCGCCAGGAGCACAGCATCGACCAGATGACCGCCGTGTGGTTGTTGCCTGTGGTGGCGGCGGAAGTGGCGGCTGCCAGCGGTGGCCTGTTGGCGCCGCATCTGGCCGACGCCCATTCGCAACTGGTGGTGCTGGTGACCAGCTATGTGCTGTGGGCCTTTTCCCTGCCGGTGGCGTTCAGCATTCTGACCATTCTGTTGTTGCGCATGGCGCTGCATAAGCTGCCCCACGAAAACATGGCCGCTTCGAGCTGGCTGGCGCTTGGTCCGATTGGCACCGGGGCCCTGGGCATGTTGCTGCTGGGCGCCGACGCGCCGGCGATTTTTGCCGCCAATGGTTTGCCGGGTATCGGTGAGATCGCCGCCGGGTTGGGCCTGGTGGCCGGCATTACGTTGTGGGGCTTCGGTTTGTGGTGGATGCTGATGGCGGTACTCATCACCTTGCGTTATCTGCGCGAGGGCATTCCATTCAACCTTGGCTGGTGGGGTTTTACCTTTCCGTTGGGCGTCTATTCGCTGGCAACGTTGAAACTGGCCAGCACGCTGCATCTCGGATTTTTCAGTGTCTTCGGTTGCGTCTTGGTGTCGTTGCTGGCCGTGATGTGGCTGATTGTCGGCAGGCGCACGGTGCAGGGCGCGTGGCGGGGCGAGCTGTTTGTTTCGCCGTGCATTGCCGGATTGAAGAAATGAGCCGCTGATTTTAGGTAATGTGTGGCCTGGATCGGTGTGCGGCATTCCAATCACTGTATTCAGGCCACTCTCTAAAATCAGGGACACATGGAAGATGAGTCACCCCTCACAGTTCACCTTGCTGCGTACCCGGCGCTTCCTGCCGTTTTTCGTGACCCAGTCCCTCGGGGCGTTCAACGACAACATCTTCAAGCAGTCGTTGATCCTGGCCATTTTGTACAAGCTCACCCTCGACGGTGATCGTTCAATCTGGGTCAACCTGTGTGCGCTGCTGTTCATCCTGCCGTTCTTTTTGTTCTCGGCGCTGGCCGGGCAGTTTGGTGAGAAATTCGCCAAGGACGCGTTGATCCGTCTGATCAAGCTCGGGGAAATCGCCATCATGGCGGTCGGCGCGGTCGGATTCATGTTCGATCATCTATCGCTGATGTTGCTGGCGCTGTTCGCCATGGGTACACATTCGGCGCTGTTCGGGCCGGTCAAATACTCGATCCTGCCCCAGGCCCTACGTGAAGACGAACTGGTCGGTGGCAACGGTCTGGTGGAAATGGGCACCTTCCTGGCGATCCTGGCAGGGACCATCGGTGCCGGGATCATGATGTCCTCCAGTCATTACGCGCCGGTGGTGTCCACAGCGATCATCGGCATCGCCGTACTCGGTTATCTGGCCAGTCGCGGGATTCCGCGGGCGGCGGCCGCTTCACCGCAAATGCGCCTGAACTGGAATATCTTTAGCCAGTCCTGGGCCACGTTGAAGCTGGGCCTTGGGCAAACGCCTGCGGTGTCGCGCTCGATTGTCGGCAACTCATGGTTCTGGTTTGTCGGGGCGATTTATCTGACGCAAATTCCGGCCTACGCCAAGGACTGGATGCACGGCGACGAAACCGTGGTGACGCTGATTCTGACGGTGTTTTCGGTCGGTATAGCCGTGGGGTCGATGCTTTGCGAGAAACTCTCCGGGCGTAAAGTCGAAATCGGTCTGGTGCCGTTCGGTTCGTTCGGCCTGACCGTATTTGGTCTTTTGCTGTGGTGGCATTCCGGCGGGATTCCGGACAGCGTGGCGGGGCATGGCTGGATCGAAGTTCTTGGATTTGGCCATACGTGGCTGGTGTTGATCGACATCCTCGGCCTGGGGATTTTCGGTGGTTTCTACATTGTGCCGCTGTACGCGTTGATCCAGTCCCGCACCGCCGAAAACGAACGGGCGCGGGTCATTGCCGCCAACAACATTCTCAACGCCTTGTTCATGGTGGTGTCGGCCATTGTCTCGATCATCCTGTTGAGCCTGTTAAAGCTGTCGATCCCGCAGTTGTTCCTGGTGGTGTCGTTGCTCAACATCGGCGTCAATGCCTACATCTTCAAGATTGTCCCCGAGTTCACCATGCGTTTCATGATCTGGCTGCTTAGCCATTCCATGTACCGCGTGGAGCATCGCAATCTGGACTTGATCCCCGAAGAAGGCGCGGCGCTGCTGGTGTGCAATCACGTGTCGTTCGTCGATGCCTTACTGATTGGCGGTGCGGTGCGTCGGCCGATTCGCTTTGTCATGTACTACAAGATCTACAACCTGCCGGTGCTCAACTTCATCTTCCGAACCGCCGGGACGATTCCGATTGCGGGTCGCCAGGAAGATATCCTGATCTACGAACAAGCCTTCACGCGCATTGCTCGTTATCTGAAGGACGGCGAGCTGGTGTGCATTTTCCCTGAAGGAAAATTGACCGCCGATGGTGAGATCAACGAGTTCAAGGGCGGGTTGACGCGGATACTCGAGGAGACGCCGGTGCCGGTTATTCCACTGGCGTTGCAGGGGTTGTGGGGGAGTTTCTTCAGCCGTGATCCAGCCAAGGGGCTGTTTCGTCGGTTGTGGTCGCGGGTGACCCTGGTGGCGGGAGAGGCGGTGGCGGTCGAGGTGGCGCAGCCGGCCAGATTGCAACAGATGGTGGGGGATTTGCGGGGGGGCGTTAGATAGCGGGCGAGTGGGCGGGCCTCTTCGCAGGCAAGCCTCGCTCCTACAGGATCGATGTAAGCCTGTAGGCGCGAGGCTTGCCCGCGAAGGCAGTCTCTCGGTTAAGCGCTAACCTTGAGCCCAATCAACCCGGTGACGATCAACGCCACACTGGCCAACCGCACCAGTGCCATCGACTCACCGAACAAAATGATCCCGGCAATCACCGTGCCCACGGCACCCACGCCGGTCCAGATCGCATAGGCCGTGCCCAGCGGCAATTCCTTCATGGCAAGGCCCAACAAGCCAAGGCTGACAGCCATGGCCGCGACGGTGAGGGCGGTGGGGAGCGGACGGCTGAAACCGTCGGTGTACTTCAGGCCTACGGCCCAGCCGACTTCGAACAGGCCGGCGAAAAACAGAATGATCCAGGACATGAGAGACCTCCATCGATTGACGGGGTCGTCCCCAGATTAATGACTCGATCGAGCCGCGAGGTCGTCCTCGCGTTGCGCAATATAGTGCCCAGCATTAATCCGGGGATCAAGTTTTGGATCAGTCGGTGGCTTGCTGAGCAGCGATTTTGCGGTCTTCTTTCTCGCTCATGCGGCGGAAGTACGTCGACAGCAATGCCCCAGAGATGTTGTGCCAAACGCTGAACAGCGCGCTTGGCACCGCTGCCAGCGGCGAGAAGTGCGCGCTGGCCAAGGCGGCACCCAACCCCGAGTTCTGCATACCGACTTCCAGGGCCAGAGATTTGCGCTGGGCCAGTGGCAGCTTGAACAGGCGGCCGGTGAAGTAACCCAGCAGGTAGCCAAAGCTGTTATGCAGCATGACCACGGCCATGATCAGCAGGCCGGATTCGGCAATCTTGGCCTGGCTGGCGGCAACCACGGCGGTAACGATGATCACGATGCTCACTACCGACACCAGCGGCAACACGTCCACTGCGTGACGAACCCGATCACCCAACAAACGCTGGGCAACGACACCCAATACGATCGGCAGCAGTACCACTTGCAGGATCGACCAGAACAATTCCATGAACGAGACCGGCAGCCAGGCCGACGCCAGCAGCCAGATCAGCGCTGGGGTCAACAACGGGGCGAGGAGGGTAGTGACGGCCGCAATGGCGACAGACAGCGCCAGATCCCCGCGTGCCAGCCAGGTCATCACGTTCGACGAGGTGCCGCTTGGGCAGCAACCGACCAGGATCACTCCGACGGCAATCTCCGGCGGCAAATGGAAGGCCTGGCAGAGCAACCACGCCACACCGGGCATGATCACGAAATGCGCCACCACACCCAACGCCACACGCCACGGATGACGAGCGACTTCGGCGAAGTCTTCGAGCTTGAGGGTCAGGCCCATGCCGAACATCACCAGCCCCAACAGCGGCACGATGGCGCCTTTGAGGCCGATGAACCATGCCGGTTGCAGGAAGGCCACGACGGCGAAAATCAGAACCCAGTAAGCGAAGGTGTTGCCGACAAAACGACTCAATGCAGCCAGTGCGCGCATGGCTTGTTCCTTGTTATGTAAAAGCGTTAGGGAGCTAAGCATACGCTGCTTATAAAAAAGATCGCAGCCTGCGGCAGTTCCTAAAGGGAAATGCGAATCCCTGTGTAGGAGCTGCCGCAGGCTGCGATCTTTTTCAAACGCCAAGGATCAAGGCAATCAGATGCCCTGTGGTGTCTCCTCGCCACCCAGCGCTTCAACCAGCGCCGGCAGGAAATCGCCGAAGGTCAGCATCATCAGAGTGAAGCTGGCGTCCAGCTGGCCGAGGGCTTCGTCGCCACCGTCCTGTTCCGCCTGGTCTTGCAACAGGTCTTCGAACTTCAGGCGCTTGACCACCATTTTGTCGTCGAGGACGAAGGACAGTTTGTCCTGCCACGCCAGCGACAACTGCGTGACCACTTTGCCGGTGCTCAGGTGCAGCTGGATTTCTTCGCTGGTCAGGTCCTGGCGCTTGCAGCGCACGATGCCGCCGTCTTCGTGGGTATCGCGCAGTTCGCACTCGTCCAGCACGAAGAAATCGTCCGCGGCTTTCTGGGTGGTGACCCACTCGGTCATGGTGGCGGTCGGAGACATTTTCACGGTCAAAGGGCGAACGGGCAGGGTGCCAATCACTTCACGCAGGGTCGACAGCAGGTCTTCGGCGCGCTTGGGGCTGGCCGAGTTGACCAGGATCAGGCCTTGCTTGGGCGCAATGGCGGCGAAGGTCGACGAGCGACGGATAAAGGCGCGCGGCAGGAACGCCTGGACGATTTCATCCTTGATCTGATCGCGTTCCTTTTTATAGACCTTGCGCATTTGCTCGGCTTCGATCTCTTCGACCTTTTCCTTCACCGCATCACGCACGACGCTCCCCGGAAGAATGCGTTCTTCCTTGCGCGCACTGATCAGCAGGAAGTCACCGCTGACATGAACCAGCGGTGCATCTTCGCCCTTGCCGAACGGTGCGACGAAACCGTAGGTGGTCAACTCCTGGCTTGCACATGGGCGCGCCAGTTTGGTGGCCAGTGCAGTTTCCAACGCCTCGGCATCAACAGGCAGATCTTGGGTCAGGCGATAGATAAGCAGGTTCTTGAACCACATGGGGTGACTCTCTCCTTTATACAAAGGGGGGCATTATTGTCCTCCGTGTGTCATAGGCCAACCCTTCTCTAAGCCTTTGGAAGGCATGAAAAAATTAATTAAAAAAGTGCTTGCCAGAGGTAGGGTCGCTCCGTAGAATGCGCGCCACACCGAACGTGAAGGGTGATTAGCTCAGCTGGGAGAGCGTCTGCCTTACAAGCAGAATGTCGGCGGTTCGATCCCGTCATCACCCACCATTCGCATTCAGTGTTACGCGCAGCGGTAGTTCAGTCGGTTAGAATACCGGCCTGTCACGCCGGGGGTCGCGGGTTCGAGTCCCGTCCGCTGCGCCATATTCGGTAACCTGGAACACTGAACGCCAGGTCACCACGGAAAAAGCCCGCTGATGCGGGTTTTTTTCTGTCTGTTGTTTCGCGGTTTGCATCGTTTCACCGGTTTTCAGATTTTTTTGAAAAATTTATCAATTAAATCAACACTTTACGAAAACCTGTGGCATAATGCGCCCCGCAACGAAGGTAAAGGGTGATTAGCTCAGCTGGGAGAGCGTCTGCCTTACAAGCAGAATGTCGGCGGTTCGATCCCGTCATCACCCACCACTTTCAACGCTACGCGCAGCGGTAGTTCAGTCGGTTAGAATACCGGCCTGTCACGCCGGGGGTCGCGGGTTCGAGTCCCGTCCGCTGCGCCATATTCGGTAACCTGGAACACTGAACGCCAGGTCACCACACAGAAAGCCCGCCTTGTGCGGGCTTTTTGTCGTCTGGGATTTGACAGTCCATGTCCCTGTAGGAGCGAGCATGCTCGCGATGGTCGTCAACGATAACGCGGGATGCCAGACACTCTGCGGTGTTCTCAGTTTCTTCGCGAGCATGCTCGCTCCTACAGTTCGATGTTGGTTTATTGCCCCGCATTGCGAGCATGTCGGTAATCACTGACAGCCTCATAAACGGCTTTACGCAGCCGGTTGATGCCGCCAATCGGGCGATGCGCCTCAATACCAAACCATGGATTGAAAGACTGATTGTCACACTGCAGGTTCAGCGCCGGTGTGTCGAAGTCCTGCGCGGGTACGGTTACGCCCCGGGGCCTTCTTCGGTCGGGTAGAGTCCGCGATGGGTGTCGTTCCAGGCCGCTTTGAAGAAGGTATCGAGCGAGCCTTTGAATTCCTTGCGCAGTTGCTCGTGTCGAACCTCGTAGTCAGGGCCCAGCACTTTGCGGGCGAAGCGTTCGAACTTCCATGGGTTGTAGTAAGTCGAGGCCAGGCTCGCCACCAAGGCTTGTCCGAAACTGCCACCTTTGAGTGTAGGAACGCTGGAGGGCAGTACATGCTGTGCGGAGCCGCCATCGATACGTACGGCTTGCCCTTTGAAACGAAGTTCTCCGGTGTGACAGGCGGCGCAGGTAATATCCAGAAATGCATCGGGGCTGCCAGGATTTTGATGTCGGGCGAAACCGACGGGCAGGTTGCCGGGGTTGTTCGGTGTGGGTTTCTGCTTGGGGTCGATCAGGAAACCGAAGCGCGCTAGATATTCAGGGGCGGCGAAACGTTGCTGTGAGAAGGGCAGTTCAAGGGCCGTGAACCAGTCATAACGCAAGCCTTTGACCTGAGTGCCCTGGGGCGTGAAGTAATAGGTTTGGCGGTCGTCGGCGCTCCACTGATCCAGGTAATTCACCTGTTGCGCGGGTGTCCAAAGCGGCAGTTTCGGGTTGGCAACGTAGTACAGAACCACGGCCAAGCCCACGCTCAATAGGCCAACGATCAGCACCAACAAGCGGATAATCAGGCGCAAGATGAACATCCTTGTCGATTTGTTCTCCCGTTATGCCTGGGCACCCAATGGGCAGCAAGTGGCCATTACGCCAGATGTGAGGGATGAAGAATTTGTCTGTGTGGGAGCGAGATGACAGAAGTTTCATCATCTACACTGCGAAAAGCGTTTAAACACCTGAACTTATCAGAAATCTCTGGCTCTCATGCCGGTAGCCATTGGTCGTGGCCGCCTGATAAGCTCGCGGCTTTACTCGATTGCCCTTTAGGCGAATGAACAAGGAAATAGCATGAAACAGCATCGGTTGGCGGCGGCGGTGGCCCTGGTTAGCCTGGTACTCGCGGGTTGTGACTCGCAGACCAGCGTAGAGCTGAAAACCCCGGCGCAAAAAGCTTCCTACGGCATTGGCCTGAACATGGGCAAGAGCCTGGCTCAGGAAGGCATGGATGACCTGGATTCCAAAGCCGTAGCCCAGGGCATCGAAGATGCCGTTGGCAAGAAAGAGCAGAAGCTCAAAGACGAGGAGCTGGTTGAAGCCTTCGCAGCACTGCAAAAGCGTGCCGAAGAGCGTATGGCCAAGATGAGCGAAGAGTCGGCAGCCGCTGGCAAGAAATTCCTCGAAGAAAACGCCAAGAAAGCTGGCGTCGTAACCACCGCTTCCGGCTTGCAGTACGAAGTGGAAAAGAAAGCCGATGGTCCTCAGCCCAAGCCGACTGACGTCGTGACTGTTCACTACACCGGCAAGCTGACCAATGGCACCGTTTTCGACAGCTCCGTCGAGCGCGGCAGCCCGATCGATCTGCCGGTCAGCGGTGTGATTCCAGGTTGGGTCGAAGGCCTGCAACTGATGCACGTCGGCGAGAAGTACAAGTTGTACATTCCAAGCGATCTGGCTTACGGCGCGCAAAGCCCAAGCCCGGCGATTCCAGCCAACTCGGTGCTGGTATTCGACCTGGAACTGCTGGCCATCAAGGATCCAGCAAAAGAAGACGCCGCCAAGTAATCAGCGTCTGCTTTAAAAACAACGCCTCGCTCATGCGGGGCGTTGTTGCATCTGGCGTGCGGTACGGGTAAACAAATCGAACAGATGTTGCAGGCTGTAGTCATAGCCATTGTGAGAGCGGCGCTAACCGCGCCAGAGCGCCAAGTCAATGAATTATTGGGTTTTTTTTGATGAGTAAAAAACGCCCGATCTAAGCTCAGCCCTTGTGCAGCGGGGCTTTCAGCCGTGAAAAGCAGCTCTGTTCACAAGGTTATCCACAATTTGTGTGGATAACATTCGCGCGGGAGAACCCCATGAAAGCACCTTGGAATTTTGCTCGTTTCTTGCCCTTGGCAGGACGCCTGCTGGCACGTGGGCGCTTGCCGACCTTGCTGTTCGCGGTGGCCAATAAAGCGGCCAATCAGGGTAACCGACTGGGCAAGCTCAAGGATGATCTGAGCCTGTTGCAGGCACTTTGCCTGGCGTACTGGCGCGGTGAGTACCGTGCGATCAGTCCCAAGGCCGTAGTATCGGTTGTAGCCGGCTTGATGTACTTCCTCAGTCCGCTGGACGCGATTCCGGACTTCCTTCCCGTGTTCGGCATGCTCGATGACATCGCTGTTCTGGGGTGGCTGATGAAAGTTCTCGATGATGAACTCAATGCCTTTCGCGTCTGGCGCAATCGTCAGGTGCCCGAGAAACTCGCGGTGGTCGAACGCTTGCCTGATACGCCTGAACAACTCCAACTTCAGGGACCGAAAAAACGTTGAGCCGAACAACTCTCATCTATAGATAGATACCCCCCGCGACCTTAGCCGCTGTTAGGATTACACTTCAAAGGAAAAGTGCCGACTCGCTAAGTGTTGTTGTCCTACGGGGTAGTCATGGATATTCAGATAATTACACGCGAAGGCGAACCAGAGTACGCGGTTCTGCCATGGGCTCAGTATCAGGCATTACTGAAAGCAGCAGGCATCAACGAAGCACCGTCGCGTCCGGCCCCAACGCCGAATGTGGCAACCCAGGACCCGATTCTTCCGGGTCTTGATCAACTACGCAGTTTGCGCGAAGGGAAGGGCATCGCCATCGAGGCGCTCGCCCGCACGGTAGGCATCAGCCCGTCTTATCTGGCCATGATCGAAAGTGGCGAGCGTCAGCCCGACGCCGCAATTCGCCGCAGCCTGGCCTGGGAATTGACGGTGCCGGGGTGGAGGGATGAATCGTGAGCGTACGCATCAGTCGTCAACATTGGGACGGATTGCTGGGCGAGCTGGATCAGGCGCGCCGTCAGCGTCACCTCCTGACTTATCGGGCATTGTTGGAGCGTTTGCAGTTGCCCACGCCCGCCATGCAAACCCTGACGGCCGCACTTGAGCATCTGGCCGCGCTGGACGCCAAGGCCGAGCAACCCTTGCGCAGTTCGTTGGTGATCAGCCAGGGGGCGAGTCGATTGCCGCGCACGGGTTTCTTCGAGTGTGTCGAGCGTCTTGGGCGATTTTCCGGGCCGTCCGATGGTGTCGCTGCCGCTTCCTGGCATGCCTCGGAAGTGGTGCGGGTGTTCGAATACGAATACCCCGAGTCGGCTGAGGCCTGAGTGTTTTTCAGGCTCAAGGCGCGGGTCAATTACTGGCTTGCTCGCCGGCTGTTTCACTGGCAGTGGTTTGTGCGCCAACCCCGAGGCTGGAGCTGGCTTGAAGGGCAGTTCGCCCGGATGGCGAACCTGGGCGATGTCGGCGCCCAGAGTTTTTATGGCCATATCCTGACCTTTCGTGGTGTTGGTCTGGGCGCGCGCGAAGAGGGGATTCGTTTGCTGCGCCTGGCGGCATTGGCCGGTGATGGCAAAGCGGCTTATCAAGTGGGGGTGATCAGTCTTGCCGGGACCCCAAGCAAGGCGCCGGACCCGGTCGAAGCGGCTCGGTTCTGGCGAATGGCTGCGAAGGCTGGGCACCCACTGGCGCCGATAAAACTTCAGGAACTGGCCTCGCGCAATTCCACGGAGTAAAACCGATTTATCTGACAGATCCGGGTGGCGCAGGAGGAAACTCCTGCGCCACTTTTTTATGGGCGAAGCGGTTTTAGCGAATCGCCCTACACGAAACACGTCCTTATCTGACTTCTTTCCCCGCTGATCCCCCGCAAAGTCCCTCGCGCCCTATTTCCTGTGCGAGGGATTGCTCGTGTTTGACCCGTTTTTACATGTCACTTCCTGCGTATCGGTGGGCTGATGGATCACATCGCCCGGATCGAACAGGAGCTCGAGCATTTTCCAAACACGCTGACGCTCTATCGCCAACAGGTCTCGCGTTGGTTCAGTCAGACCGCCGACAGGTTCAGCCACGCCGCTGACTTGCCCTCGCTCATGGGCATGGAACGGGTGATCAAGTTGGGGAGCACCAGCACCGCTGTCAGCAGTGGTGACGACGATTTTATCTCGGCGGTAGCGCAGTGCCCGAAGGTCGGAGTTCTGCAGATCGAGAGCAAGTTCGAGTCGGTGTACGACATTGCGCTGGGGAATATTCAGGTCGATGTGATTGCGGTTGAGGGCGGTCAGTCGACGCCCGTCATGTTGGATGAAAACGGCAAGGGGCAGTTCAGGGGAGAGGCGGGCAAGTTCTACCGCGTACGGGTGCAGAGCGAGGTCACGCCGAATCAGCTCGATGAGCTTTTCCAATCCTATGACGGACTGACGCAGACGCTGGAGCAGTGGCTGCGCAGCGAGTGGGAAGGGTTCAGGCCGCAGTGGTCGCAGTCGACTTTTTTGGCTGTGGGCAACGGGATGTTGGCTGGCAGTTGGGCTGCAATTGAAGGCGTGTGGGATGGCATCAATCTCCTTTCGGACATTCTCCAGGATCCCGGCAAGTTTATTGATCGACTGGGTAGCAGCGCTGCTCAGTTGAAGGCGTTGGCGGAAAAAACACCGGAGACGATGGCGAAAATCCAGCTGCTGGCCAGTGACGAGGCGGCGCTGTGTTTGCTGTTGCGCGCTGCCAGCCTGTGGCTGGAAATGCTGCCACCCAGCTTGATTGCCGGTGAAACGGCCAAGGCTGTGTCGATGCGGGTGGTGGAGTTGCTGATCGACATCCTGATCGCGGTTGTCCTGACCTTTGCCGCTGCCGGGGCAGGCATTGCGTATCTGACGATGCGTTTGGCGCGCCATGGAACGCAGTTGATCAATGCGGTTTTGCGGCTGGTCGAGGCGTTGTTCTCGATCCTCAAAACTGTCATTGACTACGTCGAGCACTACAAAAAAGTCGCCGCCCGGGGCATCGCAGCGGGGCTGAAAAAAGGTCGGATGCAGGTGCGCTGGAACGCGCGCAACAACACCACGCTGAAGAAAGACGAACCTCACCACGACGCTCCGGTTCAAGCCAAAAACCCCAACGGCGACAGCGCCGAGCCCGCTGGGCACACCGCCACCCACGGTTGCCCGGTATCGCTGGTCACCGGCGAAGAACTGCTGACCCTCACCGATGCCACGCTCGACGGGATTCTGCCGTTCGAGTTCACCCGCCTGTATCGCACCAGCGCGGTGGAAATCGACAGCGGCCTCGGTTTCGGCTGGAGCCATTCGCTGAGCCAGCGCCTGGAGATCGACGGCGATAGCGTCACCTGGATCGATTCGGAGAACCGCCGCACGCCGTTTCCGCTGCCGACTCTGACGCGTCCGGCAATCCACAACAGCCTGTCGCGGGCGGCGATCTTTCTCGGGGAAACGCCGGAGGAGCTGATTCTCGCCCTGGCCGGTGAATCACCGCGCTTCTATCACTTCCAGCACGGCCGCCTGAGCGCGATCAGCGACGCCTACGGCAACCGGCTGAGCGTGCAGCGCGACCTGGCCGAGCGCATCCAGCGCCTGGACAACGGTGCCGGGCGCTGCCTGCACCTGCGCTATGACCGCCAGCACCTGATCGCCGTCGACTACCAACGCTGGCATCCGGCCGACGACCAGGAACCCGGTTGGCGCACCGAACAAACCCTGGTCAGCTACCGCTACGACGGCCGTGGCCGGCTGATCGCGGCGAGCAACGCCGTTGGTGAATCCGAGCGCTACGACTACGACGAACAGCACGTCATCCTGCAGCGGCAGCTGGCTGGCGGTGCGAGTTTCTACTGGGAGTGGCAACGCTCCGGCAAGGCCGCGCGCTGCATCCGCCATTGGGCGTCCTTTGCGCAGATGGACACCCGCTACGCCTGGGACGACGACGGCGGGGTGACGCTCAGGCACGCCGATGGCAGCCAGGAACGCTACGTCCACGACGAGCAGGCGCGGCTGGTGCATCGGCGCGCGGCCGACGGCGGCGAACAGCACAAGACCTATGACGCCCAGGGCCGGCTGATCGCCGAACAGGATGCCCTCGGCGCCGTCACCGAATACCACTACGACGAAGTCGGTCGGCTGATCGCGCTGATTCCGCCCGACGACGAACCGACGTCCTACGAGTACCGCAACGGTTTCCTGCACGCGCGGTATCGCGGTCAGGCCAAGTGGACCTACCAGCGCAATGCCCAGGGCGACATCACCTGGCTGATCGACCCCGACGGCCAGAGCACCTACCACGAATACGACGCGCAAGGCCGCCTGGTGCTGATCCGCTACCCGGACCGCAGCCTGCATCGCTTGCGCTGGAACGGCCTCGGCCAACTGCTCGAGGAAACCCTGCCCGACGGCGGGCGTCGGCAGTTTGCCTACGACGCCCTGGGGCGGCGGACCACGACCCAGGACGCATTCGGCGCCATCAGCCGTGAGCAGTGGGACGCGGTCGGCCGCCTGTTACAGACGACACTGCCGAGCGGCGCCAGCCGTCGTTTCAGCTACAACGCCTACGGCCAGGTCACCGCCGAGCGCGACGAACTGGAGTGTGTCACCCGCTACGAATACGCCGACGACCTGCACCGGGTCAGCCGGCGAATCAACCCCGACGGCACCCAGCTCAAGTACCGCTACGACCACGCGCAGCTGTTGCTGACCGAGATCGAGAACGAAGTCGGCGATAAATACCGCCTGGACTACACCCCCGGTGGTTTGATTCGACAGGAAACCGGCTTCGACGGCCGGCGCACGGCCTACGCCTACGACCTCAACGGCCAGTTGCGGGAAAAGACCGAATTCGGCGATGACGGTTCGTCGTTAGTCACCGGCTATGCACGCGACAGCGCCGGCCGTTTGCTGGTCAAGACCCTGCCCGACGGGAGCAAGGTCGAATACCGCTATGACCGCTTGGGGCGGCTGGTCAGCGTCGACGACGGCCAGGACCACCCGCTGGCGTTCGAGTACGACGCCCTGGACCGGCTGATCACCGAGCACCAGGGCTGGGGCACCCTGCGCTACGGCTACGACGCCAGCAGTCAGTTGCAGCACCTGCGCCTGCCGGACAACAGCCGCCTGCAATATCACCGCGCTAAAGGTGGAGCGCTGAGCGCCATCGACCTTAATGGCACGCGTCTCACCGCTCATCAGTTCGAATTCGGTCGCGAACGCCAGCGCCAGCAAGGCCGGCTGCACAGCGATTATGCCTACGACGATCAGGGGCGCTTGCAGGCCCACGCTGTCAGCCAACACCAGCGTCAACTGTACCGCCGCGATTATGCCTACGCCGCCAACGGCAACCTCCTGCACATCGGCGACACCCGCCACGGCCTGCGCCGCTACCAGTACGACCCGCTCGAGCGCCTGACCCGGGTGCACCACGCCCGCGAACAAACCCCGGAGCACTTCAGCCACGACCCGGCCGGCAACCTGCTGATCCACGACCGCCCCGGCCCCTGGCACCTCAAGGGCAACCGCCTGCTGCGCCACGGCGACCGCCATTACGCCTACGACGCCTTCGGCAACCTGATCCGCGAACGTCGCGGCCAACACACCACCGACTACCGCTACGACAGCCAGCACCGGCTGATCGGCGTCAGCCTGCCGGACGGCCGCCAGGCGTCCTACCGCTACGACGCCTTCGGCCGGCGCATCGACAAAACCGTCGACGGCCACACCACCAGCTTCTTCTGGCAAGGTGACCAACTTGTCGCCGAAAGCAGCCAAACCCACTACCGCAGCTACCTCTACGAGCCCAACAGCTTCCGCCCACTGGCCCTGCTCGACGGCAAAGGCCCGAAAAACGCCCGCTCGTTCTACTACCAACTCGACCACCTCGGCACCCCGCAGGAACTCACCGATCACAGCGGCGAGATCGTCTGGTCGGCGCAATACAGCGCCTACGGCCAACTCCGCGAGCTAACCCACGGCAGTGGCGAACAGTTGGAACAACCGCTGTGCTTCCAGGGCCAGTACTGCGACACCGAAACCGGCCTGCACTACAACCGCCACCGCTATTACCAACCGGACAGCGGACGTTATCTGACGCCGGACCCGGTGAAGCTGGCGGGTGGGCTGAACGCCTACCAGTACACGCGCAATCCGACGGGGTGGGTGGATCCGTTGGGGTTGAGTGGGAATTGTCCGGGGGGGAATAAGGCGGGGTGCTCGGCACCGGATGGTGTTGTTGGCGCTAGAGTTGATGAAGGTGAACCGCAGCTGCCGAAAATGACGGCTGAGCAGCGGCGTGAAAGGATTGATGAACTAGCCGAGGAAAATGCCTACCGGCGGTTGGACGAGATGGAACGCGCTACTCCAGGTGGGCATTTCTTAGAAAAACATGGAGCGCAGACTACTTTGCGATCCCAGCTTGAGAGGGTTAGATCAGCAAAAAATCCAACAACGGGAATAGTTGAGACATATGGCAACGGAAGGAGAGAGGGTCAACCTAAGATACCCACAGCGGCGACTCATTTTCTTAGTCATAGGGATCAGCTTAATTCAATATATAGAGCACAATTGATCTTGCGATATACCAATTTGGAGACTTCTCGCCTAGCTTTCGATATGGGGAAGAAAATTGGTGAAGGGTTCAAACGAGGAAACTTGGAGTATGGTCAGCAAACAAAGGCTATAGTTATATTAGATAATTCTGGCCGACCTAAAACTGCATATGCGGATTTTGATTGATGAAAAACTTATACAATATTGAAAATATACGCGGGCTGCTGTTTGTGTTTGATATAGAAAATGCTGACGATGAAGAGAGAGAGGCGCTAATTGCTTCTAAGAATGTAAACGATGAGAAAGAGCTCACTGATTTGTTCGATCTGGTACTGAGGCCAGAGTTTTTTGCCTATGAACAGAAGGGTAGAGAAACTTTAATTAATACGGTGGCCTACTTCTTGAGCGAAAATGACAATTTTGATCGAGTTTTTGAGCGAATGACTACTTACTTTGATGATGCTGTTGTGGATCAGGCGAAATTTATGAAGGTGTTGCTGGCGTGTTTACAGCGATATCAAAAGGAAGGCGAATGATCTTTCTTGATGCGAGTTTTTTATTTTGCAGGGGCGGCGAGTTTATTTTTTACGAGATGTCTCATTGAGTTGCACAAAATAAATTTGTCATTTTTTATGGTTGATTTATTGAGAAAATATTTAAATGAAGGGCTGGTTACGGATTTCTGGTGTTGGGTTGATAGTTTTGGCAGTTTCTTTGGGGATTTCTAATAGGAGGTTTGCGAGTGAGCAACCGATTGATTTGCTTGCTGCAATGGAGGCAGGTAGGTGTGAATCAGAAGTTGTGGATTTACATAAAATGGCATTGAAAGGTGATGCCTTGAGTCAACTAGCTTTTGGGCATGCAGTGCATGAGGATCTCTGCAACGCTGTCGACATCGGAAAGAATTTTTCAGATTACTGGTATCGTAAGTCTGCAGAGCAAGGAAACGCTGAGGCGCAAGCGGCACTTGGGCAATCTCTTATAAGATCGTGGAATCGGAAAGATGAAGAGGAGGCGTTTGTGTGGTATCGGCGCTCTGCAGATCAAGGCAATCCTCATGGCCAATTTGGCTTAGCTCAATTGTATGAGGGGGGAGCCATTTCGAAAAATATACCGAAGAACGAAGAATTGGCTCTGGAGCTTTATAATAAGTCCGCAGCCCAAGGCTATGTAAGGTCACATATTAGATTGTCAAGTTTTTACGAAAGTGGTAGCGGTGGTGTACAGAAAGATGATGTCAAGGCGGCATATTGGTATCGAAAGGCGGCTGAAAATGGCCAGCCTTATGCTCAAGGTAAATTAGCAGAGTTGTACCAAGAAGGTCGTGGTGTAGAAAAGAACGTTGCTGAAGCGAAAGTTTGGTTTGGCAAAGCTGCTGCTCAGAATGATATGTATGCTCAGGAAAGTTTAGCGAAAATATTGTTGGAAAGTGGTGGGGGTAGTCAAGATCAAAAAATGGCGGTGGAATTATTTAGAAAGGCTGCCGAAGCTGGAAATCCAAAGGCGCAGTATGAGTTAGGGAAGATTTATTTGATTGGATTGAACGGTGTGCCGCAAGATGAAAGTAAGGCGAAGTGTTGGTTCAAGCGCTCAGCAGATAGATGGCACCCTCCTGCGATAAAAGAGTTGGAAGGGCTACGATAAAGGGTAATTATGTTGGCGCACATTTAACAATGTAATTGGTACAATGCGTGTGCGGTCGATTGTGGTTTTTGGAAGTAGTAGCGGAGTAAGTATTGTTCATCGTCGAACTGGCGAAAGACGCGGGCATATGTTTTTAACGTGCGCCGTGCGAAATTTTCGGGCAATGTCCTAGGAGATTTCCTTCAAGTTCTAGAGATTTCCATGAACTGGTGCGACGCGGATTCCATGGATAGTCTTTAGCTGCCCCCGCAATTTCGGGGGTAGGGCGTAGGAACCCTTGAAGACTAGAATAACGTTTTGGCGTCAATATCTGATTTATGGTTAGCAATGTACATCCGTAAGATCATTTGCGGCGGCTGTGCGCGGGCATGCTTCGGTGTGGCCGAGTGCTCTGGTCTCGGTATTCCTACCCCGCGTATAGCTGCCACCCAAGCCTGTAGGAAGGTCGGTGGGGGCGTCCATTTCGCTACCAGAGGTTTGAACAATGAAAAGTCTTCATCCCGATCCATCCTACGAAAAACCAGCCCCCCATCCCGAAAACCGCTTCATGGCCCTCACCAGCAACTGCAACGACATGCCCACCCTGTTCGTCGATACCCACGCGCCGCTCGAAGTTTTGACCGATGCCGCGGGCTATCGAATTCGCGCCGTCACCCAAGTGCTGGAAAATCTGTCCATGCGTGGTTCGGTCGAGTGTGAGTCTTTCATTCTCAGTGATTTTGCTTTGTTGTGTGCCATTCCGTTGCGGGATGGGTGTGATGTGTTGGATGTGGTGGGGCGGCGGTTGCGGGGGCGGGCTTCGGCTGGCGCTTAGCTAGCAATTAATCTTCGAAGTTTGTGTTGATTGAACGGGCGTCATCGCGGGCGAGCCTCGCTCCTACAGGTATGTGTCGTTCACAAAAATGGCATACGACCTGGACCTGTAGGAGCGTGGCTTGCCCGCGAAGGCGTCAGATGATTCAGCGATGACCTGTGAGCCATTCGACTTCAGGCAGCGGCATCACCAGACTATCAATCACATGCACGCTATACCCCGGCACATTCTTCGCGTGGTGCTTGGCCTGCGATGCCATCTCCGCTAACTGGCTGGCATCAATTGCCTCACAAGCTTCTGGATGCAAATGCACCACGCCAATGGACAGGGACAGCAATGGAAATTCCTGGCGTACGCCCTGGCGGTTGGGGGCGGTGAAGCAGCCGGCTTCGAGGTGTTCGTTGCGGTAGAAGCGTCGACACTGACTCTGGAAGTCGTCCAGCAGTTGGTTCAAACGTTTGCGCCAGTCTTCCGGGCCGAGTACCAGCAGGAAATCATCACCGCCGATGTGGCCGACGAAGTCGCGGGACGGGTCGACACGGTCGTTCAGGCATTGCGCCAGGCACAACAGGACTTCGTCGCCGCGGCCGTAGCCGTAGATATCGTTGAAGGGTTTGAAGCTGTCGATGTCGACGTAGCAAATCACCGATTCGCGTTGCTGTTGCAGCAGCCGCGTGAGGCATTGCTGGATCGGTACGTTGCCTGGCAACAGCGTTAGCGGGTTGGCGTAGCGGGCTTGTTGGATTTTCAGTTCGGTGATCAGTTTGAGCACATCGATCACCCGGCCCAGGCCCAGATAGCTGCCGTTAAGGGTGATGATGAAATCTTCTTCGATGCGTTGCCGGGCGCGGCTGGTGATCAAGCGGCTAACCTGTTGCAGCGACTGGCTCATCTCGACGGCGAGGAAGTCATCGCTCATCAGGCGGCTGATGGGCTTGCGGGCAAACAGGTCGGTGGCAAACGGCTTGAGCAAGGCATCAGAGAGCGAATGTCGGTGGACGATACCGCAAGGCTGACCTAGCTCGTCCAGCACTGCCAGCGAGTTCAGGTTGGCCTGGCGGCGAAAAGCTTCGAGGACGTCGGCGGTCGGCGTGTGGCGACCCACTGCGGGCTGGTCGTTAAGCAGCGCAGTGAGGTCGCTGGCTTCATCGTTCAACA
This sequence comes from Pseudomonas putida, assembly GCF_050990305.1. Taxonomy (GTDB): domain Bacteria; phylum Pseudomonadota; class Gammaproteobacteria; order Pseudomonadales; family Pseudomonadaceae; genus Aquipseudomonas; species Aquipseudomonas putida_AH. The sequence continues at coordinate 4,806,566 of NZ_CP158817.1, read as the reverse complement.
CCATGGCGGTGTTGTCCTGGCGCGGCATCAAGGTCCTGGCATCCCGGGGCGGGTGTTCCTGAGGGCGGCAAAGCAAATAGCCCTGGACCAGATCGACGCCCATTTCGGTCAGCACGGCCAACTCTTCCGGCAACTCGATGCCTTCGGCAATTACCTGCGCCCGCGAGGCCTTGGCGATTTGCAGGATCGAGCCGACGAATTCGCGCTTGAGCGCATCCTGGTGAATGCCGTCGATGAAGTGCCGGTCGATCTTTACGTAATCCGGGCGCAGTTCCGACCACAGGCGCAGACTTGAATACCCCGCACCCAGATCATCCAAGGCAATGGAAAAACCCATCGCCCGGTAGTGATGCAGTGCGGTTTGCAACAACTGGAAGTCGTCGATGGGGGTCTGTTCAGTGAGTTCGATCACCACCTGGCTCGGCGGGATGCCGAAATCCTGCAGCAGCTGCAAGGTGCGACCCGGTTGGTGTGCGGCTTCGAGCAGGGACTCGGGGGAAACGTTGAGGAAGAGTTTGCCGGGCAGTTGTTGATCGTTGAAGCGTCGGCATGCGCTCTGCCGACAGGCGATTTCCAGTTCGCTCAAGCGCTCGGCCTGGCGGGCGACGGCAAACAAGGCGATGGGGGAGTGCAGCGGGCTGTTGGACGGGCCGCGACTGAGGGCTTCGTAGCCCAGAATCCGTCGCTCGGAGAGGCAAATGATTGGCTGGAACAGGCTGTGCAAACCACCTTGAGTCAGGATTGAGCTCAAGGCACTCAGCTGTTCGGTTGTGGTCATGGCGATCTCTGGCGATAAAAAAAGGACTGGGCGTGCTCTCGGTAAAGAGCACGCCCAGTCCTTTATTTCACGACAGGATGATGACTGTTTGATGACGCTCCGGGGAGCGTCAGCATTAAATTGCCATCACTTGTGGGTAAACACTCAGTGCTTGGCCACCGCCGTGTTGAGTTTGAGGTAATCCAGCAGGATGCGACCGGTCTCGCTGAGGTAGGCATCGTCTTCTGGCTTGACCTTGTCCGGCTCGGCTGCCGCAGCGTCTTCGTCTTCTTTCTTCAGCTCTTTGAGCGGCTCTTCGCCTTTGGCTTTGCGACGGATGTTCTCCATGGCCAGTTGTTTGGCTTCGATGTCCGCGTGTTGGGCACGGCGGTCGGCTTCATTGAGGCTGACGGTTTTTTCCGCCATCAGCTTCTGAGCCAGGGCCAATTTGTCGCGGATAAACACGAACTCCGCGTCCTTGGCCGTACGCACATCATGCTCGGACTTGAGCTGGGTGATGTACGGTTTGAACGGGTCGACCGCAGGCTTGATCGCCGCGCGGATGGTGTCCCACGGCATGGCTTCCGGCAGGGCGCTTTCGCCGATTTCCTTGGTGTCGATGATCGACGGGTAATCGATGTCCGGCAGTACGCCCTGATGCTGGGTGCTCTGGCCGGAAACCCGGTAGAACTTGGCCAGGGTCAGTTTCAGTTCGCCATGGTTGAGCGGTTGGATGGTCTGCACGGTGCCTTTGCCGAAGGTCTGGCCGCCGATGATCAATGCGCGGTGGTAGTCCTGCATGGCACCGGCAAAAATCTCCGAAGCCGAGGCGGACAAGCGGTTGACCAGCAATGCCATCGGGCCTTTGTAGAACGCGCCCGGGTTTTCATCTTCAAGTACATCGACGCGGCCATCGGCGTTACGCACCAGGACGGTCGGACCTTTGTCGATGAACAGGCTGGTCAGCTCCGTGGCTTCCTGCAAGGAGCCGCCGCCGTTGTTGCGCAGGTCGATGACCACGCCGTCGACTTTCTCTTTCTGCAGTTCGGTCAGCAGTTTCTTGACGTCGCGGGTGGTGCTCTTGTAATCCGGATCGCCGGCACGGAATGCCTTGAAGTCCAGATAGAACGCCGGGATCTCGATGACGCCGAGTTTGTAGTCCTTGCCATCCTGCTTGAGGTTGAGCACCGACTTCTTCACGGCCTGGTCTTCAAGCTTCACCGCTTCGCGGGTGATCGGCACGATCTTGCTGGTCTGGTCGTTCGGCGCATTGCTGGCCGGGATCACTTCCAGGCGCACCACGGTGCCTTTCGGGCCGCGAATCAGCTTGACCACCTCGTCCAGTCGCCAGCCGACCACGTCAACCATCTCTTTGTTGCCCTGGGCAACGCCGATGATCTTGTCGGCCGGGGCGACCTGCTTGGTCTTGTCCGCCGGGCCTGCCGGCACCAGACGTACGACTTTCACTTGGTCGTTATCGCTCTGCAACACGGCGCCGATGCCCTCCAGGGACAGGCTCATGTTGATGTCGAAATTTTCCGCGTTATCCGGCGACAGATAGTTGGTGTGCGGGTCGTAGGACATAGCGAAGGTGTTGATGTACGCCTGGAAGATGTCTTCCGCGCGGGTCTGGTCCAGACGCGTCAATTGGTTCTTGTAGCGCTTGGTCAGGGTTTCCTGGATCTGCTTGGAGTCCTTGCCGGCAATTTTCATGCGCAGGACTTCGTCCTTGACGCGCTTGCGCCACAGGTCGTCAAGCTCGGCGTTGGATTTGAGCCAAGGGGCATCCTTGCGGTCGACCAGCAAGGTTTCCTTGGTGGTGAAGTCGATCTTGTCGACGCCCTTGTTCAGCTCGGCAAGGGCGAAGTCCAGACGCGCCTTGACGCGGTCCAGATAGCGCTTGTAGATGGTGAACCCGGCGTTGAGGTCGCCGCTCTTGAGGAAGTCGTCGAACTGAGTCTTCCACTTGTCGAATTCGGCAATGTCGCTGGCCATGAAATAGCTGCGCGAGGGGTCGAGCAACTTGAGGTAGCTGTCGTAGATGATCACCGAGCGCGCGTCATCGAGTGGCGGCTTGCTGTAGTGGTGGCGCTTGAGCAGCTCCACGACGTTCAGGCTGGCGATGACTTCGTCACGATCGGGTTGAAGTTTGTCCCAGCTATTGGCTGCGAATGAACTGTTCGACAGCGGCAAAAGGCCGATACCGATGAAAAGAGCGAGGGCGGTGCTGGGGAACAAACGCTTCATGTTGATTCGACGCGGGGACAATTGATAACGCATATTAGGCCGTCTTTGAAGTCGCCGGTTCCACAAGGGCCGGTCGCAAAATGCAAAAAGCCCGGCGCTAGCGCTTCGGGCTCAGTCCAGACTCACTATGGAGGCACTGTGAAAGCATTGCAAGGCGTTGACGGTCAAGTGGAGTGGGTTGAAGAGCCAAGTCCTGCCTGTGATGTAGGGCAAGTTCGTATTCGGGTGGCAGCTGCGGGACTCAATCGCGCCGATTTGTTGCAGAAGGCCGGTCTTTATCCGCCGCCGCCGGGGGCCAGTCAGGTGCTCGGTCTAGAGTGTTCGGGGGTGATCAGCGAGGTCGGCCCGGGCTCTTCGTGGCAAGTCGGTGATCGGGTTTGCGCCTTGCTGGCCGGGGGTGGGATGGCCGAAGAGGTGGTTGTCGACGGACGGCATGTGTTGCCGGTTCCCGACGAAATGTCATTGGCCGAAGCCGCAGCGTTGCCGGAAGTGTATGCGACCGTTTGGTTGAATCTGTTCCAGCTCGCCGGGCTCAAGCCTGGTGAAAAAGTTTTGCTGCACGCCGGAGCAAGTGGAATTGGTTCAGCGGCCATTCAGCTGTGCAAGGCGTTCGGCAATCCGTGCTGGGTCAGTGTCGGCTCCGCGGATCGTCTGGCGTACTGCGAAGCACTCGGCGCCCAGGGAGGCGTAGTGCGCACCAGCGATCTGGAAAGCCTGCGTGATCTGGGGCCGTTCGATGTCATTCTCGATCCGGTCGGCGGCAACTACGCGGCGTTGAACCTGAAACTGCTGGCCGGCGACGGTCGTTGGGTGCTGATCGGTCTGATGGGTGGCCGTGAGGCCAAGCTGGATCTGGCGCAGGTGCTGGCCAAGCGCGTGCAGCTGCTGGGTTCTACCCTGCGCAGCCGTGACGATCAGTTCAAGGCGGATCTGTTCAGCGATCTGAGCCAGCACGTCTGGCCGCTGTTTGCCGAAAAACGCCTGAGCCCGCAACTGGCCAAGGTCTTCCCGATCAAGGATGCGGAAGCTGCGTTTGCGGAGTTGGCGAGTAACACGGTGGCGGGGAAACTGGTGCTCTTGATTGATGAGAGCCTGACCTGACCACACAAAACCTGTAGGAGCGAGGCTTGCCCACGAAGGCGATCTGTCAGTCAACATAGTTGTTGAATGTTAGTCCGTCTTCGCGGGCAAGCCTCGCTCCTACACAGTTACGGGCTACTTCCAGAGATGGATCGGCCAGCCGGCTTTTTCAGCCTGTTCGCGCAATACCGGATCCGGGTTGACCACGTGTGGGTAGTCCACCTTCAGCAACAACGGAAGATCATTGCGTGAGTCGGAATAGAAGCTCGCGCCTTCCAGGTTTTCCTCTTCGGCATCCAGCCACTCCAGCAACCGGGTGATCTTGCCTTCGCGGTAGGTCAAGGTACCGACGGTATTGCCGGTATAAACGCCGTGCGCCACTTCCAGTTCGATCCCGAGAATCTCGTCGATACCCAGGCGTTCGGCAATCGGTGCGACCAGGTGCACGCCGGACGCGGAAATCACCAGGATGCGGTCGCCGGCCTTGCGGTGGGCGGCAATGGTTTTGGTGGCGTCGCTGAAGATGATGGGTTCAATGACGTCTTCCACCCACGGAGCGACCAAGTGCTCCACTTCTGCTTGTGTGCGACCGATCAACGGTTCGAGACTGAAGGCCATGTACTCTTCCATGCGCAGCTTGCCATGGCCATAGGCGTCCATCAGTTCGTTGTTTTTGCGCATGAAGGACTCGGGATCGACCCAGCCCAGGCGACCCATTTGTTCGCACCAGAGGGTGGCGCAATCGCCGTGGATCAGAGTGTCGTCCAGATCAAAAATTGCCAGGGCCATCAGTGCAGTTCTCTCGTAAGCGCAAGCGAAGCCATCAGGCTACCTCACGAAGGGCGGTTGGATCGATGGAAAGCGCCAGGCGCTGACCATCGGGATGCAGGTCGGCACCCGAGCGGTTGAGCACGTCCACCACCAGCTCCACGCCCCGGGCTTCGACCCGGTAACGGATCACGTTGCCCAGCAGGCTGTGGCTGCGAACCTGTGCGTCCAGTTCGCCGTTCAAACTCAGTTGAATGGCCTCCGGGCGAATCGCGATGCGATGGTTGATCGGGCGCTGCAGAAGTTTGGTCGCGCTCTCGGCGTCCAGCAGGTTGTAGTTGCCAATGAACCCTGCGGCGAACACATCCACGGGGGCGGTGTAGAGCGTTTCGGCGTCGCCGCTTTGTACGATTTTTCCCTGATTCATCAGGAAAATCCGGTCGGACATGGTCAGGGCTTCTTCCTGATCGTGTGTGACGAAAATCGTGGTCAGGCCGAGTTCGCGCTGGATCTGACGGATCTGTTCGCGCAAATGCTTGCGAATCCGTGCATCGAGGGCCGACAGCGGCTCATCCAGCAGCAACAGTCTTGGCCGGGTCACCAAGGAGCGGGCGAGGGCGACGCGCTGGCATTGGCCGCCGGACAGTTGATGCGGATAACGGGCGGCAAAATCCTGCAGCTCCACCAGTTTCAAGACTTCAGTGACGCGCTTCTGGCTGTCGTCAGCGTTGACCTTTTGCATACGCAAACCGAAGGCGACGTTTTGTTCGACGGTCATGTTGGGGAACAGTGCATAGCTCTGGAATACCATGCCGATTCCGCGTTTTTGGGGGCTTAAGGGCACGATGTCGACGCCATCGAGCAGGATCTTGCCGCCATCCACCGGCGTCAGGCCGGCGATGCAACGCAGCAGCGTCGACTTGCCACAGCCGGACGGGCCGAGCAAGGTGACGAATTCGCCTTTCTGAATTTCACAGTTGATGTCGCTGAACACCGTGGTGCCCGCATAGTCCTTTTTAAGATGTTGGACGCTGACATAGCTCATTCGCTTTTGTCCCTGTTCAAGATATTGGCCGCCCAGGTCATAACCAGCACGAAGAAAAAGTAGGAAATTACCAGCGCACTGGTGAAGTGGCCGCTGCTGTTGCGCATGTTGTTGAGGTAGACCTGCAGGGTTTCGTAACGGGTACCGACGAGAATGTTGGCGAACACGAACTCGCCGAACAGGAACGAGAACGACAGCAGCAACGCCACCATCAAGCCCTTGCGCAGGTTCGGCAACACCACCAGGATCGCCGCTTGAAAGGTGCTGGCACCGAGCAGTTGAGCAGCGTCCATCAGGTCACGCAGGTTGATTGCTTGCAGGTTGTTGGTGATCGCGCGGTACATGAACGGCAGTGCCACGGTGAAGTAGCAACCAATCAGAATCCACGGCGTGCCGACCATGGCGAACGGCCCTGATCCGTAGAGCTGCAGCAGCCCCACCGACGACACCACTGGCGGCACGGCAAAGGGCAGCAGGATCAGGATGTTCATCAGCGCATCGAGTTTCGGGAAGTGGTAATGCACCACGAACAGCAGCGGCAAAATCAGCACCACCGACAGTAGCAGCGCGCCGATGCAGACCAGCAGCGACTGGCCGAAAGCGCTGAGAAAGCGCGGGTCGCTCCACAGCTGCACGTACCATTTGATACTGAAACCGCTGGGCAGAATGGTGGCCGACCAACTGCTGGAAATCGAATAGATAAAGGTGCCGAGCAGCGGCAACAACAAAATGGCAAACAGCAGGTAAACCACTACCCGATGATAGATGCCCACGGGACCCAATTCAGCGCGAGACATGGTAGCTCCTCTTCAATAGCAGCTGATGCACGATGGTCACCAGAGTCATCAATGCCACCAGCACCACGGCCAAGGCGCTGGCCAGGTTCGGGTCCAGGGAGATATCGCCTGAGACCATGGCCGCGATACGGATCGGCATGACGTTGAAGTTGCCGGTAGTCAGGGCATACACGGTGGCGTAGGCGCCAAGGGCGTTGGCCAGCAGAATCACGAACGTGCCCAGCAGTGCCGGGGTCAGCACCGGCAGGCCGATGTGGCGCCAGAACTGCCAGCCGTTGGCACCGAGCAGCGCGGCGGACTCGCGCCAGTCTTCACGCAAGGCGTCGAAAGCCGGGTAGAGCAGCAGCACGCCAAGGGGAATCTGGAAGTAGGTGTAGAGGATGATCACGCCGGTTTTGGAGTACAGGTTGAAGTCCTGAATGAGTCCGGCCTGCTTGAGCATGATGGTGAAGCTGCCGTTGAAGCCCAGCAAAATAATGAACGCGAACGCCAGGGGCACGCCGGCGAAGTTGCTGGTCATGTTGGCGAAGGCGTTGACGAAGTTACGCAGTTTCGAGTCGACCCGGCGCAGGGAGTAGGCACCAAGCACCGCGATGATGATCCCGAATACGCTGGACCAGAAGCTGATCTCCAGGCTGTACTGGATCGCCTGCATATAAAACTTCGAGTTGAAGATCCTGGTGAAGTTGGCCAGTCCCCAACCGAACTCTTCCGATTCCAGGCTATTGATCATCACCCACATCAACGGGGCAATTTCGAACACGAAAAAGAACAGGGCGAAAGGCACGAGGCACAGGGCTGCCAGCCATTTGCCGCGTGTCATGGGGGTCACTTGAGCAGCTCCCTGCATACGGGTTTGTCGTGGGGTACGCCGAGCAGTTCGCAGACAGTGCCGCAAATCTCGGTCTGTTTTGGCGCCGCGTTGGCGTTGAAACTGAAGGCATCGCCGAGCACGAACAACGGCACTTCGCGTTCTTCGGGCAACAGGCCGTTATGGGAACGGTCGTTGTTCATGCCGTGGTCGGCCGTCACCAGCACCTGGTAACCGGCGTCGAGCCAGCCTTGCAGGTAGTCGGCGATGATGATGTCCACTGAACGGGCGCTGTTGCGGTATTGCGGCGTATCGAGACCGTGCTTGTGCCCGGCGTCGTCGATGTTCATGGGGTGCACCAACAAGAAATTCGGCGCATGGCGCAAGCGCAGGTTTTCGGCGTCGGCGAACAGGTGCGAATCGGGGTAGTGATCGTTCCAGTAGAAATGCCCGTGCTGAATCGGTAACTCAGGGGCGTCGGTGTGACGATCCCGGGCCGCCACGAATGGCGAACGGTTATACAGCTCACTGACCCAGTGATAGGCCGCCGCAGCGGTTGTAAGCCCGGCGTCGGTGGCGTAGTGGTAAATGCTGCGCTGGTTGGACAGGCGCGAGACGTGATTGTGAACGATGCCGCTGTCGATCGGCGTGACGCCGGTCAGGATGCATTCGTAAAGCGGTCGGGACAGGGCCGGCAGCTCACACTCCAGTTTGTAGAGCGCTGCGCGTTCTGCGCTGACATAGGCCTGCAGGTGCCCCATGGTGTGGCGTGCGACTTCGTAGTTGAGGCCGTCGAGCACGACAAGGATGACGTTGTGTTTCATAGGGGCGATGACTCCGAAAACGAGACTCAAGGTGATCGTTGTAGGAGCTGCCGCAGGCTGCGATCTTTTGATCTTGCTTCTTAAAAGCCAAGTCAAAAGATCGCAGCCTGCGGCAGCTCCTACGGAAGAAGCATTACTTCATTTCTACGATGACTTCTTCGTTCCACTTCTGAGGCAGGGCCTTGGAGGTCTTCTCCCAGGCATCCGCGTCCTTGATCGGCGTGACCTTTTTGTACTGCTCGTTTGGCAGCAGCTTGGCCTGTACCTCGGCTGGCAGGGTCAGGTGTTCAGCGCGGATCGGACGGGCGTTACCCTTGGCCAGGTTGATCTGGCCGGCGTCACTGAAGATGTACTCGCGGGCCAGTTTGGCGGCGTTCGGGTTCTTGGCGTATTTGTTGATGATGGTGGTGTAACCGGAGATCACCGAGCCGTCGGATGGGATCAGCACCACGTAGTCATCCGGATTGGCCATCTTGGCCTTGTAGCTCAGGCCGTTGAAGTCCCAGACCACGCCGACTTCAATCTCGCCTTTTTCCATGGTGGCGATGGTTGGGTTGGCCATCGACAGGCGGCCTTGCTTGGCGATATCGGCAAACAATTTCAGCGCGGGCTCGATGTTTTTCTCGTCGCCCCCATTGGCCAGCGCGGCAGCCAGAACGCCGTTGGCTGCTTGGGCGGCGGTGCTTACGTCACCGATGGATACCTTGTATTTTCCGCCTTTGAGGTCAGCCCATTTGGTCGGGGCTTCAGAACCGTGCAGCAGCTTCTTGTTGACGATGAATGCGATAGTGCCGGTATAGGCCAGGGCCCAGTGACCGTCCTTGTCTTTAGCCCAGGTTGGCACCTGGTCCCAAGTGGATGGCTTATAGGGTTGGGTAACGCCCTGTTTCGTCGCGATCGGGCCAAAGGCCGCGCCGACGTCGCCGATGTCGGCGCTGGCGTTGTCTTTTTCAGCGGCGAACTTGGCGATTTCCTGAGCCGAACTCATGTCGGTGTCGATGTGTTTGAGGCCATAGTTCTTGGCCAGGTCCGCCCAAGTGTCTTTCCAGTTGGCCCAGTCATCGGGCATGCCGACACTGTTGACCGCGCCTTCTTGTTTCGCAGCGGCTTCCAGGGTTTTCAAGTCATCGGCCGCCATGGCGGCCGTGCACATGGCGATGGTCGAACCTAACAGTGTTGCCAGGAAAAGCTTTTTCATTCCGAAGCTCCTATGGGCGTTTTCAACGCTGCGATTGCGGTTGTGTTGGTCTAGGTCAGCAATACCTGAGCCAATCTAAGGACGCTCGATGACACTTTGATGTCGTTCGTCGCCCGGCCAAGGCTTTATTTTCCCGGTGCTGGCGGGTGTCCGGTAAGCGTAGACCATCGGCAAAGGCCCGCTGCGCAAGGGACTTGGCCAGCGTATTGCAGGTTTTGAAAGCGACATTTCAGGCGACCGTTCGGTCCCTTGTCATCTCACAGTCATCTGCACTGCCTACGCTTGCAGGATGTTCAAAGTGCTGGTTTTTCGTGCGGTTGGGCCCCGAAACAGTGCTGGTCTAGTCCAGATAGGTAGCGTCGATGCGTGATGAGGCAACAAAAGCGGTAACAGCCATTGGCCAGGTGCTGCAGGAGCAGCTCGATCACGGGTTGCTAGCACCGGGGAGCAAACTGCCGGCCGAGCGCAAGCTCAGTGAATTGTTCCGGACCACGCGGATCACTGTGCGCGAGGCATTGCTGCAATTGGAGGCACAGGGGCAGATTTATCGCGAAGAGCGGCGGGGCTGGTTCGTTTCGCCGCCACGCCTGGCCTACAACCTGATGCAACGCAGTCACTTTCACGCGATGGTCAGCGCACAGGGGCGAGTGCCGTCCACCGAGGTGATTTCTGCGCGATTGCAGCCGGCATCGGCGGCAGTTTGTGCCTGGTTGCAGTTGCCGGCGTTATCCAGCGTGATTCAGATTTGTCGCTCCCGGCGCATCGATGGGCGGCTGGTGTTGTACGTGGAGCACTATCTGAACCCGCAGTATTTTCCCGGGATTCTGGATTTCGATCTGAATCAGTCGATCACCGAACTGTATGCGCGGCACTACGACCTGCATTACGGACGGGTGCGGTTCGAGATCGTGCCGACGGCTTTGTCAGTGGACGCAGCCGCGGCGTTGCGAGTGTCGGTGGGCAGTCCAGGGTTGCGCATTGCACGGGTCAATTACGATCAGCACGAGCGTCTGATCGATTGTGATCTTGAGTTTTGGCGGCATGATGCGATTCATGTCGGAGTGGATGTGGTCTGATTTCATGTAGGAGCTGCCGCAGGCTGCGATCTTTTGATCTTGCTTTTAAAAAACAAAATGAAAAGATCGCAGCCTTCGGCAGCTCCTACGCAGGGCGTTCTGGCGTGCTGCCGGCGGTGATCACCTGTACGCTCATCCGTGGCGTCGCCAAGTCCATCCCCGCTTCATCCAGATGCCGTTTCAGTGACAGGTTGAACGCCCGTGAAACCTCCCACTGTTTGATCGGCGCAGTCTTGAACCGGGCGCGCAGGATTGCGTTGCCGGATTCGAAACTTTCCACTCCTTGAATTTCCAGTGGCGACCAGATGTTGCGCCGTTGCAGCGGGTCGGTGCGCATTTTCTGGCCAACTTCACGCATCAGTTTGATCGCGTTGTCGATGTCCATGTTGGCGGGTACGGCCACGCGGAAGATCGCGTAGCCGAATTCCCGGGAGTAGTTCTTGATGCTTTTGATTTCGCTGAACGGAATGGTGTGAACGATGCCGTCGATGTCCCGCAGGCGTACCGTACGGATGGTCAGGCCCTCAACAGTGCCGAGGTGGCCGCCAACGTCCACGTAGTCATCGATCGCCAGGGAGTCTTCGATGATGATGAACAGGCCGGTGATCAGGTCGGCTACCAGCGACTGCGCGCCAAAACCGATGGCCAGACCGATCACGCCGGCACCGGCCAGCAGTGGCGTGACGTTCATGCCCATGTTCGCCAGGGCGACGATCAGCGCAATGATGAAGATCGCCACGAACAGCACGTTACGGATCAGCGGCATCATCGTTTGCGCACGGGCATTGGCCACGCCTTTGCGTGAGCGGGTGAGGGCGTGGTGAACGGCCGTGTCGCTGAGGATCCAGATCAGCCAGGCAAAGATCAGGGTGCCGCCAAGGCTGAACAGTTTGACGCTGACCTCATGGCCTTCACCCTCGGTGAACGCAATCAGTGACATGCCCCACACCCGCAGGCCGAGTTCGATGAAGGCCAGCCAGACCAGCAGGTGGGCGAGGGTGTAGAAGAAGCTTTTCAGGCGTTCGGAATACAGCGCGTGGCGTTTTGCGCCGCGCTGCGGCTTGAGGGAATGGCGGCGCACCAGGCCGTTGATGACCATGCACAGCACCAGCAGCACGGTGCAGATCAGCGACTGCCGCAATGCAGTGCTGGTATCGCCGGCCGAAATGAACGTTGCGAATAACGAAATGCCCACCAGCACAAGCGCCGGTACGTACCAAAAGGTGCCGAGAATTTCGATGGTATCGCTGAGGGCGCGGCGGGTCAGGCGCCGGGACAGCGGTTGGTTGCGGATCAAATGGGCAATCGGGCGGCGAAAGCGCAGGATGAACAACCCGGTGGACAGCGCTGCCAGGACGTTGGCTACGGTGGCGGCAGTATGGGCCAGATGCGCGCCCAGGCTTTGGATCAGGCGCGGGTCGTTCAGGGCTTCACCGAAAGCGGCGAAGCTGCCGATCAGCCAGAGCGGACGAAAGGCCTGATGCCGCAAAATGTATAAGGCGCGATGCCGGTGGGGGCCGTCGAGCAGGGAAAAGGCGATGACGCAAATCGCCGAAAAACAGGTGCCGACCACCAGTGCATAGGCCAGCACCATGGCCAGGCTCTTGCCCAATGACGAAGGCAGCGCATAGCTCATGTACACCGTGATGACCAAGGCAATCAGCCACGGACCGAGCTTGCGCAGGGCAAATCGCAACATGTCCAGGGCCTTGGGGTGTTGCGGCAGTTCTTCGGTCAGGCCGAAACGCATGCGTACTCGATGGCTGACCCAGATCAGCGCCGCCGCCAGCAGGCTCCAGACCATCAGGATCATGGCAAAGGCAAAGATGATCGGCAGCCATTCGTTGGCGGGCAACACCAGCGCTGTCAGTTCATCCTTGGCCTGGTCGAACTCGTTGGACCAACGCGTGAGCGGGCTGTCGGCACCGGTAAATTGTTTCTCGAAACTGGCCAGGGTCCCGCCGATCAAACCCAACACGCCCTGTTCGGTCGTTGGTTGGGCCTTTTTCGTGGCGTCGCGCAGTTTCTTCAGATCCGCCAGCAATTTGGTCCGTTGCTGATCGTTTTCCAGGGACTTGATCACTTCGTCCAAGGATTGCCCAAGGGGTTCCTGCGCCTCCGGCTGGGTCTTGTTTGAACCGTTGAGCAGGCTCGGCAAACCGGCTGCCTGGGCCGACGCCATCGGCACCAGCGTCATCAGGCAGACAAGAAAAAAGCAGGGCAAGGCAAAAAGACGAGCGAGCACTGGGCGGTCAACCTCGGAGTGAGCGGGTCGACCGAGTGTACGAGCCCGTCATATGCAATGCGAGTCGGGGGCGGATTTATTCGTTGAGCTTGGCGAGGATCTTGATCACCACCGTGGCGAGGATCGTCAGCATCCCGATCCACATGGCGAACACCCCGGCGTTCTTGTCGCGAAAGTTGAAGCCGATTGCCAGCAGGATCATACCGGCGAGAATCGGGATAAGCATGCCGTGGAACGAAGACAACGAGATCATGGGACAGCCTTGTCGAGTGAGGTGGTTGGAGTTTAGGTGCGTTTTTACCGACCGGTATTGATGTGTGTAGGAGCTGCCGCAGGCTGCGATCTTTTTAGTCTTTTTTAAACAAGATCAAAAGATCGCAGCCTGCGGCAGCTCCTACAGGGGATTACGGCAAGTCGTGGCAGGCGTAGAACGCGCTCAATACCTTGACCAGGTGCGCCAGGTCATGGCTGCCGCACAGTTCGCGGATCGAGTGCATGGCGAAGGTCGGCAGGCCGATGTCCACGGTGCGCACACCCAGGTGGCTGGCGGTGATCGGGCCGATGGTCGAGCCGCAGCCCATGTCGCTGCGCACCACGAAGCTCTGCACAGGGACTTCTTCGGCCATGCACAGGTGGCGGAAGAACCCGGCGGTTTCGCTGTTGGTGGCATAGCGCTGGTTGGTGTTGACCTTGATCACCGGGCCGGCGTTGAGTTTCGGGCCGTGGTTTGCATCATGTTTTTCGGCGTAGTTGGGGTGCACGCCATGGGCGTTATCGGCCGAAACCAGCAGGGATTTCTGGATGGTGCGTACGAATTCATCACCTTCTGGCAACAGGCGACGTAGCGTCTGCTCCAGCATCGGACCATCGGCGCCGCAGGCCGAGCACGAACCGACTTCTTCATGATCGTTGCACACCAGCACACAGGTTTCGTCGGTGTCGGTGGTCAACAGCGCTTGCAGGCCGGCGTAGCACGACAGCAGGTTGTCCAGGCGCGCACCGGCGATGAAGTCGCCATGCAGCCCGATCACTGCAGCGCTTTGCGTGTCGTAGAAGCTCAGCTCGTAATCGAGCACCACATCGGCGTTCAAACCGTGTTCGCGGGCCAGTTGGTCGGTGATCACGGCACGGAAGTCCACGCGCTCGTCGCCGGCAAATTGCGCCAGGACCGGTGGCAACTCAGTCTGGGCATTGATCGCCCAGCCCATGTTGGCTTCACGGTTGAGGTGGATGGCCAGGTTCGGAATGATTGCAATCGGTGCCTTGAAGTCGATCAACTGGCTTTCGACTTTGCCGTCACGACGGAAGGTGACACGCCCGGCGAGCGACAGGTCGCGGTCGAACCACGGTGCGAGCAGGGCACCGCCATAGACTTCGACTCCCAGTTGCCAGAAGCCGTGGCGTTGCAGCTCCGGTTGCGGCTTGACCCGCAGGCACGGGCTGTCGGTGTGGGCGCCGACCAGGCGAATCCCGCCGTGCAATGGCGAGTGACGGCCCATTTTGATCGCGACGATGGAGGAGTCGTTACGGGTGACGTAGTAGCGACCATTGGCCTCGGTGTGCCATGGCTCGCGTTCGTCGAGGCGTTGATAACCCGCCGCTTCCAGACGCTGAACAAGGCTGGCGGTGGCATGGAACGGGGTAGGGGAGGCCTTGAGGAAGTCGATCAGGCCTTGGTTCAACTCTTCGCGCATAAGTAGCTCCAGACAGCAATGGCGCCAGTTTAACGTATTGGCCCACGGCATTGCAGACACAATGCCGTGTGGTGCTCGGGAGCGAATGGCGAGAGTACTGGATCAACCGGTGATCAGGTTGCCATTGAGGAACACATCACGACGTTGCTTGCGACCGACGTGCTCATGCTTGCTCGCGCGGTACACCTGATCGAACTTGTTCCGGGAGAGGCTGCAGAACTGTCCGAGGTACTCATCGACCAGCCGATCGTAATCCGCTTCCGTGATGAATTTATAAATCTCCCGGCGGTAGAAAAAACCGAGCTGGAAGCCGAGGGTTTCGCTGAAGTGCGGCGTAGAACCGGCGAAGCAGTTTTCAAAGTCGATGGCTTTGAGCGGTTTCTTCGTCGATTTGGGGACCATGATGTTGCCGATCCAGAAATCCATGTGCGTGATGTCCTTTCGGGACAAGGAACCCAGCAATTCGAACGCTTTGAGAATGAAGGTTTCCACGTGTTCCGGATGGCGCTTCAGCCATTGCACGCCGTCGATATAGTCTTCGAGCAGGCGCGTCAGAATGAAATATTCCTGGGTCAGGCCCAGTCGGTCACGGGTGTATCCAAAACCTTGCAGCGGCGGCATTTGTACACCGCGGCGCTGAGCTTCAAGGGTATTCATCAGTTCTTCCAGTGGCCAGTCGAATCGGCCATTACGCTGAGGTTTACCCAGGGTTACCCGGACCTTTGCCTTGAGCGTGTCCAGCGGCTGAACCTTGGCAAACAGCGGTGTATCGCCCGAGGCCAGCGGCGCACTGGCGCGGGTAAGCTTTTGGGCGCGCCGTTTGTTGATCAGTTGCTCCAGGGATTGTCGGGCTTCGACACTGGGCTGCTCTGTCAGGTGAAGGGTGGTGTTGCCGAAAATGAACGTGATGGGGTAGTCGCTTTGAAGCGTTTTACTGCTGAGCACGGGGGCTTCCTGCCTGATATCTAATTGCCATCATTTTATATTTTATTACAGTTTTATGACAATATTTTCACACCTTTTTTATGCTTGCTCGACTGTAGCTACAGATGAAAAAGCCCTTCAAAGGAAGGGCTTTTTCAAGAGCGAAATTGTTCAAAAAGGCGCTGGGCACTCAAAGCGCAAGCGTTCACCGGTCTGAGGATGGGTGAAGCTGAGCATGCTGGCGTGAAGGCACAGGCGCGGCCAGGCGGCCAAGGCTTGTTCGTGAGCATAGAGGCCGTCGCCCAATAGCGGATGGCCGATCGACAGCATGTGCACGCGTAACTGATGGGAGCGGCCGGTGATCGGCGTGAGCTCCACGCGGCACCAGTCGCCGCAACGTTCCAGCACGCGCCAGAACGTCAGGGCATGTTTACCGAACTCATGGTCCACCACATGGCGCGGCTTGGTCGGTGGATCGTAGCGCAGCGGCAGGTCGATGCTGCCGCTGTCCAGTTCGGGTTGGCCCCAGCACAGTGCGGTGTAGGCTTTTTCTGTTTCGCGGTCGTGGAATTGCCGGGACAGTTCACGGTGCGTATCAGGATCGCGGGCCAGCAGGATGATGCCGGAGGTTTCCCAGTCCAGGCGATGGACGATTCGCGCTTCCGGGTAACCGTTTTCCTGCAGGCGGGTAATCAGGCAGTCCTTGTTGTCGTCGGCCCGACCAGGGACGGAGAGCAACAGGGTCGGTTTGTTCACCACCAGTATGGCGGCGTCCTGATAAATGATGTGGACGTTGGACAACGGCATTAAAACAGCCTCGTAACAAACGCCAACGGCGGCTCGATCACTCGTATCCCCTTTTTTGTAGGAGCCGGCTTGCTGGCGATGGCATCAATGCGTTGTATCTGATACAGCGCGTTGATGCCATCGCCAGCAAGCCGGCTCCTACAAGGTAGGGTGGCAAGTGATCGAGCCGCCGTGGCTCCAGCCGGATCGACTCAGCGATCTGGCAGGGTGATATTGAGTTCCAGAATCGAGCAGCTGCCCTGGCTTTCCAGTGCGACATGCACGTCATCGGACCCGATATTGACGTACTTGCGAATCACCTCGACCAGTTCCTTCTGCAAGGCTGGCAGGTAGTCCGGGGTGCTGCGTTGGCCGCGTTCGTGCGCCACGATGATCTGTAGACGCTCTTTCGCTACCGACGCGGTGCTTTGCTTTTTGTTGGCACGAAAGAAGTCAAAAAGGTTCATTGCTTAGTTGCCTCCAAACAGGCGCTCGAAGAATCCCTTCTTCTGTACATCAAGGAATCGATGTTCCACGGTTTTGCCCAGCAGACGGTCTACGGTATCGCTGTAGGCCTGGCCGGCATCACTCTGGTCGTCGAGAATCACTGGAACGCCCTGGTTGGATGCCTTGAGCACCGCCTGGGATTCAGGGATCACGCCGAGCAGGGCGACCGAGAGGATTTCCTTGACGTCTTCTACGCCGAGCATTTCGCCTTTGCTGACACGCTCAGGGTGGTAACGGGTAATCAGCAGGTGTTCCTTGATCGGGTCTTCGCCGCGCTCGGCACGGCGGGACTTGCTGGCCAGCAGGCCGAGCATGCGGTCGGAGTCTCGAACCGAGGACACTTCCGGGTTGGTCACGACAATCGCTTCATCAGCGAAGTACATGGCCAGGTGGGCGCCTTTCTCGATACCGGCCGGAGAGTCGCAGACCACGAATTCGAACTGCTCCTTGAGCTCCATCAGGACTTTTTCCACGCCTTCCTGGGTCAGCGCGTCTTTGTCGCGGGTCTGGCTGGCGGCCAGCACATAGAGGTTTTCCAGGCGCTTGTCTTTGATCAGGGCCTGCTGCAGGTTGGCTTCGCCGTTGACGACGTTGACGAAGTCGTACACCACGCGGCGCTCGCAACCCATGATCAGGTCGAGGTTACGCAAACCGACGTCGAAGTCGACGATCACTGTTTTGTGGCCGCGCAGAGCGAGGCCGGTACCGATAGCGGCGCTGGTGGTGGTCTTACCCACACCACCCTTGCCGGATGTAACCACGAGAATCTTGGCCAAGGTGTTTCACCCCTAAGGAAAAAGGACTTTTAGCCCCTGAAAATCATCTCTTGAAAACTACTGCAGTCGGACAGCCTTGGCTGGAATTCGGTTCTGGGCGGCGTTTACCCCCGGTAAACACTGCTTTTGGCCTGTTTCCTACTTCGTTTGAGCCGTTTTCGCTACGTTTTAGAGATGTTTGGAAAATGCGGCAGTATCCGTTAAAGCCGAATGATGTTCAACACATCGCCCGACAGGCTGACTTGCACGCCCGAACCCCACAAAGGGTCGCGACGCAGATCTTCAGACACTTTGTAATGACCGGCGATAGAGACCAGTTCAGCGCTCATTTGCTGACAGAAAATCCTGGCTTTCGTGTCGCCTTTCACTCCAGCCAATACACGACC
Source organism: Pseudomonas putida (assembly GCF_050990305.1). Taxonomy (GTDB): domain Bacteria; phylum Pseudomonadota; class Gammaproteobacteria; order Pseudomonadales; family Pseudomonadaceae; genus Aquipseudomonas; species Aquipseudomonas putida_AH. The sequence goes on along the minus strand of NZ_CP158817.1, from coordinate 4,788,645 downwards.
GCGCATGGGGCCGTATACATGGATGTTGCCATCGGCGAGAAGTTCCGCCCCCGGGCTGACCGAGGAGATCACCACCAGATCGCTGCCCTGGGCATAAATCTGCTGCCCGCCACGTACTGGCGAAGTGATGATTTTCGTGGGTTTGATCGTGGGCTCCGGCGGCTTTTCCGGTTTTTTCGCAACCGCGCCTTCATTCAGGTCCAGCGAACGCTCACGGGCACCGGACGGTGGCAACACCGGCAAGTCGACGGCAATGGCGGCCGCGATGTCTTCGATGCGGCTGGCTCGGATCGCCAGGGTTCGCAGGCCGTGTTGGCGGCAGACACGCATCAGGCCCGGCAGATCAACCACGCCTTCGTTCGGCGACAGCTTGTCCAAGGCCAGTACCAGCGGTGCATTGCTGAAAAAACCAGGGGCTTGGGCGACCTTGGCGGCCAACTGTCGATCAAGGCTTTCGAGGTCGTTACGGGCCAGTTCCAGCACCGTAATGGCGAGCATGCTGCCCTTCAGCTGGAACACGGGATCTTGGTCTAGCGGTTCGGTTTGGCTCATGGTCGGCATACAACGACTTGTCACTAAAAGTGCCGAGACTTATAACGAGAACGCCCGCGGGCCGCAAGCCGGGTCGAACGATGTAGAATGCGCGGCCACTGTCTTTGGGAAGCTTCAATGGATCGCCCGAGCTTTAGAACATCCTTTCTATCTCCACGTTTCTGGCCGCTGTGGTTGGGCCTTGGGCTGTTGTGGCTGATTGTCCAGCTGCCGTACCCGGTCTTGCTATGGATCGGTCGTGTCCTGGGCGCCTTGATGTATCGAGTGGCTGGCGACCGACGGCGCATTGCCAAACGCAATCTGGAGCTGTGTTTCCCTGAAAAGTCCGCCGCCGAACGTAAGCGCCTGCTCAAGGAAAACTTCGCCTCGACCGGCATCGCGTTTTTCGAAATGGCGATGAGCTGGTGGTGGTCGCGCGAGCGCCTGGCAAAACTGGCCCATATTGAAGGCTTGGAGCATTTGCAGCAGGCCCAGGGCGAAGGCAAGGGTGTGATCCTGATGGCCGTGCACTTCACCACCCTGGAAATCGGTGCCGCGTTGCTGGGCCAGCAGCACACCATCGACGGCATGTACCGCGAACACAAAAATCCGTTGTTCGACTTCGTCCAGCGTCGCGGTCGCGAGCGGCACAATCTCGATTCGCTGGCGGTGGAGCGTGAAGACGTGCGCGGCATGCTCAAATTACTGCGCTCTGGCCGGGCGATCTGGTACGCACCGGACCAGGATTACGGCGCCAAGCAAAGCATCTTCGTGCCGTTGTTCGGCATCCAGGCCGCCACCGTGACCGCCACCAGCAAGTTTGCACGGTTGGGCAAGGCATTGGTGGTGCCCTTCACCCAGGAACGCTTGGCCGATGGCAGCGGCTATCGTTTGGTGATCCATGCGCCGCTCGAAGGCTTCCCGGGGGAAACCGAAGAGGAGGACTGCCTGCGCATCAACCAGTGGATCGAAGGCGTGTTACGCGAGTGCCCGGAGCAATACCTGTGGGCTCATCGCCGCTTCAAGAGCCGTCCACCCGGCGAGCCCAAGCTGTACGCCAAACGCGGTTGATCTATCCAGCCCTGTGTAGGAGCGAGCATGCTCGCGATGAACCCGAATACGCAGCGGGGTATCAGGCCGCCAGCGTTATCGTTGACCACCATCGCGAGCAGGCTCGCTCCTACAAGGAAGAGGTTGGAGCAATGAAGTCCCATCAAGCGGCATGGAGCGTTGTGCATGAGTCCTGCTGAACCGGTTACAGGGTTGATTCTTTCCGGCGGTGGGGCTCGGGCGGCCTATCAGGTCGGTGTGCTGGCGGCGATAGCCGAACTTTTGCCATTGGGTGCGGACAATCCGTTTCCGGTGATTGTCGGCACCTCCGCCGGGGCGATCAATGCGGTCAGCCTGGCCAGTGGGGCGATGGATTTTCGTGACGCTATCCAGCGCCTGACTGCATTCTGGCAGGGCTTTCGCAGTCATCTGGTGTTGCGTAGCGACTGGCCTGGAGTGATCCGCCAGGCCAGTCGCTTTGTCAGTCACAGTTTGCTCGGCCTTGGCGCACACGTCCCCGTGGCGCTGCTCAACAGTGCTCCGTTGCGCGGTTTGCTCAACGATAAATTGCACATGAACGGTATCGCCGAAGCCATCGCCCAAAAGCAATTGCATGCGGTGGCGGTCACGGCGTTCGGCTACGAGTCCGGGCAAGCTGTCACCTTCTATCAGGGCGGCGGCACCATTGATGCCTGGTTGCGTCATCGTCGAATCGGCGTTCCTACCCAATTGTCCGTCGAGCATCTGCTCGCCAGTTCGGCCATTCCACTGTTGTTCGCCCCGGTGAAAATCGGTGAGGAATATTTCGGCGATGGTGCGGTGCGCCAATCGGCGCCAATCAGCCCGGCACTGCACCTGGGCGCCAGCCGTGTACTGGTGGTGGGTGTCAGCGGCAACCCGCGTGGCATCGATCCTGAGCAACCGCTGCAACGTGCCTACACCGGCCAACAGCCAACCCTGGCGCAGATTGGCGGGCACATGCTCAACAGTACGTTCATTGACAGTCTGGAAAGCGATATTGAGCTCTTGCAGCGCTTGAACCAGTTCAGCCACCTCATGCCCGATGGCGCACCGATCCGTACGCTGGGGGTGGCGCCTGTGGAGGTGTTGGTGATTTCGCCGAGCCAGCCGATCGATGAGATTGCCGCACGTCACCGTCAGGAATTACCGGCGGCGCTGCGCCTGTTCCTGCGCGGGCCGGGGGCGACGAAGACGAGTGGGGCAGGGGTGTTGAGTTATTTGCTGTTCGAGGCGGGGTATTGCAGCGAGTTGATTGACCTGGGGCGGCGGGATGCGTTGGCCAAGAAGGACGAGTTGTGCCGGTTTCTCGGGTTGCCATAGGGCAAAAGATCGCAGCCTGCGGCAGCTCCTACATTGGAATGCGTTCCCTGTAGGAGCTGCCGCAGGCTGCGATCTTTTAATTTCAAATCAGAAGTGAACCTTGACCAGGAAGCTGGTCACGCTCTGATCGGTCTTGAAGCCCTCGCTGTCTTCGATACCGTATTTGTTTTTCCAGTAGTCATATTCGACACCGACGTACAACTGCTTCGCACCCAGATTCAGAGCCTTGCCCAAGTCGTACTTGATCTGTGGATTGAAGTGCAGGTTGGCGTGATACTCGCCTTTGCTGTTCACGTCATTGTCGACGACCCAGTCCATGTAACCGTCGATGAGCATGTCCGAACGACCCATCGGGATGGTGTAGGACCAGACCGGGGTGACTTGCCAGACGTTGTCGCCCGGACGGTCGCCTTCGGTATGCCGGTTGTAGAAGTTCAACTGGAAGTAGTCGAAGCCCGGGATTGCCAGGTCAAAGCCTGGACCGATCAGGTAGGACTCGGTGTCGTTCTCGCCGAACTCGTAGGTCATGGCCAGCAGCACGTCCTTGATCGGGCCGAACTCCAGCTTCTGATCAAAGATCTTGCCGAACGACAGACGCGGGCTGAATTCGCCGTAGTACGAATTGTTGCCGGCGAAGGCGTCTGGCTTGCCGTTGTAGAAGATCTTGTCGACGAAGAAGAAGTTGTCGCCGTATTTCCAGCCATCAGCGTGTTCGAAGGTCACCGTCTGCTGGATGCGCGGGTTGACCTGGAAGTCCTTGCCATAGAGGTAGGTCAGGCTGTTGTTCTGCCATTGCAGCAAGTCGCCGGCCATGGCCTGGCCCCCCGCCAGCATTGATCCCGCCAGCATCAGGCTAGTGCACGTGCGTTTCATTCGGTTGCTCCAAAAAGTAGTGGTGAAACGGTATTTTTTTAAGGTCGACGCTCTGGTGTGGCGTCTTGTTCTCAAGCGGTAAAAAAGTCATCCATTCGGTCAGCTTCAGTGCTGTCAGCAAGTGCTGCGCCAAGGTTTCAAAAAACAAAAAAACTCCCGCTCGGCTGCTCAAAAACAGTCGATTGAGAGGTGTTTGGGGATGCCTTGGTACCGTCCAGAGCCGGGATAAGTTGGCTTTCTGGTCAGGAATTAAATCCGGGCTTTTTTTTAAAGCGGATTCAGGCGGCCGCGGAGAATACTGACTCCTTGGCCAGGTCTCAAGTGCCCCGCAACAGCGCACCGACGACAGGTTTGGGGCACGGTTGCGGGCCATCCTAGAAATGCACCTTCACCAGCAGGCTGGTGGTGTTTTCATTGGTGTCGAAGTTGCTGGTGTTTTCGATGCCGTACTTGTCTTTCCAGTAGCTGTATTCGATGCCGGCATACACCTGCTTCTCACGCCAACCCAAGGCTTTGCCCAGGTCATATTTGACCTGCGGGTTGAAGTGCAGGTTGGCGTGATAGGTGCCGTGCGAGTTCTGGTCATTGTCCGTCACCCAATCGATGTAGCCATCGATCAACAGGCTCGAATTGCCCAGAGGCAGGGTGTAGGACCAGGCCGGTGTGATTTGCCACACGCCATCGCCGGGTCGCGAGCCCTCGGTAAAACGCTGGTAGATGTTCAGGGTGACAAAATTGAAGCCGGGCACTTTCAGATCAAAACCGGGACCGATCAGATAAGCCTCGGTGTCGTCTTCGCCATTCTCATAGGTCATGGCCAGCAACACGTCCTTGATCGGGCCGAGCTCCAGTTTTTTATCGAAGATCTTGCCGAACGACAGGCGCGGGCTGAATTCGCCGTAATAAGCGTGGACGCCTTTGTTCCGGTCTTTCTCGCCGTTGTAGTAGGTGCTGTCGATGAACATGAAGTTGTCGCCGTACTTCCAGCGGTCGGCGTGTTCGAAGGTGATTGTCTGCTGGATGTGCGGGTTGACCACGAAATCCTTGCCATACAGGTAACTCAGGCTGTTGGTCTGCCACAGCAGTAAATCCCCGGCCATGGCCTGGGTGGCGGCCAGAAGGCCAGCGCCCAACAGCATGCTTGTCTGTGTCCGAATCATCTGTTGCTCCTTCTTGTTTTTATATTGTTCAAGGCGCAGGCAACCCCGGCCCCTGTAGGAGCGAGCCTGCTCGCGATGGACTAAAAGGCGCCGCGTTTATCCAACAAATACGCGTTATCGTTAGCGACCATCGCGAGCAGGCTCGCTCCTACAGGGTTTCGTGTCTTTGCCTGTCAGTGGGCGTGACAGTCGTTGGCGGCGGCGCGTTCGGCTCCGCCAAGGATGTTGAACAACAGGTTCAGCGTCAGGGCGCTGAGGGTGGCCATGGCGATACCACTATGGGTGATCGGGCTCATCCACATCGGCAGGTGAGCAAAAAACTCCGGGCGCACCACAGGAATCAGGCCCATGCCGATGCTCACCGCCACCAGCAGTTGGTTGCGACGGTCACCGATGTCGGTTTCCTGCAGGATCTTGATCCCGGTGGCGGCGACCATGCCGAACATCGCAATGGCTGCGCCGCCGAGCACCGCCGGTGGAATCGAGGCCACCAGGAACGCGGCCTTGGGCAGCAGGCTCAGGACGATCAGCAACCCACCGGCAACGATGGTCACCGAACGGCAGCGCACGCCGGTCATTTGCACCAGGCCGATGTTCTGCGCGAACGAGGAATGGGTGAAGGTGTTGAAGAAACCGGCGAAGAACGAAGCACCGGCATCGCACAGCAAGCCGCGTCGCAGCATGCGCGGGCAAACATCCTGACCGGTGATCTTGCCCAACGCGAGGAACATCCCGGTGGACTCGACAAAAATGATCACCACCACCAGGCACATCGACAGGATCGGTGCCAATTCGAACTTCGGCATGCCGAAATGCAGCGGGGTGACGAATTGCAGCCAAGGCGCCTGGGCCATGCCGCTGAGGTCGACCATACCGATCAGGCCGCAGAGCACGTAGCCCAGGCACATGCCGATCAGAACGGAGATATTGACCCAGAACCCGCGCATGAAACGATGCACCAACAGGATGGTGCCCAGCACCAACGCGGCAATGGTCAGGTAGATCGGGGAGCCGAATTGAGTGGCCTGAGCGCCACCGCCGGCCCAATTCACGGCCACGGGGAACAGCGATAAGCCGATCGAAGTGATAACCGTGCCGGTCACCAGTGGTGGGAAGAAGCGTACGACTTTTGACATGAACGGCGCGATCAACATGCCGAAGAATCCGGCGGCGATAGTGGCGCCGAAGATCCCTTGCAAGCCAACACCGGGCATTCCCGCCATCGCGACCATGCTGCCGACGGCGGCGAAACTGGCGCCCATCATCACCGGCATGCGGATACCCGCGGGGCCGATGCCGAGGGATTGCACGATGGTGGCGATGCCGGCGACCAGCAGGTCGGCGTTGATCAGGAAGGCGATTTCTTCACGGCTCAGGCCAGCGGCCTGTCCGATGATCAGCGGCACCGCGATGGCTCCGCCGTACATCAGCAGAACGTGTTGCAGGCCAACCAGGATCAGTTGCAAGAGGGGTAAACGCTGAATGGCGGGTGCGTCGGGGATGCGTGCTTGGGATAGCTCGGACATGCAACACCTCGGATCTTTTTATTCTTGTGATTTTTTGCATCAGGCAACCGCTGCGCGGTTGATCGCCAGCAAGCCGGCTCCTACAGGCTTTGGGTGGATAAATCCGTAGGAGCCGGCTTGCTGGCGATGCTTTTATTGCTTAATTGGTCGGAGCGCCCTGAACGATCCAGGCGCCAATCAGGTCACGTTCCTGCTGGGTCATCTGGGTGATGTTGCCCAGTGGCATGATCTGGGTGGCGACGGCTTGAGCCTGGATCCGCGCAGCGTTCTGGCGGATCTGCTCAGGGGTGTCGAACATCACACCGGCCGGGGCCGCGCTGAACAGCGGGCTGGTCGGTTTGGCGGAGTGGCAGACGGCGCAACGTTCCTGGATCACGCTATGCACCTTGTCGAAGCCAGGGCCTGCGTTGGACGCTTGCGCCGGTGCGGCTGCCGGAGCTTCTGCAGGTTTTGCTTCTGCCGGTTTCAAACCACCGCCCAACGCCGTTTCCGGCAGTGGCTGGTATTCGATCTTCGCCGGCGCCTTGGCCACTTCAGGGCTGTTCATCGGCGCAGGGCCGGTGACGTAAGCCAGGCTGATCATGCCCACCGCTGCCACGGGCAGGGTCCAGGCAAACTTGTGGCTGTCATGGCGGGTGTTGAAGTAGTGACGCACCAACACCGCCAGCACCGCGATCCCGGCCAGGATCAGCCAGTTGTACTGGCTGCCATAGGTGCTCGGGAAGTGGTTGCTGATCATGATGAACAGCACTGGCAGGGTGAAGTAGTTGTTGTGGCGTGAACGCAGCAGGCCCTTGGCTGGCAGTGCCGGGTCCGGCGTGCGGTTCTCGGCGATGGCCGCGACCAGTGCCCGTTGCGCCGGCATGATGATGCGGAACACGTTGCCGACCATGATGGTGCCGATGAGCGCGCCGACGTGCAGGTACGCACCACGGCCGCTGAACACCTTGCTGAAGCCATAGGCCGCGCCGATGATCAGCACGAACAGGATTGCACCGAGCAGGGCAGGGTGTTTGCCCAGGGCCGAGTCGCAGAGGAAGGAGTAGACGAACCAGCCGATGAACAGCGAGCCCAGACCGATGGCCACGCCTTCAGGGCCGCTCAGGGTGCTGCCCGGAGCCAGCAGGTAGAGCGTGGGGTTGGAGTAGAACACCACGCACAGCAGCGCGATACCCGACATCCAGGTGAAGTAGGCTTCCCATTTGAACCAGTGCAGGTTGTCCGGCATGGTCGGTGGGGCCAGTTTGTATTTTTCCAGGTGGTAGATACCGCCACCGTGAATTGCCCACAAATCACCGGCCAGACCGCTTTTCGGGTTGACCCGATTGAGGTTGTTCTCCAGCCAGACGAAGTAAAACGATGCGCCGATCCAGGCCACACCAGTAATCATATGAACCCAGCGCACGCTCAGGTTCAGCCATTCCAACAGATGTGCTTCCACAGTCTTTACCTCTCGCCTGTCACTCTTGTTGTCGAGTGATCAGACCTTCTCTTATTGGTGGGGGGCGAGGATCAAACGTTCATCCTCTTTGAAAAAATGCTCATCGCAGTTATTGCCTGTGCCACTGCGATCAACCACCAGGAAGTCATCCCGCTTTTCGATCGTCAGCACCGGGTGGTGCCAGACGCCGCGATGGTAATTGATGCCCTGCCTGCCGTTGGTAACGAAGGCGCGGACCAAGCCTGATACAGGTTCATCGCCAAGTGGCGCGACCACGATCAGAAAGGGGTTGCCGAGCAGCGGAATGAAAGCCTGGCTGCCCAGCGGATGGCGCTCCAGCATGCTGACGGTCAGCGGCATGTCCTGCACGTCGGCGCGGAAAATGCTGATGATCGCGTTGTCCTCTGGCGTGGCGGTTTCGACCGTCGCCAGTTTGTGAAAGCGCATGGTCGAACCGTTGTTGATCATAAAGTGATCGCTGCCGTCGGTTTCGATCACGTCACCGAAAGGGGCGAAGGCTTCTTTTGTCAGCGGTTCAATCGTCAGTGTGCGCATGCTGTTCTTCTTATCCGAATTCGTTGTTGTGTAGCTTTTGTAGGAGCCGGCTTGCTGGCGATAGCGGCCTCACTGGCGCCATCGCCAGCAAGCCGGCTCCTACAGGTTTTCATCTGCCTTTATTTAGCGACCTTGCCCAGGACGCGCAGGCGGCTCACACCACCGTCCGGGAACACGTTCAGGCGGATGTGGGTGATTGGGCCCAGCGCCTTGATCTGCTCGGCGAAGGTGTGTTCGGCATGCATTTCCAGCTTCTGGCTTGGCAGCAGTTCGCGCCAGAACAGCGATTGGGTTTCGATCTGGCTGTCGGTGCCGCCTTTGACGAACGCGCCCTGGATCGAGCAGCTATCCGGGTAGTTGCCCTTGAAGTGCAGGGTGTCAACGATGACTTTCTCGACTTCACCGGCATGGCCCAGGGCGACGATCACCCAGTCATTGCCAGGGGTACGACGACGCGCGGTTTCCCAGCCGTCGCCCATGTTGATGCCGCGGCCCGGGTTGAGGATGTTGCTCATGCGGCCGAAGTGTTCGTCGGAGCACGCCAGGGCGCGACCGCCGTTCAGGGCAGCAGCCAGGTCGACCTGTTCGTTGTCGCCAACCTCCGACCAGTCGCGGAACGGCACGCCGTACACACGCAGACGGGCCACGCCGCCATCCGGGTAGATGTTGAAACGCAGGTGGCTGAAGGCCTGGTCGTTGCTGATTTCGTGGTAGTGATGGCTGTTGCCTTGCAGCTCGACGGCGGACAGCACTTCAACCCACTGGGTATTTTCGTTCGGCTCGCCTTCGGCCAGGAAGCAGGCTTCCAGGGAAGCCGATGGCGGGAAGTTGCCGGTGAAGAATGAAGTGTCGATGTCCACGCCCTTGATCGAGCCGGGCACGCCCAGGCGGATCACTGCGCTGTCATAGCCTTCGAAGCGCTTGCGGCGCGATTCCCAGCCATCCATCCACTTGCCGTTGTCATCGAACACGCCCTCCTTCCACACGGCCGGGGTCGGTTGGAACAGACGGTTGGCGTCTGCGAACCAGTCATCGGTGACCGAGATGATTTTGGTGCCCAGACGGGCGTCGGCCAGGTTGACGAACTTCTCGAAAGGTACGGCGTAAGCTTTCATTCTTCTTGTCTGCCTTTAATAAGTTGGCTTGGGATGCTCTCGGGGCCCTGGGTTCGTTCGGCGTTCTTGAATGAACTCGGGCCAGGATCGCTATAGGGTCAGTAATCGGAACAGGGCAATCTTGTTGATCTCCGCCAGCGCGCACTTGAACTCGGTGTCGACCGGGTTGTGGATGCGCGTTTCGAACGCTGCGAGGATCTGATGCCGGTTGCTGCCTTTTACCGCCATGATGAAGGGAAACTTGAACTTGGCCTTGTAGGCGTCGTTCAGCTCGGTGAAGCGCTGGAACTCTTCGGCCGTGCATTGGTGAATACCGGCGCCAGCCTGTTCATTGGTGCTGGCTTCGGTCAGTTGCCCCTGGACGGCGGCTTTGCCGGCCAGGTCCGGGTGAGCGTTGATCAGGGCCAGTTGGCTTTCGTGATCGGCGCTCAACAGGATGTCGCTCATGCGCTGGTGCAGGGTTTCGATCTGGTCGATCGAAGCGTCCTGGCCCAGGTCGAAGGCCTTTTCGGCCACCCATGGCGAATGTTCGTAGATGTCGGCGAAGGCGTTGACGAAGGCGTCGCGGCTCAGGGTCGATGGTTTCAATGTCTGGAAGGCGCTCATTTCGCGGCCCCTTGGTACGGGTGGGTTTCGTGCCAGTGGCGTGCAATGTCGACGCGACGGCTGAACCACACCTGCTCATGACTTTTAGCGTATTCGATAAAGCGCTTGAGCGAAGCCAGACGCGCCGGACGGCCGATCAGGCGGCAGTGCAGGCCAATCGACAGCATTTTCGGTGCCTCGGCGCCTTCGGCGTACAGCACGTCGAACGCATCCTTGAGGTATTCGAAGAAGTCGTCGCCCTTGTTGAAACCCTGGACCTGGGTAAAGCGCATGTCGTTGGTGTCCAGAGTGTACGGGATCACCAAGTGCGGCTTGCCGGCCGGGTTGTTCGGTTCCCAGTAGGGCAGGTCGTCGTCGTAGGTATCGCTGTCGTAGAGGAAACCGCCTTCTTCCATCACCAGGCGACGGGTGTTCGGACCGGTGCGGCCGGTGTACCAGCCCAGCGGACGCTCACCGGTGATTTCGGTCAGGATGCGGATCGCTTCAAGCATGTGCTCGCGTTCCTGGGCTTCGTCCATGTACTGGTAGTCGATCCAGCGGTAGCCGTGACTGCAGATCTCGTGGCCGGCATCGACCATGGCGCGGATCACGTCAGGGTGACGCTGGGCGGCCATGGCCACGGCGAAGATGGTCAGCGGAATGTCGAATTCCTTGAACAGTTTCAGAATCCGCCAGACACCGGCGCGGCTGCCATACTCGTAAAGCGATTCCATGCTCATATTGCGCGCGCCTTGCAGGGGCTGCGCCGAGACCATTTCAGAGAGGAACGCTTCGGATTCCTTGTCGCCGTGCAGGATATTGCGCTCGCCACCTTCTTCGTAATTGAGCACGAAGGACAGGGCGATCCGAGCATTGCCCGGCCAGTGTGGATGCGGAGGGTTACTGCCGTAACCGGTCAGGTCGCGTGGGTAGTCAGCGCTCACTGCAGTCTTCCTTCTTATTCGTGTTGACAGGTTGTGTGATGCGCCGGCGAATGTTGAGTGAGGCTGGCGTCACAGCGATGGACTGATTGTATACAACTTTATATTCACTTTGTAAGCCTGATTTTTTGCATTTTTCGCTAACGGTCATCTTCACGTGCTACCAGGATGAGCCTGCAAGAAATTTGCCCGGTCGGTCAGCTAACGGCTGTGAGGTCCAGCTATAGTGTGGTTTGGCAGCAAATTGGCAGGAATTCAGTCGATGAAAGCGCTGATCGTAAAAATGTCGCTTTTATTGTGTACAATTTTTTTGAAAAGTGTCTTAATCAATCGCTCGCCGCATCTTTTCGTGGTCCGAAACGGTGCGGTCTCCTTTTAACTGACTTCGGGAGGCGCGAGGTCTGACTGCTTCCTCGCAGGCAGGCGCGCAGAATCAATGGGACGTTTGACTACACACGTTTTGGACGCTGCACACGGTTGCCCGGGCAGCTCGATCAAGGTCGAGTTGTACCGCGTTGAAGGTTCGCACCTGGAATTGGTCGCCACTGCGACAACTAACAGCGATGGCCGTGTCGATGCACCACTGCTGCAAGGCGATGACTATCGCACCGGTGTCTACCAGGTTCAGTTTCATGCGGGCGATTACTACCGCGCCCGTGGGGTTCAATTGCCAGAACCTGCGTTCCTGGATGTGGTGGTGCTGCGTTTCGGCATCTCGGCGGAACAGGATCATTACCACGTACCGTTGCTGATTTCGCCCTACAGCTATTCGACATATCGCGGCAGCTGATCCCCCAAGCAGCTGCCTCACCCTGGAAGCGACTGCGCATATAGCTTCTTTGGTCTTTCGCCCGCTCACACTGCGGGCTTTTTTTTCTGTGAGCCCGTGCACTCGCCGGTATGGCCGGCGAGTGCACGGGTGGCTGTCAGCCTTCTCTGATGATGAACACCGACTGCCATCCGGAACTGGTTGTCTGGGTGCCGCCCAGCAGCCATATCACTTTGTTCTGGTCGTAAGCGGTGAGCAGTGTGGTTCGGGCTCGCTCGCCAATCCGGGCTGTAAGGTGCGGGTCGGAAAGCTCATTGCCCGGTGGGGTGATGTCTCTGATCGCATGGCCGTCAACGCGGCCGAGTTTCATGAAGAAAACCGCATCGTGGTTAGCTCGGGTGAAAACCAGCGTGGGGCCGCGGTGTTCGTGCGTCAGCGGAAAAACGTCATAGCCGTTGCGCACCAGCACGCTGCCCACTAGCCGCTTGAGGTTGTAGTTGGAAGGGGTTGCGGTGTAATTGTTCCACTCCGTGGAGAAGTGGTGTGGGGCGAAATCCAGCCGTCGCAATGTTCCAGCGGCATCGGAAGGCGTCAGTGCCAACCAGCCAGTGTCGGTCGTTCTGGTAATGACCGGCAGCATCAGGAGCGGGTCGGCCAGTTCCCTTCGCGGGATGCGGGCAGTGCTTGGATCCGCCCAGTTGCGAAAGGTCTGCTTCAAGACCATAAGGCCTGAGGCGTTGATGACGTTGGAATGATCGGCTTGGTTGAACACGCTTCTTGCAACGTCATTTAACGAAGCATCCGAGAAATCCCTGAAGGTTTCAGCGACATAAGCGGTCAAGCTCTTTTCGAATGGAAGGGGGTTGTCCAACACTTCCCACTGACCATTTTTTCTCACGGCCCATCGGGGTTGCAACGATGGATCGTCATGCAGCATCTGTTCGAAGTCGTCATAACGCGAGGGTGAAAACCGAGGGTGTTGAAGAAAGGCGATTTCAGTGCTGCGCAGAGATCCCGGGGGCACGACTCGATAGTGAAGGCCGTTGATCTCAAGGGACTCTGCCGATTGGGGTTTTGTCGAACTCCCCCAGTTTTTCCATAGTGCAGAAGACAGGTCTATGGGAGAAGAGGGCTGTGCGAGCAGGTTTGAGAGAAGGGGATACTCTTCGGCCAATAGGTTGGCGTCTTCATCCAAACGTGGCCGCTTGGACGTGCTGGGTCCGGGTTGTTCGTCTGTCGAACTTCCGGGCTGCGGGTTGCGACCAGGGTCGTCGGCAATACCCGTATCTTTCCTGCGCCAGAATCCTGTACCAGCGATTCTTTCAAGTATCGGACCTGAAGCTTTCAGCTCACTGGCCGATGAGGCCTGGTACTCGCCGTCATCTCTACGTCGCACCAGTGTGACGCCTTCATTTTCAACTTCTGCATACGTCGCGTTGCGTTGGCCATGCCGTAATCCGTTGGCATCGGGCGCGGATAATCTCGGTACCAGCATGGAAGGCAGAAAGTTGATGTCGGATGTGGTGCTGGTGGGGGGGATGACGGCCGGCCCGGGTGTGGAAATGTCGACCACCATAATCTGGGGTTGCTGCGGAGTATTGTCCGCGTCTACTTCAGGTCGTCGGCTTCCCGGCAATTCGATGGAAGGTCCGGGAGTGCTGGAATCAGGCAAGTTGAACCGGGGTGGTAAACCGTCCTCGGCTCCGTTGTTTCTAACAGGTTGGTCTGTGTCCGGGGTGCCGGGCCTTGGGACTTTTCTTGGTGGCTTCATGCCTTTTTTGCTCCATTAATAGCAATTAAATATTTGGGTGTTTTCAAGTTAAAGCGGGTCGAATAAAGCACTCAATTAAACTGAAGTGAATATCCATCGGGTTGCAGTGTTGTGGGTGGTAATTATGTAGTTTCATAGGGGTTGGTTTTTTTTTTGAGTGCATATAGACCTGCTCGAATAAGAGGTCGACTGCATAAGTGTCACCTGATGGAGTAATGACATATAACACTTCAACTGGAACGTTTTCGTCCTTGTAGTCTGGGAGGTGGATAATAAGATTGCGTCCGGCCATCAACTTGCCTTTCGATAATCGTATAAAGCCAGGGTGGTCGTCTCTTGAGTGGAAATACCAGGTCGAAGCGTCGGACGTTTTTGTGAATGCACCCGGCGTGAAAATTCGCAGAATGGCGTCAGCGGCGAAATACACATGATAGGTGGAGCCGCTCCCCTCAAGCGACACCACCGTATTGCGCAGTTGAAACGGGAAATCGATACGCTGTGGACGAGGGGGCAGCAAGATGGGGCTGCTGTCTGGCGGATCAATGAATAGATAGTTACCCGCCCGCTTTTTCAGCATTTGCCATCCGCTCAATTGTTTGACGCCAGGGCTTTTTACATCATTAACGTAGTCGGGCGAGGGTGCTTGAATTTTGTAAGACACACCGTCGCGCATCGTCAGGTTTATCGCCTGGTTCAATACCAGCTCTTTGACCTTGTAAGACGTATCTTTGATGTTGAAGTAACCGCCTGGCGCAGAGGCTGCCATGTCACGAAAGGTTATGGTTTTTCTTTGCAGCGTTAGTTCAAGGTTAATATCGCTGTACGTCAGATAGTGATTGCTGTGCTGGTTGTCCACTCGAACGGTGTAACTGGCTCGCGCTTCGGTTATTTCCGTGCTGTCGCAATCGATATAGAGGGTTTTTACCGTGTTGGAGTTTGTTTTTTGAAGGGTGAAAGATCTGATGTCGAAATCGCGGTCGATGAAATAACTTGAGTGTCTGGTGTCAGACATTTCATGTGAGCGATGGCTGATAATCAGAGGTGTTGGCTGTTTGCCCGTTGTCAGCATCAAAATTTCAATGCTGTGATTGCCGGGGCCGTCCAGTTCATCAGGAAAGTCGGGGGTGAGTTGAAATCCATCCTGGGTCAAGAAATGCAGTTTCTGCTCTTGAAACACGCGCTTGTTCGCCACTTTTTTATAAACGTCTTTGATGATCAGCTGACTGTCTGGCCATTCTCCATCTTTTCCGCAGCGCGACAGGATCACCAATGAGGTGTCGTCAACGAACCATTGGAGAATGTTTTCAAGCGACCAGTCCATGATGATCACGCTTTCTTCTCCCGCGTTCTCCCTGAGAGTGACCGCACCGCTTTTGTGAGCGATGAAATACTGGTCTTTTCCTGCATCGCCCGCGGCCTCCCCATAGCCGCTCATCAGGTAGATTGCGTCATCGCCAGCACCTGCGTTGATTTGATCATTGCCTCTGGAAACGATGCGATTTGCACTATCTGACCCTTGTACGACGCTGTTGGCGCCGGCCAGTGTTGCGACGTTTTCAATACTTTCCAGCGCGGCGTGGAGCGCCGAGGGATCATGCATAGAGTCGCCGCGCACGTGTACCCAACCTGTATCCAGGGCGATAAAAAAACCGCTGTAGGCGGTTTGGTCACGGCTATCCATTTGGCCATGGAACACCAGTGTGTCGTTGCCGCCTCCCCCGAAAACATAATTAAGAGGTTCAGTACGCCGCAGAGTCTTGAGTGCCTGTGAGGCTCCCTCGAACAGGAAATGATCGTCCTTTGCGCCACCGGTCAGGTGTTTAGTGCCTGTACCGTAGCTGAAATGGTTGGGTTTTTGTTCGATGCCGATAACGGTGTCTTTCCCGCCGCCCAGTAACCAGAGCGTCGCCTTCGATTCGCCGACGGTTCCCTTCACCACCCCGGAAAGTTCCGCAGGCACTCCGTTGCGGGCGTCAATGGTGTCGTCTGCGTCTTGAATCATTGGCACCTTGATTTCCTCGGAGTCTATTGAGTCACCTCCTTGGTTATCCTGCTTGAACCAATACACCTGAGCGGCCTTCAGAGACACCTCTGCCTTGCCATTCACAATGGCCTCGACACTGTCCTTCATTTGCCCGTCGAGCCATCTTCGGGCTCTGTTGGTGAGCATTTTCGAGTGCTGGTCTTTGGTGAAGGCGATGTCGAAGCGCTCCTGAATGCGTTGCGGTGGGCTTTGGTTCAGAAACGCAAGAAATCCAGTGACAAGGCGTTCGTCGGCGCTCAGTTCGATATAGTCGTCGATGTCGTCTACCTGGCGAACGGCGCTGTAGATCTGGGATCCGGTGATCAGAATGGCTGCTGCTGCGATTCCCAGTGGGCCGGCGTGGGCGAAGCCTGCCAGGGCGGCTGTGCCGAGAATTAGCGTCAATGCGGCGCTGGTCAGGTTCACGCCAGCAGCGACGTAATGGTCCAGGGCCTGCTTGCCGGTAGTCAGGGAAGCCTCGTTCAACGCATTTATCGCGAAATAGATGTCGAAGGGGAGAGTTAACGCACCTGCAATCAATCCTGCGCCGCGCGACAGGTGTAGACCAAATCGGGTCTTGGCAAAGCCCTGGTAGATGTGGGCGCTGTTTTCAATCAACTCTTGGGCGGTTTTCACCAGGCCTCGCTCAATGATCAGCGAGCCAAGCTCCGTTACCACTGCGCCAGCACTGACGGCCGCTTCGGTACGATCACCTTTTTTGATGGCATCGCTGATGCCCATCAAGCCACTGTAGATACCGAATGCTTGCAGCCCGACCCCCATGCTGTTCGCGACCTGGCTTTTTTGCTTGTTGACCCAACCGGGGACATTTTCGGGTAAGCGGGTATCGCGAATGTCCAGTTTCTGGGCTGAGCGCAAAAGCCTGTCGATTTTTTGCGTGTGGGTGCTTTGTGCTTCGCTGAACAGGGGTGGTGCGCTGACCGAGCGATGGGTGGCAATTTCGAACAGCAGGGTCGGTATTGTGTAGTCACCAACGTTGCCGCTCGCCCGGATACGCCTTTCAACATCAGTCGGGTTCAGTTGCAAGCCGTCAATGAATGCCTGGCTTGGCTGGCGAAAGTTGGTGTTGTCGATGTCCAGAGGCTTGCCGTGTACCAACGCTTCCATTAGGTGAAGCTCTACACGGCTGACCGTAAATTGGCCAAGGCGCAGCGGTCCATAATGCCGATCAAGCGCCCTCAGGACCCGTTCACGCTTGTTGGCTGATCGGGGGCGTTGCTCCTTTTCGGTCGACGCAGCGTTACTGCGAATAAAGTCGGCTATCTCCTGATCGGCTCCAGCCAAATCAGGTGGATCAATATCCGAGACTTTGACGGCGTCGTGGTCTGAGGGATCGAGTGATGTGAAGAGATGGGACATTACAGGCTTCCTTGTCGGGCAGTTTTGATAAACGTCGGCCCAAACTTTAGGTAAGCGTGATGTGCGTACTGCGATAAATATGTAGAGCGTGTGTGTCTGCCGATGACGTTGCGTCCGGCGCTCTATCACGCGAAGTGTGCGATTGCCCATCCGCGGCATCACTGTGCCGGGATGGGCGAGCGGGGAAAGGTATTAGTGGCCGCTCAACAGAGAGGCAGCACCTGCGCCACTGAATAAACCGGCACTGATCCGGTTGAACCAACTCTGGCCTTTACCCGAGCGCAGGTACCGGGCCGCACCGTGCGCACCGAGTCCGTAAGCGACCTTGCACAGCAAATCCAATACGGTCCAGGTCGCAATCATCACCAGCAACTGCGCCAGGAACGGTTGTTCGGCGCTCAGGAATTGGGGCAGGAATGCGGCGAAGAACAAGATGTCCTTCGGATTGCTGGCACCCAGCATGAACGCTCGCCCAAACAATGCGCGAAAGCGTGGTGCTGGCGCAGCCTGAGGCACTTCAGCCCCGTGGGATGGCTGGCGCGATTGCTGCCAGCTCTGCCAGGCGAGGTAGAACAGGTACAGCGCACCGACGATTTTCAAGGCGCTGAACAACTGCTCCGATGCCAGCAGCAATGCGCCAAGGCCCAGCGCCGAAGCGCTCAACAGGCAAATCGAGGCTGTCACGCCACCGAGAAACGCCGGATAGGAACGGCGCAGACCGTAATTCAGACTGTTGCTGATCATCAACAACGACAGTGGTCCCGGGATCAGGATTACCACCAGTGCAGCGCCGCTGAACAGCAGCCAGGTTTCCAGACTCATCACTTTCCTCCATTTGCACAAAAGCCCCACCCGACGGGGTGAGGCTGTTTCCGAACGTGTACCGCGATTACAAGAAGATGAACTTGGCGATGAAGATCGCGCAGAGCACCCACAGGCTCACGGAAATTTCCTTGTACTTGCCGGTGCCGGCCTTCAACGCCACGTAGGTGATGAAGCCCAGCGCAATACCGTCGGCTACCGAAAAGGTCAGGGGCATCATGATCGCGGTGACGATTGCCGGAATGCTGTCGGTCGCTTCGTCCCATTCAATGTGCGCCATGCCGCCCATCATCAGCATCGCCACATAAATCAGCGCGCCGGCGGTGGCATAAGCAGGGATCATCCCGGCCAGCGGGGCGAAGAACATGGCTGCAACGAAGAGCACACCTACGGTCACGGCGGTAAGACCCGTCCGACCACCCGCCGCGACACCCGCGGCACTTTCCACGTAGCTGGTGACGGGAGGAACACCGACCACGGCGCCAAATACGCTGGATGCACTGTCGGCTTTCATGGCGCGGGAAAGGTTTTCGATCCGGCCGTCAGCGCCCACCAGATTGGCGCGCTGGGCAACGCCCATCAAGGTGCCGGCGGTGTCGAACATGTGCACGAACAGGAACGCCAGCACCACGCTGATCATGCTGACGTTGAACACGCCGGCAACATTCATGGCCATCCAGGTCGGAGCCAGGCTCGGCGGGGCGGACATGATGCCCTCGTAGTGCACCAAGCCCAGACCCCAGCCGGCCAGGGTTACGGTAATGATGCTGATGAGGATTGCGCCGAATACCTTGTGGTAGCTGAGGATCGCGATCATCAGGAAGCAGACGGCGGCCAGCAGTGGGCCTGGCTCGCGCAGGGAACCGAGTTTGATCAGGGTTGCCGGGCTGTCGACGACGATGCCAGCGGTTTTCAAGCCGATCAGCCCCAGGAACAGACCCACGCCGGCGCCCATGGCAAAGCGCAAACTGACCGGAATACTGTTGAGCAGCCATTCACGGATCCTGGAAAAAGTCAGGATCATGAACAGCACACCGGACACGAATACCGCACCCAGCGCCGTTTCCCAGTTGTAGCCCATGGTGCCGACCACGGTGTAGGTGAAGAACGCGTTCAAGCCCATGCCTGGCGCCAGGCCGACTGGCCAGTTGGCGTACAGGCCCATCAACAGGCAACCCAGTGCAGCGGCGATACAGGTGGCGACGAACGCCGCGCCATGGTCGATCCCGGCGTCCGCCATGATGTTGGGGTTGACGAAGATGATGTAGGCCATGGTGATGAAGGTTGTCAGACCGGCAATCAGCTCGGTCTTCACCGTGGTGCCATGCAAGCTGAGTTTAAAGATGCGCTCCAGCCAGCCAGTGCGTAAAGGCGGCGAGAGATCCAGCGTCGATGCTTCGGATTTGCGGCTTTCCACAGCGAGTACTCCTCAAGAGTTTTATTTTTATTTCCAGGGCCGGACCCGAGGGGGTGGCAGCAGCCCTTTGAGGCACTTGCGAATTTGTTGACTTGTTGGTCAGGAACTCGCACGAAGTGGATTATGCTTTTGTATACAAAGAAAGCAAATAATGTTTTTGATTTTGTCGACGAAAATTCTGGAAATAGGGATATATCGTCTGTTCGGACGTCTTCGCGAGCAAGCCTCGCTCCTACGGATATGCGCTTAACCTGTAGGCGCGAGGCTTGCCCGCGAAAGCGGTCTGGAGAAATCACATCTTTTGCTGGTTCTCACCAAGGGCCAGATTCACTGCCAACCACCCATTCACCGCCGCCTCCCCGGCTTCGGCAAACACCCGCTCCAGCAATTTCACCTGCTCACGGCGCAGTGCCTGTTCAAATCGTGCACCGTCATCGGTCAGTTCCAGCAGCCGTTTACGTTTGTCGGTCTCGGACGCGACGCTGTTCACCAGATGCATTTCCACCAACTGCCGCAATGGCATGTTCAGCGCCTGCTTGCTGACGCCAAGCAGTTCGAGCAGCTCCTTGACGCTGAGGCTCGGATAACGGGCGATGAAAAACACGATGCGTTGATGCACTCGGCTCAGGCCACGACGCTCGAGCATTTCATCGGCTTTGGCGGTGAAGGCCTGGTAACCGAAGAAAAAAGCTTCCATGGCCTGTTGTTGGGAAATCGGGCTTTTAAGGTCAAGCATGTTGACGTATCCGCTTGGGCTGTCGTAATTTTGGTCAACAAGTTTGACTCATTTTCCTTTGGCCTCGCTACCGGTGATCCCATGGCTTTTTCCGAACGTGTCTCACGCCTTAAAAGTTCTCTGATCCGTGAAATCCTCGCCGCTGCCCAGCGCCCGCAAGTGATGTCGTTCGCCGGTGGCTTACCGGCCGAAGCCATGTTGCCCAAGGTCGAGTGGGCCGACATGCCGGTGTCCATGGGCCAATACGGCATGAGCGAAGGCGAGCCGGCGTTGCGTGAAGTTCTGGCGGCCGAGGCGCGGGCCTTGGGCTTGCCATGTGAGGCGAGTCAGGTGCTGGTGGTCAGCGGTTCCCAGCAAACCCTCGATCTGGCGGCCAAGCTCTACATCGACAAAGGCACCGAAATCGTCCTCGAGGCCCCGACCTATCTGGCGGCGTTGCAGATTTTCCAGCTGTTCGGTGCCGATTGCCTCACCGTACCGCTGGAGGCGGATGGACCGAACCTGACGCAATTGCGCTTGCGCCTGGAGCAACACCGCCCAGCGTTCATCTACTTGATCCCGACTTTCCAGAATCCGTCGGCCGTACGTTATAGCGAGGCCAAGCGCGAGGCCGTTGCGGCTTTGCTCGATGAGTTTGGCGTGACCTTGATCGAAGATGAGCCCTATCGCGAACTGACTTTCGATGGCGGCAGCGCCAGACCCATTGCCGGGCGCCTGAAAAAATCCAGCTGGATCTACACCGGTACGGTCTCGAAAACCCTGATGCCGGGGTTGCGCGTGGGTTACCTGATCGCCAGCCCGGATCTGTTTCCGCACCTGCTAAAACTCAAGCAGTCGGCGGATCTGCACACCAATCGGGTCGGTCAGTGGCAAGCATTGCAATGGATCGGCAGCGCGTCCTATCAGCAGCATCTGAGTGAGTTGCGTGATTTTTACCGGGAACGTCGCGATGCGTTTCAGGCTGCGCTGGAAAAGCACTTTTCCGACCTGGCGGATTGGGACATGCCACAGGGCGGGCTGTTTTTTTGGTTGACGCTCAAGCATCCGCTGGACACCCGAACCTTGCTGAACGGGGCGTTGGCCAACGATGTGGCGTTTATGCCGGGGGAGCCGTTCTTTCCCGAGCCGGATAACCATCATGGGCATTTGCGGTTGAACTTCAGCCACATCGACCCGGCGCGGCTGGATGAAGGGCTTGGGCGATTGGCGGCTGTTGTGCGGCAGGCTCAGGCGGCGAAAGCGGCGTGAGGGCAGGGTAGAAACGAATAAACCGGCTCAAGGGCCGGTTTATTTTTGTCTTGGAGTTTTCGGTGTTTGTGCTGGCCTCATCGCGGGCAAGCCTCGCTCCTACAAAAGATCACGTGTCCCTGTAGGAGCGAGGCTTGCCCGCGATGAGGCCATCAATCACACCACAAAACCATCAGACCGCTGCAAAGCGCTTATCCAGATAATCAATGATCACCTTGGACTCATACATCCAGGTGGTCTTTCCACCTTCTTCGATACGCAGGCAAGGCACCTTGATCTTGCCGCCTTGCTCCAGCAGGGCCTGGCGATCCTGCTCGTTGTTCTTCGCATCACGCAAGGCCACCGGCACGTTCAGGCGGCGCAGGGTACGGCGGGTCTTCACGCAGAACGGGCAAGCGTGGAATTGATAAAGGGTCAGGCCCTTGGCGGCGGCTTCGACCTGGGCTTGAGCGGCGGCGGGGCGCTGCTTCTTGCCAGGGCGAGTGAGAAAGTCGATGAAAATGATCAGTTGGCCGAGGCCGACACGAAGCGCTTTGACGAACACGTTGTAAGCCTCACGGGGCGAATGAAGAAAGGCGCGCAGCTTACCTGATTTTTCGCAGACGAAAAAAAACCGGCGATGAATGCCGGTTTTTCTTTGTGCAGCAAATTACTTGATGAGGCTGAGGAATTCGCTGCGGGTCGCGGCGTTCTCACGGAACTCACCGAGCATCACCGAAGTGATCATCGACGAATTCTGCTTTTCCACACCGCGCATCATCATGCACATGTGCTTGGCCTCGATCACCACTGCAACGCCCAGGGCGCCGGTGACTTGCTGGACCGCATCGGCGATCTGGCGGCTGAGGTTTTCCTGGATCTGCAGGCGGCGGGCGTACATATCGACGATCCGCGCGACTTTCGACAGGCCCAGCACTTTGCCGCTCGGGATGTAAGCGACGTGGGCCTTGCCGATGAACGGTAGCAGGTGGTGTTCGCACAACGAGTACAGCTCGATGTCCTTGACCAGTACCATTTCGCTGTTGTCGGAGCTGAACAAGGCACCGTTGGTGACTTCTTCGAGAGTCTGTTCATAGCCGCGGCAGAGGTACTGCATGGCTTTGGCGGCACGTTTTGGCGTGTCGAGCAGGCCTTCGCGGGACACGTCCTCGCCCAATTGGCCGAGGATCGCGGTGTAATTCTGTTCCAGGGACATGAAACTACCTGTGGGATTTTACGCAAAGAACAAGGGTACGGTGGCGGACACGGCGCTGCAAGCGTGACGCATCAGCTTTACTCGTCGCGACCTTCCATCATGGTGCGTTTGAGCATCACATAAACCGCTCCGGCCCCGCCATGTTTTGCCTGGCAGGAGGTGAAGCCAAGCACCTGGGGATGCTGGCGCAGCCATGTGTTGACGTGACTTTTGATCATCGGCCGCTTGCCGTCCAGGCGCACCGCCTTGCCATGGGTGACGCGCACGCAGCGGATTTCGAATTTGGTCGCTTCGGCCAGAAACGCCCAAAGCGTTTCCCGGGCCTTTTCCACGGTCATGCCATGCAGGTCGAGGCTGCCCTCGAACGGAATCTGTCCGATCTTGAGCTTGCGCATCTGGCTTTCCTGCACGCCGTCACGGGCCCACATCAGTTCGTCTTCAGGGCCGACATCGATGACGAACTGATCAGACAGTCCGTCGACGGTGGTGGTCTCGGTGCGCACGGTGGCGGCCTGCCGCAGCTTGGCGATCTGTGCGCGGTCGGCTTTGGGTTTGCCGGTTTCGGCGCGATCGTGCTTGATCGGCTTGACGCCTTGGATCGCGTTTTTGAAAAGGGAAAAATCGTCGTCTTGCATGTCAGCCTCCGCGAAGGGCGGCCAGTTTACCCAACTCGAGGCGAATGGGCGCGTAACAAAGTGCACAGCGTTCGGCTGCGACTTTGGGCTCAGTCGTGTTTTTTCATCAAATGCGGGGACATGGCTAGCTCCGCCGATTGACGCGAGCGACGCCGGCAGCGGCGCCATAACCATACGCCGAGGTACAGCACGAACAGGCCAATCGCCAGAATCACTGCTGCACCGGCGCGGTTGGTATTCATCTCGCCCAAAGCAGGCGCGTGGCCAAGCAGGCCGGCAACTCCGGCCATGGCGAGCAAAACACCGCACGTTGCCAACAACGCAGCGAACGCTGCGCCGATTCGAAAACGCCAGTTGCGTTGGCCTTTGGGCCGCAAGCGGCGAGCGTCAAAACCATCGGATAACTTCATTCCGACCTTCCTCAATGGGTATCGGCCCTTCGACCGGAAGTTGACCGGGATGTTCCTGAGGCTAAGACAATTGCAGCTATCGCGAGGCTTTTGCGGATGAGCGGCGCTATAGGCCGCTCATTAATCGTTGATCAGACCAGCACGTTGGTCAGGGCGACGGCGGCAAAGTTGTCCGCCATGATCGCCATTTCGGTCTGCTGCACATGCTCGGCGCTCAGGACACCGCCCTTGTATGGCAGATCGCGGGTGGCGCAGGCGTCTTCCACCAAGGTGCAACGGAAACCGAGGTTTTTCGCCGCGCGTACCGTGGTGCTGACACTGGAATGGCTCATGAAGCCGCAAACCACCAGGTCCACCGATCCCAGGTCCTCCAGGCGTTTTTTCAGGTCCGTGCCGTGAAATGCGCTTGGCAGGATCTTCTCGATCTTGATTTCACCGGCCAGCGGCTCCAGCCCTGGAATGAACTGGCCGCGCTCGCCGCGTGGATCAAACAGACCGCCGACGGTGCCGAGGTGGCTGACATGCACGATCGGCCGGCCGGCCGCACGGGCCGCGGTGACCAATTTCTTGATGTTCGCGACAGCCGCATCCATGCCGCTCAGGGCCAGGGGACCGCTGAGGTATTCTTTCTGGGCATCGATAATGATGAGGGTCGCATGACTCAGTTTGGCGGCTGGATAACCGCGGCCGCTGAGTTGAAACATCGTTTGTGGAACGGACATTCTGGGGCTCCTTGGAGTGGGGCTTTTGCGACATTGTCCTCTGGCTGAGCGCTTCTGTGAATCGCTACCATCGTAGGCACCGTCGTTACTGGCGTGCAGCGTTGTCAAGTGGTCCGTTTTGTTCAATCCCGAGCTAGAAAAAGAGAATAGTCCTACATCTGCCCCCGTGTTTTTCGTGCGTCGTCGTGGCGACGTTTGGCTGGTAGAATCGCCCGTCGATTTTTCTGGAGTTTGCCGTCGTGATCACTTCCCGCCTTCGTACCCTGCGTGACCATATCCGTTGGGCCGTCAGCCGCTTCCATGGGGAGGATCTGTTTTTCGGCCATGGCACCGACAATGCCTGGGACGAAGCCCGTCAACTGGTGTTGGGTGCGTTGCATCTGCCTTGGGAAATCTCCGACAGCTACCTCGACTGCAATCTGGAGGAAGACGAAATTGTCCACCTGCAGCTATTGCTCAAGCGCCGCATCGAAGAGCGCGTGCCCACGGCTTACCTGTTGGGCGAAGCCTGGTTCTGCGGCATGTCGTTCATCGTCGATGAGCGCGTGTTGATTCCGCGTTCGCCGATTGGCGAGTTGATCGAAAACCGTTTTACCCCATGGCTGGGTACCGAGCCGGCACGAATTCTCGACCTGTGCACCGGTTCGGGCTGCATCGGTATCGCCTGCGCCTACGAGTTCCAGAACGCCGAGGTGGTGCTGGCCGATTTGTCGTTCGAAGCGCTGGAAGTGGCTAATCAAAACATTGAGCGCCATGGCGTCGATGAGCGGGTGTACACGGTACAGGGCGATGGTTTCGATGGCCTGCCAGGGCAGCGTTTTGACCTGATCGTCTCGAACCCGCCCTACGTTGATGCTGAAGATTTCGCTGACATGCCGGACGAATACCAGCATGAACCGGAGCTGGGCCTGGCCTGCGGTGACGATGGTTTGAACCTGGTGCGACGCATGCTCGCTGAAGCGGCGGATCACCTGACCGAGAAGGGTTTGCTGATTGTCGAGGTGGGCAACAGCCAGGTGCACGTCGAGGCGTTGTACCCGGAAGTCGACTTCGCCTGGCTGGAATTCGAACGTGGCGGGCATGGCGTGTTCATGCTGACGGCCGAACAGTGCCGGGATCACCAGGCACTCTTCGCTTCTCGCGTCTGACCTTTAAAACATTCGCGGGCAAGCCTCGCTCCTACAGGTTTGTGTTGTCGCATCCGTTGGGTACGACACAAATCCTGTGGGAGCGCGGCTTGCCCGCGAATGGCGGCGCCTCGGTCTTGAAACGTTACCGGTGTGTCGCAATCCAGATCAACAACCCTGCCTGAAACACCGCAAACGCCACCAAACAGGTGATGGTGAACCGCAGCCCGGCGTCTTCGCGTTTGTACTTGCTGACTTTTTCTTCGTGCTTCTTGAGTTTGACTTCCTGCTCGGCCAGGTTCTGCTCGGCCTGCTGGAGCATCTGCGCGGCTTCGAGAATTTCCACGATTTGCAGTTTTTCCGTATTCCAGTCACCTAGCAGGTCGCCGACCTGAACCTCTTCGACACGACCCTTCAAGTGTTGGGCGTCGGCGTAAACCACATCGAAACCGTGAACGCGCAAAAAGTGATCGCGGCGCAGGCGCGTGTCTTCGTTCAGGGCGTCCTTGTTGTTCAAGTCGAAGCCGTCGACGGTGTAGCCGGGCCAGCGCTTCTTCGCCCAATTGATGCCTTGCGCCGCCATGAAGCGACCGATGCCGCGGTTTATCGGTTCGATCTGCAGGCCGCTGTCCGGACCGAAATGCACGCGTTTTTCACTGTGGTCGACCCACACGTCCAGATGATTCTGTTCCTTGCGCACACGCTGGCCGGGCAGGGAGATAGACATGCGCATCAGGCTGCGCTGTTTGTCATTGCGTTCGGCGTAACCGAATTCGACAAAGCGCAAGGGCCGCGCGCCGGTGTTGCGATCGGTCGTAAGCGGCGCCAGGCGGAGCATCTTGTGGTGCTCGACGCGCACGTCCGCCCATGGCAGCTCGACCGCTGGCGGTGCGTCTTTTTCAGCGGTGGTGTCGGGTGAAGTCGGGGTATCGGTCATAACGGCGAGATCCTGTCCAAGCTCTGCTTGTCGCCAGCCAGTGCGCTGGCGACAAAGGCTTATCGGCCGTTTTTTTCAGGACTGGAGGCTTAACTGGCGCGAAGTTCGTCAATAAACCCGAGAATGCGTGAACCCAGTTCTGCCGCCAGCGGCAAGTTCGGGTCTTTATAAGACGCCAACTGGCGTTTGACGTCGTTGGGCACGATGCGCATGACATGGTTCATGCCTTCGATCAGCGCCAATTCGGCGTCCGGCTTGGCCGCCTTGAGCAGGCGGGCATCGTTGACACCGACCTGGATATCGTTGCTGCCCTGGACGATCAGCGCCGGCATTTTCAAGCGGGCGAAGGCCGCCGCCGGGTCCTGGCGAAACAGTGAAATCAGATAAGGCTGCACGCTGGGGCGAAAAATCCCCTGCAAGGGTGGCGGTACGTTGTCGTCGGTTTTTCCGGCCTTGAGGCTGTCGAGCAGCTCGTTGCTGCGCAACATGAGCGCTGGCGGCAAGCTGCGAGCCAGTTGCTGGCGCAATACCTGATCGACCGGCCGGGCGCTGCCGGACAGGGATATCACTGCCGCCGCATCGGCGCCTGGCGCTGCGAGGCTGGCGATCAATGCGCCTTCGCTGTGGCCCAGCAAGATCAGTTTGCCAAAGCGCGGATCGGCCTTGAGCTTGCGACCCCAGGCCTCGGCGTCGGCGACATAGGCCTCCACCGTCAGGTTGCGTTCGTCCGGGGTAGCGGCCAGGCTCGCCGCCACGCCACGTTTGTCAAAACGCACGCTGGCAATGTTGTGTTTGGCCAGGACCCAGGCCAGGCGCTTGAGGCTGTCATTGCGCCCTCCGTCCGGGTTGTTTCCGTCACGATCCGTAGGGCCGGAGCCGGAAATGATCAGGACAACCGGTACCGGTTGGTCGGACTTTGGCAGCAATAGCGAACCGAAAAGCTCGCCGGTGCCGGTGTCCAGGGTGATGGGTCGTTGCAGGACAGTCGCCTGGGCGAAGCCGGATATCAGGGTAAGGGTCAAGATCAAAACTCGCAGCATCATCGCGCCATCATTCACAGGATGCCGGTTGGACTCGCAGGCACCCATAAGGTTCGAGGATGAACTACTTGGGTAGCCTGCGTATACTGGCGGCCATTACGTATTTGGGTTCGATTTCACGGAGCGTCCTGCATGTCCGGCAATACCTACGGCAAGCTGTTCACTGTCACCACCGCTGGCGAAAGCCATGGTCCGGCGTTGGTCGCCATTGTCGATGGCTGCCCGCCGGGCCTCGAGATCTCGCTGGAAGACCTGCAGCGCGACCTGGATCGGCGCAAGCCCGGCACCAGCCGTCACACCACCCAGCGCCAGGAAGCCGATGAAGTCGAAATCCTCTCCGGCGTGTTCGAAGGTCGCACCACCGGTTGCGCCATCGGCCTGTTGATCCGCAACACTGACCAGAAGTCCAAGGACTACTCGGCGATCAAGGACCTGTTCCGCCCGGCCCACGCCGACTACACCTATCACCACAAGTATGGCGAGCGCGATTACCGCGGCGGCGGCCGCAGTTCGGCCCGCGAAACCGCCATGCGCGTGGCCGCTGGTGCCATTGCAAAGAAATACCTGGCCACCCAGGGCATCGTTATTCGTGGCTACATGAGTCAGCTTGGCCCGATCGAAATCCCGTTCAAGACCTGGGACTCGGTGGAACAGAACGCTTTCTTCAGTCCTGATCCGGACAAAGTGCCGGAGTTGGAAGCCTATATGGACCAGTTGCGCCGGGATCAGGATTCGGTTGGTGCGAAGATCACCGTGGTCGCCGAAGGCGTGATGCCGGGCTTGGGCGAGCCGATCTTCGATCGCCTCGATGCTGAACTGGCCCATGCATTGATGAGCATCAACGCGGTGAAAGGTGTGGAAATCGGCGCCGGTTTCGCCTGTGTCGCCCAGCGCGGTACCGAGCACCGCGATGAAATGACCCCTGAAGGTTTCCTCAGCAACAACGCGGGCGGCATTCTCGGTGGTATTTCGTCCGGCCAGCCGATCGTCGCGCACCTGGCGTTGAAACCGACGTCGAGCATCACCACGCCGGGCCGCTCCATCGATATCCATGGCAATCCGGTGGATGTGATCACCAAGGGTCGTCACGACCCATGTGTCGGCATTCGCGCCACACCGATTGCCGAAGCGATGATGGCGATCGTGCTGATGGATCACCTGTTGCGCAACCGTGGGCAAAATGCCGATGTGCGCGTGACCACGCCGGTGCTGGGCCAGCTCTGAATGGCTGACTTGAAAAGCGCCGCAGTCTGATGGCTGCGGCGCTGCCGTACTGGCGGCTCTCCAGTTTCTACCTGTTCTATTTCGCCTTGCTCGGTTCGACAGCGCCGTTTCTGGCGCTGTACTTCGATCACCTGGGTTTTTCCGCCGCACGCATCGGCGAGCTGGTCGCGATTCCCATGTTGATGCGCTGTGTGGCGCCGAACATCTGGGGCTGGTTGGGTGACTACACCGGTCGACGCCTGGCCATCGTGCGCTTTGGTGCCGTCTGCACGTTGCTGACGTTCTCGCTGATTTTCGTCAGCAAGACCTACGCCTGGCTGGCGATGGTCATGGCCTTGCACGCGTTCTTCTGGCACGCAGTGTTGCCACAGTTCGAGGTCATCACCCTGGCGCATCTGCAGGGGCAGACTTCGCGCTACAGCCAGATTCGCCTGTGGGGCTCGATCGGTTTCATCATCACTGTGGTCGCGCTCGGTCGCCTGTTCGAATGGCTGAGCCTGGATATTTACCCGGCCGCATTGGTGCTGATCATGGCCGGGATCGTCCTGAGCAGCCTGTGGGTGCCGAACGCTCAACCGGCACAGGGCAATCGACCATCGGGGGAGGGCTTTCTCAAGCAGTTGCGCAGCCCCGGTGTGTTGGCTTTTTACAGTTGCGTGGCGCTGATGCAGATGAGTCACGGGCCGTATTACACGTTTTTGACCCTGCACCTTGAGCGCCTGGGGTACAGCCGTGGCGTGATCGGCATGCTCTGGGCCGTCGGCGTGGTGGCCGAGGTGCTGATGTTCATGGCCATGAGCAGGATCTTCGCGCGCTATTCCTTGCGCCGGGTGTTGCTGGCGAGTTTTCTGCTGGCGGCGCTGCGTTGGTTGCTGCTCGGTTCACTGGCCGAGTTCCTTTGGGTGCTGTTGTTTGCGCAAGTGCTGCACGCAGCGACCTTCGGCAGCTTTCACGCCGCTGCCATTTCCTTCGTGCAACGTAGTTTCGGTGCGCGCCAGCAAGGGCAGGGCCAGGCGTTGTACGCCGCACTGGCCGGCACCGGCGGTGCGTTGGGCGCGTTGTATTCCGGCTACAGCTGGAATGCCCTCGGCGCGGCATGGACCTTTAGTATTGCCAGTCTCGCAGCCGTCGCGGCTGCCGTTATCATTGCCACACGTATGCAAGAGGACAGGCCATGAGCCTTACCCGTGAACACCTCGCCCAGGAAATCATCGACGCCGGGCGTTTTCTGTATGGCCGCGGCTGGTCGCCGGCCACCAGCAGCAATTATTCGACCCGATTGTCGCCGACCGAAGCCTTGCTGACGGTGTCCGGCAAGCACAAGGGGCAATTAGGCCTGGACGATGTGCTCGCCACGGACCTGGCGGGCAACAGCCTGGAGCCGGGCAAGAAACCGTCCGCCGAAACCCTGCTGCACACTCAGCTGTATAGCTGGCGCCCGGAGATTGGCGCGGTGCTGCACACGCACTCAGTAAACGCCACGGTGCTGTCGCGCCTGACGCCGGGCGATTTCATCGAGTTCGAAGACTACGAACTGCAAAAAGCCTTCAGCGGCGTGTCGACCCACGAATCCCGGGTGCGAGTGCCAATTTTCGACAACGACCAGGACATTGCGCGGCTTGCCGCCAAGGTGCAGCCTTGGCTCGACGCCCATCCCGATTGTGTCGGCTACCTGATTCGCGGCCACGGCCTCTACACCTGGGGCGCGAAGATGAGCGACGCACTGCGGCAGATCGAGGCTTTTGAATTCTTGTTCGAATGCGAGTTGAAGACCCGCAGCGTGTTGAACCGTTAACGGCAGACTTATCCACAAGTCGCCCATCGCCTGATGCAACGCTGCGCCCGACCGGTGTCCACAAACCGGACGGCGCGGCCGAAACCGAGGAATCGCCCCATGAGCAGCCTGTCCGTCTATCACGTCTCCAGCCCTGAGATGCCCAACAAGGTGCTGACCCATTTCGAAGATATCGCATCGACCTTGGCCGAGCAGGGCGTGCGCTTCGACCGCTGGCAAGCCGCCGCGAAGATCCAGCCTGGCGCCAGCCAGGAAGAAGTCATCGCGGCTTATAAAGAGCAAATCGACAAGCTGATGACCGAGCGTGGCTACATCACGGTCGATGTGATCAGCCTGAACAGCGATCACCCGCAAAAAGCCGAACTGCGCGCCAAGTTCCTCGAAGAACACCGTCATGGTGAAGACGAAGTCCGCTTTTTCGTCGCCGGTCGTGGTTTGTTCACCCTGCACATCGATGACTACGTCTACGCCGTGCTCTGCGAGAAAAACGACCTGATCTCGGTGCCGGCCGGCACCAAACACTGGTTCGACATGGGCGAGCATCCGCATTTCGTGGCGATCCGCCTGTTCAACAACCCGGAAGGCTGGGTCGCCAACTTCACTGGCGAAGACATCGCCAGCCAGTTTCCGCGTCTGGAGGATTGAGTCGATGCCGATCAAAGCGATTCTCACCGACATCGAAGGCACCACCAGCGCGGTGAGTTTTGTGTTCGACGTGCTGTTTCCCTACGCCGCCAAGCATCTGCCGACCTTCGTGCGCGAACACGCCACGCGCGCAGACGTCGCCGAACAACTGGGCGCCGTGCGCCGGGACAGCATCGAACCCAATGCTGATGTCGAGCGCGTGATCGACATTCTGCTGGGCTGGATCGCCGAAGACCGCAAGGCCACGCCACTCAAGGCACTGCAGGGGATGGTCTGGGAACAGGGCTATCAGGCCGGGCAACTCAAGGGGCATGTGTACCCGGATGCCGTTGAAGCGCTCAAGCGCTGGCATCAGGACGGTTATCAACTGTTCGTGTATTCCTCGGGTTCGATCCAGGCGCAGAAACTGATCTTCGGCTGCTCGGAGGCTGGGGACCTGACGCCGCTGTTCAGTGGCTACTTCGACACCACGTCGGGACCCAAGCGTGAAGCGCAGTCATACGCCAATATCACTCAGGCGATGGGGCTTGGTGCGTCGCAGATTCTGTTCCTGTCGGACATTGTCGAAGAGCTGGACGCGGCGCGCGCGGCGGGGATGGCGACTTGCGGGCTGGCCCGTGAGGGTGGCGAGCTGGCGGGGCATGTCACCGTGGACAGTTTTGCGCGGATCGATCCTTCTACTTTTTAAACCCCCATACCCTGTAGGAGCAGAGCTTGCTCGCGATGGTGTGTCAGCCAAAAAGATGTCACTGACACACCATCGCGAGCAAGCTCTGCTCCTACAGGGGCTGCGTTGTTTCTAGGCCGAATGATAAGTCGGCAACGCAAACCGCTGCTGGCTCTGCAGCATGGAAATTTGCGGCAGTTCGCTGGCCTGTTCGGCGAGGTCGCGGCGAATCGCGCTGATGACCCACGACAGTTGATCGCCATTGTGCAGTTGCTGATAGGAAATCGAACGTTTGAAGACTTTGTCTTCGCCGCCTCGCAATGTCAGCAGAATCCCGCCGTCCGGGCGAGATTGCGTGGTCACTTCGAAGTTGGAGAACAGGGATGCAAACTTTTCCTGAATCAGGTTCATGTCTTTCAGCTCCGTGATGACTTGAATGGCAAGCGTGCACAGAACGTTGCAGTGATTGTGCCAGTACCTGATTTAGTAAAATATCCTTTAAAAACAATAACTTAATTTTTTGATTGATTTTCGGATTCGTGCAATTTGCAAGAATGGCCATCGTGCATCCTGCATTTTGCGTGGTCGTCGGCGATTCGATGGAACCTTTGTGCGTGCCCGTGCTCGCGATTTCCAACGGTACTGTCGTAGATACAAAACATTTCAAAAACCGCGTGTACAGCTCAAGAACCGTTGACGTATTTTCGGGCTTCAATCAGCGCCGCCCGACTATAAAAAGAGCGAACGGGAGCCATCATGAGCCGCACGCCAAGCGACACGATTACCTGGGGCATGATGCTCCGCAAACTGCCTTCTATTGCCAAAGCCATCCCGCGCGTGGTCAAGGGTATGAAAGCTGCCAACGTCAAGGACCCGACCCAATCGTGTGGCCTGGGCTGGAGTTTCGAACAGGCGACGCTGCGCAACCCAGACGGCCCGGCATTGCTGCACGGCGAGGTTTCACTGAGTTATGCACAGGTCAATCGTTGGGCCAATCGGATTGCCCATCACCTGATCGAAAAAGGCATCGGCAAGGGCGATGTGGTGGCAGTATTCATCGAAAATCGCCCTGAACTCTTGGTGACGATACTGGCGGTGGCCAAGGTCGGTGCCATCAGTGCCTTGCTCAATACTTCACAGACCCGAGATTCCCTCGTCTATAGCCTGAATCTGGTAGCGCCGGTTGCGATCGTGGTCGGCGAGGAACTGGTCCCGGCGTTTCTGGCGGTGCGTGAGCGGGTAGAGATCGAGAGCACGCGCACCTGGTTTGTCGCCGATCAGGACACCTACGACCATCCAGGCATCGCTCCCGAGGGCTTCATCAATCTGATGACTGCCAGTGTCGACGCCGACAGCGACAATCCGACCAGCAGCGCACGGGTTTTCTTCGACGACCCCTGTTTCTATATCTATACCTCCGGCACCACCGGGTTGCCCAAGGCCGGGGTGTTCAAACACGGGCGCTGGATGCGCAGTTCCGTGAGCTTCGGCATGATCGCGCTGGACATGCGCCCGCAGGACATCGTCTATTGTCCCTTGCCGCTGTATCACGCCACTGGTTTGTGTGTGTGCTGGGGCTCGGCCATCAGTGGTGCATCGGGATTTGCCATCCGCCGAAAATTCAGTGCGAGTCAGTTCTGGAGCGATGTGCGCAAGTACCGCGCGACGACCATTGGCTACGTCGGCGAGTTGTGTCGTTATCTGGTCGACCAACCGCCCAGTGCCGACGACAACCGCCACGGCGTGATTAGAATGATCGGCAATGGCTTGCGCCCTGGCGCGTGGCGCGCGTTCAAGACGCGCTTTGGCGTCAAGCACATCTGCGAGCTGTATGCCGCCAGCGACGGCAATATCGGTTTCACCAACATTCTGAACTTCGACAACACCGTCGGTTTTTCGCTGATGTCCTGGGAGCTGGCGGCGTACGACCACGACAGTGGTGCGCCGACCCGCCAAGCCAATGGCTTCATGCGCAAGGTCGGCAAGGGCGAGCAGGGATTGTTGCTGGCGAAAATTGACGACAAGGCACCGCTGGATGGGTACACCGACCCACAGAAAACCGAGAAAGTCGTCTGCCACGATGTCTTCGTGAAGGGCGACCGTTACTTCAACACCGGCGACTTGTTGCGCAACATAGGTTTCGGCCACGCACAATTTGTCGATCGTCTGGGCGACACTTATCGCTGGAAGGGAGAAAACGTCTCGACCACCGAAGTCGAGAACGCGCTGCTCAAGCATCCACAAATTTCCGAAGCCGTGGCCTATGGCGTGGAAATCCCCAACACCAATGGCCGGGCCGGGATGGCGGCGATAACGCCGGCCGAGTCCCTCGCGACCCTGGATTTCAGCGAATTGCTGGCGTTCGTCCGGCAACAGATACCGGCCTATGCGGTGCCGCTGTTTCTGCGGCTGAAAGTGAAAATGGAGACCACCGGGACATTCAAGTATCAGAAGGTCCGTCTTAAGGACGAAGGCTTTGACCCGCAGAGAACTGGCGATGACCCGATCTACGCTTGGCTGCCGGGCTCCGACACTTATGTACAGGTCACCGCGCAGGTGCTTTCGGACATCCGGGGTGGACAGTACCGTTATTGAATCTGGCTATGGCCCCACATCAGAAAAAAGAAGTGACAGTACCGGGGCTGCTCGGGAAACTGTCGGCTTTGCGAATAACTGAAAGTGGAGCGTTCAATGTCAGACAAAAGCCGCCAGATGACCCCCGAAGAAGCCGCTGAATTTGCCGAACAGGTATTCAACAAGGCACGGGAGGGCGATGCGGCCATGATGGCTGCGCTACTGACCAAGGGCCTGCCGCCGAACCTGCGCAATCACAAGGGCGACACCTTGCTGATGCTGGCCGCGTACCACGGTCATGTGGACACCGTGAAAGTGTTGCTCGAACACAAGGCTGACCCGGAAATCCGCAATGACAACGGCCAGAGCCCGATCGCTGGCGCGGCCTTCAAGGGTGACCTGGCCATGGTCAGGACGCTGGTCGAGGGTGGCGCGCAAGTTGACGGTTCGTCTTTCGACGGTCGGACTGCACTGATGATGGCGGCGATGTTCAACCGCGTCGAAGTCGTTGACTACCTGATCAGCAAAGGCGCCGACCCGAAAGCCAAGGACGCCAACGGCGTTACGGCGCTGGAGGCGGCCAAGACATTGGGCGCTGCCGACACCATTGCGCAGCTGGAGAAACTGCTGGGCTAACCCCTAAACCTGTAGGAGCGCGGCTTGCCCGCGAAGAACGATAACGCGGTCTACTTCTAAACCGCATAATCGTTCTTCGCGGGCAAGCCTCGCTCCTACGAAAAGCAAAAGCAGGGCGCAATGCGTTATCCTTCGCGCCCTCAAAATTCCCTCGCTACAGGATCCTCCCCATGAAAGCCGCACTCGTCGAACTCATCAGCAAAATCAGCTCCGGGTGCATGGGCGAAGACGAAATCCTCAAGGTGGCTGACGAGGCGGCCCAGGCTTACGCCGATCCACAGGGTTTTCTGACAGCCAACCCGGACATCAACTTCGACGACACCTTCCCGATCCCGCTGGGCGAGTGGGTGGTCGTTGGCAGCCTGCCGGACACCGTGCTGTTCCAGGCGGACACCTACATGGACCTGTTCGCCCAGATCGTTGCGTCGTTCGGTCCGGGTGTCGAGTTCAACCTCAAGCCCAAGCAGTTGGCCAAAACCGAAGCCCTGACCGCGCTCAATCGAATTCAGGTGCAAATGAGCAGCCTGAACAAGGAGAACGGTGGCTATGTGCTGATGAACTTCAGCCAGTTGCTCGACGACGAACTGCAAGTGGTGTTGGTCTACGGCAATGATGTGCCACGGGTGCTCGAGCTGTGCGCTGAAGTCGGCATCGCCGCTGCGCCTGCCCTGGAAGCCCTAAAAGTGGCGATCCACGTCTGAGGCGCTAAAGCTGTCAATTAAAAGGAACCCTCGCCACGGGCGGCTATCCTAAGGGGGCATACCACTCTTCGGGAGCGTCACCATGGGTTCCACCTTTAACAGCCTGGTCGGCTTGGTCATTCTGGCCCTGGACATCTGGGCCATCATCAACGTGCTGAAAAGTGGCGCCGAAACTGGGATGAAGGTCCTCTGGATATTGTTGATTGTCCTGCTGCCAGTGTTGGGCCTGATCATCTGGGCCATTGCCGGGCCGCGGGGGAACATCAGAATTTGATGCAGCCTGTAGGAGCAAAGCTTGCTCGCGATGACGTCAGTTCATTCACTGATGTGGCGCCGGATGCACCGCCATCGCGAGCAAGCTTTGCTCCTACAGGTCGGCGTGTTTCAGAAGGTTCGACCTGTCATGTTCCGCAACGTAGAATGCGCGCCTTTCCCGGGCAATCGAGGCATTCGATTGGCCATCATGGGCGGGTAACCGTCCGTTGCCACCCGCATTCATCGGAGCACTTCCCATGAGCATTACCCCAACCAACGACTACCTGGAAACCCTGTACGAAGGCTACGGCCAGCGTTTTCGCATGGACAAACTGCTGCACGAAGTGCGCACCGAGCACCAGCACCTGGTCATCTTCGAAAACCCACGCATGGGGCGGGTCATGGCGTTGGACGGCGTGATCCAGACCACCGAAGCCGACGAGTTCATCTACCACGAGATGCTCACCCACGTGCCGATCCTCGCCCACGGCCGCGCCAAGCGTGTATTGATCATCGGCGGTGGCGACGGCGGCATGCTGCGTGAAGTGGCCAAACACCGCAGCGTCGAGCACATCACCATGGTCGAAATCGACGGCACCGTGGTCGACATGTGCAAGGAGTTCTTGCCAAACCACTCCAAGGGCGCCTATGACGACCCGCGCCTGAATCTGGTGATCGACGACGGCATGCGTTTCGTCGCCACCACCACCGAAAAATTCGACGTGATCATTTCCGACTCCACCGACCCGATCGGTCCGGGTGAGGTGTTGTTTTCGGAGAACTTCTACCAGGCCTGTCACCGCTGCCTGAACGAAGGCGGCATCCTGGTGACCCAGAACGGCACGCCGTTCATGCAGATCGAAGAAGTCAAAACCACCGCCGGTCGCCTGCGCAGCCTGTTCCCTGACTGGCACTTCTACCAGGCGGCGGTGCCGACCTACATTGGTGGTTCGATGACCTTCGCCTGGGGCTCGACCGATACCGCTTATCGCCAACTGTCCCGTGAAACCCTGCAACAGCGTTTCGCTGGCAGCGGTATCGTCACGCGCTACTACAATCCGGAAGTACACATCGGTGCGTTCGCCTTGCCGCAGTACGTGCTGCAGGCTGTGGGCAAGCCAAGCAACGATTGATGGCTGACGCATGACCCCTGTAGGAGCCGAGCTTGCTCGCGATGGCGGTGTATCAGTCACTATCTCAATTGACTGATACACCGCCATCGCGAGCAAGCTCGGCTCCTACGGAGTGTGTGGTTGTAGGCAAAGATGCGGTATCAGGTTGAACGATCAATCAGTCTAAAAGTCGAGATAGGTGTAAGCCCATTTACGGGTTTGGTTGAGGAGGCTCCAATGTCAAAGTGGAAAGTCACTTTCGTGGATGATCATGGTGAAACGATCGACGAACTCTTCGAGTGCGAGCAATGCCCGAGTCATGAACAGGCCGCCAAACTCATCAAGGAACGGTTCCTTCCTGTCGCCGCCAAGCTGGATCTGAACGATCTGGAAGGGCGAACCGCTGATGCGACGGTTAAAAGCTTAAAAGCGCAGTACAGCATTCAAATCCTCGGCATCACGCCAATCTGAACATCTCCTGACACATTCTCAACCAGGCCTTGGCAGCGGCTCTGTCCTGGGGCTACTCTGCAAACGAGATCAGCGAACGGATCGCTAAGGTCTGGTCTTCACAGCTTCATGCTTGTTTCCCGCCGGCATATCGATTGCCGAAACGCCTGCACCCAAGGTTGCTCGCGCAGGGAGTACGGAAAGTCTATCCATCGGTTTGAGGAGGACGTTTCATGAGCACAGCCTATCAAGAAGACATCAGCAGCAGCGTGCTGCGCCGCATGAAAGAAGGCGGTTTCGATTTTTCAAGGTTCCATCCCATCGAGTTCTACGCCATTTTCCCGGACGAGGAGCGGGCACGCAGGGCGGCAGGTCATTTCCATCGAGGCGAATCCCTGAATGCGCAGATCAGTGTGCGTGATGACGGCGCATGGGCGCTGGAATTGAGCAAGGTGATGTACGCCACTTATGACGACATTGGCGATTTCGAGCAGGGTTTTGAAGCCGTGGTCGAGCCATTGGGCGGCATCATTGAGGGCTGGGGTGTCAAGCAGGAGGTACGAGGGCGACTCGCATAACCTCATGAACAGCAGCAACCGGCAATAACGGCTGACCTTCGGGTTGGCCGTTTGCGTTTGAGCAGATGTGAAATCGAACACGGACCTGTAGGAGCTGGCTTGCCAGCGAAGAAGGCAGTCCAGTCAACAATGCAGCGCCTGATACACCGGCTTCGCCAGCAAGCCGGCTCCTACGGGCTATGCTCGTGATAGGCAGCAACATTGCCTTGCAATGAAGCGGGGGCGATCAGGTTGGGGCAGTTACCGCACAGGAATGGTGCGGTGCCTGCGTATTGATTATCCAACCGATTGATATCAAAGCGTTTATGCCGATGGCGCGGGCCTTGCAGAGGCCCGTACGTCCGGGTGACAAGGAGTACGGCATGATCCGCACCTATTTTGATGAGATGTACGATGCCGGCGGCCAGGTCCGCCCGCATTATCGGGAGTTTGCCCGTTGGCTGGCCGAAACGCCTGACGAGCTTTTGGCACAACGGCGACGCGAGGCCGATCTGTTATTTCATCGCGCCGGGATAACCTTCACGCTCTACGGTGATGAGCAAGGGACAGAGCGCCTGATTCCCTTCGACACCATTCCACGCAGTATTCCAGCCAGCGAATGGCGCGTGGTCGAGCGCGGCTGCATTCAGCGGGTCAAGGCGTTGAACATGTTCCTCGCCGACCTCTACCACGAGCAGCGGATCATCAAGGCCGGCATCATTCCGGCCGAACAGGTGCTCGCCAACGAGCAGTATCAGTTGGCAATGCAAGGGCTGGACCTGCACCGCGATATCTATTCGCATATCTCCGGTGTCGATCTGGTGCGCGACGGCGACGGCACCTATTACGTGCTCGAAGACAATCTGCGTACCCCCAGCGGTGTCAGCTACATGCTCGAAGACCGCAAGATGATGATGCGCCTGTTCCCCGAACTGTTCGCGGCACAACGCATCGCGCCCATCGATCATTACCCGAATCTGTTGCTCGACACTCTCAAAAGCTCCAGTCCGATCGACAACCCGAGCGTCGTGGTGCTGACGCCGGGGCGCTTCAACAGTGCGTTCTTCGAGCACGCATTTCTGGCGCGGGAAATGGGCGTGGAACTGGTGGAGGGCGCGGACCTGTTCGTGCGTGACGACAAGGTCTACATGCGCACCACCGACGGGCCGAAAGCAGTGGATGTGATTTACCGTCGCCTCGACGATGCCTTCCTCGATCCATTGGCATTCAACCCGGAGTCGATGCTCGGCGTACCAGGGCTGCTGTCGTCCTACCGCTCCGGCAATGTGGTGCTGGCCAATGCCATCGGCACCGGCGTGGCAGACGACAAATCGGTGTATCCGTTCGTCACGGACATGATCCGTTTCTATCTTGATGAAGAGCCGATCCTGAAGAACGTGCCGACCTGGCAGTGTCGTAATCCCTCTGAGCTTTCCCACGTACTGGCCAATCTGCCGGAACTGGTGGTCAAGGAAACCCAGGGCTCCGGCGGTTACGGGATGCTGGTAGGACCGGCGGCAACCGCTGCGGAAATCGAAGCCTTCCGTGCACGCATCATCGCCAAGCCCCATGCCTACATCGCGCAACCGACGTTGTCGCTGTCGACGTGCCCGACCTTTGTCGAAAGCGGCATCGCGCCGCGCCATATCGACCTGCGTCCGTTTGTATTGTCCGGCCGCGAAACCCGGGTCGTGCCCGGCGGTTTGACCCGTGTCGCCCTGCGCGAAGGCTCCCTGGTGGTGAATTCCTCCCAGGGCGGCGGAACCAAGGACACCTGGGTGGTCGAGGATTGAAGGAAGCCTGTCATGTTAAGTAGAACTGCCTCGGATCTGTATTGGATGTCGCGTTACCTGGAGCGGGCGGAAAACCTCGCACGGATGCTCGACATCAGTTATTCGTTGTCTCTGATGCCACAGGATGGCCGTGGTAACGGTCTGCACGAACTGGCCATGCCGCTGCTGATCACTGGCACCCTGGACGATTACCTCGAACGCCACGGCGAGTTGCACGCTGAACGGCTGCTGCATTTTTTCGCCCTGGATGCGGCCAATCCGGCGAGCATTTACAGCTGCCTCGGCGCGGCGCGGGCCAGTGCTCACGCGGTGCGTGGGCGAATCACCGCCGACATGTGGGAAAACATCAACGCGACTTGGCTGGAAATTCGGGGGATCGCCGAGCAGGGCCTCAGCCGTTACGGTATGAGCCGTTTCTGCGAGTGGATCAAGGAACGTTCCCACCTGTTTCGCGGCGCGTCCTACGGCACCATCATGCGCAACGACGCATTCCGCTTCATTCGCCTGGGAACCTTCATCGAGCGAGCCGACAACACGTTACGCCTGCTCGATGCCCGCTACGAAATGGCCGGTGATCAGGCCGAAGCGGTCAGCGACGGCACAGCCCACGCCTACTACCAGTGGAGTGCGTTGCTGCGGGCGCTGTCGTCGTTCGAGGCGTACACCGAAATCTACCGCGACGCCCCTGGCGCCCGACACGTGGCCGAGTTGCTGTTGCTGCGCGCGGATGTGCCGCGCTCCCTGCGCGCCTGCACCGAAGAGATCGACCAGATCCTCGCCCAACTGCCGGGGGCCAATGGCCGTCCCGCACAGCGTCTGGCGGCGGAAATGGACGCGCGCCTGCGCTACACCGGTATCAACGAAATCCTCGACGAAGGCCTGCATGCCTGGCTGACCGAATTCATCCCGCTGGTACGCCAGTTGGGCAACGCGATTCACAGTTCCTACCTGGAGGCCGCATGAGACTTTCCATTAGCCACGAGACCACCTATCACTACGAAGATCAGGTACGGGCGAGCATCCAGTATTTGCGCCTGACACCCCACGACAGCGAGCGCCAACATGTCCTCAGCTGGCAGCTCGACCTGCCGCGCCCGGTGCGCGCGCAACTCGATCCCTTTGGCAATATCTTGCATGTGTTGACCATGGACGAACCCCACGAAGCGATCGTCATCGGTGCCCGTGGCCAGGTCGACATCGACGAGCTGCGCGAAGCCGAGCACGAGAGCCAGTCGGCGTTACCGTTCCTGCGCTTCACTCGCCTGACTGAAGCTGACGCGGCGTTGCGTGCGTTCGCCGAACAGGCGTGCAAGCAACGTCGGGACCGCACGGCACTGATCGACTTGATGCATGGCCTGAATCAGTACATGACCTATACACCGGGCGCTACCGAAGTGGACACCAGCGCCGCCCAGGCTTTTGCCGGGCGTTCGGGGGTGTGCCAGGACCACACCCATGCGTTTCTCGCCTGTGCTCGCAGCCTTGGCGTTCCGGCGCGGTATGTGTCGGGGTATCTGTACAGCGAAAACAGCGAGCACCTGGCCAGTCACGCCTGGGCCGAAGCCTGGCTTGAAGACGCCTGGTACAGCTTCGATGTGACCAACGAACTGGCCCGTCCCGAGCGTCACCTGAAACTGGCGGTGGGCCTGGACTATCTGGATGCCTGCCCGGTGCGCGGAATG
Source organism: Pseudomonas putida (assembly GCF_050990305.1). GTDB lineage: Bacteria > Pseudomonadota > Gammaproteobacteria > Pseudomonadales > Pseudomonadaceae > Aquipseudomonas > Aquipseudomonas putida_AH. The sequence goes on along the minus strand of NZ_CP158817.1, from coordinate 4,747,204 downwards.
CGCAGAGGCGGTGGGTGTGAGCAAATGCATGCCAAAGTGTTTGTCTCGCCGACGCCTGTGCTCTCTGTCCAACAACAGTAAATACCCGGATGCTCTTTGTAGGAGCTGCCGAAGGCTGCGATCTTTTAAAGCAAAATCAAAAGATCGCAGCCTTCGGCAGCTCCTACAAGGGCATCAATGTCAGGGTTTAACCTTGCGCCCCGCCATATGCTTCAAATACCCCACCAACATCCCCAGGTCCTCATCCGGCAGCACCTCGGTCGAGAAGCCGGGCATTTTCGCCTGCGGCCACTGGCGCAAACTCTGTGGATCGCGGATGTAGCGCTTGAGAAAGTCCTCGCCGAAATATTCGGTTGGGTTGTAGGGAATATTCAGGTCCGGCCCGAACTGCGCATCCCCGGCACCGTTCAACCGGTGGCAGGCCAGGCAGTTTTTCTGAAACAGCGCAAAGCCCTTATTCACAGGGTCGTCCGCCTTCAAGGCGGGATCCGGCAGCAGGGCAGGGAAGCGCTCGGCCACCGGCGCCAGGCGCTTGATGCTGGCGACTTCGAACGGCCATTGTTCCGGGCTGATGTTGCCCGCCTGCGGATCGGTCCAGACCAGGTAAAACGGCCCGGCGCTGTGTTTGCCTTCTGCTAGCGGCGGCCAGGGTTTCGTCGGATCTTCAATCGCCAGCCAAGCGCGCGCGCCCTGAGTATTGAGCAGCGGTGCCGCCGATAACTCCGCGGCAAAACCGTCGAGCGCAACAGCCTGCAAATGATCGTCAGGTTTAACGCCGGTCAACAACGCCGACAAGGGTACTGCGCGATAACTCATGTCGCGCTTGTAGGACACATCATTGGGGATGGTGATGGTCTGGGCCTGAGGATGCTTGAGCAATTCCTCGGTCTGCCAGGTGCGACCGTTCTCGCCCAGCTCCAGGTTCAGCTGTGCGGCAGACAGAGGCGTGCTGAGCAGCAAGGCCCCGAATAGAATGAGCGTTTTCAAGTGATCGCCGTCCATGTCGTGGAAGTGCCCAAAGATTGGCACAGCCACGCTGGCCCGGGTAGCGAGCCAGTCACATTTTTAACGTGGCGATATTAAAGTACGGGTGCCGTGTTTTTATACCGACTAACCGATCACCTTGGTCAGGTTGGGCAAGATCAACAACAGTGTGGTGGCGAAGAGAATGAGACCTGCTTGACGAACTTTCGATTGTTTGAACATGGCTGACCGCCTTTTTTTTGTTATTTCCTGATGCCTGCCTGCACGACTCCATGACGGCAAACGTTGCACTTCCTGTAAGACGAGCGCCTCGGCAAAACCCGACGACAACTTCGTACATGTTCACCTTAGAGGCCGCGTCACCCGTGGTTTAGATCCATTTAGTATGGTGCTCTTACTCAATGCTATTAAAAAAGCATGAGGCCTATTGCCAGCTTCTTGGGCGGCCTTTTGCTAGACACCTGCGCGTCAATAAATGGTTTGCCCGATTGTTGACGACCGTCCGTCTGAGCGTGGGCGTCAATGCCGGTGAGCGTTGCGGTCATTGAATCCCCGGCGGCTCGGAATCAAGGTGACAGTTCTTTAAAGATCAAAAGATCCCAGCCTGTGGCAGCTCCTACGAAGAGCGCGATTTGCTGTAGGAGCTGCCGCAGGCTGCGATCTTTTGCTTCACAACAACAAGATCGAGGACGTCATGACCCAAGCTATGATTTTCGACGCATTACGCACGCCCCGTGGCAAAGGCAAGGCCGATGGCGCCTTGCACAGCGTCAAGCCGGTGAATCTGGTGGCCGGGTTGCTCAGGGCGTTACAGGATCGGACAGCCCTAGACACCCGTCAGGTCGACGACGTGGTGCTCGGTTGCGTGACGCCCATCGGCGATCAAGGCGCGGACATCGCGAAAACCGCCGCTCAAGTCGCGGATTGGGATGTCAGCGTGGCCGGCGTGCAGATCAATCGCTTCTGCGCATCGGGCCTGGAGGCGGTGAATCTGGGGGCGATGAAAGTGCGTTCCGGCTTCGAAGACCTGGTGGTGGTCGGTGGCGTCGAGTCCATGTCACGCGTCCCCATGGGCAGTGATGGCGGGGCGTGGGCGCTGGACCCGGAAACCAATCTGCACAGCCACTTCACACCGCAAGGCGTGGGCGCCGACCTGATTGCCACCCTCGAAGGCTTCAGTCGTCAGGACGTCGATGCTTACGCGCTGTACTCGCAGCAAAAAGCCGCCCGGGCGCGGGCCGATGGTTCGTTCAGCAAGTCGTTGGTGCCGGTGCAGGATCAGAACGGCATTGTGCTGCTCGATCACGATGAGTTCATTCGTGCGCAATCCACCATGGAGGGCCTGGGCAAACTCAAGCCGAGTTTCGACATGATCGGGCAGATGGGCTTCGACGCCACCGCGCTGCGGGTCTACAGCCAAGTGGAGCGGATCAACCATGTCCACACCCCCGGCAACAGCTCGGGGATTGTCGACGGTGCGGCGTTGATGCTGATCGGCTCCGAGGCCAAGGGGCGGGAGCTGGGGTTGCAGCCACGGGCGCGGATCGTCGCCACGGCAGTGACCAGCACCGACCCGACCATCATGCTCACCGGCCCCGCGCCGGCCACTCGCAAGGCGTTGGCGAAGGCTGGGCTGCGGGTTGAGGACATCGACCTGTTCGAGGTCAACGAGGCGTTTGCCTCGGTGGTGTTGAAGTTCATCAAGGACATGGCCATCGATCCGGACAAGGTCAACGTCAACGGCGGCTCCATCGCCATGGGACACCCGTTGGGCGCCACCGGTTGCGCGATCCTGGGCACCTTGCTCGATGAACTGGAAAATCGGCGCCTGCGCTATGGCCTCGCGACCCTGTGTGTCGGCGGCGGCATGGGCATTGCCACCATCATCGAACGCCTCTGAGCTCCCCGACTTCAAGGAAACCTTCCATGTCACAAGCCATTCGTTACGAAAAGGGCCAGGACCGTATCGTCACCCTGACCATCGACATGCCTGGCCAGAGCGCCAACACAATGAATGCGATGTACCGTCAAGCCATGGCTGACTGCGTGTCCCGCCTGGAGGCTGAAAAGGACGACATCGCCGGTGTCATCATCACGTCGGGCAAGAAAACCTTCTTTGCCGGTGGTGACCTCAATGAATTGATCAAGGTCGGCAAATCCGACGCCAAGGCCTTTTACGACAGGGTGCTCAGCCTCAAAGGGCAGTTGCGCACCCTGGAAACCCTCGGCAAGCCCGTGGTCGCGGCAATCAACGGCGCAGCGCTGGGCGGCGGTTGGGAAATCTGCCTGGCCTGCCATCACCGCGTGGCGCTGGACAGCCCATCGGTGCAACTCGGCCTGCCGGAAGTGACTCTCGGTCTGCTGCCGGGCGGCGGCGGGGTGGTGCGCATGGTAAGAATGCTCGGTCTGGAAAAAGCCCTGCCGTATCTGCTCGAAGGCCAAAAGGTGCGGCCGCAACAGGCGTTGCAGGTGGGGTTGATCGATGAAGTGGCGGCGGATCGCGAAGAACTACTGGCCAAGGCGCGGGCCTGGATCGTTGCTAACCCGACCGTTGCGCAGCGTTGGGACGTGAAGGGTTACCAGATTCCAGGCGGCACGCCGTCGAACCCGAAAGTCGCACAGATGCTGGCCATTGCGCCGTCGATCCTGCGCAGCAAAACCCAGGGCTGCATGCCGGCCCCGGAGAAAATTCTCTGTGCTGCCGTCGAAGGCGCGCAAGTGGATTTCGACACCGCACATTTGATCGAAACCCGCTATTTCACAGAACTGGCCACCGGCCAGGTCGCGAAAAACATGATCGGCACGTTCTGGTTCCAGCTCAACGAGATCAATGCCGGCGGCTCTCGACCACAGGGCTTTGCCCCTTGTGCCACCCGCAAAGTCGGCGTGCTCGGCGCCGGGATGATGGGCGCGGGCATCGCTTATGTCAGCGCCTCGGCCGGCATCGACGTGGTGCTCAAGGACATCAACCTCGCCGCTGCCGAAAAGGGCAAGGCGCATTCGGCTGCGCTGTTGGACAAGAAAGTGGCGCGCGGGCAGATGAGTGTCGAGCAGCGCGAAACAGTTCTGGCGCGCATTCTTGCCACTGAAAGCGATGGTGATCTGGCCGGTTGTGATTTGATCATCGAAGCCGTATTCGAGGACCGCGAGCTGAAGGCCAAGGTCTCATTGGCCGCGCAAAAGGTTGTCGGCACTGACGCCGTGATCGCCTCCAATACCTCGACCCTGCCGATCAGTGGCCTGGCCACAGCCGTGCCGGACCCAAGCAAGTTCATCGGTCTGCATTTCTTCAGCCCTGTGGACAAAATGCCGCTGGTGGAAATCATCAAGGGCGCCCATACCAGTGACGAAACCCTGGCCCGCGGCTTTGATTTCGTACTGCAGATCAAAAAAACGCCGATTGTGGTCAACGACAGTCGGGGCTTCTTTACCTCGCGAGTGTTCGGCACCTTTACCAATGAAGGCATCGCGATGTTGGGCGAAGGTGTGAGTGCACCGATGATCGAGACCGAGGCGCGCAAGGCCGGGATGCCCATCGGGCCACTGGCGATCTCCGACGAAGTGTCCCTGAGCCTCATGAGCCATATCCGCCAGCAAACCGCCAAGGACCTGCAAGCCGAAGGCAAACCGCTGCCCGAGCATCCGGCCTTTGCGGTGATCGACTTGCTGCTCAATGAGTACAAACGTCCGGGCAAAGCCGCGGGCGGAGGTTTCTACGAGTACCCGGCAGGTGGCCAAAAGCATCTATGGCCGGAACTGAAAAAGCGCTTTGAAAAGGCCGACGGGCAGATATCGCCTAAAGATGTGCGGGACCGTCTGCTGTTCGTGCAAGCGATCGAAACCGTGCGTTGCGTGGAGGAGGGCGTGCTGACCTCTACAGCGGACGCCAACGTCGGCTCGATTTTCGGCATCGGTTTCGCTGCCTGGACCGGCGGTGCCTTGCAGTTCATCAACCAGTACGGGATCAAGGACTTCGTCGCCCGCGCCCAGTACCTGGCCGGGCAATACGGCTCGCGCTTCGCGCCGCCGGCATTGCTGCTGGAGAAAGCGGCCAAAGGGGAGGCGTTTTAGGGATCGGTGACACCTGGCGGGGCTTGCCTTGATGCGGTGTTTCGAGGCAGGCTCTGGGGTGTGCATTATTCCCATCACGTGTCAGGTATTTTTTATGTCGTTACGCATCTGCATTTTGGAAACCGACAACCTGCGTCCGGAATTGGTCGACCAATATCAGGGCTACGGGCAGATGTTCAAGCGCCTGTTTTCGCAGCAACCCATCGCCGCTGATTTCACGATCTACAACGTAGTGCAGGGGGACTACCCCAGCGATGACCTGACCTTCGATGCTTACCTGGTCACGGGCAGCAAGGCCGACTCCTTCGGCACCGACCCATGGATCCAGACCCTCAAGCAATACCTGCTGACCCGCTACGAGCGCGGCGACAAACTGCTGGGCGTCTGCTTCGGCCACCAACTGTTGGCGCTGTTGCTGGGTGGCAAGAGCGAGCGTGCGAGCCAGGGCTGGGGCGTTGGCACGCACAATTACAAACTCGCTGCCAAGGCGCCGTGGATGAGCCCGGTGCGCGAAGAGCTGACCCTGTTGATCAGTCACCAGGATCAGGTGACCTCACTGCCGGAGAACGCCACGGTGATCGCCTCCAGCGATTTCTGCCCCTATGCCGCGTACCACATCAACGATCAGGTGCTGTGCTTCCAGGGGCATCCAGAGTTCATCCACGACTATTCTCGAGCCTTGCTGGAGATTCGTCAGCAGGCGCTGGGCGAGCAGGTTTATTCCAAAGGCATCGCGAGCCTGGACAGCGAACACCACGGCACCACCGTGGCCGAGTGGATGATGCGGTTTGTGGCGCACAAGCCAGAGGCCGTATAACACGGATCCTCCTGCGAACGCGGTGTCCTGTAGGAGCTGCCGAAGGCTGCGATCATTTGATCTTGTTTTAGAAAATCAAAGGATCGCAGCCTCGTTGCACTCGACAGCTCCTACAAAGGAATGCGAGTTCGCTCCTATAACCACCCCGATTTCTTGAAACTCGCCCACAAGCTCACACACCCCACCGTAATGAGCCCCAGCACCCCGAAATAACCGTAATGCCAGGCCAGCTCGGGCATGTTCTGGAAGTTCATCCCGTAAATCCCGGCCACCGCCGTCGGGAATGCCAGGATCGCCGCCCACGCCGCGAACTTGCGCTGCACCACGCTCTGGCGTGACGCCTCGAGCAACACCCCAACCTCAATGGTCTGGCTGGCAATGTCCGCCAGTGTGGCCAAGTCCTCCATCTGCCGGGTGACATGAATCTGCACATCGCGGAAGTAAGGGCGCATGGTCTTGTCGATGAATGGAAAGCTCAGCCTTTGCAGTTCTTCGCCGATCTCCACCATGGGTGCCGCGTAACGGCGCAGGCGCAACACATCACGGCGAAGGCCGTGAAGGTCCTGGATATCGCGTTCGTTCAGCGTGCCGCACATGACGTTGCGTTCCAGCTCATCGATCTCGGCGTGGATCGCTTCGCCCATCGGCTGGTAGTTCTCAATGACGAAGTCGAGGATGGCATAGAGTACGAAATCTTCCCCGTGCTCCAGCAGCAGTGGACGCGCCTCACAGCGTTGTCGGACATAGGCGTAGGACGCCGAGTGACCGTTGCGCGCAGTGATGATGTAGCCGTTGCCGGCAAAGATATGTGTCTCGATGAACTTGAGCTTGCCTTCTTCCCGGATTGGGGAGTACGTGACGATGAACAGTGCGTCGCCGAAGGTTTCCAGCTTCGGTCGACTGTGTTTTTCCAGGGCGTCTTCGATGGCCAGTTCGTGGAGGTTGAACTGGCGTTGCAGGTTGTAAAGTTCCTCGGCGTTCGGCTCTTCAAGGCCGATCCAGACAAAGTGACCGGGCTTTGCAGCCCAGGCCGCGCCTTCGTCGAGGGTGATATTGGTGACTTTCTTGCCAGCGCTGTAAACCGCAGCAGCAACAACTCTACCCATGATGGTGATTCACTTCTTATTAGCAGGCGTTCATTAGCAAAAAGTAGCGAGCGATACTCAGCTTAGCCTTGTCTGCTACTGGAGCGTCAGTGAAATCTGTGCGGTTCAAGGGCAAAAGAAAGGTTACCCGAAATTCATGGTTTACCAGCAATCCCTGTAGCAGCCGGCTCGCTGGCGATAACGGTGTAACAGTCGACGTTAATGTTGAATGTCCGACCGCTATCGCCAGCAAGCCGGCTCCTACAACAGCGTGTTTTTACTGTATTTGTGTTTCCCGGGATTCCGTGAAGAATCAAAAGAAAACCCGCACAGGGCGGGTTTCGTTCAAGCGGCTTGCAGTTGCCGGTCCATCGAGTCGATGCACTCGCGCATCTGTTCGCGACACTGGGCAATCAGCATCGGCATGTCATCGAGCGTCAATCCCGCCGTAGGAATGGCCGGCAGCGATCGGATCAGAATGTTCCCACTGCGCCAGCGGTTCAAGCGCATGTGCTTGACGTAACTGCTTACACACACTGGCACGATAGGTACGCCGGCCGCGATGGCCATCTGGAAGGCGCCTTTCTTGAACGGCAACAACGCTTCGCCCAGATTGCGCGTGCCTTCCGGGAAGACCCAGATCGAGGTGTCTTCGTTTTGCAGGGTGTGGGTGGTGGTCAACATCGACTGTCGGGCTTTCTGCGCATTGCCACGGTCGATCAACACATTACCGGCCAGCCAAAACAACTGACCGAACAATGGCACCCATTTCAGGCTCTTCTTGCCGATGCACACGGTGCGACGGGGCACCACGTTGCCGAATACAAACAGGTCGTAGTTGGACTGGTGGTTGGCGATGATCACGCAGCTGTCGGGTTTATCCATCAACGGTCCGACATCGGCCTTCACTCGCAAACGTAGAATGCACATCGCCGGCCAGGCATAGAGGCGCGCGCACAGACGGCTGTTGTCCGGATTGAACGGGCGGCACAGCCCGAGAATCACACCCAGCACGCCCGCGACCATAAAGTGCAGGCCCATCAATGACATACGTAAAGCAAACAGCATTTTCAGGCCCCACCGGGACAAAAGGTGGCGCAGTGTACGGATGTGCACTGTTTTCGGCAATTGCCGCACAAGAAGCGGGAGATAGCCGATGTTTAAGTACATGTTTCCGACTGAAGGGTCAGGTGTGGGCTAGAGCGGTTACGGCATTTTCTACATCGTACGTAAGAAAAAGCCCGACGCGACGGTCGGGCTTTTCGTAGCGAAAGGTTTGGGCTTACCCCAAATGCTCCTGATCCTGGATGATCGCGTTGTCCAGGGTTTCCAGCAGCGCTTTGCGCACTTTCAGCTTGGTGTTCTTGTGGGCGGTCATGTTGATCTTCTTCAACTGACGAGCCACCGCCAATGCTGCACCTTGCAGCTCCTCGGCCGACACGACCAGGTCGAGGAAGCCGGCATCCACGGCGCTCTGCGGATTGAACATTTCACCGTTGATCACCGAGCGGTGGAACGCCGACTTGCGCAGTCGATCACGGGCCAGCTCGATTCCGGCGTGGTGCATGGTCATGCCGATCTGCACTTCGTTCAGGCCGATGCTGAAAGGGCCGTCGACACCGATGCGGTAATCGGCCGATAGCAGCAGGAACGCGCCCTTGGCCACCGCATGACCAGGGCACGCCACAATCACGGGAAAGGGGTGCGCCAGCAGGCGACGGGCCAGGGTCGAACCGGACGTTACCAGCGCAACGGCTTCTTTTGGGCCGGATGTCATGACTTTCAAATCGTAACCGCCGGAGAGAATTCCAGGCTGGCCGGTAATGATCACCACTGCGCGATCGGTTACTGCCTGATCCAGCGCCGCGTTGAAGGCAGCAATCACGTCCGGAGAAATGGCATTGACCTTGCCATTGCTCAGGGTCAGGGTCGCGATACCGTCTTCGAGATGGTAAGAAATCAACTCACTCATGACGCTATTCCTTTCAATAAAGTTGGGCAGAAGTTACCCACGGCCACTGGCCAGGTAAAGCGCTGTGACTGACCCGCCGGTCACCCTTTGCCTGCTCGACACGCGTAGCCCGCCGTGCCAACGGCACATTGCCCTCTTTATAGAGGCGCAGGCTGAACCAGAGATTGGCCGGTTTGCCATGACTCGACCGGCTTGAAACGACCAATTGCGTTAAGCGCATGAAAATTCTGAAAAAATATTTGCCATCGGAAAAGCTTTCGACTACATTAGCGCGCCTCGACAGACAGAACATGTTTGAAGAGATACGGTGAAGTGTCCGAGTGGCTTAAGGAGCACGCCTGGAAAGTGTGTATACAGGAAACTGTATCGAGAGTTCGAATCTCTCCTTCACCGCCAAATTTTTAAAACGCAAACCCCTGATTTTCCTAGAGAAAGTCGGGGGTTTGTGGTTTTTGGCGTCTGAAAAATAGCCAGATGGGACTGATATGGGACTGGCGCACTATTCTGGTGTGAAAAAATGAGCCTAATGAATGAGTGTTAGGGCCAATCTACTCCGGTCGCATGGACTAGGCTTTCCAAGCTCCCAGCTCCAGGACGGATCCCATGCCAGATAACTCAGACTCCAACATCGCCACGGCAGATGCTCTGACGTTGCTTCTGCACAACCAGCATGCAATCGGTGCGGCTATAGATGAGGTCACGAAATGGCTTTCAGAGAATGGCGTAGAGGATGTAGCCGGTAACGCAATCGTGGCCATGGAAACTCTGGACACAAATGCAAAAGCTATTGCTGATGCGATTATGCGACTACGTCAATTCTAGGGAGTCGTCCTGGCAGGCAGTAATCGGCCAAAGGTGGCCACTCGAAATCCTTTTCAATTCCGAAGCTGCTGCCGACGACAACTGTTTGTGTTGAGGGATTAAGCGACTTGGTTTGCTTTATGCCTATTGGTTATCTCACCCCCATTGAAAAATGATAATGCTCGCGGCCAATCCGAATAAAAGAATCACAAATCCACAGAAGATTCCTAGTAGCAGGGCATGTTTCCACAAGGCGCTATCTCCAGAATCGATCAACGAACTGTTGAGTACGAGCAGTTGAGCAACAACCAAACCACCCAGCTAGCATGGCCAGGCCTAGGCTTCTTGCCTGCGAGGGATCCCCACATAAAGTACAGAGCTCCCGAATATGGTGCCCACAATCGGGGGAGCATTCGGCCAGTAGCAGCCTCTCGCGAATGTCTTTAATGGTCGACTTGCGCCTAAACGGAATTCAACTAGACTCGTAAGCAGCTGATGGATCAGCACCGTTCGTTGCACCCCGAGCCCGCCCATGCGGGCTTTTCCATTTCAGTCAACAGCATCCAGAAGGATTAGCTGTTTGGGGTCTGTTTTGCCTGTCGCCATCATCACTTTTGGGGCTATTTCGGCCAGAGCACCGTGCACATTGTCGACGTGAAGCTCACACTGACAAAACGTCGTGTGTCGAGGGGGCGTAAATCGAAGAGATATGTCCGTCCGGGTTTCTTCGTCCAGAGATCAAAGCGACGCCGTAACCAGCGTTGCAGTCGAAATTCGCATCACTATATGAAAACCTACCTTCTAAGTGTACCTGCGGCCCTCGCCCTATCACGTATCCGCATGATGGTCTGTCGAGAGGTGTTGAACGTCTTCGCAAGCATTGGAACGGATGTGCCAGCAGAGAGTTGAGCCAACACCGCCTCCCGTTTTTCCGCTGACAACGCTTCTGGTCGTCCTATTCTCAAACCTTTTTCCCGGGCTCGGGATTGCGCCGTTAGGGTTCGCTCAACAAGCATGTCTTTTTCGAACTTGGCGACTGCCGCCAAAATTCCCATCGCCATTTTTCCTACTGGACTGGTTAAGTCCATTACGCCTAACGCTAGGCAATGCACGCCAATATCTTTGCTGGCTAACCGTTCAATCGTGGATAGAAAATCCGTGAGGTTCCGGCCCAGATCGTCCAGTTGAGTAACGATCAAAGAGCTGCCCGACTCCATACGATCCATGAGTTTTGAGAACCCCGATCGTTCATGCACTGCTACGCTGCCACTGATGCACTCGACAACAAGTCGGCGTTCGCTCACGGTAAATCCCGCAGTTTCGACTTCCCGAACCTGATTCGCGGGGGACTGATCCGGGGTACTGACGCGTACATACATGAAAGTGCGAGACATTAAATTCCCCCATTGAACGACGCGTATGGCTATAGCCGGCACTCCGTTGCCATCCTAACCGCGAGCGTCATCTTAACTCTCATTGGGGCCGTTTTCACTTTTAGATCAACCTGGGCGCGAGGTCCGATCGTTCAAGGTAGAACCAGATGAGCTTCAGTCCATGAATGTCAGCACTGAGTCGATCTGCGCCCTTCGCTAAGGGCGGCTTTGGGTCGGTTTCAGCAGGTCGTGGCAGGCAGAAAGCGGCCAGAAGCGAACGCTGGAGCAGGTCTTTTATTCGGGTTCACGCCAACGACTGCACGCTACTTGGGGTCGTTTGGTTATCTCAGCTGCCACTGGAACAGGATAAAGCTCGTGATCAATCCAACAGCGAGGATCGTAATTCCACATGTGATGCCTAGAAGCAGAGGATGTTTCCACAAGGCTCTAATCTCCAGTCGATCAACAAGTTGTTGAGCACGAGCATCTGAGCAATATCCAAGCCAGCCATCCGGCACAGTCAAGCCTAGGCCTCATGCCTGCGACAATTCCCCAAAAGCGGGGGAACTTCCTTACATACGGTGCTGAGTTCCCAGATTTGGTGTCGACATCGGGGCTATCTATCCAAGGCAGCAAACAGGGACAGCTCCGGAATAATGCCTACACTAAGACAACCGCAATCAATGCCTTGGTAGTACCTGAGTAAGGATCGAGCATGAAGGCAAAGTGGGAAAAACTCTTACCGCTAGATGGATGGGCCATCGTTGTCGAGAACGATCCCACGCAGAGGATGTTGATGGTGAACACTCTGGCCGAGATCGGACTTCACTCCTTGGATTTCCAGTCTGCCAACAATGCTTTGATCTACTTACTGGGAATGCCAGATGGTTGCCCGCTGGTGATCGTTGATCACGGCCTACCTGACCAGCTTAAGGGTGTAGATTTCATTAAGTTAGTAAAAATGAAATGGCCATCCACCGCCGCCGTTCTTACATCTGGCTACGAATCCGCCCCCTCAACTGTGCCCGACTCAACAATCTATTTACAAAAGCCTTGGACAATAGATGAACTGGTGATTGCGGTAGCGACGCTGGTTCAACCTAGTCATCCCATCAGCAAGACCTAAACAATAGAATTATTGAACGGCTGTTTCGAACCGACTTCTGCCCATGGCCAGCGGCAGCTATGGGTCGTTTTCTGCCTGTCGCGACCGGCTCAAAACGACCCATTGCTGCCAGTCATTTGCGTCTACAAAATCAGGGGCGATTCAAACCAGTCAGCTTTCGAAACTATAAAGGGCGTGCCAAGCCGATGCCTTTGGCCAATATAAATGACCTCGTTGATGCCTTCGTCTTTTGAGAATAAAAAATTATTTTTGATCCTCTTGAATCGTTTTTCTCACATCGCTATATATTTTTGTACGCGATGCCGAAACCGGGTCGCGCCATAAATCACTTGGAGAAATCTCAGGAGATTTAGCTATGGCTACTACCGTTTCGTTGGCCCCACTGTTCCGTCAGTCGGTAGGCTTTGATCGTTTCAACGACCTTTTTGAATCCGCGCTACGCAGCGAGGCGGCCTCGACTACCTACCCACCTCATAACGTCGAGAAGCACGGTGACGATCATTATCGAATCGTCATAGCGGCGGCAGGTCTGAGTGAGGAGGATTTGGACATTCAAGTCGAGAAGGAGGTTTTGACCATCGCCGGTGGCAAGCGAGAAAGCGATAAGGAGGCGATTTACCTTCATCAGGGAATCGCTCAACGTGCATTTCGACTGTCTTTCCGTTTAGCGGACCATATTGAGGTTCAAAATGCATCGTTGTCCAATGGGCTGTTGAGCATTGATCTGCTGCGAGTTGTACCAGAGGAAGCCAAGCCTCGGCGCATCAACATTGATGGCTCGGGGAAGTCTGATCTGAAACAAATCAACTGATAGCAGCAAACGAGGCGCTCTTCGGAGCGCCTTTCTTAATTGCAGAATCGGCCAATAGAAGACATTCTCTGGCCTCTCAAAAGATATCCCACGAATATCTCCTAATTGAACGATTCCACGAGCATAGTCTAGCTTTACGAACCACCAGATTGGAGTCGATGGCCTGGCAGATCAGGATGAATCGGTCCCGATATCGTAGATGCCATATGAGAGGCAGCTTTTGGCCGATTGTGTTGAAAAAGTCGACCCGGCCTGGCTACCCATGCATTGAGCGGTGAAAACGCCTTTTTTGCACGCCGCTACGTCAAATCTGAGCCCTGAGCCTTCTGCGCAAAACACGGATTTCAATCTCAGACGCGTACTTTTCTGCCGTGGAAACCGAAGCCGACTTTTTCAACACAATCGGCCGTTTTCTGCCCATCGCGACCGGCTGAAAACGACCCAATACGGCCACTCGGAATGCTGCAATGGAATGATTCAAGGGAGCTAAAGGCGTCGTAGAAATGATCTGACAATAGATTTTGTAGCTTCGCTTGTGTCTAGGTCATGAAACGTACTCAAAGAATGCCAAATGCACTCAATGATCTCGTTTTGAGGTGTGGCGCTTGCGGCATCTGGAACAGAAGCCTCAAAAACATGGTGCCGTGTGCTGCCTGCATCGAGCTCAAAAATGTACAGGAGTTGATCAGCGTTTAACCCAGTTTCTTCTTGAAGTTCTCGAGCGGCAGCTTCAGCGATAGCTTCGCCAGCCTCTACCTTGCCACCAGGCAAAGACCATTTTGACCTCCGCTTGCGAACGAACAAGATTTCCCGATCTCTTTCGCATATGACTGTAGCTCTAACTCTCATCTTCTAGCCCGAAATGCTTGTCATTGGATGGTGACGAAAATGTCATTTTCAGGGCGAGCATCTCGACGAATCAGACATATAAAGCCAGCCTAACTCAAAAAAGTGCCAGATTGCCTTGGCAATCAGTGATTTTGATGTGTCCGTAGCGAACGTCCGATTTTGGCCGTTCTCTGCCGGTCGTTACCGGCAAAAGTCGACCCAAAGCAGACGCTTGCGACAGCTAGAAGTCGGTCAATAGCGGCCTGCCTGAAAATCAAGCTTTCAACAAAGCATCCGCGATTATTCCTGAAAAACTCGTCTCCACCGGCCCGGTTAGAAAGACTGATCCCACGCCATCCCATTGAACTGTTACAGCTCCGCCGTCACATTCAACCTCAACGCAATTGTCTAACAAGCCACGACGAATGCCGTTAACCGCGGCGCCACAAGAGCAGGAGCCGGAACCCAGCGGGATACCACCCCCGCGCTCCCAAATTCGCAACCGGATGTTTTTTCGGTCAATGATCTGGACGTAATGCACGTTTGTCCTGAGGGGAAACAAGGGATTGGTTTCAATTGTCGGTCCAATCGTCGCTATCTCAATGGCTGTCAGGTCATCCACAAAATAGGTGCAGTGCGGATTTCCCATGCTGCAAGCTGTTGGGGCACCGGCAAGTGGCAATACTAAAGTGTCCATTTCCTGGGCCAGAGGAATATCTGACCAAGCCGAAAGCGGCTTTCCCATGTTGACAGAAATGGCGCCGGTTAAAGTTCGTTCGCAAGTCAGCAGGCCTCGATTGGTTCGCAGTGCTACCGAGGTCATGTTGGATTCGCGCATCAGCATATCCGCGGCACCCCGCGTTGCGCTGCCGCAAGCGTCCAGCGTTGAGCCATCTGCATTCCAGAATATCAAACGCGCATCTGCATCATCGCAATCGAGCACCACCGCGAGTTGATTGAAGCCGACTCCTCGGTTCCGATCTCCCATTCGTCGAGCCACATTGCTGGTGATGGGATTGGGTGAGTTTCGCGAGTCCACGATAACGAAATCATCGCCATTGGCGTGCATTTTATGAAAGCTCAGCGGCATAAACAGACCTGGTAGCGAGAAATATTGCGAATGAGGTTCCAAGCGAACTATCCCTATTCGCATGACTTTTGCAAGTTGTGCGAAAACTCATTGGGCGATCGTGTTAGACAGACTGGGCACATCGTTATGTCTGATTCATCACCGGCTGCTTTTGGCCGATTGCGGCTTTAGGACGACGGGTAGACGGAACGCGTTATATGTTGAATAGGCCCCCACACTTGAGCGAGTTGTGGGGGCCTTTTTTGTGGTCGAGGTAACCACCACCCCCTAGACTGGTGGACCAACCCCCGGCCTTTGGTTTTACGCACGGGGGCACTTACTCGAAACGGACTTGAACCTATGACCCCGCCACTGACCAATCCCTACGACTACCCACCAGCCGAGCGAGCAATAGCCTGGCATCAGGTGACTGCAGCCCTTGAACAGCTTTCGCTGCCAATTGGAATCGCTCTGCACCAACGCATCACTGATGTCACCCAAGCCCCGGCCCCCGGTAATTTTGTCGACGCCTTGGGAGAGTTGGAAGGTTACTTGGCCGCCCTGGACGACGCCAAGATGTTGAGCTTTGAGCACCAACGCCTGATCAAGGATTACGTGTTGCGCGGCTGGACAGCCTGGCGGGCGAGCTTTGCTATCGAGGCGAGGGAGCAATGAGCATGGGCTGGTTCGGTCAGGATCAGCGCTATGGGCAGGCAAGGTGCGATACGCCAATCAAGACGCAATAGCTGAACCTCTATAGCTTCAGTGCTATTTGCAACATCCCGACGACATCCGGCCCGTCCTCGTTGATCCATGTCCCATAGTGCTGGCGGATCATGTTTCCGTTGGTGTGGCCCATCTGCTCGGCAATCCAGTCGATCGACGCTATGCCTGTCGTCAGCAACTGGCTGGCGTAGGTATGACGGCACTGACCAGGTCCGCGATAGCGAACCCCGGCCGCGAGCAAGTGAGCCTTGAAGAACCGGTCACGTACTACGAAATCATTGACGTGCGGCAGGCCGCTTTTTGTGTTCAGGAAGACGAAGTGCAAATTGTGTTGCCGCACGGTCTTGTTGTCCCGCTCAACAATATCCACCGTCTCTGCCTTCTTTATCCGGTTCAGTGCATCGATTTTGCGCAGTGCATCCCAGGCGGGTGCCAGCAGGCGAACCTTGCGCGTTGAACGCCGGGTTTTAGTTACACGGTACGCGCCGCGTACTTTGGACCTACGAAATGTCACAGTGCCCAGTGTCAGATCGACATCCTCCCAGGCCAGGGCAATGGTTTCTGAAACCCGAGGTCCGGCCCATATCATGAACTGAACCATCAACAACTCTTGTGTGCGGTTGGTCGGCGTTTCGAGGATCTGTTTGATTTCCGCCCTGGTGAAAGGGTCCGGTGCCTCGGAATCTGGCAGACGAACCATTAAGCCCTCGGTCGGGTCGTGCGCGACCTTCATGCGGGTGCGGTACAACCTGAATACCTGCCGAACGTTGCTGATGATGTCGCGGATGGTCTTGTTTTTGAGCGTTTTGGACAGCGTTCCCTGGATCCATTCCTGTAGATCCAGGTGATCGATCTTGTTGATCTGTACTTTTCCCCAGCGCGGCCGTACGTGGACTTCGGCTTTGTTTGCATAACCTCGATAGCTTGATGCCGCCACGCTATTGGCCTTGATCTTCAACCACAGGTCCAGATAGTGGCCGAAGGTGTTTTCGACCAACTTGGAAGAGTTGGGGAAGTGCCTTGCGTAATCAAATGTACCGGCCTGGATCTCGTATTCGATGATGTCGACCAGGCGTCTTGCTTGGGCCACGATGGCAGGTGTGTTGCCCCCCGGAATTGATTCCCGGCATTTTTCCCCGTTGTGTTGAAAATAGATTCTCACGGAATTACCGCGAGCTTCGACACCACTCATGTGAACCCCTAAGGCTGTGCTTGTGTATCGACAGTCTGACGACCGGAAACAAAAAGGCCCGTTTCCGGGCCAAGTATCTTGATGTGCATCTTCTAGTGGACGCGGTTCATTACTTCGGCCGTTGCTTGCGAAGATGGGTATTCTTCAATTGGCGTTGCCGGCTGCATTTCATATGGCTGCCCTGGGCGCGCCACCTGCCGCACTGGTCGCAAAGACTGGTGTAGTCGATGTTCCAGGGGAAACGCTTTCCACTGATCTCGGCGAAGCTACTAGACATGGTGTTCAGTCCCCACGTCAGTGGTACTGGGCCATCGGGATGGTATGGCGAGCAGTTGGGCTACTAAAGCCGCATCCCTTTCACTCAGTTCGCCCAAGGTGTTGGCCATCTGACTTAGGCTTTCGAGGCGCGTCCGTGATTCGGGCGTTTTGTGTACCAGGTACCCGATCACTGCAGAGCCGATGATCGCGGTGGCCACTAGGTGCCGCGCCGGTGTGTTAGCCTTCGTGCCACTGCTACTTTGGTGCTGTGCTTGCATGGTGTTGCCCTCTGTGGTGGTTGGTGTCGGGGAGGTGCAACTCCTCGACACCGCATTCATTTCGGTCAGTCCTTGCGGGCCAGGTGGATCACCAAGCCGTCAAAATGTGGCTCGTCCTCGACACGCGATTGCCACTCCAAAACCCTCAAGATTTGCTGTCTGCTGCAGTCGTCCACCAGGATCTCGCGCTGGCCACCTGCTGCCCGGACTTCCAGGATCTCCAGCAAGCCATCCTCTCCATAAGCGCCCGCCTGGATAATCGGCGCGCTTTCTCCCGTTAAGTCCAGACGGTCCTGAACTGCCTGTAGCTTGCTTGTCTTGCCGTCGCCGGCATTGCCAATAAACACTTGGATTTGCATCGGTCTTGCTCTCCTTTACGCCTTGAAAGTCCAGCACTTCACTGTGGTCGGCCGGGGTTGTGAGCATGGATTGCGATTGTTGAAAGCGGCGCGTACGGCGCTGTGTACTGCCTTGTTGCTATCCAGGAACTTGCGGGAACGGGATTCTTTGAGCAGATCGCGCAACGTGGCCACGTCGGCCAGCTTCTGTTTGTGTTCGGCGGCACGTTCACAGAATTCGTTGAGGTTGATGGCGATCACGGTGGGGTCGCTGCTGTGGTCCACCACCGGATCCTCGCTCAAGGATTCGAGGTAGTCGTAGACCTCCCAAAACTCGGCCACGGCCGCATGGTCGGAGCTGATCGACGCCTGGCGCTCGATGGCCATCCGTACGATCTGGCGCTGGGTAGCAGCGACCTGAGGATCACTCAGTTTGAGAACCAAGCGAAGGCCGTCCAGCAGCGATAGCAGTTGTGCGTGGTTCTTGCTGATCCGCTCGACACGGATGTACCCGCGCAAGTCATAGCCGCAACTACTGCAGTTGCCCTGGTCGCTGGTATAGGCCGTGCTGCAGGCGAAACAGTGGGTATGCAACCGGCGCAGTTTCGCTTCGTGTTCGGACATACGTTGGGCGAACAGTTCAAGCACCGCGGACTCTTTGCCCACTGCTCGCAACAGGAAATGGCTGAGGGTACCGCCGTCCAGTGCGTTGAGCTGATCAGCCGCAGCACGGCTTTCCGGTGTGACGGTCGGGCGGACAAAGTGCAGTTTCACAATGCGTGTCATGATCGCTTCATGGGCCACCACTGCCGCGTTTTGACTGATAGCGATGGATCCCCTAAATGGTGGCTCGTACGTCTCGTTGCCGGCCGTCTTGACGCCTTTCGTGGCTAACGTACCGCCGCCGTAAAAGTCTTTCAGTTCGTCCCACTCAAATGTTTTCGCGTGTGCCCGATCTTCGCTATGGCGGTCGGCTTCCAGGAACACTACCGGCATGCCGGAAACCTGGCCCATTAGGCGAGAGCGCCCGGCCTTGGTGGATTTCATAGGGTCGAATCCTTCATAGCCTTCGCGTCCGAGTAGTTTCCAGAGCAGGTTCAGCAGAGTTGTTTTGCCGGCGCCGGCTTCACCGGTGGCTTCCAAAAACGGGAATGATTGGTAGCGGGCGCGGATCTGTTCGCAGAACAGCGAGCCGAAGAAGAACAGCAGGGCGACGAAGCCCTGGGCGCCGAAGCAGGTCCACAGCAGTTGCACCCACTTCTCGTCAAAGCCCTTTGCTTCGCGCTGCAGCTTGATGGGGACGCCCTTCTGCAGGGTTTTCAGGCGCAGCTTGCCGAACTCGAAATAGTCTTCACTGTTGACCTTGTAGGTGGTGCCGTCCTTGATCGCGATATCGCCGTAGACATAGCAGGTGTACTCCTTGCTGTAGCCCACGTAGTCAATCGTCGAAACGGTTTTGATGCCGAACAGTTGGTCTTTCATGAGCTTGTCGAGCTGCTGGCCACTGCCGGTAAACATTGCACCTGCCGCCATGCCGAGCAGCCGCTTTTTGAATTCGCTTGCGGCCGACAGCTGGCCGCTGGTGAAGGTGTTTTTCACGCTTTCGGAGTCGTGCGGGAAGTCCACGCGCAGGTAGTACCAGGACTCGTCCGTTACCTCGTTGCGCTGGAAATACAAGGCTTGCGGGTAGCAGTTGGCAATCTCTACGACGCTGCCGGACTGCTGCAGGGCCTTCTCGCGCTGTTGCGACTGGTTCAGCAACTGATCGTCGTGGTTCTCGCTGTCCTCGATGTCGGACATAGCCCGGTTGAATTTCTCCATGTCCAACTTGAACCAATACAGGCGACTCCCAAAGCCCAGGTGAAATTCCCCGCGCTTGTTCCAGTCGTACATGAGCAAGGCCTTTTCCGCCGCGCTCTCTGCCAGCAGCAATGCTCCTTGGTGGCGAGCTTGCTTGAGGTCGGTGGCGATCTGTTCGGCACGTTTAGTGTCGTCTTGGATGAAGCTCCAGCGCTGATGGAGATCGTTCCAATCAGCCTTACGGCCGTCGCGTTGCGGGATCTGTGCTGACTCGCAGACGAAACCAAGGACCCGGGCTTCGCGCACCCAACGCCGGGTGTATGCGTTAGCGCTGGGCTCGTTATCAAGGGCCCACACCAACTTAGGCAGCTTCCCTCCCTCGTAGGTCTTAACCAGCGCCTTGAGCGAGTCTCCAGGGAACGCTGTCGAGGACATGGCCGATACGGCCGCGATTTCGTTGTGTACCAAAGCGATGGCGTCGAAGATCCCTTCGACGATCCAGATTTCCTTGGCTTCAAGAAGGTCGACGCAGGGAGGGCACCACCAGACCCCGCGATAGCTGTCCTTGGATTTGAAGCGGGCCTTCATCTTGCCGAAGCGGTGCGGCTGATCGATCAGGCGTTCCCACCAGCCGCCTTTTTCCAGCGCGAAGCGCACAGTGGCGCTGCCGGCGTTGTGTTCAGGGGAGTAGAAGCTTTCCTGAGTGAACCAACCCTGGATCAGCTCAAACCGAAAGCCCCGGGCGAACTCCAGGTAGGCACGCGCAGTGGCGTTCGGGTGCTGATCTGTAGCCGGCGCACGCTTGCTCCAGTCTTCGAACAGATCGTCGTACAGCTCTTTAACGTGCAGGGTGTGGCCACACTTTTCAGGTCGGCCACAAATCACCATCCATGGGGTATCGAACCTGGAGTACAGCTCTTTCTTTTTGCACTTGGGGCAAGTGCCGCCGCGCATGTAATCGGTGCCTGTGCGATGTTTCAGACCGAAGTCGGATTGGAGGCGCTGCAGCACATCGTGGCGAAGATCTTCTTTCATGGGGGTTACTTCACTGCTTTCAGGCTGTGGGTTAGGGCTGCCATAAGGCTTTTTTGCGCAGCCATTGCCGGGACGTGAGCGAGAATTGCGCCGTGGTGCAGACCGTCCGCAACGAAACGGAATTGATCGGCATACCAGTGTTCATTGAGGCTCAAGCGATATTGCTCACGCAGGGCTACCAGCAGTGCTTCAGCCTCGACGGGTGTCAGTTTCGCGTTGATGTTCATGGCGTTTTCCATCGTCAAACCTCAATTTTGGGCGCAGCTCACCCAAACCCACGGCGGTGGGACAGGCGATTTGTTGGGGGGTATTACGAAGCGGTGACGCGGAAGCGCCCGTTATCAGGGGCGATAAGAATGCGTTCGTAGATCAGGCTGACTGGGATTGCCCAGGCTTTTCCGGTGGCAGTGTCGAAGATGACGGTGTGCGTGGACGTGCTGCTGGCAATGTCAATTCGTTGCCGATTGCTGGCTGCCGCCATTTCACTGCTGGCCAGGTGCACCAGCTTTTCGGCTGTCCGAGTCAGGACATCGTAATCCGCAACCAGATGTTGCACGGCACGGTCAAACAGTTGCTGATTGTCGCCGAGGTGTTCGCACCGATGCCGCTCAAGGAATACGAGAGCTGCGGCTTGAAGCGTGTCCTGATACTCCTGTACTGCGGGCAGGTTGTTCACTGGGCTTTCCCCGGTTTTACGCGGTATAAGTCGATGGCTGCCAGTACTTCGGCGTGTCGTGCGTCCATGTGTAGCTTGTGAGCGTGGAGAATAATTTTGGCCTCTCCCTCGTTGATCAAACCATCCTCCAGTGCTTGGGCAATTGCCTGGTCAACACAGCCGCGTTTGGCTGAAACCTGAACTGATCGCGCATACAACTCGACGTTATCCAGCGTTTCAGGGTCGGCGATCGGTACAAACAACCCGCCGTACATGTGCGCAACAAAATTCGGCAGATGATAGGTGCCGCATTCTTTTTCCAGTATGTGAACCTGAACATCGCTGAGCGGACTGCAGCTCGCATTTTCATAAGCATGGTTATCGAACTTTTTGACGTTCATTCCCAAACGAGCTGCAGCGCCTTCGCGTCCATCTGGGAAGCTACGAATGATGTGGCGTATAACTTCCTTGCGAGTCTCTAGAACTAGGCTTTTCATCTTCTACTGTTCTCCGTTTGTCAGCGCCGTTACCCTTCGATAACGCCGTCTTTGATGTTGAGCAGTACGGCGGCGCGATGTGCCTCCCCACGGCGACCTTTGATCCGACCGTTCAATAGGTCGCTGACTAAATTTTTGTTCAATCCGTTTTTCCGGCTGAACGCCGCAATACTCATTCCTTTGCGATCCAATGCCTCTCGGGCTTGCTCGGGTGTAACGGTGGCGGGCATAGTGCGTACTCTGTTCGGTTGTGTTTACTTGTGTTTCTCTGTGGTGATTCTTGGTCAAAAAAATGATCAAGTCAATGGTGGTGACTAAAAAAATGCTCATAGCGGATCGAGTGGGTGAACGTCTAAAGGAAGAGCGCGAGCGTTTGGGTCTGAATCAAACAGAGTTTGGAGTGCTTCTGGGGGTAAGCCGGGGATCACAAAAAAACTATGAACTGGGAGCGAGTTCGCTTGACCTTCGCTATGTTGCAGCGCTTGAGGAACACGGCGTCGATGCAGCGTTTGTACTGACTGGGCGTCGTTCGACGCCGCTTGGCCAACTGTTCACAGCGGCTGAGGAGGAACTGATAAATCAGTTCAGAAGCATTGCGGAAGAGGACCGAAAGGCGATCCGCCGTTTTCTTGAAGCCATGGCCGCCGATGCTGCGAGGAAATCGAATTAATTTGTAACAAAACCCACATGGCATTAACAGTCTTTACGTTTTACCGCTGATTACCGCCCCGATATCGTCGATTCAGCAATGCACTTTACGGAGTAGTTAGCATGTTGGATCGCACAGTAGGCGACGTTGGGGCGGTTGAAATATCGGATATTGAATGGCATCCATTGACGAAAGTTGAGCGTCGTCTGATTTGTTTCCATCGACAGTTAACCGATGAGGAACAGCGTCAACTATATCGATTGGCCGAGCTTTTGTTTCAGACCAGAGAACCCGCATAATCTGGTCAGAACTCGTCGGGTATAACAAGTCGCCGACTCTATAGGGGCAGGGGGCTTGTATCTTACGCAACGGCAGGTGACGCGAGTTGCTCAAACAATTCTCGCTGTTTAGCCCTCGGCATATCACGAAGGCGATCAAATAAGAGACGGTCGACTACTTCCGCAGACGGTCTCAAGGTGTGAGAGAAGGTTAGGGTGGTCACCCAGGTGTGACCACAGCTAACGGATAAGCATTGACAGTACAGCCTGGCAAATTCCAACGACAGCTCTTCACGCGAAGCAATCCGACCTTTCCCGCTACATTCCCTACAGTAAATTCGCATAGCCCCACCCACCGTATTCACAGGAGGGTATTTTGCCATACAACATCTGGTGGTTGTGTGAATCTTAAGATACTAACTGTTGTGAAATTAGGCAGTGGAGGCAGGCTCAGCCCACGCAATATGACGGTCAGCCCTCAAACAGTCATTAACCTGGAGGAATAGCTGGCAAATTGGTCGAATTTCGTTGTTGGTGTAGATCCTGTCGATCTTTTCGATATCCCCAAACCCACCTGCGTTCTCCGGTATCACGCCAGCCAGGGCCGGGTGCATGCGCCAGGCGGCAATTACGTCGTTACGCGTGATGTTCTTTATCCGTTCAAATTCGTCCTTGGTGGCAACATCTCCTATCGGAATAATCTGAATGGCTTTCTCCGCGCCGCCGGGAATGTTCACAAACATCGAGCGAAAGTTACCCACACCCTTGGCGCCTTGAATCTGAGTTTTTAAACTAATTTCATCCTTTTCGGATAAGTCAGGGTCATTGGTATAAAAGATAAACCCAGCATGCGCACCGTTGTTGTAATAACGGCGACGAAACAAGGTGGCCGATTCGTTCAACAATAAAGCGTGTATGCCGCCCAAGTAATCGGGCACGCCATAAATATTCTGCTCCACGTCGTAATCCATGACGTGCTCCACTTCCTCCTCTTCAAAGTGCAACTCCTTGGCATTGGGTAACAGCATCATAAAACCTCCCCCCACCTTGCGCCGCATGTTGAGCGCCGGTAAGTGCTGCAACTCAATCACCTGGCCGATGACGTTGCGGATGCGCAAAAAAAACGCATCACCAAACACCATGAAGTCCAACCCGGCACGGCCCATGGCCTGCCGGCTGCACCCGGCCGAGGGGATGAAGTCACGCAGCAGCATGTTGCGTTTGAAGCGCGGAATGGTGCCGTGGTGGGCGTTGGCCCGCAGCAGCTTGGCCAACCCCGTGCGCGACACAGGCGGCACATAGACCCGTCCGTCGCTGGTTGAGAACACGCCCAGGTATTCGCCGACGTTGCTGGCCAGCACCGACTCTGGATCGCCGAAGCTGAACGCCTGCACTTTGTGAGGCTGGGGTTTGGGCTGTTCGAGTTCGTTCATGGCTGCCTTCTAAGGTTGACCAGCGGCTGCGCCGCTTTTTATTGACGTTGAGGGGTTCGTTGGCCAGTGCATGCATCACCGCCCAGGCGATGTCGGCATGCCCCGTGGCGTCGGTACGCGAAGCGCTGTAGGTGATTTGGCCGCTGCTGGTCGCGCCACGCTTGATCGTCAGGAAGGCAGAGGCGATGTCGTTCCAGTCGGCGTCCCATTCGATCCGCCGCCCTTGAATGGTGTCCTGGGCTTTGAGGACCAGGGTGTTTTTGGTTTCCAGGCTGTAATGGATCGGTGTCACGCGTGGGTAGAAATCGCGCACCAGGTCGAACACGCCATAGCCCACGCCGGTGATGTCGATGCCAATGTGCTGGACGTTGAAACGCTCGGTGATCTTCTTGACCTGCGCTGCCTGGTAGGTGAACGAGTGCCCGCGCCAGGAGTATTTTTCCAAGATCCGAAACTTGCCGCCTTGCTCCAGGGGCGGGGCGACCACCACGCACGTGGCATCGTCGCGGGTACGGCTGGGGTCGTAGCCGACCCACACCGGGCTGTTGGCGAACGGCCGTAGCGCCTTGGGGTCCGCGTCGTAGTCGGTCCACAACAGGCGATCCGAATAACAACGCTCCAGATCCGCCAGGGCAAAGGCGCTCTGGGTGCTGTCGATAAATTTGCACAGATAGAGCTGGTTGAATTGGTCGTCGGAGTTTTCCAGTTGCAGCTGCTCGAGGTCGAACAGATCGCAGCCGCCGGCAATGGCATCGTGAATGGTGATGATCTTGCGCCACTGCCCGTCCGGGCACAGCACACCCTGGCGTAACTCGGCTTCGCAGGGGAACGGCAGACTGGCCTTCTTGTGTTTGCCACGCTTGAAGGCATCGCCGGTCCAGAATGGGTACGCCTGATGGCTGACCGCGCTGGGCGTGGAAAAGTAGGTTTTGCGCCACTTCTTGTGAGTGGCCATGGCCCCCGACAGGGTGTTGAGTTTGTCGAAGTCACGGATCCAGAAATATTCGTCGACGTAGACGTGGCCATGGTGACCTTGGGCGGTGCTGCTGTTGGTGCTGAGAAAGCGCAGCTCGGCGCCATTGCTCAGGATGATCGGGTTACCGGTCAGTTCCAGGCCAAACCACTCGCGGGCAAACTTGATGATGTAGTTACGGAAAATCTCGGACTGGGCGCGGCTGGCGGACAGGAACATCTGGTTGTCGCCGGTCAGCACCGCGTCCATGAACGCTTCGCCGGCAAAGTAATAGGTCAGACCGGTCTGGCGAGCCTTCAGCACGTTGCGAATGCGCCGTGTCAGCGGGTTTTGCTTGGCCTCGAACAACTCTTTTTGATAGCCGAACAGCTTGCTGGTGAACTTGTCGAGAAAGTCCACTTCAGTCAGGTGGCTGATGTCGTTCTTCGGCGCTTTGGGTTTCTTCTTGCCCTGGCTGTCAGCGTCGCGACGGCTGGACTTATCCCCAGGCACTCGTCGCTCGCCACCGGTGCCGGCGGGCGGATCCTCGGGAGAACTGTGGGCCGGTTTGATCGCCTGCTTTTGCAAGCGCTCGCGCACGCTGAGCAGCCGGTCGAGTTCGTCCAGCTCGGTTTTCCCCAGCGTCTCGCCCTTCTCCAGAATCAAGGTGATGCGCCGGCTGACCGCCGTCAGTGGTTCCTCGTCCGTCAGCAGATCGTCCCAGCTGCCCTTGGCAATCCAGTAGTACACAATCCGGATGTTCGGCAGCTTGAGTTGCGCCTGTATCTCGCGGGGCTTGTAGCGGCGCAAATAGAGCTTTCGGGCCGCGTCTTTGACTTCTTGTAAGTAGGGCATGAGCCGCAGTTTATGCAGCTCCACCCGCATAAACCCGCCCTTAAATTCCTACTGATTCCTATTTCTTGAATATAGGAATTTCCCGGAATGAAACCGTTTGTTCGGGCTGTTGCAGGTGCCTATCGTGGCGGCCACTGCACCGAATCGAGCGACTTTTCCCCATGTCCCGCACCCTTGTTTCTGACTGGAAACGTGTCGCTACCAGCGGCAAAACCGTTGATGGCCGAACCATCGAAGCCCAGGACCTGCGCGACATGGCCAGCGCTTACGATCCGGCCACTTATACCGCGACCATCTGGTACGAACACATTCGCTACTTTGGCAGCCTGGGCACTGTTGCCGAGGTGAAAGCCGAAGAGGTCGACGGCGGCAAAGTGGCCTTGTTCGCCAGGCTCCAGCCCAACGACCGCCTGTTAAGCCTGAACAAAGACGGCCAGAAGCTGTTCACCAGCGTGGAGATTCAGCCGAACTTCGCCGACACCGGCAAACCCTACCTGCGCGGCATGGCGGTGACCGATGACCCGGCCAGCCTCGGCACCGAGGCGTTGCACTTTTGTCGTCGCGCTGAGGCCGGCAACCACTTTGCCAATCTGGAGCCCCTGGACGACCTGACCACGGGCCACAGCGACGAGGCCATGGCCCTGTCGTTCTTCGCCCGTGCGTTCGCCGCCATCCTGGGCAAAGGCGGCATCGAAGCCCCCGCATACCCCATAGAAGAGAACACCCCCATGGATCAAAAAACCGTGCAGGCCTTTGCCGCAGCGGTGGACAAGCTCGGCACCGTGGCTTCCAGCCTGGAAACGAGCGCGGCCACCTTTGCTACGCAGAAACCGAGCGAACCAGACACCGCACTCACCATCGGCAAGGTCGAAGGTGAGCAAACCACCGGTATCACTGTCGATCAGTTCAACGCTTTGAAAGGCTCGCTGGACGCACTCACCGAAAAATTCAACACCGCGCTGAATCACGGTAAGAAGCAAGAGCTGCCCCACACCACCGGTGTCCTAGGTGATCAGCCAGAGGCCGTCTACTGATGAATCTGAGTAATGCTGCCCGGTTGAAATTCAGCACACTGGCACTGGCGATTGCGTCCACCTATGCCGTGGCCTCGGTCCATGAAGAATTCAACGTTACGCCGACCCACGCGCAGACCTTGAATGAAAAAGTCACCCTGAGTTCGGCTTTCCTGCAACGTATCAACGTGCTGGGAGTGACCGAGATCAAGGGCGAGAAGGTCATGATCGGGGTCAGCGGCACCGTCACCGGCCGTATCAATACGGCGACCAACGACCGAGTCGCCCGTGACGTGCTGGGACTCGATGGCCTCGGTTACGAGCTGTTCGATACCCAAAGCGACGTGGCGCTCAAATACGCCACCATCGACGCCTGGTCCAAGTTCCCCGACTTTGCGCAGAAATACGCTGCTGCCGTGCAAAAGCAGATCGGCCTCGACCGCATCATGATCGGCTGGAACGGCACCAGTGTTGCGCCCAACACCGACCGCGTGGCCAATCCGTTGTTGCAGGACGTCAACAAAGGCTGGGTGCAGATCGTTCGCGAGCAAGCCCCGCAACAGATTCTGGTTGAAGGTGCTGTCCCCGGAAGAATCCAGATCGGCGCCGGCGGCGACTACGCCAACCTGGACGGCCTGGTGTTCGACGTCTCGCTAATGATCGACGAAGAATTCCGCGACGGTGGTGACCTGGTTGCCATTATCGGTCGTGACCTGTTGGCCTATGACAAGGGCAAACTGTACGCCGCGCAAGGCGACACACCGACCGAAAAAGAGCGCGTCGAGATGGCTCAGGTGGTCGCCACTTATGGCGGTCTGCCTTCGTACACCTGCCCGCACTTTCCGAGCAAAGGCGTGGTGGTCACCAGTTGGGACAACCTGTCGATCTATTTCCAGGACAGCAGCTGGCGCCGCCAGATTGTCCAGAACCCGAAACGCTCGCAGGTTGAAGACTACAACGCTCGTAATGAAGGCTATGTGGTCGAGCAACTGGGCAAGTTCGCCGGCATCGAAGCGGCCAACGTCGAGTTCGTCACTGCCACAGTGCCGCCAGTAGCATGAGCCTCGCCCTCAATCACAAAAAGCGCCTGCTTGAACAGGGGCCGGCCGCTGACCCAAAACCCTACACCTCGGCCACGGCCTTGGCGGGGCCGGCCAACGCGCAAAAACACCTGGCGCTGATGAATGCGGCGCTGGCTGAAGATTGCGGCCGACTGTCGGAGCTGAACTCGCTGGAAGCCCGTCAGCGCTTGAAGCGCGACGAGCTGTTGCCCAAGTACCTGGAGTACGTGCAGCGCTACCGCGACTCCGGTCTGAACCACCCGAACCTGGTGCTGATGCAGGTTATGGTCTGGTTGTTCGACACCGAACAGTTCGAGCCGGCCCTGGAACTGGCGGACTTTGCCATCGAGCAAGGCCAGGCCATGCCAGAGCGCTTCCGCCGTGACATTCCCACCTTCGTGGGTGACACGGTGGTCGAGTGGGCCGAGGCGCAACACAAAGCCCAGCGCAACCCGCAACCGTATCTGTCGCAGCTGTTGTTGCGTGTGGACGGTCATTGGCCAGGCCACCGCGATCCCCGTGATGGTGATCCTCGCGAGCTGCCACCACCAGCCGCTTCGTGGGAGCTGTTCGAGAAGATCCCGGCGCGCTACCACAAGCTGCTGGGCATCCTCGCCATGGAAGACAAACGTTGGGCCAACGCCTGCGCGCACTTTTACCGGGCCAACGAGCTGTATCCCGAGATCGGTGTAAAGACCCGGATGGACGATGCCAGCAAGGCCCTGCGCAAGCAGGAAGCCGAAGCCGACAGATCCGGTACCGAATAAACGACTACCCCCCCCCAGCGGGGGCCTGCCGAGGTGAAGGCCCTGTGCCAACCACCTGACGCAGTCACCCCCGCATCTATTCCGTAACCACCAGCAGAGGAGGTCAGCACATGAGTTTTGGCGGTAAGCCGACCACCCTGGTGGATTGCACAATACCCAACGACGGTTTCTGGCCGGACCTTGAACTGGCCGAATTCCAAGCGTCGTACCGGCTGCCGGCGGAGTACTTGCCGGAGATGATGGTCGAGGGGCTGACGCTCGCCATGGGTGAAGTCAACCTGGACCTGGCCAAGCGTAAAACCGAATGGCAAGACATGGGCTACCTGTCTTTGGAAGGCTCCGGTATGGAGCTGGAAAGCTTCTACCTGGCGAGCTACCGGCGTGCCGTTTACTGCCGCGCCAAATCCTTTTTGCTCCAGCAGTTCGCCACGGTCAACCGCCGCGAAAGTGCCGAGAACCTGGGTAAAGAATCCCCGGAGCAACACGAACTTTTTCTGTCCTACAGTCAGCAGTCCGTGCGCGCCCTGCAAGGCCGTGGGCGTGTCACGGCGGAGTTGCTCTAATGGACAAGCTCCGCGCCCTGACCAAGTACCTGATCGAGCACCGCGTGGTGGTCGCCGAGCAGCTCGACAGCTGGGCGGAGCAGGTCACCTTGTCGCTGATCTGGAAGCCTGAAGAACTCGGCTTGCACATGGGCGACATGCGCTACCGTGCCGTTATCGTGCTTGAGCGTTTTGCTGACCACCCGGGACGGCTGATGGCCTTGCTGGGCACCTGGTTGGTGAATAACGACCCCGACCGGCACCTGGACGAACTGCCGGCGCCGACGTTTGATATCGAGCAGATGGACCCCGATTCGTCGGACGTGGAAATCACGGTCGAGTTTATCGAGCCGTTGCACCTGACCGAATCCCCGGACGGTGAATTCGAAGCCTTTGGCACCACCTGGGCCTTCGAACCGTTCGACCTCTGGATTGCCGAGCATGGGGAGGTGCTGTATGGCGCGTAAGCAAGCCATTAGCCTGACCGTCGAGGGCCTGCTGGATGTACAAACCCAGCTGGCCATGCTCAGCCTGCCGCCCAAATTACAAGCGCGTCTGATGAACCGCGTTGGCCTGCGTCTGCGCAGCCAATGGCGGCAACGCGTGCGCCGACAAAGCGACCTGAATGACAGTCCTTTCCAGCCCCGCAAGTTTCGCAAGCAAGGGCAGAAGAAACGCATGCTCACCGGCCTGGCCAAAAGCATGGGCGTCAAACGCCTGGTCGGCAACGCCGCTGAGGTGGGTTGGGGCAACGCCAAAACCGCCATGATCGCCAGCGTTCATAACGCCGGCATGACCCTGCGTGGCGGTGCCGACCAATTGCGTCGGCAAAAGAGCAAAAACACCCTCATGGCCACGCGTTTTCAGGCCAAACGCCTGCGCATGCTGGGCTACAAACGCGCCATTGCGAACCCGGATAAAAAACGCCGCAAACCCCGCTACATGCGCCCCGGCGTGGCGTGGATCGAAGCGAACCTGAGCTACGACCAGGCCGGTCTGCTGATCCGTTTGCTCAAGGGCGACGACCCCGGCCCCGCCAAGTGGAACATCAAACTCCCTGGCCGTGAATTTTTCGGTATTGCCAGTCAGCGCGAAGTCAACGAACTGGTGGCGTACCTCATTCCACAAATCCTTCATTCACCGCGATAGAGGCCCTTCCATGGCTCTTGGCAACGTAAGTGTCAACAACCTGAACCTCGGCCAAGGCCCGGTGACGGAGATCGAGCGTTACTTTCTGTTCATTGGTCCAGCGTCCGCCAACGTCGGCAAGCTGGTCGCACTCAATACCCAAAGCGACCTCGATGTCGAACTGGGGGTCGATGACTCCGATTTGAAAACCCAGATCATCGCCGCGCAATTGAATGGCGGTGATCGCTGGGCCTGTATGGCGGCTCCGATTACAGCGGACGATGACTGGGCCGAGGCCCTGGACATGGCCATGCAGGCCGGTATTTCGGTAGAAGGGGTGATCATCACCACGCCCGTGACCACCGGTGTCGAGCTGACGGCGATGCAAGACAAAGCGACTGAAATTCAGAACGTGTACGGGCGCCGGGTGTTTTTCATGGCGGCCTCCAGGGGCATCGACGTTACGCCGGTACCCCCCCCGTTACAAATGGCCGCATCGAAAGCCCCGGACACCTCCGTGAAAGGCCCACGCGCTACCCCCAAGGCGGTTCAAACCACCGAAGGGGAAACACCAGCTCCGCATATCCCCGAAGACTGGTCGGTCTACCTGACGGCCCAGCGTCTCATCACCGCCGGCGTGGCCGCTCAGCGAGTCATGGTCGTGCCACAGCTGCACGGGAATGACCAGGGCGTGTTGGCCGGACGCCTGGCTATTGCCATGGTTAGCGTGGCCGACAGCCCGATGCGGGTGGCCACCGGCCCGTTGCAGGGGCTGGGGCCAGTGCCCGTCGACGCCACCGGCGTGCCATTGCCGGTGAGCGTCCGTAAAGAGCTGGATAAAGCTCGATTTTCCGTGTCGCAAACCTACCCGGATTACCCCGGCGTGTTTTGGGCAGACGGCAATACGTTGGACGCGCCAGGCTCCGACTTCCAGGTGATCGAATACCTGCGCATCGCCGACAAGGCCGCGCGCCGTATCCAGGTGCTGATGATTCAACGGGTCGCGGATCGCCGGTTGAACAACACGCCCAACAGCATGGCCACCGCCACGTCGGCATTCATGCGCCCACTGCGCGATATGGCGCGTTCCGTCACGGTGAACGGTCAGGTGCAACCCGGCGATATCGAATCGCCCAAAGACGGCGACGTCACCATTTTCTGGAAGAGCAAAACGGCCGTGGAAATCTACTTCAAGGTCACCCCGTTCAACTGCCCTAAAGAACTGACGGCATACATTGCCCTGGACCTGTCCAACGGCGAAGAGGAGTAACCCATGGGTGCGCGCATTGGCGGCAAAAACTTCGACGTGAACATTGGCGATTTGCAGATTCACGTCGAAAAAATCAGCTTGGACATCACCGATAACACCACCGTAGCGCAAACCGGTGGTGTCCCGGATGGCTACGTGGACGGCGACGTCGCAGCCAGTGGCGAGATGGAGCTGGACAGCGGCAACTTCTCTTTACTGATGGACGCTGCCCGCCAGGCGGGCAGCTTTCGGGCGCTGGAACCCTTCGACAGCGTGTTCTTTGCCAAGACGCCCACCGAGGAACTGAGGGTGGAAGCGTTCGGCCTGAAACTGAAGGTGTCCAACTTGCTCGACATCGATCCGAAGGGTGGCGAAAAGAGCGTGCACAAGGTGCCGTTCGACGTCACCTCGCCGGACTTTATTCGCATCAACGGCGTGCCGTATCTCGACCCAAGCGAGATTGAAGGCCTGTTCGGCTGATCAAACCCTGCCCGTGCGCACACCGCTCGATGGTCGTGCGTATCGGCGCCCCTGATAACTGGAGACGTTGATGGATCTTTCACCCGCCAGCGTCAGCGTGATGCTGCTGCTTACCGACTTGCTGGTGACCGGCGTGCTGGGCTTCCAGGTGTACCTGTTCCGGCAAATCAGCTTCGCCCGCCGTGAGCACCTGGAGTTTCGCATCAAGATCGCTGAGGAGTACGTGCGCGATGAGCACCTGGACAAGGCGCTGAGCAAGTTGGAAGAGAACCTGGAGCGGCGTCTGACCGCACTTTTAAACACTTCAAATAAACGGAACTGAGCAATGAGCGAACGACGCGAAATCACCCTGGAAGTCGGCGACAAAGAGTTCACCTTTGCCCTGACCCCGGTCGACGTGAGCAAGTACTTCAACCACCTGACACAGAGTAACAAGGTGGCCCCGGCCAACAACCTGCTGACCCAAACCGTCCTGCAGGAACAATTGGCCAGCCTGCGCCCGCTGCTGGCCAACCCGGTGGTCACGTTGCAACTGGCCGGCGCGCTGCTGGAGGAATACACCCCAGACATTGAGATCACCGTAAAAAAGCGCTCGCCCGAGCCGAGCGCTTAAACGAAGACGCCCTGAGCCAGCTGATGACGCTGGTCAGCCGTTGGCTACCGGGTGAAGAGCCCACGACGGACAACATGGGCACCGCCAAGTGGCTGGAAGATCAGTATTGGAGCCGTATGGAGATCGCCGTCGCCAACGGCATTTCCCGCGCGTTCAAGGGATAACCGCCAGGCACCTGACCCACGGAGAGTTCCATGGCTGACAACAACGCCAAGCTCAATTTCATCGTCGCGCTGACCGACCTGGTCACCGGTCCCCTAGGCAAGGTGAACGCCAGTTTTACCGACCTGGCCACCGGTGCGCAAAAGGGCCTCGCTCAGATGGGCGCGGGGGCGGCTGGTATGGTCGCCACCGGCTATGCGTTGCAAGCCGCCATGGGGCCCGCGATTGACCAGCAGCGGGCATTGGGCGAAGTGAAGTCGCTCGGCGTCGCTGCTGAGAGCCTGGACCTGCTCAACCAAAAGTCCCTGGAGTTCGCCATCAATTACGGCGAAAGCTCTCAGGCTTTTGTCCGCTCGGCCTACGACATTCAGAGCGCCATCGCCGGGCTCACTGGCACCCAGTTGGCCACCTTTACCAATGCGTCCAACGTGCTGGCCAAAGCCACCAAGGCCGATGCCGCGACCATCACCGATTACGTCGGCACCATGTACGGGATCTTTCAAGACGATGCCGAGGCCATGGGTAAAGGTGCCTGGATTGAGAACCTAGCCGGACAAACAGCCACCGCCGTGCAGATGTTCAAGACCACCGGCAAGGGGATGAGTGATGCCTTCTCCGGGATCGGGGCAGCCGCCCAATCGGCCGGCATTGGATTGAGCGAACAGTTAACCATCCTCGGCATGCTGCAAGCCACCATGAGCGGTGGCGAAGCCGCGACCCAATATAAGGCGTTCTTATCTACCGCCGCCGGCGCGGGAGGAAAGCTCGGCCTGAAGTTCACCGACAGTGAAAACCGCCTACTGCCTATGGTGGAAATTCTCGACAAGATAAAAGGCAAGTTCGGTGACACGTTGGATGAGGCGGAGAAACTTACGCTGAAAGACGCATTCGGCACTGATGAAGCCGTAGCCCTGGTCACTGGCCTCATTAGCAAAACCGATGACTTGACCAGCAACATGAATGCTCTGGGCAAGGTCAAGGGCATGGAACAAGCCCAGGCCATGGCCGAGGCCATGATTGATCCCTGGGCTCAACTCGCCAGCACGATCGAAGTGCTGCAAATCGCCTTCGGCCAACTGATTGGTCCTGCACTGACGCCTTTGCTGAAGATGCTCACCGAGGGCGGCGCGAAGCTTCTGAAATGGACCAAACTGTTCCCGCACCTGACCAAAGTGATTGGCATGACCGTGCTCAGCGTCATTGCGTTGATCGCCGCTATCTCACTGTTCACTTTGGGCATGGGGATGGCACGCACGGTGATGGTCGGCTTCATCGTCATTCAGAAAATCTTCCGGTTGGGCTGGCTGCTGACCAAAGCGGCAGTGATGTCCAACATCGTGTTCGGCGTCCTGTACGTCGCACTACTCGGCGTCATGGCCATCGGCATGGGCACCGTCAGTGCCGTGATGATGATTTGGCAAGGGATCATCTGGCTGGTCAATGCCGCGATGTTGGCCAACCCCATTCTGTTGATCGTCGCCGGCATTGTCGCCCTGGTCGCGGTCGTCATTGCGGCCATTTACTACTGGGACGAATGGACGGCAGCGCTGCTCAACAGTGCCGCGTTCGCCTGGCTGAGTGAACAGTTTCAAGTGCTAACCGGCTGGTTCGCCTCGTTCGGCATCATGGCCACCGAAGCCTGGAACACCTTCACCGCCGCCTGGAGCAACCTGTCGGTATTCGATCTATTGGGAGAGGCTGCCAACGGCTTCATCGAGCTGCTGAACCAGATTCCTGGCATCAACATCGAAACCCGCTTTGGCACCCCGACCGCCCCAGGCACTCCCGATTCGATGGTTCCCGGTACTTCCAAAGCCCTGAATGCCGCCATGGCCCCCGGTACTCCCGAGGCGATGCAGGCCGCTGACCAAGCCAACATGGCCACCAAGGCACAACAGACCATCAACGCGGCCATTCCCAGCTTGTTGCCCTCGGCCCCCCGCGAGGTGCCCCCTGGCGGTTTGATGCAGTCGTTCCAGAACACCAACACCCGAAACAAAGGCACGCAGATTGGCAAGGTCGAGATCCACACCAGCCAACCCCTGACGCAACACGAACTCGACAAAATGCTGGAGATGGCCGCCGGATGAGCGAATACGTCGATTTACTGATCACCGCCAACGACCTGGTGCTCGATCCCTCGAACCAACCCGTGGAGATCGAGGACCGCGCCAGTATTGCCCAAGACATTGCCCACATGATCCGGGAAAGCGGCCTGCTGGTGACGTTGGTCGCCGAACGTAACAGCCTGCGTCAGCGTGACTGCATCCAGCAGCTGGAGCTGATGGTGGAGGCCGACGAGCGACTGGTGCCCGGTACGGCGCGCATCACCCAACCCGATTATGGGCAGTACCTGATCGAGGCCGACACTATTAAATTTGGCAGCATTGAGGTGGCGTTTTGAGCGACGTAGATTTTCGTCAGGCGTTATCCGATGCCGGCATTCCGACCACGCAGGAAGAGTTGCAGGCCGCATGGGAAAGCGAGATCGCCGAACAGGGCAGCCGCTTGAGCAACACCAGTGCCTGGTCACCATTCTGGCGGGTCGTTACCGCCATCGTGACCGAGCCGGTGATGTGGTTCATCGACTTTATGGTTGAAGTCTCGCTGCCCAACGCCTACGTCAAAACTGCCGAAGGTGAGTACCTGGAAATGCTCGCCTGGGCGGTGCAGGTGGAACCCATGGGGGCCACCAAAACCGAAGGCAATCTGCTGTTTACCCGCTCCAGTCCAGTCGGCTCGCTGGAAGTCGACGCCGGCACACGGGTGCAGTCCGGCGCCATCAACGGGCACGTGTACGAACTGTTAACCAGCTTGCCTGGCACGTTCACCGACGGCCTCACCCAGATCCTGATTCCGGCCATCGCCGCCGAACCGGGCAGCGGTTACAACCTGGCGCCCGGTTATTACGCCATCTTGCCGGAACCGGTGCCGGGCATCGTCAACGTGGTCAACCTGGACGGCTGGATGACCGTACCGGGCACCGATAAGGAGTCGGACGAAGACCTTCGACTGCGCACGCGCAACCAGTACTCGGCCATCAACCAATGGAACACCGACGCGGTGTATCGGGCGCTCATCACCACCTTTCCCGGCGTTCAACCGGACGGTGTGTACTTCGAACACGAAGCCCCACGCGGCCCCGGCAGCGCCAATGCCTTCGTGCTGTTTGAAGCCAACGTGCCGGCGGATAGCTACCTGGAAGAAATCAACGACTACATCCGCGACCAGGGCAACCATGGACACGGCGACGACATGCTGGTCATGGCCATGCCCGAAACCCTGCATGACATCGGCGTCACGCTGTGGCCGGTGCTGAACCTGACGGAGGAGCAGTCCGACAAGCTGTTTGCCGATGTCGAGATGTTCATCCGCACGGCCTTTCGGGAAAGCACCCAAGCCGACTATCAGCCGACGCTGACCTATCCCCAGTCGCGATTTTCCTTCAGTCGCCTGGGCGAAGAGCTGCACCAAAAATTCCCCGAACTCGACTCGTTGCATTTCGACACCCTCGACATCGTGTCTGACCTGAACATTCCCCGGATTCAGACGCTGGAGGTGGTGCCCGGTGTTTAACCTCAAACTGCCGTTTTGGCTCGACGGGCCGGAGCTGGCCAAACTCAAAAACGCCGCGCAAGCCTGGTGGGCCAACGTTGAGGGCTGGCTGAACTGGCCACTGCATCAGATCGACCCCGACATCTGCCCGCTCTCTTTGCTCGACCTGCTCGCCTGGCAACGCGATATCACCCGCTTCCCAGGGGAGGCGGAAAGCCTGTACCGCCTGCGGATCAAACACGCCTACATCAATGCCGTGGACGCCGGCAGTACAGCGGGCCTGAAAAGGATTCTGATGCGCCTGGGCGTCGGTCGCGTCGAGATTCAAGAGCGCATGGAGGACCGCGACTGGGACATTGTCTTCGTCAAAATCACCGACGAACAGAGCGCGCTGCACTCTGATTTGTTGCGCGTTCTGCTCCGCAGTTACGGCCGCACCTGCCGCCGTTACGCATTTCTGACCGTCACCCCGCTGGATAACCTGCGGGTATTCGCGGTGGAGTTCAACGACGACCAGCAAACCCTGATTGCCAGTTACGAGGAGGCCACATGGCCGCAATAACCATCGCCGGTGAAAACCTGATCGCCGAGAAGCAAGCCGCTCTGGAAGTGCTGGTCGTGAGCAAGTTTCTTTACGCCATGGTGCCGGGGCAGGACCCAACCACACCGGTGGACCGCTATGCCGGAAAACCCCCTCCCGAGCAGATGATGTACGAAACGGACATCACCAAAGGCGGGTATGTGGACCCTAACCAAGTGGTTTACAGCAGCATGATCGGCTCCAATGTCGGCGACTGGGACTTCAACTGGCTGGGTTTGGAAACTGCTGAAGGCGTGCTGTTAGCCGTGGCTTACACGCCGGTGCAGCAGAAGCGTAAAAACATTCCCAACCAGCAGATCGGCAACAACATCACCCGCAACATGTTGCTGGTGTTCGACGGCGCGCAGTCGGTCACCGAGCTGACCATCAACGCCGACACCTGGCAGGCTGACTTCACCGTGCGTATGGCGGGCATGGATGAACGCGAGCGTCTGAGCAACCGCGACATGTTTGGGCGAGCCTGTTTCTTTGGCGACAGCTTGGCGCTGGTCTATCAGAACGAGCAGTTCACCATCCAACCCGGCACCGCCTACGTGGAAGGTTTGGCCGTCCATCAGCCCGCCGGCGCAGTTATT
The DNA here is from genome assembly GCF_050990305.1 of Pseudomonas putida. Taxonomy (GTDB): domain Bacteria; phylum Pseudomonadota; class Gammaproteobacteria; order Pseudomonadales; family Pseudomonadaceae; genus Aquipseudomonas; species Aquipseudomonas putida_AH. The sequence continues at coordinate 4,709,575 of NZ_CP158817.1, read as the reverse complement.
ACGCCGCCAGCGTTCCCCTTCACCTTGTGGTACGACATTTCGCTGCAAGGACAGTTGAGCGAGGTGAACGTGGTGCTGGCCGCCAGCTACGGCGACGACTTGGTGGACTTTGCCGACACCAACGGGGTGTGGCACTACCTGGTGCCGGTGGCCACGGTTGTCAGCGCCACTGAGATCACCGACCTGCGTAGCGCCGTCGAACCGATAGCCGGGGCCTTGATTCAGCACCTCGCGGCGCGCACTGGCGACTATCAAAACCTGCGGGCTCGCGGAACCACCAAAGACGATGTCAATCTGGGCAACCTGCCCAACGCAAAAAGTGATGATCCCGACTCGAATGACAGCGAAATTCTGGCCACCACCGCCGCGCTGCATGCCGTAAAGACGAGCATCGAGGCCGACCTCGATGCACTAGGTTCAGCCGCGTACCTTGATGCGCAAACCAGCCTGACCGATGCGACACTAGATGCATTGATGAAGGTGGGCGCCTTCGGCTTGGGTGGTACTGGTATTGAGATACCCACCGACACGAACATTGATACAGTGATTCTCGGTGGCTTATACCGTCTGAATAGTGGTGGTGGCATACCGGCTAATGCGAATTACAGTCCGATGTTGGTAGTGCGATCTACAGATACAGTTGCGCAAATCATCATTAATTACTCAACAGGCAACATTATATCCCGAGGGGCTAGTGGTATCGGCAGTGCGCCGGTTTGGGGTGCATGGGTTACAAGCTGGGATACCTCTAACTTCAACCCTGCCGCGTACCAACCTGCTTTGGGCTTTACGCCGGTACAGCAAGGCACCGGAGTTGGTCAGTCGACCAATACCGTCAAGATCGGCTGGGGTACTGATGGCCAATTGCGTTGCACAGTTGATGCTTTGGATCTAGGAATGTTCTGGAACCAATACAACTTCAACCCATCGTTAGGGGCCATACCTATTGGTGTCCCTATTGCGTGGCCTACGCAGTGGCCGCCGGGGAATTACATGCCGATGCAGGGCCAAGCCTTTGACGTAAACGGCTTTCCAGCTCTTGCGCAGCTTTATCCGGGGGTTCTACCAGATATGCGCGGAGAGTGGATTCGTGGTTGGGATGGCGGCAGGGGTGTTGATCCAGGTCGCGGTTTGTTGGTGCCACAAGGACCCGTAGACAGCTTCCTCGCTGAAGTGAAGGGTACAGGGAGTGTTCCCGGCGTTCCTGAGCAGGGAACTATTGCCGTGCCGGGTGATGGCAACTGGTCGGCGTCGCTCTATTCAGGATCAACCACTGGCACCCAAATGTCATTGCAGTTCAGAAACTCCGGCGGCGGTGAAGCTCGTCCGCGTAACGTTGCCTTTTACATTATTTGCAGGGTGTACTGATGGTTGAATTTATAGATGGACTAGCGACAAGTCCTGGTGAGGTTCCCGTATACCGGTTTAGTGAGTTGAACGGTGAGTATATGGGTTCGGACATCGAGCATGTGTTAGCGGGTTTTGGGTTGTCGGCTGGAGCAACTGCCATTCAGCCACCTACACCTACACCGGAAACGGTTGCCATTTGGAGTGGGGCCGCCTGGACCTTGGAACTTGATAATCGAGGTCCGGTTTACAGCACTACTGATGGGGCAATGACTGAACTCAAAGTGCTGGGATCTATTCCGAACGGCTTTACCGAATTAGCTCGACCTACGGCCGATTACATCTGGTCGCAGGATGCATGGGAGTTTGACCAAGCCACAGCTGATGCTAATGCTATCTCTGCGCAGATGGCTGTGGAGAAAGATGTGTTGTCGCAGCTTGATCAGTACTTAGCCGAGGCGACCTTACGTATGGGGCCGTTGCAGGACAGGGTTGATTTAGGTATAGCCACGGGCGAGCAGAGCGAACAGTTGAATGCCTGGAAGCGCTACCGCATCGAGCTGAGCGAAGTGCCGCAGCAGGCGGGGTGGCCATGGACGATGGAGTGGCCGGTCACACCGGTTCAGTAGCATAGAAAAAGCTCCTCTAGGCCCTGCTGAAGGCATTAGCGGTCAAGGAGTGCGTGTTGAGTACAGCACAAGTAAGCCATTATTTTGCAGCGGTTTGTTTCATTCTGCCCCCGGTGCTTTGGTCGAAGGGGGTGCCTTGGCCTTTACCGACGCGGAAGCAATATCCGCACATGGCAGCCCAGCCGGAACATGGCAACTCATGGGTGGATTGAAAAATGCAGACGGGCAAACGGCCGATTCGGTCAGTATTTATTTGAGGGTTGCATGATGAATTACACCAATGTATTGGCCCCGCAATGGGGGAATGCAGCCCACACAGCTATTAATTTGATACTGGTCACTGAAGAGTTGGGCGCCATCCCCTTCACGGCCACACCTGACGACTCGACTAGTTACGGCCCGGAGATCTACGCGCGTGACCGCCCTACGGCGCCAGACGGCACACCGCAATGAGCTGGGCGCCGGTCACCATGCAGTGGCCCAGTGAGGCCACGCAATGGGTCGAAGGACTGGATGAGGCCAAAGGCCTGGCCAGCTCTGAAAACGCCAAAACGGAAGAGCGCCTGGCCGGGATGACGGCCACCACCAACCCCGGCCCCGTGGGTTCCGCCGCGCAAGAAGCGATCGAGGTAGGGCGGACGGCCATGACCGAGCAACTGGCCACCGCGCCGGCAAGTCTCGTGGTGACACCGTTCCAAAGCGGCATGGGTCAGGGCCGGGGTTATCAAAAGTTTCTCTCGGCACCCAACCTGCTCGAGGCGCTGGCTAACAAACTCATCGACGTCGATACCGGCCGCCCAGCGGGGGAACAGTATGGTTTGTGCGTGCTGTTCCTCTCGACGCGCTTCGACCAGTTCGCCGCCACCCTCGGCCGCTTCAATGCCTTGCTACCCACCCCCGATCTGGAGCGCGCCGAACGCCGCGCTGCGAACATCGCACGCCTGGAGGCGGAGAAGTGGACGCTGCCCACGGCCGAGACACTGCCGCGCTGGGGAGCCTTGCCACTGGAGCGTTGCACGGTGACCCGCGTATCTCAGCAGACGCTGAACAGTCAGCTGGCCATCTTTGAAAGCTATGCCGCCGACACGTCCCCGATGGCGGACTTGAGCGCCTTGGCGACCCGCAAGGCTGAGCAACAGGCCGCCTGTGATCAGCAGCTGAGTGACCTGCAAAACGCGCTGGCCAACGGCTTGCCCGATGCCACGATGCAGGCGCGCATGATCGGCCCCGGCGATGCCGCTGAATTACGCCGGCAACTGCTCGAAGCCCCCACGCCTGGTTATGAGTGGGTGCTTTGCGCCGGCCTGTTGTTGCTCGGCAGTGAAGAGAGCCTGAGCTTTGTGCAGGAGCTGATTGGGCTATGACGCTGCTACTCAACGGGGAGAAAGTTCAGGGCAAGGGCCTCAAGGTCACGGCCACCCTGACCATTGAAAGCGAGGACTTGTCCGGGCAAACCAGCAATACCGCACAGGCGCACAAGGGCTTTAAACCCAAGACCCTCAGCGTCACGTTGATGATTCCCTACCGTGATGAGTCCGACTTGCGCAACTTGATGCGCTTGGCCTGTTCCACCGCCGGCGGTGGTCAGCTCACGGTCTATCGGATCGTCAATCGCACGGCCTCGGCCTTCGGTGTGCGCGAGGTACAGTTCCGCGACAGCGTGAATGCTAATGAAGACGACAGCCTGCGAGCCTGGCGCGTGCAATTCAATCTGATTGAAAAACTGTCGATACCGGAACGTGTGGAGCAGCGTAACCCGAGTAATCCAGTCGTGAAGCAGAGTGCACCAGGGCAACCCGTCGCCGGCACAGAGAGTGGGAGTACGCCGGCCGAACTGGACGGATTTGAGAAAGTCCTGCAGTCCGTCGACGACTGGCTAAAGCCGGTCACTCCATGAACCTGCACAAAGTGTTGACCGTCGACGGCGTGTCCTACCCGCTCTGCAAAGATGAGACGCGCCTGGACCTTCATGCTCCCGGGCGGGCCAGTTTCACCATCACCGCCAGCGAACCCGTACACGGGTTGGTGACCTTCGACATCGGCTACAACGACAGCCCACTCCAGCGGCATTTTTTGGGTTATGTGGAACGCTGCACCGCCGCCAACAGCCAGCAACAAGTGCTGCTTTGTCGGGAGCTGTCCGCCGCCCTGGAAATCCCCCTGCCGCTGAACCTGCGTCATGCGGACCTGCACGCCGTCCTGGCCGCGATCAGTGAGCGCAATGGCCTACGTTTTCGGGTGCCCGACCAAGCCTACGCCCACACCAAAACCGCGTTTTTCTTCAACCTGGCCAACGGCGTGCAAGCCATCGACAGCCTGGGCAAAGTGTTTTCGATCCCGGATTTTATGTGGCAGCAGCAGGGCGACGGCGAAATCTACGTGGGCAGTTGGGCCGACAGTTTTTGGGGCCAGCGCCAGCCGCTGCAACTGCCCCGCGAACTCTTTGACAGCTACAACAGCAACCAGAGTGCCGTCATTGCCGCACTGCCTGGGATTCGTCCTGGTGCGCCGATTAACCAGGGCGAGCGCATCACCGCCGTGACCCTCACCGAAAGCCAGATGAGCATCAAATGGAAGACGTAATCCGCCGCGTGGTTGATCGCCAATACCCCGAACTGACCGGCGGCTACCACCTGCCGCGCTTTGCGCGGGTGGTGGCCATTCCAGACCCACCCACCAACGCGGGGCTGTGTGACGACTTCCGCCCACGCTTCGCCGCTGACCTTGAGGTTTTGGGGCCGGACGGCGAGCCCGATACGGCATTGCCACTGCTTCAGGGCGTGCCGCTACCCTTGCCAATGGGTGGTGAGTCCATGGGGATCTACGGCCTGCCCGATGAAGGCACCATGGTCGTGGTGTCGTTTGCCTACGGCCTGCCGCACAAACCCTTTGTCCTGGCCATCCTGCCCCAGGGCTTGAGCCTGCCCAACCTGCCCAAAGGCGATCAGGTCTGGCAGCACAGCGAGGCGGTACAGCAGCGCGTCGACGCCGATGGCAACTGGCTACGCCAGACCGATGGTCAGATCCATGATCAGGCCAGCGAGCGCCGCGTGGAGGCGCTGGAAAACACGGAGCATTACCAGCGCCACAGCGTAACCGTGGATGACCACAGCATCGAGTCCGTGGGGGGCATCAAAAAGATCGAGGCCTTGGGCTCGCTCAAGCTGCTTTCAGGCGGCTCCGCCAGCCTGGCGGCCGTGGACGACCTGCACCAGGCCACCGGGCGCGACCTCAATCTGGTTGTGGGGCAAAAGCTCAATGCTTCGGTGGGGGGGGATATGGACGAGCGCATCGCCGGCCTACGACGCAGTGTGGCGGAAAAGACCTGGATGGGATCGGAAGGGGTGAACGTGCTGCAGATCCTGTGTGACCTGCTCGATCTGGTGACGGCGATGAACACGCAGCTGGCCGGCCATACGCATGTACCTGGACCGGCGCCGAGTCCGAGCGATGCGGGGGCCTTCACCGATAACGCGGTACAAGCCACCGCTCTGGTCGCTCAGTTAAAACCTATTACCTTGTAACTCCAGATCTTCGGGCCTGCACCATCTCTGGCTCTGGCTCTGGCTCTGGCTCTGGCTCTGGCTCTGGCTCTGGCTCTGGCTCTGGCTCTGGCTCTGGCTCTGGCTCTAGGTCTTGGCAAGGCACTGCAACCGACCCGAAGCAACAGGCCCGCAGCTATCGTTATTCAGTTCTAACGGTCAGTAGGGACGATCAATCGACCCTCAGTATTAAAATCGAATTCCCGTAATTTTTCGTCAGTGAGAATTCTCACTGGCGTCCCTGTCTCGTCGAGCACCACAAGCCGATAAACACTGTTGTCGGTGATCTCGAATGATGTCTTGTGTATTTCATACGGCACCTGGTATTCGAGTCCGCAGATGGCGGCAAGGACCCCATTGACCTTAACATAATGGCCGGGCAGCCAATAACACCCCCGGCTCACCCCATCTGCCCCACGTTCACCGTAGCCACCCGACGTAAGCTCGAACATCGAGGTGATCTTGTCCCCGTTAGAATCGAAGATGTCGTCAATAGCCCAGGTCAATTCAATCGTTTTCTCACCATCGGGAATGAGCGCGAGCAAACTGGCTCGTCCTTGTGACGACCAATGAGTTGTCCAGATTGCCTCGTCTAACTTTGCAATGTAGTAAGTGCCGTTGATGCAAATAGTCTTGACGAATCCTTGCTCATCAAAACGCGTGCTCTCTCTGAGGCCCCTAAGGAGAATTTCCTTGCCGACCATTGCCTTAGCTGCCTGGGCGTACTGTCGAGCGGGTTTCGTGTAGTCCGTAGCGGACCAAAAAACACCCTGCGTTACATCCGAAAGATCTACAAGTGCGCCTGCAAGCTTCTGTAAATCAGGGCGGCCGACCTTCCCCCCACGATCTGAATAATCCTTCGCTTCCCCCATCGTTTTTGCTTCGGCCCGTTGGTGAAGGACATCTACCTGATAGCGGCTGCCAGAGTGCGTACCCTTCAAAGCGGCATCGTGTGTGACATGCCCATCTTCTTCAGTTACGTAGGTAGCTATTGCTGCAAGACGTTCGAAGGCGGTCCCGGCTTTGGTTGGAACCGATCCGTAAATCATCCGGTAAAGCTCATCAATTGGCGAGGGCATCTTCTCTCTCTAGGCAGTGGCGGTTAAAGACAGCACCGCTCGCCGAGCAGGATACTCCAGCCTGGACTTCGCGCCGGGAAAACTCGCGCTCCGAAAAAACCGAGGGAAGGAACGCACTTTTCCCCCTCCCGCCGACAGGCTTTGCGTTCCTTTTTTGTGCAAAGGCGAGTGGGGGGCAAACGATGGCTCCGCCCAGGCCCGCTGCGGGGGCTGAGGGATGTTTCGCAGTTGCACGGAGTGCAAGGTTTTGCAAAGTAGTGCATCAGCCTTGCATAGTGCTATGGGGCGCTGGCGAATTGGTCGGGGGAGTGAGACGCCCGGTTTACAAGGGCCACGGTTGCGAAAATCAGCTGCAGACGGAGTTTTCGATTTCGGAACCGTTCGCACCAGGTGCGAATCAGTCACTGCCCAGCACAATAGCAAAGCGGCTGTGAGGTGCAGCCCGTGCGGCTTTCTGGTGTTCTGTGGCATTGCACAGCATCACCACGAATTTCCTGGCTGTCAGTACCGATTTGGAGGGCGTGAAAAACGCCAAATCGGATGGCGCATGGCCATTTTTTTCAGAGGTGGGGTGGGAAAAGGGTAATTTTAGTAAGCGAGGGATCAAAACGGGCTGGAGCCCTTATAGATCGTGGCGTTCACCAATTACCTCAGAGGGTAATTTAAGGTAAGGGGAAGGGTAATATTTTGTTCAAGCCCATATTTTACTGGGTTTGATAGCGGATGGGGATTACTTGTACTGAAAGTAATTTCATAACCATTTACTTACCTTATTATTACCTCTATAAAACTATATCAATTATCTGATTTTATTAGGTTTTTTACGGATTTCGGCAACTCATTACCAAAATTACCTTTTTCCCATGGCTCAACATAAAACGGGGAAAACACCTGTCACGGCCGTGTTCAGCAACCTGGTGCGTCTAAACTCTGGGACAACACTGGGACAGATCCTACGCACACCGCCAGGCTGCAGCCCTTGTAAACCGGGGGGGTAGGTTCAGAAAGTCGCTCACGGGTAGTTTCGAATCTCTCCTTCACCGCCAAATTCGATGTAAACAAAACCCCTGGTTTCGAAAGAAGCCAGGGGTTTTGTTGTTTATGGCGCTTAATTTTTTGCAGTTTGTTTGGAATGCACAACGAGGCCAATGATCGCGTTACATTGCCGGCGTTTGATGCACTGGCCCTGAACAACAAGGAAATCCGATGATCACGACCACGACCCACACGATTGAAGGCCGACACATCACCGCTTACCTGGACATTGTCAGCGCCGAGTCAGTACAGGGCATCAACGTCATCCGCGATGTGTTCGCCGGGATGCGGGACTTTTTCGGTGGGCGTTCTCAAACGCTGGAGCGAGCATTGAAGGAGGCGCGTATCCAGGCCACTGACGAGATCAAGGAGCGGGCGAGGGCACTTCAGGCCGATGCCGTGGTGGGGCTCGATTATGAGATCAGCATGCCGTCCGGAAAGGGAGGAATGGTGGTGGTGTTTGTGACCGGAACCGCAGTCAAGCTGAGGTGATTGGTTAGGGGCCATTCGTCGGGCGTTCGGTATTCTGAACCGCAGGTCCAGTAATGACTGGCTAGTCTCAAAAGCCTTGGTGATCGATATTTTTTCGGGCAGACAGGCTTGCCGGTGTCGATCCCGCTTTTGAAGAGGGGTGAAGAGATGACTGATCCGTATATCGAAGACGATGGTGCAGAGTTTCCGATCAACAACTACGTACGGTGTGGACAGACGGCGTATGTGGCCAGCTTTGGCGAAGACCAGACCGAAGTCGACAAGATCAAGACCCGAGCGTGTCGAGCACAGAAGGGGAAATTTCTCCCCAAGGTAGCGGCACCGGTCAGGAAGTAATGAACCCGCCAGCGAACCCCGTCATCGAGCGTTTTTTTGTGCCCGGGATGCTGTGTCTGAAGATTTTCTGAACGATTATTTAACCTGTGTTTTTTTCACGAAGTTTTCACGGGTGCCTACGTAGGCTCAAACCATCCGTTAGAAAGCAACATCCTGCCCGTTCCCCAGCGGGCTTTTTTTTGCCTGCCATAAAACCTTTTCTATAAATGCTGTCCAACCGTCGCCGATAACGAGGTTGCGCACGCGCATGTCTGGACTTTGTCTGCTTTAAAGCATTCAATCCCGACCCTTTTGATTTTCATCCCTATTTTTTGAGGTTTTTGTCATGCGTTTCACACTGCCTGCTGTGGTTCTGGGTCTTCTGGTCGCTCAAGGCGCAATGGCTAGCGACGGTACTGCCGCAGTCGGCGGCGGTTTGGGCGGCGCGCTGGGTAACGTTGTGGGCCAGAGCATGGGCGGTAGCACCGGTGCCGCCATTGGTGCTGGCGTAGCAGGCGCGGCAGGCAGCGCGGTTGCCGCCAAAAAGGGCCACCGTACCAGCGCTGCGATCGGCGGTGGCGTAGGTGCTGCAGGTGGTTCGGTGATCGGTAACAGCCTGGGCGGCAAGACCGGCTCCACCATCGGTGCGGGCCTGGGTGGTGCATTGGGTGGTGGCATTGGCAACAACATGGCCAAAGGTCACAAGGGTCACTGATCCTGAGCGATCCATGAAAAATGCCCGAATTGCAAGATTCGGGCATTTTTTTCGTTTTTTTCAAAGTCCCGGCTGGATTGTGTTTTACACAGTCTGATTGTGAGGGGCTTTTTTGTTGAGCACCATTCTTGACACTCTCCGGTCAGCTTCTCTAGGATGCTGCTCATGCGCCGATTTAAACAGCTACTTGCGGGGCGCCAGGTGACTCATTCAGTTGCCGATAGAAGCTTGAAACAGGCTTCGAAATACCGCTAAAGCGCTGGTTCGGTGTTGCCTCTCACCTGCCATGCAGACTTTTGAGGCAGAGACACGACACGATGAATGCACTAAGCCCCGTTGTACGTCCCGCGCCGATCACGGCACACCTCACCCAGCGCAACCCAAAAATCCTGCTTGGCGGTAAGCATCAGCCGACGCTCTTGCGTTACCTCGATGGCTGGCCGCGTCGCACCGGCGGGCCCGCAGCTTTCCTGATCCAGTTTGTCGAAGACGGTGAGTCCCTGGCTCGATTTGCCAGCGACAGTTTTGATCTGGCAGTGATTCAATCGCCCAGCGCCGAAGACGCACCTGAAGTGATCAAACAATTGACCCGCGTTGCCCGACAAGGGCTGATTACCCGTCGCTGAAACGCAGAGAGCCGCGGCTAACGGTGCTGCGGCTCACACATACTCGATCGCCACGATGTACACGCACTGTTCACCGGTCGGTGTCTGGACCCGTACTTCGGCGTCCAGTGCCTTGCCGATCAAGGCACGGGCCAGAGGCGAATCGATGCTGATCAGGCCTTGTTTCAAATCCAGTTCATCCGGCCCGACGATGCGATAGCGTGATTCTTTGCCATCCTCGTCTTCGATGGTGACCCAGGCGCCGAAGTAAACTTTGTTCGGATCGCTGGGCTTCTCGCTGACGACCTTGAGTGCTTCCAGGCGTTTGGTGAGAAAGCGCACGCGGCTATCGATTTCGCGCAGCATCTTCTTGCCGTAGGTGTATTCGGCGTTTTCTGAACGATCGCCCTGGGCCGCCGCTTCGCTGACTGATTGTGTCACCTGCGGTCGCCGTACGTGCCAGAGTTCATGAAATTCGGCGCGCATCCGCGCTTCACCTTCGGGGGTGATCAGCGCGGTGCCAGCGGTGCGGGGAGGGCGGTAACGGCTCATGGCGATTTCTTTGATCTGTGAGGGGCTGAGTTTATCAACCCTCACGCAGGACTGTCAGTGGGCTGGCGTTCAGGGCGCGACGGGTGCCGAACACCCCGGCACCGCCAATCAACACCGCTCCGATCAAGGGCAGGACCAACAGCCATGGATGGGGCTGCCAGGGGAGATCAAGCGCGTAGCGGTATAGCACAAGGCTCACGACTTCCGTGCCCAGCGCAGCCAGTAAACCGCTGACCGCACCGAGCAAGCCGAACTCAATACGCCGCGCTTTGACCAGCAATTGCCGTTCCGACCCCAGTGCTCGCAACAGTGCACCCTGGCGGATACGTTCATCCAGTGTCGCCTGCAAGCCGGAAAACAACACAGCCATTCCCGCCGCCAACACAAACAGCAGCACGTACTCCACCGCCAGGGTGACCTGGGCGAGGATGCTGCGCAGCTGCGCCAGCAAGGCTTCGACTTGAAGGATGGTCACCGCCGGAAAACTGCGGGACAGATCGACAATCTGCTGGTCATGACCGGCCGCCAAATAAAAGCTGGTCAGGTACGTCGCCGGCAGATCCTTCAGGGTGCCGGGCTGGAAGATCATGAAAAAGTTCGGTTGGAAATTGTCCCAGTTGATGTCCCGCAAGCTGGTGACTTTCGCCTCGCGATTGGCTCCGCCAACGGTAAAGACCATGTGGTCACCGAGTTTGAGCTTCAGACTTTCCGCGACCTTTCCTTCCACCGACACGCCGGGGATTTCATCGGGCGGTTGCTCGGGCCACCAGTCGCCAGCGGTGATTTTGTTACCCGCTGGCAGGTCGGCTGCCCACGTCAGGCTCAGATCCCGCTGGACCGCCCGGTCACCCGCAGAATCCTTGCTGACGATTTGCTGCACCGGCTCGCCATTGATGCTGATCAAGCGTCCCGGCACCACGGGATACAGGGGCGCCGATTGTGCCGAGAGTGAGATCAGGCGATCGGTGAACGCCTGCTTGTCCGCTGGCAGGATGTTCAGGGCGAAATAATTCGGTGCGTTTTTCGGTAGCTGGTTCTGCCAGGTATCCAGCAACTCGCCGCGCAACAAGGCGATCAATGCCATCGACAGCAGGATGAGGCCGAATGCCAGGGATTGCCCGGCGGCGGCCAGTGGGTGACGCAGTAATTGACCCAATCCCAGGCGCCAAGGCAGCGGGGCGCGGGCAAGCATTCGCCGCAGGCTTTTCAGGAGCAATAGTAACAAGCCGCCCAATACCAGGGCTGCAATTACGCCACCGCCAAGCAGGGCGAAGGTCAGCACCAGGTCCAGGCTCAGACGCCACATAATCAGCCCAAGGGCGCCTAGCGCGGCTCCGTAGACCACCCAGGTGCTGGAGGGAATGGGTAGCAGGTCGCGACGCAACACCCGCAACGGCGGAACCCGACCCAGCGCCGCCAGAGGTGGCAAGGCAAACCCGGCCAGTGCCACCAGTCCTGTACCGATTCCGGCGATGGCGGGTAACAGGCCGCCCGGAGGCACGTCGCTGGGCAACAAATCATGCAGCAAGGCAAACAGTCCAAGCTGCGCCAGCCAGCCGATGAAGGCGCCGCTAGCGCTGGCGAGCAGCCCGAGGGCGGTCAGTTGCAGGCTGAACAGCACCATGGTTTCCCGACGGGACAATCCCAGGCAACGCAACAGCGCGCTGGCATCGAACCGGCGCGTGGCGAAGCGGGTTGCCGACAGTGCCACGGCCACTCCGGCCAACAAAACCGCCACCAGACTGGCCATGTTCAAGTAGCGCTCAGCCTTGCCCAGTGCACCCCCAATCTGCCGGTTGCCATCCCGGGCATCCTGGAGGCGCTGGTTGGCAGCCAGGCCCGGCTTGATCAACTGCCGATAAGCCTCCAGTGCGTCGGCCTTGCCGCGCCAGAGCTCGCGGTAACTGACCCGGCTGCCGGGCTGCACCACGCCGGTGGCGGCGAGATCATCGAGGTTGATCAGTACCCGAGGTGTCAGGCTGTAGAAGTTGCCGGCGCGGTCGGGTTCGTAGGTCAGCACTCGCGTAAGCTTCAGGCTCTTCATGCCGACGTCGATGCTGTCGCCGATTTTCAGGTCAAGCGCTGTCAGCAGTCGGGCTTCGACCCAGGCTTCGCCGGGTTTCGGTCCGCCGCCGGACTCTTGTGGTGCAAAAGGAGCCGGGGCGCTTTTCAGTTCGCCGCGTAGTGGGTAGGCGTCATCGGCCGCCTTGATGCTGGACAACTGGATGCCGTTGTCAGTAGCGATGACGCTGGAGAACTCCACCACTTGTGCGTGTTCCAGACCCAGCTCGGTGCCGCTTTTTATCTGTTCGGGGCGTGCCGGTGAGCTGCCTTCGAGCAGCAGGTCGGCGCCAAGGAACTCGGTGGCACGCAGCATCATCGCGCCGTTCAGACGGGCACCGAAGTAGCCGATGGCGGTGCTCGCCGCCACGGCCACCAGCAGGGCGAAGAACAACACGCGCAATTCACCGGCGCGGGCGTCACGCAGCAATTGGCGGATGGCGAGGCTGAACAGGCGCAACAGTGGCAAGCGTGCCATCAAGGCTCCAGAGGGGCGACCAGCAGGCCGGCTTCAAGGCGGATCAGGCGCCGGCAACGATGTGCCAGGCGTTCGTCGTGAGTCACCAGCACCAGGGTCGTGCCGCGCTCCTTGTTGAGTTCGAACAATAAATCGCTGATGCGCTCACCAGTGTGGCTGTCCAGGTTGCCGGTGGGCTCGTCTGCGAACAGCACATCGGGTTCGGCAGCAAACGCCCGGGCAATCGCCACGCGTTGTTGCTCACCGCCAGAGAGCTGACGCGGCGAGTGGCTCAGGCGCTGCCCCAGGCCGACCCGTTGCAGCAATTCGGTGGCGCGCCCGCGGGCATCCTTTCGGCCATCGAGCTCCAGGGGCAGCATGACGTTCTCCAGGGCATTGAGGCTGTCGAGTAGCTGAAATGACTGAAAGACAAAGCCCACGTGCTCGGCGCGGATGCGCGCCCGCTGGTCTTCGTCGAGATTGCTCAGGCCTTGCCCGGCCAGGGTGACTTCGCCGCTGCTCGGCAGGTCGAGACCGGCGAGCAGGCCCAGTAGAGTGGATTTTCCGGAGCCGGACGCGCCGACAATGGCCAGGCTGTCGCCCTTGTTCAGTTCCAGGTTGAGTTCGTGCAGGATGGTCAGTTCACCTTCCGCGCTGGGAACCACTTTGCTAAGGTTCTTCGCGGTGAGAATGCTTGCGCCCATGGAGAATCCGATGCGTGTGTGGTTTTTGAGTGCTGGCCTGGCCTTGATGTGCATGGCCCAGAACGCAGCGGCGGGAACAGTCCTGATCGTTGGCGATAGTATCAGCGCCGGTTTCGGACTGGATACCCGGCAAGGGTGGGTGTCGCTGCTCGAACAACGGCTCAAGCACGAAGGTTTTGACGACACGGTGGTCAATGCGTCCATCAGTGGCGACACCAGTGCCGGAGGCCAGGCGCGGCTGCCGGCGCTGCTTGCAGAGCACAAGCCGGAGCTGGTGATCCTCGAGTTGGGTGGCAATGACGGGCTGCGCGGGTTGCTGCCTACACAATTGCAACAAAATCTTGCGTCGATGATCGATAGCTCCCGTGCCAGTGGTGCCAGGGTGCTGCTGCTTGGCATGCAATTACCCCCCAACTATGGCGCGCGCTACACCAAGGCTTTCGCCGAGGTCTATAGCAATGTCGCCGAAGAGAAAAAAATCCCGCTGGTGCCATTTTTCCTCGACGGCGTGGGCGGTCATCCCGACCTGATGCAGGCCGATGGCATACACCCGGCAGCCGGGGCTCAGGACAAGTTGCTGGAAAATGTCTGGCCTACCCTAAAACCGCTGTTATGACACTTTTCTACGCGCGGGCTTTCGGCTAAGGTGGCGCCCCCGATTTGGAGCCCCCGATGCCGCGTCCCGCCTGGTCACTATTTGCCTATCAACTGATCGAGCCTGACGAACAGCTGGATCTGTTCGCCTGCCAGGAAGTGCGGGTGCATCTGGTGACCCGCCAGCTGGAGTTGGGCGGCTCGGCGGACCGGACCTTGTGCGGCGGTCTGCTGCCGGCGCAGCCACGCTGGTCGAGCGTCGATCGCAAAGTGTTTCAAGATCAGCGGCTGTGCTCGTTGTGCCGGGCCATTCTGGAGTCGCAAAAACGCGGTACTTCGCCGATCTGGCCGGAGCTGCGGTTCGAGCTTTGAACCATCAAAGATAGCAAGCTATCGGCTAGCTCCCCGAAATAACGGGCGGCGGTGTACAATCCCCTTCTTATATCTCTGTTGATCATGCGAAGGATTTTCCGGATGTTGCCGCGCTTTCCTGCCGTCACCCGCTGCCTGTCTCTTGCCGCCCTGTGTGTGGCCGGTCCCGTTGCTGCATTGGAGTTTCCCCTGCCACCGCCTGGTGAAGACATCATCGGCCAGGTGCAGGTGATCAAGGCCAAGTACGAAGATACTTTCGCCGACTTGGGCACCGCCTACGATCTGGGCTACTCGGAAATGGTCGCGGCCAACCCGGGCGTCGATGCCTGGTTGCCGGGCGCTGGCACCGAGATCGTGCTGCCGACCCGTTTCATCCTGCCACCAGGGCCTCGTGAAGGCATCGTCATTAACCTGGCCGAATACCGCCTTTACTATTACCCGAAAGGCAAGAACGTGGTGTACACCTTCCCGCTGGGTATCGGCCGTGAAGGCTGGGGCTCCCCGATTGCCCACACCAGCATCACCGCGAAAACGCCGAACCCGACCTGGACTCCTCCAGCGTCGATCAAGGCCGAGCACGCCGCTGACGGT
Source organism: Pseudomonas putida (assembly GCF_050990305.1). GTDB lineage: Bacteria > Pseudomonadota > Gammaproteobacteria > Pseudomonadales > Pseudomonadaceae > Aquipseudomonas > Aquipseudomonas putida_AH. Next base: position 4,694,485 of record NZ_CP158817.1, on the reverse strand, counting down.
GATCCGCTGCCCAACGTGGTGCCGGCAGGCCCGGATAACCCGCTGGGGCCGTTTAAATTCACTTTGGGCACCCCTGGCTACCTGATCCACGGTTCGAACAAGAAGTTCGGCATCGGCATGCGTACCAGCCACGGTTGCTTCCGCATGTTCAACAACAACGTGCTGGAGATGGCGGGCATGGTACCGGTCGGTACGTCGGTGCGTATCATCAACGACCCGTACAAGTTCGGTGTGAGTGGTGGCAAGGTTTACCTGGAAGCGCACACACCACTGGACGACAAGGGCAATCCGTCGGTGGTGGACAAACACACCGCCGTGATCAACGCGATGCTCAAGCGTGAAGACATCACCAACAATCTGCGGATGAACTGGGATGTGGTGCGTGATGTAGTTGCCGCTGAAGACGGCCTGCCGGTGGAAATCGCCGTGCCGAACACGGCCGCTCCGATGGTGAGCAGCGCGCCACTCGATCCTTTGCAGTAACCCTTGAAAAGAACCTGCCGGTGCTGGTCGCGTCGGCGGGTTTTTTTGTGCCTGCACGAAAGGGCAGGCAATAAAAAAGCCGACCCAAAAAATGGGTCGGCTTGATAATAATCCCGAGGGATTATTACTTGCGGCTAGCTTTTTCCAGCATGCGCAGAGCACGCTCGTTAGCTTCGTCAGCAGTCTGTTGTGCTTTTTGAGCAGCAGCCAGAGCTTCATCAGCTTTACGGTAAGCTTCGTCTGCACGAGCTTGGGCGCGAGCTGCTGCGTCTTCAGTAGCAGTCAGACGTGCTTCGGTTTCTTTCGATGCGCTGCTGCAACCGGTAGCCAGAACTGCGGCCAGAGCCAGAGCAGAGAATTTCAGAACGTTGTTCATCGTGTTCCCCTTCAAGGACTTTCTATTAAGTAGCTGTCTCCTCCGATTGAGGAAATAGCCGGCGTACATACTACCCATTACTTGTCGTAAGTAAACTGACGTAAAGCAAGAAGCAAAAAAAATTGTAGGCGTTGATTCTTTTTCGAGCAACTTTTAACTGCACTGTTTAAAAAATATCCAGCTAGGAAGCCCGAGATGAGCGAGCCGGCGAGGAAAAGTTCCCTGTGCAAATAGCACTTTTTCCCGCCTTGGCTAAAGTGTGTCTAGATGGATTCGTCTACACTTTTGTTCGGATTTTGCGCGGCGCCTCTCATATCTTTCTCTATGTTCTGGTGACTTTAACAACGGGCGTTCGTCTCAAGTCTCAACATCCGGCAATGTTCAGGCTACCGACCGTTGGGGCGCTTCGGTCGAGCCGTACCTGCGTAACCCGGGGCAGCACCCACCAACCTGCATGATGACGAGCGCACCTTGAGCATTTTTGCCAATGGTGCCTACTATTTGTACGTGCACGATTGCGCGAGTCGGTGTAGCTCTTCTCGGTGTCCTTTCAGGCACGGGGTGGCGTAGATGTTCCTTCGCCGGAAAAACATCGGTAAGGTAGGGGTCGGAATTCAAGACCCGCGAGGAGTAGTGATGAGCGAGGCGTTGTCCATCCACCATGACCAGGCTGGTCATCAGTTCGAGACCAATGTGGACGGTCATCGTGCCTACCTGACATATATGGATCTGGGGAAACAGACCCTGGATATCTATCGCACGTTCGTGCCCAACGCATTGCGCGGTCGTGGCATAGCTGCGGCGCTGACCGAGAAGGCGCTGGAATACGCCGAGGAGATGGGCTACACAGTCATCCCATCGTGCTCCTATGTCGAGCGCTACATGGAGCGTCATCAGCGGCATGCGGCCAAGCTGAGTCAGTGACCTTCAGCAAATCGAATACATAAAAAAACGCCGGGCTCAGCCCGGCGTTTTTTTATGCGCTAAAAAAGCGATCAGCTGCGATCACGTTTAGGCAGTACATCCTTGAGCTTGGCATGCATGCTGCGCAAGGTGTTCTCGGTCGCCGTCCAGTCGATGCAGGCATCGGTGATCGATACACCGTATTGCAGGTCGGCGAGGTCCTTTGGAATGGCCTGGCAACCCCAGTTCAGGTGGCTTTCGACCATCAGGCCGATGATCGACTGGTTGCCCTCGAGGATCTGGTTGGCGACGTTCTCCATCACCAGCGGTTGCAGGGCCGGATCCTTGTTGGAGTTGGCGTGGCTGCAGTCGACCATGATGTTCGGCTTGATTTTCGCCTTGTTCAGCGCTTGCTCGCAGAGCGCGACGCTGACCGAGTCGTAGTTCGGCTTGCCGTTGCCACCGCGCAGTACCACGTGGCCGTAGGCATTGCCCTTGGTGGTGACGATCGAGACGCCGCCTTCCTGGTTGATGCCCAGGAAGCGGTGAGGGCTGGAGACCGATTGCAGGGCGTTGATCGCCACGGTCAGGCCGCCGTCGGTACCGTTCTTGAAACCGACTGCCGACGACAGGCCGGAAGCCATTTCACGGTGAGTCTGGGATTCGGTGGTGCGCGCGCCAATAGCCGACCAACTGATCAGGTCCTGCAAATACTGCGGCGAGATCGGGTCAAGCGCTTCAGTGGCGGTTGGCAGGCCCATTTCGGCCAGGTCCAGCAACAGCTGGCGACCGATGTGCAGACCGTCCTGAATCTTGAACGAGTCGTCCAGGTACGGGTCGTTGATCAAGCCTTTCCAGCCGACCGTGGTGCGTGGCTTCTCGAAATACACGCGCATGACCAGATACAGGGTATCGGACACTTCCGCGGCGAGGACCTTCAGGCGCTCGGCGTACTCGTGGGCGGCTTTGATGTCGTGGATCGAGCAAGGCCCGATGACCACGAACAGTCGGTGGTCGGTGCCATCAAGAATATTGCGAATGACTTCGCGGCCCTTGGTGACGGTGCGCAGGGCGGCGTCGCTCAGAGGAATATCACGCTTGAGCTGATCGGGAGTGATCAGCGTCTCGTTGGAGGCGACGTTTAGGTCGTTGATCGGTAAATCAGCCATCGTTTACTCGTCAGGTCACGGGTGCCGTCCGCCAGCGAACCCGCGCGGCGGAGCACAGCAAATTAAGCGCGTCGGGGAGCCGAACCTTAGCGCGTTACACCGTGGCTCGACAATGGGCGCGGCGGGGAAACTCATGCAGAACACCCCTAATCCTGCATTGAATGCGCAAATGCCCTGTGGACCGTGTCGTGGGAGAACTCGTCGGCATGCCGCTGTACCCACTCCAGCGCCAGTGCCTGGATTTCCTGCAGATCATCATGAGCGTCGTGCTGTCGACAGTAGCGTTCTATCTGGCACACCTGCTCGCCCATGCGCGCACTGAATAACGTTTGTTCGTCAACAAAGGCAATGCCAACCAGATAACCGTGCTTTCGGCGCAGACACCAGGCCACATAACCCAGGAAGCGAAGATCGGGATTGAGGGTGGGCATGCGCACTTCCAGTGCCGTGCCGTAGCGCCATGCCCGGTGATAATTGCAAGCCATGCCCCCGAGGCTGATAGTGTGCAGTTGTTGCCGCGAAATACACTCGGGCTTATGTAGCGTTAATTCGACGGGTACATCGTCAGGATGAGGAATGAATCGTCCCATGAACACGGACTCCATGTGTCGGCCATCTGACATTGTTTCCCCCAGTATAGTGGTCGAATTGGAACTGACCGATTTCGACGCCGACCAACGGCTACTGACAATGAACGGCGTATCGCTGGTTATTTTCACCAGCATCGGTTGCTCAAGCTGCCGGTTTGCCCGCGAGCAATTGCCGCTGCTTGACCTGGCTGTCGATCGACTGTGCTGGATCGATGCCGGGAACAATGGCGGGGTGGTCGAGCGATATCAGGTCTTTCATTTGCCGGCGCTGTTTGTGGTGCGCGACGGCGAGTTCTTTGGGACATTGCATTCGCGCCTGACCGGCACCGAACTCAATCGGGCGATACATCAGGCGTTGAGTCGAACAGCAGAGGAGTTGCCATGATGGGGGCAGTTGCCAAGCCGACGATCGGCATTATCGGCACCGGGGCGATCGGTGGGTTCTACGGGTTGATGCTGGCGCGTGCCGGCTTTGATGTGCACTTTCTGTTGCGCAGTGAATTTTGCGCAGTGGCCGAGCGCGGGCTGCAACTTCGCAGTGCGGTACACGGCTCACTGGCGTTGAACCCGGTACAAGCCTATGCGGCGGCCGAAGACATGCCGCCGTGCGACTGGTTGTTGGTGGGGGCGAAAACCACCAGCAATGCAGACTTGGCCCCGGCCATACTTCAGGCCGCAGCGCCGAATGCCAAGGTGTTGCTGTTGCAAAACGGTCTGGACGTTGAAGACAGCCTGCGCGATTTGCTGCCTGATTCGCTGCATGTGCTAGGCGGGCTCTGCTACATCTGTGTTCATCGCGAAGGGCCGGGTGTCGTGACCCATCAGGCGTTGGGGGCGGTGCATGTCGGCTATCACAGCGGTCCCGCCGCCGATGGGGCGGTGCGCGCCGCGATAGTGGAGGAGGGCGTCGGGCTGTTCCGCAGCGCCGGTATCGACTCCCAGGGCATGGCGAATTTGCACCAGGCACGTTGGCAAAAACTGGTCTGGAATATCCCCTACAACGGCCTGTCGGTGTTGCTGGGGGCGAGCACCACGCCCTTGATGGCCGATGCCGACAGCCGTGAGCTGATCAAGGCGCTGATGGCCGAAGTCGTCCAGGGCGCAATCGCCTGCGGCCACGAAGTGCCGGCGGGCTATGCCGAGCATTTGTTCATGGTGACCGAGAAAATGCCTGATTACTGGCCTAGCATGTACCACGATTTCCTGCACAAGCGACCGCTGGAGTTGGACGCGATCTACGCCCGACCTCTGGCAGCGGCAAAGGCTGCCGGCTGCGAATTGCCACGGATCGAAGCCTTGTATCGCAGCCTGGGTTTTATCGATCGGCGCAACCGATAAGGCGATCAACCTGAGGGGGAAGGGCATGGCAAAAACCATCGATGACAAACTGGTGCTGGCGATTTCGTCCCGTGCGCTGTTCGACTTGAGTGAAAGCCATAAGGTCTACCTGTCGCGCGGCGTCGAAGCCTATCGGCAATACCAGATCGAGCATGAGGACGAAATCCTCGAGCCTGGCGATGCCTTCCCTCTGGTGCAAAAACTGCTCAATCTCAATGCTCACCTCGGTCGCGCCCGGGTCGAGGTGATTCTGGTATCGCGCAACAGCGCCGACACGGGCCTGCGGGTGTTCAACTCGATCCATCACTATGGGCTGGCGATTTCCCGCGCGGCGTTTGTCGGCGGGCGCAGCCCTTATCCGTATCTCAAGGCGTTTGGCTGCGACCTGTTTCTGTCGACCCATGCCGAAGACGTCCGCAGTGCGCTGGACGCGGGGTTTGCGGCGGCGACCATCTTGTCGGGAGGCGCGAGCCGCGCCGCCAGCGATGAATTGCGCATCGCTTTCGACGGCGATGCGGTGCTGTTTTCCGACGAATCGGAGCGCATCTATCAGGCCGGTGGTCTGGAAGCGTTTCAGGCGAGCGAGCGCGAATCGGCCCGTGAGCCGTTGCGTGGCGGACCTTTCAAGGGTTTCCTCGCGGCCCTCAATCTGTTGCAGCGCGAATTCCCCGATGATGCCTGCCCGATCCGCACGGCGCTGGTGACAGCCCGCTCCGCGCCGGCCCACGAGCGGGTGATTCGCACCTTGCGCGAATGGGACATCCGGCTGGACGAGTCGCTATTTCTGGGGGGGCTGACCAAGTCTGCATTTCTCGAAGCGTTCGCCGCCGATGTGTTTTTCGACGATCAGGCCGGTCATTGCGAACTGGCTCGGGAAGTCGTCGCCACCGGTCATGTGCCCCATGGCATAAGCAACGAGCAAAAGGTTTAAGCCCGCCGATCAACGTGTTGCACCGAGCGTCGTACTCCTCAAGGCACTGCTAAGCTGAATCAATCCCCGCCATGTTGGCATTCGAGGAGGTCATATGATTCGCTCGATGCTCTATGCCACTGACCTCGGTCTGTACGCACCGTTGGTCATGCAGCACGCCTTGGCATTGGCCCGGACATTCAATGCCGACCTGTACGTGGTGCATGCGGTTGAACCCATGGGGCTATTCGCCGAGTCGGTGCTTCAGAGTTACCTGGACGAGCAGGCGCTGAACGAGTTTCACAGTCAGGGGCTGAACACCGTCATTGCCAGTATCGAGCAGCGCGTGCTCGACAGTTTTCGTGAAGAACTGGAGGGTGGGGAGGGTGAGCGGGATCTGGAGCGGATTCAGGCCGTGCGGGTGTTACAGGGCGATCCGTCTCAGGTGATTCTCGAGCAGGCGCAGAAACTCTCCGTGGATTTGCTGATCGTAGGTAGTCATAGCCATGGTGCTGGTGCGGAAACGCCGTTGGGCCGAACCGCCGCGCGCGTGTTGCAACTGTCTCAGGTGCCGGTATACCTGGTGCCGCTGGTGCAGCGTCGTCGCCAAGGGGATCTCTAGAGCACGAATAGTGGCGTTCTGATAAAAAAGTTCTAGATTTATTCTTCAAGCCATTAATATAGTTATATACCGTCGCTGATGCCCGTGGCGTCTATCTGCTTTGAGGGATTCATATGAAGCTTCAACAATTGCGCTACATCTGGGAAGTGGCGCACCACGACCTCAACGTTTCCGCTACAGCCCAAAGCCTTTACACCTCGCAACCGGGCATCAGCAAACAGATCCGCCTGCTGGAAGACGAACTGGGCGTCGAGGTCTTCGCTCGCAGCGGCAAGCACCTGACGCGTGTCACCCCGGCCGGTGAGCGCATTATCACCACCGCAGGCGAAATCCTGCGCAAGGTTGAAAGCATCAAGCAGATCGCCCAGGAATTCTCCAACGAGAAGAAAGGCACCCTGTCGATCGCCACCACCCACACCCAGGCACGTTATGCATTGCCACCGGTGATCAGCAATTTCATCAAGCAATACCCGGATGTTGCCCTGCACATGCACCAGGGTTCGCCGATGCAGATCGCCGAAATGGCGGCTGACGGCACCGTGGATTTCGCCATCGCCACTGAAGCTCTGGAGCTGTTCGGCGATCTGGTGATGATGCCGTGCTATCGCTGGAACCGCTGCGTGGTCGTGCCGCAGGGGCACCCGTTGACCAAACTGTCGAAACTGACTCTCGAAGCCTTGGCCGAATATCCGATCGTAACTTACGTGTTTGGCTTCACCGGCCGCTCGAAGCTCGACGAAGCCTTCAGCCACCGTGGTCTGACGCCGAAGGTGGTGTTTACCGCCGCCGACGCCGACGTGATCAAAACCTATGTTCGTTTGGGACTGGGCGTAGGTATCGTGGCGAAAATGGCTGTGGACACCAAGCTCGACAATGACTTGGTGGTGCTGGATGCCAGCGAACTGTTCGAATCCAGCGTGACCAAGATCGGTTTCCGTCGCGGCACTTTCCTGCGTGGTTTCATGTGCGACTTCATCGAGAAATTCGCGCCGCACCTGACCCGCGAAGTCATGGCAAAAGCCATTCAGTGCCACAACAAACAGGAACTGGAAGAACTGTTCGACGGCGTCGAACTACCGGTTCATTGATCGATAAACCTGCGGTCTAGAGCACCTCGGTGACAGCGAACTGTTGCCGAGCACCCGCCACCAGAATCTCCACCTCATCACCCTCGAACTTGCCCAGCAGGCCTTTGCCCAGCGGTGAGCGCGGGGTGATGACGGTGATCGGTTGCCCCACCAGATCGACCTTCAGGCCCGCCGCATCCGGCGCCAGGAACAGCCACTGTTCACGACCTTTTTCGTCTTCCAGGCCGAGCAGTGCGCCGACTTCAATACCGCGCCGCTCGTCATAAGGACGCAGCGTCAGGTTTTGGCAAAGCGCAAGTGACTGTCGAATTTCCTCGACGCGCCTGGCCTGTCCGGCTGCCAGATAGGAGGCCTCCAGACCCAGCGTGTCGTACTTGTTTTCGGCGATGTTTTCTTCGTGGGTGGCAGTTTCGTAAGCGGTCAGGGCTGCGCGCTCGGCAATGTCGAGGTCGATGCGCAGCTTGTCGAGAATCAGTTGGTGGACAATCTGTTTGTTCATGATTAATCGCAGAATTGCAGGACGTTGGTGCGGCTTTTTTCGCTCGGTGCTGTCTGGTCCTGTTGCAGCCAGAACTGGCATTTGGGGTTCGACAGATTGCGGTTGCTGCTGCGTGCCTGATCGAGGCGTTGTGCCTGCTCGTTCTTGCGCAGGTTCTCTTCGTATTGTTCGAACAATGGGCTCTGCGGTGGAGTATCCGGCACCGGTTGCGTCACGACTGCAGGCTTGGTCAGTTGCTCCACGGCGGTGGCAACAGGCGCCAATTGTTCGTTGAAGAACAGGCGAGTGACGAGCCAGCAGGTCAGCGCAATGGCGATGAACCCCAGCCACAAACCGAGGGCAATGCTGCCGGTCAGTTGCAAGGCGTTGAGCTGGATGGGCAGCGGGCGGCGCGGATTGGGACGATAGGGCATGGCTGCCTCCTGGCGGTGGGTCGCGGGCGAGTGGCGATTGTCGCATGAAGATTAATCGCCGTCGGCTCTTCTGCACGGGGTAATTTATGCGGACAATCGCTGCCTTTGCCAACGGGAGCCTGGAATGCCTGTACTGCCTCAAATGAAAAAAACCGGGCGCTGGGATATTTTTTGCACCGTGGTCGACAATTTCGGCGACATCGGTGTGACCTGGCGTCTGGCCCGGCAATTGGTCGCCGAGCATGGGCTGGCGGTGCGTTTATGGGTCGATGACCTGCGAGCCTTCGAGCGGATGTGCCCGGAGATCGATATCCACACCCCGCAACAATGGCAGCAGGGCGTCGAGGTGCGTCACTGGGCGGCCGACTGGCAGCCAGTCGAAGCCGCAGACGTAGTGATTGCCGCGTTCGCCTGCCAATTGCCCCATGCCTACATGGAGGCCATGGTCGAGCGGGAAAAAACGCCGCTGTGGATGAACCTGGATTACCTGAGTGCCGAGGATTGGGTGATTGGCTGCCACGGTTTGCCGTCGGTGAAATACAAACACGTGCAGAAGTTCTTCTTCTTTCCGGGATTCCAGAAGGGGACCGGCGGCCTGTTGCGTGAAAGTGGATTGCTGGAGCGCCGTAGGCAGTTTCAGCAAAATCCCGCCGCTCAGCGAGCATTCCTGCAAGCTCTGGGAATCGATCGCGCGCCGGATGCGCAGTTGATTTCACTGTTTGCCTACGAAAATGCGGGGTTGGCCAGCTGGCTGGACGCATTGGCGAGCGATTCGACACCCACGCACCTGCTGGTGCCGGAAGGGCGGATTCTCGGCGACGTCGAGCGTTGGTTCGGGGTCAGTGGGCTGGCCGCCGGTGCGCGGCATGTACGCAACGCCTTGACGATGCAAGTGCTGCCGTTCGCCCGACAGGATCAGTACGACCGGTTGCTGTGGTGCTGCGATTTCAACGCCGTGCGCGGTGAAGACTCTTTTGTCCGCGCCCAGTGGGCGGGCCGACCGTTTCTCTGGCACATTTATCAACAGGAAGAAGACATCCATCTGGACAAACTGGAGGCCTTTCTCGCGCTTTATGTCAACGGCCTGTCAGAGCCTGCGCGCGAGGCGATCAGCGGTCTCTGGCGGGCGTGGAACGCCGGTGAGAGAATGTCCGATTACTGGCAATCGACCCGCAAACATTGGCCAGAACTGCAAAAACACGCCGAGACGTGGTGTCTGGAACAGGGCTCGCAGCCCGATCTTGCCGCAGCGCTGGTACAGTTTTATGTAAATTGGCTATGATACGCGGCCTAGATTTTTGTAAATCCCATCCAAATTCGGATATTCGTAATGAAAACTGGTAAAGAACTCAAACCCGGTACCGTGATCCGTATCGACAACGATCCTTGGCTGGTTCAGAAAGCTGAATTCACCAAGTCCGGTCGTAACAGCGCGATCATGAAGACCAAGCTGAAAAACCTGCTGACCGGCTACAAGACCGAAACCGTATACGGTGCGGACGACAAGCTGGATGACGTGATCCTGGATCGCAAAGAAGCGACCCTGTCCTTCATCAGCGGTGACTCCTACACGTTCATGGACACCACCGACTACACCATGTACGAGCTGAACGCCGAAGACATCGAAAGCGTTCTGCCATTCATCGAAGAAGGCATGACCGACGTTTGCGAAGCCGTGTTCTTCGAAGGCCGTCTGGTTTCCGTAGAGCTGCCGACCACCATCGTGCGTCAGGTTGACTACACCGAAGGTTCCGCCCGTGGCGACACCTCCGGCAAGGTGATGAAGCCTGCCAAACTGAAGAACGGTACCGAGCTGTCGGTTGCTGACTTCATCAATATCGGTGACATGATCGAGATTGATACCCGCGAAGGCGGTTCCTACAAAGGCCGTGCTAAATAAGCACTGCTTGAGGAATGAAAAAGCCCGACCATTGAGTCGGGCTTTTTTGTGCCTGAACGAAACACGCAGATCCCTGTAGGAGCGAGCCTGCTCGCGAAGGACGCCCAGACAACGCGTATATTCAGATAGCCCGCGTTATCGTTAACGACCATCGCGAGCAGGCTCGCTCCTACAACAAGGTAGGTGGTGTTATTTCAGGTGCTCCTTGAGTTCTTGCGAAGCCTGCAGCATCGCCGAACGTACCGCCGGCACCTGGCTCACCACGTTGAGCAAACCGTAGTCGTGGATCATGCCGTTGTAGCGAACCGAGGTTACCGGGACGCCGGCTTCGTCGAGCTTGCGAGCATAGGCTTCACCTTCATCGCGCAATACATCGGCTTCGGCAGTCTGTACCAACGCCGGTGGCAAGCCCTTGAGTTGCGCAGGGGTTGCCCGCAGCGGTGAGGCGTAGATCTCGTTACGCTGCTTGGCGTCGGTGGTGTAGTTGTCCCAGAACCATTTCATCATGTTGCGGGTGAGGAAGTGCCCCTCGGCATATTGGTTGTAGGAACCAGTGTCGAAGTTGGCATCGGTCACCGGCCACAGCAGTACCTGGAACTTGATAGCCGGCGTGCCTTTGTCTTTGGCCATCAGCGCAACCACCGCCGCCATGTTACCGCCGACACTGTTGCCGGCCACGGCCAGGCGCTTGCCATCAACGTTGATCTCTTTACCGTGTTCGGCCACCCATTGGGTCGCGGCGTAAGCCTGGTTGATCGCCACCGGGTAATGCGCTTCCGGCGACGGTGTGTAATTGACGAACACCGCTGCCGCCCCTGAACCGGCTACCAGATCACGAACCAATCGCTCATGGGTCGGGAAATCTCCCAACACCCAGCCACCACCGTGGAAGAACATGAACACTGGCAGCTCGCCCTTGACCCCGGCCGGACGGACGATGGTCAGGCTCAGCGGCTGGCCATCGACCTGGATAGTCTTCTGGCTGACGTCGGCTTTTGGCAGCGTCAACTTCACCCCGGCCTGCGCACCCACCAGTACGGCGCGGGCATCTTTAGGCGTCATCTGTTCCATCGGCTTGCCGGTGCCGGCATTCAACACATCAAGGAAAGCCTGGGTGTTGTGTTCAACGTCACCGGCGAATGCGCTGTGGACGGACAGGGCGAGAAGGGTACCGGTCAAGACTTTGCTGAAAGTGTTCATGTTCATTTCCTGTTCGGGCCTGAGTGGTTGGCAGGGTTAGACGGTCACGTGCAGGCGCACATCGACGTTGCCACGGGTGGCATTGGAGTACGGGCAGACCTGGTGGGCGGCGTCGACCAGGGTTTGGGCATCGGCTTGCTCAAGGCCCGGCAGGCTGATGTGCAGGTCGATGTCCAGACCGAAACCACCAGGAATCTGGCCGATACCGACATGAGCGGTGATCGAGGCGTCGTCCGGGATTTTGCGTTTGGTCTGGCTGGCGACGAACTTCAGGGCGCCGATGAAGCAGGCGGAGTAGCCGGCTGCGAACAGTTGCTCGGGGTTGGTTGCCGCACCGCCAGCACCGCCCAGTTCTTTCGGCGTGGCGAGTTTGACGTCGAGGATGTTGTCGCTGGAAATCGCACGACCGTCACGGCCACCGGTGGAAGTTGCGATTGCGGTGTAGAGCGTTTGCATGGCGAAAGCCTCATTCGGGTTTGATTTGTTTGCGCTAAATGTTTGCGCGCTAAGTAAGTGCGAGATGAATGTACCGCGCAAATATTTTGCGCGCAAGATAAAATTTTGAAAAAGTTCTAGCTCAACGAATGATTGGCATGACTGACTTGGTTGGGGACGCTGAGGTAGAGCCTTTGAGGAGGGATTTTTTCTGCAGAAAATTTTTCAGAAGGGAGGACGATTTTGCCGGAGTGACACTAAGCAAATGTGGGAGCGGGCTTGCTCGCTCCCACAGGGGGATTTGTAGTGGATTGGAGTCAGAGGCTGTCTTGCAGGTGCCGCCGCAGCGCTTGCAGCTCCGCTTGCAGCTTTTGCAGTCGCTCCAGGGTCATGCCGCTGGCGCCAAGAATGCACTGGGGAATGTCTCGCGCCTTGTCGCGCAGGGCGCGGCCTTGCTGGGTGAGTTCGACGATCACCACGCGTTCGTCTTCACGGCTGCGGGTTCGGCTGAGTAAACCTTCGGCTTCCAGGCGCTTGAGCAACGGCGTGAGCGAGCCAGGATCGGTCAACAAACGAGCGCTGATTTCACCAACGGTCAAACCGTCCTGTTCCCACAGCACCATCATCGCCAGGTACTGTGGATAAGTCAGGCCCAACGCCTGTAGCAAGGGCTTGTAGACCTTGGTCATCATCAGCGAAGTGGAGTGAAGGGCGAAGCAAGCCTGGTTGTCCAGCAGCAGGTCGTCGCAGGTGTCCGGGGTGTTGCGCTCGGTGGTCATTTGGAAACCTTGATCAGTGAACATCATGAATCTAGCGGGCAAATCTTTAATGCACCAGGCAATTCTAGACTAGTGGCGAGCCAATTGGGTTTGTAGCACCAGATCCCAGGGAGGGATCGGGCTGAAACGGGTTTTCAGGTACTCGAGTAATAAACGGCTGCGAGAATTGGGTTGCTGTTCCAGGCGCAAGGCATAGATCCCGGCGCTTTCCGGTTTGGGCAGCCCGTTTTCGCAGAACAGCGGCAGCAATTCGCCGCGCAACAGGTATTCGCTGGCCAGCCAGGTCGGCAAGTGCGCGACGCCTAAGCCAGCCAGCGCGCCGCAGACCAGCGCTTCGGCATTGTTAGCGCTCATTCGCATGCGCGAGGGGCGATGCAGTTGCAGTTGACCTTCACGTTCGAATCGCCAGGCGAACGGTGGCGCCAGGCCATCCCAGTCCAGACCGTCATGCTCGACCAGTTGTGTCGGATCATTCGGCACGCCTCGCCGCTGCAAATAATCGGGACTGGCGCAGGCGATGCGCACCATGCTTGCCAGCGGTGTGGCCACCAGGCGGGTGTCGGCCAATTGCCCGGCGCGCAGCACCAGGTCGACCTTGCCCAAGTTCAGGCCTTGCATGTCGACAAAACTGTCGATCAAGTGCAGCTGCACATCGAGGCCGGGGTAGAGCATCAGAAAGTCGGCAATTACCGGCGCCAGGTGCCGTCGACCGAACGCCGCCGGCGCATCAATCCGTATCAGGCCTTCCGGTGCGCTGCTCAGGGAAACGGCCTCGGCCCTGGCCAGACGCAGTTCGGCGACGATCCGCCGCGCCCGCTCGGCGAACGCCAGACCTGCCGGAGTCGCGCGAACCGCATGGGTGCTGCGAATGAACAACTGGCTGCCGACTGCGTTTTCCAGGCTATCGATCCGTCGTGCCACTGCCGAAGGTGTCAGCGGATGGCGACGCGAGGCGGCGGAAAAACTGCCGGTTTCCAGCACGTCCAGAAACAGGCCCAGTTGATCGGTCAGTTGATTGGGGTTCATGGTCTGCTCACTGTCTGTGCGAGTTTGGCATAGCCATTGTGCGTTGCTGTGCGTTTCCGTGCCAGAACCAACTGCGTAGGATGAAAGGCCTGACGTAGTGGGGAAAATCGCTGTGATTGAGTTTTTGATGTACCTGGTCTTCGGCGCTGCCTTGGGCACCCTAGGCGGCATCTTCGGCATCGGTGGCGGGTTGATCGCCATTCCGTTGCTGGGCGTGCTCTGTGGCTTGGATCAACAAATCGCCCAGGGCACCGCGCTGGTGATGGTGGTCCCGAACGTAATGTTGGCGCTGTGGCGTTATCACCAGCGCAACCGCATTGAGTTGCGCCATGCATTGCCGCTGGCGTCGATGGGGTTCTGCTTTGCCTGGATCGGCTCGATCTGGGCGGTAGGCATTGACGCGCAAACCATGCGCCTGGGGTTCGTGGCGTTCCTGGTCGCGCTGTCGGCTTACAACCTGGTGCGCATGTTCTACGCCAGTGCTCCGGCTTCGGCGCAGATGAACTATTCATGGCCATGGCTCGGGGTGCTTGGCGCTGCATCCGGCACCATGGGCGGTCTGTTTGGCGTGGGCGGAGCGGTGGTCGCGACGCCGGTGTTGACCAGTCTGTTCGGCACCACCCAGGTGGTTGCCCAAGGCTTGTCGCTGGCGCTGGCCCTGCCGAGCACCGGCGTCACCTTGGTCACTTATGCCGTGCATCATCAGGTGGACTGGATGATCGGCGTGCCATTGGCAGTCGGTGGCCTGATGAGCATCAGTTGGGGGGTGAAGATCGCCCACGCCATGCCCGAACGCATGCTTCGTGCGCTGTTTTGCGGCTTTCTGGTGTTCTGCGCGGTGATGCTCGCCTTTAAAGTTTGAAGCCCTCGATGATGTGTTCGGCCAGGCATTCGGTGATCGGTGACGGGTTGTGCAGGTTGCGCAGCAGCATGATGCTCGCCTCGGGCAACACCGGCAGGTCTTCTGCTTCACCGAGGATGCGCATGTCGGCTGTGACCAGGCTTTCCAGCTGTGCCGTCACCGCCAGGCCGGCACTGACCACCGCCATGATGGCCGATAGACTGTCGCTGTTGTAGGCCACGCGATAATCACGGCCTATGGCGTCCAGGGCATTGCAGGCCCACAAGCGGCAGAAGCAATCGCTGTTGAACATCGCCAATGGCAGGGGTGTCTGCTCGTGAGCGCTATAGCATTGTGCCTCGGCCCAGACAAAACGCTCCTTGCGCAGCAACTGACCGATTTCATTGCCTGGCTCGCGGGTGACAATGGTCAGGTCCAGATCCTGGCGCAGCAGCAACTGTTTTGATGATTCGCAGTGCACCTCGATCTGGATCAGCGGGTAGGACTGGGCAAAACGCCGCAGAATCCCCGGCAAAAAACGCATCACGTAATCGTCCGGTGTACCGATGCGCACCATGCCGACCATGTGTGGCTCGCGCAGGGTGTTGAACACCTCACTGTGCAGCTTGAGGATGCGCCGGGCGTACCCCAGTAAGACCTGGCCTTCTGCCGTCAGCCGCACCTGCCGGCCGTCGCGCTGGAACAATTGCCGCTGCAACACATCTTCCTCCAGCCGCTTCATCTGCATGCTTACGGCCGACTGAGTTCGGTTGACCTGTTCCCCGGCCCGGGTAAATCCACCCTGGTCGGCGATGGCGACGAAGGTACGCAACACTTCGGTATCGATACTCGGGTAGGCAGACATTCATCAATCTCCGAGATATGTGACATCAGAAACATTCGTTGGATTGATCTTAGGCCTGGGCAGAGACTGAAGCCATCCAAACGGAGGGCAACAAGATGAAAGGTCAACATGAACATCCAGCAGTAGAAGCACACTCTCATCATCTGGTATCGGACCTGTTGCACAAGTTCAGCCGCTGGTACGAACTGCACCGGGAACGCGAGTTGTTGGCGAGCCTGAGTGATGAAGCGTTGAAGGACATCGGCATGAGCCGTGCAGACGTGGAGCATGAATCGGTCAAACCCTTCTGGAATGACCCGATGCACAAATGAGCAACACACAACTACACAAACCAACTTTCGGTGAGGTAGGTTGCGAGCAGACAAGGAGATGCCCATGCCCGCAACACAGTCCTTTTCCCTCAAACAGGCTCGGCGTCTGGCGCTGGCTGCCCAAGGATTCAACGGGCGCCAGCCGCCGGCGCAGGTCAAAGCGGTTCAGCTCAACCGTCTGATCGAACGGCTGGGTATTCTGCAGATCGACTCTGTCAACGCCGTGGTGCGTTCGCATTACCTCCCGCTGTTTTCCCGCCTCGGCAACTATTCATCCGACTTGCTCGACCAGGCAGCCTGGAGTCAGGGCCGGCGTCGCACGTTGTTCGAATATTGGGGGCATGAGGCTTCGCTGTTGCCCTTGTCGATGTACCCGCTGATGCGCTGGCGCATGCAACGGGCGAGGCAGGGTGAAGATATTTATCAACAACTGGCGCGCTTCGGTCGTGAGCAACAGGACACCATTCGCCGAGTGCTGGCCTGTGTCGAGGAGCAGGGCGCACTCGGCGCGGGTAGTCTGTCGACTCGCCAGGAGCGGGCTGGGCCTTGGTGGGACTGGAGCGCGGAAAAGCATGCGTTGGAATGGCTGTTTGCCGCCGGTGAAGTGACGGTTGCCGGACGACGCGGGTTCGAACGGCTCTATGACTTGCCGGAACGGGTGATCCCCTCGGCGATCCTGGCGCAATCGATGCTTCCCGAGGCTGAGGCCCAGCGTGGTTTGTTACTGCATGCCGCTACGGCCTTGGGCGTTGGCACCGAGAAAGACTTGCGCGACTACTTCCGCTTGAACCCCGCCGACAGTCGGCCGCGTCTGGAGGAACTGGTCGAGGCGGGCGAGTTGCTCACCTGTGAGGTTCAGGGTTGGCGCCAGCCGGCGTACTGCCTGCCCGAGGTGAAAGTGCCGCGCAAGGTCGAGGCCAGTGCACTGCTTTCTCCTTTCGATTCGCTGATTTGGGAGCGCAGCCGAACCGAGCGCTTGTTCGATTTTCGCTACCGGCTGGAAATTTATACGCCACAGCACAAGCGGGTCTTTGGCTATTACGTCCTGCCGTTTTTGCACAACGAACGGATTGCCGCGCGGGTTGATCTGCGTGCGGAGCGGGCAGCAGGGCAGTTGGCAGTGCATGCGGTGCATGAGGAGGAGCAGGGGCTG
This sequence comes from Pseudomonas putida, assembly GCF_050990305.1. GTDB lineage: Bacteria > Pseudomonadota > Gammaproteobacteria > Pseudomonadales > Pseudomonadaceae > Aquipseudomonas > Aquipseudomonas putida_AH. The sequence continues at coordinate 4,677,584 of NZ_CP158817.1, read as the reverse complement.
GATGAAGAGGGGATGCTGGCGCTGGCGGTGAGTTTACGGCGGATGGCCAATTGGCTGGGGTTGGAACGGGTGCAGTTGAATTGTGCGCGGGCGAGTGCGGTGAAGTTGAGGGTGGCATTGGCCGAAACTGATGGCGACTGAACTGGCGCCTTGTAGGAGCTGCCGAAGGCTGCGATCTTTTGATCTTAAAAAATCAAAATCAAAAGATCGCAGCCTTCGGCAGCTCCTACATCGCTTATCGCCGGACTTGTTTCAGGGTTTCGGCAATCAAAAACGCCAGTTCCAGCGACTGATCGGCATTCATCCGCGGGTCGCAATGGGTGTGATAGCGATCCGACAAGCCGTCTTCGGTGATCGGTCGTGCACCGCCGATGCACTCGGTGACGTTCTGCCCGGTCATTTCGATATGGATACCGCCGGCATAACTGCCCTCGGCTTCGTGCACCTGGAAGAACTGCTTCACTTCCCCGAGGATTTGCGCGAAATCCCGGGTCTTGTAGCCGCTGCTGGCCTTGATGGTGTTGCCGTGCATCGGGTCCGAACTCCACAACACCTGCTTGCCTTCCCGTTGCACGGCGCGGATCAGTTGCGGCAGGTGATCGCCGACCTTGTTCGCGCCCATGCGTGCAATCAGGTTCAGGCGACCCGGATCGTTGTCCGGGTTGAGAATGTCAATCAAGCGGATCAGGTCGTCGGTATTCATGCTTGGGCCGACCTTGACCCCGATCGGGTTGTTCACCCCGCGCAGGAATTCGACGTGGGCACCGTCGAGCTGACGGGTGCGGTCGCCGATCCACAGCATGTGCGCCGAGCAATCGTAGTAATCGTTGGTCAGGCTGTCACGACGCACGAAGGCTTCTTCATAGTTCAACAGCAGCGCTTCGTGAGCGGTGAAGAAGCTGGTTTCGCGCAGTTGTGGCGAGCTGTCCATGCCGCAGGCACGCATGAAGGCCAGGGTTTCATCAATGCGGTCGGCCAGGTGGCTGTACTTTTCCGCCAGGGCCGAGTTGGCGATGAAATCCAGGTTCCATTTGTGCACTTGGTGCAGGTCGGCAAACCCGCCTTGGGCGAAGGCGCGCAACAGGTTCAGGGTGGCGGTGGACTGGTGATAGGACTGCAGCAAGCGTTCCGGGTCAGGTACGCGGCTTTTTTCGTCGAAACCGATGCCATTGACGATGTCACCCCGGTAGGCCGGCAGGGTCACGCCATCGATGGTTTCGTCGTTGGCCGAGCGGGGCTTGGCGAACTGCCCGGCCATGCGCCCGACCTTGACCACCGGGCAGGCGGCCGCAAAGGTCATGACGATCGCCATTTGCAGCAGTACTTTGAAGGTGTCGCGTATTTTCGCGGCAGAGAACTCTGCGAAGCTTTCAGCGCAATCGCCGCCCTGCAACAGAAACGCGCGACCCTGGGTTACTTCGGCAAACTGACGGCGCAATTCCCGGGCCTCACCGGCAAACACCAGCGGCGGATAGCTGGCCAGTGTTTGCTCGACGTGCTGCAAATGCGCCATGTCGGGGTATTGGGGTTGTTGCTGGATCGGCAAGGCGCGCCAGCTGTCGGGACTCCAGGGTTGGCTCATCACGGTCTCTAATGTTTTACGCTCGGACAACCATGTTATCAGCAATTAGTGCGTGACCTGTTCCCGACGCTTGGCGGACAATCGCGCCTTTGCCGCCGCTTGTTTGCGGTGTTATTGATTGCCGCGCGTGGTAACGATCGGGAGATGAAATGACTGAGGAGCGCGTCGAGCATTTGCTCGCCGAGGTGCAGGACGAGTTCGGTGTGATTCGCGTGCTGGAAGTGGCCGATTACCGGTTTCTCGAATTCGGTGATGCCATCGAGCAAAGTTGTGTTTTCACGGCAGATCCGAGTTGGCTCGAATACGATTACACCCGGGCGATGCTGATCGGTGCGCTGTGCCATGAGCAACCGGAAAGCGCGCTGTTTCTCGGTCTCGGTGCCGGTACGCTGACCCAGGCTTGCCTCAAATTCCTGCCACTGGAAGACGTCGAAGCCATCGAGTTGCGCCCCGATGTACCGCGTCTGGCCATTGAGTACCTGGGGCTGGATGACGATCCGCGTCTGTATATTCGTGTGGGGGACGCGCTGGAACTGCTCGACACCGCAGAGTCTGCCGACCTGATATTTGTCGACCTTTATACCGACGTCGGTCCGGGTGTCGGGCATCTGGCCTGGACCTTCCTGGAAAACTGCCAGAAACGCTTGAATCCGGGGGGGTGGCTGGTCATCAACCAATGGGCCACCGACGACGGCAAGCCGCTGGGCGCCGCATTGCTGCGCGGCCTCTATCACCGGCATTACTGGGAGTTGCCGGTGAAGGAGGGCAACGTGATTCTGATCGTGCCTTCTGATTTGGACCAGGCGCTGGACATGGACGGGCTGATTGCCCGGGCCGAAGCCTTGGCGCCACGGTTGGGGTATTCATTGGAGTCGTTGATCAAAGTGATTCGCCCGGCGACATAAGTCTGTGCCTGTCATGGCCACTTCGCGGGCAAGCCTCGCTCCTACAGGTGATTACGTCTGATCCGTAGGAGCGAGGCTTGCCCGCGAAGGCAATCTGCACATCGACACAAACCTCAAACCCCTTTGAAAACCCCGGGCCGCCGCTCCAACAGTGACCGCACACCCTCCTGGGCATCCTCACTGCTCAGCAGCTTCTTCGCCAGCGCCGGCAATCCTTGGGCCGCGGCGGTTTCCCCTTCGTAGCGCGCTTGCCGGGCGGACATCAACGTCGCCTGGACCCCCAGCGGTGCCTGCCGTGCGATGCGCTCGGCCAACTCGATCGCCCGTGGCAGCAAGTCTTCGCTGGCCATGACTTCCTGCACCAGACCCAGGTGCAAGGCGTCATGGGCATCGAATTCATCACCTGTCAGCATCCAGCGCATGGCATTGCCCCAACCGGCCACTTGATGCAGGCGCAACGTGGCGCCGCCGAAGGGAAAAATGCCACGCTGCACTTCCAATTGCGCGAAGCGGGTGTTGCTGGCGCACAGGTTGATGTCGGCGGCGAGCATCAATTCGATGCCGATGGTCAGGCAGTAGCCCTGCACAGCGACGATCACGGGCTTGGTGACGCGTGGACCGGCGAACACTGCCCAAGGGTCGCAGCCACCGGCTGGTGCCTGCCAGCCTTCGGCCAGCGCCGCGCTGGCGTTCACCAGGTCCAGTCCGGCGGTGAAGTGGTCACCATGGCCAAACACCACTGCCACCCGCGCATCGCTGTCGGCTTCGAACTCACCGTACGCCAGGCTCAATTGATTGAGCAGTTCGAGGTCGAAGGCGTTGCGTTTGGCGACCCGGTCCAGTCCGATCAACAGAACATGACCACGTTTTTCACGGCTCACACGGCTGTTGTCGAGCGCTTTCATGGGGCATTTCCTCGGACGGGAAAGGGAGTCGGACCGACGGTCCGTGTGTTTCAGGTGAAGCGTTTTAGCACCATAGCCCGCAGGGCTGGGCCTTTGAAAAATAGACGCTCGTACGATTATCCGCAAAGCCTGTGACAGAACGCCGTGTGCGGGCGTTTTACGTTAAAAAAAGGCTCCCTTTTTTGGCAAATTCCGGTATAGTGCGCGCCGGCCTTTAGCCGGGCCGCGTTTAGGTAGCGCAATTCCCCGAAGTCAACTTCGGTTGCACGTTCGCTCTGCGAACTCTTCCTTGACGATTCTTTTCATTCATTCGTTTTCGCAAATCCCCGCCGACAAAGCTGCCAGGGCGACTCTTGAGTCTCAACACGGCATGCGCAGCTTTGGAGCATGGGTCTTTGCGGATGCACTTAGAGGCAGACCCATGACCCAGGAAATCGGCGGCTTCGCCGCTCTTGAACTTCATCCCAATATTGTCGCTGCAGTAGTCGCTACCGGCTATGAAGAGCCTTCGGCCATTCAGCAGCAGTCGATCCCGATCATTCTCGCCGGTCACGATATGATTGGTCAGGCGCAAACCGGTACCGGTAAAACCGCTGCCTTTGCCCTGCCTATTCTGCACCGCATTGATCCGTCCAAGCGCGAGCCGCAAGCTCTGATCCTGGCCCCAACTCGTGAGTTGGCGCTGCAAGTTGCAACCGCTTTCGAAACCTACGCCAAGCAAATGCCGGGCGTGACTGTTGTGGCTGTCTACGGCGGCGCGCCGATGGGCCCACAATTGAAAGCAATCCGTAATGGCGCACAGATCGTTGTCGCCACTCCGGGCCGTCTGTGCGACCACCTGCGTCGCGACGAAAAAGTGCTGCAGACAGTGAACCACCTGGTTCTCGACGAAGCAGACGAAATGCTCAAACTGGGCTTCATGGACGACCTGGAAGTCATCTTCAAGGCCATGCCGGAAACCCGTCAGACCGTATTGTTCTCGGCCACCTTGCCGCAATCGATCCGTGCCATCGCCGAGCGTCATCTGCGCGATCCGAAGCACGTGAAGATCCAGAGCAAAACCCAGACCGTTACCGCGATCGAACAGGCTCACCTGTTGGTTCACGCTGACCAGAAGACTTCTGCCGTTCTCAGCTTGCTGGAAGTGGAAGACTTCGATGCGCTGATCATGTTCGTGCGTACCAAGCAAGCGACCCTGGATCTGGCCAGCGCCCTGGAAGCCAAAGGCTACAAAGCCGCTGCGCTGAACGGTGACATTGCCCAGAACCAGCGTGAGCGGGTGATCGACTCCCTCAAAGATGGCCGTCTGGACATCGTTGTGGCGACCGACGTTGCTGCCCGTGGCTTGGACGTTCCTCGCATCACTCACGTGTTCAACGTTGACATGCCGTACGATCCGGAGTCCTACGTTCACCGTATCGGCCGTACCGGCCGTGCCGGTCGCGAAGGTCGTGCATTGCTGCTGGTGACGCCACGTGAGCGCCGCATGCTGCAAGTGATCGAGCGTGTAACCGGTCAGAAGGTTGCTGAAGTTCGTCTGCCAGACGCTCAAGCCGTCCTGGATGCACGCATCAAGAAGCTGACCAACAGCCTGTCGCCGCTGGTAGCTGACGCCGAATCGACCCACGGTGATCTGCTCGATCGCCTGACCGCCGATATCGGTTGCAGCCCGCGTGCCCTGGCCGCAGCCCTGCTGCGCAAGGCAACCAACGGTCAAGCGCTGAACCTGGCCGCTATCGAGAAAGAGCGTCCACTGGTGCCGAACAGCGCGCCACGTGGCGATCGTCCAGAGCGTTCCGGTGATCGTCCTGAGCGTGGTGATCGCGAGCGTCGCGCTCCGATGCCGCTGGCTGAAGGCCGTGCTCGTTGCCGTACCGCGCTGGGTGCGCGTGATGGTATCGCTGCCAAGAACCTGCTGGGCGCCATCCTCAATGAAGGTGGCCTGGCCCGTGAAGCCATCGGTCGCATCCAGGTGCGTGACAGCTTCAGCCTCGTCGAGCTGCCGGAAGATGGTCTGGAGAAGCTGCTGACCAAGCTGAAGGACACTCGCGTTGCTGGTAAGCAGCTGAAGCTGCGTCGCTACCGCGAAGATTGATCCGCTTTCGGGCTGATTGATCGAACATAAAAAATCCCCGACTGGTTCGGGGATTTTTTTGGCCTGCAAAAAAAGATCGCAGCCTGCGGCAGCTCCTACATGGGAACGCATTTCTCCGTAGGAGCTGCCGCAGGCTGTGATCTTTTGCTTTAAATCAGCCGAAGCGATAGATATCCATGCCCAATGCACCCAGGGTGAACCCCTGGTGCGCAACGCTGAACGCGCCACCGGCGGCGCGGGCAAAGTACAGCGGCAGCAGATGTTCATCGCTGGGGTGATTGCGTACAGCGTTTGGTGCTTGTTGACGATAATCGTGCAAAGCCGCTTCGTCATTGGCTGCCAGTCTCTCAATCATCCAGTCGCGGAACACCCGCGCCCAGGGTTCGACGCTCTCGGGGCCGGCATGCCAGTCCAGTTCCCGAAGGTTGTGGGTAATGCTGCCAGAGCCAATCAACAGCACGCCTTGTTTGCGCAGGCCGGCCAAGGCATGACCGACGCGGGTTTGCAGGGCGGGGCCGCCGCGGGTGGGCAAGGACACCTGAACAATCGGAATATCAGCCTGCGGATACATCAATGACAAGGGCACCCAGACACCATGGTCGAGCGGCCGCTGGGTGTCGAGGCGTGCAGGTAGATCCGCGGCGTTCAACAGCTCGGCAACCTCTGTCGCCAGTCGTGGCTCGCCAGGCGCCGGGTATTGCACTTCAAAAAGGGCCCTTGGAAAGCCACCGAAGTCGTGCCAGGTTTCGGGGTGGGGATTGGCGCTTACCAAGAGTTCATGGCTTTCCCAGTGTGCGGAAACAATCACGATGGCTTTGGGTTTCGGTATTTCTGCTGCCAGGCGAGCAAGGGCTGGCCCGCTGGCGCCGGGTTCCAGGGCGAGCATGGGGGAGCCATGGGATATGTACAGGCTGGGGAACATGAATGAGCTCCTGAGAGTTAAGATGACACCATCTTCAGTCAGATCATTGATCTAAATCTAATATAAGTTTTAGGGTGTTTTGATCGAATTTTCGGGGTTATTTATGCAACCGGAGTTTTGGCACAAGAAGTGGGCGTCGAATCAGATCGGCTTTCATCTGCCGCAGGTGAACCCTTATCTTCGACGGTTTTGGCCACAGTTGGGCCTTGAGGAGAGCACGCGGGTGCTGGTGCCGTTGTGCGGCAAGAGCCTGGATTTGTTGTGGCTGGCGCACCAGGGGCATGAAGTCCTGGGGGTCGAGCTGTCGGAAAAAGCCGTGGAGGACTTTTTCGGTGAGCATGGTTTTGATCCTGCCATCAGCGAACAGGGGCCGTTCAAGGTCTATCGGGCGGGTTCGATTGAGCTGTGGTGCGGGGACTTTTTCTCGCTGAGTGCCGGCGATGTGGCTGATTGTTCCGCGCTTTATGATCGTGCGGCGCTGATTGCATTGCCGCCGGCGATGCGTGAGCGCTATGCGGACCACTTGAAGCGGATACTGCCCAGGGACTCCCTCGGTCTCTTGATCACCCTGGATTACGATCAGGCACAAATGCCCGGACCGCCATTTGCTGTGCTCGACGATGAAGTACGACGGTTGTTCTCGGCTTCGTGGGTATTGAAGATTCTGGAGGATCAGGATGTCCTGAGCGAGAGCGGGAAGTTTCTGGAGGCCGGTGTAACGCGGCTTGAGGAGCGGGTGTATCGGGTGTCCAGTCGGTAGATTGCTCTGGCCTCTTCGCAGGCAAGCCCGCTCTCACACGGTTTGAGGTGAACTCAACGTGTAGGAGCTGCCGAAGGCTGCGATCTTTTGATCTTGATCTTAAAATCGAAAGATCGCAGCCTTCGGCAGCTCCTACAAAAGCCAATAAAAAAGGCCCGCATCGCTGCGGGCCTTCTTGTTTGCTTCCGAGCTACTCAACCCCGGCGGCGAGCCAGCGCGTCGATACGCTCTTCCAGCGGTGGGTGGCTCATGAACATGCGAGCAAATCCTTGCTTGATGCCGCCGTTGATGCCAAAGGCATTCAGGGTGTCGGGCATGTGCACCGGCAGGCCCTGTTCGGCGCGAAGGCGCTGCAAGGCGCTAATCATCGCGGCTGTACCGGCCAGGTTCGCCCCAGCTTCGTCGGCACGGAACTCCCGTTTGCGCGAGAACCACATGACGATGGCGCTGGCCAGGATGCCCAGGACCAGTTCGGCAAAGATGGTTGCCACGTAGTAGGCCATGCCCTGGCCTTCTTCGTTCTTGAAAATCACTTTGTCGACAAAGTTGCCGATGATCCGTGCAAAGAACATCACGAAGGTGTTCACCACGCCCTGGATCAGCGCCAGGGTCACCATGTCGCCATTGGCCACATGGCCGATTTCGTGGGCCAGAACGGCTTTCACTTCATCCGGCGAAAAGCGTTCGAGCAAGCCTTGGCTGACCGCGACCAGCGCGTCGTTCTTGTTCCAGCCGGTGGCGAAGGCGTTTGCTTCGTAGGCCGGGAAAATCCCGACTTCGGGCATCTTGATCCCGGCTTCACGGGACAGTTGCTCGACGGTTTGCAGCAGCCATTGCTCGTGGCGAGTCCGTGGCTGGGTGATGATCTGGGTGCTGGTACTCATTTTCGCCATCCACTTGGAGATGAACAGCGAGAACAGGGAACCGGCAAAACCAAAGACCGCACAGAAAATCAGCAGCTGATTGAGGTTGAGATCAACCCCGTTGGCCGCCATGAACCCGTTGAAGCCGAAAAGGCTCAGGGTGATGCTGGCAATCAGCACGACCGCCAGGTTAGTGGCCAAGAACAGCAGGATGCGCATCATGGTTGTAGAAATCTCCTTATGCTAAAGATGTAGCGTACTGCGGGGTATATAAGGTGCTGCACCGGGGTATTCAACCGGGTGACTATTTCAAACTGTGTCCTACGGCAATAGCTTAGCTGCTTGCAGGACATTTCCGATATTGAACTGGGAAGTGTTTGAAAGACGCCACGGGCATTGCAGGCCGCGTCGTTGTTAGGTGAGCACCTGTTGAATGTGATCAGACGGGGGGCAAAGCGGTGAATTCCGGTAGAGCGTAAGCATGTGTTGCTGAATAAATCACCGTGCGACGGCTTTTGGCGTCGCACGGTGAAAGCCCGCTTATTGGCGATAGGACTTGAGGAAGTTACCGATGCGTCCGATGGCCATGTCCAAGTCATCGACACGGGGCAGGGTCACGACGCGGAAGTGGTCCGGCCATGGCCAGTTGAAGGCCGTGCCTTGCACCACCAGCAGCTTTTCCGAGAGCAGCAGGTCCAGGACGAATTTCTCGTCGTTGTGAATTGGGCAGACCTTCGGGTCGATGCGCGGAAACGCATACAGTGCGCCCATCGGCTTGACGCAGCTCACGCCCGGAATGTCGTTGAGCAGTTCCCAGGTGCGGTTGCGCTGCTCCAGCAGGCGCCCTGGCGGCAGCACCAGATCGTTGATGCTCTGGTAGCCCCCCAGCGCGGTCTGGATCGCGTGCTGGCTCGGTACGTTGGCACACAGGCGCATGTTGGCCAGCATGTCGATGCCTTCGATGTAGCTCTGGGCATGGTGTTTCGGACCGGAAATGGCGATCCAGCCAGAACGGAAACCGGCGACACGATAGGACTTGGACAGACCGTTGAAGGTCAGGCACAGCAAGTCCGGCGCCAGGGAGGCGGTGCAGATGTGCACGGCATCGTCGTACAGGATCTTGTCGTAGATCTCATCGGAGAACACCACCAGGTTGTGCTGACGGGCCAGTTCCAGCATGCCCAGCAGGACTTCCTTGGAATACACCGCACCGGTCGGGTTGTTCGGGTTGATGATCACCAGTGCCTTGGTGTTCGGGGTGATCTTGGCCTTGATGTCGGCCAGGTCCGGCCACCAGTTGGCCTGCTCGTCGCACAGGTAATGCACCGGGTTACCACCCGACAAGCTCACCGCCGCGGTCCACAGCGGATAGTCCGGCGCTGGCACCAGGACTTCGTCGCCGTTGTTGAGCAGGGCCTGCATCGACATCACGATCAACTCGGAAACGCCGTTGCCCAGGTAGATGTCTTCAATGCCGACGCCTTCCACCTGCTTTTGCTGGTAGTACTGCATGACGGCCTTGCGTGCGCTGAACAGGCCCTTGGAGTCGCTGTAACCTTGTGCGGTCGGCAGGTTGCGGATGACGTCCTGGAGGATTTCATCCGGCGCTTCGAAACCAAAGGGCGCCGGGTTGCCGATGTTCAGCTTGAGGATGCGATGGCCTTCCTCTTCCAAGCGCTTGGCGTGCTTGAGCACCGGGCCGCGAATGTCGTAGCAGACGTTGGCGAGCTTGTTCGATTTGCTGACCTGCATGGCGATGTGTTCCCGAAAATGAACGATCCAGGCGGCGTATGAACAACCGCACTGGGAATCCTGCGTAATCACACAGGCCTGACGCCTTGAGAGCAGCACCCATAAATCCGTTTGAATGCGCGTGGTCTGGCTGCCAGACTGGCGTTTGACGAGGCGCAATCATACGTGCCGCCCGATCCGTGGAAAAGGTACAGATCGGGCTTTTTCAGCCGCCGAGGTGTGAAGATGGAAAAGTTGGAAAAAACCCTGGAAGAATGGAAAGCCATGCTCGACCCCGAGCAGTACAACGTGTGCCGTCTCAAGGGCACCGAGCGGCCGTTCTCCGGTAAATACAACGACAGCAAGGTCGACGGTGTTTACCACTGCATCTGCTGTAGCGAGCCGCTGTTTGACTCCAAAACCAAATTTGATTCCGGGTGCGGCTGGCCGAGCTTCTACGCGCCGATCGGCGACAGCGCCATGGTCGAGATCCGCGACACCAGCCACGGCATGATCCGTACCGAAGTGGTCTGCGCCAAATGCGATGCGCACCTGGGGCACGTGTTCCCGGATGGTCCGCCGCCCACCGGTCTGCGTTATTGCATCAACTCGGTGTGCCTGGACCTGGTGCCACGCGAATAATGCGAGCCCTGTAGGAGCTGCCGAAGGCTGCGATCTTTTGATCTTGCTTTTCTTTAGGTTGGGCAAGATCAAAAGATCGCAGCCTTCGGCAGCTCCTACAGTTGGTCAGTGTGTCTTTATTTAAATTGCGCACAATTCAATTGCTCGCTATGTTTAGCTGATCTACCCGAATCCGGAGCCATTCTCATGAGCGACAGCCTGCTAAGCATCCCGTGTACCACCATCAAGGGTGAGCAAAAGACCCTGGCTGATTTCGCCGGCAAAGCCGTTCTGGTGGTCAATACCGCCAGCAAATGCGGTTTCACCCCGCAGTACAAAGGCCTGGAGGAGCTGTGGCAGACCTACAAGGATCAAGGCCTGGTGGTGTTGGGCTTTCCCTGCAACCAGTTCGGCAAGCAGGAGCCGGGCAATGAAGGTGCCATCAGCGAGTTCTGTGAGCTGAACTACGGCGTTAGTTTCCCGCTGTTCAAGAAAATCGAGGTCAACGGCACCGATGCCCATCCGCTGTTCGTGCAGTTGAAAAAACGTGCACCGGGCGTTCTCGGTTCCCAGGGCATCAAGTGGAATTTCACCAAATTTCTGATCGGCAAGGACGGCAAGTTGGTCAAGCGGTTCGCGCCGGCGACCAAACCTCAGGACCTGACCAGCGAGATTGAAGCCCTGCTCAAATGAACACTTTGTCCGTCGATTCCCTGAACCTTGACAGTCAGCTCTGCTTCAAGCTGTACGCCGCTTCCCGGGCGGTGATACGGGCATATAAACCGATGCTGGATCAACTGGGCCTGACCTACCCGCAGTACCTGGCGATGCTGGTGTTGTGGGAGTGGCAGGAAACAGTGCCGGAGCAGCCAACCGTCAAGGCCTTGGGCGAGCGCCTGGCGCTGGATTCCGGCACGCTGACGCCGTTGCTCAAGCGCCTTGAGCAGCTGCAACTGGTGCAACGTCAGCGTTCAGCCCGGGATGAGCGCGAGGTGCACTTGAGTCTGTCGCCAACCGGTCTGGTGCTGCGTGATCAGGTCGGACCGTTGAAAGCTCGACTGTTGTGCGACAGCGGCGTGGATCTGGATCGCCTGAATCAGTTGCGCGACGGCCTGGATCACCTGTTGGGGCAAATCAAGGCGCTGTCGTAACCGGTATCCAGACATCCAGCAGGGCGGCCAGTTCTTCCCGGCGGAAAGGTTTGGCCAGGTAGTCGTTCATGCCCGCGGCCCGGCAACGTTCGCGCTCTTCGGACATGGCATTGGCAGTCAGGGCGACGATGGGCATTTGCGGCCAGCGCCCGCTGCGGCGGATTTGCCGACTGGCTTCGTAGCCGTCCATCACCGGCATGTTGCAATCCATCAATACCAGATCGAAATCGCTGCGTTCCAGTTGATCCAGGGCCTCGACGCCATGAGCGGCGACGATCACGTCACAGCCGAGTTTGCCGAGCATGCCCTTGGCCACCAATTGATTGACCGGATTGTCTTCGACCAGCAGCACTCGCGCGCGGCGCGGCGGAGATTGAGTGTCGATCGGGGTGTCGTTGATGGCGGCCATCTCGGGTTGCAGGACGCGCCGCAGGGTCTGGTAAAGCGCATTGCGTGCCAAGGGGCGAGCCTGCTGTTGCAAGGGGGCGAGGGCATTGACCTGTTCGCCGGGCATGAAACTGCCGTAAGCGGTGACCAGCAAGATCGGCGCGCTGAAGGTAGGGCGCAGGTTGAACAGGCATTCGGGGCAATCGGTGATCAGTACATCAGGGTCCAGACCAATCAATGGCTCGTCGACAGCACGTTGTTCATACACCACCCCCCAAAAGGGCAGCACACTACCGAGCATTTCGGCTAGGCCACTGCTGGCGGCAGTGATGGCAATGACCTTGCCCTGCAGGGACGGCGGCGCAAGAGCCCGGGTATGGCGGGGCAGTGGCAATTGTGCACAGAACTGACTGCCAAAACCCGCCTCGGAGCTGATGGTCAGGCGGCCTTGCATGGCTTCACAAAGGTTATAGGTCAGGGCCAACCCCAATCCAGTGCCGCCAAACTGGCGGGTAATCCCGGCGCCGGCTTGGGTGAAGGGCTGGAAGATCTTGACCTGGGCGTCCTGGGGAATACCGATGCCGGTGTCACAGACCTCGATTCTGACGCCGTCGCCAAAGGTCGTCAGACGCACGTCGACCCGTCCGAAACGCGTGAACTTGAGCGCGTTGGACAGCAGGTTGCTGACGATCTGCCGGACTCGGGTCGGATCACCGAGCACCAAGGCCGGAAATAGCGGATCGATCAGGCACGTCAGCTCGACGCTCGGTGCTGCGTTCTGCGACAGCAGGTTGGCGGTGTCTTCGACCAACGAGCCCAGGTCGAACGGGATGTGTTCGAGTTCGAGCTGACCGGCATCGAATTTCGACAGATCGAGAATATCGTTGAGTAACTCCACCAGCACCTTGCCCGAGTCATGGGCGATGGAGAGTTGTTGCTGCTGCTCGGCAGTCAACGGCCCGTCAAGTGACAAGGCGATCATCCCCAACAGGCCATTGAGTGGCGTGCGGATTTCATGGCTCATGTTGGCCAGGAATACCGAGCGGGCTTCGGCCATGTCCAGGGCGGTGCTGCGGGCCACTTCCAGTTCCTGGTTGGATTGGCTGAGCCGGGCGTTGATGGCCTTGAGCTCGGCGGTTCGCGCCGAGACGATGTTTTCCAGTTGGCTCAGGTAATCGGTGAGGCGATTTTCCGCGTTGCGTCGCTGCTGGATTTCAGTGGCGACGTTTTCGAATTGTTGGTTAGCGACTTTCACCAGCACGCCGATTTCATCGTTGGCGTGGCCGGCCGGACATTCCAGGGCGGTCGGTTCAACGCTGCGTGAGTCGCGACCGCTGAGTTCGCGAATGAGCCGCACCAGCGGTTTGGTCAACATCACATAGAACAGCGCCAGCAATATGCCGGACAGGAGAAGGCTGCGGGCGAAACCGTTGAGCAAGGTCACTTCGGCGCGACGCAGGAAGCGATACCCGAACGAATAGGTGTCGACGTCCAGTTGCAGCGTGCCGAGGGATTCGTTCGGCAAGTGGTTCAGATAAAGGCGATCTTCAAACTGTCGGTCGGCACCGAACAGCATGTCGCTGAGCACGCGATAGCCGCTTTGCAAGCCCGGCCGCTTGACGTTGGCCAGGACGTTGCCGTTGTTGTCGGTCAGTTTCGCGCCAATGATGGCCGGGGAGCGCAGCAGGCCCAGGGTCAGCTCCTGAGCGAGTTCAGCGTCGATGTTATAGGCGATGCGGGAGGCAGGGTTGTGGCTGATTTCCAGCAAAGACAGGATTTCACGGTTGATGGAGGCGTCTTCACTGGCATAATCGATGCCTATTTGCAGCAGGCTGAGCAGCGTGCCCAGAATGAAACCGACCAGCACGGTGAGCCGGGCTTGCTTGTAGGACAGCCGGTTGGTGAACTTGATATCCATGGAGTGCTGGACCACTTCCGTTTCCCTTCGCTGCTCAAGCATAGCCGATCATGCATGGAAGCCGATGCTCTCGCGAGCCCCTGTAGTGGAGCTGCTCGGGTCATCGAACGCTGTGTTTTGTCGCTGTATCGCCATCATTACTGTGAACGTGCCCGAGGAGAAGACGTGGATTCCCGATTGAATGCTTTTCTTGAACGCGCCGATGCCGTTCTGGCCCGCATCGAACCGCTGCTGCCCACCCCTCGGCAAGCCATCGACTGGACAACCTGCCTGGCTGCACGCTGGCAACGCGAGGGGCGCAACGGTTTTCTGCTGCCGCTACAGGTCAGTCTCGACATGCGCCTGTCCGACCTGATCGGTGTTGACCGGCAAGTGGAACAACTGGGGCGCAACACCCAGCAGTTTCTCGATGGCATGCCGGCCAACCACGCCTTGCTCTGGGGTTCGCGTGGTACCGGTAAATCCTCGCTGGTTCGTGCCTTGCTCGCCGAACATGCCGACGCCGGTTTGCGCCTGATCGAGATCGAGCGCGATCACCTGGCGGATTTGCCACGGGTGGTCGAACAGATTGCAAAACTGCCACAGCGCTTCGTTTTGTTTTGCGATGACCTGTCTTTCGAGTCGGGCGAGGGCGACTATCGCGTCCTCAAGAGCGTTCTCGACGGCTCGCTGGAACAGGCACCGGACAACGTGTTGCTGTACGCCACTTCCAACCGTCGCCACTTGGTGCCGGAAAAGGAAAGCGATAACGAAAACTGGAAACGGGTCGATGGCGAATTGCATCCCAGCGAGGCGGTGGAAGACAAGATCGCCCTGTCGGATCGCTTTGGCCTGTGGCTGTCGTTTTATCCGTTTACCCAGGAACACTTCCTCAACGTCGTCGAACACTGGATCGGGCAACTGGCCGACAAGGCCGGCTTGCCGTGGCAGCGTACCGAAGAGCTGGACATCCTCGCGGTACGCTGGGCCACGGGACGCGGTAATCGTAACGGCCGTTGCGCGTATCAATTTGCCCGCTATTGGGTTGGGCTGAAACTGTTGGAGCACAAGGCATGATCGATTTACAAAAGAGCGGCCAGGGCCTCGAAGGCTACGGCATGCTGCACGCGCAGCTGGAGTCGCTGTTGGCGGACGAGCGGGATTTCATCGCCAACGCCGCGCAGTTTTCGGCGTTCCTGTTCAACCAGCTTGACGATCTGAACTGGGCCGGTTTTTACCTCAATCGCAACGAAGAGCTAGTGTTGGGCCCGTTCCAGGGACAGATTGCCTGCGTGCGGATTCCGTTCGGCCGGGGCGTGTGCGGCACGGCGGCGGCGACCTTGCAGACGCAGTTGGTCGAAGACGTGCACGCGTTCCCCGGGCATATTGCCTGTGACAGCGCGTCGAACAGCGAAATCGTGGTGCCGCTGGTCAAGGACGGTCGCCTGATCGGAGTGCTGGACCTCGATAGCCCGAAGCTCGCACGTTTCACCGCGCAGGATCAGGCCGGAATTGAACAACTGGCAGCCATTTTCCTGCGCCTGACCGACTGCTGATTGTTGATCAAACCGACAGACCGGCCTTGATCAGCAGGCCTGTCGGGTCTATCGCATCGATTTGCTGTGGGTCGAGGAACCGCTCGGCGTACTGAAGATAGATTTGTGCCTCGATGAACAACCGGAACAACGCCGGGTCGATGTGGGCATCCCGGCACATGAAGGCCATGATGCCCAGCGCTTCGCTCAATGACTTGGCTTTCTTGTAGGGCCGGTCGGCAGCCGTCAGCGCTTCGAAAATATCGGCAATCGCCATCATCCGCGCCGGCAGGCTCATTTCCTCGCGCTTCAAGCGTTTGGGATAACCGGTGCCGTCCATTTTTTCGTGGTGACCACCGGCGATTTCCGGAACGTGGCGCAGTTGGCCGGGGAAGGGCAGGTGGTTAAGCATCAGGATCGTCTGCACGATGTGATGATTGATGATGTAGCGTTCTTCGTTCGTCAGGGTGCCGCGACCGATGCTCAGGTTGTAGAGTTCGCCGCGGTTGTACTTGTAGCGCGGTACATCGAGTTTGAATCCCCAGGGATTATCCGGCTCGATCAGTTCGGTTTCGGCGCGTTCGAACAGGTGTTCGGGTTTGTCCGCCAGCAGCGACTCGGTGACCGGCAGTGTCGGTGACGGGGTGCGGGCCTGACGTCGGTTCTCTTCCCAGGAGACACCCAGCCGGTCATCCAGGGTTCGTATCCAGGTGCGCTGGCCGATGCTGCGCAAGCGTTGCAGGTCTGCCTCGGCCATGGCCTCGCCCCCCAGGTTGCAGCGGGCAATAAAGGTGAAGTCATCGTCCAGCCCCGACAATGCAGCATCACGCGTCTGCGCCAGCGACTGCTCATCGCCACCTTCGGCGACCGCTTGCCAGTAGCTGATCCAGGCGTCGCGCTTGAGCACTTCGAAACGGGTGCGGATTTCATGGATGCGGTCGTTCAGGGTTTCCAGTTTCGTGGCTTTGTCTACGACGTATTCCGGGGTGGTGATCTTGCCGCAGTCGTGGAGCCAGGCTGCAATGTGCAGCGCTTCCCATTCATCATCGTTGGGCTGATAGTTGCTGAAGGCCGGGTCCTGGCTGGCCGCGGCAGCTTGCGCGAGCATCAGGGTCAGCGCCGGTACACGCTGACAATGCCCACCGGTGTAGGGGCTCTTGGCGTCAATCGCACCGGCCAGCAGCTTGATGAAAGCATCCAGCAGTTGTTTTTGCCGGTCTTGCAGGCGCTGGCTTTCGATACTCACCGCGGCCGCGCCGGACACGGCTTGCAGGAAGGCGATGCGATCCGGGCGAAGCTTTTCCAAGTCGCTCTGTTGGCCACTGTCGGCCAGCAGAAAAACCAGCAGGCCCACGGTTTCGTTATGGCGATTGTGCAGGCGGATGCCGATCAGATGAACCCTGGGACACTCCAGTGCCAACAGTACTTTCTGCAAGTCCCCGGCCTGCTCGAAACCGAGATTGCTGACGACATTGTCGGCGGATGACAGCTGCCGAAGCCAGTCAGGGCTCTGCGGGTTTTGAAGTTCGTGGGAGCCGATATCGAATGACGACAGAGCCTGCGCAGTGTCGTTAATGACCAGGCCGTGGGGCTCCATGCGATCGCCGTCACCTTCACGCAGATAGATCAAGCCGGCCTGGGCCTGGCCGATTTTCACGGTTTCAAACAACACGCGTTGCAGCAGCGGGGCGAATCGGGTTTCGGCGCTCAGGCTGTCGGTGATCTGGAAGAAACTCGCCAAAGTATCTTTCATGCGTGCCATCGACACACTCAGTTGGTCGACTTCCAGCACCGGGGAGCGACGCGATAACGGGAAGTTGAAATCGAAACTGCGAATCGCATCCGCTTCACGCACCAGTGCGCGAAGGGGCCTGACCAGGATTCGCGAGGTCAACCAACCCAGCGGCAGGCACAACAGCAGTGTCGCCAGCGTAATCAACGCACCCTGCCAGCGCATACGGTAGGCATCGACGAGCAATTCATCTTCCGGCACCAACATCGCCAATTGCAGTCCCTGTGGCCCACCTTCCTGCATGCTGCTGCGGGCCACGATCCATTGGCGTCCCCCCGCATTCAGGCGATGACCTTCAGGAGGGTTGTCGAGCAATGTTTCCAGGCTGGGACTCAAGGCGGACGCCTTGGCCAGGCGGGCGGTCTGATCGTCGATGATCAGTCGGCTGGCATCGGGGTAGGCAACTGCATTGCCCTGAGCATCGAACAGCACTATTTCAGTGGAGGGCGTCACCACGTGTTTGGCCAAGGTGGCACTGAGTTCGGCCAGGGTCAGGTCCGCGCCCATCACGACGCGCTCGCCACTGCGTCGGGCCAGTGTGGTGCCGACGTCGCGGGTGGAGAAAAAAATATAGGGTTCGGTGGTGATTTGATCGTTGTCGCGACTGGCGCTGGTAAACCATGCGCGACTGCGTGGGTCGTAAGGGTCGTCGGGGTTGTCCTTTCGACTGATGAGGGTCAGGTTCTGGTTGAAGAACAAAAACTGGGAGTGCACCTGACCACTGCGGTTTCGCTCGATGCTCCAGACTTGATAAGCCGCATCCTCCGGGGCTTTGAGCCGCGACTTGAGGGCGGCGTTTCGCAACGGGCGAACCATGAAAAAATCACCGTCGTCGTAGCCCAGATACAGCGACGCCAGGTCTGGGTTGTCGGTAAGCGACTGGCTGAAGGGTTTGAGCAGTGCCAGGCGTTGGTCCAGGTCCGACGCCTGGACCGCGGGGTTGACGACTTGCAGACTCAACAGATGACGGATCGGCTCATAGGTCGCCTTCAAATCGAGGCGCACGTCCTGCTCTATGCGATTGAAGAGTTTTTCGCTGCTGGACAGGATGATCTGTGTGGTTTGTCGATAGTGGAAAATGCCTAGCACCACACCCGTGAGCAACAGCAGGCAGGTAAACATCACGCTGATATGTACGTGCAGGGAAAACCGCCGTTGATCCGGACGCAGTGGGTTGGGCATGCAGGTCACTCCGTGATGGTTAACACACTGCTCCGCGTCCAAGCATAGTTAAGCCTCTGTCATTCTGCTTTCGTCGTTTTTCCCGATTTGCTGCAGCAGGGCCTGATCAAGTTCCAGCAAGGCACGCTCTACGGCTGCACAGCATTCGGCCACTTTGTCGGGGTTGAATGGGGCGCGGCAGGTGGTTTCCAGTGACTCGCAGCTGTCAATCAATCGAGCGGCCTGAGCGATTCGGGCGGCCCCCTTGATTTTGTGGGCCATGTCGAGAAAAGCCTGCGGGTCTGTGGAACCGCTGAGCGCGAGCAAACCCTGGCAATCCTGGCGGTTGCTGCTCAGCAGTTCACTCAACAAGCGCTGGTTCAACACCGGGTTGCCACCGGTCAACTGCTGCAGCCCCTCCAGGCTGAAAGCCGGTGTGAGTGATGGCGGCGAGAGGCCTCCAACCCATTGGCTCAGCGCACTCAGCGTCAGGGGTTTGAATAGGCAGTCATCCATACCCGCACGCTTGCAGCGTTGAACCTCTTCCGGTTGTGCATTGGCGGTGAACCCCAGAACAGTGCATCGCGGGCGTAGCGTTTGTTTTTCGTATTGACGAATGGCTTGGACAAGTTCGTACCCATTCATGACCGGCATGTTGCAATCGGCGATCACCAGATCGAACGCATCGGCTTTCCATGTTTCGAATCCTGCCTGACCCTCGTGTGCGACGCTGTAACGATGGCCCAGAAATTCCAGTTGCTGGCACATGAGCAGGCGATTGGCCGCGTGATCATCGACCACCAGAACGTTCAATTGGGCCGTGGCGAGCTGTATATGTGTATCGGTTTTTTCCATGGCGGACGTTTGTGGCAGTGCCGGCAGAAGCAGCGATATCCGCACCTGCGTGCCGACACCGAGTTGACTGCTCATTTGCAGGCTGCCGCCCATGATTTCGCACAGGCTGCGGCTGATCACCAGGCCAAGTCCGGCACCCCCTCGGGCCGTTTGTCCCGCGTTATCAGCCTGGGCAAAGGGTTCGAACAAGCGTTGTTGATCCTGTGCGCTGATCCCGATACCGCTGTCCTGGACGTGCAGCTGCATCTGTACCTGATCGGGTTCGATGGTTGGGCGCAGGTCGACGGTAATGATGACTTCCCCCCGTTCGGTAAACTTGATGGCGTTGCTGACCAGATTGGACAGCACCTGCTTGAAGCGCATCGGGTCGAGCAGAACATCGGGTGGATTGTCCGGTTTGAAGTCCAGTTTGAGTTCAAGCTCTTTTTGCCGGGCCAACCCGTCGAAGATACGTACCACCGACGCCACGATTTCTCGTGGATTGACACGTTCCGGGCTCATGCTCAGGTGCCCGGACTCGATGCGTGCGATGTCCAGTATGTCGCCGATCAGTTCCAGCAGATCCTTCGCCGAGTTGTAGGCCACATCGATGGCGGGACGATCGGGATGTTGGTGCTCGATGCGCTTGAGCGTCAGCTCGAGCAAGCCGATGACCGCATTCATTGGCGTGCGGATCTCATGGCTCATGGTGGCCAGAAACGTGCTTTTGGCCCGGTTGGCTTCATCGGCACGTTCTTTTGCGCAACGCAGGTCGTCGAGCAGTTGCCGGCGTTCGCTGATGTCTATCCAGCCACCGATGATGCCTTGCACTTCACCGCTTGAGTCACGGTAGGGCAGTATCCAGTGGTAGATCGTCAACCGGCGACCGCCAATGTGCAATGGACGGTCGAGAACCAGCGGTTTGCCCTCGGCCACGACGCGTTGGTAGTCAGCCTGGTATTCCCGGGCTTCAAAGGCATTGCTCAGGGTGCCCTGGATGACGCTTTTGCCGATAACGTCTTCGCGTCTCGCATTGAAGGCTTGCAGGTAGCTGTCATTGCAGCTTTGCAGCAAGCCCTGGCGATCTCGGACATAGATGGGATGAGGCGTGCCATTGACCAGCGAGCGCATGAATTCGAACTGATCGTTCAAGGCGAGCTCGGCGGCTTTGCGTTGATTGATCTGGCGGCGCATGTAAGCGTTCCAGGCCCCGGAAATCAGCAACAGCACAGCGGCACCGATGACGATCTGATAGAACAACCGCTGATAGTTGCGCCAGGTGCTTTGCGAAGATGCCGAATAGCCCCGCCAGCGGCTGTTGATGATGCCCAGTTCCTCCGGTGCAATGCTCAGTAGTGCCTTGTTGAGGATGTCATGCAGTTCCTTGTTCCCCTGGTTCGTCGCCAGGGAAAAGGCGGCCTGCTCGGTACCAATGGTGGTACTGATCTGCAAGGTAGGTTCGAACAGCCGTGATGAAATGAAGTAATTGGCAATCACCAGTGAACTCACTACACCCTCTGCCTGGCCCTCGGCCAGCAGCTCCACGGCGCTGAACGTGTCCGGGGTTTCGATGAGCTTTATTTGCGGGAATTCGCTGCGCAGATAAGGCATCAGAGGGTGACCTTGGGCGAGAGCCAGGCGTTTGCCCTCAAGCTGCACAAGATTGTTCGGGCTGTCTGCGGACTTGCGCGACAACAGGACAAAGGAGTTTTGCAGGTACGGGCGACTGAAGTTCAGCAGCGTGTCACGTTGAGCACTTGGGAGCACAGCGGCGATCAGGTCGGCCTGGCCATTCTTGACGCGCTGGACCATTTCGCTATCGCTTCGGCTGCGCTGGATGTCGAAACGCAAGCCGGTGCGCAAACGGATCAGCTCAAGCAGATCCGCGGCAACGCCACGAAAGTTGCCGGCGCTGTCGAAAAATGTCAGCGGTGCGAAGGCTTCATTGACGATCACACGGACGACTGGATGTTGTGCAAGCCAGCGTTCTTCGTTGTAACTGAGTTCCAGTTTGTGATCCGTGAGCAGCATGTCACTGCCGGCGCTCCAGCGTTTGGCGATGTTTTCTCGAGCGCTGACGGGAATGGCCATGAGCATGGCGTTGATGATACCGAGCAATTGCGGTTCGCTTTTGTGCACCGCGAAACTGAAACCGTGGGCTTCGTGTTTGCCGAAGCTCGCCATGCGGATGTTGTTCAGGTGGCCCTTGTTGATCATGTAATGGGTCGAAATGGTGTCACCGAGAAACACATCAGCCTGCTCGAAGGCGACGGCATTGATTGCGTTCTGATAGGACGGATAGGACGTAATGATCGCCTTGGGATACAGGGCCTTGACTTCCTCCAGCGGTAAATAGTGATACACCATGCTCAGGCGCATGTCGGCCAGTCCATCGGTCAAGGAGCGGGATTCGCCTTCACGGGTCACCAGGACCGGTTGGTCGACGGCATAGGGGGCCGACAGTAGGATGTCAGGATGGCGGGCTTCGAATCCGTTGGCGGTGCCCAGCAGGTCGACCTCGTTGTTTTCAAGCGCTTCAATGGCCGCTCCACGGGATGGGAAGCGCTCAACTCTGATGGGCAAGCCGGTGGCCTGGCCGAGTATACCCGCGTAGTCAGCGGTGAAACCCTCATAGTCGCGGCCGCTGAGGGTCAGGTCGAAGGGGGGGTAGTCTGGTGCCGAGGTGCCAAGGATCAGTTCTTGTTTGTTCTCGAGCCACTGCCGTTGCGAGTTGTCGAGTTGGATCTCGAACTGCCCGACCACCGAGCGACTCAGCAACGCGTAGTTATCACTGCTTTGTGCCGCGAGCGATGAAGTGCTCAGGCATAGGCCCACGGTCATCGTTATCACATAGTCCTTTAAACGACTGGGCATCCTGTCTCTCACACCAATGCGTTACGTTTTGCCAATTCGATGAGTTCAACCAACGATTGGGCTTTGAGTTTTTGCATGAGGCGTTTTTTATAAGTGCTGACAGTCTTGTTGCTCAGAAACATGCCTTTGGCAATTTCCTTATTGGTACGGCCTTGAGCAAATAGTTGCAAAACCATCAGTTCCCGGTCATTGACCGACTTGAATAATTCCAGTTCGGCGCAACGCATTTCATCGCCTTGAGCCGGGTTCAAGGCTTCACTTGGGAAGTAATTGTAACCTGACAATACTGCCTTGATGGCACTGACCAACTCGCTTAGGTCTTCTTGCTTGCAAACATATCCCGAAGCACCGGATTGCATGCAACGGATACCAAAAAGGGTCGGGCATTGCGCCGTCAGTACCAATGTTTTCAGGGGCGTATTCATCGAGTTGAAACGGGCGAGCACTTCCAGACCATCCAGTTTGGGAATGCTGATGTCGAGAATGACCAGGTCGGGCATGCACTCGCGAATCATCTGCATGGCGTCGACCCCATTGTCAGTTTCACCGATGACTTTGTAGCCTTCGTGTTCGAGCAACATACGAACGGCAAGTCGGATGACAGGGTGATCGTCGACAATAAAAACGGAGTTCATAATCAAATCTCATGCGAGCTGAATAAAGCGCGCACCTTAGCTCAGATAGTTGAGGTGACGTATGAACTGACGCACCTGTGGCAGCAATATAGGAATATTCCTACAAGCAAAAAGGAATAGGCTTACGAGTCAACTAGGTTTTTTATGAGGAAGGGTGAAAGTTGTTTTTATTTGATTGGGCTTTTGAGGTGTTAACTCATGAGGTCTTTTTGTTTTTCGAATAATGTTTTGTGGCTGTTTGTTTTTGGTGTTGAGGTCAGTAGTTTCATGAGTTCGATCTTATTCAGTGGCTTTGTCAGGCAGCCCAGCAATGGGAGTTGATGAGTGTTTGCCACACTTTCAAGTTCCTCCAGTTCAGTGAGCGTCAGGCTACTTAGTAAAATGGCTTTTTTGATCATCCCATGACGACTGGCAAATCTAACTAAATCAACCCCGGAAATATCGGGCAGGCATTGATCGCACAAAAGAATGTCGAAAGGTTGCTCGGAACCCAGCATTTTTTGCAAGGCGCCTTGGGCGCAGTCAGTTGTAGTCAAATGGGTGAAGCCATAACTCTCGAGCAAACATTGTGTTGCCCTGAGCTGAAAGGGGTGGTCTTCGACCAGCAGGATGCGCAGATTGTCCTTGATCATATTATTCACGCTGCTTTTATTGAACAAAGGAAGCGTGATTGTTTCGCGCCAATAGTGGGCAATCGATCAGTTCCCTCGACGTCAGTTGTAGGGGAATTCAGCAAGCGTTGAGTGCACTTGGTTTTTTGGAGACTGATCGGCCATTACAGGTGGCGTAATGGCTGATCAACCGTTACTTGTCAGTGACTGGAGCGCCCAGTCATTTCCAGCGCCATGTCGCTGGCATAGCTGTCCGTCATTCCGGCAATGAAATCGATCATGCGCAAAAATGAGGTGTGTAAGGAGCCATGGGGGTCGGGTGCATTGTTGCCCAACAGGTCGAGTGTTCGTCGACTCTTGAAGGATGGCGTGCGACCGTTGTGTTGTTCCAGGGCCGCACCACAGAAGGTGTTGAGCAATATTTCCAGCGTGGTGTAAGCACCGATTTCGTGCAGGGTCTTGCGTTTGTCCTGGAAGATTTTTTTGCGTGCCATGTCTTTTGCATTCAGGACACAACGTTTGGCCGGGCCGTGCATGTGTTCCACCAGATCGCCGGGCAATGTACCGGCCAGCAAAGCATCCTGCTGCTCGACAAAGGCGCGTGCTGCGGCGTTGGTCAGGTGTTCGATGGCTTTGCCACGCAAGATTGCCAGCTTGCGTCGGCGAGAATCCCCGGGGCCGAGTTGACGATAGGTTTCCGGCAAATCGTCACCCACCAGATCCAGCAGCAGCGATTCGACTTCAGCGTAATCCAGCAACTCCATTTCCAGGCCATCTTCAAGGTCGATCAACGCGTAGCAGATGTCATCGGCCGCCTCCATCAGGTACACCAGCGGGTGACGCGCCCAGCGCTGTTCTTCGAGTTGCGGCAGGCCCAGTTTCTGAGCGATCTGTTCGAGCAGTGGCAGTTCGCTCTGGTAGCAGCCGAACTTGTGTTTCTTGTATCCAAGCGAATCGGCGTGTCTTGCCGTCCACGGGTACTTCAGATAAGTGCCGAGGGTGGCATAAGTCAGTCGCATGCCACCGTCGAACTGGTGGTACTCCAGTTGGGTCAGTACTCGAAAACCCTGGGCGTTACCTTCGAAGTTGAGAAAGTCATTGCGCTCGGCCTCGCTCATCGCGTCGAGCCAGCCACGACCGGCGGCTTGCTGGAACCAGTGACGGATCGCATCTTCGCCGGAATGGCCGAACGGTGGATTGCCGATGTCATGGGCTAGACAGGCCGATTGCACCACCATCCCCAGGTCGCTGGGTTCGCACCAGTCGGGCAGGGCGCTGCGAATGGTTTCACCGACGCGCATGCCTAGCGAGCGGCCGACGCAACTGACTTCCAGCGAGTGGGTCAGGCGCGTGTGGATATGGTCGTTGCTGGTGACCGGATGTACCTGGGTCTTGCGCCCGAGACGGCGAAAAGCCCCCGAGAAGATGATGCGGTCATGGTCTTTGTGAAAAGGGCTGCGGCCGAGTTCTTGCGAGCTGTGCAGAGGCTTACCAAGGCGTTCGCGGGTAAGCAGGGTGTGCCAATCCAAGGCAGTCTCTCCGTCGGGTGACTTGAGTCTCTAGCTTCCCGGTTCGCATCGGGACCTGCAAGGGGGAGCTGCAACGCATTCTTTCAAGCAGCCGTGTTTTCGCTGACGTCCATCGCGAGCAAGCTTCGCTCCTACAGGGACGCATGTTTTCACTTCGACGGTATCACCCTAGAGCCCAACCGCATCGATATCAATGAGCAACAACCGCTCGCCATTGTCGAAAAACTGCCCGGCGGTGAGGCAGTACTGATTGCTGGTGGCATCGCGATAGGTGTTGGAGAGGGTCAGGCGCCGTTCATCCCAGCCCTCTGCCAGCAAGTGATAGAAGTAAGGACGCCAGGACCAGTTATGGCCCAGGTAGCGATTGTCAGCGACCCAGCCGCTGTTGCGCCATTCCAGATTCGGCGTCAATTGTGTGCCGTGGCGGTCGCATTGATAGAAGCGTAACAGCCAGGGGAAGGCATCGAGTCGGGGCAAGGCGCTGAGCGGGGCGCGGGCCAGGGCCCAGGCTTGCAAGATTTCCATCAGTTCGCCGAGTTGCTGGCGCATGGTCATCAGGCGACCGCGCTCGGCCAGTTTCTGCTGAACGTAGCGCTGACGCAGTTGTGCAAAGCGCTCGACGAACGCATCACTGGGAAAGAAGTGTTCTTGTGCCTCGGCGAATAGAAAACCCTGCACATAGCGTGAGCCGCACTCCAGCGCAAAATTGAGCTGAGCGTCGGTTTCCACGCCTTCGGCGATGATCCAGCAGCCGGTTTTTTCAGCCATTTGCGCCAGGGCCTTGACCACGTCGCTGCTCGGGCCGCCCAGTGCCGCCGCCTGAAACAGGCGCATGTCGAGTTTGAGGATGTCCGGTTGCAGCGCCAACACGCGATCGAGTTGGGAATAGCCGGCACCGAAGTCATCGATGGCGATCCGCGCACCGGCCAAACGGTAACGCGCGACCACTTGGGCAAGGCGCTGGATATCCCCCCCTAATTCGGTGATCTCGAAGACGATTCGTGTTGGGTCGATACCGTATTTGCTCAGTTGCTTGAGGCTTGGCAGCGGCTGCTCCGGGCGCAAGCGGTTGATCCAGCGCGGGGAAATGTTCAGGCTCAGAAACCAGTCACAGGGCGCCTGGTGCAGACGGCTCAAAGCGTCATCGCGCAGTTGGCGATCCAAGTGGCGCAGGGCCACGGCGTTCGTTCGCGGGTCGCAGAACAACGGCCCCACCGATGCCAATTGACCGTTTGCCTGAAGCACCCGACCCAGCGCCTCCACTCCCGCGATGCGGCCGGTAGCGGTATCGATGAACGGCTGAAAACAGGCGATCGGTTCCCCGTCGATCACAAAGCCTCCTTGGTTGATCTTGTTTTTGGATTAAACCTGAGGACCGGGCAGTGCCTGAAAGGCACATTAGTCACGCAGGATTGAACCTCTCGATAAAGAGGTTCATCCCATGGGTATTGCAAGAATGTAGCCAGAAAGTGACAGCTCAGGGTTTGCGCGAGGTGCCTTGCATCACCAGTTTGATCAGCGGTCCCAGCGTGGCGCCAAGCTGAAGCAGCCGAGTCAGACGACTGATGCCGCCGCCCCTGGCACCTTTGCCGGTCAGAAACCCCAGCAGCGTGACTGCCGCCACGCCCCAGAGTGGAGCGTGTTTGATGCCGAAGCCTTCTTGCAGGTTTTGCGTTAAACCGCGAACACGCTGCAGGGGTTGCAGCAGGTGCGCGGATTCGTGGCGGATTTCCTGGCGATGCATTTCCATGCGCAGACGGATCAACGTCTTGCGCATTTCGGTGCGCGAGCTGTTGCGTGGCAGTTCAGGCAGGTTCATGGCAGCAGGCGCTCCCTGTCGTTGGCCAGTTCTTCCAGGGTGCCATGGAAGGGCGAGGACTCATCGAAAACCGCCGCTCTCAAGCGAAGGCCGCAGAAGATCGCCGCCAGGGTATAGAACACGCAAAGTCCAATAATGGCCGCAAGGCGATAGCTGTCCCAAAACAGGATCAACACCAGCGTCGATAATCCCACCAGCAACAGCAGGGCAAACACAAGTGCCAGGCCAGCAAACAGCAGCAGACTGACGGTGCGTGCCTTTTGTTCCTGCAATTCGATGCCGAACAATTCGACATGGCTGTGAAGCAATCCAAGCACGGCTGCACCCAGGCGTCGCGATGAGGAACTGGCGCCCGTCGTGGACGAATCGAAATCTTCGCTCGCCATGATCAGCGCCGGCTTGCCAGCAGGCCGATAAGGAAACCCACGCCGGCGGCAATGCCGACCGATTGCCATGGGTTGGCTTGTACATAATCCTCGGTGGCGGTGACGGCAGCCTGGCCGCGTTCGCGCAGCGAGTCTTCGGTCAGCTTCAAGGTTTCCCGGGCACGCAGCAGGCTCTCGTGGATCTGCTCGCGCAACTCATCGGCCTGATCACCGGCCAGAGACGCCGTGTGTTCCAGCAACCGTTCAGTGTCACTGACCAGTGTCTGAAAATCGTTCATCAGGATTTCTTGAGCAGTCTTTGCCTTGGTGCTGGCCATTGGTGATCTCCATGGGTGGCGTCTGAATCGTTCGAGTATGAGCCTTGTGTGAAGGTTCAGTACAAATGACTGGTACAACTTTTGCTGTGTCCTGGTGCGCCAGCCTGCGTCGCTGCGCTGTTGCTGGGCATGATTGTCGCAAGACTTACCTCAAACAATCAAAACCCGAGCCGATGTCTCGGTCGTGACTGGCCTTGACGAACCCTGTGCGCCAAAGCGGTTCATCGGGAGTGACGTACTCCGCTCGAGACGTCACAACTTGGTGCATGGATTGCCCGCGCGAACTGCTTTGGTGCTTTTTTCAGCCTTAAGGTCTGCCTAATCCATGGAAAATCTGCAAAGCGCTGTGGACAGCCTGGTCCATAGTTCCAATACGTTGTTCATTCTGATCGGGGCGGTCATGGTGCTGGCCATGCATGCCGGCTTTGCCTTTCTGGAAGTCGGTACGGTTCGGCAAAAAAACCAGGTCAATGCGCTGTCGAAGATCCTCAGCGACTTCGCCGTTTCGACCCTGGCTTACTTCTTTATAGGCTATTGGATTTCCTATGGGGTGACCTTTATGCAACCGGCAGCTGTGATCAATGCCGATCACGGTTACGGGCTGGTGAAGTTTTTCTTTTTACTGACCTTTGCCGCGGCGATCCCGGCGATCATTTCCGGAGGCATCGCCGAGCGTGCCCGATTCGTTCCGCAACTGTGCGCGACCGCGATGATCGTGGCGTTCATCTATCCCTTTTTCGAAGGCATGATCTGGAACGGAAACTTTGGCTTGCAGGCCTGGTTACAGGGGCGTTTTGGTGCCGGCTTCCATGATTTTGCAGGCTCTGTGGTAGTCCATGCCATGGGCGGCTGGCTGGCGCTGGCGGCGGTGTTGCTGCTGGGGCCGCGTAATGGTCGATATCGCGAAGGGCGCCTGGTGGCGTTCGCGCCGTCGAGTATTCCGTTTTTGGCGTTGGGCTCGTGGATCCTGATCGTCGGTTGGTTCGGCTTCAACGTGATGAGCGCGCAAACCCTGCAAGGAGTCAGCGGCCTGGTCGCGGTGAACTCGCTGATGGCCATGGTCGGTGGCACTGTGGCGGCCTTGATTGTCGGGCGCAATGACCCGGGTTTCCTGCACAACGGCCCGCTGGCCGGACTGGTGGCGATCTGCGCCGGCTCCGACCTGATGCACCCCGTGGGCGCACTCGCGACAGGGGCGATTGCCGGGGCGCTGTTTGTCTGGTGCTTTACGGCCGCTCAAGGCAAATGGCACATCGACGATGTGCTGGGTGTCTGGCCATTGCATGGTCTGTGTGGCGTGTGGGGCGGGATTGCCTGCGGTATCTTCGGCCAGAGTGCATTGGGAGGACTGGGCGGGGTGAGCCTGATCAGCCAGTTGATTGGCACGACACTGGGCGTGACCGTGGCATTTTCCGGAGGATTGGCCGTGTATGGCGTGATCAAGGCTTTGCATGGCTTGCGGCTGAGTCAGGAAGAAGAGTATTACGGGGCGGACTTGTCGGTGCACAAGATCGGCGCGGTAAGCCAGGATTGAGCAGCGCTGCCTCGGTTTGCCTCGGTGCTCGACGGTTTTTGGGGGGCGGCCTAGAATAGTCACTCAATTTTTTGGTTGAGTGCTCATGCCTCCTGAATGTCAGTTGTTCGGCACCCTGGGGTGCCATCTCTGTGAAGTGGCTGAAGCCATGCTGATGGAGTTCGTCGAGCGCGGTCTGCTGGTGGAACTGGTGGACATCGCTGACGACGAATCATGGTTCGCCGCCTACAGTCTGCGTATTCCAGTATTACGCAGGGTCGATACGGGCGCTGAGCTGGGCTGGCCGTTCGGCTCCGACGATGTAGTGGCCTTCCTGCGTTAGATTTTTTGCGATGACGGGACTTCCGTCGGTCGAACTTTGCGATTGATCCCCTTGGCTTAAATGTGGCGATTCGGATACTGTATGCGTATACAGTTATCCGGATTGCTGCATTGTTGTCCCTGAGACCAGGGTTGTGCAGCCACATCCGGGGTGAGAGGGAAGAATCGTGGTCAACGTCGAACAATTGAAGAGCAGCGTAAACGGTATGTCGGTGGACGTGGTACGCGAGGCCGTCCTCGAGTTGCGTCTGGACGGGCTGGTAACGGAAGGAAAAACGCCTTTCAACAAACTGCACTTCAATACCTGTTTCGCTGAAATCGAAGCGTTGTTCCAGCGCGCAGGCTACCACCGGCAACTGGACGTCGTGGGCTATCAGGGTTTGTTGTATGCGCTGTACGACCCAAGCCGTTGGGAGGCGGTCGATGTACTGCGCTGGCTCAAGGAGTACACCGAAGCGGCGGCACGCACACAAATACCGGCATGAGGATTCTGCGCTAGGTTCGTTCCCCGCGCTGTTGGATAATGTCGCCCTGTATCGAGGGTTAGAGTTTTCGTATGTCCAGTTCATCTTTTTCCGCTGCACACAGCCAGGCCAGTACGCTGTACTTGCCGCCCGGTTCGTGGCAGACCGTTTTCGATTGCCTGTGCGAGCATTTCAGCGCCATTGGTCGTGAACAGTGGCTGGACCGAATTGCCCGTGGTCGTGTTCTCGACGGGCAAGGTGCGCCCATCGCCCTCGATTTGCCTTACAAGGAAGGCCTGCGCATTCACTATTTTCGCGAAGTGCCGGACGAAAAACCGATCCCGGTGATCGAATCGATCCTGTATGCGGATGAGCATCTGGTGGTGGCGGACAAACCGCATTTTTTGCCGGTGACACCAGCAGGTGAATACGTTGAACAGACCTTGCTCAGGCGGCTGATCCACCGCCTGGACAACCCTCACCTGGTGCCATTGCATCGCATCGATCGGCATACGGCGGGACTGGTATTGTTTTCAGCCAATCCCCTGAGTCGATCGGCGTATCAGTCGTTGTTTCCTTCGCGACAGATCGAAAAGCGCTATGAAGCCATTGCCCATGCCTTGCCTGAGCTTTCGTTTCCGCTGGTCCATAAAAGTCGACTCGTTGACGGCGAGCCGTTCTTTCGTATGCAGGAAGGTCCTGGCGTGCCCAATACCGAAACGGCTGTGGAAGTCCGGGAGAAAAAGGGTGAGCTCTGGCGTTATGGCCTTTACCCGGTGACGGGCAAGAAACATCAATTGCGGGTACACATGGCAGCGTTGGGCGCGAGCATTTGCAACGATCCGTTTTATCCACAGGTACTCAAGGATGTGGAAGATGACTACGCCAATCCTTTGAAGCTCCTGGCCCAAGGGCTGAAGTTTGTAGATCCGATCACGGGGCAGGAAAGAGAGTTCGAGAGCACGATTACGTTGCAATGGTGATCTGGCGACAGTGTGTTGTCTGGATAAATCGAATTTTTGGGCGGGTTCGCAGTCATTTGAACGGGCCCCACGAACGTGGCGTTCAAAAGACCTCGGTATTGCCGCCAGATCATTCGGTGGCGCCGGGACCTTCCATGCAAGGAGATACCCATGAAACGTACCGCTTTCGCTGGAGTCTTCATTTGTGCGGCACTGTTGGCTTCCCCGGTATTCGCTGCAGGGGAGCACGACCTTTGCACGATCAAGCTCCAGGAGCTCAGGGATAAGGTCGCCAGCCTGCCGGCTACGCCCGAAAACGCCACCATGGAAGTCAAACGCATGCAGGCCAGTGCGGAAGCGGCGAACTCGGCGAACGACGACAGAAAATGTATTACCGAAGCCACGCAGGCATTGACGCGAGTGGGTAACCTTGCGAAAGAACCGAACCCATAATTCACGGTGCCAGACAAGAAAATGCCCCGACAAGTCGGGGCATTTTTGTATCCGGTAGTCGCCGCGCAGATTACAGCTCTTTAACGGTGCGAACCTGATCCTTGTTGATGCGAGTTTGCTTGCCATCCAGTTGTTCGAATTCGTAGAAGCCCGAATCCTTGTCAAAGTGTGGCGTGTCGACGGCCTGGATTTCGCGACCGTCATTCAAGGTGATCACTGTTGGCGATGAGCAACCGGCGAGGGTAGCGAGGCCCAGTGCAAGCATGAAAGTGGCCAGCGTCCGTTGAGTCATGGGGTATGTCTCCGAATTTGAATACTTTGGTTACTGAGCTTCAGACGTATGCAACACGTGCAAGTTCCTCGGGTGCAGTCAGTCTGACACAGTGTTGTGCGCGCTTAACAGTTCTGGTGTATTGAGGTTGGCCAAGCGCGGGTCGTTGTCTAAACACTGTAGTGCAGTTGCGCCCAGCTTTCGCATGAGTCGTCCTGGGCTGCGCTCGCCCTCGCTCCAGGCGCTGTCGAACGCCTTGCGAAGTGCCACGGGAATCACGCATAGCAGCGGTTCCCAATGGTCGCCGTGGCGCAGCATCAAGGGCTTGTCGGGGTGTTGGCTGGCGGTTTCGCGCATGCTGGCGAGCAGGGCGTCATCAATGCGCGGCACATCGCAAGGCAAGACCAGCAGATGCGTATGGCGAGCCGCCTTCAGGCCTGCGCGAATACCGGCCAATGGCCCAGGAAAATCCCCTTCATCGTCATGAACCAATTGGTCGGCATAGGGTGCGTATTTTTCCAGGTTGCGGTTGCAGGAGATGATCAGGTCATCGCTCAGTGAGCGCGTCTTGCGATGCAGGTGTGCGATCAAAGGCTCACCGTGCCATTCCACCAACCCTTTATCCTGGCCGCCCATGCGCTGCCCGCGACCACCCGCCAGGAGGAGAATGGAGCACGGCGGTAAATCCGAGTTAGAGGTCATGCTGTGCCTCCATGGGGGCGGCGGATAAATAGGGCGCTGTGATATAACACCGGGCTGTTTCTCCTACAACTGGATGAGCCTATGAAAGCCAAGGCTGATGTACCTTTCGTCCCGCTGAACATCGCGGTGCTGACGGTCAGCGACACCCGTACCCTTGAAACCGATACCTCAGGACAAGTCTTTGTCGACCGATTGACGGCTGCCGGCCATCACCTGGCTTGCCGGGTGTTGCTCAAAGATGATCTCTACAAAATTCGTGCGCAAGTCGCTAACTGGATTGCCGACGATGTCGTACAGGTGGTGCTGATTACTGGCGGCACCGGTTTCACCGGGCGCGATAGCACTCCGGAAGCGGTGAGCTGCTTGCTGGATAAACAAGTCGATGGGTTTGGTGAGCTGTTCCGACAGATTTCGGTGGCGGATATCGGCACGTCGACCGTTCAATCCCGCGCTCTGGCCGGGCTTGCCAATGGCACGCTGGTATGCTGTTTGCCGGGTTCGACCAATGCTGTGCGCACTGGTTGGGACGGTATTCTGGGCGAGCAGCTGGATTCGCGGCATCGTCCCTGCAACTTTGTCACTCATCTGAAACAGGCGGCTCCCTGTGAATCCCGCGGGTAAGCCAGGCAAGACCGGCAGCCTGATGCCGGTCGAAGTGGCGCTGGCGCGATTGCTGGAAATGGCTCACGCCTCAAGGATTGTCGACCGCGAGCGCTTGCCATTGGCACAGGTTCAGGGGCGGGTGCTGGCCAATGATCTGGTGTCGACGCTGGACCTGCCACCGTGGCCCAACAGTGCCATGGACGGTTATGCCCTGCGCATGGCCGACTGGACAGGAGAGCCGCTGGCCGTAAGCCAGAAAATTTTCGCCGGGCAGGCGCCTGACACACTGCAACCGGGAACCTGTGCTCGAATCTTCACGGGTGCTCCCGTTCCAGCGGGCGCCGATTGTGTCGAGATGCAGGAAAATGCCGAAGTACAGGCGGATGAGCGAGTACGTTTCACCGAAACACTGACCATTGGGCAAAACATTCGTCCACAAGGCCAGGAGACCACGGTTGGTGAATTGATTCTTCCGGCAGGTACGCGTCTGGGGCCAATTGAACAAGGCCTGGCCGCTTCGCTGGGGTGTGCCGAGCTGGATGTGATTCGCAAGGTTCGCGTTGCGGTTTTGTCGACCGGAGATGAGTTGATTGAGTCTGGGCAGGCACTAGGACCAGGTCAGATCTATAACAGCAATCGTGTTTTGCTCTGCAGTTGGTTGCAGCGTTTGGGTTGTGAAGTCATCGACGCTGGCATTCTTCCAGATGATTTGGTCGCCACGCGTACGCGACTTGGTGACTTGAAAGATGTCGATCTGATTCTTTCAACCGGTGGCGTGTCGGTGGGGGAGGCTGATTTTCTAGGCATTGCCTTGCGCGAGGAAGGGGAGCTGAGTTTGTGGAAGCTCGCCATCAAGCCTGGCAAGCCTCTGACATTCGGGCATTTTCGCGGCGTGCCGGTCATTGGCCTGCCTGGGAATCCAGCATCAACCTTGGTGACTTTTGCCTTGTTGGCCAGGCCTTATCTTTTGCGTCGTCAGGGCGTCATGCAGGTGGAACCGTTGAAGGTGCAGGTGCCAGCAGGGTTTGACTGGCCCGTGGCCGGGAATCGACGTGAGTACTTGCGTGGTCGCCTGGAGAACGGAAGCGCCATCATCTACAAGAATCAGAGTTCCGGGGTGTTGCGCAGTGCCGCCTGGGCCGATGGATTGGTAGAAGTGTTGGAAGATCGGACGCTGGTTGCTGGAGATTGTGTGTACTTCATTCCACTGAGTGAAGTCATCAGCTAACCCTCTCGACCGTGTTGCCACGCAAGCCCGGTTTATCGAACCGGGTTTTTGCGTTCATGGCTGATCAATGAGCCAGGAGCAGTGTCACGACCTGGTCGAAACGGCTGTTGGCGATCCAGCCAAGTAGTCCGAGTACCACGGCTGCGCCGCCAGCGGCATACGCAAGCCTGTGCTTGATGGATCTGACGTCACTGCGAACTTCTTCCATGTTTTTGCGGATGTATTTGAGGTGGGTCTCCAGCTCAACGGCACGAGGCTCCATATCGACTTCTCCATTGGGTTTTACGTTGTTTTTGATTTCAGTCTGGTGATCGGTCTGTTTCCCTGCGGGCGGTGCGACGGGAAATACCGGTAGCTTAAGGTCATGGCTCTGCATGGCACGTCCTTGTGTGAGTCCTGCTGATCACTGAAAACCACAGGCACCAAAGTGGACCAATCACACTTTTGGGTCAATTGAGCCGATTCCTCACGTTTTGTAAGAAAAATCGCGCCGTGTAGGACTTAAGAGTGCTCAATTCGATTTAATTCCAACGCCTGCGAATTTTTATCAAGTCCTGCGAGGTCAACATTTCCCATATGCCATTCAATCCTGGGAGTGACCATCAATGAGTGATCGCAAGGCGCTGTTGATTTTGCACGGCAAGCAAGCCCTCAACGAAGTAGTTCGCAGGGCCGTCGAAAACCGGCGTGAACAAGGCTGGGAGCTGGCCGTCCGGTTGACCTGGGAAGCCGGTGACGCCCAGCGTCTGGTGGATGAAGCACTGGCCGCAGGTTTCAAACAGATCATCGCCGGTGGCGGTGACGGCACTCTGCGTGATATCGCCGAGGCCATGACTGCGCATTCGACGCAGGCCAGTCTGGTTTTGATGCCGCTGGGAACAGCCAACGATTTCGCGCGTGCCGCCGGGGTGCCTCAGGAGCCGGACAAGGCACTGGATTTGTTGGACGTGACGCCGACCGCCATTGATTTGGGGGAGGTCGGTGGGCAAGTGTTCTTGAACATGGCCACGGGCGGATTTGGCAGTCGGGTGACGGCCAATACTTCCGAGGAGCTGAAAAAGGTGCTCGGCGGCGCCGCTTATTTGTTCACTGGCCTGTCACGCTTCAGCGAGTTGCACGCCGCTTACGGCGAGCTGCACGGCCCGGATTTTCACTGGCGTGGCGATCTGTTGGCGCTGGGCATCGGCAATGGCCGGCAGGCGGGCGGCGGTCACGTATTGTGCCCGCACGCATTGGTTGACGACGGGTTGCTCGATATAAGCATTTTGCCAGCCCCCCAGGAAGTGGTCGGCACCTTGAAAAACCTGCTGGCCGATGGCTTCGGTATCGATAGCCTGTTCGTGCGAGCCCGCCTGCCATGGGTCGAGATCAAGGTCAGCGAAGGTCTCTATATCAACCTCGATGGCGAACCACTGGAGGGTGACAGTTTGCGTTTTACAGCGCGGCCAGCAGCGCTTCGGGTGCACTTGCCTGAAGGCTCGGCGCTGTTGGCTGCGACGGAATCTGTCAGTCGTCCAGACTGATGATCTGCTCGCGCACGGCGAACAGTACCAGGCCTGCCACATCAAAGATCTGCAAGCGCTTCATGATCTGTGAACGGTGGGTTTCAACGGTTTTGACGCTCAGGCCCAGGCCGTTGGCGATTTCCCGGGTGGATTTGCCACGAACAATCAAGCGCAGGATTTCCAGTTGGCGGGCGGTCAAACCATGCGAGTCTGCCGGTTCAGGGGTTTTCTGGCTTCGGGTCAGTGCCTGTGTGATGACGGTATGGGCAATGGCCGGGCTCAGGTAGCGTTCGTTGTTACGCAAAGCTTCCAGCGCATGTTCCAGTTCGGTGGCCGTGGTGTCCTTGAGCAAATAGCCATGAGCCCCGGACTCCAGCGCCTGCATGATCAGCGCCGGGTCGGTATGCATCGACAGGATCAGCACCTTGCTTTGTGGACGGATCCGCTTGAGTTGCTGCAAGGCTTCAAGTCCGCCGGTCTGCTTCATGGAGATATCCAGCAGCACGATATCCGGGGACAAATGCTCGACCATGTCCAGCAACTGCGAACCGTCATTGGCCTCGCCAACAACCGCGTAACCAGGAAGATCCAGCACCAGGGCGCGCACGCCTGCCCTGATCAGCGAGTGGTCATCCACCAGAAGTAAGTTACAAGTCAATGCATAACCTTATTCGTACAGGCCCGTTCGAGCGCGCGGGGCGCCCAGGGGAAGAGAGCTTCGATTTGAGTGCCTTTACCCGGTTCACTGGTAACGGTCAGGGTACCGCCCAGTTGATTGATCCGCTCCGACATCCCGGCCATGCCGCGCTGTCCCTCACGACCCGGATCTGTGGCCGGGGCGAATCCCTGCCCGTCGTCACTGATCGATAGTGACAGGCCTTGCGGCAAGCGTTGCAGGCAGATCAGAAGATTCTTTGCCTGGGCATGCCGCAGAATGTTGGTGACGGCTTCCTGGGTAATGCGAAAGGCGGCCACCGCCATTTCTTCGGGTATCCCGGTCAGGCGTTGATGGCATTCCAGGCTCCAGTGCACGGAGGTATTGGCCAGCGTCTTGAGTAAATGTGCACGCAGACTGGCTTCCAGCCCGAGGCTGGTCAATTGCCGGGGATTGAGGATGGCTGATACATCGCGGACTTTGGCAAGGGTTTCTTCCAGGGTGTCGCACAGAACGGAGCATTGCCCCTGGAGTTCTTCAGGCATTCGGCGTCTGAGCCAGTCGCTTTGAAGCTTGGCAGCCGTCAGTAACTGGCCGATATCGTCATGCAGTTCCCGACTGAGTCGGTGACGTTCGTTTTCCTGGACCTGGAGCAAGCGATCGGCCAGTTCCTGCGGCTGAAACTTGATCGACTTGCGCGACAGGCGATATTGGACCCAGACACAACTCAGCGCCGCGATGTTGAGCACCAGTAAAGCCAGCGGCAGGTGAATGGATAAACCATAGGTCAGCAGGTTGCCGAACGTAGAGCAGGCGCATAGCACCAGCGTGAACCGGCGCGCGTTTTCTCGGGAAGGTGGCCACGTGGCGATTGACTTGAAGCTGGCGTACATAGCGGATGGAGCCAATGGATGTTCGCTGCGGGCAGACCGGTCATGCTCGCTGACAGGCCTCTGTTTTGTAATGTTGTACATTGAAATCAATGGCGCATAGTTTCCGTACAAGAGTTCCAGCATGAAACTTGATCGGACAACCGACTGGCAGTCAAGTTGCCATTAATTGACGTCAACTAATGGGCGGCATAGTACCACTTAAGATACCGTTGGTCGCGCATCCGATATATGTCCGTGGAGTCAGGAAACAGCGCGTTCCGGGCGTCAATCCCCCATTGGGACAGTGTACTTGTCGACGCCGTTGAGAAAATGATCAGCCATGGATCACTGCCCTTTGATACCAGGAAAAGCCCTAGTCATGACAGGCATTCAAGTGCCCGGAGGAATGGATATTTATTTGAGGTTGTCGTTATTGGATATGTATTAATCAATTGCGACATGAGTGCGTTCAAGTTACCGCGCAATCTTGGTTATAAAGTGTGAAGTTAGACACAGTTCTGTGGATCTAAGCCTGCCGTTCCAGGTAGGGAACGAGTGTGAACGGTTTGGAATTAACAGGGAGTTGGAACTGGCTTTGTCCGACCTGAAAGGCAAAGGCTTCGATCAGGGTCGTCTGTTCGGTTTCGTCGAGACTCAGTTGGCCGGTTTTCTGGTCAATCAGTTCAAGTTGCCAGGCGATCAACGTCAGGCAGTCTTTCAACGCATTCAGGGCTTCGTCGTGCAGTTCCATGTGGTTGTGCGCGTGGTTCAGCAAACCATGAATGTGCAGCGAAAACTCCGAGACGGCCGCCAGCGCAAGGGCGTCCGCCTTGCTGGCGAGTTTGAGCAGGGTGCTGAGCATGCAGTCGATGGCGTCCTTGTCATTGCTGATCAGTTGCAGATGACTCAGGCACTCCTCGGTCTTGGCCAGCAGTGATTCGGCTTCGACGAGAAATTCGGGGACCCGCTTCGCCCACTCTTTACGATTGTCCGGCATGCTTATCTCCACAACGTCATGACTGATGGGGGAATGTCGTGTGTGTCGACGAGGACGATGGGCGTCCCGACGTAACCATTTCGTCGTGAGATCGCGTTCCGGCCCGCCTGAACCGAGGCTGTGGAACTGCTTGAGGGGGTGGTTGGCCACTGACCGGCGATCGCACACAAAAGCCTGACTCCATTCATGCAATGAGAATGGCGTCACATTAATGGCTATTGGATATCGCGAATATCAGGTTGTGCCTGATTGTCGGTAGGGGAATCCCTTACGCGACGGAACCTATGGCGCAAACAGTGGTCGCGCCGAAGATAATGTAGCAGATGAAAATCACAGCGCCAGTAAAGCATGATGTTAATGTGACATCAATCGTTGCGCGTGGCATTTCACGAGGGGTCAAGATCCGGCGGAAACAGCCGATAACCCTCTACTAGTGAATTCATCAGTTAAAGCCCTGGAGTCATTAATGGCTGGCATTCTCGATACGGTAGACCAACGTACGCAACTGGTGGGTGAGAATCGCCTGGAAATTCTCATGTTCCGGCTCGCCGGGCGGCAATTGTTCGCGATTAACGTATTTAAAGTGCAGGAAGTTTTGCAACTGCCAAAACTGACGCTCATGCCTCAACGCCATCCGTTCGTTTGCGGCGTGGTCAACCTGCGTGGTCAGACTCTGCCGGTGATCGACCTGTCCCAGGCCATTGGCATGCGCCCGCTGGTGCCGGGGCCGAACAGCACGATTATCGTCACCGAGTACAACCGCTCCGTGCAGGCGTTCCTGGTCGGTGGCGTGGACCGTATCGTCAACATGAACTGGGAAGCCATTCTGCCGCCACCGGGCAGCGCCGGTCGCCAGCATTACCTCACGGCCATCAGCAAGGTCGACGATCAGTTGGTGGAAATCATCGACGTGGAAAAAGTCCTGGCCGAAATCGTCCCCTACAACGCCAAGGTATCTCGCGAAAAACTGGCCGACCCGGTACTGGAGCGCGCCCGTGGCCGTGAAGTGCTGTTGGTGGATGACTCCAATGTGGCGTTGGCGCAATTGCGCGACACCTTGGGTCAGTTGGGGGTGAAAATGCACATCGCCAGTGATGGTTTGAAGGCGCTGAACATGCTCAAGGCCTGGGCCGACACGGGCGTGCACATGACCGATAAATTGCTGATGGTCTTCACCGACGCGGAAATGCCGGAGATGGATGGTTATCGCCTGACCACGGAAATCCGCAACGATCCGCGTCTGCGTGGCCTCTATGTGGTACTGCATACGTCCCTGTCCGGCAGCTTCAACGACTCGATGGTCAAAAAGGTCGGCTGCGACAACTTCCTCTCCAAGTTCCAGCCGGACAAATTGGTCGACGTGGTGCGCCAGCGTTTGATGCTGGATGCCGTCCCTGCATAAAGCCGCTTACCCTCCTGTGTGGGAGCTGCCGCAGGCTGCGATCTTTTGATGTTGGTTTTTTAGATTAAAAGATCGCAGCCTCGTTGCACTCGACAGCTCCTACGCAGCTCCTACACAGCTCCTACGCGGGTTCGCACTTTTGATTCGGTGTTAAAGCTCGTATAGGGTGACGCTTTGCCCACAGGGAGCTGGCCATGCTACGTCTGAGCGCGCTTTACCGTTATCCGTTGAAATCCGGCAAGGGCGAGACCTTGCAACAGATTGGCCTGGACAAGCTGGGACTGGACGGAGATCGGCGCTGGATGCTGGTGGACGAGGCCAGCGGACGCTTCCTGACCCAGCGCGCAGTGGCGCAGATGAGCCAACTGTCCGCATTGTGGAATGCCGAAGGTGGCCTGACCCTCGATGCCCCCGGCCATTCACCGATCGACATTGCGCTTCCGGGCAGTGACGCGCCACTGCGCGGCGTGACCATCTGGCGCGACACCTTGCGTGTACCGGACGCCGGCGACGCAGCGGGCGCCTGGGTCAGTGAATTCATTGGCAAGCCGACGCGATTGGTGCAAGTGCCGCTGGATCGCGCACGGATGACCGAGGCGGGCTATGGCAAAGACGATGATCAGGTGGCGTTTGCCGATGGTTTCCCGCTGTTGCTGATCGGCCAGGCGTCGCTGGAAGATTTGTCGCAAAAGGTCGGGCGCCCACTGGAAATGCTGCGTTTTCGCCCGAATCTGGTGATCGAGGGCAGTGAGGCTTATGCCGAAGATGGTTGGAAACGCATTCGCATCGGTGACGTCGAGTTCCGAGTGGTCAAGTCGTGTTCACGGTGCATCCTGACCACCATCGACCCGCAAACCGGTGTTCGCAGCGAAGATCGCGAGCCCTTGGCGACCTTGCAGAAGTACCGCGCCGAGGCCGATGGCGCGATGTTTGGCCAGAATCTGGTCAATGACGGCATTGGCCGACTTGAGGTCGGTATGCCGGTGACAATCCTGGAATAATCGCCCTGAAATGAAAAACGCCCGTGTCTTCAAAGACACGGGCGTTTTTTGTCGCCATGAAAACCCGAGGGTTTAACCGCGGTATTCGCACAGGTAAGCGGTGTCGACGGCCACTTTCAGCTGGAACTTGCTGTTGGCGGGCACGTTGAACTGGCTGCCGGCGGCGAAGGTTTCCCAGTCGTTGCTGTCAGGCAGCTTGACGGTCA
Source organism: Pseudomonas putida (assembly GCF_050990305.1). Taxonomy (GTDB): domain Bacteria; phylum Pseudomonadota; class Gammaproteobacteria; order Pseudomonadales; family Pseudomonadaceae; genus Aquipseudomonas; species Aquipseudomonas putida_AH. Next base: position 4,637,096 of record NZ_CP158817.1, on the reverse strand, counting down.
GGGCGCCGGACACCACGTGCATGATTTCACGCTGGCTGGTGCCGAATTCGTATTCGCCCGCGGCCATGACGCCGATGGTCGCCGGACCTTCAGCGGTGCCAAAGGCGATCGACTTGACGGTGCCGTCGAAGTACTCGTTGACTTTAAACATGGGCGATTCCTCGAAAAGGGCTAAAAAGGGCCGGCCAGTATGCACAAGGGGGCCGGCGTCGTCACCTCTCCAAAGGAGGGAGAATCTGCGGCAGGAGCCGCGCGGTATTGCGCGCATCTTCCAGCGCCCGGTGTTGTTGCCCGGTAAATTGCAGGCCCGCCAGTTGCAGCGCGCCGTTGAGCCCCAGCGGGCGCTCCAGCCGGCGGGCCTTGGCAAAGCGTTGTTTGAGGTTGATGTGCGGTACACGGCTCAGGAAACTGTCGAGTTGCAGGCGCTGCCATTCCTGGATGAGCTGCTGGCGATCGTAATCGCCCCAACTGACCCAGCCTTCGAGTTGTGAATGGTATCGCCCCAGCCATTGCTCGAATGACGGCCAGATATCGCTGAGCGTCGGTGCTGTATCGACATCGGTCTGGGCGATGTGTGTCAGTTGTCGACAAAAAGGCGTCAGCAGCGGCCGCCGCAAGGGCCGCACAAAGCACTGGAAGTGATCCAGTTCGTGCCCTTTGCGGTCCACCAGGGTGGCGCCGATTTCGATGATTTCCATTTCCGTTACTGGCCAGCCACCCTCATCGGTGGTGGCTTCCAAATCAATGACCAGCCATTGAGGCATTGCAGGGTTCCTAGTATCGGCATACTGATAGTTTTTGAGCGTAGCCAAACCCGGCAGTTCCGCCTAGCGGCTTATTCAACCTCCAACAATACCTGACGATTCTTGACCTGATCACCGACCCGCACTTGCAAACGCTTGAGTACGCCGTCGATACCCGATTTGAGCGGATGCTCCATTTTCATGGCCTCCAGTACGACCAGCAATTGACCCTTGCTGACCGGGCTACCCTCGCTGACCAGTACATCGACGATGGCGCCATCCATCGGGGCCTTGAGGGTGCCGGTGCTGACAGTCGCCTGGCTACTGACCAGGGCCTGGGTCCGGTCCTCCAGGCGAAGGCTGCCCGGACGGGTAAACAGATAGAGCTGATCGGCTTGCAGTCGGTAGGCACAGCGTTGACGGATGCCGTCGATGACCAAGGTGGCCCAATGTCCATCGCAGTCAAGGATCCTCAGTTCCAGGCGGCGATCGGCCACTTGAATCCGGAAGGCCTCGCCCGGTACGGCGTCCAGGCTCACCGACCACTCCTGATTCTGCGCGCCGAGTCGATAGTGCAGCGGCACGCTGGCGTTGTTGCGCCAACCGGCCAACGCACCGCGATGGGCTTGTGCCGATGCCTGATAGAGCAGGGCCACGGCAATCGCCAGCTCTTCGGCGCTCGGTACGTGAGCCTGCAGGCATGGATGGTCGGCGAAGTGTTGTGCGATGAACGCGGTGCTGAATTCGCCGCTGATGAATTGCGGGTGTTGCAACAGGCTGGCGAGCAGGCGCTGATTACTCTGCACCCCCAGCAACACACTGTCTTGCACAGCCCGCAACAGCTTGCGACGGGCTTCTTCACGGGTGGCACCATGGGCAATGATCTTGCCCAGCATCGGGTCGTAAAACGGACTGATGTCCCCGCCTTCGATCAAGCCATCATCGGTTCGCACGCCGCTTTGCAGTGCCGGTTCCCAGGCGGCGATACGCCCGGTTTGGGGCACAAACCCTTGGGTCGGGTCCTCGGCATACAGGCGCACTTCCATGGCATGACCCTTGAGTTGCACCTGCTCCTGGCGCAGTGGAAGCGCTTGTCCTTCGGCGATGTTCAGTTGCCAGGCCACCAGGTCCAGACCGGTGATCAGTTCAGTGACGGGGTGTTCCACTTGCAGGCGGGTGTTCATCTCCAGGAAGTAAAACCGACCGCTTGCATCGAGCAGGAACTCCACGGTGCCGGCGCCCACGTAGTTCACCGCGCGACCGGCTTTGAGCGCTGCTTCTCCCATGGCTTGGCGCAACGGCTCGGTCATGACCGGACAGGGGGCTTCCTCGATGACTTTCTGATGGCGGCGCTGGATCGAACAATCACGTTCGCCGAGGAAAATCAGGTTGCCGTGCTGGTCACCAAACAATTGAATTTCGACATGCCGCGGCTCGATCAACGCTTGTTCAAGGATCAGTTCATCGCTACCGAAACCGTGCAGGGCTTCGGAGCGCGCGGTGCGAATGTGTTCGAGCAACTCACCGGCATCGTGCACCAGCCGCATACCGCGCCCGCCACCCCCGGCACTGGCCTTGATCATCAGCGGATAGCCGATGCGTTCGGCTTCGCGGCTCAGGCTCGCGTCATCCTGATCGGCACCTTGGTAACCCTGAATGCACGGCACGCCGGCCTCGATCATGGCGATTTTCGACAGGCGTTTGCTGCCCATCAGTTCGATGGCTTCGGGGCTGGGCCCGATAAAGGTAATGCCGGCAGCCTGGCAAGCGCGGGCGAACCCGGCGTTCTCCGAGAGAAATCCGTAGCCCGGATGGATCGCGTCGGCGCCTGTGCGGCGGGCCGCGTCGATGATGGCCGGGATGTTCAGATACGACTGTTGCACCGCCGAAGGGCCAATGTGCACGGCTTCGTCGGCCATTTGCACATGCAGCGCATCGGCATCGGCGTCGCTGAACACGGCGACGGTGCGATAGCCCAGGGCCTGGGCCGTGCGCTGGATGCGGCAGGCGATTTCACCGCGGTTGGCGATGAGGATTTTTGTGAGTCCGGGCATTGGGTTATCCCTTTGGATTTGCGGTGGATGTGTGGGCCTCTTCGCGGGCAAGCCTCGCTCCTACAGATCGTGTGAAATCCCGTAGGAGCGAGGCTTTTAAGGGGCCCACCCCGGTTTTCTTTTTTGCAGAAAAGCCATGGTCCCCTCGACGCCTTCCGCGCCCGTCACCGCCTCGCTAAACCACTCGGCCGCCTCATCCAGCAATTCCCCCGTCGGCTGCACGGCACTGGCCAACAACAGTTTCTTGGTCGCCGCATTCGCCCCCGGCGCACAACACAACACATGGGCCAGCACTTCATCGAGGCGCTCGGCCAATGCCTGCGGATCCTGTTCGACAAAATGCACCAGGCCCATTCGCCGCGCCTGGGTGCCATCGAAGCGTGCTGCTGTCAGAGCCAGGCGTCGGGCCTGGGACAGGCCGATGCGCTGGACCACGAATGGCGCGATCTGCGCCGGCAACAGGCCGAGGCTGGTTTCCGGCAAACCGAATTGCGCCTGATGATCGGCCATGGCGATATCGCTGACGCACGCCAGACCCAAGCCACCACCCAATACCGCGCCTTGCAACACGGTGATCACCACCTGCGGCGCTTGCTGGGTTTCTTCCAGTAGCGCACCGAAGGCTCGGTTCAGTTCGCGGTACGCCGTTGCACCCTGAGCGCGGGCGTTGGCCATGTCCTTGAGATCGCCGCCGGCACAGAAGTGTCCGCCGACGCCGGCGATCACCAGGGCGCGAACAGCACGGTTATCGCGTACCGCCGTCAGCACCGCGCGCAGTTCGGTAACCATCTGCAAGCTCATGGCATTGCGGCATTGCGGGCGATTAAGGGTGATGTGCAGCACACCATTGTGCTGGTCCAGCAACAGTGTCTGGCAATCGGGCAGGTGGCTCATTTCTTTTTCCCCGGCAGGATACCCATGAGTTTGCAGATGATCCCCAGCATGATTTCGTCGGCCCCGCCGCCGATCGACACCAGCCGCACATCGCGATAGGCGCGGGCCACCGGGTTGTCCCACATGAAGCCCATGCCGCCCCAATATTGCAGGCAGCTGTCGCTGACCTCGCGACCCAGCCGACCGGCCTTGAGTTTGGCCATGGAGGCCAGGCGCGTGACGTCCTGGCCTTTGACGTATTGCTCGGTGGCCTGATAGACCAGCGCCCGCAGGCATTCGATTTCGGTCTGCAATTCGGCCAGGCGAAAGTGAATGACCTGGTTGTCGATCAGGGCACTGCCGAAGGTCTTGCGCTCCTTGCAGTACTCGATGGTGCTGTCGACGCAATATTCCAGGCCCTTGATCATGTTCGCCGCGCCGAACAGGCGTTCCTCCTGAAACTGCAGCATCTGCATCATGAAGCCTGCGCCTTCATGGCCGATGCGGTTGCGTTGGGGCACGCGCACGTTGTCGAAAAACACCTGGGCGGTTTCCGAACTGCGCATGCCGAGCTTGTCCAGGTGCGAGCTGAGGCTGATGCCGGGGGTGTTCATCGGCACCATGATCAGCGACTTGTTGATGTGCGGTTTGTCGTCGGAGGTGTTGGCCAGCAGGCAGATGAAGTCGGCGCTCGGCGAGTTGGTGATCCACATCTTGCTGCCGTTGATCACATAGTCGTCACCGTCCTTGCGTGCCGTGGTTTTCAACCCGGCCACGTCGGAACCGGCCCCGACCTCGGAGACGCCGATGCAGCCGACTTGCTCGCCGCTGATCGCCGGGCGCAGAAACTCGTCACGCAGTTCATCGGAGCCGAAACGTGCCAGGGCTGGGGTGCACATGTCAGTCTGCACGCCGATGGACATCGGGATGCCGCCGCAATGAATGGTGCCGAACTCTTCGGCGGCGACGATCGAGTAGCTGTAGTCGAGCCCCATGCCGCCGAATTTTTCCGGTTTGGAAATGCCCAGCAGGCCGAGGTCTCCGGCCTTGCGAAAAATCTCATGGATCGGAAACCGCCCGGCTTTTTCCCATTCCTCGACGTGCGGGTTGATGTCGTGGTCGACGAATTGGCGGACGGTGCGGCGCAGTGCTTCGTGTTCCTGGGTGAAGATCATTTTTATTGTTCTCCTGACAAACCCGCTCGTTCCCACGCAGAGCGTGGGAACGATCAAATTAAAAACGCGCTACGCCAAAACTATTGGCTTGCAGTGGCCGCACCTCGGCCTCATGACAGATATCCAGCAGATAACCGAGCAAGGTTCGGGTATCGCGTGGATCGATCAAACCGTCGTCCCACAGGCTGGCGCTGCCATAGAGCGCCGTGGACTGGGCGTCGAGTTTCTGCGCGGTGACCTGTTCCAGCATGTCGAGCATTTTCGGGTCGGGTACCAGGCCGTCCTTGGCCTGTTTGGCCTCTGTGACAATGCGCAGCACCTTGCCGGCCTGGGCGCCTCCCATCACCGCCGTGCGGCTGTTGGGCCAGGCGAAGATGAATCGCGGATCAAGGCCTCGGCCGCACATCGCGTAGTTGCCGGCGCCATAGGACCCGCCCACCACGATGGTGAGTTTCGGCACTCGGGCATTGGCCACCGCCTGGATCATCTTGGCGCCATGCTTGATCACGCCTTGCTGCTCCGACTCGGTGCCGACCATGAAACCGGTGGTGTTGTGGAAAAACAGCAACGGTGTCTGGCTCTGGTCGCACAGTTGAATGAACTGTGCGGCCTTGCTTGCCCCCTTGGGGGTGATCGGGCCGTTGTTGCCAATGAAGCCGCAGGTGCGACCCTGGATTTTCAGATGACCGCAAACGGTCTGCTGATCGAACTCGTTCTTGAAGTCGAGAAAGTTCGAGCCGTCGGCAATACGGGCAATGATTTCACGCACGTCGTAGGGCTTTTTCGGGTCATCCGGAATCAGCCCCAGCAGTTCATCGATAGGGTAGAGCGGTTCTTCCCATTGCGGTTCGGGGCGCCATGGCAACTGATCGTTCCATGACAACAGGTTGACGATCTCGCGCACCTGACGCACGCCGTCAGCATCGTTTTCAGCCAGGTATTCGGCGGTGCCGGCGGTTTGCGCGTGCATCTGGGCACCACCCAGTTCTTCGTCAGTGGCGACTTCGCCGGTGGCCGCTTTCAACAAGGGGGGGCCGGCGAGAAACAGCTTGGCCTTGCCACGCACCACCACTACGTAGTCCGACAAGCCCGGCTGATAAGCGCCGCCTGCCGTGGCCGAGCCGTGCACCACGGTGATCTGCGGCAGGCCCATGGCCGACATCCGCGCCTGATTGGCAAAGCTGCGCGCGCCTTCGACGAAAATCTCCGCCGCGTAGTTGAGGTTGGCACCGCCACTTTCGGCGAGGGTGATCACCGGCAGTTTGTTTTCCATGGCGATCTGTTGCAGGCGCAGGGACTTTTTCAAGCCGCTGGGGGAAATAGTCCCGCCCTTGATCGCACTGTTGTTGGCCACGATCAATGCCCGCACGCCGGACACATAACCGATCCCCGCGATCAATCCGCCACCGGCCGAACTGCCATCCTTGTCGTCGTGCAGTTTGTAGCCGGCCAGGCTCGCCAGTTCGAGGAACGGTGCGCCGGGGTCCAGTAGCAGGTTGAGGCGTTCGCGGGGCAGCAACTGCCCGCGTTTATCGAATTTGGCTTTGGCCTCGGCAGCCTTGTTCAACAGATTCTGTTCAAGTACCCGGACCTGTTCGATCGCGTCCAGCATCGCCTCGCGATTGCGAGTGAACTGTTCGCTGTGGGGATCGAGTTGCGACTGAATCACCGGCATGGGTTATTCCTTGTCCTTGAGCACGTCGGGCTGCAGTACGTCGGGTAAATAGGCGCGGTGGAAGCCGTTGTACGACTCACTGTTGGTCGCCTTGTGAATCGGCCAGGCCCGCCCGCCGAGACTGGCGGCGCCGTCGATGCGCAAGGTGCTGCCGCTGATAAACGCAGCGGCCGGGCTGAGCAGGAACACGATCGCCGCACTCACTTCAGACTCGGTACCGATGCGCTTGAGGGGCACGTGTTCACGCAGGGTCGGGATCACCGCCTTGAAGGCGCCTTCGTAGGTGTCCATGCCGCTGGACGCGATCCAACCCGGCGCCACGGCGTTGACCCGCACCCCGGCGTAACCCCATTCGAAGGCGGCGGTCTTGGTCAGGTTGTCCATGCCCGAACGCGCAGCGCCGGAGTGGCCCATGCCGGGCATGCCGCCCCACATGTCGGCGAGCATATTGACGATGGCCCCGCCGTGCTTGCTCATGGACTGGTTGAACACTTCCCGGGCCATCAGGAAACCGCCCACCAGATTGGTGCGCATCACGGTTTCGAAACCCTTCTGGTTGATCGAGGCCAATGGCGACGGGTACTGCCCACCAGCATTGTTGACCAGACCGTGAATCGGGCCGTGCTTTTTGATCAGCTCGCCGACGCGATCCTTGACCGCGTCTTCATCACGGATATCGCAGACGATCCAGTCGGCCTTGCCGCCGTCTTCGGCAATCTCGGCGGCGACGCTTTTTAGTTTGTCGGCCTTGCGCCCGACCAGCAGCACATGGGCACCGAGGGCCGCCAGTTCATGGGCGGTACAGCGGCCGATACCACTGCCGCCACCGGTGACGATGATGGTCTGGCCCGCAAACAAATCGGTTTTGAAAATCGAATCGTAAGCCATGACAACAATCCTCTAATTGACCTGGTCGGCGATGCGTTGCGGCACCGGAATCTGGATCTCCAACAACTGCTGGGCGAAGGCCTTGCCTTGCGGATCGATGCGCAGGCTGGCAACTCCACCGCCGCCGAGGGCGTTTTCCAGGAGGAAATTCAGGCTGTGGGTGGCGGGTAGATACCAGCGTTCGACACGCCCATGGAGCGGGTCGAGGACATGGCTCATCCAGTCGACGATCACGGCCGGGGTCAACGCCTCGGCGATCCATGGCAAGTACTCGGGCCGGCGAGCCATGACCCCAATGTTGCTGTGGTTGCCTTTATCACCGGAGCGGGCCACAGCGAGTTTGATCAACGCCACGCTGGCGTCGGCGGGGCCCTCGGGCTGGGGTGGTTCGAAGGGCGTGGGCAAATCGTCGGTATCGAGTGCATCCAGGGCGGGGAGGGCGCAAGGGTAGCGTTCGCCAGCCAGCTCGATTTCCAGGGGGCAGGCGCTTTTGTCGATGAGGAACGAATACAGCCGGATCAGCGGATACACCGTAGGTCGACCGCCGACAATGCCGGTCAACCCCGGTGCCATGCCAGTGGCGGCCTGGGCGATTTCCCGGGAGAACACAATCAAGGCTTGTTTGTCGGGATGGCGCACAGCGAGCTTGATCACCACTTCGCGGCTGTCCCGGCGCTGGCCGTGGGGGCCGTAAGTGGTTTCGCTGCCGAGCAGTTCGAGGCTTACTTCACTGTAGGGCGCCCAGCCGCGCCGCGCGAACATTTCCGAGGTCTTGTTGATGATCGCTTCGCCGACACGCCGGGCCTTGTCGACCGCATCGATACCGGCAATCAGGCAACTGGCGGTACAGCGGAAACCGTCCGGATAGGTGGCGCTGACCTTGTACTGATCGGTGGGTGGCAACCCTTTCGCACCGTGTACCTGAACGGCGTTTTTACCTTGCTGCACCAGTTTGACTTGAGTGAAATCACACACCACGTCCGGCAGTAGATAGGCCTGCGGATCGCCAATCTCATAGAGCATTTGCTCACCCACCGTCAGTGGCGTGACCAGGCCACCGGAACCTTCGGGCTTGCTGACTATGAACTGGCTGTCGGCGCTGACTTCGACGATGGGAAAACCAATGTGCTCGTAGTCGGGCACGTCGCGCCAATCGGTGAAATTGCCCCCGGTGCACTGCGCACCGCATTCGATGATGTGCCCGGCGAGTGCTGCCTGGGCGAGCTTGTCGTAATCGTTCCACGGCCAGTTGAACTCATGCACCAACGCGGCGCTGACCACGGCGCTGTCGACCACGCGCCCGGTGATCACGATGTCCGCGCCCAGGCGCAGGGCTTCAACGATGCCAGGCGCGCCGAGGTATGCATTGGTGGAGACGCACATGGGCGGCAGTGGGGCGCCGCTGAACATTTCATGAATGCCGCGAGTGGTGAGTGGCTTGAGTTGCGGTTGCAGGTCATCACCCAGCAGCACGGCGATCTTCAAGGCCACTCCGGCCTTGTTGCACGCCGCTTGCAAGGCGGCGGCGCAAGCCTGCGGATTGACCCCGCCGGCATTACTGATGACGCGAATTTTTTGTTCTTCGAGTTGCGTGAGCAAAGGGCTCAAGACTTCGACAAAGTCGTTGGCGTAGCCGGCCTGGGGATCTTTCATCCGTGCGCCGGCCATGATCGACATAGTGATTTCGGCCAAGTAATCGAAGACCAGGTAATCCAGGCGTCCGCCATCGACCAATTGTGCGGCGGCGGTCGAGGTGTCGCCCCAGAACGCGCTGGCGCAACCGATGCGAATCGTTTTGGGTGCAGTCAACTCCATAACCACCTCCGACAGATATGTATCGAGACTACCAAGCAAGCGCTTGGTTTGTAAACGGTTGAAATATCTTCGGCCCGAGCGCTTGCTTGGTTGCCAATGCCAGCTTAAATTGCCCGCGCAAGTCCGCCGTTTTGGTGGGATCGGCGTTGGTGATTGATCGACTGTAGGAGAGAACGGGTGGACGAGCAAAAAGCCCTGAGGGTCATGCGTGAATTGGTCGACAACGGCCAGTTGACCGATCCGGACAGCGCCCGTGGCAAGCTGCTGCAAGTGGCGGCCCACCTGTTTCGCAACAAAGGCTACGAGCGCACCACCGTGCGTGATCTGGCCGGTGCCGTGGGCATTCAGTCGGGCAGTATCTTCCATCACTTCAAAAGCAAGGACGAAATCCTGCGCGCCGTGATGGAGGAGACAATCCTCTACAACACGGCCTTGATGCGCGCGGCCATCGCCGAGGCCAGCAATGTGCGCGAACAGGTGCTGGCGCTGATCCGCTGTGAATTGCAGTCGATCATGGGCGGCAGTGGCGAGGCCATGGCGGTGCTGGTCTACGAGTGGCGCTCGCTGTCCGAGGAAGGCCAGGCAAAAGTCCTGGCGTTGCGCGATATCTATGAAGACATCTGGCTGCAGGTGCTGGGTGAGGCCAAGAGCGCCGGCTACATTCGTGGCGATGTGTTCATTACCCGGCGCTTCCTCACCGGGGCGCTGTCCTGGACCACCACCTGGTTTCGCGCCGATGGCAGCATGAGCCTCGATCAGTTGGCCGATGAGGCGCTGATTCTGGTGTTGGAGGAGAAACAGTAAGCGTGTGTTGGTCGGCAGGAAACTGGCTAACTGGGCGAAACCGCCTAGCTTGAATGCATTGATGCAGTATTTTCGGGGAGTGGGTAGTTTTGATGTTTTCGCCAAATCGGACGGTTTCACGGCTTGTGCTGGCAACGCTCACGGCGCTACCCATGTTGCCGTCCCAGGCCGCACAACTGGTGCGCATTGGTGCTGCACACTTTCCGCCCTACACCGTACGCCCGGAAAATGGTGCCGATACCGGTTTGCTGCCGCAACTGGTCGAGGCGCTCAACGTCCTGCAAAGCGACTATCAATTCGTGTTGGTTCCCACCTCCATTCCCCGGCGCTTCGGTGACTTCAAGCAAGGCCGGATCGACATGGCGATCTTCGAAAACCCGGCCTGGGGCTGGCAGGACATTCCTCGCACCGATGTCGACATGGGCCTGGAGGACGCCGAGATTTTCGTCGCGCAGCGCCAACCCGAAGGCCAACCGGTGCGCCAGCAAGACTATTTTGCCGATCTGGCGGGCAAGCGCCTGGCGCTGTTCAGCGGTTATCACTATGAGTTCGCCAACTTCAATGCCGAACCCAAATACCTCGCCCAAAACTACAACGCCACGTTGACCTACTCCCACGACAGCAACCTGTTGATGGTGCTGCGTGGCCGCGCGGACATTGCCCTGGTCACACGCTCATACCTGAGCGACTACTTTCTGCGCAATCTGCAAGTCGCCGATCAGTTGCTGATCTCCGATCGCATCGATCAGGTCTATCACCATTACGCCATCCTGCGTCCGGCCGCGCCGATCACAGGAGAGGCGTTCGGCAAGCTGCTGCAAGGGTTGCGGGACAATGGCCAGATGCTGAAGATTTTTGACCCGTACAAGATTGCGGTAGTGCCGATCCCGCACTGACCGATCCAGTTCATGTGGGAGCGGGCTTGCTCGCGAAGGCGCAGTGTCAGAAAAAGAGACATTGATTGACACACCGCTTTCGCGAGCAAGCCCGCTCCCACAAGGGGATCGAGGTTTCCCTTAAATTTCCTGCCCCGGCACACGTCCCATCGTTGAACTGTCGACGATTATCGTGAGCCCCTTCCATGCCCAATCCGAATGACCTGACGACGTTGGCTCTGCCCACAGGCCGCCGTCTTGTAGCCGATGAAACCGAAAACCGACTGAGCCTCAGCCTCGACGGTCAACCGCTGATCCAGCTGCGGCTGAGCCGCGAAGCCGAACTGCTGGTGCAGCCTTTGGGGCACTCGGACAACCTCGCGCTTTGGGCGGCCAGTTACTGGCTGTTCGCCCGTGACCCGGCCTGTCAGCAACTGAACTGGCAACTCGATAAAGTCCCAACGGAGGCACTGCTCAGCGGTCTGCTGACTCTTACGGAAAAGGCTGGCCTGTATCGCTGCGAGCGCACCCTGTTCTGGCAACAGCCCCAGCCTTGGCTGGGACAGGCGCTGACCGGCAGTTATCCACAGCAAATGGTCATCAGTGGCGGCAAGCGTCATCCGCTGCGGCCGTTGAAGCCAAAAGGCGAGGTCTACCGGCGTTTCGATGCGCGTCTGGGGATGTGGATTTCCCTGCGTACCCTGGACATCGACCTGGATCTGGCCCGTTTCAACCGTTGGCAGAACAGCCCGCGGGTCGCCAGTTTCTGGCAGGAGGAGGGCAGCCTCGAGCAGCATCGCCAGTACCTGAGCAAACTTGACGCCGACCCCCACACAGTGACGTTGATCGGCTGCTTCGACGACCAGCCATTTGCCTACTTCGAAGCCTACTGGGCCAAGGAAGATCGCATCGCGCCGTTCTACGAGGCCGGTGATTACGACCGTGGCATTCACATGTTGGTGGGTGAGGAAAACCACCGAGGCCCGCACAAGGTGGCGAGCTGGTTATCGGCGTTGACGCATTTCCTGTTTCTGGATAATCCGCGTACCCAGCGAGTGGTCGCCGAGCCTCGGGCCGACAACGCGAAGATGATCGGGTACATGCAGGATCAGCGTTTTCATTGCGAGAAAGAGTTCGACTTTCCCCACAAGCGCGCGGCATTGATGGTGCTGGGGCGTGAGCGGTTTTTTGAGCGGTGTGAGTTGGCCTGATGCGGTCTTGAGTCAGTCATCGCGGGCAAGCCTCGCTCCTACGGGATTCGAGTTAAATCACAAAAATGTGACCGAAACTGGACCCGTAGGAGCGAGGCTTGCCCGCGAAGCTTTTAACGTCGGACACCGGTATCGGCCCGGCTGCCCGACACCTTGCGGCAGTGCACCAGCGCATCGCGAATCATGAAGTTGACCAGGGTCGGCGAGACGCCGAGTTCCTTGGCGATGTCCTTTTGCGGCACGCCGTGCAAGCGGTACATCTCGAAGGCGTAGCGGGTGCGGCTCGGCAGTTCGGTGAGCGCATCGGCGATGTTTTCCAGGGTGGAAAAATTGATGTGCGAGGTTTCCGGTGACGCCCCCTGAATCACCACGTTCAGGCCTTCCTCTTCGGGACCTGCATATTTCTGTTCCAGGGCCTGCTTGCGGTAGTGATCGATCGCCAGGTTACGCACGATCTGGAACAGGTAGCTGAGCTGGGCCTTGAACGAAGAGGTGATCTGCGGTGCCGATTGCAACCGGAAAAACGCATCCTGCACCACATCCTCGGCACGGGAGCGGCAGCCGGTGATGCGGGCTGCGATCTTGACCAGGATCAGCCGATTGTCGACGAAGGCCTGAAGTAGCGGTGAATCGCACCTGCTTGTGGACACTTGTTCCGTCATGGAAATCACCTTGCTGCCAAAAGGTTAGTGGGACGCCAGGAAGAGGGGGCGTCCGACATATCGAGCGACAAATTATGCTTAATGATAATTATTGTCAAATGAGAAGGAGAAGTAATGCGCCTTGTCGGTGCGGACTGAGAACGGCGACACGTTGACTCACTTCAATCCGGTTGGCGTTCGATCCAGCTGACTAATTAATTCAAGACTTCATCCGTTCTCATTGGTGAATGGCACAGCCCAACCCGCATACCCCCTGTAGGAGCGAGCCCGCTCACGATGGTCGTCAACGATCACGATGGGCGCCTGACTCCCCGTGGCGTTCTCCGGTTTTTCGCGAGCAGGCTCGCTCCTACAGGGATCTCGTGACATCCGAAAACCGAATTCAGGCAGGAAACCTCATGACCGACGCGTTCGAACTCCCCAGCACACTGGTCCAAGCCCTTCAGCGCCGCGCAGCCCTGACGCCGGATCGGGTGGCCCTGCGTTTTCTCGCCGAAACCCCGGATCAGGCTGTGGTGCTCAGTTATCGCGAACTGGATCAGCGTGCACGAACGATTGCCGCTGCGCTGCAAGCCGAAGCCGAATTGGGCGATCGCGCGGTGTTGTTGTTTCCCAGTGGTTCGGATTACGTCGCGGCCTTCTTCGGTTGCCTGTATGCCGGCGTGATCGCCGTGCCGGCTTATCCACCGGAGTCGACCAAGCGTCATCATCAAGAGCGCCTGCTGTCGATCATCGGCGATGCCGAACCGCGCCTGCTGCTGACCAGCGCGGGCCTGCGCGATGCGTTGCAGCAAATAGAAGGGGCGCCGCCGCTGCTGTGCGTCGACACCCTCGACAACGCGCTGGCCGAACGCTGGGTCGCGCCGGAGCTTGCCGGCGAGCACATTGCCTTTCTGCAATACACCTCCGGTTCCACCGCGTTGCCCAAAGGCGTGCAAGTCAGCCACGGCAATCTGGTGGCCAACGAGTTGCTGATTCGTCACGGGTTCGGCATTGATCTGAACCCTGACGATGTGATCGTCAGCTGGCTGCCGCTGTACCACGACATGGGCCTGATCGGCGGCCTGTTGCAGCCGATTTTCAGCGGTGTGCCTTGCGTGTTGATGTCGCCGGCGTATTTCCTGGGCCGGCCGTTGCGCTGGCTGGAAGCGATCAGCGAGTACGGCGGCACCATCAGCGGCGGACCGGACTTCGCCTATCGGTTATGCAGCGAGCGAGTCAGCGAATCGGCGCTGGAGCGGCTCGACCTGAGCGGCTGGCGTGTGGCGTATTCCGGCTCCGAACCGATCCGTCTCGACACCCTGGAGCGCTTCGCCGAGAAGTTCGCCCCCTGCGGTTTCACCCAGGACAGTTTCATGGCCTCCTATGGCCTGGCCGAAGCCACGCTGTTCGTCGCGGGTACTCCGCGAGGCCAGGGCATCGGCCACCTGCGTGTCGACGATCAGGCGCTGACGCACAACCGTGCCGAAGCGGGCAAGGGCAGCGCCATCATGAGTTGCGGCATCAGCCAGCCCGATCATGAGGTACTGATCGTCGACCCGGTGTCGCTCGATGAACGGGCGGACAACGCCGTCGGCGAGGTCTGGGCCAGCGGTCCGAGCATCGCCCATGGCTACTGGCGCAACCCCGAAGCCACCGCCAAGACCTTCGTCCAGCACGCTGGCCAGACCTGGCTGCGCACCGGTGACCTGGGCTTTATGCGCGGCGCAGAACTGTTCATCACCGGTCGCCTGAAAGACATGCTGATCGTGCGCGGGCACAACCTTTATCCACAGGACATCGAGCAGACCATCGAGCGTGAAGTGGAGGTGGTGCGCAAAGGTCGCGTGGCGGCTTTCGCGGTAAACATCGACGGTCAGGAAGGCATTGGCATCGCTGCGGAAATCAGTCGCAGCGTGCAAAAAATCCTCGCGCCTGAAGCGTTGATCAAAGCGATTCGACAAGCCGTGGCCGAAGCGTATCAAGAGGCGCCGGGCGTGGTGGTGTTGCTCAACCCCGGCGCGTTACCCAAGACCTCCAGCGGCAAGTTGCAACGCTCGGCGTGCCGTAATCGCCTGGCCGATGGCAGCCTCGACAGCTATGCGGTATTCCCGACGACCACTGTTGAAGACCACGACTCGACTGCGACGGCCTCTGAGTTGCAAGCGCTGATCGGTCAGATCTGGGCCGAACACCTGAACGTCAAACAGGTCGCTGGCGACGATCATTTCTTCCTGCTCGGCGGCAACTCCATCGCCGCCACGCAAGTGATTGCCCGAGTGCGTGAAAAACTGGGGCTGGAACTGAACCTGCGCCTGCTGTTCGAAGCGCCGACCCTGGCCGCCTTCACCGCCGCCGTGGCGCAGCAGCAACAGGACGGTGGCAGCGCCCAGGGCGACATCACGGTGTTGTCGCGCACCGAGGCGATGCCGCAATCCCTGGCGCAAAACCGCCTGTGGATAACCTGGCAACTCGATCCACAGAGCAGTGCCTATAACATTCCCGGGGCCTTGCGCCTGCGTGGCGAACTGGACGAAGACGCCTTGCGTGCCAGTTTCCAGCAGTTGATCGAACGTCACGAATCCCTGCGCACCCGTTTCTTCGAACGCGATGGTGTGGCGTTACAACAGGTCGAAGCAGCGGGTGAGTTCAACCTGCAAATGATCGACATCAGCGATTTGTCGCCTGCCGAGCGCGAAGAGCGCGCCCGGCAAATCCGCGAGGACGAAGCCCGCACCCAGTTCGATCTGGAAAAAGGCCCGCTGCTGTGGGTCACGTTGGTGCGTCTGGACGACGAAGACCATCAGCTACTGGTGACGATGCACCACATCATTGCTGACGGCTGGTCGATGAATGTATTGATCGACGAATTCTCGCGCCTGTACGCCGCGGCTGCCCAGGGCCAGTGTGCCGAACTCGCGCCGTTGCCGACTCAATATGCCGATTACGGCAGTTGGCAGCGTCAATGGCTGGCCCAAGGTGAGGGCGAGCGGCAACTGGCTTACTGGAAAGCGCAATTGGGGGGCGAACACCCGACGCTTGAGCTGGCAACCGATCATCCGCGTTCTGTCAAACAAACCCACAGCGCCACCCGCCACACCGTGCGCTTGGGCGCGCCCCTGAGCGAGGCGATTCGCAAGACTGCCCAGGCTCACGAATCGACATCCTTCATGCTGTTGCTCGCGACCTTCCAGACCCTGTTGCATCGCTACAGCGGTCAGCGCGACATCCGTATCGGTGTGCCGAACGCCAACCGTCCACGTCTGGAAACCCAAGGGTTGATCGGCTTCTTCATCAACACGCAAGTGTTGCGCGCCGAACTGGATTCGCGCACGCCATTCATTGAGTTGCTGGGGCAAACACGCGAGGCGACGCTGGGCGCGCAGGCGCATCAGGACCTGCCGTTCGAGCAACTGCTCGAAGCCTTCCCGCAGGCCCGTGAACAGGGTCTGTTTCAGGTCATGTTCAACCATCAACAGCGCGACCTCAATGCCCTGAAACGCCTGCCGGGATTGCTCGCCGAAGAGCTGCCGTGGCACAGCCGCGAAGCCAAGTTCGACCTGCAATTGCACAGCGAAGAAGATCGCAACGGTCGCCTGACGTTGTCTTTCGACTACGCCGATGAACTGTTCGAGGCCGTGACCATCGAGCGTCTGGCCGAACATTTCAGCCAACTGCTGCAAGCGGTTTGCGAGCAGCCGGGCACCGCCCTCGGCGACCTGCCGTTATTGACGTCATGCGAGCACGATCAACAACACGTCTGGAGTGTCGCACCCTGCGATCCGGCCCGACAGTGGCTGCCCGAGCTGCTTAACGAACAGGCGCGCCAGACGCCGGAACGCACCGCGTTGCAGTGGGAGGTGGGACGCCTGAGCTTTGCCCAATTGCACACCCAGGCCAATCGCCTGGCCCATTACCTGCGCGACAAAGGCGTCGGCCCTGATGTGTGCGTGGCCATCGCCGCCGAGCGTTCGCCGCAATTGCTGATCGGCCTGCTGGCGATCATCAAGGCCGGTGGCGCCTATGTGCCGCTGGACCCGGATTACCCTGCCGAACGCCTGGCTTACATGCTCGGCGACAGCGGCGTCGATTTGCTGCTGACCCAGACTGCATTGCTCGACCGCTTGCCGACCACTGAAGGCGTCAGCGTGATCGCCATGGATGCCCTGCATCTGGAGAGCTGGCCCAGCCATGCGCCGGGCCTGCATTTGCATGGCGATAACCTGGCGTATGTGATCTACACCTCCGGCTCCACCGGCCAACCCAAGGGCGTCGGCAACACCCACGCCGCGTTGGCCGAGCGCCTGCAATGGATGCAGGCCACCTATCGCCTGGACGACAGCGATGTGCTGATGCAAAAGGCGCCGATCAGTTTCGACGTGTCGGTGTGGGAATGCTTCTGGCCGCTGATCACCGGGGCACGATTGCTGATTGCCGGCCCCGGCGAGCACCGTGATCCGCACCGTATCGCGCAGCTTGTTCGCGAGCATGGCGTGACCACGCTGCACTTCGTGCCGCCGCTGCTTGCACTGTTCATCGACGAACCGCTAAGCGCCGAATGCACCAGCCTGCGCCGTGTGTTTTCCGGTGGCGAAGCCTTGCCGGCCGAACTGCGCAACCGCGTTTTGGCGCAATTGCCAGCGGTGCAATTGCACAACCGCTATGGCCCGACCGAAACCGTGATCAACGTCACCCATTGGCAGTGCAGCGTAGCCGATGGTGAACGCTCGCCGATTGGTCGTCCGCTGGGCAACGTGATTTGCCGTGTACTCGACAGTGATCTCAACCCCGTCCCGGCCGGCGTGCCCGGCGAACTCTGCATCAGCGGCATTGGCCTGGCCCGCGGCTACCTCGGCCGCCCGGCGTTGACCGCCGAACGCTTCGTGGTCGATCCATTGAGCGAGCAGGGCGCGCGCCTGTATCGCACCGGCGACCGTGCGCGCTGGACCGCCGATGGCGTGATCGAATACCTCGGTCGTCTCGACCAGCAGGTCAAGCTGCGCGGTTTTCGCGTCGAGCCGCAAGAAATCGAAGCGCGCCTGCTGGCCCAGGGCGGCGTGGCCCAGGCCGTGGTCGTGGTGCGCGAAACCGCCGCCGGTGGACAACTGATCGGCTACTACACCGCCACCGATGCCACTGAAACCGAGGACGCTCAAACCACGCGCCTGAAAACCGGGTTGGTCGCCGAGCTGCCGGAATACATGGTGCCGGCACACCTGATGCGCCTGGACGCCATGCCCCTGAATCCCAGCGGTAAGCTCGATCGCCGCGCTTTGCCCGAGCCGCAGTGGCAAGTGCGCGAACACGTCGAGCCGGTTACTGAACTGGAACAGCGGATTGCTTCGATCTGGCGCGAAGTGCTGGGCCTGGAACAAGTCGGCCTGCGCGACGATTTCTTCGCCCTTGGCGGCCATTCATTGCTGGCCACGCAAATCATCTCCCGCACCCGTCAGGCCTGTGACGTCGAGTTGCCGCTGCGTGCGTTGTTCGAGAACAGCGAACTGTGCGAGTTTGCCGAACAGATCCGCCTGATTCAGGCCAGCGGTCACACCAACAAACAGCCGCCCATCGAACCCGTTGACCGCAGCTTGTCGGTGCCGCTGTCCTATTCCCAGCAACGCATGTGGTTCCTCTGGCAGATGGAGCCGGACAGCCCGGCGTACAACGTCGGCGGCATGGCGCGCCTGCGCGGGGGGCTGGATGTCGGGCGTTTCGAGGCGGCGCTGCAAGCGCTGATCCTGCGACATGAAACCCTGCGCACCACCTTCCCGAGCATCGACGGCGTGGCCCGTCAGCAGGTGCATGCCGAAACCGGTGTGCGCATGAATTGGAAGGATTTCTCGACACTGGCCCCCGATGTACGTGAGCAACACGTGCAACAACTGGCCGACGAGCAAGCGCACCTGCCATTCGATCTGGAAACCGGCCCGCTGCTGCGCGCCTGCCTGGTCAAGACCGCCGAGCAAGAACATTACTTCGTGTTGACCCTGCACCACATCGTCACCGAAGGCTGGGCGATGGACATCTTTGCCCGGGAACTCAGCGCAATGTATGAGGCCTTCGTCGACGACCGCGAGTCGCCGCTGGCACCGTTGCCAGTGCAGTACCTGGACTACAGCGTCTGGCAGCGCCAGTGGCTGGAGTCCGGTGAACGTCAGCGTCAGCTCGACTATTGGACGACGCAATTGGGCCGTGAACATCCGCTGCTGGAACTGCCGTCGGACCGTCCTCGCCCTCCGGTGCAAAGTCATCAGGGCGAACTGTACCGCTTTGACCTGAGTGATGATCTGGCTGCACGGGTCCGCGCCTTCAATGCGCAAAACGGTCTGACTCTGTTCATGACCATGACCGCCGCGCTCGCCACCTTGCTATACCGCTACAGCGGCCAGTCCGACCTGCGCATCGGTGCGCCAGTAGCCAACCGCATCCGCCCGGAAAGCGAAGGGCTGATCGGTGCGTTCCTCAATACGCAGGTGCTGCGCTGCCAGCTCGACGGCCAGATGTCGGTGGAGGAGCTGTTCGAGCAAGTGCGTCACACGGTGATCGAAGGCCAGTCCCATCAAGACCTGCCGTTCGATCATCTGGTGGAGGTTTTGCAGCCACCGCGCAGTGCAGCCTACAACCCGCTGTTCCAGGTGATGTGCAACGTTCAGCGTTGGGAATTCCAGCAGAGCCGTACCCTGGCCGGCATGACGGTCGAGTACCTGGCCAACGATGCCCGCGCGACCAAGTTCGACCTCAATCTGGAAGTCACCGACCTCGACCATCGCCTGGGTTGCTGCCTGACCTACAGCACCGACCTGTTCGACGAGCCGCGCATCGCGCGCATGGCCAAACATTGGCGCAATCTGCTGGAGGCGTTGATTACCGATCCGCAACAGCGTCTGAGCGAGTTGCCATTGCTCGATGGATCGGAACAGCAACAACTGCTCGACAGCCTGGGCGTCGAGCTGGGCGAGCATCGCCTCGACCAATGCATCCATCACCTGTTCGCCGAGCAGGCGCTGGTGCGCCAGGACGCGCCGGCCCTGACCTTCGCCGGGCAGACCTTGAGTTATACGGAGCTCGACAGCCGTGCCAATCGCCTGGCCTGGGCGTTGCGCGAACGGGGTGTTGGCCCGCAGGTGCGCGTGGGCCTGGCGCTAGAGCGTTCGCTGGAGATGGTCGTCGGTCTGTTGGCGATCCTCAAGGCCGGTGGCGCCTACGTACCACTGGACCCGGAATACCCGCTCGACCGCCTGCATTACATGATCGAAGACAGCGGCATCGGCCTGCTGTTGAGTAATGCGGCGATGTTCAAGGCATTGGGTGAGTTGCCGTCCACCGTGGCGCTTTGGTGCCTGGAAGAAGACGCCGTCACATTGGCCAACTACCCGGGCACCGAGCTGCCCTTCATCCGCCTGCCGCAGCATCAGGCATACCTGATCTACACCTCGGGCTCCACCGGCAAGCCCAAAGGCGTGGTGGTGTCCCACGGTGAAATCGCCATGCATTGTCGCGCGGTGATCGAGCGCTTCGGCATGCGCGCGGACGATTGCGAACTGCACTTCTATTCGATCAACTTCGACGCCGCCACCGAGCGTTTGCTGGTGCCGCTGCTCAGCGGTGCGCAGGTTGTGTTGCGTGCGCAAGGTCAGTGGGATGCCGAAGAAATCTGCGGCCTGATCCGCCGTCACAACATCAACATCCTCGGCTTCACGCCGAGCTACGGCAGCCAGTTGGCGCAATGGCTGGCCACACAAAATGAAGTCCTGCCGGTGCGCATGATCATCACCGGCGGTGAAGTGTTGACCGGCGAGCATTTGCAGCGAATTCGCGCGGCGTTCAAACCGAGCCTGTTCTTCAACGCCTATGGTCCGACCGAAACCGTGGTCATGCCCTTGGCCAGTCTCGCACCCGAGGTCCTGGAAGAGGGCGCCGGCAGCGTGCCGATCGGCAGCGTGATCGGCGACCGTGTGGCCTACATCCTCGATGCCGATCTGGCCCTGGTGCCGCAAGGGGCGACCGGCGAGTTGTATGTCGGTGGCGCCGGTCTGGCCCAGGCCTATCACGACCGCGCAGCGATCACGTCCGAACGCTTTGTCGCCGACCCGTTCACGACCGGGGGCGGGCGCATGTACCGCACCGGCGACCTGGTGCGCCAGCGCGCCGATGGGCTGGTGGAATACTTGGGGCGGATTGACCATCAGGTGAAGATTCGTGGTTTCCGCATCGAGCTGGGCGAGATTGAAACCCGTTTGCTGGATCATGAATCGGTGCGTGAAGCGGTTGTGCTGGCGCTCGATGTGCCGAGCGGCAAGCAACTGGTTGGCTATCTGGTTACCAAAATCGCCGAGCAGGACGAAGCGCAGCAAAGTGCATTGCGCGAAGACCTCAAAGCCCACCTCAAGGCACAGTTGCCGGACTACATGGTGCCTGCCCACCTGATCCTGCTGGCCAGCTTGCCGCTGACCGCCAACGGCAAGCTCGACCGCCGCGCACTGCCGGCGCCGGACCCGGAGCTGAACCGTCAAGCGTACGTGGCGCCGAGCAATGAACTTGAGCAGACGCTGGCGCAGATCTGGTGCGACGTGCTCAACGTCGAACAGGTCGGCCTCAACGACAATTTCTTTGAACTGGGTGGCGACTCGATTCTGTCGATTCAGGTGGTCAGCCGAGCGCGGCAGCAGGGGATTCACTTCAGCCCTCGCGACCTGTTCCAGCACCAGACCGTGCAGACCCTCGCCACCGTGGCAACCCGCACCGAGCAGGTCACCGCCGAACAGGGTTTGGTCTCGGGTGAGTCGCGCCTGACCCCGATCCAGCACTGGTTCTTCGACACCGACATCCCGCAGCGTCAGCATTGGAACCAGGCATTGCTGCTGCAACCGACCCTGGCACTGGAGCCCCATCGCCTGGAGCAAGCGCTGCTGGCGGTGATCGAGCATCACGACGCCCTGCGTTTGCGTTTCAGCCAAGCTGCCAACCAATGGCAAGCCGAACATCAGGCGATCTCCGAACCGCCGGTGTTGTGGCAGGTGCGCGTGTCTTCCATGGACAAATGCGCCGCCCTGTTCGACGACGCCCAGTGCAGCCTCGACCTCGAAGAAGGTCCACTGATGCGGGTATTGCTGGTCGATGGTCCCGAGGGGCAGCAACGGCTGTTCATCGCCATTCACCACTTGGTGGTGGACGGGGTTTCGTGGCGCGTGCTGCTAGACGATCTGCAAACGGTCTATCGCCAACTCGACACGCAGCAGTCGGTGAAGCTGCCGGCGAAGACCAGCGCATTCAAGGACTGGGCCGCACGCTTGCAGGCGTATGCCGGCAGCGACTCCCTGCGTGAAGAACTAGGCTGGTGGCAGACGCAGTTGGCCGGGCCGAGCGGCGAACTGCGCTGTGATCGACCTGAGGGCGGTCGGCAGAATCGGCATGCGCAAAGCGTCAGTGTGCGCCTCGACAGTGAACGCACCCGGCAACTGTTGCAGCAAGCGCCAAGCGCCTACCGTACCCAGGTCAACGACCTGCTGCTGACCGCGCTGGCCCGTGTGCTGTGTCGTTGGAGTGGTCACGGGTCAGCATTGATTCAACTGGAAGGCCATGGCCGCGAAACGCTGTTCGACGAGATCGACCTGACCCGCACCGTCGGCTGGTTCACCAGCGCCTATCCATTGCGCCTGACGCCCGCGCAAGAGCAGGGCGCTTCGATCAAGGCCATCAAGGAACAACTGCGCGCCGTGCCGCACAAGGGGCTCGGTTACGGCGTGCTGCGCTATCTTGCCGACGAGTCGTGCCGCCAGGGCATGGCGGTGTTGCCGCAGGCGCCGGTCACCTTCAACTACCTCGGTCAGTTCGACCAGAGCTTCGGTGCCGATGCGTTGTTCCGTCCGCTGGATGAAGCCATCGGCGCCGCCCATGATCCACGGGCATCGCTGCCCAATGAGTTGAGCGTCGACGGTCAGGTCTACGGCGGTGAACTGGTGCTGCGCTGGACGTTCAGTGCCGAGCGCTTTGATCCGTCCACCATCAGTGAGCTGGCTGACGCTTACGTCTGTGAGTTGCAGAGCCTGATCGAACACTGCTTGCGCGACGACGCGGGCGGCCTGACGCCGTCGGATTTTCCGTTGGCAAAACTCAATCAGGCGCAACTCGATGCACTGCCGGTTTCGGCCGCAGTCATCGAGGACGTCTACCCGTTGACCCCGATGCAAGAAGGCATGTTGCTGCACACCTTGTTGGAACCGGGCACCGGCCTGTACTACATGCAGGATCGCTACCGCATCAACAGTGAACTCGACCCGCAGCGTTTCGCCCAGGCCTGGCAAGCGGTGATCGCCCGTCACGAAGCCTTGCGCGCCTCGTTCTGCTGGAACGTCGGCGAAGACATGTTGCAGGTTATCCACAAGCCGGGCAGCACACCGATCGAGTATCTGGACTGGAGCGAGATCGCCGAAACCGAACAAGAGGCTAAGCAGGAAGCCAGGTTGCAAACCTTGCTCAAGACCGAGCGCGAGGCCGGGTTCGATCTGCTCAACGAGGCACCGTTTCACCTGCGCTTGATCAAGGTCGGCGCTGCACGTTACTGGTTCATGATGAGCAACCACCACATCCTCATCGATGCCTGGTGCCGTTCGCTGCTGATGAATGACTTCTTCGACATCTACAGCGCCCTGGGCGAAGGTCGGGACGCGCAGTTGGCGGTGCCGCCGCGTTATCGCGATTACATCGGCTGGCTGCAACGCCAGAGCCTGGCCGAAGCGCGGCAATGGTGGAAAACCAACCTGCAAGGTTTCGAGCGGACCACACCGATCCCGAGCGATCGGCCGTTCCTGCGCGAACACGCAGGCGACAGTGGCGGCATGATCGTTGGCGACCGCTACACAAAACTTGATGTTCGCGACGGCGCGCAACTGCGTGAGCTGGCCCAGGCCCATCAACTGACCATCAACACCTTTGCCCAGGCGGCGTGGGCGTTGGTGCTGCGCCGCCTGAGCGGTGATCGCGACGTGCTGTTCGGTGTCACGGTGGCCGGGCGTCCGGTGGACATGCCGCAAATGCAACGCACTGTTGGCCTGTTCATCAACAGCATCGCGCTGCGGGTGAAGATGCCGCAGGACGGCCAGCGTTGCAGCGTTCGGCAATGGCTGACGGGTTTGCTCGACAGCAATATGCAGCTGCGTGAGTACGAGTACCTGCCGCTGGTGAACATCCAGGAGCAGAGCGAATTGCCTAAAGGCCAGCCACTGTTCGACAGCCTGTTTGTGTTCGAAAACGCCCCGGTGGAAGTCTCGGTGCTGGACCGCGCGCAAAGCCTCAACGCGACTTCGGACTCGGGCCGTACCCACACCAACTTCCCGCTGACGGCTGTCTGCTATCCGGGGGATGACCTGGGCCTGCACCTGTCGTACGACCAGCGTTATTTCGATGAGGCTACGGTCGAGCGCTTGCTCGGCGAATTCAAGCGTCTGCTGCTGGCGCTGGTCGAAGGTTTCCACGGTGACATGGCTGATCTGCCGTTGCTGGGGGCCGAGGAACAGGATTTCCTGATCCATGGCTGCAACCAGAGCCAGCACGACTACCCGCTGGATGAGAGCTACGTGGCACTGTTCGAAGCGCAGGTGGCCGCGCATCCACAGCGCGTTGCCGCCAGTTGCCTCGATCAACAACACAGCTATGACGCGTTGAACCGGTGCAGTAACCGCCTCGGGCATGCCTTGATCGCTGCCGGTGTCGGGTTCGATCAACCGGTGGCGTTGCTGGCTGAACGCAGCCTGGATCTGCTGGGCATGATTATCGGCAGCTTCAAGGCGGGGGCGGGTTATCTGCCGTTGGACCCGGGGCTGCCGAGTCAGCGCCTGAGCCGCATCATTGACCTTAGCCGCACGCCATTGCTGGTCTGCACTGAAGCCTGTCGCGAGCAAGCGCTGGCGTTGCTGGATGAGATCGGTTGCGCTAATCGGCCGAAGTTGCTGGTGTGGGAAGAGGTGCAGGCCAGCGATGCGTCGGTGGTGAACCTGGGTATCTACAGCGGGCCGGACAACCTGGCCTATGTGATTTACACCTCGGGCTCCACCGGTTTACCGAAAGGCGTGATGGTCGAACAGCGCGGCATGCTCAACAACCAGTTGAGCAAGGTGCCTTACCTGGACCTTAGCGAAACCGACGTGATCGCCCAGACCGCGTCGCAGAGCTTCGACATTTCCGTGTGGCAGTTCCTCGCCGCGCCGCTGTTCGGTGCGCGGGTGGATATCGTGCCGAACAGCATCGCCCATGATCCGCAGGGCTTGTTGGCTCACGTTTCGGCTCAAGGCATCACGGTGCTGGAAAGCGTGCCGTCGCTGATCCAAGGCATGCTCGGCCAGGAGCGCATGAGCCTCGACGGCTTGCGCTGGATGCTGCCGACCGGCGAGGCGATGCCGCCGGAACTGGCGCATCAGTGGCTGCTGCGCTACCCGCAGATCGGGCTGGTGAATGCCTACGGACCGGCGGAATGCTCCGATGATGTGGCGTTCTTCCGGGTCGACATGGCTTCGACCCGTGGTAGTTATTTGCCGATTGGTACGCCGACCGACAACAACCAGCTGTACCTGCTCGATGGCGCGCTGGAGTTGGTCCCGCTGGGGGCGGTGGGCGAGTTGTGCGTTGCGGGCACAGGAGTTGGGCGCGGTTACGTCAGCGATCCGCTGCGCACCGCGCCGGTGTTCGTGCCCAATCCGTTCGGTGCACCGGGCGAGCGTCTGTATCGCACCGGTGACCTGGCGCGCCGTCGCGGTGACGGTGTGTTGGAGTACGTCGGCCGGATCGATCATCAGGTGAAGATTCGCGGCTACCGTATCGAGTTGGGTGAAATCGAAGCGCGCCTGCATGAACAGCCACAAGTGCGCGATGCAGCGGTCGGCGTGCAGGATGGTGTGAACGGCAAACATCTGGTCGGCTATCTGGTCGCTGCAGATTCAGCGCTCAACCCTGCCGAACGCTTGGAGCGCATCAAGCAACGCCTGCGCACCGAGCTGCCGGAGTACATGGTGCCGCTGCACTGGCTGTGGCTCGACAAGATGCCGCTCAACGCCAACGGCAAACTGGACCGCAAGGCATTACCAGCGCTGGAAATCGGCCAGTTGCAGAGCCAGGATTATCAGGCACCACGCAATGATCTGGAGCAGACCCTGGCGTCGATCTGGACCGAAGTGCTCAAGGTGCAGAGGGTCGGCGTACGGGACAACTTCTTCGAACTGGGCGGGCATTCACTGCTGGCCACCCAGATCGCCTCGCGGGTGCAGAAAACCCTGCAAAGGGATGTGCCGCTGCGGGCGATGTTCGAATGCAGCACGGTGGAGGAGCTGGCCGGGTATATCGACGGGTTGGCGGCCAGTGACATCACTGAAGAGAAGGCGGATCGGTTGAATGACCTGATGGCGGAGCTGGAGGGGCTTTGATTCTTTAGCGTCTGTACTGGCCCCATCGCGGGCAAGCCTCGTTCCTACAGGTTGGTGTTGAGTTTGAATAACACACAATCCTGTAGGAGCGAGGCTTGCCCGCGAAGATGCCGGCTGAAATCACTTGGGCCCGAGGATTTTCACGAGTTTGTCCGGCGACGGCGCCCCTTGCTGCTGTTGCAGTTCGCCCTTGCTGTCCATGTAGAAAATCGCCGGAGTGGCTTGCAGTTCCAGGTCTTCCATCAATTGCATGTTGGCGGCGAGCTTGGCCTGAATTGCTGGCGGCACCTCCTTGAGTGCCTTGAGCGAGCTGCCCTTGCCGGCGGCTTCGTGGTCTTGCAGGGCTTTTTGCGGGTCCTTGGCGGCGAGCAGTGCGGCGGATTTGCCGGGGCTGTCTTCGCGGATGATGCCAACCATGATGTGCCGCAATTGCACCTTGCCGGCCTTCACCCAAGGCCGTGCCTGTTCCCAGAACATGTTGCAGTAGGGGCAGTTCGGGTCGCTGAACAGGTAAACGATGCGCGGCGCGTCTTTGTTGCCGTCACCGATCCAGTTGCTTGCTTCCATCTTGCCCCAGATCTCCTTGGCCATCGGTGCATACACCAGTTTTTGCAACGGTGCGCTGCTCAAGTCGTTACCTTCGGCGTCATACAGATTGCCCAGCAGTACATGCTTGCCATCCGGGGTCAGGTACAGCGCCATGCCACGGTTCTGGTACTGCGCCGCGTAACCGCGCAAGCCATCCGGCGCATCGAACTGACCGACGATTTTCGCGCCCTTGGATTGGATCTTCTTGATCGCGTCGGGCAACTCTTCGGCCTGCACCGACGGCAGGTGCAACAGGGCGGCACCCAGTGTCAGGGTCAGCAGGTGGCGGAGGCGGGGCATGGCAGTTTCCTTGAAGAAGTGGCGGGGGCGGAGTCGAAGTTTTCCAGAGCGCGGGCCAGGCTGGCTTGCGACAACTCGCCCAGATGGCTGCCCAACAGGCGACCGTCCGGGCTATAGAACAGGGTAGTCGGCAACGCCATGGAGCCGACGGCTTGGCCCAGGCGACCACCGCCGTCGAACAGCACGTTGGACAGGCTCAGGCCCTGGGTTTCCAGAAAGGTGGCGACGCTTTGCATGCTTTCGGCCTGATTGACGAACAGGAACGTCAGGTCAGGACGCTGTTGCTGGGCGTTTTCCAGCACGGGCATTTCACGACGGCACGGCGGGCACCAAGTGGCCCACAGGTTGATCACCAGCGGACCGCCCTTGTAGTCCGCCAGTTGCACGGTTTCACCGGCGGCATTGCGCAGGGTGATTTCCGGCAGGCGTGTGCCTTGCTCATAAATGCTCAGCGAGAAGGTCGCCAGCAGCCAGAACACCAGGCCGCTGGCCACGCCAAAGCCCAACGGACGGCGCAGGCCAGGACGGCGCCAGCCACGGTACAGCGTGGCGAGCACCAGCGCGATCACCCCCGGCCAGGCGAGGAAACCGCCGTCGCGCAGGTCGATGATCTGCCAGGGATCATTATGGTAGTGCGTCCAGTAGACCGCGACGAACCCGATCCGCGCCGCGAGCATGCCGATCAGGAACAGGCTGAACAGCACCGACTCGGGGTTCTCGCCACCGCGCTTGGCCACCCGCCAGCCGACGAATGTCGCCAGTGCCAATGCACTGATCAGCAGCAGATGGTTAAGTGCAATGGCAAAGGTGCCGAGGGTGAAGGTCAGCATTAACGGGCGTCTCGGGTAGTGGTCCAGCGTTGCAGGAAAGTCTCGGCATCGACCTCGCCGGTGATGCGCTGGCTGCGCCGCTCGACGCCATCGGTGCCAATCCATAGCAGACTGGGTGGTCCCGGCACTTTATAGCGGCCGAGCAGTTCGCGGCTCGCGGCATTGTCGGCGGTGACGTCCAGCCGGAGTAAGCGCACATCGCTGAGGGCCTGGAGCACGTTGGCTTTGCCAAACACCTGTTTTTCCATGACCTTGCACGACACGCACCAGTCGGCGTAGTAGTCCAGCAGTACCCACTGGCCCTGCGCTTGCGCGGCGTCGAGCTCTCGTTGCAGGGCGGCGGGGTCCTTGATGGTGGTGAAGGCGTCATGGCCCGAGGGAACCGCTGCGACCGCCGAACCGGAAGCGCGGAACACCTGTAACGGCTTGAATAGATCATCACTGCCGCCCGCCGCACCGATCATCAACAGGCTACCCCACAGACCGAGCAGCAAGGAGCTGGCCCCGAACAGTTGGGCGATGCGTCCAAAACCGTCCGATTGCTTCCAGGCGCTGTAGGCCGCGATCAACAGCAATGCGCCGCACAAGCCGACCCACAATGATTCGTCCAGCACCGGGCGCAGTAGCAACAAAGCGGTGGCGAGGAACAGGAAACCGAAGATGCCCTTGACCAGGTTCATCCAGGCGCCGGGCTTGGGCAAGAAGCGATTGCCGACGGTCACCAATAGCAACAGTGGCACACCGATGCCAATGCCCAGGGCGAACAGAATCAGCCCACCGTGCAGCGCATTGCCGCTTTGCGCAATGTAGAGCAGGGCGCCAGCCAGCGGTGCGGTCATGCACGGACCGACTAACAGACCCGACAAGGCCCCCAGTACGCCGGCGCCGATCAGGCTGCCGCCGCGCTGATTACGCGAGACATTTTCCAGGCGGTCACGCACCGCCACCGGCAGTTGCAGTTCGAAGAAACCGAACATGGGTAATGCCAGCAGCACGAATATCGCTGCGAAACTGCCCAGCAACCAAGGGTTTTGCAGCAGCGCCTGCAGGTTGGCGCCCAGCATTGCCGCCAGCACGCCCATCGCTGCGTATACCAGTGCCATGCTCACCACATAACTGCCCGCCAGGGCGAAGCCGCGCTTGGGTGAGGCGCCGCTACCGACGATCAGTCCGGCCAGAATCGGCAACATGGGTAATGAGCAAGGGGTGAAGGCCAGCAACAGGCCGAGGCCGAAGAACACCAACAGGCTCCAGCCCAGCGCCCGTTGCTGAAGGCTGCTGGCCAGGGCCTGGTCCGGTGCTTGCGTGGATGAATCCGTAGTGTCGCGGCTGCCCAGATCCACGACTTTCGTTTGCGGCGGATAACACAATCCGGCATCCGCGCAGCCCTGGAAACCGACCTTGATCTGCCCTGTGGCACCGGCCGGGATCTTAAGCTCCAAGCCTTGGAGATAGACCTGCTGCTCGCCAAAAAACTCGTCGCTGTGGGATTCGCCTTCCGGTAACGCAGGGTGCTGATCGGCAGGCAAACCGTCGAATTTCAGCCGCTTCTGATACAGGTAATAACCATCGGCAATCTGCCAGAACAACTGGGTTTCACCGGATTCAAGGCGTTCGGAAGTGAAGACAAATGCTTTTTCGACTGGGAGAAAGTCGGGTTTTGTTTCAAACGGATTATTGCCAGCCTGGGCCTGACCCAAGCTGGCAAAAAAGATTAATAGCAATGAAAGAATGTAACGCATCGACAACGCCTTGAGGTTTTCACACCGAACCCAAGATGAGGGCGCGCGATTAACCGGGTGTTAACGAAACACGTTGATGGCAGTTGGTGACAATGAGCGCCAGCCCGGATCAGACAACGTCGCTGTAGGTCAGCCTGAATTCGGACATGGGAGGGTGAGACTCCACCCATGATTGCGCGAAGGCTTTCGCGGCGGTTATCTGATCGGCCGTCATCTCCTTGGCCGTCTCCTCAAGAAACTCTCTGGCGATTGTGTGTCGGGACAGCTCTCTGGTGGTTTCGACTACCAGCCAGATCAAGCCATAGCCTTTAACCAGGTTTTTCGTGAACCCGTATTCCCTGTCGACGCCGTTATCATCCTCATAGAAACCGCAGAGCCCCAGACCGTAGTTCAGTACGCCATTGACGTCATTGAGTTCGGCGCGTTTTTCCAGCCACTCACGCCTGACAGAATGATTCTGGTTGATCGGGAAACGATTGCTGTACCAGTGCATGGCTTTCGAGAATCCTGCTTCGGCGGCGTTTTTCAGCAGTAAATCAATGGTGGCTCGGCGCAGGCTGCTGTCGGCAATGAGCGTTTCGTCCTTGTCGTACTTGACCGCAAGTATGTACTGGCCTTCCTGGGAGCCGGATTGCGCGGCTTTTTTCAGCGTTTCAATGTTCTGATCCAGTTCGTATAACTCAAACATGGCGTCTGCATTGCCTTTGTCGGCCCTAGCCTTGGCCAGTTCCTTGGCTTTTTTGAGCGACGCTTCGTCCCCCAGTCGCATCAGGGCATAAACATGATCCTGAGCGCCAGCGAGCCGATACCAGTTTTTGGCTTCGTCGGTGATGCTGCCGGCCTGGCGCCTTGTCACTTCGGCCAGTGCATATTGCGATGTGCGGTCGCCTGCGGTGGCGCCAATCGTCAGATAGACCTTCGCCTGGTTGAATTCGCCCAGGTTGTACAACGACATGCCTTTGGTGATGGCTTCTTTTGGTTGATCGTTGAGTCCGGCTATCAGAGCGCTCAAGGTGTCGCGCAGGTTGAATAGCGTCATTAAAGCGTTTACATGAGAGTACATAAAGCAAACCTGTATTGATTGGGAATGATGTCGAGTGCTACCCGAAACAGGCTATTGAGAGAGGGGAGTGTGACGGCGGTACATAGATACCGCGTTGGATGAAATCCCGGCGACGATGGCTGGCAGCAGTTAAAACGCCGATCTTGGTCAATAGAGACCCTGCTTCTCGTCTGCCGAAGCACTTGCCATAATTGCGACTTAATCCTCAGCTGTTTGACTCGGCTTTTTGCTCATGGAGCTCACGATGCACGTACTGGTTTGCGAAGACGATGAGTTGATCGCCAGCGGCATCGTCGCCGGCCTCACTGCTCAGGGCCTGACGGTTGAGCATGTGGCGACAGCATCGGCGGCGCGAGCGATGCTCAAGGTGGCGGAGTTCGACGTGATGGTGCTCGACCTGGGCCTGCCCGACGAAGACGGTCTGAAGCTGCTGCAGCAGTTGCGCCAAAACGGCTTGGAACTGCCGGTGCTGATCCTCACGGCGCGGGACTCGGTCACCGACCGCGTCGACGGTTTGCAGGCCGGTGCCGACGATTACCTGCTCAAGCCGTTCGATCTGCGCGAATTGGCCGCGCGCCTGCACACCTTGCTGCGACGGGTGGCGGGGCGCAGCGTCAACCTGATCGAACATGGCGCCTTGACCTATGACCCGAGCAGTCGCGAAACCACGCTCGCCGGCCAGCCGGTGGACCTTTCGCGTCGTGAGCAATCGCTGTTGCAGGCTTTGCTGCACAACCGTGGCCGAGTGCTGTCCACCGAGCAGCTCAAGGACAGCGTCTACGGCTTCAACGACGAGTTGGAAAGTAACGCCCTCAACGTCCACATCCATCACCTGCGGCGCAAGCTCGGCAACGGCATTGTCGAGACCGTACGCGGGCTGGGCTATCGACTGGGCCCGGCCGATGGTGGAGATCAAACGAAGTGATGAGCCTGCGTTTGCGCCTGAGCCTTACGCTCGGCGGTGCGTTTGCGCTGATCTGGGCGCTCGCCGCGGCCTGGATGCTCAGTGACCTGCGCAATCAAATGATGTTTTCCCTCGACCAGCGCCTGGTGGCTTCGGCGCGGATGGTCGCCGGGTTGATGGAGCAATTGCCGCCGGTGCCGAGCAAGGGCGAAGGCACCCATTTCAGTGCCGAACAGCTTAACATTCCGGGTGGCATGGCCTGTCAGGTCAGCTCGTTGCGCGGGGAAATCCTCGCCCGCAGTCACAGCGATCCGGGACAAACCCTGGAAGCTGAAAAACTGGGCTTCCACGATCAGATGATCGACGGCGCGCCATGGCGCAGTTTCACCCTGGCTCGCGGTGATCTGCGCATCACCACGGCGGATCGGCAGATCGAGCGAGAGGCCTTGAACATGTCGATCCTGCTGGCCGCCTCGGTGCCGGTGGGCGTGGCGCTGCTTGGTTGCCTGTGCCTGCTCTGGCTGGGGATCGGCCAAGGGCTGGCGCCGCTCAATCGCATGCGCGACGCCTTGATGCGCCGCAGTCCTGACTCGCTGGAACCGCTGCAAGTCCAGCCGTTGCCCAGCGAACTGCAACCATTGCTCGAAACGCAGAATCAGTTGTTCCAGCGCATCGGCAAGACCATCGAGCGCGAACGCCGTCTGACCGGTGACGCGGCCCATGAACTGCGCAGCCCACTGACCGCGATCAAGACCCACCTGCAAGTAGCACGCATGACTGAAGGTGCGGCGCGGGATCAATCCCTGGCCCGGGCCGAGGAGGGCGCGGACCGTTTGCACCGCACGCTCGAACAACTGCTGTTGCTGGCGCGGGTCGAAGGCAGTCTGTCGTTCGATGACGGCGTGCAGTGCAGCGCGGAGCAAGTGGCCAAACTGGCGATCCAGGACACGGCCGGCGGTGATCGCCAGCGCATCCGGTTCCAAGTGCCGGCCCGGTTGTCTCACGCCCCGGTAAAAATGCCCGCGGTGCTGTCCATCGCCGCGCTGCGCAACCTGCTGGACAACGCCCTGCGCCACACGCCGGGCGACGGGCCGGTGGAGCTGAGCCTGCAAACCACCGGCAACCGTGTGCAGTTCGTGGTCCGCGACCACGGGCCGGGCATTGCCGAAGACGATCTGCAACATTTGACCCAGCGTTTTTGGCGCAACGGCCAGAGCACCGGCTGTGGCCTGGGCCTGGCGATTGTCCAGGCCATCGTCCAGCGCTGCGGCTGCACCCTGCATTTCGATAGTCGCCCGGATGGCTTGCGGGTTGAACTGACCATGCCGTTGCAGCCGGTCTGAAAAACACAGATTCCCCCCCTGTAGGAGCTG
The DNA here is from genome assembly GCF_050990305.1 of Pseudomonas putida. Taxonomy (GTDB): domain Bacteria; phylum Pseudomonadota; class Gammaproteobacteria; order Pseudomonadales; family Pseudomonadaceae; genus Aquipseudomonas; species Aquipseudomonas putida_AH. The sequence goes on along the minus strand of NZ_CP158817.1, from coordinate 4,604,127 downwards.
CCGCAGGCTGCGATCTTTTGATCTTAATAGCCAAAATCAAAAGATCGCAGCCTGCGGCAGCTCCTACAGGGAGGTGGTGTTGAACATCAACGGTAACGTCTCTCCATTGGCTGCCCCGACGTCGCAGGACTATCGTTCCTCGCACTCAAAGGATTGAGGTATCAGCGCCATGGATGAACTTATTCACATCTGCAAGGCCACTGCGGCCGACGCCGGCATCATCAGCCGCATCATCGAGCGCTCTATCCGCATCGGTTGCGCGCGCGACCACCGCAACGATCCACGAACCGTTGCCATCTGGACTCACAGCAAAACCATCGAACAGATACAGCGCTGGCTTCATGACCCACGGCTTTATCTGAACATCGCGCTGTTGCAGGACAAACCGATTGGCGTCGCCATGGCCTCGATCAGTGGCAAGGTGGCGTTCTGTTACGTGCAGCCGGAATGGTTTCGCCGGGGCGCGGGGCAAGCGCTGGTGCAGGATCTCGAAAGCTGGTTGCTCGTTCATGGCTTGCAGCAGGCACGACTGAACAGTACTCGCACTAGCGAGGCGTTTTACCTTCATCTGGGTTATCAGCCATGTGCCGACGTCTTCATGGTCGCTGGGCTCCAGGCCATCCCCATGCACAAGGGGCTGTCGTTACCTTTAAGCAAAGCTGATCCACGGCCTAAATCCATGGGGCTCTGATGCGTTTCCAGAACAGGAAAACCTTATCGAGGTCCAGAGATGTCAGTCGCCACCAGCCTTATCGAAGATCAGCCGGCCCGGGTCGCCCCGACCGAGACACTTTATCAATTCAACGAATCGCCTTTGCTGGCCCGTCAAAACCAACAGGAATCCAATGCCCGCAGTTATCCGCGACGCCTTCCTTTGGCGCTCAAACGTGCCAAGGGCATCCATGTCGAAGACGTTGAAGGTCGCCGCTTCATCGATTGCCTGGCTGGCGCCGGAACCCTGGCCTTGGGGCATAACCATCCGGTGGTGATCGAAGCCATCCAGCAAGTGTTGATCGACGAACTGCCGCTACACACGCTGGACTTGACCACACCGGTCAAGGATCAGTTCGTTCAGGACCTGTTCGCTCTGCTGCCACCGGCGCTGGCCGCGCAAGCGAAGATCCAGTTCTGCGGCCCCACCGGCACTGACGCGGTGGAAGCCGCATTGAAGCTGGTGCGTACGGCCACCGGCCGCAGCACCGTGCTGTCGTTCCAGGGTGGATACCACGGCATGAGCCAGGGTGCGCTGAGCCTGATGGGCAGCCTGGGGCCGAAAAAACCGTTGGGCACCTTGCTCAGCAACGGTGTGCAGTTCATGCCGTACCCCTACGATTACCGCTGCCCATTTGGTTTGGGCGGCGCGCAAGGGGTGAAGGCCAATCTGAATTACCTGGAAAACCTGCTCAACGATCCCGAGGCCGGCGTGCAATTGCCGGCGGCGGTGATCGTCGAAGTGGTACAGGGCGAGGGCGGGGTGATTCCGGCTGATCTGGACTGGTTGCGCGGTTTGCGTCGCATCACGGAAAAGGCCGGCGTGGCCTTGATTGTCGACGAGATTCAGAGCGGTTTCGCCCGCACCGGCAAGATGTTCGCCTTCGAGCACGCGGGGATCGTCCCGGATGTGGTGGTGATGTCCAAGGCTATCGGTGGCAGCTTGCCGCTGGCGGTGGTGGTGTACCGAGACTGGCTCGACACCTGGCTGCCAGGCGCCCATGCCGGGACATTCCGCGGCAACCAAATGGCCATGGCTGCCGGATCTGCGGTGATGAGTTACCTGATCGAACATAACGTCTGCGAGCACGCCGCCGCCATGGGTGAACGCCTGAGCGAGCATCTGCGCATCCTGCAGCGCGACTTCCCGCAACTGGGCGACATTCGTGGTCGCGGCCTGATGCTGGGCGTCGAACTGGTAGATCCGGTGGGCGCACTGGATGCCTTGGGCCATCCACCGGTGTTTGCGCGCCTGGCACCCTTGGTGCAGCGCGAATGCCTCAAGCGCGGTTTGATTCTGGAGCTGGGGGGGCGGCATGGCGGTGTGGTGCGATTCCTGCCGCCGCTGGTGATCACCGCTGCGCAGATTGATCAAGTCGCCGAGATTTTCGGTCGGGCGTTAGCCGCTGCTATCGTGAGCCTTTAAATTTTTCGCGTCTTCGAACGTTCCTTCTACATACCACCCTACAGTGATGGAGAGACAGCATGACGTCAGTATTCGACCGCGAAGACATCCTCTTTCAGGTTGTGGTCAACCATGAAGAGCAATACTCGATCTGGCCTGACTATAAAGCCGTACCGCAAGGTTGGCGTACCGTGGGCAAGAGCGGGCTGAAAAAGGAATGCCTGGCCTATATCGAGGAAACCTGGACGGATATGCGTCCGTTGAGTTTGCGGCAGAAGATGGATGAGCAGGTGGCTGTGGCGCACTGATCGTTTGTGTATTGGAAAAGCCCGCTGGACTGGTGACGGTCAGCGGGTTTTTTCATATCTGGACGATGATGCAGAACTTGTGGGAGCTGGCTTGGCAGCGATGAGGGCTGATTGCCGACCTGGTTGTTGTTGAGCGAGTACATATCCATTTCTTCGGTAACGGCGACTTATGGTTTCGCCCTTACGGCGAGTCCCTTTGGCAAACGCCCCAAAGGAACCAAAGGTCTCGCCCCGAACGTACGGCCCCTCGCCAAGGCTCGGGGTTCCTTCGCTCCGGCATTCATCCGGGGGCATCGCCCTCCGGTTGGCTTCGCTGGCACCTACATGCGATGGGTTCGACTGCGTCGAACGGCGCTGCGCGCCAATCCCCGGATGAACACCTCCACTCAGCCTGCCGAGGGGGCGGGTGGATCAAAATCGGCCGAGGCGAGCTGACACTCGACCTCATGGTTGGCGCAGTCTCCTGTAGGAGCTGCCGAAGGCTGCGATCTTTTGATTTTGCTTTTAAAGATCAACAGATCGCAGCCTCGTTGCACTCGACAGCTCCTACAGGGTTTTGGGGACATCTGCCAAAGCCAAGCCGGCTGTCAGCTCTTTGTAGGAGCGAGCCTGCTCGCGATGGACGTCAACGATGACGTGGACTACCTGAATGCCCGTGTTGTCTGTATCAGAAGTTAATCCCCACTCAATCCCTGGATCACCAAATCCACATTGCCCTCCAGTTCAGCCACCGGATCTTCGGCGTCGACACTCAACTCCACCAACCGGCTTGCGCCATCGGCCACTGCCGCTTTCACGGCTTCAGATGGCTGGCGATGATGGAGTACCACCGCCACACCATTGTCCTTGAGCATTGCACTCAACGCGTTCAGCGCTTCAGGCGTCCATTCGGCATCCGACCGCGCATCTTGCCCGATCAGTTCCAGATTGAGCCCGCCGATCAGATACCCGAAGTGATCACTGAGACTCATCACGCTGAGATTGTCCGCAGCCGCCAAGCGCGCTTCGCTGTCGGCGCTGAGTTTGAGCAGGCGCTGTTTCAATGCCGCCAGGTTGGCCTCGATCGCAGGCTTGGCTGCCGGTGCCAGGCGTACCAGGTCGGCGGCCATCACATCGGCCATACGCCCCATGTTGTTGCTGGCCAGCCACGGCTGGCTGTTCAGGCCGTCGACCGGGTTGCCCGGCTGCACGGCGATGCCGGGCAGGGCGCCGTCGACCGGGCGGGCGGCGTCGACTTCGACGATGCGGATGTTGCTGCGCCGCGCCATCGGATACAGCGGGTCATCCGCCCACAGCGAACGCAGGCCAATTACCGCATCGGCTTCGGTTGCCAGCTTGGCCAGCGCCGGGGCGCCACGGCCAGTGAAGTAAGCGGATTGACGGCTGCCGGGCAGGTTGGCGGGGGCGGCGCGTTCGAGGCTGACGTCGGTGCCTTTGAGCAGTACTTCGCCCAAACCATAGGTGACGGGCAAAGAGGCCAGCACCCGCAACGGCTTGGCGCTGTCGGCGGCGAGTGCGGTGTGAGTCAGCCCGCAGAGGGCGATGGCCAGAGACAGTTTTCGCAGAGAAAAAGACATTTATCCAAGGTTCCCTTTCAGGCTGGGGACGACGCCGCGTGCGAGAGCGGACAGGGCAAAAGCGATGCCGGCCACGAGAATGATCGCAGCACCCGATGGAATCGGCAGGTCGAAGACGATGGGCGCGAGAATCCCGCACAGGGTGCTGATCGTGGCGATCAACACCGAGCACCAGAAAAAGCCCTTCAGCGACTGGCTGAGCAAACGCGCGGCCGCCGCGGGGATCACCAGCAGGGCGCCCACCAGAATCGCGCCGATGACTTTCACAGCTGCCACGGTGATCAAGGTCACCAGGATCACGAACAGATAATCCAGGGTCTTCACCGCCACGCCGCGCACGGCCGCCAGTTGCGGGTTGAAACTGGCGAGCATGATGCGGTTGTACAGCGGCAGGGCCAGGGTCATCACCAGCGAGCCGACGATGGCCAGGACCAGCAAGTCGTTGCCGTTGACCGTCAACACCGAGCCGAACAACACGTTTTCCAAAATGTGCACGTTGATCTTGCCAGCGAGGATCAGCAGCAGGCTGGCGCCCAACGCCAGGGACACCGAAAGGAACACGCCGATCAGTGTGTCCGGTGCCAGACCAGTGCGGTTGCGCAGGTAGTTGAGCAGGATGCCGAACAGCAGGCAGTAGCCGAACAGGCTGCCGTAGGGACCGGTGTAGGGTTCGCCCAGCAGGATACCAATGGCCACGCCGGTCAGTGCCGCGTGGCCCACCGCTTCGGAGAAAAACGCAAATCGCTTGACCACCACCAGCGTGCCCAAACCGCCCAGCACCGGGCCGATCAACAGGCCGGCGAGCAACGCGTTGACCACGAATCCATAGGCCAGCGCCTCGGGCAGGTAACCCGAAGAGGCCCAGCCCTGCACCATCAAACGAAAGGCTTCGTAACTCATCAGGCAAGACTCCGTGGATGGGTCGAAAACAGCGTCAGCAGGCGATCGGGCGTCAGTGCCTGTTGTGGCGTGGCATCGAACAGCACGCGGCGGTTGAGTCCGGTGACGTGGTCCGCCAGGCGCCCGACCGCTTCCAGGTCGTGCTCGATCCACAGCACGGTGATGCCAGCCGCTCGCCAGTCGCCGAGCAAGCGTTCGAATACCTGGATGCCGGCCTCGTCGAGGGCCGACATCGGTTCATCCAGCACCAATAACTGCGGTACCGGAATCAAGCCCTGAGCCAACAGCACCCGCTGGCGTTCGCCGCCGGATAGCGCACCCATGCGGCGCTTGCGTTTGTCTTGCATGCCGACCCGTTCCAGTGCCTCGCCAATCGCCGTTGCATAGTGCTTGCTCAAACCGAGAAACGCCGGGCGCCTTTGGCACATCGCGGCCATGAAGTCGTCGACGGTCATTGGCAGGCCACGGTCGAATTCCAGTGCCTGCGGCACATAGCCGATGGTGCCGGGATCGCCCGGCCATTGCAGGCTCAAGCGGCCCTGATGGGGCATCTGTCCGAGCAGGGTCTTGATTAGCGAGCTTTTGCCACCGCCGTTGGGGCCGACCAGCGCGTGCACGCTGCCGGAGCGGACCTGAAAGCTGACGTTGTCGAGGATCGTCGTGCGGCCGAGGGTCAGATAGACACCCTCCAAAACCAGAGTTGGCCCCGTACCCTGTAGGAGCGAGCCTGCTCGCGATTGCGGTGTGTCAGGCGATACATTTATTGACTGACACGCCGCCTTCGCGAGCAGGCTCGCTCCTACAGGGGATTGGGTGTCGGGCAGGAGGGTTTCTTTCGAGGTCATGCACCGGACTCCTGAATCGCTTGCACCACGGTGTTGAGGTTGCCGGTCATTTCCTTTTCGTACTTGTCGGCGGTGTATTCGCCGTAGGAAATGTGCGACAGCGGGTACAGCTTCACGCCGGACTCACGCTGGATGGTGTCGACATAGGTGGACGGGAAATCCATCTCCGAGAAGATCACCTTCACGTCCAGTTCACGCAGTTGGTCGATGGTTTTCTTCAATTGGCTCGGGCTCGGCTCGATGCCGTGGGCCGGTTCGACCACGGCGGTGACTTCCAGGCCGAATTCTCGCAGCAGGTAGTCGTAGGCCGCGTGCACCGTGGCCACCCGCAGCTCGGCGTTCGGTGCCTGGGTCAGTTTGGCCAGGGCGTTGGCGCGCATCGTGCGCAGGCGTTTGCCATAGGCCCGGGCGTTCTCGGTGTAGGCCTTGGCATTGGCCGGATCGAGCTTGCCCAGTTCCCGTGCGATGTTGTTGACCTGGGCGATCGAAGCGCTGATCGACAGGAAGGTATGCGGGTTGACCACCTTACCGGCGCCCCGTGCGGCGACGCCGGTGGCGGCCAGCAGCGGCACGTTTTCGTTGGCTTCGATGACCTTGATGTCCGGGGTTTCGCTGGCGGCGATCATGCGGTCGGCGAAGTCGTCATGGCCGACGCCGTTGAGCACGATCACATCCAGCCCGCTGATGCGCTTGATGTCTTCGGCGCGCGGTTCGTAAGCGTGAGGATTGAAACCGGCCGGGATCAGCGGCACCACCTCGGCCTTGTCGCCGACAATGTTGGCCACGTAGCTGTAATACGGGTGCAGGGTGATGCCGATGCGCAGACGCTTGGCCTCGTCGGCATTGGTCAGGGGAGTCAACAGGCAAGCCAGCAGGCCCACCAAGGTCAGGCGTAGAACAGCGCGTAGAGATGAAATGGGCATGGGAAAGCAGTCTTCTCTCGAGTGAAAGCGAGGGTTCAGTGCCGGTGCTGGCGGGTCACGCCGGCATCGAATTGCGCGACGATCTGCTGCCAGCCGGCGCTTTCGAGTGCGGCATCGGTGAGATCGGCCGGAGCCTTGATGTCGGCGCTGCGGTTCAACCAGATGTCCGGCGCATCGTCGTCAGCGGTCAGGCGCATCAGGAATGAACCGGCGACAGCGGGCGTCTTGCTCTGGCCGAAGTAGGCCTTGTCCGCCAGCATTTGCCAGGCATGAGCGCCGCGACTGACTGAACTGGCGTCCTGGGCAAACGGCGCAAAGCCTTCATCGGCGAGGGCCTCAGGGGTTGGCAGGGTTTGCTGTTCCTGGCGCAGCAGGTGAATCTCATCCAGGGTCACCCGCAGATCGGCGTAGATGCCTTGCTCGGACGCGCTCAGGTCGCGGCGGGCATCCAGTTGATGGCTAGTCAGGTGAGTGACGTCTTGTGATTCGTGGCGCCAGGCGACCACCGAGCCGGCCAGCGCCAGGATGAGCAGGCACAGCAACAACACATTGAGGGTTTCATGGCCGGCACCGGCCGGGCGGACGACGTGTGTGGTGGGCTGGCTCATGGCGCTTCAATATCCGCTTGGTCGATTTCCACCACATGGCCGGGGCCCGCATCGAACAGCACATAGAACTCCGCGCCGGGCTTTTTGAACGTCAGGCTCGAGTCGGCGCCCAGCTTGCCCGGCACCAGGATGGTTTCGTCATAGCCGATCACATCCAGGGTCACGCCCGGTGCACCACTGCCATCGGAGAAACCGCCGGTGCATTTGATCTGCTCGGCGTCGATGGCCTTGCACTCGCACATGGGGTTATGGGCTTGGACACTGACGCTGAAGCCGGTGCAGAGCACCAGCAGTGCGGCGCTTGCAGGACGAATCAGGTTATTCATGGTTTGCCTCCTTGTTGGTTCAGCCAGGCAAGGGTGGCGGGGGAGGCCTGGCTCAGGGGAACGAAAGCTTGGTGCATGGAACCGTCCCAGCCTTCCATGGTGATCCACAGTTCGGCGTCGGCGCGGGTCTTTTCCGGGACCGGCAACATGGCGCCCATGCGATACGGCGTGCCGAAGAAAATCACCCCGGCGGCGCGCAGGCTGCGGGGTTTGCCAATGCGCAGGTAAGTGGCCTTGACCTGATGGCGGCAGCGGTCGCACAGTGCGGCGTTGAAGCTTTTCATGTAGCCGGCGGGGCCATCGAGCAGGGGGGCTTCGTTGCGCAGTTCGGCCAGGCGCAGGCTCCACGGGCCGACCTGGACTTCACCGATCTCCCGCTCGCCGAGCCCGGTATCCCCGCGAAACAGCGCGGCGTCGGCGAAGTACTTTGGCATGAAACCCAGCGGCACCAGTAACAGCAGAATGTTGATGTGGAAACGCCACGTGTGCCAGAAGCGGCTCAGCTTCGACGGCGGCGTTTCAGCAGTGACCTGATTCATTGGCTGGCCTCCATGGATTCGAGGCGGGTGTCCGGCAGGCTTTCGAGGCGCGAGCGTTTGTTGCTGCGTTTGAGGGCGTTGGCCGTGGCCAGGGCGGTGCGCTTGGTCCAGATCAACAGGCCGCTGAGCACCATCATGCTCAGCAGCAGGCCGAAGAAGAACCAGATCAACTTGATCCAGATCCCGCCGAAATCACCGGTATGCAGCGGGCGCATCGACTCAGTCACCCACTCCAGGCCGGAGCGATCCGACAGCAGGCGCGTGGCGGCGATCTCCCCGGTGTACGGGTTGATGTCGGCGGTCTGGTACATCAGCGGGTACCAGCTGCGCCCGCCCACCGACAAGTAGCTGAAGGTGTTGGCGGGGAGACTGACGAAGCTTTCGTCGAGACCGGGGATGTGCTCCTTGGCCTGCTTTATCGCCGTCTCCAGACTAATCATCGGTGCCGGCGAGCCATCAGCGGTGAGCGGCACGCTTTCACGGGGCACCACGGCCGCGACCGGTGCAGTGGAGATGGAAATCTGGTTATCGAACATGAACGCCTGGATCAGGAACCAGGTGCTGGTGATGGAAATCACCGCGATAAACCAGATCGACCAGATGCCGCTGAGCCGGTGGAAATCGCCCCAGAAAATCCGTGCGCCATGACGGATGCGCAGGGTCGGGCGCAGGAAGCCTTTCCAGAAACGCTTGTAGACCACCAGCCCGGTCACCAGCGATGCCAGCATCGGCAAGCTGAGGAACGACACCAGGTACCAGCCCCAGCTATAGCCGTTGGTGAATGGCACCAGCCACCAACCATGCAGGGCGCGGGTAAAGGCCTTGAAGTCGAACTGCGGGGCGGGGCCCTGGATTTCGCCGGTGTACGGGTTGACGTACACCGTCACCGAGCGGCCGTCGGGGTAGCTAACCTCCACGTCCAGGGCAAAGTGCGATTCGTCCGGGCGGTTGATGCCTTCGACCAGCGTGTCGGGTTCAGCCTTCTTGATCGCGGCGATGATCTGGTCGTAGCTCAGGCGCGGCGCATCGTCCGAGGGCTGGCTGGCGCGCATTTGCGGGTTGGCCAACCAGACGATTTCCTGACTGACCACCGCCAGCGTGCCGGTCACACAGACGATCAGGACGAAAAACCAGATGGGCAGTGCCAGCCAGCTATGGACCAGAAACCAGATTTTTGAACGGGATTTCTTCGACATGATCAAGGGTCTTGTATCGATGAAAAGGCCTCTGCCACGGGCTTCGCAGCGATGAGGTCGATCAACGGTCCGGTCGTGGCTTTTGCCTACGCGAACGGATCGCATCTATATAGGACGGATGAGCATGGGAAATCCCGAAGCGGGATATGAAAGAAAATGTTTCTTGTTCAGAGTCAGAATTGTTTGGATAGCCAAAAAGATCGCAGCCTGCGGCAGCTCCTACAGAGGTCGGATTTTCTGTAGGAGCTGCCGCAGGCTGCGATCTTTTGCGTGTTTCAACTTTGGCTGAACATCTCCCTGGCGCGCTGTTCGATCTGCTCCTGGGTCAGGTCTTCCTTGCGCGTGGCCAGAAACCACAGATGGCCATAGGGATCCTTCAAGGTCCCGGAACGGTCGCCATAAAACTGATCCTTGACCGCTGACACCACGATGCCCCCGGCGGCAATCGCCTGCTGATAGGACTTGTCGACATCGGTGACGTACAAATGCAGGCCGACGGACGGGGATTGGTCCGGATTGCTCAAAGGCCCCTGTTCGCAGGGTGTGCCAAGCATGATCGGGCAGTCGCCGATGCGCAGTTCGGCATGGCCGACGCCGCCATCAGGCATGGACAGGCGCATGACTTCAATGGCACCGAAGGCCTTTTTGTAGAACTCGATGGCTTCGGCCGCTTTTGCAATGCCCAGGTACGGGGTGATGCTGTGATAACCCTCTGGAATAGGTTTGACGCTCATGATGATTCTCCCTGTTCTTGTGAATTGAAGACCGCTCTCCAGCCGAACAATTGTAGGAGCTGCCGCAGGCTGCGATCTTTTGATTTTGACTTTCGGCATGGGTCAAGTTCATAAAAGATCGCAGCCTGCGGCAGCTCCTACAGAGGTTCTGCGGTGTCTGTTAATCAACAGCAAAGCAACAGATTGTCTCGGCTTTGGCAGTGCCCAAGCTTGCAGAAAACGCTGAAACACCCGTAAACACTGCATCGCGCACTCAGGCACAGAAGCTGCAATGACCCTTGATAACCACTGTTATCGAGAGTCCTGTATGTCCGTCTTGCCCCCCTCTGCCGTTTATCCGATTAACCCGCCGGCCGCCCACCGCATCGTCGACGGCGCCGAAGCACTGCGCGTGGCCGAGCAGGTCGCAGCCGTCTTGCTGGAGCAGGCCGCCGAGCGCGATCGCACTCGTCAGGTGCCTGCCGAGATCGTCGATCTGTATTCCAACAGCGGTCTGTGGGGCATCACCGTGCCGAAAGCGTTCGGCGGCGCGCAGGTGTCCTATGCCGTGCTGGCCCAAGTCATCGCGATCATTTCTGCGGCCGACCCGTCACTGGGGCAGATTCCGCAAAACCACTACTGCCTGCTGGAAGACATTCGCCTGCAAGGCACGCCGGAGCAGCAAGCGCATTTCTTCGCCCTGGCGCTGCAAGGGCACCGGTTTGCCAATGCACTGTCGGAAACCGGCGGCAAGAACGTGCAGGACATTCAGGCCACCCTTCGTCGTTACGGCGATGGCTATGTGATCAACGGGCGCAAGGGCTACTGCACCGGTTCGCTTTACGCCCACTGGCTGGCGGTGCTGGCGCTGGATGAGGAGCAAAAGGGCCAGTTGGCATTCGTCAAACGCGGCACAACAGGGTTAGCCGTCGTCGACGATTGGGACAGTATTGGTCAGCGCACCACTTCCAGCGGCACGGTATTGGCCAAGGACCTGCACGTCCCGGCGTTCAACCTGTTCCCGACGTATCGCTCTTATGAAAGCCCGACCCTGGCCGGCCCGTTCGCCCAGTTGACTACCGCCGCCATCGACGCCGGCATTGCCCGCGCGGCCCTGCGCGACACCATCAGCTTCGTTCAACAGTTCGCCCGGCCATGGATTGATGCCGGCGTCGACAAGGCCAGCGAAGACCCCTTGACCATCATTCAGGTCGGTGGCCTGGAGATTCGTCTGGAAGCCGCCGAAGCCTTGCTGGAACGGGCCGGCCTGGCACTGGATGCGGCACGCCCGGCCCCCGATGAAGATAACGTGGCCCATGCCTCCCTGGCCGTGGCCAAGGCCAAAGTGCTGACCACTGAAATCGCCATCGAAGCCACCAACAAATTGTTCGAACTCGGTGGCACCCGCTCGACCCTGAAGAAACACAACTTCGATCGACACTGGCGTAATGCCCGGGTGCACACCCTGCACGACCCGGTGCGCTGGAAATACCACGTGATCGGCAACTGGCTGCTCAACGGCGTTAAACCGCCACGCCATGACTGGTCGTGATCATGGCTGAATTGTTCAAGAACATTTATTGGGCCGACATCGGCCAGGCCTGCCTCGACACCCTGAGCATGCTCGGCGCGGCTTTGGGTTTCACGGTGCTGTTGGGATTGCCGCTGGGGGTGCTGCTGTTCCTCACCGGCAAGCGCCAGTTGCATGAAGCCGTTGGGGTTTATCGGGTGCTGTCGGTGATCGTGAACATGCTGCGGTCGCTGCCGTTCATCATTCTGCTGATCGTGCTGATTCCCCTGACCACCGTGCTGGTGGGCACTTCGCTGGGCGTGCCGGGGACCATTCCGCCGCTGGTGGTGGGCTGCACGCCGTTCTTCGCCCGGCTGGTGGAAACCGCCTTGCGCGAAGTTGATCGCGGGGTGGTGGAAGCGACCCAGGCCATGGGCGCCAACACCTGGCAAATCATCCGGCACACCTTGTTGCCTGAAGCTCGCGGTGGCTTGTTGGCGGCGGTCACGGTGACCGCGATTGTGCTGGTCGATTACACGGCGATGGCCGGGGTGATCGGTGGCGGTGGCCTGGGAGATCTGGCGATCCGCTACGGCTATCAACGCTTCCAGACCGATGTGATGGTGGTCACCGTGGTGTTGTTGCTGATCCTGGTCCAGGCCCTACAAATGAGCGGCGACCGCTTGGTGGCGCGTTACAGCCACCGATGAGGATTCGATTCCTATTAATGAAATAAAAATCCGGCCCCACGTCCGCCCCACGACGGCCATCAAATCTGCCTAGGAGCACAGCATGAAAAAGACCCTGGCCGTTCTGGCTGCCCTGATTTCGTTGAGCGCTCACGCCAATGAAAAACTCACCGTCGGCGCCACCCCGGTGCCGCACGCGGAAATCCTCGAATTCGTCAAACCAACCCTGGCCAAGGAGGGCGTGGACCTGGACATCAAGGTGTTCACCGACTTCATCCAGCCCAACCAGCAACTGGCACTGAAGAACCTCGACGCCAACTATTACCAGTACCGGCCGTTTCTCGATGACTACAACAAGACCCGCCACACCGATCTGGTGCCGGTGGTTGGCGTGCACATCGAGCCGTTCGGTGCTTACTCGACCAAGATCAAAAACATCTCCGAACTGAAGGACGGCGCCACGGTATCGATCCCCAACGACCCGGTGAACACCGGCCGCGCGCTGGTGCTGTTGCACGAAGCCGGGCTGATCAAGCTCAAGGACCCGAGCAACACCCTGGCAACGCAACGGGACATCGCCGAAAACCCCAAACACCTGAAAATCCGTGAACTGGAAGGCGCGCTGCTGGCCCGTTCGGTGAGTCAGGTGGACCTGGCGTTCGTGTTCGCCAACTACGCGCTGGAAGCCGGGATCGACACCAACAGTGCGTTGATCGTCGAGAAGGGCAAGAGCCTGTACGTCGAATTCCTGGTCGCCCGGCCGGACAACATCAATGACCCTGGCCTGCAGAAACTGGCCAAGGCGTTGAATTCCGATGATGTGCGGCAGTTCATTTTGACCCGTTACAAAGGACAGATTGCGCCGGGGTTCTAAACCAAATCATCGTGGCGAGGGGATAAATCCCCTCGCCACAGGTAGGCGATCAGCTCGGGTCCAGCAGCTGCGCCCCCGGCCCTTGTTCCCCCAGCACATCGCCAAAATTTCGCAACGGACACGCTTCCATCGACAAACACCCACACCCAATGCAGCCATTGAGCTTGTCCCTCAACAACGTCAGCTGATTGATCCGTTCATCCAGATCCCGCCGCCATTGCTCTGACAACATCTGCCAATCCGCCGCTGTCGGTGCCCGATTGTTCGGCAGGTTTTGAAGTGCCTCACCAATTTCCGCCAACGGAATACCCAACCGCTGCGCCACCTTGATCAACGCCACCCGCCGCAACACTTCCCGTGGATAACGCCGCTGGTTGCCTTGATTGCGGTTGCTTTTGATCAAACCCTTGGCTTCATAAAAATGCAGCGCCGTGACGGCAACACCGCTGCGTGCGGCTAATTGGCCAACGGTGAGTTCCTTGTGCAGGTTGTCCGAGGTGATCATTTGAACAATGCTCCTTGACCTCTAGTTAACTCGAGGTTTTAACCTGCACGCCTTCGGATCGCAAGATCCGTCTTACAGGTAGTGGGGACTTTTCATGCAAGTGCCAGAGAAAAATCGCAGCTTCAGCCAATTGATCGAATTCGAGATCGAACCCGATCAGCAGCCGGCACTGGTATCGGCGCTGTCGCAACAGACCGAACGCTTGGCCCAGTGTTACTCAGGTTTCCTGAGCGCGAGCATCCAGGTCAGCGACGATGGCCGGCGGGTGCTCAATGTTCTGCAATGGCAAACCCGCGAGGCCGGGGAGGCTGCGTTTCGCAGTTTTGAAAGCGGTGAAGAGGATTTCTGGCAACTGATCCGTGCCCATCAGGCGAAGACCGTGACCTTCGGTTCGTTCCAGGTGCTGCACAGCCTGGAACGCAGCCACGATAACGCCCTGCAGTGTAATCTGGTGCAATCAAGGTAAAGCGCTTAGATCGACAAGTGCATCAGGCGCTCACCCTGTACGTTTTGCGCAGGCCGTCGCTTGTTCACTGCCAGTTCGCCGATCTTGATCAGGCGCGTGCGAGTCACGTTACGGCTCAGGCCCAGCAGGGCAGCGGTGTGCACCTGGTTGTAGTGGCTGAAGCGATAGGCGGCGCGCAACAGGGCATCTTCGACTTTCTCGTGCAGCGCGCCAGCCTGTGATTCGAAGAGCTTTTGAAAGGCCCGATCAAGCAGTGCTTCGGCGCAGTCATTGACCTGCGTGTGGTGGTCGTCCTGACGCTCGATGCGCAGGTTCGACAGGCGCAGGTCGTCGCGTTCGATCACGCCGTTGCGGCAGATCAACAGGGTGTGATGAATGACGTTTTCCAGCTCGCGGATATTGCCTGGCCAACTGTAGCCGCGCAGTTTCAGTGCGGCCTCTTTGCTGATGGTGATGCTGCCGTAGCCCAGGCGTTGGCTGTAGGCGTCGATGAAGTGACGGGTCAACGGCAGGATGTCGCCCGGACGTTCGCGCAGCGGGCTCAGTTCCAGGCTGACCACGTTGAGCCGGTAGTACAGGTCTTCGCGAAAATGCCCGGCGTTGATGGCTTTTTCCAGTTGCACGTTGGTCGCTGCCAGCACCCTTACGTTGATGGGAATGCTCTTGCGTGAGCCCAGGCGTACCACTTCGCGCTCCTGCAACACCCGCAGCAATTTGACCTGGATCGCCATCGGCAAATCGCCGATTTCATCGAGGAACAGCGTGCCGCCGTCAGCCTCTTCAAACCAGCCGGCCTTGGCGCTCAGCGCCCCGGTGAATGCGCCTTTTTCATGGCCGAACAGCTCCGCCTCGACCAGGGATTCGGAGAAGGCGCCGCAGTTCACCGCCACGAACGGCCGGTTGCGCCGCGCGCTGAGGTTGTGGATATGTCGCGCCACCAGCTCCTTGCCGGTGCCGGTTTCACCGATGATCAGCACACTGGCTTCGCTTGGGGCGACTTGTTGCAGGTGCGCGAGCAAGGCCTGGGATTTCGGGTCCTCAAACACTTGCGCCGTGGCGCGGATCGAGGTCGCCAGAGCGGGCGAGGGCGGTAAGGTCAGCAGTTGCATAAGGCACGCTCCATGGAGGGCAGGCTAGGAATAGAAAGTCGGAATCGGCAGGGCCTGGTTCAGTGCCCAATCACCCAGTTCGTGAATTTTGTAGTCCACCGGATCGTGCAGGGTCTGGGTGCGCAGGTTGCGCCAGTGACGGTCCAGGCGCAGCGAGGCGTGGGTCGAGCGCGCGCCGGTCACCTCGAACAGGCGACTGCACAGCTCCAGGCCGTTACGGGATGCGGCGACCTTGGCCGTGGCGATGGCGGTGGCCAGGTGTCCGCGCTCCTCGGCACTGAGGTCCGGCCCCTTGGCCCAAGCCTTGTCGAGCAGCGCGGCAGCACGCTCCACCAGCAAGCGCACGCCCTCGAGGGCGACCCAGAATTCGCCGTAGTGACCGAGTACATAAGGGTCCTGGCGCACCTCCCTGGCCGTGGATTTGTGCCATGGCCGGGTCTCGGTCAGGGTGTATTGCCGCGCTTCTTCGAAGGCGCCTTCGGCGATGCCGAGGAACATATGGGTGAAGGTGAGCTGGGCGATCAGCGGGCGCAGGCAGGCGAACGGCGTGCTCAACGGACCGGGATCGAGCAGCAGTTCCGATTCTTCGACCCGAACCCGTTCGAAGGTGGCGCTGCCGCTGTCGGTCTGGCGCTGGCCGATGTTGTTCCAGTCGTTGTGCAAGGTGATGCCGCTGCGACCGCTGGGGATGGCGGCGATCAAGAGCTTGCCACCGGCGCTTTCATCCACCGCCGAGGCGATCAGCATCTCTGAATCGCTGGCGCCGGAGCAGAAGCTTTTTTTGCCGGAAAACTCACGCCAACCGCCGAGGTTTTTTACCACGGTGCGGGTGTCCAGCGGGTTGAGGGCATTGCCCCAGAACCAGTTCTTGCGCGCGGTCTGCTCGAACCATGGCTGCCATTGCTCGGGCCGGGCGAACAGGCGCACGGTGGCGAGCATCAGGTGATGGAAGCCGAAGACATGGGCAATCGAACTGTCGACCTTGGCGAACTCGCGCACGATGGTCAGGGTTTCACTCCAGCTGGCGCCCAGGCCACCGAACCGGGTGGGAATGCTTAATGCCAGCAGGCCGCTGTGGCGCAGGGCATCACGCTCGGCCTTGGGGGTACCGCCACACTCGTCGCGTTCGACGGCGGTCAAGGCAAACCCGGCGGCCAATTGGCGGGCGGTCTGCAACGGAGAGATCAGGGCGCTGTGCGGTTTGGCAGTCACGCGGAGTTTCCTATGTGTGGAGGGACCCCTGTAGGAGCTGCCGCAGGCTGCGATCTTTTAAAATCAAAAGATCGCAGCCTGCGACAGCTCCTACAGGGTGGTGTCAGGCGTTGGTCGGCAGCACATCATTGGCAATCATTTCGCCAAACGGCCCGGTCAGGTTGGTGACACCGCGCCCAGCCAGGCTGGCGTACGGTTCGGGCAGTAGCGGGAACACCAGCTCGGCGAAGCGATAGGCTTCTTCGAGGTGCGGGTAGCCGGAGAAGATGAAACTCTCGATGCCCAGGTCCGCGTACTCCTTGATGCGCGCCGCCACTTGCTGCGGATCGCCCACCAATGCAGTGCCGGCACCGCCGCGCACCAGGCCGGCGCCGGCCCACAAGTTCGGCGAAATCTCCAGGTTGTCGCGGCGCCCATCGTGCAGTGCGGCCATGCGGCGTTGGCCTTCGGAGTCGAAGCGCGAAAACGATTTTTGCGCGGCGGCAATGGTGTCGTCGCTGATGTGCTCGATCAGTTTGTCCGCCGCTTTCCATGCCTCTTCGGCGGTCTCGCGCACGATCACGTGCAGGCGAATGCCGAACTTCACCGTGCGCCCATGACGCGCGGCCCGCTCACGCACATCGGCAAGCTTCTGCGCCACGGCGGCCGGCGGTTCGCCCCAGGTCAGGTAGACATCCACTTGTTCGGCCGCCAGGTCATGGGCGGCATCGGACGAGCCGCCGAAGTACAGCGGCGGGTAAGGTTTCTGCACCGGCGGATACAACGCCTTGGCGTTCTGCACCCGCAGGTGTTTGCCTTCGAAATCCACCGACTCGCCTTGCAGCACCCGACGCCAGATCTTCAGGAATTCGTCGGTCACTTCGTAGCGTTCGCTGTGATCGAGGAAGCTGCCATCTCCGCGGTTTTCATCGGGGTCGCCACCCGTCACGACGTTGATCAGCAAACGACCGTTGGACAGGCGATCGAGGGTGGCAGCCATGCGTGCCGACACGGTCGGCGAAATGATCCCAGGGCGGATCGCCACCAGATAACGCAAGCGTTCGGTCAACGGCACCAGCGCCGAGGCGATCACCCACGAGTCTTCGCAGGATCGCCCGGTGGGAATCAACACGCCGTGGTAACCGAGGCTGTCGGCGGCCTGGGCCACTTGTTTGAGATAGTTGAGCGTGACCGGGCGTGCGCCTTGTGTGGTGCCCAGATAGTGACCGTCGCCGTGGGTGGGCAGAAACCAGAAAACATCCATGAGCAAGCCCTTATGCGATTTTCAGCAGGTGGTGAGGATGGGCACCGAACAACGGCGCGGCGCGTTCTGCTGCCAGTTGAATGCGAGCCTTGAGCAGGTCACTGGTGATTTGGTAGTTGGAAAAATCGGCTTCGGTGGCGTACACCCCGATCGGCAAGGTCAATGCCTGGAAGAAACTGAACAACGGCCGTAGCTGATGATCGATGACCAGCGAATGGCGTTCGCTGCCACCGGTGGCGGCCAGCAGTACCGGCGTATTGATCAATGCATTCAGATCGATCAGGTCGAACAGATGCTTGAGCAGGCCGGGGTAGGAGCCGCGATAAACCGGCGCGGCGACGATCAGCAGGTCGGCGTTTTCAATGGCTTGCAGTTCGGTTTCGACCTGCGCACTCACTTCCTGACGGGACAGCGCCGCACCCAATGGCCGGGCGATGTCGCCCAGTTCGATCAGCCTGCTCTGGATCGGCAGTTGCGTGGCCAATTGCGCCAACAGCGCTTGGGTCAACACCAGGGTGCGGGAGGGACGCCAGGTACCGCCGGAGAGGGCGACGACGTTCAACGGACGCGACATGATCAGTTCCTTTTTAAACAGTTGCTGGGGGAGCAGTGAGTCATCACTGGGTTTATCCCCTCGGAGCAAGAGCTGTACCAATCCCTCGAAGCCACGTTTTACGGGGCTTGCAGCACATTGATCAGTCCGCGCTGTTGATGTTTCAGGGCTGTTTGTTGAATGACTGTTGCCAGGCGGACAGTTGCGTGGGCAACAGTTCGCCGGCGGACAGCGTTGTTATAAAGCTTCGTTTTTATTCCGTAAAAGAAGTTAAATTAATATTAATATCTCTTATTGGAATAATAATATTGAAGAGAATCAGATGTGGAAAACTCGATAGCGACTATCGAGAGCGTTGATTTCTGCTCATCCGAGGGCGGGAGTAGCCTGTGTTCATTGCCCCGAACCCAGATGCAGGACGCCCGCCATGAAACCTCTGATTGCCACTTTTTTGCTGCTCGCCGTGTCCGTTCTTGCCGGATGTGCCAGTCATGTTTCCCCGGAGCTGCGGCCCTACACCGCCGAAGAAACCCGTGAACTGGCGCTGGAAGCGTTGAATCGCCGAGGGTTGTCATTCGACGAATACCACGCGAAAAAGGCCGAATTGCTTGGTGAGCCGCAGAAGGTTTTCAGCTTCGACAAGCACGGCGAAATGAATGCCGAACGAACTGTACAGTTGCACGGACGCCCAAGCTGATCAAAAACTGTACTGCTCGAATTTTCGCCCAACTGTCCATGGGTTTCCCCAAGGGGGTGCGATAGGGTCATGACTTGACCGACCCTGATGGACTGCCACCCATGACACTCTCCCTCGATCTGCTGCTGGGCTTCGCCCTGTTTGCCCTTGTCACTTCGATCACGCCCGGACCGAATAACACGATGTTGTTGGCATCGGGTGTGAATTTCGGCTTTAACCGCACCATCCCCCACATGCTGGGCATCACTTGCGGCTTCTTTGTGCTGGTCGTGGCGGTCGGGTTCGGTTTAGGCGCGGTGTTCCAGACATACCCTGTGCTCTACACCGTGCTGCGCTATGTGGGCGCGGCGTACTTGCTGTATCTGGCGTGGAAAATCGCGCATTCCGGTCCGCTCTCGGACAGTCAGAAGGGTGAGGCCAAGCCCATCAGCTACCTCGGTGCCGCCGCCTTCCAGTGGGTCAACCCCAAGGCCTGGATCATGGCAATCGGCGCCATCAGCACCTACACGCCGATGCAGGGCTATTTCACCAACGTCATTGTGATTGCCGCGGTGTTTGCGATCATCAACCTGCCAAGTGTCGGTGTCTGGGCTGCGTGCGGCACGCTGTTGCGCAATGTCCTGAAGGACCGCCGCTGGTTGCGCCTGTTCAACTGGGGCATGGCCGCGTTGCTGGTGGCATCGTTGTATCCGATCCTGCTCGAAAGCTTTCGCTGACGCATTGCTTCAACCGGTTGCCGAATGCCTGTTAAGCTCGTCTTTCAGGAGCGTTCCTACGCACTTTTAATGAAGTTGTACTTCTTTAACGGCATCCGATCAGGTATTGGTAACGTTCTGAAACTTCGGCGCGGCCCATAAGGCTGCGTCTTGACGTTTACAGTCACGAGCTTCCTGATCCCGGAACACGCTCTGCGAGTCTTTTATGAATAAACGTCCGTTGTATTTCGATTACGCCGCCACCACGCCGGTGGATGAGCGGGTCATCAAAGTCATGGTCGAGTGTCTGGGGTTTAGCGGCAATTTCGGCAACCCGGCCTCCAGCTCCCACGCCTTCGGGCAACAAGCCCGGCAATCGGTCGAGCAGGCGCGGCGCCAGGTCGCCGAACTGGTGGGCGCCCTCCCTGAACAGATCGTCTGGACCTCCGGGGCCACAGAATCCAACAACCTTGCCCTCAAGGGCGTCAGCCAGGCGCGGGGCGTTGCCAGCGGTCACATCATCACCAGCCAGATCGAACACAAGGCTATTCTCGACACTGCCCGGCAGTTGCAGGACGCCGGTGTTGCGGTGACGTATCTGGTGCCGGACGCCGATGGCCTGATTACCCCGCAAGCGGTCAGCGAAGCCATGCGCGAGGACACCTTCCTGGTGTCGCTGATGCTGGTCAACAACGAACTGGGCACGGTCAACGACATTCCGGCCATCGGCCAGGTGGTACGCGAACGCGGTGCGCTGTTCCATGTCGATGCGGCGCAGGGCGCCGGTAAAGTGGCCATTGACCTGGCCGAGTGGCCGGTGGACTTGATGTCATTTTCGGCGCACAAACTCTACGGCCCCAAAGGCATCGGCGCGCTGTATGTCGGCCCACGGGCGCAACAGCGCCTGCAGGCGCAAATCCACGGTGGCGGGCACGAGGGCGGTTTGCGTTCCGGCACTTTGGCGACTCATCAGATCGTTGCCATGGGCGAGGCCTTTGCCTTGGCGGCGGCGTCGTTCGATGAAGAGAAAGCCAGGGTCGTCCGTCTGCGTGAAAGGCTGCTTGAGTCGCTGCTTGGCATTCCAGGGGCGAGTCTCAATGGCAGTCCCAGCCAACGCATCCCGCACACCCTGAGCCTGACCTTCCGTGAAGGTGAATTCAATTCGACGGCATTGCTCGCCTCCATCGCGTTTTCCGCGACCTCGGCCTGCAATTCCGCCAGCAATGCGCCATCCCATGTGCTGCTGGCCCTGGGGCATGACGCGCGTTCGGCCAGTCGCACCATTCGCTTGAGCCTGGGACGTTTCACCACCGAGCAGGACATCGATCAAGCGGCCCAACTGATTAAAGAGGCCTGCGTCAGTGCTCCGGCATTCTGGCAATAGGGCATAAAAGCGCCGGCATTGATCGGCGCTACACAACAACACTGATGAGTGGTTAGCAGGAGTCACGATGAATACGCAGTCTTCGATCAATGGATCGGTGCCCCAGCGCCTGGCGCAAACCCGCGAACTGATGAGCCGGGAGGGCATTCACGCGCTTCTGGTGCCGTCGGCCGATCCGCACCTGTCCGAATACCTGCCGGGCTACTGGCAAGGGCGGCAGTGGCTGTCGGGCTTCCATGGCTCGGTCGGTACTCTGATCGTGACCCCGGATTTTGCCGGGGTCTGGGCCGACAGCCGTTACTGGGAGCAAGCGACCAAGGAGCTCAAGGGCAGCGGCATTGAACTGGTCAAACTGCAACCGGGGCAGCCATCGCCGCTGGACTGGCTGGCCGAGCAAACCCCTGAAGGCGGCGTGGTCGCGGTCGACGGAGCAGTGATGGCCGTGGCCTCGGCGCGTACCTTGGGCAGCAAGCTCCAAGAGCGCGGTGCACGCCTGCGTACCGACATCGATCTGTTGAACGAAGTCTGGAGCGATCGCCCGATCCTGCCGAACGAACCGATCTATCAGCACTTGCCACCGCAAGCCTCCGTCAGCCGTGGCGAAAAGCTCGCCAAGCTGCGCGAAACCCTGCAAGCAAAAGGGGCCGACTGGCATTTCATCGCCACCCTCGATGACATCGCCTGGTTGTTCAACCTGCGCGGCGGGGATGTCTCGTTCAATCCGGTGTTTGTGTCTTTCGCCCTGATCAGCCAGCAGCAGGCCACCCTGTTCGTGGCGTTGAGCAAGGTCGATGCACAATTGCGCGCGGTGCTTGAACAGGACGGCGTGACCCTGCGTGACTACAGCGAAGTGGCCGATGCGCTGCGCGTCGTGCCTGCTGGCGCGAGCCTGCTGGTCGACCCGGCGCGTGTGACGGCGGGGCTGTTGGACAACCTCGACAGTGGCGTCAAGTTGATCGAGGGGCTGAACCCGACCACCCTGGCCAAGTCGCAGAAGAGCCTGACCGATGCCGAGCACATTCGTCAGGCCATGGAGCAGGACGGAGCGGCGCTCTGTGAGTTCTTCACCTGGCTCGATTCGGCACTGGGCCGTGAGCGCGTCACCGAACTGACCATCGACGAAAAACTCACCGCCGCGCGTGAACGTCGTCCGGGTTATGTGTCGTTGAGCTTCAACACCATCGCCGCATTCAACGCCAATGGCGCCATGCCGCATTACCATGCCACCGAAGAAGAGCACGCGGTGATCGAGGGCGACGGCTTGTTGCTGATCGACTCCGGCGGTCAGTATGTGGGCGGTACCACCGACATTACGCGGATGGTGGCGGTCGGAACGCCGACGGCCGAGCAGAAAGGCGACTGCACCCGCGTACTCAAGGGCGTGATTGCCCTGTCTCGCGCACGGTTCCCCAAAGGCATTCTGTCACCGCTGCTCGATGCCATCGCCCGCGCGCCGATCTGGGCTGACAACGTTGATTACGGTCACGGCACGGGCCACGGCGTCGGCTATTTCCTTAACGTTCATGAAGGTCCGCAAGTCATCGCCTATCAAGCCGCGCCTGCGCCGCAAACCGCGATGCAACCGGGCATGATTACCTCCATTGAGCCGGGCACCTACCGTCCTGGCCGTTGGGGCGTGCGCATCGAGAACCTGGCGATGAATCGCGAGGCAGGCAGCAGCGAATTCGGCGAGTTCCTGAAATTCGAAACCCTGACCTTGTGCCCGATCGATACCCGTTGCCTGGAAACGTCGCTGCTGACAGAAGAGGAAAAGCAGTGGTTCAACGCTTACCACGCGCAGGTGCGCGAGCGCTTGAGCCCGTTGCTCGAAGGCGCTGCCCTTGAGTGGTTGAACACTCGCACAGCGGCTATTTGATGGATTGCAGCGCTGGCGCTGATTCCAGTGCTAGCGCTATGTAATCGACAAAGGCTTTGACCCTGGCGGATTGGCGACGATTCGCCGGGGACACTGCGTGTATCGGTAGCGACTGCGCGATGTAGTTCTGCAAAATCGCGGTCACGCTCCCGGCTTTCAAGTCCTCGCTGAACAGCCATACCGGTGACAGCGAAATCCCCATTCCTCCCAGCACCATCTCGCGAATCGCTTCGGAGTTGTTGCTTTGCGCATTGCCCTTGATCCTTACCTCATGCCCCTTGTACGTCCATCGATCCTGGCTGCTCAGAAGATTGAACAGCAGGCAGTTGTGCTCCTTCAGTTCTTCGGGGGTTTGCGGCTGGCCGTGGCGGGACAGGTAATCCGGCGAAGCGACAGTCACCCTGTGGGTAGTGCCGACATGGCGGGCAATCAGCCCGCTGTCGTTCAGTTCTCCGATCCTGAACGTGACATCCAGACCCTCGCTGACCAAATCCTGATTCTGATCACTCAGTTGCAGGTCAATCTGAACCTCAGGATGGCGCCTGAGGAACTCCGGCAGGCGCGGGGCAATCTGCAAGCGCCCGAAGCTGACCGAGGAGCCGATTCTCAGAGGGCCTGCGATGACTTCCCGGCCGGACTGGAAACTGTGCTCCGCAGCATCCACCGCTGCGAGGATTTGTCGGCATTGGGTGTAGTAGCGCTGACCTTCGTCGGTCAGGGACAGCCGTCGGGTACTGCGGGCAATCAATTTTCCACCCAGGTCTGATTCCAGTGCGCGCAACACTTTGCTGATGGTCGGTTGGCTGGTCTGTAATTCACGGGCGACGGCGGAAAAGCTGCCGCGCTCGACCACGCGAACGAAAACGGCCATTGCGTTGAGTTTGTCCACGGTGTTTCTCACTCATGCCAATAGGGCATGGTCACTATAGCTATATAGCGTCTTATCGGAATGAGAGAGGTGACGGAAGATCGACCCTGCATCCACCTCTGATGGGAATAGACGAAATGATTGACTCACTGCAAATGCGCGCGCTGATGGTTGATTCAGCCAATGCTCCATTGCGCTTGGCTGCCATTGCTCGACCGGTTCCAGGTGCGGGTCAGGTATTGTTGCGGATCGCGGCCAGCGGGGTGAACCCGCTGGATGGGAAAATCCGCTCAGGCCAGGCCACTCACGCGCGTCAGCCGTTGCCGGCGGTGTTGGGCATGGATTTGGCGGGAACCGTGGAGGCAGTGGGTGAGGGTGTCAGTGGCTGGAAGCCGGGCGATGAGGTCTACGCCATGGCAACCGGAATTGGCGGCGCCCAAGGATCGCTGGCTGAATTCGCGGTGGTCGATGCGCGGCTGCTGGCGCGCAAGCCTAGTAGTTTGAGCATGCGTGAAGCGGCGGGGTTGCCGTTGGTGCTGATCACGGCCTGGGAAGGATTGGTTGATCGAGCCCAAGTGCGCTCCGGGCAGAAGGTGTTGATTCATGGCGGGGCGGGTGGCGTCGGGCATGTCGCGGTGCAAATTGCTCGCGCATTTGGTGCCAAGGTATTTGCTACCGGCTCTGCGCGACAGCAGGGAATCATTGAAGAGCTGGGGGCGACCTTCATCGATTACCGCCACACTTCGGTCGAGGACTATGTGGCTGAGTACACGGCGGGAGAGGGCTTTGATATCGTCTATGACACGGTGGGTGGCGAGACCCTGGATGCCTCCTTCAAGGCCGTTCGGATGTATCACGGTCACGTGGTGAGTTGCCTAGGCTGGGGTCAGCACAGCCTTGCGCCGCTGTCGTTTCGTGGCGCCACCTATTCCGGGGTGTTCACCTTGCTGCCGTTGCTGACGGGGCAGGGACGTGAGCATCACGGTGAGATTCTCGGCGAAGCGGCACACTTGATCGAGGCGGGCGGGCTCAAGCCGATACTCGATCCGCGCCGCTTTACCTTGCAAACTGCTGAAGCCGCCCATGAGCTGCTTCTGTCAGGAGCGGCGCAGGGGCGGCTGGTCATCGAGATTTAGCTCAAGGCTTCGCGGACGAATTCCAGTCGGTCCTGGCCGAAGAACAGTTGACCATCGACAAACATGCTCGGGGCGCCGAATACACCACGTTGGACCGCTTTCTCGGTGTTGTCCTTGAGCGCGGTCTTGACCTCCTCATCAGCGGTCAAGGCCAGCACTTCGTTGGGGTCGAAACCGTTCTGAGTCAGAACAGCGGCGACGGTTGCCGGCTCGTCGAGACTACGGCCGTCAACCCACAACGCCTTGAACAGGCAATCGATGAAGGCGGCAAAGCGCTCGGGATGACGCATTTGCATGCCGGTGACGGCGCGCATCAGCATCAGGGTGTTGATCGGAAAATGCGGATTGAATTTCAGCGGCACGCCATAGCGGTTTGCATAGCGGGCGAGGTCCTGAAACATGTAGCGACCTTTGGCGGGAATAGCCGCTGGGGTGGCGTTGCCGGTGGCTTTGAACACGCCGCCGAGCAGGATCGGGACGTAAATCAACTGGCTGTCGGTTTGCTCGCAGATTTTCGGTAGCTGGGTGTAGGCCAGGTAGGTGGCGGGGCTGCCCAGGTCAAACAGGAACTCCACGGTTTTGCTCATGGTCGATGCACTCTGCTTATTGGCGTTGGGGAGGGTTTACCAGCGTTCGCTCCAGGGACGCAGGTCCAGTTCGAAGGTCCAGGCGTCGCGGGGTTGGCTGTGCAGGTACCAGTAATTTTCGGCAATGTGTTCGGGGTTGAGAATGCCATCCTCATCCTTGGTTGCGTACTTTTCGGGGAAGGTGTCGCGAATGAAGTCGGTGTCGATGGCGCCGTCGACAACGACGTGTGCGACATGAATGTTCATCGGCCCGAGTTCACGGGCCATGCTTTGCGCCAGCGCACGAATTCCGTGCTTGGCGCCGGCGAATGCGGCAAAGCCGGCGGCACCGCGCATGCCGGCGGTGGCCCCGGTAAAGAGGATAGTGCCCCGTTGGCGCTTGGCCATGCGTTTGGCCACTTCCCGGGCATTGAGAAACCCTGAGAAACAGGCCATTTCCCAAATCTTGAAGTACTTGCGGGCTGTTTCTTCGAGAATGCTGCAGGGCACGTTGGCGCCGATGTTGAACACGAACGCTTCGATGGGGCCAATCTCACTTTCGATCTGCTCGATCAGTGCCACCACGTCTTCTTCTTTGCGGGCATCGCAGGCAAACCCGTGGGCTTCACCACCAGTGGCCTTGATGGATTCCACCAAAGGCTGGAGCTTGTCCGCGCTGCGGCGAGTCACGCAGGCAACAAATCCTTCCTGTGCAAAGCGTTTGGCAATGGCGCCGCCGGTGGCATCACCTGCGCCGACGACCAGTACGACCTTCTTGTTATTCATGGGTAGATCCCTTTAGTAAACGATCGTTAACTAAACGAACGTTATGCTACGATTCGACCAACGTCAAGACGATCAACTCTGAGGGAAGGGCAATGCGTTACTCGGCCAATCACAAGCTGGAAACAAGGGAGAAGCTGCTGCAAAGCAGTGCGGTATCTGCCAAGAAGTCCGGTTTTTCCACGGTAGGCGTCGACGGCTTGATGAAAGCGATTGGCTTGAGTGGCGGTGCTTTTTACAGTCACTTTTCGTCGAAGGACGAGTTGTTCGCTTCAATCGTCGAACATGAATTGCGCCAGAGTCTGGAGCGATTGGGTGTGGGCCAGGATCGTGACAAGCTTGAGCGCTGCCTGAAGCGCTACCTCAACATGTCCCATGTCGAGCATCCGGAAACCGGCTGCGCGCTGCCCGCATTGGGTGCCGAGATTGCCCGTTCCGACGAGAGGATTCGCCAGCAGGCGGAGCACTGGATTTGTCAGCTTCAGCAGAGCTGGGCGCAGGTGTTGGAGAGTGACAGCCTGGCTTGGGCCATCCTGTCGCAATGTGTCGGAGCGTTGGTGGTGTCGCGGATGCTCGCCACGCCGGAGCTTCAGCGCACTGTGTTGAAGTCCAGTTACGATGAAATTGGCCGTCAGATTTCGGGCGCGGGAATCTGACGGCGCACGATCAGTTTATTTACAGATGACGATCATGCTGCGGCTGGTGTAGCCCGCGGGGTTGAGGCCGAATGGATAATCACCGGGTTCTTCCACGGCGTCCCCAGACTTGGCAATGACCTTGTATCCCTTGGGAGCGCAGGAGTCGGCGGCACTGGCGTAGCACTTGTCCCAAGAGGATGACAGGCCAGAACAGTTGATATGCAACCCTTTCTTGCCGTGCTTCACCTGTGTTTTCGATGTCGCCGCGCAGCCCGCAATGGCGAGTACGGCGATCAGTATCAACATTCGTTTCATTGCTGTCCTTGGTGCATTCCGGATCTCACGCCCGGTCTGACAATTTTCGCTTTCGCACGAAGTGTTCTGATGTCCCTATCCTGAAAAATCCCTGTCGAGCGCTGGGTTGCGGACCCAACCTTGGCCTAAATAAGCGGTAAATACCAGCGTCACTTCAAATGTTGCATCAATCCACCGCAACTGCGGGCTTGGCGGAGCTGCCCATGGTCATGGTGGCACCGATGGAGGCCAGAATGATGCAGAGGATAGCCATCCACTGTGACAGGGAGAGATATTCGTGGAGGAACAACAAGCCCGACAGTGCGCCGAAGGCGGGTTCAATGCTCATTAATGTACCGAAGGTTCTGGCCGGCATGCGTGTGAGGGCGACCATCTCCAGCGTATAGGGAAGGGCGGTAGACAGGATGGCGACACCGATGGCCACCGGGATCAGTGACGGAGTCAGCAGCGCGGCACCGGCATGCACAATGCCTATGGGGGCTACGAACAGGGCGGCGATCATCACGCCCAGCGCGGCCGTCTGCACGCCGTTATCAGCACCGGCCTTTTGGCCGAAAAGAATGTACAGCGCCCAGCAGACTCCAGCACCCAGTGCGTACCCGGCTCCCAACAGATCGATACCCGCCGTGGTGGCACCTGTCGGTATCAGCAGCAGCAAGCCGACAGCGGCGAGGGCAATCCATAGAAAGTCGATTGCCCGGCGTGAAGCATAAATGGCAACGGCCAATGGCCCGGTGAACTCCAGTGCCACGGCAATACCCAGCGGGACTGTACGCAAGGACATATAGAAGAGGAAATTCATGCCGCCCAGCGCCATGCCGTAAACGATGACAGTGCGCAGTGACTTGGCCGTGAGTTTCGCGCGCCATGGGCGCAGCAGAAGCAACATGATCACGCTGGCAAAGATCAACCGCAGGGTTGTGGTCCCTTGAGCACCGATTACAGGGAACATGCTTTTTGCCAGGGAGGCACCGGACTGGATCGACGCCATGGCTATTAATAGCAGGCCGACCGAAAACAAGGTCGAGGCAAGGCTGCGAGGCTGATCGTTCATTGAGAGGCATCGTCCGAAGTAGAGAGCAGGGGTGCTGTTCTTGATATTGGGCAATATACTGCGCAATCGTCGGTGCTGAGTCTATATATAGACAGCAATTTGTTCTTCTTGATAGAAAAACCAAATCAGGGCTTGACGGCAGATTCTAGAGGCCTATAATTCGCCCCACTTCCGGCGCAGTCGAAACGGAAAACTCCTTGGTAAACAATGAGTTACGCAGTTTTCGACAGCAGGTTGCTTCAGGTCATCGAAGCCGAAAGGAAGTTGAAAAAGAGGTGTTGACAGCAGCGAGTAACGCTGTAGAATTCGCCTCCCGCTGACGAGAGATCGAAAGCGCAAGTGGTTGAAGTTGTTAAGGAAATCCTTGAAAACTTCTGAAAATAATCACTTGACAGCAAATGAGGCTGCTGTAGAATGCGCGCCTCGGTTGAGACGAAAGATCTTAACCAACCGCTCTTTAACAACTGAATCAAGCAATTCGTGTGGGTGCTTGTGGTATCAGACTGCTAGTCAACAGATTATCAGCATCACAAGTTACTCCGCGAGAAATCAAAGATGTAACCAACGATTGCTGAGCCAAGTTTAGGGTTTTCTCAAAACCCAAAGATGTTTGAACTGAAGAGTTTGATCATGGCTCAGATTGAACGCTGGCGGCAGGCCTAACACATGCAAGTCGAGCGGATGAAAGGAGCTTGCTCCTGGATTCAGCGGCGGACGGGTGAGTAATGCCTAGGAATCTGCCTGGTAGTGGGGGACAACGTCTCGAAAGGGACGCTAATACCGCATACGTCCTACGGGAGAAAGCAGGGGACCTTCGGGCCTTGCGCTATCAGATGAGCCTAGGTCGGATTAGCTAGTTGGTGAGGTAATGGCTCACCAAGGCGACGATCCGTAACTGGTCTGAGAGGATGATCAGTCACACTGGAACTGAGACACGGTCCAGACTCCTACGGGAGGCAGCAGTGGGGAATATTGGACAATGGGCGAAAGCCTGATCCAGCCATGCCGCGTGTGTGAAGAAGGTCTTCGGATTGTAAAGCACTTTAAGTTGGGAGGAAGGGTTGTAGATTAATACTCTGCAATTTTGACGTTACCGACAGAATAAGCACCGGCTAACTCTGTGCCAGCAGCCGCGGTAATACAGAGGGTGCAAGCGTTAATCGGAATTACTGGGCGTAAAGCGCGCGTAGGTGGTTTGTTAAGTTGGATGTGAAAGCCCCGGGCTCAACCTGGGAACTGCATTCAAAACTGACAAGCTAGAGTATGGTAGAGGGTGGTGGAATTTCCTGTGTAGCGGTGAAATGCGTAGATATAGGAAGGAACACCAGTGGCGAAGGCGACCACCTGGACTGATACTGACACTGAGGTGCGAAAGCGTGGGGAGCAAACAGGATTAGATACCCTGGTAGTCCACGCCGTAAACGATGTCAACTAGCCGTTGGGGACCTTGAGTCTTTAGTGGCGCAGCTAACGCATTAAGTTGACCGCCTGGGGAGTACGGCCGCAAGGTTAAAACTCAAATGAATTGACGGGGGCCCGCACAAGCGGTGGAGCATGTGGTTTAATTCGAAGCAACGCGAAGAACCTTACCAGGCCTTGACATCCAATGAACTTTCCAGAGATGGATTGGTGCCTTCGGGAACATTGAGACAGGTGCTGCATGGCTGTCGTCAGCTCGTGTCGTGAGATGTTGGGTTAAGTCCCGTAACGAGCGCAACCCTTGTCCTTAGTTACCAGCACGTTATGGTGGGCACTCTAAGGAGACTGCCGGTGACAAACCGGAGGAAGGTGGGGATGACGTCAAGTCATCATGGCCCTTACGGCCTGGGCTACACACGTGCTACAATGGTCGGTACAGAGGGTTGCCAAGCCGCGAGGTGGAGCTAATCCCATAAAACCGATCGTAGTCCGGATCGCAGTCTGCAACTCGACTGCGTGAAGTCGGAATCGCTAGTAATCGCGAATCAGAATGTCGCGGTGAATACGTTCCCGGGCCTTGTACACACCGCCCGTCACACCATGGGAGTGGGTTGCACCAGAAGTAGCTAGTCTAACCTTCGGGGGGACGGTTACCACGGTGTGATTCATGACTGGGGTGAAGTCGTAACAAGGTAGCCGTAGGGGAACCTGCGGCTGGATCACCTCCTTAATCGACGACTCAGCTGTACCATAAGCTCCCACACGAATTGCTTGATTCATTGAAGAAGACGATAGAAGCAGCCCGAAATTGGGTCTGTAGCTCAGTTGGTTAGAGCGCACCCCTGATAAGGGTGAGGTCGGCAGTTCGAATCTGCCCAGACCCACCAATTTTGTGTGGGAAACGCCTGTAGAAATACGGGGCCATAGCTCAGCTGGGAGAGCGCCTGCCTTGCACGCAGGAGGTCAGCGGTTCGATCCCGCTTGGCTCCACCACTACTGCTTCTGAAGTAAGAGCTTAGAAATGAGCATTCCATCGAGTGATGGTGAATGTTGATTTCTAGTCTTTGACTAGATCGTTCTTTAAAAATTTGGGTATGTGATAGAAAGATAGACTGAACAGCACTTTCACTGGTGTATGTTCAGGCTAAGGTAAAATTTGTGAGTGACTCTTAAGAGTTTTGCGAATTTTCGGCGAATGTCGTCTTCATAGTATAACCAGATTGCTTGGGGTTATATGGTCAAGTGAAGAAGCGCATACGGTGGATGCCTTGGCAGTCAGAGGCGATGAAAGACGTGGTAGCCTGCGAAAAGCTTCGGGGAGTCGGCAAACAGACTTTGATCCGGAGATGTCTGAATGGGGGAACCCAGCCATCATAAGATGGTTATCTTGTACTGAATACATAGGTGCAAGAGGCGAACCAGGGGAACTGAAACATCTAAGTACCCTGAGGAAAAGAAATCAACCGAGATTCCCTTAGTAGTGGCGAGCGAACGGGGACTAGCCCTTAAGTGGCTTTGAGATTAGCGGAACGCTCTGGAAAGTGCGGCCATAGTGGGTGATAGCCCTGTACGCGAAAATCTCTTAGTCATGAAATCGAGTAGGACGGAGCACGAGAAACTTTGTCTGAATATGGGGGGACCATCCTCCAAGGCTAAATACTACTGACTGACCGATAGTGAACTAGTACCGTGAGGGAAAGGCGAAAAGAACCCCGGAGAGGGGAGTGAAATAGATCCTGAAACCGTATGCGTACAAGCAGTGGGAGCAGACTTTGTTCTGTGACTGCGTACCTTTTGTATAATGGGTCAGCGACTTATTTTCAGTGGCGAGCTTAACCGAATAGGGGAGGCGTAGCGAAAGCGAGTCTTAATAGGGCGTCTAGTCGCTGGGAATAGACCCGAAACCGGGCGATCTATCCATGGGCAGGTTGAAGGTTAGGTAACACTGACTGGAGGACCGAACCGACTACCGTTGAAAAGTTAGCGGATGACCTGTGGATCGGAGTGAAAGGCTAATCAAGCTCGGAGATAGCTGGTTCTCCTCGAAAGCTATTTAGGTAGCGCCTCATGTATCACTGTAGGGGGTAGAGCACTGTTTCGGCTAGGGGGTCATCCCGACTTACCAAACCGATGCAAACTCCGAATACCTACAAGTGCCGAGCATGGGAGACACACGGCGGGTGCTAACGTCCGTCGTGAAAAGGGAAACAACCCAGACCGTCAGCTAAGGTCCCAAAGTTATGGTTAAGTGGGAAACGATGTGGGAAGGCTTAGACAGCTAGGAGGTTGGCTTAGAAGCAGCCACCCTTTAAAGAAAGCGTAATAGCTCACTAGTCGAGTCGGCCTGCGCGGAAGATGTAACGGGGCTCAAACCATACACCGAAGCTACGGGTATCACTTAGGTGATGCGGTAGAGGAGCGTTCTGTAAGCCTGTGAAGGTGAGTTGAGAAGCTTGCTGGAGGTATCAGAAGTGCGAATGCTGACATGAGTAACGACAATGGGTGTGAAAAACACCCACGCCGAAAGACCAAGGTTTCCTGCGCAACGTTAATCGACGCAGGGTTAGTCGGTCCCTAAGGCGAGGCTGAAAAGCGTAGTCGATGGAAAACAGGTTAATATTCCTGTACTTCCGGTTATTGCGATGGAGGGACGGAGAAGGCTAGGCCAGCTTGGCGTTGGTTGTCCAAGTTTAAGGTGGTAGGCTGGAATCTTAGGTAAATCCGGGATTCTAAGGCCGAGAGCTGATGACGAGTTACCCTTTGGGTGACGAAGTGGTTGATGCCATGCTTCCAAGAAAAGCTTCTAAGCTTCAGATAACCGGGAACCGTACCCCAAACCGACACAGGTGGTTGGGTAGAGAATACCAAGGCGCTTGAGAGAACTCGGGTGAAGGAACTAGGCAAAATGGCACCGTAACTTCGGGAGAAGGTGCGCCGGTGAGGGTGAAGCACTTGCTGCGTAAGCTCACGCCGGTCGAAGATACCAGGCCGCTGCGACTGTTTATTAAAAACACAGCACTCTGCAAACACGAAAGTGGACGTATAGGGTGTGACGCCTGCCCGGTGCCGGAAGGTTAATTGATGGGGTTAGCTAACGCGAAGCTCTTGATCGAAGCCCCGGTAAACGGCGGCCGTAACTATAACGGTCCTAAGGTAGCGAAATTCCTTGTCGGGTAAGTTCCGACCTGCACGAATGGCGTAACGATGGCGGCGCTGTCTCCACCCGAGACTCAGTGAAATTGAAATCGCTGTGAAGATGCAGTGTATCCGCGGCTAGACGGAAAGACCCCGTGAACCTTTACTATAGCTTTGCACTGGACTTTGAATTTGCTTGTGTAGGATAGGTGGGAGGCTTTGAAGCGTGGACGCCAGTCTGCGTGGAGCCATCCTTGAAATACCACCCTGGCAACTTTGAGGTTCTAACTCAGGTCCGTTATCCGGATCGAGGACAGTGTATGGTGGGTAGTTTGACTGGGGCGGTCTCCTCCTAAAGAGTAACGGAGGAGTACGAAGGTGCGCTCAGACCGGTCGGAAATCGGTCGTAGAGTATAAAGGCAAAAGCGCGCTTGACTGCGAGACAGACACGTCGAGCAGGTACGAAAGTAGGTCTTAGTGATCCGGTGGTTCTGTATGGAAGGGCCATCGCTCAACGGATAAAAGGTACTCCGGGGATAACAGGCTGATACCGCCCAAGAGTTCATATCGACGGCGGTGTTTGGCACCTCGATGTCGGCTCATCACATCCTGGGGCTGAAGCCGGTCCCAAGGGTATGGCTGTTCGCCATTTAAAGTGGTACGCGAGCTGGGTTTAGAACGTCGTGAGACAGTTCGGTCCCTATCTGCCGTGGACGTTTGAGATTTGAGAGGGGCTGCTCCTAGTACGAGAGGACCGGAGTGGACGAACCTCTGGTGTTCCGGTTGTCACGCCAGTGGCATTGCCGGGTAGCTATGTTCGGAAAAGATAACCGCTGAAAGCATCTAAGCGGGAAACTTGCCTCAAGATGAGATCTCACTGGAACCTTGAGTTCCCTGAAGGGCCGTCGAAGACTACGACGTTGATAGGTTGGGTGTGTAAGCGCTGTGAGGCGTTGAGCTAACCAATACTAATTGCCCGTGAGGCTTGACCATATAACACCCAAGCAATTTGACTACTCGAAAGAGCATCAGATTGCGGTGTGTGAAGACGCAATGAACCGAAAGTTCGCGTAACTCGCAAATCACCGAAAGCTGTCACATACCCAATTCGCTGGAACGTCGCAAGACGGCCCGGCTCAAGAATTTCTTGACGACCATAGAGCATTGGAACCACCTGATCCCATCCCGAACTCAGAAGTGAAACGATGCATCGCCGATGGTAGTGTGGGGTTTCCCCATGTGAGAGTAGGTCATCGTCAAGATTAAATTCCGAAACCCCTATCTGCGTATGCAGGTAGGGGTTTTGTTTTGCCCGCAGGAAAGTCCAAGCAGCTATTTTCGAAAGAAAAACGCAAGACTGGGCCTATCACTCTTGAGCCAATAGCACGATTCCACCGCCAAGATGAAAAACTCTTCACCCTCCATGACCGCCGCTGGAGGAAATCACCCTCAATTGACCGGCCGGTTTTTGATAGGGTGCAACTCCTTTTTAAAGGACTGATTTGCGGCCCACGGATAGGCACCGTCTTTTCACGAGTTGCCGAAGAAATGCCCGAACCGATCCCAATCAAGGACCACGAAAAAGAGACGCGCCTGGTCAACAAACGACTGATGGCCTGCGCCTTGTTTGTCGTCGCCATCTCCTGCGCGCTGGTGGTGCGCATGTACATCCTGCAAGTGGTCGAATTCGACTATCACTCCACGATCTCCGAAAACAACCGCGTCCATGTCCTGCCGATCACGCCAACCCGTGGCTTGATCTATGACCGCAATGGTGTGGTTCTCGCGGACAACCGCCCCAGCTATAACCTGACCATCACTCGCGAACGCGCCACCGATGTCAAAGAGGAGCTGGACGAGGTCGTCAACCTGCTGCACCTACCGGCTGAAGATCGCTCTCTGTTCGACAAGGCGATGAAGCAGGCACGGCACCCCTTCGTGCCGGTCACGCTGTTCTATGAGCTGACTGAAGAACAGATCGCGGTACTGGCGGTCAACGAGTTCCGTTTGCCTGGTATCGATGTCGAGCCGCAGTTCGTGCGCCATTACCCGTTGGGCGAACACTTCGCTCATTCGGTCGGCTACGTCGGGCGAATCAACGAGAAGGAATCCAAGACCCTGGATTCGGTGGAGTACCGAGGCACCCAATCGATCGGCAAGACCGGCATCGAGAAGTTCTATGAATCAGAACTGCATGGCCATGTCGGTTACGAAGAAGTCGAAACCAACGCCCAGGGTCGTGTGCTACGCGTGCTGAAACACACCGACCCCATTCCCGGCAAAAACATCGTACTGAGCCTCGACGTCAAACTTCAGGAAGCCGCCGAGCAGGCCTTGGGTGATCGTCGTGGTTCGGTGGTCGCGCTCGACCCGTCGACCGGTGAAGTGTTGGCCATGGTCAGCAACCCGAGTTTCGACCCGAACCTGTTCGTCACCGGTATCAGTTCCAAGGAATACTCTACGCTTCGCGATTCGATCGACCGACCGCTGTTCAACCGTGTGTTGCGCGGGCTATACGCGCCGGGTTCAACCATCAAACCGGAAGTGGCGATTGCCGGCCTCGACACTGGCGTCGTTACCCCGCAGACCCGAGTGTTCGATCCGGGGTATTACCAACTCCCGGACTTTGATCACAAGTACCGCAACTGGAACCACAGCGGTGACGGTTGGGTGGACATGGACGCAGCGATCATGCGTTCCAACGACACCTACTTCTACGATCTAGCCCACAAACTGGGCATTGATCGCCTGCACGATTACATGGCGATGTTTGGCCTGGGTGAGAAAGTCTCCCTGGACATGTACGAAGAATCCCCCGGCCTGATGCCCTCCCAGGCCTGGAAGCGCGCCACACGCCGTCAGGCGTGGTTCCCGGGCGAGACAGTCATTCTGGGGATCGGCCAGGGCTACATGCAGGTCACGCCGCTGCAACTGGCCCAGGCCACCGCACTGATCGCCAACAAAGGCGTGTGGAACCGCCCGCACCTGGCCCAGACGGTGGACGGTGTTGCGCCGGTCGACGAGCACCCAATGCCGAATATCCTGCTCAAAGACCCGCGAGACTGGGAGCAGGTCAACCACGGCATGCAGATGGTGATGCACGATGCCCGTGGTATTGCCCGGGCGGCAGCAGCGGGTGCGCAATACCGCATCGCTGGCAAGAGTGGTACCGCGCAAGTGGTGGCCATCAAGCAAGGCGAGCGCTACAACCGCGAGAAAACCCGCGAGCGCAACCGTGACAACGCCTTATTCGTCGGTTTCGCCCCGGCCGAACACCCAAAAATCGTGATTTCAGTGATGATCGAAAACGGTGAGGCTGGTGGCCGCGTCGCCGGCCCCGTGGTCCGGCAGATCATGGATGCCTGGCTACTCGACCAGGACGGCCACCTGAAACCGCAATACGCCACCCCGACCAAGGCACCGGGCGATCCTCACGTCTAAACCGCGAAGGCTTCACAGCACAGGCTCACGAATGCTGAGCATGTGCTGGAAGCTCTCCAGGAACACCGTTTCGGCCTGGCTCATTTTCTGCTCGCGATTCCACAGCAGCTGGATGTCGAAATCCACCACCCCCTCTTCCGGCGGCAAGCGCCAGAGAACGCCTTGCTCGACATCCCGGCGTACCAAGTGCGTCGGTAGGGCACCAATCCCGTAACCGGCACAGATCAAGCGGTGAATTTCCTCGAAACTGGTAGAGGACGCGACGATCTTGCCGGTAAAACCTTGCTGGTCCCGGAACAGTGTCAGGGGGGAAAGATTGCCGCCGAGTTGATCGCTGGTGAAGCTGACGAAGTTTTCCGCCGCCAACTCTTCCAGCGTCAGATTCTCCTGCCCGAATAACCGATGACGCTGTCCGCAGAAGTACGCATAAGTCTCACGGAATAACACCCGTTGCTCGAGGCGCGGCTGGGGCAAACGGCACAAGCCGACACCCACGGTCGCTGTCTTTTGCAGCAACGAACTGATGATGTTCGAACTGCCCATCACCTCGACTTCCAGCTCGATTTTCGGGTGAGTTTCATGGAAGTCGGCAAGGAATTCATCGTAGTGCCGCGCCTGCACGCCACTGACAGTAAGGATGCGAATCTTGCCCACCACGTCATCGTGACGACTCTCCACCACCGTGCCCAAACGCGAAATATCGCCATAGATATCCGCCGCAATGCGCAGCACTTCTTCCCCGGTTTCCGTCAGATCGAAGCGCCGCCCGCTACGGGCGATCAACACGCACTCCAACTGCTCCTCAAGACGTTTCAACGCCTGGCTGACCGCCGATTGAGTGATGTGCAGGCGGGCAGCAGCGCGGCTCATGCTGCCTTCCTGGCCGATGACCAAATAAGTGCGCAGCAGGTTCCAGTCAAGGCGATCGTTCAGAAAGCGCCGGCCGACCCAGGGATTGGCAGTGGAGGACATAAAAAATCCATGTAGTAGCAGGGCTAATAGTAAAGATAAGGATATGAAAATTGACTAATCCTGGCATGGAAGCGATAAAGCCCACAAGCGCCACAGAGCGCAACCGTACCGGCCTTAGCACCTGCCCAAAACTATAAGTACACAGGGTCCTTGCATGCATACCACCCCCCAACC
The DNA here is from genome assembly GCF_050990305.1 of Pseudomonas putida. Classification (GTDB taxonomy): domain Bacteria; phylum Pseudomonadota; class Gammaproteobacteria; order Pseudomonadales; family Pseudomonadaceae; genus Aquipseudomonas; species Aquipseudomonas putida_AH. The sequence goes on along the minus strand of NZ_CP158817.1, from coordinate 4,566,762 downwards.
GCGCCGAGCCGCGGCCGCCGCCTTCATTGGCACGACCATCGAGTTCTACGATTTTTACATCTACGCCACCGCCGCGGCGTTGGTACTCGGGCAAGTGTTTTTCCCCAGCAGCGATCCGGTGATGAGCACCCTGGCCGCCTTCGGCAGTTTCGCCGTCGGCTTCATCGCCCGCCCCATGGCCGGGATGGTGTTCGGACATCTGGGGGATCGTCTCGGTCGCAAGAAGATGCTGCTGGTGACCATGGCCCTGATGGGAATCGCCACGGCAGGCATTGGTCTGTTGCCGAGCTACGCCAGCGTCGGTATCTGGGCACCCATCGGTCTGATCGTGCTGCGACTGATCCAGGGCATTTCGGTTGGCGGCGAGTGGGGCGGTGCGGTGCTGATGGCCAGCGAGCACGCGCCGGCCAAGCGCAAGACCTTCTACGCATCGTTTGCCCAACTGGGCAGTCCCGCCGGTCTGCTGCTGGCCCTGATCGCTTTCCGCTTGGTCACCTCTCTTGAGCCGGATGAATTCCTCGCCTGGGGCTGGCGTCTGCCGTTCCTCTTCAGCGGCGTGTTGATGATGGTCGGGTTGTTGATCCGTTCCGGGGTTCATGAATCGCCGGAATTCGCCAAGGTCCAAGACAACAACGAAACCGCCAAATACCCGGTCATGGACGTGATCCGCACCTGCTGGCGGCAGATCCTGTTCGCCGCGGCGGCCGTGACCATCGGTTCGGCCGGGTTCTTCTTCACCAACACCTTCATGATCACTTACGTCACCCAATATCAAGGCATCGCGCGCTCGACGATTCTCGATTGCCTGTTCCTGGTGACCATCATTCAACTGCTCTCGCAACCGGTCTCGGCGCTGCTGGCCGAACGCATTGGCGAAGACCGTTTCCTGAAGTTGGTCGCGCTGCTGTGCATGGTCACGCCGTACCCGATGTTCCTGCTGGTGGGCACGCAAAACATCCTGTTGATGACCCTCGGCATTGCCCTGGCCGTGGTGATTCTCTCGGCGCTGTACGCGGTGATCGCCGGCTACATGACCCAGGCCTTCCCGGTGCATCTGCGCTACTCGGGCATTTCCATCGCTTACCAACTGGCGTGCGCCGTGGCCGGTGGCACCACGCCGCTGATCGGCACGCTGCTGGCCAGCAAGTTTTCCGGACAATGGTTGCCGCTGGCGGTGTTCTTCACCTTGCTCTCGGCCCTGTCCCTGATCGGTGTTTGCGGCCTGGCCCGCCTGCGCGCCAACCCGATCGTCACCCACGCTGCTAAAGAGGTGTATTCGTGAGTAAACCTGCACACATCGACCCGGTTGAATGGCAAGCGCGCTGTGAGCTCGCCGCCCTGTATCGCCTGGTCGCGCACTTTCGCATGACGGATCTGATCGACACCCACATCACCCTGCGCATACCAGGGCCCGAGCATCATTTTCTGATCAACCGCTACGGGGTGATTTTCGACCGCATGCGTGCCTCGGACCTGGTGCGCATCGATCAGGAAGGACGCGTAGTCGATCCGGAATACGCAGGTCATCGGGTCAACGCCGCCGGCTTCGTGATTCACTCGGCGATCCACATGGCGCGCCCGGACCTCAACTGCGTGATCCATACCCACACCGCCGCAGGCATGGCGGTCGCCGCGCAGAAGCAGGGCCTGTTGCCGATCACTCAGCACGCGCTGAAGTTCTACGGCAAGCTGGCCTATCACACCTATGAAGGCATCGCCTTGTCACTGGATGAGCGTGAGCGACTGATCGCCGACCTCGGTCCGCACCGGGCGATGATCCTGCGCAATCACGGCTTGCTGGTCGGTGGCTCGGGCGTGGCCCAGGCGTTTCAGGAGATCCACTTCCTCGAGCGTGCCTGTCAGGCCCAAGTCCAGGCGCTGGCCGGTGGTTCGGAATTGCATTACCCGTCGCCGGAAATCTGCGCGCACACCGCCGAACAGTTTGATCGCGATGAACAGGACAACATCATCGACCTGGCCTGGCAGGCCGCTCTGACCCTGATCGAGTCCCAGCGCGAGTCTTATGAGTCATGAACATCGTAGTCCTACTGTCCCGCGATAACTTGCTGCTCAAGCAATTGCAGGCCGCGTTCGCCCGCAGTGCGCCACAACTGACGGCTGTGTTGGCCGACGATCCGAGGGCTGCCGACGCACAAATCGCCGCATGCTGGTTTCCACTGCCGGGCAGCCTCGAAGCATTGCCCAACCTGCGGGTGATTCACTCGGTGGCGGCCGGAATCGATCATCTGGACCACGATCCATCCTGCCCGGACCTGCCGGTCTGCCGAGTGGTCGATCCCGGTCACCGTCAGGGCATGACCGAGTACGTGCGTTGGGCGGTGATTCACTACCACCGTGGTTTCGATCAAGTGTTGTCGCAACAACGGGAGCAACGCTGGGAGCGGCCGCTGCAACGGACGGCTGGGCAATTCAAGGTTGGTGTGATGGGACTCGGTTCGCTGGGTAGCGCCATCGCCCTGGACCTGGCCGCAGCCGGTTACGACGTGCGCGGCTGGGCACGCAGCCGCAAGGAACTGTCGGGCGTGCAAACCTTTGCCGGAGCGCAAAACCTGCACCCGTTTCTCGATGGCGTGGAGTTGTTGATCAACCTGCTGCCGCTGACCCGCGAAACCCGAGGCATCCTCGGCAGCGCGACTTTCGAGCGACTGGCCAACGGCGCAGCACTGGTCAATTGCGGGCGCGGAGGGCACCTGAATATCGATGACCTCGAGCACGCCCTCAAACGAGGACAACTGCGCGGCGCCTTGCTGGATGTCTTCGAACAGGAACCGCTCCCCAGCGACCACCGACTCTGGACGATGCCCGGCGTGACCATCACCCCGCACATGGCCTCGGCTGCCTCCCATGACTGCATCGCCGAACAAGTGGCGGAAAACTTCCGCCGCCTGAATGCCGGCGAACCGTTACTCAACTGCGCCGACCGCCAACTGGGATATTGAACCAACACACAACCCCCTGTAGGAGCGAGCATGCTCGCGATGAACCCAAGAACACCGCGTTCAACCAGTGAACACGTGTAACCGTTAACGACCATCGCGAGCATGCTCGCTCCTACATGAACAGCATCACCTGTAGGAGCGTGGCTTGCCCGCGAAGAGGCCAGAAAACCCAATAAAGATATCGAATCAGAATAACAAGTAATGCCCTGCGCACTCGCCCACTAAACAAGTCGTGTGAGCCATAACAACAACCTTCGCCTCAACCGTTTTACTGCCAGTTCAAAACAATTAAATAAATTCCTGGAGTCAGTGATGAGCGATCTATCGTCCGCAGAAAAGTCCGCTGCACCACCGCAAGTGGCCATCAGCATGAAGAAAGTCGCAGTGGCCAGCGTGATCGGCACCACCGTGGAGTGGTACGACTTGTTCGTATTTGCCACGGCCTCGGCGCTGGTATTCAACAAAGTGTTCTTCCCGGATTTCGTGCCGCTGATCGGCACGCTTCTGGCCTTCGGCACCTTCGCGTCGGCGTACTTGGCGCGGATTGTCGGCGCGGCGTTGTTCGGGCATTTCGGTGACCGTTTGGGGCGCAAGTCGATGCTGTTGATTTCGCTGTTGACCATGGGCGCGGCGACCTTCGCCATCGGCTTGCTGCCGGACTTCGCCACCATCGGCATCTGGGCACCGATTCTGTTGCTGCTATTGAGGGTGGTGCAGGGCCTGGCACTGGGCGGCGAGTGGGGTGGGGCGGTGTTGATGGCGGTGGAGCATGCGCCGGCCAACAAGCGCGGTCTTTACGGTTCCTGGGTGCAGATCGGCGTACCCGCCGGGACTCTGATCGCCAACCTGGCCTTCCTGGTGATCGCCGCCTGCATGTCCCCTGAAGACCTGTTGGCCTGGGGCTGGCGCATTCCGTTCCTGGCCAGCGTGCTGCTGATTGCCGTCGGCTTGTACATCCGCCTGAACATCTCGGAAACCCCGGCCTTCAACAAGGTCAAGGAGGCCGACGTGCAAGTGAAAATGCCCCTGGCCGAAGTGTTCCGTAAGTACTGGAAGCAAGTGGTGTTGGGCGGTATTGCCACCATGTCCACAGGCGCCTCGTTCAACATCATCGTCGCTTTCGGCCTGACCTACGGCACGCAGAATCTCGGCTTCAGTCGCAGCGTAATGCTCGGTGTGGTGCTGCTGTCGTGCGCCTGGTGCATCGTCATGTTGCCGGTGTTCGGCGCGCTTTCGGACCGCTTCGGACGCAAGCCGATCATCGTCGGTGGCATCCTCGCCGAGGCGCTGGTGGCGTTCCCGATGTTCTGGTTGATGGACACCAAAGAGCTGTCGATGGTGGTCTTCGGTTACCTGTTGCTGATGACCGCGTTCGCCGCCAACTATGGGCCGATTGCAACCTTCCTTGCTGAACTGTTCGGTACCCGTGTGCGCTATTCCGGATTGTCGATTAGCTACATGTTGTCCGGCCTGCTGGGCAGCGCGGCCACACCGATTGTCACCACCGCCTTGCTGGCGGCGACCGGCAAAGGTTCGTCGGTGGCCTGGTACATGATCGGCGCGGCTCTGATTTCCCTGGTGGCGCTGTTGTTGCTGACCGAGACCTTCAAGCAAGACATCAGCGAAATCCCGAAAGTCGCCCCGACGGACGACGCTGCCCCCGGCAAACCCTTCAAATCGGCTACGGCCTGACTCCTGGAGTTAACACCCATGCGCAGAATTCAATCGGCCCCCGGCTACATCGGCCCGGTCGGCCCTTACTCTCAAGCCGTGGTCAGCGGCCACCTGGTGTTCACCGCCGGACAGATTCCGGCCCGTAACAACCTCGACGAACAACCCGCGGATTTTCCCGAGCAGGTACGGCAAACCTTGCGCAACCTGGAGGCGATCCTGATTGAAGCAGGCTCCAATTTCAGCCACGTGATCAAGGTCAACGCCTACCTGACCGATCCTGCGCAACTGGAGCCGTTCAACGCGGTGTATCGCGAGTTCCTCGGCCACGCGCCACCGGCTCGCACCACGGTGTGCGTAGCGCTGTGGGGTGTGTCGCTGGAGATCGACTGTGTCGCCGAATTGATTCACAAGGAGCCGCAACATGGATGAGTCGCCACTGATCGAACAGCTTAAGGCGGTGAGTTTTCCAACCCTGGGGCATTTTCTCGAAGAGGGTTTCGCCGATTCCCAACTGCGGGCCATGGTGCCCAATGTGAAAGTGGTGGGCCGTGCGTTGACCCTGAAACTGGCGGGCGCGGACGCGATCGCCGTCAACCAGGCGCTGGCGCGAATCCGGCCAGGCGATGTGCTGGTGATCGACACCGGCGGTGATCATCGCCACGCCCCGGTGGGCGCGGTCACCAGTTGCGCGGCACGTTGTGCCGGCGCGGTGGCCATTGTGGTGGACGGTGCGGTGACCGACCTGCTGGAACTGCGTGAAGCCGGGCTGCCGGTGTTCGCCCGTGGCACCAGCCTGTTGACCACAAAGTTGCACGGGCGTGGCGACAGTGAAATCAATCAGCCGATTCACTGTGCGGGCGTCACGGTGCAGCCGGGGGATTGGGTGCTGGCGGACGACAATGGCGTGCTGTTTCTCGACACGGCAACGGCGGCATCGGTCATCGAGCAGGCGCTGGTCTCGGATCTCGCCGAGCCGCGCCTGCTCGAGCGTTTGCGCGCAGGAGAACCGGTGGCGCAAGTCCTGCGCGTCTAATCCGTCAACCGCTGTTGCAGGCTTTGGAGAAAGATCGACTCGGCACGGCTCATTCGCTGTTCGCGGTTCCACAGCAAATGAATGTCCACATCGGCAATTCCTTCGTGGGGCGGCAGGCGCCAGAGCAATCCGGCGTCGACATCGGCCGCCACCACGTGTTCGGGCAAGCAGCCGATACCGAAGCCGGCGATCACCAATCGCCGGACTTCTTCCAGGCTTGGCGATGAGGCGACGATGCGTCCGCTGAAGCCCTGTTGATCGCGAAAAATCGTCAACGGCGACAGCATGCCGCCGATCTGGTCACTGGTGAAGCTGACGAAATTCTCCCGCTGCAAATCCCCTTCGGCGACGTCCTGTTGGCCGAACATCGCGTGATGTTTGCCGCAGAAAAACGCATAGCGCTGGCGCAGAAACAGACGTTGTTCCAGGCGCGGTTGCGGGCGGCGGTTTAGGCTCAAGCCCAGGGTCGCGGTTTTTTCCTGCAGGGCGCTGACGATGTCGGAGCTGCGCATCACCTCGACTTCTAGATCCACCCGTGGGTGCTGGCGATGAAAGTCTGCGAGGAAATCATCGAAGCGCTCGGAAAAGATCCGGCTGATGATCAACAGACGCACCTTGCCGATCACTTCGTCGGCCGGTGTTTCCAGCACGCTGCTGACCTGGGACATCTGCCCGTAGATCTCCCCGGCCAGGGCGAAGATCTGCTCGCCGACTTCGGTCAAGGCAAAGCGCGGCCCGCGACGGGCGATCAGTTGCCGGCCCAGTTGTTCTTCCAGTCGCTTGAGCGCCTGGCTCACCGCCGGTTGCGTCAGGTGCAGGCGGGCGGCGGCACGGCTGATGCTCAGTTCCTGGCCAATCACCCTGAAGGTGCGCAGCAGGTTCCAGTCCAGACGGTCATTGAGCAGGCGTTGCACGTCGCGTTCGGCCATGGCGGCTCTCGATTATAAGGTGGCGTAATACTGAGAATAATAAATAGAAAATTGACTAATCATAGCCCCGAGACGAAAAATCACCCCCAGACCGGCGCCGCCAGAGCGCCCCGGATTTGCCGTTTTCTCTCCTGCCAAAAAAACAATTCAAGGAGCCCGACCCATGAAGCCTCAAGCTTCGTCCCAGCCGCGCCGTGCGGCCGCCGCTGCCTTCATTGGCACCATGATCGAGTGGTACGACTTTTACATCTACGCCACCGCTGCCGCGCTGGTATTCGGCGCGCTGTTCTTTCCCTCCGACGACAAACTGTTCAGCACCATGGCTGCCTTCGGCACCTTCGCCGTGGGCTTTTTTGCGCGGCCGTTGGGCGGGATTGTCTTTGGCCATATCGGTGACCGTATCGGCCGCAAGAAGTCGTTGATCATCACCCTATTGATGATGGGCGTCGTCACGGTGTGCATCGGTTTGCTGCCGACCTACGCACAGATCGGCGCTGCGGCCCCGGTGCTGTTGATCCTGTTGCGCATCGTCCAGGGCATCGCCGTCGGTGGCGAATGGGGCGGGGCGGTGTTGATGGCCGGCGAGCATGCGCCCAAAGGCCGGCGCAATTTCTTCGCCTCGTTCGCGCAACTGGGCAGCCCGGCCGGTTTGATTTTGTCGCTGCTGGCGTTCAGTGCAGTCACCCGTTTGCCGGAAGAAGACCTGATGAGCTGGGGCTGGCGCCTGCCGTTCCTCGCCAGTTCCTTGTTGCTGCTGGTGGGCCTGGCGATTCGCCTGGGGGTGAACGAATCGCCGGAATTCCTCGCCAGCCGCGAACAGGCCAGCAAAAAACAGCGCAAGGAACAGGCGCCGGTCATGGAAGTGTTGCGTACCGCATGGCGTCCGCTGCTGTTGTGCATCGGCGCCAACACCCTAGGCATCGCCGGCGTCTATTTCACCAACACCTTCATGATCGCCTACACCACCCAGCAACTGGCGCTGCCACGCTCGCTGATCCTCGAGTGTTTGTTCTTCGTCGCGATCATCCAGTTCTGCATTCAGCCGCTGGCGGCGTGGATCGCCGAGAAAATCGGCGCGACCCGCTTCCTGTGCCTGGTGTCACTGCTGGCCATGGCTTCGCCCTACCCGATGTTCGTGCTGGTCAGCTCGGCCCAGGCGCCTTTGATCATCCTCGGTATTGCCCTGGCGGTGGTGTGCATGGCGTCGTTCTATGCGGTGATCGCCGGTTACGTCAGCGGCATGTTCGAGACCCGCGTGCGCTACACCGCGATCTCCCTGGCGTACCAGATTTGCGGCGCGGTGGCCGGCGGCCTGACGCCGCTGATCGGCACGATGCTCGCGCACAAGTTCGCCGGGCAGTGGTGGCCGATGGCGGTGTTCTACAGCCTGATCGCCGCGACCTCTCTTGTCTGTGTCCTGTCCCTTGCCCGTCGCCATGCCAGCGCTGAACGCGTCGAACTGGCCAAAGCCTGAACCCGTAGGAGCCGGCTTGCTGGCGATGGCAGCGCATCAATCAGCATTGATGGCGCCTGACCTACCGCTATAGCAAGCAAGCCGGCTCTTACGGATCGCATCGTTTTGAATTTTTTTTGGAGAAACCCATGTTGAAAATTAATGGCGAACGCCTCTGGGCGAGTCTGATGGCCATGGCTGAAATCGGCGCCACCGCACGTGGCGGTAGCTGCCGCCTGGCCCTGAGCGATGAAGACAAAGCCGGTCGCGAACTGTTTGCCCACTGGTGCCGTGAAGCCGGCATGACCCTGAGCGTGGATGCCATCGGCAACCTGTTTGCCCGTCGCGCCGGCACCGATCCGGACGCCGCGCCGGTCATGATGGGCAGCCATCTCGACACCCAGCCCGAAGGCGGGCGGTTCGATGGCGTGTACGGCGTGCTCGCCGGCCTGGAAGTGGTGCGTTGCCTCAACGACCTGGGGATCAAGACCCGCAAACCGCTGGAAGTGGCGGTGTGGACCAACGAAGAAGGCGCACGCTTCACCCCGGCGATGTTCGGCTCGGCGGTGTTCACCGGGATCATGGATCTGGACACGGCGCTGGCAGTACGGGATGTGAACGGCATCAGCGTTGCCGACGAATTGCGGCGCACCGGTTATGCCGGCGAGCGTCCGCTGGGCGGGGCGGTGGATGCGTATTTCGAGGCACACATCGAGCAGGGCCCGATCCTGGAAGACAACGCCAAGAGCATCGGCGTGGTCAGTGGTGGCCAGGCCATTCGCTGGCTCGACGTGCGGGTCGAAGGCATGGCCGCCCACGCCGGTACCACACCGATGCCGTTGCGCAAGGATGCCTTGTACGGCGTGGCGCGGATGATTCAGGCCATCGAAGGCCTGGCGGCGGATTTCGCCCCTGAAGGCCTGACCACCGTCGGCGAATTGAGCATCAACAAATCCTCGCGCAACACCATTCCCGGATTGGTGAACTTCACCGTCGACCTGCGTCATCACCGCGACGACGCCATCGCGGCCATGGAAGAGCAGGTGCGTGCGCGGCTCCAGGCCATTGCCGACGGTCGCGGCTTGAATCTGACCATCACCCCGCACTGGATCAGCCCGGCGACACCCTTCGACGCCGACTGTGTGGCGGCGGTGCAGCAGGCGGTGGACGGGCTGGGCTACGCTCAGCAGTCGATCGTCAGCGGCGCCGGGCACGACGCGATCCTTCTGGCGCGGTACTGTCCGACGGCGATGGTGTTCATTCCCTGCGTTGGCGGCTTGAGTCACAACGAAGCCGAAGACGTACTGCCCGAAGACGTGCGCCAGGGCACCGACGTACTGCTCAACGCCGTGCTGGCCCGCGCCGAAAAAATCTGAACAAACACCAAACCCCTGTAGGAGCGAGCGATGCGGCGACCCGACTTGCCCGCGAAGGCGTCAGCACATTCAACATCGACGTTGACTGACATATCGCCTTCGCGGGCAAGCCTCGCTCCTACGGTAGAGCTCACCCGGTTTCAGGATCTAAATTAACTGACAGGAATTGACCCCATGCGCAGTTTTTTCCACCCCGAACAATTGCTCCACCATCCCCGCAGCTACTACTCCCGTGGCCAGATGCGCACCCCGCAGGAAGTGCCGGAACGTGCACAGCGCCTGGTACAAGCTGCACACGCCTTGGGCTTTCGCGTCGAGCAACCCACCGATGCCGGACTAGAGCCGCTGCTGACCGTTCACGGCGCCCCCTACCTGGCCTTCCTGCAGGAAGCCCACCAGCGCTGGAAAGAAATTCCCGAGGATTGGGGCGACGAGGTGATGTCCAACATCTTCGTACGCGAGCCCAATGCCCTGCGCGGCATTCTCGCCCAGGCCGCACGGTACCTGGCCGACGGCAGTTGCCCGGTGGGCGAGCAGACTTGGCGCTCGGCCTACTGGTCGGCACAAAGTGCAATTGCCGGTGCCAGGGCTCTACTGGATGGCGAACCTGCCGCCTATGCCGTGTGCCGTCCGCCGGGCCACCACGCCCGGGCCGAAGCGGCGGGGGGCTTCTGCTACGTGAACAACGCGGCGGTGGCGGCGCAGGTACTACGTGACAAGTTCGCACGGGTGGCGGTGCTGGATACTGATATGCACCACGGCCAGGGCATCCAGGAGATTTTCTACGACCGTGACGACGTGCTCTACGTCTCGGTGCACGGCGACCCGACCAACTTCTATCCAGGTGTCGCCGGCTTCAATGATGAACGCGGTGTTGGCGCGGGGGAGGGTTTCAACCTCAACTTGCCGATGGCTCATGGCGCCAGCGAGCAGGACTTCCTCGGACAACTGGAGATCGCCTTGCAGGCCGTGACCGACTTCGGTGCCGAAGTGCTGGTGCTGTCCCTCGGTTTCGACATTTATGAACTGGACCCGCAAAGCAAGGTGGCAGTGACCCGCGAAGGCTTCGCCGCACTCGGCGAGCGGATTCGCAGCCTCGGGCTGCCGTGCCTGATCGTGCAGGAGGGCGGGTATCACCTGGAGAGCCTGGAGGACAATGCGCGGGCGTTTTTTGTGAATCCCGAGGTGTGGCAGCGCTGAGCTCAATGGCGTCTGTGATGACGCCTTCGCGGGCAAGCCTCGCTCCTACAGGGGATCGCGCCAGACCTGTAGGAGCGAGGCTTGCCCGCGAACAACGATAACGCGTCGGCGAGGTACTTGTGGCGAGGGGGTTTAGCGAAACGTCGCACCGCCCCGTTGGGCTGCGCAGCAGCCCTAAAACCAGCGACCACATGTCCGCAGATGTACAACGTTCGTCGGTTTGCGACTGCTGCGCAGTCGAACGGGGGTAAACCCCCTCGCCACAGGACTTGCCATTGCCCTGACGTTAACGTAAACATGGCTCCACAGCGCCGACATAAAAAGTAACGGCGCAGGGCGCACGACCCGGAGCGCGTGATGACGCTAATAAAAACAAACACTCCCAAAGAGCACCACGAAGCCCGGCTGGCCCGGGAAAAGCTGCACCTGGAAGGCGAAGTGCCGGACGGCGTGCTGCGCGCGGAAATCGATGCTTCGTGGCGACGCAGCCTCAGCCATGGCGTGCATTTCAATGCCAAGCATGAGCTGGCGCTGGAATCGAGTGCCAGCCTCGACGTGTTGCTGGCCAGCAACCGCCTGCTGATCGACGCCGCGTTGCCTTCCATCGATTACCTGGCCGAACGCCAGGGCAAGGAAGGCCTGATCATCCTCGCCAACTCCGACGCCACCATCCTCGCCGTCGAAGGGCGCGCCGACCGCCTCAAGGGCAGCGGCCTGCAAGACATCACCCTGGGTGCCTGCTGGAGCGAAGCCGTTCGCGGCACCAACGCCCTCGGCACCGCGCTGGTCGAAGCCCGTCCGACCCTGATCGATTGCGGCGAACACTACCTGGATCGCCTCAGCGATTTTTCCTGCACCTCGGTGCCGATCCATTGCCCGCAAGGCGAGATCCTCGGCGTCCTCGACCTGACCCGCGAAGGCCCGTTGGGTCGTGCCCACGACAGCACCGCGCTGCTGGCCATGGCGGTCAGCCAGATCGAAAGCCGGGTGTTCAACGCCAGTTACCCCGACGACATCGTCCTCGCGTTCCATAGCCGTCGCCAATACCTCGAATCCCCTTGGCAGGGCCTGCTGGCGGTAAGCCTTGGCGGGCAGATCCTCGCCGTCAGTGCCCAGGCCTGCCAATTGTTGCGTGCCGAACGCTCGGCGCTGGTCGGCCGGCGTTGCGAAGAGTTTCTCGGTGTCGATGGCCTGCAATTGCTGGCACGTCTGCATCAGGGCGGCGCCGGCAGCCTGCAGACCGCCAAGGGCGAATTCTTCTACAAAACCCTGCGCGCGCCACAACGAACCCTCAACATCGGAACGCCGCCACGCACCCCGGCGAAACCCGCCAAGGCCCAACCGGACCTCGAATCCCTGGCCGGTAGCAACGAGCGTTATGCCCGCGCCTTGCGCATGGCCCGCCAAGGCCTGGCCAACCAGTTGCCGGTGTTGCTGCTGGGGGAAACCGGTACCGGCAAGGAAGTCATCGCCCGGGCCCTGCACATGGCCGGCAGCCGCTGTGATAAACCCTTTGTCGCAGTGAACTGCGCGGCAATCCCCGAAGGCCTGATCGAGTCCGAACTGTTCGGCTACCGCGAAGGCGCGTTCACCGGCTCGCGCCGGGGCGGCATGGTCGGTCGCCTGCAGCAGGCCCACGGTGGCACGCTGTTTCTCGATGAAATCGGCGACATGCCGCTGGCCCTGCAAGCCCGGCTGTTGCGGGTGTTACAGGACCGCAAAGTCGCGCCGCTGGGCGCTGGCGAAGAGCAAGACATCGACGTCGCCCTCATCTGCGCGACCCACCGCGACCTCAAGCGTCTGGTGGAAGAAAAACACTTTCGCGAAGACCTGTTCTACCGGGTCAACGGCATCAGCGTGATGCTCCCGGCCCTGCGCGAACGCGAAGATTTCACTGCGTTGGTCGGCCGCCTGCTGGCCCGGCTCGAGGCGCCGACGGTGGTCTTGCATGACGACTTGAGCCGCCTGCTCGGCAACTACCACTGGCCGGGTAACATCCGTCAATTGGAGATGGTTCTGCGCACGGCGTTGGCCATGCGCGAACCGGGTGAAACCGTCCTCACCCTCGACCATTTGCCCGACAGCATGCTCGACGAGCTGACCGCGACCGAACGTCCTCAGTCCGGCAGCATCCGTGAAAACGAACTGGAGATGATTCGCCAGTCACTGGACAACCATCAGGGCAATGTCTCGGCCGCCGCCGATGCCCTGGGCATCAGTCGCGCGACCCTGTATCGCAAGCTCAAACAGTTGCGTTCGTGATGCGCCGCCTGATCGTCCGGCTGATCGACAGCCAGAACCCCGAAGCCCTGCAAGCATCGCTGCACTGGCTCTACAGTTTTGTTCGGCCCCATCGGCTGGCGATTGCCGGCTTGCTCGGGCTGTCGGTCTGCGCTTCGGCGCTGGTGCTGGTGCAGCCGTGGCTGACCAAACTGCTGATCGACGATGGCCTGCTGGCGCGCAACTTCCCGATGCTGGTGCTGATCGCCGGGCTGATGATCGTCGCGGGGCTATTGGGCACGGCGCTGTCGGGGATCAACCGTTATCTGCACACGCGGCTGTCCGGGCGCATGCTGTTTGCCCTGCGCGATGACCTTTATCGGCACTTGCAGACCCTGTCGCCGAGCTTCTACGGCCAGCGGCGTATCGGCGATTTGATGTCGCGCCTGGATGGCGACGTTGCGGAGATCCAGCGCTTTGCCGTGGACTCACTGTTCTCGGCAGTGTCCAGCGTGATTGGCCTGGTGGTGGCGGTGGCGATGCTGCTGACCCTGTCCTGGAAACTGTCGCTGCTGGCGCTGGTGCTGATCCCCCTCGATATACTCTGGCTGCGCTGGATGCGACGTAAGGTCGAGCGCGATGTGCGGCAATTGCGCGAACGTTCGGCGGACATGTCGTCGTTCATGGTCGAAACGCTGCCGGTGATGAAGTTCATCCAGTCCGCCGGCCAGCAACAGCGCGAAGCGCAACGACTTGAGCGATTGGGGCAGGGCTACATGAGCCAGTTGCTGCGCCTGCAAGTCACCGAATTTTTTACCCAGGCCGTGCCAGGTACCTTGACCTCACTGTCCCGCGCCTGTGCCTTTCTGATTGGCGGTTACTGGGTGGTGCAGGGCACTTGGCAATTGGGCGCGTTGATCGCGTTTTCCACGTATCTGGGCATGGCGGTCGGGCCGGTTCAGAGCCTGCTCGGGCTCTACGTGGCGATTCAACGCATGACCGTCAGCCTCGGTCGGGTAATGGAATTGCGCGGCGAACAGCCGACCGTGCTCACACCCGACGTACCCAAGCCGATGCCGAGCTCTGGCGAGCTGCGCTTCGACGACGTGCACTTCAGTCATCCCGGTCGCTCGACCACCCTGCGCGGTATCGAAGCGCGGATTCCCTACGGTTTGAAAGTCGCCCTGAGCGGCGGTTCCGGCGTCGGCAAATCGACCCTGATCGACCTGCTGCAACGCCACCACGACCCGCAATCCGGACGGGTGCTGCTCGGCGAGGTGGATGTGCGGGATCTGGACCTGTTCCAACTGCGCCGGCGCATCGCCGTGGTCAGCCAGGACATCGTGCTGTTTCGCGGCAGTCTGGCCGATAACCTGGCCTACGCGGTGCCGGACGCCAGCCGCGAAGCCATTGCCGAAGTGGCGCGCCTGGCGCAGCTCGACAGCCTGATCGCCTCCTTGCCCGAAGGCCTCGACAGCCCGCTGGGCGAGCGTGGCCAGCAGTTGTCCGGTGGGCAGAAACAACGCATCGCCATTGCCCGGGCGCTGTTGCAGGACCCGCTGATTCTGGTGCTCGACGAAGCCACCTCGGCCGTGGACGAAGCCACCGAGCGCGAAGTGATCGAAGCCATCGACCGGCTGTTTGCCGGGCGTACGCGCATCCTCATCAGCCATCGTCCCTCAACCCTGGCCGATGCCGACCTGCGTTTTGAATTGCTCGACGGCGTGCTGATTTCGAAAACGGTGTTGCATGAAGCCTGAGCGGTATGAAAAGCCCGAGCTGCGCATTGGCGTAGTGGACAGCGGTCACTCGGCGGCGCAGCGGGTACAGGTGATTGCCGGGCGGCGCTTTTCGCTAGTGGAGGACGGGCTCGCCGAAAGCGACTTGCGTGACGACCCGCTGGGCCACGGGAGCGCGGTGATCGAAGCTATCAGCCGACGTGCGCCGTCGGCGTTGTTTTGCGTGGCCCAGGTGTTCGACCAGCGTGGCGTCACCAGTGCCTTGCAGATCGCTTCGGCGATTGACTGGCTGGTGGCGCAGGACGTGCGTTTGATCAATCTGAGCCTGGGATTGCGGCAGGATCGCAGCCTGTTGCGCACCGCTTGCGCAGCGGCTGTGGAGCGCGGTGTCTTGCTCTGCGCCTCGAGCCCGGCGCAAGGCGAAGGCGTGTACCCGGCCAATTATCCACAGGTGCTGCGGGTCACCGGCGACGCGCGCTGCGCTGAACTGGAATGGTCATGGCTCAACAGCGCTCAGGCGGACTTCGCCGCCTGCGTGCATGGCACCTATCCGGGGCAGTCCGGAGCCAGCCTCGGTTGCGCAGCGTTGAGCGGGCACATCGCGGCGTATCTTGTGGAGCACCCCTTGGCGAGCAACCAACAGGTCATCGAGTACCTACGGCAAAACGCCCGTTACCGTGGACCTGAACGGCGCTTCGGGCCATGACCACGATTGTGATTCTCGGCGCCGGGCCTGCGGGCGTGGCGGTGGCGTTGGGGCTGCGGCGGCTTGGCTATGCGGTCACGCTGGTCAGCGAATGGCGACGGTTCGCCGCGCTGGAAGGGGTGTCCCTGCGGGTGCTGGAGGCATTGCGCGGTGCCGGTTTGCATCAGGCGCTGGCGCAAGCGCTGTTGCCTTCTCAAAGGCAGGTCAACTGGAACGGCCAGCAACATGCGCAGAACGTCGAATACCTGCTGGATCGCCCAACCTTCGATCGCGGCCTGCGCGAAGCGCTGCGCGTGGCCGGGGTCGAGCTGATCGAAGGCCGGGTGCTGTCGGTGCAGACCTCGACCACAGGCCATCGCATCGAGATCGACGGGCGCCAGGCCCTGGACGCGGACTTTCTGGTGGAGGCCCGCGGTCGACAGGCGCCAGCCCTTGGCAAAGGCCTGCGCGGGCCGGAAACGGTCAGCTTGCTCAATCGCTGGCAAGGCCCACTGGGCGCCACCGCCAGCGCCGTGGAAAGCCTCGCGGACGGCTGGGCGTGGATGGCACGCCGGGCCGATGGCCAGTGTTACTGGCAATGGACGGTGGACGTGGCCAGCGCCGAATTGCCGGGCAAGGCGCAGTTGCTTGAATACTGCCAGCGACGGCGCCAGGCATCGGCGCTGGCCCTAGCCTTTTTCGAGGGCGAGCCCGAAGTCGACCTGCAACTGCACGCCCGCAGCAGCACCGCGATCCTCAGTCCGCAAGTGTGCGGCGACAACTGGATTCGGGTGGGCGATGCGGCGATGGCGGTGGACCCGCTGTCGGGCAACGGCATCTTTCAATCCCTGTCCTCGGCCTTGCAAGCGCCCACGGTGATCAACACCTTGCTGCGCAAACCCGAAAGGGCGGCGTTGGCCCAGCGCTTCCATCAGCAGCGGGTAGAGCAGTTATTCCTGCGGTTCGCGCGCATTGGCCGGGATTTTTATGCCGATGAACAACGCTGGCTGGACCAGCCGTTCTGGCAGGCGCGGCGGCAATGGCCGGATGCTGTGGTCGCCCATGCCGAGGCGGATTTCGATGCACTGCGCATCGAGCGGGCGCCGGTGCTGCGCGAGGGGTTTGTCGATGAAGCCGAAGTGGTGATCACGGCGGATCAGCCGCTGGGGATCTGGCATGTGCAGGGGGTGGAATTGGCGCCGTTGGTGCGCAGGTTACGGACCGAACCCGCCGAGCAGGCGCTCGCGGGGTTGACGGTGGAGCAGGGGAGGTTGGTTCGGGGGTGGTTGCTGGCTCAGGGTTTCAAGCCCTGAGTCTTGTGTTTGCAAGTCCGGCCCCTTCGCGGGCAAGCCTCGCTCCTACGAGGGACCGCAATCCCCTGTAGGAGCAAGGCTTGCCCGCGATGGCGGACTAAAGAACGCCGCCAATCACAGCTTGATCAACACCGACTTCAACTCCGTGTAATGCTCAATCGCCGCATACCCCATCTCCCGTCCAACCCCCGACATCTTGTACCCGCCAAACGGCAGCGCCGGGTCCAGCGCGCTGTGGCAGTTGACCCACACCGACCCCGACTTGATCCGCGGAATCATCCGGTGCACCGCCGCCAGGTCGTTGGACCAGATGCTCGCGCCCAAACCATACGGGCTGTCGTTGGCCAGGCGCAGCGCCTCGGCTTCGTCATCGAACGGAATCGCCACCGCCTGCAGGCACTAAAACGAATACTCCCCGTATAAAGCAATAGGCTTATTTGGGGGGAGTTAGTGTGTTTAAACATAGTCTGAAAAACGTCTTCCCTCCTACGAAATAATCGGAAATAACCTGCAGGCCAGGATATTGACCGGTTTGGTGAGAAGTTATTAAATCTCCACAGGTTTTAAAGAGGCGCCAGTGTCTGCTAGGCAGCTCCTTTTAAATCTGTAAGTGGTTTATGCAAAGATAAAATTTGGATATCAAAAAATCTACAAATGGACTGGGTGGGTTTATGGCAACTACTATTAAACAATTAATTCTTAGTGAAAAGGAATGCCAACAGGTTCGTGGACTGCTTGACGAAATAATTGAAGTTCCTGCGATGACAAATCAGTACGATTTCATGGAGAAAGCAGCGCTTTATGCTCAGGAGTTACCACGAAAAATTCGCCAGGAGTTTTATGATTTTAAGCGAAATGAAGAAGCGGCGGCACTCTTGGTTTCCGGAAATCCAGTGCTTGGTGCCGGTGCTGGGCCAAGCCCCTCAAGATATATTGAGCTGGATGAAGAATACTGTTTGAATGACGCGAAAATCTTGCATGGCTTGTATGGGGCATTGCTGGGGGAAGGCGTTGGGTTTACCTCACAGCGTGGTGGGAGTCTTTATAATAATATTATTCCGCTGCAAGAACTGAGTGGTGTTGCAAATTCGAGTAGTGGTTCTGTCCTGAACTTTGGGTTTCACGTTGAAGATGCTTTTCACCCCGCACGCGCTGAATACTTGGGGCTTGTCTGTATGCGTAATGATGAACGTGCTTCAACCACAATTTCGTGCATTGATGGGATCGAGCTTAGCGCTGAAGAAAAACAGGTTTTGTTTGAGCCACGTTTCAAAATTCCTCACAATCCAATCCATAGTACGTCCGACATTGTAGAGGAAACCTCCCAATCAATCCTATTTGGTCATAGGGATGCGCCATACGTAAAAATCAATGCAGCCGCTTTAAATGTTGATGAGTATCATGGTATCGAATTGCAAGCTTTGAAAAAGCTTCTGAACTATTTTGCCGAGAATCGCATGACAGTCATTCTCGAAGCAAAAGATTGTATATTTATAGATAATTACCGTTGTGTGCATGCGCGAGACTCATTCAAAGCAAACTATGGCGACGGGGCCCGATGGCTGGCAAGGGTAGTGTTTGCTTCCAGTCTGCGGAAGTCGCGTGAAATGCGAAGCTCAATCAAAACTCGTGCCATTAATGCATAAGGTAAATGCCATGAATACCCTCGGTTCTGCATGGTCAAATATTCCAAAGCTGTGGCTTGGAAATGGATCCAGGTTTGATGGAGTGCAAGTGCTCAAGACTAGACGTCCAGTTGTAGTATTTGATTCTGGCGTAGGCGGCTTGACAGTTGTACGTGAGCTAGAGAGGTTGGTTCCAAATGCTAATATTCTATATGTGGCGGATAACGATTGGTTTCCCTACGGTAGCAAAACAGGATCTGATGTTGCTCAGCGGGTCGAACAATTGTTGGAGGCGCTTTGTACGAAACTTGACCCGGAGGCGATAGTCGTAGCCTGTAATACTGCATCAGTCGCAATAGTAGATCACTGTACCGAAAATTTTAGGCGAAAATGCTTCTTAGTTACGCCGCAAATAAATGAAGCTGTTGATGCTTCCAAGACCAAGTGTATTGTTCTTCTTGCAACCGCTGGAACACTAAAAAGCAGTCATGTCATCCAGGCTATGGCCAGATCCAAGATGAGTGCAAAAGTATGGCCGATTGCGACGCAACTGCTTGTAGCCCTAGCGGAGGCGATGCTGGCAGGTGAAGAGGCGAGTTTCGAAAGTTTTGAAGAGTTGATCTGTTTGCACCTTACAGAAGAGCAGCGATTATCTGTTGATACAGTTGTTTTAGGTTGCACTCATTTCCCGCTATTGATCGATGGTTTGCGAAGAGTATTTCCAGCTGCTGATAACTGGATTGATCCCGCCAGAAAAGTTGCTTTGCAGGTGGTTGCGTCAACTAAATTAGAGTCTGAATTCACTGGCAAGGTATCTAAGGTGGCTACTTTCACCAGAGGGTGCGATGCAACCAAGTATCAGCAGGTCTTCTTGAAGAATGGTTTTGGTTAGTTTTTCTTATTTGTGGAAAGCTCCTTCTGGTCAAATGTTTTTGTCAGTTGATTAATTGTTTTTATTGCTGGTAGATGCGCTGGGTGAGTTGGTGTGCGTAAACTTTTTGTGGTAAGGCGGTAGGGTGTTATTGTTATGTTTATAGTGGGGTTATATGTATGAGAATTTTTTCCAAACAATATCGCTGGGTGATTTTAGCTGTTGCCACATTTGCTCAGGCGTGTGCTTGCTTCTTTGTTCAGGGGTTTGGGTCTATTGCGCTAAATGTTCAAGCTGAAATGTCTCTCAGTAACTGGCAGATAGGTGTATTGGTTTCAGCAGCACAGTTGATACCACTTGTTGGGCTTTTGGTTGCTGGTGAATTGCTGGACAGATACAGTGAGCGGTTTGTTGTGGGGGTGGGGACTGTGATTGTTGGGGTTGCATTGTGCGCAGCAGCTCTAGCTGATTCCTACATTCAGTTACTGATATTTCTTACAATCTTAGGTCTTGGGTATAGTACAGCCCAGCCAGGGGGAAGCAAATCAGTATCTAATTGGTTTGCAGGTGATAAGTTAGGGTTTGCCATGGGGATTCGGCAGGCTGGATTACCACTTGGTGGTGCCTTAGCGACACTGATTCTTCCGTATATTGCCATTCGATTTTCGGTTCAGGCCGCTTTCTTGGCAGGTGGGGTAGTAGCGTTGTTCGGTGCGGTTATTTTTATGTTGTTATATCGTTCTCCACGAACTCATAACATCCTAAAAAAGCAACCCGCAAACTTAAAGCTGGCGATTTCATCACGGCTAGCGATGGCAAAAGAACCCTCAATGAGAAATGTCATGTTGTCGGGTGCCAGCCTCACTGCTTCACAGTACGCGATCTCAGTCTTTCTGGTTTTATATCTCCATACTTCGCTTGGGCTTGATAGTTTAGTTGCTACAACCATGTTCTTTGTCGTGCTTGGCTCAGGTATAGCGGGAAGAATAATACTTGCAACGTGGAGCGACCGCTGCAAGGCTGGGAGGTACTACCCGGTGTTGACTTGTTTGGGGGCGGTCAGTGTAGTCCTAATGCTTCTACCGCTATTGGAAACTAAAAATCTGGCTGTCGTGAGTGTACTTATGGTTCTGACCGGATTTTTTGCATATGGGTGGTATGGCCCTTGGGTGGCTTATATTGCTGAAACCGCTCCTGTTGAGCGAAAGGGCTTCGCCCTCGGAATGGCGATGACAGCTAATCAAGTTTCCGTAGTATTGGTGCCTCCAATTATTGGCCTTTCGAGAGACAGTCTCGGAACTTTTGCTTATGGTTGGGGGGTATTAGCCATAGTATCTGCCATTTTGTTATTTACTACCCGTAAGAGGAGCAAGCAAATCTTGGCGGTCTCAGAGTAGCTATTTGGAGAGTGCTGCTGATCAGAGCGAATGCCATGTTGCGAGATGGTTCTGAGTGGCGGTAACAAATGGCTGGGTGAAGACAGTTGCTCCCACAGTGATTTGTGTGATGTCGAAAATTTCAGCATCACCAAAAACCCTGTAGGAGCAAGGCTTGCCCGCGATGGCGGCCTAAAGGACGCCGCAAATCAAAGCTTGATCAACACCGACTTAAGCTCCGTGTAATGCTCAATCGCCGCATACCCCATCTCCCGTCCAACCCCCGACATCTTGTACCCGCCAAACGGCAGGGCCGGGTCCAGCGCGCTGTGGCAGTTGACCCACACCGACCCCGACTTGATCCGCGGAATCATCCGGTGCACCGCCGCCAAGTCGTTGGACCAGATGCTCGCGCCCAAACCATACGGGCTGTCGTTGGCCAGGCGCAGCGCCTCGGCTTCGTCATCGAACGGAATCGCCACCAGCACCGGGCCGAAGATTTCTTCCTGCACCAGTGAATGCTTCTGATCGACATCGACAATGACCGTCGGCTTGACGAAGAAGCCCGGCCCAAATTGTTCGCCACCGCAGGCGATGGTCGCGCCGCTTTCCCGGCCCTTCTCGATGTAGCCGTAGACGCGCTCCTGCTGCCGGGCGGAAATCAACGGGCCCATCTCCACGCTCGGGTCCAGGCCGTTGCCGAGTTTCATCGCGTTGGCGATGTCGCTGATGTCTGCCACCACGTTGTCGAAATGCTTGCGCTGCACATACAGGCGTGAGCCTGCGCAGCAGACCTGTCCCTGGTTGAAGAAGATCGCACTGGCGGCACCGGCGGCGGCGCTTTGCAGGTCGGCGTCGGCCATGACGATGGTCGGCGATTTACCGCCCAATTCCAGGGTGACCCGGGTCATCGAGTCCATGGCGATTTTGCCGATCTGCTTGCCCACGGCGGTGGAGCCGGTGAAGGTCAGCTTGTCCACCAGTGGGTTGTGGGTCAGGGCGGAGCCGGCGGTGATGCCGGTACCGGTGACCACGTTGAACACACCTTCGGGATAACCCGCTTCCAGTACCAGTTCAGCGAGTTTGAGCGCTGTCAGCGGGGTTTCGTCGGCAGGCTTGAGTACCACGGTGCAGCCGGTAGCCAACGCCGGGCCGAGCTTCCAGCAGGCCAGTAGCAGCGGGAAGTTCCAGGCGACGATGGCGCCGACCACACCCACTGCTTCGCGACGGATAAAGCTGTGGAACTGGTCATTGGGCATCAACGGTGCCGAGACATCGACCGTGGAGCCTTCAATCTTGGTCGCCCAGCCTGCCATATAACGCAGGAAGTCGATGGACAACTGCACGTCCATCACTTGCGCCACAGCGGCGCTCTTGCCGTTGTTCAGGCATTCCAGTTGCGCCAGCAGTTCGGCGTCGCGCTGCATCAGGTCGGCGAGTTTCCACAGCAGGTTCTGCCGCTCACGGGGGCGGGTGCGTGTCCAGGCCGAGTCATCGAACGCCTGGCGGGCGGCCAGCACGGCGCGGTCGACATCCTCAGGCGTGGCCCGTGGCACGACGCACAGCACCTCGCCGGTGGCCGGGTTGTGCAGGTTCATGGTCTGGCCGTCGGCGGCCTCGACCCAGTCACCACCGATGAGCATGCGCGGGGCACGCTGGATAAACGCCGACGTGGCGGGAAGCAGGTTAGGGAGCGACATGGCGGGGCCTCTTGTTGTTCGTGTGAACAGGGCTTTCGCAATGGCTGTGCCAAGTGTTGGCGAGGACCGATCAGCCCTTGTCGCGCGGGGCTTTTGCCGAAGCCGGGGAGGGCCGGCACGGTCCAAGGTTGTCGCAAATCGCGACACACGATGAGACGACGAACAGCCCGACCGTCATCTTGAGGCGCCCCTCGGCGAGGACTAGAATTTTCTCGTTCGATGGGTGAAATGACGGACCTTTTTCCCGGTAACCCACTGGCGTGAGGGAGGTAGCGATGAACCTTTCACCCCTGGAAATTCAAAGCATCATAGAGCGCTGTTTCCTGCCGTCGGTGTGCACCTGCAGCCTGGCGCCGGATCAGTCCCTGACGATCCGGGTCTGCGATTGCCTGACCGGCGAGGTGGATCTGGTGGCCACCCACGTCCCGCTGTGGAAACTGGACACCGTCCACGGGATCGCGACCTTGGTGGCGGAAATGCGCCAGCAGATCGAGTCGCACAAAGGCGCTCCGCCCCCCCAATACCATTGAGCCCGTTTGCGCCGCACCACGGCGGTGGTGCGGCCTGGATCGCCCGTCTTCAAGCGTAACGCTGTTCATTTAAGAGATAGATCGCGCAAGCAATTACCTGTGGCGAGCGAGCTTGCTCGCGTTGGGGCGCGAAGCGACCCCAAAAGATGGGACTGCTACGCAGTCCAGCGGGAGCAAGCGCCCTCGCCACAGTTACAGTGATTGTTCTTAAGTGAACAGTATTTCCTCTCAAGCAGCCATTTTTCGCGATATTTCATCGAACGTGCTGCTATCGGCCGCAACCAGCAGTCTTCGATCATCCTTTAGTGTCAGAAGAAAGGTCACTTCGGTTTCCTTGCCCGCCAGCATGAACCCGGCGAATGCACCGAGCGGTCCGAGCAACATGGCGCCGGCGACGCCGAAGCCAATCGCTTCTTTGATGTTGTTGATCGATTCCTCGTTGGCCACTTCCAGGTGTTTGAATTTGGACAGCGAAAGCTTGATACCGGGCCATGGATGAAGTGAGGTTCTGAGGGTAAATACGCCATCTCGGTAATCCCCGTCACCCTGCAGAAAGTCCCCCGCCAGGACAGTGATGCTTGCCATTGTTTTATCCCCTGCTTGGCAATCGGTGAACAACCATTTCGCGCTCGCCTGTATGCCCCGTCAATGGCTGACCGATGAGCTGTTTCGGCAGGGGCATCTATGCTGTCTCAGACTGCAACAGATGTCGCGATATTAGACGCCGACAACTGCGTCCAGGCATGGCTTTGTGCAGGCAATCAAACGCAAGCTATTGATTGGAAAGATTTTCGGCAAGCTGGCACGTTCTATGTATTGCTCATCGCAGACGTTTCTCTTGCCTCCGTCAGCGGATCAAAGCTGACGGCAGAAACCAAAAAAACGATCAGCAACAAAAATAAGAAAGCACCGTGCGAGGTTCGACGTTGATGAAGAGAAAACTCCGATCAGGCCTGAGTGCCAGTCTGTTGGCCGTGGCCGCTTGTGTGGCGCTGCATTCGCCTTACAGCCTGGCAGCCCGCGACGCCCAGACCATCCTCAAGGAAACCTGTCAGGGCTGTCACACCCCCGAAGCCAATAACGCCCTCAGTCGCATCAGCCACCAGCGCAAAACGCCGGAAGGCTGGCTGATGAGCATTGCGCGCATGCAGACCATGCACGGTTTGCAAATCAGCGATGAAGACCGGCGGACACTGGTCAAGTACCTGGCCGACACCCAAGGCCTGGCACCGAGCGAAACCGACGGCGTGCGCTACGCCATGGAACGCCGGCTCAACACTGTGGAAAAATTCGACGACCAGACCAGCCAGATGTGCGGACGCTGCCACTCCGGTGCGCGGGTCGCCCTGCAACGCCGTCCGGCCCAGGAATGGGAACGTCTGGTGAATTTCCACCTCGGCCAATGGCCGTCGCTGGAATACCAGGCCCTGGCCCGCGACCGCGACTGGTTCGATATCGCTCGCAAAGAGATGGTGCCGCTGCTGGCCAAGCGTTATCCGCTGGACAACCCAGCCTGGAAAAAATGGCTGGGCACCGCGCCGAAAAGCGAGGCGCTGGTGGGTGACTGGAGCTTCAGCGGTCACATGCCGGGCAAGGCTGAACTGGCCGGTGTGATGAGCGTAACCGCCGACGGCAAAGACACCTTCAAGGTCAGCGTCAAGGGTCAATACGCCGACGGTACGCCGTTCAACGGCGACGGCAGCGCGATCCTCTATACCGGCTACGAATGGCGCGGCAACGTGACCATTGATGGCGTGACCCTGCGCCAGGTGTTCGCCGCGCAGGGCAACGCCATGCAGGGCCGGATGTTCGAGGCCGAGCACGATGAGCGTGGCCTGGACTTCGTCGCCGCCAAGCAGGGTTCCCAGCGCTTGCTGGCGGTGCAGCCGGGCTATGTGAAGGCCGGCAGCGAAACCGAAGTGACTTTGATTGGCACCGGCCTGACCGGCAAGCCAAACTTCGGCAAAGGCCTGGAAGTGGTCGAAGTCGTCTCCCAGAGCCCGGAGCAGATCAAAGTCAAAATCAAGGCGGCCGCCAATGCCCAGCCGGGCCTGCATGCAGTGACTGTCGGTACGCTCAAAGGCCCGCAGCTCTCGGTCTACAGCAAAATCGATGCGGTCAAGGTGGTGCCTGAGTTCTCCGTGGCGCGGATCGGCGAGGGCGGCGGTTCGACGCCGAAAGTCCAGGGTCGTTTCGATGCCGAAGCCTGGGGCAAGGGCGCCGATGGCAAGCCGTATCGCATTGGTGTGTTCCCGGCGCAGTGGAAGGTCGAGGCCTTCGACGACCGCGCCAAGGAGGACGAAGACGTCAAGTTCGCCGGCACCATGCAGGCCGACGCGGGCGTGTTCACGCCGGGCGATGCCGGGCCGAACCCAGCGCGCAAGATGTCCACCAACAATGCCGGCAACCTCAAGGTGATCGCCGCCGTCGACGACGCAGGGAAATCCCTGACCGGCGAAGGCCACATGATCGTGACCGTGCAACGCTGGAACAACCCACCCATTCCATAAGTTGCTTGATCGCTTAACGGATCCAGACACTTTTTGGAATGACCGCAAGCCCCGCCAAGGGGGGCCTGCACAGGAGGTTTGCCATGGGCGCTATCTTGAATCTGGTCGAACGCAACCTGCACGAAGTGCAGGTCGACGCCGACCGCATGCTGTTCCACATCCCCAGCAGTTCGCTGTTCGCCAGTGATGAACTGACGGGCACCATTATCGACACCTTGCGTGGCCCAGGCTGCTCTTCGGACGACCTGATCCAGCGCCTGGACGGGCGTTTCAACGGCGAGGAAATCACCGAGACCCTGCGCGAGTTGATGGCCCTGGAGCTGGTCAGCGACGGCTCGCCACTGACCCCGGACATCGCCACCAAGCGCGTCGAGCGCACCGCCATCAACACCGTGGTGCTCAACGTCAACACCGGTTGCAACCTGAGCTGCACCTACTGCTACAAGGAAGACCTGGACAAGCCATCGGCCGGCAAGAAGATGGACGTCGAAACCGCCATCGCCTCGGTGGAAATGCTGCTCAAGGAATCTCCGGACGAAGAACGTTTCACCGTGGTGTTCTTCGGCGGCGAACCGCTGAGCAATCGCAAGCTGATCGAGTACATGGTCGATTACTGTGAGAAGCGCTTCAGCGAGGCCGGCAAGTTCGTCGAGTTCGTGATGACCACCAATGCCACGCTGCTCACCGAAGAAACCGTGGACTACCTCAACGCCCACCGCTTCGGCTTATCGGTGAGCATCGACGGTCCGAAAACCGTGCACGACCGTAACCGTATTACCGTGGGCGGGCAGGGCACTTACGACGTAGTACGACGCAAGGCCGAGATGCTGCTGTCGCGCTACAACAGCCGTCCGGTGGGCGCGCGGGTGACCCTGACCACCGGCGTCACCGACGTCGAAACCATCTGGGATCACCTGTTCAACGAATTGGGTTTTGCCGAAGTCGGTTTTGCCCCGGTGACCTCCGGCGACATCAGCAGCTTCAACCTCACCAGCGAAGAACTGGTGCAGGTGTTCGCCAACATGAAGGCCCTCGGCCGGCGTTACCTGGAAGCGGCGCTGGAGCACCGCAACATCGGCTTCTCCAACCTGCACCAGTTGATCACCGACATTCATGAAGGCCACAAAAAAGCCCTGCCATGCGGCGCGGGCCTGAAGATGCTGGCGGTGGATCACAAGGGCGAGCTGAACCTGTGCCACCGCTTCACTGGCTCGTCGATGCCGACCTTCGGCAACGTGCACAGCGGCGTGAAACAGATGGAGTTGAACGACTTCCTGTCCGAGCGTCTGGACCGCACCAACACCGGCTGCAATGACTGCCAGATCCGCAACCTGTGTTCCGGCGGCTGCTACCACGAGAGCTATGCCCGCTACGGCGACCCGACGCACCCGACCTATCACTACTGCGAACTGATGCGTGACTGGGTCGACTTCGGCATCGAGGTCTACACCCGGATCATGGCCAATAACCCTGCGTTCATCAGCAGCTACATCACTCCGCGCAAGGCTCACTGATATGAAACATCTCAAGGCAATCAATAACAAAGCGTTGAAGCTGGATCAGGCCGCGGACGAGAACCGCATTGAAGAAGTGGTGGCCATGAGCTCCGTGGCGGGCTGTGCGTCGACCACCGACCCGGGTTGGGAAATCGATGCGTTCGGTGGTGTGTCGTCGCTGTGCCAGCCGATGGAAGCCGACCTGTATGGTTGCTCCGACCCTTGCTGGTGGCCGGCCCAGGTGCCGGACATGATGAGCACCTACCCGGACTGGAACAAGGATGCGCAGGCGTCCAACGACAACTGGCGAAACCTCGGCACTGTCTTCCCCAAAGACAAGTGATGCCCGTAGAAAAAGCGGTACATAAGAAGGATTCCAGCATGCAAAATTTGAAAGCCTGCGGCTTGGCCGCGTTCGCGGTTCTGAGCACCTGTTCGCTCTCGGTTCTGGCCGATGAAAACACCGCGTTGCAAGACGGTCACGAGTACATGTTGACCACCAACTACCCGAACAACCTGAACGTGATCGACCTGGCCACCGACAGCGTGTTCAAGACCTGCAAGATGCCCGACGCTTTCGGCCCCGGCACCGTGCAGCTGTCGCCGGATCGCAAGACCGCCTACGTGCTGAACAATCACTACGCGGACGTCTACGGCGTCGAACTGGACAATTGCAAACAGGTATTCCACGCCAGCATCACCCAGAAGCCGGGGGAGAAAGCGCGCTCGATGTTCGCCTTCACCCTCAGCCATGACGGCAAGGAATTGTTCACCATCGCCAACCCGACACTGATGATGAACGATCACTATGAAGTGCAGCAGCCGCGCCTCGACGTGTACAAGACCGACGCCGGCATGGACGCCAAGCCGGTGCGCAGCTTCCCGGCGCCGCGCCAGCTGACCATCATGCAGAGCGGTGACGACGGCACGTTGTATGTGGCGGGGGCGGACATCTACAAGGTCAACGTGCAGACCGGCAAGTTCGACGTACTGATCCCCAGCCGCCACTGGAAACGCGAGAACTATGCTGCGCCGGACGTGCTCTACGTGTGGAACCAGCAGACCTATCGCCATGACTTCTCGTTGCTCTACACCACCGCGAAGTTCAAGGACAAGAAACAGGACCCGGCCACCGCCGATTACCTGTACGGCCAGTTCAGCGTCGATCTGAAGACCGGCAAGACCGAAACCACCGACTTCGGCCCCCTGACGGAAATCTACTTCAGCGGCATGCGCTCGCCCAAAGACCCGAACCTGATGTACGGCGTGCTCAACCGCCTGGCCAAGTACGACGTCAAGGAGAAGAAACTGCTGCAGGCGGCGACGCTTGATCACTCCTACTACTGCATTTCCTTCAACAAGGACGGCAGCAAGATCTACCTGGCCGGGACCTTCAACGACGTGGCGGTCTTCGATGCCGACAGCCTGAAGCCGATTGGCAAAATCAAAATGCCGGGCGGGGACATGGCGATTACCACGGCGCAGGTGTTTGTGCGGTAGTTTGCGGCGACGCCTTCGCGGGCAAGCCTCGCTCCTACAGGGATTACGCGTTACCCGTAGGAGCGAGGCTTGCCCGCGAAGACTGAATTCCAAACACTGAAGATGCATCGGATGTACCGACCCCTTCGCGGGTAAGCCTCGCTCCTACAGGGATTGCGCTTTATCCGTAGGAGCGAGGCTTGCCCGCGAAGAGGCCCTCAAAAACACCGAAGATTCAAACCCCCGGCACCGGACACCCCAAATCCCCCTCCTGACACTTCAAATACGTCTTGAACGTCTCGACCCGCGACTGGGTCAACTCCGTCACGCAATTGCCATAGATCAGCGGATAAACACTTCCACCGCCCACCCCGGACGCCGAGAACTCGCACTCTGCATCGCGAAACGCAAGCCACGCCCGCTGGGCATTGACCAGCGATTTCTTGCCATCCGGATTGCCCTTGAGCCGCGAAGTGATCTGCTGGTACAGCACATTCAACTCCTTGTCCGCTGCGGCATGCTGCTGCGCCGCACACTGGTTCATCGTGGCCTGATCGGTGGCGTTGGTGCAGTCCACGGCCTGCGCCAGGGCGGGGAACAACAATGGCGTCAGCGCCAGGAGAATGCGTGAATACATGGAAGAAACTCGCTGTGAAAGGAAAGTTGGAAGCAGTGTAGCCAAGCGAGTGGCGTTACAAAGATCGCGATTACGACCGTTGATACCCCATTCATACAACTTTTGCACTGGACATGTGGTCTTACAGGCCTACTGTTGTTCAGTACAGGAGGTGACCTATGAAACCAGTACCCAATAGTTTTGAGCGCAAAATAATACTCAAATCGCCGCGCTCCCATGTCTGGCGTGCCCTGGTCGACGCAGAAGCGTTCGGTCAATGGTTCGGTGTGGCGCTTGAAGACAGGCGGTTCATTGCCGGCGAGTGGACCCAAGGGCAGGTCACGTACCCAGGTTTCGAACATGTGTTGTGGAACGTGCTGGTGGAGCGGGTCGAGCCGCAGCAGCTGTTTTCCTTCCGTTGGCACCCCTATGCGGTGAATCCGAAGATCGACTACTCCCAGGAGCCCACCACCCTGGTTAAGTTCGAACTGGAAGATACAACGGGTGGCACGCTGCTCAAGGTGTCCGAGTCAGGTTTCGCGCACATTCCCGACATACGCCAGAAAGAGGCCTACTACATGGACAGCCGTGGCTGGGAAGAGCAGCTGGGCAGGCTGGAGCACTTTCTGGCCGAAAGCGCCAAGGCCCGCGAGCGTGAGAATGAATGACGGATCTAAGGGTTTTCGGAAGGGCGGCTATGGCGAATGTCTTACACGCGATACAGCTATATCTTCTGTTACAAATTGGATCCCATGCGTATTCTGGCCCCATCCACTGACGCACAGGGAGTGCTCAGGATCATGGATGATCGGCCATTTGCAGGGATTGCTGACGACAGGGAGTCGTAATGGTCTTGGAAGAACCCGCTTCGGCGGGTTTTTTTATGGGCGCCTCAAAAGCAGGAGCCTTGAATCCCGTAGGAGCCGGCTTGCTGGCGATAGCGATGTACCAGTCGACGCCGATGTTGAATGTGCGACCATATCGCCAGCAAGCCGGCTCCTACAGGTTTTTATTGTCAACCGAGTTTCGCGGCCGCCCGCTCGGTGATTTGCGCCCGCAATTTCAACGAACCCGCAGCACCCGGGCTGGCGCGTATTCGAGCTGCAATTGCACCAGCTCGGCGGCCAGGCTCAGGGCAAAGTCGATACCCGCCGTGAGACCACCTACCTGTAGGAGCCGGCTTGCTGGCGATACGGTCGTACATTCAACATTGGCGTCGACTGTGACACCGCTATCGCCAGCAAGCCGGCTCCTACAGGTTTTTATTGTCAACCGAGTTTCGCGGCCGCCCGCTCGGTGATTTGCGCCCGCAATTTCAACGAACCCGCAGCACCCGGGCTGGCGCGTATTCGAACTGTAATTGCACCAGCTCGGCGGCCAGGCTCAGGGCAAAGTCGATACCCGCCGTGATACCACCTACCTGTAGGAGCCGGCTTGCTGGCGATACGGTCGTACATTCAACTTTGGCGTCGACTGAGACACCGCTATCGCCAGCAAGCCGGTTTCTACAGGTTTTTATTGTCAACCGATTTTCGCGGCCGCCCGCTCGGTGATTTGCGCCCGCAATTTCAACGAACCCGCAGCCCGCTCACGGGCCTGCTGCAGCACCCGGGCTGGCGCTGTTTCCGGACTGCCCGCTTGAAACGGCGGAGCCGGCGCGTATTCGAGCTGCAATTGCACCAACTCGGCGGTATCCCGGTCGAACAGCTCGGCGGCCAGGCTCAGTGCAAAATCGATACCCGCCGTAATACCACCCCCGGTCAGCAGATTGCCGTCGCGCACCACCCGATCCTTCACCGCAATCGCCCCCAAAGGCGTCAGCAGTTCGTGATAGGCCCAGTGAGTCGTCGCCCGTTTACCCTTGAGCAAACCTGCCGCGCCCAGCACCAGCGCACCGGTGCACACCGACGTGACATAACGCGCCGTCGCGGCCTGAACTCTGAGAAACGCCAGAGTTTCGTCATCCTCCATCAACGGCCCGACCCCGCTGCCGCCGGGCACGCAAATCACATCCAGCTTCGGGCAATCATCAAAAGTGGTGGTCGGCTTCAGCACCAGGCCGGTGCTGGCGGTGACGGGCAACAGATCCTTCCAGACCAGATGCACCTTCACATCCGGCAACGACGCCAATACATCGTAAGGGCCGGTCAGGTCGAGTTGCTGCACCTGTGGAAACAACAGAAAACCGATCTGCAAGGTCATGGCGTTTTTCTCCTGAAGTGAATGGACAAGTTCACTTTAGGCGCTCAGGATTTGGCGTATACGCCAATCATCCCACGAATTACGCCAAAATGACCAAGACCATTCATGTGCTGGCATTCACCAACGTGCAATTACTCGATGTCACCGGGCCCTTGCAGGTGTTCGCCTCGGCCAACGACATCGCTCGCCAGCAAGGCTTGCCCGCGCCCTACGCACCATCGGTGATTGCCAGCGGCGGCGGGGCGGTGATGTCCTCCGCAGGCTTGGCGATGTTGGCCGAGCCCTTGCCGGAGCAGGGCAGCGACACCCTGATCATCGCCGGAGGCTGGGGCGTCTACGCGGCAGCGCAGGATCAGCCGCTGGTGAACTGGGTGCGCGAACATGGCTTGCACTGCCGACGAGTGGCCTCGGTGTGCACCGGCGCGTTCCTGCTGGCGGCCAGCGGCTGGCTCGATGGCCGGCGCGTGGTGACCCACTGGACCCGCTGCGAGCAATTGGCGCAGCAGCACCCGCAATTGCAGGTCGAACCCAACCCCATCTTCATCAACGACGGCCCGGTGTGGACCTCGGCCGGGGTCACCGCCGGCATCGACCTGGCACTGGCGATGGTCGAAGCGGACCTCGGCCGAAGCATGGCCCTGGAAGTCGCCCGGCAACTGGTGGTGTTCCTCAAGCGCCCCGGCGGCCAATCACAATTCAGCGTGACCCTGTCCTTGCAGCACGAAGGCAATCGTTTCGACGAACTTCACGCCTGGATCAGCGAAAACCTCACCAAGGACCTCGGCATCCCCACCCTGGCCCTGCAAGCCGGCATGAGCGAACGCAGTTTCGTACGCCATTACCGCGCCGACACCGGTCAAACCCCGGCCCGTGCCATTGAGCTGATTCGCGTCGAAACCGCACGGCGCCTGCTCAGCGACACCGGCGTGCCGATCAAGCGAGTCGCTGTGCAATGCGGGTTCGGTAGCGAGGAAACGTTGCGTCGTAGTTTTCTGCGGGCCATGGGAGTGACGCCGCAGGCTTATCGTGAAAGGTTTTCCGTGGAACCGGTCATTCCGTGAGCGCTATTCAACCGACTCCACTTCCGCCACCTGATTGAAATACTTCGCCCGATCCGGCGTGAACGTCACCACCATCCCTGTGCGTGAACACGTCAGCGCCCGTTCTTCACTCAAATCCACGTCCAGATCCTCCCCGCGCAAGCCTTGCCACTGGGCGAGGTACTTGAGGGAACCGTACTTTTCGAGTTTTTTCAGGCTGCGGCTGACGCCACCTTTCCAACCGAGCACCGGCAATTCACCGGCCTGACATTGGCGGGCCAGGTCGGGGAAGCGAGCGGCGCGCTGGCGGCCGATCTCCCAGCATTTGATCAGGCCCTTGTCGTGGGCCTCCCACAGGTCGTCGCGGTTCAAGCCGGTGCGAAGGGGGAGGTCGATACTGCGGTGGATGCGTTGGGTCATTCCGGTTCCTTGAATTCGGGTGTTGTTGCACAGCTCCGCCGTGCCCGTTGAAGCGGGATGTTAGGTGGGGATGTAACAGCTGGCAACAAGGTATTTCTGGGTGATTTGTTTAAAAAATGTAGGACTTTGACTTGCGTGCAGTCTCTGGCTAGCGAGCTTTTGTGGCGAGGGGATTTATCCCCGTTCGGCTGCGCAGCAGACGTAAAAGCATTAAGTCGTGCAATACCTGACTGACCGCATGTTTTGAAGTTGGGGCTGCTTCGCAACCCAACGGGGATAAATCCCCTCGCCACAAAAGCCCGTTCGCCAAATGCGATGGGTGGTTTCCGGACAGATCCTGCTCAAGGCTGCCAAAACCCCTTCTCCCCACTCAACTTCCGATCCAGAAAACACGCCGCACTGATCAACGCCAGATGCGTCAACGCTTGCGGCGTATTCCCCATATGCCGTCCATGACTGTCGAACTCCTCCGCGTACAGCCCCAACGGATTGGCATAGCGCAGCAACTGCTCGAACTCCAGATGGGCCTTTTCCACCCGCCCGGCGCGGGCCAAACATTCGACGTACCAAAAGGAGCAGGCAGCGAACGCGCCTTCAGTGCCGGGCAAACCGTCGATATGAGTGTGCTCGTTGCAGTAGCGGTAAACCATGCCGTCACGCACCAGGCTTTTTTCGATGGCGTCCAGGGTCGCGAGCCAGCGTGGGTCTTTAGCGCTGACGAAACGCACCAGCGGCATTAGCAGCATCGAACCGTCGAGACCGGTGCCGCCGATGTGCTGGACGAAATGGCCGCGCTCTTCGTTCCAGAAGTTGTCCCAGATGTCGGCATAAATCGCCTGGCGAGTCTGGTCCCAACGGGCAAACGGGGCAGGCAGGGAGCGTTTGGAGGCCAGGCGTATCGCCCGGTCCAGCGCCACCCAACACATCAGACGCGAGTGCAGGAAATGATGTTGTTCACCGCGCATTTCCCAGATACCGACGTCTTCCTGCTGCCAGGTGTCGCAGACCTGATCGACCACTTCCACCGTGTGCTTCCAACCTTCATGGGAAATGGCTTCGCCGTACTTATTGACCAGGTACACCGCGTCCATCAGCTCGCCGAAGATGTCGAGCTGCACCTGTGCATACGCCAGGTTGCCGATGCGCACCGGCTTCGCGCCGCCGTGACCGGACAAATGCGCGAGTTCGATTTCTGGCAGCTCCTGGCGGCCGTCGATGCCATAGAGGATGTTGAGTTTCATCGATTGACCATGACAGTCGCTGACCCGCCCGCGCAGCCAGCGCATGTAGGCGTTGGCCTCTTCGGTGAAGCCCAGGCGCATGAAGGCGTAGACGGTGAACGAGGCGTCGCGGATCCAGGTGTAGCGATAGTCCCAGTTGCGTGAGCCGCCGACGGTTTCCGGCAGGCCGAAGGTGGCGGCGGCGAGGATCGCACCGTGTTTGCGCGAGGTCAAAAGCTTCATCGCCAGCGCCGAGCGATTGACCATCTCCCGCCAGCGACCGCGATAGTTGGATTGGCCGATCCAGTCACGCCAGAACTTCAGGGTGCGTTCAAGGCACAGATCCGCAGCACCGTTCTTGAAGCGTGGGTCGTCGATGGCGCCGAGCAGGAATTCGGCGGTCTGGTCCTGTTCGAGGGTGAACAGAGCAACAGCGGTGCCACCGTCGAGGCTTAAGGACTGGTCCGATGACAAGCGCAGAGGCGGCTGGTCGCTGGCTTCAAAGATCACGTCCTTTTTATCCAGGCGGGCACGGGTATCGGCGCGAGCATAGTCGTGGCGCACGGCGCAACGCAGATGAAAACTCGCCTTGCCACTGACCACCCGCACCCGGCGCATCAACAGCGGCAAATCATCCTCGGTGTCGCCAATGGGCAGCAGGTCGGTGATTTCCACCACGGCACGGTCGCTGAGCCAGCGGGTTTGCAACACGTTGGTATCGGGCAGGTAGATTTGCTCGCGGCGCGCGTCGGGAAGGTCCGGGGACAGCTGGAAAATGCCGGCCTCGGGCGTGTCCAGCAGCGAACAGAAAATCGACGGGCTGTCGAACTCCGGCCAGCAGAAAAAATCCACGCTGCCCTTGTCATTGACCAAGGCGGCGCTGCGCAAGTCGCCGATGATGCCGTGGGCGTCGATGGGGCTTTGGCGTTCGGGGTGGTGGTCGGGCATTTTCGGCAAAACTCCGCAGCTGAGACCCTGAACAGAGGACTGGTCTGGCAGTCTGGAGTTCATTTGTCTGAGCGTCGGGTTTGCCAGCCGCTTCGAAGAAATCTCCTGATTGCGTTACATCGGATCAACCTGGTACCGCGCACTGTGTTTGTGCCATTCCAGATTCCCGGCAATCCATGCCGTCAAGCCCGTGAGGTAGCGTCGGAGCAGAGGAGAGGCTTCGATCAACAGATGTTGCTCGGCGGCTTCGTAATCACGCATCACATCGTCGTGAATATCGGCGATGCGATCAATCGCCTGTTGCAGGGTGCAGTTGTGCTTGGCGGCAAGCAGATAAGGCAGTTTGAACTCTCCTACTTCGTTGACGTGCTCCTTGTAGGCGGAATAAAGGTCATTGACCAGCGTAGTCGCGAGGGACGCCAGTGCAGTGATGCGATGCACGTCAGGTCGCGAATACAGATCGGCCGGTACCTCGTATCCACCCACAGGATCGATCAATACCAGGCACGGCCAGAAGCTGTTGACCTGACGGCTGGCCAGGTATTCCGCAATAGTCGGTCGGGTGCCATAGATGCGCCAGGCACCCTCGGCGGCCATGGTCACAAACATGGCAATGCTTATCTGGCGAACCCGGGCGACTTGTGAGGGCGTGCAAAACTGTTCGACGCGTTTCATGTAAGCACGCAGCCCTATCAAAACCGGGTCACTGTCGAGTTGGCGCTCCAATTCGGTGTCGAATGTTCGCGGCAGATAGACCGGATCCATCGCGGCAATCGCAAACGAAAGGCGAGGCGCAACGGTGGCGGGGCTGCAGCCGAGTGAGCGGTCATCGCAAAAATGATCATCGACCGCGAACAATGCCGCGAGACACTGCCCCTGTAGCAAGAGTCGATCAGGATCGTCTGTATCGGTATGACACAGCATCGCGTAGCGACCGAAATTCGAATCACGAATTTTTTCCAGTTTGCTGGCAAAAATTCCAATGCTTTCGACCCAGGACATCAGCCGATCATTGACCTCCTCGCCGAGTGCATCATCGATTCGTAGCGCAGATGGACAGCGCAGCGGGCGCACCACAAAAGGTGCAATCGTCAGTTTGTGGGCATCTGTCCCCAGCGTTGGTTGATCAGTCATGGGAATTCTCCATTTTCCATGGTCGCCCGGATTCAATGGCGCGTCTGTGCCATCTCATTCCAGGCTTTCAAATCGGCGGGGCTTCTGGTTTCAAAAATCCGCCGAAACCAGATGCTGAACGTGTCGGGGGCAGCGGCAATGCGCGCGGTAATTTGTGAAAGCGCCAACCACTGCCAACTGTGGGCCTCTTCGGGATTGGCGACGGGATCGGTATGACACAGGCCTGCAAAGACGTGGTCGTATTCATGTTCGATGAGCTGGTTTGACACCTGTTCTCGGTAGAGCAGTGTGGCAACTTTGCGCAGGGGGCAGGATATGCCCATCTCTTCCTGCAAACGACGTTTGGCCGCCGCCATCGTTCGTTCGCCTGGCCGGGGATGACCGCAACAGGTATTGGTCCATAACCCTTGGGAGTGGTACTTGCCCAAAGCACGTTGTTGCAGCAGGAGGCGGCCATCTTTGTCAAATATGAAAATCGAGAATGCCCGATGCAGCAAACCTTGTTGATGAACCAGCAACTTGGGCGCGTAACCGCGTTTTCGATCGTGGGTATCGACCAGGATGAGTAACTCTTCCATAGCTGGACTCCGTTGTGTCTTCGCTACTGGCGTTACTACTGACCGACTGCGTAGTGAAAATAGGGCAGGGTGACGAACAAGAAACTAGTTGTGGGGGAAAAAGCTTTCAAGTGTTTACTTAGATTGTTTGGATGTTGAATGGAGTTGTTTTTTGCTTCTACGGATTTATGGAATTTGTATAACCCAATAGCTGAGTTGCCAGTAAAGCCTTCACATTCAGCCAACAATTTGCTGCTTCCCCCTCGATCTATCCCTATGGCAACTTGCAGACCTTTTGTTGAGGCCAACCCCATGGCAAACCCCTACCGCGAACTGTTCAACGCCCCCGGCAGCCGCGCCTTCGTCCTGGCCGGAATGATCGCACGCATGCCGATTTCCATGACCGGCATCGGCCTGATCACCATGCTCTCGCAGGTCAAGGGTGGCTACGGCCTGGCGGGCGCAGTGGCGGCGACTTTTGCCCTGGCCACCGCATTTTGTGCGCCACAGGTGTCGCGGCTGGTGGACCGTTTTGGTCAGCGCCGGATCTTGCCCGTGTCGGCGCTGATCGGTGGCGGGGCGTTGCTGATGGTGTTGCTCTGCACCCGATTGCAGACACCGCACTGGACACTGTTCGTGTTCGCCGCCATCGCCGGCTGCATGCCGAGCATGTCGGCGATGGTGCGGGCGCGCTGGACCGAGTTGTATCGCGGCCAGCCGCAATTACAAACGGCGTATGCGCTGGAATCTGTGTTGGACGAGGTCTGCTTCATCGTCGGGCCGCCATTGTCAGTCGGCCTGTGCGTGGTGGCGTTCCCCGAGGCCGGGCCGCTGGCGGCATTGTTGATGCTGGCCATCGGCGTCACTGCGTTCGTCCTGCAACGCAGCACCGAGCCTGCGGTGCATCCCCATGAGGCACATCACGTCGGTTCGATCATCCGTTCGGTGGACATCCAATTGCTGATGCTGTTGATGGTCGCCATGGGCACCATCGTCGGTGTGGTCGACGTGGTCAGCGTGGCCTTCGCCCAGCAGCAGGGGCAACCGGCGGCGGCGAGCATCGTGCTGTCGGTGTACGCCATCGGCTCTTGTATGGCCGGGTTGGCCTTTGGCGCGCTGCGCTCGAAAGTGCCGCTGCCGCGCCTGTTTCTCTACGGTGGGGTGGCGACGGCAGTGACCACCTTGCCGTTGCTACTGGCGGTGAACATTCTCGGCTTGTCGCTGGCGGTGTTTGTCGCCGGACTGTTTTTCGCCCCGACCCTGATTGTCGCCATGGCGTTGGTGGAGCAGATCGTACCGCCGGCCAAGCTCACCGAAGGGCTGACCTGGCTGGTCACCGGGTTGAGCGTTGGCGTGGCGATCGGCGCGGCCAGTTCCGGGTGGATGGTGGATGCATTCGGGGCGCGCAGCGGGTTTTGGGTGGCGATCGCGGCGGGGGCTGTCGTATTGGGGTCAGCGATACAAAGCTATCGTCACCTTAGATAGTCGTTTTCCTGTGACATTCGTGGCGCCTCCTTCGCGGGCAAGCCTCGCTCCTACGGAGGATCAACGCATGACCCGTAGGAGCGAGGCTTGCCCGCGAAGGCGTCATCTCAGACGACTAATTTTGCGCAGGGTCCATCCGTTCTCCCATACAGACAAACTTCGAGGAAAGCCCGGTGACCCAGCTGACATTGTTGTGCCTGCCTTATTCAGGCGCGAGCGCCATGGTTTACAGCCGCTGGCGCAACAAGCTGCCGCAGTGGCTGAAAGTCCAGCCGGTGGAGTTGCCAGGGCGGGGCGCACGGTTCGGCGAGCCGTTGCACACCGACATGCGACGGCTGGCGCTGCAATTGGCGCAGGAGCAGAAAACCACGCTCAAGGCGCCGTATGCCCTGTTCGGTCACAGCCTCGGCGCGTTGCTGGCCTGTGAAATGGCCCATGCGTTTCGCTCGCTCGGCTGTCCGGAACCAGTGGCCTTGTTTGCCTCCGGCACCGCAGCACCAACGATGCGCGAGGATTATGACCGCGGTTTCGCCGAGCCCAAAACAGATGCGGAGCTGATCGAGCAACTGCGCACGCTCAACGGCACCCGTGAAGAAGTGCTGGCCAATCAGGAGCTGATGAGCCTGACCCTGCCGATCCTGCGCGCCGACTTCCAGTTGTGCGGCCGCTTCGAGCCTATGCAGCGCCCGTTGCTCAACTGCCCGGTGCACGTGCTCGGCGGCAAGACCGACCGCGCCACCACCGAACAACTGATCGGCTGGCGCAAGGAAACCCGTGGCAGCTTCTCCGTGGACATGTTCGGCGGCGGGCACTTCTTCATCCATGAGCATGAGGCCAAGGTGCTCAAGGTGATCAAGAATCAGTTGGAAGTGCATCATCGCCGACATGCGATGGCTGCCAGCGCCTGACGCCGCAACCCCTGTAGGAGCAAAGCTTGCTCGCGATGACTGACTGACATTCAACATCGATGTCGACAGGTATACCGCTATCGCGAGCAAGCTTTGCTCCTACAGGGGAATTCCCGCCTGATAAGTATTCCCATTCATTAATTTTTCCGGTCTGCATTCGTTCTACAGGGACGACGTGCCTTTGTGCTTCCCGCCACTGATCCGGATACCCAGAAATGAATGCTGAAGACGCCTTGAAACTTGCTCGCCGGTTTATCGGGTTGCCCCTGCAAAAGCGCCAGATGTTCCTTGCGGCCTTGAACAAGGAGGGCGTGGAGTTCGCCCGGTTTCCGATTCCTGCCGGGGTCGAGGCCGAGGACCGCCAGGCACTGTCCTATGCCCAGCAACGCATGTGGTTCCTCTGGCAACTGGACCCGCACAGCGGCGCCTACAACCTGCCGGGTGCAGTGCGCCTGACCGGTCGCCTGAACCTGCCTGCACTGGAGCAGGCCTTCGCCAGCGTGGTGGCGCGTCACGAAACCTTGCGCACGGTGTTTGTCTCGCAGGCCGATGACAGCTTGTTGCAAATGCCGGCGACGGCGCCGTTGGTGATCGATCAGGTGGATTTCAGCACGCTGCCGGCCGCAGGGCGTGAACGGGCAGTCGCTCAAGCAGCCGAACAGCAATCGGTGCAGCCGTTCGACCTGGGAACCGGTCCGCTGCTACGCGTCACCTTGCTCAAGCTCGCCGAACAGGAACACGTGCTGCTGCTGACCCTGCACCACATCGTCTCCGACGGCTGGTCAATGAACGTGCTGATCGACGAATTCATCCGCTGCTACGACGCCTTCGATGCCGACGCGCAACCGCAATTGCCGCCCCTGCCGATCCAGTACAGCGACTACGCCCTGTGGCAGCGCCGCTGGCTGGAGGCGGGCGAGCAGGCTCGCCAACTGGAGTACTGGCAGGCGCAACTGGGCAGCGAGCATCCGGTGCTGGAACTGCCCACCGATCACCCGCGCCCGGCGATGCCGAGCTTTCGCGGCACCCGCTTCGAGTTCGCCGTCGACGGGCAACTGGCCGAACAACTGCGGGCCACCGCGCAGAAACACAACATCACTCTGTTCATGCTGCTGCTCGGCGCCTTCAACGTGCTGCTGCATCGTTACACCGGGCAGAGTGACATCCGCGTCGGCGTGCCGATTGCCAACCGCAACCGCGCCGAAATCGAAGGCCTGATCGGCTTCTTCGTCAACACCCAGGTGCTGCGCACCCAGCTGGATGGCCAGACCCGGGTTGACGAGCTGCTGCAACGAATCAAAGATACCGCCCTCGGCGCCCAGGCCCATCAGGACCTGCCGTTTGAGCGTTTGGTGGAAGCGCTGAAACTGGAGCGCAGCCTCAGCCACACGCCGCTGTTCCAAGTGATGTACAACCACCAGCCGCAGGTGGCGGACATTTCCACCGTCACCACGCAATCCGGCCTAGCGCTGAGCGCGATCGAATGGCAGGGGCGCACCACCCAGTTCGACCTGACTCTGGATACGTACGAGAAGGGTGGCAAGTTGCACGCCGCACTGACCTACGCCAACGACCTGTTCGACGCGGCGACCATCGCGCGCATGGCGCAGCACTGGACGCACCTGCTGCAAGGCATGGTGAGCGACGCATCGCAACGCATCAGCGACCTGCCGATGCTGGAGCAGGCTGAATACCAGCGCATCGTCCATGACTGGAACTCTGCCGACGACAGCTTCGAACAGGACCTGTGCATTCATGAACTGATCGAGCAGCAAGTCGCGGCCACCCCGGATGCACTGGCCGCGACGTTCAACACCACGCAACTGACCTATCGCGAACTCGACACCCAGGCCAACCGCCTGGCGCACAAACTGATCGAACTCGGTGTCGGCCCGGAAGTGCGGGTCGGCGTGGCCATGCAGCGTTCCGAACAGCTGCTGGTCGCTTTGCTGGCGGTGCTCAAGGCCGGCGGCGCCTACGTGCCGCTGGACCCGGATTACCCGGCGGACCGCGTCGCCTACATGCTTGAAGACAGTCGCGCACGGGTGCTGCTGACCGAACAATCGGTCGCCGCGACACTGGCCGTGCCGGACGGAACAACCCTGTTGCTGCTCGACAACATCGAACTGGCGAATGACCCGATCAGCGCCCCGACCACCCACGTCACGCCCGACAACCTGGCCTACGTGATCTACACCTCCGGCTCCACCGGCAAGCCCAAGGGCGTGGCCATTGCCCATCGCAACGTACTGGCGCTGATCGATTGGTCGCAAACGGTGTATAGCCGCGACGACATTCAAGGCGTGCTGGCCTCGACCTCGGTGTGCTTCGACTTGTCGGTGTGGGAGCTGTTCGTGACCCTGGCCAACGGTGGCTCGGTGATCATCGCCCGCAACGCCCTGGAACTGCCGCTGCTGCCGGCCCGGAATCAGGTACGCCTGATCAACACCGTGCCGTCGGCGATCAACGCGTTGCAGCGCGACGGCCAAATCCCGTCGAGCGTGCGCATCATCAACCTGGCCGGTGAGCCGTTGAAGCAAAGCCTGGTGGACGCGCTCTATCAGCAATCGACCGTCGAGCACGTCTACGACCTCTACGGCCCCTCGGAAGACACCACCTATTCCACCTGGACCCGCCGCGAAGTTGGCGGTCGCGCCAACATCGGCCACCCACTCAAGCACACCGCCAGCTACTTGCTGGACGCCGACCTGCAACCGGTGCCCCAAGGCGTGTCCGCCGAGCTGTACCTGAGCGGCGCCGGCATCACCCGTGGGTATCTGGCGCGACCGGGCCTGACCGCCGAGAAGTACGTACCGAATCCGTTCTCCAACACAGGCGAGCGCCTGTATCGCACCGGCGACCTGACCCGTTATCAAGCCGACGGCAGCCTGCAATACGTCGGCCGCATCGACCATCAGGTCAAGGTGCGCGGTTTCCGTATCGAGCTGGGCGAAATCGAGGCACGGCTGCTGCAACAGGACGTGGTGTGCGAATTGGCGGTATTGGCTCAGGATGGTGCCAGCGGTCAGCAACTGGTGGCCTGGATCGTGCCCAGCGATGCGGCGTTGCTCGATGATGACGACGCGCAGACGAGCCTGCGAGAGTCCTTGAAAGCAGCCCTGCGTCAGCATCTGCCGGACTACATGGTCCCGGCCTTCCTGCTATTCCTCGACCACCTGCCGCTGACACCCAACGGCAAGCTCGACCGCAAAGCCCTGCCGGCTGTTGACGGCAGCACCCAACAACACAAACACGTTGCGCCGCGCAGCGAACTGGAAAAATCCCTCGCGGCGATCTGGCAGGACGTGCTGACCATCGACAACGTCGGCCTGGAGGACAATTTTTTCGAACTGGGCGGCGACTCCATCGTCTCCATGCAAGTGGTCAGCCGCGCCCGTCAGGCCGGCATCGTCCTCAGTCCCAAGGACCTGTTCCAGCACCAGACCATTCGCAGCCTGGCGCAAGCCGCTCGTAGCGGCGAACTAGCCCAGATCGACCAAGGCCC
The DNA here is from genome assembly GCF_050990305.1 of Pseudomonas putida. Classification (GTDB taxonomy): domain Bacteria; phylum Pseudomonadota; class Gammaproteobacteria; order Pseudomonadales; family Pseudomonadaceae; genus Aquipseudomonas; species Aquipseudomonas putida_AH. The sequence continues at coordinate 4,524,558 of NZ_CP158817.1, read as the reverse complement.
GGCGGTTGGCGCGGTAGCGCTGGCACCCGTGCAACAGTGGTTCTTCGAGCAAAAGATCCCCGAGCGTCAGCACTGGAACCAATCGCTGTTGCTGGTGCCGCGAGTGCCGTTGAACGTCGAGACGCTGGAGCGCGCCCTGGAACAACTGTTGACCCATCACGACAGCCTGCGCCTGCGTTATCAACAGGCCGACGGCGACTGGCAGCAAGCCTATGCCGCGCCGACTACCGATTCGGTGCTGTGGCGCCGTGAAGTGTCATCGGCCCAAGCGCTGAACACACTGTGCGATGACGCCCAGCGCAGCCTCGACTTGCAGAACGGCCCATTGCTGCGTGCATTGCATGTCGCCCTGGCCGACGGCAGCGAACGATTACTGCTGGTGGTTCACCACCTGGCCGTGGACGGCGTGTCCTGGCGCGTGTTGCTCGAAGACCTCCAGCAGTTCTACAACGGCGCGCAAGCGCCTGCGAAAACCAGCAGCTACCAACGCTGGATCGCACGTTTGCAGGATCACCTTCCGGCCTTCGAAAACAGCCTCGAGCACTGGCAGACCCAACTGCAAGACGCCCCCATCGATCTGCCGTGCGAACGCCCGAACGGCGCGCTGGAAAACCGTTTCGAACACAAACTCGAAATTAAGCTCAACACCGAACAAACCCGCCAGCTGTTGCAACAGGCCCCGGCGGTCTACCGCACCCAAGTCAACGACCTGCTGCTGACCGCCCTGGCCCGCGCCGTGTGCCGCTGGAGCGGGCAGGGCAGCACGCTGATCCAGCTCGAAGGCCACGGCCGCGAAGACCTGTTCGACGACATCGACCTGACCCGCACCGTCGGCTGGTTCACCAGCCTGTTTCCGGTCAATCTCAAGCCTGGCGTCGATCTCGGCGCCTCGATCAAAGCCATCAAGGAACAACTGCGCAACGTTCCGGAAAAAGGTTTGGGCTACGGCGCGCTGCGCTACCTCGGCAGCGCACAGACCCGCGCCGAATTGGCGGCTCTGCCGCAACCGCGCATCACCTTCAACTACCTGGGGCAGTTCGACCGTCAGTTCGATGAGGGCGCACTGTTCACCCCCTCCAGCGAAGGCAACGGCATCGCGCAAGATCCAAAGGCACCGCTGGGCAACTGGCTGGTGGTCGAGGGGCAGGTCTACGGCGGCGAGCTGTCCCTGAGCTGGGGCTTCAGCCGCGAAATGTTCGACATCGCGACCATCCAGCGTCTGGCCGACGACTACGCCCAGGAACTCAGCGCACTGATCGAGCACTGCTGTGCCCTTGAGTCACCGCAGGCCACGCCATCGGACTTCCCGCTGGCGCGCATCGATCAGGTGCAACTCGACGCACTGCCGTTGGCTGTCGCCACTCTCGAAGACCTGTACCCGCTGTCGCCGATGCAGCAGGGCATGCTCTTCCACACCCTGCACGAACCCGAGGTCGGCGCCTACATCAGCCAGTTGCGCCTCGATATCGGCGGCCTGGACACCGAGCGTTTCGCCCGATCCTGGCAAGCTGCGATCGAACGCCACGCCATCCTGCGCAGCAGCTTCCACTGGCAAGGCCTGGACACCGCGCATCAGGCGATTACCCGTCAGGTCGCGTTGCCCCTCGAAGTGCTGGAAGCCACCGATACCGATGCACTGGCCGCCGCCGAACGCGCCCAAGGTTTCGAGCTGGGCACGGCACCGCTGTTTCGCCTGAAGCTGGTGCGCACCGACGCCAATGACTGGCACCTGATCTACACCAGCCATCACATCCTGATGGACGGCTGGAGCAACGCGCAGTTGTTGGCCGAAGTGATCCAGCACTACGCCGCCGGCCAATCGCTGCCGACGCCCACCGGGCAATACCGCGATTACCTGGGCTGGTTGCAGCAGCAATCGGCCGAGGCGGGCGAGCAGTTCTGGAAAGCCGCGCTGACACCACTGGAAACCCCGACGTTGCTGGCCGAAGCCCTGCGTCCACCGGTGGGCGGCGAGGGTACTGGCGAACATCACGCAAGTCTCGACAGCCGCGCGACCCAACGTCTGGCCGAGTTCGCCCGCGAGCAGAAAGTCACCCTCAATACCCTGCTGCAAGCGGCATGGAGCCTGTTGCTGCAACGCTATACCGGCCAGGATTGCGTGGTGTTCGGCGCCACCGTGGCCGGGCGTTCCGCGCCGTTGCCGGGGATCGAGGAGCAGCTCGGCCTGTTCATCAACACCTTGCCGCTGGTGTGCGCGATCAAGCCGGACCAAACCGTCAGCCAATGGCTGGGCGAACTGCAAGGCCTGAACTTGGCCATGCGCGAGTTCGAACAGGTGCCGCTGTACGACATTCAAGGTTGGGCGGGGCAACAGGGGGCGGCACTGTTCGACAGCCTACTGGTGTTCGAAAACTTCCCTGTGGCCCAAGTGCTGAAACAAGGCGCGCCGGCCGGGCTGTCGTTCGGCAACCTGCACAACCACGAGCGCACCCACTATCCGCTGACCCTCGGCGTCGAACTGGGCGAAGGCCTGGGCCTTGAGTTCAGCTACGACGCGGCGCGGTTCAGCGCCAAACAAATCGCCCAGCTATCGGCCAGTTTGCAGCAGCTGCTGACGCAACTGATGATGGCGCCGGACGCCGCGTTGGGCTCATTGGAGCTGCTCGACGTCGACAGCAAAAACACGGTACTCGCGATCAGCCAACCACCGGCAATCGAGTTATCCACAACGCTGCTGGCCCACGAACAAATCGCCGAGCAAGCCGCTGCCCATCCGGATGCACTGGCGTTGCAGGTCGAAGGTCAAACCCTCACCTACGCTGAACTCGATGCTCAAGCCAACCACCTGGCCCAACGTCTGATCGACCACGGCGCCGGCCCCGGCAAGCGTGTCGGCCTGGCCATGCGTCGCGGCCCGCAACTGATCGTCAGCCTGCTGGCCGTCCTGAAAAGCGGCGCCGCCTACATCCCCCTCGACCCGAAATACCCCACCGAACGCCTGTCCTACATGATCGAAGACAGCCGCCTGGACCTGCTGCTGCACGACTCCCAAGACACCACAACCCCTGTGGGAGCGGGCTTGCTCGCGAAGGCGGCCTTACAGTCGACATCTATGTTGAATGTACCGGCCTCTTCGCGAGCAAGCCCGCTCCTACAGTTTTTTGTGTCGCGCCTTGGCACGGTGACCGACATGCCCCCTGTAGGAGCCGAGCTTGTCTCCGGGCGGCGTTCCGACGATAGCGTCCGCCCAGCCACCGAAGATCTGGCCTACATCATCTACACCTCCGGCTCCACCGGCCAACCCAAAGGCGTCGCCATCACCCACGCCGCCTTGCGCGAGTTCTGCCAAACCGCCGCCGACTACTCAAACCTGTCGTCCACCGACCGCGTCCTGCAATTCGCCACCTTCAGCTTCGACGGCTTCGTCGAACAATGCTTCCCGGCACTCTGCGTCGGCGCGGCACTGATCATGCGCGGCGACGACCTGTGGGACGCCGGCCGACTGGCCAGCGAAATCGTCGAACAAGGCGTGACCGTCGCCGACTTGCCCGCCGCCTACTGGTTCCTGCTGGCCCGCGAATGCGCCAGCGGCACGGTGCAACACCTCGGCAACTTGCGCCAAGTCCACGTCGGCGGCGAAGCGATGTCGGTGGAAGGCCTGCGCCTGTGGCATCAGGCCGGCCTGAGCCACGTGCGCCTGCTCAACACCTACGGCCCGACCGAGGCGACGGTGGTGTCCAGCGTTCACGAGTGCCAGTTGAGCGATGCCAGCGACGCTTTCGGCATTCCCATCGGTCACGCCATCGCCGGGCGTTCGCTGTACGTACTGGATTCGGCCGGTCAACTCTTGCCTGCCGAGGGCGTCGGCGAATTGTGCATCGGCGCCCCGGCCTGCCTGGCGCAAAGCTACTTCAACCGACCGGCACTGACCGCCGAACGCTTCCTGCCGGACCCGTTTGCCCGCGAACCGGGGGCGCGGCTGTACCGCAGCGGCGACCTGGCGCGCTACAACGCCAACGGCGATCTTGAATACGTCGGGCGCATCGACCATCAGGTGAAGATTCGCGGTTTGCGCATCGAAATGGGCGAGATCGAAGCCTGCCTGCAAGCCCGGGATGACGTACGCGAAGCCGCCGTCATCGCCCAGGACGGCACGCAGCTGGTGGCCTATGTCGTGGCCAGCGGCACGTTGGTTTGCCAAGCGGTTTATCTGGAAGGCCTTAAAGCCGCGCTGCGCCAGTCGCTACCGGACTACATGGTGCCCAACCACATCGTCCTGCTGGACAAACTGCCGCTGAACAACAACGGCAAGCTCGACCGCAAGGCCTTGCCACGGGCGCACGCCAACACTGCACAGCGCGCGTTCATTGCCCCGGTCGAAGGCCTGGAAACGCAACTGGCGCAGATCTGGCAGGAAGTTTTGCAGGTCGAGCAAGTGGGCCGCGACGACAACTTCTTCGAGCTGGGCGGGCACTCGTTGCTGGTGCTGCAAGTGATCTCCCGCGTGCGCCAGCAACTGCAACTTGAACTGTCGGTGAGCAGCCTGTTCTCCGCCGCGAACCTGAAGGCATTTGCCGAGCGTGCCGCACAAGCGACGGCCAGCGCTCAACCGCCGCTGCAACGCGCAGCGGACGATCTGCCGCGCATCTTGTCCTACGCCCAACAGCGCCAGTGGATTCTCTGGCAACTGGACCCGCACAGCGCGGCCTACAACATTCCGGCGGCGCTGCGCCTCAAGGGCTCGCTCAATCGCGCGGCTTTGCGTAAAGCCTTCGCGCAGTTGCAAGTCCGCCACGAAACCCTGCGCACCACCTTCGAACAGGACGGCCAGCAAGTCCGTTCGGTGGTACACATCGACTTGCCGTTGCAATTCAACGAACAGCCAATCGATGAATCGGCGATCAACAGCGCCGTGGCCGACGCCATCGCCCAACCGTTCGACCTGCGCCACGGCCCGCTGTGGCGTGTGCTGTTGCTGCAAGTGGGCGCCGAAGACCATGTGCTGGTGCTCACGGTGCACCACATCGCCGCCGATGGCTGGTCAATGCAGGTGATGGTCGACGAATTCAGCGCGCTGTATCAGGCGGCCGTTGAACAGCGTGAAGCCGGCCTTGCACCACTGCCGGTGGCCTACAGCGATTACGCCCGCTGGCAGCGCGACTGGCTGGAAGCCGGAGAGGGCGCGCGACAACTGGCCTGGTGGCGTGAGCAACTGGACGGCAACCAGGCACTGCTGCAATTACCCAGCGAACTGAGCCGCCCGGCTCGTCGCAGCGAGCGCGGTGCCAGCCTGACGCTCAACGTGGATCGCCAGTTGCTCGCCGGTCTGCACCAGCGCGCGCAGGAGCAGCAAGTGACGTTGTTCATGCTGTTGCTGGCCAGTTTCCAGACCTTGCTTCATCGTCAGAGCGGGCAGTCGGGCATCAGCGTCGGCGTGCCGAGTGCCGGACGTTCACGCCTGGAAACCGAAGGCCTGATCGGCTTCTTCATCAACACCCAGGTGCTGCGCGCCGAGATCGATGGGCAGCAACCATTCAGCGCGTTGTTGCAGCAAGTCAAACGCACCGCGTTGGCAGCGCAAGCCCATCAAGACCTGCCGGTCGAGCAACTGGTCGATGCCTTGCAGCCGGACCGCAGCCTCAACCACAGCCCGCTGTTCCAGGTGCTCTACAACCATCAGCAACAGCTGGGGGCCAGCGTCGAACGTACCGTGGCCGGCTTGCAGGTCGAGCGCCTGCACTGGCAGCAACACACCGCGCAATTCGACCTGGTACTCGATACGCAAGAGCAGGGCGATGAGCTGGACGCGAGCCTGAGCTACGCCACCGATCTGTACGACGAAGCGTCGATGCAGCGCTTCGCCGAACAATGGCTGAACCTGCTGCGCGCAGTAGTTGCCGACCCGCAGCAGCGCATCGCCGAACTGCCGCTGCTGCAAACGCAGCAATACGGCGACTTGATCCAGCACTGGAACCCGGTGTTCGAGGTACAACCGAAGTCGCCAACCCTTCATCAGTTGTTCGAAGCCCAAGCCGCACAACGACCCACCGCCATCGCCCTGAGCCACGAAGGCGAGCACCTGAGCTACGCCGCCCTCAACGCCCAGGCCAACCGCCTGGCGCGCAAGCTGCGCGAGCAGGGTGTCGACCCGGAAGTGAAAGTCGGTATCGCCACCGAGCGGGCGATTCCACTGGTGGTTGGCTTGCTGGCGATCCTCAAGGCCGGTGGCGCCTACGTGCCGTTGGACCCGCAATACCCGGCCGAGCGCCTGAGCTACATGATCGAAGACAGCGGCATCGCGCTGCTGTTGACCCAGTCGCACCTGATTGACGGCTTGCCGGTCCGGGACGACGTGCAAGTGCTGGACCTGACGTCCTTGTCACTGGAAGGCTACGCCAGCGACAACCTGCCCACCCTGTCGACCCCGGACAACCTGGCCTACGTCATCTACACCTCCGGCTCCACCGGGCGGCCGAAGGGCGCGTTGCTCAGCCATGGCAACGTCGGGCGTCTGCTGAGCGCCACCGCCGCCGAGTTCAACTTCGGCGCGGATGATGTCTGGACCCTGTTCCATTCCTACGCCTTCGATTTCTCGGTATGGGAACTGTTCGGTGCGCTGTGCACCGGTGGGCGTTTGGTGATCGTGCCGTACTACATCAGCCGCGAGCCGCAGGCGTTCCACCAACTGCTCTGCGACGAAGGCGTGACGGTGTTGAACCAGACCCCGACTGCGTTCCGCCAGTTGCTGCCGATTGCCTGCGCCAGCCCGCAACACCTGGCGCTGCGTCAGGTGATATTCGGCGGCGAAGCGCTGGAAGTCGCCAGCCTGCGGCCATGGTTCGAACGCTTCGGCGACCAGCAACCGACCTTGGTGAACATGTACGGCATCACCGAAACCACGGTGCACGTGACCTACCGCGCGATCAGCCGGGTCGACCTCGACGCCAAGGCGCAAAGCCCCATCGGCCTGCCGATTCGCGACCTGCGCTGGTACTTGCTCGACAGCCAGTTGCAACCCGTGCCGGTGGGCGTGGCGGGGGAGTTGTACATCGCCGGCGCCGGTCTGGCCCGGGGGTATCACGGGCGCTCTGGGCTGACCGCCGAGCGCTTCGTGCCGAGCCCGTTCGACCCGGCCCAGCGTCTGTACCGCAGTGGCGATCTGGCGCGCCAGCGCGGCGACGGCAGCATCGATTACCTGGGCCGCATCGACCAGCAAGTGAAGATTCGCGGTTTCCGCATCGAGTTGGGCGAAATCGAAGCGGCGGTGCTCGCTCAACCGGGTGTGCGTCAGGCGGTGATCAGCGTGCACGCCGGCGACGGCGGTCCACAGCTGTACGCCTACGTGGTGGCCGAACAGACCCCATCCGATCCGACCATCTGGCGCGACGAGATGCGCGCCGCGCTCAAGGTCGATCTGCCGGACTACATGGTGCCCAGTCATTGGCTGCTGCTCGACGACCTGCCATTGACCGGCAACGGAAAACTCGACCGCAAGGCCTTGCCGCTGCCGGATGCCGAAGCCTGGAATCGCTCGTTCGAAGCCCCCGAAGGCGAACTCGAACAGCAACTGGCCGCGATCTGGGCCGAAGTGCTGGGCGTGGCCCGGATCGGCCGGCGCGACAACTTCTTTGAATTGGGCGGGCATTCGCTGCTCGCCGCCCAGGCCAGTGCCCGCGTGGAACTGGAGCTGGGCATCGAGCTGCCGCTGCGCGCGCTGTTCGAAAGCCACGACCTTCAGGCATATGCCGCCCTGGCCGGGCAACACGCCCCGACTGACAACGATGCACGTCTGGAGGCGCTCGAGTCGCTTTTGGACGAGATGGAGTTCAATTGATGGAACACAGCACTGCCCAGCGTATTGCCACCCGTTTTGCGGCCCTGCCTGCGGACAAGCGCCGAGAATTTCTGCTGAAGATGCAGGAACAGGGCGTGAGCTTCGGCCAGTTGCCGATCCCGCCCGCCGCCGAGCCACTAGCGACCTTCGAGCTGTCTTACGCGCAGCAACGCCAATGGTTCCTCTGGCAGCTCGATCCACAAGGCAGCGCCTACAACATTCCCGCCGCCTTGCGCCTGCAAGGTCCGCTGAATGTGCTGGCGCTGCAACACAGCTTCGACGTGCTGCTGGAGCGTCACCAGAGCCTGCGCAGCCGTTTCGTCGAGGATGACGGGCGAGTGATGCAAACACTGGCGTCGTCCGCCTCGCTGTCCATCGAGCAACATGATTTGCGCGACGAGCCGCAACCTTTCGAGTCGGCGATGAAAAAGGTCGAAGAAGAAATCGCCCGGCCGTTCGATCTGCAACACGGCCCGCTACTGCGCGTCAGCCTGCTGCAACTGGATGCCGAGGACCATGTGCTGGTGCTGACCCTGCACCACATCGTCACCGACGGTTGGTCGATGGGCGTGCTGGTGGAAGAGTTTTCCCGTCTCTACGCCGCCCATTGCCAAGGGCATGGCGCGGAACTGGAAGCGCTGCCGATTCAGTATTCGGACTATGCCGCGTGGCAGCGTCGATGGATGGAAGCGGGGGAGCTGGAGCGTCAACTGGACTGGTGGAAGGAGAAACTCGGCGGCGAACAACCCCTGTTGGAACTGCCCACCGACCGCCCACGCCCGGCGCAACCGAGTCAGCAGGGTGCACGTCTGGATTTTGCCCTGGATAGCGTACTGTCCAGTGGTTTGATGGCACTGGCCAAGCAGCGCGGCGTCACGCCGTTCATGCTGTTGCTGGCGAGTTTTCAGACCTTGCTCTACCGCTACAGCGGCCAGTCCGACCTGCGCATCGGCGTACCCATCGGTAACCGTAACCGCGCGCAAACCCAACGCCTGATCGGCTTCTTCGTCAATACCCAGGTGATGCGCGCCGAGCTAGATGGGTGTCTGCCGTTCAGCCAGTTGTTGGAGCAGACACGCGCCGCGTCGCTGGATGCCCAGGACTATCAGGACCTGCCGTTCGAGCGTCTGGTGCAGGCGCTGCAAGGCGAGCGCAGCCTCAGCCACAGTCCGCTGTTCCAGGTGATGTTCAATCACCAGCAAGCCCGGCCGGCAGCGGTCAGTGGCTTGCTCGCCGGCCTGCGCGTCGAAGCATTGAACGCAACGGCGCCCACTACCCAATTCGACCTGCAACTGGACACCCAGGAAGAGGGCGACCAGTTGTTCGCCAGCCTGACCTACGCCACCGAACTGTTTGACGCCGAGCGCATCGAGCATCTGGCCCGGCATTGGCGCAACTTGCTGGCCGGCGTGTTGGCTAACCCGCAAACCCCGATTGCCGAATTGCCGTTGCTGGACGCCGACGAGCGCCTGCATATCCTCGATGACCTCAACGACACCGCCACGAGCTATCCCGGAGAAGTTTGCGTACAGCGGCATTTCGAAGAACGGGTCATCGAAAACCCTGACGCGACGGCATTGGTGTTCCAGGGCCAGAGCCTGAGCTATGCCGAACTGAACCGGCGCGCCAACCGTCTGGCCCATCACCTACGTACCCAAGGTGTCGGTCCGGAAGTGATCGTCGGCATCGCCTGCGAGCGCTCCTTCGAAATGGTCGTCGGCCTGCTGGCGATCCTCAAGGCCGGCGGCGCCTACGTGCCGCTGGACCCGGAATACCCCCGGGATCGCCTGAGCTACATGATCGAGGACAGCGGCATATCGCTGTTGCTGACCCAGGACCATTTGCTGGCGCAACTGCCGACCCCGGACAGCGTGCGCACCCTGTGCCTGCAAGCGGACGCCGACTGGCTGAGCGAACTGCCGGCTACCGATCTCGTCAATCTGGCGCTGGCCGAAAACCTCGCCTACATGATTTACACCTCCGGCTCCACCGGCAAACCCAAGGGCGCCGGCAACCGCCACATTGCGCTGCACAACCGCCTGGAGTGGATGCAAGCCGCCTACAACTTGCAGTCGAGTGATCGCGTGCTGCAAAAAACGCCGTTCAGTTTCGACGTGTCGGTGTGGGAGTTTTTCTGGCCGCTGATGAAAGGCGCGACGCTGGTGATCGCAGCTCCCGGCGAACATCGCGACCCGCAACGCCTCGCCGCGCTGATCATCGAACAGGCGATCACCACGCTGCACTTCGTGCCGTCGATGCTTTCGGCCTTCATCGCCGCCGACGAAGCGCTGGCCTGCACCTCACTGACCCGGATCATTTGCAGCGGCGAAGCGCTGCCGATGGAGCTGCAACGCCAGACCTTGCGCAGCCTGCCGCTAGCCAACCTGTACAACCTGTATGGCCCGACCGAAGCGGCCATCGACGTCACCCATTGGACCTGCGTCGAAGAGGGACGCGACAGCGTGCCGATCGGTCGGCCGATCGCCAACCTGCGCACCCTGATCCTCGACAGCGAACTGCAACCGTTGCCGTTGGGTGCGGTGGGTGAGTTGTACCTCGGCGGCGTCGGCCTGGCGCGCGGTTACCACCGTCGCGGTGCGCTGACCGCCGAGCGTTTCGTGGTCGACCCGTTCGGCAGCGGCGAGCGCCTGTACCGAACCGGTGACCTGGCGCGCTACCGCGCCGACGGCGCCATCGACTACTGCGGGCGCATCGACCATCAGGTGAAAATTCGCGGCCTGCGCATCGAATTGGGGGAAATCGAAGCGCGGCTGCAAGAACACGCCGAAGTGCAGGAGGCCGTGGTGCTGGCCCTCGACAGCCCGAACGGCAGGCAACTGGTGGCCTACGTCGTGCCGCAGGATCGTGCGCTGGTTAGCGCCGATGCCGAACGCCAAGGCGCGTGGCGCGAAGCCCTGAAGAGCCATCTGCTCGTTAGCCTGCCGGACTACATGGTGCCGGCGCAGACCGTGCTGATCGAACAAATGCCCCTGAGCCCCAACGGCAAACTGGAGCGCAAGCGCCTGCCGGCACCGACCGCACAGATCAGCCAGCGCGCCTTCGAAGCGCCACGCAGCGAGCATGAAAAAGTCCTGGCGCAGATCTGGCAGGACGTTCTGGGCGTCGAGCAGGTCGGGCGTCAGGACAACTTCTTCGAACTGGGCGGCGATTCGATCATTTCGATTCAGGTGGTCAGCCGTGCGCGCCGCGCCGGCCTGAGCCTGCAACCGCGCGACCTGTTCCAGCAGCAAACCCTGCAAGCCTTGGCCGCCGTAGTCAAGGAACAAGCCGCACCGCTGGCGCAACAAGGGCCGGTGGACGGTGTGCAAACACTTACGCCAATCCAGCGCTGGTTCTTCGAAGAACCGATCCCGCAACGCGCCCACTGGAACCAGGCGGTGTTGCTGACCCCGCGCGAAACCCTCGACCTGCCACGCCTGCAAGGCGCCTTGCAACGCTTGCTCAAGCAGCACGACGCCCTGCGCTTGCGCTTCAGTCAGGTCGATGGTCAATGGTCGGCGCGCTACGTCGGTGCCGACAGTGCCGACGTCATCGACATGCTCTGGACTGCCCGCGTGGCCAGCGATACCTCGCTGGAATCGGTGTGCGACGAAGCCCAGCGCAGCCTCAGCCTGCAAGACGGGCCGTTGCTGCGGGTGGCGCTGATCGGTCAGGCGGACGGTTCGCAACGCTTGCTGTTGGTCATCCACCATTTGGCGGTGGACGGTGTTTCGTGGCGGGTACTGCTGGAAGATTTGCAGGCGGCCTATCAAGGTCAGGAGCTGCCACCGAAGACCAGCGCATTCCAGACTTGGGCGGACAAACTCGAGGCCTATGCACGTTCCGAAACGGCCAACAATGAATTGCACTGGTGGCAGGACCATTTGGCCGGGGCCAGCGATTCGCTGCCCGCCGCCCATGCGCAGGCCAGCCAAGCTGGGCATCTTCGTCAGGGCGTCAGCATCGGTCTGACCCGTGAACAAACAACGCAATTGCTGCAACAGGCCCCGGCGATCTACCGCACGCAAGTCAACGACCTGCTGCTGACCGCGCTGGCCCGCACCCTCAGCCGCTGGACCGGCCATGAATCGGCACTGATCCAACTCGAAGGCCATGGCCGCGAAGACCTGTTCGACGACATCGACCTGACGCGCACCGTGGGCTGGTTCTCCAGCCTGTTCCCGGTTTGCCTGACGCCGACTGCCGATCTGGCGGGTTCGATTAAGGCTATCAAGCAGCAATTGCGCGAAATCCCCGGCAAAGGCCTGGGCTACGGTTTGCTGCGCTACATGGGCGATGCCACCGCACAAGCCGCGCTGGCCGCGTTGCCGCAAGCAAGGGTGACCTTCAACTACCTCGGCCAGTTCGACCAGAGCTTCGCCGAAGACGCGCTGTTCACCCCGGCTCGCGAGTCCAGCGGCGCCGCGCAATCGGCGGACGCACCGCTGCCCAACTGGCTGTCGGTGGACGGTCAGGTGTATGGCGGTGAACTGAAGCTGGACTGGACCTTCAGCCGCGAATGCTTCGACCGCCGCGAGATCGAAACGCTGGCCGCCGACTTCCACACTCAATTACTGGCGCTGATCGAGCATTGCCTGAGCGAGGGCGCGGGCGGCGTGACCCCGGCGGACTTCCCGCTGGCGCGTCTGACTCAGGCGCAACTCGATGGCTTGCCGGTCAAGCCTGCGCAGATCGAGGATCTGTATCCATTGTCGCCAATGCAGGCGGGACTGCTGTTTCACAGCCTGTACGAGTCTGAATCCGGCGCCTATGTGAACCAGCTCAGCGTCGAAGCCCGAGGTTTGGATGCCGAACGTCTGGGCCGCGCCTGGCAAGCGGCGCTCGACAGTCACGCCATCCTGCGCAGCAGTTTCCACTTCCCCGAAGGTTTCGAAGCGCCGGTACAGCTGGTGCACCGTCATTTGCAACTGCCGATGACCTGCCTCGACTGGCGTGGCCGTGACGATCAGCAACAGGCGCTGGCGCAACTGATCGACAGCGAACGCCTGCAACTCGACCCAACCCGTGCACCGCTGATGCGGCTCGCACTGGTGCGTCTGGACGATGAACGCCAGCAGCTGATCTACACCCACCACCACCTGTTGCTCGATGGCTGGAGTAATTCGCTGCTGCTCAGCGAAGTGCTGCAACGTTACGCCGGGCAGCAAGTGCAGGCGCCGACCGGGCGTTTCGCCGACTACATCGGTTGGCTGCAGCGTCAGGATGCCGAGGCTGATGAGTTGTTCTGGCGCGGGCAATTGGCGACGCTGGATAACCCGACCCTGCTGGCCGAGAGCCTGGCCTACAACAATCCTTCGGACACTGAATTTTCAGACCTTCGCCAGACCTTCGACGTCGCCACCAGCCAGCGCTTCAACAATTTTGCCCGTCAGCAAAAAGTGACGCTCAACACGCTGGTACAGGGCGCCTGGGCATTGCTGCTGCAACGCTACAGCGGTCAACGCAGCGTCGCGTTCGGCGCCACGGTGGCGGGGCGTCCGGTGGACTTGCCGGGCGCGGAAAGCCAGCTCGGCCTGTTCATCAACACCTTGCCGGTGATCAGCAGCCCGGATGCGGTGGAAAGCGTCGAGCAATGGCTGAACCGATTGCAGGCGCAGAACCTGGAACTGCGTGAACACGAATTCACCGCGCTGGGCGACATCCAGCGCTGGGCCAGGCGTGCCGGCGAGCCGTTGTTCGACAGCCTGCTGGTGTTCGAGAACTTCCCGGTGGCCGAAGCGCTGCAACAGGGCGCGCCGGCGGGCCTGAGCTTCTCCATCCCGCAGAACCACGAACGCACCAACTTCCCGCTGACCATTGCCGCCACCGCCGAAAGCCAGTTGTGCCTGAACTGGAGCTACCAGTGCAGCCACTTCAGCCATGACGCCATCTTGCGCATGAGCGAGCACCTGGCGGCGTTGCTGGCAGCGATGGTTGCCGCGCCACAGACGGCCCTAAGTGAACTGGACCTGCTGACCCCGCCGGAGCGTGCGCAACAGTTGATCGAATGGAACCCGGCGTTCACCGCCGAGCAAAACCCTTTGTGCGTGCATCAGTTGATTGAAGCCCAGGCCGAGATTCGCCCGAATGCCACGGCGCTGATCTTCAACGATCTGGAGCTCACCTTCGACCAACTCAATCGCCGTGCCAACCAGTTGGCCCATCGCCTGCGTGAACTGGGCATCGGCCCGGAAGTGCGGGTCGGCCTGGCGATGCAGCGTTCGCCCGAGATGATCATCGGCCTGCTGGCGATCCTCAAGGCCGGCGGCGCCTACGTGCCGCTGGACCCGGCCTATCCGGCGGAGCGCCTGAGTTATCTGATGGCGGACAGCGGCATTTCCCTGCTGGTCAGCCAATCCTGGCTGCGGGAAAAGCTGCCATTGCCCGAAGGCTTGCCAGTGCTGGACATCGACCGCGAACCGCAGGCGACCATGCCCGAGACCAACCCGGTCAACCTGACCTGCGGCGAAAACCTCGCCTACCTGATCTACACCTCGGGCTCCACCGGTCGGCCCAAAGGCGTGAGCGTGGCCCACGGCCCGCTGGCCATGCACTGCGTGAAGATCGGCGAGCTGTACGGCATGACCCCGGACGACCGCGAACTGCAATTCGCCTCGATCAGCTTTGACGGCGCCCACGAACGCTGGCTGACCCCGCTGGTGTTCGGTTCGGCGGTGATACCCCGCGACGATGAGTTGTGGAGCGTGGAGCGCACCTGCGCCGAGATCGAAAAACACGGCATCACCATCGCCTGCTTCACCCCGACTTATCTGGGGCAGATCGCCGATTTCATGGGCGAAGCCGGGCGTGATCTGCCGATCCGCTCCTACACCCCGTGCGGCGAGGGGATGGCCAAGCATGCGTTTGACGAAGTGCAGCAGGTACTGCAACCCAAGCGCCTGATCAACGGCTATGGCCCGACCGAGACGGTGATCACGCCGCTGATCTGGCTGGCCTATCCGGACACCGAATTCGACTCGGCCTTCATGCCGATTGGTCGGCCGGTGGGCAATCGCAGTGCCTACATTCTCGATGGCGGCTTGCAGCCATTGCCGGTGGGTGTGGCGGGCGAGTTGTACCTGGGCGGCGAGGGCGTTGCCCGTGGTTATCACCAACGTCCGGAGCTGACTGCTGAACGTTTCGTGCCTGATCCGTTCGTGCCGGGTGGGCGTCTGTATCGCAGTGGCGATTTGGCGCGGTTCCGGGCCGATGGCGTGGTGGAATATCTGGGCCGGATCGACCAGCAGGTGAAGATTCGCGGTTTCCGTATCGAACTGGGTGAAATCGAAGCCTGCCTGGTCGAACACGAAGGCGTGCGTGAGGCCTTTGTGATTGACCGTGACGGCCCGGCGGGTCGTCAGTTGGTTGGCTACGTGGTGCCTCGCGATCCGCTGGCCGATGAACAGGCTTTGCGTGACGCGTTGACCGCGCACCTGCGCAGCCGGTTGCCGGCGCACATGTTGCCGGCGCATTTGATGTGCCTGGCGGCGTTGCCGCTGACGCCGAATGGCAAGCTGGATCGTCAGGGCTTGCCGGCGCCTGAAGCGACTCGCCAGCGTGAGGCTCAGGTGGCCGCTGCGTCGCCCGCAGAAGCGTTGTTGGTGGAGATCTGGAAGGAGTTGCTGGGTCTGGAGTCGGTGGGCGTCACCGAGAACTTCTTCGAGCTGGGCGGTGACTCGATCATCTCCCTGCAAGCGGTGAGTCGCGCCGGGCAGCGTGGGCTGGTGTTCAGTCCGAAGCAGTTGTTCGAGCAGCAGACCATTCGTGCCCTCGCGGCGGTGGCCAGTAGCCGCGAAGCCACGCTGGTCGAAGCGCCGAAGGTTGAAGCCTTTGCGCTTGTAGCGCACATCGATAGGGCGGCCCGTGAAGGTCTGCAGGATCTGTATCCACTGTCGCCCATGCAGCAGGGCATGTTGTTCCACTGCCTCGATTCACCGGAACTCAACCCTTACGTCAACCAGTTGAGCGTCGAGGTCGACGGCTTGCAGGTGCCGCGTTTCCGCGCGGCCTGGCAGGCGTTGATCGAGCGTCACGAAGTGCTGCGCGCGGCTTTCCGCTGGCACGATGGTTTGGCCGATCCGCTGCAAGCGGTGTTCGCCGAAGTCGAGTTGCCTATCGAAGAGCTCGACTGGCGCGAACGCACGGACACAGAACGTGCGCTGCGCGAACTGGCAGAAGCCGAGCAGGCCAAGGGCTTCGACCTGAGCTGCCCGCCGCTGATGCGCTTCGTGCTGGTGCGCCTGGATGAGGCGCGTTACCAGATGATCTGGGTCTACCACCACCTGCTGCTGGACGGCTGGAGTGCGTCACGTCTGCTGGGCGAGATGCTGCGCCTGTATCACCACGACAGTCTGCCGGCACTGACCGGTCGTTACGCCGACTACATCGCCTGGCTGCAACGCCAGGACGACGCACAGGCCGAAGGCTTCTGGCGCGAGCGCCTGGCGCAGCTTGAAGCACCGACCATTCTGGCCAAGGCTTCGGGGGCATCGGGCGCCGGCCACGGCGTAATGTACAGCGACCTCGACGCCCAAGCCACGGGCAAGCTGCACCGCTTCGCCAAGCGTCAGCGCGTGACCTTGAACACCTTGGTGCAAGGCGCCTGGCTGTTGTTGCTGCAACGCCACAGTGGTCAACGCAGTGTGGCGTTCGGCGCCACGGTGGCAGGGCGTCCGACGGGGTTGGCCGGGGCGCAGGACATGCTCGGGCTGTTCATCAACACCTTGCCGGTGATCCAGACCCTCGACCCGCAGCAACGGCTGGGCGAGTGGCTGCGCCAGTTGCAGGACTACAACCTGAGCGTGCGCGACTACGAGCACACGCCGCTGTCCGATATCCAACGCTGGGCCGGGCAAGGCGGACAGGGACTGTTCGACAGCATCATCGTCTTTGAGAACCATCCGGTGGATCGTGCCTTGAAGGGCGGTGAGGAGGGCGAGTTGCGCTTTACCGATGTCGGCAGCGGTGGTGTGACCAACTTCCCGATGGACTTGATGGTCAGTGCCAACGATGAAGGTTTGGAAGTCGAGTATTTGTACCTGCGTGATCGCTTCAGCGAGGTGGAAGTGGAGCGGATTCGTGCACAGTTGGAAGGTTTGTTGCGTGCGTTGCCGGAGGATGCGGATTGTCTGCTGGGCAATATCGGTTTGCCCGAGGCGCGTTTGAGCTTGCCGCAGGCGTCTGATGATCAGGCTGATTTGTTGGAGAGCTTCAATCGGCATGTGCTTGAGCAGCCGGAGAAAGTCGCGCTGTTTTGCGAGGATCGCGAAGTCAGTTATGCACAGCTTGAGGTGCAGGCCAACGGTCTGGCGCGGGAACTGATCGCTCGCGGTATCGGCGCCGAAAGCCTGGTGGCGGTGGCATTGCCGCGCTCCGAACGCACGATTGTCGCGTTCCTTGCGGTGCTCAAGGCCGGTGCGGCTTATCTGCCTTTGGACTTGGCGTATCCAGCGGAACGACTGGCTTACATGCTCGGCGATTCGGCGGCGAGCCTGCTGATTTGCGACAGCGATCTGGGTGAGCGTCTGACTCTGGCCGACAGCCCGCCGCGTTTGCTGCTCGATCAACTGAACGTTGCCGACGGCGTTGCATGCCCGATTGCCAACCCGCTGCCGGGGCATCTCGCCTACCTGATCTACACCTCCGGTTCCACCGGCCAGCCCAAGGGCGTGGCCGTGGCGCGGGGACCGATTGCCCGGCATTGCCGAAGCATCATCGACCTCTACGAACTGGCCCCGCACAGCCGCGAACTGCATTTCATGTCGTTCGCTTTCGACGGTGCCCAGGAGCGCTGGCTCAGCGTGTTGCTGGCCGGTGGCAGCCTGGTGATCCGCGAGGACAACCTGTGGACCCCGGAACAAACCCTGCAAGTGCTGCATCGCCACAACGTCACCGTGGCCTGCTTCCCGCCGGCGTACCTGCAACAGATGGCCGAAGTGGCCGAACGCCTGGGCAATCCGCCGGCGGTGCAGGTGTACTGCTTTGGCGGCGACGCGGTGCCGGATGCCAGCTTCGAACAGGTTAAGCGCGCGTTGCGTCCACAGCGTCTGGTCAATGGTTACGGCCCGACCGAAACCGTGGTCACACCGCTGCTGTGGCGTGCCGAGGCCAGCGAAAGCTGTGAAGCGGCTTACGCGCCGATTGGTCGTGGGGTGGCGGGGCGTGGCCTGTACATCCTCGATGCCGATCTCAATCCGTTGCCGGTAGGCGTCAGCGGCGAGCTGTATTTGGGCGGCGAATGTCTGGCCCGTGGATATCACCAGCGCCCGGGCCTGAGCGCCGAGCGTTTCATTCCCGATCCGTTCGAGGCTGGCGGGCGCATGTACCGCACCGGTGATCTGGTGCGCCAGCGTGAGTGCGGCTTGTTCGACTACCTCGGGCGGCTGGATCAGCAAGTGAAAATTCGGGGTTTCCGCATCGAACTGGGCGAGATCGAAGCGCGCCTGCGCGACTGTGCCGATGTGCAGGATGCCGCCGTGGTCGTACACGACACGCCGACCGGCAAACAGTTGGTCGGTTATGTGGTGGCGGTTGGCGCGGTCGGGCTGGATCGTCGCTTGAAGGCCGAGCTGCAAGCACAACTGCCGGACTACATGGTGCCCGCGCGGATCCTGGTGCTGGAGCGCTTCCCGCTGTCGGCCAACGGCAAGCTTGACCGCCGCGCACTGCCGCAGCCGGAATGGGCGCTGGGTGGTTATCGTGCACCGCGCAACGCCCTGGAAACCGCGCTGGTTTCGATCTGGCAAGCCGTGCTCGGCGTACCGCAAGTGGGCATCGACGACAACTTCTTCGAACTGGGCGGTGATTCGTTGCAGGTGCTCAAGGTCATCTCGCGGGTGCGCAGCCAGCCTGAGTTGGGCTTCGAACTGAAGCTGCGGGATTTAATGCAGAAACCGTGCATCGCCGAACTCAGCGGTTATCAGGCCGTCGAGGCTTCGAGCGCGCCGGACCCGTTGCTGGCCTTGAATGGCCGGGTCGGCAACGTGCCTGCGCTGTTCTGCCTGCACGCCGGTTTCGGCACGGTATTCGACTACGAACCGCTGGCGCGGCGACTGGAAGGCCGGCGCACGGTATACGGCCTGCAATGCCGGATGCTGCTCGATCCGCAGTGGCAGGATGAGTCGTTGTTGGCCATGGCCCAGGCCTATGCGCAACGGATTCGCGTGCAGCAACCGGAAGGTCCGTACTACTTGCTGGGCTGGTCGCTGGGTGGTGCGCTGACGCAGTTGGTGGCCCATGAACTGGAGGCGCAAGGTCAGGCGGTGGCCTTCGCTGGGCTGGTCGACAGCTACGTGGCAGGCACGGCGGAAGCGGGGGACTGGCGTGAAGATCTGGCGGACTTCCTGAAGTTTGTCCTCGGTCATCCGTTTGAAGAGGCACAGGCGCTGATTGCCTCGAAAACCGTCGATCTCAACGAACGTGACGGCGCCGCCGTGGTGATCGAAGCGGCCATGCACGGCTCCAACGGCCATGCAGCATTGGGTGCGAGCGAGCTGACGCAAATCTTTGCCACCGGTTCATCCCTCAAGCAACTGGCCCTGGCGCAACGGCGACTGCCGAAAGTGCAGGTCGCGGCGCACCGCTGGTGGGTGGCCGGGCGTGACGACGAGCGCCGGGTGTTCGAGGCGCAGGTCGGCCGTCACGGTGTGGATCGGTTACTGGCCGGTGGGCACTACGAGTTGCTGCGCGGCGAGCAATTGCTCGACGAGCTTGAACAGCTGTTAGAACACCGCACGGCCACTGCCTAAAAATGGCCCTGGGGATTTACCTGTGGCGAGGGGATTTATCCCCGTTGGACTGCGCAGCAGGCCCGCTTTTTTGGAGGCGCTTGAACAACTTTTAGAGCGCCGCCAAGCCATCGCCTAAAACACAATCCCCTTGTAGGAGCGAGGCTTGCCCGCGAAGGCGTCCCCGAGATCGCCTTCGCGGGCAAGCCTCGCTCCTACAGGTCCTATTTTCGCCGATCTATTTAAGGATTCCCCCCATGCCCGTACTACCAGAACTCGAAGCCTTCCTCGAACTCGCCGAATTCGGCCGCCTCACCGGCAAAAGCCGCCCCATGCACCAACAAACCCCGCAACAGGCACGCATCGACTTCGAAGCCGCCTCAAGCTTCCTCGACACGCCACTGGACACCATCACCTGCGAACACTTCACCATCCCCGCCCGCGACGGCCACAACCTGCCCGCACGCCTGTACCGCAACGGCCCAACAGTCGAAGGCCTGCAACCGGTGATGCTGTACTTCCACGGCGGCGGCTACGTGGTCGGCAGCCTCGATTCCCACGATGCACTGTGCCGTCGCCTAGCCGCCCAGGGCGGCTTCGCCCTGCTGACCGTGGATTACCGCCTGGCGCCAGAATGGAAATTTCCAACCCCGGTGCAGGACGCTTGCGACGCCGGCAACTGGCTGGTGCGCGAAGGTGCTGCATATGGTTTGGACACAACACGCGTGGCACTGGCCGGCGACAGCGTCGGTGCAACCCTGGCCACCGTCCTGTCGCTGATCGCCGTCCGCCAACCGCAAGAACTGACCCTCAAACCCAAGGCCCAACTGCTGGTCTACCCGGTCACCGACGCCACCACCCACCGCGCCTCCCACCGGGATTTCGCCGAAGGCTACCTGCTGGAAACGCCGACGTTGGATTGGTTCTACGGCCACTACGCGCGCACCCCCGAAGACCTCGCTGACTGGCGCTGCTCGCCCTTGCTGGCGGACGATCTGTCGGGTGTGGCCCCAGCGCTGGTGTACCTGGCCGGGCATGATCCGTTGCATGACGAAGGGCTGGCGTATGCCGAGCGGCTGCGGGCGGCGGGGAATGAGGTGACGTTGCTGGAGCAGCCGGGGATGACCCATGACTTTTTGCGCATGGCGGGGTTTTTGGGGGAGGTGGCGGGGATTCATGCCGAGGTGGCGGGGTGGGTGCGGTCGCGGTTGTGAAGTCAACAGAAGATCAAAAGATCGCAGCCTGCGGCAGCTCCTACATTGGAATGCGTTCTCCTGTAGGAGCTGCCGCAGGCTGCGATCTTTTTGGTGGGTTCACTGCCATCATCGCGGGCAAGCCTGCTCCCACAGGATTTTTGCCGAACACAACATTTGCGAACGACTCGGTAACTGTGGGAGTGGGCTTGCCCGCGATGGCGGCATTACAGATACCTAATATCTTGCGAGCAGGCTCCGTCCGGAAAGCTTGTTTAACGGCTGTCAGCGTTACTTCATGAAAGCCACAGTTTCTTGCGTCGTTGCCTACGGTTACGCCAGAATCCGCCGGCTTGTGCGCCTTGGGGTCGGGTTTTATCGTTTGCCGGTCGCTGAAAAAGACAGCGATCGGGTTTGGTAGCCCGTCCCGATATGGCGCACAGCGTCACCTTTCTATGGTGACCATGCGCAGGGCACCTTCGGGTGCGCCGGGTTTGCCATATGGGCCGGTCTACCAACCTTCGTATGGTCACCACCCTCGTTTGGTAGCGAGGGTGATGGCTCCATCAGTCCCATATGGAGTTTCATCTATGTTCAAGCCAACCCCCAATCCCCCGGTAATCGACCCCGATCGCATCCCCTCAGCCGCCGACATCAACGCCACCCCCCGCACCCTCGACACCACCTTCATCGTCAACCCCGACCTCGACACCGAAACCCTGCTGGCCCATGCCTGTGAATCGCTGGCGTCGGCCAATGTCATGACCCTGGATCTGGCGGATCGCATGGAGGGGAGCAGTCGTAATACGTTGTTGGGGATTGCTCAGGTGATCATGTTGGGGGAGTTGGCGGTGAATCGGGCGTTGGATCGGATTGAGTCGGCGCAGTAGCCGATGTTTGATCGGGTTTTTGTGTTGTTTCGACAATCGCCTTCGCGGGCAAGCCTCGCTCCTACAGGTCATGCGCCTCCCATACGAACACTGATTATCTGTAGGAGCGAGGCTTGCCCGCGATGGCGGCGTCACAATCACCGCAAATCCCACAGCCAAAAAAAATGCCCGCATCTCTCAACGCGGGCATTTTTCATTTCAGCTCAACCCACTCAGAAGTCGTACTTCGCCGTGAGCGTCAGGTTGCGCGGTTCGCCGTAGAAGGTGGTGCCGAAGTTGCCCAGGCCCGTCAGGTATTGCTTGTCGAAGATGTTGTAGGCGTTGGCGGTGAAGCTCAGGTGTTCGTCGTACTGGAAGCGGGTCATCAGGTCGACGAGGGTGTAGCCGCCTTGCTTGAGATTGACCGTGGAGCCTGTGCCGGCGCCGTCCACGTTCGGGTTGAAGGTCTGGCCGTAGAACGCGCTCTGCCAGCTGACGCCGCCGCCGACGGTGAACTGATCCAGCGCGCCCGGCAGGCGGTAGGTGGTGAAGGTGCGGAACACGTGTTCCGGCTTGGTGGAGGCCAGCGGGAAGCCGAAGATGCGCTGCTCGTCCTTGTCGCGAGTACGGGCGTAGGTGTAGCCGGCGGACAGGTTCCAGCCTTCGGCCAGCTCACCGGCCATTTCCAGTTCCACGCCGTTGGTGGTGGCACCGGAGGTTGGCTTGTAGACGTCCTGGCCGGTATCGACGTTGGTGGTGACGTACTGGGCGACGTTGTCCTGTTCGATGCGGAAGAAGGCCAGGCTGGCGTTCAGGCGGCCTTCGAAGTAGGCCGCTTTCAGGCCGGTCTCGTAAGCGTTGCCTTCCACCGGTTCCAGGGTCTTGCCACTGGCATCCTTGTAGATCTGCGGCTGGTAGATGCTGGTGTAGCTGGCGTACGCCGAATAGGTATCGTCCAGGTCGTAGACCACGCCGGCGTAAGGCGTGACCACGCCGTGTTCCTTGTAGCTGGCGTGGGTGTCGGCGAGGTTGGCGCCTGGATAGTAGGTGTAATCCTCGTTGTACTTGTAGGTGCTCACGCGACCGCCGAGGATGAACGAAAGGTCATCGGTCGGGCGCAGGCGGGTGGCCAGGTAAGCGCCGTTCTGGCTCTGGGTGCGCTCGTACTTGCCGTTCTTCGGAAACTCCTGTTTGGGCAAATGGCCTTCCCAGTCGAAGATGTTGCCCGGCACGAGTTCGAAGGCGCTGGTGTCGTAGGTGGCGCCGGTCTGACGGGAATGGGAGGTCATGAAACCCGCCACCAATTCATGCTCGCGGCCACCCAGGGAGAAGGGGCCGGAGACGTTGATGTCCGCCGTGTTTTGCACGCGATGGCCTTCCCAGCGACCCCAGTAAAAGAACATCCCTTCGCCGGTGGCGCGGTCCGGGTTGCCGCCACTGGCCGAGGCCAGTTGGGTGTCGTGATTGGTGGTTTTCTGGTCGAGGCTGAACTTGAGTTTCCAGTCGTTGGCCAGCGCTTGTTCCAGGGAGGCGAAGTAGGTGGTGCTGTCGAAATCGCGACGGCTCCAGTCGGTGCCGGGGTTGAAACTGCGGGAGAAGTCGGTGCGGCCACCGTCGGTGAAGAACGGCGAGTTACCGGTCCAGGAGCTGCCACGCGGGGTGGCGCTGGACTTGTCGACGCCGACGGTCAGCAGGGTGTCGTCGGTCAGGTCGGCCTCGAGAATCCCGTAGTACAGGTCTTTCTTTTGGCTGTAGTGGTCGATGTACGAACCCTTGTCCTGATAGGCGCCGACGAAGCGACCACGCACGTTGCCGGTTTCGGTCAGCGAGCCGGAGATGTCGCCTTCGGTGCGGTAGTTGTCCCAGGAACCGACGGTGCCGCTGACCGAGGCCTTGAAGTCCTTGGTCGGTTTTTTGCGCACCAGGTTGACGGTGGCGGACGGATCGCCAGCACCGGTCATCAGGCCGGTTGCGCCCTTGATGACTTCGACGCGGTCCAGGCTCGCGGCGTCGTCGCTGTTGTTCGGGTTTTCACCGTAGACGCCGTCGTAGGGAATGTTCACGCCGTCGTACTGGAAGTTGGTGATGGCAAAGCCACGGGTGGAGAACTCGGTACGGTCGCTGTCGTACTTTTGCATGGTGACGCCCGGCGTGTTGCGCAGGACATCACCCACACTCTTTGAGCCTTGATCGTCCATCTGCTGGCGAGTGACCACGGTGACCGATTGCGGGGTTTCGCGAATGGTCAGCGGCAGCTTGGTGGCGGTGGTGGTAGCGCCGGTGGTGTAGGAGCCGGTGTCCTCGGTGACCAGGCCCAGGGCCTGCCCGGAAATGGTGGTCGCGCCCAGTTGCAGGCTCGAACCGCCGCCGGAAATCAGGGTCACGCTGTTGCCATTGATCTGGAACGAAATGCCGGTGCCCTTGAGCATCTCGGTCAGCGCCGCCGAAGGCTCCAGCGAACCAGACACCGCGCGGGACTTGATGCCCGCCACCTGGTCCGGGCTGTAGAGGATCTGCAGGTTGGTCTGCATGCCCAACTCGGTCAGCGCGGCGGACAGTGGCTGCACGGCGATGCTCACTTTTACAGGTGCTGCAGTGGCCATCGTGCTCCCCAGCAAGGTGGCGGTCAGCAGAACGCTGGTCAGTAGGGTCCGGGGCAAAGAAGGACGCTGTACGGCCAGCGCGAGACGTGTGCGGCGTGGAAGAGATCGCATTACTTACCAGTGCTCCTGAAAAAGTGTCGTGCAGAGTTTTTGTTAATGGGAATTATTATTAAGACGGAGCATTGACGGGAAACCGGAAAAGAAACCTGCAAATTTTTTGAACACCTGATCCGTAGGAGCCGGCTTGCTGGCGATAGCAGTGGGTCAGGCGCATCAATGGCGATTGTTGGGGCGCAATCGCCAGCAAGCCGGCTCCTACAGGTTTCTCAGGCGGGGGTTAGTTCGGTGACCACACGGCCGCTCTCCATGCGCACCAACTGATCCGCCACGTCGAAATAGCGGTCGTCGTGGGAGATCACGATGAGGGTCTTGCCCAGGCGCTTGAGGTCCGGCAGCAGCTCGGTGTAGAAGATCCGGCGGAAGGTCGGGTCCTGGTCGGCGGCCCACTCGTCGAACACCAGCACCGGGCGTTCTTCCAGCCAGGCGTTGACCAGCGCCAGGCGCTTGCGCTGGCCGGTGGAAAGGTCGGTGGTGGTGAAGTTGCCGTCCTTGACGCTGACCTTGTGCGCGATCTCCAGGCGTTGCAGGTATTGGTTGGCGTCTTCGGGGATCTGCACGTCGCCCTGGACCACGTCGTCGAACAGGTAGTAGTCGGCGAAGATGGTGGTGAACAACTGGCGATAGTCGTCACGGTTGTGCGCGTCGATGGCCTCGCCGTTGACCCGGATCTGCCCTTGTTGCGGTGTGTACAGGCCCAGCAGCAACTTGATCAGCGTGGTCTTGCCGCAACCGTTCTCGCCGACGATGAAGGTGATGTCGCCCTGTTTGATCGACAGGTTGACCGGCCCGAGCTGGAACGGCGCGGCGCCGTCCACCGAGGGGAAGGCGTAGCGCACGTCCGCCAGTTGCAGCTCGTGCACAGCAGGTTTGACCTTGCCCTGATCGCTGAGCAGCAGGTGCGGTTCAGGGGTGGAAAATTGCTCGGACAGTTCGGCGATGCGGCGAAAGGCAATCTGCGCGCGGCTGACAATCGGCAGGGTGCTGATCAAATGCTCCAGCGGGCCCTTCATGTACAGCAGCACCAGCACGAAGCCGCTCATCACCGTCTTGTCGGCGCTCGGCCAGAAGGTTTGCAGGGCCAGGGCCAGGCCGATCACCACGAAGAACAGCATCGAACCGAAGGTCTTGGCGATGACGAAGGTGTTGATCGAACGCACCTGGGTGTTGCAGATGAACTCGGCGGTGCCTTTGATCCCTGAGCTGAACATGCGCTGGCGGCGCGGGCGATGAATGCGCAGCTCCTTGGCGCCTTCGGCGATGGCGTTGTAGTGCTTTTGCAGTTCGTCCTCGGCCTCGCGGGCGGCCATGAAACCTTGCACGCCTTTGCTTTGGGCGTAGGCCTGGATCGCGGTGCCGATCAGAATCGCGGCGATCATGATCAGGAACATCGGCCACGACAGCATCGCCAGGTAACCCATGCAACCCAGGGTCACGGTGACCGAAATCGCCAGCGGCGCGAAGGCGAAGGCGAAGTCGCTGATGGTGTCGACGTCGTGGGTCAGCACCGGGATCAGGCGGTGACTGCGATAGCGCTCGATTTGTTCGATGGGCGCAGACAACACCTTCTCGCCCAACTGTTTACGCAGCCTGGCGATGATGTGCTGGCCGACGTAGTTGGTGCCGATGTCCGAGCAGATCGAACTGGCCAGCGCCAGCAGGCACAGGCCGGCGAACAGCGCGACCACGCCCTGGGTCAGGCCGCTGTCCGAATGCAGGGCATTGTTGATGGTCGCCAGCAGCACCGTGACGCTCAGGCCGCCGACCATGCCCAGGACAATGGACGCGGCGACGATGAGTCGAAAGGGTTTGAGCAGGGCGAACAATTCGCCGATGGCGCCTCGGGTGGGCTGGGTCATGGAAGACAGTTCCTTGGGTCGGAAGGCAGATACCCAGTAGAACGTCTGGTCGCGGGGTTAATTTAGAGGGCCACACAACCGCCTGTAGGCGCTGGCTTGCTGGCGATGACGCCGGGCCAGCCAGCATCACTGTTACCGAACACACCGCTACCTGTAGGAGCCGGCTTGCTGGCGATGACGCCGGGTCAGCCAACATCACCGTTACCGGACACACCGCTACCCGTAGGAGCCGGCTTGCTGGCGACGACGCCGGGCCAGCCAACATCACTGTTACCGAACACACCGCTACCTGTAGGAGCCGGCTTGCTGGCGATGACGGCGGACCAGCCAACATCACTGTTACCGAACACACCGCTACCTGTAGGAGCCGGCTTGCTGGCGATGACGCCGGGTCAGCCAATATCACTATTACCTGGCACACCGCCATCGCCAGCAAGCCGGCTCCTACGGAGATATGTGTGGGTTAGAGATCACGCACTACGCGAAAGCCCATCCAGTCGCCACGCTCCTGCGGGTACTGGCTGTTGCGGTTGCCCGAGCGGGAGAATACCGGCGCCTCACCCCAGTCGTTGCCGCGGATGCGCACGGATTCGCAGTTGGGCTCCAGCCAGGCGCTGCCGTCGGTAGGGGCGCCGATGTAGTTGGGGTGCTCGCAGTCTTCCACCCACTCATAGACGTTGCCATGCATGTCGTACAGGCCGAAGGCGTTGGGCGGGTAGCTACCTACCGGCGAGCTGTAGCTGTAGCCGTCCGCCGGGCCGTAGGTGTTGGCGTGTTTGGCGATGCTGTATTCCTTGCCTTCGTCGAAGGGGAAGGGGAACGGGCCTTTGCTGCCGCCACGAGCGGCGTATTCGCGTTGGGCCTCGCTGACCATGTGGTACTGCTGTCCGGTCTTTTTCGACAGCCAGGCGACATAGTTCTTCACGTCATCGAAGTTCATGCACACCGCCGGCTGGCGCGGGCTCTGCGGGTAGCGCGGCTTGCTGGCGATGCATTCGCGGCCTGGGCGGGTATCGCCGTTGGCGATGGTCACGCCGCTCTCCTTGACGTAGCTGTCCCACTCGCCGGCGGTGATCTGGAAGCGGCTCATGGCGAAGGACTTGGCGAAGGTCACATCATGCATCGGGCCTTCATCGGGTTCGCGACCGACTTCATCGTCGGGGGTGCCCATGGTGAAAGTACCGGCGGGGAGTACGACCATTTCCGGGCAGTTGCGGCAGTCCTTGAAGACTTTTCCGGGTTGAGGGGTAGTGGCGGCGAGTGCGGTGGCGGTCATGAGGGCGGACAGGGTGAGTAACTTGAGCGGGAGGAAGGAACGGGCCATGAGTAATCTCGGATGTAAAAGAAAAACTGGGTGCAAACCGAACCCGTAGGAGCCGGCTTGCTGGCGATAGCGGCAAATCAATCAACATTGCTGGCGGCTGACACACCGCTATCGCCAGCAAGCCGGCTCCTGCAAAGGCGGTTTAGCGTCAGGCGGTTTTGTTGAGCAGGGCCATGAAGCGGTCGATTTCGTTTTCGCTGTTGAGCAGGCCTGGGGCGATGCGCACCACGGGACCGGCGTCGCGCTCCACGGCATCGCAGACCACGCGGTTGTGCATCAGGCCAGTGGCGATTTTTTCGCAGTCCTGCTCCTTGACCCGAAAGAAGGTGAAACCGGCGGAGAGATCGGGACTTTGTGGCGTCACCAGTTCGATTCGCGGTTGTTCCAGCAGGCGGTTCTTGGCGTAGGTGTTGAGTTGGTGAATACGCTGTTGCACCTCGGCCTTGCCCAAATCCAGATGCAGCTTGAACGCTTCGTCCGCCGCCCAGCGATGCTCGAAGCTGTGATAACCACCAGGAGTCATGATGGTCGAGAAGGTGGTGGCTTCGGAGAAGGTCGGAATGATCGGCGTAACGTCTTTGAGCTCGGCCGAGCGGGCGCAAATGATCCCGGTGCCACGGGGGCCGAACATCCACTTGTGGGTGCCGGCGATGAAGAAGTCGCAGTGCATGTCGGGAAACTCGAGGTCCTCGACGCCAAAACCGTGGACGCCGTCGACCACAAACAGGATGCGGTCCTTCTCGTCGCGCTGGCGGTTCAGTGCTTCGACCAGCTTGCCGATGTCGCCGATCGGCAGTTTCACACCGCTGCCCGACTGCACCCAGGTCATGCCCAGCACGCGGGTCTCGGGACGGATACCTTTGGCAATCGAACCCAGCACTTCATCCACGGAAACATCGCGGCTGTTCTCGAACAGCTTGAGCTTGCGCACCTTCGTGCCCTGGCGTTGCTGGCGATATTCCAGGGTGTAGTTGGTTGAGTAATGCTCGTGCTCACTGACGAGGATTTCCTGATCCGGACGCACATGGATGCCGCCGTAAATCATCGACAGACCTTCGGTGGTGCTGCCGGTGAGGGCGATCTGTTCCGGCATGGCATTGAGGTAGCGACCGGCCCAGACCCGCACGTTGTGCTCGCGTTTCTCGGTTTCCTGCAGGTCCCAGTCCATGGCGCGGCCGGGGTTGCGGTCAATGTTGGCGCGGTGCAGGTCGATGGCGTTGCGCACCGGTGTGGGGTGCGAGGTCACCAGGAAGTTGGCGAAGTGCAGGTAGTCCGGGTCCTGGTTGAACAGCTGGCGCAATTGCGCCCATTTGCCCTTGGGCAAGGGGGCGGGCTGCTGTTGTAGATCGCCGGCCAGGGCTGGCAGATTCACGCCGGCAGTCAGGGGCAGGCCGGCGGCAAGAATACTGGCCTGCTTGAGGAAGGAACGACGGTTGGTCATGGCTTGGGTTCGCTTGTTCAAAAGGGATTCAGTTTTTCGCCACCGGTCGGGCGGACTTCTCGACCTGGTCCCAGACCCGCAGGAAATTGCCGCCCCAGAGCTTGGCGATGTCGGCCTCGCTGTAGCCGCGGCTGATCAACTCGGCGGTTACGTTGCGCGCCTCGCTGACGTCCTTCCAGCCATCGAGGCCGCCGCCATCGTTGAAGTCGGAACTGATGCCGACATGGTCGATGCCGATTTTCTTCACCGCATAATCAATCGCGTCGCCGTAGTCCTTGAGGGTGGCCTTGGGTTCTTCGTCGACGATGGCGTAGAGCTGGCTGGCGTATTCGCCGAAGCGTTGTTCGGACCAGACGGTGATCACCGGATCGCCCGGCATCAGCGCCATTTCCAGCCCTTGCAACGGTTGCAGGTCGAAGCGCGCGCGCAGGGCGTTGAGCTTGTCCTGGGTGGTCTTGCTCAACGGCTTGATGTAGGTCGGGAAGCCGACGATCTGCACCACACCGCCGCTGTTCTTGATCAGCTGCATTTCCTGGTCACTGAGGTTGCGCGGGATGTCCACCAGGCCACGGGGCGCCGAGTGGGACGCCACCATCGGCGTGCGGCTCAACTGCGCGACTTGTTCCAGGGCCTTGGTCGACATCTGCGACACATCAATGATCACCCCGAGGTCGTTGAGGCGATGCACGGCCTGCTTGCCGATCTCCGACAGTCCCCCAAGGGCGTCCCGGGAATCGTTGAAGAACGGCAGCGGCCGCGACGAGTCAGCCCAGGCGTTGTTGCCCACATAGCTGAAGCCGAACATGCGCATGCCGCGAGCGGCCCATTTGTCCAGGGCATTGAGGTCGTTGCCCAGCGGGTAGGCGTTGAGCATGCTCATGAAGATCGCAAACTTGCCTTCGCCGTGCAGGCGACGGAAGTCGTCCGGGGTGTAGGCGATGGCCACTTGGTTGGGGTAGTCGCGCACCATCGTGGTGATGATCTTGTAGCGGGTTTCCTGCTCAAAGCGCGCTTCTTCGATGAAACCGGCAGTGGGGCGGTGCGGCGCGTTGGGGCCGTTCCAGATTTCCGGCCAGCCGAAGATCGTCAGCGCAGCACCGGACAGCCGTCCGCGCCCGCTCTTGACCAGGTCGAACTGGCCGCTGCCGTCCTTGTCCGCTTCATTGCCGGCGGTGCCGAAGTCCATGGGCACGGTGATGTGGCTGTCGAACGAGAGCAAGCGCTCGTGCAGTTCATCGGCCTGTTTCATCACCTTGGCCGGGTAGCCGGGATTGTCCTTGAACCAGTAATCCCAGGCGGCAAAGCCTGCACCGGCGCTGATCGCCAGGGCCAGCGGCAGGCCGATGAAAAGAACCTTTTTCGAGCGTGGTTTTGTCATTGCCGTCTCAGTCCGTTTTGCTATCTGGGAGGAACGAGCAATAGAGGGAGGAATTTAGTGTTTGAGATGGCCGCCTCGCCAGCAAGCCGGCTCCTACGGGTTTCAGGGGTGTTCTGTGATGTGTGCACGCCACAAATACTGTAGGAGCCGGCTTGCTGGCGATGCGCTTAAATTTTGAAGGGCAACAAACGTTCTAGCTGGGATAAGGCCTGCTTCCATGGCTGACACAGGTAGGGCAATGACGATTTCTCGACGAGGGTTCATGGCGGGCCTGGCGCTGACTGGCGCGGTCGTGCCGGCGGCTTTTTATGGGCATCGCCAATGGACGAAACCGGACCCGACGATCACCCCTGGCGAAGCGTCGTTCGATGTGGCGGATGTGGCCGGCCAGCGTCTGGCGGATACCTTGCGCGGTGTCTGGCAGATCCGTTTCGAAGGGCGTGATGCGGGCCTTGAAGGCTTGCCGCCAGACGGGCTGGAAGCGTTTCTCGACATCGGCCACAAGGGGCGCGGGCTGATCGGTTTTCTGGATACTGCTGAGCGTCTGCGCTCTCATGAAGAACCGCGATATCGGGTGCTCGGCGATCTGACCGGGGCCAACTCGGCACAATTGAGCTGGCGGTTGCTCAGCGCCAACGGCACCTGCGATTACGAATTCAGCATGGCACTGGACGAAGTCTGGGCCGCGTTCGGCAACGCTGGCAGCGGCTCGCTCAGCGGGCGGGTGCTGGATCTGGATCGGCCGTTGATGCTGACCGCCCAGGACAATCGCTTCATCGCCGTCAAGCGGGTATTCCCCGAGGCACGCGAGCGAACCGGTTTGAATGCACCGCTGCTGGCCTGGCTGACGTCCGCCGAACATCGCCTGTTTCACCAGCTCTGGCATGCCTCTCGGGACAAATGGCACACCCTGTCCGAAGACAAGCGCGAGGCCTTGCGCGGCATCGGTTGGCAGCCCGGCCCCAGGGACAAGGAGCGCGATGCCCGTGGCGCGCGCAAGGACCGTAATGGCTCCGGCGTGGATTTTTTCTTTATGCACCGGCACATGCTCGGCACCGCGCGTTCCATGCAGGACTTGCCGTCGTGGACGCAGTTCCCGCTGCCGCAACCGGAGCTGGCAAGGGACCGCATCGGTTTCGCCCATTACTGCGATAACCATGACGGCACCGCGTTGCCACCGACCTGGCTGGCCGAGGACGATGACGAGTACTCGCAGTGGGTCGCCGACATCAAGACCGCCGAGACTTACCACAGCAATTTCCAGGTCTGGGAGTCGCAGTACCGCGACCCGCGTTACCTGTCGAAGCTGACCCTGGGGCAGTTTGGTTCGGAGGTCGAGCTCGGCCTGCACGACTGGCTGCACATGCGCTGGGCCTCGGTGCCCCGGGATCCGTCCAACGGCCAGCCGGTGCCGTTCGCCCGTGATCCCTCGGACTTTTCCGCGCGCTGGTTCGCACCGGAAAACGACTTCCTCGGCGATCCGTTTTCCTCCCATGTGAACCCGGTGTTCTGGCACTTCCACGGCTGGATCGACGACCGCCTGGAAGACTGGTTCCACGCCCATGAGCGCTTTCATCCGGGGGAGGTCAGCCGGCTTGAGGTTAATGGCGTGCCATGGTTTGCGCCGGGGCGTTGGGTTGAGGTCGATGATCCGTGGCTCGGTCCGGACACCCATGGTTGCAGCACCACGCCGGGGTTGCAGGCGGGCCGGTCGGTGGAGATGGACCCGGAGACCATGAAGCTGGCGCTGCGGATTACCTTTGGCGAGGATGAGAGGAAGTTGAAAGATTTGTTCCGGAAAGTTCCACAGCGGCCTTGGTATGCGCGGAATCTGAAGGCCAGAACTGTTTCCAATTAAGCCGCCGGACATATAAGTGCCATATGCTTAATATGGTTTTAAGCTGGATTTAAAGGGCGAGGCATCAAATACAATGTTGGTGGCGAGGCTTGCGCCAACTTAATTTATAGGAGTTGAGTGAGGTTTTATACTGTCATAAATACTAGTTCAGATGAATGGGGTGGTCTTGTGTCGGGAAGTTTTTAGTTGGTCTGAATTGTTGATTATTCTTGGTGTTGAATTTGACCTTGCTGCTGCAGCGGTCTAGATTTCGATCGTTGTACATAATATTTTATTCAATATGCAGAGAAGGGTTGGTAAAATGGATATTAAGGATATTGAGGATTGGCTGAAAAACAAATCCCCGGATGCGCCCCATGTAATTGGAGAGCTTGCTGTAGACATAGATGGTGTGCACAAGCGCTTCCCTGCAAATTTGCTGTCAATAGAAGGTAGTATATTTGCGTACTTTGGTTCTCCAATAGGCGAGCATCTGATAACAGATGGCTATTTTGCTATACGGTGTCCGTACAGTGATATTGGAAAGGACATCGATTTGCCACAAGTGTATAGTTACCTTGCCTTTAAACAAGCGTCTACATGGTATCAACCGGAGGGTGGGACTCTAAAGGTCAATTATGATGAATCCCGTATTCATGTTTATGGGGGGTTTAATGCCAGATTTTCCGAAGGGTCTCCGGTTACAACGATGATGAATGGGGTATTCAGTATTTCTTGGTTTAAAGGAGCTTGATTCCAGTTGTTCGGGTGGGGTGGTGAGGCTCAGAGGGTGAGCATTGAGGGTGGCAAATTGGTAGTGGAACATGCGAAATTGTAGTTGCCGATTTACTGCAACTACTGTACTTGCCACCCCCCGCCTAGCGCCTTGTACAACGCAACACTGGCCTGCAACCGCGACAGCCGCAACTGCACATTCAAATCCTGCGCCGCATACAGCGTGCGCTGGGTCTCCAGCACTGTCAGCAGATCCTCGGCCCCCGCCTGATAGCGGCTTTGCGCAAGGTCGAACGCGGTTTGTGCCTGGCGCAATTCTTCACCTTGCCACTGCCGCTGTTCGTCCAGCCCACGAATGCCGTTCAGGGCTTTTTCCACGTCGGCAAAACCGTTGATGATCGCACCGCGATAGGTTTGCAGCAGTTCCTCCTGGCGGGCCGTGGCCTTGTCGCGTTCGGCGCCGAGGCGGCCGTTGTTGAACACCGGGGCGAGCAATCCGGCGGTGAGGTTGTAGAAGGGACTGCGCAGGATGTCGTGGGCGCGATCGGCACCGGAGCCGATTTGCGCCGTGAGGGTCACGGTGGGCAGCATGGCGGCGCGGGCCACGGTGACGTCGGCCTGGGCGGCAGCCAGTTCGGCTTCGGCGCGGGCGATGTCCGGGCGGCGGCTGAGCAATTGGCTGGGCACGCCGGCGTCGATGGCCGGCCATGCCAGTTGATCGAAGTGTTCCTGGCCCAGGGACAGCTCTTGCACCGGGCGGCCGAGCAGGGCGGCGAGGCTGATTTGCGCCTCCTTGGCCTGTTGCTGCACCAGCGGCAATTGCCGTTGCTGGGCCGCCACCAGGCTTTTCTGTTGGGCCAGTTCCAGGGCGGTGGCTGAACCTGAGTCGAAACGGGTTTGCACCAGTTTCAAGACGTTCTGCGCATTGGCCAGGTTCAGCTCGGCAATGCGGCTCTGCTCCTGTAGCGACAGAGCCTGTGCGTAGGTATTGGCGACGCCGCTGAGCAGGGTCAGCTCCACCGTCGCCTGATCGAACTCGCTGGCCTGCAAGGCGAATTGCGCACTGTCCCGGGAGGCGCGCTGGCCGCCCCAGAAATCGATTTCGTAGCTGGCGGTGAGGTCGGCGGTGAAGTAGTCGACCGCGTCGTTATCGCTGTCGGCGTCGAGCTGGCTATAGCCGCTACCGCGCAGCAATTTCTGCCGGTTGGCGTTCAACCCAGCCTTGACTTCCGGCAACTGCGAGCCACCGGCAACCACCGTTTCGGCCTGTGCCTGGCGCACCCGGGCGATAGCGGCGGCGAGGTCATAACTGCCGACCCGAGCCTGCTCCACCAGATGTTCCAGTTGCGGGCTGCCGAAACGGTTCCACCATTGCGCGTTGCTGCGGGCGGCACTTGGGTCATGGGGTGATTGCCAGGAGGAGGGCGGCACGATGCCGCTGTCCGGGCGCTGGGCAGGGGTGCCACAGGCACCGAGCAGCAGGCAAAGGGTCAACACACTCAGTTGCGGCTTCATCAAGAGATCATTCACTGGTCAGGGCCGTCACAGGATCGAGTCGGGCAGCTTTGCGGGCCGGCATGAAGCCGAAGACAACACCGGTGACCAAGGCGCAGCCGAAGGCGCCCAGCACCGCTATCAGGGAAAACGCTACGGCGACTTCGCTGAGGATCAGCACGCCGCCGACGATCAGCGCGAGGGCGATCCCGGTCAGCCCGCCGACTACCGAAAGCATCACCGCTTCGGTGAGGAACTGGCGCAGGATGTCGCGCTGGCGGGCGCCGGTGGCCATGCGGATACCAATCTCGCGAGTTCGCTCGCGCACGGTCATGAGCATGATGTTCATCACCCCGATGCCGCCCACCAGCAGCGAAATCGCGGCAATCGAGCCGAGCATCAGCGACAGGGTGTTTTGCGTGCGCGCTTCGGCCTGGATCATCGCCGCATTGTTGGTCAGCTCGAAATCCTTCTTGCCGTTGTGCAGGCGCAGCATCAGTTGTTCGATGGCGTGCTCGGTCTCCTTGACCTTGCGCGCATCGGCGGCGGCAATCGCGATGTACTCGGGGTTGTGGGTGCCGAACAGCCGCACGCTGGCGGCGGAATACGGGATGGCGATGCGGTCGTCGCTGTCGGAGTCGCCGGAGCTGGCGCCTTTTTCCGCCAGCACACCCACCACCTGGAACGGCACGTTCTCGATGAGGATGTACTGGCCGATGGGGTTGGCCGCGTCCTTGAGCAGTTTGCTGCGGACCTTGTGGCCGATCACCGCCACCGCTGCGGCGTTCTGCTCGTCGGCCTCGGTGAAGTAGCTGCCTTCGACCACCGGCCAGTTGAAGATCGCCGGGAAATTGGTGTCGTTGCCGCCGACATAGCTCAGGTGATCGAGGTTGCCGAAACGCACCCCGGCCTCCTGGCCGTTGACCGGCATGATCCGCATCACTTGCGGCAAGCTGGCCACGGCCCTGACCTCATCGAGCGTGATGATGCCCTGCGGCGTGCGCGGGTTGGGCGCCGAGCCGCTGAGGTAAATGATGTTGGAACCGAAGGCGCCCATCTGCGCCATCACCTGGCGCTTGCTGCCTTCGCCGACGGCCAGCATCACCACCACCGAAGCCACGCCGATGATGATCCCGAGCAGGGTCAGCGCAGTGCGGAACTTGTTGATCCACATCACCCGCCAGGCCGCTTGCACGGCATCGACCAACTCGCCTTTCCAGGCGCCAGAGGCTTGCGCGCCTTCGCTCAAACGCTTGCGCAGGTCCACCGCTTGCAGGGCGCCGGGGTTGGCTGAGTGTTGCGCGACGGGATTGTCCTTGGCGCTGTCGCTGATGATCAGGCCGTCGCGGATTTCGATGATGCGCTTGGCCCGCGCCGCCACTTCGCGATCGTGGGTGATCAGGATCACCACGTGGCCTTGGCTCGCCAGCTCGTCGAGCAGCGCCATGACTTCCTTGCCGCTGTGGCTGTCGAGGGCGCCGGTGGGTTCGTCGGCGAGGATGATGTGGCCGCCGTTCATCAAGGCGCGGGCGATGGACACCCGCTGTTGCTGGCCACCGGAGAGCTGGTGCGGACGGTTGCCGGTGCGTGTGGCCAGGCCCAGGCGCTCGAGCAGGGCGGCGGCGCGGACGTGACGCTCGGCGGCCGGTGTGCCTGCGTAGATCGCCGGCATCTCGACGTTTTCCTGGGCCGAGCCGGACGGGATCAGGTGGTAGCCCTGGAACACAAATCCGAAGGCTTCGCGACGCAACCAGGCCAGTTCATCGCTATCGAGTGCGGCGACGTTTTCTCCGGCGAAGCGGTATTCGCCCGAAGTCGGGCGGTCGAGGCAGCCGAGGATGTTCATCAGCGTCGATTTACCGGAACCGGAAGCACCGACAATCGCTACGAATTCACCGGCATGGATCGACAGGTCGATGCCGCGTAACACGTGAACTTCAGGGGCGTCGCCGCCGCCGTAGGCTTTGCGGATGTCTTGCAGTTCGATCAGGGGTGTGTGCATTCAACCGCCACTCCCGTCGGCTGGACCGATCAACAGGTGATCGCCTTCCTGCAAGCCGTCGAGGATCTGCACCCGCAGGCGGTCGCTGATGCCGGTGCGTACGTCGCGTTGTTCGATGCTGCCGTTTTGCGCGACGACTTGTGCAGTCTGTTGATCGGCCTGAGTGCCGGCTTGCAAGGCGGCAATCGGTGCGGTCAACACGTTCTGCGCCTGATCGGAGACGAAAAATACCTGGGTGGTCATCTCTGCCATCAGGGCGTTGTCGGCGTTGTCGACGTCCAGTAGCACGGTGTACAGCACCACTCGGGCGCTGCCGCTTTTGCTGGAGCTGGCAGGGCTGCCGCCGCCCTGGCTGGTCTGGTCGAGGGGCTTGGGCGGTACCGGCAGGATCTGCCTTACGGTGCTTTTCCAGCGTCGGGTGCCGCCGCTGAGGGTGGTGAACCAGGCGTTCATGCCGGGTTTGACATGGCCGATGTCGGCCTCGGAAACCTCCGCCCACACGGTCATCGGCGACAGCTTGGCGATGCGCAGAATCAGCGGCGTTTGTTGTTGGGCGTTGAGGGTTTGGCCTTCCCGGGCGTCGAGGGCGACCACGGTGCCGGACATGGGGGCGTAGATCCGCGTGTAACCCAGTTCGGCCTGATCGCTGCGCAGGCTGGCCTGGGCCTGGCGAATCTGCGCCTGGAACATGTCGATGCGCGCCTGGGTGGCACGCAGTTCGGCCAGGGCGGTCTGCACGTCTTCTTCGCGGGTCGCGCCGCCGGCCTTGAGGTTCTGCTGGCGCTGGAATTTCTGTTGCGCGAGATCGTGTTGTGCCCGTTGTTCCTGGAGCTGCGCCTTGAGGTTTTCGATGGAGAAGCGTCCGGCATCGAGCTTGGCCTGTTGCGTGGACGGATCGATCTCCACCAAAAGCTGGCCTTCCTTGACCAGGTCACCCACTTCCACATGGATCTTGTGGATCTGCCCGGACGCCTGGGCGCCGACGTCGACGTAGCGCCTCGGCTGCAGGGTGCCCAGGGCGGTGACGCTGCTTTCGATATCGCCACGGCTGACTTGCACGGTGGCGAATTGGTCGCGGCCGGGCGAGATGAATTGCCAGGCGGCGACGGCGACAACGGGGATCAGACTGAGTGCTACAAGCAGGGCGCGTCGGGTCTGGCGGGGACGTTTCATGCAGGGTTCCAGAACAATTGAACACTGCCGTGGAGGCGGCAGGAACGGGGGGCTGTCCTGTAAACGATGGGTGCGTCGTGGAATTTAGGCCGGGAAACATGGTGATACACCTGCCGCGATCAACTGTAGGAGCGAGCATGCTCGCGATGGCGGCCTGACAGCCGACCTTTGTGTTTGTTGATTGGGTACATATCCATTGCTGCGGTAACGGCGGCTTATGGTTTCGCCCTTACGGCGAGTCCCTTTTTCAAACGCCAAAAAGGAACCAAAAGGCTTTGCCCCAGCGTCCGGCCCCTCGCCAAGGCTCGGCGTTCCTTCGCTCCGGCATTCATCCGGGGGCATCGCCCTCCGGTTGGCTTCGCTGGCACCTACATGCGATGTGTTCGACTGCGTCGAACGGCGCTGCGCGCCAATCCCCGGATAAACGCCTCCACTCAGCCTCCCGAAGGGGCGGGTGGATCAAAATCAAAAGCCGCTAGGCGAGCTGACACTCGACCTGATGGTTGACGCGGCTTCGTGTAGGAGCTGCCGAAGGCTGCGATCTTTTGATCTTGCTTCTAAAAATCAAAAGATCGCAGGTGGGCACATACCTGTAGGAGCGAGCATGCTCGCGATGGACGCCAAAACACCGCGGGGTGTCAGGCTGCCAGCGTCATCGTTGACGACCATCGCGAGCATGCTCGCTCCTACAGGGGCCGCGATCTGCTTTGGCTTTGGCTTTGGCTTTTGATCTTGATCTGCCCCGTCGGAATACCGGAGCGAGGGAACCCTGAGCCTAGGCGAAGGGCCGTACGTCAGAGGATAAAAGCGTTTGGTTACTTGGCGCTTTTCCAAGTAACCCGCCGTAAGGGCGGAACCAATAGCAGCCGTTACCGCAGCAACGGATATGTACCCGGTCAACAAAACACAGGCCGCCTCCGAGACTATTTATCGACCAACACAAAGCAACGCTTTAAATCTATATGAGAATTACTATAAATTACGCACCTCAAATTGCCACTATCGTGCCACTGCCTGTTCCGTGAACGAGAAGTAGGCTCAAAGACAGAAACCGCACCCGTGCGGACGGGAGTCATGTTGGAAAACTACTATCGAGAGCTGGTGTGTTTTTTGAACGCCAAGCTCGGCAACCGCCAGGTGGCCGAAGATGTGGTGCATGACGCTTATCTGCGTGTTCTGGAACGCTCCAGCGACACGCCAATCGAGCAGCCCCGGGCATTCCTTTATCGCACGGCGCTGAACCTGGTGATCGACGATCACCGGCGCAATGAATTGCGCAAGGCCGAGCCACTGGAAGTGCTCGACACCGAGGAGCGTTATTTCACGCCCTCTCCCTTGAGCAACCTCGATCATGGCCAGCGCCTGGACATGCTCCAGCGCGCCCTGGCGGAACTGCCACGGCTGTGCCGCGAGAGCTTCATGCTGCGCAAGCTCGATGGCCTGTCCCACCCCGAGATCGCCGAACGCCTGGGTATTTCCAAGGCGTTGGTGGAGAAGCACATCGTCAATGCGATGAAACATTGCCGGGTGCGTATGCGGCAATGGGATGGCCATTGATCTCGCCCGGTTTGTGAAAACTTCGTTAAATTTCATTTCACTGTCCTCGTTCCTAATCAACAGACGATCTGCTGTCCTGCTCAAGGCCGGTCAGGTCACTTAGGTTCAGTCCCCGCAGCGGTGGGGTTCATCCAGAGGACACTGGAAATGACACAGGCAATTGCATCGCCCCTCGTTCACGACCTGATCGGCGTCGGTTTCGGCCCTTCCAACCTGGCACTGGCCATCGCGCTGCAAGAGCGTGGGCCGACCCACGGCGAGCTGGATGTACTGTTCCTGGACAAACAGGCCCACTACAGCTGGCACGGCAACACGCTGTCGACCCAGAGCGAGCTGCAGATTTCCTTCCTCAAAGACCTGGTGACCCTGCGTAACCCGACCAGTCCTTACTCCTTCGTTAATTACCTCAAGGCCCACGGCCGCCTGGTGGACTTCATCAACCTGGGCACTTTCTATCCGTGCCGCATGGAGTACAACGACTACCTGCGCTGGGTCGCCGGCAAGTTCGAAAGCCAGAGTCGCTACGGCGAAGAAGTGCTGACCATCGAACCGGTGCTGCATAAGGAGCAGGTCGAAGCGCTGCGGGTGATTTCCCGCGATGCCACGGGCCATCAACATGTGCGCACCGCCCGTTCGGTGGTGGTCAGCGCCGGTGGCACCCCACGGATTCCCGAAGCGTTCAAGGCGCTCAAGGAGGACGCTCGCGTGTTCCACCATTCGCAGTACCTGGCGCAGATGGCCAAGCAGCCGTGCGTGGACAACCAGCCGATGAGCATTGCGATCATCGGCGGTGGGCAGAGTGCGGCGGAGGCCTTCATCGACCTCAATGACAGCTTCCCGTCGGTGCAGGTGGACATGATCCTGCGTGGCTCCGCGCTGAAACCGGCGGATGACAGCCCGTTCGTCAACGAAGTGTTTTCACCGGAGTTCACGGACCTGGTGTTCAACCAGCACAGCAGCGAGCGCGAACGCCTGGTTAACGAGTACCACAACACCAACTATTCGGTGGTGGACATCGACCTGATCGAACGCATCTACGGCATTTTCTATCGCCAGAAAGTGTCGGGCATCGCGCGCCACGTGTTCCGCACCCTGACCACGATCGAGAAGGCCACCGCCACCGAGCGCGGCATCGAACTGGCGCTGCGTAACAACGCCACCGGCGAAGTCACGGTGCATCACTACGACGCCGTGGTCCTGGCCACCGGTTACGAGCGCCAGATGCACCGCAAATTGTTGGCGCCGCTGGAACAGTATCTGGGGGACTTCGAAGTCGACCGCCATTACAAACTGATCACCGACGAACGCTGCAAGGCCGGCATCTATATGCAGGGTTTCTGTCAGGCCAGTCATGGCTTGAGCGATACCTTGCTGTCGATCCTGCCGATTCGTGCCGATGAGATTGCCGGGTCGTTGTATGACCATGGCAAGAAGCGTGGGCATAGTCGGTCGGTGGTGGATTTGTTGTTGGCGACAGCCAGCTGAAATCTTTGGTGGCCCTGAAGTCGCCATCGCCAGCAAGCCGGCTCCTACGGGGGAGCGCCATTCTGTGCCATCGCCAGCAAGCCGGTTCCTACGGGGGTAGCGGCATTCTGTGCACCGGCTCCTACGCAATGGTATTGAACCCGTAGGAGCCGGCTTGCTGGCGATGGGGCCCTGATTCCTGAACCCATCCTGAAGAACCCCGCGATTCCCCCTGCAAGGTTTTGTAACAGGTTTACTCTCCA
This sequence comes from Pseudomonas putida, assembly GCF_050990305.1. Taxonomy (GTDB): domain Bacteria; phylum Pseudomonadota; class Gammaproteobacteria; order Pseudomonadales; family Pseudomonadaceae; genus Aquipseudomonas; species Aquipseudomonas putida_AH. The sequence continues at coordinate 4,483,728 of NZ_CP158817.1, read as the reverse complement.
AATACCGGGGCGTAAGCTTCGCGCGTTTTCATCAATAGCGGAGACCCACAGTGGGTACTTGTTCGAGTGACAGTAGTCGGCCGGTTTCGATAACCGGCACATCCTCGGCCAGATAACGCACAGTCCTTCTTGTGCCGTTGTCTCGCCGTAAAAGCGAGCAGCGGCTTCCCGATCACGGCCATTTGCGGCCTGTGTCCCGACGTCCTCTCATCGACGCTGAACCGTGCGTGATGTTCGACCTTAAGTCGTCATTGCGGCGCACCGACACGCCTGCTCGACGGTTTCCCGGCTGACCCTGGGGGAACTGCCATGAACCTGACCCTGCTCAAGGAATTCTTCGCCGGATTCCTGCGCACTCGCCACATTGCCCGGCACTTCCGTCGCCTGGCGCTGCTGGAAACCTTCACCGACACCACGGTCAGCCGCGAGGTGCCGCCGACGTTGGCACAGACGCTGGTCAGCGCTGCCGGCAGCGACACCGGCCCGCTGCTCGACAGGTTGGGCAGCCACACCGATGGCTTGAGTGAGCAGGAAGCCGAGGCACTGCGCGAGCAATTCGGCCTCAACGAAGTCGAGCACGAACAGCCGCTGCCGTGGTGGACCCACCTGTGGCACTGCTACAAGAACCCGTTCAACCTGCTGCTGACCTTGCTGGCGGTCATCTCCTGGCTGACTGAGGACATGAAGGCGGCCATCGTGATTTTTTCCATGGTGGTGCTCTCGACCTTGCTGCGCTTCTGGCAGGAAACCAAATCCAACCAGGCCGCCGATGCACTCAAGGCGATGGTGAGCAACACGGCTACGGTGCTGCGCCGGGATTTGGAAAACAGCAGTGCCCTGCGTATCGAGCTGCCGATCAAGGAACTGGTGCCGGGGGACCTGATCGTGTTGTCCGCCGGCGACATGATTCCCGCCGATTGCCGGGTGCTTAGCGCCAAGGACCTGTTCGTCAGCCAGGCGGCCATGACTGGCGAGTCGATGCCGGTGGAGAAATTTCCCCGTCAACAGGACAGCGACACCCTCAATCCTCTGGACCTGGACAACATTCTGTTCATGGGCACCAACGTGGTGTCCGGCACGGCCATGGCGGTGATTCTCACCACGGGCAACAGCACGTATTTCGGTGCCCTGGCGCAACGGGTTGGCGCCACTGACCGGGCGCCGACTTCGTTCCAGACCGGGGTCAACAAAGTCAGTTGGCTGTTGATCCGGTTCATGTTCGTCATGGCGCCGCTGGTGTTGTTCATCAATGGCTTCACCAAGGGCGACTGGATGCAAGCGCTGCTGTTCGCGCTGTCGATCGCCGTGGGCCTGACCCCGGAAATGCTGCCGATGATCGTCACCTCGACATTGGCCAAAGGGGCGGTTTTTCTGTCGCGCAAGAAAGTCATCGTCAAGCGCCTGGATGCGATCCAGAACTTCGGCGCCATGGACGTGCTGTGCACCGACAAGACCGGCACCCTGACCCAGGACAAGATCTTCCTGGCACGCAATGTCGATGTGTGGGGCAACGATTCCGATGACGTGCTGGAAATGGCCTACCTCAACAGCTACTACCAGACCGGCCTGAAAAACCTGCTGGACGTGGCGGTGCTCGAGCACGTGGAAATCCATCGTGAACTGAAAGTCGGCACGGCGTTTCGCAAGGTCGACGAGATCCCGTTCGACTTCACCCGTCGGCGCATGTCGGTGGTGGTCGCCGAGCGCGATCAACCGCATCTGCTGATCTGCAAAGGGGCGGTGGAGGAGGTGTTGGCGGTGTGTTCTCGTGTGCGTCACGGCGAGATGGATGAAGCACTGAGCGCTGAATTGCTGGCGCGGATTCGTCAGGTCACGGCGACATTCAATGCTGAAGGCTTGCGGGTGGTGGCAGTGGCGGCTCGGCCGATGATCGAAGGACGCGATGCCTACAGCCTGGCCGATGAACAGGAACTGACGCTGATCGGCTATGTGGCGTTCCTTGATCCGCCAAAAGAAAGCACCGCGCCGGCACTCAAGGCCCTGGCCGAACACGGCGTGGCGGTGAAAGTGCTGACCGGCGACAACGAACTGGTCACCGCGAAAATCTGCCGCGAAGTCGGGCTGGAACAGCAAGGCCTGCTGCTGGGCAATGATGTCGAACGCATGACCGACGCCGAACTGGCGGTGGCGGTGGAGCACACCAATGTCTTTGCCAAACTGACGCCGTCGCACAAGGAGCGCATCGTGCGCCTGCTCAAGGGCAACGGCCATGTGGTCGGCTTCATGGGCGATGGGATCAACGACGCCCCGGCCCTGCGCACCGCCGACATCGGTATTTCGGTGGACAGTGCCGTGGACATCGCCAAGGAGGCGGCGGATATCATCCTGCTGGAAAAAAGCCTGATGGTGCTGGAGGAGGGCGTGCTGGAAGGGCGCAGGACCTTCGCCAACATGCTCAAGTACATCAAGATGACCGCCAGTTCCAACTTCGGCAACGTGTTCTCGGTGCTGGTGGCCAGTGCGTTCATTCCGTTCCTGCCAATGCTGCCGATGCACCTGCTGGTGCAGAACCTGCTCTACGACATCTCCCAGATCGCCATCCCGTTCGACAACGTCGACGCCCAGATGCTGAAGAAACCGCAGCGCTGGCAGCCGGCGGATGTCGGGCGGTTCATGCTGTTTTTCGGGCCGATCAGCTCGGTGTTCGATATCACCACCTTCGCCCTGATGTGGTACGTGTTCGACGCCAACACCCCGGACCACCAGACCTTGTTCCAGTCCGGCTGGTTCGTGGTCGGGCTGCTGACCCAGACGTTGATCGTGCACATGATTCGCACGCCGAAAGTGCCGTTCCTGCAAAGCCGCGCGGCGACGCCATTGATGGTGATGACGGGGATCATCATGGCCGTGGGGATTTTCCTGCCGATGGGGCCGCTGGCGCACTACTTCAAACTGCAGGCGTTGCCGTCGCTGTACTTTGTGTTCCTGCCGGTGATCCTGCTGGCGTACATGGGCCTGACCCAGGCGGTGAAGGGGTTCTACATTCGGCGGTTTGGCTGGCAATGATGTTGCCCGCTTCCCTTGTAGGAGCGAGCCTGCTCGCGATGGAGGTCAACGATAACGCGGGTTGTCTGAATGATCGCGGTGTTCGGGCGTTTTTCGCGAGCAGGCTCGCTCCTACAGGGTAGTCCGTATCCAATGGGGGGTGGTATTTCGGAAAAGTCCTACAGAAAGCCCCGGAGGTCTTCCGTAGCCTTGCGCGCTCATTCATTCGGGCCTGCCTGCGGGGGCTATCTTGTCGAACAAGTCATTACGCATCCTGATCGCGGACGAACAACACTTTAACCGGTTGAGAATCGAGCGTTGGTTCAATCAGCTCGATTATTACCGGATTGCACCGGTGCAAAGCCTGGATGAGTTGCTGGCATGGGTGGACTACGCCAGCGAGCCGTTCGATCTGCTGGTCATCAATGCGGCGTTCACGGGCAACAGGCTGAATCTGCTGGACTATTGCCTCGATCATCATCAGTTAAATCGCGTTTTGATCTACGACGGCCAGCAGGCACGGCTGCCGCTGATTCCTGCCTGTGAGCAGAAAAAGGTTCAGGTGAGCCACGCGGTGTTGCCGGACCTTGCGTCTCTGCGCCAGCAGATGGCGCTCGTCGATCGACATTTACCGCTTGTCGGAACTGTCATTTCTATCAGGTAGCCCGACGCAGATATCCATGCCAAGGTCTGAGCGCAGCCACTGCGTCCGATGCGTACTTTGGCCCAATCGTCGTGTTATTGCCCAGGGAGTTGCCATGAATTCAGTGCTGATTGTGGATGATCATCCGGTGATTCGCGGCGCGGTCAAAATCGTACTCAGGCAGGAAGGATTCAAGCGTATCCATGAAGTTGAAAGCGGCAATGAAGTCTTGCCGGCGATACGCGAACACCATCCGGAATTGGTGGTGCTGGACCTGGACATTCCGTATCTCGACGGGCTGGAGGTGCTGGCACGGATCCAGGCCAGCGAAATAGGGTGCCGGGTCGTGGTCTTCACGTCCAAGCTGGCAGAGTTCTTTCAGGATCGCTGCATGCGCGCGGGTGCCGCGGCCTATGTTGCCAAGACCAACGATCTGCAACATCTGCAAAAAGCCGTTCATGCCGTGAGGGGTGGTTACACCTATTTCACCCAGCTTCCATCGAGTTCGGTGTCGATGAGCTTATTTCAGCGAAGCGAAAAGCAGATGATCGACAATCTGTCGGACCGCGAGATGACAATCTTCCAGTACCTGGCCCGGGGCATGAGCAACAAGGCCATCGCCGAAGATCTGCATTTGAGCCACAAAACCGTCAGCACCTACAAAACCCGCTTGGTCGAGAAACTCAATGTGGAGTCATTGGTGCATCTGCGAGATCTAGCCCTGCGCAATCACCTGATCTGAATGAACAGCCTCCGACACCTGTGCCGCCTGAAAAACCTGCTGGTATTTGGCATTTGCCTATGGGCAACAACGCTCAGTGCGCAGCCGCAATCCTTGACGTTGCTGGGACGTTCCAGCGTGGAAGGGTATGGCGTCAAACTGTCGCAGGCCGATGCTCGCTGGTTGCGACAGAAGGCTCGATTGACCCTTGCTGTCTCGGCCCCCGACTATCCGCCCTTTGATATCACCACCAGCGGCCAGGCGCTTGAAGGGGTAACGGCGGACTACGCCGGCCTGCTCCGGCAGTTGCTACAGGTGGAGGTCGAGGTACAGCGTTACGCGTCCAGGGCAGAGGCGGTCCGGGCGATCAAGCAGGGGACGGCGGACCTGTTGGGAACGGCCAATAGCTATGAGGCGCAGGATCCGCAGCTGCAAATGTCCAGCGCCTATGCGGTCGATCAACCGGTCCTGGTGACCCGCACGGACTCGCCGCCATTGCCTGCCCCGACATTGGCCGGCAAGCGACTGGCGACTCTGTATCACTACTTACCCGAACAACGGGTGCAGCAGTTCTATCCCCAGGCGAATGTTCAGCTTTTCCCTTCGGCGCTCTCGGCGGTGGGCGCGGTGGCGTTCGGTCAGGCCGATGTCTACCTGGGCGATGCGATCAGCGCCCATTACCTGATCCGCAAAAACTACCTCAACAATGTCCAGCTGGCCGACTTTTCGAGTATGGAATCGGGGCGCTTCGCCTTCGCCATGGCCGCCGACAACCGCCGGTTGTTGCGCATCGTCAACCAGGCATTGGCGGCGATCACGACCAACGAGCAAATGAACATCCTGCGGCGCTGGGGAGCGAGCGGGGTGTCGATGCCGGGCACGCAATCACTGCAACTGAGCGTGGCCGAGCAACGCTGGCTTGATCGACACCCTCGCGTGAGCGTGGCGATCAACGAGAACATCCCACCGATCACCTTCATCGACAGTGACGGTAAATATCGCGGGATCGGCGTCGATGTCTTGACCAAAATCAGTCTGCGCACCGGGTTGCAATTCGACATCCGCGCCATGCGGTCAGTGAGTGAAATGGTGCAGGGCATCAAGAGCGGTGAGGTCGATGTGTTGGCCGGCATCGGCTTAAGCACTCGACGTGAAGAGGACTTGCTGTTTACCCGAGCCTTCCTGACCAGTCCTTCCGTGCTGGTCACTCGCGTGGCGCCGAACAGCCCCGGGACCCTTGATGAAATGGCCGGAAAAACCCTGGCATTGACCCTCGGTAATGTGGCTGGCGAGTTCGTGCGGCAACACTTCCCGTTGATCCGCCTGGTGGAGGCGCCGCTGTCGGCGGACGCCATGGAAATGGTTGCCCAGGGCAAGGCCGACGGCAGTATCCATTCATTGATCGGCGCCCGTTACCTGATTTCCCGGCAATACCGCGATCGCCTGCAGGTGACCAGTACGGTGGGCACCGATCCGGCGCGCAGTACCCTGGCAACCAGTCAACAGGCGACCGAGTTGCATTCGATCCTGGACAAGGCCTTGCTGAGCATCCCGCCTGAAGAAATCGAGGAACTGACGCTGCCCTGGCGCAATGACTTGATGGTGGAGCAAAGCCCCTGGCTACGACATCGACAAGCCATTCTCCAGGGATTCGCCGCCATCGGCGTCTTGCTGGTACTGGCCCTGAGCGCGATGGCCTGGCAGCGTCGACAGATTCGCCAGCGCCAGCAATGGCTCAGACAATTGCAGGACGCCAAGGACGCCGCCGACGATGCCAACCGGGCCAAGACCACCTTCCTGGCCACCATGAGCCATGAGATCCGCACGCCGATGAATGCCCTGCTGGGCATGCTTGAGCTGGCACAGAATCAGGCCGACAAGGGCATCACCGACCGCGCGGCCATCGAAGTGGCATCCAATGCCGGGCAACAGCTGCTGGCATTGATCGGCGATATTCTGGACATCGCCCGTATCGAGTCCGGGCATTTGTCGCTGGCGCCGGAGCGGGCCAATCTGCACGGCTTGGTGGTGTCCGTGTGCCGGGTCTTCGAAGGCCTGGCACGGCAGAAAAATCTGCAATGGCGCGTCGAGCTGGACGCGCACAGTGACCGCGACGTGCTGATCGACCCCACGCGTTTCAAACAGGTGCTGTCCAATCTGCTGAGCAATGCCATCAAGTTCACCCACGAAGGTGAGGTCAGTCTGACGTTGCAGGTTGTGCCCGCGCCGCCGGACCGTCTGGCGATCAATGTGTGTGTCGAGGACAGCGGCGTCGGCATAAGTGCCTATGACCAACAACGTCTGTTCAGCCCGTTCGTGCAGGCCGGGAACAACCCGCAATCCGGTCGGCAGGGTTCCGGTCTGGGATTGGTGATCAGCCGTTCGTTGTGCGAAAAGATGGGCGGGCGCCTGCAACTCGACAGCGTGCTGGGGCGCGGCACGCGCGTGGATATCCGTCTTGAACTGGTCGCATTGCAGGCGCTGCCCGCCATTGAAGTGTCTGAGGGTGAATCGCTGCCGAGGGTTCGCTCACTGAAGATTCTGGTGGTCGATGATTACCCGGCCAATCGCTTGTTGCTTTCGCGCCAATTGAGTTACCTGGGGCATCAGGTGGAGGTGGCAGAGGATGGTCAGCAAGGTTTCGAGCAATGGCGTGAACAGGCCATCGATCTGGTCATCACCGATTGCAACATGCCGCTGGTCAGCGGTTATGAACTGGCGGGTGCGATTCGCGATGAGGAGCGGTTCCTGGTGGGCTCGCCGACCGTGATCCTGGGTTTCACTGCCAACGCCCAGCCCGAAGAGAAAATTCGTTGTATTGAAGCGGGTATGGACGACTGCCTGTTCAAACCGATTCGGCTGGTCGAACTGAGTGCCTGGTTGGCCAACAGATTTTCCGGCGAGTCGGCAGACGCGGCCGAAGCGGTTGCCGCGGCCGAGATCGACCTGGGCGGGTTGCGGCAATACACGGGCGTCGACAATGAGCTGATCGAAGAGCTGCTGCGCGACCTGGCCGTGACCAACCGTGATGACCGCGTGCGTCTGTTGCAAGAGCATGCCAGTGGCAACGACCACGCCTTGCAGGCGCTGGCGCACCGCATCAAGGGCGGGGCGCAGATGGTCCGGGCATATCGGCTGGTCGAGTGTTGCGAGCAACTGGAACGTGCCTGCGCCGAGGGCGATGCCTCACTGATCGACGCTGCGGTCGATCAGTTACATCAGGCTATGACGCGTCTGGAACACCATCTTGAGCAAGGCTGAAGATTAATCTCCCCCCGCGTTTCAATCCCAGAGCGGTGCAATACCTTTCGGGCTGGTCAGGCGATGGCCGCGATCCAGGCCGGCGATCAATGCCATGTCGGCATCGCTCAGCTTCATGGCGCAGGCCTTGAGGTTGCTGGCGAGGTTGGCGGTTTTGGTGGAGGAAGGAATCACCGCATGCCCCAATTGCATGGCCCAGGCCAGGGTGACTTGCGCCGGGGTCGCTTGCAGGCGGTCGGCAATCTGGGCAATGACCGGGTCCTTGAGCACTTCGCCATAGGCCAGGGTCATGTACGAGGTGATGTGGATGCCCTGGCTGTGGGCGAACTCGACGACCTTGCGGTTTTGCAGGTACGGGTGCAGTTCGATCTGGTTGGTGGCGATGTGCTCGGCACCGACGGCGGCGATGGCTTGTTGCATCAGGTCGACGGTGAAGTTGGAGACACCGATCTGGCGGGTCAGGCCCAGGCGCTTGGCTTCGAGCAGGGCTCCCATGAATTCTTCGACCGGCACGGCATCTTCCGGCGACGGCCAGTGGATCAGGGTCAGGTCCAGATAATCGGTCCGCAGTTTTTGCAGACTTTCTTTCAGGCTTTCGATCAGGCGATCGCCAGCATAGTTGGCGACCCAGATCTTGCTGGTGATGAACAGGTCTTCACGAGGAATGCCGCTGGCCGCAATGGCCTCACCGACCTCGGCTTCGTTCTCGTAGATTTGCGCGGTGTCGATGGTCCGGTAGCCCAGTTCAAGGCCAGTGCTGACCGAATCGATGACCACTTGGCCTTGCAAGCGAAAGGTACCCAGACCGAAAGCGGGGATAGACATGTAGGACTCCAGAGGTTGCAGTGGGAATGGGCACGAGTATCCGCGCTGGCACCCGTGAGAAAAACCGCTGGATGGGCAAAGCAATGTTTACCGCAGGTCAAGAATCTGGAGTCAGTCTGATGAGTTGGTGGTGTTCAGTCCGGCGCCATCGCGGGCAAGCCTTGCTCCTACAGGGCTGGGGGTGTTCGCGATATTTTTGAACAATACACGTCCGTAGGAGCAAGGCTTGCCCGCGATGGGGGCGGCTCGGTCCTCGTGCCTTACCCAGCGCTTCAAAAATCATGCAGGTCGTTGAGTCAGTCGCTTACTTGCGCCCGCCCACATCATAAGCTCGTGCTGATCATCGTTCTGCAGGTGGAACGATGAAGCCGGTTTTTGCTGTCTAGCGCCATATTGTTCATGGTTTTAAGCTGTATTCATGGCTTTACCCACTTTTCAGGAGACACCATGAAAAACATCATCGGTATCTACACCAGCCCGCGGGCCCATTGGGTCGGCGACGGTTTCCCGGTTCGCACACTGTTTTCCTACGACAACCTGGGCAAGCACATCAGCCCGTTCCTGTTGCTGGATCACGCCGGCCCCGCGCAATTTACCCCGACGACCGAGCGGCGTGGCGTGGGCCAGCACCCACACCGTGGGTTCGAAACCGTGACCATCGTTTACGAAGGTGAAGTGGAACACCGCGACTCCACCGGCAGCGGCGGCAAGATCGGTCCCGGCGATGTGCAATGGATGACAGCGGCTTCAGGGATTGTTCATGAGGAGTTTCATTCCGAAGACTTCGCCAAGCGCGGCGGCACCCTTGAAATGGTCCAGCTGTGGGTCAACCTGCCCGCCAAGGACAAAATGGCCGATGCCGGTTACCAGGGCATTTTGGATCGCGATATCCCGCGCATTGCCCTGAAGGACAATGCCGGCAGCGTGCGTCTGATCGCCGGAGAGTTCGACGGCCAACAGGGGCCGGCGCGCACCTTCACACCGATCGATGTCTGGGACTTGCGCCTCAATGCCGGCAAGTTGCTCAGCCTGGATCTGCATGAAGGACGCAACACGGCGCTGGTGGTCCTGCGCGGTTCGGTTCAGATCAATGGACTTGAATCGGCGCGTCCGGGGCAGTTGGCACTGTTCGAACGCGATGGCGACCGACTGACCCTTGAAGCCAGCGAGGACGCGGTGGTGCTGCTGCTCAGCGGCGAACCGATCGACGAGCCCATCGTCGGTCACGGCCCGTTCGTGATGAACACCGAGCAGGAAATCCACCAGGCCTTCGCCGACTACCAGTCCGGGCGCTTCGGCCGGATGCAGGGTTAAGCAACCCCATCGCCCCCCCTGTAGGAGCTGCCGAAGGCTGCGATCTTTTAATCTTCGGCGGCTTTCAATTGGTTAAAAACCAAGATCAAAAGATCGCAGCCTTCGGCAGCTCCTACAATGTATGCGATATTGCATTAATGGCCCTTGCTGGAGTTGCTTGATGCTGTCATTGCTCGCCGAACACCCGCTGATCTGTGCCCTGATCCTGCTCCTGATCGATCTGGTGTTATGGCGCTTTGTCGGTGCCAGCCACCACAACTGGAAACTCCTGGTGCGGCTGGTGATTTTCTCGTTGTACAGCCTGCTGCTGTTCAACGAAGGCCTGAACCCGATGGAGCCCGCCCCCTGGGTCGACAATGTGCCATTGAACCTGGCGGCCACCGGCCTGCAAATCGCCTGGTGGTTGTTTGCCGCACGCACCCTGACAGTGTTGATTGGCGCGGTGATGATGCAACGGGTGGGGCATACCGGGCGCCTGTTGCAGGATCTGCTCGGCGCGGTGATTTTCCTGGTCGCGGTGATCGCGTCCATGGCCTATGTGCTCAATCTGCCGGTCAAGGGCGTGCTGGCCACCTCTGGCGCCCTGGCGATCATCGTCGGCCTGGCCCTGCAAAGTACCCTCAGCGACGTGTTTTCCGGGATTGTCCTGAACACCACCAAGCCCTATCAACTGGATGACTGGATCGCCATCGACGGCACCGAAGGCCGGGTGATCGACATCGATTGGCGGGCCACGCGGCTGCAAACCTCCGAAGGCAGCATGATCGTGATTCCCAACTCGCTGGCGGCCAAGGCCAAGATCACCAATTTCAGCCGACCCAGCGATATGTTCGGTGTTTCGATCAGCTTGCAGGTCAGCCCCCATGTGCGCCCGCACACCGTGATCGATGCCCTTGAGCGGGCGATGCAGGGCTGCCGCACGCTGTTGAGTTCACCTGGTCCGAAAGTGGCGCTCAAAAGCTCGAACGCCGCCGGCACGGAATATGAAATCAGCGGTTTCGTCGCTTCGATGAGCGAAAAGCGCTCGGTGCGCAATCAACTGTTCGATCTGGCGTATCGGCACTTGAAGGCCGCCGGGGTCGACCTGCTGTCGAGCGTGGAGCCCAATCCGCAGGGCGACACCTCACGGCCACGGGCGCTGCTCGAGAGCTCGCCGATCTTCTCGACGTTACGCCAGGAAGAAAAAGAAACCTTCAGCCAGAACATGAACCTGCAGACCTTCCGCGCTGGCGAGACGATCCTGGCGGCGGGGGAGGTCAGTCATCACTTATTCATCATCGAGTCCGGCGTGGTATCGGTGACATTGAGCGTGCACGGTTCGTCCATCGAAACCGGGCGCATGGGGCCGGGGGAGGTGATCGGCGAAGCGGGGATCCTGACCGAGAGCTCGTCCAAGGCTGAATTCAGCGCGAAGACCTTTTGCTCGCTGTATCGCATTGAAGAGAGTTACCTCAAACCTTGCCTGGACGCCCGCCAGGACATCAACGACGCCATGAAAACCCTGTTGGATTTCCGTTTGCACAAGGTGCAGACGCTGACTCAGGAAGTGCCGGTGGTGGTGCGTAAGAAAGGGTTTTTGCAGTGGTTGCTCAAGCGGGCGGGTTGAGTTTTACAGCGCCAGGCCGCTGCGCGGATAGCAGGCACGGCTTCGATCGTGGAGCACGCGTTTTCGTTGACGCCCATCGCGGGAAAGCCTCGCTCCTACAGGATATCCACTGTCTGTAGGGGCGAGGCTTTTGTCATTTCGCACTTTATTGAGCGGTTGTCGCCAGTGGCCTCCTCGACTTCCCGAAGATTGGCTATTTGTACAAGACGTCGGTGGGACTAACGTATCTGCACACCCACTTGTCCTGGAGCCTGTCATGCAGTCCCGTATCGATTTCTACACCGCAAGCCCTGATGCCCTCAAAGCCATGATTGCCCTGGAAACCGCCGTTTCCAAACTGCCACTGGAAAAGCCCCTGATCGAACTGGTCAAGCTACGCGCCTCGCAAATCAATGGCTGTGCCTTCTGCATCGACATGCACACCACCGATGCCATCAAGGGCGGTGAAACGACCCGTCGCCTGTTTGCCGTCACCGCTTGGCGCGAAGCACCGTTTTTCACCGACCGCGAACGCGCCGCCTTGCTGTGGACCGAATCCCTGACCCAACTGAGCCTGACCCACGCTCCGGACGAAGACTACGAGTTCGTCAGCAAACAGTTCACGCCCAAGGAAATGGTCGACCTGACCGTGGCGATCAACACCATCAACAGCTGGAATCGCTTGGCGGTGGGCTTCCGTAAAATGCCGCAAGCCTGAAATCCTCTAATAACTGTAGGAGCGAGCCTGCTCGCGATGGCGGTCGGTCAGTCACATCAACGTTGAATGTGCCGACGCCATCGCGGGCAAGCCTCGCTCCTACAGTCGGTGGAGATCCTGTAGGAGCGGGCTTGCCCGCGATAGGGCTCAATGCGCATCCGCACTCGGCGCTGGCGGTGGTTGCACCTTGCGCATCAAGGGGACCATCGCCGTGGCGATGATGAAGCAGGCCATGATCATCAGGAACGCGTCGCCATAGGTTTGGGTTTGCGCTTCGCGGTAGGTCAGCAGCCATAGTTGGTGGAGGCTCGCCGTGACACCGACATCGCCGCTCTGGCCGAGGGTGGCGAAGTTGTTGCCGACTTGCGACAGCCACTGGTTCATTGCTTCATTGGTGCTGTTGAGGTTTTCCGCCAACCGGGTGAAGTGCAGGTTGGTGCGATCGTTGAGGATGGTCGCGCAGGCAGCGATGCCGATGGCGCCACCCAGGTTACGCATCAGGTTGAACAATCCCGAAGCATGTTTGAGCCGCGCCGGTGCCAACCCGCCCAAGGTCAAGGTCACCGCCGGTGGCACTGCCAGTTGCTGTGCAATCCCGCGAAAGGCTTGTGGCAGCATCAATTCCCTGGCGCCCCAGTCATGGGTGATCGGGCTGAAATCCCACATCGACAGGGCGAACAGTCCAAGGCCGGTCATCATGATCCAGCGCAGGTCGACGCGGTTGGCCAGAAAGGCATACAGCGGAATCGCCATGAGTTGGAACACACCGGTGGAGAAAACCGCCAGACCAATGTCCAGCGCGCCATAGCCGCGTACCCGACCGAGAAACAGCGGCGTCAGGTAAATGGTGGCGAACAGGCCGATCCCGGTGACGAACGAGAAGAAACAGCCGAGGGCGAAGTTGCGATCCTTCAGGGCACGCAAATCGACGATCGGATTGGCCACGTGCAGGGTCCGGCCGATGAAGGCCAGCCCGGCCAAGCCGCTGATCCACGCAGTGGTCAGAATCGTGCGGTCACTGAACCAGTTCCAGCGCGGGCCTTCTTCGAGGGTGTATTCCAGGCAACCGAGGAACAACGCCAGAAACACCATGCTCAGATAGTCGGCGCCCTTGAGCAGCGACAGTTCCGGTTGGTCGATCTTCACCAGCATCGGCACGACCACTGCGACAAATATCCCCGGCACCAGGTTGATGTAGAACAGCCAGTGCCAGGAGGACACGTCGGTGATCCAGCCTCCGATCACCGGGCCGAGGGTGGGGGCCAGCGAAGCCACGGCTCCGATGGTGGCGGCGGCAATCACTCGCTGCTTGCCATTGAAGAAAACGAACGCCGTGGTGAACACCATCGGAATCATCGAACCGCCGACAAAACCTTGCAGAGCGCGGAAGGTGATCATGCTCTGGATGTTCCAGGCCACGCCGCAGAGCAGGCTGGTCAGGGTGAAACCCACGGCGGAGGCACAGAACAGCCAGCGCGTGGAGAACACCCGCGACAACCAGCCGGACAGCGGGATCACAATGATTTCGGCGATCAGGTAACTGGTTTGCACCCAGGCGGTTTCGTCGGTGCCGGCCGACAGGCCACCGCCAATGTCACGCAGCGAGGCCGAGACAATCTGGATGTCCAGCAACGCAATGAACATGCCGACGCACATGCTGGCGAAGGCGAAGACCTTGGTCGCCGTGGCCATGTCCGCGGCATTGAACGGTTGCGCCGGGACGGCGAGGGCGCGGCTCATGGCGCGCTGGCCACGGCTGGCGCATCCGGCGCTTCACGGGTGTCCACTTGCGCGGTGACCGACAGGCCCGGACGCAGGTGACCGAGCACGCTGTCGGCCGGATCAAGGTGAATCCGCACCGGCACCCGCTGCACGATCTTGGTGAAGTTGCCGGTGGCGTTTTCCGGTGGCAGTACGCTGAATTGTGAGCCGCTGGCCGGCGCCAGGCTGTCCAGATGACCGTGGAAGGTCTGCCCCGAAAGCACGTCGGCATGAATCACCACGCGCTGCCCCGGCACCATGCGCGCCAGTTGGTCTTCCTTGAAGTTGGCGTCGACCCATAACCCACTCGATGGCACCACCGACAGCAATTGCGAACCGGCCTGGGCATAGGCGCCGACCCGCGCCCGGCGATTGCCGATTACGCCATCGACCGGTGCCCGCAGTTCGGTGTAACCGACATTCAGTTGCGCCAGGTCACGTTCGGCCTTGGCTTGAATCAAGGCGGCGCGGGCTTGCTGTTTCTGTGTGGCGATTACGTTCAACTGCCGTTGCGTCGCCAGCAGTTCAGCCTGGGCGCGGCTGCTTTGGGCCTGGGCGGTCTTGAACGTGGCATTGGCCCGCTGGGCGCTTTCCACCGAAACAGCGTTGGTGCTGACCAGTTTTTTATAGCGGGCATCGTCATCCCGCGAACGGGCGGTTTCGGCCCCGGCGGCATCGATACCGGCGCGGGCCTGGCCGATGACCGCCTGTTGCAGTTGTTCGATGGCGTCGAGATTGGCCAGCAGGGCCTCCTGCGCCGCCACTGCGCCTTCGGCCTTGGCCAGGGTGGCGCGGTAATCCCGGGAATCGAGGCGGATCAGCACATCGCCGGCCTTGACCTTCTGGTTGTCGGTCACCAGCACTTCGTCGATGTAACCGGCGACCTTCGACCCGATCACCGTCACGTCGCCGCCGATGTAGGCGTCGTCGGTTTCCTCGATGAAACGGCCGGTGGTCCACCAATGAGCGCCATACACACCGGCCAGCACCAAGGCAGCGATGCCGACGGTAGGCAAAAGCAGGCGTTTGAGCAGGGGAGGCTTGGGCGTGATTACCGGGACAGCCAGGTCGGGCTCAACGGAAGGCATGCTGGTCATGGAGGGCTACCTGTAGGAAACGGCATTTAATTACGCATGTAATATGACGCATGTCATATTTAGTCGCAATTTATTTTTGCTGCCGATCGTCAGGTGGTATCGCAGGGGAATGAGATGGGGTGATCGCTGAAGAACTACTGTAGGAGCGAGCATGCTCGCGATAGCGGTTTATCAGTCAGTGCTTTATTGACTGGAAGGACGCCATCGCGAGCATGCTCGCTCCTACAGGGGGTTGGTGTTATCAGTTATTGGGCGGCCAACCGCGCACTGGCCATCGCCAGTCCATCCTTGCCATCGCGGCTGCTCACGCCGGAAAGCCAGGCCTGCAACACCGCCGGGTTGGCCTTCAACCAGGCTTTTGCTGCCGCCCTCGGTTTCTGGTTCTGATTCAACACCGCATCCATCAACTGGTTCTCCATTGCCAGGCTGAACTCCATGTTCTGCAGGACCTTGCCGACGTTGCTGCATTCAGTGAGGTAGCCCTTGCGCACGTTGGTGTAGACCGTGGCCTGGCCGTAGTTCGGGCCGAAGTAGTCATCACCGCCACTGAGGTACTTCATCTTGTTGCGGGTGTTCATCGGGTGCGGTTCCCAGGCCAGGAACACCATCCATTCGTTCTTGCGGGTGGTGCGCTTGAGTTGCGAGAGCATCGCCGCTTCGCTGGATTCGATGATCTTGAAGTCCTCCAGGCCGAAGGCGTTCTTATCGATCATGCTCTGGATCAACCGGTTGCCGTCGTTGCCCGGTTCAATGCCGTAAAGCTGGCCGTTGAGTTTGTCCTTGAATTTGGCGATGTCGGCAAAGTCATGCAGCCCGGCGTCGTACACGTAGTCGGGCACGGCCAGGGTGTATTTGGCGCCGTGCAGGTTGGCGCGCACGGTCTCCACGGTGCCGGCGTCGCGGTAGGGCTTGATGTCGTTTTCAGTGGTGGGCATCCAGTTGCCGAGGAACACGTCCAGTTCCTTGCCGGACGACAAGGCGCGGTAGGTCACCGGGATCGACAGCAGGGTGGTTTTGGTCTTGTAGCCCAGCGATTCCAGCACTTCGCTGGCGACGGCGGTGGTGACGGTGATGTCGGTCCAGCCGACGTCGGAAAAGCGCACCGTGGCGCAGGATTCCGGTTCGGCGGCGTGGGCGAGCAACGGAATACTGAGGGATGCAAGCAAGAGCAAGGCTTTCATGGATCGACTCCTCAAGGTGCTGTTGTTCTTGTTTTGGAATTTCACAAACTTTGCTGTGGCGAGGGGATTCATCCCCGTTGGACTGCGCAGCAGTCCCCTTCTGTTTAGGGATAAGCGGGGCTGCTTCGCAGCCCAACGGGGATGAATCCCCTCGCCACAGGGTTGTATTCGCTTTAAGTGGTCGGTTGATCGACACCAAACCAATTCAGCGCCGCCGGCTGGGTATTGAGGTAGATGTGCTTGAGTTCGGTGAACTCATCGAGCCCGGCCCGGGACAGTTCGCGACCAATGCCGCTGGACTTGTAGCCGCCCCATGGCGCCTGCGGGAAAGCGGCGTTGTAGTCGTTGATCCACAGGGTCCCGACCCGCAACCGCTTGGCCATGCGGTACGCCTTGCCAATGTCTCGGGTCCAGACGCCGGCCGCCAGGCCATAGGGCGTGTCGTTGGCCAGCTGCAGGGCCTGGGCTTCGCCGCTGAAACGCTCGACAGTGATCACCGGGCCGAAGATTTCTTCCCGGGCGATGCGCATATCGGCCGTAACGTTGCCGAGCAAGGTTGGGCGCAACCAGAAGCCTCGATCGAACTGCTCGGGGATCGTGCCACCGGCCAACAACGTCGCGCCTTGTTCGACGGCACCGGCAATCATCGTCAGGATCAGGTCGCGCTGGCCGGCGGAAATCAACGGGCCCATTTGTGTGGATTGATCGAGGCCACTGCCCAGGCGAATTCTTGAGATGCGTTGCTGTAATGCCTCGACAAACCGATCATGAATGCTGTCTTCGATCAACAGTCGCGAGCCGGCCGAGCAGATTTGCCCGGCATTGAAAAACACCGCGTTCAGTGCCTGATCCAACGCCACCTCGAAATCGGCGTCGGCAAACACGATGTTCGGATTCTTGCCGCCCAGTTCCAGGGCCACGCGCTTGAAGTTGCCGCTGGCGGCGCGCATCACCTTGCCCCCGGCACCCGCACCACCGGTCAGCGACACTAGGTCTACGTCATGGCTGGCGGCGAGTACTTCACCGACATCCCCGCCGCCGCACAACAGATTGAATACACCGTCGGGTACACCGGCCTGGGCCAGCAGGGCGGTCAGGCGATGTGCCGTCATCGGTGTCAGGCTGCTGGGTTTGAACACCACGGTATTGCCGGCGGCCAGGGCCGGGGCGATTTTCCACACCGCTTGCAGCAGGGGGTAGTTCCACGGTGCGATCAAGGCGCACACGCCCACGGGTTCGCGCTGGTTGAAGCTGATGACATGGGCCGGCGCATGGCTGTTGACGCTGGCGCTTTCGCTTTCCAGCAGTGCCGCGTAATAGCGGAAGGTTGCCACCACGTTGCCGATGTCGCCAAGGCTTTCGCCCAGGGTTTTACCGGCGTTGAGGGTTTCCAGGCGGGCCAGGTGCTCGGCGTCCTGTTCGATCAAGGCAGCGATTTTTTGCAGCAGTTGTGCGCGTTCGGTCACCGGCATTGTCGGCCAGGGGCTGTGATCGAACGCCAGGCGCGCGGCGTCGATGGCCTGCTGTGCATCCACGGCATCGGCGACGGCCACCTGTGCCAGCACTTCCTCGGTGGCAGGGTTGATCACATCGCGATAGCGCTGCACCTGTGGCGCCTGCCAATGGCCCGCGATGAACAAATGAATCTGCAGCATGGGCGTCTCCAGCCAGGTGGGTCGTGGCCGTCACTATGGCGGTGGGCGCGGGGGCGCTCTTGATCAAACGCGGCATAAGCGCGCCGTTTTCCAGCAATTGCGGCGCTGTGAAATAACGGCAGTCAATGTCGTTTCCCATCAAGTGCGCGCAAGACGCGTCTCTACACTGCCAGGCAACCGATCAACCTCTGTGGAGTACGGGATGAGTCAATCCGTTGAGCAACTGAGAATTCGCCTGGCCTGTGCGTTTCGCTGGGCCGCGCGGCTGAACTTGCACGAATCCATCGCCAATCACTTCAGCGTGGCGGTGTCCGGGGACGGTCGGGAGTTTTTGATCAACCCTTACGGCAAGCACTTCTCACGAATCAGGGCCAGCGATTTGCTGCTGGTCAACGCCGATGACCCGGCTAGCCTCGACCGCCCGGACGCGCCGGACATTACTGCTTGGGCCTTGCACAGCGCCTTGCATCGCAACCAGCCCCATGCCCGATGCATCCTGCACACCCATTCGAAATATGCGACGGCATTGGCGTGCCTCAAGGATTCGCGGCTGCCGCCCATCGAGCAGAACTGCATGCGTTTTTTCGAGCGCGTGGTCATCGATGACGGTTTTGACGGAATGGGGCTGGGGGACGAGGCCGAGCGGGTCAGCCGCCTGTTGGGGGGCAAGCCGATTCTGTTGATGGGCAATCACGGCGTGTTGGTGGCGGCACCGAGCATCGCCCAGGCGTTTGATGATCTGTATTACTTCGAGCGGGCGTGCGAGACCTACATCACCGCGCTGTCGACGGGGCGTGAGTTGCGCATCGCCAGCGATGACATCGCGCGCAAGACCTGCCGGCAATGGCTCGAGTATCCGGGCTTTGCCGACAAGCATTTCAATGCACTGATGGGAATTCTGGACGAAGAGGAACCTGAGTACCGCCTAATGACTGCCGGTCACCGGGATCTGTAGGAGCCAGGCTTGCCGGCGAAAGCGTCCTCAAAAGCGCCTTCGCCGGCAAGCCTGGCTCCTACGAAAAGCAAAAAGCGAAATGCAGTTGCGTCAGAGCGCCTTCGCTGGGGCAGGAGCCCGAGTACCGCCGTGTGACCGCCGAACAGCGAACCCCGTAGGAGCCAGGCTTGCCGGCGAAGGCGTCCTCAAATACGCCTTCGCCGGCAAGCCTGGCTCCTACGAAAAGCAAAAAGCGAAATGCAGTTGCGTCAGAGCGCCTTCGCTGGAGCAGGAGCCTGGCTCCTACGAAAAGCGATTGCCTCACTACACCTTGGCCGGTCGTTGCTCCTTGCGCAGCGGCTGGCGCATCACGGGGGCGGTCCAGACCTGGCTGCGGTCTTCGCTGGGGGGGCAACCGAAGCGGGCGCGGTAGGTGCGGGAAAAATGTTCCAACGAACCAAAGCCCGAGCAGGCGGCAACCTGGGCCACGCTCAGGCGCGTCTGTTGCAACAAGCTGTGGGCCTTGGCCAGCCGCAGGGTGAGGTAATACTTGAGCGGCGACAGGCCGGTCTGATGTTTGAATTGCCGTTCCAGTTGCCGTCGCGACAACCCGACCTGGCCGGCAATCGCTTCGCAATCCAGCGGCTCTTCCAGCGCCTGTTCCATCAACTGCACCGCCCGGCGAATCTTGTTGCCGTACATCCCGGTGCTGGTCAGGCCGCCGTCGAGCTGGTTGTCCGCCGGCGCCCGCACCTGGCCCATCAGCAAGTGCATGCCGATTTCCCGGGCCAGTTCGCTGTCGACACTCTGTCCGATCCAGCCCAGCAACATGTCCAGCGTGGTGGTGGCGCCGGCGCAAGTCATGCGTTGGCGTTCCAGGGTGTAGAGCTGCGGCTTGGCATGGACCCGTGGATAACTTTCCTGAAAGCCCTGCAAGTTGTCCCAATGCACCGCCGCTTCATAACCGTCGAGCACACCAGCCGCCGCCAGCAACTCGGTGCCGGTTTCCACCCCCATCAACACCGCACCGAACAGCGCCTGTTTGCGCAGCCAGCTCTTGAGCGCCAGGTTGCGGCTGTGTTTGTGCACATCGAAACTGGCGATCACCAGGCACACATCAAAGCCCTGATCGGTCTTCAGACCGTCATTGGCGACGGTGGTCAAGCCGTTGCTGGCTTGCACCGGTGCGCCGTCCAGCGACAACAACGACCACTGAAACAACTCACGTTGGCTCAGCCAATTGGCAATCGCCAAAGGCTCCAGCACCGCAGCCAGGCCGAAGTTGGAAAACGACGGTAGCAGCAACACCGCGACCCGCAACGGCGCGACATCGCCGCGCCGCCAGGTGAAACGGGTTTGAGTGTCATCGAACGATTGATTGCTCATGTGTGATCTCTATCGTTGCCGTGTCTGCCATTGCGGGTGAATCCATGCTGGTGCATCCGATGCCGGCAAAGATTGCCTGCCACGAATCATGTCACTGGCTTTCTCCGCGATCATCACCGTCGGCGCATTGGTGTTGCCGCTGACGATAATCGGCATGATCGAGGCGTCCACCACCCGCAAACCGTCGAGGCCATGCACCCGCAAGTGCGGGTCGACCACCGCTTCGGCATCGCTGGCCGGGCCCATCTTGCAGGTGCCGCTGGCATGGTAGCCGGTTTCCGTGACTTGTCGGGCCCAGGCATCCAGCGCTGCATCACTTTGCGCGTGGGCGCCGGGTACCAGTTCCTCGCCCCGGAACGCCGCCATCGCCGGTTGCGCGATGATCTCGCGCACCAGCCTGGCACCTGCACGCATGTCCGCCCGATCCTGCTCGGTTTTCAAGTAATTGAACAGGATGCGCGGTGGTTGTTTGGGGTCGGCACTGTTGAGCGTGACGCTGCCCAGGCTGGTGGGGCGCATCAGGTCGATGTGGATCTGGAAGGCATGGCTTGGCACCAGGTCGACGCTGCCGGGTTTCACCGCCAGCGGCATGAAGGTCAGTTGCAGGTCTGGGTGTTCGACGCCGGCCCGGGAGCGGATGAACGCCCCGGCTTCAAAATGATTGCTCGCCGCCAGTCCGTCGTGGGTGGCGAACCAGCGGGCACCGATCCACCATTTGCCCGGCGCGGTGGTCCAGGGGTATAGCGATACCGGTTTTTTGCACAGGTACTGCACGACAGTGTCCGGGTGATCGTTGAGGCGCCGGCCGACGCCGGGCAGGTCCTTTTTGACCGTGATGCCCAGATCGCGCAATTCAGAGGCCGGACCTACGCCTGACAGCAACAACAGCTGTGGTGAGTTGATCGCACCGGCGGTCAGCAGCACTTCGCGCCGGGCAAACACCTGATGGGTTTCACCGCTCTGTTCGTACTCGATACCAATCGCGCGTTGGCCTTTGAACAGGATGCGCAACGCCAGGGCATCGGTGCTCACGCGCACATTGCCCCGGCCCAGCGCTTCACTCAGATACCCGCGCGAGGTGCTCCAGCGCCGTCCGTTGCGGGTGGTGCGATCCACCGGGCCGAAGGCTTCCTGGCGATAGCCATTGAGATCGTCGCTCAAACCATAGCCAGCCTCGGCGCCGGCCTTGAGAAACGCCGCGCATAACGGCGTTTGCGTGTCGCCGGGGGTGACGTGCAGATGCCCGGTCGCCCCGCGATAATCATCCGCACCATCGGCATGGGCCTGTGCCCGTTTGAAGTACGGCAGCACGTCCTGATAACTCCAGCCGGTGCAGCCCTGTTCGGCCCAGGCGTCGTAATCACGGGCATGGCCACGGATGTAAACCATGCCATTGATCGACGACGAACCGCCCAGGGTCCGGCCGCGAGGCGTGCCGATACGGCGGCCGTTCAGGTACGGTTCCGGCTCGGAGCTGTAGCTCCAGTTGTAGCGCGTACCGCCGACCACCAGCCCGACGGCGGACGGCATGTCGATGGTCCAACTCTTGTCCGCCGGCCCAGCTTCCAACAGCAGGATTTGCACGGCGGGGTCCTCGCCGAGGCGATTGGCCAACACGCAGCCGGCGGACCCTGCGCCCACGATCAGGTAATCAAACTCATGGTTGGCCATGGTTCGTTTTGCTCCATAAATGAAGGGTCACAACACCGATCCCCTGTAGGAGCTGCCGCAGGCTGCGATCTTTTGATCTTGTCCTTTAAAAGCAAAGTCAAAAGATCGCAGCCTGCGGCAGCTCCTACAGGATGTGGGTGGGTTCAGATCGCGGAATCTCCATGAATCCCGTTGAACACCAACCGGTGGAAGTGGTGCACCAGATGCTCGCTTTCATTGCTGCGCTGGGCATCGATCATGTAGCGGCCCTGGTCATAACCCAGTGAACGCAGGCCTTTCTGCACCGAAATGTTCAGGGCAATGTCTTCCGGCCCCAGGTCCTCGTTCATCCACTTCATGCATTGCTCGCTGACTTTCGCGGTCTCGGCGTTGCTGGAGTAGTAACCGAAGCGCAGCAGCGAGCGCTCGGCGTCCAGTGGAATCATGATGAACGACCCCAAAAACTCCGAGAACGGGAAGGTGTAGAAGGTGTTGTTTGGCCACATGCCGATGTTGAAGAAGCACTCGTCCGGGTTCAGGTCCTTGCGCAGCGGCACGCCGTAGGCTTCGGTCACCGAGAGATTGGCCGGGGCGATGTAGGTCCACCAGTTGTCGCGTTTGGTCAACTGATAGCCCTTGAAGTCGATCAGCTTGGCCAGGTCGATATGGCACGGCCCCGACAGCTTGAAGTGATAACCCTCGATGGAGTTGTCCATGATCACCTTCCAGTTGGCCGGCACGATCACGTCTTGTTCCTCGATCAGGCGCATGTTGGCCAGGTCCGGGAACACCCGGCGCATTTCTTCATCGGCACCGGGGAATAGGTCCCGCAGCGACGGGGCTTTCGGGTCGAGGTTGAAGTAGATGAAACCGCCCATTTCCTCGGTGCGGATCTGCGGAATGTTGAACTGCTGCAACTCGAAGTTCTTCATCTTCTCGCAACGGGGCGCGCTGCGCAGGCTGCCGTCCATTTCGTAGCACCACGAATGATAGGCACAACGCACCACGCCTCCGGTGGTGCCGCGACGCTCTTCGAGCAGGCGATTGCCGCGATGCTGGCAAACGTTATGGAAGGCATGGATCTGCCCCTGCCGATTTTTGGCCACCACCACGCTCTGGTCGAACAGATCCGTCACCACATACTGCCCAGGCTCGGCAAACTCACTCACGTGCCCGGCCACATGCCAGGCGTGCATGAAAATATTGTCGCGCTCGGCCTTGAACAGGGTCTCGTCGTAGAAATAGCGCGAGGGCAGGGTGAAGGCTTCTTCCGGGTCCTGATGATCCCAGCCATCGATCGAACTGTGAGCCTTGAGGGTGTGGTTGTTTTGCATGGGGACAATCTCCTCGGTGCCTGGCGCCGCACGGTACGGCTTGCTGTTGTGGGTCCTAATCTAGGGGGCGAGGAAGTGGGGGGATTGATGGAAAGCGACCAGTTGCAGGGGGAAAACATCAAAGGGAGATCCGCTGCAAAGCGAAAAGATCGCAGCCTGCGGCAGCTCCTACAGGAGGACGCGTTCCAAATGTAGGAGCTGCCGAAGGCTGCGATCTTTTGATCCGCTTAAGGACAATTAAACCAAAAGTTGCGCCTGCAAGCGGCGCCCGATGACATCCATCAAGTCACAACCGTCGCACAGTGAGGTCACCAGAACTCGAGCCAATTCACTGTGAACGCCTTCGCTGAGCGCAAAGCTTTCCAGCAGTTGAGCCGCGGTACGGATGCGGTAGGCCGCGGTTTCGTGCAATACGTCCAGTGGTGCTTCGGTATCGATCAGAAGAGACGGGATTTTGCAGTCGATGCCGGTGATAGGCATGTATCGATCCATGACAAATAAACCTCCTGATGGGAGCGGACACCTGATCAACCAGCATTAGTTTTTGGCGCAGCCGCAGGCAGACCGCCCGGTGGGTCGAGGTTATCCAGCGCCCGATTAACCAAAAGCTCACCAAGCACAGCCAGTTGCTGAATAGCCAGCATCACATTGCGACGCGAGCCTTCCAGTTCGCACGCGAGATCGGTGGCCATGACGTTCAGGGACGCGAGGGTTTCGCAGGCGTGACAGAGCAAGGACTCCGTGTCGATGTTTGGAATGATGGTGAAGACGTGGCTGACAGGGTCAGGGCGACTTGGATGGCGCAAGCGCGCGCTGACCAGGGGTTCGGTGATGTCGGATAGCTTGGAAACATCGATGTCTTCAGAGGCCGAACGGTCGGGTGATTCTGGAGAGTTTGTTGTGGTCTTTTTCAATTTCGGAGCTCCTAGCAACGTTAAGAAGTGCCGGTTCCATAGCATCAATCAGATCTGGTTGACGGTGATATGAAGTTGACTGGCCGGTAATTTATTACCAGAAAATTCAGTTTGATTGATCAAAAAAATGAACATCTATGTAATTAAATGATTCATGTTTTGTTGTCTTCCCTGATTCTGTAGGTTTGTTCTTCAGGTAAGTTGTAATTTCTGTAAGAGATATCTTTCAGGTAAGTAGGCTAGGTCTGTAGGAATTAATCTTTAAATAATTGAGGGAAACATTATTTGACGGTTGTTTAGCGCGGTTGCAATATTGTTTTTGCACAGGGGTAGGGTGCAGGTCTCACAGGAAATCATCTGTGTCGGTGTTTGATGGGGAGAGGTGGTTACTTGATGCATAAAAAAGAAAAGACAGAGAAGCTGAAGAGTAATATTAAGTACTTGATAAAAAGTCGTGGCGAAACGCGGTTGTCATTGTGTAACTCCAGTGGTCTGACCAGGACGACGATTTACAACATCTTAGAGGGGAGGGTTGTTAATGTTCAACAGTCCACTATACGTAAAATATCCGATTTTTTTGGAGTGTCTTATAAAGAGATTGAAACTATTGATTTTGAAGAGAGGGAAGTGATTGAAAGTAGTATTTCCCTACTGGGAAATACAAATCCGGCGGCAGTGCCTATCATAAGAGAGGGCTTGTTACTTCAGAGTCTCGATAGACGAATCGGTGAACTGGCTGCAACTCATCCCCTTACCTACTATTTTGGTGCGGCTTGCAATTTGATCGGTGTTTTACTGGAAAATAGAATAAGTGATGTCAATGAGGCTGGTGATTTGTTAATAGTGAAAAAAGGGATGTGGGGAGGCGGTAAGGAGAATTTAGTGTGCGAAAAGGCAACTGGGAGGTTGTTTTTAACCAGTGATCCAACACCTGATTTAGGTGCCGTTTTTATTGTGGGAGAAGTAGTCGAGGAGAGGTTTAATGGTCGCTGAGCATGAATGTAGCCGATTCAAACTTCTGGGGTTTGAAAATAAAAGCCTTGCTGTAATCATGGTTATCTCCACGGGGAAGATTATCAAGATCAAGCTCAGTGATTTACTGAAAAGCGAGATTTTCGATAGCCTGAATAAAGTTGAGATAAAGGATGTGTATAGAAAGTTCTACTCGGGTGGAGCTGCATTGACGGTATATGAAATAAGTGATCGTCATGAACGGTCGTGGATGACCTATGTCGTTCTCAATCTGACGTTACTCGCTCTTTATGTTTTTACCAATATTGCTGCGGTTAAACTCATTTATATAGAGTATTTTGACGTTGTTGTGACGCCAGGCGTTTTTCTTTATCCACTGACGTTCTTGATTGTCGATCTTTTGAATGAATCTTATGGTCTAAGGCTGGCGCGAAGAGCTATATATTTTTCCTTCGTGAGCAATGCTCTTATATTGCTCGCGCTAACTTCGGTTAGCCATTTTCCAGGCCTGTCGGGGTGGAAGCTTGATGGGCCTTATGGTGAGGTTGTGGAGCATGTTTCATCTGTGTTGGTTGCCTCGTCGGTCTCTTTTCTTTTTTCGGAATATGTTAACTCGTATTTGCTGTGCAGGATAAAAGAGCTCACCCGTTCGCGCTTTCTATTCTTGAGGGTTTTTTTCAGTACTTTTTTTGCGGTGATAATAGATAGTTTTGTTTTTTGCTTTATTGCGTTTTATGGGGTTATGGAAAGTAGTAAGATCCTTGAGATGGTCTATGTTCAAGTAGTCATTAAAATGTGTTTTGCTGTTTTCAATGTGCTGCCCGCTTACGGAGCAAGGTCATTATTCAGGAAGTACGTAACAGAAAATCAAGCCGCATAAGGCAGAGGGCATGAATCAATTGGTATTGGTTCATGCCCTACATGCCTATTCATTAGTTCAGGTTTATTTTTTGACTCAGGCTTTTCATTGTTCCCGTTTTGCTCTCCAGAAACTCATTCAGCCCCTTGGCCCGTAGTTTACAAGCGTCGCATTTTTCGCATCCGCTACCCAATATCCCGTTGTAGCAAGTCAACGTGTTATCGCGGACAAACTCCAGCCGGTTGTAGTGGTCGGCCAAGGCCCAAGTTTCGGCCTTGTTCAGCCACATCAGCGGCGTCTCAATGTGCAGTGCGTAGTCCAATCCCGACTCAATCGCGGAGTTCAGCGCTTTGACGAACTGATCTCGGCAATCGGGGTAGCCGGAAAAGTCGGTTTCACAAACGCCAGTGATAACCGTCTGCGCTTGCACTTGATAGGCATAAATAGATGCCAGGGTTAAAAACAGAATGTTCCTGCCGGGTACGAATGTGCTTGGCAGTTTTTCTCCGGAGCTGATGGTGGGGACCGGGATGTTGTCGCGGGTCAGGCTGCTGATTGCCAGTTCATTCAATAGTGACGTGTCCAGTACTTTGTGAACCTTCACGCCCAGCTTTTGGCAGAGCTGCCGCGCCACATCAATTTCCGCGCGATGGCGTTGGCCGTAGTCGAAGGTAATACAATGAACTTCATCGTAGTGCGTCAATGCGTGGATCAAGCAGGTGGTGGAGTCTTGTCCGCCGCTGAATACGATAACTGCCTTATTGGTCATGCTTTGTTCATCCTTGTGATACTTCCATCGTTGAGTTGCAAAGTTGGGTCACGCCTCCAGAGCTGGTTTTCCTGACAAAGGCATTACCATTTGTCCACCGGGAACTCGACTTTGCGTAGCGGATGCGCGCTGTCCGGCAATGGTTCTGTCCGCCCATTGGCGCCGCTCCTGCCCTGATAAATCTGGCCGTCCTGGCCCACCAGCCGATAAGCAAATGGTCGAAGTGGATTGCCCCATTCGTCCACGATGACGTAACGCCCGTAACCCGGTTTGTCAGACTCGGGATGCCAATCGGGCAGTAATTGAGGGCGACGGTCAGGACACTTGTCGTAACGTCCGGGGACGAAACAATCGCGGGCGCGACCGGTGCGGATGGTTTGTAGTTTCAGGAAGTTGGGACGCCACTCACCATCAGATACCAGGCTGCCGTCGGGGTAGGTGAACTTAGTAAAGCTGCCTATCTTATGTACTTTAGGACCCTCTGAGTTGACGACAAAATCAGTGTGCAGGACAGGCTCGAAATAAACCTTTCGCGCCGTTAAAGCTTGATAGCCAAGATAAATATCGCCCTCACCTGCCAAGCTGACATATTTGCGATAACCACCTATAAAAGTCTCACTGATCCAAGGGTAATACTCTTTTTTGATAGTCAAATTCCCTTCAACTTCTTTTCCAGTGCTTCCGCGCGGCGAGTTGTTGTGATCGAACACGACTACAACACCTCCCCCCCCACCTGGAATAACGTTTTCGCCAAAACGTGCCGTATCACCATAAGTGACGCCGAAGGTCACGTTACTCAAGCGCCACTGACAGGCTCCACCGCCATTCACCGACAGTTTGGCCTCATAGAGATCGCTTTGCCCTTGGCGCACTGGTTGTATGTCAGTGCTCTGGTAGCTGTCCCGCTGATACGGCTCGCCACTGGCGTGTCGGTCGGTGAACGTGCAGAGGGTCGACCGGTATTTGACCTGCATGGTTTCCGCTACGAGCTCCTTGGGCACTTTCACCATTACGATGATCTGCTCACTGTCCGCGGGGGGAGCCAGGCTGTAGTCCTTGGCGCATCCGCTCAGGCTGAAGGACAGGGAGAGTAAAGCGATTGGCATCTTTGCGGTCATGGTGTCGTCCTTGGCTGAGGTAGCGCGTTCATTCGTAGGTTTTCGGGTAATAGGCGTGAGGGTCGGCCACGGTGTCGAAGCGCTGCAGTGACTCGACGCCGCCCTCAATCTGCCTTGTGATGAGGAGGGCGTGGCCAACCTGGTTGTGCAACTCAAGGAAGAGGCGATTACGGAACAATTCGTCCTCGTGAATCCTTCCGTAATGGCTTTTCATCTGCTCTTCGAATTTGCGCCTCTCTTTCTGCAGCTTCAGCAAGGGCTCACGCTCGGGGGTGATCGACTCCAGCAATTGGCTGTACATGAAGGGTTGGTATTTCGTCATGAAGTGATGACCGAGACCGAGTAGCCCGCCATTTTTGGGATTGCCATGGGCCGGGAAGAACCGGGCCAGGTTCTCGGCATTCAACGATTTGAACAGACGCTCATGTGCTTGCTCGGCTTGCTGGTCGTGTTCCGGATCCAGATGGGGCACCAGGTACAACTTGGCCTTTTCCTGCAATCGGTAGGCGATGGTGTTGTGATAGGGCGCGCCGAGCCCCTCTTTGTTGCGATAGGCCGGATAGTCCGAGCCGCGTTCATGCACGTGCTGTTCGGCCTTGTAAAACATGGCGATCTGACCGTGATGGCAGAAGGGGTCGCCATATTTGAACAACGAGCTGGTCGTCAACTGAACGAGCGACCAGGTAAACCCCAAGGTGGTGCCCAATGGGCCATACAAGTCGTACAGGTAGTTATCCAGCGCCGCTTCGGGCGGAACGCTGGGGATGAGGTCGGTGTCGTTGACGTGCCGGAAGTGCTGAAAGCCGCTCAAGGACTTCATGGCCTTGAGAGTAAAGGTGCGCGGCATGCCGTAGGTGTAAAGCAGTGGATTCTGGTCTTTTAGGGATGCCGCGTGAATCAACCCGAGAGCGCCACCAAGACTGTGCCCGCAGATGAACAGCCCTCTACCTTCGATAGCTTCCGGGATTGCCTTACCCAAATCTATCGCATAAATCCTCCTGACCACTTCAAATGCATCGCGAAAACCCAGATGCACACTGCCCTCTGGAACCAGATCAGCACAGGGCACCTTGGACTCACAAACGGCCGCGACCTCCGGCTTGACCGGGCGAAAAGTTACATCGGTGAGCAGATCGGCCAGACCATCCATTTCAGTTCCGCGCCACGCCACCAGCACTTGGGATGCACTGATGGCGTAGTACAACTGGGTATGTCCTTCCGGCGGTACCGCCTTGGCGGTGTCCAGGGATTTGACCGTTATGTAACGACTGCTGAAAGGCACATCGATGACCAGGCAAGGCCAGTTCTGGCCGTTGTCCCATATCCGTGGTGTGCGCGACAGGTCCAGGCATTGCTGCTGGAAAAATTCCAGAATTGATCCGTGGTCTTTATCGGCTTGTGTGCTGTACGCCAAAATGCTCATCAACCCCAGGTTATAAGCATTGGCCAGGCTGTACTCCACCTGATGGTGCAAGACCAGCAACCAGGCACGGAACGGGCAAACCTCCAACACATGACGCCGATCCAATAGGTCATCACTGACGGTAAAACCACCAAAACTCGGGTCCGGAAAATGAAAAGCCGGGAGCTGATCGGGGTCCGTCAAATCGGGCTTGAAATTCGGTTGTCGATCACACAACTGCCCAATGCGCAGATAGTGATAACCATGACCGTCCGCAAGCGCCTGCTTCTCAATCGGCGAAAACCCCGAACGTTGTGGCCCATACAGCGGAGTACGATCACCTAAACCCGGTCGGCGCGGTTCGGCCCGTTCGGCACGCAGACGACGCGTCTGCAGTTGCTCGGCCAGCGGATCGGCCTCGATTTTCAGGGTGATGGACAACGGATACAGGTCGTCGATACGGATCACGCCCCGGGCGTCGCTCACGCCAACATATTCATCGGCAAAGCCGTCTCGAGTGGCTTGATTCACTGCCCGCCAGGGCATGGCGACCAACGGCTCGCCCAGTTCGTCCAGCAACTGAAATTCGATCCAGTAACGCTTTTGTTTGCCCGCAACGGTAATGGTTTTGAATGGGTTGAGCGTGTCTGTACGGTGCAGGTAGTCGTTCATATCATTCCTTGAATATGTTTGTGGTTGAAACAGCCGTTATCGCAATTAAACGCAGTGCGATAGTTCTTGATCATTCGAGGTGAATGCTTCGGGCAGTCGAAGAAAGATGGGGCCTGTGGGGAGGCTGCATTTCCACCTTCATTCCTGTGCGCTCGACAGCTTTCGGGGAGTGGATACATGTTGAAAAGAGGAAAATTCTGGCATGCGCGTAGGACGCGTCTGTCTTTAGGCTTGTCGGCCTGTAGGAAGTATTGCAGCGCGATTGAAGGAGTGAGGCGAGGGGCGGCTTCTGGAGGTGTTGGGGGTCGAGCCGAGGGTTTATCGGGTCATAAAAATAGAGTCATAACGACTACTTTGTGTCGTTTTGACCGCACTTTTGTTTGGTCATTGTGACATCACATTTCTTAAGTCATTGAAAGTTATCCATTTGGTATTTGGCACGCTTAATGACCCGCATGCTGCGATGCCCCCGTAGAAGGACTTCGCCATGTCTCACTACATCCCCTTGAGTTTCACGTTCTGCCTGTTGCTTTCGCCTCTGTGCATGGCCGACCAGGTCGTGCGCGAAGTGCCTGATACCACCGCCGGCAAAGGTTACGGTGCCCTGACCGGTTTTATGATTGGCGCGGTGGGTGGGCCGGTTGGCGCATTGGTTGGTGCTGGCGCGGGATTTTTTGCCGGTAGTTTGGTTCAGGAGGCCACTGGTCTCACGCAAACCGCTTACGAAGTGAAGGACGCGAAGGGTGAAGTCAGTACGGTTCGCTCACCCAATGTCCATTACGCGCCGGGTCAGCAGGTGGCGCACAAAGGGCCGCACCTGGTGCCGCCGGGCAGTTGAGTTGTCGATTGCTGTTGCAGGACCTCCCCCCTTTACGGGCAAACGAGCGCATCTCGTTTGCCCGGTTTTTTATGGGGCCTGACACCTAATCTCGTGTGAACGCATCATCCCCCGTAGGAGCGAAGCTTGCTCGCGAAAAACGTCAGGGCACCGCGGGCATTCAGGCAGCACGCGTAATCGTTGACGACCATCGCGAGCATGCTCGCTCCTACAGAGGATGCGTTCACACGGGATCAGGCCGCCTCGTTTCGGTTTTGCGCAGAGGGCAAACCAGGATGGATGCTTGTAGGAGCGAAGCTTGCTCGCGAAAAACGTCAGGGCACCGCGGGCATTCAGGCAGCACGCGTAATCGTTGACGTCCATCGCGAGCAAGCTTCGCTCCTACAGGCTTTTGTATCAGGCGCGTTCGAAAATCGCCGCAATGCCCTGACCACCACCAATGCACATGGTCACCAGCGCATAACGCCCACCGGTGCGGTGCAGTTCGTGGATGGCCTTGGTGGCGATGATCGCGCCGGTCGCACCCACTGGGTGACCCAGGGCGATGCCCGAGCCGTTCGGGTTGACTTTGGCCGGGTCGAGGTCCAGTTCCTGGCTGACGGCACAGGCCTGTGCGGCGAAGGCGATGTTGGCTTCGATCACGTCCATGTCGGCGACGGTCAGGCCGGCGCGCTTGAGGGCGATGCGGGTGGCCGGGACTGGGCCCAGGCCCATCAGTTCAGGCTCGAGGCCGGCGTGGGCGTAGCTGACCAGGCGGGCGAGGGGGCGCAGGTTGTTGACCTGGACCGCGTTGCCGGTGGCCATGACCAGTGCGGCGGCACCGTCGTTCAGGCCCGAGGCGTTGCCGGCGGTGACCGAACCGTCTTTCTTGAACGCGGGCTTCATCGCAGCCAGCTGTTCCAGTGTGGTGGCGCGAGGGTGCTCGTCGACGTTGAACAGCTTGGTGCCTTTGCGATCCTGGATTTCAACGGTCGCGATCTGGTCGGCGAAGTAGCCGTTGGCAATCGCATGGGCCGCGCGTTTCTGGTCTTCGAAGGCCAGGGCGTCCTGCATTTCGCGGGTGATGCCGTTGCGTGCGGCGACGTTCTCGGCGGTGATGCCCATGTGGAAGTTCTGGAA
This sequence comes from Pseudomonas putida, assembly GCF_050990305.1. Classification (GTDB taxonomy): domain Bacteria; phylum Pseudomonadota; class Gammaproteobacteria; order Pseudomonadales; family Pseudomonadaceae; genus Aquipseudomonas; species Aquipseudomonas putida_AH. The sequence goes on along the minus strand of NZ_CP158817.1, from coordinate 4,451,994 downwards.
CGGGTCATGCAGGATGCCGAGCATGTAGTCGACGGCCTGGACGTTGCCCATGCGCGAGCCCCAACGGGCCGATGGCAGCAGGTACGGGCCGCGGCTCATGGATTCGGCACCGGCACCGATGGCGATCTCGGCATCGCCCAGCAGCAGGGTTTGCGCGGCGCTGACGATCGCTTGCAGGCCGGAACCGCACAGGCGGTTGACGTTGTAGGCCGGGGTTTCTTTCGGGATGCCGGCGTTCATCGCGGCAACGCGGGAGATGTAGGCGTCGCGGCATTCGGTCGGGATTACATTGCCCATCACCAGATGGCCAACGAGCGCCGGGTCCACGGCGGCGCGGTCCAGCGCGGCCTTGACCGCAGTGGTCGCCAGGTCGGCCAGGGGCACGTCCTTGAGCGAGCCGCCGAAGGAACCGATGGCGGTACGGGCGGCGCTGACGACGAAGATTTCTGGGGTGTTCATGACGGGTTTCCTTTCGGGATTTACTTATCTGTACTGCGATTGAGCAGTGCGTTCAAGGCGGTTTTGGCTTCAGTGCTGTTCAGGCGCTGGATGAACAGCTGGTTTTCTTCGCGCAGGGTGGCTTGCAATTCGGCCATGCCGGCCTGCTTCATCAATTTGCGCGACTCAAGCAAGGCTTGCCGGGGCATCGCCAGAAAGCGCCGGGCGATTTTTTCCGCCGCTGCCAGGCATTGTTCGCCGTCATCGAAGGCTTCGCTTGCCAAGCCCCAATCCAGCGCTTGGGCGCCACTCAGGCCGTCACCCAACAGCAGCAGGCGTGCGGCGCGGGCCTGGCCAAGCAGGCGCGGCAACAGCAGGCTGGCACCGAACTCGGGGCACAGGCCCAAATTGACGAACGGCATGCGCAGTTTGGCGTTGCGGGTCACCAGCACCTGATCGCAATGCAGCAACAGGGTGGTGCCGATGCCGATGGCCGCGCCGCACACCGCCGCGATCAGCGGTTTTTGCAAGTGAGTCACGGCGCGCATCAGGCGGAAGGCCGGGCTGTCCAAATGGGTCGGTGGCTCTTGCAGGAAGTCCACCAGATCGTTGCCACTGGTAAAGCAGTTCGGGCCACCGGTCAGGATCACCACCTGCACCGCGTCGTCCTCGTCCGCCGCGAACAGCAGATCGGCCAGGCGCGTGTACATGGCGTTGGTCAGGGCGTTGAGCTTGTCGGGGCGATCAAGGGTCAGCGTCAGCACGCCATCGCAGTGTTCTTGTTTGATCAGGTCAGTCATGCACGGCGCCTGCGGAATCGATTTTGGCGGCCACTTTAAGCGTCAGGCAAACCCGGCAGCTATGACAAAACGGGTCAACCAGCCTGAAGTTTTTTGCCATGTTTGCCGGCAAATCGGTCGACACACCCATTCGGGGTATGGTGCCGGCTCATGAATCACCCAATAGTAGGTTCACCGCTCATCCAGAGCCGGACTCGCTGAAATAAGGTGCATTTGCTATGGGCAAGACACTGCTTAAGGTGATTTCCAGTCTGTTTGTTGTACCGCTGACCCTGAACGCTTACGCAGCGCAAGTGAACGACAGCAATACCCTCAGGTTGTACAACTGGGCCGATTACATCGGTGAAAACACCCTGGCCAACTTTGAAAAAGCCACGGGTATCAAAGTCATTTATGACACCTTCGACGCCTATGAAACGGTGCAGGCCAAACTGCTGACCGGTCACTCCGGCTACGACCTGATCGTCTTGAATGCCTCCCTCGCGCCACCGCTGATCAAGGCCAAGGTGTTCCAGCCGCTGGACAAAAAGCTGCTGCCGAGCTGGAGCAATCTGGACCCCAAAGTCCTGCAGGACCTGCAAGGCTTCGACCCGGGCACCACCTACTCGGCGCCCTACACCTGGGGCAGCAACGGTGTGACCTACAACGTCGACAAGATCAAGGAACGCATGCCGGACGCGCCGATCGGGTCGCTGGCAATGATTTTCGACCCGAAGATCGTCTCCAAGTTTGCCGACTGCGGCGTCACCCTGCTGGATGCACCTACCGAGGTGATTCCGCTGGCGCTGAAGTACCTGGGCCGTGACCCGCGCAGTGCCGCGCCCGAAGACCTCAAGGCCGCCCAGGATGTGCTGTTGTCGGTGCGGCCTTATATCCGCAAGTTCGACTCGGTCAATTACCTGACCAGCCTGCCCAACGGTGATGTGTGCATGGCCATGACCTGGTCCGGCGACTACGCCACCGCCATGGCCCGCGCCCAAGAGGCGAAGAAGCAGATCAACCTGGCCTACTTCATTCCCAAGGAAGGCTCGCTGATTTGGTTCGACAACATGTACATCCCGGCGGATGCGCCTCACGTGGCCAACGCCCACAAGTTTCTCGACTACCTGATGCAACCCCAGGTGATGGCCGATGTGAGTGACTACATCAACTACGCCAACAGTAACGCGGCGGCCACGCCCTTGCTCAATGCCAGCGTGCGAGATAACCCGGCGATCTATCCCGATGAAGACGTGCGGCAACGGCTCTTCCCGCAGAAAACCCAGGACGCGAAAGACATGCGCGCCATTACGCGGGTGTGGAGCACGGTGAAGAGCGGGATCTGATCGTCCAATTGTTCAGTTTGAGGTTTGTGTATGGCTACTCCAATCAAGGCTACCCCGATCAAGAAAGTCTTCTCGCAGGCTGAAGAAGCTGCATTGGTTAAGGCCGACAAGGCCCACCACATGCACGGTTACCACATGTTCGACGAACACGCCGAACAGGGTTCGCTGAATATCGTCGCGGGCGAAGGCACCTACATCTACGACACCCAGGGCAACCGCTTCCTCGATGCCGTGGGCGGCATGTGGTGCACCAATATTGGCTTGGGCCGCGAAGAAATGGCCCAGGCCATCGCTGATCAGGTGCGACAGCTGGCTTATTCGAATCCGTTTTGCGACATGTCGAACAACGTGGCGATCCAGCTGTGCGAAAAACTCGCCAGCCTGGCGCCCGGTGACCTTGATCATGTGTTCCTGACCACCGGCGGCTCCACGGCAGTGGACACGGCTTATCGCCTGATCCAGTACTACCAGAACTGCCGTGGCAAGACAGAGAAGAAGCACGTTATCGCCCGTTTCAACGCCTATCACGGCTCGACCACCCTGACCATGTCCATCGGCAACAAGGCCGCCGACCGGGTGCCGGAGTTCGATTACGCCAACCCGCTGATCCATCACGTGTCCAATCCCAACCCTTACCGCGCGCCGGAGGGGATGGACGAGGCGCAGTTCCTCGAGTTCCTGGTCAAGGAGTTCGAAGACAAGATTCTGTCGATTGGCGCGGACAAGGTCGCCGGCTTCTTCGCCGAGCCGGTGATGGGCTCGGGCGGGGTGATCATTCCGCCCAAGGGTTACCTCAAGCGCATGTGGGAGGTTTGCCAGCGCTACGACATCCTGTTCGTCGCCGACGAAGTGGTGACGTCGTTCGGGCGCCTGGGCAAGTTCTTCGCGTCCAAAGATGTGTTCGACGTGCAGCCGGACATCATCACCACCGCCAAGGGCCTGACCTCGGCCTATCTGCCGCTGGGTGCCTGCATCTTTTCCGACCGCATCTGGAAGGTGATTGCCGAACCGGGCACGGGCCGCTGCTTTACCCACGGTTTCACCTACAGCGGCCATCCGGTGTGCTGCACGGCGGCGCTGAAGAACATCGAGATCATCGAGCGGGAAAACCTGTTGGCCCATGTCGAGGATGTCGGCGGCTATCTGGAACAACGCTTGGCCACGCTGCAGGATCTGCCGCTGGTGGGGGATGTGCGCTGCCTGAAACTGATGGCCTGTGTGGAGTTCGTTGCCGACAAGCGCACCAAGTCGTTGTTCGCCGACGAGATCAACATCGGCGAGAAAATCCATTCGCGGGCTCAGGCCAAAGGACTGCTGGTGCGGCCGATCATGCACCTGAACGTGATGTCGCCACCGTTGATCCTGACTTATGCACAGGTGGATGAGATCGTCGAGATCCTTCGCGAGTGCATCCTGGAAGTGGCGGCCGAGCTTCAGGCGAGCGGCCAGTACGCCGGCCAATGACTTCATCGCTCAGGCTTTTACCAACGGCCTGCTCTCCCGCTAGACTGCGGGGCATGAGCAAACCAGACGACGATACGCTGATCGCGATGCCCTTCGGGGCATTGCACAAATGGCATGGGGGAATGCGCGAGGCATTCGCCCATATCGACGAGCCCGACGCCCTGCAATATTTGGCGTCGGCGTTGGCGCAACTGGTGTCCATTGAGTCGATGATGATCAGCCTGGAGCGCAAGGACCGTCCGCCGCAATTGCTGCATCAGCGGGGGATTGCCGAGGAGTATCAGGTCTCGATTCTCGAGCGCTATTTTTCCGGCGGCTATTTGCTCGACCCGTTCTGTTTCGCGGTGGAGCAGGGGTTGGCGCAAGGCTTCTATCACCTGGAAGAAATCGCGCCGGACAACTTTTTCGACAGCGACTACTACAAGACTTACTACCTGAATGCGGGTTGTTCGGAAGACAGTTACTACATCGTCGACACCGGCAATGACACCAAGATTTCCGTCAGCCTGTATCAGGGGTTCGGCGGTGAATGCCTGCGCGTTGAACAGCTGAACCTGCTGCGCGCCGTCGAACCGCTGGTGCGCGAATTCGTCAGCGAATTCAGCCGGCGCGGCATGCTGCGTAATTGCTTGATTCAGTGTGATGGCGACCAGAAATCGCCCGACGACCTCAAGCATCGGGTGCAATCGGCATTCGAACAATTTGGCAGCGACCTGCTCACCGAGCGCGAGCGAGAAGTGGCGCATATGGTCCTGCGGGGCCACTCGGTGAAATCCACCGCCAGCCAGATGAACATCTCGCCCGAAACCGTGCGCATGCACCGCAAGAATCTGTATCTGAAGCTGGACGTGGGTTCGCAGTCGGAGCTGTTTGCGCTGTTTATCGAGTGGTTGCGCGGGCATTGATTGCCCGGCAAAACCCATCACCCTGTGGGAGCGAGCCTGCTCGCGAAAGCGGTGGATCTGTCGATAAATCATCGCCTGACAGTGCGCCTTCGCGAGCAGGCTCGCTCCCACAAGGGGTCTCCAATCGGGGTGGTCAGCGTGCCCGCAACCGTCGCCCGACCACATCCAGCACATCGCAGCCATCGCGCAACGGGATGGCGCAGAGCAATGAAAAGTCGCTGAGAATGAAGGATTCGCACTCGATCGAGCCGCGCATGGACAGGTTTTCCAGTACCTGGGTGACGGCGCGGATTCGGTAGTTGGCGGCGTCCATCAGGACGTCGAGCGGGGCGAGGGTGTCGACGAAGAGGGTGGGCATGTCGGTGCAGTTGCCGGTCAGTGCCATGAAGCGGTTGTCGGGGTGAGGGGTTGGTTTTTCGTAGGGTGGATCAGGATGAATGGATTTCATGCTTTTGGACTCTAGAGACGGGGAAACGGAGCTACCAAAAGCCTTCCTACGGGCTAGGGTGGCAGCCATGTACGGGGTAGGAATATCGAGTCCCTAGCACCTCGACCACGCCGAAGCGTGCCCGTACATAGCCGCCGCAGCTGATAGTACGGACGCATTTAGACGGCCGCAAACCAAGTAACTGGCGCCAACGTGGTACTAGAGAATCTAGAGGTTCCTACACCCCATCACTGAATTTCAGCGACCGCCAAAGACTATCGATTGAGCACCTTTCAAACCAGTTCACGCCAATCGCCACAATTCGAAGGAAATCTCCGAAGACCTCGCCCAGAAATGTCCTAGGACCTACGGAGTGAAGGTCTGCAAAACGGGGGCGGGGGATTGTGGCTGAGGGGACACGGGCATGAACGAAGCCTGGGAAAAACAGAAATGTCCTACGCCAATTGACACTTGGATCACCTCAACCCCTGTAGGAGCAAAGCTTGCTCGCGATGGCAGTGTGTCAGGCAACGATGATGTCGGCTGGTACTCCGTCATCGCGAGCAAGCTTTGCTCCTACAGGTGTTGTGGTTGACCACTCGATCTGTGATCAATCTTCGGCGCGGGCCTTCACCACGTATTCGACGGCACGAAGAAATTCCTCATTGTCACCATCAGCCAGCACCTGGGACAGGTATTCGCTGATGGCCTCATCGCTGTCGAGCAGGGTCGCCATGTCGAAGGTCGTCAAAGCCTGGCTCATGGTTAAACCTTTTTTGCCATTTGTATTGGTTGCGCGACTGTACCCAAATGGATGCGACCAATTCACAGAAAGATCATCGGATTCCCGATGATCTTTCTGTGAATTGGGTAGGGCTGTTTGGTGCGGCAAGGATCCTCTGTAGGAGCGAGCCTGCTCGCGAAAAACGTCCAGACGACGCGTTCAGCCAGACAGCCCGCGTTATCGTTGGCCTCCATCGCGAGCAGGCTCGCTCCTACAGTGGTTTTGGGTTGGCCGAAAATTTGTAACCACCCAAAAAACTGTAGGAGCAAAGCTTGCTCGCGATGGCAGTGTGTCAGGCAACGATGATGTCGACTGGTACAGCGCTATCGCGAGCAAGCTTTGCTCCTACAGGAGGGTTGACCACAGGATCTGTGGTCAACCAAAAGCGTGGATCAATCCTCGCGCTTCACCACCAGCGTCAGAATGTCATAGCTGGCCACCAGTTCACCCAGCTGGTTGGTGACTTCCACGTCCCACGCCACCACGCCTTGCGGAACGCCCTGCGGGCTCTTCTTGCCCTGGTCGATCTTGCGTTTGCAGGTCAGGCGCGCCTGGATGGTGTCGCCGATGCCCACCGGGTTGATGAAGCGCAAGGTGTCGAGGCCGTAGTTGGCCAGGACCGGACCCACGCCTGGGGATACAAACAGACCAGCCGCCGCCGACAGTACGAAGTAACCATGGGCGATGCGCTTGCCGAATTGCGATTCCTTGGCCGCGATGTCGTCGAAGTGCATGTAGAAGTGGTCGCCCGACAGGCAGCCGAAGTTCACCAGGTCCGCCTCGGTGACGGTGCGACGGTGGGTCAGCAGCGATTCGCCGATCTGCAGGTCCTGGAAGTAGCGACGGAACGGATGCACTTCGGTCTCGATGACCTGGGCGCCGCGTACGTACTCGCCGGTAACGGCCGCCAGCATGGTTGGTGAACCTTGAACGGCAGCGCGTTGCAGGTAGTGTTTCACCGCACGCAGGCCGCCGAGTTCTTCACCGCCACCGGCACGACCCGGACCGCCGTGCTTGAGTTGCGGCAGCGGCGAGCCGTGACCGGTGGATTCGCCGGCGCAGGTGCGGTCCAGTACGTGCAGGCGACCGTGCAGGGCAGCGGCCACAGGAACGACTTTGGCGGCGATCTTTGGATCCTTGGTGATCAGGCTGGCCACCAGGCTACCTTTGCCGCGAGCGGCCAGGGCCAGGGCTTCGTCGATGTCGTCGTAGGCCATCAGGGTGCTGACCGGACCGAACGCTTCGATGTCGTGGGCGCCGCCTTCGGCGTGCGGATCGCGCGCCTGCAACAGGGTCGGGGCGAAGAATGCGCCCTTTTCGACGTTTTCGCCGCGCGGGTTGAAACCGTCACGGGCACCGAACAGCAGGTCGCTGCTCTGCAACAGCATTTCCAGACGCTCGGCGACGTCTTTTTGCTGATCGTGGGACGCCAGTGCGCCCATGCGCACGCCTTCTACCGACGGATCACCGACCACGACTTTGGCCAGACGGTCACGCAGACGGGTGGCGACGGCATCGATGTGCTTGGCCGGAACGATGGCGCGGCGGATGGCGGTGCATTTTTGCCCGGCCTTGGTGGTCATTTCCTTGGCCACTTCCTTGACGAACAGGTCGAACTCTTCGTCGTCCGGGGTGACGTCCGGGGCGAGGATTGCGCAGTTCAGCGAGTCGGCTTCAGCGGTGAATGGCACCGAGTTGCGAATCAGGTTCGGGTTGACCCGCAGCTTGGCCGCGGTGTCGGCGGAACCGGTGAAGGTCACCACGTCCTGGCCTTGCAGGCGGTCCAGCAGGTCTCCAGTGCCGCCGATGATCAGCTGCAGGCTGCCCGCAGGCAACAGGCCGGATTCGTCCATCAGGCGCACCACGGCTTCGGTCAGGTAGCTGGTGGCGCTGGCAGGCTTGACGATGCACGGCATGCCGGCGAGGAAGCTCGGCGCAAACTTCTCCAACATGCCCCAGATCGGGAAGTTGAAGGCGTTGATGTGTACGGCCACGCCGCCACGAGGTACCAGGATGTGGGTACCGGCGAAGGAACCCATTTTGCTCAGCTGCATGGCCGGGCCTTCGTGGACCACGTTGCCCGACGGCAGCTCGCGGGAACCGAGGCTGGCGTAGGTGAACAGCGTGCTGTTGCCGCCTTCGATGTCGATCCAGCTGTCAGCACGAGTGGCGCCGCTGTGGTGGGAGATCGCGTAGAGCTGTTCCTTGCGCTCGGCCAGGTACAGGGCCAGGGCTTTGAGGCGCTGGGCGCGTTGCTGGAAGTCCAGGGCCATCAGGCCGCTGACGCCTTGGCGGCGACCGTGTTCGATGGCTTCGGCGAAGTCCGGGCGCTCTTCATGAGTAAACGCAATATCGCGTCCGTCGATGGCACTGCGCAGGACTTGCGCGCCTTGCTGGCCGATCCAGCGGCCGGCGATGAAGCTTTGCAGGGTAGGGGCGTGGGACATGGATTTGACTCTCAAAAGTATGACCGCTGTGGGAGCGAGCCTGCTCGCGAAGAGGGCATCACCGTCAGCATGGGAGGTGGCTGACCCACCGATTCGCGAGCAGGCTCGCTCCCACAGGGTTTTGTGTTGTTCTTATGGTTAGAGCTGATCGAAGTCCAGCACCACCTTGTCGGTGATCGGGAAGGCCTGGCACGACAGGACGTAGCCGGCGGCGACTTCGTAGTCTTCCAGGGCGTGGTTGCTGTCCATTTCCACTTCGCCTTCGATGACCTTGCACTTGCAGGTCGAGCACACGCCGGCCTTGCACGAATAGGGCAGTTCGGCACCCACCGCGTTACCGGCATCGAGGATGCTCTGGCTGTTGCGCGGCAGGTCGAAGGCCAGGGCGCGGCCGTCGCTGATGACGGTGACGTGGCTGACCGCCGAATCGTGCTGGCGGGCGGCTTCGCGGGCTTCGCGTTTCTGCTGGCTGCCGGCGGCGGCGAACAGTTCGAAGTGAATGCGCTCAGGCGCCATGCCCTTGGCCTTGAGGCTGTCGCGCACGGTTTCGGTCATTTCCTGCGGGCCGCAGATGAAGGCGGCGTCCAGGGCTTTCACGTCGAGCCAGCGGCTGAACAGCTGCTCGCATTTCTCGGCGTTGATGCGGCCGTTGTACAGGTCCACGTCCTGCTGCTCGCGGCTGAACACGAAGATCAGGTTCAGGCGTTGCAGGTAACGGTTTTTCAGGTCTTCGAGCTGCTCGCGGAACAACGCGCCGGAGCTGGAGCGGTTGCCGTACAGCAGGGTGACGCGGCTGTGAGGCTCGGTTTCCAGGGTGGTCTTGATGATCGACAGGATCGGCGTGATGCCGCTGCCGGCCGCAACGGCCAGGTATTGGCCATGGCGAGCCGGGTCGAGCTCGACGCTGAAATGCCCGGCAGGCGGCATGACTTCCAGGGTGTGCCCGGCTTTGAGGTGTTCATTGGCATAGGCGGAAAAACGCCCGCCGGCCACGCGCTTGATCGCCACGCGCAGTTCACCGTCGTTGACGCCGGTGCAGATCGAGTAGGAGCGGCGGACTTCTTCGCCATCCATTTGGGTGCGCATCACCAGGTGCTGGCCCTGGGTGAAGTGGAAGCTGTCCTGCAGGTCTTGCGGAATCTCGAAGGCGATGGACACCGCGTCACGGGTCTCGGTGCGCACGTCCTTGATGGTCAGGCTGTGAAATTTGCTCATTGTTGTTCTCCAGCTGGACGGCGGCTCGCCGCTCAGATGCACTTGAAATAGTCGAACGGTTCCCGGCAATCGATACAGCGGTACAGCGCCTTGCAGGCGGTGGAACCGAACTCGCTGAGCACCTCGGTGTGGACGCTGCCGCATTGCGGGCAGGCGATCACCGGGCTTTCACCGAGCAGGCTACGCTTGCTGGTGCTGCCGTCCGGCGGGGCAATGCCGTAGGCGCGCAGGCGTTCGCGGCCGCTGTCGCTGATCCAGTCGGTGGTCCAGGCCGGGGTCAACCGGCGCTCCAGGTTTGGCGCGCGAAAACCGGCCTGTTCCAGAGCCTGGCGAATATCGCCTTCGATCACTTCGGTAGCCGGGCAGCCGGAGTAGGTCGGGGTGACCACTACGTGCAGATGCCCGGCTTGCCAGTCCAGATCGCGGACGATGCCCAGGTCCACCACGCTGACCACTGGCACTTCCGGGTCCATGACCTCGGACAGGACCGCCCAGGCGTCAGCCAGGTCGGTCGGTTGTGCCGGCCGGGCGCCGAGGTCGCTGACAATCAGATCACCAGGTTGCATCGGGGTACGCTCGTGGGAGGAACTGCATCTCGGCCAGCAAGATGCCGAGGTGTTCAGTGTGCAGTCCCTTGCGCGCGTTCAGGTAGAAGTGGCTTGCGGCAGCCGGCACCGGCAGGGTGGCGCTGGCGAAAATCGCGTCGACCTTGGCTTGCCAGGCGCGAGCGACCGTGGCGATGTCCGGGGTGATACCGGCTTCGCACAGGCGCTGTTCGCTGTCATCGGCGGTGATCAGTTCGACGGTGAAACGCCAGACTTCCGGGATGGCCGCGAGCATGCGCTTGTGGCTTTCTTCGGTGCCGTCGCCCATGCGCTCGACCCACTCGCCGGAGCGGCGCAGGTGATAGGTGACTTCCTTCACGGCCTTGGCGGCGATGCCGGCGATACGCTCGTCGCTGGACTGGGTCAGGCCCTTGAGGACTTCCAGGTGCCAGGCGTCATACAGGAACTGCTTGAGCATGGTTACCGCGAAGTCGCCGTTGGGTTGTTCCACCAGCAGCAGGTTGCGGTAAGCGCGCTCGTCGCGGCGGAACGCCAGGTGATCGGCGTCACGGCCATCGTCCAGCAACTCGGCGGCGTAGTCCAGCCAGTTGCGGGCCTGGCCCACCAGGTCGAGGCCGACGTTCATCAACGCCAGTTCTTCTTCCAGTGCCGGGGCCTTGCCACACCATTGGCATAGACGCTGGCCCTGGATCAGGGCGCTGTCGCCCAGGCGCAGCAGGTATTCGATCAGATCGGTCTTGTTAGTCATGGTCGATCTCACATGTGCCCGACTTCGGCCGGCAGCTCGTAGAAGCTGGCGTGGCGGTAAACCTTGTCGTCCGACGGATCGAACAGCGGGTCTTTTTCATCCGGCGACGAAGCGGTGATCAGCGCCGAAGGCACGACCCACAGGCTCACGCCTTCACTGCGACGGGTGTAGAGCTCGCGCGCGTTCTCGATGGCCATGGTGGTATCGGCGGCATGCACGCTGCCGACGTGCTTGTGGTTCAGGCCGTGCTTGCTGCGCACGAAGACTTCGAAGAGGGTCCACTCGGACATGACATTCACTCCACATCAGTTGCCCTGTAGGAGCTGCCGCAGGCTGCGATCTTTGGCGGCTTGGAAGTCGCCGAAGATCAAGATCAAGAGATCGCAGCCTTCGGCAGCTCCTACACAGGGTTTGTTAGCCGGATCAGGCGGCGTTCTTGTTTTGTTTTTTGCGGGCGTGGGCGACAGCGGCTTCGCGAACCCAGGCGCCGTCTTCAATCGCCTTGCGACGGGTGGCGACGCGTTCGTGGTTGCACGGGCCGTTGCCCTTGAGCACTTCGTAGAATTCGTCCCACTGGATTTCACCGAAATCGTAGTGGCCGCGTTCGGCGTTCCACTTCAGGTCCGGGTCAGGGCAGGTGCAGCCCAGCAGTTCCAGTTGCGGGATGGTCTGGTCGATGAAGCGCTGGCGCAGTTCGTCGTTGCTCTGGCGCTTGATTTTCCAGGCCATGGATTGGGCGCTGTTCGGCGAGTGTTCGTCGCTTGGGCCGAACATCATCAGCGCCGGCCACCAGAGGCGGTTGATCGCGTCCTGGACCATGTCTTTTTGCGCCTGGTTGCCGTGACGCATCATGGTCAGCAGGATTTCGTAGCCCTGACGCTGGTGGAAGCTTTCTTCTTTGCAGATGCGGATCATCGCCCGGGAGTACGGACCGTACGAGGTGCGCTGCAATACGACCTGGTTAACGATCGCCGCACCGTCCACCAGCCAGCCCACCGCGCCCATGTCGGCCCAGTTCAGTGTCGGGTAGTTGAAGATGCTCGAGTACTTGGCCTTGCCGCTGTGCAGCTTGTCGATTTCCGCATCGCGGTCGGCGCCCAGGGTTTCCATGGCGCTGTACAGGTACAGGCCGTGACCGGCTTCGTCCTGGATCTTGGCCATCAACTGCAGCTTGCGCTTGAGCGTCGGCGCGCGGGTGACCCAGTTGCCTTCGGGCAGCATGCCGACGATTTCGGAGTGCGCGTGCTGGGAAATCTGCCGAATCAGGGTTTGCCGATAAGCATCTGGCATCCAATTCTTGGCTTCGATCTTAATTTCTGAATCGATTTTTTCCTGGAATGCGCGTTCCTGGTCGGACATCTCCGACAGGTCTTTTATGCGTTTTACGCCTGTTTCTACTAGCTGTGCGTACATTTCGATCTCCGGCCTCTTTTTTGTTCAAGGGCATTTCGAGGGCATGGATAACTTTATAAGCGATACAGAAATTAATATCAAACGGAAAATATCGTGTCGTATGTGTTTTTGTATCGGTTTGGGATGAATGGTCGGTTTTTGGTTCGGGGTTTTGTGTGCATATCCGTTTCTTCGGTAACGGCGGCTGGCGGTTTCGCCCTTACGGCGACTTACTTTTTTTCAAACGCCAAAAAAAGATAAGCAAAAAAAGGCTCGCCCCGAGCGTCCGGCCCCTCGCCAAGGCTCGGGGTTCCTTCGCTCCGGCATTCATCCGGGGGCATTGCTCTACGGTTTGCTTCGCTGCACCTCCCTGCAATGTGTTCGACTGCGTCGAACGGCGCTGCGCGCCATTCCCCGGATGAACGCCTCCACTCAGCCTCCCGAAGGGGCGGGTAGATCAAGATCAAAAGCGGCAGGCGAGCTGACACTCGGCCTGTTGAGTGGTGAAGAGCGGGCGGGCATTGGCTTGCTTTTGCTTGCTTTTCTGTAGGAGCGAGCCTGCTCGCGATGGTCGTCAACGAAAACGCTGGCAGCCTGACACCCCGCGGTGTTCTTTCGTCCATCGCGAGCAGGCTCGCTCCTACAGGGGTATGCGGGCGTCAGACAAAGCCAGGTCGGCTATCAGGCCGCCTCGGCGGCTGTTGCGGTGCACGCCCCCTCGAGAGGCCGAGTGGAGGTTCTGCGCAGTGGGCACCTCGGCATGGATGCCGAGGTAGCCGCCCCCGGCCATGGATGGCCGATGGCGGCGGGCCCACGGAGCAGGACCGGAGCGAGGGCATGCCGAGCCTAGGCGAGGCACCGAACGACAGGGGCAAAAGCGCTTGGTTACTTGGCGCTTCTCCAAGTAACTCGCCGTAAGGGCGAAACCAATAGCAGCCGTTACCGAAAAAACGGATATGCCCCCAATCCCAATCCCAAACCCCAAAAAAAACCCCGCATAAGCGGGGCTAGAAGGGGTGCAGCAGTCATGCTTTAGGGCGGTTATCCACAACGTGGCTGGCCTTGCCCTCGGAACGCTTGATCGAATGGAACGGCCGCAGGACGATCTTCGTGCTGATCCCGATGTAAGTCTTTATGTGCTTGCTCAGCTCACCACAAACAGCTTTTTGCTGTTCGTCGGTGATGTGCTGATGTTCAGCCTTGAGTTCGATATGCACCTCAACGCTGTCCAGGTTGCCATTGCGATACAGATGGATTTCGTAGCACTCGGCAAGCTGTTTGATTTTCAGCACTTGCTCTTCGATCTGCGTCGGGAACACGTTGACGCCGCGGATGATCAGCATGTCGTCGCTGCGTCCGGTGATCTTGTCGATGCGACGCATCGGGCGTGCGGTGCCTGGCAGCAGGCGCGTCAGGTCGCGGGTGCGGTAGCGGATCATCGGCAGGGCTTCTTTGCTCAGGGAGGTGAACACCAGTTCACCCATCTGGCCGTCTGGCAGTACTTCGCCGGTGATCGGGTCGATGATTTCCGGGTAGAAGTGGTCTTCCCAGATGGTCGGGCCGTCTTTGGTTTCGGCGCATTCCATGGCGACACCTGGCCCCATGATTTCCGAGAGGCCGTAGATGTCCAGGGCGGTGATGCCCATGCGCGCCTCGATGGCGCTGCGCAGTTCGGCGGTCCACGGCTCGGCGCCGAAGATGCCCAGGCGCAGGGCCAATTTGTGCGGGTCGATGCCCTGACGCTCGATTTCATCGGCGATGTTGAGCATGTAGGACGGCGTGACCATGATGATGTCCGGCTGGAAATCCTTGATCAGTTGGGGGATGCCCCCATCCAATTGTGGGAGCGAGCAGGCTCGCTTGTATGTTTAGACTTGAAGGGGTGGGGCCACCTGCGATCTTTTGATTTCAAGAAGCAGGATCAAAAGATCGCAACCTGCGGCTGTTCCTTTTTCAGTTCAATGGACTTAACGCAACACAGAGCCGCCCATGGACTTCATTTGCTTAAGCACATTTTCCAGCGAGACATTGTTTAACTGGCATTGTGTTTTCAACTCGTCTGAGAACTTTTGAAACCCCTCAATGAAAGCAGCTTTCGGATCCTTCAGGAGGGGGGCGCTTTTCATTTTATCGAGTGCCAGGTGCGAAAAAACACCAGAGAAAGACTCGATATCCCCCGCCACATCGGACGAGCCGAAAGAACCATTTTTACTGATTAGCTCCAGTATTGCGTGCTCTCTCTCTTTGGTGGACAGACTGCTGGAATCGAAGCCTTTACTCAGTGGGTTATTGGGTTTTCCTGCTTCAATCATTGGCGTAGAAGGCGTGATCGCAGGGAACTCCTCAAAAACATCGATGGTGCTATTCAGCTTACTGCACAGGGCAAGTCCAGCCTCGCTCAGTTTTCCATTGTCAAAGAATATTGCCCCAAACCCTTCAGGGTCCTGTTCTGCGCAGTTTGATAGCAAGCGGTACAAATCGGGAGCGTTCTTGGAAATGACCTCATCGGTTGGGCGGGCCAGTCCGGCCAGGTTATTGCGTTGGGTATCGCAAATGGCCAGGGTATACGCCATGGCGATAAGGTCTGGGCTTGCTTCGCCCCGCTCTACAGGCAGGGCATCACTGCGCAACATAGCCTCGATGGTCGTTCCAAGCCCAGGCTTGCCGCCTCCACCCACGCCAGGCATGAAATTGAAGGCTGTGCCCGCGGGAATAATTGCCCCGGCGACTTTAAGCAGGGCTTCTTGCCCGGCCTCATCGACTCCCGCCTCTTTGGCCAAAGTGCTCAGTGCCGCAGCGGTAGCAATTTCATTCAGCCCCCAGTGCCTGGCGTTGCCGACCCCCATGCCCTCGTCTTTGATCTGCACATGATCATGAAAAAAGGCAAGCATGCCGGCCAAATCCTGACGGGGGTGATCCTCAAAAAAATGTCGAACATCGCTCTCCATTTCCCGGGCATGGCCCATCCTGCCACTTTCGTGCGTAGCCTTGTGATAGGGCATTTCAAGTGCATTCAAGATGTCGTCCAGCCGGGTTTTACCTTGGCTATCCATTTCACAGTTAAAGCGAGTGTTTACCTGGTTTGCTGCATCTTGCGCCTTCGAGAGATCGTCCCGGTTCAGACTGCTCAAAAGATTGTTGGTCAGGTTGCTGACAACTTCAAACTTAGCCGCATTGCCTACAGTGACCTCACCTGCCTGCGCCAGCAAAAAACTTATATTAGAGGCCAGGGTTTGCGCTGCCTGACTTGGGTCGGGGCATGCGTTGCAGATATTCTGGAATTTCTCCAGGCAGTATTCAGGCAACGTCGCATCGGGGATGTTCAGGGCATTAAAAACAGTGGAAGAGACTGTCGCAGTCTGATTTTCCCTGCTTGCCTCCAAGTATGTGGGCGCTACTGATGGAGTTAATTGGGGCGCTATCGCTAACATGTTTTTCTGCTCAGGACGCTATAAATAGAGCAAAAAAAGGTACTGGCTTTATTCGGGGGTACGCTTTCACAAAGCACTCAAACTGTCGGGCTCGTGCCTCGGTCAACCGAGTTCAGCTATCCACTGGCTGCTTGGCCTCAGCCTCCTCTCGTCATGGCGATCCGAATGTCGCTACTTTGCTTTGCGGCAAAAAAAAACCCCGCATAAGCGGGGCTAGAAGGGGTGCAGCAGTCATGCTTTAGGGCGGTTATCCACAACGTGGCTGGCCTTGCCCTCGGAACGCTTGATCGAATGGAACGGCCGCAGGACGATCTTCGTGCTGATCCCGATGTAAGTCTTTATGTGCTTGCTCAGCTCACCACAAACAGCTTTTTGCTGTTCGTCGGTGATGTGCTGATGTTCAGCTTTGAGTTCGATATGCACCTCAACGCTGTCCAGGTTGCCATTGCGATACAGATGGATCTCGTAGCACTCGGCAAGCTGTTTGATTTTCAGCACTTGCTCTTCGATCTGCGTCGGGAACACGTTGACGCCGCGGATGATCAGCATGTCGTCGCTGCGTCCGGTGATCTTGTCGATGCGACGCATCGGGCGCGCGGTGCCTGGCAGCAGGCGCGTCAGGTCGCGGGTGCGGTAGCGGATCATCGGCAGGGCTTCTTTGCTCAGGGAGGTGAACACCAGTTCACCCATCTGGCCGTCTGGCAGCACTTCGCCGGTGATCGGGTCGATGATTTCCGGGTAGAAGTGGTCTTCCCAGATGGTCGGGCCGTCTTTGGTTTCGGCGCATTCCATGGCGACACCTGGCCCCATGATTTCCGAGAGGCCGTAGATGTCCAGGGCGGTGATGCCCATGCGCGCCTCGATGGCGCTGCGCAGTTCGGCGGTCCACGGCTCGGCGCCGAAGATGCCCAGGCGCAGGGCCAATTTGTGCGGGTCGATGCCCTGACGCTCGATTTCATCGGCGATGTTGAGCATGTAGGACGGCGTGACCATGATGATGTCCGGCTGGAAATCCTTGATCAGCTGTACTTGCTTCTCGGTCTGGCCACCGGACATCGGGATCACGGTGCAACCCAGGCGCTCGGCGCCGTAGTGCGCGCCCAGGCCGCCGGTGAACAGGCCGTAGCCGTAAGAGATGTGCACCTTGTCGCCCTTGCGCCCGCCGGCGGCACGGATCGAGCGCGCCACCACATTGGCCCAGGTGTCGATGTCGTTCTGGGTGTAGCCGACCACAGTCGGTTTGCCGGTGGTGCCGCTGGAAGCGTGCAGGCGCACGACCTCGTTCATCGGCACGGCGAACATGCCGTAGGGGTAGTTGTCGCGCAGGTCGGACTTGGTGGTGAACGGCAGCTTCGCCAGGTCATCCAGGGATTTGATGTCGTCCGGGTGCACGCCTGCTTCATCGAAACGCTGACGGTACAGCGGTACGTTGTTGTAGGCGTGGGTCACACTCCAGCGCAGGCGTTCGAGCTGATGCTGGCGCAGCTCGTCGATGCTGGCGGTTTCCATGGGGTCCAGCACAGGATCGAGCATGGATTGGGAGATTGGCATGTTCATGGTTTCACTCGAATTGTTTTTGTGTTCAAGCCCCTTCTCTGCGGGGCTTTGAGTGCATGCCCCAAGGATACCTCTGGTCTCCTTGGGAATCGCGGTTCTTTAGTGGGATAGTCGCTCGATGACCAGCGCGATCCCTTGGCCAACGCCGATGCACATGGTGCACAGGGCGTAGCGGCCATTGCGTTCCTCAAGCTCGTGCAGCGCGGTGGTCACCAGACGTGCGCCACTCATGCCCAGCGGATGGCCCAGGGCGATGGCGCCACCGTTGGGGTTGACCCGTGGATCGGTGTCGCTCAAGCCCAGCTCACGCAGCACGGCCAGGCCTTGGGCGGCGAAGGCTTCGTTGAGCTCGATCACTTCCATGTCCGCCAGGCTCAGGTTGGCCAGTTCCAGCACCTTGCGGGTGGCTGGCACCGGGCCGATGCCCATGATCCGTGGTTCGACACCAGCGGTGGCCATCGCCACCACGCGACCACGAGCGGTCAGGCCGTGACGTTGGGCGGCTTCAGGGCTGGCCAGCAGCAGGGCGCAGGCCCCGTCGTTAACGCCCGAGGCGTTGCCGGCAGTGACGCTGCCGCCTTCACGGAACGGCGTGCCGAGTTTGGCCAGTTGCTCCAGGGTGGTATCGCCGCGCGGGTGTTCATCCTGCTCGACAATTTTGGCCGGGCCTTTGCGCTGTGGGATTTCCACGGCGACGATTTCCTTGGCCAGGCGTCCATTGGCCTGTGCGGCAGCAGCGCGTTGTTGGCTGCGCAGGGCGAAAGCGTCCTGGTCGGCACGAGAAATGTTGAATTGCTCGGCGACGTTCTCGGCGGTTTCCGGCATCGAATCAATGCCGAAGCCTTTTTTCATCAGCGGATTGACGAAGCGCCAGCCGATGGTGGTGTCGAAGATTTCAGCCTGACGGGAAAACGCCTGCTCGGCCTTGCCCATCACCAGCGGTGCGCGGGACATCGATTCGACGCCGCCAACCAGCATCAGGCCGGCTTCGCCACTGCGAATCGCACGGGCGGCCGTGCCGATCGCGTCCAGCCCGGAGCCGCACAGGCGATTGAGGGTGGTGCCTGGCACGCTGACCGGCAACCCGGCCAGCAGCGCCGACATGCGCGCCACGTTGCGGTTGTCTTCGCCGGCTTGGTTGGCGCAGCCGTAGATCACATCGTCGACCTGGCTCCAGTCCACTTGCGGGTGACGGCGTTGCAGTTCACGCAGCGGCACCGCGCCGAGGTCGTCGGCGCGCACGCTGCTCAGAACGCCGGCGTAGCGGCCGATGGGCGTGCGTACTGCGTCGATAATCAGGGCGTCATTCATTCGGGGTCTCCTGCGCCAGCACCGGGCCGCGCACTTTGTAGGATTTGCCGTGGAACAGGGCGATCAACTGGCCCTGCTGGTTTTCAATGCGTACGTCATAGTTGCCGGTGCGGCCGGAGCGGCTTTGCTCGATGCAATCGGCATTCAAGGTGTCGCCCAGGCGTGCCGGGGCGACGTAGTCGATGCTGCAGCCGATGGCCACGGTGGCTTCGTTGTAGCTGTTGCAGGCAAAGGCGAAGGCCGAGTCGGCAAGGGCGAACAGGTAACCGCCGTGGCAGGTACCATGGCCTTGCACCATGTCGGCGCGCACGGTCATGCCCACGCGAGCGGTGCCGGGGCCGGCGGACAGCAGGCGCATGCCCATGGCCTGGCTGGCGGCGTCGCGCTGGAACAGCGACTGCGCACATTCACTCGCCAGGGTCATCGCTTCATGGTTAGTCATGGAAATTTCTCCCCTCGGCTACGCGGCGACGCAGCAACAGCGACGGCCGGTAGCGTTCTTCGCCATAGGCGGCCTGCAGGTTGTCCAGCACGCTCAGGATGTGCGGCAGGCCAACGGCATCGGCCCAGGCCAGAGGGCCTTGCGGGTAGTTGACCCCGGCGCGCATGGCCAGATCGATGTCGCCGGCCGAGGCCACGCCTTGCAGCAGGGCGTCGGCGGCTTCGTTGGCCAGCATCGCTACGGTGCGCAGTACGGCCAGGGCCGGGCTGTCGCTGAGCAGGCTGACCTTGAGACCGGCCTGTTGCAGCAGAGCAACGCCTTGCTCGAGGGCCAGCGGATCAATGCCCGCTGCGTAGCTGATAGCAATGCGTTTGGCCGTGGTGTAATCGCCCGCCAGATCCAGCAGGATCAGGTTGCGCAGGCCGTCTTCCTTGGCGCGCTGACAGGCCATGCGGCCGTCACTCAAGGCCAGCACTGCGTCACCGACCCGCAGCAAGCCACGGCCGTCGCGCTGGATGACGTTGACGCCGTGTTCACGCAGGCGAGCCAGCAAGCCCTGGGCAATACCCAGATCGCCTTCGACGAGGCAGGCTTCGACGCTGGCGCTGCTGGTGATTTCAGCGGCTTGTGGGCGTTCGGCGCCTTGGGCGTAGCTGTAGAAACCTTGTCCGCTCTTGCGACCGAAACGGCCGCCGTCCACCAGTTCTTTCTGGATCAACGAAGGCTGGAAGCGGGTGTCCTGGTAATAGGCGTCGAACACCGAGCAGGTCACGGCGTAGTTGACGTCATGACCGATCAGGTCGGTCAACTCGAAGGCGCCCATGGCAAAACCACCGGCTTCGCGCATCAGCGCATCCAGGGTCGGGCAGTCGGCGGCGCCTTCCTGCAACAGACGCAGGCTTTCGGCGTAGAACGGACGGGCCACACGGTTGACGATGAAGCCGGGGGTGGAGCGGGTGTGTACCGGTTTCTTGCCCCAGGCCTTGGCGGTGTCGTACAGGCATTCGGCGAGGGCCGGATCGCTGGCCAGACCCGAGACGATTTCCACCAGCGCCATGACCGGCGCCGGGTTGAAGAAGTGCAGGCCGAGCAGGCGCTGCGGGCGTTTGAGCTTCGCCGCGATGCTGGTGATCGACAGCGACGAGGTGTTGCTGGCCAGGATGCAGTGATCGCCGCAGATGTCTTCCAGCTGGCTGAACAGTGCGCGCTTGACCTCAAGGTTCTCGACGATGGCCTCGATGATCAGATCGCAATCGGCCAGGGCTTCGATCGCTTCCACCGCTTGCAAGCGAGCGACGGTGGCGCTGCGTGATTCGGCGGACAGCTTGCCGCTCTCGACGCGTTTGCTCAGTTGCTTATCAATGCCTTCGATGGCTTGGGCGGCGGCGCCCGGACGGTTGTCCAGCAGCAATACCGAATGGCCGGCCTGCGCGGCGACCTGGGCAATGCCGGCACCCATGGCGCCGGCGCCGATCACGGCAACGCGTTCAGTTTTATTCAGTGCGGTCATGTCTCAGCGTCCCTTGAAGCTTGGGGTGCGTTTTTCCATGAAGGCACTGACGCCTTCACGGTAGTCCTCGCTGCGCCCGGCCAAGCGTTGCAGGTCGCGTTCCAGCTCCAGCTGTTCGTCGAAGCTGTTGCTCATGCTGGCGTTGAGGCTGCGCTTGATCAGGGCCAGTCCGTAGGTCGGCTGGGTGGCCAGGTGTTGCGCCAGCTTCAGCGCTTCGTCGCGCAGTTCGGCGTCGTCCACGCAGCGGTAGATCAAGCCCCATTGCTCGGCCTGTTCAGCGGTTAGGCGGTTGCCGAGCAAGGCGAGGGCCTTGGCGCGGGCCATGCCCACCAGACGTGGCAGGGTCCAGGTACCACCGGAATCCGGGATCAGGCCGATTTTGCAGAAGGCCTGGATGAAGCTGGCCGAACGAGCAGCGAGCACCAGGTCACAGGCCAGCGGAATGTTGGCGCCGGCACCGGCGGCCACGCCATTGACCGCGCAGATGACCGGCATCGGCAGGTCGCGCAGTTGGCGGATCATCGGGTTGTAGAACTTCTCGATGGACTCACCCAGGTCCGGCACGGCAGCGCCCGGCGCGACGTTGCGGTCGCTCAGGTCCTGGCCTGCGCAGAAACCACGGCCTTCGCCGGTCAGCAGTAGCACGCGCACGTCCGGGTTCTGTCGCACCTGCTTGAGCGCTTCCTTCACTTCGCTGTGCATCTGAGTGTTGAAGCTGTTCAGTTGGTCCGGGCGATTGAGGCTGAGCAGGGCGACGCCGGCCTCGATGGAAAACAGGATGTGTTCGAAGTTCATGATCTTGGCGCTCTCTGAGAGGTCGTTCGTATTCGGTGAGATCTATTACTGGCCGGTAAACGTCGGCTTGCGCTTTTCCTGGAACGCCGCGATGCCTTCGTTGCGATCGCGAGTGCCGGCCAGCACGGTGAAGGCGTGGCGCTCGAAACGCAGGCCGCTGGCAAGGTCGGTGTCCATGGCCTTGAGCAGCGCTTCCTTGGCCAGGCGCACCGCCAGAGGGGCCTTGGCGGCGATCTGACGGGCGACCTCAAGGGCGCGTTCGACAGTGAATTCAGGTTGCGTGATTTCGCTGACCAGGCCGGCGCGCTGGGCCTGGCGAGCGTCGATCGGCTCGCCGGTCAACACCATCTGCATGGCCATGGATTTGCCGACCGCGCGCAGCAGGCGCTGGGTGCCACCGGCGCCGGGCATGATCCCGAGGTTGATTTCCGGCTGGCCGAAGCGGGCATCTTCACCGGCAATGATGATGTCGGCGTGCATCGCCAGTTCGCAGCCACCACCGAGGGCGAAGCCATTGACGGCGGCGATCAGCGGTTTGCTGAAGCGGGTGATGGCCTGCCACGAAGCCTGGCGCGGGTCGTCGAGGATGCCGACCAGGTCGCGTTCAGCCATTTCCTTGATGTCGGCGCCGGCGGCGAAGGCCTTGCGGCTGCCGGTGATGACCACGGCGCGGGTATCGGGATCAGCTTGGGCAACGGCGAGTTCGTCCGCCAGTTCGCCCAGCAATTGGGTGTTCAGGGCATTGAGCGCTTGCGGGCGCTGCAGGGTAATCAGGCGCACGCCAGTGTCGAGTGTTTCGACGGTCAGGGTTTGAGGCACGGCGGTTGCCCTCACGGTGTACGCACGGCGGTCATGCCGGCTTGTTATTGGATCGGCTGCAGGGGCCGGTTTTGTCGGAGTATACCTATAACGTGATACGTAAAATCAACATTAAAATTGATTTAATGTGTCCTATTGTCGGATTTATGGTTTTTAAGGGTGGGCTGAGAGTGACAGCTACTAGTGGTTGAAGTGCCGAAACTATTGGTTTTATCGCGGGTTTCTGGCCGTTCGCGAGCATCCCGCCGAACGGTCTGTTCAAGTGATACGATTTTTTGTCTTTGTGCTGGCAAAAGCGATGTGATACAAAATAAGTCAAATTCTGCATCGCTTTGTGAAGGAACCCGCCAATGACCTGCTACAGCCTCAATGGCCTGACCCCGGTGGTCGACCCCAGTGCTTATGTGCACCCGTCAGCGGTATTGATTGGTGACGTGATCATTGGCCCGCATTGCTATATCGGGCCGTTGGCGAGCCTGCGCGGTGATTTCGGGCGGATCGTGCTGGAGGAGGGGGCCAACCTGCAGGACACCTGCGTGATGCACGGCTTCCCCGACAGTGACACGGTGGTTGAGCGTAATGGCCATATCGGTCATGGCGCGGTACTGCACGGTTGCCGGATCGGTGCCGACGCCCTGGTGGGTATGAATGCGGTGGTGATGGACAACGCGCGTATTGGTGCGCGCTCCTTTGTGTCGGCAGCAGCGTTCGTCAAGGCCGGTTTTGAATGCCCTGAACAGTCGCTGGTGATGGGCGCACCGGCCGTCGTCAAGCGCACCCTCAGCGATCAGGAAGTGGCGTGGAAGCAGGCGGGGACCCGTGAGTATCAGGAGCTGGCCAAGCGGTGCCTCACGCAGATGCAAGAGTGCGAACCGTTACCTGCGCCGGAAGCGGATCGGCCGCGGATGAGTGACCGTGGGCTGCGGCCCAAGGGCGCCGGTCCCCTGTAGGAGCAAAGCTTGCTCGCGATGGCGGTGTGTCATTAAACATTGTTGTCGACTGACACGACGCTATCGCGAGCAAGCTTTGCTCCTACAGGTGGGTGCGCTCTTTCGGTATATTCCTTTTCTTTTTTCCAGCCCGGTACGCCCATGTCGTCCCTGACACCTTTGAACCATCTGATTACCCGTTTCCAGGAGCAGACGCCAATTCGCGCCAGCTCCCTGATCATCACGCTGTACGGTGATGCCATCGAGCCCCATGGCGGGACGGTCTGGTTAGGCAGCCTGATTCAGTTGCTCGAACCCATTGGCATCAATGAGCGCTTGATCCGCACCTCGATTTTCCGCCTGACCAAGGAAGGTTGGCTGACCGCCGAGAAAGTCGGCCGTCGCAGCTACTACAGCCTGACCGGCACCGGCCGCCGTCGATTCGACAAGGCATTCAAGCGGGTCTACAGCACCAGCATGCCGGCCTGGGATGGTTCCTGGTGCCTGGCGATGCTGTCGCAGTTGACCCAGGACAAACGCAAACAAGTGCGCGAAGAACTGGAGTGGCAAGGTTTTGGTGCGATTTCGCCGGTGGTGCTGGCTTGCCCACGCAGCGACCGCACCGACGTCAACGCCACCCTGATCGACCTTGGCGCCCAGGAAGACACCATCGTCTTTGAAACCACCGCCCAGGACGTGTTGGCCTCCAAGGCCCTGCGCCTGCAAGTGCGCGAGAGCTGGAACATCGAAGAACTGGCGACTCACTACAGCGAGTTCATTCAACTGTTCCGACCGCTCTGGCAAGCGCTTCGCGAGCAGGAAAACCTGCAGCCGGCCGATTGCTTCCTGGCGCGGATCTTGCTGATTCACGAGTACCGCAAGCTGCTGCTGCGCGATCCGCAATTGCCGGACGAGTTGTTGCCCGGCGATTGGGAAGGGCGCGCGGCCCGGCAGCTGTGCCGCAACATTTACCGCCTGATTTACGCCAAGGCCGAGGAATGGCTGAACAGTGCTCTGGAAACCGCCGACGGCCCGTTGCCGGACGTGGGCGAGAGTTTTTATCGACGGTTCGGCGGGTTGAAATAACCCGTTGTCGTCCAGGGAGTGTCGCTGTTCAGGAGAACCCGTAATTTGACGTAGACAATAAAAATAAGCCTGCGAGAGGCCTGCCATGATTTCTATAAACGCACAGCGCCAGGATGGGTTCGATCAATGGATCCATCAGATCAACCAGATCTGTGGCGCCTTCAATGCTCAACCCCTGGGCGCCGGGTTTACCGGGCAGATCCGGGAATACCGCAGCGATGCCCTCAAGCTGAGCTTCGTCGATGCCTGCCAGGCGCGGTTGTACCGCACGCCACAGCAAGTCGCGGCGGCCGAGGGCGGCAAGTACTTCGCGGTGTTCCAGCTCGATGGCACCGCGGGCATGGCCCAAGGCGACGACAAGGTATTGCTGTCTGCCGGTGACATCACGCTGATCGATGCCGCGCGGCCCAGCGATTTCACCTACAGCGAAAACTCCCGGCAGTTGTCGCTGATCCTGCCGTCGCAACTGGTGGAGCAGACCCTGCGCTTCAACCAGGTCAAGTGCGGCCACCGGATCGTCGCGACATCGCCCATCGCCATGCTCTCGCACCGTTTGATCCTCGATGCCACGCGTCAGCCTGAATT
The DNA here is from genome assembly GCF_050990305.1 of Pseudomonas putida. GTDB lineage: Bacteria > Pseudomonadota > Gammaproteobacteria > Pseudomonadales > Pseudomonadaceae > Aquipseudomonas > Aquipseudomonas putida_AH. The sequence continues at coordinate 4,427,018 of NZ_CP158817.1, read as the reverse complement.
GAGCCGCCAGGAAAGCGAAGCCACGTTGGAGGCGATTGTCAGCCTGCTACGCCCGGCGATCAGCCAGACCGACGACTGCATCGACCTGCATGAGCGCACTTTCCGCAAGACCCTGAGCTTCATCGACCAGCACATCCGCTCCGAAGAACTGTGCCCGGAATGGCTGGCGCGGGAAGTCGGCATATCCACTCGTGGCCTGTACCGGATGTTCGCCAAGAAAGGCCTGGTGGTGGCGCGCTACATCAAGAACCGCCGCCTGGACCTGTGCGCCGAGTCCCTGCGCCAGTCGGGCAAGGAGCAGAAGTTGTCGGTGTTGGGGTATTCGTGGGGCTTCTCCGATTCGAGCCATTTCTCCACCGCCTTCAAATCGCGCTTCGGCATTGCGCCGGGGGAGTATCGCAAGCAGCATGCGTAAGTCCTTTTGTAGGAGCTGCCGAAGGCTGCGATCTTTTGATCTTGCTTTGAAAAATCAAAAGATCGCAGCCTCGTTCCACTCGACAGCTCCTACAGAGGAATGCGTAGTGTCAGTCGACATCAATATCGCCTGACATACCGCTATCGCTGGCAAGCCAGCTCCCACAGGGTTTGGGAGGCGTACCGAAAAGATCAGGCACCGTTCTTGAGCAACTGGCTCAGCGCCTCCAGCTCACCTTTCTCCACATCGGAAACCAGCACATAGCGCATGTGGTTCTGTTGCCAGGACACGACATTGAAGCCGCGAATCGATTGGTTTTGCTGTGGTTTGTCGGCCTCGGGCGTGGGCAGGATGAACACGTTGATGATGTGCTTGTTGCGCCCGTAACTCAGGGCTGCCGTTGTCTGGTGTTGCAGATAATCCAGGCGTCCGCCCAATAGTGGAAAGCCTTGCGCGGTGTAATCGAACACCGGCGGCGAGAAGTCGAGCTTGCCGGTGAACCAAGGCTTCACGGTGTGGCGGTCGGACGACACCACGTCGTTCAAATGCTCGCCCATCAATGAGCGAACGTGGCTGGAGACGGCCTCGTCCATCAGCGGTTGTTCGCTGGCGGGCGTCGCCACATAGAGCATCACCGCCAAAGCCATCGCCGCCGTTGAAAACGCCGGTGCGAACCAGCTTCGCCAACGCTCGATGAAGCGGGGTTTTGCGGGCTCGGCGGGGAATACGCTGGCGGCCAGCGACGCCGGCGCCCGGTAATACACCGCGCTCTGCTTCACGCCCGCCACCAACAGCTTCGCCTGATCATGCAGGCGCGCGCATTCGGCACACGCGGCCATATGCCCGGCTACATTCGCCATGGTCGCCGGATCAAGTTCCTTGTCCAGATAGCCATGTATCAGCGTCTGGCAAACCGTGCAGTCGAGTTCATTCATGATCGTGCAACTTCAGTAGTTCGAGCTTGAGCATGGCGCGGGCTCTGGCCAGCCTCGACATGACCGTACCAATGGGGATGTCGACCACCAGAGCGATGTCCTTGTAGGGCATTTCTTCGAGCTCCTTCAGAACGATTACCTCGCGAAACCCCGGCGGCAGGGCGCACAACGCCTGCTGGATCAGCGCCGCATTTTCGGTGTGAATGGCCAACAGTTCCGGGGTCTGACTGTGGCTCGGCGTCTCTTCGCCTTCGGAAAAATTGTCGTCCAGGGTGACCCAATGATGGCCGGCCGAGGCCTTGAGCCAGGTGTAGCTTTCGTTGCGCACGATGGTCAGAAACCAAGCCTTGGCATTGCCGCCGACGAAGCGCTGCGAAAAGCGGAAGGCGCGCAGGGCGCTTTCCTGCACGACATCGTGTGCGGCGCTGTCGTTGCCCGTGAGCCAGCGCGCAAGGTTGTAGGCCGCGTCCAGGTGGGGCGCAAACAGTTCCTCAAATGGCTTCATAGTGGTTCCCGCACTTTCCCACCCCTATAACTGCGCCACGCCGGGATTTATTCCCTAGAAAAAATGTTTTTTTCGACCGGGAATAAAGACCCGTCCCACAAGGTTTTACCTCGTGTCAGTTGCATCACTACTGCTGCATTAATGTAGTTCGCCTGCGAGGAAATACCGATGGACATGCATTCAAAACACCAACGACGCGTTGACGGCCCCTTGAACCCGGACCGTCGAACGCTCTTGAAATGTTCGGCGTGGGCAGGGGCGGGCGTGATCTGGGCGCTGTCTGGTGGCATTCCCCGGGCGTTCGCCCTGGATGACTCGGGCAATGTCACCGACCCGAAAGCGCTCGCCAGCACCTTCCATTTCGTGCAGATCAGCGATTCGCACATCGGCTTCAACAAAGAGGCCAACCCGGAGCCGGTGAAGACCTTGCAGGTGGCCATCGACAAGGTCATCGCGTTGCCCAAACGCCCTTCGCTGATCCTGCACACCGGTGACATCACCCACCTGTCCAAGGCCGAAGAGTTCGACACCGCCGCACAACTGCTCAAGGGCCTGCCGGCCACCGTGCACTACGTGCCCGGCGAGCACGACACCCTGGACGAGGGCGGCGGCAAGCTCTATCTGGAGCGTTACGGCAAGGGCACCAAAGGCAACGGCTGGTACAGCTTCGATGACCATGGCGTGCACTTCATTGCTTTGGTGAACGTCTTCAATTTCCAGGCAGGCCATGAAGCGAACCTTGGCGCCGAGCAATTGGCCTGGCTGGCCGACGACTTGCGCGTGGTGAGCAGCAGCACGCCAATCGTGGTGTTTACCCACATTCCGCTGTGGACGATTTACCAGCCGTGGGGCTGGGGCACTGAGGATGGCGATCAGGCGATTGCCTTGCTGCGCAAATACGGTTCGGTGACGGTGTTGAACGGGCATATCCACCAGGTCATCCAGAAAGTCGAAGGCAATATCACCTTCCACACGGCGCGCGGCACGGCGTATCCACAGCCGGCACCCGGCACGGCGCCGTCGCCGGGGCCGATGACGGTGGCGGCGGATCAATTGCGCAATTATTTGGGCGTCACTGATGTGCGGGCGACCCAGGGTGAACATCCGCTGGCGCTGATTGATTCGACGCTGGTTTAGGGGAGGGGACGGGTATGAAAACGCGATTACTGGCGGTTGCCTGCCTGATGCTGTCGATGCCGGTGTGGGCTCAGGATGTGAAGGTCGATATCAAGGCGTTCATGTACGGTCCCAAGGACATGACGGTGCCCGTAGGAACCAAAGTGACCTGGGTAAACGACGACGAAATCCCGCACACGGTGGCGGAGACGCACAAGGTGTTTCGCTCGGGGGCGCTGGATACTGGGGACAGTTATTCCTGGGTGTTCAACACGCCGGGGGAGTATGAGTATTTTTGTGCGCTGCATCCGCAGATGATCGGGAAGATTGTGGTTACCCAATGACCTGCCGACCCCTGTGGGAGCGAGCCTGCTCGCGAAAGCGGTGTGTCATTCACAATAAATGTTGACTGACACGACGCCTTCGCGAGCAGGCTCGCTCCCACAGTTTTTGTGCCCAAACTCATACCCTGTAGGAGCAAAGCTTGCTCGCGATGGTGTGTCAGCTGCACTGCTGTTGACTGACACGACGCTATCGCGAGCAAGCTTTGCTCCTACAGGTTTGCGTGTTGCCTGGTTATTTCGGTGCGTTGAGGTTCAGGGTCGGGGTTTCATCGAAGAAGTTCCACGGCTTGAGCAGCACATGCACCCACTCGGTCGGCATGATCGGCCACTCTTCGGCACGGGCGATGTGGGTGGTGCCGGTGGTCAGCCAGACCACATCGTCGGTGTTTTCGATGGATTGGTTGTCCTGGGTGAACTGACCCAGGCCCGAGTCTTTGTCCGAGCGGTTCGGGTATTTGCCTTCCGGGTACTTCTCTTCAGGGTTGTACTGGGTCACCCAGAGTTGTTTGTCCATGAAACTCAGGCGGTGGTACAGCCATTCGTCCTTGCCGAAGTTGGCGCCCTTGGCCACCGGGTGTGTGCCGCCGGCATACGGAATCAGCTGGTAGGACACCGGGTTGCCGACCTTGTTTTCCTTGCTGAAGTTGGTCAGCAGACGCACGGTCGAGGGGTCGAATTTCTGCGCCGCTTGCTGTTCGGTGCTGACCACCTTGGTTTCGGTCTGCATGGTGCTGGTACGTGGGCCGCCACGGTCGTTGGGCAGCACCACCGGGTTCACTTCCACCAGCGAATTGCTCTCGCCGTCCACGTCCATGTCCAGGCGGAAGTTGTAGATGTGCTGGTGCGTGGTACCGACGATGTTGTGGTCGAGCAGGGTGCCGTAGCGCGTGTCTTCCTTGGCGGTTTCCTCGTGCATGGTCTTGGACTTCACGCCCTTGACCGCTTCAATGCCGGTGGCGCCGGCGTCGATGCCGATAGTGCCGTTCTGCTGGAAGACCCAGTCGACAATGTAGTCGTAGTTGCCGACGGTGCTGATCCAGCGCACCACCAGCTCACGGCGCTCGATACTGAGGTTGGGCTGGCCCATTTCCTGGTGCTTGTATTCGGGGCCGGCATAGCGCTCGAACACCGCCATGGCGTGGGGAATTTTGGTTGGCGCGCCGGTGTAGTCGGCGATGGTCGCGTCCAGCAGCACGGCGTTTTCCGGGGCGTCTTTGCCACGGGCGATCGGTGAGGTCAGGGTGCCCATGCCGTAGTCACCAGAATCCAGGTAAGCCTTGAAGTACCAGCCGACATCCGGGTCGCCGTAAGGCACGATCATGCCGCCGAGCGAACCCTCGTACATGATCTTGCGTTTCTTGCCTTTGTCGTCGTAGGTGACGGTGGACAGGATCGGCCCGACCCGCGAATCGAGGCGTACGTGGAAGTCCCAGTTCTGCCAGTGAATGCTGTTGCCGCTGATGGTGTAGTTCTTGCCCTCGGGCTCGGTGATTTCCAGCGGCTTGACCGCCACGCCCTTGCGCCCGCGTCCGTCATAGGGCGTCGGTTTCATCGGTACGGGAATCAGCGCCTCGTCTTCGATCTTGATCAGTTTCTTCTGTTCCAGATCGACAATCGCCACCAGACCTTCGATCGGGTGCGCCCAATAGTTGCCATCGCCAACATCCTGATAGCTGACGATCTTCAGCAGGCGCTTGTCCTGGGCCAGGCCGTCCTTGCCGTCGAAGTAGCCGACGGTCAACGGCGTGGCCACCACCTTCTTCACATCGTTGATGCCACGCTTGGCCAGGGCCTGGGCGTATTCCGGGCTGGTTTCGACCGCGTTCTGCACGGTGGCGAAGTCGTCCAGCAACACCATGCCGTGGGCACCTTCAATGGGTTTCCAGGATTTGAGTTGCTTGCTGTCCAGGTCCACCAGCGCTTCGATCACGTGCTTGCCGTCCAGCACCACGATGGAGGCTTCACGCGGCTGGGTGACGTTTTGCCCGGTAAAGACGAAGTTCCACATCTGGTCCTTCGGCGGCGCTTTGACCGTGACTTCGGTGAAGCGGAAACCCGGTTTGTAGTTTTCCGATTTCTTGACGATGTCCACCGCCGTGGTGATTTCGTCCGCGCTCAAGGGGTTGAGCGGGTTAGGGCGGGTCTCCACCACGAAGGTGGTGTCCAGGCCGGATTGGAACACCTGATTGATGAAGTCCTTGGACATGAAGGCGGTCTTGTCCTTGAACACCACCGGTACCGTCAGCTCGATGGGTTTGCCGTTGAGCATGGCCACTTTGCTGTTCGGTTTGACCTTGAGGTACACCCCGTCCTTGGCAATGGTGAAGACGTCGGTGTAGTCGTCCCATTTGACCGTGGCGCCAAACTCTTCAAGGCCTGCTTGCAGCGGCACCATCTCGGCGTGACCGCCGTGGGCCTGGGCATTGCCTGCCCAGTAAGGCAGGCCGAGGGTGCCCAGGGTGATCGCCAGGGCGAGCCGGGCCAATGGATGTCTATTAATTGATTTCAGGGAGGTGAACATTCTGGGTTCCTTCGGAATAACCGATATCAGGCATGCCAGCACTTTGCTACAGATGGAGAATAGCTGCATTGGCATTCCTGCCAAAGTCCCTTGGATCCATGCCTGATTGAACGGGGTGGGGCGGCCACTGAAGATAATTCTTGATGTTGTCGTACAACAAAGAGGGGCATCATCGTCCACGTTCAGCCACGCCATTGGAGTGAGCGAGGCTCTTAACGCTGGGTTTAGAGCGTTTGTTTACTTGGCTTATTCAAAAATATTTCGATTTTTTCGAGCTATTAAGCCGTTCGGGTCTAAAGGGTTTTTGTTGACAGTGCCCTATGGGATGACTATAAATTTCACAAGTCGTACGATGACGTATGACGGTAGCGCGTTTCCTAAAAATAAAAAGAGCGGCAACACCACCATGAATCCAATCGTCTCCCTCTCGCCCGCGAAACTCCCCCTTTCAAACATCGAAAATGACGGCTTCTCCGTCTATCCCAGTGCATCCGCTACAAGTGGCAGTACGCAGACAGCCCGCGTGAGAAACCGCTGACAGAGCGATCAGTCGTCTGATTCGCAGCCTGTTGTCTGATCTCGTTTGCCCCGAGAGATCATCACTACAAACCTACAATTAAAGTGATGCCATGAACCTGAATGAGCCCCTTATCGCGCAACGCGTCGGCCAGACTGTCGGCAAATTTCGATGGACCATTTGTGCGCTGTTGTTCTTTGCGACCACGGTCAATTACCTGGACCGTCAGGTACTCAGCCTGTTAGCGCCGGACCTGTCGAGGCAATTTGGCTGGAGCAATACCGATTACGCCAACATCGCCGCTGTCTTCCAGTTCACCTACGCGATTTCCATGCTGTTCGCAGGCCGTGTGGTCGACAAGATCGGCACCAAGGCCGCTTTTGTGGTGGCGATCTGCATCTGGTCGACCGGCGCGGTCATGCACGCTTTTGCCGAGCCCATGGGCGAGGGCATCGCAGCCATATCCGGGGCGCTCGGCATTGCAGTCATCCCAGTCTCGATTGCTGGTTTCATGTTGTCGCGCGCCGTGCTGGCGGTGGGTGAGTCGGCCAACTTTCCGACCGCCATCAAGGTCACCGCTGAGTACTTCCCGAAGAAGGAACGCTCCTTTGCCACCGGTATCTTTAACTCCGGCGCCAACGTCGGGGCGATCCTGGCACCGATTTCCGTACCGCTGATCGCCGGCGTGTGGGGCTGGCAAGCTGCGTTCATGGTGATCGGCATGCTGGGTTTCATCTGGATGGGCGTCTGGCTTGCCGTGTACGAAAAACCGGAAAATCAGAAACGCCTGTCGGCAGGTGAACTGGCGCACATCCGCAGCGATCTGGACGCAGCCTGCGCGGTACCGACGAACGATGGCAAGAAAGTATCGTGGTTCAAACTGCTGAAATACCGCCAGACGTGGGCCTTCGCCTTCGGCAAGTTCATGACCGACGGTGTGTGGTGGTTCTTTCTGTTCTGGCTTCCGACTTACCTGTCCGAGCAGTACGGCCTCAAAGGCGCGGCCATCGTCGTACCACTGGCCGTGTTGTACAGCATGACCATGGTGGGCAGTATCGGCGGCGGCTGGTTCCCGAGCTATTTCATGGCACGTGGCGACGCACCGTATGACGGCCGTATGAAAGCCATGTTGGTGATTGCCTTGTTCCCGCTGCTCGTGCTCTTGGCGCAGCCATTGGGTCACATCAGTGTATGGGTCCCGGTCCTGCTGATTGGTATAGGCGCATCGGCGCATCAGGCCTGGTCATGCAACATCTTCACCACCGTATCGGACATGTTCCCGCAAAAGACCGTTGCTTCTGTGGTCGGCATCGGCGGCATGGCGGGCGGATTGGGCGGCGTGCTGCTGACCAAGCTCGGTGGTTGGGTGTTTGACTACTACAAATCGGTCGGTGAAATCCGCACTGGCTACATGATCATGTTCGCCATCTGCGCGGTGGCCTATCTGGTGGCGTGGAGTGTGATGAAGCTGTTGGTGCCTCGCCATAAGGAAATCACCGATTTGTGAGTGATGGGTTCGACGGCATGCCGAGGTTGGAGCCGGACATGTGTAACCCTTCGGAATGAACGAGGCCACTGAGTAATCAGTGGCCTTTTGTTTGTCAGGTGTTCTGTTTTTGACAGTCAGATTCGCCGTGGGGCGGCAAACGATTGCTTCGATTTAATAAGAAGCATTACTATTCACGCCCCGTTCACACAGCACGCCGCAATGACCCTCAAGTTGCCCCGCAGACACAGCTTTTTCGAGCATTACGAAGAGTTGGTTGGCACCTGGACCCGTCGCCTGAGAAATCGCTCCCAGGCCGAGGATCTGGCCCACGACACCTTTGTGCGGGTGCTCGAGTCCGATTCGGCGGCGGTGCAGCAACCTCGGGCGTATTTGCACCAGACGGCGCGCAATATCGCGGTCGATGGTTATCGGCGTGAGGATCGACGGGGCGCCATGGAGTCAGAGGCGATCGATGAAGGTGTGTCGTCGTCCGGCGACCCGGAGCATTACATGCATGCGATCCAATTGGCCGATTCCATCGAACGGGCGCTCACCGAGCTTCCGCTCAACTGCCGCAAGGTGTTTGTCTGGCAGAAGATCGAAGGCCTGACCCAGGCCGAAATCGCCGAACGCCTGGGTCTGTCCAAGAACATGGTGGAAAAGTATATGATCCGCGCGCTGCGGCATCTGCGCGACCGCCTGGAAGGATCGCAATCATGATGCGCGGTGCTCTGTGTAGGAGCTGCCGCAGGCTGCGATCTATTGATCTTGATCTTTGGCAAATTCGGCGCGACCAAAAGATCGCAGGCTCCTGCAGGGGGCGGATCTTTTCTACCTTTTCATCCCCGGCCAAACAGGAACTTCCATGATGGATACTCGTGATTGTGCGTGCGGGCAGACAACGGTTCGCGACGAAGCGGCGCGGTGGTTTGTGCGTTTGCAGGAGCCGGCCGTGGATGTCGACCTGTATCGCCAGTTTGAAACCTGGCTGGACGAGCACCCTCAACACCGAAACGAATTCGACGTGCTCCAGGGCGTATGGAAAGCCGCCGACCTGGTGCCGGCGGCACGTCTGCGGGCGCTGTGCGAAGAAGCGCCGGCTCGCGGCAAACGTCGGCCGATCCTGCGTTACGCCGTGGCCGCCAGTGTGCTGGCCGTGGCGCTCGGGTTGGGCCTGTTCAGTGGCTTGAATCATCCCTCGCCGTATACGGCGGAGTTTTCCACAGCCCTGGGTGAACGCCGCCAGGTGGCCTTGCCCGATGGTTCGACGGTCGATCTGGACAGTCGCAGCCGGATTCAGGTGCATTTTGAAAACGATCGACGTGGCATTGAGCTGACCGAAGGCGAGGCGATGTTCAGCGTTCAGCACGACACCAGCCGGCCGTTTGTCGTTGAAACCGGAACCGGCAAGGTCACGGTCACGGGCACCCGTTTTGATGTGCGTCGGGGCAGTGCCGATACCCGGGTTGTGGTGGAGCAGGGCACGGTCAGGGTCCAGGGGCGCTCGGCGGCTGACGATGATTTCATCAGCCTGACCGCCGGGTTGGGCACTCATGTCGATGCCCAGGGCAAGGTTGCGGCGGCTTACGCCGTCAATCCCGCCGAAATGACGGCCTGGCGCAACGGCAAACTGGTGTTCAACAACGCCAGGCTGGCGGATGTCGCCGAGCAGGTTTCCCGTTATCGGCAGCAGCCGCTCAAGGTCGGCAACGCGGCGCTGGGCAATCTGCGCCTGACCAGTGTGTTCAATGTCGACAACACCGATGCCTTGCTCAAGGCCTTGCCAAACATCCTTCCCGTGGCTGTTCGCACCCTCGATGACGGCAGTCAGGAAATAATTTCAAAATAAAATTCAGGTTTTTTTCGAGTTCATCGTCTTCCTGTTCAACTGCAACTGGTTTGCATTAACAAACGCACACTCTTGCGATCCACAGGACTACGTTCGACGTGAAAAAATCCACCGTTCTCACCCCGACCTTCCCTTGGTTGCCGCTGGCGCTCGCGCTGGCGGTCAACGTGGCGATGCCCCAGGCATTCGCCGCCGACGCCATCCATATCCAGGCGCAACCCTTGGGTCAGGCCTTGACTCAACTGGGCCAGCAAACCTCGTTGCAGGTGTTTTTCAGCCCTGATTTGGTGGCCGGCAAGCAAGCGCCAGCGGTGGACGGCAACCTTTCGCCGGAAGAAGCATTGCGTCAGTTGTTGCAGGGCAGCGGTCTGCAATATTCGATCGATCAAGGTTCGGTCACGTTGATGCCGGCACCGAACCAGGCGTCGGGCGGCCCGCTGGAGCTGGGCGCAACCGACATCAAGGTGGTCGGCAACTGGCTCGACGATGCCGATGCCGAGCTGGTACAGAACCACCCTGGCGCACGTACGGTGGTTCGCCGTGAAGCCATGATCGAGCAGGGCGCGATGAACGTCGGTGATGTGTTGAAGCGTGTACCGGGCGTGCAGGTGCAGGATGCCAACGGCACCGGCGGCAGCGACATTTCCCTCAACGTCGGCGTGCGCGGCCTGACTTCGCGCCTGTCGCCACGCTCCACCGTGTTGATAGACGGCATACCGGCGGCGTTCGCGCCTTATGGCCAGCCGCAGTTGTCCATGGCACCGATATCCTCCGGCAACCTCGACAGCATCGACGTGGTGCGCGGCGCCGGCTCCGTGCGTTACGGGCCACAGAACGTGGGCGGTGTGATCAACTTCGTGACCCGTGCGATTCCGGAAAAAGCCTCGGCTGAAATCGGCACCACCCTCGAGACGTCCCAGCACGGTGGCTGGAAGCACATCGACACTGCGTTCATGGGCGGCACCGCCGACAACGGCATGGGCGTGGCGCTGTTGTATTCCGGCGTGAACGGAAACGGTTACCGTGAGCGCAACAATGGCAACGACATCGACGACGTGATCCTCAAGACTCATTGGGCGCCCACCGATGTCGACGATTTCAGTCTGAATTTTCACTACTACGACGCCAGCGCCGACATGCCCGGTGGCTTGACCCAGGCGCAATACGATGCCGACCCGTTCCAGTCCGACCGCAACAACGACAACTTCAGCGGCCGCCGCAAGGACGTGTCGTTCAAGTGGGTCCGCCAGCTCGACGACCGCACCCAGGCCGAAGTGCTGACTTACTACACCGACAGCTTCCGGGGCAGCAATATCGCCGCCCGCGACCAGAAGACCCTCGGCTCGTTCCCGCGCACCTACTACACCTACGGTATCGAACCCAGGGTGTCCCGTGTGTTCGACGTCGGCCCGACCACCCAGGAAGTCAGTGTCGGTTATCGCTACCTCAAAGAAGGCATGCACGAGCAAGCCAGTCGCCTGGGGCTCAACAGCAGCAACGAACCGGTGGTGACCAAGACGTCGGACGGCCATGTGTACCAGGACCGTACCGGTGGCACTGAAGCCCATGCGGCGTATATCGACAACAAGATCGATGTCGGCAACTGGACCATTACGCCGGGGGTGCGTTTCGAACATATCCAGACCGAATGGCATGATCGCCCGGTGCTCGACACCGCCGGCAAGCCTGTGCCGGAAAAACGTCGCAGCATCGAGAGCAACGAGCCGCTGCCGGCGCTGAGCGTCATGTACCACATGTCCGAAGCCTGGAAATTGTTCGCCAACTTCGAGACCTCGTTCGGCGCCCTGCAATATTTCCAGCTCGGCCAGGGTGGCGTGGGTAACGAAACGGCCAACGGCCTGGAGCCGGAAAAAGCCAAGACCTACGAGATCGGCACGCGCTACAACGATGGTGTGTGGGGCGGTGAAGTGACGCTGTTCTACATCGACTTCGATAAAGAGTTGCAGTACATCAGCAACGATGCGGGCTGGACCAACCTCGGCGCGACCACCCACCGGGGCATCGAGACGTCGGTGCACTACGACATGGCGGCCCTGGACCCACGCCTGGAAGGTCTGACCGCCAATGCCGGCTACACCTACACCCGCGCGGTGTATGAAGGAGAGATCCCAGACTTCAAGGGCCGCGACCTGCCGTTTTATTCGCGTCAGGTGGCCACGGCCGGCCTGCGTTATGACATCGAGCGCTGGACATACAATGTCGATGCCTTTGCCCAATCCAAGCAGCGCTCGCCGGGTGTAGCGGTGAACGCCGACGGCAGCTTCAGCAACAACTACATCACCGAAGGCACCGCCGATGGCCAGTTCGGCGACATTCCGGGTTACGTCACCTGGAACGTGCGTGGCGGCTATGACTTCGGTCCACAGGTGTCGAACCTGAAAGTCGGCGCCGGGGTGAAAAACATCTTCGACAAGCAATACTTCACCCGCTCCAGCGACAACAACTCGGGCATGTACGTTGGCGCGCCGCGCACGTTCTTTGTGCAGGCCAGTGTTGGGTTCTGATCGTTAAAATCAAAAGATCGCAGCCTGCGGCAGCTCCTACATCCGGGATGGCGTACATCACCTTCCCGGCAATGGCTACCGCCGCACGGGTTCCGCACGTGACTCTGTAGGAGCGAGGCTTGCCCGCGAAGAGGCCAGTAAGTTCGACATCGGAGCTGGCCTGACACACCGCCTTCGCGGGCAAGCCTCGCTCCTACGGTGATACGTTTTAGACTTTCAATACCTTCCCGCCAATGGCGACCGCCAGCAGCAACACCGCCATCAACCCAAAGGCAAAACTCAAACTGCTGCCATGGGCGATAAACCCGATCACCGCCGGCCCGGCGAGAATGCCGGCATAACCCAGCGTGGTAATGGCCGGTACGGCGATGCTTTCGGGCATGACCGTCTGCTTACCCACGGCGGTGTACAGCACCGGCACGATGTTCGAGCAACCGGCGCCCAGCAGGGCATAGCCCACCAGCGCCGCTTCCCAACTCGGGGCGAAAGTCGCCAGAAACAGTCCGAGCGCAGCCGTGGTCCCACCGAAGACAATCACTCGCGTCGCGCCAAGACGCCGCACGATCGAGTCCCCAGTCAAACGACCCACGGTCATGGTCAGCGCAAACGCCGCGTAACCCAACCCGGCATAAGCCTTATCGATCCCACGCTCCTGCGCCAGGAACACCGCGCTCCAATCCAGCGCTGCGCCTTCGGCGAGGAACACGATGAAGCACATCCCGCCGATGAACAGCACGATGCCATGGGGCACGGCGAACGCCGGTCCCGAACTTTCACTGCCATAAGGCAGCAAGTGGGGCGCTGCTTTGGCCAGTGCGACCAGCAGCAGAACGATCACCACCGCCATCGCCCCCAGCGGAGAAAGCCCAAGGCCGAGCATGCCACTGACACCGGCTGCGCCGACGATCCCACCGAGGCTGAACATGCCGTGAAAACCCGACATCATGTTTTTGCCGCTGGCTCGCTCAACGATCACCGCTTGCAGGTTCACCGTCGAATCCACCGTCCCCAGGCCCGCACCAAACACAAACAACGCGGCGATCAACGCCGGGATCGAAGACACCGTGGCCAGTAGCGGCAACGCGAGACAAATCAGCAAGGTCCCGCCGGTCGCCACCTTGCGACAACCGAAGCGCGTGGCCAGCAGCCCGGCCATGGGCATCGCCAGGATCGAGCCCACCCCCAGGCACAACAGCAACAGGCCGAGCATGCCTTCATCCAGCCCGGCCCGGACCTTGGCATACGGCACCAACGGCGCCCACGCGGCAATGCCGAACCCGGCGATGAAAAAGGCGATGCGCGTGGACATCTGTTCCAGGCGCCCAGGAACGAACGAGGTCTGGGTGTTGAGGTTGGTCATATCGATCCTTGGCAAAAACGTCGCGTCTCCAAGGGACAGTGATCCACCGGCGTGGGTTCGATCACTGTCCTTGCGGTTTTGCGTTCCAGAAAGCTGACATCCTTGCACAGCCGGAAGGTGTTTCGCGATATGTTGAGCCATACCCATCATTCCAGCAGGGAGGGCGCCATGGCGCGGATGTACGATGCACGGGGCAATATTTACATAGTTGTGGCGCCAGAAGACTTGCGCCGCGAGGGCATTGCCTTGCCCGATCAGGCCAACGATGCCGCGCAAGACCGCGAAGCATGGTCGTTGGCAGCCATCGAAGCCTGTTGTTCCTGGGCTCCCGGCACGCAACCGCCCGGCAGCAAGGAGCATCGCAGCGATGGTTTGCTGGTCGGTCCGTTCCAGGCGTCGCCGCCCTTCGATCTGTTGATCGTCAACACCGACGGCACCCTGGCCGAGCGCAGCGGCAACGGCCTGACGATTTTCTCCCAGGCGCTCAGCGATCTGGGGCTTTTGCCGAGGGATGAGGCCTGTGTGCTCAGGGTTCATCACGACAAGGCTGATGTGATTTCACCGGGGGAAACATCGGTGAAAACGGCGCAGGTCGAAGGTGTGAACGGGTTCTGGCTGGACCTGGGCCGCCCCGGGTTCGGGCCGTCGGCGGTCAGTGCCTTTGGCGTTGAAGCGGTGGTGATGAACGGTTGCGAAGTCAGCCATGTGCAGCCGTTGGCGGCGCTCAACGCAGCATGGTCGCGCAGTCAGTTTGTGCGGGTGGGAAATCCGCATTGCGTGACGTTGGTGGATAGCGCGGATGATTTGCCGAGCAATGAACAGATGCGTGAACCGGTGCTAGGCGAAGGACTGACGCGTATCGCTTACGCCATGCCGGCGGGGGCCGGGCGGCCGTGTCCGGCGGGGATCAACTTGCAATGGGCGATGCATGCGTCCGCGCAACGGGTGATTGCGCGGGTGTTCGAGCGCGGCGAAGGGCCGACGGCCTCTTCGGGCACCAGCGCCACGGCGGTGGCCTGTGCGGCGTGGCGGGTGGGTTGGGTGAGTGCCGGGGAAGTGAAGGTGGAAATGCCGGGTGGCACGGCGCCGATTTTGCTGGAAGAAGAGCGGGGGGAATTGGGGCGGGTGAGCCTGTTTGGTACGGCGCGGTGGGTGGGGTGAATTCAAGATTGCCTTCGCGGGCAAGCCTCGCTCCTACAAAGGTCACGCGACACCCGTAGGAGCGAGGCTTGCCCGCGAAGGCGTCAGCCCAATCAATACGCGTTTCAGATCAGACCACTGAACTCCACCACCGGCATCGTCCGCTTCATCAGCACTTTGCCGCCGCGAACCGAATACAGCGGTAAGCCCTGGCTGCGAATCACCTCGTAATCGCTCGACGCCGAGAGGATCAACAAATTCGCCGGCCGTCCCGCTTCGAGGCCATAGCGATCACCCAAAGCCAGGGCCTTGGCACTGTTGTCGGTGACCAGGTTCAGTGCGCTTTGCAGGTTGCGGTAACCCAGCATGTGGCAGATGTGCAGGCCTGCCTCGAGGACCCGCAGGATGTTGCCGTTACCCAGCGGATACCAGGGGTCGACGATCGAGTCCTGGCCGAAACACACGTTCATGCCGGCTTCGAGCAACTCGTTGACCCGGGTCACGCCCCGGCGTTTCGGGAAGTTATCGAAACGCCCTTGCAGGTGAATGCTTTCGGTGGGGCAGGAGACGAAACTGATGCCCGAATGCCCGAGCAGGCGAAACAGTTTGGCGCAGTAGGCGTTGTCGTAAGAACCCATGGCCGTGGTGTGGCTGGCGGTGACCCGTGAGCCCATGTCTCGACTGCGGGCCTCTTCGGCCAGCACTTCGAGAAAGCGCGAATGTGGGTCGTCGGTTTCATCGCAATGCACGTCCACCAGGCAACCGGTGCGCTCGGCCAGGTCCATCAGAAACTTCACCGAGCTGACGCCCTGATCGCGGGTGTACTCGAAATGCGGAATGCCGCCGACCACATCGGCGCCCATGTGGATCGCTTCCTCCATCAGGTCCCGACCGTTGCGGTACGACTCGATGCCTTCCTGGGGAAAGGCGACAATTTGCAGGTCGATCAGGTGACGGCTTTCCTCGCGCACTTCGAGCATCGCCTTCAAGGCGGTCAGTTGCGGGTCGGTGACGTCGACATGGGTGCGCACATGCTGGATGCCGTGGGCGGCGAGGCTCTGAATGGTTTTCTTCGCCCTGTTTTTGGTGTCTTCCTGGGTAATGGTGACCTTGCGCTCGCCCCAGCATTCGATGCCTTCGAACAGCGTGCCACTCATGTTCCAGCGCGGCTCACCGGCGGTCAGGGTGGCGTCGAGGTGGATGTGCGGCTCGACAAAGGGCGGCACCACCAGGTTGCCGCCGGCGTCCAGGTCATCGGGCCCCAGGGTCGGAGCCTCGGTCTGCCGGGCGATGCTGCTGATCAGGCCGTTTTCCAGGTACAACTCATGCAGGCCTTCCTGATTGCGCAACCGGGCGTTGATGATGTGCATCGGGAGGGTCCTTTTCAGAATGTGTAGGCGATACCTCTACGTTAGCTTGGCCGCCGTAGTCCTTGCCAGTACGTAATTCAAATGTAGGAGCGAGCCTGCTCGCGATGGCGGTGGGTCAGCCAAAGACATTGTTGAATGTGATGCCGTCATCGCGAGCAGGCTCGCTCCCACAGGGGATTTGGTTTATTCAGGGGGATTTGTGCAGGGGTAGAAACCGCAGCAACGCGGCGACGATGGCTTCCGGCGCATCTTCTTGAACCAGATGACCGGCCTTGGCGATGGCATGGAATTGCGAGCCGGGAATCATCTGGTGCAAGGCGCGTCCGCGCTCGATGGGAATCCACTGATCCTCCGCGCCCCAGAGAATCTGCACTGGGCAGCGAATCGTCGGGTACAACCCCTCGGCCTCGCGGGTGTAGCGTTCGTCCATCTGCGCGATCTGCCGATAGAACGCTGCTTGCCCCGGATCACCCAGCCATGGCTGCACGTAGGGGGCAAGTTCAGCGTCCGGGATGTCTCGATGGATCGCGCCGCGAATATAGGTGGGCACGATGGCTCGCTGGATGTAGTCGGGCAGGCCGCTGAAGGCGGCTTCGTGCTGACGCACATGCTGCACGAACGGTGAGCCCCAGGGCGTCAGCGCCACCGGATCGATCAGCGTCAGGCTGCGGTAGTTCCTGCCGTTGAGCAGGTGGGCACGCAGGGCCGTGGCGCCACCAAAGTCATGGGCTACCACATCAGGTTGATCCAGCCCCCAGTGATCCAGAAGCTGTGCCAGCAGTTGATTCTGGACCCCGAGTGAGACGTCGCCGTCAACTTTCTCCGACTGCCCATAACCCAGCAGATCGAAGTAATGCACCCGGTGCGTGGTGATGAAGTGCGGTGCGATCCGGTGCCAGACATAGGAAGAGAAGGGTGTGCCGTGCACGAACACCAACGGTGGACCGTCACCTCGTACCGCATAGCGAACTTCGTTACCGTTGAAGCGATAGGTCTGAGCCAGCGGCCAGTCAGCCATGGGCGTGTCCTTTTGGCGATGGAAGCCAAAAAGCATAGGCATAAAAAAACAGCCCATGAAGGCTGTTCTCTATTCCCCGACAAAACGCAGTTCCCCTGTAGGAGCGAGCATGCTCGCGATGGCGGCATCACATCCAACATCTATTTGACAGTCTCACCGCTATCGCGAGCATGCTCGCTCCTACAGGGGGCGTGTTTTATTCGCCGCGATAGATGCAACCGCTGGTGCAAGTCTCGTGGATGCGAATCGCGCTGAGTTCCGGCAGCAATGGCTTCATCTCGTTCCAGATGAATTTGGCCAGCACTTCACTGGTCGGGTTCTCAAGGCCGGGAATGTCGTTCAGGTAGTTGTGGTCCAGGCGTTCATACAGCGGCTTGAAGATCGCCTTGATCTCCGAGAAGTCGCGGATCCAGCCGGTATGCGGATCAAGCTCGCCACTGAGGTGAATCGCCACTTTGAACGAGTGGCCGTGCAGGCGCCCGCACTTGTGACCTTCCGGGACGTGGGGCAGGCGGTGGGCGGATTCGAAGGTGAACTCTTTGAAAATTTCCACAGTTTTTAAGCTCTGTTCAGATGGCAATGCGGGCAGGCGGCGAGTTTACCAGTTTGTCCTGACTAAAGGGTCAGCAAGCGTTCGCCGAGGCGACCGTTGGCGGCCAGTTCGAGAAACTCATCGCCCAGCCGGCGGCTCTCATCGATCGTTGCGCGCCAGTATTTCTGCCGGCTCGGGGCGTCGCCCATGAAGCGCTTGAAGTCGTTGCGGTCCGGCAGCTTGCCGTAGGGCAGGCGCGCCAGGTATTCCTTTGACGGTGCCAGCAACAGCACGTTTTGCAAGCGCGTCGGGCAGGCGCGGCGCCAGGGCAGGGTTTTGTCGAACCAGCCGGGAATCACCCGGTCGGTGAAGTGCGGATACAGCACGATGTCGTTGCCGCTGTAGGGCAGGTCGAGGTGATAGTCCAGCAGACCACCGTCGCGGAACGTCCCGGCACCCGCTCCCGGCAAGTCGCGCACGCCTTCCATCACCATGGGGATCGACCCCGAGGCGAGCAGGGCCTGGCGCAGATTGCCGGCGTGGAGCGGGACGAAGCGCGACGGGAAGTCATTCAACGCATTGACCGGCGGGGCCAGGCGCGGGTCGTGGATGATCAGCCGCTCGAAGTGCCGCGACAGCCTGGCACGACCGCGCAGGTTGTCGGCGATCACCGACGACAGGCCCAGGCCCAAGCGACCGCGATGGTCGTCCGCCAGCAAGCCGTGGCTTCTGACCACCATGATGTTCAGGCGGTAGTGGGCGTTGTCCAGGAGCATGGCATCGCGGCCGTCGAGCAAATCGTCGAGCATTTGCCGCGAGCTTTGGCTGATCTGTGCCATGGTCACGCCCTTGGCGAAGTTCTGCCCGGTGTAGAGCTGGCCGAGCCGGCGGATGCCTTCGGCGGCGTCCGGCAGGCAAGCGCTGGCGAAACGCCAGGAACCCACCGACGCGCCAATCAGCGAGCGCTCCCGTGGCGCCGACGGCAGCCACTCACCGAACAACGCCAAATCCAGCCCCTGGATTCCAAGCGCCTTCGGCCCACCCGCAGCGCCCGGCAGCGTACCGACATCGGCGGCGCTCAGGCCTTGCTCACGAATACGCGCAAAGGCACGCGAACCGGCCTTGAGGGTCAGGGAAGGGAATTTGATGTGGATGGCGGTCATTACGGTCTCGGCTTCTGGCAAGCGGGGAATTGTAAACGCATACCTCCCTGTAGGAGCTGCCGCAGGCTGCGATCTTTTGATTTCGTTTTTAAGGGCAAGATCAAAAGATCGCAGCCTGCGGCAGCTCCTACAAGGAATTCGCTTCAATGATGGCCATTCAGTTTCAATTAAGTTGATGTCGCTATGGTGGCCCCGTAGGCAACACCTAAAAATACGGAGACACCCCATGAAATTCCTGACTGCCCTGTCCATCGCGTCCCTCATCGGCCTGACCGCCAGCCTCGCCCATGCACGGGATCTGGGGCCGGATGAAGCCTTGCGACTGCGTGACGCTGGTACCATTGTGTCTTTTGAAAAACTCAATGCCACGGCACTGGCCAAACATCCCGGCGCAACGGTGACTGAAACCGAGCTGAAAGAAGAGTACGGCAAGTACATCTATCAGATCGAACTGCGCGATCCGCAGGGCCTGGAGTGGGATCTGGAATTAGACGCGGTCAGTGGGCAGGTACTCAAGGATCATCAGGATTCGTAATGACGTTGCTTTCTTTTAAACATCGACGCGTCAGTAGCCGGTTGGCGCTGGCGCTTCTGGCTGTTTGTTCAGTGGCGATGGCACGTGACCTTGACCAGGACGAAGCCCTGCGCCTGCGCCAGCAAGGGGTCATCCTGCCGCTCGAACAATTGCTGCAGCAGGCGCTGGCCCTCTATCCGGGCGCCAAACTGCTAGAGGCTGAGCTTGAAGAGAAGGACGACGTCTACATTTATGAAGTCGAGTTGCTGACCGCGCAAGGCGTGGTTCGCGAGCTCGACCTCGATGCCGCCACCGGCCGTTTACTCAAAGACAAGGAAGATTGATCGATGCGTTTGCTCCTGGTGGAAGATCACGTGCCTCTGGTGGACGAACTGAAGACCGGTCTCAATCGCCAGGGTTACGCCGTGGATTGGCTGGCCGACGGGCGCGACGCGGTGTACCAGGGCAGCACCGAACCCTATGACCTGATCATTCTCGACCTCGGCCTGCCGGGGTTGCCGGGGCTTGAAGTGCTGGCGCAGTGGCGAGCGGCCGGGCTGGCCACGCCGGTGCTGATCCTCACTGCCCGCGATTCCTGGGCCGAGCGTATCGAGGGGCTCAAGGCCGGAGCCGACGATTACCTGACCAAGCCGTTTCATCCCGAAGAACTGTACCTGCGCGTCCAGGCATTGCTGCGCCGCTCCCACGGCCAGGTCAATCAACCGACGCTCAAGTCCGCCGGATTGCATCTGGATGAAGGGCGCCAATGCGTGACCCGCGACGGCGCCGACATTCAACTGACTGCCGCCGAGTTCCGCCTGCTGCGTTACTTCATGCTGCACCCACAGCAAATCCTCTCCAAAAGCCACCTGGCCGAACACCTCTACGACGGCGAAACCGAGCGCGACTCCAACGTGCTGGAAGTCCACGTCAATCACCTGCGTCGCAAGCTCGGGCGCAGCGTGATCGAAACCCGTCGCGGCCAGGGTTACTTGTTCGGCGGGCAAGCGCAGTGAGGTCGATCCAGCGCCGCTTGAGCCTGGGCCTGATTAGCGTGATGGTGGTCGTCGGCCTGGTGCTGGCACAAACCAGCCTGTGGCTGTTCGAAATCGGCTTGCAGCGCTACCTCGAAGCGGGGCTGCGCAACGACAGCGAGAACCTGCTGGTGGCGCTGGTACGTGGCCCGCAGGGCTTGCAGCTGGATGAGCGGCACCTGGCGCCGGCCTATCAACGACCGTTTTCCGGTCATTATTTCCGCATCGATTTTGCCGACAGTCATTGGCGTTCCCGCTCGTTATGGGATCAGGAGCTGCCGCCGCTCGATCATCCCGGCCTGCACAGCAACCTGCAATTGGGGCCTGAGGGTCAGCAGTTGCTGGTGTTGCGTTCAGACTATCGCCGGCTGGGCCAATCGATTTCCATTAGCGTGGCGCAGGATTACACGCCGGTGCGCGAGAGCTTCCAACGCATGCGGCAGGTCGGTCTGGGGCTGGGCCTGGCGGGCTTGTTGCTGATTCTGCTGTTGCAACGGGTCACCGTGCGGCGTGCTTTACGTCCCCTGGAAAAGGCCCGCGAACAGATCGCGCAATTGCAAAAGGGCCAGCGCTCGCAACTCGATGACGAGGTGCCGGTGGAGCTGGAACCGCTGGTGGCGCAAATCAACCATTTGCTGGCCCACACCGAAGACAGCCTTAAGCGCTCGCGCAATGCCTTGGGCAATCTCGGCCATGCGTTGAAAACCCCCTTGGCGGTGTTGCTGAGCCTGACCGAGAGCGAACAGCTCGACGCACACCCGCATTTGCGCCAGATCCTCAAGGCGCAACTGGAGCAGGTCCAGCAGCGGCTCAACCGCGAACTCAACCGTGCCCGGCTGGCGGGCGACGCACTGCCTGGCGCCTTGTTTGACTGCGACGCCGAACTGCCAGGGTTGCTGGCGACCTTGAACATGATCCATGGCGAACATCTGGACCTGAGCTATCGAGCGCCGACCGGCCTGCAATTGCCGTGGGATCGCGAAGACTTGCTGGAGTTGCTTGGCAACCTGTTGGACAACGCCTGCAAATGGGCGGATGCCGAAGTGCGTTTGAGCGTGATCGAGTCCGCGCAAGGGTATGAGCTGAGCGTGGAAGATGACGGACCGGGCATTCCCGAAGACCAGCGCCACCTGGTCCTCAGTCGCGGCACCCGGCTGGATGAGCAGACCGATGGGCATGGACTGGGCCTGGGTATCGTGCGCGACATCGTCGACAGCTGGGGCGGGGTTTTGCAGTTGCAGGAAAGCGAGTGGGGTGGGTTGAAGGTGGTGATCGAATTGCCCAAAAGGTCAGGTTGAACACGGAACTTGTGGGAGCGGGACCTGTGGCGAGGGGATTTATCCCCGTTGGACTGCGCAGCAGTCCCATTTTTTGGGGTCGCTTCGCAACCCAACGGGGATAAATCCCCTCGCCACAAAGCCCGCTCCCACAGGGATTTCATAGGGCCCAGAGATTCAGGTGTGATGAATCTCCCGATCCTTGGTTTCCGGCATGAAGAAAATCCCCAGCACCGCGGTCATCAACGCGATGACAATCGGGTACCACAGCCCGTAATAGATATCCCCCGTGGCCGCGACCATGGCAAAAGCCACGGTTGGCAGGAAGCCGCCGAACCAGCCGTTGCCGATGTGGTAGGGCAGCGACATCGAGGTGTAGCGGATGCGCGCCGGGAACAGCTCCACCAACCAGGCGGCGATCGGGCCGTAGACCATGGTCACGTAGATCACCAGGATCGTCAGGAGCAGCAGCACCATCGGGTAGTTGGACTTGGCCGGGTCGGCTTTCTCGGGGTAGCCGGCCTCCTTGAGGGCGGTGGCGAGCGACGCAGTGAACGCGTCGTTCTGGGTCTTGAAGTCGGCGGCCGGCATACCGGTGCCTTCGAAGCTGGTGAGCACTTTCTCGCCGATGCGCACCTGCGCCACGGTGCCCGGCTCGGCCTTCACGTTTACATAGGGGATGGCGCGCTTGGCCAGCACGGTCTTGGCCAGGTCACAGGAACTGGTGAATTTGGCCTTGCCCACCGGGTCGAACTGGAACGAACACTGACCGGGATCGGCGATCACCGTGACCGGGTTTTTCTCCTGCGCGGCAAACACGTCGGGGTTACCGTACTGGGTCAGCGCATGAAAGATCGGGAAGTAGGTCAGCGCCGCCAGGATGCAGCCGGCCATGATGATGCCCTTGCGCCCGATGCGGTCGGACAGGCTGCCGAAGATGACGAAGAACGGCGTGCCGATCAGCAGCGAACCGGCGATCAGCAGGTTGGCAGTCTGCGGGTCAATCTTCAGCGTCTGCAACAGGAAGAACAGCGCGTAGAACTGCCCGGTGTACCAGACCACGGCTTGGCCGGCGGTGCCGCCAAGCAGGGCCATGATGACGATCTTGAGGTTTTCCCAACGGGCGAAGGATTCGGTCAGCGGTGCCTTGGACGCCTTGCCTTCGGCCTTCATTTTCATGAACACCGGCGACTCGCTCAGTTGCAGGCGGATGTACACCGAGACAATCAGCAGCAGAATCGACAGCAGGAAGGGGATCCGCCAGCCCCAGGCTTCGAAGGCCTCGGTGCCCAGCGCGGTGCGACAGGCGAGGATCACCAGCAGCGACAGAAACAGGCCCAGGGTCGCGGTGGTTTGAATCCACGAGGTGAAATAACCGCGTTTGCCCTTCGGTGCATGTTCGGCCACGTAGGTCGCAGCGCCACCGTATTCCCCCCCCAGGGCCAGGCCTTGCAACAGGCGCAGGGTGATCAGGATGATGGGCGCCGCCACGCCGATGGTGGCATAGCCGGGGAGAAAACCCACCACTGCCGTGGAGACACCCATGATCACGATGGTGATCAGGAAGGTGTGCTTGCGCCCGATCATGTCGCCCAGTCGGCCGAACACGATGGCGCCGAAAGGCCGCACGGCAAAACCGGCGGCAAAGGCCAGGAGGGCGAAGATGAAGGAGGTGGTTTCGTTGACGCCGGCGAAGAAGTGTTTGGCGATGATCGCGGCAAGGGAGCCGTAGAGGTAGAAGTCGTACCATTCGAACACGGTGCCCAGGGACGAGGCGAAAATGACCTTGCGCTCCTCCTTGGTGATCCCGCGGTTGGGCGCGCTGCCCGTGGTGGTGTTGTCGATTGCCGCCATGAGTTTTCTCCGTTGTTCTTGTTTTAGGCCGGAGCACCTTCAGTGTTTATTGCCGCACCCTGGCCCTGGGGCTGATGTCATCGAGCACGAACTGACGGCCTCACATCGCTGCAAGGTTTCTAGAAGCATAATCGGCTTTACGTGGATATCCACTCGCCATCATGGCGGGGGGAATGCGGGGGATTATGGGGGGGCGCTATCTGTAGGAGCGAAGCTTGCTCGCGATGGTGTGTCAGCTGCGGTGATGTCGCCTGACACACCATCGCGAGCAAGCTTCGCTCCTACAAGGATGGGTGTCAGGCGGCAGGATTGGGGCTACACGCGAAACTGGTCCATCAGGCTCTGTTGTTGGTTGGCCAGGCTATTGAGCGACTGGCTCACCCGCGCCGATTCATTGGCCTGTCCCGACAGCGATTCGGTGACGTCGCGAATGGTCGCCACGTTGTTGTTGATCTCCTCGGCCACCGCGCTTTGTTCTTCGGCGGCACTGGCGATCTGCAGGTTCATGTCGCTGATCACAGTCACCGCCTCGCCGATCTGCCGCAGGGCCGTCACGGCCTGACCGACTTGCTCGACACTGCCCTGGGCCTGGCGATGGCTGTTGCCCATCGACCCCACCACATCCTGGGTGCCGCTTTGCAGTTGTTCGATCACCAGACGGGTTTCTTCCACCGACTCCTGGGTGCGTCGTGCCAGGTTGCGCACTTCATCGGCCACCACGGCAAAGCCGCGTCCGGCCTCACCGGCACGGGCTGCTTCGATGGCGGCGTTGAGCGCCAGCAGGTTGGTCTGTTCGGCGATGGCGCGGATCACTTCCAGCACCGAACCGATCTTCTCGCTGTTGGCGGCCAGGCCTTCGACCTGGACCATGGCCGCGCTCATGTCGGCGGCCAGATGGTCGATGCTGGTGGTGGTGCGATCGATCACGGTCAGGCCCTGGCGGGTCGCCTGATCGGCATCCCGTGCCGCTTGTGCCGCTTGGGCGGCGCTGCGGGCGACGTCCTGGGCGGTGGCGCTCATTTCGTGGGAGGCGGTGGCGACCTGATCCACCTGGCGGTACTGCTGCTCCATACCGGCGCTGGTCTGGGTGGCGATGGCGGAAGACTGGTCGGCGGTGCTACGCGCGTCCTGCACCGAGCGTTTGACCTCGGCGATGATCGGTTGCAGCTTGTCGAGGAAGCGATTGAACCAGCCGGCCAACTGGCCCAGTTCATCCTGTTTGTCGTAGGCCAGGCGTCGGGTCAGGTCACCTTCGCCGCTGGCGATGTCTTCGAGCATGTGCGCTACGCCGAGGATCGGCTTGGTCACACTGCGGGCCATCAGCCACACCAACAACAAGCCGATCAACGCGGCCAGTACGCCCAGGCCCAGTTCGGTCAGAGAGCCGGCGGTGTTGCTGTCATCCAGTTGCTTTTTCAACGCTTCGGCAGGGCCGACCAGCACTTTTTCAGGCACGTCGAGCAACACGCCCCAGGATTTTCCACCGGGAATCGGTTGGAACGGTGCCAGCACCTTCAGTTGCTGATCGCTGTGCAAGCTGGTGGTCTTGCTGGCGGCAGCAAGCATGCGCATCAACTCGGCACCGGAAGTCTTGTCCACGGCTTCCAGGCGCTGGCTGAGTTTGCTCGCGTCCGAGCTGTAACCGGCGAGCAGGCCGGCGGGGCTGACGATGCTGACGCTGGTCTGGCCGTCATAGAGTTTCTTGCTGGCGCTCTGGCTGAGTGCTTGCAGGCTGTTGAGGTTGATGTCCACCGACAGCGACGCGATGACCTTGCCGTTGACCATCAGCGGGAAAACGATGCTGGTCATCAGCACGTTCTGGCCGTCGATCACATAGAAGTACGGCTCGATTACGCAGGGCTTGAGCGTGGCGCGCGGGCAGGTGAACCAGGCATTGGCCGCTTCACCGCTGGGGCCGGTGCTGGTGTCGGCGATGTCTTTTTCCGGCAGTGGCATGGCGGTCAGCTTGCCGGGCGTCGGTTGTGACCAGTACAGGGCAAAGCGGCCCTTTTCGTTACTGCCAACGTCGCTCTGACCGGCGAACAACTCGTCCTTGCCGTCCAGTGCGTTGGGTTCGAACACCAGGGACAGGCCGAGCAATTGCGGATTGGCTTGCAGCGCCGACTTGACCTGGCGGGTCAGGTCTTCGCGCAGGTCGAAGGCATCGAGAAAACGCTTTTCAGCCTGATCACGCAGAAACAGCACCTGCCGGGAAAAGCCATGGCCGTATTGATAGGCATCCATGAACTGCTGGCGAATGTTCAGCGCCTGGTTCTCGCCTTGGGACTCGATCCGCGCCTGGGCCGCTTCGTTCAGCATCTCCATGCTCGAGGCTTTCACAAGCGCAGAGCTGTGCTCCATGCGATACAGCGAAAGCCCCACCAGCAGGGTCACGATGCCCGCCAGGCAAAGTCCGGCCAGCAGGGTGATTTTCCATTGGATGGAAAGTTGTCTGAGCGACATGGAGACGTCCTTATTCGATAAGTATCTGAGACTTTGCACTGTAACGGCCGGGATTTGGATTTCTTAAGGCTCTGTAGGAGCCGGCTTGCTGGCGATCGCGGCAGGTCAGGCTCTGCATTGTTCAATGGACGGGCATCATCGCCAGCAAGCCGGCTCCTACAGTGGGCACACGCAGTTACATGTCCGCAAGGCCGAGGTTCTTTGACACCGGCCCCACTCTGCGGCACAGTGCGCGCCCTCTAATAAAACCCATTCTTCTTCAATCCGCTGGCGTCTCTCCTAGACTGCCGGACGGAGTCTTTCCGTTTGTCTCGAGGTAATGAAATGAATGCAGTGATTGCCGCGGTCGGCATCATGCTGATCCTCAGCCTGTCCCGTGTGCACGTGGTCATCGCGCTGATCGTCGGTGCACTGGTGGGCGGCCTGACCGGTGGCCTGGGTATCGAAGCGACGCTCAAAGCCTTTAACAGCGGCCTGGGCGGCGGGGCGACGGTGGCGTTGTCTTACGCGTTGCTCGGCGCTTTTGCCGTGGCGATTGCCAAATCCGGCCTGGCTCACGCCTTGGCTGACAAAGCCCTGGCGATGGTCGATCGTCAGCACGCCACCGGTGGGGGGCAGGTCAAGTGGCTGCTGATCGGCCTGCTCTGGGTGGTGGCCATCGCTTCGCAGAACATCTTGCCGATACATATCGCCTTCATTCCCTTGCTGGTGCCGCCGCTTTTATATGTGCTGACCAAGCTGCAACTGGACCGTCGGTTGATTGCCTGCGTTATCACTTTCGGTCTGATCACCCCGTACATGTTCCTGCCGGTGGGCTTCGGCAACATCTTCCTCAATGAAATCCTGCTGGCCAACGTCGCCCGCAGTGGCGTAGACATCAGCGGCATCAACGTCACCCACGCCATGGGCATCCCGGCGCTGGGCATGCTGGTCGGGCTTGGGGTGGCGTTTATCAGCTATCGCAAGAAGCGCGTCTACAACCTGGAAAAGATCGAGCAGGTCGAACAGGTGGCGGTTCAATACAACCCGTTGAGCCTGATGGTGGCGGGCCTGGCCATCGCGGCGGCGTTCATTATCCAGTTACTGCTCGATTCGATGATCATCGGCGCGCTGGCCGGTTTCCTGATCTTTTCGCTGTCGGGCATCGTCAAGTGGCGTGACACCGATGACCTGTTCACCGAAGGCATGAAGATGATGGCGATGATCGGCTTCATCATGATCGCCGCCTCCGGGTTCGGCGAAGTGATCAAGGCCACCGGGGAAGTGCAGACACTGGTCGAAGCGTCCGCCTCGTGGATCGACCACAGTAAAGCGGTTGGCGCGCTGATGATGTTGCTGGTGGGGCTGCTGGTGACCATGGGCATCGGTTCGTCGTTTTCCACGGTGCCGATCCTGGCGGTGATCTTCGTGCCGTTGTGCGTGCAACTGGGCTTCAGCCCGCTCGCCATCGTGAGCATCGTCGGCACCGCCGGTGCGTTGGGTGACGCCGGTTCACCCGCGTCGGACTCCACCCTCGGCCCGACCTCCGGCCTGAACATCGACGGCCAGCATCACCACATCTGGGACACCGTGGTGCCGACATTTTTGCACTACAACCTGCCGTTGCTGGCGTTTGGCTGGATTGCCGCGATGGTCCTCTAACCCCTTACCCCTGTAGGAGCAAAGCTTGCTCGCGATAGCGATGTACCAGTCAACATCAATGTTGGATGTGCGTACGTCATCGCGAGCAAGCTTTGCTCCTACAGGGGGCGTGTGACCTCAACTTTTGATCTGGCGTGCCGTTAAAGCCTTTAACCACGCCAATAAAACCAAAAGAGTGAACGTCATGCGCATGAGCCTGAAGGCCAAAGTCCTGTCCCTTGCCGTCCTCCCGGTGCTGCTCTTTGCGCTGGTCATCAGCCTGACCACATTGTTCATTCTGCAAGGGCAAGCCCGGCATGAAGTCGAGCAAACCCGTGAGCGCCTGCTCAGCGATGCCAAAGCCACTTTGCAAAGTTACGTGGCCGTGGCCATGACCACGATCAAGCCGTTGTACGACGCTGCCGCCCAAGGCGATAACGCCGCGCGCGCCCAGGCGATCAAGTTGCTGTCGAACATCAAGTACGGCAAGGAAGGCTACTTCTTTGGCTACGACTCCGAGACCGTGCGCCTGTTCAAGGCCAATGACCCAGAGGGCGTGGGCAAGAGCTTCAAGGACAATCGCGACCCGAACGGCGTCTACGTCAACCGCGATCTGGTGAAGGTCGCCAAGGACGGGACCCACTACCTGCAATACAGCTCGCCGTTGCCGGGCAATGCGCAGGTGCTGGTGCCGAAACTCGGCTACACCGAATACCTGGCGAAATGGGACATGGCGGTGGGTACCTCGGTCAATCTGGACGGCATCGAGGCGCAAGTGGCCGTGGTCGAAGCCAAGGTCCAGGAGCGCATGCAAGGCATGGTGCTGAGCATCGTCGGCGTGGCCGTGGTGGTGCTGTTGCTGATCGCGGCGGCCGGGATGTTGTTGGCCAATACCATTCTGCGTCCGCTGAACCTGATGAAAGCCAACCTCGACGACATCGCGGCGGGCGAGGGCGACCTGACCCGTCGCCTGACCATCACCAGCCAGGATGAACTGGGCGAGCTGGCCGCCTCGTTCAACCGGTTCGTCGACAAGATCCACGGCCTGGTGCGCCAGATCAGCGAAATGACCACCCAACTGACCGGGTTGGTGAATCAGGTCTCCGATCAGGCCCAGCGTTCGGACCAGGCCATGGAGCGTCAGCGCCACGAGACCGATCAGGTGGCCACGGCGATCAATGAAATGTCTGCCGCCGCCCAGGAAGTGGCCAAAAGTGCGCAAAACGCCGCGGTGGCTGCGCAGCAGACCGACGAAGAAGGCCAGGCCGCCAAGCGCGTGGTGGCCGGCAGTATCGTGAAGATCCATGCACTGGTGGACGACATCCGCAGCAGCGGCGTGTCTTTGGACAGCCTGCAAAAAGACGTGTCGTCGATTGTCAGCGTGCTCGGGGTGATCCGCTCAATTGCCGAGCAGACCAACCTGCTGGCGCTCAACGCGGCCATCGAAGCGGCCCGCGCCGGTGAGGCCGGGCGTGGTTTTGCGGTGGTGGCCGATGAAGTGCGGGCACTGGCCAGCCGCACACAGATCAGCACCCAGGAAATCCAGGGCATGATCGACCGCTTGCAGGCCGGCACCCAGTCGGCGGTGGAAGCCATGCGCCGTTCCAGCGAGGCCGGTGACGGCACCTCGGCCCAGGCCAACGAGGCGGGCGCTTCGCTCGACACCATGGCGCAGCTGATCGCCACCATCAATTCGATGAACGCCCAGATCGCCAGTGCCGCCGAAGAACAGACCGCGGTGGCCGAAGAGATCAACCGCAGCGTGCATCAGATTGCGGTGGCGGTGGACAACGTGGCCGATGAGACCCAGTTGGGCGCGCAAACCTCCAGAAGCCTGGCGGACCTTGGGCAGCGCCTGGGCGGATTGGTGGGGCAATTCCGGATCTAAGCCGCCCCTGTAGGAGCAAAGCTTGCTCGCGATGGCGGCGTGTCAGACACAGATGATGGCGCCTGACACACCGCCATCGCGAGCAAGCTTTGCTCCTACAGATACGGTGTGGGTATCACTGCCTATCCCAGTAAGGCACCTCGCCAAAACACTCCATAAAGAAATCAATCACCGTGCGCACCTTCACCGACAGGCGCCGGCTTCCCGGCCAGAGCACGGTGATCTGCTGCGGTTCGAAGCTGTTGGACACCTGATAATTGCCCAGCACCGGCACCAGCGTGCCGTTGCGCACCGATTCGCCAATCAGCCAAGACGGAAACATCACTAGCCCCAGGCCTTGTTCGGCGGCCTGGGTCAGGGTGTCGGCGTGGTTGCCGGTGATCGGGCCTTTCACCGAATACGGACTCCACGGCTGCTGACCCTGGCGAAAGTACCAGCGTTGCAAGCCGGTCACGCCCTTGTAGGCCAGGCAATCATGGGCCGCCAGGTCATCGGGGTGCTGCGGTGTGCCACGCCGCTCAAGGTAGGCAGGGCTCGCCGCCACCTGAAAACGGTGGGGCGCGAGGATGCGCGCCTGCATGCTGGAATCGGGCAGTGGACCAATGCGGAACAACAGGTCCGCGCCTTCCTGCAACGGGTCGATGTAGCTGTCGGTCTGCTGGATATCCAGTTGCAGCTTCGGGTAACGCGCACAGAGGCGCCCCAGCCAGGGTGTCAGGTGCCGTTGGCCGAACACCACCGGCGCGTTGATGCGCACTAGGCCGCTGGGTTCGCTTTGTTGTTCCTGCAAGGCCTGTTCGGCTTCCTCCAGTTGCACCAGCACCAACCGCGCATGGTGGCCGAGCATGCGCCCGGCTTCGGTGGGGGTAACGGCGCGTGTATGGCGGTAGAGCAATTGCTGGCCCAAGGCCTGTTCCATCAATTGGATCTGCCGCGAGATGGAAGAGGGCGCCAGACCTTCGCGGCGGGCGACTTCGGAAAAGCTGCCGTGGTCGAGCACCGCGACAAACAGGCGAAGCGCCTTGAATCCCAGTTCGTTGAGGCCGTGCATGGTGAGTCCTGTTGTGCGAGTTACGCAAAAGTGTTGTCAGGATGCTCCCATTTATCGCAAAGCATCGCCACCGGATAATGCCCCCCACAAACCTTGTAGGAGCAGAGCTTGCTCGCGATGGCGGTGTATCAGACACAAACGATGGGGCCTGACACACCGCCTTCGCGAGCAAGCTCTGCTCCTACAAGGGGAGTGTGTTTTTCATCTGATGACGGGTAGGTTTTCCCTATGCAATCTTCTTCAATCGATATCGCGATAACACCCACGACGAAACCGGGACTGCGGCTATTGCTGCTGCCTCTGGTGATCCTGGCGGGCATGGGCCTTTCCGTGGAGGCCGGTCTGCTCGGGCCGTTGGGTGTGCAGGTCGGGCACCTGTGGGCAACCTTGAGCATTTTCGGTGTCGGCTCGGCGATTCTGTTTCTGCTGTTGCTGTTCAGCGGCCCGCAACAAGGCCCGGCCCTGAGCGAGTTACCGCGCTGGCAGTTGATTGGCGGGTTTCTGGGGCCGATTTATGTGGTGGTGCTGACACTGGCCACGCCGCACATCGGCATTGCCATGACCATGATCGCGATCCTCTCGGGGCAGGTCGGTAAAAGCGTGCTGATCGACCATTTCGGCTGGTTCGGCGCGACCCGTAAGAAGGTCAACGCTGAACGCTGGCTGGCCTTGCTGCTGATCGTCGCGGCACTTGTTCTGATTGCTCGGGGGTAAGGATGAACCTGATTATTTTGTTGGCCGTGGTCGTGGTGGCCGGAGCGGTGTTGAGTGTGCAGGCGGCAATCAATGGACGCCTGGGGGAAACGGTCGGTGTGCTGCGCAGCAGTTTGCTGACCTTTGTGGTGGGCGCGGTGAGCACGGGGTTGCTGATTCTATTTTTTGAACCGGCCCACGCGGTGACCCTGCTGGACGTGCCGAAGTGGCAACTCGGCGGGGCACTGTTTGGTGTCGTCTACATGATGGTCATGGTCGGCGCGGTGCCACGGGTGGGAACCGCAGTGGCGACGGTCGCGGTCATCGTCGGGCAGTTGGGGATGGGGATGTTGATCGACAACTTTGGCTGGCTGGGCAATCCGGCGATCGAGTTATCGGGCAGCCGGATACTGGCGATGGTGCTGCTGGGGGTGGCGCTGGTGTTCATGTACCGCAGCAGTCGGGCCTGACACCGCTCTGTGTAGGAGCTGCCGCAGGCTGCGATCTTTTGATTTTGCTTTCTAAAAAACAAGATCAAAAGATCGCAGCCTGCGGCAGCTCCTACACTGGTTAAACGGGTTGTTTGTTCTGCCCTCGACGACCACTGCAAAAGGAGTCAGCGTCATGAGCGATGACCGCAAATGTGACTGTCCAAAATGCAACTGCAAGCTTGGCGAGCATCCGATCGTGCGTCACGGCAAACACTATTGCTGTGAAGCCTGCGCCAAGCACCATGAGCACGGTGAAGAGTGTGTCCATGAAGGCTGCAAGTGCGCCCACTGACCCGGCTTGAACCTTGTAGGCGCTGCCGAAGGCTGCGATCTTTTGATCTGCCTTTGAAAGATCGCAGCCTCGTTGCACTCGACAGCTCCTACGGGGCAGCGTCAGGCGTCAGTTCGCGGGTCGCCATTTGACGTTTTCGACGCCGAATTTCTCGGCCATCGGCTTACTGGTTTTCTGCACCTTTTCCCGGCCAAAACGCGGAATGCGGCCCACCCCCGCATCGCAACTCGCCCAGTGCCAGGCTTCGGCGTTGTCCATTTTGTCCAGGCGGATGATGAACGATTTGGGGACGCCATGAAGGGTGTACTCAATGACGAAGAGTTTTGCGTTGTTCATATGGCCCGTATTCCTCCCTGTTGTATCTAAACGGATCGCGGGCCGGACGGAAAATTCAGTCGGATTTTCAGTCGGGCGCACGCGCTGGCAGCCGGTTCGGCGTCTGGTTAACATAAAGCCTTCTTCCTACCCCAATGATCATTGACCATGGCCCTTGCCGCCCCTCCGGATCTGAGTGATACCGATGTGCCGGTGCAACCGCTGGCGCGAACCTATCCGCGTGGGTTGTTCATCGAGCCGCACGAGCATGTCTGGGGGCAGTTACTGTATGCCATGAGTGGCGTGATGTGGGTCGAGACGCCCCATGAGGCGTTGGTGGTGCCGCCGCAACGGGCGGTGTGGCTACCGCCGGGCGTGCCCCACGGGATTCGCGTGGTGTCTGACCTGCAAATGCGCAATATCTACCTGCGACCGTCCCTGGCAGCAACGCTCGATGACAGCGTTCAGGTGATCGAGGTCGGCGGGCTGTTGCGCGAGTTGATCGTCAGTCTGGTGGAGCAGGGCGACGATGGTGCTCCTGAGTATTACGAGGCATTGGTGGGGCTGGCGCTGCTGGAGCTCAGGCGGGCCCGGCGTTCGTTGATGAAAATCCCCTTGCCGGACGATTCCGACCGGCGTCTGATGAACCTGTGTCAGGCGGTCATGGCCCAGCCATCGCTGGACATTCCCTTTGAGCAACACGCCGAAAGCGCCGGTGCCAGCGTGCGTACCCTGGCGCGGTTGTTCAAGGAAGGGTTGGGCATGGGGTTCGCCGAATGGCGGCGCCAGGTGCAACTGGCGACGGCGACCGCCGAGTTGATCCAGGGGATGCCGGTCAGCGCCATCGCGAGGGAATTGGGTTACTCACCTAGCAGCTTCAGCGACATGTTCCGTCGCGAACTGGGGGTCGCACCCTCGCAGTTCTGCGCGAACCAGAACCTGTAGGAGCGAGCATGCTCGCGATGGACTCAAGCACACCGCGTTAATTCAGGAAGCACGCGTTATCGTTCACGTCCATCGCGAGCATGCTCGCTCCTACAAGTTCCATGTATTGAGGGTGGTTTGGCCGAAATTCCGAAGCACTTGGCCGGTGTCCGCATTCACCGCTCACTAGACTGGCGGCATCTCTCAACGGCCCACGGAGCCTGCCATGAGCTACTTCATTTCCCTGGTGATCGGTCTGGGTGTCGGCCTGCTCTACGGCGCCCTGGATGTTCGTTCTCCCGCACCGCCGGCCATCGCTCTGATCGGCCTGCTCGGCATGTTGACCGGCGAAAAACTCTGGCCGATGGGCCGGCAGTTGGTCGCTGGCTGGCTCTCCTGAATCGCGCTTATTGACTCGATGGAAACCCTCATGAAAGCACTACAGTTCGACAAAACCGGCGATCTCTCGGCCCTGCGCTACGTCGAGGTGCCGACCCCGGTTCCCGGCGCCGATGAAGTGTTGGTGGAAATCAAGGCCGCCGGCCTCAACCCCAGCGATGTGAAGAACGTGCTGGGGCGCTTTCCCTACACCACATTGCCGCGCATTCCCGGTCGCGATTTTGCCGGCATCGTCGTCGAAGGCCCGCAAGCGTTGATCGGCCAGCAGGTTTGGGGCACTGGCCGTGAGCTGGGCTTTTTCGCCGACGGGTCCCATGCGCAGTTCGTCAAACTGCCGGCCAATGGCGTAGCGCTCAAGCCCACGCATCTGAGTTTTGCCCAAGCGGCCAGTCTTGGCGTGCCTTACACCACGGCCTGGGATGCACTGGAGCGCAGTCTGGTGACGGCGCAAACCCGTTTGCTGGTGATCGGCGGCGGGGCGGTAGGCAGTGCCGCTCTGGCCTTGGCGAAGGTGCGAGGCGCCCAGGTGCTGGCGGCGGCGCGCCGACCGGAGCAGGTCAAGGACTTGCAGGATCAGGGGTACCAGACCCTGCAACTGGACAAACCCGAGGATCTCGGCGCACAGGTAAACGCCGTTTTCAGTGGCGGCGCCGATGTGATTTTCGACACCACCGGTTTTTGGCTGCCGGCGTCCGTCGCAGCGCTGGCCACGTTCGGGCGCATCGCGATCATCGCTGCACCGGTGGATGGCATGGTGCAGTTGCCGGCCCTGGCGCTGTATCGCAAGGGCGGGTCGGTGGTGGGCATCAACTCGTTGCTGTATGGCGTGCAAGCCTGTGCGGCGATGCTTGACCAGTTCGGCCGGTTTTTCGATCAGGACCTGCTGCCGTTGCCTCAGGGATTGTTCGAATCGCCGTTGTCTGAGGGGTTGGAGCGCTATGCCGAGGTAAATCAGGGCAGTGGTGAAAAGGTCATCCTATTACCTTGACCCCCGACACCCCCTGTAGGAGCTGCCGCAGGCTGCGATCTTTTGATCTTTTGATCTTTTGATCTTTTGATCTTTTGATCTTAAAAGATCGCAGCCTCGTTGCACTCGACAGCTCCTACACAGCTCCTACACAGCTCCTACAAGTGTTAACGAAAAACACCCCTCTGCTAGAATCGGCACCACTGTTTAAGCGAGGTGCCCCGATGAGCGAACCGATCCGCCTGACCCAATACAGCCACGGTGCCGGTTGCGGTTGCAAGATTTCCCCCCAGGTTCTGGAAGTGATTCTGGCCGGTAGCGGGGCGCAGAACCTGGACCCGAAACTTTGGGTCGGCAATGCCTCGCGCGATGACGCGGCGGTTTATTCGATCGATGAAGAACGCGGCGTGGTCTCGACCACCGACTTTTTCATGCCGATCGTCGACGATCCCTTCGATTTCGGCCGAATCGCCGCCACCAATGCCATCAGCGATATCTACGCCATGGGCGGCGATCCGTTGATGGCGATTGCGATCCTTGGCTGGCCGGTGAATGTGTTGGCGCCGGAAATTGCCCGCGAGGTGATTCGCGGCGGCCGCTCGGTGTGCGACGAGGCGGGCATTCCCCTGGCGGGCGGCCACTCCATCGATGCGCCGGAGCCGATCTTCGGCCTGGCCGTCACTGGCCTTGTGGAAAAACGCCACATGAAGCGCAACGACACCGCCACCGCCGGTTGCCTGTTGTATCTGACCAAACCCCTGGGCATCGGCATCCTCACCACCGCCGAGAAGAAGGGCAAATTGCGCAACGCCGACATAGGCCTGGCCCGCGACTGGATGTGCACCCTGAACAAGCCCGGCAGCCGTTTCGGCAAGCTCGAGGGCGTGACGGCGATGACCGATGTAACGGGGTTCGGGCTGCTGGGGCATCTGGTGGAAATGGCGGACGGCAGCGGCTTGACCGCACGTATCCGGTACGACCGGGTGCCGCGTTTGCCGGGGGTCGAGTATTACCTCGAACAGAACTGCATTCCAGGTGGCACCTTGCGTAACTTCGACAGTTACGCCAACAAGCTGGGCCGTCTTCAGGAACTGCATAAACGCGTGCTGTGCGATCCGCAGACCAGTGGCGGCTTGCTGATCGCGGTCACCCCCGCCGGTAACCGACAGTTTCTCGAAACCGCCGCGCAATTGGGCCTCAACCTTGAACCCATCGGCGAACTGGTCGAGCGACAGAATCACGCGGTCGAGGTGTCTTGATGTCTGTCGACTGCACCGATTACCGCGATATCTTCCTCAACGACCGGCCGATGATGGACGCCCGCGCGCCTATCGAGTTTGCCAAGGGCGCGTTCCCCGGTACGGTCAATCTGCCGCTGATGAACGATCAGGAGCGGCAACGGGTCGGCACCTGTTACAAGCAACACGGTCAGCAAGCGGCCATCGAGCTGGGGCATCAGTTGGTGTCTGGCACCATCAAGGTCGAGCGCATCGAAGCCTGGGCGGACTTCGCCCGGGCGCATCCAGACGGCTATCTGTATTGCTTTCGCGGCGGCCTGCGTTCGCAGATCGTCCAGCAGTGGCTCAAGGCCGAGGCGGGCATCGACTACCCGCGTGTCGTCGGCGGCTACAAGGCCATGCGCAGTTTCCTGTTGAACACGGTCGATGAGGCCGTCGCTCAGTGCGATTTCGTCTTGCTGGGTGGCATGACTGGCACTGGCAAGACTGAAGTGCTCACGCAATTGCGCAACGGGCTGGACCTGGAAGGCCACGCCAATCATCGCGGCTCCAGTTTCGGCAAACGGGCCATCGGCCAACCCTCCAATATCGACTTTGAAAACCGCCTGGCAGTGGACCTGCTTAAAAAGCGTGCCCAGGGCATTGAACAATTCGTGCTGGAAGACGAGAACCGTGCCATCGGCAGTTGTGCGCTGCCATTGCCGCTGTATCAGGGCATGCAGCAGTTTCCGATGGTCTGGCTCGAAGACAGCCTGCAAGGGCGGGTCGAACGGATCCTGCGTGATTACGTGGTGGATTTGTGTGCCGAGTTCATCCGGGTGCATGGCGATGAAGGCTTTGCGCTATTTAGCGAACGCATGCTGGAAAGCCTGAATAACGTGCACAAGCGCCTGGGCGGGGAGCGTCATCGACGGATGTTGGTGTTGATGGAAGACGCCCTGGCAGAGCAGGGGCGAAGCGGCGCTGTGGATTTGCACCGGGGATGGATCGAGGGATTGCTGGTTGAGTATTACGATCCGATGTATGAGTTTCAGCGGGAGAAAAAGGGCGCACGGATCGAGTTTGCGGGGGAGCGGGGGGCGGTGTTGGAGTATTTGCGTGAGCGGGTGAATCAACGAGGTTGATGGTGATTCTGCTGGCCTCTTCGCGGGCAAGCCCGCTCCCACAGGTACCACGTCGTACATAAAATTTGTGACCGACACGATAACTGTGGGAGCGGGCTTGCCCGCGAAGGCGTCGGAACAGGCACAGCAAAACTCAGGTCGGGCAAGTTTGCTGCCCATTATCCAGCCCCTGCTTGTAAATGTGGCTTTGCAGGCTAGCCTTGCCGTTGTGCCAAGTCAGGGTCAGCACATACAGCGAATCGTAATCGTTGGATGCCCAGTCTTCGGTGATCGTCTGTTCCTTGCCGACAGCTTCCCCGGCGACCTTGTTGATCAGTTCCGGCAGGTAACCGTGGGACCAGGCCGTGTAGATCACCGAGTTGTGATACTTGTCGTGCAGCAGCTCATCGGCCAGGTCGCTGGTGTCGTTGGCCGAAAAGTTGATGTTGACCGGCAGGCCGAGCTTGATCGCGCTGGGGCTGATGGTTATCAATGGCCGGATGTAGCTGTAGGAATTGTCCTGTTCGCCTTCCTCGACGTTGCGCGTCGGGTTGGCGGCAAACACATAGTTGGCCTTGCCGAATTTTTCCGGGAGCAGGGTCGCCAGGTCGATGGCGCGGTTCAGGCCTTGGCAATTAAGCTGGCCCAGGCCACCGGCGGGTTTTTCAGCATGGCGCAGGAACACCAGGGTCTGGGTGCCATCCACCGGTTGCGCGCGACTTTCGCGGGACTCCAGCGCCAGAAACAACGCGCTGGCCGCCAGCAGGGCGGGCAGGAAAATATAGGCGCGACGCTTGAAGCGATTGGCAAGTTTCAGAAAGTTCATCATGAAAAAAGGTTCTTCAGCGTATTGGGTTAAGGCTGACAAACCTTTACACCACGATTTTCCTGCATCGGGTGTTTTCCATGTCGTTGAGCCGGTCCGTTTTCAAAGGGGCAGTGCTCAGAGTCCTCTGAAGCCCGATTGGTTCGATTCCGGCCAAAAGCGCCGCAATGTATCGATAACCTGGTTCGGGTTCGAGCAGATGTTATCGACAGGATGTTGCGAATTTATGGACAGGGTACACGGGCGGGGGCGCAAGCCGGTCCTGAACTCTTCTGATCTTTACCATCAGCGATATTGATGGCTTGCGGCGCCGCACCCGGCGCCAACTCCATTATGATCATCACTCTCAACTGCCCGTGGATCTCGCCCATGACCGATTTGTCTGCGTTCCCCATCACCCGCAAATGGCCGGCCCAGTACCCTGAGTGGATTCAGCTGTACTCCTTGCCGACCCCCAACGGCGTCAAGGTTTCGATCATGCTCGAAGAGATCGGTTTGCCCTACGAGCCGCACCGCGTCGGTTTCGACACCAACGACCAGATGTCCCCCGAGTTCCTGTCGCTCAACCCCAACAACAAAATCCCGGCCATCCTCGACCCCCACGGTCCGGATGGCCAGCCACTGCCGTTGTTCGAGTCCGGGGCGATTCTGATTTACCTGGCCGACAAGAGTGGACAACTACTGGCCCAGGAATCTGCGGCCCGTTACGAAACCATTCAGTGGCTGATGTTTCAGATGGGCGGCATCGGTCCGATGTTTGGCCAGCTTGGCTTCTTCAACAAATTCGCCGGCAAGGATTACGAAGACAAGCGTCCACGTGACCGCTATGTCGAGGAGAGCCGGCGCCTGCTCAGCGTTCTCGATAAACGCCTGGATGGGCGGGACTGGATCATGGGCGAGCGCTACACCATTGCCGATATCGCCACCTTTCCGTGGGTGCGCAACCTGATCGGCTTCTATGAAGCTGGCGATCTGGTGGGCATCCAGAATTTCCCGAACGTTACACGGGTGCTGGAGCGCTTCCTGGCGCGACCAGCGGTCAAGCGCGGGTTGGAAATCCCGAAACCCCTCACTAACTGACACACCCCATACCCTGTAGGAGCGAGCCTGCTCGCGATGGACGTTAACGATAACGCGGGCCTCCTGATTCCCCGTGGTGTTCTTACCTCCATCGCGAGCAGGCTCGCTCCTACAGGGGGTGAACTCATTTCGTTTAAGATTTTTCAGGAATACTCATGTCCAGCCAATTCCCCGAAGCACGTCCACGCCGTCTGCGTCGCAATGCGAGCCTGCGCAGCCTGTTCCAGGAAACCGAGTTCAGCCTCAACGACCTGGTCCTGCCGATTTTCGTCGAAGAAGAGATCGACGATTTTGTGCCGATCAAAAGCATGCCCGGTGTCATGCGCATTCCCGAATCGAAACTGGCCGGTGAAATCGAGCGGTATGCCCGTGCCGGGATCAAGTCGGTGATGACCTTCGGTGTGTCCCACCACCTGGACAGCAGCGGCAGCGACACCTGGAACGACAATGGCCTGGTGTCGCGCATGTCGCGGATCGCCAAGGACGCGGTGCCGGAGATGATCGTCATGTCCGACACCTGTTTCTGCGAGTACACCGATCACGGCCATTGCGGCGTGCTGCACAACCATGAAGTGGATAACGACCAGACCCTGATCAACCTCGGCAAGCAGGCGGTGGCGGCGGCTCGGGCCGGGGCCGATGTGATTGCGCCGTCCGCGGCCATGGATGGGCAGGTCCAGGCGATTCGCCGGGCGCTGGATGACGCCGGTTTCACCCAGACGGCAATCATGGCGTATTCGACCAAATTCGCCTCGGCGCTCTATGGCCCGTTCCGCGAAGCCGGCGGCAGTGCGCTCAAGGGCGACCGCAAGAGCTATCAAATGAACCCGATGAACCGCCGCGAAGCGGTGCGCGAATCGCTGCTGGATGAGCAGGAGGGTGCCGATGCGCTGATGGTCAAGCCGGCCGGCGCGTACCTGGACATCATCCGCGACATCCGCGAAGCCTCGCGCTTGCCGTTGTCGGCGTATCAGGTCAGCGGCGAGTACGCGATGATCAAGTTCGCCGCGCAAGCCGGCGCTATCGACGAGGATCGCGTGGTGCGCGAAAGCCTGGGGGCGATCAAGCGGGCGGGGGCGGATCTGATCTTCACCTACTTCGCGATGGACCTGGCGCTGGCCGGGATCTAAAGACAACCACAAAAACCTGTGGGAGCGGGCTCGCCCGCGATGACGGCAGTTCATTCAATAAAGATGCTGAATGTGCCGGCCTCATCGCGGGCAAGCCCGCTCCCACAGGTTATGTATTGTCTTCAGGTTCTGCCAAAAAATGGCCGAATCCCGTGCTGGAGGAAATACCGCTCGATCAACTTCGGGTCCGAGCGGGTTTCGGCAATCGCCACATAAGTATCCGGGCGCAACAGATAAAACCCGTCGCGGCCCAGGCCTGCGGTCTCGAACGCCGGACGCCAGCCGAACACGTGTAGCGGCAAATGGTGTTCGTGGCACCAGGTGATCATTTCGTCGCTGGCGTCGCCATACACATGCACCTGCCAGGTCGGCGATGCCAGTGGCCCGAAATTGTCCCCTTCACCGTCATGTGCCCAGGGCAGGCGATCGCCGCCATGCACGTGCCCGGCAACGCCTTTGCTCAACGGCATCCCACGGTAGTTCAGGGTGATCTGCGACACCGTGCGAAAGAGGAATTCGCGAGAGGTTTCAAACGAGGCCATTTTCGGCAGCAGGAACGGCGCCAGGCGTGTGCGCAGCAGGTCGGCCATGCGACCTTCGGCGGTGACGAAGGTGAAGACCCGGTCGGTGGTGGACACCAGTTTTCGGGCAAACGCGATGCGTTCGGGTTCGTAGGTGGCGAGCAGTTTGGCCTCGGCGCCGCCACTCAACACGGCCGCGAGTTTCCACGCCAGGTTGATCGCATCGCCAATCCCGGTGTTCATCCCCTGACCGCCGGCGGGGCTGTGCACATGGGCGGCGTCCCCCAGTAAAAATGTGCGACCGGTGCGAAAATGATTCGCTACCCGGTGGTGCACGCGGTAGGTCGAGAACCAGTTCAGTTGCTCGACCTTGACCTTCATGTGCTCGATGGCCCGGCTGCTGACGTCTTCGAAACGCAGGGTTTCGGCATGCTCAGCGCGTTCGTCCCGGACCGTGCCGATCAGGCGCGCATGACCTTCGCCGGCCAAGGGGAACACCGC
Organism: Pseudomonas putida; assembly: GCF_050990305.1. Taxonomy (GTDB): domain Bacteria; phylum Pseudomonadota; class Gammaproteobacteria; order Pseudomonadales; family Pseudomonadaceae; genus Aquipseudomonas; species Aquipseudomonas putida_AH. The sequence continues at coordinate 4,386,038 of NZ_CP158817.1, read as the reverse complement.
GAGGAAATCCGCTTCATCGAGGTCCACATGCAGTTCGCCATTGAACGTCGGCCCGCTGGCCTGCACGTCGGCGACATAGAAAATCTGTTGATAGGTGCCGCCGGGAAACCCGGTGTCCAGGGTCTTGCGCACGATGGAGCGGGCGCCATCGCAACCGGCCAGGTAGCATGCCTGGCAGTTTTCCTGCTGGCCGTCGGGCAGGCGCAAGGTGGCAATGATGTCGTCGCCGGTTTCGTCGAATCCCAGCAGTTCAGTGTTGCGCTCGACGGTCACGCCGAAAGTGGCGAGGCGATCGATCAGCAGCCGTTCGTGTTCGTCCTGGGGGAAAATTTCGAGGAATGCATAAGGCGTCAGGCCTTCGCCGACACGGCTCAGCGGCAAGCGTGCCACGGCTTGGCCCTTGACCCAGAAATTGGCGGCCGCCACGCGATGGCCTTTGTTGACCACCGCGTCGGCGAGGTCGAGCTGGCGATACAGCTCCAGCGTCCGCGCCTGTACGGCCAATGCTCGGGACGTGGTGCCGGGGGCTGACACCTTGTCGACGATCCTTACCCGAACTCCCAGTTTGCTCAGCCACAGTGCCAGTACCAGCCCGGTCGGGCCGGCACCGATAATCAACACGTCGCTACGGTGCATGAGCCCGTCCTCCTTTACCGTGTGGGTCAAGTATGGTCCAAACAGACCGGACAGCCAGATCATGTGCCCAATGGAACAGGTCTGTAGGAGCGAGCATGCTCGCGATGGACATCAACGATAACGCAGGCATCCTGAATCCCCGTGGTGTTCTTGTGTTCATCGCGAGCATGCTCGCTCCTACAAAGGGGGGGGGCAGCCAAGGGAACAGCGTGTGCTTGCCACAGTCATAGCCAGCACCCTGCCATCGGCCTTATGGTTGACCCGGCGCCTTCAATCACCAGGAGCAACATGCAAGCCCATCGATTGATCATGAGCATCGCCATATTGCTGGCGCTGGCCGGTTGCGGCAGTCAGCGGCCCCAGGAACCCCCGGCGCGCACGCCCGCCCAGATCAAGGCTGACATCCTGCGCCTGTTGCCGGCCAAAACCGCCGACCGCCAGGGTTGGGCCACCGATATCCAGGCGGCGTTCGCCGCGCAGAAGATCGCGCCGACCACGCAAAATCTCTGTGCGGTACTGGCGGTGACCGAGCAGGAATCGACCTTCCAGGCAGACCCTACCGTGCCCGGACTGGGCAAGATCGCCCGTGACGAAATCGACCGCCGGGCAGCCAAGGCGCACATTCCCGGCCTGTTGGTCAGCGGGGCGTTGCAGGTGCGTTCACCCAATGGCAAAAGCTACAGCGACCGGCTGAACGCGGCCCGCAGCGAGAAGGAACTGAGTGCGATTTTCGACGACTTCATCAGCATGGTGCCGATGGGCAAGACCTTGTTTGCGGGTTTCAATCCTGTGCATACCGGCGGGCCGATGCAGGTCAGCATCGAGTTTGCCGAGCAGCATGCCAAAGACTATCCCTACCCAGTGCAAGGCTCGATCCGCCGTGAAGTCTTCACCCGCCGTGGCGGCATGTACTTCGGTATCGCGCATTTGCTTGGTTATCCAGTGAATTACCCGGAGCCGCTGTATCGTTTCGCCGATTTCAACGCCGGTTGGTACGCCAGTCGCAACGCCGCCTTCCAGAACGCGGTCAGTCGGGCGTCAGGAATCCCGTTGGCGCTGGATGGCGATCTGGTCAACTACGGTTCGATCATGCCCGGCACCACGGAAAAGGCCGTGCGCACCCTCGGCAAGTCATTGGACATGCGCAATACGACGATCCGGGATCAATTGGAGCAGGGCAATACGTTGGCGTTCGAGAGCAGCAAGCTCTATCAGCGGGTTTTCGAGTTGGCCGAACAGGCAGAAGCTCGGTCGTTGCCCCGCGCGGTGCTGCCGGGGATCGTGCTGCAAAGTCCGAAAATCACCCGCAAACTGACCACGGCGTGGTTTGCCAAACGGGTGGATGAGCGATATCAGCGTTGCGTGGCGCGTGCGGATTAAGGTCAAAAGATCGCAGCCTGCGGCAGCTCCTACAGGGGTTAGGTGTTCTCTCTGTAGGAGCTGCCGCAGGCTGCGATCTTTGCGAGGCAGGCATGAAAAAGCCCGGCTGATCAGGCCGGGCTTTTGGGATGTAGCGATTTGATCAAGCGATGCTGTTGCGTTGCAGGTGGTCCGAGCCATCGGCAGCGACGGTGTTGCCTTGCAGGTGGTCCGAGCCATCGGCAGCGACGGTGTTGCCTTGCAGGTGGTCCGAGCCATCGGCAGCGACGGTGTTGCCTTGCAGGTGATCCGAGCCATCGGCGGCAACGGTGTTGCCTTGCAGGTGGTCCGAGCCATCGGCAGCGACGGTGTTGCCTTGCAGGTGATCCGAGCCATCGGCAGCGACGGTGTTGCCTTGCAGGTGGTCCGAGCCATCGGCAGCGACGGTGTTGCCTTTCAGGTGATCCGAGCCATCAGCGGCTACAGCGCGTTTTTCCAGCAGGCGATCAGCGCCACCTTCAGCGACACGGTTCTCGATCAGTCGATCCGAACCCCCTTCAGCGACACGATTTTCGATCAGGCGATCCGCGCCGCCTTCGGCGACCACAGGTTGAGCAGAGGTAGCGGCAAAAGCGTTCACTGCGAAAACCGAGAAAGCGATGCTGAGAAGGGTTTGGCGTTTCATGATCGTGTGCTCCAGGGTGTTATCGGTTGGTATGGAGCAGATGTTACGCCGCTGGATTTTCAAGAGAACTTGATTGACATGATTGCGAACATCGACGGGATTGATAGGCCGAGCCGCCGACTGCTCGCAGGGTTGATGATGCAGTCGTCGGATCGTTACGGCGTGGTCGGTGGCGGCTTCTACACTGGTTAGCTGTCGCGAGCCATCGCAAGGGGGTGTGCATGTATCAGCTCTACGGTTATCAAAACTCCGGCGCCGCGGCGATCGAGGCCGCCCTGGTGCTCTGCGGGGTTGCCTTTCGCTTCATCGATGTCGAAGCGTCGAAGGAGGCCGCCCAGACGTTGGGCACGCTCAATCCACTCAAGCAGATCCCGACCCTGCAATTGCCCGACGGCAGCATCCTGACCGAAAGCGCGGCGATCCTGATTCACCTCGGGCTGACCTTTCCACAATCGAAACTGCTGCCGGACACGCCCGCCGACCGCGATCAGGCCATACGCGGCATGGTCTACATCGTCAGCAATTGCTATGCCGCCATCGGCATCATCGATTACCCGGAACGCTGGCTGGCGAGTGCCGATGAAGGGTCGCGACAAAACCTGATCGCCGGCAGTCGTGCGCGGTTGCATGGGTATTGGGAGGTGTTTGCCGACCAGTTTTCCGGCGAACTGTACCTGGCTGACGAGAAGCCCGGAGCGCTGGATGTGCTGGCGGCGGTGATATCGCGGTGGGCCGGGAGCCGGGAGCATCTGCGCAGTACCCGACCGGGTTTCTTCGCCTGGCTGGAACGCATCGATCGTCATCCGACACTGGCACCGGTGTTCGCCCGGCATTGGCCTGCCTGAGCACGAATAATGACACCTGCAGCGCCCCATCCCCCTTGTAGGAGCGAGCGATGCGGCGACCCGACTTGCCCGCGAAGGCGGTGTTTGAGTCTATACATGTGTCGATGGACACACCGCCTTCGCGGGCAAGCCTCGCTCCTACGGAGGATAGGGTGGGTAAGTCATTCCCCGCGAATGTACTGTTCGAGCTGGATGATCAATTCCTTTTGTTCAGCCAGTGCCTCCTTGACCAGGTCACCGATCGACAGCAAGCCGATCAATTTGCCGTTTTCCACCACCGGCAGGTGGCGCAGGCGTTTGTCGGACATGATGCCAAGGCACGTATCGACGGTCTGGTGCGTGTCCACGGTGATTACCGGCGACACCATGATGTCGCGCACCGGCGTACCCACCGAAGATCGGCCGTGCAGCACCAGTTTGCGCGCATAGTCACGTTCACTGATGATGCCCAGCACCTGGTCGTTCTCCACCACCAGCAAGGCGCCGACGTTCTTTTCGGCCATCTTCATCAGCGCTTCGAGCACCATGTGATCAGGTTTGATCTGGTGCACTTCCTGATTCTTCTGATCTTTCAATTTGAGCAGTTGCGCGACGGTTTTCATGGCGGTTTCCCGGGTGTTGTCGTTGTCTTTGAAGAATCGTAGACCCGAGCGTGCAGGGCAAGGGCGAAAGCGGCGGATATCGCTCAAAAAACGTCATTTAGCGGATTTTATTTGGCCAGGCTGAAAAGATCGCAGCCTTCGGCAGCTCCTACAGGAGAACGCATACCTGTGTAGGAGCTGCCGAAGGCTGCGATCTTTTCAGGGCCTGGACGCGTAGAATCAACACCCTGAATCAATTCGAGGTTTGCAGTGGTGGATTTACCCCAGGGCTTTGTCCTGACCCGGCATTGGCGCGATACCCCGGCGGGGACGGAAGTCGAATTCTGGCTGGCGACCGACAGCGGTCCCCGACGCCTGCGCCTGCCTCATCAGCCGTCGGTGGCGTTCATCCCGGCCAGCCAGCGCGAGCAGGCCGAGGCCTTGTTGCAGGACGAAAAGCACGTCGAACTCAAGCCCCTGGCCCTGCAGGATTTCGAGCACCGCCCGGTACTCGGCCTGTATTGCCGGCAGCACGGCCAGTTGATGCGCCTGGAAACCACCCTGCGCCGAGCCGGCGTCGAGGTCTACGAAGCCGATGTACGCCCGCCGGAACGCTACCTGATGGAGCGTTTCATCACCGCACCGGTGCGCTTTGGCGGCACGCCGGGGGCGGAGGGCCTGTTGCTCGACGCACAGATGAAACCCGACCCTGACTACCGGCCGAACCTCAGGCTGGTCTCCCTGGACATCGAAACCACCGCCCAGGGCGATCTGTACTCCATCGCCCTGGAAGGCTGCGGCGAGCGCCAGGTGTACATGCTCGGCCCGGCCAATGGCGACGACAGCGCGGTGGATTTTCAGCTCGAATACGGCGAGTCGCGCACCATCCTGCTGAAAAAACTCAACGACTGGTTCGCACGTTTCGACCCCGACGCCATCATCGGCTGGAACCTCGTGCAGTTCGACCTGCGGGTGCTGCACGAACACGCCCGGCGCCTGGGCGTGCCGCTGAAACTGGGGCGCGGCGGCGAGGAAATGCAGTGGCGCGAACACGGCAACGGCAACCACTACTTCGCCTCTGCCGCCGGCCGGCTGATCATCGACGGCATCGAAGCCCTGCGTTCGGCGACCTGGAGTTTCCCCTCGTTCAGCCTGGAGAACGTCGCGCAAACCCTGCTGGGTGAAGGCAAGTCCATCGACAACCCGTACCAGCGCATGGACGAAATCAACCGCATGTTCGCCGAGGACAAGCCGGCGCTGGCCAAATACAACCTCAAGGATTGCGAACTGGTCACGCGGATCTTCGCCAAAACCGAACTGCTGAAATTTTTGCTGGAGCGATCCAGCGTCACCGGTTTGCCCGTGGACCGCATGGGCGGCTCGGTGGCGGCGTTCACTCATCTCTACATGCCCTTGATGCATCGTCAGGGCTTCGTCGCTCCCAACCTGGGCGGCAAACCACCGCAAGCCAGTCCCGGCGGTTTTGTCATGGATTCGCAACCGGGCCTGTACGAATCGGTGCTGGTGTTCGACTACAAAAGCCTCTATCCGTCGATCATCCGCACCTTCCTGATCGACCCGGTGGGCCTGATCGAGGGGCTCAAACACCCTGACGACGCCGACTCGGTGCCGGGTTTTCGCGGGGCACGGTTTTCCCGCACCCGGCATTGCCTGCCGTCCATTGTCGCCCGGGTTGCCGAAGGCCGGGAAACTGCCAAGCGCGAGCACAACGCGCCGTTGTCCCAGGCGTTGAAGATCATCATGAACGCCTTTTACGGGGTGCTGGGTTCCAGCGGTTGCCGCTTCTTCGATACGCGCCTGGCATCTTCCATCACCCTGCGCGGCCACGAAATCATGCTGCGCACCCGCCAGTTGATCGAGGATCAGGGGCATACGGTGATCTACGGCGATACCGACTCGACCTTCGTTTGGCTGCGTCGCGCCCACGGCCAGCAGGAAGCGGCGCAGATCGGCCGGGCACTGGTGGACCATGTCAATCAGTGGTGGCGTGAGCACGTGCGCCAGCAATACGGCTTGGAAAGCGCGTTGGAGTTGCAGTACGAAACCCATTACAAGCGCTTCCTGATGCCGACCATCCGCGGCGCAGAGGAGGGCAGCAAGAAGCGTTATGCGGGCTTGGTCACCCGTGCCGATGGCACGGACGAGATGGTTTACAAGGGGCTGGAGACCGTACGTACTGACTGGTCGCTACTGGCCCGGCAGTTTCAGCAGGAGCTGTATTCGCTGATCTTTCATCGCAAGCCCTATCAGGACTACGTTCGCGACTACGTGCGCAAGACCCTGGCCGGCGAGTTCGACGAGCGGCTGATCTATCGCAAGCGACTGCGCCGAACCCTCGACGACTACCAGCGCAACGTGCCGCCCCACGTACGGGCGGCACGCCTCGCCGACGAGTACAACGACCGCCAGGGCCGCCCGCGGCAGTACCAGAACGGTGGCTGGATCAGCTACGTGATTACCGTCGCCGGCCCCGAGCCGCTGGAAGTCCGCAGCGCGCCTATCGATTACGACCACTACATCAGCAAACAACTGCAACCGGTGGCGGATGCGATCCTGCCGTTTGTCGACGATGACTTCTCAACCCTGATTGGGGGGCAACTGGGCCTGTTTTGAGTCCAGCAACGACAGGGTCCAGTCGTCCAGGATGCCGTGGAAGTACTGGTTCAAGGCTTGATGAAACAGACTGTCTTGCGGCGCGACCTGGGAGAACAGGGTCATCGACGAGTGAAATTTCAGGTCATCCGGATGGCCGAAAATCGCCGCCACCGAGCGCTGCTGGATGTTCAGCACTTCATGGGTACAGGTGCGTAACCGGGCACCCAGCACGGGGTGATCAAGGTAGGCCTGTGCTTCCTCCCGAGAGCGGATCGCGTAGCGTCGGGACATTTCGCTGCCCCCCAATCCGGCGAATTGCGGAAACACGAACCACATCCAGTGACTGCGCTTGTGGCCGGCGGTCAGTTCGGCTTGAACCCGGTCGAACACCGGGTTTTGCGCCTGGATAAAGCGTTGCAGGTTAAAGGCGTCCTTCTGATCGGTGCTTCTCATGGCGAAGCCCTCTGACACTTATGGGTGTCGGGGCGCTGGCCTAGACCATGGCCAGTCGCTGCTTGCGTTTGGGCGCTTGAAACGCATGGTCCAGCGCCTCCAGATCCCCGGCTTCAAGCTGCAGTCCGGCGGCTTGGGCGTTAAGTCGCACGTGTTCGGGGCGAACCGCTTTGGGGATCGCGATCACGCCATCCTGTCGCAGCAGCCAGGCCAGCGACACCTGCGCCGGTGTTACGCCATGACGGCTGGCCACTTGCCTGAGCGTGGCATTGGCCAGCATCTGCCCACCCTGACCGATCGGACAATAGGCCATGACAGGCATCCTGTGCTGCTGGCACCAGGGCAGTAAATCAAATTCTATCCCCCGTTCCTCCAGGTTGTAGAGCACCTGATTGGTGGCGCAGGCGGGGGCGTTCAGTTCCAACAGGTCATCGACGTCGAAATTGGACACGCCCCAGCGGCCGATCTTGCCGGTTTCGCGCAGGCGTTCGAACGCTTCGACGGTTTCTTCCAGCGGGTACTGACCGCGCCAATGCAGCAGGTACAGATCGATGTAATCGGTATCGAGCCGGCGCAGGCTGCGTTCACAGGCCTGGGGGATGCCTTTGCGGCTGGCGTTGTGCGGGTAGACCTTGCTGACCAGGAACACCTTGTCCCGCTGACCGGCGATGGCTTCACCCACCACGTGCTCGGCACCACCTTCGGCGTACATTTCGGCGGTGTCGATCAGGGTCATGCCCAGCTCGATGCCCAGGCGCAGGGCGGCGACTTCTTCCTTGTGGCGCGATCGGTCTTCACCCATTTGCCAAGTGCCCTGGCCGATGGCTGGCACTTGGGTATCGGCCAGTGGTTCGGTTCGCATATCTCATTCCTTTTGCTCTTGCTGTTGTAGGAGCATGGCTTGCCCGCGATGGCGGCCTTTCAGGCAACCTCTGTGCTGTATGTGCTGCCGTCATCGCGAGCAAGCTTAGCTCCTACAGGGGTTGATGGTGAGCGAAGGCGAAGTGTCAGGCGAAATTGATGTTGCAGGTGCCGGCCTCTTCGCGAGCAAGCTTCGCTCCTACAGGTTTTTCGGGTGCCTGTTAGCCGATGATCGATTAGCCACTCTCAACACCGCACTTTTTGCGATTGACCGGCTCTATCCATTGCCGTTGCGGCGAATTCCGCCGCACAGGAATAAGCCGGCCCAATCACTTATGGTTCGAGTGTTGCCCTTATTTTTTTTCAGAGTTCGTCTACTGGCCGGGCTGTTGCTGCTCTGTGTCAGCGGTTGTAGCCACCAGGACGGTAACGATCTGTTCACTCAGTTGCGCGAAGGCAAACCCCAGGAATTCCTGCAAACCAGCGTCGACCGCATGGCCACGCTGACCATGCGCGATAACCTCGACAGTCTCTATTTGCTGATGAACAAGCTGTACCTGCGTAATCCCGATGAACTGAAAAAATCCGGTTTCCTCGACGCTCGCACCGCTGGCAAGCAAGTCCGCATGGCCATCGAGCAGCAACAACCGTTGCCCACCCTGGGCGGGAAAAAAGACCTGGCGGCACTGCGCTTCGCCATGAGCCCGGAGTTTCTCGGCGACCGGGTCGGGGCGTTCATCTATGCCATCGGCAGCATGCTGGTGACCGCCCATGGCAATCGCCTGGAGTTCTACATGACGGATGCAATCAACCCGACCTTCGTCAGCAACGCTGCGCGCAACATCGAAATCGCCACCTGGATTCTGAGTCAGCGGCAGAACAAGGATGGCCAGCCCATGCTGTTTTCCAACGAAATCTCGGAGGAGGGCAGCAACCTGAGTTTTGCCGTGGAGTTCGGCAAGATCGTTGCCCGGCTGGACCTGCTGACGCAGATGCTCGATGAGCGCTACCGGCGGATTGGCCTGAACTATGCGCAGAGCCTGTTGTTCCTCAATTTCCTTCCAGTCCAGTGAACGTCACACACCTCTGTAGGAGCAAAGCTTGCTCGCGATAGCGGTGTGCCAGTCGACGAATCGGTGGCTGACACTCCGCTATCGCGAGCAAGCTTTGCTCCTACAGGGATCGACGTGTGTTATTGGCATAAATATAGATCGCATCGTTCTAACTGGTTATAAGAAAAATCGCTATGCTGCGGGCCAGATTTCCCCTGCGATCTTTGTGGACGTATCAATGGATTTAGTGAACATCGGGTTGATCGTGGCCGGGCTGGCTGTAGGCTTCATCGTCGGCATGACGGGTGTAGGTGGCGGGTCGTTGATGACTCCAATCCTGCTGGCGTTTGGCATCAACCCGGCAACGGCGGTCGGCACCGATCTGCTCTACGCGGCCATCACCAAGTCCAGCGGCGTACTGGTTCACAGAAAGAACAACAACATCGACTGGGCGATTACCGGTTGGCTGACCCTGGGCAGCGTGCCGGCAGTGGCATTGACCCTGTGGTTCTTGAGCAGCCTGCACGAAGCCCCTGATGCGATGAACGCGATCATCAAACAGGCGCTGGGCTTCGTGCTGTTCGCCACGGCGCTGGCAATCCTGTTCAAGAAGCGCCTGCTGGATTTCGCCCACAAACGCGCCGGCGGTAAGTACAACCCCAGCGGTTCGCGCCTTAATGCCCTGACCGTGATTACCGGCCTGGTGCTTGGCACCATGGTCGCCCTGACCTCCATCGGTGCTGGCGCCCTGGGCACCGTGGCCTTGTTCATTCTCTATCCGCTGCTGCCGACCCGCCGCCTGGTGGGCACGGAAATCGCCCATGCCGTGCCCCTGACCCTGGTCGCCGGCCTTGGCCACGCGAGCATGGGCAACATGGATTGGCATGTGCTGGGTTACTTGTTGGTGGGTTCGTTGCCGGGGATTTACCTGGGCAGCCATTTGACCGGGCGCATCTCCGATGAGCTGCTGCGTCCTTGCCTGGCGACCATGCTGGTGTTGATCGGTTACAAGCTGGCGTTCTGATTCCAGCGCACAACTCTCGCTTCATTCGCGGGTGAATATTTCCAGCAGATGCCCCTCCGGATCATCGAAATTCACCCGCCGCCCCTGATGATATCTCGACCGTTTCAACGTTCGAGATTGCGTCTGCCTATTGCGCAATGACTGCCCTGACCTAAGCTTGGGTCAAGGCGAAACACATTTGCGAAGCGTCACCGGAACGAACGCCGCAATGCGCAATCAGTAGAGCGTGGATATCAAAAGGAGATGCGCATGCTCATCAGGTCACTGACCCTGGCTACTCTGCTGGCGATTGCCGGCCCCCTGTTCGCCAACGATGGCGATTCACCGCTGGATATCGACAAGGGCAGGGCACGACCACTGATCGTCATCGCACCCAGCACCGCAGATCCCGTCTGGAGAAACCTGAAAAAATCCCTGGAAGACCCGGCCAACAAGCAGGGGCTCACCGACCGCAGCATCAGGGTGTACAGCGTGTTGAACATGTCCGGTCAGCTCGATGGCAAGGACCTCGGCCAACAGGACACCATGGCCTTGATTCGCGCGTTGAAGCTCGGTGCCGGCGCTTTGCCCAAAGTGATCCTCGTGGGCAAGGACGGCGAGAAAAAACTCGAAAGCTCGGGGGAGGAATCGAAGTCGGTGGACCTGAAGAAAATCTTCGACACCGTTGATGCGTTGCCGACGACAGAGAAGGAAATGGCCGCACCCACTCCGCCACCGGTAACCGCCGAGGTAGCACCGCCTGCTGCCAAGGGCGCCAAGAATGCAAAAAATGCCAAAACGGCGAAACCTGCCAAGCCGCCTGAGCAGCCGGATGATTGATCAGACCAGTTGGTTTCGTTTGGCGAAACCAATCGGGCGATACGGGCAGTGATAAACGCGGGCGTGAGTATTAAAAGATCGCAGCCTGCGGCAGCTCTCACACAGGAAAATGTGTAGGAGCTGCCGCAGGCTGCGATCTTTTTATTTGGCTACATCATTCGCTCAAGGCGCTCAAGATCTGATGAGCCACCTTCACCCGCTCCGCATTCGGATAGTTTTTATTGGCCAGCATCACAATGCCAATCTGCTTTTGCGGTACATACGCGACGTAGGCACCGAAGCCGCCGGTGGAACCGGTCTTGTTGAACAGTGCATCCTGCCGAGGCGCTTGTGGCGGGTTGATCCACTGGACTTCATGGGGTTCATACGCCATCTGATTCGAATTGCCGGCCTGCAATTGGTCGAGTGTCACCGGGTACGGATAGAACTCCCAGCCCAGGCCCTGCGTCATGCCGTCCACCTTGTAGTAACCGGTATGAGTGAGGGCGATTGCCTGTTGCAAGGGCTTTTCCAACTTCGCCGGTTTCATGTTCGCTTGAACATAACGAAGCAAGTCCGAGGCGCTGGTTTTCACGCCATACGCTTCTGAATCCAGTGCGCCTGGGCCGACTCGTACCGGGTTGTCGTCCTTGTTGTAGCCCTGTGCGTAAAGTCCCATCTGGTCCTGCGGCACCTTGAGGAAGGTGTGCTTGAGGCCGAGTTTGGGCAGCAGGGTCTTTTCCATGGCTTCATCGAACGGTACGCCCATACGTTGCGCGGCCAGATAGCCGAACAGTCCCAGGCTTGGGTTGGAATACTGGCGATGACTGCCTGCGGTATACACCGGTTTCCACTGCTTGAAATAGCCGAGCATCTTGTCCGGCGCATCGAACTCGTTCGGGAACTGCAGCGGCAGTCCACCCCCTGAATAGGTGCCCAGTTGCAATACGCTGATGTTGTCGAACGCGCTGCCACGCAACACCGGCAGGATATGGCTGGCCTTGTCCGACAGGTCCAGCTTGCCGCTGGCCTGTGCGTAGGCGGCGAGGGTGGCGGTGAAGGTTTTGCTCACCGAGCCGATTTCGAACAAGGTGTTTTCGCTGACGGTGTTGCCTGTTTCCTTCGAAGCGACCCCGTAGTTAAAGTAATGGGATTGGCCATTAATGCTGATGGCAATCGCCACGCCGGGGATCTGCTGTTGTTGCATCACCGGTTTCATGGCGGCATCGACGATGCCTTGCAGGCGATCGTCCGCCATGCACTGGCTGGCACCGAATAAAAGTAGGAAAGCACTGTAGGACGCGAGTTTGTTCAGGTTGATTTGAGACATGACGCAAACACTTCCATGAGTTGTCAGGGGATTGGCCATTGGGCGAAGGCCAATCTATGCACTCTTCTGAGGCTGAACAACCGATGATATTTTGTACGAGCCATTAGAAAAACTTGGGAGTGGACATGATCCGTCCTCAATTACCGCTCAATGCCTTGCGCGCCTTCGAGGCCTCGGCACGGCACTTGAGTTTTACCCGGGCAGCGGTGGAGTTGTGCGTCACCCAGGCGGCGGTGAGCCATCAGGTCAAAAGCCTGGAGTCGCAGCTGAGCGTGACCCTGTTCAAGCGCCTGCCCCGCGGGCTGATGCTGACCCGCGAAGGAGAAACCCTGCTGCCGGTTTTACGCGAGAGTTTCGACCGTATCGCCGAAACCCTGGGGTGTTTTCAGGGCGGGCATTTTCGTGAGGTGTTGACGGTCGGAGCGGTGGGGACGTTCGCGGTGGGTTGGTTGTTGCCGCGACTGGCGGACTTTCAGGCGAAACATCCGTACATAGATTTACGTTTATCGACCCACAACAATCGCGTGGATGTCGCCGCTGAAGGGCTGGATTACGCCATTCGTTTTGGCGCCGGTGCCTGGCATGGCATCGAGGCCGTGCGATTGATTGAGGCACCCCTGTCGGTGTTGTGTGTACCGCAGATTGCTCGCCAGTTGAAATCGCCCGTCGATCTTTTGCAGCAAACGTTACTGCGTTCCTACCGCACGGACGAGTGGCCCGAGTGGTTCCAGGCGGCTGGTCTGTCGACTGTGGCGGTATCGCCCAGGAGCATTGTGTTCGATTCGTCGCTGGCGATGATGGAAGCAGCCTTGCAAGGTGCGGGCGTGGCGCTGGCGCCGTCGTTGATGTTCTCGAGGCAATTGGTGGCAGGGGGGATTGAGCAGCCATTCCCCATTCATATCACCACCGGCAGTTACTGGTTGACCCGATTGCAGTCACGGGCTGAAACGTCGGCGATGTTGGCGTTCAAGGAGTGGTTGCTGAACGCCACGATCCCGTAGGAGCCGAGCTTGCTCGCGATGGCGGTGTGTCAGACAGCCAATGGTGGTCTGACCCGACGCCATCGCGAGCAAGCTCGGCTCCTACAGGGGTTGTGGTGTTTTTGGGTTAGCGCACCAGACACGGCCGCTTGTTATCGAATGTCCACCCCGGAATCAGGAACTGCATCGCCACGCTGTCGTCCCGGGCACCCAGGCCCATGCCTTTGTACAGCTCATGGGCCTTGGCCAGTTGATCCAGGTCCAATTCAACCCCCAGTCCCGGCTTCTGCGGCACTTGCACGCAACCGTCGACGATTTGCAGCGGGGCCTTGGTCAGGCGCTGGCCGTCCTGCCAGATCCAGTGGGTGTCGATGGCGGTGATGTCGCCCGGTGCGGCGGCTGCGACGTGGGTGAACATCGCCAGGGAAATGTCGAAGTGGTTGTTGGAATGCGAACCCCAGGTCAGACCCCATTCGTGGCACATCTGCGCCACGCGTACCGAGCCTTGCATCGTCCAGAAGTGCGGGTCGGCCAGCGGAATGTCCACCGATTGCAGCTGGATCGCGTGGCCCATTTCCCGCCAGTCGGTGGCGATCATGTTGGTCGCGGTTTTCAGGCCCGTGGCACGGCGGAACTCGGCCATGACTTCGCGGCCCGAATAACCATTTTCTGCGCCGCAGGGGTCTTCGGCGTAGGCCAGCACGTGGTGCTGGTCGCGGCACAAGCGGATGGCTTCCTTGAGAGACCAGGCGCCATTCGGGTCGAGGGTGATGCGCGCATCGGGGAAGCGTTCGGCGAGGGCGGTGACCGCTTCGATTTCCGCGTCGCCGCTGAGCACGCCGCCCTTGAGCTTGAAGTCCTTGAAACCGTATTTGGCGTGAGCGGCCTCGGCCAGGCGCACCACCGCATCGGCGCTCATGGCTTTTTCGTGACGCACACGGAACCAGTCGTTGTCGGCGTCCGGCTCGCTGCGGTAGGCGAGGTCGGTCTGGTTGCGGTCGCCGACATAGAACAGGTAGCCGAGCATCTTCACTTCATCGCGCTGCTGGCCTTCGCCGAGCAGGGCGGCGACTGGCACATCCAAGTGCTGGCCGAGCAGGTCGAGCAGGGCGGCTTCCAGGCCGGTGACGGCGTGGATGGTGATGCGCAGGTCGAAGGTTTGCAGGCCACGACCGCCGGCATCGCGGTCGGCGAAGGTCTGGCGCACCTGGTTGAGGATCTTCTGGTAGGTGCCGATCGGGCTGCCAACCACCAGGCTGCGGGCGTCTTCGAGGGTCTGGCGAATGCGCTCGCCGCCCGGGACTTCGCCGACGCCGGTGTGGCCGGCGTTGTCCTTGAGGATCACGATGTTGCGGGTGAAAAACGGGCCGTGGGCGCCGCTCAGGTTGAGCAGCATACCGTCGTGGCCTGCCACCGGGACGATTTGCATGCTGGTGATGATCGGGGCATTGGCGGTTTCGTACGGGGTCATGTTCTTGTCCTTCTCAAAAGCAGTATTCAGGCGTGATTCGTTGTAGGGGCAGCCGTTGCAATGGCAGGTGCGACCTTGGGTTTGTTACGGGCGGCGAAGACGATGATCGCGGCGATGATCGAGGTCACGGCCAGGCCATACAGCCCGCCCTGGATTGACCCCGTACGTTCTTCCAGCAGGCCAAAGGTGGTGGGTGCGACGAAGCCGCCGAGGTTGCCCACCGAGTTGATCAGCGCGATGACGCCGGCGGCGATCCGTGCATCCAGATAGGCCTGGGGAATCGGCCAGAAGCACGATGACGCCGATTTGAAACCCAATGCGGCGAAGCAGATCGCCACGAAGGCGAAGATCGGCCCGCCGGTGGTGGACATGAACATACCGGCGGCGGCAATCAGCAGGGCCACGGCGACCCAGGCTTGCTGGTGCTTCCATTTGGCCGACAGCGAGGCAAAGGCGTACATGCCGACAATCGACAGCAGCCACGGGATCGAGTTGAACATCCCGACCTGGAAATCGCTCAGCTCGCCCATCTTCTTGATGATGCTTGGCAGCCAGAAGGTGGCGGCGTAGATGGTCAACTGGATGAAAAAGTAGATGACGCAGAAGAGGATGATCTGCCGGTCCTTGAGCAGGGTGCCCAGTGACGCCTTGATCGGCGACGCGGCTTCGCGGGCCCGTTGTTCGTCGTCGATGGCCTTGACCAGCGCGTCCTGCTCGTCACGGGTCAGCCATTTGGCATCGTGGGGTTTGGAGTCCAGCCAGAACCAGACAAAGAAGCACAGACCCACCGAGAACATGCCCTCGATGAAATACATCCATTGCCAGCCGTGCATGCCCAGGCCTTCGATTTGCAGGAGCAGGCCGGATAACGGACCGGAAATCAGCGAAGCGAACGCCGAGCCGCTCAGAAAAATGGCAATGGCCTTGCCGCGCTCCGCGCCGGGCAACCAGCGGGTGAAGTAGTAGATCACCCCGGGAAAGAACCCGGCTTCAGCCACGCCCAGCAGAAACCGCAGGATGTAGAAGTGGGTCTCGTTCTGGATGAAGGCCATGCCAGCGGCCACCAAGCCCCAGGTCAGCATGATGCGGGTCAGCCAGATACGGGCGCCGACCTTTTGCAGCAGGATGTTGGAGGGTACTTCGAACAGCGCGTAACCGATGAAGAACAGGCCGGCACCGAGGCCGTAGGCGGCAGCGCCGATGCCCAGGTCGTGTTCCATGTGGGCGCGGACGAAGCCGATGTTCACGCGGTCAATGTAATTGACGATGAACATGATGACGAACAGCGGCAAGACGTGGCGTTTGACTTTCGAGATCGCGGACTGCAGCGCCGAATCGGCACCGTTGTCCATCCCGGAAATGGATGTATTCACTGCGGTTTCTCCCACTGATTATTTTTATGCGGGGTGAGGCGGGCGTTGCGTTGTTGATGGACATCATACAACTAGATTTTTTTGCCCTGCAACCATTGTCACTCAACAAAATAGCCATTGTTAGGCGGTTTTTTATTCTATTTTGGGTTTTGTGTCGTTCGAAAAACAGTTCGTTTTACGGTGGTTGTTGAGTGTTGTCATACAAGTTGAAGGTGTTTTTACGAGATTCCAGACAAGCGCGGTGCTACGATTCCGTTAGCGCTACCTTTGGATGAGTACCATGCAAGAAGACCTCGACGTCCCTGCCCGCAAGCGCAGCCATAATCTGGCCCATGACTTGGTGGCCAAACTGACCCAGAGCATCCTGCTCGGACAGATGCTGCCGGGTGACAAGCTGCCGTCGGAGAACTCCATCGTTCAGGAACACGGGGTCAGCCGTACCGTGGTGCGCGAGGCGATCTCCAAGTTGCAGGCATCAGGGCTGGTGGAAACCCGTCACGGCATCGGCACCTTTGTGCTGGAGCGCGCACCGGAGCAGGGGTTGCGGTTGAATGTCGATACCGCGCTGGGGGTGCGTAGCATTCTGGAGCTGCGCATGGGTCTGGAAACCCAGGCGGCAGCGCTGGCGGCGGTGCGCCGAACGGATCAGCAATTGGCGCAGATGCGCCAGGCGCTGGACGACTATCAAAGCCTGCTGGCCAACAACGACAGTTGTGTCGAGGCTGATCGGCGCTTTCATTTATTGATAGCCGAAGCCACCGGCAATCTGTGCTTCACCGAAATCATGCAGCACCTGGGCAGCGCCATGATTCCGCGAACCCGGGTCAATGCAGCGGAGCGCGGCGCGGTGGACCTGAGCAAGCTCGGGGAACTGGCGAATCTTGAACACGAGGCGATTCTCAACGCCATCAAGCGCCAGGACCCGGACGCGGCTCGGGCGGCGATGTGGCTGCATTTGACCAACAGTCGGGACCGGTTTTCACCGAGCTGATTGTCAGTAAAACCGCGTCATCGTTCTTCGCGGGCAAGCCTCGCTCCTACGGAATTTGGGTCGGGTCAAAGTAATGTGATCGACTCAAATTCCGTAGGAGCGAGGCTTGCCCGCGAAGAGGCCGGTTGCCACAACACAAATCAATGATCAGGTACGCGCAACCTGAACCACCGCCCGCCGCTCCAGATTCAACGCCAGCACACTGATCAACACCACCACCGCACCGACCGCCACCATCAAGGTCGGCTGTTCGCCCAGCCCTACGGACGCCATCGCCATTGCCATTGGCGGCACCAGATACAACGTCATGGTCGCCCGGCTCAAGTCCACATGTGCCAGCACATAGGCCCAGGCCAGATAGGCCAAGGCGCTGGGAAAAATCCCCAACGCAACCACCGCGAACTGCACGCGCAACGGGGCATTGACCGCTTGATCCAGCAGCCCGGGGAGGAAGATCAACAGCAACGCCGTCCCGGACCAGACTGTGTAACACACCAACGTCAGCCCGTCGTAACGCCCGGTGTGGTGCTTTTGCAGCGCAAAATAGACACTCCAGGACAGCGCCGCCAGCAGGATCAGCAAGCCGTGGGCGTCGATGCTGCCCAAGCCATGATCGCCCGCCACCACAATCACCACGCCGATCAATCCCAGCACTACGCAGCCCCAACGCCAGGCGCTCACCCGATCTCTGAAGACGAAGCGCGCCAGCAAGGTGCTGAACAGCGGCGTTGACTGCGCCAGCACACTCGATGCGCCGGCACTGACCCCTTGCTGCCCGAAATTGATCGTCACGTGGTGCAGGCTCACCGCAAAGAAACCCAGCCCCATCAGCAGCGGTACGTCGCGAAGTCTCGGCAGGCGAATGCCCCTGAGAAGCGCGACCACGGCCATGAACAGCGACGCCAGCAAAAAGCGCAACAACGCCAGATGCACCGGGTCGTAGGCCTGCAATCCAATGTGGATACCGGTTGGGGAATAGCCCCAGCAAGCCACGACAAAGGCCATGGCCAGGATGATTTTCAAGGGGGAGGCTGGGGTGAGGTCATTCATGCTTGTGCACCGAAAGGCAGGTGCACTGAGTATCAGAACTCCGATTGCTCGCCACAACTGACTTATACTGCGCAAATCGTTCACTTTGAGTGATGTATATGGAGCTGTCCCAAATTCGCATGTTCAAGACTGTTGCCGAGGTTGGCAGCATTGCCCGCGCGGCTGAGGTGCTGCATTGCGTGCCGTCGAACATTACGGCCCGGATCAAGGCGTTGGAGGCGGAATTGGGTGTCGCGTTGTTTCTGCGTGAGGGGCGCGGGTTACGCATCAGCCCGTCGGGGCAGACTTTTCTGGCCTATGCCTTGAAGATCCTGGCCTTGACTGCCGAAGCCAAGCGCGCGGTGGACCCCTCTGCCGAACCGTCCGGACCGTTGCGCATTGGTGCTATCGAATCCTCGGCCACCGGTCGCTTGCCGCGCTTGCTGGCCAAATTCCACAAGCGTTACCCGGCGGTGGCGCTGGAATTGACCACTGGCTCCTGGGGCCAATTGCTTGATGACACCCTGAGTCATCGCCTCGACGGCGCCATCGTGGCAGTGGATGTCGAGCGCTCGCACCTAAAACGCACCCCAATGTATCGCGAGGACCTGCTGCTGATCGCCTCGACCTCACTGGGGCCGGTGCGTGACATGACGGATTTGCAGGACAAGACCGTCTTCATGTGGCCCCAGGGTTGTCCATATCGCGCGGCGCTGGAGCATTGGTTGTTGCGCCAGGGGCAAGCGCTGCCGATTGTCAGCCTGGCCAGTTATGGCGCGATTGTCGGCTGTGTCAGTGCCGGAGCCGGCGTGGCGCTGGTGCCTAAGGGGGTGTTCGATCAATACGCCAAGGGGGCGGGGTGCGTGGGGTACGAATTCCCTGAACTGACGGCCATCGACAACCTGTTTTACTGGCATGAAAACGCCGGGGTACACCCGGCGCGGGAGGCGTTTGTGGCGATGCTGCGCGAAGAATTTGCATAACCACCCTGTAGGAGCTGCCGCAGGCTGCGATCTTTTGATTTAGTTTTTTAAGATCAAAAGATCGCAGCCTGCGGCAGCTCCTACACGGGGTCAGGCGACTCTGACATCCCGCATCAACAACCCAAACTCTAGATCCACCGCATCCGGTATCGGCAGGTACACCGTATGCCCATCCCCCGGTGCCACGTCGATCGGTGCACCTTTGACGTTCTGCAACTGATGCAGGTCGAAATGGAAATTACCCTTGGGCGTCATCAGTTCCATGTGATCGCCCAGGGCGAAGCGGTTTTTTACCTTTACTTCGGCCAGTCTGTCCCGGCGTGCGCCGGTCAGTTCGCCGACAAACTGTTGCCGCTCCGACACTGAGCTGCCGTTCTGGTAGTTCTGGTATTCGTCGTGCACATGCCGGCGCAGGAAACCCTCGGTATAGCCACGCTGGGCGAGGGATTCGAGGTCGGTCATGAGGCTGCGGTCAAACTCGCGACCGGTCACCGCGTCGTCGATCGCCCGGCGATAGACCTGGGTGGTCCGCGCGCAATAAAAGTGCGATTTGGTCCGGCCCTCGATCTTCAGGGAATGTACGCCCATCTGCGTTAAACGCTCGACATGCTGCACCGCACGCAGGTCCTTGGCGTTCATGATGTAAGTGCCGTGTTCGTCTTCGAAGGCCGGCATCAGTTCGCCAGGGCGATTGGCTTCCTGCAGCAGGAACACCTGCTCGGTCGGCGCGCCGATGCCCAGGGTCGGTTCAGGCTCATACTGCTGGACGATCTCGCCCAGCAAGTCTTGCGTAGCCTCTTGTGCCGAATACTTCCAGCGGCAGGCGTTGGTGCAACTGCCCTGATTGGCATCGCGCTTGTTCATGTAGCCCGACAGCAGGCAGCGACCGGAGTAGGCCATGCACAACGCGCCGTGAACGAACACTTCCAGCTCCATGGCCGGGACCTGTTGGCGGATCTCGGCGATTTCTTCCAGGGACAGTTCCCGCGACAGGATGACCCGGCTCAGGCCTTGTTGCTGCCAGAACTCGACACTTGCCCAGTTCACCGTGTTGGCCTGCACCGACAGGTGAATCGGCATCTGCGGGTAATGTTTGCGCACCAGCATGATCAGGCCGGGGTCGGACATGATCAGTGCATCGGGTGCCATGGCGATGATAGGCGCCAGGTCCTTGAGGAAGGTCTTGAGCTTGGCGTTGTGCGGCGCGATGTTGACCACCACGTAGAAGCGCTTGCCCTGGGCCTGTGCTTCGGCAATGCCGAGGGCCAGGTTGGCATGATCGAATTCATTGTTGCGCACCCGCAGGCTGTAGCGCGGCTGGCCGGCGTAGACGGCATCGGCGCCATAGGCGAAGGCATAACGCATGTTTTTCAAGGTGCCGGCGGGGGCGAGCAGTTCTGGGGCGACGAGGTTCATGGCGGGCGTGATCGCAAAAGCGCGCAGGGTATACGCCTTGCCCCGGGAATTTATTGATCTGGATCTATGCTTGACCAACAAATCGATGGCACTCGCGCGAGCCGTTGTGGCCTAAGCATCAGGGCGTACATTCGCGTCCCGGCGCACTGGCGTGGATCGGACATGAACGAAGAAAGCGTACAAGGCAAATCGCTGACGATCCTGCTGGGCGTGGTGAGTATCGCGTTCATCTGGATACTGTTGCCGTTTTACGGCGCGGTGTTTTGGGCAGTGATCCTCGGTATCCTCTTCGCGCCCATGCAGCGTCGGTTGCAATTGAAGTTCGGCTGGCAGCGCAACCTCACGTCGCTGCTGACCTTGAGCATCTGTCTGGTGATAGCGATTCTGCCGGTGATCATCATCAGCGCCTTGCTGGTTCAAGAAGGCGCGGCGGTGTACCAGCGCATCGAAAGCGGCGAGCTGGATATCGCCGGTTATGTTGCGCAGATCAAGCACAGCTTGCCGCCGTACTTCCAGCATCTGATGGATCGCTTCGGGTTGGGCGGGTTGGAGGGTATGCGCGAGAAAGTCGTCAAAAGCGCGATGGCCGGCGGCCAGGCACTGGCGACCCAGGTGTTCAGTTTCGGCCAGGGGACTTTCGATATCGTCGTCAGCTTTTTCATCATGTTGTACCTGTTGTTCTTTTTCCTGCGTGACGGCGCCGAGCTCGCACGCAAGGTGCGCGCCGCCGTGCCGCTGGAAGAGCAGCAGAAGCGTCGCTTACAGCTCAAGTTCAATCGTGTGGTGCGGGCCACGGTGAAAGGCAACCTGCTGGTCGCGATTACGCAGGGCGCGTTGGGCGGTCTGATCTTCTGGCTACTGGATATACCCAGCGCATTGCTCTGGTCGGTGTTGATGGCGTTTCTGTCGCTGTTGCCAGCAGTGGGGGCGGGGATTGTCTGGGCGCCGGTAGCGGCTTTTTTCCTGTTCACCGGTGCGATCTGGCAAGGCGTGGCTTTGGGGTTGTTCGGGGTGTTCGTGATCGGGCTGGTGGATAACGTGCTGCGCCCGATCCTGGTGGGCAAGGACACGAAAATGCCGGATTACCTGATCCTGATCTCGACCCTGGGCGGCCTGGCGGTATTCGGGCTCAACGGCTTCGTCATCGGCCCGTTGATCGCGGCACTGTTCATGTCGAGCTGGGATATTTTCCTGGAAACCAGACCTCGGGTGCAGTTGCCTTAGGCGTTGAGTTTGCCGTTCTTGCTCGCACTGACTTGTTGCGACATCGCCTGGGCGGCCGGCAATGAGGTGAGCGGCCCGCTGATCGGTTCACCGTCCAGCACCAGATACCAGCAGGCGAGCAATCCCGAGGCCCTGAGCGAGGCGGGAACGGCGCTGCCGATAACGGACATGATCTGAACCTGCGACATCATAAGGACCTCCAACAATCTATGGAGATACCTTACGGCGCCGGGGATTTTTCCGACAATCACCGTTTTCGATAGTGGTCATTGACGCCGTTGAGGCCAACGGACCGTCTGTCGCTCAATCGACCACTTGATCCAGCATATGCACCACTTCCTGTTCGTTCAGCAGGCCCTTGCGCACCAGGTTTTGCGTCAGCAGCGAGAGGAACTTGGCACTGCGATGACCTTCCAGCTGCTTGAGCTCGGTCAAGACGTTATAGACCTTGCTGGAGGTGCACAGGCCGACAATGCGGTGCGGGTTCTGTGTGGGCATGAGGGTGTCCTTGTTGTTATCAACCTGTTGTGGGCGGACAGGTGCAAGCTTGCGGATCTGACATGACATGAAGATGACGGTTTTTACCGGCCGATACTGTCCCGATAGCGACACTGACGCGATTTATCCAGACCTCTACCTGTAGGCGCTTGCCCTGCTCGCGAGGGTCGTCAACGATAACGCGGGCTATCTTAGTGCCCGCGTTGACTGGGCGTTCATCGCGAGCAGGGCTCGCTCCTAAAGGGGTAGATATCAAATCGCAGACATAAAAAAGCCCCGCGTACGGGGCTTCTTGCGTGTTTACCAGTGACCATAACCATGTGGAGGGCCGTAGTAACCGCGTGCGGGGCCGTAATAAACATGGGGTGGTCCGTAGTAGACCGGTGCCGGACGGTAGTAGATCGGTTGTTGTACATACACCGGTGCCGGCTGGTAATAGACCGGTGGTGGCGGTGGTGCGTAATAAACCGGTGCCGGCGCGGCATAGACCGGCTGGGGCGCGACATACACCGGCCGGTTGGCGTTGATCAGGGCCGAGCCGACGATGGCCGTGCCGACGATCGCCCCATATACCGCCGCATCATTACCACCACCATGGGCTTGCGCCTGGCCTGCGATAGCGAGGGCGCCAATCAGCAAGGCAACTGTGGGGACTTTACGGATCATGATAGTTCCTCGGTTCATCGACCCGGCGCTTGTGTCTGCAATAGACCCAAGGATTGTCGCGGGGATACTTCTAAGACAACGTATTTCTGAAAATCAGCACAGCCGCTGGGTAAATTTTGTGTAAGGTCTGTACCGGCTTGCTTACGGTCTCGTGAGGCTGCGGGCAGGCACAGAAATATGATCGATCAGAACACGATGGCCGGCTAATCCCGTCCATCCGAAAGTGCATTGCAAGGAGATCCGCATGCAGATGAACCCGAACAAAGACACTCAGCTATGCATGTCCCTCTCCGGTCGCCCCGGGAACTTCGGCCTGCGATTTCACAATCATCTGTATGAGCAGTTGGGCCTGAATTTCTACTACAAAGCGTTCAGCAGTCAGGATTTGCCGGGCGCGGTGGGCGGCATTCGTGCGTTGGGGATTCGCGGCTGTGGTGTGTCGATGCCATTCAAAGAGGCGTGCATCGCCTTGGTCGATGAATTGGATGCATCGGCCGCCGCAATCCAGTCGATCAACACTATTGTTAACACCCAAGGCCATCTCAAGGCCTACAACACCGACTACATCGCCATTGCCCAGTTGCTGGACACCCACGCGGTGCCCAAGGACACCACTTTTGCCCTGCGTGGCAGTGGCGGCATGGCCAAGGCCGTGGCCAGTGCCTTGCGCGATGGAGGCTACAAGAACGGCCTGATCGTGGCCCGAAACGAGGGCGCCGGCCGGGCGCTGGCCGATTCACTGGGCTACGAATGGCAAGCCGAACTGGGCTCGCGCCGCCCGCAAATGCTGGTCAATGTCACCCCTGTCGGCATGGATGGCGGGCCGGAGGCCGGGCAGTTGGCGTTTGAGGTCGACGTGATCAAGGCGGCGGATATTGTCTTTGATGTGGTGGCGATTCCTTCAGAAACACCGCTGGTCGTGCGGGGTCGGGCCGAGGGCAAACAAGTGATCACCGGGTTGGAGGTGATTGCGATCCAGGCGCTAGAGCAGTTTGTGTTGTACACGGGTGTGCGGCCGACGCAGGAACAGTTTCAGGCAGCGGTGGCTTTTGCTCGGAGTTGATGTTTCCTGAAGATCAAAAGATCGCAGCCTGCGGCAGCTCCTACAGGTGCCGAAGGTTGCGATCTTTTGCTTTTGCCCATGCCTATACTGCTGGCCTCCACTAGCAATCACCGTGACCGAGGCCTCCCATGCACCCGCCAATTCTCAACCTGGACCAGGCTGAACTCCTGCCGCTGCCCGAAGAGCTCGCGCCGACCGGTGAAACCGCCGGTCGCTATCAACAGCGATTTGCGCGCATTGGCCAGCAACTGGGTGCGCAGAAGCTCGGCTATCGCTTGTATGCGCTGGAGCCCGGCATGCGCGGCAGTCCGTTTCACAGCCATCGGGTCAACGAAGAAATGTTCTACGTCGTGGCCGGGGAGGGTGAGGTGCGACTCGGTACCGAGCGTTTTGCGATTCGCGCCGGTGACGTGATTGCCTGCCCGGCGGGTGGTCCGGAAAAGGCGCACCAGATCATCAACACCAGCAATGCCGAACTGCGCTACCTGGCGGTCAGCACTCAGCAATCACCGGAGATTTGCGAGTATCCCGACTCCGGCAAATATGCAGTGATGGACGACTTCAAGGTCGACGCCCAAGGCAATGCCTCAGGGTTCGTCGCCGTGGCCCGGCAGGCGGATGGGGTGGATTATTGGGAGGGGGAATAATTATCCAGATTGGTGGTGACCGTTGGTCTGCCTTCGCGGGCAAGCCCGCTCCCACAGGGATTTGTGGTGTTCACATGTTCTGCGGGCTTGCTCGCGAAAAACGTCCGGGCAGCGCGGTCATTCGGACAGCACGCGTCATCGTTAACGTCCATCGCGAGCAAGCTCGCTCCTACAGGTATTGCGCGGTCCTGTGTGGGCTTGCTCGCGAAAAGCCTCCAGACAAAGCGTTCATCCAGACAGCACGCGTCATCGTTAACGTCCATCGCGAGCAAGCATCGCTCCTACAGGTATTGCGCGGTCCTGTGGGAGCGAGCTTGCCCGCGATGGCGTCGGTTCATTCAACATCAATACATGGGCAGATCACGTTATTCCAACCGCGCCAACCGCTCTTCCAGCGCCGCGATCCGCGCTTCAAGCTCTTCGATCCGCTCCACCGAAACGCCACTGCCACCACTGCGTTCGACCGGGTTCTGTCGTGCGGCAAGGATTGCCTCGATGTCCGCCGGATCGCCCAATGCATGCATATAGCGGTCTTCCCGTTGACCGCCCTGACGCGGAATCAGCAATGCCAGGTCCCGGGCAATCAAGCGTTCCAGCTGATGCACCACTTGTTCGGTGTCTTCAAAATCATGCATGCGCGCGCTGCGGGTCAGCAGTTCGTTGACGGTTTGCGGGCCGCGCAGAAATAGCAGTCCCATTAGAATGACCTGAGCCGGTACCAGTTCCAGCGCCTTGTCGACCTTGTGCTCCCAACGATCGGCGCGACTGCCCATCACCAGTTTGGTAAAACCGCGTCCCTCGAGTGCGCGCAGGCTTTGGCCGACCTGACCCTGGGTCAGGTTCATCACCGGTTCGCGGCTGGTTTTCTGGTTGCAGGCAATCACTAGCGCATTGAGGGTCAGCGGGTAGGTTTCCGGGCTGGTGGCCTGTTTCTCGATCAATGAACCGAGTAGGCGGATTTCCGTGCTGTTGAGGCGTGGTTCGTCGGCGGTCGTCTCTTGCTCAGTCATGGTTCTGCGTCCTTAACCGTTTCAGGTTTTCTCTTGCGTGGATGCACTTTAGATTGGCGCGCGCTAATGGCAATATAAATCGTTACTTCAACTGGTCGGTATCCACGAATCCTGAATGAAATGTTAACGACTTTTTTACAATCTGCCGGGCACCGTATGCGTCGCTGCGCATAGTGGCTTATTGTGAATGGGTGCCATTTCTTCTTCCGCGCACCGACAGCGTCACTGAAAATATAAAAAGGTTATGGGAAAAGGCATGAAACTGACGTTGTGTTTGACCTGGCACGAAGCGCTGATTGACGTGTTCGGGGTATGACCATCCTGGTCACCGGCGCAGCCGGTTTCATCGGTTTTCACGTCGCCAGGCGTTTGTGCCTGGACGGCCATGAAGTGGTCGGGATCGACAACCTCAACGACTACTACGACGTAGGGCTCAAGCAGGCGCGGCTCAAGGAGCTGGAAGCCTTGCCGGGGTTTCGTTTCGAAAAAATCGACCTGGTGGACAAATCGGCCCTCATGGCCGTGTTCGATGAGCACCGCTTCACCGACGTGGTGCACCTGGCTGCCCAGGCCGGTGTGCGTTACTCGCTGGACAACCCCGATGTCTATGCTCAGTCGAACCTGGTGGGGTTCCTCAATATGCTGGAGGCCTGTCGGCAACACCGAACCGGCCACCTGATCTATGCGTCAAGCAGTTCTGTATACGGCGCTAACAGCAAAATCCCGTTCTGTATCGAGGACCCGGTCGAGCAGCCGATTTCGCTGTACGCCGCCAGCAAGCGCGCCAATGAACTCATGGCCCACAGCTATTGCCACCTGTACGGCCTCAAGGCCAGTGGCCTGCGTTTCTTCACGGTTTACGGGCCCTGGGGCCGGCCGGACATGGCGTTGTTCAAGTTCACCAAGGCGATGCTCGAAGGACTGCCCATCGACATCTATAACCAGGGGCAGATGGCGCGGGACTTCACCTACATCGACGACATCGTCGAAAGCATCGTCCGCTTGCGCACCCGTCCGCCGGTCCCGAAAAACCCCGGCGAAGGTGTCAATCGGCTGTTCAACATCGGGCGCGGCGAACCCATGCCCCTGCTGGATTTCGTCGAATGCCTGGAGTCAGCGCTTGATATTTCGGCCATTCGCAACCTCATGCCGCTGCAAGCCGGCGATGTGGTCAAGACCTGGGCCGATGTCTCGGCGCTGACCGAGTGGATCGATTTCCGACCCCAGGTGAGCGTTGCCACCGGCGTCGGGGAATTCGTGAAGTGGTATCGGCGGTTTTACGGGGTGTGAAGTATTCGCCCCGGATCATTTAAATCAAAAAAGAAAATCGAGTGAGCTCCATGAGGCAGGACATTTTTGTATCAGTGCTGATTCCAGCGAAAAACGAAGCGAACAACCTCAAGCCGTTGCTTGAGGAGGTTCGCGTGGCACTGGCCAATGAGGCTTACGAGATCATCGTGGTCGACGATGGCAGCACCGACGCCACCCTGCACGAGCTGCGGCAGATGCGTCACGACGGCCTGGACACCTTGCGCATCCTGCGTCATGAGCGTTCGCTGGGGCAAAGCACGTCGCTCTACCACGCGGCGCAGGAAGCCCGTGGGCAGTGGCTGGCCACCCTCGATGGCGACGGCCAGAACGACCCGGCGGACATCCCCGGCATGCTGGCGCTGGTGCGCGGCGAGGCGGGCCTGGTCGATGTGCAACTGGTGGCTGGGCACCGGGTCAACCGTCGCGACACGGCGAGCAAACGCTGGGCCTCGCGCTTCGCCAATAACCTGCGTAGCCGTCTGCTCAAGGACGCCACTCCGGACACCGGCTGCGGATTGAAGCTGATCGAACGGGCGGCGTTTCTGCGCCTGCCGTATTTCGACCACATGCACCGCTACATTCCGGCGCTGATCCAGCGCCACAACGGCCGGATGATTGTCCACCCGGTCAACCACCGCCCCCGCACCGCCGGGGTGTCCAAGTACGGCAACCTCGACCGCGCCCTAGTGGGTATCCTTGACCTGATCGGCGTCTGGTGGCTGATCAAGCGTACACGCCTGAACACCATCGCCCAGGAGATCGAGGCATGATCCTGACCCGCGAAACGCTGTGGCTGGTGATCGGTTTTGCCGGGCAAGTCGCGTTTACCGGCCGCTTCGTCCTGCAGTGGCTATACAGCGAATACAAGAAACGCAGCGTGATTCCGACCAACTTCTGGTACCTGAGCATCGTCGGCAGCACCTTGCTGTTGGCCTATGCCGTTTACCGGGAGGACCCGGTGTTCATTGTCGGCCAGGCCTTTGGCTCGATCGTGTATTTTCGCAACCTGCAATTGATTGCAATAAGCAAAAAACTCAAGGAATAAGTCATGCGTCGATCGCTATCGCCCAGGGTAGAGTGCCTGGGCTTGATGCTGCTCGCCCTGCTTTTGGTCGGCGCGGGTCTGGGGTTGCGTCAGGCGCAGAACGTCGATGAGGAGCGTTTCCTCGGCGTGGCCCTGGAAATGCTGAACCACGGTTCATGGCTGATCCCGCACCGCGCCGGGGAAATCTACGGCGACAAGCCGCCGATCTTCATGTGGACGGTGGCGTTTTTTGCCTGGCTCACCGGCAAGCCCAACCTGGCTTTGTACATTCCGGGCCTGTTCTCGGCGGTGACGGTCACGGCGATGCTCTACGACCTGGGCCGGCGGGTGTGGACCCAGCGTATCGGTCGCATCGCGGCGCTGTTGTACCTGGCGACTTATCAGACCTACAGCATCCTGCGCACCGGGCAGATCGACAGCTTCCTGATTCTGTTCACCACCCTGGGCCTTTATGGGCTGGCGCGTCACTTGCTGATCGGCCCGGCCTGGCGCTGGTTCTACGTCGGCTGCGCGGCGATGGGCATCGGCGTGATCACCAAGGGCGTGGGCTTTCTGCCGGCGCTGATGCTGATCCCGTACGCCTACGCGGTGCGCAAGGGCTGGCCGGGTGTGGTGGCCATGCCCGGCCAGGCACGCAAGTGGTGGCTGGGTTTGCTGGTGATGCTGGCTGGCATTGCCATCTGGCTGCTGCCGCTGACCCTGTCCATCGTGCTCAACGGCGGCGCCGACGAAATCGCCTATGCCCGGGAAATCCTTCTGCGCCAGACCGCTGGGCGCTACGCCGCCTCGTGGGATCACCGCGAACCGTTCTGGTACTTCCTCACCAACGTCATTCCGCAGTACTGGTTGCCGCTGGTGCTGGTGTTGCCATGGCTGGTACCGGCCTGGCGCCGTCAGCTGCAAAAGCGTGATGGCCGGGTGTTGGTGCTGCTGGGTTGGGTAGCGTTGGTGGTGCTGTTTTTCAGTATCAGTGCCGGCAAGCGCAAGTTGTACATCTACCCGGCGCTGCCTGCGCTGGTGCTGGCGGCAGCGCCATTGGTGCCCTGGTTGCTCAAGCGCTGGTTCCACAAGCGTGCGAAGTGGCAGCGAGTGTTTCCAGTGCTGGTGGCGAGCTGGTTCGCGCTGTGGTTCGCCCGCGGCTTTATCGAGCCGGTCAAGGACGGCGCCAATCCCCATGAGGCAATCATGGCGCAGGCAGCGACCATGACCCATGGCGCCGACCTGGTCCTGGTCAATTGGCGCGAAGGGCACTGGCTGTTTGCCCGCCAGCCGATCGTGCATTTCGGCATGGCTGATTCGACGATCGAGCAGGCGGCGCAGTGGTTGCGCGAGAACCCCAAGGCTTATGCCCTGGTCCCTGACGAATTGCTGAATCGCTGCTTCAAGCCTGAGGCGGCCCATGAACTGGGTGAAACATCACGTGCCGAATGGTCGATCGTCGGGGTTGATGCCGACAACGGCCAATGCCATCCCGGTCAACCTGACCATGTTTTTCGTTTTGTTTGGGATCGAGAAAAAGCATGAGTAAAGCAAAAAAGGTTGGGTTGCTCATTGTCGTTATTGCCTTGGTTCTGTTGTTCGCCACCGGTGCCCGATCTGTCCTGTACTCGCAGTTGTACGCGCACCTGCACAACAAGTGGCCCGGCAATCAGGCACCTGACAAAAATATCTGGCTGCCGGACTTCAAGGCTGTCATCCAGGCCAAGCCCATCGGGAATGTCCTGAATTTGTCCGGCATCGCCTACGACTATGATCGGGATCGTCTGCTGGGCATCACCAATGGTTCACCCATGCAGATTCTGGAGCTGAACCGTGACGGCGATTTGCTCGCAAGCTACCCGTTGATTGGATTCGAAGACACAGAAGGCATCGCTTATATCGGTGGCGGCCGTATCGTGATCGCCGATGAAAGAAAGCAGCAACTGAACGTTGTCACCCTGCCCGATACCCCGGGCCCCATCCATGTTGAGCAGGCACAGTTTCTCGCCATTGGCGTCAACCTCAGCGATCACAACAAAGGCTTTGAGGGCGTAACGTACGATGCGGCCAACGACCGTATTTTCGCCATCAAGGAGCGTGATCCACGGCAGCTGTACTCGGTCACCGGCATGCTGGCTTCCATCGGTGGTCCCCTGCAGATCCGCATCAAGGACCTGACTTCCTGGGTCGACCGCAGCGTTTTCAGCACCGACCTTTCCGAGGGCTATTACGACCCTAAGACCGGGCACCTGTTGTTGCTCAGCGAGGAGTCCAGCAACGTCACCGAACTGGACGAGAAGGGGGATTTCGTCAGCATTCTTTCCCTGCGCAAGCAGGCGGGCGATCTCAAGAAGACCATGCTGGGTGCGGAGGGGATGACGATGGATGCCGATGGCGAGTTGTACATCGTCTGTGAGCCGAATCTGTTCTACCGGTTCAGCAAGTCGAAGAACACTCAAATAGCCCGCGCGGAATAACCCTGATGAAGTCGAACCTGAGCTCATTGTCGACCCGCCACATCGCCTTGCTCGCGGCCATTGCCATCGCTCTGCTGTTTTTCTGGGGGCTGGGCAGTGTGCCGTTCATGAGTGTCAACGAGGCTCGCCGAGCCGTCACCGTGCGTGAAATGCGTGAAGCCGGGAGTTGGTTGCTGCCCTACATGAACGGCGAGTTGTACTTGTCCAAGCCTCCGTTTTTCTATTGGGCGGGCCTGGTTTCGACGGCAGTGCTCGGCAGCTTGTCCGAGTGGAGCGTGCGTTTGCCGTCGGCACTCGCCGCAGCCCTGTGCTGCATCGTCACCTATCTGTACGGCGTGCGGCAGGCTGGGCGCCAGGCTGGATTGTTCGCCGTGGTGTTTCTGGCGGCCAACGGGGGCTTCAGTCTGTTTGCCCGTCGCTCGGAAATCGAGATGCTGCTGACCCTGCTGTGTTTCGGCGCCTTGCTCGCGGCCTGGCAGTTCATTTTTCACCAGGGGCGGGCCCTGTGGAGCCGGCTCAGTTACGTGCTTTTAGGCTGTGCTCTACTGACCAAGGGGCCAGTTTGCCTGTTGTGGGTCACGGCTCCGATACTGTTGTATGCACTGATCTATCGCGACGCCCGGGCCAAGGCCTATCTGTGTGATGGCTGGGGCTGGCTGATTGCCGTGGCGCTGGGCGCTTCCTGGTATGTGGCGGTGTCCCTGAACCAGGGTTGGGGGATCTGGGCGTCGATCATCAACGAAGACATCGTCAAAAAGATCGATGGACAAGGCGCTGAGTCCTGGTATGCCTATCTGTTGTTCCTGGCCGGTGATTTCTTTCCATTCTGGTTGATCGTACTGGTACAGCCTCGACGCTTCTGGGCGATGATCCGCTCGCGTCGCGAGGCAGCCATGCTGTTGTGCTGCACCTTGTTGCCGCTGCTGGTTTTTTCCATGTTCACCGAAAAGCATGGCAAGTACCTATTGCCCATCTACCCCTCCATGGCCTTGTTGCTGGCCATGCATTGGACAACGGTGCTTGATGAGGCGAAGGGCCGCTGGCGTGCCTGCCTGGCTACGGTGCCCTACGTGATGTTGGCCGGATTCGTGGTGTTTTACCTGTTCGTCGAAGCGCGGGTCCTGGCCCATCGGGTCGATGGTCTGCAGGAGGTCGCCACGCTGGCCGCCAGCCAGCCGGGTCAGAAAGCCTACAGTGTCGGTGAACCGGATATCCGCCTGGTCTATTACATGGGTCGACCGGTTGCACGGCTGACGTTGGCTCAATTGCAGGCGGCAAACCGTCCGCAGGGCCTGCTGTTTGTAAAGGAACCCCTGGAGGCGAGCATACAGGGCCTGGCATCGTGCAAAATTGGTAAAGTCGAGCCGTATCTGAGTCCGGGCAAGGCTGCGTTGCTTGTCAAACTCGGAGCGGAATGTCACTGATGGCAGTTCAACGATAAAAAAGACCGGTCTGGGGAGGGGTGTGCATGGCTATAATCGGCCCACGTTCCCTCCTGTCACCACACGAGACTGCCATGACCATTTCCTTGTACGACGCCTCCGTTCCAGTTTTCCAGCAAATGCTCAACGCCCTGAGCGATGTGCTGAAGAAGGCCGAGGCCCACGCCACCGCCAAGAACATTGACCCCAACGCCTTCCTGCAAGCTCGCCTGTACCCGGACATGTTCCCGCTGGTGCGTCAGGTGCAGATCGCTGTTGATTTCGCCAAGGGCGTTTCGGCGCGTCTGGCTGAAGTCGAACTGCCAAAGTACGACGACACCGAAACCACCTTCGCCGAACTGCAAGCACTGATCGCCAAGGTCCTGTCTTTCATCGGCGATTTCAAACCGGAGCAGATCAACGGCAAGGAAGGCATCGAAATCGTGACCCGTCCGGGCACGCCGAAAGAAAAGCGTTTCTCTGGCCAGGCTTACCTGCTGACCTACGGCCTGCCGCAGTTCTTCTTCCACATCACCACCGCTTACGCGCTGCTGCGTCACAACGGTGTGGAAGTGGGCAAGCGTGATTACATGGGCGCGTTCTAAACCGCCCAGGTACAAAAAAACCGCCAAGGTGGAAGCCTTGGCGGTTTTTTTTGCTGAATCAAAAGATCGCAGCCTTCGGCAGCTCCTACATTGGATTGCGTACGCTTGTAGGAGCTGTCGAGTGAAACGAGGCTGCGATCTTTTGATCTGTTGATCTTTATTGCGCCGAACGCTCGGCCTTTACTTCTTCACCCAGGCAAGCCGCCGCCGTGAACAGCACGTCGGTCGACGAATTCAACGCGGTTTCCGCCGAGTCCTGCAGCACGCCGATGATGAAACCGACCGCCACCACCTGCATGGCGATTTCGCTCGGGATGCCGAACAGGCTGCACGCCAGAGGGATCAGCAGCAGCGAACCGCCTGCCACGCCAGAAGCGCCACAGGCGCAGACCGCCGCGACGACGCTCAGCAGAATGGCCGTCGGAATGTCCACGGCAATGCCCATTGTGTGCACCGCTGCCAGGGTCAGTACGGTGATGGTGATCGACGCACCGGCCATGTTGATGGTCGCACCCAGGGGGATCGACACGGAGTAAGTGTCTTCGTGCAGACCCAGGCGCTTGCTCAGCTCCAGGTTGACCGGAATGTTCGCTGCGGAACTGCGGGTGAAGAATGCGGTGATACCGCTTTCGCGCAGGCACATCAAGGTCAGTGGATACGGGTTGCGGCGCAGTTTCCAGAACACGATGGCCGGGTTCATCACCAGTGCCACGAACAGCATGCAGCCCAGCAGCACGGCCAGCAGGTGCGCGTAGCCGATCAGGGCGCCGAAGCCGGAGGTGGCCAGGGTCGAGGCCACGAGGCCGAAGATCCCCAGCGGGGCAAAACGGATCACCATGCGCACGATCAGGGTCACGCCGTTGGACAGGTCGTCCAGCACCCCGCGTGTAGCCTTGCCGGCATGGCGAATGGCGATGCCCATGCCGATGGCCCAGGCCAGGATGCCGATGAAGTTGGCGTTCATCAGCGCACTGACTGGGTTGTCGACCACGCTGAGCAACAGGCTTTGCAGCACTTCGCTGATGCCGCCAGGAGCGCTAACGGCGACATCCTGGGTCGACAGCACGAGGTTCGACGGAAACATCATGCTGGCAACCACCGCGACCACGGCGGCCGCGAATGTGCCCAGCAGGTACAGGAACAGGATCGGCCGGATGTGGGTTTCCTGACCGTGCTTGTGGTTGGCGATGGACGCCATGACCAGGATGAACACCAGGATGGGTGCGACAGCCTTCAGCGCCGAGACGAAGACCTTGCCGATGAAGGCCGTGGACTTCGCCGCTTCAGGCGCCATCAGGGCCAGGGCAATGCCGGCGATCAGGCCGATGAGGATCTGCGTGACCAGGCTCATGCGATTGAGGCGTTGCAATAGAGAAGGGGATGAATCGCTCATAAAACGGCATCTCTGATTTTTTATAAATGCATGGTTTCGCAGGTTTGCAGCAAGAAACAAGACAGGCCGCAGGCGGGAAACCGAAAGGGGGAGCACGTGGCTAATGCCAGCGCTGATCCCTGTGGCGAGGGAGCTTGCTCCCGCTGGCCTGCGCAGCAGGCCCATTTGTTGGGGGCGCTTCGCTGCCCAGCGGGAGCAAGCGCCCTCGCCACAAGGGCGCGGACTTTATCACAGCGTTGTACAGATACTTCAGTCCTGTGACGATCTGCCACTCGGCGCTTAAACGCGATTTGCAGGTTCGTGCAACCCTGATCCGAAACACTCTGTTAAGCTTCGCCATCCTCATTTTCATGTCTGCCAGTGAGCCTTCGGGCTAGCACTGGTGTCGTCGTTTTTCTGGAGTTTTGCATGCTGTTGCCCGTTTTTCTGCTGTCGGCCGCCGGTTTTACGGTGCTGACCACGGAGTTCATCATCGTCGGCCTGTTGCCGGCCATCGCCCGAGACCTCGACGTCAGCATCCCGCAAGCGGGGTTGTTGGTGACCCTGTTCGCCTTCACGGTCGCCGCATTCGGTCCGTTCCTCACGGCGTACTTCGCCCGTTTCGAGCGGCGCAAGCTATTCATCTCAGTGCTGATCATGTTTGGCCTGGCCAACACGCTCGCCGCAATGGCGCCGAACATCTGGGTGATGGCCTTTGCCCGGTTGGTCCCAGCCTTGGGCTTGCCGGTGTTCTGGGCGTTGGCCAGTGAAACGGCGGTGGACATCGTCGGGCCGGACTACGCCGGGCGCGCCATCGCCAAGATCGGTTTCGGCATTGTCTGCGCCACGGTGTTCGGCATTCCCGTGGGCACGCTGATTTCCGATGCCTTCGGCTGGCGCAGTGCTTTCGCCATTCTCGCGTTCATCGCCTTTGCCAAGGCGCTGCTGCTGTTTATCTACTTGCCCAAAACCAACCTGCATCAGCATCAGGTCAGCTTCCGCTCGCAATTCAAGATCCTGCACAGCCCTTTAATGGTCGGGCATGTACTGCTGTCGATCATCGTGTTCAGCGGCATGTTCACCGCTTACACCTATCTGGCAGACATCCTTGAGCGCCTGGCCGGTCTCGACGGCACGGTGGTCGGCTGGTGCCTGATGGGCTTCGGCGCGGTGGGGCTGATCGGTAACTCCTTGGGCGGTCGCGCGGTGGATCGCCATCCGCTGGTGGCTTCGATGATGTTCTGCGCCTTCATGATCGCCGGACTGGTGGCGCTGGTACCAAACATTCACTCGCCCTACGGGTTGGCGGCAGCGATGGGCATCTGGGGCATTACCCAGGCCGCGCTGTTCCTGGTCAGTCACGTGCGCCTGATGAAAGCCGCGCCCGAAGCGCCGGCGTTCGCCGCGTCGCTGAACATCGCCGGGGCCAATCTCGGGATCGGCCTGGGCGCCATGATCGGCGGTCGGGTGATCGACAGCGTCGGCCTACAGGGGCTGGGATTCGCCGCTGCCGGATTGATCCTGGCCTCGATCCTGCTGGCCATCGCGCTGATGACCTTCAAGCCTCGGGAAGTCGTCACAGCGCTGTAAACAGCTCGCGTCGGGCACCTTCGGTAATCGCGACAATGCCGGGGTGCTTGACCTTGCGCTCCACCGAAATGGCGTAGAACGACTCGCTCACCGCGTCGGTCTGGCCAATCACCTCCACGCCCAGTTGGCGCTTCACTTCGTCGGCGATCACGCTGGGGCCGATGAAAATGCCGCTGCCGGATTGGCCGAAGGCCTGCATCAAGGCACTGTCATCGAACTCGCCGACGATTTGCGGCTGGATCTGCTGTTCGGCGAACCAGCGCTGCAAGCGGCTGCGCACCACGGTTTCCGGCCCGGGAATCAACAGCGGTGCGCCGTGCAGGCTGCGAGGAAAGTCCTGGCCATAGTGTGCCGCCAATTCGGCGGTCGCGAAGAAACTGATCCCGCATTCACCGAGTTTCTGGCTGTAACCCTTGATGTCCAGGTGCGATGGCATCGGGCTGTCGGAAATCACCAGGTCCAGGCGTTGGATGGCCAGGTCGGCCAGCAACCGTTCGAGTTTGTCTTCACGACAGGTAATGCGCAGCGGTTCGCTCAATTCCATGGTCGGCGCGATCAGGCGATAGACGATGGATTTGGGCACTACGTCGGCTACGCCCACCCGAAACAGAATCTGCTGTTCATTGGGTTGGGCGCGCAGCATCAACTCCAGCTCGCCACCCAGCTGAAACATCTGTTCGGCATAGGGCAAGGTCTGGCGCCCGGCTTCGGTGAGTTCCAGTTGCCGCCCAACCCGGCGAAACAACTCGATGCCGTAGGTTTGTTCGAACAATGAAATCTGTCCGCTGATGGTCTGCGGCGTCAGGTTCAACTGCTCGCAGGCACGCACGATGCTGCCGGTTTTGGCCACCACCCAGAAGTAATGCAGTTGTCGGTAATTCAACATGTTGGTGAAGTCCCCTCGGTTCACATCATCTATGTAGGAGCTGCCGCAGGCTGCGATCTTTTGATTTTTAAAAGCAGGATCAAAAGATCGCAGCCTGCGGCAGCTCCTACACAGAGCGATCTGCGTATAGAGATCTGAATTCGTAAAAACCGAAGTATAACCGCTGAAAATACGAATTTTCCTGAAGTGTCCATCTCCATAGAATGCGTCGCTATCAACGGGTCATCGTTGCGGTCCGTTCGTTCTATCGAGGAAAACATCATGAAGCTTAAAACCACGGCCCTGCTGATTGCGTCTTTACTGGTGTTGGCCGGTTGTGACCAGGCGGAGAAAAGCGCTCAGCAACTGATGGGCAAGGCGGCCGAGAGTGCCAAGCAAGCCATCGACGACACCCACAAGGCCGCCGAGCAAGCACTCAGTGACGCCACCAGCGGTTTGATCAGCAAGAAAGAATCATCGGAAAAAGATGCGGAAAAAACCGAATCTTCCTCCCAGGAAATCTAAACCGTCTTACAGCGAGTCAGGACTGACCCATGGAATACCTTTTACAGCTAGCCGCCAGCCCCACCGCATGGATCGCTTTGGCCACTCTGGTGGTGATGGAGATCGTGCTCGGTATCGATAACCTGATCTTCATCTCGATCCTGACCAACAAACTGCCCGAGCAGCACCGGCAGAAGGCACGGCGTATCGGTATCGGTATGGCGCTGATCCTGCGTCTGGGCTTGCTGAGCACCATCGCGTTCATCGTCCAGTTGACGGAGCCTGTGATCGAGGTTTTCGGCCAAGCGTTCTCCTGGAAGGACATGATCCTGATCGCCGGCGGCCTGTTCCTGTTGTGGAAAGCCACCACGGAAATCCATCACAGCATGGACCCGTCGCCGGAAGATCCAACGTCGAAAACCTCGACCGTGACCCTGGGCTTTGCTGCCGCGATCGGCCAGATCCTGATGCTGGATATGGTGTTCTCCATCGACAGCATCATTACCGCTGTCGGCATGACCGAGCATTTGCCGATCATGATCATCGCGGTGGTGGTGTCGGTGTTGGTGATGTTGCTGGCGGCTGATCCGCTGGCCAAGTTCATCAATGACAACCCGACGGTCGTCATGTTGGCCCTGGGCTTCTTGATCATGATCGGCATGACGCTGATCGCTGAAGGCTTCGGTGCCCACGTGCCCAAAGGCTACGTCTATGCGGCGATGGCGTTCTCGGCTGCGATTGAGGTGTTGAACATGATGTCCCGTCGGGCCAAACAGAAACGCCTGGCCGCCGAGGTCTAACAGCCGCCTGAACTCACAGTAGGAGCTGCCGCAGGCTGCGATCTTTTGATCTTGTTTTTTAAAAATCAAAGTCAAAAGATCGCAGCCTGCGGCAGCTCCTACAGGAGGGCAGGCGTTTTGGTTTTTGGGTGTCAGTGAGCGTTGACGTGACGGGCAGGGGGCTCGGAGGTTTTTTCCGGTTGTACAGGATGATGGTGGCGGCGAGCGATTCGCAGAACGCCCCACAACATGGCGGCGGCGACGGCCAACCAGCTGAACACCAACATCACGATCGTCATTGCCAGGCTCATCAGTGCCTCCTCTTTGCCCTGCGGCGGGCGCACACGCTTTGCAAGTGACAGTCTAGCCGCTGACGTGTTGCAGGCTATTGACCAAAGGTCGACTGCAACCAACCAGTTCGCTCTATAGAGCGCCATCAACTACCGGTTAAGGCTATACCGCCGCTGCGCGGCATCCTATGATCGACGGCCAAGCCGGGAAGCGGATTGCCTGGCGTCTGACCAAGAGAGTGATGATGGTGCGGGTAATTTCTCGAATTCTATCGGTAGCAGTGATTGCGGGGTGTGTTGCCGGGCTGTCCGGGTGTGCAGGAAACGTTGCGCCGCAGATCAAGCGTCTGCCGGAGCGGGTCGAACTCACGGGCCGGTTCTATCGCGGCGTGGCCAATCAAAGCGGGCCGCAAGTGCTGGCGAGCCTGTTGTCCCAGCAAGGCATCGTGATCACTCCGGGTTTGCTCGACAAACCGCTGCATTTGCCGGGCGCGGAGGCCCAGCTGCAACAAAACATGCAGAACCTGGCCCGTGAGTACGGAATGATGGTCTATCCCCTGGACAGCGATCTGCCTGCCCTGTTGACTCAGGTGGCAGCGGGTTATCCGGTGATGGTGCGCTTTACCGAGGGTTCCGCACTCTGGGCTGAACCGCGTTATGCCATTTTGTCCGGCTACAACCGTCAGAAGCAGACGGTGCTGTTGCGTGCCGGCATGGAGCAGCGGGTATTGATGAGCTTCAGCTCGTTCGAATCGGCTTTCAAGGATGCCGGTGGCTGGGCAGTGTTGATTCAGGCACCGACGCAAATTCCGGCCGAAGTCGATCGGCAGCGCTGGCTCAAGGCGGCGAACGATCTGGCGCAGGCGGGTCAAGAGCAGGCGGCGGCGCAGGCCAAAAAGGCCTTGAGCGCACAGTAAGGCCGTTCGTCATCTGCCGGGCACAGCACGGCGCTGCAGGTATCTGATAGATAGGGCCCGGATGTATCGGGCCGCGATCAGGAGGCGTCCATGGCACATTCCAATACCCCGTCCGGCCCGCACTCGTCTGAACATTCGTCTGGCGACGAGTTGGGCTTCGACCCCGATTCGCCGGACGTTGCCGACCCGCAGGTCGATCCTGTGGGTCCAGCCAAGGCGCCGCTGGACGTAAAACCGGGTGACAATCCCAAGGCTCCGGCAAAGCCCTATGACCCACTCGGCAATCTGAAACCCTAGGTTGCATGGAGGTGTGTATGTCTACCGACTCAAGCTTCAACGACAAACGTCCGGAAAACGTCCCGACAACGCCTGAAGAGAGCATCGATCCGGTGATGGATCCGGACAGCCCACTGAGAGATCCGCTGGCTCGGCCAGTCGTGACGCCAGTGGAGCCTGCGCGAGGTTGGCAAGACCCCAGCAAAGGGGATGGCATTCCCGATGACGACCAGATGCCGCTGCCTAATGACTGATCGCTGACGAAAAAAAGCCCCGAATGTTCGGGGCTTTTTCATGTGATTACAGCAAGACTATTTCGACGCCTCAACCACACTGCTCTGGCGGTGCTTGATGTTCTTATCCGATTTGTACTGCATGGCTGCAGACGCTACGTTGGCGCTTTTGCCGGTTTCGACCCAGTTGCGGATGCGCGTGGCATCGGCAAAATGTGTGTACTTGCCATATGCGTCAAGGAGCACCAGGGCAACCGGACGGTCACTCATCCGGGTCACCAGTACCAGGCAGTGTCCTGCATCGTTGGTGAAACCGGTTTTCGTCAATTGAATATCCCAATCCGGTTTACGGACCAAATGGTCGGTGTTGCGAAAGGCCAGGCTGTAGTTGGGTTTGCGGAACGCGACGATTTTTTCCTTGGTCGTGCTCAGCTCTGTCAGCATTGGGTATTTGTGCGCAGCGATCAGCAGTTTGCTCAGGTCGCGGGCGGTAGACACGTTGCGCGGCGACAGACCGGTCGGCTCAACGAAATGGGTACTGGTCATGCCCAGCGCCTTGGCTTTAGCGTTCATCGCAGCGATGAACGCGGCATATCCGCCCGGATAGTGGTGGGCCAGACTCGCGGCGGCGCGGTTCTCGGAGGACATCAGCGCAATCAGCAGCATTTCCCGACGCGGCATTTCGCTGTTGAGTTTGACCCGGGAAAACACGCCTTTCATTTCCGGGGTGTCACTGATGTTGATGTTGATGTACTCGTCCATGTTCTGCTTGGCTTCAACCACGACGAGGCCGGTCATCAACTTGCTGACCGAAGCGATGGGGGCAATCCTGTCTGGGTTGCTGGCATAGATGATTTTGTTGGTCTGCAGATCCAGCAGCAATGCACTGCGCGAAGCGATCTTGAGTTGCGAGGCGTCTCGAGGCGCGGCGGTGGTTTCGCCTGCGCTGGCAATTGGCGTGATGAAAGTCCCTGTAACTGCAAAAAATAGGCTCAGGATGGAAAGACGGATTTTCACGCTGGCAGACTCATAAAGTGTTGATACGCCGTTATGTAACGGGCTATTTCTTAAAAAGCGCGACATTCTGGAGTATGGCTGAATAACTGTCGATGGTTGTTCGAGGGGGGCGTGAAAGTCCCCGGAAACATGAAAAAAAAGTCATTTTCCGGCGGATGGTCGATCCTTTTCCAAAGGCAAAAAAGAACCCCGCCATGGGCGGGGTTTCTAGAGTCACTGGCTACCTTGGCAACAAGGTTCAGCTGTGCAGGGTTTCGGCTGCATACAGGGTGTTTTCCAGCAGGCACGCGCGGGTCATCGGGCCGACGCCACCTGGTACTGGAGTGATCCAGCCGGCGCGGGGCAGGGCGGTTTCGTAGATGACGTCACCGACCAGTTTGCCGTCGTCCTGGCGGTTGATGCCCACGTCGATCACGATCGCGCCTTCCTTGATCCACTCGCCCTTGACCAGGCCAGGCTTGCCGGCAGCGACGACCACCAGGTCGGCACGACCGACGTGGCCGGCCAGATCCTTGGTGAAACGGTGGGTGACGGTCACGGTGCAACCGGCGAGCAGCAGCTCCATCGCCATCGGACGACCAACAATGTTGGAGGCGCCGACAACCACGGCGTCCATCCCGTACAGATCGACACCGGTGCTTTCCAGCAGAGTCATGATGCCTTTAGGCGTGCATGGGCGCAGTAGCGGAATGCGTTGAGCCAGACGGCCGACGTTATAAGGATGGAAACCATCGACGTCTTTGTCCGGGCGAATGCGCTCCAGCAGTTTGGACGCGTCCAGGTGCTCGGGCAGAGGGAGTTGCAACAGGACGCCGTCAATCGCCGGATCGTCATTGAGGCGATCGATCAGCTCGGTCAGCGCTTCTTGAGTGGTGTCGGAAGGCAGGTCATAGGCTTGGGAAAGGAAGCCGACCTCTTCACAGTCTTTACGCTTGTGCGAGACATAAACCTGAGAGGCGGGATCGCTGCCGACCAGGATCACCGCGAGGCCTGGCGTACGCAAGCCTTGCTGGCGACGCTCGGTGACGCGTTGGGCGATCTGCTGGCGCAGGCTGGCGGCGATCGATTTGCCGTCGATTAGTTGTGCAGTCATTGCGCGTGATTAACCATCGAGAGGGGAAAAAAAGAGAGCGCATTCTCGCATGTCATGCGGTGAGGGCAAAGGCGCTTGGTCTGTAAATTCCCCTAAGCCCTTTAATTAAATGAATTTTTTTCAAAAAGGATTTGACGACCTTTAGGGGGCTCTATACTATTCGTCGCACTTGTCGGGCACAGCCTAGCACTGGTTAAGAAGGTCAAGCGGAATCAAGGTTCTGCAAGGCTGGAAAGCATTTAGTTTGTAGTCCTTCAAGGGTACAGATTAATAAGGCGCCCGTAGCTCAGCTGGATAGAGCATCCGCCTTCTAAGCGGATGGTCGCAGGTTCGAGTCCTGCCGGGTGCGCCATTAGGCAGCTTTGGCACAAGTAGCGCGATATGGTGGGCGTAGCTCAGTTGGTAGAGCACGGGATTGTGACTCCCGTTGTCGTGGGTTCGATCCCCATCGTCCACCCCATATTTCGAAAGGCGCCAGATTTAACGGTCTGGCGCCTTTGCTTTAAAAGCTTCAAGTCGCGGATGTGGTGGAATTGGTAGACACACTGGATTTAGGTTCCAGCGCCGCGAGGCGTAAGAGTTCGAGTCTCTTCATCCGCACCAAATAAAGCTTTAGACGTGTCAAATGACATGGCTGGGGCTCACAAAGAAGTTGTTTGACTTCTTTGGCACGCAATATGGTGGGCGTAGCTCAGTTGGTAGAGCACGGGATTGTGACTCCCGTTGTCGTGGGTTCGATCCCCATCGTCCACCCCATATTCCGAAAGGCGCCAGATTTAATAGTCTGGCGCCTTTTTTGTTTCAGTGGTTCGAATTTCGGCGACTGCTGGTTTCGGGGTCGCAGGGCGGGGTGTTTCGTCGAATTTATGTTTCCCGATGATGCCGCGCTGTCCGCCGGCTTGCTCGCAAGCTCGGCTGCCAGGGAGATGGTTGGCAACCGCTTCTATATATAGAAAGGTTGGCGCAGAGCCCTGGCATGATTGGCTGTTTTCGCCACAGGGGCGAGGTGCATTCGTGCATTCGCACCTATAAATTGCCTGCTGCGTTTTTACCCGTTTTCAGTAGGGTGACTTCTTGAGTTTGACCCACTAGAATGCATGCCCTTGATTCTGGGGTCGGAAACGGCCGGCTAACGTCTGTGCAACGAGGAATATCCATGCAAGTTTCTGTTGAA
Organism: Pseudomonas putida; assembly: GCF_050990305.1. GTDB lineage: Bacteria > Pseudomonadota > Gammaproteobacteria > Pseudomonadales > Pseudomonadaceae > Aquipseudomonas > Aquipseudomonas putida_AH. The sequence continues at coordinate 4,343,499 of NZ_CP158817.1, read as the reverse complement.
AATACTTCTGCTCTTGAGCGCCGCATGAGCATCACCGTGCCGGCTGAGCGCATCGAGACTCAGGTCAACAAGCGTCTGCAACAGACCGCCCAAAAGGCCAAGATTGCTGGCTTCCGTCCAGGCAAAGTGCCAATGAGCGAAATCAAGCGTCGTTTCGGCGCTGAAGCTCGCCAGGAAGCTGTGGGCGACGTGATCCAGTCTTCCTTCTACGAAGCTGTTGTCGAGCAGAAGCTGAACCCGGCTGGTTCGCCGTCGATCGAGCCAAAATCCCTGGAAGCGGGCAAGGACCTGGAATACGTAGCCGTATTCGAAGTGTTCCCTGAGTTCACCGTTGCCGGTTTCGAAGGTATCACCGTCGAGCGCCTGAGCGCTGACGTGAGCGATGCCGATCTGGATAAGATGCTGGACATCCTGCGCAAGCAGAACACCCGTTTTGAAGTAGCCGATCGTGCTGCCCAGAACGAAGATCAACTGAACATCGATTTCGTCGGCAAGGTTGACGGTGAAGTGTTCGCTGGCGGTTCCGCCAAGGGTACTCAGCTGGTGCTGGGTTCCGGCCGCATGATCCCTGGCTTCGAAGATGGCTTGGTTGGCGCCAAGGCTGGTGAAGAGCGCGTTCTGAATCTGACCTTCCCTGAGGACTATCAGAATCTGGACCTGGCTGGCAAAACCGCTGAGTTCACCGTGACCGTGAACACTGTTTCCGAGCCAAAACTGCCAGAGCTGAACGAAGAGTTCTTCGCTCAATTCGGCATCAAGGAAACCGGTCTGGAAGGCTTCCGCGCCGAAGTTCGCAAGAACATGGAGCGCGAGCTGCGCCAGGCGATCAAATCCAAGGTCAAGAATCAGGTAATGGACGGTCTGCTGGCCACCAACCCGATCGAAGTGCCAAAAGCCCTGCTGTCCAACGAAGTTGACCGTCTGCGCGTGCAGGCCGTTCAGCAGTTCGGTGGCAACATCAAGCCTGACCAGCTGCCAGCCGAGCTGTTCGAAGAGCAAGCCAAGCGCCGTGTTGTCCTGGGTCTGATCGTGGCTGAAGTGGTCAAGCAATTCGACCTCAAGCCTGACGAAGCTCGCGTTCGCGAAATGATTCAGGAGATGGCTTCGGCTTATCAGGAGCCTGAGCAGGTTGTGTCCTGGTACTACAAGAACGACCAGCAATTGAACGAAGTTCGTTCGGTTGTGCTGGAAGAACAAGTTGTGGATACTGTTCTGCAGAAAGCTAGCGTGACCGACAAATCGGTCTCTTACGAAGAAGCGGTCAAGCCGGTGGAAGCTCCACAAGCCGACTAAATTGTTTTTGCGTTAGAAGAACACACCATAAGCCAGCCTTCGAGCTGGCTTATGCGTATTCAAGACATAACTTTTGGGAGTGACTGCAGAGCATGTTCCGTAATTCTTATATTCAGCAGAACTCTGATATCCAGGCCGCAGGCGGCTTGGTCCCGATGGTTGTCGAGCAGTCTGCTCGTGGCGAACGCGCCTACGACATTTACTCGCGTCTTCTCAAGGAGCGGGTGATCTTTCTGGTGGGTCCGGTAGAGGACTACATGGCCAACCTGATTTGCGCGCAATTGCTGTTCCTTGAAGCGGAAAACCCAGACAAGGACATCCATCTTTACATCAACTCCCCGGGTGGTTCGGTGACGGCGGGCATGTCGATCTATGACACCATGCAGTTCATCAAGCCAAACGTTTCGACCACCTGTATCGGTCAGGCCTGCAGCATGGGCGCGTTTCTGCTGACGGCCGGTGCTCCTGGCAAGCGTTACTGCCTGCCGAACTCGCGTGTGATGATTCACCAGCCACTGGGCGGTTTCCAGGGCCAGGCATCGGACATCGAAATCCATGCCAAGGAAATCCTCTTCATTCGTGAGCGCCTCAACACGCTGATGGCCAAGCACAGTGGTCGCACCCTTGAAGAAATCGAGCGCGATACCAATCGCGATAATTTCATGAGTGCAGAAGCCGCGCGTGAGTATGGGTTGATCGATGAAGTGATCACCCAGCGCCCTGCTTAAAATAAGCAGCTCAAAATAAGGCTGGTCGGCTGGTCCGATCATCGGCGGGCTTGAAAAAGCCCGCAATAGCCTTCATCTTGTGTTGCAAGCCTATCGGATTTGGATCGAACGAATGACTGACACCCGCAACGGCGAGGACAACGGCAAGCTGCTCTATTGCTCCTTCTGTGGCAAAAGCCAGCATGAAGTACGCAAATTGATTGCCGGCCCCTCGGTCTTTATCTGCGACGAGTGCGTTGACCTGTGCAATGACATCATCCGTGAGGAGGTGCAAGAAGCCCAGGCCGAGAGCAGCGCGCATAAATTGCCTTCGCCTAAAGAAATCAGCGGCATCCTTGATCAGTATGTGATTGGTCAGGAGCGTGCGAAAAAGGTTCTGGCCGTAGCGGTGTATAACCACTACAAGCGCCTGAACCAGCGTGACAAAAAGAATGACGACGTCGAACTCGGCAAGAGCAACATCTTGCTGATCGGCCCGACAGGCTCGGGTAAAACCCTGCTTGCCGAAACACTGGCCCGCTTGCTGAACGTTCCGTTCACCATTGCCGACGCAACCACCCTCACCGAGGCGGGTTACGTGGGTGAGGATGTCGAGAACATCATTCAGAAGCTGCTGCAGAAGTGCGATTACGACGTGGAAAAGGCCCAGATGGGCATTGTCTACATCGACGAGATCGACAAGATCTCCCGCAAGTCTGACAACCCGTCGATCACCCGGGACGTTTCCGGTGAAGGCGTGCAGCAGGCCCTGCTCAAGTTGATCGAAGGCACGGTCGCTTCCGTTCCGCCTCAAGGTGGTCGCAAGCATCCGCAGCAGGAATTCCTTCAGGTTGATACCCGTAACATCCTGTTCATCTGCGGTGGCGCCTTCTCTGGTCTGGAAAAGGTTATTCAGAACCGTTCCACCAAGGGTGGCATTGGTTTCAGCGCAGAAGTTCGCAGCAAGGAAGAAGGCAAGAAAGTCGGTGAGTCCCTGCGTGAAGTCGAGCCTGATGATCTGGTCAAGTTCGGTCTGATCCCGGAATTCGTCGGTCGTCTGCCGGTCCTGGCAACGCTGGACGAGCTGGATGAGGCTGCTCTGATGCAGATCCTCACCGAGCCGAAAAATGCGTTGACCAAACAATATGCCAAATTGTTCGAGATGGAAGACGTGGACCTGGAATTCCGGGCCGATGCGCTGAAGGCTGTCGCCAAGCGTGCGCTGGAACGTAAAACCGGTGCTCGTGGGCTGCGCTCCATTCTTGAAGGTGTACTGCTCGACACTATGTATGAAATCCCCTCGCAGTCCGAGGTGAGTAAAGTAGTGATCGACGAAAGCGTTATAGAAGGCAAGTCCAAGCCACTGTATATCTATGAAAACAGTGAGCCTGCTGCCAAGGCCGCGCCAGACGCCTAAGCGTCACGCAGCCGGTACAAAGAAGGGGCCTTCGGGCCCCTTTGCTTTTGTAGGCGCGAGGCTAGCGCGCGAAAGCGGCCGGCACTGTCTGTTATCTGATGCGACCGCGAAATCGGGTCGCAATCGGACAATCTTTAAAGCGGTACTTTTATCCGCTTGTTTTTTTCGAAAGTAGCCCCCATCTTGGTTTCAAGCTTACTTCCATCTGTTTCCGGCCTTGTGGCCGCCGTAGAGGCGAAATCATGAAGACAACCATCGAATTGCCTCTCCTGCCATTGCGTGATGTCGTGGTTTATCCGCACATGGTTATCCCGCTGTTCGTGGGGCGCGAGAAATCCATCGAAGCCCTTGAGGCAGCGATGACGGGCGACAAGCAGATCCTTCTGCTGGCTCAGAGAAACCCTGCTGACGACGATCCCGGTGAAGACGCACTTTATCGCGTCGGTACGATTGCTACTGTCCTGCAGCTGCTGAAGCTGCCTGACGGCACGGTCAAGGTTCTGGTCGAAGGCGAGCAGCGCGGCGCCGTGGAGCGCTTCAGCGAAGTGGATGGCCATTGCCGTGCCGAAGTTTCGTTGATCGATGAAGTCGATGCGCCAGAGCGCGAGTCGGAAGTGTTCGTTCGCAGCCTGCTGTCCCAGTTCGAACAATATGTGCAGTTGGGCAAGAAACTCCCGGCTGAAGTCCTCTCGTCGCTCAATAGCATCGATGAGCCTGGGCGCCTGGTCGATACCATGGCAGCGCATATGGCGCTGAAGATCGAGCAGAAGCAGGAAATCCTTGAAATCATCGATTTGTCGGCACGGGTCGAACACGTTCTGGCCTTGCTGGATGCCGAAATCGATCTGCTGCAAGTCGAAAAACGCATTCGCGGTCGCGTCAAAAAGCAAATGGAGCGCAGTCAGCGCGAGTACTACCTGAACGAGCAGATGAAGGCCATTCAGAAAGAGCTCGGCGACAGCGACGAAGGTCATAACGAAGTCGAAGAGCTGAAAAAGCGTATCGATGCCGCTGGCCTGCCCAAAGACGCGCTGGCCAAGGCCCAGGCTGAACTGAACAAACTCAAGCAAATGTCGCCAATGTCCGCGGAAGCGACCGTGGTGCGTTCGTACATCGACTGGCTGGTTCAGGTGCCGTGGAAGGCTCAGAGCAAGGTTCGCCTTGATCTTGCGCGTGCCGAAGACATTCTCGATGCCGACCATTATGGTCTGGAAGAAGTCAAAGAGCGGATTCTCGAATACCTCGCCGTGCAAAAACGCGTGAAGAAAATCCGTGGTCCTGTGTTGTGCCTGGTGGGGCCTCCGGGGGTGGGTAAAACCTCTCTGGCAGAGTCGATCGCCCACGCCACCAACCGCAAATTCGTGCGTATGGCGCTCGGCGGCGTACGCGATGAAGCGGAAATCCGTGGTCATCGCCGTACTTACATCGGTTCGATGCCAGGAAGATTGATTCAAAAGATGACAAAGGTGGGCGTGCGCAACCCGCTGTTCCTGCTCGACGAAATCGACAAAATGGGCAGCGACATGCGTGGCGATCCGGCATCGGCATTGCTGGAAGTGCTCGATCCAGAGCAGAACCACAACTTCAACGATCACTATCTGGAAGTCGATTACGACCTGTCGGATGTGATGTTCTTGTGCACCTCGAACTCCATGAACATTCCACCGGCGTTGCTGGACCGGATGGAAGTGATCCGTCTGCCGGGCTACACCGAAGACGAGAAAATCAACATCGCTGTCAAATACCTGTCGCCCAAGCAGATTCAGGCCAATGGCTTGAAAAAAGGCGAGCTGGAATTCGACGAGGAAGCGATTCGCGACATCATTCGCTACTACACCCGTGAAGCCGGTGTGCGTGGTCTGGAGCGCCAGATTGCCAAGGTTTGCCGCAAGGCGGTCAAAGAGCATGCGCTGGAAAAACGCTTCTCTGTGAAGGTCACGGCAGACGCGCTGGAGCACTTCCTGGGCGTGCGTAAATTCCGTTACGGCCTGGCTGAACAGCAGGACCAGATCGGGCAGGTCACTGGGTTGGCATGGACTCAGGTGGGCGGCGAATTGCTGACCATCGAAGCCGCTGTCGTGCCAGGCAAAGGCCAGTTGATCAAGACCGGTTCGCTGGGTGACGTGATGGTCGAGTCGATCACCGCAGCGTTGACGGTGGTGCGCAGCCGCGCGAAGAGCCTGGGGATCCCCCTGGACTTCCACGAGAAGCGCGACACCCATATCCACATGCCGGAAGGGGCGACGCCGAAGGATGGCCCTAGCGCCGGTGTAGGCATGTGCACGGCACTGGTATCTGCTCTGACCAGCATTCCGGTGCGTGCGGACGTGGCCATGACCGGTGAAATCACCTTGCGTGGTCAGGTATTGGCAATCGGTGGATTGAAAGAAAAACTGCTGGCTGCTCACCGGGGTGGAATCAAGACGGTGATCATTCCCGAAGAGAATGTTCGCGATCTGAAGGAAATTCCTGACAATATCAAGCAAGATCTCCAGATTAAACCGGTTAAATGGATTGACGAGGTCCTGCAAATTGCGCTGCAATACGCGCCGGAGCCCTTGCCAGATGTGGCTCCGGAGATTGTCGCGAAGGATGAAAAGCGCGAGTCCGATTCTAAGGAAAGAATTAGCACGCATTAGTACGTATTTGCCTGGGGGGCTTCCTTGACAGCTTTTTAGAGCCCTTGTTATAAAGCGGCTCTTAAGTGTCTGTAGGCCATTCAGCACTCGTTTTTGCTTTCACCAAAAAAACTTAGAATCATACTCAAATAGATAGATATAAGGGGACTTAGAGTGAACAAGTCGGAACTGATTGATGCTATCGCTGCATCCGCTGATATCCCGAAAGCTGCTGCTGGCCGTGCGCTGGACGCTGTAATCGAATCCGTCACTGGCGCTCTCAAGGCTGGCGACTCTGTTGTTCTGGTTGGTTTCGGTACCTTCTCCGTAACTGATCGTCCAGCTCGCATTGGTCGTAACCCTCAGACCGGTAAGACACTGGAAATCGCAGCAGCTAAAAAACCAGGTTTCAAAGCCGGTAAAGCACTGAAAGAAGCTGTCAACTAAGTTCGATTCAGTTTTTTGCCTATCCGGGTCGGGGTCATGCCTGACCTGGCAGCGGAGCGGTAGTCCAGTCGGCAGGTCGCCGATCCGAGACACCGAGGCTCGCAAGTTCGAGTCATCGGTCCGCTCCGCCAGTTACGAGAAGGCGCATCCTCGGATGCGCCTTTCTTCTATCCGGATTCTACCCACGCTCCACGGTTGCCTAATTTCGAAGTTCAACCGTTTATGGGGGACGCATGCTGCAGAATATCAGGGACAATTCACAAGGCTGGATTGCCAAGACCATTATCGGGGTCATCGTTGCATTGATGGCTTTGACCGGTTTCGACGCCATTTTCAAGGCTACGACGCACAAAAACGAGGCGGCGAAGGTCAATGGCGATGAAATCAGCCAGAACGAGCTGAGCCAGGCGGTCGATATGCAACGCCGTCAACTCATGCAACAGCTGGGCAAGGATTTCGATGCTTCCTTGCTCGACGAAAAAATGCTGCGCGAATCGGCCCTCAAAGGCCTGATCGATCGCAAGCTTCTGCTGCAAGGCGCAGCAAGCTCGAAATTCGCTTTCTCCGAAGCGGCGCTGGACCAGGTCATCCTGCAAACGCCTGAGTTTCAGGTGGATGGCAAGTTTAGCCCTGAGCGTTTCGATCAGGTTATTCGTCAACTCGGTTACAGCCGCCTGCAATTCCGCCAGATGCTGGCTCAGGAAATGCTGATCGGCCAACTGCGTGCCGGTCTGGCGGGTAGTGGTTTCGTCACCGATGCACAGGTGCTGAACTTCGCTCGTCTGGAAAAGCAGACTCGCGATTTCGCTTCCCTGAACATCAAGGCTGACCCGGCAGCGGTCAAGCTGACCGACGATGAAGTCAAGGCCTACTACGACGAACACGCCAAGGAATTCATGACCCCGGATCAGGTGGTTATCGATTACCTGGAGTTAAAGAAGGCTTCCTTCTTTGATCAAGTCGGCGTCAAGGACGAAGACTTGCAAGCGGCGTATCAGAAAGAAATCGCCAATCTTTCCGAGCAACGTCGGGCTGCGCATATTCTGATCGAAGTGAACGACAAGACCACTGAGGCGCAAGCCAAGGCCAAGATCGACGATATCCAGGCCCGTCTGGCCAAAGGCGAGAAGTTCGAGGCCCTGGCCAAGGAATTCTCCCAGGATCCGGGTTCGGCCAACAACGGTGGTGACCTCGGCTACGCAGGTCCCGGTGTCTATGACCCAGCGTTCGAAAAAGCCCTGTATTCGTTGGCCAAGGATCAGGTTTCCGAGCCAGTACGTACTGACTTCGGTTTTCACCTGATCAAGCTGCTGGGTGTGGAAGCGCCTGAAGTGCCGACGTTCGCCAGCCTGAAAGACAAGCTGACCCGTGAACTGAAAGCACAGCAGGTCGAACAGCGTTTTGTCGAAGCCACCAAGCAATTGGAAGACGCCTCGTTCGAAGCCTCCGATCTGGCCCAGCCGGCTCAGGACCTGAAGCTGACCGTTCACACGTCCAAGCCGTTTGGCCGCGAAGGTGGTGAGGGTGTAACGGCCAACCGTGCCGTGATTGCCGCCGCGTTCAGCCCGGAAGTGCTGGATGAGGGTGCCAACAGTACGGCCATCGAACTCGATCCGGAAACCGTGATCGTGTTGCGTGCCAAGGAGCACCTCAAGCCTGCGCAATTGCCACTGGAGAACGTTGCAGGCCCGATTCGCGCCCAATTGGCCAAGGAGCACGCCAGTGCTGCCGCCAAGACCAAGGCTGAAGAGCTGATCGCCAGCCTGCGCGATGGCAAGACTGCACTGGACAACGCTGTCGACGGTCAGAACTGGAAAGTGACCGAAGCGGCGACCCGTGCTCAGGAAGGGGTTGATCCAACCGTACTGCAGGCTCTGTTCCGCATGCCTAAGCCTGCCGCCAAGGACAAGCCGACGTTCACCAGCGTGACCTTGCCCGATGGCAGCCTGACGATCGTGCGTCTGAATGGCGTCAACGAAGCCGCAGCGCCGACCGAAGAAGAGAAGGCTCAGTACCGTCGCTACCTCGCTTCGCGCGTTGGCCAGCAAGACTTCGCGGCTTACCGCAAGCTGCTGGAAAGCCAGGCCGACATCAAGCGTTTCTGATGTCGGACTGAGTGATGCGTGACACAGGAACCCCGGCCGAGAGGCCGGGGTTTTTTATGGCAGAATCAAAAGATCGCAGCCTTCGCCAGCGCCTACAGACGTACGACCGTAGGCGCTGGCGAAGGCTGCGATCTTTTTCGCGTTTGCGAAGCAATTCATGACCTTTTCCGTTTATAAGCGGTCAACACCCCTGTATCCGTTTTAAGACAGAATCGATGCGACGCTAAGCATCGATCTGTTGCACAATACGCCCCGAATCGTTTTCCCCAGGATGTTCAATGTTTAAATCATTTCCGATGCGTGTTGCCGGGCTGGCGTTGGTGCTGGCCGCCGCGGCCGGGTGCTCGTCGAAGAAAGCCGCCATCTATGAGCATGAGAACTTCGACGACTCCGGAACCTATTCCCGTAATTACCCTGTGACCGACGCACAAAGCTGCGAAGCCGCACGTCGGGCCTTGCTGAGCCAGGGCTATATCATCACCAGCAGTGATCCAAAACTGGTCAGCGGGCACAAGAGTTTCCAGCAGACCGGCGAGAACCATATGGAAATCAGTTTCAGTGTGGTCTGCGCTGATGACGGTAACGTCGAACATCACGCCACGGTGTTTGCCAATGCCCTGCAGGACAAGTACGCACTGAAGAAAACCAACAACTCCGCCAGCCTGGGGGTGGGTGTACTGGGTTCGGTGTCGATGCCGATCGGCTCCTCGGACGATTCCATGGTCAAGGTCGCGAGCGAAACCGTGACATCCGCCAAGTTCTACGAGCGTTTTTTTTCCTTGGTCGAGCTGTTCCTGCCCAAGGAAGCGAAAGAAGCGGCGCATATCGCCGATAAACCGAAAACCGATCTGGGCGTGCCTGAACCCAAGGCCACGCCAGCTCCGTTGGCCCCGCAAACCACCACAGAGCCAGCCCCTGCCGCGCAAGCGACAACACCCCCGACCGACGTCACTCCGGCGGCGTCCGAACCGGTAGCCCCGCCGCCTGAGGCCACACCGATTACCGCGACCCCGAGTGCCGAGCCGACGCCTGCCGTGGAAACGATCACGCCACCGAGCAACCCGAGCGACATCCCGCCACCCTCCGAGCCGATCCGGGCCATGCCGGTCAGCGGCCAATGATTGGCATGGACGCATGCTTGTAGGAGCGAGCTTGCTCGCGATAGTCGTTAACGATGGCGCGCGTTTTCTGGTTGAACGCGACGCTCATTAATCCATCGCGAGCAAGCTCGCTCCTACAGAAAAATCCTGTGATAAATTCCTGACCGCCTGCTACGTTTTATCTTGTAGCGACGAACTGTCGTGCCCGCGTCATTTTTCTTTCACTCGGGCACTTTAAGCTCAAGGCGCTGGTCATTTATTCAGACGTTTTTCGATGTGCTGTGGGGGATTTGAATATGGACGACTATCAAGAAGAACTGCTCGAATATCAGGCTTTCGAACTGGATCCGCCGGAGCCTGCGGAAGACGCTACCGAGCTGTAATCAACGCTTTCAGGCTGACTTTCTATGACTGCGGCGAAACTCGCCGGGTGTCTGTGCGGTCCAGCGCTTGAAGGCACGTTGAAACGCTTCGGCTGAGGCGAAGCCCAGCAGGTAGGCGATTTCTCCGAAGGCCAGTTCTGTATCGCGAATGTAGGTCATGGCCAGGTCGCGACGGGTGTCATTGAGAATGGCGCGAAACTGCGTGCCTTCTTCAGCCAGTTTGCGGCGCAATGTCCAGATCGGTAGCTTCAAACGTGCCGCCACTTCTTCCAGGTCGGGTTCCCGGCCACCATTGAGCAACGGTCCCAGCAACTGAGTGATGCGTTCACGCAGGCTGCGGGTGCGTGTCAGTTGCTCCAGCTCCCGCTCACACAACATCAACAGGTGGCGCCAGGTGCTCGGGCAATGCTCTGGGTTACGTTGTGCGAGGCTGGCCAGGCTCAGGCGCAGCTGGTTGTGCTCGGCGCCAAACTGAATCGGGCAGTCCCCCAGTACGTTGTAAGCGGCTTGGTAGTCGGGTGCTTCAAACTCGATTTCGATGCGCTCGGCCTGCAGCGGGGCAAGGCTCACGCTGGAAAGTTGATGCAGCCAGCCACAGAGGATCGAGTCGACGACGAAGCGGTTATAGTTGTTGTAGGGGCTGATGGAATAAAAACGCAGCCAGGCCCCCTGAGGGTCTTCGTGAAAGCTCGATTGACCGCGATAGTTGGAGCCATACAAGGCTTCGAAGCGAATCAGGCAACGTGCCGCTTCGCGCACCGTCGGCGCCTGGGCCGCCGTGACGCCGGCCAGGCCGACTTGGCTCAGACGGCTGAGCTGGCCCATGCGCAAGCCGAGCGCCGGGTCGTTGGTCAACGCAATGGCACTGTGTCCCAGGCGCATGAAGCGTGGAATGGACAGTCGGGCGCCGGCTTCACCCAAGCGGGCAGCATCGAGGCCGTACTGTTCGAGCAGGGGTTGCGGGTCTGCACCGTGACTGCTCACGGCATCGGCCAGACTGTGAACAATGCCCACCGTGAGGTCGCCGAGCCGCATGGGTAGCGGTTTCATGGGTTACAACCACAGGTTCAGCAAGCGCGCACCGTGAGCATTGCCATCGGCGAAATGCTGTCCGTTGCTGCTGAGAAAACTCTGGCCGGCACTGGCCTGGTCCCAGAATTGTCCACGCAAGAACACGCTCATGCCGGCGATCGCCTGACTGGAAGGGGGTTGAGCGGTCAGGGTCAAGCGATGCCAGGCCTGGCCTTCGCTCAGTTCCCCAGCCTTGAGGCTGACAGAGCTGGGTGTCGACGAGCCCACATAGCCGCGCCACGGTTGATCCCAGGTACCGCGGCCAGCAACGAACGCCGGGACCGCGACGATCCTTGCCTGCTGCTCGTCGAGCTTGCGGTAGTTGTCCGGGTACCAACTGTCGCTGCCGATCAGTACACCCAGTCGTCCGGCCGGGGTATCGACGACGTTGAGCGTGTGCTCGCGATTCGCCTTGATCGCGTCCTGCTGTTCGGAGACTGGGTGCATTTGCCGTTGAGGCTGACCGATCGGTACCCCGTCGCTGCCGAACACGACACTGCTATTGAACAGCGCGCCGCGACCGATTTTCAGGCGACCGTCGATGATGCTGGGCTCGGGTAACACGATGGAGCCCGCCACCAGGGTCACGTGAAATTCCTTTGCCAAACCGCCGAACAAGGCCTGGTAATCCTTGGCCATGCCTTTGGCTTTCATGCGCAGGTGAGCGTCATCCAGGCGACTGCGACCCTCAGCGCTGATCAGGGCTCGGACGAACTTCAAGGGATTACTGACCGCCAGCCAGTTCATGGCTTCCTTGAGGGTGGTGGCCTGGTACAACTCATCCTTTTCGCCGCTGACCATCAACCAAGTGCCGACATGTTCAGGCAGCACGACGATGGTTTTGTCGTTCAACAGACCTTGTTCCTGGGCTTTTTGCAGATAGGCCGCGAGTTTTCGATGCAGGCGCTCAGGGCTTTGATAATCGGTGGGAAACAGCTCGGGCTGGATGCCCAGCAGGTTGCCGCGGTCGCCGGGTGTACCCTGATCGATGGCCAGATTGATCCGCAGGTCCGACAGGTAATGACCCACCGGCCGGTCCGCGGCCCACATTGCGTAGGTCGTCAGGGCGGCGATCAACGCCATGGAGAAGGTCAGGTACAGAAATTTGCGCATGGGAAAGCAGTCGACAGCCTTGTGCAGGATTCATGATTCGGCATTCGGAATGGCATCGAGGCTACGGTAAAACCACGGCCCGGGGCTAGATAAACGTGTTTTTTTTGATTTTTTTTAACGTTTTGCATGGGGCCGGGTCGCACGCAGAACGTTCTGCCGCAACAAGGACAGTGTGCCGAATTCGTCATCGCAGCGGCCTAAAGCGATCAAGCCAGGGAGGTGCGAGTGCGCCAGTCTGCAGGGTCTGTTCAAGGAGTGGATTATGATCCGACTGACCCTGGCCGAAGCTCGCGAGCTGGCCGAATCGATCTTGCTGCACAACGGTTTTAACCTGGCCCACGCTCAGGCCGTTACCGCCACGGTGATTGCCGGTGAACGCGACGGTTGCGCCTCCCACGGATTGTACCGGGTTCTGGGCTGCGTCAACTCGCTCAGGGCCGGCAAGGTGGCGGCCGATGCCGAGCCGCAGGTGATCGATCAAGCGCCGTCGATTGTGCGTGTCGATGCCCGAGGCGGTTTTTCGCAACTGGCATTTCAGGCCGGTTTGCCGTTGCTGATGCACAAAACCCGGACCAATGGGATTGCCGCACTGGCGATCAATCGCTGCGTGCATTTCTCGGCGCTGTGGGTGGAGATCGAGCAACTGACCGCCGCTGGCCTGGTGGCGCTGGCGTGCAATCCCAGTCACGCCTGGGTGGCACCGGCCGGTGGTCACAAGCCGGTGTTCGGCACCAATCCCATTGCGTTCGGCTGGCCGCGTCCGGGCAAGGACCCGTTTGTGTTCGACTTCGCCACCAGCGCGATTGCCCGAGGTGATATCGAACTGCACCGGCGTGCCGGTAAGGCGATTCCCGAGGGTTGGGGCGTGGACGGGTTGGGGCAGCCGAGCACCGATGCCAACGTGGTGCTCGATGCCGGTGCGATGCTGACGTTCGGCGGGCACAAGGGCTCGGCGCTGGCGGCGATGGTGGAGTTGATCGCCGGGCCGTTGATCGGCGACCTGACCAGTGCCGAATCACTGGCCTTCGATGCCGGCAGCAAGTCGTCGCCGTACCATGGCGAACTGATCATCGCCTTCGATCCCAAGCGCTTTCTCGGTGACGCCAGCGAGCATCATCTGGCGCGCGCAGAAGTGCTGTTCGAGAGCATTCAGGGGCAGGGTGCACGGTTGCCATCGCAACGACGTTACGAGGCGCGAACGCGGAGTCTGGAGGAGGGTGTGCAGATTCCCGAGGCCTTGTACCACGACCTCAAGGCACTGCTGGGATAAGTTTGCCGGCAAGATAAAAATGCGCCACCGATAGATCGGTGGCGCATTCGATCAAAGCGGATCGCGCTGACTCATACCATCCACCAACCGCGCGATACCCAGCGGATTGGCGTTTTTCAACGGATCGGGCAACAGCGCGTCGGGGCAGTTCTGGTAACACACCGGGCGCAGGAACCGTTCGATGGCCAGGCTGCCGACCGAAGTGCCTCGGGCATCGGAAGTCGCCGGATAAGGCCCGCCATGCACCATGGCATCGCAGACTTCGACCCCGGTGGGGTAGCCGTTGAACAGCACTCGGCCGACTTTCTGTTCCAGCAGCGGCAGCAGTCCGGCGTGATGTTGCAGGTCGCCGGCCTCGGCGATCAGCGTCGCCGTGAGTTGCCCATGCAGGCTGTGCAAGACACGCTGCAGTTCGACTTCGTCGGCGACCTCCACCAGCACGGTCGCCGGCCCGAACACTTCTTCCTGCAACAGCGGATTGCCCTCAAGCAAAAGGCTGACGTCGGCCTGGAATAGTTGCGGTTGTGCCTGCGTGCCTTGTTGTTCATGCCCGGCCAGATGCTCGATACCCGGCTGCGCATGCAAGGCCTGCACACCCTTGGCATAGCTGCCGAGCGTGCCGCGATTGAGCATGGTCTGTGCCGGTTGTTCGGCCATCAGTGTGCTCAGCGTCGCGGTGAAGGTGCTGAATGCGGGCGAGCGAATGCCGATCACCAGGCCCGGATTGGTGCAGAACTGGCCGCAGCCCTGGACCACGGAAGCGACGAGTTCACCGGCAATTTTCTCGCCACGTGCCTGTAGTGCTTCGGGCAATACCACCACCGGATTGATGCTGCTCATCTCCGCAAACACCGGGATCGGCTGGGGCCGTGCGGCGGCCATATCGCACAACGCGCGACCACCCTTGAGCGAACCGGTAAAGCCCACGGCCTGGATCGCCGGATGCTTGACCAACGCTTCGCCGACCCCCGCACCGTAGATCATGTTGAACACGCCCTTGGGCATACCGGTTTGCTCGGCGGCGCGGATGATCGCCTCGGCCACCTGCTCGGCGGTCGCCATGTGCCCGCTGTGGGCCTTGAACACCACCGGACAACCGGCGGCCAGCGCGGCCGCGGTATCGCCACCGGCGGTGGAGAAGGCCAGCGGGAAATTGCTCGCACCGAACACCGCCACCGGCCCGACACCGATCCGGTATTGGCGCAAATCCACCCGTGGCAATGGCTGGCGCTCGGGCAGGGCGCGGTCGATGCGTGCCCCATAAAAATCACCGCGACGCAGGACTTGGGCAAACAGGCGCATCTGGTTGGCGGTACGCGCGCGTTCGCCCTGGATGCGAGCGGTCGGCAGTGCGGTCTCGCGGGTCAACAGGGCCACGAAGTCTTCGTCCAACGCCTCCAGTTGCGTGGCGATGGCCTCGAGAAACTCGGCACGACGGCTGGCCGGGAGCGAACGGAAGATAGGGTAGGCGGCTGCGGCGGCAAGGGCGGCGGCGTCGACTTCGGCCACGGTGGCCTGCATGAACGACCAGGGCAGTGCTTCACCGGTTGTGGCATCGAAGCTGTGCACGGCGGTGGCGCCAGCGGCGCTGCGCGCGCCGCCAATGTAGTTGTGTCCGATGATCTCGGGCATGAATAACTCCTGACGGAATGTGGGGCGGTGGTAAACCTGCGTGATCCGGTAAGCCGGCTCACGCAAGGCGCAAGTCAGGCCAGCGAATCGCCACGGCGAGTGGCAATCGGTTCGGCGCCATTTTGCGCGGCGACGCGGGCGGCGGATTCGCTGTCGACCAGATGCAGCGACTTGCCACGGGTTTCCCGGGTCAGGCCGACGGCGACGATGGAGATCAGCGAAGCGCCGACCAGATAGAGCGCGATCGGTGTCGAGCTGTGGTACTTGTTGAGCAGGGTGATCGCAATCAGCGGGGCGAGTGAGCCGGCGAAGATCGGCGCCACCTGGTAGCACAGTGACAACGCGGTATAGCGCACATGGGTCGGGAACATTTCGGCCATCAGCGCCGAGTAGGGCGCATAGGTCATGGACTCAATGGCCAGGCCCAGGGTAATGGCGGCCATGATCAGCCAGGCGTTGCCGGTGTCCATCATGGGAAAGCCGACGAAGCCCCAGAACGCCGTGAGCACCGCACCGACCAGGTATACCGGCTTGCGCCCGACCAGATCGGACAGATACCCCATCAGCGGAATCATGAAGAAGTGCAACAGGTGGGCGCCGAACATCAGCAGCAGAATTTCCGAGGTGTCCTTGTTCACCACCAGTTTCAGGTAAGTGATCGAGAAGGTGACGACGGTGTAGTAGAGGATGTTTTCGGCAAACCGCGCACCGATGCCCACCAGCACCGAGCGCCAGTGATGACGCAGTACTTCGACCACACCCAGTTGCTGCTGACGGGTTTGGGCTTGACGGGCCTGGGCCTGTTTGAAGATGGGGGCGTCATCGACGCTGGTGCGAATCCAGTAGCCGATCAATACGACGACGGCCGAGAACCAGAACGCCACGCGCCAGCCCCAGGCGAGAAATTGCTCCTCCGACAGGTTCGAAGACAACAGCAGCAAGGCCACCGTCGCCACCAGGTTCCCCGCCGGAACGCCGGCTTGCGGCCAACTGGCCCAGAAGCCGCGCCGGTTGTCCGGGCAGTGTTCGGACACCAGTAGAATCGCACCGCCCCATTCGCCACCGAAGGCGAAGCCCTGGATCAGTCGCAGCAGCACCAGCAGCACCGGCGCGGCGTAGCCGATCTGGTTGAAGCCGGGCAGGCAGCCCATCAGGAAGGTGGTGATGCCGACCACCACCAGGCTCAGTTGCAGCAGGCGCTTGCGGCCGAATTTGTCACCGTAATGACCGAACACCAGGCCGCCCAACGGACGGGCGAGAAAGCCCACGGCATACAGGGCGAAGGCGGCGATGATACCGTCGATGGCGCTGCCGGTCTGGCGAAAGAACAATTGACCGAAGACCAGCGCCGAGGCGGTGCCATAAAGGAAGAATTCATACCACTCGGCGACGGTACCAGCCATGGCGGCGGCCACGACACGCTTGAGTCCCGAGGGTGTGGTTGCGCTTTGCGGGTGTTGAGTGTTGGACATGCTGATGTTTCCTGTAGAGGCGCAAAAACAGGCAGCCGGGCCGGGTCCGCGAAGACCCGCCCGGCACTCACTCAGAGACCGACATCCGGCAGTTGCGGACGGTTGGCCAGGGCCTTGGCCATGATCTGCTCGACGAACACCCGATCAGCTTCCGGCAGCGCCAGGCGTGGTGGACGGGTCAGCGCGCTGCCGCGACCGGCGATGGCTTCGCACAACTTGATGCACTGCACCAGGTCGGCACGGGCGTCCAGGTGCAGGATTGGCATCAGCCATTCGTAGATCGGCATGGCTTCGGCAAAGCGTCCGGCCTTGGCCAGGCGGAAGATGGTTTCGCCTTCCTTGGGGAACACGTTGGACATGCCCGATACCCAGCCCTCGGCGCCCACGGCGATGCTTTCGAGCACCACGTCGTCCAGGCCCGCGAACAGCACGAAACGGTCACCCACTTCATTGCGCACGTCGATGAAGCGCCGGGTGTCACCGGAGGAGTCCTTGAAGCACACCACGTTGTCGCAGTCAGCCAGGGAAATCAGGATGTCCGGGGTGACGTCGTTTTTGTAGATCGGCGGGTTGTTGTAGACCATCAGCGGCACGTCGGCGTTTTTTGCCACGTAGCGGTAGTGCTCGGCGGTTTCGAACGGCTTGGAGCCGTAGACCAGCGCCGGCATCAGCATCACGCCATCGACACCGACCTTGCGCACGGCGTTGGCCACCTTGGCCGCTTGCACGCTGGTGAACTCGGCCACGCCGCAAATCACCGGCACCCGCCCGCGAGAGGCATCGACCGCTACTTCGGTCACGGCGATTTTTTCTTCAGCGGTCAACGATGTGTTTTCACCCACCGAACCGCACACCACCAGCCCCGAAACACCGTCACGGATGACGTTGGAAATCACCTGATGGGTCTTGTCCAAGTTGATGGAAAAGTCATCGTTGAATTGAGTGGTTACCGCAGGGAAGACGCCACTCCAGTTAATACGCTTGCTCATTGTTGCCTCCGGGTCGTTTTTTGTATTTCGTATACGATATTTAAAATGACAAAACTTGGCGAGTTCTTTTTTGGGTTTTTCAGGGTTTTTATTGGCCGTTGGTCCGAGCGTTCAGAAAGGGTCACTTAACGCCAGAGGCACTCAGGCCCCGGGCCAGGTGTCCGAAAGCCGATAACCTTGTGGCCATGGGTCGCTCGGATCGAGCAGCAACTGGTGAGTGCCGGTGATCCAGGCCCGACCGGAAATGCAGGGGTAGATGGCGGGGCGGCCGGCCACTTCAGTCAGTGAGTCAATGCGGCAGTGAAACTCGGAACCGATGATCGAGCGGCCGATGAAACGCTCGCCCACCCGCATCAATCCCTTGGCCTGCAACACCGCCATGCGCGCGGAGCAACCCGTACCGGTGGGGGATCGGTCGATCTTGCCCGGTTGAATCACCACCGCATTGGCACCGGTAGCGATGCCGTTTTCATATTCGATAGGCGCCGCGATCTGGCAGAAAGAAATGTGCGACCACTCGGGGTTCAGCGGATGGGTGAAGCCCAATTGTTCATTGGCCGCACGGGTGATTTTCAGACCAACCGCCACCAGATCGGCAGCCTCATCGGGGCGTATGGAGAAGCCCAGGCCCTTGGCATCGGCGATCACGAAGCTGTCGCCGCCATAGGCGGTATCGACCTTGAGCGAACCAAGCCCTGGCACTTCGATCCACGCATCCAGGCGATCGGCGAATGAGGGTACGTTCTTCACCTCCACCCGTTGGACCTTGCCGTCTCGACAATCGGCCACGGCCTCGATCAGGCCACCGGGGGCTTCGAGCACCAGCCGGGTTTGCGGTTCGGTCATCGGCAAAATGCCGGTGTCGAGCAACACGGTAGCCACGCACAATGAATTGGAGCCGGACATCGGCGGCGTGTCCGCCGGTTCCATGATGATCCAGGCCATCTGTGCCCGTGGGTCCTTGGCCGGCACCAGCAGGTTGACGTGGCGGAACACCCCGCCACGGGGCTCGTTGAGCACGAAGTTGCGCAGGGTGTCATCCCGTGCGATCCAGCGTGATTGTTCCCACACGGTAGCGCCGGGTGGTGGGGCGACACCGCCGACGATCACATCGCCGACTTCACCTTCGGCGTGGCAGCTGACTACATGAATCACTTTCGATGAGCGCATTATCGTTTCCTTGTGTTGTCTCGCGGGCGGATGCGTACCCCTGTAGGAGCTGCCGCAGGCTGCGATCTTTTGATTTTTGTTTTTAAAAAGACAAGATCAAAAGATCGCAGCCTGCGGCAGCTCCTACAGGGGGTGAGCATTCGCCTGCGATTGGGGTCACGGTTATTTCACCGACTTGAGAAACGCCGCCGTCTCGGCCTGCAGCGGATTGCCAATCACCTGGTCCGGCGAGCCGATCTCGTGCACCAGGCCGTTGCGAAAGAACGCCACGCGGTCGGACACGTCCCGGGCAAAGCGGATCTCGTGCGTCACCAGCACCATGGTCATGCCGTCCTCGGCGAGCATGCGCATGGTGTCCAGCACTTCACCGACCAGCTGCGGGTCGAGGGCCGAGGTGGCTTCGTCGAACAGCATGTAGTCCGGCGACATGGCCAGGGCGCGGGCGATGGCCATGCGCTGTTGCTGGCCGCCGGAGAGTTTGCCGGGGAACACCTTGAGCTTCTCGCCAAGTCCCACGTGGGTCAGTTGTTTCACCGCCAGTTCCTCCGCTTCGGCCTTGCTTTTGCCCAGCACCTTGCGCGGCGCCAGCATCACGTTTTCCAGCACGGTCAGGTGCGGGAAGGCGTTCCATTGCTGGAACACGATGCCGATCTTCTGCCGCAGGCGATTGAGGTCGGTGCCGCGCCCGTGCACCTCGACGCCGTCCACGCGGATGTTGCCTTTCTGGATCGGCTCCAGACCGTTGATGCACATCAGCAGCGTCGATTTGCCTGAGCCTGAGCCGCCGATGATGGAGACCACTTCGCCTTTGTCCACCGTCAGGCTGACACCCTTGACCACATCCAGATCGCCAAAGGATTTGTGTACGTTTTCGATCTCAATCATTTTCTTGCCACCTTCTTTCCAGACGAGCGCCGAGGCGTGCGACCACCAGGCTCATGACGTAGTAGATGAGGCCCGCAACGCACAGCACCAGCAGCGGTTCCTGAATGCGGGTCACGATGGTTTGCGAGGCGCGCAGCAATTCGACGATGCCGATCCACATCACCAGCGCGGTGTCTTTCATCACGCCCAGGACCAGGTTCAGCCAGCCGGGAAAGGCCACGCGGGTGGCGATCGGCAGGACGATCCAGCGCAGGTCCTGGAAGAAACTCAGGCCCAGCGAACGGCTGGCCCGGCGCAGGGTCGGCGGCACCGAGAGCACGCCGCCGCGCACGATTTCGGTGAAGTACGCCGCGGCGTACACCCCGAGCACGATGCAACCGACGCTGAATGCGCTGATGTTGAGGCCGACGATGCTCTTGAGTGAGTTGAACAGCACGAACTGGATCAGCAGCGGCACGCTGCGAAACACATCCAGTACCCAGGCCAGTGGCAGGGTCAGCCGTGGCAGCAGGGCGCGCAGCAGACCGAACAGTAGCCCCACGAGCGTGCCGAGCAAAATCGACCAGCAGGTCAGTTGCAGGGTGACCCAGGCGCCGTTGAGCAGGAACAGCAAATCGTTCCAGGAAAAGCTGGTGGAAAACATAGGTCACGTCCTCAGTAACGGAACAGCCGCCAGGCCATCAGCCGGGCCGTCGCGACGATGGCCTTGGCGATCAGGTAATACAGCACCGCCGCGATGGTGAAGTACTCGAAGGAGCGGAACGTCTTGACGTTGTAGTCCTGGGTCACGCCCGTGAGGTCGTTGTTGAGCCCCACGATCACCCCCAGCGAAGTCATCAACACCGCCCAGACCATCTGGTTGCTTAACGGGTAGAACACGATCCGCAACAGCTGCGGCACCACAATCATCCGGTAAGCCTGGAAGGCGCTCATGCCCAGCGAGCGCGCGGCGCGCACTTGCGTGCCGGGCACGGCCTTGAGCCCGCCGCGAAAGTTTTCCGCCAGATAGCCGGCATTGTTGAAGGTGATCCCGGCCAGCAGCGCCAACCAGGAGCTGACATGCAGCCCCATCGAACCCAGGCCGAAATACAACACGTAGATCTGGAACAGCGACGGCGTGTTGCGGGCAATCGACACCCAGCCGTTGCCAATACCACGCAGCAGCGGGTTCCGGGTTTCACGCATGACCGTCAGGGCCAGGGCGATCAGAACGCCGAAAATCATCGACAGTGCGGCAGTCTCAAACGTGACCCAGGCACCGGCGAGCATGTCCGGCAAGGCGCGCAGGGTCGCACGCCACTGGAAGGTGTAATCAAACATGCGCGGGGGTCTCCATCGGCAGGGCAGGTTGCAACCAGGTCGGCAGCCGCCCGCTGGCGGTGCCAGTGCAGGCGGCATCGACACATTCGGCGAGGCTGGCGAAGTGCACGGTGCGCCCCACCAGACCCGGTGCGTAATGGGCGTATTTGCCCGAGTTGGTCATCAAAGTGGTGGCAGCCGGCGGGATCACGGGCTCGCCGAGCATGCACCAGCAAGTGTCGGTCACCAGCGTGGCGCCGAAGGCTTCGATTGCGTCGAGGTGCCCGGCTGTGCGCGCCTGTTCCAGCACCGCACGACCGCAGGTAATGGCGAGCACCACCTGGGGATGTTTGCGTCGGCCACGGCACAGACGCGCCAGGTGGGCGAATTCGCCGAGGGAGAAATGCGGGTTACCCAAAGTGACCGCATCCACCCGATTGTCCCGGGCGCTGTTGAGTTCACGCCAACTGAGCAACAGGTCCTCCAGGCGGACCCTTTGCACCGGCAACGCAATGTCCGGTTCCAACACCTGCGATGGGTCGAGTGCTTCGGGGGTTATCCCGGCGATGTGGAACAGCGGCGCAGCGGAGGTAGTGGCAAACGCCGCGCCGAAGGCCTTCAGGTCATCCAGATCCGGCTGTTGCTGTTGCAGTCCAAGCACCAGCGGGATCCGGCTGCCGGCGAGGGCGCCGATGTGGTAGCCGAGCAAGGGGTAGAACACATCATCGAGTTCACTCAACGGCGGTAACTCGATCAGCAGTTGCGCCTTGCGTTGTGCGTCCAGATGACAACCGATCAGAGGCGCGCGGCCGGTCAGGGCGATGCAGATATCCAGGTAGTCCGGGTACTTGAGGGTGCGTGCGCCGAGCACGCTGTTGGCGTAGACCACCGCGTTGGATTCGGCCCAGACGATCTGCTCGCCAGCCTTCGGTGCGCTGTCGAGCAAGTAGGGCGCGCAGGTGAAACTGAGTTGCGCGCCCATCGCCATGTAGGCGTCGCCCAAGGCACTGGCCGGTACGCCGAGCGCCGGGTCGATGCCCAATTCGCGCCAGCGACGCTGGTCGACGGAAATCGAATTGAGGGTGGTGGGCACGCGAACCTTCGCACCCCACTGCACCAATTGTTCGGCAAAGCGCAGGCTCGCGGGGCCGGTGTAAATGCAGCCGTCGATGTGGGCCTGGGTGACATCCACCAGACGCGGTGCGCCCTGGATGTGCGCCATGCGCAGGACGATCTGCATCGCCATTTGCGCGGCCTTGCCATGTTCGCCATCGAGTAGCGCGCGGTCGAACTCGGTGAGTTCGATGTGATAGCGGACTTCGCGGGTATCCAACGGCGTGTCGGTGGCCTGCCAGCTATCGACAGGCACCTGATCGAACACCCGCACCGACGCATTTTCCACGCGAGCAAAGGCCCCGCCGCGCAAGGCGGCGAAGGCCTCCCGACCGATGCACAGCACCGGCAGGGAACGCTCGAAAATGGTCTGAGCGACCAGCACGCCCAGGGTCAGGATCTCATCGGCTTCGGCCAGTACCAGCGCGGCTGGCGCATGTCCGTTGCTGATCAGTTCCATCAGCACACTGCTGCCGGTACAGGAGCCGCGACCGCTGGGTATGGCCAGCACCCGACCGGCCAGGCATTGGCCGCTCAGCGCATGGTGACGGTCGATGATCTCGCCAGTGCAGGGATCGACGCCGCCCCAGAAGCTCAAGCCCACATCGGCGAACAGCAGTTCGCCCTGGGCCCAGCCCGCCACCAGACTACGGCCCGTGAGAGTAGATCCAGGCATGCTGGACATCTCAGTAGTAGACCTTCGGCACGGTCAGGTCGGTCGGCGGGATTTCGGTACCGACCCATTTGGTGAACAACTCGTTGTAGCGACCGCTGCGCACCTGCTGGTTGACGAACAGGTTGAGGTAGTTGAGCAAACCGTACTCGCTGCGTTTGGCACCCAGGGACACATAGTCGATGGTGTACGGTGCGTTACCGGCGACTTTCAGGTTCTTGTATTTGCCTGACTTGATCGTCGCGGCAGCCACGGTATTGGTCACCACCGTGGCGTCAATGTGACCCTGGGCCACCGCCAGCAGCGTGTCGTTTTGCGACTGGTAGGCACGGAAGGAACCACTGCCCCATTTCTTCACATCGCCCTCCAGGGCGATGGCTTCGAAGGTGCCGCTGGTGTTGCCCAGGGCCTTGCCCTTGAGGTCGCTGAAATTGTTGATGCCAGTGTCGTCGCGGGTCAGCACCACCATCTGGAAGGCGAAGTAGGGCACGGTGAGGCCGACGGTCTTGGCCCGTTCGAGGGTGTCGGAGGTAGAGGCGACGATTACGTCTGCGCGCCCGGAGATCAGCGCCGGAATGCGGTCGGGGAACGGCGTTTCCACCACTTCGGCCTCCACGCCCAGGATCTTCGCCAGGTCGTTGCAATAGTCCACGTCGAAACCGGCCGGGCTGTTGCTCGCATCACGGAAGCCCATGGGCGGGAAGTCCAGGGTCACGGCACAGCGCAGCTTGCCCGAACCGATGATGTCGTCGAGCTTGTCGGCGTGCGCGGTAGCGATGAAGGAGGTACTGAGAACAGCGCTGAGGGCTACGGCAAATGCGGAGTTTTTCATAGAGGCCTCGTTGTCGGAAAATGCTGTTAGATATCGTATTGGGGATTTCGTATACGATATTAGCTGTTAGCAATGAGCGTGCCGATATTTTTTTCCCCGCTGAAATTCCAACCGACCCTTGAGACAGGGCGGTTCAGGACAAGGCAACGAAAGTAGTGGCGCGATGGCGCGAAACGCAGGGTGTTACGGAAGGGAGCAGGGCGCGTGTGAAACGCACCCTAACGGAACATCTCAGTGACGTCCTTCCCGATACTGGCTGGGCGAGAGACTGGTGAGGGCGCGGAACTGACGGCTGAATGCACTGTGGTCGGTGTAACCGCAACGCAGGGCGATTTCGGTGATGGGCAGATCAGTTTCCAGCAACAGCTGCGAGCCTTCTTCGAGGCGGGCTTTGTGGATCATTTGCCGTGGCGTGAGCTGGAACACCCGTTTGCAATGGCGTTCCAGTTGAGCCACGGAAAACCCGGCAATGGCGGTCAGTTCGGCCAGGCTGATAGGACGGGCGAAATGGCGACGGATATGCGCGTCCACCGCGGCGAGTTTCTGGAACGCCGGGTGATTGGACTGGGGCAGTTGCAGATCGCGCGAGATCCCGGCCAGGCCAACGATCCGCCCCTGATCGTCGTGCAACGCGAGCTTGTGAGTCAGGCACCAGACCGGCTGATTGCCCAGATACAGGTGCAATTCCAGTTGATCGGCCAGTTCGCGGCCGGTGGACAGCACGCGACGATCCTGTTCGGTGTACAGCGGGCCGAAGCGTGCGGGGAAGACCTGGTCGGCGGTCAGTCCGAGCAACTGTTCACTGCGTTTGAAACCGCAGCGCAAGGCCAGCGTCTGGTTGACGAAGACGTAGCGGGCCTGGGTGTCCTTGATGAAAAACGCCACGTCCGACAGGGTGTCGAGCAGCGTCGCGATGGGCTGCAGGCTGCTCAGCAGGGTGGGCAGGTCACAAGGTTTGAAGGCATTGAGTGACGGGAACATGGGGTTGGGGGCCTTGGGGGGACAGCGGGATCATAAAGACTCGCCGTCATGGCTGGAACCCCGGTGCCGGGCATGCCTCTGTAGGAGCGAGCATGCTCGCGATGGCTTTGCGTCTGGCGACTTATTTTTGATGGTGTACATTTCCATTGCTGCGGTAACGGCCGCTTATGGTTCCGCCCTTACGGCGGGTCACTTTGGAAAAGCCTACGCGGCCCGGCGCAAAGTAACCAAAACGCTTGATCCCCTGACGTACGGTGCCTCGCCTGGGCTCGGCATACCCTCGCTCCGGCATTCATCCGGGGGCATCGCCTCTGGATAAACGCCTCCACTCGGCCTCCCGACGGGGCGGATCAAAATCAAAAGCCGACGAGGCGAGCTGACACTCGACCTTGCTTGGCGCGGTCCCGTGTAGGAGCTGCCGAAGGCTGCGATCTTTTGATCTTGTTTTTAAATCAAAAGATCGCAGCCTCGTTGCACTCGACAGCTCCTACACAGGTCCCCAAATGGGCACATACCTGTGGGAGCTGGCTTGCCAGCGAAGGCGGCCTGACAGCCGACCGTGATTTCACGGATGTACCCGCCCCCTTGTAGGAGCGAGCATGCTCGCGATGGTCGTCAACGATAACGCTGGTCGCCTGACACCCCGCGGTGTCCTGGCGTTCATCGCGAGCATGCTCGCTCCTACAGGGGTCGCGATCTGCTTTAGCTTTGGCTTTTGATCTTGATTTTGACCTGCCCCGTCGGAAGGCCGAGTGGAGGTGTTCATCCGGGGGTAAGGCGCGTAGCGCCGTGCGGCGAAGCTGCACACATCGAGAGGAGGTGCAGCGCAGCAAACCGGAGGCGATGCCCCCGGATGAATACCGGAGCGAGGGAATGCCGAGCCTAGGCGAGGCACCGTACGTCAGGGGATAAAAGCGCTTGGTTACTTGGCGCTTTTCCAAGTAACCCGCCGTAAGGGCGGAACCATTAGCAGCCGTGACCGCAGGAATGGATATGTACTCGACAAGGAGGCCGCCATCGCGAGCATGCTCGCTCCTACAGAAGACTCCATCAAACCTTCAAGCCGGCGGTGCGTCATCCACACACAACAACGTTTCAATCCGGGCCGGACTGAACGGCGGCCTTGGCGCCGAGGGTTGCCAGTCGAACAAATACTGCAAGGCCCCCCCACACACACGCCCCTGACACGCTCCCATGCCGCATCGACTGGCCAGCTTGGCACCACGCCAATCAGCGTGCCCGGCGACGGCGGCATAGGGAACATCTTCACAGCGACAGACCAGCGTATCGGCCCGCGCCAATGCCTTGAGCTGCGGATCAAGCCGGAAAGCATTGTTCAACGCCCTGGCAAAGCCTTGCCAACGCGCCCGACGCGGCCATAGCTGTCGGGCTGCTTCGGTGTTACCAACAGCCGCATGCCCGGCGATAGCCCCTTCCACCAGTGCCAGTTCGCTGCCGCCAAACCCGGTGCATTCACCGGCGGCGAAGTGATTGGTCACGCTCGTCGCCTGCCAGCCATCGACCGCGAGCGCCGTGCCGGCCAGTTCGCAACCCAGCGCCTGGCCGAGCTGCGTGTTGGGGATCAGGGCGAAACCACAGGCCAGACGATCACAGGCCAGCTCGACGATTTTGCCTTGTTGGCGCAGGCGCACCGCTTCCAGTCGTTGATTGCCCAAGGCTTCGACGACGTGGGTACCGGTGCGGTACTGGCGGTCGAACAGGGTAAAGGATTGCATCCACTTGCCCGGCCAGCGTGGCAGTTGCAAGGCGAACCCGGCGACCGTCAGCGAAGGGGCCTGCTCGGCAATGCGCAGCACCTGGGCACCGTTGTGTTTCGCCGTGGCCGCGCTGGCCAGTAACAAAGGACCGCTGCCGGCGATTACCACGCGTTCGCCCTGCACCGGCAAGCCACCTTTGATCAGTGCCTGAAGTCCCCCGGCCCCGGTGACGCCTGGCAAGGTCCAGCCAGGGAAGGGCAGCAGCAATTCGCGGGCGCCGGTGCACAGAATCAGCTTGTCGTAGTCGATCAGCCAGCCGTGATCGGCGTCTTCCACCAGCAACTGATTGGGCGCGGTACAGGCGATCACCCGAGTGCCGGGGTGGTGACGGATATTGTGGCTGGCGTGCAGGCGCTCACGCATCTGCCGCGCTTGATCCGGCAGACTGGCTTGCGGCCCGTCACGCCAGATCTGTCCGCCCGCCAGCGGGTTGTCGTCGAGCAGCACAATGCGCGCGCCACTGGAGGCGGCGGCGAGGGCGGCGCTCATGCCGGCAGGGCCGGCGCCAATGATCAGCAGGTCGGCGTATTCGTTCATGGTCGGGTCTGCACCTGCATGTCGTCCTGGCACAGGGTTTGGCAAGCCAGCCGACGACGGCCATTGATGGTCACCCGGCATTCCTGGCAAATGCCCATGCCGCATAGCGGTGCGCGCCGCTGACCGCTGACCGAAGTGCGACTGCAACCGTCGCCGGCCACGGCCAGCGCTGCAGCCACCGTGGTGCCCTCGGCCACTCGCAGGGCACAACCGTCCAGGATCAAATCAGGCATGGATGGCCTCCCCGAGAAAGCGTTGCGGTAGATAGGGTTGCGCCGCCAGTGGCGGCGTCTCTCCGAATAATTGCGCGGCCAGTAGATCGGCGGTGCCGGGGGCGGTGGTGACCCCGAGTCCTTCGTGACCGACGGCCAGCCACAGGCCTTTGCGTTGTGGATGCTCGCCCAGCAGCGGCAGGCCGTCGGGGCTGGCCGCGCGAAAACCGGTCCAGGCGCGGATGCCATTGAGTTGCGCCAGGCCGGGCATGTACTCGGTGGCGCGCTTGAGCATTTTCGCCAGCATCCAGCCTTCGACCTGCGGATCGGTGGTGCCGAATTGCCGCGAGGCGCCGATGAACAATTGCCCGGTCGGTCGCGGCTGGATATTGCAGGCCGTCGACGGTCCCGTGGCGTTGTGGGCGCTGGTGACATAGCCCAGCTCCACCAGCGTATGGGTGACCTTGCCGGGGTAACGGTCAGTGATCAGCAGATGGCCTTTTTTCGGCTCGATCGGCAATTCCGGGCACAGCTCGGTGGCCTGAATGCCATTGGCCAAAATGACCGCCTCGGCATGCAGCCACTGGCCGTCGTCGAGGCGCACGCGGTTGCCGTCGACTTCGCTGACCCGTGCCCGCCGTTGTTCGATATGGGTGTTGTCGAGCATCCAATGGGCCGTCGCCGGGGCGTACAGAATGCCGTCGCCGTTGATCAGCAGGCCACCCTCGAGGTCTTCGCACAATGCCGGCTCACGGCTGTGCAAGGCGCGGCGGGCGATCAGCTCGCAGGCAACACCCTGAGCCTGCAGGTTCAGGTATTTGCTTTCGGCCACGGCCATTTCTTCGGCATTGGCCGCCAGCCACAAGGTGCCGTTGTTACGGTAAGCGCAACCCTCGGGCAGGTCCGGTCCCTGTTCGCGCCAGCGTTGCAGCGAGTATTGACTCAGGGCCAGTTCAGCCGGGTTGTCATCCAGCACGAGCAAGTGCCCCATGCCCGCCGCCGTCGCACCGTGCAGGCCGGCGTCCAGCACCAGCACGCGCAAGCCGCGCCGGGCCAGTACCTGGGCGCAAGCGGCGCCGATGATGCCGGCACCGATCACGATCACATCGGCCACCTGGCCCTGGATCATGGGCGAATGCCCCAGGCGAACGGGTCATCCTGTTCGATGATCAGACTGGCCTCGGCGCTGATGAAGGCGCGGCCACGAATGGTTGGAACGATGCGCTCCCCTTGCCATTGGTACGAGCCCTCGAATTCGCTGCCGATCACGCTCGCCTGACGCCAGATCTGCCCCGGCTGCAATTTGTCATCGGCTGCCAGGCACGCCAGTTTGGCGCTGGTGCCGGTGCCGCACGGTGAGCGGTCATAAGCCTTGCCGGGGCAGAGCACGAAATTGCGGCTGTCGGCCTGGGCGTCGTCGGCGAACAGTTCGACATGATCGATCAACCCGCCGTCTTCGCCGCGTATGCCCTGATTCTCCAGTGCCTGCTGCACAGCGTAGGTATAGACGGTCAGCGCATCGAGGTTGTCGCTGGCGACCCGCTGGCCGTGATCGGCGATCAGGAAAAACCAGTTGCCGCCCCAGGCGATATCACCGACCACTTCGCCGATCCCCGGCACCTGCAACGCCACCGTCTTGCGATAGCGGTAGGCCGGCACGTTGCGCACGCTGACGGAGTGATCCGGATGCAGGGTCGCTTGCACCGTGCCCACCGGCGTTTCGATGCTGTGCACGCCCGGACCGATCTTGCCCAGATGCGCCAGAGAGGCCACAAGGCCGATGGTGCCGTGGCCGCACATGCCCAAATAGCCGGTGTTGTTGAAGAAAATTACCCCGGCGCACGCGCTCGGGTCGACCGGCTCGCACAACAGGGCGCCGACCAGCACATCGCTGCCCCGTGGTTCGAGGACGCAGGCGGCGCGCCAATGGTCATGTTTTTCAGCCAGCTGCTGTCGACGCTCGGCCATGCTGCCGGTGCCCAGGTCGGGAAAGCCGGCGGTCACCAGGCGGGTCGGTTCGCCGCCGGTGTGGGAGTCAATCACGGTGATGCGTTTCATGAAGGCCACGTCCGTTCAGATGAGTGAACGCAAGAGTGGCCTGTGCGGGGCATGGGCGGCTTGATGTTTTTAGCCTGTGCCGATGACGAAATCGGCACAGTGCAAAAAGCCGTCAGTGGTGGTGGGGCAGGTGCTCGAACAGGGTCTTGCAGACGCCGGCAATGTGCTCGTCAAGCAGCTTCACCGCCCGGTCGACGTCACCGGCGCGGCAGGCGGCGATGATCTCTCGGTGCTCGTGGTCGGCGCGTTCCTTTCCGGCCGACAGACTCATTTGCATGCGCAGGTAGCGTTCCAGCTTGTCGTTGACCGAGCGGATCAGACCCACCAGAAACGGCCGTTGCGCCGGTTCGTAGAGGCAGGCGTGCAGCTCCCAGTTGAGCTCTGCCCAGCGTCCGACGTCATCCTCGCCGACGAACTCCTGGCAGATGCTCTCGGCGCGGGCGAAGGTGGCTTCGGTCATGTTGGGAATGGCCAGGCGCAGCACCTTGTCTTCGAGCAGCATGCGCACTTCGAACATCTGCGCCAGTTCCGCATCGGACACCCGCGTGACCATCGCCCCGCGATTGCGCTGGAACATCACCAGGCCTTCGGCCTCCAGACGCTTGAGGGCCTCTCGCACGGGGATCTTGCTGACGTTGAACTGCCGGGCAATGTCGTCCTGGCGAATCGGTTCGTCCTCGGCGAAATGCCCGGCGACGATGGCATCACGCAGATGACGGGTGATGATTTCCGATGTCGAAGGCGCGTTGCCTAGATCGGGGGCATTGAATTTGGGTAGGGTCACGGCGGCGGTCGTTCGGAGTTGTTTGGCGATATGGTATACGAATTTTCGGGCGCCACTCACTGCGCCCGCACGGTTGGCCGACAGTTAGCTGCACAATTGGATCATTAAGTTGTCACTTACGGTCATTGAGCGGTCCGGGGAGTGCTCATAGTCTGTAACGCATGACTGAGGGGCGCCGAAGAGCGCCCGCCTTTTTCCGTGATCGCTCGTTGTGGAGTTACCGATGACCGCCGCTCATTACCCGCACCTGTTGGCCCCGCTGGACCTGGGTTTTACCACGTTGCGCAATCGTACCCTGATGGGCTCGATGCACACCGGTCTTGAGGAAAAGCCCGGTGGTTTCGAGCGCATGGCGGCGTATTTCGCCGAACGTGCCCGTGGCGGTGTGGGTCTGATGGTCACCGGCGGTATCGGCCCGAACGACGAGGGTGGCGTGTACTCCGGTGCGGCCAAGCTGACCACCGAGGAAGAGGCGCTCAAGCATCAGATCGTGACCCGCGCGGTGCACGAGGCAGGCGGCAAGATCTGCATGCAGATCCTTCATGCCGGCCGTTATGCCTACAGCCCGAAACAGGTCGCCCCTAGCGCCATCCAGGCGCCGATCAACCCGTTCAAGCCTAAAGAGCTGGACGAGGACGGCATCGAGAAGCAGATCCGCGACTTCGTCACCTGCTCGACCCTGGCGCAACAGGCCGAGTACGACGGCGTCGAAATCATGGGCTCGGAAGGTTATTTCATTAACCAGTTCCTCGCCGCCCACACCAACCATCGCACTGACCGCTGGGGCGGCAGCTACGAAAACCGTATGCGCCTGCCGGTGGAAATCGTGCGTCGGGTGCGTGAAGCGGTCGGCCCCAACTTCATCATTATTTTCCGTCTGTCGATGCTCGACCTGGTGGAAGGCGGCAGCACCTGGGAAGAGATCGTGCAGTTGGCCAAGGCCATCGAGCAGGCCGGTGCGACCATCATCAACACCGGTATCGGCTGGCACGAAGCGCGGATTCCGACCATCGCCACCAAGGTTCCCCGTGCGGCCTTCAGCAAGGTCACGGCCAAGCTGCGCGGATCGGTGAACATCCCGTTGATCACCACCAACCGCATCAACACCCCGGAAGTCGCCGAGCAGATCCTGGCCGAAGGCGATGCCGACATGGTGTCCATGGCGCGGCCGTTCCTCGCCGACGCGGACTTCGTCAACAAAGCCGCCGAGGGCCGCGCCGACGAAATCAACACCTGCATCGGGTGCAACCAGGCCTGCCTGGACCACACCTTCGGCGGCAAGTTGACCAGTTGCCTGGTCAACCCGCGTGCCTGCCACGAGACTGAACTCAACTATCTGCCGGTGCAGCAACTGAAGAAGATCGCCGTGGTCGGTGCAGGTCCCGCCGGTTTGTCTGCAGCGACGGTTGCCGCTGAGCGAGGCCATCAGGTGACGCTGTTTGATTCGGCCAGCGAAATCGGCGGCCAGTTCAACGTCGCCAAGCGTGTGCCGGGCAAGGAAGAGTTCTACGAAACCCTGCGCTATTTCGGCCGTAAATTGCAGACCACTAACGTCGAGGTGTGCCTGAACACCCGTGTTGATGTGGCCAGCCTGGTCGAGGGTGGTTACGACGAGATTATCCTGGCCACCGGTATTGCGCCGCGAGTGCCGGCCATTCCCGGCGTGGAGCATGCCAAGGTGCTGAGCTACCTGGACGTGCTGCTTGAGCGCAAACCGGTGGGCAAGCGTGTCGCGGTGATCGGCGCTGGCGGTATCGGTTTCGACGTCTCGGAGTTCCTGGTTCATCAAGGGCAGGCCACCAGCCTGAACCGCGAAGAATTCTGGAAAGAGTGGGGCATCGATACGCACCTGGAAGCGCGCGGCGGTGTCGCCGGCATCAAGGCCACGCCCCATGCACCGGCCCGCGAAGTGTTCCTGCTGCAACGCAAGAAATCCAAGGTCGGCGACGGCCTGGGCAAGACCACCGGCTGGATTCACCGCACGGGCCTCAAGAACAAGCAGGTGCAGATGCTCAACAGCGTCGAATACCTGAAGATCGATGATGAAGGCCTGCACATCCGCATCGGCGAAGCCGGTGAGCCTCAGGTGCTGCCGGTGGACAACATCGTGATCTGTGCCGGGCAGGACCCGCTGCGCGAATTGCAGGAAGGCCTGGTGGCGGCAGGGCAGAACGTGCACCTGATCGGTGGTGCGGATGTGGCAGCGGAGCTGGATGCCAAGCGGGCGATCAATCAGGGTTCGCGGTTGGCGGCGCAGTTGTAATACACAGGCCCATGCTTTTCGCGGGCAAGCCTCGCTCCTACAGTCACATTGGAACCGTAGGAGCGAGGCTTGCCCGCGAAAGCGTCCTCAAGCCTGCTAAGATGCCGACTGTTTTACTAGAGCCAGCATCAATGCTTCTCCCTCCCAACGACTGGCTACCCAAAGCCCCCCTCGAACGCCTCCCTCTCGACTGGCTCACCAAGGCCGGTATCGAAGTCGCCATCCTGCGCCTGGACCTCATCGACCCGCTGATCAGCGGCAACAAGTGGTTCAAGCTCATCGAACACCTCAAGGCCGCCGACCGAACAGCTGCCAAGGGCATCATCAGCCTGGGTGGCGCGCACTCCAACCACCTGCATGCACTGGCGGCGGCCGGCAAGCGCTTCGGCTTTGCCACGGTGGGGTTATTGCGTGGGCATCCGCAGGAAACACCAACGGTCAAGGACTTGCAGGCGTTCGGCATGCAACTGCATTGGCTGGGCTATGGCGGTTATCGCGCGCGGCACGATCCCGGATTCTGGGAGCCATGGCTGGCGCAGTACCCCGATCTGTTTGCGGTCCCGGAAGGTGGCGGCGGTTTATCGGGCGCAGAGGGGTGCATGCAGCTCAAGGCATTCGTGCGCGAGCAACTGAACGGTCTGGCGTGGAGCGACTACGACGCCTGGTGGCTGGCCTGCGGAACCGGCACCACCCTGGCCGGGTTGGTGCTGGCCGAAGCTGGCGATCATCCGGTCTACGGCGCGTTGGCGGTGCCTGACGATCATGGGGTGGCGCAGCAGGTCGAGCGGATTCTGGAGGAGGCGGATGTGACAAACGCCGTCTATGAACTGTTCGACGCCAGCCGGGGTGGCTTTGCCAAGGTTGATCCGCAGCTGCTCGAATTCATCGAACAAACCGAACACGCCAGCGGCGTGCCCCTTGAACCGTTGTACACCGGCAAGGCATTAATGGCGCTCAGACAGCAAGTCGAGGCGGGAAAATTTGCTCCAGGTACGCGGCTGATATTCATGCATACCGGCGGCTTGCAGGGGCGGCGGGGGTTAACACCCAAATAACTGTAGGAGCGAGCCTGCTCGCGATGGCGGTGACACATTCAGTATCGATGTGTCAGACACACCGCTATCGCGAGCAGGCTCGCTCCTACAGTTGGGATTCTCCGGAATCAGGAATTGCGATTTACACGCTTGGGCATCATCCGCAACAAGGTGTTATCCCCCACCACATAATGGTGATACAGCGCGGCCACGGCGTGCAGGCCGATCAACCAGTAGCCGAGGGTGCCGGCGAGCTCGTGCCATTCCTGCAGTTGTTTGGCGAACACTTTGTCTTCAGCCACCAGCAACGGCAGGTCGACACCGTAGAACATCACTTGATTGCCTTTGGCGCTGGTGGTCAGCCAGCCGAGAATCGGCGTGGCGATCATGAACAGGTACAGCGCCCAATGCATCAGTTTGGCCAATGCTGTTTGCCATTGAGGCGATGCCGGGAAAATCTGTGGCGCCGGGCCGAAGGTGCGGGCGAACAACCGTAGCCAGACCAGGACAAACACCGTCAGGCCGAGCATGAAGTGCGATTCGACAATCAGCGTTCGTCCGCCACTGCCCTTGGGAAAAATGCCACGAAACTCGATACAGGCATAAACCAGTGCCAACAGGACCAGCATCAACCAATGCAGCGCGATCGATACGGTGCTGTAGCGTGAAGCAGAATTCTTCCACGGCATGCGGCGTTCCTCACAGGTCAGGTCAAGCCACCGTTCTTGGTCGACGGTGTGCTTTAACTGTAATCCTGTTTCAGCCGGTTCGCCTGACACCCGTGCAGGTTCAATGCTCTAAATCAGCTGATCGAGC
Organism: Pseudomonas putida; assembly: GCF_050990305.1. Taxonomy (GTDB): domain Bacteria; phylum Pseudomonadota; class Gammaproteobacteria; order Pseudomonadales; family Pseudomonadaceae; genus Aquipseudomonas; species Aquipseudomonas putida_AH. Next base: position 4,309,447 of record NZ_CP158817.1, on the reverse strand, counting down.
AAAATAAACGCCGAATACCTGTAGAAGCTGAGCTTGCTCGCGATCGCGGTGTGTCAGCCAACATCAATGTTGAATGTTAGGCCGTTATCGCGAGCAAGCTCGGCTCCTACAATGGATCGGCGGTGTGTCCTGCCAACACCTGTAGGAGCAAAGCTTGCTCGCGATGGCGGTGGTTCATTCAACATGGATGTTGTTTGACTGGCCGTCATCGCGAGCAAGCTCGGCTCCTACAATGGATCGGCGGTGTGTCCTGCCAATATCTGTAGGAGCGAAGCTTGCTCGCGATGGCGGTGGTTCATTCAACATGGATGTTGTTTGACAGGCCGTTATCGCAAGCAAGCTCGGCTCCTACCAGGATGAGGGCGGGATCAGTGGGCTTGCGGCATTTCGCCTTTTGCCAAGCGTTTGTTGATGTCGGCGATCACTTCCGGCAGGTCTGTGATGGTGTCGATCATGTAGTGCGGGCGCGAGCTTTCGAACAGCTTGTGGATGCGCTTGCGCTCGCTGTCCAACTTGTCGCTGCCCAGGGCACGATAGCCTTCGTAGTCCAGGCCCAGCGCGTTGCCCGAGCAGATCAAGGCCACGGTCCACATGCCGGCACGGCGACCTTCGAGGATGCCCGGCACGGTGTCGTCGATCTTCACGCAGGCGGCGACGTCATCGATACCCAGAGCGATCACGTTGGCCAGAGCCTGAGCCGGCCATGGCCGACCGTTCGGCACTTCATCGGTGGCCACCACGTGGTCGGCGACGTAGCCGTTGGTGGCGGCCAGTTCGACGACCTTGTCCATCACCTGTTTCGGGTAACCGGAGCAGGAGCCGATCTTGATCCCTTGCTGACGCAGGTTGGCGATGGTGTCCAGGGCGCCTGGAATCAATGCCGAGTGCTCCGCGATTTTTTCGATCTGCAGCGGCATGAAGCGCTGGTAGATGGCCGTGACGTCATCGTCGGTCGGCGTGCGGCCGAACACTTTGCGGTAACGCTCGGCGACTTCCGGCAGGTCGCACAGGGTGCGGATGTGGTCCCACTTGCCCATGCCCATCGGGCCACGGGCTTCGTCGATGGAGACCTGCACGTCGAACTCGGCGAAGGCTTCGACAAAAATCTGGGTCGGCGCAAAAGAGCCGAAGTCGACGACGGTGCCGGCCCAGTCGAGGATGGCGGCTTGCAGTTGAGTTGGGTTTGCGTAGTTCATGGTGATCAAATTCCTGTGGCAACTGGCTAATTGGAGAGCTGCTTTCAGGTGGGAGCGGGCTTTTGTGGTGAGGGGATTTATCCCCGTTCGGCTGCGTAGCAGTCGCAAAACCATTTAGTGCGGTGTATTTGATACACCGCGGTTTTTGATTCAGGGGCCGCTTCGCTGCCCAACGGGGATAAATCCCCTCGCCACAAAAGCCCGCTCCCACAGGGGGACGGCGGTGTCTTTTTATTCAGATGTCGAGCACTTCCATCTCGCGCAGCACTTCGCCGATGGCGGCAACCGCTTCGCGCATTTCGGCAGGCTGGACATGACCGATGCAGCCGACGCGGAAGGTCTCGACCTGGGTCAGTTTGCCGGGGTAGAGGATGTAACCCTTGGCCTTGACCCGTTCATAGAACTCTTTGAACTGGTAGCGCGGATCTTTGGGCGCGTGGAAGGTGGCGATGATCGGCGCCTGGATGGCGGCCGGTAGAAAGCTGCGCAGGCCCAGCTTACCCATCTCTTCCATCAGCGCCTGGCAGTTGGCGGCATAACGCGCATGCCGCGCCGGCAGGCCGCCTTCTTCGTTGTATTGCAGCAGGGCTTCGTGCAGCGCCGCGACCACGTGGGTCGGCGGGGTGAAGCGCCACTGACCGGTCTTCTGCATATAGGCGTGCTGGTCGAACAGGTCCATCGCCAGCGAATGCGAGTTGCCGGCAGCGGCGGCCAGGGATTGCTTGTTGGCAAAGACGAAGCCCATGCCCGGTACGCCTTCCAGGCATTTGCCGGATGCGGCGATCAAGGCGTCGAACGGAATCTGCTGCGCATCGACCGGCAGGGCACCAAAGGAACTCATGGCATCGATGATCAAACGCTTGCCGTGCTGCTGCACAACCTGGGCGATTTCCGGCAGCGGGTTGAGGATGCCGGTGCTGGTTTCGCAGTGGATCAGCGCAATGTGGGTGATGCCAGTATCGGCCCGCAGCAGGCGGTCGACGTCGGCGGCGGTGGTCGGTTCGTCTTCGGCGGTTTCGAAGGTGCTGAAAGAGCGACCGAGCACTTCGCAGATTTTCGCCAGGCGTTTGCCGTAGGCGCCATTGATCAGCACCAGCACTTTGCCGTCGCGGGGCACCAGGGTGCCGATCGCTGCTTCCACTGCAAAGGTGCCGCTGCCTTGCAGGGGCACGCAGTGGTGGCTGGCGGCGCCGTTGATGATCGCCAGCAGTTGTTCGCACAGGCTGGCAGTCAGTTGGTTGAAGCGGTCATCCCATGAACCCCAGTCAACCATCATCGCCTGACGGGTGCGGGCGGACGTGGTCAACGGGCCGGGGGTGAGCAGGATGGGTGCGGCAATACTCATTCTCGTGTCCTCGCAATCGATGGGATGAAGCTACGGGGCTTAAATTGCAATTTGCCGTGTTATCAATCAAATTGTTTGTTGTTATGCCAGCCATCAGTAGGACTTATTCATGAACCTGTTTCAGCTCCGCGCTTTCGATGCCGTGGCCCGTGAGGGCAGCTTCACCCGGGCGGCGGCGCGCTTGTTCATCAGCCAACCGGCGGTCACCGGACACATCAAGGCGCTGGAGGAGCACTACCAGATCACCCTGTTGCGTCGCACCGCGCGACGGGTGGAATTGACGGAAGAGGGCACCAAACTGGCAGCGATCACCCGGGCGATGTTTGGCCTGGCCGAGGAAGCGCAGGTGATGCTGGAAGCCAATCGACAGTTGCTCACCGGGCGTCTGGAAGTGGCAGCGGACGGACCGCACATGGTCATGCCGATGCTGGCGAGCCTGCGTGCGCGTTATCCGGGGATTACCGTGAACCTGCGTTTGGGCAACGCCCAGGAAACCTTGGCGGCGTTGTTGTCCGAGCATGCCGATGTGGCGGTGCTGACCGAAGTCGAGCCGCGCAAGGGCCTGCACCTGCAAGCGCTGAGCGAGTCGCGCATTTGTGCGCTGGTGCCCGACGGTCATCCTTGGGCTTCGAGGACCAAGGGCGTGGCGCTCAAGGATTTGGATCAGGTGATCATGGTGCTGCGTGAGCCGAGCTCGATCACCCGGCGCACGTTCGATGAGGCCTGTGCCCAGGCCAAGGTCAATCCGCGGGTGCTGCTGGAGCTCGACAGTCGTGAAGCGGTGACCGAGGCCGTGGCGGCAGAACTGGGAGTGGGGGTGGTGTCGTCGGTGGAAGTCAGCCATGACCCACGGGTCGCGGCGGTGCCGATCATTGGCGAGGGACTGGTGAACCGGCACATGATGGGGTGCATGGAACGGCGGCGGGATTTGCGCCTGATACAGGCGTTTTTCGGGTTGGTGCCGGTCAGGTAGACCGAAGCGCCTGCATCGCGAGCAAGCTTTGCTCCTACAGATTTCAGTCGAGTCCATTTGTTGTGATCGACTCATATCCGTAGGAGCAGAGCTTGCTCGCGATGAGGCCAGACCTGCTTACACCAAACTCTCGCGCACCATCTCTAGAAACGTCGCCACAATCCGCCGCGAACTCTGCTCGCGCAAGCACACCAAGGTCTCGGTCAAGCGCCTTTTGCAATCGGTAATCGGCAACGCGCACACCCTGGAATCCGCGCCGAACTCGGCAGCGGAAACCACCCCCACGCCAATCCCCACCACCACCGCTTCACGCGCCGCCTCGCGACCTTCAACCTGAATCGCCGGACGAATCCGAAACCCCGCGCCGGCCATTTCTTCTTCCAGGGTCTGGCGCGTCACCGAGCCGATTTCCCGCAGCACCAGCGGCGTGTCGTCGAGGTCCGCCAGGCAGATGGATTCACGGTCGGCCCAAGGGTGGTTGCGTGAAACGAACGCCACCATCGGGTCATTGCGCAGCGGCAAGGAAATCAGGCGTTCGTCGCTGACGTCGCGGCCCAGCAACGCCAGGTCGGCCTGGTAGTTGAAGAGCCGGAACAGCGATTCATCGGTGTTGCCGGTTTCGATCTTCACGCTGATGCCGGGATAACGCTCGCAGAACCGGGCGATCTGCGGCAGCACATGCACCGGGGCGTCCACGGCCAGAATCAGGCTGCCGGTTTGCAAAGCCTGGGAGTCCTGCAACAACTCCTGGGCCTCGGCTTCGATCACAAACAATTTCTGGGTGACGCCGAGCAGACGCTCGCCCAAATCCGTCAGGCGCACCGAGCGTTTGTTGCGATGAAACAGAAGCACGCCGTAGCGCTCTTCGAGTTTGCGCACTTGATCGGAAATTGCCGGCTGCGTAAGAAACAGTCGTTCGGCGGCTTTGGTGAAGCTCCCGTAAACGGCCACGGCGTGGAAAGCCTTGAGCTGAGCGTGGGAAACCGACATCGAACCTCCAATAACAAGCTGGGCTTATTTTTGAAATACGATAAATCGATTTCACTTATTAATCAGTAATTGTTTTGATCCGCTCCAGCCCCGGTGACTGGTCAGTCGAACAGCAACGGTGGCCATGAGCCTGTGCGTGCAACAGCAGGACTCATCTGACCGGAATCGTCCACAGGGATCGGGCGATTTCGCAGTGCTCAACAATAAAAACACAGGCGTTTTCTTCCAATTCTGCCGGCACACTCACACCCTGAGGTCAGAACCACAATGAACAAGCACATCGGCACCATCAAGCGTTGGCGCGTGCAGATCTTCGCGATCACCTGGCTCGCCTACGCCGCTTTCTACTTCACCCGCAAAGCGTTTTCCGTCGCCAAACTCGGGATCGGCGAAGACCCGACGTTCATGCTCGACAAAATGGCCATGGCCAACCTTGATGCCATCTACCTGACCGCTTACGCCGTCGGCCAATTCACCTGGGGCATCCTCGCCGACCGCTTCGGTCCCAGGGTTGTGGTCCTCGGTGGTTTGCTGATTTCTGCGGCGGCGGCGTTGGTGATGGGCAGTTTCGCCACCTTGCCGATTTTCGCCACCTGCATGCTGATCCAGGGCCTGGCGCAGTCCACGGGATGGTCGGGGCTGTGCAAGAACCTCGGCAGTTTCTTTCCCGCCGAGCAGCGTGGGCGGGTACTGGGGCTCTGGAGTTCCTGCTACGCCTTTGGCGGTTTGGTGGCTTCGCCGTTTGCCGGTTGGTGGGCGTACACGCTCATCGGTACATGGCATGCGGCGTTCATTTCCAGTGCGGCGGTGGTTGGGCTGGTCGCCGTGCTGTTTTTTATTTTCCAACGCAATAAACCTGAAGATGTGGGCTTGCCGGCCGTGGAGCCTGAACCGCAGTTGACGGCTGAAGAGGCACACGCCCAAAGCAAGATCAGCGTCCTGGAACCGTTGAAGGAAATCCTGCGCAACCGCACCGTGCTGATCCTGGGGCTTGCGTACTTCATGCTCAAACCGGCGCGTTACGCGATTCTGCTGTGGGGCCCGGTGATCGTTTTCGAGCAGATGCCTTCGGTGGGCAAGGTGGGCGCGGCGATCATTCCCACGGCGTTCGAGCTGGCCGGGTTGCTCGGGCCGATCATGATCGGTCTGGCCTCCGACAAACTGTTCGGTGCCCGACGCATGCCGGCCTGTGTCATCAGCCTGTTGGCGCTGACCGTGTCGCTGGCCTTCTTCATGGGGGCGCTGCACACCGGTAGCGTGGCGCTGGTGGTGGCGCTGTTGTTTGTCATGGGCCTGACGCTTTACGGGCCGGACTCGATGATCAGCGGTGCCGCCGCCATCGATTTCGGCACCGCCAAGGCCGGCGCCACGGCAGCAGGCTTCGTCAACGGCTGCGGTTCGGTCGGGGCGGTCCTGGGCGGTTTGCTACCGGGCTATTTCGACTCCGTCACCGTGTTCATCGTTTTCGCCGGCTGCGCGATGTTCTCCGCGCTGGTGCTGATTCCGCACTGGAACAGTCGCCCTGGCGGCCTGAAAACCAACTACCCCTTCGTGCCTAACCGGCCGATGGACATCAAACCCCTGCGTACCTGAACCTTGCCACTCGCGGCCTGTTGCGCGTGCGGCAGGCTGACGTGTGGAGATCTGACCGGAGATTGACCCATGAGACCCTTTTGGCTGGACCAGGCCCTGAAGGCTGAAACGTCCGAGACCTGCCCGCCACTGCAAGGCGACGTTCGCACCGACGTCTGCATCGTCGGCGGTGGTTATACCGGGTTATGGACCGCGATCATGCTCAAGGAGCAGAACCCCGAACTGGATGTATTGCTGATCGAAGCAGACATCTGCGGTGCCGGTGCCAGCGGGCGCAACGGTGGTTGCGCACTGTCGTGGTCGGCCAAGTACTTCACTCTCGAGCGGTTGTTTGGCGTCGAGGAGGCGGTGCGTCTGGTCAAGGAATCGGAGCGCAGCATCCACGCTATTGGCGCCTTCTGCGAGCAGTACGGGGTGGAGGCCGACTACCGCCTCGACGGCACCCTCTACACCGCGACCAATCGCGCCCAGTTGGGTTCGACCGATGCCGTGATCGCGGCGCTGGAGCGCCAGGGCATCAATTCGTTTACCCAGCGACCGCTGGCGGACGTGCAGCGTATGGCCGGCTCCAGCAAACATCTGGAAGGCTGGTTTTCCCCGGCAGCGGCCAGTGTGCAGCCGGGCAAACTGGTGCGCGGCTTGCGCCGCGTGGCCCTGCAATTGGGGGTGAAAATTCATGAACATACCGCCATGACCGGGCTGGAAGAAGGCAAACCGGTGGGGATTCAAACGGCTAATGGCACCGTTCGCGCTGATCGTGTGGTGCTGGCGATGAACGCCTGGATGGCCCGCGCTTTCCCGCAGTTCGAGCGCAGCGTGGCGATCGTGTCCAGCGACATGGCGATCACCGAACCGCGGCCCGACCTGCTCAACGAAATCGGTTTGACCAGTGGTGTCACGGTGCTCGATTCGCGGATTTTCGTGCATTACTACCACAACACCCCGGACGGTCGGATCATGCTGGGCAAGGGCGGCAACACCTTTGCTTATGGCGGGCGGATGCTGCCGGTGTTCGACCAGCCGTCGCCCTATGCAGATTTGTTGAAAAACAGCCTGGCGGATTTTTTCCCGGTCTTCGCCGACGTCAAGGTCGAATCGACGTGGAATGGGCCGTCGGATCGTTCGGTCACGGGGCTGCCGTTCTTCGGGCAGATGAGTGCCAGTGGCAACGTGTTTTACGGCTTCGGGTATTCCGGCAGCGGGGTCGGACCGTGTCACATGGGCGGGCAGATATTGGCTTCGATGGTCCAGGGCCTCGACAACCCCTGGACCCGTTCGCCGCTGGTGAACGGGCCGTTGGGCTTCTTCCCGCCGGAACCGATTCGTTACCTCGGCTCATTGATGGTGCGCAACGCCATCCGCCGCAAGGAACGCGCCGAAGATCACGGTCGCAGGCCGCGGCATCTGGACGTGCGCCTGGCGAAGTTCGCGGCAGCGGCGGGCAAGGCGGATAAGGGCTGAGCAATGCTCAGCGCTTCAGGCTTCCAGCCTATGGCTGCGGCCTGCTGATCAGCCAGTCGAGCAGTAGACCGGTATCGTTGCATGGCTTCGTGGCGCGGATCGGTCGAGGTGTCTGGCGTTGCGCCAGGTTGGCGCAGAACAGCGGTCGGTCGGGGTCGCCATCGAGGAAACTGACCAGCCCGTCGCTGCCGGCCAGTGGCATTTGCGACGGATCGAAAAGGCTGTCCGACACTGCCAGGACAATGGGCATCCAGAGACCTTCGCAAGGCTCGGGCTCCTGTTCAGGGGAGGGCCACAAACAGACCTGGATGCGACCTTGTTTATCCAGCACCGTCGGGTGTCCGGTCTGGCCACATACCCGGGCAGGCTGAAAACCGGGGATGTTCGGTCGGACCTGTTTGAGCGCCGCGCGGAACACGGTTGACCAGGGCACTGCGGTGAATTGATTGCGGTAACGCGGCGGTATTGCCGGTGCACCCGACGCGATCGTCGATCCCTGTTGCCACTGATGTCGCACCTCGGTCACCAACCATTGATCGTTGAAACCCTTCAGAGGATGTTCGGCCACTTGCACGATATGGGCGCTGCGCAATAGCTCGTGATTGCTTTGGCCGTGAATCTGCATCTGCGGGCAACGCAGGCGCTCAAGCTGCCGGCGGGCGGTTTGATCCTGATGGCGTTGTTCGAACGTGGGGCGAGGCGAGAGTGGCACTGCCTGGGCAACGGTATGGTTGGCTGCGATGTCGGTATGGCCCGCTGCGCCGCGGTTGCGGGTATCCAGGTGCTGTGAAAAGGCTGGCGTGTCATGGCGCTGGAACAGTTCGCTGATCGTCGGTGAGTCGCCAGGGCTGGGTCCATCGCCCTGGAACGTCATCAGCAGCGGTTCCTGCGCAAAGCTCAGGCTGTCTTCAGCGAACACCAGCACATGATCGTGGTGATGATGTTCGAAGTGGTAGTGAATACCTTCTTCCTCACACAGCCGTTGCAACAGGGCCAGGTCGGTTTCCTCGTACTGAATACAAAAAGGTCGCGGCGGATAGTGCCCGGTCGCCAGTTCAAAGCGATAGCTGCTGTCGGGCAGGCCATGTTCCACCAACAACTGGTGCAGGATCATCGGCACGCTCAAGTGCTGGAAGACCCGCCGTGATCGGTGCTGATCCAGCCCCTGCAAGGCGGGCACCAGGACCAGTTTGTAGCGGACCCACTGCGCCCCGTGATGTTCGCGACCGACGCTGTGCAGCACGCCATGAATACCCGGGCCTTGTCCCAGGTCCAGATGTGCCGGTTGTTGCAGTAAACGCTCCAGAGGCATGGCCGGTGCCAGGCCGAGCACTTCGATGTCGAAGCGATAGGGTTGGTTGAGGGCCTCGTGACCCCTGAACTGCAGCACCTGCAGACTCAAGTCTTCATTGAGGAGGGTCAGGGTGAAGGGACTTTCCTTGTCGTTAAGCATCGAATGCGCTTCTGCCATGGAGAACGGGTGAAAAGGGTACGAAACCCCAGCATCCTGTAGTCATCGCAAATCGAAGTTTCAGAATCGCCCTACAACGACCGGTGAAGTTACTGACGGAAGATGCCGATAGGGGCGGCGGACCGGTCATGAATTTTTGGTCGATTGCCGACTTTAGGCCGTATAAACTTGGCGCCATGCGTCGGCCAATAGATGTCTCGGCGCCATAGACAAGAGAGTGAGTAATGGGCGCACAGTGGAAGGTTAAACACAAAGAAGCGGCAGCCAATGCCAAGGGCAAGATCTTCGGCAAACTGGTGAAGGAAATCACCATTGCTGCGCGCAACGGCGCTGATGTCGCTACCAACGCACACCTGCGTCTGGTGGTTGAGCAGGCCAAGAAAGCTTCGATGCCCAAGGAAACCCTGGATCGCGCCATCAAGAAAGGTGCGGGTTTGCTGGGTGAAACCGTGCAATACCATCGCGTGACCTATGAAGGCTTTGCGCCGCATCAGGTGCCGCTGATCGTTGAATGCGTGACGGACAATATCAATCGTACCGTCGCTGAAATCCGCGTCGCCTTCCGCAAGGGCCAGTTGGGCGCTTCCGGTTCGGTGGCCTGGGATTTCAACCACGTGGGCATGATCGAAGCCTCCCCGGACACCCCGGATGCCGACCCGGAAATGGCCGCCATCGAAGCCGGCGCCCAGGACTTCGAGCCGGGTGAAGACGGCGCGACCCTGTTCCTGACCGAGCCAACAGACCTCGATGCGGTACAGAAAGCTCTGCCAGAGCAAGGTTTCACCGTGCTGTCGGCCAAGCTGGGCTATCAGCCGAAGAACCCGGTCAGCGGCCTGAGCGACGAGCAGATGGCAGAAGTCGAAGCCTTCCTCGAAGGCCTCGATAACCATGACGACGTGCAGGACATGTTTGTCGGGTTGGCGGGTTAAACATTAAAAGATCGCAGCCTGCGGCAGCTCCTACAGGGTTACACAGAACCCTGTAGGAGCTGCCGCAGGCTGCGATCTTTTAGCTACTGCGGCAATAACTGAACAATCTCGCCAAACCCAGGACGCGCCAGCACATCCGGCTGACAGCAACGCTGCTGCAAGTCCTCCAGCTGAACACGCTGCTCATCGCCCAACCCTGAATCAATCCGCTCGAGCAATTCCCCCAGCAAAATCCCGAACGCTCTCACTTCGATTCGCTGCAACGCACGGCTTTCAAGGCTGTCCTGCGTGGCATGGAAAGACGCCGCACCGAAGTCGCCCAACAGGCAATCGCCTTGCTCATTCCACAAGATGTTGTGGCCATAGAGGTCACCGTGGGTGATGCCCTGGTGATGAAGGTGCCCGGCCACCGAAGCGATGCCTCGGGCAATGCGCAGGGCACTGTCGGCATTGAAGCGCGTGTCGTCGGCGTAGACGTCACGGCTGCATGACGCCAGGCTTGGCAAACTGGCGAGGTTGCGAAACTGCGGCCCGATCAGTTGCATCACCAGCCCGGCCGTTTGTTGCGGATGATCGATGATCTGCCCTTCAACGCGAATCAGGTTGGGGTGAAGGCCTGCGGTGATGCAGGCGTTCATTTCGTGCAGGGGCGAGCCATCGCTGGTCATTTCGCCTTTGTAGAGTTTGACGGCAACCGGTGTGGAGGGTTGTCCCGGTGGTGTCCACGTGGCTCGATGGATCACACCCGACGCGCCTTCACCGAGGATCTTTTCAAGGTGCAGTTGCGACCAGGCAATATCCGCCGTCGCTTCAAAAGCGGCTTCGGTTTCCAGCGGATTACCGGCGTAGGCCAGCCAGGTCAGGCTCGGCAGGGACAGCAGCCATTGAGGCAACTCGGTCAGGCGGTTGGCGGCGATGCGGATCAGTTCGAGCCGATGGCAATGACGCAGGCTGTCGGGCAACTGCTGCAACCGGTTGCCCGCGAGCATGAGTTTTTGCAGGTATGGGCGTTCCCCCAGCTCGGTGGGCAGCTCGCTGATGCGGTTGTCAGTCAGGATCAGCCAGCGCAGCAGGGGCGGCAATGCCTCACCGGTCACGCGTTCGATGCGGTTGGCTTTGAAGCCGATCATGGTCAGCGCTGCGCATTGACCCACGCAAGCCGGCAGCTCGGTGAACTGGTTATCGGAGCAGAACAACACGCGCATGCGGGTCAGGCGGTGCAGGTCGTCCGGCAGGCTGCTCAAGGCATTGCCGCTGAGGTTGAGCACTTCCAGGGAGTCGGCCAGGTCGAAGATTTCCCGGGGAAACTCGGTCAGGCCACAACTGAGGTCCAGGCGAGTGATACCCGCCAGCGTGCCGGCGCGCAGTTGAGCAAGGGTGTGCATGAAGAGGGTTCGCTGTTGATCAAGGAATGGGCGGCATGATAGCGGGAGTATGTATGCCTGTCAGGCCGCCTTCGCGAGCAGGCTCGCTCCCACATTAGATCGCACACCACATTCAACTGTGGGAGCGAGCCTGCTCGCGAAGAGGCCGGCTGCCTTCACCGAAAACTATCGGTCAGACCACTTCCCTGACCTCAACCAACTGCCCCAACCGACTGCGCGTACGCGCCAGGTCGATGGCGTCACCCCCCAGGCTTTCGCGCAACGAACGCTGGCCGAGCAATATCAGGTGCTTGTCCTGATCGTATAAAACGTCCACCAGATTGATGAAGCGCTGCTGGGCGGCTATCGAACAATCGGCCAGGTTGGGCAGGTCGTCGATGATCCAGTGATCGAAACGTCGGCACAGTTCCAGGTAATCCATAACCGCCGTGGGGTGGTCGCACAGGTCGCTGAAGGTAAAGCCGATGGTGCGTCCGTTGCAGTAGCGGGCGGGCAGGTGACGGGTGCCGACCGGCAGGGCAATGGCCGGTGCATCGACGGCCGGCAGGTTCGAGGCCTGGCGTTGTGCCGGCGTGGCGGGCCAGACGTACTGCCCTTGGGTAAACAGTTGTTGCGCGTGGGTTCTGACCTGGCTGCGGTAGTCGTGCGGTCCACCGACTTCCATCACCTGCATGCGTGCATTGATCAGGTCGATCACCGGTTTGAAGCGCGCGTGGTAGAGCGGGTTGGGCAACAGGCCTTCCGGCGGGTAATTCGAGGTGACGAGCAGCAGAATGCCGCGGCCGAATAACGCCTTGAACAACCGCGTAATCAGCATCGCATCACCGATGTCGTGGACGTGGAATTCGTCGAAGCACAGCACCCGGCAATCGAGCAGCAGTTCATCGAGGGCGGTCGCCAGTGCATCGGGCTGATTGCGATGCTTGAACATCCCTTGATGTAACTCGGCAAAAAATTCGTGGAAATGCAGGCGCTGTTTTTCTGCGACAGGGACGGCCTGGAAGAAACCATCGAGCAGCCAGCTCTTGCCGCGCCCTACTGCGCCGTGCAGGTAGAGGCCGGGTTGGGATTGCGCCGCGGCACCCAACAACGTCGCGGCGTGCTGCGCCATGCTGTGGATCACGCGTTGCTGGCTGAGGCTGAGGGTGTAGCCCTGGGAGTGGGCTTTGCGGTGAAAGTAGTCATGGATCACTTGTCCACCCGCGGCACTGTTGCTCGATGCCTTGCCAAAGAGACGGCGCAACGATGTCCAGCGCGGTGTGAGTCGCGAACGGTTGGGCGGTCGAACGGCCACTGTGATTTCACCCCGATGTGTTCAAGCAGGCTCCCCGAGCTGCGGCGACATAGTGTAACCAGAGGCGGGAATTTGCTTCCAGTTGTGTCGATGGATTCTGGGCAGAATTGGACAGAATACTGCGGCGTGTACAATTTATTACCCGCGACTGACGTGATGTTTCCCGGTAATGGCCATACGAAATCACTGTAACGCTATGGATCCAATTTCTCCTTGGCAACTGGCGATTTTCCGACGCGTTGCTAACCTCAGTCTTACAAGACACCCCGCAAAAGGAATGGGGCCGTGAATGGACGTGTGGTATTGGCAGTCTTGGGTGCAGGGCTAAGTACGATGGTGTCGGCCGCCGAGCTCCAGATTCAGGTGCGGGTCGACGTGCAACGTGGTTGCCAGTTGGTGGGAAAACAACGCACTGCAGGTATCGAGCAACTCGGCGTGCTGGACTTCGGCAGCACCGCGCGGCTCGACAATCCCGCCGGGCCACTGGGCGCGGCGCTGATGAACGAGCGCTTGCCACGGCTCGAGTGCAACCCCGATACCCCTTATCAATTACGCGTCGATGGCGGCCTGCACGGTGGTGTCGGCGACGTGCGCTACATGGCGGGCAACGCCGAACACAGCAAACCCATTCCCTATCGCCTGTATCAGGACCCGGCGCGACGTATTCCGCTGGCGGTGGATGTGCCGGTCAGCGGTCGTGTACCCGATACCGGCTCGGTGGATTTGCCGCTGTATGCCCGTATCGAACCGATGGTCGGGATTCCTCCGGTCGACCGTTATTCGGATGTCGTCAAGGTGACGCTCACCTGGTGAGCGCATCGGCAGCAAGCGACCTGGCGGAGTCCGGGTTGTGCAGGGAAGGGTCGTTTGAGGATGAACGACGGTTTTTCGGGTCCTGAGGGATTGGGATGGGTCAGATGACAAGGTTCTGGACCGTTGCCGTCGCGAGCGCATTGGTGCTGCCGGCGGGTATCACGCAAGCTACCGTCAGCGGGCAGATTCAGGCGCGGCTGACGCTCATCGCCGGTTGCGAGGTGACCAATGGTGCCGACACCAGCAGCCCGGTCAGCGATTTCGGCACGCTGGATTTCGGCCAGCACGGCCCGACCTGGGACAACCCGATCAAGGCCCGCGTCAGTGATGAGGCCAGTGGCACGCTGAACGTGGCCTGCAACCCCTCGGTCACCGGTTTCACCGTCACCATCGATGGCGGCACCCATGGCGACGGCACCACGCGCCGCCTGAGCAATGGCCGCCAGACCATTGCCTATCAACTGTTCTTCGATGCCTCCGGCAACCAGAGCTACAGCATCGGCCAACAACACAATTTCGCTGTCACCAGTGGGGCGCAGATACCGATTCCGGTATTCGGCTCGGTGGTGGCCAATACTCGCGCGCTCCCGGCCGGTGTCTACTCCGACACCTTGACGGTGACGCTCGACTGGTAACCCCGTAGAGGACGGACACCATGCGTACGTTTGCATCAAGGATAGGTTTGTCGCTGCTTGGCCTGACGCTGGCGTCCGGCGTCCAGGCGGCCACCACCGTCACCGGCCAGATCAACTCGAGCCTGATCCTGATCAGCAGTTGCCAGGTCAACGGTTCCGGCGGTTCTACCGGTCTGAACTTCGGCGCCTTGAACTTCGGCACGGCCAACAGTTTGTTCACCACCGCCACCGGACAAGTGTTGGGCGGTGGCGGCGGGGCGCTGTCGATTCTTTGCTCCGCCGGCACCACGCCGACGGTCAAGGTGCGGGCTGGCGCCCATGACGGGCAGTCGGCGGGAGGCACGCGGGCGCTGTTCGACGGTGTCGCCAACTATGTGCCCTACGACCTGTACACCGACGCCGGACACTCGCAGCTGCTGGCCATCGACGGGGTGATCAACCTCGCCCCCAGCACCGGCGTGGCGCAGACCGTGAATATCTACGGGCAGGCGCTGGGCAAGGCCGGGCTGCCGGCGGGGACTTACACCGACACCATTTCCGTCGAGCTGACGTTCTAGGGCCATGTATCGAACGGGCTGTGCGTTGCTGTTGCTGATGTGTGCGGGCAGCGCGCCGCTGCCGTTGTCGGCGGCCACCAGCCAGAGCTTCCAGGTCAGCGCCACGATCATCCCCGGTTGCCTGGTGGTCGGCGGGGTGTCGAATTACGGCAGCCTGAATTTCGGCAGCCGCTCGGCGCTGGCCACAGGCACCGTGCAGGTGGCGCTGACCGGGGGCGTGCAGTTGCAATGCACGCCGGGCGTGACGCTGAACATGAGCGTCGATGGCGGACAGTACAACAGCGGCGGACGGCACATGCAGCTCAGCACCGGCAGCAACCGCGTGGCCTACCAGTTGTTTAGCGATGCGGCGTTCAGCCAGAGCCTGGGGATTGGGCAAAGCGTGGCGGTGGCCTACAGCGATGCGAACAACATCAGCCTGCCGATTTACGGTCAGGTGCAATTACCCGGCAATCAGCCTGGGGGGACATACACCGATGTGCTGCAGGTGCAGCTGTCGTGGTAGCGCAACGAGCCGCTTAAGGAGTCAATCCATGTTTTCACTTTCGCAACGACCCTCGGTCGTCGGCCGCATGCTGTTGGCACTGTTGTGGCTGGGGGCGGCCAAGGCGCAGGCCGCCAGCTCGGTGCTGATTTGGCCGATCGATCCGGTGCTGGAGGCCGATCAACAAGCCAGTGCCCTGTGGTTGGAAAACCGCGGCAGCGAGACGGCGAACCTGCAAATTCGTGTATTTGCCTGGAGCCAGAGTGGCTTCAGCGATCAGTACAAGAACCAGCGCGATGTGATCGGCAGCCCGCCGGTGGCGAAGATCGAACCGGGTCAGAAACAACTGGTGCGCCTGACCCGCACCAAGGAAATCCCGCCGGGGCAGGAGTTGGCCTACCGCATCATCATCGACGAGATTCCCTCGGCGAAACCTGCGGTGGTGGACGATGGCAAAACCGCGGCGGCGATTCGTTTCCAGATGCGCTATTCGGTGCCGCTGTTCGCCTACGGGGCAGGCCTGTGGAGCAAGGAAGACACCACCCGTCGGCGCGATCCGAAAGGGGTGGGCCTGCCGGATCTGAGCTGGCGCACGGTGGCGGTGGACGGACGTCCCTTTGTCGAGGTGCGCAACCAGGGCGCGGTGCATGCGCGGCTGACCGATGTTTCGCTCAAGCAGGGCGGCCAGGCCAAACCGCTGGTGGAAGGATTGTTGGGGTATGTGTTGCCCGGCGCCGTGATGCGTTGGCCCGCGCCCGGCCCGGTGGCTGGCGACCCGGCGTTGCAGGTACGGGTCAATGGCGCGCCACAGGTGCAGAGCATCACGCCGGTCCGCTGAGTCCAGCAGGGCTGCATTGTTCATTGTGGCGAGGGGATTTATCCCCGTTGGGCTGCGAAGCAGTCCTGAATTCATCAGCGCGGTGCGTCAGACAAACCTCTGCGCATGTGTTTGGGGCTGCTTCGCAGCCCAACGCTCACCACAGGGAGTTTTTTACCTAAGGTGATGCAAGGGAGGACAAGGTCCATAGACGGACAAAAAGCGGTAATGAGCCAGGGCTGGGCTCGCAGTTTGCAGCGTCCGTTGCGGGTCGTTGGCTGTGTGTGTTGCCTGGCATTGGTTCATCACGCGAAGGCCGGTGACCTGCCGCCTCCGCCCAGTGGCATGGAGGCGGTGGCCGATGCGCAGTTGTTCCTGGAGTTGGTGGTCAACCAGATGAATACCGGACGGATCGTGGCGGTCGAGCAGCGCCACGGGCAGTTCTTCGTGCCTGCCAGCGTCTTGCGTGAAACCGGCATGAAACTGCCGGAGCACATCGGTGCCGAAGTCGGCCTCGACAGCCTGCCAGGTCTGCACAGCGAGTACGACAGCAACGCCCAGCGCCTGCTGCTGGATGTTCCGCCCGATTGGCTGCCCGAGCAGTTTGTCGGCCGCCGCGAGGCCTACCCGCGTACCCCGGCCCTGAGCAGTTTCGGTGCATTGTTCAACTATGACCTGTACCTCAACGACACCGATGATGCCGGCACCTACCTGGCGGCGTGGAACGAAGTGCGGCTGTTCGACAGCTGGGGCACGCTGTCCAACACCGGGCAGTATCGCCGTACGATGTCCGGGGATGGGGTCAGCACGCTGAACAATGGCTACCTGCGTTACGACACCACCTGGCGATACTCCGATGATGATCGTCTGCTGACCTACGAAGCCGGCGACCTGGTCAGCGGCGCCTTGCCCTGGAGCAATTCGGTGCGCTTGGGCGGGGTGCAACTGTCCCGTGATTTCGGTGTACGCCCGGACCTGGTGACGTACCCCTTGCCGCAGTTCGCCGGTGAAGCGGCCGTGCCGTCCTCGGTGGATCTGTTTATCAACGGCTACAAATCCAGCAGCGCCGATCTGCAGCCCGGCCCTTATACGCTCACCAATGTTCCGTTCATCAACGGTGCCGGCGAAGCCGTGGTGGTCACCACCGACGCACTGGGGCGACAGGTGTCGACCACGGTGCCGTTCTATGTCACCAGCAGTTTGCTGCAAAAAGGCCTGTCGGACTTTTCCGTGGCGGCCGGCACCTTGCGCCAGGAATACGGCTTGCAGGATTTCAGTTATGGCCCCGGTGTCACGTCCGGCAGCCTGCGCTATGGCCTGAGCGATCACTTCACCCTGGAAAGCCACGCCGAGGCCTCGGATGCCCTGAGCCTTGGCGGCATCGGTGGCAACATGCGCCTGGGCAATTTCGGCGTGCTCAACAGCGCCGTCAGCCAAAGTCGTTTCGACGGAGAAAGCGGTCAGCAACTGAGCCTGGGGTATCAGTACAGCAGCCA
This sequence comes from Pseudomonas putida, assembly GCF_050990305.1. Lineage (GTDB taxonomy): Bacteria > Pseudomonadota > Gammaproteobacteria > Pseudomonadales > Pseudomonadaceae > Aquipseudomonas > Aquipseudomonas putida_AH. Next base: position 4,292,008 of record NZ_CP158817.1, on the reverse strand, counting down.
GCGCTACAGCTTCTCCTGGCAGCGTTTGCAACGACGTGATCAATATGCCGACTTGACGGTGGTCGACAGTCCGTACACCACCCTCAGCCAGCGCAGCGAACAAGCGACCCTGAGCGTCAACCTCAACACTTGGGGCAGTCTGGGCCTCGGGTATTTCGACGTGCGCGCGGCGGACGATTCGCGCACCCGCCTGCTCAACCTGACCTGGAGCAAACCCCTGTGGCACAACAGCAGTTTTTACCTGTCGGCCAACCGCGAGATCGGTGACAGCAACTGGGCCGTACAGGCACAACTGGTGATTCCGTTCGACTTGCGCGGCAGCCTGGCCGTCAGCAGTGAGCGCAGCAAGACCGGACAGACCCAGCAGCGGGTCAACTACAGCCGGGCTGTACCGACCGAGGGCGGGGTGGGTTTCAACCTGGGTTATGCCAGTGGAGACGGGCCGGATTATCGCCAGGCCGACCTGACCTGGCGCCTGCAATCGGTGCAATTGCAGGCCGGTGTCTACGGCACCAGCGACGCTGAAACCCGCTGGGCCGACGCCAGTGGATCGCTGGTGTGGATGGACCGCCAGGTATTCGCTGCCAATCGCATCGACGACGCCTTTGTGGTGGTCAGCACCGATGGCTACGCCGACATTCCCGTGCGCTACGAAAACCAGCAGGTCGGTCAGACGGATAAGAACGGCCACCTGCTGGTGCCCTGGAGCAGTGCTTACTACCGTGGCAAATACGAAATCGATCCGCTGAACCTGCCGGCCAATGTGCGCAGTCCGACCGTCGAACAGCGCATCGCGGTACGCCGCGGCAGCGGTTACTTGCTGGAATTTCCGTTGAGCCGGGTGGTGGCCGCGAGCATCGAGCTGGTGGATGCCCGGCAACAGGATCTGCCGCTGGGCAGCGGTGTTGTGCACGCGCAAAGCGGCACGCAAACCGTGGTGGGTTGGGACGGTCTGGTGTACCTGGAAAACCTGCAGCAGCAGAACGATCTGCAGGTGACCCTGGTCGATGGCAAAACCTGTCACGTGCAGTTCGCCGTCGATGTGAATCAGGATCAGGTCCCGCTGATCGGACCGTTGGTGTGCCGATGAAGTGGCTGATGCTGTTGGCGTTTTGGCTGCCGGGTTGGGCATGGGCCTTGTGCTCGGTGGTCAGCACCACGCCAGCAGGCTTCGGCTCGCTGAGTTCGATTGCCGTGCGCACCACGTCGCAACCCAGCTCCACGTTGAACGGCGGGTTGAGCTGCACCGGCTCGTTGCTGACCTTGCTCAGCAGCAACGATCATTTCTGGGCCACCGTCACTTCGACCCAAAGCGGTTTGCGCGGGCCCACCGGCGACGTCATCGGCTACACGATCTACGCCAACAACAGCACCAGTTTTCCGCTGACTCGCGGTACCGCTTACGACTTCGCGCGCAACGGCATCATCGATGCGCTGGGTTTGCTCAACGGCACGGTGCCCAAAACCGTACCGCTGTATTTCGCCACCACGATTGGCAGCAACGTCGCCGCCGGGGTGTACAGCGAAACCCTGAGCATTTTCTGGAACTGGAATTACTGTTCGGGGATCGGCGTCGGCAATGTTTGTTTGGGACGCGATATCAACAGCGGCACCACGACACTGACGATCAACCTGACCGTGGCCAACGACTGCACCATCACTGCACCGAACATTGCCTTTGGGAGCGCGCCGGTGATCAGCGCGTTTACCCCGGTCACTGGCCAGACCATCAATCTGGCGTGCACCAAGGGCAGTGCCTACACCGTTGGCTTGAGCGATGGCCAGAATCCCGTCAGTGTCGGCGGGCGGCGGCGGATGGTGTCCGGCGGTAATTATCTGGCCTATGACATTTTCAAAAGTGCCGGTACGACGCGTTGGGGCAGTGTGGGCAGTGCACGCCGCGCCAGTTCGGATGCCGAGGTCAATCCGGGAAATGGGTTGGGTACAGGCAGTCAGGTGTTCAATTACAACGCGAAGATCTATACCGATCAGACCACGCCACCGGCGGGGACTTACCTGGACAACGTGGTGCTGGATGTGGGGTTCTGAGGCTTGTGGTCCCCTGTAGGAGCGAGCCTGCTCGCGAAAAATGTCCGGGCAACGCGTTCATTCAGACAGGGCGCGTTATCGTTGACGTCCATCGCGAGCAGGCTCGCTCCTACAGGGGATTGATGTTGTTGCGAAAATGACTTATCGCTCGATACTGCGGTTCCACCGCGCATTCCACTCGGGACGCTGTTCGTTGACCTGGTCCCAATCCACCGCTATCGCCGTCTCCAGGTACTGCTTCATTGCCTCGACCTGGCCACGGGTGCGGTCGGTGGTCGGGGTGTTCGGGTTGGACGGGATCTGGTCGCCATCTTCAAGGGCAGTGGCCTGGGCTTGCGGCGTCAGCAGGAAGGCGGCGAGCTTTTGCGCCAGCTCCGGTTGGGTGTTGTTGGCGATAGCGCATTCGGCGACGTTGAGCACCACGGCGCCTTCTTTGGGTTGGGCGTATTCCACTGGCATGCCCTTGAGTTTCAGCGCGGTGACCTGGGTCGGCGTCAGTGGAAACAGCGCCGCTTCGTCGGTCTGGAGCATTTCGGAAATCTTCGCCGAACTTGGAATGTACTCCAGCACGTTACGTCCCACGCTGTTCGGCCAGGCCTTGAACCCCGGATCGACGTTGGTTTCGCTGCCGCCCTGAATCCGGTTGAACATCAGGAAACCATGCAGGCCGAAGGTGGAGGAGGCCATCGACTGGAACACCACCTTGTCCTTGAAACGCGGGTCGGCCATGTCCATCCAGGAGGTCGGCGCGTTCCAGCCTTTTTCCTTGAACAGGCGGGTGTTGTAGGCCAATCCGGTCACGCCCAGGCTGACGGCCACTGCCTGATCCTTGATCCGCCCCTTGGCCGGTATCTGCGCCAGGGTCGGGTTCTCTTCGAGCTTGTCGCACAGGCCCATGCCGATAGCGCGATACATGATGCCGTCGTCGAGGAACATCACGTGCATCTGCGGGTTGCCCTTGCTGGCCTGGACCTTGGCCAGGATATCGGCGGAGGTGCCGGGCACGATCACCACTTTGACGTTGTTGGCCTTCTCGAAGGCTGGCAGCACCTTGTCGGCGTAGAGCCGTTCCATGGTCCCGCCGTTCATGCCCAGGTACAGCGTCGGCTCGGCATGGGCCTGGGTGACGGCGAGCAGGGCGCTCATGCAGGACAAACCGAGCAGAGCAGTGCGTTTGACGTTATTCATTGGCGCGACCTTCCTCTATCAAGCTACGGAGATGGAGTGAAACCGGGTGATGGAAAACGCATCCAGCGGCGTCGTTGACGCGCCGCTGCAGATGATTTCGGTGAGCGCCTGGCCCACCGCCGGACCGATCTGAAAGCCGGCGCCGGCAAAGCCGAACGCATGCAACAGCCCCGGCTGGGTACGGCTGTGGCCGATCACCGGTTGGCGATCAGGCAGATAACCTTCGGTGCCGCTCCAGGTCCGAATTGCCTGGGCACCTTCCAAAAACGGGTAGAGCTCGACGGCCTGGCGCAGGATTTCCAGCACCGCGCCTTGGCCGGGGCGGGCGCGGGCGTCGTCGAGGGCAAAGCCCTGGCCGCCGCCCAATACGCAATTACCCCGCGCGACCTGACGGGCGTAGATGCCGCCACCTTCGACGCCGGTGCTGGCATCCATCACCAGTGGCAGCGGTTCGGTGACCAGCATCGCCGGGTGACCGGAATGCATCGGCACCGGTTCGCCGAATTGCGCGGCGAGGGTGCCGGCCCAGGCGCCGGCGCAGTTCAGCAACCAGGGCGCGCGCAGCTCCAGGCCGGTTTGCGTACGCACGCGAAAGCGTTGGCCGTCGTGCTCCACCGCCGTCACTGTGCACTGTTCATGCACTTGCACACCGTGGTGCCGGGCCGCACGGGCAAACGCCGGTGACACCAATCTCGGATTGGCGTGACCATCATCCGGGCAATACGAGGCACCCACGGCCACCTCACCGACCCACGGAAAACGTGCGCGCAGCTCGGTGCGATCGAGCACCTGCAAGTCAAGACCGAAGCCCTGGCTGCTATCGGCATACGCCTGCAAGGCATGCAGGTCGCTGAGGCTACGGGCGAGCTTAAGGTGACCGCTGCGCTGGTACTCGCCGTCGATGCCGATCAATTGCGGCAGCTGTCCCCAGATGGCGTGGGAGCGTTGCGACAGTGGCAATTGCGACAGTGGTCGACCCTGACGGCGCACGCCACCGTAGTTCACGCCACTGGAGTGCGAACCGCAAAAATCCCGCTCCAGCAGCACCACGCAGCGACCGGCCTTGCCGAGAAACAGCGCCGCCGAAGCGCCGACGATGCCGCCGCCAATGATCACTGCGTCGACTTCGATCATGCTTCGATCTCCAGACCAAAAGGCAGCGGTTTGATCGGGGCCTGGGCCCGCAGCCGGCCAATCTCGGAAACGGCGCGCTGACTCTGGCAGGCAATAATTTCCGCGGCTGCGGCGCCGCACATACGACCCTGGCAGCGACCCATGCCGACCCGGCAATGAGCCTTGACCCGATTGATTTCCCAATGGCCCTCGCGCACCACTTGGCGAATGTCGCCGGCGCGGACTTCTTCGCAGCGGCAGATCATCACCTCATCGGCAATTGCTGCGGCCCATTTTTCGGGAAAGGCAAAAGCGCGCTCCAGCCCTTGACGGAAATCTCCGATGTGTTCGAGGGCCTGTTCCAACTGGTCGGAGCGCTGGTGCGGGATCAGGTAGCCGATGTCTTCAAGCAACGCCAATGCAGCACGCTCTCCGGCCATTTCCGCCGCATCGGCACCCATGATCCCGGCACCGTCACCGGCCAGGTAGACTTCTTCGACACTGCTGCGCCCGGTGCGGTCCCTTTGAGGCAACCAGGCGCGGTTGAGCGGGTTCCAGGCGAATTCGCATCCGAGCAGGTCGGCGAGTTGGGTTTCGCTGCGCAGGCCGTGGGCGAAGGCGACGGCATCGCAGTCCAGTCGATGTTCGCCTTTCGCGTCGGACCAGATCAGCGCTTGTGCGCGTTGTTCACCCTCGACGCGTTTCAAGGATGCGCCCTGATGCACCGGGATACCGTGGGCGGTCAGCCAGCCCCTGTAATAGATGCCCTTGGCCAGCGTGGCCGGTTGTGAGAGCAGGCCGGGCAGGGCACGGGCCTGGGCGCTAAAAGGCGAGCTGTCGAGCACCGCGACCACCTTCGCCCCGGCCTTGGCGTACTGATAAGCCACCAGATACAGCAACGGACCCGTGCCGGCGAACACCACGCGTTCGCCGATGGCGCAGCCCTGGAATTTCAGGGCGATTTGCGCCGCGCCAAGGCTGTAGACGCCGGGCAGGGTCCAGCCTGGCATTGGGAGAATTCGGTCGGTGGCGCCGGTTGCGACGATCACCCGGGAAAATTCCAGCCGCGCGGCACGCCCGTCGTGCAAGGTGTCGAGGGCACCTTCCTCGGCGTTCCACACCAAGGTGTCGGGACGGTAATCGAGTTGTTCGCGCAGCGTGTCGATGGTTTGGTGCAGGGCCTTGGCCTTGCGCGCTTCGAAGCCATACAGCTTGACCGGCGAACGCTTGAAATGGGTCGGTTGGCGCCGATAAATCTGCCCGCCACCGCGTGCGGCCTCATCCAGCAACACCGGGCGAACACCCTGTGCCACCAGCGTCTGCGCTGCACGAATACCGGCCGGACCGGCGCCGATGATGACGACAGGTTTCATGCGCACCTCATTTGTGAACGATGCTGGACCCCTGTGGGAGCGGGCTTGCTCGCGAAGACGGTGGTACAGGCAACATCAATGGTGACTCTAAGACCGCTTTCGCGAGCAAGCCCGCTCCCACAGTAGACAAGGGATGGCCGCAGTATTTGTGTCCGACGCATAACCCCTGTAGGAGCTGGCTTGCCAGCGATGAGGGCAGCAGATTCACCATTGAAGTTGGCTGACAGTCCGCTATCGCTGGCAAGCCAGCTCCCACAGTAGACAGGGGATGGCCGCAGTATTTGTGTCCGACGCTTAACCCCTGTGGGAGCTGGCTTGCCAGCGATGAGGGCAGCAGATTCACCGTTGAAGTTGGCTGACAGTCCGCTATCGCTGGCAAGCCCGCTCCCACAGTAGACAGGGGATGGCCGCAGTATTTGTGTCCGACGCTTAACCCCTGTAGGAGCTGGCTTGCCAGCGATGAGGACAGCAGATTCACCATTGAAGTTGGCTGACAGTCCGCTATCGCTGGCAAGCCCGCTCCCACAGTAGACAAGGGATGGCCGCAGTATTTGTGTCCGACGCATAACCCCTGTGGGAGCTGGCTTGCCAGCGATGAGGGCAGCAGATTCACCGTTGAAGTTGGCTGACAGTCCGTTATCGCTGGCAAGCCAGCTCCCACAGTAGATAGGGGATGGCCGCAGTATTTGTGTCCGACGCATAACCCCTGTAGGAGCTGGCTTGCCAGCGATGAGGGCAGCAGATTCACCATTGAAGTTGGCTGACAGTCCGCTATCGCTGGCAAGCCAGCTTCCACAGTAGACAGGGGATGGCCGCAGTATTTGTGTCCGACGCATAACCCCTGTAGGAGCTGGCTTGCCAGCGATGAGGGCAGCAGATTCACCATTGAAGTTGGCTGACAGTCCGCTGTCGCTGGCAAGCCCGCTCCCACAGGGGAAGGAGGTTCTGCAGGTGGAATGTGCGTTCATATCGTTCGCCCCGGCTCGCGGCTGATCTGTTGTCCGGCCTCGAGTAAGGTGGCGCAGGCGCGTACGCGGCGGCCGTCGCCCAGGCGCACCCAGCAGTCCTGGCAGGCGCCCATCAGGCAGAAACCGGCGCGGGGCTCGGCGCTGAAATCGCTACCGCGCAGGTGGTCGCTCGAGGTCAGCACCGCCGTCAACACGGTGTCGCCCAGCAGGCCCCTGGCCGGTTGGCCGTCGAGGGTAAAGTCCAGGGCCGGGCGGTCGCCTTCGGCCAGTCGTTTCAGCAGAGCCATGGCGCCCTCATTGTTTGCCCACCAGAACCCGATCCAGGCCATAGACCCGATCGAGCAGAATCATGGTCAGCGCGGTCAGCGCGATCACCAGAGCCGACACCGCCGCCATCATCGGATCGATGGATTCGGTGGCGTACACGTACATGCGCACCGGCAGGGTTTGCGTGGCCGGCGAGGTGACGAAAATCGATAGCGTGACCTCGTCGAAGCTGTTGATGAACGCCAACAACCAGCCACCGGCCACCCCCGGCAGGATCATCGGCAGAGTGATCTGGCGGAACAGCGTAAAGCGCCCGGCCCCCAGGGACTGCGCGGCGTGTTCAGCGCTGCGGTCCAGGCCGATGGCCGAGGCCAGTACCAGGCGTAACACATAGGGAGTGATCACCAGCACGTGAGCGAAGATCAGCCAGGCGAAGCTGCCGTTGACACCCATCAAGGCGAACAGGCGCAGCAATGCCACCCCCAGCACCAGGTGCGGAATGATGATCGGCGACAGAAACAACCCGTTGAAAAAGTCCCGGCCGGGGAATTCGAAACGGGTGATCGCCAGCGCCGCCGGCACCGCAATCAAGGTGGCCAGCGAGGCCGCGCTGAACGCCAGGATCAGGCTGTTGTAGAACGCATCGACAAAGTCGGCACGCTCGAACACGGCGCGGAACCAGCGCAGGGAAAAATCGCTGGTGGGCAGGCTCAGGGTGTTCTCCGGGGTGAAGGCCACCAGGCACACCACCACCAGCGGCGCGAGCATGAACAGCACCACCAGAGCATGAAACAGCAGGGCGAAAGGACCGTTCCTGGACATGACGAATTATCCCAATGACTTCTTGTAGCGGCCTTCGATCATGCGGTTCCAGGACAGCATGATCAGCAGGTTGATGAGCAGCAGGGCGACGGCGATGGCGGCACCCATGGGCCAGTTGAGCTCCGACAGGTACTGGTCATAGATCAACGTGGCGACCATCTTCAGGCGACGCCCGCCGAGCAGGCCGGGAATGGCGAAGGAGCTGGCGGCGAGGCCGAAGACGATCAGGGTGCCGGAGAGAATCCCGGGCATGACCTGGGGCAGCACCACTTGGCGAATCACCGTGAACTGGCTGGCGCCCAGCGACAACGCCGCCTGCTCGGCGGCCGGATCGAGCTTCTGCAACGAGGTCCAGACCGGAATGATCATGAACGGCAGCATCACGTGGACCAGCGCGATCACCACGGCGAACGGCGTATACAACAGCTTCATCGGCGAGCCGCCGAGGGCTTGCAGGACCTGATTGACCAGGCCGTCGGCACCCAGTAGCAGGCTCCAGCCGAAGGCGCGCACCACCACCGAAATCAGCAACGGAGTGAGGATCAGGATCAGGAAGATCGAGCGCCACGGCGTACCCATGCGGCTGAGGATGTAGGCCTCGGGCACGCCGATCAGCACGCAGAGCAGAGTGGTCAGCGCGCTGATCCACAGGGTGCGCAGGAAGATTTCGTAGAAGTACGGATCGCCCAGCAAGCTGCCGTAATGTTCGGCGGTATAGGCATCGGCATTGATGCCCGAACCGTAGTCGAAGACGTTGAACGACAGCACCAAAGTCAGCAACAGCGGGATCACCAGCAGGCTGACGTACAGCGCCAGGGCCGGTGCTGACAGCCAGTAACCCTGGTGTGCCTGGCGGATGGCGGCGAGGGTGCTCATGCTGTCACCTCGTCCACACTCAACACTCGCAACAGCGCCGTGTCCCAATCCAGGCCCACCGCCGTGCCCTCGTGCAGCGGGGCCGAACCGTCGTTGCGGCGCACCACGCACAACTCGCCCAAGGTCGTCGACACGCCGTACAGCCATTGGCTGCCGAGGAAGAAGCGGCTGCTGACTTTGCCCTGCACGCGTCCGTGGCCGGCCTCACGCAGATCGATTTTTTCCGGGCGCAGGCTCAGGGTCAGCTCACCGGCACCGTAGGTGCAGACCTGAACCACACCGTTCGCGTCGCGTTCACCGGGCAGCAGATTGGCCTTGCCGACGAAGCCGGAAATGAACTCGGTGCGCGGGTGTTCGTAGAGGGTGTAGGGCGCGTCGATCTGGGTGATGCGTCCGGCCTGCATCACCACCACGCGGTCGCTGATCGACAGGGCTTCTGACTGGTCGTGGGTGACCATCAGCGTGGTGATGCCCACTTCGCGCTGAATGCGGCGGATCTCGAATTGCATCTCTTCGCGCAGGTTAGCGTCGAGGTTGGACAGTGGTTCGTCGAGTAGCAGCACCGGCGGCTGGATCACCAGCGCGCGGGCCAGGGCAACGCGCTGGCGCTGGCCACCGGACAGTTCCCGTGGGTAGCGCTCGGCGTGCTGGTGCAGGCGCACCAGTTTCAGGACCCGATCCACACGCTGCTGGATGTCGGCGTTCGGCACCTTGCGCATGCGCAGGCCGAAGGCGACGTTGTCCTTGACGGTCATGTGCGGGAACAGTGCATAGCTCTGGAACACCACGCCCAGGCCTCGACTGGCGGGTTTGGCGTGGGTGATGTCGCGACCGTCCAGCACGATGTGCCCGCTGGTGACTTCGACGAAGCCGGCGATCATTTGCAGGGTGGTGGTCTTGCCACATCCGGAGGGACCGAGCAGGGAAACGAACTCGCCTTTCTCGACCGAAAGGTCGGTGGCGACCACGGCGTCGATTTCACCGTAGCGTTTGCCAAGTTTTTGAAGTTGCAAAAAAGCCATGACTGCGCCTCCACCTGAGATTGTTATGCGCAGCCTTTGGGCGCGCTTTTTTGTATGGGCAGATACGAAAAAATGTTGGCGGGGTGCGTTGGCGCTCGACTTGAGTCGGCTGCCGCTGTTGTTTGAATCGCCCCTGTCTGGACGCAGATTAGGACGAAGACTAGGATGGGCTCAATGGCCAATTTCACTGAATCGATGACTATTTTCAGTTTCATTCGCTGAGTAAATTAATTACTGAGAAAACCCATGTCAGATTCCATTGAGCGGAATGAAAGCAAAAATGAAGTCGGTGTCGGTGCCGTCTCAAGGTTGTTTGCGGTGTTGCGAGCGCTGGGCGACACGGTCGAGGGCGGTGAGCGGGTGACACAACTGGCGCAACAGATCGGTTTGTCGCAACCGACCACCCACCGTTTACTGCGCAACCTGATGGAAGAAGGCATGGTCGAGCAGGATGCGCGTAGCAAACGCTATCGCCTGAGCCTGGATTTTTTCGCCCTGGCTGCCCGGGCAGGCAATAGCGGCAATCTGCGCGAACTGGTGCGCCCGTCACTGCTGCGACTGTCGGCGTCGCTGGGCGATTCTCTGTTTCTACTGGCGCGCAGCGGCTTCGATGCGATCTGTCTGGACCGTAGCGAAGGGCCGTTTCCGATCCGCACCTTTACCGGTGACATTGGCGGGCGGGTGGCGCTGGGTGTGGGCCAGGGCAGTCTGGCGATCCTGGCGTTCCTGCCGGAGGAAGAGCGCGACACGGTGATCCACTACAACCTGCCGCGGCTCAAGGATTTCCATCTGTATGACGAGGTGTTCCTGCGTTCGGAAGTGGAGAACGTGCGCAAGCTCGGTTACGCGGGACGCAACACCGGGGTGTTGCAGGGCATGGCCGGGGTAGCGGTGCCGATTCTCGATCGCGAGGGACGGGCGGTGGCGGCGTTGAGCGTGGCGACCGTGACCGATCGCCTGGACCCGGATCGCTTGCCGACGGTGGTGGAGATGCTCAAGCGCGAAGCGGCGTTGATCGGGCCAAGGATTAATCCGTTCGATCCGTTGTTGCGGCGGCCTTCGCAGGTGTTTGGGCAGGGTTGAAAGGATCGCAGCCTGCGGCAGCTCCTACAGGGGCATGTGTATATCTGTAGGAGCTGCCGCAGGCTGCGATCTTTTGATCTTTTAGAAACGCACGGTCTGCCTGAGCATCTGCGCCGCCGGGGTATCCGTCGGGCTGACCATCGCATAGTTGTAGCCGCCCCCCGACCAGTACTCGGCCTGCAACCCGCCATCGCTGCGACTGCCCCTGGGCAGCATGAAGTTTTTCGGCCCCGGTGGGCGCACGTAGAAGCTGATCTTGTGCCCGCCCCGATCCTCGTACACCACCATCGCCGCCGGCCCCTGTTCGGTGCTGAGCAAGCGCCCGCTCACCGGTTTGAAGCCGGCGCCGGCGAGATCGGGTAAGCGGTTGGCCTGGGTGAAGTAGCGGTCGAGCCAGCTTTGCATGTCGCCGCCATCGCTGGCCTTGTAGTCGGCGGGCAAGATGCCTTGCTCGGCAATCAAACGGTAGGCCTGCATGGCATCGGCCATCGGTTGTGCAGTGCTGAGGAGGGTCATTTCCCGGGCTTTCCAGCCGCTGAACCCGCCGATGCTGACGGCGATCAGCAGCACCGCGGCACTGGCCAGGTGACGCCGGGACTGGCGTTTGAGGCGCTGGCGGATCACGGCAGGATCGAGGTCCGGATTGGCCGGTTGTTGCAAGGTGCCGCTCAGGGCCGCGCGCAGTAGCTGGGCGTCCTGTTGCCAGGCCCGTACTTGTGCAGCTGTGTCCGGATTGCTGGCGAGAAAGGTTTCCACGCGCTGTCGGTCGCCCTCGCTGAGTTGGTGATCGACGTAAGCGTGCAAATCGCGCTCGCTGGGGGGCATGCTGATCATTTGAGTCTCCGCAGGGCAGGGCGGGTGATTTCGCCATCGCTGAGTTGGCGCAGGGCTTGGCGGGCCCGGGACAGGCGGGACATCACTGTGCCGGTGGGTACGTCGAGAATCTCGGCGACCTCTTTATAACTCAGGCCTTCCACCGACACCCACAGCAGCAGCGCGCGCTGTTCGGTGGGCAGCCGATCGAAGGCATCGAGGGTCGATTGGGCGATCACGGTGCGTTCCACCGAAGGCTGTGCATCATCGCGTCCGGTAAAGAATTCGAGCATCCGCGCATAGCGTCGGGAGCGGCGGTGAGCGTCGAGAAACTGCCGATACAGAATCGCGAACAACCAGGCGCGCAAGTCGCCTTCGGGGCGCTTGTCGCCCCAACTCGACAGCGCACGCTCAAGGCACGACTGCACCAGATCGTCGGCGCTGCTGGCATTGCGCGTCAGCGACACGGCAAACCGGCGCAATCTGGGAATGATTTCTCTGAGTTGTTCGTCGATGTCGTTCATGAAGTGCTGGTCAGTTACTACGCTATGAACCAGGAAGACGCTTGGCGTGGGAGGTTATTCCACCCCCGGAAAAATAAACACCGCGCCAGGGAATAAACCGTTGTGCGGTGCGTCTGCCTGATTCTTCTCACTTTGTGGCCGATGGCCCTGGAGTCTTTCATGGTAGATCGATCATCACCGCCACCCTTGAGTGCTGCCAGTCTGATCGTGCGTCTGGCGGGCATCGCCGTGGTCGTCGCCGCCGTGGCCGGGGCGTTTGCCTACGTCAACGGCACCCTCGACCCACAGCGGTTGACCCCGAAAAAACTGATCAACGTGTTGGAAACCAACAACGGCGTGCACCCTGGATTCCGGCGTAATCACGCCAAGGGCGTGTGCGTGATCGGCCATTTCGAGAGCAGTGGCGAGGCGCGCAGTTATTCCACTGCGCAGGTCTTCAATGAAGCACGCACGCCGGTGGTCGGCCGCTTGGCGTTGCCGCCGGGCAATCCCTACGCGCCGGATAGCGCTGTACCGATCCGCAGTATGGCGTTGCGTTTCACCCAGGCCAACGGCCAACAGTGGCGAACCGGGATGAACAGCATGCCGGTGTTCCCGGTGGGCACGCCCGAGGCGTTCTATCAGTTGCAGCAGGCGCAGTCGCCGCTGCCCGCGACCGGCAAACCGGACCCGGCAGCTGTGCCGGCATTCTTCGGTTCACACCCGGAAGCCGGGCCGTTCCTGGCTTGGGTCAAAACCGCGAAACCTTCAGCCAGTTACGTGACGGAAACCTATAACAGCGTCAACGCGTTTTACCTGGTCAACGCCACCGGGCAAAAGCAGGCGGTGCGCTGGAACATGGTGCCGCAGGCTAAGGATGCGCCGGGGGCGACCGCACCAGAGGGTGCAGACTTCCTCGAGAAGGACCTGGTACAGCGTATCGGCGCCGGCCCATTGCGCTGGCAGTTGATGATCACCCTGGCCAACCCCGGTGACCCGGTCAACGACGCCAGCAAGGCCTGGCCCGAAGGGCGCAAGGTGCTGAACGCCGGCACCCTGGTGCTGGAAAGCATCCAGCCGCAACTCAGTGGAGAGTGCCGCGATATCAACTACGACCCGCTGGTGTTGCCCGCCGGCATCGAGGGTTCCGACGATCCATTGCTGGCCGCGCGTTCCGCCGCCTACGCCACGTCTTACCTGCGTCGCACCAGCGAAGTCAGCCAGTTACCCGCCGCCAAACAGGAGGCCAAGCAATGAGCGCCCATCCGAACCATTTCGCTCCTTTGGCGCGCCTGCTGCACTGGCTGATGGCGCTGATGATCATCGCTATGTTGTTCATCGGCGCGGGCATGGTTGCTTCGGTTTCCGAGCGTCATGAATGGCTGATCCACCTGCACAAGCCTTTGGGCGTGGCGATTCTGTTGTTGGTGATCGTGCGTCTTGTGGTGCGTTTCTCCACGCAACAGCCGCCGTTACCTGCCGATCTGCCGGGTTGGCAGGCGCTGGCAGCCAAGGCTTCCCATGTACTGCTGTATGCCTTAATGCTGATTTTGCCATTGTTGGGTTGGGCGATGATTTCTGCGTCCGGTGAACCGGTGATGATCAGCAGTTCGTTGCAACTGCCCTCGATTGTGTCGGCGAACGCTCAGGTATTCGCGTTCCTGCGCAAGGCCCATGGGTATCTGGCGTATTTGCTGTTCTTGACGGTGCTGCTGCATTTGGCGGCGGCGTTGTTCCATGGTTGGGTGCGCCGAGATGGCGTGCTGGACAGCATGTTGCGGGGCAAGGATCGCGGTTAATCGTGGCCTGAACAACAAAAGATCGCAGCCTGCGGCAGCTCCTACAGGTGTACATCTGTAGGAGCTGCCGCAGGCTGCGATCTTTTGATCTAAAGGGTGATCATCGCAAGCTGTCGACCATCTCGGCAACCGTGGTCAACACATCCTTGCCCAACTGCTTGGAACGCTTGCCCGACCAGCCAGTCTCCGCGTTCGGATGATCGTCGTGATCCTTGAACGGCATTTCCAGGGTCAGGGACAGGCAGTCGTACTTCTGGCCCACGGCGTTGCAGGCCAGGGTCATGTTGGCCTGGCCCGGTTCGTCGCGGGTGTAGCCGTACTTGGTCTGGAAGTCCTTGGTGGTTTTCTTCAGGTGGTTGCGAAAGTGCTCTTCGAGTTTTTCGATCCGAGGCGTGTAGCCCGGATTGCCTTCGCAAGCGGCGGTGAAGACGTGGGGGATTTCTTCATCACCGTGGGCATCGATGAACATGTCGACGCCGTACTTTTCCATCTGCTGTTGGACGAAAAACACTTCCGGGCTGATTTCCGGACTGGCGTTCTGCCAGGCGCGGTTCAGGTCCTGGCCCATGGCGTTGGTGCGCAGGTGTCCGTGGAAGGCGCCGTCCGGGTTCATGTTCGGCACCAGGTACAGGTCGGCGCTGGCCAGCAATTTATTGAGCACTGGGTCGTCGTGGTGTTCCAGGCGCTCGATCACGCCTTCCATGAACCACTCGGCCATATGTTCGCCCGGATGTTGCTGGGCAATGATCCACACTTTGCGCTGGCCTTCGGCCCCCGTGCCTTTGCGCAACAGCTGAATGTCACGACCTTCGATGCTCTTGCCGGTGGCCAGCAGTTCGGCGCCGGCCTTGGTCAGCGCCTGCTCGATCAGCCAGTCGTGGCGACCACGGCTGTAGGGTTCGAAGTAGGCGAACCAGGCGTGGGTCTGCTCGGCTTCAAGGCAAAAGCGCAAGCAGTCGCCTTCGAAAATGGTCGGGACCTGGAACCAGTTGACGTGATCGTAAGAAGCCCGGGCCTGATAACCCGTCCAGGCTTTGTTGTAGGAAGACTGGCTGGCATTGGTCAGGCGAAACCAGTGCTCCTGGCCAACGTGCAGGCCGCTGGCCTTGAAGTGGAACCATTGAAAGTGGGCGCTTTTGGTATCGGGACGAATGGCCAGCAAGGGTTTGAGCGGGTCGCTGACATCGATCACCTGGATGTTGCCGCTGTCGAAATTGGCAGTGATGTCGAGAGTTTTAGCCACGGTCAGGGTTCCTGATCAAGATTTTTATGGCGGCTACTGTACACGCATGAGCAGGGGGTTAGGAGCGCAGAAAAACGCTTCACCGTCCTGGTGCGAATTTGATCCGCTGCTCACGCTTTGCCGCAAAGTTCACTGTCACAGCATAGCGATCAGTCGTGTGACCACCCGCATTCTTTTGTAGCGCTCTGGTGACAGCCTGGGGCAACCCAAAAGCTGCCCTTGATGCGCCGCGGGCACGCGGTGATGGTTGCCTGTGACCTGACTCGTTATGGCCGTGGACAAATCATCCAGCGCGATCCTGAAACCGGTGTGCTTTATGGAGGGACAGAGCCGCGGACGGAATCGTCTATCGCGGTGTATTGAGCTTGTAGGAGCGAGCCTGCTCGCGATGGTCGTTAACGATAACGCTGGGTGCCTGATGCCCCGTGGCGTTCAGGGGTTCATCGCGAGCAAGCTCGCTCCTACAGTGCAGACAAGGGGGCGTCCTCCTTGACGCGTAGGCAGATTAGAGATTATGCGATTGATTCTCAAGTGCTATCTGCCATTGGTTTGCCTTTATGACCAACGGCTTCTCTTGCCAACAAATATTCTTTTGATATCATCCGCGCCATCGAATTTGCGGCACCCAAAGACTTCATTAGCCTGAAGCTATAAGCCAGAAAACTGGCAAAAAAAGACCCGGCAAAAAGCCGGGTCAAAAACCGTGATTAGCCTGATGAGGAGATAGTCCAGGAGACCGACCTAAGGTCCCTTGGTCCATCGACTGATCTCGCGACCAGCTGATGCAATAATAATCATTCTCGTTTGCAAGTCAAACGATTTTACCTGCGCGATTGGAAAATTCATTTCCAGTCCGTTATTCGCATCCCGCTCTAACCGTGCGGATGCCTCTCCAGTGAACAGTCCACCATGGCTTTGGCCATGTCGATCATATGCACCGTCGAAAACGCCAGATTCCGGCTCGAGCCCTGCAAGTGGTTGGCTGACTCGATGGCCGTGGCGGCCGCACAACGCAGCAGGTCCGAGGCATGGACCAGCGCTTCCTCGCAGCTGATGTTACGGTTCACATCAAAGAAACGCGTCTCGACCCCTTCCTCTGGATCAGCCGGCTTCAAGTAATAGTCCAGTGCGCGCTGGGCGGCGGCCGAGCCCTGGGGGGAGGTGAGTGAGGTGTCGATTTGTATATCAGGCAGTTCGTTGGCGGGGTGGGTCATGATGGTGGCAAGCTCCGTGACAGGTTCAGATCCGTGAGTTCATGCTAGTACGATCTGTATTTATTGCATTAAATGAAATACTACAATTTGTGTTTTGATGGCCGGAGTCCACCACGTATCGTGCCGCACATGGATAAATGGATTGAATTGGTCAAGGCCAAGATGAGTGAACTCAAAATCACTCAAGAGATACTCGCCGACCGCCTCGGGATGTCCCAGGGGGGCGTGGGCCACTGGCTCAATAAACGTCGTGAGCCGGGTATCGACGACATGAATCGCGTGCTGAAAGCGCTGGGCATGGACTTTCTCGAGGTGGCGCTGGTGATCCGCGAGCCGGTGGACTCACAGGACGATGAGGTTTCCCTGGCGCAAAAGTACAACCCGTATTTTCGCTACCCGGTCAGTGATTGGCGGGAAACCTGTGAGGTGCGCGATGGTGAGCAAGGGCAGTATCGTTTCGAACTGTCCGACTATCACGCTCAGGGGGCGGCCTTCTGGCTGACGGTCACCGGCGATGCGATGACCGCACCCATTGGCCTGAGTATCGCCGAGGGCATGTTGATCCTGGTGGATCCGGACGTGGAGGCGGTGCCAGGCAAACTGGTTATCGCGCAATGGCCGGACAGCAGCGAAGCGGTTTTTCGCAAGTTGATCGAAGAGGGCGGGCAGCGTTACCTGGTCCCGCTCAATCCGACTTATCCGAAAGCCCTGTACACCGAGCAATGCCGAATCATCGGCGTGGTGGTTCAGGCGACAGCCAAATTCTGATCAGATCGGTCCTGGCAGCGCGTAGGACCGATCTTCATTTCAGGCTTCTTCCAGCTCGACCAACGCACTGCCTTCGCTGACCATCTCGCCTTCCTGGCAATACAGCGCCTTGATCACACCAGCGTGGGGCGCGCGAATGCTGTGCTCCATCTTCATCGCTTCGAGCACCACCAGTTGTGCCCCGGCTTCGACCGTCTGCCCGGCCTCCACCAATACACGCACGATGCTGCCGTTCATGGGCGCGGTCAGCCCGCCGTGATGGCTGTGACTGGCTTCTACGGCGCTGATCGGGTCGTAGGACTCGATGCGGCGCAGTTCGCCGTCCCATTGCAGGTACAGGTAGTCACCGCGACGAATCGCCCGATGCTGGCGGCGTACGCCGTCGTGTTCGGTCAACAACTGTTCACCCTTGAGTTGCCCGCTGTGGGCAGCCGGTGCACCCAGGGTCAAGGCGCGGTCCTGGCCTTCACAGCTCAGGTGCAGGGTGATTTCCGAAGGCAGTCCGGCACGCAAGCCGTTGCTGTTGGCCCAAGGCGAGCTCAGGTCATCGGCGCGGGGTGAACGAAGCTGGCTCTGGGCAAACGCCTGGGCGGCGGCTTGCCAGAATGCGTCGCTGAGTTCGGACGGAGCCGGCAGCAGTTGTTCCTGATAGCGCGGGATAAACCCGGTATCCAGTTCGGCTGAAGCAAACGCTGGATGCGCAATGATCCGGCGCAGGAAGTTAATGTTGGTCTTCAGCCCGCCGATGGCAAATTCATCGAGCATGCTCAGCAGCCGCAAACGTGCCTGTTCACGGTCCTCGCCCCAGGCAATCAGCTTGCCGAGCATCGGGTCGTAGAACGGCGAGATCTCGTCGCCTTCTTCGACACCGCTGTCCACCCGGCGACCTGCGCCCGGTGCGGATTCGCGATAGAGCTCCAGACGCCCGGTGGCTGGCAGGAAGTCATTGCCCGGGTCTTCGGCATACAACCGAACTTCAATTGCATGGCCGATCAGTGGCACTTGTTCCTGAGTCATCGGCAACGCTTCGCCACGGGCCACGCGGATCTGCCACGCCACCAGGTCGAGGCCAGTGATGGCTTCGGTGACCGGGTGTTCGACCTGCAGGCGTGTGTTCATCTCCATGAAGAAGAACTCACCACGGGCATCCAGCAAAAATTCCACGGTGCCGGCGCCGACATAACCGATGGCTTGTGCCGAGCGCACGGCGGCTTCGCCCATGGCACGACGCAGTTCGGGGCTCAGGCCGGGGGCCGGCGCTTCTTCGACGACTTTCTGGTGGCGACGCTGAATCGAGCAGTCCCGTTCGTTGAGGTACAGGCAATTGCCGTGTTGGTCGGCGAACACCTGGATTTCCACGTGGCGCGGCTTGAGCAGGTATTTCTCCACCAGCATCCGCGAATCGCCGAACGATGAAAGGGCTTCACGCTGGGCCGAGGCCAGGGCTTCGGCCAACTGGCTAACATCCTCGACTACCTTCATGCCCTTGCCGCCGCCACCGGCCGTGGCCTTGAGCAGCACCGGGTAACCGATGCGTTCACAGGCCGCGCGGAAAGTATCGAGGTCTTGCGCCTCGCCGTGATAACCGGGCACCAGCGGCACCCCGGCGGTTTCCATCAGGGCTTTGGCCGCAGACTTGCTGCCCATGGCGTCGATGGCTGAGGCGGGTGGGCCAAGGAAAATCAGGCCGGCCGCTTCGATCGCGCGGGCGAACCCGGCGTTCTCCGACAGAAAGCCATAACCGGGGTGGATTGCCTGGGCGCCACTGGCTTTGGCGGCGGCGATCAGCTTGTCGATTTGCAGGTAGCTGTCAGCCGCTTTACTGCCGCCGAGATCGACACGAATGTCGGCTTCGCGGCTGTGCCGCGCATCACGGTCGGTGGCGCTGTGCACGGCGACGGTGGTCAGTCCCAGGGACTTGGCGGTGCGCATCACGCGGCAGGCGATTTCGCCGCGGTTGGCCACCAGCAGGGTAGTGAGGACGGGGGCGCTCATCAACGCGACTCCTTGGGGGTGATTTCGGCTTGCCAGCTCGGCGGACGTTTTTGCAGAAAGGCGCGCAGGCCTTCCTGGCCTTCGGGGCTGACGCGGATGCGGGCGATGGCGTTTTCGGTGTAGCGACGCAGGGCCGGGAGTAGCGAGCCGTCGCCGACTTCACGCAGCAAGTCCTTGCTGGCACGCATGGCTGCCGGGCTGTTGAGCAGCAGGTTGTCGATCCACTGCTCGACTCTCTGTTCCAGCTCGGAGGCTGGATAGCTTTCCGACAACAGACCCAATTCCCGTGCCCGTTGTCCGCTGAAGCGTTCAGCAGTCAAGGCATAGCGCCGCGTCGCGCGTTCGCCGATGGCTTGCACTACGAACGGGCTGATCACCGCCGGTGCCAGGCCGATGCGCACTTCCGACAAACAGAACTGCGCGTCATCGACACCGATGGCCATGTCGCAGCAACTGATCAGGCCCAACGCACCACCGAAGGCTGCACCTTGCACCACCGCCAGGGTCGGGATTTTCAGTTTGGCCAGGTTGTACATCAACTCCGCCAGTTCCCGGGCGTCGTCGAGGTTGGTGTGGTAATCGAGTTCGGCCGATTGCTGCATCCACGCAAGGTCTGCGCCTGCGCTGAAGTGCTTGCCGCGACCGCGCACCAGCAGGAAACGCAGGTTTGGATCGCTGGAGACCTGGTCAAGCGCCAGGATCAACTCGCGGATCATTTCGGCGTTGAACGCGTTGTTCTTTTCTTCGCGGCTGAGCCACAAGGTTGCAAAGCCCCTTGGGTCGGCCAGCAGTTCGAGGGTGTTGAAGTCGCTCATATTCTTCCGTTCTCCACGGTCTTTGACCTGTAGGAGCGAGCATGCTCGCGATGGCCTTGAAGGCGCCGCTGGGTGTCAGCTTTGCAGCGTTATCGTTGACGACCATCGCGAGCGTGCTCGCTCCTACAGAGATCCAGATCACATCCGGAACACGCCGAAGCGGCTCGGTTCGATTGGCGCGTTCAGCGATGCCGACAAGGCCAGGCCCAGGACATCTCGGGTCTGGGCCGGGTCAATGACGCCGTCGTCCCACAAGCGAGCGCTGGAATAGTAGGGGTGGCCCTGCTCTTCGTACTGGTCGAGGATCGGTTGCTTGATCTGCGCTTCCTGCTCGGCGCTGAAACCCTGGCCACTGCGTTCGGCCTGTTCGCGCTTGACCTGCACCAGCACGCCGGCCGCCTGTTCGGCACCCATCACGCCGATCCGGGCATTCGGCCACATCCACAGGAAGCGTGGATCGTATGCCCGGCCGCACATGCCGTAGTTACCGGCGCCGAAGCTGCCGCCGATGATCACAGTGAATTTCGGCACCTTGGCGCAGGCCACGGCGGTCACCAGTTTCGCGCCGTGCTTGGCGATGCCACCGGCTTCGTACTTCTGACCGACCATGAAGCCGGTGATGTTTTGCAGGAACAGCAACGGGATGCCGCGCTGGCAGGCCAGTTCGATGAAGTGCGCGCCTTTCTGCGCAGCTTCGGCAAACAGGATGCCGTTGTTGGCCAAGATCGCGATCGGGTAACCGTGCAGGTAAGCAAAGCCGCACACCAGTGTGGTCCCGAACAGTGCCTTGAACTCGTCGAACACCGAGCCGTCCACCAGCCGCGCAATCACTTCGCGCACGTCGAACGGCTGCTTGGCGTCTGCCGGCACCACGCCGTACAACTCGTCGCTGCTATAGAGCGGGGCGATGGGTGCGCGTTGTTGCACGTCGCCGAGCTTGCGCCAATTGAGGTTGGCGACGCTGCGGCGGGCCAGGGCCAGGGCATGTTCATCGCTTTCGGCGTAATGGTCGGCCACTCCGGAAATCTTGCAGTGCACGTCGGCACCGCCCAGGTCTTCGGCGCTGACCACTTCCCCGGTCGCGGCTTTCACCAGCGGCGGACCGGCAAGGAAAATCGTCGCTTGCTCGCGCACCATGATGGTTTCGTCGGCCATCGCCGGTACATAAGCGCCACCAGCGGTGCAGGAACCCATGACCACGGCGATCTGCGGGATGCCCATGGCGCTCATATTGGCCTGGTTGAAGAAGATCCGACCGAAGTGTTCGCGGTCGGGAAACACTTCATCCTGACGCGGCAGGTTGGCGCCACCAGAGTCAACCAGATAGATGCACGGCAGGCGGTTCTGCTGGGCAATGGTCTGGGCGCGAAGGTGTTTTTTCACGGTCAGTGGGTAGTAGGAACCGCCTTTTACCGTGGCATCGTTGGCGACGATCATGCACTCGATGCCTTCCACGCGGCCGATACCGGCAATCACACCGGCGGCGGGCACGTCTTCGCCATACACCTCGTAGGCCGCCAGCTGGCTCATCTCCAGAAACGGCGAGCCCGGATCGAGCAAGCGATTGATGCGCTCGCGCGGCAGCAACTTGCCCCGCGACGTGTGGCGTTCCTGAGCCTTCGGACCGCCACCTTGCGCCACTTGGGCGAGCAGGGTGTGCAGCGCGTCGACCTGCTTGAGCATCGCCGCGCTGTTGGCGGCGAACTCCGCTGAACGGGGGTTGAGCTGGGTATGCAGGGTAGCCATGGGCAGCTCCGTTTAGCGGGTTTCGTTGAACAGTTCGCGACCGATCAGCATGCGACGGATCTCACTGGTGCCGGCACCGATTTCGTACAGCTTGGCGTCACGCAGTAGACGACCGGCCGGGAATTCGTTGATGTAACCGTTACCGCCGAGAATCTGGATCGCGTCGAGGGCCATTTGCGTGGCGCGTTCGGCGCTGTAGAGGATCACGCCGGCGGCGTCCTTGCGCGCGGTTTCGTTGCGCTCGCACGCTTGGGCCACGGCGTACAGGTAGGCGCGGCTGGCGTTGAGCTGGGTGTACATGTCCGCGACCTTGCCCTGGATCAGCTGGAACTCGCCGATGCTTTGGCCGAACTGCTTGCGGTCGTGGATGTACGGCACGATCAGGTCCATGCAGGCCTGCATGATCCCGGTCGGGCCACCGGAGAGCACGACGCGCTCGTAGTCGAGGCCGCTCATCAGCACTTTCACGCCGCCGTTGAGCGTGCCGAGGATGTTTTCTTCCGGCACTTCGACGTCATCGAAAAACAGCTCGCAGGTGTTCGAGCCGCGCATGCCCAGCTTGTCGAACTTGTTGCTGCGGCTGAAGCCTTTCCAGTCGCGCTCGACGATGAAGGCGGTGATGCCGTGCGGACCCTTTTCCAGGTCGGTCTTGGCGTAGATCACATAGGTGTTGGCGTCCGGACCGTTGGTGATCCAGGTCTTGCTGCCGTTGAGCACGTATTTATCGCCGCGTTTGTCCGCGCGCAGTTTCATCGAAACCACGTCGGAACCAGCATTCGGCTCGCTCATGGCCAGTGCGCCAATGTGCTCGCCGCTGATCAGTTTCGGCAGGTATTTGGATTTTTGCTCGTGGTTACCGTTGCGGTTGATCTGGTTGACGCAGAGGTTGGAATGCGCGCCGTAAGACAGGGCAACGGAGGCCGAGCCGCGGCTGATTTCTTCCATCACCACCACGTGAGCCAGGTAACCCAGGCCAGCGCCACCGTACTCTTCCGGTACGGTAATGCCCAGCAGGCCCATGTCGCCGAACTTGCGCCACAGGTCGGCGGGGAACAGGTTATCGCTGTCGATCTGAGCGGCGCGGGGGGCGATCTCTTTGGCGACGAAGGACTGAACCTGATCGCGCAGCATGTCGATGGTTTCACCGAGGGCAAAATTCAGGGATGGGTAGCTCATGGGTCACCTTTTGGCTTTTTTGTCGGTTGATGAGACGGTCAATCGATTCTCACCTTTACGTTAACGTAAGCCTGTGACGAATGGCTGTCAATCACCCTTTACGTTAACGTCAACTTGAGCGACAGTAGGGGCAGTTCAAGATAGAGCGCGGACGAACTCTGTGGGAGTGAACTGTGGTGAGGGGATTTATCCCCGTTGGGTCGCGAAGCGGCCCTGAGCCGGTGATTGCGGTGCATCAGATGGACCGCATTCGCTGGATTCGCGACTGCTTCGCAGCCGAACGGGGAAAAATCCCCTCGCCACAAAAGCCCTCTCCTGCAGATGACCGCGAACAGCCCATAAATAAAGACAATAGGGGTCGTCATGGATCAACCCAGTGCAAACCCGCAACGCAGCTACACCCGTGGTTCCCAGGACAAAGCCTTGCTGGCGATGACCATTGGCCAGGCGTTCGATAACACAGTCGCGCAGTACCCGAACGGGGAGGCGCTGGTCGTGCGCCATCAGCAGTTGCGCTACACCTGGCGGCAACTGGCGGAGGCGGCGGACCTGCACGCCAGGGCAATGCTGGCGCTGGGCATGCAGACCGGTGACCGGCTCGGCATTTGGGCGCCGAACTGTGCCCAGTGGTGCATCAGCCAGATCGCCAGCGCGAAGATCGGCGTGATCCTGGTCAACATCAACCCGGCTTACCGCAGTTCTGAACTTGAGTACGTGCTGAAGCAATCCGGCTGTCAGTGGTTGGTGTGCGCTGGGGCCTTCAAGACCTCCAACTATCACGCCATGTTGCAAGGCCTGGCGCCGGAACTGGCCGAGCACGCCATTGGCAAGTTGCAGAGCGAACGCCTGCCGGACCTGCGGGGTGTCATCAGCCTGGATTCGCAACCGCCAAGTGGCTTCCTGCCGTGGTCGCAATTGGCCGATCTGGCTGGCAGCGTGTCGGTCGAGCAACTGCGTGAACGTCAGGACAGTCTGCATTTCGATCAGGCGGTGAACATTCAGTACACCTCCGGCACCACCGGTTTCCCCAAAGGCGCGACCCTCAGTCACTACAACATTCTCAATAACGGTTACATGGTGGGTGAAAGCCTTGGCCTGACCGCCGCCGATCGTCTGGTGATCCCGGTGCCGCTGTACCACTGCTTTGGCATGGTCATGGGCAACCTGGGCTGCATCACCCACGGCAGCACCATGATTTACCCTAACGATGCCTTCGATCCGCTGCTGACCCTGAACACCGTCGCCGAAGAAAAAGCTACGGCGCTTTACGGCGTGCCGACCATGTTCATCGCCATGCTCGATCAGCCGCAGCGTGCCGAATTCGACCTGTCGAGCCTGCGCACCGGAATCATGGCCGGCGCGACCTGCCCGATCGAAGTGATGCGCCGGGTCATCAATGAAATGCACATGAGTGAAGTGCAGATTGCCTACGGCATGACGGAAACCAGCCCGGTGTCATTGCAGACGGGGCCGTCAGACGATCTGGAATTGCGCGTCACCACTGTGGGCCGCACTCAGCCACAGCTTGAAAGCAAGATCATCGACGAGGCGGGCAACCCGGTGCCCCGTGGCACCATCGGCGAACTCTGCACACGCGGTTACAGCGTGATGCTCGGTTACTGGAACAACCCGCAAGGTACCGCCGAAGCGATAGACCAGGCGGGCTGGATGCACACCGGTGACTTGGCGAGCATGAACGAAGAGGGGTATGTGTGCATTGCTGGGCGCAACAAGGACATGATCATCCGTGGCGGTGAGAATATTTACCCACGGGAGCTGGAAGAGTTCTTCTTTACCCACCCGGCGGTGGCTGATGTGCAGGTGATTGGTATTCCGTGTTCGCGCTACGGCGAAGAGATCGTCGCCTGGATCAAGTTCCACCCCGGCCACAGCGCCACCGAGCAGGAGCTGCAAGCCTGGTGCAAGGAGCGCATTGCGCACTTCAAGACGCCGCGTTACTTCAAGTTCGTGGATGAGTTCCCGATGACCGTAACCGGCAAGATCCAGAAATTCCGCATGCGCGAGATCAGCATCGAGGACCTGAAGGCGAAACTGTAGGAGCTGCCGAAGGCTGCGATCTTTTGACCTTGCTTCTGAAAAGATCGCAGCCTCGTTTCACTCGACAGCCCCTACAGGAATTTGGTCTTTCCTGCTTTTCACAAACGCCAGACAGCACAAAGGGGAGCCGAAGCTCCCCTTTAATTTTGTCGTTGCGCGTGCTCTTTTTTATTATTGAGGGGCGGTCTGTTTTTGTTTTTGGCAACCGTTGCCCTTTACCGCTGTTTTTGGCGATCCCCACTCGGGATCAAGAGCAAACGTATTTTTTTGAGCGCTGATCTACTTTCTCGCTGAGCGATCCAACCAGTTCGGGAGCTACCTGAAGGTAGTTTTATTGTTCTCTGCCCGGTTGCGGGTGACTTCGAAAAGCACCCTGAAAAGCACATCTTCTCCAAAAAAATCTGTTAGCTGCGTCTCTGCCGTGTTGTTTTTGTTATGTCAGAGTCGTTACGTCTTGTTTTTATTAGGTGTGTCACAATTTTTTATTCTTGTTATGCCATAGAGATAGCAGAAGCCGTGCCAACTTTTAAAAACCCTTTAAAATCAACAACTTAATATTTTGTAGGATTTTTCTCTCAGGGAATCCCTGACAATTTGTTTCCGTGTTACTCGCTTCCGCCCACGTTTTCAGTGTGGGCGGTAACACCCGGACACATCCGCACACTCAGTGTGCGCTACGGGCCTTGGCCACGCGTGAACCGGTCGGGCGCCCCAGCACTGTACAAATTTGCTGGCCGGCCAGGATCAGGGCGTCCAGGTCGATTCCGGTTTTGATACCCAGGCCGTTGAGCAGGTACACCACGTCTTCGGTGGCGACGTTACCGCTGGCGCCCTTGGCGTAAGGGCAGCCACCCAGGCCGGCAATGGAGCTATCGAACACCGAGATACCTTCCAGCAGGCTGGCGTAGATGTTGGCCATGGCCTGGCCATAGGTGTCGTGGAAATGCCCGGCCAGTTTTTCTCGCGGTACATCGGCCGAGACCACTTCGAACATCCTGCGGGTGGCGCCAGCGGTGCCCGTGCCGATGGTGTCGCCCAACGAGACCTCGTAGCAGCCCATCGCGTAGAGCTCGCGAGCAACCATGGCTACCTGTTCGGGTGCGACCTGGCCTTCATAAGGGCAGCCCAGCACGCAGGACACGTAACCGCGCACCGTTACGCCATGCTGCTTGGCCGCGTCCATGATCGGCACGAAACGCTCCAGGCTTTCGCTGATCGAGCAATTGATGTTGCGTTGGGAAAAGGCTTCGGACGCGGCAGCGAACACCGCGACTTCCTTGACCCCGCAGGCGAGGGCGTCTTCAAAGCCGCGCAGGTTGGGCGCGAGTGCGCCATAGGTGACGCCGGGCTTGCGCTGGATCTGCGCGAAGACATCGGCCGAGCCCGCCATCTGCGGTACCCATTTGGGGGACACGAAACTGCCGACTTCTATATAGCCCAGGCCCGCCGCCGTGAGCGCGTCGACCAGTTGCACCTTGTCGGCGACGCTGATGGGTTGGGCTTCGTTTTGCAGGCCGTCGCGCGGGCCGACTTCGACAAGGCGTACGTGGGTGGGGAGGGACATGGGATTGGACCTGTTCTTATTGTCTGAATGTTCGCAGAACCTTGTGGGAGCGGGCTTGCCCGCGATGAGGCCAGCACATTCAACTTGTATGTTGACCGACCCTCCGCCATCGCGGGCAAGCCCGCTCCCACAGGGTATTGTGTGGATCTACTGTACTGATTCCTGGTTTTTGATCGTTTGCTCCAGCGCCTGCACACAGCGTTCTTCCGCCGTATCAAGCTCCAGTTTCATCTGTTCGATGTCCAGCATTTGCTGCTCCAGCTGTGCCCGGCGTTCGCTGATTTTTGCCAGCATGCTGTGCAGTTGCTTGGTGTTACCGCTGGAGGGGTCGTAGAGCTCGATCAGCTCGCGGCATTCGGCCAGGGAAAAGCCGATGCGCTTGCCCCGCAAGATCAGCTTCAGGCTGACTTTGTCACGGGGCGAATAGATACGCTCCTGACCACGGCGCTCCGGACTGAGCAGGCCTTGTTCTTCATAGAAGCGAATGGCCCGGGTGGTGATGTCGAGCTCACGGGCGAGGTCGGAAATACTGTAGGTCTGGCTGCTCATGGAAGCGCTCACGAAAGGTCATGGCGCTAAGCTAAAGGCAGGTTGACGTTTACGTCAAGGGGCAGGGGTTTTCAGTGTCGTTACGGGCCTCTTCGCGGGCAAGCCTCGCTCCTACAGGTTTTGTGTGGTTCGCATCCGGGTGATCGGCACAAAACTGTAGGAGCGAGGCTTGCCCGCGAAGAACGATGATGCGGTGCAGAGACTTACCTACACCTTCTCCAGCTTCCTCTCCTGCGCCGTCACCTGCTGGCACAACTCGATCATCTGCTCGCGCATCCAGCGGTTGGCCGGGTCCTGGTCAGTGCTTTCGTGCCAGTAGAGGTGCGTTTCCACCGGCGGCACATCGTTGACCGGCAGATAAAAGGCGTGCAGGTCGTTGCGACGGGCGAAGCGTTCCGGCACGGTCATGACCATGTCTGTCTGCTGCAGCACTTGCGAGGCCATCAGGTAATGCTGGGAGCGCAGGGCGATCTTGCGCTGGATGCCCATCTTGCCCAGCGCCAGGTCAACATAGCCCAGGCCACTGCGACGGCTGGAAATATGGATGTGGGTCAGGCCCAAGTAGTCATCCAGCGAGAGTTTTTCTTTGCCCGCCAGCGGGTGGCCCTTTCGCATGGCGCACACGTAGCGGTCTTCCATCAACTTGACGTGGCGTACTTGCGGGTCAGTGTTGAGCGGCGCATCGACCGCGAAGTCCAGGCGGCCGGCCGCCAGTTCCTTGGTGGTTTCGCGGCGTTTGGACAGGAAGCTTTCGATGATCACCGTCGGTGCCAGGCGGCGCAGGCGCTGGAACAGCGGCGGCAGGATCACCGCCTCGGTGAGGTCGGTCATGCTGATGCGGTAAGTTTTGACCGCCTGCTGCGGGTTGAAAATGCGGCTTTCCTGCACCGACACCCGCAGCAGCGAGAGCGCGTTACGCACCGGGCCGATGATGTTCTGGGCCATGGGCGTCGGCACCATGCCCTGGGCTGTGCGCACGAACAGCGGGTCGTTGAAGGTCTCGCGCAGGCGGGCCAGGGCGTTGGATACCGCGGGCTGGGTGATACCGACGATCTGCCCGGCGCGGGTCAGGTTGGCTTCGGTGTAGATCGCGTCGAAGACGATGAAAAGGTTGAGATCGACCTTGCTCAGATTCATGCGCTGCACTCTTGTTATTAGGGCTTTTTGATCGGACCCGGAGGTCTTGGCAATCAGCCGATCATATATCGGTGATGAATGTTAATACACGCCGAGAATAGGCTAGGTAAATTTTCGTAGCTGTTCTAGCATCGATTGCATGATCTAAACAACCTCCCCCAAGAAGGTATCTGCTCATGGATTTCGCTTATTCGCCCAAGGTTCAGGAACTGCGCGAGCGCGTGACCGCGTTCATGGACACCTACGTGTATCCCGCCGAAGCCGTGTTCGAGCGCCAGGTCGCCGAGGGCGATCGCTGGCAGCCGACGGCGATCATGGAAGAACTCAAACTCAAGGCCAAGGCTGAGGGCCTGTGGAATTTGTTTCTGCCTGAGTCGGAACTCGGCGCCGGGCTGACCAACCTTGAATACGCGCCACTGGCGGAAATCATGGGGCGTTCGCTGCTCGGTCCCGAGCCGTTTAACTGCTCGGCACCGGACACCGGCAACATGGAAGTGTTGGTGCGCTACGCCAACGAAGAGCAGAAACAGCGCTGGCTGGAACCGCTGCTGCGCGGCGAGATCCGCTCGGCGTTCGCCATGACCGAACCGGACGTGGCGTCCTCCGATGCCACCAACATGGCGGCCCGCGCGGAGCGCGATGGCGATGAGTGGCTGATCAACGGCAAGAAGTGGTGGACCTCCGGCGCCTGTGACCCACGCTGCAAGATTCTGATCTTCATGGGCCTGAGCAACCCGGATGCACCGCGCCATGCCCAGCACTCGATGATTCTGGTGCCGGTCGATACCCCCGGCGTGAAGATCGTGCGTCCATTGCCAGTGTTTGGCTATGACGACGCGCCCCACGGTCACGCCGAAGTCGTGTTCGACAACGTGCGGGTGCCGTACGAAAACGTCCTGCTGGGTGAAGGGCGCGGCTTCGAGATCGCCCAGGGTCGTCTCGGTCCGGGCCGGATTCACCACTGCATGCGTTCGATCGGCATGGCCGAGCGCGCGCTGGAGTTGATGTGCAAGCGCTCGGTGAGTCGTACGGCATTCGGCAAGCCTTTGGCCCGGCTGGGCGGCAACATCGACAAGATCGCCGACTCGCGGATGGAGATCGACATGGCTCGCCTGCTGACGTTGAAAGCGGCGTACATGATGGACACCGTTGGCAACAAAGTGGCCAAGAGTGAAATCGCGCAGATCAAGGTGGTGGCGCCGAATGTGGCCCTGCGGGTGATCGACCGGGCGATCCAGATCCATGGCGGGGCAGGGGTGTCGAACGATTTCCCGCTGGCCTACATGTATGCCATGCAGCGCACCCTGCGTCTGGCCGACGGCCCGGACGAAGTACACCGCGCGGCGATCGGCAAATTCGAGATCGGCAAGTACGTGCCCAAAGAGATGATGCGTAGCGGGCAGTGAAAGGATGCAGTTTCTGTATTGAGTGATTCTCTGTGGCGAGGGGATTTATCCCCGTTGGACGGCGCAGCCGTCCCATTTTTTGGGGCTGCTACGCAACCCAACGGGGATAAATCCCCTCGCCACATTGGTCACCAGTTCAATTCAATACACCCAAACCTCAACCCGCCGATTCTTGATCCGCCCTTCATCTTCGCTGTTGGCGGCTACCGGCATTTCGGCGCCGAAGCCGCGCACCTCACGCAACACCACACCGTTTTTCACCAGCTCCCGCCTTACCGCCATGGCCCGCAGTTTCGACAACAGGTCAGCACGTGCAGGGTCGCTCTTGGCATCGCCAAAGCCCACCAGCGTGACCCGCCGATCGTTCTTGTCGTGCTGCTTTATATAGTCGAGCACCCGCGACAGATCCTGTCGGGCCTTGTTGTCGAGGCTGGCGCTGCCTTCTTCGAAGCGAAAGTTCACCGTCAGTCGCTGGGCGTGACGGCTGAGCCCCTGATAACCCTCTGGCATCAGCGCATTGGGTGTGACGGCCATGGCCTGCACGGTCTGAGCGATAAAACCGTTGGCGGCCACAATCGCCTGGCCCTGGGGGCTTTGGGCGAAGGCGACCAGCGCCTCGGCCCAAGGATTTTTCCCACTAGGCGGCAAGTAAAGGAACAAGCGTCGGGACAACGGATAATCTTCGGTCGCAATCAGGCTATTGAGCGGCAGCATCGCCTGGGATTGGCCATCGACAATCGCTACGGCTTTGGCCTGGCGCACGTAGGGTAGGCCAATGAAGCCAATGCCTTGCCGGTCGAGGCTGACTGCATCGGATAATTGCTCGCTGGATTCGAAGCGTTTCGCGGTGCTGCTCAGGGTTTTCCCTTGACCGCTGAGCACCAGTTCTTTGAAGGTGTCGTAGGTGCCGGACTGATCATCGCGCGCATACAGATGAATCGGTCCGCCGCTGCCGCCGAGTTCTTCCCAGGTTTTGACTTCGCCACTGAAAATGCGCGCCAGTTGCACGGTATCGAGTTGGCCCAGCGGATTTTGCGGGTGAAGAATGATTGCCAGGCCGTCGATGGCAATCACCTGTTCGGCGCCAGGACTTTTCAGGTCGCCCAGGGATTGGAGACTGACTAATTCACTGTCCTTGATCGGACGCGAAGACGCCGCGAGATCGGCGCTGCCGTTTTTCAATGCGCCGAACCCGGTGCTGGAACCATGAGCCGCCAGCTCTACCTCGACCCGGCGACCCTGGCCGGATTCACCGACGATTCGCAGTTCATTGGCGATGTCCGCAGACTCGCGGTGCACATTGGCAAGCCCCTGTTGGCGCAGCAAACCTTCCACCAGCGCCGGCCCCAACGCCGCGCCGATGGTGTTGGAGCCCTGGATGCGCAGCACCGGGCCCTGTGCGGGTATCGGCAAATCGCTAGCCGAGACCGTCAGCGGCAGGCATGCGCAGAGCATCAACAGGAATAAACCACGCAGCGTCATGCCGGCACCTTACAGAGTGAATGAGGTGCGGGGAGATTAAGTCAGTAAGGTTTCTGAAAGATGACAGTTTTGGGTGGGGTGCCTGCTCAAGATGAAGGTGGTCACACATTCGACGAAAACCTGAGGAAGGGCGTAGCGGAATGTCTGGTGAGGGAGCTTGCCCCCGTTCAACTGTAGAGCAGTCGTGAAGCCATTCGATGCACGGACAGGAACCTGTAGGAGCCAGGCTTGCCGGCGAAATTGGCCTCATGGGCGCCTTCGCCGGCAAGCCTGGCTCCTACGGAAGGCAACGGCATCACTCCACCTTATTCAATGCGGTGATGGGCATCCTGTAGGAGCTGCCGCAGGCTGCGATCTTTTGATCTTTAAAAAAACAAAATCAAAAGATCGCAGCCTGCGGCAGCTCCTACAAATGGGTATCTGTACAGCCATAAAAAAACCGCGACCTTCTCCAGGGGCCGCGGTTTTTTATGCCGCTCGATTATTGCTGCAACACAGTCGCCTGGTTGCCGTTGCCGTACTGTTGAACGTTGGCGTTCTGGTAGTTGCCGCTCTGGTCGACGTTGGCGATGTTGCCGGTGCCGCCCTGGGTGACGTAGGCCACGTTCATGGTGTCAGCCTGTTTGACGGTGATCATGTTGTCGTCGCCATACAGTTGAGTGGTGAACGCCTGGTTGCCGGTGCCTTCCTGATTGAACTCGGTGCTGTTGCCGGTACCGTTGGTGCTGCCCTGGGCCAGGTTGGTGGTGCCGCGCTGGTCGGCGATCAGGATGTTGTCGGTGCCGTTCTGGTCGAAGTACAGCTCGTTATACGAGTCGGCCTGGCTGATGGTGGTTTTGTTGCCGTAGCCGGTCTGGTTGGTGGTCATGATGTGGCCGACACCGTCCTGTTTAAAGCTGGCGATGTTGCCATTGCCGTTCTGATTGACGGTGGCAGTCTGGCTGCTGCCGAACTGGCCGCCCATTTGCGGCCCTTTCCAGTTGCTGGCGTAGACCTTGTTGTCGTTACCCACCGAGTTGGTGTTGAGCACGTGGCTGTCGCCGCTCTGGTAGGTGTAGTGGACGTTGTTGTCGCCCAGTTGGTAAATCCCGACTGTGGAGCCCACGGATTCGAACTGGTCGGCGTAGATGGCGTTGGCGTTACCGATTTGCAGCACATTGGCGGCGTTGTTTTCGCCGAAGCTCTGGTCAACGATGGTTTCGTTGGAGTCGCCGTATTGGTTGATGGTGGCCTTGGCATTTTTCTGGGTGTCTTGCCAGACTTCGGTGCCGTTGAGGTTACCGTACTGATTGACGGTCAGGTTGCCACCTTCACCGTTGCGCTGGTCGCCGTAGGCATAGTTGGTGCTGCCGGACTGGTTGAGGTTGATTTGGCCGCCCATGTGATTGATCTGCTCGGCGGTGGCGTAGTTGGTGTCGCCGTACTGGATGATCACGGCGTTGTTGCTAGCACCGAGCTGGATCTGTTCGATGTTGGCTTCGTTGTTGTCGCCGTACTGGTAGGTCTTGCCGGAAGTGCCTTCCTGACTGTCCTGATAGACGAACGAGAAGTTGCCGTTGCCTTCCTGTTGCTGCAGGACCTCGCCGTTGCCCACGCCGATCGACTGGCTGGCGTGGCTGATGTTGTAGGTGCCGATCTGGTTCTGGGTGATGGTGCTGTGGTCTTCGTACAGCTGTTCGGCATAGCCGGCGTTGTAGTCGCCGGTCTGGTTCTGGTTAATGGTGCTGGTGGCCGTGTCTTGCACGGCGGCCGCGTCGTTGCCGGTGCCTACCTGCAGCTGGGTGGCGGTACTGAGCGGCGCTGCAGTTTGCTTCACATTGGCGACGTTGACGTCACCGAATTGGCTCTGGGTGGACACGCTGTCATCGGCCAACGCCTGGGCACTGACAATGACGAGGATGGCGGCGGTAAGGGGCGTCAGTTTGAACATGATGAAACCTCCAAGTGATGCAGTGCTTTATCGAAATTGAGTGACCGATACGCTCATTCCATTTCCTGCTTGGGTCACAGCACTCTGCTGCCCCGTGCCGGCCTGGACGATGCTGGCGTCGTTGTTGTTGCCGTTCTGAGAAATCTCTGCCCGGTTGTGGCTGCCGCTCTGAACGATCGAGGCGGCGTTGCCATAACCTTGCTGGTTGATAAAAGCCATCAGGTCGCTGCCTTGTTGCAGGATGTAGGCTTCCTGATTGCTGCCTGACTGAACGATCTGGCCGAGCAGCGACTGGCCGTTCTGTTGCAACAGCGCGATGTTGGCCTGGCCGTTCTGGTCGATCAGGGCATGCTGGCCCACCGGGGGTGGTAACTCGCCGAGATCGGCGCCAGGCGCCAGGTCATCGTTCTCCATCAAATCGTCGGCACGCACGCCCGCGCTGGTGCACAGCAGGAG
Source organism: Pseudomonas putida (assembly GCF_050990305.1). Lineage (GTDB taxonomy): Bacteria > Pseudomonadota > Gammaproteobacteria > Pseudomonadales > Pseudomonadaceae > Aquipseudomonas > Aquipseudomonas putida_AH. The sequence continues at coordinate 4,258,593 of NZ_CP158817.1, read as the reverse complement.
CAGGCAGAGCAGGGCGGCGGTCGACTTCTTCATGGCGTCTTCCTTTTCGCGAAAGGTTGGCCCCTCCACTCATCGAGTGGAGGGGGCGAGGGCTCAGTTCGAGATCACCTGCACGGTGCGAGTGGTGCCTTGGGACGAGGTGATGGTGGCGGTCGGGTTAGCCGACGGAACCACGTTGGTGATGTTGTTCGCCGTGAACCGCCAGCGACCGGTCACCGGCACCGTGGTGGTGCCCAAGGTCTGCAGCCCGGTCGGGGTGGTGACCTTGATGGTGATGGTGTTGCCAGTGGTCACCGACGAGGTACCTGCAAAGTCCCAGGTGAAACGGTTATTGGAGCGGGCCGACACCGTCGCCGTTGTGACCGCGAAGGTTTCCGCCGCTGGTTTAGGCGAGACTTGCACCGTGACCGTGGCCGGCGTCGTCGACACAGCACCGAAGCTGTCCTTGGCGAAGTAGGTGAAGGTCGTGGTGAAGGCCGTGGTGAACGTGGCCGGTGGGGTGTAGGTCAGGACCGTGCCATCGCTGGTAACGGTGCCGCGACCTGACGGTGGTTGACCGAAGCTGGCGATGGCCAGAGGCAGGTTGCCTTCCGGATCGGTGTCGTTGGCCAGCACACTGATCGGAATGGCCACGCCCAGGGTGGCCACACTGTCAGCGACGGCTGTAGGAGCCTGGTTAGGCGCCACGGTGATGGTCACGGTTGCCGGGGTGGTCGAAGCCAGGCCTTTGGAGTCTTGAGCCTTGTAGGTAAAGGTTGTGGTCAGCGTTGTGTTAACCACCGCTGGCGGGGTGTAGACCACGGCGGTGGTTCCGCTCAGGGCGACGGTGCCCTGATCAGTGGCCGGCTGAGTCAGCGCGGTGATGGTCAGTGGTGTGTTGCCGTCCGGATCGGTGTCGTTGGCCAGCGGGCTGAGGGTGATTGGCACGCCGAAGCTGGTGCTGCCGCTGTCGGCGCGGGCGATCGGAGCCTGGTTTTCGCCAGTGTCCGGTGCCGTGCCGACCACCACCACAGGTTCGGTGTCGCTGCCGCCAGCGGCGGATTTGACGGTGACGGATGCGGGTGGTTGTGGCAGATCGGCGACAGTGATTTTTTGCAGGGTGCCGGATTTTGTCAGGCGTCCATAGCCTTGGGCGACCATGTCCGGAATGCCCACTTCATCGGTGGACCGGGCCTCGATCACCAGGCTGTGATTGCTCCAGCTGTAGCGTGCGGTCTCGATTTTCACCAGGTCAGTGAGCTTGCTCGACACTGCGGTTGGGCGGGTGGTGGCATCAGCACCCGTAGCAGTGAGCACCACGACCGGAGGCACGGGGCCGTTGAACTGACGCGAGCCAAAGAACAATCCGGTGTTGTCCCCCGTCATGGGGATCAGGCAGGGTGATGGCGTGGTGCCTGGCACCAGGGCAACGGATTCGCGGAAGCACAACTTAGAAGCGCTATCCGCTTTACCGAACACTTCGACCTGGGTAGTGGTGCCGGTGCTCGACGCGGTGCGGCGGTAGCTGGCACGGGTAAGGTCAACATGGGTTTGTGCCCGGTTGTCGTAGACTTTACCGGACAGCGTGAAGAGCTTGGTCTCGATCACCCCTGCCGGACCTTCGATGCGTACAAAGTTGGTGTCGTTGGGGCTGCCGGTCACTTCTTCGGTGAGGTTGGGGTCGCCGACAAACCTTTCAGTGACACCGGTGTCCGGGTTCAATTCGTCGTAGGGACCATGAATGCTTTGAAGGAATGGCCCGATCGCACCATTGACCGCGCCGGTGAAATTACCCGAGGCGCCGATGCCGATGTCTCGGGTGATGTTGATCGCACGACGACCCGGTGTGGTGACAGTGACGGTTTCCACGCCATAAGGGTGAGTCACTTTGTAGACGCCAGCGACGGGCACGTTGATGCGCATGCGTATCCGCGCAAAGCTGATTTGATCACCATCGAGCGGGTTGCCACCGGCGAACGCCGCTTCTATGCCGGCGACATAGGCGTCCATACCATAACCGGCGGCGTTGTTGGGAATGGTGGTTTCGGCCAGGAACCAGAAGGCTTCGTCTGGCCAGTTGTCCGGGAACACCATCGGCTGGGTGTCATCGAAAATCCCCGGAGTCGGCAGCAGGGTGCACATGTAGGAAGGCGCTCCAGGTGTACCGGCTACCCGGGTGCTGGTAGCACGGGACTGGCACAACTCAAGCGATAACAGGTTTTTGTCCTGATACCACATGGGGAATTTCCCCGTGGCAAAGGTGTAAGGGCCGGGGTCGACGGCATTGAGTTGCGCGAACGCACTGCCGGACAGCGAGAGAGTCAGCCCGAGCGCGTTGAGCGCGAAGCGTGGCCACTTGTTCATGATGCCTCCTGATGCGGATCTGGGCATGAGAGCGTTCATTGCACGATGACCACTTCTTCGGTATCGCTGCCGCCATTGGATGACGTCACCGTGACCTTGGCCGGTGGGATCGGCGAGATGCCGGTCGACATGGATTTCTCCGCGCCTTCGCCACTCAGGGAGCCGATGACGACACCGGTTCCGGTGGTCGCGGTGAGCGTGGGTGGCGAGGTTTCATCGCTGGTCGAAGCCACGATGCTGATCTGCCCGGAGCTCAGGCTGTACTGAGCCTGCGAGATCACCACCAGGTCAGTCAGCGGCATGGGCAGGGTGGTGGGCGTGCTGGTGGGGATGGCCAGACTGTTATCAGCCGTCAGCTGCAAGACGGCCGGCAGCGCTGGGTTGGTTGAGGACTGGGCGTACCAGCTGCCGGTGGAATCGGCTTCGGTCAGGTTCAATACCGGGCTGTTGCTGTCCAGGGTCACTTTGGCCGGTTGTGGTGGCGCCTTGACGAATACATCTTGCTGGGCCACCGGGGCACCGGCATCGCCTTTGCGCGAGTAGGTGCCGCGCTCAGTGATCATCGGCGTCGGCCGAGCCAGTTTTGATAGCTTGCCGGACACGGCGAAAACAGTGGTGCGCAGGTCAATACCGCCCGGCCCTTCGATACGGATGAAGTTGGTGTTGAACGGGCTGCCGGTCACGGCCTCATTGAGGTTCGGGTCACCGATGAATTGTTCGGCCTGGTGAGTATCAGGGTCGGTCTCGGTGTAGGGACCGTTGACACTGCGCAGGAACGGTCCGACATCACCTTTAAGTGCGCCGTCATAGGTTTTCGGCGCGCCGATACCGATGTCACGGGTCATGTTGATCGCCCGCCGCCCGGGGGTATCGACCGTGAAAGCTTCGACGCCGTAAGGGTGGGTAATGATGTAGGTGCCAGCGGTGGGCACATCGACGCGAATGCGTATGCGGGCAAAGCTGATCTGGTCGCCTTCCAGGGGATCGCCTCCACTGAAGGCGGCCTCGACCGCCGAACCGTAGGACAAGTTGATGCCCCTGGCCGCATCAACAATGGTGCCGTCGGCGGTGAACCAGAACGCTTCGTCGGGAAAATTCGTCGGGAAGTTCAGCGCCTGGGTATCGTCGAATATGCCGGGCGCAGGGAGCAGTGAGCACATGTAGGTGGGTGCGCCTGGAGCGCTGGGAACCCTGGAACTGACAGCCTTTGACAGACACAAGTCGAGTGTTCGTCCATGGGTGTCCTGATACCAGGAAGCGAAACCACCGGTGTCGTGTAGATAGGGACCGGGGTCTACAGCAAACAGCGCAGCCTGGGCAACGCCTTGGGCCAGAGCGGTCACAGTCAGTGCGATCGCGGTTTTAGACAGTAAAGGGTGCATGAGTATTCCCTCTATCAGAGTACCTGCCCCTTGGAAGTGGGCCAGTTGGCAGGTCATTCGGCAACTCCCATGCCAATTGGCGAAAATAACCATGAGAGGCCCGGTACACGGGCGTTCACCGGACTATGGGGAAGCCTTTCCCCAAAAGTGGGAACGGGCCTTTTTCCCCAGCATTGGGGGCAGATGGGGCAATTGGACAGGGCGGGGAAAAATGGGGGAAAAGCCACCCGAAATCGGGCAATCTGCAAGCAGTGGGCTATAAAGCTAAAGGGGCAGTTCGGGCAGTTCGGGACAAGACATCCATGACCACGCTGGCAAAGACACTTGAATCCGAAAAGGGCGATATTCGCTTGAACTCGCGCAAGCAACCTTTCAATTTGTTGCGCTGGTTTTCGCTGATCAGCATGGCGGTGATTGGCACGGTGGCGGTGGCGTTGGGGTCTGTGTCGACCAAGTTTGTGATTACCGAAAGCGTACAGCGCGATGCATTGTTGACCTCGCAGTTCATTCAGGCGATCGCCTCGGCCGAGGTACGGCACGTGTCGATTCCCAACGTGCGGACCATGGGCGAGCTGCTCGATCCGCGCAAGGACCGGGACTATCCCGATGTCGATCCACTGGCCCGTGCCAACGCCCGTGGCGAATTCCTCGACCACATCGAACACTTGCCCGACGTGATCCTGGCCAATATCTATGCCCCCGACCGCATGGTGATCTGGTCGACCAATCCGGCCCTGATGGGCACCACGATTCATACCGACGACGACCTCGATCAAGCGTTCGCCAAAAGAACGCCGGTGTCGGCCAGTTATCACGACGTGGACAAATCCCGGATGGAACAGAAGTTCGTGACGCCACCGGAATACATCTTTATCGAGAACTACATCCCGTTGTTCGATGCCGACGGCAAGAACGTCACGGCGATGGTCGAGATCTACAAGGAACCCCAGGACCTGATCAATCGCATGGAGCGTGGCCTGGTCCTGATCTGGCTGGCCACGGCCCTGGGTGGCGGCCTGATTTACCTGGGGTTGTACTGGATCGTGCGTCGCGCGGCGATACTGCTGGCGACCCAGCAAAAACAACTGATCACCAATGAAACCTTTGTCGCCCTGGGCGAGATGTCTTCGGCGGTGGCCCACAGCCTGCGCAATCCGCTGGCGACCATTCGCTCAAGTGCCGAGCTGGCGCTGGAGTTCGACGACGGCGCGGCGCACAAGAACATCAAGGACATCATTGGTCAGGTCGATCGCATGTCGAAGTGGGTACGCGAGTTGCTGCAGTCCTTGCGACCGCTCAGTGACGAGGCCGAGCCGGTCAACCTGGTGGCGGCCTTGCATGACAGCCTCATGGCCTTCGAGCACCAAATCGCCATAGGTCGGATCAATGTAGTGTTCGAACCCAAAGAAACGCCCATGGTCCTGAGCCAGCAGGTGCAGCTGACGCAAATCCTCAACAGCCTGGTTTCCAATGCGCTGGAGGCCATGGACGAAGGCGGGACGCTGGCCATCACCCTGGAGCCCGCCGACGCCCGTGGTGTGCGTGTGGTGGTCAGCGACACCGGCAAAGGCATGAGCGAAGAGCAACGAAAAATGGCCTTCCGCCCGTTTTTCACCACCAAGCAGGGCGGGCTCGGCGTCGGGCTGGTCCTGGTCAAGCGGATCATGGAGCGTTTTGGCGGTGCTGTTGCCCTGGACAGCCGTGAAGGCGAGGGCACTTCTGTTCGTCTGTCGTTCAAGTTGGTTCCCTGAAACCGGTAATGCTGATCGCTTAAGGGTTTTGGGGTGAGACGGTGTACATATCCGTTACTTCGGTCATGGCCGCTGGCGGTTTCGCCCTTACGGCGAGTTACTTGGAAGAGCGCCAAGTAACCAAGCGCTCTATCCCCTGACGTACGGCCCTTCGCTGAAGCTCAGGGTTCCCTCGCTCCGGTCCTGCTCCGTGGGCCCGCCGCGACAGGCCATCCTTGGCCCAACGCGGCTAACCCGGCATCCATGCCGGGTTGCCCACTGCGCAGAACCTGCACTCGGCCTTCCGACGGGGCAGGGCAGATCAAAAGCCAAAGCCAATGCGAGGCGGCCTTCGAGCCGACCTGATTTTGGCGAATGTTATCAATCCCCTGTAGGAGCGAGCCTGCTCGCGATGGACGTCAACGATGACGCTGGCTGCCTGAATGGCCGTGGCGTCCTGGCGTTTTTCGCGAGCAGGCTCGCTCCTACAGGGCGCGCGTGCTTTGTCGGTGGCGTGAGGGGTTCAATTGAGACGGTGTACATATCCGTTTCTTCGGTCATGGCCGCTGGCGGTTTCGCCCTTACGGCGAGTCACTTGGAAGAGCGCCAAGTAACCAAGCGCTCTATCCCCTGACGTACGGCCCTTCGCTGAGGCTCAGGGTTCCCTCGCTCCGGTCCTGCTCCGTGGGCCCGCCGCGACGGGGCAGGGCAGATCAAAAGCCAAAGCCAAAGCCAATGCAAAAGCGAGGCGGCCTTCGAGCCGACCTGATTTTGGCGAATGTTATCAATCCCCTGTAGGAGCGTGGCTTGCCCGCGATGGGCGTCAACGTTAGTGCCGGCGGTCTGGATGATTTCGTTGTCTTGAAATCCATCGCGAGCAGGCTCGCTCCTACAGTTGGAATTTGTCAGGCGCAGGCTTGGTGTTTGCTTTGCTTTGCTTTGCTTTGCTTTGCTTTGCTTTGCTTTGCTTTTGATCTTGACCTGCCCCGTCGGAAGGCCGAGCGCAGGTTCTGCGCAGTGGGCAACCCGGCATGGATGCCGGGTTAGCCGCCCCCGGCCATGGATGGCCGATGGCGGCGGGCCCACGGAGCAGGACCGGAGCGAGGGTATGTCGAGCCTAGGCGAGGCACCGTACGTCAGGGGATAGAGCGCTTGGTTACTTGGCGCTCTTCCAAGTGACTCGCCGTAAGGGCGAAACCATAAGCAGCCGTTTCCGAAGAAAAGGATATGTACGCTGTACCCCGACCCCGACCCCGACCCCGACCCCTAAACCTCGCGCGCCCCCTGAAATTGGGGATGAACTTTCCCCGCTAGCGGGTGTCATTCCCCAGTCATTTCCCCCAGGTATGGCACATTGATGTTGATAAGCCATTGTTTTGTTGGGCGTTAATGCTTTTGTAAAAAGCAGTTACAAATATGGCGAGGCAATTGCAAAGCCACCATCACCCCCTTCACGCATACGAGGTGGCTGATGATGGACAGAAAAGCGCAGTATCCCTTCAAGTGGTTGTTGACGCCTTTAAGTATTGTTATATCGATGACATTAAGCACAGGGATGCTGCGCGCCAGCCCGATCGACGATGAGCGACAGCCAGAGCCATCCGATCCGTCCGCCTACTACGACGAACCGGCCGACGAGCCAGCCGCCTTGAATGCCATCCTGAGCATGCCAGAGGCCAACGTAGATGCCTTCGATTTGCCCGATGGCGTCAAAGGCACACGCGACACTGAGCGTGTGGAAAACCAACTGCCACCGGCACAGCAAACCAGTTTCAACTACCCCACCAATGGCAAGCCCAGCCCGTTGTTCGGAGCTCAGCCATTTACCCAGCAAATGATGCTGTTCGAGGAGTTCGGGCCGGAAAAACTCGATGCCACCACACCGGCCGCGCAACTGCCGTTTCCACCACCGGGCATTGGTCCATTGCCGGCCCAGGACCCGACCAGTGCAGCTCGCAGTGCACCGCCAAGCCTGGCCCTCGATAACTTCCTGCGCCAACCGGGGTTGACGCCGTTCCCCAGCCAATACGCCAACACCGTTGACCGCAACCCATGGCAGGCGCAGATCGAGCAATTCCTCAACCGCCATATCGGTTCGTCGGCCGAAGGCCGTCCACCAGGAAAGGGCTGGTCCCATCAGCGCTGGAACGAGTTTTACCCGCAGAACGCCTACAAGACCGTGCAGACCGGTATACGGACCAACGGCGGCTTGCGTGACGATCGGCAGATGCACCACTACGCGGTGGGTGAGTTCGGCCCCGGTGGCCTGTATCACAACGTCGCGGGCATACCGGCAACGGACGGTACCTCCAAGGGTGTCGAACCGCGCCTGCACCCGCTGATGCCAGCGCAGAACCACAACTCGGTGTGGACCTTCGACGGGACGCTGCCGCCCAAACTGTTGATGGTGCGTTACGGTCAACCCGTGCTGATGCGTCACTACAACGGTTTGCCTATCGACCCGTCGGCCAACATGGGTTTTGGTCTGCATACCATCAGCACCCACGAGCACAACGGCCATGCGCCGGCGGAAAGCGACGGTTATGCCAACGCGTTTTTCTTCCCCGGTCAGTACTACGACTATCGCTGGCCTATTCAGCTCGCCGGGTACGACACCATCAACACCAAGGCAGAAGACCCGCGTGCGGCGTTCCCATGCTCGCCGGGCGAAACCCTGTGGACCAATGACATGAACCCAGGCCTCAAGACCTGCGACCACGGCACGATCAAGATCCGTGGCGACTGGCGCGAGACCATGAGCACCCACTGGTTCCATGACCACATGCTCGATTTCACCGCGCAGAACGTCTACAAGGGCAACGCGGCGATGATGAACTACTACAGCGCCCTGGACCGTGGCAACGAATCGGTGAACGACGGCGTCAACCTGCGTTTCCCCAGCGGCAACGCCTTGCCATGGGGTAACCGCGACTACGACGTGAACCTGTTGTTCGCCGACAAGGCCTGGGATCAGAACGGTCAACTGTGGTTCAACCCGTTCAACACCGACGGCTTCCTCGGTGACCAAGTGGTGGTCAACTGGGGCTGGAAACCTACCCTGGACGTGCGTGCCCGCAGCTATCGGTTCCGCATGCTCAACGGTTCGGTATCGCGCTACTACAAGTTCGCCCTGGTGCGTGAAATCAAGGGCTCCAGTGGCGAGTTCCAAGGGCCTAGCGGCTCGGGTGTGTCTTATGCCCGTGTACCGTTCCACATGATTGCCAATGACGGCAACATCATGGAACACGCCGTGCCATTCGACGGCACCATGGACCTGGACGCCGATGGCGACAAACAGAACCACAACGCCATTCTGCCAACCCAAGGCATTGCCGAGCGCTTCGACATCATCGTCAACTTCGCAAAAAACGGCATCAAGCCGGGTGACAAGATCTTCTTCGTCAACCTGCTGGCCCACGACGATGGCAAAGGCCCGAAAGAACCGATCCCGCTGGGGGACGTACTGTCCGAGAAATACAAGGCGGTGATCAAACAGGGCAGCAAAGGCCCGCAGTGGGACAGGGGCGATCCGGCGGTGGGCAAGGTGTTGCAACTCAACGTCAAGGCCTACACCGGTCAGGACCTGGCCATGGACCCTTCGCTGTACGAGCCGGCCAAACCCGGCAAGGCTGAAGGCCTGGTGATGATCCCGCTGAAGATCCACCGTGACAACGCTGCCGACAAGGCGTTGCTGGCCAACGCCCGTCACCGCACCTTCACCTTCGGCCGTTCCGACGGCACCGATGAAGCACCGTGGACGGTCAAGACCGATGGCGGCTTCGGCTACCACATGGACCCGCGTCGCCTGAATGCGGCGACCCAACTGGCCAACGGCCCCACCGACGCCGGGACCGCCGGGTTCGGCACCCTGGAGGTGTGGAACATCAGGGCCGGCGGTACGGGTTGGAGCCATCCGGTGCACGTGCACTTCGAGGAAGGGATCATCCTCAGTCGCGGCGGCAAGGCACCACCGGAATGGGAAAAATGGGCACGCAAGGACGTTTACCGCATCGGTTCGGAAAAAGATGGTTTGGACAACGTCGAGATGGCGATCAACTTCCGCGAGTTTGCCGGGACCTACATGGAGCACTGTCACAACACCCAGCATGAGGACAACTCGATGCTGCTGCGTTGGGACCTTGAGAAGCCCGGTCAATTCCAGTTGATGCCGACACCGCTGCCAAGCTGGGATGGTGTGCGCTACGTGAACTCTGCCGCACTGCCAACCTTCCGCACCGGCGACGGCAAGGGTCCACTAGTCATCGTCAAATAAGGTCATCAGGGAGGGAGTCGACATGAAAATGCATACACCGCGCCCACGCGCCTGGCTCATGCACTTGGTATTGCTGATCGCCGCCGGTCTGCTGGTCAGCCAACTGCTGGTTGCCAAACCGTCGCCGTCGACTCCCGTTCCTTCACCGCAACCTTCACCCGCACCGACGGCCGCCACGGGAGAAACGGCCGTCGCCGAATCCGCCACCCCCTGGGGGGCGGACTATTTCCCCAACACCCTGCTGACTGACCAAAACGGTCGGCAGGTGCGTTTTTTCGATGACCTGATCAAGGGCAAGGTGGTGGTGATCAACTTCATCTTCACCTCTTGCAGCGACTCTTGCCCGCTGGAAACCGCGCGCCTGCGCCAGGTGCAGAAATTGCTTGGCGATCGGGTCGGCAAGGACATCTTCTTCTACTCCATCAGCATCGATCCCTTGAGCGACACCCCTGAGGTGCTCAAGGCCTATTCACAACGCTTCCAGGTGGGGCCTGGCTGGCAGTTCCTCACCGGGGAGTTCGCCGATGTCACCGAGCTTCGGCAAAAACTCGGTTTGTTCATCGAGGGCGTCGATAACGGTCGCAACAAGGACCACAACCTGAGCCTGATCGTCGGCAACCAGGAGACCGGTCGCTGGATGAAAGCTTCACCTTTCGAGAACCCATGGATTCTGGCCGATCAATTGGCCAACACTTTGCATAACTGGAAGCAGCCGAGCATCGGCGAAAGCTATGCCAATGCTCCGGAAATACGTCCGCCGAGCAATGGCGAAGAACTGTTTCGCACCCGTTGCGCTTCGTGCCACAGCCTTGGCCCGATGGACGGGCAGGGCATTGGTCTGCGCAGCATCGGCCCGGACTTGATTGGTGTGACCCGCCAGCGCGATCCTGCGTGGCTCAGCCGCTGGATCCGTGAACCGGACCGCATGCTCGCGGAGAAAGACCCGCTCGCCATGGAACTGTACGAACGCTTCAACCGGATTCCGATGCCCAACCTGCGCATGGATGAGAACTCGGCGCAGTCGATCATCGAGTTTTTGCAGCAGGAAACCGATCGCCAGCAGCCAGCAGTGACTGCTGACAATGAAGAGCCCGAACACCATCATGCCGTCGCGGTGCCCAAGACTTAGGTGCAATAGTGGCGAAATAACACTTTCTTGACCGTCTGTCGCGTTCAATGCCACCTACACTGATCCACAGCACGACAGAAATGGCTTGATCACAGTAACCAGGACACATGCATGCAGATGCTGGAAGAACAAAAATTACCGGCGACGATTCCACCGGCGGCAGAGAGCAAGGATTGGCGACCGCCGTTCAATCTGGTGCGCTGGTTCTCACTGGCAAGCTTTTTCATCATTGCCGCCGTGGCATTGGGACTGGGCTACATTTCCACGCGCTTTGTGGTGCAAGAGAGTATCGAGCGCGATTCGATGCTGACGGCGCAATTCATTCAGGCCATCGGCGATGGCGAAATTCGCCATGCCTCAATCACGCCGAACAGGACCATGGGGGAAATGCTCGATCCACGGGATGACAATGCGTATCCCGATGTCGATCCGGCGTCACGTGCCAACGCGCGCATCGAGTTCCTCGATCACGTGGAGCACTTGCCTGACATTCTGCTGGCCACTGTCTACGCCCTCGATCGCACCGTCGTCTGGTCGACCAATCCGGAGTTGATCGGGCAGCGCATCGAGGACGACGACGAGCTGGATGAGTCCTTCGAAATGAAGGAGGCGGTGTCCACCAGCTACCACGAAATCGATGAAGAAAAACCTGAGCAACGTTTGCTGCGTGAACCGCAATACCTGTTCATCGAGAACTACATCCCGATGTTCAACGCCGACAGAAGCAAAGTGATTGCCATGGTGGAGATCTACAAGGAACCCATCGACCTTGTGGAGCGTATCCAGCGTGGGTTCAAGGCGATCTGGCTGGTGACCCTGCTCGGTGGCGCGGCGATTTACATGGGCTTGTTCTGGATCGTGCGACGGGCCGCCATGCTGTTGCAGAGTCAGCAGAAGCAACTGGTGGCCAACGAAACCTTTGTCGCCCTGGGGGAAATGTCCTCGGCGGTCGCCCACAGCCTGCGCAATCCACTGGCCAACATCCGCACCAGCGCCGAGCTTGCCCAGGAAATCGCCAGCCACCCCGCGCAGAAGAACATCGGTGACATCATCAGCCAGGTCGATCGCATGTCGCGCTGGGTACGCGAATTGCTGGTGTCGTTGCGACCGGTCAATGACGACCATGAAGACGTCGACCTGGTGCTGGCCATCGACGATGCCCTGGGGGCTTTCGAGCCGTTGATCAAGCGCTCGAACGTCGAAGTGCGCTTCACCCCCAAAAGCGTGCCACCGGTCGTCAGCCAACAGGTGCTGCTAACACAAATTCTCAATAGCCTGTTTGCTAACGCCCTGGAAGCCATGCCCAAGGGCGGCGTGCTGAGCATCGATATTGAAACGCCGGCACCCGGACAGGTGAGCATGATTCTCAACGACACCGGCAAGGGCATGACCAAACAGCAACAACAAATGGTCTTCAAGCCGTTCTTTACCACTAAGCAAGGCGGACTGGGTGTAGGTCTGGCCCTGGTAAAAAGAATAATGGAGCGTTTCGAAGGCTCGGTGGAACTGACGAGCCAAGAGCAGGAAGGAACCCGCGTAAGTCTGAATTTTAAAGTGGCAACGGGAGGGGAATATGGAACACAGCATACTGCTGGTCGAGGATGATGAACTCCTCGCCGAGAATATTCAGACGTACCTGGAGCGCAAGGAGTTCGAGGTGACGGTCTGCCACTCGGCTGAAGACGCACTGGAGCAATTGAAGACTTTCGTTCCCGATGTGGTGCTGACCGACAACTCGTTGCCCGGTATGAGCGGGCATGATCTGATCCAGAAGCTGCGCGTCAGCGCGCCCGATCTGAAAGTGATCATGATGACAGGCTACGGCAACGTCGAGGACGCCGTGGTGGCCATGAAAGAAGGGGCTTTCCACTACGTGACCAAACCGGTGGCATTGCCCGAGCTCAAGTTGCTGCTGGACAAGGCCCTGGCCACCGAACGCATGGAACGCACGTTGTCGTTCTATCAGGAGCGAGAGGCGCAGAAGGCCGGGGTGCAGGCGTTGATCGGTGAATCGGCGCCGATGGTCTACCTCAAAGGCACGATCAGCCAGTTGCTCGACGCCGAGCGGCGGATGGCCAACACCGACCTCCCTCCGGTGCTGGTCGAAGGCGAAACCGGCACCGGCAAGGAACTGGTGGCCCGCGCCCTGCATTTCGACGGCCCGCGCGCCAAGGGGCCGTTCATTGAATTCAACTGTGCCTCGATTCCGGCCAATCTGGTGGAGTCGGAGCTGTTCGGTCACGAGAAGGGCGCCTTTACCGACGCCAAGGATCGTCGCCTTGGGTTGGTGGAAGCGGCCGATGGCGGCACGCTGTTTCTCGACGAAATCGGCGAAATGGATCTGATATTGCAGGCCAAGCTGCTCAAACTGCTGGAAGACCGGACGATTCGCCGGGTCGGGGCGGTCAAGGAGCGCAAGGTCGATTTGCGGGTGATCAGCGCCACCAACTGCAACCTCGAACAGATGGTCCAGCAGGGCAAATTCCGCCGCGACCTGTTTTTCCGCCTGCGCATCATCTCGATCAAGGTGCCGCGCCTGTATGCCCGTGGTGAAGACATCCTGCTGCTGGCCCGGCACTTCCTCGCGTCGCACGGCAAACGCTACGGCAAACCGCACCTGCGCTTCAGTGATCAGGCCGAAGAGTTGCTGCTCAACTACAGTTGGCCGGGCAATGTGCGCGAGTTGCGCAACATGCTGGAGCAGACCGTGTTGCTGGCCCAAAGCGACATCGTTGCCGCTCACCAGTTGAACGTGTGCATGAGCCTGGTGGACGAGCCGCCAATGTTCCAGCACGAGGTGCCCATCAGCGAACCACGCTCGAGCTTCGTCAACTCGGATTCGATGAACCTGCCGGAAGTCGAACGCGACATGGTGCGCAAGATGCTCGACAAGACCGACTGGAACGTCACCAAGTCCGCACGCTTGCTGGGCCTGAGCCGCGACATGTTGCGTTACCGGATCGAAAAACTCGGCCTCGCACGCCCGGACAAACGCCAATGGTAAGGAGGCAAATATTTTTTCTGTAGGAGCGAAGCTTGCTCGCGATAGCGGCAGTCCACTCAGCAATCATGGCGCCTGACACACCGCCATCGCGAGCAAGCTTTGCTCCTACCGTTGTGAGATTTACAGGGCCGGGCCTGGCGCGCTCAGGCAGGCCAGCATGCACGTGGGGTCGATGACCTCCTGGTTGACGTAGACGCCGCGCTCCTCATCGTAGGTGCGGATGAAGACACGCACGGTGGCATCGGCCACCGTTGGCAGCCGGGAGTCGGAAAACACGTGTTCGCTGGACACCGGGATGAACGTCTGGGGCGAGGTCGGGATGTACGACCCTGGCGGTACGGTACTTAAAGTGGGCGGGGCGGGGTGGGCGAACGGTTGATCGGCCCCGTAATAGTTGAATTCACTGCTCGATTGCTCGGTTTGCATCGGGCTGTCGTCGGCCTGTGCCCAGGTGGTGGCGGTCAGGCAAAGGGCAAGCAACAGCGTCTGTTTGATCGTGTTCATAGCAGCACCTGCGGCATCGGATTTCACGCAAATCCCCAAGGTCATTAACTATAGCGCTCCCCGTAGGAGCGAGCCTGTGGCGAGGGGATTTATCCCCGTTGGGCTGCGCAGCGGCCCTAAATCCTGCCATCGCAATCTTTCAGGCAGAGCGAGGCTTAACGACTGCTGCGCAGTCGAACGGGGCGGTGTGACGATTGGCTAAATCCCCTCGCCACAGGGCTGCTACAGTCATGCATCAACTATTCGATAGGGACAGGTGCAATGGATTTGCCAACCAAAGAAAACGTCATCGCCAGCAACCGCGATGCCTGGAATGACTCCGCCCGCCATCACAAGGACAGCCCTGAATGGCCGGTGCTCTTGAACGCGGTGACACGCGCGGATTTTTGTTGCCTGGATGACACCTTGACCACTGTGCTGACCGAAGTCGGTGTGGAGGGTAGGGAGGTCGTGCAATTGGGCTGCAACAATGGCCGTGAAAGTCTTTCTCTTTTTGCCTTGGGCGCCCGGCACGTGGTCGGCGTCGACCAGTCAGCGGCGTTTCTCGAGCAGGCGCGGGAACTGGCCTCACGCTCACCCCACGACGTCGAATTCGTCGAAGCCGACATTCACCGTTTGCCGCTCCAATTACAGGACCGATTCGACGTAGCGCTGATCACCATCGGCGTCTTGAACTGGATGCCGGACATCGGCGAATTCTTCCGGCATGTCGCGCAAACACTCAAGCCGGGTGGGACCCTGGTGGTGTACGAAACCCATCCGTTCCTCGAAATGTTCGACCCCGAAGCTGCCGATCCTTTTGCCCTGGCGAGCTCCTACTTTCGCCGCGAGCCTTTTGTACAGACTGAGCCGATCGTCTACGAGGGCAAGGTCGAACAACAGGCCACCCCTTCCTACTGGTTCGTGCATAACCTGGGTGATCTCTTCAGCGGTGCGCTCGCTGCCGGGTTGCAGATCAGCCATTTCAGGGAGTACCCGCATTCCAACCGCGAGGAACTGTACGACCGCTACGAAGGGCGCGAGGCGCAGGTGCCGATGTGTTTTACCTGGGTGGCGCAGAAGCGCTGAGAGATGTACTGACTGGGCTGACGCCTTCGCGGGCAAGTCGGGTCGCCGCATCGCTCGCTCCTACAATGATTGGTGTCGTACACAAATACTGAGTGCGACGAAGATCCTGTAGGAGCGAGGCTTGCCCGCGATAGGGACGACTCGGTCCTAAATCAAGCCTGAGCCGCCGCCGTCACCACCGGCCGCCCCGGTTTGCGCAGCGGGTCGAGGCGCGAACCGCTGTAGCGAGTTTCGCGGAAGAAGCGCCAGCGGCCGAACAGGCCGTAGACGTGGGTGACGCGGCCCTGTTCGTGATAACCCATGCGGATGTGCAGTTTCAGGGCCGGGATGTTGTGGGTTTCACAAACGTCCACCACCTTGTTACAGCCTTGTGCCGCCATCGCCTCCCATAGGGCGACCTGTACGTCCACCGACAGGCTGCTGCCGAAATAGGCACGGATCATTTCGCCGCCGAATTCGAAGAACTCACCGGGTTTGACCGGGAACCGGCAGCCGTAATAGTGGCGGTCGTGGTAGTCGCGGGTGCTGCCCCAGATGAACCCCACCGCATCGCCGTTTTCGTCCAGGTACATGTGCCCGGTATGACCTTCGGCGGCCAGTTCGGCCATGGTCTGGACCCGGTCGCCGAAGTGCCTGGCAAACGCCGTGGCGTTTTGCGCGGTGATGTCCACCTTGCGCACGCCGGAGTAGGGTCGCAGCTTGTGTGGCGGCACCGGGCTGACCAGATCGCGCTCCATCCACAACAACTCCCAGTGGAAGAACACATAGCGTTTCCACAGTGTGCCGAACGTGCGGCTCAGGCCTTTTTGTTTGATGCGTTCGCGGAGTTTGTCGATCAGGCTCATGTAGCCCTCCTTGGCCGGGATTGGCCCTGCTGGGGTGAAGGTACTGTTGGGTATAGATCAAGCGGGACGCGGCGTGCAGGCGTGTTGGCCGGCAATTTGTTTCATCGTATGTAGCATCCTTGACACAATTTTCAGGCGTCAAAAAGCCACGTTCCGGGAGAATCCGGAATCTCAAATTTTGTGAAAATCAGGGCGCTTGTGTAGGAGCTGCCGCAGGCTGCGATCCTTTGATTTTGCTTTTAAACGACAAGATCAAAAAATCGCAGCCTGCGGCAGCTCCTACGGGTTATTCCATCATCGTCTCTAAGCGGCGAGCGCCATAGGCGACCCTCGGCACACCCGGCAAGCGTTGCTCCAGTAGCTTGCTCAGCGACTCACCCTGATTCAGGTAGGCATCGCCAAAATCGGCACCCAACTGATTGGGGTGGGCGACGATCTCCAGCAGACCGTCGCTGGGCGGGGCGGCGTTGCGCAAATCCACCGGGGTGCACACGTAGTCGGCGGTGGCACCGGCCAGGCTGCTCAAGCGATGGTTGAGCAACTGCTTGAACAGGCGTTTGGGCAGGCTCAGATTTTGCCCCAGGTTGCGCGCCAGCCGCACGGGAACGCCCTGGCGAGCGGCGAAACGCGCGACGATCTCGCCGATGGGCCAGATGTTGTGTACGTGTTGATGGGAATCCAGATGGCTGGGGCGCACGCCGTTATCCACGCAGCGTTGCCATTGGGCCTCCAGTTCTTCTTCTACCGCGAGGCGATCCTGGCGAGGGAGCCAGAGGCGGGAGCGGGACAGGTTGAGGTCGAACACTCCGGCACTGTCGCAAAAGGTCCGGCGCGAGAGGATGCGCCGGCTCAGCGGGCGGCCATAGGTGAGGTTGAAGTGCAGGCCGATGCGGCCCTCCAAAAGCGGGTGTTGGGCCAGGGCACAGGCCGCTTCGAAGGCGGGCATGTTGGCCATGGCGGTGGCGGAACTGATGATCCCGGCCTGGAAAGCCCCCAGAATCACCGCATTTTCACAGGCACTAAGGCCGAAATCGTCAGCGTTGACTATGACTTGCTGTGGCATGTTTACCCTCCATAACTGTGTCGGTGGGTGCAGCGGCCCTGGAAGCGGGCGCCGCGACGGGTACAGGGGTGCTGACGACTGCCGCACGCCTGGCCCGCCATTGCTGCAACAACGGTTTACAGCGCTGCCAGACCCGCAGGGCAAGCCCCAGGGCCAGGCCGCTTGGACGCCAGGAGTAAAAGCTCCAGCGCCAGTGTTCCATGTAACCGGTCATGCGCTCATGCAGTTGATGGCTGGAGTTTTCCAGGCTCACCCGTGAGGCATCGATCCAGCGCCAATTGTCCTCCAGACCCCAGCGAATCCATTCTTCGAGCAGCACCCGACCGCTGCCCAGGTCGGCGTATTGCGGCAGGAATGCCAGGTTGTAGTCGTACAATCGGCCTTGCTCCAGCAACCCTAGACGATAGCTGATGCAGCGCCCGTCGAGTTCCAGAATTACCACGCGCACCAGGCCCTGGGCGGCGAGGGCGGTGAAGGCGCGGTCCATCCATTGGCGGTGGCGCTCGCCGGCGAAAATGCCCACGCCTTCATCGCCTTTCCAGCTCACCGCTTCGACTTCGCCGATGACCTTGAGCAACGGCCCCATGGTCGTCGCGTCGGGGGTGATGCGCCGTACTTGCGCGCCACAGGCGGCGATGCGTTTGCGCGCCCGGCGCAGTTTGTAGCGCGGATCGCCCGAGACTTCCTGGTGATCGGCATCGGTGACCCGATGCACCGGCACCCGACAACTCAGGCGCCGTTCTGCGGTGGAGCTTTGGCTCATCCATCCGCTCAGCGCGCTTGTGGCGTCGGCCGGTTCGTACAATTCATTGAGTTGCAACAGCGCGTGGGGCAATCGACGGCGAATTTCGGTCAACGCCATGCGCATGTCCGAGGCCTCCAGGCAAGCGAGCAGCGCGAGGCGGTCGGCCAAGGGATACCCCAGGTGATGCAGCACCCGAAACGGCAATCCGCCGAACCGCTCGACGGACGCCACCAAGGGTAGACACAGGACCAGTTCCTGGCCCTGCCAGCCGAGCAGAACGTGCAAGCGTTCGCCGGCCGTCAGTGCCTGTTCCGACGCAGACATCCAGGCCAGCGCGTTGAACGGCGTGTGGTCCATCACTCGCAGTCGCAGCGCTTCATAAGCCGCTGCGGGGAAGTCTGCGGCGCACAGCGACGCGCACCATTGCAATCGCACTGTCATAGGTTTATGCCACCGACGCTTGAGCAGGTGAACGTTCCGGTTTGCGCAAGGTGTCCAGGCGCGAGCCGGTGTAGCGGGTTTCGCGATAGAAGCGCCAGCGACCAAACAGTTCATACACGTTCATGATGCGCCCCTGTTCCGTGTACCCGGTACGAATGTGCAATTTCAGGGCCGGGATGTTGTGCCACTCGCACACATCCACCACCGTGTGGCAGCCTTGGGCGAGCATGGCTTTCCACAACTCCGTTTGCAGGTCCATCGACAAGCTGGTGCCCCAGTAACCCCGGCTCAGTTCGCCACCGAACTCGAAAAACTCGCCTGCTTTCACCGGGAACCAGCAACCGTAGTAGTGGCGGTCGTGGTAGTCGCGGGCGGCGCCCCAGATGAACGCCACCGCATCACCGTTTTCGTCCAGGTGCATCTGTCCGGTGTGACCTTCGGCGGCCAGTTCAGCCATGGTGCCTACGCGGTCACCGAAGTGGCGGGCGAACGCGCCGGTGTTGTGCGGGGTGATGGCCACGACTTGCAGCGGCGGATAGGGCTTGAGTTTATGCGGGGGCACCGGGCTGACCAGGTCGCGCTCCATCCACAGCAGTTCCTGATGGGAAAAAACGTAGTGTTTCCAGGCTTTTTTTAGGGTGGCGCTCAAGCCTTTTTGCTTGATGTGCTGGCTGAGTTTCTGCAATGCACTCATGTTAATGGCTCCTGGCGGGCGGTCCCGCGAGTGGAGTAATCCAGCGCGCGGCGAAATGCCTGCGCGGCCAAGCAGAAGAGCGGTGGTCACGAGGCATTCCAGGACAGGGCGAACAGTGTTTGCCCTGGTAGCTCGAAGCTCAAGCGACCGTCGTTACAAGTCATGGGCGCGTCGCGGCTGCGGTTGTCCGCGCCGAAATAACGCAATGATCCATTGGCCAGCGGGCAGTGCGCCCCGCTCAGGTCGACGCGCTGCAAACGCGAGCCCTTGTTGACCCCCAGCAGGCTGCGTTTGGCGTCGTCGGCCATGGCCAGCACGTCGACTTCAAAGGCATCGTTTTCCAGGTACAGCACGCTGTGCAGCCAATGCTGCTGGATGAACTGCTGGGCCAGGCCCACCGGCTTGAGTTCGAAATGGTTGTCGCCGTGCACGCGCAACATGCCCTTGGGGTACTCGGGTTCGTCGGCGGCCTGGAACCAGTTGAGCATCTCCAGCAAACCGTCCTGGGCCGAATTGATCACCACCGAGGCCCACCACAGCGAGGTGAAGTGGGTTTCCTGATCGTAGGGGCTGAGGCTCGAACCGCTGGACAGGTTGGTCTGGTCCAGCAGCAAGGCCTTGCGCGGCCGCCCGTTGGCGTCAAGCCCTACGAGGTCGGCGGCGCGGCGCACGCTGTCGCGATAGACCCGGGTGGCCAACAGGTCGCGGACCATCCATTCGTGCCAGGCCAGCGCATCGACCTGGTCACCGGATTCGGCCAGCAAGCGTTTGGCCCAGTCCAGGCCGCGCTTGTCGGCGGCGTTGTCGGCGAACGGGCCATTGATCAGACGCGAGCTGGCGGGCATGGCGATGCGCACGCCGGCGCGGGCGTTATCGGGGTTGCTGCGCACCTGCCGGGCCATGCTGTTGAAAATGCTTTGGTAACTGGCGTAGTCCGGGTAGTTGAGGTTCGGCTCATCGGCAAAACCGATGTAATGGATGCCTTTGCCACCCAATGCCCGGGTCGCGGCAAGCCAGGCCTCGAGACCGGCGTTGCTGGTGGTGTCGGCGCGTAGATCGGCCTGGCGTTGGCTGCCGGCGAGCAGGGTGATGTCCTGGGTAATGCCGAAACGGTCCTGATACAGCTGACGGAACCCGTCTTCGTACTGCGGTTTTTTCGCGGTGATGTCGACAAAACTGTAGTAAGCACCCGCCTGTGGCTTGAGCGCATCGAGCACGGCGTAACTGGCGGGCGGCGGCATCACGTAGGGCAGGGCGATGCCCAGGTTTGGCGTGTTGCCCAGGACCTTATCGTGCAAGGTCAGGCGAGTCTGGCCATCATCTTCGCGCAGCGGTTTGAGTTGCTGTGGGTTCTGCGCAAACAGGTTGGCGGTGCCATCGAGCCAGAACGCCACTTTACCGCTGCCTTGCAGACGCAGGCGCCAGACCTGATCGACGTTGGCCACCGGCAAGGCGACCTGATCGAACTGCCAATAGGCACGGTACGGTTTGAGGGTCAGTGACAACGCTTGGCCATCGCCGACACGCTGCGCCTGCAAGGCACTGACACCCCCGTGGAACTTGCCGGCCAGCACCGCGTGTTCGCCCGCCGCGACCTTGAAAAACAACTCGTCGCCGTCCCGGGTTTCCGCGCTGAAATGGACCTTGGCCGGAGCGAACAACGCCACCGTGCGTTCGTCGTGCTCGACCTTGTAGCGGCGGAAGCTGTAGCCGGGAATCTCCAGCTGATAACTGGCGGCGCCCGGTGTCAGCGACCAGCGCTGGCTGCCGCTGGATTCGCTGGCGGCAATCCGGCGCTCGCCTGCCAACTTGCCTTGGCCGTCGAGCAGGTAAAGGTGTTCTTCATTGGCGTCCGCCTGCCAGGCCGGCACCCAACGCACAGTGACGGTGTCGGGTTGATCGGCTTGCAGGTACAAGCTGCCGTCGCGAATATCGGCCCAGCGCATCGGCCCGGCATACGCCTCCAGCGACAATCCGAGGCTCACCGCCAGCGCGAAATACCTCATGCCGATTTCCGCTGCACTGACTTGCGTTGCAGGAGCTCCAGCATCGGCGCCACGTCGCTGGGCAGGATGATCAGGGTTTGCCAGAACGGCACCTGGCTCAAGCGGCAATACAGCACCAGCAACGCGACGGTCACCGCCAGGTAGGCGATGGACGAAGCCGCCGCCGCACCCACGATGCCGTAGGCCAGTATCAATACCAGGTTCAGCGCCAGGTTGAGCAGGGCGCCAAGGCCCATCAGTAGCGAAATCGAGCCGGGCCGGTCCTTGCCCAGCAAGTCCAGGCGCAGGATGCTCGCGTAGCACAGCCCCAGCAGCCCCGGCAGCAGTGCCAGCAACGCCGGATACGCCGGCTGATAAGCGACGCCGAACAAGGTGACGATCAGCCATTCACCGATCAGCGCCATGGTCAGGCAGGCGCCCAGCATTACCGTGGCCGTCAGGCGCAGGGCCAGCGGCGTGACTTTGTCGATGCCTTCTTCCTGTTGCAGCAGGCGTTTCATCAAGGGCGTGGTCACCGCTTCCGGCACGATCAGCAGCAACTCGGCAGCCGCGCTGGCCATCGCGTAATGGCCCAGCGCGGTGCTGCCGAGCAGGGCGCCGATGAACAGGTAGTCGGACCGCAGGATCACTTGCTGGAACAGCAAGTCGGGATGGCTGCGGGCGCTGTAGCGCAGCAGTTCGTTCTGGCTGGCGCGGTCCCATTGCAGGGTCAGCGGTTGATTGCGCTTGAGCCACAGCCAGCCCACCAACACCACCAGACTGATGCCGGCCAGCCAACTGATCAGCGCCGCTTCCAGGGCGGCGCTTTTCCACATCCAGAACAACGCCAGAAACAGCAGCAGCGGGGCCAGCGACTCGATCAGCCGCAGGGCGTTGAACGCCACCACGCCGCCCGACGCGTTGTGCAAGGTCAGCAGTCCACTTTTGAGCACCGTCAGCGGCACCGCCAGCAACAGCAGCCAGGCCAGTAAACCGAGTTGTGTGGTGATGTCCAACTCGCTGCCGAACTCGCGGGTCAACGCCACCACCAGCAAGGTCAACAAACCGGCCAGCAAGCAGCCGAACACCAACACCTGACTCAGCAGCAAGCCCATGGGCCGTTGCTTGGCCGCCTGATAGCCCACCGCCGAATTCAACCCGCCGCTGGTGGCGGCGCTGATCAGGTCCGGCAGGGTGCTGAGCAGGGCAAACAGGCCCCGTTCGCTCGGCCCGAGAATCCGCGCCAGCAACACATTGCGCAGCAGACGCAGGCCGATCATCGCCAGCTTGGTGCCCATGCTCAGGGCCAGGTGCTTGAGGTAATGGCTGCGACTCATGGGCGGGCCCCACGGTAGATGCGCCAGGACAGCAACTGCGGATTGCGCGCGGTGCGCTGGCTGACGCCGAAGCGTGGCAAGGCCAACGGATCGTCGGTGCCGCGATAGATCCCGGTGCCGGTGCCCAGGGCAAACGGGAAGTCGTGGTCGGCCACGCGCTCGCGCACCCGCGCATCGTTGTCGCCATTGGGGTAGCAGTACACCGGCAGCGGCCGATTGCAGCCCTCCAACAGGGCCTGACGACTGCGACTCAGCTCTTCATCCAGGCGCTGATCGTCGAGGCCGGTGAGGATCGCATGGCTGGCACCGTGTGGGCCGAAGCGCACCAGGCCGGAGGCTTCCAGCGAACGCACCTGATGCCAATCCATGGCTTGCGGCAGCGACTCCTGCGGGCAGGCGTCGGTCAGGTGATTGAGGTCCGACGGGGACAAGGTTTTCAGGGTTTGCAAAAACTGCAGCAGGGCCAGGCTGCGCCGTTGCTCTTGCGGGTCATTGCACGGCGCCGGCAATGGCCGACCGCGTTGCTGCAGGCACTCGATCAGATGCCGGCGGGCCTTTTCGCCGTGGCTGTTCCACAGGGTTTCGCCGATGCTTTCCCACCAGAAGCGCTGGCGGCTGCCGATGAAATCCGTGGACAGGAAAATGCTCGCCGGCACCTGGTGCTTTTGCAGCAGCGCGAAGGCATTCACCGCGTTGTCGCGCCAGCCGTCGTCGAAGGTCAACGCCACTTTCGGCCGCTGCGAACGCAGGCTGTCCGGTTGCAGAATCTCCATCAAGGGCACGCAGTCGAAGTGCTTTTTCAGCCAGACCAGCAAATGCTCGAAGGCCTTGGGGCCCACGCACAGTTCATTGCGATGGGGCAGGTCGGCGGCGCGGTCGTCGGCCAGCACCCGGTGCAGCATCAGGATCACACCGGCGCCATGCAGTTGTTGGCGGCCGACGGGGGAGTTGAGGTACAGCCAACCGCTGGTGCGTTTTAATAATTGTTTGATCGCCATGGCCTATGACCTTATCGATTTTGCTCGGGGTTCCATTGCGCATAACGCTGACCACGCAGGAACTGCCAAAGACCGATGCTCATCCCGGCGAGCGTCACCAGAAAAAACGCAGCGAGGCGAAAGGGTTTGGGCAAGCGGTGCTGCGAATCCAGCAGGCCGGCGATGGCCACCGCGTAACCGAGCAGCTGGGCGATCAGGCTCAGGCGATAAAAGCCGTGGTCTTCCCACAGCCAGAAATTGCTCAGCAGCAACGGCAGCAACAGGATCGGCGCCAGGCGCCGGATCAACTTGTGGCTGATCAAGGCAATCGCATACAGGCCATGTTTCAAAGGATTGAGCAGCTCGCGGCGCTGGGCCAGGCTCTGCAAGCCGCCGACGGTCACGCGCTGGCGACGACGAAATTGCTTGTCGGCTTCATCCACGCCGGTGTCGATCACTCGGGCCTGGGGCACGTAGATGATGCGCTTGAACGCCACCGGCGCGCAGGTGCTGATGAAGAAGTCATCGTTGACCTGCGCCGGCACGTTCTGGAACAGCTCGCGGCGCAGGGCGAGCAGGGCGCCGTCGGCGGACACCATGCAGCCGGTGCGGTTTTCCACGTGGCGCAGCCAGCCTTCGTAGTGCCGATAAAGGCTGTCGCCGATGCTCAGGCCCTTGCCGGTCACCGGGATCTGCATGTGCCCGGCGCAGGCGCCGACCTGGGGATCGGCCAGCGGCGCGAGCAAGTGGCCAAGGGTGTCGGTGAACCATTGGTTATCGGCATCGGTGAACACCAGGATCTCGCCGGTGCTCAGTGCCGCGCCGGCATTCAGGCAGGCGGCCTTGCCTTGGCGGGGCAGATCGAGCACGGTGATGCGCGGGTCGACGACCCGGCGTGCGCAGGCCACGGTGTCGTCGGTCGAGCCGTCGCTGGCGACAATGATCTGCAGTGACCGTGCCTGGTAATCCTGGGCCAGCACCGTGCGTAATTTTTCTTCGATGTGCCGGGCCTCGTTGTGCGCGGCAATCACGATGCTCACGTCCATCGGCGCGGCCGGCCCGTGATACCGCGTCGCAAAGAACGGCGCCAGCAAGGTCAGCAACAACGGGTAGCCGACATAGGCATAGACCGGCAACAACAGGCACAACCAAAAAATGAATTCAGCCACGGGCAGGCCTCCTGGCATTCCATTGACACAGACTGAGGATGAACGCGGCGCCGGCCAGGTGCAGGCGCACCCAGTGCAAGCCCCACAGTTGCAGGGTCAGGCAGACGTTGCGGTGCCTGGCGCTCTGGCGCACGCTCAGGACCAGCGCGGGTAGGGTGGTCAGCGACAGCATGATGGCCGCGTGGTGCGGAAAGCCATTGAACAACGCCGAGATCGCCATGAGGTCCAGCAACCAGGCGAGCAACGACAGCAGCGGAAAACGCAGCAGGCGCAGGCTGATGCCATGGGTGCGCAACAGTTGCAGGTGACTGCCCTGGCGCCACATTTCCTTGCCCATCCACTCGCGCCAGTTCATTTCGTAACCCCAGTGCAGGGCGACGTTTTCGTTGATCGAGATCAACCGTGCACCGTGCTGGGTCTGGCGCAGGGTGAAGTCCTTGTCTTCGCCGGTGCGCAGGGTCTCGTTGAAACCGCCGACCTTGTCGAACCAGGGGCGGCGCATCAGCAGGTTGGCGCTGGGCAGCCAATCAACGCTATGCACGGTATGCCGGGTTGGGCGCAACGTCCGCCGTTGCCAGGCCGTGGCATACCAGGGCGCTTCGGCCGGGGTGTGCAAATCCAGGCCGAACACATCGGCCACGCTGTACGCCTCCAGTTTCAGCAGGTGGGTCAACCAGTTTTCGGGCATCTCGATGTCGGCATCGATGAAGGCCAGCCATTTGCCGGTGGCGATTTGCGCTCCGCGATTGCGCAGGGCACCGATCAACAGGCCAGGCATGACCAACACCTGGGCGCCGAACTGTCGGGCAATTTCGGGGCCCTGATCCGTCGAGCCGTTGTCGACCACGATCAGCTCGCTTTCCAGGCACGCCGCGTTGGCGGCGCGTTGCGCGGCCAGCAGGGTCCGGGCGATGTGCCGGGCTTCGTTGTACATCGGGATGATGATACTGATGCGATTCATGTCCGGACCTCCTGGAGGGGACTTTCTTCGGCTTTCAGACGCAGCACGCTGGTCATCGCGAGCATGATCCACACGTACTTCTGGTTCGGTGCACTGAGGAACATCAAAAACAGCGTCAACGACAGGTAACTCATACCCAGGTGGGTCAACAGGTCGGCCTGTTGCCAGTTACGGCGCCGCATCCAGGCCTGCCGGGCGCGTGTCAGGTTGTACAGCCCCAACGCCAGCATGCCGACGAACAACAGGCCGGCGGGAATCCCCAGTTCACTGAAGATTTCCAGGTAGGTGTTGTGGGCGCGGCGGTACAGGTCACCGATCTTGCGGTTGGCGGAAAACGCCTTGGCATAACCGGTGGTGGCGTAGTGCAGCGGGAACGTGCCGGGTCCGGTGCCCAGCAGCGGGTTCTCGCGGATCATCTGACTGCCGACCACGATGTAGGATGCGCGGCGACCGAGGGATTCGTCCTGGGCCTTGGCGCCCGAACTCAGAATGCTCAAGGACTGGATGCGCGCCACATAGCCGGGCGGCATCAGCGCAATCGCCAGCGGAATCACGATGGCGATGCCGAGCATGGCAAAACCCAGGTGACGTGGACGGATACGCGGCAACTGCGCGCGGTAGTGCCACAGGCCGATCATCAGGCTCAGGAACAACACCACCAGCCCTGAGCGCGATTCGGTCTTGGTCATGCCACCGAGCAACAGCATGAAGCACGCCAGCCAGAACAGGCGATGCAGCCAGTTCGGGCCGCGAATCACCAGCAGCAGCGCCAGCGGTACGGCGAAGGCGATCAGCATGGCGAAGGCGTTCGGGTCTTCCAGCAGGCCGGCGGCACGCCCCTGATCCTGATACTTGCTGGAAAACATCGCCAACGCGCAGGTCAGAGTGACGCTTAACGTCACCCCTTTGGCGAACAAGTCCAGGTTCATGTCACGGCCGATCAGCAGGGTGATCACAAACAGAATCAGGCCGACGCTCAGCTCACGCAGATGCCCCAGGGACATGCCCATGTCATCGGTGTTGAGCAGGCTCAGCAGGTACAACACCATGAACCAGCTCAGGTAGCGCCAGAGGTTACTGCGCAAACGCTCTGAGGGCAGCTGGTGCAAGGCCAGTTGCAGCATCAGGATCAGGGCCAGCGAGGCACCGATCAGCTTGGTGCCCGACAGCGCGTTGTCCTTGAAAAAACCTTCGAGGGGAATCAGCGCCGCGATCGCCAGCAGGCCCCAGGCCGGTTTGCGGTACAACACCGCGACACCGACCACGCCCAACACCGCGCCCGGCGCCAGAAACGGATAAGGGCTGGCCAGCAACGCGAGGCAGACCAGGCCGAGCAGACTGACGATCGAGAGCGGAAAAATCACGCGCGTGCCTCCCGTGCGGTATGGAGGTAGAGCTGCGACCAGCGTTCGGCCAAAGCCTTGAGGTCATAGCGATCCAGTTGCGTACGCCTTGCGTTGTCGGTCAGCTCGCGCGCCAGTGTCGGGTCGCGCAGCAAGGTGCCGATCTGCCGGGCGAGGGCGGCGCTGTCGGCGGGGGGCGCCAGCAGGCCGTTGTGCCGGTCTTGCAGCACATCGGGGATGCCGCCGACGCCGAACGCCACCACCGGTACGCCGGCCTGCATGGCTTCGAGCAGAATCATCGGCGTGCCTTCGGTGCGCGAGCTGATCACCAGCGTGTTGAGTTGTCGCCACCACGGGCGCATGTCGATCTGGTAACCCGGCAGTGAAATCCGTTCCTGCATTCCGGCTTCGTTGATGCGCGCCAACAGACTGTCCCGTTCCGGGCCATCGCCGAGCATCACGACATCCAGTTGCGGGTACTGCTGACACAGCGGAATCAATGCGTCGAGAAACAGGTCCGGACCCTTTTCACTGCTCAGGCGCCCGACGTAACCGGCCAGCCAGCGTGGGTGTTGTGTCACCTGCTCGGGCAGATCATTGCTGGCGGGTAAGCCATTGGGTATCACTTGCAGTTTCTCCGCCCGCACACTGGCCTGACGGCACAAGGTGGCAATACTCTCGGCCACGCACACCACCCGGTTCACCGATGCGGTGCGGCACAGTTGCAGGCTCAGCCAGGTGTAGAACTTTTGTTTGCGGCTACGGGGCGTGAAGCCGTGCTGGGTGATCACCAAAGGCAAGCGCAACAAGGTGGCGGCGACCCAGCCGAACACCAGTCCCTTGAAGTTGTGCGTGTTGATCAGCGGCCGCTCGGCCCGCCGCTGGCGCAAGTGCGCCAGCAACGCCCGCAGCCCCGTGCAACTGCGACAGTCCACCCCGGCCTCGCGAAACCGTGCGAGCAACTCATAGGGTGCATCGAGAAACAGCACCTGGTGTTGCCCCGGCGTCGCCAGGCAGTGGTCGAGCAGCATCCGCTCGGCTCCGTAGAACCCGCCGCTGCTGAGCAAATGAATGATCGGCAGCGACCGGCTCGTTGCCGATGGCAGAGGCGCGTTCAATTGCGCACCCAATGGACGAAGCTCGGCACGCTCCAGTTCTTGTGCGGATTGCCCGGTTCCATGTTCTGGTCGTTGATCACCAACAGCACCGGCACGCCCAGTTCATGGGTGATTTGTGCTGGGTGTTTGAAGCGGTGATCGAAGAACTCACGCACGTAGACCAGGGCAATCGCCAGCAGCAGGCCGGTGAACAGTCCGAATGGAATGATCAGCAGCGGTTTGGGAAACGCCGCTTCGGTCGGCTCGAACGGCGGGCTCAGGACCCGGGCGTTGGACAGGTCGTTGTCCAGCGAGCGAGCCGTGCTGCTCTCGGCGAAGCGTTGGGCGTAGGTGGAGAACGCCGCGTGCAGGGCGTCGATCTCGGTGTCCATCTGGCGCAGCTTGCTCTGGGTTTCCTGCAGTTGGTGGATGCGGTTCTTGAACTCGGCGATGCGTGCGGTCTTCTGGTCGATCACCGAACTGACAATCGCCAGGTCGTTGGTGCGTTCCTGAATCCGGTTGCTCACCACCTTGAGGAACTGCTGGCGGGTGCGGGCGATTTGCTCGCGGGCCAGCAGCATCGGCTCACTGCCGGGCTGGAAGATCGCCAGGTCGTTCATGTAGCGACTGACTTGAGTGGTCAACGCCTCGCCCATCTGTTTGATCTCGCGATCTTCGAAGGCAACGTTGTCCACGGTGGTGGTGAAGGTGTAGGGGAAGGTGTAGTCGTTGAGCTTGTTGTTGCTGGCGGTGGCCAGGCTGGTCTTGAGGTAGTCGAGCCAGCGCTGGCTTTGCAGCAGGCGATCACGATACAGGTTGAGTGCTTGCTCCTCGGTGTTGATGGCGTTGAGACGGAAGGTGATTTCTTCCTTGGGGTCGGCCGCACCGATGGATTCGAGCAACGCCTGGCGGTTCGCTTCCAGACCATTGAGGCGCACTTGATATTGGGTTTTCTTGGTTTCGTAGAAGCTCTGTGGCAGGTCGATCGATTGCAGCGCCTGACGGCTGACCAAATAGTTTTGCAGCAACGCCGCAACAAACTTGGTGCCTTGGGCCGGGTCCGGGAAGCTGTAGATGATCGAGATCACGTTGGAACCCGGCAGGGTTTCGATCTTCAGGCTGTCGATGGCTTGCTGGGTCAAGCCGTCGAGCGCGGTGTCGCGCACCGGATCGGTCTCCATGCCCAGCGCGGACTTCATCGGGTTGATCACGTGCTCGCGCAGCGGCGTGCTGACGTAGCGCTTGAACGGCTGGGCCAGCAGTTTATTGATCACACCGGGCGACGGGGTGTACTCACCCTTGTCCCGTAACTCGCTGATGGTCTGCCGGATCAGGGCGGGCGAACGCAGGATGTTGCTCTCGGTTTCCATGTCGGCCAGCGACGGTGGAATGAACTGGGCGTTTTCCTGGTTCAGGGACGTGGTGGCGTCGCCCTGGGAGAGCTTTTTGGACTGCACGATCACCTGGGCGGTGATATCGAAGCTCTGTTTGAGCATCAGCGGCAAGACCAGGGCGATGACTGCAAAGACCAGGAACACCCGCTTCACCATTTGCTTGTTGGCGAAGAAGATCCTGAAGAACTCGTGCAGGTAATTTTCTTTGGGATTCATGTCAGCTCACCTGAGAGTCAGTTGTTATTGCTGTCTTTGTTGTCGACGCGGTAGCCGAAGCTGAAACCCACACCCTGGAACAGCACCACGTCAGCCAATTGCCTTGCCAGTTCGCCGGCGCTGGCCAGCTTGGTCTTGGGCACGTAGAGCATGTCGTCCGGCTGCAGGTAGGCGATCTGCGAGGCATCGCCAGACAGGGCTTTTTCCACGTCGTAGCGCACGGCCTTCACCTGGTTGCCGCTGCGGCGCATGATCATCACCGAATCCAGGCGAGCCTTGGGGTTGCTGCCACGGGCCAGGGTCAGGGCTTCGAGCACCGAGACCGGGCGGCGGATCGGGTAGGAACCCGGTTGGCCGACTTCGCCGAGCACATAGATCTCGTTGCCCGCAGTGGATTTGAGCAGCACGTCGACGGTCATCCGTCCCGGCAGTTGCGCGTACTTTTTATTGAGGAAGTCTTCCAGCTGGTTGACGGTCATGCCTTGCAGCGGCACGGCGCCGATTTCCGGGAAGCTGGCATAGCCGTCGGTGCCCACGGTGATCTCCCGGCTCATACCGGTGGCGGGGTGGTTCAGCGCGCTTTTCAGGTTCTGTTCATTGGTCAGCGGGCTGATGATTTGCACCGTCAGCTGATTGCGGTTGGGCTGGAACAGGGCCTTGCGGTTATAGGCACGCTGGATTTCCTCGCGGGCTTCATCGGACGTCAGCCCGGCGATCTTCACCGAGGTGTTGGCCCCCGGCAGTTCAATGCTGCCGTCGGGCAGCACCAGTTGATTGCCATTGAGTTGGCTGGCGGCGGTGAAGTTCAGCCCGACCTGGTCACCGGACTGAATGCGGTAAGCCTGCGAGCCACTGGTGCTGATGTGGAAGATCACGTCCAGCACATCTTGTGGGCGCAAGGTTTGTTCGACCTTGGGCATGTCGGTGGCCTGGGCGTTGGCCGGCGTGGCGGTGAGAATATTCACCGGCATGTTGCGGGTGTCCTCGGAAGTACTGGTGGTGCAACCTGCAAGCGGCAGCAACAGCAGGACAAGCATCTTGGCGTTCATGGCGTCATCCTTTTTACGATCGCTTACAGGTTCTTGTAGAGCCACTTGGGCATGTAGTACTTGCGTCGGTTGAACACGCTGCCGACCAGTTTCGCTCCGGCCTGGGTCAGGCGCTGCACGGCGGCCTGGGCCACTTCCCAGCGGGTGTCTTCGGAGCGCACGACCATGATCACGCCATCGACCTGGGTGCTGATGACCAGGGTGTCGGCGGCCGAATACACCGCATCGCCGTCAATCACCACGAAGCGATAACGACTGCCCAGTTCATCGAACAACGGTCCCAGACGTTCTGGTGTCAGGTGCTCGATGCCCCGTGAGTGGCGACCGCTGGGCAGGACGTGAAAGGGCAGGCTCGACACGTCCACTACGCAGTCCTGTAGCAGGGGTGGGCTCTGCTGGTTGAACAGCAGGTCGCGAAAGCCGCGCTCCTTGGTCAAGCCAAGCTGTTGCGTGAGGTTGGTCGAAGACTGGCTGGCGTCCACCAGCAGCACTTGGCCGCTGCTCATTTGCGCCAGTTGACTGGCCAGCACCAGGGCGCTGGTGGTCGTGCCCGCGCCGGGGTTGGCGGCGGTCAGGAACAGGATGCGCAGATCCTGATCAAGCACGGTCGAGGCCAGGTTGGACTCGCTGGGGTTGGCAATGCTGAGACTCTTTGCAGTTGAACCGTCCATTAGCTTGCTCCGTGGCCGCTGAATACTTTGAAGGGGGTTTTCAACAGGATCTTCAGATCAAGCAGCAGGCTCTGCTCGGCGATGTAGCTGAGGTCCAACTCAACGCGCTGGTCGAAGTCGATATTGCTGCGCCCGGAGATCTGCCAGAGGCCGGTCATGCCGGGGTAGATGCTCAGGCGTGCGAGGTGATTGTCCTTGTAGCGATAGGCGTTGAACGACGTCGGCCGCGGGCCGACCAGGCGCATGTCGCCGGTCACCACGTTGATCAGGTTGGGCAGTTCGTCGAGGCTGGTGCGCCGCAGGAAACCGCCGATGCCGGTGATGCGCGGGTCCTTGTCGATCTTGAAGTCGATGGCGTCGGCACCGTGCTTGTTCAGGTGGCGCAGCGATTCCTTGAGCTCCTCGGCGTTGGCCACCATGGTGCGGAACTTGTACATGCCGAACATCCGGCCGCGGTAGCCGGTGCGTTTCTGCACGAACATCACCGGCCCCGCACTGGTGAACTTGATGGCCAGCGCCAGGCCCAGCAGCAAGGGCGAAATCAGCAGCAGAATCAGCAATGCACCGACGCAGGCGAGTACGCGGTTGGTGCGCGACAGTGTCCAGGGGCGACCTCCTTCACGGCCTGTTACCCAGCCGCGACCCTGCATGTGGATCGCCGCATCAAGGCGCATTCGGTGCTCGGGGTCCAGGCGCTTGTCACGGCGCAATTGAATGATCGGTACTCCTTTTTCATGTCCAGTCATTGAGCAATCCTCCGCTGAAATTCAGCCGCGAGCGGCGCGTGGGCGATAGGCAGTGGGTAGTAGTCGCGGAACCAGGCGATGAAGCGCCCGAGTCCTTCATCCAGCTCGATACGGGGCTGGAACCCGGTGGCGCTGGCCAAGTCGCTGGCATCGGCGCAGGTGTTGAGCACATCGCCCGGTTGCAAGGGCAGCAATTCGACCCGGGCCTTTTTTCCGAGGTATTTTTCCAGCAGCGCCAGGTAGTCCTTGAGTTCCACCGGGTGCTGGCCGCCGATGTTGTAGAGGCGCCACGGCGCCATGCTGCTGGCCGGGTCCGGATGCTCGCGGTCCCATTGGGCATTGGCCTGTGGTGGCTGCTCGATCAACCGGGCGATGCTTTCGATGATGTCGTCGATGTAGGTGAAATCGCGCTGGTGCTGGCCATGGTTGAACAACTTCAGCGGCGTGCCTTCGCTGATCGCCCGGGCGAACTGGATCGGCGACATGTCGGGCCGACCCCAGGGCCCGTACACCGTGAAAAAGCGCAGGCCGGTACAAGGAATGCCAAACAGGTGGCTGTAGCTGTGGGCCATCAGCTCATTGGCTTTTTTGGTGGCGGCATACAGCGACAACGGGTGATCGACGCCGTCGCGCACCGAGTACGGCGTGTGCTGGTTGGCGCCGTACACCGAGCTGGACGAGGCGAAGATCAGATGCTTGACCGGGTGGTGGCGGCAGCTTTCGAGGACGTTGAGAAAGCCACTCAAATTGCTGTCGAGGTAGGCCCGAGGTTTTTCCAGGGAGTAACGCACCCCGGCCTGGGCCGCGAGGTTGATCACCACTTCGGGTTTTTCCCTGGCGAACAGGGTGTCGACGGCCGCGACATCGGCCAGGTCAATCGTTGAGAGCTGGAAAGGGCCGACCTGCTCCCGCACCCAACGCACACGATCGTGCTTGAGTTGCGGGTCGTAGTAATCATTGAAGTTGTCGAGCCCGATCACTTGGTGCTCGTCGCGCAATAGCCGCAACACGCAATGGGCACCAATGAAGCCGGCGGCTCCGGTCACCAGAATTCTCATGGGCGGGCCGCCTCGGACAGGCAGTGTTCACTGATCGGTGGAACAGCGTGTTGCAACTGCTTGATCTTGTTCGGATCGATGTCGACACATAGGACGAAATGTCCAACATTCGTCAGTGTCGTTGCTTGTATCAGGCCAACATAGCCCGTGCCAAATACGCTCACGTCCATATTGGCGTGCCTCGTAAGTCGGTGAAGAAAGATCAGAAATGGGACTGTCAAAAGGGGTATAGACCAGCCTTGGGAAACCGTGTCAGCAAAATGACATGTAAAAAGGCTAAGACACCCCCAGTTTCGGGGGCCAATTGCCATCAAGCGCTTGTCCCTGCTGGCTTGGGCGAAATTTTGAGCAATTGTGAAGATTTCCAAGAAAGCGATAAACGGTCGTAAGGCTTGAAATACAAGGGCTGTAGCTCGTTTAGTGTTTCAAAATTGAGACGATTTTTTTTTGACGCTTTCAACTGTTTTTTGACGCTTCTTGCGCTTCGTTGGCTCGCTGCTAGTGTCAAAAAATGACCGACAACCTTTTGGCCCCCCCCGTATTTGGGTGAAGAAAAGCTAATGATTCGATATCTCAAAGAAATTCTGATAGCTGTCTATTTGATCACCCATTACGACTATTACTTTGGTCGTGTCAGCGCGATGGGATTGAGTTTTGCGCTGATATTGTTTGTCGCCATGTTCGTCGTTTTGACAGCTGCATTATTTATGACGGCTTATATTCGCCAGGCACTGACCAGGCATTTTTTCGCGCTGGCGATGTTTGCTTCAGCGGTTTTCTTTGATGTGTATTCCCGGGTCACCGCCGATTACCTGACTTACAGCAGCTTCGTCTCGCTGGTGTACTCCGGCGGCTTTATCGAAGAAGCCATGTATCAGTACCGCGACGCGATCATCAGCGGTGTGCTCGGTGGATTGCCGCTGCTGTTGGGCATCGGCCTCAAGCCTCGTCGGCGTTTGCCTCTGTCGGGTGCGCTACTGGTGGCGGCGCCACTGTTGGGGGTGTTGTTACTCAGTGCCGTATTGTTCGTGCGGGCTGGGGAGGGCGCGCGCGGCCTGCCGCAGATGTACACGCCGCTGGCCTATCTGAATCTGTTCGCCTATGAGTCCCTGCACAACACCGTCGGCCCGCGTGAACCGGTGAGCCTGGCGCGCATCGATCAACCGGTGGGGCACGACATCGTGCTGATCATCGACGAGAGCATTTCCGGCAATTACCTGGACATCAACGCACCGTTCGGCGTGCACAGCAATCTGAAGGAGGCGCGTGCGGGCGTCGCGATCTTCAACTATGGCTACGCCGCCTCGATTGCCAATTGCAGTGTCGACACCAACGTCACCCTGCGTTATGGCGGCACCCGCGCCGACTACGTTCGGATCAACAGCACGTTGCCGTCGATCTGGCAGTACGCGAAAAAAGCCGGGTTGCGCACGGTCTATATCGATGCGCAACGCACTGGCGGTAATTTGCAGAACCTGATGAACGCCGCCGAGAAAAAGGACATCGATGAGTTCGTGCAATTCGACCAAACCAGCGTGCGCGATCGCGACATGGCGGCAGCGGCAAAACTGATCGAACTGCTCAATGACGATCAGCCGCAATTGGTGATCATCAACAAGGTCGGGGCGCATTTTCCGGTGCACGACAAATACCCCGATGGCTTCATGGCTTACCGTCCGACCTTGCCTCGGGGGCAATTTGTCGAAGTGGCGGACACGGGCGAGCGTAACGGTTTCAATGGCCAGCCAGACGATTGGGTTTTGTACCGCAACGCTTACAAGAACACCCTGTTGTGGAATGTCGGTGAGTTTTTTTCGCGGGTGTTCGCCCAGGCCAATCTGAACAACGCCTTGCTGATCTACACCTCCGATCATGGCCAGGACCTGCATGAGCGGGGCAATCCGGGCTTGAACACCCATTGTGGCGGGGACCCGGTGGAAGAGGAGGGCCTGGTGCCGTTGGTGGTGGTTCAGGGCAGTGGGTTGAAAACCCCTGACTGGCAGGCGGCACTGGCCGGCAACAAGGATCGCTCCAGCCACTACAACATCTTCCCGACCTTGTTGCAGTTGATGGGGTATGACTTGGCGGGGGTGGAGGCGGTGTATGGCAAGCCGCTGAGTGTGCCGACGGCCGATGATTTCACTTTCAACTATCGGTTCAATGCACGGCTGGGGGCCAAGCCTGCTTGGAAGCACATCGACTTGAACAGTATTGTCACGCCGTCGCAGGCGCCAGTAGGAGCGAGCGATGCGGCGACCCGACTTGCCCGCGAAGAACGATAACGCGGTCATCTAGCCGTCCGCTATCCTAGGCTCACTGCTTTCACTGAGCCTCACCCCATGCTTGAAGTCCAGGGCGTCTTCAAAAGCTACGCCACGCCGCAAGGCCCGTTGCCGGTGCTGCAAGGCGTCGACTTGACCCTCAAACCCGGCAGCAGCCTGGCGCTGATGGGCGAATCGGCCAGTGGCAAGAGCACCTTGCTGCACCTGATTGCCGGGCTGGACAAGGTGGATCGCGGCAGCATCCGCAGCGGCGAACATCGACTGGAGCAGATGAACGAAGGGCAATTGGCGAACTGGCGGCGCACGGAAATCG
Source organism: Pseudomonas putida (assembly GCF_050990305.1). Classification (GTDB taxonomy): domain Bacteria; phylum Pseudomonadota; class Gammaproteobacteria; order Pseudomonadales; family Pseudomonadaceae; genus Aquipseudomonas; species Aquipseudomonas putida_AH. Next base: position 4,222,774 of record NZ_CP158817.1, on the reverse strand, counting down.
GCCTGGTGTTCCAGCAGTTCAACCTGATCGGCAGTTTGCGGGTGGAGGACAACCTGGCATTTCAGGCGCGACTCGCCGGGCGTCATGATCCGCGCTGGCAGGCGCACCTGGTGCAGCGCCTGGGCTTGGCGGATGTGCTGCGCCGTTATCCCGAACAACTCTCTGGCGGGCAGCAGCAACGGGTGGCGTTGGGGCGCGCACTGGCGTCGAAACCGACGCTGCTGCTGGCCGACGAACCCACCGGCAGCCTCGATGAAGCCACCAGCGACGAAGTGCTAAAGCTGCTGCTGGAGTTGCTCGATGCCAGCCCCACGACCCTGTTGATGGTCACTCACAGTCCCCACGTCGCGGCGCGACTGGCCGACAAAGTGGTACTGCACGGTGGGCGACTGGCCGGTGTGGACGGGAGCTGAGATGCGCATCTTTCGCCAAACCCTGCGGGCGTTGCTCAGTCATTGGCGACAGCACCCGGTGCAGTTTTTCAGCGTGCTGACCGGGCTATGGCTGGCCACCAGTTTGCTGACGGGCGTGCAAGCGCTGAACAGTCAGGCGCGGGACAGCTACGCCCGGGCCAGTCAGTTGATCGGCGGCGAACCCCAGGCCAGCCTCAGTGCGCCTACGGCCGCAACGTTCTCTCAGCAATGGTTTGTCGACCTGCGCCTTGCCGGTTGGCCAGTGTCGCCGGTGTTGCAGGGGCGGCTGACGCTCAAGGGCCATGAGGACCAGCGCTTGCAACTGATGGGCATCGAACCGGTGTCGTTGCCGGTGGGTGGCGTCGTGGCGGGGCAGGTGCTGACGATCAATCAGGTTGTCGAGTTTTTTACACCACCGGGCATGACCTGGATTTCGCCACAGACCTTACAAGCCCTGGGCCTCAAGGAAGGCGATCGCCCGCAGGCGCTGAACGGTCAGGCGCTGCCGCCGTTGCAGGTGCAGACGGATATGGCCCCTGGCGTGTTGTTGGTGGACATTGGGTTTGCCCAGCAGATACTCGGCTTGCCGGATCAGCTATCGCGCCTGCTGTTGCCCAAGGATTTCACGGCGACGCTGCCCGAGTCGCTCAAGGGGCAGTTGCAGTTCAAGAGCAGCGGTGAAGAAAACAACTTGGCGCGGCTGACCGAGAGCTTTCATCTGAACCTCGATGCACTCGGGTTTCTGTCGTTCGTGGTGGGTCTGTTCATTGTGCATGCCGCCATCGGATTGGCACTGGAACAGCGCCGAGGTTTGCTGCGGACCCTGCGAGCCTGCGGGGTCAGCGCGCGGATGCTGATTGCTTGCCTGGCGGTGGAATTGGGTGGCCTTGCCCTGGTCGGCGGCTTGGCCGGTGTGATCAGCGGCTACCTGCTGGCCGGCGTGTTGCTGCCGGATGTCGCCGCCAGCCTGCGCGGTTTGTATGGCGCCGAGGTGGCGGGGCAGTTGAGCCTGAGCCTGTGGTGGTGGCTCAGCGGCATCGGCCTGAGCCTGCTCGGTGTCTTGCTCGCCGGCGCCAACAGCTTATGGCGGGCGGCGCGTCTGCCATTGCTGGCGCTGGCCGATCCCCAGGCCTGGCATCAGGCCCACGCGCGCTGGTTGCGGCGTCAAGGATGGGTGGCGGCACTGGCCCTGGCGATCGCGCTGCTGGCGTTGCTGCGGGGCGACAGCCTGGCCAGCGGTTTCGTGCTGATGGCCGCGCTGTTGCTGGGCGCGGCACTGGCCCTGCCGGTGGTGCTCAATGCCGTGCTCAATGGATTATTGGGTCGTAGCCGTTCCGTGCTCGGCCAATGGTTCGTCGCCGATTGTCGCCAGCAACTGCCGGCCCTGAGCCTGGCATTGATGGCGCTGTTGCTGGCGCTGGCGGCCAACATCGGTGCCGGCAGCATGACCGCCGGTTTCCGCCAGACATTCAGCAACTGGCTCGAACAGCGGCTGACCGCCGAGCTCTACCTCAATCCACAAAACCCGGCGCAGGCGGGGGAGCTGTACAGCTGGCTCAAGCAGCAGCCGCAGCTTGTGGCAGTGCTACCCAACTGGCAGGTCCCGATCCAGTTGCAAGGCTGGCCGGCGGACATCATTGGCGTGATCGATCATCCGACCTATCGTCAGCACTGGCCGCTGCTGGAAGCCCTGGGCGACTCACCCTGGGATCGCCTGGCCATAGACGATGCCTTGATGCTCAGCGAGCAACTGGCCCGGCGCCTGAAGGTGCGATTGGGCGATCACCTGACCATTACCACGCCCAATGGCCCCTGGTCGCCGCGGGTTGTCGGCATCTACGCCGACTACGGCAATCCGAAAGGGCACCTGTTGGTCAACGTCAACCATCTGTTGCGCGGCTGGCCACAATTGACGCCCAACCGTTTCAACCTGCGCATCGAGCCTGCATCGATTTCGCCTTTCGTGAATGCACTGCAAGCGCGGTTCGCCCTGGAGGACAGTCGCATCGTCGATCAGGCCCGGCTCAAAGGTTGGTCCACGCAAGTGTTCGAGCGCACCTTCGCCGCCACCGCCGCCCTCAACAGCCTGACGCTGTGTGTGGCGGGCGTGGCGCTGTTCATCAGCCTGCTGACCCAAAGCCAGAGCCGTCTCGGCCAACTGGCGCCGCTATGGGCATTGGGCGTGACGCGCCGGCAACTGATGCTGCTCAACCTGGGGCAAACCTGGTTGCTGGCCGTGTTGACGCTGGTAATGGCCTTGCCGTTGGGCATCGCGCTGGCCTGGTGCCTGGACACGGTGATCAACGTCCAGGCTTTCGGCTGGCGCCTGCCGCTGCGGGTGTTCCCGGTGCAATTGCTGCAACTGATGGGGCTGGCGCTGGTGGCGACAGTGCTGGCGTCGGCGTGGCCGTTGTACGCTTTGTATCGCACGCAGCCGGCGGACCTGCTGAGGACCTTTGCCCATGAGGATTAAATTCGCGGTGATGCTGTTGGCGCTGTTATCGAGTGGTTGCGATCAGTCGGTGCCCGTGGAAAAAGGCTTCGCCGGGATGGGCAATCAAGCGGCGGCGTTCACGCCAGTCGTGGCCGGGCGGGTGTTCAGCTTCCCGGCAGACCACGGCCCCCATGATGGATATCGCATCGAATGGTGGTACGTCACCGCCAACCTCAAGGATGAGCAGGGCCACGAATTCGGTGCGCAATGGACCTTGTTTCGCAGTGCCTTGAAAGCCACGCCCGAGGTGGCGGGTTGGGAGAACCAGACGATCTGGCTCGGTCATGCGGCGGTGACGTCGGCGACCGTGCATCACGCGGCCGAACGCTATGCCCGTGGTGGCGTCGGTCTGGCCGGGGTCAATCTGGAACCGTTCAACGCGTGGATCGACGATTGGCGTTTGAGCAGCCAATCGACCCATGCCGATCCGTTGAGCGATATGCAGTTGAGTGCCCGCGACAAGGCGTTCAGCTATCAACTGCGCCTGACGTCAAATCGACCGCTGGTGCTGCAAGGGGAGAAGGGGTTCAGCCAGAAATCCGAACAGGGCCAGGCCTCGTATTACTACAGCCAGCCGTTTTTCCAGGCCCGCGGCCTGTTGGAGATCGACGGCAAGCGCTATCAAGTCAGTGGCCCGGCCTGGCTCGACCGTGAATGGAGCAGCCAGCCCCTGACCGCCAACCAGACCGGGTGGGACTGGTTTTCCCTGCACCTGGACAGTGGCGAACAGGTGATGCTGTATCGCATGCGGCAAAAGGACGGCGCGCCGTACCTGACCGGCACCTGGATCGATGCCCAAGGCCAGACCCGCTTGCTGCAAGGTGCCGACATCCACCTCACCCCGCAAGACACCGCCCGCGTCGCCGGCCATTCAATGCCCGTGCGCTGGGCGATCCAGATTCCCGACAAGCACCTCGACATCGTCATCAGCGCCCTCAACCCCAACGCCTGGATGGACCTGCGCATTCCCTACTGGGAAGGCCCCGTGCGGCTGAGCGGTAGTCATGGTGGGCAGGGGTATCTGGAGATGACGGGGTACTGAGTCGCGCAACAGCGTCTATGCTCACCTGCACGCTCGGTATCGCATCTCGATTCGGTACCGTTTGTCGTCATTGACCACAGGGAATGTTCTGCCTATGAAACTTCACGCACTCACCAAAGCCATCACCCTCGCCACTGTACTGTCTGCCGTCAGTTTCAGCGCCATTGCGGCGGAAGTTCCACTGTCCGCTGTCGTGGAAGCCGATCATATTTCCACCAAAGTTGTTTCGGTCGATATGGCCACTAAGCAAGTTGTCCTTGAGGGGCCGCAAGGTAATCAAGCCACTGTGCAATTGACCGAGAAGGCCAAGAATATCGACAAACTCAAGGCGGGTGACCAGGTTGACATCAAGGTGACCCGTGCCGTTGCGGTGTATCTGGATACCGATGTCGACGGAGGCTTGCCGGGCAGCATGGAGCGCAGCGGTGAAGTGCGTGCGGCACCGGGGTCCAATCCGGCCGGCGAAGCCTATCGTCAGGTGAAGGTGCAACTGAAAATCACCGCGATCGACCTGAAGAAACATCGAGTGACCCTTGAAACCCCTAAAGGTCAGAAAAAAACACTCAATGTCGAAAAACCGGAGATCCAGGCCAAGTTGAAAAACCTGAAAGTCGGGCAGAGTGTTTATGTGGTCTATACCGATGTATTGCAGGTGAAAAGCATTCCAAAAGGTTGAGGACGCGCGTTCTTGTTTGATTATTCCTGTACAGCTTTTTGTATAGGAATAATCTCGCGCATGGACGAGCCAGTGAGTTTGAACGCGGGTCAAGATACTTTTTTGATACACGTCTGATAAAAAACGTATCAGCAAATTTCATGCTTGAATCGCGGACATCCGTACCAACTTCCATTAAAATACGCCCCGTTCGCCCAGTGTCACGGCTCTTTACCAGTGCATGGAATGCCGAGGCCATTGCACTGGGCGGACACTCCCGTGGGAGTGATACATAAAAAGTCTTAAAGCATGAAAAGGGTGACTGTGAAGTCGCCCTTTTTTTGTCTGCGCAGATAGCCCTGTCATTGAAGGGTCCAAGTCTTTTACGTGAGCGACGGTCACGTTGGTAGGTGTCCGGGAGCGAGGCGGGTGGCGGCGAAAATCCCGATCACCTGCATGGAAAACCCCGCGACAGGGGGCCGCTTTTGGCGCACCGTGTCCAAACGCCTTTGGGGTCGAACGATCGGCCCGGAACCTGGGTCTTACACTTGGGCCAACGCGCAGCCACTTGCGCATCCTCGCAACCGCCACCCGCAGTCCCGAGAAGGAGTGAAGACATGAAAATCCTGATGGTTTTAACGTCCCACGATCAATTGGGTAACACCGGCAAGAAAACCGGCTTCTGGCTGGAAGAATTCGCGGCACCGTATTACGCCTTCAAGGACGCTGGCGCACAGGTGACCCTGGCTTCGCCCAAGGGTGGCCAGCCACCACTGGACCCGAAAAGTGACGAGCCTGATTTTCAAACCGAGGCCACCGAGCGGTTTCGCAAGGACCCGGCCGCCCAGGCCGCACTGGCGTCGACCGTGTTGCTCGGCTCGGTGTAGGCCGGCGATTTCGATGCGGTCTTCTATCCTGGCGGCCATGGCCCACTCTGGGATTTGGCCGAGGACAAACAGTCGATTGCGTTGATCGAAGCCTTCTACAACGCCGGTAAACCGGTGGCCGCGGTTTGCCATGCACCGGGCGTGTTGCGCCACGCCAGGGACGCGAACGGTCAACCCTTGGTCAAAGGCAAGAAAGTCACGGGGTTTACCAACAGCGAAGAAGACGCCGTGCAATTGACCGACGTCGTGCCGTTCCTGGTGGAAGACGAGCTCAAGGCCAAGGGCGGGATTTTTTCCAAGGGGCCTGATTGGGCGAGCTATGTGCTCACCGACGGCCTGTTGCTCACCGGGCAGAACCCGGCATCGTCGCAGGCGACGGCGCAAGCGCTCCTCGCGAAGTTGAAATAAACAAAAACTCTGTAGGAGCACGGCTTGCCGGCGATGGCGTCCTCGAAATCGCTATCGCCGGCAAGCCGTGCTCCTACAGGTCGGTGTCAGTCGTGCAATGCGGCAAAACACTGCTCGATCGAGCGCCGCTGAGTCTCGGCATACAGCTCCAACTCATCAATGGTCGAACGCCCCAATGCCTTTTCAAACGCCTGTCGATTGGAATGCTCACCGTAGTGGGACTGAGCGGCGTCCCCCAGGTTTGACTGGAAAATCCCCGCCGCGCTGACCGGCAGAAAATCTTCATACACCAAGGGTTCCACCCGCAGATACCCGCCGCTGACCAGCGCTTCGAGGGGCAGGGTTTTCAGTTCGGCCGTTCCCAGGCCTTTTTCCGTCACGAAGTAGCGAAAGTACGCCAGTTCCTGTTGGCGCATGCCTTCGTAGGTGTCGGGGAATTCGCTGAAGTGCTGCGCCATCAAGGTGTTGTAGCGCGCGGCGTTGGCTTCGTTGGGGAAGTCTTTGAGTTCGTCCCGGGCCGCATTGAGCAAGCGGTCATACAGCGCCCGGCCTTTGGGGGTGAGGGCGGCACCCCGTTGTTCGATTTCGCCGAAGCGGGCGCTGTGGCTGCCACGGGAGTCGGTTTGATCGGTGAAGGCGACCGGCTCGTCGAGCGCCTTGAAACTGGTCTGGCGCAGCAGGATCGGACACTGGCGGCGCGGCGGGCCTTCGATCACGGCTTTAGGGGTGATGCCATGCACCGGCATCTGCGCCTGGACGATGTCGATGTCCAGGGTGCGCGGTGTCAGGTGATTGATGTGTGGACCTTTGAACGCCACCACATCGGCAATCAGGCGATGCTGGGCGCTGAGTTTTTGGTATTGCCCGGCGGTGACAGTGGCGCTGTGGTGCCAGCGGAAGGTTTCCAATGCCTGTTTGACGAAGTCCCCAGCCTCTTCTTCGGTGAGACCGCCCTGGGTTTCGGCGCGGTCGATGAGGGTCAGCGCGGCAGGCGTGAAGATCGAACGCTTGTCCAGCACCGACTGGGCAAACGCTCGCAGTTGCGGGTCTTCGATCAGTTCCAGGCGCAGCAACGAGGTGAACACACGGAACGGGCTGACCTGCAACGACGCTTCATGCACCGCACGAAATGCCGTGGAATGCACCGGTACCCCGGCCGGTGTCAGGTCGTAATAACCCACCGGCTGCATGCCCATCACTGCGAACAGACGGGCCAGGGTCGCCAATTCAGCGGCCGTACCGACCCGAATCGCGCCATGGCGCTCCAGGTCCAGGCGCTCGATTTCGCCGGTGCTGTTCAGCTGTCGGGCTATTTGCGAGTCGCTGTCGAGCACGTGGCGGTTGGTCTGTTCCACCAACGCCATCAGCGCGCCGTACAACGGCACTTCTTCGCGGTACATGTCGGACATCGCTTTGGAGAAGCGTTGGCGGATCAAGTCGGGGCTGACGAAGCTCGGGTGAGTCATGAACGGAATTCCTGGCGCGGTGACGTGAAGGATGGGAGAAAAGATCGCAGCCTTGCACGCCGCCGACAAACGAAGTTTCTGACGAACCTCATTCTACAAAGGACTGCAAGCGGTTGGGTGTGTAGGAGCTGTCGCAGGCTGCGATCTTTTGATTTTGTTCAGGATCAAAAGATCGCAGCCTGCGGCAGCGCCTACAGAGGGGTCAGGGTTTTATTCCATTTAGATCGCAATATTCCAGCCAGTCCATCCCGGCCATCTCGGCCACTTCCCGGTGCACTTCCAGGCGCTGGGCTTCATAGTCTTCGGGGGTGGCCGCCGTCAGCTTCAGGGTTAGCTCCCAGGCAAACAGCCCCAAGCTTTCGGCTTCGGCCTCGAAGGCTTCGTGCAAACGTTCTTCACGAAACTGCGCCAGGGTTTCGCCCTTGGCCTGGGCGAGCAGGGGGTTGAGGTGGTCGAGTTCGTCGCGCAGTTGCGGGCGCTCATCGAGGAACCGCTTCAACGCCAGTTCATGATGGTGTTCAGGTGCAGGCATGGTCGCTCCTTCGAGGGGTGTATTGCAGTAAAGCAGAACGATACGCGCTGCCACAGTGATACAGTCCGCTTTTTCCCGATGAGCGAATGCAATGCGAATTCTGATGGTGGCGCTGGCCGTGACAATGCTGGCCGGGTGCGCAGGCTCGGTGATGAGCGACGCCCGCAGCAACCCCCCGTACAAGACCCTCAACTCGGACAAGCCGGCAAAAGACGTGGCCCAGTGCGTGCAGTTTTCCTGGCAGGACGAAGCGGTGTTCGGAGTCGATGCCAGCGGCTATCTGGAGACTGGCGAGAAAGGCCGTACGACCGTGTACACCCGTTCGGCGGAGTCGTTCGTGGACGTGACCACCGATGCCTCGGGCACCGTGTTGAGTTACTACGCGCAAAAAGACGACTTCGTCGCCAAGCGCCGGTTGGCGGCGTTGGCAACTTGCCTGTGATCAACGCATAACCCTGTAGGAGCAGAGCTTGCTCGCGATGGCGCCAGATCATTCAACATTGATGTCGACTGACCTGACGCTATCGCGGGCAAGTCGGGTCGCCGCATCGCTCGCTCCTACAGATTATTGGTCGTTGATCAAACGCTTCTGAAAGAAGAAATGCTTGAACCCCGGCGGGTAGTCGGCGATGTGCCCGATCTCGCTGTAACCGCATTTTCTGTAGAACTCGGGTGCCTGGAATTCGAAGGTATCTAGCCACAGCCCGATGCACTTTCTCTCCCGCGCCAAGTCTTCGGCCATTTGCATCAGCTTCGTGCCCATGCCCTGGCCCCGTGCCTGTTCCGGTACCGACAGCAAATCGATGAACAGCCACTGATAGAACAGCCGCGCGTAGAGACCGCCGAGGATCTCGTCGTTTTCGTCGCGTACCAGCAAGGCAATGTGCTCGGGGATGGCGCCGTCGGCCTTGGAGGCGTTATAGGCACGCAGCGGTCGCAGGATGGCCTGGCGTTCTTCTTCCGTGGGGGTTGGCGAGAACTCGATTCTCAAGGGCATGGCGATATCCTTATGGCAGTGAAACCGCAGCCTATCGCGGTCATGGCAATTGATCTATCCCCGAGCCAAAGTGGAACCGTCGCCAGCGCGCAGATGTCTAGCCTCAAGAAGCGTGATTCCAGAACGCTGCCCCTGAGGACATGTCGTGAATATTTTCGAAGCCTTGCGTGAAAGCCACGAGCGCCAACGTACCTATGCCAAAGCGCTGATCAAAACCAGCGGCGACACCCCGGAGCGGGTGGAGGCCTACCAACAGCTCAAGTCTGAATTGCAGGCCCACGCAACCGCCGAAGAGCGGCATTTCTACATCCCGTTGATGGAGTTCGACAACGGTGTCGACCTCAGTCGCCACGCCATCGCCGAGCATCACGAAATGGATGAAATGATGGAGGACCTCGACGAGACCGAGATGTCCAGCCCAGCCTGGCTGGCGACGGCGAAGAAACTCTCCGACAAGGTCCACCACCACCTTGAGGAAGAAGAGCAGAAGTTCTTCCAGATGGCCGGCAAGCTGCTCGACGACAAGCAGAAGGAAACACTGGCGGGCCAATACGTGAAGGAATACAAGGCGCAGCTTGCTTGAATAAACAAGCGTCGGGCGTTTTCACCTAAGCTATCGATTCTCTGAAACAACAGGACGCGTTTTCATGTCGAACACAGCCGAACGGGTCAACATCCTCGAATCCCGGGTGTTGTCCCACGACTGGTATCTACTCAAGAAAATCACCTTTGATTACCTGCGTAACAACGGTGAGTGGCAACGTCAGACCCGAGAGGTTTACGACCGTGGCAACGGCGCGGCGATTCTTTTGTACAGTCGCGAAAAAAAGACTGTGGTACTGACCCGGCAATTCCGGCTGCCGGTATTCGTCAACGGCCATGACGGCTTGCTCATTGAAGTGGCGGCGGGGTTGCTCGAAGGCGCCGCACCCGAAGCGCGCATCCGCGCCGAAGCTGAAGAAGAGACCGGTTACCGCGTGCACCATGTGCAGAAGGTGTTCGAGTCCTATATGAGCCCCGGCTCGGTCACTGAGAAGCTGTACTTCTTTATCGCTGAGTACGATGCGACGTCCAAAGTCAGTGACGGGGGTGGGCTGGAAGAGGAAACCGAGGAACTGGAAGTGCTGGAGTGGCCGTTCGATAAAGCCCTTGAAGCGTTCTATCGGGGGGAGATCTGCGATGCCAAGACCATCATGCTGCTGCAGTACGCGGCGATGAAAAACATTTTCGCGGATTGAGTCGCACCCTGTCCTGTGGTGAGGGGATTTATCCCCGTTGGGTCGCGTAGCGGCCCTAATCCCCTTCCATTACATTCATTCAGGTATATCGCGTTCTCAACGTTTTACGGCTGCTTCGCAGCCGAACGGGGATAAATCCCCTCGCCACAGGGAATCGGTCAGCTCGAAAACAAATCGCCGGTCGTGCCAGTCTCAGACCACTCACCTCCCTCAAGCGTCAGCAACAACGCCTTCGCCTCCAGCCCTCCGGCAAACCCCGTCAGCTTCCCCGAAGCACCAATCACCCGATGACACGGCGCAACAATCGAAATCGGGTTCTTGCCATTCGCCGCGCCCACCGCCCGCACTGCGCTCGGGTTGCCGATCTGTTCGGCGATCTGGCTGTAGCTGCGGGTTTCGCCGAACGGGATGGTCAGCAACGCTGCCCAGACCTGCTTCTGGAACGCCGTGCCGGCAAAATCCAACTCCAGTTCGAAACGCTGGCGAGTGCCAGCGAAGTATTCACGCAGTTGCTCGGCGGCGCGCACCAGGATCGGGTTGCCCGGCGCTTCGCTCATCGGTCCCAGACGCACCCGGTCGGGTTTGTCGTTTTCCCAGAGGATGGCTGCCAGTCGCGAGCCGTTCGCCACCAGCTTCAACTCGCCGACTGGAGATGCCAGGGTGATGTAGGTGTAAGTCATGCCAGGGGCCACGCCGAACTGTTGAACAAGCGTTAAGGATACTGCCTCGCCGGGGAGGCGCAATGCGCAATCTTGACCATACTTCGTACTGCTCTTGAAGCCTTCCCTCTGTTTGGACAGAGCCCTAAAACAAAAAGAGACCGACTCATGAAGTACGAACCTTTTGCCAAATCGCTGTTGGCGACTTCCTTGGCACTCAGCTGCCTTACTGCCCACGCGGCCTCCGTAGCCCCAGTCGCGGGGGAGAACGGCATGGTGGTCACGGCCCAACATCTGGCCAGCCATGTGGGTGTGGATGTGCTCAAAAGTGGCGGTAACGCCGTGGATGCCGCCGTCGCGGTGGGTTATGCGCTGGCGGTGGTGTATCCCGCGGCAGGCAACCTGGGTGGCGGCGGTTTCATGACGATCCAGCTCGCGGACGGGCGTAAGACATTCCTCGATTTCCGCGAAAAAGCGCCGCTTGCCGCCACCGCCAATATGTACCTGGACAAGGAGGGCAATGTCGTTCCGGAATTGAGCACCCGTGGCCACTTGGCTGTCGGCGTGCCCGGTACCGTTTCGGGCATGGAGCTGGCGCTGTCGAAGTACGGCACCAAACAACGCAAGGACGTGATCGCCCCGGCCATCAAGCTCGCCGAAGACGGTTTCGAGCTGGATCAGGGGGATGTCGACTTGCTGCATGAAGGCACCGACATGTTCAAGAAGGACATGAAGGATTCCGGCTCGATCTTTCTGAGCAACGGCGAGCCGATGCAGGTCGGGCAGAAACTGGTACAGAAAGATCTGGCCAAAACGCTGCGGGAAGTCTCCGAGAAGGGGGCTGACGGCTTCTATAAAGGCTGGGTGGCCGACGCCATCGTCACCTCCAGCCAGGCCAACAAGGGCATCATCACCCAGGCCGACCTCGATAAATACAAGACCCGTGAATTGGCGCCGATTGAATGCGACTACCGTGGCTATCACGTGGTCTCGGCTCCGCCGCCCAGCTCCGGCGGTGTGGTGATCTGCCAGATCATGAACATCCTCGAAGGCTATCCGATGAAGGATCTGGGCTATCACTCGGCCCAGGGCATGCACTACCAGATCGAAGCCATGCGTCACGCCTATGTCGACCGCAACAGCTACCTGGGCGACCCGGATTTCGTGAAAAACCCGATTGCCCACCTGCTCGACAAGAACTATGCGACCAAGCTGCGCGAAGCCATCCAGCCGCAAAAGGCCGGCAATTCCAAGGAACTCAAGCCCGGCGTGGCGCCCCATGAAGGCAGCAACACCACCCATTACTCCATCGTCGACAAGTGGGGCAACGCGGTGTCGGTGACCTACACCCTCAACGACTGGTTCGGTGCCGGGGTCATGGCCAGCAAGACCGGGGTCATTCTCAATGACGAAATGGACGACTTCACCTCGAAAGTCGGCGTGCCGAACATGTACGGCCTGGTGCAGGGCGAAGCCAACGCCATCGCCCCCGGCAAGGCGCCGCTGTCGTCCATGAGCCCGACTATCGTCACCAAGGACGGCAAAGTGGTGATGGTCGTCGGTACGCCAGGTGGCAGTCGCATCATCACCGCGACCCTGCTGACCATGCTCAACGTGATCGATTACGGCATGAACATTCAGGAGGCGGTCGACGCGCCACGCTTCCACCAACAATGGCTGCCGGAGGAAACCAACCTGGAGAACTTCACCACCAGTCCCGACACGGTGAAGATCCTCGAAAGCTGGGGCCACAAGTTTGCAGGTCCCCAGGACGCCAACCACTTGGCGGCGATCCTCGTCGGCGCACCTTCGCTGGGCGGTAAACCGGTGGGCAAGAACCGTTTCTACGGGGCCAACGACCCACGGCGCGGTACCGGCTTGTCGCTGGGCTACTGACGGTTGTGTTTGCAGGGGGACGGGCTTATGTTCGTCCCCTGATCTTCTGACTTTTCAAGGAAGGAACCATGACCAGCGCACTGTTAATCATCGACGTCCAGCAAGCCCTGTGCTCCGGTGAGTACGAGTGTTTCGAGATCGGGCGCGTCATCGACACGATCAACGACCTGAGTAACCGGGCGAGAAAAGCCGGGGTGCCGGTGGTGCTGATCCAGCACGAAGAAGAGGGCGATCTGCTGAAACACGGCGCTCCAGGCTGGCAACTGGCCGAAGGGTTGCAAACCTCTCCCGACGATCATCGCGTACGCAAAACCACGGGTGATTCGTTCTATCAAACCAACCTGCAAGAGTTGCTGCCGGTGCAGGACGTCGAACGCTTGGTCATCTGTGGCCTGCAGACCGATTACTGCGTGAATGCAACGCTGCGTCAGGCGCACCAAATGGGCTATGACGTGGTACTCGCCGCCGACGCGCATTCCACCGTCGATAACGGCAACACCCATGCCGAAGACATCATTGCCGAGCACAACAAGGACTGGGCGGACCTGAGCAGTTCGGTGGCGCGCATCGACGTCGTCCCGGCCAGCAAAATCCGCTTCTGAAAGCCCCGAATTTCCCCTGTAGGAGCTGCCGCAGGCTGCGATCTTTTGCTTCTAAAAATCAAAAGATCGCAGCCTGCGGCAGCTCCTACAAGAGCGCGCTCTGTCTCAAGTGGCAAACATCAGCACCTTGGGTTCACGCACAACCTCCGGCATCACGCCCCCCAGCACCAACCGGGTAATCGTCGCTGCCGCCTGCTGATAATCCACATCCACCGGCGTTTCCCGCCCGGTGATATGCGCCATCTGCCAACCAAGGTTGGTGTAGGTGCGCGTGGCCGACCAGATAAACAGCATCAAATGTTCCGGGTCGACCGGTGCCAACAAACCCCGTTCGATCCAGCTGCGCAGGCATTCGACGTTGCGTCGGGCCTCGGCGTACAGCAGGTCGCGGCATTCCTGGGGTAAATGCCTGGCCCCCAGCAGCAACTCCCCGCTGAACACCTTGGCAATGTGCGGATGCTCGCTGGCAATGCGAATCCGCGCGGTGATGTAGGCCGACAGACCCACCAGTGGGTCATCGCTCTCGCGCAGCGCCGCCGAGGCTTGCAGCAATGGCTCGACGAAGCCGAGCAACACCTTGGCGTAGAGGTTCTCTTTGCTGTGGAAGTAGTAATACAGGTTCGCCTTCGGCACGCCCGCGCGTGCTGCGATGTCGCGGGTCTGGGTGGCATCGAATCCCTTGGCGGCGAATTCCGCACTGGCGGCTTCCAGGATCAGCTGTTGATTGTGTTGGCGAATGCGGCTCATGGGCAGGTCTTGGCGATTTGAGCCTCGCAATATACAAAAATATATAGCGGTGGGGCCAGCGATGAAGTTAAATGGTGCGGTCTCAGAAGTAACCGATGGTCAGGTCGATATGGCCGTCAATGATTTTCTTGAATAGTTGTATGGCTTGAAATGCCCTGTGCGGTGACGTCCGGCTCGGGACATTTCGTCGTGCACTGCTAGTCTTTCACGTTGATCAACGACGAGTTGGATCCATATTGAGAGGCGAATATGGACGCAGGCAAAAACCGGCCATCCCCCCGACGAAACCTGACGGCGGAACTGGTCGCCCGAGTCGAACGGTTCGAGCCCGATCCGGGGCCCGAGCCGGGTACCTGCGAGCACACGCCGGCTGAGTTCGATGCGATGGTCGAGTCCTTGCTGGGTGAATACACACCGCAGGATCTCTGGGTGTTCGCCTACGGTTCGTTGATCTGGGCTCCGGAATTCGAATTCGAAGAGCGCCGCAGCGCCACTGCCTATGGCTGGCATCGCTCGTTCTGCCTGACCCTGACCCGCTGGCGCGGCACCCGCGAGCTGCCAGCACTGATGCTGGCCCTTGACCGTGGCGGCAGTTGCCAGGGAGTGGCCTTTCGACTGCCGGCACAGGATCACTTCAAGCAAATAGGTCTGTTGCTGGTCCGGGAAATCGACGCCAACCCGCCGACCAATGTCCCGCGCTGGATAACCGTTAAAACCGCGTCCGGGCCACTGCGAGCCTTGGCCTTCGTCGCTGCGCGGGACGGCAAGGCCTACGCGGGCAAGTTGCCGATGGACAAGGTCGCGCAGGTCCTGGCCCGCGCGGCGGGGCATTGGGGCTCGGCGGCGCAGTACCTGTTCCGCACGGTGACCATGCTGCGCGAGCAAGGCATCCGTGATCGCAACATGAGCCGCATCGAAAGCCTGGTGGCCGAGGAGATTGAAGCGGCGATGTTAGCGACAAAAACGCCTTGATAGTTCGATGCACATAGGTGTGGGTGTACTCAATCCCTGTGGGAGCGGGCTTGCCCGCGAAGGCGTCGGCTCTCCCGACATTAACGTTACCTGACACACCGCCTTCGCCGGCAAGCCAGCTCCCACAGGTTCGGTGTCGATTTGTACATTTGTGAGCAAGAAGCATCCGCAATAGCGTCTACACTCGGTGATATGGCAATCATCGGGAAGACGGGCTACATGCCTGTCGACAGTGGAAGGGTGTTGGCTGGAAAGGGACGGTTCATTAGTATCCGCGTCGTTTTCTTGATCAACCGAAATGTTTTACTTTCCCGGGCCGCTGTTTATGGATGCTTTCGCACTGCTTTACCAATACTTGTTCAGATGGGTGATCGCCCCCGTCAGCGACCAGTTCCTCGGCCTTTTCGACCTTAATGGCCGCCTCTGCCTGGCCTTTCTCTTCACCTCCTATGCCGTTGCGTACGGCCTGTTCCGCTGGCGCAAATCCCGCGGGCTGACCGATGCACCTACGTTCTGGCAATTCATCGGTGGTAACCACGTGCATTTCCACCCCTCGGCGTTGCTCGATTACCGCTACTACTTCGTGCGCGCGATCCTGAAAGTCATGCTGGTGGTGCCCATCGTCGGCCTGGTGGATCCGTACGTGCTGCGTTCGGGGGATTACGTGCGCTTTTTCACGCAACTGTGGGGCGCTCGGGTTCAGGTTGAAGAGCACCTGGCGCTGTCCCTGCTCTACGGGCTGGGGGTGTTTGTGTTGCAGGACTTCCTGCATTACTGGGCCCACCGCGCCTACCATTCCCGTTACCTGTGGGCGTTCCACAAAGTCCATCATTCGGCACCGGTGCTGGTCCCGGCCACCGCCAGTCGGTTGCACTTTGTGGAGAAGATGATCGAACGGTTGATCGATCTTGTGTTCCTCAGCGCCTTTGCCGGCCTTTTCTGGTACGCCTGCGGTGGGGAAATCAGCCGCTACACGCTGTTTGGCGTGACCTACATAGTGTTGATCCTCAACGCGCTGGCCGCCAACCTGCGGCACAGCCATGTCTGGCTGTCGTTCGGGCCGGTGGTCGAGCATGTGTTGAACAGCCCGGCCCAGCATCAGGTGCACCACAGCGACGCGCCCCGGCACTTCGACAAGAACTTCGGCGTCAACCTGTCACTCTGGGACTGGATGTTCGGCACGCTCTACGTCACGCAATCCAAGCCCGAAGCCATTCGCTTCGGCACTGGGGAGGCGGATCAGGGGCGTTACCTGACGCTCTACAGCCTGATCGTGACGCCGTTTATCGAGACTGCACGCAAGCTCCATCAGTTGAAACGCCATCGCTCAAATCAACCATTGAACCTGTGGCGAGGGAGCTTGCTTTCGACAGGGCGCGAAGCGGCCTCAAAAAATGGGCCTGCTGCGCAACCCAACGGGAGCAAGCTCCCTCGCCACAGATAGTTCGTCGATTCAACGCTCGGGAAGCTTCCAGCGCTCACGCAAACGGTCGTATTCGGCCTCGGGCAATTGCACCAGTAACGGGTTCCGGCGCGGGTCCAGCCAACTGAACAGCTCAGCAATATCCGCTGGCGCCATGGCCGTGCAGCCGCGAGTCGGCATCGTCGGGCCGCGCCAGATGTGGAAGAAAATGCAGGAGCCGGCGGCGGGGGATGCCGGCGTGTTGTGCTCAATGAAAATACCTTGTCGGTACAGCTCGTCCTGACGGCGCATGTGTTCGGAGCTGTTCCAGTCTCTGGCGATGGTCGAACCATCGAGCAACGTGTTGTAACGAGCGGACTGGCTGTCATCCACGCATTCGATGCTCGGTGTCAGCGCGAGGTAGGGCAGTCGGGTGTGCGCCGTCGGGTCGTAGCCGAACGCGGTCCCCAGTTTGAAAACCCCGGCGGGTGCCTTGCCGTCGCCTTCCTGCTTGACCGGTCCCTGCAAGTTCGCTGGATCGACCAACCCCTTGCCCCAGCCCATGCCGTTCTTGCCCAGTACAACTGCAAACGCCGCTGCATGTTTTTCGAAGGCGTTGCCGTGCCGTTCATAGCGTTGGGCAATGCCCTGGGTATCGTCCCAGCGTTGGCTGGTGACCACGATCAGTTGATCGCTGCCTTCAAGCCCTTGCGCCATTGCAGCACAAGGCAATAGCAGGAGCAGCAGCGAGCAGGCCTTGTTCAACCGGCTCATGGCGTTAACGGCGTAATGGGGAAGTCCATGGCGTCCTTCAACGCCCCATCGTCGGTATAGGTGAAATGCCACCACTCGGTGGCGTAACCGGTGAATCCCTCTTTTGCCATGGCGCGGGTCAATCGCTGGCGATTTTCCATGGCGGTCGTGCTGATCGATTTCGAGTCGGTATGGGCGCGCTCATCGAAACAGTCGAAACCGGTGCCCATGTCGACGGCACCGTCGTGCCAGCGCTGACCGTAAGGCGCGGTGCAATCGACTGGCGCGGCCGAAGACGTCCAGGAGTCGGCGGGCAGGGCATCCGGCCCGGTCAGGGTCAAGTCGACGGTGTTGCCTTTGGAGTGATTGGAGTTGCGGGCCACATAACCAAGGCGCCAGAAATCCTGCTTGTCCACCCGTGGATAGAACTCGGCTTTGCGTGGGTCGCCGGGCTGCGTGGCAAAACGCCCCATGTCCGCCACCGCGCGTTTGGGCCGATAGCAGTCGAAGACTTTCAAGCCATAGCCTTGCGTGCGCAATGCCGCTTGCACCCGGGTCAGGGCCTGGGCTGCGTCCGACGACAACAGGCACTCAGGCGCCTGGTAACCATCCAGTGGATGACCGGTGAAGTTATGGGCACTGGCGTAGCGGATGTCCTGCTCGATGGACGGATCGAGGGTGCGCAGATAGATCATGTGTTCGGGTTTTTCTTCTGCGGTAGCGAGGCCGGGCAGGGTGAGGCAAACGCACAGAAGCATTGATCGAGTGACAAGTGGCATCGTGCCGGTTCTCCATGAGTGCATGACGTGTCAGCCCATCATGGCTTGAAATCCATTGCGTTGTGAACGTCAATCCCGTAGGAGCGAAGCTTGCTCGCGAAAGCGGTGTGTCAGAAACATCAGCGTTGCCTGATGCTCCGCATCGCGAGCAAGCTTCGCTCCTACAGGTTTTACGCTGCCCGTAGGAGCGAAGCTTACTCGCGAAAGCGGCGTGTCAGACACATCAGAGTTGCCTGATATTCCGCATCGCGAGCAAGCTTCGCTCCTACAGGATTTGCGTTGTAATCAGTCGCGATAGACCGGGAAGTCACTGCACATCGCCGCCGCCTGACGAGCGACTTGGGCCTCGACATCGGCATCGCCGAGGTGGTCGAGGATGTCGCAGATCCAGCCTGCCAGTTCGGTGCTCTGGGCCTCCTTGAAACCACGGCTGGTGATCGCCGGCGTGCCGATGCGCAGGCCCGACGTCACGAACGGCGATTGCGGGTCATTGGGCACGGCGTTCTTGTTCACGGTGATGCCGGCTCGGCCTAATGCGGCATCGGCGTCCTTGCCGGTCAAGCCCTGACGAATGAGGCTGACCAGGAACAGGTGGTTGTCGGTGCCGCCGGAAACCACGTCGTAACCGCGCTTGATAAACACCTGTGCCATGGCCTGGGCGTTGCGGATCACTTGCGCCTGATAGGTCTTGAAGGCGGGCTCCAGCGCCTCCTTGAAACACACGGCCTTGGCTGCGATCACATGCATCAGCGGACCGCCCTGACCTCCGGGGAACACCGCGGCGTTGAGTTTTTTCTCAAGCTCGGCGTTGGCTTTGGCCAGGATCAACCCGCCACGGGGACCGCGCAGGGTCTTGTGGGTTGTGGTGGTGACCACGTCGGCGAACGGAATCGGATTCGGGTACAGACCGGCAGCGACCAGCCCGGCGACGTGGGCCATGTCCACGAAAAGATACGCGCCAACCTTGTCGGCGATCTGCCGAAAGCGCGGGAAGTCGAGGGTCTTGGAGTAGGCGGAGAACCCCGCAATGATCATCTTCGGCTGATGCTCCACGGCCAGGCGCTCGACTTCGTCGTAGTCGATCAGCCCGGTCGCGGTGTCGATACCGTACTGCACGGCGTTGTACAACTTGCCGGAAAAACTCACCTTGGCACCGTGGGTCAGGTGGCCGCCGTGAGCCAGGCTCATGCCCAGCACGGTGTCGCCGGCCTGCAGCAACGCCAGATACACCGCGGCGTTGGCCTGACTGCCGGAGTGCGGCTGCACGTTGGCGTAGTCGGCGCCAAACAGCGCTTTTGCACGATCGATCGCCAGCTGCTCGACCACATCGACATGTTCGCAACCGCCGTAGTAACGCTTGCCTGGATAGCCCTCGGCGTACTTGTTGGTCAGGCCGCTGCCTTGGGCCTGCATCACCCGCCGGCTGGTGTAGTTCTCCGAAGCGATCAACTCGATGTGATGCTCTTGTCGCGCATCCTCGGCGTTCATCGCCGCCAGCAGTTCGTCGTCATAGCCTTTGATCTGGTCGTGCTTGCTGAACATGTGAAGCCCTCTGGGATTAATCCTGCAGGAGCGAAGCTTGCTCGCGATAGCCATCTGCCAGGCGACATCGTCGGTGAAGGTGACGCCGTCATCGCGAGCAAGCTCTGCTCCTACAGGGTTGCGTTGTTGTCGGGAGTCGGTGTTCGCAAGGGTGATGCCAGAGTTGGTAATTTGTTTTAGAACAATGACTTAGGTGAATTGTGGTTAGATTGGCGCAAAATCACTGTAATGAAAACAATACAGTCAGGCAGGCATTGGCGGATGAAGTCCGGGGTCGGCGGGGGGGCAGAGGCTTGTCTCGATTTCACTACGGTGTATCGATTTGCATACACAAACCCGGTAGGAGCTGCCGAAGGCTGCGATCTTTTGATCTTGCTTTTACACAAACAAAAGATCGCAGCCTTCGGCAGCTCCTACATTAGGGCCGTGCGAGAACAGTGAGATGTCAGTGCTTGTCGGGCGACGGCGTTTTGCGCGAACAGGCCGCCAGGTCCTCGAGAAACGCCTGAAGAATCGGCGGCGGTGCGGTGCCGCGCCGGGTGATCACGTCGAAGGGCGACATCAGTTGCAGGCTCTTGGGGGCAAGCTGGTGCATCTCGCCGGTCTTGATCCATTGCGCGGCGAAGTGCGCCGGCAGAAAGCCCAGGTAGGCACCGGAGATGATCAGGATCGCCAGGGCCTCGATGTTGTCGACGGTCGCCGCGGCCTTGCTGACACCCAGGTGTTCCAGATCGTATTGCTGCATGTAGCCACGGACCACGATGCGGCTGGTGCTGACCTCCTGGAGCAGTTCATCGCCCTCGGCCAGGTTTCCAAACAACGGATGCCGCCGCCCGCAATACAACCCCAGCGCTTCCTGATACAGCGGTGAATGCTCAAGCCCCGGCACATGGATCGGGAAATGCCCGATGGCCAGGTGCAGGCGGCCATCGAGTACCCGCTCCTCAAGCTCTGCAGGTTCGCCGACATACACGCTCAGGTGCACATCGTGTCCCCGCGATACGAAGCGCTGGGTGGTGCGCGGGATCGGTGAATCGGGGTCGGTGATGGTGGTGTCGATGATCCCCAGGTTGAGTTTGCCGCTGATGTGCTGCTTGAGCACGTCGGCGTCCATGCAGAAGTTTTCCACCGCCGAGAGCAGGCGCTGGGTGGCTTCGTGAATCGCCACCCCTTGCTCGGTCAGGCGAAAGCCACTGCGCCCGCGCTGGCAGAGCTTGACCCCCAGGCGAGTCTCCAGGTGGGTCATCTGTTCGCTGATGGTCGACTGCCCGGCATTCAGCGCCGCCTGCGCTGCGGAGAACCCGCCGCAACGGACAATCGTGGCAAATACCCGAAGCAACTTCAGGTCAACATCGTGCAGTTGAATCACCCTGGACCTCCGGCGTGTGGATACATCGGCAATGCCGATATGAGTATCTGATGTTTAGCATTTTTTCCACGAAAAGCTGCGCTCATAGTCACTCCAACGGCGGTCGCCCTGCAGTCCGCTGAGCCGATAACAAGAAGTGGAGAGGCTTGAAATGTCCAATAACGGTTATGAATCCGGTCGCCTGAACCTGCCTTTCGTGGGCCATTGCACCTTCGGAAAATCCCCGGTGTGCACTGACTGGGATGCGCTGGACGCCGATGTGGCGATCCTCGGTGTACCCAACGACATGGGCACCCAGTGGCGTTCCGGCGCACGCTTCGGGCCACGGGGCATTCGCGAGGCATCGACGCTGTTCTCCTTCGGCCATGCCGGCGCCTACGACCACGAAGACGACGTCATGTACCTGACCGCCGCCGACGTGCGCATGGTCGACGTCGGGGATGCCGACATCGTTCATACCGACATGGTCACCAGTAACCAAAATACTGAATACGCGGTGCGCAAGATCCTCGATGCCGGGGTCATGCCGGTGGTACTCGGCGGCGATCACTCGGTGCACGCGCCAGTGATTCAGGCGTTCGAAGGCCGCGGCCCGATCCACATCATCCACTTCGATGCGCACCTGGACTTCGTCGACGAGCGCCATGGCGTTCGCTACGGCCACGGCAACCCGCTGCGCCGTGCTTCGGAAATGAACCACATCGTCGGCATGACCCAGATGGGCATCCGCAACGTGTCCTCTTCCAACCGCGATGACTACGAAGCCGCCCACGCGGCCGGCTCGAAAATCCTCTCGGTGCGCGATGTTCGCCGGCTCGGTGTCGACGGGGTGCTGGCGCTGATCCCGCAGAACATCAACTACTACATCACCATCGACATCGACGGCTTCGACCCGTCCATCGCCCCCGGCACCGGCACCCCCAGCCACGGCGGCTTCCTCTACTACGAAGTGCTGGAAATCATCCAGGCACTGGCCAAGCGCAGCAAAGGCAACATCGTCGGCATGGACCTGGTGGAGGTGGCTCCAGTCTACGACCCGACCGGCATGACCTCGATCCTCGCCGCGCAACTGCTGCTCAACAGCATCGGCTTCATCTTCCACGAGCGCGCTCAGGCGCGGTCGGTGAAGAACGAAACCACCACGGCCACGGCGTGACCTGACCGCCACACAGAGGAGCCTGAAAATGGACGCGATCGTTAAGCAGTATTTGCAGAAATTCGGTGTATCCGAAGCCACCCAGACCTTCCTCGGCAAGGTCCAGAAAATGTTCATTGGCGGCGCCTGGATCGAAGCCAGTGACGGCCAGACCTCGGACGTCATCGAGCCATCGACCGAAGGCCTGATCACCCGCATTCCCATGGGCACCGTCGAGGATCTGGACCGCGCCGTGCAAGCCGCCCGCGCCCAGTTCGACGGCGGTGCGTGGAGCCAGGCCAAGCCGGCGGAACGCGAACGGCTGATCCAGCGCCTGGCCGACCTGATTGAAGAAAACGCCGAGGAACTGGCGCAAATCGAATCCATCGACATGGGCAAGTCGGTGGTCTTCGCCAAAGGCGTCGACATCCAGGGCACCGTCGATACCCTGCGCTATTTTGCCGGTTGGGCGACCAAGCTCCATGGCCGCACCGTCGAACCTTCGCTGCCGGGCAATTACCTGGCTTACACCCGCAAGGAAGCGGTGGGGGTGGTCGGCGCTATCGTGCCGTGGAACTTCCCCCTGCAAACCATGGCCTGGAAGCTTGGCGCGGCGCTGGCCACAGGTTGCACCGTGGTGGTCAAACCCGCTGAACTGACCTCGCTGTCGGCCCTGCGTTTTGCCGAGCTGGTGCAAGAAGCGGGCATCCCGGACGGCGTGATCAACATCGTCACCGGGCGCGGCAGCGTGGTCGGCGCGGCCATGGCCACTCACCCTGGTATCGACAAGCTGACCTTCACCGGCTCGACTCCGGTGGGCCGCACTGTCGGCCGCGCCGCGCTGGACGAAATGAAGCGACTAACCCTTGAACTCGGAGGAAAATCACCGGTAATCGTGATGGCCGATGCGGACATTCCGGCCGCTGCGCAAGCCGTCGCCAACGGTGTGTTCTTCAACTCGGGGCAGGTGTGCGATGCCGGTACGCGGGCTTATGTTCATCGCAGCGTCTACGACGAATTCCTGCGCGAACTGATCGCCTATACCCGGACCCTGAAAATGGCACCCGGCATGGACCCGGACTGCTTCATCGGTCCGCTGGTGTCGGCCCAGCAGAAACAGCGCGTGACCGAGTACATCGAGACCGGCAAGCGTGAAGGCGCCGAACTGGTCTACGGCGGCCAACCTGTCGAGGGCCCGGGCTTCTTTGTCGAACCGACGATCTTTGCCCATTGCCGCAACGACATGCGCATCGTCCAGGAAGAAATCTTCGGCCCGGTACTGGTGACCGCGCCGTTCGACGATGAAGAAGAGGCGCTGGCCATGGCCAATGACTCGGCCTACGGCTTGGCGGCGGCTTTGTATTCCAACGACCTGGGCAAGGTGCACAGCCTGATTCCACGGCTCAAGGCAGGTTCGGTCTACGTCAACGCCCACGGCACCCTCGACCCATCGATGCCGTTCGGTGGCTACAAACAGTCAGGGTTCGGCAAGGACCTGGGCGCGGAGCAGCTCGATTACCTGCTCGAAACCAAGGCGGTGTGGATCACGCTGCCCGGCTGACACGGTCCCCTTTGTGGGGGCGGACTGTGGCGAGGGGATTTAGCGAAACGTCGCACCGCCCCGTTGGACTGCGTAGCAGTCCCATTTTCAAGGGCCGCTTCGCGCCCCAACGGGGATAAATCCCCTCGCCGCAGGTCGCTCCTACAGGGGTATCGGCACGGACGCGCCAAAACAATGCGGTTATCTCGTCATGATCTTCCAACAATAAGAGACAATCATGAACATTGACGCCAAGCCTGTTCCGAGTGTGTCCATCCTCGACGACAAATCTGTGGTCGAGAGTCATTCCATCGATTTCATCCCCGAAAGCGAGCGCACCGACAAACTGTCGAGCCAGGGTCCGTTCTGGTTCCTCGGCAACTTTACGTTCTTCACCATGACCATCGGTTTTGTTGGCCCCAGCGTTGGCCTGACCGCGCTCTGGACCACCCTGGCCGGCACGCTGGGCATCATGTTCGGCACGCTGTTCATGGCCTTTCATGGCTCGCAAGGTCCGCACCTGGGCCTGCCGCAGATGATCCAGTCCCGCGCGCAATTCGGCTATCGCGGAGTGATCCTGGTGCTGCTGGCGACACTGTTTGTGTTTGCCGGGTTCAACATCGTCAACCTGGTGCTGATGATGCAGGGCTTGCACACGCTGTTCGGTTTCAGCCCTACCGCGATTGCCGTGGCGGTGACGATACCGGCAGCGGTGTTGGCGATCCTCGGCCATGACTGGATGCACCGCAGCTTCAAATGGGCGTTGTACCTGTCGCTGCCGCTGTACGGTCTGGTGACCCTGGCGGTGCTGATGGGCTGGGTGCCGGATGCGGTACTGCCGGCAATGGCCGAAGGCGAAGTCGCCCCGGCACCCCTGGGCTTCAACTGGACCGGCTTCATCGCCCAGTTCGCGGCGGCCGCCAGTTACAACATCGCCTACGCGCCCTATGTCTCCGACTATTCGCGTTACCTGCCAAAGAACACCTCCAGCGGCAAGTTGATTGCCGTGGTGTTCCTCGGTGCGTCGTTGTCCGGTGCGTGGATGATTTCCGTGGGCGGCTGGCTGGCCGATCACCTGCACTCCACTGACGTGCTGGTAGCCCTCGGGCAAGTCGGCAATACGGTGTCGCCGCTGATGGGCACGGCAGTGGTGGTCATCACCATCCTGGCGTTCCTGCCGGTGATCGCGATGAACATCTACAGCGCCAAGCTGACCACGTTGACCTGTGTCGACTCGATCAAGCACATCGAGCCGACCCGTAAGGCGCGGATCCTAGCCATCGCTTTTGTGATCCTGCTGCAACTGGGTGTGGCCCTGAGCATCCAGAGCTCGGGCAAAGGTCTGTCGGTGCTCGGTATCTACCTGGTGGTGATGCTGTACTTCCTGGTGCCCTGGACCTCGGTCAACCTCACCGACTACTTCTTTGTGCGCAAGGGCCGCTACGCCATCCCGCACTTCTTCATGCCCCACGGCAACATCTACGGCAGCTGGGGCCTGCGCGGCATCCTCGCGTACGCCATCGGCTTCGTCTCGATGATTCCGTTCTTCTACATCTTCGACGGCGTCGAGCAGCGCGAGGTGTATGTCGGCCCGCTGGCCAAGGCCCTGGGCAGCATCGACATCGCCTGGCTGGTGGGGCTGATCGTATCGGGGCTGGCGTACTACTGGCTGAGCCGCTCGATCGACCTTGCGCGTGAAGAAACCGTCATTCAGCAGATTGAAAAAACCAGTCCGCAATACACCACCGGCGATTCGCTCAGCCTGTTCAACGAGTCGGCGGTTCGGAGATAAATCATGGCTACGCAAAAATACGACTACATCATCATTGGCGCCGGCTCAGCAGGTTGTGTGTTGGCCAATCGCTTGAGTGAAGACCCGGCCACGTCTGTGCTGGTCCTGGAATTCGGCGGCAGCGACCGCAGCGTGGTGATCCAGATGCCCAGCGCATTCTCGATTCCGATGAACACCAAGAAGTACAACTGGCGCTACGAAACCGAGCCGGAAACCTACCTGGATGGCCGACGCATTCACTGCCCACGGGGCAAGGTGCTGGGTGGTTCGTCGTCGATCAACGGCCTGGTTTACATCCGTGGCCACGCCTATGACTTCGACGAGTGGGAATCCCTCGGCGCCCAGGGCTGGGGTTATAAAAACTGCCTGCCGTACTTCAAGCGTGCCGAGAGTTTCGAGTCCGGGGGCGACAACTATCGCGGACAAACCGGGCCGCTGCACACCACCAGCGGCAACCACATGAAAAACCCGTTGTACGGGGCTTGGGTCGAAGCCGGTGCCGAAGCGGGCTACATCAAGACCGACGACTGCAACGGCTACATGCAGGAAGGGTTCGGCGCGATGCACATGACCGTGAAAAATGGCGTTCGCTGCTCGACGGCCAACGCTTATCTGCGCCCGGTCATGGACCGGCCGAACCTGACCGTGATCACCCACGCCATGACCCGGCAGATCATCCTCGAAGGCAAGCGCGCGGTAGGGGTCATGTACGACCACGATGGCCAGACCCACCAGGTGTTTTGCAACCGCGAAGTGCTGATCTCCTCCGGCCCGATCGGTTCACCGCACCTGCTGCAACGCTCCGGTATCGGTCCGGCTGAGGTCCTGCGCAAAGCCGGAGTCGTCGTGCACCATGACCTGCCGGGGGTGGGGGAGAACCTGCAGGACCATGCCGAGGTGTACATCCAGTTCGGCTGCAAGGAACCGGTGACCCTCAACAGCAAAATGGACCCGCTGAGCAAGTTGATGATCGGTTTGCGCTGGCTGCTGTTCAAGGACGGGCTGGGCGCTACCAACCACTTCGAGGCCGGTGGTTTCATTCGCTCCGACAAGGGGCTGCGCTGGCCGGACATTCAGTTTCATTTCCTGCCGGCGGCGATGCGCTACGACGGCAACAAGCCGATCAAGGGCCACGGCTTCATGGTGCTGACCGGGCCGAACAAACCGAAAAGCCGTGGGTATGTGCGGGTCCGTTCGGCCGATCCTTACGAGCATCCGGAAATTCGCTTCAACTACCTGCAACGCGAAGAAGACCGCGAAGGCTTCCGCCGCTGCATCCGCCTGACCCGCGAAATCATTGGTCAGAAGGCCATGGACCGTTTCCGCGACGGCGAAATCGCCCCTGGTCCGCTGGTGCAAACCGACGAGCAAATCGACGCCTTCGTCCGTGAAAACCTCGAAAGCACTTATCACCCTTGTGGTTCGTGCCGCATGGGTGAGGACGACATGGCGGTGGTGGACTCCGAACTGCGGGTGCATGGCATTGCCGGGCTGCGGGTGATCGACTCCTCGGTATTCCCGACCGAGCCGAACGGTAACCTCAATGCCCCGACCATCATGCTGGCCGAACGGGCGTCGGATCTGGTACGCGGGAAGAAAATGCTGCCAGCGGCGAATGTTCCGGTGGGGCTGGTGGAGAATTGGGAGAACAGCCAGCGCTCCTCCTTGCCGGGGCGCAATGTGCGGGTCTGATTCTATTTGGCGGGCACCCCGATCCCCTGTGGGAGCGGGCTTGCCCGCGAAGGCGGCCTGGAAGCCGACCTGTCTCTTGCTGACCGAGTACATATCCATTGCTTCGGTAACGGCCACTTAGGGTTTCGCCCTTACGGCGACTTACTTTTTTTTCAAACGCCAAAAAAAAGATAAGCAAAAAAAGGCTCGCCCCGAGCGTCCGGCCCCTCGCCAAGGCTCGGGGTTCCTTCGCTCCGGCATTCAGCCTCCCGAAGGGGCGGGTGGATCAAGATCAAGAGCCGCAGGCGAGCTGACACTCGGCCTATTGAGTGGTGAAGAGCGGATGGGGTGTTCGTGATCTGCTCTTGCTCTTGTAGGAGCAAGGCTTGCCCGCGATGACGGCCTGACAGCCGACCAATTTCTTCCAGATTTACCTCAACCCCCTTGTAGGAGCGAGCCTGCTCGCGATGGTCGTCAACGACAACGCTGTCAGCCTGGCACCCCGCGGTGTTCTGTCGTGCATCGCGAGCATGCTCGCTCCTACAGGGACTCCCCCGGTGTCAGGGCGGAACCATAAGCTGCCGTTACCGCAGCAATGGATAGGTACTCAGTCAACAAATGCCAGGTTGCCTGACACAAAGGCATCGCGAGGCGGCCTGACAGCCGACCTGATTTCGCGGATGTACCTGCTCCCTTGTAGGAGCGAGCCTGCTCGCGATGGTCGTCAACGATAACGCTGGCAACCTGACACCCTGCGGTGCTCTTTTGTCCATCGCGAGCAAGCTTTGCTCCTACAGTTGATCTGCGCAGGACGTCTGTCTTGCCTTCCTACTCAGGCGGATCAATCCGATCCAGCGCCCTATTGACCGCCAACTCTCCCAGCATGATGACTTGCGCGATGCCCAGCAGCGTATTGCGACTCGTCCCTTCCGTTCTATCCGCCAGATCCAGTGTCATGACATTGGCCGAGGCCAGTGATTCACAGGCATGGGCCAGCAGCGTTTCGGTATCAAGTTCGGGGTTGACGATGAAGGTTGTGCAGGGCTTGCGGGAAGTGGCGCGGATGTCGGCGTAGGAAGGGATGCGTTCGGATGTTGCCGGATCGGATTCCGGCGGATTTGGTGTGGGTTTGACCATATGCTGATTACTCCTGATGGGCCGCCAGCACTTCTCTACTAAAAGAAGGGTGGCGGCTGTAAGCAGGTTAGTAGACCGGGGAGATCAGCATTTACCGGCGCGCCGAAGCGCCCTGCGTACAGCCACCATCAAATCAGGGATGGGGATCACCTGACCGACAACGCCATGCACCTAGCTGATAAAACCACGGGCTACTAAACCCGATCACTGACAATCAGTGACGCGAATCAAGCTACCGATCGACCCCAAGGCGCACAAGCCGGCGGATTCTGGCGTAACCGTAGGCAACGACGCAAGGCGCTGTGGCTTACATCAAGTAACCTGGCGGGCTTTTTAAACACGTTAAAAAGCGCACCCCGGAAAACGCCAGAAAGCAGCCGACAGCCCTTCGTTCAATCCCTTTAAACCGCGCTGCAAAA
The DNA here is from genome assembly GCF_050990305.1 of Pseudomonas putida. GTDB lineage: Bacteria > Pseudomonadota > Gammaproteobacteria > Pseudomonadales > Pseudomonadaceae > Aquipseudomonas > Aquipseudomonas putida_AH. The sequence continues at coordinate 4,194,227 of NZ_CP158817.1, read as the reverse complement.
CGCTTACGGATCAGCATTTACCCGATCTAGGAAGCGTCCTACGCGCTTTTAGGACGCGTCCTCTTTTCAACAAATTTCAGCCTCCTCAGGCTGGCAAGCGCTTGAACGGGGATGGACATGACGCCTCCTCCTGCACCAGCCACAAGTTCTTGGAACTCACGGATATCTCTGCCGGATTCTTTTCGCAGAACAAGGAGCGACACTCAACATGGCCAGTTTGCTTTCCCGACTTTTCGGACTTCACCGCAACCACCGCGACGAGCGATTCGATCAACCGAACGCGCCAATTTTGCCGACGCCGAGCACCCGGCCCGCCCCCACACCCTCACCATCTGAAACGCTGCCGCCGGTGAAAAACTGGTGCCATCCATTCAAAGACAAACGCGATCCTCTAACGCAACTGACCCACCTGGCCAATGCGATGGCCGGCTACTACCCACTCGGCCGCAACGGCCTGTGGCACGGCGGGGTGCACTTCGACAGCGGCACCGCCGGCACGCTGGACCAATCCAGTGTGCATTGCCTGGCCGACGGCGAAGTGGTGGCTTATCGCATCGATACGAATTCGCCGAAAACGACTTACTTCGTCAATAAGCGAGCAGTGGAGAAACCTGACACGTGCAACTTCGTGTTGGTCCGCCATCGCCTTCAACCACCAAAGATCGAAGGCAGCACCGACATTCCTCCGAGCCTGACCTTCTACAGCTTCTACATGCACCTGCAGGACTGGGCCAAGTACCAGCAGGACTCGACCCTTGCCCGCCCGGCATTCTGGCCCGAGCGTCCGACCTTTATGGTCAAGCAGACCGCCAACGACCCTTTTCCCGGGCAGCCCGACCGGCGCGGCCTGAATGTGTACAACAAGTGGCATGGCCGGGCCATCGATTTTCTGCCGCGAGGCGCCGAGGTGACCATCAGTGGCGAGGGTCAATTTCGCAAACTCGAAAGCAGCCTGGGACCGGCCAAACTGCTCAACCCCGATGGCTCGCTCAAGGGTTATGTCTCTATCCAGGTGCTCCAACACCCGGACCACAGGTGGACCCGGATCAGTTCGTCGAAAAAGATCGTCAATGTCCGCGCGGAGCCGGTGATTGCGGCGGATAACGTCATTTTCGATTTACCGGTCAATTCGCAGGTCACGGTCAGTGGCGAAGGCGCCTTTCGCAAGCTCGAACGCATCGACCAGTATGTGCAGTTTGATTCACTCGACGGCGCCATTGAGCCGCTAGCGAAAGATCAGATCGTGGTGCTGGACGAGCCCGTGGCGATCAAGGCCGGAGACCTGATCGGCCATCTCGGCCTGTATCAGGAGGGTGACGCGAATCTGCCGACGGAGAAGCTGCACCTGGAAACCTTCACTGGCGATGACATCGAAGCGTTCATCGAAAACAGTCGAGCCTGGGCCCAACGCCTGCCAGAAAAAGACAAAACGTGGCTGAAGCTCGCCAAGGGCACACCCGTGGTACCGCCGGAAGGAAATACCACCGCTGGGCAATTGCTGGTTTCCAGTGCTTCCAGCCCGCTGAGTGCCGCCGACTTGCTGGTTCCCAAGAGCTTGCTCGATCAACTGCCGGCAGACCGAAAAATCCAAGTGCTGGCGACCTCGACACGCAAGGCCCGCAATTGGTATCGCCTGGAAAACCTGTTGCACGACGCCGACAACAACCTGCTCGATGGCTGGGTGTGTGAAGAAGTCGGCGTAACGCCCTGGGTCAGTCCGTGGGCATGGGAGGGCTATGACGTCATCATCGATTTCAGCCGGCCCAAACACATGCTGGCGTCCTTTCTCAGCGCCATCGACGGTCTCACCGACGCGCAACGCGAGCGTTATCGTCCCATCGCCGAAAAAGACGACAAGGGGCCGATGAAGAGCCGGTTGTACGAAATCATCGATCGCAACCGCGACGGCAAGATGACCGCCACCGAACTGCAAGCAGCCCTTGAGCGCCCGGCTCATGCGCAGTCGATTTCGCAGTTGATCCTTTACAAGGAAAGCGAATGGTTTCACCAGCCCAAGGTCTGGGACGCACTGGATGAATTGCTTGGCCATAGCGGCTCGACACCGCATCTGCACTGGCTGGCGGAAAAGCAGCGGATTGCGCAGATGGGGTGGTGGAAGGAAGTGGCGGAGAAGGTGGGGTTGCCTTCTTGGGGGAGCGCTTATCACTTTCATCCGATTGGGTTGGTAGGTTGTTTCGCGCAATCTGTAAATGAAATGCTGAACTGCAAATTCTGCGGTGCCAAGCTCGAGTTGACGAAAGATTTTTTGAGTGAAGTATGCGGCAATGAAGTGAACCCGCTTTTCATCAGTGCGATGATCGAAGCAGGTAAAACTCTATTCAAGAAGTATGGCGTAAATAGCTGCGAACAAATCACCCACCTACTCGCACAAGCAAAGAAAGAGACCGGAGGGTTTTTACAGTTTCGAGAGTCATTGAACTATTCGAGGAGGACATACAGTGCCGCTAAGCTTTATCGGTTGTCGCCGACTGTTATCAATGCGGGATTTTCTAGAAGAGAACTTTCCTTCGCCAGTGATGAAGAAAAACTGATGTGGATAGATGAACATCTCATTGGTAATGACGCCGCCTATGGATTGCATTGTTATGGCAATGCTGAACAGCCAGGGAAAGATTTTAGAGGGCGGGGACTGATTCACCTCACTCATTATGAAACCTATAAGAGGTGCGCTAAAGAAACAGGGCTGCCGATTGACTCTAATCCAGAACTTCTAGAGAAGGATTTCGCCGTTGCGATAGAAACAGCGCTGTGGTTCTGGAAGGTGAGACGTATAGCTGCGATTGCGGAGGATCGGTCGATAAGTGGGGATGCTGGTGTTACCGCAGTAACTCGACCTATAAATATGGGGCTGGCAGGTTTGTCTGATCGGCAGAAGTACAAGCGGGAGATCACTAAGAGGTTCAATGCTCATTTTAGCAGTCGGTGTAATCGAAATGATTAAGTTAATTGTGTTCTTTGCCTATTTGTTTGGATCGACGGCTGTAGCGAGCGATGTGGATTGCGGTAGTACTGGTTTTCGAGAGGCTTATCACTCTATGGATGCACATGGGGTGAAAGCATGCTTCGTTTACACAAAGACAGATGTGGAAACCGAGAAGCAATTGTCTCGTGATCCTGATGAAATATCCCTTTACTCAGTTGTCTCGACTGAAAAACCAAAACTTATTTATGAATTTCCATACGCTGGCACGCAAGGAAAAATCACGGACGCATTTTTTCTTCCAGTTGACGGAGTGCTTGATGAAATGCTAATTGTTATTCACCGCATGGAAGCACCAAGGTCGTGGGATTCGGTAAGTGACATCCACAGCGTCAGCATTATTAAACGGGAGGGAAATACTCTAGCTCTCGATAAAAAACGCACTCGTTTTTTTGATTTGGGCGGGAGTAATGTCGATGAAGAAGGGCACTCGACTTATGTGTATCCATACAAGGATAAAGAGAGTGTTGAAGAGGCGGTTAGCTCGAAATTGTTTAGCGCTATAATTGCCGACAAAAAAATCACAGGCACCATTTTGGAGAAAACCTATCTTAATGAGGGGGCTTCTGAGCCGATTCCGCAGTATTCAAGCAAGATGTATCTAATCAAAGGGGACAGAGTTTTAGTGGAGGACTCGACGGCCGGATGGTGCAAGGTCTCATACCAATCAAAAGTAAAGATGATTACGAAGTGGGCGCAGTGCAAATCGATTAACTTTTCGGCGAATTAGGTGAAAGCATGCCAATCAGACTGGATAAAATCCCCCCACCCGCACAGCGCCCCCAACGACCTCGATTTTTACTTTGGCTCGGCCTGTTATTGCTGTTCTGTCTGCTGGGCACAGGCGCGACGCTGTTATTCGGCGACGAAACACTGCCCCAGCGCCCCGCGGATTTCTGGCGCCTTGCCTTAATCATTCCAATCCTGAGTTGGTGCGCGCTGGGCCTCGTGCGAGTGTTTTTATACGCAGGCCAACAAGGCGCCGCCGATGGTTGGGATGAGGCTCGTGAAGAAGACCTGATCCGCAACATTCGTCAGGGCCGTCGATCACAGCAGGTGTTGGGCGTGAGCTTGCAGACTGCTGTTCAGGAACTTGTGGATGAGCCGCAAATGCAACTGGACGCTCTGCTGAGTGGGACGCGAGCGCTGAAGTCTCAAACGTCCAGGCAGGACGGAACAGTACTGCGTCATAGTTGTTTGTCCCAAGATGCAGATGAAAACCCGGAAGCGATATTGCTGAGTGTGTTGGCGCAGACGCTGGCCGATCTTGCACCCACTTTGGCGCAGTTGCCTGATGATCAGCCTTTGGCCCTGTTGCTGGATGTCGATACCGGATTGCCGCAGAAGCAATGGCGTCGGGTTTGGAGACAGGCATGGCGCGAATCCGGCATTCGCCAACCCATCAGTTCCGTCGATGGCAGCGGGCTGGCGGCATTTGACTATTGGCTCGATCAGCGTATCCGTGATCAGGCGATGCTGCTGGTGGTGGCCGTGCAGTTTGCGCCGACGCAACCTGAAGGCACGGCGGAAGCCGCCGTCGGGTTGTTGTTTGGCAACCGTCTGACGCAAACCACATTACCGCCGATTGCCTATCTGCACCGCCCGGAACAGGAGCGCAAGCCCACCACCGAGGACCTGCTTTACGCTACGCGTCAGGCGCTTGATTGGGTGCCGCTTGAGTCGAGAGCAGTCGAGCAGGTTTGGCGGGTGGGTATTGATGCGCGACGGGCTGTTGCCATTGCAAGTGTGTTGTCCGAAATATCCGTGTCAGTCAAGAAGCCGGGATTGTGCAACCTCGATGCAGCACTGGGTCATCCAGGCTGCGCTTCGCCTTGGTTAGCCGTCGTTGCGGGGACGCAGGCGATTCAGCGTGGGACTGGGCCGCAATTCATCTTCAGTGGTGGCGCGGCTGGGCTGTGGGGCACGGTGTTGATGCCTGCTTCTCCAGTTTTGAAGTAGGAGTCTTGTTGTTCGGGTATTAAAGTCAAAAGATCGCAACCTGCGGCAGCGCCTACACCGGTCCCGTGTAGGCGCTGCCGCAGGCTGCGATCTTTTGATCTTTGCTAGGCTGTAAATCCCAACACGTCCAATGGAACACCCCCATGCCCATCCAGGCCCTGCGCGCCGACGCTTCCCACCTCGACACCATCGCCCCGTTGTTCGACGCCTATCGCGGTTTCTACGGCCAACCACCAAACCTGCCACAATCCCGCGCCTTCATCGCCGAGCGTATCGCCCGCAACGAGTCGGTGATTTTCCATGCCGTGGATGACAGCGGCGAAGCCCTGGGCTTCGTGCAGATGTTCCCGACCTTCTCCTCCATCGACGCGCACCGTACCTGGCTGCTGGGGGACCTGTTCACCACGCCCGCCGCTCGCGGCAAAGGGGTAGGGACGTTGTTGATGAACACCGCCCGGGACTTTGCCCGGCTGATGGGCGCCAAGGGCATGACCCTGGAAACCGCCACCGACAATCACAGTGCACAGCGTCTGTATGAATCCCTCGGCTGGGTGCGCGACGCGGGTTACGACACCTATTGCCTGGACTTGAAACAGGGCTGACCTTCAATGAAGTGGCAGCCTCGACGAGGCTGCCACCACAGTCGCTAGTTAGGCATTGGCAGGGTAATGCCTTCTTTCTCCAGATCCTCCCGAACCGATTGAAATTTCTGGTATTTGGACAACTCGATCGGGCCGTCGTAGCTCATGCTTTGCAGTTTGCGTGGCGGGTATTGAACGTAGGTTTTCATCAGCTTTGTGATTGCCATGCTGATCGGAACCATGGTCCAGGTGTGCTCGGTGTAGTTATTCATGAAGATGTCGTAGCGCTCCTGCGGATCCTGCAGCAGGTCGAACACTTGCGGCACGGTCGCCACGTACTTGGTCGGGCCTTTCCAGCCCTGGTTGGAGTCGACGGCCAGGCCACCGGTCACGGCGCCGTTGTCGCCCCTCAAGTTGAACACCGCCTTGTAGTTGCCCACCCGGGCGGCGCCGGGGGACAGTTCGTTCTCGGTGAAGTAGAACCATTCCTTGCGCGGATCAGGCCCGGTGCCGAGCAGCACCGGGGTCATGTCGTAGCTGTCGAAGATGATCGGCTTGCCTTCGCGGTCCTTGTCCGGAAGTTTGATGCCAGCCACGGAGGCGAACGTCGCCATCAGGTCCAAGCCGCCGATGATGTCGTGGTTTTTTTGATCGGCCTTGATCTTGCCGGGCCAGACCATGATCGCCGGTACCCGGTTGCCGCCTTCACGCACCGTGCCCTTGGTGCCACGGAACGGCGTGTAGCCGGCATCGGGGTAAACGTCCTGCCAGGCACCGTTGTCGGTGGTGTAGACCACCAGGGTGTTCTTATCCAGACCCAGCGCTTTGAGCTTGTCCATGATGCGCCCGATGTGGGTATCGAGTTCCACGATGGAGTCGGCGTACTTGGTCTTGGAGATCGACTTGTGGACGAACTCCGGCGACGGCAAGTTGGGCTGGTGAACCTTCATGAAGTTGACGTTGATAAAGAACGGTTTGTTTGATTTCGCGGCGGTGTCGAGAAACTCCAGCGCCGCCTTTTCCACGTAGTTGTCGAAGAATGGAATGCCGACGACACCGGGCTTGCCATCCACCACGGGGGTGTCGACGTACTGGCCGTTGATCTTGAACTCTTCAACGGCTTTTTCTCCGGCCTTGGCCGACAGCGCGCCTTGGGTCACCTTGGTGAACATGGCGCGGGTCTCGTCATCCATGTCCGGGAACCAGGTAGGGTCGGCGTAGGTGTAGGCATTGAGGTGATACAGGCCGACGTATTTCATCACGTCATAGCCCTGGGCGTTGGGCAGGGCGTAATCGGCTTCGCCCAAGTGCCACTTGCCGGTGAAATATGTCTCGTAGCCCCCGGTTTTCAGAACGGACGCCAGCGTCCATTCCGCCGCCGGCAAGCCGCCGCCCTGGCCCTGGAACGCCACGGTGGTCATGCCGCTGCGGTTAGGGATGCGTCCGGTCTGCATGGCGGCCCGACCCGGCGTGCAGCTGGGTTGGGCGTAGAAGGAGAAAAAGGTCGTGCCTTCGGCGGCCAGTTCATCGATGCGCGGCGTTGGCATGCCGCGACCGACGCCGCCTCCGTAAGGCCCCAGGTCACCGTAGCCGGTGTCGTCGGAGACGATGAACAGGATGTTGGGTTTTTCGGTCTGTGCTGCTTGTGCGATGCCGTTGAGTGCCAAGATCAATGAACACGCAACGTAAAACCTGATGCGGTGCGAGTGCCTATTCATACACGGTTTCCTCTGGGAAATTGCTGCCAGACCACTCAACGGGAGGCAAAACAATAAGGATCCTGGTGCGTGATCACCCAAGCATGCGCCTGGACAGTTCGAGGAAGGTTTCTATCGGAAGAATGGGCATCCCGTACGCTATTCAAGGCGGTCGTGGAAGATTAGTTCCGCAACTTACGCGGCGCGCAACCGTACGCCGCGTAATTGGCATCGTTCGTCGATTTTCCAGCGTAAACACTTACTGTAGGGGCGTAATGCTGTTCACTTAAAGACAGGCACTCACCTTTGTGGCGAGGGGATATAGCGAAGCGTCGCACCGCCCCATTGGCCTTCACAGCAGGCCCATTTTTTGGGGCCGCTTCGCGACCCAGCGGGGATAAATCCCCTCGCCACAATGTAAAACTCGTCTCAAGATCTACTTAAGTGAACAGCATTAACTGTAGGAGCGAGGCTTGCCCGCGATGACGGCGGCACATTCGACATTGATGTCGACTGACACACCGCTATCGCGAGCAGGCTCGCTCCTACAGGTTTGTCACCTTCAATCTTTCAAAACCCGCTTTCGCGCATCAACACCGCGAGAAAATGGGTCGCCACATCGCCCAGCACACTGCGGCGCTCGCCTTCGATTTTCAGGTGTCCACGGGTTTCGCGCAGGCTCGGCAGGGGCTCGTCAAGTTGGATCAGCACCTGGAACAAGGCAGCGCTCGGCACCAGCTCATGTTCCTGTGGTGTGGTCGGCACCGGCCCGCCAAAGCGTGACGACAACATGCGGTGGGACAATTGGCTGGCGCGGGTACTGCCGATCACCAGCACCTTGCCGCTCAGTGGTGTGGTCTGGCCGTCGGGGTAAAAACGCACACGGTCGCCGGTGACCAGGCGGTGCACCTGGTCCTGGGCAACGTAGGCGTCCACTTGCCAGCTGCGCGGATCGATCAGGATGCCCAGGGGTTCCTGACGGCCGATCCACTGGCCGGTTTTCCAGTCCGGGTTGACGTCCAGCCACAGGCCGGCAAACGGGGTTTGCAGGTTGAGCCGGGCGATTTCCGAGCGGGCGGCCCGGGCTTCCTCGAACTGCACGTTCAAGCGCTGGCGGGTGACCGAATCTTCGGCCAGACCACCGGGGTCGGCCAGCAGTCCGGACAGTCGTGCTTCATAGCTGCGGGCATTGGCTTCGCTGCTCTGTATACGTGAGGCGATGTCCGGCTCGTCCAGCACCACCAGCACCTCGCCAGCCTTGACCGGACCCTCTTCGTGAATCGATTTCAGCCGCGCCGGGTAGGGCGCATAAACCCGTAATTGGTGCTCCGCGCGGGCCACGCCGACGGCGTCGATCTGGGTGCGCCAGGGCAGGGCGAGGCCGATCAGGATCAGGCCCAGTACTGCATAGAACAGCACTTTGCGCAGGCGTGGAATACCCGCGCGATGGCTCCACCAGTGGCCCAATTCGCGCACCACCGGCATGGCGATAAACCAGGACAGTTCAACCATGAACAGAATGATCCCGAGCAATTTGAAGAAGAACAGGTAGACCGCCAGGGCGATCCCCAGAAACAACACCAGCCGATAGACCCAAGTGATGATGGCGAAGGTCACCAGCAGCCGGCGCTGGCTGGTGGGGAACACTTCCGGCCAGTCTTCCTGCAAACCCAGCAGGTTGCGCCGCAGGGTGACCCGGGCGAGTGCCGAGGCGCGCTCGTGCAGGTTGGGGAAGTCCAGCAGGTCGGAAAGGATGAAGTATCCGTCGAAGCGCATGAACGGGCTGGCGTTCAACGCCAACGACAACAGCCAACTGGTGGTCGCCAGGTACAGCAGGGCGTTGCGCAATGCACCCGGATCGCACAATGCCCAACCCAGGGTCGAGAGCCCGGCCAGGGACAGTTCGGTGACGATCCCGGCCGAAGCGATGGCCAGCCGCTGGCGTGAGCGGCTGAGCTTCCAGCTTTCACCGGTGTCGGTGTAGAGCATTGGCCACAGCACCACGAAGGCGATGCCCATGTGCCCGACGCGCAACCCCAATCGTGTCGCCACCAGCGCATGCCCCAGTTCATGCAGGGTTTTGGCGACGATCAGCGCCAGGGCGAAACTGAACAGGCCTTCGGTGGAGAACGATTCGACCACCGCGCTGGTAAAGCTGTCCCATTGCTGCAGGACCAGAATCACCCCCAGCACGCTCAGGCACACCACCAGGATCGCGGTCAGCGGGTGGAACAGCCAGCGCAGGGCATGGGCCAGGTGTTGCAACAGTTGCTGCGGATGCAGCAGCGGAATGCGGAAAAACAAGTAGTGGTGCAGCCACCAGCGCCAACTCAACCAACTGCCTTCCTCGCCCTTGGCCTGCAAGCGCGCCAACGCTGCGGGCCCGGCACGCAGCAACTGGTGTTGTTCGAGAAACTGGCGAAAGTCGAGGATCTGCTCGACATCGGGCTTGAGCGCGGTGCCTTCGGCGATCTGCTCGCTGATTTTTCGGGGCGACTGACCCCAGCGCAACAGGCATTCGAACTCGAGCCAGCCGATGCGGTAGAAACGGTTGATCACTGTGTCCTGGATCACCCACGCCGGCTCGCCGCTGCTGCCGTGGGCGGCTTCGCTCAAACGCAGGTCCTCGCGCAATGGGGGCACGGGAATGTCGGCGGGATCGAGCATTACCAGCCACTCCAAGCGCGCAATGTCGCCAGCGGTCGACGCAGCAAGTAATAACCGAGCATCACCCGGCCGCCATACAGCTTGGCCGTGCCGTGCAGGCCGAGGCGGGCGTGTTCCGGCGTGCCATCGATGCTCGCCAGCAGGCGGTAGGCGACGACGCCTTCATCGCTGGGCCGGGCCTGATAACTGGTTTCCAGGATCGTGCCCTTGAGCGGGGTCAGCGGGTACGCCGTCAGGAACAGCGTGACCTCGGCGCCAGGTTCAAGCGCGATGGCGTCGGCCACCGCCAGTTGAATCAACATGGCCGGTTGGGTCGGGTCGGCCACTTGCATGATCCGCTCGCCGGTCACCACCGGTTTGCCCAGCCAGTCATTGGGGTCGCTGAACACTGCGACACCGGCGCGCGGTGAAAGCACCTGGGTGCGTTTGAGCTGCGCCTGCACCGCCGCCAGCTCGGCCCGACGCTGTTGCGAACGACCTTCGAGCAGGGTCAGTTCGCCTTTGCTCTGTGGGTTGTCGAAGGCCCGCTGACTGGCGGCCTGCAATTCGGCATCGGCGACTGCCACTTCCTTGCCGAGGACTTCGGCGCGGCTGCGCAGGGTGGTTTCGTCCAGGGAAAACAGCGGCGTGCCGGTGTCTACGGGTTGGTTGGGACGGACCTGGATATGTTCGATCACCCCATCGATGGGCGAACTGATGATCTGCGCCTGACGGGACACAATCTCGGTGGGCGCCAAGGCCGTTTGCCGCACCGGCAACAACAGCAAGGCACCGAGCACCAGCAACCCCAGCAGCAGCTGCTTGCGATTGGGCCACCAGCGACCGAAACGCCGACGCTTGGTCAATGCGGTCCAGCAGTAAGCCCAGGTGTTGATCGGGCCGGCCAGGACCTGACGCAGCACGGCGGGCGGCTCCTGTTCGAGCAACAGCAACAACAGACCCAGTCGATGCCCATCTCGGTCCTGTATCGGCACGCACCACAGACCCGACGGCCACCATTCACTCCAGCCTTCGGCAATGTCCGCGGGTGCCGAGGTGGTGTCCTGGGTCAACCAGACCGGTTCGCCGTCCGGCACCTGGGTGGCGATCCAGCGACTGGCGCGGCGCAGCCATACCAGATAGGGCGAATCCTCGCTGGGGCGTGACAGCCCGGAGACACACAACAGCTCCAGTGAAGTGTCGCGCTGGGCAAACACCAGCGCCTGATGAAACGGCAACAGCGGATACAGGTCGTTGGCCATGCTGAAGGCCAGGGCGTTCAAAGAGTCAGCAGCGATGGCCTTGTCGCGCAGGGCATCGAGCTCCAGCAGCAGGTGCGGGTGGGGCAGGGGCTCATTCATGGTCATGGCTGGGCCGTATCCTGATTGAACTGCGCCGTGCCACTCATGCCGGCCATCAAGTCAGGAAATTTCTCGTCGAGCCGAGCTTCCAGTTCAACCGTTTGCGCCACCGCATCGACCCGCGAATTGACCACCGTGACATGGGCCGCATAGTTTTTGCCCGTCTCATGGATGTTCACTTGCAACGGCATGCCTTTCTTCAGGGTCTTGAGCATGTTCGAGGGGACGTTCAGCCGCACTTTCAACGCGCCATCGCTGACCAGGTCGAACAGTGGCGTGCCGGCGCTGACGGTTTGATAGGGTTTGACGTAGACCTTGGCCACCGTCCCGGAAAACGGCGCCAGCACCTGGCAGTAGCCACTCTGGGCCACGCCCATGGCTCGGGCGCCCTCGGCTTTTTGCACTTCGGTGTTGGCCATCGACACTTCGATGTCGCCAACGGCATTGAGCTGACGCAGTTGTTTTTTCGCTTCCAGATTCTGTTTGGCCATCGCCAGTTCAGCCACCGCGACCTTGCTGCGTGCCTCGGCTTCGTTGCAGTTGAAGCGCGCGAGCAAGGCGGATTTGTCTACGTGTTCGCCGAAGGTGGCTTTCAATTCACCGAGTGTTCCGTTCATCTGGCTTGAGAGGGTGGTCTCAAGTTCAGCGGCGAGCAACACGCGGATCGTCGTGGCGCTTTCCATGGGTGGGTCCTGGGCCTGAACCCCGAGGGTGGCAGCGGTCAACATCAGCAATAACCATCGCGCGTCACGGGTGGGTCTGAACATTCGGCATTCCTTGCTGGGTGACGAGCAGCCGTTGCTGCTCCTGTTTGTTCAAGGTGTTCTGGATTTCCCGGGCCAGGGTCTTGATGTCATGTTTGTCGATTTCGTTGGGCAGCACGTCCAGCCCCACCGAGTTGTACAACCGCCCCCACGCCGCCTGGGCGCTGGAGAAGGCCGCTTCGCGCTGGTAGCGCGACAGCAGATAGCGACCCTCGGCGCGGATCACTTCCAGCTCCGAACCCAGGGCGCCGGTCTTGGCGGCCTGGGCGTAATCGAGCAGGCTGCGATCGACCCGCAGGCTATCGTCAGTGAACTCCACCTCCTGGCGCGCCAGTTGATAGCGCAAGGCGCCGACGCGCACCTGAGTCAGAATCGCCATCGACAGTGCCACGCGCCGGGTGTCGTCGGTTTCACTCTGGGATTTTTCCGCCCTATTGAGCGAGGGCAGTTGCAACAGACGCAGCAGGTTCATCGAAACTTGCAGGCCGGTCGCGTTCCAGTCGCTGTTGTAATTGAATTTGTTCGAGTCGTAGTGGTAGCCGTAGTCGAAGCTGACGTTCGGCCACAACTGCGCCTTGGCGATGTCCAGGTCCTTTTGGTTGACGCGTTTGCGGTACCACTCCTCCATGATTTCCGGACGGTTTTCCATGGACAGTTGTTCGAGCTGCGAGATGCTCTGGTGCAGTTCCGGCAGCGGCGGTTCGGCGGTGTCGGCCAGGACCATTTTCGCGCCCGGTGGCAACGACATCAGCGCCGCCAGTTCCGCCTGGGCGAACTCAAGGTCCTGGCGGCGCACGGTCAGCAGGTAGATGGAGTCGAGCAGGGCGCGTTGGTAGGCGAGGATTTCCTGGCGCGGCAGCAGGCCACGGGTTTCCGCATCCCGGGCCGAGGTCAGGGCGGTCTGGGTGCGGGCCAGCAATTTGTCGACTTCCGGCATCAGGCGTTGGGCACCCAGTGCTCGCCAATAAGCGTTGCGCACATCCTGCAAGACGTTCTGCGCGACTTTACGCCGGCGTTCCTCGGCCATCAGGATCTGATCGGATTTTTGCTGGGTTCGATAATAAGCCACGCCGAAATCCAGCAGGCTCCAGCTCAAGCCTAATCCGTAGAGTTCGCGATAGCGCTCTTCCGAGGTCGATGCACGCAAGCTGACTTGCCGGTCCTCGATGCCGATGGAGGTGCCGCCAGAGTCGTTGTTACGTCCGGCGTAGCCCGCCGACGCGACCAGGCGCGGCAGCATCTCGTGGCTCGACAAATCACGCAGGTCCGAGGCCAGTGCGCTTTCCATGAGTTTGAGGCGATAGTCGAGGTTGTACTTGAGCGCCCGCGCAGCCGCCTCATAGAACGTGATGGGCGCAGTGACAGCTTCCTGGCCGGCGTACATGCGTGACTGATCGGCAAGGATGCGCTGGCGGTTTTCCTCTTCGGTGGAGGGCTTGGGGTCCAGCGAAGAGCAGGCGCTGAGCAGCAGCGTCGAAACGAGGGCGGTACTCAACAGCCGGGTCGCGTTTTTGGGCATATTCAATCCTTTGTGTTCACCGGTTTACTTCAATTGGTCGGATTACGAGGTTCTCGATTGACCGGGTATAGACGGTTCGCAGCCGTTCGCAACTGGGCACTGAAACCCCGGGCCTGACGTGGCTCGGCGGGTTTCTCGGCTTGCGCCGGGCCTTGGGTCATGTGGGCACTGTCAATGGTGAACAGCGACGGATCGGCCAACAGGCCATCGGCGCTCAGGCTGGTACGGCCCTGACGGCCGAGAATCCACAGCAGGTCCAGGTCGCTTTCCACGCGGCTTTCACGCACGGCCTGAGCGACGAATTGCCCCGGCACCAAGCCCAATCCTGCACCCAGCGAATCAACCGCGAATTCGCCAGTGCTGGCAAGGCGCAGGTTCGAACCATCGGCGCCCCAGCTCGACACTTCCAGTACCTGCGCCTCACGCTCCACCACCGGGGTGATAAAGACGGCCGGAATCGGGTCAGGCAGGCGCAAAACGCGGTTGGGGTCGTTCGGGTCGTTGTCGAAGAAATTACCTTGTGGCGCCGGAATGAACGGCGAGGCGATGTTCAGGTTGATCACCAGTTCGGCCTGGTCGCTGGCGCCGTTGATGTCGTTGATGGTGTAGGTGAAGACATCCTGCAGCACTTGCCCCAGTCCGGCGGCGGCCAGAACGGCGGGGTTGGTCTGGTCGATGGTGTAGGTGTAGCTGCCGTCGGCATTCAACACCAGGGTGCCGTAAAGGCCGAGGATCGGCTGGCCGATCACGCCCGTCGTGCCGGTGCCGGTTTCGCTGCCGGTGCGCACGGCGACCACTTGCAGGCCATCGTTGGCGTCCACGTCGCTGTCGTTGGGCAACACGTTGCCGGTGGCCTGGGGAGCGGGGGTCTGGTCGCTGGCAACGGCGCTGTCGTTCTGCGCCACCGGCGCATCGTTGGCGCCCTGGATCACGATGGTCAGACGCGCATCCGAGGTCGCGCCGGCTGTATCCGTCATCCGATAGGTGAAGGTTTCGCTCAGGGTATTGGCGGCGGTGCGCAGGGCCTGCACCTGCGCATTGTTGTTGTCGATCACGTAGGTGTAGGTGCCGTCGGCATTGAGGGTCAACTGACCGTAAAGGCCGATCAACACTTGCCCTGCGCCGGTGCTCTGGCCGTTCTGGGCGCTGACGGTCAGCACGTGTTTGCTCTCGCCATTGGCCACGCTGTCGACGTCGCTGTCGTTGTCCAGCACGTTACCGGTGGCATTGGTGCCCGGTGTGCCGTTGTTGACCCCGCCGGCCTCGAGGGCGGTGTTGCCATCGTCCTGGGCAATGGGGGTGTCGTTGCGGCCGTCGACGGTGACTTGAAGTTCGGCGGAGGACGTGGCGCCGAAGAAGTCTCTCAAGGTGTAGGTGAACACATCGACCAGGGTCTGCCCGCTGACACGCAGGGCCTGCACCGCTTGCAGACTGTTGTCGAGGGTGTAGCGCCAGGTGCCATCGGGCAGCAGGACCAGGTCGCCGTATTGCCCGCGCAGCGCCGTGCCGATGACGCCATTGGTACCGGTTTCGTTCAGGCCTCCGGTGTGCACGGCCGTTACGGTGAGGGCATCGCCCTCAAGGTCGGTATCGTTGCCGATGACGTTGCCGCCAGGGTCGACACCGGGCTGTGCGTTGTTCAGGCCGCCGGCCTCCACGGCGGTGCCGCTATCGGTGTTGGCATGAGGTGCGTCGTTGCGACCACGGATGATGATGTGGATCTCCGCCAGGTCGGTTTGCCCGCCAAGGTCGGTGATCTGGTAGGTGAAGTGTTCATCGAGGAACTGCAGCGGCCCCAGCGCCAGAACGGTCGGGTTGCTGGAATCGATGATGTAGGTGTAATTGCCGTCGGCGCCGATGATCAATTGCCCGAACTGACCGTTGATCAACGTGCCGTTGGTGTTGTCGGTGCCCGGATTGACGGCGTCCAGCGTACCGCCGGCCGCTTCGGTGCCGAAACGAATGCCGGTGACGTGCAGCACATCGCCCTGATCGACGTCGGTGTCGTTGGGCAGCACGTTGCGCGTTGGGTTGACGCTGTTGCCCGCACCGTTGTCGGCCACGGCCACCGCGACATCGTTGGTCGCCACTGGCGCATCCCAGGCGCCGTCGATGCGGATATTCAACTGGGCGATGTCGGTGGCGCCGGCGATATCGCGCATGCGATAGGTGAAGGTTTCCACCAGCGAATCACCGACCTTGAGGGCCTGGACCGCTGCGAGGTTGTTGTTGACCGCGTAGCTGTAAGTGCCGTTGATGGAGATGGTCAGCGTGCCGTACAGACCATTGAGGGTCTGAGGGGCGATGACCCCGGTGAACGTTCCACCGGCCGCTTCGCTACCGGTGCGGATGCCCGTGACGAACTTGCCGTCATTGGCATCGACGTCGGTGTCATTGCTCAGCACATTGCCGCTGGGGTTGATCCCCGGTGTGGCGTTGGCGGTGCCGCCGGCTTCGACGGCGACAGTGCTGTCGTCGACCGCCAGCGGGTTGTCGTTGGTGCCGCGAATGGTGATGGTCAGCGTTGCCGTGCTGGTGGCACCGGCCAGATCGCGGATCGTATAGGTGAAGGTTTCGGTCAGCACATCGCCGTTGGTGCGCAAGGCCTGGACCTGCGGGTTGCTGTTGTCGAGCACGTAGGTGTAATTGCCGTTGGCGCCAAGGGTCAGGGTGCCGAAAGCACCGGCCAGGCCCGATCCGATCACCCCGACGGACGTGCCCTGGCGCACGTCGATCACGCTCAGGGTTTCACCGTTACGATCGACATCACTGTCGTTGGTCAATACGTTGCCGCTGGGGTTGATGCCCGGCGTGGCGTTATTCAGGCCACCGGCCTCGATAGCGGTGTTGACATCGTTCTGCGCCACGGGCGCGTCGTTGGCGCCCTGGATGGTGATGGTCAGGGTCGCGGTGTCCTGCGCACCGGCAGCGTCGATCACGTTGTAGTTGAAGTTGTCGACCAGGGTGTTGCCGGCACGCAGGGCCTGCACCTCAGCCATGTTGTTGTCCAGGCGATAGCTGTAGCTGCCGTCGGCGTTCAGTGTGAGCCAGCCATAGGTGCCGCGCAGTTCGGTGCCCAGGGTCCCTGCAGTGCCCGCCGAGCCCTCGACACCGGTACGCACCGACGCCACGGCGCGAGTCTCGCCGTAGTTGTGATCAGGCAGGTCGGCGGGAATTTCACCACCGTCGACATCGGTGTCAATGCCCGGAAGATCGCTCAGCACATTGCCGGTGGGGTCCACGCCCGGCAGGTTGTTGTTCACGCCACCGGCTTCGGTGGCCATGGTGCTGTCATCGTTGGCCACCGGGTTGTCGTTCTGGCCGCGAATCAACACGATGATCTCGGCGGTGTCGGTTTCCGGGTTGGGGTTGACGCCATCGCTGATGGTGTAGGTGAAACGTTCGAGCAACAGGTCGGAGCCGCGGCGCAGCGCCTGGACGTCCGCGTTGTTGTTATCGACGACATAGCTGTAGCTGCCATCGGGATTGATGGTCAGGGTGCCGTATAGACCGACGACCACCGTACCGCCCGCCACCACCGGCACCGAGGTGCCCCCGGCGCTTTCCGCGCCGGCGCGAATGAACGTGACGGTCAATGGATCGCCGTCCGGATCGAAGGCATTGACGGTCGCATCACCCACCGGATTGACGCCGGGCGTGGTGTTGTTCACGCCGCCACTTTCGGTGGCGATCGAAATGACGTTCTGCGCCACGGGTGGATCGTTCACGCCGTGCACGGTGATCACCAGTTGCGCGGTATCGGTCAGCCCCTTGGTATCGACCACGCGATAGGTGAAAAACTCGGTGAGTGTTTGCCCGGCTTGCAGGCCCTGGACCGTAGCGTTGGTGCTGTCGACATCGTAGAAGAACGAGCCGTCGGCGCCGATGCGCAGAGTTCCGAACTGCCCGACCACCACCGTACCGTTGGCCTGGGTGCTGCCGGCGGTGACAGCGGTCAGTACGTCATTGAGCGGATCAAAGGTGGCCTCGCTTTTGTTGATCACGCCGTCGACATGCAACTGCTCGCTGGGCTGGTCGGCCGCATCGACGTCCGTATCGATGCCGTTGTCGACGGTACCGGGACGGCTGGGGAACAGAATGACGTTGCCGGTCGGGTTGCTCTCGGTGGCGTTGCCGTTGGTGGAAGCCGCCTGCGCGTCGGCGGCATCGTCGCTGGCCACCGGGTTGTCGTTGGCACCCTGGATCACGATGTTCAATTGCGCCACGTCGTTCAGGCCACCGGCGTCGGTGACCCGGTAGCTGAAGATTTCGATCAACTGCTCACCGGCGCTCAGGCGCTGCACGGTGATGTTGTCGTTGTTGACGACGTAGGTGTAGGTGCCGTTGGCATTGATGGTCAAGGTGCCATAGAGCCCGGCAATCGGGGTGCCCACGGGGCTGAAGCTGCCGGGGTTGCCTTCGGCGACCGCGCGAATACCGGTGACGGTTTTGGTTTCGCCATTGGCCGCTGTGTCGACGTCGGTGTCATTGGTCAACACATTGCCACGGGCATCATCGCCCGCAGTGCCATTGAACACACCACCTGCCTCGATCGCGATGCCCGTATCGTTAACGCCAACGGGGGTGTCGTTTGCACCCTGGATGGTCACGGTCAGCCTGGCAACGTCGGTTTCGCCGGCCAGGTCGGCCAGCACGTAGTCGAAACGGTCGGTCAGGGTCTGGCCGGACAGGCGCAGCGCCTGCACCAGCGGATTGTTGTTATCGACGATGTATTGATAGGCACCGTTGCTACCGACCAACAGTTGACCGTATTGACCGATGATTACCGTCACGCCTTGCACCGGCGTTTGCGCACCGGAATTGTTGACCGAAGCCACGGACACCACATGCAACTTGTCGGCATTGGTGGCGATGTCGACGTCGGTGTCGTTGGTCAGCAACTGGCCGGTGGGGTCGACGCCAATCACATTGTTGTTGGTGCCGCCGGCTTCCACGGCGGTGGCGCTGTCATCGACACCAATCGGTGGGTCATTGACCGGCGCCAGGACGATTTGCAGTGTATCGGTGTCGGTCAATGCGTCGGCGGCGGTGCCCGGCGTGCCATCGCCATTGGCGTCACCGAAGTTGCCCTGGTCATTGCTGACCACGGTCAGGGTGTCGGTGCCGTTGAAGTCCTGGTTGCCCAGATAGCGCAGGCTGGCCAGTACGGTATTGACGTCGGCCAGGGTGCCATTGAGGGTGAGGTTGGCGGTATTGGCGCCGCTGACGGTCACGCCCGGCAAAGTAGTGCCCAGGGACAAGGTGCCGTGCAGCACGCTCAAGGTCACGCTGATGTTGCGATCGGCGACGTTCGGATCGCGATTGACATCGACGTCCGCGACGCTGATGCCGGTGATATTCAGGGGAACGTCTTCCAGACCTTGTTGGGTGCCGGGCAGGGTATTGACCGGCGCGTCGTTCTGCTCGACATAACCGGCGTTCGCCGCCTGGGTATCGGCGTCGCCCAGGGTGATGGTGATCTGCCCGAGGGTGCCGCCGTCGCTGTCGATGCGTACGCGCAAATCGCCGACCGGCTGCGGGAAGGTCACCAGTCCCGGTGGGGCGTCGATGCGGAATACGCCCAGTGGCAGCACACCGAAATGGTACTGGCCGTTGGCGTCGGTCACGGTCGTGAACACCAGGTTGTCGGCGGTGGTCCCAAGCTGCCCGTCGGCGCCAGCCCAGGTCAGGGTGACGGTTTGTCCGGCAAGGCCGGGGCCATCCGGAACGGTGCTGCCGGTGGCCGACGCGGTGTCATTCCACAGCGTGCCGGTGATCACGCCCAGCCCGGCGTTGTCGCGCAAGATGTACTGGTTAGGGCCGACCGTGCTGCCGGTGCGCTCGCCATTGATGGTGCCGTCGATGCCGACGCTGTTGCCGCCCCAACTGGTGAAGTCTTCAGGCAGGCTGCTCCAGGTCAGGGTGGCGTTGCTGCTGGCAACCACCGCGTTGTTGGGCAGGGTGACTTGATAGCGCACCTGGACTTGGGCGCCGACATCCAGTTGATCGAAGTTGACGCTCAGGCCACCGGTGGTGCTGAAGGTCACGCCGGCGGGCAGGTTGCCCGGCCCGAAGGTGGTGCCGTTGATGGTGACGCTGATCAGGGTGTAATTGCTGCCGCCGGCAAAGTTGTCGACCACTTGGGCGTCGAACGCCGGCAGGCCGCCGTTCTGGGTAAAACTCAGTTGCACCGTGGCGGTGCCGGTGGTGCCCGAAGGGTTCGGGTCGAACGCCACCACTTGCTTGTCCAGGCCGTTGAAGCTCGGCTCGACGATGCGTTCCAGGATGGTGTTGCTGGCCGCCCGGCCCGCGCCGTTGACGATCTCAAGGGCACTGGCGCCCAACTGGGCACCAGCGATGTTGCTCGCCTGGTTGGCGACCCGCACGTTGAATTCCAGCACCACACCTTCCAGGTCGTCATCGGTGCCATTGCCGTTGACCACGTTGCCGAGATTGAAGGTGATGGTCTGGCTGCCGTCGGGGTTGGTGACGACGGTCAGGCGGCTGGGATCGAACACGCCGGTCGGGCCCAGGCCCAACAGGTCCGGGGTGATGGGTAAGGCTTGAGGGCTGTTTTCGTTGCCATCGATGTTCAGGGTGCCGCCGACGATCAGGTTGGCATCGCTGGTCAGCCCGCCATTGGAAATAAAGCCGATGCGCAAGGCATTGACCAGCGCATCGGGGGAGATGAATTGCAGGCCGTTGGCCAGGGTGATCTGAATCCGGTAGTTGGGGTTGTCGCCTTCCGGCACCAGTACCACCACGCGATAGCGGATCACTTCGCCAATGGTCACCGCTTCCACGGGCGCCGTGGTCGGCGCCGGTGCCGCCGTATCCGGCAAGCCGCCGACCCGGGAAATCTGGATCGCCTGGGCCACCGGCACCACCAGCACCGAACTGTTGCGATAGTCGTTGAGTGTGCCGCCATTGAGCGTGCCGTCGACACCTGTGCGTTCGCCACTTTGGGTGCCATCGAGGCTGGTCCACTGCACGGTCGCCAGGTTAGTGAAGTTGGACTGCGACGCCGCCGTGGCATTGACCACGCCGGACAGGCTCAACACGATGCTGCCGCCCTTGGCGATGTCGATGTTGGCGCCGTTGACGGTGCGCAACTGGCCGTTGACGATTTCGAAATCCACGCCGCCGTTGTTGGTCGCGCCGCCCTGATACAACTTGCCCGTCAGGATGATGTTGTCCAGTTGGGTGGGCAGGTTGTCGAGGAAGCTGATGTCGAAGGCGCTGAAATCGCTGCCGCCGTTGCCGTTACTCAAGGTGATGGTGAAGGTCACCGTGTCGCCCTGGTCGTAACCGCCCAGACCCGAGGTCGAAGTCAGTACCTGGGTGACCGTCAGGGTCGGCTCGCGCAGGGTCACGGTGGGTTGGCCACCGGTAAGGGCGACGGTACGGTCCACCGCCACGTTGCCGTTGGGCGTGTCACTGTCCGGATCGCTGAAGATCAATTGCGCGCTGTTTTGCAGGGACTTGTTGGCCTGGTTGGCAATCACGTTGTTGGCCACCAGTTGCAGGCGAATCACGAACGTGTTGTTGCCGGTCACGTTGTCGGCGGTGGCGCCAGATACGCTGAAGGTCCAGCGTGCGTCGACACCGTCACCGCCCAGAGCGCCGCCCTGACCGGTAAAACCGCTGACCACGATACTGCCGACAAAGTCGGCGCCCAGCGCGCCACTGCCGGCCCGGGTGGTGATGATCTGATAGCCCAGGCCGCCGTTGAACGTGGTGTCCAGGCGCATGCCCGGCGGGATCAGGTCTTCGATGCGCAGGGTTTGCGTGGTGCCTTCAGGCAGGGTGACGACGATGTCGTAGCGCATGCTTTCGCCGATCACCAGATCGCTGCCGGTGGTGTGGGTGGCACTGGAATCGCCGTTGTCCAAGGTGCCATCGGCAAACACTTTGGTAATGACCGGTGCCGCCACTTGCTGGCTGGACAGGTCAGTCAGGTCGGTGGGGGTGAAGTCAGTGCCGCCGTCGACGCTGGCGTAGTTGCTCAGGGTCGCGGTGCTTTGCAGGCTGCGACTGGCTTCGATGGTCGAGCTGACGACCACGTCATAACTGATCACCACCAGGTTGGCGCCGCTGGTGTCGGCGGCAGTGCCGCTGCGACCGGCGAGCAGGGTGGCTTGGCCACCGGCGTCGAGGAAGGTGATCTGGTTGCCGCTGACGCTGTAGTCGACACCCAGCACCAGTGCGGTGCCGTTGCCACGAAAAATTTGCAGATTGGCGGCAGCCAGGCTGCCGCCGACGAAGCTCACGCCCGTGGGCAGGGTGATGCTGGTGCGGACGTCGAAGGCGCCGCCACCGCCGGTGTTTTCGATGGCGGTCACCATGCGCAGGGTATCGCCGCCGTCGATGCCGGTGATGTTGCCGTCCACCGCCGCCAGGTCGGTCACGCTGCCATTGAACGGTACCCCGGTGCTACCCGGAGGGTTCCAGCTGCCGGTGGTGTTGCTGACCGTGCCGTTGGTGCCGGACACCACGCCGTGCTTGATCGCCAGCACCGGTTCGGCCACCGAGACGATGGCCACCACGTCCGAGGAAATCAGGGTTTGGTCGGTGAGGGTGGTTTGCTGGCTCGATTGCGCCAACACATCCAACGAGCGCTGGTCGGCAAACGGCTGGTCGCCGACACGCAGGGTAAAGCGCACGACGATGCGGCTGCCGGTGGTGTCGGCGGTGACGAAGCTGCCGAAATCGAACACCACCGAGTTGCCGGCGGCGCTGGTCACGGTGAGCACGCCTCCGGCATTGGTGTTGCCGGGCCCGATTTGCCATTGGCCGGGATTGGCGCCCGTTGCCCAGGTCACGCCTGTTACGTCGAACAAGGGCAGCGGCAGGTACGCGGTGAGCTTGAACTGCTCGTAGTCGCCGGTGACCAGGTCGTAGCTCAGCTCGAAGGTCACCTCATCGCCCGGCCGCAGTTCGCCGCTGGCCGGTGGCGTGCCGTTATTGACCTCGACGATGTTGATATCGACGGTGTTGGTCGGGATCACGCTGGTGGTCGCCGAACCGTCGGTTTCGCTTTGCCCGGTCAGGTTGAAAATGTCTTGCAGCAGCGTGCCATCGACCACAGCGGTGTTGCCTATCGCGTCGCCCTCGTTGATTTCGCTGTGGGGCGCGCCCGATGGCGGCTTGTAGGTTTGGCCGACGATGGCCGAATAGCTGAGCACCGCCAGCACCGCACCTTCCAGGCGATCATCGAAGGCCAGGTCGCCATTGAGCCAGCCACGAATATTGGAAAAGGCATTACGCAACGATTGGGCAATGTCGAAGACAATCGACGTGGTGCCATCGCCATTGACCACCGTGGTGGTCACCAGAGTGATGGTTTGTGGCACGCCGGCGAGGGTGACGGTCAAGGTCGGTGTGCCGGTCAGGGTTTGCCCGTCGCTGAGCTGGTCGCGAATGACCAGTTGGCCTTGATTGAAGAAGTCCTTGCCGAAGGCGAAGTAGTCGGAAATCGCCAGGTTCAGCGTGTACTGCAATGTGTCGCCGGGGGTGATACCGGTCTGGCCGATGTCGGTCTGCAAGGTCACTTGTTTGAGCAGGGTGATGGACTTGGCGACGAAGTCGACGGGCCGCCCGGTGCCCGAAAAATCGATGGTGGTGTTGGGCGCCACGACATCGCGTGGGTCCAGCGGTGCCCATTGACCGCTGGCCGTCGGCGCGCCGAGGGTGATGGTGACAGCGTCGCCGGTGACCGGGTTGATGATCGCCTGGCCGTTGGCGTCCACTTCCGGCACGTAGAACGCCACCTGGGTGTTGGTGGCGGCGGTCAGGGTGTCGTACTCGACGGTAAAAGAGTTGATGTACACGGTATCGGACGCGATCAGCTGTGCAATCGCCGTCGGGTTGGTGACCACCGTGCCGTCGTGCAGCGTGATGGACGTCAGGCGGCCTCCGGGACCGGGCGTGATGGCCGTGACCTGGATATTGTCCGGCAGTGGTTGCGTGACGATGACGTGGGACAGTGTCTGGCCCGGTGCGGGCGTTACGGTCACCGTCAGGGTGCGGCCGTAGTTCGGCCCTGTGGCGGTTTCGCCTTCGGGCGTGGTGATGGTTTCGTCAAAGGTGATGACGGTCGGGTGCACCACAAACGCTGCGCTGCCGGCCTGGATCAGGCTCGGGTCGTTGGTTGGGTTGTCCAGTGCATCATTGCCGAACTGGAAGCCGCCGCTGGCGCGAATGGTCAGGTCCGGGCTGCCGTTGGAGAAATCGGTGTCGGCCAGGTTGCTCAGGCTGGCGGTGATCTGCACCGGGATCACTGGCTGCTGGTTGGTGACGCTGGCAAAGGGCAGTTCGATGACCACCAGCTTGTCGCCGGCGCGCATGCCAAAGGTTGCCGCATTGATGATCAGGAAATTGCCGTTGGCGTCCTTGGCCAGCGGATGGGTCGCGTTGCCGGCTGCGTCGAATGTCACCGTATGGGTAATCAGGTTTTGTCCCAGGTAGGTGGCGGAGATGAAGTTGACCCCGTCATCGCCATCCTTGCCGGTGGCCGGCAGCGCCAGGTTGATGAACGGGGCGAAACCGGCCTGGGTGGAGGTGTTGTTGAAGTTGACGGTAAAGGTAAAACGGTCACCCAGCAGCACATCGCTGCCGGTAGCCGGCAAGGTCACGGTGGGGGCGGCATCGGCCAGCAAACCATCGAAATTGGCCATGGCGGTGCTGCTGAGGGCGATGGCCTTGTCGATATCGCCGACTCGGGTTTCCAGGGTCCAGTCGCCGCCTGCGGCCTTGCTGCCCGTGTCGTTGCTGGAGGCGGCCACATCGGCGCCGGTCCAGCGCGCCAGTTCGGTGACCAGGGTTTTACCGGCCGCGCCCGCCCCGATATCGCACCCGTAGAGCTGGATGTCGGCGCCCTGGGTCAGGTTGTTGCGCCACTGTTCGAGGGTCTTGCCGAGTTGGTCGACGTTGTCTGCGGTGATTGTGCGGTTGCCCAGGGTGAATTGTCCGGAGGCGCCGTGGGAAAGCACCTGAATCGAATCGACCTTGCCCAGTTGCGCCAATGCCGCGGAGATCGCTGCCAGGCCATCTTCACCGGTGTTCACCACAATTGCCGTGACGTTCCCCGGAAGTTGCGCCATCAGTTGCTCGCGGTTTTCGATGCGGCTGTCGATCACCAGCAGGCTGCGCGCGGCCGAGGGGGCCTGCTCGGTGGCGGGCCGGCCTTCGGTCGGGCTGGCGGGCGTGGCAGCCGGGTCGGCTGCGGGGTGAGCCGCTTCAGCTGGGTCGCTGTGATGCTGATCGGCGGCGGCCGAAGCGGCGGCACCGTCGAACAGGATCCTTGGCTCCAGGGCCAATGCCTGACGCTGCGGGCGCAAATGAAGGCCGGAAAAAAGACGCGGTGTTTCTTGCATAGTGGAAGCCCCTCAACCTGCCTTCGCGTTGAACCAATCCTTTGTACAAAACGCCCACTATTGGACAGGTTTAGCGTAGAACGAATTTTTTACATTTCCATGGTGAAAGCCCCAATTCAGAGCGGGTAGGGACATGTGGTGTAGAAGCTAATGGCTATCATTGGCTGTCAAGGGCTCGTTTTAGCCGCCGCCGCTGCGGTTTTTTCCTCAACTAACTTATACGCCACGTAGTACTTGCAGATGTTGCCGACGTAATCCACGGTCTCCCGCCCCACGACCTGCGCGGCCGCTTGTTCTACATTAGCGAACCAGACGTTTTTGTCCGGGCTGGACTTTTCTGCCAGTGCGCGGAACTTGCGCAGGTTGCCAGGCCCGGCGTTGTAGGCGGCGAACGTCATCAGGGTCTTGTTCATCTCATTCAATTGCGGATCGTTCAGGTACTTGTCGGCGAGCAGTCGCATGTATTTGCTGCCGGCCTCGATGTTCTTGTCGGCACTCTTGTCGATACCGGTGATGGCCACGGTTGGATCCTTGGCGGTTTTTGGCAGCAATTGCATGACGCCTACTGCCCCTCGGGGGCTGTGGGCCTTCTGGTCGAGTTGCGATTCCTGAAAGCCTTGGGCCATCAGCATCAGGTGATCGAAACCGTAGGTGGCGGCGTGGCGGTTGAAGATTTCCACCATCTCCTGGAATTTCTTCATTTCCTCTTCGGAGGTGGCGTTCAGTACTCGCTTGCTGCTGTTGGTGACGTATTTGTTACGCAGGCTGTTGCCAAATGCCGTGCCGACCTTGTGGGTGTTGACGAAGTCAGCCAATTGGCTTTTCAGCTGCGGGCTGTCCTTGCGAATCGCCCAGGCAAACTCAGAGTTGTCATGCACGACAATCTCTTCGTGAATCTTCATGTCGGTGTACAGCGGCGCCCAGATTTTTGCGATGTATCGGTCTACCACCGTGGCCTTGAGCAATCCGGCATTGACCATTTGCAGCAGGTCTTCGGACTCCAGGTTTTCGTCGGCGGCTTTCAGGTCAATGGGCGCCAGGCCCTGTTCCTTGAACGAGGCGTTCAATGCCTGCAGGTGCTCGTAGTAACTGCTGGACGCGCGCACGGTAATTTCCAGGCCGGACAGATCTTCGAGTTTTTCCACGGATTTGCCGCCCGGTGCGGTGACCAGGATTTCCGGGATGTTCACTGCGAACGGGTCTGAAAAATCCACATCCTTGAGACGGGCTTCGGTCACGGTGAGGCCGCCGGCGGCAATATCGCCAACGCCTTTGATCAGCTTTGGCATCAACTCGTTGCGGGCGGTGGGGATGAACATGACCCGCCATTGCATGGACTTTTTCGAGTACGGCTGGGTCTTGTTCAGCCAGGCTTCCAGGCCCTTGCCCAGTTCATACGTCAGCCCTCGCTCGCGCCCGCGATCCAGTTCGAAAAAGGTCTTGCTGTAAGGCACCAGCACCCGGATCAGCCGGCGCTCACGCATGCCTTCGAAGTCTCCGGTCCAGTCGGGCAGGACCGGCAACACCAGCTTTTGCACTTCGGCTTCTTCGGCCGGGGTCAGTTCGACGGCGGGTAATTGCGGTTGCTTCTGTGCCAGCGCCGTATTGATCCAGAACAGCATCAGCAGCAGGGTAAATGTGCGACAGCTACTCCACAGGTTGTTCATGTTCACTCACCGACAGGGCAGGGAGATCGAGGGCACCTTGAAGTATGGCTAATGGCGGGTCATTCACGCCGTATAAAGGTTCTGAAGCGAAAATTTTCCTGCCGGTCGTGTGCCGACCTGATCTGAAATGCACGGGTAGCCCTGTAGGAGCGAGCACGCTCGCGAAAAACGCCGAGACACCGCTGGCATTCAGGCAGCAGGCGTTATCGTTGTCCTCCATCGCGAGCAAGCTTGCTCCTACAGGGTGTACGCCCCTCGAGGGGGCGAGTGGAGCTCACGCCTGTTGTGTTTTTGATTCCCCGAAGACCGGCCGGAAGAAACTGCGTTCATAACTGAGGATGCAGCGGGTTTCTTCTGCGTATTTGAACGCGGCGATGCACGCCGGGTCGTTCATCGACTGTTGCCGGTAAGTTTCGTACGCCGCGAGGCTGGGGAAGGTGAACATCGCCAGGGCGATGTTGTTGGCGCCTTCGGATGGCAAAAAGTAACCGTGATGCTGACCGCCGAATTTTTCCACGAGGGGAATCCACAGCTTGCCATAGTGCTCGAACGC
This sequence comes from Pseudomonas putida, assembly GCF_050990305.1. Classification (GTDB taxonomy): domain Bacteria; phylum Pseudomonadota; class Gammaproteobacteria; order Pseudomonadales; family Pseudomonadaceae; genus Aquipseudomonas; species Aquipseudomonas putida_AH. The sequence goes on along the minus strand of NZ_CP158817.1, from coordinate 4,167,104 downwards.
TTCGAGCTTGTAGGGGTCGAGTACGTATTTGAGGTAGCAGGTGACCATCTGGTTTCTCTCTGACAGGGTGAGTGCTGACTGCGAAAAGTTTCGATACTACAACGTTCTTGCGTGCAGAAGAGCATTTGGATAGTTGAGTGACCGACCCGTTAAATGCTGTATTCATCAGCAACGAGACGGTTAATCGAGAAAGCGCGCAGTCGTGCGCAACAGCACTGAGGAGTCAATGAGGTGAAAGTATTTGGCAATGCAGGGATGAATAATGTTACAGCCTCGACCTCCAGCTTTGACGAGAATAAATTGAATGCGGATGACCGTTTTGATCTAAACCGAATTCAACAGTCCCTCCATTTTGATCCTTATCCAGAGCCGTTGCCTGAGCGTCTAAGTGTTGACGATCTTCAACGGGTTGCCAGCTATGTTAATTACACTTATCTGCATTACTCGGCGAATTGTGTTCTGCTATCGGCGTGTGCTCATTACAACCTGGAATATAAAGCCAACATCCTTCGGTCCGAGAACCTTTCATCACCCTACACAGGGCTGAATCCTGAAGTGGTTGATGAGGTGGTCTTTGGTGTTTCGTTAAGAAGTTCATTTCGTTACCTGTCGCTTGAGGACGTCGAGAGGGAGGTCCTCAGACGATATGAAATCAACGGGGATCAGTCTTGTATCGTCAGTGCAGAGGGATACGTCGTGCCCTTAGTAGGAGAGATTTCACATGACTTTAATGCTGTTGTTCTATTGAACAGTGAAAATAGGCCGATAGTTCACTATGTAGACGCATGGAAAACTTCAAATACGACGCCCAGTCGGGAAGAGTTGAAGTCTCATTATTCTCCATCAACGTTCTTTACCGTGCGTTCTCTCGGAGAGTCAGGCCGCCCAACCGGAAGGTGACAGTGACCTGGCGGCGCTGAGCAACTACCGCTAATCACCTAAGACCCTGTCCCTTCCTCGTCGGCCCTGCCGGATCTGTGTAGGAGCTGCCGAAGGCTGCGATCTTTTGATCTCGTTTTTGAAAGGCAAAAGCAAAAGATCGCAGCCTTCGGCAGCTCCTACAGAGGGGTTATCGTGGCCTTTCGGCGCGGGCGAATTCGATAAAGGCCTTGAGTGTCGCCGGCACATGGCGACGGCTCGGGTAGTAGAGGTGCAGTCCGGGGTAATAGGGGCACCATTCACCGAGCACTTGTATCAGGCTGCCGTCGGCCAGCTGGGCCTTGACCATGTCTTCGAAGACGTAGGCGAGGCCCACCCCCTGCAGCGCCGGGCCGACCATCAGGCTCACGTCGCCCAGGGTCAACGGGCCGTCGACCTCGATTTCCTCGGCGATGCCGCCACGTTCGAATTCCCAGCGATACAGCGTGCCGCTGGGGAAGCGATGGCGGATGCAGGGCAAGCCATGCAGATCTTCGGGCTTTTGTGGAATCGGGTGCTGCTTGAAGAAGTCTGGCGAGCCGACCACCACCGAGCGCAAATACGAACCGATTGGCAGCGACACCATGTCCGCCTCCAACCGCGCCCCGAAACGCACGCCGGCATCGAACCCGGCCGCGACCACATCCACCAGACCATCGTCGGCCACGATCTCCAGTTTCACGTCCGGGTAAGCCTCCAGAAAACGTCCGGCCAGCGGCAGCAGCACCAGCTCCGCGGCCTGGCGACCGGCCGTGATGCGCAGGTTGCCCGAAGGTTTGTCGCGAAAGCTGTTGAGGTCTTCCAGGGCGTCGTCGATGTCGCGAAAGGCCGGTTTCAAACGCCCATACAGGCGCTCACCCGCGGCGGTCAGCCCCACGCTGCGAGTGGTGCGGTTGAACAGCCGCACGCCGAGCCGGTTTTCCAGGGTACATACCGCATGGCTCAGCGCCGAAGGTGTCACGCCAAGCTCGACCGCCGCCCGACTGAAATTCAGGTGGCTGGCCACGCACAGGAAGATCGACAGATCAGCCGCCGAAGGTGATTTCATCTGTGAATGCCTTTCACAAAGCCATGCAAAATTGTTGGGATTATCACATCAGTAGTGGAGTTCTAAAGTGGCGTCAACTCATCAAGAAGGCCCGGCAATTACGCTCGGGTCGCTGACAGGAGGAGTTGATATGCGTACTTGGCTCATTACTGGCGCTTCCCGTGGTTTTGGCACGCTGATCGCAGAGCACGCACTGCGTGCCGGCGACGCGGTGATTGCCACGGCTCGTAAACCTGAAGATGTCATCGCCAAGCTGGGCGATCATCCCAAACTCCTGGCGGTGCGCCTGGACGTCACCCGCGAAGACGAAGCCCATCAGGCGGTCGCAGAAGGTATCAAGCGTTTCGGTCGCATCGATGTGCTGATCAACAATGCCGGCTTCGGGGTGTTGGGGGCGGTGGAAGAAACCAGTGCCAGCGAGACCGAGCGACTGTTCGCCACCAACGTCTTCGGCGTGCTCAACGTGACCCGCGCGGTGCTGCCACACATGCGTCGCCAGCACAGTGGGCATGTGATCAACATTTCGTCCATTGGCGGCTACCAGGCTTACATGGGCTGGGGTGTCTACGGTTCCACCAAATTTGCAGTGGAAGGCATCACCGAGGCGCTGCATCAGGAACTGGCGCCACTGGGTATTCACGCCACGGTGGTGGAGCCGGGCTTCTTCCGCACCGACTTCCTTGACGAGCAATCGCTGGTGAAGACCGCGCTGCAATTGCCCGATTACGACGAGACGGTGGGGGCGATGCGTAAATTCGCCGAGTCCGCCAACCATGCCCAACCCGGTGATCCTGTGAAATTCGCCGAAGCCATGCTGGCCCTGGTCAACGCGCCGAAACCGCCACAACGCCTGGCATTGGGTAGCGACACTGTCGCGCGTATCGAAGCGAAAAACCGCTTTGTCGCCGAGGAACTGGTCCAGTGGAACGAGTTGGCGTTGTCCACCGACTTCAAGGACTGAAACGGTGCCCGACACATAAACCCGTAGGGGCGAAACTTGCTCGCGAAGGCGGCGGATCAATCGACATTGATGTTGGCTGATACTGCGCCTTCGCGAGCAAGCTTCGCTCCTACAGCAATCGTGGACTCGTACAATAACCACAGCCGCGAAAAAAATCCGGGGTCCTGTATCAGGCTCCGGATTTTTTGTTTTCTGCGCCAGCTCAATTGCCATTCAGCACTTAAGGGAACGCTCATTTTTCCAGAATGAGTGCGGGTTTGTTCTGATCCTTCAACAGGAAAACGACGAACTTGGCCGGTTGGGTCTGGCTCGCATTGCGGCCCACGGTGTGGATGTCATTGGGGTCTTCGTGGAAGGTTTGCCCGGGCATCAATGTGACTTCCTTGCCACCCTTGACCCCCATGACGATAGAGCCTTCGAGCACATAGACCATGGCATGGGCTTCGTGCCGATGCACCGGATCGGCACCTCCTGGTGGGTATTCGACGGTCAGCACCAGCATTTCCTTGCCGGGGTAATCGGGCAGTGCCGTTTTCGACACTTCCTTGACGACTGGGTGAGGCGCGTCGGCAGCCAGGGTCGGCGCGGTGGTGGTGAACGACAGGGCAAACAAGGCGAGCAGAATGGGAATTCGCATGGGACGCTCCTGATGAGGTTGGGGATGGGTGTCAGGCGCTGACACTCTTGAGCCATTGATCGAAGTGGATCTTGCCGATGATGGGATTGGCGCCCGGGGTCAGTGACTGGTCGTTGATCATCGCACCGTAGTAGCCGGCGCTATCGTCGGTGATCACTTTGCGCGGATCGCCGGTGTGTTGCAGGTAGGTTTTGGCGAATGACACCAAGGGTTGCTTGTCGGGACCGGCCACTTCCACGGTCTGGCCGGTGGGTGGCGCCACGGCAATTTTCGCCAGTGCAGCAGCCACATCCGCCGAGGCTACTGGCTGCAGGGCCGCGGAGGTCAGGCGAGCGGTGTCGCCCTGCATGCTGAATTGGACAATGGCGCCGATGAACTCGAAAAACTGCGTGGCACGCAGGATCGTGTAGGGCACCCCGGAATTCTTGATCAGTTCCTCCTGGGCCATTTTGGCGCGGAAGTAGCCGCTTTCGAGCATCCGTTCGGTGCCTACCACCGACAGCGCGACATGGTGTTTGACTCCGGCAGCCTTCTGGGCGGCGGCAAGGTTGCGCCCGGATTGTTCGAAGAATTCGAGCACGGCGGCGTCTTCGAACGAAGGTGAGTTTGAGAGGTCGACCACCACCTCGGCGCCTTGAAGGGCAATCTGCAATCCTTCCCCGGTGACGGCGTTGACCCCCAATTTCGGCGAAGCCGGAAGGACGTCATGTCCGCTGTCACGCAGTAGTTTGCAGAGTTGGGTTCCGATCAGGCCTGTACCGCCGATAACGACGATTTTCATGATTGTCCTTCCTTCTGTGGGTGTGCCGTGTGCCCGGTCGATCAGGCGCATTGAAAGGCTAGTCTAGGCGGTCATTGGCCAGACGCCGCCGTGGTGGATGGACGGCAGGCCTGCATATCGCACATCCGAAAAGCTTCGGAAAAGAGGTGAAGTCATGCTCAAATGGCCGCCATTTTTTGCTGTGGGCAATGCCTGATCCGGAGCTGTCAAATGAACAAAGCGGCCGTCATGTCTCTGGTCCTGAGCCTGTGTGCAGGGCTTTTCACCGCGCAGGCAAGCGCCCAGGGCGATGCCGAGGCGGGCGGGAAACTGTTCAAGCGGGTCTGCGGCGGCTGTCATCAGATCGGGGAGGGGGCGCGGGCATTCTTCGGTCCGCAACTCAACGCAATCGTCGGGCGTACTGCCGGCAGCACCACGGACTATCAATACTCCGATGCCATGAAAAACTCGGGCATCGTTTGGACGCGGGAAAAACTGGCGGCGTACATCGAGGAGCCGAAGTCAGTGGTGTCGGGGACGCGGATGATTTTCTGGGGGATCAGCGATCAGGAAAAGATCGATGATTTGCTGGCGTATCTGCAGTCTTTTCAGGCGCCATAAACAAGACGCAAGATCAAAAGATCGCAGCCTGCGGCAGCTCCTACAGGTCGTCGCAATATGCGAGTGAACACCCTTCCCTGTAGGAGCTGCCGAAGGCTGCGATCTTTTGCTGTCTAGGGACGCAATGTCGCGCAGTGATCCTGCGCCGGCTGAGCCGCCGTGTACCACACGTAATCGGCGTTTTCGGCGGTTACCGTCCTGTCTGCTTCGGCCAGGATAAGCACCGCATTACCTTCACCAGCACCCAAGTCCTTCAGGTGCAGCGGTACACCCAGGTCCTTGCGCACATGGAACGCCCCGGCCAGCAATACGGCGGGTGTGGGTGCCGCCAGCAGACGCTCGGCCATGCGCCGGTCTCGCTGCTGCTGCACGGCGAGCATCGCCGGCATCTGGGCTTCTGGCAGCAAACCGCAATGGGATTCGCGGATGTCGTCCAACAGTGTCGCTTGGACCTGTTGGGTGGTGGATGCTTGGCCCTTGAGCACCGGGCGCTGTTTGTAGATCTGCATGATCTGCGCCCGATCCAGGTTGGCCGAGAGCAGCGGGTAAGGCTGGCGCAGGGCGTAGGTGACCAGTGCGCCATACACACCCCAATCCCAGTTGGCTTGCCAGGACAGCGCCTGGTACGGATCGGCCGGCGGTTGACCTGCACGGGTGGCGGCCTGCGCCGCATCGACTTTGGCCTGTTGATCGGGGTTGAGCATTTCCATCAGCAGGCTGCCTTGCGGACGTTGTTTGGCCAGCTCGCGCAGCAGCCACAGTTGCAGGGCATGGTGATCGGGGTTGTCGTGTTGTTCGCCCACCAATACCCGAGGCGCCACGGCCAGGCGCTCGACCAGTTCTTGTGGTGTCAGGGTGCGTCCGGTGGCGAGTTCGCGGATCACGCCCAGATCGGCATGATCCAAACCTTCTGGAGCAATCGCTGCCGGAGGTGGCGAAACGTAGTGGGATTGGCAGGCAGCCAACAGGCTGAACAGGCACAGCAGCAGAATGCGCATCGGTTTTCCTTATTAGAAGATGGCCCCCTCGCGGGTAAAGATAGAAGGGGGCAAGTATCAGCGCGCAATAATCAACGGGTGACCACGTTCCGGGTGTTGGTGAATCAGCACTTGCAACCCATACACCGCTTCCAGCGCTTCGGCGGTCAGGACTTCTTCAGGCGTGCCATAGGCGTGGGGGCGACCGTCCTGCAACAGCAGCAAGTGATCGCAATAACGCGCCGCCAGGTTGAGGTCGTGCAGGATCACCAGCACCGCCGCGCCGCGCCCGGCGAAATCGCGCACTGCTTGCAAAATGGTGTGCTGGTGCAGCGGGTCGAGCATCGAGGTCGGCTCGTCGAGCAGCAGGGTCTGCCCCTCGGCACCCGGCCACAATTGAGCGAGTACCCGCGCCAGGTGCACACGCTGGCGCTCGCCGCCGGACAGCGCCAGGTAGCTGCGCCCCGCCAAGTGCAGGGCATCGGCGGCACGCAAGGCATCGGCGACGATTTGAGCGTCGCGGGCGCGACCCGTGGCGTAGGGCAGGCGCCCCATGCCTACCACCTCATTGACCGAAAAAGCGAAGTTCAAACTCGAACTCTGGGGCAGTACCGCCAGGCGTTTGGCCCGTTCCTGACCGGGCCAGTCGGCGAGTGCGCGGTCGTCGAGACTGACCGTGCCTTGGCTGGCTGGCAGCTCATCGCACAAGGCTGCCAGCAGGGTACTTTTGCCGGCGCCGTTAGGCCCCAACACCCCGAGGACTTGTCCCGCCTGTAACTGGATATCGATGTCCGCCAGCACCGTGCGCGTACCGCGCCGAACCAGCAAGTTATTGGCTCGCAGCATCAGGTGCGCCCCCGTACCAGCAGATAAAGGAAGAAGGGTGCACCGATGAGCGCGGTGACGATACCGATCGGCAACTCGGCGGGTGCCAACAGCAGGCGGGCGACCAGATCGGCCAGCAACAACAGGCTGGCGCCGGCCAGCAGGGACGCCGGCAGCAACACCCGGTGATCCGGCCCCACCAGCAGCCGCATCAGGTGCGGCACCACCAGACCGATAAAGCCGATCAGACCTGCGGCCGCCACGGCGGCACCGACACCCAGCGCCGTGCACAACACCAGCTCAAGCTTGATCCGCTCGACATTGAAACCCAGGTGCCGCGCTTCGGACTCACCCAGCAGCATGGCATTGAGCGCCGCCGCACGACGGGGCAACCACAACGCCACGCCCACCGCGACGATCAACAGCGGCCACAGACGCGGGTAACTGGCGCCGTTGAGGCTGCCCAGGTTCCAGAACGTCAAGGTCCGCAGCGTGGCGTCATCGGCCAGGTAGGTGAACAGCCCGACGCCGGCACCGGCCATGGCCGTCATCGCCACGCCCGCCAGCAGCATGGTGGCGACGTTGGTCTGGCCATTGCTGCGACCGAAGCGATACACCACCGCCGTGACGATCAGGCCGCCGGCAAAGGCGCACACCGACAGTAGATAAGGCTCAATGGCCGGCGGCAATCCCCCGAATAGGCTGCCGCCGACGATGGCGATGGCGGCCCCCAATGCTGCGCCCCCGGACACGCCGACCAGCCCCGGATCGGCCAGCGGGTTGCGAAACAACCCCTGCATGGCCACGCCGGACAGCGCCAGCACCGAGCCGACCGCGATGCCCAGCAGGCTGCGCGGCAGACGGATCTGACCGAGGATCAGCTCGGCCTGTTGCGTGTCGCTGCCATCAACCGGCAGCCCGAACAGGCGCAGCCCCGCCAGCAAGGTATCGCCCAGTGGCAAGCTGACCGGCCCGAGGGCCAGGGACAACCAGAACACCAGCACCAGCAACAGGCCCAGGGTAATCAGCATCGGCCGTGGCCGGACGATGGCCGTCATTGATCGATCCCGGCAATCTGCGCCGACGGATAGAACGCCTTCGACAGGGTGGCCAGCGCATCGGGAATACGCGGACCCAGGCCACCGACCAGCAGCGTGGGGTCGATCACCAGCACCCGACCTTCGCGACCGGCCCGGGTCTGCGCCAGGATCGGATTTTGCTCCAGCAACGCAGCGCGTGCGGCGTCCCCTTCAAGACGGCTGCCGGCGAAGATGATCACCTGTGGGTCCAGGGCCAGCATCGCCTCGTTGGATACCGGCTTGTAGCCGTTGTGGTCGGTGAGGTTCAGCCCACCGGCCTGAGTGATCATCCAGGCTGCGAGGGTGTCCTTGCCAGCGGCTTGCAGATTGCCGCCGGCATGGCTGAGCAGCATCAACACCCGAGGCGCGCTGCTTTGCTGCTGCGCCTGCTTGACCCACGCGGCCTGAGTTTCCAGGCGCTGCTGATAACCGGCCATCAACGCCTGTGCCTCAGTCGGCTTGCCGAGCAGTTGCCCGAGTTCGGTCAGGTTGTGTTGCAGCGACGGCACATCTGGCTTGGCCGACAGCAACTCGATGCGCACGCCGGCCGCCTTGAGTTGGGCCAGCACCGGTGGCGGGCCCATTTCGGCGCTGCCGACCAGGATGTCCGGCTTCAACGCCAGAATGCCTTCGGCCGCCAGCGCGCGCTGGTAGCCAATGCCCGGCAGGCTGTGCAGCGAACGGGGGTACTGGCTGGTGCTGTCGACCCCCACCAGTTTGCTTTCGCCACCCAGGGCAACTACCCATTCGCTGAACGCGCCACCGGCACTGACCCAGCGCTGGGGCAGGTCATCGGCCACGGCCATCTGGCTCAGGAGCACGCAGGCCGAGGCCAGCAGTGATTTGATTCGCATCGCAAGACTTCCTTAGTCGATCAGAACGGTGGCGGTTTCGGCCAGGGCACACCAGTCGTCACGCTCCGGGATGCCCGGCTTGCGCACGCCGAACAGCTGGATGACCCATTTACCGTCGGCATCGAAACCTTCGTAGCGGGTGATGATGCCATCGACGCTCGGCTTGCGCACACGCCATACACGGCCACGCCCTGGCGATGCTGCCCATCACGGTCACCTGCTGATCAACCGGCAGCTCGAAACCCAGGGCTACGGCGTGCTCGACCTCAATGCCAGCCTGTTCAACGTGACGGATCAAAAGATCGCAGCCTGCGGCAACTCCTACAAAAATTCGTACACCCTCACCCTGTAGGAGCTGTCGAGTGAAACGAGGCTGCGATCGGCGGCGAAGCCGTCGTGAAATCAGTCAGCGTGGTGTGTCAGGAAAAAAGTGCATGCCGGGTTTACGACGGCTTCGCCGCCGATCGCAGCCTCGTTTCACTCGACAGCTCCTACAGGTCCAGTAGGTTCGGCAGGTCGTACAGGTCTTGCGGTTTCTTAATGCAGCCGTTGATCCTGTGGGCTCTCTGAGCGCAGCGATGCCAGGAACTCCCGATACAGCCGGGCCGAGCCGGCGGGTGCTTCGACCATGGGCATGTGGCCGATGCCTTCCCAGATTTCCACCCGCAGATCGGCCATGCCCTTGCTCCAGATGGCAACGCTGCTGACGTCGATCAAGCGATCCTTGCGCCCCCACAGCAACAGCGCCGGGGCCTTGATGGATGGAAGTTTCGGCTCCATCGGCGGGCTGGCGCGAAAATCGCGGAAGATTTCTTCCAGTTCGTCTCGTGACTGTATATAGCGATGGGCAATGGCATCGAGCACCACTTTGGGTACCCACGGTGGGTCGGCCATGGTCATGGCGTAGAAGTGCTTGAATTCTTCCCGCGAGTCGATCAGGAACGGGTTGTGGCCGTGGGACAGATGACGCTCCAGGTCGCTGGGCTCGGGGGAAGCCACGCCCGCCGGGTCAATCAGGGCGACCGAGACAATGCGTTCGGGGTAGTGGGCCGCCAGCCAGGCGGCGATATAGCCGCCCATCGAGTTGCCGATCACATGGACCTTCTCGACCCCGCAGACATCCAGCATCTGGATCATGCGCTTGGCTTGCAGCGCGATGTCATAACCGCCACCGGCCTTGAAGCCGGTTTCGCCGTGGCCTGCAATGTCGGGGATGATCACCCGGTAATTGCCGACAAAGTACCGGGCAAAGCGCAGCCAGATATTTTTGTCGGCACTGAAGCCGTGCAGCATCAACACATTGCTCGATGCCTCGTACGGCCCGCCCTGCCAGGTCGAGACGGTCATTTCGCTGATGGGCACCACAAGCTTGTGCAGCTTGTATAACCTGGCCTCGGCGGCCACGCTCAAGTCATACAGCCAGTACCCGATGGCTGGGTAGCTCAACCAGCTCCAGGCCGCGAAAACCGCGATAGCGACAACCAGTAAAAGCATCAGGCGTCTTCCTTCTAACGATTCAGGACAATATGTGATCGGCCGGTTTCAGGGCTCGGGTCAAGCGGTGAAAGCTGAAACTGAACCCGGGAAACATGGCAATCACATGACCGCTCTTGCTTTGATACCAACTGTGGCAGCCTCCGGACTTCCACACCGTGCGTTCCATTTCTCTATGGATCATTTCAGTGTAGGTACGTTCTGCCTCGTGGCGAACTTCAATACTGCGCAAACCCTGTGCTTTTAGCGTGCGAATGCAGTCGAGGATGTAGTTCATCTGCGATTCGATGATGAACAGGGCCGATGTGTGGCCAATGCCGGTGTTGGGGCCGGTGACGATGAACAGGTTGGGAAAGTCCGGCAGGCTGGTGCCGAGGTAGGCGCGGGGGTACTCGGCCCAGACGTTTCGCAGTTGCGTGCCGTTCCTGCCCGTGACCGGGTAGGAAATCACCCCGTCGGTGGCGTCATAGCCGGTGGACCAGACGATCAGGTCCAGGTCGATGTGCTGGCCGTCTTGCATCAGGATGCCGGTTTCGTCGATCTCGGCAACGCCCTGTTCGCGGCTGTGCAGCGTCACGTTGCTGCGGGCCAGCGTCGGATAGAGCGTGCTGGACAGAATCACCCGTTTGCAGCCGATGGTGTAGTCCGGCGTCAGTTTTCGTCGCAGTTCCGCGTCCGGTACCTGGCGCTTGAGGAAGCGCAGGGCCTGATGCTGGACCATACGCACCGCCGGCTTCGAGTATTTGAAGGCAATCACCCGGGTTTCAAATTGCCAGTAGATCATCCAGCGCAACAGCTTGTAGGCCGGTTTGAGACCCAGCAGCCAACGCTGGAAGCGGCCAAAGGTGCGGTCGGCCCGGGGTAGGACCCAATGTGGGGTGCGTTGGAACACATGCAGATGGCTGACATCCGGGGCAATCGCCGGAATCACCTGGGCCGCGCTGGCGCCGCTGCCGACGATGGCCACGCGTTTTTTTCGGTAGTCGTAGGAATGATCCCAGTTGTTGGTGTGAAAGGTCTTGCCCCGGAAGCGCTCCTGGCCGTTGAAGTGCGGCACCACCGGCTGACTCAAGGGGCCGGTGGCATTGATCAGGAACTGCGCATGGAATATGCCCTTGGTGGTATGTACGGCCCAGCGTTTACTGGCATCGTCCCACGCCACGCGTTCGACATTGGCCTGCAGTTCGACCCGGTCGCGCAGGCCGAAGTGCTCCACTACATGGCGGGTGTAGCGATGCAGTTCGGCTTGTTCGGCGAACATCTGTGTCCAGCGATAAGGGGCAAAGGACAGTGAATAGAGCGGCGAGGGCACGTCGACGGCCGCGCCGGGATAGGTGTTCTGGCACCAGGTGCCTCCGAAGAAGTCCCGCCGTTCCAGCAGACGAAAATCGGTAATGCCGGCCTTGAGTAAGTTGACCGCTGCGCACTGGCCACCAAAACCGCTGCCGATGATCAACACTTGAAAGGTCTGCATGGGGTTCCTGTTTATCGTTGTTTATCGATCCCTTCTTTCATGTATAGCCGTTCCTGTGCGGATTTTGCTTCTGCTTCGGGTAGGAGCGAGGCTTGCCCGCGAAGAACGATCACGCGTTTTATCTGATGTACCGCGTTATCGTTCTTCGCGGGCAAGCCTCGCTCCTACGAATAGCCCATTAGCCCATTAGCCCATTAGCCCATTTGCCCGATGGCGCAATAGCCAGGTATTCAGGCCGCTGACCGGTGATGGCTATTTGGCGGCACCCTGATAGACTCCGAGCACACCTGCAATCCCGGTGTCATCAGGTTCCGTTCAGCGGTACAGAGGTCCCCATGGGAAACACGGGAGGAAAAGGACTTTCACTGGCCAGGAGGCTCTACACGTCGCGCGCCGTCGGACTGGTCTTGGGTTTGCTGTGCGTGAGTGTGGCGATGTACCCGCTGAACCCGGCGCCCTGGGTCTGGGGGTTGATGCTGTTCAACGGCTTGCTCTGGCCGCATCTGGCCTATCAATGGGCACGACGATCGAATACGCCTTATCACGCTGAACACCGGAATTTGCTGGTCGATGCTTTCATGGGCGGCTTCTGGGTCGTCGCCATGCACTTCAATCCACTGCCCAGCGCGACCACGATTGCCATGATGGCGATGAACAACGTGGCCATCGGCGGTTTGCGTTTTCTGCTGGTGGGTACTGTCGCGCAGATGCTCGGCATTGGTGTCGGATGGCTGGTATTCACCCCGGTTTTCGTGCCTGAAACCAGTCAGCTTCAGCTGTATGCCTGCTTGCCGCTGATGTGTTTTTATCCGCTGGTGCTGGGGCTGATCTGCTTTCGGCAAGCCCATACCCTGGGGCGGCAAAAGCGTGAGTTGCTGGCCTTGAGCCGGACCGACAGTCTGACGGGTCTACTTAATCACGGCGCCTGGAAGGATCAGCTGGAAGTCGAATTCCAACGCTGCCAGCGCCAGCAGCAGGGTGGGGCGATTGCTCTGATTGATATCGATCATTTCAAGAGCATCAATGACACCTATGGTCATGTCGCCGGTGACATCGTGTTGCGGCAATTGAGCAAGACGCTCAGGCAGAATCTGCGGGCGGCCGATATCGCCGGGCGTTATGGCGGTGATGAGTTTTGTGTGATTCTTCCGGACTTGCCCCTCGACAGTGCTGCTTCTGTCATGGAGGCCTTGCGTGATCGTTTTGCCACTTTGGGGTATGAGCAGAGCCCGGCATTGAAGGTTAGCTTGAGCATTGGTTTGGCGGCGTTCAATTGGACTCATGCCGATGCGACGCTGTGGCTCAATGATGCGGATCAGGCGTTGTATGAGGCCAAGACTGGCGGGCGCAATCGGGTTATTTGTTGTGGTAATGAGTGGCCGCATCAAGAATTGCTCGATCCGGTCTGACGTCCACCGCCTCTCGCTGTAGGAGCAAGGCTTGCCCGCGATGGCGGCCTGACCGCCGACCTGTTTTTTGCGGATGTACTCCGATCAAACTGTAGGAGCTGGCTTGCCAGCGATGGCGGCCTGACAACCAACCTGTTTTTTGCGGGTGTACTCCGATCATCTGTAGGAGCTGGCTTGCCAGCGATGGCGGCCTGACAGCCGATCTGTTTTTTGCGGGTGTACTCCGATCAAACTGTAGGAGCAAGGCTTGCCCGCGATGGCGGCCTGACAACCGACCTGTTTTTTGCGGGTGTACTCCGATCAACTGTGGGAGCTGGCTTGCTAGCGAAGGCGGCCTGATAGCCGACCTGTTTTTTGCGGGTGTACTCCGATCATCTGTGGGAGCTGGCTTGCTAGCGAAGGCGGCCTGACAACCGACCTGTTTTTTGCGGGTGTACTCCGATCATCTGTGGGAGCTGGCTTGCTAGCGAAGGCGGCCTGATAGCCGACCTGTTTTTTGTTGGATGAGTACATATCCGTTGCCGCGGTAACGGCGGCTGGCGGTTTCGCCCTTACGGCGAGTCCCTTTTTCAAACGCCAAAAAGGAACCAAAAGGCTTCGCCCCGGCGTACGGCCCCTCGCTAAAGCTCGGGGTGCCTTCGCTCCGGCATTCATCCGGGGGCATCGCCCTCCGGTTGGCTTCGCTGGCACCTACATGCGATGGGTTCGACTGCGTCGAACGGCGCTGCGCGCCAGTCCCCGGATGAACGCCTCCACTCAGCCTGCCGAAGGGGCGGGTGGATCAAGATCAAGAGCCAGAGCCAGAGCCAGAGCCAGAGCCAAAACGAAAGCCAAAGCCAAAGCGAAAGCCTTGGCCTCGATAGCGCCAGTCGCGGTTACCGAAAAATGGGTGTACGCCCCTCCCTGCAGGAGCAAGGCTTGCCCGCGATGGCGGCCTGATAGCCGACCTGTTTTTTGCGGGTGTACTCCGATCATCTGTAGGAGCTGGCTTGCTAGCGAAGGCGGCCTGGCAGCCGACCTGTTTTTTGCGGGTGTACTCCGATCATCTGTGGGAGCTGGCTTGCTAGCGAAGGCGGCCTGATAGCCGACCTGTTTTTTGTTGGATGAGTACATATCCGTTGCTGCGGTAACGGCTGCTTATGGTTTCGCCCTTACGGCGAGTCCCTTTTTCAAACGCCAAAAAGGAACCAAAAGGCTTCGCCCCGGCGTACGGCCCCTCGCTAAAGCTCGGGGTGCCTTCGCTCCGGCATTCATCCGGGGGCATCGCCCTCCGGTTGGCTTCGCTGGCACCTACATGCGATGTGTTCGACTGCGTCGAACGGCGCTGCGCGCCAGTCCCCGGATGAACGCCTCCACTCAGCCTGCCGAAGGGGCGGGTGGATCAAGATCAAGATCAAGAGCCAGAGCCAAAACGAAAGCCAAAGCGAAAGCCTTGGCCTCGATAGCGCCAGTCGCGGTTACCGAAAAATGGGTGTACGCCCCTCCCTGTAGGAGCAAGGCTTGCCCGCGATGGCGGCCTGATAGCCGGCCTGTTTTTTTGCGGGTGTACTCCGATCAAACTGTAGGAGCAAGGCTTGCCCGCGATGGCGGCCTGGCAGCCGACCTGTTTTTTGCGGGTGTACTCCGATCAAACTGTAGGAGCAAGGCTTGCCCGCGATGGCGGCCTGGCAACCGACCTGTTTTTTGCGGGTGTACTCCGATCATCTGTAGGAGCTGGCTTGCCAGCGATGGCGGCCTGACAGCCGATCTGTTTTTTGCGGGTGTACTCCGATCAAACTGTAGGAGCAAGGCTTGCCCGCGATGGCGGCCTGGCAGCCGACCTGTTTTTTGCGGGTGTACTCCGATCAACTGTGGGAGCTGGCTTGCTAGCGAAGGCGGCCTGATAGCCGACCTGTTTTTTGTTGGATGAGTACATATCCGTTGTTGCGGTAACGGCTGCTTATGGTTTCGCCCTTACGGCGAGTCCCTTTTTCAAACGCCAAAAAGGAACCAAAAGGCTTCGCCCCGGCGTACGGCCCCTCGCTAAAGCTCGGGGTGCCTTCGCTCCGGCATTCATCCGGGGGCATCGCCCTCCGGTTGGCTTCGCTGGCACCTACATGCGATGGGTTCGACTGCGTCGAACGGCGCTGCGCGCCAGTCCCCGGATGAACGCCTCCACTCAGCCTGCCGAAGGGGCGGGTGGATCAAGATCAAGATCAAGATCAAGAGCCAGAGCCAGAGCCAGAGCCAGAGCCAAAACGAAAGCCAAAGCGAAAGCCAAAGCCAAAGCCAAAGCCAAAGCCAAAGCCAAAGCCAAAGCGAAAGCCTTGGCCTCGATAGCGCCAGTCGTGGTTACCGAAAAATGGGTGTACGCCCCTCCCATTCATACCGAATCTGTTAACAGTGTTTGTCCGTAAGGTGTCTATTTCAACGAGCGCCGAACCCCTAGCATCGTCTCTGCCGAGTCAACCAACCCCTTTGGTTCACAAGGTTCAAGCTAATAAACCTGAACGAGACGGTGACCCTTATGAATATCTCAAAAATCGCGCTTGTCCTCGCACTCAGTGCTCTGGGCACACAAGCTTTTGCCGAAGAAAGCCAGGCCAAGCCCCAGGCCAGGCAGGCGCAGGTTGAGACGTACAGCTACGGATCGACGCTGGACATCAAGAAAGTCATTACCGTGAGCGATGTCCCGAATGAATGCGGTCCGGTCCCGGCGCAAATGACTTATGAAGATTCTCAGGGGCAGCGCCATGTCCTGCAGTATCAAGTCATGGGCAGTGGATGTTCGAACGGTTGAGTCAGGCGCAGGCGATGGAGGGTCGACACTCCATCCGGGCGGTGCGGGCGAACTCAGGCCTTGATTGATGACTGAGCAATTTTTTCATCGGCAGCCAGCAACCCGGGTATGCAGTTCTTGAGGAACTCCACCCAGGTTTTTATTTTTGCATCGACGAATTTTCGTGAAGGGTAGATGGCGTACAGGTTCAACTCTTCAAAGTGATACGCCGGCAGTACCCGCACCAAGGCTCCCGTTTTGAGGCCGGCCGCCGCAGAGGCAACCGGCTGAATGCCGATTCCCATGCCTCGGGTGATGGCGACGGTCATGGCATCGGCGGTGTTGACGTGAAACGGCGACTCGGGGGTGTCGACGGTTTCTACACCTTCGGGGCCTTCAAAGACCCAATGCTGGACCGGCATCACCGTGTTCACGATTCTCAGGCAGTCATGTGTAGCTAACGATCCTGGCGTGTCGGGCATTCCGCGATTGTGCAGGTATGCCGGCGAGGCGCAGAGGATGCTGTAGGTGATGCCCAGGCGCTGGGCGACAAAGCCTGAGTCGGGCAGGTCCCGCGCCAGTACGATGGACAAGTCATAGCCTTCTTCCAGCAGATCGGGCAGCCGATTGGTCAGGGTCAGGTCGAACAGGACCGAGGGGTGTCTTTCCCGGTATTGGGCGATGGCATCGATCACGTAGTGATTGCCGATGGCCGACATCGCGTGAATCTTCAAGCGGCCAGCGGGGTTGGTCTGTGCCGTGCCGGCTTCCTGTTCTGCTTCCCGCACCTCATCCAGGATTTTCTCGCAGCGCTGCAAATAGCGGGTGCCGGCCTCGGTCAACGCCAGGCGCCGGGTCGTGCGGTTGATCAGGCGCGTCTGCAGCCGGGTCTCCAGGCTGGACACGGCTTTGGAGACGTTGGTTGTGGTGGTATCGAGCAACTGGGCCGCTGCGGTGAAGCTGCCGCTCTGGGCGACCGCCATGAAAAAACGCATGGTCTGGAAAACATCCATCGGTGTCACCTCGAGTCGCAAATGATAGGGGCTGGCCTGGTCAGTGATTTGCCAGGCCAAAAAAGAGCGGCCGAGTGAATAGCCGCTCCGGTCTCAGGTATCACTGTTTGCGGGGAATGAATCCGGGAACACCGGTTTCGACCACTGAGTTGAAGCGAATCCGGGTGGTGATGTCGTGGCGGATTTCATGCATGGCCCGGTGCGGCAGGGTCGAGATGTCGCGGTTCTCCTGAATGTGGCTCAAGGTTGCCGAGGTGGTCAGGAACGCCGCGCCACGTTGCACCGCCCAGGCCAGGGCGACTTGCGCCGGGGTTTTGCGCACGCGTTGGGCGATGCCGGTGATCACCGGTTCTTCCAGCACATTTGGCTCCATGCCATGGCCGAGCGGGGCAAAGGCCAAGACGACGATGCCGTGCTGTTGGCAAAACTCCAGCAGCTCCCATTCCGGCAAGTAAGGATGGGATTCGACTTGCACCACGGCGGGTTTGATTCGCGCCTCGGCGACGATCTCTTTCAGCGCCTCCAGGGTGATGTCGGACAAGCCGATGGACTTGCAGCGACCTTCATCCACCAGCGCTTCCAGTGCCCGCCAGGTCTCGATCAAGGTGACGCCGGCGTCGTACAGGACGTGGCCGAAAACGTCCCTGGGGTCCTGGTCGTCACCGGCCTGAAAGGCGAAGGGCGTGTGGATCAGATAGCAGTCGATGTAGTCCACCTGGAGCCGGCGGCAGCTGGCTTCGAAGGCGGGTAATACGCGTTCGGGGCGGTGGTTGGTGTTCCACAGTTTGGTGGTGATGAACAGCTCTTCGCGGTTTGCTTTGCCTGCGTCCATGAAGGCTCGCAGGGCAACACCCACGTCTTCTTCATTGCGATAGCGTTCGGCGCAATCGAAATGACGAAACCCGGCTTCCAGCGCATGGGTGATCGCCTGGGTGGTGACGCTAAGGTCTTTGAACAGCGTGCCGAAACCGGCGGCGGGCATCCGCCCCGCGCCGTTGTTCAGCGTGAAGGCGGTATCGCGAAGTTCATCGTGAAAGGCTTCATAGGACATGTCTGACTCCACTCTTAACCTGATTTTGAAAAAACGCTGTCTGTAGGAGCGAGCCTGCTCGCGATGGTCGTTAACGATTACGCGTGTTAGCTGGCTAAACGTGGTGCTCTCAAGTTCATCGCGAGCAGGCTCGCTCCTACAACGGGCTGTGCATTTCGCGACTGGCCACCCGCTGCTCGAACATCCCGGCCGAGTTGCCGCCCAGCGCCACGAACAACTGCACCGTGTCGAGGTGCTGCGCGGTCTTCAGCTGGATGTGACCGAGCAAGGCCTGTTCAAAGGCGCGTTCGGCCTCCAGCACTTGAAGGATGCTGTTCTCGCCTTGGGCGTAGGCTTGCTGGTTCAGGCGCAAGCTGGTTTCGGCGGCGTGTAATGCTTGTTCCTGGGCACGGAATGCCTCGGCGTCATGATTGATGGCCTGCAAGGTGTCGGCGACCTGTCCGAAGGAGCTGATGACGGTCTGTTGGTAGTCGGCGAGTGTCGCGTTGTAACCCTCGATGGCGGCCTGGCGTTCGGCCTTGAGCGTGCCGCCATTGAAGATCGGCCCGGCGATACCCGCCGCGAAACCCCAGAGTGCCGCGCCGCCATTGCCCGAAGCAGCCTGGGCCAGGGAAGCGGACAGCGTCACCTTCGGATAGAGATTGGCGGTCGCCACGCCCACGGCGGCACTGGCGATGTGCAGCTCGGCTTCGGCTTGTTGCACGTCCGGCCGGATGTGGGCCAACTCTGAGGGCACGCTCACCGGCACATTGGCCAGGGTGAAGTCAGCCAGATCGAAGGCGGGCGGTGTCCAGTCGGCCGGGCCTTTGCCGGTCAGGATCGACAGCGCATGGCGTGCTGCATCCCGCTGCTGGGCCAGGGGCGGCAACAGCGTGCGGTCCTGGGCGAGCCGTGTTTCGGCCAGCGATACATCGATCTGCGTGGTGGTGCCGTTGATATGCGCCGCGCGTACCAGTTCGAGGTTTCTGCTGTCGTTGGCCAACAGCTTTTCCACGGCCTGGATTTGCGCGTTGGCCGATGCCACCAGCAAGGCCTGGCTGGCCACGTCGCTGGTCAACTTCAGGTAAGCGGCGTCGTAGCGACGTTTTTGCAGATCGGTGAACGCCTGCTGTGCTTCGACCTGTCGTTTGTTGCCACCGAACACGTCCAGGTCAAAACCGACCCGTGGCCCGATCGCATAGAAGTTGGAAACCGAAGGCTCCTTGGCGGTGTGCACCCGCTGGCGACCGGCCGTGGCGCCGAAGTCGATCTGCGGATACAGCGCACCTTCTGCCGCGGCGACGAAGGAGGACGCCTGGCGGATGGTAGCGTCGGCAGAGACCAGCTCCAGGTTGCCGTCGATGGCCCGGCGCATCAGTTGATCGAGCTTGGGCGAGCGCATGGCCGACCACCATTGGCCGCTGATGTGCTTGCCGAATTCGATGCGCTGCTCGCCGCTTTGGCCAAGGCGTTGCTCGGCCTGCGGGTCGTAGTGCTGCGAGGTGCTGTCGGCGGGGGCCTTGAAGTCCGGGCCGACGGTGCAAGCGGCCAGAAAAACAAAGACCGACAGGGCACTGAATTTGGCTGGGAATGGCGTTTGGAGCCGTTGACTGGATTTCATTGGGCACACTCCACAATCACAGGTTGCTTGCAGCGGGTTTGCGAAGAAAAACCACCAGTGGGCTTACGATGAGCATCGCCACCAGCAAAATCTTGAATTGGCCCACCACCGCGATGAAGGCGGCCTGGTGGGTGATCAGGTGGTTCAACCCTTCCAGTGCCGGCAAGGGCAGCGACGCTGTCCCGAAATGGCCAGCGGCGCGAAAGGGGGTCACATGACTGGCCATTGCCAGGTGCATCGCCTGGGTATTGCTGAAGAAATAAATCTGCACAATCGCCACGCCCAGGGTGCTGCCATACGCTCGCAACAGGTTGTAGAGACCGGTGGCTTGCGGACGCAGCGCGGGGTCGAGGGTGCTGAAGGCCACCTTGGCCAGCGACGCCATCGACAGGCCGATACCGATCCCTTGCAGGGCGCCGGCAATCGCCACCGGTGGCCAGTCCATCAACGGCGAGTAACCGAGCATCAGCCAGTTGGCGTAGATCACCAGCGATACCCCGATGGCCACGAAAAACCGGCGGTCGAAGCGCTCCGGCAGCCGCACCGTCAGCAGGAACGCGCCGACCATGCCCGCGCCACGGGGCAAGGTCAGGGCGCCTGTGGTATCAGGCGGGTAGCCGAGGATTTCATCGAGCATGGGCGAGGTCAGGGCCATGGTCGACAGCAGCACGAAACCGATGGCGAAGAAGATCAGCGTCGACAGCACGAAGTTGCGGTCGCGCAGCAGACGCTTGTTGAAGAAGTGCACCTTCCGGGTCAGCACGTGCACGAAGAACCAGTACGACCCCAGCCCGCAGGCAATGGCCTCGATCCAGATCTCCGGCGAGGCGAACCAGTCCATGCGTTCGCCACGGTCGAGCAGCATTTGCAGGCTGATCATCGCCAGCGTGAAGCTGCTGTAGCCGAAGAAGTCGTAAGCCGGCGCCTTGTCAGCTTTCTTCTCGGCGAGTAACAGCGTCATCACAAGAAAGATATACGCGCACAACGGCAGGCTGAGGTAGAACACCGGACGCCAGTCGAAATGCTCGGCAATCCAGCCGCCAATAGCCGGACCTGTGGCGATGCCCAAGAGCACGACCGCCGTCAGGGTCGCGCCATACTTCATGCGTTTTTCCGCAGCCAGGGTCTCCAGGGCAATGCCCATCGAAAGCGGCCCCAACACGCCAGCCGCCAAGCCCTGAACGATACGGGCGCCGATGAATTCCAGCGGTGTCGTGGACGCCGTACCGAGCAGCAGACCCAGCATGAAGAAGAGCAGGGCGGCTTGGTACACCCGCTTCAGGCCAAAGCGCGCGGCCAGCCATTGGGCAATCGGCAGGGTGATGGCGCTGGCGGCCAGGTATGCGGTAAAGATCCAGCCAGCCTGGTCGTCGGTCATTGACAGGCTGCCCTGGATCAATCGGAGCACCGCATTGGGCAGCGGCAGGTTCGCCGACTGCATGTAGGTCGCCAGCAGCGCGGCGAACCGGAGCGAATTCGCCGCGCCGACGCTCGGGGTTCCAGTTGAGGCGGCGTTCATCACCAGGTACCTGCGGTCAACAGCGACTTGAGCGGGTGCCACCAGGGCGTGCGATAGCCGGTGTCGACTTTGACCGTAGCGCTGGTGCCGGAAAACAGCGGCAGGGCAGGGTCCGAGTCATCCAGTTCGAGGCGTACCGGAACCCGCTGGACCACTTTGACCCAGTTGCCGGTGGCGTTTTCCGGCGGCAGCAGGGCGAAGTCCGAGCCGGCACCGGGGCTCATGCTGGTGACGTGGGCCTTGAACACGCGATCCGGGTAGGTGTCGATGCTGATGGTCGCTTCCTGGCCGGGTCGCATGTGCGTGACCTGGGTTTCGCGGAAGTTGGCCTCGACCCAGATCTCATGATCGGACATCAGCGCAAAGGCTGGCGCGCCGTTGTTGAGGTAGTTGCCGACCTGCAGATCGTCGACCTTGGCCACGATGCCGTCGGCCGGTGCATAGACCGTGGCGTAGGCGAGGTTCAATTGCGCTGAATCGAGCTGTGCCCTGGCCTCGCGCACCGTCGGGTGCGTATCGGCATCAATGTTTGGATTGCCATTTAAGGCGACGACGGTGCTGGCGATCTGTTGTTCTATAGACGCGATGCGCTGCCGCGAGATCTTAAGGTCGGTTTCGGCACGCTCGTAAATGGCCCTGGACACGAACTCGGTCGCCACCAGCGCTTTCTTGCGGGCAAATTCCTTTTGGTCGAAGTCCGCCGACTCCCTGGCCGATTGCAACTCCGCCTGCTGCTGGCGATAGCTGGCCTTGAGTCCATCGATGCGCAGCCGCGCAACGCTTAACTGTGCTTCGGCGTGGTCGATGGCGATCTGCAAGGGTTTGGGGTCGATGCGAAAGAGCACATCGCCCTTGTGCACCGGCTGATTGTCTTCCACCGCGATCTCTACCACCTGCCCGGAAATTCGCGCATTGATCGAGGCCTTGGCCACCCGGGCGTAAGCGTTGTCGGTGCTCACGAAGGGTTCGCCCGCCACATAATGGGCGTAGCCGACGACGGCAAGCAGGGCCGGCACGCCGACCATCAGCCAGGGACGCAGTGTTTCCTTGAAGGGTTTCTTGATTCGCTCGGGGTGTTCGAAAGTCTGCGAAGCCTTGATGTCGAATTGTTGGGTCATGATCCAATACACCTCAAACCGAATAATTGCCGTGAGAAAGCAAACCCGTGCGCGGTAGGGAGGGTGGCTCCACCGCACCTGTTTCGTCGCCGCAATACCCGGTTCGAGCTTCGCTTCAACAAACGTGAAAGACAGGAACTTCTGGTTCCTTAATTTTGTGCGATGATGTAAGAATATCCCTGCACCCACCTTCCTTCAAGGATTTTGTACGACATGGCACAAAATAAGGCGACAGAAGGCAAAGGCCGTGGCCGGCCCCGCGCTTACGATCCGCAGACCGCATTGCGCCAGGCGCTGGACGTGTTCTGGAGCACCGGTTATTCCGGCGCGTCCCTGGACAGCATCGCCACGGCGGCGGGCATGAATCGCCCCAGCCTCTATGCGGCGTTTGGCGATAAACATGCGCTGTACATCAAGGCGCTCGAGCAGTACTGGGACATCGCCGCCGCCGACATGCAGGCCGCGCTGACGGACACCGAAGTGCCCTTGCGCGAGGCGTTGATGCGTTTCTACGAGGGACAGTTGTCGATCTACTTCTCGGGCGAAGGCCAGCCGCGCGGTTGCTTTGCCATTGGCACGGCGACCACCGAGGCGGTCGAAGACCCTGAAATACGCGACGTATTGTCAGACCGGCTCAGCCGTCTCGATGCCGATCTGGAAGTGCGTCTGCGAACGGCCATCGAATCCGGTGAATTGAAAGGTGATGTCGACGCCGGGTCATTGGCCGTACTCGCCGCATCGCTGCTGCACAGCATTTCGATCCGTGCGCGGGCGGGCAAATCCCGGGATGAACTGACTGGGCTGGCGCGTAACGCGGTCAACGTGATTTGCGGCGGGTGAGGTCGATGTGAATGACGGACTTGAGGACATTCTGGCCGAACGCCTGGCGGTGATTTTCTGCGGGATCAATCCGGGACTGACGGCCGCCGCCCAAGGGCATCATTTTGCGGGGCGTGGCAACCGATTCTGGCGCACCTTGCACCTGGCCGGATTCACCCCGCATGAAGTCAGCCCGGAAAACGACCGGACGATCCTGCACTACCACTGTGGCTTGACCGCCGTGGTCGAACGCCCGACGGCGCGGGCCGAGCAGTTGTCGCGGCAGGAATTCATCGCGGCTGCGGCGGACTTCGAAGGCAAGATCACCCGTTATGCGCCGCGCTGCGTGGCGTTTCTGGGCAAGGCGGCGTATGCGGCGCTGGCGGGGCAGCGAGAGGTGGCGTGGGGGCTTCAGGCCAGGACCTTCGGCCATGCCGCTGTGTGGGTCCTACCCAACCCGAGCGGACGCAATCGCGCCTTCAGCCTGGAGCAACTGGTGGACGCCTATCGCTCACTCAGGCTGGCGGCGATCGGATAACTCAGTAGTTCATGCCATCTTCGATGGCGATGCCTTGCGCACGCATGGCCTTGATCAACTCGCCACGGGTGCCGGGCAGGTTGAGCATGGTTTTGGCGCGCAGTGCCGCGACTTCATCGGCGGTGTACGGCTGATAGTCGGCCGGCCGGCTCTTGCCTGCCATGCCGTCTTCGCGCATCAACCAATTGAGCAGGTCCGCCAATTGCGCATTGTTGAGTGCCGACTGCGACATGCCCGGCACGCGTACCAGGAACTCGCGACCGCCCGGGACTTTCAGGAAGTTGCCGACAAAGCCTTTCATTCGTGGCGTGTCGTTGGCCGCCGAACCCGTGCCGTCACCCAAATGGCAGCCGGCGCATTGCAATTGGTAGTTCACACCGACGCTGTAATTGGCCTGGGCGATGGGCGTTTGCGGCGATTCGTTGCCGGGGGCGTGGTGCTGGTTGGGGTTGGGGATGGCTCGGGCATGGACGAGCGGGGTGGTCATGAGGCAGACAAGACCTAGAACGAACAACCTACGCATGACAAGAACCTTCCCTACAGGAGAAAACGGGACCCCGTAGGAGCCAGGCTTGCCGGCGAAAGCGTCCTCACGAACGCCTTCGCCGGCAAGCCTGGCTCCTACGAAAAAAACGCCGCCGGTCGCGTGGGCAACCGGCGGAACAACGCTTTAAACCGCCACGCCGCGAATGATCGACACGGTGCAGTGGTAGATGTGCGATTTGGCGGCCAGGCACCAGTTCACATCGTTGTTGTTGAACGGGCGGTAGGCCGGTTCTTCACTGTCGTTACGGGTGCAGGCGCACTGGGCGCAGCTTTGCTTACCGCAGCAGTCGTTGTACGAAATGATGTAGTCCTTGCCGTCGGCCGGGTTGCGGCAGGTGCCGATCCAGGTGACTTGCGAGGCCTCGGTGCCTGGTGGGCAGGAGGTCACCGAACCACCGCAGCAGCTGCACAGAAAGCCGTCGATGGAGCAGTAGCGCCAGTAGTCGCAGCTGTTCGGATCGCCAGGATCGCCGGCTTTCGGGTCAGAGGCGGCCAGCGCCTTGCTGGTACGGTCCAGCGGCAGCAGCACGGGCAGGGCGGCACCGGCAACGACCAGCGAGCCCATGCGTGCCAGCAGTTTGCGGCGCGAAGTGGTGTCGGCAACACGGCGCGAAGAGCGCTCGAACAACAGATCCAGCAGTTTCATGAAGGTCTCCCTGCCTTATCAGTGGCTATGGCCGTGGCTGTGGTCGTGGTTGTGAGGGTTATGCTCTTGAGGCTGAGCATTGAGGTACTGCTGCAACGTGGCGTGCTTGAGGTGTTCGACTTCAAACAGGCTGTCCAGGTGCTCGCGGGAGTTCACCAGGCCTTTGGCGCGCAGGGTGCCGGACTTGTCGATCAGCGCGGCGTACGGCAGCTTGCCGATCTGGTAGGTCATGCCCACTTCCGGACCGACCACGTAGGTGGCGTCCTCCAGTTTGTGTTCGCGGATCAGCGCTTGCTGGGCGTCCATGTCGCCATCGCTGACGAACACCACGTCCAGGGTGCTGGCTTGTTCCTTGGCGATGGATTTGATCGCCGGCAGCAACGACTTGCAGATCGGGCAGGTCGGCGAGAGGAAGAACAGCAGTTGCGATTTTTCACCGGCATAGCCGAAGTTCACCGGGCGACCATGACGGTCGGCAGCGGTTACTTGCGGTGCGGCTTCGTTGACCGCCACGCCTTTGTCCATCATCAGTGCGCCGGCTGGAGCCAGACGACCGTGCAGCACGCCAATCTGGCGCACCAGGCCCATGACGACGAACGCCACGGCCACCAGCAATACCCAGAGCAGAACATTGGAAACTATCAAGCCTTCCATTTTGATTACCTACCAATCAATTTGAGCAGAAGAGGGGAGTTCGCCGCCAGGCCATCGGCCGCGGCGTAGATGAGCAGCGCGACGGCGGCGGAAGCCAGGGTCACGAAGGCATCGAACGCATTCATGTCGCGGGCAACCGGTGCCAGGCTGGCCACCAGCGCCAGCGCCACCAGCACGCTGTTGCGCAGCAGCAAGACCGGGCGCAGCGGTTGCGCCTGGTCGGGACCGGCACAACCGCAATCGATGTCGCGACGACCGCGCCACAGGTTGATGCCGATAGCCGAGGCGTACAGCGCCAACAGGCCGGCCGCGCTCAACGCTGCCCAGTGCCGGCTGACCGGCACCAGCAAGGCGAAGGCGATGGCCAGTTCCAGCAGCGGAATCAGTCGGGCAACCGGACGCACCAACGCTTCGGGCAGCAACTGATAGTCGCCAAGCTGTTTGCGAAAGCGCGCCGGCGCCCGGACCTTGTGGGTCGCGGCGCTGGCCAGCAGCACCGCGATGGCGATGGCGCTGGCAATGATGAAGATCGGATCTGAGTGCATGGCCGAATCTCGTTTAGTAGCTCATGACTTGAGTCGCGGTTTTTGCGACTTTGGCCATGGCGCCAGTGTGCTGGTTGGTCTTGAGATCGAAGATCTGCAAGCCGCCTTCGACGTCAGCACCCAGCAGCAACGGTTTGTCGTCACCGGTGGCCTGCATGCTCCAGATTGGAGCCGGGGCTTCCAGGGTGGCGATTTTCTTGCCGGTCTTCAGGTCGTAGGCCCAGATGAAGGTGCTCGGGTCTTCCCACTTCATGGCTTCGTGAGCGTCATGCATCAGCACGTACAAGCGGTTCAGCTTCGGCGAAACCGCCATCAGCTGCCAGCCGCCTGGTGCCCAACCAGCCTTCTTCTCTTCGTCGTTGACCAGCGACCAGGTCGGCAGGATCTTCGGCGCGTCGCCACTGAAATCCACGGCGCGTACGGTGCCGGTGGTGGTGGTGAAGTAGTAGGTGTCGCCGACGTTGACCGCGCGCTCCACCAGTTTCTCGGCGTTCGGGTCGAAGAACGGCGTGCGGTTGCGCGCGGTTTCCTTGCCTTCGTCGCTGATCGTCACGACCTGCAGGCTGCCGTCGCCGCACAGCGAGGCGAACTTGCGCTTGCCGATCGGGTAGTTGAGCACGCAACCAGGAATCGCGATTTCCGAGGTAACGGCTTTGCTCTGGGTATCGACCACGGTCACCGAAGTGGACGGGGTGAAGTTGTAGACGTAGACGAAACGGTCATCGCCGCTGGTATTGAGGCCGTAGCGCTGGGTCAGCGACTCGGCGCGCTTGGTTGGGATCAGCACTTCCCAGGCCGGCGACAGGGTCGAGCTGTCCCAGGCGGTCAACACATCGGTGCGGGTGCCACGGGTACCACGGGAGTACCAGATGTCGGCAGCATAGATGGTCTTTTTGTCACGGCTTAAGGTCGAAGGCGCGGCGAAACCGGTCGGCACCATGCCCAGCACGCGTTTCTGGTCGGGATCGACCACGGTGATACGGCCGGCGACGAAGCTGTCGAACTCGACATCGACGACGAACGCACGGTGTGGTTCAGCCGGGAAGGCCAAGGTGGTCTGACCGATGGTGTCGGCGGGCAGATCCGCATGGGCGCTGTTCAAGCCGAGTACAAGCAGGCTCAGGCCTAGCGCTGACTGTACGGAGATCCTGTTTGTTCGCATAAGGGGAACTTCCTGAATTGTTGGTAACGCGGATCGCGGGTGGTTGGGCAGATTCTGACCAGTAGATAGTGCCTCGCCCGGCCAGCGGGAGAATTGCTGTGCCTGCCAAGTGTTTGTGTGTCTGTGCCAGTGTCATCAAATGCATGCCAAAGCCTGATATCGCGGCTTGGCGCGGCATTTTTGCGGGGGGAGGGGGAATGGCGTGGAGCGGCGTAGGGGGGAGCCTGTAGGAGCAAAGCTTGCTCGCGATAGCGTTCGTCCAATCAACAACGATGGCGCCTGATGCAACGCCATCGCGAGCAAGCTCTGCTCCTACAGGGGAACGCATTCACTGGAGATCGGGCTGCCTCTGTGCCCAGGGCATTACTGATCCGTGACGCACAATTCCCCGGTAGCGCGGATCAAGGCCTGGCCATGCAGGGCATCCTTGATCAGTGCGGAGCGCTGTTCGGCCAGCCAGCTCGGGCATTGCGGGTCGATACGATAGGGCATGAAGTCGGCATATTGCTGCAACAGGCGAGCTTGCAGCTCATCCAGTTTGGGTCGCAGTTTATTGAGGTCCGGTCGGGACACATCAGGTGCTTTGTGCGCCGCTTGCCATACTGCAATCAGCCCGTACTGCACCAGTTTGTTGGCTTCGATCTGCGCGGCGATCAATTCGGCGGCGTCATCGGGGTCCAGTTTATGCTGGGCGGCCTGCTTTCTGGCGTTGGCGATGATCAGCGCTTCGCGGGTGGTATCTTGAATCGGCCTGCCACTGTCCCACTTGGTCAGCGCCACTTCATCGGCAATGTCCAGGCGCTCATTGATGGTCGCCAGCAAGGGTTGCAAGGACTCGGGTGCCGGGGAGGACGCGGCGGCGTGGGCGGTGCTGGCGAGCAAGAGTGACAGGGCGCAAGTCAGCAACGGCGGCGAGTGTGGACGGTGGAACATAGGCAAACCTCTTGGGCACGGGATGCACGTCAAACTCTGTGTAACACAGCTGAGTCAAATGAACGATAGTTCAACGGGCTCTTTCGCACAGGATTGACGTGGGTCAAGGTTGCAACATCGAACATTCTCGACTCATTCGGCGCCGAGCAATCGCTCGATCTGCGCCAGCTCCCAGGTACTGAGCAAACTCACCGGGTCGGTGCCGTAGCGTTGCCCGCCGTCGAATGCTCGGCCGTCCGGGCTCAGGCCATGCAGGCAGTGGCGAAGGTGGGAGCCCTCAACATCAAGGGTTAAACGCCAGCCTTCGATGTCGACCATTGCAGGGGCGGACTCGGTGTGCACTGTGAGGCGCTTGAGCGGGCGAAGGCCCAGGGCGGCGTCGCGTATGGTCTGGTAAACCTCGCGTGCGGTCAGGGTTGGCAAAGGTGTCTCCGGTCAATGAGCAGGGCGCACAGGATAGTCGATGGGCCGATAGATTTTGAGCACGAAAAAGCCCAATGATCCAGGCACGACCAAGCTTCGCGTCACCTTCAAGCGAAGGCATCCACCACCGAACCCTGTTGCACGAACCGGTCGATCAACCACCTCGCCGCAGGCCCCGGTGGCAGATCTGTACGGTAGATCACGTCGAAGGAATATTGGCCGCTTTGGTATTCCGGAATGTTCAACCGCACGAGCCGGCCGCTGTCCAGATCTTCCTGAATCATCGGCGTGGGCATGTTTCCCCAACCGATGCCTTCACGCAGCAGCATGTGCTTGGCGCCCAGGTCCGCCAGGCGCCAGGTGCGGTTACTGAGCACGGCGAAGTCCTTATCCTTGGTTAGAAGCGAGCGATCGGACAACACCAATTGCGTGAACTCTCGCCCGGCGCCTGGCACATTCGAAGCGTTTGAAGCCAGTGGGTGATTCGGGGCAGCCACCGGAATCAACTCGACGCTGCCGATGCCAATTCTTTCGATGCCATCAATACCTTCATTCATCGGTCCACTGACGCCGACGATTGCCTCGCGGTTGATCACCAGTTCCGTGACCGCGCCAAGGGCTTCCATATGCAGGTGCAGGGCAACCGTTGGAAATGCTTCGCGAAAGGATTTGAGTGCGTCCACCACACGCTCCGGGGGAAGCATCACATCGAGCACCACGTGAACTTCGGCTTCGAGCCCTTGAAGCAGCCCCTTCACTTTGGCGCGCAGGCCATGAATGCCGTTGGCGATGGTCCTGGCTTCGGCCAACACCGTGCGGCCGGCATCGGTGAGCTGAGGTTTACGTGTCGTCTGACGGTCAAACAGTGACACGCCCAGCTGCATTTCCAGGTTGGCAATCGAGTAGCTGATGACCGAAGTGGCCCGGTGCAGCTTTCTGGCGGCCGCCGCAAAACTGCCGACTTCTACGACCGTCAGGAATACCCGCAGTTGATCGAGTGTGGGTGTTCCGGGATCCGAGATCATGCTTGTTTCCTTGAGCGTAGTGGAGATGGCCGGCCGCTTCGATTGCGCCCCGCCTGTTGTGTCGAATGCAGCTTGCCGATTTATTCGAACCTAATGATCTAAATTAGTCGTCTATTAAGATTAGCTGATGGGGTGCAAGATTTCTTCACCGCAGCGATTCATGGCGAGTCGCGCACATTTTGAAGGAATTACCTCATGACGACTTCTGCAAACATCGCTCATTCCACGACTTCCGAACAGAGCCGTGCCGACGTGACCCAGGCCACGGCGTCATTGGTCGGTCGTGTACTGCTCAGCGCAATCTTCATTCTCTCCGGTTTCTCGAAACTGGCAGCTCCCGCGATGATGGTCGGCTACATCGGTTCCGTAGGTCTGCCGTTTCCGCAACTGGCGCTGGCGCTGGCGATCATTGTCGAGATCGGCGGTGGCCTGGCACTGATCGCCGGTTATCGAACCCGCAGCGTGGCCGCTGTACTGGCCGTGTTCAGTGTGTTCACCGCACTGGCGTTCCATAACGCACTGGGCGATCAAAACCAGTTCATCCACTTCTTCAAGAACATCGCCATGGCCGGTGGCCTGCTGCAAGTCGTGGCTTTCGGTGCCGGTCGTTTCAGCCTCGACGCGCGCCGTCGCTGATCCCCCCGCGCTGCGAGGACCCATCCCTCGCAGCGCAATGTTTCTCCTTACTTCCCAAATAGCCGAGATCTCCACGAAAGCCATACGTGTATACGAATACGGCAGCCCTGAAGTTTTACGCCTGGAAGACATTGCCGACCCGCTCGACGTTGCGACGTATCCGTAGAGCGAGGCGAGAGTAGTGATCGAGAAAAGCATGGGTCGTCATTTACGGGGCAGGCTTGTCCTTGATGCATCCCGGTAAGGCGCAGTCAGTCTTCGTCCGGCAGGTGAAAGCACAGGCTGCGCGAAGACGAGATCAACGCAACACGCTGGCCTTTCTTTCCACGACCTTGAATCTCAAAATCACGGAGGTTCCGTGTTGTTCGTGGTAGGTCAGGCCGGCTTCACCGCCAAAGCTTTCCATGATCTGCTTGACCATGATCAAACCGATGCCGAGCCGGCCTTGCCGGGTGGTGTAGAAGGATTTGAAGGCCATCATTTCCTGCTGCCGTGCGCTACCTTCCCCGGTGTCGGCAATGGTCAGGTGCAACCATTGCTGGGCCTCGTCCACATCGGCCTGGATGGTCAGCTTCCCCCCTTCGGGCATCGCTTCGATGGCATTGGCAACCACGCTATTGAGAATCTGAGTAAGCAACAGCAGGTTGCTGATGATCCTGGGGACAGGCTCATTCTTGAACTCGACCTGGATGCTGGATTGACCCAATTGTGTGCTGAAGCCGACCAGCGTGGCCTGCACCACCACCATGGGTTCCACCAACTCTGCCTCACCCCGGATCGGCCGCAGGCACAGCAGCAGTTCGTGCACCCACTGCGCCATCCGGTCCACCTGACCGACAATATCGTCGATGTTCTTTCTCGCCGGTTGACCCTCCATGGCATTGGCCAATTCCGCGCTCGAACGGATGCAGGCAAGGGGGTTTCGCAGGCTATGGGCGACCGCCGTGGACATTTCGACCAGGCCCACATAGGTCTTGTTGGCGACCAATTGCGCTTCCTGCGACGCCAGTTGATTCGATGCCCGGCGCACAATCCAATACAGCCCCAGATAGAGCAACAGGCCGCCCACCGCCGTGGACAGCCAGATAATCCAGTGGCCGCGATCGAGGCGTTCGATCAAGTCTGCCGGCTCCTTGTAGATTTCCACTACGGCCAGGGTATTGCCCAGGTCATCGATCAGGGGAATGTAGCTCTCGATGAAGAACATTTTGGGCGGGTGCAAGAATTGCTGCTCTGGACGCATTTGATCGGCATTGCTGTACCGGGTGGATACCCGATCCCTGGAGCTGAAGGCCGCTTCAAGCGCCTCATCGTTGAGGACTTTTTTGCCGATCAGCTGTGCGTTGGTCGACCACATCACGGTCCGAAGCGGAGAATAGATACTGATCAGTAGTGAGTCCGGCAGGTGGGCAAGGTGGTCGAGAAACTCGGCGCGCGCCCGCTGCCTGCTCTGCGCCATTTCTGGCGAGAGCATTCCATAGGGGGTGGCTGCCAGCACATCGCCCATTCGCATCCCGGTCAGCTCGTGATGACGTATCTCGCCTTTGGCGATGGTCTGGATAAATTGCGCGGACAGCAGCGCATCGCGCTCCAGGCTTTCGGTGACCAGGTAACGGGTCGACACCGAACCCAGACCAATGGCGATCGCACCAATCAGCATGAAACTGATGATTGAAAAGCCGCGTAGCAGGTTGGACTGCCGGGTCGGCGCAATCGACTCGGGTGCTCCCGGTCGCAGGCGTTTGAGCAGTGTTGAAATGGCTGGCATGGGGAGCGTCCTGTGCGTGCTGAATCATCCGGTTTTAGCCGCTTGAACTACTCAATCGATCCTCGGGACGTACCCAGCATTCTCTATGCCAAACCCTGAACGGCTCCTGCGCTTTGGTAGGAGGGAACTGTCGTGCTGCGGTGTTGCGGTCGATACCTCGTCATTTGCTCTTTGTGGTCCCAACTTGCCCACGTGCAAAGACTGGGGAAACTCAGCCTGTTTTGGGGGGATTTCCCCAAATAGGGCGTGCATGCTTTTTCCATTGAAACGAGAAAGCCCGGCTGATCAGGCCGGGCTTTTTGTTGATGCGGTGAAACGATGTCGTCAGGCAAGGGTGTTGTGTTGCAGGTGATCCGAGCCATCGGCAGCGACGGTGTTGCCTTTCAGGTGATCCGAGCCATCGGCAGCGACGGTGTTGCCTTTCAGGTGATCCGAGCCATCGGCAGCGACGGTGTTGCCTTTCAAATGATCTGAGCCATCGGCAGCGACAGCGCGTCTTTCCAGCAGGCGATCAGCGCCCCCTTCAGCGACACGATTCTCGATCAAGCGATCCGAACCGCCCTCAGCGACACGACTTTCGATCAGGCGATCCGAGCCGCCTTCGGCGACTACAGGTTGAGCAGAGGTAGCGGCAAAAGCGTTCACTGCGAAAACCGAGAAAGCGATGCTGAGAAGGGTTTGGCGTTTCATGATCGTGTGCTCCAGGGTGTTGTCGGTGGGTATGGAGCAGATGTTACGCCGCAGGAATTTTAAGAGAACTTCATTGAATTAATGGTGACTATTGATGCAGTCAATGGTTACGCGCAATTGCTCATTGCTCATTGCTCATTGCTCATTGCTCATTGCTCTTCGTAGGAGCCGAGCTTGCTCGCGATAGCGTCGGTTCAGCCGAAATCAATCTTGAATGTAATGACGCCATCGCGAGCAAGCTCTGCTCCTACAGGTAAACCTTTTTCTCAGCACGTTGCGCTTTGCTCTTCGTAGGAGCCGAGCTTGCTCGCGATAGCGTCGCATCAGCCGATATCAATCTTGAATGTAACTACGCCATCGCGGGCAAGCCCTGCTCCTACAGGCCAACCTTTTTCTCGGTATTTTGCGCTTTGCTCTTCGTAGGAGCCGAGCTTGCTCGCGATAGCGTCGTATCAGCCGATATCAATCTTGAATGTAACGCCGCCATCGCGAGCAAGCTCTGCTCTTACAGGTAAACCTTTTTCTCAGCACTTTGCGCTTTGCTCTTCGTAGGAGCCGAGCTTGCTCGCGATGGCGTCGGATCAGCCGACATCAATTTTGAATGTAACGCCGCCATCGCGAGCAAGCTCTGCTCCTACAGGCCAACCTTTTTCTCAGCACTTTGCGCTTTGCTCTTCGTAGGAGCCGAGCTTGCTCGCGATGGCGTCGGATCAGCCGACATCAATCTTGAATGTAATGACGCCATCGCGAGCAAGCTCGGCTCTTACAGGTATCGCGGTGATCACTGATGAAGCGTACACACTGACCCAACCGGCCACGTTGCAATCTTGGGGCAGGGGGATGGTACTTGGGCAAGGATGGCGATGACCCTGTGGCGAGAGAGCTTGCTCCTGTTAGCCCGAGTACGGAACGGTCCAACGGGAGCAAGCTCCCTCGCCACAACGTCATAGGTTGGTTTTGGGGGATGAAGATGTGTCGGAGAGGACGGGGGGAGCGTAGCTGTTTGCCATCATTGTTGGCAGGTGTGGCGGTGTAAGCGGGAGAAATGGCAGAAATAGAGGCAAGACATGCTGAATTGCGGGGAAGTGTTGGCGGCTGGGGAATGAGCCGTAAACCGAATAGGCTTTTAACCCGATGCGAAAAAACGGAGGCCTGTCTAGCGTTTCAGTCCAACCGCCAAACCATCGATTCAAATCTGGAAAATACACTGCAAGTAATAAGGGACGTAAATATTTACGAAATAAACCCGTCCCGGTTTTTTTTTTGATCCGTTTTTTACTGGTTTTAACTAATTTCTGAGTGCGGAAAATTCAGTAAATATTTTACTGTTGATAGGGTTTTGTTATTGCGGCATAAGTTGGGTGCTTCTATCACATGGGATTCAATTTATTGCAAGGAATGCTGCATGCAAGAATCTATCGTTTTTTCTCCGCCTTTGAAATCATCGAGTGCTTCGTTAAGTCCACGCAAGGGGTGTTCGGGGTTTATTTCAAGTTTTGATAGTGCTCTAAAGTGGGATGGAGCCCTCCCGGCGGTTACTGTTGCATATCGTATTGAAACTATCGATAAAGAGCGCGACCCGTATTCAAAATTAGTAGCTATAGCGCGATCGGTGCAAAATCAAATAGGAAGCTTGTTTTCGAGTGGCACAGCGAATGTGCGAGATGAAATAGAGGGGCGCATAAATTCAGTTGCTGATCCCCATCAACTCAATAAGTTGGAAGGAAGCTTAAAAAAGAAAGCGGTTATCGTCGAGCTTCTGCAGCAAGTTAGAATGAACAGGAGTTGGGATGAGGCGAATAGATTTTTTGGCATAGATTCATTGTCGTTAGACAGTATGGAGAGTGCCGAGCTATTCGCAGCTTATTTGGATGCAGTTGATCACGAAGAGGAGCGCCTAGGCCTTTATGAACAATTCCTGAGATCTCTGGCAGCCGCCTACTTTAAACGAATCCTCGTCGAGGCTGTTTCCATTTTAGAGAATGCCTCTCCAGTTTTAGATGCCGAAATCCATTCTGCCCTGGCTAGAGGTGAGACTGCCTACAACTTCAAGTTGACCATTAGTCAAGCCGCACAGGTTGTGACGGTGGCGGGTGCCGCTACTCTCCAAAGCGCGGAAGGTTGGACCTTCGAGGCAGTGATCCGTAAAGGCACTCTGTTGTTGGCGGGATTGGGAGAAGCACTTCTTAGTCGAGCGACGGCTATTGGAATTGGTACTTTGCTCTACTCACCCGAACTGGGTAACGGCGAGCTTTATCCTCAAACGGTTCTCAAACTTTCTGGTCGTGCAGTTTTGCCAGATACACCGGCTGACCTGAATGAAATAGCCGCTGTCGAAGGAACCATCGATCTTCCTTATCGTATTTATGGTGACCGTGGCCAATACTCAATCGTTGCAACTCCGGCAGGAGGGAGCAATTCTTCAGCGGTGCCAGTTCGGGCACTGGAGTTCGACAAGAAGACCAACAGCTACAGTTTTACCTCCGCCGACATATTACCCATCACCCTCAGTTTCCCTATTATTCACTGGGATAGCAGTTCGACAACATCACCTGTCAGGCCTGTGGAAGTACCGCATTACACGGGTGTTGAGTTGTTGCCAATACTCGTGCAGCCCGAAATTTTACCTGCTTTCGAATCGCCGGACTTCAGAGATTGTATTTACTGCTTTCCGATCAGTAGTGGCTTGCCGCCAATCTATGTT
Organism: Pseudomonas putida; assembly: GCF_050990305.1. GTDB lineage: Bacteria > Pseudomonadota > Gammaproteobacteria > Pseudomonadales > Pseudomonadaceae > Aquipseudomonas > Aquipseudomonas putida_AH. The sequence continues at coordinate 4,131,899 of NZ_CP158817.1, read as the reverse complement.
GTTTTCAATAGTCCTTATGAAGGGGCTACCACAAGAGGAAAGTACAGTGGTCGGCCTTACAATCCCGCCAAGGCCGGAGGCCCAATTTTGGATCTAGATTGGACTAAAGCCATCGTGACGCAAGCTGGCATTGATCTGGTGAAATTGCATACGGGCCGATTTGAGCCTTCGGATGCCAATGTCATCATGATTGAACGCTTGGAAAAAATTCTTCAGGGTAAATTAGTAGTCACGGATATCGACAAACGTTTCTATACTCATGAACTTAGAGAGCTTGAACGTTTCAGGGTGTTAGGTGTGGCAGATGGCGTAAATCCGAAAGATGAAGGTGCTACTTGGAATAATACCCACGCGGCGACGCTGGAAGATTACAAACTCAAGGGTGCTTCTGAATTGCTCTACACACCTGATGCTTTAGAAGCGGATGATAAACAACAGAAAAAATGTACGAACAACTCGGGGGGATAAAATAATGAGCGTCATAATTGAAATTGTGCTCAATGAAAAACCTGAAGAGGTGATTCTATTCTTCACGAAAAATGAGTTAGGTATCTCCCTCCCTCAACTGGACAGATTTTACAACAGGGCTGGTTGGGCGCATGTGGGCGACATCATGGGGCTATTGAATGTCCTGAGAAAGATGCGTGAAGCCGGCTTTGTTGAGCTTACTGGAACCGGAGTTAGGAGAGGGCCTAACTGGAGAGAGCCGACATTCATGGTAGAGGGGAAATATACTTTTGATTGACATTGCTAATGTATCTGCCTCTTTAAGGGGAAATGGTTAACAAGAAACGGGCGCCTTGGCGCCCGTTTTCATTTACTCCGCCGCCTGCGTCCGCAAACGCTTTCCAATCACATCCATCAAGTCACAACCATCGCGCAACGGGATGGCCAGCAGTTTGCAAAAGTCCGACAAGACCACCGTGTCGCAACCAATCTCGGCACGGAAGGCAATGTTCTCCAGCACTTGCGTAACCGCACGAATACGGTAATCCGCCGTGGCTTGCAAAACGTCGAGCGGGGCTTCGGTATCAATGAGTAAAGAAGCTGGAACTAGGTCGATCCCGGTGAGGGGCATGTATCGATTCATATTGAATGATCTCTGATTAATTGGCCCTAGGCCGGCAGTTGGTCATTCTCTGTATTCAGGTCGCCAAACCCGAATCGCCATTACAGCGACGGGGCTGACTATAAGCCGTATTAAATCAACGAAAACAGTTGATGCATTCCGAGCTTCATGTAGGACCCGGCTGATGAAATCCCGGACTGTTCACATCACTTCAATAGAATTTTAAACACGCCTGCAAATGTTCATTGCCCCTAGACCACAACTGACCGAAGCTATCCTCAATCACACGCCAGCAGTCGAGATGGACCTCCACCCCATGCAAACCCCAACCAAACCCCAACGCCCCCTCTGGCAAACCTACCTCCTGTTCCTCGCCCCGATGGTCCTGTCGAACTTCCTCCAATCCATGTCCGGCACCGTCAACAGCATCTACATCGGCCAGATGCTCGGCACCCAGGCTTTGGCGGCGGTGTCCGGGATGTTCCCCATCGTGTTTTTCTTCATCGCCCTGGTCATCGGCCTAGGCGCTGGCGCGGGTGTTTTGATCGGCCAGGCCTGGGGCGCTCGCGAGCCGCATTTGGTGAAGGCAATTGCCGGGTCGACCTTGTTGCTGGGGCTGTTGATCGGCTTGGTGGCGGCGGTGTTGGGGAGTGCGTTCGCGCGGCCTTCGTTGATGGGGTTGGGCACGCCCGGGGATGTGCTGGACGATGCGGTGTCGTATGCCCATGTGATGCTGTGGTTCATGCCGTCGCTGTTGGTGTTTGTGTTGTTCACGCAGTTGCTGCGCGGGGTGAGTGACACGCTGTCGCCGTTGTTGGCGTTGCTGGTCTCGACCATGATCGGGCTGGCGCTGACGCCGGCGTTGATTCGCGGCTGGTTCGGTTTGCCGATGATGGGGATTCAGAGTGCGGCGTTTGCCGGGTTGGCGGGGAACCTCGCGGCGATGGGGTGGCTGGCGTGGCGCTTGATTCGCAAGGGGCACCCGCTGGCGCCGGACCGCGAGTTTTTTGCGGCGATGAAGCTCGATTGGGCGATCCTCGGCAAAGTGCTGCGTATCGGCTTGCCCACTGGGTTGCAGATGGTGGTGTTGTCGCTGTCGGAGCTGGTGATTCTGGCGCTGGTGAACCAACACGGCTCCCAGGCGACGGCGGCGTACGGGGCCGTGACACAGATCGTCAATTACGTGCAGTTCCCGGCGCTGTCGATTGCGATCACGGCGTCGATCCTCGGGGCGCAGGCGATTGGGGCTGGGCGCATCGAACGCATCGGACCGATTCTGCGCACCGGGTTGATGATCAACGTGTGCCTGACCGGTGGGTTGGTGGTGTTGGGGTATCTGCTGTCGCACCGGTTGCTGGGCTCGTTCCTCACCGAAGCGGCGACGCTGAGCATGGCCGACCACCTGTTGCACATCATGCTCTGGAGCCTGCTGGTGTTCGGCTTCCAGGCGATCATCGGCGGCATCATGCGCGCCAGCGGTACGGTGATGGTGCCGGTGGCGATTTCCATTGTGTGCGTGGTGGGCATACAGCTGCCGGTGGCTTATCTATTGGATGCGCGGTTCGGTCTGCAAGGGGTGTGGATGGCGTTTCCGGTGGCGTATCTGGGGATGCTGACGTTGCAGACGCTTTACTACAAACTGGTCTGGCAGCATCAGAAGATTGAGCGGTTGGTGTAGGCGGGTCAGGAAATTGTTCGCGGATGATCTTTGTAGGAGCAAAGCTTGCTCGCGATGGCGGTGATCTGGTTTGCATCAATGTTGACTGGGTTACCGTCTTCGCGAGCAAGCTTCGCTCCTACAGCGGATGCGGGACAGAGAAATGGCGGTTGCCGATCACTCCTTCACGCTCATGAACTCTTCCGCCCAACGGATGTAGGCTTCCGGCTGAGTGTAGGTATGCGTCAATTCGGTTGCGCTCAGGTCTGCGGCCTGGGTGAAGATCTGCCGCTGTTCGCGCAGGCTGTCGTAGGTGGCCTTGATTGCAGCAAAGTAGGCGCCGTGGCCGTCGATCACGATGCGCACACCCAGTTCCGCCAAGCGCTTGTCATCACGCAACAACGGGTTGCCGTAGGTCACCAGCATCAGTGGCACGCTCAGGTGCTCGGCGATTTGTTCCAGATGATCGAAATCCTTGACCCCCACCATGCAGATGCCGTCCGCGCCAGCGGCCTGGTATTGCCGGGTGCGGCTAATGATTTCCTGGACTGGCAGAATGCCTGCGTGGGTGCGGGCGATGATGGCCATTTCCGAATCGCACCGGGCTTCCAGCGCCGCGCGGATTTTGCCGACGCCTTCGGCGACTGTGATCAGGTCGGTGGATTTGCGGCCGAATTGCGCCGGCAGCAAGGTGTCTTCGATGGTCAGGGCTGCCACGCCGGCACGCTCGAGCTCAACGATGGTGCGCATGACATTGAGCGCGTTGCCGTAGCCATGGTCGGCGTCGGCGATCACCGGCAATTGGGCGACACGACCGATGCGGGTGGCCTGTTCGGCGAACTCACTGAGGGTGATCAAGGCAAAGTCAGGGGCGGCCAATACCTGCAACGAGGCCACCGAGCCACCGAGAATCCCCACTTCGAACCCCAGGTCGGCGGCGATACGAGCCGACATCGGGTCGAAGACCGATGCCGTGTGGTAGCAAGTGTTGGAGGCGAGCAGTTGACGGAAATTACGGCGTAAATCTTGATGAGACAGCCTGGACATATGAGTTCCACCAATGGAATGGAAGGGCTTGAGCAAAAGTGTCAACGCCGAAAGTGTTAAAGGCTATCACGGGTGCAGGGGGGAAATGATGACGAATTCAGGGCGATTGCTGCCAAAGTGTTCGAGTGCTCGCTCGTCGTAGCTGTGCCTGGCGGCGCAACGGTCCCGGTGATCAAGCCGCGACAGCCTGCTGCAGTTGATGGCGCAACGGCACGCAACGCACCGAGTCTCCCGTTTGCAGTTGCAGGCGTTTGGCGGTGGGCCGGTCGATCATCAAACAATGGCCGACCTGTCGGGCCGGTGCGGTGGTGATGCGGCAGTTTTCCAGGCGACGGTTGTGGATCAGCCACATCGGTGCCTGATCGTCCGGGGTGCCGATTGCCAGCTCCAGCAGTTGGCTGTCGCGCACGGTACGGATGTTCGGCACCGGCGCCTCGATGACCGGGCCGGCGTCGAAGATGTCGATGTAACCCTGGTGGGCAAAGCCCTCTGCGGCCAGGATTTTCAGTGCCGGCTCGCTGTTGGCGTGGGGCTTGCCGATCACGGCTTGGGCTTGTTCGGTGAGCAGGCAGGTGTAGAGCGGCTGGCGTGGCATCAGTTCGGCGATGAACGACTTGTTGCCCAACCACGACAAGTGATCGGCATGGCTGAAGTCCATTTTGAAAAAGTGTCGACCCACACTGTCCCAGAACGGTGAGCAGCCATGCTCGTCGGCGCTGCCGCGTAGTTCGGCGATGAGTTTGTCGCCGAACAGGTGCGGGAACTCCGCGACAAACAACAGACGAGACAGGGACAGTAAACGACCGCGCTCCCCCAGGCGTTGGTCTGGGCGCAGAAACAAAGAGCAAAGTTCCGATTGACCGGTCATTTCATTGTTCAGGAACAAGGTCGGGATGTGCCGCCGGATGCCCAGATCCTTTGATGCGCTGACGGTCAGCCCGAGCCGGTAGTTGTACCAGGGTTCGCGCAGGCCGACGGCCCCGGTCAGGCCACTGACGCCAATCACTTGCTGATCATCGTCTTCGAGCACGAACAGGTAGTCGGCATCGGCGCGCTCGACCTGTTCGGCAAACGTCCTCTGCGCCCAGCGCAGACGATGGGTCAGGCGTTCCTCATTGGCTGGCAGGTTGGTCAATCCGCGGCCGGCCTGTCGGGCCAGGGCGAGTAATACGGGCAGGTCGGTGACCTGTACCGGACGGACAATCATGCGACAGCTCCTATTACACGCCAGTTCGGGCGTTGTCGTTGGGCACCGGGCCGGTGGATGCTCACAAGGCGATCAGCCGGATCGGGCTGCCCTCGCTCACCTTCAACGCTGCACACAGGCTGGCGTCGAGGGTCACCGGTTGACCGGCGACGTAGTCGAGGTCGGCGACGATGGCGCGATAATTTTCCAGCGAATCATTGCTCACCAGATAACGGCCGCGGGCGTCGATGACTGATCCCGGATTGGCCAGGGCACTGTGGCTGTGGGCAATTGAATGGATGGCGGCCGTACGCGCAAACAGCGTCGGGCCGCCATCGAACAGGTCGACATAGCTGTTGGTTTCGAATCCCTCGCGCTCAAGGATATCGAAGGCTTCCTGGCCATCGGGGTGAATACGACCGATGCAGTCTTGTGCGGCCTGGGGCAGCATCGGCACGTAAATCGGGTATTGCGGCATCAATTCGGCGAGAAAGGTCCGGCTTTCCAGTCCGCACAGCCGTTCAGCCTCTACATAGGGCAGATCGAAGAAGTGTTTACCCACTGCATCCCAGAACGGCGAGTGGCCCTCATCGCTGCTGTAGCCGACGATCTCGGTGATCACCGCATCGGAAAAACGTCGGGCGTGGGCCGCGATGAACAGCAGTCGTGCCCGTGACAACAGTTGCGAGAAAGCCGTGCGTTCCAGTGCGGCGTCGATATGGAAACCCCGCAGCAAGGTGTGGCCGCTGAGGTCTTGGCACACCGACAACGCCGGCACCTCGTGTTCGATGTTCAGTTCCCGCGAGGCACTGTTGAAGTGACGGTTGCGCAGACTGTAGAACGGTTCACTGAAGCCAGCTGTGGCGAGGATTTCCGAGCATCCCCTCAGGCTTTGGGTCGCCAGGTCCTCCAGCACGAAACAGTAGTTCTCGGGGCCTGGGCTTTGCACGTTTTGCTCGAACGAGGTGCAAGAATCGAGAATTTTGTCTCGCAGGCGTTCGCTGTCGTCTGGCAAGGACGTGACGCCCACCATGCTTTCGCGGGCGAGTCGCTGCAATTGGGGCAGGTCGTTTAACTGCACTGGACGCAAGACCAGCATGGGATGCACTCCTGTATCAACGGTTCCGGTGACAGGCACCGGACCTGACTATCACTGTCGGTTTCCACGCGTTGAAGCGGCGGAGGCCTGCTCAGGCTCCGCTCTTTTTTTCAGTCATTAACGTTACATGGCCACACGTGATATCCGGTCTGGGCCGTGCAAGCGGCGCAGGGTCCTGGAGGTGCGTATGGCTTGGCATCTGGACGGTGTAAGGTCCGGATCAGGATCGGCGATCGGGTCTTTGAACGAGGGCATCCGGGCTCCTGCTGGATGGGGGGTGTTGGTAATCCGTTGAAACCAGTATTTAGTTAACGCGTATGACATGTCTAGTTAATTTTCGCGCCGTTTCGGGCGTCAAGTCAGCGGGTGAAAGCCTTGGCGTCAAAGGCTACGCCGAAGTCGATCGACCTTGTAGGGCATGGCCTATAGAGCTGTCGGAAATGGCTTCTATAGCACGGTGAAATGCCTGAGCAGGCCCGCATCATTGGCTCGCATGAAACACCCCCGATCAGTTGACTTACGGCACAATTGCGCAATGTTCGACGGCCAGACGCCGTTTTTCACGTCTATCAACAGAGAGATTTTTCGTGCAGGCAACCCGTTTGACCCTGATCTGCCACGCGAGAACCGTCGCACAAAAATTGGCGCGTTTTCCTACAAATGAGCCATTGGAGATGGATTGGCAATCGGCCAAGGGTTCGCGCAGCGTTCAGTTCAAGGGTTCCCGACTGATGAGCGCTCCGGAACTGCGAGCCCGGCAAAGCGCTGAGCTGTTCGGCAGCCGCGTGGAGATTGTCGAGGCACTCAGAGATTGCGATTTCGGCGCCTGGAGCGGGGTACGCATCAACGACCTGCAAAAAACCGAACCCGAACAGCTCGATACCTGGCTCGCCGACCCCGCTTCGGCACCTCATGGCGGCGAATCAGTGACGCAAGTCGTCGATCGAGTGGCCGCCTGGCTGGCGACATTGCAGGCCACACCCGGTCATGTCGTGGCCGTGACCCATCCGTTTATCATTCGCGCCGCACTGACAATCGTGTTGAAAAGTCCGGCGTTCAATGTGATTGATGTCGAGCCGTTGTCGGCCATCGAACTGAGGTTCAATGGTTGCTGGCGGCTGCGCCTGCCGGGCATCGAGCCCGAAGGAACGTTTTGATGAAGACACTGCTGGTCATTGGCATCGGCGCCGGCAATCCCGACTACATCACGATACAAGCGGTAAAGGCGCTGAATCGGGTCGACGTGTTCTTCCTCATGGACAAGGGCCAGAGCAAGAACAAACTGATCGACCTGCGCCGCGACATCTGCGAGTGCTACATCACCGATCGTGACTACCGCTTTGTCGAAGCGCAAAGTCCGGAACGCGAGCGTGGTGATGTGGAATACGCCACCCGTGTCGATGATTTGAACCTGGCCAAGCAGCGCACCTTCGAGCGGCTGATCAACGAGCAACTGTGCGACGGCCAGTGTGGCGGTTTCCTGGTGTGGGGCGACCCGGCGTTGTACGACAGCACTATTCGTATCCTGCAGGCGATTCTCGACTCAGGCGCCTGTGCGTTCGAGTTCGAGGTGATCCCCGGCATTACCAGCGTCCAAGCCTTGGCGGCACAGCACAAAGTGCCGCTCAACCAGATCGGTCGTTCGGTGGAAATCACCACCGGCCGCCGCCTGACGGCGGGGCAGGTGAGTGATGCCGACAGTCTGGTAGTGATGCTCGATGCGCAGGATGCCTACCAGCAGGTGGCGGACAGGGACGCCGCGATTTATTGGGGGGCTTACCTGGGGACGCCGGATGAAATCCTGATCAGCGGCAGGCTCGGGGACGTGGCGGACGAGATCGAGCGAGTGCGCAAGGCGGCTCGGCTGGCCAATGGGTGGATCATGGATACCTATTTGCTGTGCAAGCCTTGAGTGATGGGTTATCCGGACTGACGCCATCGCGAGCAAGCTCAGCTCATACAGGTGCGGTGGTGATCCTGTAGGAGCTGAGCTTGCTCGCGATAAGGCCCTAATGGTCTCCTCAAAAAGCAGCTTTTACCCCACGCCCAAACCGCTCCCGATACACCGACGGCGGTACCCCAACCACTGTTCGAAACGCCACCCGAAAACTTTCCACCGACCGATAACCACACTGCCCGGCAATCTGCTCGGTGTTTTGATCAGTGCTTTCCAGCAGCTCGCGGGCGCGGCCCAGGCGTTCGTGTTGCAGCCAAGTCTTGGGCGACTGGCCGCTGGCCTCGCTGAAGCGCCGCAGAAACGTGCGTTCGCTCATGGCTGCTTCGCTGGCCAGGTCGCGCACCTCCAGCGGTTCGTGCAGTCGCTCGCGTGCCCACTGCATGACGCGGGAAAGATCGCTGCGAGGCGTCGGACTGACCGGGGTTGGAATGAATTGCGCCTGGCCACCGGTGCGTTGCGGTGACATCACCAGGCGCCGCGCCACCGAATTGGCCACTTGCGTGCCAAAATCCCGTGCCACCAGGTGCAGGCAGGCATCGATACCGGCGGCACTGCCAGCGGAAGTGATCAACTGGCCCGAGTCGACATACAACACATCCGGGTCTACCAGAATGTCGGGAAAGCGTTCGGCCAGCTCCGTGGTGTAGCGCCAATGTGTCGTGGCGCCGTGGCCATTGAGCAACCCGGTGGCGGCCAGCACGAATACCCCCGAGCAGATCGACAACAACCGCGCGCCCCGGGCATGGGCCTGGCGCAGGGCGGCGAGCAGTGCCTCGGGTACGGCGGCATTGCGGTCGCGCCAGCCGGGGATCACGATGGTCCGCGCTTGTCCGAGCAGCTCCAGGCCGCCATCGGCCAAGACCTGTATGCCCCCCATGGCGCGCATCGGCCCCGGGTCGACAGCGACGATCTGGTGTTCGTACCACGGAAAATCGAACTCCGGCCGCGCCAGGCCGAAAATCTCCACGGCGATGCCGAATTCGAAGGTACAGAGGCCGTCGTAGGCCACAATTGCGACCAATCCAGGGGTAGGCTGCATTTGGCGGAAAATTCCCGGTGAGTGTCTTGTGCGCCACTGTAGCGGCAAGTGGCAGGCGGATAAAGTCTGGTCACACCCACTCACACCCTGGAGCACTGCCCATGACCAGCCTGGTCCGCGAAATTCCCGCCGCCCCCTCGGCCATCGCCCTGATGCACTTCAGCAACCGTCTGACTTTCGAAACCGACTGTTCCGATGTCTACGGCAGCCAACAGGCCGGCGACATCGATTTTGTCCTGGTGGACGTGCGTGGCCCGTTGGCGTTCGAGCGCGGCCATGTGCCGGGTGCGATCAATATTCCGGGGCGACTGCTGACGGCCGAAGGTCTTGCGGCTTACCCGAAAAACAGCTTGTTCGTGGTTTATTGCGCTGGTCCGCACTGTAATGGCGCGAACAAGGCCGCCGTGAAACTGGCGGCGCTGGGGTACCCGGTCAAGGAGATGATTGGCGGTGTGACGGGGTGGCTGGATGAAGGGTTTGAGTTGAGTGTGGCCGTGCCGCGGCCGGTCAATACGGCGATCGGTTGCGAATGCTGATTTTCAGCCGCCTATGATCAACTGTGGTGAGGGGATAAATCCCCTCACCACAAAGCTGAGTGCCGAAAGCTCAGCGAACCACTGATGCCGCCCACCACTCATCCAGCGTCACCTGCAGCCACTCAAGAACGGCGGCATGGGCGGCGCTGTCCTGCGGGCCCCGAGGCAACGGCGACTCGTCACCAAAATGTTGATTGAGCACCGCCACGGATTCGGCATTCCACTCTGGATGAAACTGCAATCCCACCCGCGTCGGCCCGACGCGGTACATCTGCTGCTCACATTGCTCGCTACTGGCCAACAATTGCGCCTGCGGCGGCAGGTCGATGGCGTCTTCGTGCCACTCCAGCACCTGCAATCGCTGGCCATCGCTGAAGTCCACGCAGGTCCAGCCAGTTTCACTTCGCGCCATGCGCCGTACCTTGCCGCCAAGGCTCAGGGCCAGCAATTGCGCCCCCAGGCAAATGGCGAACACGGGAGCGTCTTGTTCCAGGCTGGCGGCCAGCCATTGGCGTTCTGCTTCCAGCCATGCCGGTCCGGCGTTGGACTCGTAGGGGCCACCGAGCACAATCGCGGGCGCGGCACTGACGGGTGGCAACTGGCCAAGGTCGGCACGAAAGACGTTCAGCGTCACGCCACGGGAGGCTGCCCAGTCTGCAATGGCCCCCGGCCCTTCGGCAGGGTGATGCTGGATGAGGTTGAGTTCGGACATCACGCTACTCTTGTGTCTGCAGGTTGACGCTCAATGTGCCGCAAAATCGGACGCGTCACCAGCAAGGCTCTTTGAACCGAACGCTGCCGCAATCTTGTGCCACCGCACAAGCCGCTCTAGACTGCCGGCCTCTTCGGTTGTACCCGCCACAAGCAAACGACCGAAGGCCGCCAATCAAAGCTGCCAATAAAAGCCTCCGCACACAGGAGTTATAAATGAAGAAGCTAGTGATGTTCGGTGCCCTGGCACTGTCGATGTTGTCCCTGACCGCCGTGGCCGAAGACGCCAAGCCGATCCGCATCGGTATCGAAGCCGGTTACCCACCCTTCTCGATGAAAACCCCAGACGGCAAACTCACCGGTTTCGACGTCGATATCGGCGACGCGCTGTGCGAGCAGATGAAAGCGAAGTGCACCTGGGTCGAGCAAGAATTCGACGGCCTGATCCCGGCGCTGAAGGTCAAGAAAATCGACGCCATCCTGTCGTCTATGACCATCACTGACGATCGCAAGAAGAACGTCGATTTCACCATCAAGTACTACCACACCCCGGCGCGCTTCGTGATGAAGGAAGGCACCGACATCAAGGACCCGCTGACCGAACTCAAGGGCAAGAAAGTCGGTGTGCTGCGCGCCAGTACCCACGACCGCTTCGCCACCGAAGTGCTGGTGCCGGCCGGCATCGAGCTGGTGCGTTACGGCTCCCAACAGGAAGCCAACCTGGACATGGTCTCCGGTCGTGTCGATGCGCTGCTGGCCGACTCGGTCAACCTCGACGACGGTTTCCTGAAGACCGACGCGGGTAAAGGTTTCGCGTTCGTAGGCCCTGAGTACAACGATCCGAAATACTTCGGTGGCGGTGCCGGTATTGCCGTGCGCAAGGGCGATACCGCCCTGGCCGAGCAATTCAACAAGGCCATCACCGAAATTCGCGCCAACGGCAAGTACAAGCAAGTGCAGGACAAGTACTTCAAGTTTGACGTTTACGGCGAGCAGTAATCGAGCCGGTCAAAAGAGTGGCCCCGTTGACGCGGTGGCCACTTTTTTTATGCTTTGTTTCTATTGAATCGAGAAACCTGTGGGAGCGAGCCTGCTCGCGATAGCGATCGATCAGTCAGTGCATCAGTGCCTGACCAACCGTTATCGCGAGCAGGCTCGCTCCCACAGGTGATCTCGCCGTTTTCCAGTATTTCAGGAGTTCCCGCTATGCAACGCATCGACCATCCACTGCCCTGGAGCCACCTCGGGACCGAACGCACGCTCAGCGTGTTCCGCTATGGCGCCGGCACGCGCAAGGTCTACATCCAGGCCAGCCTGCACGCCGATGAACTGCCGGGCATGCGCACCGCCTGGGAACTGAAGAAACGCCTGGCCGAGCTGGAAAGCCAGGGGCAGTTGCAAGGCGTCATCGAACTGGTGCCGGTGGCCAACCCCATCGGGCTTGATCAGCATCTGCAAGGCAGCCACATGGGCCGTTTTGAGCTCGGCAGCGGTAAGAACTTCAACCGCGCGTTCGTCGAACTCAGCGCCCCGGTGGCGCAGTTGATCGGTGATCGCCTGGGCACCGATGCCGAGGCCAATATCGCGCTGATCCGCCAGACCATGGGCCAGGTACTCGATGGGCTGCCGGCTGCAACCTCACAACTGGAGGCGATGCATCGCTTGCTGCTGCGCCATGCCTGCGACGCGGATATCACCCTCGATCTGCATTGCGATTTTGACGCCGCCATTCACATTTACGCCTTGCCGCAACACTGGCCGCAGTGGCAATCCCTGGCTGCGCGTTTAAAGGCTGGCGTGGCGTTGCTGTGTGAAGACTCCGGTGGCAGCTCGTTCGACGAGTCTTGTTCCTCGCCGTGGTTGCGTCTGGCCCGGGCATTCCCGAACGCCGCGATCCCACCGGCTAACCTGGCGACCACCCTTGAACTGGGCAGCATGGGCGACACCCGGGTTGATCAGGCACAAGCCAATTGCGAGGCCATTCTGGGCTTTCTCGCCGAGCAGGGCTTCATCAAGGGCACCTGGCCGGCTGCGCCGGACGAATGCTGTGAGGGCATGCCGTTTGAAGGGACTCAATACCTGTTCGCCCCGCATCACGGCGTCGTCAGTTTCCTGCGCGAAGCCGGTGAATGGGTGGAGAAGGGCGATGCCCTGTTTGAAGTGGTCGACCCGCTGAACGACAAGGTCACCACCGTGAGTGCCGGAACCAGTGGCGTATTGTTCGCCATCGATCGCGGGCGTTACACGCAGCCGGGGACGTGGCAGGCGAAGGTGGCGGGGCGTGAGCCGATTCGGGCGGGCAAGCTGATCAACGACTGATCGGGAATCGTCGGTGGCTCACTGGGCCTCATCGCCAGCAAGCTGTGCTCCTACGGGATTGGTGTTGTCCTGTAGGAGCACAGCTTGCTGGCGATGACGGCAGTCGACACACCGAAAATACCTCGGCGTGCTTCTCAGTGTTAGGCTCAACCCCGAAACCTGCGCACTGTGAAGGAAGGCTTATGTTGAAGATTCTCGCTCTGCTCACGCTACTGGCATCCGCCGCTGTCCACGCTCAAACCCCACTGCAAACCGATCTGCCGCTCAAGTACCTGGAGCAGGCCAATGCCGACTCCCGCGACGAGCCCCTGGTGATTTTCCTCCACGGTTATGGCAGTAACGAGGGGGACCTGTTCGGCATCAAGGAGTTTCTGCCTGCGCAGTACAACTACCTGTCAGTGCGGGCGCCGATGGTGATGGAAGAGGGCAGCTACCAGTGGTTTCGCAAGAAGGGTGAAGGTGCCTACAACGGTGAGACCGATGACCTGAACGCCAGTGGCCAGTTGCTGCTCGATTTCATTGCACAGGCGGCGCAGAAATATCACACCGAACCTGCCAAGGTATTTCTGGTGGGGTTCAGCCAGGGCGCGATCATGTCCTACGAAGTCGCCCTGCGACATCCCGAAGCGGTGGGTGGCTTTGCAGCATTGAGCGGGCGAGTTTTGCCGGTGCTCAGGTCTGAGTTGAAACCGGATGAAAAACGCCAGTCGCTGGCGATTTTCATCGGTCATGGCACGGCGGACACGCGCCTGCCATTCAGTGACGGCACCGAGGCCAACAGCCTGCTGAAAAGCGTCTCACTCGAGCCTGAGTTTCACGCTTACCAGGGTGTCGGTCACAGCATCAGTACCGAAGAGATCCAGGACTTGAGCGCCTGGTTGCAGCGCCTCAATCCCTGAGGTTCATTTGCCGCTGACGATCTGCTTGATCAGTGTCTCGTGGGCCGCCATGTCGCCGGGGCGGGAAATGACCTGAATCACGCTCATGTGACTGCCGGAGGCCGCCATCAGCGTGGTGTTGAGGGTCATGCCGCCGCCCTGGGTGGCGGTGCTGTCGACCTGACGCACACCCAGCCCGGTACTTTTCAGGGTCAGGCTTTTTTCGCTGAGCTTGTTGTAATCCGGTAGCGCCTTGCGCTGTGCGGCGTCGAAGTCGGCCACGGTGCCATCAAGAAATGCGCCATCATTGTCCTTGACCGTGGTGCCTTCCGGCAGGCTGTTTTCAGCGGCGATCACCACGGTTTTGGTGGTTTCGTTAGCGTACATGGTGCCGCTCGCGCCGGTGGGGCTGGCCGGTAGCGGGTTGGCGACGAAGCCCTTGGGCAGGGTGAACGTGAATTTGCCGCCGAGCATCGAGACTTTCTGAACCGATGCCGTTTCCTTCGCCGTGGCCTTGGCGGCCTGTGCATTCAGCGCCCCCAACGTGGCAGCCGCCGCCAGCAGCAGGACAACGGCTTTTTTACTCAACAGTGACATGGGTGAATCTCCAGGGAAGGTCGCGCAGTGGGGGCGCGATCATCCCATGGAGGTTGGGGCGTGTTCCAGTGTGGGCTAACGGACGGTTGTTGATGCTTGGGGTCGAGGATATTCCTGCCTGGCATGCAAAACGGCGAGAATTTCAACTTGCTCTATCACTTGGTAGACCACCACATAGTTCGGGTGGACAACCATTTCCCTGGTATCGGGCAATCGGCCGGACTTGAAGCTGTAGGGCATAAAGGATAAACCTTCAGTTGCAGTCACAATCGTGCGGTGCAGCGAGGTAGCTGCAGCGGGGCTGTATTGCTCGATGTAATCGATGATTTCTGTCAGGGCGTCAAGAGCTTGAAGCTTCCACTTAACGAGCCGCACGACGAGCTTTACGCTTGTCTTCTAACATTTGCTCAACCATGGCCATGGCTTCGTCATGTGGAATACTCGGACGTGGATCATCCAGCGATGCCTGTACCCTGGCGCGGAACCAGCGATCATAGCTGGCGGCCTGCTCTTCGGTTTCAAACTCTGAAACGATGGGGGAAAGTTCGGCGCTCATGTGACCTCCAGGATCAATGCAAAGCAGTCTATTAGGAATGTGGGTCGTTGTCGTTGCTGTGTCGATGAAGTACCCCCTGTCGTAGGACGGCATTGGCTACTTCAGCCGAAGCAAATCTAAGCGCTACGCTTCTGACCGCCAACCTTAAAAAAGCGTCGGATATTTCCTCGATCCTTTTACGAAATGTCCGTTGTAGGACGCCTATTCAAAGACAAACGATGCGCTTTGCTGATACCCGAATAGCCGAAACCTGCGGCAAGGGAATTCCTCGCCACAGGGGCCGGCACAGTCAAACTTCCCGCCGCACCGGATAACGCTTGATCACCTCAGCAGGAACAAGCTGGCTGTTTACGCCTGATTTTGCGGGAACAGGTTGCGACGGGTTTCCTCGTCGAACTCAGCCTTCAGCACCAGTTTTTCCTTCAGGCCGAGTGCACGTTGGGCAGCCGGACGAGCGCTGATTTCGTCGAACAGGCGCTTGACGTTCGGGTACGCCGCCAGGCCGTTTTCACCGAGGATATACGGCGCGTAGTTGGCCCAGCCCCAGAGCGCCATGTCGGCGATGCTGTAGACGTCGCCAGCCAGGTATTGGTGTTCGGCCAGGCGCTGATCAAGCACACGGTAGTGGCGTTCGACTTCCTTGAGATAACGGTTCTTCGCATAAGGCAGGTCCTCGGGAGCGTGGTGCAGGAAGTGCACGGCCTGGCCGGAGAACGGTGACAGGCCCGTGGCGATGAACATCAGCCACGACAACAATTGGCCATGGCCGGCAGTGTTGGTGGGCAGGAAGCGCTGATGTTTTTGTGCCAAGTGCAGCAGGATGGCCTGGGAGTCGAAGACCGTGGCGTCGCCATCGATCAGCGCAGGCACCTTGGCGTTCGGGTTGATCGCCAGGAAGGCGGGTAGGTGTTGCTCACCCTTGAAGGTGTCGACACCGATCAACTCGTAGGGCGTTTGCAACTCTTCGAGCAGCAGGGCGACTTTCATTGGG
Organism: Pseudomonas putida; assembly: GCF_050990305.1. Lineage (GTDB taxonomy): Bacteria > Pseudomonadota > Gammaproteobacteria > Pseudomonadales > Pseudomonadaceae > Aquipseudomonas > Aquipseudomonas putida_AH. Next base: position 4,116,257 of record NZ_CP158817.1, on the reverse strand, counting down.
TTGGGCGAAGGGTGGAAAAAGAATTTCATGGTGAAGGCCTCAGTCGGTAGTGGTGGTGAACTGAGGCTGATGTTGGGCCAAACCCATTCGATTGACGTACGGTGTTGTTGGGCTACTCGTGCGAATGAATCGAACGTGTTGCGCTGCTTGTGGCGGTGCTTCTGAGCAGGCGCTTGGTTACGCCCAGCATGGCCACCGACACGGCCACACCCAAGGCAAATGCGCTCATCCCCATGCTTGGCAGTGTTAACGCCAACACCAGACAAAACGCCGAGAACGAATACATGCCAGTGGCAGTCGCCCGCAGCAGGGCAGCGGTAAACGCCGGCCCACGGGTCTGCTGGGAAAAAACGGCCATCACGCTGCCCAGCACCGGGAACACCGCGAGCAGTCCGCTCCAGCGGTCGCCGACGGTGCTGGCGAGCAAGGTGACGGCGAGGGTCAGCAGGGCGCCGGCCACCATTCGCAGCAGCAATTTATCGGACTTGGGCGCCGGGCCGGAAACGATCGGTTGCACCGACGGAAACAGGTAGGGCGCGGCCAAAAGGGCTGTCGCGGCGGCGATCACTGAAACCGGCAGAGACGGCGGGATCAACGACAGCAGCACCGCAACCACGGCCCACACCGACAGTGAAATCGCCAGCGCCAGCGGCCATCCCGTGCGCTGGGCGACCTGCGCGTAGGTCACGCAGAAGGCGATCATCGCGAACATCGCCGACAGTGCCGCCAAGGCCGATTGCGCTGCGAACTGTTCACCCTGTTCGATGGCGAGAAAGAACAGAATCGGCCCGACCACCACCGGCAACCCCGACAACCAACCCGCCACACTCGGTCCCCAGCGTTTACCCGCCAGGGAAATCAGCAGCAGAAAGCCTGGAATCACCAGTAGTTTGAGCATCAGCACGGTTACGTCTCCAGCGTGTGTCAGTTTGCAACATTAACAGGAACATTCTGCATGTACACAAGTTATGTATACAAAATGATCCCCCTAGGAGCTGCCGCAGGCTGCGATCTTTTGACCTTGATTTTTAAAAACAAAACCAGAAGATCGCAGCCTTCGGCAGCTCCTACACGGGGTGTTACACATGCACTGAAACGTCTAAGCTGCGCCTTCCCACCTGCTGACGGACCATCACGTGAAATTCAGTTTGCCCAAAGTCGGCACCGCGCCGTTTTGCCCGCCGGAAGTGGCGGGCACTGTTGCCGTTGACCCCAGTGCATCATTTTTCAAACGTGTCTTGCGCTTTGCCGGTCCCGGCTTGTTGGTGTCCATTGGCTACATGGACCCGGGCAACTGGGCGACCGCCATCGAGGCCGGGTCGCGGTTTGGCTACAGCCTGTTGTTCGTAGTGCTGCTGGCGAGCCTGGCGGGGATGGTGGTGCAGTGCCTGTGCTCACGTCTGGGTATCGCCACCGGGCGTGACCTGGCGCAGTTGTGCCGAGAACGCTACAGCACACGGACGGCCCGTACCCAGTGGGTGCTGGCGGAAATCTCGATCATCGCCACCGACCTCGCCGAAGTGCTTGGCTGTGCCCTGGCGTTTCATTTGTTGCTGGGGTGTTCGCTGACCTTTGGTATCGCCCTGACCGCGTTCGACACCTTGCTGGTATTGGCCCTGCAAAACCGTGGCTTCCGGCGTCTGGAAGCGATCATGTTGGTGCTGGTTGGGACTATCGGTGCGTGTTTCTTCGTCGAGCTGCTGCTGATCAAACCCTACTGGCCGGACGTGGCCCAGGGCTTCAGCCCGTCATTGTCCGCCATCGCCGATGCAGCGCCTCTGTACCTGGCGATAGGTATTCTGGGCGCCACGGTAATGCCGCATAACCTGTACCTGCACACCTCGATCGTGCAAACGCGGCTTATCGGCAAGGACACGGCCAGCAAGCAGGACGCGGTCAAACTGGCACGCATCGACACCATCGGCTCCCTGGCCCTGGCGCTGCTGGTCAACGCGGCGATCCTGATCCTTGCCGCGGCGGCGTTTCACCAGAGCGGGCATACCGATGTGGTCGACATCCAGGACGCCTATCACTTGCTTGATCCACTGGTGGGTGGCGCGTTGGCCAGCGTGCTGTTTGGCGTCGCGCTGCTGGCCTCGGGGCAGAGTTCGACTTTCACCGGCACCATCGCCGGCCAGGTGATCATGGAGGGATTTCTGAATCTGCGGCTGCCGTGCTGGCAACGACGTCTGATCACCCGTGGATTAGCGCTGATTCCCGCGTTCATTGGGGTGTGGCTGATGGGCGACGATGCGGTGGGCAAGTTGTTGGTGCTGAGTCAGGTTGTGCTGAGTCTGCAGCTGCCGTTTGCGCTGTATCCGCTGATTCGCATGACCAATGATCAGACACTGATGGGGCCGTTTGTGAATCGGCTGCCGACGCGGGTGTTGGCGTGGGGACTTTTTGTAGTGATCAGCGGGGCTAACAGCTGGTTGATCCTGCAACTTTTCGGGTGAATGGGCCGGCCTCTTCGCGAGCAGGCTCGCTCCCACAGGTCGAAGTGCATGGCCCTGTGGGAGCGAGCCTGCTCGCGAAGAACGATAACGCGGTCCACCTGATAAAAACGCAGGCAAAAAAGAACCCGGTGCGACGCAAATCGCACCGGGTGTTTTTCCAGGCTGCGCGGCTCTTCGTGGGTCCCCGCGCAGTCTGTTGAACGCTTTAAGCTCGCTCGATCGCCAATGCCACGCCCTGACCACCACCGATGCACAGAGTGGCGAGGCCTTTCTTGGCATCGCGCTTGATCATTTCATGCAGCAGGGTCACCAGTACGCGGCAGCCCGAGGCACCGATGGGGTGGCCCAAGGCGATAGCGCCGCCGTTGACGTTGACCTTGTTCAAATCCCATTCCAGGTCCTTGGCCACGGCCAGCGATTGCGCGGCGAAGGCTTCGTTGGCCTCAACCAGCTCAAGCTGATCGATGGACCAGCCGGCCTTGTCCAGGCAGCGGCGGGTAGCCGACACCGGGCCGATGCCCATGATCGCCGGGTCCACGCCCGCATTGGCGTAAGCGGCGATTTTTGCCAGGACCGGCAGGCCCAGGGCCTTGGCTTTTTCCGCGCTCATCAGAATTACGGCGGCGGCACCGTCGTTCAGCGACGAAGCGTTGCCGGCAGTCACCGAACCGTCCTTTTTAAAGGCCGGCTTGAGCTTGCCCAGGGATTCGGCGGTGGTGCCGGCCCGTGGCTGTTCGTCGGTGGCGAAGGACAACGGATCGCCCTTGCGCTGCGGGATCAGGATTGGTGTGATTTCATCGACAAAACGCCCGGCTTCGATGGCCGCCGTGGCTTTCTGCTGCGAGGCGGCGGCGAAGGCGTCCTGCGCCTCGCGGCTGATGCCGTATTTATCCACCAGGTTCTCGGCGGTGATGCCCATGTGGTAATCGTTGAACGCATCCCACAGGCCATCGCTGATCATGGTGTCGACGATTTGCGCGTGGCCCATACGCAGGCCGGTGCGGGCACCGGGCATGACGTAGTTGGCCAGGCTCATGCTTTCCTGACCGCCGGCGATGATCACATCGGCATCGCCGCAGCGGATCGCCTGGGTAGCCAGGTGCAGGGCCTTGAGGCCCGAGCCGCAGACCTTGTTCAGGGTCATGGCCGGTACGGCGACGGGCAGGCCGGCTTTGATCGACGCCTGGCGTGCAGGGTTTTGCCCGGCACCGGCGGTCAACACCTGGCCCATGATCACTTCATCGACTTGCGCAGGGTCCAGGCCGGTTTGCGCCAGCAACTGACGGATCACCGCCGCGCCCAGATCCACTGCAGACACATTGGCCAGGGTACCCTGGAAGCTGCCGATCGCGGTGCGCGTGGCAGCAACAATGACGACTTCTTGCATGGAATGATTCCTCACTGGTCAGCGAACTGCATCTCCGGAACGTGCTCCGGGACGATCAGTTTACCGGCGGTCTTGGCGACGATCTCTTCGACGCTGACACCCGGTGCACGCTCTTTGAGAATGAACGCGCCGTTATCGATTTCAAGGTAAGCCAGGTCGGTCAGCACACGCTTGATGCAACCGGCGCCGGTCAGCGGCAGGCTGCACTGGGACAGGAGCTTGGACTCACCGTCCTTGGACGCGTGGGTCATGAGAACGATGATGTTGTCGGCGCCAGCCACCAGGTCCATGGCGCCGCCCATGCCCTTGACCAGCTTGCCAGGGATCATCCAGGAGGCGATGTTGCCTTGCACGTCAACTTCAAACGCGCCCAGCACAGTCAGGTCGACATGACCGCCGCGAATCATCGCGAAGGACTCGGCGGAGGAAAAGATCGAAGCGCCGATGCGCGCGGTCACGGTTTGCTTGCCGGCGTTGATCATGTCGGCATCGATGGTTTCTTCGGTCGGAAACGGACCCATGCCCAGCAGGCCGTTTTCCGATTGCAGCATGACGTCCATGCCTTCAGGGACATAGTTGGCGACCAGGGTCGGAATGCCGATACCCAGGTTCACGTAGTAGCCGTCGTGCAGTTCGCGGGCGACGCGTTGAGCCATTTGTTCGCGGGAAAGTGCCATTGTTGTTATTCCTTCATTCGGTCCGGGGGCAGGGGATCACTTGCGTACGGTGCGTTGTTCGATGCGCTTCTCGAACGTGCCGCAGATGATCCGGTCGACGTAGATGCCTGGGGTGTGGATCTGCGCCGGGTCCAGCTCGCCGGGTTCGACGATTTCTTCGACTTCGACCACGGTGATCTTGCCGGCGGTGGCGGCCAGCGGGTTGAAGTTCTGGGCGGTGTGACGGTAGATGACGTTACCGAAATGGTCGGCTTTCCAGCCTTTGACGATGGCGAAGTCGCCGGTGATGGATTCTTCCATCAGGTACTTGCGGCCATGGAACTCGCGCACTTCCTTGCCTTCGGCAACCGGGGTGCCGACGCCGGTGGCGGTGAAGAAGGCCGGGATACCGGCGCCGCCGGCGCGCATTTTCTCGGCGAGGGTGCCTTGAGGGGTCAGGATGACTTCGATCTCGCCCTTGAGAAGTTGCTCTTCGAACAGCTTGTTCTCGCCGACGTAGGAGGCCACAACCTTGCTGATCTGACGGTCTGTCAGCAATACGCCCAGGCCGAAACCGTCGACGCCACAGTTGTTGGAGACCACAGTGAGGTCGCGAGTGCCCTTGCGCTTGATCTCATTGATCAGGTTCTCCGGAATCCCGCACAGCCCGAAGCCGCCAGCGATCACGGTCATGCCGTCTTCAAGACCTGCCAGCGCTTCCTCGTAGGAACTCACGCGCTTGTCGAAACCTGCCATATGCACCTCTTTTATTCTTTGTGGGCGGCTGGCTAGCCGTATGGGGGTTGAGTGTCTCGCCGTGAAATATATTTGTTAAGTTGATTTTTAAGGTTGATTAATTGGTAATACTCAATAATGCAATGACCAATGTCGAAACCACGCCCGTAGGAGCTGCCGAAGGCTGCGATCTTTTGATCTTGTTTTTCAACGGTGTCCAAATCGCAGAAGATCAAAAGATCGCAGCCTTCGGCAGCTCCTACAGTGGGCCTTTGTGATGTCGAATCAATGTAGTTGTCTTGGGGATGTCGTGTATGACCGTCAAGCAGATCCGCGCTTTCCTCGCCGTGGCCCAAAGCCTGAGTTTCGCTGTCGCCTGCGAACGCCTGCACCTGTCGCAATCGGCCTTGAGCCTGACCATCAAGGCGCTGGAAGACGGCCTGGGCGGGCGATTGTTCACCCGTAACACGCGTAATGTGGCGCTGACCGCCGAAGGCGAAGCGCTGGTACCGCTGGCGCGCCGATTGATCGCCGACTGGGACAATGCCGAGGATGAATTGCGTCAGCGTTTCACCCTGCAACGCGGCCGCGTGACCCTGGCGGCCATGCCATCCTTTGCCGGTAACCTGCTGCCACCGATCCTCAAGACCTTCCGTGCCCGGTATCCGAACGTCAACGTCACGGTCAACGACGTGATCAACGAGCAGGTGCTGGAAATGGTCCGTGACCGTCAGGTAGAACTGGGGGTGGCGTTCGAACCCACTCAGAATTCTTCATTGCAATTCACCCCGCTGTACATCGACCGTTTCGTGGCGGTGGTGCCTCAGGATTCGCCGCTGGTCGAGCGGGATGAAATCGATTGGCAGGCGTTGCTCAAGGAACCGTTCATCACTTTGCAACGCCCGTCGACCTTGCGGGTGATGCTCGAAGAACACCTGCAGGCTCGGGGGATGAAATTGCCGGTGGAGTTTGAAAGCCATCAACTGGCGACGGTCGGGCGCATGGTCGCCAGCGGATTGGGCGTCAGTGCGGTTCCTGCATTGTGCGCCGGCCAGATGCGCGAGTTGGGCGCGCACTGCATTACCTTGCGCGACCCGGTGGTGGAACGGGCCATAGGCGTGCTGACCTTGCCGGGAGGCGAACTGTCGGCGGCGGCGCAGGCGTTGTTTGATGTACTCAAGGAAGAAAATCTCGGGAAGCGCTTGCTCCGGTGACACATCGCTGACCTGTAGGAGCTGCCGAAGGCTGCGATCTTTTGCCTTTGAAGATCAAAAGATCGCAGCCTTCGGCAGCTCCTACACGGGGGCAGGTTTCGTCAGGTGTTCAGGCGGTGGGCCAACAGCGGTAAAAGCTGCTCACACGACCCCTCGACCTTCACATCCAGCATGTCATCCGCCCGGGTCTTGCCCAGGTTGATCGCCAGCAACGGCTTGCCTTGATCCACCACCGCCCGGCACAGGCGGAACGCCGAATAGGCCATCAACGATGAGCCAATCACCAGTAAGCCCGCGGCCCTTTCCACCGCGACCATCGCTTTGGCGGCTGTCTCCTGGGCGACGTTCTCGCCAAAAAACACCACGTCCGGCTTCATCCGAATGCCTGAACAATGGGGGCAATACGGGACTTGGAAACGCGCTTCGAAAGCCGGGTCCAGCAAGGTATCACCGTCTGGCGCCTGCACCGCGTCCACGCCGGCCAAGTACGGATTTTGCGTTTCCATCAACTGCTGGATCGAATCGCGCTCGCTGCGTTTTCCACAGTCCAGGCACAGTACCCGGTGCAGGCTGCCGTGGAGTTCGATCACGTCATGGCTGCCAGCCTGGTCGTGCAAGGTGTCGACGTTCTGGGTGATCAGCCCGCTGATTAGCCGATTGCTTTGCAGGTGGGCGAGGGTGTCGTGGGCCACGTTCGGTCGCGCCTGGCGCACGCGCGGCCAGCCAAGCATCGCCCGGGCCCAGTAGCGCCGCCGGGATTCGGGCGCCGAGAGAAATTCCTGATACATCATCGGCTGCCGGCCACGCCGTACGCCCTGGTTGTCGCGATAATCCGGAATGCCCGATGGCGTACTGATACCCGCACCGGTCAGGACCACGAACGGCTCGTCGGCCATGAGCTGCTGGAGGTGGTCGAGCTGTTTATGGATCAGGCTGTCGAGCATCAAATGAACCCCGCAATACCTGTAGGAGCTGCCGAAGGCTGCGATCTTTTAAAGATCAAAAGATCGCAGCCTTCGGCAGCTCCTACAGTAAGTGGTTTGCAGGCAGTGGTCATCGTGTTTATTTACGGGCCTCCAGAATCAAGTTGAACGGCGTTTCCGTCGCCCGACGGAAGCTTGTGAAACCCGCCTCGGTGAACACTTTGCGCAACCGCGCCTCACCCGCTTGGGCGCCAAGACCCAGACCGACTTCCTGGGACAGCGAGTTGGGCGTGCAGATAAAGGTCGAGGCCGCATAGAACAACCGGCCCACCGGGTTGATGTTGTCGTCCAGGGTGTCGTTGGCGAAGGGTTCCACCAGCAACACGGTTCCATCGGGCTTCAAAGACTCGTACGCATGTTTGGCCGCGCCCACCGGGTCGCCCATGTCGTGCAGGCAATCGAAGTAGCAGATCAAGTCGTAGTCGTTGCCTGGGTAGCTTTTCGCCGTGCCCTGGAAGAACCGTGCCCGGCCGGAAACACCACCTTCTTCAGCACGTTGGGTGGCGACGGTCACGGAAGGTGCGTGGTAGTCAAAACCGACGAACCGCGACTCGGGATAGGCCTGGGCCATGATCACCGTCGAGGCACCATGGCCGCAGCCGATGTCCGCGACCTTGGCCCCGGCCTCAAGCTTGGCCACCACGCCATCGAGGGCCGGCAGCCATTCGGCGATCAGGTGCGCCTTGTAGCCGGGGCGGAAGAACCGTTCCGTGCCGCTGAACATGCACGGATGGTGATCGCCCCAGGGCAGGCCGCCATCGCCGCGCATGGCTTTGACCAGTTTGTCCTTGTCATGGAAAAGTGCCGCGACCACCCCGACACCCGCCGCGATATAGACGGGCGAGTCTTCGATGGCCAGGGCCAGGGCCTGTTCTTCCGGGAGGCGGAACTGGCCGCCGTTGTGTTCCATGTACCCCGAGGCGGCATGGGCGCTGAGCCATTCGCGCACCAGGCGGGGGTTGCAGCCGGTTTTGTCGGCGAGGGTTTCAGGGCTGATCGGCTGACTGTCGGCCATGGCCCGGTACAGGCCGAGTTCTTCGCCGAGAATCACATTGGCGAGCATCGCCGCGCCACCCATGTCATTGACCAGTTTGCCCATGAAATCGTTGAGTCTGGCCTCGTCCATCACGTGTGCTCCTTCAAGAGGATCACGGTCCAGAGGTGGTTGCCTGGGCATTCGCCGCTGGGCGGTGGTCGTGGGAATGGGCAGGACGATCTGTGCGTCCTGGGTGCATTAAGTTTAGCTTCAGACGCAAGCACTGTTGCCCGGGACGACGAAATCTACCGCCGAACCCCGTAGGAGCGAGGCTTGCCCGCGAAGGCGCAGTCTCAGAAAAATCCTTATGACTGACACACCGTCTTCGCGGGCAAGCCTCGCTCCTACAGATCGTGCGTCGGCCATACCTTGGTCTGTATTCCACTGTATCCAACCGGCCTCCCGATACAGTTCGCCAGCACTCGACGCCACCACCGAACACAGACCAGATACAAACCTGCGATGAACTGTTCAGGCCGTTCTGGCGCCGTGAACCGTGGCGGCCGGAACCCTTCTCTGGCCGTCTGTGTCTGCGGCCGTTTGCTTGCCTTCGAGGGGACCACAATGACAACGCTCGTACCTGAACCCAATCTCAACGCCACGCCAGTCAATCGCCTGCGGGTCGATCGCTACACCAGCGGCATCATCGGCCCGAGCCAGCCGATGCTCGGCCCATTGGCCGACGGTGGCACCCTGATCACCGGGACACCGCCGGGCTGCTGGGGGCCGATGATTACGCCGGCCTTCGAGGGCGGACACGAAGTGACCCAGCCGGTGGCCATCGTAGGCGCGCAAATCGGTGACGCAGTGGCGATCAAGATCAAAAGCATGCGCGTCACCTCACTGGCCACGTCGTCCGGGGTCATGAGCTTCGTCGAGGGGCGCTACAACGGCGATCCGTTTGTCGCCAAATTCTGTTCCAAGTGCGGCACCGAACACCCGGCCAGCCATGTCGAAGGCATCGGTGAGGACGCGATCCGCTGTAACCACTGCGGCGCCGAAGTCAGCGCGTTCCGCTTCAGTCACGGCTATGTGATCGTGTTCGATGCGCAGAACCAGGTCAGCCTGACGGTCAACCAGGACATCGCCAATCAACTGGCCGGTAACGCATCAGAGATGTCGGCGCTACCGGAATTCGCCGCCCAACATTCGATCCTGTCCCTGGCCCGCGCCGACATCCCCGGCGTCGCCGCGCACATGCGGCCGTTCCTCGGCAACATCGGCACGATGCCCTCGCGCGACTTGCCTGACTCGCACAACTGCGCCGATTTCGGCCAATACCTGATCAACGCCCCGCACCGTTTCGGCATGACCCGCGAAGCACTGCACGCGGCCAAGACCGATGGCCACATGGACACCAACTCGATCCGCGAAGGCTGCGTATTGATCTGCCCAGTGAAGGTGCCGGGCGCTGGGGTGTACATGGGCGACATGCATGCTCAGCAGGGCAACGGCGAGATCGCCGGTCACGCCACCGATTGCTCCGGGGAAACCGAAGTGGTGGTGCAGGTGGTGAAAAACCTGACCCTGGAAGGCCCGATCCTGCTGCAAAACCTCGACGACCTGCCGCCGATGGCACGGCCCATGAACGCCGAGCAGCGGGCCAGTGTCCGTGCATTGGGCGAGCGCTGGGGTCAGCACGAGATCGAGAAGAGCGGCCCGATCACCTTCATCGGCAGTGGTGAAAACCTCAACCTGGCGGTGGAGAATGGTTTGCAGCGCGCTGCCGACGTCACCGGCCTGCCGTATGACGAAGTGCTCAACCGCGCCACCATCACCGGTTCCATCGACATCAGCCGCCTGCCGGGCACTGTGCGCGTGACCTTCCTGTGCCCGATGAACGTACTGGACCGCATGGGCATCGGCCATCTTGTACGCGAGAAGTACGACCTCGCGTAAGCCTGTTCCACGGGTCTGTACCAGAGTGTGTACAGACCCGTTGGCGATACAAATCCTGCTGTTTTCCGTCAGCGATTAACACAGCTTCGATACATCACCGCGATTAACTGTGTGCGTGTACTGACCACTTGAGATCAACACCATGCAGACCCCCACCTCAACAGCGAAGGCCAGCGCCGGGCTCGGCTTGCGTCGCGGTTTAATGAAGGACCTCCTGGCTGCCCCGGCCGGCCATTTTGATTTTCTCGAAGTCGCGCCAGAAAACTGGATCGGCATCGGCGGCGCCCACGGTGTGGCGCTGCGTACATTGGCCGAGCGCTATCCATTGTCCTGCCACGGCTTGTCCCTGTCCCTTGGCGGACCGTCGCCGCTGGACGTCGGTTTTTTGCAAGAAGTGCGGCAGTTCCTCGATCACTACAACGTGCCGCTGTACAGCGAACACCTGAGCTATTGCAGCGATGACGGTCATCTCTACGACCTGTTGCCGTTGCCCTTTACCGAAGAGGCGGTGCATCACGTTGCCGCGCGTATCCGTCAGGCTCAAGACATTCTCGGCCGTCGCCTGGCGGTAGAAAACGTCTCCTACTACGCCGCACCACAACAGGACATGGACGAGGTGACCTTCACCAACGCCGTGCTGCGTGAAGCCGATTGCGACCTGTTGCTGGACGTCAACAACGTTTATGTCAACTCGATCAACCACGGCTTCGATCCGCGTACCTTTCTGGCCGGTATCGATGCGGATCGCGTGGTGGCGATGCACATCGCCGGGCATTTTGATGAGTCCGACACCTTGAAAATCGACACCCATGGCGCATCGGTCAAGCCGGCGGTGTGGTCGTTGCTGGCCCAGGCCTATGCCCGCTTCGGCGCGCAACCGACCTTGCTGGAGCGGGATTTCAACTTCCCGGTATTTTCCGAATTGGTCGCTGAATTGCGGACCATCCGCCGCTTGCAGACTCAGGAGGTGAACCGTGGCTACGCGCTCGCTGTTTGATCAGCAAAGCAATATGGGCCGGTACCTGCGCGATCCCGAGCATTGCGCGCCACCGCCGGAAATGGACCCGAAGCGGGCCCAGGTGTATCGCGAGCTGGTGTTTGCCAACCTGTCGACCCTGATCAGCGGGACGTTTCCGGTGCTGGTGCAGATTCTTGGCGACAAACGCTGGCGCGCACTGGTGCGCAGCTTCCTGCGTGACTACCGCGCCCACACCCCGAAATTCGGTGAAATCGCCGAGGAATTCGTCGAGTTTCTCGCCTCCGGGCCCGAGGCGCTGGCGGATGGATCGTGGCCGCCGTTCATGGTGGAACTGGCGCACTACGAATGGGTGGAGATGGCATTGCAACAATCCGAAGCCGAGCCCTTGGCCGCCGGTGATGCGGACCTGTTGCCGGATCATCCGTTGCAGGTTTCGCCTTTGGCCTGGCCGCTGGCGTATGCCTGGCCGGTGCATTTGGTGGGGCCGGATTACCAGCCGGACGAAGCGCCGGAGCAACCGACGTTGCTGCTGGTGCGTCGGGCTGAAGACTGGAGTGTGAAGTTTTCTGCGTTGAGCCCGTTGGCGTGGCGGTTGTTGCAGCGCATCGACGAGTCTCCCGAGTTGAGCGGGTGTGATCAGTTGCAAGCGTTAGCGAAGGAGGTGGGGGCAACCGGGTCGCCCGCGTTCCTTGATAACGGTCTGGCATTGTTGCAACAGATGCTTGAGGAAGGAGTTGTGGGTTTGGCGTGAGAACGCTCGTTCAAAAGATCGTCCGAACGCGGCCCGAGCCTTCGGCAGCTCCTACAGAGCAAACGCATTCCAAATGTAGGAGCTGTCGAGTGTAACGAGGCTGCGATCTTTTGACTGTTAAAAGCAAGATCAAAAGATCGCAGCCTTCGGCAGCTCCTACAGAGGAAACGTATTCCAAATGTAGGAGCTGTCGAGTGTAACGAGGCTGCGATTTTTTGACTGTTAAAAGCAAGATCAAAAGATCGCAGCCTTCGGCAGCTCCTACAGAGGAAACGCATTCCAAATGTAGGAGCTGTCGAGTGCAACGAGGCTGCGATCTTTTGACTGTTAAAAGCAAGATCAAAAGATCGCAGCCTTCGGCAGCTCCTACAGAGGAAACGTATTCCAAATGTAGGAGCTGTCGAGTGTAACGAGGCTGCGATCTTTTGACTGTTAAAAGCAAGATCGAAAGATCGCAGCCTTCGGCAGCTCCTACAGGGGGCGTTGCGGGGGTTGGCGCAATTTGAGCTCGGCGCACAACCCGCCGCCTTCACGATTGCTTAACGTCAGCGATCCGCCGAGCGCCAATGCCAGTTGTTGCGCAATCGCCAGGCCCAGGCCGGTGCCCCCGGTGCTGCGGTTGCGCGAGTTCTCCACGCGGTAGAACGGCTCCATGACCTGGGCCAGTTCCGCTTCGGCAATACCTGGGCCTCGGTCCATGACCTTCACCGACACGCTGCCATCGGCGGTCTTTTCCACCTGCAACTCGGCGGCGCCGGCAAATTTGAGGGCGTTGTCCGTCAGGTTCACCAGCACCCGGCGCAGGGCATGGGGGCGAGTGTCGATGACGCTGGCGCTTTTGCCGCTCAGTTGAACGTCCTTGCCCATGTCTTGATAGTCGAACACCAGGCTGTCGAGGAACGAGTCCAGGTCGGTGCGGCGACTTTCTTCGGTGGCGCCATGGACGCTGCGGGCATAGGCAACCCCTTCGCGCACCAGATGCTCCATCTCGCCCAGGTCGTTCCACAGCTTGTCCTTCTCCACGGAGTCGTCCATGAATTCGGCGCGCAGTTTCATCCGGGTGATCGGCGTTTGCAGATCATGGGAGATCGCCGCCAACAGTTGCATGCGCTCCTTGAGGTAGGCGGCGATGCGCGCCTGCATGGCGTTGAAGGCCTTGGCCGCATGGGCCACCTCGGTCGGGCCTTTCTCGTCCAGCAGTACCGGGTGGGCGTTGGGGTCGAGCGTATCGACGGCCTCGGCGAGACGGGTGAGGGGGCGGATGGCAATCCGAACGGCCAGCCAGGTGCAGGCGATCATCAGGGCCAGTTGCCCGAGCAATACGAAGGGCAACCAGGGTGACAGCGGCACCATCGACGGCCTTACGTCGATGGTCAAAGGACTACCGTCCGACAGTTTCAGATGCACCTGGAAGTGTTTGCTGGGGCCCGGAATGTCAGTGAAGGTCATCGGGTAATCCTTGCCGATGGCGTCCTTGATCGAAGCCATCGCGACGGGCGCATCCGGCGTGTCCATACCCATGGGGTTTCCTGGCGAGCCTTCGTCGAGCAAGTATCGGTAGTTGCGTCGGTCCAGTTGTTGCAGCCAACCGGCGCGCTCTTCGACCGGCAAGCGGTCAAGAATGGCAATGGAGGTCGAGACGTCGGTTTCCAGGTTGCCCAACATGGTGTTCTTTGCGCTTTCGTAACGCTCGTAATATTGCGCACCGAAGGACAGCGCCTGAGCGAGGATCAGGCCGATCAGGAAGATCAGCGACAGCCGTGAAGCCAGGGTGCGAGGCCAGCGCATCGAGAGGTTCATGCGGGCGCCCCCACGATTTCCACCGGCAGTGAAAACACATAGCCCTCGCTGCGCACGGTCTTAATGTAGGCCGGTTCGCGGGCGTCATCGAGTAGACGCTGACGCAGGCGACTCACCAGCAGGTCGATGGAACGGTCGAACAGGTCGGCGTCGCGGCCCTGGGTCAGGTTGAGCAATTGGTCGCGGTTGAGCACCCGTTGTGGGTGATCGAGGAGCACCCGCAACAAGCGGTATTCGGCGCCACTGAGCGCAACCATGGTGCCGTCGGCATCGAGCAGGTGTCGGGCCGAGGTGTCCAGCTTCCACCTTCCGAAGCCCAGCAGGCGACTGCTTTCGGTGACCACCAGGTTGGGTGGCAGCATCCGCGTGCGACGCAGAACGGCATTGATGCGCGCCAGCAGTTCGCGGGCGGCGAAGGGCTTGACCAAGTAATCGTCGGCACCCATTTCCAGGCCGATGATGCGGTCGGTTTCATCGTTGCGGGCGGTGAGCATCAGCACCGGAATGGCCTTGTGTTTGCCGGCGCGCAGCTCGCGGCAGAGCATCAGGCCATCGTCCCCCGGCATCATGATGTCCAGCACGATCAAATCCACAGGAGTGGATTCGAGGAAGGTGCGCATCTGCCTACCATCCGCCACGACCGTGGTGCGCAAGCCGTTCTTCTTCAGATAGTTGCCCACCAGTTCCCGGATCTCGCGGTCATCGTCAACGATAAGAATGTGATCGACGTGTTCCATGGGGGCTTGCCTCTGAAAGTGGGGGATGTCGCACAGTCTATCGAGCCTTGGACTACATGCCCGCAGGCGTTTGTATTGCAGTGTATCTGGCTTGCCTGAGGATACACACGGACAAAAAAACGCGAATTTTTCAGCGGTTTGTATCGCTCTGTATCCCGTTCCGGTTCAGATACGTACCGAATTACACGGGGCTTTTCCCGACACATACGCGATACCTCCCAAGCTTTTAATAGGCTCCATCGAGGCACACCCAAACCGCCTCGGCCCAACTTGCAATGACCTATTGAAACCCTGAGGAGATCGCCATGAACACCAAAGCCGTTGTCGCCGCTTGCCTGTTTGCCGCGCTGAACATCTGCACCCTGTCGGCCCGTGCCGAAGCCGATGTCAGCGAAAAAACCTACTCCTACGGCACGCAACTGGACATCAAGAAAGTGCTCTCGCTCAAGCAAGACCCTTCGGCTACCTGCGGAGTGATCGATGCACAGCTGACCTACCTGGATTCCCAGAGCAAAACCCAGGTCCTGGACTACCGCAAGATTGCCGACAACTGCGCCTCGGACAACTGAGTCTGCGATCACATCATCCCTTTAGAAGCGAGGAACACACCATGAACAACGTCAGCCGATTCCTGACCGCTATTGCCTTCTCCATCGCCGGTGCGGCGGCCCATGCCAACGCCGCTGTAGAACAAAACGCGTGCGGCAGCAGCACTTGCTTCCAGCTTGCACCGATGGCGAAGCAGAACGCCGATGCGTTGCTCGCTGAAAACGGCTCCAGCCATACGCCCCAGGGCAAGTGGCAGGATGAACAAACTGCTTGAACCCCGTCTCCCCTGTAGGAGCGAGCATGCTCGCGATGGTCGTACATTCGAAATCTTCGTCGACTGACACACCATCGCGAGCATGCTCGCTCCTACAGGGGGGGGTGTGAATTGCCACCCTCTTTAATCAAGGTGATCCCATGTTCCTCATCGCTTTCCTGGGCGGCATATTGACCGTTCTCAGCCCGTGCATCCTGCCGGTGGTGCCGTTCCTGTTCGCCGGTGCCGACCGCAAGCGTTCATCGATCCTGCTGACCCTGGGCGGCATGGCCCTGACCTTTGCCCTGGTCTCCAGCCTGGCCGTGGTCAGCAGCGAGTGGGTGATCCAGGCCAGCAACGCCGGTCGCCATGTGGCTCTGGTCGTGATGGTGTTGTTTGCCCTGTCGCTGATCTCTGCGCGGGTCGGTGACTGGCTGGCGCGACCGTTCGTGTTGCTGGGCAATCGCCTCGACCCCAACAGCCGCAAGGTTTCAGGTCCGCTGGGCTCGCTGATGATCGGCATCGCCACCGGCCTGCTCTGGGCACCCTGCGCCGGGCCGATCCTTGGGGTGATCCTCTCCGGTGCCATGTTGCAAGGCGCGAACGCCGGCACCAGCCTGTTGCTGGTGGCCTATGGTCTGGGCAGTGCTTTGTCCCTGGGGGTCTTGATCTTCGCCGGTCGCGGCCTGGTCAATCGCCTGAAACCGTCGATTCCGGTGACAGGCTGGTTGCGTCGGGGCGCGGGAGTCGCGGTGTTGGTCGGTGCGGCAGTCATCTCCACCGGCGCTGACAATGTACTGCTGGCCAACACCTCCTCGGAAACGGTCGGCAAGGTCGAAAAAGGCGTGCTGGAAACCGTGCCGAAAGTCGTCGACTACTTTGTCGGCAAGGCCAGGGCCGAGTCCGCGAACGCGATGCCGTCACTGGCCGGCGCCGTGGAATGGATCAACTCGCCGGCACTGACCAACGAATCGCTCAAGGGCAAAGTGGTGCTGGTGGATTTCTGGACTTTCGACTGCATCAACTGCCAGCACACCCTGCCGTACGTGAAGGACTGGGCGAAGAAATACGAGAAGGACGGATTGGTGGTGATTGGCGTGCACACCCCTGAGTACGGCTTCGAACGCATCATCGACAACGTCAAGGACAAGGTGAAGGAATACGGCATCACCTACCCGGTGGCGATCGACAACAACTACGCGATCTGGCGCAACTTCGACAACCAATACTGGCCGGCGCACTACCTGATAGACGCCAAGGGCCAGGTGCGTTTCACCCACTTCGGTGAAGGCGGTTACGGTGATCAGGAGAAAATGATCCAGCAGTTGCTGGAAGAAGCCAAGACCGCACCCGCGGCCTAAACCGCTCTGTGTAGGCGCTGCGCAGGCTGCGATCTTTTGACCTTCAAAAACAAGATCAAAAGATCGCAGCCTGCGCCAGCGCCCACACGAGGTGAGCCTCAGTGCATCGAGGCCGCCTGTATACGCCGCCACGCTGCTGGTGGTGCGCCATATTCGCGTCGAAACGCCCGGCTGAATGCCGTGTCGGTCTGATAGCCCACTTCTTCGGCAATGCGGATCAGGGAGCTGTTACTGCTGCGTAACAGGTTGGCCGCCAGCAACATGCGCCACTGGGTCAGGTACTGCATCGGCGAAACCCCCACCAACTGCTGAAAGCGTTCGGCCAATACCGATCGTGACGTGCCGGCGGTGCGCGCCAGTTCATCCAGGGTCCAGGTGTGGCAGGGTTTTTTGTGCAAGGCGTTGAGGGCGGCACCGACGATCCGGTCGCTGACGCCCGCCAGCCAACCAGTGCGGCCCTTGCCCTGTTCGTGCATGTACAGGCGCAGCACTTCGATGAACAACACCTCGGCCAATTTCGCCAACACGCCTTCGCCACCGGGTCTTGGCGAGCGGGCTTCGGCCAGGGCGTAGCGCACCGAGGATTCCAGCCAGACACCGGCAGGCGAGCCGCGCACATTGACTCGTACCACCGACGGCAAACCGGTCAGTAACATGCCGGCCAGGCGCGCATCACAAGCCAGATAACCACACACCAGCCGCGTGACCGCGCCGCCTCCGCCATAGCTCAACTGCCGTGGTCGCCGCGCCAGAACCTTGTCCAGTCGCCCACCAGTGGCCGGGGGCAATCCCGGTTGGGAACTCATGCGATGGGCATCGCCGTGGGGGAATACCACGACATCGCCAGCCGTCAGCAGCAGTGGCGGACCCTCTCCCAGTTCGATGTAACACTCGCCCTCGGTGATCAAATGAAAGATCACCACCCGCTCGGCGTTCGGTTCCAGGAATGGCGCGGCGGTGTCGGCGCTCGGCGACTGGTAGCACCAGGGCGCGGTGAACCTGGCATTGATGAAAATGGCGCCCACCAGGCGCACGACGCGAAGGGTCTGTGACAAGGCATCCATAGTGTTTTCCCGTGCGGGGAACCGTGGGTGAAGAACTGATTGTGAGCCTGTCGCCGCCAGCCATGGAATCTCCGGACGATCGGACAGGCTTGGCCGACGATCGGGCAGGACGCCGTCACGCGCCAGAGAGATAGTTTGCCCACAGGGTCACTGCCGGCCCTGTCTCCATAAAAAGAATGAGAGGTTGCCATGCCGAAGTTCGTTATTGAACGCGAGATACCAGGTGCTGGAACACTGTCAGAAAGGGATTTGAAGGCGGCGTCGCAAAAGTCCTGCAGGACCTTGCGCGAATTGCCCGAGGTGCAGTGGCTGCAGAGTTATGTCACCGGTGACAAGCTCTACTGCGTGTACATTGCCCCCAGCGAAGAGCAGATCAAGGAGCACGCCCGGCAGAGCGGTTTTCCGGCCAATCGCATCTCCCAGGTCACGTCCATCATCGATCCGACCACGGCAGAATAAGCCGGGCGGCGTTCCAAACTCCTACGGAGCGCAATTCATGAGTACACCCATTGATCTGACTGCCTTGAAAAACCGTCAAATGGCCGCCTGGGCCAGTGGCGACTACGCCGTGATCGGCACCACGTTGCAGATTGTCGGCGAGCGGCTGGCCGAAGCCTGCGACCTGCTGTGCGATGAGCAAGTGCTCGATGTCGCCGCCGGCAACGGCAATGCCACGCTGGCCGCTGCGCGCCGGGGTTGCCTGGTCACCTCCACCGATTATGTGGCCGCACTGCTTGAACGCGGAGAAGATCGGGCCAGGGCCGAACACCTCAACGTGACGTTCAAGGTCGCCGATGCCGAAGCGCTGCCCTTTGACGATGCCAGTTTCGATGCCGTGCTTTCGACCTTCGGCGTGATGTTCACGCCGGACCAGCCCAAGGCGGCCGCGGAGTTGGCGCGAGTCTGTCGGCCAGGAGGGCGGATCGGCCTGGCCAACTGGACGCCGGAAGGCTTCGTCGGCCAGATGTTCAAGACCCTGGGCAAGCACATGCCGCCACCCCCCGGCGCGCAACCGCCCTCGCAGTGGGGCACCGAAGCCTGGTTGCACACGCACTTCGACGAGCGCAACTTCCTGGTCCAGGTGGCGCGCAAGACCTTCAACTTCCGCTATCGCAACGCCGCGCATTTCATCGACACCTTCCGTCACTGGTACGGCCCGGTGCACAAGGCGTTCGCGGCATTGCCAGAGGACAGCGCCAAGGCCCTGGAAAACGACATGACCGAACTGCTCAACCGCTCGAACCGGGCAGGGGAGAAGTCGCTGGTGGTGCCGAGCGAGTACCTGGAGGTGGTCATCACAAGGCGTTAAAGCAACGATCTCCCCGTAGGAGCGAGGCTTGCCCGCGAACGCGCCGTATCAGTCGACATCAATATTGACTGACACGGCGCGTTCGCGGGCAAGCCTCGCTCCTACGAAGGGTTACGTTGGTTTATGGCCAGCTACTCATCTAATCGCTCCGTGTACACCACCCACACACTGCAAGGCATTTTGTACAGCAGGTGCTCCACTGTGCTGCCAATCAGCCGTCCCATGCCACGATGACCGAGGCGGCCCATGACGATCACGTCGACGTCATAGGCCTGGGCATAGCGGGTCAGGACTTTGGTGGGGCTGCCCATGATCATGTGTCGCTGCGGCTGTGCGATGCCGTTGCGTTCGGCCAGTTCGTTGAAGGCTTGCAGCTGTGCGTCATACAGCGTCTTGTTCTTGGTCGAGGAAAAGAACGCCGAGCCGTTATCGAAACCGAATTCGTCGGAACTGATGGATGAAAGATCGTAGGCGTAGACCGCGTCGAGTTCGGCATTGCAGGCACTGGCCAGTTTCGAGGCTTCATGCAGGATGCGGTCGTTGAAGCTTTTGTACTGGTCATCGCGGTGGAAGGGGTCCACGGCCGCAACCACTTTGCGCGGCAGGGCATTCACGGCGTGGCTGACAAAGTGCAAGGGCACCGGGCACTCACGCAACAGGTGCACATCCAGCGGGGTGAACATCAATCGCGACAGCCGCGATGGGTGATCCAGCGCCTTGATCAGCACGTCCATCGGCTGTTCCTTGAGGTGAATCAGGATTTCTTCCAGCGGGTCGTGCACCCACGCCACTTCGGTGGTGACGTGCACGCCGATCTTGCGCAGGGGCCGGGCCTGGTCTTCAAGCCATTGGCGGTGGCGATCGACGTAGCCCAGGCGCATCTGTTCCAGGGCCTGTTCATTGACCATGCCGGCCGTCGCCAGGCCTTCCAGATAATCGAACGCCACGATGTGCAACGCCGCCTCTTCAGCCTTGGCCAGCGCGGCGGCGCGATCAAAGGCCGGGCTGTGTTCCATCAGCGGCGAAGTCACCAGCATGAAGCGTGATTGCTCGGACATGACAAACCTCCCGGGGGCGTTCGGCTTGTTAAGTATTGACCAGGATTGACGGCTGTTGGGGCCGGTTATCGGAGGTGTGTGCACACAAGGCCCTGTGGGAGCGGGCTTGCTCGCGATAGCGCAGTGTCAGTCGACATGAATATTGGCAGATACGCCGTCATCGCGGGCAAGCCCGCTCCCACAGGGATTTTTGGTGTGACTTAAATGATCTTCGCGCCTCGCGCCTGCAGCAACTCACGCAATACCGACCGATGACAGTGCGCTTCTTCCTCGCAATAACAACCGATGGCCAGGGACGTCCGGTGGGAAAGGGCGGCCAGCAGGTCCAGCATCTGGCTGGCCGCCGGGTGCTTCATTTCAGCCTTGAACTTGCGCACGAACACGGCCCAGGCCTTGGCGTCGTGAGCCGCCAGTGCTTCGGCCACCAGCTCTGCGCTGGGCGACAGCAATGGCTGCCACACATCATAGAAATCCCGGGTGGCGAACTCGGCCTTGGGTACACCTCGTGGTGGGCGGCGCACGGTGCCCAGGCGCAAGCCTTCATCGGGTTGGCGCGGTGAGCCCAGGCGCACGATATGAATCGGCATGGCGTTACTTGAGCCGCGATTCGTCGAACCATTCCAGGGCCGTGCGCCAGAAGCAGATCCCCAGGAAGTACGCCGACATCAGCAGCCACAGCCCCATCACCAGCGGATTGATCACCGGGTGGTTAATCACCAGCGACAGGCTGCACAGCAGCCAGATCGCCGTCACCGCAATGTTGATCGGCATGAAGCGGCGCACGCGAAACGGGTGCAGGAATTTCATCCGGGTCAGCGTCAGCAGCGCCAGGCCGATTACCGTCAGGAAAGTGATCCATGGCGACGGCGCGATGATGTACAGGCACAGGGCAACCACGTTCCACGCGGCGGGGAAACCCTGGAAGTAGTTGTCCTTGCTTTTCATGTTGACGTTGCAGAAGCAGAACAGTGAGGACACCAGGATCAGCGATACGGTCAGCAGCAGCGTGTACTCCGGTAGCGGGATGTAGCGATAGATGAACAGCGCCGGAATGAACACATACGTCAGGTAATCGATGACCAGATCGAGGATCGAACCGTCGAAACTCGGCAGCACCGACTGCACATTGACCTTGCGCGCCAACGCGCCGTCCAGCCCGTCGACGATCAAGGCCACGCCCAGCCACAACAGGCAGGTGGTCGGCTGGTTGTCGAGCAGGGCGAGGGTGGCCAGGAACGCGGTGACCACGCCGGTGGCGGTGAAACCATGGGCGCCCCATGCTTTGAGTCTGGCGATGTGTAGGGTCGTAATCACGGGGGCGTTCTCCAGAAAGTGAAGCAAGCCAGTCATCGCCCTCGGTGTCGAAGGCGGCGGCAAACCGGGTCGGGTTGCAGGTATCGACCGGGTATCCGGGAATAAGGTTCACCACCTATGAATCTTAGCTTGACCGTAAAAAAAGGCCGTGGAATCTCCCGGACGGGCACCGGGGCGCTTCGGCCAAACGGTGGTAGCGCATTTTCCGGCGAGGACTATCGTTGTTTGACTGGATCCACCCCATCGATGAGGACCTCGTCATGAACACCAGCGATCTGCTCGAACAATTACTGCGCGGCGGCCAGGGCTCCCTGTCGCAACAGGGCGGCGGGATGTCGGCTCAAGGCGGGCTCGGCGATCTGGGCGGGTTGCTCGGTGGCCTGCTCGGTGGTGGCGGTGGTGGCGGGGCCAGCGCCGGCGCCGGGGGGATGGGCGGTCTGGGCGGGTTACTCGGCGGTTTGCTGGGTGGTGGCTCGCCGATGGGCGGTTCAGCGCCCTCGCGCTCTGGTGGCGGGGCCAACTATGCCGCGCTCGCGTCCCTGGGGATGATGGCATTTCAGGCGTATCAGTCCTGGCAACGCAACCAAGCCACGCAACAACAGGCGCCTCAACAGGCGATGCGCACGGTAGACATGCTCGCCGGCCCCGAAGTCGAAGAACATAGTCACGCGATCCTTCGCGCCTTGATTGCCGCGGCCAAGGCTGACGGCCGGTTCGATGATGCTGAAAAGCAGATGATCAATGCCGAAATCGCCCGCCACACCGATGACCCGCAGTTGCAGCAATGGCTCGATGAAGAAGTCGCCAAGCCGCTAGATGCCACCGACGTGGCGCAATCGGCCACCGACCCCGGCATGGCCGCCGAAATGTACCTGGCCAGCGTGATGCTGGTGGACGATCAGCAAGATGCCGAACGCAGCTATCTGGATGAACTGGCGGCGGCGCTGAACATCGATCCGGATTTGCAGGTGCATCTGGAGCAGCAGGCCAGGGGTGGTGCTGCCTGACCGATCTGCAGAAATTTGCCCTGTAGGAGCTGCCGCAGGCTGCGATCTTTTGATTTTTAGAAGCAAGATCAAAAGATCGCAGCCTGCGGCAGCTCCTACAGTGGACGCAGTACATCCGTGAAATCAGATCGCCTGCGCTGCGTCGGCCCGACAAGCCAGCACCCACAGGTATTCACCCGCCTGAAAACCTGTAGGAGCTGCCGAAGGCTGCGATCTCGCCGGTTCCGTGCCGATTTTTCGTGAGAGGTGGGGGCGCTCAACGGAGCCAATCAGTGGAATGTGCGCAACGTGCACGAACGCCTGGCCGACGTGAAGGACGGGCCTTGGGCGGGTATGAAGAACACTCGGCAGATGATTACTTCCGAGATGCGCAGACGGGGGGATGAAAACTAGGGCCGCATCCTTCTGTAGGAGCACGGCTTGCCGGCGATGGCGTTTTTACGAGCGCCATCGCTGGCAAGCCGTGCTCCTACGAAGAGCAAACTTATTACTTCATGAATGCCTGGAAGTCGGTCCCCAGCTTGTCGATTGCCGCCTTGAAATCCTGGGCGGTGACTTTCTGGCTGGAGTTCGACAGTTGCTTGCCAAACACCTTGCGCACCACTCTGGCTACGGTCTGGTTGCTTTTCGCGTCGATGAACTCGGCTTCGATAAACAGCTCGGTGTCCTGATCCCGGTGACCGGTGGCGGCCTGAGTCGCGCCAACGACGGCGGCAATGGGCACCACTTCATACCACTTCATGCCTTCGTTCGAGGCGCTGACCCCGGTGATGGCTGCGCGCATGACCAGGGTCTTGGCCCCAGCCGGTGCTGCGCTCGGGCTGGAAACCACCCGGTACTTCTGCCCCAGCGTAGTCTTGGCCTTGTTGGTCATGTAGTTCTGAATGTCGTTGAGCGTTTGCTTGTTGACCTGTTCATTGGGCTTGGGCGCCGGGTAGAGCTCCAGTCGGGTGAAGGCCACCGTGTCATAGGCATTGGGGTTCCACGTTGGGCTTACCCAGCGCATGGCCGTTCCGCCGCTGGGCGTGGTGACTTCCTGCAGGTTGTTGTAGTTGGACAGATAACCGGAATACTGCTCCTTCTCGATGACTTTCGAGGTACAACCACCGAGCATGAGCCCGGTCAGGGCGGCGCCGACGAGCAATTTTCGGGACAAGTTCATAGTGCTGTGTACTCCTTGGGTGAAATCGTTTTTCGTTATAGGACCATCAGAAGCGCCAAGTCATGTTGGCGGCCAGGGCTTGAATCCAGGAATTGTCGAATTGACCGGAAATTCGATTGCCCGACACGGATTTGGTCTGGTCCACCGGCATGTCGCCCATCCAGATCATGGCCCAACTGACATTGACGTCTGTTTCCTTGTTCAGAGCATAGGTGGCTCCTGTCGCAATGCGCCAGGATTCGGCCATGGGAACGATCACCGAACGCTTGCTGTCGGACACGGCACTGCTGTCGTACGCCACGCCGACGTTCCACAGCAGCTGTGGGGTGGCCTGGTATTGCGTGCCGAGTGACAGGTGCCAGGTGTCCTTGAAGCCGGCATCGATGTTGCTCGAACGGGCGTCGTTTGCCGTGGTGTCGACCTGTATGCCGATATCGCCGAATTCCGACCAGTCCTGCCAGTTGACCGAGGCGAGCAAGGCCCATTGCCGGTCCAGTTGCTGGAACAGGCTCAGGGTAACAGTTTGCGGCACGGTGATGTCGAGTTCGGTATCGGCGCCATCCAGGCGTCGAAGTACCGGGCCGTCACCCTTGATGTCCAGGCCGTCCTCGAATTTCAGATCGACTTTGCTGGTGTACGTCAGGCCAAGGCGGGTGCCGGGTTGCGGGGCATAGATCACCCCCACATTGGCGCCGAAACCCCAATCCTTGTCCTTGTATTTGAATTGGCCGTCGCTGCGGTCGGTGAGGCCCAAAGGCGAGCGGTCGATGGCGGTCTGGGCTTGCAGCATGCCGTACATGGCCCTGACGCCGATGCCCACCGACCATTGCTCGTTGAAGCGGTAAGCAACGCTTGGCACCATCGACAGACCGAGCAGGCTGGAGTTCTGCGCGAAGTAGCGTCCCGACCAGTCATTGTCGTAATTGACCGCCAGGCCGAAGTCACCGTACTGGCCGAAGCCGACGCTCCAGTGGTCGTCCAGCTCATGGCTGACGAAAAAGCTGCCGCCCGGCAACGGTTCGAGTGCGTTGCCACTGCCACTGCCCGACACGTTGGTGTCGTTATCGCGATCGAACGTGATGTCGCCGTAAAGCACCTGCAAGCCAGCGGTGATCTGTGTCCCCGGCAGATAGCTCATGCCCGCCGGATTGCTGGCAATGGTGGATGGACCCTGGGCCCGGGCGGCGGCACCGGCGTTGGCCAGGCCGACGTTGTCGGTGCCGACTTCGTAGAGCATGATGCCGCCGGCATGAGCCTGCTGGCTGCATAGGGCCAGCAATGTGACGACGGGCAGAGCAGATACTTTTGGCTGCATGGCGTCAGTACTCGAAAGCAATTCCCGACAACGCTGAATTATGTTGTCCTCGCGAAAAGAGCGTAGGTTCTTATCGCCAAAAAGCCAGTAAACACTGCGCATCCTAATGAAAAAGCCATTTGCAGGAACGATCTTGTCTGCGGGTGGCGTTCCAACGAAAAGCGTGCGGACAACGGGTGCATTCAGACCGTACTCGTTATCGTTGACCTCTATCGCGGGCAAGCCTCGCTCCTACAGGGTGTTACGTACACCGCCCTGAAGTCTTCAGGCGTCGGGTATTGCACCGATCAGCCGCTTTCTCGCTGAAACCACAATACATCCCGCTGAAAAACCGGATAATGGCGGCCACGTTTAGCTCGTTATTCTGGTAATCCCGCATGGAAATCAAGGTCAATTTTCTCGACAACCTTCGACTTGAAGCCAAGTTCGACGACTTCACGGTCATCGCCGACCAGCCAATCCGCTACAAAGGCGATGGCTCGGCGCCGGGTCCGTTCGACTACTTTCTGGCTTCGTCGGCCTTGTGTGCGGCTTACTTTGTGAAGTTGTACTGCGAAACACGCAACATCCCCACCGATAACATTCGCCTGTCGCAGAACAACATCGTCGACCCGGAAAATCGCTACAACCAGATCTTCAAGATCCAGGTCGAGTTGCCAGCGGACATTTCCGACAAGGACCGCCAGGGCATTTTGCGTTCCATCGACCGCTGCACGGTGAAGAAGGTGGTGCAAGCGGGACCTGAGTTTGTCATCGAGGAAGTGGAAAACCTCGACGCCGATGCCCAGGCATTGTTGATGCCTGCTTCTAATTCAGAGAGTGCGTCGGGCGCGAGCACCTATATCCTAGGCAAGGACCTGCCGCTGGAGCAGACCATCGCCAACATGTCGGGGATTTTGTCCGACCTGGGCATGAAGATTGAGATCGCTTCGTGGCGCAATATCGTCCCCAATGTCTGGTCGCTGCACATCCGCGATGCGCACTCGCCAATGTGTTTCACCAATGGCAAGGGGTCGACCAAGGAAAGCGCGCTGGCATCGGCCCTGGGCGAATTCATCGAGCGGCTCAACTGCAACTTCTTCTACAACGATCAGTTCTGGGGTGAAGACATCGCCAACGCGCCGTTCGTGCATTACCCGGACGAGCGCTGGTTCCAGCCGGGCCGCAAGGATGAGCTGCCGCCGGAAATCCTCGATGCGTACTGCCTGAAAATCTACAACCGCGATGGCGAACTGCGTGGCTCGCATTTGTTCGATACCAACTCCGGCAATGAAGCGCGTGGCATTTGTTCACTGCCGTACGTGCGCCAGTCCGACGGCGAAGTGGTGTATTTCCCCTCCAACCTGATCGAAAACCTGTACCTGAGCAACGGAATGAGCGCCGGCAACACCTTGGCCGAAGCCCAAGTGCAGTGCCTGTCCGAGATCTTTGAGCGCGCGGTCAAACGCGAAATCATCGAAGGCGAATTCGCACTGCCGGACGTGCCGCAGGAGGTGCTGGCGAAGTATCCGGGGATTCTGGCCGGTATCGAGGCGCTGGAAGCACAGGGCTTCCCGGTGCTGGTGAAGGATGCGTCGCTGGGCGGCGAGTTCCCGGTGATGTGCGTCACCTTGATGAACCCGCGCACCGGTGGCGTGTTCGCCTCGTTCGGCGCTCACCCAAGCTTTGAAGTGGCGCTGGAACGCAGCCTCACCGAGTTGCTCCAGGGCCGCAGCTTCGAAGGCCTGAACGATTTGCCACAGCCGACCTTTGAAGGCCACGCGGTCACCGAACCGAACAACTTCGTCGAGCACTTCATCGACTCCAGCGGTGTGGTGTCGTGGCGCTTCTTCAGTTCCAAGTCCGATTATGAATTCGTGGAGTGGGACTTCTCCGGCCAGGGCGAAAACTCCAATGCGGATGAAGCGGCGACCCTGTTCGGCATCCTCGAAGGCATGGGCAAGGAAGTCTACATGGCGGTGTATGAGCACATTGGCGCAACCGCCTGCCGCATCCTGGTGCCGGACTACTCGGAAATCTACCCGGTGGACGACCTGATCTGGGACAATACCAACAAGGCCCTGTTCTTCCGCGAAGATATCCTCAACCTGCATCGCCTGGACAACACCGAGCTCAACGCGCTGGCTGAGCGTCTGGTGGAAAGCGAGCTGGATGACTACACCGACATCACCACCCTGATCGGCATCGAATTCGACGACAACACCGCCTGGGGCCAGTTGACGATCCTGGAGTTGAAGCTGCTGATCTGGCTCGCCTTGCAGCAATACGAAGAGGCGAAAGAGGCGGTGGAAATGTTCCTGCAGTACAACGACAACACGGTCGAGCGCGGCTTGTTTTACCAGGCGGTGAACGCGGTGCTGGAGATGGAACTGGACGAGGATCTGGAGCTGGCGGACTACGAAGCCAACTTCCGCCGGATGTTCGGCAACGAACGAATGGACGCGGCGATCGGCTCGGTCAACGGCAGCGTGCGCTTCTACGGCTTGACCCCGACCAGCATGAAACTGGAAGGCCTGGACAGGCACCTGCGCCTGATCGACAGCTACAAAAAACTGCACGCAGCGCGGGCCAAAGTGGCGAATCTATCCCGGTAATGGCACACAACCCGTAGGAGCGAGCATGCTCGCGATGGACGTCAACGATAACGCGCCATGTCTGGATAAGCGCGTTGCCCCTACGTTTCTCGCGAGCCTCAGGCACCGAGGAGTGCCTGTCATACCGCGTCATCGTTCTTCGTTTTGTAGGAGCCAGGCTCGCCGGCGAACCATGCGCTGCGGTGTATCTGTCATACCGCGTTATCGTTCTTCGCTTTGTAGGAGCCAGGCTTGCCGGCGAACCATGCGCTACGGTGTATCTGTCTAACCGCGTCATCGTTCTTCGCTTTGTAGGAGCCAGGCTTGCCGGCGAACCAGGCGCTGCGGTGTTCTGTCATACCGCGTTATCGTTCTTCGCGGGCAAGCCTCGCTCCTACGGGCGAACCAGGCACCGCGGTGTATCTGTCATACCGCGTTATCGTTCTTCGCTTTGTAGGAGCCAGGCTTGCCGGCGAACCAGGCGCCGCGGTGTATCTGTCTAACCGCGTCATCGTTCTTCGCTTTGTAGGAGCCAGGCTTGCCGGCGAACCAGGCGCTGCGGTGTATCTGTCATACCGCATTAGGGGACGGGCATTGTGCACGCTAACCGCTGGAGCAGGTGGTGGCTGGCAGTCCGAGGTATCGAGCTATAGTGGACGGCGAGTTCGCCCACCGATATTGAGGTGCACATATGGCCAAGGCCGCAGATGTCGTCGTGCAATGCCTGGAAAATGAAGGTGTCGAGTATGTATTCGGCATTCCCGGTGAAGAAAACCTGGACCTGCTGGAGTCGCTGCGAAAGTCCCAGATCAAACTGGTCCTGACGCGCCACGAACAGTCCGCCGGCTTCATGGCCGCCACCTACGGACGCCTCACCGGCAAGACCGGCGTCAGCCTGTCGACCTTGGGCCCGGGCGCGACCAACCTGGTCACCGCCGGTGCCTACGCCTACTTGGGCGGCATGCCGATGCTGATGATCACCGGCCAGAAACCCATCAAGAAGTCCAAGCAGGGCCGCTTCCAGATCCTCGACGTGGTCGGCATGATGCAACCGCTGACCAAGTACACCCACCAACTCGCCTCCGCCGACAACATTCCGTCCCGTGTGCGTGAAGCCTTTCGTCTGTCGCTGGAAGAAAAGCCCGGTGCCGTGCACCTGGAGCTGCCGGAGGACATCGCCGCCGAACAAACCGACAGCATGCCCATCTCGCCGAGCCTGGTCCGGCGTCCCCTGGCCGAGCACAAGTCCATCGATGGCGCCGTCGAAAAGCTCAAGGCCGCCCGCAGCCCGATCCTGGTGATCGGCGCCGGGGCCAATCGCAAGATGACCTGCAAGGTCCTCAAGCAACTGATCGACAACACTGGCATCCCCTTTGTCACCACACAAATGGGCAAGGGCGTGGTCGACGAACGTCACCCGCGCTTCCTTGGCAACGCGGCGCTCTCTGCTGGCGACTTCGTCCATCGCGCTGTTGAAGCGGCCGACCTGATCGTCAACATCGGCCACGATGTCATCGAGAAGCCGCCGTTCTTCATGGTCCGTGGCGGCACCGAGGTGATCCACATCAACTTCCGCTCCGCCGAAGTCGACCCGGTGTATTTCCCGCAGATCGAAGTGGTGGGCGACATCGCCAACGCCGTGTGGCAGATCGGTGAAGCGCTGCCGGTCCAGCCCCATTGGGACTTCAGCCGCCTGCTGGCGATCCGCGAAGCCAATGAAGCCCAGGTGATCGAGGGCGCGGACGACAACCGTTTCCCGATCTACCCGCAGCGTTTCGTTGCCGACGTGCGTCGTGCCTTGCCATCCGAAGGCATCGTGGCCCTGGACAACGGTATCTACAATATCTGGTTCGCCCGCAACTACAAGGCCCACAAGCCCAACACCGTGCTGCTGGACAACGCCCTGGCGACCATGGGTGCCGGCCTGCCATCGGCGATGGCCTCGCACCTGGTGTACCCGGATCGTCCGGTGGTCGCGGTGTGTGGCGACGGTGGCTTCATGATGAACAGCCAGGAGTTGGAAACCGCCGTGCGCCTGAAGATGAACCTGACGGTCATCATCCTGCGCGACGACGGCTACGGCATGATCCGCTGGAAGCAGTCGAACATGGGCTTCACCGATTTCGGCCTGGACTACGGCAACCCGGATTTCGTCATGTACGCGCAGAGCTACGGCGCCAAGGGCCATCGGGTGGAAAGCGCCGAAGCCTTCCTGCCGCTGTTGCAGCGCTGCATCAGCGAGCCGGGGGTGCATGTGATCGATTGCCCGGTGGATTATTCGGAAAACGACTTCATTCTCAACAGCGAACTCAAGCGCAGAAGTGCGCTGGTCTGAGCCATCGAACGTCCTTTGGCCTAAGCGGCGGTACGGCATCGTACCGTCCGCCAGAATCTGACCCCCGTCGCATAAATTTGAAATGCGCGGCATTGCTCGACACAATCACGCCCCGATCCGGCCAGCGGTGGCGGACGTTCGTGGTGAGAAGGGGTGGCAGTTGAACGAGCAGACTTTGTCCATGCGTCTGGAACGCGTGGCGGCACATGTGCCGGCAGGCGCGCGCCTGGCCGATATCGGTTCGGATCACGGCTATCTGCCGGTGGCGTTGATGCGCCGTGGCGTCATTGCGGCAGCGGTGGCGGGGGAGGTGGCGTTGACGCCGTTTCGTTCGGCCGAGCGCACCGTGCGCGAGAACGACCTGGACCCCTGGATCACCGTGCGCCTGGCCGATGGCTTGGCAGCCATCGAACCGGTAGACGAGATCACCGCGATCAGCTTTTGCGGCATGGGCGGCGAGACGATTCGCGACATCCTCGAGCGCGATAAGGCGCGCCTGAGCGGCCAGGAACGGCTGATCCTGCAACCCAACGGCGGTGAACCGCCACTGCGCCAGTGGTTGATGGAAAACGGCTACCGGATCCTCTGCGAGGAAGTGCTGCGGGAAAACCGCTTCGACTACGAAATCATCGTCGCCGAGCGTACGGGACCTGTGACGTACACCGCCGAAGAACTCTACTTCGGCCCGCTGCAGATGCAGGTTCGCAGCCCGGCGTTCCTGGTCAAGTGGCAGCGCAAGTTGCGCCAGAAGCACAAGACCCTCAACCAGTTCGCCCGGGCGCGGCAGGGTATGCCCGAGGAGAAAGTGCAGGACGTCGCCCGGCAGGCTCAGTGGATCACCGCGTTATTGGCTCAAGCCTGATCCGGCGACGGTAACGCTCCCGGTGCACCGCCACTGACGCGATACGCCCGGTTATCGGTCCAGCAACGGCGCCAGCAGCGCGCACATGCCGCGCCAGTGCGAACCCTCCCAGTAAATCCGTTCACAGCCATCGCAGCGCAGAAAATGCGAATAGAGAACGCCCACGCGCGGTGGTACGTGCAGTCGGGCCAGTTCCGGGCTGATTTCGTGCAGCGGCAGGTTGCAATGCAGGCACAGGCTGAAGGGCCGCGCACTGCGGGCCAGGTCGAGGCGTTCGTATATTTCACGCAGTTGCAGCGACGGCTTGAGGGCATGTACGTAACAGCCGTGGCTGATGATTCGCCGCTTGAGCAGTTCGCGGTCGCGGGTCAGCACGATGCGTCCTTGGGTCGCGGCGATCTCGGCAATTTCGCCATCCTCGAAGCCATTGTCGAAGAGGGTGTCGAAGCCACTCATGCGCAACAGGCTGGCCAGACCACCCAAGTGCGCATCCGCGACGAAGCGCAGCACCCGCAAGGGTTGCGCACGTACCTTGAGCAGTGGGCTGATGTCCAGGGTTTCGAACTTGGGGTACACCGCCAGCCGATCACCGTCGAAGATCACCCGCCCGAAACCCACCGACTCGCCATTGAGCAGCACCAGCTCGACCTCCGTGTGCGGTACTCCGAGCGCCTCGATCATGTGCTTGACCGTCGCCCCTTGCGCGCACTCGCAGGTAAAAGACTGCCGCCGTCGTTCGGCCGACAGGAAATCGTTGAGCTCCTCGTAGAAGCGAAACGTTGCACGGGTCATGTTCAACAGTATGGCAGGGCGGCAGGAGGAAGGCGTCCCGAGCGGCAATCTTCTGCGGCAGGCCCCAAACGAAAGACTGTCCCTGCTGACCGACTTACCCCTTTATTGCCAGCACATTGCAGGGCACTTTGTGCAGCACGTGCTCTGTCGTACTGCCCATTAGCTTGTGCAGACCTTTTCGATGGGTATCTCCCATGATGATTACATCGGCTCGGCTATGGGCCGCGAAGTCGGACATCACGTGGGTGGGCGTCCCTTCAATGAAGTGCTGCCGTTCAGTGGGGACGCGGTAGCTGTCAGCCAACGCAATGAAGGACTTGTGCAGGGCGCGGCGTACGTCGCTGCTAAACCCCGGCATCGTCACGGCGCCTGCGCCGGCGTCCGAGAGGTGGGTCTGCGAGGGATCGAAGGCGTGCAGCAGGTGCAGCTCTGCATTGCACTGCGTGGTCATGCGTTGCGCGGCCTGGATGATGCGATCGTTGATTTCAGTGATCGGGTGATCGGGATGCGACAGATCCACGGCGGCCACGATCACCCGTGGAAGCGGACACCTGACTTCGCTGACCAAATGAACGGCCACCGGGCAGTCGCGCACCAGATGCCAATCCAGAGGCGTGGAAAACACGCGTTTGAGTGTCGATTCGTGGTGGACGTCCTTGATCACCAGGTCCGGTTGCAGGTCCTTTACGTGCTGAAGGATTTCTTGCAGTACGTCCCGCGCCAATACCACTTCGGTGGTCACCGCAACGCCGTTGCCGCGGATCAGCTGGGCTTCATCTTGCAGCCACATCTGGTTCTCTTGCTGGCAGATCTCGCGAAAGTGCTCATCCCCGCTCATCAATCCCAGGATGTCGACGTCTTCGATGAACACTGTGATATGCAGCACTGCGTCAGTGGCTTTGGCCAGTGCGACGGCCCGCTCCATTGCAGGCGTGTGACGCATGGTTGGACCGACAATCAGAAAGAGGCGTTGATATTGGCTCATGTCGCACCTCCAGCATTACAGGTTGTCCGTGGGTGTGTGCCGGCACCCTGCGGCACAGGGTGGCGTGCTTCTAGCGCCTCGACTTCCCGGGCCGACCGTACCAATATACGCCAGCATCCGGGAGCCAGGCTTGCGAACGCTCCATACCGCCACGCTATGTAATGAGTGAACGACCCATGATCCGCCAGGCCGTTGCAAACGATGAAGCCGCCGTACGCGCTTGCGCCGAGCAAGCGTATCTGCCGTATGTCCCGCTCATCGGCCGCCAGCCTGCGCCGATCCTGGCGGATTACGAGGCACAGATTGCAGCCGGTCATGTGTACCTTTGCACGGGCGAGCAAGACCAATTGCGAGGATTCATCGTCTTCTATCCGCTGGATCGGCACATGTTTCTTGAAAACGTGGCCGTATCAACAGCCGGACGCGGGCAAGGTATCGGCAAATCGCTCATTCAATTCTGCGAGGCCGAGGCGGTGCGCCTCGGGCTTGGCAGCGTTCATCTCTATACGAACGAGAAGATGGCCGACAATCTGTCGATTTATCCTCGGCTCGGTTATGTCGAAGTCGGGCGGCGTTCGCAGGACGGCTTCAATCGCGTCTACTTCGAAAAACGCCTGGCTTGAGCCTTCACTGCTTGTAGCCAATCTGCCGCAACAGGTTCTTGCGCCACTGGATGTCTTCCTCGCCCTCAATGTCATGGGCACAGAATCCGTCCACGACACCCAGGATGGCGCGCCCTTGTTCCGTCTTCGCCAAAACCACTTCGGTTGGGTTGGCGGTGGCACAAAAAATACGGCAGACCTCCGGCACCATCTTGAGGGTGTTCAATACGTTCAGCGGATAGAAACCCTCGCCCAGGAACACCATGAAGCTATGGCCGGCGGCGATGGTTTTCGCATTCTGGCGTGCCAGTTCGATCATGGCCGGATCGGTGCCAGACCATCGCACCAGGCATTTGCCGGAGGCCTCACAAAAGGCCACGCCAAACCGGATACCTGGCACGGTATTGACCAATGCTTCATGGATGTCCTCGATGGACTTGATGAAGTGCGTCTGGCCCAGAATGAAGTTCGTATCGTCCGGCTTATCGATTTTCAATGTGATGAGTTGCATCTCGAACACCTCCTTTCACGAGGGTGCACAAAGCGCCTGACAGTAGATCAAGCATAGCTACTCATTGATTTGCGTTTGACCGACCCCGTTTAAAAGCCCGATTTTCAATTCGCTTCAGGCCGGACTCGATCTGATGTGTCATGAAATGAAAAGAAAATGTCGTCGAATGAAGGGGTACCCCTGAAAACATCACGTAGAAGAGGTCGCTGGCGACATCAGGAACGAGACGATCTGCTGCCCACTGCTCAACATCTAATAAGAAGAATCAAAATATGCTCAGGAACATTAGTATCGCTTGGCGTGCGTCTATTGGTTTCAGCCTGGTTGCAGCGTTGACCGCTGGGTTGGGTTTTTTTGCGCTGTCCAAGCTGGACGACATGCGTGAAAGTACCCGGCAAATCAGTGACGATTGGTTACCCGGCGTGATGGCCCTGAGTCACGGTGCGCAAAACGTTCAACGTCTGCGCGCCCTGACCCTGCGCGTCATGATCAACCGCGACCCGCAGAGCCTTGAGCAGAACTACAACAAAATAGACGTGCTCAAGACCGAAACCCGAAAAGAAATGGAGCAGTACGAAAAAACCATTCTCGTCGATGAAGACAGGGCGTTGTTCGAGCACTTCAGGACCGCCGCAGTGGCCTACATGTCACTTCAGGCCAAAGTGATCGATTTGTCCCGAAAGGATCAACTCGAAGCCGCCCGAAACATCATTAACGGTGAGATGAACCCAAGCGCGGATGCGTTAAGCAAGACGCTCACCGACCTGGTTGACTTCAATAACCGTGGCGCCAAGGGCGCTGCCGCCAACAGCGTCGAGGTCTACAACAGTGCGCGCAGTGGCGTGATCGGCGTGCTGTTGGTGGTCGCGCTGGCGTCATGCGTGGTGGCCGTCGGCTTGATTCGCAGCATTGTCCTGCCGTTGCGCCAATCGGTTCGGTTGGCCGAAACGGTGGCAACCGGCAACCTCACCACACGCACGGTGGTAGTCGGCAACGATGAGCCGGCGCGACTGATGGCTGCCTTGGCAACCATGCAGAGCAATTTGCGCGACACCCTCACAGCCATTGCCGAATCCTCCAACCAACTGGCCTCGGCTTCCGAAGAACTGAGCGCGGTGACCGAAGATGCCAGCCGTGGGTTGCATCAGCAAAATGGCGAGATCGAGCAGGCGGCCACGGCGATCAATGAAATGACCAGTGCTGCAGAGGATGTTGCCCGCAACGCGGTCTCCACGGCCGATGCCACGCGGGCGTCGGACCTGACCGCCCAGCAAGGCCGGCAGCAGGTGCTGCGCACCGTCGACGCGATTGGCGAACTGGCCAGCGGCGTTACGGCAACGGCCGTGGAGGTGGAAAACCTGGCAGGCCGGGTGCGCGACATCAACCAGTTCGTCGATGTCATTCGCACGGTTGCCGAGCAAACCAATTTGCTGGCACTCAATGCTGCCATCGAAGCGGCCAGGGCAGGGGAGGCCGGTCGCGGTTTTGCCGTGGTCGCCGATGAAGTGCGCAGCCTTGCGCATCGTACCCAGCGTTCGACCCAGGAAATCGAGCAACTGGTCACGTCCATCGAGCAGGGGACCGTGCAGGCGGTCAGTGCGATGCAAGCAAGCAACAGCCGCGCCCACGATACGCTGGAGGTGGCCCAGGCGGCAGGACAAGCCCTCGATCAAATAACCTCCTCGTTCACGCAGATCAATGAACGCAACCTGGTGATCGCCAGCGCGGCCGAGCAGCAAGCGCAGGTCGCCCGGGAAGTGGATGGCAACCTCGTCAACATTCGCGAGCTGGCATCACAGACCGCCGCCGGCGCGACACAAACCAGCGCCGCCAGCCAGGAACTGTCGCGCCTGGCCGTTTCACTCAACGCTCTGGTGTCCAGGTTTGTGATTTAACCCCAGGCGCGTTTGCCTCGGTCGGGGATCGGATAGTGGCGAGTACCAGTACGGTGTTCGCGGCGCCCATGAATCATTGACACTCCCCTGTGGTGAGTAATGCCATTCACTTAAGGATATTTTGAGACGAGCTTTACATTGTGGCGAGGGGATTTATCCCCGTTGGACTGCGTAGCAGTCCTTCTTTTGGGGCCGCTGCGCAGCCCAGCGGGGATAAATCCCCTCGCCACAGGTGTGTATGAGGATCATAAAACACGGCTTGTGTATCGCTGTGTATCCGAACCCCCTGTACGGAGACTGGCTTACAAATGCCCCGCGATCCGGATACATCCGGGATACACGTGTGCAGTCAAATAGCCTGGCCTTAGCGAGAAAGCAAACGCCCTCGCACCACGGCTTATCGCCCTTGTGGCATGACCCAAAGCGGCCTGACCGCACACTGTATCCGGAGTAATAACCATGTCCCGTATGTCGAATAAATCCCGCATTGGCTTGATCGCAGTTGCACTGGCCGGCAGCATGAACCTCGCGTCGTCCGCCTTCGCCGCTGACGCACTGCCTCAAGGCTACCAATTGGCCGCGGCCGAAAAAACCAGTGAAGGCAAGTGTGGTGAAGGCAAGTGTGGCGCCAGCGAAGCCGGTGCCAAAGTGACCAAGGCTGGTGAAGGCAAGTGCGGTGAAGGCAAATGCGGCGACGCGTCTTTCGCCCGCACCGATGCCGACCACGACGGCCGAGTGTCCCTGAAGGAACTGCTGGCCGTGGCCCCGCAAGGCGGTGAAGAATTCAAGGCGATGGACACCAACGGCGACGGTTTCCTCTCCGAAGGTGAGGTCTACAAATTCCGCACCAACCAGTACATCACCAACGGCAAGAAAGTCCCGACCGAGCTGTTCACCAAAATGAGCAAGGCTCAGAGCTGATCGTTCTGTGTCACGCCAACCTCCCCGGATTTACATCCGGGGAGGTTTTTTATGGCGTGAGGGAATGGAGTGGATCGATCACCGAGGAGGCCGGGTGCAATCAAACAACGAAGATCGCGCGACTCCACCTCAGTCCCTTGTGGGAGCGAGCCTGCTCGCGAAGGCGGTATTCCAATCAATGAAGATGCGGCGGGTCCAATAGTCTATTCGCGAGCAGGCTCGCTCCCACATTGGGGTTTGCTCGTTCCAGAAACCGGGTACATCCCAAATGCCTCATTCAAGCCACTGCCGGCCGCGCAATCTGCTGCTGCGCCAAGCCAATGAACGCACTCATGGCCGAAGTGATCATTGAGTCGTTGCGGCGGATGAACACCGTGGACACGTTGGCGAACTCCGGTGGCAACGTGTGCCAGCGAATGCCGTGACGCACGCTGCAATTCTGCGCGATGGCCCTGGGCAGCAACGTCACGCCCATGCCCGCCGCGACGCACGAGAGGATGCCGTCGAGCGTGCCCAGTTCCATGACCTGGTTGGGCACCAGCCCCACCTGGTAGAACCAGTTTTCCAGGGTCGAGCGATAGAAGCAGCCGGTGCGGAACACCAACACCGTTTGCTGGGGCATTTTCTCCATCAGTGCCGGCAGTGACTCGAACTGGTTGCTGCTGATCAGCACCAACTCTTCGCTGAACACTTCCTGCTGGGCCAATGCCGAGTTCTGGTGAAACCCGCCCACGAAGGCGCCGTCGAGCCGATGGGATTCAACCGCCTTGATCAGCTCCACCGTCGTGCCGGTCAGCAACGACAACTGCACTTCAGGGTATCGCTCACGGTATTGGGTCAACACTTGGGGTAAACGGATGGCGGCGGTGGTTTCCATCGAGCCTAGCCGCAGCAGGCCGGTCGGGCTGCCGGTGTCCATCAAGGCGCTGCGGCTCTCGTCGGTCAGTTGCAGGATGCGTCGCGCATACCCGAGGAAGATCTCGCCCGCCGATGTCAGCACCACCCCGGACTTCTTGCGGATGAACAGCTCGCGGTTGAGTTCGGCTTCCAGCTCTTTCACACGCATGGTCACGTTGGACTGCACCGTGTTGACCTGCAACGCGGCGGCGGTGAAGCTGCCCAGCTCGGCCACGGCGCAGAAAATCTTCAGTTGGCGCATTTCCATGATCGTCTCAAGCCATCTTTAAAAGTGATTGCTGATTGGTTTAGCGATCACTTTAAAGATATTAAGCGCAATGGGTAAAGTGACCTTCGGCTGTTCCTCATTCGGCACGTTTCCCTGTAGGAGCCAGGCTTGCCGGCGAACCGGACGCTGCGGTGTATCTGTAGTAACGCGTCATCGTTCTTCGCCTGTAGGAGCCAGGCTTGCCGGCGAACCGTACGCAGCGGTGTATCTGTAGTAACGCGTCATCGTTCTTCGCCTGTAGGAGCCAGGCTTGCCGGCGAACCAGACGCTGCGGTATGTCTGTCATACCGCGTCATCGTTCTTCGCGGGCAAGCCTCGCTCCTACAGGGGGGGGCGATTTGATGTGCCAACTTATCCCGCGACGACGAAAATGATGATTGGCCCGCACACCGCGAGCAGCACGTTGGAAATTGCATAGCAAACGGTAAACCCGATTACCGGGGTGTTGCTGGCGGACTGCTCGATGATCTTGTTCATCGAGGCCGCTTCGGTTTGCGCCCCCGCCAGGCCGCCGAACAGAATCATGGGGTGCAGGCGCAGCACGTACCGGCCCACGTACAACGCCACCAGCGGCGGCAGGATGGTCACCACGGCGCCCGAGAACAGCAAGGCCAGCCCTTGTTCCTTCATGGCCGCGAACGCGGCGGGCCCCGCCAGCAGACCCACCACCGCGCCAAACGCGGTCAGGCCGAATTCGGAAAAAGCCCACTGGGCAGCGGCCGGCAGGGCGCCGATCTCCGGGTGACGGGAGTTGTACCAGCCGATCACCAGCGCGGCCACCAGCACACCGCCGCCGATCCCCAGTTCCACCGGGATCATGCCGATGTGAGTCGACAACAGACCGAGCAACGACCCCAGCACCATGCCCAATGCATGCACGGCGATGTCACTCTTGTAGTTGTGTTGGCGAATCCGCCCCAGGCGCTTGGCCAGCGCCTCGACACTGGCGGTGCGTCCCGTCACGCTGATCACGTCGCCACGGCGCAGCACGGTATTGGGCAGCAAGGGCAGGTCATAACCCTGACGGCTGATGGTGTTGAGAAAACAGCCCTGGTGCCCGGTGCTTTGCAGTCTTTCCCTGGCCTGGTGAATGGTCTTGCCGGCGAACTCCTTGGAGGTCAGCACGATGTCCGCCTGCCGGGTCGCAAAGGACAGGGCCTCGGGATGATCGATCTCCGGCCCGACCTGGTGACTGAGGGTGCCGACCGCTTCGCGCAAGGCATACACGCCGATGACGTCACCTTCCATGAGGGTCAAACCTTCATCGCGCTCAATCACCCGCCCGGCACGGACGACCCGCTCGATACTCAGGTATTCATGGGGCTTTTCCACATCGGCGATTCGCTGGCCGTTGGCCTGGCCGTTTGCCGCGACCTGATGGGCGCGCACGACAATGCGCGTGTAGGGCACGGTGATCGCATCCTCGTTTTTTGCGATCCCCAGCTCCAGTTCCAACTCCCGCGCTGATGCCTTGAGATCGATCCCGAGCAATTTCGGCGCAATGCTGCCGACGAAGACGATCAGGCCGATGGTGCCGAACAGATAGGTGATCGCGTAGGCAATCGCCATGTGGCTGTTGAGTTGAGCCTTGGCCGCGTCATCGATGGTCAATTGGTTGATGGCGCTGGTGGCCGTGCCCATGATCGCCGTATCCGTCAGGGCGCCGGCGCCGAGCCCTGCGGTGAAGCCGGCGTCGAAATGAAAGATCGCGTTCATCAGCAAAATCGAACCCAGGGCCGTCGCACACAGCACCACGGAAAGCACGACCAGTTTCAGGGTGCCGCGATTGAGGCTGCCGAAAAACTCCGGCCCGCTCTTGAAGCCGACGGCATAAATGAACAACACGAAAAACACCGACTTCAACCCCGCCGGCACCTCCAGGCCGATCTGCCCGATGAGCAGGCCCATCAACAGCGCGCCGGCCACGGAACCCAGATGAAAACTGCCAATGTTGATGCGGCCGATCAGGACACCCAGGGCAATGGCCAGGAACACGGCGATTTCCGGGTCGGAGCGCAGGGCGTGCAGGAAAAAATCGAGCATGTTGCAGTCTCCCGGCAATGGCCGTCACTTATCCATTTTTTGATAGGGGTGCGGTAAATCCGTCGTCCTTAAACATCCTTATTTCATTGTTGTGACTTCACGCAGAAAGGACAGTAAGTACAGATCGCAGCGTAGTTCAGCAGTGGATTGTTGTCAGAACGGTGCCCTTAAAGTTTGAAGTGATAACAGACTTCCCCGGTATCCAGTCTTTGCTGATCGACCTTCATGTTATCGATCAATAAAAAGAAACCACTCACCACGAGGGTTCGCTGCGCTGATCTCCCTGTGCCAGACGCCTCTGTTGCGTCGGCGATATTGGTTCAATGCAGTCACGCCAATAAACCGCTCACGTCGACTAACAGCCAAATTTGTTGCACTTGATTCTCGACAATTCTTTGCCAGCAACTACTTTTATTTTGGCTTGCATTCGCCGACGGCGGCATTGGCCTCTCGTCCACGGGGGAGTTATGCAGATGCCTTGGCAGGGATGAATTTTCGAGGAAAGCTGCATGCGACCTATTCGAGTCCGTTGTACTTCGTTGTTCTGTTTGCGCGCGTTGACCTGGTCGATGGCCCTCATGGCCGGTCACGCCACGGCGGGCGGTATTTTGATTTATGAGGTCGGTCAGGAGGGCAACGGGCTGGCCAACGCCGGCGCCGCTGCACTGGCCACCGATCCCAGTGTATTGATGAGCAACCCGGCCGGGATCACGCAACTGGCGGGGACGCAAATGAGCGTCAATGCCCAGGTGATTCTCGGCGACATCAATTTCTCTCGTGACAGCAACAACCAGTTCGATGGCAATGAAGGAGGCAACGCACTGCAATGGTTGCCCGGCTCGAGTTTTTTCATCAGCCACCAGCTAGATGATCGCTCGGCAGTCGGCTTCGGCATGTACGGCAACTTCGGGCTGGCGCTGGATTACGACGATGACTGGGCTGGACGCTACTTCACCCAAGAGGCTGCGGTTATTGGCGTGTCCTTCCAGCCGACCATTGCCCACCAATTCACCGACCAGCTGTCGGTCGGCATTGGCCCGCGCATCGTGTACGGCTACTACCGTACGGAAATGGCCATCAACAACAACCTGCTCGGTCTGACGGACCGTCCGGACGGCCAACTCGAATACAAGGACACCGACGTCGGCGCGGGGGTCAACCTCGGCCTGCTGTACAAATTTGACGAGCGCACCCAGGTGGGCCTTGCCTACACCAGCAAGGTCAAGCTGCAGTTCGAAGACAAACCTCATCTGAGCAAAATCAGCAACCCGGCCATCAATGCCGCCCTGAGCCGCCTCGATGTCGACTCCCTGGAGCTGGACATGAACGTGCCGCAGACGGTGCTGCTCAGTGTGGCTCATCAACTGGACCCGCAGTGGAAGCTGTTGGGCAGCCTTGGCTGGCAGGACTGGAGCGACTTCGGCGAAATCGGCGTGGAAGTTGACAGTAACGTTGGCGGCGTCGACCGCACCGTCAATCGACAATACAAGGACACCTGGCACGCCTCCGTCGGCGCGCAGTACCAGGCCACCCGGCAAGTGCGCTGGAGCATGGGCCTGGGTTACGACAGCTCTGCCGTGGATGACAAGGACCGTACCGTCGACAACCCCATGGGGGAGGCGTGGCGACTGGCGACGGGGGTCAATTATCAGTTGGAGGAAGGGCTGGACCTGCACATGGCCTACACCCTGGTCTGGATGGGGGATATGGATGTCGACCAGACCAAGGCACGCTCAGGCAACACGCTCTCCGGTACGTACCGCAACGCCGCATTGCACATCATTGGCGGTGGTGCCACCTGGCGCTTTTAGCGACCGCCAGGTGATCGCGCAGATGGCTGGGATGCCCGGCAAGGCTGGGCGAAGGACAGGGTCAAGTCCTTCCAGGTACTCAAGAATAAATAGCGTCATCACGTTTTTAGCTGTACTGCGAACGGCGCCGACCGGCACCGTTTTGACCTGTTGCTGTGCAACGGGTTGCGCCTTCAGTCCGTTGCGTTGCGCAGCGATCGCCTGACCTCGGCCTGGATGGCATACGCCGGCGCCTCCACCGTGTTGAAGTCTTGCGTATAGCGCTGGGCAAATCCTTCGACCCCCCATTCCTGATACTGCTGGACATGTTTGAGCTCGTGCGCCCAGAGCGCGACGTTCTGTTCTGCGCTTTGTGCGTCCCGGAAGAGGATGATGTCGATCAGGGTCACGGCGCCCACATCGGGGTTTTGCAGCATGGCCGTAGCGGCGTTGAATTGGCCGTTATCGTTGATGCAGTAGCGCGCGGCATCGAGGACTTCGGGACCGTACCAGCGCAACAATTGCTCGCGGATGTGCGGTGGAATGGGTTGGGTGTCTCCGGTGGCGGCTTCAGTGCGGGCCTGGGTCAGCCACAGCGCCAGGCCGGTTGTCGCGAACTGGTAGATGTCATCCAGTTGCTGCAGTGCCGGCAGGCAGACGCAGCCGTCCAGGCACACTTGTCTCTCGCCCGCCGGGCAGGCGTCGTTCTGGGCTTGCACTTCAAGCGTCAGGCACAGCACAGACAGCGCCAGCAGACGAGTGATGATGGACGGCATTGGGCGCTCCCTGGGCGAATGCAAGGCAATGAGGGGGTCGCCGTCGATCGACGACCCGCCTCACTTTATCCGTAAAAGCTACTGAGGATAATGATTCATCATTTGTGATCCATAAGATCATTAATCATCATTTTACATGATTAAACGGTCGGCCTACCTTGGCCCTGCCTGCCGCGATGGGCGCATCGGCCGTGAGTTCGCCATGTGCATTCAGGCGGGGGATTTAGCCTTTTTGCTCATCACCTTCAGGTGTCGTCATGTCCAACGCTTTGCTGTCCCTTTTGAACATCGAACTGCCGATCCTCCAATCACCGATGGTCGGCGTCTCTACGCCCAGGCTAGCGGCAGCGGTGTCCAATGCTGGCGGGCTCGGCTCCATCGGTATCGGGGCAAGCAACGTCGAACAGGCGCGGGCCATGCTGCGCGAGACAGCGGCACTGACGGACAAGCCTTTCAATGTGAACCTGTTCTGCCATGCGCCGGCGGTGCAGGACAGGGTGCGTGAAACTGAGTGGTTGAATGCGCTGGTACCGTTTTTCGCTGAGTTCGAGGCTGGCGTGCCGACATCGCTGCGTGAGATCTACACCTCGTTCGTCGAAGACGTCGGCATGCTGCAGATGTTGCTGGAAGAGCGACCGGCGGTGGTCAGTTTCCATTTCGGCTTGCCGCCACAACCGGCCATCGACGCACTCAAGGACGCCGGTATCGTCCTGCTGTGCTCCGTCACCTGCCTGGCCGAAGCACAGCAGGCGGAACGCGCCGGCGTGCATGCGCTGGTGGCGCAAGGTTACGAAGCCGGGGGACATCGCGGGGTGTTCGATCCGCAGCGGGACTGTGAGATGGGCACCTTGGCGCTAGTCCGTGTGCTAACCCAAGCGTGCCGGCTGCCGGTGATCGCGGCAGGCGGCATCATGGACGGCGCCGGGATCAAGGCCGTCCTGCAGCTAGGCGCCAGCGCCGCGCAGTTGGGCACGGCGTTTATCCTGTGTCCGGAATCCTCGGCGAACGCGGCTTATCGTGAAGCCCTGCAAGGCCCGCGCGCGCACCAGACCCGAGTCACCCGCGTCATCTCCGGCCGACCTGCGCGGGGCATGGTCAATCGCAACTTCACCGATCTTGAAGCCAATACCCTGGCTCTGCCGGATTACCCCATCGCCTATGACGCCAACAAAGCGCTGAACACGGCGGCAACGGCCAAGGCCAACAGCGACTTCGCCGTGCAATGGGCCGGGCAGGGCGCACCATTGGCCCGGTCCATGCCGGCGGCGGCTTTGGTGGCCCTGTTAGCCACCGAATTGAACGCCTGACACCATCCCCCGTAGGAGCAAAGCTTGCTCGCGAAGACGGCATTACATTCAGCACAGATGCCGGCTGAAGCACCGCTTTCGCGAGCAAGCTTCGCACCTACACGGTTTGCGTATTGTCTGAGACGGCGAATGCTTAAAAATCCACGGTTATCGTCAGTTTCAATGACGTATTCGCCGCGTTGCAGGCCTTCGATGCGGTTGGCATAGAACGACACAGGATTCGAGAGCGCAATAGCGACGATCTGGAGGTCATGCGGCCTGCCTGTGGAGGCAAAGGAAATATGAGAATTTCCCTACACACCGAACGACGGCGAAAAAGGTATCAGCGGAAAACAAAAATAGGTTCTGTCGGTGTATCGCAATGTATCTCGCTCGCCGGCAGCCACGTGCGCATACAAAAACGGCCGGAGGCGACACGTACGGGATACAGGGTGAGCGCGTAATGGAGCTGCCCGATCACGGCACCCGCGCTTTTTACCCCGCGCTCATTGGAGAATTGCGATGTCCCGAAATAAAAAGACTCAAGTCGCCCGCCTGCTCGGCGCCACCCTCGTCGCGGCGGCGCTGATCACTCTTGCCGGCTTGTCCCGCGCCGATGAGGCCAAGTCAGCCCCCGCCGGCCAGGCACCTGCCAAGAACTGGCAGACCGGCCTAAAACGTACCGACCTGATCAAGCGCGATCTGGATGTCGGAGGGCAGGAAGTCATTCAGGTGATCGTCGATTTCGATCCGGGTGTCGTTTCGCCAAGGCATGCCCATCCGGGCGTCGAAGTGGCTCACGTGCTCTCGGGGACTTTCGAGTACGAACTCGAAGGCCAGCCAAACGTCGTGCTCACGGCTGGCCAATCCCTGTACATCCCCGCCGGCACCCCCCATGTGGCGAAGAACATCGGCAAGGACAAGGCCTCGGAACTGGCGACCTACATCGTCAAGAAAGACACCCCACTGTTGATCCTGAAACCGTAA
The DNA here is from genome assembly GCF_050990305.1 of Pseudomonas putida. Lineage (GTDB taxonomy): Bacteria > Pseudomonadota > Gammaproteobacteria > Pseudomonadales > Pseudomonadaceae > Aquipseudomonas > Aquipseudomonas putida_AH. The sequence continues at coordinate 4,071,688 of NZ_CP158817.1, read as the reverse complement.
ACACAGACCACTCCCTGTAGGAGCGAGCCTGCTCGCGATGGACGCAAGGACGCCACGGGGTATCAGATCTCCCGCGTTATCGTTGACGACCATCGCGAGCAGGCTCGCTCCTACAGAGGGTGATGGCGATCAGGCAGGCAATGCCAATCAGTCCCAATGCAACGGTAAAGGTCACGCGCATCCCTGTGCCGGCACCCAATTTCATCGTCGTCGAGACGAAGGCAAACACCGCCCCCATCGCCGAAGCCCCGGTCATCAACCCCAGGTTGCGCGACAGGTTCAGCAACCCGGACACCACGCCCTTTTGCGCCGGCAAAACGTCGGCCATCACCGCGGTGTTGTTGGCCGTTTGAAACACCGCATAACCCAGGGTGATCACAACCAGAGGGGCAAGGTAGCCGGCGATACCGAGGGTGCTCGGCAACACCGACAACAGCAGGCAGCCGAGCGCGAGGGCGATCAAGCCGGCGACGGTGGTGGTCCGGGCGCCGAAGCGGTCGACAATCCGCCCGGCTGGCACTCCACCCAGCGCAGCGACCAACGGCCCAACCGACAAAGCAAGCCCAACCTCGACCGCGTTTAACCCCAGTGCTTGCGACAGGTAAAACGGCCCGACCACCAGCGTCGTCATGATCACCGTGGTCACCAACAGGCTCATGATCAGACAGCCGCTGAGCTGCCGATCGCGCAACATCGTCAATCGAATCAATGGCGCGGCGACGCGCCGCTCTACCCACACAAACACTCCGGTACCGATACAGGCCACCAGCAGGAGGGCGAAGTTGAGCGGACCGAAATGCCCGTGCCCCAACGTCAAGGCCAGTGCGTAAGAGGCCAGCGTCAGGGCCAGCAACAGAGTGCCCAGGGGATCGAAAGCGCTCCGTAAGGGTGCTGGTTTGTGCTGATCGGCGGGTAAACAACGGTAGGAGAGCACCAAGGTCAACAAGCCCAACGGCACGGTGATCAAAAAAATCCCCCGCCAGCCAAACCCGGCAATCAGCGCGCCACCCAGCGCCGGCCCCATTGCCGTGCCGATGGCCGACATCGTGCCGAGCACTCCCATGGCGCTGCCGGTTTTCTCTTTCGCCACCGTCTCGCCCACGAACGCCAGAGTCAGCGCCATCATGATCGCCGCGCCAAGGCCTTGCAGCGCACGCGCGCCAATCAACAGATCAAGGGTCGGAGCCAGGCCGCACAAGCCCGACGCGAGGGTGAACATGGCGATCCCGGCCAGCAGCAGGCGCCGCCTCCCCATCAGGTCACCGAGGCGCCCGACGCTGACGATCAGCGTGGTGATGGCCAACAGGTAGGCGAGGACAATCCACTGCACCTGCGCAAAGGACGCATCGAACACCTGTGCCAGGGTCGGCAGAGCGACATTGGCAATGCTGGTGCCCAACGCTGACAGCAACATCGACAGCGACAGGCTGGCCAGCGCCCACCTGACCGACGGTGTCCGTTGCCCGGTTACTGTCACGACCGTGGTGGAATCCATGCTGCACCTCTTTTCTGACCACTCCCGATTGGAGCTACCGCCAATCTACGTCTGCGCCTAACATGGCGGAAGGCGCACGGGTTGCACTTAATACATGCAACAAACGCCATGTCAGCCAATTGCGAGGCGATGTATGTCCACACCCGATTTCAACTTGTTGATCACACTGGATGTCTTACTGAGCGAGGGCAGTGTGGCGCAGGCCGCCAAACGCTTGCGCCTGAGCCCGTCCGCCATGAGTCGGGCATTAGCGCGCCTGCGCGAAACCACCGGTGATCCGCTGTTGGTCAGGGCAGGGCGTGGCCTGGTGCCCACACCGCGGGCATTGGCGCTGCGTGAGCGGGTTAGCCATTTGGTACAGGAGGCTGAAGCGGTGCTGCGCCCGGCCGAACAACCGGATCTCCAGCATCTGGTGCGCACCTTCACCCTGCGCACCAGCGAAGGTTTTGTCGAAAACTTCGGTGCCGCGTTGATCGCCCGCATCGCCGATCAGGCACCGGGCGTACGTTTGCGCTTCGTGCACAAACCCGACAAGGACAGCGCTTCACTGCGCGATGGCTCGGTCGACTTGGAAACCGGCGTCGTTGGCAAGGTTGCGAGCCCGGAACTGCGCACCCAGGGTTTGTTTCGTGATCGTTTTATCGGCGTGGTACGGGTCGGCCATCCACTGGGGGACGGCGAAATCACACCTGCACGCTATGCGGCAGGCAATCACATCAGCGTGTCCCGGCGCGGGTTGGACAAGGGGCCGATTGACGAAACCCTGGAACCCCTCGGTTTGCAACGCCGGATCGTGACCATCGTCGCCGGCTTCTCCACGGCATTGGCCCTGGCCCGTTCCAGCGACCTGATCGCCAGCGTCCCGGAGCGTCATACCGCCAATTTGCGCACCGGCATGCACAGTTTCGCGCTGCCGCTGGTACTGCCAGAATTCACCGTCGCCATGCTCTGGCATCCGCGACTGGATGCCGACCCGGTGCACCGCTGGTTGCGAGGCTGTGTTCGAGAGATCTGTGGGTAAATCGAAAACCCTTCGATAACTTGCATATCTATCCAGTTTTGTATATTTGATATTGAATTAATGGCTGTTAAGTTGATGTAACTGTTGTAACTCTTTGATGGGTAAATTGGAATATAAAGCGGCTGTTTTGATATAAAAGCATTTTGAACTTTGCTCTCGATATGATGTATGCAATGTCCAAGGTCTGTAGTTCTTATAGGCTTGTGGTTATTTGGCGATGTTAAAAAGCGATGGATGGTACAAGTCAATTTGTCATCGTGTTGGCTTTTAGTTAGGTTGCTAAAATTTTATGTTATTGAAATAAAAGGTTTTTTAATCTTCTGTTTCGTCGTCTTGGATCGGGGCACTCTGTTGCGCGAGGGTGACGTGATTTCAGTCATCTGATTGTCCAAAAATAACTTCACCATTCGCCCCACCCTTTCCTGATGGGGTGCTAGTGTTTGTAGTCTTCTATTAATCGCACCTGTCTTTATATAAGAGGACGTGCGTCATGCCGATTTCAAATCCTCGGATCGCGATTCTCGGTAATAGAGTGCCAAGCCTGAATCTTCCCGAGATCGCACACTTTTCCGATCTTGGCAGCCTGTTGGCTGTCAGCGCTTTCGATGTCCTGCTGCTGGACATGCCCGGCACACATGCCGGTAAAGTCCTGCGAAAATTGCGCTCCATCCCTCCTTATCGTTACACCCTCATTTATTGCTGCCGTGATCAGGATGGCGAGTGCGAAGCGCTGGGGGATGGCGAGTGCCCGGCGGACTCCAACCAGATAAAAACCAACTGGCGTGGTTGGCTGGAGCGCTTCAGGTTGATCAATCAGGGGGCGGCGCCCGAACGCTTTGAAAGCCGGGTGCTGGCCTGGCTGTGGTTGCGCGATGACGCTCGCATCTTTGCCCTGCGAGACCCGCAAGTCCCTCAGCATTACCGCTACCCGTTGCTGGATGTCATGGCCGACAACGAGCAGGTCAATCCTTTCGTCTGGCTCAGTCTGATGGCGCAACAGGATTGGCTGGAGGAGGGGATTCTGGTCGATCGGGTCCGGCTCTGTTCCGAGTGTGGCTCCGGACGGCTCAATTACATCGACGTGTGCGCCGAATGCCAGGCCCTGGACATTGCGCGGCAACCTTCCTTGCACTGTTTCACCTGTGGGCACGTCGGCCCTCAGGAATCCTTCCTCAAGGACGGCGTGCTGCTGTGCCCCAACTGCCTGAACCGCCTGCGCCACATCGGCAGCGACTACGACCGCCCGATGGAGAACTATCGCTGCCGGTCATGCCAGGCGTTTTTTGTCGATGCCGAAGTGCAGGCACGGTGCCTGGACTGCGGGCTGGCGCACACACCGGACCAGTTGCGGGTCCGGGAGATCCGGGATTTCCGCCTGAGCGAGGCCGGTCGTTTCCGCTGCCGCCAGGAATTCAGCGACCGTTCGGCGCAGCACTTCGGGCGTCTGAATCTATTGGGCGGCAAGGACTTCTACGACCTGCTGAGCTGGCAGATCCAACTGGTGCGACGTTACCCCGAGCCGGCCTTCTCGTTGATCGGCCTGCGCTTCGTCAACCTGGCCGGAACCCTGTCGCGCCTGGGAGAGCAACGCGGCCACGCGTTCATCGACAGCGTGACGGATCGGCTGAAAGAAACCGTCAGGGACACCGATCGCTGCTCGCGAAGTACCGAAGAGTTCTTCTGGATCATGCTGCCCCATACCGATGCCAAGGGCCTGGACACCGTCAAGCAGCGCCTGGGCAAGGTCGCGGAGCTGTTTTCCGCGCCGGAAACCAGCGACATTTCCTTGCGCGTGATCAGCATCACCGCGCCCCATGATCTGCTCGACCAGGAAGATGGTGAACTGCTCCTGGCCCGCCTGGCCGGGGAGTTGGGGTGACGCCATGAGCCCATTGCTGGAGCAACTCTACAACCTGATCGTCTCGCTCATGGGGCCCGATGGGCTGAGTCGGCTGTTCTACATGCTCTTTCCGTTGTTCCTGATTTTTGAATTGCCGTTGATGGTCCTGGTGATACTCGGGGTGCTGCGCTGGTTCACGCGGCGGCGCAGCCGGGTACCGAAGATCAGCGTTTATCGCCCTCGGGTCTCTTGCATCATCACCTGCTACAGCGAAGGGATGGACGTGCAGACCACACTGTTAAGCCTGTGTGAGCAGACGTACCAAGGCCACATCGAGATGATTCCGGTGGTGGACGGCGCCACGATGAATCAGGCAACACTCAGCGCCGTGCGCAGTTTCAACGTTGACCCGCAGTTGTACCCCAGGCGCCATTTGCGGCCGATCGCCAAGTGGCAGCGGGGTGGACGGGTATCGTCGTTGAACGCCGGCCTGTCGCTGGCCAGCGGTGAAATCGTGATGGCGCTCGACGGTGATACGTCCTTTGACAACAACATGGTCAGCGCCATCGTGCGCCATTTCGAAGACCCCTCGGTGCCGGCAGTCGCTGGCAGCTTGCGGGTGCGTAATGCCTGGACGTCCTGGGTGACCGCGATGCAGGCGCTGGAGTACTTGCTGTCGATCCACATGTCGAAAATCGGCCTGTCGGAATGGAACCTGGTCAATAACGTCTCGGGGGCCTTTGGTGCGTTTCGTCGCAGTTTCCTGGTGAAGATCGGTGGCTGGAACACCCACACTGCCGAGGACCTGGACCTGACGCTGCGCATCAAGAGCTACTTCAAACGCCACGACTTGAGGATTCCCTTCGAGCCAGAAGCGGTCGGGCACACCGATGCGCCGGCAACGCTCAGGCAGTTTCTGATGCAGCGCCTGCGCTGGGATGGCGACCTGTTTTTCCTCTACATCAGAAAGCACAACCACAACATCAACCCGCGCCTGTTGGGCTGGCCGACCTTTGTGATGATCCTGCTCACGGGGTTCTTTTTTCAGTTGGTGCTGCCGTTTCTCATCTTCAGCTACACCTTGCTGGCGCTTTTCATACTGCCGGGCAAGACGCTGCTGTTCCTGTTCGTGCTGGTCTACCTGCTGTACCTGATGATCACCGCGCTGCTGTTCGTGGCCATGTTGCTGATGGTCTCGGACCGGCCAGGGCAGGACATGAGGCTGGGGTTGCTGGTACCGCTGTTCCCGCTGTTCATGCTGATCCTGCGCTGCTGGAGCGCAGTGGCGATGCTCAACGAGATGTTCCGTCGCGGCCATGAAGAGAGTTCGATGGCCCCGTGGTGGGTGCTTAAACGAGCGACGAGGTTCTGAGATGCGATCGATAGGGCTTGCCTTGATCCTGGCGCTGCCACTGATGGTGCAGGCAGCGCCGTCGACATGGTCCCAGGCCAGTTACGTCTGGGACAGTGAAGGGTTGCTCGATCCCGGGCATCGCGCGACGGAACTGGCGGCGCTGCGCCAGGCCGGCATGAACAAGATCTACCTGGGCCTCAAGGCCGAACAGCTCAAGGATCTGGCCACCACCCGCCAACAGCTCGCGCAATTGCTGCCAGAGGCGGCAGGCGAGGGGGTGCAAGTGAGTCTGTTGCTGGGCGATCCAGAGTGGCTCAAGCCGCAGGAGCGTCATCAGCTCAGCGATTTGCTCGGCAAACTCAAAGGGCTTTCCTTCATCAGCCTGCACTTGGACCTGGAAGTCGAACAACTGGGCGTCCCCGTCCCTGATCAGCGCTTGAAAGACTGGCTCGACACCTTGCGCATGGCCTCGGCGCAAAGCCCCTGGCCGGTGGAAATCTCCAGCCATCACCGCTGGTTCGCCGAACCCAAACCCGGACAAACCTGCGTGCCCTGTGCGCTTCCCGATGCGGGCGTGCGCCAGGTCAGCCTGATGATCTACACCCGCAACCCGAAAAACAGTGCGCGAATGGCCGAGCAGATCGCCCAGCGCTGGCCCGCGCTGCAATTTCGCCTGGCGCAAAGCACCGAGCCGCAACTGGATGCCACGGAGTCCTGGGCCGGCGCGTCGACCGAACAGTTGCAGCGTCAGGCCAACGCCTGGCGCCAGCAACTGCAACCTCAGGGAATTGCCGGCATCGACTGGCAAGCCTGGCGAGACTTTCCAAAACGGTGAACCGAGATGAAGATTCGTTTCGACAGTCGCAAGGAACTCAACCCGACGCAGGAGCAGGGTTTAAGCGTGCTCTACGCTCCGAGCAAGCGCACGGCCTTTCGCGTGCGTTGGTACCTGATCCTGTTGCTGGTGGCGAGCCCGTTGATCTGGCTGGGCGGCAAACTGGCGTACGGCATGCTGATGATCGACGCGCCGGCGCAATTGCGCCTGCCGATTCTGGAGGTGCGTGCCCGGGATGCCGGGCGGGTCGAACAGTTGTTCGTTAAGGCCGGTGACCAGGTTCAGATCGATCAGCCCCTGGCCAATCTCGATAACCCCGAATGGCGTGCCCGGTTGGCGCAACTCGCCGCCGTCCCGGCCAATACCGCAGTGGCGAGTAATGCCAAACTCGGTGGTCGGGAGCGTCAGTTGCTCAGGACCCGGATTGGCCGCTCAGAGGACCGCGTCAAAGTGCTTGAAGAACTGGAGGCCCGTGGCTCCGTTTCTCGGGGCGAGGTGTTGACGGCCCAGTCCGAACTCGACAGTTTCAGGGCCGATTTGCTGGCGTTCGAACGCCGCGAGCAACAGGCCAATCAACCATTGAGCGACGAGCGCGAGAAGGTTCAGCGCAGCACCGAGCAAAAGTGGCTGCAAACACGTCTGGCCGCGCTGCCGGTCAAGGCCGCGCAGAGCGGGCGGGTGGCGGAAGTGCTGGTCAATCCCGGTGAAAACGTCGGTGCCGGCACCTTGCTGATGCGCATCGAGCAACTTGAAGAACCGTTGCTATGGATCTACCTGGAGCCGTTGAACATCAGCTACGCCGGGATTGGCCAGCCGTTGAGGGTACGCATGCCCGATGGCAAGTGGCTGACCGCCCATGTGGTGCAGGCCGTGGACAGCGCCGGGCGCACCCCGACGGTGTTGCGCGGGCCGTTCGCCGCCAGTGAAATGGGTTTGCAGGTCGCTGCCCGGTTTGATCAGCCGTTGCCGCCGCGGTGGCGCATCGATCAGCTGCCGTTGAATGTGCGCTTTCCGACCGATTGGCAACAAATGCTCACTGACAGCCGCCAGCTCATCCAGGAGTTGGGTGAATTCATTGCCGTGAACAAATCGGCGGCGAGCACGGATCGGGCTTCTCAGTAGTACGGATGGCGACGGGCGGTCGCGGTGACTTCGGTCGCCAGCAAATGCTCGACCAGCACGTCGTTGAGGAAACGGAACTGATCGTTGAGGCCTATCACTTCGTTGTTGAAGTGATGACCGGCTGCCGGAATCAGCAAGGCTTCGAATTTTTCGTCGAACATCAGGGTCAACACTTTACGAGACTCGAATTGCTGCGAGTAGTAGTTGTTGCCGAACACCGGGAAGCTCACGGCCAGGGTGACTTCGTTGATCATGACGTGCGCTCCTTGGACAGGACGAACCAGGCAAGACACTCAACCACAAGGCCGTCAGGGCCCGTTACAGGTTTCGTGTGGGGTTGGAATTGATCCTACGCTGACGGTTGGCGGGCGGAAGGCAATCGTGGCGATGATGAATATCGATGTAAGTGATGGTCGGCTTTTGTGGTGGTCTGCCAGGCCCCTTCGCGGGCAAGCCTCGCTCCTACGGGATGTGGGGTGTTTTCGTAGGAGCGAGGCTTGCCCGCGAAGGGGCCCGAAAGGCCACCCTCAAACCCGAATGGGCAACGACCGCCACCTATACTGAAATCAGGGCTTTAAAACGCCGGCCACTCGGCTTGGCGTCGACTTCAAGGAGCCGCGATCTTGAACCTGCGTTCGCTGATCGTCGCCGTGCTGGTGGTGTTGGCGGGATGCGTCACGCAGCCGCGCGCGCCGGTGGAAGTGCCGCAGGTCATGGTCTCGCCGAGCACCTGGCAGCAAGTGGACCGGGAGATTATCGAGGCGTCGCAATCGGCTACCGAACAGACCCGGATCTACGCCCGTGGCGCCATGGATTACTGGCGCACACGGGTCTATGAACTGACCGAACAGAACTTCATTCCCTGGTTCAGCAGCTACTGGACCCAGGAATGGCTGTCGATGAAAGTCAGTTGGTACACCTTGAGTTCCCAGGGCGAGCAGGATGCCTCGGAAAAACGCTTGGCTGCTTATCTGCTGGAGAAGTACCAGGAAAAAGTCCTGGCCCCGGTGGCGGTGGAGATCGATCCGGATGCGATTCTCAGCTTGGCGGCGGCTTTCTACGTGGACATCCTCAAGGAAGAGCTGCAACACATCTCCAAGCGCCACGGTGTGCCGATGACCCAGCTTAATGGCCGGATCCAGAAAATCCCGGCGATTGCCCTCGGCCCGCCCCCGGCGCGCAACGCCTCGCTGTACCAGATTGTGTACGCAGACCCGCTGAATAACCTGCCGGCCTATGCCGCCCTGGTCGACAAGATCCACAAGGCTGGCGGCGACAAGGGGGTTGGTTCGACCGACACCGCCATGGAGCCGGTGGCCAAGCGCGCCAGCCGCCGGATCGAAGCCGAAATGGCCCCCCGTGGCGCCGCCAGTGCCGTGGCAGCGGCGGCCGGCAAACTCGCGGGGGGGCTGATCACCGTCGGTGTCGCCGGAATCCGCGCGCTGATTCAGGCCAACGACCGGCCCGACAGCGAGGCGTTGATTCGCAGCAGTTTGGGCAACACCTTCGACAAGGCCTGGATGAAGCTGGTGCAGAACCCGACCACCGGCGTCATGGCCGGAACCCTGTACATGGCGGGGCAGATCGAAGGCACCCTGGCCGCCAGTGCGCAACCGCCGGTCGGCCTGCAAGCCGATCATGTCGAATGGCAGCCCAGCCAATCGACTAACCAGCAGATCACCCCATGATCGCCTTCACCCCTGAGCTCAAGGAGAACCCCCATGTCTTACGTCAATGCCTTTGTCGCGGCGGTCCCCACCGCCAATCGCGAAAAATTCAAGCAACACGCCGATATCGCCGCTGCGGTGTTCAAGGAAAATGGCGCCTTGAGTGTGGTCGAGTGCTGGGGCAATGACGTGCCCGATGGCAAGGTCACATCCTTCCCGATGGCAGTGAAACTCAAGGACGACGAAACCGTGGTGTTTGGCTGGCTCGTCTGGCCGGACAAGGCCACCAGTGATGCGGCGATGGAAAAAATGATGGCCGACCCGAGGATGCAGTCGGACGTCAATCCAATGCCGTTCGATGGCCAGCGGATGATCTTCGGCGGTTTTGACATCATCGTTAAGGCTTGAGCCACCCGCGCAGGGTCACTCCGGTGCCGGGGTGATCCGGCAGCTCTTGCGGTTGCGGATCTCGCTGTCCGTGGGTCGCTCCCTGACGAATTCGAAACGCGGTTCACCTTCGTTGTAATGAACCAGCCAACCCCATTCCAGTTCGGACTCATCCTGACCGGGTTTCGGTGGCATGGCCCACCATGGCTCTTTGCTGATGATTTCTCGCATGGCCCCCTCCAGTTCAAGCGTTTGGATGAACTATAACTTGGATGTCAGGAGGTGCCACCGATGAGCGACGAATCCCGCGAACCCTTTAAACGGCTGTTTTTTGCCCTGGACTGCGCGCCGGCACAGCGCAAGGCAATCGCCCAATGGCGCAGCGCCTTGCAACTGAGGTATGGGCGCCCGGTGCCGGCGGAGAATTTTCACCTGACGCTGAAGTTTCTCGGGGCGGTGGGTACGGCACAGTTGGCGGACATCTGCACGGCTGCGGCGTCGGTGCGCACCTCGGGTGAGCGTCTGACCGTCGTGTTGAATCGACTGGATGTCTGGCGCAGGGCAGGGGTGCTGGTCTTGTCGCCGGAACAGTCGCCGCCGACGTTGTTGCGGCTGGTGTACGACCTGGAGCAGGCAGTGTTGCCGTTTACCCAGGAAGATGCCCCCCGTGAGTTCCGCCCGCACCTGACCCTGGCCCGGGACTTTCGCGCGCCGGTTCCCGAGTCCGCCACGCCGCCGGAATTTTTCCTGCGTGCCGACCGCTTCGCTTTGTTCGAATCCCACAAGGGCCGCTACCGACCGTTGGCTTCGTGGCCACTGGGAGGCGCGTAGCCAAAACAAAAAAAGGCGCCCGAAGGCGCCAAACTCACCCAAACCGAGGAAGCCAGGTGAGGCCGTTCATCGGAGACGAGTGCAGCGGTGGTAAGGCGCTGCGTGAACGGAAATCAGTTGAGGGTGAATGTTATGGCCCCATCGCCAGCAAGCCGGCTCCTACAGGAGATATGTTGGGTCACGATCCATTGTAGGAGCCGGCTTGCTGGCGATGGCAATTTCAGATTCAGCGATTATTTACCCAGCTTCACCTTGGTCCAACCCCGGGTCATCACCCGCTGCACACCAATCGGCATATCCGGAATGGCATACAAGGTCGCCATGGTTTCCTGGGACGGGTACGAACCCGGATCGTTGCGAATCGCTTCATCCACCAGCGGTGTGGCCGCCGAGTTGGCGTTGCTGTAGCCGATGTTGTTGGTGATCTCGGCGATGATGTCCGGGCGCATCAGGAAGTTCATGAACAGGTAGGCGTTCTCGACGTTGGCGGCATCGCGCGGGATGGCGACCATGTCGTAGAAACTGCCAGCGCCTTCTTTCGGGATGCTGTAGTCGATCTTGACCTTGTCCCCGGCTTCCTGGGCGCGGGCCTTGGCTTGCAGCACGTCGCCGGAATAACCGACAGCTACGCAGATGTTGCCGTTGGCCAGGTCCGAGATGTATTTGGAGGAGTGGAAGTACGCCACCGACGGGCGAATCTTCATGAACAGCGCTTCGGCCTCGGCGATGTGCGCCTTGTCCTGATCATTCACCGGGTAGCCCAGGTAGTGCAGGGCGGCCGGGATCATCTCGGTTGGCGAGTCGAGGAAACTGATGCCGCAGGCTTTAAGCTTTTCCGCGTTTTCCGGCTTGAACAGCAAGTCCCAGGAGTTGGTCGGGGCGTTGGCGCCGAGCACTTCCTTGACCTTGTCCGGGTTGAAGCCGATACCGATCGAGCCCCACATGTACGGGAAGGCGTGACCGTTATCCGGGTCGCTGGCGGAGGCGTTTTTCAGCAGCACCGGGTTGAGATTTTTCCAATTCGGCAGCTTGGACTTGTCCAGCGCCTGGTAGACGCCAGCCTTGACCTGCTTGGCCAGGAAGCTGTTGGACGGCACAACGATGTCGTAGCCGGATTTGCCCGCCAGCAGGCGTGCTTCCAGGGTTTCATTACTGTCGAACACATCGTAGGTCACCTGGATCCCGGTCTCGTCTTCGAACTTCTTGACGGTGTCCGGGGCAATGTAGTCCGACCAGTTGTAGACGCGCAGTACCTTGTCATTGGCTTGGGCGCCAGCGGCGATTGCGCCCATTAAGGACAGTGTCAGCAGAGTCCTGCCAAACATTTTCATCGGTACAACTCCATTTCTTTTTATTCAATTACGCAAAGCAATTGCTGTGAACACACAACTCTTTTGTAGGAGCTGCCGCAGGCTGCGATCTTTTGACTTTAAAAAACAGGATCAAAAGATCGCAGCCTGCGGCAGCTCCTACACAGTTAAGCCAGCGGCGACCTTAGGCTGTCGCTCCGACCATTTGCTTCTTCGGTTGTTGCCAGGATTCGCTCGCCGTTTGGTCCATCGCTTCCTGGATCGCGCGTTTACGGCTGGCTTCGGCACGGCGGCTGAAGTACCAGACCATGAAGGTCACGATCGACACCGCCAGCAGAATCAGACTGGCCACGGCGTTGATCTCAGGCTTCACACCCAGGCGCACCGCAGAGAACACTTCCATCGGCAAGGTCGTGGAGCCAGGACCGGAAACGAAGCTCGCCAGTACCAGGTCATCCAGGGACAGGGCGAAGGACATCATGCCGCCGGCCGCCAGTGACGGCGCGATCATCGGAATGGTGATCAGGAAGAACACCTTGAACGGCTTGGCACCCAGGTCCATGGCCGCTTCTTCGATGGACAGGTCCAGCTCGCGAAGGCGCGCGGAGACTACCACTGCAACGTAGGCGGCACAAAACGTGGTGTGAGCGATCCAGATCGTCACGATGCCGCGTTCCATTGGCCAGCCGATCAATTGCGCCATGGCCACGAACAGCAGCAACAGCGACAGACCGGTAATCACCTCAGGCATTACCAGCGGCGCGGTGACCAGGCCACCGAACAGCGTGCGACCCTTGAAGCGCGTGACGCGGGTCAGCACGAACGCCGCCAGTGTCCCCAGTGCGACCGCCGCCACCGCCGTGTAGCAGGCGATTTCCAGCGAGCGCACCACCGAACCCATCAGTTGCGAGTTGTCGAGCAGGCCGGCGTACCACTTGAACGACCAGCCACCCCACACCGTCACCAGCTTGGAGGCGTTGAACGAGTAGATCACCAGGATCAGCATCGGCAGGTAGATAAACGACAGGCCGAGCACCAGCATCATTTTTGAAAACCCGAAACGTTTCATCCCCGTGCCTCCATCTCTTTGGCCTGGCTGCGGTTGAACAGCAGAATCGGCACAATCAGGATCAACAGCATCACCACCGCCAGGGCGGACGCCACCGGCCAGTCGCGGTTATTGAAGAACTCTTGCCACAGCACGCGACCGATCATCAGGGTCTCCGGGCCACCCAGCAGTTCTGGAATCACGAACTCGCCCACCACCGGAATGAACACCAGCATGCAACCGGCGATAATGCCGTTCTTGGCCAGCGGCACGGTGATTTTCCAGAAGCTGTTGAAGGTGCTCGAACCCAGGTCCGACGCCGCTTCCAGCAGGCTCTGATCGTGTTTGACCAGGTTGGCGTACAGCGGCAGGACCATGAACGGCAGATACGCATACACCACGCCGATATACACGGCGGTGTTGGTGTTGAGGATCTCGATCGGGTGATCGATCAGCCCGGTCCACATCAGGAACGCGTTGAGCAGACCGTTGTTGCTGATGATGCCCATCCACGCGTAAACGCGGATCAGGATCGCGGTCCAGGTCGGCATCATGATCAGCAGCATCAGGACGTTTTGCGCTTCCTTGCTCGTCTTGGTAATGGCGTAGGCCATCGGAAAACCGATCACCAGGCACATCAACGTGCTGAAAAACGCGACCTTCAACGAACCCAGGTACGCCGAGAGGTACAGCTCATCTTCGCCCAGCAGCGTGTAGTTGCCGATGTTGAGCAGCAGTTGGAATTTCTGCTCGGCGTAGGTGTAGATCTCCGAGTAGGGCGGAATGGCCAGGGCCGCTTCGGAAAAGCTGATCTTCATCACCAGGAAAAACGGCAGCATGAAGAACAGGCACAGCCACAGGAATGGAATGCCGATGACAATCTTTCGACCGCTGGGCACCAGGCGCAGGAATTGCTGATTGAAGGTTTTCATGCGCGCAGTACCACGCCGCTGTCGTCTTCCCACCACACGTAGACCTGATCGTCCCAGGTCGGACGCGCGCCCCGGCGTTCGGCGTTGGCCATGAACGACTGCACGACTTTGCCGCCAGGCAGTTCGACGTAGAACACCGAGTGACCACCCAGGTAGGCGATGTCATGCACCTTGCCGCTGGACCAGTTGTAGCGGGTGTCGGGCTTGGTGGTGCTGACCAGCAGTTTTTCCGGGCGGATCGCGTAGGTGATCGACTTGTCTTGCACCGAGGTGCTGACGCCGTGGCCGACGTAGATCTTCTGCTCAAGGTCCGGGCTGTGAATGATCGCGTGACCTTCCAGGTCTTCCACCACCGTGCCTTCGAAGGCGTTCACGTTGCCGATGAATTCGCAGACCATGCGGCTGACCGGTGCTTCATACACATCCACCGGGCTGCCGATCTGGGCGATCCAGCCCAGGTGCATGATGGCGATGCGTTGGGCCATGGTCATGGCCTCTTCCTGATCGTGAGTCACCATCACGCAGGTCACGCCGACGCGTTCGATGATTTCCACCAGTTCCAACTGCATTTGCGAGCGCAGCTTCTTGTCCAGTGCGCCCATCGGTTCATCGAGCAGCAGCAATTTCGGACGTTTGGCCAGGGAGCGGGCCAGGGCCACGCGCTGACGCTGGCCACCGGACAACTGATGCGGCTTGCGCTTGGCGTACTGGGTCATGTGCACCAGGCGCAGCATCTCCTGCACGCGGGCGTCGATTTCGGCGGCAGGCAAACGGTCCTGCTTGAGACCAAAGGCGATGTTCTGGGCCACGGTCATGTGTGGGAACAGGGCATAGGACTGGAACATCATGTTGATCGGCCGCTCGTAGGGCGGCATGTCGGTGATGTCCACGCCGTCGAGCAGAATCCGGCCTTCGGTTGGGCGTTCGAAGCCGGCGAGCATGCGCAGCAGCGTCGATTTACCGGAACCGGAGCCACCGAGCAGGGCGAAGATTTCGCCCTGATGGATTTCCAGGGACACATCGTCCACGGCGGTGGTTTCGTCGAATTTCTTGGTGACGCGATCGACTTTCACCAACACCTTTTTCGGTGCCTGGTGACCTTCAAGGGCCTTCCTGTAGATGCTGGAGGCGTTTGCCATGTGAAACTCCCAACAGGTTTCAGTCGCCGGGCCAACACGGCCTGGCTTAATAGTTGATTGCAAACCCGGGTGGTCAGAGTGCGGCCTCTGTAGGAGCTGCCGAAGGCTGCGATCTTTTGACTTGGCTATTCAAAATCAGATCAAAAGATCGCAGCCTTCGGCAGCTCCTACAGGGAGTCACTCCCTGCCAGCCGGGTTTATTCGGCGCCGCCGTCCTGGCTGCCTTTCGTACTTGTTGTTATTACAGGGTGTTGTTATCGCGAGGGACGGGCGCGCAAAGGCACGCCCGCCTGACCCGCGGGGGCAGAAAATTTTTATTCGTGTTTTACGTCAGCGCGCGTTTCGCAGCGCCGCCCGTTGCCGACACGCCTCGCCGAACGCCTGGAAAATGCTCAGGTAGGGCGGGTTGTCCAGCACCTGCCACTCCGGGTGCCATTGCACGCCGAGGGCGAAGGCCTTGCTGTTCTCCACCGACACCGCTTCGATCAAGCCATCGGGCGCGACCGCTTCGGCGCGAAGGCCGGGAGCGAGCCGGTCGATGCCCTGGCTGTGAATCGAATTGACCTGGAACACCGCAGGCAAATCCAGCGCCTGAAACACGCCGCCTGGCTGCACATTCACAGCATGGGCGGGCGCGTACTGCACGGCCAGATCCGGATGGTTGGCTTCGCGATGATCGAGGAAGCCGGGGAGTTCATGGACTTTCTGATGCAGGCTGCCGCCGAACGCCACGTTCATCTCCTGGAAGCCACGGCAGATGCCGAGCACCGGCACGCCAGCGGCGATGGCCGCGCGAATCAGGGGAAGGGTGGTGCGATCCCGCAAAGGATCGTGTTCGGTGCCGGGAGCGCTGTCGGGGCCTTGATAGTGGAAAGGTTCCACGTTCGAAGGCGAGCCGGTCAGCAACAGACCGTCGAGCTGCGGCAGCAGGTCTTCGATTTCGGTCAGTTCAGCCAGGGAAGGAATGACGACGGGCAGCCCCAGCGCCGCAACGCTGACAGCGCGCAAGTACTTGTCGCCGCTGACATGGTAGGGGTGCAGGCCAATCTGTTTGACGCACGCAGTAACGCCGATCAATGGCTTGAATGCCATTTTTATCACCTCGAAGTTTGACACTTGAACGAGCTTTTCCGGAGCTTAGCGTCGTTGATTTTAATTAACAACTCCCATGTCAATAATTCTAAACGCCGCACGTCGAATCTTCAGGGTTTTCGCGTGTTTGGTAACTATTTTGTACACGCGTGCTCCTTAATGGCCCAAAAAATAAACGCTGAACGGCTAAGTGTTAAGTATTGACTTAACATTGCCTTTCGGATTGACTGGCTGCGTGAAAGGGCGGTGAACATAATAATTAACAGTAAAAAATAGGTGCATCATGTCGGTCCCTCTGCGTGCCGTTCAACTCAACGAAGCAAACGCATTCCTTAAGAAACATCCTGAGGTTTTGTACGTCGACCTTCTGATTGCGGATATGAACGGTGTGGTGCGCGGCAAGCGCATCGAGCGCACCAGTCTTCATAAGGTTTACGAGAAAGGCATTAACCTACCGGCGTCTCTGTTTGCTCTGGACATCAATGGCTCTACGGTGGAAAGCACCGGCCTGGGTCTGGACATTGGCGACTCCGACCGAATTTGCTACCCGATCCCCGGCACCCTGAGCATCGAGCCGTGGCAGAAGCGCCCAACCGCACAGCTGCTGATGACCATGCACGAACTGGAAGGCGAGCCGTTTTTCGCTGACCCGCGTGAAGTGCTGGCCAACATCGTGCGCAAGTTCGACGACCTGGGCCTGACCATCTGCGCCGCGTTCGAACTGGAGTTCTACCTGATCGACCAGGACAACGTGAACGGTCGTCCGCAATCGCCGCGTTCGCCAGTGTCTGGCAAGCGTCCGATGTCGACCCAGGTGTACCTGATCGATGACTTGGACGAATACGTCGACTGCCTGCAAGACATCCTCGAAGGTGCGAAAGAGCAGGGCATCCCGGCTGACGCCATCGTCAAGGAAAGTGCCCCGGCGCAGTTCGAAGTGAACCTGCACCACGTGGCTGACCCTATCAAGGCGTGCGACTACGCCGTCCTGCTCAAGCGTCTGGTGAAGAACATCGCCTACGACCACGAGATGGACACCACCTTCATGGCCAAGCCGTACCCTGGCCAGGCGGGTAACGGTCTGCACGTGCACATTTCGATTCTCGACAAAGAAGGCAACAACATCTTTGCCAGCGAGGATCCCGAGCAGAACGCCGCGCTGCGTCACGCGATCGGCGGTGTGCTCGAGACCCTGCCGGAGCAGATGGCGTTCCTCTGCCCGAACGTCAACTCCTACCGTCGTTTCGGTGCACAGTTCTACGTGCCGAACTCGCCGAGCTGGGGCATCGACAACCGTACCGTGGCGGTCCGCGTGCCGACCGGTTCGCCAGACGCGGTGCGCATCGAGCACCGCGTGGCCGGTGCCGACGCCAACCCGTACCTGCTGATGGCCTCGGTCCTGGCCGGTGTGCACCACGGTCTGACCAATCAGATCGAGCCGGGCGCTCCGGTAGAAGGCAACAGCTACGAGCAAAACGAGCAAAGCCTGCCGAACAACCTGCGCGACGCCCTGCGCGTGCTGGATGACAGCGAGGTGATGGCCAAATACATCGACCCGATGTACATCGACGTGTTCGTGGCGTGCAAGGAAAGCGAACTGGCCGAGTTCGAAAACTCCATCTCGGACCTTGAGTACAACTGGTACTTGCATACCGTTTAACGGCCCGCCCGCCAAGGCGGGCGACCCCCTGTAGGAGCTGCCGAAGGCTGCGATCTTTTGATTGTGTTTTTTAAGGTCAAGATCAAAAGATCGCAGCCTTCGGCAGCTCCTACAGAGGTCGCATTTCAAGTTACA
The DNA here is from genome assembly GCF_050990305.1 of Pseudomonas putida. GTDB lineage: Bacteria > Pseudomonadota > Gammaproteobacteria > Pseudomonadales > Pseudomonadaceae > Aquipseudomonas > Aquipseudomonas putida_AH. Next base: position 4,053,820 of record NZ_CP158817.1, on the reverse strand, counting down.
GATTGCGGGCATCGGTCCCGCGATCACCAATTTCTCTGTGTGAGTCACTTCCATGACCATGACCCGCAGCGACTGGGAACAACGCTTCCAGTCCCTCACTATCGAAAGCCGTGCCTTCATCGACGGTCAATATTGCGCAGCTGCCAGCGGTGCGACGTTTGAATGCGTCAGCCCCGTGGACGGTCGTTTCCTGGCGAACGTCGCCAGCACCGACGAAGCCGATGCCAATGCTGCCGTCGCCGTGGCACGCCGCACCTTTGAATCCGGCGTGTGGGCCAAGCTGGCCCCGGTCGAGCGCAAACGCATCCTGATTCGTTTCGCCGATCTGATCCTGGAGAACCGCGAAGAACTGGCGCTGCTGGAAACCCTGGACATGGGCAAGCCGATCAGCGACTCCTTGGGCATCGACATCCCGGCGACCGCCAACGCGATCCGCTGGACCGCCGAAGCCATCGACAAGATCTACGACGAAGTGGCCGCCACACCCCACGATCAATTGGGCCTGGTGACCCGCGAGCCGGCCGGCGTGGTCGCGGCCATCGTGCCGTGGAACTTCCCGCTGATCATGGCCAGCTGGAAATTCGCCCCGGCGCTGGCGGCGGGCAACTCGTTCATCCTCAAGCCTTCGGAAAAGTCGCCACTGACAGCGATTCGCATCGCGCAATTGGCGCTGGATGCCGGCATTCCGAAAGGCGTGTTCAACGTCCTGCCAGGCTACGGTCACACTGTCGGCAAGGCGCTGGCGTTGCATATGGACGTCGACGTGCTGGCCTTTACCGGTTCGACGGCGGTGGCCAAGCAACTGATGATCTACGCCGGGCAAAGCAACATGAAACGCGTCTGGCTCGAAGCGGGCGGCAAGAGCCCGCACGTGGTGTTCGCCGATGCGCCAGACCTGCGTGTGGCGGCCCAAGCGGCAGCCAGCGGTATCGCCTTCAACCAGGGTGAAGTCTGCACCGCCGGCTCGCGCCTGCTGGTGGAGCGCTCGATCCGCGACCAGTTCATCCCATTGCTGGTGCAAGCTCTGCAAGCTTGGAAGCCGGGGCACGCGCTCGATCCCGCGACCACGGTCGGTGCGGTCGTCGACCAGCGTCAACTGGATAACGTATTGCGCTACATCGACATCGGCAAGGAGCAGGGCGCTCAACTGATCGCTGGCGGCCGCCGTACCCTCGAAGACACCGGTGGCCAATACGTAGAACCGACGATTTTCGACGGCGTGACCAACGCCATGACCATCGCCCGCGAAGAAATCTTCGGCCCGGTGCTGTCGCTGATCACTTTCGACAGCGCTGAAGAAGCCTTGCAGATCGCCAATGACAGCATCTTCGGTCTGGCAGCCGGCGTGTGGACCAGCAACCTGAGCAAGGCCCACACCTTCGCCCGTGGCTTGCGCGCCGGCAGCGTCTGGGTCAACCAGTACGACGGCGGCGACATGACCGCACCGTTCGGTGGCTTCAAGCAGTCGGGTAATGGCCGCGATAAATCGCTGCACGCGTTCGACAAGTACACCGAGCTCAAAGCGACCTGGATCAAGCTCTAACAACAATAAAAGCGGCGGCCGCCGGTTGTACCCGGCGGCCATCGGAGAATCTTATGAAACACGTAAACAGCTACTACGCCGCCACCCGCAACTTCACCGGTGACTTCCCTGTGTTGGAAGAACTGGTGGAATGCGACGTCTGTGTGATCGGCGCCGGCTACACCGGTTTGTCTTCGGCGCTGTTCCTCGCCGAAGCGGGCTACAGCGTCACCGTGCTCGAAGCGGCGAAGGTCGGCTTCGGCGCCAGCGGGCGCAACGGTGGCCAACTGGTTAACTCTTACAGTCGCGACGTCGATGTCATCGAAGAGCGCTACGGCGACAAAACCGCCGAAGTGCTCGGCAGCATGATCTTCGAAGGCGCCGACATCATTCGCCAGCGCATACAGCACTACGACATCCAGTGCGACTACCGTCCGGGCGGCATCTTTGCTGCGCTGAACAAGAAGCAGTTCAAGGGCCTGGCCGAGCAGAAGAAAACCTGGGAACGCTACGGCAACAAGAACCTGACCCTGCTCAGCGAGTCGGACATCAAGCGTGAAGTGGGTTGCGACAACTATGTCGGCGGCCTGCTGGACATGCAGGGCGGGCATATTCACCCGCTGAACCTGGCCCTGGGCGAAGCCTCGGCGATCATTGGCCTGGGTGGCAAGATCTTCGAACAGTCGGCGGCAGTGGAAATCACCTACGGCGAGCCGATCACCGTGCGCACCGCCAAGGGCGTGGTGCGGGCCAAGTACCTGCTGATCGCCGGTAACGCCTACCTGCCACAGGGCCTGGACAACCGCGTGACCGCCAAGAGCATGCCGTGCGGCTCGCAGATCGTCGTCACCGAACCGTTGACGGAGAAACAGGCCAAGAGCCTGATCACCAACAACTACTGCGTCGAAGACTGCAACTACCTGCTCGATTACTTCCGCCTGACTGCCGACAACCGCTTGCTCTACGGCGGTGGCGTGGTCTACGGCGCCCGCGAGCCGGACGATATCGAACAGCTGATCCGTCCGAAGATCCTCAAGACCTTCCCGCAATTGAAGGACGTGAAGATCGACTACCGCTGGACCGGCAACTTCCTGCTGACCATGTCGCGCATGCCGCAATTCGGCCGGATTGAGAAAAACGCCTATTACATGCAGGGCTACAGTGGCCACGGCGTTACTTGCTCGCACCTGGCTGGCAAATTGATCTCGGAAATGATTCGTGGCGATGCCGAACGCTTCAACGCGTTTGCATCCTTGCCACACATGCCAATGATCGGCGGGCGCACGTTCTCCGCGCCGCTCACCGCCATGGGCGCCGTGTATTACTCGCTGCGCGATCGGTTCGGGATCTAAGCGTTACCTCGCCGGCGGTGGCCCCAACAGGTATCGCCGGCTTTTTAATTGCAACAAAAAGCGCGACCTCTGTAGGAGCAAGGCTTGCCCGCGATAGCGCCAAATCAGGTGACATTTTAACCGCCTGACGGACCGCCATCGCGAGCAAGCTTTGCTCCTACAGCAACACCAACAAACGTGATTTAATAGCCGCCTTTCACGTTTGCGGGACCGGAAAACGGCGTGATCCGCGCCTGCTCTCCACCCCTCCATCATCGCTCCTACGGGTTGGCATATAAGGCTGTCATGGATACGGGCTCACGACTCAAATTAGTACGCGAAAGCTACAAACTGTCCCAGCGCGAGCTGGCCCGGCGTAGTGGCGTCACCAATGCCACCATCTCGCTGATCGAGCAGAACCGCGTCAGCCCCTCGGTCAGTTCCCTGAAAAAACTGCTAGAAGGCATCCCCATGTCCCTGGCGGACTTCTTTACCTTCGACCAGCCCCCGCGCGAACACCAATACGTCTTTCGTGCCAACGAACAACCAGACCTGGGCCGCCATGGCCTGCGCCTGCTGCTGATCGGTGCCTCGGTGCCAAGCCGGCAGATGCGCTTGCTACGCGAGCAATACGCACCGGGCGCCAGTTCCGGGGAAGAACCGATCGTGCATGCCGAAGGCGAAGAGTGCGGCTTGGTCACTCGGGGCACGGTTGAGCTCACCGTTGATGGGCAGGTCAGCGTATTGAATGCCGGGGATGGGTATTACTTCCCGACCACGCTGCCGCACCGGTTTCGCAATATCGGACAGGACGAGGCCGAAATCATCAGCGCCAACACGCCAGCCAACTTCTGATCACACGACAGCGCCTACATTGATGTTCGGGGACCGGTATGCACACCCCCTGTAGGAGCTGCCGAAGGCTGCGATCTTTTGATCTTGCGGCACAAGATCGCAGCCTCGTTGCACTCGACAGCTCCTACAGGGTGGCAGATTGCCAATGCCTTTCTGGCGGGATGAGGGGAGTCAACATCCTCAACTGTGTCTAAAATTCTTAGGAATTGACCAGCCTTGTAGGAACGACACATGACCAGATCCCGCTCATTGATTGCAGCTATTACATGCCTTGCATTGGTCACCGGCCCAGTGACCGCATGGGCTGATCCTGGCAATGGCAATGGCAATGGCAAGGCAAACTCGCAAAATGCCCAGGATCACGGCAATCAGGGGGGGCATGGAAACAAAGGGAAAAAATCCGGGGACAGTGATTGGGATCATGGCCCGAGCATCAATCACGCCAGCGTGCTCGGGATTGTCGGCGGTTATCGCGACTATTGGACACCCGGTCCGGCTTTGCCACCCGGCATTCAAAAAAACCTCGCCCGAGGCAAGCCGCTACCACCGGGGATAGCCAAAAAGCTCGACGGTCGGCTGATTGGCAAGTTGCCGCATTATGACGGCTATGAGTGGCAACAAGCAGGCGGGGACTTGATTCTGGTCGCGTTGGCCACCGGACTTATTTATGAAGTGCTTAATGGGGCTTTTGATTAACCTTTGAGAGGCGAGGGTGATTTGCATCTCATTCTCGAAAGCGCCTTTTGATATCGACCTTCCGTCTGTCGCGAGCATTTGAACTGTAAGGTGGGTAACGCGTCATACAGCATGCGAAATCAATCCTACGGAAGCAATCATGCTTTTAAACAACAAGAGTCTCGCCGCTGTCCTGTCCTGCGCCCTGATGTTCGCAGCCGCTCCATTACTGCCCGCTAACCTGTCCCTCATTAACGCCGCACACGCCAAAGAAGGTGGTGGTGGTGGTGGTGGTGGTGGTGGTGGTGGTGGTGGTGGTCACGGCGGTGGCAATGGCGGTGGCAATGGCGGTGGCAATGGCAATGGCGGCGGGCATGGTGGCGGAAACGGTGCCGGCCACGGCGCAGGTATGGGGGGCGGCCACAATGGCTCGGACCACGCCGGCAACGCCACCAGCAATGGCCATGGCAAAGGGCTGGCCAGCGATCATGCCGGCAACGCCACTCGCAACCACGGTATCAGCGGCAATCACTTTGGCAGTGAGCGTAATGACGATAATGGACGTGGCACAACGACGTCCGCCATCGCCCACTCCAAAGATACCCACGGCACCTCCAAGGCCCGTGCCATTTCGGCGGCGAAACCGGGTGATCACGAGGCGAAAGGATTGAGTAAGACTGGCATGTCGGGCTCGAAGAAAACCCATTGAGCAAACGCCTGTTGAGTCATTAAAAAACCGCAGCGATGCGGTTTTTTTGTGCCCGATATGAAGTGAATGCGCGAGGTAGATGTCGCTTTCTCGGTGTGGTCAGGGATCGAGTAGGGAGCGTTAAACTGGCGGCGTCTTTTTTATCACCAAGGAATGGACATGACATTGACTGTCGAAACGTTGATCAGCATTGCGATGACCAACCCCATAAATGCTCAAATCACTTCGCGTTTGCCTTCGCTCGGATTGAATCAATGCATGCTCACCGCGGGCTGCCTTTTCCAGGCCGTGTGGAATCATCAGTCGCTGCGACCCACGGCCTGGGGAATCAAGGATTACGACGTCTTCTACTTCGATACAGACCTCTCCTGGGAGGCCGAGAATGAGGTTATCCATTCGGCCCAGCGTCTGTTCCAGGACCTCGGTGTCAATATCGAAATCAAGAACCAGGCCCGTGTTCACCTTTGGTACGGCCAGCGTTTTGGCAAGGCCTATCCCGCACTTCAATCAGCGAAAGACGGGATTGATCGTTACTTGATTGCGGGTACCTGTATCGGGCTGGATGTTGCAACAGGCGAAGTCTATGCGCCGAACGGCCTGGCTGACATTGAACAGGGAATTCTTCGAATCAATCCGAAAAATCCGCAGCCAGACTTGTTTGAACAGAAAGCGAAAAGTTATCAGGAGCGTTGGTCTTGGCTGAGGATTCTGACGTCCTGAAGTCACAAATATCAGCGACAGGCCAACTCCAGCTATCGATTCGCGCTGCCGCAACCGCCCTTCAGGATGCCAAATGCCCATTGTGGTGAGGGGATTTATCCCCGTTCGGCGGCGCAGCCGTCGTAAAGCCGGGCACTTGGATTTGTCATAAGAAATGAACTTGTAGAGTTTGGGACCGCTTCGCGATCCAACGGGGATAAATCCCCTCGCCACAAAGGGGCGTTTTACCGGCCACCCAATCGAGCGTTCGTCGGATGTCAAAGGGGCCGCCCCTAGGAGTAGAAGTGACAACAGCTACGCTAGGGTAACAACCGGGAAACAGCGCCACGCCGTGACGTGTCCGAGGCGTATCAAGCGCGGCTTCAAGTCAGGGAGAACCGAAATGACCCAAACACTGGAACACGCCATCGCCATCGCAGCCGGCGCCCACGCAGGGCAGGTCGACAAGGGCGGTGCGCCGTACATCCTGCACGCGCTCAGGGTGATGCTGAAAGTCACCACACTGGAAGAGCGGATCGTCGCGGTACTGCATGACGTGGTCGAGGACTGCGACATCAGCCTGGAGGAGTTGCGTGAGGAGGGCTTCAGCGAAACGGTGCTGGCGGGTATTGAGTCCGTGACAAAAGTGCCGGGTGAATCCTATGAGGATTTCATTGCCCGCGTGGCGCAGAACCCGATTGGTCGGGTGGTGAAACTGGCGGACCTGGAAGAGAACAGTGATCTTTCGCGGATTGCCCAGCCAAGTTGGGAAGATCTTGAGCGGATTGAAAAGTATCGGCGGGCGATCGGAGTGCTGCGTTAATGTTCCCGACGTCCTGGTCGGGACACTTTTGAACGCTCTCAACGTCACGTGCTTGCGAGTGGATCCTTCGCTACTTGAAAGATGTAGTCGAAATAAACGTCAGTGTAGTGAGCAAAAAAGTCACAATGACTACTTCAAATCAGATTATTGATGACTTGGCTGTAGGGCTTTTCCGACAAATTGCCAAAAGTGTCTAGTTTGTGAAGTAGGCAAAGTCATATATAGCGCGTAGGAAACGTCCGGACGTGCATTTCAGGGGTGACATATTTCAGCGAGATCGTGCATCGTTGCTCCCCCGAATGTGTGGCGGTAGTCATTGACGACTTTTAATTAAAAGTATGTGTTTTTGCTTTTGAGCAAAATCTCATGGCATGGCCCGCAGTCGGTGTGTTGTATTCCACTCAGCATAAATTGGATTTTATCGAGCAATGGCAACGGCTGTTGCGATGTCGCATGGAGGAGTTATGGCTTCAAATAGCTTTCAAAATGAAGTGCCCAAGGCGCGGGTTAACATAAAACTCGATTTGCACACCGGTGGTGCGCAGAAAAAAGTCGAACTGCCGCTTAAGTTGATGGTGATGGGCGATTACAGTAACGGCAAGGAACAGCGTGCGTTATCGGCGCGGAGCAAGATCAGTATCAATAAAAACAACTTCGATAGCGTACTGGCCGAGTTCTCTCCCGCAATGACGCTTGCGGTACAAAATACCCTGGTCGAAGAGGACACCGAAACGTCGGTGGCGTTGAGCTTCGAGTGCATGAAGGATTTCGAACCCGAGCAGGTAGCTCGCCAGATTCCACAGCTTCGCGCGCTGTTGGCCATGCGTAATCTGTTGCGTGATCTCAAGTCCAACCTGCTGGATAACGCCACTTTCCGTTATGAGCTTGAGCGCATCCTCAAGGACGATGCGTTGAGCGATGAACTGCGAGCCGAACTGGCGGCACTGGCTCCAAAAGAAGTTCATTAATTCCTCTCGGTTCATTTAAAAGGAAGTTTCCATAATGTCGGTAGATAGTTCTAACGTGCAATCGCGCGGCGCTACAGTGTTGGCCGAAGAAAACAAAGGCGTTTACAGCGCGTTGTTTGGAAAGATCAATCTAAGTCCGGTCGAAACTCTGACTGGCATCGAAGTGTTCCAGAATGCCGAGGCCCTCTCGGAGGCCACGGCCGATGAGCGAGTCACCGCGGCCGTCAGTGTGTTCTTGAAGTTGCTCAAGCAGTCGTCGCAGAAAGTCGAGCGATTGGATAAAACCCTGCTGGATGAGCATATCGCGTCGCTGGATGCCCAGATCAGTCGCCAACTGGATATGGTCATGCATCATCCGGATTTCCAGCGAGTTGAATCAACCTGGCGCGGCGTAAAGTCGCTGATCGACCAAACGGATTTCCGCCAGAACGTCCGTATCGAGCTGTTGGATATCAGCAAGGATCACCTGGTACAAGATTTCGAAGACGCGCCGGAAATCGCGCAAAGTGGCCTGTATGTGCACACCTATACCCAGGAATACGACACACCGGGTGGCGAGCCGATTGCCGCCGCCATTTCCAACTTCGAATTCGATCGCAGCCCACAGGACATCGCCCTGCTGCGCAATATTTCCAAGGTGTCCGCCGCCGCGCACATGCCGTTCATTGGGGCAGTTGGCCCGGCCTTCTTTGGCAAGCAGTCGATGGAAGAAGTGGCGGCGATCAAGGACATCGGCAACTACTTCGACCGTGCCGAATACATCAAGTGGAAGGCATTTCGCGACAGTGACGATGCTCGCTACATCGGCTTGCTCATGCCACGTGTACTGGGTCGTCTGCCGTACGGGCCGGATACCGTTCCGGTGCGCAGCTTCAACTACATCGAGAGCGTAAAAGGGCCGGACCACGACAAGTATCTGTGGACCAACGCCTCGTTTGCCTTCGCCACCAATATGGTCAAAAGCTTCATCGCCAATGGCTGGTGCGTGCAGATTCGCGGACCTCAATCGGGCGGTGCGGTCACTGATTTGCCGATTCACTTGTACGATCTGGGCACAGGCAACCAAGTGAAAATCCCTTCGGAAGTAATGATTCCCGAGACCCGCGAATTCGAGTTCGCCAACCTCGGTTTCATCCCGCTCTCTTACTACAAGAACCGCGACTACGCGTGCTTCTTCTCGGCCAACTCCGCGCAGAAACCGGCGCTGTACGACACCGCCGATGCCACGGCCAACAGTCGCATCAACTCGCGCTTGCCTTACATCTTCCTGCTGTCGCGCATCGCTCATTATTTGAAGTTGATCCAGCGCGAAAACATCGGCACGACCAAGGATCGTCGTTTGCTCGAGCTGGAATTGAACAAGTGGATCAGCGGGCTGGTGACCGAGATGACCGATCCGGGTGACGACCTTCAGGCATCCCATCCGCTGCGCGATGCCAAAGTGACCGTGGAGGACATCGAGGACAACCCCGGCTTCTTCCGCGTCAAGTTGTATGCCGTGCCGCATTTCCAGGTGGAAGGCATGGACGTCAATTTATCGCTGGTTTCGCAGATGCCCAAAGCGAAAGCCTGAACCGTTCATACCCAAGTCAATTCGTAGGGATACGACTTCATGAAGATCGATCGTCCTTTGTGGGCTGCGGGGGCTCTATTGTCTCCGCAGCAATTTCAACAGCAGGCACGCTGGGAGGCCTGGGCCAATGAGGGGCTGGCGCAATTGTCGCTCGTCCACCCTTGGGGTATCCAGGCCGTGGCGTTTGATATGCAAGCCTTGCGGCTGGGCAAACTCAAGCCCACTCAACTGCGCCTGCGCATGCCCGACGGCACGTTGATCGATACCGATCATGTGGATCGTCTTCCTGATGGCGTGGAGTTGGCCCGGCTGCTGCCCGATGACGTTCAAGTGGCGACATTGCTGCTGGCCTTGCCGCTGGAACAAGCCAATGGCAACAACTGCCTGTTCGATACCGACAATGCCGATCGGCCGACACGCTATCGCCAGGATTGGCGTCAGGTGCAGGACCTCTACGGCGACGAGACGCAATCGATCGGTGTCTTGGAGCATGTACTGAGTCTGCGCTTCGCCCATGACGATAACGGCAATTACCTGACCTGCCCGATTGCGCGCCTGATGCGTGACGGGCAGGGCGCCTGGAGCCTGGATGCCGGTTACGTGCCGCCACTGCTCAGTTTCGCAGCGCATCCCGGGTTGCTGGCGCAACTGGACAATCTGTTCACGCAATTGTCCGCCAAGCGTCAGCGGTTGATGGGCATGCGGCGTGAGAGCAACCAGCGCATGGCTGACTTCGCCGTGGCCGATGTGTCGTTGTTCTGGCTGCTCAATGCACTGAACACCTACCAGCCGGTACTGGCCGATTTCAAGGCCTTTCCCGCACGGCATCCGGAACAGGTTTATCTGGAACTGTCGAAACTGGCCGGCAGCCTGCTGACCTTTTCGCTGGAACACGATATCGAGCAAATTCGGCCTTACCACCATGAGCAGCTGGAAAAGGTTTTTCCCTCATTGCTGCAACTGATCTCCACGTTGCTGGAAGCCAGTCTGCCGTCGCGGGTCATTGCCCTTGCGCTGGAGCAGACCGTTGCCAACCGCTGGCAGGTCCCTCTCAGCGATGGGCGCTTGTGTGAGCCTGACAGCGTCGATTTCTATCTGTCGGTGCGCTGTCGCATGCCTGCTGCGCAGTTGCAACAGCAGTTCCCGCGCCTGTGCAAGATCGGCGCGCCGGATGATCTCGATCGACTGGTCAATGCCGCGCTCGACGGCGTGCCGTTGCAATCGCTCAGTCATGTCCCGGCGGCCATTCCCCTGCGTCTGGAGAACCAGTACTTCGCCCTTGATCTGAGCCATGAAAAGGGGCGGGCCATGCTGGCCTCGGGCACCTGTGCCGTCTACGTTCCCGGCACCCTGGCCGACGTCAAACTTGAACTCTTCGCGGTACTGCGCACATGAATCCGATCGCATCGAAAAAACACCTCGCCTGCGCGTTGGCGATCGACTCGCTGTTGCAGGACAGCTATTTGCTGGTGGTCGAGCTGCGGCAAAAAGCGTCGATAGACAGACGCGAGCCCTTCATTGACCTGTGCACCCAGCAAGTCGAGTACGTGCGTCAGCGGCTGGAACAGGCAGGATTGAGCCCGCGCAGCATCGACCACATCAGTCATGCGCAATGCGCGTTGCTGGACGAAACCGTACTGGGGTTTGCCAAGGACGGTGACCACACCCAATGGGCCAGCGAGCCGCTGCAAGCGAAGTTTTTCAATCGTCACCAGGCCGGTGAATTTCTGTATGAGGACATGCGTGAAGTGCTGCGCGAGCCCACCCCGGACCTGCATGTACTGACGGCTTTCCACCGAGTGCTGATGCTGGGATTTCAGGGGCGTTATCGCGACATCAATGACCCCGAGCGTGAGCAACTGTTGGCCGCCTTGAGTGAGCAGGTTGCACCGCTGAACCTCGACCAGACAATTGCGACGCAAACCACTGCAGGTTCCCGGCTGGCAATACTGCACGGGCTGCAATCGCCGCTCGCCCAGGTGGTGGCGGCAGGGCTGTTGCTCGGGGCGACCTGGTGGGGGTTGGACTACCTGCTGGCGGGTTGGGTTGCCACGCTCGTGCCTGAGGTGTGAGGGCGCGATGACGTTCAAACTCAAACGCGGTCTCTGGCTTTGGGCCGGCACGCTCGCCATTGCACTGCTGGTGATCATCCCGCTGACCGCCTGGACCCGCGCCACAGCGATTCTGCTTGTGATGGGTGGCGTCCTGCTGATCTGCAAGCGGATCAGCGAGCGCGCGTTACGCCAGGGCGAAAACCTGGAGATCGCGAACCATCAGTCGTTGCCACCGGTGGCCTATCGTCAACCAGTGGTGCTGGTCTGTGGTGATGGTCTGGAGGGCCTGTTTGGCTTGATCCCGGCCGAGCAATTGGCTCTGCGCATTACCGACAAGGGGTGCTATGTGCGGGTACCGCTTGTGGAGCGGCTACCGCAGGTGGCCGACCGCCTGATCGCCTCGCGCCCTGATTGGGGGCGGCAACTGAGCGTGATGTTCATCGTCAATCCGCAGGCACATACCGACCGCGAAGTCCTGGCCGGACGCCTGCGCGCCTTGCGCCACCAGTTGCTGCGGGTGCGCAAGCAAGGCTTTGCCTTGCCATTGCTGTTGGTGAGCTACCTGCAAGCGGCTCGAGGCGAGGGACCATGGTTCAGTTGGGAGGACGGACGCGCCATCGCGCGTGTGCGTGAAGACGGCGCCTGTGTCGAGCTGGATGACTGGCAAACGCAAACCGCAGACAGTGCAATCCGCGCTTCGCGCTTGCAGACCTGTGTCCAGTTGAGCAGTACGGCGGCGTGGCTGGGTGAGGCGGTGCTGCCGCATCTTGCTTCACGCGAGGGTGGGGCATGCAACGCTCTGGCGGTGACCAGCGCGATCACGCTGGTGACGTCAATGCCCAACAAGGCCGATGGCAACCTATGGCAACAATGGTTGCGCGAAAAGGTCGCCCTGATAGGCGCGCAAACGAGCGACGAGTCCCAGGCCTTGCCGTTCCCCGATCCACTGCTGCCGCTGCTGGCCAGCGATACCCGCTACGCGCCCAACCGCCGTGCCCTTGTGATTGCTCTGTGGTTGTTCACGGCTGCCGCGCTGGTCGCGTTGGGCAGTTCCGCGTGGCAGAACACCTTGTTGGCGCGACAGGTCAGCGATGACCTGCGCCGATACGCGTCCATCTCTCCGGCAGAGTTCGCCCGGCGGGAAGCGGCCCTGAACGTATTGCACCAGGAGGCTTCACGCCTGGACGGCTACTACCGTCACGGCGCGCCGTTGTCGCTGGGGTTCGGCCTGTATCACGGTAACCGCCTGCGCGAGCATGTGCTGGCGGTGATCGGCGCTCACCGACAGCCCGTGAAGGCCGTCGCCACCACCGTACGCCTGGACAGCCTGTCGTTGTTCAGCAGCGGCAGTGCACAACTCAAATCCGATTCAGCCAAAGTCCTGATCAATGCCTTGGTCGACATCAAGGCCCAGCCCGGCTGGCTGATCGTCATTGCCGGGCACACCGATGCCAGCGGCAGCGCCGAGCACAACCTGCAGTTGTCGCGAGCCCGTGCCGCAGCGGTTCACCAGTGGATGCGGCAGATGGGTGACATCCCGGACAGCTGCTTCGCCGTGCAGGGCTTCGGCGCCACCCAGCCCATCGCCAGTAATGACACCGAAGCCGGGCGCCAGGCCAATCGGCGCGTCGATATCCGCCTGATTCCGGAAGCGGGAGCCTGTGCGCTACCCACTGCGGGATCGGGCATGCAACCCCAGCCGCATACCGCGGCATTCATGTACTAAGAAAAGGAGTTTCACATGGCAATTCCCGTTTACCTGTGGCTGCAAGATGACGGCGGCGCGGACATCAAGGGTTCAGTGGACGTGCAAAAGCGCGAAGGCAGCATCGAAGTGGTCGCCCAGGACCACAGCCTGTACATCCCCACCGACAACAACACCGGCAAGCTGACCGGCACGCGGGTTCACACCCCGTTCCTGTTCAGCAAGGAAATCGATGCCTCCAGTCCCTACCTGTACAAGGCCGTGACCACCGGCCAGACCCTCAAGAGCGCCGAGTTCCGGTGGTACCGGATCGACGATGCCGGCCAGGAAGTGGAGTACTTCAACACCCGCCTGGAGAACGTCAAAGTGGTGAAAGTCGCGCCGAAAATGCACGACGTCAAAGACCCGTCCAAGGAAAAGCACAACCACCTCGAGCAGATCGAGTTGCGCTACGAGAAGGTCACCTGGACCTACAAGGACGGCAACATCATCCACTCCGATTCCTGGAGTGAACGCCAGAGCGCCTGACGCGCAATGACCAGCAGGCAGGCTTCTGCCTGCTGGTTGCGGTGTGCCGGGTTGAGTGTGCCGGGTTGAGCGTCTGTTCGCGGACGTTCAACCCGGCACATCCCCCACGCTTTCCATTCGCACAAACGACTACACGCTGGGCATCCAGCACAAGGACGTATTCCATGGCCGAACACTCCGCTCGCTTGCTTCGTCGCCTCAATCCCTATTGCGCCCAGGCCCTGAGCGCGGCGGCTTCGCTGTGCCAAAGCCGGGCCCACGCGCACATCAGTATCGAACACTGGCTGCTCAAGTTGCTTGAGCAAGGCGAGGGTGACCTGACCCTCATTGCCCGACGCTATGAATGGGACATGGACGCGTTGTGGCGTGGCCTGCTTGATCACCTCGACACATTGCCACGCAGCGTGCAAAGCAAGCCGCAGTTGTGTGCAAAGTTGCAGGAATTGACCACGAACGCCTGGCTGCGCGCATCGCTGGAGGGCAGTGAACATCTTCGATCGGCGGACCTGCTTGGCGCTCTGCTGGAGACCCCCGAATTGATGGCATGCGAAGCGGCCTGGCCGCTGCTGAGTGTCAGCGATACTCAGTTGCGACATCTGTTGCCTGTGTTGGATCAACACTCCGAAGAGCGACCGCAAGTGCAGCAAGAGGCCGTATTGGTCTCGGCTGCGGATCCGTTGGCCATACCACCGGCCAACGATGCCTTGCTGGCGGTGCTGGACAGATTCACCCAGGACATTACTGCCAGGGCGAGGGCGGGGCAGATCGATCCGGTGTTTGGCCGTGACGATGAAATTCGCCAGGTGATCGACATCCTCGGTCGCCGACGCAAGAACAATCCGATCCTGGTTGGCGAACCCGGGGTGGGCAAAACCGCACTGGTCGAAGGCCTGGCCCTGCGCATCGCCGAAGGCAATGTTCCGGACAGCCTGAAAACTGTGAGTGTGCGTACCCTCGATCTGGGGTTGTTGCAGGCCGGGGCCGGGGTCAAGGGTGAGTTCGAACAGCGCCTGAAAAACGTCATCGACGCTGTGCAGCAATCGGAAAGTCCGGTGCTGCTGTTCATCGACGAAGCCCACACCTTGATTGGTGCCGGTAACCAGGCAGGCGGTGCCGATGCAGCCAATCTACTCAAGCCAGCGCTGGCCCGTGGCGAGTTGCGCACGATCGCGGCCACCACCTGGAGTGAGTACAAGCAGTACTTCGAACGTGATGCCGCCCTTGAGCGACGCTTCCAGCAGGTCAAGGTCGACGAGCCCGATGACGACAGCGCGTGCCTCATGCTCCGTGGACTCAAGGCTCGCTACGCCAGTCATCATGGCGTGCATATCCAGGACGCAGCGGTGCAGGCGGCAGTCAGCCTGTCTCGCCGTTACCTGACGGGGCGACAACTGCCGGACAAAGCCGTCGACCTGCTCGATACCACCAGCGCGCGAGTGCGCATGAGTCTCGATTGCGAGCCGCAGGCCCTGGTGCGGCTCAAGGCCCGGCAGGCGGCGCTGGATCTGGAGTGGCATGCATTGCAGGAAGACCAGCAGTTGAGCGGCAGCCGTGCTGATGAACGTCTGGTGATCATCGCGGCGCAGCACGTCGAAGTCGAGCACCAGAAAATCGAATTGACCCGGCAATACCAGCTTGAGCTGGAGCTGACGCAGGCGCTGCTAAAAGCGAGGCAGGGTGACTCACCTGACACGCAAGCCTGCGCACAGTTGCATGCACGATTGATTCAGGTGCAAGGCGCTCAACCGTTACTTTCTGCGGACGTCGATACCCGCCGTGTCGCCGAGGTGATTGCCGACTGGACTGGTGTGCCCTTGAGTAGCCTGCTCAAGGATGAACAAGCCAATCTCCTGCTGCTGGAGCAGCAACTGGGTGAACGGGTGATCGGCCAGGATCATGCCCTTGGCGCACTTGCCCAGCGTTTGCGTGCGGCCAAAACCGGACTCACCGAAGAACAGGCGCCGCTGGGGGTATTTCTGCTGGTGGGCACCAGCGGCGTCGGCAAGACCGAAACCGCGCTGGCCCTGGCGGACTGCCTGTTCGGTGGCGAAAAGTCGCTGATCACCCTCAACCTTTCCGAGTACCAGGAAGCCCACACCGTCAGCCAGCTCAAAGGCTCACCACCGGGTTATGTCGGTTACGGCCAGGGCGGGGTACTCACCGAAGCCGTACGCCAGCGCCCCTACAGTGTGGTGTTGCTCGATGAAGTGGAGAAAGCCCACCGCGACGTGCTCAACCTGTTCTACCAAGTCTTCGACCGCGGCTTCATGCGCGATGGAGAAGGGTGCGAAATCGACTTTCGCAATACGGTCATTCTCATGACCTCAAACCTGGGCAGCGATGAACTGCAAACCGGACTGCAAGCGCAACCGGATGCACCGGACAGCACCCTGCACGAATGGCTGCGCCCGATCCTGCGCGATCACTTCCAGCCGGCGTTGCTGGCACGCTTTCAAACCCTGATCTATCGCCCGCTGGATGCCTGTGCGCTCAAGCGCATCGTCGCACTCAAACTCGCCAAGGTCGCCCAGCGCTTGCAGCGCCACTATGGCCTGACCTGCCAAATCGAAGATTCGCTCAACGACGCCCTGGTGGCCGCCTGCCTGTTGCCGGACACCGGCGCGCGCAACATCGACAGCTTGCTCAACCAGCAGATATTGCCGGTGCTCAGCCAACAGCTCTTGCAGCGCCAGGCCGTCGATTTGAAGACCCTTGGCATCACCCTGGGCTACAGCGACGAATCCGGCATTTGCCTGTCTTTTATCGATGCTGAGCAAACGGCGTCCTCTATGGTCGTGGAGGCCTGAACATGAACCTGCCAACACCGGTCTTCTTCGACCACAGCCGCCACAAACTCCAGGTCGAAGACCTCGATGCCCACCTCGACGTCCTGGCTTTCAGCGGCGAAGAACACCTCAGCCAACCCTTCAGCTACTCCATCGAGTTTACCTGCGCCGAACAGGACCTGGCCGCCGAGCAACTGCTCGGCCGGCACGCCAGCTTCAGCCTGCACGCGGTACCGGTGAAACTGCCAGTAATGTCCTGGGAACCGCCACCGCCGATCAAACCGCTGCGCATCCTGCATGGCGTGATCACCAGCCTGCAGCGCCTGTCCGCTTCCCGTGACGAGGCGCGCTACCAAGTCACCCTGCAACCGCGCCTGGCGCTGCTCGAGCGCGGCCAGCAATACCGCATCTACCAGCACAAATCGGTACCGGAGATCGTCGAGCACGTGCTGCGCAGCCGGCACAATTTCGAGTACCAGGACTTCGTCTTCAATCTGAATCGCCAATACCCCCGACGCGAACAGGTGATGCAATACGGCGAAAGCGACCTGGCCTTCATCAGCCGCCTGCTGGCCGAAGTCGGCATCTGGTACCGTTTCACCAGCCACGAGCGCCTGCGGATCGACGTCGTGAATTTCTGCGACGGCCAGCGCGGCTACCAGTTCGACGTCGAGCTGCCCCACCGCCCGCCGGCCGGCCTGAGCAGCGGCGAAGACGGCGTGTGGGCCCTGCAGACTCGCCACCAGGTGGTGGAAAAACACGTCAACATCCGCACCTACCACCATCGTGACGCCCAGGCCTACCTCGACGCCGAGGTCGACCAGACCCGTGGCGCGAAAACCACCTACGGCGAGGCCTACCACTACGCCGAACCCTACCGCGTACTCGGCGGTCGCTATGACCACCACGAAGACTTGCAGTGTGAAAGCGGCTACTTCTACGCCCGCCTGCGCCACGACCGTTACCTCAACCAACAAACCCAACTCAACGGCCTGAGCAACAGCGCCACCCTGGCCCCCGGCCACGTGGTGACCATCACCGACGGCGCGCCCCAGGCCTTCACCCCGCGCTGTACGATCATCGGCATGACCACCCGCGCCGCCCGCGATGCCAGTTTCGAGTGTCGCTTCGAGGCCATGCCCTACTCGGAAACCCTGTGCTTTCGCCCGCGCGTCCCAGCCAAACCACTCATCCCCGGCACCGTCCCGGCCCGGGTCACCAGCGCCCAAGCCCACGACCAATACGCCGAGATCGACAAGGAAGGTCGCTACAAGGTCAACTTCCTGTTCGACCGCGACACCTGGGAACTCGGCGAAGAAAGCCTCTGGCTACGCCTGGCCCGACCCTACGCCGGCGACACCTACGGCCTGCACCTGCCACTGATCTGCGGCACCGAAGTGGCCATCGCCTTCGAACAAGGCGACCCCGACCGCCCCTACATCGCCCACGCCCTGCACGACAGCGAACACCCCGACCACGTGACCCTGCGCAAACGCGACTACACCCGCAACGTATTGCGCACGCCAGCGAACAACAAACTGCGCATGGAAGACGAGCGTGGGCAGGAGCACGTCAAGCTCAGTACCGACTATGGCGGCAAGAGTCAGCTCAATCTTGGGCATCTGGTGGATGCCGAAAAGAAGAAACGCGGGGAAGGTTTTGAGCTGAGGACGGATGACTGGGGCGCGATTCGTGGCGGCAAGGGCGTGTTCATCAGCGCCGATGCCCAGGCCAAAGCCCAAGGCCAACAACTGGACATGAACGCCGCCGTGGGCCGCCTGCAACAAGCCGGCGAACAACTGCAAAAACTCTCGGTCGACGCCCAAGCCGCCAGCGCCGACCCGGCGGATGTGGCAGCGCAACTACAACTGCTGCGCCAGGAACTGGATCAACTCAAGGCCTCGGTGCTGCTGCTCAGCGCCCCGCAGGGCATCGCCCTCACCAGCGGCAACCACCTGCAGCTGGCCGCACAGAACAACCTGATGCTCAACGCCGGCGCCGAAGCCGACATCAGCGTGGTCAAGCGCCTGTTCATCGGCGTCGGCCAAGGCCTGAGCCTGTTCGTGCGCAAGCTGGGGCTCAAGCTGATCGCCAATCAAGGCCCGGTGCAGATTCAGGCACAGAACGACAAGTTGGAATTGTTCGCCCGCCATGGCCTGGACATCACCAGCACTGAAGATGAAGTGCGCATCACCGCGAAAAAGAAAATCACCCTCAATGGTGGTGGCAGCTACATCACCCTGGAGGCTCGCGGTATCGAGGCAGGCTCGGCAGGGGATTACAACGTCAAGGCGGCGGACTACCTCTACACCCCGATCAAAACCACCCTGGCCACGCCAATAGTCGGCATGCCGAAAGTGATCGATCCGCCACTCGAATTCCACGAGCAATTCCGAATCGTCAAGAGCGACGGCGAACAGCCCTGGGCCAGCGTGCCCTACAAAGTCACCGCCGCCTCAGGCCAGGTCTGGAAAGGCACCACCGACAGCCAGGGCTTTACCGAACGCGTCTACACCGCCAAGCCCGAAGAGCTGTCGCTGGTCTACGACATCGAAGAGGAGGAAGAGGAAGAAGAGCTGGAAGGGATCACCCTGCGGTTGGGGCTGTTTTTTGATGGGACCGGTAATAACCAGGCCAATGCAGCGGCGACGGAGCAGTGCAGGCGTGAGGATCTGGCGTTGTTCGATGAAAGCGAGATGGAAAGCATGGTCTCGTACTGCAAGAAGTACGGGTTCGATGGGTTTGATGGCGATGGTTTCAGTAGTGCACCGGATAATAGTTACGGGAATGCGCCGAGTAATGTGGTGCATTTGTTCAGGTTGTATCCCGATCATGCTACCAATAGACTCCCACCCGCCGCTGACATTGGCTATGTAAAGGTTTATCTGGAAGGCATTGGTACCTACAGTAATGGTGAAGACTCATTAATCGGCATGGCCTCAGGCCTGGGAGAAACCGGGGTTGTGGCGCGGGTAAAACAGGCGCCTCAACAAACCGAAGAACAGTGGGACCTGTTTCAAAAAACTAACCCAGGTGTTTATATCCGACAGATCGAGTTCGATATTTTCGGGTTCAGTCGCGGTGCCGCAGCAGCACGGCATTGTGCTAACGAACTGTTCAAACCAGGGCGTGGGCTTTTCAACGAACTGCTGCAGGCCGGTCGCTTCACCTTGGTCACCACGTTCGATCCGGCGGTGGACGTCAGCATCAACTTCATCGGCCTGTTCGACACCGTCGCTGCCATCGGCGGTATCGACAGCACTGGCTTTAACAACGTGGCGGACGATCACAACCCGGGTGTGAACCTGTACCTGCCACCCGGTTGCGCGCGTCAGGTCATCCAGCTACAGGCTCGCGATGAGTGTCGGCACAACTTTTCCCTGAACGGCGTGCATCACCACCATCGGCAAATCTGCCTGCCAGGCGTGCATTCGGACATTGGCGGCGGCTACCTGCCGCGCGCCCGCGAAAAGGTTTTGTTGACAAAACCTATTGTGGTCGACCTGAAACCCAACCAACCCATGACGTCTCTCGGAGAGTGGTCGCGATACCGCACCAAATTGGAGGCACTACGTGCCAGCGGCATCGCCGACGACGGCGAGGTTGAAATCAGGACATGGGAGACAGTCAAAGCGCCACGCGGCGGTCCGGAGCCCCTTGAAGAGCAACACCTGATGGCGATCGAGCTTGACCGACCGGTACGCGGCGAGTTGGCACTGATTGCACTGCGTGTCATGCGTGAGTTAGGGGTGGGCCATGGTGTGCCATTCATGGACGTTGAGGCGCGGCCTGATTTGGCGCTTCCCGAAGACTTAAAACCCATCGCCGCGCGCATCCTCGATCAAGTGCTGGGGGGCAACGAAGTCAACCTCGATCCCGAACAGGAGCGCCTGTTGCTCCGACGCTACATTCACCAATCAGCCCACTGGGTACCGAGCGCAAAACTCGTGCTGGTCAGCAAGCCCGCGAAAGACAACGAACGCAATGTTTATCCTAATCGTCCCCAGAAAGGGTACCCCCAATGAAGCGCCTGACCCTGCTCGTCAGCCTGCTCGTCAGCCTGTGCGCCTGCGCCAGCGGGTCCAAGCCTTACACGCCACCAAAGCTGCCTTATCACAGTTGGTATATCGGTCTTGCTGCACCACGTCATATGGAAGTTTGGGTCGAGACCGTGGATGTGCTCGATAATCGGGGGGGGGCATATTTTGAAGTTCATAGTGGGAGGGCGAGTTATGCCCGCACACCGCAAAACTGGCCCTACGCAGGAACAATGATGCCAGTGAACAACGTCGACTTGCCGCAACGGATTTTCCTGCGTTGGCAATCGCTGGTCGAACCGCAATCCTACAAGATAAGAATCCCAATCCCGCAGTGGGTGCGCGATGAGATGCTCAGGCCGGAGCGGGTCTTTTGCCAAGGCTCCAAAGAGTGGAGGAATGATTATCGGAAGATGATAACGCTGGGTATGGCCCCCGGCGGCATCGTAAAGGTCTGGATGGGCGGGGCCTGCCTCGACTCCAAGGAAGTCGGGCGCTTTCAGGCAGAGATCGAGCCGTTAGGGCCGTTCAGAGGTAAAAGCAAAGGTCAGTACATCCGCATCGAGCCCGAGAACAAGGCTTATGTCGAGCAGCAAGGTATTCCGTATGGGTCTTGGTAAAGGGTCTTTATTGAAGCGCCTGAGTCTGCTCGCCGGCCTGCTGTTCAGCCTGTGCGCTTGTGCCAGTGGGGCCAAACCACCGGCCACTACCAAGTTGCCCTATGACAGTTGGTACATCGGCCTTGCCGCTCCGCGTTTCATGGAAGTGTGGGTCGAGACTGTTGATGTGCTCGACCAGCGTGGGCTGCCGTTCTTTCGTGTCCATGCAGGTGTAGCTGGCTATACCCGCAAGCCGGAAGGTTGGCACAAAGGTGGGGGGAAAATGAAACCTGTAAACAACGTCGATCTGCCACAACGGATCTTTTTGCGCTGGCAATCGCTGGTCGAGCCACAGGCTTACAAGATCCGACTCCCGATCCCGCAGTGGGTACGCGAAGAAATGGTCAAGCCAGAGCGTGTGTATTGCCCAGGCTCCCAAAAATGGAAGGTCGATTATCGAGACTCCATCACCCTAGGCATGGCCCCCGGAGGCATCGTGAAGGTCTGGGTGGGAGGGGCATGCCTGGACTACAAAGAAGTTGGGCGCTTTCAGGCCGAAATTGAGCCCCTTGGGCCTCATCGGAATGGCAACGGTATTTATTACCGGGCTCCGAAGTCGGAAGCGCAGGCCTACATCGATCAGCACGGTATTCCCTATGGCTCTTGGTAAATGGTCCCCAATGAGGCGTCTGATCCTGCTCGTCGGACTGCTGTTTAGCCTGTGCGCCTGTGCCAGCGGGACCAATCCCTATACGCCGCCCAAGCTGCCTTATAACAGCTGGTACATCGGCCTCGCTGCTCCGCGTTTCATGGAGGTTTGGGTCGAGACTGTGGATGTGCTCGATCAGCGGAGGGGGGCGTACTTTGAAGTTCACGCGGGGGTCGCTGGTTATACCCGCAAGTCGGAGGGCTGGCACAAAGGCGGAGGGAAAATGATGCCAATAAACAACGTCGATCTGCCGCAACGGATTTTCCTGCGTTGGCAGTCGCTGGTGGAGCCGCAAGCCTACAAGATTCGAATCCCTATCCCGCAGTGGGTGCGTGACGAAATGATCAAGCCGGAGCGGGTGTTTTGCCAAGGCTCCAAAGAGTGGAGGAACGACTATCGAAAGATGATCACCCTGGGCATGGCACCCGGTGGCATCGTCAAGGTCTGGGTGGGCGGGGCATGTCTGGACTTCAAGGAAGTCGGGCGCTTTCAGGCGGACATCGAACCGCTAGGGCCTTACAGAGGCAAGAGCAATGGTGAGTACATTCGCATCGAGCCCAAGAACAAGGCCTATGTCGACCAGCACGGTATTCCGTATGGGACTTGGTAAATGATGCCCTATTTCAAAATAATGCAGATGAATTTATGACTGTTTTTACTAAATACCGTCTGAAGGGATGTATTTATGCTCGATTTATTAAAAGCTATCTATCGATTCTGGCTGTGGCGTTGCTATTTCCTTTTATCGTCATGGCTAACGATCAGACTAGTTTTGCTTCGTATATTTTAACTTTTGCCGGAGATGAGGTAACTACAGAAATTAGTTCGCCAAGACGATATTCGCGATTTTCAACGCAGGCCAAAGAGGATGCGGCAGCCTTTGTCGCTAGCGACGGAGCCATTAGAGGTCCGTTTTTTGAGAGTGCTATTCAAGAGTTTCGCATAACAGCCTCTCCATATTTAAGTGATTGGGATATTGCCAGTTTTATGCTTGGCGGTGCCTGAGGCATCTAAATAATTGCTGGTGCAAAACAAGCTCAATGCGCCAGTAGATTTGAAAAGGATTTTAATTGTGCAAACTCGAAATGTTCTATTTGCAATAGGTCTATCGTTTTTCTCCGTTCTGTCGGAAGCTAATTCAAGCGATCTTGTAGGGCGTTACTACTTGCAAGGCGCCATGGAGATGGCTTCTGAATTATTACTCAAGGAAGATGGGACGTTCGCCAGTCAGATTGTTTATGGCTCGGCACAAGGACATGCCAAGGGTATTTGGCGGGTGGAAGGGGATGCTGTTTTATTGCAAAACGATGCAGGTACTACACCGAGAGCTGCGGGTGATATCAGTTTCAGATTGCAGGATGAGCTTACTCTGGAGGAAGTAAGGGGATATCAAGATTATGATAGCGAGCATGGCGACAAGCTTGTGCAAAATAATTATGTCTTGGATATAAAGCACGATCAGGATATAGCGCCTCCAGCGATTGACCCCATGGATGTGATTTTTGAGTTTTCGGATGGTTCTATTACTAAGTTAACGTGGGAAGGTTGGACGGATTGGCGTCTATCACTCCCCTTTTATGAGCGAAAAGCTCTAAAAAAAATTGGCTTTGGTGATAAGGGCGGTGTAGGCGCTATTCAATGGTTCGAAGTTTCTAATACTGCGCGCTGGCTTGGTATTGACTGGAAGAAAAAGCCAGGTCGAAAAATATCTTTTGATCAGCCGTTCGAACGTGATCTGGTGGGGGCGGAGCTTTACTATAAAAATAATCCTGAAGAGCTGGAGCATATAAGAGGTCATTATTTTATAGCTCTTTATTATGATAATGAACTTGTCAAGCCGCAGATTAATCCTGTGTATGTTCATTGGAGGTTTGAAGACGGTTCCGTAAAAAAAGAGCTCTGGAATGAAACTAGGGGGCAGCTAGCACTCTTGCCATATGGGGCACAGAGAAAATTACAAAAGATCGGCTTTCAAGAACAGGGCTCGACCAGACCCATTCAGTGGCTGGAAGTTTCTCCAACAAAGCGCTGGTTCAGTGTTTATTGGAAAGGACATCCACCCGGTCAAGAAGATGATCTCTCCATGCTGTTCAATGATCTGGCTTTGGAAATCAAACCGAATTGCCTGGTGCTTGACTTGGGTACCGGCAAAGCCTGTTTTCGTAAATGAGTTGTTGTCTTTTTAGTGTTGAGCGTTCGGCTTTGTTAGGCCGGGACGGGTCGTTTAATGCCGGGTCCCGCCGAATCTCAGCAAGGATTAACAAGGAGTCTGATCATGCAGCAAGTCAAACACGCAGGAAGCACTAACAGCGCAGACAGCACCGTAGTCAAAGTCCAGTCCGCGGAAAATTCGTTGACTTGGGTATCGCCTGCCGAAAATGCAGTGTTCAAGATCACACAGGATGCGGAGCTGCCAGACATTGTTTTCGAATTTCGCACGACAGTAACCGGTGATTATAAGTGGTCATGGTCAATCGAATGGGAAGCGAAAGTCAGTGGGTTAAGAGAGCGCGCCAGAAAAGGCAATGTTTTACAAACGTTCAAGGAGTCGGGTTCGTTTGTCAGCAGCGCCCATTCATGGACCGTTGGCTTTTCTGAAAAGGTATTGGGCGGCACGCTGACAGTGAAGGTGAGTGTCGGGGCCAAGACATTGACAAGAACAGTAGTGATAAAGGGGCAGAACCCCAGCGTGGAAAGTGTGGCGACCTATATATCCACCCTCGACGACATGACGGGCTTTGAAAAGTTGCTGGAGCAAGAATCCAACTCCAAGCACTTCATTAACTTCGATAACGAACCCATAGCCGCATTCGATAAAGGTTACGGCATCACCCAAATGACCAACCCGGCACCGTCTTATGAACAGGTGTGGAACTGGAAAGCCAATATTTTGGCAGGCTCGTC
Source organism: Pseudomonas putida (assembly GCF_050990305.1). GTDB lineage: Bacteria > Pseudomonadota > Gammaproteobacteria > Pseudomonadales > Pseudomonadaceae > Aquipseudomonas > Aquipseudomonas putida_AH. Next base: position 4,029,343 of record NZ_CP158817.1, on the reverse strand, counting down.
CATTTACAAGGACAAAGTTCGCATTGCCAAGAAGTATCTTGGGCAGTCGGGCAGAACTTATACGGATGATCAGCTGCAGCATGAAGTCTTCAGCCGTTGGAATGGCGGTTCTTATCATGAGTGGAATACGGCCTCCGCGTCGTGGGTCAGGAAGAAGAACATTTTGTGCGATTCCAATACGGGAAATATCGGTTGGTCCATGGATAAGGAAAAGAACAAGGGGCAGACGGAAACTGAACTGCGCGAACGAGATAAAGATACTTACTCCAAAGGTACCAAGGGCCAATCCGATGAACACCCGTGGGAATACAAGGGGGTGTGTTATGCAGATCATGTATTGGGTGAATAAGTTCGCAAAGGGGGTGGTTTTAACTTTGCTGAGTTTGTGGGTAATTAACCCTGTTTATGCCGGCATCGATACATCTTGGGTGAAAAACAAGGACGGGCAGGTGCATCTGCAAATGGCCGATGGGGCGATATATGACATCAAGTTGATGGCTGATATAGAGGGCGTGTTCTATGACCGGGAAAAACATCCGGTTGAGGGTGGGGAATATATTTCACTGTTCCAGATTCATCCCTCCAATAGTGCAAGTTCCACCGGGCTTTGTGGTGTGGGACGTGAAATCTGGCTCTATGTCTATCAAGTCGTTGACACGGCATTGATTGAAAAGAAAAAGCGATTAGTGGGCAGTTGTTTGCGTTCGATCTCAATGGCAAGCCAGAACTCGGGGGACGCGGATCAAGATGACGATTTCTCTTCGGTCAACTGGAACTCAAGTGGGTTTTCCATTGAGTGGTTTGACAATGTTGATGCAGCCGGACGGTCGTTACAGCGTTCAAATTTTGTGTTGCATGGCGATCACTTTTTACAACAAGACGTATTGATTCAAGACAACCCGAAGAAGTGATTCACCGATTAATAAAAAGGACTGAGACATGAAAGGCATCATTCGTAAAGGCGACAAAAACTCCGGTGGCGGCACTGTGCTTTCAGGCTCTACCGCCAAGCGGTTCAATGGCATCGGTGTCGCCCGCGAAGGCGACCCCGTGCGTTGTCCGGTTCCGGGCCACGGCGACACGGTGATCGCCGAGGGGCATCCGAGCTATCGCGACAATGGTGTTCCGGTCGCATTCGAAGGTCATCGCTGTGCGTGCGGGTGTGTGTTGATTTCTTCTCTGCCCAGAGCAGGTGCGAAATAACCATGCCGGTCAGATTGGATCGCCTTCCCGCACCGGCAACCAGACCTGCACGCCCGCGAATCCTGCTCTGGTTGAGCTTGCTGGTGCTGTTGCTCGCATTGGGTGTCGGGTTGACATTCGTGTTCGCTAACCAAGCGTTGCGAGAGCAGCCAATGAGTTTCTGGGGCCTGGCAATGGGCATGCCATTGTTGGGCTGGATCGTTTTGGGGTTCGGGCGAATTGCGCTCTACATCGGCCAGCAGAGTGCCGCCGATGGTTGGGATGAGGCGCGTGAGGACGACTTGATTGGCAGCATTCGTCAGGGGCGACGCTCCCAGCAAGTGTTGAGCGTGAGTCTGTACACCGCGCTTCACCACCCGGGCGACAAGCCAGCAACCCAACTGGATGCCTTGCTGGCCGGAACTCAGACACTGAAGGCTCAAGCGGGCCCGGTGGGGGAGGCACCTTTGCGCCACTCTCGCCTGCAAGATCGCGCGGGTGAAGAACCTGAAGACGTTCTGATTCGGGTATTGACGCAGGTGTTGACCGACCTGGGGCAAACCCTGGCGCAATTGCCGGACGACAGGCCAGTGGCCCTGTTGTTGGAATTCGATAGCAGCTTACCGGAAGGCCTGTCGCGCCGGGTGTGGCAGCAGGCATGGCGAAATTCCGGCATCCGTCAATCGACCGTAGCCGTCGATGGCGGTGGATTGGCGGCGGTGGATCACTGGCTCGACCAGCGCATCAACGATCAGGCCTTGCTGCTGGTCCTGGCGGTGCAGTTTGCCCCACAAGAAGCCGAAGGCACGGCAGAGGTCGCCGTGGGTTTGTTGTTGGGCAACCGCCTGACGCAAAACACCCTGGCGCCTATTGCCTATCTGCACCGTCCTGAGCAGGAACGCGAGCCAACCGATGCCGATCTGCTCTACGCCACACGCCAGGCCCTTGATTGGGTACCGCTGCAAGGGCCTGCAATCGAGCAGGTCTGGCGGGTGTGCGTGGGGGCGCAACGAACGGCGGCCATGACGTCTGCACTGATTGAAATTCCGATACCGGCCGAGTCGCCGCGAGGTGTGTGCAATCTCGATGCACTGCTTGGCAATCCGGGAAAGGCCGCACCCTGGCTGGCCATTGCCGGTGCGGCGCAATCGATTGAGCGCGGCGCGGGGCCGCAATTCATTTTCAGTGGCGACGATGACGCAGCCAGGCTTTGGTGCACGGTGTTGATGCCAGTGTCCCCACTTTCGAAATAGGAAATCTCGAATGCAGTTTCGACGCTCTGTAGGGGTAGGTTTTGTGGTCGGGGGGCTGTTGCTCACCGGTCTGGTCTTGGGTGTGCTCGTCTGGCGTCATCCTGAGTCGCTGGGGATTGTCTCCGGCGGAGTCTGGCAAACGTTCTGGCTTACAGTGATAGCGGCCACGACCCTCATCGTGGTGATGTTCATCGGTGGCTATCAGTTGTTGGGGAATCTGAAGGGGAACTCAAATTATCGGCGCCTGAAAGCGGGTGAAGATGATCCCCCAGCGTCGGTGTCCCCCGAAAAATCCGTCGAGACGCAAGCGGCACGCATCATCGCGGCGATCAAGGACAATCTGAGCGAACAACACGGCCTGCTCTGGCGATTTAAGATTCGCGTATTCCTGGTCGTCGGCGAACCGGAACAGATCAACGCCATCGCCCCTGATCTGGCCATGCATCATTGGCTGCAAGGTCACGACACGCTTCTACTGTGGGGCGGCAGTACGCAATCCGCTGCGAACGACACCGTATTGAGCCTGTGCCGTTGGCTGACCCGCTGGCGCGCCCTCGACGGTGTGATCTGGGCGCTGAACAAATCGCAAACCACTGACACCCGTGCAATGGACCTTGGCGCGCGCCACCTGAAAACGCTGGCCGTGAAGCTGCGCTGGCAACTGCCGCTGCACCTGTGGCAGGTCTGCGACAGTAAGTGGCCGCAGGACCAACGCCCAACCGAACCGGTCGGCTGTCTGCTGACTCCATCCGCCACCGTGTCGGAGCTGGACACCGCACTCGACAGCCTGATCGAACCCCTGCGCCAAAAAGGCTGGACGCAAATCCGCGAGGCCATCCCTCACGACTTTCTCGTGCGTCTGGCCCGCGACCTGCGAGTCGAAGGCATCCCCCGCTGGCGGCAGGCGCTGGGCCCGTTGTGGCGGGTGTTCGAGCGCGGCGTGCCGTTGCGCGGTTTATGGTTCAGTCTGCCGCTTAAGGACAATACAAAAAGCACCGACAACCTGTGGCACGCCACCCCACCTTGGGAAGGCGTGCTCGGCGCCAAGTCGGTTCAACAGCGTCGCCTCGGCTGGGGCATTCCGCGCATCGCCTATGCCCTGGTACTGACCCTGATCGCGGTGTGGGGCGCCGGCCTGTTGCTGTCCTTTGCCAGCAACCGCGAGCACCTCGGCGAGGTGCAAGCGGCCGTCACAGCGATGCAACAGGCGCACAGCCCCGACGAGCAACTACTGGCCTTCAACAAACTGAACCGCGAACTGGACCGCCTTGTGTATCGCGATCAACACGGCACGCCGTGGTACCAACGCTTCGGCCTCAATCGCAACCAGCAACTGCTCAACACCCTGTGGCCACGCTACGTCGAAGCCAGCCAGCGCCTGCTACGCGACCCGGTCGCGAGCACCCTGCAACAGCAACTCAACGCACTCCTGAAGCTGCCCCCGGACAGCCCCGAACGCCTCGCCCGCGCCGCCACCGCCCATAGCCAGCTCAAGGCTTACCTGATGCTGGCCCGCCCGGAAAAAACCGATCCAGCCTTCCTCGCCCAAGCGCTGAGCGACGCACAACCACCACTCGCCGCTGCCTCGCCGAGCCTGTGGCAAGCCCTGTCGCCGAGCCTGTGGCAGTTCTACACCGAGCAACTGCCAGCGCACCCCGAGTGGCGCATCGAAATCGACCAACGCCTGATCGCCCAAGTGCGTCAGGTGCTGCTCGGCCAGTTAAGCCAACGCAACGCCCACACCAGCCTCTATCAAAAAGTTTTGGACGACGCCGCCCAGCATTACCCGGCCCTGAGCCTGCAACAGTTGGTCGGCGAGGCCGATGTGCAGGCGCTGTTTTTCAGCCGCGACAGCGTCCCCGGTGTGTTCACCCGCCAGGCGTGGGAAGGCCATGTGCGCCGGGCCATCGACGCCATCGCCGAGGCACGGCGCGAGGAAGTCGACTGGGTCCTGAGTGACCAGCCGAACGAGATCGCCGCCGAGCTGACCCCGGAGCAACTGCGCCAGCAACTGAGCGAACGCTACTTCCAGGATTACGCCGACGCTTGGCTCGATTTCCTCAACAGCCTGCGCTGGCAACCGGCCGACAACTTGGGCGAGGTGATCGACCAACTGGCGCTGATGAGCGATGTGCGCCAGTCGCCGCTGATCGCGTTGATGAACGCCCTGGCGTATCAAGGCCAGGCCGGCGCACGCGGGCAAGCGCTGGGCGATTCGCTGGTCAAGTCGGCGCAGAAGCTGATCGCCCAGGATCAGGTGCCGCTGATCGATCAACCGACAACAAACAATCCGCTGGACGCCAGCTTCGGCCCGCTGCTGGCCCTGCTGGGCAAGGACGGCGCCGAAAACGATGAGCGCCTGAGCCTGCACACCTTGCTCAACCGCGTCACCCGCGTGCGCCTCAAACTGCAGCAAGTGAGCAATGCCGCCAACCCGCAAGCCATGACCCAGGCCCTGGCGCAGAGTGTGTTCCAGGGCCAGAACGTCGACCTCACCGACACCCAGGCCTACGCCAGCCTGCTCGCCGCCAGCCTCGGCGCGGAGTGGGACGGGATCGGCCAGACGCTGTTCGTGCAGCCGCTGGAACAGGCCTGGCAACGGGTCCTGCAACCTTCGGCCGCCGGCCTCAACAGCCAGTGGCAACGGGCGATCGTCAACGACTGGCACGGCGCCTTCGCCGGCCGCTACCCGTTCGCCGCCACCGCCAGCGACGCCTCGCTGCCGATGCTCGGGCAGATGATCCGCGCCGACTCCGGGCGCATCGAACAGTTCCTCCAGCAGCAGCTCGGGGGCGTGTTGCGCAAGGAAGGCAGCCGCTGGGTCGCCGACGCGCGGCATAGCCAGGGCCTGCGTTTCAATCCGCAGTTCCTCAGTGCAATCAACCAGCTCAGCCAACTGGCCGACGTGCTGTACACCGACGGCGGCATGGGCATCAGCTTCGAATTGCAGGGCAAAGCGGTACGCGACGTGGTGCAGACCACCTTCATCCTCAACGGCCAGAAGCACCACTACTTCAACCAGAAAGAAAGCTGGCAGCGCTTCAGCTGGCCAGGTTTCACCGCCCATCCGGGCACGCGCCTGACCTGGACCAGCGTGATTGCCAATGAACGGCTGTTCGGTGATTACGAGGGCACTTGGGGGCTGATCCGCTTGCTGGAACAAGCCAAGGTCACGCCGCTGACCGACAGTGGCAGCCAGGTACGCCTGCAATTGCGCGCCCCCGATGGCATCGACCTGACCTGGTATCTGCGCACGGAACTGGGGGCGGGGCCGTTGGCGTTGCTCAAGTTGCGGGACTTCAAAATGCCGAAGCAGATTTTCCTCGGTGAAGGCAATGCCGCACTGGCGCAAAACGAGAACTTCCAATGACCCTACGCACCCTGATCAATCGCTGCCTGGGCGAGCGCGATCCCGTGTCCCTTGCCCATGTGCAATCAGAGCGCTGGCAGGCCTGGTTGCAGCCCATCAGCCCCGAATCGCCGGTCGGCGAAGACCCCGGTTATGACGATGACTTTCAGCGCATGCGCGAGGAGGTCAACAAACTGTCCGGCGCGGATGTCGACCTGGTGCTGCAACTGGCGCAGAAGCTGCTCACCCAAAGCTGCAAGGACTTGCGCGTGTCCACCTACTACCTGTGGGCGCGCTTGCACAAGGACGGTGAGGCCGGTCTGGCCGATGGCCTGCAATTGTTGGCTGCCTTGATCGAACGCTTTGCCGCAGAGGTCCTGCCCATGCGGCCCAACAGCCGCAAGATGGCCCTGGAATGGCTGGCCAGCAGCAAGGTACTGGACTGCCTGTCGCTGTACCCGGAAGTGGTGAAGGACGAGGCGCAGCGCACGGTGGCGGCACTGGTTTGGCTGGAGCGGGGCCTGGAGGCCTGGCCGGAGGATCAACGTCCGCAGCTGGGCGCGTTGTACAGCGCCTTGTCCTCCCGGTTGGCGCAGTCCGGTGGGGTCGATGCCGTGGTGCCGCAGAACAGTGCCAGTCACGATTCCGCCACTCAAACGGCAGCACCCACCGCGAACGCGATCAAGTCCGGGCGCGATTTGCTGGATAGCGGCCGGGCGCTTGCCGGGTATTTGCGTGAGCAACCCAACGGTTGGCTGGCGGCACATCGGCTGATGAAGAGCCTGCGCTGGGACACTGTGCATCAGGCACCGGCCCAGGACGCCAACGGCCTGACGCGCCTGACTGCGCCCCGTGGCGACTACCGGGCTCAACTCAAGCGCCTCTACCTGCAACAGAGCTGGAATGAATTGCTCGATCAGGTCGAGCGTATCTACGCCGAAGGCGTGAACCATTTCTGGCTGGATTTGCAGTGGTACGCCGTTCAGGCACTGAGTAAACAACCGGCACCGCAGGAAAGTTGGGCGGATATCGCCAAGCGTGACCTAGGCATGTTTCTCGAACGTTTGCCGGGCCTTGAACTGCTGTGCTGGAGCGACGGCACCCCCTTTGCCGACGAAACCACCCGCGAGTGGATCACCCAGCACGTCAGCGGCAACCGCCCGCAGCAATGGTTGCCGGTGCCCGCCATGGCGTCGGCGGGTGCGGATAGCGAGATCCTGTCACTGGAGGGTGAGGCGCTGGCGCAAGCCGACAGTGATGGCGTCGAGCAAGCGTTGGCCTGGCTGGCTGCGCGCCCTGGTATCGATACCGGACGGCAACGCTGGTTGTTGCACCTGCTGATGGCGCGGGTGGCCGAGCAATACGGCAAAAGCGATCTGGCCCTGCACCTGCTGGGCGAGCTGGACGCCACGGCTCAGCGCCAGGCATTGGCGCAATGGGAGCCGCCACTGTGTTTCGAGGTCAAGGCGCGCCTGCTCAAGTTATTGCGCTTGAAAGCCCAGCGCCACGATGCCGACAAAACCGCCCTGGGCCAGCGTATGGACGCGCTGCTGGCGGCGCTGGTGGCCATCGATCCGGTACGCGCCGCCGTGCTGTGCGGCTAATCACATTCACAGGAGTTTAATGATGAACAAGGACAACCTGACACTGCATTACTTCGACGCCGAAATGCGCTACCTGCGTGAGGCTGGGCAGGAATTCGCCGAAGCGTTCCCGGACCGCGCGGCGCAACTGAACCTGGACAAACCGGGGGCGCCAGATCCCTACGTGGAGCGTCTGTTCGAAGGCTTTGCCTTCCTGATGGGCCGCTTGCGCGAAAAACTTGACGATGACCTGCCGGAGCTGACTGAAGGTCTGGTCAGCCTGTTGTGGCCACATTACCTGCGCACCATTCCGTCACTGTCCATTGTCGAACTGGCGCCGCAAGTGGGGGAAATGAAATGCAGCAAAGTGATTGGCGCAGGTTTTGAGGTGCTGTCGCAGCCCATCGGTCCCAAACGCACCCAATGCCGATACACCACCACCCAGGATTTGACACTACGGCCGATGACCCTGGATTCCGTGCGGCTGGACCACGAGCCAGACGGGCGCTCACTGCTGAGGCTGCGCTTCACCCGCGGCACGATGGCTAAATGGAGCGAGATCGACCTCAGTTACCTGCCGCTTTACCTCAATGCCGATGCGCCGATGGCCAGTGCACTGCATCAGGCTCTGGCCCTCAACGCTGAAACGTTGTATGTGCGCCTGCCAGACGATTGCGAACGCTATCCGCTGGATGGATATTTTTCACCCAAAGGCTTTGCCGATGAGGATCGCTTGTGGCCCAAGGGCGACAGTGCCTTCAGCGGCTATCAGCTGCTGCTTGAGTATTTCACCTTCCGCGAGAAGTTCATGTTCGTGCATCTGCGTGGGTTGGAGCAGTTCACCATCAGGCCGGACGCGACGTGGTTCGAACTGGAGGTGGTGCTGCGCGAACAGTGGCCGCAGGCATTCAACCTGAGCGCCCAGCACATTCGCCTGCATGCGGTTCCGGTGATCAATCTTTTCAAACTGGAGTCCGACCCGCTGACGCTGCAACCGCTGCAGACTGATTACCTGCTTCGCCCCATGCGCTTGCAGGACGGTCATACCGAAATTTACTCGGTGGATCAGGTCAGCGGGTCGAAGAATGGCGAGCGCCAGGACTATGTACCGTTCAGCAGCTTCCGCCACAAGGGCGGCATGTTGCGTGACGAATCCCCTGAACGTTACTTCCATACCCGGCTGAAACGCGGCACCAATGGTCTGCATGACACTTGGCTGATCCTTGGTGGCGAAGGCTTTGACGAAGACTTGGCGCGCAATAACAAAAGTCTGTCGCTGCACCTGACCGGCACGCACGGCCAACTCCCGCGCAAGGCGCTGCAAAGCACCTTGCTCGACACACCGGCGCAGTCCTCCCAGGTGGGTCTGCGGGTGCGTAATCTCTGCGCGCCAACCTTGCCGTGCTACCCGCCAAACCGCGACCGCTTCCACTGGCGCGTGCTCAGTCATCTGGGCTCGAATTTCCTGCCGATGCTCGACAACGCCGAAGTGCTGCGCGGCACGCTGGCGCTGTACGACTGGACGGGCAGCGAACTCAATCGTCGACGCCTGGCCGCCATCGTTGAGGTCAAACACTACCTGCTGCAGCGTTTCGAAAAAGGCTTTTTGCTGCGCGGTGTGGCCATCGACGTCACCCTTGATTCCAACGGTTTTTCCGGCGAAGGCGACATCAGCCTGTTCGGCGAAATGCTCCATCGCTTCTTCGCCTTGTACGCCGACATTCATCTGTTCAACCAGCTCACGCTGATCCTTCAACCTACTGGAAAGTGCCTGCGATGGAACGAGAACCACAGTCAGCGTATTCCCGGCTGAAAGCCAGTGGCTTGCTGCAAATACTGGAAGGGCGAGTGGCCGAGGCCAACCTGTATCGCTTCTGCCAGTTACTGGAGCAGGCATTGCCTGATCATCCGCCACTGGGCAGCACCACCCACCCGGCCGATGACCCGGTGCGTTTCCGGCCCGACCCCGGCATGGGCTTTCCCGCCGGTGAATTGCGGGGGATCGAAACTGACGAAAATCATCCGCTGCGCCCGGCCACGGTGCGCACACGCCTGTTGGGCCTGTATGGCGTTGACTCGCCGTTGCCGACGGCCTTCCTCGACGACATCGCCCAGCGTCGGGAAGGGCATGAAGCGCTGGAGGGTTTCCTCGATATCTTCAACCACCGGATCTTCACCCAGTTCTACCGAATCTGGCGCAAATATTCGTACCCGGCCACCTTCGAAGCAGGCGCTGCCGATAAGACGTCGCAGTGCCTGCTGGGTCTGATCGGCCTCGGGATTCCCGGCACCGCGCAACGCATCGCCACACCTGTATCGCGGTTTCTGGCGCTGCTCAGTGTGATGCGCCTGCCGACCCGCAACGCCGAGGGTATTACCGCGCTGGTGACGCTGCTCGCCCCTCAAACCCGGGCGCAGGTGGCGCCGCACTGGCCGCTGAAAATCGCCCTGAAGCAGGCCGCCGGTCTGTCCAGCCGATACCCGGTGAGCTTGTCACAAGGCACGCCGCTGGGGGCGTCTGGCCACGACGCCAACAGTCAGATGCACTTGGCGCTGTTCACCGAGGATCAGCAAGAGGCCCAAGGCTGGTTGCCCGGTGGGCAGTTGTACAACGATCTGCGGGTGCTGCTGCGGGTGTACCTGGGCTGGCGCTGCACCGCGAAACTCAAGCTGTCGCTACCCCTGCGCAGCCTGCCGCCACCGGTGTTGGGCGGCGAGCCCGTATTGCTGGGCATGACCGGTGTGCTGGGGCTGAAAGGTCGCACCGGACAGGACGCGGATAACGCCACGATCACCATCAACCTGGGCCGCTACCAAGGCCTCGACAACCTTCCCGACGACAAGGACAGACCGCATGGCATGTACCGTTTCTAACCCCCTGATGATCGCTGCACTCAGTGCGCTGCTGACCGGCTGCGGCTTGACCCAATCGGTGACGGAGTCCACCGCATCCACCGCCCACGGGATTTTCTACAAGCAAGTCAAAACCCTGCACTTGGACATCAGTTCCAGGGTCGCGATGAACACCCAAGCCACGGAGATGAGCGGCTTGTCGGTGCCAACGTTGGTGCGGGTGTACCAGTTGCGCTCCAACAAGTCCGTGGAAAAAGCCAGCTATGACAACTTGCTCAGCGAAGACGATCGCGTGCTCAGTAGCGATCTGCTGGACACGCGCACGGTGGTGGTCAAGCCCGGTGAAGGCGCACAGCTGAGCGTGCCGATGGACAAGGACGCGCAGGTCGTCACGGTCGTCGCGTTGTTTCGCCAACCCGATGCCGAACTCAACACCTGGCGTTTGACGCTGACCCGTGATGACCTGAACCCGGATCGGGCACGGGTCATCGAGTTGGGGGACAACCGACTGACATTGCGCCCGTTGGCCAAGGAGTAACCCATGCCGGAGTTGAATCCCTCGCTCTATGAAACGCTGTTGCAGAACTTCAATGGGGACCTGGGCCTGCATCAAGTCAGCGAAGAGGACCAGTACACGCTCTCGGTACTGGACAACGTGCAACGCATCCTCAACAGCCGTGCCGGCACACTCGCGCACCTGCCCGATTACGGTCTCACGGACATGGGCCAGATCCTGCAGGGGCTGCCGGGAACGGCGCATACCTTGATGAGGACCCTGCAAGACACGCTGCTCAAGTACGAACCCCGGCTGGCGGCCATCAGCATCCAATTACTGCCGCAGGTTCAACCGGGATATTTGGACTACGCGCTGGAGGCGCAACTGCGTAGCGGCAAACAGGTGAGTTTCGGCACGACGCTGGCACCCGAGGGCAAAGTCCTGGTGCGTCACCTGAAGCGCCAGAGCTGGTTGGCGCAATCGAACCTGTAACCCAAAGGAGGCGCGATGACGGCGTTATTTGAAATGTGCATCAGGGTGGGTGGCGATCCGCGCGACTTCAGTGAGTTTGCAGCGTTGCGTGAAGAGTTGGCCAAGCTTAATCACCCCGCATGCCCGGATGTGGACTGGGCGAGGGTCGAGCAACTGTGTCTGACGCTGTTCCAGAAGAACGGCGCAGACCTGCAATCGGCCGCGGCCTTTGCATTGGCGCGCAGTCAGCGCCACGGTTTGGACGGCATGGCCCAGGGCGTGGCGCTGATAGGGACCCTCGGCTGCGAAGGGGCGAACCTATGGCCACCCATGCCTTCGCTTCGGCTGGATATCCTGACCTGGCTGTTCGTTCAGTTGCAGTCGTTGCTGCGCAGCCTGCGCTTGGACATGCACAGCCTGCCCGCACTTGTGCATCTGGATACCGAAATGCTGCGTTTACAGTGGCGGCTGGATCACCCGATGCCAATCCACTCATTGCAAGCCCTGCGTCAGCAGATCGAAAGTCTGAGGCATCGCTTGCAGCTGAACACCGCGATGGGCAGTGCTCTACAACTGACCTCCAGCGAAACACAGTCGGCCCGGTTGATGCCCATCGTGATTTGGCCGGCCAACCCTGTGCCTGAGATCAAACCGACTGCGCGGCGGCGCATCATTTGGCTAGGTGCCGTGGCGGCAACCCTCCTTCTGGCCGGTGGCGTCTGGTGGAGCCTGTATGGCTGGAACAATCAGGGTCAGCATGGCGTGATGGCGCTGTTCCAGCAGCAACAGCCGATCCCCACACCCGTACGCCTGGACAGCCTGGCACTGTTCGACGCCGGCAGCGCCGAACTCAAGCCTGGTTCGACCAAGGTACTGATCAATGCACTCATCGACATCAAGGCCCAACCCGGTTGGCTGATTGTCATCAGCGGGCACTCGGATGATCGGGGCAACCCCGAACAGAACCGCCAACTGTCACACGCCCGCGCCTCGGCCGTACGTGGCTGGATGCAACGCATGGGTGACATTCCCGACAGTTGTTTTGCCGTGCAAGGGGTCGCCGCCAGCCAACCGATCGCCAGCAATGAAACGGAATCCGGGCGCACGGCCAACCGTCGAGTCGATATCAGTCTGGTGCCACAGGCGGGGGCCTGCGGGCAATCGTCTGTTGGCTCCGTATAGCAAGACCGTAGGAGCGAGCACGCTCGCGAGGGTCGTTAACGATTACGCGTGCCAACTGATTCAACGCGGCGCATTTGAATTCATCGCGAGCATGCTCGCTCCTACAGACTATCGGAGTGCCGGCCTCCTGTAGGAGCGAGCACGCTCGCGAGGGTCGTTAACGATTACGTGTGCCAACTGATTCAACGCGGCGTCCTTGAATTCATCGCGTTCATGCTCGCTCCTACAGACAATCGGAGTGCCGGCCTCCTGTAGGAGCGAGCACGCTCGCGAGGGTCGTTAACGATTACGTGTGCCAACTGATTCAACGCGGCGTCCTTGAATTCATCGCGAGCATGCTCGCTCCTACAGGTTTCCTGGGTTGAATCACCTGGCAAGGCCAGGCTGCTTAACGGTCAGGCCTTGCTGGCGGCCAGGTAAGCGCCCAGGCGTTTGCCCATTTCCTCGCCCAAGGCTTGCAAGCCGCTCATGGGGCGGACCATTACTTCGAAATCGACGATTTTTCCCTCCTCGTTGAAGCGGATCATGTCGATGCCCTTGAGCTGCTTCTCGCCAACCCTGGCGCTGAACTCAAGGATGACATTCAAGCCATCGGCGGTTGCCAACTCACGGTGGTAGGCAAAGTCTTCGAACACCTTGGATACCGTGTTGAGAATCATCGAGACCACCGGCGCGCCAGGATACGGCGTGTGCGCCATTGGCGAGCGGAACACCGCTTGCGGGTCCAGCAGGTCGGGCAGGGCCTTGAGGTCGCCGGTGCGGATCATCGCGTGCCACAGGCTCAGGGACTCCGCGGCCTTGGGATGCAGTTGCAGTTCAGACATCGTCAACTCCTGTTTTTTGTTGTTGTTGTTCAAATTTGCCTGATGGGTTGTTACCGAAATGCCGAGCAATGACCTGTGCCGCGTCATTGGCCCATGCACTGTAGATCAATGGCCCGGGGTGGAAACCGTCCGCGGCCATGGAACCGGCCACGGGCGCCAAATGGGTGGTCAGCATCGTACAGCGATCCATGCGCTCGACCAGATGTGCAAGACGCGCATTAAAGCGCACGGCCCGTTGACCCAGGTACCAGCGCAGCGGTTGCGGCAGTGCCGGAAACAGATGCATGGGGGGAAGAGGGGAGACGACGATCAGCTTGGCGCCAAACTTGCCGATCAGCACCTCCATCAATTGTTGCTGCCGGGCGATCCATTGATCCGCCGTCAGCCTGCCGGTGACATCGTTGACGCCGATGGACAGCAGTGCCACGTCGAACCGCTCCAGCGCCTGCTGCCCGAGCCGCTCCAGTAACCCTTGCGAGTCCAGGCCCGACTGGGCCGAGAGCTTCCAGCAGACCCGAAAATCCCTGGCCAGGCGATTGACCAACTGGCCGCTCAAGGCCTCGGCCTGGGTCGATACCCCGACACCTGCTGCGGCGCTGTCGCCGAGAATTATCAGGCGCAGGGGGGCGCCAATACCGGCTTCGCCTTCGCGCTCACCCTCGGCTTCAGGCAATATCGGGGTGACCCGGCGGGTGTACAGGCCCTGCATCAGCAGCACGGGGCCGAGCATGATTTTGGCCAGGGTTTCGGTTTTGCTCATGGCAAAGGGCCTTGGGATTGATGTCGCTAGGCTGCCAGAACCTTGTCTGGTGCGTCACCGGTCATATCCGCCGAAAATAGGGCAGTAGAAGTAGTTTCTATAACGGCTTCGGACCACTTGTAGGAGCGAGGCTTGCCCGCGATGGACGTCAACGATAACGCGGGCAGTTTGAATGTCCGCGGTGTCTGAGTATTTTTCGCGGGCAAGCCTCGCTCCTACAAATGGTTCCAAGGATAGGTACACCGTCTTGAGCGAACCACACTTGCTTATGAAACCGCCAACGGCAGCGAAAAACTGAACACCGCACCACACGGCTCCAGATTCTGCGCCCAGATATCCCCCCGATGCCGGCCAATGATGTTCTTGCACAACGCCAGGCCAATCCCATTGCCGCTGACCTTGGAGGAGAAGAAGCCATCGAACAGTTTCTCCTGCGCCTCGGCTTGAATCCCCCGGCCGCAGTCTTCGATCCGCACCAGCGCCACATCGCCGTCGCGGCTGGCCTGTATGCGCAGGACGCGGCGTTCAAGGGGCAGGTCGACCATTTCTTCGATGGCGTTGAACGCCAGGTTGAGGATCACCTGGCCGATCAGCACTTTCTCGCAACTGACCCGCAGCGGCTGCGGTGAAGGGGCGATGTCGACCCGTATCAGGCTCGGATCGGCCCGCAGGCTGATGAAGTAGCGGGTTTCGCGCAGCAGTTCGTTGAGGTCGATCAGTTCTTCGCTTTTCTCCAGCTTGACCACGTAATCGCGCACGCTCTTGATGATCACCGACGCGTGCTCGATTTGCCGCACGGCGTTGTGCAAACCCCAGGCGACGCCTTGGTCGGCCTCGGCGGCGTTGCCCAGGCGAATCAACGCGCCTTCGATGAAATTGCGGGTGGCGGCCAGCGGCTGGCTCAGTTCGTGGGCGATGGCCACGGCCATTTCGCCCATGGCGTTGTAGCGCGCCAGGTATTCGATTTTCTGTTCGCTGACCCGCCGCGCCTCTTCTGCCTGCACCTGATCGGTGACATCGCGAAACAGCAGCAGATGCCCCACCAGATCGTCTTCGATCTCGATGTAGCGGCAGGTTGCGTCATGCCAGCGCCATTCGCCGTCCCGACGTTGCACCTTGTAGTGCACGCTGAACGGCAGGTGTTCGGGCGTCTCGTTGGACAGTTGCTGCAGCAGGCGTTGGCGCGAAGCGTCGTCACACCAGCCGAGAAAGTTCTTGCCGATCAGTTGCTGCACTTTGCTGTTGAGCAGATGCGCACCGGAGTCGCTGATAAACCGAATCTCGCCCTCGGGGCCCAGCACTGCCACGCCCTCGGCCAGGTCTTGCATGAACGCTTTGAGCCGGCTTTCGAAGCGTTTGAGGTCGCGCTTGACCTTGTCTTCCTTGGAAATGTCGCGGAACTGCACCATCAGTACATCGCGACCTTGCAGGTGCACCAGCGTCGCCACCGCCTCGGACAGAATCTCCACCCCTTGCTTGGAGCGGTAGCACCACTCGATGGCGCGCTGGCCGGTACGGGCGGCGCCTTCGAGCCAGCGCAAGCCCACCGAACGCCGGTACTTGGGCGCATCGCGGGTCATGTCCGGGGCTTTGAGCGGAGTGAGTTCTTCGAGGGTAAAGCCCAATGCCGACAAGGCCGCAGCGTTGGCCCAGAGAATCTCCTTGCTGTGGGCATCGTGAAGAATGATGCACAGCGGCATGGCTTCGATCAGCGTGAAAAAGTCGTTCTGTTCAGGCAAATACATCGCGCAGCCCTTGGCGGCAGGGGATTGAGACCGGTGAACCGGAAGTATGGCGTTTTATACCGGCTCATGCGCGGGGAAGCGCTCAGAGGTAACCGGGGGCGGACTAGGGGTTTTCTTTAGTTGGGGGGCTGCACGCACCAATAGTTGCCGTCGGATGCGGTTTTTACACTGGCTCCCAATGCAAGGGTAGCCACCCACATAGGTGGGTGACACATGAAAAATCTGCGTCACACGCATCACTTGTAGGAGCCGGCTTGCTGGCGATGGCGGCGTCAAGAACACCGCTAATTTTGCTGGTCTCATCGCCAGCAAGCCGGCTCCTACAGGATCGTTTGGCAGTTGTCTGTCGTTACCTGTGCCCTCTAACAATAAGCAAAACGGAGAAAGCCCATGCTGCGTTCAGCGGTCGCGCAACAAGACGCATCGATCGGCGTTGACGAAAATGTCGTCGACAGCCAGGCATTCCAGCGAGTCCTGGATGAAGTGCGTCAGCGTCGCGAGGAGTTCGACAGTGTTTCCCATGTACCACGGGACATGATCGAGCGCTTCAAACAGGTGGGCATCTACCGCGCCGCCACGCCAAAGTGCTTCGGCGGCGACGCCTTGGCGCCTGCAAAATTCCTGCAGATGATCGAGCGTATCTCCGAAGCCGACGGTTCCGCTGGCTGGGTTGCCAGTTTCGGCAGCGCCGGCGTCTATCTGGCCGCCTTGCCACAAGAAACCCTGGCTGAACTCTATGCCGACAGCCCCGATCTGGTGTTCGCCGGTGGTCTGTTCCCGCTGCAACCGGCTGAAGCCGTCGAAGGTGGCTGGCAAGTCAACGGCACCTGGAAATTCGCCAGCGGCTGCAAAGGCGCTGACTTGCTGGGCGTGGGTATCGGCGCGGCGGGCGGCAAGCCACGCACTGCCGTGTTCCGTCCGGATCAAGTGGAAATCGTCGAGAACTGGGACGTGGTCGGCCTCAAGGGCACCGGTAGCCACGATCTGCGTGTCACCAACAAGCGCATCGACGAGCGTTGGACCTTCATTCGCGGCGGTGCGGCGACCATCGACGAACCACTGTTCCGCTACCCATCGATTGCCTACGCCGCGCAAGTGCTGGCCGTGGTCAACCTGGGCCTGGCTCGCGCTGCCATCGACGAAGTCAGTCGCATGGCCAACGGCGGTGGCATCACCGGCGCGCCTAAGTTGTCCGACCGCGCCTATGTGCGCATCGAAATCGCCAAGGCCGAAGCCAAGCTCGCTGCCGCCCGTGCCTTTTTCTACAACACCACCGAACAGGTGTGGGACTCGATCCTGGCCGGCAACCCGGTCACCCCGGAGCAGACCAGCCAGTTGCGACTGTCGGCGATCCACGTCTCCCAGGCCGGCGCCGCCGTGGTGCAGAGCGCCTACAGCCTGGCCGGGACCACCGCCATTTACCTGCGCCATCCGCTGCAACGCTACCTGCGCGATTCGATGGTGGTGACCCAGCACGCCTTCCTCAGCGAAGGTCTGTACGACGGCGCAGGCTCGGTGTTCCTCGGCGTACAGCCGTTCCCGGGCTACATCTGAATTCCAACCCATTTTTCAGTCTTCAAATTCAAGGATCAACAGCATGTCCCAAGCTACCCAGGAACCGTTGCGCGTCGTCTTCTGCATCGGCATCACCCAGAATTTTTTCGACCTGCCTACCGGCGAAGGCCTGAGCGTGTGGAAGGGCTTCAGCAAAATGATGGCCGACCTCGGCGCGATGCCCGGCATCACCGTGCTCGGCGCGATGGATGACGACCGCCTGATGGTCGGCCCGTCCACCACCTCGCCATGGACTGTGTACATCATGGCCGATGTCGACTGCCACCAAACGGTGATTGACGCCTGTAACCTGTTCCGCACCACGCCTGTAAACGAGTACAGCCTGTGGCGCTACGCGAAAGTCGAAGCGCGCATCGGCCGTCCGTTGACCATCCCTGATGCGGCCAAGGTGTAAGCCATGAACGAGGCCTTGCTCCAGCGTCTGGCGACGCTCGAAGGGGAAAGCGCGGTGCGTCGCCTGATGGCGCGCTACATGGACCTCTGCGATGTGCCAAGAGCGGCGGTGCATGTCAGTCAGTTGGCGCAGTTGTTTACCGAAGATGCGGTCTGGGAAGGCGTTGGTCGCGAGACCGCGCAGACCTTCGGTCAGCATCGCGGACGCGAGGCCGTGGCGGCATTTGTCGGCGGTTACCTGCCGCCGTCGGATCACTTCAGCCTGAACCTGCATTACCTCACCAGCGAGTCGATCGTGGTCGACGGCAACGCGGCGCAGGGGCAGTGGATCATGCAGCAGATCTCCACCTACGCCGATGGCCGCAACGAGTTGTTCGGCACCCGCCTGAACATCGATTTCCGTTGTGTCGACGGCACCTGGCTGATCGCGCACTTCCGCACGCAACGTTTGTTCAACACTGACTTGAACAAAAAGGAGCTAGGCGCATGAGTACCTTCATCAGCGAATTCCTGCTCGGTGGCAACGGCAAGCGCGTTGCGATCAAGGACTCCATCGACATCGCCGGCTACCCGACCCGCTCGGGCAGTCGCGCGTTCGCCGATGCCCCGGCAGCCACGAAAAATGCCGAAGTCGTGGACGCGATTCTCGGCGCCGGCTGGCAGATCGTTGGCAAGACCAACCTGCATGAACTGGCGTTTGGCGTCACCGGTATCAACGACTGGACCGGCACGCCGATCAACCCGCAAGCGCCAGACCGTGTTCCAGGCGGCTCTTCCAGTGGTTCGGCGTCGGCGGTTGCCGCAGGCCTGGCGGACATCGCTATTGGTACCGACACCGGTGGATCGGTGCGGGTCCCGGCAGCGTGCTGCGGGGTTGCCGGGCTCAAGCCGACCTATGGCCGTGTCAGCCGCGTCGGTGCTCATCCCTTGGAGTCCAGCCTCGACTGCGTCGGGCCGTTCGCCAAAACCATGGACGACCTGATTGCCGCGATGCAGGTGATTTGCCCAGGTTTTGCCGTTCAGGGCTTGCCTGGTGACGGCGCCAAAGTCGGCTTTCTGGAAGTGGCCTGCGACGCGCACTTGCAAGCCAGCCTGGGTGCTGCCGCCGACCGTGCCGGCTGGCGTCGCAGCAGCCTGCACCTGAGCGAATTCGAAGCCGCCTTCGCCGCCGGCCTGACCGTGATCAATTTTGAAAACTGGGCGGCCTTCGGTCACCTGACCGGTCAGGACCTGATCGGTGCAGACGTGGAAACCCGTTTGCTGGCCGCCAGCCGTACGACGCGTGAAGAGCTCGCAGCGGCCGAAGCCGTACGCGGCCGTTTTACCCAGCAGGTGGATGCTGCATTGGAAGAGTTCGCGGTGCTGCTGCTGCCGACCTTGCCGAGCCTGCCACCCACCCTGAGCGAAGCGCGCGGCGGCAGCAAGGCCGTGGCCGGCATGACCCCACTGGTACGGCCTTTCAACCTCAGCGGCCATCCGGCGCTGACGGTGCCGGTGGAACTCGATTGCGGTGGGCTGAAAGTCGGCCTGCAAATCGTTGGCCGTAAAGGACAGGACGAAGTGGTCTGCGCCTTTGGTGCGCAACTGCAACAGAGCATGGCCGGTTAACGGCGCGGCTCTACAAACGAAATCATAACAAGAAGCCATGAGGAGAACCGCATGAGCACTCATGAATACACGCTGATCGCAACGTCGAAAAGCCCCGAAGAGCTGGTCCAGCACGACCGCGTCGACGTCTCGCTGTACAACGACCCGGCGCTGTTCGAAGCCGAACTGGACAAGATTTTCTACCGCACCTGGGTGTGGGTTGCCCACGAAAGCGAAGTGCGCAACAGCGGCGACTTCAAGACCGCAATGATCGGTCGTCGCCCAGTGATTGTCGTGCGCGACAAGAAAAACAACATCAACGTCCTGGAAAACCGTTGCCGCCACCGTGGCGCCACCGTGTGCGAGAAGCACAAGGGCAACGCCACCGGATTCACTTGCCCGTACCACAGCTGGTCCTATGGCCTGGACGGCAAGCTGCGTGCGCTGCCATACCCGGACGGCTATGAAGGCATCCTGGAAAAGTCCGAGCTGCCACTGACCAGCCTGCGCGTTGAAAGCTACGCCGGCATGATCTTCGCCAGCTACAACGACGAGATCGAGCCGCTGGAAGACTTCCTTGGCGGTGCCAAGCACTGGATGGACCTGTTCATGAAGCAGGGCGCCGGCTACCCGATCAAGACCCAGGGCGAACACAAGTTCAGCTTCAAGGGCAACTGGAAGATCCAGCTGGAAAACACCACCGACGGTTATCACTTCCCGATCGTGCACAAGTCGTTCATGTCGTCGGTGGATGAAGAAACCTCGGAAATGCTCTCGTTCATGACCGACGAACAAGCCGTGACCCATTCGCTGGGCAACGGCCACAGCGTGATGGTGATGGTGCCGGAGCACGTCGACCTGGATCACGACGACGGTACCGAACAGTTGCAAGAGCGTTTCGCCCACGTCACCGAAGAACTGTCGAAAACCATGGAGCCTGCACAGGTTCGCCGCATCGTGCGCTCGCTGCACGGCGCCGGGTTCAACCTGAACCTGTTCCCTAACGTGGCCATGTCGATGTCGTTCTTCCGCGTGTTGCGCCCAGTGTCGGTCACCGAAACGGAAATCCGTCACGTGGCCCTGGGCATGGACGGCGGCCCGGAAATCGCCAACCGCGAACGCATGCGCATTCACGAACACTTCCAGGGCCCGTTCGGTTTCGGCAGCCCCGACGATGCCGAAGCCTGGGACCGCGTGCAGCGCGGCTCGTATGCCGGCGTCGATGCACCGATCCTGGTCAACCGCGGCCTGAACCGCGAAATCACTGCTGAAAACGGCGACAAGGTCTCCCATGCCACCGACGAAGGCGGCATGCGCGGTGCCTACGACATGTGGAAAAGGATGATGAGCCAATGAGCAATCAAGACACCCTGAACGGTTTCACCGGCCCGTTGGCCCAGGCCATCGAATTCATCTGGCGCGAAGCCGAGCTGCTGGACCACAAGAACTACGCCGAGTGGGCGACCTTGTGGAGCGAAAGCGGCAAGTACATCGTGCCGATCGACCCGGACACCGAAGACTTCGAGGCAACGCTCAACTACGCCTACGACGATGCACGCATGCGTGCCCTGCGTATCGAACGCTTGAGCGCCGGCTACTCGCCGTCGGCGGTGGACGCGGCGAAGACCATCCGTACCATCTCGCGTTTCCGCCTGGTGGAAGCGGCCGGTGACATCGTTGAAGTCAACTCGGCGCAGGTGCTGTACGCCTACAAGCGCGGCGTGCACACGCCGTTCGTGGCGGACCTGAACCACCGCATTCGCTTCACCGACGGCGTGCCATCGCTGGAGCGCAAGGTTGTGCGTTTGATCAACTCCACCGACAGCCTGAGCGCGCTCGGCTTCCTGCTGTGAGGGCAACATCATGAGTCGAGTAGCCCTGGTCACAGGTGCCTCGCGCGGACTGGGCGAGTGCATCGCCCGCCGTCTGCACGCGGCGGGTTATCGCGTCGGCCTGGCCGACGTGCGCCTCGATGGCGTTCAGCAGCTGGCCGCCGAGCTGGATGGCAGCGGTGCCACCGCCGTCGCCATCGAGCTGGATGTACGCAGCAAAACCGACTTCCAGCGTGCTCGCGACGTGCTCGCTGAACGCTGGGGCGGCACCGACATTCTGGTGAACAACGCCGGCGTGTCGAAAGTCGCGGCGCTGATGGACATCACGCCTGAGGAGTTCGACGAGTCGATGGCGATCAACCTGCGCGGCACTTTCGTCGCCTGCCAGGTGTTCGGTGCGCACTTCGCCGAGCGTGGCTTCGGCCGGATCGTCAACATCGCGTCCCTGGCCGGGCAGAACGGCGGCACCGCCACTGGCGCGCACTATGCCGCTGCCAAGGGCGGCGTGGCGACGCTGACCAAGGTCTTCGCCCGTGAATTGGCGCCCCGTGGCGTGACGGTCAACAGCATCTCGCCAGGTCCTTTGGACTTGCCGGTGGTGCGCGAAACCGTGGCCCCGGAGCGTCTGGAGCAGATTTTGAAGATGATCCCGGCGGGCAGCCTCGGCGACCCGACGTTCATCGCCGACAGCGTCCTGCTGCTGATCTCCGACAACGCGATCTCTGTAACCGGCGCGTGCCTGGACATCAATGGCGGCTTGTACATGCGTTGAGCAGCCCAGGATTTACGCAACACCTGTAGGAGCCGGCTTGCTGGCGATAGCGGTGAATCAGACGCTGCAATGCTGACTGGATTGCCGCCATCGCCAGCAAGCCGGCTCCTACAGAGCGCAATAACAAGAACTCAAACACAGTATTCAGGTGATGCAATGATGAAGGTGAAGATCGAAAGGATCGTCGACGAAGCGCTGGATATCCGTTCCTTTCGCCTCGTGCGCAGTGACGGCCAGCCGCTCGACACCTATGAGCCGGGTGCCCACGTCGACCTGACCGGTCCGACCGGCGTAACCCGCCAATATTCCCTGTGCAGCCCGCCACAGGACCGCCGCGCCTATCTGGTAGCGGTGAAAAAAGAGCCGAAATCGCGTGGCGGCTCGCAAGCCTTGCACGAGCAGGTCGAAGAGGGCATGGAGCTGGAAATGGGGGCGCCGCGCAACCTGTTCCGCCTCGATTCTGCCGCCCGCGAACACGTGCTGTTCGCTGCCGGTATCGGTGTCACGCCGCTCTTGAGCATGGCCTATCGACTGGCGGAAAGTGGCCAGCCGTATCGCCTGCATTACTTTGCCCGCTCGGCCGAGTACGCAGCGTTCACCGAACTGCTGGCGACGAATTTTGCCGACCACGTGGAGTTCCACTACGGTGTGGAACCTGCGGACCTGGACGCTGCGCTGAGCGAGTGCCTGGGCCGTGCCGGTAGCGACGCCCACGTCTACACCTGCGGCCCGGCGCCGTTCATGAACAAGGTGGTGGAAGTGGCATCGCGCAGCCGCTCGGACGATGCCATTCACCTGGAACACTTCGCTGCAGATCCGGCTGCCAACAGTGCCCCGGCCGGCAGCTTTGAGGTGGAACTGGCCAGCTCCGGCGTGGTACTGCACGTGCCGGCCGACAGCAGCCTGGTGGATGTACTGCAGGCCCATGGTTGCGACATCGACACCGAGTGCCGCGAAGGCATTTGCGGAACCTGCATCGTTGAGGTGCTGGACGGTGTGCCGGAGCATCGCGACAACTGCCTGTCGAACAAGGAAAAGGCGTCCAACAAGCAGATTTGCGCCTGCGTTTCCCGGGCACTTTCCGCTCGTCTGGTATTGGATATTTAAACGCTTTCAAGGCTGGAAAGCAGACGCCGGAGCCTGTTGAATGGGCGCCGGCGGCCGTCGAGGGAGGGATGGCCGGATCATGAAAGATTTTTAACGAACCGCTCGACGAAGCGGTCGGAAAATAACAACAAAAAAACGTGAGGCTTTGCGGACATGATTACAGCATCGGCGGTGCGCAATGAGGCGTTCGAAAGCTGGCTGAGCCAGGTGAACCAGGCCTGCGGGCGCTTCGACGCCCGCGCGCTGGATACCGATTTTTACGGCGAGCTGGCGGAGTTTCGTGGGGGCGCGATCAAGCTCAGCGTGGTCGACATGGCCCATGTGCACCTGTATCGCACCAGCAAGGATGTCAGTGTCAGCAGCGATGGCCACTACTATGCGGTGTTCCAGCTGCGCGGCAGCTCGCAACTGGAGCAGGGTGACAGCCGTGCACGATTGGGTTGTGGCGACATTGCCCTGATCGATGCCAGCCGCCCGAGTGACATGACCTACAACGAAGACTCGCGGCAGTTGTCGTTGATCCTGCCGCGCCAGGTGGTCGAGCGGGGTTCGCATTTCAAAGCGGTCAATTGCGCCACGCGTATCGCGTCCAGCAATCCCCTGGCGGCGATGGCCAACCGACTGGTGTTGGAAACCCGCCAGCAGGAAGGGTTGGACATGCAGGAAAGCGAAGCGGTGCTCGACGCCCTGGCCAGCCTGCTATTGCCGGGGATCAGTGGGCGCGACAGCAATGGCGATATCCACGAGCGGCAGTTCCGCAAGATCATTGCGTTTATCGACGAACACATCAGCGACGAAGAACTCTGCCCGGAGCTGATTGCCCGGGAAGTGGGGATTTCCGTGCGCGGTCTGTACCGGATGTTCTCCAAGCGCGGTCTGGTAGTGGCGCAGTACATCAAGCACCGTCGCCTGGACTTCTGTGCGGAAAACCTGCGTCGCAACGATGTCGAGCAGAAGCTGTCGGCGCTGTGCTATGCGTGGGGCTTTTCCGATTCCAGCTACTTCTCCTCGGCGTTCAAATCGCGCTTCGGCGTGTCCCCCGGTGCTTATCGCAAGCGCTACAGCCAGAACTGAAAACCCAAGCCCAATGTAGGAGCTGCCGCAGGCTGCGATCTTTTGATCTTGTTTTTAAAAATCAAAATCAAAAGATCGCAGCCTGCGGCAGCTCCTACGGTTTTGGTGTGTGTCAGATGGAATGGATGTTGGATGTGCCGGCCTCATCGCGGGCAAGCCCGCTCCCACAGGGATCGGTGTCGTACACAGAGTTTGTGAACACCATCAATACCTGTGGGAGCGGGCTTGCCCGCGATGAGGGCCTCAATTTCTTTGAAGTGCTAGGCCTCTAACATCTGAATCAATGCCGCACCGGCTCCTCACCCGGCAAATGCAGCACCTCGCGCACCAGCATGGCAATGCTGCTCACGCCCATTTTTTCCTTGATCTTGGTGCGGTGCACATCAACGGTTTTCACGCTGATGTTCAGCTCCCGGGCGATCACTTTGCTGGCTTTGCCATCGATCACCAACATCAGCACTTCGCGCTCACGGCTGGTCAGCAGGGCCAGTTTGCCTTGCAGGTTCTGGCGTTGCTCCTGATCGGCCTGGGCGTGTACGGCGGCCTTCAGGGCGGCCTGGATGCGGTCGATCATCTGCTGCGGGTTGTAGGGCTTCTCGACGAAGTCCAGCGCGCCGTTCTTCATCGCCGTCACCGACATCGGTATATCACCATGGGCCGAGACGAAAATGGTCGGCAAGGTGCTGCCGCGCTGGTTGAGGATTTCCTGCAACTGGAAGCCGCTGGTTTCCGGCATGCGTACGTCCAGTACCAGGCAGGCCGGTTGCTTGGGGTCGTACTGGCTGAGGAACTCTTCGGCGCCGGCAAAGCACTGCGCCTGGACGCTGACCGACTCCAATAGCCAGGCCAGCGAGGTCCGCAGGTCCTTGTCGTCGTCAACGATGTAAACAATCGGTTTGCGGGTTTCCATCTGGGCTGCCACGAAAAATTCTATTTATTGTGTTCGCTCGCGAGCACGCGCGGCGGGCATCGGCTCATCTTTTTGGAGCCAGATAGCAGAATACCCACTGTGGCCGGCCCTTGCGATAAAGAAACCACCTAGTCGACTAGCGGAAAGCCTACCTTCGCGTGGGGATCGTCAGAATGGTTGCGTGCCGCGGCCGGCCTTAATCTTGTTCCATCACCTACGGACCGCAAACGAACGGTCCTCCTGAAGGAAGGGGCAAAGACATGGCCGACCTGAGCCAGCAGCAAATCGACTTTCGCAACGCCATGGCGCAACTGCCGGCCGCGGTGAACATCATCACCACCAATGGCCCTGGCGGTCGTTGCGGCATCACCGCCAGCGCCGTGTGCTCGGTCACCGATTCGCCGCCCACCGTATTGGTCTGCGTCAACCGTAACAGCGCCACCCATGACGTATTCCGCACCAACGGCCGGTTGTGCGTCAACGTGCTGTGCGGCGAGCAGGAAGAACTGGCCCGCCACTTCGCGGGCATGACCAAGGTGCCGATGGACGAACGCTTCGCCTGGGACCTGTGGGACGACGGCGCCGCCGACGTGCCGGTGCTGCGTGACGCCCTGGTGCAGCTGGAAGGGCGCATCAGCGAGTGCAAGGAAGTGGGCTCGCATTCGGTGATGTTCGTGGAGTTGACGAAGGTTGGCGTGCGCGAGCCGCGCGATAGCCTGGTGTATTTCAACCGCCTGTTCCATCGCCTGGACCACGCCGTCGCCACTTGCTGATAGACCGCTTTATCTTCATCGCGGGCAAGTCGGGTCGACGCATCGCTCGCTCCTACAGACAATGGATACCTGTAGGCGCGAGCGGTGCGGCGACCCGACTTGCCCGCGATGGCAGTCTCTATGTCGCCATGGACGTAGAATTTTCCGGCCTCATTGCGAGCAGACTCGCTTGTTCAGGTCCGAACCAAGGGCGTAAAGGGGACAGATTTACTGGACCCCCCGCCCACAGGTGATTCCAGCCGCTCGACAAAATTCGCATTTCAATCTGAGCAATCTTGTCATTTGCCAAGGCTTAGGGCAGGGTCGACCCCACTGACATCTCTGCCAAAGGAGTCACCCATGTCTAAGCTATATCCCAGTATCGATCCTGAGGGGCTGGTCGAGTACTCAGTGGTCTACACCGACCGCTCGCTCAACCACATGTCGCAGTCATTCCAAGGCGTGATGAAGAACATTTCCACGACCCTGAAACAGGTCTACAACGCCCAGGCCGTTGCGGTGGTCCCGGGCAGCGGCACATTTGGCATGGAAGCGGTGGCGCGACAGTTTGCCACCGACCAGCAATGCCTGGTGATACGCAACGGCTGGTTCAGTTACCGCTGGAGCCAGATCCTTGAGATGGGCAACATCCCGGCGGCCACTACGGTGTTGAAAGCCCGACCGGTCGATACCGGTCGCCAGGCGGCCTACGCGCCACCCCCTCTGGACGAAGTGCTGGCAGCCATTGCCGCGCACAAGCCGCAGATTGTCTTCGCCCCCCACGTTGAAACCTCATCCGGGATTATCCTGCCCGACGAGTACCTGCGGGCCGTCGGCGATGCCGTGCATGCGGTGGGTGGCCTGTTCGTGCTGGACTGCATCGCCTCGGGAACGATTTGGGTTGATATGCACAAATGCGCGGTAGACCTGCTGATCAGCGCACCACAGAAAGGCTGGAGTTCCTCCCCTTGCTGCGCCCTGGTAATGCTCAGTTCTTTGGCCCTCGAGCGCATCGAACACACGCAAAGCAGCAGCTTTGCCTGCGACCTGAAAAAGTGGCTTCAGATCATGCAGGCCTACGAACAGGGCGGGCATGCCTACCATGCAACCATGCCCAGCGACTCCCTCGCGCGATTTAACGAAGTGATGAAAGAGACACAAGCCTACGGCTTCGACAAGGTCCGCGACGAACAGCAGGCTCTGGGCGATCGGGTGCGCGCAGTGTTGACCGGCAAAGGCATCAAAAGCGTGGCCGCCGCCGGCTTTCAGGCGCCTGGCGTCGTGGTGAGCTACACCGATGATGCCGACATCAAGAGCGGCAAGAAATTTGCCAACCATGGCCTGCAGATCGCCGCCGGCGTGCCGTTGCAATGCGACGAGCCGGCCGACTTCCAGACCTTCCGCATCGGACTGTTCGGACTCGAAAAACTGCACAATATCGAGCGCACGGTCAGCACCCTCGAGCAGGCACTGGACGAGGTGATGGTTAACTAAGCCCTCATCTTGCCCCTGTAGGAGCGAGCATGCTCGCGATGAACGTCAACGATGACGCGGGCTGTCTGGATGCCCGAGTTGTCCTGGCGTTTTTCGCGAGCGTGCTCGCTCCTACAAGGAGTTGGTGATCCCCCAACGGCCAGGTCTGATCCTCTCCCGGTGCTGCTCCAATCGTAAAAACCGTTCAAGGATTATCATTGTGGGCAATGACGGCCGTGGCAAAACGGCCCTTGCCCACGGCGCGATCCGCAGCACATGCCCGCGTTCCCCTGTAGGAGCGAGCATGCTCGCGATGGACGTCAACGATGACGCGGGCTTTCTGGATGCCCGAGTTGTCCTGGCGTTTTTCGCGAGCGTGCTCGCTCCTACAAGGGGTTGGTGATCCCCCAACAGCCAGGTCTGATCCTCTCCCAGTGCTGCTCCAATCGTAAAAACCGTTCAGGGATTATCATTGTGGGCAATGACGGCCGTGGCAAAACCGCCCTTGCCCTCGGCGCGATCCGCAGCACATGCCCGCGTTCCCCTGTAGGAGCGAGCATGCTCGCGATGGACGTCAACGATGACGCGGGCTGTCTGGATGCCCGAGTTGTCCTGGCGTTTTTCGCGAGCGTGCTCGCTCCTACAAGGGTTGGTGATCCCCCAACGGCCAGGTCTGATCCTCTCCCGGTGCTGCTTCAATCGTAAAAACCGTTCAAGGATTATCATTGTGGGCAATGACGGCCGTGGCAAAACGGCCCTTGCCCTCGGCGCAATCCGCAGCACATGCCCGCGTTCCCCTGTAGGAGCGAGCATGCTCGCGATGGACGTCAACGATGACGCGGGCTTTCTGGATGCCCGAGTTGTCCTGGCGTTTTTCGCGAGCGTGCTCGCTCCTACAAGGGTTGGTGATCCCCCAACAGCCAGGTCTGATCCTCTCCCGGTGCTGCTCCAATCGTAAAAACCGTTCAGCGATTATCATTGTGGGCAATGACGGCCGTGGCAAAACCGCCCTTGCCCTCGGCGCGATCAGTAGTGCAGCGCTTTCGTACCGATGAGAGAACCTGGAACATAGTCACAGGAGCCACCTATGCTCTGGACAACGACCCCGACATCAATGTCAGTTGGGCCATGGCCTGACTCGGCGAGTTGCCGGTGGCACAGTTCCGGTCCACAACGACAACGTCCGGATTCAAGCCATGGCTGGAAACAGAACTTGGCGCTACTGATGCTCTGTTGACGGAACCCGACTCAATCGTGGAGTGAACCCAGCATGACCTCGGCCCATAAACTGTTTGTCGGCGTCGCAGTGGCCTGCCTGCTACTCGCCGGTTGTACCTCCCAGGTCACTGAGCGCGAGCAATACTCCGGCTTCTTGTCCAACTACAACGACCTGAAAGAAGTGACCACCACCACGGGTGAGCAGTCATTGCGCTGGGTGAGCCCATCGTGGAACCCGGATGCTTATGACACCATCGCGTTCAGGGCGCTGGAGTTTTATCCGGCTCCAAAACCCAATGAACAGGTTAATCAGCAGACACTGGCTGACTTGCAGAACTACATGTCCAGGAAAGCCAAAAGTGTGCTGGGCCGCAAGTACAAAAGGGCATCCAGCGCGGCGGCTGCACCGGCGGGGTCACACCCCTTGGTCCTGCGTGCGGCCATCACGGGCGTCAGCGCTTCGAACGAAGGCATGAAGTGGTATGAGGTGATGCCGATCGCCGCCGTTGTCGGCGCGACACAGGCCGTCACCGGCCATCGGGATCAAGACACGAATCTGTACATCGAAGCCGAGTTCATCGATGCGAAAACCAACCAGACGATGGCCAAAGTGGTGCGTAAGGTATTCGGCAGCCAGTTAGAGAACGAGAGTCAGAAAATTACAACCAAAGACTTTAAAGCCGCTATCGACAAAATGAACACCGATCTGTGGTCGTTCGTTCATCAATGAAGTGAGTGCTTCGGGTTATTTGCGATTCGTTTTGAAAGGCATTCATCCATTGCAGGTGTTCGCCAGCCTCAGCAATGAAAGTGGGTTGTATGGAGGCAATCAGCAAACAGAGAGGTACTTGCAGTCTGTGTTTCTATACTGACTCCCCGGATAGCCCAGGTGCTGCGTACGGAACACTTCCCCCCAAACTGCATAACCCTGGATTGGTTAAACACCACAGCGCGGTCTAGTGTCGTATTGTCCATTTCCCATGGCGCAGGCGACGACTCTGACTTGGGGTTTACCGGATTTCATTGGAGATATTCAGTATTGGTTTTCAACACTCGAAATTTCACTCTGTCCTCGGGGCTCAAGCTGCTGCTAACGTTATGCGTGATTAGCCTGCTTGGCTGTTCACGTAGCGACGAGGTAGGGCAGTGTAATGCGGCGCCCAAAGCGCCTGCTCGACAGGTGGTCATCATCGGCATCGACGGCCTGCGTACCGATGCGGTCAGTCCGGCACTGACCCCCTTCCTGTCCCAGTTGGCTGAGTCCAAGGGGTTGGCTTGGGGGAGGGTCGATGTCAGCAATGGTCGCACGCAACAGACTTATTCCGCGCCTGGCTGGGTCAGTGTGCTCACCGCGAGTTGGGCAAGCGCACATGGCATTGTTGATAACGACAGCCCGGGTCCCATCAAAAGCCAAACCGTGTTTGAGCGTCTTCAAACCCGCAAGGCCGCTAGTCGCAGCATTCTCATTACCTCCTGGAAGCCGTTGTACAACTTGATCGAGGGGCGTTTGCGGGGTTTTCCGGCGCTAAACCATGCGGCTTTTTTGCGTAAGAACGATACAGCGGTTGAGCAGGAAGTATTGACCACCTGGCGTACCTGCCAGCCCGATCTGGCTTTCATTCATCTCGATGCTGTAGACGAAGCGGGCCATGCCAGTGCTTTCGACCCCTCTGATCCGGGCTACGCTGGCGCCGTGCAAGAAACAGACGCTCGCATTCGTCGTCTCTGGGAGAAGGCATTTGCGTCACCCTCCGCCCAGGGGGCAATGCCTCAGCGCCTGGTCATTTTTGTCAGTGATCACGGGGGCTTCGGCAACAAGCACGGCCGCTATTCAGAAGCTGAGCGCTGGGCGCCGCTGCTGGCCATATCGCCGTCTGGTTATCCGGCAGTGAAGATCAGCGAGTTGGTTGATATTGGCCAGGCTTCGCTGGATTTCGTCCAGTGAGGGTTTGACTGTCCCGGCTCAGATAGACATCCCCGATAAAGTCCTGGACTCACGGCGGCCCATTGTGACTGGCCGCTTTTTATTGCGACCTGCCGGCCGGGGCTGTAGTCGACCGAAAAATGCGCTCGCAATGATGCTTTCGCGGGCGCTGTATTTACGATCGGTCAACGAGGAAACAAAAACGTCACCGCTGCACGAAACCCCCAGCCTTGCGGCCCATCCTCGGGGCTGTCAATCCAGTATCTGGGGCCCGCCTGGATCGTCAGGGGATGCCCGCTGATTCTCAATAGTTGGGTGACTGTCAGGTTGATGGGCACCGACCATTCGCGCGATTGCCAGTCATAGGTTGATTCGGTGTTGATGCCATAAGTGGTCAGCGCCGTGGTGGTGTAGGAAAGGAAGGGTTGCAGGAATGTCTGATTGACCTTTTCCTTGTCGTCCGGCGGGCTGCCGTCCAAACCCCAGATATGGTTGGCGAGTATGCCGCGGGTCCAGCCATTTGATTGCTTGAGTGCCACGGCGGTCGGGCCGGCGCCCCATTGTTCGTTGCTCAATAACTCGTTACTGCCGGTTGGAATCAACAGAGCAGGGCCGGCGCCAAGGATCCAGCCACTCTCGGTAGGCCGGCGCGGGGAAAAGAAAAAGCTTTGCGTGATATCCCCCACACCCGACTTGTCAGCAACGCCATTGGGTGCCAGTCCGTGTTGGTCGATGACAGGCAGGATGGTGCGTGAAATCAGGTTCCAGTCTTCATTCAACGTGAACGGCAGCACCGGCTGGATATTCGTCACGCTGTGCATGCCCTCACCGGTGGGCCCCATCTTCTGATCCCAGTTGTACTGCACGGGCAGGCTGTACATGGCGGCCACAGGATTGAGCGCCGCTTTGGCCAGTTCTGCGGAGTCGTCGGCTTGGGCAATACCGACCTGAGCGACAACCACAATGACCGACAAGTACGTGAGATGGATTCCTTGCATGTGCTCTCCTGGTGGCGCGTGTCGAGTGATCGCCCATAGACGATAGTCGTTATCTTTTACACCGTGAAAAAACCTGCCCTGCGATTCCATGGAGAGCCTGCCGCATCAATGAGCAAAGCCGTCGGTCAGCTACGGTCACTCTTTTTGCTCAGGGGTTCAAACTGCGGGGTGCGACTCCAACGGAGGCGTACGACCCTGAGCACTACCTTATTGAGCGCGATGACCGCAGCGCTGCTGGGTGCCGCCTGCCAACTGGGCCGCTGAACCGAAACGCCGTGGAGTTTTGTTCGACGGCGTTTAACCTTGGGGGCTGTGCCGGCCCCAAAAGATCGCAGCCTGCGGCAGCTCCTACAGGGAACCGTATTCCTCTGTAGGAGCTGCCGCAGGCTGCGATCTTTTGATCTTGCTCTTTATTTGCCATCCCCAAAAATGCCCGTATCGCGCGATACGGGCATTTTTCATTTCAGGTCAGGACTCAGAAGGTGTTTCCGGTTGGGAGGCAGCAAATGGCAACGCAGGTGCTGGCCTGTTTCACTTCGCACATGACGGCGGCTGCGGCAGATGCAGCGGGGTCTTGATCAGGCAGCCGCCGACATCAACGCCACCTCGGCAAACTCAATATCACCTTCATCGTCAACCTCGGTACCCAAGCCCTGCTGGCCCATGCCTGCGAGTCGCTGGCCTCAGCCAATGTCATGACCCTGGATCTGGCGGACAGGACGGAGGGGACGAGTCGTAACACGCTACTGGGTATCGCGCAGGTCATCATGTTGGGTGAGTTGGCAGTGAACCGGGCGTTGGATCGGATTGAATTGTCGCAATAGAAGATCAAAAGATCGCAGCCTTCGGCAGCTCCTACAGGGAACGCATTCCAAATGTAGGAGCTGCCGCAGGCTGCGATCTTTTTTGCTTGCGCCATTCCCTGGGGCTCAGCCCATGCCAGCGCTGAAAGGCACGGGTGAGCGCACTTTGGTCGCTGTAGCCGAGCAAGATGCCCTCCACAGTAGGCCTATCAACCGTAGTTTCGCCCGACGCATCGGACGTTAACAGCGGAGAGCGCCAGGGTGCCGGGCGCTTGCGCCTCAACACCCTGACTGGGGCATCAGAAGTCGAAAAACACGGTTTCTGCTTCGCCTTGAACGTGAATATCGAAGCGATAGGCCAGCTTGCCATCCACCGTGCAGCGTCGGGCGACCAGGGATTCGCGACGATGGGGTTGTTCGATCAGGTTCAACACGGGGTCCAGTGCATTGATCTGCGCTTCGTCGTCGAAATACAGTCGGGTTTGGAGGTGAATGTTGATGCCACGGGCAAACAGCGCCACGTTGACGTGGGGAGCCATGGGAACGCCTGCAGCGTTTTTCACGATGCCGGGTTTCACGGTGTTGATCGTCCATTCACCGACGTCTGTGGTGGCGGTACGGCCAAAACAGTTGAACGGTTTTTCCAGGTCATAGCCGGTGTCGTAATCGCCATTGTGATTGGCCTGCCAGAGCTCCAGAAACGCGTCACGGATCAAGTGTCCATTGCCGTCGTAAACATGGCCCAGCAATACAATGTGCTCGCCTGGCGCGCCGGGTTTGGCCATTTCATTCCAGATTTCCTGCTCACGCGGCGGGTTACCGGCGGCTTCCAGCGCCAGGCCGATGTGCACATAGGGGCCGGCCGTTTGCGACGGGGTTTCAGGCAGCAGTTGAACGGGCATACGCAGGCCTCCTCAGCAGTTTTCGAAGTGGGTCTTGCGCTGGCCGCGCAGGACGATATCAAAACGATAAGCCAGGCAATCCATGGGATTGGCCATGCTCATATCAAGCTTCGCGATCAAGCTCTGCACCGCCTCCGGGTTGGCAATCGACTTGACGATCGGGCACATCGGGATCAGCGGGTCACCTTCGAAATACAGCTGGGTAATCAGGCGCGTGGCAATGGACGGGCCACTGATGGAGACATGGATATGCGCGGGTCGCCAATCGTTGGGACCGTTGCGCCAAGGGTAGGGGCCAGGCTTGACGGTGCGGAAACTGTAGTTGCCATCGCGGTCCGTCAGTGCACGGCCAACACCGCCGAAATTCGGGTCGAGGGGGGCCAGGTAGCTGTCTTTTTTATGACGGTAACGACCACCGGCATTGGCCTGCCACATTTCCACCAGGGTGTGGGGAATCGGTTTACCGTACTGATCGCAGACGCGGCCGGCGACGATGATGCGCTCGCCGACGGGCAGGCCGCCGTGATTGAAATTCAACAGCAGATCGTTATCGTGCCGCCCCATCTTCAGGTGGGAAAAGTCCGGGCCACTGGTTTCCGAGAGCGATTGCGGGATGCTCACCAGCGCCTGACGCGGCGATCTGAGGATCGAGGTCTTGTAGTCAGGGGTCAGGGCTTTGGGATGCCAATTACGGTCACGAATGACGAAGCGGCTGTCGTGCGCATCAGACATGTCGTTTTTCCTGTTGTTATGGTTGGACAGAGGCGGGCACTGCCTTGGCAGCGACTCGTCACCTACTGTCCTCTTAAACGGGCCAACCCGAAAATGAAAAAATCGACCTTATCCATGTCCAAATGGTTATGGATGTTTTCCTTCCCGATACTCCTGGCCCACCTCGCGCAATGTCTCCACGCACCATTGCGCCGCCTGTGCCAGCGGCAACGCCGGATTTGAGCAGAACCCCACGGAACCGCCCGGCTCACGCATTTCCAGGTCGAGCTCTACCAACTCACCTTGGCGCAAGTCCTGCCTGACGGCGTCGAGTGGGGCGACCCAGATGGCCTGACTGCATTGCACATAGCGCCGGCTCAGGGCTATCGACAGGGTCTCCAGGCGCTGACGGGACGGTGTTATCCCATGCTGCACAAACAGGCTGTCGGCGAATTTGCGGATCGTCGTCCCCGCGGACGGCAACACCAACGGATAGTCTTCCAGGTGTTTAAGCCCAGGTGAGTCTGTGAGTGCCGGATGGCCGTTACGCACGACCAGGGTCATGGACTCGCTGTAGAGGTGCTCGAACGCCAACCCCTGAATCAACGGGCTATCGGTCATCCTGCCGACCACCAGGTCGAGCTCACCGAGCCGTAGGCGCGACAGCAGATAGGCGCTGGGCCCGGTCATGACGCTGACCACCAACGCGGGGTGTCGGGCGTGCAAGCGGCAGATAACCTCCGGAACCAACAGACTTTCGACGGTGGACAGCACGCCCACTTGCACGGTGATGGGCTCATGTACGCCGGAGCGCAAACTATTGACCCCTTCGCGCAGCGATTGCACGCTCGGTGCGGCATAGCGCAAAAAGGCCTCGCCGGCCTGGGTCAGCGTCGAACCCTTTTTACCCCGTTCAAACAGGGTGGCTTCGAGCAGCAGCTCCAGCTCCTTCAGCGTCTTGGAAAGCGCCGGTTGGCTGATTGCCAAATTGTCGCAAGCACGGGCCAGGCTACCTTGGCGCGCCACCTCGAGAAAACACACCAGGTGACGGAATTTGATTCGAGTATCGATGTTCAATCGCTCGTTCTTCCTTCGTCGTATGGCATCCATTATCGCTGGATATGAAGCGTTTGTGCGGTTGTCCGGAATTCTCTGGCCATTGGCTGCGATGATCTCAAATGATCGAAGCCGTTGGTGGTGATCGCTCTTTGTCGGATATGGGTTCGGCGCATGCGGTGATCAATTCACCAGGCTCTCAGGGGTGTCCCTTGGGTAATCTGCTCGTACATCCGGACCCGGCGGTGATTGCGCGCATAACCGCCCATTGCCGATACGGTGCCGCTTTGAATGTGATCCAGGTAACGGAACAATTTGCGCGGTGAAATAGAACGCACCGAGTAGCCCAGGGCCGTCATTCGATCCTGCAGTTCATAACCTGGATTTCGTCCATCCATTTGAAAGTGAAAATCGTATTGCTTGAAGAGCGCCACATTCCACAGCGTGCAAAAGCTCTTCAGGTGCTTTTCTCGATAAGGCTTGGGTGCTCTTGCATGAAAGCCTAGCGCCAACAGACTCCGTCGGGTGTAGTGCTTGCAAAAACGTGAGGCCAGGCGCCAGGCCGAGCGAACGAAGCCCCGGTCCAGTTGCTCCAGGCAGCCGACGGCGGCCACTTCGCGCCGCGCTGCGCATTGGTCGAGCATCATGGCGAAGACTGCAGGATCGTAAATGAAGGTATCGGTGTGCAACAGAAACAGATAGTCGGTTTCAACCCTCGCCAAAGCGAGATCCAGCGCCCGGCCATGGGCAATGTTTCCCGCTTCAGGGCCTGTGTGTTTGCGTTCGATCAGTTCAATCCAGTCCAGTGAGCGCAAGTACTGGCTGCTCGCATCGTCGGAGTGGTTATCCACCACAATCACCGGCACGCCTGTCCCGCGCAGCGCCGTCTGTAGAAGCGTGAGACAGGTTTTGGTCAGCTCAAGTGTTTTGTAGTTAACCAACGCAATGCTGTAGTTGGCTGTCGTTGGAGTTGGACGATTCATAACCTGTTGTGCCTCGATGATTTAACCGATACCGCGCAAGATTTCTCAAGGTTGACGGGGTAAAAGCCCCCTCAATTCGAGCGTGAAACGTCGTTGGAAGCGGCGTTCTGATTGCTGGCCGTGGCGGTCGTCGTGGCAGAGCCTGAGTGTTGATTGGAGGCCATGGCGGTTGCCCTGGCGGCTTCCATTTTGGCTACCACGGTATCGCCACCACCTTCTGCCATTGCGGCGACAGAGGCAGTCATCAAGGTCACGATCAAAAGGGCTTTAAGGCTGTTCATGAGTATTCTCCAGTATTGAGTTGGGCCAACACGGTGTTGGTTGGCTTGGACTCATCTTGATGCTCACGGCCTTTCACCCTGTTCGCCGGAAAATGAATTTTTCGACAGGTTGGCGGCGGGGTAATGCTGTTCACAGTAGGAGCGGGCTTGCCCGCGATGGCGGTGCGTCAGTCACCATGAAGTTCGATGTGCCGGCCTCTTCGCGAGCAGGCTCGCTCCCACAGGGATCGCTGTCGCGCACGGGATTTGCGTACAACCTTGATCAACTGTGGGAGCGAGCCTGCTCGCGAAGGCGCAGCGTCAGTCACCGTTGATGTTGGATGTGCCGGCCTCTTCGCGGGCAAGCCCGCTCCTACAGGGATCTCTGTCGCACACGGGATTTGCCTACAACCCTGATCAACTGTGGGAGCGGGCTTGCTCGCGAAGGCGGTGTGTCAGCCACCATTGATGTTGGATGTGCCGGCCACTGCTGCTTTACCCAGCAGATCGATGCGACAGCCAGGCGTCGCGTCACCGACAGTCAATTTCAGATCGTGCAAGCGCGCAACAGCGGAGACCATGCTCAACCCCAGGCCATTGCCCGGTGTGTGCCGGCTCGATTCGCCGCGGTACAGCCGGCGCAACACGGCTTCGCGCTCACCTTGGGCAATGCCCGGTCCGTTGTCCGTGACGCGAATCCCGACGGTGCCTTGATCAGCAATCACCGACAGGTTCACGTGGCTATGGTCGGGAGAAAACTTGATGGCGTTGTCCAGCAAGTTGCAGATCGCATCAAACAACAGTTGTGCATCGCCTGCGATGATCGCGGGCGACGGGCTTTCGTTGAGGGTGAGGCTGATGCCGCGTTCTTCGGCCAGGGGTTCATACAGTTCGGCTGCATCGGCGCTGATCAGGTTCAGGTCCAGCGTCGCGAAGTGACTTCGGCGCGCGCTGTTTTCGATTTCCGAGATACGCAGCAAGGCCTTGAACGTCAGTAGCAGGGCTTTCGCTTCGTTGAGCGCTGCATCGATGCTGGCGGCGTATTGCGCTTCATCCAGGCCGCGCCGCTGGGTGCGCTCAAGGCCGGCGATCAGGCGGGTCAGCGGGGTGCGCAGGTCGTGGGCGATGTCGTCGCACACACCCTTGACCTCGCTCATCAAACGCTCCAGTTCATCGAGCATGCCGTTGACCACCGAGGCCAGTCGGTCGATGTCGTCGTTGGTGCCCTGGATCGGCAGTCTGCCGGTCAAGTCGCCTTCGATGATGCCCTTGATCGAGCGGCTGACCTTGTCCAGCCGTCGGTGCGCCGAATAGCCCAACACCACCGCGCCAAACAGGCCGACCACCAGCAACAGCACGCCACCGGACACCAGCGCCTTGATCAGCAGTTCGTCGAATTCGCGGATGTCGTGGATATCCTGAGCGACCAGCAAGGTCTTGCCATCGGCCAGTTGATGGACGATGAAGCGGATCGGGCGCTGGTGTCCGTTGGCCTTGCGCCAGTCGAACTCCTGAGGCTTGTCGTAGGCAGAGAAGGGCGGCAGTTGCTGGATGGCCCCGGCAATGAACTGGCCTTGCGCATCGAACAGGCTGTGGGGCAGGCGCGCTTCGACATCCTGCACGGCGTGATTGCGGATCTCCCGAAGTTGCAACTCGGGGTCCTGCGCACTGCGGTTTTCCACTTGGCGATACAGCGCAGTGTCGGCTTCGGTTTTCAGGTAGAACGCCGTTTGCCAATAGACGTAGCCGAACAGCGCCAGGAACGAACAGCCGAACAGCCCGAGAAACAGCAGGCCGGTGCGAAAACTGATGGTGCGCGGGATCTCACTCAGGCGAACGGAGGACATAACCGGCTCCACGAATGGTATGGATCATCGACGGTTCATCTTCGCCGTCGATCTTACGCCGCAAGCGGCCCATGTGGACTTCAATCACGTTGGTGCGCTCGTCGTAGGCGTAGTTCCACACCGCTTCGAACAGCATGGTGCGCGTGACCACTTGCCCGGCATGGCGCATCAGGTGCTCGAGCAACGCGTACTCGCGGGGCACCAGCTCAATGACCCGGTCACCCCGTCGTACCGTGCGGCTCAGCAGATCGACGTCCAGATTGCCGACGCGCAAACGCGTTTCCCGAGCTTCGGCGACCGGTTCGGCGCGGCGCCGGTTCAAGGCATCCAGGCGTGCAGTCAGCTCGATGAATTCGAAGGGTTTGGTCAGGTAGTCATCACCGCCCGCGCGCAGGCCGCGAACCCGTTCATCCAGCGCGCTCAAGGCACTGAGGATCAACACCGGGGTGCTGACGCTCGCGGCGCGCAAGGCGGTGAGCACGCCGAGCCCGTCGAGACCACCGGGCAACATGCGGTCCAGGACGATCAGGTCGAACGGTTCGCTCAAGGCCTTGAGCAGTCCTTCGCGACCGTTGTGGACGCAGCTCACGGTGAAGCCGTGATCGCACAGGGCGGCTTCGATTTCGCGGCAGGTAGGCAAGTCGTCTTCGACGACCAGAACATGGGTCATGGCTATTGGACCGCTCACTTGATCGGGCAGAGGTGGCATAGTGTGACAAAGCTGGCGGCGGCGCCACGTTCCCGCCAGTTAAACAAAAGTTTAGGTTTGATTTGTGGAGAAGCCGCCGTGCGCATTCTTGTGGTTGAAGACGATGCCCAGACAGCCGCCTACCTGCTGCGCGGGTTGAGTGAAAGCGGGCACATCGTCGATATCGCCAGCGATGGCAACAGTGGTCTGGGCATGGCCCTGGAGCAAATCCATGACGTGCTGATCGTCGACCGTCGTTTGCCCGGCCTCGACGGTATCGGCCTGATCAAGGCTGTGCGAAAGCAGCAATTGCGGGTGCCGATCCTGATGCTCAGCGCGCAGGCGTCCACCCTCGACAAAGTCGAAGGTCTGCAGGCCGGTTGCGATGACTACCTGGCCAAGCCCTATGCGTTCGCCGAAGTGCTGGCACGGCTCGATGCCTTGTTGCGCGGGCGCGATCCGGTCGCCGGCGCAGCGCGCCAACTGCAGGTGGGCGAGTTGCAACTCGATTGCGCCACACGCACCGCCGTGCGCCAGGGTCGGGTGATTGCCTTGCAGCATCGCGAAGCGCTGTTGCTGGAAAAGCTCATGCGCCACAGCGGTCAGGTGGTGACCCGCGACATGCTGCTCGACAGCGCCTGGGACTACGACTTCGACCCCAACGACAACGTCATCGACAAACACATCCATCGTTTGCGGCGCAAACTCGATGAAGGTTTCGACCACTCGCTGATCCGCACCGTGCCTGGCGCCGGCTACAGCTTCGAGGTGTCGCCGGAGCAGGGTTAAACAAAAGTTTATCTGCCGACGAACGCTCTGGCAGGCACCTCTCGCTATCTTCGCTGCATTCGTGGATCGCTCCACAGAGGCTTTAGCGGGGGATAGCTTGCCCATGTCGGTTTCAACCTTGGCGGCGCGCAGCAGGCGCGGTGCGTGTTTTTCATGCGTTTCGTTGACGCTGCTCGGTGTGCTGATGCTGGGCGGCTGTTCGATGGTGCCGACCTATCAGCAGCCCGAGTTGCCCCTGGCGCAGCAGTTCAATGGCGCGACCGACAGCCCCGCGGCCCAGGGCGGCCAGTGGTGGCGCGAGTTTCACAGCGCCGAACTGGATCAACTGATCGCCCGTGGCCTGGCCTCCAACTACACCCTCAAAGCGGCGGTCAGCCGTATCGATGAGGCCCGCGCCTCGGCGCAGGTGGCCGGTGCGGGGCAATACCCGGCGTTGAACCTGGGCGGTAATTACCAGCGGCAGAACAACTACGGCACCACGGAGAAACGCAGCGTTTTTGCCGAAGCGACCTACGAGGTCGACTTTTGGGGCAAGCAGCGTGCGGCGGCAGATTCCGCCGATGCCTTGGCCAATGCCACAGTGTTTGATGCGCAAACCCTGCGCATGAGCCTTGGCGCGAGCATTGCTGATCGTTACTTCGAAGTGCTGTCGCTGTCGGATCGGCTGCGCCTGGCGCAATCGATTGCCGACGATGCGCGGCAGGTGCTGGATCTGGTGCAGGTCCAGGCCAGCCAGGGCGCGGTGTCGAACCTCGAAGTCGAACAGCAGCGCAATGCCATGCAGACCTTTGAAGCGGCGATGCCGCCACTGCGTCAACAGCGGGACCTGGCGTTGTACCAGTTGGCCGTACTGGTCGGCACCCCACCGGAAGGGTTTACCGTGCAGGGCGACGGCTTGAACGCTCTGCAAGTGCCGCAGCCGACCACCGGCCTGCCGATTGGCCTGCTGCGCCAGCGTCCCGACATACAGGCGGCCGAGGCACGCCTGAAGTCTGCCAACTTTGATATCGGCGTCGCCCGCGCCGCGTTTCTGCCGAACCTGTCGCTCGACCTGCTGGGCGGCATCG
The DNA here is from genome assembly GCF_050990305.1 of Pseudomonas putida. Taxonomy (GTDB): domain Bacteria; phylum Pseudomonadota; class Gammaproteobacteria; order Pseudomonadales; family Pseudomonadaceae; genus Aquipseudomonas; species Aquipseudomonas putida_AH. The sequence goes on along the minus strand of NZ_CP158817.1, from coordinate 3,988,924 downwards.
ACACGCTGGCCGGCGGGCAGATCTGGAGCGCCATTGGCACGATCAGTCAGCCGTTGTTCGCCGGTGGTCAGCTCAACGGCCAACTGCATTTCGACCAAGCCCATGTGCAGGAACTCGCCTCAAGCTATCGCGAGTCGATTATCGAAGGTTTGCAGGACGTGGAAACCCAGCTCAGCGCCGCCCGCGAGCTGGACAAGAGCTACGCACTGAACCAATCCGCCGTGGACTCGGCCCGTGAGGCGGCGCGTCTGGCGCAGGTGCGCTACCGCCTCGGCTCCACCGATTTCCAGACCCTGCTGATCGTCGAACGCACCCAATACCAGGCCGAAGACACGCTGTTGCAGGTTCGCCTCCAGCACTTGCAGGCCGCCGTCGGCCTGTTCCGCGCCCTGGGCGGGGATTTCTCGACCGACGCCCTCGCATCCAATTCTTCTGCTCAGGTGGCTCACCCATGAATGCCTTGAACCCACGTCGTCGCGTTGTTTTCGGAGGGCTGGTGGTGCTATCGCTGGCGGCTGCCATCGGCGGTTTCCAATGGGTGAGGCAAGCCCATGCCGCGCCGGTAGTGCCCGCAAGCGGTGCGGTGCCGGTGCAGATGAGCCAGGTCAGCCGCCAAGACTTGCCGATCTGGATCAGCGCCATTGGCAATGTGCAGGCGCTCAACAGCGTCAATGTGCGGGTGCGGGTCGACGGCGAGCTGCAAAAAGTCCTGTTCAATGAAGGCCAGACCGTCACCGCCGGCAGCCTGCTGGCGGTGATTGACCCACGGGTGTATCAAGCCCAGGTCGCTCAGGCCCAAGCCTTGGTCGCCAAGGATCAAGCGCAGTTGGCCAACCTGAAGGTCAACCTTGATCGCGCCAGCAAACTGGCCGCCGCCAAGGCCGGGCCTACCCAGGACGTCGACACGTATCGCGCGCAACTGGCCGCGCAGCAAGCCACGTTGCAGGCCGATCTTGCGGCACTGGACGCGGCGCGCCTGCAACTGGAGTTCACCCAGGTCAAGGCCCCGTTGACCGGCCGCACCGGCCAGCGTCTGCTGGATGTCGGTTCGATTGCCCATGGCGCCGAAGCCACCGGTTTGGTGACCATTACCCAGATGAATCCGATTTCAGTCGCGTTCGCCGTGTCCCAGGACGAACTGGCGCAAATTCTCCAAGAGAACGCCAAAGGCGCGTTGCAGGTGGTGGCGATGACCCGCGATGGCCAACAGGAAATCGCCCGTGGCCAGTTGAGTTTCATCGACAGCCAGGTGACCGCCGCCAGTGGCCAGATCCAGCTCAAGGCACAGTTCGACAATGCCGATGCCAAACTCTGGCCGGGTGAACTGGTCAGCGCGCGGCTGCTGGTGCAAACCCGCAAGGACGTGGCCGTGGTGCCGGCCGATGCCGTGCAACTGGGGCGTCAGGGTAATTTCGTCTACGTGGTGGATGCCGATCAGCGGGTTCAACCGCGTCTGGTCGATGCCGGTACCGTCGTGGATGGCAAGCAATGGATTCGCCAAGGCTTGGCGGCGGGGGAGAAGGTGGTGGTGCAGGGCCAGTCTCGGATCGCGCCGGGTCTGAAGGTCATGCCGGTGAAGACCGACACCGCGTCCGATCTGGCGGAGGCTGTCCAATGAATGCGCTGGCCGGACTGATTCAACGGCGCGTGGGGCTGAGCCTGCTGGCCCTTGGGGTCATGCTGTTGGGCGCGTTTGCCTACTTTCAACTGCCGGTGGCACCGCTGCCAACCGTGGATTTTCCGACCATCCAGGTCACTGCCAAACTCTCCGGGGCCAGCGCCGAAACCATGGCATCGTCAGTGGCGACTCCGCTGGAGCGTGCGTTTGCCGCCGTGCCGCAAGTGACCTCGATGACCTCCTCGAGCGCGGCGGGCAAAACCCAGGTGGTGCTGCAATTCGACCTGTCGCGGGACATCGATGGTGCTGCGCAGGACGTGCAAACGGCGATCAACACCGCCACGCCGAACCTGCCGAAGACCATGTCCAGCGCGCCGACCTTCAACAAGGTCAACCCGGCCGAAGGTACGGTGATGTCGCTGGCGGTGACGTCCCCGGTGCGAACGTTGCCGGAACTCGATCGCTACGCCGACAACTACATTGCCCAACGCTTGTCGCAAATGCCCGGTGTCGGCCTGGTGGATTTTCACGGCGAACAGAAACCTGCGGTACGGGTGCAGATCGATCCCGATGCGCTGGCCGCTCGCGGCCTGACCCTGGAGGATGTGCGCAGCGTGATCGGCGTCAGTACCCTGGATCAACCCAAGGGCACCCTCGATGGCCAGAGCCGTTCGATCACCCTCGGTGCCACGGATCAACTGCTCGACCCGCAGCATTACCGCGACCAGGTCATTGCCTACAAGAACGGCATGCCGATCAAGCTCGGTGACCTGGGCCGGGTGATCGACGGTGCCGAAGACACCCAGCAAGCGGCGCAATTGGGGGCCGAGCCCACGGTGATCGTCGACATCCACAAACAGCCGGGTTTCAACCTGCTGTCGACCATCGCCACGATCAAGGCGAAATTGCCTGAACTGACCGCCTCGCTGCCGCGCGACGTACAGGTGCAGGTGGTGGGCGACCGGACCCAGACCATCGAGGCCTCGGTCAATGACATGCAGTTCACCTTGCTGTTGTCGATTGCCCTGGTGGTCGTGGTGATCTTTGTGTTCCTGCGCAAAGCCACGGCGACACTGATTCCCAGCCTGACCATTCCGCTGTCGCTGGTGGCAACGTTCGGCGTGATGTACCTGCTGGGCTACAGCCTCGATAACCTGTCGATCATGGGCCTGGCGATTGCCGTCGGGTTTGTGGTGGACGATGCCATCGTGGTGATGGAGAACATCGTCCGGCACCTGGAAATGGGCAAATCACGCCTGCAATCGGCGGTCGACGGCCTGCGCGAAGTGGCGTTCACCATCATCTCGATGACCGTGTCGCTGATCGCGGTGTTCCTGCCGATCCTGCTGATGTCCGGGATTGTCGGGCGCTTGATGCGCGAGTTTGCGGTGACGGTCAGTGTGGCGATCATCATGTCCGGGATCGTGTCCCTGACCATCACCCCGATGCTCTGCGCCTGGCTGCTCAAACCCCATGCCGACCAGGAGGAAGGGCGCTTTGCCCGGGCCTGCGAGCGTGTGTTCGATGGCCTGCACAACGGTTATCGGCGCAGCCTGGATTGGGTGCTTGACCACCAGCGCATCACCCTGGCCGTGGCCATCGCCACGCTGGCGGCGACGGCGGTGTTGTACGTCGGCATTCCCAAGGGCTTCTTCCCGCAACAGGACAACGGCTTGATTCAGGGCGTGGCCGAAGCGGCGGCGGACATATCGCCTCAGGCGATGCGCGTACAAGTCAACAAGGCTGCCGAAGTGATCGGACAGGATCCGGCGGTGGCGCGGGTGTACTTCTGGATTGGTCCTAACCCGACCGTCAGTCAGGGCAAGGTGATGATCAACCTCAAGCCGTTCGACGAGCGCACCGCCAGTGCCGCCGAGGTAATCCGCCGCCTACAACCGGCGCTCGATAAATTGTCCGGGGTCAAAGTGTTCATGCAGGCCAACCAGGACATCCAGATTGGCGGGCGGGCCAGCAAGACCCAATACCAGTACACCCTGCAAGACCCGGATAGTGCCGAACTTGACCATTGGAGCGGGGTGCTGCTGGAAAAACTTAAGACCTTGCCGCAATTGCAGCACGTCACCTCCGACCAGCAGCAGGCCATCGCCCAATCGACCCTGGTGATCGACCGACCCACGGCGGCGCGCCTGGGGGTGACGGTGCAGGCCATCGACGATGTGTTGTACGACGCCTTTGGCCAACGGCAGATCGCGACGATGTTCACCCAGCTGGACCAGAACCACGTGATTCTGGAGCTCGATCCGAGTTGGCAAACGTCGACTGTCACCCTTGAACACCTGTTTGTCCGCGCCAGTTCCGGCACTCTGGTGCCGTTGAACCTGCTGGCCAGCGTCAAGACCGAACAGGTGCCGATCATCATCAACCACCAGGGCGTATTCCCGGCGATTACCCTGTCGTTCGACCTCGCACCAGGGCACGCCTTGAGTGAAGCGGTGACTGCGATCAATCAGGCGTCTTTGGCGGTTGCGATGCCCGACACCGTGATCGGCAGTTTCCAGGGCACCGCCCAGGCGTTCCAGGATTCGTTGAAATCGCAACCCTGGTTGATTCTGGCGGCGATCCTCACCGTCTATATCGTGCTGGGGGTGCTGTACGAAAACGCGATTCACCCGTTGACGATCATTTCGACCTTGCCGTCGGCCGGTTTCGGCGCGCTGCTGGCGTTGATGCTCTGCGGTCAGGACCTGTCGGTATTGGGGATGATCGGCATCATTCTGTTGATCGGCATCGTCAAGAAAAACGCGATCATGATCGTCGACTTCACCTTGCAGGCCCAACAGCGGGGCCTGTCGCCCCGGGAGGCGGTTCGCGAAGGGTGCCTGTTGCGTTTGCGACCGATCCTGATGACTTCCCTGGCAGCCTTGCTCGGTGCCGTGCCGCTGGCATTCGGGCACGGTGCCGGCTCCGAGTTGCGCCAACCCTTGGGCATTGCGATTGTCGGCGGCCTGGCGGTGTCGCAGATCCTGACGCTCTACACCACGCCCGTGGTCTACCTGTGGTTTGAACGCCGGCGGGGCAGGGTGCAGCGCAACACCACCGAAGTCGCCATTTAAAACTGTCGGCCGTCCCCCTTGTAGGAGCGAGCACGCTCGCGATGGACGTCAACGATAACGCGGGCTGTCTGAATGACCGCGTTGCTCAAACACTCTTCGCGAGCAAGCCCGCTCCCACAGGTTTAACACGGACCTCTGTAGGAGCGAGCATGCTCGCGATGGACGTCAACGATAACGCGGGCTGTCTGGATGACTGTGTTGCTCATACGTTCTTCGCGAGCAAGCCCGCTCCCACAGGTTTAACACGGACCTCTGTAGGAGCGAGCATGCTCGCGATGGACGTCAACGATAACGCGGTCTGTCTGAATGACCGTGTTGCTCAAACGTTCTTCACGAGCAATTCCGTTCCCACAGGTTTAATGCGGACCTCTGTAGGAGCGAGCATGCTCGCGATGGACGTCAACGATAACGCGGGCTGTCTGGATGACCGTGTTGCTCATACGTTCTTCGCGAGCAAGCCCGCTCCCACAGGTTTAACACGGACCTCTGTAGGAGCGAGCATGCTCGCGATGGACGTCAACGATAACGCGGTCTGTCTGAATGACCGTGTTGCTCAAACGTTCTTCGCGAGCAATTCCGTTCCCACAGGTTTAATGCGGACCTCTGTAGGAGCGAGCATGCTCGCGATGGACGTCAACGATAACGCTGTCTGTCTGGATGACCGTGTTGCTCAAACGTTCTTCGCGAGCATGCTCGCTCCTACAGGTTCGGGTTCAGATTTTTCAGCGTGGAACGACCTGATCCAACACCCGATTCGCCGTGATCTGCGCCAGCATCACGCTGTTGGAAATCCCCAACAACGCATGGCGATCCCACCCTCCAGATGATCCATCACAAAGCTAAAAGCTACTCAAGGCAGCCTTTAGCTATAAACAATGTGTACTCCTACCAGATCGCCAAGGTGTAGCTGACGATCAAACGATTTTCATCCAGGTCGCTGCCAAAATTGGTCGAGCGCACTGTCGCGTTACGCCACTTCACTCCGACGTTTTTCAGTGGGCCGCTTTGTACAACGTAACCGATGTCGGTATCGCGCTCCCATTCCTTACCCTCAGGACGGTTACTGCCCAGATCAATGTTGTCGCCGTTTATGTAGCGGGTCATGAAGGTCAGGCCAGGCACACCGATGGCCGCGAAGTTGTAGTCGTAGCGAGCCTGCCAGGACTTTTCGTCTTTGCTGGCGAAGTCGCCGATCTGCACGAAGTTCACCAGGAACGCGTCGGCGCCGTTTACGTATGCATAACCGGTGTCACCACTCATGCTCTGGTAGCCAAGGCCCAACGCATGTCCGCCGAGGTTATAGGTGAACATCGCACCGAACGCGTTGTTGTCCACATTGCTGCCGCCATCGTCCCTTGAACGGGCAAAGCGCAGATCCGTCTTCAGCGACTGGCCCGTGGCGACTGGCAACACGTAGGTCAGGTTGACCAGGTGTTGGCTATAGAAGTTGTCGAGATGCCCATAGCTGTAGGCTGTAGCGAGATTGCCGGTCCATTTGTAATTCAGGCTGGCGAAATCAAACCTGTCGCTGGTGGCATTTTGCGTGGTGATGCCTTTGGCGCCAGTTCGGGTGATGCCCATGTCCTCGTAATCCGAAGAGTCACGCTGATTGACCTGTGTCAGTCGCCCGGCATCCACCGTCATGCCTTCAATTTCCAGCGACGTCAGCTGACCGCCCTCGAACGTTTGTGGCAGTAGCCGTGAATCGTTGGCCAGTATCGTTGGCAGTTTAGGCATCAGCGTGCCGAGTTTCAGCGCACTTTTGGAGGCGCGCAGTTTAGCGGTAAGGCCCAGTTCGCCATATTCGTCCTGGGAACCATCACGAGGGTTGCCATGGCGTTTGAGCAGGCCGGAACCCGCGCGATCGGGGCTGGAATCAAGCTTGATGCCCTCCAGGCCGAGAGCATCGAAACCCACGCCAATCAAACCTTCGGTGTATCCCGATTCATAGCGCAGCAGGAAACCCTGTGCCCATTCCTCTTGCATGGATTGCGCGGCATTGGTTTGGCGAAAGTCACGATTAAAGTAGAAATTGCGCAGTTCAAGGCTGGCCTTGCTGTCCTTGATGAAGTCAGCAGCAGCCGGGGCTGAAAGGCTGATGACACCACCAGTGAGCAGGATTCGGGTAGCGAGAGTGCGGGTGTTGCGGTCCATGTTAAAGCTCCTTTGTTTTTATTTTTGGAATCATGGGTCTGCCACCGGCCGACTGGAGCGCGATGTCCATGGGGCAGTGCAGGTGTGAAGCAGCCCTCGCCGGTGGGGCGAGGGTTATTGGATAAAAAAACGCCAACGCCGAAAGAGAGGAGTTGTTTGACGTGGCGTCGGCTTAATCGTCAGAACTGTTCTGCGCGCAGGCCATACAGCGAGGCACTGCCGGCCCGAATGGTTTGTTCCAGGCTAAAAATGCGTGGCAGCAAGCGGTGGATGTAAAAGTCGGCGGTGGCGATTTTCGCGTCGTAAAAATCTTCGTCTTCGCTGCGTTTTTGCCGGGCAACCTGAGCCATGCGCGCCCACAGCCAGGCGTAGGCGACGTAACCGAACAAGTGCAAATACTCCACTGAGGCAGCACCGACTTCATTGCGGTTGGTTGCGGCCTTGTCCTGTAGCCAGTCGCTGATGCCCTCCAGGCGCTGCACGGCATCGAGCAGCTGTGTGGCATAGGGTGCATCGGGTTGAGTCGCGAAACGGCGAATCTCGCGAGTGAACTGGCGAAGCGCTACGCCTTTATCGGCCAGCACTTTGCGTCCGAGCAGGTCCAATGCCTGGATACCATTGGTGCCTTCGTAGATCTGTGCAATGCGCACATCGCGGACCAATTGTTCCTGGCCCCATTCGCGGATGTAGCCATGGCCGCCGAAAACCTGCTGGCCGTTGATGCAGCTTTCCAGGCCGATGTCGGTAAAAAACGCCTTGGCCACTGGCGTCAGCAGCGCAACCAGGACCTGCGCGTTATTGCGCTCGCTGGCATCGTCTGAAAACTTCGCCAGGTCCAGTTGTTGCCCGACATAACTGGCGAACGCACGGCCGCCCTCTGTCATGGCTTTCATGCCAAGCAGCATGCGCCGCACATCCGGGTGAACAATGATCGGGTCGGCCGGTTTGTCCGGGAACACGGCACCGGTGGGTGCCCGGCTTTGAATGCGTTCGCGAGCGTAGGCGACGGCACTTTGGTAGGACGCCTCGGCGCAGCCGATGCCCTGAATACCGATGGACAGGCGTTCGTAATTCATCATGGTGAACATCGCCGCCAAGCCTTTGTTTTCCTCTCCGACCAGCCAGCCACTGGCGCCGTCGAAGTTCATCACGCAGGTGGCCGAGGCCTTGATGCCCATTTTGTGCTCGATCGAACCGCAACTCACGGCGTTGGCAGCGCCTAGGGAACTGTCGGCATTGACCAACACTTTAGGTACGACAAACAGCGAAATGCCTTTCGGACCAGCAGGCGCATTCGGCAGTTTGGCCAGCACCAGATGAACGATGTTCTCGGTCAGGTCCTGATCGCCCCCGGTGATGAAAATCTTGCTGCCGGTAATCTTGTAGCTGCCATCCGCCTGAGGTTCGGCGCGGGTGCGGATGAGCCCAAGGTCGGTGCCGGCATGGGCCTCGGTCAGGCACATGGAACCGGCCCAGCGGCCTTCATACATCGGGGGCAGATAGAGGTTTTTCAGGGTGTCGCTGGCGTGGGCATCCAGCGCCAGGCAGGCACCGGAACTCAATGCTGAATACAGCGCAAAACTTGAGTTGGCGCCATAGAGCATCTCTTCGAACTGCACGGCCAGCATTTTTGGCATACCCATGCCACCGAACCTGGCGTTGCCGGACAGTCCCACCCAACCGCCTTCGATGTAGGTTGCGTAAGCCTGTTTGAACCCGATGGGGGTGGTGACTCGCCCCTCATGCCATTGCGCGCCTTCTTCGTCGCCGCTGCGATTGAGGGGGGCAATAAGGTGCGAGGTGACTTTCGCCGCCTCCTCAAGAATGGCGTCCGCCGTATCGATATCAATGCTGTCGGCCAGGGCTGGCAGGCGCGCCCACATGGCCGGGGCATCGAACACTTCGTGCAGCACAAAGCGCATGTCGCGCAGCGGAGCTTTGAATTCGGGCATAAGGTAAACCTCGTTGGGACGGTTGTGGCAAGGGCACGGCGCCGCACACGCGGGCCGTGCCCCTTCATTCAATGATTCGAAGCGCTGGCAGCGCCGAGACCGGTCTGAGCTCGAACGAACTGGTCGGCGTAGGCATCACGCTCCTTGTCGGCGCGTGCACTGCGGTCGAGTCTGGACACCACGACGATCACCAGGAAGGCCAGCGGCATGGAGAACAGTGCTGGATGCTCGTACGGGAAGATGGCTTGCGCATGCCCGAGTACGGTCACCCAGACAGGTGGCGACAGGATGACCAGTGCCAGTGCGCAGACCAGGCCAGCAAAACCGCCCACGATCGCGCCTTTGGTCGTCAGGCCTTTCCAGTACATGGCCATGATCAGCACCGGGAAGTTGGTCGAAGCAGCGATGCCGAACGTCAGGCCCACCAGAACGGCGACGTTCATCTTCTCGAACAAAATGCCCAGCACAATCGCGATAACGCCCAGGCCCACAGTGGCCATGCGGGTCACGCGCATTTCCTGTTTCTCGTTCGCCGTTCCTTTCTTGTATACGGTGGCGTAGAGGTCATGGGAAATCGCCGAAGCACCGGCCAGCGCCAGGCCGGACACCACCGCAAGGATGGTTGCGAACGCTACAGCGGCAAGGAAACCGAAGAACAGATTGCCACCGACCGCTTTGGCAAGGTGCATGGCAACCATGTTGCCGCCACCGATCAAGGCACCGCCGACTTCGCCATTGACGTAGTACTGCGGGTCGGTGCCAATGATCACCATTGCGACAAAACCCAGGGTGCAGACCACGAGGAAGAAGAAACCGATGAAACCGGTAGCGTAGAACACCGACTTGCGGGCTTCCTTGGCACTAGGCACGGTGAAGAAGCGCATCAGGATATGCGGCAGTCCGGCAATCCCGAACACCAGGCCCAGGGACATCGATACAGTGTTTATCGGGTTGGCGAGCATTGAGCCCGGGCCCATGATGTTCCAGCCGCTGGCGTGAACACTTACGGCTTTTTCGGCCAGGGTTTCATAGCTGAAACCGAACTGCGACATCGCCATGACCGCGAGGGTAGTGCCGCCAACGAGCAGCAGCACAGCCTTGATGATCTGGACCCAGGTTGTGGCGATCATTCCGCCGAAGATCACGTAAATCAGCATCAGCACGCCAACTATCATCACCGCAACGGGGTAGTCGAGGCCAAACAGCAATTTGATCAGTTGGCCGGCTCCGACCATCTGCACGATGAGATAGCAACACACCACCGTCAGCGAGCCGAAGGCTGCGAAGATCCGCACCTTGTTCTGGTCCAGGCGATAGGAAACGATGTCCGCGAAGGTAAAGCGTCCGAGGTTGCGCAGACGCTCGGCCATCAGGAAGGTAATGATCGGCCAGCCAACGAAGAAGCCGATGGTATAAATGAAGCCATCGTAACCCTTGGCGAATACCAGGCTGGAAAGCCCCAGCAGGGTGGCTGCGGACATGTAATCGCCGGCAATCGCCAGGCCATTCTGAAACCCGGTGATACCACCGCCCGCGGTGTAGAAATCCGAGGTGGATCTGGTTTGCCGCGCGGCCCACCAGGTGATAGCCAGTGTGCCGAGGACAAACACGAAGAACATGCCGATCGCATTCAGGTTCAGTGGTTGCTTTTGCACCGCGCCCATCGTCGGCGCGGCGAGTGCAATGGAGGCCGGCAGTAGACCGGTAGCGGCGAGGATCAGTTTGCGCAACAGAGTCATCACTTGCTCTCCTCGATAATGGCTGCGCCCAATGCGTCAAAGCGCGTATTGGCGCTGTAGACATACCAACCGGTCAGTAACCAGGAAAACACGATCATTGCCGCACCGACCGGCATGCCCAAAGTCATCATGCGATGTTCGCCGAGCGGTGCATGCAGCCAATGCGGGGCAAAAGCCACCACCAGCATGAACAGGTAATAAGCGCCCAATACGATGGCGCTCAACGACCAGGCCAGGCGTGAGCGGCTACTCACCAGTTGACGGAATTTCGGATTGCGCCGTATGCGTTCGCAACGTTGGGTATCGGTTGAATGGATGTCGGTCATCAATAGCTCCACATTGTTTTTGTTATTGGTGTGTATGGGCAGGGCATTGCCGAATTCGGCCTGCACGAACCCGAAGCAGCAGGTGAAAACACCTGCCGCTTGATGGATGCAATGTCAGATGGGGTTAGAGCGCCTTGGCCCGGTCGCGCAATACGTACTTCTGGATCTTGCCCGTGGACGTCTTGGGCAAGAGGGTGAAAATCACTGTGCGCGGTACTTTGAAACCGGCCAGATGCTCACGACAGAAACTGATGATGTCAGCCTCGCGAACGTCCAGATGATCAGCTTTCAAGGTTACGAAGGCGCAGGGCGTTTCGCCCCATTTCTCATCCGGACGGGCGACCACGGCGGCTTCCATCACACCCGGGTGGCGATAGAGCACGCCTTCGAGTTCGATGGTGGAAATGTTCTCGCCGCCCGAGATGATGATGTCCTTGAGCCGATCCTTGATTTCGACGTAACCGTCGGGATGCCATACGGCCAGGTCACCGGTGTGGAACCAGCCGCCTTCGAACGCTTCGGCAGTGGCGGTCGGATTCTTCAGGTAGCCCTTCATGACGGTGTTGCCGCGCAAGAAGATCTCACCGATTGTCTGGCCGTCACGTGGGGTTGGCTCCAATGTTGTGGGATCACCGACCATCACGCCTTCGAGCGTTGGGTAGCGCACGCCCTGTCGGGACTTGATTTGCGCCCGTTCCTCCAGAGGAAACTCATCCCATTCGGCGTGCCAGGCGCAAACCGTCACTGGGCCATAGGTTTCGGTCAGGCCAAACACGTGAGTCACCTTGATGCCCATCTCTTCGACGGCACCGATCACTTTGGCCGGCGGCGCAGCGCCCGCGACCAGGGCATTGACCGGGTGATCGATGGCCGCTTTCGCCGATTCTGGCATGTTCACCAGTGCATTGAGCACGATCGGCGCACCGCACAGGTGAGTGACCTGATGCTCGCGGATCATCGTGAGGATTTTCTGCGGATCGACCCGGCGCAGGAATACGTGCACACCGGCCAGGGCGGTGATGGTCCATGGGTAGCACCAGCCATTGCAATGGAACATCGGCAGGGTCCAAAGGTAGACAGGATGGTTGCCGATGGCCCAGGTCATCTGATTACCCAATGCGCTCAGGTACGCGCCGCGATGGTGGTAAACCACGCCTTTTGGGTTGCCGGTGGTGCCTGAAGTGTAATTCAGCGAAATGGCTTGCCACTCGTCGACCGGCCATTGCCAGTCGAATGCCGGGTCGCCTTCGGCCAACAATGCTTCGTAGTCCAGGTCGCTTGCAGCCTGACCTTCACCGTACTCCGGGTCATTGACGTCGATCACCAGGGGCGGGTGATCCAGCATGCCAAGCGCTGCGTGGATCACGCCATGGAACTCGCGGTCGGTAATCAATACCTTGGCCTCGCCATGCTGCAGCATGAACGCGATCGCCTCGGCATCCAGTCGAACGTTGAGCGGGTTGAGTACGGCGCCAATCATCGGAACACCGAAATGCACTTCGAGCATTTCGGGAATGTTGGGCAGCATTACCGCCACGGTGTCGCCCTTGCCGATACCGCGACCGGCTAGCGCCGAGGCCAGACGTCGGCAACGGGTGTAGGTCTGCGCCCAGGTGCGGCGAATAGAACCGTGGATAACGGCGGGGTGGTTCGGATAAGTGCTGGCAGTGCGCTCGATGAAGCTGAGCGGGGACAAGGCAATGTGGTTGACAGCCGAAGGGCCTAGGCCTTGGTCATAGATAGACATGTACGGGTACTCGATGGCTGATTGTTAGCTCTATGGTTGACCTCGACGAGGTCACCTTCAAAGTCCGGATAACGTTATATAACATTCTGCTTTAGGTATGGAAGTACAACCTATGGCGTATGGTATATATACTATATCTGTTTCAAATAGTGCCGAATCAATGCCGTCAGCCTTCCGTGGTTGGTATATGCTTGGTTTCCCTGACAAAGTGGACCCGCAATGACCCTGACACCCGTTCGATTGCACAGTTGGCTTCGCCTGCAGCGTGAGGGGGTGTCTCTGGCCGCCCGGGCCGATGCGTTGTGCCGGGCACTGCAGGACTGCCCGGAAGTGCATCGGGCGGTTTACCTGAGTTGGCAACCCAATGCGCGGATCTATAGCCATGAGGGCGCCGCCCAGCATTTTCCACCAGGACTTGGCGACCCGGCGCTGGCCAGCGACCAGTTGCTTTTTGAGCACCTGGTCGAGGCAGGGCGTCTGGACCTGGCTCAAGTCCGCCAACTCGATTGCTGGCTATCTGGGCGGTTGCGTCGCGCCGCGATCAGCCATGGTCAGGTGTTTGATCTGGCCTTGCAGCCGGGGCAGCCGGGGTTGTTGCTGGTGGAAGTGTGTGAGGGGGTGAGTCTCGATTGGCTGGGCTGGGTGCAGGATTTGCTGACGACACTGCTGAGTAGCGTCAACGGCATGCTGCGAGGCTCGCCGATGCTGGGCCACGATCCGCAACCAAGTCTGTTGCTCGATGCACAAGGCCGACCGCTGGAGTTTAACGCGGCGCTGTTGGCGCTGCTCGCCGAGAAGCCACTGACCGATGTGTTGGGCTTTTTACCGGTCAATCATCGGGTACTGGTTCGTGCCTGCCTGGATCAGCAACGCGCCATCGAAGGCGTCGAGGCTCAGTTCGAAGCGCAGATCCTGATCTGGACGTTTATTCCCGATCCTCAGGACAACCGAGTGCTCGCCCGTTGCCGCGACGCCACGGCTCAAGTGCTGGCGGAACGTGAAGCGGCCACCGCACGGCGGCTGTACCGGCTGATCATCGAAAACACCACCGACCTGATTTCCCGTCACACGCCGGATGGACGCGTTATCGATGCGTCACCGGCATCCTGGACTTTGCTCGGTTACTGGCCCGAAGAGTTGCGTGGGCAAATGGCCCAGGGCCTGTTTCATGGCCAGGATCTGGCCGGTCTCGTGCAGCGCGCGCGCGATGCGCTGGAGCAAGATGGCTATCACACCATGACTTATCGCATCCGCCACCGCGACGGCCATTACCTGTGGTTCGAAACTGCCAGCCGTGCGATCCGGGAAACCTACACCGGGGCGGTGGTCGAAGTCGTCAGCGTATCCCGGGACATCACGGCCCGAGTGCAGGCCGAGGAGAACAAGCGACGCCTGGCCGAAGTGGTCGAGGCCAACATCGATCCGGTGCTGTTCATTGCCCCCGAGGGCCAGGTCACTTACCTCAATCCAGCCGCGAGGCGCATCCTTGGGATTGATGAGCAACAACCAATGCCGGCCCTCGCCGCGTTGTTCGCAAGTGGCGACCTTGCGAGACTGCAGCGCGATGGCTGGAAAAGTGCCGAGCGCGACGGTGTCTGGAGTACCGATGCGCGGTTGCAACCGCCGGGCGGTGGCACCTCTGTGCCGGTGTCGTTGGTACTCCTGGCACACGGCTCCGCCAGCGGCGAGCGTTATTACTCGTTGGTCGCGCGTGACATGACCGAACGCGAGCTGCGGGAGGTGCAACAGCGTCGACATCAGGACGAACTGGCACACACCGCACGGCTGGTCACGCTCGGTGAGCTGGCCTCGGGGATCGCCCACGAAATCAACCAGCCCCTGGCTGCCGTGGTCAATTATGCGAATGCCAGCCAGCGCTATTTACAGACGCTGGGCTCCAATTCCCAGGCCGCCGCAAGAGTGACCCAAGGCCTGGAACGCATTACCCATCACGCCACCCATGCCTCCGAAGTGATCCGGCGGTTACGCTCGTTTTTACGCAAGGGGCAGCGCCGCATGCAGGCGCTGAATCTGACCGACGTCGCCCGTGAAGCCGTGCGTTTGTGTGCGTGGGAGGCGAGTAATTGCCAAGTGACAATCGAGGATCGTCTGCCGGATAATCTGCCCCCCGTTTATGCCGACCGCGTATTGTTGGAACAGGTGCTGCTCAATCTATTACGCAATGCCATCGACGCCAACCGTGAACAACATCCCGGGCAGCCTTCCCTGATCGTGATGACCTCGGAACATGGCAGTGGCACTTGTGTGGAAATCCATGTGCGAGACCAGGGACCGGGCGTCAGCGAGCCGGAACTGGAACAGATATTTACCCCGTTTTACACCAGCAAGGCCGAAGGGCTGGGGCTCGGTCTGTCCATGAGCCGCAGCATCATCGAAGGTTTCGGTGGCGAATTGAACGCTCGGCGCCAACCGGTCGGGCTGCTGATGTGTTGCCGCTTGCCGCTTGCCGGCCCAACAAAACAACAACAATAGGAATCAGGTAATGGCAGGTGTAACGGAGCACGTTGTGTACGTGGTCGATGATGACCAGGGCATGCTCGAATCGACGGTCTGGTTATTGGAGTCGGTCGGCCTCAAGGCCTTGCCGTTTACCAGTGGCGTTGAATTCCTCGATGCCTGCGATGCAAGTCTCGATGCCTGCGTGGTGCTGGACGTTCGCATGCCCGGCTTGGGCGGTTTGAACGTGCAGGAAGAAATGCGCGTACGCCAACTGAACCTGCCGATCATCTTCGTCAGCGGGCATGCGGACGTGCCAATCGTAGTGCGCGCGTTCAAGGCCGGGGCCCATGATTTTATCGAGAAGCCTTATAACGAACAGCTGTTGCTGGACAGCGTGCAACAGGCGCTCAGCAGCTGTGCAGCCAACCGTTCGGGCAATCAGAGCCACGAAGTCTTGCAGGCGCGCTTGCTGACCCTGACCCCGCGCGAGCGCGATATCCTGTTACCGCTGGTGCAGGGCTACACCACTCGCGAAATCGCGGAGCAACTGGGCGTAAGCGCAAAAACCGTTGATCTGTATCGCTCGCGCGTCATGAAACGCATGCAGGCCAACACGCTGCCAGATTTGGTGGGCATGGCCATCGCGGCGGACATGGTCGATCCGCTCAAGCTACGTTGATCGCTCACGCTCGCGATAACGGTGCCAAACCGGCCAAACAAGGGGCCGAGGCCCCGGAACGGTTGGCTATAACGTACATGACTAGGGTAATACGCGCTCAGCTTTCGACGTATTCAGTGCGTTTTCACACAGCCTGGACCCATAGCTGCCTGTCGGCACAGGCAGAAGCCGGCCAGAAGAAGCTATTCAGTACGTCTACAAAAGTAGGGTCGATTCAGCTAGAGACACGACAACCAAGGCAAAATTTGCCTAAGTTCAAAATGAAGGTGATCGTGAGGTCATGAGGTGCGTTGTCCAGAAGGCGCACAACCGGCAAGCACGACTAAACAGCTTTCTCAGTCTCTCCTTGATGCCGATGAGTACAGGATGAAAGTATGAGTAGCGAATGTTCAAACACTAACGCTAAGCCTTTTCGCATTCCGCGCACGATTTGGGCTCTTGGCTTTGTCAGCCTCTTTATGGATCTATCGTCCGAGCTGGTACACAGTTTACTGCCTGTGTTTTTGGTCACGACATTGGGTGCCAGTGCATTGGCTGTCGGAGTGATCGAGGGAATTGCCGAGTCGACCTCCATGCTCGTCAAGATATCTTCTGGTGCAATCAGCGACTTTATTGGTCGGCGCAAAGGATTGCTATTGTTTGGATATGGTTTGGCCGCTCTGACCAAACCACTTTTTCCTCTGGCTTACTCGGTTGAGATGGTCTTTACAGCACGCTTTCTGGATCGAATTGGCAAAGGCATTCGTGGGGCGCCACGAGACGCTCTGATCGCAGATGTGTCGCCACCAGAAATCCGTGGCGCCTGCTTTGGACTACGGCAGTCGATGGATACCGTAGGGGCTGTTCTTGGCCCTGCTCTGGCCATCGTACTCATGTTATGGCTCGCCGATATACAGCTTGTCCTGTGGTTTGCAGTTATACCGGCAGCCGTGGCGGTAGCGCTCATTGTCACAGGCGTAAAAGAGCCCACACACCTCCCCAGCGAACACACATTTCGATCTCCAATTCATTGGAAAGTCCTGCACGACTTCTCCTCCGGATATTGGTGGGTTGTCATAGTTGGAGGGGTGTTTACGCTTGCCCGTTTCAGCGAGGCATTTCTGGTATTACGGGCGCAACAGATAGGCCTGTCGATCACCTGGACTCCAGTGGTGATGGTGGTTATGGCACTTTTCTATTCGCTGTCCGCTTATCCAGTCGGCTGGCTATCTGATCGCATCAGTCGCACCAAACTGCTCTGTGCTGGCATGGGACTGCTCGTCCTGGCGGATTTGCTGCTTGCTCAGACCAGTTCTGTCATGGCGATGATGTTGGGCATTGCCTTGTGGGGGCTTCATATGGGATTCAGCCAAGGCATTCTTGCCTCGCTGGTAGCAGATAACGCGCCCACGGAACTCAAGGGTACGGCCTTCGGCATTTTCAACCTTGCCAGTGGTGTATGCATGCTGATTGCCAGCGTTCTTGCAGGCTGGCTTTGGCAAAACACTGGGTCAGGCAGCACTTTCCTCACCGGTGCGCTGCTTGCCACAACAGCTCTGTTCTTACTGTTATTCAAGAAGCAGTAAGCGTGTACAACAAGCAAAACAAATGGTTTTAACAGCTTACCCTTTAGGCATCACCGGTTGTTCCGGTTATATGCGCATTCGACCTTGGCGGTGAAAGACCGCTTCTGGCCGATTCTGTTGAAAAAGTCGGTATACCCAAGTCGCTCGAATATTGATGTGCAAAAACACCTCTTTTGTACGCTGCTGCTTGAAATCTGAGTCCTGAACCTTCTGCCCAAAACTCAGATTTCAATCTCAGGCGCGCACTTTTTTCCTCGGAATTCGAAACCGACTTTTTCAACAGAATCGGCCAGAAGCGGACAGTCGGGAGATGTTGCTACCGCATCGAGAAGAAGGTCACGCAGACGACGCATTGCCGAGGCAATCTCCTCCCCAAAGCGGGCCGATGGGGCTCTCAGAAGGGGAGTGGTCTGCCTTGCACGATGCTTTTCATGACCAGCGTCGATGTCAATCGCAAGACGCTGGGCAACGTAGACAGGCTTTCGTCGTATAGCTTTTGAAATGCCCCGACATCGCTTGTCATGACGTGAAGCAGAAAGTCGGGATCGCCAAACAGGCGTTGTGCCTGGATGACTTCGGGGATCTGCGGAACAGCCTTCTCGAACGATTGGACGCTATCTCGGTCGGTGCTGCGCAGCGTCACGAATACGATGGCCGAGAAATTGAGGCCGACTGATGCCGGGTTGATGGTCGCTCGGTAGTCCGAAATCACGCCTGCTTCTTCCAATGCTCGAACCCGTCGATGACACGGCGACAGGCTCAAACCAATACGATCACCCAGCTCGGTGAGAGAAAGTCGTCCGTCCTTTTGAAGCTCAGCAAGGATCTTTCTGTCAATCTTGTCCATCGATAAGAATATTCCAGTAGGTTGCGGTTGCGAGCAATAGTTAGAAAGAAAATCTCTCGAGCCGAGCAGTATTCTTTTCCGCATGAATACATACACGCTTCTGCTCTTCACCGCCACCGTTCTGCCCTTGGTTTGTACGCCTGGGCCGGACATTCTCTTTGTCTCCTCGCAAGCCCTTTCAGGCGGCACGCGAGCCGCCTTACGGGCCACAACAGGAGTGCTGCTGGGCTACTGCGCCCACTCCCTGATGGTTGCGTTAGGGTTGGCAGCGGTTGTCGCCGCCTCGCCAATCCTGTTTGAGGGAATCAAGTGGGTCGGCATCGCCTACCTGATTTACTTGGCTTTCAAGTTGATCAAGTCGGCTCTGCAACCCGGTGACTTTGCTATCCCGACCGGGCAGGTCAGGAATCAGCTGTACAAGGGCTTCCTGACCTCCCTGCTCAATCCAAAAGGGATGATGGTCTACATTGCCATTCTTCCTCAGTTCATGGATCAACACGGCGCCCATCCCGCTATGCAGCCAGTGATCCTGTCAGCGATCTTCATGTTCTGGTGTGTGGTGGTTTATTCCGCCATATCCATAGCGTTGGGTCGCATAGGAAAGGAAAAATTTACCGACAAGCGCCGCCGGCAGGTGGATGGGACTGCAGGGGGAATGATCTTGCTCGCGGCAGTGTTTATGTCAGGGGCTCACTGAAACCAGGCACGCGAAAAGTGTACTGGGTACGTTTTTCACCCCACAGTGAACACAATGCTGTGTTTTTGGCTCTCATAAGCAGTCAGTTCATATCTGCAACGCTTGCGGCTATTCATCCGCAGCCTGGAAACCCTGCCAAGAAAGTTAGCTATAGGTTAGTTGCGCTGTCCTCGTTACGGTCAGCCATACGTAATCTAAAAGGAGACCCTGATGACCACAGCACATGTTTTCATCGCCACCAGTCTGGATGGCTTCATCGCTCGATCCGATGGCGATATTGACTGGCTATTGCAGCGCGATGATCAGAGCGAGGATCACGGCTACCTGGACTTCATCAGCGACAAGGATGCGATCGTGATAGGGCGGGGTAGCTATGAGAAAGTGCTGACCTTCGACACTTGGTTCTATGACCGGCCAGTAGTGGTGTTGTCTCAACAGTTGGCTGATTCGCCGGTGCCTGAAGCGCTAGAGGGTAAGGTGCGTTTTTCCAACCTCACCCCCTCACACCTGATGGTGGAACTGGCGAAGCAAGGTGTGCGTCGGGTCTATGTCGATGGCGGGCAGTTGGTGCAATCATTCCTGCGTGAGGGGTTAGTCGCCGATATGGTGATCACCACTGTTCCCGTGCTGATCGGGTCGGGAAGACCATTGTTCGGGGCCCTTGCGCAGGACATTGAATTAAAGCTGGTGACCAGCCGGTGCTTTGCTTCGGGTCTGGTGCAGTCAACCTACCAGTTGGTTCCTTGACCTGCTCGAGAGAGGCCCGACTCAAGGCGAGGGCGAGAGGGTCTATCTTCCAGTGCGCTGGCGGGTAATTGAACGCTTTTGGTTGTTTTCCGCCTGCCACGACTGGCTTAAACCGACCCAATATAGACGCTCAGTCGGCTATTGCTGAAATTCACAACGCAGTCCAAAGCAGAGGTAGGCTTCGATTTAACGCCTGTAATGCTGGCTTAATTTAGCTACGTTGTTATCGCCTGGGTCAGGTCCCCAGGCAGGCCATTTATTCCATTCGTCCCCCAATTGTATGAGCAACTTTCAGCGACTACACTCCAGCCCATGAAACGCTATCTGCGGTTTTGCCTCATCTTCATGATCAGCCTGGCGCTTCCCCTCAGTGGGATGGCGGGCGTTCAGGCACCGACAGAACCGTGCCCAATGAAGATGATGGGCATGGTGATGATGGATGACATGGGGATGGACTGCTGCAACGACATGAAAAGCCCTGTCGAGCATGGCAAACCTTGCAAGCCGGGCCAGGAGTGCAAGTCGGGCGGCATGTTGCAAGTCTCGATCTTCAAGCCGCCTGTCACGGTGTTCAGCCCCGTAGTGCTTTCCCTCATCAGCGATTCCCTGCCTGTTCAGACCCCGTCCGGGGTATGGCGACCACCCCGCGTTTGATTCCTGTCCCACATTGAGCCTCATTCCGCGTTAGCGGGATGGACTAGCTGTGCGCATGTCTTTTGACGCGTGCGGTGGATGATTACAGGAATCGTAAACATGAACTCCAAGTGCTATTGCACAGGCTGGCCCCTTGTGGCCGGTCTGGCGGCAAGCGTATTGGCATTGCCGAGCTTCGCTGCTGCTTTGACACTCGATGAAGCGTTGCGGCTGGCCGAAAACAATGCACCGTCGCTGACCGCACAAGACGCTAAAATTCAGGCTACCAGCAGTGCAGCTATTCCAGCCGGTGAACTACCAGACCCCAAGTTACTGCTGGGTGTGCAGAACTACCCCGTGGGTGGTCCGGATCGCTGGAGCATCGACCAGGACTTCATGACCATGCAAATGGTCGGAGTCAGGCAAGAGATGCCGAACGGCGATAAGCGCAAAGCGCGCATTGAGGTCGCCGAGGCAGCGGTTGATCGTGCCGCAGCGGAGCGTCGAGTCGAACGTCTGAAGGTGCGCCAGTCCACCGCGCTGGCCTGGATCAGCAGCTACTCGATTGAACGCAAAGATGCGCTGTTCCAGGATTTCTACAAAGAAAACCGCCTGCTGACGGATACGGTCCGAGCCCAGATTGCCGGTGGTCGTGCTCAACCCGCCGATGCGGTGACGCCCAAGCAGGAAGCGGTTCAACTGGCGGAGCAGCAAGACGATCTGGTTCTCCAGAGAGCACAGGCCCGAGCAACCCTCAAGCGCTGGATTGGTCCCGCCGCCAATGACAAGCCTGTAGGCAGCCTGCCTGAATGGCCTGTCGATACCTCAAGCTACGCCCATAAATTGCAACACCATCCCGAGTTGGCAGCGTTTGCGCCGATGGCCCGCGAAGCTCAAGCCAAAGTTAATGAAGCCGTATCGGAGAAGCAGTCCGACTGGAGTTGGGAAGTGGATTACCAGCACCGTGGCCGCGAGTTTGGCGACATGGTCAGCGTACAGTTTTCCTGGGATCTCCCGCTGTTTCCCGACTCTCGCCAGAATCCCAAAATTGCAGCCAAACAGGCTGAACTCAGTCAGCTTGAGGCTGAGCGGGAGGCCCTGTCACGCGAGCACACTCAACAACTGGAGAACGAACTGGCTGACTATGAGCGCCTCAATCGTGCCGTGCGGCGAAACCAGGAAAGTCTGTTACCACTGGCCAAGGAGAAGGTCGACCTCAGCATGGCCAGCTACCGTGCCGGCAAAGGCGATTTGAACGCCGTTGTTGCGGCTCGACGTGAACTAATCGAGGCCCGTCTCAAACAGATCGACGTGGAAGAGCAGCGAGCACTGACCAGCGCGCGGCTGTATTTTGCCTATGGGGAGTCCAGCCAATGATCCATAAAAAATGGAATGGGGCATTGCTGGTAGGAATCTCGATGGCATTGGGTGTTACCGGTGGTTTCTGGTTGGCGCATCAGCGCATGAGTGGGCTCCCAAATACTACACAGGAGCAGAGCCTCAATTCACCGGGCGAACGCAAGGCGCTGTACTGGTACGACCCCATGTACCCACAGCAAAAATTCGATAAGCCGGGTAAATCCCCCTTTATGGATATGCAACTGGTTCCCCAATATGCCAGCGGCGCAGGGGACCGTGCGAGCGTCAGCATCGACCCGAGTCTGACCCAGAATTTCGGCCTGCGTTTTGCGACGGTCACCCGTGGAATCTTTGGTTCCAGCCTCGACGTATCAGGTGTCTTGGGGTTCAACGAGCGTGATGTCGCGGTGATTCAGGCCCGTACCTCGGGCTTTGTGGAGCGGGTCTATGCCCATGCTCCCGGCGATGTGCTCAAAGCCAATGCGGCATTAGCGGATATTCTGGTGCCGGAATGGGCCGCTGCCCAGACAGAGTTTCTCGCGCTGAGGCGCAATGGAGATGCTGAATTGTTGGCTGCGGCCCGACAACGGCTGCGGCTCACCGGGATGCCAGCAACACTGATTACGCAGGTAGAGCGCAGTGGCAAAGTCCAGCCGTATCTGACTCTGACCAGTTCTATCGGAGGTGTGCTGCAAGAGTTGAACGTACGTGCGGGTATGACCGTGGCTACTGGCGATACTCTGGCACGCGTCAATAGCTTGAGCAGTGTCTGGCTAGCCGTCGCCGTACCAGAGTCGGATTCCGGATCTATCACCGTGGGGCAGAGTGTCGAAGCGCGTCTGCCAGCCTTCCCAGGGACAATGCTCAATGGCAAGGTCGGCGCGATTTTGCCCGAGGCCAATCCGGACACCCGCACCCTTCGCGTGCGCGTGGAACTACCCAATCCGGACGGACGTCTCAGACCGGGTATGACCGCGCAGGTAAGCCTGAACCGCTCGACCGAGCAGAGTGTGTTGTGGGTGCCGAGCGAGGCGGTCATTCGAACGGGCCGACGCGCCCTGGTGATGCTCGCCGAAGACGCCGGTCGCTATCGTCCCGTGGAGGTGCAACTCGGGCAGGAAAGCGATGGCAAGACGGCGATTTTGAAAGGTCTGGAGGAAGGCCAGAAGGTGGTGACGTCTGGCCAGTTCCTGCTCGACTCGGAGGCCAGTCTTAAGGGCATCGTTGCAAATTCAGAGGAACAGACACAGCCCAACGCAGCAGTCTCCAGCTTTCATGAAGCGGATGGACAGATCGTTGAGATCAACGACAAAGAAGTCACGCTCGCCCATGGTCCTTTCAAGACGCTAGGCATGCCTGGCATGACGATGACGTTCCCACTTGCTAACCCAGCGCTGAAACAGGGTCTGAAAGCGGGCGACAAGGTCCGGGTCGCGGTGAGCCAGACCGATGATGGCTTGCGTGTTGAGCGCCTGGATAAATTGGGGAGCCAGCCATGATTGCTGCCCTGATTCGTTGGTCAGTAGCCAACCGATTCCTGGTGTTACTGGCGACGCTGTTCGTCACGGCTTGGGGCATATGGTCGGTGCAGAGCACGCCCATCGATGCGCTACCAGATCTCTCAGATGTTCAGGTGATCATCCGCACCCCTTATCCGGGACAAGCGCCGCAGATTGTCGAGAACCAGGTGACCTATCCATTGGCCACCACCATGCTCTCGGTGCCAGGCGCCAAGACGGTGCGTGGATATTCCTTCTTCGGCGACAGCTTTGTTTACGTGCTGTTCGAAGACGGCACTGACTTGTACTGGGCGCGCTCGCGGGTGTTGGAGTACCTAAGCCAAGTACAAAGTCGGTTGCCTGCCAGCGCCAAGCCGGCGTTGGGACCGGATGCGACGGGGGTGGGCTGGATTTATCAGTACGCACTGGTGGATCGCACTGGCGGACACGATCTGGCGCAGTTGCGCGCACTTCAGGACTGGTTCCTCAAGTTCGAACTCAAGACCCTACCCAACGTGGCGGAAGTGGCCACCGTGGGTGGCATGGTCAAACAGTACCAAGTGCAACTTGATCCGCTCAAACTGGCCAACCTCGGTATCACCCAGACTGAGGTGAGCGAAGCTATCGGCAAAGCCAATCAGGAAACGGGTGGTGCCGTGCTGGAGATGGCAGAGACCGAGTTCATCGTCCGGGCGTCCGGCTACCTGAAGACGCTCAATGATTTTCGGGCGATCCCGCTCAAGCTGGGGTCGGGTGGTGTTCCGGTAACCCTTGGCGATGTCGCCACGATCCAGTTGGGACCGGAAATGCGGCGGGGCATCACCGAACTCGATGGCGAAGGCGAGACCGTCGGCGGTGTGGTGATTTTGCGCAGCGGCAAGAACGCTCGCGAGACCATTGCAGCGGTCAAGACTAAGCTCGATGAACTGAAAAACAGTTTGCCGGCTGGCGTGGAAATCGTCACCACCTACGACCGCAGCAAGTTGATTGACCGTGCTGTGGAAAACCTCAGCCACAAGCTCGTCGAAGAGTTCATCGTTGTTGCATTGGTCTGCGGGATCTTTCTCTGGCACTTGCGCTCATCACTGGTGGCGATCATTTCACTGCCGGTAGGTGTGCTGATGGCCTTCATCGTCATGCGTTATCAAGGCATCAACGCCAACATCATGTCCCTGGGCGGAATTGCCATCGCCATCGGCGCCATGGTGGATGCTGCCGTGGTCATGATCGAAAACGCGCACAAGAAAATCGAGAACTGGCACGCGGCCAATCCCGGGGAAGAACTAAAGGGGGAGCGTCATTGGCACGTGATGACCGAAGCGGCGGCGGAGGTAGGCCCCGCATTGTTCTTCTGTTTGTTGATTATCACCCTATCGTTCATTCCAGTGTTCACTCTGGAAGCTCAGGAGGGACGGCTGTTTGGACCATTGGCGTTCACCAAGACCTACGCCATGGCCGCAGCGGCGGGATTGTCAGTGACCCTGGTGCCCGTGCTGATGGGCTACTGGATTCGGGGGCGAATACCCAATGAGCAACGGAACCCGTTGAACCGGTGGTTGATCCGGATTTATCAGCCTGCCCTGGACGCAGTCTTGCGTCGCCCCAAACTCACGTTGCTTCTAGCGTTGCTGGTCTTCGTCAGTGCGTTGTGGCCCATGTCTCGTTTGGGTGGTGAGTTTCTTCCGCCGCTGGACGAGGGTGATTTGCTCTACATGCCTTCCGCATTGCCAGGCTTGTCGGCGCAGAAAGCAGCGCAATTGCTGCAACAGACCGACCGCTTGATCAAGACAGTTCCGGAGGTCGAGCACGTCTTCGGTAAAGCGGGGCGTGCTGAAACAGCCACCGACCCGGCGCCTCTGGAAATGTTCGAAACCACCATCCAGTTCAAACCACATGAGCAATGGCGTGCAGGAATGACCCAGGAAAAATTGGTGGAAGAGCTGGATCGAGTGGTACGAGTCCCTGGGCTAACCAATATCTGGATACCGCCGATTCGCAACCGTATCGACATGCTGGCGACGGGTATCAAAAGTCCCATCGGAGTGAAAGTTGCCGGCACCAACCTAACGCAGATTGATGCCGCGACTCAGGCCATCGAGCGCGTGGCCAAGAAAGTCCCGGGTGTCAGTTCTGCGCTGGCTGAGCGGCTGACCGGTGGCCGTTATCTGGACGTGGACATCGACCGCAAGACCGCCGCTCGCTACGGACTGAATATCGCCGATGTGCAGTCCATCGTGGCCGGTGCTATCGGTGGTGAAAACATCGGGGAGACCATTGAAGGGCTCGCACGCTTCCCGATCAACGTGCGCTACCCACGGGAGTGGCGTGACTCGGTCGGCGCCCTGGAGCAGTTGCCGATCTATACCCCGCTAGGGAACCAGATCACCCTCGGCACAGTGGCGAAGGTCAAGGTCACGGATGGCCCGCCGATGCTCAAGAGTGAGAACGCACGACCTTCGGGCTGGGTGTACATCGATGTGCGGGGGAGGGACATTGCCTCGGTGGTCGCCGAACTGCGCCGAGTCGTCAGTGAACAGGTCAAGTTGCAGCCAGGCATGAGCCTGAGCTATTCAGGACAGTTTGAGTTTCTCGAAAGGGCCAACGCACGACTCAAGCTGGTGGTGCCTGCCACGCTGCTGATCATCTTCGTTCTGCTCTATCTGACGTTCGCTCGCTTCGATGAGGCTTTGCTGATCATGGCCACGCTGCCATTCGCTCTTACGGGCGGAGCATGGTTCCTCTATTTGTTGGGATTCAACCTGTCGGTCGCCACCGGAGTCGGCTTTATTGCTCTGGCCGGTGTGTCCGCCGAGTTTGGCGTAATCATGCTGCTCTACCTGAAAAATGCCTGGGCCGAACGGGAAGATCTCGGCGACAGCACTGAGCGCGGGCTGGTGGCGGCGATTCGTGAAGGCGCCGTGCAGCGCGTTCGACCCAAGGCCATGACCGTGGCTGTCATCATTGCCGGTTTGCTGCCGATCCTGTTGGGCAGTGGAACCGGTAGCGAGGTGATGAGCCGCATTGCTGCGCCCATGGTCGGTGGCATGGTCACGGCCCCCTTGCTTTCCCTGTTTGTCATTCCGGCGGCCTATCGTTTGATACGTCGCCGGCACCTACAAGCTGAACCCGTCAACCTTCAAGGAAAATCCGTATGAAACTGACCCTGATTGCAGCTGCCAGTACCG
The DNA here is from genome assembly GCF_050990305.1 of Pseudomonas putida. Classification (GTDB taxonomy): domain Bacteria; phylum Pseudomonadota; class Gammaproteobacteria; order Pseudomonadales; family Pseudomonadaceae; genus Aquipseudomonas; species Aquipseudomonas putida_AH. Next base: position 3,962,643 of record NZ_CP158817.1, on the reverse strand, counting down.
CATTTACGCTTTCACTCTCTGCCCACGCGGAGGACATGCCGGGCATGAAAATGGACGGTATGGAGGGCATGAAAATGGAGCAGGAAACAAAACAATCCACGGTTGCCGAAGCTGAGGGAACGATTAAGGCCATGGATACTGTCAAGCATACGGTGACCCTTTCCCACGGGGCTGTTCCTGCTGTGCAATGGCCGCCGATGACCATGGCGTTTTCCGTAACAGAGGACCAACTCAAAGGCCTGACCGTCGGCGACCACGTTTCGTTTTCGTTTCGGGTAGAGGGTGGCAGAGCCACCATTGTGTCCATCAGAAAATAAGAGCATGGATGTGACCGGTGTGCTTTCTGACGCCGGTCACTATGGTTAATCCATTGGCTGTGAATAGAAGTAGTTCCGGAGAATGCTCGAATGACCGATTTTGACCGAAATGAAAAAGCCCGCGTGGGCGGGCTCGGGGACTCACAGTAGACGTTCCGCGAAGGCACCTACCTGAGCTCTGCATTAAGGGCGATGGTGTCCATGCGCGCCAGCACCGATAACACGTTGGCGCGTGTGGTGGTCGTGTTTGATGCGGCGAAACCACACTGTGTTTACCTGTTCAACCGGATGACGGCACCGTGCCCACCGATATCATTTGGGCCGAGAACCAGATACGTCCTAGGGCGCTCGAACTGGCTGTTTGCCGGGTCACCGCGTAGTGGCAAGCGAGCGGCAGCGACAATGAACTTGATCCTGTCGGCTTGGATGAATGGGCATGCCTCGTATGCCTAATTGAAGGATGTGTTGACGCGGCTGCCGACGCAGCAGCCGAGTGAGAACGACACACTGCTGCCCCATCGGCAGGGCCTGCCTAACTCACGCTAGGTGAGTTGGGCAGACGATTAATATTGGGAGTAAGGCGCTTTCCGTGGAACAAGCGTGAGGACTTAGCGAGGTGGCGTGCCCATGTGTTGTTGATGCTGCATCATCTGATCCATCATCATCTGTTGCATGCCCATGTACCTGTCCATCATGTATTGATGTTGCTTCATCTGTTCAGGCGTCATCTGGGAGTAGTGGCTGCCCATTTGGCCCCAGCCCATCATATGACCGTCCATCTTGCCGCCTCCACAGCAACCCATCATTCCGTCGCCCCACATCCCGTTCATCATTTGCATTCCATGCTGCATCATGGCTTGGTGCTGTTGCATCAATTTCTGGCGCTGAGCAGGATCGGTTGTCTTCTGGATTAGGATCATCTGCTCCTGCATGTTCTTCAGGTTTTCCTGAGCCTTCGTCATCGCCTGGTCGAATTGCTCGATGCTCATCGGCTGTTGAGTCGGCTTGGCGGCGCTAGCGTCCTGCTGCGCAAAAGCTAGGGCGGGGAAAAGCACGGCCGCCAAAGCGAGGGCGGTGAGTTTGGATGCTTTCATGATTCAGATCCTTGCATGCGATGGTGGGCAGGGAATGGATTGCCACTAATCAATATATGCCTCGATTAAGAGCGTAAATTGATGTGAGTCAAAGGCTGCCCCTGATGCCTCTATGCACGCAATGAAGAGTGCCGTGCATGCCCGTATTTGGCCAGTTTCTACCGGCCCCACCGACATTTGGGGGCGCAAGTCGCGTGGCCCGTGGCAAGGATAGAAAGATTCAAGTCGGGAGGGTGACTTGGCTGGGCGGTTACAAGCTCCTATCCGCTCAATGCGTTCATGCGATGGATTGGACTACCCCCGGTACGATAGACATCACCGGCCTACTGTACCTTCCGCCAACGGCAGCTTCTTGCCGGTAGTTGCCTATCGGCAAGCTGTCCTAGACAGTCCACCATCTGGTTTTCTTCCGCGCAGTGGGGTGTTGTTCTTTGAACGTGGCTTCGTGGAAATGGGTCAGTACGGATGCGAACCGGCGGCTGCCAGTCATCGATGATGACCTCCGATAGCCTTGCGCCGCGTCCAGAGTGGGGCGCTTGCGGCTTGCTGAGGACTAGACGTGACTCGACCCCGGCAGCGCAACCAACTCGATCTGCGAGCCCCATGGCGTCTGAAAATAGAACCATCGGATGCCGTCAGGGTTGGTGATGGGCTCACTGAGAATCGTCACATTCCTGCTTTTCAGCAGGGCAAGACTACGGTCGATATCATCGGTTCTCAGGGCCACGTGGCTTGCACCTGCGTCGTCTCCATGAGGCTGCATGCGGTTCATCTCGGTACCGCGATATTGGAACAACTCAAGCTTTGCACCACCGGCCGTTTGCAACATGACGAAACGTTGCAGATTGCTCGATTTATGCCAGTGAAACTGCTTTTTCCACTGATCTGGAATGCTGCCCGGACTAATGTCCGAGATGACCTGTGCGCCCAGCAACTCAAAGAAAAAGCGCGTCGCCGCATCGATGTCCGGAACGTTCATGCCGACATGGTCGATCGTTGAAATTTGAAGCGAGGGTGCGTCGTTATTCATGCCAGGTGTGCTTTGCGCAGGGCTGGTTGCAGCCTGTGCTGATATGGCCGATGCGACGCTGAACGCGAGCAGGGTCAGCTTAATGATGTTCATTCGATATCCTCCTTGGCAGCTAGGTGGGCGGCTCGAGTTGCCGCCCACATGAGTAATCAGACCTGTTGCTGACCACCGTCGACGAACAGTTCGATGCCGTTGATGAAGCTGGCGTCATCCGATGCCAGGAACAGTGCAGCACTGGCGATTTCCTCGGCTTCACCGACGCGGCCCATGGGGATGAGCGAGGCCAGGTAGTCCAGCAACCCTTGTTGCTGGGCGGCATCAGGGCCGGCCAGATCGACCAGACCTGGGGTGCGGGTTGCGCCGGGGCTGATGGTGTTGATCCGCACCTGACGATCCTTCAGATCGAGAATCCAGTTACGAGCAAACGAACGCACGGCGGCCTTGGACGCGGCATAGACACTGAAAGCGGCGGTGCCTGCGCTGCCGGCCGTGGAGCCTGTGAGGATCACTGAAGCCTTTTTAGCCAACAGCGGCAGGGCTTTTTGTACGGTGAACAGCACGCCTTTGACGTTGCGGTCGAAGGTGTCGTCGTAGTGCTGTTCGCTGATTTCGCCCAGCGGGACCATTGAGCCGCCACCGGCATTGGCGAAGAGCACGTCGATGCGGCCGTGGGCAGCGCTGATCTGGCTGTACAGTGCGTCCAGCTGGTCAAGCTTTGTGGAGTCGACCCTAACGCCGGTGGCGTTGCCGACGGTTGCTACGGCCGCGTCGAGTTCAGCCTGGCGTCGGCCAGTGATGTAGACATGAGCACCTTCTTCGGCGAAGCGTTTGGCGGTGGCCAGGCCGATGCCAGTGGTACCGCCGGTGACCAGTGCGATTTTGCCTTCGAGTTTGTTAGCCATGATGTTTCTCCCAGGTTTGATTTCAGCGTTGCGAGTGATTGAGTTGCGGTGTGGGAGAAGCTTATCGACGGCAGGGTGTTTTCAAAATAGAATTGTCTGCAATCAATCGTTGCAGAAATGAAATGAGCAAACTTCCAGATTTCGAAGGGTTGGCGATGTTTGCCAAGGTTGCAGAAGAAGGTTCATTCGCGGCAGCTTCGCGGGTCATGGGGGTCTCTGTGCCCACCGTATCTCGTGCAGTCGCTCGACTCGAAGAGCGCTTGGGTGGCCGATTGTTCAACCGCACCTCCAGGCAGTTGGCGCTGACTGAATTTGGCGCGAGCATGGCCGCCAAGGCGGGTGAGATCTATCGGCAAGCCGAAGAGGTGGAGAGCGAAGCCCAGGAGTTATCCGTATCACCGCGGGGCCAGGTGCGCCTGGCGGTACCGATGTCTTTCGGCCTGCGTTGGGTCGCGCCGTTGATGCCGCAATTGATGCGTCAGTATCCCGAGTTGTCGATAGACCTTCACCTGTCCGATGCCTCGGTCGACCTTATTGCTGAAGGCTTCGACGCGGCATTGCGGATCGCGGTATTGCCTGACTCGTCGCTGGTTGCTCGCCGGATATGCGCGGTCACCCAATACCTTGTTGCGTCTCCGGGCTACCTGGAGGAGCACGGACATCCCATCCATCCTCGTGAGTTGGCAGCCCGCAGTTGCCTCAGCTATGCGTATCGGTCACGCAGCCAGGTTTGGCGCTTTACCCATGACGACGGCACTGAAGAAGACGTCGTTCCCAATGGCCCTATGCGGGTGACCAACGCTGACGCCCTGTTACCGGCCTTGCTGGATGGGTTGGCCATTGCCGAACTTCCCGAATTCATTGCCAGCGAATACCTGGCGGATGGTCGGTTGGTCGTCTTGTTGCCAGAGTGGCACATGATGCGTGGCGGGCTTTATTTCGTGACACCGTCGGCACGCACGCGGCCCGTGAAGATCAAGGCGCTGTCTGATTTCTTCGCCAAGCACCTGTCAGAACCGCAATGGCGGTGGCCATGACGAGGTGATGCTTGGCGTTACAAAAGTGAAAGGATGTATTCCTATAATTGCTATTTTAGCAAGCTGCCGAATCTCATAACGTTGACTGGCAGGCTCGGAAGACCGAGCCAACCCATCAACCTTTTCGGGAGCAACAACTCATGAAAAACGCCGTAGAACTCCTCCAGATGTACTTGGAATCCATCCAATCCCCGGGCACCGCCGCTTCGCTCTTCGCCGAAGATGGAGCGCTGGAGCTTCCTTACCTCGAGTCCCTGGGCATCACCAGCAGTGTCCAAGGTAATGAAGCCATCGAATCCTTCATCGGCTCCCTGCTGGCCAAGGTTCCAGACTTCAAGTTTCGCAATGTGCGGTTCCTGATTGATACGCCCGACCAGGCGTTCGCGGAATACAGCGTCGAAGCGTTGGTGCCTGCTACCGGACGTATTTATCGGCAGATGTATGCCGGGCGCCTGGTGGCCAAGGACGGCAAGATCCAGTTGCTTCGCGAGTCATTGGACACTGTTGCTGCGGCTAAAGCATTTGCGCCTGTTGATCCTGCTTAAGCGCAGCACAGATCGCCACCCTAAAGTGTCGCGGCACTGGACGTCCGCTTCTGGCCGATTCTGCCTGTCGCGAAGCCTGCTGCGGGCAGTCACTTAGGTCGTTTCGACCGAAATTAACCCTTTGGACGTGAGCTTTTCAGGAGAAAAGGGCAATGTCGTCGGAGTAAATAATTCACCGACGTTTGGTGTTGAAATAAATAATCCACTGATTTACTCTCGATCCCACGTTGTACGAGAACAACCGCTGTTAGCACCTAAAAAAACAAACAATCGGGAGCAAACATGAAAGCGAAAGTGATGTTGGGATTGTTCATGACCGCCGCAGTTTCACTGCCAGCCTGGTCGGCTGACTGGACTGTAGGTGCTAACGTTGGCAACGTGCCCTGGGAGTTTCAGGACGCCAAAGGGGAGTTCGTCGGCTTCGAGGTCGATGTTGTAAAAGAAGTGGCCAAGCGCGCAGGCAAAAGCGTCGAGTTCATCAACATCCCTTTCAACGGCCTGTTCAGTGCCGTGCAATCCAAGCGTGTCGAGATCGCTATTTCGTCGATCACCATTACCCCTAAACGACTGGAGTCGGTCGCTTTCGCACAGCCTTACTTCGACAGCGATCAGTCACTGACCGCGCTGACCACGTCCAAGGTCAAGAGCCTGGGCGATATGACCGACAAGGTTGTTGGCGTCGACACGGGCTCGACCGGCGACATGTGGGTCGGCCAACACAAGGACGAGTACAAGTTCGCCGACGTCTCGCGTTATGAAGGGCTATCGCCGGCCATGCTCGACCTGGCTTCCGGGCGCATCGATGGCTACCTCAGCGACATTCCCGCGGTGCTCTACTACATCAAGGACAAACCGCAATACACCATCGTGGCGCGTATTCCCACCGGTGAGCGCTATTCGTTGATGCACGCCAAAGGCTGGGCGATGAGCGATCAGGTCAACGACATCATCAGCAAGATGAAAGAAGACGGCACACTCGGAAAGATCCACAAAGAATGGTTCGGTACCGACGCGGATAAAGACTCGAGCACCCTGCAAGTGACCGCTGTCCTCAAGTAAGCCTTGCTGCTGTTGCATGTAAGTGGCGACACCCGTTCGCCACTTGTATTGACCGAGGTATCCCATGGATCTTTTGCAGACATTTTTTAACTGGAATGTGCTCGTCGAGTCACTTCCGCTGATGATGCGTGGTCTGGGCGTCACCATTTTGCTTGGGGTGGTGAGTATTGCCCTGGGCCTGGTGGGTGGGCTGCTGCTGGCGCTGTTGAGGCTGTACTCCTACGCACCCGTTCGAGCATTCGCACGTATCTACATCGATATCATGCGCTCCATTCCATTGCTGGTTTTGCTGGTACTGATCTATTACGCGCTGCCTTTTGTGGGTATCCGACTGTCATCGTTCGCGGCCGCCGCCAGTGCGCTCTCGCTGGTCTCCTGTGCCTACAGCGCGGAGATTTTCCGCTCGGGCATCGAGGCCATTCCCCGTGGCCAGTTCGAGGCCTCGGCTTCCCAGGGCATGAGCTTTTTCAACACCCTGCGCGACGTCGTTTTACCCCAGGCCGTTCGCATCGTCATGCCGCCCATGACGAGCAATTGCATCAACGTCATGAAAGACACGGCGCTCGCCTCGGTGGTCGCGATGCCTGACTTGCTCAAACAGGCCACCCAGGCGCAGGCACTGGCTGCCAATCCGACACCATTGGTAGGCGCGGCCCTGCTGTACCTGTTGCTGCTGTTGCCGTTGGTGCAAATGGTCAGTTGGATTGAACGCCGTAACGCCTCGGGAGGAAAAACCGCATGAGCACCTTGATCGACATCGAAAAGCTCGACAAGTACTACGGCAGCTTTAAAGCGTTGAGCGATATCAATCTGCAGGTTGAAGAAGGGGAGGTGGTGGTCATTCTTGGCCCGTCCGGCTCCGGGAAATCGACTTTGATTCGCTGCATCAATCTGCTTGAAGACTACCAGCAAGGCCATATCCGCGTGGCGGGTGAGCGCGTTGAGCATGGCCCGCGCCTGGCCGCCATACGCAGCGAAGTCGGCATGGTGTTTCAGAGTTTCAACCTCTATCCGCACCTCACTGTGCTCGACAACGTGTCGCTGGCGCCGATCCGGGTGCGGGGCTTGAGTCGTCGTGACGCGCATGCCCGGGCCAGGGAGTTATTGGTGAAGGTCGGCATGGGCGATCACGCGCATAAATACCCCAGCCAATTGTCTGGCGGCCAACAACAGCGTGTTGCCATTGCCCGCACCATGGCCATGGAGCCTCGGGCGATTCTGTTCGATGAACCGACTTCCGCGCTGGACCCGGAAATGGTGGGCGAGGTACTCGATGTCATGCAAAACCTCGCTCGCTCCGGCGTCACGATGGTCGTGGTCACTCATGAAATGGGCTTTGCCCGGCGGGTCGCCGACCGGGTGATCTTCATGGAAAGCGGACGCATCGTTGAGCAGAACATCCCTGAACCGTTTTTTACCGCGCCTAAGGAAATACGCACTCAAGCGTTCCTGCAGGCCATCCTGCATCATTGAATCCGGCTGGAGAAAGTAGAGTGAATCCTCTCGATATCGATTACGTTCGCAAGCAATTTCCAGGTCTGGCCGGTGGTTTCGCCTATATGGATAACGCCGGTGGTTCGATGGTGTTGAGCACTGTGGCGCAGCGGGTCAGCGATTACCTGCTCAATAGCAGTGTGCAACTGGGCGCGTCCTACCAGGCTTCGGTCGACGCTGGCGAGCGTGTGATGCAGGCACGTTACTCGGTCATGCAGTTGATCAATGCCGAGCATCCCGAAGAAGTGATCATGGGCGGCTCGACCACCCACTTGCTGCAAATCCTGTGTCGCGCCATTGCCCCGTCAATCGTTCCAGGTGATGAAATCATCGTCACCAATTGCGACCACGAGGCGAACATCGGTCCCTGGGTCAAATTGTGCGAAAGCCGTGGCGCGACCTTGCGTGTGTGGCAGGTCAATCCCGTCAGTTGTGAACTTGAACTGGATGACCTGCAGGTTTTGCTTAACAGCAACACCCGCTATGTGGCGATGACCCACACCTCGAACATTCTCGGCTCGGTCAATCCAGTGGCTGAAGTGGCGCGGCGTGTCCATGCGGTAGGCGCCAAGCTGTGCGTGGACGCCGTCGCCTATGCGCCACACCGTCTGGTGGATGTGCAGGCCAGCGGCGCCGACTTCTACGTCTACAGCTTCTACAAAACCTTCGGTCCGCACTTTGCCGTGCTCTGGGGGCGTCGTTATCTGTTGCTGGAGCTGCCGAGCCTTAACCACTTTTTCATTGGCCAGGACGTGGTGCCTTACAAATTGCAGCCGGGCAACGTCAACTACGAGTTGTCCTTCGGTTGCATCGGTATTACCGACTACCTGCTCGACATCAGCACCCGTCTTGGCGCCCAAGGCAGCGAGCGCAAGTGCATGCAGGCGGCGTTCGATGCCTTCGAGGTACAGGAAGATTTGCTCGCCGAGCGCCTGCTGGCATTTTTGCGCCAGCGCGAGGGCGTGCGGATCATTGGCAAGGCGCATACCCGCAATCGGGTGCCAACGATCAGTTTCGTTGTTGAAGGGGTTCAGTCAGAGGCTGTTGTGCGCAGTGTCGATGAGCACCGGATCGGCATTCGCTTTGGTGACTTCTATGCGCGGCGGCTTATCGAAGCCCTTGGACTCGATCGGTTTGGCGGGGTAGTGCGGGTGTCGTTGGCGCATTACAACACGCTGGAAGAAGTCGACCGTCTCATCACGGCGCTGGATCAAGCAATCGATGCGTTGCGTTGACAGGCCCACACACTTCTAATTTGACGAGCCTTGATCATGGCCTTACCTGAAACCCTTGCAGAGCTGCGTGACTGTATCGCGGCCCAGCACGAACAACTGACTGGTCGCCTGCGCGATGCGGCCCGATTCCTGATCGACAACCCGCATGAGATCGCCCTCAACACGGTCGCCGAGCTGGGTAAGCGTTCGAGTATCGCGCCTGCCGCCTATATTCGGCTGGCCCAGGCCCTGGGCTTTGCGGGTTTCAAGGATTTGCAGCGGCTGTTCCGTGCACCGTTGCAACAGGCTGCCGACACCCAAAGCGAGCGCATTCGGCACTACGGCGGTGAGACGTTGCTGGAAGACCCGAGTGACGTCGGCGCGATTCTGCGGGAGTTCAGTCAGGCCAACATCGTTTCCCTGGAACACCTGGCCGAAGGGGGAGAGCAGGCCAATATCGAAGCGGCCATCGCCCATCTGCAAGTGGCGCGTACCACCTTTGTTATCGGCATGCGCCGGGCCTTTCCGGTGGCGGCGTACCTGAGCTACGCATTGAGTCGTGTGGGCCGGCGAACCGTGCACATCAGCGGCGCTGGCGGCACCTTGCCGGAGCAGGTCAGTGCCATTGCCGATGATGATTTGTTGATTGCTGTCAGCTTTCCGCCGTACGCCAATGACACTGTTGAGGCCTGTCGCCAGGCGCGCCAGGCAGGCGTGACGCTGGTGGCGATCACCGACAGTGTTTTGAGCCCTATCGGGCAGATGGCCGATACGGTGATTGAGGTCAACGACGCCGAACTGCTGGGCTTTCGCTCGCTCACCGCTTCGTTCTGTATTGCGCAAACCCTGGCCATGGGGCTGGCCTTCAGCGAGTGGCAATCGGATAGCACCTTCAGTCATGAGCGGCTCAAGGATATCGACTGCTAGTTCGCTACCTTCGCTACGTACTTGTTTAACCAGTCACTTTTAATCAGTCACTTCAGGAGAAAATCCCGATGGTTTCACCTGCACGCGATTTAGTGGGTTACGGAAGAAAACGCCCGCAAGGCACCTGGCCCAACGGCGCACGATTGGCCATCAGCCTGGTGATCAACTACGAAGAAGGCTCCGAGCGCTCACTCGCCATGGGCGACCCGGACCAGGAGTCCATGACCGAATGGGGTAGCTATTCAATCCCCGACGGCACACGCAACCTGGCGATGGAATCCATGTACGAGTACGGCTCGCGCGTGGGGATCTGGCGAATTCTGGATATTCTCGACCAGCAATCGGTAAAAGCTACGTTTCATGCTTGCGCCGTGGCTTTCGAGCAGAACCCCGATGTTGCCCGCGCTGCCGTGGCCGGTGGTCATGAAATTTGCAGCCACGGTTATCGCTGGGAGGAAGTGTTTCGCCTGACCGAAGAAGAGGAGCGTGAACACATGCGCTTGGCCATCGAGTCCTTCGAGCGCACCTGTGGCAAGCGTCCTGTTGGCTGGTATTGCCGCTATGGCGCCAGCGTCAACACCCGCCGTCTGGTTGCCGAGGAGGGCGGTTTCCTCTACGACTCCGATGCCTACAACGACGATGTTCCCTACTTCGTCGAGGTCGAGGGCAAGCGTCACCTCGTGGTGCCTTACACCGCCGACGTGAACGATTTCCGCTACTGGAACTCTCCGGGGCTGTCCCAGGCCTCGGACTTTCTCGAGTACATGAAAGAAAGTTTTGAGGTTCTCTATGAGGAGTCCGCTGAAGGGCCACGGATGATGTCGATCGGGCTGCATCCACGCATGGTGGGCCGTCCCGGGCGGGTCAGGGCGATCAAGCAATTCATCGAGTATGCCAAGCAACACGGCGGTGTCTGGTTCGCTACCCGTGAAGAAATCGCCAGTGCCTGGCTTGAGCGTACTTGAGCGTGGCCGCAGCCGGTGACTTCTGAAAGAGGCCTGATATGCAACCTTTCGACACGGTAATTCGCAACGCCCGCGTGGTCACCGCCGCGGACACGTTCACCAGCGACATCGGTATTCGTGATGGGCGCATCGTTTCTCTTGGTCTGGACCTGCCGCAAGGTGTCCGGGAAATCGACGCGGCAGGCCGGCATGTCACCCCCGGTGGCATCGATAGCCACGTGCACTTCGACCAGCCGACGGGAGACGGCTCGGTGATGGCCGATGACTTCTTCAGCGGCACGGTCTCGGCGGCCTGCGGCGGCACCACCACCGTCATCCCGTTCGCCTGCCAGCAGAAGGGCGAAAGCCTGCGCGCTGCCGTCGATGACTACCATCGTCGGGCGGGCAACAAGCCGGTGATCGATTATGCCTTCCACCTGATCGTCACCGACCCCACCCCGCAGGTGCTGCGTGAAGAACTGCCGGCCTTGATTGCCGAAGGCTATACATCGTTCAAGATCTACATGACCTACGATGCGCTGAAGCTGGGCGACCGGGAGATTCTCGAGACGTTGTCGGTCGCGCGCCGTGAGGGCGCCATGGTGATGCTCCACGCCGAGAACAGCGATTGCATCGCCTGGCTGACCGAGCGACTGCTGGCAGCCGGGCTGACTGCGCCGCGCTACCACGCCACGTCGCGACCGATGCTGGTGGAGCGCGAAGCGACCCATCGTGCCATCGCCCTTGCCGAGCTGGTGGACGTGCCGATCCTGATCGTGCACGTGTCGGGTCGCGAGGCCGTGGAGCAGATTCGTTGGGCCCAGAGCCAGGGGTTGAAGGTGTACGCCGAAACCTGCCCGCAGTACCTGTTCCTGATCGCCGACTCGCTGGGGTGTGACGACAGCTTCGAAGGTGCCAAGTGCATCTGCAGCCCGCCGCCGCGCGATGCCGCCAACCAGCAGGTGATCTGGGACGGCTTGGAGAACGGCGCGTTCGAGATTTTCTCGTCTGACCACGCCCCCTTTCGCTTCGATGGCCCGGATGGCAAGAAGGCCCATGGTGAAGCGGTGTCGTTCGACCAGATCGCCAACGGCATTCCCGGTGTCGAAACCCGCATGGCACTGCTCTGGTCCGAAGGCGTGCGCAGTGGACGCATCACCCCGCAAAGCTTTGTTGCGCTGACTTCCACCAATGCCGCCCGGATGTATGGGCTGTACCCGCGCAAGGGCAGCATCGCTGTGGGCGCCGATGCCGACCTGGTGATCTGGAACGAGGGTGAACGGGTGCACCTGAACAACGAAATGCTGCACCACAACGTCGATTACACGCCTTACGCCGGCATGACGCTGAGCGCCTGGCCGGCGATGACCCTGTCTCGCGGTGAGGTGGTCTGGGACGGCGAGCCGCGCGGTGAGGCCGGTCGCGGCCGGTTTCTGCCGTGCGAGCGCCCGGCACCTGCGCAACTGCGCCGACGCAAGACCGAGTTGCCATTGTGAGTGCGGTGGCGCAGGTGGCCGCCACCCTGATTCGTGGTTGGCGTGAGGGGCGCCAACAACCATTGCCAGCCGTGGAACTGGCGAGCGAAGCCCAAGCCTATGCGGTGCAGCAGCAGGTAGCGGATGCCCTTGGCTGGTTCACCTGCGGGCCGCCGACGGCCTGGAAACTGGGCGGCGCTCCGGGAGGGCTGATCAGCGCCGCCGGAGTACCGGCATCGGCGGTACACCCGTCAGGTTGGCAGGTTCCGCCGGGCGATGCCTTCGGTTTCGGGATCGAGGGAGAACTGATCGTGCGCCTGTCGTGCGACCTCGACCAGCACACTGATCTGGCCAAGGCCTATGCGGCGGTCGATGTGTGGATGCCGGGCATCGAACTGTGCGGCACGCGCTGGCTGCAGGGCGATCAGGCCGCGCCACTGCTTCGGCTGGCCGACCAGCAACTCAACCGCGCGCTGGTACTCGGTGCACCGCAAACGCTGGGGGAAATACCGGACTGGTCAACGCAGCAGGTGGCGTTGCGGGTGAACGGGGAGCCTGAGTTTGTGGGCGTTGGCAGCCATCCATTCGGTGAACCGCTGAGTTCGCTGCCGTGGCTGGCGCGTCACGCTGCGGCACTGGGCAACCCCTTGCGAGCCGGTGACCTGGTGGCTTGTGGAAGCTGGACCGGTATCTACTGGGCGTCAGCTGGGGCGCAAGTGGAAGTTGAGTTTTCCGGGATAGGGCGGGTTGCATTGTCGACTTGATTTTAAAGGTCGCTTTGCCGTTTTCTGTCTGTCGCGAGAGGTAGAAAACGACTCAAAACTGACGGTGGCGATAGGCAGTCATAGGCCGACTGTTGCCTATCGTGAATGCCGCCGCGGTCACCTGGGCGATCATGAAACCGGAGTTCACACCGCCATTGGCCACCAGATACGGCGGCAATTGCGACATGTGCTTGTCCATCATCAACGAGAGGCGACGCTCACTCAGGGAGTCAATTTCGGCGATGGTCAAGGCCATGTTGTCAGTGGCCATGGCCACAGGTTTGGTGTGGAAGTTGCCACGGGAGATCACGTCGCCTTCAGCAGCAAATACCAGCGGGTTGTCGTAAACGGTGTTGGCTTGGACTGCCAGCACTTCGGCAGCCTGCGGGGCCGGGGCAGGCAGGCAACCATGTCTTGCGGCTGGCAGTGCAGGGAGTATGGGTCCTGAGCCTTTTCGCAATTCTCATGGGAGTCGGAAACTTTGCTGCGCTCGCCCAGCAGATCGCGGTAAGACTCAAAGGTGCTGCGAGAGCCAGAGGACTTACTTCAGGTTGCCACTGAGAAACTGCCGCAGGCGTTCGCTTTTGGGATTACCCAATACGTCCTCAGGCGCACCCTGCTCTTCGACCAGCCCCTGGTGCAGGAACAGTACTTGATTCGACACTTTGCGGGCAAAGCTCATTTCGTGGGTGACCATGATCATGGTCCGGCCTTCTTCAGCCAGCCCTTGAATGACCTTGAGCACTTCACCCACCAGCTCCGGGTCCAGCGCCGAGGTCGGTTCGTCAAACAGCATGATCTCCGGCTCCATGCTAAGGGCTCGAGCAATGGCGACGCGCTGCTGTTGACCACCCGAAAGAAACGCCGGGTACTGATCGGCGACTCGCGCCGGCAAACCGACCTTATCCAGATAGCGCCGCGCGCGCTCCTCGGCGTCCTTCTTGCTGACCCCCAGCACCCGGCGCGGGGCCATGGTGATGTTCTCCAGCACGGTCATGTGGCTCCACAGGTTGAAGTGCTGGAACACCATGGCCAGGCGGGTACGCAGGCGTTGCAGTTCATCGGCGTCGGCCACGCGCATGCCATGCCGGTCATGGACCATGCGAATTGGCTGGTTATCCAGGCTCATGGCGCCGTCGTTGGGCGTTTCCAGGAAATTGATGCAGCGCAGAAAGGTACTTTTTCCCGAACCACTGGCGCCGATCAGGCTGATCACATCGCCGGTTTTGGCATTCAGCGAAACGCCCTTGAGCACTTCATGGTTGCCGTAGCTTTTGTGCAGGTTTTCAACGGTCAGTTTGTACATGTGCAAGCCTCCTGAATTAATGAGCCGGGCCAAGGAAGGACAACCAGCGGCGTTCAGCCAGGCGGAACAGGCTGACCAGAGAGAACGTGACTGCCAGGTAGATGGCGGCAGCGATACCGAAGGACTGGAACGTCAGGAAGGTGGCCGAGTTGGCATCCCTGGCGACCTTGAGGATGTCCGGTACGGTGGCGGTAAAGGCTACGGTAGTTGCATGCAACATCAGGATCACTTCGTTGCTGTAGTTTGGCAGTGAGCGGCGCAGGGCTGACGGCATGATGACATAGGCATAAAGCTTCCAGCCCCGCAGGCCATAGGCCTTGGCGGCCTCGATTTCGCCATGGTTCATGCAGCGGATTGCCCCGGCGAAGATTTCTGTGGTGTAGGCGCAAGTGCTCAAGGTGAAAGCAAGGAGGGTGCAGTTCAAGGCATCGCGAAAGAATGCGTCGAGCATAGGTTGGGCGCGGACCGCAGCGATGCTGTAGATGCCGGTGTAGCAAATCAGCAACTGGATATACAGCGGCGTGCCGCGGAACAGGTAGGTGTAGAACTGCACCGGCCAACGCACCAAGGGATTGGTTGATACCCGAGCAATCGACAGCGGAATCGACATCATGAAGCCGAAAAAAAGCGAGGCGCTGAGCAGCCAGAGAGTCATGGCCAGCCCGGTGATGTGATTTCCGTCACGGAAAAGGAAAGGCTGCCAGTATTCCTGCAGAAGTTCGATCATCGTACGGCCTCCCGGGTGCCTGCGGAATAGAAGATTGCCAGCTGGCGCAAGACGTAGTTCGAAACGGTGGTAATCGCCAGGTAGATCAAGGCGGCCAGCACCAGGAAGAAGAACAGTTGATAGGAGCTTTTGCCGGCGTCCTGGGCCACCTTGACCAGATCGGCCAGACCGATGATCGACACCAGCGCGGTGGCCTTGAGGATCACCATCCAGTTATTGCCAATGCCCGGCAGAGCAAAGCGCATCATTTGTGGGAACATCACGAATCGAAAACGCTGGGTACGGGACAGACCGTAGGCCGTGGCCGCTTCCATCTGCCCCCGTGGCATGGCGAGGATGGCGCCACGAAACGTCTCAGTGAAATACGCCCCGTAAATGAAGCCCAGGGTAATGACCCCGGCGCTGAACGGATCGATTTCGATGTACTCCCAACCCATGGCTTCGGTCAGGCTAGTCAGCCAGGTTTGCAGGCTGTAGTAGATCAGCAACATCAGCACCAGGTCTGGTACCCCGCGGATCAGCGTGGTGTAGGCCTGTGCCGGCATGCGCAGCAGGGCAAACTTTGAAAGTTTGGCACTGGCGCCGATCAGTCCGAGGCCCACGCTGACCAGCAAGCACAGTGAAGATAATTTGATCGTCATCCAGGAACCTTGCAGTAACAGCGGACCAAAGCCCTTAAGGCTGAAACCGGAAATTCCCAGAGTCTGCAATAGGTTTTCTAGCATTTTGCAGCCTTTCGTCATCCAAGAAGGCGCCCATCGAGAGTTGGGCGCAGTTGCCATGTTTCCCGGGATTCCGAGAAGAACTCTAAACAATAGATTCAGTGACAGTCACTCCAGTCCCTTGCGTACAAGGGACTGGAGGTCGTGTTACAGAATATTCAGCGGGTAATTGATGATTAAGCGAATGTCGTCGTTACTCGGACCAACATCGTTGTTGTTAGCGGCAAAGATGTAAGCATCGTTGGCGCGGAAGTACGCGGCGCGTACGCGAAAGGAAAGATCTTTGGCCGGACCAGTCTGCAACACATATTTGACTTCGACGTTGAGCTCGCGCTCGCGGCCTTCGGGGCCTTCTGTTGTACGAATATTGTCACCGTACACATAGCGAGTCATGAAGGTCAGGCCAGGTACACCGTAGCTCGCCAGATTCAGGTCGTAGCGACCCTGCCAGGAGCGCTCTTGTGCACCATCGAAGTCGGACATCTGGATGGAGTTGGAAACATAGACAGTGTCGCTACCGTCTACGCCATAGGCGTAAGGGGTATCACCGGTAGAGCGCTGATAAGCGACGGTAAACCTGTGAGCGCCCAAGCTGTAGGCGGTAGCAAGGCTCCACAGGTTATTGTCCACTTTGCCGGAAAGCTCTTGCCCTTGGCTTTTGGTGTTGTATGCATTGAGGTCAAAGTTTAGTGACTGGCCTTCGACGATAGGCAGGGTGTAGTTGACATTGAGGTACTGCTTCTTGAAGTTGTTTTCAACATTGGAAGCAGCGATGCCAGCAACAAGGTCCGGAGTGAACTGATAGTTCGCACTCGCGAAGTCGGCCGCCTCCAGGCCCGCACTGTCATTAAACTGACCAGTCTGCGTACGCAGCGCGGTGAAGTGGCCGGCGTTCAACTCCAGTCCCTTGATTTCGTTACTGGTCACCAGGGTGCCGGTCGCGATTTCTGGCAACAGGCGGCTGTCGCTGGTACTGAACACTGGGTTGATAACCACTTGGTTGCCATATTTCGCGACGGTGTCGGAAACGCGGAATTTGACTGCGCCGCCAGCGGCCGATTGGGTTTTAGCTTCCGAGCCATCATCGTTGACCTGGAACTGGGCATTGCCAGCGCGCCCCTTGCCACCGTCAAGTTTTACGGTGCCCATGGCATATGCATCGACGCCGACACCGATGGTGCCTTGAGTGAAGCCTGAGCTGTATTTGATTCGCTCGGCTGCACCAGTATCCTGACGATAACCGCTTTTACCACCGTTGGTGGGGTTGCTGAAACCATCCTTAAAATCGCGATTCATGTACTCGAGGCGAGTCAGGATTGAGAGAGTGCTGTCGTCTACGAAACCCTTGGCGTCGTCCTGGGATGAGGCCATTGCCATCTGTGAGGTGCCTGCTGCAACAGACAGGGCAATAATGGTCCACTTCATCATACACATCGTGTTTTGCTCTTTTTTATTATTAAAAATACCGTCATCCCCATAGTTTATATCCGGGATGGCTATTTATTGGCTTAGCGCGATTTTGCCCGCTCGCCATCCTTGGCGTACAACTAACTGCGCGACGAGCAGCGTTAAGTTTTACAGCTTTATAAAAAGCGCCAAAGCCAACGGCGTAAAGTCAACTGCGTGGATGCGCCACACACCGAGCTCTCTGCCGTCAAGTTCAGCGGGAAAAAACCATCATCAAAAACCTGCAGGAATTTTTCTTTAAATAGCCTTTTCCGTTATTCGAGCTATTTATAAATCAAGCAGATTCACAAGGTGCCGAGATGGCGTGTGATCATCGTTTCGAACATCATAAATATTGACGCAGAATCATTTGCCGTAAATGTCAAAGTTGAAATATTTACTCGCAAGCCTGTCGTATTCGCCCGATGCACGAATGTTTGCAATGGCCGTATTAAGTTTTCCTCGAAGCGCGTCGTCGCCTTTTCTAATCCCGATCGCGACACCGTCAAGGGTCAAACGCTTATCGGTGAGGGGCTCTCCGGCAAAGGCATAGCCCTTGCCTTGGGGCTTTTGCAAAAATCCGATATCGCCTTGCACCGCTGGTTGAAAAGCAGCGTCCAGGCGTCCAGCAATCAGGTCGATGTAAACTTGATCCTGGGTTTGATAGGACAAAACATTGACGTCGTGAGCACTCCATTCTGACTTCGCGAACATCTCTTGAGACGAACCTTGCATAACGCCAATAGTTTTGCCTTTCAACGAGTCGACGTTCGGTAGCAGGCCTGAGTTTTCTTTCGCAATAAGAGCCGATGGACCGCTGTACAACCGATCACTGAAGTCCACTTGTTTACGTCGTGCTTCAGTAACACTGAACGCCGATAGAATGGAATCAAATTTTTTGGCTTTCAGCGCAGGGATCATGCCGTCGAAAGGTTGCTCGACCCAAACACACTTAACTTTAAGCTCGGCACAAATGGCATTGCCGAGATCAATATCAAAGCCACTCAGGGAACCGTCAGGCTCTTTGACTTCAAATGGCGGATAGCTTGGGTCTACCCCGAACTTGATTTGAGGATCAGCCTGCGCAGCGGCCACAATACTCAGGCCCAGTAATGTTGCAGCAAAAAGAGTGTTGAGTCGGAACATAATTACCTCATTGTTATATTAGAGTCATCGGCAATAAGTGAGCTTTGCAGCTCAAGAGTTCAACGGTAAAAATCGTTCAGTCAGTTTTACCCAGTAGGTTGCAGCTAACGGCAGGCAGTCATCGTTGAAGTCATAACCTGGGTTATGCACCATGCAACCGCCTTCGCCCTCGCCATTACCAATAATCAGGTAACACCCGGGGCACTTTTCCAAAAGGAAAGCGAAATCCTCACTGCCTGTCAGGGGCACCATATTTTCGATCAGGCCAGACTCACCCAACCATTCGCGCGCTACCTCGCGCGCAAGTGCTGTTTCCTCAGCATGGTTGATCAGCACAGGATAGCTGCGGGTGTACTCAACATCAGCACTCGCTCCGAAACTGTGGGCCTGGGACTTGGCCAACTCGGTAATACGGCTTTGCAGCAGATCGCGTACCTGCGCATTAAGCGCTCGTACTGACAGCCTCATTTCGGCGCTATCGGGAATGACATTGCATGCCTTGCCCGCATGGATAGAGCCCACCGTGATAATGGCCGTATCGAGCGGATTGACATTACGCGACACCACGCTTTGCAGCGCCATCACTATCGAAGCACTGACCACCACGGGGTCGATAGTCTTGTGTGCCACCGCGCCGTGCCCTCCCAAACCGTTCACTCGAATGGTGACGTCATCGGCCGAAGCCATGTAGGGACCGGCCAGGAAGCCAAACTTTCCTACTGGATATCCAGGCATATTGTGCAAAGCAAACACCGCGTCGCATGGAAATAGCTCAAACAGACCGTCCTTGAGCATTTCATGCGCGCCGCCACCATTTTCCTCGGCAGGCTGGAAAATCATGTGTAGCGTGCCCTTGAACGGTTTGTGCTCAGCCAGGTATTTCGCCGCAGCGAGCAACGAGGCGGTATGGCCGTCATGGCCGCAAGCATGCATTTTGCCTTCGAGCTTGCTCGCATAGGTAAGGCCGGTAGCCTCTTGAATGGGTAGCGCGTCCATATCGGCCCTCAGGCCCAAAGCGCGACCCTCGCCATTCTGAAGGGTGCCGACCACGCCAGTACCACCCAGCCCGCGATGTACGCAATAGCCCCAGCGTTGCAGACAATCGGCGATCAGGTCACTGGTCACGAACTCTTCAAAACTGAGTTCCGGATGCGCATGAATGCGGTGACGCAATTCAATCATCTCGTCCTGGATATCACGAATACCGGCTAATACGGCGTCGTGCTGCATAATGGGGCTCCTAGTCGGTATGGGGGGGTGGTTCCTAGCATAGTTAGGCGGCTGCGATCCTCGAAAGACCCAAAACAGTTACGCAGGCAACCATTGGTTGCCTCCCCATCGAACAGCGTCGTGAGACACACAATGAAAGTTCATCAACTGCAAGCTTTGGTCGCCGTTGCCGACACCGGCAGCATTCGCGCGGCGGCACGCCTGTTGGACCTCTCCCATGCGGCCGTGACCAAGTCGATGCGCGAGTTGGAAGCAGATGCCCAATTGCCACTGTTGATGCGAACCGCCCGAGGGATCGACTTCACCGAGACCGGTCGCATGCTGCTGGGACATGCGCGGCTGATCGTCGGTCAGATCGAACGGGCTAATACAGAGCTTGGCGAGTTGCGCGGCGAAGTCGCGGGGCGGCTGTCCATCGCGGTCACACCTTGGATCATGCTGACCTTCCTGACCCAGGCGGTGCAGAACTTTCGTGAGCGTATGCCCGGTGTGCAACTAGAAATCTTTGAGGGGTTGACCGCCGTGGCGTTGCCGCGTTTGCGCGAAGGCTCGCTCGACTTTGCCGTCGGCCCGGTATCGCCGACCATGTCGTTACAGGAGTTCGACTGCACGCCATTGTTGACCTATGAAATGAGCGTCATCGCTCGGCGCGACCACCCCTGCGCCAACGCGACCTCCTTGCATCAACTATTGGATCAGGATTGGGTGGTCAATTACGCGCAGGCCAACTATGGCGCGTTCATGCAGGAGCTGTTCTGGCAGCATGGCGCGCAGATCGACCGGTCACGTTTGCACTGCGCGCACTCAACCTCGCTGCTGTTCGAAATGGTGCGTCATGGGGGCATGCTCACCCATTGCCCTAGCGTGATGATGGCCACCGAATCGATGCAGGGCTGGGCTACTGCGCTACCGTTGCAAGAGCGTTTCGAAAGGAGCCAGCTGGGCGTCATCACCCGTCGCAATGCCGTGCTTGGTACGGCGGCACAATGCTTTAAGGAATGCTTATTAACGGAAATCAAACGGCGCGCCCGGTCGGCGGTGGCAGCAGATCGGGCATTGTTTGATGTGCTTATGATGTTGTTTTGATGAAGGCCAACACTGCCCCTGTGTGAACGCTTGACCTACTACCAACGCCAACCCGATTCCAAGGCTTCAAGTTACTGACCACCGAGTTTGACTTCTGATCCACTCCGGATGCCTATCATCCACGGCCACGTACAACGCCATGTGCTGATTGGTATATCAATCACCCTAAATGTTGAGTTCGCGCCAGTGACCGCCGATGTCACGATGGAGTGAATTGCCCCAGCTTTCCTGGACTACTTTGAGCGTCTGCTTTTGGCCGATTCTGTTGCAAAAGTCGGTATACCCAAGTCGCTCGAATATTGATGTGCAAAAACACCTCTTTTGTACGCTGCTGCTTGAAATCTGAGTCCTGAACCTTCTGCCCAAAACTCAGATTTCAATCTCAGGCGCGCACTTTTTTCCTCGGAATTCGAAACCGACTTTTTCAACAGAATCGGCCGTTTGAAGCCAGTCACGAAGGACCACAATCGCTCCATGACTGACCTTCGCCCTGCCTACAATCATTGACGATTTCGCTGCTGTTTCACCTCATACATCTCGCGGCCTACCAGCTTTTTGGTCTCGTCCACCGTCATGCTGCCCGGTATCACTGCCACGACAACGACCATCCGAACCCTTGATAGAGGTAGCACTCTTCGCAATCACTTGCGCAGAGTGCCCCGGTGAACGGATCGGTTTTAACCGCCTTGTTGCTGCATGTGATGGCCGGCGTGCTGGTGAGATTCGTCATGGGTGTCCTGCGCCATCGGTGCCTCAGGCTTCAGCCGTTCGGTCTCTTCTGCCAGATAGGTCAGTACGGCATTGGTCTCTATATCACCCAAGCGCAGATTGGGCATCGCCAGGCTGTTGTATTGCTCGTACAACTGCATCGCCAGTGGGTCTTTCTCGGCCAGCACTTGATCGGGTTCCTTGATCCAGCGTTTCAGCCATTGCGGGTCGCGTTGGCGGGTGACGCCGATCAGGTCCGGGCCGATGCTGCGTATGCCGGCGTTCTGGGTGTCGCCCAGGGTATGGCAGGACGAGCAGCGGGTACGGTAGATCTGCTCGCCGGCGCTGGGCGGGCGCACGGTCGGGGCGCTGGCGTAATCCTGATTGCTGGTGCTGGCCTGTTTCCAGTTCTGCAGGGTTTTGCCCAGGCGATCGGCCAGAATGTAGGGGTTCTCCATGGGTGAGGATTTCATCCAGCGGCCGGTGCTCTGGTTGCCGATGATCAGGCTCAGGTTGTGGTCCTTGTTGCGGCCGTTGTCGATGCCGTCGATGAACAGGCCCAGGCTCTTGCGCAGGTTGGTGATGTCGTCCTTGTTGCCGGTGAGGAATTGCCAGCCGGGGCCGATCTTGAATTTATCGGCGTATTTCTTCAGGACTTCCGGTGTGTCGGTTTCCGGATCAATGCTGATCGAGTAGAGAAAGATGTCCTTGCCGACCCGATCGCCGAGGACTTTTTGTACCTGTAGCAGGCGTGCGGTTTCCAGCGGGCAGGAGTCGGTGCAGGAGGTGAAGATGAAGTTGATCGCCACCACCTTGTCCTTGATCAGGTCATCGAAGAAACGCACCTTCTGGCCATCCTGATTGACTAGCTCGGTATTGGGGAAATAGTCCTTTCCCCAAGGGCTACCGCTGTCGCTGTCTTCGGCAGCGGCTGCCGACCATCCGGTGATGCCCAAGGTAAAAAGGAACAGCAGGCGAAGGAGTTTGATCGAATGGGTCCAGTGTGAAGTGATCATGATTGCGTCCTGTGCAAAGTACTGATGGATGCCTTGCACTCCAGCTGTACGGGCTGGAGTGCAAGGTGATACCGGTCAACGGACAGAGAGGGGCGCCGTGACCGAGCGACCGGAGGATGATTTGATCGTTACGGTCGGCGTGGCTGCCGGTCCGTTGCCTGTGGTGCTTGCCGAGATCCGCCAGCGGGCGCCGGTGGCTGTGGGTGTCATCGTTGCCGTGCCCAGCACGAGCGGCCCGCCGGTGGTGGCTGCGGAAACCGTCAGCACCGTGCCAGTCAGTGACGTGGTCCCGGCCAGATCCCAGGTGTAACGGTTGTTGCTGCGTACCGCCACGGTGGCGCTGGTCACTTGCAGGTCCTCGTTGCTGGTCACCGCCGGCGCCACTGCGATGGTCACAGTACCGGGCGTTGCCGAGACGCCACCCTTGGCGTCGCGCACTTCATAGGTGAAGGTGGCGGTGGCAGGTTCGGTGAGGGTGGCCGGCGGCGTGTAGATCACCCGAGTGCCATCGGTGGTGGTCGCGCCCATGCCGGAGTCCGGCTGGCTCAAGCCGACCACAGTGAGCGGCATGTTGTTGTCAGGGTCACTGTCATTGGCCAGGACGTTGAGGGTGACAGGCACACCGGCCGTGGTGCTGGCACTGTCGGGGGCGGCAATCGGCAGCTTGTTGGTGCTGTTGTCGTCGCCATCATCCCCGCCATCGTCATCATTGCCGCTACCCTTGCCACCGGTACGGAAGGTAGGCAGCGCGGCGCTCGCCACATATTCGACGCCATCCCAGCCGGGTAGCGGCGTCGGCATCAGCTCGAACTGGCCGGGGCGTTCGACGTCCCAGCGCAGCAACATGGACGAGTCTTCGTGCTGGGTGTTGTGGCAGTGCTCCATGTAGGTCCCGGCAAACTCGCGGAAGCGAATCGCCATGGACACGTCCGTGGAACTGTCGACTTCCGGCCCGATGCGGAACACATCCTTGCGTGCCCATTTTTCCCAGTCCGGCGGTGCCTTGCCATCGCGGCTAAGGATTACCCCTTCCTCGAAGTGCACATGCACCGGGTGACTCCAGCCGTTGCCGCCGTTCTTGATGTCCCACACCTCCAGGGTGCCGTCGCCACTGAAGCCGGCGTCGGTTGGCCCGGTGGACAATTGCGCCGCCACGGTGAGCTGTCGTGGGTCCATGCTGTAGCCGAAGCCACCATCGGTCTTGATGGTCCAGGGCGCCAGGTCAGTGCCGTCGGAACGGCCAAAGGTAAAGCTGCGATGGCGAGCCTTGTCGAGTTTTGCCTTGTCGGCCACATCGTCGCGGTTGATGGTCAACGGGATCATTTTCTTGCCTGCCGCCTTGCCAGGCTTGGCCGGCTCATAGGCGGTGGGGTCCATGCTCTGGTCTTGACCTGTGTAGGAATTGACGATCAGTTGCAGGAACTTGCCCACCACCGGATCGCCGTTGTCCCATTGCGGCCCCTTGCTGCTTTGCTTGAGGACGGCCTTGTACTTCTCGGACAGCACATCGGCCAGGGACAGTTCGTCTTTCTCCGGACCCTTGCCGGTCTTGTGTTCCATCAGGTTGACGAAGTAGATCTTGTCCCCGGTCTTGATCCCGTTTTTCGCGAAATTAATGATGATGTCATAGCGTTCGGCGATGGCCTGGGTCGGCAGGATGGCGTTGTTGTCCTTCAAGTCACCGTCGCCGTCGAGGTCCATGCTGCCGTCGAAGGGGATGGCGTGTTCCATGATGTTGCCGTCGTTGCCGATCATGTGGAACGGCACCCGTGCGTAGGACACGCCGGAGCCTGCCGGCCCGGGGAATTCGCCGCCCGTGCCCTTGATTTCGCGGACCACGGCCAGCTTGAAGTAGCGCGATACCGAACCGTTGAGGATACGGAAGCGGTAGCTACGGGCGCGCACGTTCATGAAGGGCTGGTACTGCCAGTTGACCAGCATCTGATCGCCCAGGAAGCCGTCGGTGTTGAACGGGTTGAACCACAACTGGCCGTTGGCGTCCCAGGCCTTGTCGGCGATCACCAGGTTGACGTCATAGTCGCGGTTACCCCAGGGCAGGGCGTTGCCGCTGGGCAGACGCAGGTTGATGCCATCCTCGACGGCCTCGTTGCCGCGATCGATGGCGCTGTAGTAGTTCATCATCACCGCGTTGCCCTTGTAGACGTTCTGGGCGGTGAAATCGAGCATGTGGTCATGGAACCAGTGGGTGCTCATGGTTTCGCGCCAGTCGCCGCGAATCTTGATGGTGCCGTTTTCGCAGGTCTTGCGCGAAGGGGTCATGTCGTTGACCCACAGGGTCTCGCCCGGCGAGCAGGGGAATGCGGCCCTTGGGTCCTCGGCCTTGGTGTTGATGGTGTCGTAGCCGGCCAGTTGCACCGGCCAGCGGTAGTCGTAGTACTGGCCGGGGAAGAAGAAGGCGTTGGCATAACCATCGCTCTCGGCCGGGTTGTGGCCATTGTGCTCATGGGTACTGATGGTGTGCAGGCCGAAACCGTTGTTGGCGGCCGGGTCGATGGGCAGGGCGTTGTAGTGACGCATCAGCAGCGGTTGCCCGTAGCGCACCATGAGGAGTTTGGGCGGCAGGGTGCCGTCGAAGGTCCACACCGAGTTGTGGTTCTGGATCGGCATCTTCGGATGGATGCGAATGTCGATGCCCTTGGTGGTGCCGTTGGTGTTCGAGAGGCCGGCGGTGTTGTGATAGAGCCCGCCAGGGCCGAACTCACCTTTGGTGTAGCCATGCATCTGTTTGTTGTCGCGCAGGCCGAGGTTTTGTCGTGCACCCGCTTGCACGGTCTTGAACGCGGCTTGCGGGTAGAACTCGTTCCAGCGTTGGTGCGACCAGCCTTTGCCGCCTGGCCGCCCCTCGGCCGGGGAACCCACCGGCGCGCGGTTGAGGAAGGCTTCGATCTGCGCCTTCCAGGGGTTGCGGTCCAGCACGTTGGCGTATTGAGTCGGGAACGGCGTCAGTCCCGGTTGCCGCAGGAAGGCTTCCAGCGCGGTGCCCGAGGGGCCGCTGCGGGCCACGCTGTTAGGGTCCTGGCCGGGCATCGGGCCCACTGTCGGCACCGGGAAAGTCATTTGCGCCGGGGGTGTTTGCGGGTCGAGTTTCTCCGGGCCGAACTCTTCGAACAGAATCATCTGCTGGGTAAAGGGTTCGGCGCCAAACATAGGGCTTGGCTTGCCGTTGGTGGGGAAGTTGAACGAGGTCTGCAGGGCAGGGGGCAGGACGTTGTCGGCCCGTGGCGTATCACGGTTGCCCTGGCCACCATTGGGCAGGGACAGCGAACCGTGGTTGGCCTCCGGCATCGTGCGAATTTCCAGCAACGCGGCCGCAGGGTCGGCCGGCTGGGGACGATAGTAGGAGGGGTCGGTGGGCGATGGCTGGCTCTCATCGTCCATGGGTGAAGCGCCGGCATCCGCCCCGCAGAGGGCCAACAATATCGCCGAGGCCATGTCCGGCCGCATGAAGCGTGCGCAAGATAGAGTTGTTTTATTGGCCTTCATACTTTTGCCTCCCAGCATGTGATGAGCCACATACGCGTTGTGTCGATGGCACTTTGCCCTTGGTTTTGGCCGTAAGCAGAGTCCATGCCAATGGCGGGAGACGACTGTGAAACCGCCAGATTTTCTCATGGGACTGGCGTTCTGCAGGCGATCGAGGCTGCTGCGATGGCGTCGAATGGAAAGATGAAAATTGGGGGCAATTCCCCTGAGTCGGGGGGGGGGGGTCAACAGGCCCGGACCGAGTTGCGGGGTAAATGGGGACGATGGGTGCCTATCGCGCGTTCAGTGTGCGGTGTGAATCCGACATTGCCCTTTACCCATTCTTTACCTGTCTTCATGCCTCATTTTCCTGCGGGGCGGTTACGCTGCCAGCCATCTTGGTCTGAACGAGTTTGTGAATCGTATGAACCTTCAACCTCGCTACTGGCTAGCGGTGGGTGCCTTAGTGGGCAGTCTGGGATTGCTCGCTGGTTGTGCAGGCGATCCGCCAGACCCGCGAATCAAATTGACCGAGCGGCTCAATGAACATCTGGCCACTGCCTATCAACCGGCTCACTACGAAACCTCTGGCTGGGACGCCATATGGCAACTCGGTCAGAAATCGGTGGATGTGACGTGGTTGGCGCCCGCTTCCCATGGGCGCTTGCCACTGATTATTTACTTGCCGGGGTTGGGGGAGGCGGCTTCAGGGGGAGTGGTGTGGCGCAACGCTTGGGCACAAGCCGGCTATGCGGTGCTGTCTGTTCAAGGGCATGCCTACGATAAGTCGATTTTTGCATCGAGGCAGGCCTTGGATGGCGATTTCCGTGGAGTGGCAAGCAGTGACTACAGCGCCGCCGCCTTGCGCGACAGGCTGTCTACATTGCAGGAAGTCTTGACCGAAGTCAGGGCTCGGGCCGCGAGAGGAGACGCGCAACTGGCTGCCATCGACTGGAGCCAAGTCGCGGTGGCCGGCTTTGATGTCGGGGCGCAGACCGCTGAGGCTCTGGCCGGGGCACTGGAGCCTGGCGCTACGTCGGGCGTTGCGATTGAGCCTAAAGCGGTGTTGCTGCTCAGCCCTTATGTGGAGGCCGACGCCCGGCGAGAAGTGTTCGCCCAGATGTCGGCGCCTGTGCTGTCGATGACCGGTCAGGAAGACGAAGACCCGTTTAACTGGGTCAGTTCTTACCGACAGCGACAAGTGTTGGGCGAGTCGGTGAAGGTGCCTGGCAGCGTTCAGCTGGAGCTGGACAACGCGACGCACAAAACTTTGTCCGGTACCGATTTGTTCAACCGGTCGGGGAAAAAGGCCGGCAAGGGCAGCGATGCGTCCGGCAGCGCTTCCAAAGGTAAAGGGCACAAGCACGGCGCAAAATCCGGCGGTGGCTCCCATGGACCGATGGGCGAGCCAGCCCCGGATCCCAAGCAGGTTGCTGCGATTCAGGCCATTGGTGTGGCGTTTCTGGATAGCCGTATCAAACATGATTCCACTGCCACGCAATGGTTGCAGAAAGGCGCGTCAGGTTGGCTGGGGGCGGCGGGGCGCTTCAAGTAGTTTTGGGCGGGGCAAACGGCTGTCGCCAGTGACCTTTACCCAATGGTGCGTAGGGTGCCGTGAAAGGAGGCCAGCCATGGCTTCTTCATGTTGAGTGAAGGCTGAGGTCAAGGCATGAAAAAACCACCTGCCGTGAGACAGGTGGTTCTTGATTAGCGCTAGCGGCAGCTCCAGGGAAGTCAGCCGAGGTGGTCGGTCACCTCGGCGCACAGGGTTGTCAGTTGTTCGGCCAGGTCGATCACGCGTCGCGGGGCATCGGGGCGTAGGTGCAGGGCGATTTCCAGGGGCGCCAGTTCGGCGAAGGACTCGGCGGCGCCCAACCGTCGGTGGCCGGGCAGTGCCAGGCGCGAGGGCAGCACGCTGACGCCCAGACCGTTGGCCACGGCAGAGCGGATGCCGGCCAGGCTTGCGCTGCTGTAGCCGATGCTCCAGCGTCGGCCGGTGCTCTCCAGCGCGTGGATCATTTCATCGCGATACAGACCCCCGACCGGAAACACCACCAGTGGCAGCGGATCGCGCTCATACGTCGGCTCGCTGAGGCTATCGAACCAGGCCAGCGGTTCGGGCCAGGCGGCGTGTCCCACGGCCTGTCCCGGACGCTGTTTGATCAGCACCAGATCGTAGTCGCCGGCACAGAATTGCTTCCACAGCGTGTTGCTCAGCCCGCTGCTGATCTCCAGCCGTATCGACGGATGTGCGCGGGCGAAGGCGCCGAGCGTGGGCGTCAGTAAGTCCGAGGCGAAGTCTTCCGGCACGCCGATGTGTACCTCGCCCTGGGCGTGGCCCTTGCGCAACTCTTCCACCATCTCTTCCATCAGCCCCAGGAGCCGGCGCGCGTAGCCGAGCAAACGTTCGCCATCCTCGGTGGTGACGACGTAGCGCCCGTTGCGGTTGAGCAGCTCGCAGCCAAGCTGCTCTTCAAGGCGCTTCAATTGCTGGCTGATGGTCGATTGGCTCAGGTGCACGCGCTCCCCGGCGCGGGTGAAGCTGCCGCTTTCTACAACGGCGACGAAGCTCTTGAGCAGCAGCGGATCGATCAGTGTCGAGGTCATTACGTTTCCCACTACCCGTCATTCGATCATTTCATTTCCGAATAATAGCACCTGCTTTTAATCTCCGGATCAAGCGACTCACCCTGTGGCGAGGGAGCAAGCTCCCTCGCCACAAGTGACTCCATTGCCGAGGTAAATGTGATGACGAATGACGTGACACTGACAGCGACAAGCGTGCCGCGCACTCATGAAGTGTCATTGGTCGCACTGGTACTGCTGGTGCTTCTGGGCTTGAATCTGCGGCCATTCCTGACCTCGGTAGGGCCGGTACTCGATCTGGTGCGCGTCGACATCGGCCTCGATTTTCGCGCCGCCGCGATGCTGACCACTTTGCCTTTCGTGCTGATGGGCCTGATTGCCTTCATGGGTATCGGTGTCGCTCGTCGTTTCGGCGAGCGTCGGGCGTTGGCGGGTGCATTGTTACTGTTGATGCTCGGATGCGGGTACCGCGCGGTGGTCCAGGACGGCGCGCAGTTGATTGCCAGCGCAGGTATCGCCGGTGCCGGCGTGGCGATGATCCAGGCCTTGATTCCGGGTGTCGCCAAGCGTTGGTTCGCTGATCGTATTGCCATGGTGATGGGGCTTTACTCGGCGGCATTGGTGGGCGGCGGGGCGTTGGGCTCGTTGGCCAGTACCTGGCTGAATGCCTATGGTGGCTGGCGGTTGGGGCTGTCCATCTGGGCGTTGCCGGCGCTTGCCGTGTTCTTGCTGTGGCTGGTGTGCGCGCCACGCACGGCGCCGGTGGCCGCTGGCGGACCCGCGCCGGTGTCGACCCGCAGCTTCTTCAGGAATCGGCGTGCCTGGCAGTTGGCCGCCTATTTCGGGCTCACCAACAGCGGCTACTCGAGCCTGGTGGCCTGGCTGCCGTCCTTCTACCAACAGCAGCACATGAGCTTGCAGGCCTCGGGCAACTTGCTCGCATGGCTGGCGATGTTCCAGGCGACGGCGGCGTTCGCCATGCCGATGCTCGCCCGTCGCAGCATCGACCGACGCGCGGCCCTGTGGCTGACCATCGTGTTGCAGGTCGTGGGCTTTTCCGGTTTCGCCATGGCCCCCAACGCTGCGCCGTGGTTGTGGGTCGCGCTGGCAGGCTTCGGCCTTGGCGGATTCTTTTCGCTGAGCCTGATCGTCAGCCTCGACCATTTGTCCGGGGCGCAAGCGGCGGGCACCTTGGCGGCCTTTGTTCAGGGAATCGGTTTTTTGCTTGCGTCCAGCGCGCCCTGGCTGATCGGCTGGTTGCGCGACTGCGGCGCAAGCTTCATCACCGGCTGGTGGCTGCATGTCGGGGTGCTCGGCGCGATGGCGGTGCTGACGGTCAAGTTTGCTCCGGCGAGCTACCGACGCAGCATGCAAGGGCTGTGATGAATACCTGTAGGAGCGAGCCTGCTCGCGATGGTCGTTAACGATGACGCGTGTTTACGGGTTAAACGTGGTGCTTTCAGGTTCATCGCGAGCGTGCTCGCTCCTACAGGGATCGGGAATACATACAGGGTTGGCCATTTTTTATAACCGCAATACCTAGGTGCATACGGAGAATAAAATGAAAAAGTTTGCAGTTTCGGTTGTTCTGGCCCTGGCCGCGGGCGGCGTGTACGCGAAAGACTTGCAAGTCATTCGCTTCGGCGTCGACCCCACTTACGCGCCGTTCGAGTCAAAAGCGCCCGATGGCTCGCTCGTGGGTTTCGATATCGATCTTGGCAATGCGATCTGCGAACAGCTGAAGGTCAAATGCGTATGGGTCGAAAACTCGTTCGACGGCATCATCCCGGCACTCAAGGCCAAGAAGTTCGACGGCATTCTTTCTTCCATGAGCATGACCGAGAAACGTTCGGCGCAGATCGCGTTCTCCGACAAAATCAGCAATGTCCTGCCCCGTCTGATTGCGAAAAAAGGCTCCCCTCTGCTGCCAACCCCCGAATCCCTGCAAGGCAAGCGTGTCGGGATCGAGCAGGGTTCCACCCAGGAAACCTATGCCAGGGCTTACTGGGCGCCGAAGGGTGTCACCGTCATGACTTACCAGAACCAGGACATGGTGTATCAGGACCTGATTGCCGGACGCCTGGATGCCGCGCTGCAATCCTCGGTCCAGGCCGATCTGGGCTTCTTGAAAACCGAGGCCGGGCGTGATTTCGCCTTTGCCGGCGATTTGCTGCGCGACCCGAAAACCCTGGGTGAGGGCGCGGGAATTGGCTTGCGCAAGGAAGACACTGAACTTCGCGAAAAGATCAACGGGGCGCTCGCGGCGATTATCAGTGACGGCACTTACAAGACGATCTCCGACAAGTACTTCACCTTTGATGTGTACAACTGATCGGTTGCAACTTTCCATGTAGTTGCGAAGTTCAAAACCAGAAAAAACAACAGTTAGACAGGCAAAGCAAAGTCTGTCCGCGGTGGAGTCGTTCGCCCTGAAAGCACGCGACTGATTTGCGAGCCCAGACTTTGCGGCATTCAAAAACAAGAAAAACACGATTGGACACGCCAGGCGGCATCGATCGCCGCGTCGGGTTCAAGGAGAATGTAATGTCCTTGGTAGATTATGGGCCGCTGATTGCGAGCGGCACCTGGATGACATTGAAGCTGGCGATATTATCGCTGCTGGCCTCAGTCATCATTGGTTTGGCCGGCGCCAGTTCCAAGTTGTCGGGTAACCGGTGGTTGCGCAATATCGCCACCGTCTACACCACGATGATTCGTAGTGTTCCTGACCTGGTGACCATGCTGCTGTTGTTCTACAGCATTCAAATCGTCCTCAACCAGATCACCGAAGGGCTGGGCATGGATCAGATCGACATTGATCCCTTCCTCGCCGGTGTCGCGACCCTCGCGTTCATCTACGGTGCGTATTTTACCGAAACCTTCCGCGGTGCTTTCCAGGCGGTCCCCCGTGGCCAGCTGGAGGCGGCCATGGCCTATGGCCTGAGCCCATGGCAGGGGTTCCATCGCATTCTGTTCCCGCAAATGATGCGTTTTGCCTTGCCCGGTATCGCCAACAACTGGCAGGTCATGATCAAGGCGACCGCACTGGTGTCCATCATTGGTCTGTCCGATATCGTCCGGGTCACCCAGGATGCCGGCAAGAGCTCCATGCAGTTGTTCTACTTCACGGTGATCGGTGCCCTGATCTACCTCGCCATTACCACGCTTTCAAACGGCGTCCTGACCTGGCTTAAACATCATTACTCCGTCGGTATCCGGGAGGCAGAACTGTGATCGCGATTATCCAGGAATACTGGCAAGCGTACCTGTGGTCGGACGGCGCCAACTTCTCCGGCCTGGCCATCACCTTGTGGCTGCTGGTGCTGTCGATCGCCATCGGCTTCGTGCTGTCGGTGCCGCTGGCCGTGGCGCGGGTGTCGAAAAACAAGTTCGTGCGGCTGCCGGTGTGGTTCTACACCTATGTATTTCGCGGCACGCCGCTCTATATCCAACTGTTGATCATCTACACCGGTGTCTACAGCCTGAGCGTGGTGCGCGAGCACGAATTCCTCGACATGTTCTTTCGCGAGGGCTTCAACTGCACGGTGTTGGCGTTCGCGCTCAACACCTGCGCCTACACCACGGAAGTCTTCGCCGGCGCGATCAGGTCGGTGCCCTACGGCGAGGTCGAGGCGGCGAGGGCTTACGGCCTGTCCCGGTTCAACCTGTATCGCCGCATCATCCTGCCCTCGGCCCTTCGTCGCGCGCTGCCGTACTACAGCAACGAGGTGATCATGATGCTGCATTCGACCTCGGTGGCGTTCACCGCCACGGTGCCCGACATCCTCAAGGTCGCCCGTGACGTCAACTCGGCCACCTATGCTTCATTCGAGGCCTTCTTCATCGCCGCCCTGTTGTACGCGGTGATTGCGCTGTCGCTTGTCTGGCTATTTCGTCGCGGTGAAACCCGCTGGCTGGCCTTCCTGAAACCCCAGGCCGCCTGAAGGCCGCATACCCAGGGCAACACCATGTACAAACTGACCGTAGACGATCTGTACAAGAAATATGGCAACCACGAAGTGCTCAAGGGCGTGTCGATCAAGGCCAGGGCAGGGGATGTGATCAGCATCATCGGCTCCTCCGGTTCGGGCAAGAGCACCTTCTTGCGTTGCATCAACTTCCTTGAGCAACCGTGCGCCGGGCGCATCACGGTGAACGCCGAGGAAATCCGCACCGAAAAGGACAAGAACGGCGGGCTGCGCGTGGCCAACCAGAAGCAGTTGCAAAGCATGCGCACCAAGTTGTCGATGGTGTTCCAGCACTTCAACCTGTGGGCGCACATGACGGTGCTGGAAAACGTCATCGAAGCGCCGATGCATGCGCTGGGCCTGAGCCGCGATGAGGCAGTGGCCCGCGCGCGCAAGTACCTGGCCAAGGTCGGCCTGCCGGCGAGCATGGAGGCCAAGTACCCGTCGCACCTGTCCGGTGGCCAGCAGCAGCGCGTGGCGATTGCCCGTGCCCTGGCGATGGAGCCGGAGGTGATGCTGTTCGACGAGCCGACCTCGGCCCTTGACCCAGAGCTGGTCGGCGAGGTGCTGAAGGTGATGCAGGCCCTGGCTGAAGAAGGGCGGACCATGGTGGTGGTGACGCACGAAATGGCCTTTGCCCGCGAGGTGTCCAACCACGTGATCTTCCTGCACCAGGGCAAGATCGAGGAAGAAGGCAACCCGGAGCAACTGTTCAAGCACACCAAAAGTGAGCGGCTCAAGCAGTTCCTGGCCGGCAACTTGAAATAGCTCTTGGGTGAGTAACCCTTTGAGTGAGTGGCCCCGTTGCCTGCCCGGCAGCGGGGCGCGTTCCAACAGTGATGAGGTTCAAATGACGTTCTGGTTGCGTAATGTCCGCCCCTACGGCGGCGCAATGGAAGACCTGCAAATTGTCGACGGTCGCATCGGCGAGCGTCGGCCAGTCAGCGGTAATCCAGTGGTTGGCCCTGATCTCGATGGGCAAGGTCATATACTCGTGCCGTCATTGGTGGAGAGCCATATCCACCTGGACAAGACCCTGTGGGGCCAACCGTGGCGCCCGCACAGCGCAGGCCCAAACCTCAAGGCGCGCATAGCGAACGAGCGGCAAATCCTGCGCGAGCTCAAGTCACCTATTGCCGAGCGTGCAGGTGCTTTGTTGGAACAATGCATCGCGCGCGGCTCGCTGCTGTTGCGTTGCCATGTGGACGCCGATCCCGAGTTGGGTATCGAGCATGTGCACGCCATGCTGGAACTGCGCGAACGCTACGCCGACCTGGTGGATATCGAGTTCGTCACCTTCCCGCAGGTGGGCCTGGTCAACCGGCCCGGCGTTGAAGACTTGATGCGCGAAGCCCTGGTGCTTGGGGTCGAGGTGGTCGGCGGGCTGGACCCTTGCGGCATCGACAACGATCCTATCGCGCACCTGACGATCCTGTTCGAGCTGGCAAGCCAGTTTGATCGCGGTATCGACATCCACCTGCATGACGGGGGCGAGTTGGGACTGTGGCAGATTGCTCGCATCGCTGATTTCACCGAGCGCTATCAGCGTCAGGGGCGCGTCATGATCAGCCATGCCTTTTGCCTGGGCATGAAAGACTGGTCTCAAGTACAGCCGTTGGCTGAACGCCTGGCGGCCAATCGGATTTCCCTCATGACCACGGCGCCATCGGATATTGCCATCCCGCCCTTTAACGAACTGCGCGCAGCGGGAGTCAATGTGTGCCTGGGTTCCGATGGCATTCGCGATGCATGGACCCCCATGGGCAATGGCGACATGCTCGAACGCGCGATGCTGCTGGCGTTGCGCTGCGGTATGCGGACGGATCCGGAGATCTGCGCAGCGTTTGATGCCGCTTCCTGCAATGGGGCGCGGGCACTGGGGCGCAGTGATCACGGATTGGCAACCGGGCAAACCGCCAACCTGTTGTTGCTGCCGACCGAGACGCTCAGCGAAGCCGTTGTGTCTCGACCGCTGGCGCGCACGGTGATCAGCCGCGGCGTCGTCGTGGCAAAAAACGGCAGCCTGCTGCACAGCCGCTTGTGATCCCCAACACTTTCTCCGGATGCCTTGTATGACATTTCACTACGACGCTGATGCGCCCTTCACCAAAGTCGACCTGCTGATCGAGCACGGCGTGGTCATTACCGTAGACGATCAACGGCGCGTCATCGAAGACGGCGCGGTGGCCGTGCTCGGCGACCGCATCGTGGCGGTGGGGCGCACCTATGAACTGCGGGCTCGCTTCACGGCGCACAAGATCATCAATGCCCGCAACAAGGCGGTGCTGCCGGGCTTGATCGACAGCCACGCCCACGCCGGCCACGCCATGCTCAAGACCATCGGCGGCGGGGAGGGCGATGCCTGGATGGAAGCATGCCAGACAATCTACACCTCGGCTTCCGGCGTGGAATTTTGGGAGGTCGAGGCCAAGTTATCGGCGCTGGAGCGGCTCAAATGCGGCACCACCACCGGCGTCTCGCTGTTGGGCGGCGGCGATTCGATCATGCGGGTCGACGATCCGGTCTACGCGCAACGCCACGCCCGGGCGGTCGCCGACATCGGTACTCGCTCGGTGGTTGCCGTCGGGCCGTCGCGGCCACCAGCACCGCGCACTTATCTGGACTGGTCGAGCGAGCCGCCTGCTCGGCGCGAGGTCAGTTTCGAGACCATGTTCCAGGTCTGCGAAGAAGTCGCCCGGACCTGCGACGGCCTGGGCGACGGCCGGGTGCGCATCGCCATCACCTTGCCGGTGTACGCGCCACAGTACGAGCCCGAGCATCTGGCGCTGGCACCGTTGTTCCGCCAGCAAGCTCAGGATTACCGGGCGCTGGCTCAGCGCTACGGCCTGACGTTCACCCAGGATGGCCACCGCGCCGGAACGCTGGCGCTGGCCCATCGCGAACTGAGCCTGCTCGGCCCGAGCTCCTTCATGTCGCACTGCATCGACCTGACCGAAGAAGATATCGCCCTGTGCCACGAGACGGGGACCAGCATCGTGCACAACCCGAGCGCGATCATGTCGATCCTGGGTCGCTGCCCGGTGCCGGAGCTGATCGAGGCCAATGTCACGGTCGCCATCGGCTCCGACGGCGCCGCCCCGGACCGTGGTTACGACATGTTCCGCCACATGTTCCAGTGCATGCATTACCACCGCCGCCATTTCCGTGACCCGGACATCCTGCCCCAGGGCAAAGTGCTGGAAATGGTCACCATCGATGCCGCCAGGGCACTGTCGATGGAACACGAGATCGGCTCGCTGGAAGTCGGCAAGAAAGCCGACATCATCCTGATCGACCTGTTCAAGCCGCACCTGATGCCGATGAACATGCCGGTCCACCGCGTCACCTGCTTCGCCAACGGCGCGGACGTGTGCACCACCATCGTCGACGGCAAGATCCTGATGGAGGACTACGTCGTGCGCGCCGTCGACGAGGCCGCGGTGCTGGCCGAGGTGCAAGCGGAGTCCGAACGCATGCTGGACCGCAGCGGCTTGCGCCATCTCACACAAGAATCGCAAAGCCTCTGGCGGGCCTCGCGGTATCGCTCCCCCGGTTAACTCAAACCCATCTGCCACCGCTTCCCCTGTAGGAGCTGTCGAGTGCAACGAGGCTGCGATCTTTTGATTTTCGAAAACAAGATCAAAAGATCGCAGCCTGCGGCAGCTCCTACACAGCGACGCACTTTGTAGGAGCGAGCCTGCCCGCGATGAGACCGGCACATTCAACACCTGTGCCGACTGACAGAACGCTATCGCGAGCATGCTCGTTCCCACAAAATAGCGGCTCATAACGTGAACCCCACGCCCTACCTGTAGGAGCGAGGCTTGCCCGCGATGAGGCCGGCACATTCAACACCTGTGCCGACTGACAGAACGCTATCGCGAGCATGCTCGCTCCTACAGAAAAGCGGCTCATAACGTGAACCCCACGCCCTACCTGTAGGAGCGAGGCTTGCCCGCGATGAGGCCGGCACATTCAACACCTGTGCCGGCTGACACATCGCTATCGCGAGCAGGCTGAACTGGCCTAATGATTTTGGACACTTCAATCGGGCGCCGAAGACGACCGTTTCATGATCAACAGCCAGAAACTGAAAACCGCCGTGCGCAGGAGATCATCGCGATGGCTGCGCCACGACAATGGACTCACCCCGTCAGTCGTGACAGTCAAACCTGCTCTTAGGCCCCATTGTGTGTCCGGGGCAGAGCGGCTAATTGCGAGCGGGGCGTCAAGATGGCCAAGGCAATCGCCACGATGAAGAGCGCCGGCACATCACCTGCCAAGTGTCCCATTTGCCCCGTCTGGGTGACCGCCTGGATGGCCATGATTGCTGCGTGTACGGCGCTGGACCACACCGTGAACCAGATTAGGCTCAGATTGGCTAATGGTTCACGTGCGGCCAGGATCAAGAACACGCCAAGTGTGGCGTAGATGCCAACGATCATCATTGGGTAGTCCGAGTGACCGACGTGCCAGGCCCAGCCGGACGGCCAGAACAACATCAGTGGGTACAGAGCAAGGCACGCGAGGCCAGCCAACACTAGAACGACGCGCAAATACTTGAGGCGATCGACGACGGTCATGGCGAACTCCTCTTTGGGCCTGACGCTAAATAGGCCTCAAGTGGGGTGATAACGCCTTCACGGGCTTGATGGATAACATTCCTTGTACTGTCGTTTATCCCTGAGTAGACCAAGCATAGCTACTCATTTGCTATCGCTGCGTCCACCGGCTGCTTCTGGCCGATTCTGTTGAAAAAGTAGCTCCTCTGCCTGGCCTGCGGCAAGAGTACCGATTCAGGAAATGGGTGGCTCCCATCCAGCTCCACCGGGCTATCGCCGAGCCACAAATGTCCAGAGTTGACTCAGGCGAATCAAGAGTCACTTAGTTTGATTCGAAGGATACAGGCCGGCCAATCGCGCGATCACAACACCCACATAAAAGACGCCTGAAAACTCTTCGACCATCACCAGTGAGCGGGCGTGGTTGGTCAATGGAATGACATCGCCGTAACCGGTGGTGGTGAGCGTTGTGAAGCTGAAATAGATCAGCTTGAAGAAAGTACCGGGCTGTTCGAAGTCGAGGTGGCCAGGACCGAATGAAGCAGCGTTGGATATCTCGACCAGGGCATAGACGAACGACCAGACGAAGGCCAGCATGATGTACCCCGCAAGCGCGCCATGCAGCTTGTCGGCGGTAATGGGCCCGCGTTGGAGAATATAGCGCAGCACTCCGATGAACGAGACTGTAAGAGACGCCTGAACGAGCCCCATGAAAGACAGGACACCGTTTCCCCCTTACGATAAGGGATAGGCAAACGGTTATGTTTATGACTAACAGCAACTATAAGAGTGGGGAGCTTTTGGGTCAGGAGCGGCGGCGCCGCTGGAGCCCAGAGCAAAAGCTGGCCATGGTTCGCGAGAGCCTTGAGCCAGGGCAAAGTGTGTCGGTCGTCGCTCGGCGCAACGGCATCAATGCCAATCAGCTGTTCCTGTGGCGCAAGCTGTATCAGGACGGCAGCCTGTCGGCAGTCAGCGCCGGTGAAGCCGTGGTGCCGGCCTCTGAGCTGAGCGATGCGCTCAAGCAGATCCGTGAACTGCAACGGATGCTGGGCAAGAAAACGATGGAAGCAGAAATCCTCAAAGAGGCCGTGGAGATCGCCCAGTCGCGAAAATGGATTGCGCACTCACCCTTGTTGCCGGGGGACGACCAGTGAAGCTGGTCAGCGAATGTCTCGGTGTGGCGCGCTCGCAATTAACGGTTCGAATCAAGCAATCGGTATCGCCCAAAGCACGGCGAATCAGACCTGTGAACGACGCTGAGCTGGTAGTTGAAATCCAGCGACAGGTCAGTGAGCTGCCCAGCTATGGCTACCGTCGAGTCTGGGGATTGCTGCGTCGCGCCCGTGAAAGCCAGTCGCTACCCGCGATCAACGTGAAGCGGGTTTACCGGGTGATGCGTGATCACAACCTGCTGCTTGAACGCCGGATCAAACAACCCGGCGTGCCGCGTCGACACGAAGGCCGTA
Source organism: Pseudomonas putida (assembly GCF_050990305.1). Classification (GTDB taxonomy): domain Bacteria; phylum Pseudomonadota; class Gammaproteobacteria; order Pseudomonadales; family Pseudomonadaceae; genus Aquipseudomonas; species Aquipseudomonas putida_AH. Next base: position 3,924,389 of record NZ_CP158817.1, on the reverse strand, counting down.
TTGCGGTGCAAACCAGCGATACACGTTGGTGCTCGGACGGCTTTGAGTTCCGTTGCGAGGACGGCGCCAAACTGAGCGTAACCTTCGCCCTGGACTGCTGTGATCGCGAAGCCATCGGCTGGGTCGCAAGCCCGACCGGGTACAGCGGCGATGATATCCGCGACCTGATGCTGGAAAGCGTGGAAAAGCGCTTCGGTGATCAACTGCCCGCCACACCGGTGCAATGGCTCAGCGACAACGGCTCGGCGTACACCGCCGAACAGACACGCCTGTTTGCTCGGCAGATTGGCTTGCAGCCGGTGACCACTCCAGTGCGCAGTCCACAGAGCAACGGCATGGCCGAGAGCTTCGTAAAGACAATCAAGCGTGATTACGTAGCGCATATGCCCAAGCCGGATCGAGAAACGGCGCTGCGTAACCTGGCAATTGCCTTCGAGCATTACAATGAGCAGCATCCGCACAGCGCTTTGAACTATCGCTCACCGAGGGAGTTCAGGCGCTTGGCAGCGGCATCAATTTAACGGGGAGTTGGTGTCCGGTTTTGTAGGGGCAAGTCCATGGATGGACATTGTCACCTCAGTTCCCGACGGACTGAACCGTGCCTCCGGCATCGTATTTTTGACCTTTCTGGTTGGCGCAGGGATGGGGTTGATCAAGCGCGCCGGACTGATCGACATCGGCGTACAGAAACTGGCACGGGTTGTCGGTAACCGACAGATACTCATCATTCCGGTGTTGATCACCTTGTTCGCAGCGCTGGGGGCGTTCATTGGTGTGCCGGAGCTATCGCTGGCCTATGTTCCGATTCTGCTGCCGCTGTTCTACCGATTGGGGTATGACGGCATGACGGCGATGGCTGTATCGCTGTTGGGGCCTTGCATGGGCTTCACCTATGGCCTGACCATTCCAGGCTCGGTCGGTATGGGACAACAAATCGCCCAATTGCCGATATTTTCCGGCTCCGGCTTTCGCGCCGTCATTCTGGTGATCGTGGTTGTGATTTCGGTGGCCTACACGATGGCCTATGCGATGCGGGTCAAAAAAGATCCCACCAAGAGCTTCACCTACGACACGGATAAAGAGATGCGTGCCAAATTGGCCGCCATGTCAGAACAGAACGCTCTGCAAGCTACGCCACGGCAGATTCTGGCCGGGTGTGCCTGTTTCGTCATGTTCCCGATTGCGATCGCGCTGATTCTGATCAACAACCTCGGTTTCAATGCCATCGGCGGCCTGTTCCTGTGCATCGGCCTGATCGCCTCGGCCATCACCGGAAAGAGCCCACAACAGATCTGCAATGACCTCAACGATTCGATGCGCGACATTATGGTCGCCGCGCTGCTGTGTGGTATCGCCAGTGCCATTGCCGTGGTGATGGATCGAGGCGTCATCACCGACACGGTGGTGCACTACCTGGAAACAATACTGCAGACCGTACCGAGCCAGGTATCCGCCATCGGCGTGTTCTGGGTCGAAGCGTTGTTCAATTTCCTGGTGCCCGGCGCAACCGCACTGACGGTGTTGATGATGCCGGTTCTGGCGCCTTTGGGAACGCTGTTGAACATTCCACTGCAGGTCATCGTGACCGCCAATGCCTGGGGCGGTCAGTTAACGGACATTCTCTTTCCGACTTCCGGTTTCTTTGTCGCCACGCTGGTATTGGGCAAGGTTGAGTTCGGTAAATGGATTCGTTTTTATCTGCCGTTGATGATTGTGCTCGGCATCGTCTCCAGCATCGCTCTCGTCGTCCAGGAGCGGCTGGGCGGCTGAGAGCGGGGAGGGAAGCGCGGGGGCATCAGAACTCAGCCCTCGCGCCAAGGCGTCAGTGCATATTGAATGCGCCAGGAGAGCGAGCCGACCATGAACGCAGCCCACGAAAAGAAGACGCAAGTGGCGCCCAGCACGCATCTTGCCAATTCCGATTTGCTGCCGACGCAACAGCGCCATTGGGGGACATACAGTTTTTTTGCGCTGTGGATGAGCGACATTCACAGCCTGGGTGGCTATGTGTTCGCAGCAGGGCTGTTCTTTCTCGGTCTGGCTGGCTGGCAGATCTTGTTGTCGATGCTGTGCGGCATCTTGATCGTCAATTTTCTGCTCAACTGCATTGGCAGTATGGGGAATATCACTGGCGTGCCCTATCCGGTACTGGCTCGACTCAGCTTTGGCGTGTTCGGCGCCAACCTGCCTGCCTTGATTCGTGCGGGCGTCGGGGTGGTCTGGTATGGCGTGCAAACCTGGCTCGGGTCGGAATCCCTGCTGATCCTTGTGGAGGCCATTTTCCCAGGTACGCACCAGGCACTCGGGCCAGGCTGGCTTGGGCTCTCGGGGCTGGGGTGGGGCTGCTTCATGACCATGTGGCTGCTGCAACAGCTGTTGTTCTGGCGTGGAATGGAGCGGGTGCGCCATTTCATCGACTTCTGCGGTCCTGCCGTTTATGTGGTGATGTTCGCGCTGGCGGGTTGGATGCTGAGCCAGGCTGGTTGGAGCGTGTTCACCCTCAAGCTATCCACGCGTGAGCTGACCGTGGCGCAAACCATCAGTGAAATGCTCGGCGTGGTAGCGCTGGTCGTGGCGTATTTCTCGGCACTGTTGTTGAATTTCGCCGACTTCTCGCGATTCGCCACCAGCGCGCAGGCGGTGCGGCGAGGCAACTTGCTTGGCCTGCCGCTCAACTTCATGTTGTTTGCACTGGTGACCGTGATCATCACCGCCAGCACCGTGACTGTGTTTGGTGAGGCCATTCTCGACCCAATCAAAGTCGTCGAGCGCATCGAAAACAAGCCTGCGCTGATCATCGGTTGCCTGACACTCGTCATTGCCACCATTGGGATCAACATCGTTGCCAACTTCGTATCTGCCGCCTACGACATCGCCAACGTTGCGCCACGCTACATCAGCTTCACGACCGGTGGGCTTATCACATCGCTGCTGTCGATCGCCGTCCTGCCGTGGCAGCTCTACAACAATCCAGTGGCGATCAATTTGTTCGTCGGCAGCCTGGGTGCCTGTCTCGGGCCGCTGTTCGGGGTGATCATTGTCGATTACTACTGGACCCGCCGTCGTCATATCGAGATCGACGACCTGTACAGCGAGTCGCATAGCGCCAGTTACTGGTACCAGGGTGGATTCAATTTTCGCGCGATCGCAGCGTTCTTGCCGGCTGCGATCATTGCCATGGGCTTTGTGCTGTTGCCGCAGGAGGCCGGTCAGGTCGGTGCGTATGGCTGGACGATCGGCACACTGCTGGCAGGTGTCCTCTATGCCCTCTTTATGCCGCGGGTGCCCAAGCCACTGAGCGGGCCACCCGATGCGAAATCCTGATAACGAGGAAGCAATCATGCTCGATACCATCATCCGCAACGCCAGACTGGTGCTGCGCGACACTGTCGTCCAGGGCGACCTCGGCATTCGCGCCGGCAAGATCGCTGTCCTGGCCGACCGCATAGACGAATCTTGCGTGAACAGCATCGACGCCGGGGGGCAATACGTCATGCCCGGCATGGTCGACGTCCACATGCATATCTCCGAACCCGGTCGTACCGAGTGGGAGGGCTACAAGACCGGCAGCGAGGCGATGGCGGCCGGCGGCACCACGTGCTTTGTCGACATGCCGCTAAACACCATACCCGCCACGACCGATATCGCCTCGTTGAACCTGAAAATCGAAGCGGCAGAGGACAAGTGCCATGTCGATTTTGCGCTGATGGGCGGGCTGGTTCCCTGGAATCTGGCCGACCTCAAGGCGCTGTCGGAAGCCGGCGTGGCGGCCTACAAATGCTTCGTCGCGACCTGCGGCTCGGGCAAGCCCGGCGACTTCAAGAATGTGAACGACTTCGAGCTTTATCAGGGCATGCAGATTCTCGCCGAAACGGGCGATCTGTTGGTTATTCACTGCGAAAATGCCGCGCTGACGGATGGCCTCGGTGCCAAGGCCAAAGCCGAAGGCAAGACCAAGGTGTCCGATTACGTGGCCAGTCGTCCCGTCTTCACCGAAGTCGAGGCCGTGCAGCGGGTCTTGCTGTTAGCCCGGGAGACCGGTTGTCGTGTGCACATCGCGCACAACAGCTGCCCAGAGGCGGTGGATGCCATACAGCGCGCCATCGCTGACGGTGTTGATGCGTCGGTGGAGTCATGCCCACATTATTTTCTACTGGCCACCGAGGAACTGGATGCCATTGGCCCGCGCGCCAAGTGTTCGCCGCCGATCCGCGACTATGCCAATCAGGCACGTATGTGGGAGTACCTCTCGGCCGGAAAAATCGACATCCTCGGTTCTGATCACTCGCCCTGTACTTTCGACCTCAAAGACAAGGACAACGCCTTTGAAGCCTGGGGTGGTCTGTCTGCCTGCCAGAACAGCGTCGATGCGATGTTTGATGCCGCCGTATTGCAACGTGGCCTGAGTCCATCGCTGCTGGGCCGCGTGCTGGCCACCAACCCGGCCAAACGTTTCGGGCTCTCGCACAAAGGCGAAATTGCCGTGGGTATGGATGCGGACCTGGTCTTCATCGATACGACGCAAAGCTATACCGTGCGGGCCGAAGATCTTTACTACAAGAACAAACACAGTGCCTACGAAGGTCGCCACATAGGGTGCCGCGTGACACGGACATTGTTGCGCGGCGAGCCTATTTTCGAACTTGGCAAAGGCGTCTTGCCGGGTGCAAGTGGTCAGCTGATCCGTATTACAGGCAAGTGCGGAGGCTGATCGAGCGGACATCTACCCGCTATAAAACAGCATCAAGTCAACCGCGTTCAGGCTGGCGTGTCAGTGTGGGCTTTGACTTCGAATTTCCCCCAACATCCGCGCCGCATCTCTCGACGGCGGCAAGCCAAACACCCGCGCATAGTCGCGGCTGAATTGGGTCGCGCTTTCATAGCCGACTTCAAACGCCGCGCCCGTGACACTTTTGGCATGGGCCACCATCAGCGATCGAGCCTGTAGCAGGCGTACCCGCTTTTGATACTGCAAGGGACTGAGCGCCGTGACGGCTTTGAAGTGTCGGTGGAAGGCTGACACGCTCATTGACGCCAGCTGCGCCAATGCGTCGACCCGGATGGGTGCGGCAAAGTCCTGGCGAATGTGTGCAATGGCCAGGTTGACGCGCGCCATGGCGCTGTCGGGGGCGGCGATGTCGCGCAGCATCCAGCCGTGGGGACCTTGCAGCACGCGGTACAGAATCTCCCGCTCGTAGACCGGCGCAAGGGCGGCGATTTCTTCCGGCTTGTTCATCAAGCGCAGCAGGCGCACCCAGGCATCCATCAGTTCGGGCGTGACGGCGGCCACGGAAAAACCTGCTTCCTGTTCATGCTGCCCGAGGGGTTTGGGCAAGTCGGCCAGTAGCGTGGTCAAGACAACCGGATCAAGGGTCAGGCTGACCGCCAGATAAGGTTCACCGGCTGTGGAGGGGTTAACCTGACCGACCGCTGGCAGGTCGATGGACATGACGAAGTAAGTCGCCGGGTCGTATCGAAGCGTCCGGTCGGCGATGGTCATGCATTTACTGCCTTGCAGAATCAGGTTGATCATCGGCTCGTAGACGGCAGCCAGCAGGTGTTCGGGGATTTCACCCTGAACCATGGCGACGCGCGGGATACCTGTATCCGTGCGGCGGTTTTCGGCGTGGCTTGCCAGTGCGCGCAGTTCTGTCAGTTGGCTTTTCATGGCGTTCATCTGACCCCAGGCGGATGCGCGCACGCAAGCAAAAAGCAGAAACAGGCAGGTTTCGAGCAGGAACGGCTGCGCTCGCCACGCTGCAGATGACTACTGTGGTGACTCACCCCAGTGACATTGGAGCAGCGCATGAGCGTTATCGTTATTACCGGCGGCAGCCGGGGCATCGGCGCCAGTACGGCCGAGCACTGTGCCCGGCGCGGCCTGGGCGTCATCCTGACTTACAAAAGTAATGCCGAGGCGGCAACCTCCGTCGTCCAGCGTATCCAGGCCTCGGGCGGAAAGGCTGTGGCGCTTGAACTGGACGTGGCGGATGTCAGCCAATTCGGTCATTTCCGTGAACGCGTGCAGCAGACGCTGCGCGATACCTGGGGCATGGAAACGCTGGCGGGGCTGGTCAACAACGCGGGTCACGGCCAGTTCACGCCCCTGGCGTCGGTCACCGAAGCGCAGTTTGACGATCTGCTAGGTGTTCACCTCAAAGGCCCGTTTTTTCTGACGCAAACCTTGCTGCCCTTGCTGGGCGAGGGCGCCAGCATCGTCAATCTGACCAGCGCCACAACCCGAGTTGCCACCCCCGGTGTGGCGCACTATGCGGCCTTCAAGGGCGGACTTGAGGTGCTGACCCGTTACATGGCCAAGGAGTTCGGTGACCGGCGCATCCGCGCCAACGCGGTTTCGCCGGGCGCGATTCGCACCGAATTGGGCGGCGGCCTGAATGATGAGTTCGAGGCGCTGCTGGCCTCACAAACCGCTCTTGGCAGAGTGGGGGAACCAGAGGATGTCGCCCGCGTCATCGCCATGCTGCTGTGCGAAGAAGGGGGCTGGATCAACGCCCAATCCATCGAAGTGGCGGGCGGCTATTTCATTTGAATCAGTATCTGAATGCGAGGCTTGCCCATTCTTGATCACCTTTTTCTGTCGGTCAGCGACATCGATCGTTCAGTTGATTTCTACACAGCGGCACTGACCCCGCTGGGCATCACCGCAAGGCTTGATTACGACGGCAAGGACGGACCGCCAGGGCATCCGGATCTGAAAGGCTTCGGTGCCAATGGACGCATGTTTTTCTGGTTGCGCGAAGGCGTGGTGGAGGGGCGGGCGGTGCATGTCGGCTTTGTGGCGAGCAGCAAGGCCGAAGTCGAAGCGGCCTATGCGGCGGCTATGCGAAGCGGCGCGGTCGACAACGGTGCCCCAGGTGCACGTCTGCATTACGACCCCGATTACTACGCCGCCAATGTCCTGGACCCCGACGGTTACAGCCTCGAATTTGTCTATAAAAACTGGCAGCACACCCCATGAGCACATTAATGATTTACGGGGCGACGGGGTACACCGGTCGCATGGCCGCCGAACTGGCCAAGGGGCGAGCGCTGGACCTCGTCATCGCCGGGCGCAATGCCGAAAAACTGCAATCGCTCGCCGCAAGGCTGGATGTGCCTTATCGCCTGTTCAACGCCGATGCCCACGCCGCGAAGTCCCTGGAGGGCATCTCGGTCCTGCTGAACTTCGCCGGGCCGTTCGCGCAGACGGCGCCTGCCCTGATGCAAGCTTGCATCGAGGCTGGTGTCGACTATCTGGACATCACGGCGGAGATCAATGTGTATCGCCAGGCGGAGCAGCTTGGGGCTCAGGCCGCCACGGCGGGCGTCATGTTACTGCCCGGTGTCGGTTGGGACGTGGTGCCGACCGATTGCCTGGCGATGCATGTCGCTCGACGCGTGCAGCAACCGCACACACTACGGATCGCACTGCAGGTTGCAGGTTCCATGTCACGGGGGTCGGCCCTGAGTGTCAGCGAGATCATTGGGGCGGGCCTTCTGGCACGAGTCGATGGTCAACTCGTGGCGGCTCCGGATGTGCAGCCGCGTCACTTCGATTTCGGCGACGGCCCGGTGCCGTGCGCGCCATTGTCGTTCGGCGACCTGGTGACGGGCTGGCATTCGACGGGTATCCCCAACATTGCCCTGTATGTGCACATCACCGGTGATGCGTTTCCCGAGGGCGATCTGTCCTTGCTCCCCGAAGGGCCGAGTGCCCAGGAGCGTGATGCCCATCGCGCACGCGCCGTGGCAGAGGTGATCGGGACTGACGGCACGGTTGCCCGTTCGATTGTCGAGACGGTCAACGGCTACACCTACACGCCACTGGCGGCCGTCGAGGCAGCGTGCCGAGTGCTGCAAGGCGAGCGGCGGGGCGGTTTTGAAACGCCTGCACGGCTGCTCGGTGGCGGGTTCGCCGAGTCCATCGCCGGGACGACGATCATCGACATATAGCGCCGTCCCCTGTGCCGGGTGCGAGGTTCGAGCAACTGAAGACTCACTCAATCAACCTTGAAAATGAGGCACTGCCCATGTCCTATGCCGCAGATCCGCGCAGGTCAGCTTGCCGCGGGAGCCGGGCTGCCTTGATCAGGTATTCTGGATTTTTCCGAGCGCAGTCAGGAGTGTTTCATGAAAGTGGGCGTGATCTCCGATACCCATGGCTTGCTCCGCCCTGAAGCCCTTGCCGCTTTGCAGGGCTGCGAGCGGATCATTCATGCCGGTGACATCGGCAAACCCGACATCCTCGAGCAACTCAAGGCTATTGCGCCGTTGCATGTCGTGCGCGGCAACAATGATCGGAATGCCCCGTGGGCCGATCAGATCGCCGACCACCTGCTGTTTGACCTCAACGGATGGCAAACCCTGCTGTTCCACGACATGGCGGATGTGCCTGCGACGCTGGACGCAGGTGTCCGGTTGGTGATCACCGGTCATTCGCACAAGCCATGCATCGAATGGCGCGGCGATCGGCTCTACCTCAACCCCGGCAGCGCTGGGCCACGGCGTTTCAAGTTGCCGGTGACGTTGGCGCTGCTGGAGGTGCAAGAGGGCGCGATCGAGCCGCGTCTGGTCTCGTTGCTGGAATGACCATCGTTCTATGGGGAATGCTGTTCACTTAAGAACAGGCACCTTTTTGTGGCGAGGGGATTTATCCCCGTTTGGCTGGGAAGCAGCCATCAGCCCAGACTGTTCAGCCTGTTTGACCCGATGCAGGGGCCGCTTCGCGACCCAACGGGGATAAATCCCCTCGCCACAAGGGTATTCCCCGCATCGGGAAGTTTTTAAGTGAGCAGCATTAAGTACTATGGGGCTTACTCGCGCTTCGCGTCTTCGAAGGTTCCGGTGCGCACCTCGCCGCTGCGCACATAGCGGGCGACCAGCACGCCGCCGGGTGTCGTGATCGAATGCGCCAAGGTAAAGGCCGACGCTTGGGCGTTGTCGTCGAACAAGCGCTTGCCATGCCCTAGCAGGACGGGAAACGTCATCAGTCGCAATTCGTCGACCAACCCGGCGGCGAGCAGTTGACGCACCAGGTCGCCGCTGCCCTGGGTCAGCAGTTGGGAATCGCCCTGGCTTTTGAGTGCACTGATCGCATCGACAAGATTGCCCTGCAGTGCCTGACTGTTTTGCCAGTCGAGGGAATCGGGTCGATGGGTGGCTACATGTTTGGGGACGTTGTTGAACAGGTCGGCGATCACGTTTGAACCGGCCTGAATGTGTGGCCAATAGGCGGCGAAGATGTCGTAGGTGCGACGTCCCAGCAACAGCTCGAACGGCTGCGAGAACAGTTCCTGTATGGCCTGGCCGGTGATCTCGTCGGCGTAGGGCACGATCCAGCCACCGAAGTGGAAGCCACCGCTCTGGTCTTCCTGCGGCCCGCCGGGGGCCTGCATGACGCCATCCAGGCTGATGAACGCGGCAACGGTGAGTGTGCGCATGATCTTCTCCTGACTCTTATGCAGATGTAATCGTTGCACTGTAGGAGCAGAGCTTGCTCGCGATGGCGCCGGTCCAGCCAACATTGATGTAACTTGACCCAATGCCTTCGCGGGCAAGCCACGCTCCTACGGCCTCAGGTGATGTCCGGGTTTTTGTGTTGGAGCAGAGCTTGCTCGCGATGGCGCCGGTCCAGCCAACATTGATGTAACTTGACCCAACACCTTCGCGGGCAAGCCACGCTCCTACGGCCTCAGGTGATGTCCGTGTTTTTTTGTAGGAGCAGAGCTTGCTCGCGATGGCGCCGGTCCAGCCAACATTGATGTAACTTGACCCAACGCCTTCGCGGGCAAGCCACGCTCCTACGGCCTCAGGTGATGTCCGGGTTTTGTGTAGGCGTCGATTTCGCATCTGTATGCGAAATCGACACTACGTCCGCCCATCACCCTCGCGGCTCAGCCACCATCAACAACGATTGCGGCACCGGGCTTTGCGGGTGCTGTGGCTCTTGCAGCTCGACCAGCCGAAAACCAGCCATGTCCAGCGCCCGGATCCAGCTCGATAACGTTCGCATGTACCACGGCATGGGCTGCCACTGGCCCTTGAACCCGGTGAAGGTCTCTTCGCGCCAGCCATCCTGATAGTCGCCCGCCGCCGCCGCCCATGGGTGCAGTGTCTGGATGACCAGCGCACCACCGGGGGCGAGCAGGGCGTTCATGGCGGCGAGCAGGGGAATGATGTCTTGGTGCAACAATGCGAAATTGGCACAGATCAGGTCGTAGTCCCGGCCGATGTCCACCTTTGCTTCTGCCAGCGCTTCATAGCTGGCCAACTGCACGTTTGGCGAGCCTGCCGCCCGTGCCGCTTCGACCAGCGTTTCGTCGCCATCCACGCCGGTTGCGTCGATGCCGCGTTCAACCAGTGCACGCAACAGCCAGCCCTCGCCACAACCCAGGTCGAGGACACGTTCGGGTTGACGGCCTTGCACGGCCAGCAGCATGGCCTGGTCGGTGACCTGGAGGCGGCTTTCGATGGCGCCACCGCGGATGGCCTCGATCCAGGACCGGGCGTTGTGGTGCCAGCTTTGCAGGAGCCTGGATTCGGGGGCGGACATGTCACAAGCCGAAGTGATTGGATGGATAAAAAGCATAGGCCAAGTTGGGCTCGTCGCGACGAGGCACGACAGATCAACAACCAAAGCAGAAGCCAGACGGCCTTCGAACCGGCAAACGCGTACCCCTGTAGGAGCGAGCACGCTCGCGAAAAATGTCCAGGCACCGCGATCATTCGGGCAGGCCGCGTCATCGTTTTCGACCATCGCGAGCATGCTCGCTCCTACAGGTTCACCGTTCATTCAAAAAAGCCGCGCTGTCTGTAGGAGCGAGCACGCTCGCGAAAAACGTCCAGGCACCACGATCATTCGGGCGGTGCGCGTCATCGTTGACGACCCTCGCGAGCATGCTCGCTCCTACAGGTTCACCGTGCATTCACAAAGGCCGCGCTGTGTGTAGGAGCGAGCACGCTCGCGAAAAACGTCCAGGCACCGCGATCATTCGGGCGGTGCGCGTCATCGTTGACGACCCTCGCGAGCATGCTCGCTCCTACAGGTTCACCGTTCATTCACAAAAGCCGCGCTGTGTGTAGGAGCGAGCACGCTCGCGAAAAACGTCCAGGCACCGCGATCATTCGGGCAGGGCGCGTCATCGTTGACGACCATCGCGAGCATGCTCGCTCCTACAGGTTCACCGTTCATTCAAAAAAGCCGCGCTGTCTGTAGGAGCGAGCACGCTCGCGAAAAACGTCCAGGCACCGCGATCAATCGGGCAGGGCGCGTCATTGTTGACGACCCTCGCGAGCATGCTCGCTCCTACAGGTTCACCGTGCATTCACAAAGGCCGCGCTGTGTGTAGGAGCGAGCACGCTCGCGAATAACGTCCAGGCACCGCGATCAATCGGGCAGGGCGCGTCATTGTTGACGACCCTCGCGAGCATGCTCGCTCCTACAGGGCATTCGGCCTAAGTTGTTACATTTTGCATTAATTGGTTACATTTATAGGGTAAGCGAATCAATTGGCTCCATCCTTCGAGTGCGCACCATGGCCATCAATTTCGACCTCAACGACCTGCAAGCCTTCCGTGCGGTGGTCGAGCAGGGCAGTTTTCGCAAGGCTGCCGATGCCGTGCGTATTTCCCAGCCAGCGTTGAGCCGGCGGATCGAAAAACTCGAAGACGCCCTCGGCGTACGGCTGTTCGACCGCACCACGCGTAAGGTCAGCCTGACCCAGGCCGGGCGCGGTTTCATGCCCAGTGTCGAACGTTTGCTGGATGATCTGGACGTGGCTTTGCTAGGCATCAGCGAGGTGGCCTCGACCCGCCTCGGTCATGTCACCGTCGCCTGCGTGCCGTCAGCGGCGTACTACTTCATGCCGCGAGTCATCGCCCGCTATCACCGCCAATTTCCAAGGATCAAGGTCAAGGTGCTGGACTCCAGCGCCCATGAAGTGCTGAGCGCGGTGGTCAATGGCGAGGCGGATTTCGGCCTGAGCTTCATGGGCACCCTGGAGGCCGAAGTGGATTTCGAGCCGCTGGTGCAAGAGAGCTACGTGGTGGCCTGCCGACGCGATCATCCCCTGGCCGGTCGCACCAGCGTGACCTGGGACGAGTTTTATCAGCAGGACTACATCTCGCTGGGCAAGACCTCGGGCAACCGTTTTTTACTGGACCAGGCACTGGCTCGGGTGGTGCCGCAGCGCCAGAGCATCTGCGAAACCCTGCACGTGACGACCATGATCGGTCTGGTGGAGGCGGGGTTGGGTGTGGCGGCGGTGCCGTTGATGGCGATGCCGGCGGCGGATCACCCGATTCTGACGCGGGTGCCGCTCACCGATCCGCAGGTGATGCGCAGCGTCGGGCTGATCAAGCGCCGGGGTCGTACCCTGACCCCGGCCGCACTGGAATTGGAACGCCTGGTGGTGGAAATGAAGGTCGTACCGCCGACCCTCAGCGACTGATCGAGTCCAGCCCCGTCGCCTTCACATCTGCCTGGGCTTGCGCCGACGCCATGTAGTCGAGCAGCGCCTTGGCTTGCGCCGGGTGTTGCGCATCGACCGGAATGCCCGCGGCGAAACGGGTGACCGATTGCACAGGCTCCGGAATTTTCGCCACAAAGCTCACCCCCGGCACGGGCAGCAACTCACTGACCTGCTGGAACCCCAGTTGATAATCGCCGGTGGCCACCACCGAACCCACGGGGATTTTCGGCACCATGGTCGATTTGGTTTTGAGCGAGTCCTCAATGCCCAAGCGCTTGAACAATTGCTGTTCGATGTACACGCCGCTGGCGCTGTCGGAATAGGCGACTGACTTAGCGTCGAGCAGCGTCTTCTTCAAGTTGTCGACCGTGCTGATGTCCGGCTTCGGCGCGCCTTCGCGCACCACCAGGCCGATGCGTGAGTCCGCCAGTTCGACCCGTGATGCCGGGTCGACCTTGCCTTGCTTGATCAGATCGTCCAGCGCATAGCCGACCATGATCACCACGTCGGCCTGTTCACCGCGAGCGAGGCGATTGGGGATCGCCTCAGGGGCCTTGCCCATCGACGGGCCAAGGATCGTATCAAGGGTGTTGCCGGTGTCGGCCGTGAACTTCGGGCCGAGACGCTTGTAGGCGGCGGTGAAGCCGCCGGAAGTCATCACGCGAATCTCTTCGGCCTGGGCGACGGCGCTCAGGCCCAGGGCGATCACCAACGCCGCGACATTCAATAGCTTGTTCATGGACATGTTCTCCAATGGGCGGTTTCAGGACAGGGCCGGTTGCAGGCGGCCACCGGCACGACGGTAGAGGTACAGCGTCGCGCACAGGGCGCAGAGTGCCGCGAAGCTCATCCAGTAGCCGGGTGCAGCCTTGTCGCCGGAGTACTGGATCAGAAAAGTCGACATGGTCGGGGTGAAACCGCCGAACACGGCAGTGGCCAAGCTGTACGCCAGGGAGAAGCCGGCGACGCGTACTTCGACCGGCATGATTTCGGTCAGCGCCGGGATCATCGCGCCGTTGTACAAGCCATAAATGAATGACAGCCACAGCAGCACCAACAGCATGTTGATAAAGCTTGGCGCCTGCACCAGATACGACAGCGCCGGATAAGTCGATGCCAGCGCCAGCAGGGCCATGGCGATCAACACCGGACGTCGGCCGATGCGGTCCGACAACGCGCCACCGATGGGCAGCCAGAAGAAGTTCGAAACGCCCACCAGCAAGGTCACCAGCAGGGCATCGGAGGTGCTCAGGTGCAGCACGGTCTTGCCGAAGGTCGGCGCGTACACCGTGATCAGGTAGAACGCCGTGGTGGTCAGGGCGACCATCAACATGCTGGCGATCACGATCGGCCAGTTCTGTGCCAGGGTGCGGAACACTTCGGCCATGCTCGGCCGGTGTTTGCGCGCGGCAAACTCTTCGGACTCCTCGAGGTTGCGGCGCAGCAAGAAGATGAACGGCACGATCATGCAGCCGACGAAAAACGGAACTCGCCAGCCCCAGTCGGCAATCATCGCCGGGGCCATCCATTGGTTCAGGCCATAACCCAACGCTGCCGCGACGACGATCGCCACTTGCTGGCTGCCGGACTGCCAGCTGGTGAAAAAGCCTTTGTTGCCCGGTGTCGCGATCTCTGAGAGATACACCGACACCCCGCCCAGTTCGGCACCGGCCGAGAAACCTTGCAGCAAGCGACCAATGAGCACGAGGGCAGGGGCGAACAGGCCGATGGTTTCGTAACCGGGCACCAGCACGATCAGGATCGTGCCGCTGGCCATGATCGACAACGTGACGATCAGGCCTTTGCGCCGGCCCACGTCATCGATGTACGCGCCCAGCACCACAGCGCCCAGCGGGCGCATCAAAAAGCCTGCGCCGAACACGGCAAAGGTCATCATCAGCGAGGCGAATTCGCTGCTGGCCGGGAAGAACACGGCGGCAATCTGTGTGGCGTAAAAGCCGAAGAGGAAGAAGTCGAACTGCTCGAGAAAGTTACCCGAGGTGACCCGGAAAATCGCACTGGCCCGGGAGCGTCCGCGTGGGATTGAGGCTGTCATAGATAAGTACTCCACCGCTTTTATGACGTGCATCGCCTGGACGCGGCGCACGGTTCTTATTGGGGCGGATAGTGGAGCAGGGGCAGCGATATGTTAATTGCATAGTTGGTATGCATTGATGCGTGGGGTCGATCAATAGGCCGGTGTTGTATGTACCGCCGCCATCGCGGGCAAGCCTTGCTCCTACAGGTTTTGTGTCGATTGCAAAAATTGTGTTCGACGCTAAACGTGTAGGAGCAAGGCTTGCCCGCGATGGGGCCGTGCCGGTCAGCCTTCATGTTGGATGAAACACCACCTGTTCCCCCAACCGATACTGATTGTTCCCGCTGCGCTTGGCTTCATACATGGCCAGGTCGGCAATGTGGATCAACCGGTCCATGCTCGGCGCATGGTCGGGGAATACGGCGACGCCCAGGCTGGTGCCGATGTGCCGCTGCTCGTTACCGATGGTCAGGGGCGGGGAGAGTTCGACGAAGATTTTCTGGCAGATGCTGCGGGCTTCGTCCTGCAGGCTGATGCCTTGGGACAATCCCTGGAGGATGACCACGAATTCGTCGCCGCCGATTCGCGCGACGGTGTCGGTCGAGCGCAGGATTTTCTTCAGCCGCGTGGCTGTGGCGATGAGTACACGATCGCCGGCGGCGTGGCCGTAGTGGTCGTTGATGGCCTTGAAACCGTTGAGGTCGACAAACACCAGCGCCACCCTTGTCGCACTGACCCGCGCCTGTTCCAGTGCTTCAGATAGGCGCTCTTCGAGCACCAAGCGGTTGGGCAGGCCGGTCAACGGATCGAAATGGGCCAGGTGTTGCAGGTAACTGGCGGAGGCTTTTTCTTCGGTGATGTCGCGCACCACGCCCATCATCTTGATCGTTTGATCGCGCTCGTTCTTGACCACATTGCCGGTTTCCCGCAGCCAGCGGATGGTGCCGTCGGGCCAGACCACGCGGTACTCCTCGTCGTGGTTTTCACCGGTCGCCAGGCAACGCAGTTCACCGGCCCGGACCTTGGCCCGGTCGTCCGGGTGCACGCAGGCGCAGAACAGGGCGTAGGAGGGTGTCACTTCGCCGATCTTGAACCCGAACATGGGGTAGATCGCTTCCGACCAGTAAAGCTTGTCGGTGTCGACATCCCAGTCCCAGGTGCCGATGCGAGCGAAATACTGACTGCGCTTGAAGCGTTCGGCATCACCGTCCTGATGGATGTTCTGGCCTTCAGCCAGTTCGTTGATGATCTCCCGATACTCCGCCAGTTGTTTGCGCAACCGGCGCTCGCGCACGATCAGAACGATGATCAGGATAAGGATCACCGACGCCAGGGTGGCGATGCTCCAGAGCCCGTTCATTGGAGGATTGCCATCATGGCGCAAAGAACCCCAAGGGTTGATGTTGATTAGCGTAGTTCAGGGTCATTTCGGCCAATGGCGTCGAAGGGGGCGCAAGCGAGGGTAAAGGTTGCCAATCGTCGGCAAATCTGGGAAAACGGCGCCCATCGGCCGTTCGGGCAATCAGCATACGAGTGAAAACAATGAATGACGAGCTTCAGGTAATCGATCTTCAAGTGGGTGACGGAAAAGCCGCCGTCAAAGGCGCACTGATCACCACCCAGTACCGTGGCTGGCTGGAAGACGGCACGGAATTCGATTCTTCTTACAGTCGAGGTAAACCCTTCCAGTGCGTGATCGGCACCGGTCGGGTCATCAAGGGTTGGGACCAGGGCATCATGGGCATGCAGGTCGGTGGCAAGCGCAAGTTGCTGGTGCCGGCCCACCTGGGCTACGGCGAGCGCACCATGGGCAAGATCCCGCCGAATTCGAACCTGGTTTTCGAGATCGAATTGCTGGAAGTGCTGACGCGCGATGATTGACCTGAACCCCACTCCATTCCTGTAGGAGCGAGCCCTGCTCGCGAAAAATCCGAACGCACCGTTGGGCCACTGGTTTAACGCGTTATCGTTGACGACTATCTGAAAGGAAACCCATGCCGTCGATTATTGAATTCAAGGAAATAGTCGTGCAATTGGACGCCGCTTTTCGACATTGGACCGGCGTGTGTTTGCCCGCGCCGGATTCCCTGAGCGAAGACGAGCGTCTGGCCTGGCTGCATGCTCAGGCGCCGTATGCCTTGCTGGCCCACGGCACGGAGGCTGATCCGCTGTTCTACTATGCCAACGAACAGGCGCTGGCCAGTTTCAAATACCCGCGCGAGCAGTTCATCGGCATGCCTTCGCGATTCAGTGCATCGCCTCTGGACCGGGAAATGCGCCAAACCTTGCTGGAGCAGGTGACGGCCAAGGGCATTGCCCACGGCTACAGCGGTTATCGGGTGGATCGCCAGGGGCAGGCGTTCATGATTCATCAGGGGAGTGTGTGGACGCTGCTGGACGAACAAGGCACACCTTGTGGTCAGGCCGCTTTGTTCTGGCCGGATCCAGAGCGTATTGGGCTTTTCGACTAGTCCGAGCTTTGCATCAGGCAAAAAAAATCGCCGCCTTCGGAGACCGGGGGCGGCGATTTTTTATGGTTAGGGCGTCAGGTCAAACCTTGACGATCCAGCCTGCTGGCGCTTCGATGTCGCCGGTCTGTACGCCAGTCAGCTCTTTGTAGAGCTTCTGGGTGATCGGGCCGACTTCGGTTTCGCTGTGGAACACGTGCAGGTGGTCGTTGTAGCTGATACCGCCGATCGGGGTGATGACGGCGGCGGTACCGCAGGCACCGGCTTCCTTGAAGTCCGACAGCTTGTCGATGAACACGTCACCTTCGATCACTTCCAGGCCCAGACGGGTTTTCGCCAGTTCGATCAGCGACAGACGGGTGATACCCGGCAGGACCGACGGCGAGTTCGGGGTCACGAACTTGTTGTCATGGGTGATCCCGAAGAAGTTGGCCGAACCGACTTCCTCGATCTTCTTGTGGGTCAATGGATCCAGGTAGATCGCGTCGGCGAAGTGCGCTTTCTTGGCCTGGGAGCCTGGCATCAGGCTGGCGGCGTAGTTGCCACCGACCTTGGCGGCACCGGTGCCTTGGGGCGCAGCGCGGTCGAAGGTGGAAATCTGGAAGTTGTGCGGCGTCAGGCCGCCCTTGAAGTAGGCGCCAACCGGGATCGCAAACACCGAGAAGATGAACTCGGGGGCGGTACGCACGCCGATGTTGTCACCCACGCCGATCACGAACGGACGCAGGTACAGCGCGCCGCCGGTGCCGTAAGGCGGGATGAAGCGCTCGTTGGCACGGACCACTTCCTTACAGGCTTCGATGAACTGCTCGGTGGACACATGCGGCATCAGCAGGCGGGCGCAGCTGCGTTGCATGCGCGCGGCGTTCTGGTCCGGACGGAACAGGTTGATCGAACCGTCTTTGCAACGGTAGGCCTTCAGGCCTTCGAAGCATTGCTGGCCATAGTGAAGCGCGGTAGAGCCTTCGCTGATGTGCAGCACGTTATCTTCGGTCAGGGTGCCTTTGTCCCACTCGCCATTGCGAAAGTACGACAGATAGCGCTTGTCAGTCTTGATGTAGTCAAAACCCAGCTTGTCCCAATTGATGCTTTCGTTACCCATGACACCCTCTATCACTTAACAACCGTCGAAACGGTACAAGGCTTCTGACGTTTTTTGGATGGGGACAACAATACTTCATTCTTGGGCTGTTTCGCAGCCCGGATTGCAATACTTGTAGGAGCCGGCTTGCTGGCGATCAATGCAGCGCGATGCATCAGATTCACCGCTATCGCCAGCAAGCCGGCTCCTACAGAGTCAGCACGTGCTTTGATTCAGAGGTGCAAGGCGTGGCCCAAGGCCCGCAATGCCGCTTCCTGCACCGCCTCGCCGAGCGTCGGATGGGCATGGATGGTGCCGCCGATGTCTTCCAGCCGCGCGCCCATTTCCAGGCTTTGCGCGAAGGCCGTGGACAATTCGGACACCCCGACACCCACCGCCTGCCAGCCGACAATCACATGATTGTCCCGACGGGCGACCACCCGCACGAAGCCGCTTTTGGATTCCAGGGTCATCGCCCGGCCATTGGCGGCGAATGGGAAGCTGGAGACGATGCAGTCCCAGCCTGCCGCCTTGGCCTCGTCCGGGGTCTTGCCGACCACCACCAGTTCCGGGTCGGTGAAGCACACGGCGGCGATAGCGGTGGGGTTGAACTCGCGGGTTTTACCGCTGATCAGTTCGGCCACCATCTCACCCTGGGCCATGGCCCGGTGGGCGAGCATCGGTTCGCCGCTCAGGTCACCGATGGCGTACACGTTGCGCATGCTGGTCTGGCAACGGTTGTCGATCTTGATCGACGAACCGTTCATGTCCAGGTTCAGCGCTTCGAGGTTCCAGCCCTGGGTGTTCGGCTTGCGGCCCACGGCCACCAGCACCTGATCGGTTTCCAGGTTCAGGGTGCTGCCTTCCGGGTCCAGGACTTGCAGGGTATTTGCAGAAGAATCAAAGCCTTGGACGCTATGCTTCAAGTAAAGCTTCACGCCGAGTTTCTTCAATTCTTCATGCACGGGCTGGGTCAGTTCGCCGTCGTAAGCCGGCAGGATGCGCTCCTGGGCTTCGACCACGCTGACCTCGGCACCGAGTTTGCGGTAGGCAATCCCCAGCTCCAGGCCGATGTAGCCGCCACCGACCACAATCAAGCGCTTGGGTACGGACGTCGGCGCCAGGGCTTCGGTGGAGGAGATGATCGGCCCGCCAATCGGCAGCATCGGCAGGTTCACGCTCTTGGAACCGGTGGCCAGCACCAGGTGCTCGCACTGGATGCGGGTGTCGCCGACGTCGACGGTCTTGCCATCGACCACCTTGGCCCAGCCTTGCACGACCTGAACCTTGTTCTTTTTCAGCAGGGCCGCGACGCCGGTGGTCAGGCGATCGACGATGCCGTCCTTCCATTCGACGCTCTTGCCGATGTCCAGGGTCGGCGCCGATACGTTGATGCCCAGCGCCGAATGCTGGCTGTGGTGCCGGGTCTGGTGGAACTGCTCAGCGACGTGGATCAGTGCCTTGGACGGAATGCAGCCGATGTTCAGGCAGGTGCCGCCCAGGGATTCGCCTTCCACCAGAAGGGTCGGGATGCCCAACTGGCCGGCACGGATCGCTGTCACATAACCGCCAGGGCCGCCGCCGATGATCAGCAGTGTGGTGTTCAAAGTTTGCATTGAGCTTTCCACCTAAAAATCAGTCCATAAACAGCGTGGCGGGTTGTTCGAGCAGGCCTCGCACGGCCTGGATGAAGAGCGCCGCGTCCATGCCGTCGACCACGCGGTGATCGAAGGAGCTGGAGAGGTTCATCATTTTTCGGACCACGATCTGGCCTTTGATCACCATTGGCCGTTCGACGATCTTGTTCACGCCGACAATCGCCACTTCCGGCAGGTTCAGCACCGGAGTGCTGACGATGCCGCCCAACGCACCGAGGCTGGTCAGCGTAATCGACGAGCCGGATAGCTCATCGCGGCTGGCCTTGCCGTTGCGTGCAGCGGTGGCCAGGCGGGAGATTTCAGCGGCGCTGTCCCACAGGCTACGAGCCTCGGCATGACGCACCACTGGCACCATCAAGCCGATATCGGCCTGGGTAGCGATGCCCACATGCACTGCGCCGAGGCGGGTGATGACCTGGGCTTCGTCGTCGTAACGGGCGTTGATCTGCGGGAAGTCGCGCAGGGCGACGACCATGGCGCGGACCAGGAACGGCAGCAGGGTCAGCTTGCCACGGGTTGCGCCGTGTTTTTCATTCAAGTGCGCACGCAGCTCTTCCACTGCGGTCACGTCGATTTCCTCGACATAACTGAAGTGAGCGGCGCGTTGCGTGGCGTCCTGCATGCGCTGGGCAATCTTGCGGCGCATGCCGATCACCGGGATCTGCTCTTCGTCGTTACGCTGGGCGTAAGCGCTGCTGACAGACGAGGCGTTGGACTGGCCCTGGGCCAGATAGGCATCGAGGTCTTCGTGCAGCACACGACCGGCCGGGCCGGTGCCACGCACCAACCGCAGCTGGATACCGAGATCCAGCGCATGCTTGCGTACTGCCGGGGAGGCCAGCGGGCGTTCATCGGCTTCGCGAGCCACCATCGGGCCTTGGCACACGGCTGCCGGGCGAGGAGCCGCCACGGGCTTGCTCTCAGCGACCGGTTCAACTTTCGGAGCAGCGACTGCCGGTGCTTCTTTAACGGCAGCCGCCACTGGCGCCGCGGACTCCTTAATGTTGCCCGCACCTTCGACTTCAATGCTGATCAGCACACTGCCGACCGCCATCACTTCGCCCGGCTGTCCGCCAAGGGCGATGACCTTGCCGTGCACTGGCGAGGGAATGTCCACCATCGCCTTGTCGGTCATGACATCGGCCAGTACCTGATCCTCGACGACCATGTCGCCGACCTTCACGTGCCATACCGACAATTCAACTTCTGCGATGCCTTCGCCGATGTCCGGCATCTTGATAACGTGCGTGCCCATTCAGACCTCCATGACCCGTTTCAACGCCGCGCCCACACGGGACGGCCCTGGGAAATACGCCCACTCTTGCGCGTGCGGGTAGGGGGTGTCCCAACCGGTGACGCGTTCGATCGGCGCTTCCAGGTGGTGGAAGCAATGTTCCTGCACCAACGCCGCCAGCTCGGCGCCGAAACCGCAGGTGCGGGTGGCTTCGTGAACGATCACGCAGCGGCCGGTTTTCTTCACCGATTTGGTAATGGTTTCCAGGTCCAGCGGCCACAGGCTGCGCAGGTCGATGACTTCGGCGTCCACGCCGCTTTCTTCAGCGGCCACTTGCGACACGTACACGGTGGTGCCGTAGGTCAGCACGGTGACGTCCTTGCCCGGACGGGCGATGGCGGCCACGTCCAGCGGCACGGTGTAGTAGCCGTCCGGCACCTGGGCGGCGGGGTGTTTCGACCAAGGGGTTACCGGGCGCTCGTGGTGACCGTCGAACGGGCCGTTGTACAGGCGCTTGGGCTCGAGGAAGATCACCGGGTCATCGTTTTCGATGGAGGCGATCAGCAGGCCCTTGGCGTCGTACGGGTTGGACGGCATCACGGTGCGCAGGCCGCACACCTGGGTGAACAGCGCCTCGATGCTCTGGCTGTGGGTCTGACCACCGTAGATGCCGCCGCCGCAAGGCATGCGCAGGGTCAAGGGCGCGGTGAATTCGCCGGCCGAGCGATAACGCAGGCGGGCGGCTTCGGAAATGATCTGGTCGTAGGCCGGGTACACGTAGTCGGCGAACTGGATCTCCACCACCGGGCGCAGGCCGTAAGCGCCCATGCCCACGGCGGTGCCGACGATGCCGCTTTCGGAAATCGGCGCGTCGAACACTCGGGAGGTGCCGTACTTGGTCTGCAGGCCTTCGGTGCAACGGAACACACCACCGAAGTAGCCCACGTCCTGGCCGAACACCACGACGTTGTCGTCACGCTCAAGCATCACATCCATGGCCGAGCGCAGGGCCTGGATCATGGTCATGGTGGTCGTGGTCATGGCGGTGTCCAACTGAATATTGTTGTTGTGGTCGTTCATGTCAGATCCCCAACTGCTGACGCTGGCGCTTCAAGTGCTCCGGCATCTCTTTGTAGACGTCTTCGAACATGGTCGCGGCGCTTGGAATCTGACCGCCGGCGAGGGTGCCGTACTGCTCGGCCTGTTTCTGCGCGGCGATCACTTCGGCCTCAAGCTCAGCGCTGACGGCGGCATGTTCCTCTTCGGACCAGTGACCGGCCTTGATTAGGTGCTGCTTGAGACGCGCGATCGGATCGCCCAACGGGAAGTGGCTCCAGTCGTCAGCCGGACGGTACTTGGACGGATCGTCGGAGGTCGAGTGCGGGCCGGCGCGGTAGGTGACCCATTCGATCATGGTCGGGCCGAGGTTGCGGCGGGCGCGTTCGGCGGCCCAGGCGGAAGCGGCGTAAACCGCGTAGAAATCGTTGCCATCGACCCGCAGGGAGGCAATGCCGCAACCGACACCACGACCGGCGAAGGTGGTGGCTTCACCCCCGGCAATCGCCTGGAAGGTGGAGATGGCCCACTGGTTGTTGACCACGTTGAGGATCACCGGCGCGCGGTAGACGTGGGCGAAGGTCAGGGCGGTGTGGAAGTCCGACTCGGCAGTGGCGCCGTCGCCGATCCAGGCCGAGGCGATCTTGGTATCGCCCTTGATCGCCGACGCCATGCCCCAGCCGACGGCTTGTACGAATTGGGTGGCGAGGTTGCCGGAGATGGTGAAGAAGCCGGCGTCCTTGACCGAGTACATGATCGGCAGTTGGCGTCCCTTGAGCGGATCGCGCTCGTTGGACAGCAGTTGGCAGATCAGGTCGACCAGCGGCACGTCGCGGGCCATCAGGATGCTTTGCTGGCGATAGGTGGGGAAGCACATGTCGTCGATGTTCAACGCCAGGGCTTGGGCGCTGCCGATGGCTTCTTCGCCAAGGCTTTGCATGTAGAACGACATTTTTTTCTGACGCTGGGCGACCACCATGCGGTTGTCGTAGATCCGCGTCTTGAGCATGGCGCGCATGCCTTTGCGCAGGATCTCGACCGGTACGCCTTCGGCCCATGGACCCAGGGCATTGCCCTGATCGTCGAGCACGCGAATCAGGCCGCGGGCCAGGTCGGCTGTGTCGGCCGGTTCTACGTCGATTGGGGGTTTGCGCACCGTGCCGGCGTCGGTCAGGTGCAGGTAGGAGAAGTCGGTTTTACAGCCGGGACGGCCCGAGGGTTCCGGGACGTGCAGGCGCAGCGGTTCATACGCTTGGGTCATGGCTTCTACGCTCGATCTTGTGAATTTCTTGTAGTGAGCTGACAGATTTCATTCGGTAAATGAAATCTTGTCCTACAACAATCATAGGCCCGGCCAAGAAGAATATTTCTCTCTGTTTCGTTGCACTAAAGGTTATTTAGAGATAAAAAATCTGCATAAAGAAAATAAACAGGTGGTTTTGTCTCATGCGCAAACTGGACCGTACCGACATCGGCATTCTCAACAGCCTTCAGGAGAACGCACGCATCACCAACGCTGACCTGGCGCGCTCGGTCAACCTGTCACCGACGCCGTGCTTTAACCGGGTCAAGGCGTTGGAAGAGCTGGGGGTGATTCGCGAGCAAGTGACGCTGCTGGATGCTGACCTGCTGGGGTTGCATGTGAATGTGTTCATCCACGTCAGCCTTGAGAAGCAGGTGGAGAGGGCGTTGCAGCATTTCGAGGAGGCGATTTCCGATCGTCCGGAAGTGATGGAGTGCTACCTGATGGCGGGCGACCCGGACTACCTGATCCGGGTGTTGGTGCCGAGCATCCAGTCGCTGGAGCGCTTCATGATGGACTTCCTCACCAAAGTCCCTGGCGTTGCCAATATCCGTTCCAGCTTTGCGCTCAAGCAGGTGCGCTACAAGACCGCGCTGCCGTTGCCGGCCAATGGGTTGACGCTGGATATCTGAAATACCCCAAACCCTGGGAACGATCATGTAACCCTGTAGGAGCGAGCATGCTCGCGATTGGGCCATCAGATTCAACAACAATGTTGACTGACAGTCCGCCATCGCGAGCATGCTCGCTCCTACAGGATCAGAATTTATTGAGGGGGATCTTGAGGTAGGTCACGCCGTTGTCCTCCGCCGGCGGTAGATTCCCGGCCCGCACGTTGACCTGGATCGCCGGCAACAGCAGCGTCGGCATGCCCAATCCGGCATCGCGCGTCGTGCGCATGGACACAAACGCTGCTTCGTCGATGCCGTCACGCACGTGGATATTGCCTTTGCGTTGTTCGCCCACCGTGGTCCTGCAGCAAGGTTCACGGCCCTCGGGCGGGTAGTCGTGGCAGACGTACAGACGCACGCTGGCGGGGAAGGCCAGCAGTTTCTGGATGGAGGCGAACATCTGGTGGGCGTCGCCGCCGGGAAAGTCGCAGCGCGCGGTGCCCACATCCGGCATGAACATGGTGTCGCCGACCAGAATCACATCGCCGTCGATCAGGTAGGCCATGTCCGCCGGGGTGTGGCCGGGGACGTGCAAGGCGGTCGCCTTGAGCTGGCCGATCATGAATGACTCGTCGGGGGCGAACAGGTGATCGAACTGTGAACCGTCAACGCAAAACGCCGGTTCAAGATTGAACAGGGCCTTGAACACGTTCTGCACCTTGCAGATCGATTGGCCGATAGCGATCTTGCCGCCCAGTACCTGGCGCAGGTAGGGCGCCGCGGACAGGTGATCGGCGTGGGCATGGGTTTCCAGCAGCCATTGCACTTGCAGACGGTGCTGGCGCACGAAGTCAATGATCCGGTCGGCCTGCACGGTGGCGGTTCGCCCGGCGGCGGGGTTGTAGCCGAGCACTGGGTCGACGATCGCGCATTGTCCGCCATCGGCTTCGTAAATCACGTAGCTGTAAGTGGAGGAGGCGTCGTCGAAGAAGGCTTCAATCAGGGCAGGCATGGACATGAACCTGAGCAAGAGGACGAAATGTCGATCATGGGTTGCAACATTATATGTTTAAACATAATGTTTATAGCTTAAGTGACGTTGAAGGCATCCTGCAAATGCAATCCAGTCTGACCGAATGTGAAGTCGCTCAACTGCGCGCCTCGGCCTCCAAGGCCTGTGCGCTGCTCAAGGCGCTGGCCAATGAGGATCGCCTATTGATCCTGTGCCAGTTGACCCAGGGTGAGCGCAACGTAGGCGAGCTGGAAAAAATGACCGGCGTGCGCCAACCGAGCCTGTCCCAGCAATTGGGCATCCTGCGCGATGAAGGGCTGGTCGCCACCCGTCGTGAAGGCAAGTACATTTTTTACGGTCTCGCCAGTCATGAAGTGATCCAGGTGATGAAAACCCTCTCCGGGCTGTACTGCGGGGCCGTGCTCAAAAGCTGGGTTCAACCCTAAATGCCAGCCGGTGCACTCGTCCAATGTGGGAGCGAGCCTGCTCGCGAAAGCGTAGTGTCAGTCGACGTCTTTATCGACTGACCCGCCACCTTCGCGATCAGGCTCGCTCCTACATTGGTTTTGTGTGTTGACTAGAAAAATCTTGCGTGCCGCAATAAGGAACTAGTAATGAACGATCAACACTGGGGCCCATCCATCAGTGCAGATATCGTGGTCATCGGCGGTGGCACGGCAGGCATCGGCTTTGCCGCCAGCTTGCTCAAGCGTAGCCCGCAGCTGAACGTCACCGTGATCGAACCCGACCCCCGGCACTTCTATCAGCCGGCCTGGACGCTGGTTGGCGGTGGTGCCTTCAACGTGGAAAACACCGTGCGGCCGACAGCGTCGGTGATGCCGCGCGGGGCTAATTGGCTGCAGGCCTCTGTGACGGGCATCGATCCCGACAACCGCCAACTCACCCTCAGCGATGCACGCACGGTCAGCTACCTCAATCTGGTCGTCTGCCCCGGCCTGCGCCTGGCCTGGGAAAAAATCGAAGGGTTGCAGCAAACCCTTGGCCAGCATGGCGTGACCTCCAATTACAGCTATCAGCACGCACCCTACACCTGGGATCAGGTGCAGAAATTGCGCGGCGGCAAGGTGCTGTTCACTCAACCGGCCATGCCGATCAAATGTGCGGGCGCGCCACAAAAGGCGCTGTACCTGTCCTGCGATCACTGGAACAGGAGCGGTGTGCTCAACAACATTGATGTCGAATTCAATCTGGCTGGCGCAGCGCTGTTTGGCGTGGCGACGTTTGTCCCGCCGCTGATGAAGTACATCGAGAAATACAAGGCCCGGTTGGCGTTCAACTCCAATCTGGTCAAGGTCGACGGCCCGGCGAAAACCGCGTGGTTCGATGTCAGGGATGCCGATGGCAACGTCACCCGTCAGGCAAAAACCTTTGACCTGCTGCATGTCGTACCGCCTCAGGTGTCCCCGGATTTCATCGCCCAAAGCCCGCTGGCAGATGCCGCTGGCTGGTGCGAGGTCGATCCGCATAGCCTGCAGCATCCACGTTATCCCGACGTCTTCGCGCTGGGCGATATCTGCGGCACCACGAACGCAAAAACCGCAGCGGCGGTGCGCAAGCAAATCGTGGTGGTGGCCGAAAACCTGCTGGCCTTGCGCAAGCAACAAGCGCTGCCGCTGAAGTACGACGGTTATGGTTCCTGTCCGCTGACGGTGGAGAAGGGCAAAGTGATCCTCGCCGAGTTCGGTTACGGGGGCAAATTGCTTGCGACCTTTCCCCTTGACCCGACGACCCCGCGCCGCTCGGCGTGGTGGCTGAAGGCAACACTGCTACCGTGGTTCTATTGGAACGGTATGCTCAAGGGCCGTGAATGGCTGACGCGTGTATCCAGGGTCGACTGAGTACTTCCTATGTTGCTGGCAAGTCTGTTTGGCGTAGTGATGGGGCTGGTGCTCGGCTTGACGGGCGCCGGCGGCGGTATCCTTGCGGTACCGGCCCTGGTGTTGGGCTTGGGCTGGAGCATGACCCAGGCCGCTCCGGTGGCGTTGTTTGCGGTGGGTAGCGCGGCGGCGGTGGGTGCCATCGATGGCTTGCGCCATGGGCTGGTGCGCTATCGCGCGGCGTTGTTGATTGCGGCACTCGGTGCGGTGTTTTCGCCGGTGGGCATCTACTTTGCCCATCAGATGCCGGAAAAAATCCTGATGATCCTGTTCAGCCTGCTGATGGTCATGGTGGCCACTCGCATGTTGCGCCGTGAGCGCAAGGACGCGGGACCCAGTGATCACGGCCACGCCAACTGGGGCCAGAAGAACTGCATGCTCGATCAACAGACCGGACGTTTTTCCTGGACCGCCAAATGCACTGCGACCCTGGCGGCGCTCGGTGCGGTGACCGGTGTGGTGTCGGGGCTGCTTGGCGTGGGGGGCGGCTTTCTGATCGTGCCGGCGTTCAAGCAACTGACCGATGTGCAAATGCGCGGGATCATCGCGACGTCGCTGATGGTGATCAGCCTGATCTCGGCCATCGGCGTGGTCGGCGCCTTCCACGCCGGGGTTCGCATCGATGGCCTGGGCGTGGCGTTCATCGTCGCCAGCATCGTCGGCATGATCGTCGGCCGCAAACTCTGCGCGCGGGTGCCGGCGCGGGCGTTGCAGGTGGGGTTTGCCAGCGTCTGCCTGGTGGTTGCGGCCTATATGCTGCTCAAGGCAGCGCTCTGAGAACAACGTCATCGAACCGCTCATGGAGCCCATGTAGGAGCTGTCGAGTGCAACGAGGCTGCGATCTTTTAAAAACGAGATCAAAAGATCGCAGCCTGCGGCAGCTCCTACAGGTCTATCCGCCGGCAGGCTTACGCCCTTGGTGGCGAGCCCCCCAGACACGCGGTCTTACACCGTAACTGTCGCCCATCACCGGCCCCTCCAAAGCACCTGAAAACCGCCTCCAAGGCAGCGTATGGCGCCGCCTGTCAGCTTTCGATAATCGCCCCCGACATCTCGTCCCCAGTCGCGGAGCGCGCCATGCACAACAATAAGAACTTCACGCATCGTTTCCTGCCGGCCTTCGTCGCCAGCCTGTCCTCCCTTTGCCTGAGCTCCTTGGCCGAGGCCGAGATCATGCTGTACGACAAGGACCAGACCACGTTCTCCACCGACGGCTACATCAACGCCTTCTATGTGAACAGTGATGTCGACCGTGCCGGCGATCAGTTCGACCGCCGCCAGTCACGGGTGAAAATGGGTTTTCTGCCCAACTACCTGGGTTTCAACATGGGCAAGCAGGTCGATGACCTCACGCTCGGTGCCCGTGCCTCGTTCTGGGTGACCATCAACGACAGTCAAACCAACGGCACTGACACCGCCATCGATGTGCGGCAGTTCTACGGCACCGTCGCCAACCCGCAGTGGGGTGAAGTATTGATCGGCAAGGACTTCGGCCTGTTTGCCCGCTCCAACATCCTGCTCGACGAACTGCTCGCCGGTTACGGCCAAGTCAGCGATACCCTGGGGCTGGTGGATGGCGGTGGGGTGTCGTTCGGCAACATCGGCACCGGTTATCCGTATCCCTTCCCGACTTCGCAAATCACCTACCGCACCCCGGTGATGGACGGTTTGCGCGTGGCCGTAGGGATCATGGACCCGGTGGACACCAATGACAGCAGTCCGACCGGCAAGGCCTATCAGGAAAATCCGCGCACCGAAAGCGAGATCACCTACCAGTTCGACGTCGCCGGGGCGAAGATCTACAGCTGGGTCAATGGCAGCTACCAGACGTCGGACAATACCGATTCAAGCGTGGAGACCGTGACGTCCAAAGGCGTGGGGTATGGCGTGCAGGCAAAAATGGGCGGCGTGTCCCTGACCGGGTCCGGTTTCCAGGCCAAGGGCATCAACCCGTTTTTCACTAACAACGCAGGCGAGCCGACCCTGCGCAATGTCGACAGTGATGGGTACCTGTTGCAGGGCTCCTACAAACTGGGCAAGAACCGGCTGGCGCTGTCCTACGGCAAGACCAATGACGATGGCAACGGCGTGGTCGGCAGCGGTGCGGACTATGAAACCCGCGGCATTGCACTGTTCCATGACGTGAATGACAACCTCAAACTGGTGGCCGAATACAACCAGTTCCAAATCAACGGCCACGACACCAGCGACCAGAATGAAGACACCGATACCTTTGCGGTGGGGGCGGTGTTGACCTGGTAAAACGCAAATCCCCTGTAGGAGCGAGGCTTGCCCGCGAAGACGTCAGGGCAGTCAGCACTGATGTCGAATGTACCGCCGCCTTCGCGGGCAAGCCTCGCTCCTACAGGGGAACGCGGTTTTATGTGAGTCCTGCGTACAGCCCTCTCATCCCATCGAAGCGCCTGACCGCTACCCAAGTAGCATACGTCCCGATCCACAGCCTTCGTACACTCGCACTTCATACACACGCACCTGCGGGGGGCGACGATGGCGCAGGTCCAGAGCGAAGGAATCGTCAGTGCAATGTCCCTGGCCACCGATGCCCAGCAGGTGGCCCAGGAACTGGCGCGGCAGTTGCTGCATCCGAATCTGGGCTTTGTGCTGTTCTTCTGTTCCGCCGAGTACGATTTGCGGGCGCTGGGCCCGGCCTTGCAGCAGAGTTTCGGCGGTATTCGGCTGGCCGGGTGCACCAGCGCCGGGGAGATCACCCCGCTGGGTTATGGGCGCAACTGCGTAACGGCCGTGGGCTTCGATCATCGACACTTCTCCATTGCCCTGGAACTGATCGACGAAATGGAGCACTTCAGCCTGATTGACGCGCAGCAGATGGTCGAGCGCCTGGTCAGTGGGTGTCGCAGCAACACCCTGGCCCCGATCAAGGGCAACAGCTTTGCCCTGACCTTGCTCGATGGGCTGTCCAGCCGGGAGGAAACGGTCCTGGCGGCCTTGAGCGCGGCGCTGGGCGACATTCCGCATTTCGGCGGCTCGGCCGGTGACGACAACTACCTGACCCACACCCACGTGTATTTCGACGGCGGGTTTCACAGCGGCGCGGCGGTGGTGGTGCTGGTCAATACGTGGTTGGACTTCGAAGTCTTCACCACCCACCACATGCAGCCCCGGGCGGAAAAACTGGTGGTCACCGGAGCCGACAGCGCCTCGCGACGGGTCTTCGAACTCAATGCCGAACCTGCCGCCGCCGAGTACGCCCGGCACATTGGCGTGCCGGTGGCCGAGCTGGACCACCGGGTCTTCGCCGCGCACCCGTTGGCGGTTCGCTTCAACGAGCAATATTACGTGCGCGCGATACAGCAGGTTCACCCGGACCTGAGCCTGAGTTTTTACTGCGCCGTGGAGAACGGCATCGTCCTCACCGCCATGACCCCGGGCCCCTTGTTGCCGAACCTGCAAAACCTGTTCAGCGGCTTGCAGGAACGCCTCGGCGATTTGTTGCTGACCATCGGCTGTGACTGTTTCCTGCGGCGCCTGGAGCTGGAAGACGACGGCAGCCTGGAGCAAATCGGCAGCTTCTTGCGCGAGCAGCAGGTGATGGGTTTCAACACCTACGGAGAACAGTTCAATGGCACGCACATCAACCAGACCTTCACCGGCGTTGCCATTGCCCGGGGACGGTCCCTCGGCAAGCGTTGACCTTCAGGCGCAGATTGCAGGCCTGCAACACGACAACCAGAAATTGCAGCGGATCAATGCGGCGTTGATCGAGCGCATCGAGTCCGGCATCACCCGTGGCAACGATCCCTATGCGGCGTTCCAGCATTCGGTGGTGTTGGCCGAGCAGGTGCGCGAGCGCACCGATGCCTTGAATCAGGCCATGGCCGAACTCAAGGCCGGCAACTATTTGCTCAGCGAAGCCCGCCTGCGCGCCGAAACCGCCCATCAACACTTGATCGATGCCATCGAGAGCATTTCCGATGCCTTCGTGCTGTTCGATGCCGAGCAGCGCATTGTCCTGTTCAACAGTCGTTTCAAGGCGTTCTGGCGCAACAGCCGGGTGCGCATCAACGCCGGCATGCGCCTGAGCGAGGTCAAGCGCTTGATGCTGAGCAATGGGCTGTTTACCGAAGAATCCCACGGGCCTGGCGACGACAACCTGCTGTTCCGCTTGCAGGACGGGCGCTGGCTACAAGTCAGCGAGCGGCCGACCCAGGAAGGCGGGCGGGTGATCCTGTTCACCGACATCACCGATGTCAAACTCAGCGAAACCGTGCGCCGCGAGCAGGCGGTGGCGCAGAAATCACACCTCTTGCAGCGGGCGGTCGACAACCTGTCCCAAGGGGTGGCCATGGTCAACGCCGAGGGTGTTCTGGAACTGTGGAACCGGCGGTTCCTTGAACTCAGTGGCCTGGCTCCGGTGGCCGCTCATCGCCCGTTTGCCGACGTGATCGCCGACAGTGAATTGACCCTGCTGACCCCGGCCAGCCGTGGTGCCAACGGGCGTCCCGTGCAGGAGTGCGAACAACGCCTGTGCGATGGCCGGGTCCTGGAAATCCGCACGCATCCGCTGCCCACTGGAGGCTTCGTCAATACCTTCACCGACATCACTGAGCGCTACCAGCACGCCGAAGCCCTGAGTGAAAGCGAACGCTGGATTCGCCTGATCACCGACCACGTGCCGGCATTGATTGCCTACCTCAACGCCGATCTGGTTTACGAGTTCACCAACAAGGTCTACGAAGAATGGTACTGCTGGCCGCGCGGCGTGATGCTCGGCCAGAGCCTGCGCGAAGTGCACAGCGAACAGCACTACCAGCGTCTGGAGTCCTACGTGGCCAGGGCATTGGCCGGGGAGAGCGTGACCTTCGAATTCGCCGAAACCAACGTCAACAACCAGGAGCGCTACATGTTGCGCTCCTATGTGCCCAATCGCCTGGCCAACGGTGAAGTGGTGGGGATCTTCGTGTTGATCCGCGACATTACCGAGCGCCGTCGCACCGCCGAGGCGCTGCACCAGGCGTATCAGAACCTCGAACTGCGAGTCCGCGAACGCACCACCGAACTGACTGACCTCAATGGCCAGTTGCTGCGGGAAATCGATGAGCGTCGCCGTGTCGAATCACGCTTGCGCGAGGCCAAGCGGGAAGCGGAGCAGGCCAACCTGTCGAAGACCAAGTTTCTCGCCGCCGTCAGCCACGACCTGCTGCAACCGTTGAACGCCGCGAGACTGTTCACCAGTGCCTTGCTGGAGCGCCGCGAGCCGATCGCCAACGAAAGCCTGGTGCGTAATGTCAGCAATTCCTTGGACGACGTGGAGACCCTGTTGGGTACGCTGGTGGATATTTCCAAGCTCGATGCCGGGGTGATCAAGGCCGACATCGCGCCATTCGCCTTGAGCGAGTTGCTGGAAAATCTCGCCGCCGAGTACACCCAGGTGGCACGCAGCGAAGGTCTGCAATTGCATTTCATTGCCTGCTCGGCACTGGTGCGCAGCGACATTCAGTTGCTGGCGCGGATCCTGCGTAATTTATTGAGCAATGCCATTCGCTACACCTGTAGTGGTCGCGTGATCCTCGGTTGCCGGCGCCATCGCCAGCGCCTGTCGATTCAGGTTTGGGACAGCGGCATGGGCATTGAGGACAATCGTCTGGAAGAGATTTTTCAGGAGTTCAAGCGCGGGGAGGTGCAGCGTCCGGACCAGGATCGTGGTTTGGGCCTGGGCCTGGCGATCGTCGAGAAAATCGCCAGCATTCTCGGGCACCGCATCGATGTGCGTTCATGGCCGGGCAAGGGTTCGATGTTCTCGGTGGAGGTGCCCCTGAGCGCCACCGCGCCCAAGCCCTTGCCGAGCCTGCCGATGAGTGAGCCGATGCTCGAACGGCTGCGCGGAGCACGGGTGTGGGTGCTGGACAACGACGCGACCATTTGCGCCGGTATGCGTACGTTGCTCGAAGGCTGGGGCTGTCGGGTGGTGACGGCGTTGTCGGAGGACGACCTGGCGCGGCAGGTGGACAATTTCCACGCCGAGGCGGATTTACTGATTGCCGATTACCACCTCGACAACGACCGTAACGGCGTCGATGCCGTGGCCCGGATCAATGCCCGGCGCGCCAGTGCAATTGCGGTAATGATGATCACGGCCAATTACAGCAACGAGCTCAAACAGCAGATCCGCGAACTGGGCCATACCCTGATGCACAAGCCGGTACGGCCGATGAAACTGAAGACGGCGATGAGTCATTTACTCACCAGACCCTGAAATTTGCGCCGTTTGTGCCGGCCTCTTCGCGAGCAGGCTCGCTCCCACAGGTACTGCGCTGTCCTTGTGGGAGCGAGCCTGCTCGCGAAGACGGCAACACGGTTTGCAGGCAACCCTCAACGCCGTAGATAGGACCCGAAATCAATATCCCCGGCACTCAGGATCGCCTGCACGCGGTTGTGCACGTTGAGTTTGCGCAGGATCGCCGAGACATGGGCCTTGACCGTGGTTTCGGCGATTTCCAGGCTGTAGGCGATCTGTTTGTTCGATTCGCCCTTGGTCATGCGTTCGAGCACCTGCAACTGCTTGCGGGTCAGGGCCTGGAGCAGTTCGGGCGGGAAGCTGGGGGTGTCGTTCATCCGTCGGTGGGTGCTGCTTTTGGCCGTGCGGATGATGTCGGGTGGCAGGTAGACGTTGCCGTTGAGGATCTGCTGAATGGCATCGGTCATTTGTGCACGGGGCGAAGATTTGGTGATGAAACCCACTGCACCATAAGTGATGGCCTGCAGGACGATTTGTTTGTCCTGCTCGGCGGAGACAATCACCACTGGAATGGTCGGCGCTTCGTTGCGCAGGTTGATCAGGCCATTGAGCCCGTGCATGCCGGGCATGTTCAGGTCGAGCAGGATCAGGTCCAGGTCATCGTGCTCTTGGGTCAGTGCCAGGGCGCTGTCGAGGTCGGCGGTTTCCATCACCTCGCTGCCGGCAAAACCATCGCTGATGACGTTGTGTATGGCTTCGCGAAACAGCGGGTGATCGTCGGCAATCAGAATTTTGTACATAGCCTTTCACCTCATTATTTTGATTATGGTGTGGCAACAACACGCAGGCGTAAAGCTCAGGGAAAGGGTTCGGGCAGGGCCGGCATCACCGGCAAGTTGGCCGCTTGCCAGGCATCCAGGCCATCGCGGTACCAGTACAGTGACTTATAGCCCAGGCGAGCCGCACGCTTGACCGCATTCCAGCTCAGCCAGCAGTCGGCGCGGCAATAGAAGACCAGGGGGTGCATCGGGTCGCCACCGGTCAGCTTTTTCAGGTTGTCGGCAAAGTACGCCTGCCATTGCGGCGTCAGCTCGCCGTCGCCAGTGTTGGCCAACCAGTGACTGCCGGGCAGGTTCTCGTGGGGCTGGTCTTCGATGAAGCGGCCTTGCAGCCACTGGCGGCGATAGACATCGATCAGCACCGGGGGCGGGTTTTGCTCAAGCAGGGTTTGCAGGACGGGGGTATCGATGATGGTCGCGTCTTGCATGAGGTCTGGCGTCGGGCTGCGGTACAGGTCGATGCGATAGCCATCAGGGGAAAACAGCGGGGTTTGCGCGTTTGCGCAAGCCAGGCACAGGCTGAGCGACAAAGCAGCGAGGGTGGGACGCAGCAGGCGACGTCGGGCACGCGGCATGGGGATTGATCCTTATCGTTATGCGCCCATTACATGCCAGTCGTGCCCGGTTGGGAATGCGACGATAGGCCGGTAAAACCAGTACTAAAGTCGTAATTTCTGCCCATTCAATGATGATCTATTGTGGGAGCGAGCCTGCTCGCGAAGACGGTGTGACAGCCAACAGTTGCTTCGACTGGCTCACCGCTTTCGCGAGCAGGCTCGCTCCCACAGGGATTGGTGTTGTCAGGTGGATTTGCGCAGGGCGGCATGTTGTGGGTTGAAGGTCATGACTGCAAGGAGGGCAAACACTAGCGTCAACCCTGCACACACCGTCAGCGCCAGCGGGTTGAATCGCTCATACAAGGCAAATCGCACCAGCTCCACCGCATGGCTGAACGGGTTCACCGCACACAGCCAATACAACCATTCACTGGCTTCGCGCATTTTCCACAGCGGATACAGCGCCGATGACAAAAAGAACAGCGGAAAGATCACGAAATTCATCACCCCGGCGAAGTTCTCCAGCTGGCGGATGGCGTTGGATAGCAAAAGCCCCAAGGCGCTGAGCATCACCGCCACCAGCAACAGCGCGGGCAGGGCCAGCAGCAGGCCCATGGCCGGTGGCTGCACGCCATAGACCCAGGCAATCGCCAGGAAGGCATACACCTGCAACAACGAGATGAGCGAGGTGGCCAGCAGTTTGCTGCACAGCAGAAAGGTCCGGGGCAGGGGGCTGGTCAGCAGTACGCGCATGCTGCCCATTTCCCGGTCGTAGACCATCGACAATGAACCCTGCATACCGTTGAAGAGCAGGATCATGCAGGCCAGGCCCGGAATGATGTAGACCTCGTAGGGAATGTAGGTGTCGTAGGGCTCGATAATGGCGATGCCCAGTGCCGCGCGGAAACCGGCGGCGAACACCAGCAGCCACAGCAGCGGGCGCACCAGGGCGCTGAGAAATCGCGTGCGTTGCAACACAAAGCGCAACCACTCGCGCAGGACGATGCCGCGCAAACATTGCCAGTAAGCGTTCATCGGGCAGCTCCTGTGGTGGTCAGGCGAGAGAAGGCCGAGTCAAGGTCGCCGCCGTGTTCCAGGCTCAACGCATCGGCCTGTCCGCTGGCGACCAGCCGGCCTTGATGGAGAATCAGCA
This sequence comes from Pseudomonas putida, assembly GCF_050990305.1. GTDB lineage: Bacteria > Pseudomonadota > Gammaproteobacteria > Pseudomonadales > Pseudomonadaceae > Aquipseudomonas > Aquipseudomonas putida_AH. Next base: position 3,888,794 of record NZ_CP158817.1, on the reverse strand, counting down.
AGTCGTCGCTGGGCTGCACTTCATCGAGCAAGTGGGTGGTCCAGAGCACGCTGAGCTGTTGCTCTCGGCACAGGTTGCGAATATGCCGGTTGAGGGCCAGGCGACTGGCTGGATCGAGGCCGGCGCTGGCTTCGTCCAGCAACAACAGGCGGGGTTGATGCAGCAGGGCCCGAGCGATTTCCACCCGTCGGCGATGGCCGCCATTGAGGTGGCGTACCCGCTCCGCGCGACGTTCATCCAGACCTTGGCGGGCCAGTTCTGCGTCGACGCGCAGGCCGGTCTCGCGTCGCGACAAACCATGCAGCGCGGCGTGATAACGCAGGTTCTGCTCGACACTGAGGTCCAGGTCCAGGGTGCTTTGCTGGAACACCACACCCAGCTGTTTGAGCGCCGGGCGCGGCGCCTGACGCAATGAACAGCCGCCAATCCGGATATCGCCGTGCTGCAAGTCATAGAGCCGTGTCAGCAGGGCGATCAGCGTTGATTTGCCCGCGCCGTTGGGCCCCAGCAGCGCGGCGAAACGCCCCGGCTCCAGATTGAAATTCACTTGGCGCAGTGCTTCCCGGGTGCCGTAGGAGAAGCTCAGGTCGCTGACGTGCAGGGCGCTCATGGCGTCACCACCACGCCCCAAGGGTAACGCCCGACTTTCACCGACTTGCTGACCTTGAGGCTGTCCACATCGATCACCGACACATCGCCGCTGACGCCGTTGGTGGCGAGCAATTGCTTTTGGTCTGGAGTGAACGCCAGTTGCCAGACGCGCCGGCCCACCAGCAGGTAGTCGAGTATCTCGAAGGTCTTGGCGTCGATGACCGCCACGTGATTGGCCGGACCCAGGGCCACGAAGGCGTATTTTCCATCGGCGCTGAGCTTGATCCCCACCGGCTGCACCTTGTCCGGGTGCACGCCTTTGATCTGGAAGTTCAGGGTCTTGAGGACGTTACGACTGGCGACGTCGAGGATGGTCACCGTGCCGCCGATTTCCGCCGAGGCCCATAGTTGCGAGCCGTCATTGCTGAATTCGACGAAGCGCGGGCGCTGATCCACCAGCGTGCTGTCGGCCAGGGTCTGGGTGCTGGTGTCGATCCAGTGCAGCATGTTGGTGGTTTCACTGGTGTTCACCGCCCATTTGCCGTCGGGGCTGACCGCCATGCCTTCGGGCTCGACGCCCACATTGATCTGGCCCAGGACCTTGGAGGTTTCGGTGTCGATCACCGTGACCAGCGCATCGTCCTCGTTGGAGACGTACAGCCAGCGGTTGTTGGGGTGCAGGGCGAACTGCTCGGGGTCTTTGCCCGAGGGCAGTTCCTTGATGATCTTGCGGGTGGCTACGTCCATCACCTGGACCCGGTCCGAGTCGCTGGCGCAGATGTACAGCAACTTGTTGTCATGGGACAGCAGCAGGCCACGGGGGCGCTGACCGACAGGCAGGGTCTCGGTGACTTGCAGGGTCTGCATGTCGATCAGGCTGAGGTTGTTGTCCTTTTCGTTGGAGACCCAGGCGGTGCTGGCTGCGGCGTGGCCGGCAACGAGCAGCAGGGCGCAGCAAGGCAGGGTGTGGCGCATGGCAGTTTCCTTGTTGTAGTTGTTGTGATCAGGGAAAGCGGCAGCTGACCTCGGGCTTGTCGTAACCCAGGCTGTCCATCTCGTTGAAGGGGTGCAGGAAGCCGTCCTGTGGCGAAGTGCTGACCAGTGCGCGGGGTTGCACGATAGGAATGGGTTGGCGCAATTGGCCGTTCCACGGGCGGTAGCTGAGCTTGCGACCCTTGAACCCGTCCAGCGGCAGCTGATCGCTGATTTCCAGCGCGCGGATTGCCATTGGCTCGGTCTGGCGCAGTTTGCTTACGGCACTGGCAATGCTGCGTACGGCCATCCATGCGGCGAAGTCGCGGTCATTCATCCAGCGTCCCGTCAGGGCTTCGAAACGTTTTTGCAGTTGCGCGGCGCCATAGGTTTCCACGGTCTTGTGCCAGCCCACCGGCGTCAGGCCCTGAGTACCGGCGACCGGGCGCGGGTACCAGGTCTGGTAGGGCACGTACTCGCCGAAGTCGCCGCGCTCGTCCGCCACCAGCACCACGTCGTATTCGGCGGTCTGGGTGAACAGCGGCATGTCGGCCTGGGCGCTGCGCCGTTGATCGTTATCGAAGCTCCAGGGTTTTTCCGCCACCAGTTGCAGGCCGAAGCGCTTGGCCGCGCGGCGCAGGGCTGCGGCATAGGCCTGATCGTCCGGCGTCGGGCCGACGATCAGCAGCGCCCGTTGCCATTTGCGCACCACCAGAAATTGCGCCAGCGCATCGGCCAGCATCGCCCGGCTCGGCAAGCTGTGCAGCACATTTGGCAGGCAGTCGGTGGTGCGCAGGCTGTCGTCAGGGCTGCCGGCGTTGAACAGCAGGCTGTCGGGCAGTGCCGCACTGAGTTGGCGCAGGCTGCCTGCCGGTGCATTCACCACGAACAGGCGCAGGCCCTGGTCATGCTGGGTCTTCGCGGCAGCGAGCAGGGCTTGAGGGGTGTCGACGTTGGCGCTGACCAGGCTGTAGTCGTGATTGAGGAAGCGCCCGGTGCTGTTGCTGTCGGTGATCGCCAGTTCGGCGCCGCGCAGCCCCGCATCGACGGGTTCGGGAATGACGTTGGACAGCAGCGGGCCGGGGTCAGGGCGATAGCCCAGGTAGCCGATCCGTACCTGCAAAGGGGCGTCTGCGGCCTGGCTCCTGGTCGCCAGCCCGGCGGCACAGGCGATCGCCAGCAAGTAGATCAGGGCACAAGAGGCAAGCTGGCGCATAGGGCACTCCATGACAGGTAGCGCCAGCATAGGAAGCCCGTGAAGCCATGAAAATATGCAGAAAGTACCAAGCAGCCAGTACCAAGGTAGTAACCCCTGCTCCGCGGCGCGCTTTTAGCATGGCCACAACGGCCATCACTGCGAAGGGGATTGACCATGCGCATCGTCAAGGCACTGCTTTTGCCGTTTCTACTGATACTGACCCTGATCGGCGTCGACCGGCTCCACGGACCGCGTCCCGTGCCGATATCGACCATGCCTGCGACGCGTTAGCGCAAAGATGCCATAGGGCGCTATGCAGGAGCTATGCAGGAGCTTTGTAGGAGCTGTCGAGTGCAACGAGGCTGCGATCTTTTGATTTTTTCAAGATCAAGATCAAAAGATCGCAGCCTTCGGCAGCTCCTACAGGGGGAATGCGTACTGAATTCAACGGCCCTCCACACGCCTTACTACCAAGGGATGAGACGCCGGCCACCAAAGCAGCATGGGGCCTGGGCGGTGAGCTTTTTAAGATGACCGCCATAGCCTCTGCCAAGAGGTTTTGCGTGCAATCCTGAGGGCATAACAATGACAACGAAACGCAACGCCTTGCTCGTCACCGGACTGTTGGCCGGTCTTCTCAGTGCCGGTTCCGTCTGGGCCCACGGCAATGTGGTGCCACAGGCCGTGGAAACCAAAGGACTGACCGCCATCAAGGATGCCGGCGTACCGGTCGATGCCGATGGTTGGGCATCGGTGAATCCTTACCGTACTTCCCCTGAACACGATAAGGCAGTGGAAATTGGCTCATCGGCCTACAACCAGAACTGCGCAGCCTGCCATGGCCTGGAAGCCAAGTCCGGCGGCATCGCCCCCGATTTGCGCATGCTTGATGCCGCCGACGCCGGTGATGAATGGTTCGTCGAGCGGGTGCGCCATGGCGCGGTGCGTGACGGCCGGGTGTACATGCCGAAAATGGCCGATTACCTGAGCCAGGAAGCCCTCTGGGCCGTGCGTACTTACCTGGACAGCGTCCGCGTCGAGGAGTGACCCATGCGCCTGCTCGCGGTATTGATCGGCGCTGTGTGGCTGTGCTGCCAGTCGGTGCAGGCGCAGGTTCGCAACTATGACGAAATGATCGCCGCCGGAGAATTGAAAGTGGCGGTCTACAAGGACTTCGCCCCCTACAGTTTTGAACAAGACGGGCAGCCCAGGGGCGTCGATGTCGAACTGGCCCAGGCACTGGCCAAGGCGCTGGGTGTGCGCCTGACGCTGATCTGGGCGCCGCCCGGTGAAAAGCTCGACGACGATTTGCGCGATTACATCTGGCGGGCCAGTGCCTTGCACAATCAGCAACTGGCCGACCTGATGATGCGCGTGCCCTACGACCGCGATTACGCGCAAAAGCGCAACGAATTCGGTGAGCTGGAAAACGGCCATGTGGTGATGTTCGGCCCCTACCAGAACGAGCAATGGCAAGTCGCTTATGACCGGCGCCGCCTGGACAAGGTGGCCAGTGTCGCAGTGTTCGAGCAGCACCCGATCGGCGTTGAAGTCGACAGCGTGCCGTCGTTCTACCTGACGTCGGTGTTCAACGGCATGCTCGCCGGCAAGACCCATCACTACCCAGGCGTGCCCCAGGCATTTGCCGCCATGAAGGCCGGCGAGGTCGATGCGGTCATGGCCATGCGCGGCGAGATCGACTGGCAGGTGCATGAAGCCGCCGACCCGCAGATCGCCCTGGCGGAAAATGCCTACCCGAACATGGGCAAGCAGCTCTGGGAAATCGGCATGGCGGTGTACGAAAGCAACCGGCAACTGGCCTATGCCGTGGAAGAAGCGCTGGAAGGGCTGATCCGCGAGGGTTCGGTCAAATCCATCTACGGCCATTACGGCCTGCGTTACGACGTGCCCGAAATGTATCAATAGGAGCAGGCGATGAATTGGCAAAGGAGTTGTCTGTTGGTCTGCTGTTTGAGCCTGAGCGTGCATGCCGCCGATATCGATCCGGGCAAGGACCCGGTGCCCTCGGTGATGTGGGCCTTCTATCAGAAGCAGTTTCTTGGCGATGCGCCGTTCGTGTTCGATGAGCGGGTCAAGCTGCTGGCGCCACCCTTTGCTGAAGATGCGCGACAAGTACCCCTGGAAATCGACGCCCGGGCCTTCAAGGGCGAAGTGGTGAAAATATTCGCTTGGGCTGAGCTCAACCCTTTGCCGAAAATCGTCAATTTCGAGCCGGTGGCTGGCGTCCTGCCCTGGCTGTCGATCCGCATCCGCGTCGAGCAGGCCACGCCGTTGCGCGCAGCTGTCCTGACCCGTGACGGGGTGTGGCACGTTGGCTCGACCCTGATCGATGCGGCGGGTGGCGGCTGCACCGCGCCGAGTGTGGTGCGCACTGAACCTGGCTGGGAGGAACACGTCGGTGAGGTGCTGGGCGGGCGCTACCCGCGCAACGACTTCAGCCGCTTGCGCTTGCAGGTGGCGCATCCGATGGACAACGGCATGGTCAACGGCATCCCGGAGTTCTTCATCAATCATGCCGAGTTGCGCGGTCAACAGGATCAACTGCTGGCCCGCCTGGAGCTGTTCCCCGCCGTCAGCGAAAACCCCAGCCTGGCGTTCGATCTGGAGGGGGCAGGGCAGACGCGCCTGTTGCTGCGCGATAACAGCGGCAACCAGTTTGAAGCGTCTATCCCCTGATTCAAAGGAGCCTGTCATGCGCTGGATGCTGCTGTTGTTGATCGCCATCGGCCTGCCGGCCATGGCTGATCTCGAATACTCACTCAAGCCTCGGCAGATCGCTGCGGACACCTGGTTGCTGGAAGGCAGCACCGATAATTTCGGCAAGGACAATGGCGGCAATATTGTCAACACCGCGTTCATCGTCACCGAGCGCGGCGTGGTGGTGATCGATACCGGGCCGTCGAAGCGCTACGGCGAGGCCATGCGCCGGGCCATTGCCGCCACCACTGACAAACCGGTGATCCAGGTCTTGTTGACCCATCACCATCCCGACCATGTGTTGGGCAATCAGGCCTTCACCGACGTGCCGATCGGCGCGCTGGCCGGCACCCGCGAACTGCTGCAAAAGCAGGGCGATGCCATGGCCGAGAACATGTATCGACTGGTGGGGGACTGGATGCGGGGCACCGAGGTGGTGTTGCCGACGCAAACGCTGACCCCCGGCGTGCAAAGTTTTGGGAATCACGATCTGCGCCTGATAGGTCTGGGTGGGCATACGGGTGCGGATCTGGCTATTCTCGACCAGCAAACCGGCGTGCTGTTTGCCGGGGACCTGGTGTTTTATCAACGGGCGCTGACCACGCCCAACAGTCCGGGGTTGTCGGTGTGGCTGGCGGACATCGCCACCCTGCAGGCGTTGCCCTGGACACTGATCGTGCCTGGCCACGGGCCGCTCGCCCGCGATGCCCAACCCTTTGCGCAAATGCGCGACTACCTGACGTGGCTCGACCAGTTGATGCGCGAGGGCGCGGCCAACGGCAGCGACATGGCCGAGATGATCCGCAGCCCCATCCCGGAACGATTCGCCGGGATCAACCTGAGTCGCTATGAACTGATCCGCAGCGTGAGCCATTTGTACCCGCGCTATGAGCGGGCGCAGATGAGGCGGGTCGATTCAAACGCGCAGCAATAATCAACACCGCCCCCTGTAGGAGCGAGCCTGCTCGCGATGGTGGTCAACGATAACGCTGGAAACCTGACACCCCGAGGCGTTCTTGGGTTCATCGCGAGCAGGCTCGCTCCTACAGGGGAGGCGCGCGATCCCCACCTAACCCCATACCAAGGAACTAGAAATCTCCACATTGCGGCCAATTGTTGTCGAGGCGGCGGCGCCCAAGAATCTGCACCAGGCCGGGAAAATTCCCGCGAATAAAACAAAAACCGCAGAGGAAGCCGTCATGACTCAACCCGCACGTCGCCAGCCCTTCGTCTTGAGCCTGTTGCTCAGTGCCATGCTGTTGTCCGGCCAGGCGCTGGCCGGCGTTTCCGACCAGGACATTCTCCAGGACCCGAAAAACCCCGAGCAGGTCGTGACCAACGGCCTGGGTGTTCAAGGGCAGCGTTACAGCCCGCTGGACATTCTCAACGTCGACAACGTCAAGGAGCTGCGCCCGGCGTGGGCGTTCTCGTTCGGCGGTGAAAAGCAGCGTGGCCAGCAAGCGCAGCCGATGGTCAAGGATGGCGTGATGTACATGACCGGTTCCTACTCCCGAGTGTTCGCCGTGGATGCGCGCACCGGCAAGAAGCTCTGGCAATACGATGCGCGCCTGCCGGACGACATCCGCCCCTGCTGCGACGTGATTAACCGTGGCGTGGCGCTGTATGGCGACCTGGTGATCTTCGGCACCCTGGACGCTAAGCTCGTGGCGCTGAACAAGGACACCGGCAAGGTGGTCTGGAGCAAGAAAGTCGCCGACCACAAGGAAGGCTACTCGATCAGTGCCGCGCCGCTGGTGATCAACGGCAAGCTGATCACCGGCGTGGCCGGTGGCGAGTTCGGCGTGGTAGGCAAAATCGAGGCCTACGACCCGAAAAACGGTGACCTGCTGTGGACCCGGCCGACTGTCGAAGGTCATATGGGCTACGTCTACAAGGACGGCAAGGCCGTGGAAAACGGCATCTCCGGTGGCGAGGCGGGCAAGACCTGGCCGGGCGACCTGTGGAAGACCGGTGGTGCGGCGCCGTGGCTTGGCGGCTATTACGACCCGGAAACCAACCTGCTGCTGTTCGGCACCGGCAACCCGGCGCCGTGGAACTCGCACCTGCGCCCAGGTGACAACCTCTACTCGTCGTCGCGCCTGGCGCTCAACCCGGACGACGGCACCATCAAATGGCACTTCCAAAGCACGCCCCACGACGGTTGGGACTTTGACGGCGTGAACGAACTGGTGTCGTTCAACTACAGCGAAGGCGGCAAGGAAATCAAGGCGGCGGCCACTGCCGACCGTAATGGCTTCTTCTACGTGCTGGATCGCACCAACGGCAAATTCATCCGTGGCTTCCCATTCGTGGACAAGATCACCTGGGCCACGGGCCTGGATAAGGACGGCCGCCCGATCTACAACGAAGCCAGCCGTCCCGGTGCCCCGGGCTCCGAAGCCAAGGGCAGCTCGGTGTTCGTCGCGCCGGCATTCCTCGGTGCGAAAAACTGGATGCCGATGGCCTACAACCGGGACACCGGCTTGTTCTACGTACCGTCCAACGAATGGGGCATGGACATCTGGAACGAAGGCATCGCCTACAAGAAGGGCGCGGCGTTCCTCGGGGCGGGGTTCACCATCAAGCCGCTGAATGAAGACTACATCGGCGTGCTGCGGGCCATCGACCCGAAGACCGGCAAGGAAGTCTGGCGGCACAAGAACTTCGCGCCACTGTGGGGTGGCGTCCTGACCACCAAGGGCAACCTGGTGTTCACCGGCACGCCGGAAGGTTTCCTGCAGGCGTTCAATGCCAAGACCGGCGAAAAGGTCTGGGAATTCCAGACCGGCTCCGGCGTGCTCGGCTCGCCCGTGACTTGGGAAATGGATGGTGAGCAATACGTCTCGGTGCTCTCAGGCTGGGGCGGCGCCGTTCCACTGTGGGGCGGCGAAGTGGCCAAGCGCGTGAAGGACTTCAACCAGGGCGGGATGCTCTGGACCTTCAAGTTGCCCAAGGACCTCGTCGCCAAGCACTAATCCCAATCCCAACACCTGACCCCTTGTGGGAGCGAGCCTGCTCGCGATGAGGCCAGCACATCCAACAAAGATGTCGCCTGACACACAGCCATCGCGAGCAGGCTCGCTCCCACAGGGGAGAAATCAGCGCGTAACGATCGACCCGATAACGCATCGGCTCATCGCCTGTCAGTACGACAGGCTCCGACCCAGACAGAGGCCTCATCATGATCTACGCCCAACCCGGAACACCTGGCGCCGTCGTTTCCTTCAAGCCACGCTACGGCAACTTCATCGGCGGCGAATTCGTCGCGCCGGTCAATGGCGAGTACTTCACCAATACCTCGCCGGTGAACGGTGAGGTGATTGCCCAATTCCCGCGCTCCAGCGCCGCCGACATCGACAAGGCCCTCGACGCGGCCCACGCCGCCGCTGACGCCTGGGGCAAAACCTCGGCCCAGGACCGCTCGCTGGTGCTGTTGAAAATCGCCGACCGCATCGAGCAGAACCTGGAAATCCTCGCCGTCACCGAAACCTGGGACAACGGCAAGGCGGTGCGCGAAACCCTCAATGCCGACGTGCCGCTGGCGGCCGACCATTTCCGTTATTTCGCCGGCTGCATCCGCGCACAGGAGGGCGGCGCCGCCGAGATTAACGAGCTGACCACCGCCTATCACTTCCACGAGCCATTGGGCGTGGTCGGGCAGATCATTCCGTGGAACTTCCCGCTGCTGATGGCCGCCTGGAAACTTGCGCCCGCCCTGGCCGCTGGTAACTGCATCGTGCTCAAGCCGGCGGAGCAGACGCCGCTGTCGATCATGGTCTTTGCCGAACTGATCGCCGACTTGCTGCCACCGGGCGTACTGAACATCGTCCAGGGTTTCGGTCGCGAAGCCGGCGAGGCGCTGGCCACCAGCAAACGCATCGCCAAGATCGCTTTCACCGGCTCGACTCCGGTGGGTGCGCACATCCTGCATTGTGCCGCCGAGAACATCATCCCGAGCACCGTTGAGCTGGGCGGCAAGTCGCCGAACATCTTCTTCGAAGACATCATGCAGGCCGAACCCGCGTTCATCGAAAAAGCCGCCGAAGGCCTGGTGTTGGCGTTCTTCAATCAGGGTGAAGTCTGCACCTGTCCGTCCCGGGCGCTGGTGCAGGAGTCGATCTATGAACCTTTCATGGCCGAAGTCATGAAGAAGATCGTCAAGATCAAGCGCGGCAATCCGCTGGACACCGAAACAATGGTCGGCGCCCAGGCGTCGCAGCAGCAATACGACAAAATCCTCTCGTACCTGAACATCGCCCAGGAAGAGGGCGCCCAGCTGCTCACCGGTGGCGCGGCCGAGCGTCTGGAGGGTGACCTGTCCAGCGGTTATTACATCCAGCCGACCTTGCTCAAGGGCACCAACAAAATGCGGGTGTTCCAGGAAGAAATCTTCGGCCCGGTGGTGGGTGTCACCACTTTCAAGGACGAAGCCGAAGCGCTGGCGATTGCCAACGACACCGAGTTCGGCCTCGGCGCCGGCCTGTGGACCCGCGACATCAACCGTGCCTACCGCATGGGCCGGGCGATCAAGGCCGGGCGGGTGTGGACCAACTGCTACCACCTGTACCCGGCACACGCCGCGTTCGGTGGCTACAAGAAGTCCGGCGTCGGCCGGGAGAACCACAAGATGATGCTCGATCATTACCAGCAGACCAAGAACCTTCTGGTGAGCTACGACATCAATCCGTTGGGGTTCTTCTGATCCCGTCCAAAACCGCGTGATGGCTTTCGCGGGCAAGCCTCGCTCCTACAGGTCAGGTAGTCTGTAGGAGCGAGGCTTGCCCGCGAATGGCCGTGTCTGACTCCCCCTTACCCCCTACCAACGCACCCCCAAACCTCCTTCGAAAGTAGCATTCGGGCGCCCATCGCTGCGTGCATTAATGGTGCTACCGGAATCGCCCGGCACAAGAAGAGGAATGACCCATGTGGACTAAACCCGCGTTTACCGATCTGCGCATTGGCTTCGAAGTGACGATGTATTTCGCCAACCGTTGATTGTTCACCCGGCCAGCGGCTGCGTTGGTCGGGTCTGCCTTCTGGAGCATTGCTCATGCACATTCGGGTTCTGGGCTCCGCCGCCGGCGGTGGTTTTCCGCAGTGGAACTGTAATTGCCGGCAATGCACCGGCGTGCGCAACGGCAGCCTGCGCGCGCAACCGCGCACGCAGTCGTCGATTGCCCTGAGCGACGACGGTGTGAACTGGATTTTGTGCAACGCATCACCGGACATCCGCGCGCAACTCGAGAGCTTCACCCCGCTGCAACCGGCCCGCCGCCTGCGTGACAGCGCCGTCGCCGGCGTGGTGCTGATGGACAGCCAGATCGATCATTGCACCGGTCTGCTGAGCCTGCGCGAAGGTTGCCCGCATGAGGTTTGGTGCACCGAGCGGGTTCATCAGGATCTCAGTAGCGGCTTCCCGCTGTTCACCATGCTCAAGCACTGGAACGGTGGGTTGCAGTGGCAACCACTGCGTCTGGACGAAATGCCGTTCGCGATTGCGGCCTGCGGTCACTTGCAGTTTCGCGCGATTCCCTTGGTCAGCAACGCGCCGCCGTATTCGCCCAATCGCGGCAATCCGCAACCGGGCGACACCATCGGCCTGTTCGTCGAGGACCAGCGCAACGGTGCCTCGTTGTTCTACGCGCCGGGGCTGGGGCAGGTTGACGACGATGTACTGGGCTGGATGCAACGTGCTGATTGCCTGCTGCTGGATGGCACGTTATGGCGTGATGACGAAATGCGTATCTGCGAAGTGGGCCAGAGCCTGGGCCGTGAAATGGGCCACCTGGCGCAAAGCGGACCGGGGGGCATGCTTGAAGTGCTGGAAGCGTTTCCCCGCCAGCGCAAGGTGCTGATCCACATCAACAACACCAACCCGATCCTCGACGAAGACTCGGCCGAACGGGCGCTGCTGGCGCGGCGGGGGATCGAGGTGGCCTATGACGGCATGGATATTGTGCTGTAGCGGATGGCCCCATCGCGGGCAAGCCTCGCTCCTACAGATTTGTGTCGTGCGTGATACCCGAGTCTGGCCTCACCCCTGTAGGAGCGAGGCTTGCCCGCGATGAGGCCTGACCAGACACCGCCGCGTTTTCAGGAGAACAACAATGACCCCTACCGAATTCGAAGCCGCCCTGCGGGCCAAGGGCGCCTACTACCACATCCACCACCCTTATCACGTGGCGATGTACCAGGGCCGTGCCACCCGCGAACAGATCCAGGGCTGGGTCGCCAACCGCTTCTACTATCAGGTGAATATTCCGCTCAAGGACGCCGCGATTCTGGCCAACTGCCCCGACCGCGACATCCGCCGCGAGTGGATTCAGCGCCTGCTGGACCATGACGGCGCCCCCGGCAGCGAAGGCGGTATCGAAGCCTGGCTGCGCCTGGGTGAAGCGGTGGGGCTGGACCGCGAGCAAATCCTTTCTCAGGAACTCGTACTGCCCGGCGTGCGTTTCGCCGTGGACGCCTACGTCAACTTCGCTCGCCGCGCCCGTTGGCAGGAAGCGGCCAGCAGTTCGCTCACCGAGTTGTTCGCACCGCAGATCCACCAGTCGCGCCTGGACAGTTGGCCGCAGCACTATCCGTGGATCGACCCGGCCGGCTACGAATATTTCCGCACGCGCCTGGGCCAGGCCCGGCGCGATGTCGAGCATGGTCTGCGCATCACTCTGGCCCATTACGTCACCCTTGAGGCGCAACAGCGCATGCTGGAAATCCTGCAATTCAAGCTCGATGTGCTGTGGAGCATGCTCGATGCCATGAGCATGGCGTATGAACTGGAGCGCCCGCCGTATCACACCGTCACCGGTGAAAACGTCTGGCATCGGGGGATTGCCCTGTGAGTGGAATCGATCGCGAGCAGTCATTGTCGTTGCGTCGGGGCTTTCGCCTGCAATGGGAGCCGCGCCAGGGCTGCCATGTGCTGCTGTACCCCGAAGGCATGATCAAACTCAACACCAGTGCCGGGCAGATCCTCGATCTGCTGGACGGCCAGCGTAGCGTGGCGGCGATCATTGATCGGTTGACCGCGAGTTTCCCCGGCGTGCCGGGGCTCGATGAGGATGTGCTGGCGTTTCTGGAGGTGGCTCATGCGCAGTTCTGGATCGAGTGAAGGACTGCCAGGGCCGCCCTTGTGGTTGTTGGCAGAGCTGACCTATCGCTGTCCGCTGCAATGCCCGTATTGCTCCAACCCACTGGACTTTGCCCGACACGGTGAAGAATTGAGCACCGAGGAATGGATTCGCGTGTTTCGCGAAGCGCGGGACATGGGCGCCGCGCAACTGGGCTTTTCCGGCGGTGAGCCGTTGGTGCGCCAGGACCTGGCGCAGTTGATCAAGGCCGCGCGGGACATGGGTTACTACACCAACCTCATCACCTCGGGTATCGGCCTGACCGAACAGAAGGTGCGCGACTTCAAGGTGGCCGGGCTTGACCATATCCAGATCAGTTTCCAGGCCGCCGACGAAGCGGTGAACAACATGCTCGCCGGTTCGCGCAAGGCCTTCGCACAGAAACTGGCCATGGCCCGGGCGGTGAAGGCCCAGGGCTACCCGATGGTGCTGAATTTCGTAACCCACCGGCACAACATCGACCGGATCGCGCAGATCATTGACCTGTGCCTGGAGTTGGAAGCGGACTTCGTCGAGTTGGCCACCTGTCAGTTCTATGGCTGGGCCGAGCTCAACCGCGTGGGCCTGTTGCCGACCCGAGAGCAGCTCGAACGCGCCGAGCGTATCACCAACCAATATCGCCAACGTCTTGAGGCTCAGGGCCATCCGTGCAAGCTGATCTTCGTCACCCCGGATTACTACGAGGAGCGCCCCAAGACCTGCATGAACGGCTGGGCCAACCTGTTTCTCGACATCACCCCTGACGGCACGGCGCTGCCTTGTCACAGTGCCCGGCAACTGCCGGTGCAGTTTCCCAACGTGCGTGAGCACAGCATCGGGCACATCTGGAACGAGTCGTTTGGCTTCAACCGGTTTCGCGGTGATGCCTGGATGAAGGAGCCGTGTCGCTCCTGTGATGAAAAGCATAAGGATCTGGGGGGCTGCCGCTGCCAGGCGTTCATGCTGACGGGCGATGCCGAGAATGCCGACCCGGTGTGCAGCAAGTCGCCGCACCATGGCGTGATCCTCAAGGCCCGCGCAGAAGCCGAGGCTCCGGGGCAGGGCATGGAGCACCTGAAGTTGCGCAATGAGAAGGCTTCACAGTTGATCTATCGCGGCTGAATCAAACACCGCAGATCCCCTGTGGGAGCGAGCCTGCTCGCGATGGTGTGTCAGCAAAACAAGTGTCGACTGACACACCATCGCGAGCAGGCTCGCTCCTACAGGAGGGCTGCGGTGAATTCGCAATCTCGGCAGATGACCTTGGTCTGATTGCATTCACAGCCGGATGCTTTAGTGTGGACATTACCTTCCAAAACAATAAAAACAGGCTTTCCAATGAGCCAGAGTCTCAACCAGCTGCGTAAATTCGTTTCGCCTGAAATCATCTTCGGAGCCGGCTGCCGGCACAACGTTGGCAACTACGCCAAGACCTTTGGCGCGCGCAAGGTCCTGGTGGTCAGTGATCCAGGGGTGATAGCCGCCGGGTGGGTCGCCGACGTCGAGGCCAGCCTGCAAGCCTTGGGCATCGAGTATTGCCTGTACAGCGCCGTCTCACCCAATCCACGTATCGAAGAGGTCATGCTCGGTGCCCAGATGTACCGGGAAAATCACTGCGATGTGATTGTCGCGGTGGGCGGCGGCAGCCCGATGGATTGCGGCAAGGGCATCGGCATTGTCGTCGCCCACGGTCGCAACATCCTCGAATTCGAAGGGGTGGACACCATTCGCGTGCCCAGCCCGCCGTTGATCCTGATCCCGACCACCGCCGGCACCTCGGCGGATGTTTCGCAGTTCGTGATCATTTCCAACCAGCAGGAACGCATGAAGTTCTCCATCGTCAGCAAGGCGGTGGTGCCGGACGTGTCGCTGATCGACCCGGAAACCACCCTGAGCATGGATCCGTTCCTTTCGGCCTGTACCGGTATCGATGCGTTGGTGCACGCCATCGAAGCCTTCGTCTCCACCGGTCACGGGCCGCTGACCGATCCCCATGCGCTGGAAGCCATGCGCCTGATCAACGGCAACCTGGTGCAGATGATCGCCAACCCGACGGACATCGCCCTGCGGGAAAAAATCATGCTCGGCAGCATGCAGGCCGGGCTGGCGTTTTCCAATGCGATCCTTGGCGCGGTGCATGCCATGTCCCATAGCCTGGGCGGCTTTCTCGACCTGCCCCATGGCCTGTGCAACGCGGTGCTGGTGGAACACGTGGTGGCCTTCAACTACAGCTCTGCTCCGGAGCGTTTCAAAGTCATTGCCGAGACCTTTGGCATTGATTGCCGAGGCCTGAATCAGCGGCAGATATGCGGGCGGCTGGTGGAGCACCTGATCGCGCTGAAACACGCCATCGGCTTCCACGAAACCCTCGGTTTGCACGGGGTCAGCACCTCGGATATTCCGTTTCTGTCGCAACACGCGATGGACGACCCGTGCATCCTGACCAACCCGCGCGAATCCAGTCAGCGTGATGTCGAGGTCGTTTATGGCGAAGCCCTCTGACGAGCAACAACGGGCGTTGGCCGGGCTGCTGGGACTGGGCAGCCATTCGGCGCGCAAAAGTCATTACCCGGAACTGGCCGCGCGCCTCGATGATCTGGAAGCCGAGCGCAACCGCTACAAGTGGCTGTTTGAAAATGCGGTCCACGGGATTTTCCAGGCCAGCCTGCAAGACGGCATGCGCGCCGCCAACCCGGCATTGGCGCGCATGCTCGGCTATCAGGACCCGCAGGAGGTGCTGTTTTCCCTGAGCGACCTGGCCAGCAACCTGTTTGCCGGTGGCGTGCAGGAGTTGCAAAGCATCGGCGAAATCCTCAGGCAGCAACGCAGCCTGCACGGTTACGAAACCCGTTTGCGCCGCAAGGATGGCAGCGATATCGATGTGTTGATGAACCTGTTGCTCAAGCCCGGCCAGGAAGGGCTGGTGGAAGGTTTTGTCGCCGATATCACCGAGCGCAAACAGGCGCAGGAGCGCCTGCAACAACTCAATGACGAACTGGAGCAGCGCGTCACCGCGCGCACCAATGAATTGCTTGAAGCCAACCGCAACCTGCAGCAGCAGATCACCCAGCGTAAACAGATCGCCCAGGCCTTGCGCGACGCCCGTGATGCCGCCGAAGCCGCCAACCGCAGCAAGGACAAATACCTTGCCGCCGCCAGTCATGACCTGCTGCAACCGTTGAACGCTGCACGCTTGCTGATTTCGACGTTGCGCGAGCGCAAATTGCCGGAGGTCGAACAGGTGCTGGTCGAGCGCACGCACCAGGCGCTGGAAGGGGCCGAAGACTTGCTCACCGATCTGCTGGACATTTCCCGGCTCGATCAGTCAGCGGTCAAGCCGGACATCGCACCGTACCGTCTCGACGAATTGCTCGGGCCGCTGGTCTCGGAGTTCCAGTCGGTGGCTCAGGCCGCCGGGTTGAAACTGCGGGTGCACATGGGCGATTACGCCATCAACACCGATTTGCGCCTGATGACGCGGATACTGCGCAACTTTCTCAGCAATGCCTGCCGCTATACCGACGAAGGCAGCATCCTGCTCGGCGCACGACGCCGGGGAGAGTCTGTGCGCCTGGAAGTCTGGGACACCGGGCGCGGTATCGCGGCAGACAGGCTCGACTCGATCTTCCTCGAATTCAACCAGCTGGATGTCGGCCGCGCCGCCGACCGCAAGGGCGTGGGACTGGGGCTGGCGATCGTCGAGCGCATCGCCAAGATCCTCGGCTACAGGATCGGCGTGCATTCGCTGCCGGGCCGAGGATCGATGTTCAGTATCGATGTGCCGCTTTCCCATGAAGTCCCATTGCCGATCGACCAGGCCGTGCCCCAGCCGGGGACAGGCAACCCGTTGCCAGGCCGGCGTTTGCTGGTGCTGGACAATGAAGTGAGCATCTTGCAGAGCATGAGTGCGTTGCTCGGGCAGTGGGGGTGCGAGGTGGTCACGGCCACCGATGAAGGCTCGGCGCTGGCGGCGTTGGCGGGAAGTCCGCCAGAACTGATTCTGGCGGACTATCACCTTGATCACGGCGTGATTGGCTGTGATGTGGTACGCCATCTGCGCGAGCATTTTCACCAGCATATTCCTGCGGTGATCATCACTGCGGACCGTACTGATCAGTGCCGGCGTTCGCTGCAACGGCTGGATGCGCCGTTGCTGAACAAGCCGGTCAAGCCGGGCAAGTTGCGTGCGGTGCTGAGTCAGTTGTTGGGTGCGTCGGCCTGAAGTGCTCGATATTGCAAGGTGAAGCCCAGTTCAGCGGATTGACCTTGCTCCAGCAAGCGCAAGCCTGGCCGGCCGGGCAGGTGATGCGCATTGACCGGGTGGCTGACCGGTTCGATACAGAAAAACGCCAGACCCGCGGGGCAGTAGAGCAGGTAGTAATCGCTGCCGCTGGCCTGGCACTCCAGTTCGTAACCCAGGTCCGGTTGCTGGATCAGGCAGTGGCCGTTCCACTGGCAAAAGCCGTTGTCGACCAAGGTCTCGGGCAAGCCCTTGGGCTGCTGGAAATCCCATTCGGCCGGCAGTGCGACGCGCTGAGTCGGCAATTTTGACGCATTGCATAACCAGACCTGCTCCGCGTGAGCCTGGAGTCGGGTGTTGGCCGTGCGCGGAAAGTAGGGGTGCAAGCCGAGCCCATGCCATGCCGCGCGTTCGGCCAGGTGCGTGACGTTCAGCTCGATACTCAGCCGGCCTTCACTCAGATGAAACCGTTGCCGGGCGCGATAGGCGAACGGGGTTGTGCTGTCGAGTTGCAGGACCACTTCGTCCGTTGATTGCGCCACCACCTGCCACGCCTGCTGCCAGGCACTGCCGTGAATCGGCAACGGGTCGGTGAGGCTGTTGGGGGCCAGCGCCAGCCAGCCGTCGGGGCAGTCGAAGCCGCCTTCGGCAATGCGGTTGGACCAGGGCACCAGGGGGAAACAGCCGAGCTTGCCAGGCAGGCCGGTGTTCAGCGCCTGGGCGTCGGCATGACGCAGCAAGGGTTGGCCGGTACTGCGCACGGTCCAGTTGACGATGCTCGCGCCGAGTTCCGGGGCGAGGGTGAGGTGGGTGAAGGCGTCTTTGAGTTCGAGGATGTTTGGCGTCATGTTGACCCGTTATTGGAATATTCAGTGGAACATGAATGAAATCCCCTGTAGGAGCACGGCTTGCCGGCGATGGCGGACTTGAAATCGCCATCGCCGGCAAGCCGTGCTCCTACAGGGCGAGGATTACAACACCAAGTGCGGCAGCCACAGTGACAGCGCGGGAATGTAGGTCACGGCCATCAGCACGATGAGCAGCACGGCATAGAACGGCAGCAGTGCCTTGACGGTTGTTTCGATGCTGACTTTACCCACGGCCGAATTGGAATGTTCAGTGGAACAAGAATGAAATCCCCTGTAGGAGCACGGCTTGCCGGCGATGGCGGACCTGAAATCGTCATCGCCGGCAAGCCGTGCTCCTACAGGGCGAGGATTACAGCACCAAATGCGGCAACCACAGTGACAGTGCGGGAATGTAGGTCACGGCCATCAGCACGATGAGCAGCACGGCATAGAACGGCAGCAGTGCCTTGACGGTTGTTTCGATGCTGACTTTACCCACGGCCGACCCCACAAACAGTACCGCGCCCACCGGCGGCGTAATCAAACCGATCCCCAGGTTCACCAGCATGATCATGCCGAACTGCACCGGGTCCACGCCAATGCCGAGAATCACCGGCATCAGGATCGGCGTGAGGATCAGGATCAGCGGCGCCATGTCCATCACCGTGCCGAGCAACAGCAACATGACGTTGATGCACATCAGGATCACGTAGCGGTTGTCCGACAGGGTCAGGAACAGCGTGGTGATTTTCGCCGGGATCTGCATCAGGGTCATGATGTAGCCGAAGCTGGCCGCGAAGCCGATCAGGATCATCACGATCGAAATCGTGCGTACCGTGCGATGCATCAGCTTAGGCAACTCGCTCCACTTGTAGTCCCGGTAGATGAACATGGTCACGAAGAACGACCACAGCACCGCGATGGCCGCCGACTCGGTGGCGGTGAAAATCCCCGACAGGATGCCGCCGAGGATGATCACCATGGCCATCAGGCCCCACAGGGCTTCGCCACAGATTTTCAGGGCCTCGCGCATCGGGATGACTTCGCCCTTGGGGTAGTCACGCTTTTTCGCGAAGATCAGGCACAACACCATCAGGCACGCGCTCATCAACAGGCCCGGCACCACGCCGGCCATGAACAGTGAGGCGATCGACACCGTGCCGCCGGCGGCCAGGGAATAGAGCACCGAGTTGTGGCTCGGTGGTGTCAGCAGCGCTTGTACCGAACCGCTGACGGTCACTGCCGTCGCGAATTCCCGTGGGTAGCCCTTGCGTTCCATTTCCGGGATCAGCACTGAGCCGACAGAAGCCGTGTCCGCCACCGAAGAGCCGGAAATCGCACCGAAGAAGGTCGAGGCCATGATGTTGACCAGTGACAGGCCGCCGCGCACGAAACCGACCAGCACCCCGGCGAACGCCACCAGGCGCCGGGACATACCGCCCTCGGCCATGATTGCGCCGGCCAGGACGAAGAAGGGAATGGCCAGCAGAGAAAACTTGTTCACGCCCCCGGCGACCTGAATCATCAGGGCCTGGAACGGAATGTCGATCCACCAGGCGCCGATCAGCGCGGAAAGCCCCAGGGCGTAGGCCACCGGCATGCCGATCAGGATCAACGCGATAAAACTGCCCAACAGAATAAAAGCGTCCATTCAGGCAGCCCCTTCGTTTTCTTCAACGAGGTCGAAGCGCACGACCCGACGGTTGCTCTGGTCACCGAGCAGGAGTTTTTCCAGCACGAAAATCAACGTCAGCAGGCCGCCCACAGGAATCGGCATGTAGGTGATGCCGACACGCAGGGTCGGCAGGGCGCTCATGAACTGGTTCCAGGTCGACAGGCACAGCTTGGTGCCCCAGAGGGTCATGAACAGGCAAATGGTGGCCATTAACAGTTGCGAAAACACATTCACAGCTTTGCGCAGCTCGACGGGCATGCGATCGGTGAGCATGGCCACGGCCATGTGCGCGCCGGCGCGGTAACTGGCGGCGGCGCCGATGAAGGTGAACACCATCATCAGCAGGATTGCTGTGGGTTCCGGCCAACTGGAGCCGGTGCCCAGGACGTAGCGGGCGAAGATGCCCCAGGGGATGATCAGGGCGATGGCCAGGACCGAGAGGCCGGCGACCCAGATACAGGTCATGTACAGCCTGTCGTTGATGCGCAGCAATAGATTCTTCATCGGGTTTCACCGTAACCGGGCGCCCACGGATGTCTGCCAACGTCGGGGCGCCGGGCCTTTCAAGAGAGCGGGAGAATTACTGAACGGCTTCGATGCGTTTGATCAGGTCGGCGTAGGGCGCGCCGTATTTCTCGCGGATCGAGGCCGTGGCTTCGTAGAAAGGTTTCTTGTCGACGGTGATGAACTCAACGCCCGCGGCCTTGAGTTTTTCTTCGCTGCTGGCCGATTTGGCGTCCCAGAGAATGCGTTCCTGAGCCTGGGCGGCCTTGGCGGTTTTCTTCACCAGCGCTTGCTGCTCGGGGGTGAGTTTTTCCCAAGTGATTTTCGACATCACGATGGGCTCAGGCAGGATCAAGTGGCCGGTCAGGCTGTAGAACTTGGCGTTTTGGTAGTGGTTGTGTTCGAGCAGGGTCGGCGGGTTGTTTTCTGCGCCATCGATCACGCCGGTCTGCAGGGCACTGAAAATTTCCCCGGTGTCCATGGCAATGCCGTTGCCGCCCATGGCGTTGATGGTCTCGATGAACATCGGGTTGCCTTGCACGCGGATCTTCATGCCCTTGAGGTCTTCGAGGCTGCGCACCGGTTTCTTGGTGTAGATGTTGCGCGTGCCGCCGTCCATCCAGGCCAGGGCCACCAGGTTGAATTCAGAGTGGGTGATCTTGTCGAGGATTTCGTCGCCGACTTCTCCGTCGATGACTTTGCGCATGTGTGCCTGGTCACGGAACACGAACGGCATATTGAACACGTTCACATCCGGCACCACCGGGCCGACGATGCCCAGGCTGACCCGGGCCATTTGGATGGCGCCGACCTGGGCCTGTTCGATCACTTCTTTTTCCGAGCCGAGCACACCGCCGGCGAACATCTTGAAGGTCAGTTTGCCGTCACTTTCGGTCACCAGGGTCTTGCCCAGTTGTTCCTCGGCGATGACGGTCGGGTAACCGGCGGGGTGGATATCGGCGAATTTGATTTCCAGCGCCTGGGCGGCGCTGCTGAGGACGAAGGTTAATGGGAGTGCAGCGGCGAGCAAGGTGCGTTTGAAGTCCATGGGGTGTCTCTCCAGTCTTGTTATTGTTGTATTCAAAGGCGCAGCGGTGCAGCACAAGCGGTTAAAGCGAAGCGTTGAAAAGCGGTTCCGGCAGACCTTTCACACCGGGATCGAGGGCGAACACGCCGCCAGCGAGTGACTGGGGATCATGGTCGTCACCGGGGCGGATCGAGGTCACGAACAGCGTGTCCAGTCGACTGCCACCGAAGGCGCACATGGTCGGTTTTTTCACGGGGACGGCCAGGGAGCGGTCGAAGCGGCCGTCGGGGGTGAAGCGATGAATCAGCCCGGCATCGTTGGCACAGATCCAGTAGCAGCCGTCGGCATCCACTGCCGCGCCGTCGGGACGACCGGCGTATTGATGCATGTCGACGAAGACCCGACGGTTCGACGGCGTGCCGCTGTCGGTGTCGTAGTCGAAGGCCCAGATCTGTTGCACCAGCGGGTGAGAGTCGGACAGGTACATCGTGCGTCCGTCCGGGCTGAAGCCCAGGCCGTTGGGCACGATGAAACCGCCCAGCTGTGCCGCCAGCGGTCCACGCTGTCCGGCGCTGTAGCGATAGAGCGTGCCGTTGGCAGCATTGGCGCCCATGTTCAGCACCATGCTGCCGGCCCAGAAGCGGCCCTGACGGTCGCAGCGACCATCGTTGAGGCGCATGTCCGGGCGGGCGTGATCGACGTGGGCCAGAGGCTCGCTGTCGAGACTGCCGTCTGTGTGTGGCTGCAGGTGGAAGTAACCGCTCTCCATGCCCGCCACCCAGCCACCGTTGGGGTGCCGGGCGATGCAGGCGAGCATTTCCGGGGTTTTCCAGGTGTCGACATGACCGCTGGCGGCGCTCCAGCGTTGCAGGCCCCCGGCAGGGATATCGACCCAGTACAGGGCGTTTTCCTCGGGCACCCAGACCGGGCTTTCACCGACCGCATTGCGGGCATCGACAATCAATTCGGCTTGCATGGCAACTCATTCCCTTGGTTTTTGTTGTCGGGATCAAGCGGTAACCGTTGAAGTTTCAGTCGCCGAACGGACCCGCTGCGCAGAAGGCACCGCCCTGATAGATCCGGGCCGGGTCATCGGCGGCCGGCAGCGGTTGGGCTTCGACTTTTTCGCGGAACACTTCGGAGCTGTCCTGCGGGGCGAAGCCCAGGACGGTGGCGTAGCGGTTGTCCCACCAGACGTCCTTGTTGTCGGACGCGCCGTAGACCACGGTGTGGCCGACGTTGGGGGTATACAGCGCGCGTTCGAGCAGTTGGGTCAGGTCGCCGAAGCTCAGCCAGGTGCTCATCATCCGGCGGTTTTGCGGCTCCGGGAACGACGAACCGATGCGTACGCTGACGGTCTCGATGCCGTAGCGGTCGAAGTAGAAGGTGGCCATGTCTTCGCCGTAGGACTTGGACAAACCGTAGTAGCTGTCCGGGCGGCGAGGGGAGTGGGCGTCGATCACTTCATCCTGCTTATAGAAGCCGATCACGTGGTTGGAACTGGCAAAAATCACCCGCTTCACACCATGGCGTCGCGCGGCTTCGTAGATGTGAAACACACCACAGATATTGGCGCCGAGGATCTCTTCGAACGAACGCTCTGTGGACACGCCGCCGAAGTGCAGGATCGCGTCCACGCCTTCGACCAATTGATGCACGGCGTGCTTGTCGGCGAGGTCGCAGGACACCACTTCTTCACGGTCATCGATGGCCGGGGCGATGTCGGCGATGTCCGACAGGCGAATGACATTGGCATAGGGGCGCAGGCTTTCGCGCAGGATCTTGCCCAGGCCTCCGGCAGCGCCGGTCAGCAGCAGGCGATTGAAGGGGGCGCGGGCTGTAGGGGTGGTCGTCATGGAAGTCCCTGGACAAGCAGTTGTTGTTATTGAGGTCGTTGTAGGTTGTCGTACGACTTTGTTGAAGTATCGTAAGGCTTCCCGGTTTTTGTCAACGCGACTTTGGTGGAAATGGACGGAGGGTTATTTCACCCTCGCCACAACTTTTCACCAATAAGCCCTTCAACACAGGGTTTGTGCCACCCCGTCTTACAACAACGAAATCGGATAACTGATGAAGATCCGGTTCTCATCGAACTCGTTGGTGCTGAAGTTCTTGCGGATGCTCGCGTTGCGCCATTTGACGTTGAGGTTTTTGAGTACGCCGCTCTGCACGGTGTAGGCCAGCTCCGATTCGCGGCCCCATTCCTTGCCGTCGGTGATGCTCCCGGTGTGTACGTTGTCACCGCTGATGTAGCGGTTCATCAGGGTCAGGCCGGGCACGCCGAGGGCGACGAAGTTGTAGTCGTGGCGCACCTGCCAGGATTTTTCACGGGCGTTGTCGTAGCTGGAGTTGTAGCTGTCGTTGGCCAGGGTGCCGCCGCTGGTGCCGTTGATGCGCATCCAGACATCGTCGCCGGTGAGCTTTTGCAGGCCGACGTAGAAGGTGTTGCCACCGTACTTGGCCGAGAGCAGGGCGAAGGCGGTCTTGTTGTCCAGGTCGCCGGCCAGGGCGCTGCCGTCTTCCTTGCCGATGAAGTAGCCCAGGTTGGCGCCCAGGGTCCAGTCGCCGATCGGCTGGCTGTGGTTCAGGTTGAAGTACTGCTGCTGATAAATGTCGCTGAGTTCGGCGTACCACACACCGACCTGGGTGCGTTTGTCGTTGAAGGTGTATTCGCCGCCGCCGAAGTTGAAGCGGTCCGAGGTGAACGCCGCTTTGCCGTTCATGAACATGTCTTCCATGCTCGCATCGTTGCGCGGGCTGTTCTGCCGGAACTGGCCGCCGTAGAGCGTCAGGCCGCTGATCTCTGTGGAGGTCAGCTGGGCGCCCTGGAAGGTTTGCGGCAGTGAGCGGCCGTCGTCGGAACGCAGGATCGGCAGCACCGGCATCCATTCGCCGACCTTCAATTCGGTCTTCGACACCTTGCCCTTGAGTGCCACGCCCAGGCGGCCGAAGTTGTCGGCGGGGCGGCCATCATCGTGGATCGGCAGTAGCTGAGTACCGCCAGTGCCTTTGCCGCCATCGAGTTTTTGCGAGTACAGCCCCAGCACGTCAACGCCGAAGCCTACAGGGCCTTGGGTAAAGCCGGACTTGGCGTCGAGGATGAAGTTCTGTGTCCACTCTTCAGCCTTGCCCTGGGGATAGGCCGGGTTGACGAAGTTGCGGTTGAAGTAGGCGTTGCGCAGGTTGAGCGTGGCCTTGGCGTCATCGGTAAAACCTTCGGCGTGGCCGGTCATGGGCAAGGCAAGGGCCAGGCTGCTGCAGCCGATGAGGCTCAAGGTATGACGGCGGGCGAAGGTAGGACGTGGATGGCGAATGGACGAATGACGGGCGAGTTTGCTCACTGTGGCGCTCCCTTACTTTTTGTTTTTATTGTTTGTTATACGTCGTCGTACAACATTGGGGGCGATTATTTGTGAGGCATTCCAGTGTTGTCAATGGAAAGTTGTACGATGACTTCGTTTCATCGGTTTAAGCCACTGCCCTTGTGGGAGCGACACTTTTGTGGCGAGGGGATTTATCCCCGTTCGGCTGCGAAGCAGTCGTAAAACCATTGTGTTGAGGCCGCTTCGCGCCCTAACGGGGATAAATCCCCTCGCCACAAAAGCCCGATGCCACAGAGAGTGGTGAGTCAGCCGGAAATCATGGGTGGCAGGGTGCCGAGTAACGAGACCGCCGCTACTGCCCCCATCCCCAACAACCACTCCAGCGTCACGCTGGCGCGCAAGGTCGGCAACTGCTGCTCACAGTCCCTGATCCGCAACCGATTGAACAAGGCCAACGCCAACATGACGCCCACCAGCGAAACCTTGATCAACAGAATCAAGGCGAACCCGGTCAACAACGGCGTCGGCCAGAAGGCCCCGGTGAGGACTCGCACATTGATCAGGCCGGTGATTAGCAATCCCGCCACCAAGCCATAGCCGGCGCCGCTGAATCGCCGCAACAGTGCCTCGACGGGAAGGCCATGAGGTCGGCGCATGATCATGACCAGCAGCATCAGGCCACCGAGCCAGGCGCCGACACACGCCAGGTGCAGCAGTTGGTTGAGGATCAGCATCCGACCCTGGAGACCATCAAACATAGCGCCGTGGCCGACGGGGGCGAGCGTTGCCAGGAGCAGGCCGACGAGGAGGGCTTGCAAGGGGCGATGGGTGCGCAGCGGTGTCAGCAGCACGGCAAGCAGCAACCCGTTGAGCAACAGGTGCCAGCGCCAGACCTGTCCGAAGAAAGTGCGGTCCAGCACCAAGTGCAATGTCGATGGCTCAAATGCAGCGCTCCAGGCACCGGCCATGCTGGCGGTGACCAGCAACAACCAGCCGACACCGCTGGCCAGCGCCACCGTCACCAGCCAGCGGCTGACCCGTGCCAGCGGTTGATCAAGTGAGGTGCCAGGCGCCAACAGCAGCGGCCTGAACACCCATGCCCCGAACAGCATCAGCACCACGGTGAAATGCAGGAAACGACACAGCACCATCGCGCTGGTCATGTATTACTGGCCAACCTTGAAGGCATAGGCGCCTTCACTCTTGTGGGTATCGACTGACACCACGTGCCATTCGACTTTGTAGTCACCGGCCGTCAAGGGCACGGCCGGGGTGACGATCAGGGTCTTTTTATCGCTGCCTTGAGTGGCCAGGCTTTTCACCAGGATGTCCGCACCGTCCTTGGTGATCGTCACTTTGGAAAAGTCCGCTTCGACCCCTTCGGAAAACGTCAGGCTCAGTTCCGCGGGTGCACTGACGGTGCTGTCGGCGGCGGGACTCTGGCTTTTCAAATGAGCGTGGGCCCACACCGAGGAAGCGGCGAGCAGCGAGCCAAGCAGGGCGGCGGTGACCAGGGTTTTCTTCAGCATGTTGAATCCCTCAACGATGGTTTTAAGTGTGTCAGTCTAGCCGCGCACACAGAGTTGCAGGAAGTTTGCACTTGCCCTGTCGCCGCGCGCTAGAGCGGATGCTAGTCTTGTTTAACGCTGTTGTCAGGGAGCCCTCATGGGCAATCACAAGATCGAGATTCGTCGCAGTAACGTCGAGAAAATTCTGCTGGGGGCCGAGAAGGTCTTCGCCGAAAAAGGCTTTGGCAGCACCGCCATGGCCGACATCGCCGCCGAGGTGCAACTGCCGCGCTCCAACCTGCATTACTACTTCAGCACCAAGACCGAGTTGTACAGCGCCGTGCTGTTAGGCCTGCTGGACGTGTGGAAGCAGGACGCGCTGTGCTTCGAGATGTTCGACGACCCGCGGGTGGTGCTCAGCAGCTACATCCGCGCCAAGATGAACCACTCCCGCAGCCGGCCTTATGGCTCCAAAGTCTGGGCCAACGAAGTCATCCATGGTGCCCCGACCCTGGGGACCGCGCTGGACGCCAGCCTGTACGACTGGGCCAAGATGAAGGAAGCGAAGATTCGCCAATGGGTGGAGGACAAACGCATCCTGCCGGTGGAGCCTTCGAGCCTGCTGTACATGATCTGGGCCTCGACCCAGCATTACGCGGACTTTGATCACCAGGTGAATATTCTCAATGACCATCAGCCGCTGTCGGACATGCAGTTCGAGCGAGCGGTGCAGACGGTGACCAGTGTGATTTTGCGGGGGATCGGGTTGGAGCCTTGAGATGTTCGATGTTAGTCCTGGCCTATTCGCGGGCAAGCCTCGCTCCTACGGGTTCGGTGTGATCCTTGTAGGAGCGAGGCTTGCCCGCGATGGCGTCCGTTCAGACGCCGCACATCTCAAGAGCTGACGTGATACGGATTCCTCGGATCATGGTTCCAATCCAGAAACGGCTTGCCGTTGTCCACCGGCACCATCTCGATGCAGTCCTGCACCGGGCAGGTGATCTGGCACAGATTGCAGCCCACGCATTCCTCCTCGATCACTTCATAAGCGTGGGTGCCATCGGCCTTTTTCACGCTGGCCACGGCCTGGTGCGAGGTGTCTTCGCAGGCGATGTGGCAGCGTCCACAACCGATGCACGCCTCCTGGTCGATTTTCGCGATGACTTGGTAGTTGATGTCCAGGTACTTCCAGTCCGTGGTGTTGGCCACCGCGCGCCCGGAGAATTCTGAAATGCTCGCGTAGCCCTGACTGTCCATCCACCGAGACAGGCCGTCCTTCATTTCCTCAACGATGCGGAACCCGTGGAGCATCGCCGCCGTGCACACCTGCACCGAACCGCTGCCCAAGGCGATGAACTCCGCCGCGTCGCGCCAGTTGCCGATGCCGCCGATGCCGCTGATGGGCAGCCTGGCGGTCTGCGGGTCGCGGGCGATTTCGGCGACCATGTTCAAGGCGATTGGCTTGACCGCCGAGCCGCAGTAACCGCCGTGGGTGCTCTGGCTGCCGACCATCGGGTTGGCCACCATGCGCTCCAGGTTGACGCTGGTGATCGAATTGATGGTGTTGATCAGCGACACCGCATCGGCGCCGCCCCGGTGCGCGGCGCGGGCGGCGACGCGGATGTCGGTGATGTTGGGCGTGAGTTTGACGATCACTGGCAGCGAGCAATAGGTCTTGCACCAGCGGGTGACCTGTTCGACGTACTCCGGCACCTGGCCGACCGCCGCGCCCATGCCGCGTTCCGGCATGCCGTGAGGGCAACCGAAATTCAGTTCGATGCCATCGGCGCCGGTGGCTTCCACCAGCGGCAGGATGTGTTTCCAGGATTCTTCGACGCAGGGCACCATCAACGACACGATCAACGCGCGATCCGGCCAGTCCTTTTTGACCTGGGTGATTTCCCGCAGGTTGATCTCCAGCGAACGGTCGGTGATCAGCTCGATGTTGTTGAAACCCAGTACTTCTCGGTTCGGGCCGTAATGCGCCGAGTAGCGCGACGACACGTTGACCGCCGCCGGGTCTTCACCCAGGGTTTTCCAGACTACGCCACCCCAGCCGGCCTCGAAAGCACGGACCACGTTGTAGGCCTTGTCGGTCGGCGGCGCGGAGGCCAGCCAGAACGGATTGGGCGACTTGATGCCAGCGAAGACAATCGACAGATCAGCCATTTACGCAGCCTCCACGTTGAGCATCAGTTGAGCGTTGATCGCTTCGGCGGCGAGTTTGCCGTGTTGCACCGCTTGCACGGTGAGGTCCTGGTCGAGGCTGGTGCAGTCGCCGCCGGCATACACGCCGGGAATGCTGGTGCGCAGGTTTTCATCCACCTGAATACGATCGCCCTGACGCTTCAACTCTCGGGCCAGCGGATCGACGAGGGCGCTGTCATCGAAGGCCTGGCCGATGGCTTTGAAGATGGCGTCGGCGGCCAGCTCGAAGGTTTCGCCGGTGGTTTGCAGGCGACCGTCCGCCAGATGGGTGCGGGCGAAGCGCATGCCGCGTACTTGACCCTGATCGTCGAGCAGTACTTCTTCCGGTTGTGCCCAGGTCATCAGGCGCACCTGATTGGCTTTGGCGATTTCCTGTTCGTGGTGGGTCGCGCCCATGTCTTCGACGCCACGGCGGTACACCAGATTGACGTCATGGGCGCCGAGGCGGGCCATTTGCACCGCCATGTCGATGGCGGTATTGCCGGCCCCGAGAACGATGCAATGATCGGCCAGCGGCAGCTGGGTCAGGTCGTCGGCCTGGCGCAGTTCGCGGATGTAGTCAGTGGCCGCCAGCAGGCCGGGTGCTTCCTCGTGGGCCAGGCCGAGCTGTTTGCTGGCATTGAGTCCAAGGCCGAGGAACACCGCGTCGAACTGTTGATGCAGTTCGCTGAGGCTCAGGTTCTCTCCGAGTTTTTGCCCATGGCGAATTTCGATGCCGCCGATCTCCAGCAGGAAATCCAGTTCCTTCTGCGCGTAGTCGTCCACCAGTTTGTATTTGGCAATCCCGTATTCATTGAGGCCACCGGCCTTTTCCCGGGCTTCGAAAATCACCACGTCATGACCGTGCATGGCACTGCGATGGGCGCAGGACAACCCGGCCGGACCTGCGCCGACCACGGCTATGCGCTTGCCGGTGGCGGCGGTGCGAGGGAAGGGGTGTTCGTTGAAATGTGCATTGTCCACGGCATAGCGTTGCAGTAGGCCGATCAACACAGGCGCGCATTCATGGGCGTTGTTGCGTACGCAGGCTTGCTGGCAAAGGATCTCTGTGGGGCAGACCCGTGCACAACTGCCGCCGAGGATGTTGGCCGAGAGGATTTTCTGTGCTGCGCCCTGGACATTGTCCTGATGGATGTTGCGGATGAACGAGGGGATGTCGATTTCGCTCGGGCAGGCATTCACGCAGGGCGCGTCGTAGCAATACAGGCAACGCGAGGCTTCCAGGTGCGCCTGGCGGTCATTGAGCGGCGGCGCCAGGTCGGTGAAATGGCCGGCGAGGGCGACGGCGTTCTCGTACGGGTGCGGGAGGTGGGTCAGGGACTTGATCACGGTTTTTAGCCTCACGGTGATGGAGGTTATGCCTCTGAATGGGCATTGATTTGGTACTTTGCGATCCCGTGTAGGAGCTGCCGAAGGCTGCGATCTTTTGATCTTGATCCTGAAAAACAAAATCAAAAGATCGCAGCCTTCGGCAGCTCCTACAGGAGAATGCATTCCAAATGTGGGCGCTGGCTTGCCAGCGATAGGCCGAAGGCCGCCTTCAGCGTTTCACGGCAACCGGCTGATTCAACTCAGCCCGCTTGCTCAGCAAATCGAACACCGCCGGATACGCCGGCCGTTCGATGTACCGCCCGGCACCTCGTTCGGCGCGCAGGTCACCGTCGGCCCAGACCACCCGGCCCTGGCTGATGGTGTGGCTGGGCACGCCGCGCACGGTCTTGCCTTCGAAGATGTTGAAGTCGACCTGCTGGTGGTGGGTCTTGGCCGAAATCGTGCGCGTGCCGTTCGGGTCCCACAGCACCAGGTCGGCATCGGCGCCCACGCGAATTGCGCCTTTGCGTGGGTAAAGGTTGAAGATCTTCGCGGTGTTGGTCGAGGTCAGGGCGACAAAGTGCTGCATCGACAGACGCCCGCTGTTGACCCCTTCATCCCACAGCACGGCCATGCGGTCCTCGATGCCGGCGGTGCCGTTGGGGATCTTGCTGAAGTCGTCCTTGCCGGCGGCTTTTTGTTCGGCACAGAAGCAGCAGTGATCGGTGGCGGTGGTGTGCAGGTTGCCCGCTTGCAGGCCATGCCAGAGCGCTTCCTGATGACCACGAGGACGGAACGGCGGGCTCATCACGTAACCGGCGGCGGTTTGCCAGTCGGGGTGTTGATAGACGCTGTCGTCAAGCAACAGGTGCCCGGCCAGCACTTCGCCGTAGACCGGTTGGCCCTTGGCGCGGGCATAGGTGATTTCGTCGAGGGCTTCCTTGGTCGAGACGTGCACCAGGTACAGCGGCGTGCCCAGGGTTTCGGCAATGCGGATGGCCCGGCTCGCGGCTTCGCCTTCGACTTGGGAAGGACGCGACAGCGGATGCGCTTCCGGTCCGGTCATGCCTTGGGCCATCAGCTTGCGTTGCAGGTGAAACACCAGCTCGCCGTTTTCCGCGTGCACGGTGGGCACCGCCCCCAGTTCCAGGCAACGCTCGAAACTCGCCACCAGGGTGTCATCGGCCGCCATGATTGCGTTTTTGTAGGCCATGAAATGCTTGAAGCTGTTGACCCCGTGATGCTTCACCAACTCGGCCATTTCCTCGCGGACCTGTTCGCTCCACCAGGTGATGGCGACGTGGAAACCGTAATCGGAGGCCGACTTCTCGGCCCAGCCACGCCATTGATGAAAGGCTTCCATCAAGGACTGCTGCGGATTGGGAATCACGAAATCGATGATCGAGGTGGTGCCACCGGCCAAGCCCGCCGCCGTACCGCTGAAAAAGTCCTCGCTGGCCACGGTGCCCATAAAGGGCAGTTGCATATGGGTGTGGGGGTCGATGCCGCCGGGCATCAGGTATTGGCCGCTGCCGTCGAGGACCTCGGCGCCTGCGGGGATGTCGAGGTTTTCGCCGATGGCCTTGATCACGCCGTCTGCGCAATACACATCGGCGCGATAACTTTCATCATGGGTAATAACGGTGGCGCCACGAATCAACAGAGACATTCCGGATTCCTCGCAGGCATGACCGACTGATGCCGGTTCTAAGTGTTTTTATATGAAATCATCGTCAACAGGTTTATTCCTGTCAGCGCTGTCAGGAATAAACGCTAGCTGCTGTTCCTGGAATCGGCAAGAATATTTTATATAAGCTTATACTTGTTTTAACTGATTGATAAATAAGTGGAAAATACAAAAATCACCAAAATGGTGAGGCCTTTCACCATTTTGACGCACTTGACAGGATCGAAATATGGTCAAGATTTCTTATGTGAAATCAGCTGTTTGAGGCGGGTGGTTGGTTGCTGCACGGCATTTGAAAAAAGTTGAATGCACCAGATTGAGTCTTGGCGGTTTCGCACAGCTTGCCTGGCATTCGGCCTGGGGACTCAATGGTTATAGAAGTAAAACTGATAAACATCAGTTGTTTACCGCCAGTTTATGGAACTGCCCGATGCGCAAGCGGGGCATACGGCACGCTTATTGAAGCCGCCGGCCCCTGATGAGCAAAAAATAATTCAAAGAATTAGGGAGCGGCCATGCAACAAAACAGATCGCAAGTGATCGAGCGCGACGGCTTGTTCGAGCTCGAAGCCGGCAGCGATGTCCTCGACAGTCCCCGATACAACCACGACATGGCACCGACCAAGGTGCGCGAACGAACCTGGAACAAATGGCACATCACGGCGTTGTGGGTCGGCATGTCGATCTGTGTGCCGACCTACACCCTGGGCGGCGTGCTGACCGCGTATTTCGGTCTGAGTGTCGGCGAAGCACTGATTGCGATCCTGTTCGCCAACATCATCGTGTTGATTCCCCTGACCCTGAACGCCTTTCCCGGCACCAAGTACGGCATTCCGTTCCCGGTGCTGCTGCGCTCGTCCTTCGGCATCCTCGGCTCCAACATCCCATGTCTGATCCGCGCGCTGGTGGCATGTGGCTGGTTCGGCATCCAGACGATGTTCGGCGGCCTGGCGATTCACCTGTTCCTGGGCTCGGTGTTCGAGGGTTGGAAATCCCTGGGCGGTACCGGTGAAGTGCTGGGCTTCATGATGTTCTGGGTGCTGAACCTGTGGGTGGTGATTCGCGGTGCCGAATCGATCAAGTGGCTGGAAACCCTGTCCGCACCGTTGCTGGTGGCGGTGGGCGTGGGCTTGCTGGTTTGGGCCATGCCTAACGTCTCGATGACCGAACTGCTGGCGATTCCGGCCAAGCGCCCTGAAGGCGCCAGCGTGGTCAGTTACTTTGCCGCCGGGCTCACCGCAATGGTCGGTTTCTGGGCCACGCTGTCGCTGAACATCCCGGATTTCAGCCGCTACGCGAAAAGCCAGAAGGACCAGATCGTCGGGCAGATTATCGGCTTGCCGTTGACCATGTTCCTGTTCGCTGCACTGGGCGTGGTGATGACCGCTGCTTCGGTGAAACTGGTAGGCGTGACCGTCTCCGATCCGGTCACGCTGATCGGCCATATCCAGAGCCCGGTCTGGGTCGCGGTGGCCATGGCGCTGATCATCATCGCCACGCTGTCCACCAACACAGCGGCCAATATCGTGTCGCCGACCAACGACTTCCAGAACATCGCGCCCAAGGTGATCAACCGCACCACGGCGGTGATGCTCACCGGGTTTGTCGGCCTTGCACTGATGGCTCATGAGCTGCTGAAAAAGCTTGGCCTGATCGTTTCGGACATCAGCCTGGAGACGGTGTATTCCAACTGGCTGCTGGGTTATTCCAGTCTGCTGGGGCCAATTGCCGGGATCATGGTGGTGGACTATTTCCTGATCAAGAAACAGCAACTGGACCTGGCTGGTTTGTATCGCGATGACGTGTACCCGGCGTGGAACTGGAACGGTTTTCTCGCCTTTGGTGTGCCGGTGGTGTTGACGTTGCTGTCGCTGGGTAGCGATGCGTTCAGCTGGTTCTACAGCTACGGCTGGTTTACCGGTTCGGCACTGGGCGGGGTGATTTATTACGGGTTGTGCGCGATGCGGCCCAGTCCGTCAGTTGCCAAATCTGCTGTGTGAGCACTGGCCTAATCGCGAGCAAGCTCAGCTCCTACAGGATTTGCGCAAGTCTGTAGGAGCACGGCTTGCCGGCGATGGCGGCAGCACGAACACCATCCATTGCCTGAAGAAACACATAAGAACAGCCTGAGGAGATCCCCATGAACGCAGCCGTAGACGTTCTGCAATCCACCCATCAGCACATCAACCGCGACCGCTTGTGGCAGTCGCTCATGGAACTGGCCAAGCTTGGCGCCACGGTCAAGGGCGGTGTGTGCCGCCTGGCCCTGACCGACCTCGACCGCCAGGCCCGCGACACCTTTGTGAAGTGGTGCGAAGACGCAGGCTGCACCGTCAGCATCGACGCCGTGGGCAACATTTTCGCCCGCCGCCCCGGACGTAATCCGGACCTGCCGCCGGTGATGACCGGCAGCCACATCGACACTCAACCCACCGGTGGCAAGTTCGATGGCTGCTTTGGCGTGCTGGCCGGCGTCGAAGTGCTACGCACCCTCAATGACCTGGGCATCGAAACCGAGGCGCCGCTGGAAGTGGTGGTGTGGACCAATGAAGAAGGCTCGCGCTTTGCTCCGTGCATGATGGGCTCTGGCGTGTTCGCTGAAAAATTCACCCTGGAAGAAACCCTGGCCAAGGTCGATGCCGACGGCGTGACGGTGGGGGAGGCGCTCAATGCCATCGGTTATGCCGGGCCGCGCGCGGTCAGCGGCCATGCGGTGGGCGCCTATTTCGAGGCGCACATCGAGCAGGGGCCGATTCTTGAAGACGAGCGCAAAACCATCGGCGTGGTCATGGGCGCCCTCGGGCAGAAGTGGTTCGATCTGAAACTGCGCGGCGTCGAAGCCCACGCCGGTCCAACGCCGATGCACCTGCGCAAGGATGCACTGGTGGGCGCGGCAGTGATCGTCGGCGCGGTCAATCGCGCCGCCCTCGGCCATCAACCCCACGCCTGCGGTACCGTTGGTTGCCTGCAAGCCTATCCCGGTTCACGCAA
This sequence comes from Pseudomonas putida, assembly GCF_050990305.1. GTDB lineage: Bacteria > Pseudomonadota > Gammaproteobacteria > Pseudomonadales > Pseudomonadaceae > Aquipseudomonas > Aquipseudomonas putida_AH. The sequence continues at coordinate 3,854,881 of NZ_CP158817.1, read as the reverse complement.
CGTCATCCCCGGTGAAGTGCGCATGACCCTGGACTTCCGGCACCTGGAGCCGGCACGCCTGGATTCGATGATCGCCGAAGTACGCGAGGTCATCGACACCACCTGCCAGGAACACGGCCTGACCTATGAACTGACTCCCACCGCCGACTTCCCGCCGCTGTACTTCGACAAAGGATGCGTCGAAGCGGTGCGTGGTGCCGCCGAGGGCCTGGGTCTGTCGCACATGGACATCGTCAGCGGTGCCGGCCACGACGCCATCTTCCTCGCCGAACTCGGCCCGGCGGGGATGATCTTCGTGCCGTGCGAAGGCGGCATCAGTCACAACGAAATCGAAAACGCCGCGCCGGACGACCTGGCGGCAGGGTGCGCGGTGTTGCTGCGGGCGATGCTGGCGGCGTCGGCGGTCGTCGCAAAACGCGGACTGGCTGCCTGACGCTGTGCGCTCTTTGTAGGAGCTGCCGAAGGCTGCGATCTTTTGATCTTCAAAAGCAAGATCAAAAGATCGCAGCCTTCGGCAGCTCCTACATTGATCGTGAGTGAGTCACTCAACTATCACGCCGCCCCGCGGTCGACATCTTCACAGAATGCCGTCGCCCCCGGGGAACACCATGAGCCAGGACGTCCTGAGCACCGAAACCAGCCGCCGCCAGTTGCAGCAGATCATCACCGGTCTGTCCGACGGGGTGATTCTGCTGGAGCTGGACCAGACGATCGTCTGGGCCAATGACGCCGCGCTGGCCATGCACGGCGTGGCGCGGATTGGGGACCTGGGGGGCGATGCGAGGGAGTACGCACAGCGTTTCGCCCTGCGTTATCGCAACAATCACCCGGTCCCGGTGACGAATTATCCGATCAGTCGCGTCGCGCGCGGCGAGACCTTCAGCGATGTGCTGGTCGAGTTGACCCCGGCCCATGACGAAGAACGCACCTGGACCCATCGCGTGCGCAGCCTGGTGGTGACCGACAGTCACGGCGAGCCGGAATCCCTGGTACTGATCATGGACGATGTCACCGACTGGGCCAGCGCCGAGCAGCGCTTCGAGAAGACCTTCGCCGCCAACCCGGCGCCGGCAGTGATCTGCCGTCTCAGCGATTTGCGCTACATCAAGGTCAATCCGGGTTTTCTCGAGATGACTGGCTACGGTCGCGATCAGGTGATCGGTATGTCGACCTATGAGCTGGACGTGCTGGACCAGGCCGAAAACAAAGAGCTGGCCAAGCAACGCTTGCGGGAGGGCGCGACCATCCCGCAAATGCAGGCCGAATTGTCCATGGCTGACGGCGGCCACAAGCAAGTGATCGTTGCCGGCCAACCCCTGGAGCTCAATGACGAACCCTGCATGCTGTTTTCATTCGTCGACATGGAACCCCGGCACAAGGCCGAAATCGCCCTGCGCCAGAGTGAAGAGCGCTTTGCCAAGGCGTTTCGTCTGTCGCCGGTGCCGATCCTGGTGTGTGGTGCTGGCGATCAGGTGGTGCTGGACGTCAATGAGGCATTTCTCGATACCCTCGCGTATCCCCGCGAAAACGTGCAGGGCAAGACCATCGCCGAGATCGACTTCATTCATGAAAAAGGGGCGAGGGCAAAACTGTTCACGGCACTGGAAAAGTCCGCATGTCTGGATCGTATCGATGTTCGTGTACGTAAACAAAACGCCGAAATGATCGATTGTGTCGTGTCGGCGGACACCGTGAATATTCAGGGCAATCCTTGCTACTTGCTGGTGTTGATGGATATCACCGAGCGCAAACGCACTGAGATGGAGCTGGTGTCGGCAATCGAAGAAGTGATGAAAGACGCCTCCTGGTTCAGTCGCACTCTGATCGAAAAACTGGCCAATGTGAAAAACGTCAACTCGCCGCAGTTGCCCGGTGTGTCCTTGACGGACCTGACCGTGCGCGAGCGTGATGTGTTGGAGCTGATTTGCGAAGGTCTGGCCGACAAGGAGATCGCAGCGCGCCTCAAGCTCGCGCCGAACACGGTGCGCAATCATGTGGCAACGGTGTATTCCAAGCTCGATGTGCACAGCCGAAGCGAGGCAATTGTCTGGGCGCGCGAGCGTGGGTTGTTCTCGGGGGCGGGGCGATTCAGAGGTCAGCGCTAAGGTGCAAATGCACTAGTTGCCATAGTGCAAATTGATGTTTTGGCAGAAGGTGGTAGCTCTTAGGCTGAGAGTGTGCGAACGGGGATCTCTGGATCTTGCGCGAGCGAATTTCAAAGCAGCTCAAGGATCAGCCATGTACCCCAAACACATCACGTTTGCAGTCCCTTGCCGCGAGGGTCGAGCGCAATGATTCACCTGGCGCAACTGCGGCTGCAACTGGAGCGTAGCTTTTCTCCCTTGGCCTGCGAATGCTCGATCACTGGTGATCATTCGTTGACCGTCAAGCTCTACCATCCGGTGTCAGGGCAAGTGGACCTGGTGGTGAGCGGGTTGAACGTGACAACGCTCAACACCAGCGAAGCGGTCGCCGCGCTTATTGAAGAGTTGCGCTACGAACTGCAGAGCAGCAGCCTGAATCGCCCTGATCCGGTGATGTAGTTTTTGGCGGTTTTGACTACCGATCGAGCCTGAAGACCCATAAAAGCAGCTTTTCTGTCGGACTCCCGTGAACTTTTTGGCAGGGTTTTGTTGTCACAAACTTGTCGATCACTTTTCGCGGGTCATCCTATGAACAGTCTTGGGAAACGCGTTTTTGCACCACTGGCACTCTGCACGGCAATGCTCGCCGGATGCTCCAGTCCGCCACCGCCACCTCCCGCTGCGCCACCACCACCGCCGGTGCGCACCTGCCAGGCCATGGATAAAACCGATGTGCAGGGCGATGTGCGGGGTGAAGATGGTCAAATCACACGACTCACGACCACGACTCGGTGCGTCACGCAGTAGTGCAAATACGCCGGACAATGTAGGAGCCAGGCTTGCCGGCGAAGGCGTTCTCAAGGACGCCTTCGCCGGCAAGCCTGGCTCCTACAAAAATCAAAAGCAGTAGCGGAACAGGGCAGCCTTGGTCTGCGAGTAGATGCCCTGGAAAATCCCCGGCGAAATTCAATTGATCGAAGCCATGTTGATACTGCCACCGTCGTCGTTGTCGCGCATCAGCTTGCCGGCTTCATTCCATCGTTGTGATAGCTCACAGTCCTTAGAATGCTGTAAGTGACGCAATGGTCTATTAATCGCAATTTGTTCTAGTTGAACTGTCAAATCTGACAGTTATGTATTTTCTTTTTTTACTCGATAGTCGGGTGGTCTGAGGATTTAGAGCCACCTGACTATCGAGGCTTCACCATGACTATCGAAACCAAAGCCGAATCAACCCAAACAAGCTCGATTGGACTGAGCAGTTCGTGGGATGGGGCGAAAGTGTTTGTTAACAACCAAGAAGTGCCACTGGACAAACCTTTCTTTTTGCCACGAGGAGTGAAAAATACGCTGAAATTGGAAGTGGCGTCCCTGAACGAGAAAGAGATCAGGCTCCACAAAACCAGTGATGAAGTTCTGGTCACCGCTGACCCGGAATTTGGTAATTGGGTAAAGGTCGCCAACGATATTGTTACATGGAAGCTCAATCAGGCCACGCCCAAAAGCGAAGCAATCACGCTTGTTGTATCGAGCAGAGAAATAATAGCTCCCCTAGTGTCGCGGGGGTTATTGATGTCACCTAATCTGACGCATGAGGTAAAAGGACTACTGGTGGATGGTCGCGCTTTTGATAGCACTGTGGTTTTGTTCCGGGATAAACCTTATATCTTCACCGTGGACTACCAGACCAACACTCCAGTTAGCGACTATCCGTTAACACTGACTCCCAGATTGCTCACCGGATTGAAGGAAGGTGACGTGACAGTGGTACCGGTCGCGGGGAAAGCTCATACATGGACAGTGACTGCCTCCAACAGAAGCGGCACGTTAGAGTTTGTGTTAACGGGCGCTGGATTCACCACCCCTGTGACAACGAACCTCGCGAAGGCGATGTCGTCCAACATACTGGACGAAGTTAGCTTCAAACTGAATGGCAAGCCGTTTCCAAATGAGGAGCCTCTCGAAGGCGATGTAGAGTATTCCCTAAACGTTGAGCCGAAACCCTTAAGTCCGGTCATTGGCAGTCAACTCAAGTTCGATTGGGTGACACAACTCGCCGGTATGACCATGACTCCTGCATCTGGTACTGCTCAAACGTTGAGTGCGCAGGGAGCGGTTTGGAAGTTGAAAACTGGTAATGAGTCTGGTGAGTTTTCAGTTAAAGCAACCTTTCCTCAGTTTTCTTTGGTTTCTGGCGATATGTCCATGATGGTGAGAGCTGCGAAAACTCACAATGTAAGGTTCGTTTTCCTTGGTGTCGATGCGCCGATTTCACCGGAAATTACACCCGGGTTGATAAATATGAATACTAAACTTATTGCACGGGTTAAAACGTCAGAGGGCATTCCTGTTAAGGGTGTGAGGGTGCAATTTATATGCCCTGATTATGACGATGGTTTTGGGATAACCAATGATAACGGAACTGCGGTTAACTCAATTAACACCCCATACGCAAACGAAGGGATATACGATTTCATGGCTAAGACAGTAGTCAATGACCATCCTTTTCAAGTTGAAATGCGGATGAAGCTTGTGCGAGATGATTGATAGTCGTATAAGTTTTTAGTGATTTGCTCGCTTTCTGCTACAAGATTTGTTCCTGCGCACATTTTAAAGTCTGATCCTGTTCCTGATGATGCAGTTATTGCATCGTCACGGACAGGTTTGTTTGTCGGGCCCAAAGGTTACTGAGTTTGACTATGTTGGCGAGAGATTTCACTGTTGGCGAAAAGGCCTGCCAGTGTTCAGGTTTAAGTGCTTTTATATTTGACTTAAGAATAAAAAATTTCGATATGGAAGAGTTGAATTTTTAGCTTGATTCGGTCTGGTGAACTGTTAATTATGACAGTTGAAATTTTCGCTTTTTATTTCGATAATTCAACTTTGCTATATAAATTTCGGCAAGTAATTCATCGACGAAATTAAGGGAGTGAGCATAATCATGGTTAATTCAAGCGGCCCGTGGGAAAAGGCAAAGGTATTTATCAACGGAGTTCTGGTGACTCCCGGCTCAAGCGGTGTGATGTATCCCGGTCAGTCAAACAAGATGGAAGTAGAGGTTCCCGAGGAGAGTGTGCGGACCCTGCGCTTCGCTGTGGTCGAAAGTGGAGAGCTGGAACCCGACGCAGATCCGGAGTGGGGGACAGACATTAAAAGGGTAGCCGGCATGTTCACGTCGCTGGTGACGTTTACTGGAAATTCAACGGGCTCTATCAGATTGATCATTTATAGCCCGGACACGACTGCTGTTTTGGAGGTTCTGTGTGAGGTGAAAGAGGGTAAGCCTTCTTTGAGGTTCTACTACGCAAGTGCCGGCCAATATGCACCTCAGCCTCCGGCCGTCGTTGAACTTCGCGTTAACAGTTGGTATGGAGTTGATTTAAAGCTCACGGATTCAACTGGCTCTCCCATATCCGGTGTGCGCGCGACAATGTACAGGCCAGAAAAAGAACCTGTGAGCGGACATAGTAATGCGCAAGGGGTAATATCAATTTTTACTGCTTACCAGTACACCACTCTTGGCCCGCGTACATTCGAGGCAGTAGCGACGCTTCCAAGCGGTGAGGCGCGAGCAACTTTCCTGATAAACGTTATGCCTTGACTTACTGGTTAAAGCGAACGGAACTGCGCAAACCCTACTGCCACCGATAGCGTTCCTGCGAACGCTATCGGCTTTTGCTTATCCGCTGAATCGGATCAGGAAAGAAACCCCCCATCCACATTCAACGAAACCCCAGTCGTATAACTCGACGCATCACTGGCCAGATACAACACCGCCCCCGCCATCTCGCTCGGATCCGCCACTCGCTTCAACGGGATCTGCGCCAACGCCGTCTTCAAGATCGCATCGTTCTTCACCAGCGCCGAAGCGAACTTGGTGTCGGTCAGGCCCGGCAGCAGGGCGTTGCAGCGGATGCCGAATTGCGCGCATTCCTTGGCAAAGACCTTGGTCATGTTGATCACGGCAGCCTTGGTCACCGAGTAGATGCCCTGGAACACGCCCGGCGAGACGCCGTTGATCGACGCGACGTTGATGATGCTGCCACCGCCGTTTTCGCGCATCAGCTTGCCGGCTTCCACCGACATGAAGAAGTAGCCACGGATATTGACGTCGACGGTCTTCTGGAACGCGCCCAGGTCGGTGTCCAGCACGTTGCAGAACTGCGGGTTGGTGGCTGCGTTGTTGACCAGGATATCCAGACGCCCGAACTGTTCCTTGATGCCGGCGAAGACCTGGCTGATCTGTTCCATTTCGCCGATGTGGCAAGCGATGGCGGTGGCTTTGCCACCAGCGGCGATGATCGCGTCGGCCACATGCTGGCAACCTTCGAGCTTGCGGCTCGAAACGATCACATGGGCGCCTTGTTGGGCCAGCAGTTTGGCGATGGCTTCACCGATACCGCGGCTGGCGCCGGAAACGAAAGCGATTTTGCCGTTGAGGTCGAACAACTGGGTCTTGGACATGGGGTTTCCTTGTTATAGGTCTGATCGCTGTATGTAGGAGCCAGGCTTGCCGGCGAAGGCGTGTTTGAGGGCGCGTTCGCCGGCAAGCCTGGCTCCTACGGCTGTTGTTTCTTATCAGTCTTCGCCGGCAAGCCTGGCTCCTACGGCGGGGGATTGGGGTCAGAGGCTGGATTTTTGGATGACCTGCAGGCTCATTTGCTCCAGCAGTTTGTTCATGTGAATGAACTGCGCGAAGCGTTTGTCCTGGGTCTGGCCATGGTAGAAGCGGTAGTAGATTTGCTGCACGATGCCGGCCAGGCGGAACAGGCCGTAGGTGTAGTAGAAGTCGAAATTGTCGATCTGGATGCCGGAGCGTTCGGCGTAGTAATCGACGAACTCGCGGCGGGTCAGCATGCCCGGTGCATGGCTCGGCTGGCGGCGCATCAATTGCACTGGCGCCGGGTCGCCGGCTTCGATCCAGTAGGCGAGGGTGTTGCCCAGGTCCATCAACGGATCGCCCAGGGTGGTCAGTTCCCAGTCGAGCACGCCGATAATCTGCATCGGGTTGTTCGGGTCGAGGATCACGTTGTCGAAGCGGTAGTCGTTGTGCACGATGCTGGAGGTCGGGTGATCGGCCGGCATCTTGTCGTTGAGCCAGGCCTTGACCGCTTCCCACTGCGGTGCGTCCGGGGTCAGGGCTTTTTCGTAGCGATCGCTCCAACCCTTGATCTGCCGCGCCACGTAACCTTCCGGCTTACCGAGGTCGCCCAGGCCATAGGCGTTGTAGTCGACCCGGTGCAGTTCGACGAATTTGTCGATGAAGCTCTTGCACAGCGCTTGGGTTTTCGCTGAATCGAGCCCAAGTTCCGGCGGCAGTTCGGAGCGCAGGATGATGCCCTTGACCCGCTCCATCACGTAGAACTCGGCGCCAATCACCGATTCATCGGTGCAGTGCACGTAGGCTTTGGGGCAATAGGGAAAGCCGTCGCGCAGTTGATTGAGGATGCGAAATTCACGGCCCATGTCGTGGGCGGATTTGGCTTTGTGGCCAAAGGGCGGGCGGCGCAGGACGAACTCCTGTTCCGGGTATTCGAGCAAATAGGTGAGGTTCGACGCGCCGCCGGGAAACTGGCTAATCGCAGGCAAGCCGGTGAGGCCGGGAATGTGCGCCTTGAGGTACGGATCGATCAGGCTGGCATCGAGTTCTTCGCCGGAGCGGATACGGGTGGACTGGTCAGTAAGCGCCATGCTTATCCCTTCTGCTTATTCTGGAGGCCTCAAACTATTGGCTAATCTAATGCGCGCTCCCGGCAGCCACAACCACGAAGGGCCCTTATAGGTGAGCGTGTTGCCGGGCAATCATTGCTTTTGATACACCTGTTTGAATTGTCCTACACAACGGCATTGCTGACGCCGGGCAATGTCACTGGAGTCAATACGGGGTGCCCGGAAAAGAACGCCACCAGGTTGCGGCCCACCAGTTCGACGGTGCCTTGGGTGGCCTCCGGGGACAATCCGGCGACATGCGGCGTGAGGATGACATTGGACAAGGCCTTGAGCGCGTCCGGCACCTGGGGCTCGGCATCGAACACATCCAGCGCGGCGCCAGCAATGCGCCGCTGTTCAAGCGCTGCGATCAAATCGCTGGTCACTACCACACTGGCCCGTGCGATGTTGACGAGAAAGCCCTTGGGGCCGAGGGCGTCGAGTACCTGGCGGTTGATCAGGTGTTTGGTGCCGATTCCGCCGGGGGTGGCGACGATCAGAAAGTCCGAGGCACGTGCCAGTTCGGTGGGGGTGGAGCAGTAATCGTAGGGGACTTCGCTGCGGTGCTGGCGATTGTGGTAGCACACGCTCATGTCGAAACCGTTGGCGGCACGTTTGGCAATGGCCAGGCCGACGGCACCAAGACCCAGAATGCCCAGGCGTTTGCCAGCCAGGGACGGGCGCATGATTTTAGGCCATTCGCCCCGGCGCACGGCGGCGTCGCAACGGGGTACGTCGCGCACCAGCGACAGCAGCAAGGCCATGGCGTGGTCGGCGACCGACGAGGCATTGACCCCGGCACCGTTGGTGACCACGATGTCGCGGTCGGCGGCGGCTTGCAGGTCGACCATTTCATAGCCGGCGCCGATCACGCAGATGATCTTGAGATTGGGCAGGGCGGCGATTTCATCGGTATACAGCCCCAGCGGGCCGCGGGTCAGGACGGCATCGATCTGGCTGGCGTGACGGCTGATGGCTTCGGCGCGCTCGGCGGGGGTCGGGGCCAGAATCAGGTGAAAGCCCTGATGTTCGAGAATGGGCAGGTAATCATTGATGGTTTCAACCAGTACCAGAACGGTTGCGGGCATGCTTGGCTCCTGTTGGGCATGTTATTGGGGCTCGAACGTCGAGTGAGATTGCTGGCTCCCGAGTGTTTTGGCAATCGTCATGTCCGAGCCACAGATATCATTGTAGGAGCTGCCGCGGGCTTCGATGGGCGTTAACGCTAACGCAAGTGTTCAGGATATCCGCGTTGCCTGGAGGTTCTTCGCGAGCATGCTCGCTCCTACAGGGCGCGCGGTTATTCAGGCTTTTCGGTGGTCAGGAAATGTCGCGCGGCTTCGAGGATTTCATCCGACACCGCTTCGCCCCGGGTGGCGCGGGCCAGCGTCAGGGCGCCGACCATCAGCGAATACTGCACCAGTGCCTGCTGGCGCTGTTCGTCGGGGTTGTCCGAATCCATCAACTGGCCGAATGCATCGAGCAGTCGGTTCAGCCCCGCCATGAATGGCTCGCGCAACCCGCTGTCGGCGTTCTCGTGGCACATGTCACCGGCGAAAGCCACCACAGGGCAGCTTTCACCGGGATTGTCACGGCTATGGGCCGAAAGGTACGGCTCGATCAAGGCCTGACGCGCAGACGCTTTGTCCTGGCCGGTATCGCCTCTTAGCTTCCAACGCTCACCCACCTGCTTGAATGCCCGCTCGCTGGCCTCTTTGGCCAAGGCTTCCTTGGACTCGAAGTGACCATAGAAGCCGCCATGGGTCAGGCCGGCCGCGGCCATTACATCGACCACGCTGATCCCATGCAGGCCACGTTCGCGAAACAGCCGTGTAGCGGCATCTACGATGGTTTCGCGGTTGAGGTCGGCTTGCTTGCGGGAAACTCGGGGCATTGGCGGCTCACAGGTATCAAAATTTACGATCAGAGGGCGTATTGGGCAATGCCATTGCCGAACGACCAGTTTTCTTTCTTCACTTCCACAAGATTAATGAAAACATCCTCCAGGCGCACGGCCAGTTCGCTGTTCAGGCTCTCGGCGATGGTTTTGTAGAGCAGTTTTTTCTGCTCGACGGTGCGACCTTCGCTGAGGGTGATCTGGATGATGACCAGCCCGTCGCTGCGCGGGATGCCCAGGTACTGCGGATCGAAAATGAAATGCTGCTCGTCGTGTTCGGCGAGGATCTGGAAGTTATCGTCCTTGGGCACACCAATGGTGCTGTGCATCGCGGCGTAGATCAGCTCGCCGATGCGCTTGGCGTAGGTGGGGTCCTGTTGCTTTTTGATTTCGACGCGAACCAGTGGCATGGGAAGGCTCCGGGTTGAGGACGGGTGTATTTAAAAAATACATGATGATTAACCTTTATCAAGCGCGCATCGTCGTTTACCGATGAACGACACCAACCCTGTAGGAACGAAATTTTGTGGCGAGGGGATTTATCCCCGCTCGGCTGCGAAGCAGTCGCAAACCAGTGCATACGGACTTGGGGCTGCTTTGCAGCCCTACGGGGATAAATCCCCTCGCCACAGAGGTTCGCCCTCATTGGGGTGCAACCTGGTACAACCGTTCCTCATCTAAGTCTTTGCTTCTGTTCATTAATCTTGGACAATCGCGCCCCTGTTTCGGCCGGGCGCTGCCTGTCGGGTATTCCGACGCGTTCTGGCCGGGTGGCAAGTGACCGGAATGTGGAGATCCCACCGGATGAATGATCAGGCCAATAGCGTTAACGAACGCTTTGTAGCAGCGACCCCCGCGACGCTTTCGAGCTGGAACCGCCAGGACACCACCTGGATGCTGGGCCTTTTTGGCACGGCGATTGGTGCGGGCACCTTGTTTCTACCGATCAACGCGGGTCTGGGCGGGTTCTGGCCGCTGCTGATCCTGGCGTTGCTGGCGTTCCCGATGACCTTCTACGCACACCGTGGCCTGACACGCTTCGTGTTGTCCGGTCGTGAGGGTGCGGACATTACCGAAGTCGTGGAAGAGCATTTCGGCCTGAAAGCCGGCGCGTTGATCACCTTGCTGTACTTCTTTGCGATCTTCCCGATCCTGTTGATCTACAGCGTGGCCCTGACCAACACCGTGGGCAGTTTCCTCGAACATCAACTGCACATTATGCCGCCACCGCGCGCGGTGCTGTCGCTGGTGCTGATCCTCGGCCTGCTGGCGGTGGTGCGTTGCGGCGAGCAGATGATCGTCAAGGCCATGAGCCTGATGGTCTACCCGTTCATCGTCGCACTGCTGTTCTTGGCGGTGTTCCTGATTCCGCACTGGAACGGTGGCATCCTGACCACGGCCAGCACGACGCCCGAGCCGTCGGCGCTGCTGCATACCCTGTGGCTGGCGATCCCGGTGATGGTGTTCTCGTTCAACCACTCGCCGATCATCTCGGCCTTTGCGGTGGACCAGAAGCGTCGTTATGGCGAGCACGCCGAACAGCGCAGCTCGCAGATCCTGTCCCGCGCCCACGCCTTGATGGTGGTGATGGTGCTGTTCTTCGTCTTCAGCTGCGTGCTGACCCTGTCGCCGGCGCAACTGGCCGAAGCGAAGGCGCAGAACCTGTCGATCCTGTCGTACCTGGCCAACCACTTCAGCAACCCGACCATCGCCTTCGCGGCGCCGTTGATTGCCTTCGTGGCCATTTCCAAGTCGTTCCTGGGTCATTACATCGGCGCCAGCGAAGGCCTCAAGGGCTTGATCGTCAAAAGCGGCAAGCGTCCGGCAGCCAAGACCCTGGACCGCATGACCGCCGCCTTCATGCTGGTGGTGTGCTGGATCGTCGCCACGCTGAACCCGAGCATCCTCGGCATGATCGAAACCCTGGGCGGCCCGGTGATCGCGGCAATCCTGTTCCTGATGCCGATGTACGCCATCCGCAAGGTGCCGGCCATGGCGCGTTATCGCGGCCAGGCGTCCAACGTGTTTGTAGTGGCTGTTGGTTTGGTGGCGATTTCGGCGTTGATCTACTCCCTGAGCGCTTGATCGTCCGACCTGCTCGCGCAGTGTCCGATTGACGGCTACAGTGGCCGCTGCACCTGATGGGTGCAGCGGTTTTTTTTTGCCTGTCGAACGGAGACACTGGATTGTCGAACGCTTCAACCCCAACCCCCATCGAACAGCCCAATCGCTGGCAAGACGTATTGGCCGGATTGTCCATCGCCGGATTGTTGCTGCCTGAAGCTGTCGCGTATTCGAGCATTGCCGCGCTGGCGCCGCAGGCCGGGGTCATCGCCTTGTTCGCCGGCCTGCTGTGTTATGGCCTGTTTGGTACCAGCCGATTTGCCATCGTTTCGGCGACCTCGTCATCAGCCGCGGTACTGGCCGCCGCGACCGCAACGCTGGCCAATGGCGATCCGCAGTTGCGCTCGGCCCTGGCGATCGGTCTGGTACTGGTTACCGGGGCGTTCTTTTTGCTGGCCGGGATGTTCAAGCTGGGCAGCGTGACGTCGTTCATCGCCAAGCCGGTGTTGCGCGGTTTTTCCTTTGGCCTGGCATTGACCATCATTCTCAAACAGTTCGCCAGTGTGGTCGGCGTGCACCTGAGCGAAGCCAATCTGGTGCGGTTTTTGCCGCAACTGCTCGAACAACTGCCGCAGTGGAACTGGGTTGGCGCAGGTGTCGCGGCCGTAGCATTGATTCTGTTGGGGCTGTTTTCGCGGTTTCGACGTGTGCCCGGCGGTTTGCTGGTGGTGGTGATTGGCATTACGGCCAGCCAGTGGCTGGACCTGCCGGCGCATGGCGTCAGGTTGATCGGCGTGATCGATCTGGGGCTGGAAGTGCCACAGCTGCCCGTGTTGCCGTTCGCTGACTGGCTGCGTCTGGGCGAGCTGGCCTTTGCGATGGTGATGATCCTGTACGCGGAGTCCTACGGTTCCATCAGTGCTTATGCGCTTAAACATGGTGACCGCGTCACGTCCAACCGCGACTTGCTGGCGCTCGGCGCTTCCAATCTGTTGTCTGGCCTGTTTCATGGCATGCCGGCGGGGGCGGGGTATTCGGCGACGTCGGCCAACGAGGCGGCGGGGGCGACCTCTCGCCTGGCTGGCGGTATTGCAGCGCTGGTGGTGTTGCTCATCGTGTTGACGGTGCTGCCCTATATTGCCCTGACTCCGGAGCCGATCCTCGCCGCCATTGTTATCCATGCCTTGGCGCGTGGCTTGAGCCTGCAACCGCTGGGGCGCTATTTCATCTGGCGACGCGACCGTGTGCTGGTGCTCTGCGCCGTGGGCGCGGTGCTAACGCTGGGTGTGCTCGACGGCTTGTTGGTGGCCGTGGCGATCAGCGTATTGCTGATGCTCAAGCAGATGTCGGCAGCGGACATACAGATTCTCGGTCGCATCGATGACGGCCACGATTTTGTCGATCTGCAACTTCATCCGACGGCGAAAACCCAGCCGGGTCTGTTAATTGTTCGTCCGGGTGAAGCGTTGTTCTTTGCCAATGTCGAGCGGATCCTGAGCGGGGCCCTAAGCCTGATCCGGCATTCGCCAGTGCCGATTCATACGGTGATTCTCAGTCTGGAAGAGTCGCCGGATCTGGATGGCACCAGCATCGAGGCGATGCAGGCGTTTTTTGTGCGGGTGGATCAGGAAGGCAAGCGATTGATTCTGGCTCGCCTCAAGGACAGTGCCGAAACCGCATTGGCTGCGTTGCCCGAGGTGAAGGCCTGCAACGTGATGTTGAGCGGGTTGAGTGTGGATGTTGCGGTGCAGCAGGCACTTGAGCCGAACGCATAATCTGTGGAAAGAACCTGTGGGAGCAAAGCTTGCTCGCGATGGCGTCCTTCCTGAAGAACCGAGTCATCGTTCATCGCGAGCAAGCTTTGCTCCTACAGAAGTTTTGCTCTCACAGAGGCATAAAAAAACGCCGCTCATCTCACGATGGGCGGCGTTTTTCATTGCGTTGCTACGTTAGGCTTGAACGACCGGGATGTTGGCGTTCGCAGCAGCTTCACGGAACTCGGCGATCTGGTCGAAGGACAGGTAGCGGTAGACATCGGCCGCCATGCTGTCGATCTTGCCAGCGTATTCCATGTACTCCTCGACGGTCGGCAGGCGACCCAGGATGGAAGCCACGGACGCCAGCTCAGCCGAAGCCAGGTAGACGTTCGCGCCGTCACCCAGACGGTTCGGGAAGTTACGGGTCGACGTCGAGACCACAGTCGAGTTCGGCTCTACACGTGCCTGGTTACCCATGCACAGCGAGCAGCCTGGCATTTCCATGCGAGCGCCAGCCTTGCCGTAGATGCCGTAGTAGCCTTCTTCGGTCAGTTGGTGAGCGTCCATTTTGGTCGGCGGCGACAGCCACAGACGGGTTGGCAGCTGACCCTTGACCTGATCCAGCAGCTTACCGGCAGCACGGAAGTGACCGATGTTGGTCATGCACGAACCGATGAACACTTCGTCGATCTTCTCGCCAGCAACGCTGGAGAGCAGGCGAGCGTCGTCCGGGTCGTTCGGCGCGCAGAGCACAGGCTCCTTGACGTCGGCCAGGTCGATCTCGATGACTTCGGCGTATTCGGCGTCCTTGTCCGCTTCCAGCAGCTCAGGGTTGGCCAGCCAGGCTTCCATCGCTTGAGCGCGACGTTCCAGGGTCCGGGCATCGCCGTAGCCTTCGCCGATCATCCAGCGCAGCAGGGTGATGTTGGACTTCAGGTACTCGGCGATCGACTCTTTGGACAGCTTGATGGTGCAACCGGCAGCCGAACGTTCTGCCGAGGCGTCGGACAGTTCGAAAGCTTGCTCGACGGTCAGGGTTTCCAGACCTTCGATCTCCAGGATGCGGCCGGAGAAGGCGTTCTTCTTGCCTTTCTTCTCGACGGTCAGCAGGCCTTTCTGGATCGCGTAGTAAGGGATGGCATGAACCAGGTCACGCAGGGTGACGCCTGGTTGCAGTTTGCCCTTGAAGCGGACCAGGATCGATTCAGGCATGTCCAGCGGCATGACGCCGGTGGCAGCGGCGAACGCGACCAGACCGGAACCGGCCGGGAACGAGATACCGATCGGGAAACGGGTGTGGGAGTCACCACCGGTACCCACGGTGTCTGGCAGCAGCATGCGGTTCAGCCACGAGTGGATGATGCCGTCGCCCGGACGCAGGGACACGCCGCCACGGGTCATGATGAAGTCAGGCAGGGTGTGGTGGGTGGTCACGTCGATCGGCTTCGGATAGGCCGCGGTGTGGCAGAAGGACTGCATCACCAGGTCAGTCGAGAAGCCCAGGCATGCCAGGTCTTTCAGTTCGTCACGGGTCATAGGACCTGTGGTGTCCTGGGAGCCCACGGTGGTCATCTTCGGTTCGCAGTAAGTGCCCGGACGGATACCGGTCACGCCGCAAGCCTTGCCGACCATTTTCTGCGCCAGGGTGTAGCCCTTGGTGCTTTGAGCTGGGGCTTCAGGCTTCTTGAACAGGTCCGAAGGTGCCAGGCCCAGTTCGGCGCGAGCCTTCTCGGTCAGGCCACGGCCGATGATCAGCGGAATACGGCCGCCAGCACGTACTTCGTCCAGCAGGACCGGGGTCTTCATTTCGAAGGTGGTCAGGACTTCGTCGGTGCCGTGCTTGCAGACTTTGCCAGCATGCGGGTACAGGTCGATCACGTCGCCCATGTGCATGTTGGAAACGTCGAATTCGATTGGCAGTGCGCCAGCATCTTCCATGGTGTTGTAGAAGATCGGAGCGATCTTGCTGCCGAAGCAGAAACCGCCGGCACGCTTGTTCGGTACGTAAGGAACGTCGTCGCCGAAGAACCACAGCACCGAGTTGGTCGCCGATTTACGCGAAGAACCGGTACCGACCACGTCGCCCACGTAGGCGATCGGGAAGCCGGCGTTGCGCATTTCTTCGATCTGCTTCATCGGGCCGGTCTTGCCTTGCTCGTCCGGGACGATGCCGTCACGGGCCATTTTCAGCATGGCCAGGGCGTGCAGCGGGATGTCAGGACGGGACCAGGCATCTGGAGCAGGGGACAGGTCGTCGGTGTTGGTCTCGCCAGTCACCTTGAATACGCGCAGGCTGATCTTGTCGGCCAGCACCGGGCGCTTCACGAACCACTCGCCGTCAGCCCAGGATTGCAGTACGCCCTTGGCGTGAACGTTGCCGTTCTTGGCTTTTTCAGCGACGTCGTGGAAGGCATCGAACATCAGCAGGGTGTGCTTGAGTTCTTCGGCAGCAACGGGTGCCAGTTCGGCGTCGTCCAGCAGGTTGACCAACGTCACGATGTTGTAGCCGCCCTGCATGGTGCCGAGCAGTTCAACAGCGCGCTTCTTGTCGATCAGAGGGGATTTGGCTTCGCCTTTGGCGATGGCGGACAGGAAGCCGGCCTTGACGTAGGCTGCTTCGTCCACTCCAGGCGGTACGCGATTGGTGATCAGGTCAACGAGGAATGCTTCTTCGCCAGCCGGGGGATTTTTCAGCAGCTCGACCAGGCCTGCAGTTTGTTCGGCGTTTAGCGGCTGGGGAACGATACCCAGTGCTGCGCGCTCTTCGATATGTTTGCGGTAGGCTTCAAGCACAGTTATTACCCTCATCAGTGGTCCCAAATGGGTGTCCGGGACGCTCATCCCGAAATTGCCGTACTCATGCGCTGCATGGCGTTGTGAGCCACTTAGCCAGAATTACCGGCAATTCCTTACAGAAGCTGCTTTCAAAGTTTTACGCCTGCAGAACGGGAGCTGATGAGGGTTGGCGCTGGACTTTTCCCCGCTGGAAAAACCCCTCGCCAACACCGCTCTGAAGGAACGACTGTGCTCGTGACGCTTTGAAAACAGCTTCTAACGGACATTGGCGCCTAAAAAGGCAGGCTGATTCTACGGCAAAAAAAAATTAAAGGTAAGTCAGGTTTTATTGGACTTTGGTGGTGACGGTCGACAACTGGGCTTGATCGGAGGCCCTGAACTTTGAGGGGTGATCAATGCTGGACAAAGGGCTAACATACCGGCCTGTTTCGTTTTTTTGCGTTTTGCCTACCTATGCCCAATCAGACCATCAAGACGCCGTGCGTCGGCCTTTGCTCCACTGTTTACGGTGACTTGGTGTGCCGTGGCTGCAAGCGTTTCCACCATGAAGTGATTCACTGGAACGGTTACAACGAGGAGGAAAAGCGCGCGGTCTGGCTGCGACTCGAGCAGCTGTTGTCCCAGGTGATGGCAGCCAAGGTGGAAATCTTCGATGCCTCGTTGCTCAGAACCCAGCTGGAGCAGCGCAAGATCCGCTTCGTGCCGCATCAGTCGGCTTATTGCTGGGCTTATCAGTTGATCGCCCGTGGGGCACGGGTCATCAACAATCTGGAGGCTTACGGGATGGTATTGCTGCCGGAGTTCCGCGACTGGAACCTACCGGAACTGCGCGATGCCATCGATCGGGAGTTTTTCCTGCTCTCCGAGGCGCATTACCAGCGCTATATCGCACCCGGTTTCCTCAAGGATGCGTTTGGCGGGTAAAAAGATCGCAGCCTTCGGCAGCTCCTACAGGGGAGGGCATTCCAAGGTAGGAGCTGCCGAAGGCTGCGATTTTTTGATTTTCTCTCAATGCCTGCCAGCAATCTCCTCCAGATGATCCTCTATCTCCTGCGGCTTGAGCACCAGCACGTCGCTCTCCACCGCATCGAGCACCACTTCGGCCGTATTGCCGATCAACGTCCCTGAGATCCCGCTGCGCGCCACGGTGCCGATCACCGTCACGGCTGCCTGCAGCTTGTGCACCATGAACGGAATCAGCACATCCGCCGGGCCTTCGGCGATATGCAGGTGTTCATCGTCGATGTCGTATTCGGCCTGGAACGCCTGGCACTGTTCGCGATAGCGCGCCTCGATACTTTCCGAGAGCTGGAAGGTCGGGTCGGGCGACGACAACATCGGTGACGGGTGGGCGCTGATGACATGCAAATGGGCCCTGGCCAGGCTGGCGATGTCATAGCCGTAATCGATGATGGTGTTGTGCAGGTGGCGGTGTTCAGGGTCTGTATTACCCACGTCGATGGCGGCCAGAATTACTTTTTCTTTCCAGGAACCTGCGGTTTTGACCAGCAGCACCGGGGTCGGGCAATGGCGCAATAGTTTCCAGTCTTCGGGGGTCAACAACGCTTTTTTCAGCGCGCTGTCGGGGAAATGCTGCTTGATCACCAAGCCGCAGCCTTCGGCCTGCTGCACATCGACGATGGTTTCGTGCTGGCTCTTGTTCCATGCCTGTTCGGTCGTAATGCTGTAACCGTCCTCCAGCAAAGCAGCTTTGAGCACACTCAGCATCGCGCTGTGATCATGCTTGGGGTCGCACACCAGCAGATGTAAATGCGCCTGGGTGACACCGGCTATCAGTTTGGCCCGTTTAAGCGCCAGACTTTCAGAGTGTTCGGGTTCGATGACCACCAGAATGCTGCGGATGGCTTGCATGATCGGGATCTCCTGAAAATGAAAAAGCGTGGCGTTGCACAACTATAGTTGCTGCCTGCGGGCCCGAGTGTTGATACATATCAACGGTCGGCGGCTGGTGGTCTGCCGACAGGCCGGTATAATCGGCGCCCTTCGATTTGAACCCTATATTCCGTGGCCCCCATGATCCTTCCCGAAATTCACGAATTCCTTGGCTGTCGCACCCCCGATGGCTGGGTCCAGGCCGCGCTGGCCGATCAGGAAACCCTGCTGATCGACCACAAGAATTGCGAATTCAAGGCCGCCAGCACCGCGCTGAGCCTGATTGCTAAGTATCACTCCCATGTCGACCTGATCAACATGATGTCGCGCCTGGCCCGGGAAGAGCTGGTGCACCATGAACAAGTCATGCGCCTGATGAAAAAGCGCAAGATCGAGCTGCGCCAGTTGTCCGCCGGGCGTTACGCCTCGGGGCTGCGCAAAGTGGTGCGCAGCCACGAACCAGTGAAACTGGTGGATACCCTGGTGGTCGGCGCGTTCATCGAAGCTCGCAGTTGTGAACGCTTCGAGGCACTCGTGCCGCATCTGGACGAAGAGCTGGGCAAGTTCTATTTCGGCTTGCTCAAAAGTGAGGCCCGGCATTTTCAGGGGTATTTGAAACTGGCTTATCAGTACGGGAATGCCAAGGATATCGATCAGGTGATCGACAAGGTCCGTGCCTGCGAGCAGGAGTTGATTGAGTCGCCGGATGTGGAATTCCGCTTTCATAGCGGTGTGCCGGTGCAAGCGCCTGTTAACTGAATTCACGGGTGAAAAACCCCGTCAGCCCTGATCGGGCTGACGGGGTCCACAACATCAACCCGCCTTCAAGGCAGTGCGAGCAAGTCTGTTCGAATTTTCGAATAGCGATTGCTCAAGTCTCTGTTTCTACTACATAACGTCAGCGGAAGTTGTTCGGCTTTAAATTCTACAGTTTCGTAAGTGCCGATGTAGTCATCAATACTAACCTTGCTGCAATCGGTGTCTTTGGTGGGGCCGGCGAAATATAAGGTTTCTAAATGCACGGGGATCCGATAAAGCCATTTAACCTTGTAATTCCAGTCTGCTCCCAGCGTGATAGTTGGCTCTGGCATTTTAACCGGTGTTCTTGCTATTAGTTGGACGGGGGTGATCCATGCGTTTTTCATCATTGCAGCGTCTGGCCGCTGATCGGAGGACTCTACACCGACGACACAAAGATAATGCATACCCGGATCTCTGCTCAGAGGCGTTTCAATAACGGCCTCCGTTGCGTCGCCAGTGTCGCTGTAGTAATGGGGGGACTGGCATTCGAGCGCATCGCGCACTGTCTTGAACCGATAGTGAGGGGTGCTCAATGAAAATTGTGCATTCACAAGTGGATCGGGGCTGCTTGCATCTTTAGGCATGGCCACATATTGGGTGGGCCAGTACTTTAAACCGGTCAGCTTGAATGTGCTGTCGGTAGTGCAGGCATTTGAAATATTGGTGAATAGCCCTTCGCGAAAGCAACTGGAAAGCTTGTCTGTGGGATGTGAGTAATGTGTATCGACCGCCCAGGCGGGCTGTCCATTCGCTACTTCACATGGGGCGTTGGAAAAGCATTTTTCCTCGATCGTCGCACCATAGGTGCTTGTCGCCATAACAGCAAGAATCTGCCCGCTTTTCCTGTCGAGTACAGGGCTGCCGGAGGAGCCCGGCCGGATTTCCTTGCAACGATTTTTTAATGTTCCGTGAAAAACCCTATCACCTTCAACCAAGGTGGCCGCTGTTGGTTCCTGAGAACACGCCGCCATGCGCAGGCCTGACTCAGGCAACCATTCGGGAGCCCCGACAACTAATACATCGGTAGCAAGGCCCGTCCACTCGGGTGCCAGTCGCAACGGGGTAATGCCATCTTCGAGCAGAGTGGAAAGTGCAACATCCAGCTCCATGATTGCCAAGTCCGTATGATCGTAGTCTTTCCAGATGGTTTTCTTGATGCCGTAGCTTTTGTAAGTGTCTGGAGTATCGTTAAAGTAATTGAATTTGATAACTTCTTTGACAGAAGTGTCGCCCAGTGGGCCAGCCACTCGGCGCACGCAATGTGCGGCTGTTAGTAAGTAGGCCGGTCCCAATGTATTGTTATTGCTGTCGCGTGTATCCAGCAGGCTTGCAGTGCAACTTGGTGTTTCGTCCCAGAAGATTTTTCCGATGCCATTCCAATGTGTGTAGTCGTTGTTGCGATTCTTTAATAGTACCGAGTCGGCTTCATTGCTTGATCCCTCGCCGAGATCCTTTGCAAAAGTGTTTGCCGACAAAAAGAACGCTCCTGCCAGTAAGTATGAAGCAGCTATATGTGATTTACGCATAACCATTCCTTGGTTTGGTTTGTGTTGGAAGTTTTACGGTAAAAGGTTTTGCTGGGGTGGGCAACTTAACGGCTGGCAGTCTGTGGTCTTAAGGGTGTCAAAGTGTCTCGTGAAAGTTGACCCTCTGGATAAACATGATGCAACGGGATGTGGTAATTAAAAGATTTAAAACGCAGATTAAAAGGTTATCGACTCAGCCCTAGTTGCTCATGCCACTGGGCGATTGACTCTTCAGGATAACCGTCAAACTGTTTGTCGCCGGGCTTTACTTCGACTTCGACCCAAGGCGCTTTTGATCCGAGCAGCAAATGCGTGTGCTGCGGCGGCACTGGCAGTGGTGTGTCGATGGCCGAAGCAAACGGGTGAATCAACTCTGGCCATTCAGGGCTGAACAACCACAGGCCCGAGCCGCATAACGAGCAAAAATGCCGCTCGGCGTCGCTGCGATGGGCACGTTTCTCGCCTTCGCCCTTGAGCAGCGCGTGGTAAATCGCGACGTTCTTGCGCCCGCGTACTTTCAGGCTGTTGGCGTCGCCGGCGATATTGATCGCATAGCCGCCACCGCCCTGGGTCTTGCGACAGATCGAGCAATAGCAGCGCTGATAGGGGTAGGGGTGGGCGCTGGTCAGACTGAATGAAACCGCGCCGCAATGGCAGGAGCCTTCGAGATGCATGAGGGGCCTCCGGTGGCTGAAGTGATCCGGTTCAGCCTAGAAGATAGGTGGCGAGATTGCCGGCGCCTTCGCTTGACCACATTCTCACGGGCGAGTTCGGTCAAGTGTGGGAGCCGGCTTGCTCGCGAAGCAATCAACGCAGGCTATCGGGTGGGTACCCGCCACAAATACCACGCAGCCACCGTCCGATGAGGGCTCCAGTCCAACCCGATCTCGATCATCTGCTTGCGCGTCGGCTGCACCTCGAGCCCCTTCAGTCGCCGATACCCCTCGCGCACGCCAAAGTCATCGGCTGGCAAAATGTCGGGTCGCTCAAGGCTATAGATCAACAACATCTCCACCGTCCAGCGCCCGACGCCGCGCAGGGTGATCAAGCGTTCTATCAGCGCTTCATCGTCCATGCCCAGCGCTGTGGTGTAGTCCGGCACCACGCCGTCCAGCGTCGCTTGAGCGATTCCTTGGATGGTCGCGATCTTGCTCGCGGAAAAACCGCAAGCGCGCAGTTGGTCGAAGTCGGTGGCGACAATCTGTTCTGGCCGTGGAAACGAGACCGACGGGAACAACGCCAGCAAGCGCCCGACAATCGCATCGCCAGCCTTGGCGTGCAGTTGCTGGTAGGCAATCGCCCGGACCAGTGATTCGTAGGGATCGCGGGCAGCATGGGGTTGATGCAGGCACGGGCCGACTGCAGCGACGTGGCGCTGCCAGTCGTCATCCAGGGAAGCCAGGAATTGTGTGGCAGGCAAGTAAGGGTTGGACATCAAACATCCTTGAGGGCTGACGTGGTCAGAGGGCCAGTTGTTCGGTGATCTGAACTGCCACGTTTTCCAGGCGCAGTAGAAATGCCTTGCGCGGCTGGCCTCCAGCGTAGCCCGTCAGCGAGCCGTCGGCACCGATCACGCGATGGCAGGGCACGACGATCGCGAGGCGGTTGTGACCGTTGGCCAGGCCCACCGCGCGGCTGGCGCCAGGCTTGCCCAGCAGGCTGGCGATCGCACCGTAGGTGGTGGTCTGGCCGTAGGGGATTTTCTTCAGTTCGGCCCATACCTGGCACGAGAACTCGCTGCCGGGCATGTGCAAGGCAACGTTGAACTCGGTGAGTTTGCCGGCGAAATACGCTGCCAGTTCCTCTTCGATCTGCCGCAAGTGTCGGTTGTGCCCTGGCGCCACAGCATAGCCATGGCGGTTTTGCAGTACCTCGATTTCGCGGCTAAGCGACGATTGGTCGAGAAACTCCAGCAACACCAGCCCTCTGCGCTCTGCCATGGCGATCATCGGCCCAAGTGGCGTAGTCAGCCGGGTGAACAGCAAGGGCTCACTGTTGGCGGTGCGACCCGGCGTGATGTGGAAGGACTTTTGAAAGGCATCGCGAAAACCGCTCAGGGATTCATAGCCCGAGTCGAAGGCGACGCTGTCGATGGAGTCGCCTTGCTTGATGCCGTTCAGTGCCATGCCCAAGCGCCGGGTTCGCAGCCAGGCATGAAAGGTCATGCCGAAATGCTGCTTGAACCAACGGCGCAAAGTCAGTGGCTCGATGCCTTCAGCCTGCAGTTGGGCGTCAGTCCAGCGTTGTTCGGGGTCGGTGTCTACCAGGGTCAACAGCCTCTGCACCCAGGGCGGCGCAATGGCGGCAGCGCCCAAGGGTTTGCAGCGCAGGCAGGCACGATAACCCGCCGCCAGGCACTCGTCGGCATGGGCGAAGAACTCGACGTTTTCCGGTTTCGGGCTACGTGCGGTGCAACCGGGGCGGCAGAAAATCCCGGTGGTCTTGACCGCGGTAAAGAACACCCCCTCGTAGGAGGTGTCTCGCTCGAGCATGGCGCGGACCATCTCGGCGTGGGGCGGGAGCAGCGAGTGTTGTAGGTTCATGGACGCAGGATAGAACGGGGCTGGGGGTGCCTCCACCGGAAAATCGACAGGGAATTCAGCCTAAACCCATGTAGGAGCTGCCGAAGGCTGCGATCTTTTGACCTTAAAAAATTAAAAGA
Organism: Pseudomonas putida; assembly: GCF_050990305.1. GTDB lineage: Bacteria > Pseudomonadota > Gammaproteobacteria > Pseudomonadales > Pseudomonadaceae > Aquipseudomonas > Aquipseudomonas putida_AH. Next base: position 3,831,692 of record NZ_CP158817.1, on the reverse strand, counting down.
TCGCAGCCTTCGGCAGCTCCTACATGGGTCGGCGAACCATTTCAGGTGCGCCGTGCCAACAACAGCACCGAGGCTGCGGCGGATAAAAGCCCCGCGCAGCAACGGTTGAACATCCGCTTGCCCGACGGCTTGGCGAACCAGCGGCGCATGTGCAGGCCCATGTAGGCATAGGCCGCGATGGCGATCCATTCCAGCACCAGGAACAGCGCCCCCAGCACGGCGAATTGCGGGGTGATGGCGCGGGTTGAGTCGACGAATTGCGGCAGGAATGCGGTGAAGATCAGGATCGCTTTCGGATTGCCCGCCGCCACCAGGAACTCCTGGCGAGCCAGCGCCAGCATGCCCACTGGCGCGCCGGTCACGATGTTTTCCACGCTGGGGTCGGCGCGCCACAGTTGCCAGGCGAGATAGAACAGGTACGCCGCTCCCAGGATTTTGATCCCGTAAAACAACAACTCGGACGTTTGCAGGACCACCGCCAGACCCGCCGAGGCGAGGGCGATCATCCCGGCAAACGCCAGCAAGCGGCCGACCCCGGCCAGGCATGCAGTGCGGTAGCCGTAGCGGGTCGAGTTGCTGACTGACAGCAGGTTGTTCGGGCCTGGCGCCATGTTCAGGGCGAAGCAGGCCGGCAGGAAAAGGGTGAGAGTGGCGAGGTCCATGGACGGGCTCCTGTAACGAGTAACGGATTGTGACACGGTGCCCGGTGGGATTGCCCCGTACAGTCATGGTTGCAAGCGCCATAGCAGTGGTCAGCGGGCAAATTTTTTCGCCCCGGCCACGCACGCAATCACGGCCACAGTCACCCCGAGCATACCCAGGCTGACGTGTTCGTGGAGCAGGGTCGCTGCCAATGCCAGGCCGAAAAACGGTTGCAGCAGTTGCAGCTGCCCGACAGCAGCAATGCCGCCCTGGGCCAGCCCGCGATACCAGAACACAAAACCGATCAGCATGCTGAACAGCGACACGTAAGCCAGGCTGAACCAGGCCGGTAAGCTGATTTGGCTGAACGACACCGGCATGCGCCACCAGGTCAGTATCGCCATGGCCGGCAGTGCCAGCACCAGCGCCCAGCAAATCACCTGCCAGCCTCCCAGCGTGCGGGACAGCTTCGCCCCTTCGGCATAACCCAGGCCACAAGCCAGGATCGCCAACAGCATCAGGATGTCACCTTGAGGTGAGGCGCTCAGGCCTTGGGCAATGGCGAAGCCAACCACCAACAGGCTGCCCAGCACCGAGAAGATCCAGAACACCGGCCGCGGGCGTTCACCGCCACGCAACACGCCGAATATAGCTGTCGCCAGCGGCAGCAGGCCGACGAACACGATGGAGTGTGCCGAGCTTACGTACTGCAACGCCAGCGCAGTCAGCAGCGGAAATCCCACCACCACGCCCAGGGCCACAATGGCCAGGGGCACCAGTTGATTACGCGCCGGGCGTTTTTCCTTGAACGCCAGCAGCAGGCACAACGCGAGCATTGCGGCGAGGGTCGCACGGGCCACGGTGAGGAATACCGGGTCGAACTCCAGCACAGCCACTCGCGTCGCGGGCAGTGAGCCGCTGAAGATCACCACACCGATCAGGCCATTGATCCAGCCGCTGGTGCTGCTGTCCAGCGTCTGGTTTTGCAGGTTCGAGGTCCGTTCCATTTCGTCCACGCTCGTTGTTGGGTTGCATAAAACCCATCCTATGGCTGACTATCAGTACAATCAAAAAATTGTCATGGATACATCTCCCATGCCTCGTTCACGCTACAAATCCCTGGTGGATGCCTTCGCCGCCGACATTCGTTCCGGGCGACTCTCACCCGGTACACGCCTACCGACCCACCGCCAGTTGGCCAGTGAGCATGGGCTGGCGCTGGTGACCGCCAGCCGGGTGTATGCCGAGCTTGAGGGGATGGGCCTGATCAGCGGCGAAACCGGACGCGGAACCTTTGTCAGGGAGACTTCGCTGCCGCCCGGTCAAGGCATTTCGCAGTCCGTGGTGGCGGCGGGCATGATTGATCTCAATTTCAACTATCCGTCGCTGCCCGGTCAGGCCGATCTGTTGCGCAGTGCCCTGCGCCAGCTCGCGTTGTCCGGCGACCTTGAATCCCTTTTGCGCTACCAGCCCCACGCCGGGCGCCTGCATGAGCGGGCATCGGTTGCGCGCCATCTGGGTGAGCGCGGATTGAAGGTGTCGGCCGAACAAGTGTTGATCGTCAGCGGCGCCCAGCATGGCCTGGCGGTGGCCATGATGACGCTGCTTAAGCCTGGTGACGTGATCGTCGCCGATGCCTTGACCTATCCCGGTTTCAAGACCCTGGCCGAAACGCTGCACCTGGAGGTCTTGCCCATTCCTGTCACCGACACCGGGCCGGATTTGCCGGCCCTGGAGAAACTCTGCCGCAGCCGTCCAGTGCGCGCCGTCTATGCGATGCCGACCTTGCACAATCCGCTGGGCTGGGTGATGGATGCCGATCAGCGCGAGCGCCTGGTGGCCATTGCGCGCCAGCATGACTTGATGATTATCGAAGACGCCGCCTACGCCTTCCTGGCCGAAGACCCGCCACCGCCCCTGGCTGAAATGGCACCGGAAAGAACGGTGTACGTTTCCGGTTTCTCGAAAAATATCGCCACCGGGTTGCGAGTCGGCTTTGTGGCGGCGCCCACGCAATGGGTCGCAGGATTTGAACGCACAATCATGGCGACCACCTGGAACACCCCAGGGGTGATGACCGCCCTGGCCACGGCCTGGCTCGACGACGGCACGGTCATGAAGCTCGAAGCGCAAAAACGCGCGGACGCTCAGGCCCGGCAAACCTTGGCGCGCGGGATGTTGACCGGGCTCAAGACCCTCAGCCACCCGTCTTCGTACTTCATTTGGTTGCCTTTGACTGAAGACGCCCGGGCCGACCGGATTGCCATGGCATTGATGCGCGAGCAGGTGTCGGTGTCGCCAGCAGAGCCCTTTGCGATCACCCCCCATGTGCCGCACGCCATACGTTTGGCCCTGGGCTCGGTGGACATGGATGCGTTGCGCCAGGCGTTGGTGAAAGTGAAGAGGGTGGTCGGCTATTACTCATAGGTTGCCCAGGGCAGTTTTCTTCAATACGCACACCCGCCGGCTCTTTACCTTGAGGCCTGGTTCAACTGAGAAGAAGGTGTGCGATGAGTCTGATGATGTCCATGGCGGCGTTTGCGCTGGTCGCTTCGATAACGCCGGGTCCGGTGAACATCGTGGCGCTGAGTTCGGGAGCGCGTTTCGGTTTTCGCGCCAGTCAACGGCATGTGGCCGGGGCGACTTTGGGATTTGTGTTGCTGCTGGTGCTGATGGGGTTGGGCTTGCATGAGTTGTTGCAACGCTGGCCGGCCATGACGCAAGGCGTGCAGTGGGCGGGTATGGCGTTTTTGTTGTACATGGCGTTCAAGCTGGCGGCCGATAACGGGCAGTTGGAGGCAAACGACTCGGGACGCGCGCCGTCGATGCTGTACGGCGCGGTGATGCAGTGGCTCAACCCGAAAGCCTGGCTGGCCTGTGTGGCCGGCATGGGGGCGTTCGTCGCCGATGGCGAGGCGCGGCTGGTGTGGCAGTTTGCGGCGGTGTACCTGGTGATCTGTTACCTGTCAGTCGGCTGTTGGGCGTACGCCGGGACCTTTTTGCGCGGCTACCTGAACAACCCGGCGGGGATGCGCTGGTTCAACCGGGCGATGGCGTTGTTGTTGGCGGGGAGTGCGGTTTATTTGCTGCTGCCGTAGACACCTGTGGCGAATGTTCTTTGTGGCGAGGGGATTTATCCCCGCCCGGCGGCGAAGCCGTCGCAATACCTGAATGCAAGGTTTTTTTGGAGGAATGCTGGGTGCCGCTTCGCAGCCCAACGGGGATAAATCCCCTGGCCACAAAAGCCCCTGTGTACAGGTTTCATCCGCGATACTGCCCCGGCGTCGCCGCCAGGTGCTGTTTGAACGCGCGCTGAAAATGCGCCTGATCGGAAAATCCCGCTTCCAGGGCCACGTCGGCAATCAGCTTGCCATTGCGCAATTGATCCCGGGCGAACTGGATGCGCTGGTTGACCACGAAGGCATGGGGCGTCATGCCGTAACGTTGCTTGAAGGCGCGGATCAGGTAAGACGGCGACAGTTGCGCCGCCTCGCAAATGTCTTCGAGCTTGAGCAGTTGTGTGCAGTGATCGCGGATGAATTCGGCGGCGCGTTCGAGCTTGAAGTTGGGTTCGCGCAGGGGTTGATCGACCGGGTTCAGTCGAAGCTGCACGTCGGTGAAAAATTCCACCGCCGCACTGTGCTTGCGCAGTACGTCCTGCTCTCGATCGACCAGTACGTCATACAGCGCCTTGAGTCCGTGGAACAGCTCGACATCCGCCGTGTGCGTAACAGTAAACCGGCGAAACGCCGACTCGTTGCTCAAGCCCAGTTGATGCTGCAAATCGCTGAGCCACGGGGTGTCGACATACAGCATCAGGTACGACCAGGGCTGGTCATCGATCGGATTGCAGGCATGGACGTCGCCAGGGTTCATCAGCACCACGGTGCCGGTGCTGACCTCGAATTGTGATTGCTCGTGCACATAGGTACTGCGCCCGGCGGTAATTGCGCCGATGGAAAAGTGCGCGTGGGAGTGCCGGGTGTAGCAGACCTCGCGCCCGTCGGCGATGGCGCGGGCCTCGATGAAGGGCAGGGCGTCATCGCGCCAGAAGCGCGGGGCCTTGTCGGCGTCCTTGGGCTTGGAGAGCTTCATGGTCAATCCTCGGCAAATCAGCCTCGGAGTGTATTAGCTCTCGCCGTTAAAGGCTCGTTGCAGCTCGGCAATGTTGAGTTTTTTCATCTGCATCATCGCCGCCATGGCGCGCTGGGATTTGCTGGTGTCGGGGTCTTTGAGCATGTCCATCATCGCAATCGGCACGATCTGCCACGACACACCGAACTTGTCCTTGAGCCAGCCACATTGCTGCGCCTCGACCGGCCCGCCGTCGGACAGCCGTCCCCAGAAGTGGTCGACCTCTTCCTGGGTCTGGCAGTTGACCTGAAAGGAGATCGCTTCATTGAACTTGAAATGCGGTCCGCCGTTGAGGGCCGTGAAGGTCTGCCCGTCGAGTTCAAAACTGACCGTCAGCACCGAGCCTGCTTCGTGGCCGTGGATTTCCTGGCCGGCCTTGCCGTAGTGAGTGAGGGCAGTGATTTTGGCATGATCGAAAATCGCGCAATAGAACTTCGCGGCCTCTTCAGCCTGACCGTCGAACCACAGGCAGGGTGTGAGTTTTTGAGGATGAAGCATGGCGGGTCTCCCTGGCAGGTTTTTTTGCATGCTGGACTATCAGCGTAGCCAGCCTGCGCTTGCCCGGTTGTGCCGTAGATCGCCAAATGCGCATAAAACGGCTCAAGCCTGGCTCCCTGTGGCGGTCTCGGGTTTTTCGCGAGCAGGCTCGCTCCTACAGGGTGGGTGATAGTCAATATGACTTGTTGAGTAGTCCTAAAGACTCTGCTTGGTTGGAGTCTTTTTGACATTGTTGATCTCAATGGATTGATTTCTATTGGATAAATAGCTGGCACAAGATTTGAGTGCCCAACGTACAACTGAACGGCAACAGGCGTACGCAAGATGCTCCATTTCCTCGGCAACCCTCAGAATGCTCTGCATCCGTCCAGCGGTGTCACCCGCTTGCTGCCTCGGCATCGCTTTAGCCGACCACTGAAAGGGACGCTGGCCTGATGCGCAAATTGATCGCAGCACCTGTCTTCAGTCTTGGATTTCGCCCGTTCTTTTTGGCCGGGGCGACCTTCGCTGCGCTGGCCGTGGCGATCTGGTCTCTGTGGTTGTATGGCCGTTTGCCGGGGACGCAACCGGTGGGCGGTATGCTGGCCTGGCATCGACACGAAATGCCGTTCGGATTTGCCGCCGCCATCATCGCCGGATTCTTGCTGACCGCCGTGCCGAACTGGACCGGTCGACCGGGGCTCAAGGGCGGGCCGTTGATCGGGCTGGTGCTGGTCTGGCTGCTGGCGCGATTGGCCTGGTTGATGCCGATTCCACCCACACTTTTGCTGATTTCGCAGATACCTTTTCTGCCGTTGCTGGCCATCGTGCTGGGGCGTGATCTGGTGGCGGCGGGCAAGCGCGACAACTATCCGATTCTATTGATGGTCATGCTCTTGGCTGGGTGCCAGGCGATGACGTTGTGGGGCCTCTCGATGGATGATGCGGGCCTGCAACGGCGGGGCGTGCTGGCCGCGCTGTGGCTGGTGGGCGCACTGATGAGCGTGATTGGCGGGCGTGTGATTCCATTCTTCATCCAGCGCGGCTTGAATCGCCCGGCACAACCGGCAGCCAGCCCATGGCCGACCCGAATCCTGTTGGCGAGTGGTTTGTTTGCCGCGCTGACATTTGCCCTCGGGCTGCAAGATGTTCCTGCGCTGTGGCTGGCGGCGTTGTTTGTGCTGATGGGCGCGCTGCACCTGATACGCCTGTGGCGCTGGCACGACCGGGGCCTGTGGCGCGTGCCGCTGCTGTGGTCGCTGTACCTGTCTTACGTCTGGCTGGTGGTGGCGGTGTTCGCCATGGCGTTGTGGCACGCAGGTTGGCTGTCGCAACAGAGCCTGGCCACCCATTCACTGGCGGTGGGCGGTGCGGGTGGATTGATCCTGGCGATGATCGCTCGGGTCAGCCTCGGTCATACCGGGCGTCCGTTGCAGCCCTCTAAAGCCATCATCCTGGGCTTTGCCCTTGTGCTGTTGGCGGGGTTGTCGCGGGTGTTGCTGGTGCCGTTTTCCGGGCTGGGGCTGGGGGTGTCTGCGCTGCTCTGGTGTGCTGCGTTCGGGCTGTTTCTATTGCGCTATACCGACAACCTGCTCAAACCGCGGGTATAAAACATCCCTGTAGGAGCTGCCGAAGGCTGCGATCTTTTGATTTTGTTTTTACAAGCAAGATCAAAAGATCGCAGCCTTCGGCAGCTCCTACAGGTGTTCGTGTAATCAAACCGGTATTGCGGCCCACGTGACCGGTGGTCGATAGAGTTCGGCCTGCGGGGCAAATTGGGCTTAGCTGTAGGAATAGCCCGAGGCGCGCGCACGTCGCTGTCCGTAGGAGCAAAGCTTGCTCGCGATAGCGGTGGATCAGTTGCCATCAATGTTGTTTGTGCCGACGCCATCGCGAGCAAGCTTTGCTCCTACAACGAACGGCGGACCTTCGCAATGCTGACCCTCAATATCAATGGCAAGGACCAGGAATTGGATGTCCCCGCGGACATGCCGTTGCTCTGGGTCCTGCGTGATGTCGCGCACTTGACCGGGACCAAGTTCGGCTGCGGCATGGCCCAATGCGGTGCCTGCACCGTGCACGTCGATGGCGCGCCACTACGTTCCTGCATCACGCCCGCCACCGCCGTGGCCCATGGGCAGAAAATCCTCACCATCGAAGGCCTTTCGGTTGACGGTTCTCATCCTGTGCAGAAAGCCTGGGCCGAACTCGATGTGGTCCAGTGCGGTTATTGCCAGTCCGGGCAGATCATGTCGGCGGCGGCCTTGTTGGCGAAAATCCCGCAGCCGACCGACAGCGACATCGATCAGGCACTGTCCGGCAACATCTGCCGCTGCGGCACCTACCCAAGAATCCGCGCCGCCGTCAAACGCGCCGCCCAATTGGGTTGATGGTCATGAACAGCTTCAATCCGCTATCACGTCGAGGTTTTCTCAAGGGCAGTGCCGTGTTGGGCGGCGGGCTGGTGGTGGCGTTTGTCATTCCCGGCGCCCATCGCTTTGCCCTGGGTGCCGAGAATCAGGGCAACCTGTTCGCACCCAATGCCTTCCTGCGTATCGGCAATGACAACAGCGTCACTGTGTTGCTCGGTCATTCGGAAATGGGGCAGGGCATCTGGACCGGCCTGACCATGTTGATTGCCGAAGAGCTGGATGCCGACTGGTCGAAAATCCGCATCGAACACGCCCCAGCGTCTGCCAAGGATTACGGCCTGGCAGGCTTCGGCGGCATGCAGATCACCGGTGGTTCGACCTCGACCTGGATGGAGTTCGACCGCTACCGCCAGGCCGGTGCGGCGGCACGGTTGATGTTGATCGAGGCTGCGGCCAAGCGTTTTAACGTCGCGCCTTCGACGATAAGCACCGAATCCGGGGTGGTGATAGCCGGCGACCAGCGTGCCACCTATGGCGAGCTGGCCGATGACGCCGGCCAGCTACCGGTGCCGGACCCGGCGTTGATCAAGCTCAAGGACGCCAAAGACTGGGCCATCATCGGTAAGCCCACCCAGCGCATGGACACGCCGGAGAAAATCACGGGGCGCGCCAAGTTCGGCATGGACGTGCAGTTCGATGGATTGTTGACGGCCATGGTGGCCCGTTCGCCGGTGTTCGGCGGTAGCGTCAAATCCTTTGAAGGTGCCGAGGCGCTGGCGATACCTGGAGTGCACAAAGTGGTGCAGGTGCCGACGGGCGTGGCGGTGATCGCCGATCACTTCTGGGCGGCGAAGCTGGGGCGCGATGCGTTGCACGTCGAGTGGGACTTGGGGCCGAATGCCGGGCTCGACAGTCAGAAATTGCTGGAGAGCTTTCGCAAGCTGGCCGCCACACCCGGTCTCCCGGCCAGTCAGGCCGGCGATGCCAAGGCCGCCTTGGCCAAGGCAACCAAGACCGTCGATGTCGAGTACAGCGTGCCTTACCTGGCCCATGCGCCGATGGAACCGCTCAATTGCACGGTGAAAATCACCCAGGACAAATGTGAAATCTGGACCGGCACACAATTCCAGACCCTGGACCAGATGATCGCCGGCAAAATCACCGGGCTCAAACCCGAGCAAGTCGAGATCCACACCGAGTTCCTTGGTGGCGGCTTCGGTCGGCGGGCCAACCCGACCTCGGACTTTGTCGCTGAAGCGGTCCAGGTCGCCAAAGCCGCGGGCGCACCGGTGAAAACCGTGTGGGCGCGGGAAGATGACATCCGGGGCGGCTATTACCGTTCGGCATTTTTGCATCAGGCGCGGGTTGGGCTTGGACCTGATGGCCTGCCGATGGCCTGGAAGCATGTGCTGGTGGGGCAATCGATCATGGCCGGTACCTCGCTCGAAGCGGCCATGGTCAAGAACGGCATCGACAAGACTTCCGTGGAAGGCGTGGTGGACAGTCCCTACCTCGAAGGACTGGCCGATCATCAGGTGGAACTGCATTCGCCGAAGACTGGTATCAGTGTGCTGTGGCTGCGTTCGGTGGGGCATACCCATACGGCCTTCGTGATGGAGTCGCTGATCGATGAACTGGCCGCGGTGGCGGGCAAAGACCCGGTCGAATACCGCCGAACCTTGCTCAAGGACCACCCACGGCATCTGGGTGTGTTGAACCTGGCGGTGGAGAAGGCCAACTGGAAGGCGCCGCTGCCGGATGGCCATGCCTTGGGCGTCGCTGTGCATGAGTCGTTTGGCAGCTACGTGGCCCAGGTCGCCGAGGTGTCCCAGGACAACCTGGCGATCCGCGTGCATCGGGTGGTGTGTGCGGTGGACTGCGGGATTGCGGTCAACCCCAAGAGCATCGAGGCGCAGATGCAGTCGTGCATCGCCTTCGGCCTGAGCTTCACCTTGCACAGCAAACTGACGATCAAGGACGGGCAAGTGGTGCAGTCCAACTACCACGATTACCAGGTACTGCGCCTGCATGAGATGCCGGTGGTGGAAGTGCACATCCTGCCAAGTAGCGAGAAACCGGGCGGGATCGGCGAGACCGGCGTGCCGCCCACGGCGCCGGCAGTGGCCAACGCGGTGTACGCCCTGACCGGGCAACGCCTGCGCGAACTGCCGCTGCAGTTGTCGGGGGTGTGAGATGAAGCGACATCATTGGGTGCTCGGTACAGTGATCCTGGTGTGCCTGTTCATCTACGCCACGGAGCTGTTCGCCGATGACAAGGAGGCACTGAAGGCCTTCGACACCGTGCAGCAAGTCTTCCAGAACCCCCGCTGCCAGAACTGCCACATTCCCGGCGATTCGCCGTTGCAGTTCGATGCCGGAACGCCCCACGCGATGAATGTCGTGCGGGGCATGGATGGCAAAGGAGCGGCGGGCTTGCCTTGCGCCACTTGCCACGCCGAGGCCAATCCACCGGCCAGTTATGGCTCCAAGGCACCACCGGGAGCGCCCCACTGGAGCCTGCCGCCGGCCGCGCACAAGATGGCCTGGATCGGCCTGCCGCCTGACCAGCTGTGCGCCATGATCAAGGATCGCGCGCGCAACGGTGACCGTGATTTCGCGGCGCTGATCAAGCATGTCAGCGAAGACAAACTGGTGCTGTGGGGCTGGAATCCGGGGGGCAACCGTGCGCCGGTGCCGGTGCCGCACGACGTTTTTGTCACTCAGTTCAAGCTCTGGGCCGACGCTGGAGGGCCTTGTCCAGTGCAGGGGACTTGACCACCGGTCAATGAACGTGAAGTCAAACCGGTATCGAGGACTCTAAAGAACATACCCTCCAAGGGAGTATCTGATGCTGATCTCAGGCAAACCGCACAAAACAGGTATCTGTGCAGGGACGCCGCAACAGGAACGCGAACTGCTGCGCGATCTGGCCCGTAAGGCCGAGCAAGAACTGATCGGGGTGCAGATGGCGAGCATGGATGAGTTGACGCTGCTGCCCAACCGGCACGGCTTCATCGCCTTGGCTGAATTGGGCCTGGAGGCCTGCCTGCAGCTGGAACGGCCCGCAACCCTGCTGTTTTTCAATCTCGATGATTTCAAGCGCATCAATTATCTGTTTGGACGCTCCGAAGGCGACAACGCGTTGAAAACCTTCGCCGATGTGTTGCGAATCGGTTTTCGCGAAAGCGATGTGATCGGTCGGCTGGACGGCGCCACCTTCGTGGCCTTGCTCACGGGCTCTTGTGGCGTGGATATCAAGGCGATCAAGGCGCGGTTCGAGGAAATGCTCGATGAACGCAATGCTACGGCGCAGCGCGGCTATGACATTCGTTTCAGCATTGGGCAGATCGAGTTTGACCCTGAGGTGCATGGGTCGGTTGAAGAGCTGTTGGGTGGGGCTGAGAAGGTGTTGGGCCGCGCCTGATTTGTTGTCTGGTCGGGCCTCTTCGCGGGCAAGCCTCGCTCCTACAAGTTTGGTTTGGCCCCTGTAGGAGCGAGGCTTGCCCGCGAAGACGTCATCACAGACACCGCCTATTTGGCAAACAACTGCCCAATGTCCTTGAACGCCTTGAGCTCCAGCGCATTGCCGCACGGATCGAACAGAAACATCGTCGCCTGTTCCCCGACCAGCCCCTGAAAACGAATCCCCGGCTCGATCACGAAGCGCGTTTCGAGTGCTTTCAACCGCTCAGCCAGCGCTTCCCATTGCGCCATCCCCAACACCACGCCGAAATGCGGTACCGGTACGTCGTGGCCATCGACCGCATTGGTGTGGGCGGCTTCCTGTGAAGCGTTTTTCGGTGCCAGGTGAATCACCAGTTGGTGGCCGAAAAAATTGAAATCGACCCAGTGATCACTGGAGCGACCTTCTTCCAGTCCAAACACACTGCCATAAAAGTGCCGCGCGGCGGCTAGGTCATACACTGGAATGGCCAGGTGAAAAGGGGAGAGTTGCATCAGGCGTGCCTCGGTTTTCGGGAGATGCTGACCAGTTTAGCCCTATGCTTTTCGATTGAATGACGATAGTTTTTGCGGCGAGCACAAATTATTTCGATCAATTGAGGGCCGCCATGCTGCGCGAACTGAAAACCTTTATCGCCGTGGCGCGCTACGGCACGTTCGCCGCGGCGGGCATACACATCGGCCTGACGCAGTCGGCGGTCAGCGCGCAGATGCGCAATCTGGAGCAGGCCCTCGGCCTTCGCTTGTTCGATCGCACCGGGCGCCAGGCGCTGCTCAATGCGGCGGGGCAACGTGCGCTGCCGATGGCCAGGGAAATGCTGGAAATTTTCGCCCGCATGGCGGTCAGCGATGACGTCAGCGAATACCGTGGCGAGTTGAAAATCGGCGCTGTGGCCACGGTTCAGACCGGATTATTGCCCCAGGCACTGTTGCGATTGCGTCAGCAGGCGCCGCGACTGGAGCCGAAACTGGTGCCGGGGGTGTCCCTGAACTTATTGAGCCAGGTGGATACCGGCGAAGTGGACCTGGCCATCCTGATCAAGCCACCGTTCGAATTGCCCAAGGAACTGTCGGCGCAAGTCATCCGTCGCGAGCCCTTTGTGCTGATCGTACCGATGGACCTGGAAGGCGACGATCCGCTTCAGATGCTCGCCGAACATCCCCTTGTGCGCTATGACCGTAATTCGTTCGGCGGACGCTTGGTGACGCGATTTCTGCGGGAGCAGCAGATCGATGTGCGTGTCGCGCTGGAACTGGATGAGCTGGAAGCCATCGTCAAGATGGTCGAATGTGGGCTGGGAGTTTCGTTACTGCCCGAGGCGGGGTTGTGGCTGGAGCATGGGGCGAAGGTGAGGGTGATTCGCCTGGGCGAGTTGACCTTTTACCGTGAGATTGTGCTGTTGCAGCGCTACAGCCAGCGGCAGCAACCGATTCAGCAGTTGTTTGCCAAATGCCTGTACAACGAATAACCCCGTAGGAGCTGAGCTTGCTCGCGATGGCGGCGTGTCAGGCGAAATCAATGTTGATTGATACGCCGCCATCGCGAGCAAGCTCAGCTCCTACATTGATTTGTATTAGCCATTAAATCGAAGACATAAAAAAACCCGCCTGAAGCGGCGGGTTTTTTAGTGACTAACCGAAGATCACTCTTCGATGTTGCCCATGGCCGTGGTGTTGAAGCCACCGTCCACGTACATGATTTCGCCGCTGATGCCCGACGCCAGGTCCGAGCACAGGAAGGCGCCGGCGTTGCCGACTTCTTCGATGGTGACGTTGCGACGCAGCGGGGTTTGCGCTTCGTTGGCGGCCAGCATCTTACGGAAGTTCTTGATGCCGGAAGCGGCCAGGGTGCGGATCGGGCCAGCCGAAACACAGTTGACGCGAGTACCGTCCGGGCCCAGGGAGCCGGCCAGGTAACGTACGCCCGCTTCCAGGGAAGCCTTGGCCATGCCCATTACGTTGTAGTTCGGCATGGTGCGCTCGGCGCCCAGGTACGACAGGGTCAGCAGGCTGCCGTTGCGGCCTTTCATCATTTCGCGACCGGCCTTGGCCAGGGCCACGAAGCTGTAGGCGCTGATGTCGTGAGCGATGCGGAAGCCTTCACGGGTGGTGGCTTCGGTGAAGTCGCCGTCCAGTTGGTCGCCTGGAGCGAAGCCGACGGAGTGCACGATGCAGTCCAGGCCGTCCCACTTCTTGCTCAGTTCTTCGAAGACCTTGGCGATTTCTGCATCGCTGGCCACGTCGCACGGGAAGCACAGCTCAGGGCTCGAACCCCAGCCTTGTGCGAATTCTTCGACACGACCCTTGAGTTTGTCGTTCTGATAAGTGAAGGCAAGCTCAGCGCCCTCGCGATGCATGGCGGCAGCGATGCCGGATGCGATGGACAGCTTGCTGGCGACACCGACGATCAGTACGCGCTTACCGGCGAGAAAACCCATGTGTTGCTCCTCTCTTTCAGGTTATTGCGCAGTTTCCGGAGCCAGGAAAGCGGCTTCCAGCAACTGCTGTGTATACGGATGTTTGGGAGCGGCAAAAATGCTTTGCGCGTCCCCCTGTTCGACCACTTGGCCATGCTTGACCACCATCAGCTGGTGGCTCAGCGCTTTGACGACAGCCAGGTCATGGCTGATAAACAAATACGTCAGGTTGTACTTTGTTTGCAGTGAACGCAAAAGCTCCACCACTTGGCGTTGTACGGTGCGGTCGAGGGCCGAAGTCGGCTCGTCCAGCAAAATCAACGCCGGTTTTAGCACTAATGCCCGGGCAATGGCGATTCTCTGCCGTTGCCCTCCGGAAAATTCGTGGGGATAGCGGTGCCGGGTATCCGGGTCCAGTCCTACCTCCTTGAGTACCGCAATAATCGCTTGTTCCTGTTCCGCCTCGGTGCCGATCTTGTGGATCCGCAAGCCTTCGCCAACGATCTGGCTGACGCACATCCGTGGGCTCAGGCTGCCGAACGGGTCTTGAAACACCACTTGCATCTCCCGCCGCAGCGGCCGGACCTGTTGTTGCGACAGGCAGTCTAGCTGCTTGCCTTCAAAACGGATGGCGCCTTGGCTGGCGATCAACCGCAAGATCGCAAGCCCCAGGGTCGATTTGCCGGAACCGCTTTCACCGACGATGCCCAAGGTCTGGCCCTGAGGCAGGCTGAAATTGATGCCATCCACCGCCTTGACGTGATCCACCGTGCGTTTGAGCAGGCCTTTCTTGATCGGAAACCAGACTTTCAGGTCCTCGACCGTCAGCAAGGGCGGGCCAATCACGTTGGTGGCAGGCTTCCCGCCAGGCTCCGCTGCCAGCAGGGTCCGCGTGTACGGATGCTGCGGCGCGCGAAACAATTCTTCACACGATGCCTGTTCGACGATGCAACCGCGCTGCATGACACATACGCGATGCGCAATTCTTCGCACCAGGTTCAAATCGTGGCTGATCAGTAGCAGTGCCATGCCCAGTCGCGCCTGCAATTGCTTGAGCAATTCGAGGATTTTCAGCTGAACGGTCACGTCCAGTGCGGTCGTTGGCTCGTCTGCGATCAACAGTTCCGGCTCGTTGGCCAGGGCCATGGCGATCATCACCCGCTGACGCTGACCGCCGGACAATTCGTGGGGCAGGGCCTTGAGGCGCTTCTCCGGCTCGGGAATGCCCACCATTTCCAGCAGCTCCAGGGTCCGTTTGGTGGCGATTTTCCCGGTGAGACCCATGTGGATGCCCAGCACTTCATTGATCTGTTTTTCGATCGAGTGCAACGGATTGAGCGAGGTCATCGGCTCCTGGAAGATCATCGCGATCCGGTTGCCGCGGATATGGCGGATGGTTTTCTCTCTGAGGTCCAGCAGGTTCCGCCCGGAATACTCGATGGTGCCTGAAGGGTGGCGAGCGATCGGGTAGGGCAGCAGGCGCAGGATCGAGTGCGCGGTCACCGATTTGCCTGAACCGCTTTCCCCCACCAGTGCCAGGGTTTCGCCCCGCTTGATGTCGAAGCTGACGTTTTCGACCACTCGCTGGCTGTTCGCGCCGACGACGAATTCGACGGCGAGGTTGCGCACTTCGATCAGATTGTCCTGATTCATTTCACTTCCTCGGGTCGAAGGCATCGCGAGCGGACTCGCCGATGAACACCAGCAGGCTCAACATCAACGCCAGCACCGCAAACGCACTGATGCCCAGCCACGGTGCCTGCAGGTTGGATTTACCCTGCGCCACCAGTTCACCCAGCGATGGGCTGCCCGCCGGCAGGCCGAAACCGAGGAAATCCAGGGCGGTCAGGGTGCCGATGGCGCCGGTCAGGATGAAGGGCATGAACGTCATGGTCGAGACCATGGCATTGGGCAGGATATGGCGGAACATGATCGCACCATTCTGCATGCCCAGGGCGCGGGCCGCACGCACGTATTCCAGGTTGCGCCCACGCAGGAACTCGGCGCGAACCACGTCCACCAGGCTCATCCAGGAAAACAGCAGCATGATCCCCAGCAGCCACCAGAAATTCGGCTGTACGAAACTGGCGAGAATGATCAGCAAATACAACACCGGTAAGCCCGACCAGATCTCCAGGAAGCGTTGCCCGGCCAGGTCGACCCAGCCGCCGTAGAAGCCCTGCAAGGCGCCTGCGATCACGCCGATGATCGAGCTGAACAATGTCAGGGTCAGGGCGAACAGTACCGAAATGCGAAAGCCGTAGATCACCCGGGCCAGCACGTCGCGGCCCTGGTCGTCGGTGCCCAGCAGGTTGTCCGCCGACGGCGGCGCGGGTGCTGGCACTTTCAGGTCGTAGTTGATGCTCTGGTAGCTGAATGGAATCGGCGCCCACAGCACCCAGGCATCCTTGGCCTTGAGCAGTTCACGGATATACGGGCTCTTGTAGTTGGCTTCCAGCGGGAATTCGCCGCCGAAGGTGGTTTCCGGGTAACGCTTGAGCGCCGGGAAATACCAACCGTTGTCGTAGTGCACCACCAGCGGTTTGTCGTTGGCGATCAACTCGGCGCCCAGGCTGGCGCCGAACAGAATCAAAAACAGCCACAGCGACCACCAGCCACGCTTGTTGGCCTTGAACAGTTCGAAACGGCGGCGATTGAGAGGGGACAGGTTCATCTCAATGCTCCCGGCTTTCGAAGTCGATACGCGGATCGACGAAGGTGTAGGTGAGGTCGCCGATCAGCTTCACCACCAGCCCCAGCAGGGTGAAGATGAACAGCGTGCCGAAGACCACCGGGTAATCGCGGTTGATCGCGGCTTCGAAACTCATCAGGCCCAGGCCGTCGAGGGAGAAGATGACTTCCACCAGCAACGAGCCGGTGAAAAAGATCCCGATGAACGCCGACGGGAAACCGGCGATCACCAGCAGCATGGCGTTGCGGAACACGTGGCCGTACAGCACGCGGTGCCGGGTCAGGCCCTTGGCCTTGGCGGTGATCACGTACTGTTTATTGATTTCATCGAGGAAGCTGTTTTTGGTCAGCAGGGTCATGGTCGCGAAGTTGCCGATCACCAGCGCGGTGACCGGCAGCGCCAGATGCCAGAAGTAGTCGAGGATCTTGCCGCCCAGGCTCAGCTCATCGAAGTTGTTCGACGTCAGACCGCGCAACGGAAACCAGTCCAGATAGCTGCCCCCGGCAAACACCACGATCAGCAGGATGGCGAACAGGAACGCCGGAATCGCGTAGCCGACGATGATCGCCGAACTGGTCCAGACATCGAAGTGGCTGCCGTGTCGCGTGGCCTTGGCGATCCCCAAGGGGATCGACACCAGGTACATGATCAGGGTGCTCCACAGCCCGAGTGAGATCGACACCGGCATCTTTTCCTTGATCAGGTCGATGACCTTGGCGTCGCGGAAAAAACTGTCGCCGAAATCCAGGGTGGCGTAGTTCTTGACCATTATCCACAAGCGTTCCGGCGCCGACTTGTCGAAGCCGTACATGTGTTCGATTTCCTTGATCAGCGCAGGGTCCAGCCCCTGGGCGCCGCGATAGGCGGAACCGGCCACCGAGACTTCCGCGCCGCCACCGGCGATACGGCTGGTGGCGCCTTCGAAGCCTTCGAGCTTGGCGATCATCTGCTCCACGGGGCCGCCGGGCGCCGCCTGGATGATCACGAAATTGATCAGCAATATGCCGAACAAGGTCGGGATGATCAGCAACAGTCGCCGAAAAATGTACGCCAGCATCTGATTACTCCGTGCCCGCGGGGTCGGCTTGCAGTTTGGTTTCGATCTCTATGGCCGGCTTTGCATCGGGCTTGACCCACCAGGTGGCCGTGCCGATGTCATATTTGGGGGAGACCTTCGGGTGGCCGATGTGGTTCCAGTAAGCCACGCGCCAGGTTTTGATGTGCCAGTTGGGGATCACGTAATAACCCCATTGCAGCACGCGGTCCAGTGCACGGGCGTGGGCCACCAGGCTTTTGCGCGAGTCGGCATTGATCAGTTGCTCGACCAGTTCATCCACCACCGGGTCCTTGAGGCCCATGGAGTTGCGGCTGCCGGGCTTGTCGGCGGCTGCGGTCATCCAGAACTCGCGCTGTTCGTTGCCCGGCGAGTTGGACTGCGGGAAGCTGCCGACGATCATGTCGAAGTCCCGCGAGCGCACGCGGTTGACGTATTGCGAGACGTCGACCCGACGGATCACCAGGTCGATGCCCAAGTCACTGAGGTTGCGCTTGAACGGCAGCAAGACCCGTTCGAACTCGGTCTGGGCCAGCAGGAACTCGATCACCACCGGCTTGCCATTGGCATCGACCATCTTGTCATCGACGATACGCCAACCGGCCTCTTGCAGCAGATGGTAGGCCTGGCGCTGCTGGCTGCGGATCATGCCGCTGCCGTCGGTGACCGGGTTCTGGAACGCTTCGCTGAACACTGACTCAGGAATCTTGCCTCGGAATGGCTCGAGAATCGCCAACTGGTCGGCATCCGGCAGGCCGGTGGCGGCCATTTCCGAATTCTCGAAGTAGCTGCGGGTGCGCGCGTAGGCACCGTTGAACAATTGCTTGTTGGTCCATTCGAAGTCCAGCAGCAGGGACAGGGCCTGGCGTACGCGAACATCCTGGAACACCGGGCGACGCAGGTTGAACACGAAGCCTTGCATGCCGGTGGGGTTGCCGTTGGGGATCTGTTCCTTGATCAGGCGGCCTTCGGTGACGGCCGGGATGTTGTAGGCGTTGGCCCAGTTTTTGGCGGTCATCTCCAGCCAATAATCGAACTGCCCGGCCTTGAGGCCTTCCAGTGCCACGGTGTTGTCGCGGTAGTAATCGGTCAGCATGACATCGAAGTTGTAGAAACCACGGTTGACCGGCAGGTCCTTGCCCCAATAGTCCTTGACCCGCTCATAGCGCACCGAGCGCCCGGCCTTCACTTCGCTGACCTTATACGGTCCGCTGCCCAGTGGTGCTTCGAGGTTGCCTTTGTTGAAATCGCGGTTTACCCACCAGTGTTTGGGCAGCACCGGCAATTGGCCGAGGATCAGCGGCAGCTCACGGTTGTTGCTGTGCTTGAACTTGAACAGCACCGTCAGCGGATCTTCGGCGACCACGTCGGCGACGTCGCTGTAGTAGCCACGGTACATCGGTGCGCCGTCCTTGATCAGGGTCTGGAAGCTGAACACCACGTCTTCGGCCCGCACCGGATGGCCGTCATTGAAGCGGGCTTCAGGGCGCAGATAGAAGCGCACCCAGTCATTGTTCGGGGCTTTTTCGATCTTGCCGGCGATCAGGCCATATTCAGTGAAGGGCTCGTCCAGGCTTTGCCTGGTCAGGGTGTCGTAGATCAGGTCTATATCGTTGGCCGAGACGCCCTTGCTGATGAACGGGTTGAGACTGTCGAAACCACCGAAGCCGGCTTGGCGAAAGATGCCGCCCTTGGGTGCGTCCGGGTTGACGTATTCAAAGTGTTTGAAGTCGGCGGGGTACTTCGGTGGCTCGTTGTACAGGGTCACGGCGTGTTGCGGGGCGGCGCAGGCCCACCCTGCGAACAACAGGGCGCCGGCCTGCAGGAGCAGGGCGCTGATGGGTTTCATCGATCTTTCTCCGAAGATTTCAGCCACCACGCGCTCAGGCCCAGAGTGTAGGGCGGCGTGGTGACGAAGGCGAACCGGTTGCGGTACGCCAGGCGGTGATAATTGAGGTACCAGTTGGGAATGATGTAGTGCTGCCACAGCAGCACCCGGTCCAGAGCCTTGCCGGCGGCGACTTGATCGTCGCGGGTCTTGGCCGCGAGCAGTTCGTCGAGCAAGTGGTCGACCACCGGGTTGGCGATTCCCGCGTAATTCTTGCTGCCCTTGACGCCGGCCTGGCTGGAGTGGAAGTACTGCCACTGTTCCAGGCCAGGGCTGAGGGTCTGGTTGAGGGTCATCAGGATCATGTCGAAATCGAACTGGTCGAGGCGCTGCTTGTATTGCGCGCGATCAACCGTGCGCAACCGGGCGTCGATGCCGATGCTGGCGAGGTTTTCGACGTAGGGCTGAAGGATGCGCTCCAGGTTCGGATTGACCAGCAGGATCTCCAGGCGCAACGGCTGCCCGGCGGCATTCTGCAGGCGCTGTCCGTTGAGTTTCCAGCCCGCCTCGGCGAGCAGGGTCAGCGCCTGACGCAGGGTTTCCCTCGGGATGCCGCGGCCCTGGGTTTTGGGCAGGCTGAAGGGCTCGGTGAACAACCTGGCGGGTAACTGATCGCGATAAGGCTTGAGCAGCAGCCATTCATGCCCCACCGGCAAACCGGTGGCGGAGAATTCGCTGTTGGGGTAATAGCTCATGGCGCGTTTGTAGGCACTACTGAACAGGGTGCGGTTGGTCCACTCGAAGTCAAACATCATACCGAGTGCTTCACGCACCTTGGGCTCGGCGAAAGTCGGGCGGCGGCTGTTCATGAACAGGCCCTGGCTTTGCGTTGGGATCTGGTGCGGGATCTGTGCCTTGATTACCTCGCCGCGACGGATCGCCGGAAAGCGGTAGCCAGTGTCCCAATTCTTCGCCTGGTGCTCGATGTAGATGTCGAACTCGCCGGCCTTGAACGCTTCGAACGCCACATCACTGTCGCGGTAGAACTCGACTTCCATGCGGTCGAAATTGTACTTGCCGCGATTGACCGGCAGATCTTTACCCCAGTAGTCCTTGACCCGCTCGAACACGATCTGCCGCCCCGGCGTCACCGACGTGATGCGGTACGGTCCGCTGCCCAGCGGTGGCTCGAAAGTGGTTGCCTTGAAGTCACGGCCTTTCCAGTAATGCTGTGGCAGCACTGGTAACTCGCCCAGGCGCAGGATCAGCAGCGGGTTACCGGCACGCTTGAACACAAAACGAATTCGCTGCGGATTGAGGATGTCGACCCGCGACACTTCCTGCAGGTTTGTGCGGTACTGCGGATGGCCTTCCTTGAGCAGCAAGCGGTAGGAGAACGCTACGTCATAGGCGGTGATCGGAGTGCCATCGTGGAAGCGTGCTTCGGGGCGCAGGTTGAATACCACCCAGCTGCGGTCCTCGCTGTACTCCACCGATTGGGCGATCAAACCATAACTGGAGGTTGGCTCGTCACCGGAGGGCGCGTATTGACCGGTGCCGACCATCAGCGGCTCGTTGAGCTCGTTGATGCCGTATTGCAGGAAGTTCGGCGTGGTAACCGGGCTGGTGCCCTTGAAGGTGTAGGGGTTGAGCGTATCGAAGGTGCCAAACGCCATCACCCGCAACGTCCCGCCCTTGGGCGCTTGCGGGTTGACCCAGTCGAAGTGGGTAAATCTGGCCGGGTATTTGAGCGTGCCGAACTGCGCATAACCATGGCTTTCGCTGATCGTCGCGCTTGCGGTGGAGCTCAAGGCCAGGCTGATCAGGAGCGAGAGGAGGGCACGCTTCAAGTAGGGAATCCGATCCAGGCGGCTTGGGCTTTGTGGCCTGTACAGTAACAGCTTGTCTGGACTGGAAAAAGACGCGGGCTGAAACGCCTTCTCGTAGGAGCAAGGCTTGCCCGCGATGGCGATCTCGAGGCCGCCATCGCGGGCAAGCCTCGCTCCTACATGTGTTTGCAAATCAATACAAAAAAGCCCCTGAAAAATCAGGGGCTCATTGACCGTCAGCATAATGAAAAAGATCGCAGCCTGCGACAGCTCCTACGCCGAACCGATATAGATCGGATGTACGTCGTATTTGTAGGAGCTGCCGAAGGCTGCGATCTTTTCGGCATCACATCGATTTTTTAGTGCGGGTTTGAAACCGTCAGCATCTGCCCAGGCTTCAGTGCCTGGCCGACACGCGGGTTCCAGCGCTTGAGGTGCTGCATTTCAACGTTGAAGCGCTTGGCCACGATGTACAGCGAGTCACCTTGCTGGACCTTGTATTTGGCCTGTGGCTTTTTTGAATCGCTCCCGGTCTTGGCGTTGGCCGCGACCACGGTGTTGATGCGCCCGGAGCTGCGCTTGCTGGTGTCTTGCATGACCAGGGTCTGGCCGGGTTTAAGGTTCTTGCCGCTCAGCTTGTTCCAGCGCTGAAGGTCCTTGACGTCGACGTTGTTGGCCCTGGCGATGGAGCCCAGGTTGTCGCCGCGCTTGACCCGGTAGTTGCGCTTGACGCTGGCCACCTGGGTGCCGTCGGCACCGTCGAAGACCGGCTTGAGTGGCTTCTTGCTGATCAGCTCTTCAGGACGCATGGTCTGCAGGCTGGTGGTCAGCAACTGCGCCTTGGATGTCGGCACCAGCAAATGCTGGGGACCGTCGATGGTGGTGCGCTGCTTGAAGGCCGGATTGAGCTGGAACAGTTCGTCTTCGTCGATGTTGGCCACTGCGGCGACCTTGGACAGGTCCATGCGCTGGTTGATTTCGACGACCTGGAAATACGGTTCGTTGGCGATCGGGTTGAGGTTCACGCCGTACGCTTCCGGCGCCATCACGACTTGGGACAGTGCCAGCAACTTGGGCACATAGGCCTGGGTCTCGGCAGGCAGCGGCAGGTTCCAGTAATCGGTTGGCAGGCCAAGCTTTTCGTTACGCTCGATGGCACGGCTGACGGTGCCTTCGCCGGCGTTGTAAGCGGCGAGTGCCAACAGCCAGTCGCCGTTGAACATGTCGTGCAGGCGCGTCAGGTAGTCCATCGCCGCGGTGGTCGAGGCAGTGATATCGCGACGGCCATCATAGAAACGGGTCTGGCGCAGGTTGAAGTAACGCCCGGTGGACGGGATGAATTGCCACAAGCCAACCGCATCGGCCCGGGAATAGGCCATCGGGTTGTAGGCGCTTTCAATCACCGGCAACAGTGCCAGTTCCAGCGGCATGTTGCGTTCTTCAAGGCGCTCGACAATGTAATGAATGTAAAGACTGCCGCGCTCGCCGGCGTTTTCGAGGAAGGACGGATTGCTGGCGAACCACAGGCGCTGTTGCTCGATGCGCGGGTTGACGCCCAGGCCGTCCTGCAGCTGGAAGCCCTGGCGCATGCGCTCCCAGACATCCTGCGGAATCTGAGGGCTCGGCTTTTCGCTGAGCCAGACGGGCTTCTGCTTGGCGCGCGCGGCAATATTCGGAGTGTGCGCCGCATCGGTCTGCGGCGCATGGCTGGAACAGCCCGCCAATGTCGCGGACACAGCCACCGCTATGGCTTGCGCCAGGCGGGTCAGGGCGTCCGAATTGATGGCTTTGCGAATAGATGACGACATTGGCTGGAAGTGTGTTCCGGGCAAAAATGTCGGGCGATTCTAGAAAGCGCACCCCTGGCGGTCAACCATTCATGGTTTTCGTACCATCGTGCAAGCGGTTTAGAACTTATCTTTCCAGGCCCGCAGCGTCGCAAAAACCATATCGGACGCAGAGTTATCGGTGCCGCTCCGTTCGTCCGCTTTTTCTTTAACGGATGTTTCGGCGGTGCGCAAAAACGGATTCGTTCTCTTTTCCATGGCGATCGTGGACGGCAGTGTAATGACCCCGGCTTCCCGTTGTCGGGTGACGGTGGCCAGGCGTTCACGGGTGTCCGCATTATCCGGTTCGACGGCCGCGGCGAAGCGCAGGTTGCTCAGGGTGTACTCGTGGGTGCAATACACCCGGGTGTTGTCGGGCAGCGCTGCGAGGCGTGACAGCGAGGCGTGCATTTGTTGGGGCGTGCCTTCGAACAGGCGCCCGCAACCGGCGGCGAACAGGGTGTCGCCACAAAACAACAGGTCGGGGTGATAATAGGCAATATGGCCCAGGGTATGGCCGGGCACCGCGATGATCTCGAAGTCATGGCCCAGTACCGTGATGCGATCGTTATCCTTGAGCGCGATGTCCCGCCCGGGAATGTTTTCGCTGGCGGGTCCGTAGACCTTCGCGTCCGTCGCTTTCTTGAGCTGTTCGACGCCGCCGACATGGTCATGATGGTGGTGAGTGATCAGAATATCGCTCAGCACCCACCCCGGATTTGCCAGGAGCCAGGACTGTACCGGCGCGGCATCGCCCGGGTCGACCACCGCGCATCGCCGGGTGTCGGGATCTTGTAACAACCAGATGTAGTTGTCGGTAAAGGCGGGCAGGGCACTGATCTGTATCATCGTCGGATTCGCCAAGCGGAAAACAATGGCGCATCTTAGAACTTCCTGGTGCGTTGGAGAATGCAATGACCGATAAAGCGTTCGCTCAGGCCGATCCTGACTGGCTGGCGTTGATCAGCGCGGCCCGTGAGTGGCTGTCCGGTCCGATCGGACAGTTTTTGCTGGATGAAGAACGGCGCATGCTCGAAGAAGAGCTGGGTCGCTTTTTTGGCGGCTATCTGGTGCATTACGGTCCTTCGGCCCAGACACCGCCGTCGGCACCGCAAGTCCAGCGCAACGTGCGCCTGGGCGCGCCGCTTCCCGGTGTGGAAATTGTCTGTGAGGAACAAGCCTGGCCATTGAGTGAGCATGCCGCCGATGTAGTGGTGTTGCAGCATGGCCTGGACTTCTGCCTGTCGCCCCACGGTTTGCTGCGAGAGGCCGCGAGCAGTGTGCGGCCCGGCGGGCACCTGTTGATTATCGGGATCAATCCCTGGAGCAGTTGGGGCCTGCGTCATGTGTTTGCCCATGATGCCTTGCGCAAGGCCCGTTGCATTTCTCCTTCGCGGGTGGCCGACTGGTTGAACCTGCTGGGCTTCGCGCTGGAGAAACGCCGCTACGGGTGCTATCGTCCGCCGCTGGCTTCGCCCGCCTGGCAGACTCGTCTGGCCGGTTGGGAACGCAAGGCCGGTGACTGGCAATTGTCCGGAGGCGGCTTCTATTTGCTGGTCGCGCGCAAGATCGTGGTGGGCTTGCGGCCGGTGCGCCAAGAGCGTCGCGAACCGAT
The DNA here is from genome assembly GCF_050990305.1 of Pseudomonas putida. GTDB lineage: Bacteria > Pseudomonadota > Gammaproteobacteria > Pseudomonadales > Pseudomonadaceae > Aquipseudomonas > Aquipseudomonas putida_AH. The sequence goes on along the minus strand of NZ_CP158817.1, from coordinate 3,807,344 downwards.
GGGCAAGCTGATCCCTCTGCCGATGGCCAAGGTCAACCGCCGCCGCATCGAACCGTAATACTCACTTTAATATTTCCGGCCGGGATGATTCCCGGTCTCGGGCGTTGTCGATCACGGATCGGCGAGCCACCGCATTTTCTGGATAGATTGGCATGAGCGATAGCGTAGAACTGTTCACCGATGGCGCCTGCAAAGGCAATCCTGGCCCTGGCGGCTGGGGCGCGTTGCTGGTGTGCAAGGGCGTCGAAAAGGAGCTCTGGGGGGGCGAAGCCAACACCACCAACAATCGCATGGAGCTGATGGGCGCGATCCGAGGTTTGGAAGAGCTCAAGCGCCCGTGCGACGTGCTGCTGGTGACCGACTCGCAGTACGTCATGAAAGGCATCAACGAGTGGATGGCCAATTGGAAAAAGCGCGGTTGGAAGACCGCTGCGAAAGAGCCGGTGAAAAACGCCGACCTGTGGAAAATGCTCGACGAACAGGTCAACCGTCACAACGTCACCTGGAAATGGGTGCGCGGGCACATTGGCCACCACGGCAACGAGCGGGCCGACCAACTGGCCAACCGTGGCGTGGATGAGATACGCGGACTGTAGGAGCTGCCGCAGGCTGCGATCTTTTGATCTTCGTTTATAAAGCCAAAAGATCGCAGCCTCGTTGCACTCGGCAGCTCCTGCAGGGGCCGTGTTAAGATCCCGCCTTTTGTACGAATGACCCGTTGAGAGCTGAGCACTGATGGCCACCAGATCTGTTGTACTCGATACCGAAACCACCGGCATGCCGGTGACCGACGGCCACCGGATTATTGAAATCGGTTGTGTCGAGTTGATCGGTCGGCGCCTGACGGGCCGGCATTTTCACGTTTACCTGCAACCGGACCGCGAGAGTGACGAAGGCGCTATCGGCGTCCACGGCATCACCAACGAGTTCCTGGTGGGCAAGCCACGCTTTGCCGAGGTGGCCGAAGAGTTTTTCGAGTTCATCAAGGGCGCGCAGCTGATTATCCATAACGCGGCGTTCGACGTTGGCTTCATCAACAACGAATTCGCCCTGATGGGCCAGCACGATCGTGCGGACATCACGCAACACTGCACGGTCCTCGATACCCTGATGATGGCCCGGGAACGTCACCCGGGGCAGCGCAACAGCCTCGACGCGCTGTGCAAACGCTATGGCGTCGACAACTCCGGCCGTGAACTGCACGGCGCCTTGCTCGACTCCGAGATTCTCGCCGACGTTTACCTGACCATGACCGGCGGCCAGACCAGCCTGTCCCTGGCGGGCAATGCGTCCGATGGCAACGGTACCGGCGAAGGTGCCGACAACTCGGCCACCGAAATCCGTCGCCTGCCTGCCGACCGTAAACCGACGCGCATCATCCGCGCCAGCGAAGATGATCTGGCCCAACACGCGGCGCGCCTGGAAGTCATCAGCAAATCGGCGGGTGGACCGGCGTTGTGGCTGCAATTGGTCGAGGCTGAGGGTTCCGTTTGACACAGCCCTGTAGGAGCAAGGCTTGCCCGCGATGGCGTCCGTATGATTGCCATCGCGGGCAAGCCTTGCTCCTACAGAAAGCGATCAGTGGCCACAAATCAGTGCATTGACTGACCTGCTTCAGGGCACAGAGCTCGCCACATCCGTTGCAACCCTCTACCCTGAGGTGATTGGCAGGCTCTGGCCTGCCGCCTCAGGACACTGAGCCTCATGTACAAAGATCTGAAATTCCCGGTCCTGATTGTCCATCGCGACATCAAGGCTGACACCGTCGCCGGCGATCGCGTGCGGGGCATCGCCCGGGAGCTGGAACAGGAAGGTTTTAGTATCGTCTCGGCGATGGATTACACCGAAGGGCGTCTGGTCGCTTCAACTCATCATGGCCTTTCGTGCATGTTGATCGCGGCGGAAGACGCCAGCGCGAACGCCCATTTGTTACATAATATGGCCGAGTTGATCGGATTGGCGCGAGTGCGTGCACCTGACTTGCCTATCTTCGCCCTGGGCGAGCAAGTAACCCTGGAAAACGCCCCCGCCGATGCCATGGCCGAGCTTAATCAGCTGCGTGGCATTCTCTATTTGTTCGAAGACACTGTGCCCTTTCTGGCGCGACAGGTGGCACGGGCCGCGCGCAAGTACCTGGACGGGTTGCTGCCGCCGTTCTTCAAGGCGCTGGTGCAACACACCGCCGACTCCAACTATTCCTGGCACACCCCCGGTCATGGCGGAGGCGTGGCGTACCACAAAAGTCCGGTGGGTCAGGCGTTTCACCAGTTCTTCGGGGAAAACACCCTGCGTTCGGATTTGTCGGTATCGGTGCCGGAGCTCGGCTCTTTGCTGGATCACACTGGGCCGCTGGCGGAAGCTGAGGCCCGGGCGGCGCGCAACTTCGGCGCTGATCACACCTTCTTCGTGATCAATGGCACCTCGACCGCCAACAAGATCGTCTGGCACTCCATGGTGGCCCGCGACGACCTGGTGCTGGTGGACCGCAACTGCCACAAATCGGTGCTGCACTCGATCATCATGACCGGTGCTATCCCGCTGTACCTGTGCCCTGAGCGTAATGAACTGGGGATCATTGGCACGATTCCGCTGAGTGAATTCAGCCCGCAATCGATCCAGGCCAAGATCGCCGCCAATCCGCTGACCCAGGGTCGGGCGCCCAAAGTCAAACTGGCAGTGGTGACCAATTCGACTTATGACGGCCTCTGTTACAACGCCGAATTGATCAAGCAGCAGCTGGGCAACAGTGTCGAAGTACTGCATTTCGATGAGGCCTGGTACGCCTATGCGGCGTTTCATGAGTTTTTCACCGGGCGTTACGGCATGGGCACGTCCCGCAGCGCCGACAGCCCGCTGGTGTTCACCACCCATTCCACGCACAAACTGTTGGCGGCGTTCAGCCAGGCGTCGATGATTCACGTACAAGACGGAGGCGCCCGGCAACTGGACCGTGATCGCTTCAACGAAGCGTTCATGATGCACATTTCCACTTCGCCGCAGTACGGCATCATCGCTTCGCTGGATGTCGCGTCGGCCATGATGGAGGGCGGCGCCGGGCGTTCGCTGTTGCAGGAAATGTTCGGCGAAGCCCTGAGTTTTCGACGGGCGCTGTCCAATTTGCGTCAGCATATCGCTGCTGACGACTGGTGGTTCTCCATCTGGCAGCCGCCGTCGGTGGAAGGCATCGATCGGGTTGAGACACAAGACTGGTTATTGCAGCCGGAGAATGACTGGCACGGTTTTGGCGACGTGGCCGACGATTACGTGTTGCTCGACCCGATCAAGGTGACCCTGGTGATGCCGGGCCTGACCGCAGGCGGCGCCCTCAGCGAGCGAGGGATTCCTGCGGCCGTCGTCAGCAAGTTCCTCTGGGAGCGTGGGCTGGTCGTGGAAAAGACTGGGTTGTATTCGTTTTTGGTGCTGTTTTCCATGGGCATCACCAAGGGCAAATGGAGCACCTTGCTGACCGAATTGCTGGAGTTCAAGCGCAGTTACGACGCCAATGTCAGCCTGACGACCTGCCTGCCGTGCGTGGCGCAGCAGAACACCGCTCGCTACCAGGGCATGGGCTTGCGCGATCTGTGCGATCAACTACACGCCTGCTATCGCAGCAATGCCACGGCCAAGCATCTCAAGCGCATGTACACGGTATTGCCGGAAATCGCGATGAAACCCGCGGATGCTTATGATCAGTTGGTGCGTGGGGAGGTCGAAGCGGTGTCGATCGATGCTCTGGACGGGCGTATCGCGGCCGTGATGCTGGTGCCGTATCCGCCGGGCATTCCGTTGATCATGCCTGGCGAACGTTTTACCGAGGCCACTCGCTCGATCATCGACTACCTGGCGTTTGCTCGCACGTTCGATAGCAGTTTCCCGGGGTTCGTTGCCGATGTGCATGGCTTGCAACACGAAGACGAGGGCAATGGACGGCATTACACCGTCGATTGCATCAAGGAATGAGGACCTATCCGAGTATGCAACCTGTCATGAATCCGATTCATCCGGGCTTGTCGGTGCGCGTTGCCGATGAAGGCTTCGCGGCCTATATCTGGGGCAGTGATTTCAGTTTTGAAGTGGCGGCCTATGGTGCCCCCGAAGTCGGCCAGCCGTTGGCGCAGTGGCCGGTAACGCCAATCACGCCGTACCGTAAGTGTTATGGCATCGACCCCGAAGAGTTCAGCAGCTTCCGCGATGCCGCCGACAGTGCGATTTTCATGGCCTGGCTGGACGATCAGCCGGTGGGCCATTTGGTGATCAGCACCAACTGGAACGGTTTCGCCCATATCGACGAGCTGGCGGTGCATGCCCCGGCACGACGCCATGGCGTGGCCAGGGCATTGCTGGATGTGGCGCAGTTCTGGAGTCGCAAGAAAAAACTGCCGGGCATCATGCTCGAAACCCAGAACAACAACCTGGGGGCGTGCCGCTTATATGAACGTTGCGGCTACGTGCTGGGCGGCATCGATCACATGCGCTATCGGGGTATCGACCCCAATACCGCCGAGGTGGCGTTGTTTTGGTACCGAGTGTTCGATAACCCGCTGGAAAACCCGGTCAGTTCCCCAGCATCGCCACGGCTTGTTCCGTAATAATCCCCAGTAGGGTCTGGACGGCGGGCGAGGGTTCGCCGTTTTTCAGGGTCAGGGCGTAGACACTGACCGGCACCGCCGGTGCCAACGGGCAGGCGTCGAGCCCGGCGGACTTGGCGCCGAGCGCCGTGAAGGGGTCGACGATGGCCAGGCCTTCACCGGCCTCGACCATGCTGCGCATCATCTGATGGGTCTGGACCCGGGTCTGAATGACTGGCGCCGGACGCAGGGCGTGCAGTTTGTTTTCCAGGGCCGGGCTGAGTGGATCATGACCTTCGAGGCCGACCATCGCTTGACCGGCCAGATCTTGCAGCGAAATGTACTTCTGCTTCGGTTGCAGCCAGCCGTGGGGCGCGAGCAATTGCAGCTTGCCTTGGGCGATGACCTGGCAATGGATCTCGGCGCGATCCGGGTCGTGCAGGCTCAGGCCCAAATCGCTTTCGCGCAGCAACAGGCTCCTGACGATGTCACGGGTGGGCTGGCTCAGGAGGGTGCAGGGCGCGTCGGGCAGGCGTCGGCGAAGGGCGGCGATGCTTTGCGGCAACAGTTGCTGGGCCAGGGGCGGGGTACAGATGATGCGCAGCGGCGGGGCCAGGTACTGCCGCAAACTGTTGGCCAGGCGCTGCACAGGTTCGAGCGCATCGTAGACGCGGGCGATTTCAACCTGTAATTCCCGCGCTTCACGTGTGGCCTGCAAACGCCCGCGAACGCTGGCGAACAGCATGAAACCCAACTGATCTTCGGCCTCGCGCAACACGCGTTCGACCTCGGTCACCGGCAACTGCAGCCATTCGGCGGCGGTGCCCAGGTGACCGGTCTGCAGGAGTGCCTGGATCACTTCGATATGGCGTAAACGCATGCGTGAAGTCCATGTTCAGCAGGTGAAGGAGTCAGTGGCTGAATCCTAACCCAAGTCCGCGCACATGACTTCTGCTCATAACGCCAGATCCGTAGGAGCAAGCTTGATCGCGAAAAACGCTTGGACAACGCGTTCTTTCAGGCAGCGCGCGTGAACGTTGGCGTCCAACGCGAGCACGCTCGCTCCTACAGGGGCAGCCATTATGAAGCGACGACTGATTCCGGCTCCCGGGTCAGGGTAACGCCCGTTTGCACCAGTTGAAACTCGTTGTCAGCGAGCTTGTTGACGCGATCGCCAATTGCCAGTTTGTACGTAGTAACAGGCGCGCCGTCGGTAGACGGGTTGGATTCCTGGAACTCATGCACGGAATAAATGCGGCCTTCCGCGTCTCTTGCATGGAACTGACCGACAAGTACTGCTGCCATCTGCTTAGAACCTCTGGAGATAAAACGCTTGATTTGCGGCTGAGTAGACCGTCATCAAGCACGGTAAGTTTTCGTGCATGAAAAAAATAATCAGGAGGCGGATATACCTGTGTTCACTGGTTGAACCGCCGCTTGATCATCTATAACTACTGGTTCCTCCCACGGACAATCGAGTGTCTTCCATGAGCAATGTCTATTCCGTCGCCGTAGTGGTCGGCAGCCTGCGCAAAGCATCGATCAACCGCAAGGTTGCCCTCGCTCTGGCGGCGCTGGCACCGGCCAACCTCAAACTGAACATCGTGGAAATCGGCGATTTGCCGCTCTACAACGAAGACATTGACGGCGATTCACCGCCGGCAGCCTACAGCACTTTCCGACAACAAGTACGTTCATCCGACGCGGTGCTGTTTGTCACCCCGGAATACAACCGCTCGGTACCGGCGCCCATGAAGAACGCCATTGACGTCGGTTCGCGTCCGTATGGCAAGAGCGTCTGGAGCGGCAAGCCAGGCGCGGTGATCAGTGTTTCGCCGGGGGCAGTCGGTGGTTTTGGTGCCAACCACAACCTGCGCCAGTCCATGGTGTTTCTCGATGTGCCGATGATGCAGCAGCCCGAAGCCTACGTGGGTGGCGCGGCTTCGTTGTTCGACGAGGCAGGCACCTTGTCCGAGTCGGTGAGACCGTTTTTGCAAAAATTCATCGATTCGTATGGAAAATGGGTCGAACAGCACAAGAAAGTCTAAAAGGACCTGTAGGAGCCGAGCTTGCTCGCGATGGCGTCATCACATTTAACGATGATGTTGACTGTTGCACCGCCATCGCGAGCAAGCTCGGCTCTTACAGGATCACGGAGTATTCAGAAGGCGGCTACAAATCATCGTTTCCATTTCTTCCAGCCACGCGGCGGTTTGTGCCGCCTTCGGTTGCGCAGTGACGCAATAGCGGCGACCACCCCACGCCATGATCACCCAGGCATCGATGGTGGCTGGCGAAGGTGGTACAGGCAGATCGCTACAGGCGGCGAAGGCTTCGCGCCATTTTTGCGTCAGCTCATCGAACACCCTGCGGTGATGTTTGGGTTCGGCGATCTGGTGTTCGATCAGTAGCACGGCGTGGTTGAACAGAGGTTGGCGGGTATCGTCGGGGGCGCAGGTCAGGTGCACGAGACGCTTGATTCGGGTCGGCCAGTCCAGATCCCTGGCGTGTACGACATTTTCATCGATATCCCTTAACAAGGCATCCAAGCGGTGTCGGATGTATCCGGACAGCAGGGCCTCCTTGCTCGGGAAATAGTCGTACAGCGTGCCAACGGCAACGCCGGCTTCCAGTGCCACCTCGCGGGTGGTCAAACCCGCCCAGCCATCGCGCTGCCAAATCCGAACAAACGCCTGGTAAATCGCTTCGACGGTGAAGATCGCCCGGGCCTGACTCGGCCGTTTCAGCGGTTTTGCGCGGGGATTGAGGGCGGGCATTTGACCCTTGCTGTTTCCGAACCCGTTCTTCATCGGCGGCCACTATTCTGGTGCTCCCCGCCACACTGTCGCAGCAGGAGATTGAAGGATGCAAAGCACAAGCACCGTAACACGGCTGATGACCCGTAAAAACGCCCTGGACCAGAGCAGCATCGTGCAGCAACAGCGCAGGCTGGAACCAGCGGCGGGAGAGGTTATTGTGAAAATCGATCGCTGTGCGTTGACGACCAACAATATTACCTACGCTGCCTACGGTCATTCGATGAGTTACTGGGGATTCTTTCCCACAGGGTTGGCGGACTGGGGACATGTTCCGGCCTGGGGGTTTGCCGATGTGGTGGCCTCGGATGTGCCGAGCATCAGGGTCGGCGAACGCTTCTATGGGTATTTTCCGCTTGCCAGCCATCTCTGGATGCGCCCGGAGCGTGTCACCGAGAGGGGTTTTTACGACGGCGCCGAACACCGAATCGGATTGACCTCGGCCTACAACCAGTACACCCGATGCAGTTGGGACGAGTACTACAGCCCGGATACCGAAAATCTGCAGATATTGCTCAAACCGCTGTTCCTGACCTCTTCGATGCTCGCCGACTTCCTGCAAGACAGGCAGTTCTTCGGGGCGACTCGCGTGGTGTTTTCCAGCGCTTCGAGTAAAACCGCTTATGGCGCCGCCGTGTGCTTGGGCGGTCATCCCGCCCTGGAGCGGGTGGCGCTGACGTCTGGCGGTAATAAAGCCTTCGTCGAGCGGCTTGATTGTTACGAGCACACCGTGACGTACGAGGAACTGACCACGCTGGCCAATGACCGCCCAACACTCTATGTGGACTTTTCTGGCGATCTGGAGCTGCGAGACAGGGTGCACCAGCATTTTGCCGGACAGTTGGTCTACAGCTGTTTCGCGGGATCTGCCCAGAGTACCCACGAGGCGCGGCTGACGGCGATCGAAGGGCCGCAGCCGGTGTTCTTTTTCGCACCGATCCAGATCCGCAAACGCAACGCCGATTGGGGGGCCGAAGGGGTCAGTCAGCACATCGGTGAGGGCTTGCTACAGTTTTTCCAGAAAGTGACCGCGGTTGAAAAGCCCCTGATCCAAGTGATAGAAAGCCGGGGCTATGAAGCGGCGCAAGCCGTCATTTCCCGTCTGTTTCACGGACAGGTCGCACCATTGGAGGGGCATGTGATCCGCTTGTGACGGGTCGCTTCTGCAGCGTCCAGGGCTGGCCTGTCCTCACATCCGATCAATTTTTCCAAGGCAGCCCTGGATGCTTGTAGCGTCACTGATTTTTCTGTTGACCATTACGCTGGTGATCTGGCAACCCAAGGGCCTTGGCGTCGGCTGGAGCGCAGTGTTTGGCGCCCTGTTGGCGTTGATTTTCGGTGTGGTGCACCTGGCCGACATCCCGGTGGTGTGGCAGATCATCTGGAATGCCACCGGCACGTTTATCGCGCTGATCATCATCAGCCTGTTGCTGGATGAGGCCGGTCTGTTTGCTTGGGCCGCGCTGCACGTGGCTCGCTGGGGGCGAGGCAATGGGCGCAAGTTGTTCGCTTACATGGTGTTGCTGGGGGCACTGGTGTCGGCGTTGTTCGCCAACGACGGTGCGGCACTGATCCTCACGCCTATCGTGATCTCCATGCTCCTGGCGCTGCGTTTCTCACCAGCAGCAACCCTGGCCTTCGTCATGGGCGCCGGCTTCATCGCCGACACGGCGAGCCTGCCGTTGGTGGTGTCGAACCTGGTTAACATCGTGTCGGCGGACTTCTTCAACATCGGTTTCAACCGTTATGCGGCAGTGATGATTCCGGTCAACCTGGTGAGTGTGGCCGCGACCCTGGCGATGTTGATGTGGTTTTTCCGCCGCGACATCCCACGGGACTATGACCCGGAGCAGTTGGAGCATCCAGCGTCCGCCATTCATGACAACGCCACGTTTTATGCCGGTTGGGCAGTGTTGGTGATTCTGTTGCTCGGCTGTTTCGCCCTGGAGCCGCTGGGCATTCCGATCAGCGCGATCTCGGCAGTCTGCGCTGCGTTGTTGCTGGCCATCGCTGCCCGCGGTCACAGGATTTCCACGCGCAAAGTCATGAAAGAAGCCCCATGGCAGATCGTGATTTTCTCGCTGGGCATGTACCTGGTGGTCTACGGTTTGCGTAACGCCGGGCTTACCGGATACCTGGCGCAGTGGCTCAATGGGTTTGCCGGGTATGGCGTGTGGGGTGCGGCCATGGGCACGGGGGGGCTGACCGCATTGTTGTCATCGATCATGAACAACTTGCCGACGGTGCTGATCGGCCTGTTGTCCATCGATGCCAGTCAGGCGACGGGTGTGGTGAAGGAGGCCATGATCTACGCCAACGTCATTGGCAGCGACCTGGGCCCGAAAATCACCCCGATTGGTAGCCTGGCGACGTTATTGTGGTTGCATGTGCTGGAGCGCAAGAGCATCCGGATCGGCTGGGGGTATTACTTCAAGGTCGGGATTGTGTTGACGGTGCCGGTGTTGTTGGTGACGTTGGCGGCGTTGGCTGTGCGGTTGTCCATTTAGACTGCGTCGCCCTGTTCGCGGGCAAGCCTCGCTCCTACAGGGGCAATGTGATGCCTGTAGGAGCGAGGCTTGCCCGCGAACAGGGTCAGACCCTGCACCACAAAGATTCAATTCTGTCCCGGTACATTCGGCCAAAGGTCTGCCACCAGAAACAACCGCTCGGCTTCTTCCCAATCGCCCTGGGCATTTTCCGTCAGGCGCACCAGCAATTGCGCCGGCGCCACGGGCGATAACTCACTCAACCACGCATTCAACTGTTCGGCACTCCAGGCTTGCCCGGCGGGGTAGTGCGCCGGCGCCAGCCAGGCGTGGCGGGGCAGGGGTTGCCAGCGACCGGGAGGGCTTTGCCCGATGAAGTCGGGCCAATCCTTTTGATGCAACCAGCGACCGCGCAAGTGTTGTGGGTGCACACCGCTGGGAGACGCAGCTTGCCCCGGCCACGGATACAGCAAATAGCCACCCAGCCACAAATGCGCGCTGAATTGCCGGATATCCAGCGCCGCCAGCACTTCGCGGCTCTCGGGGCGAGCGGAAATGGGCAGTTGATGTTGGCTCAGGTGCGCCAGTTTGCGGTCCAGTCGATCATGGCAACCGGGGCCCAGCCACTGTGCGGTGTCGTGTCCATCGCCATGCTGCGGGCCTAGATAGAGCTTGATTGCCAGTTCCAGGTGATGCACGCCGTCGCGATCGCGCAGCAGCAGGTCCAGCTCACCCAGGGTATGGCCTTCGCGGCGAATCGGCATGTTGGCGGCAATCAACTCGATACCGGGTGCGTGTTCGACGGCAAATTGCCAGAGGCGCTCGTAGTACAGACCCAGGCGCCGGGTGCGCGCCTGGGACAACCAGTGCAGCAATCCGTAGCTGTCCTGATCCAGCCGTCGCAACCAGTGCTCCAGGTGTTCCGGCGCCTGGACCCAGTCGCTACCGGCCAGCGGATGGCGTTGCGACCATGGCGTGTCGACGAGCATCGGCGGTGCGAGAATGACCCACGCCAGGTCGCGCACCTCGGGGTGGCGCAACTGGTGGGGCAACTGCAACAAATCGGGAAATAGGATCATCTTGCGAGCATAGCCTCTAACAGGAGTACGTCCTTGTCGCTGAAAGGATTTTGTCTATCCCGGGCTTTCGCCCATAATCGTGCTTTTCGCCGTCGCAGGCCCCGCGTCCTGCCCCGAGTCCCGTAGGAGCCCCATGGAGCAATTTCGTAATATCGGCATCATCGGACGCCTCGGCAGTTCTCAGGTGCTGGATACTGTCCGCCGACTGAAGCGGTTTCTGCTCGATCGTCACCTGCACGTGATCCTCGAAGACACCATCGCCGAAGTCCTGCCGGGCCACGGTCTGCAAACTTCGTCGCGCAAAATGCTCGGTGAAGTGTGTGACATGGTGATTGTGGTCGGTGGTGACGGCAGTTTGCTCGGCGCTGCCCGAGCGCTGGCCAAGCACAATATTCCGGTTCTAGGCATCAACCGAGGCAGCCTGGGTTTCCTGACCGATATCCGTCCCGATGAGCTGGAGATCAAGGTCGCCGAAGTGCTCGACGGCCATTATCTGGTGGAAAACCGCTTCCTGCTGCAGGCCGAAGTCCGCCGCCATGCCGAGGCCATTGGTCAGGGCGATGCGCTGAACGACGTGGTGCTGCACCCCGGCAAATCCACGCGGATGATCGAGTTCGAGCTGTACATCGACGGCCAGTTCGTCTGCAGCCAGAAGGCCGACGGCCTGATCGTCGCCACGCCCACCGGTTCCACCGCCTATGCGCTGTCAGCCGGTGGTCCGATCATGCATCCCAAGCTCGACGCCATTGTAATTGTGCCGATGTACCCCCATACCTTGTCGGGTAGACCGATCGTGGTCGATGGCAACAGTGAGCTGAAAATCGTCGTGTCCAAGGATATGCAGATTTACCCGCAAGTCTCGTGTGACGGGCAGAACCACTTCACCTGCGCGCCCGGCGACACCATCACCGTCAGTAAAAAAGCCCAGAAGTTGCGGCTGATCCACCCACTCGACCACAACTACTATGAAGTCTGCCGGACCAAGCTCGGCTGGGGCAGCAGGTTGGGTGGTGGAGGCGACTGATGCTCGATCCCGCGCGTAGCTACGACCTGATCGGTGACGTGCACGGTTGCGCTCTGACCCTTGAGCATTTGCTCGACCGGCTCGGTTACCACAAGCAAGGTGGCGTCTGGCGCCATGCCTCGCGCATGGCGGTGTTCGTCGGCGACATCATCGACCGCGGCCCACGGATTCGCGAAGCGCTGCACATCGTCCACGACATGGTCGAGGCTGGCCAGGCGCTGTGCATCATGGGCAACCACGAATTCAATGCCTTGGGTTGGGCCACGCCAGCACTGCCTGGCAGCGGCAAGCAGTTCGTGCGCGAACACACCCCGCGCCATGCCCGTTTGCTGCACGAAACCCTGACCCAGTTCGAACGCCATCCCCGCGACTGGCATGACTTCCAGCAATGGTTCTATGAGTTGCCGCTGTTCGTCGATGCCGGGCGCTTCCGGGTGGTTCACGCCTGCTGGGATGGCGGCCTGATCGAGCCGCTGCGGGCACTGTTCCCCGATGGCTGCGTCGATGAGCACTTCCTTCAGGCCTCGGCCGAGTCGGGCAGTTTCGCCTGCACCGTGTTCGACCGCCTGCTGCGCGGCACCGACATGCGTCTGCCAGACGGCCTGACCATGACCAGTGGCGATGGCCTGGTGCGTTCGTTCTTCCGCACCAAATTCTGGGAAGAAGACCCACAGACCTACGGCGACATCGTGTTCCAGCCCGATGCGCTGCCGGACCCGGTGGCACGCAAGCCACTGTCGTCCAGCGAAAAGAACAACCTCTTGCGCTACGGCGTCGACGAGCCGTTGCTGTTCGTCGGCCATTACTGGCGCAGCGGCCGACCGGCGCCGATCCGTCCGAACCTGGCGTGCCTGGATTACAGCGCCGTGCTCTACGGCAAGTTGGTCGCCTATCGGCTGGATCAGGAAACGCGGCTCGACCCGCATAAATTTGTCTGGGTCGATGTCGAACGACCAGAGGTTTTGCAATGAGTACTGTGGCGGTATTGCGTCTCCCCCTGGCGGTGGACCTGAGCGGCTTCGTCAAATTGCTGCAACGCATGCAGGTGCCGCATCGTGTCAGCGAAGAGGCGGGCGAGCAGGTGCTGTGGGTGCCGGACAACATCAGTGAAGACGTGCGCGCCTTGTACGAGCGTTTTCCAGCCGGCGATCCCGATCAACAACTGGATATACCGGTGGCACAAACCGTCCGCCGGCCGAGCTTCATCGAGCAGGTTCGCTACGCCAAAGGCACCGCAGTCGTGCTGCTGCTGAGTATTTTGGTCGGCGCGCTGACGCAGTTGGGTGACAACTTCAACACGATGCGTTGGCTGACCTTCCTCGATTTCCGCATTGCTGGCGAGTACATCCATTTCACGCCCCTGGCCGACAGCCTCGCAGCGGGGCAATGGTGGCGTCTGGTCACGCCGATGCTGGTGCACTTCGGCATCCTGCACCTGGCGATGAACGGCATGTGGTACTGGGAGCTGGGGCGGCGTATCGAATCGCGCCAGGGCACCATTAACCTGATCGGCCTGACCTTGCTGTTCAGCCTGGCGTCCAACTACGTGCAGTACCTGTATACCGGCCCGAGCCTGTTCGGCGGTCTGTCCGGCGTTCTGTACGGATTGCTCGGCCATTGCTGGATTTTCCAGCTATTGGCACCGAACGCCGCTTATCGCCTGCCACGTGGCGTGCTGGCGATGATGCTGATCTGGCTGGTGGTCTGCATGTCCGGTCTGATCTCGGCGATTGGCTTCGGTGAAATCGCCAACGCGGCCCATGTCAGCGGGTTGCTCGTCGGATGCTTGACCGGTTTGTTGGGTGGTTTGTACAACCGCCGTAAACTGGCCGCCTGAAACAGTTTATGTAAATAGAGAACGCGGAGACCCAATGTCCTCTTTTAACGAAATGATCAAGAACATCACCCCGGACATCTACCAGAGCCTGAAATTGGCCGTGGAGATCGGTAAATGGTCCGACGGTGGCAAGCTCACCACCGAGCAACGCGAACTGTCGCTGCAAGCGATGATCGCCTGGGAGATCCAGAACCTGCCCGAAGAAGAGCGCACCGGTTACATGGGTCCGCAGGAATGTGCATCGAAGTCGATCGAAGTGCCCAATATTCTGTTCAAGTCGGATGCCATCCATTGATCGAGATTGGCCGCGGTGCAATCAGTAAAATGTCGGCGCGCCTGGACGGGCCGAACGTGCAATACGCCTTTCGCCTGGGTGACACCGAGGTGCCGGTCAATCCGTTGATCGGGACCACGGTGCGCCTGGAATACCTGGGTGCGATCCATTGCATCCATTGCGGGCGCAAGACCAAAACCAGTTTCAGCCAGGGTTACTGCTACCCGTGCATGACCAAACTGGCCCAGTGTGACGTGTGCATCATGAGCCCGGAGCGTTGTCACTACGACGCCGGCACCTGCCGGGAGCCGGAGTGGGGCGAAAAGTTCTGCATGACCGATCACATCGTCTACCTGTCGAACTCCTCCGGAGTCAAAGTCGGGATTACCCGTGCCACCCAGCTGCCGACCCGCTGGATCGACCAGGGCGCCAGCCAGGCCTTGCCGATCATGCGCGTGGCGACACGCCAGCAGTCCGGCTTCGTCGAGGACCTGTTTCGCAGCCAGGTGGCCGACAAGACCAATTGGCGTGCCTTGCTCAAGGGCGATGCAGTGGCGGTGGACCTGGCCGGGGTTCGCGATCAACTGTTCGACAGCTGTGCTGAAGGCTTGCGAACGTTGCAGGATCGATTCGGCCTGCAGGCGATTCAGCCGGTCAGCGATATCGAACCGCTGGAAATCCGCTACCCGGTCGAGCAGTACCCGGCCAAGATTGTCAGCTTCAACCTGGACAAGCAGCCCATTGCCGAAGGCACGCTGATGGGGGTCAAGGGCCAATACCTGATCTTCGATACCGGCGTGATCAACATTCGTAAATACACGGCCTACCAGCTCGCCGTGCATCAGTAAGGACTCCAGCATGCGCACCGAACAACCGAAGATGATCTACCTCAAGGACTATCAGGCGCCTGAGTACCTGATCGACGAAACTCACCTGACCTTCGAGTTGTTCGAGGACCACAGCCTGGTCCATGCGCAACTGGTGATGCGCCGCAACCCCGAGCGTGGCCCGGGCCTGCCGCCGCTGGTGCTGGATGGTCAGCAGCTCGATTTGTTGTCGGTCACCCTGGCCGACCGTGAACTGAGCCCCGCTGACTACCAGTTGACCGACAATCACCTGACGCTGCACCCGACCAGCAACAGCTTCACGGTCGATACCAGCGTACGCATTCACCCGGAAACCAACACCGCGCTGGAAGGCCTGTACAAGTCCGGCACGATGTTCTGCACCCAGTGCGAGGCCGAAGGCTTCCGCAAGATCACCTATTACCTCGACCGCCCGGACGTGATGAGCACGTTCACCACGACAGTGGTGGCCGAGCAGCACAGCTACCCGGTGCTGTTGTCCAACGGCAACCCGATCGCCTCGGGTCCCGGCGAAGACGGCCGGCACTGGGCGACCTGGGAAGACCCATTCAAGAAACCGGCGTACCTGTTCGCGCTGGTGGCCGGTGACCTGTGGTGCGTCGAAGACACCTTCACCACCATGACCGAGCGCACCGTGGCGTTGCGCATCTACGTCGAGCCGGAAAACATCGACAAGTGCCAGCACGCGATGAACAGCCTGAAGAAGTCCATGCGCTGGGATGAAGAGGTGTACGGTCGCGAATACGACCTGGACATTTTCATGATCGTCGCCGTGAACGACTTCAACATGGGCGCGATGGAGAACAAGGGCCTCAACATCTTCAACTCCAGCGCCGTGCTGGCCAAGGCCGAAACTGCCACCGACGCCGCGCACCAGCGGGTCGAGGCCATCGTCGCCCACGAATACTTCCACAACTGGTCGGGCAACCGCGTGACCTGCCGCGACTGGTTCCAGCTGTCGCTCAAGGAAGGCTTCACCGTATTCCGCGATTCGCATTTCTCTGCCGACATGAACTCGGCCACGGTCAAGCGCATTCAGGACGTCGCCTATCTGCGCACTCACCAGTTCGCCGAAGACGCCGGCCCCATGGCCCACGCCGTGCGCCCGGACAGCTTCATCGAGATTTCCAACTTCTACACCCTGACCGTGTATGAAAAAGGTTCGGAAGTGGTCGGCATGATCCACACCTTGCTCGGTGCCGAAGGCTTCCGCAAAGGCAGCGACCTGTACTTCGAACGCCATGACGGTCAAGCCGTGACCTGCGATGACTTCATTAAGGCCATGGAAGACGCCAACGGTGTCGACCTGACCCAGTTCAAACGCTGGTACAGCCAGGCCGGCACTCCGCGGCTGGTGGTCAGCGAGTCCTATGATGCGGCGGCAAAAACCTACAGCCTGACCTTCCGTCAGAGCTGTCCGCAAACCCCGGACAAAGTGGAAAAACTGCCGTTCGTGATCCCGGTCGCACTCGGCTTGCTGGACAGCAAGGGCGGCGAGTTTGCCCTGCGTCTTGCCGGTGAAGCGGCCGCGCAAGGCACTTCACGGGTTCTCTCGGTGACTGAGGCCGAACAGACCTTCACCTTCGTCGACATCAGCGAACAACCCTTGCCTTCGTTGCTGCGCGGCTTCTCGGCGCCAGTGAAGCTGAGCTTCCCGTACAACCGCGACCAGTTGATGTTCCTGATGCAGCACGACAGCGACGGCTTCAATCGCTGGGATGCTGGCCAGCAACTGTCGGTGCAGGTGCTGCAGGAACTGATCGCCCAACAGCAGAAGGGTGAAGCGCTGGTACTGGATCAGCGTCTGGTGTCGGCCTTGCGCACTGTGCTGTCCGATGAATCGCTGGATCAGGCGATGGTCGCCGAAATGCTCTCGCTGCCGAGCGAGGCGTACCTGACTGAAATCAGCGAAGTGGCGGACGTCGAGGCCATTCACATCGCTCGCGAGTTCGCGCGCAAGCAACTGGCTGATGCCTTGTTCGACGCGCTGTGGCTGCGTTATCAGGCCAACCGCGAGCTGTCGAAACAAACCCCGTACGTGGCCGAGGCCGAGCATTTCGCCCGTCGTGCGTTGCAGAACATCGCGCTGTCGTACCTGATGCTCAGCGGCAAGCCGCAAGTGCTGGCGGCAACGCTGGAGCAGTTCGATGCTTGCGACAACATGACCGAACGTTTGACCGCGCTCGCCGTGCTCGTCAACTCGCCGTTCGAAGAGCAGAAAGCCAAGGCGCTGGCCAGCTTCGCCGCGCACTTCAGCGACAACCCGCTGGTCATGGATCAATGGTTCAGCGTTCAGGCTGGCAGCACGTTGCCCGGTGGTCTGGATCGCGTCAAAGCGTTGATGGAGCATCCGGCGTTCAACATCAAGAACCCGAACAAGGTGCGCGCGCTGATCGGTGCGTTTGCCGGGCAGAACCTGATCAACTTCCATGCGGCGGATGGTTCGGGGTATCGCTTCCTGGCGGATCTAGTGATTGAGCTGAACGGCTTCAATCCGCAGATTGCTTCCCGGCAGTTGGCGCCTTTGACCCGCTGGCGCAAGTATGACGACGCGCGTCAGGCGTTGATGAAAGGCGAGCTGGAGCGGATTCGGGCTTCGGGGCAACTGTCGAGCGATGTGTTTGAGGTGGTCAGCAAGAGTTTGGCTTGATCTCAGGCGTGGCTTTGGACTTGGCGGCCTTCGGGCCGACCAGGTTCTTGGTTGATTGAGTACATATCCTTTTCTTCGGTAACGTCGACTGGCGGTTTCGCCCTTACGGCGAGTCACTTTTTTTACAAGCGCCTAAAAAAAGTAACCAAAAAAACGCTCGCCCCGAGCGTACGGCCCCTCGCTGAGGCTCGGGGTTCCTTCATTCCGGCATTCATCCGGGGGCATCGCCTCCGGTTTGCTTCGCTGCACCTCCTCTCGATGTGTGCGGCTTCGCCGCACGGCGCTACGCGCCTTCCCCCCGGATGAACACCTCCACTCAGCCTGCCGAGGGGGCGGGTGGATCAAAAGCGGCCGAGGCGAGCTGACACTCGACCTCATTGCTGGCACGGTCCCCTGTAGGAGCTGCCGAAGGCTGCGATCTTTTGATCTTGCTTCTATAAATCAAAAGATCGCAGCCTCGTTGCACTCGACAGCTCCTACAGGTCCATAGGTGAGTACCTGCCCGTAGGAGCGAGGCTTGCCCGCGAAGGCGGCCTGGTAGCCAACCTGACTTTCACGGATGTATCCAATCCCTGTAGGAGCTGCCGAAGGCTGCGATCTTTTGATCTTGCTTCTAAAAATCAAAAGATCGCAGCCTCGTTGCACTCGACAGCTCCTACAGGTCCACAGGTGAGTACCTGCCCGTAGGAGCGAGGCTTGCCCGCGAAGGCGGCCTGTTAGCCGACCTGACTTTCACGGATGTATCCAATCCCTGTAGGAGCTGCCGAAGGCTGCGATCTTTTGATCTTGCTTCTAAAAATCAAAAGATCGCAGCCTCGTTTCACTCGACAGCTCCTACAGGTCCACAGGTGAGTACCTGCCCGTAGGAGCGAGGCTTGCCCGCGAAGGCGGCCTGTTAGCCGACCTGACTTTCACGGATGTATCCAATCCCTGTAGGAGCTGCCGTAGGCTGCGATCTTTTGATCTTGCTTCTATAAATCAAAAGATCGCAGCCTCGTTACACTCGGCAGCTCCTACAGGGGATTGGTGATTCCCGGCAACGCCAGGTTATCTGTCAGGCCCCTTGTGACGTTTCGTTCCGGCGTTGCGCAGTGGCCAATCCGGCATGGACCGCAACCCATCAATGCGCTCCAGCAGCCTTGTTCAAGTCACTCTCAGCCCACTCGGTATAAACGCAAGCATCCGCCGTCGCCCAACGCACCTGCACAGGGTCACCGGCTTTCAACGGCATTCCCGCGGCGGACAACGCCTTGACGGTCATCGAAGTCCCGCCCGATGTCACCACGCTGCACGTTTGGCTTTCCCCCAGAAACAACACCTCCACCACCTTGGCCGAGACTTCGTTCCAGCCGGCGGCCAAGGGCTCCTGGATCGCTTGCTGGACGCTCAGGGCCAAGGCTTTTTCCGGACGCACCATTAACAGCACATCCTGATCGGTGTGCAGCCCGGCGGTCAGGCGGATCGACAGCGCCTGGCCTTCGAACGTCGCCACCGCATTGCCCTGGGCCTTGAGCTTGAGGAAGTTGGAATTGCCCAGGAACGATGCGACGAAGGCATTCGGCGGGTTCTGGTACAGGTCGTAGCCGCTGCCCAGGCCGACAATCTTGCCGTGACTGAAGATCGCGATGCGCTGCGACAGGCGCATGGCTTCTTCCTGATCGTGGGTCACGTAGACGATGGTAATACCCAGGCGTCGATGCAGTTGGCGCAGTTCGTCCTGCAAGTCTTCCCGCAGTTTTTTGTCCAGCGCGCCCAGCGGTTCGTCCATCAGCAGAATGCGTGGCTCATACACCAGTGCCCGAGCGATGGCGACGCGTTGCTGCTGGCCGCCGGAGAGTTGTGAAGGGCGGCGGTGGGCGAACTTTTCCAGCTGCACCAGCTTGAGCATCGCATCAACCCGGCGCTCGCGTTCAGCGGCGTCGAGTTTGCGGATCGTCAGCGGGAACGCGATGTTGTCGCGCACCGACAGATGCGGGAACAGCGAGTAGCGCTGGAACACCATGCCGATGTCGCGCTTGTGCGGCGGCACGTTGACCAGCGACTGGCCATTGACCAGGATCTCGCCGCTGCTCGGGGTTTCGAAACCGGCGAGCATCGACAGGGTGGTGCTCTTGCCGGAACCGCTGGAGCCGAGGAAGGTCAGGAATTCACCATCCTTGATGTCCAGGGAGATGTTGTCCACGGCGGCAAAGTCGCCGTAGAACTTGTTCAAGTTGCACAGGCTCACCAGGGGCTTGTCGTTTGGCTGCGCGGCATCTTTGATTACTGCACTCATGTCGTACTCCTGGTGCTCAAGCGTTGAGTTCGTTGCGCCGACGCAGGGCGGCGGCGATGACCATGACCAATACCGAAAGGCCGATCAGCAGCGTCGAAGCGACGGCGATCACCGGCGTCAGGTCCTGGCGCAAAGTGGTCCACATTTTCACGGGAAGGGTTTGCAGGGTCGGGCTGGCCATCATCACGCTGAGCACCACTTCGTCCCACGAGACGAGGAAGGCGAAGAGGGCGCCGGCCACCATGCCCGGACGGATCGCCGGGAAGGTCACCTTGAACACCGCTTGCAGGCGCGAGGCGCCGCAGATCACTGCCGCATCCTCGATGGACTGATCGAACAGCTTCAGCGAGTTGATGATCGAGATGATGGTGAACGGCAGTGCGACGATCACGTGGCTGACCACGAAGGCGAACATGGTCCCGGTGTAACCCAGTTTCAGGAACAGCGCGTACACCGCCACGGCGATGATCACCAGCGGCACGATCATCGGCAGGGTGAACAGGCCATAGAGCATTTCCCGGCCAGGGAAGCGGCCACGGACCAGGGCGAACGCGGTGGGCAAGCCCAGTGCGACGGCGAAGATCGTGGTCAGCACCGCGACCTTGAGGCTGGCCATGGCCGCGTTCATCCAGTCGGCGTTGGAGAAGAACTGGCCGTACCATTTCAGCGTCCAACCCGGTGGCGGGAACACCAGCCATTGCGACGATCCGAACGAAAGCAGGACGATGAACACGATCGGCAGCAGCAGGAACAGCCCGATCAACCCGGTGGTGGCGTAAAGACCAAGGCGCATCCGGCGGCTCATGGCATTGGGGGTCAGGAGCATGGCGGCTTACCTCGCGTTGCTGGCGCCAACCGGGGATTCCGGCTGGAGCTTCAGGTAGAAGTAGAACAGCACCAGGGTGATGACGATCAGCAACGCGGCACCGGCGCTGGCCAGGCCCCAGTTGAGGAACGACTGCACCTGCTGGATGATGAACTCGGGCAGCATCATGTTCTGCGCGCCGCCCAGCAGCGCCGGGGTGACGTAGTAACCGAGGGACATCACGAACACCATCAACCCGCCGGAGAACAGCCCCGGCCGGCACAGCGGCAGGAACACCCGGAAGAAGTTGGTCCAGGGGCTGGCGCCGCAAATGGAGCCGGCCTGCAGGATCATCGGGTCGATGGCCTGCATGGTCGCCTGCAACGGCAGCACGATGAACGGGATCATGATGTAGCTCATGCCGATCACCACGCCGGTGAGGTTATGCACCATCTCCAGCGGCTGATCGACGATGCCCAGGGCCATCAGCG
This sequence comes from Pseudomonas putida, assembly GCF_050990305.1. Lineage (GTDB taxonomy): Bacteria > Pseudomonadota > Gammaproteobacteria > Pseudomonadales > Pseudomonadaceae > Aquipseudomonas > Aquipseudomonas putida_AH. The sequence continues at coordinate 3,786,173 of NZ_CP158817.1, read as the reverse complement.
CCTTGTTGATCACGCCCGAGGCTTGCAGCAGCACCAGCCACGAATAGGTGCGGGCGAGCAGGCTGGTCCACATCGACAGCAGCACGATGTTGAGGATCCAGCGACCCCAGCCACGTGGCACCAGGGTGATCGCCCAGGCCAGCGGAAAGCCCAGCAGCAGGCTGAATACCGTCACCAGGCCGGCCACCGAGAAGGTGTTGAACAAGACCCGCGCATAGGCCGAGTTGGCGAACAACTGCTCGTAGTTGCCCAGGCCCGGCGTTGGTTCCAGCACGCCGCGCAACAGCAAGCCGATCAGCGGCGCCAGGAAGAACAGGCCAAGGAACAGCAGGGCGGGGATGAGGTTGCTCGAACCGCGCCAGCGTTGTGCCAGGGTTGGAGTTTGAGTCATCGCAGCGGCCTTGCCGGCAGCGCCGGAGGCGCTCCCGACGGGTGTGGATTGACGGGTTGCAGTTACCGTCATTTTCATTTGACCAGCCATTCGTTCCACCGTGTCGCGATGGCCGGACCGTTCTTGGCCCAGTACGCGAAGTCGAGAGTGATTTGGTCCTTGGCGTAGGCCGTCGGCAGGTTAGGGGCCAGCACCGAATCCAGGCGTGCCACGCTGTCGACGTTGACCGGGGCGTAGGCGGTCAGGTTGGAGAAGTCGGCCTGTCCCTTGGCGCTGCTGGCATTGGCCAGGAACTTCATCGCCGCGTCCTTGTTTTTCGAGCCTTTTGGAATGACCAGGATGTCGGCCATGACCAGGTTCTGTTTCCAGCTTACGCCGACGGGGGCACCGTCTTCTTGCAGGGCATGAATCCGGCCGTTCCAGAACTGGCCCAGGCTCGCTTCGCCGGAGGCCAAAAGCTGTTGCGACTGGGCGCCGCCGCCCCACCAGACGATGTCTTTCTTGATGGTGTCGAGTTTCTTGAAGGCGCGATCCAGGTCCAGCGGATAGAGCTTGTCCGCGGGGACGCCGTCGGCCAGCAGCGCCAGTTCCAGCACGCCAGGGCTCGGCCATTTATAGAGGGCGCGTTTGCCGGGGTAGGTCTTGGTGTCAAACAGCGCGGTCCAGTCTTGAGGCTTGGCGGCGCCGAGCTTGCCCTCGTTGTAGCCGAGGACGAAGGAGAAGAAGAACGAACCGACGCCGTGGTCGCTGACAAAACGCGGGTCGATCTTGTCGCGCTCGATCACTTTGAAGTCGAGGGGTTCGAGCAGGCCTTCGGAGGCGGCGCGCAAGGCGAAGTCGGCTTCGACGTCGACCACGTCCCACTGCACGTTGCCGCTCTCGACCATGGCCTTGAGTTTGCCGTAGTCGGTGGGGCCGTCCTGGACCACGGTGATGCCGCTGGCCTTGCTGAACGGATCGGCCCAAGCCTGCTTCTGCGCATCCTGGGTCGTACCGCCCCAGCTGACGAAGTTGACGCTTTCAGCCGCCATCAACGCCTGGCTGGTCACGCTCAGCAGTCCCGCGAACAGCACTGCGGTGACACCTTTGTTCAACACCATTTTCACGCCCTCATTGTTGTGTTTATGAGCGGGGCTTTGAGTGCCCGCCTATCGGGAGCAGTAGGTCCATCGAGTCGCTGAGACTGTCCGGTCTATGGAATATCATATTATGGTATTCCAAACTTTGCGCAAGCATTTTGCCGTACCGGCTATCCGGCAAATGTGGTTTTTGAAGGATTAACAACATCCCCTGTGGGAGCGAGCCTGCTCGCGAAGAGGCCGGTAAATCCAACATCTTTATTGGCTGTCCTGGCGCCTTCGCGAGCAGGCTCGCTCCCACAGGGAATCAACCGGTAAACGCAATGCTCTCCACCACCTCCAGGTCATACCCGGTCAATCCCGCATATTTGAGCGGTGGCCCCAAATGCCGCAGCTTGCCAACGCCCAGGTTTTGCAGGATCTGCGCGCCTGTACCGACTTCCGAATAAATCCGCGACTGCGAACGGCTGAACTGTCGTGGCGGCTGGGTGAGTTGCGGCACACGCTCAAGCAATGCCTGGGACGATTCATGGTTGGCCAGCACGACCACCACACCGCGACCCTCCTCGGCCACCCGTTGCAACGCCGCCCACAGGGTCCAATTGGAGGGCCCGCTGTATTCGGCGCCCACCAGATCGCGCAGCGGGTCGATCACATGCACGCGCACCAGCGTCGCTTCCTCGCGACGCAACTCGCCCATGACCATGGCCATGTGGACACCGCCCTCGATGCGATCTTCAAAGGTGATCAGACGAAAGGTGCCATGTACGGTGGGCAGCTCGCGCTCACCGATGCGCTGGACCGTGTGCTCGTTGCTCAGGCGGTAATGAATCAGGTCGGCAATGGTGCCGATCTTGATCCCGTGCTTGCGCGCGAACACTTCCAGGTCCGGACGGCGGGCCATGGTGCCGTCGTCGTTCATCACTTCGACGATCACCGACGCGGGCGTGAAGCCGGCCAGGCGTGCCAGGTCGCAACCGGCTTCGGTATGCCCGGCGCGGGTCAGTACGCCGCCTTCGCGAGCGCGTAACGGGAAGATGTGACCGGGCTGGACGATATCGGCGGCGGTGGCGCCAGAGGCTACGGCAGCCGCCACGGTACGCGCTCGGTCGGCAGCGGAAATGCCGGTGGTTACGCCGGTGGCGGCTTCGATGGAGACGGTGAACGCGGTACTGAACACGCTACCGTTGCTCGGCACCATCTGCTCAAGGCCCAGGCGCTGGCAGTGTTCGTCGGTCAACGTCAGGCAGATCAGGCCGCGGGCTTCGCGGGCCATGAAACTGATGGCTTCGGCGCTGCAACAGTCGGCAGCCAGCAGCAGGTCACCTTCGTTTTCCCGGTCTTCGTCATCTACCAGCAGCACCATTTTGCCGAGGCGATAATCTTCGATGATGTCTTCGATGTTGTTGAAGGCCATGCTGGACTCTCAGTGTTTGATGGAAATATAGTGTGGTATACCATAATACAAAATAAACCGAGAGGTCACTATGAAGGCGTACTGGATTGCTCACGTGGAAGTCACCGACCCCGATCAATACAGCCAATACACCCAACGGGCGCCGGCAGCCTTTGCCTTGTACGGCGGGCGGATGCTGGCCCGGGGTGGGCGCAGCGAAGTGCTGGAGGGACAAGGGGCGCAGCGCAATGTGGTGATCGAGTTCGACTCGTATGAACAGGCGCTGGCGTGTTATCGCTCGCCGGAGTATCAGGAGGCGAAGCGGCACCGTGAAGGGGCAGGGCGGGCCGAGATCGTCATCGTCGAGGGCGTGGCGCCGGTGTAATCATGAAATCACACCGGCCAATGTAGGAGCTGCCGAAGGCTGCGATCTTTTGATCTTGCTTTTAAAAATCAAAATCAAAAGATCGCAGCCTTCGGCAGCTCCTACAGGGGGATTGTGCGATCAGCGGATGAAATGGATTTTGCCGCTGTCATCATTGCCCATGTAGATGCCATAGACCCCGGCCTCGCGTTCCTCTATATAGCGCTCGAGAATCTGCCGGATGGCCGGGTAGTAGATGCTGTCCCAGGGAATGTCCTGGGGCGCGAAGAATTTGTAGTCCAGGGTTTCCGGCCCGAATTGCCCGGTGATTTCCAGGGCGATGGCGCGGAAGATGATGTACACCTCGCTGATCTGCGGCACGCTGAAGATCGAGTAGGGCGAGAGGATTTCCCCGCGCACACCGCTCTCTTCCCAGACTTCGCGCAACGCCGCCTGCTCGGTGGTCTCGCCGGCTTCCATGAAGCCCGCCGGCAAGGTCCAGGTGCCGGGGCGCGGTGGAATCGCCCGTTGGCACAGCAGGTATTTGCCGTCCTGCTCGATGATGCAGCCAGCGATGATTTTCGGATTGACGTAGTGGATGTAGCCGCAGCTACGGCACATCAGGCGCTCGTGCGTATCGCCCGGCGGCAGCTGTGACTTGAGGTCATTGCTGCCGCACTTCGGACAAAAGCTCGGGCTGAACATGATCAACGTCCTATGCGAGGTTCTTTGAGCGCGATCGGCAGGGTGATTTCGGGGGTTGGCCCGGTTTCTTCCTGTTTGCGCTTGAGGTAATCGAGGGCAACAGCGGCGGCGGCGCGTACGTGGTCGACGCACGCCTGATGGGCAGCCAGGGGATCGCCGCTCTTGATCGCCTCGACCATGCGTTCCATTTCCTGGTTGCTGGCGCCCCGGCGGTTTTCCTGGGACACCGAGGTCGCGCGCAAGTAGCTGATCCGTGCCTGCAACTGACGCAGTTGCGTGGCGGCGACATGGTTGCCGGAGCCTTCGAGCAGGACGTCGTAGAAACCCTGCACCGAATCGATGACCTGTTGCAGTTCACCTTCTTTCAGGGCCTGACGGTTTTCCTCCAGGGCTTTTTCCAGGGCCTTGATGTCCTTGGCCTTGGCCCGCAGGGTGAACAGCTGGACGATCAGGCCTTCGAGCACGCAACGCAGTTCGTAGATGTCGACGGCATCGGCCAGGGTGATGATGGCCACGCGCGGGCCCTTGGCGTCGGCGAATTCCACCAGGCCTTCGGACTCCAGGTGACGCAAGGCTTCACGTACCGAGGTGCGGCTCACGCCCAGGCGATCGCACAGATCGCGTTCGACCAGACGGTCTCCCGGCAGAAGCTGGAAGTTCATGATGGCGCTTCGCAGTTTATCCAGCACGATTTCGCGCAGGGTAACGGGGTTGCGATTGACCTTGAAGCTGTCGTCGAGTGGCAGGCGTTTCATGGGGTACGCTCTAAAGGTGGCTGTCCATGCCAGTCGGGCATTACGACAGCCGGGGGTTAACTGGAGGCCTCGGCGTCGGCTTCGGCGAAGGCTTCACGGGCCAGCCGGAAACTGTCCACGGCCGCCGGGACGCCGCAATAAATGCCGACCTGAAGCAGAATTTCGCGTATTTGCTCACGACTCAAGCCGTTACGCAAGGCGCCGCGCACATGCAGCTTGAGTTCGTGCGGGCGGTTGAGCGCCGAGATCATCGCCAGGTTGATCATGCTGCGCTCCTTGAGCGACAGGCCTTCACGGCCCCAGACATGGCCCCAGCAGTATTCGGTGACCATCTCCTGCAAGGGGCGGGTGAAGTCGTCGGCGTTCTGGATGGAACGCTGGACATAGTCCTGGCCCAGTACCTGGGTGCGGATTTGCAGGCCTTTTTCGTATTTTTCGTTGTTCATCTACGGTTCTCCGGTGGAGCTGTAGGCGCCGGCTTGCTGGCGATGGCGTCCTTGAGTGCGTCATCGCCAGCAAGCCGGCTCCTACAAATGCCAGGCACTCAGGCCAGGGTCGGCAACGGCCCCAGCTTGCCCTTGTGGTAGATCATCGGCGTCACCGGCTGCTCGGGCAGGATCAGGTTCTTCACCGCGCCGACAATGATGGCGTGATCTCCGCCGTCGTATTCACGCCACAGTTCGCACTCGATGATCGCTGTGGCCTTGCCTAGAATCGGGTTGCCCAGTTCGCTCAGGTGCCAGTCGATGCCCTTGGCTTTGTCCTTGCCCTTGCCGGCGAAAGCGTAGGCTTCGGCGGTCTGGTCGGCGGACAGCAAGTGGATCGCGAACTGCTTGCTGTCGCGCAGCACCGGGTAGGTGTCAGAGCCGTAGTTGGGGCAGAACAGCACCAGTGCCGGATCAATCGACAGCGCACTGAAGGCACTGGCGGTGATGCCGACGATGCCGCCTTCCGGGTCGAGGGTGGTGACCACCGTGACGCCGGACGGGAACGAGCCCATGACGTCTTTGTAAATGCCGGGTTCGATCATTTCGCAGGACTCCTAGCGCATCACAAACGGATCAGGCATGGGGGCCTGGGAAAGGTTGATCCACACCGTTTTCAGCTCGGTGTAGGCCAGCACCGAATCGATGCCGCTTTCGCGTCCATAGCCGCTGTTCTTGAAGCCGCCGATGGGCGCCATGGCCGACACGGCGCGGTAGGTGTTGACCCAGATGATCCCCGAACGCACGTCCCGGGCCAGGCGATGGGCGCGGCCCAGATCGCGAGTCCAGATACCGGCGGCGAGGCCGAACTGCGAGTCGTTGGCGATGGCCAGCGCTTCGGCTTCGTCCTTGAAACGGATGACCGACGCCACCGGGCCGAACACTTCTTCCTGCATGATCTTCATCGAGTTGCGGTCGCACTCGAACAGGGTCGGCTCATAGAACCAGCCATCGCCTACGCCCGCCGGACGCTTGCCGCCAATACGCAGGCGCGCACCTTCGGCGATGGCATCGGCCACCAGGCCTTCCACTACAGCCAGTTGCTGCGCGGTGGCCATCGGGCCCATTTCGCTGCTGTCGTCCTGCGGGTTGCCGATGCGGATGCGCTGGGCGCGTTCCACCAGGCGGCCGACGAATTCGTCGTAGATCTCATCCTGCACCAACAGGCGCGAACCGGAGACGCAGCTCTGCCCGGAGGCGGCATAGATGCCGGCGATGGCGCCGTTGATTGCGCTGTCGAGGTCGGCGTCGGCGAAGATGATGTTCGGCGACTTGCCGCCCAGTTCCAGCGACAACTTGGCGAAGTTCTCGGCGCTGCTGCGCACCACATGGCGCGCCGTGGCCGCGCCGCCGGTGAAGGCGATCTTGCGGACCAGCGGATGGCGGGTCAGGGCCGCACCGGTGCTGGGGCCGTAGCCGGTGACGACGTTGACCACACCCGGCGGAATCCCGGCTTCCAGGGCCAGGCGCGCCAGTTCCAGAATGGTCGCCGAAGCGTGTTCGGACGGCTTGATCACAATGGTGTTGCCCGCCGCCAGCGCGGGAGCCAACTTGATCGCGGTCAGGTACAGCGGGCTGTTCCACGGAATGATCGCCGCGACCACACCCATGGCTTCGTGCACGGTGTAGGCAAACAGGTCCGGCTTGTCCAAAGGCAGGGTGCCGCCTTCGAGCTTGTCCGCAAGGCCTGCGGTGTAGTGGAAAAACTCCGGCAGATAACCAACCTGGCCACGGGTTTCGCGGATCAGCTTGCCGTTATCGCGGCTTTCCAGCTGGGCCAGTTGTTCCTTGTTTTCGGCGATCAGGTCACCCAGGCGCCGCAGCAGCTTGCCGCGAGCGGTGGCGGTCAGGCCGCGCCAGGCCGGGCTGTCGAAGGCGGTTTGCGCCGCCTGTACGGCGCGCTCGACATCGGCCTCATCGGCATCGGGCAGTTCGGCCCAAGGTTCGGCCAGGGCCGGGTTCAGGCTTTCAAAGGTTTTACCGCAGAGGGCATCGACCCATTCGCCGCCGATGCACATCTGGAAACGTGCGAGTGTCATGCAACGATCCCCTTCAAATGGTTGGGTCGGGAGTGCGCCTTGTCGAGAAACTCCAGCAACAGCTGGTTGACCAGGCGCGGCGATTCTACGGGCATCATATGCCGCTGTTCGGGCAGTACGGCAACCGTTGCGCCGGGTATGCGCGCGGCCAGTTGCTCGGCCATGTCCGGGGTCGAACCGGGGTCCAGTTCGCCGGTGGCGACCAGCGTCGGCACCTGGATACTGGCCAGGTCATCGGCGCGGTACATATCCTGGGTCGCGAACAGTTCGTAAGTAGTCAGGTAACCCTGCGGGTCATTCTGCGCCAGCGTCTGGCGCAGCGCGGCGATCTGCGCCGGGTTGGCCGCCTGGTACTCGCGGCTGAACCAGCGCGACAGCGCCGCTTCAGCGTTGGCGTCCGGGCCGTGTTCGGCAGCTTGGGCGGTGCGGGCGATAACGCCGGCGCGTTGCTCCTCGGTGCGGTTGAACACGCTGTTGAGCACCACCAGGCTTTGCAGGCGTTGCGGGTAATGCAGGGCGAAAGCCCGCGCCACCAGCCCGCCCATGGAAAAACCGATCACCGCCGCCTTTGGCAATTGCAGGTGATCGAGCAGCTCCAGCAACTGATCGGCATAGCCGAGCAGGGGCGTGCCGCTTTCCGGCCGCGGGCTGGCGCCATGGCCGAGCATGTCGTAGGCGATAACGCGGTACTGCGTGGCCAGGCCAACGATCTGGCCGCCCCACATTTCTTTGTTCAAGCCCACGCCGTGGATCAAGACCACGGGCTGGCCTTGGCCGGTCGCCAGGTAACTGGTGCCAGCCGGGGTGCGTTCAGCGGTGAGCCGAATCATGGAGCGCTCCTGCATACCTTTTTGTTGTAGTGACCGACCCGTCTTACTGGGCTTTTTCAGCCGCCAGTTCTTCCAGATCGATGTAGCGGTTGCCGATGCGTGGGTGAATGCGCCCGCCATCGGCGCAACCCAGTACCACGACGATTTCGTCGGCGCGGGGTGCGTCTTCGATCTGCATTTCCAGGGTGATGTAGTGCGAGCGCAGGCCTTCGTCGTCCTTATGCATCATCGGAATCTGGATCGAGGTGCCCGGGCCGCCGCGCTTGTTGGTGAAGCTCAGGTAGCTCTTGGCCTTGACCGCCTCGCGGTAGTGGTTGCCGAAGCGCAGGGTGTGAATCACGGCGGAGGCGTGCTCGATTTCGCCATCGGCACCAACCACGGCGGCTTTGCCGTAAGCCTCGATTTTCTCGGCACCACCGATGATGCCCACCAGACGCTCGACCATCATCGCGCCCAGGTCAGAGCAATTGGCGCGGATCTGCGGCTTGAGGTCTTCGACAAAGCCGTTACCCACCCAAGGGTTTTTCATCACCACCGCCAGCCCGACCATGGTCACGGGTTTATCGGTGGCCTTGCCGCCCTCGACAAAGGTTTCTTCGACATAGCTGACGATCTTGCGGATTTCGAAACTCATGAGCTGCTCCGTATCGGGGGGAAGAAGTGTCTGTGCGTATGATGGTATACCATAATATAGGTTGTGCAAGAGGCTTGGATGAGTTTCTGGTCGGGAGGCGATGAAAAGCGTGGTAGCCACCTGCGTGAGATCACTGGCCTGTGTGGCGAGGGGATTTATCCCCGTTGGGCTGCGAAGCGGCCCCAGTGCTCTACCAAGCAAACCGTGCATATAGGTCTTGCGACGGCTGCGCCGCCGAACGGGGATGAATCCCCTCGCCACAGGAGGTATGAGAAAAGGTTGCTGGATTTGTCCGTTACGCGACATGTACTGGCTTACTAGCGTTAGCCGGCCGCTGCGCGGCGGAGTAGAGTCGAGTCCACGTTCCTGGCAAACCCGGATGATCCCGATGACTCGCCCCCGTTTTTTACCCGACAACTTCACCCTGACCCTGATCGGCGTGGTGCTCCTTGCCAGTCTTCTACCTGCCGGTGGGCAAGTGGCGGTGGGCTTTGGCTGGCTGACCAACATCGCCATCGCGCTGCTGTTTTTCCTGCACGGTGCCAAGCTGTCGCGTGAATCGATCATCGCCGGTGCCGGCCATTGGCGCCTGCATTTGTTGGTGTTCAGCCTGACCTTCGTACTCTTCCCCCTGGTCGGCTTGGCGCTCAAGCCGGTGCTGTCGCCGATGATTGGTGCCGACCTGTACATGGGCATGCTTTATCTCTGCGCGCTGCCCGCCACGGTGCAATCGGCAATTGCCTTCACTTCTCTGGCGCGCGGCAACATTCCCGCGGCGATTTGCAGCGCGGCGGCGTCGAGCCTGTTCGGGATTTTCATCACGCCGCTGCTGGTGACGATTCTGCTCAATGTGCACGGTGACGGCGGCTCGACCCTCGATGCCATCGTCAAGATCAGCGTGCAACTGTTGCTGCCGTTTATTGCCGGGCAAATTGCGCGGCGCTGGATCGGTGCCTGGGTGGGGCGCAACAAGAGCTGGCTGAAGTTCGTCGACCAGGGCTCGATCCTGCTGGTGGTCTACGGCGCATTCAGCGAAGCGGTGAACGAAGGCATCTGGCATCAGATTCCGCTGCTCGATCTGGCGGGGCTGGTGGTGGCCTGCTGCGTGGTGTTGGGATTGGTGCTGGTGGCCTCGACTGTGCTGGGCAAAGCCTTTGGCTTCAATCAGGAAGACCGCATCACCATCCTGTTCTGCGGTTCAAAGAAGAGCCTGGCCACCGGTGTACCCATGGCCCAGGTGCTGTTCGCCGGCAGCACCATCGGCGTGTTGATCCTGCCGCTGATGTTGTTCCATCAGATTCAGTTAATGGTCTGTGCGGTGCTCGCGCAGCGCTATGCCAATCGCCAGGAATCGGTGGCCGAATTGATGGGGCAGGTCGACCCTTGATCGCGCTGCCTGGCAGACCGTCGGTTTTATCTATGTGGTTTTGGTATCAGTGCTATGTGATTAGTGCCGTTTATCAATGAATAGGCGAAAGGGTAAGTTGCTTCTCAACCATTTCAGGTCGAGAGCAACTTATGACGCGCACTACGATAAAGGCCACTGTCCTGGCCGCCATGATTGGAATGTCCGGGGCCGAAGCTGAAGCCGAGGATTACAAGCAGAACCCTTTTACCTTGACCTACGGCGGCGCGATCACAAAGAACGAGCCGGGCAAGGTCAACCTCCATCCGGTCACCTACAAACTCAATGGCCTGGACATCGCGGCCAACGTTTACACCCCGGCGAACTATGACGCGGCGAAGCAATACCCGGTCGTTGTCGTGGCACACCCCAACGGCGGAGTGAAAGAGCAGGTCGCCGGCCTGTATGCCCAGCGCCTCGCCGATCAGGGCTACATCACAATCACGGCCGATGCCGCGTATCAAGGCGCCAGCGGCGGTCAGCCGCGCAACGTCGACAAACCTGCCCATCGCGTCGAAGACATCCATGGCATGGCGGATTTCATCGCCAGTTATCCGGGCGTCGACAGTGCGCGCCTGGGCTTGCTTGGGATCTGCGGCGGGGGCGGCTATTCATTGAAGGCGGCGCAAACTGACAAGCGCTTCCGGTCCATCGCAACCCTGAGCATGTTCAATTCCGGCCTGGTACGGCGTAATGGCTACCGGGATTCCCAGCTGTCGACCCTTCAAGAGCGCTTGCAACAGGCCTCGGCCGCCCGGGCCCAGGAAGCGGCGGGGGGAGAGATTCTCTATACCGGCGATGCCAAACTCACCGACGAGCAGATCGCCAAACTGCCATTCGACTTGTATCGGCAGGGGTTCGAGTACTACGGCAAGACCCACGCTCACCCCAATTCGACGTTCCGCTACACCTTGAGCAGCCTGCTGGACCTGATGAGCTTCGACGCCACGGACCAGATCGAATTGATCGACAAGCCATTGCTGATGATCGCGGGCAGCAAGGCCGACAGTCTGTACATGACGGAACAAGCCTTTGCCAAAGCCACCGGCACCCAGGACAAAAAACTCTTCACCATCGATGGCGCGACCCATATCGAAACCTATTGGGTGCCCGCGTATGTGGACGTCGCCATAGACCAACTGAGCGCTTTCTACGCCCGCACGCTTTGACTTGAAGGAGTCCTGATCATGAAAAACACGCTGCTTGGCATCGCCGTGTGCGCCGCCGCTCCCTTCGCCAGTGCCGAGGGCGCCGGCGAGGCCGGGTCACTCCAGCAGATCAGCCGCGCCGGCTCCCAGGCTTCCATGGCGGGACCTGCGGATTATTTCACCGGGCGTGTGCGCGTCGATCCCCTGTTTCCCGCCACGGAGCCAATCAATGCGTCGGGCGCCTACGTGACCTTCGAGCCCGGCGCGCGCTCGGCCTGGCACACCCATCCCGCCGGTCAGCGATTGGTGGTGGTGGCCGGTGTGGGCCTGACTCAGGAGTGGGGCAAGCCGGTGCAGGAAATCCTCCCGGGGGATGTGATCGTCTGCCCGCCGGGCGTCAAACACTGGCACGGCGCGGCACCGAGCAGCGCCATGACGCATCTGGCGGTGACCGGCACGGTGGATGGCAAGAATGTCGATTGGCTGGAGAAGGTGTCCGACGATCAATACAACGCCCGGAACACGCCATCAGCAGCCGCCACTGAACAGCCCGGCGCCGAAGTGCTCTCGGCAAGGCAACAAGCCATCCCCTTGATCGCCGCCAGCATGGCCACCAGCGATATGCCAGGGCTCAATGCTGCGTTGAACCAGGGATTGGATGCGGGGCTGACGGTCAGCGAGGCCAAGGAAATATTGGTGCAGCTCTACGCCTACAGCGGTTTTCCACGCAGTCTCAACGCACTCGGCGAGTTGATGAAAGTGGTGCAGGCGCGCGAGAAAAGCGGTGTCCGGGATGAGCCGGGCCGTGCGCCGGGGCGCGTCATTCCTGCCGGCGGCGAACTGCTGACGGCGGGCAGGGCCAACCAGACGCGCATTGCCGGCGCACCCGTCCAGGGCCCGTTGTTCGATTTCGTCCCGGTCATCAACCAGTACCTGCAAACGCATTTGTTCGGCGATATTTTCGAGCGCGATAACCTGGACTGGCAAAGCCGCGAGCTGGCCACGGTTGCAGCGCTGGCCGCCACTCCCGGCGTGGAATCGCAACTGCGCTCGCACATGGCCGCCAGCCTGCGGGTCGGCCTGAGCGTTGGGCAATTGCGACAACTGGCTCGGCTTCTGGCCGATCAAGGCAATGCCGATGCGGCCAAGCGTGCGGGCGAGGCACTGGACGCAACCCTGGCCAATCAGCCCAAATAGCGCAAGGCTTCACGCAGCAAGGTGAAGGCCGGTGAACTCTGGCGCCGGCTCGGATAGTAGAGGTGGTAGCCGGAGAACGGCTCGCACCAATCGTCGAGCACTCGAATCAACCGGCCTTGTGCGACATGTTCCAACACCAGGTCTTCGGGCATGTAGGCCAACCCCAAACCCTGGAGGGCAGCTTCCAGGCGCATGGCAATGTTGTTGAACACCAATTGCCCTTCGACGCGCACGTTCAGTTCTTGCCCGTCTTTCTCGAACTCCCACGAGTAGAGCCCACCATAGGTGGGCATGCGCAACGTGATGCAATTGTGCTGCATCAGATCGCCCGGGGTTTGTGGATGCGGATACCGGGCGAAATAGGCCGGGGAACCGACAACCGCCATGCGCATATCAGGACCGATGCGCATGGCGATCATGTCCTTGGCCACTTGCTCACCCAGCCGGACACCGGCGTCGAAGCCTTCGGCGACGATGTCGGTGAGGCCGTAGTCGACGATGATCTCGATGCTCAGATCGGGGTTGTCGGGCAGCAGTTTTGCGAGCACGGGGTGCAGGATCGTGATCGCCGAATGCTCGCCAGCGGTGATGCGCAGTTTGCCGGCGGGCTTGTCACGGAACGCGCTCAGCAAGGCCAATTCGGTGTCGATTTCTTCGAACCGGGGCGCAATCACCCGCAGCAGATGTTCGCCCGCTTCGGTGGCCAGGACGCTGCGAGTGGTACGCGAAAGCAGCCGGACACCCAAGCGTTCTTCCAGTTGGCGCATGGCCCGGCTCAAGGCGGGTTGTGACATGCCCAGTTTGGCGGCAGCGCGAGTGAAACTGCGCTCCTGAGCCACGGCGGCGAAGATCGCCAGTTGATCGTAGCTGTCGGCGGTCATTTATTCGTTCCTGGTATGAACCAGTGGCGATTATGCCGATAAAGCCATCCAGGCCGATACCTGATACCCGATACCTGATACCTGAAACCTGAAACCCGATATCTGTAGGAGCTGCCGAAGGCTGCGATCTTTTGATGTTGCTTTTGAAAGATCGCAGCCTCGTTGCACTCGACAGCTCCTACACAGCTCCTACACAGCTCCTACATGTCCGTGTGGGAGCAAGGTCCAGCGGGGCGTCAGTAAACCTGCGGCACGATGATTTCCGGCGGCGTCGGGATGCGCGTGTAATCTTTCTGGCGCATGCGCTCCGGCAGTTCGATCACCGGCATTTCCACTTCTTCGTAGGGCATTTGCCCCAGCAGATGATGGATGCAGTTGAGCCGGGCTTTTTTCTTGTCGTTGGCCTGCACCACCCACCATGGCGCTTCGGCGATGTGGGTGCGTTCGAGCATGATTTCCTTGGCCTTGGTGTAGGCCTCCCAGCGTCGACGGGACTCCAGGTCCATGGGGCTGAGCTTCCATTGCTTGAGCGGGTCATGGATGCGGCTGAGAAAGCGCAGGTGCTGTTCCTGGTCGGAGATCGAGAACCAGTATTTGATCAACTGAATGCCGGAACGCGCGAGCATGCGTTCGAATTCCGGTACGGTGCGAAAGAACTCTTCGTATTGGTCGGCGTTGCAAAAGCCCATGACTTGCTCGACACCGGCGCGGTTGTACCAGCTGCGGTCGAACAGGACGATTTCGCCGGCGGCTGGCAGGTGCGAGACGTAGCGCTGGAAATACCACTGGGTGCGTTCGCGGTCGTTGGGTGCGGGCAGGGCGGCGACGCGGCACACCCGAGGGTTGAGGCGCTGGGTGATGCGCTTGATCACGCCGCCTTTACCCGCCGCATCGCGGCCTTCGAACAGAATCACCACCTTGTGCCCGGTTTTCACCACCCAACTCTGTAGCTTCACCAGTTCACCCTGCAGGCGGAACAACTCGCTGAAGTAGCGGCGCCGTTCCTGCTTTTGCGGGCTATCGCCGAGGTGGTCGTCGAACAGCGCCTTAAGGTCGTGATCATCCTCCAGCAACTCCAACTCCAGCTCTTCGTCACTGTGATCGAGTAATTCGCGGTGGATGCGTTGTATCAGGGTGTCGTTGGTCAACAGCATGGTGATCACTCCCGGCGAAGTTGGAAGTGCCCATGCTAGGCCCGTGGTTATGACGACGTGGTGACGAACAGGTGATGGCGAAATTCATTGGGCTGTCATCGTGATGTCACCATGCCCATGGCAGGATCGGCGCAAACCGCTTCTAGCGCCCCATCGAACGCCGTTCGTGGATTGATAAAACTGCCAGGAATCCCTGCCATGAAAGGTGACGCCTCCCTGTTTGCGGCCATTGATCTGGGCTCCAATGCGTTTCGCCTGATGATTGGTCAATCGGTCAAACGCAACCAGCAACTGATGATCCAGGAAGTGAAAACCCTGCGTGAGCCCGTGCGATTGGCCGAAGGGTTTCAGGGCGGGGCACTGGACGAGTTGGCGCTGGATCGGGGATGGCAGGCGCTGGCGCGCTTCGGCAAGAAGTTGCGCGGTTTCGAGGCCGGGCGGGTGCGGGCAGTCGCCACGAGCGCGGTGCGCGAAGCGGACAATGCGCAACTGTTCCTGGCCAGCGCGGAACGTCATCTGGGGTTTCGTATCGACGTCCTCACCGGACAGGAAGAAGCCCGGCTGGTCTACGCCGGTGTTGCCCATACGATTCCCTGCCAGGAGAGCATGCGGCTGGTGGTGGACATTGGCGGCGGCTCCACCGAATTGATTCTGGGGCGCGGCAGCGAGCCGCTGGTCACCCAGAGCATTGCCATCGGCAGTGGTACGTTCGGCGCGCGCTATTTTGCCGGCGGGCGGGTTACCGCCGAGTCGCTGCTGGAGGCCGAGCGCGTGGCCACGCTGGCGTTCGACAAGGTGGCCCGGCGTTATCGTGCCCAGGGCTGGCAGCAGACCATCGGCTCGTCCGGCACGGCGCGCATGCTGGCGAAAATTCTCAATGCCAACGGGCTGAATGATTTCGGCGAGCGGGGCATTACCTACGCCGGTTTGTTGCGCTTATCGTTGCGCCTGCTGGAAGTCGGGCACGTCAAGAAGCTGCGGCTGGCGGGCCTGCAAGCTCATCGCATGAGCATCCTGCCGGGCGGCCTGGTGCTGATGCTCGCAGCGTTCAAGGTCTTCGGCATCACCCACATGACGCCTTCCGAACCCGGCTTGAGGTTCGGTGTCCTGCACGGCCTGATGTCTCGCCACTGAACCGCAATCCCTCTGTGGGGGCTCGGGCTTTGGATGCTTCCCTGTAGGAGCTGCCGCAGGCTGCGATCTTTTGATCTTGCTTTTAAAAACAAAACCAAAAGATCGCAGCCTGCGGCAGCTCCTACACAGCGTCTACAGTCCGAGGTTTTCCGCTAGCCATTCACTGAACGCCAGCGCATTGTTTTCACTGTCGCGATGGGTCAGCAACGCCCAGTTCGGGCCGCGGATGGTTTGATCCACCAGCGGTTGCAACAAGCCGTGGGCGCGGGCCTGGCGGCTCAGTAACTCACTGACCAGCGCGATTCCGAGCCCCGTGCACGCGGCGTCCAGCAGCAGGCCGGGATCGGAGAAATTCAGCCCCTGATCCTGCTGGCCGACATCGATGCCAGACTCCACCGCCCAATGACTCCAGTCCATTTCCCGCTCGCCGTGCAGGGTGGTGCGCTGTGCCTGTGGCTGCGCCAGCAGGTTCGGGTGGCAGGCCGGGTAGAGGCGGTCGGCGTAGAGCACCTTGAAGCTGCATTCGGCCTGAGAGCTGATGTCATCGCGCACGGCGATGTCGATGGTCTGGGTGGCCATGTCCGGGACTTCATCGGTGCTGTAGATCCACAGGTCGACCTGCGGATGCTGCCGGCGAAAATCTCCCAGACGCGGCAGCAGCCAATGACGGGCGAACGCCGGGGTGGTGTTGAGCACCAGTTGATTGGGTTTCTGGTATTGCCCCAGGCGACGAATACCCACGGACAGTTGTTGCAGCATGGCCTGTGTGGTGCTGAGCAAATCATGGCCGGCATCGGTCAGGCTGACGCTGCGCCCACTGCGAAAAAACAGCGGCTGTTCGAGGTACGCCTCCAGGCTGCGGATCTGCTGGCTGATGGCCGACTGGGTCAGGTGCAACTCGTCGGCGGCCTTGTGGAAACTGCCCAGGCGGGCAGCAGCTTCAAAGCCGCGCAGGGTGCTGAGTGGCGGCCAATGCTTGAGCATACTGATAAGTTCCTCTAATCACTTCTCTGCAAAATCCATCGTTTGTTTGCCCTTTTTACGCGCCGTAGCATGCATGCCAAGACCGCCAAGGCAGTTTTCATTGAACACAATGGCTTAACTAAAGGGCTTTTTATCATGCAGCAGAACGAGATGGGAAACAGTGGTTGGATGATGCCGGCGGAGTGGGTTCGTCACGCCGCGACCTGGATGGTCTGGCCACACAACCAGGCACTCTGGGAGTCGGGTTGGCGCGTGACCCTGGCGCAGGTGCAGGAAGACTTCGCCGGTGTGGCCAATGCCATTGCTCGTTTCGAACCGGTGAAAATGGTCGTTGATCCGTCCGCCGTGGCCAGTGCCAAGGCCCTGTGCGGCGCCAACATCGAATTGATCGAATTGCCGGTGAACGACAGCTGGTGCCGCGATTCCGGCCCGAGCTTCGTCTGCCATCCGCAGCAGGGCCTGGCCGGGGTGAGCTGGCGTTTCAATGCCTGGGGCGGCAAGTCGGCCCATGAGCTGGACGAAGGCCTGGCGCGCCGCGCCCTCAATCACCTGGGCCTACCGTGCTTCGGCACACCGCTGAGCAACGAAGGCGGGGCCATTCATGTCGACGGCGAAGGCACGCTGATCACCACCGAATCGGTGTTGCTCAACCCCAATCGCAACCCGGGCATGACCAAGGCCGAGATGGAGGAGATCTTCGCCCGCCTGTTGGGCGTGACGAAAACCATCTGGCTGCCGGGAGACCCGGACTACGTCACCGGCGACATGACCGACGGCCACGTCGATGGCGTCTGTGCTTTTGCCCGTCCCGGTGTGTTGCTGGTGGACGCCACCCACGACCAACAATCGGTGTACGCCGAAGTGGCCAGGGAAAACCGCCGCGTCCTGGAGCTGGCCACCGACGCCAAGGGTCGCAAGTTCGAGCTGATCGAGTTGTATGAAGCCAGCGATGCCGTGGACCCTGAAGCCGAAGTGTTCTGCGCCTCCTACACCAACTTCTACATCGTCAACGACGCGATCATCATGCCGGCCTATGGCATTGCCGCCGATGATGTGGCGGCGAAGACGCTTGCCCAGGCATTCCCCGGACGCGAAGTGGTGCCGGTGCGCATCAACAACCTGGCCCATGGCGGCGGTGGGGTGCATTGCATCACCCAGCAACAGCCGGCCTGGCCGGTGGAGGGTTGATGCCATGACCGTATTGACCATTGCCGTCACCCAGATGCCGTGCACCTGGGACCTGCAGCACAACCTCGATCAAGCCGAACAGCTGGTGCGCGAGGCAGCGGCCAAAGGGGCGCAAGTCATCCTGTTGCAGGAGCTGTTCGCCACGCCGTATTTCTGCATCGAACAGAGTCACCAGCACCAGGCGCTGGCCCAGGAGTTTCGCGACAGCCCGGTGCTGCAACGCTTTGCCGCGCTGGCCCGGGAGCTGGGTGTGGTATTGCCGCTCAGCTGGTTCGAGAGGGCCGGCAACGCTTACTTCAATTCCTTGACGGTGGCCGACGCCGACGGGCGCTTGTTGGAGGTGTATCGCAAGACCCATATCCCCAACGCCATCGGTTATCAGGAGAAGGAATACTTCAGCCCCGGCGACACCGGTTTCCGCGTCTGGGACACCGCGTTCGGGCGCATCGGCGTGGGTATCTGCTGGGACCAGTGGTTCCCCGAAACCGCCCGTTGCCTGGCCTTGATGGGTGCCGAAGTGTTGTTGTTTCCCACCGCCATCGGCTCTGAACCCGGCTGCGCCAGCCTGGATTCCCGCGATCACTGGCAAATGACTATGCGCGGTCATGCCGCCGCCAACATCCTGCCAGTGGTGGCGTCCAATCGCGTGGGCCGGGAAGCGGCCACCCTTGATCCGACCTTGCAGATGAGCTTCTACGGTTCGTCCTTCATCAGTAACCACAAGGGCAAATTGCTCGCCGAGGCCGACCGCGACAGCACCGGCGTGCTGGTGCACAGCCTCGATCTGGCGGTCATGCGCGAAGAGCGCTTGAGCTGGGGCATTTATCGCGATCGTCGTCCGGAAATGTACGGGCCGTTGTTAAGTCAGGACGGTCGGCACATCCATGCACGCTGGGGAGTCTGATATGCGTACGTTCAACAAGCTGTTGCCTTGTCTGCTGGGGCTGGCTGTCAGCGGTGCCATGCCGTCGCTGCACGCCGAAGAGAAAACCCTGCGGCTGTACAACTGGGCCGATTATTTTGCCGAGGACACCCTGAGCCGGTTCACCGCCGAAACCGGGATCAAGGTGATCTACGACGTCATGGATGGCAGCGAGACCCTGGAAGCCAAGATGCTGGCCGGCGGCAGCGGTTATGACCTGATCTTCCCCGGCGACACCGTGGCCGAGCGCCTGGTGCGCGCCGGTAGCCTGCAGCCACTGGACCGCTCGAAACTCACCGAACTGGCCGACGTCGAGCCCGGCCTGCAAAAGCTGCGTAAACAGTACGAGCACTCGAGCCAGGCCACCGTCCCTTACACCTGGGGCACCATCGGCGTGACCTACAACGACGAACAGATCAGGCAGCGCGTGCCCGATGCTCCGGTCAACAGCCTGGACATGCTGTTCAAGCCGGAACTGGCGTCGAAATTTGCCGATTGCGGCATCTCGATGATCGACTCGCCGGACGAAGTGCTGGCGGTGGTGCTCAACTACCTCGGTCGCGAACCGCGCAGTGCCAAGCCTGAAGACCTGAAGGCGGCCAGTGAGCTCCTGGCGAAATTGCGGCCTTACATCCGCAAGTTCCAGTCGCAACCGGTGACCGACCTGGTGAATGGCAACCTGTGCCTGTCCCTGGGCTACAGCGGCGACATGACCCAGGCGCAACGCACGTCGGATTCGGCCGGCAAGAAGACCCGGTTCCAGTACCGCATTCCCCGCGAAGGCACCACGGTGTGGATGGACACCATGGCGATTCCGGTCGATGCCAAGCATCCGGAGTACGCCTATGCGTTCATCAACTTCGTCATGCGCCCGCAGAACATGGCCGCCATCAGTAACTTCACCGGCTACCCCACGTCCAATGCCAAGGCCCGCCCGAGTGTCGATGCGTCGATGCGCGACAACCCGGACATCTACATCGACGAAGCCACCTATGCTCGGTTGATCCCCGGCAAGGACATCCCCCAGTCCGACATGCGCGCCCGCATGCGCACCTGGACCAAGTTCAAGACCGCAACCGGCCAATAACTCACCGCGGACCCTGTAGGAGCTGCCGCAGGCTGCGATCTTTTGATCTTTTAAAGGCAAGATCAAAAGATCGCAGCCTGCGGCAGCTCCTACAGGTCTTTACCTATTTTCAGGAACATATACATGTCAACGCGTCGCCAATTCATCAAACAGGTATCGGTGCTTGCCGGCATGGGAGCCGCTTTCACCGGGTTAGGGCTGTCGCCCTCGGCGGTGCTGGCGGCCAGTGCACAGCCTTGGTACATGCCCGATGAGGGTGACAAGCATCAACAAGCCTTCATCGCCTTCGGCGCACAGGACGCCATCTGGGAAGACTTCACCCCCGACGTGCAAGCGGCCCTCGGCCGAATCGCGCGAGCCATCGCCCGTTATGAACCGCTGACCGTGTTCTGCCGCAAAGCCGAGCGGGACTTGGCCGAAGAGCATTGCGGCACGGCGAATGTCACCTACGTCACCACCGAGCTTGACGACATCTGGATGCGCGATATCGGCGCCAACTTTGTTGTCGATGGCAAAGGCGAACTCGGTGCGGTGGATTTCAACTTCAACGGCTGGGGCAACAAGCAGCGACACAGCAAGGATGCGCAGGTGGCGAAGCAGGTGGCCCGTGGCGAAGAGGCGAATTACCAGCGCAGCGAACTGGTGGGCGAGGGCGGTGGGATCGAGGTGGATGGCCACGGCACCGGGATCATGACCGAAAGCAGTTGGATCAATGCCAATCGCAATCCCGGCTGGAGCAAGGCCGAGGTCGAGGAGGAACTCAAGTTCCGCCTGGGCTTGCGCAAGATCATCTGGCTGCCCGGCATCAAGGGCAAGGACATCACCGACGCCCATGTCGATTTCTATGCCCGTTTCGTCAAGCCGGGCGTGGTGATCGCCAACCTCGATACCGACCCGCAGTCCTACGACAACAAGGTCACCCGTGCGCATCTGGAAATCCTCAAGAACGCCACCGATGCCGATGGCCGCAAGCTGCAAGTGCACACGGTGTCGCCGCCCTTGAAACCGCGTAGCAGCAAGTTCAATCGGGGCAACCCGGACTTTGCCGCCGGTTACATCAACTACTTCGTGATCAACGGGGCGATCATTGCGCCCGAGTTCGGTGACAAGGCGGCTGACCGCAAGGCTTTTGATCTGCTTTCCAAGCTGTACCCGGACCGTGAGGTGGTGCAGCTCAACATCGACGCCATCGCGGCCGGTGGCGGTGGCATTCACTGCGTGACCAGTCATCAGCCGCGGGTTTAGCGATGGCGGCGGGGGCGTCTGGTAAACTGCGCCCCTTTATCTCCCCTGACGCGAGTGCCCCATGGCCAATCAAGACATCATCTTCACCCCCGATCCCGACCAGGACTCCATCTCTTCCGACGTTGCCGCGTTCAACGGCATCCTGATGTCCACCCAGATCCCGACCCGTGCCGACGGCAGCCTGGAACTGGGCGACATCACCCTGCAAAGCGAATGCACCCTGCAAGCGCTCAAGGTCGCGCTGGAGCGTGCCGGCAGCTCCATGGACCGCGTCATGCACCTGACCATCTACCTCACCGACATGGCCGACCGCGCCGCGTTCAACGAGGTCTACAAACGTTTCTTCGCCAAGCCATGGCCGGTACGCGCCGCCGTAGGCGTCGCCGCTTTGGCAGTGGAAGGTATGAAAGTGGAAGTCGTCGCCATGGCGGCCAAGGCCTGAGCAGCCACCCCAATTAATCCCGTAGGAGCCGGCTTGCCGGCGATTGCAATCGATCGGTCGCCATTGACTGACAGGTCGCCATCGCCAGCAAGCCGGCTCCTACGGTGTTTGGGCAATCTGGCTGCCACCCGGCAGCACACGGGTGCCCGTCAGGCCATTCACCGGTACAGCTGGAGCGTGCCGGCAGCTCCATGGACCGCGTCATGCACCTGACCATCTACCTCACCGACATGGCCGACCGCGCCGCGTTCAACGAAGTCTACAAACGTTTTTTCGCCAAGCCATGGCCGGTACGCGCCGCCGCATCGGCGGTGGAAGGCATGAAAGTGGAAGTCGTCGCCATGGCGGCCAAGGCCTGAGCAGCCACCCCAATTAATCCCGTAGGAGCCGGCTTGCTGGCGATTGCAATCGATCGGTCGCCATTGACTGACAGGCCGCCATCGCCAGCAAGCCGGCTCCTACGGAGTTTGGGCAATCTGGCTGCCACCGGGCAGCACACGGGTGCCCGTCAGGCCATTCACCGGTACAATGCGCCCCTCGACCGTGACCGCCTGACTAAAAACTATATGTCCTTGCCCAAGCATCACCTTGAATTGCTCAGCCCCGCCCGCGACGTCGCCATTGCCCGCGAGGCCATTTTGCATGGCGCTGACGCCGTGTACCTCGGCGGCCCGAGCTTTGGCGCGCGCCACAACGCCTGCAATGAAGTGAGCGATATCGCCGCGCTCGTGGAATTCGCCCATCGCTACCATGCCCGGGTGTTCACCACCATCAACACCATCCTGCACGACAACGAACTGGAACCGGCGCGCAAGCTGATCCACGAACTGTACGATGCCGGTGTCGATGCACTGATCGTCCAGGACTTGGGCGTCATGGAGCTGGACATCCCGCCGATCGAGCTGCACGCCAGCACCCAGACCGACATCCGCACCCTGGCGCGGGCCAAGTTCCTCGACCAGGCCGGTTTCTCGCAACTGGTACTGGCTCGTGAGCTGAACCTGCAGGAAATCCGCGACATCGCCGCCGAGACCGACGCGGCAATCGAGTTTTTCATCCACGGCGCGTTGTGTGTGGCGTTCTCCGGCCAGTGCAACATCTCCCACGCGCAGACCGGGCGCAGTGCCAACCGTGGCGACTGCTCCCAGGCCTGCCGCCTGCCGTACACCCTCAAGGACGAAAAGGGCGGTGTGATCGCCTACGAAAAGCACCTGCTGTCGATGAAGGACAACAACCAGAGCGCCAACATCCGCGCCCTGGTCGAAGCCGGCGTGCGCTCGTTCAAGATTGAAGGGCGCTACAAGGACATGGGGTATGTGAAGAACATCACCGCCTACTACCGCCAGCGCCTGGACGACGTCCTCGAAGACCGCCCGGACCTGGCCCGCGCGTCCAGCGGCCGCACCGCGCACTTCTTCGTGCCCGATCCGGACAAGACCTTCCACCGTGGCAGCACCGACTACTTCGTCAGCGACCGCAAGATCGACATCGGCGCGTTCGATTCGCCGACCTTTACCGGTCTGCCGGTGGGCGTGGTAGAAAAAGTCGGCAAGCGCGACCTGATCGTGGTCACTCAGGAGCCGCTGTCCAACGGCGATGGCCTCAACGTGCTGGTCAAGCGCGAAGTCGTGGGCTGGCGCACCAACATCGCCGAACCCAAGGGCGAGTTCGAAGAGGACGGCGAAAAGCGTTACCGCTACCGCGTCGAACCCAACGAGATGCCTAAGGGTTTGCACCAGTTGCGCCCCAATCATCCCCTGAGCCGCAACCTGGACCACAACTGGCAGCAAGCCTTGCAGAAAACCTCCGCCGAGCGTCGTATCGGCGTGACCTGGGTTGCGCGCCTGGACGAGCAGCGCCTGCAACTGACCGTCACCAGCGAGGAGGGCGTCAGCGCCAGTGTGTCCCTGGACGGCCCGTTCGGACTGGCCAACAAGCCGGAGCAGGCGTTGGAGCAACTGCATGACCTGCTTGGCCAACTGGGTACCACCGAATACCACGCCACCGACATCAAGCTCGATGCGCCCCAGGCGTTCTTCATTCCCAACTCGCAGCTCAAGTCACTGCGCCGGGAAGTGATCGAGGCGCTCACCGCGGCCCGCATCAAGGCGCATCCACGGGGTGGACGCAAGGCCGAGACCAATCCGCCGCCGGTGTACCCGGAATCGCACCTGTCGTTCCTGGCCAACGTCTACAACCAGAAGGCCCGTGACTTCTATCACCGTCACGGGGTCAAGCTGATCGACGCCGCGTACGAGGCCCACGAAGAAACGGGCGAAGTGCCGGTGATGATCACCAAGCATTGCCTGCGCTTCTCGTTCAACCTTTGCCCGAAACAGGCCAAGGGTGTGACCGGTGTGCGCACCAAGGTGGCGCCGATGCAGCTGATTCATGGCGATGAAGTGCTGACCCTGAAGTTCGACTGCAAGCCTTGCGAAATGCACGTGATCGGCAAGATGAAGGGCCACATCCTCGGCCTGCCTCAACCAGGCAGCGTCCAGCCCGTGGTCGGCTACATCAGCCCCGACGACCTGCTCAAAACCATCCCCCGCGCCCCGCACTGAGGGCCGAGCTCCTACGGGCCCTGTGGCTAAACCCAAATCCCTGTAGGAGCTGTCGAGTGAAACGAGGCTGCGATCTTTTAAAGGCAAAATCAAAAGATCGCAGCCTGCGGCAGCTCCTACAGGAGTGTCTCCAAATGGGCGGAACTGGCGACCCGCCAAGGCTGTGCTAGCGTCTTGAGGTCTATCCTCATTTGCGAGCTTCGCCATGGACGAATCCATCGTTAACGTAACCACCCAGAAGTTCAACGCACTGATTGCAGTCGTGCAGGCTTATGGTGTCGCTTTTGCGGTCAAGGTACTGGCCGCCATTGCCTTTTGGATCGCCGGCCGCTGGCTGATTGGCTTCGCTGTCGGCATGGTGCAGAAGGCCCTTGGAAAGCAGCAGGTCGACCCGACCGTATTGCGCTATGTTGGCTCGGCCATCACCGTGACGCTGAACATCATCCTGGTCATTGCGATCCTCGGTTACCTGGGCATGCAGACCACCACCTTCGCGGCACTGCTCGCGGCGGTCGGCCTGGCGATCGGCATGGCCTGGTCGGGGCTGCTGGCCAACCTGGCGGCCGGTGCCTTCATCATTGTATTGCGTCCGTTTAAGGTCGGCGACTTCATCTCGGCGGGAGGGGTAACCGGCACCGTCACCGAAATCGGCCTGTTCGCCACATCGATCAACACCCCGGACAACGTGCTGACCCTGGTAGGCAACAACAAGATCTTCAGCGACAACATCCAGAACTTCACCCACAACCCGTTCCGCCGTGTAGAACTCAAGGCACAGCTTTCCGGTGCCGCTGACTGGAAGGCTGCTGTAGCGCTGTTGAAAGAGAAAATCGCCGCCGTTCCCAATGTGCTCCAGACGCCTGCGGTCGATGTGGAAATTCTCGAGTTCAACCTGGTGGGCCCGGTGTTGGCGGTGCGGCCTTACTGCCATAACGAAAATTACTGGCAGGTGTATTTCGACACCAACCGCATCATCAAGGATGCCTTGGGCGAAGCCGGCTTCCCGGCGCCGATGCCTGCGCAAACGGTGATCTTCCAGCAAGGCACCCCGTTGCCAGGGCCGTTGGCGAAGGAGTGATTTGAGGCAAAAGTCCAACGCAGGATTGTGGGAGCGAGCTTGTGGTGAGGGATTTTATCCCCTCACCACAAGCTCGCTCCCACAGTTTTCAAACCTTTTTAATGGCCCCGTTTCAATTGCCATCTGCCATCTGCCACCTTGCGCTCAAGCGCGTCCGCCTCTGGATCAGCGACTGTTCAAAGCGCGGTATAGACGAAATACACGAAGGCCACGACAGCGGCGGTGACAAAGGCGCCCAAGGCTTTCGTCGTATCGCGACTCGATTGCATGGAGCCCGCACTACGATGCAGATGTGTGCCGGAATAGAGGGGGCGGTTAAAGGATTCGTCCCTGCTGGCCCGATAGGTGTAGCGCAAGCCCATGAACACAAACAGGGTGATCAGACCGAGGGCGATGCCGCTACCGATCACGGGGTTGGGTCCTGGATTGTGCGTGTCCTCGGCGCAGGCCGGGCTGTTGACTTCGGCCACGGTGATACGCCCGCCGACCATCGATGAAGACCGCGCACCCTTGACGGGCGACGACTGGGGCTCCATGTCCAGCATCTGATATTTCCAGAGTGTTGCCGAGCCCTCCCGGCAATAGGTGAACGCACCAGGGGTGGCAGCGGAAATGATGCATGCGTCGTTGATGCCGTGTTTTTTCAGGGTTTCGGTGGCCGACCGTGTGAAGTCCAGTTCGAGGACGGGAATAATCCCGTTAGCGCGTGCCCCGACGCAGACCAGCAAACCTCCCAAGAGGCAAAGGGTTGAAATCTTCAAGGTTCAATTCCTTGTTTTTATCGGCCATTTGTTTGAGCTGGTGCGTGCGTTTCCCCGCCGTTAACTGAGTCTAGATCGCAATTGGCGCCTTGCTGAGCAAAATTGTGTCAGGCGAGAGTTGGCGTTTGCGGGCCATTTGTCGGACGACCGATGGCATGGCGAATGGCGCTTCGCTGTGCCTTACTCGGGGATTGGAAAGGAGAGGGCGAGTATGCAAAAGGACACGACAGGCTCGACGCCAGCACTGGACGTGGGCTCTGCCAGTGAGCAGATCGACGCGAAGATCCGCGAACTGAACGATTGGCGCGGCCAGATGCTGGCGCGGGTCAGGGCGCTGATCAGGCAGGCCGACCCCGAGGTCATCGAGGAAGTGAAGTGGAGAGGCGTGCCGGTGTGGTCGCACGCCGGAATCCTCTGCACCGGCGAAACCTACAAGAACGCGGTGAAGATGACCTTCGCCAAGGGCGCCGCGCTGGACGACCCTTCAGGGCTGTTCAATGCCAGCCTGGAAGGCAATACCCGACGGGCCATCGATCTGCATGAAGGCGATACGATTGATGAGCCTGCGCTGAAAGCACTGATCCGCGCCGCCGTGGCGCTCAATACCGCCAAGCGAAAATGACCCGATAAACACCGCCCTCGCCACTGTAGGAGCTGCCGAAGGCTGCGATCTTTTGATCTTGCTTTAAAAAATCAAAAGATCGCAGCCTTCGGCAGCTCCTACAGTGTCGGGGGCGGTCGTTATCTGCGTTTGGGCAGCGTCCAGTTCGGCCGGATGAAGTGGCAGGTGTAGCCGTTGGGGTAGCGTTCCAGGTAGTCCTGGTGCTCAGGCTCCGCTTCCCAAAACGGTCCGGCGGGCTCGATTTCGGTGACGACCCTGCCGGGCCAGAGACCGGAGGCCTCGACGTCGGCAATGGTGTCTTCAGCGATTTGCCGCTGCTCATCGCTCAGATAATAAAGAGCCGAGCGATAGCTCGTGCCCAGGTCATTGCCTTGGCGGTTTTTGGTGGTCGGGTCGTGGATCTGGAAGAAAAACTCGAGGATCTGGCGGTAGCTGATCTGCTCGGGGTCGAAGACGATTTCGATCGCTTCGGCGTGGGAGCCGTGGTTGCGGTAGGTCGCATTGGGCACATCGCCGCCGGAGTAGCCAACCCGGGTGGACAGTACGCCGGGATAGCGGCGCAAAAGATCCTGCATGCCCCAGAAGCAGCCACCGGCGAGGATGGCGGTTTCAGTGTGGGTCGTCATGGTGCGCACCTCCCATCAGTTTGTGGCGAGGGGATTCATCCCCGTTCGGCTGCGAAGCAGTCGTATTTGCGGAAAAATCAGTGTGTTTGGACTGACGCTGGGGGCCGCTTCGTAGCCCAACGGGGATGAATCCCCTCGCCACACAGGTATGTCGCCAGCCTCGAGGCCATCATTGCATTTTGCTGTGATCCATCTTGCTGTGATCCATGCCGCCGTGGTCCATCCCGCCCAGCGAGCGCGCCTGGGCATCAACCGTGATCGTCTCTTTTTCGCCCTTGGCGTTTTCCACGGTCAGGGTCAGTGGCACCTTGCTGCCTTCTGCCACTTGGGCCGTCAGGTCCATCAGCATGATGTGGTAGCCATGGGGATCGAGGCTCACCGGTTTGCCGGCCGGCAATGCAACGGACTCGACCTGACCCATGTGCATCACATCGTCTTTCATGCTCATCTGGTGGATTTGCACGGTCTTCGCCACGGGTGACTGCACGCTGAGCAGTTTGCTATCGCTATCGGCCTGCAGGGTCATGAAGGCACCGGTCGAATGCTGGCCAGCCACCGTGGCGCGGACCCAGGCGTCATTGACCTGGGTTTGCGCGGATACTTGCCACGCCATGCCGATCAGGGACAGGCCCAGCACCAGCTGTTTGATACGGGGGGCAACGAACGAAGTCATCAGCAAACCTCCATGACGGTGAGCAGGTCTTCTGCGCACTCTTGAGCGGTCAGGGACGCGGACAGACCCAGGCGCAAATTGCCCCGGGAGTCGAACACGTAACTGGTGGCAGTGTGGGACAGGGTGTAGGTGTCGCCGCTGGGGACCTTTTCAAAGAATACGCCGAACTCCTTGGCGGTGGCGGCGGTTTCTTCCAGGGTACCGTACAGCGCCTCGAAGCTCGGGTCGAAGGCCTTGACGTATTTGTCGAGCATTTCGGGGGTGTCGCGTTCGGGGTCCAGGGTGATGAAGATCACTTGCAGACGCTCACCATCGTGGCCCATCAGTTTTTTCGCCTGGGCCGCGCGGGCCAGCGTCGTCGGGCAGACGGCCGGGCATTGGGTAAAACCGAAGAAGATCATCGGCATCATGCCCTGATAGCTGCCCAGCATCCGGGTTTCGCCATCAGCGGCCTTGAGCTTGAAGGAGCGCCCCATGATCTTGTCGCTCAGATCCTTGCCGTACTTGAACGACAGCTTGCTGCTGTCATCACAGCCGGCGAGTAGACCAAGGCTCAGCAGGCTCATGCCTTGCAGGACCGTGCGACGGGAATACAACGTACTCATGGAAATAAAGCTTCCTGTGTAGCGACAGAAAAAACACAGTGCCTGACGGGCCAGGCGAGAAAAAGCGCAGGGATGTTAACAAACTGTTGCCCGATCACGCTCAATCCATCGCCCGAAGGTGCTGCGCCAAAACGTCGCGGGGGCTTGACTACACAAAAATACAAATGGCCGGTACGCCGACATATTGCAGATACATTTGCGCGGTTCCATGGGGGCGTCCCAACCCGCATAGAGAGCACTGCCATGTTCCATAAACTGCAACAGGCCGCCAGGTTCCTGCGCCAGAGCGCACGGTTGATGGTGGGCGTTCCCGACTACGACAACTACGTCGCGCAAATGGCCCTCAAGTCCCCCGGCGAGCCGGTGATGAGCTATGAAGCCTTTTTCCGCGAGCGTCAGGAAGCGCGGTTTGGCCGGGGCAAGTGCAATACGCGGTGCTGCTGAAACACCATGCCCGTAGGAGCCGGCTTGCTGGCGATGGCGATTGTGCGGACGCCATCGCCATCGCCATCGCCAGCAAGCCGGCTCCTACAGGTAAGGTTTGCACTTTAATAAAGCGCGAAGCCTGGCAGCGTGCACCAGCGCGTAGCGGTTTGCCGATCCACCTGATCGTCATTGATCGCTGCTCAATTCCCTGAAACCCGCCTGAATCGTCGTCTCTACGCCCTGATCCCTCGACTGGCACAAACCCTGCAATGATCCCCCCAAGCCCTCTCGGTCAACGACGATCGATCAACCGCACAGGTCGTGGGCAATATCGGTGGACCGGGCATGGTCGTCTGGTTTCAACACCGCAAAAGAACAGGCAAAGACGCCTGGAACCGCAAGGTTTCAGGCGTTTTTTTTTGCTTTTTGAACCGTGATGGGCAGGGTCGTTTATGAATTGCAATGTAGCCACGTTGAACAAGTTGCAAACGCTGGTCGTGATCGGCAATGGCATGGTCGGACACCATTGTGTCGAGCAGTTGATCGAGCGCGGCGCCCTTGATCGCTATCACCTGCACGTCTTCAGCGAAGAGCCGATGCGTGCGTATGACCGAGTGCATCTGTCCGAGTACTTCACCGGTCGCGATGCCGAGTCGCTGGCGCTGAGCGACGCCTCGCTGTACCAGACGCCGGGCGTCACGTTGCACTTGGGCGTGCCGGTGCTGGAAATCGACCGCGTACAGCGCGAGGTCATCACCGCTCAAGGTCGCGTGGCTTACGACAAATTGGTGTTGGCCACCGGTTCCTATCCGTTCGTGCCGCCGATTGAAGGCGCCAGCGATGATTCACGTCTGGTGTACCGCACCCTGGAAGACCTCGACGCCATCCGTGCGGCAGCGGCCAATGCCCGGCGTGGTGTGGTGGTGGGCGGTGGCCTGTTGGGCCTGGAAGCGGCCAACGCCCTGAAAAGCCTGGGCCTGGAAGCCCATGTGGTGGAGTTCGCGCCGCGCCTGATGCCGGTGCAACTGGACGACCTCGGCGGCCTGGCGCTCAAGGCGCAGATCGAACGGCTGGGCGTCGGCGTTCACCTGTCCCGCGCCACACAATCGATCAGCGCCGGCGAGCAGTACCGTTACCGGATGAATTTCGCCAATGACGAGTTTCTGGAAACCGACCTGGTGGTGTTCTCTGCCGGTATCCGCGCCCAGGATGCGTTGGCCCGTCAATGCGAACTGGACATCGGCCCGCGTGGCGGCGTGGTGATCGATGACACCTGCCTGAGCTGCGACCCGAACATCTACGCCATCGGTGAATGCGCTTCCTGGAACGGCAGCCTGTTCGGTCTGGTCGCCCCCGGCTACCAGATGGCGCGCAGCGTCGCGGCGCGGCTGTGCGACGACGCGGCCGAGCCGTTCCAGGGCGCCGACATGTCGACCAAGCTGAAGTTGCTGGGGGTCGATGTCGGCTCCATCGGCGATGCCCATGCCAATACGCCGGGCGCGCGCAGTTATCAGTTCATCGACGAGACCACGGCCAGCTACCGGCGTCTGGTGGTCGACGCCAGTGGCAAGCGTGTGCTCGGTGCGGTGCTGATTGGCGACAACAGCTACTACGACACGCTGCTGCAATACATGCAGAACGCGATTGCCTTGCCGTCGGAACCGGCCGCATTGATCCTGCCGTCCTCCGAAGGCGCGCCGACCCTTGGCCCCGGCGCCTTGCCCGAAACGGCCACGGTCTGCTCGTGCCATAACGTGACCAAGGGCGCCATCTGCTCGGCTATCGACGGTGGCTGCACCGACCTGGGCCTGCTCAAGTCGCAAACCAAGGCCTGCACCGGCTGCGGCGGTTGCGCCGGGCTACTCAAGCAAGTCTTCGAGCATGAACTGATTGCCCGGGGCGTCAGTGTCGACAAGAGCCTGTGCGAACACTTTGCCTACACCCGTCAGGAGCTGTACGCGCTGGTGCGGGTGGAAGGGGTGATCAGTTTCGAAGAACTGCTGGCCAAGCATGGCCGCGGCCACACCGGTTGCGATGTGTGCAAACCGGCGGTGGGCTCGATTCTGGCGTCGTGCTGGAACCAGCCGATCATGGACCCGTCGCTGGTGCCATTGCAGGACACCAACGACACCTTCATGGCCAACATGCAGAAAAACGGCACTTACTCGGTGGTGCCGCGTATTCCCGGCGGCGAAATCACCGCGGACAAGCTGATCGCCATTGGCGTGGTGGCGAAGAAATACGACCTCTACACCAAGATCACCGGTGGCCAGCGCATCGACCTGTTTGGCGCTCAATTGCATCAATTACCGGACATCTGGGGCGAGTTGATCGAGGCGGGTTTCGAAACCGGTCACGCCTACGGCAAGTCGACCCGTACGGTGAAATCCTGCGTCGGCAGCACCTGGTGCCGCTACGGCGTGCAGGACAGCGTGCAAATGGCCCTGACTATCGAGGATCGCTACAAAGGCCTGCGCTCGCCGCACAAGCTCAAGTTCGCGGTGTCCGGCTGCACCCGCGAATGCGCCGAAGCACAAAGCAAGGACGTGGGCGTGATCGCCACCGAGAAGGGCTGGAACCTGTACATCGCCGGTAACGGCGGCATGCGCCCCCGCCATGCCGAACTGTTTGCCACCGACCTGGATGACGCGACGCTGATCCGCTACATCGACCGCTTCCTGATGTTCTACATCCGTACCGCGGACAAATTGCAGCGTACCTCGGTGTGGCGCGAGAGCCTGGAAGGCGGCCTGGACTACCTCAAGGACGTGATCATCCACGACAGCCTGGGCCTGGGCGAGGAACTCGAGTCGCAGATGCAACTGGTGGTCAATCGCTATGAATGCGAATGGGCCAACGCCCTCAAGGACCCGGAAAAACTCAAGCGCTTCCGTACCTTCGTCAACGACAAACGCCCGGACCCGGACATCCACTTTGTCCAGGAACGCGGCCAGCGGCGCCCGATCATGGCCGCCGAACTCAACCTGATCCCTGTCACCGAGGAGAGCGTCTGATGACTGTGTCCAATACTCAACGCGTTGAAACCGGTTCGTCCGCTGTCTGGCAATCGGTGTGCAATCAGCAGGACCTGGTGAACGATTCTGGTGTGGTGGTGTGGCTGGACGGCGCGCAAGTGGCGCTGTTTTACCTGCCGGGCATGGAGGGTAAAAACCTTTACGCCATCGACAACCACGACCCGCAATCGGGGGCCAACGTGATTGGCCGTGGCCTGGTGGGCAGCATTAAGGGCGACCTGGTGGTCGCGTCACCGATTTACAAGCAACATTTCCGCCTGGAAGACGGCCGCTGCCTGGAGTATCCGCAGCAGCGTCTGCGGGTGTGGCCGGTGCGGTTGAACGAGGGGAGGGTGGAGGTGGGCATCGCCTGATTACATACGCAGAGCCTGTGGGAGCTGGCTTGCCAGCGATGGCGGTGTCACTGTCGACATCTGTGTCGAATGTACTGGCCTCATCGCTGGCAAGCCAGCTCCCACAGGATTGTGCAATTCCTTGTGGGAGCGTTGAACCGAATGGATGATCAGAACTTGTAGGCCTGTCGTCCTACCAGTAGCCATTTCCCATCCTGTTTCTGCCAGATCTGGAAGTTCTCGATTTCCGTGGGAACCACTTCGGCGCCCTTCAGTGCCTGGGCCGAGAAGTGGTGGCGGACCAGCGCGACATCGCCGGAAACGGTGATGGTCTGGTTCTGCATTTCAAGGGTCTTGAACGCGCTTTTACCGGTTTCGATGTCGGCGATGAAGGCCTGCTTATCCTGGATCTTTCCGCTGGAGTGCCCGTAGGTCAGGTTCTCGGCGGTCAGTGCCTGAAGTTGCGCGATGTTTTTGTGCAGCATGGCGTCGGTCAGGTGGTCGACGGCCTGGGCAACGTCCTTGTCACTGGACGAGGTGGCGGCGGCGACGTAGCCGCTGAACAGGCAGAGAAAAGCTATCAGCACTTTGACGTTTTTCATGGGTGTTTCCTTATTGTTGTAAGTCGTCGTACAACCTAGCAGAAATCTCCTGGAATGGAAGCAGGCGGGCAGAGAATGACTGAGCGTCTCTACCTACCGCATGTCGCCAAACCCTTAAAACTGAGGCGCTGGTCTTAAATTCCCGCCGGGCACGGCCGATAACCTTTTCAGCCATGGGCCTTCTTCAGGATGCTGAAGTCACCCCGACCGACAAACGTGCGAAAAGAGGAACCACAGAGTGTCCATAAAACTGCGTTTACTGTTGCTGATCGGCACTGGCGTGCTTACCGCCTTGATCATAGGGCTGGTGAGTTACCTGGGAAATGGCCAGATGGCGCATGCGGTGCAGGACAATGACGTCAGCATGTCCGCGCTGCGCAATCACCTCGAAGCCGACATGATGCACGACGCCCTGCGCGCCGATGTGCTGTCGGCGATGTTGGTGGGGTTGGGTAAAAGCACCAGCAGCCAGGCCGAGGTGCGCAGTTCCCTTGAGGAGCACACCGGGCATTTCCGGCAGATGCTCGGGGACAACCTCAAACTGCCGGTCAACGGCACCCTGAAAACCGCGCTGAACCAGATCAAGCCCAGCCTCGATACCTACATCAGCGCCGCCGAGCGCATCGTTAGCCTGGCCCTGGAAAACCCTGACGCGGCGCAGAAAGAACTGAGCGCCTTCAATGCCGCGTTCAGCCAACTGGAAGGCCAAATGGCTGCCCTGAGCGAGCTGATTGAAAGCAACACACAGCAGACCAGCCAAGGCACGGCACAAGCCATCAGCAATGCCAACGTCACCGTCGCCGTCGTGCTCATCGCCAGTCTGTTGCTGCTGCTCGCGTTGGGCCGCTCGGCAATCGTCAGCATCATGGGGCCATTGCAGAGCGCCAGCCGCATCGCCGAAAGCATCGCCCATGGCAACCTGAGCGAGCCGATTGTCGAGACCGACCGCAAGGACGAAGCCAGCCGCTTGATTCGCAGCCTGGCCACCATGCAGCGGGATTTGCGCGGCATGATCGAAGTGGTGCGCAGCAACGCCCACGGCGTCAGCGGCATGAGCGAACGCCTGAGCAATGGCTGTCACGAAGTGGCCGGCAGCAGCCAGCAACAAAGCGCCGCGGCCAGCACCATGGCCGCAGCCGCCAGTGAAATGACCGCGAGCATCGAGGAAATCACCCGCCATGCCGAGCGCGCCTTGGACATGGCCAATCAGGCCGAAGCACTGGCCAAGGATGGCGGGCGAGTGATCCATCAGGTGGTCAACGACATGGACGGCATCGCCCGTTCGGCGCAGCAGTCGGCCCAGGTGATTCGTACGCTGGACAAAGAGTCCGAAGGGATTTTCAACATCATCCAGGTGATCAAGGGCATCGCCGACCAGACCAACCTGCTGGCGCTCAACGCCGCCATCGAGGCCGCTCGCGCCGGCGAGCAAGGGCGTGGCTTTGCCGTGGTCGCCGACGAGGTGCGCAGCCTGGCCGGACGCACCAGCGCTTCCACCCAGGAAATCGCCACCATGGTCTCGCGCATCCAGCAAAACACCCGCGAGGCCGTGATCAGCATGGAGGAGGGTGTGGCCCAGGTCGACAAAGGCATGGCCGTGACCGCCGACGTCGAGCGCGCCATTCGCGAAATCCTCGACGCCACCCTCAACACCACGCAACTGGTCAACGACATCAGCCGCACCATCGGCGAACAAAGCCTGGCCAGCAACGAAATCGCCCATCAGGTGGAGATGATTGCCGGCATGTCCGAAGGCAACAGCAAGGTTATCGGGCAGACGGCTTCGACGACCGATGAGTTGTCTTCGTTGGCGGGCAAGCTTTCGCAGTCGGTGGATCGGTTCAGGCTTTGACACCTTCTGCGGTCTCAAGGGCCTCATCGCGAGCAGGCTCGCTCCCACAAAGGTTCTTCAGTGTGCACAAATACCGTGTTCACCACAGATCCAATGTGGGAGCGAGCCTGCTCGCGATGGCGTCAGACTCGTCGCCACGCAATGACTGATCAAAGGTACTTGTCCGTCACCGCCCCCTCCGAGGCACTGGACACGGTCTTCGCATATTTGGCCAGCACCCCGCGTTTGTACTTGGCGTGCGGCCGCACCCACCGGGCTTTGCGCGCAGCCAGTTCGGCGTCGGACACTGCCACCGAGATCTGCCGGGTTTCGGCATCGATGGTGATCCGGTCACCGTCTTCGACCAGCGCAATCGGACCACCCTCAAAGGCTTCCGGGGTGATATGCCCGACCACGAAGCCGTGGGAACCACCGGAAAAGCGCCCGTCGGTGATCAACGCCACCTCCTTGCCCAGGCCCTTGCCCATCACCGCCGACGTCGGCGAGAGCATTTCGCGCATGCCCGGTCCGCCCTTGGGGCCTTCGTAGCGAATCACGATCACATCGCCGGCCTGCACTTCACCGTTGAGAATGCCGGCCAGGGCGCCTTCTTCACCGTGATACACCCGCGCCGTACCTTCAAAGCGCAGACCTTCCTTGCCGGTGATCTTGGCCACCGCGCCGCAGGGCGAGAGGTTGCCGCGCAGCACCACCAGGTGCGAGTCCTTTTTGATCGGCTGGTCGAAGGGCAGGATGACATCCTGGCCGGCGGGGTAGTCGGGTACGTTTTCGAGGTTTTCCGCCAGGGTCTTACCGGTCACGGTCAGCACATCGCCGTGCAACATGCCGGCGGCCAGCATGCGTTTCATCAACGGCTGGATGCCGCCGATGGCCACCAGTTCGCTCATCATGTACTTGCCACTGGGGCGCAGGTCGGCCACCACCGGGGAAATCTTGCCCAGTTCGACGAAATCATCCAGGGTCAGTTCGACATCCACCGCATGAGCCATGGCCAAAAGATGCAGCACCGCATTGGTCGAGCCGGCGAGGGCGATCACCACGCGAATGGCATTTTCGAAGGCCTTGCGGGTCATGATGTCCCGGGGCTTGAGGTCGAGCCGCAGCAGCTCCATGACCTGTTGCCCGGCGCGGAAACTGTCTGAGGCCTTGTCGCTGCCGACCGCGTCCTGGGAGCTGGAACCGGGCAAACTCATGCCCAGCGCCTCGATAGCCGAGGCCATGGTGTTGGCGGTGTACATGCCGCCGCAGGAGCCGGGGCCGGGAATCGCCACTTCCTCGATCTGCTTGACCTGGATCTCGCTGATGTCACCGCGCGCGTGCTGGCCCACGGCCTCGAACACGGAAATGATGTCGGTGTGGCCGGCACCGGGGCGGATGGTGCCGCCATACACGAAGATCGACGGGCGATTGAGCCGCGCCATGCCGATCAGGCAGCCCGGCATGTTCTTGTCGCAACCACCGACGGTCACCAGCCCATCGAAGCCTTCGCAACCGGCCACCGTCTCGATGGAATCGGCAATTACCTCCCGCGACACCAGTGAGTACTTCATGCCTTCGGTGCCGTTGGCAATGCCGTCGGAAATGGTGATGGTGTTGAAGATCACGCCCTTGGCGCCGGCGGCATTCGCGCCTTTTTCGGCTTCGATCGCCAGTTTGTCGATGTGCATGTTGCACGGCGTGACCATCGCCCAAGTGGAGGCGATGCCGATCTGCGGCTTGGTGAAGTCGTCATCGGTAAAACCCACGGCACGTAGCATGGATCGGGCCGGTGCGGCTTCGACGCCATCGACCACTTCTGAGGAATATTTGCGCAGATCGTCTTTGTCGCTCATGGCTATTACTCCTATCGCTCAGGGCTGTTCCTCACACGCTCATCCAAAGAAAGCCCCGATCAGTATAGAAGGCCCGGTGCGGATGCCCGGACCATCAGGTCGCGAACAGACGCGCGGGTTTGCCGTGTCGTGATATTCTTCGCGCCCACTTGGTTTGACCTATTCAGTTTTCCTGCCCAAAAGGCGGGCGAACGGAATCCCTGTCGCTCAAGTAGCTGAAGCCAAAAAAGATAAAAAGTCAGTTCAGAAGGGACATATAACTGGGGTCGATGCATTCAATCGACCTTGTGTGCCCACCCTGAGAAAGCTATGCACGAACACCCCAGGCACCTGCCTGTCATGCCGTGAATCGGGGGCTCGTGAGTACGGATCGAAGGGCGGATGACGTTTTATCATAGGTGCTACAGATGTTTAAGAAAGTGAACACAGCCCTGCTGGGGCTGGCTTTGTCGTTGGGGATCACGACAGCCCAGGCCGAAGAGGCCAAGAAAGTCGATGTGCTGCTGATCGGCGGCGGCATCATGAGTGCAACCCTGGGTGTGTGGCTCAATGAGCTGGAGCCCGGCACCTCGATGCAGATGATCGAGCGCCTCGACGGCGTCGCCCTGGAAAGCTCCAACGGCTGGAACAACGCCGGTACCGGACACTCCGCCCTGGCCGAGCTGAACTACACCCCGGAAGACGACAAGGGTAACGTTTCGATCCCCAAGGCCGTTGAAATCAACGAAGCCTTCCAGATCTCCCGCCAATTCTGGGCCTGGCAGGTTCAGCAAGGCGTGCTGAAAAACCCGCGTTCGTTCATCAACTCCACACCGCACATGAGCTTTGTGTGGGGCGATGACAACATCAAGTTCCTGAAAAAACGCTACGAAGCCCTGCAAGCGAGCCCGCTGTTCGCCGGCATGCAGTACTCCGAAGACCCGGCGGTGATCAAGAAGTGGGTGCCGCTGATGATGGAAGGGCGTGACCCGAACCAGAAAATCGCGGCCACCTGGAGCCCGCTGGGCACCGACATGAACTTTGGCGAAATCACCCGCCAGTTCGTTGCCCACCTGCAAACCACGCCGAAATTCGACTTGAAGCTGTCCAGCGAAGTACAGGACATCAGCCGAAACCAAGACGGCAGCTGGCGCGTCAGCTACAAAAACCTGAAAGACGGCAGCAAAACCGAAACCGACGCCAAGTTCGTGTTCATCGGCGCCGGCGGCGGTGCCCTGCACCTGCTGCAGAAGTCGGGTATCCCTGAAGCCCGCGAATACGCCGGCTTCCCAGTGGGTGGCTCGTTCCTGGTGACCGATAACCCGGCCATCGCCGAGCAACACCTGGCCAAGGCCTACGGCAAAGCCTCCGTTGGCGCGCCACCGATGTCGGTTCCGCACCTGGACACCCGCGTGCTGGATGGCAAGCGTGTGATCCTGTTTGGCCCATTCGCGACCTTCAGCACCAAGTTCCTCAAGGAAGGCTCGTACCTGGACCTGCTGAC
Source organism: Pseudomonas putida (assembly GCF_050990305.1). Classification (GTDB taxonomy): domain Bacteria; phylum Pseudomonadota; class Gammaproteobacteria; order Pseudomonadales; family Pseudomonadaceae; genus Aquipseudomonas; species Aquipseudomonas putida_AH. The sequence continues at coordinate 3,748,217 of NZ_CP158817.1, read as the reverse complement.
CACCACCACCACGCACAACGTGTGGCCGATGACCAAGGTTGGCATCAAGGAATACCCGTTGGTCGAGTACCTGGCCGGTCAGTTGATGCTGTCTGACAAAGACCGTCTCAACGCCCTGAAGGAGTACTTCCCGAACGCCAAGGCTGAAGACTGGCGTCTGTGGCAAGCGGGTCAGCGCGTGCAGATCATCAAGCGTGACGAAGCAGCCGGTGGCGTGCTGAAGCTGGGCACCGAAATCGTCGCATCCGCCGATGGTTCGATGGCCGGTCTGCTGGGCGCATCGCCAGGTGCTTCGACTGCTGCACCGATCATGCTGTCGGTGATCCAGAAGGTGTTCAAGGACAAGGTCGCGACCCCTGAGTGGCAAGAGAAGCTGCACAAGATCGTACCGAGCTACGGCACCCAGCTGAACAATGACCCGGCGAAAGTGGCCGAGGAGTGGGCCTACACTGCCAAGGTGTTGGAACTGCCTGCGCCTCCGGTGATTGGTCAGGTGGCTCCTGCTGCTGAAGCGGAAAAGGCCAAGCCTGTGAAAGAGAGTGCTGCGGCTGATATGGCGCTCTAATTCGGTTGTCCTGCCATTGTGGTAGGGCTGACTGAATGGCAATGAAGAAAGCCCGCTGAACCGGTGACGGTTGGCGGGCTTTTTTGTGGGTGGTGGGATTTCACTTGCTCAGTGGTACCTGTGGGAGCTGGCTTGCCAGCGAAGGCGACCTAGTAGCCGACCTGACTCTCGCGAATGTACCCAATTCTCCTGTGGGAGCGAGCCTGCTCGCGAAAGCGCTCTGACAGCCGACCTGTCTCTTGCTGACCGGGTACATATCCATTGCTTTGGTAACGGCCACCTATGGTTTCGCCCTGACGGCCGACTCCCTTTGGCAAACGCCGGAGTGCCGGCCCAGCCCAAAGGAAGCAAAGGTCTCGCCCCGAGCGTCCGGCCCCTCGCTTAGGCTCGGCGTTCCTTCGCTCCGGTATTCATCCGGGGGCATCGCCTCCGGTTTGCTTCGCTGCACCTCCTCTCGATGTGTGCGGCTTCGCCGCACGGCGCTCCGCGCCTTCCCCCCGGATAAACGCCTCCACTCAGCCTCCCGAAGGGGCGGGTAGATCAAGATCAAAAGCTTGCAGGCGAGCTAACGCTCGGCCTGTTGAGTGGTGAGAAGCGGGTGTACACCGTCCCCTGTGGGAGCTGGCTTGCCAGCGAAGGCGGCCTGCCAGCCGACCTGTCTCTTGCTGATCGAGTACATATCCATTTCTGCGGTAACGGCCACTTATGGTTTCGCCCTTACGGCGACTCACTTTTTTTCAAACGCCAAAAAAAGTAAGCAAAAAAGGCTCGCCCCGAGCGTCCGGCCCCTCGCTTAGGCTCGGCGTTCCTTCGCTCCGGCATTCATCCGGGGGCATCGCCTCCGGTTTGCTTCGCTGCACCTCCTCTCGATGTGTGCGGCTTCGCCGCACGACGCTCCGCGCCTTCCCCCCGGATAAACGCCTCCACTCAGCCTCCCGAAGGGGCGGGTAGATCAAGATCAAAAGCTTGCAGGCGAGCTAACGCTCGGCCTGTTGAGTGGTGAGAAGCGGGTGTACACCGTCCCCTGTGGGAGCTGGCTTGCCAGCGAAGGCGGCCTGCCAGCCGACCTGACTCTCGCGGATGTACCCAATCAACTGTAGGAGCGAGGCTCGCCCGCGAATGCGCCCTGACAGCCGACCTGACTCTCGCGGATGTACCCAATCCCTGTAGGAGCTGCCGCAGGCTGCGATCTTTTGATCTTGCTTTTAAAAAATCAAAAGATCGCAGCCTCGTTCCACTCGACAGCTCCTACAGGTCCGCAGACTGCTCGCGATGGACGTCAACGATAACGCGCACCTTCCGGGCTTGCGCTTGCCAGGTCCTCTCGTTAACCTTCCCGCCGTCGCTGCCAATTCAGCGATCGGGTGTGGTAGCCCGGCTTGTTCAAAGAGATCCAGAACGCCTCAGGGCGTTTTTTTGCTGGCTGCTTTGTGGCGGCTGTGCATGGGAGGCTTCGGCCTGCCGGGGTTTGCTCTTTGACCGGTCTACCACCCCGTGTACAGTCGTCTCCCTAATTTTGCGTGGTAGCGGAAGGGGAGATGCTCACTTCAAAGAGGAGTTTCACAATGTTCAAGGTAACGCCCAATCCCCCGGACGCGGACGACAGCACTGACTCCGATCCACTGACCCCACCGCCAAAACCAGCCATGGCCGAGCGCCGCCCCAACCCCATCTTCACCATCGCCCCCGACGTCAACACCGAAACCCTCCTGGTTCATGCCTGCGAAACCCTTGCCTCGGCCAGTGTCATGGCCAGTGAGTTGGCGTTTATCCTCGAAGGCCCGAAATGCAATCTGGCCTTGGGTATCCAACAGATGATTGCCCTCGCAGAGTTGTCGGTGAACCGGGTGTTGGATCACGTCGATCCGCAATAAAGTGAGCCCGCTGAGCCGGTGATGGTTGGCGGGCTTTCCTGGCCTCCATGTAGGAGCTGCCGCAGGCTGCGATCTTTTGATCTGGCTTCAGAAAATCAAAAGATCGCAGCCTCGTTGCACTCGACAGCTCCTACAAGGTTTCGTGTCGATCACAAAATGTGGCAACACCACCATCTACTGTAGGAGCGAGGCTTGCCCGCGATGGCGGCCTGACATCCGACCTGATACTTACGAATGTACTTTCTAAAAATCTAAAGATCGCAGCCTCGTTGCACTCGTCAGCTCCTACATGATGAGGGGAGCTGCAACCTCTCCATCTGATCCGTATTTTTCATCGCTTTCTGCCTCTGTAATGCACTGAGCCTGCGCCGCACAATAACGGCAAGTTCCGCGGCCTTGGCGGCGGTGCACCGCAAACTCAATGTGCAGGGGGCCTTATGGGCAAGATGGCGATTTTTCTGGGTGGTTTTCTGGTGCTGACGATTTTGATTGGCGTGCTGGCGACGATTTCGCCGACGTGAGGGGCATGGGCCTCTTCGCGGCGATCCGACAAGCCCGCTCCCTTTGGTTTTGTGGCTATTACCGATACTGCGAACACAGCAATACCTGTGGGAGCGTGGCTTGCCCGCGATAGCAATCTTCCAGTCGCCCAGATTCAATGGCAAAAAGCCGCCTGACCCGAATTAGTTTTTACACTCCGCCAACACCACCTGGCAGGTATCCGGCGTCCCCCCGGATCTCCCGGCGTAGCGTATGCAATTGTTCAGGGACTTTTGCCGGGCGATGCTCAAGGTCGCCCCCCAGGCCAGGCCGCCTTCGCCTGCGCTGGGCAGCGCTTTTGCGAAGCAGTTGGAGCCGATGGCTGGGGTTGGCGCGTAGGTGACAGCCTTTTTTGCACAACCGGCAGTCAACGCCAGATTGAAGGCGAGCAGAAAGAACAGTAGCCATGACGAACATTGGCGCGCTGATTTGCCGGTCATCCCGCTACCCCCTGTTGAAAGAGGTGTGGTTGTGTCCTGAACAGCGTAGACGCCATGGCACCCTCGCTGGGTGCCGTTTGGCGGACTGATTTACCTGCTCAAGTGAGACCGGGCAACGATTACTGCACCTGATCGGGGCTCACTTCCTTCCAGCTGTCATCGGGATCAAAACGCTTCATCGACTCCGCCACTTTGCCACCGCCGGGCCCCAGGTCTTTTTCGAAGATCTGTCCGTCATGGCTGATCATGAAACTCATCACGCCGGTGTCATCGTATTTTGCTGGCCAGGCAATCATGGCAAAACCACGGCTCATTTTGTCGCCGATGAGGTAGCTGTAGGCACCACCCGGTGCCGATGGACCTTGCCCATCGAGGATGCGGAAGTGGTAACCATGCCAGTCCTCGCCGGCAACGGCCTGGCCGAACAGGGGACCCAGTGGGCTGATTTGATCGGTATCGTCATCCGCCCAATACAGCCCGTCGTGCTCGCCGGGGGTGCTGAAGATTTTCTGTGCATACTCGAGTGCGCCGTCTCCGTCGCGATCCGTTGATGCATAGTCCATCTGGGCATCGTGGTAGGTCAGCAACGCCTGCATCGCGGAGAGCTCGTTGCTGCCGATTCGGCGCGCGCGGACTTCTGCGCTGCCGGCCTTGATGTCGAACCGCCAGGCGTTCCCGGTCTTTTTCAGAGGGATCGGAAGAGTCCACGGGTCCTTGCCGACTGACAGGACGGCTTCGCCTTCGCGGGGGTTTTCGATGCGATGCTGCTCTTGGTACAGCTTGAGGAATGCGTCCACGTCACTGCGCTGCACGCCACTTCGCGGGATGAAACTGCGCCATTCTTCACCGAGGATTTTTGTCAGGCGTTCCTGGTCGGCGTGGTCCTTGCCCAAGGCTTCGACGAACGCTTCAGCAGCCTTTTCAGGCGTTGGAAAAGTTTGCTGTGCCGTAGCGATGGACGACCATGCCATGCCAGCCGCAAGGGCGAGGACAGGAGGGAGCATGCCCATGAATGCTTTGATTCGAGTATGAATGTTCATCGGCGACCTCCTCCTCCTCTTTGTCGCGTGCCTCCACCGGATGGCCTGCTGATTTGATGGCCGGCGGATCGCGCGGCGGCGGGGCGCTGGGCAGAGGCCTGGCTGGCCCGACCACGGAAGGCTTGTTCATTGCTGCGAGACGGAGAACGCGCGCCGGCGAATGCGTTGTTGCGGGCGCTGCCTGGGCTGGCGGTGGGTCGTTTTTGCTGACGAACTTGAGATAAGTCCTGTCTGCGTTGATTGTTCTGGGCGGTCTGTTTCCTGGGCTGCTGATTCTCCCGAATGTTTCTGCCAGTGCCCTGGCCCCGGTCTGCGGTTCTCGGTCTGTCGGCACCGCCTTGCATCCGGTTGCCGACCGAGGGTGAAGACTCGGCTCGGCGTGCCTGTTCACGGGCCTGGCGATTGCTGGTGGCAGGGCGTTCGATGCCGTGCCTGTCCATGGAACTGCGTGCGTTTTCACGGGCTTGGGCGCGCTGGGCGGTATCGCCGCGGAAGGCTTCGCGTTGCCGGGCGCCATCCAGTTGCCGGCCGAATTGCTCACGGCTGCGGTTGTCGCGATAGGGCACGCCATCACGATGAAGGGAATTGTGCTGCCACTTGTTCTGGTTTCTGTTGATCTGGGTGTTGCGATTGATGTTGTTGTAGCGGTCGACATCGATGTCAATGTCGTTATCGCCCCAGTCACAGTCGCTCCACAACGAAGCGACGATGGCCACTCCGGCGCCGAACGCCAGCCCGCTCATCAAGGCCTGACCAGGGTAATAGGCCGGTGGCGGTGGATAGTACACAGGCGGCGACGCAGGATAGGCCCAAGTGCCGTAGACCGTGGTCGGGTTGTAAGTAGGGACGTAGACCACCTGTGGATCGGCGGGCTGAATGATGATGGTCGAGCTGCTGGCCGGGGGCGCAGCAGACTGCGTGGTTGTCTGTGCCGGTGCCGGGGCATTCTGAATGGTCACGTTTTGGTACTGGTTACTCTTCAGGTTGCCTGCGGCTTGTGCCTGGTGCCGCAAGCGTTGCACGGCGTTCATGAGATCGTCCGGTTGCGCCAAAAAGGCATCGCCCAGGCGTTGTACCCAAACGGGGTCCTGCCCCAGCGTGACAAGGACCTGCGGGAAGGCGACCAATGATTGAACGCTTGGGTCCCAGGGCTGGCTCGCTACTTGTTTGACCGCGTCATCGCCCTTGGCATCCGGGTGCGCCTTGGACCAGGTTACCGCCTCGGCGACTTCCCCTGGGTACGTGGTGGCCATCAGTATCTGTGCCAGCAGTGGGTCCGGGTAGAGCGCAATGGGAGCGACCATCTGATCCAGCTGCTCGGCAGTGAACACGGGATCTTTGGCGGCTGCCGTGGCAGGCGCGGCATTGGCAGGCGCGGTATTGGCTGCGACTGCAGTCGCATCCGGAGGCTGCGCTGCCAAGCAAGGAGTTCCAGCAAGAAACAGTACAGCTGACATCGCGTAGAACAATGAATGACGCATTGCCTCATCCCCGTGTGGCCAGGCAGTCCTTGAAAGGGCTGGATCAATGTCAGTAAGAAAAAAACAGCCAGCCTCGATGACGTTCACTAAGGGTAGCAAATGGATTTTGTTACCCCGATTTCAATGCAGTTTTTTTTGCGTGCTCGAAACAGGTGAAAAAGGCCGGGCATAAGACGCATTGCTGATAGTGCTCATCGCCTTGCGTAATATGAAAAAAGTGAATCAGTTAGGGTGGAAAAGATGAGCGTTGGTGTCGATGATGGTTTGTACGATTTCCACCATCCCGTTAATCGCGAACTGGGCGCCCATGCAAACCAGTAAAAAGCCCATCAGGCGTGAGATGGCATCAATACCGGATTCGCCGGTGACTTTCATGACCACGCCTGAGCCACGCAAACATATCCAAAGGATAAGGGCGGTAAATAGAAAGATTAACGGAGGGGCAGTCAGTAGCACCCAGGCCGGGAAAAGCGTGCTGTGCTTGATCGTCGCCGACGAGCTTATGATCATCGCGATGGTCCCGGGCCCCGCGGTGCTGGGCATGGCCAGGGGGATGAGGGCAAAACTGGCTTTTTCGTTGACGTTGACTGCTGAAGGGGCGCGTGGGGGCGGGGGGAACAGCATCTTCAAACCCATGATGACAAGAATGCCGCCGCCCGCCATGCGCAAGCCCGGAATGGAGATATTAAAAGCACTCATCACGAACTCACCTATGTAATAGGTCAGTGTCATGATCAGGAAGACATACATAGAGGTCAGGAAAGCTTGTTCGTTTTTTTCCTTTTGACTGAGTCCTTTGCTCAGGCCAATAAACAATGCCACCGTTGTGGGTGGATTAGTCAGTGGTAGCAGCGCGAGTAATCCAAGTGCAATGGCGTTGAATAAATCCATCATGTTGTATTTTTCCCGAAAACTTGTCGGTGCACTCAATCAAAGTTCTGATTTCATTGCCAGGTCGAATTGCGCTAACGCCAAAGCATAGCCACTGATTGCCAATGTGCTCGATCGCCGTATTCGGGCAACGAATCGATACGCTGCCCGGACACGGCGACGGGTTTTGTACGCGATGACAGGCGCGGTTCAAGGACTCGTCGGCTGCAGCGATACGTGAACGCGGGCAGCCTGAATGCCCGTATTGTCCTGACGTTTTTCGCGAGCATGCTCGCTCCTACAGTCGGTATGTGCCGATGCTGAAATCCGGGGGAAAACCAATCTCTGTTTGCTCGCGATGGACGTCAACGATAATGCGGGCTGTCTGAATGCCTGTGTTGTCCTGGCGTTTTTCGCGAGCATGCTCGCTCCTACGGTCGTTATGTGCCGACGCTGAAATCCGGGGGAAAACCAATCTCTGTTTGCTCGCGATGGACGTCAACGATAATGCGGGCTGTCTGAATGCCTGTGTTGTCCTGGCGTTTTTCGCGAGCATGCTCGCTCCTACGGTCGTTATGTGCCGACGCTGAAGTCCGGGTGAAAACCAATCTCTGTTTGCTCGCGATGGACGTCAACGATAACGCGGGCTGCCTGAATGCCCGCGTTGTCCTGACGTTTTTGGCGCATATTGAACATGGCGATTCGCCTGCGCCCCGTCGAACACTATTCCCTGCGCGAACTGCGTGAGGTCTGGAGCTTGACGGCGCTGGCCTTGAGTCAGGACTGGCATACGCGTGAATGCAATCGCGCCTGGCTACATTTGCACCGAGATGACTGAGGCGGCCTGGGACACGCCGCAGGGCGCGGCGCCGATCAAGCGCAACCCCATGCAGGGTCTCGGCCCCCCAGGAACTGGCGGCGCGCCGGTTTTCAGTGTCAACGGCGCGCTAATTGATCTGCACAATCACCGGGCCTTCCGTCACGATCGGCGGGTTTGCGTGGATATGGGATGCATTTTTTGAAATCCAGTCGCGTGCGACTTTCAGGCTCGCATCACTGCCGGCCTTGTCCTTGCAAACAGTCACCGCCGTACCTCCATCACCCGTATTGAGCAGTGTGTAGCTGACAAGGCCAGGTACTGCCCGCAGGGTCGCATCGACGTCGGCATTGCGCTCCTCCAAAAGCTCGAAAAGCTGCTTTGCGCCAGTACCCAGGTAGGTTCTTATGACTGCATACATGTTCGTCTCCTTTGGGAGTCCCGTCTTGATGCCAAGCCAGTTTCGCTGATGGCTGTTCTTCCCCCCAAGGTGTCAATACGCCCCGATTTAATAAGCTTAGCCACACGCCGATGGCCGGTGGAGTACAACGACCATCGGCTGATATTGGTCGACAACTGACCGTCACGACCTATCGAATCAAGCGGTAAAGCCAAACAGCCGTTTCGGGGTTTCCCAAAGAATCTTCTGGCGATCACTGGCGTTGGGGAACATTTCGCCGAAGTTGGTCAGAACGGTGCCCAGTTCCATGTTTTGCCGCGCGCGCAAAAACGGCCAGTCCGTGCCCCACATGCAGTTTTCGGCGGTAAAGGCCTTCAGCAGCGCGAGTTGATAGGGCTTGGCATCGGCATAGGGGTAACTTTCTTTGGAGTATTGCGACAGCCCGGAGAGTTTGACGAAGGTGCGTCCGTTGCTGGCCAGTGACAGCAGCGCCTGGAACGCCGGCTGTTGCAGGCCGGCACTGGCATCGGGCCGACCGGAATGGTCGATCAGCACACGGGCGCGAGTGCGCTCAATCAAGGGCAGCAGTGCCAGCAACTGATCGTCCTTGACCTGGATCTGTGCATACAGGTCCAACTCGGCCAGGCGTTCCATCAGCGTGTCGATCTTCAGAAATCGCTCGGGCCCCAGCAGCGCCGCATTGAGCGCCACACCGATGACACCCTGTGCCTTGTACTGCGCCAGTGTTTCACTGGAAACGTCGTTCGGTACTACGACCACCCCTTTATGCCGACCCTTGTTGCGCGCCAGCGTGTCGAGCAGGCAACGGTTGTCGAAGCCATACGAAGAGGTCGGCTGCACGATCACTGAATGGCGAATGCCGAAGGCCTGCATGACCTGCTCGTAATACGCTGCCGGGCCGATCTCGGGTCCTGTCGGCTGGTAGGTAGCGTCAGCAGGGTAGGGGAACTGGGCAGGATCGATTACATGATGGTGACAATCGATCTTGGGCTGTGAAAAAAGACTCAGTAGTTGGGAATCCATGACTGTACCTGGCGATTGATCGGTGCCTGCGTTGTCTGCGCTCTGCCGGGCATCGCCTGCGGCAGCCTGGCTGAGTATTGGCATACTAAGCGCCGCGCCGGCGGTCAGCACAACGGAGCTTTTTTTGAGCAGCGAGCGGCGGGAAAAACCGCTGTCATCCAGATGCATGGCCATGTTCAAACCCTTGTTTTATTAGTATGTGCGCCTACAGAGCGTTCACTGCCGTCACGGCAGTAACGTTGACCTTAAGGCAGGCCCTTGCATGGCGTCGTCTGTGAAGTCGTTAAGCAGGTATCGCTTTTGTTTATCGGCCTTTTTGCATGGCCGAACGTCTGCGGGCGCAAACCCGCCAGTGCCTTCAATCAATAGCCAAATCGCTGCACTCACAGTCAGCCATCGTCGCTCTCTTCAAATCACCCGATAAGAAAAACAGATACCCGCTTAAGGATTTCCCAGAGGCGGGGCAGGCACTCGCGGCTTTAGAGTCACGTCCAGTGTTCGACGATGGGCGGACCCAGGCGCCATTGCAGCACCTGTCGCAATTTCTACAAAAATAAGAAGGTGAAATACATGAGTCACGAAACGGTCGACATCAAAGCATGGATCGACAACCGACCGGTTGCCGGTTACCAGTGGCTCATCATGAGCCTGTGTTTTTTCATTGTTCTATTCGATGGCCTGGATGTGGCGGTGATGGGTTTTATCGCGCCTTCGTTGATTCAGGAATGGGGCCTGTCCAAGGCCGCCTTCGGCCCGGTCATGAGCGCGGGCATGGTCGGGCTCGCCATCGGTGCCTTGACGGCCGGCCCGTACGCCGACCGCCTGGGACGCAAGAAGGTGCTGCTGTTGGCCGTAAGCGGATTCAGCATACTCAGCCTGGCGTGTGCGTTCGCCCGTAACCCCTACGAGCTGGCTGCCTTGCGGCTGTTGACTGGCGTGGCCCTGGGCGCCGCGATGCCGAACACCACCACGCTATTGGCCGAATACCTGCCAGAGCGCAACCGTTCGCTGTTCATCACCATCATGTTCACCGGTTTCAACATGGGCTCGGGGCTTGGCGGTTTGTTGGCGGCCTGGTTGATTCCTTTGCACGGCTGGCAATCGGTCTTGCTGGTGGGCGGTATCCTGCCGCTGGTGTTGTTGCCTTTCCTCTGGCTGCTGTTGCCAGAGTCCGCACGGTTCCTGGCGGCGCGTAATGCGCCTGCCGCGCAGATCGCCAAAGTCTTGAACAAGCTCGGTGGCACTTTCGCGGCGACCACACACTTCACCCTCGCCGAACCCCAGGCGCAGCACAAAGCGCCGGTGCGCATGCTCTTCACCGAGCGCTATCGCACCGGCACGCTGGCGCTGTGGCTGACCTATTTCATGGGCCTGTTGGTGATCTACCTGACCATGGGCTGGATGCCGACCCTGTTGCGTGAGGGCGGCCTGTCCATTGAGCGGGCGGCGACCATTACCGGCTTGTTCCAGATCGGCGGTACGGTCGGGGCGATCGTGGTCGGCTGGATCATGGACCGACGCAACCCGAACGGTGTCATTGCGACTTCCTATGCCTTGGGCGGTATTTTTATTCTGCTGCTGGGGGCGTTCAGCCTGGAATCGAGCCTGCTGGCGGTGGGCGTGATTGCCGCGGGTTTCTGCATGAGCGGTGCGCAGACCGGACTCAACGCGTTTGCGCCCGGCTATTACCCGACTGATTTCCGCGCCACAGGCGTGAGCTGGATGCTGGGTATCGGTCGATTCGGGGCTATCTTTGGCTCACTCATCGGCGGTGCGGTGCTCAGCCTCGGGTTGGGCCTGCCGTTGCTGTTCGCCCTGTTGAGCGTGCCGGCCTTCATCGCAGCCCTGGCGATCCTGGCCAACGGTCATGCCCGGCGCCGGGTCAACCAGGCCCTGGTGGCGCAATAATCTTTTTCGAACACTTTTTATCAAAAGCAGGAACTCATCATGGCACGCATCATCGGTGGCCTCGCGGTATCCCACACACCCACCATCGGCTTTGCCGTCGATCACGACAAACAGAACGAGGCAGCCTGGGCGCCGATTTTCGAAGGGTTCGAGCCGATCAAAATGTGGTTGAAGGAGCAGCGGCCGGATGTGTTGTTCTACATCTTCAACGACCACGTGACGTCGTTTTTCTTCGATCACTATGGTGCGTTCTCCCTCGGGGTCGATGAGCGTTACGAAGTGGCGGACGAGGGCGGTAACCCGCGCTCGCTGCCTGCGGTGGGCGGGCATGCGGCGCTGTCGCGACACATTGGCCAAAGCCTGATGGCCGATGAGTTCGACATGAGCTTCTTCCGCGACAAGCCGCTGGACCACGGCTTCTTCTCGCCGATGTCGGCGTTGTTGCCTTGCGATCCGCAGTGGCCGGTGGAGATCGTGCCGTTGCAGGTTGGGGTGCTGCAGTTCCCGATCCCCAGTGCCTTGCGTTGCTACAAGCTGGGCCAGGCCCTGCGCCGGGCGATCGAAAGCTATCCCGAAGACCTGAAGGTGGCCATTGTCGCCACCGGTGGCGTGTCCCATCAGGTACACGGTGAGCGGTGCGGTTTCAACAATCCGCAGTGGGACGAGCAGTTCATCGATCTGCTGGTCAACGACCCGGTGCGCCTGACCGAAATGACCCATGCCGAGTACGCCACCCTCGGCGGGATGGAAGGCTCGGAGGTGATCACCTGGCTGATCATGCGTGGCGCCTTGTCGGCCACGGTGAAAAACCTGCATCAGGATTACTACCTGCCGTCCATGACCGGCATCGCCACGCTGCTGTTGGAGAATCAGGATCGGCCGGTCCCGGCAGATGTAAACGCGCGACACTTGCAGCACATGCAGCACCAGTTGGCCGGTATTGAAAAACTCGAAGGGACTTATCCATTCACCCTGGAGCGCAGTGCCAAGGGCTATCGCTTGAACAAGTTCCTGCATCGCATGATCGAGCCGCAATGGCGCGAGCGTTTTCTCGAAGCGCCCGAGGCGCTGTTTGAGGAAGGGGGCTTGAGTGAAGAGGAACGTGAACTGCTGCGACGCCGAGACTGGCGTGGATTGATCCAGTACGGAGCGATCTTCTTTGTGCTGGAGAAACTGGCGGCGGTGCTGGGGATTCCCAACTTGCAAGTCTACGCCGCGATGCGTGGGCAAAGCCTGGAGGAGTTCATGAAAACCCGCAATCAACAAGTGCTCTACTCGGTGGCGGGCAAAGCCCCTCGCTGATCATCTGGGGCGACCCTCAGCCAGGTTGCCATTAATTCTTTCTGTTTGATCTGACTGTGCCCGGCACTTACGGGCACAGCGCATTCCTTTACCCAAAAATCGGAAAACAATAACAATGAAAATCACCGTTAATCATCGAGTCGCGTGCTCGCTGGCCGTAGTTTGCGTGGCACCCCTGGGCGTTCAGGCCGCCGGTTTCATCGAAGACGCCAGCGCTAACCTGAACCTGCGCAACTTCTACATCAACCGCAATTTCACCAACCCGGCTTATCCGCAAGGCAAGGCCGAGGAGTGGACACAGAACTTCATCCTCGATGCTCGTTCCGGTTTCACCCAAGGTGCGGTGGGGTTTGGCGTGGATGTGTTGGGGCTTTACTCGGTCAAGCTGGACGGTGGCAAGGGCACCGGTGGCACGCAGCTGCTGCCGGTTGATAGCGATGGACGTCCGGCCGATGATTTTGGACGCCTGGCGGTCGCCGGGAAAATGAAAGTGGGCAAAACCGAACTGAAGGTCGGTGAGTGGATGCCGGTGCTGCCGATCCTGCGTTCCGACGATGGCCGCTCATTGCCGCAAACCTTCCGTGGCGGCCAGGTGACTTCGCAGGATATCGACGGCCTGAGCCTCTACGGCGGGCAGTTCCGGCAGAACAGCCCGCGCAACGATTCGAGCATGGAAGACATGTTCATGCAGGGCAAAACCGCGTTCACCTCCGATCGTTTCAACTTCGTCGGTGGTGAGTACAGCTTCAACGACAAGCGCACGATGATCGGCCTGTGGAATGCCGAGCTCAAGGACATCTATCAGCAGCAGTACCTGCAACTGGTTCACAGTCAGCCGCTGGGTGCCTGGACGTTGGGGGCGAACCTGGGTTACTTCTGGGGGCGCGAGGATGGCAGCGCCCGTGCCGGCGACCTGGACAACCGCACCCTCTCGGCACTGCTGTCCGCCCGCTATGGCGGCAGCACGTTCTACGTTGGCTTGCAAAAACTCACCGGTGACGATGCGTGGATGCGGGTCAACGGCACCAGCGGCGGCACATTGGCCAACGACAGCTACAACAGCAGCTATGACAACGCCCGGGAAAAATCCTGGCAACTGCGCCATGACTACAACTTCGTTGCCTTGGGTATTCCCGGCCTGACCTTGATGAACCGCTACATCAGCGGCGATAACGTACACACCGGTAGCGTCACCGATGGCAAGGAATGGGGGCGCGAGTCCGAACTGGGCTACACGGTGCAGAGCGGCGCCTTCAAGAGCCTCAACATGCGCCTGCGCAACTCCAGCATCCGTCGCGACTACAGCAGCAACGAGTTCGACGAAAACCGTCTGATTGTCAGCTATCCCTTCAGCCTGTTGTAAACACCTACCTCATGGGAGCAAGACTTGCCCGCGATGACAATCTCACGGACGCCATCGCGGGCAAGCCTCGCTCCTACAGGGATCTCGGTTGACCACATTCTTTGTGTTCACTCAACACCCACTGTAGGAGCGAGCATGCTCGCGATGGCGGCATGTCAGTCACCATTGATACCGGATGTGCCGGCCTCTTCGCGAGCAAGCTCGCTCCTACAGGGGGTTGGTGTCGTACATAAATAGATTTTATTGTTCGCCGGTTACCCGACGAATCGAATCCATCAAGGCTTGCGCCACGGGCGAATGCAGGCAACCGGTGCGATACGTCAGGCCGATGGCTCGGGTGGTCTGATTCAGCTCCAGCGGCAGGATGCACAACTCACCCGAAGCAATCTCCTGTTCCAGCTGGTGGGCGGACACGGCCGCGAGCATGTCCGAGCGCAGCAACAGCCCGCGAATGATTGCCATGTCACCGCTTTCCACGACCGACCGGGGCGGCGCAATGCCGAAGCGGTTGAAGCATTCATCGAGCATCCGCCGGGCGGGCGAGCCGGCGCGAGGCAGCACCCATCGGGCGGCACTGAGTTCGTCGTGCAGAACCTTTTTTGCACAGAGCGGATGATCCCGCCGCGCCAACACCACCATGTCCTCCGTCAGTAGTGCCTCGCCGGTCAGGTCGCTGGCGTAGGTGTCCGAGCGCAGGGCGCCGAAAATGAAGTCGACATCGCCGGCTCGCAACTCGCTCGCCAGCAGATCGAACGGGCTCTCATTGGTGATCACCTGGATCGCCGGGTGTTCGCTCATCAGGCGCACGATGGCTTCGGGCAGGATGCGCGTGCGTCCCAGGGGCAGGGTGCCGATATGCACCACGCCTTGCAGGGTCCCGCGGATGGCGGTGATGTCCGTTTCGATGTGACGCAGTTCATTGAGTGCGCGGCGAATGGGGAACAGGATTTCATGGCTGGCGCCTGTCGGTTGCAAGCCGCGAGGTGTGCGTTCGAAGAGTGTCTGCCCGCAACCGCTTTCCATGACCTTGATCGTCGAACTGATGGCCGGTTGGCTCAGACCGAGCAGGCTGGCGACGGTTTGCATATGCCGGGTTTCACAAAGTTTGACGAACACTTGCAGGCGCCGGGCCTGGAACAGGAATAGCGGTTCGACTGCGCGTTTGCCCACGCCGCCGAGCAGTCGTGGCACGCTTTCCAGTTCCGCCAGCACCCGCTGTGCCCGCGGCAACAGACGCTCACCGTAATCGGTCAGACGCATACCGTTGGCGTGGCGTTCGAACAAGGGCACATCGAGCCGGGTTTCCAGTTCGCAAATCGACCGGGTGACCACTGATTGCGCCCGGAACAGGGCCACAGAGGCTTTGGATACGCTGCCATGCTCGGCCACCCTGACGAAGGCGCGCACGTTCATCAGGTTGGAAAATTCAGTGGATTGCATGGTGGCTGGCTCTGCGCAAGGGAGTCTGTGCGGGACTATGCATCCGCTTTATTGAGCTCGCAATAAAAAAAACGCATACCTGCAACACTGCAACGCATTACTGCGCCGGCAGGTCGCGGTGCGATGCTCTTGGCTACTGCAGGAGGAGTATCCGCAATGATCGAATCACCAAAAAATGCGCTGGTCGTCAGCGCCCACTCAGCCGATTTCGTCTGGCGCGCCGGCGGCGCCATCGCGCTGCATGCGCAGCAAGGCTACAACGTGCACATCGTCTGCCTGTCCTTCGGCGAGCGCGGTGAGTCCGCCAAGCTGTGGCGCAAGGGCCAGATGAGCGAAGAGACCGTCAAAACCGCCCGCCGTGAAGAGGCCCAGGCCGCTGCGGATATCCTGGGTGCCAGCGTCGAGTTCTTCGACATCGGCGACTATCCGATGCGCGCCGACAAGGAGACGCTGTTTCGCCTGGCCGATGTGTTTCGTCGCGTTCAGCCCGAGTTCGTTCTCAGCCATTCGCTCAAAGATCCTTACAACTACGATCACCCGCTGGCCATGAACCTGACGCAAGAAGCGCGCATCATCGCCCAGGCAGAAGGCTACAAACCGGGCGAGAAAATCGTCGGCGCGCCACCGGTGTACAGCTTCGAACCGCATCAGCCCGAGCAATGCGAATGGCGTCCCGATGTGTTGCTGGACATCACCCAGGTCTGGGACAAAAAGTACGCGGCGATTCAGTGCATGGCCGGCCAGGAACACCTGTGGGAGTACTACACCCGCGTCGCCTTGCAGCGTGGCGTGCAGGCCAAACGCAACGTCGGGATCACCTCCAGCCGTGACATCATTTATGGAGAGGGCTACCAGAGTATTTTCCCCCGTGTGACGGAGAACCTGGGATGAGCGAACTGATTGGAAAAACTGGCATCGTGGTGCGCAACATTGCCAGAGCCGAGCAGACGTTGGTCGATGAACTGGGGCGCTTCGGTGTCGCGACCATTCACGAGTCCCAGGGGCGAAAAGGCCTGCTGACGTCTTCGATTACACCGATTCAACGGGGCACGGCCATCAGCGGCTCGGTGGTCACGGTGTTGGTCGCCCCTGGCGATAACTGGATGTTCCATGTGGCGGTGGAGCAGTGCCGCCCCGGCGATATTCTGGTGGTCGCGCCCAGTTCACCTTGCACCGACGGGTACTTCGGCGATCTGCTCGCCACGTCGCTCAAGGCTCACGGCGTGCGAGGGCTGGTGATCGATGCCGGCGTGCGTGACACCCACACCTTGCGGGAAATGGGCTTCCCGGTCTGGTCCCGCGCCATCAGCGCGCAAGGCACCATCAAAGAGACCCTGGGTTCGGTGAACCTGCCACTGGTGTGCGGCGGCCAGTTGGTCAATCCGGGCGATGTGGTGGTGGCCGATGACGACGGCGTGGTCATCGTGCGTCGGGACGAGGTCGCGCAGGTGCTCGAAGCCAGTCGCGCCCGCGCCGATCTGGAAGAGCAGAAAGCGTTACGCCTGGCCAAGGGCGAACTGGGTCTGGACATCTACAACATGCGCCAGCGACTCGCGGAAAAGGGCCTGCGCTATGTCGACAGCCTCGACGAACTCGGAGACTGAGCATGGGCCAGACACGTATTCCATGCCTGTTGATGCGTGGCGGGACGTCCAAAGGCGCTTACTTCCTGGCCAGCGACTTGCCTGCCGCCCCAGCACTTCGTGATCGCGTGCTGCTGGCGGTCATGGGCTCACCGGATGCGCGGCAAATCGATGGCCTCGGTGGCGGCGACTCATTGACCAGCAAAGTGGCGATCATCAAGCCCAGCACCCGCGACGATGCCGACGTCGATTACCTGTTCGCCCAGGTGCTGGTGGATGAGCCGCGTGTCGATTACGGCCAGAACTGCGGCAACATTCTGGCCGGTGTCGGGCCCTTTGCTATTGAACGCGCGCTGGTAGCTGCGACGGGGGATGTCACCCCGGTGCGCATTTTCATGGAGAACACCGGGCAGATTGCGATTGCTCAGGTTCCGACGCCGAATGGCTCCGTCAGCTATTCAGGGCAGGCTCGGATTGACGGGGTGCCCGGCTGCGGTGCGCCGTTGGTTGTCGAGTTCAAGGACATTGCCGGGTCCAGTTGCGGCGCATTGCTACCCACCGGCAACGCTGTCGATGTGTTCGATGAAGTCGAGGTCACCTGCATCGACAATGGCATGCCGGTCATTCTTATTCGCGCCGAAGCGCTCGGGCTCAGTGGTTACGAACCCCCTGAGCAACTCGATCTCGACCTCCCGTTGAAGGCCCGGCTTGAATCGATCCGCTTGCAGGCAGGCCCGCGCATGAACCTGGGCGACGTGAGCCAGCGCAACGTGCCAAAAATGTGCCTGATTGCACCCGCCCGAGCGGGTGGGGCACTCAGCACTCGTACCTTCATTCCACATCGATGCCACACCAGCATCGGCGTGTTCGGTGCGGTCAGCGTGGCGGTTGCCTGCCTGATCGAGGGCAGCGTGGCAGCGGGCGTGGCGAGTGTCGTTGAGGGCGACCTCAAGCAACTCTCCATTGAACACCCGACCGGAGAATTCACCGTAGAGTTGCGCTTGGAAAACGATCGCCTGATGAGTTGCGGTCTGCTGAGAACGGCCCGGTTGTTACTCGAGGGGACGGTATGCGTTCCGCGGACGCTGTGGGAAGGCAATCAGTAATGGGATATCAGGCATGGCCAACACCGATTGCCCGCATCGCGTGGCCTCTTTCGGACGTCCCCCGGAACGCGCGACCTGAGAGGGGGAAACCGCTCAAAATCAAGTCGCCACAACGCATCGTGGGGCCTTATCATGAAGAGATCAGAGGCGATGGCGGGCCGGTGCACGCCGATGCTTTTCCAATCTCCAAGGATAGATATGGTCAGTTCCCCCGAGCGCGAAAACACCTTGCCCCATGGGTCAGGACATAAGTCCAGCCAATTGCCTTTCGCTATCGTGGGCGTGGGCGCGTCTGCGGGCGGCCTGCAGGCGGTCAAGTGTTTGCTCGAGCACATGCCTGCCGATAGCGGCATGGCCTTCGTGATCATTTTTCACCTGTCACCGGACCATCAGAGCATTGCCGGCAAGCTGCTGCAGGACGTCACGGCCATGCCGGTGATCCAGGTCACCGAAACCGTCCCGATCAAGCCTGATCATGTCTACGTCATTTCACCTGCCCACAACCTGTCGATGGACGATGGGCATTTACGGGTGGCTCAGCCTGAGGCCCGTCGTGGCGGCCATGTCGCCATTGACCTGTTCTTTCGTGATCTGGCCGATGTTCATCGCGAACGTGCCTTCTGCGTGGTGTTGTCCGGCACGGGTTCGGACGGGGCAGTGGGGCTGTCGCGGATCAAGGAACAAGGCGGTATCACTTTGGTTCAGGCGCCGGAAGATGCCGAGTTTTCCGGCATGCCTCAAGCGGCGATCGTCACCCAAATGGTGGATTTTGTTTTGCCCGTGAGGGAGATGCCGCACAAGCTCATGGAGCTGTGGCGCAACTCGCGCCAGATCGTGTTGCCCGTCGATGCGGGTCTGAATACGCTCGCTCCGCGCAACGAGCGCGAAGCCGCATTGGCCGAACACCTGATTCAGGAAATCCTGATCCAGCTGCGTGTCGGCACGGGGCACGATTTCAAGCACTACAAACGCGCCACGGTGCTGCGCCGTGTAGAGCGACGCATGCAGGTCACCGCGCAACCCGACTTGCGCGCCTATTACCAGTATCTGCTGGAGAACCCGGCGGAAAACAAGGCGCTGCTGGGTGACATGCTGATCGGCGTGACCAATTTTTTCCGTGATCCCGAGGCCTTCGAGGCGCTGGAGCGTGATGTGCTGCCGCAGTTGTTCGCTGCGCCGGGCTCCAATGGCCGCCCTCGTGAGGAGTTACGGGTGTGGTCGGCGGGCACCTCCACGGGCGAAGAAGCCTACACCCTGGGTATGCTGCTCAATGACCAGCAACTGGCCAGCGCATCGACCGCCAGGATTCAGGTATTTGCCACCGACATCGACGAGCGCGCGGTGGCCATCGGCCGAGTGGGCGCCTATCCCCAGGCCATCGTCGCGGACATCCCTCCCGCGCGTTTGCGTCAGTATTTCATCCGAGAGGAAAATGCCTACCGCGTGCGCAAGGAGGTTCGCGAGAAAGTATTGTTCGCCAAGCACAGCCTGCTGGTGGACCCGCCGTTCTCGCAGATCGACCTGATCGTGTGCCGCAATCTGCTGATCTACCTGGACCGCGAGGTACAGCGCGAGATTTTGCGGATGTTCCACTTCGCCCTGAACCCTGGGGGTTACCTTTTCCTCGGGTCCTCGGAGTCGGTGGACCTGTGTCCCGAACTGTTCACGGCCCTGGACAAGAAAAACCGCATCTTTCGCGCCAAGACCGGCGCGCCGGCCGAGCGACGAATGCTGAGCATGCCCCGGGGAAGCTACTCCAGGCCCATGAGCACGACGACCGTGCCCACCATGCCGGCGCAGCGCAAGCTGTCATTCGCCGACATCCACCAACGCGCGCTGGAGCGCAGCACACCGCCGAGCATGATCGTCGACAGCAACGCCGACATCATGCACTTGAGCGAGGGAGCCGGGCGCTTCCTGTGCCATGTCGCCGGTGAAGTGACGCGCAACCTGCTGAATCTGGTGATCCCGCAGTTGCGTCTGGAGCTGCGCACCGCACTGTTTCAAGCGCACCAAAGCGGCACCGCCGTGCGAGCCCGGCAGATCGATCTGTTTCGCGAGAACGCTCATTACCAGGTCGACATCACCGCTTACCCTTATGCCGACAAAGAGACCGAGAGCGATTGCGTGCTGCTGGTGTTCGACGAACGGGAAGTCGATCCCGAAAACCTGAAAGCCAGCACGGCGGTGCTCGCGGAAAACCAGGTGCTGTCGAATCTGGAACGCGATCTGCAACGCACCAAACTGCAACTGCAGGACACCGTCGAGCAGTCGGAAATTTCCAGCGAAGAACTCAAGGCGTCCAATGAGGAAATGCAGGCGATCAACGAGGAACTGCGCTCGGCCACCGAGGAGCTGGAAACCAGCAAGGAGGAGCTGCAGTCGATCAACGAAGAGCTGTTGACGGTCAATGCCGAACTCAAGACCAAGGTCGAAGAGACCGATAAGATCAACGACTACCTGACCAACCTCATTGCGTCCACCGACATCGCGACGATCTTTGTCGACCGTAACTTGCGCATCAAATGGTTTACCCCGCGGGCCGCTGACATCTTCAGCATGCTGCCGGTGGACACGGGTCGTTCATTGCTCGACATCACCCATCGCCTGGCCTATGACGAAATGGTCAACGACGCCAAGACCGTGTTCGAGACCCTCAGCACCATCGAGCGCGAGGTCAGCAGCGTCGACGGCCGCTGGTACATCGCGCGGCTGCTGCCGTATCGCTCCTGCGAGAACTACATCGACGGCATGGTGTTGACCTTCATCGATATCACCAAGCGGCGCGCAGCCGAAGAGGAACTGCGACTGGGCGAGGAACGCGTGCGTCTGGTGGCGGAGAGCACCCGCGACTACGCCATCATCATCGAGGACGAACAAGGGCTGGTCACCAGCTGGAACACCGGTGCCGAGCTGATTTTCGGCTACAGCAAGGCCGAAGCCGAAGGCCGTTATCTGGACTTTATCTACACGCCCGAGGACCGCGCCGCCGGTGTGCCGGAGGCCGAGCTTGAGGCGACGCGGCGTCAGGGGCGTAACGAGGACGAGCGTTGGCACGTGCGCCGTGATGGCAGCCGCTTCTATTGCACCAGCGAAGTGACGTTCCTGCGAGGCGAGAATTTCAGGGGCTTCGTCAAGATCGCCCGTGACCTGACCAGCCAGGTTGAGCTCCACCAGGAACAAACCCTCAGGCTGGCGCAAATTCAGGACACCAGTCAGCTCAAGGACGAATTCTTTGCAGTGATGTCCCGCGAGCTCAAGCATCCGTTGAATCTGATTCAGCTCAACGCCGAAATGCTTCGCCGCTTGCCCATGATGATTCGAAACAACACCGCAGCCCGAGCCGTGGACACCATCCGCGATGCCGTGACCAGTCAGGTACGGGTCATCGATGATTTGCTGGATGTGGCCCGTGTGCGTACCGGCAAACTGCAACTCAAGCGCGACACCATCAGCCTGACAACCTTGGTACAGGAGGTTTGCCACGCCATCGACGATGAAAGCGGTCCGCGCTTGTTGATGGATCTTCCGGACCCCGCCGAAGATGCGTTGCTTGTTGATGCTGATCCGATGCGTGTCGAGCAGATCGTCTGGAACCTGCTCAGCAACGCGCTGAAATTCACCCCGGTCGACGGACAGATCCGCGTGGTCGCTACGCGATATGGCGATGACGCCAAGCTGGAAGTCATCGACACGGGCCGTGGTATCCCACGGGACCAGTTGGACACGCTGTTCGACCCGTTCAGCCAGGCTGATACGCTGCATTCCACCCATCACCGAGAGGGAATGGGCATCGGGCTGTCATTGGTCCTGCAACTGGCCGAAGCCCATGGTGGTTCGGTCAGGGTGCATTCGCAAGGCCTGGGCAAGGGCAGTCGGTTCACGGTGTTGTTGCCGCTGAGCTTTCACAAGCCGGAGTCGGAGTCGTTGAATGGCCAGGCTGACACCGGCAGGAGTGGGCGTCTGGCCAGTTTGAAAGTGCTGCTGGTGGACGACTCGCGCGATGAGCTGGAAACCTTGACCACGCTGCTGGAAATGGAAGCTGCCCACGTCAGTGCCTTCCACGATCCGCACATGGCGCTGGAGGCGGCGGCGAGACAGACCTATGACCTGATCATTTCCGATATTGGCATGGCTGGCATGAATGGCCATTCGCTGATGGAAGCCTTGCGCCGATTGCCTGGCGGCAAGAGTACGCCGAGTATCGCCTTGAGCGGTGGCACACCGTCCGATATCAAGCAGAGCAAGGCCTCGGGTTTCACCCGCCACGTGGGCAAACCGATCGCATTTGACGAGCTGGCCGGCACTATCGAGGAGATTTGCCGGACAGCCAACTGAGAGGTATCGGCGCCGGGGCAGGGGCGCCGAGCCAGCGGTTCAAGGTTGCAGGCTGCGCTGCCAATGCTGATGTTGCCTCCAGTGCGTGATCCATTCAGGCAGTTGGCAGGCCAGCATGGGTTCGGCAATTGCGAACCCCTGTCCCAGTTCACAACCCAGTTGCAGCAGACGCTGCCCTTGGGCAGCGCTGTCGACCCCCTCGGCGACGATCTCGTGACCGAAGGCGGCGGCCAGTTCGAGCATGGCCCGCAGGATGGGGATGTCCTGGCTGGAGTCGAGCATGTCCTTGATGAAACTCTGATCGATCTTCAATTGGGCCACGGGCAAGCGCTTAAGATGATTGAGCGATGAATACCCGGTGCCGAAGTCGTCCAGTGCGAAGGCCACGCCCATGGCGGCGCAACTGCGAATGGTGCGAGACACATCATCGATGTTATCGAGGGCGCAGCTTTCCAGGATTTCGATCATCAGCCGGCTTGGCTCGACATCCGGGTAGGCTGCCAGCTGCTTGGTCAGGTTGGCGACGAAGTCAGGGTGCTGCAACTGGCGGCCCCCCACATTGATACTGATCGGTATGTTCACACCTTGCCGGCCCCATGCCTGCATTTGCGCCAGCGCGTGCTCCAGGACCCACTTGTCGATGCTCTCCGCCAGCGGATGATTTTCCACCAGCGGCAGGAAGTTTTTCGGTAACAGCAGCCCCCGTTTCGGGTGCATCCAGCGCACGAGGGCTTCGGCTCCCACCACCTCACCGGTGCGCATGTTGACCTTGGGTTGATAGAGCAGGCGCAACTCCTGATCGCGTACAGCGCGTTCGATACGGTCCAGGCGGGTATTGTGGCCGCGCAGGTCCAGGTCGTGCCGGGCATCGAACACGTGATAGCGATTCTTCCCGGCCAACTTGGCCTGGTACATCGCCTGGTCGGCCTGGCGTAGCAACTGGTCGGCGCTGACTTCGCCTTCCTGCGGGTAGTAGGTGACGCCGGCGCTGGCTGAAAGCGTGATCCGCAACTGATCGATGTGTATGGGGTCGCTGGCGGCGATCAACAGTCGTTCCAGCATGGCAGCGCTGTCGCTGACTTCGTCGAGATCCACGATCAGCGCGACAAACTCGTCACCGCCCAGGCGCGCCAGGGTGCAGGCTTCGCGCAGGTTCTTTTTCATACGCCGAGCAACGATGGCCAACACCTTGTCACCGGTTTCGTGGCCGTGCACGTCGTTGATCGCCTTGAAGCCATCGAGGTCCAGGTAGGCCAGGGCAATCGTTCGGCCATGGGAGAGCGCATGGGCCATGGCCTGCTGCAGTCGCAAGCCGAGCAGAACACGATTGGGCAGGCTGGTCAGCGGGTCGTAGTGGGCGATGTATTCGAGCTGGCGTTGGTATTCGTGCAGTTCAGTGTTGTCGGTGAACAGGAACACATAGTTTTGGACCTTGCCCTCGGAACACAGGATCGCGCTGATGGTCTGGCGTGTGACAAAGCTGTCGCCATTGCGTCGTCGGTTCCACAACTGACCCTGCCAGTGGTGGTGTTCCTCGAGGCTGCGCCAGAGTGTCGGGTAGGGGTCGGCTTCGGCGAATTCCGGTGCCAGAAAACGCAGGTTCATGCCCAGGGCTTCATCACGCGAATAGCCGGTGATGGTGCTGAACGCATTATTGATCTCTACGATCAGGCATTTGGGATCGGTCACCATGATGGCTTCGCGGGCATGGGTGAAGACGCTTGCGGCCAGGTTGAGGCGACTTTCCAGATGCCGCCGGGCGGTCAGGTCGGTCAGGGTAATGCGCAGGATTGAGGGATTGTCACCGTGCTTGACGCAATTGAGCCTGGCCAGCCATTCGTCGCCACCGGCCCGTTGCAAGGTCAGTTCGCACTCTTGCGGATGGGACGTCAGGCAGGCCTTTACAAACGCCACGTGCCAATTATCCCGGTCTGCCGGTGCCACTTGACTACTGAAACGCCGCTGCAGCAGTTGCTGCCTTGAAACCCCCAGTAAATTTTCACCGGTCCGATTGATGGCCTCCACCACGCCTTCCAGGCTCAAGGTGAGATAGCCAACCGGTGCATGCTCATACAGGTCCTGATAGAGGTCGCGGGAGGCCTGCAGGGCCAGATGCGCGTTGCGCAGCTCGTCGTTCTGCATTTGCAGTTCGAGTTGGTGCATCTGCAAATCGTGCAGCAGGCGGGCGTTGTCAACGTGCCTGTTTTCAGCCGAGTCGACAGGGCATGAGGCCAGTTCTGGCGGTTGCATGGTATCCGGGCCTCCAGTTATCCATGACGAACGGGCAATTAAACCGATAGTGTCAACACGCGAGACTTGCCAACGACGCTTCCCGGCATCGCCAACCTTCCATGTAACCAAATGTACTGAATTGTTACGGCTTTACAAATATAGCGCCGGGAACGGGCCTGTCGAGCGATGGCATTCTGAAAGCACAGTGATTTTTTCAGGCTCATCGGTGGCTTGGCCGTGTACTTAAGGTACGTGCCGACGGCGTGCATCGGTATAAGACAGCGGTTTTCCAGAAACCGAGATCAAACTTCGGAGGAAACGACCGGGTCTTGAATGGATTCAGCAGCCAGTTTCAGGCGATCGGCTTTACTGATGTATTTGGGCTTTTTCGGTGCCAATTTGGCACTGGCCTTCTTGGCGTTTGCCTTTAATAGCTGATTGATTTTTTTACGGCGGTTCATATTTTTCGACTCGGCTTGTAAGTCTCTGAATGGTATCAGTTTAACTGTCGACTCAGGTTCCTGTTCGCTTTTGATTGAAAACAACCGGTGAATGGATCGATGGAAAATGACAGCTAAGCTTCTTCCTAATGTCGGGCCTATTGAGCAGAACAGCTTGGGAGGAGAAGCCAATGAAACGCTTCGTCATGGTCATCGCGATCGCTTTGCTGACCACGGCTTGTCAAAGCAACACTGGCATCACCCGACTGGACAATTGTACCTGCTACAAATCGTCCAACGGACAAGCCTTGCAGTCATCGCAAATGGCATGGCAAGACCCCGACGCAATAAAGGAACAGTTCTCGCATTGCATTTGCCGAGCCTTGATTGACCTGAAGCAGGCCGATGATCCAGGTAAGTTTTTCGTGCCTGGCACCGAAATAAGAACGGAACTCAAATGAAGTAAGTGCTGTGGTCCGACAGACTTGGTGAAACGACCTGGTTTTGGCGGATGTTATCAATCCCCTGTAGGAGCGAGCCTGCTCGCGATGAACGTCAACGATAACGCGGGCTGTCTGAATGCCCGTGGCGTCCTGGCGTTTTTCGCGAGCAGGCTCGCTCCTACAAAGGGGCGTGTGCTCCGTTGATTGCGTGATGCTGTTCAATTGAGACGGCGTACGTATCCGTTTTTGGCATATACGCCTACCTGTAGGAGCAAGCTTGCTCGCGATGGCGGAGTGTCCGGCAGCGCATTGTTGATTGGACTGCCATCATCGCGAGCAAGCTCTGCTCCTACAAAGGGAGGTGTGCTCCGTTGATTGCGTGATGCTGTTCAATTGAGACGGCGTACGTATCCGTTTTTGGCATATACGCATACCTGTAGGAGCAAGCTTGCTCGCGATGGCGGAGTGTCCGGCAACGCATTGTTGATTGGACTGCCATCATCGCGAGCAAGCTCTGCTCCTACAAAGGGACGTGTGCTCCGTTGATTGCGTGATGCTGTTCAATTGAGACGACGTACGTATCCGTTATTGGCATATACGCCTACCTGTAGGAGCAAAGCTTGCTCGCGATGGCGGTGTGTCAGGCAGCGCATTGTTGATTGGACTGTCGTCATCGCGAGCAAGCTCTGCTCCTACAAAGGGAGGTGTGCTCCGTGGATAGCGTGATGCTGTTCAATTGAGACGGCGTACGTATCCGTTTTTGGCATATACGCATACCTGTAGGAGCAAGCTCTGCTCCTACAAAGGGACGTGTGCTCCGTGGATTGCGTGATGCTGTTCAATTGAGACGGTGTACGTATCCGTTATTGGCATATACGCATACCTGTAGGAGCAAAGCTTGCTCGCGATGGCGGTGCGTCAGTCAACGCATTGTTGATTGGACTGCCGTCATCGCAAGCAAGCTCTGCTCCTACAGGTGAATGCGTTAATTCGAGATCAGGTCGGCTGGCACGAAGTGCCGCCTTCAGCCCACGCCAATGATCAGGCTTGCGCCGCGCTCATCCCGTCAACAGCCACGGTCTTTTTGCGCACCGCTTGGTAGAGCAGGCTGGACACCATGAAACCGACAATGGCCAGTCCGCTCATCAGGGTGAAGACGTAGTTGTAGCCCTGTTCACCGGGGAAGTGGTCGAGGATCGCGCCATAGATGACGTAGGCGAACATGCCGGGGGCATAGCCGATCAGGCATCCGATGCCGAAAGCCGAGCCGGTGATGTGCTGGGGAATGCCGACTTCACCCATGGGCGCCCAGAACACGCCACGCATGGAGAACACGATCAGGGCGAAGGACAGGGTGGCGGCCATGCCCGCATAGATGAAGCTCGGGCTTTTCGGGATCAGCATGATCACGCCCATCAGCGGCAGCAGCGCCAGGAATGCCCATTTCAGGTAGCGGCTGGTGCTTTTGAATTGCTTGTCGGCAATGAAACCGCCGGCAGGCCCGCCAAGGATCTTCAGGAAGTATTGGTTGATGATCCCGTAGGCGCCCACCAGTGCCACGGGCAAGCCGTACATTTCCTTGAGGTACGGAATGAAGTAAGTCAGGCCGCAGTAGACGATGTAGACCATGAACACGTTGAGGCTGACCAGCCAGATCCCCGGCACCTTGATCGCTTCCATCAGGTTCGCCAAACCATTTTTCGGCTTGGCTGCCGATTGCGTGTTGCCGCCCTTGAGCAGGAACCAGGTCAGGCTGCCCGCCAAAATGTCGATGACCGAGTAGAACAGGATCGCCGACTTCAAGCCGGTTTCGCCCGAACCCATGGCGACGAACACGCCCAGGGCGGAGAAGGCCACCAGGGTATCCACCACGCCACGCCCGCCTTCGAGCAGGCCGAACAAGCGGCCTTGCTCCTGATCGTCACCCAGGTTGCGGATGGCCTTGAGCAGCGAAGGCCAGAACAGGCAGTCGGCACAGACGGCCAGCAGGCTGAACACGATCAGCAAATGGTTGAACGGCGGAAAGGTCACCAGGTACAAGCCCAGGCTACCGGTGCCGATCAGGCCCAGGGGAATCAGTTTGCGCGTTTCGTAGCGATCGGCGAGCAGGCCACCAATGACAAACAGCGCCGTGGCGATGATTGCGTTGGCACTGAGTAGCATGCCGATTTCGGTGTGACTCAAACCCATGAATTCCTGCATGGGCACATAGAAAGCGTCCTTGAGGTTCGCCAGCTTGTAGATGGTGCCGCCACCGAGGATGAGGATCAGAAATCTGAGCCATTTGGCCTTGTTTTGAGTTGTCATTATTGTTCTCCGGGCGTAGTCGGGTCGTCAGGTTCAGGCGTTGGAAGAGGAGGCCAGGGTCAGCTCGGCCAGGGTGCGCAGTTCGGCCAGCACGCCCCGGACCCAGGCGACCTGGTTGTTCGCCCAGCGGTGTTCATCGGCCAGCATTCGCTCCAGCGAGTAGCCGTTTGGCAGCGGCGTTTCGCTCATCTCCCGGTAGGCAATGAAGGGGTCGTCCGCCTCGAGGCTTTGACGGAAAGCCGGGGCCACGTAGTGGTTTTCCTGCTCGAGAATGAAGGCGATCACCTGCGGGGTGGTTTCCCCCAGCATCAGCAGCTCGAACAACATACGGGCGCCGGGCAGGTCGTCCTCGTCGCTGCCCTGCAAGACGCCGTAATGGCCGAAGCCGTTTTGCTCGGGGACGATGCGCACGCCCTTGAGGTGAGTCTGGCGGATGTGTGGCGCCAGGTTGCGCAGGGCTTGAAGGGGCTGTTCGCAGGCATTGATCATGTTGCCGAAGTCGAACAGGGCGTGCAGGCGAGGGTGATTGAGACGATTGAGCAGTTGCGCGATTTCGCCGCTCTTGAGTTCTTCGTGTTGCTCGAAATCAAAGTACAGATCGTGTTCGTCGGCCTGTTGCGCCAAGTAGCGCAGGTCGGTCTCGATCACGTCCATGACCTGCGACAGCGTGCCCTCGTAGCGCGAGTAAACACGGATGTTGCGCACCCCCAGGGCCCTGGCGATGGCGATCACCTGATCGACATCTTTTTTCCGCGTGCTGCTGATTTCCAGGTGCACATCCAATCCCAGCGCCTGTGCCTTGTCGGCAAAGGCCTGGAGTTGCGTGGATGACATTTGGCTCAGGCTGTTTTCCTCGCCATCGAGTAAGTGCAGGCTCAGGCCTTGCAGCTCGTGGCGATAGGCGAAATCCAGCAAGTCGGCAGGGGTCACTCGACCGTGAGTGAGGTTGGTCAATAGCGGGTAAGCGTGGGCAAACAGGCGCAATTGCCCCAGACGCTGGAGCAACCGCCGGGCCAGTGCGTCCGTCAGCACGGGAGCGTCCCCGTGTTCGAACACCTTATGGCTCAGCAAGGCGTTGAATCGTTCCTGGATCGTATTGTTCATTAGAGTCGTTCCTGGTTCAGACGCCGCCTTTATCGCGCCAGTCAGGAACGCTCGATAGATCCATTATCCGTTAATTGATAAGACCACTTGCCTCGCTTCAAGCGGTCGGGGGTAGGTAACCCAAAGTACGCAAGGCCCGGGCCAGCGCTTCGACCCGTTCCCGCGCCTGGTTTTCAGGTGTGCCGGCAAAGCCGATCAACAGGGCCGGCGGCAGGGCATGCTGGATGCGGTAGTCGCTCAAGGCGTAGGTGTGGATGTTGTGCCGGGCCAGTTGCCCGGCGATTTCAGTGTCACTGAGTTCGGGCGGCAGCCAGGCGATCAGGTGCATGCCGGCATCCGTTGGAGCGATCCTGAAAAAACTGCCGATCTGCGTTTCAAGCTGCTCGATCAGCGCCTGTTGGCGTGCCTTGTACAGTGCGCGCATGCGGCGGATGTGCCCCAGGAAATGGCCTTCACTCATGAAGTCCGCCGTTGTCGCCTGAAGCAGTGTGGGCGGGCTGCGATCCATGACCGCGCGCAGGGTGCAGAAGGGTTCGACCAGGGCCTGCGGCAGAATCACATAACCGAGCCTCAGTGACGGAAAGAGCACTTTGCTGAAGGTGCCGACGTAGATCACCCGGGCCATCTGGTCCAAGGCATACAGGGCCGGGAGGAGGCGGCCGCTGTAGCGAAACTCACTGTCGCAATCGTCCTCGATGATCCAGCTCTGTTGCTGCGCCGCCCAATCAATCAGTGCCTGGCGCCGCGCGTAACTCAAGGTGACGCCCAAAGGGTGCTGGCGCGAAGGCGTGCAAAACACCAGGCGGGCATCGGGGCATTCGGCCAGACCCTGCTGGACATCGATCCCTTGCTCATCAATGCGCAATGGAACGATTTGAGCGCCCTGGGCCTGCAACGCAATGCGCGCGGCGATGTGCCCCGGGTCTTCCATCCAGACGCTGTCCTGCGGATTGAGCAGCAACATCCCCAGCAGGTTGAACGCTTGCTGCGCGCCGGAAACGATCACCACTTGCCCGGCCGTGCAGTCGATGCCGCGTGCATCGAAGACGTATTCGGCAATCGCTGTGCGAAGTGCCTGCAAACCTTGCAACTCGCCGTAGCCCAGGATTGCCTTGGTGGGCTTTTGCAAGTGACGGTTCATCAGGCGTCGCCAGATCGCCTGCGGGAAAGCGTCATAGGTGCTGTGGCTGGGCAAGAAGGAGGTCGGGGTCGCTGGGTCCCAGTCGGCATAGGACACCCCGCGAAAATGATCGCTGCGCAGCGACAGCATTGACTGGCTGAGGTCCGACAGGCGCGGAGGCTGGCGCTGTTGCTCATCTTCCAGGCCCCGGCTTTCCCACTCGGTGCCGACGTAGGTGCCGGCACCGGTGCGCGAGGCCAGGAAGCCTTCCGCAATCAGTTGATCGAATGCATTGAGAAGGGTTATCCGCGACAACCCCAGCTCGTTGCTCAAGGTACGGGTCGAGGGCAGGCGCGCACCGCTCTGGAGCCTGCCGTTGAGGATCTGTTTGCGAATTTGCAGGTACAGCTGACGGTAAAGGGGAATGGCACTGGCGCGGTCCAGCTCGATAGCCGACAGCAGCAAACCTGCGGGGGATTTCATGACACGCTCGTCTGGGTGAAATGGGCTTTGATCCGGAAACCGTCAGGCGACGGCCAGATAAGGGTATCGAGCGATACCCTATAAGTCACCCATGTGACGTGATGTCCAGTGCACTAGCGACGATAATAGCGGCGATCATTGTCGTAGCGGTGTCCCATGACCCGATCGTGGTGGCGTTCCCAGTCACGATGACGTTCGGCTTCGCGGCGGGCTTGCTCTCTGCGCCATTGCTCTTTGCGCCACTCTTCCCGGCGCCAATCGTCCCTGCGGTCGTACCAACGGCCGTCATGCCAATAGCGGTCGTCATGGGCCAGCAACGTCCCTGATGGCTGCGCGGCCATGCTGGCCAAGGTCGGCCAAGGGTTTTGCGCCACGTGTTCCTGGGCCTGGACGGCTGTGACTTCGGTGGCGAAAGCAGGGGCTGAGGTCTTCATCTGTGTCGCTGATGCCGAGCCGGCTGCCGCTAACGCGAACAGGCCGAAGAGCACCATCCGTGGACCATGGAATTTCATGAGCAAAGACAACCTCTGATAGACGTTCTGACATGTGGCCATCTGCGCTGAGCGAGCAAATGTGCCTATCCACATAGACCGATAATCAGGAAAAAGTTCGCGGGTGCCGTCGCTTGCATCGATGAAAGCCGGGACAACTGCCGAATCAGGCTTGTTCCTGGGTTTTAATCCAGTCATTGAGCTCAGCGACCATCTTATTGACCTCGCTGTTTTCCTGCTCGGAAGGGCGGACGATTGCATTCCACGCGATATCCAGGCCGTCATTGAGTTTGGCCCATGCCAGTTCCCCCCGTTCAAGGCTGGGCGTCACCAGATCCCGTTGCAATATGCTGATGCCGTACCCCGAGCGCACCAGTTCGACGATGGCTTCGATCACCTCGACCGTGATCATCCGCCTCGGCAAGATGCTGGCGGGAGCGAAGAATCGGTCGTATTCCCAGCCGCTTGCACGGTCGGTCGAGTACGTCACCAGGTTGTAGGTCTTGAAGTCTTCGGCGTAGATATTCTTTCTGCCCGCCAGGGGATGGTCGGTGGCCATGATCGCAATCAAGTCGTCCCGGAACAGCGGCAGTTTGGCGACACCGCTGGGGACCATGCCGTCATCAATGATCGATACATCCAGCCGACCTTGCATGAGGCTTGCGTAGACATCGTTGCGCGGCACCGTCACCAAAGTGATTTCGATATCCGGGCGCAGGCTTGAGTAGTGCTTGATGAATTTTGGAATCCAGCGAAACGGACCGTAGGACGTCACACCCATGCGGACAAACGCGGTCACCCCTCCGGCCATGGACCGGGCTTCGGACTCCGCTTCGTTGAGGATCGCGATGATGTCCCGGGCGGCGCGTTCCAGGCGCACGCCGGCGGGGCTGAGTCGCAGCTTTCCGCCCGAGCGCTCTGTCAGGTTCACGCCCAATCGGCGCTCGGCCTCGCGCATGCGATGACTGACTGCGGAGGGCGTGAGCCATAAACGCTCGGCGACAGCGGTGACGGAGTCGACTTCCGACAGCGTTTGAAGCATGACCAGGTGATCCAGGGTGAGTCTCATGGGCGCGCGACCTGAAAATAATTCACAAAAATACGTAAAATTATGAGCGTGACTTGTTTTTTCCAGCATAGCAATCTGGTTCCAGCAACAGCCAACGGAGAACAAGAACCATGACCATGCTTGCGCTGGAACCCGCCGTCACCCTGGGCGATATCGTCGACCTTGAGCGTTATCCCATCACCGATCGAAACAGCTGCGCGTATCGCGAACTGGTTGCTCGAAGCCAAACCTTGCTTCAGCAAGAGGGGGTTGCGATCTTCCCGGGGTTTGTCCGTGATGAACCGGTGGGCACGATGGCCGACCAAACCCTCGCACTGCACCCGCGGATGTTCCATTTTCGGGAGAACCACACGGTGTATTTCAAACCCCAGGAGCAGAGTGTTGACCCGCAACACCCGCTGCGTCGGTTGATGAAAACCGAAAAAGACACCGTCGCCTACGCGGACATTCCGGCCGACAACTGGGTGAGAAACCTCTATGAGTCAGACGACGTGTTGGCGTTCATCCGGGATGTACTCGGTCTGGACACGCTCTATCGCCACGCCGATCCCTTGGCCGCCTT
Source organism: Pseudomonas putida (assembly GCF_050990305.1). Taxonomy (GTDB): domain Bacteria; phylum Pseudomonadota; class Gammaproteobacteria; order Pseudomonadales; family Pseudomonadaceae; genus Aquipseudomonas; species Aquipseudomonas putida_AH. The sequence goes on along the minus strand of NZ_CP158817.1, from coordinate 3,715,855 downwards.
GAACTTGCAGGGCTTTACCGCCGGGCAGCAATTGGGATGGCATTTCGATCGATCTGACTTCAGCGTCACGCTGTCGCTGCAAGCGGCGAACCGCGGTGGGGATTTCGAGTATGTACGCATGCTGCGCAACGAGCACGATGATTGCCATGAAGCGGTCAGGCAGTTCCTTGATGACGCGAACACTCAGGCGGTAGAAGTTTTGCCCCAGGTGCCAGGCACCTTGTCATTGTTCCGTGGCCGTTATTCACTGCACCGCGTGACGCCAGTGGAAGGGGACAGGCTCAGACTCAACGCGGTATTCGCCTATGTGGATCAGCCCAATGTCGAATTCAGCGATTACGCCCGAAAACTGTTTTACGGACGCACCTCGGTCGATCCGTTGGCTTGAGTTTCTCTCGAAAAATAAAAAGCATTGATTCACTCCTTCGCGTGTAGCACGCACCAGTTCGCTGCCCCCAATAATAATTTCGGAGCGTCTGATCATGAAAAGCAGGAAGAAATTGCTGGCCTCGTTACTCACCCTGGGTTTGCTTGTTGGCAGTGCTTCAAGCCAGGCGTCAGCGTGGTGTGATTCGGGCAAGCCGGTGAAGTTTGCCGGTCTGAATTGGGAGAGTGGGATGCTCCTGACCGACATCATGATGATCGTGCTCAAGGATGGCTATGGCTGCAAAACGGACCAGTTGGTAGGCAACACCATCATTCTTGAAACCGCCCTGGCCGCCAACGACATCCAGGTGTTCGGTGAAGAGTGGATGGAGCGCAGCGAAGTCTGGAAAAAATCCGCGGCGGCCGGGAAGGTTGTCGGGGTGGGGGCGCCGATCATCGGTGCGACCCAGGGCTGGTACGTACCGCGTTATGTCGTCGAGGGGGACGCCAAACGCAAACGGCCGGCGCAAGCACCCGAGCTCAAGACCGTCGCCGATCTGGGCAAATACCCGGGCGTGTTCAAGGACTCGGAAGAGCCCTCCAAGGGCCGTTTCTATAACTGTCCTGCGGGCTGGATCTGCGAACAGGACAATACCGAGATGTTGAAAGAGTACGGGCTTGAAAACACCTTCACCAATTTCCGTCCGGGCACCGGTGCGGCGTTGGATGCGGCGGTCCTGTCGAGCTACAAACGCGGCGAACCGGTGCTGTTCTACTACTGGTCACCGACGCCGTTGATGGGGCAGATCGATGCAATCAGGCTGGAAGAAAAGACCGGGTCCAACAAGGACGTGGTCACCATGGTGGGCCTCTCCAGCGTCTTTCATGAACAGGCGCCCGAGCTGGTCGAGGTCCTGCAGAAGGTCAATATTCCCATCGACCTGCTGAACCAGAACCTGGCAAGGATGACCAGTGAACGTATCGAATCGCCCAAGTTGGCCAGGACGTTCCTCAAGGAACACCCGGAGGTCTGGCACGCCTGGGTCAGCGAGGACGCCGCGAAAAAAATCGACGCCACCCTCTGACGGGCGATCAGGGCGAGAGCACCGATACTCACCGGCATAACGCTTGAGATCTGCTTCACCCTGTGGGAGCGAGCCTGCTGGCGAAGGCGGTGTGTCAGTCAACAGTTTCATCGACTGACCGTCCTCTTTCGCGAGCAGGCTCGCTCCCACAGTTAGTTCTGCTTCACCCTTGAGTCTTCAGTCCAGATCACTGGCCTGATGCCGCTCCGGCACCTGACGTTCCTCATCGCCCCACGTCCGGTTGACGCGCTGGCCACGGATGACCGCGGGCCGCTTGGCGATGTCCTCTGCCCAGCGCTGCACATGGGTGTACTGGTGAGCCGATAGAAACTCGGCCGCCGAATACACCTTGTCCCGTACCAACTGACCATACCAAGGCCAGACCGCAATATCGGCGATGGTGTAGTGGTCGCCGGCCAGGTAGCGGCTTTCGCCAAGGCGACGGTCGAGCACATCCAGCTGACGCTTGGCTTCCATGGTAAAGCGGTTGATCGGGTACTCGAGCTTTTCGGGCGCGTAGGCGTAAAAGTGGCCAAAACCCCCGCCCAGATAAGGCGCCGAGCCCATCTGCCAGAACAGCCAGTTGAGCGTTTCGGTGCGTCCGGTGAGGTCGGTGGGCAGGAATTCGCCGAATTTTTCCGCCAGGTAGAGCAGGATCGAACCGGACTCGAAGACGCGGATCGGCGGTTGCACGCTGCGGTCCAGCAGCGCCGGGATTTTCGAGTTCGGGTTGATTTCGACAAAGCCACTGGAGAACTGGTCGCCCTCGCCAATGCGAATCAGCCAGGCATCGTATTCGGCCTCGGCATGCCCGAGCGCCAGCAGCTCCTCCAGCAGAATGGTCACCTTCACACCATTGGGCGTGGCCAGCGAATAAAGCTGCAATGGGTGCTTGCCAACCGGCAGCGCTTTGTCATGGGTCGGGCCGGCCACCGGGCGATTGATGTTCGCAAATTGGCCGCCAGACGGGGCGTTGTGTTTCCAGACCTTGGGGGGAACGTAGGGCGCTTTGCTCACGAAATGGACCTCATGGAGGGTTGACGGAGATCAGGTAGAACGCAGACGGACTGGGTGACTATGGCGCAACTATGATTCAACACCAGGTATTCCAAAAATCGACTGGGTGAATTTTAGATATCAAGGCAGGTGATCCCAACGGCATCAACCACTCAACAGCCCGGTAGGAGCGAAGCTTGCTCGCGATAGCAGAGTGTCAGGCAACGATGATGTCGACTGACGCTCCGCCATCGCGAGCAAGCTTTGCTCCTACAGGGCTGCGCGGGTGGCTGTTGCCGCAGGGCACGATATTTTTTGAGGTCTATGATGGAACTGTCACGCGCAGTTACATTTTGACCGTTTGGCTGAAGGGGAGACGCTACATGGACCGATTCACCGGTGGTTGTCTTTGCGGCACCGTTCGATTGGTGGCGGAGGGACGCCCGTATCGGGTCGGCCTTTGTCACTGTCTGGACTGTCGCAAGCATCATGGGGCGCTGTTTCACGCCAGCGCGATATTCCCTCAGGAGGCGGTGACCATCGAGGGTGAAATACGGGACTACGCCGGGCGGTGCTTCTGTCCGCGCTGCGGGTCATCGATTTTCTCCCGCACCGCGGACGAAATCGAAGTGAACCTGGGTTCCCTCGATGTGCCTGACCAACTGACGCCCACTTACGAAAGCTGGATCGTGCGTCGCGAATCCTGGTTGCCGCCGTTTGCGCTTGCTCGCCGATACGAGTACGACCGCGACAGCACCCGTCGCTTTGAAGAGTAGGAGGCGTTCTATGGACCCATCAAATGCTTCGCCTTCCGCTGCGCAACCGGGACGGATTGCCCATCGCGATACCGGCGTCAATCAGCGCCACTGGAGCCGCTGGCTGCCGGGACTGCTGACGCTGCGCCAATACCAAATGGCCTGGTTGCGCAACGACATCGTTGCCGGACTGGTGCTGACCACCATGCTGGTGCCCGTCGGTATCGCGTATGCGGTGGCTTCGGGCGTACCCGGCATCTATGGCCTGTATGCGACCATCGTTCCGCTGCTCGCTTACGCCGTGTTCGGGCCCAGCCGAATCCTGGTGATGGGGCCGGATTCCTCGCTGGCGGCCGTCATTCTGGCGGTGGTCCTGCCACTGTCGGGCGGCGATCCGCAACGCGCGGTGGCCCTGGCGGGCATGATGGCCATCGTTTCCGGGGTCGTGTGCATCCTGGCCGGCCTTGCTCGTCTGGGCTTTATCACCGAATTGCTGTCAAAGCCGATCCGCTACGGTTACATGAACGGGATCGCGTTGACGGTCTTGATCAGTCAGTTGCCCAAGCTCTTCGGCTTTTCGATTGATACCCACGGGCCCTTGAGAAACCTCTGGGCCATCGGCACGTCGGTGATGGATGGAAAAGCCAACTGGACCACGTTCGCCATTGGCGCTGCGACCCTGGCGGTGATCCTGCTGCTCAAACGCTATAAACGCCTGCCAACCATCCTGATCGCGGTCGTCGCGGCTACCGTCGTTGTGGGTGTGCTGGATCTCGGCGCCAGCGCCGGGGTGAAGGTTCTCGGTTCGCTGCCGCAGGGGTTGCCTGCATTTGCCATTCCGTGGATCACCATGGACGATATCGGCCCAGTGTTGATCGGCGGTTGTGCCGTGGCCCTTGTCTCGTTTGCCGACACCAGTGTGCTGTCCCGTGTCTATGCGGCGCGCACCCGTACCTATGTGGACCCGAATCAGGAAATGGTCGGGCTCGGTATCACCAACCTCGCGGCGGGCTTTTTCCAGGGCTTTCCTATCAGCAGCAGTTCTTCGCGCACCCCCGTGGCCGAGGCAGCAGGGTCCAAGACCCAGCTGACTGGCATCGTCGGCGCGCTGGCGGTCGCCACGTTGCTGCTGGTGGCGCCGGACCTGTTGCAGCATCTACCCAACAGCGCACTGGCGGCGGTGGTGATCGCCTCCGCCATCGGCCTGATCGAAGTCAGCGACCTGCGTCGTATCTATCGCATCCAGCGCTGGGAATTCTGGTTGTCGATTGTCTGCACGGTCGGTGTGGCGGTGTTCGGCGCCATTGAGGGGATTGGCATTGCCATCGTGGTCGCCGTCATCGAATTTCTCTGGGATGGCTGGCGTCCGTACTCCACGGTACTCGGTCGTGCCAAAGGCGTTCGGGGCTACCATGACATCAAGCGCTATCCCGACGCGAGCCTGATACCTGGCCTGGTGCTGTTTCGATGGGATGCGCCGCTGTTTTTCGCCAATGCCGAGTTGTTCAACGAGCGGGTGCTGGACGCGGTGAATGCATCGCCCACACCGGTGCGCTGGCTGGTGATTGCGGCGGAACCGGTGACCAGCGTGGACGTGACCTCCGCTGACATGCTGGCCGAACTCGATGAAACCCTGCAGGCGGCGGGTATCGAGTTATGCATGGCGGAAATGAAGGACCCGGTCAAGGACAAGCTCAGGCGCTTCGGGTTGTTCGAACGGTTTGGTGACGACGCGTTTTTTCCGACCTTGGGCGTCGCGGTAAAACGCTATCTCGAGGTGAATAAGGTGGATTGGGTGGACCCGGCAGAAGAGGGTCACTAATACCTGCATCGACGACCGTGCCTGAGGGGCACGGTCTTTATTTAAGGTAAGTCTTTAGATCGTGGCCAACGCCTGGGCCAGATCCGCACGCAGGTCCTCGACATCCTCCACGCCCACGGACAAGCGCACCAGTGCATCGCCGATACCCAATTGTGCGCGGGTGTCGGGAGGGATGGTGGCGTGGGTCATGATCGCCGGGTGCTCGATCAGGCTTTCCACGCCACCCAGGCTCTCGGCCAGGGCGAAGATCTTCACGTTTTCGAGAAAGCGTTTCGAACCGGCAAGGTCGGTGTTCAGGTCCAGGGAGATCATCCCGCCGAAGCCCCGCATCTGTTGGCGCGCCAACGCGTGTTGCGGGTGCGAGGGCAGTCCGGGGTAATAGACCCGCGCCACCTGCGGCTGACGTTCCAGCCACTGCGCCAGCTCCAGCGCGTTGCTGCAGTGGCGCTCCATGCGCAGCGCCAGGGTCTTCACGCCACGCAGGGTGAGGAAGGCGTCAAACGGCCCGGCAATGGCACCCACGGCGTTTTGCAGGAAGCCCAGGCGCTCGGCCAGCTCGGCGTTCTGGCCGACCACGGCGATGCCGCCGATCACGTCGGAATGGCCATTGAGGTACTTGGTCGTCGAGTGCAACACGATGTCGAAACCCAGCTCCAACGGGCGCTGAATCCAGGGGCTGGCAAAGGTGTTGTCGGCCACGCAGATGATGCCGCGGGCGCGGCAGATGCGGGCGATGGCAGCCAGGTCGGTCAAGCGCAGCAGGGGATTGCTCGGGGTCTCGACCATCACCATGCGCGTGTCGTCCTGCAACGCGGCTTCGAAGGCACCCGGCTCGGTCAGGTCGACGAAGCTGAAACGGTGCCCGGCACTGCGTTGGCGCACCTTATCGAACAGGCGGAAGGTGCCGCCGTACAGATCGTTACCGGAAACGATGTGTGAACCGGCGTCGATCAGCTCGAGTACGGTGGAGATCGTCGCCAGCCCGGAAGCGAAGGCGAAGCCTCGGGTGCCGCCTTCCAGGTCGGCCACACAGCGCTCCAGCGCGAAGCGTGTCGGGTTGTGCGAGCGCCCGTAGTCAAAGCCTTTGTGCACGCCGGGACTGTCTTGCAGATACGTGGAGTTGGCATAGATTGGCGGCATCAGCGCGCCGGTGGTTGGGTCTGGTGTTTGGCCGGCGTGAATCACCCGGGTGGCGAAGCCCCGTGGCGCGGCATTTTTATCGTGCTGACTCATGCAAGGGTTCTCCGTAAGTGGTTGAGCATGTCGACCCGGGTGATCAGACCGTGGAAGGCCGAACCGTCGGCGATGATCGCCACCAGCCCGCGGTCGAGCACCGCTTCCAATTGCGCCCGACTGGCGTCGGGCGGCAGGGTTTGCAGCTTGTCGGTCATGGCACTGGTCACTGACTGGCGAAACAGCGAGGCGTCTTCGTGCACGCCCAGCAGAATGTCGGACTCATCGATCACGCCAACCAGTTGTTTGCCGCCGACCAGCACCGGCAGTTGCGAGACGTCCGCCAGGCGCATGCGCTGGAACGCGGTGAGCAGGGTGTCGTCCGGACCTACGCTGATCACCCGGCCATCCTCGAAACGCCGTGCGATCAGGTCACGCAAGTCGCCGTAGCGCTTGCTCGGCAACAGTCCCTGATCGTTCATCCATTGATCGTTATAGACCTTCGATAGGTATCGGGTGCCGGTGTCGCAGACGAAGCTGACCACCCGCTTCGGTTCGGTCTGTTCGCGGCAATAACGCAGCGCCGCCGCCAGCAGGGTGCCGGTCGACGAACCACCCAGAATGCCTTCGGCGCGCAGCAATTGGCGGGCGTGATCGAAGCTTTCCTCGTCGCTGATCGAGTAGGCGTGGCGCACGCTGGACAGGTCGGCGATCGACGGAATGAAGTCTTCGCCGATGCCTTCCACAGCCCAGGAACCGGGCGTGCCGAGGGTGCCGCTGCGGCTGTACTCGGCCATCACTGAACCCACCGGGTCGGCCAGCACCATCTCCAGGTTCGGCTGCACGCGGTTAAAGAAGCGGGTCAACCCGGTCAGTGTGCCGGCGGAACCGACGCCGACAACGATGGCGTCGACGTCATGCTGGGTCTGCGCCCAGATCTCCGGCGCGGTGCTGCATTCATGGGCCAGCGGGTTGGCGGGGTTGTTGAATTGGTCGGCGAAAAACGCATCGGGAATCTCCGCCGCCAGACGCGCGGCAACGTCCTGGTAGTAATCGGGATGACCTTTGCCGACATCGGAACGAGTGATGTGCACCTCGGCGCCCATGGCCTTGAGGTGCAGGACTTTTTCCGTGGACATTTTGTCCGGCACCACCAGTACCACGCGATAACCCTTGGCCCGGCCGACCAGCGCCAGACCCAGGCCGGTGTTGCCGGCGGTGGCTTCGACGATGGTGCCGCCGGGCTTGAGACGACCATCGCGCTCGGCGGCGTCGATCATCGCCAGGCCGATGCGATCCTTGATCGAGCCGCCGGGGTTTTGTGATTCGAGCTTGAGAAACAGGGTGCAGGGACCGGTATCGAAACGGCTGACACGCACCAGCGGCGTGTTGCCAATGAGTTCGAGCACGGCAGGGCGGGAGTCGTTGGGCATGTCGTCACCTCGCTGCTTGGATCCTCGGTGGATTGCCATCAACCGTCGGCGCGTCAACGCATCGGTTGCGGCAAGGCTTCGTCTGGACCATAGGCCGGGATCGCCACCGGCGCAACCGACGGGGCGAAAGTACCCCCGACATTGGGGAAATTCCCTGTGGTGGGTTGGCTTTGTGGGGGAGGGTGATCGTTTGGGAATGGTTTGGCGGGGCCATACCTGTGGGAGCGAGCTTGCTCGCGAAAAACATCCAGGCAACGCGTTCCGTCAGGCTGGGCGCGTCATCGTTGACGTTCATCGCGAGCATGCTCGCTCCTACAGGAGATGCGGGGGTTAGAGCGTTGCGGTGATGATCACCAGATTGACCTGTTGCATGAGCTCGGTGATCGTTGTCAGTCCCCCGGCTTGCAGGGCTGCCATGATCATGGCCTGGTTCGGCGTGAGGGCCAGGGCCGTCAGGGGTTGGATGTCCGGTATGACTTTGTCTGCAATGCCGATGAACGTGAAGGTGGTCGCGGTTACCTGTGCCACTGCAGCTGCGGTGAATACTGCGACCAGGACGATCACAATGGCCGCCAGTGCAGCCAACAGCAGTGCCAACGTTGCGTGCCCCGTCATGTCTACCTCCAGTGATTCCAGCAATGTGGGTGTTGACCCTTCAGCGAAATCAGCTAAAGCAAGGTGCGGGCCAAGCAACAGGGTGCTTCGGAAATGCCGGTTAGCGGAACCGTTCTGGAATCGCCTCGGCAAAGGGGTAGTAGGCAAACCAGGGTTTGGCTTCGTCGATGACCCTCTGAATCGACGGTCGTTGAATCAAACGCTCGAAGTAGGCGCTCAGGTTCTGGCAGTCATCGGGGAATGGCACAAGGGTGCTGGCATAGAACAGGGCCGGGGCGGCAGCGCAATCGGCCAGGCTGAAGTCGGGGCTGGCCACCCAGGTTCTGTCATGGAGCTGGCGTTCAAGCATGGTGTAGGCGGTCAGCAGGGCGGTGCGTTGTTTGGTCAGGTCGCCGTGGGTGGCGAACAGGCGATCAGCGACGATCTGTTGCATGGGCACCTGGACATGGCAGTCGAAAAAGCGATCCCACAGCCGCACCTGCAGCGCGATGTCCCAATCGTCGGGGATCAGTTGATGTTGGCCGACATACAGCTGGTCCAGGTATTCGATGATCACACTCGATTCCGGCACGTTGCGCTGGCGGTCGTGATCGTGAATGACCGGGAATTTGCACAGTGGCCACAGCACTTCGAGCTCTGCCCGCTCGGCGGCATTGGACAGGTCGATGATGCGCTTTTCGAACGTGATGCCGTGTTCATAGAGCGCGATCAGGACCTTGTGGCAGAACGATGAGAGGGGGTGGTAGTACAGAGTCAGGGGCATCCTTTTATCCTCGGTACGGGGTGGGGTGTTCAGTATTGACCATTGATGAAAACCTGCAGGGTGGATTTTCAAATACGACCGCGATCCATGCCTCTGTACGACAAGTCTTATCCCTCCACGAAAACTACTTTCACCTCGTTTGAAAATCGCCTCTCGAAATGTTTTAAGAGTTTCACGAACTTGACGGTCCCTCTGTAGGAGCTGTCGAGTGCAACGAGGCTGCGATCTTTTGATCTTGCTTTTAAACAAGCAAAAGATCGCAGCCTGCGGCAGCGCCTACAGGGGGCCGAGTGCCGATCCAATCACCAGAAGCCTTCAAGCCCATGTTCACCCATCGGGCGCGGGATCCTGCGCGCCTGAAACAAGCCACAGAACACCCCAATAACGATAAGAAATACCTGGAGCCCCGTATGTTCAACCGAGCCTTCCCCACCGCCCTCCTGTTGGCCACAGGTTCTCTGTGCGCCCAGGCCGCTGAAACCGGCGCCCATGGTTTTCTGGAAGACAGCAAAGCCACGTTGTCGATGCGCACCCTGTACTTCAACAGCGACAACCGGGACGGCGCTGCGGCCCCTTCGAAAACCGAGGAAACGGCCCAGGGTTTCGTGCTGCGTTATGAGTCCGGTTTCACCCAGGGCGCGGTCGGTTTCGGTCTTGATGCCCAGGCGTTGCTAGGCGTGACGCTCGATAGCGGAAAAGGCCGTCATGTTGGTAGCGGCATGATCCCTTCGGACGGTGACGAGGCGGTCGATAGTTGGAGCAGCTTCGGCCCGACCGCGAAGATGCGCATCAGCAAAACCGAATTGCGCTACGGCACGCTGTTGCCAAAACTACCCATCCTGATTTCCAACGACGCGCGCGTTTTGCCGCAGTCGTTCACTGGCACTCAAATCACTTCCAAAGACGTCGATGGCTTGACCTTGACCGGCGGTTTACTGGAGCAGGCCGTGGGGCGTGCCTCGACGGATCGCACCGGTCTGTCAGTCGCCGGTGCCACCCAAGACAGCAACAAGTTTTACTTCGCCGGTGGCGACTACGACGTCACCAAGACCCTCAAGGCCCAGTACTACTTCGCGCAGCTTGAGGATTTCTACAACCAGAACTTCCTTGGCCTGACCCACTTGTTGTCGCTGGGTGACGCCGGTGCGATCACCACCGATCTGCGTTATTTCCACACTACCTCGAGCGGCGCCAACAGTTCGGCTGCCGGTCGGGCGCAGGGTTATCGGGTGTCGGGTTTTACGGACGATAACGACGGTGAAATCGACAACAACACCTGGGTGGCGATGATCACCTATGCCATTGGCGGCCACTCGATTGCGCTGGGGTACCAGCAGGTAGGAGATGGCAGCAACTTCGTCCAGCCCAACCAGGGCAGCCTGCCAGACAAAGGCGCCGGTGGCGGCAGCGTCTACCTGCCTACCGACCGCATGATCCAGAGCTTCACCCGGGCGGGCGAGGACACGGGTTTCGGCCAGTACACCTACGATTTCGCGGCGCTGGGTGTGCCGGGGCTCAAAGCGTCGATCGCCTATCTGAAGGGAACCGGCATCAAGACACAGAATGCCGGGGATCAGTCCGAGTGGGAGCGCGACATGACCCTGGACTACGTGATCCAGTCGGGTACGTTCAAGAACGTTGGTTTCTCGTTGCGCAACGGTCAGTCGAACACCGACGCGGGCCGGGATGTCGACCAGAGCCGGTTCATCATCAACTACGCGATTCCGTTGCTGTAAGACCTGTAGGAGCTGCTGCAGGCTGCGATCTTTTGATCTTGCCCTTTAAAAGATCGCAGCCTGCGGCAGCTCCTACAGAAGAGTTTGATCAATTGTAGGAGCGAGCCTGCTCGCGAAAAAATCAATGACGCCGCGGGGTAACTGGCTCTACGCGTCATCGTTCACGACCATCGCGAGCAGGCTCGCTCCTACAGGTTATTTACCGGCAGAGAGAGGTGGGGTGCGCGACGGAATCTGCCGTTTGCTGCCGGTGGATTCGAAAGCCGCCGCAAAACGCAACAACGCCGAATCATCATAGGCACGGCCGGCAAAGGTCAGGCCGACCGGCATCACGCCCTGACTGTGCCGTTTTGACACGGCTAATGCACTCCCCGCAGGAGCCGGCTCGCAATTCTCCTCGTAGGAGCCGGCTTGCTGGCGATGGCGGCAGTCCAGTCAATAAAACAATGCCTGACCCACCGCAATCGCCAGCAAGCCGGCTCCTACAGTTCATGCGGTTGCGCAAAGCGGTGGGGGACGCGGCGGGATCTCGCGCTTGCTTCCGGTCGATTCGAACGCCGCGGCAAAACGCAACAACGCCGAATCATCATAGGCACGGCCGGCAAAGGTCAGGCCGACCGGCATCACGCCCTGACGGTGCCGTTTTGACACGGCTAATGCACTCCCCGTAGGAGCCGGCTCGCATTTCTCCTCGTAGGAGCCGGCTTGCTGGCGATGGCGGCAGTCCAGTCAATAAAACAATGCCTGACCCACCGCAATCGCCAGCAAGCCGGCTCCTACAGTTTATGCGGTTGCGCAAAGCGGTGGGGTACGCGGCGGAATCTGCCGCTTGCTGCCGGTGGATTCGAACGCCGCCGCAAAACGCAACAGCGCCGAATCATCATAGGCACGACCGGCAAAGGTCAGGCCGACCGGCATGCCGATGTCCGGCATCACGCCCATTGGCACGGTGACCGTTGGAACACCCAGGTGGCGGATGGCGAGGTTGCCGTTGGCCACCCAGATGCCGTTGCTCCAGGCGATGTCCGCGGACGCTGGGTTGACATCGGCGTCCGCCGGGCCCACGTCGGCCACTGTCGGGAACAGCACCGCATCCAGGCCCAGACGATCCATCCAGTCTTCAAGGTCGATCTTGCGCGTGTGCTCAAGCCCGCGCAGGCCATCCGGCACTGTGGTGATCTGATCCCACGGCGTGATGCCGCGTTCGGCCATCTTCACGTATTCGTCCATGCCGGCGGCCAGGTCGCCTTCGCGGTTGGGCAGGGTGCCTGGGTCGTGGGGGAAAATCTGCGGACCATCAACGTCGACCAGACGGTTGAGTTTCGGATCACCGTTAGCCTGCAGGAAATCATCGAAGGCCCAGGCCGTCAGATCCCACAACTCGTGGTGCAGGAATTCCTTGGAGACGATGCCGCGATTGAATACGGTCGGCGCGCCCGGGCGATCACCTTCACAATTGGACACCAGCGGGAAATCCACTTCGAGCACTTCGGCACCGGCGGCTTCCAAAGCCTTGCGCGCGTCCTGCCACAGGCCGATCACCGAAGGGCGAGTGTTGATGCGTTGCCCGGTCGGGCCGCCGATGCCCGGTGCTTCGCTGGTGCCCGCTTCTGGGTCAGCGTTGATGTACATCTTCGGCACACCGAAGCGCTTGCCGGCCAGCGAGTCGGACTTCACGGCCAACTCCAGATAGGAAGCAGGGCGCACCGAGGCAACGCTCGGAATCGGCACCCAGGGTTGCAGGCGCCACAGGTCGCCACGGGTATCGGTGTCTTCGGCTACCACCACATCGAGCACTTCGAGCAGGTCGGCCATGGTCCGGGCAAACGGCACGACCACGTCCATGGTCGGTGTCAGCGGCCAGTTGCCGCGCACCGAAATCACCCCGCGCGAAGGGGTGTAGGCGCACAAACCGTTGTTGGATGCCGGGCCGCGACCGCTCGACCAGGTTTCTTCGGCCAGGCCGAAGGCGGCGAAGCTGGCGGCGGTGGCCGTGCCGGCGCCGTTCGACGAGCCGGAAGCGAACGGGGCGGTGAGGTAGTCAGCGTTGTACGGGCTTTCGGCGCGGCCATAGACACCACGCTGCATGCCGCCGTTGGCCATGGGCGGCATATTGGTCTTGCCCAGGCAGATCGCCCCGCCAGCGCGTAGACGTTCGATGGTGAACGCGTCGCGATAGGCCACCAGGTCCTTGAAGGCCGGGCTGCCGGACGCGGCGGTCAGGCCCTTGACCAGATAACTGTCCTTGGCGGTGTAGGGAATGCCATCGAGCGGGCCGAGGGTCTGGCCCTTGGCTCGGCGCTCGTCGCTGGCTTGCGCTTCCTTGAGCGCATCCGGGTTGCGCACCACTACGGCATTGAGCGCGGTGGGCGTCTCGGGGCCGTCGTAGGCATCGATGCGGGCGAGGTAGGCCTGCACCAGCTCGACCGAAGTGGTCTGGCCAGCTTCAAGGGCAGCGCGCAGTTGGGCAATGGAAACTTCAGTGACTTGGATCATGCGGTCAGTACCGGCAGTAGAGGGGGAATACGGTGAGTGTTTGCCTGGCGGTGGGTCTTGAGCACAGGAGCTTCACTTCTCTTTAAAGGTTTTTCATAACGTTACTGGGTGCACAGCCTTACGCGACAGAGGCGGGATTTCAACTGTGGCGTTAAATTTTTTTACCGGGGCGGGGAGTCTCTACTAACAAGTCGCTGTTTTAAAAGAAAAATTATGGGTGAGGGGCTTCCCATACGAAACAAATGTTGGTAAATTTCCGCGCATTCCAGCACAGGCCCTTAAACAGGCTGTGTATCAGGAGTCGAATGCCAGTCATTCGTCGCAACAGTTGCAGGGGCGTCGCCAAGCGGTAAGGCAGCAGGTTTTGATCCTGCCATGCGTTGGTTCGAATCCAGCCGCCCCTGCCATCTTTCAAGAAACGCCAGATCCCATCGGGTCTGGCGTTTTTTTATGCTCGCCACACATCCCCCCCCCCGATTCATCCGGTCACGGATTTTGGCCATTTCGATCCCCTTTTGGCCTGCCTCACGCTGTGAAGCGTCCTAGCCGTCAGCAAGAATCGATGCCACAACCAGAAACCTTGATCGTCTTTACCCTTGGCCGTTCTTCAGGCCACTGCCGTCTAGAAAACATAAAAACCAACGAGCTGACATTGGGGAACTGATCCATGGACACTATCAAACGCATCCTGGGCGCCACGGTTTGTGGGCTGACGCTGCTGGCCAGCGCGGTGCACGCCGAAACGCACGAGTTGAGGGTTTACAACTGGGCGGATTACATCCTGCCGTCCGTGCCCAAGGACTTCGCCGAAAAAACCGGCATCAAAGTGACCTGGGACACCTTCGACACCAACGAGTCCCTGGAAGCCAAGCTGCTGACAGGCAACTCCGGATACGACCTGGTGGTGCCGTCGAACCAGTTCATCGAAACCCAGATCAAGGCGGGGGTATTCCAGAAGCTCGACAAGTCCAAGTTGCCCAACTGGAAGCACCAGGACCCGGCGCTGCTCAAGCTGCTTGACGCCAATGACCCCGGCAACCAGTACGGCGTGCCTTACATGTATGGCACCGTGTTGATCGGCTTCAACCCGGCCAAGGTCAAGGCCGCACTGGGCGAGAACGCGCCGGTGGACAGTTGGGACTTGGTGTTCAAGCCGGAAAACATGGAGAAGCTCAAGTCCTGTGGTGTGGCCATGCTTGACTCGCCTTCGGAAATCCTGCCGCTAGCCCTGCATTACCTGGGGCTGGACCCCAACAGCCAGAACCCGGACGACTATGAAAAAGCCAAGGCGTTGATGCTGAAGGTTCGCCCCTACGTGACCTACTTCAACTCGGCCAAGTACATGACCGACATCGCCAACGGTGATATTTGCGTGGCCATCGGCTACTCCGGCAGCTTCTACCAGTTCGGCAATCGCGCCAAGGAAGCGGGCAACGGCGTGGTGGTCGACTGGCGCTTGCCGAAGGAGGGCGCACCGATCTGGTTCGACACCTTCGCCATTCCGAAAAGTGCGAAAAACATCGACGAGGCCCATGCATTTCTCAACACCTTGCTCGACCCGAACGTCATCGCGCCCATCAGCGACTTTCTCGGCTACCCCAATGCCAACAAGGATTCTCTGGCGTTGATCAACAAGGACATCACCGGCAACCCGAACCTGACACCGACCAGCGAAGCGCTGGCAACACTGTATGTCGTGCAGCCGTTGCCGCAGAAGCTGGAGCGGGTGCGCACACGGGTGTGGACGGCGATCAAGTCCGATAAATAACTCTTAAGCTGCACCAAATCCTGTGGGAGCGGGCTTGCCCGCGAAAGCGATGTGTCAGTCCAATTCAATGTTGCCTGACACACTGCCTTCGCGGGCAAGCCTCGCTCCTACAGGGGTTTGGTTGCGCGAATCAGGTTGTTGCGCAACGCCACGATCGCCTGTTGCATCTTCACGAAATCATCCGGATCAAGACCGGTTTGCGGGAAGCCATCTTCCGTCAATTCTGCGCGCAGGTTTCGACCTTCCTCGGTCAGGCTGATGCGCACCTGACGCTCATCTTCCGGGTCGCGCTGGCGCCGCAGATACCCCATCGCCTCAAGCTTTTTCAGGATCGGCGTCAGGGTGTTGGATTCCAGGAACAGCTTTTCACCGAGGCTGCCAACGGTCTGGTTGTCCTCTTCCCAGAGCGCCACCAGGGTGATGTATTGCGTATAGGTCAGTCCGAGCCGTTCGAGCATCGGCTTGTAGGCCTTGCCGAACGCCAGGTTGGTGGAATAGACCGCAAAACACAGGAAGTCGGAGAGTTTGAGGTCCAGGGCGGAGGGCTTGTCGGTGGTTTTCATGGGCATTCTCATGGGCCAATCTTGCAAGTCAGAAACTATACGTCGGATGCGATGGTATCGGAAGTGCTCGAAACGTTGGCAACCGTCGTATTGACCTTGCGGGCCTGCAAATGCCGTACGGCCGGTTCGTCAGGAGATCACCCTGTTAAACCGGCCGTACGGTGCATCACGCGGTCATCACATTCAGGGCGACATCGATGTTGCCGCGGGTCGCCTTGGAGTACGGGCAGATGGCATCGGCCTTGTGTGCCAGTTCGGTGGCAATGCCATGGTCCAGGCCCGGCGCGATCAAGGTCAGGCGCGCCTGGAGGAAATACTCCGCTCCGGCCTGGCCCAGATCGACTTCGATATCCACCGCGACGTCCGCCGGTAGCGTCACTTTCAACTGCTGGGCCGCCAGGCCTACCGCCGCGATGTAGCAGGCCGACCAGGCCCCGGCGAACAGTTGCTCGGCTTTCGGGTGGGGCTGCACGCCGGTGAACACATGGGCGGGCGTGTCGCTGCCCGGCGACGACAGTTCGATGTCGAGGCTGCCGTTGTGTCCACGCGAGGTGGTGCCGCTGCGGCTATGGGTGGTGTGGGTTTTACCGCTGGCCAGGACTTTTTCGATTTTGCTCATGATGATTTCCTCAGGTTTATTATCTTTAATTCGTATACGTTAATATCGTGTGCGATGTATTAGGCCGTGATTACATTCAGGGCAACATCGATGTTGCCGCGTGTGGCTTTGGAGTAAGGGCAGATGGAGTCGGCGATGTGTGCAAGTTCTGTCGCAACATCGTGAGCCAGCCCCGGCACGCGCAGGGTCAGTCGAGCTTGAAGGAAATAGGCCGGCCCCGTCTGACCCAGGTCCACCTCGATGTCGACGGCCAGATCCGCCGGCAGCACGATGTTGCGTTCCTGGGCGACCAGGCCGACGGCGGCGGTGTAACAGGCCGACCAGGCACCGGCAAACAGTTGCTCGGCTTTGGGGTGTGGCTGGGTGGCGGTGAAGACGTGGGCCGGTTGGGATGAACCCGGCGATGACAGTTCGATATCGAGATTGCCGTTGTGGCCACGGGAGGTGTTGCCAGCGCTGCTCAGGGTGGTGTGGGTCTTGCCGGTGGCCAGGACTTTTTCGATCTTGCTCATGGGGGTGAATCCTCAAAGGGGCAATCAGGTTTGATTTAGTGTCGTGTGCGTTTAAATCGCATCCGATGGAAATAATATTCACGCAGAACCCCATCGACGTCAAGGGGTATGTTCATGCCTTGGCGACAAGTGGTCGTGTTTGATTGAGTGCCGCACGCCCTTGTAGGAGCGAGCAAGCTCGCGATAAACCGGAGGTCACCGCGGGGTGTCAGGTTAGGCGCGTTATCGTTGGCGTGTATCGCGAGCCAGCAAGCGCCTACAGTGGGGGGTATTGCTACGCAGGGCTCAACCGCTGCAACTCCTGCTGCACAAAATCGGCAAACAGCTTGATCCGGATCGGCGTCAGCGTGCCAAAGGCGTGCAACGAATGAATCGTCCGGGGCGGCAGAGGGTGATCGGCCAGCACTTGGACCAGGGCGCCGCAATCCAGGTCCTGTTGCACCGTGCATTTCATCAGGTAGGCCACGCCCATGCCGCCGAGGACGGCGGCGCGCAGGCCGAACCCCGAATCCAGGCCCATGCGACCCCGTGGAACGAGGGTTTCACCGTTGGCAAAATCGATGGGTAAGGTCCGACCGTTCAACTGATAGCGCACGAAGGGCAGGGCGCGCAGTTCCTCGATGGACGTGGGGTTGCCCCATTCAGAGAGAAATGCCGGGGAAGCCACCAGCGCCATCTCAAGCTGGGTGAGCATGCGGCTTTTCAAGTCGCTGTCGGTGAGGGGGCCGACGCGGAAAATCACGTCGTAACCTTCACGAATCAGCTCCACACGGTGATCGAGCAAGGTCAGGTCCAGCTCCAGCTCAGGGTGATCGGCGAGAAACACTGAGGTTATTCGCGGCATCAGCAAGCGCGCCAGTTCACTGGGCATGCTGACCCGCAAGTGCCCGCGCGCATCGCCGGTGTCCCGCAGGGCGTCGGCGGAGTCATCGATCGCTTGCAGCAGTGGCGCGACGCGCTCGAAAAAGGCCTTGCCCTCGGGAGTGAGGCTGAGCATGCGCGTGGAGCGGCGGAACAGTTTCGCATTCAGTTCCGTTTCCAGTCGGGCAATGCTTTTGGAGATGGCCGAGGGTGTGGTCCCGGCGTTGCGCGCGGCGGCGCTGAACGAGCCGGCTTCAACCGCGCGGACAAAGGCAATCAGGCTAGCGGACTGATTGAGCAGGCTCGACATGGTGTGACTCCGCAGCACAACAGATGTGCCTTTTGCTGGACTGGTTGGCTGGATGCGCACGACATGATACTGCGCGCCTTCAACCAGCGGAGTCAGCACAGATGCAACGTCTTCAAGAAAAGGTCGCGGTGATCACCGGCGGCAATAGCGGTATAGGTTTGGCCTCGGCGTGTCTGTTCGCCAAAGAAGGGGCACAAGTGATCGTCACGGCCCGTCGTCAAGACGTGTTGGACGACGCGGTTCGCCAGATTGGTCATGGCGCCATCGGTATCAAGGGCGATGTCGCCAGCCTGGCGCACCATGCCGAGGTGGCCGAGCAGGTACGTGAGCGCTTTGGTGCGCTGGATATCTACATGGCCAATGCGGGGGTCGTCACCCAGACGCCTTCGCAGCAGGTCACACCCGAGGAGTACGACGCGCAATTCAACATCAACACCCGGGGCGTGTTCTTCGGCGTGCAGTCGATCCTGCCGGTGCTGCGTGACGGTGGCAGCATCATTTTGACCAGTTCCCTGGCCGCGACAAAAGTGATTGGGGGCCATGCTGTGTATGCCGGTTCCAAAGCAGCCATTGGAGCGTTTGCACGCAACTGGGCGTTGGAATTGCGAGCGCGGCGGATACGCGTCAACGTCCTGAGCCCAGGGCCGGTGGATACGGCGATCCTCGGCAAGTTGGGGATTTCAGAAGAGCAACGTCCGGGTTTCATGCAGATGATGGCGGACATGATCCCTGCCGGCCGTTTGGGCGAGCCCGATGAGCTGGCGCAAGCAGCGCTCTATCTGGCATCCAGCGACAGTTCGTTCGTCAACGGCGTCGAGTTGCACGTGGACGGCGGCATGTCGCTGGTATAGGCGCTGTCGAGTGCAACGAGGCAGCTCCGGGGGACGGCAAATCAGAACGTGCAGACAGCGTCGGAAAATGCCACCCGCCCGAACTGCGCATTGACATCCAGTGGCGTGATGGCCAGCAGTTGGTCCAGGCGGATTTCCTGCTGGCCGTCAGCCGTTTCCAGCAAGAGGAACTCTTCCTTGCTGCTGGCGGTACGCGTGGTCAGTGCTTTGGCGACCAAACGAGCACCATCCGTCAGCTCGACTTCCAGTCGATATCCGCGCAGGCAGGCGATTTCCAGAAAGTCATGCAGGTCACAGTTCAAAGGCTGGTAGGTATTCATGACATGACTCCTTGCGATCGTGCAGTTTGACGCCGCTGGGAAATCGAGTTGATTTGTCGCAAGTACCCGATTTTCCTTCCAGTATAGGCGGGTCCATCTTCACTTCTCTCGAAGGCCCCATTGCGGGCAAGCCACGCTCCCACAGGTATTGTGTTGGATTGAAGTCTGAGGACCAGCACGCATTCTGTGGGAGCTGGCTTGCCAGCGATGGGGTCAGCACAGGCCCAGAAAGTCTGAGATAGACTCAAGCGCGTCCCTCCAACATCGGAGCTATACCCATGGCAGGACTGCAATGGACTCGCTGATCACCGCCGCCGCACAAGCCCTGGCAGCCGGCGATCCTCTTGGCGCACTGGATCGGGTAGCCCTGCGCGAGGATGCCCCAGCGCTGGCGTTGCGCGGGATCGCCATGGCGCAACTGGGGGATCTGGTGCGTGCCAAGGCGCTGCTACGTCGCGCCGCGCGGGCATTCGGGGTGAAAGAGGCGGTCGCGCGGGCGCGGTGCGTGGTGGCCGAAGCCGAGATCGCACTGGCGTCCCGGGACCTCGGTTGGCCGGTAAAAACACTCGATGCGGCGCGGCTCACGTTGGAGGCTCATGGGGATTGGGCGAACGCCGCCCATGCACGGTATCTGGAGATCCGCCGCCTGTTGCTGATCGGGCAACTGGAGGAGGCGCAGGAAAAACTCGCGCAACTCGATCCGGCAACCTTGCCACCGCCACTGCGGGCGACCCATGAACTGGTGGTGGCGGGCATCGCCATGCGCCACCTGCATTCGCAAACGGCGCGTGCCGCACTCGGCAGAGCCGAACTCGCCGCCCGACAATCGACTATTCCCGCGCTGATGGCGGAAGTCGAAAGTGCCGTTCGCATGCTCGACAGTCCTGCCGCCCGGTTGAGGTCCCAGGGTGAGTCGCGACCTGTGCTGCTCGATGAAGTGGAAGCGTTGCTCGCCTCGACTTCGTTGGTGGTGGACGCCTGTCGAAACATCGTGCGGGGCGCGGGCATGTCGGTGTCGTTGTCGTCGCGGCCGGTCCTGTTCACCCTCGCGCGAACACTGGCCGAAGCCTGGCCTGACGATGTGTCCAGGGAAACCCTGATCACCCGCGCCTTTCGCCTCAAACTCAGCGATGAATCCCATCGTGCCCGGTTACGCGTTGAAATCGGGCGGTTGCGGGCGGCACTCAAACCCCTAGCCGACGTGACCGCCACTCGACGCGGCTTCGTTTTACTTGCGCAGGTTTGCCCCGATGTTTTGTTGCTCACACCCCCAGTCGAGGAGAAGCACGCTGCGGTGTTCGCCTTGCTCGGCGACGGTGAAGCCTGGTCGAGTTCGGCCCTGGCCCTGGCGCTGGGCAATAGCCAGCGCACGGTGCAACGGACCCTCGATTCGCTGGCGGCACAGGGCAAGGTGCAGTCGTTCGGGCAGGGGCGAGCAAAGCGTTGGCTGACCCCGCCGGTGCCCGGTTTCGCGACGACCTTGTTACTCCCGGTTCCGCTGCCCGGTGATTAGGATGAACCTCACCAACCCCCATCGAGGAACACCGAAATGAAACAGTCAGCCGCCGAAATTATCCGTGAATATGGCCCCTTCGAAGGTGTCGATCACGTGCACGGCCTCACCTGGGACGGTCGTCAGGTGTGGTTTGCCAGTGGCGAAAAACTCAATGCCCTGGATCCCGACAACGGCACGCCTGTGCGTTCGATCGATGTCGCGGCCCACGCCGGCACCGCCTTCGATGGCAAGCATCTGTTCCAGATCGCCGAGGACCGTATCCAGAAAATCGATCCCCAGACCGGCCGCGTACTTTCCACCATCCCGGCCCCCGGTGGCGGCAACGATTCGGGCCTGACCTGGGCCGAAGGCACGCTGTGGGTCGGGCAGTACCGCGAACGCAAGATCCATCAGATCGACCCCGAGAATGGCGCGATCCTGCGCACTCTCGAATCCAACCGCTTTGTCACCGGCGTGACTTGGGTCGAGGGCGCGCTCTGGCATGGCACATGGGAGGGCGATGAAAGCGAACTGCGCCGGATCGACTCGAAAAACGGCGAGGTGCTGCAAAGCCTGAAACTACCGGCCGGTATCGGTGTGTCGGGACTTGAGTCCGATGGCGGCGAGCGGTTTTTCTGTGGCGGTGGCAGCAGTGGACGGGTGAGGGTGGTACGTCGTCCCTCATGACACACTGGGCTGAGGTTGGATGTTTAATCGCGTCCAACCTTTCACGAATGACTGTTCGCTTAAGAGCGAGCACTTACCTCGACTCCAGTCAGTGACCCTCGGTTGCAGTGGATCACGTCATGCCGCAGACGAAAAAAAGCCCGCAATCTCGCGGGCTGAATAAAAGGGATCGGACTCAAGCAAAAAAGCGCAGCAACACTGTCGCCAAAATCACCGTCGAAGCCCCGCCAATCCGCGTCGATATCTGCGCAAAGGGCATCAGCGACATCCGGTTCGAGGCCGAGAGAATCGCCACGTCCCCGGTCCCGCCCAACCCGCTGTGGCAGCAGGTCACGATGGCCGATTCGATGGGGTACATCTTCATCAGGTTGCCGATGAAGAAGCCGGCCACGGTCATCGAAACCACCACCGACACGCACACCAGCACATAGCCCACCGAGAACACTTTCACCACGCTGTCCAGCGGCACGTAGAGCATGCCCAGGCCGATCATTACCGGCCAGATGAACGCCGAGGACACCAGTTTGTAGAAGGTGTGGGCGCCTTTTTCGAGTTTTTCCGGGAGCACGCGCACGTACTTAAACAGCACGGCGGCGAGGATCATCATGACCGGGCCGGGAATGCCTGCGACTTTTTCCAGCAGACCGCCGAGGACGAAGAAGGCGCAGATCACCAACACGCCAGCGCCCATGACGCGCAAGTCGACGCTGGCGCTTGTGTCTTCCTTGACCTGGAATTTGTCGTTCTCGTCTTTGGCGCGAATCAGTGAACCTTCGCCGTTGATATTCGGGCGTTTCAACGCCAGGCGGGCCAGGTAGCCGGCGCAGATGATCGCGGCGATGTTGCCGACCACGGCGGCGGGGGCCAGCTGCGCGACGTAGATGTCCGGGGTGCCGCCGAGGATCGCCGAATAGGCCAGCGACAACGGCAGGATGCCTTCACCAATCCCGCCGCCAATGATCGGCACGATGATGAAGAAAAAGGTGTGGTGCAGGCTGTAGCCCACGAGCTTGCCGACGATGAGCCCGCTGGCGACGGCGGCAAGGGTGCCCGCCAGCAGCGGGATGAACATACGCAGCATGCCCTGGACCAGGATGAAGCGGCTCATGCCCAGGATGCTGCCGACCACCAGGCTGGCGATCACGAAGTAGAGGAAGTTGGCGTCCTTCATCAACATCTTGGTCGCATCGACCGTGGCAGGGCCGAAGAAGCCGTAGAACACCAGGATCGAGGGCAGCATCAGGCACAGGATGGCGCCGCCGCCGATTTCCTTGAGGATCGGCAGGCGCGAACCCAGTTGGCCGAAAAATATGCCCATGGTCATGATCACCGCGAGTCCGCCGATCATGTTCTTGGGCAGGAAACCCAAGTGGGCCGAGAGGTAAACGATCAGGGCGATACCGAGAAAGATCGGCAGGGGGATCACGCCGATTTCGTACGCGCAAAGGCGTTGCAGAAGACTGTTGGGACGGGCGTTTTCGATGTTCAGGGACGGCTCATAGGACTTGTTCATGTCGCTGTTTCCTCTTGTTTGTTTTTATCGAGGATGTAAGGAACTACGGCTAATTCGGGCTTGCTTTTCTGTAGGAGCGAGCCTGCTCGCGATGGTCGTCAACGATGACGCGCGCATCCTGAATGAAGGCGGTGTCTTTGAGTTCATCGCGAGCGTGCTCGCTCCTACAGGGGGGCGGTTGTGGCCCGGTAGAGGGATGCTATCCTTCGCGCATTGAGTGATAAACAACGGAACTATGAGGCGTATGAACACGAATCGTGATCAATTTCCCTTGCCCGAAGACCTCAAGGTTTTTCTAACGGTCGTGCGAAAAAATGGCTTCGCCAGTGCTGCCGAAGAGCTGGGCTATTCGCCGGCCTACATCAGCAAACGCATTTCGGTGCTGGAAACCACACTGTCAACCCGGCTGCTGCATCGCACCACACGGCGTATCGCGCTGACCGATGACGGCGAACGGGTGCGGGTGTGGGCCGAGAAGCTGCTGGGGGATTTCGATGATTTTGTCGGTGAAATCTCCGAGGCTCGGCACCAGCCCATGGGCTCGTTGCACATCTGCAGCAGCTTCGGTTTCGGCCGCAACCATGTGGCCCCGGCGATCTGCAAACTGTCGCAAACCTACCCAAAGTTGGAGATTCGTCTGGACGTGTTCGATCGGGTGGTCGACATCGTCGGCGAAGGTTTCGATCTGGAGATTCGCGTGGGCGATGACCTGCCGGGTCAGCACCTGGGGCGCAAGTTGGTGAGCAACCGGCGGGTGCTGTGTGCGACGCCGGAGTACCTGGCGCGACGGGGCATGCCCCAGTCATTGGAGGACTTGAAAGACCACGACTGCCTGGTGCTCAAGGAGCGCAACAACGCTTTTGGGGTGTGGAACCTGACGAAGGATGGCCGCGAGGAGTCGGTGCGGGTCAGCGGCCCGTTGTCGTCCAACAGCGGCGAGATCGTTCTGGAGTGGGCCTTGAGTGGCGGCGGGATTTTGTTGCGCTCGATGTGGGACGTCAAACCGATGCTGGCGCAAGGGCGACTGGTGCAGGTGCTGCACGACTACACCCAGAGTGCCAACGTCTGGGCGGTGTACCCGACGCGGCTGAGCCAGTCGGCGAAATTGCGGGTGTGCGTGGAGTTTCTGGAAGCGTATTTCCGCGACTTATCCGTCGAATAACCCCTCCCTGTAGGAGCTGCCGCAGGCTGCGATCTTTTGATGTTGCTTTTGAAAAACAAGATCAAAAGATCGCAGCCTGCGGCAGCTCCTACCGTTAAAGCATCAGGTTAGCCAGGGGTTTTGCACCAGGTGCCGGGCTTCGAAGCGGCGAATCTGTTCGGCCCGCTGCAATGTCGTGCCAATGGCGTCGAGTCCCAGCAGCAACGACTGTTTGCGCAGTTGATCGATCTCGAACGGGATCACGCTGCCGTCGGCCAGTGAAAGGGTTTGCTCCGGCAGGTTGACGCTGATTCGCGCCGTCGCCGGATGGCTGACCCTCTCGGCAACCTGTTTGAGTTGAACTTCGGACAACTGAATTGCCAACACCCCGTTGCGCTGACAGTTGTCATAGAAAATCCCGGCGAAGCTGGTGCCGATCAAGGCTCTGATGCCCACTTGCTTCAGCCCCCAGACCGCATGTTCGCGGCTGGACCCACAACCAAAATTCGGACCGACGACCAGAAAGGCCGCAGCGCTCCAGGCCGGTTGATTGAGAACGAACTCGGGATTGGGTTCGCCGGATGCCAAAAAGCGCAAATCGAAAAACAGTCCTCGATCCAGTCCCTGGCGATCGATGCCCTTGAGGAACTGTTTGGGCATGATCACATCGGTGTCGATGTTGGCCGCTAAAAGGGGGGCGGCGCTGCCGCTGACGGTAGTGAAAGGTTGCATGGTTCAAGCCTCCAGAGCGAACGAACGGACGTCGGTCAAATGCCCACGAATCGCGGCCGCCGCGACCATGGCCGGGCTCATCAAGTGAGTGCGCGCACCGGCGCCCTGACGACCTTCGAAATTGCGATTGGTACTCGATGCGCAGCGGTCGCCGGGGGCGAGCACGTCGTCGTTCATGGCCAGGCACATCGAGCAGCCCGATTGCCGCCATTCAAAACCGGCATCGAGAAAGATCTGCGCCAGTCCCTCGCTTTCCGCCTGATGGCGAACCTGGGTTGAACCTGGAACGATCATCGCCCGCACATGGGCTGCCACGCGTTTGCCACGCACCACGCGAGCCACATCGCGCAAGTCTTCGATGCGCGCGTTGGTGCAGGAGCCGATGAAGGCATGGCTGATCATCACGTCGCTCAGCGGCATGCCGGGTTCCAGGCCCATGTAGGAGAGGGCGCGTTGCATGCCCTGACGCAGGATCAGGTCCGGCTCGCTGGCCGGGTCCGGGACGTGGCTGCCCACCGGCGCGGCCTGATCGGGGCTGGTGCCCCAGGTGACCATGGGTTCCAGCGCACCGACGTCGAGGATGACTTCGCGGTCGAACACCGCACCTTCATCGCTATAGAGCTCCTTCCACTGAGTGACAGCCTGGCGCCACAACTCGCCACGAGGCGCGCGCGGCTTGAGTTGCAGGTAGGCGAACACCTTGTCATCCGGCGCCATGAACGCGCCCCTGGCACCGGCCTCCACTGCCATATTGCAAATGGTCATGCGCGCTTCGACGCTGAGGTCGATGATCGCCGGCCCCGCGAATTCAATCGCAAAACCGGTGGCGCCAGAGGCCCCGATTTTTTCGATCAAGGCCATGATGATGTCCTTGGACCTCACGCCAGTGCCGAGCAAGCCGTTGACCGTCACGCGCATCGTCTTCAAGCGTTTGTAGACCAGGGTTTGCGACGCCAGCAGGTGCTCGATTTCCGAGGTGCCGATACCGAATCCGAATGCCCCCAGGGCACCGTAAGTAGTGGTGTGGCTGTCACCGGCGGCGACGACCATGCCGGGCAGGATAAAACCCTGTTCGGGAGCGACCACGTGTTCGATGCCCTGGCGTTTATCCAGCACATCGAACAACTCGATGCCGAAGTCGCGGCAGTTTTCTGCGAAGTAAGACACCTGGCGGGCACCACCGGCATCGGGCATCACAGCAGTTCGTGTCGGCGTCGTGGGGTTTACATGGTCGACAACGGCCAGCGTGGCAGCCGGGCGCCAGACCTGGCGGCCCGATTCGCGCAAGCCGCTGAAAGCTTGCGGACTGGTGTATTCGTTGGCCACCTGGCGGTCGATGTACAGCAGCACATGGCCCTGATCGTCGAGTTCGCAAACGGTGTGGCTGTCGATGTGCTTTTGGTAGAGCGTTCTGGGGCTGGGAGTGGTCATGGAGTGGGCTCTTCTTCTTGTGCGAGATCACGGGGTGCAACGTAGGGACAGCATATTCGTCGCAGATCCTGCATCAAGGCTCCACAAGTGAACGCTTTGCGCACGAAATGTGAATAATTAGGGTGTTCGCCTGGTTCCATTGGGCAACTGTTCGCGGGTGTCGATATGGCGTGGGCAATCCCGGACATGCCGCCCTCGGACATCCCCGTTCGCGGACGGCAGCGGACACGCCCCGGAGCGCCATCCAATCCGCGACAGAAAACATTCCTGTTAGCGACCACCTCGATTCCATACCGTAAATCCAAGCCCCTGTTTTTAAAGGGCTGGCGTCGATTTGCATGTGTGTTCTTACAGTATTTTCTGTGTATACAAATAAAATACAAAGCATTGACGGTGCCTGAAACCCGTGCGAATCTGATTTCAACACCACGCCAAAGCGCTGATTCGATGCCCTGGAGGTCTTTTGTGAAAAACGGCAAGAGCACTCTTTACGACGACCTCAAGCGTCAGATCCTCACCATGGAACTGGACCCCGACGAGGCGTTGGATGAGGTAGCGATCAGCGAGCGCTATGGCCTTTCACGGACCCCGGTGCGTGAAGTGTTTCGGCGGCTGGCAGGTGAGGGCTACATCGATATCCGGGAGAACCGGGGCGCGCGGGTGATTCCGATGAACCACTCGACCCTGCGCAACTTCTTCCTGGTAGCACCCATGGTTTACGCCGCGATCGGTCGCCTGGCGGTGCAGAACTTCAAGGCCCATCAATTGGCCGACTTGAAGGAAACCCAACGCCGCTTCCGCGCCGCGACGGCTTCCCGGGATGCGCTGATGATGGTGGTGGAGAACAACCGTTTCCACGCGATCATGGGTGAAATGGCCGGCAACCAGTACCTGGAGCCGAGCCTGGAACGCTTGCTGATCGATCATGCCCGTATCGGTCATACGTTTTTCCGCCCTCGCGACGAGGACATGGAACAACGCCTGGAACTGTCAGCCGAGCATCACGATTCATTTATCGTCGCCATCGAGAATCGCGACGAGAGTGCCGTAGTGGATCTGGTGTTTGAACATTGGGAACTTTCTCGCGAAAACATGGAAATGTTTATTGCGCCTCAAGGGATGAAAGCGGATCTGACTTTTTTATCCAAATAGTCTTTGGATGAATTTGCCCCAGTGGCAAATCGCATTGAGTGTCAGCTCAGGTAAGCGCTGACAGGCAATAAACGCTGAACCGGATGGTGGACGTCAAGTTTCACGCCACGGGCTTCTATTGTTTAGAGGCTGATAAAAACAGGTTTAATAAAAATCGAGGAATGCCATGAACAAGTTTTGGAAGGCAGTTTGTACAGTCGTGATGATGGGCATGTTCATATTGCCTGTTCACGCAGAAGAGAAAACCATCACGGTCGGAACATTGTCGTGGGAAGATTTGACGCCCATTACCGGTATTACCAAAAAAGTTCTTGAAGACTCCGGCTATACGGTCAAGGTCATTGAGTTCTCCGAATGGGGCATCGCTTACGCGGCGCTGACCAAGGGCGACATCCAGGTGCTGGCCTCGCAGACCGACTACGCGGCCCAAGACTACTGGAACAAGAACAAGAACCGCCTGGAAAAGCTGTCGCCGGTGTCTTATGGCCTGTACCAGGCGATTGCAGTGCCCAAGTACGTCGACATCGACTCGCTCGAACAACTCAATGACAACGCTGAAAAGTTCGGCGGCAAGATCATCGGTATCGAGCCCGGCTCTGGCCTGATGAATGACGCGACCAAGGCCGTCAAGGACTATGGCATCAAGCTGCAACTGCTCGAAGGCAGTACCGCGGCCATGACCGCCGCCCTGAAATCGGCAGTCGATCGCAAGGAATGGGTCGCCGTGACCGTTTGGGAACCGTCGTGGATGGCGCAGAAGTTTGATCTCAAGTTCCTGAAAGATCCAAAAGGCGTATTCCCGCCACCACAGGGTTACTACTGGATCGGCCATAAAGGCTTCTCCGAGGAATACCCGCATGCCCGTGAAGTCATGGCCAGTGTTTATGTGCCACTGGCGGATATCACCAACATAAATGGTGAAGTCAAAGACGGAAAAACCATGGAGCAGGCGGTTAACGACTGGACAGCCAAGAACGCTGATCTGTTGAAGCGCTGGGAAAACATTAAGAAGCCATAATCCTAATAACGATTTTTTGTAGGAGCGAGCCTGCTCGCGATGGACGTGAAGGCGCTGTGTTTATCCAGGCAGCCCGCGTAATCGTTAACGCCGATCGCGAGCCTGCTCGCTCCTACAACAGTAACCATGCCACTGCCGAGTTTTGATCAATTAGAAAAACCAGCAAAACTGGTTCAATAGGCAAACAAATGAATACGGTCAAAATAGACACCAACGAAGTACTCGTGGATTGTCAGTCAGTCTGGAAAATCTTCGGACAGAACGCCAAGGCGGCAATGGATGCGGTGGTGCAAAAGGGACTGAGCAAAACCCAGATCCTGCAGGATTATGGCTGTGTGGTCGGGGTGTCGGATGTCAGCCTTCAGGTTCGTCGCGGCGAGATCTTCTGCATCATGGGGCTGTCCGGCAGTGGCAAGTCCACCCTGATCAGGCTCCTCAACAAGCTGATCACACCAAGCTCCGGCAAGGTGCTGGTCAAAGGCAACGACCTGTCCGCCTTGTCGCCCGCGAAGTTGCGGGAAGTCAGGGCCCGCAACATCGGTATGGTGTTCCAGAGTGTCGCCTTGCTACCCAACCGCACGGTGCTGGAAAACACCGCGTTCGGCCTGGAAGTGCAGGGCGTCGGCAAGGCCGAGCGCTATAAGGTGGCGGAACGGGCGTTGGCCAAGGTCGGCTTGACTGACTGGGCTTCGCGCTACCCCGGCGAATTGTCCGGCGGGATGCAGCAGCGGGTTGGCCTGGCGCGGGCCATTACCGCCGACCCCGAAGTGATCCTGATGGATGAACCCTTCAGTGCACTGGACCCGCTGATCCGTCGGCAATTGCAGGACGAATTCCGCCAGCTGACCAAGGAGCTGGGCAAGTCCGCAGTCTTCATTACCCACGACCTGGACGAAGCGATCCGCATCGGTGATCGCATTGCGATCATGAAGGACGGCGTGATCATCCAGGTCGGCACCGCCGAAGAAATTGTCCTCAACCCGGCGGATGATTACGTGGCCGAGTTCGTCGCCGGCATCTCCCGCTTGCACCTGGTCAAGGCCCACTCGGTGATGACGCCGGTGGCCGCGTACCAAGCCGCCAATCCCTCCTGCGACCTTGCGCGCTTGCCCAAAGCCTCGGCCGAAGCAGACATTAACGAGTTGATCGGCCTGACCATGCAATCGGAGCTTGAAGCCGTCACCGTGGTGAAAAACGGCGTGGTGGTGGGGGTGATCACCCCACGGGATCTACTGCGCGGCGTGCAAGGTTTGCCCAATGACAGCACCGCGCAATCGCCGGCCACCGTCCTGGAGGCGTCGACATGAGCACGCCCGATTTTTCCGTACAGTTCGACGCCGTCGTCGACTCCGGCCTGGAGTGGCTGTCCGACAATGGCGAGTGGATTTTCGAGACCTTTAACAAGGTGCTCGAAGGCACGTTTAAGGGCGTGCAAGGGTGTCTGGCCTATCCGCCGTACTACGTCATCGCCATTGTCATTGGCCTGATTGGCTGGCGCATGGTGGGTGTTCGATTCGCCGTGCTGTCGACCCTGGCCTTGCTCGCCTGCGCCATCATCGGCCTGTGGCCGGAAACCGTGAGCACACTGGCGCTGGTGCTCACGGCCACGGTGCTGGCCTTGCTTGTCGCGGTGCCCTTGGGAGTGTTGGCGGGCCTGGCGCCGGTGTTCGACCGCGTGGTCGATCCGTGCCTGGATCTGGTGCAAACCTTGCCGCCGTACATCTACCTGCTGCCAGCGATTGCGCTGCTGGGTTACGGCCCGGCCACGGCATTGCTCGCCACCTTCATTGTGGCGGTGCCGCCGGCGCTGCGCCTGACTTCCCTGGGCATCCGCATGACGCCCAAGGAATTCATCGAATTGGGTGAGGCCAGCGGCGTGACCGGCCTGCAGATGTTCTTCAAGATTCGCCTGCCGTTCGCCATGCCCAGCATCATGGCCGGGGTCAACCAGAGCCTGATGATGGCCTTCGGCATGGTGGTGATTGCCGGCATCGTCGGCTCCGGCGGCCTCGGTGAATCGATCTACGGCGCGGTGCGTACCCTGGATATCGCCAAGTCGATCAACGCGGCGATTGCCATCGTGATTCTGACCATGATCCTCGACCGGCTCGCTCAAAGCGCAGCGCAGTCGCGGATGGGAGACAGTCAATGAGCCTCCTGGATTTGCGTTTCTCGCCCGGCGCCTTTCTCGCCCCGGCCATCGACTGGTTGAATGCCAATCTGCACGGGCTGTTCGTGCTGATCAGCAAGGTGATCGAGACCACCCTGGGCGGTATCGAAACCGCGTTGCTGGCGCCGTCGCCCTACGTGTCGATGGCCGTGGTGGTGGTGCTGGCATTCATCTTCGCCAACCTGCGGGTGGCGATTTTTTCCGGGCTGATGCTGGCCTTCTGTTTGTTCTCGGGGCTGTGGGTGGCGTCGATGCAGACCATTGCCCTGGTCTCGGTGTCGGTGCTGATCTCGGTGGCAATTGCCTTTCCCCTCGGTGTGCTGGCCGCGCGAGTGAAGCGGGTGGACGCCGCGTTTCTGCCGATCCTCAACGTGATGCAAACCGTGCCGCCATGGGTGTACCTGATTCCCGCGGTGATGCTGTTCAGCCTGGGCCGCGTGCCGGCGATCATCGCCACCATCGTGTACGGCATCCCACCGATGCTGCGTTTGACCACCCTGGCGTTCAAGCAATTGCCCAAGGATCTGCTGGAACTGGGCCAGGCCCTGGGTGCTTCGCCACGCTTGATCCTGTTCAAGATCGAATTGCCCACCGCCGCGCCGACGCTGTTGGTCGGGCTCAACCAATGCATCCTGCTGTCGTTGGCGATGGTGGTGTTGGCGGGGCTGGTTGGTGCTGGCGGGCTTGGCGCGGAAGTTACCCGTGGCTTGACCCGCATGGAGATGGGCCTGGGCCTGCGCGCAGGTTTGGCGATCGTGGCGGTGGCTTTGTTGCTTGATCGCTTGTCTCGGGGCGCCTTGCAGCGTCATTCGCCCCGGCAGATGGGTTGAGTCGCACAATCTCTATAGGAGCGCAATGCTGCTCACTTAAGAACAAACACTGTACCTGTGGCGAGGGAGCTTGCTCCCGCTGGACTGCGTAGAAGTCCCATTTTTGGGGCCGCTTCGCGTCCCAGCGCGAGCAAGCTCGCTCGCCACAAAGGCCCGCCCACAGGTTTTACACTTGCCCACGGCGCTGAATTTGCGTAAACAGGCCACTCGCTTTTTGGGTCAGGAGTAGCAGTCATCAAGACGTTCAATCACAGGTTCGTCATCACGACGAAGCGAGGCGTGCGTTGGTAGAGCGGCGTCAGTTCAGCGGTGCCATGAAGGGTAAGAACCTGCGTTACCTCAATGAGCACGACGGCCAGTCGGTCCGGGCCCGGGCAGGTTTCCTGCTGCTGGAGCATTTTTCGTTGCCGGCATTCACCCAGGCCCTCGACACGGTGATCACCGCCAACCTGCTGCGGCCCGAGTTGTTCTCGACCAAAACCTTTGGCCTGGCCGAAGGCGAAGTGATCAGCGATCTGGGCCTGGTGATCCGGCCGGATGCCTGTCTCAGTCATGGCGAAATCGAAGAGCTGGACCTGCTGGTGGTGTGTGGCGGCTACCGTACCGCGCTCAAGGCCGACGAGGCGTTGATCAGCCTGTTGCAGGACGCGGCCGAGCAGGGCGTTACGCTGGCCGGTGTCTGGAATGGCGCCTGGTTCCTCGGGCGGGCCGGATTGCTCGATGGCTATCGCTGCGCGATTCACCCTGAACATCGCCCGGCCCTGGCGGAAATCGCCAAGCTGACGCAAGTCACCAGCGAAGCCTACGTGGTGGACCGCGACCGCCTGACCGCCTCCAGTCCCAACGGCACCTTTTATATGGCGCTGGAATGGATTCGCGGCTTGCACGACAAGGCACTCACCGACGGCATCGAAGACATCCTGGCCTTCGAGGCCTCGCGCTACCGGCGTATCAAGCCCTCGCTGAACGCCTCGGTCTGTGGCCCGCTGCGCGAAGTGGTCAACCTGATGGACGCCAACCTCGAAGAACCGCTGGAGATGGAAGCGCTCTGTGAATATGCCGGACGTTCCCGGCGACAGATCGAGCGGCTGTTCAAGGAACAACTGGGCACTACACCGCAGCGGTATTACATGGACCTGCGCATCACCGAAGCGCGGCGATTGCTGCAGCACACCACGTTGAGCATTGTCGAAGTGTCGGTGGCGTGTGGGTTCGTGTCGCCGAGTCACTTCAGCAAGTGCTACAGCTCGTATTTTGGGTATCGGCCTTCGAAAGAGACCCGGTTGGTCAAGTAGAGATCGGCTGGGTAGAAGATCAAAAGATCGCAGCCTG
This sequence comes from Pseudomonas putida, assembly GCF_050990305.1. GTDB lineage: Bacteria > Pseudomonadota > Gammaproteobacteria > Pseudomonadales > Pseudomonadaceae > Aquipseudomonas > Aquipseudomonas putida_AH. The sequence continues at coordinate 3,683,310 of NZ_CP158817.1, read as the reverse complement.
CGGCAGCTCCTACAGGTGTACATGTTCCCCTGTAGGAGCTGCCGAAGGCTGCGATCTTTTGACCTTGCTTTAAAAGATCGCAGCCTCGTTGCACTCGTCAGCTCCTACACGGCGTTCGCCACGCTCACCTCCCTGTTTCTCGCACTCCAGCGCCACTGCCTCCAACCGTCTATCACCTGCCATTGGGCCCTGTTTCTTTTGTGTATTTTAATTGTAGACACAAAGAATAACGTTGTCTTATAGTACGAATACAGGTAGTAGACAGTGCTCACTCACCCGTACGAAGGTTTCTGAAGATGGCCACAAAAGAACTCGATCCGCAGGCTGGCAATGATTTGCCTGTAGACCGCAAAGCCGTGTTGGGCGAAGCGCTGCGGCGTCGCATCCTGAGCATGGAACTGGCACCTGGCGCCGTCGTGGATGAGCTTGCCTTGTGTGATGAGTTCGGTCTGTCTCGCCCTCCGGTGCGTGAGTTGATGCGGCAGATGGCGGCCGAGGGTTATATCGATCTGGAGGCGAACCGCGCCGCTCGCGTGTCGTCGATGAATTACCAATCGCTGCGCAGCTTTTTCCTCGCCGCGCCACTGATCTACATCGCCACCACCCAACTGGCAGCGAGCCACGCCACGCCTGCCGAGATTGAAGAACTCAAGCGCATCCAGGCGTTTTTCCGCACCGCCATCGAAGAGAAAGATGTCGAGAAGCGCGTGCTCTTCAACGACGAATTCCACCTGCAAATCGGCAAGATGGCGCACAACGCCTACTTGATGCCGAGCTTGCAGCGCCTGCTGATCGACCACGCACGGCTGGGCAAGATTTTCTACCGTCACCCGACCACTACCGACATGCAGGAAGACCTGGAAGTGGCGGCGGATCAGCATGACGAAATGATCGCTGCGATTGAAAACCGTGACCCGGTTCTGGCCGGGGATATCGTGCGCGCGCACCTGGAATTGTCCCGTCGCCGGATGTCCGAGTACGCAGCGCCCGAAGGATTGGAAGTGGCACTTACTTACTGAAAGCCGTACCGATTGCACTGGCAAAACCACCACTTACACCGTGAAGTGATCGTGCAGTAGGGACGCTTTTAGGACTCACAACTATAAAAGAACCCAGGTCGCGAACATGGCAAAGATCAGATACACACCGGCAGATGACTCAACTTGTGGCTGGTTCCACTTGAGTCCGCCCCGAGTGGCCCGTGCATCCCACTCCGGCATCCGTTCGGCGCGTTGGGTGGTGGTAGGCGCCGGATTCACCGGGCTGGCGGCGGCGCGGCAATTGGCGCTGAACTTTCCCGATGACGAGATCGTTTTGATCGAGGCCCAGGAGGTCGGTTATGGCGCCTCCGGCAGGAACGCCGGGTTCGCCATCGACCTGCCACACGATATCGGCGCCGATGACTATATCGGCGACATCAAGACGGCCAGGATCAGCATGGAGCTGAACCTGACCGGGCAATCGATTCTCAAGCGCCTGGTGGAGAGGCACAAAATCCAGTGCCAGTTCAGCCTGTGTGGCAAGTATCAGGCAGCCATCGAGGATCGCGGCATCGCGGTGCTGGATGCCTATCGTCGGGGGCTGGACAAGCTCGGTCAGGACTACGAAATGATCGAAGAGAAGGACTTGCCCAAGCACATCGGCACGCACTTCTATCGCAAGGCGCTGTTCACCCCGGGCACCGCCCTGATCCAGCCGGCGGCGCTGGTCAAAGGCCTGGCCGACAGCCTGCCTTCCAACGTCACACTGTACGAAAACACCCCGATTACCGAAGTCGAGTACGGCGACAAGACCATCCTCACGCACAGGTACGGCCGTATCGTCGCCGACAAAATACTGCTGACCAACAACGCGTTCGCCATGAGCTTTGGCTTTTTGAAAGGCCGCATGCTGCCGATCTTCACCTACGCCAGTCTGACCCGGCCATTGACGGACGACGAGCAGGCGCGCCTGGGTGGCCGGCCTTACTGGGGCGTGATTCCCGCCGACCCTTTCGGCTCCACGCTGCGCCGGACCCCCGACAACCGCCTGTTGGTGCGCAACAGTTTCAGCTTCAATGCCGACGGCCGCAGCCATGCCAAATACCTGCAGCGCTTCAACCAGCGGCACAAAGAATCGTTCGAGCGGCGTTTCCCGATGCTCCCTGATGTCGACTTCGAGTACACCTGGGGTGGCTCGCTGGCCATGTCCAGGAACCATATGTCGCACTTCGGCCAATTGAGCCACAACGTTTACGGCGCGCTGTGCTGCAACGGGCTCGGCGTCACGCGGGGCACGGTGACCGGCACATTGCTGGCCGACTGGTTGGCGGGCAAACGCAATCATCTGATCGACTTTCTATTGTCCTCCCCGGGACCGAACAGAAACCCGCCTGAACCGATCCTGTCAGCCGGCGTGAACATGAACCTTCTGTGGGGCCAGTGCCGGGCAGGCAAGGAAAGTTGATCAAGTAACACCTGAGTGATGCACGTTCAAAGTTAAACGATTGATTGGAAGTTGTAAGTGCTATTGCGCTGACTGTTTCTGATCGAGACGGCTTTCGTTTGCCTGGATTTCGGGTGTGCGTTTGGGCCTTTCGAAGCGCTGGACGATATAGGAGACAATAATGACAAGTCCTAATACCTCCGTTGAGGATGTTCCTCTTAATAACTTTCATCGTTTATTAACGGTCCGTTCGGGAGGCGGGTCGTTTGTCGACGGTTATGTATTGAGCATTATCGGCATCGCCATGTTGCAAGTAACGCAGGCGTTGAACCTGAGCGACTTCTGGCAGGGAATGATCGCCGCGTCGGCCCTGATGGGGGTGTTTTTCGGCGGCTTTATCGGGGGCTGGCTGACGGACAAGTTAGGCCGCAAGACCGTTTACTTTATCGGTCCTTCACTGTTCATCCTGTGCTCGCTGGCACAGTTCTGGGTGGAGTCGGCGGCGGCCTTGTTCGCGTTCAGATTCATCATCGGCCTTGCCGTGGGCATTGAATACCCGGTGGCCACTTCGCTGTTGGTGGAGTTTCTACCGAAGAAGCAGCGAGGCCCGCGCCTGGCTGCGTTGACCATCCTGTGGTTCGCCGGTGCGGCGTTCGCTTATGTGGTGGGCAACGCCATTCTCAATGCCGGTGGCGACGATGCCTGGCGCTATGCATTGGCCAGCGCGGCGGTGATCGGCCTGGTGCTGTTCGTGCTGCGTATCGGCACGCCGGAATCCGCTCGCTGGTTGCTGAGCAAGGGGCGCGATCGGGATGCCGAAGACGTCATCAAACGCGTCTACGGTCCGCACTATTCGCTCAAGGATCTGCCCGAACAGCCTGACGAAAAGAAAATGACTTTCAGCGACTTGCTGCACTCCGGTTATGGCAAGCGTTTGTTCTTTGTCTCGGTGTTCTGGTCATGTTCGATTATTCCGGTCTTTGCTGTTTATGCCTTCGCGCCCAAAGTACTTCTGGCACTTAACCTGAAAGGCGAGTGGGCCTCTTATGGCTCCATGGCCATTACCTTGTTGTTCGTTGTGGGTTGTGTGCTGGCCACCAAACTGATCAACACGATTGGTCGGCGCAGCATGTTGATTCACAGTTTTCTTTGGTCGGGTCTTTCGTTGTTGTTGCTGGCGGTGTTTTCCAACGGCAACGAACTGCTCGTGCTCTTCCTGTTTGGCGCCTATGCCGTCTTCATCGGCGGCGCCCAAGTCCTGCAACTGGTTTACCCAAACGAACTGTTCCCCACGGAAATCCGCGCCTTTGCCGTCGGCATCGGCACTTCGTTGTCCCGCGTCGGGGCGGCGGTCGGTACTTACCTGGTGCCTGTGTCCCTACAGACGCTGGGTATCGGCAACACCATGTACGTGGCAGCCGTCGTGACCTTTATCGGCTTGACGGCGGCCTGGGCCATGGCCCCGGAAACACGTTCCCTGAACTTGCGCGATGCGGCGGCATTGAGCAGCTGAGTTGAAAACATCCCTGACTGATGGAGAGGCAACCATGAAATTCGAAGGCATCTATACCCCGGCAATCACCCCTTTGACGGCTAACGGCGACATCGACAAAGCGGCGTTCGCCGACGTGCTCGAATACCTGATCGAATCGAAAGTGCACGGCATCATCATTGGCGGTTCCACCGGCGAGTACTACGCCCACACCGCACAAGAACGCATCGCCCTGGCGACCCAGGCCAAGGACGTGATTGGCGGTCGGTTACCGCTGGTCATCGGCACCGGCGCCATTCGCACCGAGGATTCTGTGGAATACGCCAGCGCCGCCCGCGCCATCAAGGCCGACGCGATCCTGGTCGGTTCGCCACCCTATGCGCTGCCGACCGAGAAGGAAAACGCCATCCATGCGTTGACCGTCGACCGCGCCGCCGACTTGCCGATCATGCTCTACAACTACCCGGCGCGTATGGGCGTGAGCATGGGGGAGGAGTACTTCGCGGCGGTGTCCGAATCGAAAAACATTGTCGCCATCAAGGAAAGCTCCGGCGACATGGCGCAAGTCCATCGCCTGGCGCGTAACTACCCCAACATCAGCTTGTCCTGCGGCTGGGACGACCAGGCCCTGGAGTTCTTCGCCTGGGGCGCGCGCAGCTGGGTCTGCGCCGGCTCTAACTTCATCCCTCGCGAGCACGTGGCGCTCTACGAAGCCTGCGTGGTCGAGAAGGACTTCGACAAAGGCCGCAAGATCATGAGCGCGTTCATGCCGCTGATGGACTTCCTGGAAAGTGGCAAGTTCGTGCAGTCGATCAAGTACGGCTGCGAGCTCAACGGCCTGCGCACCGGCAGTGTGCGCTCGCCGCTGCAACCTTTGTATGAACACGAAAAACAGGCGCTCAAAGACATCATCGCCACCCTCAAGCGCGACGTCGCTCAAGTGATCGGGAGTTCGAACAATGGCTGATCTGCTCAGCGCGGCCGACTATGCCGCCATCGCCCAGAAACTGACGTTGCCCACTCAATGCTTCGTCGACGGCGCGCCTTACACCTCGGGTTCGGGCAAAACTTTTACCACCACCAATCCGGCGACCAACGAAGTGCTGGCGCAGATCACCGCTTGTGATGCCAAGGACGTAGACGTCGCGGTGGCCAAGGCCAAGGCAGCCTTCGACGACGGTCGCTGGCACAAGCTCAGCCCTGGTGAGCGCAAGAAGGTGCTGTTGCGCTTCGCCGATCTGCTGGAGCAGAACACCCTAGAGTTGTCGGTCATGGAGAGCCTGGACAGCGGCAAGCCGATTCGCGAATGCCAGCTCGTCGACATTCCCGAAACCATTCACATGATCCGCTGGCATGCCGAGCTGATCGACAAGATCTACGACAACACCGCTCCGGTCGGCTCCGGTGCCTTGAGCCTGGTGGTGCGCGAAGCCATAGGCGTGGTAGGCCTGGTGTTGCCGTGGAACTTCCCGCTGTTGATGCTGGCGTGGAAAATCGGCCCGTCCCTGGCTGCCGGTTGCTCGATCATCGTCAAGCCGGCCAAGGAAACCACCCTGACCGCGTTGCGTGTCGCCGAACTTGCCCATGAAGCCGGCGTGCCGGCCGGTGTGTTCAACGTGCTGTCGGGCGGTGGCAGCGAAGTAGGGGAGCCGTTGGGCCGGCACATGGACGTGTCCATGGTCAGCTTCACCGGCTCGACGGCGACCGGTCGGCGCTTCCTCAACTACGCAGCGGATTCGAACCTCAAACGCATCGTGCTGGAGTGCGGCGGCAAGAACCCGGCGGTGGTGATGAATGACGTCGAAGACCTGGATCTGGTGGCCAGCCACGTGGTCAACGGCGCGTTCTGGAACATGGGTGAAAACTGCTCGGCATCGTCGCGACTGATCGTCCACGCCGACATCAAGGACGCGTTGCTCCAACGCATCGGCGTGCAGATGCGCGAGTGGAAAATGGGCAGCCCGTTGGACCCGGAAAATCGCATCGGCTCGATGGTCAGCCAGGCGCACTTCGAGAAGGTTCGCTCCTACCTCGAACACGCCGCTGCCGAGAAACTGAATGTGGTGTTCGGTGGCAACACCGAGGGCGATATCTTCGTCGAGCCCACCGTGGTTGACGGTGTAAGCGCCGAAAGCCGGCTGTTCCAGGAAGAAATCTTCGGCCCGGTGCTCGCGGTGACCACCTTCACCACGATCGACCAGGCCATCGCCCTGGCCAACGACTCGGTGTACGGCCTGGCGGCGTCGGTCTACACCGACAACCTGCGCAACGCCATCAAGCTGTCGCGGGAAATCCGCGCGGGCATCGTGACGGTCAACTGCTTTGGTGAAGGTGACGCCTCTACGCCGTTTGGTGGCTACAAGGAATCCGGGTTCGGCGGGCGCGACAAATCGATCTGGGCGCATGATCAGTACACCGAGATCAAGACCATCTGGATTGACGTTTCAGAGCGGTAAGAGGGCTGCGTAGGGACGATTAAAAGATCGCAGCCTCGTTTCACTCGACAGCTCCTACACAGCTCCTACACAGCTCCTGCATGGGAATGGGGTCCTGTAGGAGCTGCCGAAGGCTGCGATCTTTGCCTCAAGGCGCCCCAAACAACATCGTCCAATACACCCCCTCATCACTGCGCGCTTGCATCGCATACCCCGCACCCACCTGGGTAAACATCGGATTCATCAAGTTGGCGCAATGCCCGGGACTGGCCAGCCAACCGGCCATGGCCTTGTTCGGCGAGCCTTGGCCCGCGGCGATGTTTTCGCCGATCTGCCGGCCTCGGTAACCGGCAGCGCGTGCCCGGTCGGCGGGCATGTCGCCATCGGGATCACGGTGGGCGAAGTAGTTGCCGTAGGCCATGGCTTTGCTGTGGCCTTGCGCGGCGGCGCCGAGGCTGGCGTTCCAGGTCAATGGCCGGGCGGCGGCGAAACGCTGGCGGCCGCACAGGCGCGGTTTGGCTCGGGCGGCGTTGACCTGGGCCAGCAGGGATTTGCCGACATTGCGCGAATCGCCCATTTGCCGGTCGATCACTGGCTGCGCCAGCACGATCTGCCATTCACCCCGACTGCGGCTGACGCCGATATCGGCGTACTGACTGTCGAGCAGGGCGGCGCAGTGGTCATCCTGCAGCAGGTCAAAGGCCTCTTCGGCATCTTGCGCACCCACCACACGGATGCTGCGCACGGCCACGGCCTGATACCCGGAGTCTTTCAATCTTTCGCGCATTCCACCGCCGTAACCGATGGGCAGTGCCAGGTTGGACTTCAGTGTCAGCGGTGACAGGCGCTGGGCGGAGCTACGTAAACAGCCTTTGGGATGGGCACGGTAATCATTGATGGCGTCCACCAGTTGGCGCTCACCGGCGGCGTGCGCAGGGCTGGCGATCAGGGGAGAGGAGGCAAACAGGCACAGCGAAGTGAAGCGCAAGACACGGGCAGTTTGGCGCATGGTGCGGACAGCTCTGATGAGTTGACGACGGTTGGGAGGAGAATCAATCGCCGGTTTTAGACTGGCGCCTCGAAACTAGTTCAAGGGACAGGAAGGGAAATTTTGCTGATGCAATCGCGTGTCCGACGAATGTATCGGAAGGAATGAAGCTATTCGGTTTTGGCTGACTGTTCAGGCTCCACCGGCCGCAGCTTGAAACGGCAGACATGCCCGCCACGCACCATGCACTCCGTGTGCTCGACCTCACCGCCGCCCAGCGTGCCGATCAGCGCTAGGTCCAGTTCGCAGACCACCGGGTGGGCGGCCGCCAGGCGATGGAACACACAATTGTGCGCGACGATTTGCGGGTCGCCGGATGAGCGAAAGAACACCTCGGCCTCGTATCCCGCTTCATTCATGTGCTGCACGATCTTCGCTTCATCGACGACGCTTTGTTCGCGGTCCTGGGCCAGCTTGCGGCCCAGGCTGCGCATCAGCGCCGCCAGGGCCTCGGGACCGATGATGTCGGCCACTTCATCGATCAGCGCGCTGGCCAGCAGCTGATACTGACGAGGGAACTGCTCCTTGGCATGGTCGGTGAGCCGATACAATTGCTCCGGCCGGCGCCCCGTCGGCCGGGTCTCGCCGCGCAGCACCAGGCCGTCACGCTCCAGCGCCGCCAGATGCTGGCGAATGGCTGTGCGCGTGACCGCCAGGTGTTCAGCCAACTCGTCGATGCTCATGCCGCCCCCGTGGTGCAGCAACGCATTGAGCAAGTCCTGCTGTGTTCGGCCCAGTCCTTCCAGCATGGTGCGTCCTCAGAATTTATCGGGGAATTGCTTGACCAGGGCAGCAGTCAAGGCATCGGCCAGCGCCAGGATGTGCTCGCGCATCATCGACCAGGTCTTGGCTTCGCCAGCGTAGTCGTGGGCGGCAAATTCATCGATCTGGGCAACGTGATGGCCGCCATGGGCCGACAGCATATTCACCAGCGTCGCTTCCGGCAGGTTGGGGTTAGCCTTGGCCAGGAACGCCGCAATCGCTTTGGCGTTGGTGGTCAAATCCGCCACGGCGGCCTGCTTGCCCTTGGCGTCCTTGGCCACCGTGGCGTCGCTGTAGTGTTTCACCGCGCCCCAATGCCCGGCAAGCAACTTGAGCAGTTGATCCGCCGCTGGCTGGCCGTAGAGCGGGGCGATGCTGTTGGCGATTTTGGTGGCGTTATCGACCACTTGATCGGCGGCGACCTTGGCTTGTTTCTGGTCGGCGGACTGGTTGGCCTGTGCGTAGGTTCTGATCCAGAAGATGTGCTCGACCCACAAATCACGCAGCGCCAGGCGCGTGGTCAACGCCGCGCTGTCGGCGGCGGGGGAGGCCGTGGGCGTTGCGCTCCAGGCCGGTTGTGCGCAGAAAGCCAGCAGGATCAGAGCCAGTATCTTGATATTCATGACGACACCCTCGTGTTGGTGGGAACGACAATATCAATTAAAGCATGAAAATATGTTTTTATTGGGCAAGGTCGAAATCCCCGATCAACGGTTAATGTGGGAGCGAGCCTGCTCGCGATGACGGTGGGTCATCGAACATTGAAGTGTCTGACAAACCGCCATCGCGAGCAGGCTCGCTCCTACAGGGACTGTATGCCTATTCAAATGATGCGTTCGATGTGACGCCTCACCACAGCTTCCAGGTGTAATCCACATTCACCCGCAGTTCATTGTCGTCGCGATGGCTGGCCTGGGGCGCGAAGTCGTTGCGGTACCAGGCATTGCGCACGCGCAGCGCCAGGCCCTTGAGCGGCGTGCCTTGCAGCACGTAGGCCAGTTCGATGTCCTTTTCGCTTTCCTTGAGGTTGGAGCCGCCCAGCTTGGGCAATTCGATGTTGTCGCCGCTGACATAGCGCAACATGCCGTTTAGCCCCGGTATCCCCATGCCCACGAAGTCGTAGTCATAACGCACCTGCCAGCTGCGCTCCTTGGGATTTAGGAACTCCGAGCTCAACGTACCTTCGGTGATGACCAACGGCTCGGTGCCAAACAGATAAGGCATGGCAGTCTTGCCGGTGAGTTGCATGTAGCCGGCACCGAATTTGTGCGCGCCCAGGCTGTAGGTCAGCATCAGCGCTGCGTTGCGGTTGTCTACCGGGCCGGCTTTGGCCGCGCCGTCCTCGCCGGTGACGAATAGGCGAAAATCGCTTTTTAGGCTGCCAGGCCCCATCGGGCGATTGTCGACAAAGCCATAGAAGTCCTTGCGGTACATGTCCGCGAGTTCGGCGTGGTAGTACTTGAGCGTCAATTGCGGCGACCAGGCGTAGTCACCGCCCAGGAACGTAAAACGGTCGGATTCGGCCGCACCGTTGAAGCGTCCGTTAGGCGAGGCCACTGACATCTTCTGGTAGTCGGTGGAGTCGCGCAGGTTGATACGGTCCAGCCAACCGGCGTGCAGGGTCAGGTCGTCGATTTCCCCGGATTTCAGATACGCACCGCGAAAGGTCTGGGGCAGCAAGCGGGTTGGGCTGGCAAAGGCAATCGGCAGGAAGGTGCTGATGGTGCCCAGTTGCAACTCGCTTTTGGAGGCCCGGGCCTTGGCGGTCAGGCCCAGCTCCGAGTATTCGTTGGCCGGCTCGCGAGTAGCGGGGTCAAAGGGCAGCAGGCCGGTGCCGGTACGGTCGGGCGACGAGTCCAGGCGTACCCCGAGCAATCCCTTGGCATCCAGGCCGAAGCCGACAGGGCCTTCGGTGTAGCCCGAGCGCACGTTGAGGATGAAGCCTTGCGCCCACTCGCGAGCGGCGGCCTGGGGCGTTTCGTTGAGGTAATTGCGATCGAAGTAGTAGTTACGCAGCACCAGATCGGCACTGCTGTCATCGGCAAAACCGCTGGCGCAAGTCTGGCCAATGGATAAAACGCAGGCACAGGCGCTGAGCGCCCCAAGAGAATTCCTGAGCATGGCAATGTTCACTTTTATTGTTGTTGGATGTCCCCCGCGCCATCGCGGCGCGGGGTCTTACGCACGTGCTGTCAGTCGGCTTGAGCGCTGTTACGCCTTACCGACAGGTAAAACATCGCCAGCGCGGCAATGACGATGCCCGGTGCCGAGGCCATCATCACGCCTGTGGCGCCGGTGCCCAGCGCCAGCATCTTGCCGGCCACCAGCGGGCCACTCATGGCGCCCAATCGGCCGATGGCGACTGCGCTGCCCACACCCGTGGCGCGCACTGACGGGCGATAAAAATGTGGCGCCAGGGCATACAGCACGCATTGCCCGCCGGTGGCGAAAAAGCCGGCGACGAAACCGGCCGCCAACATGCTTTCCCATTGACTGGCCAGGCCCAGTGCCGTCAGCGAGGCGAGAATGCCGACATAGATCAGCGCCGACAGCGCCCAGGCCGGCAACCGGTCCATGACCCAACCCAGCAACAAGGTGCCGAAGGCCGCGCCAAATTGCAGCGCCAGCATCACCCAGCTGGCCTGGGCGCCGCTGAAGCCTTGGCCGACCAGCAAGCTGGGCAGCCAGTTGATCAGGATGTACACCACCATCAGGGTGAAGAAGTAGCTGACCCAGATCATCATGGTCGGCAGCGCTGCGCCTTCACGAAACAAACCCCGGACGACACCGATGGGCGCCGCATCGCGGGCATTTCGAAACTGCGCCGACTCCGGCAGGTACAACCCCAGCAGCGGCACGATCAACAACGGCACCACACCACCGACGTAGAACACCACCTGCCAGCCGCCGGCCAGTTGGGCGATGCCGATGCTGGCCGCCAACGCTGCTCCCAACGGCACGCCGCAATACATCAGGCTAACGGCCGTGCCTCGCAGGCGTGGGCCGGCCACTTCACTGGTCAGGGCGATCAGGTTGGGCAGGGCGGCACCGAGCCCTACACCGGTCAGGCAGCGAGCGAGCAGCAAGCTGTTGAAGTCCCAAGCCATGGCGGTGACCAGGGAGAACAGCCCGAACAGCGCCACCGAGGCCATCAGCACCCGTTTGCGACCGATACGGTCGGCCAGCAGGCCGCCAAGGAAGGCGCCGGGCAGCAGGCCGAAAATCCCGGCGCTGAAGACCCAGCCCAGGTGCAGTTTGTCCAGCCCGAAGGCCGTCGCCATGCCTTGGGCGGCGATGCCCGAAGCTTGCAGGTCAAGGCCCTCCATCAGGGCGACGAGGAAGCACAGACCGATGGTCCGCGCCAGGTACAGCGGGGTTGTTGTCACGTTCAGCGATGTCATGGGGAGTACCCGTTTTATTGTTGTTATGTGATTCGAACCGCGTCCCCTGTAGGAGCGAGCATGCTCGCGATGAACCCGAGAGCAGCGCGGGGGTGCCAGGCACCCCGCGTTATCGTTAGCGACCATCGCGAGCGTGCTCGCTCCTACAGGGGGGAGTGTCAGCGTTTGAGCAGGTCCAGCGCGACGTCGACGATCATGTCCTCCTGTCCGCCGACCATCCGGCGCTTGCCCAGTTCGACGAGGATGTCGAGGGTCTTGAGGCCGTACTTCGCCGCGGCGATTTCGGCGTGGCGCAGGAAACTCGAATAGACCCCGGCATAACCCAGCGCCAGCGTCTCGCGGTCCACCCGCACTGGTCGGTCCTGCAACGGTCGGACGATGTCGTCGGCGGCGTCGAGCAGGGTGTACAGGTCGGTGCCATGGTTCCAGCCCAGGCGGTCGGCGGCGGCGATGAACACTTCCAGCGGCGCATTACCGGCACCGGCACCCATGCCGGCCAGGCTGGCGTCGATGCGGTCGCAGCCTTCTTCGACGGCAGTAATGGAGTTGGCCACGCCCAGCGACAGGTTGTGGTGAGCGTGCATGCCGGTTTCGGTTTCCGGCTTGAGCACGGCCTTGAATGCCCGGAAGCGGTCACGAACGTCCTGCATGTTCATCGCACCGCCGGAGTCGGCCATGTACACGCAAGTCGCGCCGTAGCTCTCCATCAATTTCGCCTGGGCCGCCAACTGCTCGGCCGGGATCATGTGGCTCATCATCAGGAAGCCGACGGTGTCCATGCCCAGCTCGCGGGCGTATTCGATGTGCTGTTTCGAAACGTCGGCCTCGGTGCAATGGGTGGCGATGCGCACCACCCGGGCACCGGCGTCATAGGCCGCCTTCAGGTCATGCACCGTGCCGATGCCAGGCAGCAACAAGGTGGTGATTTTCGCGTGGCTGATCACGTCAGCGGCGGCTTCGATCCACTCCAGATCGGTGTGCGAGGCAAAGCCGTAGTTGAAGCTGGAGCCTTGCAGGCCATCGCCATGGGCGACTTCGATGGAGTCGACCCTGGCCTTGTCCAGGGCACGGGCGATGTCCTGCACGTTTTGCAGCGAGTACTGGTGACGGACCGCGTGGCTGCCGTCGCGCAGGGTGACGTCGGAGATATAGATTTTCTTGCCGTTCATAGGGGGCTCCTCAGGCGTTCAGCATCGACTGCGCCATGCGTTCGGCGGTGGCCAAGGCAGCGGAGGTCATGATGTCGAGGTTGCCGGCGTAGGCCGGCAGGTAATGGGCGGCGCCTTCGACTTCGAGGAACACCGAGGTCTTCAGACCTGAAAATTTTCCAAGGCCCGGAATATTCAACGGCGCCTCTTCAGGAATCACGTCGAACTGCACGTGCTGCTTCAGACGATAGCCCGGCACGTAGGCCTGCACCGCGACCGCCATTTCGATGATCGAGGCCTCGACCAGCGACTGATCTGCCGCTTCCGACAATACGAACACCGTGTCGCGCATCATCAGCGGCGGCTCGGCCGGGTTCATCACGATGATCGCCTTGCCCTTGGCCGCACCGCCGATCACTTCGATGGCCTTTGAGGTGGTTTCGGTGAACTCGTCGATGTTGGCGCGGGTACCGGGGCCGGCGGATTTGCTGGCAATCGAGGCGACGATTTCGGCGTAATGCACCTTGGCGACCCGCGACACCGCCGCCACCATGGGAATGGTCGCCTGGCCACCGCAGGTGACCATGTTGACGTTCAGTTGGTCGAGGTTCTGTTCCAGGTTGACCACCGGCACACAGTACGGGCCTATGGCGGCGGGCGTCAGGTCGATCAGGCGGATGCCGGGTTTGATCGAGCGCAGGAAGGCATCGTTCTTGACGTGGGCGCCGGCGGAGGTGGCATCGAAGACGAAGTCGATGTCCTTGAACACCTCCAGGCGAGTCAGGCCTTCGACGCCTTCGTGGGTCACTGCCACGCCCATGCGTTGGGCGCGGGCCAGGCCGTCGGAGGCCGGATCGATGCCGACCATCACCGCCATTTCCAGGTGTTTGGCGTTGCGCAGGATCTTGATCATCAAATCGGTGCCGATGTTGCCCGAGCCGATGATGGCGACTTTGAGTTTGTTCATGGTTGTGGCCTCTTATGCAAAATCGACGGCGACGCGACCGACGCCGTCGATTTCAGCTTCAAAACGGTCGCCGGCCGCCACCGCGACCATTGGCCCCAGTGCACCGGTGAGGATGATGTCGCCGGCCCGCAACGGATCGCCCAGGCGGACCATGGTCTGTGCCAGCCACACGGCCGCATTCAGCGGATGGCCAAGGCATTCGGCGCCGCTGCCGCTGGACACTTGCTCGCCATTGCGGGTCATGCGCATGCCGGCCGCTTGCAAGTCGAGGCCGTCGATCTGGCGTGCGCTTTCACCCAGGACGAAACAGCCGCTGGACGCGTTGTCCGCCACGGTGTCGACGAAACGGATATTCCATCCCTGAATCCGGCTGCCGACGATTTCCAACGCCGCAGTCACCCAGCCGGTGGCAGCCAGTACGTCGTCGAACGTGGTCTCGGCGCTGGGCAGGTCACGCTTGAGAATCAGGGCGATTTCCGCCTCGATCTTCGGCTGCATGACACGGCCGATCGGCACGCATTCGTTGTGGTCGTAGCGCATGTCGGCGAGCAGGGTGCCGAAGTCTGGCTGGTCAACGCCCAGCTGTTGCTGGACCTTGGGGTTGGTCAGGCCGATCTTGCGGCCGATCACACGCTGGCCGTTGTGCAGGGCATGGGCGATGTTCAGGCGCTGGATGGCGTAGGCGGCGTCGGTGTTGCCTTCGCCAATCAGCTCGCGCAGCGGCGCAATGGCTTCGCCGCTGGCTTGGGCCTGGCGCAGGTTGGACGCGAGTTGCTCCAGGGTGGCTTGAGTCAGGTTCATGGTGGCCTCGGTCATCAATGGGTCAGGAAGTCCAGCACCAGACGGTTGTAGGTGTCGGCGTGTTCCCACTGGGCCCAGTGGCCGCAACGGTTGAACACGTGCAGTTGCGCGTCGGGCAGGCCGGCTAGCAGGCGCAAGCCGGTGTCCATCGGCACGAAGCGGTCTTCACGACCCCAGACGATCAAGGTGCGGGCCTTGATCTCGTGCAGGCGGTGGCTGAAATCCGGAAATTGCTTGGGGTTGAGGCTGCTGCTCTTGACGAAGTTTTCCAGGTGATCGCGACGCGCCAGGATGTTGTCCAGGCGGGTCTGGAACATCTCATCGGTGATGCTGCTGGCGTCGAAGACGAAGACGTTCATCATCTTCTTCAGGTTGTCGATGGTCGGCTCGCGGTACAGCGCACCGATCAGCTTGATCCCCTCGGTTGGCTGCGCAACGAAGGCGCTCGGGCCACCGGTGCCGCCACCCATCAGCACCAGTTTGCCAATGCGCTCGGGGTAGGCGAGGGCGAAGGCCACGGTGCTGTGGCCACCCATGGAGTTGCCGATGATGTGCACGCGGTCCAGGTCCAGCACGTCGAGCAGGCCCTTGAGTGCGCGGGCGTTGAGATCCGAGCGCGAGCCGTCGCAGACCACCGGGTCGCTTTTGCTCCAGCCGGGGCAGTCCATCAGGATCACGCGGTAACCGGCGTTCACCAGCGGCTCGATGTTGCGGTGGAAGTTGGCCCAGCCGCTGGCGCCAGGACCGGACCCGTGGAGCATGACCACGGTTTCGGCGGCCAGATTTTCAGGGCTTGGGCCGATGTCGTTGTAATGCAGTTGCAAGTCCAGTTCGCCTTCGGTGATACGGGCGAAACGGCTGGTGGAAGCTTCGGTGAATGCAGGGGCAGTCATGGCAGTTCCTCGAAATTCAGTGGTTGTTGTTCTGTGGTCGGGCGCCGAGGCCGGCGAAGCCCGCGATCCATTCCGGTATCGGCCGGTAGTAGCGGCCTTCGGTCTGGTATGGACCGAAGGTGGAGAGGGCGGCGAACGCCGCGACCCAGGTTTTCACTTCGTGGGTGGACTTGCCGGCCAGCGCCGACAGTTCGTCATTGCCCAGCCCATCGAGGTCGCTCAGACGGCCCTGTTCGAGGGTGTCGAGAAAACCCCGGTCCCACGTCGGGTTGAGTGGGTGCAGGCTGTGCTGGTCCTCGACAAAATCCCGGGCGGCCTGGATGACCCGGTTCTGTCGGGCCTGGCGCTCATCGGCGGGCAGATCACGGCCGCTGCCCATCAGGCGATCCGCCATGCGTGCATCGACCTTGGCCAGTTCCGGCACCGGCGGCTGGTGCGACAAGCCGCCGGAGGCCAGAAACAGCACGCGTTTGTTCAACGTTTTTGCCCATTGACCGATGGCTTCGCCCAGCAGGCGAGCACGCTTGAAACCGGGCAGGGGCACGGCCACCGAATTGATGAACACCGGGATCACCGGACAACCTTGCAAGCCGCCGAGCAGCAGCTCCAGGGGTTGGGCGAACGCGTGGTCGACCTGCATGCAATACGACACGGCGCTGTCGACGCCGGCATTCAGAACCGCTTGGGCGCAGTCCTCGGCGAGCGCCTTGGGTACGTCCAACGCCCCGGCAGCGGTGCCGAAATCGCCGATGGCGTGCGCCGCCATGCCAATGCAAAAGGCCGGCATCACGTCGTAGAAAAAGCCGTTGTAGTGGTCCGGGCCGAACAGCACGATCAATTCCGGATCGAAGCGCGCAATGCGCTCGCGGGCCTGGGCCGTCATGCCGTCGACTTCGGCCAGCACCTGCGGCTCGGGGTCGACGTAGCCCACCAGTGGCGTATGGGACATGCAGTGCAGGTAGGCACTCATCTCAGGCCACCTTGCTGGCGACGAATGTTGCGGCCGGTTGGGGCAAGGCCTTGAGCGCCAAGAGCAACTGGTCGCAGGCCTGACCCACGGTTTGCGGAATCGCCAACCCGGCAACGAAACGGTCCGGACGCACCAGGGCGATGGACGACGAACCCTGGGCAAACCATTCGCGAATCCGGCCAGTGCTGTCGCCGATACGAATCACGCCTTCACTGGCGTCACTGGCGGCCTTGAGCTGGACGTCCGGCAACACCTGGATGAAGCGCGTACCCAACGCTTGCCACTGTTGGATTTGCGCAGTCGTCAGGCCCCAGGTCGGATCGCAGCCCCAGGCAATGATTGCGAAATGCTTGCCGATCACCTCATCGAGCAACACCCGTTCGCCGGACTCGGTCAACACTTGCGGCTGAATGAACATCTTGCCCACCGGCGAAGATTTATCCGGCGCGGCAATCAAGGCACCCTGGGTGTATTGCGGCATCGGCTTGAAGCGCATTTCCAGGAAGTAGCGTTTGACCGGCGGCAGGTAATTCAACAGCCAGGACACGCCATCGCGCAGGGCACCTTGCCAGCGCTTGGGCGGCGCCAGGACGTGACCGGCCAGCACCGACAGGTCAATCATCGCCTTGGCGTGGTCGCGGCGCTCCTGCTCATAGCTGTCGAGCAAACTGTCAGCGGCCAGGCCCTTGACCACCAGCGCCAGCTTCCACGCCAGGTTCGAGGCGTCGCGCATGCCGCTGTTGTAACCCTGGCCTTGCCAGACCGGCATGATGTGCGCGGCGTCACCGGCCAGCAGCACCCGGCCTTGGCGGAAACGGCCGGCCAGACGGGCGTTGTGGGTATAGACACGGCTGCGGATCAGTTCGATATGGTCCGGGTTCGGTAGTACCTTGCCCAGTAGCTTGCGCATGTTTTCCGGCTTGCTCAGCTCGGCTTCGGTTTCGCCAGGCATGACCATGAATTCGAAGCGACGTACGCCATGGGGCAGGGCGGCGGAGACATAAGGCCGTACCGGGTCGCAGCACAGGTAAACGTGGGGCGTGCTCAACGGGTCGTTGGCGATGTCGACCACGATCCACTGGTTCGGTGCAGTCTTGCCTTCGAAGCTGATGTCCAGGCTGCGGCGCACCAGGCTGTTGCCGCCGTCGCAACCGATCAGGTAACGGGCTTGCAGGCGTTCGCCACGACCGTTCTTGTCCTTGAGGTTGAGCACCACGGCATTGCTGCTTTGCTCAAAGCTGTCGAGCTCGCGGCTGAACAGTACCTTGACGTTGTCGAAGCGCTGCAAGCCGTCGAACAGTACGCGGTCGGCCAGCGGCTGAATGAACGCATTGCGCCGTGGCCAGCCGAATTCGTCGGTCTTTGGCTGGATATCGGCGAAGCAGCGGCCCTTGGGCGTCAAAAAGCGCATGGCGTGCCAAGGCGTGGTGTGCGGCAGCACGGCGTCGGCCAGGCCGACCGCCTGGAAGGAGCGCAGGCTTTCATCGTCCAGGCCGATGGCGCGGGGGTAGTCGATCAGGCTGTCGAGTTTTTCCACCAGGGTGACTTTCACGCCACACTGACCCAGGTAATTGGCGATCATCAGGCCGACAGGGCCAGCGCCGACAATCGCGACGTCAGTGGTCAGTTCCACCGTGGAGGAAGTGGGTGCAGGACTCATGGGTATCTCCGTACAGCGCTTTTGGATTTCTTGTTGGGCGCAGTATGGAAATCACGAGGCTGGTGGACAACGACAACCCTTGCTAGTGTGCACTGAGTGCACATCGTTGATTTACAACAATAATTGGAGCGATCAATGAGCGAGACAGAATACAAGGCCGTGCGTGGACTGATGCGCGGCCTGGCCCTGATCAATGGCCTCAATCGCTTCGATGGCGGGGCCAGTACCGCGCAACTGGCCGAGCAGAGCGGGCTGCACCGGACCACGGTAAGGCGCCTGCTGGAGACCTTGCAGGCCGAGGGCTACGTGCGGCGCAGCGAGTCGGATGACAGCTATCGGCTGACTCTGAAAGTGCGGGAATTGAGCGAAGGGTTTCGCGATGAGCAATGGATTTCCTCGATCGCCGCGCCATTGCTGGGCGAGCTGTTGCAGGAGGTGGTCTGGCCCACCGACCTGTGCACCCTGGACGGTGATGCCATGGTGATTCGCGAGACCACCCATCGCTTCAGTCGACTGTCATTCCACCGCTCCATGGTCGGGCGGCGCCTGCCGTTGTTGATGACCGCCACGGGACGTGCGTACTTCGCCCATTGCCCACCTGCCGAGCGCGAAGAACTGATCGAATTGATGATCAGCCGCGAAGACGAGCAATCGGCCCTGGCCGCGGATCGGCGGTTTATCGAACGACTGGTGGAGCACACCGTCGGCAAGGGCTACGGCGAAAACAATTCCCATTGGGGGCAGGAGCGCAAGATTGCCGCCATCGCCATTCCGATCACCCATGAGACGCGGGTGATGGGCTGTCTGAATCTGGTGTACATCGCCAAGGCCATGTCCGTGGAGGAGGCGGCCCGTCGTTATCTGCCGGCGATGCAGGCCGTGGTGCGCAAGATCCAGGCACAGTTGCAGTAGGGTTGCCTTGTATCTTTCCCGGCGGTTATCGCAATATACAAGGGTATATAGCGTGTGGCCTGCACCTTCTTGAACAGGGAATGAATGATGAGTACGGTCTTGAGCAGCAAAGAAGCGGTTGGTGAGCGTTACCAACTGGAAACCATGCGCCATGCGCAACAGATGACCTGGGAAGCCATCGACCGGATCGCCCGCGTGATCACCCCCGGCATGCGCGAGTCCGAGGCCCAGTTGCGTGGCAAGGAAGTGCTGGCGCAAATGGGCATGGACCGTATCTGGCACCCGCTGTTGGTGCGCTTTGGCGCCAACACCCTCAAGACCTTCAAACAGCGCTCCGAGGGCGACCCCGAATTGGGTGTCGATGACATTTTCTTCATCGACATGGGCGTGGTTTGGCAAGGGCACGAAGGCGATGCCGGCGCGACCTTCACCACCGGCGCCGACCCGGAAATGATCGCCTGCGCCTCGGCAGCCAAAGAGTTGTTTGACCGGGTCGAAAGCTTCTGGCGCAGCGAGCGGGTGACGGGGGTGGCGCTGTACGACTTTGCCGCTGCTCAGGCACAGACAATGGGCTGGACGCTCAA
The DNA here is from genome assembly GCF_050990305.1 of Pseudomonas putida. Classification (GTDB taxonomy): domain Bacteria; phylum Pseudomonadota; class Gammaproteobacteria; order Pseudomonadales; family Pseudomonadaceae; genus Aquipseudomonas; species Aquipseudomonas putida_AH. Next base: position 3,663,813 of record NZ_CP158817.1, on the reverse strand, counting down.
CCTCGACATCAAGGGCCACCGGGTCAGCGATTTTCCCCACGCGATATATCGCGGCGGCGATCTGGGGGATTTGGAGCAATACCCGAACACCGGCCTGTGGATTCTGGAAATCCAGATTGCCCATCCCGAGCGTGCGTTTGGCGCGTTCTACGAAGATTTGCTCATCTGAAACCAATGTGAGCGCCGACTGTGGGAGCGAGCCTGCTCGCGAAGGCGGCCTATCAGTCAACAATGGTGTCGACTGACACTCCGCCTTCGCGAGCAGGCTCGCTCCCGCAGAGGTTGTTGCCGAATCAGTCAGTAAACATCCCGCAGATAGCGCTTTTGCTCGCTCAACTGGCGCCAGTAATCGGCGGCGCCTTCGGTGCACAGTCCGCCATGGTCCTGGGCGATCCGGCGCAGGGCCTGGTCGACATCCTTGGCCATGTGGCTGGCGTCGCCGCAGATGTACAACTGCGCACCTTCCTGTAACCAGCGCCACAGTTCGGCACCCTGTTCGCGGAGGCGGTCCTGCACGTAGATTTTTTGCGCCTGGTCACGGGAGAACGCCAGGCTGAGTTCCGTCAACAGGCCATCGCGCTGCATGCCTTGCAGTTCGTCTTGGTAATAGAAATCAGTGGCGGCGTGCTGTTCGCCGAAGAACAGCCAGTTCTTGCCCTTGTCGCCCCGTGCGCGGCGTTCCTGCAGGAAGGCGCGAAACGGTGCCACGCCGGTGCCGGGGCCGATCATGATCATTGGCAGGTTGCCGTCGACCGGTGCGCGGAAGTGCTTCGATGGCTGGACGAATACAGGCACGGCACTGTCCTCGGCGCGGTCGGCGAGGAAGGTCGAGGACACGCCCTTGCGCTTGCCGTAACGCACGGCGGCCACCGTCAGATGCACTTCCTGCGGGTGCGCCTTGGGGCTCGATGAAATGGAATACAGGCGTGGTTGCAGGCGCTTGAGGGTGCCCAGCAGCTCGCTGGCCGAGCAGTCGACGGGAAACTCTTGCAGCACATCCGCCAGTTGCCGGCCCCATAGCCAGTCCTTCAGTTCAGCCTTGCGCTCACTGCCCAGCAGCTGTTTCAGCATCGGGTTGCGGCTGCGCTCGGCGATGAAGGCGAGGGTGTCGCTGTTGGGGCGGGCGATTTCGAAGTGTTCGGTCAGGGCCTGGTGCAGCGGCAGTTCGCCGAGCTTGTCGACGGCTACTGTTGTGTTGGCACTCAATCGCGTCAGTTCCAGCATTTCTGCGACCAGTTCCGGGCAGTTACGTGGAATGACGCCCAAGGCATCGCCCGCTTCGTGATGCAGTTCTGAATCAGCCAACGACAGGGAAAACATGCGGGTCTCCTTGTTGGCGCTTTGCTGGTTGAGTTGCAGATTGGTCAGCAATCGCGAGGCATAGGGTTGGGCCTTGCTCGGTGTCGACGCGGGGGCGTCGCAAGTGACCGGTGGTGATGTGACCTTTATAGAATCGACCGGTAGCAATGCCTGCTGGAATTCAGCCAGCCACTGGTCCGCGCGAGCTTCGAACTCGGTGTCGCAATCAACCCGTTCAAGCAACCTTGTAGCACCCAGTTCATGCAGGCGCTGATCGAGTTTTTTGCCGTGCTGGCAGAACTGGTCATAGTTGGGATCACCCAGGGCCAGCACCGCGAAACGCAGGGATTCCAGACGGATTTCGGTCCCGCTCAAGGTCTGCCAGAACCCTTCGCCGTTGTCCGGTGCATCGCCGTCGCCAAAGGTGCTGCTGATCACGGCCAGAGTTTGGATACTGGCGAGTTTGCCGGCGGGAAAGTCGGCCATCGCGCTCAGTTCGACGACGATACCGCTGTCCCGCAAACGAGCGGCAAAACCTTCGGCCAAGGCTTCGGCATTGCCTGTTTGCGAGGCCCACAACAGGGTCACCACAGGGGCGGATTCGGTGACTTCGCCGCTGTCGCCCAGCGCCGGGTTCGCGGCATCGATCCGGCTGAACAATCCACCCAGCACGCCGTCCAGCCATAAACGGGTGTCGGCGCTCATGGGTGCATTGAGGGGCAGGACAGGCACACCACTGGTTTGCCGACCCGCCGTGGATTGCAGGCCACTGACGAAGCCGGCCAGGTACAGGCGTTCCTGATTATTCAGCTTCGGCGAGGGCAGGTGACTGATGCCGGCGATATCGGCAAACGCCTCGATGGACGACATGGCGAGTTCCTCAGGCAAAGGGCAAATGGGAAGAGGGGCAGCGATGGGGGCGGGCACGTCGAGAAACTGATGCTCGATCAGCTCGAGCCGCTGCAGGGCTACCGCGCAGAATTTGAACTCGGGCTGCAGCGATATCGGATCAACTGCATCATGGGTGACCGCGTTGATCGCCAGGTTGTCCCCGAAGACATCGTTCCAGTGAAAGGGCGCAAAACAGTTACCCGGGCGCACGCGGTCGGTCACCACCGCCGGCAGGACGGCCTTGCCCCGCACCGAGCGCACTTGCACATGATCCTTGTCGCGAATGCCGAAACTGGCGGCATCCTTCGGATGGATCTCGATGAAGGGGCCGGGGTTGAGCTTGTTCAGGGTCGCGACCTTGCCGGTCTTGGTCAGGGTGTGCCACTGGTGTTGCAAGCGGCCGGTGTTGAGTACGAAGGGGAATTGCTCGTCGGGCATTTCCGCCGGCGGCATGTGCGGACGGGCGAGGAAAATACCCTTGCCGCGCTCGGTGGCGAAGACGATGGCCGGGCGGCTGCCATTGGCTTCGACCTTGAGCGTCTGGCTCAGGCCATTGTTGAGGTAGCGAATCGGATTGCGATCCCCGGCGTCGTCCGCAGCGCAGGGCCATTGCAGCGGTTTCTCTCGCAGGCGCGCATGACTGGCACCGCGAATGTCATAGCCGGTCTTGGGGTTCCAGGCGCGTTTGATCTCTTCGAATACCTCGGCGGCAGCGGCGTAGGTGAAGGCCTCGGCAAAGCCCATTTCGCACGCCACCCGGGCGATGATCTGCCAGTCGGCCAGCGCCTCGCCGGGAGCCTCCACGGCTTTTTGCATCAGCGTCAGGTTGCGTTCGGAATTGATCATCACGCCTTCGGCCTCGGCCCAGAGTGCACCGGGCAGGAGGATGTCGGCGTAGCGGTTGGTCTCGGTGTCGAGGTAGGCATCCTGGGTGATCACCAGTTCGGCAGCCTGCAAGCCTTCGATCACGGTGCGGCGGTTGGGCACCGAGGCCACCGGGTTGGTGCAGATGATCCAGCAGGCTTTGATCCGGCCTTCGGCCATTTGTTCGAACATGTCCACGGTCCCACCGCCGACGGTGCGGGGCAGGCTGTCGCTCGGGATTCCCCACAAGTGCTCGATAAACGCGCGGTCAGCCTCGACCAGCAGTGAACGCTGGCCCGGCAGCCCTGGCCCCATGTAGCCCATTTCCCGACCGCCCATGGCATTGGGTTGCCCGGTCAGGGAAAACGGACCGCTGCCGGGGCGGCAAATCGCGCCGGTGGCCAGGTGCAGGTTGCACAGGGCGTTGGTGTTCCAGGTGCCGTGGGTGCTCTGGTTCAGGCCCATGGTCCAGCAGCTCATCCACTCGGCGGCCTCGCCGATCCATTGCGCGGCCTGACGAATGTCGGCTTCGGCGAGGCCGGTGATGTGCGCGACTTTTTCTGGCGGGTAGTCATCGAGGAACTCAGGCATGGCCTCCCAGCCCTCGGTGAAGGCGGCGATGAACTCCGGGTCGGTGTGGCCATTCTTCACCAACAGGTGCAGCAGGCCGTTGAGCAAAGCCAGGTCAGTGCCGGGGCGGATTTGCAGAAACAGCCCGGCTTTGTCCGCCGTGGCACTACGGCGTGGATCGACCACGATCAGCTTCGCCCCAGCCTTGACCCGATCCATCATGCGCAGGAACAGGATCGGGTGACAGTCGGCCATGTTGGCGCCGATCACGAAAAACAGATCGGCCTTGTCGAAGTCCTCATAGGAACCGGGTGGCCCGTCGGAGCCGAGCGAGAGCTTGTAGCCGCTGCCGGCGCTGGCCATGCACAGGCGCGAGTTGGATTCGATGTTGGGCGTGCGCACGAACCCCTTGGCCAGTTTGTTGATCAGGTATTGGGCTTCCAGCGACATCTGCCCGGATACATAGAACGACAAGGCATCAGGCCCGTGGGCATCGAGAATGTCGCGCAACTTTCTGGCCGTTTCGCTGATGGCCGTGCCCATGGCGATGCGCGCCGGTTCCTGGTGGCGATCCTGGCGCAGGTAAGCGTTTTCCATCCGCCCCGACTCGGCAATCGCCTGCCCGCAGGTCGTGCCTTTGGTGCACAGACGGCCAAAGTTGGTCGGGTGGCCCTTGTCGCCAACGACCTTGACCACGCGATTGCCTTCGACCTGCATGACGATGCCGCAGCCCACACCGCAATAGGGACACACACTGCGTACGGTTTTGTCTGCCATCCTCGACACCCTGCCAACACTGAATCAATCCACAAATGCAAAAGGCGCCATGCGGCCCTCCGTCGAAACGGGGGCTACACGGCGCCTTTGTCGTATAGGTGCAATCTGCGTTGACTGCGTGTGAGGTGACTGCAAGGGGCGGGCCAGAATCGGCAAGACTTCGATGAATTTCCGTAGGAGCCGGCTTGCTGGCGATATCGGCCCATCAGATGACAGTTTTCATCGGCAGGTCGGGCGCCATCGCCAGCAAGCCGGCTCCTACGGTTAAACACGGCATGCACTTTTTTATGGCGGTGCTAGGGCTGGGTGCTGTAGGAGCGAGCATGCTCGCGATGGACGCAAGGGCAACGGGGGGCATCAGGTGCCCAGCGTCATCGTTGACCACCATCGCGAGCATGCTCGCTCCTACAACTGCAGTGCCGCTCATGACGAGCAACACATAACCCTGCGGGAGAATCGGCAAGACTTCGATGAATTTCCGTAGGAGCCGGCTTGCTGGCGATATCGGCCCATCAGATGACAGTTTTCATCGGCTGGTCGGGCGCCATCGCCAGCAAGCCGGCTCCTACGGTTAAACACGGCATGCACTTTTTTATGGCGGTGCTAGGGCTGGGTGCTGTAGGAGCGAGCATGCTCGCGATGGACGCAAGGGCAACGCGGGGCATCAGGTACCCAGCGTCATCGTTGACCACCATCGCGAGCATGCTCGCTCCTACAACTGCAGTGCCGCTCATGACGAGCAACACATAACCCTGCGGGAGAATCGACAGGACTTCGACGATATTCCGTAGGAGCCGGCTTGCTGGCGATATCGGTCCGTCAGGTGACAGTTTTCATCGGCAGGTCGGGCGCCATCGCCAGCAAGCCGGCTCCTACGGTTAAACACGGCATGCACTTTTTTATGGCGGTGCTAGGGCTGGGTGCTGTAGGAGCGAGCATGCTCGCGATGGACGCAAGGGCAACGCGGGGCATCAGGTACCCAGCGTCATCGTTGACCACCATCGCGAGCATGCTCGCTCCTACAACTGCAGTGCCGCTCATGACGAGCAACACATAACCCTGTGGGAGAATCGGCAGGACTTCGATGAATTTCCGTAGGAGCCGGCTTGCTGGCGATATCGGTCCGTCAGGTGACAGTTTTCATCGGCAGGTCGGGCGCCATCGCCAGCAAGCCGGCTCCTACGGTTAAACACGGCATGCACTTTTTTATGGCGGTGCTAGGGCTGGGTGCTGTAGGAGCGAGCATGCTCGCGATGGACGCAAGGGCAACGCGGGGCATCAGGTACCCAGCGTCATCGTTGACCACCATCGCGAGCATGCTCGCTCCTACAACTGCAGTGCCGCTCATGACGAGCAACACATAACCCTGTGGGAGAATCGGCAGGACTTCGATGAATTTCCGTAGGAGCCGGCTTGCTGGCGATATCGGTCCGTCAGGTGACAGTTTTCATCGGCAGGTCGGGCGCCATCGCCAGCAAGCCGGCTCCTACGGTTAAACACGGCATGCACTTTTTTATGGCGGTGCTAGGGCTGGGTGCTGTAGGAGCGAGCATGCTCGCGATGGACGCAAGGGCAACGCGGGGCATCAGGTACCCAGCGTCATCGTTGACCACCATCGCGAGCATGCTCGCTCCTACAACTGCAGTGCCGCTCATGACGAGCAACACATAACCCTGTGGGAGAATCGGCAGGACTTCGATGAATTTCCGTAGGAGCCGGCTTGCTGGCGATATCGGTCCGTCAGGTGACAGTTTTCATCGGCAGGTCGGGCGCCATCGCCAGCAAGCCGGCTCCTACGGTTAAACACGGCATGCACTTTTTTATGGCGGTGCTAGGGCTGGGTGCTGTAGGAGCGAGCATGCTCGCGATGGACGCAAGGGCAACGCGGGGCATCAGGTACCCAGCGTCATCGTTGACCACCATCGCGAGCATGCTCGCTCCTACAACTGCAGTGCCGCTCATGACGAGCAACACATAACCCTGTGGGAGAATCGGCAGGACTTCGATGAATTTCCGTAGGAGCCGGCTTGCTGGCGATATCGGTCCGTCAGGTGACAGTTTTCATCGGCAGGTCGGGCGCCATCGCCAGCAAGCCGGCTCCTACGGTTAAACACGGCATGCACTTTTTTATGGCGGTGCTAGGGCTGGGTGCTGTAGGAGCGAGCATGCTCGCGATGGACGCAAGGGCAACGCGGGGCATCAGGTACCCAGCGTCATCGTTGACCACCATCGCGAGCATGCTCGCTCCTACAACTGCAGTGCCGCTCATGACGAGCAACACATAACCCTGTGGGAGAATCGGCAGGACTTCGATGAATTTCCGTAGGAGCCGGCTTGCTGGCGATATCGGTCCGTCAGGTGACAGTTTTCATCGGCAGGTCGGGCGCCATCGCCAGCAAGCCGGCTCCTACGGTTAAACACGGCATGCACTTTTTTATGGCGGTGCTAGGGCTGGGTGCTGTAGGAGCGAGCATGCTCGCGATGGACGCAAGGGCAACGCGGGGCATCAGGTACCCAGCGTCATCGTTGACCACCATCGCGAGCATGCTCGCTCCTACAACTGCAGTGCCGCTCATGACGAGCAACACATAACCCTGTGGGAGAATCGGCAGGACTTCGATGAATTTCCGTAGGAGCCGGCTTGCTGGCGATATCGGTCCGTCAGGTGACAGTTTTCATCGGCAGGTCGGGCGCCATCGCCAGCAAGCCGGCTCCTACGGTTAAACACGGCATGCACTTTTTTATGGCGGTGCTAGGGCTGGGTGCTGTAGGAGCGAGCATGCTCGCGATGGACGCAAGGGCAACGCGGGGCATCAGGTACCCAGCGTCATCGTTGACCACCATCGCGAGCATGCTCGCTCCTACAACTGCAGTGCCGCTCATGACGAGCAACACATAACCCTGTGGGAGAATCGGCAGGACTTCGATGAATTTCCGTAGGAGCCGGCTTGCTGGCGATATCGGTCCGTCAGGTGACAGTTTTCATCGGCAGGTCGGGCGCCATCGCCAGCAAGCCGGCTCCTACGGTTAAACACGGCATGCACTTTTTTATGGCGGTGCTAGGGCTGGGTGCTGTAGGAGCGAGCATGCTCGCGATGGACGCAAGGGCAACGCGGGGCATCAGGTACCCAGCGTCATCGTTGACCACCATCGCGAGCATGCTCGCTCCTACAACTGCAGTGCCGCTCATGACGAGCAACACATAACCCTGTGGGAGAATCGGCAGGACTTCGATGAATTTCCGTAGGAGCCGGCTTGCTGGCGATATCGGTCCGTCAGGTGACAGTTTTCATCGGCAGGTCGGGCGCCATCGCCAGCAAGCCGGCTCCTACGGTTAAACACGGCATGCACTTTTTTATGGCGGTGCTAGGGCTGGGTGCTGTAGGAGCGAGCATGCTCGCGATGGACGCAAGGGCAACGCGGGGCATCAGGTGCCCAGCGTCATCGTTGACCACCATCGCGAGCATGCTCGCTCCTACAACTGCAGTGCCGCTCATGACGAGCAACACATAACCCTGTGGGAGAATCGACAGGACTTCGACGATATTCCGTAGGAGCCGGCTTGCTGGCGATATCGGTCCATCAGGTGACAGTTTTCATCGGCTGGTCGGGCGCCATCGCCAGCAAGCCGGCTCCTACGGTTAAACACGGCATGCACTTTTTTTATTGCGGTGCTAGGGCTGGGTGCTGTAGGAGCGAGCATGCTCGCGATGGACGCAAGGGCCACGCGGGGCATCAGGTACCCAGCGTCATCGTTGACCACCATCGCGAGCATGCTCGCTCCTACTGGGGGAGTGCGTTGTTGAAGAGATCTGTGAATTACGACCCCCAACCCTCGTGCACAGCCCGTCGAATGCCTTCCAGCAGCATCGCGAACGCCGGGTTGTCGTTGTTCTCGCGCCAGATCAGGTGCAATTCGCTCTGCACCCCTTCGCCCAGGTCGATGTCGCGGAACACCACGTTCTTGAACACCACGCTGCTGGCGCAGCGGGGCACCAGGGCCAGGCCCATGGCGGCGTTGACCAGGGCGAGGATGGTCAGGGAGGAGCCCAGCCACTGCACGTAATCCGGGGCGACGCGGGCCGAGCGCAGCATGCCGGTCAGCAGTTCGTTGAACGGCGGGTAGGCGGCGTGGGAATACATCAGGAACGGCTGGCCGTCGAGGTCCTGTACCGACACGGTTTCGCTGGTGGCCAGGCGGTGGCTGCTCGGTACCGCCAGCACAAAGGGCTCACGCACCAGGCATTCGGTGGAGTAACCGGGCTCCAGCAACGGCGCGCGGACGATGCCCAGGTCGATGCGGCGAGCGCGCAGGGCTTCGTGTTGCTGGTAGGTGTTCATTTCCGAGAGGTCGATTTTGACGTGGGGCTGTGTCAACCGTGCCTCGGCGATGACCTTGGGCAGGAACTCGTAGACCGCGCTGCCGACGAAGCTGATATTGACCGAACCAATGTCGCCCTCGGCAAAACGCCGGGCGGTGACCGCCGCTTGTTGGGCACGTTCGAGCAGGTTCTGCGCTTCGATGAAGAACGCCCGGCCAGCAGCGGTGAGGGCGACGCTGCGGGTGCTGCGGGTAAACAACTCGACCCCCAGGTGGTGCTCCAGCAACTGAATCTGCCGGCTGAGGGGCGGCTGGGTCATGTTCAGTCGTTCGGCGGCACGGCGGAAATTCAGCTCGGTGGCGACAGTGGTGAAGCAGCGCAGTTGAGTCAGTTCGAACATTGATCTAATCCGGGTATCAATCGAATGCCAAGTTAGATTAGACGGGATCAATGCAGGCGTCCATCATCGCTCCAGGCCTACACCAATCCCAAAAAGAACAAAGATCGGGAGTTGCCCCTTGAAAACCCTGCAGAGTCCACCCGACCCGAATGTGCTCGCCCGCGCTGCCGCCAAGGTCAAGCGCCACGTCCTTCCACTGTTCGTGATCATGTTCATCGTCAACTACATCGACCGAGTCAACATCGGCTTCGTGCGCAGCCACATGGAAACCGACTTAGGGATAGGCGCTGCCGCCTATGGCCTGGGCGCCGGGCTGTTCTTTGTTGGCTACGCGATCTTCGAAGTGCCGTCCAACATGCTGTTGCAACGCTACGGTGCCCGCGCCTGGCTGACCCGCATCATGTTCACCTGGGGCGCTGCCGCGATGGCGATGGCATTCGTACGTGGGGAAACCAGTTTCTATGTGCTGCGCTTCATCCTCGGCGCTGCTGAAGCGGGCTTCTTTCCCGGCATCATTTATTACTTCACCCAGTGGTTGCCTTCGAGCGAGCGCGGCAAGGCCATGGCGATTTTCCTCAGTGGCTCGGCCATTGCCTCGGTGATTTCCGGCCCGGTGTCCGGCGGGCTGTTGCACATCAATGGATTGAGCCTGCACGGATGGCAGTGGATGTTCCTGATCGAGGGTTTCGCCTCGATCGTGCTCTGCGGGTTCGTCTGGTTCTGGCTGCAATCGCACCCACGGCAGGCGAAGTGGCTGAGCGAGGAAGAAAAAGCTGCACTGACCGCTGCCATCGACCTGGAACAGCAAGCCCGTGACGCCACTCGTACCGTCAAGCCATCGATGTTCAAGTTGCTGGCGGACAAACAGATCGCGCTGTTTTGCTTTATCTACTTTTCCATCGCCCTGACCATCTACGGCGCCACGTTCTGGCTGCCGAGCATGATCAAGAAAATGGGCAACCTCGGTGACTTTCAGGTCGGCCTGTTCAACTCGATTCCGTGGATCATTTCAATCGTCGCGATGTACGGCTTCGCCGCCATGGCCAGCAAGTGGAAATACCAGCAGGCCTGGGTCGCGGTGACCCTGGTGATCGCGGCGTTCGGCATGTTCATGTCCACCACCGGCGGACCGGTTTTTGCCTTCGTCGCCATCTGTTTTGCTGCCATCGGCTTCAAGGCCGCCTCGGCGCTGTTCTGGCCGATCCCGCAGGGCTATCTGGATGCACGCATTGCCGCGGCGGTGATCGCCTTGATCAACTCCATCGGTAACCTCGGCGGCTTCGTCGCCCCGACCGCGTTCGGTTTCCTGGAGCAAACCACCGGTTCCATCGAGGGTGGTTTGTATGGCCTGGCCGCCACGTCACTGGTCGCGGCCATCGTGATCTTCTTCGCCCGCACCTCGCCTCGGGGCAGCCCCCTTGAAGGTGCGAAAGCAAAAAAGCCCCTCAGTCATAACGCCCTGAAATCTGATCCAACGGGAGCAGCCTCTTGAAAATCACACGAGTCACCGTCACCCCTATCGCCTTCCGTGATCCGCCTTTGCTCAACGCCAGCGGCATCCACGAACCCTTCGCGCTGCGTTCGATCATCGAGATCGAGAGTGACAACGGCTACATCGGCCTGGGTGAAAGTTATGGCGATGCCCCGGCGCTGGCGATCCAGCAACAACTGCAAAGCCAGCTGATCGGCCTTGATCCGTTCAACCTCAATCAGCTGCGGGCCATCGTCAAGGCCACGGTGGCGGCGAACAAGCCGGCGAGCCTGGCCGGCGCGGAACTGGCGCCTGGCTCCCACGCCAGCAAGGCAGTCAGCAATGCTTACTCGGCCTTTGAAGTGGCGTTTCTCGATTTGCAGGCGCACTACCTTAACGTGCCGTTGGTCGATCTGCTGGGTGGGGCGATCCGTGACGAGATTCCGTTCAGCGCTTACCTGTTCTTCAAATACGCGCAGCACGTCGATTCACCCTACAAACCCGACAATTGGGGCGAGGCGCTGAGCGAAGAACAGATCATCGCCCAGGCGCGGCGCATGATCGAGGCCTATGGCTTCAAGAGCATCAAGCTCAAGGCCGGCACCTTGCCGCCAGAGCACGAAGTGTCGTGCATCAAGGCGCTGAAAAAAGCCTTCCCCGGCTATCCGCTGCGCATCGATCCAAACGGCAACTGGTCGCTGGAAACCTCGATCCGTATGGCCGAACTGCTGGGCGATGACTTGCAATATTACGAAGACCCGACACCGGGCCTGGACGGCATGGCCCAGCTGCACAAGCGCACCGGCCTGCCGCTGGCGACCAACATGGTGGTCACCGACTTCGACGAGTTCCGCCGCAGCGTGGCGCAGAACAGTGTGCAGATTGTCCTCGCCGACCATCACTACTGGGGCGGCCTGCGCGATACCCAGTTGCTGGCGAAAATGTGCGAAACCTTTGGCCTGGGCGTGTCCATGCATTCGAACTCGCACCTGGGCATCAGCCTGATGGCCATGGCCCATGTTGCCGCGTCGGTGCCGAACCTGGATTACGCCTGCGACACCCATTACCCGTGGCAGGAGCCGGATGAAGAGGTGATCAAGGGCGGCAAACTGCCGATTGTCGACGGCTGCGTGAAAATCACCCGGGCGCCGGGTTTGGGCCTGGAGCTGGATCACGATCAACTGGGCAAGCTGCACGATCAGTACCTGACCTGCGGGATTCGCCAGCGCGATGATGTGAAGCAGATGCAGCGGTACAAGGCGGATTGGAAGGCGGTCAAGCCGCGGTTTTGAGTGCAGGGTTTCAAAGAGCATGTAGCAACCTTTGGTCCGGGAAGCGTGGTCGCGCTTGCCCGGACTTTTTTTGTATCTCGCGAATGGCCTTTCCGTAGGAGCAAAGCTTGCTCGCGAAAGCTTGTATCCAGACACCTCGATGTTGAAGGTGCCGACGCCTTCGCGGGCAAGCCTCGCTCCTACGGGTCCTCCCATAATGCCTTGAGGTACTCGGGGCTGTTGCTGATGGAGTTGTGCCCCGTTCCGGTAATCACCTGCAAGGTCGCAACACCCGCAGGGAAATGGCTGAGCAACCGTTGGGTGCTTGAGCTCGGAATCACTTCATCCTGCTCGGCAGCAATCAGCCGCGTCGGCACCGCAATGTGCTCGGCATAGCGCCAGGATTCGAATTTGTCCTTCAACATCCACTGGACCGGAAACCAGCGGAACTGGCGGGTGGCAAGTTCTTCCAGGCTGTTGTACGGCGTGACCAGCACCAGCTTCGCCACCGGGCGCACGCTGGCCAGTCGCACGGCGACGCCCGAACCCAGGCTGCGCCCGACCACGACGATTTGCGGATGATCGGCATAGACCTTGTCGAACAGGGCCATGGCATCGCGGGCGATCGCTTCTTCGGAAGGTGAACCGCTGCTACCGCCGTAGCCGCGGTAATGCAGGAAATACAGCGCGTAGTCGGGGAAGGCCACCGCGAAATCCGGCAGGCTGCGCGAGACGTCTTCGGCGTTGCCACCGAAATAGATCAGGGCCTTGGGGCCTTTATGCGGGCGGGTCGAAACGTTCACCTGCACATCGTCGACGGGCAGGCTCAGTAGCGGCGCCGATGCGTCGGCCCGGGGCAGCGGGTAGTAGATGAGCGCGCGTTGGAACACCAATAGCGCGGCACAGAGCACCAGGTACAGCGCAGCGAGCAGGACGATGACTAAGACCAGGGTACGGGACATTCGACTAACGTTAGTGGGCATTGACGGCTCCGGGGTGCTGTCGAAGTGTAGCTGGCGGTAAAGGAGGGCACCGATGCCCCATCTGCCTCAATAGCTCGACGTGCGGCCTGCCGAGAGGTTGGCGCTGCTGCTGGAAATCGCCGTGCGTTGTTATCGGGGGGCTGCTGTCATGAACCTGGTCGCAGTCCGGCAGTCGGTTAATCGACGAACGGCGCATCGGCGGCAGCATGCTGCTGCACACCGGGGCCGCGACCTTGTTGTATTTCGAGCAGGGACGGATTGTCACTGGCAGCTACGCTGATACTGGCAGCCGGATGCAATTCTTCGCCATGGTTGATTTGATCGTGTCGGCGCTGACCCTGAGCTTCCAGCTGCTGCTGACAGCGTCGCAACCGCGGGAGAGGGAGAGGTCATGAGCCATGCGGACGGTTTTACCCGCAGGGAAATTCTCACGCTGGCTGCCGGTGTTTCGGCGGTCTTCACATTCGCTCCGGCGATTGCGCAAACCACGCTGTCGACGGGAGCAGGAGGCAAGACCATGCAGACCCGCGCCATTCCTTCGAGCAACGAGCCACTGCCCATCGTCGGGCTGGGTACCTATCGCGGTTTTGATGTCCTCCCTGAGGAGCCCGCCTACAAGCAATTGCCCGGGGTGCTGCGTGCGTTGTTCGAAAAGGGCGGGACGGTGATCGACAGCTCGCCGATGTACGGTCGCGCCGAGGAGAACACCGGTGAACTGCTGTCGATCCACGAACCGCGCTCGCCGGCGTTCCTGGCGACCAAGGTCTGGACCCGGGGGCGCGAGGAAGGCATGGCGCAGATGGAACAATCGTTCCAAAGGCTGCGAACCGACCGCATCGACCTGATGCAGATTCACAATCTGCTGGACTGGCAGATTCATTTGCCGACCTTACGTCACTTGAAGGATCAAGGTCGCATTCGTTACATCGGCATCACCCATTACACCGCCTCGGCCTATGAAGAGGTGGAAGCGGTGCTCAAGTCCGAGCCACTGGATTTTCTGCAAATCAACTATTCCCTGGACGATCGCGGCGTCGAGAAACGCCTCTTGCCGCTGTGTCGGGAGCGGGGCGTGGCGGTGATCTGCAACCGGCCGTTCGGTGGAGGCGGGCTGATCGCTCGGCTCAAGGACAAACCCCTGCCGGGTTGGGCCGCACAAGTCGGGGTCAAGAGCTGGCCGCAACTGGCGCTCAAATTCCTGTTGTCGCACTCGGCGGTGACCTGCGTCATCCCCGGCACCGGCAACCCGCGCTACATGACGGAAAACGCCGGGGCGGGCTTTGGGCCGATGCTGACCGATGCCCAGCGTCATCAGTTGATTGCGTTGCTGGAGTAGCTCTCAAGCAGTACACCCTGTGGTGAGGGGATTTATCCCCGTTGGGTCGCGAAGCGGCCCCCTTTGTCCTTTCAGTAAAACCAAGTTGTCTGAGTTTAGGACTGCTTCGCAGCCCAACGGGGATAAATCCCCTCGCCACAGTTTCTTGTTGGGTTGAGGATCTGACCAAGGCTTCACAAAAGCTCTCCTATACTGTTCGCGTTAACTGGCTCGCTCCCCCCAACGACCACCACTGCAAGGAGATCGAACATGGCAATCCGTATTGGCGACGAAGCGCCGGATTTCACGGCTGACACCACTGAAGGCAAGCTCAATTTTCACGAATGGATCGGCAATGGGTGGGCCATCCTGTTTTCTCATCCCAAGGATTTCACCCCGGTTTGCACCACAGAGCTGGGCTACCTGGCCAAACTGAAACCGGAGTTCGACAAGCGCAACACCAAGATCCTCGGCCTGAGCATCGACCCGGTCAGTGACCATGAGAAGTGGGTCGGTGACATCGAAGAAACCCAGGGCAACGCGGTCAACTATCCGCTGATCGGCGACGAAAACCTGGTGGTGGCCAAGCTCTACGACATGATCCACCCCAATGCCAGCGGTGGTGCGCGCACGGCCGTGGACAACGCCACCGTGCGTTCGGTATTCATTGTCGGCCCGGACAAGAAGATCAAGGCGATGCTGATCTACCCGATGAGCGCCGGACGCAATTTCGATGAAGTGCTGCGGTTGCTCGATTCGCTGCAACTCAATGCCAAACACACCGTGGCCACCCCGGTGAACTGGCGTCCGGGCGAGGATGTGATCATTCCGACGTCGGTGTCCGATGAGGATGCCAGGAAGAAATACCCGGATGGCTTC
Organism: Pseudomonas putida; assembly: GCF_050990305.1. Taxonomy (GTDB): domain Bacteria; phylum Pseudomonadota; class Gammaproteobacteria; order Pseudomonadales; family Pseudomonadaceae; genus Aquipseudomonas; species Aquipseudomonas putida_AH. Next base: position 3,648,771 of record NZ_CP158817.1, on the reverse strand, counting down.
AAGACTCTCAAACCCTATCTGCGCACGGTGGCACAACCGAAATAATCATTAGCTGTTCTGACGCCTTCGCGAGCAGGCTCGCTCCCACTGGGGATCTGTGTCGGGTTCAAATGTAGAGCCCGTCACAGATCAATTGTGGGAGCGAGCCTGCTCGCGAAGAGGCCCTTCAATCAAACCAGATATTTTCTGAACCACCCCAACGTTCGATCCCACGCCAGCTTCGCCGCGGCTTCGTCGTAACGCGGCGTGGAGTCATTGTGAAAACCGTGGTTCACGCCGGGATAGATATAGGCCTCATAGGTCTTGCCCCCAGCCTTCAGGGCTTGTTCAAAAGCCGGCCAGCCCTCGTTGATCCGCGTATCCAGCTCGCCGTAGTGCAGCATCAGCGGTGCCTTGATCTGGGGGACGTCCTTGGCGTCGGGTTGGCGACCGTAGAACGACACCGCGGCACCCAGTTCCGGGTAAGCCACCGCCGCGGCATTGGTGACGCCACCGCCATAACAGAACCCGGTGATGCCCACCTTGCCGTTGCCGGCCTCGTGTTTCATCAGCCATTCCACGGCGGCAAAAAAGTCGTTCATGAGTTTTTCCGGATCGACTTTTTCTTGCAGTGCCTTGCCCTTTTCATCGTTGCCAGGGTACCCGCCGACCGAACTCAATCCGTCGGGGGCCAGGGCGATGAAACCGGCTTTGGCCAAACGCCGGGCGACGTCTTCGATGTAGGGGTTGAGCCCACGGTTTTCATGCACGACCACCACCGCGCCGACCTTACCGGTGGCCTTCGCTGGGCGCACCAGATAGCCGCGAACGTTGCCGTGGCCTTTGGGCGAAGGGTAGGTGATGTATTCGGCGAGGATGTCCGGGTCAGTGAACTCGACTTGCTCGGCCAGCGCATAGTTGGGGCTCAACGCGGTCAGCAGCGCACTGGCGGTCATGGTCCCAAAGGTGAACAACGCCGCCCGGTCGAGAAACTCGCGCCGGTTGATCAGGCCATGGGCGTAGTAGTCATAGAGTTCCAGCAGTTGCGGGGCAAAGTCTTTCGCAGTGAGACGGGGCATCTGTGCGCATCCTCTCTGGTCGGTTGAACGCTATACCCGTAGGAGCGAGGCTTGCCCGCGAAGCTTTTAGCGCCCTGAAGATTGTCTTCGCGGGCAAGCCTCGCTCCTACAGGGGAAGGGTGTTTATTTGAGGGATTGCGCACCGGCTTTCGCCACTTGCGCATCCTGCTCGGCCTTGACCCCGGACACACCCACGGCACCGATCACCTGACCATCGACGATGATCGGCACGCCACCCTCCAGGGACGTCAGCAACGGTGCAGACAGGAAAGCCGTGCGCCCGCCATTGACCATCTCTTCATAGTTTTTGGATTCACGACGGCCCAAGGCAGCGGTCCGGGCCTTTTCCGTGGCGATGTAGGCGGTGATGGGCGCGGCGCCGTCGAGGCGTTCGAGGGCCAGGGGATGGCCGCCGTCATCGACGACCACGATGGTCACCGACCATTGGTGGGTTTGCGCAGCGTTGCGCGCCGCCGCGAGGATCTGGCCGACTTCGGTCTGACTGAGCACGGCTTTACTGTTCATCGGTGATCTCCAGGTTCAGGGCAATGCGGCTTCGACCACTTCGATCCAGTGTTTGACCGGCGTGCGCCCGGCGCCGTCCAAGTGTGCCTGGCAACCGATATTGGCCGTGACAATGACTTCAGGGTAGCCGCTTTCCAGGGCGTTCATTTTGTTGTCGCGCAATTGCCGTGACAGCTCGGGCTGGGTCAACGAATAGGTGCCCGCCGAGCCGCAGCACAGATGGCTGTCAGGCACGTAGGTCAGGTTGAAACCCAGGCGTTCGAGAACTTTTTCCACCGCACCACCGAGTTTTTGCGCGTGCTGCAAGGTGCAGGGGCAATGGAAGGCCAGGCGATGGGCATTGTGTATACCGAGTTTTTCCAGTGGTTCGTCACGCAGTACCTCGACCAAATCCTTGGTCAGCGCGCTGACGCGCCTGGCTTTTTCGGCGTAGACCGGGTCGCTGGCCAGCAGGTGGCCGTAGTCCTTGATGAAGGCGCCGCAACCGCTGGCGGTCTGGACGATGGCCTCGGCGCCTTTTTCGATCATCGGCCACCACACGTCGATGTTATGGCGAGCGCGGTCAAGGCCGGCGGCCTGGGCGTCCAGGTGATAGTCCACCGCGCCGCAGCAACCGGCTTCGCGGCTTGGGGTGACGCTGATCCCGAGTCGATCCAGCACCCGGGCAGCGGCCACGTTGGTGTTGGGCGATAGCCCCGGTTGCACGCAGCCTTCGAGCATCAGCACCTGACGTGCATGGCGCACAACGGGACGTGGCTTGCCGGGCACTGTGCTGCGCGGCAATTTGCTTTGCAGCGCCTCGGGCAACAAGGCCCGGAACACCTGGCCGCTGTTGACCAGGCCTTTGAACAGATCGGGGTGCGGCACCAGCGAGCGCAAGCTCTCGCGCAGCAAGCGCTGGCCGATCGGACGTGGTACGGCGGCATCGACCACCGCGCGGCCGATGTCCAGCAGGTTGTGGTAGTCGACGCCGGACGGGCAGGTGGTTTCGCAGTTGCGGCACGACAGGCAGCGATCCAGATGCTGCTGGGTCTTTTGCGTGACTTCGTTGCCTTCCAGCACCTGCTTGATCAGGTAAATGCGCCCGCGCGGGCCATCCAGTTCATCGCCGAGCAATTGATAGGTCGGGCACGTGGCATTGCAGAAGCCGCAGTGCACGCAAGTGCGCAGGATACTGTCGGCTTCTTCGGCGCGGGGCAGGCGGCGGGCGGTTTCGCTCAAGGTGGTCTGCATGGTTCAAAGCTCCGCGTACAGGCGACCTGGGTTGAAGATTGCCCGGGGATCAAGCTGGCGTTTGAGGCTCTGGTGCAGGCGCATCAGGGCCGCTGGCAGCGGTTGGAACGGGCTGTCGACCAGGCCGTGGCTGTAGCAGGTCACGTGCCCGCCGACTTCATCGACCACCTTGCGAATGAAGGCCGCTTCGGCGTCGCACTTGAGCCAGCGCTGGGCGCCGCCCCAGTCGATCAGTTGGCGGCCAGGCAGGGACAGTTTCGCCGTGTTGTTGGGCAGTGACAGGCGCCAGAGCGGCTGGTCTTCATCGAAGAAGGGCAAGCGTTGTTCATTGAGATCGGCCCAATAGGTGTTGTCCAACCATTCGCCACCCAAGCGCTCATGGGCCGCCGCCACCGAGCCTTCGCCGCCTTCGAGGCGCAGGTGCAGGCGCTCACCGTCATGGCAGGCGGCACTGATCGGCAAAGGTTGCTGGCCCCATTGCGCCAACTGCTGCAAGGCGCGCTCGCTGTTCATGTCCAGGCTGATGCTCAAGGTTTGCCGGGGTTTGGGCAGGACTTTGAGTGAGACCTCGGTGATCAGGCCCAATGTGCCGTAGCTGCCGGCCATCAGGCGCGACAGGTCGTAACCGGCGACGTTCTTCATGACCTCGCCGCCAAAGCGCAAGTGCTTGCCAAGGCCGGTGATGACCCGAGTGCCCAGGATAAAGTCCCGGACCGAGCCCGCCCACGGCCGCCGTGGCCCCGACAGCCCGCAGGCAATCATGCCGCCAACGGTGGCACCGTCACCGAAGGCGGGCGGCTCGCAGGGCAGCATTTGCTGGGCGGCGTCCAATACCTGAGTCAGCTCAGCCAGCGGTGTGCCACAGCGCACGGTGATCACCAGCTCAGTCGGGTCATAACTGACGATGCCACGGTGGGTGCGGGTATCGAGTATTTCGCCGGCCCCGATACGGCCGAGGAACGCCTTGCTGTTGGCGCCCTGAATACGCAACGGCGTGGTGTTTTCCAGCGCCTGATTGACCTGTTCGAGCAGTGCGCTGCTGTCTTCCATATCGCCTGTACCGTGCATCAGAAACGCTCCAGGTCAGGGAAGGGCAGTTGTCCTGCATGCACGTGCATCGCACCGAATTCGGCGCAGCGGTGCAGGGTTGGAATGTTCTTGCCGGGGTTGAGCAGGCCGCTGGGGTCGAACGCGGCCTTGACCGCATGAAACAGGGTCAACTCGTCGCTGTTGAACTGTGCGCACATCTGATTGATTTTCTCGCGGCCCACGCCGTGTTCACCGGTGATGCTGCCGCCGACTTTCACGCACAATTCCAGGATCTTGCCGCCCAGGGTTTCGGCGCGATCGAGTTCGCCCGGTGTGTTGGCATCGAACAGAATCAGCGGGTGCATGTTGCCGTCACCGGCATGGAACACGTTGGCCACCCGCAGGCCGAATTCGGCCGACAGTTCGGCGATGGCTTTCAGCACGCCGGGCAACTCACGACGAGGGATGGTGCCGTCCATGCAGTAATAGTCCGGCGACAAGCGGCCTACCGCCGGAAAGGCATTCTTGCGCCCGGCCCAGAACCGCACGCGTTCGGCTTCGTCACGGGCCAGACGGACTTCGGTGGCGCCGGCCTGTTCCAGTACCTGACGCACTCGGGTGCAGTCGTCGTGGACGTCGGCTTCCACGCCATCGAGTTCGCACAACAGAATGGCCTCGGCCTGCACCGGGTAACCGGCGTGGATGAAGTCTTCGGCGGCGCGGATGGCCAGGTTGTCCATCATCTCCAGGCCCCCTGGGATGATGCCGGCGGCAATGATGTCGCCGACGGCCCGGCCGGCCTTTTCCACCGAATCGAATGCGGCCAGCAGCACCTTGGCGGACTGGGGTTTGGGCAGCAGTTTGACTGTGACTTCGGTGATTACCCCAAGCATGCCTTCGGAGCCGGTGAACAGGGCCAGCAGGTCCAGGCCCGGCGAGTCGAGGGCGTTGGAACCCAGGCTCAGGTGTTCGCCGTCGACGGTAAGGATGTCGACTTTCAGCACGTTGTGCACAGTCAGGCCGTACTTCAGGCAATGCACGCCGCCAGCGTTTTCGGCGACGTTGCCGCCGATGGAACAGGCGATTTGCGATGAGGGATCAGGGGCGTAGTAAAGGCCGTATTGCGCGGCGGCCTGGGAAATCGCCAGGTTGCGCACTCCCGGCTGGACCCGCGCGGTACGGGCAGCAGGGTCGATGTGCAGGATCTGGTTGAAGCGGGCCATCACCAGCAATACGCCTTTTTCCAGGGGCAAGGCGCCGCCTGACAACCCGGTGCCGGCCCCCCGGGCGACCACCGCTACGTGTCGCTCATGGCACAGGCGCAGCACCCCTTGAACCTGGGCAATCGTGCGGGGTAGCACCACCAGCATCGGCGTAGTGCGGTACGCCGAGAGGCCATCGCATTCGTACGGCTTGAGTTCCTCCTGCTGATGCAGGATTTCCAGTTCGGGCAACCGCGATTGCAGGGCGTGCAGTAACGCGTTTTTATCGACATCCGGCAGGGCGCCGTCGACGCGTTCGTCGTAGAGAATGTTCATCGGCGTACGACACTCGTTTTGTAGTTATGTGAGGTCTGTTTCCGCAAACCAATAACTATCCTATCCCTGTGGGAGCGGGCTTGCTCGCGAAAGCGGTGTGTCAGCCGACATCAGTGTTGACTGTCAAACCGCATTCGCGAGCAAGCCCGCTCCCACAGGAGACGGGTGATCGGTTCGGATTGGGGGCGAGTCAATGTCCGCCCACCACCATATGACTGAACGGCGCCACATAGGCCTGCAGCGTCACCAAGCCGCCAACCAGGATCGCCAGGATGATCGAGTGGAAGAACACATAACGCAGTATTTCCCCTTCATGGCCGTACCAGCGGGTGGCGGTGGAGGCGACCACGATGGATTGGGCGTCGACCATCTTGCCCATCACACCACCGGAGCTGTTGGCGGCGGCCATTAGCACCGGGCTGAGCCCCAATTGCTCGGAAGTGACCCGTTGCAGCCCGCCGAACAGCACGTTGGAGGCGGTGTCCGAGCCCGTCAACGCCACACCCAGCCAACCGAGCAAGGTGCCGAACATGGGGTAGAAAATCCCCGTCGCGGCAAAGGCCAGACCCATGGTCGCGTCCAGCCCCGAGTAACGGGTGAGGAACCCGAGAGCAAGCATGGCGACAATGGTGATCAGCGAGTAGCGCACGACCCAGATCGTTCGCAGGTATTGCTGAATCAGCTGCGGGATGGAGTAGCCCATCAGTAAGCCGCCGACAATCGCCGCCAGCAAGATGCCGCTACCGGTGGCGGTGAACCAGGTGAATTTGTACACCGCTTCTTCGACTTTCGGTGCCGGGACCACGGGTGGCACTTTTTCGATCTGCTGATGGATGGTGGTGAAGGTCACGACCGGGGCGAATACCGGATTGGCTTCACGCAACGGTTTACCCTGGGGGTCGAGTTTGGCTGTACTGGTGGCCGGATCAATCGCAGGACGGGTGTCGAACATGTTCTTGAAGCCCTGGGTGCCCCAGGCGAATACGAACACGGTGAGAATGATCCACGGCATCCACGCGCGCATCACCGCTGGCTTGGCTTCGTTGGCGAACGCCGCGCTGGCGACGGGTTTCTCGTCGTGCTCTTCGGCTATTTTCGAGTTATCGACCCGCCCCGTAAGCGCTGCGGAAGTGTGCACGGTGGCCGGTTTCCAGACCTTGAGGAAACCGGTCAGGCAGGCCATGGAAATCAGTGCAGCGATCACGTCCACCAGCATCGGCCCGTGATAGTTGGAAACCAGGAACTGCGGAATGGCAAAACTGACCCCAGCCACGAGAATCGCCGGCCAGATTTCCAGCATCTTGCGCCAACCAGCGAAGGCCCAGATCAGCCAGAACGGCACGATCACCGAGAAGAATGGCAGTTGCCGACCGACCATCATCGACAGCTCCATTTCATCCAGCCCGGTGACTTTGGCCAGGGTGATGATTGGCGTGCCCAGTGCGCCGAACGCCACGGGCGCGGTATTGGCGATCAGCGCCAGGCCGGAAGCGGCCAGCGGCGAGAAACCCAACCCGATCAGAATCGCCCCGGTTACCGCCACCGGCGTACCGAAGCCGGCGGCGCCCTCGAAGAAGGCGCCGAAGCAGAAGGCAATCAGCAGCAGTTGCAGGCGGCGGTCATCGGTAATCCGTGCCAGGGAGTCCTGCAGCACTTTGAACGAGCCATTTTCGGTGGTCAGCCGGTGCAGAAAGATGATGTTCAACACGATCCAGCCGATCGGCAACAGGCCGTTGGCCGCTCCGTACAACGCCGCTGAGCCGGCCATATTGGCGGGCATGCCGAAGGCGAAGATAGCGATGACGAGCGCCGAGCCCAGGGCCAGCAATGCCGCCAGGTGCGCCTTGACATGGAAGAACGCCAGGGCGGCCAGCATCACCACCACAGGCACCGCGGCCAGAAGGGTTGAAACTATCGGGTTGTTGAACGGATCGTAGACTTGCTGCCAGACCATGTTCCACCTCTGCTTGTTATTGTTGGAGATGCAGACCCTTGGGGGGAGGTGGCCTGTAGTATAGGTGGCATTACGCCGCTGTCAGGCGTGGCCGCCCGCGCCTGGAATCAGCGCATTTGCGGGGCTGAGCTAGCATTGCCATAAGGTCTGAATCCAGCGATGGGAGGAAAGCCGCCATGACTGAACGCCATATCGAACATAAGGAAACGCTGTCGAACGGATGCAGCATCAGGGTCAAAGCCGAAATTCTCAAAGACGGTTCGTTGGGCATGTTTATCGGAGTCTACTGGCCCGATGGTTCGGTGATAGACGAGAACCACGACCCCAAGCCTCATATGCTGGACATGGAGGCGGCGATGGATTGGGGGATCGATATTGCCAAGGGCATTGGCAATAGTCAGCGGACGTTGTGAGGCAGGCGCCCATAGCATTTTTCTGCACAGCCGCTTTTGCTCAAAAAAGAAATCGGTCTAAAAACGCCGCACCGTTTTCCAGGGCCTTTGCTAATCTTGAATTTGTAGGTGAAAACGCAGACTGATGCGCAAGCGGATAGCGAGGACGCGTGGGGCGCGCTCCGAAGGGTACACGGTTAGAAAGATCTCCGCGCTGAGATCCAGCCCTTATGCCGTGTGAAGCAGGACAGCGCATATTGCTGTTGCTGTGGGAGTCCTGATAAACCTCGTAAGCCAGAGACCAGCGCTGGCCACCTACTAAACCCACTAGAGCCCGCCTTGTGCGGGCTTTCTAATGCCCGCGATTTTTGTAGGGCTTGCTCGCGATGTTCAGGGGCACACCGCATTTTTGCTTTCTGTAGGAGCGAGCACGCTCGCGATGGAGGCACAGACACCGCAGGGTGTCAGGCGGCCAGCGTTATCGTTAACGTCCATCGCGAGCGTGCTCGCTCCTACAGGGGAGGGGTGCGGGTTAAACCAGGTTGACGGTGATTGTGTAGGAGCGAGCACGCTCGCGATGGAGGCACAAACACCGCAGGGTGTCAGGCGGCCAGCGTTATCGTTAACGTCCATCGCGAGCGTGCACGCTCCTACAGGGGAGGGGTGCGGGTTAAACCAGGTTGATCGTGATTGTGTAGGAGCGAGCACGCTCGCGATGGAGGCACAAACACCGCAGGGTGTCAGGCGGCCAGCGTTATCGTTAACGTCCATCGCGAGCGTGCTCGCTCCTACAAGGTTGGGGTGCGGGTTAAATCAGGTTGATGGTGATTGTGTAGGAGCGAGCACGCTCGCGATGGAGGCACAGACACCGCGGGGCATCAGGCGGCCAGCGTTATCGTTAACGTCCATCGCGAGCGTGCTCGCTCCTACAGGGGAGGGGTGCGGGTTAAACCAGGTTGATCGTGACGTTGATGTTGCCGCGGGTCGCCTTGGAGTACGGGCAAGTCTGGTGCGCTGTATCCACCAGGGTGCGAGCCAGCACCGGGTCAATACCTGGCAGGCTGACATTCAGGCGCGCCTGGAGGAAAAACGCCGTGTCGGTCTTGCCCAGGTCGATCTCCGTGGCGACGCTGACGTCAGCCGGCAAGTTCACTTTCAAGGCTGTGGCGGCCTTGCCCATGGCGCCGATGAAGCAGGCCGACCAGCCAGCCCCCAGCAGTTGTTCGGGATTGGTGCCGTTGCCGTTAGAGCCCGGCGGGGAGAGTTTGACGTCCAGGCGTCCATCGTCGCTGCGCGACTCGCCCAGGCGGCCGCCTTTGGTGACGGTCTTGCCGGTGTACAGCACGGTTTCGATTTGATTGATCATGGGAGTCTCCTGAAGATTTTCGGTGCTTGGGCCCTGGTGGCCTTCGATCGAAGACCCCCGAAGGGCGACGGCTGCACTTTTTCACCTTCATGTACGCGGCATGTGTCCTTGAAGCCCGCGTTATGTATCCCTGTGTAGTTGCGCCGGGCAAACCTACACAAGGATACAAACCCCTGACTCGACAACTTCACACACCCCACGGGCGACGTTTGCTAGCCTGCGCCTTCCGACCTTCAACCGGCGCCATCCCATGTTCAAAATCCGAGTCATGACCCTGGACGATTACGAGGCGGTCATCGACCTCATGCGCAACACCCCCGGCATCTCCCTGCGCGATGCCGACTCTCGCGAGTCGACCGCCCGTTATCTGCAACGCAACCCCGAGATGAGTTTCGTGGCTGAAATCGACGGTGCATTGTGTGGCTGCGTGATGTGCGGGCATGACGGACGCCGAGGTTATTTGCAGCATTTGCTGGTGTTGCCGGCGTTTCGACGCCAGGGGATCGCCAATGCCTTGGTCGAGTGTTGCCTATCGAGCCTGGAGCAGCAGGGCATCCTCAAGTGCCACCTTGATGTGTTCAAGACCAACGAGGCCGCTGCGCGTTATTGGCAAGCCCAGGGTTGGCAGTTGCGGACGGACATCGACCGGTACTCGTTTATCCGCTCTGGCAACGCCAATGCCTGACACAACCCTTGTAGGAGCAGAGCTTGTGTGGTGAGGGGATTCATCCCCGCTGGGCTGCGAAGCAGCCCCAAAACCTAAACCTCCGGTGTATCAGACTCACCGCATACCATGGTTTTACGACTGCTTCGCACTCGAACGGGGATGAATCCCCTCGCCACACAAGCTCTGCTCCTACAAAGTCCATGGCAGGGTTTCAGAGGGGGATCTGCGGCGTCGACAGCACTTGGCGCAGCCCCATGAACGAGCGGATCTGCCGCACGCCCGGCAGGTACAGCAATTGCTCGGCGTGCAGCCGGTTGAAGCTTTGGCTGTCCTTGGTCCGTATCAACATGAAGTAGTCGAATTCGCCAGTCACCACATGGCATTCCATGCAGCCCGAGACCTTTTGCGCCGCGGCTTCGAAGGCGGCAAAGGATTCCGGCGTGGAGCGGTCCAACACAACCCCGATCAGCACCACCATGCCTGCATCCAGTGCTTGGGGTTCGAGCAGGGCCACGATGGCCTTGATCAGACCGGCCTGCTTGAGCCGCTCGACGCGCCGCAGGCAGGCCGGCGCACTCAGTTTGACCTTTTCCGCCAGTGCCACATTGGAGATGGACGCGTCTTGTTGCAGGGCCTTGAGGATGGCGCGGTCGGTACGGTCAAGCTGTGCAGGCTCTACGGCTTTGTTGTTGGATTTCTTTTGTTGGTTTGTTGCGTTCATAGTGTTTTACACGCAATAAAAGGCATTAATCGAATTATAAGTGTGATTAATGTTTCGAAAATGCGGGTAAGTTTGCAACACAAATTTTCAGGTTTTTTCCTAAGATTGATCCATCGAAGCCCTGGCGACAGCGCTTGGATACCCCAATCTTCAAGGAATAGCGCCATGAACCTGAATCGTTTCAAACGTTATCCGTTGACCTTCGGTCCATCTCCCATCACCCCCTTGAAGCGCCTGAGCGAGCACTTGGGCGGCAAGGTCCAGTTGTATGCCAAGCGCGAAGACTGCAACAGCGGCCTGGCCTTTGGCGGGAACAAAACGCGCAAGCTCGAGTACCTGATTCCCGAAGCCATCGATCAAGGCTGCGACACCTTGGTGTCCATCGGTGGCATCCAGTCGAACCAGACCCGCCAGGTCGCTGCGGTCGCCGCTCACCTGGGCATGAAATGTGTGCTGGTGCAGGAAAACTGGGTGAACTATTCCGACGCCGTGTACGACCGGGTCGGCAATATCGAGATGTCACGGATCATGGGCGCGGATGTGCGGCTGGATGCAGCAGGTTTCGACATTGGCATTCGGCCGAGTTGGGAAAAGGCCATGAGCGATGTGAAGGAGGCTGGTGGCAAGCCGTTTCCAATTCCGGCGGGTTGTTCCGAACACCCCTATGGCGGCCTTGGCTTCGTCGGTTTCGCCGAGGAAGTGCGGCAGCAGGAGGAGGAACTGGGCTTCAAGTTTGACTACATCGTGGTCTGTTCGGTGACCGGCAGCACCCAGGCCGGGATGGTCGTCGGTTTTGCCGCAGACGGTCGCTCGAAGAATGTGATCGGCATCGATGCTTCGGCTACGCCTGAGAAAACCAAGGCGCAAATCCTGCGCATCGCCCGGCACACCGCCGAGCTGGTGGACCTGGGACGCGAGATCACCGAGGACGATGTGGTGCTCGATACGCGTTTCGCCTATCCGGAATATGGCTTGCCCAACGAAGGCACGCTGGAAGCGATCCGCCTGTGCGGTCGCCTCGAAGGGGTGCTGACGGACCCGGTGTACGAGGGCAAATCGATGCACGGGATGATCGAGCGGGTGCGTCGGGGTGAGTTTCCAGAAGGCTCCAAAGTGCTCTACGCCCACCTGGGCGGTGTGCCGGCGCTGAACGCCTACAGTTTCCTGTTTCGTAACGGTTGAGCAATGGGATAGATACTCAGCCCTGTGGGAGCTGGCTTGCCAGCGATGGCGGTGGTTCAGTCAGTACTCATGTCGACTTTTAAATCGCTATCGCAGGCAAGCCAGCTCCCACAGGGGCCGGGTCGTTAGTGCCAACAGTGTTCATGCAATAAAGACTCGCGCCCGAACCACACAGGGAGTCCCACCATGCACGCGATATCGCAATTCGCCACCTGGCTCAAAGAACCTACGCCAGGCGCAGGCGTCGTCATCGTGATCAGCGCCGCGCTGCCCGACGACATGATCGACAAGTTGCACCTGACGATTGATGACTGGGACCAGGTGGCCTGCCTGGTCGTCACGCAGCCCACGGCGTTGATGCTTGACTGGTTGCGAGCCGGATCCGAGACGCAAATTCCCCGGTGTGATGCCAGCCAACTGCTGCGTTGCGTCGCCAAGGGCTGTTTTTTACTGGACATCGAAATGGGCCCGATGCCGGGCCTTGCATGGCTGGGATCGGTCTGCGGTCACACGCTGCGCGTTCTCGAGGTCGGCCCCGTGGCGTCAACCAGCTCAGCGATGGATCAACAACTGGACAGCATTTTATCGGTGACCCGGGCGCTGGCGAAAAACGTGCTGCAAGAGCGCTGTGTCATTTAGCGAAAGTCGACCATATTGACTGAAGCATCCGGTTTGAGAGCGTCACTCGACACTGTCAGGAGTTGCCCATGAACCCGTCCGATACCCATGCCCGGTTGCCGGGGCAAACGGCAGAAGATCTTGCAGAAATCGCCGAGTGGCGTGAGGCACTGTTGTCGGTCATTGCCCATGGCGGCACCGCACAGGCCAAACAGATCCTCGACATGCTGGTGGCGGTGGCAGGCACCTCGGACATCGGTTGGCGGCCAAGTCTGGGCACCCCTTACATCAATACCATCAGTGTCGAACACCAGCCGCCATTTCCGGGGGATCTGGCCATCGAAGAACACCTGGCTTCGATCATGCGCTGGAACGCGCTGGCGATGGTTGCCCGGGCCAATTTCGCCTATGGCGAATTGGGCGGACACATCGCCAGTTATGCCAGCGCCGCCGATTTGTTCGAAGTTGGCTTTAACCATTTCTTCAAGGCTCGCACCGCCAGCCGCGGCGGCGATCTGGTGTTCTATCAACCGCATTCGGCACCGGGCGTCTACGCCAGGGCTTTCCTCGAAGGGCGCCTCGACGAGCAGGACCTGCAGCACTATCGGCAGGAGATTGGCGCTCGAAGCCACGGCGCGCGTGGCTTGTCGAGTTATCCGCACCCCTGGCTGATGCCGGACTTCTGGCAGTTTCCGACCGGCTCCATGGGCATCGGTCCGATTAGTTCGATCTACCAGGCCCGTTTCATGCGTTATCTGCACCATCGAGGCCTGCAGGACACCACCGGCAGGACGGTGTGGGGCGTGTTCGGCGATGGGGAAATGGATGAGCCGGAAAGCATGTCGGCACTGACCCTGGCGGCGCGCGAAGGTCTCGACAATCTGGTGTGGGTGGTCAACTGCAACCTGCAACGGCTGGACGGGCCGGTGCGCGGTAATGGCCGCATCATCGACGAGCTGGAAGCGCTGTTCGGCGGGGCCGGCTGGAACGTGATCAAACTGGTCTGGGGGGCGGATTGGGATGGCTTGTTTGCGCGGGACACGGAGGGCGCACTGGTCAGGGCGTTGTCCAATACCGTCGACGGTCAGTTCCAGACGTTCGCGGCCAAGGACGGGCGCTTCAACCGCGAGCAGTTCTTCGGCCAGAACGAGGCATTGGCGCGCCTGGCCCAGGGCCTGACCGATGAGCAGATCGACCGCCTCAAACGCGGCGGACACGACATGGTGAAGATCTTTGCCGCCTATCAGGCCGCCGTGCTCGAAGGCCGCAAACCCACGGTGATTTTGGCGCAGACCAAAAAGGGGTTCGGCATGGGGGACGCGGGGCAGGGCAGGATGACCGTGCACCAGCAGAAGAAGCTCGACAAGGAGGCGTTGATCGCCTTCCGCAACCGTTTCAACCTGCCGTTAACCGATGAACAGGCCGCTTCGTTGAGTTTCTACAAACCCGACGAAGACAGCGCCGAAATGCGCTACCTGCACGAGCGCCGCCAGGCGTTAGGCGGTTACATGCCGGCGCGATCATCGGCTTGCGAGCGCTTGGCCGTACCCGATATCGACCGCTATGGCGCCTTTGCCATCGCCGCCGAAGGCAAGGAGATGTCCACCACCATGGCCTTCGTGCGAATGCTCGGCGGATTGCTGCGCGACAAAACACTGGGACCGCGCATCGTGCCGATTGTGGCGGATGAAGCCCGCACGTTCGGCATGGCCAGCCTGTTCAAGCAAATCGGTATCTATTCCAGCGTCGGGCAGCGCTATGAGCCGGAAGACATCGGTTCGATTCTCAGCTATCGGGAAGCCCTGGATGGGCAGATTTTGGAGGAGGGCATCAGCGAAGCCGGGGCGATCAGTTCCTGGGTCGCCGCCGCGACCAGTTACTCGGTGCATGGCCTGCCCATGCTGCCGTTCTATATCTACTACTCGATGTTCGGCTTCCAGCGCATCGGCGACCTGATCTGGGCGGCGGCGGATCAGCGGGCGCGGGGTTTCCTGCTGGGCGCCACCGCGGGGCGCACGACCCTGGGGGGCGAAGGGCTGCAACATCAGGACGGCAACAGTCACTTGATGGCGTCGATGGTCCCCAACTGCCGCGCTTACGACCCGGCCTTCGCCGGTGAGTTCGCGGTGATTCTCGACCATGGCATGCGCCAGATGTTGGAGCGTCAGGTAGACGAGTTTTACTACCTCACCCTGATGAACGAGAACTACCCGCAACCCAGCCTGCCCGAAGGTGTCGAGCAGGCGATCATCAAGGGTATGTACCTGTTCGCCCGGCATGAACTGAACGATGCCCGTGGGCGCGTGCAATTGCTGGGCTCTGGCGCCATCCTGCGTGAAGTCATCGCCGCTGCCCAATTGCTGGCCAGCGACTGGAACGTCGCCAGCCGGGTATGGAGCGTCACCAGCTTCACTGAACTGGCTCGCGAGGCTCGGGACGTCGAACGCTGGAATCGCCTTCATCCAGGACAGCCGGCACGCCGTAGCCATCTTCAAGACTCCCTCGACGACCCCGCGCCGATCATTGCCTGCACCGACTACGTTCGCGCCTTGCCGCAGTTGATCGCCAGCTACCTGGATGCCCGTTACACGGTGCTTGGCACCGACGGTTTCGGGCGCAGCGATACCCGTAGCAGGCTGCGGGCATTCTTCGAAGTGGATCGGTATCAGATCGTCTTGAGCGCGCTGACGGCCCTGGTACATGACGGGCAACTCGATGCCGGTGTCTGTGTCGAGGCGATTGCCAGGTACGGTATTGACGTTGACAGTGTGGCGCCCTGGAGGGCGTGAGATGACGAGAGGCTTGAATCGAGTCAGCCAGCGGCCCTTTCACTGAACATCAGGCCTTGCCAGGAAGAAGCCGCGCGCTGACCGCTGCTTCATGGCACTGATGAAACGGGGTGAACAGGACCCCGAACGTTTTGCCTTCGACCTCAAGCGAGGCCAGTTCGATCGCCAATACGCCTATCTGGACCGGATCCGCCGGCTTGGTGTCGAGTTCAGTCATTCAAAACGGTCTTCATCTCTCCGCATCAGTGGTCAGTCGATCTTCCGTCTCCTGAAAACCGAGTGCGATCTTCATCAGCTCGTTGGCACCCTCTTCATCGCCAAACGCTCGAAGACGTTGGGCAACCGTGAACAAATCCACGCCCGACCACTTGAGCAGGGCAGCTGCTGGCTTGAGGTCACGTCGTAATTGCGGGTTGGGTTTGGTCAAATTCATGGCTGTCCTACAGGTGTATCGCCGTTCAATGGGATCAGTGTAGTAACCACGACTCAACACCGCAGGCCATCAGGGAAACCTGAACTTCAATAAAGCGGGTTGCTAAGGACGCCCTGATGTTCTTCGCTGACACCGGCTGGTTAAGGTGTATGGGCTGATCACTTCGCCGCGCTAGAGGGCTGGCCTTTGAATTTATTTAAATAAGACAGTGACGCGGTTTACGGTTTGAACAACCTGTGAATGAACAACCGGTTTTTCTCCAGAGCCCTTCAAAAACGACAAAGCCCTGAATCATCAGGGCTTTGTCGTATGACGTGGGCTACACCGTGTAGTGGGCTATTTCTTTATCGATCTTGATGAAATAGCTTCTTATTATCTCGAAGGCGTGTTCGGTAGAGGGTACCAGCGTACGAAGCGCCAATCTTACGATGCCCAGGGTCATGTCCAGGTTTAGCGCTGGGTACACGTCAAGGGCGACAACGGCTTTGGCTTTTAATGGTTGAAGCATCGCGTTGTAGGTAGAAGGAGAAATCATGTCGGAAGTGGAAAGAAGCTTATGGATGGTTTCCAGGTTGTTTATGTTGACGGAGAAATTCTTTTCAAGTGGAAGTTGCCATCCATAAAGCTGTGAAATATTGAACGCCAACGTATCACTGATATAGCCCGAACCGATGATGGGGTAGTTTTCCAGTTCGCTGATTTTAATGTTCTTCTTTTTCGCCAGCGGATGGTCATGCCTGACAAACCAACCGTAGGTGCATTTATATAAAGGCTCCGCTAACAGTTCCGCCGAACTCGCCGCCGAGCTGACGTCACCCACGAAAAAATCCAGCTTTTCTCTTCGTAATGAGTCCAGCAACGCATCGGTGCTTTCGACCTGAGCCTGAATCCTGAGATTGGGTCCATTGGCGATCAACTCGTTAATCAAGGGCGCTAGCAAGTCGACGGCCAAAGAGGATCCCAATCCAAAAGCCAGGGGGCCATAGGCGCCATTCTTCATCAGGCTCAATGCACGCGCGCCTTCACGCTCATCAAAGACAATGCGGCGGGCGCGATCCAGGTACTCCAGCGCGTAAGGCGTGGGGTGCAAGCGACGATTGCTTCTATCGAAGAGCGATACACGCAGCTCGTCTTCCAGGGCTTTGAGGCTTCTGGATAACGCCGGGACGCTCAAGTGCACAGCCTCGGCAGCCGCGCTGAGTGATCCCGTATCCATCACGGCCACGAAATGGTGAAGCTGTCGGGTGTTCATGAGGGAGGTCTCGAATTGCAGTAATTGCAAGATATTAGGCAGTAAATTGCAATTTACCTAAATAAAGATGACTCCTTACACTCGATCCAATACACACCCATGACAAGTACAAATACATGACTCACGCATCACCCCCCTCGATTCTCTCATCCGCCAAGCCACTGGTCGCGATCGCCGCCGACCGGGTGGAGCGTTACGGTCATCAAGCCCATGCATTGCTCCACGGCTACGTGGAGGCGGTTGTGTCGATTTCTGGAGGGATGCCCCTGGCACTGCCTGCTGATGAGACGGCCATCGATATTGCCAGTCTGATCGCTCACGTCGATGGCGTGGTCCTGACGGGTAGCCCATCGAACGTTTCTCCCCAGCAATATGGAGAAACGGCGATCCCGGAAGGGGCGATGCTTGACCCGGCCCGTGATGCAACGGTTTTGCCACTGGTCAAAGCGCTCGTTGCAGCGGGTGTTCCGGTGTTGGGGATTTGTCGCGGCTTTCAGGAGATGAACGTGGCGTGGGGAGGGACCTTGAATACCGCTGTCCATGAGAAGCCGGGGGCCATCGATCATCGTGAGGGTGATCAATCCCGACCTATCAAGGACTGGTACCAGGACTGCCATTCGGTAGAGATCATTCCTGGCGGCGTCTTGTCGGGGCTGTGTGGCGAAAAACACGTTCAGGTGAATTCGCTGCACCACCAGGGTGTAGAGAGGTTAGGCGCAGGATTGAAGGTTGAAGCGCTCGCGCCGGATGGGCTGATTGAAGCGTTCTCGGTAGAGGGAGCGCCCGGCTTTGCGTTGGCAGTGCAGTGGCATCCGGAAATGCGAGTGAATGACAGTGAACTGGCTCGAGGAATATTCGAAGCCTTTGGTCAAGCATGCCGGCAGCGGTCCATTGTTCGTGCGCAATTGTGCAAAGCAAGTCAGTGAAAAATGAGCGTGTAATGAACACAAAAACAATATCTCAGCTGTTTAGTCAGACGTACGCGCAATCGCGACAAAAATTCCTGGCGGCTGCGCAGTCTAAAGGCCTGACTGTCGACAGTTTTGAACTGGCGTTCAAAGGTGCAGAAGGTGAGACGCTGGCCACCGATGTCGTGGTCGAGGGTCCACGGGATGCCTCCAGAATGCTCATTGTGATCAGTGGGGTTCATGGGGTCGAAGGGTTTACGGGGTCAGCCGTGCAAACCGGTTTGCTTGGGATGCAATTGCCAATACCGGACGATACGTCCGTTTTATATGTGCACGCGATCAATCCGTTCGGGTTCTCGCATCTGCGCCGCGTCACTCAGGAAAACGTCGACCTTAATAGAAACTTTATCGACTTCAATTCTGATCTGCCGCAGAACCCGGGTTATGAGCAGATTCATGACGCCTTGCTGCCGCCAGCATGGCCGCCTGAGCGTGATGACGTATTAGAGAACTATCGCCTGGAACACGGTGACAAGGCGCTGCAACAGGCCATGTCCATTGGGCAATATAAAGCTGAAGATGGCATGTGGTTTGGTGGTCGTGCGCCAACCTGGAGCAACGACACGTTCAGAGAAATCCTGCGAAAGTACACGGCGGATGTAGATGTTCTGGCCTCGATCGATATTCACACCGGGCTTGGGCCTTATGGTTATGGTGAAAGAATATTTGCCGGCTTCGATCATGACATTTTCAAACGTGCGCAGGGTTGGTGGGGCGAACTGACCAATGTGCACACCGGCACCTCGACCAGTGTGGCAATGAGTGGCCCGATCCAGGCCGCTATTGTTCAAGAGTGTGCCAGTGCACAACACATCGGTATTTGCCTTGAATACGGCACCTACCCATTTGAGCGAGTGATCGCTGCACTCAGGGCCGATCATTGGGCCCACCGTTATGGCATGCGCATGACCGCGCAGGGATCAGCCATCGCTCGTCATCTCAAAGACACCTTCTACCCAGACGAGCTTGAGTGGCAGCTGATGATTTGGGAACAGGCGGAGCAGGCCGTCGTACAGGCCCTTAATGGTCTTGCCGTGTTGCGACAGCCAGAGCGCCAAGTGACTGTGAATTTTAACTAACCCGATGATCATTAAATGAATAATCAAACAATATCTCAAATGATCGATACGAGCTGCTCAGGCGCTGAAGCAGCCACTGATCATGCTGCCATCAATAAAAAAGCGATTGCGGCGGCTGTCGCCGGCAATGCCCTTGAGTTTTATGATTTCGTCATTTATGCGTATTTTGCCGTTTACATCGGCAAAGCGTTTTTTCCGGTGGTTGGCGAGTACGGCAGCTTGATGGCAGCCGTTGCAACCTTTGGCGTTGGTTTTTTCGCGCGTCCATTGGGTGGCATTCTGATCGGCGCCTACGCCGACCGGGCAGGGCGCAAGCCCGCCATGATTCTTACCGTGGCCATGATTACGATCGGTACGATTGGTTTGGCGATGACGCCCAGTTACCAGTCAATCGGTATTGCCGCGCCGATCATTGTCGTCCTTTGTCGATTGATACAGGGCCTGGCGCTGGGAGGCGAAGTCGGGCCTGCGACATCGCTACTGATTGAAGCCGCTCCCCCTCATCGTCGCGGGTTTTATTCCAGCTGGCAGATCGCGAGCCAGGGCATCGCGGTCGCGGTGGGCGGCGTCTTGGGTGTTGCATTGTCGTTGTGGTTGAGTGCCGAGCAGTTGGCAACCTGGGGATGGCGCGTTCCGTTCTTCCTCAGCCTGGTACTGATTCCTATCGTTATCTACATGCGTAGAGCCTTGCCGGAAACCCATGAAACCGCGCAGGAACGCACCAGCACTGAAATCGTTGGCGTTGTCATTCGTGAGCATAAAAAGGTCGTACTGCTGGGTGTTTTGCTGTTTGCTTCGATAGGCGTTGCATCGCAAGTCGGCAACTATATGGTCAGTTACGCGGTTCAAGTTCTCAAACTGTCTGCGCCGATTGCACAGGGCAGTGTGCTGGTGGGCGGGTTAGTGACATTTGTCTTTGCGCTTCTGGGCGGTTTGCTCAGCGATCGCCTGGGAAGAAAGATTACTAACTTCATTCCTCGGGTTGCTTTAACTCTGGCCATTGTTCCGCTGTTCATGTGGCTGGTGAATGCGCCTACTTTGCTCACGCTGTTTACGGTGAACTCAGTCATTGCAGCCCTGACCGCCATGTTTGCCACCGCCGGACTTGTTCAAATTCCGGAGTTGTTGCCGATCGCCGTTCGCAGTACCGGTTTGTCTTTGGTTTATGCACTGGGCACCGCGATTTTTGGAGGCACCACTCAATTTGTCGTGACCTGGCTGATTGCGGTCACTAACAGCCCAATGGCACCGGCGTGGTATCTGGCCGGGGTCAGTGTTGTAAGTCTTTTGGCGATGCTGTTCTTGCCGGAGTCGAAAAATAGAGACGTTCGAAAGTGATGTGTTGGGTTCGTTGAATAAGCTCGATGTGGTTTCAAGTTTGAGTGTGTTTGAAGTGTGAATCCATTCAGCATTAGTTGATACGGCGCTGTAGGCCCTCTCTTTTTGAGTTGAGCGCCGTTTCTATTGATGTGTTTCGTTGCGGATTAAATTCGGTGTTATCGAAAGCGGCTGGCGTTCTGAACCCTGTCTAATAATAAAAAACTTCGGTGTTAAATATGATCTGTATGCAGCGTACCGTTTTGCCTTTGGTTTTTCTTGTAGCGACACCGGTGGCCCTGGCGGAAAATGCCAGTCAGGGCTTTATCGCTACCGAACTCAAATCCAGCAGTGCCCAAGATGAAGCGTCAGGCCTCATTGCCGGGCAATCGCTGTCGGGAAGCACCAAGAACTTCCTGTCCAAGGAGCAAGCGGAACGCAATAGCACATTCTTCATCAAGAAGGATAATGGCCCGCCGCAGAAGACGGATCGTCGTGATACCTGGGTACAAGGCACGATCCTGGACTATCGCTCCGGGTTTACTCAAGGTCAATTGGGCCTTGGCGTTGAGCTGGGCGTCTATAACGCCATTGCACTGGAGCAGGGCAAGGGGCGTATTGCAGGCGGCGGCAATCGGACACTGACAGACAGTGATGGCGATGCAGTCGATCAATGGAGCAAGCTGGGGTTGGCTAATATCAAGGCGCGTGTATCCAATACGACGCTGACGGTTGGCCGCCAGAATATGCAAACGCCCATGATTGCAAATAACACGAACCGGGCACTGCCTTCCAGTTTCGAGGGTATCAGCCTAAACAGCCTTGAGTTTAATAATCTGAGCTTTGACTTGGGTGCGTTTGACAAGGTGTCTCCGCGTTCGGAGCAAAGTACGACGGATATCGTGTCCGAGTACGGTAATCGCAACGTGTCGAGCGACGCAGCCTATATTGCGGGGGCGACTTACACACCCTTTGCCAGCTTGAAGACAAGCGTTTATGCGACTCAGGTTGAAGATTTCTGGAATCAATACTACTTCGGTTTTTCGCACAATGCGGGGGATCGAGCGGCACTGGGGCTCAATACGTCGTTCAACTACTATAAAACCAATGACCAGGGCTCGGCTAAAATGGGGCCCATTGATAATGATGCCTATAGCCTGGCCTTTAAATTGACGCATGGAGCCCATGGCCTGGTGCTCGCCTGGCAACAGATAAATGGCAATGAATACTTTGACTATATTCATGAAAGTAAAGGGACGACGCTGGCCAACTCGTTTTTGTCGAACTATAACGGGCCCAATGAAAAGTCGGTGCAACTGGCCTACCTGTTCGATGCAGCACCCTATGGGTTGCCAGGGCTGACATTCTATTTGTATAACGTCCGCGGCTGGGGTATCGATGGCACTCATTACCAGGGCAACAGTTATCCTTCAAAGCGCTCCGACGGTGATAAACACCAGGAGTCGGGTCTCTTGAGTTCATACACCCTTCAAAGCGGTGCACTGAAAAACAGTAGTCTCCAAGTAGGCTATGTGGCGCATCGTGCTACACCCAATGAAATTGATGGCAGTGTCAAAGAACTTCGGATCGTTACAACCATTCCGTTCAACGTCTTCTGAGTTGATGTGACAGGGGCCGAGCATGGGCCTCTTTTGCCGCTCAATCGTAAATATGCCGCTTTGGCAGTTGCTTCGCTTGCTTGATTCGAACGAAAAATCTGGCTGCACGGCTCAGCATTTGATGGGCCGTGCGGCCGTGCAATGCCAATCCCGTTAATAGTCTCTGAGGTTACAAGCTAGATGGCCAAGGCCGCCGATGTCGTTGTGCAATGCCTGGAAAACGAAGGTGTCGAGTATGTGTTCGGCATTCCCGGTGAGGAAAACCTGGACCTGTTGGAGTCCCTGCGTAAATCGCAGATCAAGTTGGTATTGACTCGCCACGAGCAGTCCGCCGGTTTCATGGCCGCCACCTATGGCCGCCTCACTGGCAAGACCGGTGTCAGCCTGTCGACCTTGGGGCCTGGCGCCACCAACCTGGTCACCGCCGGTGCCTACGCTTATCTGGGCGGCATGCCGATGTTGATGATCACGGGCCAAAAGCCGATCAAGAAGTCCAAGCAGGGCCGCTTCCAGATCATCGACGTGTGCAACATGATGGCGCCCATCACCAAGTACACACACCAATTGGCTTCAGCCGATAACATTCCTTCGCGCATGCGTGAGGCCTTCCGGCTGGCGGAGGAGGAAAAGCCGGGCGCCGTGCACCTGGAGCTGCCGGAAGACATCGCCGCCGAACAGACCGACAGCTTACCTATTCCTCGTAGTCTGCATCGCCGTCCGTTGGCTGAACACTGTGCCATCGACGCCGCTGTCGAGAAGCTGCAACACGCTCGCAGCCCGATCCTGGTGATCGGCGCCGGCGCCAACCGCAAGATGACCGCCAAGGTCCTCAAGCAGCTTATCGAAAAGACCGGCATCCCATTTGTGACGACCCAGTTGGGCAAGGGCGTGGTGGACGAGCGTCACCCGCGCTTCCTCGGCAATGCTGCATTGTCTTCGGGTGACTTCGTGCACCGCGCGGTTGAAGCCGCGGACCTGATCGTCAATATCGGCCACGACGTGATCGAGAAGCCACCGTTCTTCATGGTGCGCGGCGGTACCGAGGTCATTCACATCAACTTCCGTTCTGCTGAAGTCGATGCTGTGTATTTTCCGCAAATCGAAGTGATTGGTGACATCGCCAACGCGGTCTGGCAGATCGGCGAGGCGCTGAACGACACCGCACATTGGGACTTCACCCGTCTGCTGGCGATTCGCGATGCCAACGAAGTACAGATCGCCGAAGGGGCTGATGACGACCGCTATCCGGTCTATCCGCAGCGACTGGTGGCCGATATCCGTCGTGCGTTGCCGTCCGAGGGCATCGTGGCGCTGGACAATGGGATCTACAAAATCTGGTTCGCCCGTAACTACAAGGCACACAAGCCGAACACCGTGCTGCTCGATAATGCCCTGGCGACCATGGGCGCCGGCCTGCCATCGGCGATGGCTTCGCACCTGGTGTATCCGGATCGTCCAGTCATCGCGGTATGCGGCGATGGTGGTTTCATGATGAACAGCCAGGAGCTGGAAACGGCGGTGCGCCTGAAGATGCACGTCACCGTGCTCATCCTGCGTGACGACGGATACGGCATGATCCGCTGGAAGCAAGCGAACATGGGCTTTGCCGACTTCGGCCTGGACTACGGCAACCCCGATTTCGTGAAGTACGCCCAGGCGTATGGCGCCAATGGTCATCGCGTGGAAAGCGCCGAGGGATTGCTGCCGCTGCTGGAGCACTGCATCAAGACCCCGGGCGTACATGTGATCGACTGCCCGGTCGATTACAGCGAGAACGACCGCATCCTCAATCATGAGCTGCGCGAGCGATCATTGGCCGTAGGCTGAGGATCAAGCATCCACCAACGTAGGATTTGCAGGGCCTGTAGGAGCTGTCGAGTGCAACGAGGCTGCGATCTTTTGATGTTTCGATGAAGATCAAGATCAAAAGATCGCAGCCTTCGGCAGCTCCTACAGGGAGTCGTGGTGCATCTGGCGGAGTTCACAGCGCAGAAGCCGTAGGCGTTGTAGGAGCTGTCGAGTGCAACGAGGCTGCGATCTTTTGATGTTTCGATGAAGATCAAGATCAAAAGATCGCAGCCTTCGGCAGCTCCTACAGGGAGTCGTGGTGTTCACAATGCATAAGCCGTAGGCGTTGTAGGAGCTGTCGAGTGCAACGAGGCTGCGATCTTTTGATGTTTCGATGAAGATCAAGATCAAAAGATCGCAGCCTTCGGCAGCTCCTACAGGGAGTCGTGGTGCATCTGGCGAGGTTCACAATGCATAAGTCGTAGGCGTTGTAGGAGCTGTCGAGTGCAACGAGGCTGCGATCTTTTGATGTTTCGATGAAGATCAAGATCAAGAGATCGCAGCCTTCGGCAGCTCCTACAGGGAGTCGTGGTGCATCTGGCGGAGTTCACAGCGCAGAAGCCGTAGGCGTTGTAGGAGCTGTCGAGTGCAACGAGGCTGCGATCTTTTGATGTTTCGATGAAGATCAAGATCAAAAGATCGCAGCCTTCGGCAGCTCCTACAGGGAGTTGTGGTGCATCTGGCGGAGTTCACAATGCAGAAGCCGTAGGCGTTGTAGGAGCTGTCGAGTGCAACGAGGCTGCGATCTTTTGATGTTTCGATGGAGATCAAGATCAAGAGATCGCAGCCTTCGGCAGCTCCTACAGGGAGTTGTGGTGCATCTGGCGGAGTTCACAATGCAGAAGCCGTAGGCGTTGTAGGAGCTGTCGAGTGCAACGAGGCTGCGATCTTTTGATGTTTCGATGAAGATCAAGATCAAAAGATCGCAGCCTTCGGCAGCTCCTACAGGGAGTTGTGGTGCATCTGGCGGAGTTCACAGCGCAGAAGCCGTAGGCGTTGTAGGAGCTGTCGAGTGCAACGAGGCTGCGATCTTTTGATGTTTCGATGAAGATCAAGATCAAAAGATCGCAGCCTTCGGCAGCTCCTACAGGGAGTTGTGGTGCATCTGGCGGAGTTCACAATGCAGAAGCCGTAGGCGTTGTAGGAGCTGTCGAGTGCAACGAGGCTGCGATCTTTTGATTTATCGATGGAGATCAAGATCAAAAGATCGCAGCCTTCGGCAGCTCCTACACGGCGTTGTGTGGGGCTAGGCACATTCCCTGTTACGTGAGTTGAAGTCGCTCCAGCGCATAATCCTTTCCGGCCAAGGTCAGTTCAAAAGTGGTCGCGCCGAATGTACCCCTTGTCACTTTTTGCTTAACAAGCCGTTTGGCCTGGAGTTGCTTTAGGCCGGCTTCGACTTCTAACGTGCTCAGTGACACAAGTTTGCAAACCGAGTTTAAGTTTGCAATTTTTCTGAAGTTCGCATGATAGGCCAACGCTTCCATCAGGAGCGTTTCGTCATCGGTCAACTTTGGGAATTGAGGGTTGTTCTTTTTGTAAACTTTTCGCTCAATTTCGTGTAACTCGCCGTCAGTCCCATCCGTGATGCGGGCGTAATAAGTCGCGACAGACAGTGTGCCGATTAAAATCGCGATAATCATCAGCAGCGACCAATTCGGCATGGACGTTTCCAGCAACAGCCAGTCCCGAAAGCGCAGCAGCCAACCCGTGGTATCGGCCAGCAACGTCAGGTCGAAGTAGGTGTCGAGCAGCATTATGGCTGCCCCAGCGACAAGGAGAAATCCAGTCGAGCAGGCCATGGCCTTGAACATGAGCGGGGAGTGCTTGCCTTGTGTTGCCATGCTTCTCGTCTCTAGGGCAGAAAGAGATGTTATGAGCATAGCAGCGGAAAAGTGGCCCTTTGGCTTGCGATCTGCAAGTTCGGCGATTGACCGCACTTCACCCTCGAGTTTCCGCAAGCGCTCGCTAAATCCAGTGGTTGCACGGCGACGACAGCGCCCGGTCTGTGTGCATTCGGCTGCGCAATTGGAGAGCTGTCTGCGCAATCGGGGAGGTTGGCAGGCAGTGCAATCGCTAGTTTAGGGCCCATTGAGCAACAAGGCCTCGATATTGGAAGGGGTATGCAACACAGGCATGTCTCTTCGCTGTTGAGCCAACTAAGGGAAATCTTTAGCCGGGTTGAAGTTTTCCCCTCCAACGGAGGCGGTTCATCTCGATATCGGCGCGGCGTCTGCTGATTTACCTTGGGTGATCAAGAGACGTGTCGTCATGACGACTGTTCCTTTGAGTCCACCCGGCGCTTTACCCCATAACAACAAGAGACCTGGCAATGTTCGAATCCACCGTACTTTATGTCCCTCCTGTCATCCGTCTTGCTGCGCAAGAGGGCTCGGTGTTCGGCTGCCGGTATTTTTAGTTTTTAGTTTGAATCTGCTCCTATAAATACAGTGCTCAGCACATACAGATGTGGAGAAGTTAGATGCATGAGGTAAAACAGTCTTGCCGTGGGCTCGGTATTGCCAGTGTATTGGGAATGATGTGTTCGCCATGGGTGGCACAGGCCGATGTTGTTGATGACAGTCACTTTAAAGTGGATACGCGTAACTTCTACTTGCACCGTAATTACACCAACACTAATGCACCGGCTTCTGAAGTGCACAGTTGGTCCCAGGGTTTCGATGCACAGTTTACTTCCGGTTATACCGACACAGCCCTGGCCATCGGCCTTGATGTGGATGCGCAATACGCCGTGCGCCTGGATTCGTCCGGCAATGACGGATCGCTGCCGTTCAGCGTCAGCGACCAGCAGACGGCCGATGACTACAGTCGCGCCGGTGCGACCTTCAAAATGCGCTACAGCAAGACCGAGTTGAAGGTGGGTGACCAGCGTCCACAACTGCCGGTGGCATTCGATGACCCCAGTCGACAGTTGGACACCATCTTCCAGGGGGCCGTGGTCGAGTCCAAGGAAGTCGATGGGTTGACGATGACCGGCGGCCGTTTCTGGTCGGCCGTGACGCGGGAGTCTTCCAACCACGAGCAACTGTACAAGTTTGGTTCTACCGACAATCTCGACAGTGAGGGCCTGGATTTCGGCGGTATCACTTACGACATCAGCAAAAACCTCCAGGCCAGTTATTTCTATGGCGTGTTGCATGATATTTATCAGCAGCACTATTTTGGCCTGATGCATATGGCCGACTTGGGGAATGGCTACAAACTCAAAACCGACTTGCGTTACTTCAATAACAATGAAGATGGCAATGCGTTAAACGGTGTGATTGACAACCGTTCCTACGGTGCCTTGTTCTCCTTGCTCAAAGGCGCCCACATGTTTGGCCTCAGTTACCAGCGCATGCTTGGTGACAGTGTGTTCCCGACCATGAACGGCTTTATCCCGCAACCTTACCTGGTGCATTGGTCATCCCTTGGCTTTGTCCGTCCGGATGAAAAGTCCTGGGGCGCGCGTTATAGCTATGACTTTGCCGGGATGGGCATGCCGGGGCTGAAGCTCTACACCCGCTACATCAAGGGTACGAACTGGGATCGCGGTGGCAACCTGAGCGATAACCAGGAAAGCGAGCGTTTTCTGGGACTCAGCTACGTGGTACAGAGCGGGGCGCTGCAAGGCCTTGGGCTGGACCTGCGTAACATCGACGTGAAACAGAAGTACGGCTACGACTACAACGAATTTCGTTTTGCCACGACCTACACCTGGAAGTTCTGGTAAGCCCAGTCCACCCAAAGTATGACCCCATAACAATAAGAGGCCTGACCATGTTCGAAACCTTTGTCCTTTGCATCTGCCCCGCAACTTTCCATTCGTTGTCCTGCGCACCACTGCGCCCATGAGCGGATTCCAAGAGGAGCAAACACTAGTGAATATCCAGGTCGATAACGCGGTCCTGCAACAGCAGAAGAAAACCTACATTTATGAGTGGTATGTGGTTGGCTTGTGCATGATTGCCTACATCTTTTCATTTGTGGATCGGCAGATCCTGGCGCTGATGATTGAGCCGATCAAAGCCGACCTGCAGATCAGTGACACCCAGTTCAGCTTGCTGCACGGGTTGGCCTTTTCGTTGTTCTACGCCTTCATGGGCATGCCCATCGCTTACCTGGCCGATCGCTTCTCCCGACCGAAGATCATCGCCGTCGGCGTCGTGTTCTGGAGCCTGGCGACGGCTGCCTGCGGCATGAGCAAGAACTTCCTGCACATGTTCCTGGCCCGCATTGGCGTTGGCGTCGGTGAGGCGGCCCTGTCGCCCTCGGCCTACTCGATGTTCAGCGACATGTTCCCCAAGGAAAAACTCGGTCGCGCCGTGGGCATCTACTCGATCGGTTCGTTCGTCGGCGGTGGCTTGGCCTTCCTGGTCGGTGGTTACGTGATCGCGATGCTCAAGGACATGAACACCATCGAGGTCGCCATTCTCGGCGCGATGAAGGCCTGGCAACTGGCGTTCCTCATTGTCGGCCTGCCGGGTATCGTGGTCGGCCTGTTGATTTGGCTCACTGTGCGCGACCCGGCGCGTAAAGGCTTGCAGGTCGACGCCCAGGGTCGGGCCAAGAAGGTCGCGATGAGCGATGGCTTGCGCTTCCTGGGTCGCCACCGTGCCACCTTCACCTGCCATTACCTGGGCTTTTCGTTCTACGCCATGGTCCTGTTCTGCATGATGAGCTGGAGCCCGGCGCTGTATATCCGCAAGTTCGGCCTGTCGCCCATGGAGGCAGGCTACATGCTCGGCACCGTGCTGTTGCTGGCCAACACCACCGGAGTGTTGTTCGGTGGATGGCTCACCGATTTCCTGGCCAAAAAAGGACACCAGGACGCCGCCATGCGTACAGGCGTCATCGGTGCCTTGGGCATGGTGGTACCGGCCGTACTGTTCCCTCAAGTGGATCAACTGTGGCTGTCAGTGGCGCTGTTAGTACCGGCGATGTTCTTCGCTTCGTTCCCGATGCCGGCGTCCACGGCAGCAATGCAGATCCTCGCGCCGAACCAGGTGCGTGCGCAGGTCTCGGCGGTGTTTCTGCTGATCAGTAACCTGCTGGGCCTGGGCCTGGGCACCACACTGGTAGCGCTGTTGACCGACCGCTACTTCGGCTCGCCGGCGGCGGTGGGCTCGTCGATGTCGCTGGTGATCGTCGGCGCGTCGGCATTGACCGTGCTGCTGCTCTGGCGTGGTTGCCGTCGTTTCCGTGAAAGCTATGCCCGGGAGTACCCGACCCGGGCTTGATTGGTCACTGTCCACGATCGGCACCTCGGCCTCGCTCCTGTTAAAGGGAGCGGGGCCTGTGTGTTTGCGATCAGGAGAACCCCTGATGTTGAATGACGTACACCTGCTGGAGCGGCACAGCCTGCTCAGCTCGGCTGATTACACTGAGATCAAGGACAAGGTCAGCCAATACCTGTGCCCGCACAGTTTCAATGTGCTGCGTGACGAGCCGATCCACACCCGGCTCAACGGCGTATTTTTCGGCGATTCGGCGCTGCTCGACCTGCGCTATGGCGCGCCGGTGGAGATCACCATCGGCGACATTGCCGATCAGTACCTGTTTCGCATTACCCTGCAGGGGCAGTGCGAGGTGGCCCACGGGCAACGCAGCGCGGCGATGCAGTCGGGCTACCTGAGCGTTTCCTCGCCGTTCGCGCAAAGCCGAATCGTCACCGATGGGCAATGCCGCAACCTGATCCTTCGCGTCGACCGCGATGCCCTGGAGACACAACTGCAACGCCTGTTGGGCCGCAGCCTGCGGCAGTCGGTGATCTTTGATATCAGCGTCGACCACCTGGGCGCCGGCGTCGTCAGCCTTTATCACACCCTGGACTACATCTGTCGGCTATACGGCAGCGGCGTGGACGGTTCGCGTCTGGCTGGCGGTCTGTCCGAATACCTGATGCAACTGCTGCTCACTCAATTGCCGCACAACTACTCGGCGGATCTTTTGATCGATTCGCGCGCGCCGCTACCGCACCACGTGAAAAAGGCCCGGGATTACATCGAGGAACACCTCGATGAACCGATCAGCCTGGCGACCTTGAGCGAGTTGTGCGGCGTCTCGGTGCGCACCTTGCAAAATGGCTTCAACCAGTTCCTCCAGCAGGCGCCGGTCGAGTACATCCGCGACCGGCGTCTGGCGATGATCCACGAGTCGTTGAAACAGGGCAGGGCCGGAGAAACCGTCACCGATATCTTGCTGCGTCATGGCATCAACAGTTTCGGGCATTTTTCCAGCGCCTATCGGCAACGCTATGGCTGTCTGCCGTCGGACACCCTGCGGCGATGCAAACATTGAGACTGCTGCGCAATCCGTCAGTCGACTGCGCAATCGGATGAGTGTGTGCCGGTGCGGCTCGATAGCATCGAGTCTCTTACAAGAGGAGTATCTCCATGAAGATTACCGTGCTGGGTGGTGGACACGGCTGTTACGCCGCTGCTGTCGAAATGGCTGAAAAGGGGCATCAGACCCGCCTGTGGCGTCGTGACTCGGCGGCGCTCAAGGAGCTGTTGGCTATCGGCAGCCTGACCATCAAGGACTATAAGGGTACTCGTCAGCTGTCCGTCGGTCAGCCTGGCGACAATCTGTCGTTCACCGATGACTTGGCCGAAGCCCTGGGCGATGCGCAACTGGTGATCATCCCCTTGCCGTCGACCTCCCACGAAGACCTGGCCAAGCACGTGGCGCCGCACTTGCGCGACGGTCAGGTGGTGTTCCTACCGCCGGGCACCTTCGGCAGCTACGTGTTTGCCAAGGCCATGGCCGATGCCGGTAACCAGAGCAAAGTTGCCTTTGCTGAAACCGGTACGTTGCCGTACCTGGTACGCAAGCATGGTGCCAGTGACCTGGTGATCAGCTGTTACGCCACCCGCCTGCCGACCGGGGTGTTCCCGAGCAACCTGTCCGAGCATGCTTTTGCGGTGTTGCGCGAGGCCTACCCGAGCGTCGAACCGATTGAAGACGCCCTGAGCGGCGCCCTGATGAACGCAGGTCCCATCATCCACCCGCCGCTGATCATGATGAACGCCGGTCCCCTTGAGCATTTCGAGGCCTGGGACATTCACAACGAGGGCACCCAGCCGTCGATTCGTCGTGTGACCAATCAGCTGGATGCCGAGCGCATGGCCGTGCGTGAAGCGCTGACCTACGGCGCACCGCACTTTCCGTTGGCCGATCACTACAACACCAGCGAAGGAGAGGAGTGGATGTATGGTCGCGGCGCGCATGGCAAGCTGACCGACAGTGGTGACTGGCGCGAGGACATCGACCTGCAGAAACACCGCTACATGCTTGAAGACACCCGTCTGGGCCTGTCCTTCCTGGTGTCGGTCGGTCGTTGGGCGGGTGTGCCGACGCCCGTTGCGCAGGGCCTGTTGAGCATTGCCTCGGTCGTCGCCGGTCGTGACCTGTACGCCGAAGGCCGCACCCTGGAGAACCTCGGTCTGGCCGAGCTTAGCCGGGCGCAGATGAGCGAGTTACTGACTAAGGGCTGCCACTGATGAACGCCGCGCTGCCCCATGTCAGCGTGGTTGGCGCCGGCCGGATGGGCGAGGGCATTGCCCTGGCGTTCATCCATGCGGGATTGCCGGTCACCCTCATCGATATCAAGGATCGCGCCGAGGATGAGCGCCACGGCTACTTCGAGCGTGTGCGCAACAACATTCACGGCGAACTTCAGACGCTGGTGCGCCTTGGCATGCTTCAACGGGCAGAGGCGGACACCGCGCTGGCCCGATTGACGCTGCAAAGCCGATCCCAGGCCGCAGACACATTGCGCCTGTGCGACCTGGTGTTCGAAGCGGTGCCGGAAATCATCGCGGTCAAGCAGCAGACCTTCGCCTGGGTCAGCGAGCATGTCCCGGCGTCGACCATCATCGCCTCGACCACCTCGACATTCCTGGTCACCGAGCTGAGTGAAATGGTCAGCACGCCTGCGCGCTTCGTCAATGCGCACTGGCTTAATCCCGCGCACCTGATGCCGCTGGTGGAAGTCAGCCGCAGCGACGCCACCTGCCCGCAGGCGGTCGAACGCCTGCTGCAACTGCTCAAGCGGATCGGCAAGGTGCCGGTGGTGTGCAATCCGGTGGCGGGCTACATCGTGCCGCGCATTCAGGCATTGGTCATGAACGAGGCCGCACGGATGGTCGAAGAGGGCGTGGCCAGCGCGGAAGACATCGACACCGCGGTGCGAGTCGGTTTCGGGCTGCGCTTCTCGGTGCTGGGCCTGCTTGAGTTCATCGATTGGGGCGGCGGCGACATCTTGTACTACGCCTCGCGCTACCTCAGTGGTGCGCTGTCTCCGCGCTTTGAATCGCCCCAGGTGATCGCCGACAACATGCATAACGGTCGCAATGGCTTGCGAGATGGCCAGGGCTTCTACGACTACCGTGACCTGGATGTGGAAGCGTACAAGCAACAACGTCTTGGCGACTTTGTCCGCAAGCTGGAATTGTCGGGGTTGACGCCGGCATTCGATGGCGCCCTGAAGCAGGCTTGAACATCAGGGCCTGGATGGCGGGCCCTGATACATCAACGCCGGAGAGAACCGATTCAACCGGTCGACGTACAGATTTGCTTTGTTAAGGGGCCATGTTCAGCCAGTTGTTTGAGATTTCCCGCTTGCTGATGTCACGAGGAGGGGGACAGCTATGCTGAAGTCATTACTCGTTATCGCTATTGGCGCATCCCTCGGGGCCTGGTTACGTTGGCTGCTGGGCATCTCGCTGCAAGTCGCCGGCTCACTGGCGATGACCATTGCGGGGCTGGTTTCGTTTCAACTGATTGGCACACGCTAGAGAGGTGATCAGTCATGAAAGGCTTTCTGGTGATTTTCTTCACCCAGCAAAACCGTCGGTATCGCGGAAAAATGCTGGGTGACTGGCTCGTCGATCTTGCCAAAGAGCTGGGGTTGCGCGGCGCTACCCTGGCAACGGGAATCGAAGGCTTCGGGCATTCAGGAAAACTGCATTCCTCGCATTTTTTTGAGCTGGCCGATCAACCGACCGAAATTCGCCTGGCAATAACCGAAGAAGAGTCCGTTCGCCTGTTCGAGCGACTCGAGGCCGAAGAGATCTCCTTGTTTTACATCAAGGCTCCGA
The DNA here is from genome assembly GCF_050990305.1 of Pseudomonas putida. Lineage (GTDB taxonomy): Bacteria > Pseudomonadota > Gammaproteobacteria > Pseudomonadales > Pseudomonadaceae > Aquipseudomonas > Aquipseudomonas putida_AH. The sequence continues at coordinate 3,616,082 of NZ_CP158817.1, read as the reverse complement.
TCGAATTCGGTGCCGTCGGCAAACTTGCCAACCCGCCCAATCACCCGTCTTGAAATATCAATGCATCTTCCTTGAGTACTGTTGCATCACCAAGGAACGATTGCTCTGCGGCACGCCAGGCGAGTGCGCACGAGTCGTTCGAGAGGCGTGTTGGGCAAATCGTGCGATTGCAAACAAAGGACTAATAAAAGTCATCGTCGTCTTGAAGATGGCGATACCAGCCATACAGCGCTACCCCAAGGGTCGCAATGACTATTGCTATGACGATGAAGGCTATGAACGAGCCCCATGAAAGACAGGACACCGTTTCCCCCTTACGATAAGGGATAGGCAAACGGTTATGTTTATGACTAACAGCAACTATAAGAGTGGGGAGCTTTTGGGTCAGGAGCGGCGGCGCCGCTGGAGCCCAGAGCAAAAGCTGGCCATGGTTCGCGAGAGCCTTGAGCCAGGGCAAAGTGTGTCGGTCGTCGCTCGGCGCAACGGCATCAATGCCAATCAGCTGTTCCTGTGGCGCAAGCTGTATCAGGACGGCAGCCTGTCGGCAGTCAGCGCCGGTGAAGCCGTGGTGCCGGCCTCTGAGCTGAGCGATGCGCTCAAGCAGATCCGTGAACTGCAACGGATGCTGGGCAAGAAAACGATGGAAGCAGAAATCCTCAAAGAGGCCGTGGAGATCGCCCAGTCGCGAAAATGGATTGCGCACTCACCCTTGTTGCCGGGGGACGACCAGTGAAGCTGGTCAGCGAATGTCTCGGTGTGGCGCGCTCGCAATTAACGGTTCGAATCAAGCAATCGGTATCGCCCAAAGCACGGCGAATCAGACCTGTGAACGACGCTGAGCTGGTAGTTGAAATCCAGCGACAGGTCAGTGAGCTGCCCAGCTATGGCTACCGTCGAGTCTGGGGATTGCTGCGTCGCGCCCGTGAAAGCCAGTCGCTACCCGCGATCAACGTGAAGCGGGTTTACCGGGTGATGCGTGATCACAACCTGCTGCTTGAACGCCGGATCAAACAACCCGGCGTGCCGCGTCGACACGAAGGCCGTATTGCGGTGCAAACCAGCGATACACGTTGGTGCTCGGACGGCTTTGAGTTCCGTTGCGAGGACGGCGCCAAACTGAGCGTAACCTTCGCCCTGGACTGCTGTGATCGCGAAGCCATCGGCTGGGTCGCAAGCCCGACCGGGTACAGCGGCGATGATATCCGCGACCTGATGCTGGAAAGCGTGGAAAAGCGCTTCGGTGATCAACTGCCCGCCACACCGGTGCAATGGCTCAGCGACAACGGCTCGGCGTACACCGCCGAACAGACACGCCTGTTTGCTCGGCAGATTGGCTTGCAGCCGGTGACCACTCCAGTGCGCAGTCCACAGAGCAACGGCATGGCCGAGAGCTTCGTAAAGACAATCAAGCGTGATTACGTAGCGCATATGCCCAAGCCGGATCGAGAAACGGCGCTGCGTAACCTGGCAATTGCCTTCGAGCATTACAATGAGCAGCATCCGCACAGCGCTTTGAACTATCGCTCACCGAGGGAGTTCAGGCGCTTGGCAGCGGCATCAATTTAACGGGGAGTTGGTGTCCGGTTTTGTAGGGGCAAGTCCAGGCTAGATAGCGCAACATTCTCGTTTGCCTTGAGGGCGAGTGGATTCGGATTCTGTATCGGCGCTGGCAGACCAGGACGCTCTACGATGAAACCACCTATTTGAATGCCTTGAGGAAGCGTGGCTCACCGCTCCTGAAGAACCTCGATTTTGGTTGACTGAGTTCCTCAGGGCGGAAGGTGCCCTTGGCGGAGGGCTGCCAACGCTACACCGGAAACGAAAAAGCCCGCTGTTTAGTGTAATGCTGTTCATTTAAGAAATAGATCGCGCAAGCAATTACCTGTGGCGAGCGAGCTTGCTCGCGTTGGGGCGCGAAGCGACCCCAAAAAATGGGACTGCTACGCAGTCCAGCGGGAGCAAGCTCCCTCGCCACAGTTACAGTGATTGTTCTTAAGTGAACAGCATTTCGCTGTTTAGCGGGTTTTTCGTTTGCAGCGGTAATTACCAGTCCATGGCATACATCTGCGGTCTTGAGTGGGGGTCACTTCAAATGAACTTTCAGCTCTTCGCAAGCCTGCAGCATTGCAGAGCGTACCGCCGGAACCTGGCTGACCACGTTCAGCAAGCCGTAGTCATGGATCATGCCGTTGTAGCGCACCGCGGTGACCGGCACGCCGGCTTGGTCCAGTTTGCGAGCGTAGGCTTCCCCTTCGTCGCGCAGCACATCGGCACTCGCGGTCTGGACCAGCGCTGGCGGCAGGCCTTTCAACTGCTCAGTGGTCGCGCGCAGCGGCGAGGCGTAGATCTCGGCACGTTGCTTGGGGTCGGTGGTGTAGTTGTCCCAGAACCACTTCATCATGTTCTTGGTGAGGAAGTGTCCCTCGGCGTACTGGTTGTACGACGCTGTCTCGAAGTTGGCGTCGGTCACTGGCCACAGCAGCACCTGGTACTTAATGGCCGGGGTACCTTTATCCTTGGCCATCAGGCTGACCACGGCTGCCATGTTGCCGCCGACGCTGTTGCCCGCTACCGCCAGGCGCTTACCGTCGACATTGATTTCCTTGCCGTGCTCGGCCACCCATTTGGTTGCCCCGTAGGCCTGGTTGATCGCCGTCGGGTAATGCGCTTCAGGGGACGGGGTGTAATTGACGAACACCGCCACCGCCCCGGACCCGACGACCAGATCGCGCACCAGGCGCTCATGGGTCGGGAAGTCGCCGAGCACCCAGCCACCGCCGTGGAAGTACATGAACACAGGCAGGGTCCCCTTCACACCCGCCGGACGCACGATGGTCAAGCTGATGTTCTGGCCGTCGACGGTGATGGTCTTCTCGCTGACATCCGCCTTGGGCAGTGTCAGTTTTACCCCGGCCTGAGCGCCGGTCAGTACCGCGCGGGCGTCCTTCGGCGAAAGCTGCTCGATGGGTTTGCCACTGCCTGAGTTCAATGCATCGAGGAATGCCTGGGTGTTGTGTTCGACGCCAGAGTCAGCGAATGCGTTACCGATCGACAAGGCAAGGAGCGAGCCAGCGAGTGTTTTGGTCAAAACGTTCATTTCATATCTCCTGTTTCTGGTGAGGCGGGAAGTTAGACGGTGACGTGCAGACGGACATCGACGTTGCCACGGGTTGCGTTGGAGTACGGGCACACTTGGTGGGCCGCCTCCACCAACGCTTGTGCATCGGCTTGCTCCAGGCCTGGCAGGTTGATGTTCAGGTCGATATCCAGGCCAAAGCCGCCTGGGATCTGGCCAATGCCGACCCGCGCAGTGATCGAAGCGTCGGCTGGAATGCTGCGTTTGCGCTGGCTGGCGACGAACTTCAGTGCACCGATGAAGCAGGCCGAGTAACCAGCGGCGAACAGTTGCTCAGGGTTGGTGGCATCACCACCGGCACCGCCCAATTCCTTCGGAGTGGCCAGTTTCACGTCGAGGTTCTTGTCGCTGGAGATGGCACGGCCATCACGACCACCGGTTGCGGTTGCGACTGCGGTGTAGAGAACTTTCATGGCTTTCCTTACTTTTGAATGTCTTCGGGGGATTCTGTTGGCGATTTAAATGTTTGCGTTATTACAATGCGCAATAAGTTGCTGTGCAATAAATTTGTGCGCAAGCTTTTTAAGCAATCGCCTGTAGCTATAACAAATTGATTTTCAAGGGGATTACACCGCTTTCCGCTCGGGCTGGCCCGCGCGTTGATGAGGCCTTACCGTCTCAAGCAACGACCGGAATCGGGCAGATTGCTTGTTGCTGCCAAGCCTTCGGTGTCATGCCTTCAGCCTTCACGAATGTACGGCAGAAGTGAGATTGATCGCTGAAGCCGCATTCCAGCGCGATCTCTGTGAGCAACTTCGTGGAAGCCTTCAATAGCTCTCTGCTCTTAATGACCCGCTGTTCACGCAGCCATCGCTGCGGGGACATCCGGGTGCTTTCCTTGAACCTGCGTGAGAAGTGACTGCGCGACAATGCACAAGCTTCGGCTAGTTCAGTCACTGAAATGCCGGTATCCAGCCTGTCCAGCATCAGTTGTTTGGCAGTTCTTATCTGCCAGGATTTGAGCTGCCCTGTCGAAGTCAGTGTGAGCGTTGCCAGCACGGTAGATTTGTCCTTGTTCATACACATCCATTAATCCAGGTAACAGGATGCGAGCGCCTGACTCGAACAGCGCTGGGCATTGGAAATCCTCAGAGGTTCCAGGCCAGGCTCGTTGACTCGGTTCAGTCGACTGCGCACCCTTCGCAAGTCTGTGAACAGCCCCCAGGGCAGGGGCTGGCGATGGCTCAGACAGATGCAGCGACAGGCGCCAGGGTAGGGCCATGCTGAACGCGCTCAGGCGCCTTGTGCACCATGGTGTAGGCGTAGTCGACGCCCATGCCATATGCACCGGAATGTTCCTTTACCAGTTCCATTACGGCGTCGTAGGTGTCGCGGTTCTTCCAGTCCCGTTGCCATTCCAGTAGCACCTGCTGCCAGGTCACCGGTACCACGCCGGCCTGGATCATGCGCTGCATGGCGTAATCGTGGGCTTCTTTGGTGGTGCCGCCGGAGGCGTCTGCAACCATATAGATTTCATAGCCGGCATCGTTCATTGCCGACAGGGCGAAGGTGGCGTTGCATACCTCGGTCCACAAGCCGGAGACGATGATCTTGTTGCGGCCATTTCGCTTGAGTGCGTCACGCACCTTCTGGTCATCCCAGGAGTTCATCGAGGTGCGCTCCAGCAGCGGGGCGTCCGGGAACACAGCGAGCAGCTCGGGGTAGGTGTGACCTGAGAAGCTTTCTGTCTCAACCGTGGTGAAGGTGGTGGGGATATTGAAAATCTTCGCGGCCTTGGCCAGGCCAACGGTGTTGTTCTTCAGTGTTTGCCGATCGATGCTCTGAACGCCGAAGGCCATCTGTGGCTGCTGATCGATGAAGATCAGTTGGCTGTTAAGCGGGGTCAGGACTTCAGTCTTAGGATTGCTCATTTTTGTTTCCTTTCAGCTTGTTGAAGTTCAATCGCACCCGTTTCGGGGCCCGCACGTTGCAGGCATTCCCGTAGTCACGAGTACGCTCCTCAGCGTCGTTGCTTGAGGACGAGCAAAAGATAACGAAACATCGCGTCTGTTGGTGGCGCACTTTTGCGCTCCTGTTGGCGCATTTATGAGCCATTAAATACGCGGCCGCGCTGCTAGCATTCGCCTTTCCATTCGGATCAAGCCGGTCCGTCATGTGCAGGAGAATGCAATGGCAGCTTCACAACCGTTCAACAAGCAGACCGCCTACTGGGGCGTTTCCTGGGAGGAGGCGTATGGTTATCCGCAGGCACGGCGGGTAGGAAACGAGATCTACGTATCAGGCCAGTTCAACCATGACGAGGCAGGTAATCTGGTAGCCCCGGCGCCGCTGAACGCCGACGGCAAGCCCAGTGATTTCTCGTCGATGGGAGAGCAGATGCAGGTCGCTTACGACAACATTTCGAAGCTGCTCGCCTTGTATGGCGCAACTATGCAAGATGTTGTCGAGGAAACGCTTTATGTGCTGGACATGGACGCTGCGTTCGCGGTAGTCGGCAAAGTGCGCAAGGCGGCCTATGGCACTGAGCGGCCTCAGTGCGCGAGCAATATCATTGGGGTGTCGAGACTTGCCCAGCGTCCGCAGCTGATTGAAATCGTGTGCAAAGCCGTGATTGGCGCCCGAGACATCTGAGCTGCACTCCCGGTTTCGATCTAGGTGACCGGGAGTATCAATTGCCCCTCGACCAAGGGCTTTTGACTGGCCACGGCAGCGGCGCAGAAGGTCATGAATGCTTTGACTCGCCACGACTTTCGAATGTCCTGGTGCGTCAGCAGCCACAACTCGTCCTGAAGCTCTGGCACCACCGGGCCGGCGCGTACCAACCCCGGGGTGATATCGCCCAGCATGCAGGGCAGGAATCCAAACCCCAGGCCCGCCGCGATGGCAGCGCTTGCGGCTGCAACAGAATCGGTGCGGTAGGCAATGCGCTCAGTGGCGACTCTGCTTTCGACATAGCTTGTCGCCCTCAAACCGCAGAGCGCTGCCGAGTAGGACACCCATGCCTGCCCCTCTTCGAAAAGGGCCTCGCCAGTCATCTGCCTGGCGCTGCAGTAGGGTGCCCAGGCAATGTTCGCCAGTTTACGGCCCACCAGGCTTTCTGCAGGTTTTCTCGTCGCTCGAATCGCGATATCCGATTCATCCCGGGCGAGGCTAAGGGTTTCATTGCCCACCAGCACCTCGATGGTGATCCCCTCGTTCAGGGCCTTGAAGTCCGCGATGATGGGGGTGAGGAAGTACAGCAGCAGCGAGTCGCTGGTGGTAATTCGAAGTTTCCCGAGGGGGCCTTGGCCTGAACGTGAAACACGCCGCGTGACGCTGACGATATCCAGTTCCACTCGCTCGGCGAGTGCTCGCAATTCAGCACCCTCGGCGGTGAGCAGATACCCTGATTTGCGGTGATCGAACAGCGCGATGCCGAGCGTTCGCTCAACTTGAGCCACTCGGCGCGAAACGGTGGATACATTGATGCCAAGCTTCTTGGCCGTAGCCGAACGATTGCCGCACTCACTAAGCGTCTTGATGATGCGCAAGTCGTCCCACGAGAGCTGATTGACAGCCTCGCCTACGTCCCACTTCGTCCCATCAGGGGCAGCCGGAGCTTTTCCAGTTGGCGATTTCACACAGTTCGTTCCAGATGCAAAGGCGCCGATGATACGAGAAGGAGTTGGGTGAAGCAGCTACATTGTTCCGGCGATTGGTTGAATCCACAGTCGATTGCTGCCTTTCAGCAGGGTGCCAATCAACACAACATTTGCCATTCACAGGATTTAAGTTTCGCCTGCTCGCTATCCAAGCGCACAAGACTCAGACAGATTCACAATACAAATCTCGCCTTGCCAGATGATTGGATAGGTCCTGACCTCCATTCCTTTCACACCCTGACAACCCTTGTCCAGGTTGAACCTCAATCCATGAGCCGGGCATTGCAGCTGGGTCCCGTGTAGTTTGCCGGCGAACAGGGAGGCGCCGCTGTGTGGGCAGCTGTCGTCGATGGCATGGAAGGTGCCGGCGACATTGAACAGCAACACTGATTTTTCCTCATGGCGTAGCAGGACGCGCTGTCCCTCGGCGGGCAGGCGGTTTGCGGGGATTTCGAGCAGTCGTTTCATGTGGGGTTTCTTCAGGTGAGCATGAAAATCCGCGCCGAGGCATCCATTGCGGATGCCCCGGCACGGCCGGGTTCAGAGCGCTTCGGCCCGGGTCTTCAATTGGTGCTTGAGGATCTTGCCTGACGAGGTGGCTGGCAGGCTGTCGAGCAGGTGGATATGACTGGGGCGTTTGTAGGGAGACAGGCGTTCGGCCAGGAAGGCCTTCAAGGCCGTGGTATCGAATGCCTCGCGATTGGCGACCTGAAGGAACGCGACGACCTCTTCGTTGCCTTCCACCGGACGGCCGACGACAGCAGCAATCACCACACCCGGAAACGCCGCGATGACGGCCTCGACTTCGGGGGGATAGACGTTGAAGCCCGAGCGGATGATCAACTCCTTGCTGCGTCCGGCGATGAAGAGTGCGCCATCGCTGTCCTGGCGGGCCAGGTCACCGGTGTTCAGCCAGCCATCGATTGTCAGGACTTCCAGGGTTTTGTCCGGCGCCCGGTAGTAACCCTTCATCACATTGGGGCCGCGCACCCACAACTCGCCGACTTCACCCTGTGCAACGCTGGCACTGCGGTCGGTATTCATCAGGCGAACCTCGAGGCCGGGAATCGGCAGGCCAATGGAGGTATCGCGGCGCGGGGCGTCGATGCGCGTCTGGCTGATCGTGGGTGAGCTTTCAGTCAGGCCATAACCGTTGTGCAGCGTCAGGCCGAAGCGCTGTTCGACGGCCGTTTTCAAGGTCATGTCCAGGGGCGAGCCGCCGGCATACATGAAGCGCAAATGCGGTGCGTGCAACGCGATCTGGCCGGCGTCCGCCAGTTCCAGCAGCCGGGCGTACATGGTCGGAACGCCTTGCATCAGGGTGACGCCGTCATCACGCAGGGCGCGGGCCAGTTCCTGGGGATCGAAGCGCGCTTCCAGTTGCAATGCAGCGCCGGCAAACAGGCTGGCGAGGCAGACCGCCGACAGGCCGTACACGTGGGAAATCGGCAGCACCGCGTAGACCCGGTCCTCGCTGCACAACTGGCGCAGCAGGCTGGCGGAGTGGGCGATGTAAAGCAGGTTGCGGTGGGTCAGCATGACGCCTTTGGGCGCGCCCGTGGTGCCGGTGGTATAGATCATGATCGCGACCTGGCGCGCCGGGTCGGTCTCTACCGGCTCAGGCTCGCAGTCTTCGTACAAGGGGCCGAGATGGTAGCTGCCAAGATTGGTCGCCATGCGCAGCACCGCGCCGGCACGCTCGGCATGGGCGACGGCATCCTTCGAAATGGCGCTGCCTTACACGACCCTGCGGGCGCTGCAATGGTCGCGGATGTTGTCGATTTCCCCCGCTGACAGTCGCGCATTGACCACCACGGACCAGGCGTTCAAGCGACTGAGCGCGAGCAGGGAAGCCACCAGCAGGCAGCTGTTCTCCGCGACCAACATAACCCGGTCGCCGGCGCGGATGCCGTCGTGTTCGAATTGCTCGGCCAGGCGAACGACCGCCTCGCGCAATTGGCCATAGCCGAGCGTCTGCCCAGACTCGTACAGCGCTGGTGCGTCATCGTGGCTGGACGGGTGACGGTCGAGGATCTGGTGCAAGTAATCCGGCAGGCCGGCGAGTACATCTTCACGGGTCAGCATGTTATTTGAGCCCCGCACGACGAATCAGGTGGCGGGCGATCACCAGTTGCTGGATTTGCGTGGTGCCTTCATAGATGCGGAACAGGCGCACATCACGGTAAAAACGCTCGATGCCATATTCGCTGACGTAACCGGCGCCACCAAAGATCTGCACGGCACGATCGGCCACGCGGCCGCACATTTCCGAGGCGAACATCTTGCAGCAGGAGGCTTCCATGGACACGTCCTGCTTGAGATCGCGCTTGCGCGCGGCGTCGATGACCATGCAGCGGGCGGCGTAGATGTCCGCCTGGCTGTCGGCGAACATCGCCTGGATCAATTGGAACTCGGCCAGCGGCTGGCCAAACTGCTTGCGCTCCAGCGCATAGGTCAGGGCATCGTCGAGCATCCGTTCGGCGGCGCCGACGCAAATGGCGGCAATGTGCAGGCGGCCCTTGTCGAGGACTTTCATGGCCGTTTTGAAGCCGATGCCTTCCTCGCCACCGATCAGGTTGGCGGCCGGAATTCGGCAGTTTTCGAAGATGACATCGCAGGTGTGCGCGCCTTTCTGGCCCATTTTCTGGTCGATCTTGCCCAGGGAAACCCCAGGCGTGCCGGCCTCGACGATGAACGCGGAAATTCCGCCGGCACCCTTGATCTCGCTGCTGGTGCGGGCCATCACCGTGAAAATGCCGGCTTGCGGGGCGTTGGTGATGAAGCGTTTGGTGCCGTTGAGGACGTAGAAATCTCCCTCGCGCTCGGCACGGGTTGTCAGCGACGCGGCGTCGGAACCTGCGCCCGGCTCGGTGAGGGCGAACGAGCCGATCAGTTCGCCGGCAGCCATGCGCGGCAGGTAGCGCTGCTTCTGCTCCTCGGTGCCGTCGATGATCAGGCCCTGGGAGCCGATGCCGTTGTTGGTGCCGATCAAGGAGCGGAAAGCGGGTGACGTCTTGCCCAGTTCAAAGGCGACCAGGACTTCCTCTTCCATGCTCAGGCCGAGGCCGTCGTATTCCTGCGGGATGCACAGGCCGAACAGGCCCAATGCGCGCATCTCATCGACAATGTGCCGGGGAATCCGGTCGGTTTCCGCGACTTCGGACTCGGCGGGCACCAGGCGCTCGCGGACGAAGCGCGACAGGTTGTCGAGCAGCAGGTTGAGTGTTTCCTGATCGTTGATCATGCATGACCTCTTATTGGAATTGTCGGCCTAGGCTGGCCTGGACATTGCGCACCATGTGCGAAAGGCGTGGCCCCAGGTCGTCCTCCAGCATGTGCTGGCGCAGGGTGAATGCCGGGCCGCCGCAGCTGAAGGCGACGACACCGGAGCCGTCGGGTTTGATCAGTGGAACGCCAACGGCGTTGATGTCTTTCTCCCAGCCACCGAGGGACAGGCAGAAGCCCTGGTCCTGGTACTGGCGGAAGGCTTTTTCCAGTTGTTCGCGGATGGCCGGCCATTGTTCCTGGTCGCGGGCGCGCAGTTGATCGAGCAGCAGATCGCGCTCCTGTTCCGGCAAGGCGGCGAGGTAGGCGCGGCCCATGGCGGTGGTGGCCAGGGGAATGCGGGCGCCGATGTCCAGGCGCAGGGTCAACGGACCGCTGCCCTGGCAGTTGTCGATGTAGACCATGCTCAAGCGGTCCCGCGCGCCGAGGGACACCGAGCTCTGGGTCTGCTCGGCGAGCTCCGCCATCAACGGTCGAGCGGCACGGCGAATGTCCAGACCGCTGAGGTGGGCGTAGCCGAGGGCGAGCACACCAGTGTCGAGGGCGTACTTGCCCATGCTCTCGACGTATTGCAGGTAACCCAGGCGCACCAGGGTGTAGGTCAGTCTGGACACCGTGGCCTTGGGCAAACCGCTGCGCACCACCAGTTCCTGATTGCCCAGCAGGCGCTCGCCCGGACCAAAGCAGCGCAACAGCTCCAGCCCGCGGGCGAGGGCGGTGACGAACTGGCGATCCTGCTCCAGTTCCTGCGGGTCGAATTCGGTGTCGAAAGGCGTGTGCTTGGTCATGGTCGTTCCTCATGCGTCGGGCAGTGGCTCGCCGATCGCCGGCCGGATGCTGGCACAGGCGAAAAGCGATAGTCAATAAAATAGAATCAAGTTTCGCACAGCGGAACATGTAGTTCCAGCAATGAATTCATCGTTTGTCATTCTGTGTGTTTGTTTGATTGCAAGTCGCCGGTGAGTTTGCGTAGGCTTGTTTTTAATTGCAAAACATGGTTCCGCATAGCGGAACAATAACAAGAGGCAGTTATGAACGAGACCTATGTCGATCACCCCATGACGGGCGTGGCGCGGATACACCTCAACCGACCCGAAGCGCGCAATGCGCTCAATCAAGCGGTTCGTGAGCAACTGGCGGAACACTTCAGTGTGCTGGGCGTCGATCCGGAAGTCCGTTGCATCCTGCTTACCGGCGGCGAGCAGGTGTTCGCCGCCGGTGCGGATATTCGCGATATGGCAGAGCGGGGCGCCATCGACATGCTGCTGCGCCAGACGCAACGGTTGTGGGCGGCGATCGCCCAGTGCCCGAAACCGGTGATCGCGGCGGTCAATGGCTTCGCCCTGGGGGGCGGCTGTGAATTGGCGATGCATGCCGACTTGATTGTCGCCGGCTTGGGCGCCCGATTCGGTCAGCCGGAGATCCGCGTTGGCATCATGCCCGGTGCCGGCGGCACCCAGCGCCTGACCCGCGCGGTCGGCAAGTTCCAGGCCATGCGCATGCTGCTCACCGGCCTACCGGTCAGTGCCGACGAGGCCCTGCGCATGGGCCTGGCCAGTGAAGTGGTGGAAGACGACCAGGTGCAGGCGCGCGCGCTGGAGCTGGCCGCACAGATCGCCGGTATGCCGCCACTGGCGGTCATGCAGATCAAGGAGGTTTTGCTGGCGGGTCAGGATGCCTCGCTGGACGCCGCGTTGATGCTGGAGCGCAAGGCCTTCCAGCTGCTGTTTGATTCCGCCGATCAGAAGGAGGGCATGCGTGCCTTCCTCGAAAAACGCCAACCGGTCTATTCGGGGAACTGAGCATGAGTGCACGAAAGATTAATCGCATGGCGGTGGTCGGTGCGGGCGTCATGGGCGCCGGCATTGCGCAAATCGCGGCGTTGGCCGGGGTCACGGTCCAGCTTTTCGACAGCCGCGAAGGTGCCGCGCAAACCGCCCGCCAAGGCATCGTCACGACCCTCGAAAAGCTTTGCGCCAAGGGCAAGTTGAGCGAGCAGCAGGTGCAGGCCGCCGCGCAGAATCTGCTGGCGGCAACCTCCCTGGCCGAACTGGCCGATGCCCAATTGGTGGTGGAAGCGATCGTCGAGAACCTCGAGATTAAGCGTGCCTTGTTCGCTGACCTTGAAGCCGTGGTGGCGGACGACTGCTTGTTGGCCACCAACACCTCGTCGCTGTCGGTGACCGCCATCGCCGCGCAATGTCGCGTGCCGGGGCGAGTCGGCGGCTTCCACTTTTTCAACCCGGTGCCACTGATGAAGATCGTCGAGGTGATCGATGGCCTCAGGAGCGAGCCGTGGGTTGGCACGACCTTGCTGGCGCTTGGCGAGCGCTTCGGTCATACCGCCGTGCGCGCCCAGGACACTCCGGGTTTCATCGTCAACCATGGCGGTCGTGGTTATGGCACCGAGGCCATGCGCGTGTTGAGCGAATCGGTGACCGACCCGCAGACCCTGGATCGGATTCTGCGCGAGCAGACCGGTTTTCGCATGGGGCCGTGCGAGCTGTTTGATCTGACCGGGCTGGATGTATCCCATCCGGTCACCGAATCGATCTTTGAGCAGTATTACCAGGAACCCCGTTATCGGCCGACGGTGATCACTCGCCAACGTCTGGACGGCGGCTTGCTCGGTCGCAAGGTCGGGCAGGGTTTCTACCGCTATGTCGAGGGTGTGCAGCAGGTGCCCGACGAGGCAGCGGCTCCGAGCGTGAAGCTGCCGCCGGTGTGGGTCAGCATGGCACGGCCCCAGGCCCGTGATGCGGTGATCGATCTGCTCCGGCGACTCGGTGCGCCTATCGAGACGGGGCTGCGGCCAGGCCCCGACGCTTTGTGCCTGGTGTTGCCGCTGGGTACGGATGCGACCCATGCAGCCATCGCCGAAGGGCTCGACCCGATGCGCACCCTGGCGCTGGACACGCTGTTGCCATTGGAGCGTCGCCGCGTCTTGATGACCACGACCATCACCGCGCCCGGTTGGCGTGATGCGGCCCACGCACTGCTGGCTGCCGACGGTAAACCGGTCAGCGTGATCCGCGACAGCGCCGGCTTCGTTGCCCAGCGGGTACTGGCGCACATCGTCAACATCGCCTGCGACATGGCGCAGCAAGGCGTGGCCAGCCCGCAGGACATCGACAGTGCCGTCCGCCTTGGCCTGGGTTATCCGCTGGGGCCGCTGGCTTGGGGCGATGCTCTGGGCGGCAATACGGTGCTGCAAATCCTCGACAACCTCCACGACTACTACCGCGACCCGCGTTATCGCCCCAGCCCCTGGCTGATGCGCCGCGCCCGTCTGGGCTTGTCTCTGCTCACCGCTGACACTTGATACCGATTACGAGAAGGAACAATAAAAAATGCTCGACGCTTATATCTACGATGGTTTGCGTACGCCGTTCGGTCGCCATGGCGGCGGTCTGGCGCCGGTGCGTCCGGATGATCTGGCTGCCCAATTGATGCGCGCTTTGGTTGAGCGCTCGCCGTTCCGGGCCGAGCAGATCGAGGACGTGATCCTCGGTTGCACCAACCAGGCCGGCGAAGACAGTCGCAACGTCGCCCGCAACGCGCTGCTGGCGGCGGGCCTGCCGGTCAGCGTGCCGGGGCAGACCGTCAATCGCCTGTGCGCCAGCGGCCTGGCCGCCCTGCTCGATGCTGCACGTGCCGTCACCTGCGGCGAAGGCGAGTTGTACCTGGCAGGCGGCGTGGAAAGCATGAGCCGCGCGCCCTTTGTGTTGAGCAAGAGCGAATCGGCGTACAGCCGTGAGGCGAAGCTGTTCGACACTACCATTGGCGCGCGCTTCCCCAATCCGAAGGTCAATGCGCAGTACGGCGACGACACCATGCCGGAAACCGCCGACAACGTGGCCCATGATTACGGCATCGGACGCGAGGCGGCTGACGCTTTCGCCCTGGCCTCGCAGCAGCGCTATGCGAAGGCGCTGGCCGACGGTTTCTTCGCCGATGAAATCCTGGCCGTGCAAGCGCCGGCCGGTCGCAAGGGCACGCTCGCCGTGGCAGCCGATGAGCACCCGCGTCCACAGGCCAATGCCGAGGATCTGGCCAAGCTCAAGCCGTTGTTCGAGGGCGGTGTGGTCACCGCCGGCAACGCCTCGGGCATCAACGATGGTGCTGCGGCCTTGCTCATCGGCAGTCGCGCGCTGGGAGAGCACCATGGCGTCAAGCCTCGCGGGCGAATCCTCTCCGGTGCCGCCAGTGGTGTCGAACCCCGGGTGATGGGCATCGGCCCGGCCTTTGCCATTCCCAAGGCGCTGGAACGTGCCGGACTGAGTCTGGCCGACATGGACCTGATCGAGATCAACGAAGCCTTCGCCGTGCAGGTGCTGGGTTGCTTGCATCTGCTCAACTTGCGTGCCGACGACCCGCGGGTCAATCCCAACGGCGGCGCTATTGCCCTCGGTCATCCGCTGGGGGCTTCCGGCGCGCGTCTGGCACTGACCGCATTGCGTGAACTGGAACGCCGGGGCGGCCGTTATGCGGTGGTCAGCCTGTGCATCGGCGTCGGCCAGGGGCTGGCCGTCGTGATTGAACGTCTATAAGGAGGTGACCATGGCAACTTACAACGCACCGCTACGGGACATGCGCTTTGTCCTCGATGAACTGCTGCACGTGCAACGCTACGCCGACCTGCCGGGCTTCGCCGAGGCCACGCCTGATGTGGTCGCCGCGATTCTTGAGGAAGCCGGCAAACTCGCCAGTGAAGTGCTGATGCCGTTGAATGCCGTCGGCGATCATCACGGCTGCAAGTTAACCGATGGCGAAGTGACGACCGCTCCCGGTTTTCGCGAGGCTTATCAGCTGTATGCGCAAAGCGGTTGGACCGGCCTGACGGCCTCGCCCGAATTCGGCGGTCAAGGGCTATCCCATTTGCTGGGGATTGCCGTTCGCGAAATCATGACCAGCGCCAATCTGGCCTTCTCGATGTTCGCCGGGCTTACCCATGGCGCGGTGAACGCCATCGCCAATGGCGGGACCGACGCGCAAAAGGCGCTGTTCATGCCGCCCATGATCGAGGGCCGCTGGACCGGCACCATGAACCTCACCGAACCGCACTGCGGTACTGATCTGGGTTTGCTGCGCAGCCGCGCCGAACCGCAGGACGATGGCAGCTATCGGATCAGCGGGACGAAGATTTTCATCTCCGCCGGCGAGCACGACTTGGCCGAGAACATCATTCATCTGGTCCTGGCCCGCCTGCCGGATGCACCGCCGGGGGTGAAGGGCATCAGCCTGTTCATCGTGCCGAAATTGCTGGTCAATGCCGATGGCTCGCTGGGCGAGCGCAACGCGGTACGCTGCGGTTCGCTGGAAGAGAAGATGGGCATCCACGGCAACCCGACCTGCGTGATGAATTACGACGGTGCCACCGGTTACCTGATCGGCCAACCGCATCAAGGCCTGCGCGTGATGTTCGTGATGATGAACAGCGCGCGGCTGGCGGTCGGCGTTCAGGGGCTGAGCCTGGCTTCGGTGGCCTATCAAAATGCCGCCCACTATGCCCGCGAACGCTTGCAGGGGCGTGCGCCGGGTGGTGCGGTATCGCCCGGGCAGCCAGCCGATCCGATCGTGATGCACCCCGATGTGCAGCGCATGTTGCTGACCCAGCGCGCGTTCGTCGAAGGGGGCAGGGCGCTGACCTATTGGGCAGGTTTGCAGATCGATATTGCGCACAAGCACCCGAACCCTGAGATGCGTGAGGCCGCCAGCGACTTGCTCGGCCTGCTCACGCCGATGATCAAGGCTTACTGCACTGACAAGGCCGTGGAGTGTACGGGAATGGCGATGCAGTGTTTTGGCGGGCACGGTTATATCCGCGAGTGGGGCATGGAGCAGTTCCAGCGCGATGCACGGATCACGCCGCTGTATGAAGGCACCAACGGTGTGCAGGCAATGGATCTGGCGGCGCGCAAGTTGCGGCTTGACGAGGGTCGGGCGATGCGCCGTTTCCTGACGCTGGTGGACGAGTTCTGCGACGCCCATGACCGCGAACTGATGGAGGTGCAGGCGCTGCGCCTGGCGCTGGCAGACCTGGTGATGGCTGTCGAATACATGGGCAGCGCCGATGCGGCTGACACCGCCGCCGGTGCGGTCGATTTCCTGCACCTGACCGCGCTGGTCGCGTTCGCACTGCAATGGGCGAAGATGGCCGTTATTGCCCAGCACCCTCTGGCACAAGGTTCACCCGATGGCGATTTCTACCGCGCCAAGCTGACCACTGCCCGGTTCTTCTTCGAGCGTATACTGCCGCAGACGTCGATACACCTGCAGCGTATCGGCACCGGCGCTGCAACCCTCAAGGCATTTGACCCCGAGCAGTTCTAGCGCCATCCACGGAGGTTGGGCGATGAAACGAGCGAGTCCACGGGTTGCGGATAAATCCATACCGGTGGGTGCGCTCGTCTCGTTGCCGGTAGTGCTACAGGAGCACGGTGTCGATCCCTGGCCATTGCTGGCCGGATTCGGCATTTATCCTGACTCGTTCAAGCAACACCTGAGCCCGCTGCCGGTGATCACCCACGGCAGGATTCTGGAAGTGGCGGCCGAGTTGTCCGGCTGTGATCACCTGGGCTTGTTGCTCGGACAGCGAGCCAACCTGCAAAACGCGGGTCCGCTGCGTTTTCTGGTGCTCAATGCCGCCACGGTACGCGCCGCCACTGAAAGCCTGATCCGCTACTGCGGGTTGTGGTATCGCGGCCTGCACGTGAGCCTGGTCGAGGAGCGAGGCTACGCAGGCATGCGCCTCTCGATTGCCGGCAACGTGCCAGGCAGCGAGCAATTGCTGACGGCTTACCTGGCCGCCATCGTCACCATCATGCAATTGATCGTCGGCCACGCCTGGCGACCGGCACTGGTGCGCATCGCCTATCGCAAACCGCGTTCGGCGGGGCTGTATGAACAGTTTTTCCGCTGCCCGGTGTGGTTC
The DNA here is from genome assembly GCF_050990305.1 of Pseudomonas putida. Lineage (GTDB taxonomy): Bacteria > Pseudomonadota > Gammaproteobacteria > Pseudomonadales > Pseudomonadaceae > Aquipseudomonas > Aquipseudomonas putida_AH. The sequence goes on along the minus strand of NZ_CP158817.1, from coordinate 3,599,125 downwards.
GGCCAGTCGCAACATGAGGTGCTGTTTCCCCAGGCGTTACTGGATAAACCGCGCGACGGTCACGATCGCCAACTCGAAGACTTCCTGCGTGGTCATCTTGACGAACTGCAGGGCCGAGAAGGCCAGGACCTCGCCAGTCGGGTTCGCCAGGTCATCGAAGCGCTGCTGATGCAGGGCGATTGTTCAGCCGAGCGGGTAGCCGAATTTTTTGCCGTGCACCGCTTCACCCTCTACCGCCACCTGAGCGAACAACAAACCAGTTTCGAGTTGTTGCTGGAGCAGACTCGCAAGGACATGGCCTCCCGCCTGCTGATCGACCCCGATCTCCCCATCGCCGAAGTTGCCAGCCGACTGGGTTACGAGACCCAGGGCAATTTCACCCGCGCCTTCAAGCGCTGGTTTGACTGCACGCCGCGAGAGTGGCGCAAGGCCCGCGCCTGACGCTTTTCCCTGTAGGAGCGAGCCTGCTCGCGATGGAGTCAGGATCACCGCGGGGTGTCAGGTTTCCCGCGTTATCGTTGACGACCATCGCGAGCAGGCTCGCTCCTACAGGTTTTTTTCGTGGCGCCCACAAATGTGCCGAAATGATAAAACCTAGTGCCAGGATGATAAAAACTGTCGCAGGAAAACCCGTAACTTTTCAGTCAAGCGAGCAGCCACACCGCTCATTCGTTCAATAACGATAAGACAGGACGGAGTAGTTACGATGCATTTCCTTGATGACAGCTTGTTCCCGGAAAACCAGGAAAAACTGGTGATTCAGGTCGCGCCTTATGGTCCGCAATGGACGCCCGCCGACTCGGACGACATCCCGGTCAGTATGGACGACCAGGTCCAGAAAGCGATTGATTGCTACAACGCCGGCGCCACCGTGCTGCACGTTCACGTGCGTGAAGAAGACGGCAAGGGCTCCAAGCGTCTGAGCAAATTCAACGAGATGCTCGGCCTGCTGCGCCAGGCAGTGCCGGACATGGTGTTGCAGGTCGGCGGTTCGATTTCCTTCGCTCCGGAAAGCGAAGGTCAGGCCGCCACCTGGCTGGATTACGACACCCGGCACATGCTCGCTGACCTGTCGCCAAAACCGGACCAGGTGACCATCGCCATCAACACCAGCCAGATGAACATCTGTGAGCTGCTGACGGCCGATGACATCGAAGGCACCATCCTGGAACAACCGGCGTACTTCAACGCCTATCAGGAAATGGTTTCCGATGCGCGCCCGTCGTTCTTCATCGAGCACCTCAAGCGCCTGCAGGCCTCCGGCATCCAGCCGCATTTCATGCTCGGCCATGTGCACCAGCTGGAAACTGTTGAGCGTCTGATTCGCAAGGGCCTGTACACCGGTCCCTTGATTCTCAACTACGTCGCCATCGGTGGCGGCGCGGCGGGCCTGGACCCGGCCGACATGATCGAGTTCGTCAAACGCACGCCACCGGGGGCGGTCCTGTCGATGGAAAGCGCCATGCGCGCCGTGCTGCCAATGAACGCCATGGCGATTGCCATGGGCCTGCATGTGCGGGTCGGCATCGAAGACACCCTATGGGGCCGCAAGGGCGAGCGCATGACCTCGGTGCAGCAGATCGAACAGACCGTGCGTCTGTCCCGTGAGCTGGGTCGCGAGATTGCCAGCGGCAAGGAAGCGCGCCAGATCTACAAGATCGGTGAAACCTACACCAGTGCTGACGAGACCATCGCCCAGCTGGGCATGGCGCCGAACCGCAAGCCGGGCCAGCGTGGCTTTACCGTGCCAGGACAGTTCTGACCCCGCAGGTCATTGACTGTGGCGAGGGGATTTATCCCCGTTGGCCTGCATGGCAGGCCCATTTTGGGGGCCGCTGCGCGACCCAGCGGGGATAAATCTCCTCGCCACAAAAGTGGGTGCTGGTTCTTGTGAGAACAGCACTGCACGTAAACGAGGTGTGCAATGAGTCTTTTGAACAAAGTCGTGCTGGTGACCGGAGTCGGTCCCGGCCTGGGCAAAGCGTGCGCCGTGGCTTTTGCCAAGGCGGGCGCGAAGGTGGTGATTTGCGATGTCAGTGACGAGTCGCTGGCGCAGGCTCGGGAGGCCGTCGAAGCGCAGGGTGCCGAGTGCCTGGCGGTTCGCTGCGATGTGTCGTCGAGCGCCGAAGTGGACGTGATGTTCAAGCAGGTCGTCGCGCGTTTCGGCACCCTGCATGTGCTGGTCAACAATGCTGCGCTGACGCCGAACCGTGAAGTCGACACCCAGCGTCGTAATGCACTGTACCGCTACATGTCGAGCCCCGAGCCGCGCCGATCGCTGGGCTTCACCAGTGCGATCAGTGACGAAGAGTGGCACCGCTATTGGGGCGTCAATGTCCACGGCCTGTTCTATTGCACCCGTGCGGCACTGAGGCTGATGGAGCCGCAGCGCGACGGCAAGATCATCAACATTGCGTCCATTGCCGGCCTGTCCAGCAAGAGTGCGCACAGCCCTCACTACTGCGCCACCAAGGGAGCGGTGATCAGCTTCACCAAGTCGGTGGCTTATGAGGTGGCGGGCGCCAACATCTTCGTCAATGCCATGGCTCCGGGCGGCGTCGCCACCCCGGCATTCAATGACTATCTGGACGCTGTTGGTGAAGACGCCCGCAATCGTCTGTGGCAAGGGGTTCCACTGGGTCGCTTCGGTACGGTCGAGGAATACGCCGGCACCGTGCTGTATCTGGCCGGCGAGCATTACCTGATCGGTCAGGTGCTCAGCCCCAATGGCGGCGGCGTTATCTGACCTCATTTACAAGCGAGTAGAAGACCAATGAGCGATACCCCGAATTACAACGCGCTGCGCGCCGCCGGCCTGTTCGATGAAAGCCTGGACCGCATGGCCGAATGGGATGGGCCGTGGACCGAGCGCTTCATGCAGCTGGTCGAGGACAGCCAAGTCAATGACATCCTCGATCCGAAACTGGTGGCGCTGATCCGACTGAACATCGACGTCACCGCAACCCATTTGTATGCCCCTGGCGTACGGCGCCATGTACGTGATGCGCTGCGTCTGGGCGTGACCCGTGCGCAGATTCTTGAAGTGTTCAAGCTGGCCAGCGTGGTCGGCATCCATGCCTGTGCGCTCGGGGTGCCGATCCTCGCCGAGGAGCTGGCCAATGCCGGTTTGGCCGATGAGCCGGTAGCGGCGGGGGCGACACCGGTCTGCGATGCCGTGCGGGCCAACGGGATGTTCAACCCGCTGTGGGAAACCCTCTACAAATGGGATCCGGCGTATCTGGAAAAATTCCTCGCCATGGGCTTCGGGCTGTGGAAGGACAACATTCTTCCGCCGCTGTGGATCGAGTTCCTGTGCATCGCTGGCGATGCTGCCATTACGCACCTGTATGGCCATGGCACGCGGCGTCACATTCAGGCAGCGCTGCAACTGGGCGCGACCCGCGAGCAGGTGCTGGAAGTGCTGAAGATCGTCAGCCTGCAGGGCATTGAAGCTTGCGAGCTGGGTGTGCCGATGCTGGATGAAGAACTGCGTGCGCTGTCCACTGCGCAATGAAAGGGGCAGGGCAGGTCGTCTGCCCTGTTTCCAGTCGCGCCGGTGGGCGTGTGAATAAGAACAACAAGAAAAGTTTCCAATGCGTCTATCGCAGGAGGAGAAGCAATGACTAGCGTGGTTGAACGAGGCCAGTGCCTGACGGGTGCGGTCGCTGCACACGAGGTACAACAGATCTTTCGCAAGATCACCTGGCGCCTGTTGCCGTTCCTGTTCGTCGCTTATGTGATCAACTCGATCGACCGCATCAACATTTCTTTCGCCAAGTTGCGCATGGCCGAAGATCTGGTGCTGTCCGACGCCGCCTACGGGCTGGGCGCGGCGGTGTTCTTCGTTGGTTATCTGCTGTTCGAAGTGCCGAGCAATCTGTACATGCAGCGGGTGGGAGCACGACTGACCATCATGCGCATCATGGTGGTGTGGGGGTTGGTGACCATCGGTACCAGCCTGGTCAGCTCCGCGACCGGGTTGTATATCGCGCGCTTTTTACTGGGCGTGGCCGAGGCGGGTTTTTTCCCCGGCGTGATCCTGTACCTGACCTACTGGTTTCCGGCCTCGCGCCGTGGCCGCATCACGTCGATCTTCATCATGGCCGGGATCTTCGCCGGGATCGTCAGCGGGCCGTTGGCGGGCTGGATCATGACGCACTTCCATGGCTGGGCCGGGCTGCGGGACTGGCAGGTGCTGTTTGTCTTCGAAGGTGTCCCCGCCGTGCTGTTGGGTGTGTTTGCCTGGGTCTGGCTGGTCGACAAACCGCAGGACGCTCCCTGGCTCAATGATCATGAGAAGGCCATCGTCCAGGCGCAACTGGCAGTGGAGGATGTCAGCAAGGACAACGCCCATGCCTCGTTTCGTCAGCTGCTGCGCGATCCCCGGGTGCTGCTGGCTGGCCTGGTGTTCTTCTGCATTTATTCGGGCACCAATACCGTGGCCTACTGGATGCCGAGTCTGATCCAGAGCTTCGGTCTGGCCGACATCGGTCGTATCGGCCTGATCAGCAGCCTGCCGTACTGTATCGCCCTGGTTGCCATGTACCTGCTGGGGCGCAGTTCGGACAAACACCTGGAACGCCGCTGGCATCTGGCGTCGACCATGCTGGTAGGCGCTGGCAGCTTCGTTTTGCTTGGCTTCTTTCAGGGCAATCTCGAATTGTCGGTGTTGTTCATGAGCCTGGGTGCCGCCGCTTGCCTGTCGGCCGTGCCGTTGTTCTGGACCATTCCACCGGCCTATCTCAGCGGACCGGTCGCTGCTGGGGGCATTGCGCTGATCAGCAGCCTGGGCGGGATCGCCGCGATGATCGCCCCGGTATTGGTCGGTTCCATCAAGACCCAGACCGGCAGCCTGTTCGTCGCTTTCGATGTGATCGCCGGCCTGCTGGTGCTCGGCGCGATTGTCCTGCTGCTGGGCATTCCTTCAAGAGTGCTGCACGAGCGCGCCCGCAACCCTATCTAAATCGCCACACCACGCTGACTCACGCTGGGGCCTGAAGGCCCCGGTGCGGGGGAGTGTTTCACCATTAAAAACAAAAAAAGGTGACATGCATGTCGAGCAGTACCGCCATCTCCACCCTGCATCTATCTACCTCGCCAGGCAGGCGTTTTACGCCTTGCCTGCTGGCCGTCGGCGTCGCGTTGGCGTCCTTCGGCTGCCCGCAGGCTTATGCCGTGACTTTCGAGGTCAATGACGATTGGTCGCTGACCACCAACACCACGCTGACCTATGGCCAGAGCTGGGCGTTGCGTAACCCCGATCCGGGCATGTTGTACGCCCCGGATGCCCGTAGCATCGGCAAGAACGGCAAGGGCATCGACACCAACGGTGACGACGGTCGGCTGAACTTCTCCAAACACGACACCATTTCCCAGATCTACAAGGGCCTGACCGAGTTCGATTTCAACGATGGCAACCAGGGCGCCTTCGTTCGCTTCAAGTACTGGTATGACCACGCGCTGGACAGCGGCAACGGCGACTTCAAGAAATTCGACGACTCCGGGTGGCCGGACCTGGCCAAGTTCCAGGGCTTCGAAACCCTGGACGCCTATGTCTGGAAAAACTTCGATGTCGCCGACCACCCGCTCAACGTCAAGGTCGGCAAGCAGGTGTTGAGCTGGGGTGAAGCGCTGTTCTTCCAGAACGGCATCAACGCCATCAACCCGTTGGACGTGTCGGCCTTCAACCGCCCTGGTGTCGAACTCAAGGAAGGGCAGTTGCCGGTCGAGATGGTGTCGTTCAACTTCGGCCTGAACGACACTCTGAGCCTGGAAGGCTTCTATCAGTACAACTTCCGGCCTTCGGTGCTGGACGGTTGCGGCACCTTCTTCCAGTCCGCCGATTTTGCCCCGGAAGGTTGCGGCCCGATCGTTGCCGGCCTGACTGGCGACAAGACCACCGCCACTGCCTTGCGAGCGGGCACTTTCGTGCCGCGCGGCCAGACCGACTATCCCCATGACGGCGGTCAGTACGGTTTTGCCCTGCACAAGGTGATTGAAAGCCTGAACGATGCCGATCTGGGCCTGTATTACGCCAACTACGCCAGCCGTTTCGCTTCGTTCAATGGCACGGCGGTCAGCCGGCCGATTTCCGGGCCGGGCGGTTCGCTGTCGAACATCTCCACCGCCAGTTACAACTCGGTCTACCCCGAAGACATTCGTCTGTTCGGCGTGAGCCTCAGCGGCGTGGTCGGCAGTACCGCAGTGTTTGGCGAGTTAAGTTACCGGCCCAACCAGCCGTTGGGCTTCAACGGTAACGACACCATCCAGTTCCTGCTGCGCAGCCCCAACACGCCGTTCACCGATCCGGGCGTTGCCCCGGCCTTGGGGGCGCCGATCGAAGGCTACAAGCGCATGCCGGTGTCGCAGTTCTCGCTGGGGGCCACCGATAGCGTGTCCAACATATTGGGCGCGAGCAAGTTCTCCTGGGCCGCCGAGGGTGCGGTCAACCACATCGCTGATCTGGGCGACGAGCGCTTCGGTCGCAGTGGTGCCTACGGCCGCAGCGAGTTGACCACCACACCGTTCAACCCGGCGGTCCCGGCCAGCTTCTGCATCACGCCGGGCACGGCCAACCTCAACGCCGGCCAGATCGCCAACCTCAACGCCGACAACTGCAACGACAACCGAGGCTTCTACACCGACTGGTCGTGGGGTTATCGCCTGCGCGGCGCCCTGGCCTACGAAGGCATCCTGCCGTCGACCGTGGTGACCCCCAGCATCAACTTTCGCCATGACGTGAACGGTTTTGGCCCCAATTTCCAGGAAGGACAGAAAGCAGTGGGTCTCTCGCTGCTGTTTGAGTACCGCACCAATTACTCGTTGGAGTTCAACTACAACGACTTTTTCGGTGGCGACTTCAGCACCCTCAACGACCGCGACTTTGCATCGGTCAACCTTAAGGTGAGCTTCTGATGAACGTGAAATTGAAAAGACTGCCCCTCGTACTGACCGTCCTCGCTTCGGCCTGCCTGAGCACATCGCTGTACGCCAAGGACACTGACACTTCAAAGCTGGGCACGACCCTCAATGCCATGGGCGGCGAGCGTGCAGCCAACGCTGACGGCACGATCCCTGTCTGGGAAGGTGGCCTGAAGCCGGGCAGCCTGAGCGCCAGTGCCAACGGCGACTACGCTGACCCGTTCGCCAGCGAAAAAACGCTGATGGTCATCACCGCTGCCAACGCCGGCCAATACGAAAAGCTGCTGACACCGGGGCAGGTGGCGATGCTCAAGCGTTTCCCGGCGACGTACAAGATCAATGTCTACCCGTCGCACCGCACCACGCACATGCCTGACACCATCAATGCCGCCACCCGTGACAATGCCGCCAAGGTGACACTGGCCGACAATGGCTACGGCATCATCGGCTACAACACTGGCGTGCCGTTCCCGATGCCGACCGAACCTTTGGAAGTCATGTGGAACCACCTGGCGCGCTACATCGGCAGCTCGGTGCAGCGCGAAATGGCATCGGCCACCGTCGAAGACAGTGGCGCCAGCACCCTGGTGACCTATGAGCAAAGCGTGCACTTCCGCTCGGCGGTCAGTGACCTGCAACCGGAAGAAAACGCCCTGTACTTCAGCATGATCCGCGCCTTGAGCCCATCGCGTGTGGCCGGTGAGATCACCATGGTTCACGAGCCAGTCAACCAGGTCGCCGAACCGCGCGGTGCCTGGCAGTACATCCCCGGCCAGCGCCGGGTGCGTCGTGCACCGACCGTGGCCTACGACAACAGTGCCCGCTACAGCTACGGCCAATTGACCTCCGATGGCGTGGGTGGCTTCAACGGCGCTCCGGACCGCTACGACTGGAAGCTGATCGGCAAGCAGGAACGCCTGATCCCGTACAACAGCTACAAGCTGGCGAGCAAGTCGCTGAAGTACGCCGACCTGCTGAAAAAGAACAACCTCGATCCGCAGTACGTGCGTTATGAGAAGCACCGCGTCTGGGTGATTGAAGCGACCCTCAAGCCCGATGCCCGCCACGTGTATGGCAAGCGTCGCTTCTACATCGACGAGGACAACTGGCAGATCGCAAGTTCGGAGATGTACGACAGCCGCGGCGAACTGTGGCGCATCTACGAAAGCTACCCGATCCAGCTGCCGGATGTGGATGTGCCGTTCCAGGCGATGGAAGCCACTTATGACGTTATTTCGGGACGCTACGCCACCAACTACATGACCAACGAGACCCAGCAGAAGATGGTCTTCAACCAGTTGGCATCGAAAGAAAACTACAGCCCGGCAGCGCTGCGCCGCTACGGCAAGTAATTCACCGGTTCACGACGCTGTGCACTTTACCGCTGCTTCGGCAGCGGTTTTTTTAGCGTCACAGGCGTCGGGCGAGGCGAATTCAAAAGGGGGAAGGGGTGTGAACCGTCGTTTATCCACGCTGGTTGGTAGCAGTCGCAAGCTGGACGGTGGGGTGATGTTTGGCAGCACGCCCAGGGAGGTCTGGGCCGACTGGATCAGGCCCGATCAGGACAATCGGGTGCAGTTGGCCTCACGGGGATTGCTGGTCCAGCAAGGGGACAGGAACATCCTGGTGTTGGCCGGAGCGCAGGCATTGCTCGCGCCGCCGCGTCGGACCTGCACCTGCCAGAAACATGCCCCAGGCCTGCTGGAAAGCCTGGCGCAGCAGGGGCTGGCGGAGGGTGACATCCATGCGGTGGTGCTCACTCACCTGCATGCACAACTGAGCCCGGAACTCCGTGCGGCGATTGACGATGGCGATACCCCGCGCCTGTTGTTTCCCGCCGCACGCTACATCACCGGGGAGCGTCATTGGTTTCGTGCCCGTCACAACCATCCCCATGATCGTTCTCTGTTCGTCAGGCAGATCGTGCACAGACTCGAAGGCAGCGACCGGTTGATGCTGCTCGAGGGCGGGCGCTGCAAGGAACTGGGCGACGGTTGGCGGTTCCACTTCAGCGATGGCTACACGCCCGGTCAATTGATCCCGGAAATCGCCATGCCGGCAGGCCCGGTGGTTTTTGCCGGCGACCTCATTCCCGGCACCCAATGGCTGAACCTGGAGATCACCACCGCCAACGACCGCAATCCGGAGGGGCTTATCGGGGAAAAGGAGCGCTTGCTCGATTACCTGGTGGCGTGCGGTGGCCGCCTGTTCTTTTCCAGCGATCCCGATATTGCGATGATCAAGGTGATGCGTGATCGACAGGCGCGTTACCTGCCGTTCGATACGTACACGACGTTCAGTCGCTTCGAGTCTTGATTGGCGATCACTGGCCAGAAGTACATTCAAGACTTCTGTTCAGGTCGAAAACTGCCTATCGCACACCTTCAAACGCATGTTTCATATTTTAATTGAGCTGTGCGATGTGGGGGAGCGAAGGGGTAGGGTTGCGCAAATGACCGAAAGGAAACGGAAACGATCAAGAAATGGTGGTACGGAAATTACGAATCGTAGAAACGACAAAGCCCTGAATAATCAGGGCTTTGTCGTATAAAGATGGCGGAGGCGATGTCTTCTGTTTTGATGTTCATTGACGTCCACTGATGTTTTATTTGGTACGTAAAAAAACTTCAAAAACAGCCAGTTATGAAATTTTGTGTCTTTTATGTTCCGCGTACAACCACGGAAAGCCAGGGTCCAAGGTATGGGCTGGAGTATGGGCTGAGACTCCTCTACATTGAGTCATCACCCTTTCAATAGGAGGTGACTGATGGCATCGCTGACGACAAAAACCGTAGAGAAAATCATCAGGGCCAGGTTGCCTGGAATGACCAATGATGGCGACGGCCTCTATTTGAAAGTCGGCCGCTCCGGTGGTGCCAGTTGGATCTTTCGCTACAAGATTGCCGGCAAAAGCCGAGACATGGGCCTGGGCGGGACGCCCGACGTCAGTCTTGCGAAAGCTCGTGAGAAATCAGCTGAGGCCAGAAAGCTGAGCAGATCAGGCGTCGATCCGCTCACCAGTCGAGATGAAGGGGTGGAGCGACAACGCTTGGAACAAGAGGCCGAGCGTTTAGCTCAAGCCATCGCAATAACCAAGGCAACCCCGTTCAAAGACGTTGCCCTTGACTATATTGCGGTCCACAGGGCGGGCTGGAAAAATGCCAAGCATGCTCAGCAGTGGGAAAACACGTTAGCTACTTATGCGTTCAAGCTCATCGGTGATCTTCCTACCCAAGAGGTAAACGTTGAGCATGTGCTGACCATCCTCAAGCCGATTTGGACAGTCAAACCTGAAACCGCCAGCCGGTTGCGAAACCGAATTGAAGTGGTCCTTGATGCGGCAAAGGCCAAAGGACTGCGCGAGGGAGAAAACCCCGCTCGATGGCGGGGGCATTTGGACAAGCTTTTGCCCCCTCGCCTAAAAGTGCGCGCTGTAAAACACCATTCAGCCATGCCATGGATCGAGCTTCCAGTATTTATGGCAACGCTTGAGAAAGCAGACGATCTGAGCTCCAAAGCCCTGCGCTTCACCATCCTGACCGCCTGCCGAACCAGCGAAGTGCTTGAGGCTACCTGGACGGAGATTGATCTCGTGGCCGGGATATGGACCATTCCGGCGTCGCGGATGAAAGCAGGGAAAGAGCACCGGGTTCCATTGTCACAAGCGGCGTTGGATCTACTGATCGCTCTCCCACGTGTAAAGGGGAACCATCATCTGTTTCCTGGTGCTCGGAAAGGACGACCGCTGAGCAATATGGCGATGTTGATGGTCTTGCGTCGAATGAAGCGCAACGACCTCACGACCCATGGATTCCGCTCGACTTTTAGGGACTGGGCGAGTGAGGTCACCCACTTTCCTCGAGAGGTGTGTGAGCAGGCACTGGCACACGCGGTAGAGAGTGCAGTGGAGGCGGCGTATCGCCGTGGAGATCTTTTCGGCAAGCGGCAAATGTTAATGAATCAATGGTCACGATATGTGTGTGGAGTGCAGGAAGCACAAGCCAGTGGGATGGATATCAGTGAGGCACCGCTTCTTACTCATCCCCGCTGATATCGGGCAGTTATTGCTAGCATGGGGTGCTAGGGGTCGAGTGTTCGAATCACTCCGCCCCGACCATTTATTTTTAGGAAATCCAGTCACTTAGCCGTGACTGGATTTTTTATGGCTTATCGTTTTTTCGCGGAGCTGATTTTTGCCGCACTTTTTGCCTCACTGAGGATTTAGATCATCCGCTGCTCGGGCGGACGGGAATTAACGTAGAGTGGTCCTTAGCGGGGGGCAAGAGCATCGGGTTGCAAGGTGTGCACGATTGCATCGTTAATAGGGAGGAGCGTTTTCCTCTTTGGGCATGAAGCTCTACGTAACCGCCACATATCTCCAGGCAGCGCCCGTAAGAGACTGGCTCTGCAACTGCTGGTAGTTAGTGGTACCAGCAGCGGCAATCCACTTTTTGTTGGTATTTCGTCGCGGCAGGGTATCAATTGCATCAACACCTTTCACCTCATGGCCAATGGCAGTATGGGAAAGACGGAACGGGGTCGATTGCGTCACGTCGCAACTGGCAGCTTTCACAAGGCTGTTGGCAAAGGCTGCTTTTGGCTGATTTCTGCCTGTCGTGAAGGGCTGCATCCGACCCAAAGCGGACTCATGTCCTACTTTTTACCAACATTCAAATGATTTGATTGTTGCTCCTGGCACATCCACCGCCACTGATATGCTTAGGAAGATTGAGGCTTGCAGAAATGGTTCGGGCAGCCTAGGGGGACTGGAGATGTTGGTCTAGCCGGCCGCGACTGCTGCGGCCAGCCCTTCCAATGGGCCTGTAACGCGGGGATCAGTCTTGGTCGTCGTTGTCGTCGTCGTGCCATTTTTTGTGGTGTTTGCGCCATCCATAGTGATGGCCACGGTCGTGGTGGTGACGACGCCAGCCGCGATCGTCGTCATAGTAACCACCACGGTAGCGATGACCACTTTCATCATCATATTCCCGGCCCATGTGATTGCCCAGGGCGCCGCCTACACCGCCACCGGCTGCCGCGCCGATCAGGCTGCCAGTGGTGCCGCCCATCTTGCGACCTACCACGTTACCGCCGGCTGCGCCCAGTGCGCCGCCAATGGCCGCTTCGCCACGGCTGTGTTTGTTGGCGCCCACCGCACCACCGGCCGCGCCACCCACGCCTGCGCCGATTGCCGAGCCGGTGCTGCCGCCGATCGACTGGCCGACCACCGAGCCCAATACTCCGCCCAATGCGCCGCCTATGCCTGCTTCGGTATTGCCGCCTGCCGACGCAACGCCGCTTAACAGGCCAAGCGACAACAAGAGAATCGAGGAGTACTTCATTTATGAAAACCTCAAAGGGGTGCCGAGGCGATCCTGAGGCTCTGGACGGGGGCTTACAATTGAAATCCGACGAGTAACACGACTTGGCACAATTCTCTAAGTTGCTGTTTTTTCACTGAAACTTTAGGGGTTTTCGGCGGTCCTAGGCTAATTGCGACAGGCCTTTTCAGAGATGGAAAGGCCTTTTTTTGGGGGCGAAAAAACCGCTAACCAGGCTAGTGGTCTGTGCAACTACCCAAATCCGCTATGACTCTTCAGCCCGTCGCGTCCCGCTTGAGTTATCACGTATCCATCCGAGCCGTTTCACTCAAGAAAGCCGCGCTTTACCAGTGAATCGATTGTCCTGTAAGAGTAAGTTTCTAATTCGTCAGGCCCGCGCTGAAACCTACCTTCAACAAAAAGAATGTAACCAAGGGAAGCAAAATTCAGTGCCACGCCTTGGAGGTCCGTCAGTCTGACCCTGGCCGTTTCTGCCCCTCACGGAGGGCCGTTATGGGTCGAAAGCGCACAGAGTGGAAAGTCCGCTTTTGGCCGATCGCTGCCTGTGGGAAGGGCTGAAACCGACCCATAGCTGCCGGTGGTGATGGAAAAAACTCGTCTGCGGGCGGGCAGGTTCTGCACTCATGGTTCGATGCCACGACGGGATCGTGGCGAGCGTGGTAGTGCACGGTCGAGAGGGTATTTTCGAGCCGCGTTCAGTGGCAGTTTCTGGCAGTTCTCCGCTGTCTTGGTGAAAAGCGAGATGCCCAAATTCAATGCAAACCCTGGTCAGATTGAACGTAGATGGGTTGTCACATGCAGTGCAGTTTCGCAGTCAGCATGATGCAAGTCCTAAAGACGGACACTGGCAAAGGTTGATTCGTCTCGGGCGCTGCTGAGTGTCGACAGCGTCTTGGGCTGGGGTGACAGCATCAGGGATCGGGGTAGCGGAATCAGCGCTACATGATTCGCGGTGTTGGAGCTAACGCGCTCGTCGCGCGGCGGAATACCATAGTATTCGCGGTAGCACTTGGAAAAGTGTGGCGTGGATATGAAGCCACAGATAGACGCGACTTCAATGATCGACATCGGGGTCTGCTTGAGCAGTTGCCGTGCGCGAACCAGACGAAGCTTCAGGTAGTACCGCGATGGCGAGCAGTGCAGATACTTTTGGAACAGGCGCTCAAGTTGACGGCGCGACACCGAAACGTAGACGGCCAGCTCATCCAGATCAATCGGCTCTTCCAGGTTGGCTTCCATCAGTGCGACGATTTCCTGCAGCTTCGGCTGGTTGGTGCCGAGCATGTGTTTGAGTGGCACGCGCTGATGATCTTGCTCGTTGCGGATGCGCTCGTAGACGAACATTTCCGAGATCGCCGCCGACAGTTCACGACCGTGATCGCGACTGATCAGGTGCAGCATCATATCCAGCGGCGCGGTGCCGCCGGAACTGGTGAAGCGGTTGCGATCGAGCGTGAACAGTCGGGTGCTTAAATTCACTCGCTGGAAGGCTTCCTGCATGGCCGCCAGACATTCCCAGTGCACGCTGCAATCGAATCCATCAAGCAATCCGGCAAGGGCCAATGCCCAACTGCCTGTGCACACCGCGCCAAGGCGTTTGGACTGACGCGCCTGGCTCTGCAGCCAAGTAATGTGCTCACGGGTAACGGTGCGTTGAATACCGATACCACCGCAGACGATCACAGTGTCCAGGGGCGGGGCTTTGTGCATGGCAGCGTCGGGGGTGATTTGCAGACCGTCGCTGGCCCACACCTGACCACCATCAACGGTCAGGGTAGACCAGCGATACAACTCACGCCCCGATAGCTGGTTAGCCATGCGTAGCGGTTCGACCGCCGAGGCCAGGGATATCAATGTGAAATTATCCAGCAGCAGAAAGCCTATGGATTGTGGTGTGTTGTTCTGGGGACGGGCCCCGGCGCTGTTCGTTAACATCGCTGAATCTCCTCACACAAGGCGTGTGGCGGCCCCAGCTCGGGCTCTTTTTATTACCCATCTAGTAAATGACGGGCTACTGGTGTTGACCCAATTAGGCGGTGCTAGTGGCTACTTGGTGATCCACTGGCTTTTGTCGAGCCGGATCTCCCAGCCACACCATCAAACATGTCCCTACCATTAGTATGGCCGCCACTGCGAAGAAAGGCATCGAATAGCTCTGGGTGGCATCTTTGATCAGGCCAATCACGAAGGGGCCGGTAAAACCACCGAGGTTGCCGATCGAGACAATCATTGCCAGGCCACCTGCAGCCGCGCGACCGGTGAGGAAGGTGGATGGGATTGCCCAAAATGTCGCCTGGAACGAAAGAATGCTCGCGACCGTTAAGCAGAGACAGGCAATCTTGAGTATTGGGTGTTCAATCATCGCGGCAGCGACAAGCCCCGCGGCAGCCATTGCCAAAGCGCCCACTACATAAGGCAAGCGTTGACGGCTTCGATTGGCCAGGCGAGCCCATAGGGTCATGGCTATTGCACCCAGCAGATAAGGGATGGCCACGACCAGCCCCACCATGCCGCTGGCGATGCCCAGGCTTTTGATGATTTGCGGGAGCCAGATTCCGATACCAATGGAGCCTACGATGCAGCAGAAGTTAACCGCCGCCAGTATGAAGACCTTTGGATTTGTCAGCGCAGCACGCAGGGTATTGCCGTGGGAAGCACTGATGTCCTTTTGTTCCTGGGACAAGCGATTGTTCAACCATGCCTTCTCCCGAGCGGACAGCCACTTGGCCTTTGCCGGAGAGTCGACGAGCAAGAAGAGGCAAGCGATGCCCAGCAGGACGGCGGGCATTGCTTCGGCAACCAGAAGCAGTTGCCAGTTTTTCAGTCCCATTACCCCATGCAGTTCGAGCAGCCAGCCCGAGAGGGGCGAACCGACAATGTTGGCCACCGGTATTCCGAGCAGGAAAGCGGCAGTCGCCTTGGCTCGCCATTTACCCGGGAACCAGTAGGTAAAGTACAGGTACACGCCAGGGGTAAATCCGGCTTCAGCGAGCCCGAGCAGGAAGCGGGCGATACTGAAACTGATCGGGCCAGTGGCGAAGGCTGTGGCCATGGAGATCAGTCCCCAAGTGATCATGATGCGGGCTATCCAGACGCGAGCGCCAAAGCGCTGCATCAGGAGATTGCTGGGTATTTCGAACATGAAATACCCAAAAAAGAACAGGCCGGCGGCCCATCCGAACATCGTCGCCGTCAGCCCCAGATCCTGGTTCATGCTTATAGCGGCAAAACCGATGTTGGTTCGATCGAGATAGCTGATGACGTAGCAAATAAAGATGAAGGGAATGATTCGCCATAGTATGCGGCGCATCAAGCGTTCGCCCTCGGCTTCGCTGAGTGGCGCCAGGCCAGTCGAATTGTCGTAAGTCATGTCGTCACTTCTTTTGTAGTTGTTGTGTGAGCTGCAACGGGATTCAGCTGTGGGAGTACATCGCCAATCCCGGTGTCGAGGTGCGTACTTGAAGAATGCTTCCAGTCTCGGATTCGGTGATGAACAGCGTTCGACCATCCTCGCCGCCGAACGCCAAGTTGGTGTTGCTGATGCCGGCACAGGAGACGATGCGCTGCAGAGGCTCCGCGACTTTCGATAGTTTCCAGACAGAGCCGAAACCGGTATGGGCAATGTAGAGATTGCTGTCGGCATCGATGGCAAGACCATCCGGGCCACCGAGGCCGCCGTGTAATTGCGCGAACACCCCGACCTTGCTGATGATCGAACCGTTGCCCAATGGAATTCGCCAGATCTGCTGGGCACGAGTGACGGCGACCAGGAGGTGATTGAGCTTGGGGTCGAAGACGATCCCGTTGGGGCTGGGAATCGTGTTGAGCAGGCAAGTCAGGTTTCCGCTGGTATCGAGTTTGTAGACTCGACCACTCGAATCCTGCAGGCCGGTCTGGCCCTGGTCGGTGAAGTACAGATCGCCGTTGGGCGCAAACACGAGGTCGTTCACGCCCTTGAACCCCTCGGAGCCTGCTGATTCCAGGAGCGGCTGAATATCGCCACTTTCCGGATCGAGCACCATGATGCCCCGCTTGTAGTCCGTGATGAAGATTCGCCCGTCCTGGTGAATCTTCAGGCCGTTCGGCCAGCCGTCATAGGTACAGACCAGTTCCCATTCCCCTTGAGGCGAGATTCTGAAAATCCGTCCGTTCGGGATGTCCGTCACATACAGACGGCCTTCGCGATCAAAGGATGGGCCTTCCAAAAAAGAATCGATAGCGCGCCCCTGGCGGTTGGCATTCGCCCAGGCCGTGGGGCGGGCGTTCCGGAACTTATCCGGCAGGCGGGTAAAGACGGTTGTTTCGAGGGTGGGTGGGGCGGAAAAAAAGCTCATGTCTGCTCCTGGCTGGGAGTCGGGCATCTTGGCCCGATGATTGTTTTTATCGTTTTAATGCAACGTCGTTTCAAAATAAATCATGACTCGACGAAAGGCGACAATATTTTTTGCCAGGGAGGCTGATTTTTATTAGGTGTTGGTTTGGTCTTGACGGAGGGGGTTGTTTTCTGAATATCTAAAAAAAGGAATAACGTTTCAAAAATAATAAAAGTGGAGTCCGGTTTGAAAATTACTTCCATGTATCGCATTGCCACAGCTGTTGGTTGTGGGCTCGCAGGCACCGTTGCCCAGGCCGATTTTTTGAAGGACAGCCATGCCGATCTGGCGATGCGCAATTTGTACTTCAACAGCGACAACCGTGATGGGGCAGCCAAGCCCTCAAAAACGGAGGAGTGGGCTCAGGGTTTCATCCTCGATTACCGCTCCGGCTACACACCCGGGCTCATCGGGGTCGGCGTCGATGCGATGGGCATGCTCGGCGTTACGTTGGACAGCGGAAAAGGCCGGCACCTGGGCAGCACAATGATCCCTTCCGATGGTGACAGCGCGGCCAGCGAATGGAGCAGCTTCGGCGCGACCGCCAAGGCGAGGTTGAGTCAGACCGAACTGCGATATGGTCAACTGATGCCAAAGATACCGGTGCTGGTAGCGTCTGATGGTCGATTGCTGCCGCAGACGTTTCAGGGCGTGCAACTGCAATCCAGGGAACTGGATAATTTCACGTTCATGTGGGGGGCGCTGAATCGGGCGAAGGGGCGAGCCTCGACCGATCGCACGGGCCTGGCGGTCAATGGCGGAACCCAGGAAAGCAACCGCTTTTACTACGGTGGCGTCGACTACCACGTCAGCCGTTCCTTGCTGCTTCAGTACTATGGAGGGCAGTTGGAGGATTACTACACGCAGCATTTCGCAGGGCTCAACCACATCTGGAGTCTTGGTGATTCAGGTTCGTTGACGACCGACCTCAGGTATTTCAGAACCCGTTCCGACGGCGCCAACGGCACCATCTCCGGTCGTAGCCAAGGGTATGTCGCCAGTGGATACACCTCCAATGGCGACGGCGAAATCGACAATGATCTCTGGAGCGCAGCCTTCACCTATCGCTTCGGTGGGCATGCGCTGACCCTGGGTTATCAAGACGTTTCCGATGACAGCAATTTCGTGCAGATCAACCAGGGCTCGATCGATAAGGGAGCCGGCGGCAGCAGTCTTTATCTATGGACAGACAAGATGCTCCTCAACTTCACGCGTGCCGGGGAGCGCACAGGGTTCGCGCAGTACGCCTATGACTTCGCTCCGCTCGGCGTGCCCGGGCTCAAAGCGACGGTGATGTACCTGAAGGGTGATCACATCCAGACTTCGAGCGGCGTGGAGCAATCCGAGTGGGAGCGCGACATTTCCCTGGATTACGTCATCCAGAGCGGCGCTTTCAAGAATCTGGGCTTCACCTGGCGCAATGGCATGTCGCGCAGCGAGGCGACACGCAACGGTGATCAGAATCGTCTGATCGTCAATTACACATTGCCGCTGTTCTGACCCACGCTGACGGATTATCCGGCTGCCAAACCGACGGTCTATAAAAATAGAACGACGTTGCATTTTTATGATTGTGTAGGCACTGTATGGCCGCTCCCCTGAAGTGATTCATGCGCTGGTACATGGATGTACCGGGGTTCACGGGATGGGGCGCACACACATTCAACAATGATCGGATTTCCGCTGAGCGTAGGTGAGACAAGAAAATGGCCAAAGCCGCCGATGTAGTTGTGCAATGCCTGGAAAATGAAGGTGTCGAGTATGTGTTCGGCATTCCCGGCGAGGAAAACCTCGACCTGCTTGAGTCTCTACGCAAGTCGAACATCAAGCTTGTGCTGACGCGTCACGAGCAATCCGCCGGCTTCATGGCCGCCACTTACGGCCGCCTCACGGGCAAGACCGGCGTCAGCCTTTCGACCCTCGGCCCGGGTGCGACGAATTTGGTGACTGCCAGCGCGTATGCCTATCTGGGCGGCATGCCCATGATGATGATTACGGGCCAGAAGCCGATCAAGAAGTCCAAGCAAGGCCGTTTTCAGATTATTGATGTGTGCGGCATGATGGCGCCCATCACCAAGTACACACACCAGTTCGCCTCCGCCGACAACATCCCTTCGCGGATGCGTGAGGCATTTCGTCTCGCTGAAGAAGAGAAACCGGGAGCCGTTCACCTGGAGCTGCCGGAGGATATCGCCGCCGAGCAAACAGAAAGCATGCCGATCCCTCCGAGCCTGCATCGCCGTCCATTGGCCGAGCACAAGGCTGTCGAGGCCGCTGTCGAGAAGTTGCAGCGCGCTCGCAGCCCGATCCTTGTCATTGGCGCGGGTGCCAACCGCAAGATGACCGCCAAGGTTTTAAAGCAACTGATCGACGATACCGGCATCCCCTTTATCACCACCCAGATGGGTAAGGGCGTGGTTGATGAGCGCCACCCGCGTTTCCTCGGCAACGCTGCGCTGTCGTCGGGAGACTTCGTGCACCGCGCCGTCGAGGCTGCCGACCTGATCGTCAATATCGGCCACGATGTGATCGAGAAGCCGCCATTCTTCATGGTGCGTGGCGGCACCGAAGTCATCCACATCAACTTCCGCTCCGCTGAAGTCGACGCCGTGTATTTCCCGCAGATTGAAGTAATCGGTGATATCGCCAACGCCGTCTGGCAGATCGGCGAAGCGCTGAGCGATACCAGCCATTGGGACTTCACACGGTTGATGGCGATTCGTGATGCGAACGAAGCCCAGATCATCGAAGGGGCGGACGACAACAGGTTCCCGGTCTACCCACAGCGTCTGGTGGCCGACATTCGTCGCGTGTTGCCGTCCGATGGCATCGTTGCCCTGGACAATGGCATCTACAAGATCTGGTTTGCCCGCAACTACAAGGCTCACAAGCCCAACACCGTGTTGCTGGACAACGCGCTGGCGACTATGGGGGCGGGTCTGCCTTCGGCCATGGCCGCGCATCTGGTGTACCCGGATCGTCCGGTGATCTCGGTGTGTGGCGACGGCGGCTTTATGATGAATAGCCAGGAGCTGGAGACAGCTGTTCGCCTGAATATGAACTTGACCGTGGTTATCCTGCGAGACGATGGCTACGGCATGATCCGCTGGAAGCAAGCCAACATGGGCTTCACCGACTTCGGCCTGGACTACGGTAACCCGGACTTCGTTAAGTATGCAGAGGCATATGGCGCCAATGGCCACCGCGTGGAGAGCGCCGAAGGTTTCCTGCCGCTGCTGGAGCACTGCGTCAAAACGCCAGGTGTGCACGTGATCGACTGTCCCGTTGATTACAGTGAAAACGACCGCATCCTGAACATGGAGTTGCGCCAGCGCAGCGCTGCAATTTGATGCATGGCGAGCAACCGAATACCCGTCGTACTTTCTTCAAAGGCTTCGAGCCCGGGCCGTGAGGGCTCAAGGTATGGGATCGAGGGCTAACTCGCCATCAGGTATCTGCGCGTCAGTGTCTGTTCGTGAGTCACGGTTTTAACCTCTGCCAGTGTGGTGCGATGGCGCACCTCACTGGTTTTTTGCTTTTCGGGCACCGTAAAATCTGGAGCAGTGGTTTGCATTCCTGTCCGGTTTTTCGGTGTTGAACGTGGTTACGCCGACAGCTTGTGGTGAGTTCTATTACCACAAGGATGGCGAGGATATCGTCCTTGTCGGATAATCGATTTTCCGGCCCTTACAATGCTTTGTTAATGGGCCTAACAGGTGAGGTTTTTCTGATGGCGAATGCGCGGCCGCGTCCAGCGGTAAATGGTGTGGCTTCGGCTGACCGGGTCT
This sequence comes from Pseudomonas putida, assembly GCF_050990305.1. GTDB lineage: Bacteria > Pseudomonadota > Gammaproteobacteria > Pseudomonadales > Pseudomonadaceae > Aquipseudomonas > Aquipseudomonas putida_AH. Next base: position 3,578,701 of record NZ_CP158817.1, on the reverse strand, counting down.
TGACCGTGCTCACGGCTTTTCGAGTCGGCGATACGGCGTTGAGCCTGGTGGAACTGGTTGAGCGTACCGGGCTGATCAAAAGCACGGTCATGCGCTTGATGGTCTCCCTGGAGAATCATGGCCTGATCAATAGAATGGCCGATGGCCGCTATCAATTGGCCAGTGAGGTCATGAGGCTCAATGCTGTTTATCAGGAGGCCCTGGATCTTGAGCGGCATGTGATGCCCAGGCTGCAATACCTTTCCGAACAGTCCGGTGAAACCGCATCGTTCTACGTTCGCCATGGCGCCTACAGGATGTGCCAGTACCGAGTGAATTCCTTCCACAGCCTGCGGCTCAACCTGCAACCGGGCGATATGCGTCCGATGGACGAAGCCGCTGGTGCCCAGGCGCTGCGTGCACCTTTCCAGGTAGGCATCGCACTGGCAAAACCTTATTACTCGCGCGGTGCAACGGATCCTCACGCGGCCTCGATGGCCCTGCCTATCTATGGCGCTCAGCAAGAACTGATGGGAGCGCTGGTCATTTCTGGGCCTGCAAGCCGATTGACCGAAGAGGCCGCAGACAGCATTAAAGCCATCTTTTTCGATACGGCACGTGATCTGATGCGAAGCCTGGGCTTCAAGCCGGCGGACAGTACGCCCGCCAGTAGCGAGCTGGAAGCCGTCAAGTAATACCAGGTTGTCGCCACGGTACAGAACCCTCTCTTTTTGTAGTGCCAAAACAACGATGCCCATTTTCCGCCAAGGGAAAATGGGCATCGATGTTTTGGTGAGCCGTCTCTACTTAACGCTGACTGCAAGATCAGCCTGTTCGTGCTGACGTTTGCGCCCGATGACCAGCACCATGAGTCCGGCAACTGTGCAGAGGGTTGCCAGCGGCATCAGTGCCAGTGCATAGCTGCCGGTTGCATCGTGAATCGCGCCATACGCATTCACCATCAGGCCTCCGCCGATCAGGTTGGCCATGGCGCCAATCGCTGCCAGTCCTGCAGCAGCGGTGGAAGACGACAGCCAGCCGGATACCAGCGCCCAGAATGGCCCCTTCATCGAATACGCCCCGATCAAAACCATGGTCAACATGACGATCGTGGCCGGCAAAGATGAGGTGAACAGTGTCATGAGCAGACCGGCAGCAATGAGCAGCAAGGTCATTGCCGTATGCCAGCGACGTTCCCCGGTGCGATCAGAGCTGCGACCCCACAGAATCATCAGCACCGAAGCAACGCCGTACGGAATGGCATTGACCAGGCCAATCTCCATGGATGTCAGGCCAAAGGTCTTCAGTAACTGCGGGGCCCAGACGCTCATAGTGCTGCCGGCAGCGGATGCTCCCGAGTAGATGAGCGCAAGTACCCAGATATCCTTGTGGCGTAGCAGTTTCCACAACGAGATATGGCCGATAGCGGTTTTCTTCGATGCTTCCTCTGCAAGACGCTGTGTCAACCAGTTGCGCTGTTCATCGCTAAGCCACTTGGCATGCTCAGGTCGATCCGTCAGCACAAACAGGCACGCAATGCCCAGGAGTACTGCTGGAATGCCTTCAATGATGAAAAGCCAATGCCAGCCGCGCATTCCCATCCAGCCATCAAGGCTCAAAAGAAGCCCGGACAAAGGCGAGCCAATGAAGTTGGCGGCAGGGATGGCGACCATGAAGATGGCGACCATGCGGGCGCGGTAGGCCGATGGCAACCAGTAGGTGAGGTACAAGAGCACGCCAGGGAAGAAGCCGGCCTCGGCTGCACCGAGCAGGAAGCGCATCACGTATAGAGAGTTAACTCCCTGGACGAAGGCAGTTCCAGCCGAAATGATGCCCCAAGTAATCATGATTCTTGCGATCCAGATCCGAGCACCAAACTTTTGCATGGCCAGGTTACTGGGAACTTCCATAAGGAAGTAAGCAAAGAAAAACAGACTGCTGGCAAATCCGAAGACTTTTGCGGTCAGGCCCAAATCCGCGTTCATCTGCAGCGAGGCCATGCCGATATTGCCGCGATCAATGATCGCGATTAGATAGCAAATGATAAGAAACGGCAGTAAGCGCCAAGCGACCCGGTGCATCGTGCTGCGTTCGAGATCACTTACGGTGTTATTTGGCGAAGTCATGAGGCTCTCCAATTGTTTTTTTTCTGGAGTGTCGCGTTACAAAAGCGCCCCTTCTTGAAGCGGAAGGAGCGCGCAATCATGCGATCAGCAGTCGAGCAGGTGCCTGTTGACCACGCAGCGTGGATCCAGTGGCTGGCCTGCCCAGACATCCAGGATCTGTCGCAACGCGACAACACCTACACGATCACGTGCCTCGGAGGTATTGGCGCCGACATGAGGAGTCGCCACGAGCGTCGGAAGACCCCACAAAGGGCTGTCAGCGGGTGGAGGCTCGGGATTGAAAGTATCCAATCCAGCGCCGGCGATTTTACGTTCGCTCAGTGCTTCTACCAGTGCCTGGGTATCAATCAGTTCGCCACGAGCGGTATTGATCAAGATGCTGCCCGGGCGCATGAGTTCCAGTTGTGCAGCGCCGATCAGGTTGTGATTGGAATCGGTCAGCGGGCAGTGCAGGCTAATGATATCGCTTTCGGCCAGCAGGCGATTGAAGTCCTGTTCACGCTCCACATGATTGCGCTCCGGTAGCTGCTGCAGATACGGGTCATAGACCCTCACTTTCATGCGCAGCGGGGCGACCAGATCCATCAGGATGCTGCCGATTGACCCCAGACCTACCAAGCCGAGCGTCTTGCCAGACAACTCGATTCCGTTCGCCTCGGCCTTATCCCAATGACCGTCGCGCATGCGCGCGTCCAGCAATGCGGTTTGTCTCGCAACGCTGAACATCAGCGCGAAGGCATGTTCGGCTACCGATTGAGCATTCGCACCTACGGCAATGCTGACCGGAATGCCACAAGCGGCAGCGGTCTTGATATCGATGGTGTTGTAGCCAACGCCATGTTTAGCGATCGCTTTCAAATTTTTAGAGGCCTTGATCATCGATCCGGTCAGGTGGCCCTGGCGAACGATGATCGCGTCAGGCTGCTCCGTACGAATGATGGCTTCCAATTCCTCAGCGGGCAGGTAGGGCGTCGTTGGAATGACTCTGACGCCCTCGGCGGCGGCCAGGTTCATGGCATCCGCAGCGAGTTCGGGGCCTGTTAGCAGAATGGTTAGGGGCATCGTGGGTACCTTGTTTTTATCGTGGAGATAAACGCTGGCGCATGCAGCGACTGCGATGATGTAACCCTATCATAATGAAATGGCGTTGCAATAATTTACTTGTGACGTTCGTCGGACGGGATTGCTGGCGATAAAAATCTCTGTTGTGTTCTGATTAATGAAATGCAATTCTAAAAACAGGCCTCGACGACAGTCGATGTGATTGAACAAAACCAAACAGAGGTATGTCACATGAGCATTGGATTTCAGGTGCTTCAGCGCGCACGCAAAGTCAGCGCAGAATGGGTCGCACGTTATCGTGAGCTTCCGGTAGCCAACGTCAGCGACTCCATGAATCGCATGACCGCAGGGGGCTCTCGCCTGCGCCCCATGCACCGTGAAGGCGTGCTCGCTGGCCCGGCGGTGACAGTCAAGGCTCGTCCGGGTGACAATCTGATGCTGCACTACGCCATCGACATCGCTGAGCCTGGAGACGTCATTGTGGTTGATGCCGGTGGTGATCTGACCAACGCGCTGATCGGTGAAATGATGGTTTCCTACGCGGTAAAGCGCGGCGTAGCGGGGATTGTCATCAATGGTGCGATTCGTGATGCCGCCAATATTGGCGGTGGTGATTTCCCGCTGTTTGCCGCTGGTGTATCGCACCGGGGCCCATACAAGGACGGGCCAGGCGAGATCAACGTACCGATTGCCATTGATGGTATGGTTATCGAACCAGGCGATCTGGTCATTGGCGATGATGATGGCTTGTTGTGCGTACCCTTTGACCATGTCGCTGAAGTCCATGATCGTGCGACGGCCAAATACACCGCCGAGCAAAAACAGATGGAACTCATCGCCCAGGGCAAAAACGACCGTTCCTGGGTGTTGGATTCTTTGAAGACAAAAGGCTGCCTGCTGCCACTCTGAACCAAGACACTGCCGCGCATCAGGCTCTACGGTGCGCGGCAGGTGGATCGATCAGGAATGGCATGGCCTTTTAAGGAATCTCATTCTTGCCCAATCCATACTCTTCCCGTCCCACACGTTGGCCAGCTCCAGTTCGTGCACTTGCCAATCGCAATTTCCAAATCTATTTCGTCGGCCAGGGCATCTCTACTCTAGGCAAATGGATTCAACAGGTCGCCTTGGCTTGGCTGGCCTATCATTTGACCGGCTCAGCCGTTCTGCTTGGCCTCATTACATTTCTCTCACTTGCACCGCAACTTCTCATCGGGCCGTTCGCGGGGGCCTGGATAGATCGTCATGACAAACGACGGTTGTTGATCGGTGTGCAAGTGGTGCTGGTTTTCCAATCACTCATGCTTGCCCTCATCACTCAGCTCGGCTGGATCGATGGTGTGTCGATTGCCGGTATGGCGCTCCTGCTAGGGCTGCTTAATGCGGTGGAGACACCGTTACGCCAGGCGCTTATCGGTAGTTTCGTCGACGACCCTGCGGATCTGCCGAATGCGTTAGTGCTAAACGCAATGTTGATCAACGCTGCGCGGTTTGTCGGGCCACCCCTGGCGGGCACCTTGATAGCGGTGACGAGCGAAGCGGGTTGTTTCCTTCTGACTGCATTAGCCTACATGGGTCTTATGTTGGGATTGGTTAAGGTCAGGGCGACAGCATCACCAAAAGCAACCGGTTCGACTTCTCAGGTTTTCCGGGAAGGGGTGCTTTACCTGTGGCGGACAGTGAGCGTTCGGCAGTTGATGATCAGCGTGATCATGGTGAATCTGCTGGCGTCCTGCTATGCAGCGCTTTTGCCTATTCTCGCAAAGACTGTGTATGCGGGGGATGCGAGGATTCTCGGCTGGTTATGGGGCGCCGCCGGTGCTGGTGCCTTCGTGGCAACCCTGATTTTAGCCTTCAGTGGATCATTGTCTCGATTGCGATACTTCACCGATGGTGGAGCGCTTGTCTGCGGCTTCGCGCTGCTGGGAGTGTTCCTCGCCGGAAGCTTGCCGATGGCATTAGTTGGATTGGTGCTGCTGGGCTTCGGCATCACGATGAGCAACGTGAGCACTAATATGCAGTTGCAAAGCGGCGCACCAGGCTCACTGCGTGGTCGAGTTGTCGCGTTTTATATCGCCATGCGATTCGGATTTGAGGCTGTAGGGGGGATGCTGGCAGGGTTGATCGCAGCACGATTTGGAGCGCCTGCGACACTCGGTATCGCAGGATGCATGTTGCTTCTGTATCTGATCCTGAGTATCGGTAGACGCTATCTGAAACATCGATCACTTAATCGCTAACCATCGCAACCATTTGTACGTTGTCGCTCCTCCTCAGAATCGAACCGTACATCTGGTCTAATGGACTCATATCGACGAGTCCTGAATGACTATTCTGGCCGTTTTCTGCCCGTGGTGAGAGGCAAAAAACGGCCGAAAGCTGCGACCCGGCACGGAGCCCTACCGGCCAACGAAGGGCCTGGCTTGGCTGGAACTGCGCAAGTTGCAAGTTTCAATCGGCGAAACAAAACTCAGTTTGCCCAAGCGACCTCACGGTGTGACGGCTCTTCGGTAGGTTTCTGACCCGAGCCTGCGGCGATGGCTCATCGGTTGGAATCTGAAGCTCTTTGAGCACACCTGCTTGTACCAACTCCTCAACCTCATTCTCAACGTGGTTGATCAATGACCTGATGGATTGTCCTGTCTCTGCAGCGAAGGTGAGGGCGACCAGTCCAAGTGGGCTCAAGCCAAGCGGAGAGCTCAAAGTCGACATCATCTCCAAGGTAGGGCTGCTTTGACCCCGTTCCAGTTTTGAAACGTAAGTTCGACTGCTGACTTCTGCCAGGTTCTTCTGAGACAGTCCTCGAGCCTTTCGCATCGCCCTCAGTACGACTGCTACAGCATTTTTGACTGACATAAAGGCTTCCTGAGTCCCGATGTACTGACATGGTCATCCTCAAGGATGAGGATGACCATAAGCGTTCAGGCCAAAAAGGCTATCACAGGGCAGGTGCGGATATGAGTGCCCGTCGAAGTGGTTCGTAAACCAACAGCTAATCGGCAGGCATCGACACATGCTGGCGGGCGATCGTATGGTAGCCGGCGAAGCCTGCCTGAGCACAGGTGAAGCCCGAGGTTAAGGTATGGGCTGGGAGGTTTTTTGCAGGAACCAGAAACGACAAAGCCCTGAATAATCAGGGCTTTGTCGTATAAAGATGGCGGAGGCGATGGGATTCGAACTCATGGACCTGTTACAGTCGACGGTTTTCAAGACCGTTGCCTTAAACCACTCGGCCACACCTCCGTTGCTGTTGCGGGCGCCATAATACCTGAATGAAACACACTGTCAAACTCTCTGCATAGCTTGTTACAGAGCGTCTGTTATGATCTTTGCGTCTGAACGTTACAAACCAACAGGAGTGTCGCCATGCGCGAACAGGATTACGCAGTTAATAACAGCTTGCAGGCTGAGCAGCTAGAGGTTAGCCGCGTCCTGCGAAACACCTACGGCTTGCTCGCTCTAACCCTCGCATTCAGCGGCCTGACCGCCTACGTCGCCCAGCAGATGCGCGTCGGTTACCCGAACGTTTTCGTGGTGCTGATCGGCTTCTACGGCCTGTTCTTCCTCACCAACAAACTCCGTGATTCGGCCTGGGGCCTGGTGTCGGCATTTGCCCTGACCGGTTTCATGGGTTTCCTGCTCGGTCCGATCCTCAACCGTTACCTGGGCATGCAGGGCGGCGCTGAAGTGGTCAGCTCGGCCTTTGCGATGACGGCATTGGTGTTCGGTGGTCTGTCGGCCTATGTACTGATCACCCGCAAGGACATGAGCTTCCTCGGCGGTTTCATTACCGCGGGCTTCTTTGTCCTGCTCGGCGCGACGCTGGCCAGCTTCTTCTTCCAGATCAGCGGCCTGCAACTGGCGATCAGCGCAGGTTTCGTGCTGTTCTCCTCGGTCTGCATTCTGTTCCAGACCAGCGCCATCATTCACGGCGGCGAGCGCAACTACATCATGGCAACCATCAGCCTGTATGTATCGATCTACAACCTGTTCGTCAGCCTGTTGCAGCTGTTCGGCATCATGGGCCGCGATGACTGATTGTCAGCCTTGAACGAAAAAACCCGCTTAGGCGGGTTTTTTCATGTCTGGATTTCAGGGTCACTCGGTAACGATGATGCTTCCATCGGCTTGCTGCCGGTAGACGGTATAGGGCAGCAGCAATGTGTCGAGCGCGCCGGAAAGGACCACATCGATCAGCACGATGGCTGGCGCGCTGTCATGGACCTGAGCGTCCCGTCCTTTTTCCAACGGTGCATTCAGGTAGCAGAAATCGTACGTCACCCCGCTGTAGATTCGGGGAATTGCGCCACAGTAACTCTTGCGCTCCTTGAGGCTTTTGGTGGCGACTTCGTCTGCGCGCATCACTGTCTGGACCGTGCCGCATCCTGCGAGCATCAGCGCCATCACCATCATGAACCGATTTTTCATACCGCCCATCCTTAGCTGGAAAACCGCCAGTTTACGCCATCGGGAAGGCGCTTCATTCACGTCATCGGCGGCAAACGGCGTTTGACCGGGGTTTTCTTGACGATCGCTGTATTGGTTTCAGCGTGGGTGTTGAGGCGGTCGAGCAGGGTATCCAGTTGTTCCATTGAGCGTACGTGCAGGCGCGCGATGAAGCAGTCATCGCCGGTGACCTTGTCGCACTCGGTGAACTCGGGGATGGCCATGATTTGCCGTTCCACTTCTTGCAACTGGCCTGGCAGCGGGCGAATGCGCACGATGGCCTGCAGTTGATAGCCGAAGCATTTCGGGTCGATTTCAACGGTGTAGCCCTTGAGCACGCCACGCTCCTCAAGGCGGCGCAGGCGCTCGGCAACGCTGGGTGAGGACAGCCCGGTAAGGTTGGCCAGGGCCTTGAGGGAACGCCGCGAGTCCTCCATCAAGGCGCTGATCAGCACTTGGTCGATGTCATCGGTCATGGCAAAACCTCTATTAGGCAGTTACTCAAAAATGCCTTGATAAAGAAGGCAGATCACGAGTTTAGCCTGATTTAAGCGCTGGAGAAGCGCCTCCGGGGATTGGCATACTTTGCCCACTCACAGAGGAGTCTGAAGATGGATAAGACAATACGCCGCGGCTCGTTCGAAATGACCGCCGCCATGCTGATCTCCGGGACCATCGGCTGGTTTGTGCTGGTGTCCGGGCAACCGGTGCTGGACGTGGTGTTCTGGCGCTGCCTGTTCGGTGCCGGCACGTTACTGCTGATTTGCGCGGCATTCGGCTTTCTGCGCCCCGGCATTCTGACCCGTACCACGTTTCTGTTGGCCGTACTCAGCGGCGTGGCGATTGTCGGTAACTGGGTGCTGCTGTTCGCGTCTTACTCCCGCGCATCGATTGCCATCGGCACGGCCGTCTATAACGTGCAGCCCTTCATGTTGGTGGGGCTGGCCGCGATGTTCCTCAATGAGAAAATCACCTTGCAGAAACTGGCGTGGCTCGGTGTTTCGTTCCTTGGAATGCTGGCGATTGTCAGCGCCCATGGCGGGCAGGGCGAGAGCGGCAATCAGTACTTGATCGGCATCGTACTGGCGCTGGGCGCTGCGTTCCTTTACGCCATTGCCGCGTTGATCATCAAGCGCCTGACCGGTACGCCGCCGCATCTGATTGCGCTGATTCAGGTCAGCACCGGCGTGCTGCTGCTCGCACCGTTCGCGCACTTCTCCGCGCTGCCGCAGGCGCCAAGCGCCTGGGCCAGCCTGGTCACACTGGGTATCGTGCACACCGGCGTCATGTATGTACTGTTGTATGGCGCGATCCAAAAACTGCCTACGGCGTTGACCGGCGCACTGTCGTTCATCTATCCGATTGCGGCGATTTTCGTCGACTGGCTCGCCTTCGGCCATCGCCTGGAGCTGCTGCAATGGATTGGGGTAGCCGCGATTCTGCTGGCAGCTGCGGGCATGCAACAAGGGTGGAGCCTGAAGTTTCGACGGGCCGTGACACCGTAATCCGGGTAGAGGTTGTCAGATGTTCCAGCGCGGCGCGGTGTTGGCCAGCCGCTGGCGCATCTCGCCAATGTTGCCAGCCAGCTGTTGAGTCAATAAGCGATAACCATCCAGCACGTTGTAGACCGGTGCATCGAGGCTCACAACCGGTGACGCCAGCGGCCGACTCAGCCGCTGGGTACCGCCGGATTTCAGGGCCCGCGCCATGCCGAGCAATTGCACGCGAATCAGGCGGTGTTCTGCCTTCAATGCCGACCGCAGGTTAGCCAAGGCGTCAGGATCACTGGTATCCGGTCGGGTATTGCCCAAAATCTCCAGGGTGCTGACACACAGGCGCAGATGGCGCTGGATAGCATCGAGTTCGGTCATCGAAATCTTCACCTCCTTGGATACCGAGGGCATCAAGGAACGCAGTTGCACCATCACCGCGTTGAGGCGACTCATCAACTGGAGGTGCTCGTCGGCAGAGACCGGCTGACCGTCGATAATCCGCCCATAGACCTTTGCACAGTCGCGCAAGGCGTCGGCCAGGTTGTAGCGCCAGGAATAGACGGCATAGAGCGGCAGGGCGAAGGAAAAGGCCAAAGCCAGCGCAATACCAATCAGGATGTCCACCCCGCGCCACAAGCCATCGGTGACTGGGTTGTCGCCATGCCCCGCGACGATGAACACGGTGATGGCGGCCAGCAATGCGGTGTAGCCACCTTTGCCAATGGCGTGATACGAGAAGAACCCGCAAATCACCGCCATGGCGAAGTAAGTCAGCCACGGCATGCCGAGCCAGGCCTGTTGCACCACCAGCACCAGACCGATGGCTGCGCCGACCAGGGTGCCGATCGCCCGTTCAGCAGCTTTTTTGCCGATATTGCCGTGGTGCTGTAACCCGCCGATCACCACCAGCATCGTCACCGACGCCCATTCGCCATGGGGCAGATGGATGCCGGTGGTCAGCAGGATGGTCGCCAACAACCCCAGTGATACGCGCACCGCGTGAATCACTCGAGCGTGGCGATAGCGCTCGTACGGGTCCAACAGTGGACGCAATATCCGCCGCAGCAGCGGCGGCAATTGATGGGTGCTCAGGCCGTTCTCCTCAGAAGATGTAATCGGTGGTCAAAAAGCTCGAACTGCGCCCGCTGATGATCTCGCTGATCAGGTCTTTGTTGGTCTCCTGGAACTTGGTCGCCACCAACGTGCGGATCGAAAACACCCGCAAGGCGTCATGTACCGACAGGGTGCCTTCGGCCGAATTCTTGCGGCCATTGAACGGGTAGGTGTCCGGGCCGCGCTGGCACTGTGCGTTGAGGTTGATGCGACCGACCTGGTTGGCGAAGGTGTCCACCAGGCGGCCGACGGCCACCGGGTTGGTGCCGAAGATGCTTAATTGCTGGCCGAAATCCGACTCCAGGACGTAATCGATCACCGTATCCAGATGACGGTACGGCACGATCGGCACCACCGGACCGAATTGTTCTTCCTGGTAAACGCGCATTTGCGGCGTCACCGGGTACAGCACAGCCGGGTAGAAAAATGATGCGCGAGCCTCGCCCCCATTGGGGTTGACCACCTTCGCGCCTTTGTTGACGGCATCGGCCACCAGCGCGTGCAGGTAATCGACCTTGCCCGATTCCGGCAGGGGTGTCAGGGCCACGCCGCTGTCCCAGGGCATGCCGGGCTTGAGGGTGGCCAGTTTGGCGTTGAATTTCTCGATGAAGGCGTCGACCACGTCCTCGTGGACAAACAGGATCTTCAGCGCGGTGCAACGTTGGCCATTGAACGACAGGGAGCCGGTGAGCGCTTCGGTGACGGCGTTATCCAGATCCACCTCCGGCAGGACGATGCCGGGGTTCTTCGCGTCCAGGCCCAGCGCCGCGCGCAAGCGGTGGGGGCGAGGGTGCAGTTTTTTCAAGTCGCTGGCGGCCTTGTTGGTGCCGATGAACGCAAAGATATCGACCTTGCCGCTGGCCATCAGTGCGCTGACGGTTTCGCGACCGCTGCCGTAGATCACGTTGATCACCCCGGCCGGGAAGCTGTCGCGGAAGGCCTCCAACAGCGGACGAATCAACAGCACGCCAAGCTTGGCCGGTTTGAACACCACGGTGTTGCCCATGATCAACGCCGGAATCAACGTGGTGAAGGTTTCATTCAACGGGTAGTTGTAGGGGCCCATGCATAAGGCCACGCCCATTGGTACGCGGCGGATCTGGCCGAGGGTGTCCTGCTCCAGTTCGAAGCGGCTGGAGCGGCGGTCAAGTTCCTTCAGTGCCTCGATGGTGTCGACGATGTAATCGCAGGTGCGGTCGAATTCTTTTTCCGAATCCTTGAGGTTCTTGCCGATCTCCCACATCAGCAGCTTGACCACCGCTTCACGCTGCTGGCGCATGTGCTTGAGGAAGGTTTCGACATGATAAATGCGCTCGGCCACGCGCATGGTTGGCCACAAGCCTTGGCCTCTGTCATAGGCGCGCACGGCCGCGTCGAGGGCGGTCAATGCGGTGTCGGCATCCAGCAGCGGCGTGCTGCCCAGGATCACCTGCTCATCACCGCTCGCGCCCTTCAGGTACACCGGACTACGCACCGTGGCGAGGGCCCCCGGCCAGGCTTTCAAGACACCGTCGACCAGGTATTCACGTTGCTCGACCTGGCCGTCGAGGCGGTATTTCTCCGGAATGCTGCCGGCCTCGGGAAACAGGTCGCCAAGGAAGTCTGCTGTGCTCATGTCGTTACCCCGTATGAAATGTCACCCGCGAACTATGCCGCCGCACCCTGTAGGAGCGAGCATGCTCGCGATGGTCGTGAACGATAACGCGGGCTATCAGGCACCCCGCGGCGCTTGGGCGTTTTTCGCGAGCATGCTCGCTCCTACAGTGGGTTTGCGGCGCCAATCGGCAGAATAGAGGGGTTGAGGGTCTGGATCTTGTGTCTCAAGCGTAGACCGCAATCTTTGACCTCGCCGCACACAAGCGCCGATGCCGGAGTTAAACTTCGTGTTCTTTCTGAAGGAGTTCACATGAGTCACTACCAGCCAGGCATTCTCGCCACCCCGGTTCCGCCGCACGCCCGCCACCTGTTCTTCGCCCTGGAATCCGCTGCCGATCTTCCAGCCGCGCTCGACAAGTTGACGCAACAAGTGGACGGCAAGTCGGCGGTGGCAGGTTTCGGTGAATCCCTGGTCAAGGCCCTGGGCGCCAACATCGAGGGACTGCGCACTTTCCCGGCGCTGACCGGCGTCGGCGTGGATAACCCATCGACGCAACACGCGCTGTGGTGCTGGCTGCACGGTACCGACCGTGGCGAGTTGCTCAATCGTAGCCATGCGTTGGCCGCCGCACTGGCACCGGCCCTGCGTCTGGTCGAGGTCACCGAGGGCTTCCGCCACCGCGACGGCCATGACCTGACCGGCTACGAAGATGGCACCGAGAACCCACGTGATGAAGCCGCGGCGGCTGCGGCACTGGTGGCCGAGGGCGGCGAAGGTATGGTCGGCGGCAGCTTCGCCGCGATCCAGCAATGGCAACATGACCTCAAGCGCTTCCACGCCATGCCGTCCCATGAAACCGACGACATCATGGGCCGGCGCCTGAGCGACAACGAAGAGCTCGATGACGCGCCGATCTCCGCCCACGTCAAGCGCACCGCCCAGGAAAGCTTCGCACCTGAAGCCTTCATCGTCCGTCGTTCGATGCCCTGGATCGAAGACGACCGCGCCGGCCTGATGTTCCTCGCCTTTGGCTTCTCCCTCGATGCTTTCGAAGTCCAGTTGCGGCGCATGAGCGGTCTGGAAGACGGCATCACCGATGGTCTGTACAAGATCAGTCGGCCGATCACCGGTGGCTACTACTGGTGCCCGCCGCTGAAGGATGGCCGCCTGGATCTGCGTGCCTTGAGCATCGGCATCGCCGCATGAGCGTGGTGCGCTGGGGCATGATCGGTTGCGGCAGCGTGACCGAGCGCAAGAGCGGGCCGGCCTTCTACAAGGCGCCTGGCTCGGCGCTGGTCGCCGTGATGGGGCGACGCCTGGAAGCGGTCAGCGATTATGCCGCGCGCCATGGCATCACCAGGGTCTACACCGATGCCGATGCTTTGATCAACGATCCCGAGATCGACGCGGTGTACATCGCCACGCCACCCGACAGTCATCACGCGTACGCCTTGAAGGTGGCTGCCGCCGGCAAGCATTGCTGCGTCGAAAAGCCGATGTCGCTGAACGCCGGGCAAAGCCGTGAGATGCAAAAGGCTTTTGCCGATGCCGGGCTGCACTTGTTCGTGTCCTATTACCGGCGTTCGCTGCCACGCTTCCGGCAAGTGCGTCAGTGGCTGGAAGAAGGGCGGATTGGCGACGTCCGACAGCTGAGCTGGACGTTGACCAAAGCCCCGTCTACAGCCGATCTGAGTGGTACGAATAACTGGCGTACCGACCCGACAATTGCCGGTGGCGGTTACTTCGCCGACCTCGCCAGCCATGGCTTCGACTTGTTTCAGTACTTGCTCGGAGACATCGTCGAGGTCGCCGGATTCACCGCGCGGCAGGCCGGCCTGTACGCCGCTGAAGACGCCGTCAGCGCCAGTTGGCGGTTTGCCAACGGGGCGCTGGGCATGGGGTGCTGGAACTTTGTCGCTGATCGCCGGGAGGATCGGGTCGAGGTGATAGGCAGTCGGGGGCGGATTAGCTTTTCGGTGTTCGACGAGCATCCGATTGTGTTGCATGCCGATGAGCACCTCGACTTGACCATTGCCCATCATGAGCACATCCAATGGCATCACGTATTGGGCATGAATGCTCATATTCGTGGTCAAGCGCAGCATCCGGCGGTGGCACAAGAGGCGCTGAAAACCGATTGGGTGATGGACCAAATCCTCAAGCGTCATTAAAAGATCGCAGCCTTCGGCAGCTCCTACAGGGGATCGCGTTCCAATGTAGGAGCTGCCGAAGGCTGCGATCTTTTGATTCTGCTTAACCTTATGCCCAAACAATATTTCTCCAGTCAGTCCTTAGAACTTTAAGATCACGTCATAACTCGTTATAACAAGTGATCCCAGATGACCGATAACGTTCTTTCCCTTGGCAGCGTTCCGCTGCACACCCAGCTACGCGACGTGTTGCGCGCCCGCATCCTCGACGGCGAGTACCCGCAAGACAGCCAGATGCCTTCCGAAAGCGAGCTCGGCACATTGTTCAAGGTCAGCCGCATCACCGTGCGCCAGGCCCTGGGCGATCTGCAGAAGGAAGGGTTGATCTTCAAGATCCACGGCAAGGGCACCTTTGTCGCCAAGCCCAAGACATTCCAGAACGTCAGCACCCTGCAAGGCCTGGCAGAGTCCATGACCGGTCGTGGCTACGAGGTGATCAACCGCCTGCGCAGTTTCAAGTTCATCACCGCCGATAAGTTGGTCGCCGAGCGTTTGCAGGTCGCCGAAGGCGAGACCGTGGCGCAGATCAAACGGGTGCGTTTGATCAATCGTGAGCCGATCTCGCTGGAAATCACTTACCTGCCCAAAGCCATCGGCGAGCGTCTGGAGAAGGCCGACTTGGTCACTCGCGACATTTTCCTGATCCTGGAAAACGACTGCGGCCTGGCCCTCGGACACGCCGACTTGGCCATCGATGCAGTGCTGGCCGACAGCGACCTGACCCAGGCGCTGAACGTCGAAGCCGGTTCGCCGATCATGCGCATCGAGCGTCTGACCCACGACGCCGCCGGCCGGCCGCTGGATTTCGAACACCTCTACTACCGTGGCGATGCCTTCCAGTGCCGCCTGCGGATCGACCGGCAAAAAGGGGTATGACCATGACGCGCAACACCGTTGAACAGGAATACGACATCGTCATCATCGGCGGCGGTACCGCCGGGCCCATGGCGGCGATCAAGGCCAAGGAAAAGAACCGTGACTTGCGGGTGTTGTTGATCGACAAGGCCAACGTCAAGCGCAGCGGCGCGATCAGCATGGGCATGGACGGCCTGAACAACGCGATCATCCCCGGCCACTCCACGCCCGAGCAGTACACCAAGGAAATCACCATCGCCAACGACGGCATCGTCAATCAGGCCGCGGTGTATGCCTACGCCACCCACAGCTTCGAAACCATCGAGCAACTGGATCGCTGGGGCGTCAAATTCGAGAAGGATGAAACCGGCGACTACGCGGTGAAAAAGGTCCACCACATGGGCGCCTATGTGCTGCCGATGCCCGAAGGCCACGACATCAAGAAGGTCCTGTACCGTCAGCTGAAGCGGGCGCGGGTCAGCATTACCAATCGCCTGGTCTGCACCCGTTTGCTCAAGGACGAGGAGGGCGCGGTCAACGGCGTGATGGGCTTCGATTGCCGCACCGCCGACTTCCATGTGATCAAGGCCAAGGCGGTGATCCTCGCCTGCGGTGCCGCCGGGCGCCTGGGCTTGCCGTCCTCGGGTTATCTGATGGGCACCTACGAAAACCCGACCAACGCCGGCGACGGTTATGCCATGGCCTATCACGCCGGCGCTGAGCTGGCGAACCTGGAATGCTTCCAGATCAACCCACTGATCAAGGATTACAACGGCCCGGCCTGCGCCTACGTCACCGGTCCCCTGGGCGGCTACACCGCCAACAACAAGGGTGAACGCTTCATTGAGTGCGACTACTGGAGCGGGCAGATGATGTGGGAGTTCCACCAGGAACTGGAAAGCGGCAACGGCCCGGTGTTCCTCAAGCTCGATCACCTGGCCGAGGAAACCATCCAGAACATCGAAGAGATCCTGCACAGCAACGAACGCCCCAGTCGCGGCCAGTTCCACGCCAATCGCGGCACCGACTACCGCACGCAGATGGTCGAGATGCACATCTCGGAAATCGGTTTTTGCAGCGGGCATTCGGCGTCCGGAGTGTGGGTCAACGAGAAGGCCGAGACCTCGGTCAAGGGTTTGTACTCGGCGGGTGACATGGCGGCGGTGCCGCACAACTACATGCTCGGCGCGTTCACCTACGGCTGGTTTGCCGGGACCAATGCGGCGGATTTTGTCGCTGATCGCGAGTTCTCAGCGTTGGACGCCGGGCAGATCGAAATCGAAAAACAACGGGTTTATGCACCACTTGATCGCGAACACGGCCTGCCACCGGCCCAGGTCGAGTACAAGTTGCGGCGCTTCGTCAACGACTACCTGCAACCGCCGAAAGTGACGAAGAAGATGCAGATCGGCCTGCAACGCTTCAGCGACATCCAGCGCGATCTCGATCAGATCAAGGCCCACAACGCCCACGAACTGATGCGCGCCATGGAAGTCAGCATGATCCGCGACTGCGCGGAAATGGCCGCCCGCGCTTCGTTGTTCCGCGCCGAAAGCCGCTGGGGGCTGTACCACTATCGCGTCGACCATCCACAGCGCAACGACAGCGACTGGTTCTGCCATTGCCACTTGAAGAAGGACGAAAGCGGTTCGATGACCAGCTTCAAGAAAGCCGTCGAGCCTTACATCATCCCGCTGGATGCCGAAGAAATGCAGGCCTACGACCGACTGCGTGTCGGCGCCTTTGCGGCCTGAGCCTTACCCACGGAGAGACTGCGAAATGGCTTATCAACCTCAGGAAATTTTCTTTCGCTCCAACGCGCCGGTCACGGTCGACGAGGATCTTTGCATCGCCCACAAAGGCTGCACCGTGTGCGTCGACGTCTGCCCGATGGACCTGCTGGCGATCAACCCGGCCACGCAAAAGGCCTACATGGCGTTCGATGAATGCTGGTACTGCATGCCCTGTGAAAAGGACTGCCCGACGGGGGCGGTGAAAGTCGACATCCCGTACCTGCTGCGCTGAAACACCGCCCCGTAGGAGCCGGCTTGCTGGCGAAGGTGTGTCAGTCGACATCTTTTTAGCTGACACATCATCGCCAGCATCGCCAGCATCGCCAGCAAGCCGGCTCCTACGGTGGGTCGAGGTCAGCCGCAAATATTGTGTACACGGACTTCCCAAAACCAACTGCCGCGATTTGCCCTATGACCTCTCTATTCGATGTAACCGATAACGATGACATTCTCGCCCTGCAACCGCGCCTGACCGATGAGGATGCCGGCGTGCGCCGCATTGCCCTGATCGAACTGGCCGACCTGGAAGAGCCCGACGGCCTGCTGTGGCTGGTCAATCGACTGGCCGAAGATCCGAACGAAGAGGTCCGCGCCGAAGCCGCGCGGTTGCTGGAAGCCTGGGAGGACACGCCAGTGGTGGACGCGCTGTGCCAGGCCCTGACCGATCCTGCTGAAACGGTGCGAGCCGCCGCCGCGCAAAGTCTCAGCCTGCTCAAAAGTGAAGCGGCGGGGAGGGTGATTCTGCCGTGGACCGGGCATGCCGACACCGGCGTGCGTATCGCAGCCTTCAGGGCCTTGCGCGAGCTGCGTTTTGCCGAGGCGGCGCCGGCCGCGTTGTTGGCACTGGGCGACAAGGATGCCAACGTGCGGCGTGAAGCGGTCGGCGTGCTGGGCTGGCTCAAGCAACTTGATGCCTTGCCGGCCTTGGCCGGATTGGCCAGCGATGACCCTGACACCGAGGTCCGTCGTGCCGCGACCGGGGCCTTGGGCCTGGCCTCTGATGCACAGGTGCTGCCGGCGTTGCGCCACGCCTTGCGCGATCAGGCCTGGCAAGTGCGCGAGGAAGCCGCCACTACGCTGGGCAAGGTCGGCCACGCTGATGCAGGTCCGGCCTTGATCGACGCCCTGAGCGACGACTACTGGCAAGTGCGCCTGCGCGCCACCCGCAGCCTCGGTCGCCTGCGCTTCACGCCGGCCCTCGAACCGTTGATCGAGGCACTCGCTCATCGCATCAGCAACCTGCGCAAGGAAACCGCGCTGGCCCTTGGGGAGTTGAACGACAAAGGTGCCATCGCGCCGTTGCTGGCCGCACAGGACGACGGCGACCCGGAAGTGCGCAAGGCCGTTCGCATCGCCCTGAGTCAACTGCAATGAACCCGGTGGCGGTGGGCAATTCCCGCAGCCAACGGCAACTGCGCCTGCAATGGCCGGATGGCCGCGAGCAGGTGCTGGGGCATGCCGAGTTGCGGCGGCAGTGCCCGTGTTCGCAGTGTCGGGCGTTTCGGTTGCGGGGGATGGCGCCGAGGGTGGATGAGCGGGTTCGGGTGATCGAATTGAGTTCACAAGGCTACGGCCTGCAATTGACCTTCAGCGACGGCCACGAACGCGGGATCTACCCGTGGGCGTACCTCTCTGGTCTGACATGAACCCCGTGTAGGAGCTGCCGCAGGCTGCGATCTTTTGACGTTGATTTTAAAGATCAAGATCAAAAGATCGCAGCCTGCGGCAGCTCCTACAGGGGACCGGGGTGGTTAGAAGGACTTGCTGACGCTCGCCACCACGGTCGCGCTGCAGACGTCATCGAAGCCCCAGTTACTCGCGCACTGGCTCTTCGACAAATCGGTATCGATGTAGCTCAACCCCAGCATCACACCGGCCAGTTCGTGGGTCAGCTTGACCTCCCACTCGCGGTACGAGTCCTCGGCCTGGCCCGAACGCGAATACAGGTGCGGGTCCTTGAAGTCCATCAGGCCATAGTGCGTTTGCAGGCCGATGTCCCAGGGTAATTGGGTTTCGTAACCAACGTAGCTGTAGAGCGAGTTCTGCTTACTGTCGATGCCCGGTGCATCGTCGGAGTAATAGGCCCCAAGCTTCACCCCATAGACGCTGAGAATGCCGTAGACCTCGCTCTGGTTGAACTGGCTTTCTTTCGGGTAACTGTATTTGAGGTAGCCGAGATCCAGGCTGACCTCTTCAGTGGCCTGCCATAGCCAACCGCCGTAGTAGTCGATTTCCTGACGGGTTTTCAGGCCGCCGCCAAAATCGACGTTGGAACTCCAGACGCCCAGGTACAGGCCGCTGCTGTGGGTGAGGGTGGCACCGGCCTGCACGGCGGGATCGTTCTGGGTCTGCGAGATCCCGCGGCTGCGGTAGTCGCTGGCCAGGGTCACGTCCAGCAGCAGGGAGAAGTCATCGCTCAGGGGCACGGCCTGGCTGCTCAAGGGCAGCAGGCTCAAGGAACCGAGGGCGAACAGGGTCAAGGCTTTCATGTGAAGTCCCGTTATTGTGATTGTTTTGGGGCGCGAGGAAACCTGTGGGAGCCGGCTGACTCCCACAGGGAAAACAGTGTTGCTAGAGGGTGGGTGCGTAAACCTGGCGACCGGCGAACCAGGTTTGCAGCACTTGGGTATCGTGCAGGGCTTTGTTGTCGACGCTGAACACATCGCGATCGACCACGATGAAGTCCGCTTGCTTGCCGGCGCTCAGCGAGCCGATCTGCTTGTCCAGGCCGATGGTCCGGGCCGCATTGAGGGTGTAGGCGTAGAACATGGTTTCGCGGTCCAGACGCTCATCGGCATTGAGCACACCCAGCGGACCTTCACGGGTGATGGCCTGGGCCATGGCGTTGAATGGATTGGGCGAAGACACCGGCCAGTCGCTGGCGCCGGCGATGGTCGCGCCTTGCTTGAGCAACGAGTGCGCCGGGTATTGATAGCGGAAGGCTGCGGCGCTCACATAAGGCTTGATCATGTCCGTGGTGTAGTCGTCGGCGCTCGCCCATAGCAGTTGCATCGAGGCGATGACATTCAGCGGTTTGAAGCGGGCGAACTCCTTCGGGTTGACCATTTGCAAATGGGTGATGGAGTGGGTCACGCCGCTCTGGCGATCCTTGCGCGCCTGTTCGATACCATTCAGGGACTCGCGCACCGCCCGGTCACCGATGGCGTGAATATGCACCAGCCAACCCCGTTGATCGATGGCGCTGACCAGTTCGCCGAAATGCTTGGGATCGATCAACAGTTCGCCCTGTTTGTGCGAATTGTTGTAAGGGTCGATCATCGCCGCGCTCTGCGCCGGGTATTCGATCACCCCATCAGCGAAGATCTTGACGCCCGGCAGGGTCAGGTTGGGGACGTCCTGAAACTGCTGGCGGACCTTGTCGAGGGTATCGAGATCGGCCGGCACGCTTTTCGGATTGGCCACCAACAGCGCGGCAACGTGGGCGGTCATGCCGCCGCTTTGCGACAGCGCCTTGTACGCCGGTAGCACACCGACGGTTTTCTCCGTGGGCTTGAGGGCGAACAGCGGTTCGCCGGGCGCGGCGTTGGCAGCCGGGTCCATCCACGCAGTGATGCCGAGGCTGTTGTTGAATTTCACGGCACTCTGCGCGGCTTTGAGCATGTCGGCAGACGTGGGGGTGGGGATTTTCGAGGCTACCCGGTCCCAACCGGCGTCCACGACAAAGCCGTTAGGGGTGCCATCGGCGAGTGTTCCGATGGTGTCTTTCTCGGCATCCGGCAGGCTTTTTAGCAGTGCGGCGTCAATGCCTGCACGCTTGAGCATCACGTTATTGGCCCACGCGGTGTGATGATCGCTGCCGGTCAGCACCACGGGCACATCGGCCCATTCACCCTTGTTGAATGTCTTGCCCAAGGCTTCTGCCTGGGCCCAGTAACCTGAACTCATGCCGGCCACGGTCAGTACATCACCGTGCTTGGCCTTGCCGTCGTCACGCCATGCGCGCAGCCGCTTTTCCAGCTCATTGAGTTCGACCACCTCGTCTTCCATATTGGCCGCGACCATTTCCAGGCCACCGAAAATCGCATGGGAGTGGCTATCGATCAGGCCGGGCATGAGCGTCTTGCCACCCAAATCGATGACGCGGGTGTCCGCCTCGATCAAGGCCTTGATCTGCGCATTGCTGCCCACTTGCAGCACTTTGCCGTCCTTGATCGCCAAGGCCTCGACCTTGGGCTGAGTACGGTCGGCGGTGAATATCTTGCCGTTGAACAACACCAGGTCCGTGGCCGCCATGGCTTCCAATGAGGCAAAACTCACAGCGACCATCAAGAGATTCGGGATGAATCTTTTCATTGAATGTTTCCTTGTTATTGCGTCTGATGGCCAGAGTAGTGGCTTGTCGCGGCCCGCAGAACGCCTCACCCACGAAAAACGTTTTTGCCTGAATGGAAAAAATATGGACAAGTTGGGTGCACTGAAGATGTTCGTGGTCACGGCGCAACTGGGCAGCTTCAGTCGCGCCGCCGAGCAATTGGGCAAGACCCCGTCGGCCCTGACCAAAGCGGTCAATCACCTGGAGGCTGAGCTTGGCGCGCGGCTGTTCGAGCGCAGCACCCGACGGATCTTGTTGACGGAATCCGGGCGACTTTATCTGGACACCGCGCGTCAGGTGTTGCAGCGATTGGACGAGGCTGGTGAGGAAATCGAGCAGTTGCAACATGGCCTGCGCGGCAGTCTGAAAATCACCGCGCCGCTGGCCTATGGGCAGGCTTTTCTCGACCGGGTGTGTGGTGGTTTTCTTGAGCAATTCCCGCAGATCAACCTGCAGGTGGACCTGTGTGACGACTTCGTCAATCTGCTGGAAAGCGGCTACGACCTGGCCTTGCGTGAAGGCCATGACGATTTGCCGGGGTTGATCGCCCGTGTGGTCGGCAGCAACCGCCTGGCGCTGTGCGCAAGCCCTGAGTACCTGGCGCGCAAGGGGCTGGCGGTCACTCCGCAGACCCTCGATGAGCACGAATGGTTGCTGTATCGCCATCCGTTGCTCAGCCGCGAATTCTGGTGGGCCGAGCGCGACGGCCAACGCTTGAGCGTGCCGCAACCCCGGTCGCCACGTTTGTGCAGCGACAACTACGATTTGTTGCTGGCCAACGCCCTGGCCGGTCGCGGGTTGCTGCACACCCCCTTGTGGAGTGCCGCGCCGTATCTGGCGGACGGGCGACTGGTGCGGGTGATGGCTGACTACGACATCGACCCGGACTCCTTTGGCCCGCACATCCTGGCGGTGTACCCCAGCCATCGACGGGCCACGGCCAAGGTGCTGGCGTTTATCGATTACATCGCAGGGTTTCTGGCATCCCCCGCCCTGTAGGAGCAAAGCTTGCTCGCGATTGCGTTTGCACAATCAATATTGGTGTGTCTGACGCACCGCCATCGCGAGCAAGCTTTGCTCCCACAGCGGTGTGCGCCACAGTGCGAGCAGACGGACAGATCTTGTAAGAAAATTCGCAGAAGAGTACAAATGTACTCCATGACGACTCTCACTCCCCGCCGTACCGCCATCTTGACCTTCATCCGCGAACGCATCGCCGAGCACGGTCAGTCCCCGAGCCTCGCTGAAATCAGCGAGGCCTTTGGTTTTGCCTCCCGCAGCGTGGCGCGCAAGCATGTGCTGGCGCTGACCGAAGCCGGTTTCATCGAGGTCAATCCGCATCAGGCCCGGGGCATTCGCTTGCTCGGCCAGCCTGCGCGCCCCGAACTGCTGGACATTCCAGTGCTCGGCCGGGTCGCGGCGGGTGTGCCGATCGGTGCCGATGCCGAGGTCCATAGCCGATTGCTGCTCGATCCGTCGATCTTCTCGCGGGCGCCGGACTACATGCTGCGGGTGCGCGGCGATTCGATGATCGAGGACGGCATTCTCGATGGCGATCTGGTGGGTGTGCACCGCAGCCCCGAGGCCATCAATGGCCAGATCGTCGTGGCGCGCCTGGACGGTGAAGTGACCATCAAGCGTTTCGAGCGAATAGGCGATACGGTTCGCCTGCTGCCGCGCAACCCGGCGTACCAGCCCATCATCGTCGAAGCCGACCGGGACCTGGCCATCGAAGGGGTGTTCTGCGGTCTGGTGAGGCAAGGCTGATGGGGGCCGTCGTCGCGCTGGATACGTTGTTCAATGGCGGCCAGGTCTGGAAGGGCCGGCCTGCGCCGCCGTCCGCCAGCCCGCAACCCACCGGACACGCTGCGCTGGATGCGGCGCTGCCCACGGGCGGCTGGCCGGAGGCGGCATTGACCGAAATCCTCCTGGCCGGGCAGGGCGTGGGTGAGTTGCAACTGGTGTGGCCGACGCTGGCGCGGCTGTCGGCTGCGGGTGAGCGCATCGTGCTGGTGGCGCCACCATTCTTGCCGTACCCCCAGGCCTGGCAGAGCGCCGGGGTCGATCTGCGTCAGTTGTCGATCATCCAGGCCAGCGAGCGCGATGCCCTGTGGGCGGCGGAGCAATGCCTGCGTTCGGGCAGTTGCGGCGCGGTGTTGTGCTGGCCGCACAAGGCCGATGACCGGGCGTTGCGGCGTTTGCAGGTGGCCGCGGAAACCGGCTCGACTCTGGCCTTTGCCTACCGCTCGATCCATGAAGCGATCAACCCGTCACCGGCGGCCCTGCGCATCGCCATCGACGCCAGGCCTGCGCAATTACGCGTGCTCAAATGCCGGGGCGGGCTGGCCCGCTCGGCGCCGATTGCCTTCGCTGTGGGGCATTGAGGTTGCCATGCGTTGGGTGTGCATTCTGTTCCCGCAACTGGCGTTGGACGCGGTACTGCGTCAGCGCACCGATCCCGATGAGCCACTGGCGCTGCTGACCGGCCCGGCCCAACGCCGGGTGCTGCAGGCGGTCAACGCGGGGGCGCGGGCGCTGGGGCTGCGTCCTGGTCAGTCGATGACGGCCGCCCAGGCATTGAGCAAAGGCTTTGCCACGGCGGAATACGATGTGGCCGAGATCGAGCATTGGCAACAGTTTCTGGCGGCCTGGGCCTACCGTTTCAGTGCTCAGGTCAGCGTGCATTACCCCCGTGCGGTGGTGTTCGAGATTGAGTCCAGCCTGGGCCTGTTCGGCGACTGGGCGCAATTGGAAACACGCCTGCGCCGCGAACTGGGCGAGCTGGGGTTTCGCCACCGTATCGTCGCCGCACCCAACCCGGTGGCGGCACGGATCCTGGCCAACGCCTATGACGGCCTGGTGGTGCCTGACGATCAAGCCTTGCAGTACCACCTGGGGCAATTGCCCGTCGACCGGATCGGCCTTGAGGCCAACGTCGCCACGGCCTTGTCGCGCATGGGGCTGCGTACCTTGGGCCAGGTGCAGGCGTTGCCACGACAGAGCCTGGCCCGGCGTTTCGAGGCCCAGGTGCTCAAGCATCTGGACACCTTGTTCGGCACACGGCGGCTGGCGCTGGCGTTTTATCTGCCACCAGATCGTTTCGATGTGCGCATCGAACTCAACTACGACGTGCAATCCCATCAGGCCCTGCTGTTTCCATTGCGCCGCCTGACCGGCGATCTGTCGGCATTCCTGTGCGGTCGCGACAGCGGGGTGCAGCGCTTCGATCTGCACCTGGAACACGCAGGGCTGCCGGACACACTGATCAAAGTTGGCCTGCTCAGCGCCGAGCGTGATCCAGCCATGCTGTTCGAGCTGGCCCGTGGGCGGCTGGAGCAAGTCCAGGTCGAGGCGCCGGTGCGCGGGTTTCGCCTGCGCGCCGAAGACTTGCCGAGCTTCGTGCCGCAGTTTCAGGAACTGTTCGATGACCGTCCGCAGCAAACCTTGCCCTGGGAGCAACTGCGCGAACGCCTGCGCGCGCGGCTGGGGGATGAGGCCGTGCATGGCCTGCGCTTTCAGGCCGATCACCGACCCGAATGCGCCTGGCAGGCCCGTGCCGACAACCAGCCCTGCGGGCCATTGCCGGGCGTGAAGCGACCGGGCTGGCTGCTGACCGAACCGCTGGCGGTGCACGAACACTCCACACGCATCCTGATGGGGCCGGAGCGCATCGAGTCCGGCTGGTGGGACGGCGACGACGTGCGCCGCGATTACTACCTGATCGAAACCCGCACCGGCCAGCAGGGCTGGGCCTGGCGCGCGGTCGGCGAGGACGGCCCCTTGTGGTTGCAGGGCTGGTTCGCATGAGCGCCGGCTACGCCGAACTGCACTGCCTGTCGAATTTCAGTTTCCAGCGCGGTGCTTCCAGTGCCCTTGAACTGTTTCAACGGGGCAAAAAGCAGGGCTATCAGGCTTTGGCAATCACCGACGAATGCACCCTGGCCGGGATCGTCCGCGCCTGGCAGGCGGCCAAATCCGTGGAGCTGCCGCTGATCATCGGCAGCGAGATCCGCATCGAAAACGGCCCGAAACTGGTGTTGCTGGTGGAGAACCTCGAGGGCTACCAGACCCTGTGCCGGCTGATCACCCGGGCCCGCCGCCGCACGCAGAAAGGCCAGTATCAAATCCTGCGCGAGGATTTCAACGAACCGCTGCCGGGGCTGTTGGCGCTGTGGGTGCCGGACGCGGTGGATGACGTCGAACAGGGGCGTTGGCTGAAGCAGGTGTTCGCCGAACGCCTGTGGCTGGCGGTGCAACTGCATCGCGGTCAGGACGACACCCGGCGCCTGCACGATCTGCTGGCCCTGGCCAGAGAACTGGGCATTGCGGCGGTGGCCAGCGGCGATGTGCACATGCACGCCCGTGGACGACGGGCCTTGCAGGACACCATGACCGCGATCCGTCATCACCTGCCGGTGGCCGACGCCGGGTTGCGCTTGCACCCCAACGGTGAGCGGCATCTGCGCAGCCTCGACGTGCTGCGCGAACTCTATCCGCCAGCCTTGCTCGACGAGACCCTGGTCATCGCCCGGCGCTGCACCTTCGACCTTGGCCAGTTGCGCTATCAGTACCCTCGGGAACTGGTGCCTGACGGGCATTCGGCCACGTCCTGGCTGCGAGAATTGACTGAACGTGGCATTCGCCAGCGATGGCCCGAAGGTGCCAGTGCGAAGGTGCGAGGGCTGATCGAGAAGGAATTGGGGCTGATCGCCGAGCTGGGTTATGAAAGCTATTTCCTGACCGTACAGGACGTCGTCGCCTTCGCCCGGCGCGAGAAGATCCTCTGCCAAGGCCGGGGCTCGGCGGCCAACTCGGCGGTGTGCTTTGCCCTGGGCATCACCGAAATCGATCCGGATCGGATGAACATGCTGTTCGAGCGCTTTCTGTCCAAGGAGCGCGACGAGCCGCCGGATATCGATGTGGACTTTGAGCACGAACGTCGTGAAGAAGTCTTGCAGTACGTGTTCAATCGCTATGGCCGGTCACGCGCGGCGCTGACCGCCGTGGTCAGCACGTATCACGCGGCCGGTGCGGTACGTGATGTGGCCAAGGCGCTGGGTTTGCCGCCGGATCAGATCAATGCCCTGGCCGATTGCTGCGGTCACTGGAGCGATGAAACCCCGCCCGTGGATCGCTTGCTGGAGGGCGGTTTCGACCCCGAAAGCCCGGTATTGCGACGGGTATTGAGCCTGACCGGACAATTGATCGGTTTCCCCCGGCACCTGTCCCAGCACCCCGGTGGCTTCGTGATTTCCGAGCAGCCGCTGGACACGCTGGTGCCGGTAGAGAACGCCGCGATGGCCGAGCGCACCATCATTCAATGGGACAAGGACGACCTGGACGCGGTAGGCCTGCTCAAGGTCGATATCCTCGCCTTGGGCATGCTCAGCGCCATTCGCCGTTGCTTCGACCTGTTGCGCCGCCATCGCAATCTGGATTTGAGCCTGGCGACGATCCCCTCCGAAGACTCGCCAACCTACGACATGATTGGCCGCGCCGACACCATCGGCGTGTTCCAGATCGAATCTCGGGCGCAAATGTCGATGCTGCCCAGGCTCAAGCCCCGCAAGTTCTATGACCTGGTGATCGAGGTGGCCATCGTGCGGCCGGGGCCGATTCAGGGCGGCATGGTGCATCCGTACCTGCGGCGGCGAAACAAGGAGGAGCCGGAGAGCTATCCGTCGCCAGAACTCAAGGTGGTACTGGAAAGAACCCTCGGCGTGCCACTGTTCCAGGAACAGGTGATGCAGATCGCCATCGTCGCCGCCGACTACAGCCCCGGCGAAGCCGATCAGTTGCGCCGCTCCATGGCGGCCTGGAAACGCCACGGCGGGCTCGAACCGCACAAGGAGCGCCTGGCCGCCGGCATGAAGAAAAACGGCTACAGCGCCGAGTTCGCCGCGCAGATCTTCGAACAGATCAAGGGTTTTGGCAGTTACGGCTTTCCCGAGTCCCATGCCGCCAGTTTCGCTTTGCTGACCTACGCCAGTTGCTGGCTGAAATGTCATGAACCGGCAGCCTTTGCCTGTGCACTGATCAACAGTTGGCCCATGGGCTTCTACAGTCCGGACCAGATTCTGCAGGACGCGCGTAGGCATCATTTGCAGATCCGCCCGGTGGACGTGCGCGCCAGTGACTGGGATTGCAGCCTGGAACCGATTGCCGGTGCGCAACCGGCGATTCGCATGGGGTTGCGCATGATCAAGGGTTTTCGCGAAGACGACGCCCGGCGCATCGAAACGGCGCGAGGCAAGGGCGCGTTTGCCGACATCGCGGACCTTGGCGAGCGGGCGCAACTGGACGCCCGCGCCCAGGAGCAATTGGCCGATGCCGGTGCGTTGCGCGGGTTGGCCGGTGACCGCCACCGGGCGCGCTGGGAAGTGGCGGGGGTGGAGAAACAGCTCGGGTTGTTTGCCGGTTTGTCCCGTCACGAGGAGGTGGCAATTGAGTTGCCAAAGCCCACAGTCGGCGAAGACCTGCGCGCCGATTATGCCAGTGTCGGCACCACCCTCGGCCCGCATCCACTGGCGTTGCTGCGCGGTGAGTTGAAAGCCCGACGTTGCCGCAGTTCGAAAGAATTGCTGGACGTCGAACACGGCCGACCCGTCAGTGTCGCCGGGCTGGTCACCGGACGACAACGACCGGGTACCGCCAGTGGTGTGACCTTCGTCACCCTCGAAGATGAGTTCGGCAACGTCAACGTGGTGGTCTGGCGCGACCTGGCCGACCGCCAGCGCCGTGTTCTGGTGGGTTCACAACTGCTCAAGGTCGACGGGCGCTGGGAAAAGGAGGGCGAAGTGCGCCACCTGATCGCCGGGCGCCTGAGTGACCTGAGCCCACTGCTCGACGGCATCACCGTGCGCAGCCGGGATTTTCATTGATCCCGATTCCGCCTTGAAACACACAAACCCTGTGAGAGCGAACCTGCTAGCGATAGCGTCGGCACATCCAACAAACTATGTGACTGGGGCACCGCCATCGCGAGCAGGCTCGCTCCTACAGGTATTTGGGTCGTGCTCGAATCATCCAATCAACGCAAAACCCTGTGGGAGCGAGCCTGCTCGCGATAGCGTCAGCACATCCAACAAACTATGTGACTGGGGCACCGCCATCGCGAGCATGCTCGCTCCTACAGGTATTTGTGTCGTGCTCGAATCATCCAATCAACGCAAAACCCTGTGGGAGTGGGCTTGCCCGCGAAGGCGTCAGCACATCCAACAAACTATGTGACTGGGGCACCGCCATCGCGAGCATGCTCGCTCCTACAGGTATTTGGGTCGTGCTCGAATCATCCAATCAACGCAAAACCCTGTGGGAGCGGGCTTGCCCGCGAAGGCGTCGGCATATCCAACACACTATGTGACTGGGACACCGCCATCGCGAGCAGGCTCGCTCCTACAGGTATTTGGGTCGTGCTCGAATCATCCAATCAACGCAAAACCCTGTGGGAGCGGGCTTGCCCGCGAAGGCGTCGGCACATCCAACAACTTATGTGACTGACACACCGCTTTCGCGGGCAAGCCCGCTCCCA
The DNA here is from genome assembly GCF_050990305.1 of Pseudomonas putida. Lineage (GTDB taxonomy): Bacteria > Pseudomonadota > Gammaproteobacteria > Pseudomonadales > Pseudomonadaceae > Aquipseudomonas > Aquipseudomonas putida_AH. The sequence goes on along the minus strand of NZ_CP158817.1, from coordinate 3,550,163 downwards.
CAGGTTTTGTGTGAAGGCTGGCTATTTGGCAATGGGCCAAAACCGTTCCCCGCCACCTGGCGCCTCTGTCCATGCCTGCAATGAGCGAGTCGGAAGATCGAAGTAGTCCCGGGTGCGTGCGTAACCGTGGCCACCCATGCGCCCGATCGCATCCAGCCCCAATTGATCGATGTACAAAGTTTCTGGGTCTATCAATTCATCCCGCACATGAGCCATCAGCACTTCACCGAAAATGATCTCCCGCGACTGCCCGATGTTCAGCGCCATCATCCGCCGGCATTCCAGCGCCACCGGGGCTTCGCCGATGCGCGGGCATTTGACCGTGGTGCCGGCGATGGCAGTGAGGCCGGCGGCGGTCAGTTCATCGAAGCCGGGGGCGAAGGGCACGGCGCAGACGTTCATGGCCTCCACCAGGGCATCGCTGACGATGTTGACGGTGAACTCCTGGTTGAGCTGGATATTGCGTGTGGTGTCCTTGGGGCTCTGGTCGTCGTAGTTTTCCACGCCCAGCGCCAGGATCGGCGGGTCGGCGGACAGCGCGTTGAAAAAGCTGAAGGGTGCGGCGTTGACCCGGCCTTCGCCGTCGACGGTGGTCACCAAGGCAATCGGCCGCGGCACCACGCTGCCGATCAGGATCTTGTATTTTTCCCGTGGGTTCAGCTGGCTGAAGTCGAAGCTTTGCATGGCAGACATCTCTAAAGAAGGGGATCGATGGCGCACAGCGGCGCCTGTGCGCTGTAGTCGTCGGCATACGGGATGGCCGGTTTGAACAGGGTTTTCCAGTCCGGCTGGCCGAAGGCCCGGTCACTGTGACTGCGCATCAATTTTTCGAATTGCCCTTGGGCCTGGCGTTGCAGGGCGGGGTAGTCGACACCGTTCACTTGACCGTCCTGCATCACGCAGCGGCCGTCGATATAGCTGGCGATGCAGTCGTCACCGCGACCAGCCAGCACCAGGTTTTTCAGAGGATCGAACAGCGGCCCCAGATGCAGGCCGCGCAGGCTGAATACGGTGATGTCGGCCTTGGCCCCCGGCGCCAGACGGCCGATGTCGTCGCGACCCAAAGCCTTGGCACCGCCGAGGGTGGCGGCGTTGTACAGATCCAGCGCGCTGGTCAGCCCGTTGCCGCCCTCCATCAACCGCGCGATGTTCAAACCCTGACGCATGTTGTCCAGCAAATCCGCAGGCCAGGTGTCGGTGCCCAGAGCAAAGTTGACGCCCTTGGCCCGATAGCGGCCGAAGGCGTTCAGCGCCTCGCCATCCCGGGCGAACACCACCGGGCAATGCACCAGGTTGGCGCCACCGTCCACCACTCGCTGCAAGTCATCGTCGCCACGGGTGTAGATGCCGTGGGGCAGCAGACTGCGCGGGGTCAACAGGTCGAGTTGCTGCAACCAGCCCAGCGGTGAAGTGCCGCGCAGTTGCTCGACCAGCGCCACTTCGCCCAAGCCCTGGCAGCAATGCAAGCGCATCGGCGCATCAAGCTCGCGACTGAGCGCGGCAGTACGTTGCAACAGCGCCGGGGTGCAGGTCTGGATGCGATCGGGCAGCAGCGCGCCGCGAATCAGGCCGCCATTGGCACCATCGAAATCCCGGAAAAACCGCTCGGCCGTATCAAGTCCCGCCAGGCCTCGTGCTTCGTCCCAGTGGTGCGCCAGCGTGCCGTCGGCCTGCCAGTAGCTCATGCCGCTCATGTAGCAGGGGCCGAGGTACGTGCGCAACCCCAGCTCGGTCGCGACGCCGGCCACTGCGGAAAATTCATCGTAGGTTTCCGCCCACTCGCGGTAATACATCGAGGTGATCGGCATGGCGGTGGTGATGCCGTTGCGGATCAGTTGAGTGAAGGCGTAGCGGTATTTGAATACCTCTTCATCGAAGTTGTAGCTTTCCCGTGGCCCGCGCGCCAGATACTCAGCCGACCACATCCGGCCCATGTCACGCTCGTCGCCGTTGTCCAGGGTCAGTACTGTGGAATCGAGATCGCCGAGGGCATCCAGATCAATGAAGCCGGGACCGATCAGCGCGTTGCCATAGTCCATCCACTGATCGACCGGTCCCTCATAACCTCGACCGACGAACTCAATGTGAGCGCCTGCGAAGACCACTTCGCCGTTGCGCCATAACACATGCTGCGCGCCGTCGAAGCCAACCACGCAACTGGCCCGCAAGCCGATGCGCTTCACAGACGGCTTTCCAGCAAACGGCCACCTGCAGCAATCAACTGACCCGCGCGATAGACCTGACGCACAGGTCGTGACACCACGGCTTCGCCCAGGGTCTGCACCGGCATCAGCAAGAAGTCCGCTGGCTGGCCGATCTCCAAACCATAACCTTCACAGCCCAACGCCCGTGCGCCATTGACGGTAGCCGCATCAAACGCCGCCGCCAGCTCTTGGTCCTTGCTCAAGTCAAAACGGAATGCCAGCAACATCGCCCGTTCCAGCATGTCGCCGTTGCCCATGGGCGACCAGGCATCGCGGATGCCGTCGGAGCCCAGGCAAACGTTCACGCCGGTTTCGCGCAAGGCGAGGAACGGTGGCACGGCGGTATCGGCCGGTGCCGAACTCATCAGGGAAATCCCCAGTACCGCCAGACGCTCGGCCACCGGCTTTACCTGGCTCCACGGCAGCATGCCCAGGCAATAGGCGTGGCTGATCATCACGCGGTTCTGAAGGTCGAAGCGCTCGGTGTAGTCGGCAATGAGCTTGATCTGCCACAGGCCCAGTTCACCCTTGTCGTGTAGGTGAATGTCCACGCCACGGTTGAATTCACTGGCCAGTTCGAACACGAAGTCCAGTTGCGCGATGGGGTCGTTGTCGATGCCGCAAGGGTCGAGGCCGCCGACGTTTTCTACGCCCAGGGCCATGGCTTCGCGCATCAGCTCGGCGGTGCCGGGACGGCTGATCAGGCCGGTTTGTGGGAACACCACCAGTTGCAGGTCGATCAGGTCGCGGTATTTTTCACGCAGTTGCTGCATGGCCTGGACATGGCGCAGGCCGAATTCCGGGTCGATGTCGACGTGGCAACGCATCGTCAGCGAGCCACGGGCGATGCAGTTTTCCAGCAAGGCACCGGCGCGTTGCGCGATGGGGGCTTCGACTTCGCGTAGCACACGGCGCTCGTTGGCGATGTAATCCTTGAGCGTGGGACCTGCGCTGTTCGGGCGCCAGGGCTGGCCGTACAGGGTTTTGTCCAGGTGCACGTGGCTTTCCACCAGGGCACCGGTGAGCAACTGGTTCTGGCCGTCGATGTCGGTGGCCAACAGTTCGCTGGTCGAGGCCGGGCGACGCTGGGTGAAACGGCCGTTTTCGATCAGCAGGTCTTCGGCGGGAGCGCCGTAGGGGCGTACGTTGCGTAGCCAGCGGGGGTGGGTCATTGGTTACCTCTAATGTCGTGGTGTTTGGGAGGGCCTCATCGCCAGCAAGCCGGCTCCTACAAGGACACCACCGTATCCGTAGGAGCCGGCTTGCTGGCGATGGGAACGACTCGGTCTAAAGTCAGCCCTTGAGCTTGGCCCAGATTCGGTCCTGCAGTTCCCGCGCCTTGTTGCTGCATTCCTTTTCAGGGCGCAGGCGCGAGGCGAATTCGTCGGGCATGTTGATCGCGTCCATCACTTGCCACTTGGCGTCGATCAGCTTGTCGCTCTGGATGCCGTTGGCGTAGGCGATGGCGTTGGACACGGCGGCGGCGTTTTCCGGTTTCATCATCCAGTCGATGAAGATCTTGGCGTTGCCAGGGTGCGGCGCGCTTTTCGGTACGGCGAAGTTGTCCTGGAACATCGCCAGGCCTTCTTTCGGGTACACGTATTTGATGGTGCTCTTCTGCAAGGTGGCCCGGGCGGTAGAGCCGTTCCAGTTCTGCATCATGATCACTTCACCGGACGCCATGCGGTCGACGGTGTTGTCCGAGCTGTACATCTTCAGGAAGGGTTTCTGTTTTTGCAGCAGTTCGAGGATGCGCTTGGCGTCCTGCGGGTTCTCGGTGCATTCGTCGACATTCAGGTAATGGCTGGCGGCATTGATCACGCTGCTGGAGGTGTCGAGTGCGGCCAATTGACCTTGCAGTTCCTTGCGCGGCTCGAAGAACTCTTTCCACGAGTCATCCAGCTTGCCGCCAGGCACCCGGGCGCTGTCATAGGAGAACCCGGTGGTGCCCCACAAGTACGGCGCCGAGAATTTGCGCCCAGGGTCGAAGGCCGGATCGCGGAACGCCGGTTTCACATACTGGAAGTTGGGCAGAGTGGGGGTGTCGATTTCCAGCAGCAGGTTCTGGTTGATCAGGGTGCGCATGATCGACTGCGACGGCACGATCACGTCATAGGCGGCGCCACCGGCCTGCAACTTGGCCAGCAGGGTTTCGTTGCTGTCGTAGCCGTCCATGGTGACCTTGATGCCGGTCTCCTTTTCAAACTTGGCCAGCAGGTCGACCGGGTAGTAGTCGGTCCAGTTGTAGAAGAACAGCTCCTTGGGTTCGGCGGCCTGGGCGCCGAACGCAGTGAGTGCGGTAAAGCAACTCAGGGCCAGACTGGCAACGGCAAAACGCAGGCTTTTCACTTTCTTGCTCATTAAGGAAGTCTCCGGGCTTATTGTTGTTTGCCGCGCTGTCCCAGCCAGAAGGCCAGCACCACCAGCACGATGGAAATCACCAGCATCAGGGTCGAGATCGCGTTGATCTCCGGCGTCACGCCGGCCTTGATCGCCGAGAAGATGTACACCGGCAGGGTCGTGGAACCGGGGCCGGCAACGAAGAAGGTCATGATGAAATCGTCGAGGCTGACCACGAACGCCAGCACCGAACCGGACAGCACCGCCGGCCACAACAGCGGCAGCGTCACCCGGCGAAACACCTGCCAGGGGTTGGCGTACAGATCGTTCGCCGCTTCCAGCAGGCTCTTGTCCAGATCGTTGAGTCGCGCGCGAATCGGCAGGTAGGCGAAGGGAATGCAAAAGCCGATGTGTGCGACGATCACCGTCAGCAGACCGAGCTTGATCCCCAGTGCCATGAACAGCAGCAGCGTGGCGACGGCGGTGACGATCTCCGGCAGGATCAGCGGCAGGTTGATCCCGCCCTCGACCATCTTCTGCCCATAGAACGGCCGGTAAGTCGCCAGCGCCGCCAGCAGTGCAATGGCGGTAGCGCAGACCGTGGCGATGCCGGCGACGATGATTGAGTTCAGCGCCGCTGTCTGGATTGACGGGTTGGCCAAAATGCGTCCGTACCAGTCCAGGGAGAACTCGGTCCACACCGTTGCCGAGCGGTTGGCGTTGAAGCTGTAGGCGATCAGCACGAAGATCGGCAGGTACAGGTAGGCCAGGATCAGCAGGCTGACTTCCCGGGTCATCGGCAGTTTTTTCAGGTGCAGGGCGATCATGCGGTGGCTCCCCGGCGAAGAGTTTTAGCGGCGCTGCGGCTATACAGGGCGTAGAGCACCAGGGACAACAGCAAAATCCCCAGCAGCAGAAAGGACAGCGAGCTGCCCAACGGCCAGTTGCGCGCGGTGCCGAACTGTTGCTGGATCAGGTTGCCGATCATCAGCGTTTTGCCGCCGCCAAGAATCGCTGGGGTGATGAAGGCGCCGAGGCTCGGCACGAACACCAGCAGGGAGCCGGCAATCACCCCCGGCATCGACAACGGCAAAATGATCCGCCGCAGGGCATGCCAACGATTGGCCCCCAGGTCGTAGGCCGCCTCTACCAGGCGCCAGTCGAGTTTTTCCAGGGTCGAATAGATCGGCAGGATCATGAACGGCAGGAAGCTGTAGACCAGCCCGACACTGACGGCGAAGTCGTTGTAGAGCAGGGTGATGCCACCGGCAGACGGGAACAGCGCATTGAGGCTCTGGGCGACCCAGCCCTGTTCGCGCAGGATGATCAGCCAGGCGTAGTTGCGGATCAGCAGGTTGGTCCAGAACGGAATGGTGATCAGCAACACCATCAGGTTGCGCCGGCGCGGGGTCAGGCTCGACATCCACAGCGCTACCGGAAAGCCGAACAGGAAACACAGCACCGTGGTGCCGCCGGCCTGGAACACCGAGCGCAGCAGCGCCTGGGCGTAGACCCAGTTCAGTTCCAGCTCACCGTCGAAACCTTCCTGGAAAAACAGCTGCACGTAGCTTTGCAATTGCCAGTTGGCCTGCCAGTCGACGCCGCCATAAACGTTGCGCGGCAACAGGCTGATGTAGCCCATGATGCCTAGTGGAATGGCGATCAGGGCCAGCAGGGTCAGAACCACCGGGCTGAGCAACAGCGCCCGGTTGAGGGCGGGGGAAGTGCTGCTGACGCTCATCTCAGGCCTCCATCAACAGGCAGGCATGGGGCGGCAGGTTGACCGCCACGCGATCGCCGACCCCGCGGTTGCGGTTCAGGCCTTCGTTGTTTTCGCGCAGCATGACTTTGATGTCGTTGTTCAGGCGGCACTGGTAGAGGGTGGCGGTGCCCACGTACAGCACCGCTTCGATGACCCCGCGCAGGTGATGCGGTTGCGCCGGGTCCACCAGTTGTGAACGTTCAGGGCGGAACGCCAGTTGCACCTTGCCGTTGATGCCTTGGGGCGGGCAGGGGATTTCCACGGGCATGCCGTTGGGCACAAACAGGTTTTCGTTGTGCTGGCCACGCTTGAGGTGGCCGGGCAGGAAGTTGATGTCACCGATGAACTGCGCGACGAACTGATGCTGCGGCCGTTCGTAAATGTCGTTTGGCGTACCGATCTGCAGGATCTTGCCGGCAGACATGACCGCGATGCGATCGGACAGGGTCAGGGCTTCTTCCTGGTCGTGGGTGACGAAAATGAAGGTGATCCCGGCTTCTTTCTGCACGCGCTTGAGTTCGACCTGCATTTCCTTGCGCAGCTTCAGATCCAGCGCCGACAGCGGTTCATCGAGCAGCAGCACTTTTGGTTTCGGCGCCAAGGCTCGGGCCAGCGCCACCCGTTGTTGTTGGCCGCCGGACAATTCCGCCGGTTTGCGCCGCGCCAGGTGCTGCATTTGCACCAACGCCAGCATTTCATCGACCCGCTGCGGGATCTGCTTGCGATCAAGACCCTGCATCTCGAGGCCGAAGGCGATATTCTGGGCAACAGTCATATGTGGAAACAGTGCGTAACTCTGGAACACCGTATTGACCCGGCGCTTGAAGGGCGGCAGGTCGTTGACCGGCTCGCCTGCGAGGCGGATTTCACCGTCGCTGACATGCTCGAAGCCGGCGATGGTGCGCAGCAAAGTGGTCTTGCCGCAGCCGGAGGGGCCGAGCAGGGTGAAGAACTCGTTGTCGGCAATGTCGACCGAGACGTTGTCCAGGGCTGGCGCCAATCCTGGATCGTCTGAATAGCGTTTTGAGACGTTACGCACTTCGATTGCAACTGGATGACCCATAATGGTGCATTCCTCTAATTATTGTATGCAAAATCTGGATGCAATTTAGAAATACCCGGATTAATCTGCCGGTGCAACCCCCTTTTTCAAGGCTGTGCATTCGCCTGGGGTCGGTTGACTGGCGCTGAAGGAGTTATTCGATGGCGGAAAAGAAACTGGAGACCACGGTCGACCGCGTCTACCAAGGGGTTTACGAGGCGATCAGCAAGCGTTCGTTGCGTCCAGGCATGAAGTTGGGCGAGGCGTCACTGGCTGAACTTTTCAATGTCAGCCGCACATCGGTTCGTGCCGCGCTCAAGCAATTGGAAGCCGATGGCCTAGTCACCACCGAGCCCAATAAAGGTGCGTCGGTGTCGCTACCGAGTGACGAAGAGATCCGTTCTTTGTTCGAAACCCGGCGCCTGATCGAGATTGGCATCGTCACCGAGCTATGCCGGCGCCGGGATACGGCGGTGACCCAGGACCTGCGCGATCACCTGCTGCTGGAGGATGAAGCGCATCAAAGCGGCGATCACGAACGCTTGATTCATCTGCTGGGCGAGTTCCACATCAAGCTCGCCCGCAGCCTGAACAACCCGGTGTTGCTCGATTGGTTCCAGAAACTGATCTCCCGAGCCTCGCTGTACGCCGCCGCACTGGATGACGACAGCCACGAAGCCTGTCGCGACGACGAACACCTGCGGCTGATCGAGTACATCGAGGCGGGCAACCAGAGCGCGGCGATCGAACTGACCTGCATGCACCTCAATGGCATCCAGAAAGCGATTCTCGACGTCGCGGCCACCTTGAAGACCAGCTACAACCCGCTCAAGCATTTGATTGAGGTGTAAGGGGCTACACTCCCCTGTAGGAGCGAGCATGCTCGCGATGGACGACAGGACACTGCGGGGTGTCAGGCTGCTAGCGTTATCGTTGACGACCATCGCGAGCATGCTCGCTCCTACATCGATGAACCATTGGCATCCGCGTAGCTCGAACCATACGGGTGCACATCAGAGCCAGCCAATGCAGTTTCTAGACGAAAGCCATGGGTGTGCCGGTTGGAGCGGCGAAATGGCCGAACGTATTCGGGCGTTCGACTGGAGTCGTACCGAACTGGGCGCCATCGACACCTGGAGCAAGTCTCTTTGCAGTGCGGTGCAACTGATGCTCGCCTCGTCACTGCCGATGGTGATGCTCTGGGGCCGGGCCGGTTTCATGATCTACAACGATGCCTATTCGACCTTTGCTGGCGGTCGACACCCTTATCTGTTGGGTTCGCCGGTGGAGCTGGGCTGGCCGGAAGTCGCCGATTTCAATCGCCATGTGGTCGATACCTGCCTGGCCGGTGGCACATTGTCCTATCACAATAAAGTGCTGGTGCTGCTGCGTGACGGGGTTCCCGAAGACGTCTGGCTGGACCTGTATTACAGCCCAGTGGCCAATGATGATGGTCGTCCCGCGGGGGTCATGGCGATGGTCGTCGAAACCACCGAGTTCGTGATCTCCGAACGCCTGCGTCAAGCCGCCGAAAATGCCTATCGCGCTGACAACGAACGGGTGCGCCTGGCCCTGAATGCCGGTGCCTTGCTCGGCTCGTTTGTGCTGGACATCAAGGCCAACGTGCTGAGCGGCGATGAGCGGTTTGCCCGCACGTTTTCCTATCCCCTCGGGACACCACTGGACAACCTGCCGCAGGACATCGCCGAGGCGCACATTCATCCAGACGATCGCAGCTGGGTGCAGGAGCAAGTCAAACAATCCATGGAAACGGCGGCACCCTATAACGCCGAGTACCGTGTCCTGCGCCCCGATGGCAGTTATCTTTGGGTATTGGCCAGCGGTTGTTGCGAGTTCAATGAACAGGGCGAGCCGTTTCGATTTCCCGGGGTGTTGATCGACATCCACGAGCGCAAGAACGCTGAAGAGTCCTTGCTCAAGTTCACCCGTAATCTGGAGCAGCGTGTTGCCGATGAAGTGGAGGCACGCCTGGCGGCCGAAGAGCAGTTGCGCCAGTCACAGAAGCTCGAAGCCATCGGTGGCCTGACCGGGGGTGTGGCCCACGACTTCAACAACCTGTTGCAGGTCATCGCCGGTAACCTGCACTTGTTGGCGCGTCATGAATCGAACAATGCCAATGTGCAGCGCCGGGTGACTGCATCGATTGCCGCGGTCGAGCGCGGCGCCAAACTCTCATCGCAATTGCTGGCGTTTGCCCGACGCCAGCCATTGTCGCCCGCGATCTACACGTTGCAGCAGATTTTCGACGGCCTTGGCGAACTGTTGCAGCGCGCGCTGGGGGAAACCCTTCAAATCCGGATGAGCGCCGCCGTAGATCCCTGGCCGGTGTTTGTCGATCGCAACCAGTTGGAAAACACCCTGCTCAATCTGGCGATCAATGCCCGGGATGCGATGAAGGGCGAGGGGATCCTGGAGCTGAGCGCCGAAAACATCACCCTCGATCAAGCGTTTTGTACGGGCAAGGGCATCGCCGCCGGCGATTATGTACGGGTGACCGTCGTTGATACCGGGGCCGGTATGCCGCCCCAGGTACTCGCCCAGGCCTTCGAGCCGTTTTTCACCACCAAACCTGATGGTCAGGGCACTGGGCTGGGGCTGAGCATGGTGTTCGGCTTCGTCAAACAGAGCGGTGGGCATATCGAGATGTCCAGCGTTGTCGGCGAGGGCACCCGGGTGCAGCTTTATTTCCCTCGCAGCCTGCGCCCTGCGGAGGGTGACACAACGGTGCCCGACGTCCAGCAACGGGGTGGCCATGAACGGATCCTGGTGGTCGAGGACAATGAAGCGGTGCGCACCTCGACCGTGGAATTGTTGCGTGAAGAGGGGTATCACGTGATGACGGCCGCCAATGCCGACATCGCCATGCAGATGCTGCTTGAGGGCGTGGGGGTGGACCTGATCTTCACCGATGTGGTCATGCCCGGTCTGATTAAAAGCTCGGACCTCGCGGCCTGGGCGAAAGTGCAGAGCCCTCCGCTGGCGGTGTTGTTCACCTCCGGGCACACCCGCGACATTATCTCGCGCAATCACCAACTCAGCCCCGACACCTATTTGCTGAGCAAACCTTATAGTCCGCAGGCACTGACCCGGATGATCCGCACGGTCCTCAACGGCTAAGCACATTACCTGTGTAGGAGCAGAGCTTGCTCGCGATTGCGATTTGCCTGACACACCGCCATCGCGAGCAAGCTTTGCTCCTACAGGGACGTGCCAGTCCTTTGGATGATCAGGGAAAAGGTTTTATCGCATTGGCCACAGGACGACGAACGGCCACCGCTGGTCTGACAGATGGTCGACAGAATCGGGTAACCGAGGCCATTCTGATAGTTGGCGAACGCAATCAGTCGCGTTTGCTACCGATTAACAAACGGAGGTGTTCCATGCCGGTGCCCCACGACCTTTTTCAGGATCTGAAACGCACAAAGGAAGAAATCCAGAAGAAACGCGCCGAAGATCCGTTACTGGATTCACTGATCAACAAGTATTCCCAGGCGGATAAAGCGGTGGTGGAGGCAGAGGAGGCCAAATCCAGCGATGATGCGGTGACCAAGCTCAAGGCCAAGCGCCTTGAGGTCAAGGACAAGATCGTCAGACAACTCCAGTCGTCACCCTGATTCGGGAAAACCGGCACCTCGAATGTTCAGAGTCCCAGGATACGGCTCCATGCGAGGTGCCTTACGAGGCATCCAGAATTTCCTTCAGTAAAGTCAAAAGATCGCAGCCTTCGGCAGCGCCTACATGGGGTCGGTGTACACCTGTAGGAGCTGCCGAAGGCTGCGATCTTTTGATCTTCTATTGAAGCGCGGCGCTCAGTGGCAACCGCACCATGTTCTGCGCCTTCAATGAACCGAAATACAACCAGTCTCCATATTCGCGCACCGTCGTGATGGGCGAGTAGTTGCCGCTGCTGCCGTCCTGCAGATTGGCGATCACCTTGCCTTCAAGGTCCAGGCCCAGAGCGAACGCGCGTTTTTCCACCGGCTTGGGCAGGACAGTCATGGCTCGCGCGATCATCTTACGAACGAAGGGATGGGCGGCTGTGCTATCGAGCAAGGCATTGCGCGGTGCGTACAGTGCGACCCAGAAACGCTCGTGGCCATTGAACGACACGTTGTCCGGCAGCCCGGGCAGGTTATCGATGAACAGGTCGTGAGTGCCGGCTTTTGGCCCGGTCAGCCAGTAACGGCTAATGCGATAGGCGCCGGTTTCGTTGACCAGTACGTAGGCATCGTCCGGCCCCAGCGTGACACCGTTGGCAAACTCCAGCTTGTCCAGCAGCACCGCGGTCTTTCCGCTCTGGAAGTCGTACCGCAGCAACCGACCGTCGCCACCGTGCTCGATGATCGCTTCGCCGTCCTTGCCGTAGCCGAAGCGGCTGGAGGCGTCGCTGAAATAGGCGTAGTGCCCGGACTTGTCGATGGCCACATCATCGGTGAAGCCCAAAGGCACGCCCCCGGCCGTCGTGGTCATCGCCACCAGGCGACCCTGGGCGTCCAGCGACAGCAAGCCCTTGACCGCATCGGCGATCACCAGCAAACCATTGGGATGGCGGGCCAGGCCCAAGGGGCGGCCACCGGTGACGGCCAGGACTTTGGTGACCTTGCCATCCAGACGGGTGCGGATCACTCGACCGTCATGCAATCCGGTGATCAGCGCATCCTCTTCCAACAGCAGCGCTTCCGGACCATCGATGTCCGCGGGGCCAACCCGTTCCACGCCTTTGAGGCGTTGATTATCGGCATAGATGCCGCTGGTAAGGGAGGGCGCGGGCGACGGTGCCCAGGCCACCGGCTGTACTTTGGTGGGCATCAGCAGCAGGAACGCGACGATAGCCACGATCACCAGCAACAGTGCCTTGAACAATCGGTTCACGCGCGGACACCGGCTGAGAGTGCCAGGTGTTTTTCCGCCATTTCGCGCAAGGCCAGCATCGATGCCGCCGACTCATTGTCGATTCGCCGCTTGAGCAGCAAGCGGTTGGCTATGCGCATCCCCAAGCCGTTGAACTGGTACTCCAGGGTGCGGATAAATCGCGTGCCGTCGCCCTCGGCTTCACACGCATAAGTCAGAATCAATGACAGCCCATGGTCGCCCTGGGCTTGGGCCACCCAGCGGCGTCCGGGCAGGTACTCATCGACGATCCAGCTTAAATGACCGTCGCGTCCACCCGCTCGAATGTCCTCCTCGAATCGCGCGCCGGCATGCAACGGGCCTTTCTGCCCATTGATCCTGAGCGACGATGGATGCCATTCGGGCCAACGGGTCACGGTACTGGCGTAGGCGAGCACATCGATAGGGTGTCCGGCGATGTCGATCTGATGCTGCATGCGGGTCATGGGCGCGCTCGGCAGATAGGGGACGTCTTGTTCCGGTTCCCAGTAAAGGGTGCCGAACAGGTAATCCATCAATGGAAAAACGATGTTGAAATTGCGCTCCTGCATCATCTCGCGACGGTGATGCAGTTCATGCAGACGACGCATCTGGCGAATCCACGGCAGGCGTGTCAGCGGATGGTGTGACGGCAGATGCTCGCAGGCGTGAAACACTTCATAGGCCAGGTAGCCGAGGACCAGGCAGCCCCCCACCAGCCCGGCGACGTTGGTATCCAATTGTGAGAACAGCCACCAGATAGGCAAGGTGATGATCAAGGTGTGCAAGACGATCAGCCAGGCGGGAAACAGAATCACCCGCCAGTCGCGAGGGCTGTCGTAGGTCATGTGGCCGGGTGCGAAAAAACTGTGGTGATCGCCGGTATGGCGGGCATAGAACACTCGCGCGAAGGTCTTTTTCTGATGGCCCAGGTGCCGATGGACCAGGTACACGCCAGCGTTGAAGAATAACAAGGCCACTGGCAACGCCAGCCACTCCAGCGGTTGTATCTGGTGGACGGTGCTCCAAAACAGAGTGATGGCCCCCAGGCCGAACAGCAGGACAAAGGCGCCATGCAGCCACGGGTTATACAAAGGATGAACGTTGGCGCGGTAACGGCTGCGGAATGCTTCGGTGGTCTGCCTCACTGCAATCACCTGTCGTTATTGTTATTCCCAGCAGATTAGTCGATCCCGGCGTTTTGGCAGGCCGAACCTTGAGGACACAACGGCCATCATCCGGTGCAAACCGGACTCAGGTCAGCGGGTCCCAGCGTTGCGACCAATCGTCATCGGTCTTGATCACCTCGCGCAGCAGATCGAAGGCCTGTTGCAGGGTTGGCGAGTCACGGTCGCGGGAGTAGACCAGGTAGGTGGGGTAGTTGAACTCGGGGGCCTTGGGCACTTGTTCCAGCACGCCGCTTTCCAGGTAACTCTGCACGACGCGGGTGCGGAAGTAGCCGCTGCCGCCGTTTTCCAGGATGTACTGCAAGGCCAGTGGCCCAAGGTTGAAGCTCAGGGCTGCCTTGGCTTTTTCCGGCAGCGCGGCATCATGCCGGCGACGGAAATCCTGGCCCCAGTCGATGTAGACGTAAGGCTCGGGGCACCCGGGCAGGCGCACCAGCACGAGTTTCTCCTCAAGAACCTGTTCGACCTGCAGGCCCGGTAAGTATTCAGGCTGATAGACCAGTGCTGCATCCAGCACCCCCAGTTCCAATTGACGCAGCAGGTTCTCACCGTCGCGAACTTCCATGCGCAGGGCATGGCCGGGGATATTTCTGCGCAGTTCGCCAGCCCAGCTCAGCATCAGCGGGTTACACAGACTGACCTCGCCACCGATGTGCAGCACATCGTGATACCCCTCGGGCAACGGCAGATCACGCCGGGCGGCTTCCCAGGTTTCCACCAGTTGATTGGCATACACCACGAACGCTTCGCCATTGGGCGTCAGGCGGGCTCCGGCGCGATTGCGTACGAACAGCGTGCTGCCCAATTGGCTTTCGAGTTTCTGCACCCGCGCGGTGATTGCGGTCTGGGTGACGTGAAGCTTTTCGGCGGCCGCGGCCAGGCTGCCGTGACGAACGATTTCCAGGAAGGTGCGAGCGAGGTCGATGTCCATGGGATGGCCGGTGTGGGAGGTGCGGGCATTCTAAGAACACAGCGCATGGTGTGGCGAGGGGATTCATCCCCGTTCGGCTGCGAAGCAGTCGCAAAACCAGCTTGCAGAGTACAGGGTAAGTCTGAAAAAACGCTGGGGGCAGCTTCGCTGCCCAACGGGGATGAATCCCCTCGCCACAGATGAATCCCCTCGCCACAGTTGAATCCTCTGCCACAGATAATTTCTCTGCCATAACGACGAATCCCGCCTCAAGGGCGGGATTCGTGTACAGCCAGTGAAGCTCCCGAAGCAGGGAGCTGTCACCTTAGGCCGGGAACAGCTCGGACAGTTTCATCGCCAGCATCATGTCGCCTTCAGCGCGCAGCTTGCCGCCCATGAACGCTTGCATGCCGTCGGTTTCGCCGCTGACGATGCCTTCCAGGGTTTCGCCGTCCATCACCAGGGTCACCTGGGCGTCCGGGTTTTCGCCTTCTTGCAACTCGCAGGTGCTGTCCTTGACGATCAGCGAGAAGTTCTTGGTCTCGTCGATGCGGAAACCGAAGACCAGGTCCAGACCGGCAGCAGCGGCTGGGTTGAACTTGGCTTTCATTGCTTGTACGGCATCAGCTACGGAGGTCATGGTTCGATCCTTTCTTGGATAATAAGAGCTGGTTGATTACAGCCAGGGTCACAATAATCCGGACTCAGCGGAAGGTGATGAGTTCCGGGGCCTTCAGCAGTTGCAGGTGCGCATGACTGTTGAAGGAAGCCAGGGCTACCTCGCGACCACGAAACTTCAGGTGGTTGAGCGAGGTGTTGACGATTTGCCAATTCAATTCAAAAGCCTGTCGGGCTGGCATTTGCGTAATGAGGTGGAGCAGGGCAGTGATGGTGCCACCGGAAGTAAACACGGCAATCTTCTGGGTGTTGTCGGCGCTTTCAAGGATTCTGTGAAGCCCCGCTCGAACCCGATCGACAAACCCCAGCCAGCTTTCCAGCTCCGGCGTATCGTAAGTGCCGGCAAGCCAGCGCTCAATGATCAGGGCGAAGATGCGCTGGAACTCGGCACGGTTCTGCGCAGCGTTGCGCAGGATATTCAGGGCTTGCGGTTCATCTGGCAGCATCGCCGGCAACAGCGCGCGGATCACCGCATCGGCGTCGAATTCGTTGAAGGCAGAGTCGGTTTCCAGGATCGGTACCGGCAAGCCCACCGCAGCGAACTGCTCCAGTGCGCTTTTGGCCGTATGTTGCTGGCGACGCAGGTCGCCTGCCAGGCAGCGATCGAAGCTGATACCGAGTTCGGCCAAGTGCTGACCGAGAATTTCTGCCTGGCGAATACCGATGGGCGACAGGACGTCGTAGTCGTCTGCACCGAAGGAGGCCTGGCCATGTCGAATCAAATAGATGCTGCCCACGTCCGCGTCGTCCCGGTACGTTGAAGGTTTGGCGAGGTTATGGGGATGAGGGTGAGCTGTCAATGAAAAAACATACGCTTGTTTGAAATGCCCGTTACAGGCCCATTGCCAGAGGTTAGACGGCTGGTCGCAAGGGCGACGCATGGGTATGCTGGAGGTATCCCGCGCGCTTTCGTGCCGCGCATCGTCTAAGGAGTCCCTGTGGAGTTTTTGTCCGAGTACGCCGTTTTTCTGGCCAAGACCGTGACCCTGGTGATCGCCATTCTGGTGGTCCTGGCCAGCTTTGCGGCCTTGCGCAGCAAAGGTCGACGCAAGTCGGCCGGCCAGTTGCAGGTCAGCAAGCTCAATGATTTCTACAAAGGGCTGCGCGAACGCCTGGAGCAGACCTTGCTCGACAAGGATCAGCTCAAGGCATTGCGCAAGTCCCAGACTAAAACCGAGAAAAAACAGAAGAAAAAGCCCGAAGCCAAACCCCGGGTATTCGTGCTGGATTTCGACGGCGATATCAAAGCCTCGGCCACTGAAAGCCTGCGCCACGAAATCACCGCATTGCTGACCCTCGCCACCCCCAAAGACGAAGTGGTCCTGCGTCTGGAAAGCGGCGGCGGCATGGTGCACAGCTACGGCCTGGCATCGTCGCAACTGGCGCGTATCCGTCAGGCCGGCATTCCGTTGACCGTGTGCATCGACAAGGTCGCGGCCAGCGGCGGTTACATGATGGCGTGCATCGGTGAGAAGATCATCAGCGCACCGTTCGCGATCCTTGGCTCGATCGGCGTGGTGGCGCAGTTGCCCAACGTCAACCGCCTGTTGAAGAAACACGACATCGACTTCGAAGTGCTGACCGCTGGCGAGTACAAGCGCACCTTGACGGTGTTTGGCGAAAATACCGAGAAGGGCCGGGAGAAGTTCCAGCAAGACCTGGACATCACCCATCAGCTATTCAAGAACTTTGTTTCCCGCTACCGCCCGCAACTGGCCATTGACGAAGTGGCCACCGGGGAAATCTGGCTGGGTGTGGCGGCGTTGGACAAGCAGTTGGTGGATGAACTCAAGACCAGTGATGAATACCTGGCTGAGCGTGCCAAGCAGTCCGAGCTTTATCACTTGCACTACGCCGAGCGCAAAAGTCTGCAGGAGCGTATCGGCATGGCTGCCAGCGGTTCGGTAGACCGCGTTTTGCTCAGTTGGTGGAGCCGATTGACTCAGCAACGCTTCTGGTAACACCAATACCCAGTAGGAGCGAGCTCGCTCGCGATGGACGTCAACGATAACGTAGGGTGCCTGTAAGCCCGTGGCGTTCTGGCGTTTTTCGCGAGCAGGCTCGCTCCTACAGGTGTTTTGTCGGCCAGTCCGTTTCAGTGCGCAAACAGAGAACTTTCCTAAAATCGCTGTCGATCACTCCCACGTTGCAGAGCCATCAGATTGGTTAGGGTGAGGTTCCTATATCTGCAACGGACTGCAACATGAACGAGTTTTCCGACGACCACACCTCCATTCCGCACCTTGCAACCTCTCTCTCCTTGCGCGACGAGCTCAAAGCGGTCGTGGACACCGCGCTACCCCAAAACCCCGCCCAGTTTGGCGCGCACCTGATCAAGCAAAAGTGGGGAGCAGGCATTGATCCGCAGACAGCCTTGCTGGTTACCCTCGATTACGATTTCCGGGGCCATCCCGTACAAAACGGTGTCTACCAAGGGCAGGTGGCGAGTTCGCGAACGCTGGTGGAAACGCTGCTTTGCAACTATCAGACTGTCGGCGACGGGCGCTTTGGTGAAACCGCCTTCGGCTTGTACACGCCGCCGGACGTCGGGCCCTCTGTTCGCATCGTCAGCAATGTCGATGAATTCGCCGACCGCGGTAGCGGCAATCACAATACGTATGAAGGTATATACCGGTCCACGCAACCGCAGGTCTATGGACCGCACACCCAGATCGATCTCAGGCCGGCGGATTACAAGAAATGGGTCTGGACGCTGTTCTTCAAGGACAAGTATCAGGCCTATGTCGACAAGGCCTGGCCCTCTGATGAAGCGATCACGGATGCCAAATCCTATCCCTTGAGAACATCGACCAAAGCCGCTTTTGTCATGTCGGCGTGGTTGCAGCGTCAGGAAAACGCTTTGTCTTGGCAAGGCCTCGATCTGGCCATGCGGGCGGCCGGATTGCCACCCGATCAGGCGTGGGAAACGCTGACGATACAGCAATTGCAAGCGCCGACGCGGGTTCCCTCAAGCGTCGAGGCGAGCCGGCTGAAGCTCTATCGATACACCGCGACGGATATCTGGTGCTACCGCGACCGCACCAGCGGCAGAGTGTTGTTGTACATCCCCGGCAACTCCTCGCCATTGCATGACTTTGCCGATGCCACGCGGTTGCGCCAATGGATTGTCATGCAGGGGAAGACGCCGGAAACGAAACAGGCGCTGGCGGCTCACTTTGCCAATGAAGATCGACATGACGGGACCTTTCATGCCGGTGTCCTCACCGCGCTGGATGGCATGGCCATTTACCCGCGCCAACATCGCATGACCCGGGAAGCCGGGTTCTTCAATGACGACGGTTATTGGGATCCCGACGAATACATCGGCTTCGATCTGGCTTCGGCAAAAACCGATCCCTTCGCACAGCTGGTCTTGAGCATGAAGCGCGATGGCCAGGCCAGTGTCGAAACTATCCGCGATGATGCCCAGGTCAACCGCGACAACCTGAGCGCAGTCATCGAACCGATTGTGCAGTGGGTGAACCAGTTCGGTCCCTTGGCGCTGTTTGTACCGGGAGGCGAGGGCTTGCTGGTTCTGGCTGGACTGATTGACGCCGGGTATGGCCTGAGCCAGGCCATCAACGGTGAGACAGCCGACAAGCGCTCCGAAGGCGTCACTCGCACGGTATTCGGTTTGCTCAATGCCTTGCCTTTGGTCGAGGGCGTTGCGTCGCTGCACAGTGAAGGGGGAGTTGTGGCGGGGCCGGCCAGGGCAATCCATATAGAGGGCGAATCCTCGGTCGGGCCGAGCCTGCCAGCCGTCGATGCTGAAGCGCCCATTCATCCGATATCGCGATTGCCATCGCGCGTCGATCTTCTGCGTGGAATAGGGGCTCCCACAGGCACATTCAGCGATGAAGTACTGGCACAGATTGGTAAGGTCAGTGCTGTCGATGACGACATGTTGCGCCTGATGCAGGCAGGGCGGGCGCCGACCCCGATGCTCGCTGACACGATTGACCGCTTCAGGATCGATCAGGAGGTCGCGGCGCTCGCGGATTCTTTGCCTGCGCGCATTGAATTGTTCAATTTGCGTTACCAGGCGCTCCAGCAATCCGAAAACCAGTGGGTGCGACTGTTTCAACGGCAGTACCCCGATCTGCCGAAAACGGCGGTGGAGCAAATGCTTGATCGTCATGGCATTGATTTCAACGCCCCACTCGACGTGACTGAGGCGAAGCGGCTGTTCAAACAGTTGGCCAGCAAGGCACAACAATACCAGCGGCATGTTCGCCTCAACCGCGTGTACGAAGGCTTGTATTTTCGCTCGGTAACCAACCGCCAGTCGGACACGCTGGTACTGCATTCGCTGAAAAACCTCCCCGGGTGGCCCAAGGCGTTACGAATCGAAGTGTTCGACGGCTCACCGGTCGGTCGGGTGATGGACCGCAGCGGTCCGCTCGATGGACCTGACTGTCGACGCCTGATCAAGAGAGAGGATCGTTATCTGCCGTACAGCCTTTCCCCCCAACCTTCATCGGGCACGAATATTTTTGACGCTATTGTCGGTGTGTTGTCCGAGGAAGAGCGTTCGGCCTTGCAGCTCTTGTCAAAGGAACCCGGGGCTGAGCTCAAGCGCTTGATCAGCGATCATGCATTGGGCCGTTCAGAGCTTGGCCTTGGGCTGGACAGGATGGACTCAAAGTTGCCTTTCGAGGCTCAAGGTCTGAGGGGGGGAGGCCACCCGGGGACGCCACACGGGGCAAGCCTGACACACATCGTGATGAGGCTGCAGGTCAAGGACATCTACCCCGAGTTCACCGACGACGAGGCTGATGCAATGTTGCAGCTGTTGGGTAGCGGGGCTCAGGTGCATATCGACAGGTCAAGACGGGAGTTGGAGCAACTGTGCGCGGACCTGGAGAGTTGGTTCAGCCAGGTGGAAGTCGATATCGACGATATGGATGTCCCTTTTATACGCCGGGGTGATTCCGAAGCAGAGGGACTCACCGATGCGCAAATCGAAGCGCACAACGCCGAACTGCTGCAGGACACGATGGAGTATGAAGTCGAGAGCCGGGTCGAGTTGGCTGATGAGCTGATTGCCATCTGGCAAAAACGCGCGCCACAGCACAACAGTCACTACACGGGGGATCATGTCGGCGGTTTTACGATGAATCTGACGCACGAAGACTTTCATCGACTACCGGTGTTGAATGCGCGGTTCAATGATGTGGTGGCGCTGAACGCAGGGAATTTCCACCTGACTGAACGCGAAAGCCTGGATGGCTTTCTGGGTTGTTTTCCTGCATTGCGTTCTTTGGATCTGGAAGGTACCGACCTGAGATTGGCGAACCTCCAGGGGCAATGGGAGGGAAGGTTACCTTCGACCATTCCCCAATTGCAGCACCTCACCGCGTTGAATCTACGTTCCACGCACCTGACACTTCAGGAACATACCGCCGGGCAATTGAGCCAGCTGGTCAATCTGCAATCACTGGACCTTGGCAATAATCCGCTGGGCGTTCCTCCTGTGGTCATCGGGATGAATCAACTGCGATCACTGAGGCTCGACGATACGCAAATCGCGTCTTGTCCAATCGGGATCATGGATCAGCCGTACCTCGATGCTTTGGATTTGAGCAACAACCAGATTCGTCGCGTGCCGCAGGCGGTGTTGAATCAGGCCATCGCCAGGGACCGGGTTTTACTGTGGAACAATCCCTTGACCGACGAGGACACACTGCAACGGCTGGTCAGTCATCGGAAGCGAACAGGCATCAACTCGTGGTTGAGCGCGCCGGGTCAAGACTATTCCGATCCCGCAGCCTGGTTGCGTGGCATCGAAGAAGGCGCGCGCGATGCGCGACTGCAGATCTGGCAAAGACTGTCCCAGCGGCCACGCGGTAGTCGGTTTCTAGGGACCATGAACACATTGACGCTCACTGCGGATTTCCAGGTCGACTATCTGGATCTTCAGGCACGGGTTTGGCGATTGTTGACTGAGGCAGATGCTTCGCAGGAGCTGTGGGGGCGAGTGACCGGGAATGTTCCGATGCCGGGAGGTGCTTTCGACAATCCGATGGCGGTGTTCAGCGCACTGGAGGACCGGGCGAAGCTCTACAACAACTGGGTGGCTTTGGGCCGGCCGTTTCCGGCTGTAGGAGGGGAGGCGTAACACACCGAGAGCCTTGAGCCCGCAAGGGGCTCAAGGCATCACGATCAACGACGACGGAACAGCGGCAGCGGTTCGTCAGTGGCGGCCTGATAGGTCACCGAGAAGTCCTTGAGGCCTTCAAGGGCTTCATACGGGTCTTTATCGGCACGGATCGCGAAGGCATCGAAACCGCAGCGGTGCATGTAGAACAGCTGGTCGCGCAGCACATCGCCAATCGCCCGCAGTTCGCCTTTGAAACCATAACGGTCACGCAGCAGGCGGGCGTTGGAGTAATTGCGGCCATCGGTGAAGGCCGGGAAGTTCAAGGCGATGACCTGGAAGCTTGCCACGTCTTCGCCGATTTCTTCGGCTTCTTCATCGGCATCCAGCCACACGCCCAGACCGCCGTCGCGGGCCATCAGCATACGGCTGTGTTCGCGCCACAGCTGCAACGGGACAATATAGTCGTCGCAGTTGGTGATTTCGTCGATGTTGAAGTCCTTGGGCAGCAGGTGCCAGGTTTCGTCGACGACTTCTTGGTTCTTAATTATTCGCTGCATAGACGCGCTCCTTGAAGAGGTCGATACCGATACGCTGATAGGTGTCGATGAAACGCTCGTCTTCGGTACGTTGTTCGATGTACACGTCGATGAGCTTTTCGATCACATCAGGCATATCGCCCTGTGCGAAGGACGGCCCAAGGATCTTGCCCAGGCTGGCGTCACGGCTGGCGCTGCCGCCGAGGGACACCTGGTAGAACTCTTCGCCTTTCTTGTCCACCCCGAGAATGCCGATGTGGCCGACGTGGTGGTGACCGCAGGCGTTCATGCAACCGGAAATGTTCAGGTCCAGTTCGCCGATGTCGAACAGGTAGTCCAGGTCGTCGAAACGGCGCTGGATCGATTCGGCGATCGGGATCGACTTGGCGTTGGCCAAGGAGCAGAAATCGCCGCCCGGGCAGCAGATGATGTCGGTCAGCAGGCCGATGTTCGGCGTGGCGAAACCGTTTTCCCGCAACTCGCCCCACAGGGTGAACAGCTTGTCCTGCTCGACATCGGCCAGGATGATGTTCTGCTCGTGGGAGGTGCGCAATTCACCGAAGCTGTAGCGCTCGGCCAGGTCGGCTACGGCGTCGAGCTGTTTGTCGGTGATGTCGCCC
Organism: Pseudomonas putida; assembly: GCF_050990305.1. Classification (GTDB taxonomy): domain Bacteria; phylum Pseudomonadota; class Gammaproteobacteria; order Pseudomonadales; family Pseudomonadaceae; genus Aquipseudomonas; species Aquipseudomonas putida_AH. The sequence goes on along the minus strand of NZ_CP158817.1, from coordinate 3,527,894 downwards.
GGTGCAACGCCGGTCGGCTTGAGCGACAGGGTCACGGCGACATAACCCGGTTTCTTGTGCGCCACGGTGTTGCGGGTGCGCCAGCGGGCGAAGCCTGGATGTTCTTTGTCGAGTTCGGCCAGGGCAGCAGTCTGGTTGTCCAGGGACTTGTAGTCTGGATCGACGAAATGTTTGGCGACGCGATGCACTTCGGCTTCGGTCAACGTGGTCTGGCCACCGCGCAGGTGCTCCATTTCCGCATCGACTTTTTGCGCGAAGACTTCAGGGGTCAGTGCCTTGACCAGAATCTTGATCCGGGCTTTGTACTTGTTGTCACGACGGCCGTAGCGGTTGTAGACCCGCAGGATGGCGTCGAGGTAGCTCAACAGGTCTTGCCACGGCAGGAACTCATTGATGAACGCGCCCACCACCGGTGTGCGGCCCAGGCCACCACCGACCAGCACACGGAAGCCCAGTTCGCCAGCGGCGTTGTGCACCGGCTCCAGGCCAATGTCGTGGACTTCGATGGCGGCGCGGTCGGAGGTCGAACCGTTGACGGCGATCTTGAATTTGCGCGGCAGGTAGGCGAATTCCGGGTGGAAAGTCGTCCATTGACGAACGATCTCGCACCATGGGCGCGGGTCGATCAACTCGTCGGCTGCTACACCGGCGAACTGGTCGGTGGTGACGTTGCGCAGGCAGTTGCCGCTGGTCTGGATCGCGTGCATCTGCACGGTGGCCAGTTCAGCGAGAATGTCCGGGATGTCTTCCACCGCCGGCCAGTTGAACTGGACGTTCTGCCGGGTGCTGATGTGGGCATAGCCCTTGTCGAAGTCACGGGCAATCTTGGCCATCATTCGCATTTGGCGCGAAGTCAGTTGGCCGTAAGGCACCGCAACGCGCAACATCGGCGCGAAACGCTGGATATAAAGCCCGTTCTGCAGACGCAGAGGGCGGAATTCTTCTTCACTCAGCTCGCCTGCCAGATAGCGTCGGGTCTGATCACGGAACTGCTTGACGCGGTCCTCGATGATCCGCTGATCGTACTCGTCGTATACGTACATATAAGTCCTGTTCTCAGGCTGGGTCGCTCGGATACAGCTGCGTTTTTGTGCTTGCCGCAGTCCAAGAGCCTCTGCAATTCTGCGCGCACGGCCGCGCACTCCCCACGGAGCCGGGGCAAGATACCAGTTTGCAGTTATGCGCAAAAGTGATGTTTCAATATATGTAAAGAACCAAATCGCCTAACGAGAATAGTTGTCAGCTAACCCACATTTGTCGTGCGGGCAATCATCGTCTTAACTCTGGTCGAGTCTTTGTGCAATCACCGATAAAACCGACAAGAGGCGATGCAATGAGCAACCCAACCAAAGCACGGAAAAGCGATAGCACCGTCGATGCCTGGGCGATTCTGTTCCTGATCATCCTGGTCGTTGGCACAGCGGTATTTTGGGTCAGTCATCAATAAACGACTCGTCTGGGCCCCGTTCCGACGATTGTCGGACAAAAACCGGAATAAACGCCGTTTTGCGGATATTCGCTGGCTATAATGCGCGGCGAATTTCCGGGGGCTCGGACGACAAATGTTGAAGTTTCTGTGTGGTGTGTTACTGACGCTGGGCATGGTCGCGGGACCCTGCGCTCAGGCGGCGTCGGTGCTGTTCCTCAATCCGGGAACCACCAGGGAAGCTTTTTGGGTCAGTTACTCGCAATTCATGCAGGCTGCCGCCAAGGACCTGGGCATGGATCTGCGTATCGAGTATTCCGACCGCAACGCTGACATTACCCTCAAGCAGGCGCGCGACGCCTTGCAAGGGACAAAGCGCCCGGACTATCTGGTGTTCGTCAACGAACAAAACATCGCCCCCGAAATCCTGCGCCTGGCCCTGGGGAGCGGGGTGAAGTTGTTTATCGTCAATAATGGCCTGAGCGCGGACCAAGTCCGACTGCTAGGGGCGCGATCGGACAAGTACCCGGACTGGGTGGGCAGCCTGGTGCCCAACGACGAGGAGGGCGGCTACCTGATGCTCAAGGAGCTGATCCGTTTGCACCCGCCGGTTGCTCCTGGCCAGTCCATTGACCTGCTGGCCTTTTCCGGGTTGAAACTCACGCCGTCCGCGCAGTTGCGAGAAAAGGGCATGCGCAGGGCGCTGGCCGAACACCCCGAAGTGCACCTGCGCCAACTGGTGTCCGGCGGTTGGACCCGGGAGCGCGCCTACGAGCAGGCCAAGATGTTGTTCAGGCGCTATCCGCAGACCTCGCTGGTCTGGTCGGCCAATGACGAAATGGTGTTTGGCGTGATGCAGGCCTTCGAAGAAGCGGGCGGCAAGCCAGGCAAGGATGCGTTGTTCGGCACCATCAATAACTCGCCCGCAGCGCTGCACGCGTTGCTGGACAATCGCTTGAGCGTGTTGCTGGGCGGGCACTTCAGTCTGGGTGGCTGGGCGCTGGTGCAGTTGCACGACTACGACGATGGGGTTGACGTCAGCCAGTACGGTGGGCGTGACCGGCAGATACCGCTGTTACAGCTGATTGACCGCGTACAGGCCAAACGCTTGCTGACGATGGGCACAGCGGCGGATTTCGGTGTGGATTTTCACAAACTCTCGGCCAAGGGACGCCCCACGTCCTACCGTTATCCGTTCAGCCTGCAAACCTTGATGCACTAGACCTTTGCCAGGTGCACCACCAGTTGCACGATGCCGTAAAGCGTCAACGCGAACACGGCCGTGAACAGGATCCCCAGAATCACGAAGTGACTGGGCTTGCCGTGGGTGAAGTCCCGCGCGCGATTTTTCCCGCTCTGCACCCCGAACGCTGCGGCCATGACGCTGTGCAGCATCTGCCAGAAGGTTGGCGGTTTGTTGTCGGCTGGATCGTCCATAAACCCCTCGTCACATAGGCGTGAGTGGTAAGCATAGACAAAGCAAAAAAGATCGCAGCCTGCGGCAGCTCCTACAGGGTCATGTGTACACCCTTGTAGGAGCTGCCGCAGGCTGCGATCTTTTGATCTTAGTCGTCGTAACCCAGGTTCGGCGCCAGCCAGCGCTCGGTCACGCTCAGTTCCTGGCCTTTACGCGACGTATAGCTCTGCACCTGGTCCTTGTCGATCTTGCCCACGGCGAAGTACTGCGCCTGCGGGTGAGCGAAGTACCAGCCACTGACCGCCGCAGCCGGGAACATCGCATAGTGTTCGGTGAGGAACACGCCGCTACGGCCGGCACGCATCTCGGCGGCCTCGGGGTCGAGCAGGGCAAACAACGTGGCTTTCTCGGTGTGATCGGGGCAGGCCGGGTAGCCCGGGGCAGGGCGGATGCCGGTGTATTGCTCCTTGATCAAAGCCTCATTGTCCAACGCCTCGTCCTTGGCGTAGCCCCAGTGCTCTTTACGAACCTGCTGGTGCAGCCACTCGGCACAGGCCTCGGCCAGGCGGTCGGCCAGGGCCTTGACCATGATCGAGTTGTAGTCGTCGCCGGCATCCTGATAAGCCTTGGCCACTTCTTCGGCGCCGATGCCGGCGGTGGTGATGAAGCCACCCACGTAATCGGTCAGCTCACTGTCCTTCGGCGCGACGAAGTCGGCCAGGGAGAAGTTCGGTTTGCCATCGGTCTTGATGATCTGCTGGCGCAGGTGGTGCAGGCGGGCCATTGGCTTGCCGTCATCGCCGTACAGCTCGATGTCATCGTCGTGCACTTGATTGGCCGGCCAGAAACCGAACACCGCACGGGCGCTGATCAGCTGTTCGTCGATCAGCTTGGTCAGCATTTCCCGCGCGTCTTTATAAAGGGCGGTGGCGGCTTCACCGACCACTTCGTCTTCGAGAATGCGCGGGAATTTACCGGCCAGATCCCAGGAGATGAAGAACGGCGTCCAGTCGATGTATTCGGCCAGGACGTTGAGGTCGATGTTGTCCAGCACGCGGGTGCCGGTGAAGGTCGGTTTGACAGGTGCGTAGTTGGCCCAGTCGAACTGCGGTTTTTTCGCGATCGAGGCGGCATAACTCAGGCGTTCGGTACGAGCGCTGCGGTTGGCGGTGCGCTCGCGCACGTCGATGTATTCCTCGCGGGTCTTCTCGACGAAACCGGCCTTGAGTTCCTTGGACAGCAATTGCGTGGCCACACCCACCGCGCGCGAGGCGTCGGTGACATACACCACGGCATCATTGCTGTACTTGGGCTCGATCTTCACCGCCGTGTGCGCTTTGGAAGTGGTAGCGCCACCGATCATCAGCGGCAGATGGAAGTCCTGGCGCTGCATCTCACGCGCCACGTGAACCATCTCATCCAGCGACGGGGTGATCAGGCCGGACAGGCCGATGATGTCGCATTTCTGTTCCTTGGCCACCTGGAGGATTTTCTCCGCCGGGACCATCACGCCGAGGTCGACGATGTCGTAGCCGTTACAACCCAGGACCACGCCGACGATGTTCTTGCCGATGTCATGCACGTCGCCTTTGACCGTGGCCATGAGGATCTTGCCCTTGGCTTCTGGCTTGTCGCCTTTTTCCAGTTCGATGAACGGGATCAGGTGAGCCACGGCCTGCTTCATCACGCGAGCGGACTTCACCACTTGCGGCAGGAACATTTTGCCGGCACCGAACAGGTCACCGACGATGTTCATGCCGGCCATCAACGGCCCTTCGATCACTTCGATCGGACGGGCGAAAGACAGGCGCGACTCTTCGGTGTCTTCGACGATGTGGGTGGTGATGCCCTTGACCAACGCGTGTTCCAGGCGCTTGTTGACGTCCCAGCTGCGCCATTCTTCGGTTTCCGCTTCCTTGACGCTGCCGTCGCCCTTGTATTTGTCGGCGATGGCGAGGAGGGCGTCGGTGCCTTCCGGGGTGCGGTTGAGGATCACATCCTCGACGGCGTCACGCAGCTCCTGGGGGATCTGGTCATAGATTTCCAGCTGACCAGCGTTGACGATACCCATGGTCAAACCGGCGCGGATCGCGTACAGCAAAAACACCGAGTGGATCGCCTCGCGCACCGGGTTGTTGCCACGGAACGAGAACGACACGTTGGACACACCGCCGGACGTCAAGGCATACGGCAGTTCGTCGCGGATGTAGGCGCAGGCGTTGATGAAGTCCACAGCGTAGTTGTTGTGTTCTTCGATGCCGGTGGCCACGGCGAAGATGTTCGGGTCGAAAATAATGTCTTCCGGCGGGAAGCCGACTTCGTTGACCAGAATGTCGTAGGAGCGTTTGCAGATCTCTTTCTTGCGCGCTTCGGTGTCGGCCTGGCCGGCTTCGTCGAAGGCCATGACCACGACGGCGGCGCCATAGCGCTTGCACAGTTTGGCGTGGTGGATGAATTGCTCGACGCCTTCTTTCATGCTGATCGAGTTGACGATGCCCTTGCCCTGAATGCACTTGAGGCCGGCTTCGATCACGTCCCATTTGGAAGAGTCGATCATGATCGGTACGCGGGAGATGTCCGGTTCACCGGCAATCAGATTGAGGAAGGTCACCATGGCCTTCTTCGAATCGAGCATCCCTTCGTCCATGTTGATGTCGATCACCTGGGCACCGGCTTCGACCTGCTGCAGGGCGACTTCCAGGGCTTCGGTGTAATTGTCTTCACGGATCAGGCGGGCGAACTTGGCGGAACCGGTGATGTTGGTGCGCTCGCCGACGTTGACGAACAACGAATTGCGATCGATGGTGAACGGCTCCAGGCCCGACAGGCGGCAGGCCTTGGGAATGTCCGGGATCTGGCGCGGTGCGTAACCGGCCACGGCCTTGGCGATGGCTTCAATGTGGCCAGGGGTGGTGCCGCAGCAACCGCCGACGATGTTGAGGAAGCCGCTCTGGGCGAATTCTTCGATGACTTTGGCGGTCTGTTCCGGCAGTTCATCGTACTCGCCGAACTCGTTGGGCAGGCCGGCGTTCGGGTGCGCCGAAACGTGGGTGCCGGCCTTGTCCGACAGCTCTTCCAGGTACGGGCGCAATTCACGGGCGCCGAGGGCGCAGTTCAGGCCGACCGAAATTGGCTTGGCGTGGGCCACGGAGTTCCAGAACGCTTCGGTGGTCTGGCCGGACAGGGTACGGCCAGAGGCGTCGGTGATGGTGCCGGAAATCATGATCGGCAATTCGATGCCCAGTTCTTCGAACACGCCCTGCACGGCAAAAATCGCGGCTTTGGCGTTGAGGGTGTCGAAGATGGTTTCGATGAGGATCAGGTCCACGCCGCCTTCGATCAGGCCTTTGGTGGATTCGGTGTAGTTCTCCACCAGTTCATCGAAGGTCACGTTGCGGTAGCCGGGGTTGTTCACGTCCGGCGACAGCGAGCAGGTGCGGCTGGTCGGGCCGAGCACGCCAGCGACAAAGCGCGGCTTGTCCGGGGTTTCCAGGGTTTTCGCATCGGCGACCTTGCGTGCCAGGCGAGCGCCTTCTACGTTCAATTCGTAGGTCAGTGCTTCCATGCCGTAATCGGCCATGGAAATCCGTGTGGCGTTGAAGGTGTTGGTTTCCAGAATGTCGGCACCGGCATCCAGGTAGGCCTTTTCAATGCCACCGATCACGTCCGGGCGCGTCAGCACCAGCAGGTCGTTGTTACCCTTGACGTCGCTTGGCCAGTCGGCGAAGCGCTTGCCGCGATAATCCTGTTCCTCGAGCTTATAGCTCTGGATCATCGTGCCCATGCCGCCATCGAGAATCAGGATGCGCTCTTTAAGGGCGTGCTTGAGGGCTTGAAGGCGAACACTGCGATCGGACATTGGGACTACTCGAAAAGACCATGACGAAGGGCCGGGATCATAGCAAACCTGTGCGCTTTTAGAGCATGTCCGGCTTTTGCATGAATATCGCTCATGTTGGCGGGGCTGCCGGAACGGTAGAATCGCGGCGTTTTTCAAGGATCGGGATCTGGAACATGTCGTATCGCGTCGTCATCAGCAGTGTGTTGCTGTGTTTAAGCTGGGGCGCGGTGGCGCAGAGTCCGGCTGCTTCTCCTGCTATTTCCTACAGCCGCGACATTCAACCGATCTTCACCGAAAAGTGCGTGGCCTGCCATGCCTGCTACGACTCCGCCTGTCAGCTCAATCTCGCCAGTGGCGAAGGCGCAGCGCGAGGCGCCAGCAAAACCCCGGTCTACGACGGTGACCGCCGTGAAGCCGCACCGCCGACCCGTTTGTTTTACGACGCCTTCGGCAAACGTGCCTGGCAGCAAAAAGGCTTCTATTCGGTACTCGACGCCCAGGGCAGCCAAGCGGCGCTGATGGCGCGGATGCTTGAGCTGGGTCATCAAGCGCCTTTACAGCCCAATGCCAAATTGCCTGAAGGCATCGTGCTGGGCCTCAACCGCGAAAACATGTGCGCCATGCCGGCGCAGTTCGAGGGCTATGCCAGCTCCCACCCGAACCAGGGCATGCCCCTGGCGGTCACCGGGCTGACCGCTCAGCAGTATCAGACGCTCCAGCGCTGGCTCGCGTCGGGTGCGCCCATCGATGAACAAGGCCTGGTGCCCAGCACGAAAGAAGCCTTGCAGGTGGTGCAATGGGAAAACCTGCTCAATACACCGGGTGCGCGGCAAAGCCTGGTGGGGCGCTGGTTGTTCGAGCATTGGTTCCTGGCACACATTTATTTCAAGGACGGCGAGCCGGGGCATTTCTTCCAGTGGGTGCGCTCGCGTACGCCGACTGGCCAGCCGATCGACCTGATCAATACCCGTCGTCCGAACGACGATCCGGGGACGCAGTTCTATTACCGCTTGTGGCCGGTGCAGGGCGTGATCGTGCACAAGACCCACATCACTTACCCGTTGAGTGCGGCGAAAATGGCCCGGGTCAAAAGCCTCTTCTACAACGGCAAGTGGCAGGTCAGTGCATTGCCGGGTTACGGGCCGCAGAGTCGGGCCAATCCGTTTGCCACGTTCGAGGCCATTCCGGCCCAGGCGCGCTATCAGTTCATGCTCGATAACGCCGAATACTTTGTGCGCACCTTTATTCGCGGCCCGGTCTGCCGGGGGCAGATCGCCACGGACGTGATCCGCGACAACTTCTGGGCGCTGTTTCAGGCGCCTGAGCACGACCTCTACATCATCGATCCGAATTACCGGGACCTTGCCACGCCTTTACTAGCAATGCCTGGGCAGAACGACGACGTCGGCAGCGTCCTGAGTCTGTGGCACAACTACCGCGACAAAAGAAACGAATATGAAGCCTTACGCCGCGACAGCTACGCTGAACTGCCGGCGCCAAGTTGGTCGACCCTGTGGGCAGGCAATGACAACGCACTGCTGAGCATCTTCCGGCATTTTGACAGTGCGGCGGTGACCAAGGGCCTGATCGGCGAGGTGCCACAGACGATGTGGTTGTTCGACTATCCGCTGCTGGAGCGTACTTATTACCAGTTGGCGGTGAATTTCGACGTGTTCGGCAACGTTTCCCACCAGGCCCAGACCCGTTTGTATTTCGACCTGATCCGCAACGGCGCCGAACAGAATTTCCTGCGCTTGATGCCCGCCGACTCCCGAGACGGTTACCTCGACGACTGGTATCAGAGCAGTGGCAAATTCAAGATGTGGCTGGACTATGAGTCCATCGATAACGACAAGCCTACGGCGCTGAAACTCGACGCCCAGGATCCCAAACGCGATTTCGCCATGCAACTGCTGGCGCGCTACGGCGATCTCAATGCCAAGCCTGATCCGATCAATCGCTGTGACGGTGCCTATTGTTCACGGCCGAACATCGATCCGGTCTTGCAGAGCGCCGAGCAGGCCTTGAGCCGACTGGCGTCGCGCCCGGCCGCCGGGCTCAATGTCATCGACCAACTGCCAGAGGCAACGATGCTGCGGGTCGAAACCGCGAACGGACAGCGCGTGGTCTACAGCCTGCTGCGCAATCGTGCCCACAGCAACGTGGCGTTCATGATCGGCGAGTCGCTGCGTTATCAGCCTGGGCTGGATACCCTTACGATTTTCCCCGGTGTTCTCAGCAGTTACCCGAACTTCATGTTCAACGTGCCGGCTGGCGAGGTTCCAGCGTTTGTGTATGCCATGGAAAACGCCAAGGATGCCGAACAGTTCGAGAAAATCGTCGAGCGCTGGGGTGTTCGCCGCAGCCATCCGCAGTTCTGGCAGTATTTCCATGATCTGAGCCGTTACATCCACGAGACCGATCCGGTGGAAGAGGGCGTGTTGGACATGAATCGCTACGAAAACCTCTGAATAACGCCCTGTAGGAGCTGCCGCAGGCTGCGATCTTTTGACATTGATTTTTACAAGCAAGATCAAAAGATCGCAGCCTGCGGCAGCTCCTACGGAGAAATCAGCGGAATCTTTCCTGACAAAAATACTGGGACTTTGTCCGGCGCGTTGATTGGCGTAAACTGCGCCCAAGCCTGCGAGGAGTTTCCATGACCGCTATTACCATCACCGACGCCGCCCACGATTATCTGGCTGATCTGCTCTCCAAGCAGAACACCCCGGGCATCGGCATCCGCATTTTCATCACCCAGCCTGGCACCCAGTACGCCGAAACCTGCATTGCCTACTGCAAGCCGGGCGAAGAAAAGCCCGAAGACACGGCGTTGGGGCTCAAAAGCTTCACCGCTTACATCGACCACTTCAGCGAAGCCTTCCTGGATGACGCTGTCGTCGACTACGCCACCGACCGCATGGGCGGCCAGCTGACCATCAAGGCACCAAACGCCAAGGTGCCGATGGTCAACGCTGATAGCCCGATCAACGAGCGCATCAACTACTACCTGCAAACCGAGATCAACCCGGGGCTGGCCAGCCACGGCGGTCAGGTCAGCCTGATCGACGTGGTCGAGGACGGCATTGCCGTACTGCAGTTCGGCGGCGGTTGCCAGGGCTGCGGCCAGGCCGACGTGACCTTGAAGGAAGGCATCGAGCGCACCTTGCTCGAGCGCATTCCGGAGCTCAAGGGTGTTCGTGACGTGACTGACCATACGCAGAAAGAAAACGCCTACTACTAAGGCGTTCGCTGCGACATAAAAAACGGCGCACCGTGAGCGCCGTTTTTTTATGGGTGATTTATAACCTGTGGCGAGGGGATTTATCCCCGTTGGGCCGCGAAGCGGACCCTGCATTCCTGCAGGTAGGTTCCGCAGGCAGGTATGGCGACGGCTTCGCCGCCGAACGGGGATAAATCCCCTCGCCACAAGGTTTGCATCAAGGCCTGTAGAGATGCGCATGCCCGGCGCGATACAGCGACGATTCGCTGAACTGATCACTCCCCAACACCCGTCCCACCAATATCAACGCTGTACGTCGAAACCCCTTGGCTTCAACCTTCGCGGCAATATCCTCAAGCGTCCCCACCACCCAATCCTGATCCGGCCAGGTCGCGCGGTGAATCACTGCAATCGGGCAATCCGCGCCGTAATGCGGCAGCAACTCAGCCAGGATTTTCTCCAGATGATTGACCCCCAAATGAATCGCCATGGTGGCCCCGTGCTGCGCCAGGCTGCCCAATTCTTCCCCGGCCGGCATGGCGGTCTTGTCGGCGTAGCGAGTCAGGATCACGCTCTGTGACACGTCCGGCAACGTCAACTCTGCCCCCAACAGCGCTGCACACGCGGCTGTCGCGGTCACGCCGGGGATGATTTCAAAAGGAATGCCGAGCTCACGCAGATGGCGGATCTGTTCGCCGATGGCGCCATACAGGCTCGGATCGCCGGAATGCACACGCGCCACGTCCTGACCGTTGGCATGGGCGGTTTTGATCAGTTCGATGATCTGTTCCAGATGCAGTTCGGCGCTGTTGACCACGTGTTCGGCGCAATGGCCTTCCAGTACGGCGGTGGGTACCAGTGAACCGGCATAGATGATCACCGGGCAGTTGCGAATCAGCCGTTGGCCTTTGACGGTGATCAGTTCCGGGTCGCCGGGACCTGCGCCAATGAAGTAGACGGTCATCGTCGATTCCTGTTGAAAAAGGGGATTGGCAAGACTTCAGATGAAGAATGCTCATGATCGAAGGTGGGGATTATCGGAGATTTTACGCAGCACTGGCCAATGCCAGCGTCGCCTGGGCATATTTTTGTCGTGGGATCAGCAGTTTTGCCGGCGCCTTGGCCAACTGCTCGGCCAGGGCCAGCGCCGCACTTTCTGCTACGCCGTAGCAACCGGTGCGCTCGAAGGCGATTTCGGAATGGTGACTAAGTTGCGGTTGGTACACCGCCAATTGTTCGCTGCTGAAACACATCAACTCAAGACCAAGTTGCTCGGCCAGTTCGAGCAGGGCGGGTTCGTCACGTTTCAAGTCGATACTGGCCAGGGCCTTGATCTCATCGAGTTCGATTCGGTGTGCCTGTAGCGCCTGATCGAGCAATGCGCGCAGCGTGCTGACCGGGCAGCCACGCTGGCAGCCCAGGCCGACCACCAGGGTCGGCGCTGCGCTGTGTTCAGTCATGCGTGGTATTGACCATCGCTTTTGCGGCGGAACAGCCAGGCGCTGATCAGGCCCAAGGCCAGCCAGAACGCGACGTTGGTCAGCTGCGAAGCGATTTTGAATTGGGCTTCCAGTGCTTCTGGGGCGAGCATCGAGTGCACTTCCGGTTGCGGTGCGCCAATCACATGGGGCACGGCAATGATCGCGGCGCCGAGCAGTTTCATCAGCCAGTGACGGCTGAACACGATCAGGGCAATACCGACAGCGGTAGAAGCGGCGGTGCCGACCCACCAGAGCTGTCGTTGCGCCAGGTCGGCGGCAGCGGTGCCCGGCAATTCAGGTGGCAGACCCAGGGTCGGTGCCAGCACGAAAGTCGCGTAACCGGCCAAACCCCAGAGCAGGCCCTGGGAGGTTTTAGTCGGCGCGCGCAGGGTGTACAGGCCCGCGAGCATCAGGGCGAAACCGACGGCTACGACCAGATTACCGCCTGTGGTCGACAGCACGCGCTGCCAGCCATCTTCCGGCTCCCAGGCTTCGGCGTCGTGGGTATGCGCTGCGACACCAGCGGCGTGTTCATGCGCTTCAACGGCCACAGGTTCGGATTTTTCGTAGGTTTCGGCCTGCAGAATCAGCGGGGAGACCCAAAGACTTTGCAGCAGGGTCAGCAGCAGGGCCGCCAATAAACCGGTGAAACCTGCGGTTTGCGCAATACGCTTGATCATGTCGACAGGTCTCAGTGGCACGGGAACGCGGAGCTGTGGCGGGTATCGTGGGCAGCGTTATGAACCGCTTCGATGTGCGAGAAACCGGCGAAATACACAAGGCACGCACCGAGAATCGACGCGCAAACGGCGGCGGTCAGGCGCTGAGTCAGGGTAGTGGTGCTGCTGGCGGTGTTGCTGTGGCCGGTGCTGCTGATGATCGACATGGCGTATCCCTCTGGTCTGTCAGCGGGGAATCAAAAGCGCATGCAGAGCCCGCACGCACCTTCGCACGCAGGGATTCGAACAGCGCCCGCCCACCGCGGGTTTGTCATTGCTTGAAGTTTGATCACTTCGTGTTGCGGGCCGGTCTCCGGGCTCACGAGGGGTGCTGGCCTTTGCCATTACCTGCAAGCATCACCTTCCCATGCCATTTCGGCACAGTGGATCTGACGCTTCGCTCGCTTACCGTTGCGGGGGCAGCACCGGACTGACATGGCTTTTGAGTAAAGCACATGATTCACCGGTTTCCCGTTTCACCCTGTGAGGGGCACCCGTAACAAGGTGTGTAGGAGAGCATGGGCGAGGGTAGGGCGTCAATTGGCAAGGGTTCTCAACGGCTCTGTGTAGGAGCTGCCGAAGGCTGCGATCTTTTGATCTTGTTTTTAAGAGCAAAATCAAAAGATCGCAGCCTTCGGCAGCTCCTACAGTGATTGACCGGCCCGGACGCGATGCGTAGCCTTGCGCTTTCGAGGTTCTTCGGCACTTGTCGAAGCTAAGAAGGGAACGCGGTCAATGCCGCGGCTGCCCCCGCAACTGTGAACGGTGATGTTCGCTGCCACGCCACTGCATGCTCAGGTCCTGAGCCCGCGGGAAGGCGCAGCCAACGCCAGTCCAACGACCGGCACACCGTCAGCCAGGAGACCTGCCTCGAGACAGATTCTCACTACAACCGGGCGGGGTGATCCGGTGGCGAACGCTTGCGGCGCGTCTGTGCGTGGCCGCTCCTCGTCCCGTATGCCCGCCACCTTGCCAAAGGGCATCCGATGAAAACACTGGCCAAACTCCCCGTCACCATCGTCACCGGCTTCCTCGGCTCGGGCAAAACCACCTTGCTGCGGCACATGCTCGACAACGCCCAGGGCCGTCGCATCGCGGTGATCGTCAACGAGTTCGGCGAGCTGGGCATCGACGGCGAAATCCTCAAACAGTGCTCCATCGGTTGCACCGAAGAAGAAGCCAACGGCCGTGTCTATGAGCTGGCCAACGGCTGCCTGTGCTGCACCGTTCAGGAAGAGTTCTTCCCGGTCATGCGCGAACTGGTCGCCCGTCGCGGCGATCTTGATCACATCCTCATCGAAACTTCCGGTCTGGCCCTGCCAAAACCCTTGGTCCAGGCCTTCCAGTGGCCGGAAATCCGCAGCGCCTGCACCGTTGACGCGGTGATCACCGTGGTCGACAGCCCAGCCGTTGCCGCCGGCACCTTCGCCGCCTTCCCGGATCAAGTGGACGCCCAGCGCAAACTCGACCCGAACCTGGACCACGAGTCGCCACTGCACGAACTGTTCGCCGACCAACTGTCCAGCGCTGACCTGGTCATCCTCAACAAGGCCGACCTGATCAACCCTGAAGACCTGGCCCGCGTGCGTCTGGAAGTCGCCGAAGAACTGCCGCCGGCAGTCAAAGTCATCGAAGCCAGCAACGGCCGCCTGCCACTGGACGTGTTGATTGGCCTCGGTGCCGGTTCCGAAGAACACATTGATAGCCGCCACAGTCATCACGATCACCACCACGACGATGATGATCATGACGACCACGATCACGACGCCTTCGATTCCATTTCCATCGAGCTGCCGGCCTCTGACGAAAGTCTGCTGCTGGACGCGCTGACCCAGTTGGTCGTGCAACACGGCATCTTGCGGGTCAAGGGTTTTGCGGCGATCCCAAGCAAACCGATGCGTCTGCTGATTCAGGGCGTGGGCACCCGTTTTGACAAGCACTTCGACCGTCAGTGGGGCACCGATGAGGCGCGCACCACTCGTCTAGTGTTGATCGGCCAGCAGCTGGACGCCGCTGCACTCGAAGCACAACTGCGCGCCGCGCTCAGCGTGTAAGCCATGCACCTGCTCAGGACCCAGCCCGGCGGTTTCGTGTCGGATGACAACATTGCCGACCTTGGACAAACCCCCGCCGAGCTGGTGATTCTGTGCAGCGGCGATTCCAGCCTGGCGTTGCTCGCCGAAGCCGCGCAGCAACTGCCCGAGGACTACCCGAGCGTTCGCCTGGCCAACCCGATGCAGGTGCAGAATCACGCATCGGTCGACCTGTACGTTGATGAAGTGCTGCGCCACGCCAAGGTCATTTTGATTTCGCTGCACGGCGGCATCGCTTATTGGCGCTACGGCGTCGAACGCTTGGTGGAGCTGTCGCAACGGGGCGTGCAACTGATCCTGGTCCCGGGCGATGACCGCCCGGACCCGGAGCTCAGCGACCTGAGCACCGTACCTCCTGAAGATCGCGACCGGCTCTGGCATTTCCTGCGCCAGGGCGGCATGGCCAACGCACTGGATTTGTTTCGCTGCCTGGCCAATCGTTGGTTGGGTCGCGATTACGCTTGGGGCGAGCCGCAAACCTTGCCGCGCACGGCGATCTATCACCCACAAAAAAGCCCCGCGACGCTGGAGGATTGGCAGGCCGACTGGCACGCCGATCAACCGGTGGCGGCGGTGCTGTTTTATCGCTCGCATTTGCAGGCGGCCAACACCGCTTTTATTGATGTGTTCTGCCAGCGCTTGCAGGCTGCCGGGCTGAACCCGCTGCCGATTGCCCTGGCCAGTTTGAAAGAACCCGGCTGCCTCTCGGTGGTCGAGGATTGGCTGGATGAAGTCGAGGCAGGGGTGATTCTGAACACCACCGGTTTCGCCCAATCCAGTCCCGAAGCGCCGCATCTGCGACCGTTTCGCCGCAACATTCCGGTGATCCAGGCGATTTGCGCCCAGGACAACGAGCCTGGCTGGAGCGCCAGCGAGCAGGGCCTTGGCCCTCGTGATCTGGCGATGCACATTGCGCTGCCGGAACTGGACGGACGCATCATCAGCCGGCCGATCAGCTTCAAGGACCTGGCCTGGCGCAGCGAGCGCAGTCAGTCTGATGTGGTGTGCTACCGGCCTGCACCTGAACGCATGGATTTCGTCGCTCAACTCGCGCGGCGCTGGATCGATCTGGCGCACCTGCACAATTCTCAAAAGCGGGTTGCCTTGATCCTCGCCAACTACCCGACCCGCGATGGTCGCATCGGCAATGGCGTGGGTCTCGACACCCCGGCTGCAGCTTTGAATATCCTGCGTGCGTTGCAAGAGGAAGGTTATCCGCTACCGGCTGAACTGCCGGAGAGCGGCACCGCGCTGATCCAGCAATTGCTCGGCGGTGTCAGCAACGATCTGGACACGATTGACCAGCGCCCATGCCAGCAAAGCCTGGCCATGGACGAGTACCTGGCGATGTTCAACGCACTGCCTGAAAGCAATCGTGCAGCGGTACTGGAGCGTTGGGGGGCACCCGAGACTGATCCGATGTGCCGAGGCGGGCGCATGATGATTGCCGGGTTGCGCTTGGGCCTGACCTTCGTCGGCATTCAACCGGCGCGGGGTTATCAGGTGGACCCGAGCGCGGTGTATCACGACCCGGACCTGGTGCCGCCCCACGGTTACCTGGCCTTCTACTTTTGGCTGCGCAACACCTACGGCGCCCACGGCGTGATCCACGTCGGCAAGCACGGCAACCTCGAATGGCTGCCGGGCAAGGGCGTCGGGTTGTCGCAAAACTGCTGGCCAGACGCGCTGCTGGGACCACTGCCGAACATCTATCCGTTCATCGTCAACGACCCGGGCGAGGGCGCCCAGGCCAAGCGCCGCACCCAGGCGGTGATCATCGATCACTTGATGCCGCCGTTAACCCGTGCTGAAACCTACGGCCCGCTGCGCAATCTTGAGCTGCTGGCCGACGAGTATTACGAAGCACAATTGCTCGATCCGCGCCGCGCCCGGGAATTGCAACGCGACATCCTGCAACTGGTGCGTGACACCCACATCGACCGCGAATTACAACTGGACGAACAACTTGACAGCGATGCCGATGCAGCGATCTGGCTGCCGCGTCTGGACACTTACCTGTGCGACTTGAAAGAGTCGCAGATCCGCGACGGCCTGCACGTATTCGGCGAGTCACCGACCGGGCGCTTGCGCATCGATACCTTGCTCGCGTTGCTGCGCATCCCGCGAGGCGATGGGCGTGGGGCGCAATCGAGTGTGTTGCGGGCGTTGGCCAAGGCTTTCGATCTGGGGTTCGATCCTCTTGATTGTGGGTTGGCCGATCCGTGGACCGGACCTCGCCCGCAAGCATTACTGTCGATCAGTAAAGAACTCTGGCGCACCACGGGTGATACCCGCGAGCGCCTGGAGCTGTTTGCTACACAACTGATCTCGCAGACGTTGGCTGATCCATTCCAAACGAAACCGGATCGCTGTAGGAGCCGGCTTGCTGGCGATGGAATATCAGTCGACATCAATGCAACTCAATCCCCATCGCCAGCAAGCCGGCTCCTACAGGGGGGGGCATGGTCTGAAGTGAACGCCATTCTTGACCACCTGCGCGAAATCATCGCACCAACGCTCGACGCCTGCGGTCCTGCGGAGATGCGCGGCCTGCTCGATGCCTTGAGCGGTCGTTTCGTCCCCGCCGGCCCCAGTGGCGCACCGAGTCGCGGACGCCTGGACGTGCTGCCCACCGGGCGCAACTTCTATTCGGTGGACGTGCGAAACCTGCCGACCACCACCGCGTGGCGCATCGGTTTCCAGTCGGCCAACCTGATCCTTGAGCGGCACCTGCAAGATCACGGCGATCATTTGCGCCAGCTCGGCCTGTCGGTGTGGGGCACGGCGACCATGCGCACCGGTGGCGATGACATCGCACAAGCCATGGCGCTGATGGGTGTGCGCCCGGTCTGGGCCACGGGCAGTCAACGGGTCGATGACTTTGAAATCCTGCCGCTGGGTGTGCTCGACCGTCCGCGCGTTGACGTGACATTGCGGGTGTCCGGTTTCTTCCGCGATGCCTTCGCTAACCTGATCCGATTGTTCGACGCTGCCGTGCAAGCGGTCGCCGCGCTGGATGAGCCAGACGATCTCAACCCGTTGGCCGCCAGGGTCCGTGCCGAGCGCGAAGCGCTACTGCAATCGGGGCTTGATGAAGAAACCGCGCGGCGTCAGGCCGGTTGGCGCATCTTCGGTGCCAAACCCGGTGCCTATGGCGCGGGCGTGCAGGGGGCCATCGACGGTCGCCTGTGGCAGAGCCGCGAGGACCTGGCGCAGGTTTATTTGAACTGGGGCGGTTACGCCTATGGCGGTTCCGACGAAGGCACCGCCGCCCGCGACCAGTTCGCCCAGCGTTTGAGCCAGGTACAAGCGGTGCTGCAAAACCAGGACAACCGTGAACACGATCTGCTCGATTCCAATGATTACTACCAATTCCAGGGCGGTATGCTGGCTGCCGTGGAAGCGCTCAGCGGCGAAGTCGCGGCCAGTTACCACGGCGATCACAGCCAACCGGACCTGCCGAAGATTCGCACGCTCAAGGAAGAGCTGAACCGGGTCATCCGCTCCCGGGCGGCCAATCCGAAATGGCTCGAGGGCGTGAAGCGTCACGGTTACAAAGGTGCGTTCGAAATGGCGGCGACGGTCGACAATCTATTCGCCTTCGACGCCACCACGCAGTTGATCGACGATCATCAGTACGCGTTGCTGGCCGATGCCTATCTGCTGGACCCCAACACCCGTGATTTCGTCCGTGAGCACAATCCCCATGCGTTGCGCGACATGACCGAGCGCATGCTCGAAGCGCAGCAGCGGGGGATGTGGAAGGAGCCGGGTGAGTATCGCCAGGCGCTGGAAAACTTGTTGTTGGATATAGAAGAAGACAGTTAAAACACCGCGGAATTTGTGGGAGCGGGCTTGCCCGCGATGAGGCCATGACATTCAGCCTCATCGTTGACTGACACTCCGCCATCGCGAGCAAGCCCGCTCCCACAGGGATCCAGGTGTTTGTGAAATTACCGACCATGACCGAGATTTGATAATGACCGACATTCCGCATTTCCCTCTTTCTGCCGTGGTCGGCGCCGACGACTTGAAGCTCGCCTTGTACCTTACCGCCATCGATCCGAAAATTGGCGGCGTGCTGATCGAAGGCCCGCGAGGCATGGCCAAGTCGACCTTGGCGCGGGGCTTGGCGGACTTGCTCGCCAGTGGCCAGTTCGTCACTTTGCCTTTGGGCGCCACCGAAGAGCGGTTGGTGGGCACCCTCGATCTGGATGCCGCCTTGAGTGAAGGACGTGCCCAATTTTCCCCCGGCGTGCTGGCCAAGGCTGACGGCGGTGTGCTCTACGTCGATGAAGTCAATCTGTTGCCCGATCATCTGGTCGATCTGCTGCTCGACGTCGCCGCCAGTGGTACCAACCTGATCGAGCGCGACGGCATTTCTCACCGGCATTCGGCGAAATTCGTACTGATCGGCACCATGAACCCGGAAGAGGGCGAGTTGCGGCCACAACTGCTTGATCGTTTTGGTTTGAACGTGGCACTTAGCGGTCATACCGCACCGACCGAGCGTGGGCAGATCATCCGTCGGCGACTGGATTTCGACAGCGATCCCCAAGGCTTTTGCGCCGAGTGGGAGCATCAGCAGCATGCCTTGCGTGAGCGTTGCCAACAGGCGCGCAGTGCGCTGGCCAGCATTCCCCTCGACGATTCGGCGCTGGCTCGGATCACCGAGCGCTGCTTTGCCGCCGGCGTTGATGGCTTGCGTGCCGATCTGGTCTGGTTGCGCGCAGCGCGGGCCCATGCCGCGTGGCGAGGGGCGAGTGCCATCGGTGAAGAAGACATCGACGCGGTCGCCGAATTTGCCCTGCGCCATCGCCGTCGCGAACACACGCCGCCGGCGCCACATCAGGCCCAGACACCATCGCCTCAGCACTCCAGCCCCAGCCAAGGCCAGGGCCAGTGGGGTGAAATGCCCGCTCAGGCATTGCCGATCGGCGCCCGACGTGAAGTACCGAGCTGGCCAAAAAAGCCCTAGGCATTCGCCCTCGATCTGACGCGGGGGCGAATGCCAGACCCCGTGCCGGGCGGCTCGATCAGGGTAAACAAGGCAAGCGTCAGGTGGCCCGTCACGGTTCGGTCAATTGGCCCGGCACCTTGCTCAATGGCCGGCCGCGGCGGCGCGAAGAACTGCTGTTCCAGCTGCGTACCCGTTCACCCCATGAGTTGTGGCTGGTGATCGTCGACGCTTCCGCCTCGACCCGACGTCATCAAGCCTTGAGCGATGCCAAGGGACTGTTGGCGCAATTGTTCGACGACGCGTATCGCCAGCGGGCGCGTCTGGCCTTGCTGACGGCCAGTGGCATTTCGCCGAAGTGGCAGGTACAGGGCTTGAAAGCTTCCAGCAGTTTGCGTCACTGGCTCGATGCACTTGGCGCAGGAGGTGGCACGCCGTTGTTGGCGGCGCTGAGTGAAGCAGGGCATTGGCTGGCAGCAAGGCAGAAGCGCTTTCCAGCCGAACAGCAGCGATTGCTGGTGGTGACGGATGGACGATTGAAAGAGTGGTCGGCGTTGCCTGCTCTTGATTGTCCGGGCCTGGTGATCGACATCGAGCGCGGGCCGATTCGCCTTGGACGCAGCCAGGTGTTGGCTGCGCAGTTGCAGGCTGAATATCGGCATATTGATGAATTGAGGTGACACGAAAAGATCGCAGCCTGCGGCAGCTCCTACATGGGAATACGATCGCTGCGATCTTTTTATCTTATTTACCCATCGCCTGCCGGTACTGCCGAGTCCGACGGGCGATGTACAACCGATCCAGAATCAACGCCCACACTGCCGATACCTCTGGCCGGGTCTTGCGCCCGCGACTCAAGCGACTGAGCTGGAATTTGACCACGGCCATGCTCGCCAATGCCGCCAACGGTTTGCGCTTCCAGCGAATCGGCGGCAGTTGCGGGTGGCTGTTCTGGCCTTCTCGCCATTGTTTGACCAACTGCGGCTCAACCGCCAGCGCCGTGCCGATACCGGCCATGGCAATGCCGTTGTCGAGGACCTGTTCGACAATCGCCAGGCGCCGGATTCCTCCCGTGACCATCACCGGCATGCGCGCCACACTGGCCAACTCGCCTGCCATTTCCAGAAAGTACGCCTCACGGGCCAAGGTCCGGCCATCGCGGGCTTCGCCTTGCATGGCCGGTGCTTCATAGCTGCCACCGGACAGCTCCAGCAGGTCGATCTGTTGCTCATTGAGCCACTGGATCACTTGCCGGGCATCGTCGGCATCGAAACCTCCGCGCTGAAAGTCCGCCGAGTTGAGCTTCACCGCTACGCAGAACTGTGGTGACACGGATTTGCGTACCGCATCCACCACTGTTAACAACAAGCGTGCACGATTTTCCAGCGAACCACCCCAGCGATCGATACGGCGATTGGTCAGCGGCGAGAGAAACTGGCTGAGCAAATAACCATGGGCGGCATGAATCTGCACGCCGCTGAAACCGGCTTTTTCCGCCAGCG
Source organism: Pseudomonas putida (assembly GCF_050990305.1). Taxonomy (GTDB): domain Bacteria; phylum Pseudomonadota; class Gammaproteobacteria; order Pseudomonadales; family Pseudomonadaceae; genus Aquipseudomonas; species Aquipseudomonas putida_AH. Next base: position 3,507,235 of record NZ_CP158817.1, on the reverse strand, counting down.
CTGCGCTGGTGGCGAAGCGCTGGATGACGTCCTCGATATCCGCTTGGCTCATCGGTTTGGGTTCGGCGAACATCTTTGAAAACGAACCCATGTCCAGCGCTACCGCCGAAGGTGCCAAGGCTTGCTGGCCGAGGTTGGCCATGGTCTGGCGGCCCGGATGATTGAGTTGCATCCAGAAGTGCGCGCCACCCGAACGACCCATGCGGGCCCACTGGCGGAAACGATCGAGGTGGCGCTCATCTTCCAGCACCACGCCACCGGGACCGGTCATGGCGCGGCGGTCGATCATCACGTTGCCGGTCAACAGCAGTCCGGCTTCGCCTTCGGCCCAGGCTTGATACAGGCGAAACAACGCACCGTCGGGCGCTTGCTCGCTGTCGGCCAGGTTCTCTTCCATCGCGGCTTTGGCGATGCGATTGCCGAGGGTCTGGCCGTTGGGCAGGTTCAATGTTTGGAAGGGCGACATGCTTGACTCCTCATCAGTGATGGAGAGAGGCTAAGCTTAAAGTTAACTTTAATGTCAAGCAGGCAAACGAGGCCGCAATGAAGATTGGTGAATTGGCGCAAATGAGTGGCTTGAGCGCGTCGCGTATTCGCTTTTACGAGGCGCAGGGCTTGATCCGTCAGGTCCAGCGCCAGGCCAACGGTTATCGGCGTTACCCGCCGCAAGTGCTACAAACCCTGCAAATTATCCAGTGCGCGCAACAAGCGGGGTTCAGCCTGGAAGAGTTGAAGCAATTGCTGCCGGACACGGTGACGGGGGCGTTCAAGCACGATGAACTGATGGTCAGTTTGCAGCGCAAGGTCGAGCAGATTGAAGCCATGCAACAGCACCTGGCGCAGAGCAAGGCGCAGCTACTGGAGTTGATCGAGAACATTCAAGCCCGGCCCGAGGGTATGGCCTGTGATGCAAATGCCGAGCGCGTGATGGCGTCACTCAAGCGCTAAAAAGATCGCAGCCTTCGGCAGCTCCTACAAGGGAATGAGTACACCCTGTAGGAGCTGCCGAAGGCTGCGATCTTTTGATCTTCTACAGATCTTGAAATGATTTCCAACTGTAGGAATTGTCGCGATCACCTGTACGATTCAAGTCCTTTTCCCTTTCAGGACTTGCATGAACACCCTCACGGAGCCTCCCAGTCAGCCTTTCCCCTCGCGCCAACGCGCGGTCTTGATGCACACGAAATACCCCGTCTTTCGGCTTCCGAATATCCCTGACATTGCACTCCCACGGCCTCTGCGCCGCGCCTTGCCGTGCCCGGCATTCTGAATTCACTTAAAGAGATCGAGACGTTTCTATGGAATGGTTAGCCGACCCCACCGCCTGGTTGGGCTTGTTGACGTTGATTGTGCTGGAGCTGGTGCTGGGCATCGACAACCTGGTGTTTATCGCCATCCTCGCGGACAAGTTGCCGCCGGAGCAGCGCGATCGTGCGCGCATCATCGGTCTGTCTCTGGCGCTGATCATGCGCCTGGGCCTGTTGGCGAGTATTTCCTGGCTGGTGACCCTGACCCAGCCGTTGTTCGAGGTGTTCGACAAGAGCTTCTCCGGGCGTGACCTGATCATGCTGTTCGGCGGTGTGTTCCTGTTGTTCAAGGCCACCATGGAGTTGCATGAACGCCTTGAAGGGCATGTCGGCCAGCGTTCGAGCAACACGGCCTACGCGCTGTTCTGGCCCATCGTGGCGCAGATCGTGGTGCTCGACGCGGTGTTCTCCCTCGACGCGGTGATTACCGCCGTGGGCATGGTCGATGAGCTGGCAGTGATGATGATCGCGGTGATCATTTCCATCGGCCTGATGATCGTCGCCAGCAAACCGTTGACCCGATTCGTCAACGCACACCCGACGGTGATCATGCTGTGCCTGGGCTTTTTGATGATGATCGGCTTCGCGCTGACCGCCGAAGGCCTGGGTTTTCATATCCCGAAAGGCTATCTGTATGCGGCCATCGGCTTCTCGATCCTGATCGAGGTGTTCAACCAGATCGCCCGGGCCCGGCGCAAGCGCTCGATGCAGGGCCTGCGACCGATGCGCGAGCGTACTGCCCATGCGGTGATGCGCCTGCTCGGCGGGCGAAAATTGGCGGTGGAAGAGGTGGGTGAAGAGATTGTCGACATGCTCGACGACGGCGAGGCGCCGAGCGAAGAACTGTTCGACCGCCGCGAGCGGGTGATGATCAGTGGTGTTTTGCAACTGGCCGAGCGCCCGATTCGTACCCTGATGACCGTGCGCGCCGATGTCGATCACATCGACCTGGCCGATGACGCCGAGACGATTCGTACGCGCTTGATGCACTCGTCCTATTCGCGATTGCCGCTGATTCGCGATGGCGCGGTGGATGAGCCACTGGGCTTTGTGCACAAAAAGGAGCTGCTGAAGGAGTTTCTGGCTGGCAATCAACCTGACCTGGCCCATCTGGCGCGTCAGGCCATCAATTTGCTGGACAGCTATTCGATCCTCAATGCTCTGGAACAGATGCGTAAAGCCTCGACCCACATTGCGTTCGTGGTCAACGAATTCGGCGATTTCGTCGGCGTGCTGACCATGACTGACATCCTCGAATCGATTGCCGGTGAGTTGCCGGACGCCAGCGAGATCGAAGGCCCGGACGTGATCGAGGAGAAGGGCGGGTTTGTGGTCAGCGGCGCCTTGAACCTGGCGCGGGTGCGTCAACGGACCGGGTTCGCGGCAGAACCGACCGACGACTATCAAACCCTGGCCGGGTTGGTGGTAAGCCTGCTGGATCGGCTGCCGATGATTGGCGATAGCCATGAGTGGGAAGGCTGGCGGATGACGGTGATGTCGGTTGAGGAACGGCGGGTGACGCGGGTTTTTCTGGCTCGTATCGGCGGTTAATTCTGCGCTGAAGCGGATGACCTCTTCGCGAGCAGGCTCGCTCCCACAGGGGAATGCATTCCAATTGTGGGAGCGAGCCTGCTCGCGAAAGCAGTTGAGTGAATGCCGCAAAAATCACTGATAAAAAGTATACCGATCCTTCCCGGTATGTTTTGACTCATACAACGCTGCATCCGCCTTGACCAGCGCCTGATTCAACGTGTCACCGTCCTGCACACGGGCCAGGCCGATGCTGATGGTCACCGGGTGTCGGGTCGGCTGCTCGCGCACCGTGCGGCACAACTCCCCGGCCAAGGCTTCGACATCTTCACGGCGCACCCCGGCCAGGTAGATTGCGAACTCCTCACCGCCCAGTCGTGCGTATTCGAAGTGGCTCATCACCGTTTTGATGTCCGCCGCGATGCGCTTGAGCACTTCATCACCAATGTCGTGGCCGTAGACATCATTGACCTTCTTGAAGTTGTCGATATCGATCATGGCCAGGTAATGGTCGTGTTCCCGTGGCACAGCATGCAGTTGTTTGTCAGCGCGGGTCATGAACGAGCGGCGATTGGGAATTTCGGTGAGGGTGTCGATATAGGCCTGATCCAGCAGCAGCTTGGACATGATGTAGTTATAGAGCTTGGCTTTGCGCAGGGTCAGGAAGCTGTAGATCGTCAGTGCGCAGAGAAATCCTGCGTAACTGAGGGTCATCACGCCCTTGAGATCGAGTAGATCCAGCTCCGGGCTGTAGAACGGATTGAGCACCGCCCAGGTAATGATTTGCGCGGCAAAGAATGACCAGCGGCTAAGCGGCAGCATCGAGGCGCTGTACAGGGTGGTCGATGCCGCCAGCAAGGACCAGGCGGCCTGATGCTTGACATCCACTCCTTCGATTAACAGGCGTGTGCCAATGGTGATCGTCGATACAAACAGTACGTTGAGCCAATGGAAATGCCGCGCCTGGCGGGTAAACAGCAAGATGATGAGCATGATCGCGAAGAGACTGAGGAACACCCACGAGCGCCAAGTGAAGCCCTGCCCACCAATGAAACTGATGATCAAGTCGTAGAGAAACCAGGCAATGATGCTGACCAGATAAATCAGCACGCAAAACCTGTGCAAGCGTTCGAATTCGTGCTGGATGAACTCGGCCTTCAGTTCCCGGGGCGCGGAATTTTTCAGCACTTGATCTTCAATGGTTTTGTACATCGCCGACCCTGTTCATGCGTTGGTTGTCGAGAATCACTTTGCCCCAAGGCCGGTAACGCAAGGAAAACACCGCTGATGGATGGCAACCCGGCGTCGTGGCGTTCAAGGTGGCCGGTTCAGCGCGAAACGGGTTGCCCGCCGGGCTGACCTGACGAAACGCCTCCTGAACGATACCGACCGAGCAAGGCAGAGCATTGGCATAACCATTGCGCACCAAGACGGGCAACCGTCCAGTACCGGCACCGTCCTGCCACCAGATTTGAAGGCCAGGACTGGCCAGTTCCCCCAGCCATTGGCCATTGACCTTTGGCGCGAGTTTGCCGGCGCTAAAGGCACTTACGTGCAGCGGCGCATCGAGTTTTTTGGTGAAATCCTGGAGTTGGCGTTGCAGGGTCTGCCGACGATCCGCCGCAAGGAAATGCAGGTCGTCCAGTTCCATGGGCAAATACCAGCCGCTCACTTCGATCTTCCAATCCTTGCGCAGCTTCTGCTGCTGGGCGAGCGATTGCCCTAGCTGCGCCTGCCAGTAGGTCGCCAGCCCGGCGCTGTCCAATTCATCGATACGCTGGTAATAGGCCGGGTCCATGCGCAATCCCAGCACCAGTTTCAGCCCTTGTGCCTGGGCCAGCTTAAGGCTGTCGGCCAACCAGCCTTTGGCACCGCCGAAATCAGAATCGCCGTAGGCGGTCCATTGCACGATCACGGTATGGACGCCTTGTCTGGCGGTGTCCTGCCAGATCTGCTGCCACTGAGCCTGGTTGAGGCTGGCGTCGACGTTCAAGGGTTGATAGAAAATGCGCTCGTCCGCGCGGACCGCTGCATGGCTCAATAACAGGCACAGCACACATAGAAGTCGCATCATCAGAAATTCAACTCCACGCCCAGCAGCACGCCGTTGCCGCCCTCATACAAATTACCGCTCAAGGATTGCTGATACTCGGTACGAACCGAAAGGTGCGCGCGGTAGGCGTTGTAGATGTCGTCGTCGAACCACCATTGCCAGCGCAGGCCGATACCGGTGCGCAGGTCCTGGCGCCAGTCGTTGCTCGGGTCCTGGGTGGAGAACTCAAGGAAGCCATAAGGCATGAGGGTTTGCGCGCCGTTGAACGGCAGCTTCCAGGCGTGGCCCTGCTGGAAGCGTGACAACCATTGATGGTCGCCGGCCTTGGTCCACCAGGCGGCGTCCAGATAAAGGAAACGTTCCTCCCAATCGTTTTCATCGACGCGCCAGTCGTTACGAAACCGGCCCTGATCAAAAAACGAAGCGGTGCTGCGTAGCAAGTAGTCGGTGGTGGTGTGCCCGTCCTGGTGGTGATCGTCGACCTGGTCCGACAACTTTTCCGGAATCAGCATCTGGCCAAGGCTCAGCCCGTGATTGTCCTCGTCATCAAACTGGCTCTGTTTGTAGATTTCGCCGTAGAAATTGATGTTCGCCGTGCCCCAGGGTTTGTAGCGCAGCCCCACGCCGGTGCCGATGGATTCGGCGTAGCTCGATCGACTCTGACCACCGAGCAGCACACGACCGTAAACCGACAGGGTGCTGCCGGCGCGACTCGGCTCTTCGCCCAGGGCGTGATCCCACATGGCCAATTGCACGTTTTGTGAGCTGGAGCGGCGCCGCGTGCCGGTGGTGTCGTCGGGCCGCAGGAAGTCGTTGGTCGATACACTCGCCGGCGACCAGGTGCTGGCGATGGTGCGCGAGTCGCGGCGTGACAGGGTTTCATGGGCGCGGCGCTGACGATATCGCCGAGCCTCCATGCTGCCGTCCTCATCGTCGGCCGCCACCGGGTTCTGTTCCAGGTCGATGACCCGGCGCAGTTCCTTACGCGCCGAGGCGCTGTCTTCGACTTCGTCATAACGCAAGGCCAGGGTTTCGCCGAGACGGTAATCCTCGGGGAAACTGCGGGTGGCGCTTTGCAGGTAAGGAATGGCTTTGGCACGTTCCTCTTTGGTTTTTGCGCCGGCCAGTCGCATGCCGTAGTCGGCGCGATAGCGTGGGTTGTCCGGATCGAGTCGCACTGCTTCGGCCAGCCATACGGTGCTTTGCGCAGGTTCCCCGGCCTTTTGCGCGGTGACTGACGCGGCGTAGAAATGTCCGGCATCCGGCGACTGTTGCAAGGCTGAGCGCTGCCGTTGCAGGGCCAATGCGTGATCGCCTCGTGCATCAGCAATGGCAGCACCCAGCGCCCATTCGTTGGCACTGCGACTGCGGCTTTGTTGCCAGTAGCGTTCGGCAGCCTGTGGATCACCGGCGTTCAAGGCGCTGCGGCTGGCGGTGAGGCGGGCGTTGTCGCTGAGTTGGGCATCGGGCAGGCTGCGCCAGATCGCTAACGCGCCGGGCGAATCGCCAGCGGCTTCGAGGGCATAGGCCAATGGCTGGCGACTGCTTGTGTCACCGAGTTTTACGGCTTGCTGGTAATACACCACGGCTTCGCCGGGCCGATCGGGCATGGCGCAGCGGCCTAGGGCGCGGTAATCACCGACGGCCTGGGGTTGTGCACCAATGGCTTGCTGCACGGCTGCGCATTGACCGCTTTCGGCCAGTTGCGCCAACAGTTGGCCCCGTGTGGCGGGGTCGACGCGATTGAGCAGCGACACCATGCGCTGCTGCTGGGCCGGCGTCGGCGTGGAGGAGGCATATAAGGTTGCCAGCCGTTGCAGCAGGGCGTTGGGCAGTTTGCCGCCATGACGGTCGAAGGCGTTCTCCAATAGTTGTTGCGCATGTTCACGCTGGCCGGTTTTGAGTGCCAGATAAGTGGCTTGGTCGAGCGAGCGTAGGTTGCCGGTCTGTTGGTAATGCCGTTCCCAGAGTGTCGCGGCTTCTGTGTTACGCCCCTGTGCCTGAACCAACTCAGCCCGGCGCTTGACCACCTCGGCGGTCTGCGGTTGGTTGACGAGCCAGGCCATGACTTTGTCGCTGCGGCCTTCTTCCTGCCAGACGTCCAGTAGTTGTTGCTGGCGCCGGCTATCCCAGGGCTCAGGCAAACGGGTGCTTTGCAGCAATTCGGTGGCGTGCAAGCGCTGGGCGAGGATCAGCCAGGCTTGCGGGTCGGCATCGGGAGGGCAGCTGCGCAATTGCGTGAGCGCTGCATCGGGGTCACGACGGGACAACCATTCAGCGGTCTCCAGGCACGGACGCTGCAATTCGCCGCTCAAACGCTGCACCGTTGCGCTATCGCCGGTTTCCCGCGCCAGTTCCCATAGGCGCTGGCGTTGGGTTGGGTCGGTAAGATCGCTTGGTGGCAACGATTGCATCCAGCGTTGGGCTTGTTCGGTGTGACCCATGGCGATCGCCCGGTCAACCATGGCCAGACGGGCTTTGCGCGCTGCTTCAGGGCTGGGTGCCTGTTGCAACAATTGCTCCAGCGGCTTTTCGTCAAGGCGTTGTACATAGGCGTTGGCCAGTCGTTGCCAACCTGCCGCATCCAGTTCCTTGCGTTCGGCCAGGGGCGCGAGTTGTGCGATGGTGTCATTCCAGTCACGCAATTGCTCGGCCCAGTTGGAGCGGGCCAGGTGCAGGATTCGGTAGTCGCCCTTGGGCGCCAGTTGCGCCAGCCAGTCATAGGCCCGGCCGGCGCCGCCAAATTTGGCCAGGCTCAGGCTGTAGGCCTGCCACAGGCGTATGCGATGGGTGAGGTCGCTGGTGGCGATCCATTGTTCCACCTGGGTGCTGCCCGGCGGGTCCTGTTCGATCCAGGTCAGGCGCAGGTTGAGTAAGGCGTCGCTGTTTTGCGGGTTGTCTGGCAGTGCTTGCTCCGCGTCCTTGTAGCGCCGTTGTTTGGCCAGCGCTTGCACCAGCAACGCTCGGGCCTCATCGTTTTTCGGTACCTTGACCAGCAGGTGGCGCATCAATCGCTCGACTTCGGCCCAATTGCCTTTTTTCGCTTCGCGGTAGCTGCGATCCATGTAAGGGAAACTGCGGAATTGTTCGAAGTCGGTCAACGGTTCGGCGCGCACCGAAGTCGTCGCACTCAGGGTCAATAACAAGCTGCCGACGAGCACGGCATGACGATTGCGAGACTTCATTCCACCTCCCGGGCAATGCGGTAGGCGGCCTGCTGTTCGCTGGCCTGTTCAGCCAGTGCTTGTTCGAGTACTTCCTGGGTGATCATGCCGCGCGAAATCAGGTGTTCGCCCAGCGACATGTGCTCTGCATCGAAGTCGATCAATGCCTGATTGAACAGGCTCGGCGGAACCATGCCGCGCACTTGCAGCAGGCTACCCAGCAACACCTGGTGATGACTGACGCGTTCGAGCAGGGCTTCATCGTCCTGGTGGCGTTCGAGCACCTGGAGCATGTGCCGTACGTCGGCATTTTGCCGGGGGCTGGCATACCAATAGCGAATCCCCAGGGTGACCCGACCCTGGGGCGCCAGGCGACAGCGTACCAGGCGCTTCAATTGGCGGCTGATCGCGCCCAGGGACACCTGGCTGACCGGGCCCTCGGAGGCCAGTACCAAGGTGTCGCCTTCCTCGGCCACCGGCAACACGCCGTAATGCGAGGCGACCTTGCGCGGTACAACATCGATCAGATGCTTGTCGATTTTGAACGGGTTGAGCGGCGCCCACTCCATGTCCAATTGCTCAGCCAGGGTTTGCACCAGTTGCGTGGTGTCAATATGCCCGCGCAGCAACAGCTCACGGCCCAGGCGCCGGCGTACCGGGTTGGTGATCGCCCCTTCCAGCTGTTCTTCGCTGAGCAGGCCTTTTTCCACCAGTCGATGCCCCAGCGGCGTGCGCTTGGCCTCGGTCAGGGCCGGGAATTCGTGGGTGGTTTTATCCCAGGCGACGCGCCGCGAATCGCCCATCTCCATAACTTGGCGCAGCGCCCGCACGTTGGCGAAGAAATTGATGAAGTTGCTCCACATCATCCGTGGCGCCGACAGCAGGCCTTCGCCCAATCCGTAAAAGCGGGTGACGAACCAGCCGCGCTGGAACAGTCGATTGAGCAGCATCAGGCCGTTGAGCCAGAGCAGGGTGGTTAGCAAAGGGCTGTCCGAGAGAATCGACGGATAGCGCCAGGCGTTGGGTGCGATCACGGTCACCAGCCACATCGCGAGCAACACTAGAAACAGCAGGTTGACCAGGAAACTCAGCAGGTAAGCGATCATGCCGCGCCGGTCGCGCCACAGAAAATAATTGAGCAACCCTTTGGGGCTCCAGCCGAGGTTCTTGGTGCCCTGGAACACGATGCCGACAATCCAGCGAGACTTCTGTCGGATCGCGTGCTGCCAATCCCGGGGGAAATGTTCGCGAACGCAGATCACCTGGGAGAATGCGCGGTTCATACCCAGTGCCCAAGGCTGCTCCAGTGCCAGTTTCGGATCGGTGATCGAGTAGCGGGCGAAGATGCATTTCATGCCTTTTTGCTTGAGCCGAAAACCGATGTCGTAGTCTTCGGTCAGGCTCTGCACGTCGAAGGCAATGCCATCGCCATCCTCCAACAGGGCACTGATCGCCTTGCGGCTGAAGCAGGTGCCGACACCGGCGCTGGGCACCTGGCCGGTCAACGCCTCGCGAACGATCACGTCCTTGCCGTGGTTCTCGGCGAATTCGTCGACGTAGTGCCCGGCGGTGAAACCTTTCCATTGCGGTGCATAGGGGTAGACCGGAATCTGGATCAAGTCCTTGTTCGGTAACAGGTAGTTGAACAGGCGCAATTCCATCGGGGAAATCACGTCTTCGGCATCGTGCAGGATGAACCCGGCAAACTCGATCTTCGCCTCGCTTTCAAAGCGCAGGATGGCGTCGATGATGTTGTTCAGGCAGTCGGCCTTGCTGGTGGGGCCGGGGCGGGCGCACACCACTTTGTGCACGTTGGGGTAGTGCTGGCAGACGGCGTCGACATCGGCCTGGGTCTCGGCATCGTTGGGGTAGGTGCCGACAAAAATCTGATAGTTCTCGTAGTCGATGGTCGAGGCAGCCAAGCGCGCCATTTCACCGACCACGCCTACCTCGTTCCACGCTGGCACCATGATCGCCAGGGGCTTTTCACGGAGGGTGTAGAGCCGCTCTTCATCGGCGCGCTCGAATTTTTCATAGATGCGCCAGCGGCGGATCAGTTTGCGGGTCCAGTACACGAGGTCGATGAACAGGTCATCGAGTCCGAGTATGAACATCAACAGGGCAAGGAATATGGCGAGGTACTTGAGGCCGAACAGCACGTAGGCAAAAAAATCGACCAGGCCGAAACTCATACCGCTTTACCCTTTGCCGCTCGCTGTTTGAGCCAGGTCGTCAGGCGGTTGGCAATACGTTCACTGGCATGGCCGTCGCCGTACGGACAGTGCACGCGACTCATGCGCTCGAAGGTGGCCTCGTCGTCAAGTAACAGGCTGGCTTGCTTGACGATGCGATCGGTATCGGTGCCCACCAGCAATACCGTTCCGCCTTCGAGCACTGAAGGTCGCTCAGTCACGTCGCGCAAAACCAACAACGGTTTGCCAATGGCCGGCGCTTCCTCCTGGATGCCACCCGAGTCGGTCACGATGAAATACGCACGCCCCATCAGCCAGACGAAATGCTGGTAGTCCTGGGGGGCGATCAGATAGATGTTGGGTTTGCCCGACAGCACGCTGTACACCGCTTGCTGCACCTGCGGATTGAGGTGCACCGGGTAGACGAATTGCACATCCGGGTAACGCTCGGCGAGGGTGGCCAGGGCCAGGCAGATGTTGCGAAAGCCGCCGCCGAAGTTTTCCCGACGGTGCCCGGTGATCAGCACCATGCGACGTTTATCGTCGAGCACCGCCAGCGGCGAGTCGGCGGCGGGCTGCCAACCGGTCGCCTGTTGGTGATTGCGCATCCAGACCAGCGCATCGATCACCGTGTTACCGGTGACTTCGATATTGGCCTTGGGCACGCCCTCGTGCAGCAGGTTGTCTTCGTTTTTGGTGGTCGGGGCGAAATGCAGGTCGGCAATGACCCCGGTCAGGTGACGATTGGCTTCTTCCGGCCAGGGTGCGCGCAAGTTGCCAGTACGCAAACCGGCTTCGACATGACCAATGGGTAGCTGGCGATTGAAGGCGGCGAGGGCGGCGATGAAGCTGGTGGTCGTGTCGCCATGGACCAGCACGATATCCGGTCGCACGCGTTCGTAGGTGTTGTCCAGGTGCTCCAGCAACTGTTCGGACAGGCCATTGAGCGTCTGGTCCTGGGTCATCACCTGCAGGTCTTCATCGACCGTCAGTTCGAAGGAATCGAGCACTTGCTTGAGCATCTCCCGGTGCTGGCCGGTCGAGCAAATGTTCAGTTCGATGCCGGGCCAATTACGCAGGACCCGTGCAAGGGGGGCCATTTTGATGGCTTCCGGGCGGGTGCCGAACACCATCATGACTTTGAAGGACATGAACCCTCCTTGGACAACACACACCAGATGTGTCGCAACTGTTAAGAGTGCTTATCACTTGGGTATTGAATAAAGCAGTCGGATGAGGGGTTGTCCAATACACGGCTATGTAGCGTCGGCAGACCTGTAGGAGCGAGCCTACTCGCGATGGACCCAAGAGCGACGCGGGGTGTCAGGCTATGCGCGTCATCGTTGACGACCATCGCGAGCAGGCTCGCTCCTACAGGGGACGGTTTCTGACCATTTTTTAGGGGCAGTCCCACAAGAAGCCCGGAAATGCAGAAAACCAAGGCGTGATAATTTTTGTGCAACCGTTAAGAGCAATCGCAGGAGGAGGTTCAGTCATGTCGAAAGTGAGGAATTTCAACGATGAAGATCGCACTCAGATGCGGTTTGGAGTGCTATTTTGAGTGTCTCTAAAAGCATCCCAAGGAATTGTTACATGACACATATCGTGCTTTCGCAGGTCGTGGCGAGCATCTCGGAGCTGAAAAGAAATCCAATGGGGACGGTAGCAGCGGGCGGTGGTTCGTCTGTTGCGATCCTCAACCGTAACGAGCCGGCTTTTTATTGTGTTCCTGCAAAAGAATATGAAGCCATGATGAATAGGCTGGAGGATCTTGAGCTGATCGCGCTATGCAAGGAACGAGAAAACGACCCGACCATAAAGGTTTCAATTGATGACCTATGAGTTGGAGTTTTCTGAAAAAGCCCTGAAAGAATGGAAAAAGCTTGGGGAGAACCTGAGGGAACAGTTCAAAGGGAAGCTTCGGGAACGGCTCGTGAATCCACATGTTCCTGCAGACCGGCTTAGCGGGCTGGGCAATGCCTACAAGATCAAATTGCGCAGTGCCGGATATCGGTTGGTTTATCGGGTCGTTGATGAAGTGTTGGTTGTGACCGTCATTGCGGTGGGCAAAAGAGAGCGTGGAGAGATCTACAAGGAAGCAAGAGAGCGTTAGCGGTTATTTTTCGGGTTTTGCTACGTATGACAGTCTCACCGCCTGCTAATGCGCTATGAGCAAGGATTATTTTTATAAGGACATACGATGGCCGTAACTAATGTAGAACCTATTCTTCCCCAATTGACCTTAATCCTTGAAGTGTTGAAGTACTGCCTTCCCCTTATTTTCGTACTCCTGCTTACCCTATATGGCTACTGGCGCGCAGCCTCCGGTTTTTTCTTGATCGAACGAATCTGGAGATTGATTGGCGGCAGTAAAGAGTTTTCCAATGAGTTTCTCAACCAGCAATGGTTAGCCTTTAAAGATCTTGAAAGCTTTCGTTTCAGAACCGGTATACCACTTGATACCTATGAGCAAATGCTGGCACTACTCGAGCGAATCAAGTGCGACAAGGTCAATATTGCCCAATTGATCCGCGGCAGAAAGTATTTTGATGCAGATCGCCTTGTCATGCGAAACCCTGATCTGAGCCTTTGGAAATGCCGCCATGCAATCGGCATGGCATTGTCAGCGCTTTTCATGATTGCCTGCACGATCCCCATGATTCCCGACTACGCGATTTTGACCATGAAAAAGAGCGACGTGACTTTTATGGTCCGGGAAGACACAGCGAAATCCTTTCTATCAAGCGAGTGGAGCCTCAATCCACAGGACTGCATTCAGCCCAGCGTAAAGCCAGACGATGAAATCAAACAGTTGGTTTGCGGAATATTTGCCAACAAGGCAGATGGGCAGTACGTAAGAAACATCATCGCCGAGCAGCGAGCTTTGGCCGGAATATTGATGGCCAATGGTTTTTGGTTTTTTGTTTGCATGATCGTGGGGGCTAGTAAGGCCCAAGCTGCAAGGCGTGTGTTTGTACAAATGAATCGCAGTGTGCCGAGCCCAAACGAGCATCGTAATCCATGGATGCACAGCGATCAGGGGGCCCTTCGAGATCAGGCTCGCACCCACAACGAAACACACACCATTCTGTAGGAGCGAGCCTGCTCGCGATGGACCCAAGAGCGACGCGGGGTGTCAGGCTTTGCGCGTCATCGTTGACGACCATCGCGAGCAGGCTCGCTCCTACAGGGGGCGGTTACGTCCTGATGTGGTGCAAATACCCGGAGTTGTGGCCCACGGTAGCGATTGACCGTGATGTGTGCGGAAAACGTTTTTCCGCCGTTTAACGCATCTGTCTGATTTCAAACATTTATTAATCTCGCGCACAAACCCGTCACAACCTGTGGCACACTTTCTGCTGTCTGTTCCGCTGTTACATACCTACTTCCGGTATAGCGGAATAAACATCATCCTGGAGTGCTTGCCATGCATCGCCGACCTTCCTTGTTCAAAGCGTGTGTTTTTCTTTTCGCAGCCTCTGCTGCTGCCATGGGCGTGGCCCAGGCAGCGGACAGTAAGCTCGATAGCGTTCTGGCCCGCGGCAAGCTGATCGTGGGGACTGGCAGCACCAATGCGCCTTGGCACTTCCAGGGTGCCGATGGCAAGTTGCAGGGCTTTGATATCGATATCGCGCGCATGGTGGCCAAGGGGTTGTTCAACGACCCGAGCAAGGTCGAGTTCGTGGTGCAGTCCTCGGATGCGCGGATTCCCAACCTGCTGACCGACAAGGTCGACATGAGCTGCCAGTTCATCACTGTGACCGCCAGCCGTGCCCAGCAAGTGGCGTTTACCCTGCCGTACTACCGCGAAGGCGTGGGCCTGCTGTTGCCGGCCAACAGCAAGTACAAGGAAATCGACGACATGCAGGCTGCTGGCGATGGCCTGACCGTGGCGGTGCTGCAAAACGTCTATGCCGAAGAACTGGTGCACCAGGCACTGCCCAAGGCCAAGGTCGATCAGTACGACAGCGTCGACTTGATGTATCAGGCGGTGAACTCGGGACGCGCTGACGCGGCGGCCACCGATCAGTCGTCGGTCAAATACCTGATGGTGCAGAACGCTGGCCGCTATCGCAGCCCGGCCTACGCCTGGAGCCCGCAAACCTACGCCTGTGCGGTCAAGCGCGGCGATCAGGACTGGTTGAACTTCGTCAATACCACGCTGCATGAGGCCATGACTGGCGTTGAGTTCCCGACCTATGCCGCGTCCTTCAAGCAGTGGTTCGGTGTCGATTTGCCTACACCGAAAATCGGTTTCCCTGTCGAATTCCAATGATCCCGTGAGAGCGGGGCGCTGTAATGCGCCCCGCTCAAGGTACTGCCGACCATGAACTATCAGTTGAACTTTGCCGCCGTATGGCGCGATTTCGACACCTTGCTGGCGGGGCTCGGTCTGGGGCTTGAGCTGGCACTGGTGTCGATCGCCATCGGCTGCGTCATCGGCCTGCTGATGGCGTTTGCTTTGTTATCAAAGCATCGCGCGTTGCGGGTGCTGGCATCGGTGTACGTCACGGTGATCCGTAATACGCCGATCCTGGTGTTGATTCTGTTGATCTATTTCGCCTTGCCGAGCTTGGGGATACGTCTGGACAAGATTCCCTCGTTCATCATCACCCTGTCGCTGTATGCCGGGGCGTACTTGACCGAAGTGTTCCGCGGCGGACTGCTGAGCATTCCCAAGGGCCAGCGTGAAGCCGGCCTGGCCATCGGGCTGGGGGAATGGCAGGTCAAGGCCTACGTCACCGTCCCGGTGATGCTGCGCAATGTGTTGCCGGCCTTGTCGAACAACTTCATTTCGCTGTTCAAGGACACCTCGCTGGCGGCCGCCATTGCCGTGCCGGAGCTGACCTACTACGCGCGCAAGATCAATGTCGAGAGCTACCGGGTGATTGAGACCTGGCTGGTGACCACGGCGCTCTATGTGGCGGCCTGTTACCTCATTGCCATGATGCTGCGTTACCTCGAGCAGCGTCTGGCGATCCGCCGATAGGAGGCCCCATGTACGAATCCCCCAGTTGGTTGCATGAGTTGTGGGTCGCGCGCGAGCCCTTGTGGCAAGGCTTTCTCACCAGTGTGCAGGTGTCGGCGCTGGCGATTTTGCTTGGCACGCTGGTCGGTATGTTCGCCGGGCTGGTGCTGACCTACGGCCGGTTCTGGATGCGCGCACCGTTTCGTTTCTATGTCGATGTAATCCGCGGCACGCCGGTGTTCGTGCTGGTGCTGGCCTGCTTCTATATGGCGCCAGCGTTGGGCTGGCAGATCAGCGCATTTCAGGCCGGTGCCTTGGGCTTGACGCTGTTTTGCGGCTCCCACGTCGCCGAGATCGTGCGCGGTGCGTTGCAAGCGTTGCCGCGCGGGCAGATGGAAGCGAGCAAGGCCATTGGCCTGACCTTTTATCAGGCCCTGGGCTACGTGCTGTTACCCCAGGCATTGCGGCAGATCCTGCCGACCTGGGTCAACTCGTCCACCGAGATCGTCAAGGCTTCGACGCTACTGTCGGTGATCGGCGTCGCCGAGTTGCTGCTCAGTTCCCAGCAGATCATCGCGCGGACCTTCATGACCCTGGAGTTTTACCTGTTCGCCGGATTTCTGTTTTTCGTCATCAACTACGGCATCGAGTTACTCGGCCGGCACATTGAAAAGCGGGTGGCCTTGCCATGACACAGACTCAAACCAATGCACAAAACGGCCAACCCTTGCTGGACATTCGCGGCCTGCACAAACGCTATGACCAACTCGAAGTGCTCAAGGGCGTCGACCTGACCATGCAGCGCGGCAACGTGGTGACGCTGATCGGCTCCAGCGGCTCGGGCAAGACCACGCTATTACGCTGTGTCAACATGCTCGAAGAGTTCCAGGGCGGGCAGATCCTGCTCGACGGCGAATCCATCGGTTATGACGAGGTCAACGGCAAACGCATTCGCCACCCGGAAAAGGTTATCGCCCGTCATCGCGCCATGACCGGCATGGCGTTTCAACAGTTCAACCTGTTCCCGCACCTGACTGCCTTGCAGAACGTCACCCTGGGGTTGCTCAAGGTGAAAAAACTGCACAAGGACGAGGCCGTGGCCCTGGCGGAAAAATGGCTGGAGCGGGTCGGATTGCTGGAGCGTCGCGATCACTACCCGGGCCAACTGTCCGGCGGTCAGCAGCAGCGCGTGGCGATTGCCCGCGCGATTGCGATGAACCCCAGCCTGATGCTGTTCGACGAAGTCACCTCGGCGCTCGACCCGGAGTTGGTCAGCGAAGTGCTCAACGTGATCAAGGGCCTGGCCGACGACGGCATGACCATGCTGCTGGTGACCCACGAAATGCGTTTCGCTTTTGAGGTCTCGGACAAGATCGTTTTCATGAACAAGGGGCGCATTGAGGAGCAGGGGCCACCCAAGGAACTCTTCGAGCGCCCGCAATCGCCGCGTCTGGCTGAATTTCTCAAAAGCACGCGGTTTTAAACACTCAAATTTCAATCAGGAGAAACACTCATGAGCATCACTCGTTATGGCACCGGCAGTTCCGCCGCGGGCGGCACGCCTCGTCCTTTCGCCCGCGCCGTTGAAGCCGATGGTTGGCTGCACGTCTCTGGCCAGGTGCCGGCAGTGGATGGCGAGATCATTGTGGGCGGCATCGTCGAACAGACACACCAGACCATGAAGAACCTGATCGCGATTCTCCAGGAGGCCGGTTATGGCCTGGAGGATGTGGTGCGTGCGGGGGTGTGGCTGGAAGATCCACGGGATTTCACCAGTTTCAACAAGGTGTTCGCCGAGTACTTCAAACCTGAACATGCACCGGCGCGGGCCTGTGTGCAGGCGAACATGATGGTCGACTGCAAGGTCGAGATCGACTGCATTGCGTACAAGAAAAAGGCCTGAGACCGCGGTGAGTGCATCGCCAGCAAGCAGGCTCCTACATGGGAACGCGAACATCTGTAGGAGCCGGCTTGCTGGCGATGGCGGCCCGACAGTCGCCGCAGCACTCTGGGGTAAACTCCCGGCGAATTTGAATGGGAACCACTGACATGACCGAAGACACCATCAAGCGCCGGGCACGCGGCCTGGACCGGGCGTTCGATATCCTCGATTTCCTCAAGGAAGTCGGTCAGCCCTTGCGTCCGAACGACATCGCCAACGGCATCGGCAGCCCCAAGTCCACGGTCTACGAACTGGTGGCCTCGCTGCTGGAGCGACGAATCCTGGAGCCGGTGGGCAAGGACGGCCACGTGTACCTGGGCCGGCAGCTGTACTTCCTCGGCCAGGCGCACTTGCGCCATTTCGACCTGACCCGCGAGGCCGATCATGCCCTGCAGGACATCGTCAGCCAGACCCGCGAAACCGCGCAGATGTGCCTGCTCAATGGGCGTAAATACACCGTGGCCTTGATGAAAGAGGGCGAGCGGCATTTCCGTATTTCCTCGGACATCGGCGAGAACGCCCCCATTCCCTGGACCGCGTCCGGGCGTCTGCTGCTGGCGCATTTGAGCGATCAGGACATTGTCGACCTGATCGACCACGACGACTTCATCCTGCCTAACGGCGAACGCCTGCCCCTGGAGCAGTTTCTGCAGGAAATCCGCCAGGCCGGCATCGACGGCTTTTTCTCGTTCGACAGCGTGGCCGACACCTTTACCCATTGCTTCGCCGCCCCGGTCAAAGACCCCAACGGCGTGGCCATATGCACGCTGTGCATCGTCGCCCCGCGCGCCGATGCCAAAACCCATTACGACGACTACCGCCGGGTGCTGATCGACAGTGCGAACAGCCTGGCCCGTCGCATCAACGAATAACAGCGGCTGCCCGCAGCCGCGAATGTGAGGAGTTCAACCATGTCTTCTGCCCCCAATACCGGCAACGTGGATAAGGGCGCTGCCCAGATCGGCGCCAACCTGGCCCGTGACGTCAGCCTGCCGGCCCTTGTGCTGCATCGCGAAGCGCTGGAGCACAACATTCGCTGGATGCAGGCCTTTGTCAGCAACAGCGGCGCGGAACTGGCGCCCCACGGTAAAACCAGCATGACCCCAGCCCTGTTTCGCCGGCAACTGGACGCGGGCGCCTGGGGCATTACGCTGGCCAGCGCCACGCAAACCCGTGCGGCTTACGCCCATGGTGTGCGCCGCGTGTTGATGGCCAACCAATTGGTGGGCACGCCGAACATGGCGTTGATTGCCGACTTGCTGGCCGATCCGACCTTCGACTTCTATTGCATGGTCGATCACCCGGACAACGTGGCCGATCTGGGGGCCTACTTCGCCTCCCGTGGCGTGCGCTTGAACGTGATGATCGAGTACGGCGTGGTTGGTGGGCGATGCGGTTGCCGCAGCGAGCAGGAAGTGCTCGACCTGGCCAAAGCCATCGCCGCGCAACCGGCATTGGCCCTGACCGGCATCGAAGGTTACGAAGGGGTGATCCACGGCGATCACGCCATCAGTGGCATTCGCGCGTTCGCCCAGTCGCTGGTGCGCCTGGCGGTGCAGTTGCAGGACAGTGGAGCGTTTGCGATCCCGAAACCGATCATCACTGCTTCCGGTTCGGCCTGGTACGACCTGATCGCCGAGGAGTTCGAGGCACAGAACGCCGCCGGACGTTTCCTCAGCGTGCTGCGTCCCGGCAGTTATGTGGCCCACGACCATGGCATCTACAAAGAGGCGCAGTGCTGCGTGCTTGACCGTCGCAGCGACTTGCACGAAGGCTTGCGTCCGGCGCTGGAAGTCTGGGCTCACGTGCAGTCGTTGCCCGAGCCGGGGTTTGCCGTGATCGCCCTGGGCAAGCGCGACGTGGCCTACGACGCGGGTCTGCCAGTGCCGTTGCTGCGTTACAAGGCCGGTGTGGTCCCGGCCAAGGGTGATGATGTCGGTGCCTGCAAAGTGACGGCGGTGATGGATCAGCATGCGTTCATGACCGTGGCCCCGGGGATTGATCTGCGGGTGGGCGACATCATTTCGTTCGGCACCTCGCACCCGTGCCTGACGTTCGACAAATGGCGCACGGGGTGTCTGGTGGATGAGCAACTGAACGTCATCGAGACCATGGAAACCTGTTTCTAAGTCCGGAACCGAGGTGCGGCCATCGCGGGCAAGCCTCGCTCCTACGGGGCTTGCGTGATCCCTTGTAGGAGCGAGGCTTGCCCGCGAAGGCGGCCCCCCAGACACCATCGAAACACCAGAGACTCCACACCTATGAGTACCCTAAATCCCCTGGGCCCCAACACCCCGCGCATCGCCCTGATCGGCGAATGCATGATCGAATTGCAGCACCGCGCCGACGGCAGCCTGCAACAATGCTTCGGCGGCGACACCTTGAACACCGCGGTCTATCTGTCCCGGGAACTGGGCACCGCCGGCACCGTGGACTACGTCACCGCCCTGGGCGATGACAGTTTCAGCGATGCCATGTGCCAGAGCTGGGCTGCCGAAAACATCGGCCTGGACATGGTCCAGCGCTTGCCGGGTCGTCTGCCGGGGCTGTACTGCATCCAGACCGACGCCGCCGGTGAGCGACGTTTTCTGTACTGGCGCAATGAAGCGGCAGTGCGCGATTGCTTCACCACGCCGGCCGCCGAACCCATCCTGGCGGCGCTGCCGGATTACGACGTGCTGTATTTCAGCGGCATCACCCTGGCGGTGCTCGGTGTGCAAGGTCGGGAAAAACTGCTGCAGATCCTGATCGAAGCCCGACAGCGCGATGCACGGATCGTCTTCGACAATAACTACCGGCCACGCCTGTGGGCCTCGGTCGAGGACGCGCGGGCCGCTTATCGTTGCGTGCTGCCTTATGTCGACATGGCGTTGCTGACCGTCGATGACGAACAGGCGCTGTTCGATTTTGCCGATTGCGCAGCCGTGTTTGCCGCGTATGAGCAGATCGGCACGCCAGAGGTGGTGCTCAAACGCGGTGCCGAGGCCTGTTTAATTCGTTGTGACGGCGAGTCATTTGACGTGCCAGCGCAGAAGGTCGAGCGTGTGGTGGACACCACGGCGGCGGGGGATTCGTTCAGCGCGGCGTACCTGGCCAGTCGGCTCAAGGGGGGCAGTCCTGTTGAAGCTGCTGAAGCCGGGCATCGATTGGCGAGCCGGGTGATTCAGGTGCCTGGGGCATTGATTCCCAAAACTTGAAATACAACCTCGTGTAGGAGCTGCCGCAGGCTGCGATCTTTTGATCTTGCTCTTAAAAAACAAAATCAAAAGATCGCAGCCTGCGGCAGCTCCTACAGGGGGGATCAATCCCGGAAGAAGACTTGCACCAGGTGATACCCGAACTTGCTTTTGATCGGCCCGTGCACTACCCGCAGCGGTTTCTTGAAGATCACCGCATCGATCGCTCCGACCATTTGCCCCGGACGCACTTCACCCAGATCGCCGCCACGCTTGCCGGACGGGCAGGTGGAGTACTTCTTGGCCAGCACGTCGAAGGCTTCGCCCTTGGCGATGCGTTGTTTGAGCTGCTCGGCTTCTTCCGAGGTTTTCACCAGAATGTGGCGGGCTTGAGCTTTCATGGGGCAGGTACCTGGTAACGGGGGTCAATGCGGGTGACAAAAAGTGCGCGCGCGATTATGCCCGAACTCACTCCGGTTGGCCGATCATCGTGCGAATCTTGTTGGCCAACAGATCAATGGAGAACGGTTTGGCCACCATGTCCATGCCTTCTTCAAGAAAACCCTGACGCTCGGCGGCCATCTGTGCGTACCCGGTCATGAACAGCACTTTCAACTGCGGACGATGCTGGCGGGCGATTTCCGCCAGTTGCCGCCCATTCATGCCCGGCAGGCCGACATCGGTGACCAGCAGATCGACCCGCAGATCGGATTCGAGCAAGGGCAGGGCGGTTTTCGCATCTTCGGCTTCGTGGGCGCGATAGCCCAGCTCCTTGAGCAGGTCCAGTACCAGCATGCGCACCGCCGGATCGTCCTCCACCAGCACCACGGTTTCCCCGGCAATCGCCGGTGGCGCCTCACCGATCACCGGTGGCAGCACATCGACCTGCTCAACGTTGAGCAGGCGTGGCAGGTACAGGCGCACGCTGGTGCCCTGGCCAGGTAGGCTGAACAGGCTAACGTGGCCGCCCGATTGCTGGGCAAAACCATAAATCATCGACAACCCCAGGCCCGTACCCTGGCCGATGGGTTTGGTGGTGAAGAAGGGGTCGAAGGCCTTGGCCAGGACTTTGGGGGTCATGCCGGTGCCGTTGTCACTGACGGCAATCATCAGGTAGTCCCCGGCTTTGACCGGTTCCAGGATATTGATGTCGCTGCCGTCGAGGTACACGTTGGCGGTTTCGATGCGCAGCTCACCGCCATCGGGCATGGCATCCCGGGCGTTGATCACCAGGTTGAGTAGGGCATTCTCCAGTTGGCTGACATCCGTGCTGACCGGCCACACATCCTCTGTCAGTTGCAGCTTGAGTTCGATGTGGTCGCCCTTGGTGCGGCTGAACAGCTCTTCCAGCGAATGGATCAGGTCGTTGGCGTTGAGCGGCTTGCGGTCCAGTGATTGGCGCCTTGAGAACGCCAGCAAGCGGTGGGTCAGGGCGGCGGCGCGGTTGGCCGAGGAGACGGCCGCCTCGGTGAAACGGGAGATTTCCGCGGTGCGGCCGTCAGCGATGTAGCGTTGCATCAGGTCCAGGCTGCCGATGATCCCGGTGAGCATGTTGTTGAAGTCATGGGCGATACCGCCGGTGAGCTGGCCGACCGCTTCCATTTTCTGCGCATGGCGCAAGGCGTCTTCGGCGCGCTCACGCTCGAACATCTCGTTTTGCAGGCGCTGGTTGGTTTCCGCCAACTGCTGGGTGCGGGCGGCGACCCGTTCTTCCAGGGTTTCGTTGAGGTTGCGCAGGGCTTCTTCGGTTTTCTTGCGCTCGGTTTCGTCGATCACGAAGATGTAAAAGCCGTTCACTGCGCCGTCCGAACCGTGGCGCGGCAAGTAGTTCATCAGGGCTTGGCGGATACTTCCGTCACGGTGTGGGGTGCTGATACTGAAACAGCAGGGCTTGCCCGACAGCGCCTGGGCAATGTACTCGGCGCGCAAGGCGTAGGCCTCATCGCCCAAAACCTCACGCACGGTCTTGCCGTAAAGCTCCTGCGGTGTCAGGCCATACCAGTCCAGGTACGCGGAATTGTTCAGGCGAAAACGTTCCTCGCGGTCGACGTAGCTGATCAGGATCGGCATGGCGTTGATGATCAACTGCAACTCGGTCTGGCTCTGGCGCAGCGCCTGCTCGGTGTTTTTGCGTTCGGTCAGGTCCAGGGCGGCGCCGAGGAAGCGGATCGGCCTGCCATGATGATCCTTGTAGCAACGCCCGCGAGCAAACACCCAGCGCAGCTGACCGTCGGGTTGCAACAGGCGATATTCCTCGGCGTATTCGCTGCCTTGGGTGATGCAGTGCTTGATGCTGCGGGCAATCAGTGCGCGATCTTCCGGGTGCACGCCATGCAGGTACTCGCTGATGGGCAGTTGGCCGGCCATGGCCGGATCGATGCCATGCAATTGGGCGAAATGCGCATCGGCAAGAAAGCGGTCCTCACTGATGTCCCAGTCCCAAGTCCCTACCGCATCGGTGGCGGCGAGGGCCAGTTGCAGGCGTTCCTCGGTTTCCTGCTGCGCCTTGAGGCTGGCGGCCGAGCGTTGTTCCAGTTCGAGTGCGATGCGTCGGCGCTCGTTGGTTTCGATGGCCGTGACCAGGATGCCGGCGACTTCGGCGTTTTCGTCGCGGATGGGGCTGTACGTAAGGTCCAGCCAGAAGTCGGAATCCTTGCCGTCGCGTTGCAGGGTGAAGCGCTGCTCGCTGTAGGTCCGCACTTGACCGTGTAGGACCGCGCTGTAAATCGGGTCGGTAAAGTCTTTGAGTTCTGGCCAGACCTGGTGTGTTGGCTGTCCGAAAGCGTGCGGATGCTTGCTGCCGGCCAGCAGGGCGAAGCCGTCGTTATAGATTTGCGTCAGTTGCGGGCCCCAGAGCAACAGCATCGGCATCGGCGAGTGAATCACGATGTCTACCGCGGTTCGTAGGCTCTGCGGCCAGGTGATGGCATCGCCCAAGGGACTGTTCGCCCAGTCCAGTCGGGCAATCAAGGCCTGGGCATCACTGCCGGTAGGTGATGCGTTCATCAAGGTGTCCTGCACATAAGTCGGTGTGGCGGTCTCTACTATGCTTGCTCAGCGCTCACTGCGCAGACCCTGCTGGGGTCATTTTCTGTCAATTGAAGGCTTCGCAGGTGCTTTTTGCCATGGAAATCGATGCGTTATTAAAACGCCTGGCCTGCCAGGATGGCTCTGATCTGTATCTGTCCCCCGGTGCGCCACCCAGCGCACGGTTCGACGGCGTGCTCACACCCCTGTCAGACCACGTGTTCAAACCGAGGGACATCGCGGCGATTGCCGGGTCCATCATGGACGCCGAACAGCGCCTGGAGTTCGACCGTGAACTGGAAATGAACCTGGCGATTTCCCTGGCGGGGATCGGTCGCTTTCGGGTCAATATCTTTAAACAGCGTAACGACGTGTCGATGGTGGTGCGCAACGTCAAGCTCGACATCCCGCGCTTCGAGGACCTCAAATTGCCCGCGGTGCTGCTGGAAACCGTCATGCTCAAACAGGGATTGCTGCTGTTCGTTGGCGCTACAGACTCGGGCAAGTCGACCTCGCTCGCGGCGTTGATCGACTACCGCAATCGTCACAGCCAGGGCCACATTGTCACGATCGAAGACCCGATCGAGTACATCCACCGGCACAAGAAATCGATCATCAACCAGCGTGAAGTCGGCGTCGATACCCGCAGTTTCCATGCCGCCTTGAAAAACACCCTGCGCCAGGCACCCGATGTGGTGCTGATCGGCGAAATCCGCGACCGCGAAACCATGGAGCATGCGCTGGCCTTCGCCGACACCGGGCATCTGGTGATCTCCACGTTGCATGCGCACAACGCCAATCAGGCGCTCGACCGCATCCTCAACTTCTTCCCCGAGGAGCGTCGGGGGCAATTGCTCAACGATCTGAGCAATAACCTCAAGGCGTTCGTTTCCCAGCGCCTGGTACGGACCCGTGACGGTCAGCGCCGGGTGGCTGTGGAGTTGATGCTGGGGACGCCGACCATTGGTGATTTGATCCGGCGCAACGAGCTATCTGAACTCAAGGGGGTGATGGAGAAGTCAGCGGCGCTGGGGATGCAGACGTTCGATGGAGCGTTGTTCGAGTTGGTGGTGGAGGGCGCGATCACGGAGGACGAGGCGTTGAAGCATGCCGATTCGATGAACAACTTGCGGTTACGGCTCAAACTTCACGCCGACGTCGCGCC
The DNA here is from genome assembly GCF_050990305.1 of Pseudomonas putida. Lineage (GTDB taxonomy): Bacteria > Pseudomonadota > Gammaproteobacteria > Pseudomonadales > Pseudomonadaceae > Aquipseudomonas > Aquipseudomonas putida_AH. The sequence continues at coordinate 3,482,710 of NZ_CP158817.1, read as the reverse complement.
GGGTGACTGGGGTCTGATGGACTGATACATCCGCCCTTGTAGGAGCCGAGCTTGCTCGCGATGGCGGTGGTTCAGTGGGTATCAATGTTGACTGATACACCGCCATCGCGAGCAAGCTCGGCTCCTACAGGTGACCTGTGTTTTCAGTCTTGCAGTTCGGGGCGGTTGCGGAATTGCTCCAGCGCCTGGGGATTGGCCAGCGCATCGGTATTCTTCACCGTTTGCCCATGCACCACATTGCGCACCGCCAATTCGACGATCTTGCCGCTGATGGTCCGGGGAATATCCGTCACCGCGACAATCTTTGCCGGCACATGGCGTGGTGTGGTGTTGGCGCGAATGACCTCGCGAATCTGCTGTTGCAGCGCCTCATCCAGTGTCACGCCATCGTGCAAACGCACGAACAGTACCACTCGCACATCGTCCTGCCATTGCTGACCGATGGCCACGCAGTCGAGCACCTGCGGGACTTTTTCCACCTGCCGGTAGATCTCCGCCGTGCCGATGCGCACACCACCGGGATTGAGCACCGCATCGGAACGACCGTGGATCATCATGCCGCCATGGGGCAGCTCTTCGGCGTAATCTCCCTGGGCCCAGACGCCAGGAAACTGGCTGAAATACGAGGCGCGCAACTTTTCACCGTCTGGGTCGTGCCAGAGACCGATGGGCATCGCCGGGAAATGCCGGATGCAGACCAGTTCACCCTTTTGGCCGATCACTGGTTGGCCGTTGTCGTTCCACACCTCGACCGCCATGCCCAGGCTTTTGCCCTGAATTTCACCACGGCGCACCGCTTGCCACGGATTGCCATTGACGAAGCAGGAGACGATATCGGTACCGCCCGACATCGACGCCAGGCACACATCCGCCTTGAAGTCGCGGTAAACGTAATCGTAGCTTTGAGGTGACAGCGCCGAACCCGTGCAGAGCAGGGTTTTCAGGCTACTCAGGTCATGGCTGTTCCTTGGTTTTACCCCATTGCTTTGCAACGTTGCCAGGTACTTGGGGCTGGTGCCGAAGACGCTGATACGTTCGTCGTCGATCAGGTCGATCAAGCGCTGCGGTTCCGGATGGAATGGCGAGCCGTCATACAGCACGACGGAACTGCCGACCGCCAGGGCCGAGACCAGCCAGTTCCACATCATCCAGCCGCAGGTGGTGTAGTAGAACAGCCGTTCGCCGGGGCCAAGGTCGCCGTGCAGGCCATGTTCCTTGACGTGTTGCAGCAGCACGCCGCCGGTGCTGTGGATGATGCACTTGGGCACGCCAGTGGTGCCGCTGGAGTAGAGGATATACAGCGGATGGGCGAAGGGCACGGCAACGAAGTCCGGCTCGCCGCCGGGAAGGTAGAAGTCGTCCCAGAGCGTGACATTGGCCTGGGTATTAAAGTCCTCGATGTGGGCTTTGGGCCGTGCGTAAGGCACGACGACTAGCTGTTGCAGCGACGGCAGGCGCGCGAGGATCTCGTTGACCTTGAGGGTCTGGTCAATGTCCTTACCGGCGTAGCGGTACCCGGCACAGCTAATCAGCACTTTCGGTTCGATCTGGCCGAAACGGTCGATCACCCCTTGAGTACCGAAGTCGGGCGAAGAGCAGGACCAGATCGCCCCCAGGCTGGTGGTGGCGAGCATGGCCACCAGGGTTTGCCAAGTGTTGGGCATGCAGGCAGCGACCCGGTCGCCGAGGCCAACACCGGCGGCGATCAAGCCGTTTTGAAAACCGGCAACATGCTCCGCCAACTCCGCCCAGGTCAAATGTTCGCGCTGGCCGTTTTCAGCCACGGCAATCACCGCAACGGCATCGTCGCGGCGCTGCAACAAGTGCTCGGCGAAGTTCAGTGTTGCGCCGGGGAACCACTGGGCGCTGGGCATCTGCGGGCCTTCGACCAGCACCGCATCGGGTTGCTGATGGAAGCGGATGTCGAAGAAATCAACGATCGCCTGCCAGAAATCCTGACGCTGATCGATGGACCATTGATGCAGGGCAGGGTAGTCGTCGAGGTGCAGGTGATGCCGCTTGATGACGAAGCGCCGAAAGGCCTCCATGCGGGTCTTGGCGATGCGTTCGGGGCTGGGTTGCCAGAGTATTTCGGACATGAGTTCGCCTCTTATTATTAATTCATTCAGTCGGCTTTCTGTGGTGAGGGGATTTATCCCCGTTGGGTTGCGAAGCAGCCCCCAAAAATGGGACTGCTGCGCAGTCCAACGGGGATAAATCCCCTCGCCACAGATAAATCCATTCATCACCGGACTCTTGGTTGATTATTGCGCCAACCACCCGCCATCCACATTCCACGCCGCGCCCCGCACTTGGCTACCGGCTTCGCTGCACAAAAACAACACCAGCTCACCCAGTTGCGGCGGGGTCACGAATTCCAGTGACGGTTGCTTCTCAGCGAGCAAATCATGCTGTGCCTGTTGCGGATCGATTCCGGTGGCGGCGCGGTCGTCGATCTGCTTTTGCACCAGCGGTGTCAGCACCCAGCCCGGACAAATCGCGTTGCAGGTGATATTGCTGGTGGCAGTTTCCAGGGCGACGACCTTGGTCAAGCCGATCACGCCGTGTTTGGCCGCGACATAAGCCGCCTTGCCGGTCGAACCGACCAGGCCATGCACCGAGGCGATGTTAATCACCCGACCCCAGCCCTTGGCGCGCATGCCGGGCAGGCTCAGGCGGGTACTGTGAAACACCGACGACAGGTTGATGGCAATGATCGAATCCCAACGCTCCACCGGGAACTCGTCCACCGGCGCCACGTGCTGGATGCCGGCATTGTTGACCAGAATGTCGACACCGCCGAATTCACGCTCGGCGTAGGCAATCATCTCGGCGATCTGCGCCGGGTCGCTGACGTCGGCAGGGTGATGGCCGACCTTGCCGCCGTACTGCGCAACCTCTGCAATAACCTTGGAGGCATCACCGAAGCCATTGAGGATCAAATTCGCGCCAGCCTTGGCCAGGCTCAGGGCGATGCCCAGGCCGATGCCGCTGGTGGAGCCGGTAACCAGTGCGGTTTTACCCGAAAGAGTCGTCATCAATACCTCACACAATGCCAGTGGCGTAGAAAGTGCCGATTACCACGAAGACCGCCAGGGTCTTGATCAGCGTAATACAGAATATGTCTTTGTAAGCTTCGCGGTGGGTCAGGCCGGTGACGGCAAGCAAGGTAATCACCGCGCCGTTGTGCGGCAGGGTGTCCATGCCGCCACTGGCCATCGCTGCCACGCGGTGCAGCACTTCCAGCGGAATGTTGGCAGCGTGAGCGGCACTGATGAACTGCTCGGACATCGCCGCCAGGGCGATGCTCATGCCGCCCGAGGCGGAACCGGTGATGCCCGCCAGCAAGGTCACGGTAATCGCTTCGTTGACCAGCGGGTTGGGAATGCTTTTGAGCCAGTCGGCCAGGACCAGGAAGCCTGGCAGCGAGGCGATCACCGCACCGAAGCCGTATTCCGACGCGGTGTTCATGGCCGCCAACAAGGCACCGCTGACCGCACTTTTACTGCCCTCGGCCAGTTTGCTGCGGATGGCCTGGAAGCCGAATGCCAGCACCATGAGGATGCCGACCAGCAGCGCCGCCTGAACCGCCCAGATCGCCGTGAGTTTGGCGATTTCGGTGGTGACCGGCGCGGCCATGCCCGGCAGGGCCAGGCTGTGAGTCTTGCCGTACCACTGGGGAATCCATTGGGTGAACAGCAAGTTCATGATGCCCACGGCCAGCAACGGCGAAAGGGCGATCCAAGGGTTGGGCAGCTTGATATCGGCGGCGGTTTCCGGCTCGTTGCGCAGATCGCTGCCATAACCTTCACCGGCGTGCTGGGCCTTGTTGCGTTGGCGCTGGAGAAACAGCATGCCGGCGCAGAACACGAAGATCGTGCCGATCACACCCAGCCAGGGCGCGGCCCACGCAGTGGTGTTGAAGAAGGTGCTGGGGATGATGTTCTGGATCTGTGGGGTGCCGGGCAAGGCGTCCATGGTGAACGAGAACGCGCCCAGGGCGATGGTCGCCGGGATCAGGCGCTTGGGGATGTTGCTCTGGCGGAACATCTCGGCGGCAAACGGATACACCGCGAACACCACCACGAACAACGACACGCCGCCATAGGTGAGCAAGGCGCAGACCAGCACGATCACCAGCATCGCCTGGCGGGTGCCGAGTAGGCGAATGGCCGCTGCGACGATGGAGCGGGAGAAACCCGATAGCTCGATCAGCTTGCCGAACACGGCGCCAAGCAGGAACACCGGGAAGTACAGCTTGATGAAACCGACCATTTTCTCCATGAACACGCCGGTGAAGGCGGGCGCGACGGCAGAAGGGTCGGTGAGCAGGACAGCGCCGAGGGCGGCGATGGGGGCAAAGAGGATAACGCTATAGCCGCGGTAGGCAGCCAGCATCAGCAGCGCGAGGGCTGCCAAGGCAATGATCACACTCATGGTGTGTCTCCCGGGATTGTTATTTTTGTATAGGTGAAAACTTGTAGGAAGGGGCTATAGCGAGTTTTGTGCCAAGCCTGTAACTATTTGAAATATAACGATTTAATTTATATTTCAGGGGTTATTAGGAGAGTTATGTCTCTTTTATGAGATTTTTTGCGGGCGAAAAGATCGCAGCCTGCGGCAGCTCCTACAGGGGGATGCATGTATCCGGTGTAGCAGCTGCCGCAGGCTGCGATCTTTTGATCTTGAATTAATTATCTACAAATAGAGAAATGTATCTCTTTATGGAGACTCGGCAATCCCCAACGCCACCATTTTCTTGTACAACGTCGAACGCCCCAGCCCCAACCGCGTCGCTGCCTCGATCACCTTGCCCTCGCATTGCGCCAAGGCGGTTTCGATCAATTGCCGGTCAAAGCGTTCCCGCGCCGCACTGAACGTCTCGTGTTCCACCGGTTCCACGACCAACGGAGCCACGCGTTCAACGGGGGTGAAAGTCCCGATCGCGCCACGGATATCCGCGACCGACAGCCGCAAATCATCGCTGAGCAACGCTGCCCGCTCCAATACGTTACGCAATTCGCGAATGTTTCCTGGCCAGGCGTGTTGGCCCAGCAATGCCAGCGCTTCGCTGTTCAGTTCGTGCTGGCTGCGCAGCTCTTCAAGGATCGCCTCACTGAGGGCGGGCAGGTCGTCGAGGCGATCGCGCAGCGGCGGTACGTGGATCGGCAGGACGTTGAGGCGGTAATACAGGTCGGCGCGAAACTCGCCGCGCTTGATCGCTGCTTCCAGGTCGGTGGAGGTCGCGGCGATCACCCGCACATCGCTTTGAATCACCTCGTTGGAACCCACCGGCTCGAACTCCTTTTCCTGCAGCACCCGCAACAATTTGCTTTGCAGCGGCAGCGGCATGTCGCCGATTTCATCGAGAAACAGCGTGCCGCCCTGGGCAATTTGCAATTTGCCAGCGCGGCCCTTGCGGTCGGCACCGGTAAAAGCGCCTGGGGCGGTGCCAAAAAATTCGGCTTCCAGCAGTGATTCGGGGATCGCCGCGCTGTTGATGCTGACAAACGCCTTGTGCGCACGCGGCGAGACATTGTGGATCGCCTGTGCCAGCAGTTCCTTGCCGGTGCCGGTTTCGCCGAGCAATAACACCGGCGATTCGGTACTGGCACTGCGGCGGGCACGTCGTTTGACTTCCAGGCTGGCGGCACTGGTGCCGATAAAGTGCGCGAAGTTGTACTTGGTCTGCCGCGCCCGCAACAACGAACGGGTTGAAGCCAACTCTTCCTGCATGCTCATGTAGCGTTTGAGCATCGGCGACAGGCTGCGCAGTTCATCGAACAAGGCAAAGCCGATGGCACCGATCACGTCCCCTGCATCGTCGTGAATCGGCAGGCGCATGACCACCAGCGGTTCTTTGGGGGTGTCTTGCATGTCGAGCAGAATGGGCCGACCGGTGCGCACCACTTCACGTAACAGGCTGCCGGGGATCACGCTTTCACAGGCCTTGCCGATGGCGCCTTCGGCCGATTCCAGGCCAAATCGCCGCGCGTAACGCTCGTTCATCCAGACGATATTGGCATCGCGGTCGACGATGACCGTGCCTTCACTCGACTGCTCGATGATCTCGAACAGTGAGCGGATCGCCAGCAGGCGAACGCGCTGGTAGTCCTTGAGGCTTTCGGTGGTGTTCATGAGCACTGATCCTGATTTTTGCGTTACCTGTTCCGGCCCTTCGCGGGCAAGCCTCGCTCCTACGGATTCTCTAATTGCCGTAGGAGCGAGGCTTGCCCGCGAAGGCCGCGCCGCGGTCTAAAAATTATGCCTGCCCCACATGCGCCGCCGCCAACAGCTCCTTGGTGTATGGGTGCTGCGGTGAGTCGAACACGTCGTGACTGGCACCGCTTTCAACCACTTTGCCGTCCTTGATCACGATCATGTCATGGGCCAACGCGCGAACCACTGACAGGTCATGGCTGATGAACAGATAGGTCAGGCCATGTTTTTCCTGAAGCTGGCGAAGCAGGGCGACCACTTGCTTTTGCACAGTGCGGTCCAGCGCCGAGGTGGGTTCGTCCAGCAAGATCAACGCCGGTTTGAGCACCAGTGCCCGGGCAATGGCGATGCGCTGACGCTGGCCGCCGGAGAATTCGTGGGGATAGCGATGGCGGCTTTGCGGGTCGAGGCCGACTTCTTGCAGCGCGCGAATCACCTCGGCGTTGCATTGCTCGGCGTTCAACTGGCTGTGCACTTCCAAGCCTTCGCAGATGATTTGCTCCACGGACATTCGCGGGCTCAAGCTACCAAACGGGTCCTGGAACACCACCTGCATCTGCTTGCGCCAAGGCCGCAACTGTTTCTGTGTCAGGCCATCCAGCGCCTCGCCCTGAAAGCGGATACCACCCTCGGAGTCGAGCAGGCGCAGGATCGCCTGGCCGAGGGTGGACTTGCCTGAACCGGACTCACCGACAATGCCCAGCGTCTTGCCGCGTTGAACGTTGAGGCTGATGCCGTCCACGGCGTTCAGATAAGTCTTGCGCTGAAACAATCCGCCTCCGACGGCAAACTGCACCCGCAGATCGTTTACTTCGAGCACGTTTTCCCGCTGGTCGCGAGGCAACGCTTCGCCTTCCGGTTCGGCATTGAGCAGCAAGCGGCTGTACGGGTGTTTCGGTTCGGTGAAAATGGTTTCGCAGGTCGCCTGCTCGACGATTTCCCCGGCCTTCATCACGCAGACGCGCTGGGCGATGCTGCGCACCAGGTTGAGGTCGTGGCTGATCAGCAGCAGTGACATGCCCAGCCGCTGTTGCAGCGACTTGAGCAACAGCAGGATCTTGCGTTGTACGGTGACATCCAGTGCGGTGGTGGGCTCGTCGGCAATCAGCAACTCCGGCTCGCAGGCCAGGGCCATGGCGATCATCACCCGCTGGCGTTGGCCACCGGACAATTGGTGGGGGTAAGCCTTGAGTCGTTCCTTGGGTTTCTGGATGCCTACCAGCTGCAGCAATTCAAGAATCCGCGCCTGCGCCGCTTTACCCGCCATGCCTTTATGGACCAGCAAGGTTTCGCCGATTTGCTTTTCGATGCTGTGCAATGGATTGAGGGAGGTCATGGGCTCCTGGAAAATCATGGCGATGCGGTTGCCGCGCAATTGACGCAAGCGCTTGGTATCGGCACCGACGAGCTCCTGGCCGCGATAACGGATGCTGCCGGTGGTTTCAGTACCGACTTCGGGCAGCAGTTGCAGGACCGAATGGGCGGTCACCGATTTACCCGAGCCCGATTCGCCCACCAAGGCCAGGCATTCGCCGGGGCGGATGTCCAGGCACAGATTGCGCACCACGGTCTGGCCGCTGAAGGCCACGCTGAGGTCACGGATTTCGATCAGGTTACTCATGTCGGCCGTCCGCATCAGGAGCGAGGGTCAAAGGCGTCACGCAAGGCTTCGCCGATGAACACCAATAAAGAAAGAATCAACGCGAGGGCGAAGAACGCCGTCAGTCCCAGCCAGGGGGCCTGCAGGTTCTGCTTGCCCTGGCCAATCAGTTCGCCCAGGGAGGCACTGCCGGCCGGCATGCCGAAGCCGAGGAAGTCCAGTGCCGTCAGGGTCGAGATCGCCCCGGTCAGGATGAACGGCAGGTAGCTCAGGGTCGCGTTCATGGCGTTGGGCAGAATGTGTCGCACGATGACTTTGCGATCGCTCAGGCCCAACGCCCTGGCTGCCTTGACGTATTCCAGGTTGCGCCCGCGCAGGAACTCGGCGCGCACCACGTCCACCAGTGCCAGCCAGGAGAACAGGGCCATGATGCCCAGCAACCACCAGAAATTGGGCTCGACAAACCCCGAGAGGATGATCAGCAGGTACAGCACTGGAAGTCCTGACCAGACCTCCAGCAGACGCTGTCCGAGCAGATCGATCCAGCCGCCGTAATAGCCCTGCAAAGCCCCGGCAGCGATGCCGATCAGCGCGCTGACGAAGGTGAGCATCAGGGCGAACAGAATCGATACCCGCGCGCCGAAAATCACTCGCGCCAACACGTCTCGCGCTTGATCGTCGGTGCCCAGCCAGTTCACGCTTGAGGGTGGGCTAGGGGCTGGTTTGTTCAGGTCGTAGTTGGGCGTGTCGTCACTGAAGGGAATGGGCGGAAACAGCAGCCAGCCACCGTCCTTCTTGATCAGTTGCTGCACATAGTCGCTGCGGTAATCGGCCTGGAAGGGCAGCTGTCCGCCAAACTCCTGCTCCGTGTAGCGCTTGAACGCCGGGAAGTACCACTGGCCCTGGTAGCTGACCATCAACGGTTTGTCGTTGGCGATCAGTTCGCCACCCAGGGTGAGCAGGAACAGGCCGACAAACAACCACAGCGACCACCAGCCGCGACGGTTTTTCTTGAAGCGCTCAAAACGACGACGACCCAACGGCGAAAGCTTGAACATCAGGCATTCCTCGCGGCGAAGTCGATACGCGGGTCGACCAGGGTGTAGCACAGGTCGCCCACCAGTTTTATCAGCAGGCCGAACAGGGTGAAGATGAACAGTGAGCCGAACACCACCGGGTAATCCCTTGAGACCGCCGCCTCGTAGCTCATGCGACCAAGGCCATCGAGGGAGAAGATCACTTCGATTAACAAAGAGCCTGCAAAAAATACGCTGATGAAGGCCTGGGGAATGCCCGACACCACCAGCAACATGGCATTACGGAACACATGGCCATACAGCACCCGGCGCTCGCTCAGGCCTTTGGCGCGGGCGGTGACCACGTACTGGCGGGTGATTTCATTGAGGAACGAGTTTTTGGTCAGGATGGTCAGGGTCGCGAAACCACCGATCACCAGCGACGTCACCGGCAGCACCAGGTGCCAAAAGTAATCGGCGATCTTGCCCAGGGTCGACAGTGACTCGAAGTCATCGGACACCAGTCCTCGGACCGGGAACCAGTTCAGTGAGGTGCCGCCGGCGAATACCACAATCAGGAACATCGCGAAGAGAAACGCCGGCATGGCGTAGCCAATGATGATCGCGGTGCTGCTCCAGATATCGAAATGACTGCCGTGATGCACGGCCTTGCGGATGCCCAGCGGGATCGACACCAGGTAGGTGATCAGCGTCGCCCAGAGACCGAGGGAAATGGTCACCGGCATTTTCTGAAGGATCAGGTCGGTGACCGTGGCGCCACGGAAGAAGCTCTTGCCGAAATCCAGGCGCGCGTAACTGGTGAGCATCAGCCAGAGTCGTTCGTGGGCCGGTTTGTCGAAGCCGTATTGTTTTTCGATGTCCTTGATCAGTTGCGGATCAAGGCCACGGCTGGCCCGGGACGTGTTGCTCATGGCTTCGCTTGAGCCACCGCCAACGCTGGCGCCGCCAATGCCTTGCAGGTGGGCGATGGCTTGTTCCACCGGGCCGCCGGGGGCTGCCTGGACGATGACGAAATTGACCAGAAGAATGATCACCAGCGTCGGAATGATCAGCAGCAGGCGCCGCAGTATGTAAGCCCACATCAATGCGGTCCTCCGGGTCTGCCGCGACGAATGCGCTCGGCGGTCATTTGCTGGTTGGTCAGCGGCGTGGTACTCACTTCCCACCAACTCTCGATGGCTTCGTCATTGCTGGCTTGCACGTTGGGGATGCCGAAGCGGTTCCACCACACGGTGGAGGTTCCTGGCGGGTAATAGTTGGGAATCCAGTAGTAGTTCCATTGCAGCACGCGATCCAGCGCGTGGGCGTAGCGCAACATGTCGGCCTTGGTATTGGCACGCACCAGCCCGCTGATGAGGGTGTCCACCGCCGGGTTCTTGAGGACCATGTAGTTGTTGGAACCCGGGTCGTTGGCGGCCGCTGAACCGAAATAATTGAACAGTTCGCCCCCCGGAGACGTGGTGACCGGGTAGCCGGTGACGATCATGTCATAGTCGCGGCTCATCAGGCGATTGACGTACTGCGAGGCATCGATGCGACGGATATTCAGGTCGATGCCGATCTGTTTCAGGGTGCGTTTGTACGGCAGCAGCAAGCGATCCATGCCGTTCTGACTGACCAGGAACGTGAATGTCAGCGGCTCGCCGTCGGCGTTGACCAGTTGATCGCCCTTGGGTTTCCAGCCGGCCTGTTCGAGCAGGTCCAGGGCCTGCAACTGTTTATCGCGGATCACGCCGCTGCCATCGGTTTTGGGTGCCTCGAACACTGTAGTGAAGACTTCGTCGGGAATCTGCCCGCGCAGGGGTTCGAGAATTGCCAGTTCGCCGGCATCCGGCAGTTGCCGGGCGGCGAGTTCGGTGTTTGAGAAGAAGCTCTGCTGGCGGATGTACATGTTTCGCATCATCTGCCGGTTGCTCCATTCGAAGTCCCAGAGCATGACCAGTGCCTGGCGTACGCGGCGATCCTGGAACATCGGCTTTTGCAGGTTGAACACAAAGCCCTGGCTCGGTTGCGGGGCTTCGGTCGCCAGATGCGCTTTTTGCAGCCGACCGTCGCTCAGTGCCGGGCTGTCATAGCCGATGGAGTAACCGGTGGCGGAAAATTCGCGGTTGTAGTCGTAGGCGCCGCCGCGCAAAACCTGGCGGGCGACGTCGGTATCGCCGAAGTACTCAATGCTGAAGTGATCGAAATTGTAGAGTCCGCGACTGACCGGCAGATCCTTGCCCCACCAGTCGGCATTTCGTTCGAACGTGATGCTGCGTCCGGAGTCGACCTTGCCCACTCTGTACGGCCCGCTGCCCAGCGGCGCCTCGTAACCGCCGCCACCGGCGAAATCACGGTTCTTCCACCAGTGCTCGGGCAAAACCGGCAGCGTGGCTATATCCAGCGGTAAGGTGCGGTTTTCGTTGTTCTTGAAGTCAAAGCGCACGGTCAGTGGCGACTCCACCACGACGCCTTTGACGTCGGCAAATTGCGTGCGATAGCGCAGGCTGCCCTGGGTCATCAATAGATCGAAGGTGTAACGCACGTCTTGGGCAGTGATCGGCGTGCCATCGGCAAAGCGTGCCTTGGGATTGAGGTAGAAGCGCAGGGACAGGCCGTCGTCGGAGCGCTCCATCTGCTGCGCCACCAAGCCATACACGGTGTAGGGTTCATCCAGTGAGCGTTGGGCCAGGGGCGAGTAGAGCAGGCCATCGATCTGGGAGACGCCGATGCCCTTGTCGATGTAAGGCAAGACATGGTCGAAAAGACCAATTTCGATCGCCGAGCGTCGCAGGGTGCCACCCTTGGGGGCCTGAGGGTTGGTGTAGTCGAAGTGACTGAAGCCGGCAGGGTATTTGGCCGGTTCGCCGTAGACGGTCAGGGCATGTTGCAGTGTGGCGGCAGCGGGTGGCAAACCTGGGAGCAAAGCCAGGGAAAAAAGTAGTGAATATAAAAACAATCGCATTGTTGGCCTTGGCGCGTATGTCTGGGTAACGGCGTTTGAATGGAGATTACCGGGCAGTAGACCACATTGCCATGTTGTCCGGGGATCGGTAGCGTGCTAGCCACTTGTTACCTGTCATTTATGACAGTAGACACAGGGCGTGGGTGAGCGCCATATATTTCAGGCGAATAGGGCATTACGCATCACGATATCCCGGACATGAAACGGTGAAGGAGTCTCGTCATGAACACTGATCCCAAGAAAATTCTTCCTGAAATTAAAGGTGCGCACACCGGTGTTGTTTATTTAAGAGTTATCCCCGATCAATTTAAAGTCATTATCAGAATGTGGGATGGCGCAACCCCTAGGCAAGAGTATGCGTTAAGAATTTTAGGCAGCATTGATGAAGACGGCGTGGGTCATGATCAGTTAGTTTATAGTGACATATTGACGAGGGGTGATATTGAAAAAGGGGAGCTCGAAATCACTCTCTATAAATCACTTCTTTTGAGGCTTATTGATCAGCAGTACTTTTTATTAAAATTCTCAGTGAAAATAAATGGAGTAGAGACTCGCTTTGCGGGGAGTCGCTACATGTTAAAGCACGATCACACGGATTTGACCAATTTCAGCACTGGACAATTGGAAGGGTGGGCCTTGGGTCCAGAGATACAACCAGGTGATGTGACATTTGTAGAACATGAGGGCAAAAAATGCCTCTTTTACAACCCAGATGAAAAAGTCTCTAGGAAAGTCATTATTTCTCGAACATTCAATTTGGTTGAGGGACGGCGGTATATGTTGAATGTGGGGGTTTTTGTGCCACCTGCTCAGCCACTAAAATTCGTGATTATTATTTTGAAGGAGGGCCAGAGAAGCACCTATTGGGCGTTCAGTAGTGGACTTGAACGAGCATTGCCCATTGAGCTTGGCATTACAGCCAAGTCAGCCAGTACCACTGTGGAAATTCTTACCGACGACGAAGTAGGGCCTTACTCTCCATTCATGCTTACAGATATCGGCGTCAGTGAGCACAATCCTCTTAGACCTTGGGATCCTGAGTGGGACATAGAGTGGGAGCCTGGAGGCGATCATCCTGTTAAAGAACCGCATTCGGATTCTCCCGACCTGTGATGTCTCAAACCCCTGAAATGGAAACGCCGCTTATCCAAAATGAAAAGCGGCGTTTTATTTCACGCTTCGCAATAGACTGCGAATCGGTCAGTCCTGGCGGCTGGTCACTTCCAGCAAGTGGTAGCCGAACTGAGTCTTGACCGGGCCTTGCACGACGTTGATTGGTGCGCTGAAAACCACGGTGTCGAATTCCTTGACCATCTGGCCAGGACCGAACGAACCCAGGTCACCGCCCTGACGGCTGGAAGGGCAGGTGGAGTTGGCTTTGGCGATTTCGGCGAAGTCTGCGCCAGCCTCGATTTGGGCCTTGAGTTCGTTGCACTTGGCTTCGCTGGCAACGAGGATGTGGCGGGCAGTGGCTCTAGCCATGGAAATATACTCCTTCAATATTCGGTAAAGTGCTGAGCCTACCGGATTCAGCGAGCGATTTCTCCTGTAGGAACGAGCTTGCTCGCGAAAAACGTGCCGATAACGCGGTCATTCAGACGAGGCGCGTTATCGTTGACGTCCATCGCGAGCAAGCTCTGCTCCTACGGGTGAGCAACATCACGATCAAAGACCGGCTTTTTTCAGGCGCTCGGCGTGCTGCACATACAGGTCAATCGGGTCGACATTTTTTCCGAGCGGGACGCCTGCCTGGCGAAGAGTACCGAGATGGTCCAATGGATAGTCCGAGCGAATGACGGTGCCCAGATGGGAACTGTAGCGACCGACCATGCCATCGTTCTGCCCGGCTTCGGTGATGAAGTATCGGGAAAAGCCGCGCAAGAACCCGTGCAATGGATCAATCGGATTTAAACCACCCTCCAGCAGGTTTTCCGGCAAGGTACCACTCCAGGAGTAAAAGCGGACGCCGTTGACCCGCTCGCAACCGTTGCCACCCCAGGTTTTCGGCAGCCCTTGTGGGTACTTGTCGTTGAATGCAGCGACACTCTCTGTACTCAGCGCGTTCAATGCGGCGATGGCATTGCGTGGGATGCCGCGATTGCCACTGATCAAGGTCAGAAAATCTGTGAACAGAATGGCGACGGTCCCGGCAATCTGCTCGGGCAAGCTGCCAGGTGTCAGGGCCTTGCGCAGGAAGTCGGCCAGCTCGGAACCGTGGTTCGGACCACTGACGGACGTCACTGAAGCCACTGACTGCGGTGCAATTGCGGCGGCATAACGAGCGGCCAATGCGCCCTGGCTGTGACCGATCAAGTTGACCTTGCTCATGCCTGTACCGTGCAGTACCCGATTGATCTGCGCCAGCAGTTGATCGCCTCGTGTTTCATTGCTGTGGGTGGCCGACAGATGGGGAACGAATACCCGCGCGCCGGCGCTTCTGAGGGCTTGTTTAATGTCATGGAAGAGCTCGAAGGTGCCGATTCGTTCGAACCCGAAGAGCCCATGAACCAAGAGGATGGGGTAGTGGGTGTCTGCAGTCCTTTGCATGTGTTTGTCCTTTTTCAGCGATCAGGGAGGTACCTTGCGGCTCACTCTAAAACACAGGGACGTCTGTGGGATGTATGAAAAGGACGCGCAAAGCGGGCGAAAATGGAATAAGAGGATGTTGAAAAGGTGGTGCATACACCCCCTGCGCATTCGTAGGAGCGAAGCTTGCTCGCGATGGTCGTCAATGATGACGCGGACTGATTGATTGCCCGCGTTGTCCAGCCGATTTTCGCGAGCAAGCATTGCTCCTACAGAGATCCGCGCTCAATCATGCTTCGTACGAAGGCGCTGTGCTGCTTGACGTAACAACTGCTCTGTGGCGCCCCAACCCAGGCATCCATCGGTGACCGACACACCGTACTTCAGTGACGGACTCAGCGGCTGACAGCCCTCGAACAGATGACTTTCGATCATCATGCCGATCAGCGAGCGATCGCCCTGAAGGCGTTGTTCAAGTACGTCGTTGAACACCATCGGCTGGCGCAGCGGATCTTTACCGCTGTTGGCGTGACTGCAGTCGACCATGATCCGCGCCGGGATTTTCAGGCGGGTCAAGTCGCTGTGTACCTTGGCAACGCTGGCGCGATCGTAGTTCGGCCCGTTGTGGCCGCCGCGCAGTACCAAGTGGGTATCTGCATTGCCCGGAGTCTGGACAATCGCCGGGTGCCCTTGGCTATCGACGCCGAAATGACGATGTGGATGGGCGGCCGAGCGCATGGCGTCACTGGCTACTGTGACACCGCCGTCGGTGCCGTTTTTGAAGCCCACCGGCATGCTCAGTCCGCTGGCCATCTCGCGATGGATTTGCGATTCGGTGGTGCGGGCGCCGATGGCGACCCAGCTGAGCAGGTCATCAAAGTATCCGGCAGCCATGGGTTGTAGCAGTTCTGTTGCCACCGGCAGGCCCAGCAAGAGCATTTCACGCATCAGCTCACGGGAAAGAGTCAGGCCTGCTGCCATGTCATCGCTGCCGTCCAGGTGCGGATCGTACGCCAGGCCTTTCCAGCCGACCGTGGTGCGAGGCTTTTCGACGTAGGCACGCATCACTAGCAGCATTTCGTCGCTGACCTCGGCGGCGAGGCGGGCGAGGTTGCCGGCGTATTCGAGGGCGGATTTCGAATCGTGAATCGAGCAAGGCCCGACAATGACCAGCAAACGAGAGTCTTCACCCTTGAGGATCGCTCGAACCGCTTGGCGGTGGGCGGCGACTTGCTGGGTCAGCGCGTTGCTCAGAGGTAATTGCTGTTTGAGTTGCAACGAACTGGGCAGGCGCAGGGTCAGCGCTTCGTTGGCAGGGCTCAGGGTGGACAGTGGCAGAGCAGAGATGGACGAGTTCATATTCAGGCTTCCTGGGCTGGCGGCGGGTTCGCTCCCGCGCACTCGGCCCTATTGGGGTGTTCGACAATTGGCCAGATTGGCTACGTGTGTGTGCTTGCCACCTGTGGGTGACCGATCGGAGGCGGCAGGCTGTCCCGAGCGGAGGGTGGTAAATCGCCAGGCGGAAAAACTGTCGTAACGGTAATAAGTGGCGTAGTTCATGTGCTTGATCCTCTGAATGTCTGGTGTGTCGCTAAAAATGTTTAGGGCTGAAAAAGCAAAACCCCCGGTCGGGAGGCCGACCGGGGGTTGAGAATTCTCTGGTGGCGACCCGTTGGAAGTGGGCGCCGTGTGGGTATCAGGCGCGCCAGTGGCTAAACCAATACCCAAAATAAAAGCTGACCGGAGCACAAGCGTCTTTCGCCCAGGCAGCCGCAACCGAGCGCAGGGCGCTGGCGGTACGAAGCTGTAAGAGGGCGTTGAACATGGTGTGTCTCCGATGGATGCGCCGAGCTTACTAGAGCCCGGCACGAGGATTCAATCAGAAAATGCTATCGCGCACCGGCGGCGCTTTCTATCGCTTGAGTGTCCCGTCGGTTGTCACCACACTTCGTGCCTTGAAAAAACAAATCGCGGAGGCAGGATGGAGTTTTCATGGCTTGCGGCCACTGACCGCGATCGGGACTTTGCCCGCGAACTGACCTGTCGCAACATGCTGCGTTATTACATTCAGTTCGACTTGTTGTGGGATGACGAAGCGTTCGATGTGGCTTGGACAGGGCGCGAAAACCGCCTGATCATGAGCGGTGAGCATCGGGTGGGGTATGTCAGCCTGAGTCGAGATGCCAGAGCGTTGTACATCCGCGAACTACAGATCGACGAAGCGTATCGCGGGCAGGGCGCCGGTTCCTGGGCGATCGATCAGATATTTACCTTGGCATGTCAGGAACGGCGTCCAGCATTACGCTTGACGGTTTTTGAGAACAACCCCGCGCGGGCGTTGTATGAAAGAAAGGGACTACAGGTGGTCGGGGCGCACGAGTGCTTTGTGCGGATGCAGCGTGACGTCGATGGCCCGCATCGCTGAAACACGCTTGCTACAGGGCTTTCAAGATAAATGGAAACTTTTTATCTGACGCTTTCCGCTAGGTCTGCCAGATGCTTTTTTGCTAAGGTGTCGGCAACCCAATAAGACCATATCGCGAGGTGTCTGCTTGATTAGGGTGCTAGTGGTCGATGACCATGATCTCGTTCGTACAGGCATTACACGAATGTTGGCTGATATCGATGGCCTGCAGGTCGTCGGCCAGGCTGAATCGGGGGAAGAGTCCCTGCTCAAGGCGCGCGAGCTGAAGCCCGATGTGGTGTTGATGGACGTCAAGATGCCCGGGATCGGTGGTCTTGAGGCCACCCGCAAACTGTTGCGCAGTCATCCGGATATCAAGGTGGTCGCGGTAACGGTCTGTGAGGAAGATCCGTTTCCTACACGATTGTTGCAGGCCGGCGCTGCGGGATACCTCACCAAAGGCGCGGGTTTGCCGGAAATGGTCCAGGCGATCCGCCTCGTGTTCGCCGGGCAGCGCTACATCAGCCCACAGATTGCCCAGCAACTGGCGATCAAGTCTTTCCAGCCGACCAATGATTCTCCTTTCGACGCCCTGTCCGAGCGGGAAATCCAGATCGCATTGATGATCGTCGGTTGCCAGAAGGTCCAGATCATCTCCGACAAATTGTGTCTGTCGCCCAAAACCGTGAACACCTACCGTTACCGCATTTTCGAAAAGCTTTCGATCAGCAGTGATGTCGAGTTGACGCTGCTGGCGGTTCGTCACGGCATGGTTGATGCCAGCCTCTGAACATGACTGAACCCTTCGATCCAAGTGCCTTTCTGTCGACCGTCAGTGGGCGCCCCGGTGTGTATCGCATGTTCGACAGCGAGGCACGCCTGCTGTACGTCGGCAAGGCCAAGAACCTCAAGAATCGCCTGTCGAGCTATTTCAGGAAAACCGGCCTGGCCCCCAAGACCGCCGCGCTGGTCGCCCGTATCGCGCAAGTCGAAACGACCATCACCGCCAATGAAACCGAAGCGTTGCTGCTCGAACAGACGCTGATCAAGGAATGGCGTCCGCCGTACAACATTCTGCTGCGCGACGACAAATCCTACCCCTACGTTTTTCTGTCCGATGGCCAGTTCCCGCGCTTGAGCATCCACCGCGGTGCAAAAAAGGCCAAGGGCAAGTATTTCGGTCCCTATCCCAGCGCCGGAGCGATTCGCGAAAGCCTGAGCCTGCTGCAAAAGACGTTTTTCGTTCGCCAATGCGAAGACAGCTATTACAAGAACCGTACGCGCCCTTGTCTCCAGTACCAGATCAAGCGCTGCAAGGCACCTTGTGTAGGCCTGGTCGAGCCCGAGGTGTATGCCGAGGATGTACGGCACTCGGTGATGTTCCTTGAAGGCCGCAGCAATGCGCTGACCGACGAACTGTCGGCCGCAATGGAAGAGGCCGCTATCAACCTGGAGTTCGAGCGTGCCGCCGAGTTGCGGGACCAGATTTCGCTGCTGCGGCGAGTTCAGGATCAGCAGAGCATGGAAGGCGGGACGGGTGATGTCGATGTGATCGCGGCGTTCGTCAATCCGGGTGGCGCTTGCGTGCATTTGATCAGCGTGCGCGGTGGGCGGGTGCTGGGCAGCAAGAACTTCTTCCCGCAAGTCGGTATCGAAGAAGACGTTTCAGAGGTCATGGCCGCGTTTCTTGGCCAGTATTTCATCAGCAGCCCAGAACGCGACTTGCCGAGCGAGTTGATCGTCAATGTGGTTCACGATGACTTTCCGACATTGATCGCAGCCATTGAAGAGCTGCGGGGTCGCGAACTGACCATCAGTCATCGGGTGCGCGGCACCCGAGCCCGTTGGCAGCAATTGGCGGTGACCAATGCCGAGCAGGCATTGGGCGCTCGACTGGCAAACCGTCAGCACATCACCGCACGCTTTGATGCGCTTGCGCAGGTGCTGAACCTGGACGAGCCTCCGCAACGCCTCGAGTGCTACGACATCAGTCACTCCAGCGGTGAAGCAACGGTGGCCTCTTGCGTGGTGTTTGGCCCCGAAGGCCCGCTCAAGTCCGACTACCGGCGCTATAACATCGAGGGTGTTACCGCTGGAGATGACTACGCCGCGATGCACCAGGCACTGACCCGGCGCTTCAGCAAGTTGAAGGACGGGGAGGGCAAGCTTCCGGACATTCTGCTGGTGGACGGTGGCAAAGGGCAGTTGTCCATGGCTCGCGATGTGCTCAATGAACTGGCGGTGCCGGACTTGATTCTACTTGGCGTGGCCAAGGGAGCGACTCGCAAGGCCGGGTTCGAAACGCTGTACCTCAACGATGCCGCCCACGAATTTACTTTGCGCGGAGATTCCCCCGCGCTGCATTTGATTCAGCAGATCCGCGACGAAGCTCACCGATTTGCCATTACCGGGCACCGCGCTCGCCGTGGAAAAACCCGTCGGACGTCTACGCTTGAAGGCGTTCCCGGTGTTGGGCCGACACGTCGCCGCGATTTGCTGAAACATTTTGGTGGATTGCAGGAGCTGTCTCGTGCCAGCATCGAAGAGATCGCCAAAGCACCCGGGATCAGTAAAAAGCTCGCAGAGTTGATTTATGCAAATCTGCACAGCGAGTAGAATGCCCCCTCACCTCGTAGCCAGTTGTGCCGATGAATATCCCTAATCTGATTACCGTTCTACGCGTCCTGCTCATACCGATCTTCATTTTACTGTTCTATCTGCCTTACCAATGGAGCTACCTGGCGTCAGCCTCGGTCTTCGCATTTGCCGCAGCGACAGACTGGCTGGACGGGTATCTGGCCCGCCGTCTGGAGCAAAGCACGCCGTTCGGGGCCTTTCTCGATCCCGTTGCCGACAAGTTGATGGTTGCCGTTGCATTGGTTTTGCTAGTGCAGGAGCACGGCAATCTGTGGCTCACGCTGCCGGCTGCCGTCATCATTGGTCGCGAGATCGTTGTCTCCGCGCTGCGCGAATGGATGGCCGAACTCGGTGCCCGCGCCCATGTGGCAGTGTCGAATCTGGGCAAATGGAAAACCGCCGCACAGATGTTGGCGCTGGTGATCCTGCTGGCCAATCCGTCGCAGTTCAGCTTCTGGGTGCTGTTGGGTTATGTCCTGCTGATGGTGTCCGCAGGCCTGACATTGTGGTCCATGATCCAATACTTGCGGGCCGCCTGGCCGCATCTGAAGACCGACGTTGAAAAGAAATAAAACTTTTTTGAATCAAAGGGTTGACGGGGCTTCTGGAATCTATAGAATGCGCCACACCAAGACGCGGGAATAGCTCAGTTGGTAGAGCACGACCTTGCCAAGGTCGGGGTCGCGAGTTCGAGTCTCGTTTCCCGCTCCAAGTTTGTACACATTTGATGTTGCGCTACTGACAGCAAATGTTTTGAGGCCGAGTAGCAAAATGGTTATGCAGCGGATTGCAAATCCGCCTACGCCGGTTCGATTCCGACCTCGGCCTCCACTAATAAACGACCCCGTAGATCGATGATCTACGGGGTTTTTTATTGCCTCTGACAAAGTGCTTGATCGGCGAGGGAGTGGCCGTCGGGTTTTCTGCGGGAGGCAACCTGTTGTTCTTCACGCCCATTCACATCTTGTTCTGACGGCCGATAACCCGGTATCTGATCAAAACAAGGAACGCTCGAATGTCCACGATAGACACATTCACCTCAGGTAATAGCGGCTCGGTTTCGATGTTAAAACCGACCAGGGTGCCAACGGATACTGAGGCGACTGTCACGACGTCGGCACCATCTGCCTCAACAGCAGGCATCAAGGTGTCTCTATCGGGCGCTGGAATCCAGAAAGCCACCGGTTCGAGCGGCAAAGACCGTGATATCGAAGAAAGCGGTTTGCCAAAAGACGTTCAGCAGATTTTGAAAATGATCCGCAAACTGCAGCAGCAGATAGCCGAGAAGGTGGCACAGATGCAAGCGGTGATGGCCGATCACCGCTTGAGCCCCGAAGAGGCGAAGGCCAGGGTGAGTTCACTGCAAGCGGCCATCTCGGGTCTCAACGCGGGGTTGATCAGTGCCAATACTGCACTCAGCAAAGCCATCAAGCAGGCAGGTTTGAGTCCCGACCAGGTGCTTAAGACAATGTCATTGGCAATGAAGTCGTAACCCCGCCCGTAGTGATACTCGGCTCAGCGAAATTCTGGAGTTGATTCTGCTGGCTCGTGGGTGAGGGTGCTTCCCACAACTTGAGGGGGGGGAAGTAGAGTCTGTCGATCGCGTACAGGGCGCTGACTTGCTGGAGCGCACACCGTTGCCGCCACAATAAGTACTCTCCCTAGGTCACTGATCTACTGGGATTTTTATGGCGCTTGGAGGGATGGAGGGCTCCGCAAACTCCCCAATCCTGGCGGGTAATCTGAAAAAACCTTCGTAGGTCCATGATTTACGAAGTTTTTTATTTTGGGTTTGCGCAGTATTTAGTCTCGAAAATCGTACTCGCGACCTTGCTTCACCGGGGCGGGATGTATATATTTCCCCCCTCTGATTCACCGCGCTACCGCCCGAATGGCGAAACTGGTAGACGCATGGGACTTAAAATCCCCCGCTCGTAAGGGCGTGCCGGTTCGATTCCGGCTTCGGGCACCATCTAAAATCAAGGGTTTGCAAGCGAAAGCTAATGCAAACCCTTGTTTGTTTCCGGTCCACTATTTTCGACCATTTCCCCGTCGGGCCTACTGCATAACGACCTTCGCGGCATTAAGGATTTGCGGGGTGGCCGCTCCCTGTTCAAATCAGGCAACCGCTCTGGACTCAGAATCTCGCCGACCGCGTGCCTCTGCTGCTTGGTCTGGGCCTCCCATCGGTCATTTGTTGTGCCGGTTACCTTCTACCTCAATCAAATTTCTTCCGGTGAGATCACCCACAAACTGCAGGGTAGCTTGTACAGCAAGTGCTCCACTGTACTGCCCACCAACCGTTCCATGCCACGGTGACCAACGCGGCCCGTGACAATGACATCTGTTTCATAGGCATTGGCATAGCTGCAAAGCACCTTGGCCGGGTTACCCATGATCATGTGCTGACGTTCCGCTGGGACGCCATTGCGTTCGCAAAGATCACGGAATGCATCCGCTTGTGCGTCGAACAGGGTCTTGGCTTTGCCCGAGGAGAAGAATGCCGAACCATTACTGAAGCCGAACTCGTCTGCGCTGATGCTGGAAAGATCATGGGCGTAGATGACGTCGAGTTCAGCATTGCAGGTGGTGGCCAACTTTGATGCCTCGCCCAGAATCCTGTCGTTGAAACCTTCGTATTGGTCATCACGATGAAATGGGTCGACAGCGGCGATGATTTTGCGCGGCAATGCGTGGTGCATATGGCTGACAAAATGCAGGGGTACCGGGCATTCACGCAGCAGATGGATATCCAGCGGGGTAAACATCAGGCGTGACAGCAGTGATTCGTGATCCAGCGCCTTGATCAACACCTCCATTGGTTGTTCCTTGAGGTGAATGAGAATTTCCTGCAAGGGCCTTTCCACCCAGACCACTTCAGTGCTGACGTGAACGCCGATTTTGCGCAACGGCCTAGCCTGGTCTTCAAGCCATTGACGATGGCGCTCGACATAACCCAAGCGCATCTGTTCCAGCGCTTGTTCGTTCACCAACCCGGCGGTCGCCAGCCCTTCAAGATAATCGAATGCCACAATGTGCAGTGCCGCGTCCGAGGCCTTGGCCAATGCGGCAGCCCGGTCGAAGGCGGGGCTGTTTTCCATCAACGGCGAAACGATCAGCATGAAACGTGATTGATCAGACATGACAGATCTCCGGCAGGTAATCGTGCAATGACTTTCCACAACGGCGCGGCGTTGGGCAGTGAAGCCTTACACCTATCCTGCTTTCGACCGGGGCAGGGCGGTTGATCTTTGTCAAAGGGGATTGGGACGGTTGGTGCCATCCGACGTACGGCTGCCCCTAGCCCGCCCAGTGACGAAATTGTTGACCATTATCAATCTCTCGTCCGTCTCGCCGGCGCAGTCTTTGGATTCGCGCTGAGCCTGGGCTTATGCAAGACAAGGAGGGAAGACTATGAAAACCATGAAAGCGGCTGTTTTCGTTGAACGTAACCGGATTGTGCTGGAGGACAAGCCCATCCCCGAAGTTGGCCCACAGGATGCTTTGATTCGTATCACCACTACGACTATTTGCGGAACCGATGTGCACATTTTGCGGGGTGAGTATCCGGTAGCGAAGGGCCTGACCGTGGGCCATGAACCCGTTGGTGTCATCGAGCGGCTGGGCTCGCAGGTGCGGGGCTTTGTCGAAGGGCAGCGTGTGATTGCTGGTGCGATCACGCCAAGCGGACACAGTTATGCCTGCCTCTGTGGTTGCGGCTCGCAAGACGGGCCGGATACCCGCCATGGTTTTCGTGCCACCGGAGGCTGGAAGTTCGGCAACATTATCGACGGCTGCCAGGCCGAGTACGTGCTGGTCCCGGACGCGATCGCCAATTTGTGCCCCATTCCCGACGAACTCAGTGATGAGCAGGTGTTGATGTGCCCGGACATCATGTCCACCGGTTTTTCCGGGGCAGAACGGGGGGAAGTGAATATCGGCGATACGGTTGTTGTGTTTGCCCTTGGGCCGATAGGCCTCTGTGCGGTAGCGGGGGCACGCCTGAAAGGTGCGACGACGATCATTGGTGTCGATGCCGTGGCTGAGCGCATGAGTGTCGCGCGGCAGTTGGGGGCGACCCATGTGGTTAACTTCAAGGACGGTAACGTGGTCGAGCAGATCATGGCCCTGACCGAGGGTCGGGGTGTCGACGTGTCCATTGAGGCTCTGGGGACCCAGGGGACGTTCGAGTCCGCGCTGCGGGTGCTGCGCCCGGGTGGTCGACTGTCCAGCCTCGGAGTCTACTCCAGCGATTTACGAATTCCCCTCGATGCCTTCGCCGCAGGATTGGGGGACTACAGCATCGTCACCACCCTGTGCCCCGGTGGCAAAGAGCGCATGCGTCGATTGATGGCGGTGGTGCAAAGCGGTGGCGTGGACCTGTCGCCGCTGGTGACGCACCGTTACAAACTCGATGATATCGAGGCGGCTTATGAGTTATTTGCCCACCAACGGGATGGCGTGATGAAGGTCGCGATTACGCCGTGAAGATGTGTGGGCGGCTCTCGAAAACCAGTGGAGGTCTCTATGATCATTGACATCACGCAGAAGCCGGCAAGCCATTGCTGGGTCGTGTATTTGGATGCCCTGGAAGTGAATTTCAATAGCCTGGGCGAAGCACAGGCGTTTGTTGGCCAGCTCAAGGCACGTATCGACGCACCACATGCCTGGCCGATTTCCCCTGGCTGGGCAGCCGTTAGCAGATTGATGCCCGACCCTCGAATGGCTTGCGCCAAGGTAGAACAGGTGCACATCGACCTCGTGGAGTAACTCAATGGACCCGCACCGGGCGGAATTCGTGTGGATGACAACCCGATGAGCGCCCCTCGAGCTGTCAGTGGCCGCTGCGGCGCTGATCGTCGCATTGGCCATTGTTGGGGCGACGGTGTACGACGGGCGCCGCATATGCGATCCCAGGCCAGGTGTTGATGCTGGCAATGTGAGCGGGCATGGGAATGTCGTGACGAACATCGCGCAGGCAACTGACAAAAATCAAATGGTCAGAACAGGCAGGCATCAAATTTTGGCTTTACCACTGGGTTGAAATGGCCGGGTGCCGAGGTATCCCATGTCACAAATTCAACGTTTGCTCTTGATCGCTCCTTCAACCATGACGCGTACTCCGGCCTTCGACCGGGCCGCGGCGCTGGCGCTGGCCATGCATTTGCCGCTGCATATCGTGGCGTTCGACTTTTCACAGGCCCTGGCGGTCGCCGGGATGTTCGCCCCAGAACAATTCAGGCTGGCGCGGGACGGCTACTTGAAAGCCCACCGGCAATGGCTCGCGGGGCAGGCCGAAGCGATGAACAAGCAGGGTGTCGAGGTCACCAGTGAAGTGGTGTGGGTAAAGTGTCTGTACGAAGAGATTCTGCAATTCATCAGCGAGATGCCGCTGACGCTGATCATCAAGGACGCCCAGGAAGAGTCGGCGTTCAAGCGCGTATTTTACACACCTCTGGATTGGCAACTGCTGCGTGAATGTCCGCTTCCGGTACATCTGGTGACCACGCCCTTGAATCCTCGACCACGTAACGTATTGGCCATCATTGATGTGCTGCGCGATGAGAATCAAGACCGCGTGTTCAACGGTCAGATTATCGACGCCGCGGCGAAACTGGCCGCGGCGTGTGATGCCAGTCTCGAAGTGCTGCACGTGTTTGACTGGACAGCTGCATACGTTCAGGAGATGGGTTTTGCCTCGTTTGGAGTGGCCACCCAGATCAACGACATGGTGGGCGCCGCTCAACACGAGGCATTCGCGGCCATTGCTGCGCGCCATGGTGTGCCTGCGGAGCATCGTCACTTCAAGGAAGGTGCGCCCGTGGCGAGTATTTGTGAATTCGCCGCCGACCACGGCACGGATGTCATCGTCATGGGCACGGTGCAGCACAAAGGCTTGAGCAAACTTCTAGGCACCACAGCGGAACAACTTTTACATCGAGCACCGTGCAGTGTGCTGGCGATCAAGCCGGGGCACACGTTGCAATCCTGAGGACTGGATCGCCTCGTGATGGACCGTTGGCCGGAACATCGCGAGGCGATTTTTTACAGGTAAAGACGATGGATGACCTGACAGGTGTCGTCGGGATCATTGTGCGTCTCGAAACCCAATGCCTTGGCCAAGTCACGCATTGGCAAATTGCTGGCGGCGTCCACCGAATACATCTGGCGAAAGCCGTTTTTGCGAGCTGCGTTGATCAAATGGCGCATCAGTATTGTGCCCAGGCCTAAATGCACCCATTCGTCGGCGACCGTAACAGCGCATTCACAGGCATCCTCGCGGGTCGCCGCATAGCGGCTGACGCCGATCTCGACCAGTTGACCGTTGTCGTGGACCAGTGCGATGTACGCCAGGCGCTGTTTATTGTCGGTGTCCATCAACTGATTGAGCATCTCAGCGCTGGGCTCGTTGACCTGCGCGAGAAAACGCATATGCCGGGATTCGGGAGACAGTCGTTTGATGAAGGCGTATTCACGGTCGCGATCCTTGTTCGTGAGCGGCCGGATCAATACGTGACGGCCGTCCCTGAGCGCTTCGATCCAGTATTGACCGTCGACCGCGGTGTAGCTGGCCGCAGCCTGATCATTGTGGTCTTTGACGGTGAGCATGGGATGTTCCTCCAATGCGGTTTTGACAGTTGGCCGGCGGGAAAAGGCCGCGTTAGATGCCTTTTTACGCCGCTGTCTGCGCGAAAATTTGATCTGGATCAGAGACGGGTGTCGGGGGCATCAATTCAAGCGTGTTTGATGTAAATCAACCCGCCAGAGGTAGCAGGGCGCAGTGTTGAAGCATGCCTGCACGTAGAGAGCGGGGGCGAACGGAGGTGTGTGATGCGTCAATATCAACGGTTGCTGTTGATCGTCGATCAAAACCTGCAACAGTCCCCTGCAGTGCGGCGGGCCGTGGCGCTGGCCAAGGCCGCCGGGGCAAACTTGGATGTTCGAGTCTTTGTCGAGCCCACACCGATAGTGCATTTGTGGGAGGAGAAGGTCGACGATGCAGAGCAGCAACGCTACGTACATCGCTACCGTCGCTGGGAGGCCGAGGAGTTCGATCGACTAAGCGACCTGGATCTGGAAGTGACGGTCAAAGTCGTCTTTACCACCCATCCGCTGTTGGACATTTTGAGGACGGTCGAAGATCTAAAGCCAGACCTGCTGATCAAGGATGTAACCCTTGAACCGGTGCTGAAACGGGTGTTCATCACGCCACTCGATTGTCACCTGTTGCGTGAGTGCCCGGTCGCCGTGCACCTGGTCAGCCATGTCAGGTACAGCTTACCCCACCGGATCGTGGCGGCCGTGGACCCGTTCGACCCGGCGACACAAATCAGCGGTTTGAATGACGCCATCATCCAGACGGCCAATGCTCTGGCCTTGCAATGCGATGCACCCTTACACCTGCTGTACGCCTATGACTTATCGTCTGTCTTCAACAGCGACGCGCCATTGGCCGGGGGAGGTTGGGGCGTGGACTTTATCGAGCAGTTGCGTCAATCGTTGCACCAAGCGTTTGTGACATTGGCGCAACGCTACGGCGTGCCGCCTGAGCGGCGCCATTTCATCATGGGATTGCCGGTACCGGTGATCAATGGATTCGTCGAAGAGTTTCTGGCCGATGTCGTGGTGATGGGCGCTGTGCATCGGGTCGGGATCGACCGGCTGATCGGTAGCAATACCGAGCGGGCGCTGTACTCGGTGCCGGGGAGTATTCTGGCGGTCAGGCAGAGCGTTAGGGAGTGAGCACGATCGCGCCGCTGAATTGACCGGCCTGCAACCGTTCCAGTGCCTGATTGGCATCGTTGGGGCAAAATGGGCAACGTCGCAATGTCCATTCTGCGGCTAACGAGCAGACTTAAGCCTGGCCCTACGGGTGTGGGACAGTGGCTTGGGGATTAAAAGCAAAAGCCTGTGTTGGCTACTGCGTACTCCTCATGATGGAAAGTGTCACCTCAGGGGACGGTGGCAACCCACAATCAGTTGCTTGAGCCCGTCCATGTTCAGGATGTTGACGTCTCGCCCGGCGATTTCCACCAACTCTTGATCACGCAAGTGCGCGATTCCACGGCAGACGGTCTCCAGGCGCAGGCCCAGGTAGGAGCCGATTTCCTCCCGACGCATTTTCAGAACAAAGCTGTTGGAAGAGTATCCGCGTGAATTCAAGCGTTGCGACAAGTTCAGCAGAAAAGCGGCCAGACGCTCGTCGGAGTTCATATTGCCCAGCATCAACAGCAAGTCGTGATCCTGCACGATTTCCCGGCTGAGGATTTTGTTCAGGTTGTGCTGCAGCGTAGGCAGTTCACGGGCGAGTTTTTCCAAGTGCGCGAAATGGATGGGGCAGACCTCGCTGTCCTCCAAGGCAACCGCATCACATGTATGCGAATCGGTGCTGATGGCGTCCAGACCGAGCATTTCACCCGGCATCTGAAAGCCGGTGACCTGCTCGCGACCGTCGACCGAGAGAATACTGGTCTTGAATGAGCCGATCCGCACGGAGTACAGCGAACGCAGTGGATCGCCCGCGCGATAGAGCGTGGCGCCTTTTTTAACTTTGAAACGCTGCACGATCAGTGTGTCCAGGCGCAAGACTTCCTGAGGACTCAGGCCAAGCGGCAGGCACAGCTCCAACACGCTGCAGTTGGAACAAGCGGCTTTGAGGTGATGGTCGCGATACGTTCGAGTTTCAGTCATGTGAAAGCCCTGTATATCCGCTTGTAAAGCATAGATTCTTGAGTTCCCCGGGAAGGGATATTGGACCGTAAATGCTTACGGATCGATGAATGGAATCATGTCAATCGACGTTGCACGGTGACCGCCGCCAGGCTTGCAGCGCCATGGCATTGAAGTTTGAGTTAAATCAAGTGTCAGCGATGGCAGGTCCGCACAATTACATGAAGTGTTATCAGCCGGAAGGCGACTTGAGTCGAATGTGCATCTGACTGGAGCCACGTCATGAGCCAGTATCAACGGTTGCTGCTTATCCTTGACCCGACCCTGCGTGATTCTTCGCCCGTGAATCATGCAGCCGCACTGGCGAAGGCCAGCGGTGCGAGTTTGCACCTCGCGGCACTGATACCGTCGTTCAAATGGTTATCTTTGCTGGAGGAAGGCGATCGCACACTGGCGCGGAAAAACTACCTGCAGGACCATCGAGACTGGCTTGAGGGCCAGGCCAGAAAACTGCGCGACAGGGGGATCGATGCGACCACTGAAGTGGTTTGGGCCGAGGACCTGAAACAGGACATCCTTGAACACGTCGTGCAACTGCAACCCGATCTGTTGATCAAGGAGATCGTGCATGAGTCGGCACTCAAGCGCGCCATTTTCACACCTCTGGACTGGCATCTGTTGCGCCATTGTCCAGTCCCTATTTTTCTGGTGGGAGGGAGTGGATTCCTGTTACCACGCAAAATCGTGGCGGCGGTCGAGGTGTCCGCCGGGGATTCAACCGACAACGTGTTGAATGAGCGGATAATCAAGCAGGCCTCCAGCCTTGCCATGCAGTGTGAAGCCGAGCTGCATTTGCTGTACGCCTGCGACATGACGCCCGATTATCTGGCTGGCATGGGTGGCCTGACGTTCGGTGACCTAGCCAAAGTGCTGCGCAAGGACTTGGAAAAGGCCTTCCTGAGGCTGGCCGACCATTTTGGTGTTCCCAACGATCGTCGACATTTCATTCCAGGGCGTCCGGTTTCGACGCTGAGCGAGTTTGCCAATGAACACAAAGTGGATGTGATTGTAATGGGCAGAGTCCAGTCCCATGGAGTGGGGAAACTTCTGGGCAGCACGACCGAGCATATTCTCTATCAAGTGCCTTGCTGCGTTCTGGCGGTTTAATTCGAGTCGGTGCGTGTGGAGGTCGCCCTCGAGTCGACATTGAGTCCGATACGCACCGGACAAAGGATTATTTGCGCTTCCAGTACTTCTGCATTTCCAGAAACAGAAAGGATGCGGTCCAGGTGATCATTACCAGCCCGGTCAGGGCCTGCAAACCGGTCAGGTACTTGAGGTTGCCCTCCGGCGAAATATCGCCGAAGCCAATCGTTGTGTAGGTCGTGAAGGAAAAGTACACGCAGTCCATCAATGAGCCGTCGAAGTTGCCCGTCAGGCTGCCCCATCCAGCGGAGTGCACCATCAGGTAATACACCAACGCGAAGCACCAGACCTCTATCGCGTGGGCCAGCAGGGCGCCAAATACGCCGACAACAATCCTGAAGCGGCTCCACAGCTTTAGCCGTGGCAACCAATCATTCAGACGTAACAGGCATTCGTAGTGGATCACTACCGTCATGACGACCACCAGTGTATTGATCAGCATGACGACCAGCATGGCAAATCTCCAATGATGACGGGCTGAGGCTCAAGCGCTCACCGATCTGTGTTGCGCGCGCATGAGCCATTCATGGCGAAGTCGCTGATGTGATTGCCGGTCAATGCTTTCTACGCCTTGGGACGGGAAAATCGTTGAGGTATATCAACAAGGGCCGCTTGATCTGACAGCCATGCTGCCTGCGACTTAATTGATAAAAATCAGAGCTGCCGCTGGATAACGCCGGATACTCGAATAAGGTTTGAAGGAGCAGCATTCGATGCTCAAACTGAAACGCATTCTATTGATAGCGCCAAGCGAAATGACCCTGACGCCGGCGTTCGCCCGAGCGCGTGCCTTGGCGTGTGCGACCGGTGCGACCTTGCACATCGTCGCATTCGATTATGTTCAAGCACTGGCGGTCGCCGGCTTGCTTGACCACGATTCGATGGCACAGGCACGGGAGGGATATCTGCAGGTGCACCGCCAATGGTTGGAGCAGCAGGCGCGGTTGCAGCGCGGTATCGGAATGCAGGTGACTACGGAAGTACTTTGGACGAAGTCGAACTTTGCCCACTTGCTTGAGTATGTGAATGACTTCCATCCGGATTTGATTATCAAGGATACCCATCATGTTCCGGCGCTGGACCGAGCCTTCCACCGTCCGCTGGATTGGCGACTGTTGCGCGAGTGTCCAGCCCACCTACATTTGGTCACCAGTGAGGTAAATCCCAAGCCATTGAAAATTTTGGCGGCGATTGATTTGTCTCATCTGGAAGAGCTCACGCAGGGGCTCAATGATCGCATACTCGATCTGGCCTCGACGTTAGCGGCCAGTTGTGGTGCCGCACTGCATGTACTTAACGTCAGCCATTGGTCAGTCATGAGCGACGCGTCGCGGAGTGTGCCGACGGGCAGTCTTGATGACAGTTTGAGGGAGGCGGTTCAGGATGCCCAGCAAGAGGCTTTCGATGTGCTTGCCGAGCGCTACTGCATTAAAAATACACGCCGGCATTCACTGACGGGCATTCCCCATAAGGTCATCACATTTTTCGCGAAACACAATGCCTTTGACATGGTCGTACTCGGCACCGCCTATCACGACGGCCATGACGCATTTATGGGGACTACGGCTGAAAGTGTATTGAACCAGGCACCGTGCAGTTTGATGGTCGTCAAACCGTTGCTCGCTTCAAGCTGAACGAGGCACTGTCGATCATTTGCAGGCAATACTGACGGCTTTCTCGGCACGCTGGATTTCTTGCTTGACGTCCGTAGTGATTCGCTGCTCTTTGAGCTGTTGTCCAAGGAAGGGTTGATCGCCGCGCGACTTCACTTCTGCATCCGTTGCTGCGACTTGTGCTTGCACCGTGGCGGAGTGCTGCGAAATGACGGATTCGACTTCTTCGTTGGTTTTAGCGGTATCCAACGCGTTGATGAGCTTGCCCACTTCGGCTTTTTCCGCTTCGGCGTAGTCTTTGACAGACAAGCCGGCAGCCATGGCCCGCGCCTGGATCTCTATGCTCTTGAGGCGCTCTTGCGCGACCTTGCACAGCTCATCTTGTCGCTGGGTCTTGTTGGCTTCCCAGGTGCTTAATCCGTACGTCAAGCCACCCATCAGTGTCACGACGACAGCAACCCCAATCAATCCGCCTTTCACGGTCAGTTACTCTTAAAAGGAATGATCTGCAATTCTATTTTAGAGTTGAAAGACTAGCCCAGGATGTGGATGAAGGGTGCCAACTGCATCGCAGGCAAGCAAAAGATCCCAATGGCAAGCAGTGTCCGGTGGGATCAAAAAAACGTTGTTCGCTGCGCGGCAGTGCTTAGCCTTCAGATCCACTATCCGCTTGTTTCTTCCTATCGTCACCGGGGTTCGAAGCCGCTTAAAGGCAAAGTTACTGAGTGCCTGACGAATGGGAAATTGAAAAGCCCGGCGCTGGACGCCGGGCTTTTTACACGCGTGTGTTACTGCTTGGGTCGATTCAATCACTCGTGAACGATTCAGTCTTGCGCCGTTCACTGCCGTTGGAATTGCCGCTGTTTATCAACCTACGTTCCAGCAAAAATATTTTGTAAAGCCTGCCGGTCTGATGGGTCCAGTTGATGCTCTCGCTCCTTGAGTTCGAGCAGGATCGGACTGGACCACTGGCGATAGGTGTGCTCGGCACGACGAATGGATGACATCTCTCCCTCCTTGATCAGGCTCCTGCCAATAAAGGCGCCGCAGTTCAATACGAATGAGACCCTAGCCAAGGAAGTCGATTGTCGCCAGTGCAGCACGTCGGCGCTCAAGCCACTTTGCCCCAGACCCCCGTTGCCGCTGTACGGCGGACATAATCAGAAAAGTCTTTCGCTGGTCGTCCAAGTGCGCGTTGGACGCCATCTGTCAGTGGTGTGTTACGCCCGTCAAGCACGGTGGTGAACAGGTACAACACCAGATCGATCAACTCGGATGGCAATTGTTCCTGTTCCAACGCAGCACGATAGGCGTCTGGCGGCATGGCGAGGAAAGTGATATCGCGTTGGGTCGCCCGGGCGATCTCGGCTACGGCGTCGGCAAAGGTCAGGGCTCGCGGTCCTGTCAATTCATAAAGTTGCTCTGAATGCCCCGGTTGGGTCAGCGCGGCAACTGCGATGTCGGCGATGTCTTCGACGTCGACAAAAGGTTCTGCGATGTCGCCTACCGGCAGTGCCAGTTCTCCCTGCAGGATCGGTTCGAGGAAATGCGCTTCGCTGAAGTTCTGGCAGAACCAGCTGGCGCGCAAGATGGTCCAGTCGACACCGCTGTTCTGCACGACGTGCTCGGCCTGTTGCGCTTCCATTTCTCCACGTCCCGACAACAGCACCAGCTTGCCGACGCCGTTTTTGACAGCCTGATCCGTGAACGCCTGGATCGTTTCAAGGGCGCCAGGTACCGCAATGTCCGGTTGAAAGGAGATGTACGCCGCTTGAACACCCTCAAGGGCCGCCGCCCAGGTGGACCGATCCTCCCAATCGAAGGGCGGGGTGGCGCCACGGGAACCCAGGCGCAGGTTGTGGCCGCAGGCCTGCAGTCTTTGAGCAATACGACGTCCGGTCTTGCCGTTGGCGCCGAGGACCAGAATGGTTTGCTGATTACTGTTCATCGCGTTCATCTCCACTGATAATGTGAGTAATGCTCACGTTTAAAAGATGATAAACCCTCATGTTCTGTCGTCAATCAATGGAAAATGGATCCCGACATACGGTCATGGCCTATTGGGTGCGGGGGCTGGCGGTGCTAAGGTGAGTTAACGTCATGTTTTTAGTTCGGGAAGTGCGACCGTGCGCAGGAAAACCACAGAAGTACTCCAGGATTCGAGTCAAGAACCCACTCGACGCAATCCCACGC
The DNA here is from genome assembly GCF_050990305.1 of Pseudomonas putida. Taxonomy (GTDB): domain Bacteria; phylum Pseudomonadota; class Gammaproteobacteria; order Pseudomonadales; family Pseudomonadaceae; genus Aquipseudomonas; species Aquipseudomonas putida_AH. The sequence continues at coordinate 3,449,658 of NZ_CP158817.1, read as the reverse complement.
AACAACGCAGCCGCGAACGCCAGGAGCGCATTCTCTGCGTGGCGACGCAATTGATCGCGTCCAAGGGCAGCGATCAGCTGAAGATGAGTGAAATCGCGGAGCGCTCCGAGATCTCGATCGGCTCTCTGTACCAGTACTTTCCCGACAAAAGCTCGGTCATTCGCACATTGGCCGAGCGCTACAACATGGAAAGCCGCTGCTGTATCGAGCAGGCGCTGGGTGCGGTCGAGGATGTGTCAGGCTTGCAAGCGGCCTATTCGGGCTTGCTCGATCAGTATTACGAGATCGTTTTGGCGACGCCGGCGATGCGCGATATCTGGTCCGGCATGCAAGCGGACAAGCAGTTGTTATCGCTGGAACTGGAGGAGAGTCGCATTGCTGGCGGGATACTGGCCGAGGCGATGCTGCGGGTTTACCCGCACAGCGATGCGCAGCAAGTTCGGGAGTCGGCGTTTCTGATCTGGCATCTGGGTGAGGCGACCATGCGCCTGGCGATCTCCTGCGGGCCTCAGGAGGGGCGTGATTTGGTCGAGGCGTTCAGGCGCATGTCGGTGCGCGAGATCATGCAGCCAGCCTGCACAAACACAACGCCTGAGTGACGGATGCTTGGCAAGCCTCAGGCGGTTAAATCGAATCCTCTCGACTCAACCGCCGAAGCGGTTGCCTATACGAAAGGTTGGCCGGTAAAACCACGGGGCAATCTTTGCAGGCCGGGCAGGGCGGTCAGGCGCTCGGTCCAGGCTTGGCGCCAATCAGCAACGGATCGGGTGGCTCGGGCTTTACGTGAGGCGCGGCGAGCGGCGTTGCGTTGGTCTTTACGTGCCTCTTTGTAGGCGTCGGTATTTCGGCAGCTCCTGCATTTGACCCGATTGAGTTCGCGGGTCGAGACGAGATTGCTGCCTTTGTGACCGCAGGCCAAGTGCCCGCTGACGTTGAAGTGAGTGACCATTGGGACGTCTCCTTGTGACGTGTGGTCGTTTGACCTCCCGTGGCCAGGTGACGTTCGTTATTTTCTTCGGCGCAAAAAAATCCCGGCATCTGGCCGGGCGGGGGACAAGCATGAAGCTGTCGGGCAGGCACCCGCTCGGTGACGAATTCGTCGCCGATCATGCCTGCGCTGGCAAACCGACTCTTCGCATCAACTGTCCGGATCGACTCATCTGAACCGTGGCAGCGGCCGATCGATGGGTTTGAGCGATGACAAGGTATTGCGGATGATCGGGGTATCCTTTTCGATTTCGTTCAGGCGATCGCGAATCCTGAGGGCAGTCGGGTGTCCGCCGCCTTGATGATCGACCCAGTCAGCAATCTCCTTGCACGCCGCAGCCAGGCGAACCTGACGGGAATCGAGCAGGGTGAGCAGGGTGGTGATGGACTCTTTTTCGGACATGGGAAACACCTCCGTTGAAGACACCTGGCAGGGCATATGCAGGAGCAGCCGACGATGCTCGATTGCTTGTGATGGGTCGCTAACGATGACGTGTGCCGACAGACTGCACACGTCGTTCTTTAGTCCATCGCGAGCATGCTCGCTCCTACAATGATGAAGCGTTGGTCCTTCAGATCTTTTCAGTATAGGCCCGTAAAAGGCCCGTGAAGGCTCATCAGCCTTGGCGGGCCGTTACTTGTGACCTGGCATTCAGCTGCCGGCAAATGCGTTGGGCGTCGTCCTCAAGATCGTAACCGTCACCGATGAAACCGTTGGTGCGGGTATCGGCAATGCGGTACCAGACGGCGGCTTCAGGGGCGGGATGACCGGTTTCTCCAGCGCGTCGGCCATGAATGATGATCTTGTTGCAACGCTTCACGACGAATATGTCTTCCATGGCTTCACCGCGGCTGATTCGTGTACAGATCAACTATAGAAGTCATTTGTAATCGTGCAAAAAATAGGCAGGTCAATTCGTCGGCTCACTCGCCAACTTTTCCAGTAACAAGGCCAGCCCGACTTCTTCGGCACGCAGGCCTTTTCGCGCTCTCGGCCTGGGCAATCCGGCCAGTGCACCGAGCGCAAACCCTTCGAGTACCGCCGGATGTATGTAGCACTTGCGGCACACCGCAGGCGTGTTGCCCAACTGGCGGGCGACGCTTTTTACCATTTCCACGACCTGGCGTTTCGCTTCGGCTTCCGGTTGCCATTGCAATGTACGCAACATCGCCAGTGCCAGGACGCTGCCGGCCCAGGTGCGGTAGTCCTTGGCGGTGAAGTCCGCGCCGGTCAGGGTTTGCAGATAACCGTTGACGTCGGCGGACGTGATGGTGTGGCGCTCACCGTGTTCATCAAGGTACTGGAAGAGGTTTTGTCCGGGAATGTCCTGGCAACGTTTAATAATCCGCGCCAGCCGACGGTCCTTCACGGTGATTTGATGTTCGATGCCGCTTTTGCCGCGAAACTGAAACAGGATCGCGCTGCCGTTGATTTCAACGTGACGGCTGCGCAAGGTGGTCAAACCGTACGAGCGGTTGTCCCGCGCGTATTGCGTATTGCCGATTCGGATCAGCGTGGCGTCGAGCAAGGTGATGACAGTGGCCATGACCTTGTCTCGGTTGAACCCCGGCGCTGCCAGCAGCGCTTCGAGTTGCGTGCGCAGTTTCGGCAAGGCCAATCCGAAATCCCGCAGCCTTGAATACTTGTCGCTGTCGCGAACTTCCCGCCAGCGCGGGTGATAGCGGTATTGCTTGCGACCGCGAGCGTCGCGACCGGTGGCTTGCAGATGCCCGCGCGGGTCGCTGCAAATCCACACATCGGTGTAGGCCGGTGGCACTGCCAGTGCGTTGATGCGCTGAATTTCGACAGGGTCGGTAATGCGGTGGCCGGACGGGTCGAAATAGCAGAACTTGCCGCGCCGTTTCTTGCGGGTGATACCAGGCAGCGTGTCATCGACGTAATGCAGGTCGGGCGGCAGCGCTTCGGGCATGGCGATTGTCCTGGGCGAAGATCTGGGGTGGTTAAAGCCATTGACCCCACGCCAGCGCAGTCGTGCCGATGTCTTTACGCCAGAACGGCCACCGCCTTGATCTGAGCCCAGAGTTGTTGCCCGGGGTGCACATTCAACTGGTCGCGGGAGAATCGGGTGATCCGCGCCAGCAAGGGTGTTCCCGCCGCATCCAGGCGCACCAGCACATGGGCGGCGTTGTCGGCCCCCATTTCGCTGACCACGGTGACGGGTAGACGATTGAGGATGCTGCTGTGTTCTGCGTTGTGCAGGCTCAGGCTCACATCCCGCGCCTGAACCTTGCAGCGCAAGGCCTGGCCCGGTGTCATCGGCGTATGCGCCACACGAATATTCAAAGGCGTGTCAGGCAGTTGCAGGGTCAGCAACTGGTAGTCGGTGTCATAGCGGCTGACCCGACCTTCAATGACGACGCCAGCGTCATCGCCCAGCGCCAGCGGTAAATCCAGGCGGGCCAGGGTCTGGCCGATGGGGCCGCTGGCCAGCGCCTTGCCGTCGCTGAGCAGGACGATATGGTCGGCCAGCCGTGCCACCTCATCCTGGGAGTGACTGACGTACAGCACCGGGATATCCAGTTCGTCGTGCAGACGTTGCAGGTAAGGCAGGATTTCGCCCTTGCGTTTGGCGTCCAGCGCTGCCAGCGGTTCATCCATCAACAACAGCTTCGGGCTGGTGAGCAGGGCACGGGCAATGCCGATGCGCTGCCTTTCACCGCCGGACAGGTGCTGCGGATGGCGATCGAGCAGGTGGCCGATGCCCAGCAATTCGGTCGCGTGGGCCATGTCGACCCGACGCTGCTGTTTGGGAATTCGTTTCAGGCCGAATTCCAGGTTAGCCAGCACCGACAGATGGGGGAACAAACTGGCTTCCTGAAACACGTAACCCAAGGCTCGTTTATGCGGTGCGACGAAAATATTCTGGTCGCTGTCTTGCCAGACTTCATCGTTGACTTGAACAAAGCCTCGATCGGCTCGTTCAAGGCCCGCAATGCAGCGCAGGCAGGTGGTCTTGCCCGAGCCCGAGTGACCGAATAGCGCAGTGACGCCACGACCGGGCAATTGCAAATCGACGTCCAGGGCAAACCCCGGGTAACTCAGCTTCAGGCGCGTTTGAATCATCGATCAGCTCCAGCCCGCTTTGGTTTTTCGGCTGGAATAAAGCGCCAGCAGTACCGCAAAGGAGAACACCAGCATCGCCCCGGCCAGCCAATGGGCCTGGGCGTATTCCATGGCTTCGACGTGATCGTAGATCTGCACCGACACCACGCGGGTCTTGTCAGGAATGTTGCCGCCAATCATCAGTACCACACCGAACTCGCCGACGGTATGGGCGAAACCGAGGATGGCCGCCGTGATGAAACCGGGGCGGGCCAAGGGCAGGGTGACGCTGAAAAACGTGTCCCAAGGATTGGCGCGCAAGGTCGCAGCCACTTCCAGTGGGCGTGTGCCAATGGCGGAAAAGGCGTTTTGCAGCGGTTGAACCACGAACGGCATCGAGTACAGCACCGAACCGATGACCAACCCGGCAAAACTGAAAGTGAGGGTGCCAAGCCCCAGTGACTGGGTGAACTGGCCGATAAACCCGTGAGGGCCGAGCGCCAGTAACAGGTAAAAACCAATCACCGTGGGTGGCAGCACCAGGGGCAGGGCGACGAACGCCCCGACCGGGCCGCGCAACCAGGATCGGGTGCGCGAGAGCCACAACGCCAGTGGTGTGCCGATCACCAACAGGATGACGGTCGTCAGGGACGCCAGTTTCAGGGTCAGCCAGATGGCGGAAAAATCGGCACTGGTGAGCGTCATTTAGAGTTGGTAACCGTAAGACTTGATGACAGCAGCGGCTTTCGGGCCTTTGAGGTAATCAACCAGTGCCTTGGCGGCCGGGTTGTCTTTACCCTTGTTGAGGATCACTGCGTCTTGTTTGATCGGATCATGCAGGGCGGCGGGGACGATCCAGGCCGAACCGCTGGTGACTTTGCCGTCTTTGTAAATCTGCGACAAGGCCACGAAGCCCAACTCGGCATTGCCGGTGGACACGAATTGATAGGCCTGGGTGATGTTCTGGCCTTCAACGATCTTGTCCTTGACCTTGTCGGTCAGGCCTTCTTTGGCCAGCACCTGGGTTGCCGCCAGGCCATAAGGCGCCGCTTTGGGGTTGGCGATGGACAAATGCTGGTACTGGTTATCGCTCAGTACTTTGCCCTTGGCATCGACATAACCTTCCTTGGCGGACCACAGCGCCAGGGTGCCGACCGCGTAGGTAAAGCGCGAGCCCTTGACCGTGTCGCCTTCTTTTTCCAGTTTTTCCGGGGTGGTGTCGTCTGCCGAGAGGAACACCTCGAACGGTGCGCCATTCTTGATCTGGGTGTAGAACTGACCGGTCGCGCCGAACGAGGTCACCAGTTTGTGGCCGGTGTCTTTTTCGAAATCGGCGGCAATGGCCTGAATCGGTGCGGTGAAGTTGGCGGCGACGGCCACCTGGACTTCGTCTGCCTGGGCAGAACCGAAGGCGAACACAGCAATCAAAGTCGCCAGGCAAGTCGGGGCAAAACGTGAGGCACGAATGGTCATGAAACGGCTCCGTTATAGGCAGGTGTTACGAGGGGGTGATTCGTTATGTAGCTGAATATATAGCGAAATGCCTGCAAACGGAATGTGTTGTACCGGCTGTGCTTGGATCTAGGATGCAAACACTTGACTGTGGCGAGGGGATTTATCCCCGTTCGGCTGCGCAGCAGTCGTAAAGCAATCTGGTTGTATGCCGGGTTCTCCGCAGTTGCAGGTATTGGGGCTGCTTCGCAGCCCAACGGGGATAAATCCCCTCGCCACAGATATCTGCCCGGCCGCTAGTTATTCGCTTGTTCAACGGCCAAGCAATTTCGCCAGGCCTTCTTCGGCTAGCTTTCGGGTCAATTGCGCAGTCGACAATTCAACCCCCAACGTAAACGCTTGCCCGGCCCAAAGGTTACTGAAATCCGCTTCGCCCTTGGCCCGCAACGGCATCAGTGCGCCACCGGCCAGTGGGAACGCTGGAGCCATGGCACTCATCGGTCCCAGTTCGCGCATCACCCGATTGAGAATGCCCCGTGCCGGGCGCCCGGTGAAAAGATTGGTGATGGCCGTTTCGCTTTCCTGCGCGGTGCGCAGCGCCTTGTGATGCGACGCGCTGACCTTCGCTTGCGGCGTGAACAGATACGCCGTCCCCACTTGCACCGCCGAAGCCCCCAGCATGAATGCCGCCGCGACCCCCCGAGCATCGGCGATACCGCCAGCAGCGATCACCGGCACTTTCACTGCATCGACAATCTGTGGCACCAGGGCGAAGGTGCCGACCTGACTGCTCAGGTCATCGCTGAGAAACATCCCGCGGTGCCCACCCGCTTCGTAGCCCATGGCGATGATCGCATCGCAGCCATGCTGCTCAAGCCAGACGGCTTCCTCGACCGTAGTGGCCGATGACAGCACCTTTGCCCCGGTGGCCTTTACCCGGTCCAGCAGGGATTGCTCCGGCAGGCCAAAGTGAAAGCTGACGACTTCGGGGAGAAATTCCTCGATGACGTCGCAGCCAGCGGCATCGAACGGTGCACGGTTGGACACTGGCGTCGGGGCCTCGAAATCGACACCCAGTTCACGGTAGTAGGGCTCCAGCAGATGCTTCCAGTCTTGGGCGCGTTGCTCATCAACGGGCGGTGGTTGATGGCAGAAGAAATTCACGTTGATCGGGCGCTGAGTGTGTTGGCGGATGACCCTCAACTCTTCGCGCAATTGCTCGATGCTCAACATGGCCGCGGGCATCGAACCCAGGCCGCCGGCGTTGCTTGCCGCGATGACCATCGAAGATTGGGTGGCGCCCGCCATGGGAGCCTGGATGATCGGCAGTTCGATCCCGAGCAGATCAAGAATGCGAGTGTCTGGCCATTGGCTCATGTAGGGTGCTCTCCGAGGGTGAAACCGGGCGGTGACCGTAGAGACAAATTTGTAGCAGCATGACTGATCCGAGGCCAGTCATGTTTCCTCTTGCAAGCCGAACATCGGGTTCGATGAATTGGCTTAAAGTCGAGTACGGGAATTTTTTGCGATATGGTATTTAAATACCCATCACAATCAGTGAACGCACCGGAGGCAGTCATGTTTCAAGGCATTTTGATCAACAAAGACGACAGCGGGTACCGAGCCACTTTGCAGCAGATCAATGACGATCAACTGCCCGAGGGCGACGTGACGGTCCGTGTGGCGTATAGCACCTTGAACTTCAAGGATGGCCTGGCGATCACCGGCAGCAGCCCGGTGGTGCGCAAGTTCCCGATGGTGCCGGGGATCGATCTGGCGGGCACTGTCGAAACCAGCGGGCATCCGGATTACAAGGCGGGTGATCAGGTATTACTCAACGGCTGGGGTGTGGGTGAAGGGCATTGGGGCGGTCTTGCGCAAAAAGCGCGTTTGAATGGCGACTGGCTGATTCCGTTGCCCAAGGCATTTACCGCCGCTCAAGCCATGGCCATCGGCACCGCTGGCTACACGGCGATGCTGTGCATCCTGGCGCTGGAGCATAACGGCGTGACGCCGCAGCAAGGTGAAGTACTGGTCACCGGCGCCAATGGTGGCGTGGGCAGTTTCGCCATCGCACTGCTGAGCAAACTCGGTTACCGAGTGGTCGCATCCACCGGTCGCACTTCGGAGCATGACTACCTCAAGCAATTGGGTGCCACTGAAATCATCGATCGCAGCACCTTGTCCGAACCGGGCAAACCCTTGGCCAAGGAGCGCTGGGCGGCGGTTATCGATTCGGTCGGCAGCCACACCCTGGCCAACGCGTGTGCCAGCACCAAGGCCAACGGCACTGTCGCCGCCTGTGGTCTGGCCCAAGGTATGGAATTCCCGGCGTCTGTCGCACCGTTCATTTTGCGTGGTGTGACCCTGGCCGGCATCAACAGCGTGACGCAACCCAAGGCCAAGCGTGTAGAGGCGTGGGGGCGGCTGGCACGAGATCTGGATTTCAATCTGCTGCCGCTGATCAGTCACGAAATCGGTTTGAGCGAAGCCATTGAGGCGGCGCCGCGCTTGCTGGCAGGGCAATTGCGCGGGAGGGTGGTGGTTGACGTGAATCGCTGAAGGTACGTGGATCTCTGTTGGGGGCGAGCTTGCTCGCGATGAGCCACAGAATTTCGCGGGGTATCAGGCACCCAGCGTTAACGTTGACCACCATCGCGGGCAAGTCAGGTCGCCGCATCGCTCGCTCCTACAAGGGTGAAGTGGTGTTCTCGCGTTCCAGCAACTGCCGCTTGCGTTCCACCCCCCAGCGATACCCCGACAGATTGCCATCGCTGCGCACCACGCGATGGCAGGGGATCGCCACCGCCAGGCTGTTTGCGCCGCAGGCTTGTGCCACGGCGCGAACCGCTTTGGGGGCACCGATGCGCAGGGCGATATCGGCGTAACTGGCCGTGCTGCCGACCGGGATCTCCCGCAAAGCCTGCCAGACGCGCTCTTGAAAGGCCGTTCCGCGCACATCCAGTGGCAAGTCCAGGCCCAGGGCCGGCGCTTCGATAAAACCCACTACCGTGGCGATCAACTGCTCGAAAGCCTGATCGGCGCCGATCAAGTTGGCGCGGCGAAACTTGTCCTGCAGATCACAGACCAATTGCTGAGGATCATCACCCAGCAGAATCGCGCACACCCCGCGTTCGCTTTGCGCCACCAAAATCGCCCCCAGGGAGCACTGTCCCACGGCAAAGCGTATATCGTTGTTCTGGCCAGCGTCGCGGTAATCGGCGGGCTTCATGCCCAGTACCTGATCCGCAGCCTCGTAGAAACGACCATTGGAGTTGAAGCCGGCATCGTACAGGGCGTCGGTGATTGAGCCTCCGTGCGCCAGTCGCTCCCGTACCCGGCGTGAACGATGAGCCGCAGCGTAGCCCTTGGGTGTCAGGCCGGTGACCGCCTTGAACACCCGATGGAAGTGAAAGCGGCTCAACCCTGCGGCCTGGGCCAGTTCGTCCAACGCTGGAAGCTCCTCGGCGGTTTCGATCCGACGGCACGCGGCGGCCACCGTGGCGGCATGTTGGGCGGCCAAATCGCTTTGATCCTTCGTCGCGCGTTTGCTCGGGCGGTAACCCGCCGCTTGAGCCAGTTCGGCGGTGTCGAAGAATTCGACATTCTGCGGTTTGGGCAAACGCGCCAGACTACTGGGGTTGCAGTAGATCCCGGTGGTTTTCACCGCGTACACGAACTGCCCGTCAGCCTGGGGATCGCGGGCGATAACAGCGGCCCAGCGTGGATCGTTTTCGGTGGTGATTTTTGTCGATTGGCTTGTCATGGCTTTTCATCCGTTGACCCGTTTGCCGCAGATTAACCAGCTGACAGTCGTCCGACACTCCGGCGCTTGCGGTCAAACTCCAAGGCATCATTTTGCACGTCGAAAGGTAAAGTTGATCCGCTGCTCGCCCAAGCGCGGGTGCTGACCGTCCTTGATCGGCAACACGCCGTGATAACGCAGGCGATCCACGCCACCCCAGACCACAATATCGCCATGCAGCAACGGCACCCGCTGACTCTTGTCGCTGCGCACGAAACCGCCGAACAGGAACATGGCCGGCAAACCCAGCGACACCGAAACGATAGGTGCGGCGTAGGACTTTTCGTCTTTGTCTTGATGCAATGACATTTTCGCGCCAGGGACATAGCGATTGATCAGGCAGGAGTCCGGCTCAAACTCCATGAATCCCGCCTCCCGCGCGGCCGCCTGTGCCAACTGGAAAAACACTTCGGGCATGGGCGGCCAGGGCAGGCCGGTTTGTGGATCGTTGCGGGTGTAGCGATAGCCACTGGAGTCGGTGGTCCAGCCCCAGGTGCCACAGCTGCTCAAACCTGCCGACATGGTAAAACCGCCTGGCGTAACCATTTGCCGAAACGGCGCGACCACCAATACCGCCTCCAGTGCCGGTAGCAAGCGGTCAAGCCAGGGCAGGGCAAAGCCTCTCAAAACGTAGGACTGTTCGCCGATTTGATCGCGTCGAGGCTGTTGCTCGGGTTCCGCGTGCGCAAACAAGTCAAAGGTTGTCGGGTTCATGCTGTTCAAGACGCATCGTGAAAGATGATGCCAAGGGTATGCCGTTTTCCGCTGTGCAGGCGACTGACACCGTGGCGCAGGGTCACTCGGTAGTAACCGCGAGTCCCTTTGACGGGGCGCTGGTTGACCGCAAAGATCAGGCCGTCGCCTTTGTTCAGGTCGATGACTTGCGGGCGTGACTGCATGCGGGGACGCTGTTCGGTCAGTACGAACTCGCCACCGGTGAAGTCTTCCTGCGGCTCTGACAGCAAAATCGCCACTTGCAGTGGGAAAACGTGTTCGCCGTACACATCCTGATGCAGACAGTTGTAATCCTGAGGCCCGTATTGCAGCAACAACGGCGTGGGGCGCTGCTGACCGGCGGCATGACAACGTTCGAGGAAAGCGTCATGGCTTTCAGGAAAGCGGCTCGGCAAGCCCATCTGCTCATGCCAGCGATTGGCAATCGGTACCAGGCGTGGGTAAAGCGCACTACGCAAGCGAGCAACGAGTTGAGGCAATGGGTATCGGAAGTACTTGTACTCGCCGCGGCCAAAGCCGTGACGGGCCATGATCACCTGCGAGCGAAAGGGGTCGGATTGAGCGTACAAGGCGCTGATGTCATCACAGGCGTTGTGGCTCAACAGCGACCGGATGACTGCGCAGCCATCCTGATCCAGTTGTTGTTCCAGCGATATCCAGTCGAGTTTGTCCAGATATCGCTCGCTCATCGACGGGCCTCGCGGTCCGGTGGCATCAATAGGCAAACGATGGGATGGGACATTGCGCTGACTCCTTGACCCAGGGGTGAAGTGGTCAGTCTATGACGCGCCGGGGAATGGAACACTCCGGCGCTTGCGGTCGAATTTCAACGTCGGGGTGGTGTTACAGGGCTTTGCTGACACTGATGTCGCTGATGACGTCTTCGCCCTGGCCGTGCAGGGCCTCCAGCGCAGCCTTGGCCTCTTGCTCGGTGCCGTTTTCCAGCTGGGCGAATTCGAAGCGGCGTTCGCCGTTCAGTTTGTACTTGATGACGTATTTGGTTGTCTGGGCCACGGCCATACCTGTCTTTCTCTCTGTTTAAGAGCGGGAAATGTCACTCAGCTCAGTTTCGAGCTGGAGCGGCGGATGATCTTGATCGAATGGGTCAGGGTCGGTTTGCGGGTCACGCTGATCGCCCGACGGCTGACTGTGTCGATGGTGATGTTCCAGAAACCGGTGCTCGGCGCTGTGATGCGAGCCGGGAAAGTGTCGAACGCACCACCGTGATAGGTGTGGCGGCCGCCATTTTTGAAGCTGCGGAAGTTAGCGTCGTTCATCAGGCGGATGTTGCACGTCTGCGAACATTGAATGACGACGATGTCGTCCTCGTTGAGGTGCTCGCGCTGGTGGATAAATTTCATGGGCGCCTCCAGAAGGGCTTTTTCTACAAAATCAGAACGATAGCAAGGGTCGATTGGCGCGCAGTTTATCAGCCCCGAGGCTTTATTATCCGGCTGTCGTGGTTCGCATTGGCAATTAAAAACGGCTATCGCGCATTTGATAAGCGATAAAATGCAGTATCGCCGGAGAAAAAACCGATCTGCGCGGTCGGAGGGTCTTTAACGGAGGTTTCGTATGAAGTGGTGTATGTGGGGCCTGCCATTATTTTTGGCAGTCAGTGGTTGCGCCAGTGTCGAAGATATCAACGAGTCGCTGCCCACCATGAACGTGATCTCCGGCAAGAAACCCAATGAGTTCGCGCAATGCCTGAGCAAAAAACTCGCTGACAGTCGCGGCGCCTTGCAAATCGAACCCCAGAAGCACGGCGTGCGGGTGATCGTGCCGCAAAAACTGTCATCGGGGCCGGCGGCGGTGTTCGATATCGACGAGCGCTCAGGAGGCAGCAGTATCAAACTCCACGAAAGCATGTCCAATGTGCCGGTGCGCCCTCGGGACGTGCAAAATGCCGCGAATGAGTGCATTTCCGGCTGATAGACTACCGATATTCAATACCAGTGCCGTCGAAGCCAAGCTTTGGCGGCATTGTCATTTCTGGAGTCTGGCATGAAGCGAGAGCGGGTACGGGAGCGGCACGCAGAGGGACAGATCTGTGCGACCCACGTGATTCAAAATCCGGCGAATCTTGGCGAGTGGATCGTGTTTTTCAAGAAAAGCGCAGGCCGCAGTTTTTTTCTGGTGGACGAAAACGACGAAGTCGAATCCTTCGAACGCCTTGATGACCTGATCGAAACCTTGCGTGGCCTGGGCATCAAATTCGCCGAAATCCATATGTAGGGCAGGGTGCCTTACTTGCAGATCACCACCACGCTGCGGTTTTTGTAGTTGCCGACGTCAATGCCCAGGGTCTTGTCGCTTTCCTCGGGCGCAGGGCTACCGTCGGTGCCAACGATGCGATAACCGGTGCCTGCACAAGAGGCATCGGCCTTCTCATAACACGTTGCCCAGGAATTGGCTTCCCCCGAGCAATCGATGGACAGGCCTTGTTCGCCATTGTTCAAGTAGGTGGTCTCGGTTGTCGCGCAGCCACTCAGGGCCAATACCGCAATCAATGGCAAAAATCTGGTCATGTCGTTGTCGTCGTCATAGTGGTGGGCAAAGCCTGTGACAGCGCCGCGGGGCAAAGGTTATAGCCAAAGGCCACTTTCTGTACACGGTCACAAAAAAGCCCTGCACAATGGCAGGGCTTGGGGTGCGTCAATTCTTGTCTTTACCGCGTCGTTTCGGCTCGGGGTGCTCCAGTTCCAGCACCGCCGCCACTTCGGTCGCCATGGCTTCAGTCGGAAACGGGCCGACGATATTCTCGCCAGCGGCGTTACCGATCCACCATTGGCCGTCTTTTGCTTTGTTGATCAGGTACCCGTTGACGCTTTTTGCTGCCGACATCTATTTGCCTCGTTGGCTGGGTTCAATGGCGCCATGATAGCGCCAAATAACGCGACGAGTGTCGATGGATGCGGGGCGGTGTGATTGTTTGTCAGCAGACAAAGCGTGCAAAGCTGGCGGTCTCTGCTATCAATTACAGGTTGCCGAAGGGCGAACGCCGCCTCGCGCGGAACTATCGGCAAGAATATTTCTCCTATGATGGCATCGGTTAGCCAGCGCGGGGCATTGTAAGGTGCGTGCCGCCTGATTAGACTGCGCCGAAACTCGTACACACAGCCCTTTCAAGGACTTATATGATCAAGAAATGCTTGTTCCCAGCAGCCGGTTACGGTACTCGCTTCCTGCCAGCGACTAAAGCCATGCCCAAGGAAATGCTGCCGGTGGTAAACAAGCCACTGATCCAGTACGGCGTCGAAGAAGCACTGGACGCGGGTTTGAACGAAATCTCCATCGTCACCGGCCGTGGTAAGCGCGCCCTGGAAGACCACTTCGACATCAGCTACGAGCTGGAAAACCAGATCAAGGGCACCGACAAGGAGAAATACCTGGTCGGCATCCGCAAACTACTGGACGAGTGCTCGTTCTCTTACACTCGCCAGACCGAAATGAAAGGTCTGGGCCACGCGATCCTGACCGGCCGTCCACTGATCGGCGACGAACCTTTCGCCGTGGTACTGGCGGATGACCTGTGCGTCAACCTCGAAGGCGACGGCGTACTGACCCAGATGGTCAAGCTGTACAAGCAGTTCCGCTGCTCGATCGTGGCCATCCAGGAAGTCGATCCGCAAGAGACCAACAAGTACGGCGTGATCGCCGGCGAGATGATCCGCGACGACATCTATCGTGTGCACAGCATGGTCGAGAAGCCAAAGCCGGAAGATGCGCCGTCGAACCTGGCCATCATCGGTCGCTACATCCTGACCCCGGACATTTTCGACCTGATCGAACAAACTGAGCCAGGCAAGGGCGGTGAAATCCAGATCACCGACGCCCTGATGAAGCAAGCCCAGAACGGCTGCGTGATGGCCTACAAGTTCAAGGGCAAGCGTTTCGACTGCGGTGGCGCTGAAGGCTACATCGACGCGACCAACTTCTGCTTCGAAAACTTCTACAAGACGGGCAAGGCGTACTGATAGCGCGCTCGACTTGCTTGTTCTGAAAAGCCACCCCTTGGGGTGGCTTTTTCATTTCTGACGCTTGCCCGACGAGCGTCCGCGGGTATGCTGTTCACCTGCCGAGGAGATAGACAATGGCCTACGATTTTGACCTTTATGTGATTGGCGCCGGTTCCGGCGGTGTACGGGCGGCGCGGTTTGCCGCTGGTTTCGGTGCGAAAGTGGCCGTGGCCGAGAGCCGTTATCTGGGCGGCACCTGTGTCAATGTCGGCTGTGTGCCGAAGAAATTGCTGGTCTACGGTGCGCACTTTGCCGAGGACTTCGAGCAGGCATCCGGTTTCGGTTGGAGCTTGGACGAGGCGCAATTCGACTGGGCAACGTTGATCGCAAACAAGGACCGCGAGATCAATCGCCTGAATGCCATCTATCGCAACCTGCTGGTCAACAGCGGTGTGACCTTGCACGAGGCCCACGCCAAAATCGTCGACCCTCATACCGTCGAGGTCAACGGCGAGCGCTTCACTGCAAAAAACATCCTGATCGCCACGGGTGGCTGGCCGCAGATCCCGGAGATTCCGGGGCATGAACATGCGATCAGTTCCAACCAGGCATTTTTCCTCAAGGAACTGCCCAAGCGCGTGCTGGTGGTGGGCGGTGGTTACATCGCCGTCGAGTTCGCCGGGATTTTCCACGGTCTCGGCGCGCAAACGACGCTGCTCTATCGCGGTGAATTGTTCCTGCGTGGTTTCGACGGTTCGGTACGCAAGCATTTGCAGGAGGAGCTGACCAAGCGTGGCATGGACCTGCAATTCAACGCCGACATCGAGCGTATTGACAAACAGGCCGACGGTAGCCTGAAAGTGACGCTCAAGGATGGTCGTCAATTGGAAGCTGACTGCGTGTTCTACGCCACCGGCCGGCGTCCGATGCTGGACAATCTTGGGCTGGAAAACACCGGGGTCAAGCTCGACAAGAAGGGTTTCGTCGAGGTCGATGATCAGTACCAGACTGCCGAACCGTCGATCCTGGCGCTGGGCGATGTGATTGGGCGTGTTCAGCTGACGCCGGTTGCACTGGCCGAAGGCATGGCGGTTGCGCGGCGTTTGTTCAAGCCTGAGCAATATCGCCCGGTGGATTACAAAATGATCCCGACGGCAGTGTTCAGCTTGCCGAACATTGGCACTGTCGGTTTGACCGAAGAAGAAGCACGCGATGCCGGGCATGAAGTGGTGATCTTCGAAAGCCGTTTCCGGCCGATGAAGCTGACCCTGACCGAATGCCAGGAGCGCACGCTGATGAAATTGGTGGTAGATGCAAAGACCGACAAGGTGTTGGGTTGCCACATGGTTGGGCCTGAGGCCGGTGAAATCGTCCAGGGTCTGGCCATCGCCTTGAAGGCAGGCGCGACCAAGCGCGACTTCGACGAGACCATCGGCGTACACCCGACGGCCGCCGAAGAATTCGTGACCATGCGCACGCCGGTCGCCGGTTAAACACCTCTGTAGGAGCGAGCACGCTCGCGAAAAACGTCCAGGCGCCGCGTTCATTCAGGCGGGGCGCGTTATCGTTGACGTCCATCGCGAGCGTGCTCGCTCCTACAGGGTTCACCAGTCGCGCGGTCTGTAGGAGCGAGCACGCTCGCGAAAAACATCCAGGCACCGCGATCATTAAGGCAGGACGTTTTATCGTTGACGTTCATCGCGAGCGAACTCGTTCCTGCGTTGGATGCTTTCTTCAAGGCTCGTCTGGGCTTTGGTCAATTCGAGTTCCAGCGCCTTGTTGATCTGCGAGTGCTCCTCGATATCTTGTTTCAGTGACTGACTTTCCAGCAGGGCGACACGCAAGCGTTCCTGGAGGAGGGTGCGTTCGCCGTCAACCCGCGTTGCTTGCTCCAGCAGTTGATCCTGACGGCTGTTGCTCTGCTTGAGTTGTTCCTGCAACAGGCTCAGCTCGCGCAACGTTCCACGGTTTTCGGTCAGCAGCCGTTCGTTGTCGCGATGTAGCTGGGTGATTTCATCCTGACGCACCATCGCGCTTTGCTGCGCCTGACGCAGCTCCATCTGCAGTTGTTGTACCTGGTTTTCGTGACGGCTGTGTTCCTGCTCACGTTGCTCCTTGACCGCATTGCGGTAGTGCTCCAGTGCATCGCGCGCATGCAGGTGCTTTTCTTCTAGCGAGCGGATCTGCTCGTCCTTGTCCTTCAAGCGCAATTCGAAATCCGACAGCGCCTGTTTCAGCCCCGCATTGCGGGTTTGTTCGGACTGTAGGGCGGTGCGGGTTTCTTGCAGTGCTTCGGATTCTTGAGTCAGCGCCAGGCTCTGAATTTCGTATTGCTGTTGCAGCTCGGTGTTGGCTTCCTGGGCCTCTGCCAACTGCTCGTCCAGTGTTTTGCGCTGCGATTCGAATTGTTCGCGGGCCTGATCGATCGGTTCCTGTGCTTGTTCCTTCAAGCGTTGCGCCAGGCGCGATACCAGTGCCAGCAACTCATCGTCTATGGGCTCGGACGGCTCTGTTTGTGCCGGTTGAGGGTCGCTGCCGAGTTCTTTCAGGTACCGGTGAATCGTGGTTTTCGAGCCGGTATTGCCCATTTCGATGCGTATTGCATCGATGCTGGGGTTCTCGCCTCGGGCGAGGATCGCCAAACGCGCAGCCTGTACTACTGCCTTATTTACACCGCCACGGGCCATGACTGCTCCTACAATTTCGTGATGTGGTACGTATTACGTAAATACACATTGTACCATTGATAATTTAAAGTTAAATACAGCATGTTACTCACGCGGGATATACTGGTATTACCCAATGTCAAAGCGATTTCGAGGCCTCTCGTACGTGATTGCCCTGTACAACCCCCCTGTAGGAGCAAGCTTGCTCGCGAAAAAACCGAGAGCGCCACGGAGCAACTGCCGATCAGCGTTATCGTTGGCGTCCATCGCGAGCGTGCTCGCTCCTACAGGTCATTGCCATGAGTGATCTGGATCGCTATCTGCAAGCCGCCACGCGCGACAACACTCGCCGCAGCTATCGCGCGGCCATCGAGCACTTTGAGGTGACTTGGGGTGGTTTCCTGCCGGCCACCAGCGACAGCGTGGCGCGTTATCTGGTTGCCCATGCGGGCGTGCTGTCGATCAATACCTTGAAGCTGCGATTGTCGGCGCTGGCGCAATGGCACAACAGCCAAGGCTTCGCTGATCCGACGAAAGCACCCGTGGTGCGCAAGGTGTTCAAGGGGATTCGGGCGTTGCATCCAGCTCAGGAAAAGCAGGCCGAGCCTTTGCAGCTTCAGCATCTTGAGCAAGTGATCGCGTGGCTGGAGCAGGAGGCGCGCACGGCAATCGCTGAACAAGACCGACCCGCGCTGCTGCGAGCCAGGCGTGATAGCGCGCTGATCCTGCTGGGCTTCTGGCGCGGATTTCGGAGCGACGAGCTGTGCCATTTGCAGATCGAACATGTGCAAGCGATTGCCGGCTCCGGCATTACCTTGTACTTGCCGCGCAGCAAGAGTGATCGGGAAAACCTCGGCAAGACCTACCAGACGCCAGCCTTGCAGCGGTTATGTCCGGTGCAGGCCTATATCGCCTGGATCACTGAAGCGGCTCTGGTACGTGGGCCGGTCTTTCGCGGCATCGATCGCTGGGGCCACCTGAGCGAGGAGAGATTGCACGCCAACAGTGTGATTCCGTTGTTGCGTCAGGCGCTTGAGCGCGCAGGGATTGCGGCTGAGCAATACACCAGCCACTCCTTGCGCCGCGGCTTCGCCTCGTGGGCGCATCAGAGCGGCTGGGATTTGAAATCATTGATGAGTTATGTGGGCTGGAAGGATATGAAGTCGGCCATGCGCTATATCGAGGCCAGCCCGTTCCTCGGCATGACCCAAATCTCGGAAAAAGACACGAACCCTGACCTGTAGGAGCTGCCGAAGGCTGCGATCTTTTTAACAGGTTAAAAGATCGCAGCCTCGTTGCACTCGACAGCTCCTACAGAAGAAATCGTAGAGATCGTTTTCTTCTATTAATACCGTTGGCTAATAGCGAAAGCCAATCAGCGGCATCAGGTTTGCCAATGAGCCAACCGTCCGTCGAGTGGGTAAAGTTCTCTCCATCAACTTCTTAACCCCTGACGGAGAGTCAACGATGCCTATCATCAACAGCCAAGTTAAACCTTTCAAAGCTGATGCATTCAAAAATGGCGACTTCGTAAAAGTCTCGGACGCTGACCTGAAAGGCAAGTGGTCGGTCGTGTTCTTCTACCCAGCTGACTTCACCTTCGTTTGCCCAACCGAGCTGGAAGACCTGGCCGACAACTACGACGCATTCCAGAAACTGGGCGTCGAGATCTACAGCGTCTCCACCGACACTCACTTCGCTCACGCTGCCTGGCACAACACTTCGCCAGCCATCGGCAAAATCCAGTACACCATGATCGGCGATCCGACCCACGCGATCTCCCGCAACTTCGACGTGCTGATCGAAGAAGCTGGTCTGGCCGACCGTGGCACCTTCGTGATCAACCCTGAAGGCCAGATCAAAATCGTTGAGCTGAACGACGGCGGCGTTGGTCGTGACGCGTCCGAGCTGCTGCGCAAGATCAAGGCTGCCCAGTACGTCGCCGCTCACCCAGGCCAGGTTTGCCCAGCCAAGTGGAAAGAAGGCGAAGCCACTCTGGCTCCGTCCCTGGACCTGGTCGGCAAGATCTAAGTCCGTGACACGCTCCACAGGGCGGAACTCCGCGCCTACTCAGTAAGCTGCACCGCCCAATAAAAACGCCCGGGCGAGATTCGCTCGGGCGTTTTTTATGCAAGAAATTCAATAAAGGAAATCGCCCGTATGTTGGACGCCAATCTTAAAGCCCAGTTGAAATCGTACCTGGAACGGGTCACCCAACCGATCGAGATCGTTGCCTCCCTCGATGACGGTGCGAAATCCCGGGAAATGCTCGAACTGTTGAAAGACGTTGCAAGTCTTTGCGCCCAAATTACTTTGCTCGACAACGGTGAAGATGCGCGCAAGCCATCGTTCTCGATCAATCGACCCGGTCAGGACATCGGCCTGCGATTCGCCGGCATCCCGATGGGGCACGAATTCACCTCGTTGGTGCTGGCCCTGCTGCAAGTCGGCGGCCACCCTTCGAAAGCCAGTGCGGAAGTGCTCGAACAGATCCGCTCGCTCAAGGGTCAGTTCAGCTTCGAGACATACTTCTCGCTCTCCTGCCAGAACTGCCCGGACGTGGTCCAAGCGTTGAATTTGATGTCGGTGCTGAACCCGAATATCCGCCACGTCGCCATCGACGGCGCGCTGTTCCAGGCCGAAGTCGATGAGCGCAAGATCATGGCTGTGCCAAGTATCTACCTCAACGGCGAAGTGTTCGGCCAGGGCCGCATGGGGCTGGAAGAAATCCTTGCCAAGATCGACACCAGTGGCGCCGAGCGCCAGGCCGAGAAAATCAGCGCCAAGGACGCCTTTGACGTGCTGGTGGTTGGCGGTGGCCCGGCCGGTGCTTCGGCAGCGATTTACGCTGCACGTAAAGGCATTCGCACCGGTGTGGCGGCTGAGCGTTTCGGTGGCCAGGTGCTCGACACCATGGCCATCGAGAACTTCATCTCCGTGCAAGAAACCGAAGGGCCGAAACTGGCCAGTGCACTGGAAGAACACGTCAAGCAGTACGACGTCGACATCATGAACTTGCAGCGGGCCACCTCGCTGATCCCGGCGAAGAATCCCGGCGAGTTGCACGAAGTTCGATTCGAAAGCGGAGCCAGCCTGAAAACCAGGGCGCTGATTCTTGCCACCGGCGCCCGCTGGCGTGAAATGGGTGTGCCGGGAGAGCAGGAATACAAGGCCAAGGGCGTTTGCTTCTGCCCGCATTGCGACGGCCCGTTGTTCAGGGGCAAGCGCGTAGCGGTCATCGGCGGCGGCAACTCCGGCGTTGAAGCGGCAATTGACCTGGCGGGCATCGTCAGCCACGTCACGCTGCTGGAATTCGACAGCAAGCTGCGCGCCGATGCGGTGCTGCAACGCAAACTGTTCAGCTTGCCCAACGTCGATGTCATCACCAGCGCGCTGACCAGCGAAGTGAAGGGTGACGGCGAGAAGGTGAGTGGTCTGGCCTACAAGGATCGCGACTCAGGCGAGTTCAAAACGATCAACCTCGAAGGCATCTTCGTGCAGATCGGTTTGCTGCCCAATACTGACTGGCTCAAGGGCACTGTCGAGTTGTCGCCCCGTGGCGAGATCATCGTCGATGCGCGTGGCGAGACTTCGCTGCCGGGCGTATTTGCTGCCGGCGACGTGACCACCGTGCCGTACAAGCAGATCGTGATCGCAGTGGGCGAGGGCGCCAAGGCTTCTTTGAGTGCATTCGATCACCTGATCCGCACCTCCGCCCCGGCATAAAACACAAAACCCCATGAGCGATCATGGGGTTTTTTGTGGATCGAAAGATCGCAGCCTGCGGCAGCTCCTACACCGATCAATGTAGGAGCTGCCGCAGGCTGCGATCTTTTGATTTTGTTTACAGCGGCGCAGGCTGGATGATTTCGACCCAGTAGTTATCCGGATCCTTAATGAACGCCAGGCTCTTCATGCGGCCATCGGTCAGGCGTTTCTGGAAATCGCAGCCCAATGCTTCGAAGCGCTCGCACGCAGCGACGACATCCGGCACCGAAATGCAGATGTGGCCGAAACCGCGCGGGTCGGTGTTGCCGTTGTGGTAGGCGAACTCCGGATCGTTTTCGGTGCCGTGGTTGTGGGTCAGTTCCAGAATGCCGGGGATGGATTTCATCCACTCGGTACGCGCGGCGGCATCGGCCGGGACTTGGTTTTTATCCACGAGAGCGAGGAAGTACAGGCTGAATTCGGCTTCCGGGAAATCGCGTTTTTCTACCAGTGTGAAGCCCAGGATTCGGGTGTAGAAATCCAGGGATTTGGTGATGTCCTTGACCCGCAACATGGTGTGGTTGAAGACGAATTTCTGGGTGGCGGTGTCAGGCTGTGCGGTGACGCCGGGGAAAGTGCTTAGTTCGTGCAGGCTCATGGGCCCTCCGGAAAATAAGTGGGGCTGACGATTGGCGACCATGATACGCAAGGGTTAGGACATCACCAACCGAAAGCGTCGGCTATTGCCTGGCAGCCGCACTGGGCTCAGACTTCACGGCTCAAAATCTGAGTGCTTATTGCAATGATTCGATTCGGTAAATCGGTGTTCATCCTGATGGGCGTTCTGTCCGGTATCGCCTGTGCTTACGCCGAAGCACCGGTCATGACCTGGCCTGCCGGATGGCAGGTCGAAGCGATTGATCAGGGCGCCGCCACTACCGGCGTTTCCCGTCAGCGTGCGGTGAAAATCGATCAAAGCGGCACACCGGTCATGGTGATGGAGTTGACCATCTCGCAAGTGGAAAGCGGGCACCAGGTCAACCTCGAAGGCGTGTTGCTGGAGATGCGTAAGTCGGTGCAGAAAGACTTTTTCCAGGGCGGCTATCAAAGTGTCTGTAACCGGATTCATCCGGCCACGTTAAGTCGGTTATCGGCGCTGGAAACCACCTGCACCATCACGCAAAACGGCCGGCATGTGCTTTCTCAAACTTTGGTCGCGGCTGTGGATGCCGATAAAGCCTACGTTCTTTCCTACGCGGGGCAGGCCGAGGCTTATAAGGCCAGTCAGGATGAAATAGAGGCGGCGCGTAACGCCTTGAAACTTTAATAGAAGACTTTAGTAACTGCAGGCTTTGGCTCTGCCTCGAAATATTTAGATACCCAAAGGGATTAAGCACAAAGTTAATCCGCAAGTTGAGAGTTGACCGTTCAAGATCGTTGAATGTAGAAGGCACACATGAAAAAGCCCTGCATTGGCAGGGCTTTTTTATAGCGCGTGTGCTTATCCACGCAGCCAGGAGTCAACGGTGGCTGCACCGTATTGTTCCTTCCAGGCCTTGAGGCCGCGATGGTTGCCGCCCTTGGTTTCAATCAGCTCACCGGTGTGTGGATTCTGATAAACCTTGACCACACGAGCGCGGCGGGTTTTAGGCGCTGCGGTATGTTGAAGGCCAGATTTTGCCGGGTTCGGATCGAGAATGGCGATGATGTCGCGCAGGCTCTTGCCGTAGGTTTTCATCAGCCCCTGGAGCTTCTCTTCGAATTCGATTTCTTTCTTGAGCCCGGCGTCGTTCTTCAGGGATTCCAGCTGTTTGAGCTGCTCTTGAAGGGCCTTTTCAGCTGCACGAAATTCAGCGAGTCTGGACAATATCTTTACTCCAATAGTGTGTTTGGCTGATACCAACCGCAAACAAAGCTATAAGCCAAGAGCCTTGAAGCGACTCGGTGATTAAATGGCTCACCTGCCCAATTACCGCAGGCATGAAAAATTGTAGTAGTTAATGAGCCAAGAGTAAATCATGTCTTTTTTTTCATGTAACGAGAGTAGGCTTTTGATTCAAATTGGTGCGCTGTAATGCCGTCCAGACGCTAAAAACTACTAATTAATGCCTACTTAATGCACTAATGAACTCCGCGCCAGGCATCGGTCGCCCGTACAGATAGCCTTGCAGGAAGTTAACGTTATGGGCGGTCAGGTAATCACTTTGTTCCTGGGTCTCCACGCCTTCGGCAACCATCGCCAAGTCGAGCTTGGCGGCCAGTTCCATGATGCTGTCCAGTATGTGGCTGGACAGCGAGTCTATGCCGATCATGGCGACGAAACTCTGGTCGAGTTTCAAGTAATCGACATTGAACTGACGCAGATAACCGAGGCTGGAATGGCCGGTGCCGAAGTCGTCGATGGCGATCTTCACCCCCAGTTCATGCAATTGCTCGAACAGTTGATGGGTAATCGCCGTGGGTTCGATCAGTTCGCGTTCGGTCAGCTCAAGCACCAGATGAATGGAGCCCGGGGCAAAATTCGCGAGAAATTGTCGGCAATCCTCGACCAGTTCCAGGTCATGGCAGTGGCTGGCGGTGATGTTAATACCAATATGAAAGGGCTCCTCAAACGACGCGGACAACGGCGCGAGCAAGGCGGCAGTCTGTTGCATCAATGAGCGGGTCATCGGCACGATCAGCCCGGAGTGTTCGGCGAACGGAATGAATAGATCGGGACGCACCAGGCCTTCTTTTGGGTGGTTCCAGCGCATCAACACTTCAACGCCCGAGAGCTTTTTACTGTCGCCATGCACAACGGCCTGGAAATAAGGAACGAACTCCGCCGCGTCCAGCGCACGCTTCATTTCATGGGTCGGTGACGATGTACGTTTCTGCAGAACATAGCCGATCAGCCCCGACACAACGCCAAAGAACATCAGCAGGCTGAACAGCGGCGGGTATTGGCTGCTCATGTAGCGCCAGGTTTCGCCCTCGGGAAACCCGGCCTGAACGCCAAAGGCATAACGTGAAGAGTCGAGCCTGGTTTGCGCCACCGGGAAGGCGTGGAGAGGGCCGTTATGAAACTGGCCATCGGCGGTCAACCAACTGGGGCCGACCCGCAGGGCCAGCATCGTATGACGGCCGATCAGGCTCAGTACGTTGCTCAGGTGGTAGCCATCGAGTGTGCTCAGCGCGCCTCGTTTGCCTTCGCCGAGTCGATACACCAGCAATGAGGTATCGGGTGTGATCGGATTGCCCTTCATCAATAGCAGGCGGCCTGCGGAGTAGTCCCCTGGCTCGATTTTCTCGTGATAGTCACCAAACAAGGAGCTGCAATAAATGGCGTCGTCCCACACCAGATTGGTCGAGCGTACAAACGGACGGCGAGTGACTTGCTCGCGCAAGGCGAGGTTGACGTCGATGCAACTTTGTCCGGCCAGCGGCAGCAGTTCCCGAGCCGCTTGCGCCGTGTTGTCGAGCATCAGCTCGAACTGGCGAATGGCTTCTTCGGCGGTTTGTTGCGTACTTCGCTGGAGCGTGCGCTCAGCCTGCACATAAAGAATGGCGGCGCCGAGCAATACCGGGAGCAATCCGCTGGCTAGGGTGATCGCAATTCTGATGCCGCGGCTGCGGGTCTTGGCTTTGAGGGGCATTTGCGAAACCTGTGACGATCAAATAGGGCTCCCAAATGCTGGCGGGGCGAAACACCCTGCAAAAAGAGATCAAGTTCGAACCATGATAGTTGGCCCATGGCATTTATGCCGCTCATCGATAATCCAGGTGCTGGGCGAGTTAAATAAGATCTGTAGCCGCCGGTCATGCCAATGCCGGGGGTGGCGCTCTCGCTCTGTTGTTGAGCGAACAGCTGACGCTGGCGATGTATCTGGGAGGAGGGCTGATTCTGGCGGGCATTTTCCTGTGCAACAAACCCCTTGCGTCCGTGGGGGAAAAGGGGATTTTATACAGAAGGCGGACAAACTGATTTACGCTGTGTAGAATCAAGTTACGCATACAAGAATACGTCTCCTGGCAACAGGAGCTTCGCCCGCAAGAGCCTTGGGTCGACCATGAAGTTATTAGGGTTTCAATTGATCTACGGTGATTTTCTCGCCCGCAGCGTGCGGGGCATCTCCTGCGCGCCACCCTCAGGTCTCAGCATCGCTAGTCACTAACGTTCCGTTAATTTCTAAACGCATGATGAGGCGCCAACCATGGCAGATTTATACGAAAACCCAATGGGCCTGATGGGCTTTGAGTTCATCGAATTCGCATCGCCAACACCCAATACCCTGGAGCCGATCTTCGAGATCATGGGCTTCACCAAGGTCGCGACACACCGCTCCAAGGACGTGCACCTGTATCGCCAGGGCGCGATCAACCTGATCCTCAACAACGAACCCCACAGCGTCGCTTCGTACTTCGCCGCCGAGCACGGCCCGTCGGTGTGCGGCATGGCGTTTCGCGTCAAGGATTCGCAAAAAGCCTACAAGCGCGCCCTGGAACTCGGCGCCCAGCCGATCCACATCGAAACCGGCCCGATGGAGCTGCACTTGCCGGCGATCAAAGGCATCGGCGGCGCGCCGCTGTACCTGATCGACCGTTTCGGCGAAGGCAGCTCGATCTACGACATCGACTTCGTGTACCTGGAAGGTGTCGACCGTCACCCGGTGGGAGCGGGCCTCAAGATCATCGACCACCTGACCCACAACGTGTACCGCGGCCGCATGGCCTACTGGGCGAACTTCTACGAGAAGCTGTTCAATTTCCGCGAGATCCGCTACTTCGACATCAAGGGCGAATACACCGGCCTGACCTCCAAGGCCATGACCGCCCCGGACGGCATGATCCGTATCCCGCTGAACGAAGAATCGTCCAAGGGCGCAGGGCAGATCGAAGAGTTCCTGATGCAGTTCAACGGCGAAGGCATCCAGCACGTGGCCTTCCTGTCCAATGATCTGGTCAAGACCTGGGATCACCTGAAAAGCATTGGCATGCGCTTCATGACCGCGCCGCCGGACACCTACTACGAAATGCTCGAAGGCCGTTTGCCGAACCACGGCGAGCCGGTCGGTGAACTGCAGGCGCGGGGTATCTTGCTGGACGGTTCGTCCGAGGCGGGTGACAAGCGTCTGCTGCTGCAGATCTTCTCGGAAACCCTGATGGGGCCGGTGTTCTTCGAATTCATCCAGCGTAAAGGCGATGATGGTTTCGGCGAGGGCAACTTCAAGGCGTTGTTCGAATCGATCGAGCGTGATCAGGTTCGTCGAGGCGTGTTGTCCACTGATTAAGCTGTAGGAGCGAGGCTTGCCCGCGATGACGCCTGCACATCCAACATCAGTGTTGGCTGACATTCCGTCATCGCGGGCAAGCCTCGCTCCTACATCGGTTTGCGTTTCTGACGCACCAGATGCTTGAACCCTTCAAACACCAACACCAGCACCGCCATCCAGATCGGGATATAGGTCAGCCATTCACCGGCCTTGATGCTTTCCCCCAGAATCAGCGCGACGCAAAGCAACAGCACCGGCTCGACGTAGCTCAACAACCCGAACAGACTGAACGGCAGCAAGCGACTGGCGATGATATAGATCACCAGCGCCGAAGCACTGATCACCCCTAGCAACGGGATCAACAGCGAAAGCCACGGGTGCTGATCGAACACAGTGAAACCCTGTTCACCACTCTGAACGAACCAGAATGCCACCGGCAGCGTCAGGGTCATGTCCAGCCACAAGCCACCGAGATTGTCTGTCGCCAGACGTTTGCGCACCACAAAATAGGTGGGGTAGCCAATGCACACCAGCAAGGTCGCCCAGGAAAACCCACCCACCTGATACACCTCATTGATCACGCCGAGGCAGGCAAAAAACACCGCTATTTTTTGCAGATAGGAAAGGCGCTCGCCATAAGCCAACCGGCCAGTCAGGACCATGGTCAGCGGCAACAGGAAATAACCCAGCGACACATCCAGGCTGTAGCCGTTGAGCGGGGCCCACATGAACAGCCAAAGTTGCACGCTGAGCAGGGCCGAAGAGGCGATCAGGGCGATGAACAAGAGCGGTTGAGCGCCCACGCGTCGCAGAATCTCCACCACGCGCTTCCATTCCCCCGACACCACCATGAACACCGTCATGCACGGCACGGTCAACAGCATGCGCCAGCCAAAAATCTCCACGCCGCTCAAGGGCGTGAGCAGCGACGTGTAGTAATACATGACGGCAAACAGCACCGAGGCTGAAACCGATAGAGCGATACCTTTAGACAAGCTGTCCTCGCGAGGTTGAACGTAAAACGGGGTGCGGAGGATACGCGGTTTTTGTGTTGAATATTGGCCGGGTGATCGGAATTTTCAACATTGCGTGGGCACGCTAAACCCTGTAGGAGCCGGCTTGCTGGCGATGATGTGTCTGTTACACAGGTATTGACTGACACGCCATCGCCAGCAAGCCGGCGCCTACAGTGATTTTGAGTTTCTTCAGTTGTTGCGGGATTTACGCCCTGACACGAAATGGCTCACATCATTGAACCCAGGCGTCGACGCATGCCCCGGCGTCACCAGCGAATCGATGAACGCCTCGTCCTCAACCGTTATCTTCACCGCCTGCGCCTTAGTGTAGGCATCCCACTGGTCTTCAGTACGCGGACCGACAATGGCCGAGGTGACCGCGCTGTTGTTCAGCACCCAGGCAATCGCGAACTCGACGATGCCCACGCCACGATCCTGCGTGTACTGCTGGATCTGTTGGGCGATACGCAAAGATTCCATGCGCCATTCGGTTTCAAGAATGCGTTTGTCCGCACGGCCAGCGCGGCTGTCGGCATCGGGTTTAACATCTGGCGCGTACTTGCCACTGAGCACGCCACGGGCCAGCGGGCTGTAAGGCACCACGCCCAGACCATAGTTTTGCGCGGCGGTGATCTGCTCGGTTTCAGCCTGGCGGTTGACGATGTTGTACAGCGGCTGGCTGATCACAGGCCGGTCGACACCCAGCTTATCGGCCACGCGAATGATTTCGGCGATGCGCCAGCCTCGATAATTCGACAATCCCCAATAGCGGATCTTGCCTTGGCGAATCAGATCGCCGATGGCCGACACCGTGGTCTCCAGCGGTGTGTTGTGGTCCTCTCGGTGCAGGTAATAGATATCGAGATAGTCGGTGCCCAAACGCGTCAGGCTGGCATCGATGCCATTGAAGATGTGCTTGCGACTCAGGCCACTGCGGTTGGGCACGCCATCCACCGGACCGAAGCCGACCTTGGTGGCCAACACCCACTCATGGCGGCGGCTGGCGATGGCTTCGCCGACGATTTCCTCGGAACGGCCGTTGGTGTAGACGTTGGCGGTGTCGATGAAATTGATGCCCTGGTCCCAAGCCTTGTCGATGATCCGCAGGGAGTCTTCGGTGTTGGTTTGTTCACCGAACATCATGGTGCCCAGGGTCAGGGTGGAGACCTGCAAACCCGAATGACCCAGCGTGCGGTAGCTCATGTCGAAATCCTTTTGCCAGTGGGAAAGGCCTAATCAAATACCAGAAACATCCTGCGTATCAAAATGAATTATCGGCTCGTTCAAGGGCAGGGTGGTCAGCCAGGCAGGGGGTGTCGGGTGCGCCGCATAGAATCCGCGCATTTTGTTCATGTCTCGCACAAACCAACTGTTCATCCAGTGACGATACTGGCTCTGGAACTGTTGGCGCTGGGTGGCGTGATCAAGGCTTTTAACCACGGCATGGGCGGCCATCATTCCCGACATGATCGCCTTGAGCACGCCATGGGCGCTGCCGGGGTCGAGGATGCAGGCGGCGTCACCGACGATGAAATACCCGGCCCCGGCACATTGGCGACAGGCTCGCCAAGTCACGTCCGCCCCGCGTGTTCTGGAAAGATCATGCAGGTGTACGAATTCCAAGGGGGGATGTCGATGGGATTGCCGCGGGTCGAACCGTAATCGGGTCCACGCATAGACGTCGATGCCGATGTTGGCGAGCCAGTACCAGCCGCCTTCATCGGCAATGATATGGGGGGCGTCCTCACAGGTGGCGCACTGGCCATTCCCGTAGCCATACAGGGCAAGCAACGACCCGGAGAACGCAGGACGGCCCAATGGCAGTTGGCGAGCGAGCCAGCCCCTGGCACCACTGGCGTCAATCAAATGCGAGCAATGGAACGCACCCAGATCGGTTTGAACGCCGATCACGCGGTTATCTTGCAGGATGACCTCGTTGGCGCGGCAAGGTCTTACGGCAGACACACCCAAGGCTTGCACGCGATCGAGCAACAGAGTGTCGAGCAGGCGTCGGGGAATCTGAAAGCCACGCCACGGATCCTCCACGCCACCGCCAAACTTATTGAAATGGCGAGCCGCCCCCCATTGCACCCAGTGTCCGGCATGTCGAATAACATCCCCCGGCAACACTACACCCAATTGCTGCAACAACGGCTCGATGCCCGGTGGCAAGGTTTCGCCAGGACGATCACGGCAAACCGCTGACTGCTCCAGCAAGGCCACGCTCAAACCTTGTAGTGCGCAGTAAATCGCGGCGGCGCAACCTGCCGGGCCGCCGCCAATAATCACCACATCATGGTTGGGCAATGTCCTGCGCCTGCCATTGGCCGTGTTCGCGTTTAATCAACAACACTGTCGGGCCGACAAACAGATCAACCATTTCAAGCACCACGGCATGCCGCTTGGTGAAGTCATGGGGCGGTGTCGTTGTGTTCGGAATGTCGTTTTTATAGATTCGATAGCCATGTACAGGCGCTTGCAGCACGGCTCCCGTGGCTGATTCCGCCAGTGCCAGATCAGCGTCGGGGCGTTCGACTTTGCGAAAAGACAACACTGACCACGCCGCTTTTTCCACGCGTTCGACAGCGCCCAGAGACTTGTAGGCATTGTGCAAGGATAAGATGCGCGACTGATAATCGTCGGTCGTGGTTTGTGCCAGGTGGTACACCGAGATCAGGCCGGCGAGGGCGTTTTTTGTGAGATCGACGTGATCGAAACTCATGTACTCCACGACGCGCTTTCCCGCAGCGTCGATCAACTGCGGGGAAGGGACGCCATCCCATGAATCATGCGGATTTTTGTCATCCGTCAACGGGATGATCGCGATCCAGTCGGCCCTGGGTTCATAGGTCCTCGATGCGTCTGGGGACACCGCGGGCCAATAGCCACCGATCGAAGCGCAGATCTTCACATCGTCGGTAAAGGGGCTGCCTAATTCATAGGCACACAAGGATTCGGGACGAAACCCGCCATCGTGGGGAATACCGATGTCCCAGCCTGGACTGAAGGTGCCAGCGGCGGCATCGGGTAAGCATGCCTGGCGTTGCCCGTGGGTGACGGTTGCGCTGGCTGCCTGCTCTGATGGGTCTGTTGGTTGCGAGACGATGGCGGTGACGCTCTTATCATTCTTATCAAAATGCTCACCCGGCAAGTCGAGGTTACCGGCGGCTCGGGTGTCGGCCAGAACCCTCAGGGTTTGCCCGAAAAACACCTGAGGAAATGTTTGTTGAACACTCCAGTCGAGCAAGCGACGTTGAGTACACAGAGGGTAAAAACTCGGCGGGGCAATCACTGAGTAAGCGGCAACGCAGTGCGAAACGTCGCTGTCGAGTGGTGGGCAATGGGCGAGCACCCAGCCGTCGGCAGTGAAGTCGATGAAGTGCAAAGCGTGATAGCCGCCGTCCTCTACGATTTTCGCGACATCGGGATGCACATTCAGATCCTCGACCGAGCCATCGTCGCGCTGTTTGAAGCGTCGGTTAATGATGTAGCCACCATAATTTGGCTTGCTCGGAATCGAAAAGAACACCTTTTTACCGTTGTAAACGGCTTCTTCCACCAGTCGAGCCTTGGGTGTGGGGGTTAGCAAGCCTTTACCGAACGCCTGTTCATCTGCCCATTGCGCAAGGCCCTCGGTAATGACGAACGGAGGGTTGTTTATGTCCGGCACGTCCCAACCGCTACCGGGGAACCGGCGATGAAAGCGGCGAAGTTTTTCATTGATTTGAAAGCACCTCATGTTCACCTGCAGGTCGCGACCGGCGATGCACTCGGGGCCGTCAAACAGCTTATGCAGGGGAACCCAGAAATCCCGCGCATCATCGCCCGCTTGAAACGGATGTGGCCCAAAAGACAATTCATCGCCTTTTTTCTGCATGGCGATGTAGGCGCTGTACCGCGCCGGCGTGACACAAATCGACTGGGGGTCGTATTCCATCCAGGGCAAAAAGCCGCGCCGTGCAGCGTCGTACCCCGCCGGCGCGGTCCCGACACGAGCAATGCCCGTGCGGGAAAAACAAAGGTCGGCATGCTTTTTATGACCGGTGTCCGACCCGGGTCGGTACTCAACCGAAAACACAACAATGCCCAGTAGTGCTCCAGCTCCCGCTTGCTGTTGCAGCGCTGCCAGTGTTGGCGGTTGCACCCCATAAACGTAGTTCAACACATGCTCGATTTCGGCGGCCGTCGGGTACAGCGACAATGCGCTGCCACCAGGGTCGGTGGTGACATTGGGCGAGGCGAGGGCGTGATACAAAAGACTGCGCGAAGGGATACCCGCTTCGATGCCACGTCGGCCCTTCAAGGCGAAGTCCTCGAAGCCGCTGAGCGTTCGATCCACCGACAAGGGTCTTTTTAATTCTGCCGCCAACGGGCGCGCCTTGATATCCAGCCCATGGTGCAACATCAACGCGTGCCAACCGCTGTCGGTTGCCAGACGCGTGCAGACGGCTTCGACGCTATCGATCAATCCCATGATGCGGCCCTGCCCGAGTGAATGTGGTTGCACAAAACCGGGGCTGGCTTAAAGGCAGGAAAGCCGATCCGATACCGAGTGTGGCGCTGTGGATCAGCCTAGTTCAAGGCGATGGTCGCGCAACAAGGACTATCAGAACTGATAGGCGCCGGGGCAAAAGCCTGCGGCGCCCGGGGATCACTGGTTACGCAACGTACGCGTCATGCGCAACGCCAGCACACTACCGCCAACAGTCACCCCCGCCAGCCAATACAACGCCGCATCCGTCGAGCCCGTGCTGTCCTTGACCCAACCCACCAGGTACGGGCTGAGGAAACCCGCCATCTGCCCCATGGAGTTGATCAACGCCAGCCCACCGGCGGCAGCTCCCGCGCTGAGCATCGCTGTCGGCACCGGCCAGAACATTGGCAAGCCGGTGAGGGCGCCCATGGTGGCCAGGGTCAGGCCGAGGATGGCAATGGCCGGGTTGGCGGCAAAGTTCACCGCAATCAACAGGCCCAGCGCGCCCATCAGCATCGGCACCACCAAATGCCAGCGACGTTCATTACGCAGGTCCGCCGAGCGACCGACCATCAGCATGAACAGCGCGGCCAGCAGGTAGGGAATCGCACTCAGCCAGCCGATCACCAGGTTATCGCTGAAACCCAGGTTCTTGATGATCGAGGGCAGCCAGAAGTTGATCGCATACACACCGCTCTGGATACAGAAGTAGATCAAGCCGAAAGCCCAGATCGCCGGGTTCTTGAACACCGCCAGCAGCGAATCGGAAGTGGTTTTCGGCTTGTTCGCCAGGTCCTCGGCGTGATCGGCTTCCAGCACCGAGCGCTCGAACGACGTGAGCCATTTCGCATTGGCATAGCTGTCGCTGAGCAGGAACCAGGCGAGGGCGCCGAGGATGACCGTTGGAATGCCTTGCAGCAAAAACATCCACTGCCAGCCCGCCAGGCCACCTTGGCCGGCGGCGAAGTGGTTGAGAATCCAACCGGAAAACGGACTGCCCAGCAAGCCCGAAACAGGAATCGCCGACATGAACAGCGCCATGATCCGGCCGCGGCGGAACGTCGGGAACCACTGCGAGAGGTACAGCACCACACCGGGGAAGAACCCGGCTTCGGCGGCACCGGTGAACAGGCGCAGGGTGTAGAACTCGGTGGGCGTGGTGACGAACAACAGGCAGGTCGACAGCGCGCCCCAGGTGATCATCATCAGCGCGATCCAGCGCCGTGGGCCGAATTTAGTCAGCGCCAGGTTGCTCGGCACACCACACAGCACGTAGCCGATGAAGAAGATCCCGGCCCCGAGGCCGTACACGGTTTCGCTGAACTTCAGCGCATCGAGCATCTGCAACTTGGCGAAGCCAACGTTGACCCGGTCGAGGTAGTTGAACAGGTAGCAGATGAAAATGAAGGGGATCAAACGCAGGGTAATGCGTTTGTAGACGGCGTTTTTTTCGTCAGCGATGGCCTGTGTGGCAGCGGCGCTCTGTGACATGGCGGCTCTCTCTTTTTTATGATTTTTTGCGATGCAAAGGGTAACGTTGATCGCCCTGCGAGTCTCGGCCACCGTCCCCGGGCTTGTCTTTGTGCCCGCGCACAGGGTTTGCCACCCAGCCCTGTGCGGGCGAACAATGCCCCCTCATGCATTCAAGGAACACCGTCATGTTCGAACTCGATCACGACCTGGCCCAGGACATCGTCGACCGGGCGATGGCCATCCTGCCGTACAACGTCAACGTCATGGACAGCCAGGGGTTGATCCTCGGCAGCGGCGAGCCCGAGCGGGTCAACACCCGGCATGAAGGTGCGCAACTGGTGTTGGCCAATGGACGCGTGGTGGAGATCGACGCGCAAACCGCGATGCATCTGAAGGGCGTGCAGCCGGGGATCAATTTGCCGTTGATGCTCGACCAGCGCCTGATCGGCGTGCTGGGCATCACTGGCGAACCCGAGCAGTTGCGCACCTACGCCGAACTGGTTCGGATGACCGCCGAGATGCTGGTGGGTCAGCGTAACCAACAAGTGGAACAGCAATGGCGACGCCAGCGATGCGATGATTTGCTGGCGTTGCTGCTCAGCGATGCGGGGGACTCGCCACGGCTGATTGACGAAGCGCAACAGCTGGGGCTCAAGCCGCAGATGACCCGTGTGCCGTATTTGTTCGAGCTGGGCCTGGAACACGGGCCGGGGCAAACCGTCGACGCGCTCAGCGCTTGGCTTACCTCGCGTTATCCCGACAGTTGGTGCGTGAGTTCGGCCAAGTCATCGTTGTTGTGGTGTCGCCCGGCGAACCAGAACGTCGAGAACGAGCGCTTGCTGGAAAAGCTCGATGCCCAAGGCTGGAACATCCTGCGCATTGCCGTGGGTGGGCAAGCCGATGGTCTCACAGGACTGCGCCGCTGCTATCGGCGGGTCGGCGACCTGCTGGCCTATGGACGTGAGGTCTTGCCTCAAACGCGCATGCTGATTCTTAACCGCTATCGATTGCCAGTGATGCTCTGGCGCCACCGCAACGACGATGCCCTGGATGAATTGCTTAATCCCTTGCGCAAAGTCATCGCCAAGGACAGCAATGGCCAACTGTTGGCAACGCTGCGCAGCTGGTGCGACCACGACGGCCAGAGTCAGGCCTGTGCCGATGCACTGGGCATTCACCGCAACAGCCTGCGTTACCGCATGGAGCGAATTGCCGAACTCAGCGGCGTCGACCCGCTGAAGCTCGATGGCATGCTCGCCCTCTACCTCGGCGTGCAATTGCTCCCCCAGACCGATGCAAATATGTGACATACACAACCCCCTTGTAGGAGCACGGCTTGCCGGCGATGGCGTATTCAAGATCGCCATCGCCGGCAAGCCGTGCTCCTACAGAGGGTTGTGTGAATCTGCGGTTTTGTGGAAATGAACAATAATCCCCATGACCGCTTGTGCAGCGGAACGGCGTCACCGCGCTTGCCGGCTGGCAGCATGGGCGCATTGGAACTGGAGAATTCCCATGAAAATCGTGATTGCCCCCGATTCGTTCAAAGACAGCCTCGGTGCCCAAGGCGTGGCGGATGCCATCGCCCTGGGGCTGTTGGAAGTCTGGCCCGATGCGCAGTTGATCAGATGCCCGATGGCCGACGGCGGGGAGGGCACCATCACCGCCGTGCTGGCGGCGTGCGGCGGGGAACACCACCATTGCGAGGTACGCGGCCCCCTCGGTGATACAGCCCACGCGAGGATGGGCTGGTTGCCTGAAAGCCGTACCGCAATCATCGAAATGGCCGAAGCCAGCGGTTTGCAATTGGTACCGGTCAATCAACGTGACGCCTGCAACACCAGCACTTTCGGCACTGGCCAATTGATCGGTTTCGCCCTCGACGCAGGCGCCCAGCGCATCATTCTGGCCATCGGCGGCAGCGCCACCAATGACGGTGGTGCCGGCGCCATGCAGGCCCTGGGTATGAAGCTGTTCGATGCACAAGGGCAGCTTCTGCCGCCAGGCGGCCTGGCCTTGGGCAAGCTGTTTCGCATCGATCTGAGCGAACTCGATCCGCGCCTTAAGGGCGTGCGCTTCGACATCGCCGCCGATGTCGATAACCCGTTGTGCGGTCCCCAGGGTGCGTCGGCGGTATTCGGGCCGCAAAAAGGTGCCACGCCGGAACAGGTTCAACTGCTCGATCATGCCCTGGGGCACTTTGCCGATCATTGCGCAAAGGTATTGGGTAAAGACGTGCGCGACGAGCCGGGCAGTGGTGCGGCGGGCGGGTTGGGTTTTGCTGCCAAGGCGTTTCTCGGTGCGCAGTTCATGCCGGGAGTCGAAGTGGTTGCCGAATTGGTTGGGCTGGCCGAAGCCATCGAAGGCGCCGATCTGGTGATCACCGGAGAAGGGCGATTCGATGCACAGACCTTGCGCGGGAAAACGCCGTTTGGTGTGGCTCGCGTTGCCAGGCAGTACGGCGTGCCAGTCATTGTGATCGCCGGCACCTTGGGCGAGGATTATCAGGCGCTGTACGACCACGGCATCGATGCCGCATTCTCCCTGACGAGCGGGCCCATGCCACTGGATGAGGCGTGCATGAATGCACCGCGGCTTCTGCGCGAGCGGGCCAGTGATATTGCGCGGGTATGGCGGCTGGCCGCTAAACGCAATCCCGCGTAGAAGCTGCCGAAGGCTGCGATCTTTTGATCTTGATCTTCATTGAAAATCAACATAAAAAGATCGCAGCCTCGTTTCACTCGACAGCTCCTACAGCTCCTACGTCGGTGGATCGATCTGATCCAGCACCCGATTTGCCGTAATCTCCGCCAGCATCACACTGTTGGAAATCCCCAACAGCGCATGGCGGTCGCCACCTTCCAGATGATCCACTAACTGATGGACCATCACATCCACCGACGCCAGTGTCTCCACCAGATACACCATCAGCGTTTCGCTCGTGGCCTCGGGGTCGACGGTAAACAGTGTGCTGGGCGCACGCGGCGTGGCCTTGATGTCGGCCGAGAAAGGGAGGTGAAAATCGAGCGCGCGCTCGGCAGCGTCGTTGAGTTTGTTTGAGTCGGATTCGTAGGGGGAGGTCGGATCTGTGTCCGGGGAATTGGGTGTGACTTTGAACATAGCTAAATTCCCTCATTGGGTGCCAACCCTCTTGCTGCTAAACGAGAGGGGAGGCAGCTGTGCGCAGGTTAGCAGACCGAGGAATTTAGCAAAGCCGGCGCCCCCGAAGGTGCCCTGCGCACAACCACCATCTTGTTTGTTTAAACAGTGCCGGGCGTTTGAATGTCGAGACGATGCCGTCGGGGCGCTGTTGGGTGAGGGGGCGTTACTGTGCCTCGAGAGGGGGCGATTCCAGGAGGCACGTGGGGGAGGGAATATGAGAGAACTCTCAGTTTCGGATTGTATAGAGTTTGATGTTGAACAGTAGGTAGAGTTGTGTGTTTTTGAGCGCGCGCTTCGTTGCTTGTTCGGGAAGTGCTAAAAAGCCAAGTGCGCACTTTTGAAGATTGCGCACTTGGAAGAGGGGGTTTAAGAATTAACTAAAGAATTTAATAATGGGAACTTCACTTTGATTTTTGTATGTTTATGCCCAGGTTTTAAGTTCTTGTATCAAACTCTCGGTTTGATTGTTGTAGCGGCGTCTCTTTTGATTTTGAGTGATATTTACAGGTGGGCTTGGCGTGCTTTGGATTGAACCTGTAATGCCGGTACTTTCTCCGCTAGGAGCATAATAACGTCGAACATTGTCATTGGATTGAGAGTCATTATCGATGGCAGGCTCAAGTCCTCTCAGGTCTTGCTGGGATGATGTGTCACCTCGATAATTTAAGTCAGAGCTATCGGGTGTTACCCTGTTCGTTCTTGAGTTATCGGACGAAAAATCACTACGTGCCCTACTAGAACTTCCCGATGCACTCGACCGAGACGTAGTGGCCTTGGGTGTCGCCACATCTCCTTTAGGCTTCATCCCCATCGCAGCGCCACTGATCAATCCGCCGACCACTGTCAAAATAGGTGGCCCTCAGCGCCTTTGACGAACACGGCAACCAGACCGAACAGGTCGAGCCCAACGGCCTCAAGACCAGTTACAGCTACTACGCCAAGGCGGGCGAGGATGGCTGCCCCCCGGACCGTTTCGTGCGCAACCTCAAGACCACCACCGTCACGCCGTCGCCCGACGGCGAACCGGGTGCACCGACCCTGCTCACGCGTTTGCGCTACGCCGCGCACAAACCTTTGACCGACAGTGGCCTGCAGGACTGGCTGGCGATCGAGAGCGAAACGCTGGTGCAAATCGAAGGTGGCAGTGAAACCACCTTGCAAGTGACGCAACGCACTTACCATGAGCTGCCGGGGGATGGTTTTTTGCATGGGCGTCCACTGGCCGAACGAATGACCATGAACGGCAACACCAGCACCAGCGAATACTCGTATCGCATACTCAATAGCATTCTGGCCGGCGAAACCGTGCTGGAAACCAATGAAACCTTCAAAGGGTTTGATTATGTTGAAGGGGCTGGAGAAGACTTAAAAAAAATCGTTTTCACTGAAGACTCGATTCTTCATGGCAAACCACTGCTGACCCGTGAGGAAAACGGCGACAAAAATGTAAAAATTCGCTACACCTATGACGTTTTGCTCCGGGTACTGACAGAAACCGTATCGCCAGACAATCCGAAGTTAATTGCCACACGCAGTTATGAGTACTGGCTGACATCGATGGACGGTCAGCAGGCCAGTCAGATTGTGACGGATGTCAAGGGCGTGAAGACCCGCTCGCTCGTCGATGGGCTCAATCGCCCGGTTTACGAGGAGCGTCAGAACGCCGACAGCAGCGTCAAGGCGAATGAGTTTCGTCCCACCTGGTCGGCGAAATACGATGTGCTGGGCAACCTGATCGAAACCACGGAAGAAGATTGGGAGGGCGAGCAGCAAGTGCGCCTGACTAGCCGATTCGAGTTCGACTCGTGGGGTGAGCAACGGTGCACGATTGGTCCGGATGGCGTCAGGACCTATGAGGAAACCGATCCGATCGGCACGGTCGAGTGGCAGGGACCGGTCAAGCGTGAGTGGCGCGAGGGCACGGGCATCCAGCCACGGATCAGCGGCACCACCGTAACTTGGCTCAACCTGTTTGAAAAGCCGGTTCAACTGGAGCGATTTGGGGCCAACGGCAGTCGCGTCAGCAAACAACGCTATGTTTATGACGGCCTGGGGCAAACCGTTGAAGAGGTCGATGCACGCGAAGCCTCCACCCAATATCGCTACGACGCATATGGCCGTATGACCACCAACATCTTGCCGGGTGGTGCCACCGTCCGACGCAACTATGCGGTGCACAGCAGCGAAGATTTGCCAATTGAGATCAGCGTCGACAACAAAGTGTTGGGCCTGCAGGAGTTCGATGGCCTGAATCGTATGAAAAAATCCATCACCGGTGGTCGAGAGCAACGCTTCACCTATGCGCCAGGACAAACCCGGCCAGCGACAGTTCTGACCCCGAGCCAGCAGGAAATACATTACGAGTACGAGTTCCAGCTCGGAGAAGAACCGAATCAGCGGCGGCTATCGGGCAGTGTCACCGCTGACTATGAGTTCGACCCCAAGAATGCTCGGCTCCTCAATTGTACCGAGCAGGGGCTGACGCTATCGCGCGAGTATTTCAGCACCGGGGAGCTGAAAACCGAGCAGCGTCAGCAGGATGGCCAGGTCTTCAGCATGACCTATGACTACAGCTTGAAGGGACGCTTGCTGAATTACACCGATGTGCTCGATCAGGTGCAGTCCTATACCTATGACTGCGCCGCACGCCTGATCCAGACCCGACTTGGTTCTACGTGTTCGACTTTTACCTATGACAGCCTGGGGCAAGCTTGCACGATCAGCACCGAAGACAGTGGCAGCGGCCAGCACGTCACCATCAGCCTGGAGTACGACGATTTTGGTCGGGAGATCAAACGCACTTTTGACCTCGATGGCACTGAACAGACGCTGACGCAGGTGTACAACGAAGTCGATCAATTGGTGCAGCGTACGCTGCGCGAAGGCTCGACGCTGTTGCGTGATGAAATCTACAACTATGACCCTCGCGGGCGCCTGGTGATGTATGAATGCGATGGCAGTCAACCGCCGCTGGACCCGTATGGAAAAGCCATCATCAACCAGATTTTCCGCTTCGATGCGTTGGATAACATCACCCGGGTCACCACGACGTATCCGGGGCCAGGGGGTACCCGAAGCACAAACATCGCGACCTACAGCTACACAGGCGTCGACCCGGCGCAATTGTCCCAAGTGAGCAACAGCGCCACAGGGGATGGATACCCGGCGGTCATCGATCTTGAATATAACGAAGATGGTCATCTGACTTGTGATGAACAGGGGAGGATTCTCGACTACGACCCACTGGGCCGCCTGATCAGTGTCAGTGCCTTGCCGGGCGAGGCGCCAGGCAGTTATCGCTATGACCCGCTGGACTCGCTCGCGGGGAGCGAGGGTGCAGAGGGGAAGGAGCAGCGGTTTTATCAGAATGGGGAATTGGCCAACCTGGTTCGGGGCGGCACGAGTAGCACGTTTATGAAAGGTGATGGAGTTGTGCTCGCTGAGCAGCAGGTTGGTGCTGGCCCAAAGTCGTTGTTGTTGGTCAGTGATTATAAAAATACGTGATTGAATGAGGTAGAAAATGGCCAGGTCAATGGCGTAGCACATACGGCCTATGGTCATCTCAGTGCGCAGCAGCCAGTCAGTGCGCAACTGGGGTACAACGGAGAATTTCACGAGCT
This sequence comes from Pseudomonas putida, assembly GCF_050990305.1. GTDB lineage: Bacteria > Pseudomonadota > Gammaproteobacteria > Pseudomonadales > Pseudomonadaceae > Aquipseudomonas > Aquipseudomonas putida_AH. The sequence goes on along the minus strand of NZ_CP158817.1, from coordinate 3,410,285 downwards.
CTTGGGCGACGGGAACTCCTGAAAACTAGGTAATTCGGTCAGATGGTTATCCAGAAACGGATCACCACTCACTTCGTTGATAAGCTAAGTAAGCAAATGTATCGAATTCATCCCAATCCACTCACTCGCGCAAACTCCAGCAACCCACCGTCATGGCCAAGTCCCAACTTGTCCATGGCGGTTCTTTTTTGTCGGCTGATGGTTTTCTCGCTTCGATTCAATCGCGCGGCAATCTGTCGGCCGGGCAAACCCTGCACAAACAATCGAACCACTTCCAGTTCCCGTTCGGAGAGGCTTGTCGCTCGAGTACCTCACAGAAAGTGACCATGGCCTGAGCATCGATCACTGTGGCAAAGGTCGGGCAAAGATAGCGACGGCCCCTGGCAACTGTGAGTGCTGTTTGCTTCAACTCAGTCAAGGGACTGCATTTGTCGAACAACCCGCGAGCGCCTGTGTTGAGCAGTGCCTGAAGCAGCGCAGGATTGTGCATCATGGTCATCACGATCAGCGGAATATGGCGGAAGTGACGTTGCAGGTAGCCCATCAACGCCAGGCCATCGGGAAAATCACCGCAAGGCATCGAGTAACCACGGATCAACAAGTCGCAGGGTGTGCATTCGAGATGAGCGATCAGTTCATCGGCACTGTTGGCACAGCCAACAATCAAGAAGGAGGAGCCAGGCACTGCACACAAGGCCACTTCGGCTCCCTTCAGCACCACGGGATGGTCGCCGGCGAGGATGATGCGCAGTGGCCTGTTACTGCGGTGCCCGTACGATAATGGCGTATCGTCACAGGCACTCTCGCGGCAGAGTTTTAGCAAAGAACGATGAGGCGTCTGATGCAGGTTCATGAAATTTTCAACAGGGATCGATGACACGCCGATCTCTGTGGTGACACGGGTTCAAGGCATACGGATCAAACCTTGCTCCAGCGCCATGGCCATGGCGATCCAGCGCGACCTCACACCAAATTTTCGGCGGATATTGCAAAAGTGGTAGTTCACGCCCGCTTCACTGCATTCGCAGATTCGGGCGATTTCCCAGGACGACTTACCGGCCACGCACCATTTCAAGACTTCTTTTTCCCTGGTCGTCAGCGTGATCGCTTCCGGCTTTGAGAATGACTGAGACTGGGCGTTGATCGGGGCGGGCGATGATCGAACTGAAGCAGTTGTAGAGCGATACATATACGAATCTCCCATTCATCATCATTGACGGCGTGGGCGCGGCAGAATCTTCCTACTTCGTAATGGCATGGTTCGCGCGACCGTCCTTCAGGCACCTGAAACGGGCTGTAGGAACGGTTTCCTTATAGCGCGATTGATCTGTCTTGGAACCTGTCACAAATTACAGGGGCGGCACTTTAACCAGGCATTTTAAGAGGGTCTGTCAGCGGATGCGTCCATGGTTGTATGAGAAATCCCTGGTTTTTCTGCCCAGATTGGTGAGCGCTAATATTTTGATTAATCGGCTTTTTGTTTTCTGTGAATAGGAGAGGCGGTGAACAATGCACGCTGGCAACGCACATGAGTACAGCCGGCTTTCCACTCAAGGGGACCGTGTCCGTCCGTCGATCTAAATACCCCGCTGGCGAGTTTCGTGATTTGAGATAGGGTAGAGGCTGGATCCCGCGCGAATGGAGAACGAAATGCGCTATTCAGCCTTGACCCAACGAATTGCCGGCGACGGCGCAGCGGCCTGGCAGATTCACGATCGAGCGCTGCAATTGCGCGAACAGGGTGTCGATGTATTGCTGTTGTCCATCGGCGATCCGGATTTCGATACACCACCCCCCATCGTTGAGGCGGCCATTGCCAGCCTGCTGGCCGGAGACACTCACTATCCGGCGGTTCGCGGCAGTCACGGGCTGCGCGACAGCATCGCCCGACGTCATAGGCAACGCAGTGGCCAAAGGGTAGATGGCGACCATGTGATCGTGATGCCCGGGGCGCAGTGTGCGGTGTACTCGGTCGCGCAATGCCTGCTCGATCCCGGTGACGAGGTGATTGTCGCTGAGCCGATGTACGTGACCTACGAAGGGGTAATCGGAGCCTGCGGGGCGAAAGTAGTGGCGGTGCCGGTGCGTCCGGAGAACAGTTTTCGGGTCGATCCGTGGGATGTCGCGGCACGTATCACCAAGAGAACACGGGCGATTCTGCTCAACAGCCCGAACAACCCGTCGGGTGCGAATTTGCCGTTGATGGTCTGGCGAGAATTGGCGGCGTTGTGCATTCGCCACGACCTGTGGCTGATCAGCGATGAGGTCTACAGCGACCTGCTGTACGAAGGCGAACACACCAGCCCGGCCAGCCTGCCGGGCATGGCCGAGCGCACGGCGACCATCAACAGCCTCTCCAAATCCCACGCCATGAGTGGCTGGCGGGTGGGCTGGGTGATCGGACCAAAGCCTTTGGCCGAGCACTTGGTGAACCTGTCGTTGTGCATGTTGTTCGGCATTCCCGAGTTCATCCAGAACGCCGCACAACTGGCGCTGGATGAGGATCTGCCGGAAGTGGCGCTGATGCGCGAGGAATACCGCCAACGTCGCGATCTGGTGTGTTCGAGCCTGAACCAATGTCCGGGCCTGCGGGCGATTTGGCCGGATGGCGGGATGTTCGTGATGGTCGATGTGCGTCAGACCGGTTTGTCCGCCCAGCATTTTGCCGAGCGGTTGCTGGAGGGGTATGGCGTGTCGGTGCTGGCTGGCGAGGCGTTCGGGCCGAGCGCGGCGGGGCATATTCGTCTTGGTTTGGTCGTGGATCGGCCGAAACTGGCCGATGCCTGCCGGCGGATTGCGTTGTGTGCGATGAATCTTTTGGAGGCGCGTCGGGCTTGAGGGGCTCTTCGCGGGCAAGCCTCGCTCCTACAGAAGATCGCATATCAACTGTAGGAGCTGCCGCAGGCTGCGATCTTTTGACCTTCAGCTTTTCCAGAGGGCTGAATTCACCAGATTCTTCGGCCGCTCACCCGCCAACGCTGCCACCAGATTCTCCACCGCGCATCGAGCCATGGCTTCCCGCGTCTCATGGGTCGCCGAGCCGATGTGCGGGGTGGCCACCACATTGTCCAACCGTAATAGCGGCGAGTCCGGATTGAGCGGTTCGCGCTCAAAAACATCCAGCCCCGCCGCGCGAATCTGCCCTGCGCGCAACGCCTCGATCAGCGCCGCTTCATCCACCACCTTACCCCGTGAAATATTGATGAAGATGCTCTCGGGGCGCATTTGTGCGAACTGCTGCGCACCGATCAACCCTTGAGTTTCAGCGGTCAACGGCAACGTCAGGCAAACGAAATCCGCCTGCTGCAACAACTCCGGCAAGCTGCGGTACTGCGCGTTAAACCTCTGTTCCACCGCCGGTTTCGGCGAGTGGCTGTGGTAGATCACCGGCATGCCAAAGCCGAAGTGCCCGCGCTGGGCCAACGCCTCACCAATGCGCCCCATGCCGATGATGCCCAGGGTTTTGCCATGCACGTCGGTGCCGAACTGTGCCGGGCCGATGTTGCGTTGCCAAAGGCCTGCGCGAACTATGCTGGCCAGTTCCACGACACGTCGGGCAGTGGCCAGGATCAGAGCGAAGCCGGTGTCAGCGGTGGTTTCTGTGAGCACGTCCGGGGTGTTGGTGAGCCGGATTCGCCGTTCGGTGAGGTAGTCGATGTCGTAGTTGTCCACGCCCACCGAGACGCTGGCGATGGCTTCGAGGTTGGGTGCAAGGTCCAGTAGTTCTGCATCGAGTTTCAGACTGGCGCCCAGCAAGCCATGGGCACGGGGTAGGGCGGCGCGCAGCCGGGCCAGGCCATCGACATCGAGGCTATCGATCAGTGTCACGTCGACCTGTTCCTCAAGGCGAGCCATCAGCGCCGGTGAGAGTTTCTTGTACAGCACAACCTGCTTTTTCATCGTGAGGTTCTCTACTTCTTTAATTCAGGAATGGGCGTGGCGGGTCATGACCACCGAGGGCCGCTCCCGATCACTGGCGCCGGGCTTGAGGAAAATCGTCAGCACCACCGAGAACATCAACGCACCGCTCATCAACAGATACGACGCGCCAGGCGAGCCGGTGGCGCTGTTCAGGTAACCGACCAGATAGGAACCGCCAAACGAACCGAGGGCACCCATGCTGTTGATCAAGGCCATGGCACCACCGGCGACGTTGGCCGGGAGGATCTCGGGGATGATCGCGAAGAACGGCCCGTAAGGCGCGTACATGCAGGCCCCGGCGATTACCAGCAGGGTGTATGACCACCAGAAATGCTCGGCGCCCAGGGCGTAGGAGCCGTAGAAGGCAATGGAGGCAATCAACAGCGGTGGCCAGACGAAGCGTTTACGTTTCTGCAATTTGTCCGAGCCCCAGGACACCAGCAACATGCCGATTACCGCCGCCAGGTACGGCAGCGCCGACAGCCAGCCAGCCTGGATCATGTCCATCTGTGCACCGGCCTTGAGGATCGACGGCAGCCACAGCACAAAGCCGTAGACGCCAATGCTCCAGCAGAAAAACTGCAAGGCCAGGATGATTACTTTCGGCGAGCGAAACGCTTCGGCGTAGTTTTTCACGGCCTTGATGCCGACCTGTTCGGCGGCCAGGGCAGTTTCCAGATCCTGTTTTTCCTGTTCGCTGAGCCACTTGGCTTGCGAGGGACGATCATCAGCCAGTTTCCACCAGATGAACGCCCAGAGCACCGCCGGCAAACCTTCGATGATGAACATCCAGCGCCAGCTGTAATGCTGCACCAGATAGCCTGAGACCACCGACATCCAGAGCATGGTCACCGGGTTGCCAAGGATCAGGAAGGTGTTGGCCCGCGAGCGTTCGGCACGGGTGAACCAGTGGCACAGGTAGATCAACATTGCTGGCATCACCGCCGCTTCGACCACGCCGAGCATGAAGCGGATGACGATCAGCCAGTAGGCATTGGAGACGATCCCGGTCAGGGTCGCGAGGCTGCCCCACAGGATGAGACTGACGAAGATCAGCTTCTTCACGCTGTGCTTTTGCGCGTAGATCGCTCCCGGCACCTGGAAGAAAAAGTAGCCGAGGAAGAACAGCGCGCCGAGCATCGACGACAGGCCCGGGGTGATCATCAGGTCGGCGGCCATGCCGGACGCGGCAGCAAAGCCGTAGTTGGCGCGGTCCAGGTACGCCAGGCTGTAGGTGATGAACACGATGGGCATGATGTACCACCAGCGGCGGGCGGCGAGGGTTGCGGTTTTCATCAGTGGTGCTCCTGAGCTTGTTGTTTTTGTCGCAGCAGGTAACGGTTTAGATTTGCGGTGTTAGTGCCGGCCTCATCGCGGGCAAGCCTCGCTCCTACAGAGGAATGCATTGCTCGCGAATAACCTCATATTCGACGGACATCTCGGATCGGGTCGGCAATCCCTCCATATCCCCCCGACTCTGTACTGCCCGGCTGCCAATCCAGTTGGCCCGCTTCACGGCGTCGGCCATGCTCTGGTTTTCCAGCAGCGCGCTGATCAGGCCCACGGCAAACCCATCACCGGCGCCCACCGTGTCCACCACGGTTTCCACGGGCACGCCTGCCACAAAACCTTGATCCAGCTGCGTGCGGTAGTAAGCACCGTGTGGACCGAGTTTGATCGCTACCGCTTCGACACCCTTGTCGAGGTAGAACGCGGCGATGTCGGCCGGGTCTTCGAAACCGGTCAGCAAACGACCTTCGCTCAACCCCGGCAGCACCCAGTGGGCGAGGGCGGCGAGGCGGTTGATCTCGCTGATCATCTGTTGCGGGCTGGACCACAGGCTCGGGCGCAGGTTGGGGTCGAACGACACGCTGCGCCCGGTATTGCGCATGCGGGTCATCAGCTCGAAGGACATTTCCCGCGCAGTGGCGGACAACGCAGGAGGAATGCCGGTGGCGTGCAAATGCCGAGCATTGAGCAGTTCGGGAACGATCGATTGCGGCGACAGATGACTGGCTGCCGACCCGCGCCGGAAATACTCGACCCTTGGATCGTCGCCATCGTCCGTACGAGACTTGAGTTGAAAACCGGTCGGGTGCGCGGCGTCGATGGCCACGTTGCTGCAATCCAGACCTTCCATTTTTAGCGTATCGACCACGAAGCGTCCCAGCGAGTCATCGCCGACCCGACTCAGCCACGCCACCTTGAAACCCAGGCGCGACAGGCCAATGGCAACGTTACTGTCCGCCCCGGCAATACGCTTGTGGAAGTGGTCGACATTGGCCAGATCACCGTTTTGATCGGCCACGAACATCGCCATGGTTTCGCCGAACGAGAGGATATCGATTTCAGACATGGGCGCTCTCCAGGCGCGCCAGGACGGCGACATGCTCGGTAGTGAGCTGCACCAGATCATCGCCTTGCAGCGGATACTCCGCCGCACGCATCACGTCTGGGGTCATGTGTGCCAGCAGTTGTTCCCACTGGTGCAGGTCACTGGTGGCGGGGGGAATGGCAATCAATTTGCCGTCGGCACGACGCGTGACCGCTTTGCAATGAACGTAGCCGACATAGCGACCCAGTAAGCGCGCGGCACTGGTGGCAGATTGATCCTGCCAGTGCCAGTTGCCGATATCGAAGGTCATCTTGATTGGAAGCTGCTGTTGTTCGACTTCAGTGAAGAAACGCTGGAAGGGTTCTATGCGACCGCCGTGCAAGGTCTGGTCGTTTTCCACCAGCAGTTGTACCGGGCTTGCGCTCAGCAGTCTGGCCAGCGCTTGCAGGTCATTGTTGTCGGTGAAATAGCCCAGGGAAACTTTCAGCCATTGGGCGCCAAAGCTTTGGGCACGCTGTAGGGCGCTCATCAACTCGGGGTTGGGTTTGGACTGGCCGGCCAGCCACAGCTCCATGGGTGAGGAGTACACGCTTTGCAGCCCATTGGCCTGGGCCGCGTTGGCCAGTTGCTCAGGTGCTTCACCGCTGAGCAATTCTTCGCGCCATTCGATGTGCGTGGCGCCAGCGGCGGCCAGTACATCGATGAAGCTGCCCTGGCCGCGTTGGCGTACAAGGTCGGCGCCGTAGCTGGAAAGGCTGATGGAAACGGCGGGTTTGTTCATTGTTTTTATACCTCTGAAACCGGTTTCATTTTTGTTCAAAAAAAATTGCAGTGATCATTCTGACCTCTTCGCGGGCAAGCCTCGCTCCTACGAGTCGTGTGTTGATTCAACTATAGGAGCGAGGCTTGCCCGCGAAGGCGGCCTCAATTTGAAACGCGTGTTGTCGAACCCCGCACAACCAACCGCGCCGAAAAATCCAGGGTCCTCACCGGCCCGTCATCCCCGCGCAAACGCTTGAGCAGACACTCAAAGGCTCGAGCGCCAATCTCTTCGGTCGGCTGGGCGAGGGCGGTGATGCCGCTGCCCACCAGCGGATACCAATCCAGGTCATCGAGGGCGATCAGGCCTACGTCTTCGAACAAGTTGCAGTTGAGTTCACGTAGCGCATGGGTGCTGGCCAGTGCCGCAATGCCGTTGGCGCAGAACAGTGCTTTGGGGCCGTCGCCGGGAGCGTCCAGGAAGGCTTTGAGGTGTGTGGTCAGTTCGCTGCCGGTTTCGCTGATCGTCCCGCTGAGCATCGGTCGCTGTGCGATCTGCTCATTGAAACGGCTTACCCGTTCGATCCGCGAGCTGGTGCCATCGAACGGCTCGGTCACCATCAGCACATCGCGATAGCCACGTTCTTCAAGATGATCGAGGGCCATGTCGACGGCCTGCGGGTTATCCAGCCCGACTATGTCGCTTTCAAGGTGCTCGACCTTGCGATCCACCAGCACCAGCGGCATTTCCCGGTGCAGTTCATGCAGCTCGTCACGGTGATGGCCCAGGGTGTTCACGATCAGGCCTTCGATGTTGTACGAGCGCAGCAGGGCCAGGTGCTGGCGTTCTTGCTCGTCGTCGCGGTCGGTGTTGCACACCACCAGGCTGTAACCGTGCTGACGGCAGGCGGTTTCCACCCCGTGCATCACGGCAATCGAATAGGGGTTACGGATATCGGCTACCAGCATGCCGATCAGGCGAGTACGCCCGCGTTTCAGGCCGCGAGCCATCTGGTTGGGGCGATAGCCGAGTTCGGCAATCGCCTGCTCGATGCGTTGGGCAATGGCATCGGATAGCAATGCGCGGTCTTCGCCGATGAACCGCGAGACGCTGGCCTTGGACACCTTGGCGTGTTCGGCCACATCGAGCATGGTCACGCGGCTGCGCTGGGCGGCGGAGAAATCGTTCACGGGCTGAAACCTTGTTATTGGATTTATAAGGTTTGTGCGTTGCACTGAAACCGGTTTCAGAAGACACCAGAAGCGGATTCGCCGTCAAGCCTCTAGTTAAAAATTGTCAGACAATGGCCGACGAGTGGGGTCTCACGCCAATACGCTCAACCACGCCGAGCCCAGCAGCAAAAGGGCCATGCAGCGGTTGAAGCGTTGCATGGCGTGAGGCGAGCGCAACCACCGGCTCGAACCCGCGCCGAGCAACGCCCAAACGCTCATGCATGGCAGGGAAATCAGAAAAAACGCCAGGGACAGGTACATTACATGCAGCAGCCGATCTTCACCCACGCCAGCGAAGACGCTGACCACCGCCAGTGCCATCATCCAGGTCTTCGGGTTAATCCATTGCAGGCCTGCGGCGCCTAACACGCCGAGGCGGGTATCGGTGTTCTGCGCCGTGATGGCAACGGCCGGGGCACGGAAAATCTGCCAGGCCAGATAGCTGAGCCACGTCACACCCGCCCATTGCATGATCGTTTGCAACAAGGGCCAATGCGTCAGCGAGGACCCGGCGCCAGTCCCCACCAGCAGCACCAGGCCTGCGGCGCTGGCACAAGCACCAAAAATGACCGGCACGGCGGCAACCAGACCGAATCGGGCGCTGTTGCTCAGCACCAGAATGTTGGTTGGGCCGGGCGTGATCGCCGCTACGAAGGCAAACAGCAGGAAGGGGAGAAACGTCGGGAAAGAGGAGAACATCGCAGGCAAACTCCGTTGAAGATCAGTGAATTCGATCTTCACAATTGACGGGGTTACCTGTCTGGAAGATTTGAGCAGCGCTTGCGATACAGCGCCGGTGTCATGCCGTAAGCGCGCACGAACCAACGGCCCAGATGACTCTGGTCGGCAAAGCCCAATGCCATCGCCACGCTCGCCGGTTGATCACCTCGGGCGAGCATTCGCCGGGCCGTGGCCAGGCGCAACTGCACCAGATAGGCATGGGGCGCCATGCCGTACGCAGCCTTGAAGGCGCGGGTCAGGCGGAAGCGGTCCACGCCCGTTGCGGCGGCGAGCTGGTCGAGCCCCATGTCCTCGTGTGCGTGGGCATGCAAATACTCCCGCGCCTTTTGCGCCACTAACGGCAGGCGCGGGTCCTCGCCATCACGGGTGCGCCAGTGCAGATGGCGGGTCAAGGATTCCAGCAAACCATCGAGCGCAGTCTGACGAACAATCTTCAACTCGCCGCGATGCAGGGTTTCAAACGCAAGGCTGGTGGCGCGAACAAGACGCGCATCAGTGGCCATCGTGTTGGCGAAACTCAACTCGCTGTTGTCCGGGACCTTGTCGAACACCGCGCCGAGTTCGCGAGTCAACCACTGCGGATCGATATACAACATGCGGTAGGTGAAGCCGTCTGCGGTCGGCGCCTCACCGTCATGAATATCCCCCGGCTCCAGCAAAAACACCTTGCCCGGCGTGCTCTGGTGTTTGGCCCTGCGGCAGTTGAACTGCTGCACCCCTTGCTCGGTGACGCCCACCAAATAGCTGTCATGCCAGTGCGGGTCATAGGCGTGACCCTGGAAATGCGCGCGCAAGGTTTCGATGCCAGTGTCGGCGTCATGGGACAGGTCGATCCAGTTGTGAGTATTCATGTGACGCCTGCGGGACGGATTGCCGATCTATTTAATACCGGCATAGATCGCGATGACTAGAACGTTTGTGCACGGATCAGTTGAACAGTCCGGCGGCGATGTTGATCGAAAATCCGAGGATCGCTGTGTTAAACAGAAAGCCGATCAACGACTGCGCCAGGACAATCTTACGCAACTCCCGTGTCGCAACGCCGACGTCTGAGGTCTGCACTGCCACGCCAATCGTGAACGAGAAATACAGAAAGTCCCAGTAGTTGGGCGTGGTCAAACCTTCGGCAAAGCGTAGCGCCGGGTCCTTGCCAGCCCAGGTGTAGAACAGCCGCGCGTAGTGCACGCTGAAGATCACCCCGATCAGCAGCCATGAACCGATCACTGTCAGTGCGGTGAAACCGTAATGCAACAACTTGCGAGTGGTTTCCAGGTCTTTGCTACCAGCCAGTTCGAAGGTGATGGTCGCCAGGCTCGCGATTGCCGCGATGCACACCACCAACAGCACCAATCCCGCATTTTCATCTTCGATCTCGGCGATGCGCTTCACATCCGACGCCTTGGAACGCACTGCGAGCCAAAGCATCAACACCAGATAGGTCCAGACCCCGACGTTCCAGCCGATGAGGATTTTGCTGATGACCGAACCGCCTGGAATCAGGATGCCGGCCGCAATGCCCAGCGTCGTGGCGACAGACAGGCGAGGGTGGGTGTGGGTGAGGTAGGGCATGTGGACTCACGTTGGCAGGACATCGCTGCACCATAGCTCACACAAACCAGCTTTTGTAGGAGCTGCCGCAGGCTGCGATCTTTTGATCTTGTTTTTAAAAACCAAAGTCAAAAGATCGCAGCCTGCGGCAGCTCCTACAGGGGGGGGTGTTAATTGCGCTTGCGCACCCGCTTCATGACCACCACAAAAAACACCGGCACAAATATCACCGCCAAGGTCGCGGTGATCATCCCGCCAATCACGCCGGTGCCGATGGCTTGCTGGCTCGCCGAACTGGCGCCGGTGGCGATGGCCAGCGGCACCACGCCGAGGATGAATGCCAGGGAGGTCATGACGATGGGCCGCAAGCGCAGGCGCGCGGCTTGCAGGGTGGCGTCGATCAGGTCGTGGCCTTCGTCATACAGGCTTTTGGCGAATTCGATGATCAGGATTGCGTTCTTCGCCGACAGGCCGATGATGGTGATCAAGCCGACCTTGAAGAACACGTCGTTGGGCATCCCGCGCAACGTCACCGCCAGTACGGCACCGAGTACGCCAAGAGGCACCACCAGTAATACCGAGGTTGGAATCGACCAGCTCTCATACAAGGCCGCCAGGCACAGGAACACGATCAGCAATGACAGCCCTAGCAGGATGGGCGCCTGGCTGCCGGACAAGCGTTCCTGCAACGACAACCCGGTCCACTCCTGACCTAAACCCGCCGGGCCTTGCGCCACCAGCCGTTCGATTTCCGCCATGGCCTCACCCGTGCTGAACCCTGGCTTTGGCTCACCGGAAATACTGATTGCCGGATAGCCGTTGTAGCGGGTCAATTGCGCCGGGCCCTGGGTCCATTTGGCCTGGACGAACGCCGACAGCGGCACCATGTTCCCGGCGTTGTTGCGCACATGAATCTTCAACAGGTCTTCAACCTGACTGCGCTGGTCGCCTTCAGCCTGCACCACCACCCGTTGCATCCGCCCCTGATTGGGGAAGTCGTTGATATAGGTCGAACCGACCGCCGTAGACAGCACACTGCCGATATCGGCAAAGGACACGCCCAGCGCATTCGCCTGTTTGCGGTCGACGATCAACTGCACCTGCGGTGCTTCGGCCAGGGCGCTTTCGCGCACGTTCATCAGGATCGGGCTTTTCTCGGCGGCCTCCAGCAACTCGGTACGCGCCTGCATCAAGGTGGCATGGCCGAGACCGCCACGGTCCTGCAAGCGGAACTCGAATCCGCTGGAGGTGCCGAGGCCGTCCACTGGCGGCGGCAACACGGCAAAGGCCATGGCGTCCTTGATCTGACTGAGGGCGATGTTGGCGCGGTCGGCAATCGAACTGGCCGTATCGTCGCTGCCGCGCTTGGACCAGTCTTTCAACGTGGTAAACGCCAACGCCGCGTTCTGGCCACTGCCGGAGAAGCTGAAGCCGAGAATCACCGTGCTGTCGCCCACGCCGGGTTCGGTAGCGTTGTGTGCTTCGATCTGTTCGACCACCTGCACCGTACGGTTTTTGCTCGCCCCCGGTGGCAGTTGAATGTCAGTGATGGTGTAGCCCTGATCCTCCACCGGCAGGAACGAGGAGGGCAGACGACTGAAGCACAGCCCCAGACCCACCAGCAATACGACGTAGATCAGCAGGTAACGCCCGCTGCGTTTCAACGCGTAGGCAACCCAGCCTTGATAGCGCGTGGTCAGTTGCTCAAAGCGGCGATTGAACCAGCCAAAGAATCCGGTCCTCTCGTGATGCTCGCCCTTGGCAATGGGCTTGAGCAGCGTTGCGCACAGCGCAGGGGTCAAGGTCAGGGCGAGAAACGCCGAGAACAAGATCGAGGTGGCCATCGACAACGAAAATTGCCGGTAGATCACCCCGACCGAGCCTTGCATGAAAGCCATCGGAATGAACACCGCCACCAGCACCAGGGTGATGCCGATGATCGCGCCGGTGATCTGCTGCATCGCCTTGCGTGTCGCTTCCTTGGGCGATAAGCCTTCGGTGGCCATGATCCGCTCGACGTTCTCCACCACCACGATGGCGTCATCCACCAGGATGCCAATAGCCAACACCATGCCGAACATGGTCAGCACGTTGATCGAATACCCTAGGGCCAACATGGTCGCGAACGTGCCCATCAGCGCCACCGGCACCACCAGCGTCGGGATCAGCGTGTAGCGGATGTTTTGCAGGAACAAAAACATCACCGCGAACACCAGCACCATCGCTTCGAGCAAGGTGTAGACCACCTTGGTGATCGAGACTTTGACGAAAGGTGAGGTGTCGTAAGGGATCTTGTACTCAACGTTGGCCGGGAAGTAGCGCGACAGCTCATCCATCTTCGCCCGCACCAGCGTCGCAGTGCTCAGGGCATTGGCGCCGGGGGAGAGTTGCACGCCGACGGCGGTGGAGGGTTTGCCGTTCAGGCGCGTGCCGAACTGATATTCCTGACTGCCGATTTCGACCCGCGCCACGTCACCGATACGCACGGTCGACCCATCGGGGTTGGCCTTGAGCACGATGTCGGCGAATTCTTCAGGGGTCGACAACTGACCTTTGACCAGAATGGTCGCGGTGATTTCCTGGGTGGTGCGACTCGGTAAGTCACCGATGCTGCCGGCGGACACCTGGGCGTTCTGCGCGACGATGGCGGCGTTGACATCGGCCGGTGTCAGGTTGAAACCGATCAGCTTGCGCGGGTCGATCCAGATCCGCATCGCCCGTTCCGAACCATACAGCTGCGCCTTGCCAACACCGTCCAGACGCTTGATCTCGTTCATCACGTTACGCGCCAGGTAATCGCTGAGCGCAACATCATCGAGCTTGCCGTCCGTGGACGTCAGCGTGATCAGCAGCAGGAAACCTGCTGAGACTTTCTCCACTTGCAAGCCCTGCTGATTGACGGCTTGCGGCAGGCGCGACTCCACGACTTTCAGACGGTTCTGCACATCCACCTGGGCCATTTCCGGGTCGGTGCCGGGCTGGAAAGTCGCCTTGATCGTCGCGCTGCCGAGGCTGCTCTGCGATTCGAAATACAGCAGGTGGTCAGCGCCGTTGAGTTCTTCCTCGATCAGACTGACCACGCTCTCGTCCACGGTTTGCGCCGACGCGCCGGGGTATACGGCATAGATTTCGATTTGCGGCGGAGCAACGTCGGGGTATTGCGCCACCGGCAACTGCGGGATGGCCAGCGCACCGGCCAGCAGGATGAAGAGCGCGACCACCCAGGCGAACACTGGGCGGTCGATAAAGAACTGCGGCATAAACAAGCGTCCTGCTACTGACCAGAAACCTGGGCAAGGGGAAGGGGGGAGTCGTCGATCTGCACTTTGTCGCCGGGCTTGGCGTGTTGCAGGCCTTCGATGACGATGCGGTCGCGGGGCTTGAGGCCGCCGGTGACGATCCAGCGGTCGTTCTGCACCGGGCCCAGCTCCACCGGTTGCAGGCCAACCCGCTGTTCATCGTCGAGCAGCAGCACGTGCGCGATGCCGGCGCTGTCACGCTGGATCGCCCGTTGCGGCACGCTGATGCCTTGCTGGTTCACTGCTTGCTCCAGACGCACCCGCACGAAACTGCCGGGCAGCAGGTCGAGGTCGGGGTTGGGGAATTCGCTGCGCAGGATGATCTGGCCGGTGCCAGGGTCGACCGTGATGTCGCTGAACAGCAGCTTGCCCGGCAGCGGATAGAGGCTGCCGTCATCCTGAATCAGCGTGGCTTTGGCCTGCCCCTGTCCCACGGCTTGCAACTGGCCGGAGCGCAAGGCGCGGCGCAGGTCGTTGAGTTCGCGGGTCGATTGGGTCAGGTCGGCATGGATCGGGTTCAGCTGTTGAATCAGCGCCAGTGGCGTGGTTTCGTTCTGTCCGACCAAGGCGCCTTCAGTGACCAGCGCGCGGCCGATGCGACCGGAAATCGGCGCGGTGACGGTGGCGTAACCGAGGTTCAGTTTCGCCCGTTCCACAGCGGCTTTGCTGGCGGCGACGTCGGCGGCGGTCTGTCGTGTGTTGGCCCGGGCGTTGTCGTAGTCCTGGCCGCTGATGGCCTTGTCGTCGATCAACTGGGCGTAGCGTTGTTCTTGCAGTTTTGCCTGGAAGGCATTGGCTTGGGCCTTGCGCAACACGGCTTCGGCGCTGTCGAGGTCGGCCTTGAAGGGGGCCGGGTCGATGCGGAACAGCACATCGCCTTTTTTCACGTCGCTGCCTTCGTGGAAGGTGCGTTCCAGAATCACACCGGCGACACGGGCACGGACTTCGGCGATGCGCGGCGCGGCGATGCGTCCGCTTAGTTCGCTGCTGATCGACAGCGGGCGAGCCTGGATGGTTTCGATGCGAACGGTGGCCAGTGGCGCCTGTTCTTCGGCGTTCGAAGATTTGTCGCACGCGCTCAGCGTCAGCGCCAAGGCTACAAGGCTGAGCCCGGCAAGCAGATTCTTTGACATGAATGACCCCAATAATGACCCCCCGCATCCTACTGGGCGGCGGGGAGGGTAGCGGTGAAGCTTTGTTGGGGGTGTGTGAAATTGTGTAAGGGTTTTACTCAGGTGCGGGTGAGGGCGTATATCCTTTGCAGCTTGATTCCTTTTGCGCTTGAGAGGCTGCCTTCGCGGGCAAGCCTCGCTCCTACGGAATTGTTGTCGATCATCGATTTTGTGCACGACACAATCCCCGTAGGAGCGAGGCTTGCCCGCGAACAGGCCGGCCCGAGCGCCATAGCACTTTCTGGAAACACCCCATGCCCAACATCCTCCTGGTCGAAGACGACGCCGCCCTCGCCGAACTGATCGCCAGCTACCTGGAACGCAACGGTTACTCCGTCAGCGTGATCAGCCGTGGCGATCAAGTGCGTGAGCGCGCCCGGGTCACGCCGCCGGACCTGGTGATTCTCGACCTGATGCTGCCCGGCCTCGACGGCCTGCAAGTTTGCCGCCTGCTGCGCGCCGATTCCGCAACGCTGCCAATCCTGATGCTCACCGCCCGCGACGACAGTCACGATCAGGTGCTGGGCCTGGAAATGGGCGCCGACGACTACGTCACCAAGCCCTGCGAACCACGGGTATTGCTGGCCCGGGTGCGCACCTTGCTGCGGCGCAGCAGCCTCAGCGAACCGCAGACCGCCAACGACCGCATTCTGATGGGCAACCTGTGCATCGACCTGTCCGAGCGCACCGTGACCTGGCGCGAACAACCCGTGGAACTGTCCAGCGGCGAATACAACCTGCTGGTGGTGCTGGCCCGGCACGCGGGCGAAGTGCTGAGTCGCGACCAGATTTTGCAACGCCTGCGCGGCATCGAGTTCAACGGTACCGACCGCTCGGTGGACGTGGCGATCTCCAAGCTGCGGCGCAAGTTCGACGACCATGCCGGCGAGGCACGCAAGATCAAGACGGTGTGGGGCAAGGGGTATTTGTTCAGCCGTTCCGAGTGGGAATGCTGAGCCGATGTTCAGAATCCTCTTTCGCCTGTACCTGGTGACTATCGTTTCGTTCAGCGCCGCCATTTATCTGGTGCCGGATCTGGTGATCAAGGTCTTCCACGAGCGGTTCTTGACCTACAACCTCGATTATTCCCGTGGCCTGCAAACCCTCATGGTGAAGCAGTTCAAGGCGGTGCCAACCGAGGAGTGGCCAGCTTTGGCGGCGGAAATGGACCGGGAGTTTCATCCGCTGCATATCGTGCTCAGCGCCAAGGACGATCCTGAATTTTCTGTCGATGAGCAGGCGCGCTTGCAGCGTGGCGAAAACGTCGTACGCATTGGCGATTGGGGCTGGCGCACCTTGGCAGTCACGCCGCTCAACGAAAAAACCGTGGTGCAAATGGTCGTGCCACCGGACCCGATGGACGTCAGCCTGTTGTACTGGAGCATCAACGTACTGATCGGTGCGACCATGCTCGCCTGCCTGTTGCTCTGGTTGCGGCCTCACTGGCGGGATCTGGAGCGGCTCAAAGGCACCGCCGAGCGCTTCGGCAAGGGCCATTTGAGCGAACGCACGCAGATCGCCGCCAGTTCCAACATCGGCAGCCTGGCCAACGTCTTCGATACCATGGCCGGCGATATCGAGAATCTGTTGAACCAGCAACGCGATCTGCTCAATGCCGTCTCCCATGAACTGCGCACACCGCTGACCCGCCTGGACTTCGGCTTGGCCCTGGCCCTGTCCGACGATCTGCCCGCGGCCAGTCGCGAACGCCTGCAAGGGCTGGTGGATCATATTCGCGAGCTTGATGAGCTGGTGCTGGAGCTGCTGTCCTACAGTCGCCTGCAAAACCCGGCGCGGGTGCCGGAACAGGTCGAGGTGTCGTTGGATGAGTTCATCGACAGCATTTTGGGCAGCATCGATGACGAGCAATCACCGGACATCGTCATCGACGTGTTGCTGCACGGCCAGCTCGAACGCTTCAGTCTCGACCCGCGCCTGACCGCCCGCGCCCTGCAAAACCTGCTGCGCAATGCCATGCGTTACTGCGAAAAGCGGATCCAGATCGGCGTGCAGGTGTGCGGCAAAGGGTGTGAAATCTGGGTCGACGACGATGGCATCGGCATTCCGGACGACGAACGCGAGCGGATTTTCGAACCGTTCTACCGACTCGATCGCAGTCGCGATCGCGCCACGGGTGGGTTTGGCCTCGGGCTGGCGATCAGTCGACGAGCGTTGGAGGCGCAGGGCGGAACCTTGACCGTGGAAACCTCGCCGTTGGGTGGCGCGCGGTTTCGGTTGTGGTTGCCAACATCGGTATAAAGCCGCGAGACCTGTCAAAGCTGACAGTAGTCACCTTGGCCATTTAGGCGTTTCATTCCCCCCATGCTGGCAGTTTGTCGCGCCTTGCACTGACGAGGAGAGGATGGAGATGGGAGCGCCAATAGCAAGAATGGGAAAAGGGACGATCAACGCGATCAGGATCGTTTGGGTCGATGCCTCGTGGACGAAATTCGCCATGGTTTTGCCGGATGATGGCCTTTCCAGGCTGGCAGTGAAGATTGGCGCTAATCTCACGGCAGGGGGCGAGGATTTTTTCTTCGTGGGCGACGAGGTGAAATACACCCTGGTCCTGGACTCGTCTGGGGAGTTTCCGAGGGCACAGGATCTAGTGAAGGCTGGCAGCAGACGTGTCTAAACAGCGGCTTTCTTTAAATTCCAAAATCCCCTGTAGGAGCTGCCGAAGGCTGCGATCTATTGATCTTGCTTTAAAAGATCGCAGCCTCGTTGCACTCGACAGCTCCTACAAGGTCAGGCGCTCAGCCGGGTACGCAACACCTTGGCCATCTCCGCCAGATCCGCCATCGGATGGCGCCCGATCAACATCCACGCATGCTCCATGTCGGCCCAATAGACAATGTTCATTTCGTGCCGGATCTCCTGGGAAAAATGCCGACTGCCGCTGTTGGAGCGGGTGATGCACAGCGCCAATGGGCCATGGATCGGATCCAGGTAGGTGATCTGGGCGATGGGTATGCCGTCGTACTCGAGGATTTGCGCGCGTTTGAATTCGGCACCGGGCAAAGTCAGTTGCGCGGGCGCAAGGCGCAGGCCCAGGCGTGCATCGATGGTGCGCAGCTGCGTGCGTTGGGCGGCTTCGTCGCTGGGCAGGTGGTCGAGGGTTTGCGGAACATAAAGCACCATGTAGTCCGCCACCAACTGCCGCCAAGTGGTTTTTTCCCGACTCATTTGCCAGCCGAGGAACAAACGATCCGCCAGCACGCCACCCGCCACCAGCCCAGCTGCCGCCGCGAGGAACCAACGGCGATTAAGCGCCGGACGGGCCGGTGAGGGCAGGGTATCGAGCATGGCCTGCAGGCGATCCACCGGTGCCTGGCGCCCCAGTTCGTCGTAGGCGGCCTTGAACGGCAGGCTGCTGCGGTTCAGCCATTGCAGGCGCAAACCGAGCATCGGATCTTCGGCCACGGCCGCATCGATACGCTGACGCTGTTGGGCATCGAGTTGGTCGTCCAGATAAGCCACCAGTTGCTCATCCGGAATGCGCACGTTCATCGACGTTCTCCGCTGGAAGGGTTGGGGACGGACTGTAGCGGCGGGTATTCGGCCAGTTTGCCCCGGGCGGCGGCCAGGCGACTCATCACCGTGCCGATGGGCACTTGCAGCACCTCGGCGACTTCGCGGTAGGACAAGCCTTCGACATAGGCCAGGAACACCGTTTCGCGCTGGGCCTCAGGCAACGCATCGACACGACGGATGACCTGCGCCGCCATGACATGGGTTTGCGCCGCGTATTCGCCATCGAACGACAACACCTCTTCGCCCTCCATCGTGCCTTGCCCGTGCCGCACCCGACGGGCACGTACTTCATTGAGCCAGATCGAATGCAGAATGCTCATCAGCCAGCGGTCCATGCGCGTGCCCGATTCAAACTGTCCAGCCCGCTCCAGCGCGCGCACGCAGGTGGCCTGCACCAAATCCTCGGCGACATGCCTTTGTCTGGACAACAGCAAGCCATAGCGCCACAAGCGCGCCAAGTGCTGGCCTAGCTCTGTGCGTATTGCCTGATCGCTGGCGATAACAGCCTCCGATATTTCAGGGTGTCAGGTTTTCGATGAGTCGTTGATGGCTTCTGCCAGGTCCTGGTATTCCTCGCAGGCGGTGCTACCGCAAATCGATTTGATCTGCTGCAACTGTTCCTGGGCGAGATCCAGCTGTCCCTTGACCACATAAGCTTCGCCGAGGTACTCGCGGACCTTGGCGTACTGCGGGTCGAGCTTGACCGCTTTCAGGTAATAGCCGATGCCTTCATCGGTGCGCCCCAGTTTGCGCGTCGCATAGCCACGATAGTTAAGCGCCTTGGGGGTGTTGGGGTCTTTGAGCGTGTCGAGCAGGGCCAGGGCCTCTTCGTAACGTCCATCCTTGGCCAATTGATAGGCGTAATCGGTACGGTCAGCGTCCGGCAGCAGTTTACTGGTTTGCAGGACACATTTCTGGACCTTCCTGTCGAAGACCTGGCCTTTGGGGCATTGGGGTTTGGCAGGGGTGTCGTCCTCGCCGTGGGCCCAGGCTTGGGTGCCGGCCAACATGACGGTCAGTATCAACGGTGCGGTGAAAATCGAATAGCGGTAGTTCATGAACATGCTCCATGAGTGTTGGTGGCCAGCAATCAATGAACACCGCACTGTGAACAATTATTCATTTTTTTTGCGGCGTTTCACCCAAGGAAAGCTCATTTCGTCGGGTTATGCTCGTTGGCATCCTTCATCGAAGCGGAGTTGCGTCATGAAAGATCATATTCACCACTCGGCGGCTGCAGGCTACAAAACCGGCGCCGATACTTATGTGCGCGGCCGCCCGGATTATCCGCCACAAGTGGCCGACTGGCTGACAGGCGTCTTGGGATTGAACAAGGACACCGCCGTGATCGACCTCGGAGCCGGCACCGGTAAGTTCACGGCGCGATTGGTGGCGACCGGTGCGCAGGTGATTGCCGTGGAACCGGTGGCGCAGATGCTGGAAAAACTGTCCCAGGCTTTCCCGCAGGTATTGGCCGTGAACGGCACCGCAACGGACTTGCCGTTACCGGATGCCTCGGTGGATGTGGTGGTCTGTGCCCAGGCCTTTCACTGGTTCGCAAGCGCGCAGGCACTCGACGAAATAGCCCGCGTGCTCAAGCCTTGCGGCAGGCTGGGATTGGTGTGGAACCTGCGCGACACCCGCGTCGGCTGGGTGCCGAAGCTGGATGCGATCGTCAATGCGCTGCAAGGCGATACGCCACGTTATTACACAGGTGCCTGGCGCCAGGTGTTTCCACATCCGGCGTTCGGGCCGTTGCAGGGGCAGCGTTTCAGCCATGGGCACACCGGTTCGCCGGAGGATGTGATTTTCAATCGAGTGCGATCGACCAGTTTTATCGCGGCGTTGCCGGAGGCCGAGCGGGCGAAGGTGGATGAACAGATTCGGGCGATGATTGCCGATGAGCCAGAGTTGCGGGGGCGGGAGGTGATTACCGTGCCTTATGAAACGGCTGCATTTATGGCGGTGAAGGGCAGTTAGATTAGTGGTGCGGTCATCGCTGGCAAGCCAGCTCCCACAGGATCTGCGTTGACTTGAAGGCATCCCGAATCCTGTGGGAGCGGGCATGCCAGCGATGAGGCCGGCCCGGACAATCCATCTCTAAAAGCAGTCCCGTTTTTGGCCGAACCGCCACCTCGTGGCCTTGATATAGTCCAGCCTCATTTTTTGCCTGCTAAAAGGAAACACCGGCATGTCTCAATACACCGCGTTCAACGTCGAACTGGTCGATAAAATTGCCCATGTGCAGATCAATCGCCCGGAAAAGATCAACTCGATGAATGCCGCGTTCTGGAGCGAGATCGTCGAGATTTTCCAATGGATCGACGACACCGACGAAGTGCGCGTGGTGGTCCTGAGCGGAGCCGGCAAGCACTTTTCCTCCGGCATCGACTTGATGATGTTGGCGAACGTAGCCAATGAACTGGGCAAGGACGTCGGGCGCAACGCACGACTGCTGCGACGTAAGATCCTGAATCTGCAAGCCTCGTTCAACGCCGTCGACAACTGCCGCAAGCCAGTACTCGCCGCCATTCAGGGCTATTGCCTGGGTGGCGCCATCGACCTGATTGCCGCGTGCGACATGCGTTACGCCGCCGAGGACGCGCAATTCTCGATCAAGGAAATCGACATTGGCATGGCCGCCGACGTCGGCACGTTGCAACGCTTGCCGCGCATCATTGGTGACGGCATGCTGCGTGAACTGGCTTACACTGGTCGCAACTTCGGTGCCGAAGAAGCCCGTGGCATGGGCCTGGTCAATCGCATCTACAGCGACACCGCCAGCCTGCTCGACGGCGTCATGGGCATTGCCCGCGAGATTGCGAGCAAGTCGCCGATTGCCGTGACCGGTACCAAGGAGATGATCAGCTACATGCGCGACCATCGCATCGATGACGGTCTCGAATACGTCGCTACCTGGAACGCCGCCATGCTGCAATCCACTGATTTGCGCGTGGCCATGGCCGCCCATATGAGCAAACAGAAACCCGATTTTGCGGATTGATTGAACAATGATTCCACGCTGGACGACTGCAGTTCTGGACACCGATCAACCGGGCGGCTGGGCCGTGGCCCGCAGCCCTGAAGGCTTCCTGTTCGATGACAATGGCGCGTTGTTCCCCCGTGAATGGCTCAAGCGCCAGGATCTTTCGATTCTGGCCGAGCACGGCATCGGTCACCTCGACGGCGAACCGGTGTATTTGCTGGAGTTGCGCACTCACAGCGAGCTGCCGGGCTGCAACTGGAAAGGCCTGCGGGCGTTCATGCTCGAGGGTGACCACACCGTCTACAAAGTGCTCGGTTATGCCGCGCAGATCGGCACCTGGGCCCGTGAACACCGTTTTTGCGGTAACTGCGGTCAGGCCATGACCCAGGTGCCGCGTGAGCGGGCGATGTATTGCAAACCGTGCGATTTGCGCAGCTATCCGCGTATTTCGCCGAGCATGATCGTGCTGGTGACCCGTGGCGATGAAGTGCTGTTGGCACGCTCGCCACGCTTTGTCACGGGGGTCTACAGCACGTTGGCGGGGTTCGCGGAGCCTGGGGAGTCGGCCGAGGATTGCCTGGTTCGCGAGGTGCGTGAAGAGGTGCAAATCGAGGTCAAGAACATCCAGTACATGGGCAGTCAGTGCTGGCCGTTCCCGCACTCGATGATGCTCGGCTTCCATGCCGAATACGCCGGGGGCGAAATCGTCTGTCAGGAAGACGAGATCGAAGACGCCCAGTGGTTCAACGTCCATGCGCTGCCGCCGTTGCCGGCGTCGCGCTCGATTGCCCGTTACCTGATCGACGTCTATGTGGCGCGGCGTTTAGGCCATGCTGAACCAGTGCTGCCAGGCTAGCCGCACGGTCAAGCCCAGCACCACGGTGATGAACACCGGACGAATGAACTTCGCGCCGCCACTGATGGCGGTGCGAGCGCCGAAGAACGCGCCGACCATCACCGACAGGCCCATGCACAGGCCGATGATCCAGTCCACTTGTCCCGAAAAAACGAACACCGACAGCGCCGCAATGTTGCTGACAAAGTTCATGCTGCGCGCCACGCCGCTGGCCTTGACCAGATCGATGGGGTACATCAGCAGGCTGCTGACCGTCCAGAACGCCCCGGTGCCGGGACCGGCCACGCCATCATAGAAACCGAGGGTGAAACCCTGGGTTGACTGCCATTTCTTCTTGATTGGCGCGTCGCTGTCCAGCGGCGCTTTCGGCGTGCCACCAAACAACAGGTAAAGGCCGCAGGCGAAGACGATCACCGGCAGCATCTTGTTCAGCCACTCGGCGGGCAGGAAATGCGCGACCCCGGCACCGGTCAGTGCACCGACCAGGGTGCCAACGATGGCGTGCATCCACTGTTTGGGGTGGAACAACTTGCGACGGTAAAAGGTGAAACTGGCGGTGGCCGAGCCGAAGGTCGAACTGAGTTTGTTGGTGCCCAGCACCAGGTGTGGTGGCAGGCCGGCGGTGAGCAAGGCAGGCGTGGTCAACAGACCGCCACCGCCAGCGATGGCGTCGATGAAGCCGGCAATAAAAGCGACAAGGGCCAGAATGGACAGGGTGGTGAGGTCAACACTGAGTTCGAAAGGCATGGAATCGGCTTAATCGGCAGGGTGCAGCAAAGGGGCTGCGGGGAAGGGCCGATATCTTACCCGCATCCAATCCCGCGGGCGACCGAATGCTTTGTGTAGGAGCTGCCGCAGGCTGCGATCTTTTGACTTTCAAGATCAAGAGATCGCAGCCTGCGGCAGCTCCTACGGTTCAACGGTGTTTACAGGCCAAGGTCCGACAGGCCCGGATGATCGTCGGGGCGCCGGCCCAGCGGCCAACGGTATTTGCGCTCGCTTTCCTTGATCGGCAGGTCGTTGATGCTGGCAAAACGATTGGCCATCAAGCCATTCTCGTCGAATTCCCAGTTCTCGTTGCCGTAGGAACGGAACCAATTGCCCGAATCGTCGTGCCATTCATAGGCATAACGCACGGCGATCCGGTTGTCGGTGAACGCCCAGAGTTCCTTGATCAAGCGATAATCCAGTTCCTTGGCCCATTTGCGGGTCAGGAAGGCCTTGGCCTCTTCTCGGTTGTTAGCGAACTCCGCACGGTTGCGCCATTTGGTGTCCAGGGTGTAGGCCAGCGACACGCGCTGCGGATCGCGTGAGTTCCAGCCATCTTCGGCCAGGCGAACTTTTTCGATGGCCGATTCACGGGTGAAGGGCGGCAATGGCGGACGAACTTCGGCGTTTGACATTTCAGATCTCCGTAAAATTAACGATCAAGCTAGTTGTCGGGCTTGATTAAGCTATTACAGGTCCAATAATTTACGCGCCATGCATTGCGCATTATCGGCGGCACTGTGATCACCCATTACAAGCGCCACGGTAATGGCACCGTCAATCAGGATCAGCAGCTGTTTGGCCAGCAACTGCGGATCTTCGGCGCCCTGTTCAGTGCACAGCTCGCACAAGTAGTCGAGCAGTTTCTGTTTGTGGTCCTTGGCGACCAGCCGAACCGGATCTTGCGGGTCGCCGGTTTCGCCACTGGTATTGATGAAGGCGCAGCCGCGAAAACCTTCGGAATCGAACCAGGTCTTGAGCACGGAAAACAGGTTAAGCAGGCGCTCGGCCGGGCTTTGTGCCTGATTCACCGCACTTGTGTACCAGTGCATCCAGCGCTGGTCCCGCCGTTGCAGGGCCGCGACGGTGAGCTCCTCCTTGTTGGCGAAGTAGCGGTAGATGCTTTTTCTGGAGACGCCGGCGGTTTTCACCAGAAGATCCATGCCCGTGGCGGCGATGCCACTTTTGTAGATCAACTTTTCGGTGACATCCAGAATGATGTCGCGTGTGCCATTGTTGTTTAATTCGTTCATGCGGCCAACAGTAGAACGATCGTTCTCCATTGGCAAATAATATTTCACGCTCCTGATAAATGGCCCTGTAGGAGCTGCCGCAGGCTGCGATCTTTTGATTTTAAAAACAAGATCAAAAGATCGCAGCCTGCGGCAGCTCCTACATGAGAATGCGTTCATCCATCAATCCATCGGGAAGACCCGAACCCATCCATGGTGTAAGCTCTCAAACTCTCTGGATTCGACCCGATTGCGAGCCCTATGCCGTTGCTTTTCAAACGCTCCCTGCTGCCCAAATTGCGCAGTTTTCCGCTGACCGCCGATGCCGTCACCATCCTCTCTGGCGCTGCCGAGTTCCGTCGTAGCCTGCTGGAGAAAATTGCCAGCGCCACCCAACGCATCTATATCGTTGCCCTGTATCTGCAACAGGATGAGGCCGGCCAGGAAATCCTCGATGCCTTGCACGCGGCCAAACTGGCGCGTCCACACCTGGACGTGGTGGTGGTCGTCGACTGGCTGCGCGCCCAGCGCGGCTTGATCGGTGCCGGTAAACAGCCAGGCAACTCGGCCTGGTATCAGGAAATGACCCGCACCCACGAAAGTGTGGTACCGGTGTATGGCGTACCGGTGCAGACCCGTGAGTTGTTCGGCGTACTGCATCTGAAGGGCTTCGTCATCGATGACTGCGTGATCTACAGCGGCGCGAGCCTGAACAACGTCTACCTGCACAAGTTCGACAAGTACCGCTACGACCGCTATCACCTGCTACGTAACCAGGCCTTGGCTGACTCCATGCATCACCTCGTTCAACATGGTCTGGTGGCCTCCAAAGCAGTACACCGCCTCGATCTGCCGAACCTGCCGACCACCCGCAGCCTGCGCAACGACATTGGCGATCTGCGCAGCCGCCTCAAGCATGCCACGTACGACACCACCCAAGGCACCACGGAAAAAAGTGGCCTGTCGGTCAGCCCATTGCTCGGCGTTGGCAAGAACAACCCGCTGAACCGGGCGATCTGCGAATTGATCGCCAGCGCCCAACAGCAACTGACCATCTGCACGCCGTATTTCAACCTGCCGCTGGCGATTATCCGTGAGATCAATCGGGCACTGGCCCGTGGCGTGAAAATCGACATCGTGGTCGGCGACAAGACCGCCAACGACTTCTATATCCCGCCCAGCGAGCCATTCAAGGTGATCTCGGCGCTGCCGTATCTCTATGAAATCAGCCTGCGTCGTTTCGCCAAGCGCCATCAGCGCAACATCGACAGCGGTCAACTGAACCTGCACCTGTGGAAGGATGCCGACCACACCTACCACCTCAAGGGCATGTGGATCGACAAGCGCTACACCTTGCTGACCGGCAACAACCTCAATCCGCGAGCGTTCCGCCTGGATCTGGAAAACGCCTTGCTGATCGATGATCCCAAAGGCGAATTGCTTGAGCCGCGTGGCAAGGAACTGAAAGAGATTTTCCAGCACACCACGCGCATTCAGCGTTATCAGGACCTGGAAACACTGCCTGAATACCCGGCGGGGGTGGCCAAGTTTCTCAAGCGCGTGAGTCGAGTCCGGATCGAACGGTTGCTGTACCGCATTCTGTGAGCATCAACGAACCTTCAATCCTGTATCGAGCGCCTCAAAAGGGGAGCTGACTCTGAGCGTTTTCTTGTAGTGTGCTGACGACGAGCCAGCTAACGTTGTGGCGAACTCAGTGCCGCAAGGAAGCGCGCAATGCTCAACTCACGCCCGATCAACGCCACTCATATCCCGACAAGCTCCAATCCCTCCAGTACGCCCCTTTTTCACACACGCCTATCTGCCCAGGTATTGACTACCCATCAAGGGCAGCGGTCCCCGAAACTCCCTGACAATCACGCTCGACACGGGGCGACGGGGCCTGCTGTGGAAAAAGGCGGGATCGTTTTTCCTGCTTACTGTGGTGGGGGTATCGAAACCCCATGGGACGTTATCAAGGATCAGCAGTCTTTCAATGAGACCTGCACGTTTGTAGAGACGTACCTGAGCACCCATCAGATTTTAGAAGAAGAGTTTCTCTACGCGCTGGATACCGGTTTTTTTCAACGGCCCTTGGGCAGGGCGTCGGCAGATCTGTTCGTCGACGCGGTGATGCGTTCAATCAGGCCCCTGGGGGAATGGACGACGGGGCAACTGCGCGAAATGGTGGAAGCGCTCTGTAAACTGCCTCCCGGCGAATGGGCCAATGCGTTCGGTGAGCGCCTGAGTTTCTCTCCAGGTAACACAAGCAACAGCGTCGCAGGGTTCATCCAATCGCAATTGGCGCTGTCACGCCTGCAACGCGACGGGAAAATTGCCAATGATGAATTGTTGACGGATGTGCAATGGCAGGAGCTGCAAGCGGTGGTCAAGGATTGCCGATCCTCCATCAGGCCCTGGGTCGAGGGGCGACTGAACAGCACGCTGATGAAACTGGAAGACTGCGCAAAGGACCGGCGATCTCCTGAAGAAATAAAATTCCTGCTGGGCGAATTTCTACAGCGCTTGAATGAACCTCGCGGAGAACGGTTTCCGGAGCGGCACAAGCGTGCAGTCGAAGGTCTCTGGCAGAGCATCAGGCTCAAGCCGACTCCGACATTGCTGGACGAATTCAAAGAGTGGATTGATCCCGCCTGGGTGCAGACAGGCATGCAACGCGTCGTTAAGCATACAAACTCTGCACTGAATTCGCTGGGTGCCTTGACCGCCAAAGACCTGGGACAGGCGCTTTATAAAGGGGCGAATTCAGTCATCACCCCCCTTGTCAGTACGGCATCGATGGCAAGTTTCGCCTTTCGTACCGCTCCCAGGCCACAGGCAAACGAGGACAAGGTAACCGACAGCGAAAACGACTTTTCATTGATGCAGACGCTTGAGGAAATCGAACGCAAGGGCGATTACTACACGCATGTCCACATCAATGGACCGCGTATGCCGAACGGTTTGGCGGCTCGGTTGTTGTATGCCGGGTACATCGCCCATGAGGCATCGGGTATTGCCAGCAGTTTGCGTCCCAACAGTCCCAAACCTCCCAAGGCGCAGACGTCACCATTGCCCCCTGAACCGCAGAAGCCCGCATCGGTTTCCATCAACCCTTTCGCGCAACTTGAACCGTTGGTGCTTGCGATCGATGAATTCTTTACCCGAACCGTACAGGGTGTAACCGGCTGGAGTCCCGTTGCAGCCGTGAAGTTCGACGATCTCGGCAAGCCGTACAAAGAGATCAAGGAACAGCTGATGCAGGCGCAAATTAAAACACCATTTGCATCTGCTCCATCCTCTTCTTACGGTTCAGTCGGTAATCCCTACGTCGATACCGTGGAGCAACTTCAGGCCGATTCCCTGGAGACCTTGCGCGCCGGGCTCGCACATTGGCTGCAGGCCACCGCCGGTTACCTGACGTCCGCTGGCGTGGCGACATGGAAGATTGCGACCATCGCCGTCGAGCAGCATCCATATGCCACTGCTACGGCAGCGCTGATTGCGATTTACGCCGCTGTGAACGAGTTTTACAAACGATGGTTCGGTCAAGCAGCGATGCACCCACAGGCGCACTTCGCAACGGAAGCGCCCCCCAGGCAACCAGAAATGATTGTTGATGAATTGGGTTCAATCCAGTCGTATCGCTCGGACGCCGAGCTGGTCGACGAGCGTATCTTCGAGCCCCGAAATCACTACGCCCACTTGCAGTTTTCCAGACTGGAAGTCGACGAGAATGGAAATACCTATATCGAGACGGAGGAGATCGCCGCCAGCTCCGATCAAAAGGACCCCGCCGACGACAGCTCACTCTGGGTGCCGGAGGCACTCAGTGATGCGCAGATCACGCAGCAGGCTGATCAAAACCTGCAAACCCGTGTGCAGGAACGGTTGGAGGCGAGTCAGGACAGGCCTCTGTCTGTCCCTGAAGACAGTTCCATGAACCGGCCGCTGGCGCTTTTGCGGCAGACCCTGAATGATCCTGCCGTGCTTGCCTGGTTCGAGTCCAAAGGATTGGTGCTCGATACATTGAGCATCTATCGAGACTCAGTTTCAGGAACGGTCATCCGTGACGGGGTGAGCAGTACCCAAACATTCAGCCTATGGGATGACTCGGGGTGGTGGAGGGTTTCCACATCCGTACTCGCTGCGAGGCAAGTGCTCGATCCTGGCAATTTTGGTCTGCCGTTCGTGGACGACAATCAGAACCTCATTCCGTGTGCCGTGATCCTGGATTTTTTCAAGGTCGTGCCTCCCACCAGCGATAAGGAAGCCGGCACGTTGGCTGATCGTCTGAAAAAAGAAGGGTGGCCGCCATTCACTTCTGATGACAAGGCGGTGATCGATCAGGAATGTAATGAAGTTACGACGCTGATCGCTGAGACGAAGGGGCGTGCCCAATTGGGGTATGAGTTGAAAATGGCGGTGGAAAACTTGCCAGACGACGCGCCTCTTTTGTTGTCGGGGCGGTATACCCGAAGCGCCAACTATTTGCCGCTGGCGGATAAGTGCGCGGAAAAAGTTGAAGTTTTGAACAAGTTTCTAACGTTGCCGAGGATGCTTGAAATTTGTGAGGGGCTGAGTATCGATTGTTCCAACTCGCCGGTACGGATCAGTGATAACAAAATCCAGGTCCAACGTTCGATGCAATGGTACGACTTGACGGCGCTGGTCAGCGCTGAAAGTTCGTTGAGCATCCCATTTGCTCAGTTGCTGCAAGCAGTCAAGGAAACGGGGAATACCCTGTATTCAACGTTATCCATGGACTTGCAGCAGGTGATCAATTACCGAGGTTTCGGCTCACCCAAAACAGCGGGTGAGGTACGTAACGTCATGCATTGGCTCAATACAACATTGCCGGGTGCACCGCCATTGGGCGACTACGGCGCTGATCTGCTTGGGGATGCTCAATCCATCATCAGCCTGACGCCCGAAGACCGAGCCAAAATCATTAATCTGCAGGCGGGTTTTTTCAACGATGCCAGCTCGATTATCGATGCATTGGGCGCCGACCTGCTGGGCGATACGTCCGTTGAATACCGTCGCACTCACGTCGATCAATTGCTGGAAGCGATGTTTGAAAAAGACCAGGCCGTTGCCTGGGGGCACGAACTGCTCAATACGCTGGACTGGTATGGAGCAGGTCAAACGGCGTTACCCGAGCACTATCAGAAACTGTTGCTGGCAGCGATCAAAGTCAAAGTGGACCCCGACGTACCCGGTAGGCCAGGCACTGTCGCCGGGTATGACGTTTACCAGCCTAAGAACCTGGGGCGGGATCTGGCCGCCGTGCGCGCGGAAATTGAACGTCACCTGGTGGACAACAAGGGTGTCAGTGCCCGGGCGGCGCCGCTGATTGCGCATGTGTTCCTGGCCGACGCGGCACCCGAATTCCTGACGCGCGATACTGACAAAGGACTCCAGATGGGCACTGCGAACTGGATGGCACTGCGCCTGGGCACCGCTATCGCCGAAATTCAGGAGCCAGGCTGCTCGCGGGTCATGGACAATGAACAGTTGATGGCGCTGGCCCTGCTGATCCCCACCACGCCAGAGCAACAGCTGCTGTTCAAGACCGCCGCCGCTGATATTTTGGTGGCCTGGGGCGTCATGAACGGTGTCGTTCATCAACGCGCGGACGCGCTCTATTCCCCGGCGGACTATTTGCTCGCAGCCAACAGATTTGCATCACAACGAGCAGAGCTTTCCCAAGCGATTGACGGGTTTAAAACCCGATTGGAGACGCGCAAGGAAATCGCGGTCAGGGAACTTGGGAAAATCTTCTCTTTCCTCACCACGGAGACCGTGGACGACATAAAAATCAAGGCCAACGTGTTCACACCGCTCGATAGGTTTACGCCTATCAGTACGGTGGAGAAAACGCTCGTCGAGGCTTACATGGACGGTGATTTGTTTACACGGAACTGGGTAGTCACCAGCACGCCGATAGAGCAAGCATTATTTGATCGGGCTGTGAGGGTGTTGCCGGTATTGAACGACCTGCTCACGAGTTCGGTAGACCGTTTTTTCAATGCGCGAAAAAGCGGCTTCGTTGTCACAACCCAATCGTTGATAGCGGCTTTGCCACTCGAAACTCGCCAGTGCCTTGAACAGGGCGAAGTGAAACTCTTTACCTTGCGTGAAGAAACCGGCAAACCCAAAGAAGATGAAACAGCGACGATGCAAGCGGCGTTCCGTGGCCGGTACGGCACGTTGTTGCGCTGTGAGTACCAGCAGAAAGTCAGATATTTTGAGTTCTTTCCCGGTCGCATGTTGATCATCGAGCGTACGGATTTGCCGGACGACTTGCCGCTTGAAGGCGTAACAAGAATAGAAAAGGCGCGAGTCAGTAAGGGATCCACCGTCAACGTGGATGTACAGCGAGGTACACAACTGCCTTTTGATTTCTCAGCCTATTCTCAGGGAACTGCACCGGCCGCGGGTGCCCAATCTAACAAACTGATCATTGAACCGTTGGGAGGCGCGCTACCCGGTACGACGGCGAACGGGAGCGGGCAATCTGCTTTTGTCCCGGATAGCTACAGTTCGAGCAAAACAGGGAATATCGTCGACCGTATCATCAATGGAAACTACCTGCAGGGAGAGCGGGATTTTCTGTTTAAAAAAGCGAGAGGGCAAACGACAGCCGATGAAAACCGTGCCTACTGGGAAAAGGTGGAAAATTTCCTGGTGAAACTGATCCCTTTTGTGGGTTGTACGGATGACTTGCAATCCGAAGATCGGATGCGGTTCATCAACGGCGCCTTCGGGTGTTTCACGGACCTCGTTTCAGGTTTAAGCGCTTTGGCAGGCGGAGCGGCCAAGATTTCCAAGACTTTAAACTCGGTCGTACCTGTCAGTATCAAGGCTTTTGAAGCTGTCAAGGTTACCGGCACCACCGTTATCTCAATGATCAACCCGCTGGATGGTCTGCCAGATCTGATCGTCGGAGGGGGAAGGGCCATTGGCTCATTGCGCAAAGTTCTGACAAGTGGCGTATTTACCTTGACTCAGGCGGGCACCAGTCATTTGCAGGCATGCGTGGACCGGCTAAGGGGTTTCTTTGGCGGGATGGTGAATGGGGCGTCCACTCGATTGCCGCGTTCGGTCACCACTTCATTGGGCCGAGTGAACGGCACGGAAACCTTGGCTACTCAGATAGACAACAAATGGTACGTCCTGGATACCGACGGTTATCCTATCGGGCGAGCGCTGGATAAATCAAAGGTCTTGCCCTTGTGAAAACTGTAGGAGCGAGCTTGCTCGCGAAGGCCGTGAAGATAAACGCGTGCTATCTGTGTGCCCGCGGTGTGCTTTCGTTCATCGCGAGCGTGCTCGCTCCTACAGGGACCTGAGTCAGTTCAAGCCGAGCTTTGCGCGTAGGGTCGACAAGTCTTCTGCGAGGGTATTGACCGGTCCAACCAGCGCCTTGCGGTCGTTTTCCTTCACTTTGTCGTAAGTCTCGAAACCGCCATCGCGGGTTTTGTACTTGGCCAGGATCTTGTTCACCGTGGCGAAGTTCTTGTCGACCTTGGCGACAAAGGCGGCGTCCTGCTTCTCGATCTGCGGGCGGAACAGGTCGACGATTTTCTTCGCGCCATCGATGTTGCCCTGGAAGTCATACAGGTCGGTATGGCTATAGCGATCTTCTTCACCGGAAATCTTGGTGGCCGCCACTTCTTCGAGCAGAGCAGCAGCACCGCCGACGACTTTCTCAGGCGGGAAGGTCAGGCCGGCGACGCGGGTTTGCAGGTCCTTGACGTCCTTATCCAGACCGTCCGCCAGTTCGCCGAGACCCTGGGTGCTGTTTTCCGAGAACAGTGAGTATTCGATGCGGTGGAACCCGGTGAATTCTTCAGCCTTCACGCCTTTTTCGTGGTCATCGACCCTGGAGTCGATGGAGGCATCCAGGTCACTGAACAGTTCGGCAATCGGCTCGATGGACTCGTAGTAAACCCGCGTCGGCGCATAGAGCTTTTTCGCCATGGCCAAGTCACCTTTTTTCACGGCGTCAGTGAATTGCTGGGTGTGGCTGGCCAGTTCATCCAGTTGCTCGGTGACGTAAATCTTATAATCGGAAATCGGTTGCACAAGCTCTAGCGGCGCCGTTGCCGCGAACGCTGAAAGTGGGGTGTTGAGCAAGCCTAGGGTCAGGATTATTGCCAGTGGCGACTTTTTCATGAAAGGGCTCCGTGGGGGATCAAGTTGTTGTTTTGGGTTGAGCAGCGCTGAGTAGCGAGCGACCGATGAAATCCTGGTCGCCTGTGACACCGGGCAAGGTGAAGAAGTACCCGCCGCCGACCGGCTTGAGGTATTCCTCCAGCGGTTCGCCGTTGAGTCGGGTCTGCACGGTGATGAAGCCTTTTTCCAGGTCGGCCTGGTAGCAGATGAACAGCAGGCCCATGTCCAACTGGCCGTTCTTGTTTACGCCGTTGGAGTAGTTGAACGGCCGGCGCAGGATCAGATTGGCCTGGGTCGCGGCGGTACGCGGGTTGGCCAGGCGGATGTGGGCGTCGAGCTTGGTCAGCTTGCCTTCGGGATCTTTGGCGTAGTCGGGCACTTCGGTCTCATGGCTGCCGCCCATGGGGGCACCACTGCTTTTGACCCGGCCGAGAATGCTTTGCTGTTCCTGCAAGGGCGTGCGATCCCAGCGTTCGACGAAGTTGCGGATGATCCGCACCGCTTGATAGCTGCCGCCTGCGGTCCATGACGGTTCGTCGCTGCCCGGCTGGACCCAGACGATGCGGTCCATGGCGTTGCCATCGTTGGAGTCAGGGTTAGCCGAACCGTCACGGAAGCCCAGGAAGTTGCGTGCACTCTGCGCAGGCTTGCCGGGTTTCGCCGGGGCCTGGGGCGGCACGCTGCCTTCCTGTTTCCAGCGCACCAACAGCAGGTCCGGAAGGTTTTTCACGATGTCGCGCAGGGCGTGGATGTTGGTGTCGGCGGTGTTGGCGCAGAACTGCAGGCTCAGGTCGCCGTGGCAGCAATCAGCTTCCAGCGCATCGTTGGGGAAACCGACCATGCGGCTCAGGCGCTTGGGTTTGACGTCCGCCAGGCCGAAACGCTCGTCGAACAGCGATTCACCCACCGATACAGTGATGGTTAGGTTATCCGGGGTCACCACCGGGCCGAGAATCCCCGAATCCACCGGCGGCAGTTTTGGGTCGACCTGGGTCACCGGGCCGCCCTTCATCAGAAACGCGATGCGCTCGTTAAGTGTGCGCAACAGCCGCTCAAGGTCGTCTCGGTCGCTCGCCAGCACATCGAATGACACCAGCATGCCCGACGCCGGGCGCGGGGTGACGATGCCGCTCTGGTGCTTGCCGTGGAAGTCGTGGCGGTCTTCGGTACGGTCGCTGCTGGGGGCCTCGGCGACCTGCGCGGGGCTCGAGGCCATGGCCGGGCAGCTCAGCGTCGAGCCTGCCAGTGCGACACCGGCGGCGCCCATACCCATCAGTACCCGGCGACGCTGGAGGTTGAATGGCTTTGAATCGTTCATCTGAAACTCGTCTTCTGCTTAAAGGCCGGAAAGGCCAAGGGCGGGATCGATACCATCGAGTGCGGCGGCCAATGCCTTGGCCTTGTCGGCGATCTGCTGACGCTGTTGGGCGCTGACGCTGTCGTAGCTGGCGTAACCGTTGTCGACCTTGAAACCGTTGAGTTCGGTGTCGAAATCGCTCAGGGCCATGTCGAGTGTCGGCAGCAGGTCGGCGGCGGATTTGGCCAGCAGTGGGCGCAGCAACTCGACGACCTTGTGCGCGGCGTCGAGGTTGCCGGCAAAACCGTTGAGGTCACTGTGGCTGTAGCGTTCTTCTTCGCCGTTGCTGGCACGAACATCGGCGAGACTGTTGAGGTTGCGCACCACGCTGCTCACCAGTTGCTCGGGTGGCAGTGATTGCGCCAACAGCTGTTGCTTGAGGGTGGTGACGTCCGTGAGCAGGCGCTGGGCGACCGGTGCCAGGTCATCGAGGTTGCGTTGCTGGAACAGTGCGTACTCGAGGCGATGGAAGCCGACGAAGGCCGGGTCCTGTTCGCGTTTTTCGAAGTAATCGGCGCGCGCGTTGATGACGTTGTCCAGTTCGGCCAGGCGTTGTGCCGCAGGGGCCAGTCGCTGGTAAGCCGCGCGGGCTGGCAAATACAGGGTTTGTGCCTGGCTCAAATCACCGGCTTCGATGGCTTGATCGAGTGCAGCAACGGCCTTGATCAGCGCCGTGCCCTGGCTACTCAGGTAAACGCGAAACTCCGACAATGGGCCGACGAAGGCGACCATCGAGGGCCTGGCTTTGGCTGCCGCGTCCGAGGCCGCCGTCGGCGTGACGTGCAGGGTGCCGCGCGGGTTACTCAGCAGGCCGCAGGTAATCGTGTAGTCGCCGGGCAACAGGTTGGCGTTGATCACCTGGCTCAGGCCCGGTGCGATGTTTTCTCGCTCTTCGACCACCAGCACGCCATCGAGGATTTCCCATTCCACGGCGCGGTCGGAGCGGTTGACGATGCGAAAGCTGGCGCGCCCGGCGGGCACTGTCAGGGCGTTGGGCTCGCAGCTATGCGGATGAATGTTCACGATCACCTCGTCGTGGTTGGCCTGGCGCCTGGACGCCGCCATTTTCGAGGCGTAGTAGAACAGGCCGCCGGCGGCGATCATCACGATCACCGAACCGGCCACCGCCCGGCGCAAGGCGCGGGGAGGGGAAGCCTGGGGAGGGGCTGGATTTGGCATGGGAGCCCTTACTGATTGGAAATTGGAATGTGCAGGCCCCTAACCCTGTAGGAGCGCGCCTGCTCGCGATGAATGCACAGGCACCGCAGGGCGCCTGGTTTCACGCGTTATCGTTGACGACCATCGCGAGCGTGCTCGCTCCTACAGGGGCTAGGTGTTGGCAGGAAGAACATCACCAGCGCCACCAGCAAATAGATCGCGTACGCACCCAGGGTGCTGACGGTCGGCGCATCCTGATAACCGAACATTCCGGCCAGCACCGAGCCCAGCGGGCCATCCATCGGCAGCGTGGCGCTGATGTCGAAGAGCACGGTTTGCAGGTGATTCCAGACCCCGGCTTCATGCAGCGCCTGCACTGAGTTGGCGAGGATGCCGGCGGCGACCACCAGGATGAACAGGCCGGTCCAGCGGAAAAACGCACCGAGGTTCAGGCGCATGCTGCCGCTGTAGATCAGGAAGCCGACGATGATTGCCAGGATCAGGCCGAGCAGGGCGCCGATCGGTGCTGCCGGGCCTTCGCTCTGTTGGAACACCGCCAGCAGGAAAAACACTGTTTCCAGGCCTTCCCGAGCCACGGCGAAAAACACCATGGCGATCAGGGCAATCACCTGATGTCGGGAACCGGTCAGCGCCTGATCGAGGGACTCGTGCAGCGAATGTTTGATCGAGCGCGCCACCTTGCGCATCCAGAACACCATGGAACTGAGGATGCCAACGGCCACCAGGCCGACCATGCCTTCAAACAGTTCCTGTTGTTTCTGCGGAAACTCGGCGCTGACCAGTTCCAGGCCACCACCGACCAGCAGGGCGAGGGCGGCGGCGAGGAACACGCCGATCCATACAGCAGGCATCCACTGACCGCGACCGGTCTGTTTGAGGTAACTGGCGATGATGCCGACGATCAACGCCGCCTCGATGCCTTCGCGCAGCATGATCAGGAAAGGAACGAGCATTCGGCACCGTGTCACGAATAGATAGGGTGCAAAGTTGTAACATAATGACACTCATTCCCAAATGGCAATCATTGACATTTACCTGAACCTAAGCTGAACAGATCAAAAGATCGCCGCGCCCCCGTAGGAGCGAGGCTTGCCCGCGAAGCAGAAAACTCGGTTTTTCCGTGAAACCGCGAGATCGTTCTTCGCGGGCAAGCCTCGCTCCTACGGAATCACGCTAATATGCCTACCACTCAATCAACAGGCCCACCTCGCGCAATGTCGGAAAAAGACACCATCTCCATTCAACTGGTACGCGAAGCGCTGTTGCAGAGTTGTGCCCCAGGTGCCTCCACCGATGAGGTGTTGAACAAAGTTGGCATCGATCCGTCTCTGCTGCTCAGCAATGGCGCACGGGTGCCGGCCACCGCCTATGCGCGGTTGTGGCGCTTGCTGGCGCGGCGTGGCGACGACGAATTTTTTGGCATGGACCCACGCAAGCTTAAATCCGGCAGCCTTGAGTTTCTCTGTCGCTGCGCCATGGTCCAGCCCAGCCTGGCGGCGGGGTTGACCAGTGGCCTGGGTTTTCTGTCGTTGATGCTCGAGTGCATGCCCGCCGAACTGGTGCACCAGCAAAGCCTGGCGGAAATCGTGCTGTTGGAAGACGAGCACGCACCGCGTCGCGCCTTCACTTATTTCACTTATTGGATGATCGTTCACGGCGTGGCCTGCTGGTTGGCCGGGCGGCGGATTCCGATCCTGGCCATCGAGTTACGTTGCCCGCAGCCGGATTTCTGCGATGACTATCAGGTGATGTTTTCCGAGAACCTGCGGTTCGATCGGCCACGCACGCGGATGATCTTCGCCGCCGATTGCCTGGACCTGCCGATCAAGCGCACGGCGCAAGAGCTTCAGCGGTTCCTGGCCCAGGCGCCAGCGAACATTCTGGTGAAGTATCGCGATCCGCAAAGCCTGGCTAGCCGGATCAAGCATGACCTGCGGCAACTGCCTGCCGAACAATGGCCGGAAACCGACGCCCTGGCGCAACGCCTGTGCATGTCCGCCTCGACCCTGCGGCGGCGATTGTCCGAGGAAGGGCAGACGTATCAGGGGCTCAAGGACAGCGTGCGCAAGGAATTGGCGATAGTGTGGCTGGCCGAACCGAGCATCAGCTTCGCCGAAATTGCCACCCGGTTGGGGTTTGCCGATGCGAGCTCGTTCTACAAAGCCTTTCGCAAGTGGTCGGGGTCCAACCCGGGGCATTACCGCAGCTTGATTCTCAACGAAGCCACCTGATCCGGGATTTTCGTTGTGGCGACTGACGTCTTCGCGGGCAAGCCTCGCTCCTACGAAAACACCACGCATCCCGTAGGAGCGAGGCTTGCCCGCGATGGCGTCAGTACCAGCGCCATATCCCTAAGCCTTGGCCAAACCAGTCAAGCAACTTGAGTACTTTGACCATTGCCCCGCTCCCCGCGCAGAGCGAGTATTTCTATGTTGGATAAGGTTCCCCCAACCTAATAAAAACATAGAGGGATTCTGGCAATGCGCGATTACTTGTCTGCCGTTTCACAGTTCAACTATCAGCACACCGTCGACGCCGCACTCGCAGGCGATCTGACTGCCCTCAACGCCTGTGTCGAGTGTTGCGATCGGCATGCCTTGCCAGGGCGCATCGCGCTGTTCTGGGAAGGCCGCGACGGCTCCAGTGCGACCTACACCTTCAGCGACCTGCAAGACAAGGCGGCGCGTTTCGCCAATTTCCTCCTGGCCCAAGGTGTCAAGAAAGGCGACAAGGTTGCGGGCCTCTTGCCCCGTAACATCGAATTGCTGATCACCGTGTTCGCCACCTGGCGCATCGGCGCGGTGTATCAACCTTTGTTTACCGCCTTCGGCCCAAAAGCCATCGAGCATCGCCTGGGCAGTTCGGGTGCCAAAGTGGTGGTCACCGACGCAGGCAACCGTTCCAAACTCGCCGAAGTTCCCGATTGCCCGACCATCGTCACCGTTGGTGGACCCAAGGGGCAGGGCATCGTTCGGGGCGATTACAGCTTCTGGGCCGAACTGGCCAATTATTCCAACGTGTGCGAGCCGGTGATGCTCACCGGCGAAGACCCGTTCCTGCTGATGTTCACCTCGGGCACCACCGGCCCGTCCAAAGCACTGTCAGTGCCGCTCAAGGCCATCGTGGCCTTTGAAAGCTACACCCGCGATGCGGTGGATTTGCGTCCGGAAGACGCGTTCTGGAACGTCGCCGATCCGGGCTGGGCCTATGGCATCTATTTCGGTGTTACAGGTCCGATGGCCATGGGGCATCCGATCACCTTCTACGATGGCCCGTTCACCCTCGAAAGCACCTGCCGGGTGATCAACAAATACGGAATCACCAACCTCACCGGTTCGCCGACGGCCTACCGCTTGCTGATTGCCGGTGGCGACGAATTCGCCCGCTCGATCAAAGGCAAGCTGCGTATCGTCAGCAGCGCCGGCGAACCGCTGAACCCGGAAGTGATTCGCTGGTTTGCCGACAACCTGGGCGTGGTGATCAATGACCATTACGGCCAGACCGAACTGGGCATGGTGCTGTGCAACCACCACGGCCTGGATCACCCGATCCACTTGGGCGCCGCCGGTTTTGCCTCGCCGGGCCACCGCATCGTGGTGCTGGACGATCAGTACAAGGAGCTGGGCGTCGGCCAGCCGGGCATCCTGGCCATCGACCGCAGCCAGTCGCCGATGTGCTGGTTCGCTGGCTACGAAGGTGCACCGACCAAAGCCTTCGTCGGCCACTACTACCTGAGCGGCGACACCGTGGAGTGGAACCCGGACGGCAGCATCAGCTTCGTCGGGCGCAGCGATGATGTGATCACCACCTCCGGCTACCGCGTCGGCCCATTCGACGTGGAAAGCGCCTTGATCGAACACCCGGCCGTGGTTGAAGCGGCGGTGGTTGGCAAGCCCGATCCGGAGCGTACCGAGCTGGTCAAGGCTTTCGTCGTGCTCAGCCCGCAATACCGCGCCGCGCCAGAGTTGGCCGAGGAGCTGCGCCAGCATGTGCGCAAGCGCCTGGCGGCGCACTCTTACCCTCGAGAAATCGAATTTGTCAGCGAGTTGCCGAAAACCCCGAGCGGCAAATTGCAGCGCTTTATCTTGCGCAACCAGGAAATCGCCAAGGCTCAAGAGGCTGCGGCGAAGAACGTTTCAGCTTGAATCCAAGGAAACAATCATGCAAATCGCAAACAAGGTTTTTCTCGTCACCGGCGGTGCTTCCGGACTGGGTGCGGCCACGGCTGAAATGCTGGTAGGCGCTGGCGCCAAAGTCATGCTGGTGGACATGAATGCCGAGGCCGTTGCGGCCCAGGCCGAGCGCCTTGGTGTGCAAAGCGTTGTCGCCGATATCAGCAACGAAACCGCGGCAGAAGCGGCGGTTCAAGCCACGGTCAATGCGTTCGGTGGCTTGAATGGTCTGGTCAATTGCGCTGGCATCGTGCGCGGCGAGAAGATCCTCGGCAAGAACGGTCCGCACACGCTGACAAGCTTCAGCCAGGTGATCAACGTCAACTTGATCGGCAGCTTCAACATGCTGCGCCTGGCATCACAGGCGATAGCCGAAACCGAAGCGGATGCTGGTGGCGAGCGCGGCGTGATCATCAACACCGCGTCGGCAGCGGCCTATGACGGCCAGATCGGCCAGGCGGCCTACGCGGCGTCCAAGGGTGCCATCGTCAGCCTGACCCTGCCGGCCGCCCGCGAGCTGGCGCGCTTCGGCATCCGCGTGATGACCATCGCCCCGGGCATTTTCGAAACACCGATGATGGCCGGCATGACCCCGGAAGTCCGCGACTCCCTGGCCGCCGGTGTGCCATTCCCGCCGCGTCTGGGCAAACCGGCCGAGTACGCGTCGCTGGTCCGGCATATCATTGAAAACAGCATGCTCAACGGCGAGGTGATCCGTCTCGACGGTGCCCTGCGCATGGCCGCCAAGTAAGGAGGATTTGTCATGACTATCAGCAACGATCCAATCGTAATCGTCAGCGCCGTTCGCACTCCAATGGGTGGTTTTCAGGGCGACCTGAAAAGCCTGACTGCGCCGCAACTCGGTGCCGCCGCGATCAAGGCTGCTGTCGAGCGCGCCGGAGTTACGCCGGATGCTGTCGATGAAGTGCTGTTCGGTTGCGTACTGCCCGCAGGACTTGGCCAGGCACCGGCTCGTCAGGCCGCGCTGGGCGCCGGGCTGGACAAATCGACGCGCTGCACCACGGTGAACAAGATGTGCGGTTCCGGCATGGAAACCACCATCCTGGCCCATGACATGCTATTGGCCGGCAGCGCCGAGGTGGTGATCGCTGGCGGCATGGAAAGCATGTCCAACGCGCCGTATCTGCTGGACCGCGCCCGTGCCGGTTATCGCATGGGCCATGGCCGGGTTCTTGACTCGATGTTCCTCGACGGCCTGGAAGACGCCTACGACAAAGGCCGACTGATGGGCACTTTCGCCGAAGACTGCGCCGAAACCCACGGTTTCAGCCGCGAAGCCCAGGATGCGTTCGCCATCGCCTCGACCACCCGCGCCCAGCAGGCGATCAAGGACGGCAGCTTCAAGGACGAGATCGTCCCGCTGACCGTGACTGTCGGCAAGGAACAGGTGGTGATCAGCAACGACGAACAACCACCGAAAGCCAAGCTGGACAAGATCGCCTCACTGAAACCGGCGTTCCGCGAGGGCGGCACCGTCACGGCGGCGAACTCCAGTTCGATCTCCGACGGCGCGGCGGCACTGGTACTGATGCGCCGTTCCGAAGCGGACAAGCGTGGTCTCAAGCCGCTGGCGGTGATTCACGGTCATGCCGCCTTTGCCGACACCCCGGGCCTGTTCCCGGTGGCACCGATTGGCGCGATCAAGAAGCTGATGAAGAAAACCGGCTGGTCGTTGGACCAGGTCGATCTGGTGGAAGTCAACGAAGCCTTCGCCGTGGTCGGCATGGCCGCGATGACCCAACTGGAAATCCCCCACGAGAAACTCAATGTGCATGGTGGTGCCTGCGCCCTGGGCCACCCGATTGGCGCCTCTGGTGCGCGGATTCTCGTGACCTTGCTTTCGGCCCTGCGCCAGAAAGGCTTGAAGCGCGGCGTGGCGGCAATTTGCATCGGCGGTGGCGAAGCGACGGCGATGGCCGTGGAATGCCTCTACTAACTACGCGATCCCTGTAGGAGCTGCCGCAGGCTGCGATCTTTTGATCTTAAAATGCAAAATCAAAAGATCGCAGCCTGCGGCAGCTCCTACAGGGGGCATTTGTATAT
This sequence comes from Pseudomonas putida, assembly GCF_050990305.1. Lineage (GTDB taxonomy): Bacteria > Pseudomonadota > Gammaproteobacteria > Pseudomonadales > Pseudomonadaceae > Aquipseudomonas > Aquipseudomonas putida_AH. The sequence continues at coordinate 3,368,951 of NZ_CP158817.1, read as the reverse complement.
TAAGGACTGGTCATGATCCCCAATGACGAACAACAACAGATCAGCGACGCCGCCCGGCAATTTGCCCAGGAACGGCTGAAGCCGTTCGCCGCCGAATGGGACCGTGAGCACCGCTTTCCCAAGGAAGCCATCGGCGAGATGGCCGAGTTAGGCTTCTTCGGCATGTTGGTGCCGGAGCAGTGGGGCGGTTGCGACACCGGTTATCTGGCTTACGCCATGGCCCTGGAAGAAATCGCCGCCGGCGACGGCGCCTGCTCGACCATCATGAGCGTGCACAACTCGGTCGGTTGCGTGCCGATCCTCAACTATGGCAACGACGACCAGAAGGAACGTTTCCTCAAGCCCCTGGCCAGCGGCGCGATGCTCGGTGCCTTTGCCCTGACTGAACCCCAGGCCGGTTCCGACGCCAGCGGCCTGAAAACCCGCGCGCGCCTCGAGGGCGATCACTACGTGCTCAACGGCTGCAAGCAGTTCATCACCTCGGGGCAGAACGCCGGGGTGGTGATTGTGTTCGCCGTCACTGATCCAAGCGCAGGAAAACGCGGCATCACCGCGCTGATCGTGCCAACCGACTCGCCCGGCTACAAGGTGGCCCGAGTTGAAGACAAACTTGGCCAGCATGCGTCCGACACGTGCCAGATCCTGTTCGAAGACGTGAAAGTCCCGGTGGCCAACCGTTTGGGCGAAGAGGGCGAAGGCTACAAGATCGCCCTGGCCAACCTTGAAGGTGGCCGTGTCGGAATCGCCTCGCAATCGGTGGGCATGGCCCGCGCCGCGTTCGAAGCGGCCCGCGATTACGCCCGCGAGCGTGAGAGTTTCGGCAAGCCTATCATCGAGCATCAAGCCGTCGCGTTCCGCCTGGCGGACATGGCGACCCAGATCGCGGTGGCCCGGCAAATGGTGCATTACGCCGCCGCCCTGCGTGACAGCGGTAAACCGGCGCTGGTTGAAGCCTCGATGGCCAAGCTGTTCGCTTCGGAAATGGCCGAGAAGGTCTGTTCCTCGGCCTTGCAAACGCTCGGTGGTTACGGTTATCTCAACGACTTCCCGTTGGAGCGGATCTACCGCGACGTGCGGGTGTGCCAGATCTACGAAGGCACCAGCGACATTCAGCGCATGGTCATTTCGCGCAATCTCTAATATGGAACCCCTGTAGGAGCTGCCGCAGGCTGCGATCTTTTGATTTTCAACGTCAAAAGATCGCAGCCTGCGGCAGCTCCTACAGGGATCGAATGCTGAGCAGGAGTTATTTATGAGCTACGAAACGATTTTGCTGGAAATCCACGATCGCGTGGGCCTGATCACCCTGAACCGTCCGCAGGCGCTGAACGCGTTGAACGCGCAGATCGTCAGCGAGGTGAACCACGCTCTCGATGGCCTGGAAAAAGACCCGAACATCGGTTGCATCGTGCTGACCGGCTCGAAAAAAGCCTTCGCCGCCGGCGCCGATATCAAGGAAATGGCCGAGCTGACCTATCCGCAGATCTACATCGACGACCTGTTCAGCGACAGCGATCGCGTGGCCAACCGCCGCAAGCCGATCATTGCCGCAGTCAACGGTTTCGCCTTGGGCGGCGGTTGTGAATTGGCGCTGATGTGCGACTTCATTCTGGCCGGCGATAACGCCAAATTCGGCCAACCGGAAATCAACCTCGGCGTGTTGCCCGGCATGGGCGGCACTCAGCGCCTGACCCGCGCCGTGGGCAAAGCCAAGGCCATGGAAATGTGCCTGAGCGGTCGCCTGATCGGTGCCGAGGAAGCGGAGCGTTGCGGGATCGTGGCGCGTATCGTGCCGAGCGATGAGTTGCTCGATGAAGCACTGAAAGTCGCGGCGCTGATTGCCAAGAAGTCCTTGCCGATTGCGATGATGGTCAAGGAAAGCGTCAACCGTGCTTTCGAAGTCAGCCTGTCCGAAGGTGTGCGCTTCGAGCGCCGAGTGTTCCATGCGGCATTTGCGACGCAGGATCAGAAGGAAGGGATGGCGGCGTTTATTGCCAAACGTGAGGCTGAATTCCAAGGGAAGTGATATAGCGTTTTTGCTGACGTCTTCGCGAGCAGGCTCGCTCCCACAAGGGATCTCATTAGCACCAGAGATCAACTGTGGGAGCGAGCCTGCTCGCGAAAAAAACCAGGGGCGCCGAGTAGATTCAGGCGCCCCGCGTTATCGTTAACCACCTTCGCGAGCGAGCTCGCTCCTACAGGGCTTACACCAGATAATTTTTCAGTTCCCGGGCAATCACCATCCGTTGAATCTCGCTCGACCCTTCATAAATCTGCGTGATCCGCGCATCCCGGTAGTAACGCTCCACCGGGTAATCCTCCAGATACCCATACCCACCATGAATCTGTATCGCTGACGAACAGACTTTCTCGGCCATTTCCGACGCAAACAGCTTGGCCTGCGACGCTTCCGACAGGCACGGCTTGCCGGCGCTGCGCAAACGCGCGGCATGCAGGATCATCAGCCGTGCGGCGTTGAGTTGCATGTGCATGTCTGCCAGCAGGTTGGCGATGCTCTGGTGTTCGATGATGGGCTTGTCGAACTGCACGCGATCACGGGCATAGGCCAAAGCCGCTTCAAACGCTGCACGGGCGATGCCCAAGGCCTGGGCGGCGATGCCGATGCGGCCGCCTTCGAGGTTGGACAGGGCGATGGCCAGGCCTTTGCCACGTTCACCCAGCAGGTTGTCTTCAGGGATGGTGCAGTTGCTCAAGGTGACCGCGCAGGTATCGGAGGCACGGATGCCCATCTTGTGTTCGCTGCGGTCTACGGTGAAGCCGGGGGTGCTGGTGGGCACCAGGAATGCCGAGATGCCGCGCTTGCCCAGGTCCGGATCGGTCACGGCAAACACGATCGCCAGTTTTGCCCGTTTGCCGTTGCTGACAAACTGCTTGGCGCCGTTGATTACCCATTGGCCATCGCGCAGTTCGGCGCGGGTGCGCAGGTTGTGCGCTTCGGAGCCAGCCTGGGGTTCGGTCAGGCAAAAACAGCCGATGGCCTGGCCGCTGGCAAGGTCCGCCAGCCAGGTCTGTTTCTGTTCTTCAGTGCCGTAGTTGAGCACCGGCCCGCAGCCCACAGAGTTGTGGATGCTCATCAGTGCGCCGGTGGCGCCGTCGCCAGCGGAGATTTCTTCCACGGCCAGGGCATAGGCCACGTAGTCGACGTAGGTGCCGCCCCATTCCTCGGGCACCACCATGCCTAGCAGGCCCAGTTCGCCCATCTTCGCCACCAGCGCATCGTCGATCCAGCCGGCCTTTTCCCAAGCCTGGGCGTGGGGTGCGATTTCGCCACGGGCAAAGTCCCGGGCCATGTCGCGGATCATGACTTGCTCTTCGCTCAATTCGATATCGTGCATGGCTCAGCTCTCGCTTTGATCAAACCCGTTGAAGAAACTCGCCACGTGTTCGGCGTCGAGCGCCTGCAGTGTGGGCGGGTTCCAGCGCGGGTTCTTGTCTTTGTCGATCAGCAAGGCGCGCACGCCTTCGATCAGGTCGCCACGCTCGAACCACTGGCGGTCCAGGTGCAGCTCAAGGGCGAAGCAGTGCTCAAGGCTCAGGTGCCGACCGCGTCGCAGCATTTCCAGGGTCACAGCCATGGCGAGCGGCGAGCGCGTTTGCAGCAGGTCAGCGGTGGACGTGGCCCACTCATGGCTGTCAGCGACCGTCACTTCGCGCAATTGCTCAACAATACTCGGCACATCCGGCAGGGCGAAGAAGTGGTCGATGGCCGGGCGTAGCGCTTTGAGGGGGGCATCGGGCAGTTGCTGCACCGCGTGTTTGGCCAGCAGGTTTTGCAGGTCCTTGAGCGGGTTGTCGTTCCACTCCAGTTGATCGAGTTTTTCGTCCAGGGTTGCCAGCTTGCTGCTGTCCAGATACCAGTCGGCCAGGCCGCAATACAGGGCGTCGGCGGCGCGGATCTGCACGCCACTGACGCCCAGGTAGATCCCCAGTTCACCGGGAATGCGCGGCAGGAAGTAACTGCCGCCAACGTCCGGAAAATAGCCGATGCCGACTTCCGGCATGGCCAGGCGGCTCTTTTCGGTGACCACCCGCAAGTCGGCGCCTTGCACCAAACCCATGCCGCCGCCCAGGACAAAGCCGTCCATCAAGGCCAGCACAGGTTTGCGGTAATGGTGAATGGCGAGGTCGAGGGCGTACTCCTCGACGAAGAAATCTTCGTGCAGCGTGTCGCCGCTTTTGAAGCTGTCGTGCAGCGAGCGAATGTCGCCGCCGGCACAGAAGGCTTTTTCCCCGGCACCGCGCAGCACGACGGCATGCACATTGGCGTCGACCGCCCAGGCATCGAGCTGGCGTTGCAGGTTGCGCACCATGTCCAGGGTCAGGGCATTGAGGCCGGCGGGGCGGTTGAGGGTCAGGTGACCGATGTGGTTGCGAACCTCGGCCAGCACTTCATTTTGCGTGGCATCCATGGACGTGGTCCCCGGTGAAGAAACCTGAGCAGTCATCACTAACTCCCTGCTTTTATTGTTCTTTATAGAAAAGCTCGCGCGCGAGCGTTGCAGGATCGTAACAGTGCAAATTTGTGATGTACAACGGGGATATGTGCAGGGTCTGTCTGCATTTTTGCAATCGAACTGGCTTTTGCTTTTTGCTTTTGTAGGAGCACGGCTTGCCTGCGATGGCGTACCTTAGATCGCCTTCGCGGGCAAGCCGTGCTCCTACAAGGGCAAAAGCAGAGCAATGCGAGAAGTCAGGCGCTGGTACGGCTCAGGACCTCACCAATACTGCGACGCTTGGCATGCAACTCACTGGTGTGAATCAACTGCTCCAGGTCTTCAGGGGTGACATCGATAAAGGCTTCCATGTCGGCCAGGGCCAGTTTCAGGTCCTCGGCGGTGATCGCCTGACTGTCGATAGGCGAGTGATCGGCAGGCACCATGGGCACTGGCTCGCTGGGGCGCTTGGGGTAACGAATGCGGGTCAGGTTGTTGTAGGCCAAGGCGCTGAGCAGCATGACAAAGGCGCTGAGCATCAAAGGTCCCAGGGCCATCCAGTCCATGTTGATCGTTGCAGGGTCCGCCAGCACCATCGTCGCCGCGACCGCGCCGGCCGGGGGATGCAGGCAACGCAGCCAGCACATCAGGATCACCGCCATACCCGCCGCCAGGCAGGCGCTGCCCAGCGTACGGCCCAGCACATGGGCCACCAGCAGGGCTATCACCCCGGCACACAGGTAACCGCCGACAATCGACCAGGGTTGCGCCAGTGCACCGGAAGACACCGCAAACAGCAACACCGCGGACGCGCCAAGTGGACCGATCAGATGCTGAGCCACTTCGATGCCGAACACCAGACTGCATAACCAGACACTGAGCAGGGTTCCGAAGGCCATGCCGATGGCGGCGCGACTCCATTCGGTGGGGCGGGTGTTGATGGCGGCGGGCAACCAGCGAGCGAGCATGATGTGAACCGTATCCTTGACAAAAACTTGAGGAAAAAAAAAGGCTTGCCGGGGATACCCAGAAAGCCCTTGAAGTTGTTCCAACAATTGGGGGAGGAACGGCGACAGTTTGCCGATCCTTTCTGGTGCTGACAAATTCATATTAATGAAGCTTCAGTTCATTAATTCTGAGGTAAAGCTGCGCGTCGACCACTCATGAAACACAGGGTGCCGCCCACTGCAGCAAGTGCGCTCAAGGCATAGAACATCGTCGGTGCCGCTGTGTGCATCAACAGGAAGCCACAGATCACCGGGCTCAGGGCGCCACCCAATGCCGCCAGATTCTGCGCCCCGTAGTAACTGCCGCGCAGTTCTTCCGGGGCCAGGGTGTCGATGAAGAGGAACTCAGCCGGATAAATGATCATCTCCCCGAGGGTGAAAATGAACATTGCCACGCACCAACTGAGCACGCTGTTGGCCAGGCTGAAGCCGATCATTCCGAGGATGAACAGGCCGGTGCCTGCGGCGATCCAGTAGCGCAAATGTTCGCGCTTGAGAAAACGCCCGACCTGGTACTGCAGCAGGATCACACTGATTGCGTTGCAGGCGAGCAGGGCGGCCATGACCTTCAGCGTGTTCTGGTCGTCGCTGGTGACCAGCAGGTATTGCGACAGGTAAAAGGTGAAGCGGCCGTGCACCACGGTAATGAGCAGGCAGCCGAGGGTAAAAATGATCAGGGTGCGGTCGTTTTTCAGCGTCATCAATGTTTTCAGGAAGCTTTGGGCCTGACCCACTGCCGGCGTCAGCGCGGGCTCCCTGGTGATGCCTGTCATCAAAAAAATGCTGAAGAACGCAATGGCGCCGGCAATCAGGAACGGCGCGACCGGATAGACGCCGGCAATCACTACGCCGAGCATCGGCCCGACGGCATAGCCGATGTTGGTCAGGGTGTAGGTCAGCGAAAACGCCTTGGCGCGTTGGCCCACCGGCAGGTTTTCGCTGAGGATCGCTTTGGAGCCGATAAGAAACAGCGCCGAGGCGGTTTCGGTCACCACCAGGATAGTGGTGGTCAGGTAGAGGTTCTTGGCAAAGGTCAGCAACACCAGTCCGATTGCACTGGACAGCATTGTCAGGATCAGCAGGCGGCGCTTTTCGAAGCGGTCGATGATGTAGCCGCCATAGAGCGCGAGCAGGGTAGCGATAAACAGTGCGATGCCCAGCAGCAAGCCTATGTCCTGTTGATCGAGGCCAAGCTTGTTACTTAGAAACAATGTGAGCATGGGGCTGGTGATGGCGCGGCTGACGACGATCGTCAGCGAGCAGATCAGCAATCTTCGAATAACGAGCGAGTAAGTGGCCACGGCGGGGAAATGTCCTTATTCAGAAAGCGATCAGTGACCGCTGCTTCAGGACAGTAGCTTACGGTTTCAGGTGCAACAGCACGAACTCGTTTTTATCGAACTGGCCGCTCAATACTGGCTGCAATGCGCCCAAGGGCGAACCTTGCAGGGTTTTGTAGTCGTTCATGTCCATCAGCAACCAAGCAGGCGGGGCCAGGGTTTGCAGTGCCTGGGGCGACTCGGTGAAAACCGGTTGCAGGTCTTGCTCGATATTGACCATGAACTTGATGGCCTTGGCGTCTTTGCCCATCCGGTGCAGTACCAGCGGGGCAGGGTCTTGTTGCACCAGAGCGAACACCGACTGGCTGAACGTGCGGGTGTCATAGAGCTGTCGTTCGAGTGGCTCAAACATCAGGATGTAGAATGACCAGATTGCCAATACCGCGTTGATGGCCAGCGTCTGTACTCGCCATTGCGGGCGAAAAAAGATGGCCAGGGAGGCGGCCTGCAACAGTCCGAGCAGGGTCATCAACGCAGTGACATGCGTCACTTCATCGGTAAAGTGTTGCCGTACAACCAGTACAACGGCCATCAACGCGGCGGGTATCAACAGCCACACCCCTTGCATCAAGGCACGCAGCCACGCAAACCACCGACCCTGAGCCACCGCAAACGGGTAGGCGGCGATGATCGCCGCCATGGGCAACATCGGTAGCAGGTAACGGGCCTTTTTCGCTTCGGGGATCGACAGCCCGAGCATCACGATCAGCCCGGCTGCCGCGCAATACTGCACCAGGCGCAGCGACGGCAGTGCCTGGCGTGAAGGGCTCAGCCAGACTGCGAGCAGCGCCAGTAGCGCCAAGGGGTAGGCCAGGGCGTAGTTGCCCATGGCACTGGTGAAGTAGAACAGCGCACCGCTGGCGCCTTCGCTGCCATCCATGCGTCCCATGAACTGCATGCGAATCACGTCCTGCATGAATGGCGCGCCGCCGCTGGCTTTGGCCAGCCACAGCAAAACGCCAACGCACACGACCAGCAGCATCGACGCCGCGAGGCCGAATCCAATCAGGCGTTTCCAGTCACGATTGAGCAACAAGTAACTGCACAGCATGCCGGTGGGGATCACCAGTCCGATCGGCCCGCGAATGCCGAAGCCCAGCACCAGCAAGGCAAAGATCAACGGCCACCGGCGTTTCGCCGCGAAATGATCGCTGGCATAACCCAGGTAGAACACCGCAAACGCCACCGCTGCGAGCATCAAGTCCTGGGACACGCCACGGGTTTCGGAGATGAAGGTGTTGGTCAGCAACATCAGGGCGACGCTGATCAGTGCCCAGCGCGTGGAGAAGGGCGCCAGCACTCGATACATCAAGGTGACAATAACGGCTCCGGCGATGGCGCTCGGCAGCCAGGCACTGAGGCTGTTGACCTGACCGAACGGCAAGGACAGCAACCAGATAAATACCGTCGTCAGCGACGAGTAGTCAGCATAGGGCTGACCGTAAGTGGTGGGAAAAAACGAAGGCCCGTGCCGCAGCATTTCCTGGGCGAACAGCACGAAGCGTGAATCGAAGTTGATAGGGGCCTGTTGATAGGCCCCGGCGATGAACAGCAGTATCGCCAACAGTCCCACGATGAGGGACTGTCGGCGAATACTCGGGGACATGAAGGTTAAGCGACCACGGACGCGGCGGGCCATTGTTGATGGGGAATCGGCAACTTGCGCGACTCGCCACGACCCATCGGGAAGTACATGAAACCGGCGCGAGCCAGGCGGTCGGCATCGTAGAGGTTACGGCCGTCGAAGATCACCGGTGCATTGAGTCGCTGGCGGATCAAGTCGAAATCCGGCGCCTTGAACTGCTGCCATTCGGTGCAGACGATCAGGGCGTCGGCACCGTTCAACACCGATTCCGGCGTGCCCATGAGCATCAGTTTGGTTTCATCGGGGTACAGCTTCTGGGTTTCCTGCATGGCTTCCGGGTCGAACGCGCGCACATTGGCGCCAGCGGCCCAGAGCGACTCCAGCAGGACCCGGCTCGGCGCATCGCGCATGTCGTCGGTGTTGGGTTTGAACGCCAGGCCCCACAGGGCAAAGGTCTTGCCGTTCAAGTCGCCCTTGTAAAATGCGTTGATGCGTTCGAACAGTTTCTGTTTCTGCCGCTGGTTGATCGCTTCAACCGCTTTGAGCAGGTCGTTGGAGCAATGAGCCTCTTCGGCGCTGTGGATCAGGGCGCGCATGTCTTTGGGGAAGCACGAGCCACCATAGCCGCAACCGGGGTAGATGAAGTGATAACCGATGCGCGAGTCGGCGCCGATGCCCAGGCGTACCGATTCGATGTCGGCACCTAGGTGCTCGGCCAATTCGGCCATCTGGTTGATGAAGCTGATCTTGGTCGCCAGCATGCAGTTGGCGGCATACTTGGTCAGTTCGGCGCTGCGCAGATCCATGAACATGACGCGGTCATGGTTGCGGTTGAACGGCGCGTAGAGATCACGCATTACGTCGCGTACCTCATCGCGTTCGCAGCCAATGATAATGCGGTCCGGACGTCGGCAATCGGCGACGGCCGAGCCTTCCTTGAGAAATTCGGGGTTCGAGACGATATCGAACTGCAACACGCGCCCGGCTTTGGTCAGGGACTTGTCGATGTGTTCGCGCAACGTATCACCGGTGCCTACCGGTACGGTGGATTTTTCAACCAGGATCACCGGCTGTTCGCGGTGCCGCGCCACGGCGTCACCTACCGACAGCACGTAACGCAGATCGGCCGAACCGTCTTCTCGTGAGGGCGTGCCGACCGCGATGAACAACACCTGGCCGTGTTGCACGGCAAGCTTTTCGTCGCTGGTGAACTGCAACCGTTTGCCGTCCAGGCCTTCACGCACCAAGGCGGCCAGTCCTGGCTCGAAAATACTGACGTGGCCCTGTTGCAGCAGCTCGACTTTTTTCTGGTCGATGTCCATGCACACCACGTCATGGCCGACTTCAGCCAGGACGGCGGCCTGGACCAGACCAACATAACCACTACCAAATACACTAATTTTCATGGGGTACTCCTGGGTTCAACTGCGTGAACCGGTCGAGAGTTAATGGTGATGACGCCGAGGATGACCAGAGCCACTCCAAGGCTTTTCGACAAACTGAAATCTTCGTGAAACAGCGGCAGGCTGGCAGCCGCCAGGTACACCAGTGCGTAACTGATGCTCAGCAACGAGTAGGCGCGACCGAGGGGCAGATCGCGCAGGGCCATGAGCCAGCAGAGCATCGACAGGGCATAGGCGAGGATCGCACCCAGCACCACGGCCAGTGGGCCGAGTGGGATGTCGGCACCCAGCCAGTGCTCGGGCGACGGCAGACGGCTCATGCTCCAGCGCATGCCCAATTGGGCAGCGCTGACCAGCAGCACACTGCCCAACGCGAAGGTAATGCCATGACGGGCGTTCATGCGTGTTGCCCCAGCAAGGCCACGCCACCGATCACCAGGGCAACGCCCAGCCAGTGACGCTGGTCGATGTGTTCGCGGAATACGAAGCGGGCAACCAGAGTAATCAGCACAAAATTGAGGCTCAGCATCGGGTAGGCGATGCTCACTTCCAGGCGTTGCAACACCAGCAACCACACCAGCAGGCCGAGTCCCAAGGCCGCCAGCGCGAGCCATAGCCAAGGGGAACGCAATTTCTCGCCCCAGCCGCAGACCCGGCCGCGCCAGCTTTCCACCGCGTATTTCTGGGCGATCTGGCCCAGGCAGGTGAACAGGCAGGCGGTCAGCAACAGAAGCAGGCTCATGGCGCCGCCTGCGGAATGATCAGAATTACCATGTTGCCTTGTTCATAGCGCTTGCCTTCCTTGGGCAGCTGTTCAAGTTCGCGCAGCTCTTCGTCGCCCTTGACCCGCATCACTACACCCACCGACCCTAGCTGGCGGGCGTCTTGCATCCACTGCTGGATCTGTTTTGGATCGACGCGCTGATGTAACGAGTCCGGATAGGCAAGGCCATATTTCAACTCGCCAATCGTATTGTAGAACGCCACCTCCGGACGTTGCATACGCCAGGCCAGGGCCGATGCAGCGCCGAGGTCGTTGCTGAGCAACCGGTTAGTCTGGCCAAGTTCCGAGGCGTGTTCGAGGATGAATTGATCGGGTGTTTTGTTAGCAACGACCGAGTTGGGCAACCCGGCCGGTACCAGACCGATCAGCAGCAGGCTGCCGAACGCCGGAGCGGCCCAGCATTGCAGTGGTCGGAAGGCTTGCAGCAGGTTGGCCATGATCCAGCCCGTCAGGCCGATGAACACCAGCACCAAGTTGTGCAGCTCATGGTCGTACAGCGGCTTTTTCAGTTGCAGGTAGACCAGGGCCAGCAAGATGATCAAGCCCAGCGACAGGTTCAGCAGGCCATTGACGCGCAGTGTGCGACCTTGTTCCGTTTTCAAACGATCGGTCAGGGCATGCCCCAGCAGCAGGGCCAAGGGCAACAGGCACGGCAGGATGTAACTGGGCAATTTGCCTTTGCTGATGCTGAAAAACAGCAGCGGCATCAACAACCACAACAGCAGGAACGCGATGTTGCCCTGACGACGGGTTTGCCAGGCCTGTTTCAGCGCCGGTGGCAGTAATGCAACCCATGGCAGGCTGAACCCAACCAACAACGGCAGGTAATACCACCAGGGTGCGTCATGTTGCGCATCGTCGCCGGCGAAGCGGCGGATGTGTTCGTGCCAGAAGAAGAAACGCCAGTAGTCGGGTTCCTGGACATGCACCGCCAAGACCCATGGCAGGCTGACGGCGATGGCCACGACGATCGCCAGAGGACCGTAAATCAGTAACTCACGCCAGCGTTTTTGCCAAAGCACCCAGGGCAGGGCAATCAGCACTGGCAGCAGCCAGGCGAGAAAGCCCTTGGTCATGAACCCCATGCCACAGGCCAGGCCCAACACAGCCCAGCCGATCAGGCGCTGTCTACGGTCGACGCTGTCCAGCGCAAACCACAGGGCCACCAGGCTCAGGTTGACCCAGAAGGTGAATTGCGGATCGAGGTTGGCATAACCGGCCGCACCGGCGATCACGGTGAGGCTCATGTACAGCAACGCACAGGCGAAACTCTTGAGCGGGTCGTTCCACATGCGCCGGGCAACGAAGTAGCACAGCAAGACGCTCAAACCGGTACTCAGCGCCGAGGCGAAACGCACGCCGAACAGGTTCTGCCCGAACAGTGCCTGACCGAGGGCAATCATCCAGTAACCGGCAGCCGGTTTTTCGAAATAGCGCACCTCCATGAAGTGTGGCGATACCCAGTTGCCACTCAGGAGCATCTCCTGGCTGATCTGGGCATAGCGGGTTTCGTCGGGAATCCACAGGCCATGGGTGCCCAATGGCAGCAGGTATGCCAGCGCCATGATCGCGAGCAATAAGGGCAATGCCCAGCGTCTGCTCATGCGCCTTGCACTCCCAGCCAGCCTTCACGGCCGTCCAGAGCGCCACGTATCACGCGACCGCCAGGCAGGCTGTCGAGCACCTCGGGCAGCAGATCACCCAAGGGTTTAAAAGCAATGTCTCGCTGGCGTGCATCAGCCAGCAGTTGACGAAAATCGTTGGCCATCAGAATCCCTTCTACTTCGGCATGAATCGTGTAGACGTTAAGTTTTTCGGGGGCGAATCGGTCGAGGATGAAGGCGTTGAAATCCTTGGCGGCAACGTTCGGGCCGACCACTTCATCAAACGTCGGCAGGTCCACCGGTATTTGCGGCACACCGGGTCGGCCATCGGCCAGGATCGGCCGGAACAGGCTGTGCCCCCGGCAATCGCTGTTGTAACGAAAGCCGAAGGCTTGCTTGGCCTCAATGACACGCTCGTCCGCACGCCAGCCGGCAACGGCCGAGCACGTGACGTGCTCGCCCAGAATGTCGTGCAGCGTGTCGACGCCTTGACGGATCTGCTCGATCAGTTGCGCTTGACTCCAGCGACCGGCATTGGCCTGCCAGCCATGGTGATCCCAGGCATGCAGGCCGACTTCGTGCCCGGCGGCCCGGGCCCGGCGCATCAGATGCCCCAGGTCCTGGCCAATGGGTTTGCCAGGCCAGGCGGTGCCGGCCAGCAAAATGTCCCAGCCATAAAGGCCGGCAGCGTTGGAACGGAGCATTTTCCAGAGAAATTGCGGGCGGATCAGGCGCCACAAATGCCGGCCCATGTTGTCTGGGCCGACACTGAAGAAAAACGTTGCCTTGACCTGAGCTTCATCCAGCAGATCCAACAGACGGGGCACCCCCTCACGGGTGCCTCGATAAGTGTCGACATCGATACGAAGGCCTGCCTGCATTAGCGCTTATCCGCTATTTCGAGCATCGCTTCACGCAAGAAGAAGTCCAGGGTATTGCCGATGGTCTCGCGCATTTCCACGGTCGGCTCCCAGCCCAACAAGCGTTTGGCATTGGCGATGCTTGGCTTGCGGTGGGAGACATCCTGATAGCCGCCGCCATAGAACGCCTTGCTTTCCACGTCGCGGAAACCGGCGAACGGTGGGAAGTTGGAACGCAGTGGATGCGCTTCGAACTGACGCAACAGCTCCTCGCCCAACTGGCGGATGCTGGCCTCGTTGTCCGGGTTGCCGATGTTGATGATCTGGCCGTTGCAGATGTCGTTGTCGTTATCGATGATCCGCGCCAGGGCTTCGACGCCGTCGGCAATGTCGGTGAAGCAGCGTTTTTGCTCGCCGCCATCGAACAGGCGGATCGGCGTGCCTTCCACCAGATTGAGAATCAGTTGGGTAATGGCGCGGGAACTGCCGATGCGTGCCGAATCCAGTCGGTCCAGGCGAGGTCCCATCCAGTTGAACGGGCGGAACAGGGTGAAGTTAAGGCCTTTCTGGCCGTAGGCCCAGATCACGCGGTCGAGCAATTGTTTGGACGTCGAGTAGATCCAGCGCTGCTTGTTGATCGGGCCAACGATCAGGTTGGAGTTGTCTTCATCGAAATTGTTGTCTTGGCACATGCCATAGACTTCCGAAGTCGACGGGAAGATCACCCGCTTGTTGTACTTGACGCAGTAGCGCACCAGTTTCAGGTTTTCTTCAAAGTCCAGCTCGAACACCCGCAGCGGATTGCGCGTGTACTCGATCGGCGTGGCGATCGCCACCAGCGGCAGGACCACGTCGCACTTCTTGATGTGGTATTCAATCCATTCGGAGTGGATGCTGATGTCGCCTTCGACAAAGTGGAAGTTGGGGTGGCTGCGCAGGCGATCGATGGCGTCCGAGCCGATGTCCAGGCCATAGACTTCATAGCGGTCATCGCGCAACAGGCGTTCGGACAAGTGATTGCCGATGAAGCCGTTGACGCCGAGGATCAGTACGCGGGTACGACGCGGGGCGCGACCGGATTCAGCACCGCGCAGCAAGGAACCGTCCACCAACCCCAGTTCATTGGCCAGTTGTGGGCCGCTCAGATACAAGCCGTTATCGTTGCGCTGACCGGCGTTGATCACCAACGAGTCTTCGCCGCAGGCGATGCGCAGCGGATCGACGCTGATCACACGGCCCGGTGCCTGGCCTTCGTTGCCCTTGACGACTTCGGCGCTCCAGACGATCAGCTTGTGTTCGCCCACCGCGCAGAATGCGCCCGGATACGGCTGGGTCACGGCGCGGACCAGGTTGAACAGTTTTTCCGCCGGCTGGCCCCAGACCAGCTTGCCGTCGGCCGGCGTGCGTCGACCAAACACCGTGGCTTTGGATTCGTCCTGTGGGGTTTCGCTGATTTTGCCTTGTGCCAGCGCAGGCAAGGTGTCCTGCAGCAGGTCAGCGGCGGCTGCCCGCAGTTTGCCGTGCAGTGTCAGCGCGGTGTCACTGCGCTCGATCGCTACGCGCTGCTGGGCCACGATGGCGCCGGCGTCGGCGCGCTTGACCATACGGTGCAGGGTCACGCCGGTCTCGGTTTCGCCGTTGACCAATACCCAGTTCGCCGGAGCGCGACCCCGGTAGCGGGGCAGCAGGGAACCGTGCAGGTTGAACGCGCCTTTGCTGGCGGTCGCCAGCAGCGGTTCGCTCAGCAGATTGCGGTAGTAGAAGGAGAAGATGAAGTCAGGTTGCAGCTTGGCAATGCGCTCGACCCACAGTGGATGGTTGGCATCTTCCGGAGCGTGCACGGCAATGCCATGTCGTGCACACAGCTGCGCTACGGACCCGTAGAACGCGTTCTCTTTTGGATCATCAGCATGGGTAAAGACGGCCGCGATTTCGTAGCCGGCCTTGAGCAGGGATTCGATACCGGCACAGCCGATGTCGTGATAGGCGAAGACAACTGCTTTTGAACTCATGAGTGAACCTGATCTGAAGAGGTGGAAACAAGGCCATCGACGGTGGCCACGGAAGCAGGGGAGGCGGGCTGGCTGCGCAGCACTTTTTCGACAAAGAAACGTGGGCGGGCGCGGACATCGCTGTACATGCGTCCCAGGTATTCGCCCAACAGGCCCATGCCGATAAATTGCCCGCCGGTGAACACGAACAGCACCGCGAACAACACGAACGTACCGTCACCGGCCCAACTGGCGCCGAACACCAGGCGCAGGAGGATCAGCGCGGTGGCAAACAGCACGCCGAGGGCCGCCATGCTGAAGCCGACGATGCTCAGCAATCGCAGCGGCGTGGTGGTCATGCAGGTGACCAGGTCGAACATCAGGTTGACCAGGCGCATGGGGCTGTATTTGGACTCGCCGTGTTCGCGTTCGGCGTGGGTCACGAGGATTTCCGTGGTGTGTCGGGCGAAGCTGTTGGCCAGGATCGGGATGAAGGTGCTGCGCTCCCGGCAGGCGAGCATCGCGTCGACGATGGTGCGGCGATAGGCGCGCAACATGCAGCCGTAGTCAGTCATGGCCACACCTGTGGAGCGCTGCACGGCGAGGTTGATCAGTTTCGACGGCCAGCGGCGCAGGGCAGAGTCCTGACGGTTGTTGCGCACGGTGGCAACCACGTCGTAGCCAAGCTCAGCTTGCGCAACCAGTCGTGGAATTTCCTCGGGCGGGTTTTGCAGGTCGGCGTCGAGGGTGATGACCACGTCGCCCTTGGACTGCTCGAAACCGGCCATGATCGCGGCGTGTTGGCCGTAGTTGCGGTTGAGAATGACCGCCACCACCGGGCTGTCCGGGCGGGACGCGGCTTGTTCCAGAAGGTGGGCAGAGTCATCGCGGCTGCCGTCGTCGACCAGCACGATCTCGTAGGGATGGTGCAATTGCTGGCAGGCCGCCTCTGTGCGGCGCAGCAGTTCCGGCAGGCTGGCTTGTTCGTTGTAGACCGGTATCACGATCGATACGAAGTTAATCGGGTAAGGTCTCACGGGCGTTTGTCCAGGCAGTTTTCAATGGCGCCGACGACGCGTTCGACGTCATCGGTGGTCATGTCGGGGAACAACGGAATCGAACACAGTCGCGCCGAGTTCCATTCCGTGTTGGGCAGGTGAACGTCGGGGAAGCGTTGGCGATAGTAAGTGTGCAGGTGCGTGGCGATGAAGTGAATCCCAGTGCCGATATTCTGCTCCTGCAGGGCTTTCATGAGGGCTTCACGGTCCAGACCGCAGCGTTCGGGGTCGATACGCAGGATGAACAGGTGCCAGGCGTGCTGTTGGGCGTAGCTCGGAACGGCCAGGGGCTGAACAGGCAAACCTTCCAGCCGTTGCAGGTAAGTGTTTGCCAATTGCGTGCGTTTGGCGTTGATTTCGTCCAGTCGCTCCAATTGCACCAGGGCGATAGCGGCATTGATATCCGCCAGGTTGTACTTGAAGCCGGGCTCTATCACCTGGGCTTGGGGTTTGCGCCCATGGGTCATGCGGTCGTAGGCGTCGACGCCCAGGCCGTGGAACTTGAGCATGCGCACCCGAGAGGCCAGGGCCTCGTCGTCGGTGACGAACATCGCGCCTTCGGCGCAGGTCATGTTCTTGATGGCGTGGAACGAGAAAATCGCCGTGCCCTGGCTGCCGACGTGGCGACCCTTGTAACGGGTGCCGGCGGCGTGGGCAGCGTCTTCGATCACCGCGATGCCATGTTTGTCGGCCAGTGCGTACAGCGGATCGAGATCGAACGCCGCACCGGCGTAATGCACCGGAATGATTGCCTTGGTACGCGGAGTGATCGCCGCTTCGATACTCGCCACGTCGCTCATCAGCGTGTCGCGGTCTACATCGACGAAAACCGGTGTGGCCCCCAGCAGGCAAATCATGTTGCCGGTGGATACCCAGGTCTGTGAAGGGGTGATGACTTCATCGCCGGGACCGATACCGAGTGCCAACAGGGTGATGTGCATACCGCCCGTCGCCGAAGACAGTGCGACGGCATGGCGGCATCCGATATAGTTCGCGAAGTGTTCTTCCAGTGCCTGGTTTTTCGGGCCGGTAGTAATCCAGCCCGAGCGCAGAACTTGCTCGACCGCGGCAATTTCTTCATCGCCGATACTCGGGCGGGAGAAGGGGAGAAACGCCTGACTCATGCACACCTCAATGCTCAAAGGAAAGTAGCCCCAGAGGCTGAAATAATGGATCCAATATCATTGTAGACCACGAATGTGAAGCCGTTTCAACGAGTTAGTCGGAAGAGTCGAGGGACAGCCTGGATTGACTTTTTCTGTCATGGACGGCAGGTTGAGAATACATCAAGGCGCGTCGTAACCCTATGAGGTTAGGCCGAATTTTGTGAAAGAAACATCAAAAAACAGTAAGTGAATCGTTTATCTGAAGGCCATTAAGCGGCTGTTCAGACTTCTTCCGTTTATCGTCGCTCATCACGGAAGTGTCCTGCGGAAGTACCGCCATATATCTACCACCTTTTATCTCTTAGTTGTCTACCGAATTGTTTTTACTTAAGGCTGTTTCGTTTGATTGACTTACCCATTGCTGATTCACCCACTTCAAGCACCAACCCACTAACGGTGTACCTGGCACGCTTGGCGCCATCGAGCCAACTGACCATGCGCTACGTGCTGCAGGATGCCGCCGACCGCCTGGGCTTCGAAGACTTGAACATCGAAGAAATTCCCTGGCATGAGTTACAACCCGAGGATGTGATTGCGTTGGTGGCCACCTTACGCGCCGACGGTTATGCCCCCAACACCTCGTCGCTGTACGTCAACGCGGTACGCGGTGTGATGAACGAAGCCTGGCGCATGAGCCTGATCAGCCAGGAGCACTTGCTAAAGATGCGCTCGGTCAAGGGCATTGCCGGCACCCGACTGTCCCAGGGGCGCAATCTTCGCCGCACGTTGATTCAGGAACTGATGGAGGTCTGTGCCGCCGATCCACGGCCCCAGGGCCTGCGTGATGCCGCGATTATCGGGATCCTGTACGGCTCGGGGATGCGCAAGTCGGAATCGGTGAACCTGGACCTGAATCAGGTCGATTTCACCGAGCGCAGTTTGCTGGTCACGGCCAAGGGCAACAAACAATTGATCAAGTACGCCCCGGCCTGGGCCTTTGCCAAACTCGATGCCTGGCTGGAGTTGCGCCGCTCACAGCTCAAGGAAGGCGAGGTGGACGATACCTTTCTGTTCAACCGCATTCGCCGTGGCAGTCACATCACCCGTGAGCGCATCACCA
The DNA here is from genome assembly GCF_050990305.1 of Pseudomonas putida. GTDB lineage: Bacteria > Pseudomonadota > Gammaproteobacteria > Pseudomonadales > Pseudomonadaceae > Aquipseudomonas > Aquipseudomonas putida_AH. Next base: position 3,350,639 of record NZ_CP158817.1, on the reverse strand, counting down.
AGCACGCGATCTATTACATCGCCCGGCAGCGCGGCGCACAGGTGGGGGTGAAAATCATGCCCCATGACTTCCGTCGTTCGTTCATCACTCGGGTGATCGAGGAGCATGACCTGTCGATTGCGCAGAAACTGGCCCACCACAGCAACATCCAGACCACCGCCAACTACGATGTGCGCGATGACAACGAGCGCAGGCGGGCGGTGGATCGTTTCGATCTTTGATCTTGACTCTTGCAGGCGCGATGCTTGCTCGCGAAAAGCACCATGACACCGCGGGCATTCTGGTAACCGGCGTTATCGTTGCTCTCCATCGCGAGCAAGCATCGCTCCTACAATTTGAAATACGTTCCCCTGTGTAGGAGCAGAGCTTGCTCGCGATGGTCGTTAACGATGACGCGCCCTGACTGAAGGATCGCGTTATCCATGCGCTCTTCGCGAGCATGCTCGCTCCTACAATTTGAAATGCGTTCCCCTGTAGGAGCAGAGCTTGCTCGCGAAGAACGTTTGAGCAATACGGTCATTCAGACAGCCCGCGTTATCGTTGACGTCCATCGCGAGCATGCTCGCTCCTACAGGGTTTTGCGTACGAGGCAATGTTTAAGTTATGCCTCTCCCAGCACGTGGGCATGGCCGATGGTGGATACGTGAACCGCGCTGCCGGCTGGTGGCGCGTACATGCCCGAGCTGCGCACCAGCAAAGATCGGCCCGACTGCTCGCCGGAGGCCGAAGACTGCAATTCCACCGTCAGGGTGCAGGTGTTGCCACTGAAGTCCCGCTCGGTGACCACGGCGCGGCAGCCCAAGACTTCTGCCGTGTGGGGCAGGACACTGGCCAGTTGCAATTGCTCAGGGCGCAACATGATCTGGGCGGCGCTGTTGTTGCGGTGATTATTAACCGGGATTCGGCCCAGGTCACAGTGGGCCCAGCCCGCTTCGATGCGGGCGGGCATGACCACGGCGTCGCCCAGAAACAGTGCGGTCTGGACATCGTCAGGGTAGCGGTAAAGGTCAAGCGGATGGCCTGACTGCACCAGACGCCCCTGGCGCATCACCGCCAGTTGATCGGCGAAGGACAACGCCTCGCTCTGGTCATGAGTCACCAGGATGGTGGTCACCCCGGTTTCAGCCAGCAAGCGCGCCACCAGCTTGCGCATATTGGCGCGCAGGCCGGTATCGAGCGCCGAAAACGGCTCGTCCAGCAACATCAATCGCGGCTGCTGGGCGAGGGCGCGGGCCAGGGCCACACGCTGCTGTTGGCCGCCGGACAATTCGTGAGGCCAGCGCTCGGCCATGCGGGCATCCAGAGCCACGCTGTCCATCAGCTCCGCCACGCGCTCCTGCTTTTCGCTGCCCTTGGTCGCCAGGCCAAAGCCGATGTTGGCTGCCACGGTCATGTGCGGGAACAGCGCGCCGTCTTGAGGTACATAGCCGATTAGACGTTGATGCGCCGGCACCTCGTGAGTGCTGTCGACCAGAGTCTGGCCGTTGAGCGACAGGCGTCCGGAATCGGGGAATTCGAAACCGGCGATCATCCGCAGCAGGGTGGTCTTGCCTGATCCGGACGGGCCGACAATCACGGTGCGGCTGCCGGTGGGTACCGACAGGCTGACGTTTTCCAGGGCTTTTTGCGTGCCGTAGGTTTTGGAGAGTGAATGCAGTTCTAGAGCGTTCATCGGCCAGCCGTTTTTTTGGATTGGTGATAAAGGATTCCGGTCAGCGGAAGCGACAGCACAATCATCATCAGGGCGTAGGGTGCCGCAGCGGCGTAATCGATTTCGCTGGTCAGGGCCCAAAAACCGGTGGCCAGCGTGCGTGTGCCGTTAGGGGCAAGCAACAGGGTCGCGGTCAGTTCGTTGGTGATCGCCAGGAACACCAGCGCGGCGCCTGCCGCAGCCCCCGGCGCCGCCAAGCGCAGGGTGATCAGCCACAGGGCTCGTGCGGGAGAACGACCTAAACTGCGCGCCATGTTTTCCAGTTCCACCGGAGCCTGGGCGATACCGGCACGCAGGCTCACCAGCGCGCGAGGCAGGAACATCAACAGATACGCCAGCAGCACGGTGATTGTGGTCTGGTAGATCGGCCGGGCGAAATGGATGGTCGCGGTGACCAACGCCAGGGCGACAACGATTCCCGGCAAGGAACTGGTGATGTAGTTGCAGCTTTCCAGCATCCGTTGCAGTCGGCCCGGTGAGCGAATCGACAGCCAGGCAATCGGAATGGCGGCGCAGGTGGTCAGCACCGCGCCCGCCACGCCGAACAGCAGGGTTTGCTCCAGTGCCGGCAACAGCTCGGATAAATCCCAGACCTCAAGGCCGCCGGCAATCAGCCATTTGCCCAGGGTGATCAAAGGCACACCCAACGCCAAGGCACAGGTGGCCATCTGCAAGGCCAGGGCGAGCAGTGTTATCGGTCGGTTAAGGCTGACCACGCGCTGCTCACGGGCGCTGCCTGAGCCGACGCGGGCATAGCGTGCATGGCCACGGGCGGCGGATTCGGCGGTCAGCATCACCAGGCAGAACAGCGCCAACACGCCGGCCAGCAGATTGGCAGCAGGCCCGTTGAAGGTGGATTTGAACTGATCGAAGATGGCCGTGGTGAACGTGTCGAAGCGGATCATCGCGTACAGGCCGTACTCAGCCAGCAAATGCAGGCCCACCAGCAAGGCGCCGCCGCAGATGGCCAGGCGCAATTGCGGCAGCACCACCCGGAAAAACACTGCCCAGGGCTTGAGCCCCATGGACTCGGCGACATCTTCGATGGCCGGGTCGAGTCGACGTAAGGTCGCGGCAACCGGCAGGTACAGGAACGGGAAGTAGGCGATGACCGAGACGAGGACCCCGGCGAACAGCCCGTGAATCGGCGGTACCAGGCTGACCCAGGCATAACTGTGCACGAAAGCCGGCACCGCCAGCGGCGCGGTCGCCAGCAACGACCAGCCACGCCGTCCGGGCAGATTGGTGCGTTCGGTGAGCCATGCCAGAGTGACGCCCAGAACAATGCACAACGGCACGGTAATGATTGCCAGCATCAGGGTGTTGACCACCAGTTCACCGACCCGTGGCCGGAAAAGCAGCGGTACTACCTTGCTCCAGCCCGTATCGAGGTAAACGCCGATGACAAAAGCGATGGGCAACAGCGCCAGTAATGAAACCAGCACCGACAGGCTGGTCACCCACGCGCCGCCACGGCTCGCGAACCGGCCGCGAGATCGTCGACGCAGGTTGGCGGGTGTCGCATCCGCGACAGCCGCCGGTAGGGATTCAGGCATCAATTAGAGCAGTCCCGCCTGAGTCATCAGCTCCACGGCTTTTTTGCTGTCGAGTTTCGAAGCATCGACGGTCGGCGCATCGAGCTGCTGCAAAGGCACCAGTTTGGGGTTGGATTGGGCGTCTTTGCCCACGGCATATTCAAACGATTTGCCGTCCCTGAGCACCGCCTGGCCTTCCTTGCCGGTGATCCATTTCAGGAACGCCTGGGCTTGTTCCTGATGTTTGCTGGAGGCCAGAACGCCGCCACCGGAAATGCTGACAAACGCACCTGGATCCTTGTGCTTGAAGTAATACAACTTGGTGTTTTTGCTGTTCTCGCCGGTCTTGGACTGATCGACCAGGCTGTAATAGTGATAGATCACGCCACCTTCGATCTGCCCGGCGTTCACCGCCTTGAGCACCGAACTATTACCGCGGTAGGGGCTGAAGTTGGTTTTCATTGCCTTGAGCCAGTCCAGGGTCGCAGCTTCGCCTTTCTGTTCGAGCATCGCGGCCACGATGGCCTGGAAGTCGGCCCCGCCTGGCGAGGCGGCCCAGCGACCTTTCCAGGACGGGTCGGCGAGGTCCATGATCGATTTGGGCAGTTGCGATTCAGTCAACTTGCTGGGGTTGTAGACGAATACCGTCGAACGTGCGGCGATCCCCACCCATTTGCCGTGGGCCGGGCGGTAGGCGGAATCGACTTGTGCCAGGGTGGCCTTGTCGACCGGTGCGAACAGACCGGCGTTATCGACCAGGACCATGGAAGGCGAGTTTTCGGTCAGGAACACATCCGCCGGCGAGGCGGCGCCTTCCTGCACGAGCTGGTTGCCCATCTCGGTGTCATCGCCATTACGCAAAGTGACCGGAATACCGGTTTCCTGAGTGAAGCCTTCAACCCAGGCCTTGGTCAGGCCTTCGTGTTGCGCGTTATACACCACGATGCCGACGCCATCGGCTGCATAAACATGACCGGCACTCAAAAGAGCGGTGGCCAGCAGGGCTTTTTTCAGGAAAGACGGGACTCGGACAATCATGCTGTGGCAGCTCCAGTTTTTTTTAATTGAGCAGGCAGATTCGACGCAGATGAGTGTAGAACAATAGGAATCATTTGCATGTTTAAGGCGGGCGAATGTAGAGCGCGAAATGAGAAAAAAACGTCAAAAAAACAGTTAATTCCTGTCATTGAAAAAACCGGGGGGTTTGCTCAACCTCCCGGTTTTTTTTGAAAGGGCTTTCAGGGCTGGCTTTGCGGAAAAATCAGTACTTGCAGATTGCCGCGCTGATAACGTTTGCCGTCGATGGGCAGTAGCTCCACTTCCTGGAACTCGTCGGCACTGTTAACCCGCATGACGACGCCGACCGAGCCTTTTTTGCGCGCCTCGGCCATCCAGCTCCCGACCGTTTCCTTGGTCACCTTGCGCGATGCCATGGCCGGGTCTTCGAGCCCGTATTTGAGTTCGCCGATGATGTTGTAGAGATCCACTTGCGGCCGCCTTGTCAGCCAGGACAGCGCCGATGCGGCCCCCAGATCATTGCTCAGCAGCGATGTGGTCTGGTTCAACTCGTCCAGGTGCTCAGCGATGAAGCGGTCGGGCATTTTACTTGCGACAATCTGACTCGGCATGGCGGCGGGCAATAGCGCTACCAGCAACCCGATGCCAAGGGCGGGGGTGGCCCAAAGCTCCAGTGGCCGCAGAATTTGCAAAGCGTTGGCGATGATCCAGCCGACCAGCACGATTAAGGCTAGCGACAAGGTGAACATTTCGGTGTTTTCGTAAATCTCCCTGCGTGTTTGCAGATACAGCAAGGCAATCAGCGCGACGCTGGCGATCACCACGTTGAGCACGCCGTTGACACGAAACGTCCTGCTGCGCGCCTCGCTCAATAGCTGCGTTACGGTGTGCCCCATCAGCAACGCCAGGGGTAACAGGCAGGGCATGATGTATGTTGGCAACTTGCCACTGCTCAGACTGAAAACAATCAGGGGCAGCAGGAACCAGAGCAGCAGAAAGCCGAAGACCGGCAGACGCCTGTTTCGCCAGGACTGGATAAACGTCTTGGGTAGCAACGCCGCCCACGGCAGGCTGGAAACGACCAGCATCGGCAGGTAGAACCACCAGGGACGGGCATGTTGTGCATCGTCGGAGGCAAAGCGGCGTACGTGCTCATTCCAGAAGAAGAAATTCCAGAAGTCGGGCTCCTGTCGATGGATCGCCAGCGCCCAGGGCAGGCAGATCACGACCGCGACAGCCACCGCCAGCGGACCATGACGCAGCAACTCCTTGACGCGCCGCTGCCAAATCATAAAGGGCAGGGCGATCAAGGCGGGCAACAGCCAGGCGAGAAAGCCCTTGGTCATGAACCCCATGCCGCAGGCCACGCCCAGCAGGGCCCAGGCCAGCAGCCGTCCGCGGGTACTGCGACTGTCGAGGGCAAACCAGAGCGCGACCAAACTCAGGTTGACCCAAAACGTGAATTGCGGATCGAGGTTGGAATATCCGGCCTGACCGGCGATCAACCCAAAGCTCATGTAAAGCAACGCGCCGGCAAAGCTCTTGCGCGGATCATTCCAGAATCGGCGAGCAATCAGGTAAGCCAGACAGACACTGAGGCCGGTACTCAGTGCCGACGCAATGCGCACGCCGAACAGGTTGTCCCCGAACACGGCCTGACCCAGGGCAATCATCCAGTAACCGGCAATGGGTTTTTCGAAGTAACGAATGCCCATGAAGTGTGGCGAGATCCAGTTACCGCTCAGGAGCATTTCCTGACTTATTTGCGCATAACGGGTTTCGTCGGGGATCCACAGCCCATGACTCATGAGCGGCAAGAGGTAGAACGCAACAAATGCCGCCAAAAGGCCAAGCACGGCCCAGCGCTCTGCAACTGAAATTCGGTTTTGGGGGGCAGGGTTCAATGGGGTCACACAATCAGGCAGGGAGGTATTTGACGTCATGAGTCAGCCTTGGCTCAGAAGTAATGTCTTGATGGGGGTTCCAACGTTATTAGTTAGACAGCGTGCGCCAGTCTTCGGTATTCACAATGCCCAACACTTGAAGTTGTCCATTGTTATCAACATGAACAAACAGCGAACTGCCGTACTTACTTTTCGCTGCATGCCTGAAACCGCTCATGGCTTCGAAGTCTTTGATGCAACCGCTATGGGTTACCAGCACCAGATTTCGATGGACTCGCTTGTGCGCCACGATGTCGTTACGCCAAGTGGTGCCACAGTCAACCAGCCACTGTTGCGTTTGGGCATCTTTACCAAACATGTAACGCGCGGTTTGTGTGGTGCGGGTAAGCGGGCTGCTCAACACGTCGGCCTGTTCCATCCCCAGGCGTGTCAGGCCTTGACCGACGACCTGCGCGGCATCACTGCCCACTTTGGTAATGCCGTCTTCCGGCCCCAGGCATGGATTACTGGATTGGTCGCAACGCTCGGTATGGCGAACCAATACCACCATCTCGCCGGCATCCCACCCCTTTAGCATTTGAGCCTTGAGCGAGGGTTGAGCGTTAACCAGGCTGACGGGAGAGCGTGGCCACATTACAAAGCCTGTCACCAACGCCGTTACCGCCAGGGCGCCGAAAATGGGAATCAGCAACTTGAACAGTCGTGGCGCCTTGCCGAGGCCGGTTGATGAGTTAAACAAGGTTTCCACCCGCTGAAGCAAAGTTGTACTGATGGTTTTCAGTGCAACTAAATTGATTGCTGTATTGGCGGGCACACTAAAGTTGTGTGGATGTTGGCGGGGTGAAATCGATGTGAAAAAAGCGTAAGAGGCTTTTTGCCAGTTACTTAGTTGGTTATTGGTAATTCTTATCTTTTACTGTAATTCTCCCCCTGTAGGAGCAGAGCTTGCTCGCGATGACGATGGCACAACCAACATGGATGCCAGCGCTACCACTGCTATCGCGAGCAAGCTCTGCTCCTACAGGGGGAAGCATTTCAAATCGCGAAAACGCATGGGCAACGCGACCGTTCAGGGCAGGGCGCGTTATCGTTGACGACCATCGCGAGCACGCTCTGCGCCTACAGGGGAAGCATTTCAAATCGCGAAAACGCGTGGACAACGCGACCCTTCAGGCAGGTCGCGTTGTCGTTGGTGTCCATCGCAAGCAGGCTCGCTCTTACGAGGAGGGGCAAACCGACTGGGTGCTTGTGGCCGCCTTGCTGATCAGTGCGGCCAACTGTTTGACGTTGGTCTGCTGCGCCGCCACCAGTTCATCGATGGACGGTCCGGAGCGAGTCTGTAGTGTGCTGCGGCAAGACATTTTGACGCTTTCGTCGCTGCGCAGCCGCCATTTCACATCGATCAATCCGTACTGCCCGGGAATTGAATCGAAGCGCTGTACCTCAAGGCGTACAGAAACCTTGTGTTGCGGGTTGTTGTTGACCATCTGATCTTGCAGAGCACTGCGCAGTTCATCCACCAGGCTGGCCCCCCACCACTCGGTCTCGAGGATCGCCATGCCGGTATTACCCTGGCGCACGACAATCTGCGGGCGATCGACCTGGGGAGGAACCGTCAGCAGTTCGATGTGGATATCTGCCGTGCTCCTTGTACTGCCGCTCAACTGGGCCGGCGTCAGGGTATGAAATTGAATCGGATCGCTGCGGCATGCGGCGAGCAAAGACAGCGCAGCAATCAACGCAACTTTCAGCGATAAGGCCATGAGTGATGCTCCTGTGGTCATTTGCTTGGCGGCCCTTGCAGGTCCATGGGCGCGGCATTGTCTGGGCGACCGCGTATCAGGGATTCCGGATGGCGACCCAGATAGTCCGCGAGGTCACGCAGGGCGCGGGATGTGCGTCCCAACTCGTCGAGGGTCTGGCCCAGTTTTTCCCGTTGTGGCGAGTCGTCGGCCAGGGTCGACGTGGCCGATTGCAGCGTTGAATTGGCCGATTGCAGGGTCTTGCTGACGTCGGTCAGCGTGTTCTGCACACCCGGCAGGGTCTTGGCATTGAATTGCCCCAGGGTCTTGCGCATTTCGACGAGGTTGCCGTCCAGATTGCCGGCGATTCGTTCGATTGGCAGTTGGTTGATCTTGGTAACCATCGCTTCGAGTTTTTCCTGCAACTGTTCGAGGCTGCCGGGAACGGTCGGAATCATGACAGGCCGGGCGTTTGGATCGAACACGACCTTTTCCGCTTTCGGGAAGAAGTCCAGAGCGACATAGAGTTGACCGGTCAGCAGGTTGCCGGTGCGAGCCTGGGCGCGCAGGCCGTTTTCGATGAAGGAGCCTATGATCCGCACGGCAGCGGCTTCATCGCTAGGGTCATGCCTGAGCACTTCAAGCATCTTCACGTGTGCCTGTCCCAGGCGCTGCGGGTAGATCACGATACCGACGTTGACCGGAAAACTGCGTTTTTTCACATCGAAGTCGAGATTGACCGACACCACCTTGCCGATTTCCACGCCGAGGAACTCTACCGGCGCATCGACCTTCAGACCGCGCATTGCCTGTTCGAAGCGCAACGCCAGGTACTGAGGCTTGCCGTTGGGCGGGGCGAGGGCAGTTTGCTGATCTTCGAACAACTCAAAGGCATATTCTTCCGGTGCGGGCTTGTCGCCAGGGCTGAATTCAGGTGCGCGGAATGCGATGCCGCCGACCAGAATCGACGACAAGGACTCGGTCTTCACCGAAAAGCCATTGGCACCCACGTTCAAATCAACGCCGCTGGCATTCCAGAAACGGGTGTTCTCGGTGACATAGGCATCGTTGGGCGAGTGAACGAACAGATCGATGTTCACCCCTTTGCCGTCGGGGTCCAGGGCATAGGCGACCACTTGGCCCACGGGAATCTTGCGGTAGTAGACCGGCGACCCGATGTCCAGTGAACCCAGGTCCTGAGTGTGCAGGGTGAAACGCTTGCCTGGTTCGCCGTAGGTGATCGCCGGCGGGTTTTCCAGGCCCTTGAAGTTCTTCGCGCGACCATTGGCCTGCCCGGCATCGGCGCCGATGTAGTCGCCGGACAGCAGGGTGTCGATGCCCGATACGCCACCGGCACCAATACGCGGCCTGACGACCCAGAACTTGGAGTCTTCGCGGGTAAAGCTTTCAGCCTGTTTGGCCAGTTTGATGGTGGCGTTGACGCTTTTTTGGTCATCGCTCAGGTCCACTTCCGTGACTTGACCGATGACCACGCTGCGGTATTTGACCTCAGTCTTGTTGGCGACCAGGCCATCGCCGGTCTTGAAGTTGATGGTGATGGTCGGCCCTTCCTGCAGGAGGCTGTGGACCACCAGCGAAAGCCCCACCAGTACCGCGACGATCGGTACGATCCACACCAGAGAAACCCCAAAACGACGGGTCTTGACCGGGGCCTGCCCAGGAGCGTGCGGCCCGTTAGTGGTTGGTGACTGCATCCGTGACCTCCTCATTGTGTGGGGCGTTGCCTGCTCTATCCCAAATCAGGCGCGGGTCGAAACTCATCGCTGACAGCATGGTGAACACCACTACCAGACCAAAAAACAGAATGCCCGCCCGTGGCTCGATGTCGGCCAGAGCCTGAAATTTCACCAGCGAGGCCACCATGGCGACCACGACCACATCGAGCATCGACCAGTAGCCGATCACCTCGACGAAGCGGTATAGCTTGGAACGCTCCTTTTGCGCCCACAGACTGTCGCGCTGCACCGTGACCAAGAGCAGTGTGATCGCCACGAACTTGATGCCCGGCACGGCGATACTGGCAATAAAAATGATCAGGGCGATGTCCCAGGCACCGTGCTGCCAGAACTCCAGCACGCCGCTCATGATCGTGCTGTCGGCACCGTTGCCGAGCATCTTGGTGTTCATCACTGGCAGCAGATTGGCGGGAATGTAAAACACCAGGGCCGTGATCATGTACGCCCAGGTGCGCTTGAGCGAGTCAGTCTTGCGCCGATGCAGCGGGGCGCCGCAACGCTCGCATTCGTGGGGGGCATGGGTCATATCGCAGGCCAGCCCGCAGCTGTGGCACAGGCACAGGTTGAGGTCGTCGGCTACTGGAGGCGTTGTCATAGGATGTCCCATAGCTCACGGATATCGCGGCCGGCGATACGGATCATCATCAGGCTGAGCACGGCCAGGGCAAACAGGCCGATGCCGGGGAGCACATCGAGCAAGCCGGCCAGCTTGATCACTGCGACCATCGCGCCCAGCAGGCAGACTTCCAGCATGCTCCAGGGGCGCAGGGACTCCAGCCAGCGCATGCAGAACTTGAACCCTGGGCAGCGACGGTGGCCGAGGGCGAAGCCCAGGACCCAGATCAGCAGCATCAGTTGGAAAATCGGCGCGATGATCATGGCGATGGCCGCCACCAGCGCGATAAAGGTGATCGGCCCCAGGCTCAGGGCCAATACCGAGTCCCACAGCGTCGCGCTGTTTTTCAGGCCTTTGAGGCTGATGCTCATGACCGGATAGAAATTGGCGAAAATCCACAGCATCAGGGCCGTGAAGGTCAAGGCGAGTCGCTGTTCCACCGTCAGGCCGTTATAGCGCTGAAGCACGCCGCCACAGCGGATGCAAAAGGTTTTCTGGTGTTTGGAAAGCGTGGCTTTCTCGTACACACAATCACAGTGCTCGCAGATAATCAGTTGTTCACTCGTCGCCATAGGCAAAGCTCGACAGAAGGCAAGAATTGATGAGCACCCCCTCAATATAGAAGTGACTCGCAATTGAGCAAATCGAAACAGTGAACAAGCTATCTATCTGCGCAAGATGCTCTATGTAGGAGCTGCCGAAGGCTGCGATCTTTTGATTTTGCTTTTTAAGATCGCAGCCTTCGGCAGCTCCTACACAGGGTGACGGGCAGCCCAACACCCAGCGTTATCGTTCTTCGCGGGCAAGTCGCTCCTACAGCTGGTTGAATTGCGCACGACACCCATCATTGTAGGAGCGAAGCTTGCTCGCGAAGGCGGTAGTTCGGGCAACCAATAGCTTCAGCCTAGGACTTCGCGCAGGCGGTACCAGAGCATGCCCAGTGCCAGCAGTGGCGAACGCAGGGCGGGGCCGCCGGGGAAGGTCATGTGCGGTACGGCGCTGAACACGTCGAAGCCCCGGCTGTGTCCGGCATGGATCGCCTCGCCCAGCAGTTTGGCGCACCAATGCGTCACGTTCACGCCATGGCCGGAATAGCCCTGGGCGTAGAACACATTGGGGTGCTGGCTCAGGCGCCCGACCTGGGGGAAGCGATTGGCGGAGATGCCGATCTTGCCACCCCATTGATACTCGATGCGCGTGTTCGCCAGTTGCGGGAACACCTTGAGCATCTGCGGGCGCATGTAGGCCGCGATGTCCTTTGGGTCGCGCCCGGAATAATGACAGGCGCCGCCGAACAGCAGGCGACGGTCCGCCGAGAGCCGGTAGTAGTCCAGCCCGACTTTCTGGTCGCACAACGCCAGGTTACGCGGAATCAGCTGCGCCGCCTGTTCCTCAGACAAAGGCTCGGTGGCGATGATGTAGCTACCTGCCGGCAGGACCTTGCCGCTGAGTTTCGGCTCCAGCTCTTCCAGATGTGCATTGCAACCCAATACCAGGCTGCCGGCGCGCACCGTCCCCCCGGCGCAGCAAACTTGCACGGTGCTGCCATGGACGATTTCCAGTACCGGCGTTTGTTCGAAGATCCGCACGCCAAGGGACTGCGCGAGTTGAGCCTCGCCCAGCACCAGATTCAGCGGATGCAAGTGGCCTGAGCCCATGTCAATCAAGCCGCCGGCATAGACGCCCGCGTTGACCACCTGCTCGCGGATCTGTCCGGGTTCGACCAGGCGGATTTCATGGGCGTACCCCGATTCTTTCAGGTCTGCGTGTTCAGCCTTGAGTCCGGCGAACTGCGCCTTGGTGTTGGCCAGTTCGCAAAAACCCCAGCGTAGGTCGCAATCAATGCCGTGCTCACGGATTCGGCGGCCCACCAACTCCACCGATTCAATGCCGGCACGCTCCATATAAGCCACGCCTTCGGCGCCGACATACTGGGCAAACCCGCTGACGTCATGGCCGATGCCGCGAATCAATTGCCCGCCGTTGCGCCCGCTGGCGCCCCAGCCAATTCGTCGTGCTTCCAACAGAACCACTGAAAGTCCGCGCTGGGCCAGTTCGATGGCCGTGTTGACGCCAGTAAAACCGCCGCCAATCACGCAGACATCGGCCACCAGGTCTTCGTCCAGCTTGGGCAAGGGCGCCAGGCTATGCGCTGACGCGGCGTAGTAAGAGTGGGTGTGTTCCTGGGTGTACTGGTTCATTGGTTGGACTTCACTTTGCTCCAGGACCGGGTCATCAGGCGCATGATCGACTGCGGCGGCGTGGTCGAGATGTACAACTTGTCGAGGACTTCCTGGGACGGGTAAACCTCGGGGTTGTTGACCAATTCGGCGTCCATGTACTGCTTGGCGGCCGGATTGGGGTTGGCGTAGCCGACCGAAGCGCTGACCTTGGCGATCACTTGCGGGTCAAGCAGGTTATTGATGAACGCATGGGCTTCTTTCGGGTTGCCGGCATCGGCGGGAATCGCCAGCAGGTCGAACCACAGGTTGCCGCCTTCCTTGGGGATGGCGTAGGCGATGTTTACGTTGTTTTTGGCTTCTTTGGCGCGGTTGGCGGCCTGGAACACGTCGCCGGAGTAACCGAAGGCAACGCAGATGTCGCCGTTGGCCAGGTCCGACACGTATTTGGATGAGTGGAAGTAGGTGACGTATGGGCGGATGCTCAGCAGCTTGGCTTCGGCCTTTTTGAAGTCTTCGGGGTTCTCGCTGCGTGGGTCCATGCCCATGTAGTTGAGCACCGCCGGGAACACCTCATCCGCCGAGTCCATCATCGAGACGCCGCATTGGCTGAGTTTCTTGATGTTTTCCGGTTCGAATAACACGGCCCAAGAGTCGATGTGGTCGATGCCCAGCACCTGCTTGACCTTGTCGACGTTGTAACCGATGCCGTTTGTGCCCCACAGGTACGGCACCGAATGCTCGTTGCCCGGATCGTTCTTCTCCAGCAGGGCAAGCAGTTTCGGGTCGAGGTTCTTGAAGTTCGGCAACTCGGAGCGGTCCAGCTTGAGGAAAGCACCGGCCTTCACCTGCCGCGCCAGGAAATGGTTGGACGGCACGACCACGTCATACCCGGTGCGCCCGGCGAGCAGCTTGCCTTCCAGGGTTTCGTTGGAATCGAAGACGTCGTAGATCACCTTGATCCCGGTCTTGGCCTGGAAGTCGGCGAGGGTGGTTTCGCCGATGTAATCGGTCCAGTTGTAGACGCTGACTTGTGGCTGAGCCTGGACAACGGCGCTGCACAATACGGTGAGTGCGAGCGGGACAACGGATTTCAATAGACGCATGTCGACACCTCTTGTTGGAGTTATTGGATTTTTCAGGTGTTTCTTTGGTGTTCTGGCTACCGCTTTCGCGAGCAGGCTCGCTCCCACAGGGGAATGCATTTCAAATGTGGGAGCGAGCCTGCTCGCGAAGAGGCCATCAAGGGCGGCGCAAGTCTCAGACGCTCAGCAACAGGAACTCGCGTTCCCAGGAGCTGATCACGCGCTTGAAGTTTTCGTGCTCGGCGCGTTTGACCGCGACGTAACCGCGCACGAATTTGCTGCCCAGGTAACGGCCGATGGCATCGCATTCTTCCATCTGCGTCAGGGCGTCTTCGATGGTGATCGGCAGGCGCAGGTTGCGCCTTTCATAGGCGCGGCCTTCGACCGCAGCGCTTGGCTCGATGGCTTCGACCATGCCGATGTAGCCACACAGCAGGCTGGCGGCGATGGCCAGGTACGGGTTGGCGTCGGCCCCCGGCAAACGGTTTTCCACGCGCATCGCCTCAGCGCTTGAGGTCGGTACGCGCAGGCCGACGGTGCGGTTTTCTTCGCCCCATTCAACGTTGACCGGTGCCGAGGTGTCCGGCAGGAAGCGGCGGAACGAGTTGACGTTGGGCGCGAACATCGGCAGCACTTTAGGGATGTACTTCTGCAGACCGCCGATGTGCTGGCGGAACAGGTCGCTCATTTGCCCGTTGTCATCGGCGAAGATCGGCTTACCGGTGGCGATGTCCACCACGCTCTGGTGAATGTGCATGGCGCTGCCAGGCTCGTCGCCAATCGGCTTGGCCATGAAGGTCGCGGTGACGTTGTGCTTGAGCGCGGCCTCACGCAGGGTGCGCTTGAACACGGTGATCTGGTCCGCCAGGTCCAGGGCATCGCCGTGACGGAAGTTGATTTCCATCTGCGCCGGGCCGTCTTCGTGGATCAGCGTGTCGAGGTCCAGGCCTTGCAGTTCGCACCAATCGTAGACGTCTTCGAACAGCGGATCGAATTCGTTGGCCGCATCGATGGAGAACGACTGGCGACCACTTTCGGCACGGCCCGAACGACCCAGCGGCGCCTTGAGCGGCAAGTCCGGGTCTTCGCAACGTTGGGTCAGGTAGAACTCCATTTCTGGCGCGACAATTGGCTTCCAGCCCTTGTCGGTGTACAGCTGCAGGACTTTTTTCAGCACGTTGCGCGGCGACAGTTCAATGGGGTTGCCGAACTTGTCGAAGGTGTCGTGAATCACGATGGCGGTCGGCTCGATGGCCCAAGGCACCACGTACACCGCATCGGCGTCCGGCTTGCAGACCATATCGATATCAGCCGGGTCCAGCAGGTCGTAGTAAATGTCGTCGTCGACAAAGTCCCCGGTTACCGTTTGCAACAGCACACTTTCCGGCAGGCGCATGCCTCGCTCATGCAGGAACTTGTTGGTGGGTGCGATTTTGCCGCGTGCAATGCCAGTCAGGTCACTGACGACGCACTCGACTTCGGTAATCTTGTGATCTTTCAGCCACGTGAACAGCTGATCGAAAGGGACATTCATAAAAACCTCGTTATTGGTTTGGGTAACGCGGGGGAAGGCCGTTTTCATCTGCGGGAGACTTCCCCTGTGGCGCGTTGACGACTATCTTGGGCGAGCCTTGCGGTTCCATCTATCCACTTTAAGCAACACAAAGCGCACCAAAAGAGTGCGCAAGGTCAGCCCATGACAGCGTGTAGCCCGTTACAAGTTCAAGCCTTCAATACCGCCGATGTCGCCGAGCAAATCCGCGCCACACCGGGCTGGGTCCAGCATTACCAACAGATGTCGCCGGGCCATTTCGCAGGCTTGGTGCGTTATCTGGACTTGCAGGGCGTGGAGATCTACGAGGAGTCGATGAACACTCGGGTCGAGCAGAATTTCAGCGCGCCCCAGGGGTCGCTGGCGTTCTGTTTCGACCGCAGCGACAACGCGCTGTATATGCTTAATGGCGAGAGCCGCAACATCTGGATCACCCCGGAGAACTACCAGGAAATCGCCGTGGTGTTTGGTCCGGAGTTCGTGCAACGCCACGCGCTGGATGTCGCCAGGCTGGAAGGGCTGTTCTTGGCGCCGCTCAATTCGCAGCAGAATGGCTTATTCAGTCGCTGGCTCAGCGGCACCCTGACGCGGCTGTCACAAACCTTCGACCCGCCAAGCAGGGAAGCCCTCACGGAGCAGTTGCTGGACGACTGCCTGTTCATCCTCGACAACGCCTGCGTCTGTCTCGATCAAGGCGCATTGCAGCGTCGGGCCGGGGAGCGAGCGATCATGAAGCGGGTAGGGGAATGGGCGGCAGACACGCCGGAGGAACACCTCAACCTGCTGGAGTTGTCCCAGGTCGCCGGGGTTTCATTGCGCCAGTTGCAGCATGCGTTCAAGACCTATACCGGCATGGCACCGACCCAATGGCTGCGCTTGCGCCGACTCAATAGTGCACGCCGCGAATTGCTCAGCAGCACGCCGATGCAAACCACCGTCGCCGAAGTGGCGATGCACTGGTCGTTCTGGCATTTGGGACGGTTTTCCAGCAGCTACCGTGCGCTGTTCAAGGAATTGCCGAGCGACACCCTCAAGCGTATGAGTGCCGTTCAACCGGGACGCGCACGGCGTTAGAACGTTGGGGGAGTGATCACCCAGATCACCACCGCGTCCACCTCGCCGGGGTTGCCGTAACGGTGTGGTTCCTGGCTGGAGAAGCTGAAGCTGTCGCCCTCGTTGAGCTGGAAATAGCGCTCGCCGACCCACAACTCGAAAGTGCCTGACAGCAGATACCCGGCTTCTTCGCCTTCGTGGCTGTAGCTTTGCTGGCTGTAGGTGCCTGGTGGGAAGCGCGAATGGAGCATTTCCAGTTGCTGACTGGGCTGTGGGGTCAGCAACTGATCGACGATACCGTCCTCGTAATGCACGCTCAGGCGACTGTTCTTGCGCACCACCACGCCGTCGTCATCGGGGTTGGTGTTGGCCTCACTGGCGAAGAACCATTGGATGGTCACACCCAGGCTGCGGGCGATGTTGAACAGCGCCGGGATCGAGGGGTAGGCGAGGTTGCGTTCCAGTTGGCTGATGTAGCCGGCGGTGAGTTCACTCTGTTGCGCCAGTTCCGCCAGGGTCATGCCCCGGCGTTTGCGCAGGCCGCGAATGCGAGTGCCGAGAAAGTGCTGTTCGGCGGTGCCGGTGGCCGGTTGTGTCGTGTTGGTGCTCATGGTCAATTCCGAACCGGGGGGAGTGGCACAAATCCCTTGTAGGAGCGAGCATGCTCGCGATGGCGGCGCATCAGTCAACGGAGATGTCGAATGCGAGTCCGTCATCGCGAGCATGCTCGCTCCTACAGGGGCGGTGTTAGCCGTTAGGGTCCCGGAGTATAAACAGCCTCAAAGCTGCCACGCGACTTTCAGCCCCTCATAAATCGCTTCTTCGGCGGTGCGCGGCGCCAGGCAGTCGCCGATACGCCGAAATTCCACCAGGCCTCGCAGTTCCTCACCGAGGGTATCCACCGGCTGATGTCCCTGGCACAACACCAGCGTGTCGATGTTTTCCAGCAGCATCGGTTCACCGCTGGCGGTGTGTTGCAGGTAAACGGTGTTGTCGTCGCAGCCATACAGCCGTGCATACGGGGTGATCGGTACACCCAGTTTGTGCAACTCGCCGGCCAGGTGGTCGCGCACGTACAACGGCAGGTTTTCCCCGCAGTGGGTGCCGTTGACCGCCAGTTGCACTTGGTTCCCGGCGCGGGTCAGGCGTTCGGCGATGCCGGGGCCGATCCAGTCGCAACGCCAATCGACCACCACCACCGAGCGACCGATCTGCACCTCATCGCGCAGCACCTGCCAGGCATCTACCACCTGCAATTGGCCGCCGCGCTCGAAGGGCGGCCAGTAAGGTTCGGCGCCGGTAGCAACGATCACCATGTCCGGTTTTTCCTGTTCTACCAAGGCGCGGTCGACCCGGGTGTTGCGCACCACGCGCACCCCGGCCAGTTCCATTTCCCGTTGCAGGTTGGTAATGGCGCCGCCGAACTCGCTGCGCCGTGGCAGCAATTGCGCCAACTGCACCTGCCCGCCAAGTTGCGAGCTGGCTTCGTACAGCGTCACCTCATGCCCGCGCTGGGCGGCAACGGCGGCGGCTTTCATCCCGGCGGGACCACCGCCGGCGATCATGATGCGTTTGCGGTTCTTTGCTGTTTGTCGTTGGCCAAAAATCAATTCACGACCGGTTTCCGGGTGCTGGATGCAGGAAATCGGCAGGCCTTTATGGAAGTGCCCGATGCATGCCTGGTTGCAAGCGATGCAGGCGCGCACGTCTTCGACGTGGCCGCTGTCGGTCTTGTTGGGCATTTGCGGGTCGCAGATCAGTGCGCGGGTCATGCCGCAGACATCGGCCTGGCCTCGGGCGATCATCAGTTCGGCTTCCTGAGGCTGGTTGATGCGCCCAGTGACGAACAACGGAATGTTCAAACTCGCCTTGAACGTACCGCCTTCCTTGGCCAGGTACGCCGCTTCGATGGCCATCGGCGGCACGATGTGCACCGCGCCACCCAGCGAAGCCGAGGTGCCGGCAACAATGTGCACGTAATCCAGTTGCGCCTGCAGCGATTGCACGGCGGCCAGGGATTCGTCTTCAGTCAGGCCTTCGGGGTCGCGCTCGTCGGCGGAAATGCGCAGACCGACGATGAAGTCTTCGTCGGTACTGGCGCGTATCGCCGCGATCACTTCACGCAGGAAGCGCAGGCGCTGTTCCAGTTCACCGCTGTAGCCATCGGTGCGGCGGTTGACCCGTGGGTTAATGAATTGCGCTGGCAGATAGCCGTGACTGGCCACCACTTCCACGCCGTCGATCCCCGCCTGGTGCAAACGCCGGGCCGCAGCGGCATAACCAGCGACAATTTCGTCGATCATCCCTTGATCCAGCGCCCGAGGCATCACCCGAAAACGTTCGTTGGGCACGGCTGATGCGGAGTAAGCCACGGCCAGCAAACCGTCGCTGGACTCCATGATTTCCCGCCCCGGGTGAAACACCTGGGACAGCACCACGGTGCCGTGGGCATGGCAGGTTTCAGCGATTTTCCGGTAGCCGTCGATGCAGGCGTCGTCGGTGGCCATCAGCACGTGAGAGGTGTAGCGCGCGCTGTCGTGCACGCCGGCCACTTGCAGCACAATCAGCCCGGCACCGCCTTCGGCACGCGCTCGGTGATAGGCGATCAACTGCTCATTGACCAGGTTGTCGGTGGGCATCGAGGTGTCGTGACCGCTGGACATGATGCGGTTTTTCAGGCGCTTGCCACGGATCTGCAAGGGTTCGAACAGGTGCGCGAAGGCGGGTGTCGACATGGTGCGGCTACTCCAGCGGGCTGACCTGTGTAGGAGCGAGCAAGCTCGCGATGGAGGTCCGGGTAGCGCGGGGAATCAGGCGGTCCGCGTTTTCGTTAACGTCCATCGCGAGCTTGCTCGCTCCTACAGAGGTCACAGGTTTTCGGTGTTGTTATTATTGGCCTATAGAAATTTACCGGCAGTAAAAAATCAACTTGTTTTTTTACTGCGGCTTGCAGTAGCTTCGTTTCGAGCCCGCTCCTGGGGTCGCACCTCACCAACAATAAAAAAGGGCCATACCGACCAACGTCGGACGGCACCTGCACGAGGATCCACTGATGAAATTGCTCAAGTACGGTTTCTATCCCCTGGCGTTGACCCTGGCCATGGGGCTTGGCAGCGCACAAGCCGCATCGGACATGGTGGTGGTCGGTTACGGCGGCGCCGGCCAAAAAGCCCAGGACGTGGCGTTCTTCCAGCCTTTCAGCGCAGTGGATCAAAGCAAGGTGATCCAGAGCGAATACAACGGCGAAATGGCGAAAATCAAAGTCATGGTCGACACCGGCAATGTCGATTGGGATGTGGTGCAGATCGAAGGCCCGGACCTGATGCGCGGGTGCGAGGAGGGCATGTACGAACGATTGGACTGGACCCGTCTGGGCCACGCCGATCAGTTAATCCCCGAGGCCGCCCAGGAATGCGGGTCCGCCGCGCTGGTGTGGAGCGTAGCGATTGCCTATGACACCGACAAACTGGCCCAGGCCCCGACCTCGTGGGCCGATTTCTGGGACGTGCAGAAAACCCCTGGTAAACGTGGACTGCGCAAACGTGCGGTGTACAACCTGGAGTTCGCCTTGCTGGCGGACGGGGTGAAGGTCGAAGACGTCTACAAAGTGCTCAATACCCCGAAAGGCGTGGACCGGGCGTTTGCCAAGCTCGATCAACTCAAGCCGTACATCCAGTGGTGGGAAGCCGGCGCGCAACCGCCGCAATGGCTGGCCGCTGGCGACGTGGTGATGACCTCGACCTACAGCGGCCGCATTGCATCGGCGGCGCAAAACGGCAGCCATTTGGGCCTGGTGTGGCCTGGCAGTCTGTACGGCATGGATTACTGGGCGATCATCAAGGGCTCCAAACACGTCGACCAGGCCAAGCGTTTCATCGCCTTCGCCAACCAGCCGCAGGCCCAGGTCAACTACGTGAAACAGATCCCTTACGGCCCGACCAACACCCAGGCCGCCGCGCAACTGGACGACAAACTGGCCCAGTGGGTGCCGACCGCGCCGCAGAACCTCAAGGGCGCGCTGTCGATGGACGTCGGTTTCTGGGTTGACCATGGCGAGGAGCTGGAGGAACGTTTCAACGCCTGGGCCAGTAAATAACCGCTTGCGGCTGGACGCTCAGGGGCGTCCAGCCGTACTGTCTGTCCAGCCGATCTGCCTGGAGAACAACGATGAATGACCTGACTGCCGTACCTGCGCGCAGCACCACCGAACAACGTCTGCGTGAAGAACTGGCGGCCTGTTATCGCCTGATTGCCCACTTCCGTATGACCGACCTGATCTTCACCCACATCTCGGTACGCCTGCCGGGGCCGGAGCACCATTTCCTGATCAACCCGTACGGGCTGATGTTCGATGAGATCACGGCCTCCAATTTGGTGAAAATCGACCTGAATGGGCAGGCGGTCGAGCCATCGCCGTACCCGGTCAACCCTGCCGGTTTTGTCATCCACAGTGCGATTCACGCCGCCCGCGAAGACGCGCAGTGCGTGCTGCACACCCACACCAAATCCGGCTGCGCGGTGGCTGCATTGAAGTGTGGATTGCTGCCAGTGAACCAGATTTCCATGGAGTTCTACGGCAAGGTTGCCTATCACGACTACGAAGGCGTGGCGCTGGACATGAGCGAACAGCAACGCCTGGTGGCGGACATGGGTGACAAGCCGGTCCTGATGCTGCGCAACCATGGCTTGTTGACTGTCGGCGAAACCGTCAGCCAAGCTTTTTTGCGCATGTATTACCTGGAGAAGGCCTGTGAGATTCAGCTGGCGGCGCAAGCCGCTGGCGAACTGGTGTTGCCGTCGGCCGAGGTGTGCGAACACACCGAGCGCCAGTTCAATGACCCGGGACGGCCACTGGAGGAGGGCGAGCTGACCGACCCGGATGCCATGCAATTGGCGTGGGCGGCGTTGTTGCGGATGCTCGATCGCGTAGCGCCGGGGTATCGGGATTGAACCTGACTCTGTGTTGTATGGGCTGACGCCATCGCGGGCAAGCCTCGCTCCTACGGGTTTCGGTCGTTCGCGAAAACGGAGTGCGACTCGAACCCGTAGGAGCGAGGCTTGCCCGCGATGGCGGTGTGTCAGCCAATGAAGATGCCGAAGCTGCCGCCGCATCGCGAGCCGGCTCGCTCCTACAGGGTTTCTTGCTGTACAGTCGTTCAACTCGCCTGCAAGACGCGGGCCCCTACGATTGAACCCAGGAGCGTGTCGCCATGAATCAGGAAGCCCGTTTTTCCCGCATGGAACCGGAGTTGCGCAAGGCCAATCTGATCGAGGCAACGCTGGTGTGCCTCAAGCGCCACGGTTTCCAGGGCGCTTCGATCCGCAAGATTTCCGCCGAGGCCGGCGTGTCGGTAGGGCTGATCAGCCATCACTACTCCGGCAAGGACGAACTGGTGGCCGAGGCTTACATGGCGATCACCGGGCGCGTCATGACCCTGTTGCGAGAGGCCATGGAGCAGGCGGCACCCAATGCCCGCGAGCGCTTGTCGGCGTTTTTCCGGGGGTCGTTCTCCGCCGAAATGCTTGACCCGCAACTGATCGACGCCTGGCTGGCATTCTGGGGCGCGGTGAAAACCGCCGAGGCGATCAACCAGGCGCACGATCACTCCTATGGCGAGTACCGTTCCATCCTGGGCAAGGTGCTGATGGAGCTGGCCGTGGAGGAGGGTTGGGAACACTTCGACGCCGACCTCGCGGCGATCAGCCTGAGTGCCTTGCTCGATGGTTTGTGGCTGGAGTTGGGTTTGAACCCCGGCACCTTCACCCCGGAGCAGGGCATTCAGATTTGCGAAGCCTGGGTCGACGGATTGCAGGCCGGCGGGCGCCAGCGTTTTTGTGCAAAGACAAGCTGAATGCAGACGAGCAGCTGTTGATCGATCGTTCAGCTGTAGATACTCTCTGGCGCAAATGTAACAAAACACTCTAATAAGAAACACGCCTTCGGGCTCGTGCAGGAACATCAAGTAATGACGCCTCGGGTACTGATCGTCGATGACGATCCGCTGATTCGCGAACTGCTGCAGGCCTATCTTTCCCAGGACGGCTACGACGTTCATTGCGCCGCCACGGCGGAACAGGCGGAAACCTTTCTGGCGAGCCAGACCGTGGACCTGGTCATGCTCGATATCCGCCTGCCGGGCAAGGACGGTCTGACCTTGACCCGTGAACTGCGAGTGCGTTCGGAAGTCGGGATCATCCTGATCACTGGGCGCAACGATGAAATCGATCGCATCGTCGGCCTTGAATGCGGCGCCGATGACTACGTAATCAAACCGCTCAATCCACGGGAACTGGTGTCGCGTGCGAAAAACCTGATTCGCCGGGTGCGCCACGCGCAAACGCCGCAGCCGGTGGCAACGGTTTCCAAACCCGTCAAGCAATTCGCCGATTGGGCGCTGGACACCGACCGCCGACGCCTGATCGATCCGTCCGGTAGTGAAACCCTGTTGACCCACGGCGAATATCAGCTGCTCAGCGTATTCCTGCGCAACAGCGGCCACACCCTCAGTCGCGATCAACTGATGGACCAGATCCGCAACCGCGAATGGGTGCCCAACGACCGTTCCATCGATGTGCTGGTGGGGCGCTTGCGTCGTAAGTTGCACGACGATCCCGCCGAACCGCAATTGATCATCACCATTCACGGCGCCGGTTACCTGTTCACTGCCAGCCTGGCGGCGTGATGGCCGCATGTTGATGGTCCTGGCGCGGTTGCTCGGGTTGATGCTGATGCTGGTGACGGGGCACGCGCTGGCGGCCGATAAGGTCCGTTATTGCGATTACCCGGTCTACCCGCCGATTTCCTGGAGCGACGGTAAACAGGTCCGCGGACTGGCCCCCAGCGTGGTGAAGCAGCTCTTCGGGAAATTGGGCTACGACGTCGACGTCGTGGTGCTGGGTAACTGGAAGCGTTGCTTGCTGGACGCCGCCGAAGGCCGGGTCGACGTGGTGCTGGCCTACAGCACTGCGCAACGGGAACAGAGCATGCTGTTTTCCACGGTGCCGGTGCTGCGCGAGGAGGTGGCATTGTTCATCAATCGCCAGCACCCGGTGAAGTTCGAGCGGCTGCAAGATCTGGCCAACTACCGTGGCGGCCTGTTGTTTGGTGAAAGCTACGGCGTGGAATTCGATCGCATGGTCGCGCAACACCACAACATCGAATGGGTGGCCAGCAGCCGCCAGAACTTCGGCAAGCTGATCCGCGGGCGCATCGACTTCATCACTCAGGAGCGCCGCACCGGGGAACTGTACGTGCAAAATTTGCCGGGCGCGCAAGACATCGTCGCGTTGCCCAATGCCCTGAGCGTCGACTATCTGCGGGTCGCCGTTTCACGCCGCTCACCTTTGGCCAATCGTATGCCGGATATCAACGCACAGTTACAGCGCATGGTGGAGGCTGGCGACATAGAGCGCCTGCTCAATGAAAGCGAAGTCATCTACCGCGACATGATCAACCTGCCGGCGAACGCGCCATGATCGGCGCCCGTCCCGGTGGTTTGTTGCGGCGCCTGCTGCTGTTCATCCTGTTGTTCAGCCTGTGTTTCACCGTGCTCGCCAGTAGCGTGCAGCTTTACATCGAATACCGCCGGGAAATGCGCGAGATCGACGCACGCATGGAGCTGATTCGCGCCGGCTATCTGGCGAGCCTGGAACGCAGCTTGTGGGACCTGAACCAGGAGCAGTTGAACGTGCAGATGCGCGGCCTGGTGGATTTTTCCGACGTGGCACGGGTGCACCTGATCAGCCCCGATTACGATTTGGTGCAAGGCAACCCGGACCCGGTCGGTCCGTTGCGTATCGAGCGTTTTGCCCTGGACTATCAACCGCCCTCCGGTCCGTTGCGGCAACTGGGTGAGCTGGAAGTCAGCACCGACCTGGGCGCGGTGTATCGACGGCTGTACGCCAGCGGGTTGACCAGTTTGTTGTGGATGGGCGCGTTTCTCTGCGGTTTGGCCGTCGCCCTGTCCGGGTTGTTTTATCGCTTGGTCACTCGGCACCTGCAAGTGATGGCCGAGTTTGCCAGGCGCATCGCTGCGGGTGAATGGCACGATCCGCTGCGCCTGCACAAGCGGCGCAGCGGACAAAAAGATGAAATCGATACCGTGGCCGACGCACTGGACGACATGCGCCGGGCGATCCTCAGTGACATCGACCGCCGGGAGACTGACCGCCTGGCCTTGCAAGACAACCGCGATGAATTGCTGCGAATGGTGGAGCGGCGCACCGCCAGCCTGATGCGCGCCAAGGACGAAGCAGAGGCGGCCAACCTGGCCAAGTCGCGGTTTCTGGCGACCATGAGCCATGAACTGCGCACACCGCTTAACGGCATTCTCGGCATGGCCGAGTTATTGCGCGGCGCCAGCCTGAACCCGCAGGACAGCAAACGCCTGGATGCCTTGCACAAGGCCGGGGAAGGCTTGCTGAGCATCCTTAATGAAGTGCTGTTTTTCGCCAAGCTGGAGGAGGGCGCAAGCCTGCCTGAGCCGGTGGATTTCTCGCTGCGCCAATTGCTCGACGAAGTGCTGACCCTGCTGGAACCCAAGGCACTGAGCAACGACACGATCCTGCTGTGCCGGGTCGATCAGCAGGTAGCGCAACATCATCACGGCGCCGAGCAATTCTTGCGGCAGGTGCTGAGCAATCTGCTGGCCAATGCGATCAAGTTCACCGAAGACGGTGAGGTCAGTGTTGAAGTGACGCTGCTCGCGCAACCCGAACAGCAGCGCGGGCAACGCTTGCGGATCAGCGTCACGGACAACGGCATCGGCATTGCCCCGGCGATGCAGGCGAAGATTTTCGAGCGTTTCACCCAGGCCAGCGAGGAAGTGGCGCAGCGCTTTGGTGGTACCGGGCTGGGACTGGCGATCTGCAAACACTTGGTGGAATACATGGGTGGCAGCATCGGTGTCAGCAGCGAAGTCGGACGCGGCAGTTGTTTCTGGTTCGAGTTGACGTTGCAGCCGGGCAGCGCGTTGGCCGATACGACACCCGCCCAAACGGCGGGCCCGGCACTGGATATTCTGGTGGTCGAAGATGTGGCACTCAATCGCGAAGTCGCAGAAGGTTTGTTGCAACGGTATGGGCATCGGGTATGGCTGGCCGTCGATGCGGAGCAGGCATTGCTGCAATGTGCTGCGCAAGCGTTCGATCTGATTCTGCTGGATGTGCACTTGCCGGGCATGAGTGGCGTCGAGTTGTGCGCCCGGATTCGCCTTACTGAAGGGCCGAATCGCCGGACGCGGATCTTCGCCCTGACCGCCAGCGTGCAACCTGCGCTGGTGCGTGGTTACCTGGAGGCGGGCATGGACGGCATTCTGGCCAAACCATTGAAGCTGGAAAATCTGCGCCAGGTGTTGCAAGGGCAAGTGGTTGTACAAGAGCCGCTGATGGCCGACGAAGCCATGGACTGGCCATTGCTGCAGACCCATCGCAGCCTGCTCGGCGAGCAAAAGGTCCAAGGCTTGCTGGCGGTGCTGCGCGAGACGATTGTTCAGCATCGCGTAGCGCTGAATGAAGCGATCGGGGCCGACGATTGCACCGAGGTCACGCAATTGGCGCATCGCTTGGCGGGTAGCTGTGATTCATTGGGGTTTCGTGGCCTGGCCTCGGTACTGCGTCAGCTGGAAACAGCGGCGCTGGTCACCGATGAATCGGCGATTCGTGGGTTGGCGCCGACCGTTCAGGCGCAAATGCAGCGGGCGCTGCAGATACTCGAGTACCTCCTGAGAGCGTAATACCGCATTCCCTGTAGGAGCGAGCATGCTCGCGATAGCGGTGGGTCAGTCGACATCAATGTTGAGTGTTAAACCGCCATCGCGAGCATGCTCGCTCCTACAGGGAATGCGTTTGTGGTGTAGATATACAAGGTTGTTACGACTTTTTACATCTTTGATCTTTACGTACAACAGGGCTTTACATGGCTTTCCAATAATCGACGCAACCGCCGCAACGCGGTCTTCGAAGCTTATTGGAGATAATAATAATGAACCGCCGTAAAGCTCCTTCCCTGCGCAATGACGTCCTGTCCTGCGCCACGCACCTCATCGAATGCTGAGGTGTCGACATGAACGAAAACACTGATCGCAAAGGCATCCAGCTGACCCGCGCCCTGAAAAGCCGGCACATCTTCATGCTGTCCCTGGGCGGCGTCATTGGCACCGGGCTGTTCATGGGCTCGGGTGTGACCATCAACCAGGGCGGCCCGGTGGGCGCCATCCTGGCTTACTTGGTCGCCGGTTTCCTGATGTACCTGGTGATGGTCTGCCTGGGCGAACTGTCGGTACAGATGCCGGTGTCCGGCTCGTTCCAGACTCACGCCACAAAATTCATCGGCCCGGCCACCGGCTTCATGATCGGCTGGGTGTACTGGATGAGCTGGGCCACCACGGTCGGCCTGGAATTCACCGCCGCCGGGATGCTGATGACCCGCTGGTTCCCGGCGGTGCCGATTTGGTACTGGTCAGCATTGTTCGTGGTGGTGCTGTTCGGCATCAACGCTCTGGCGACCCGCGCCTTCGGTGAGGCGGAGTACTGGTTCTCGGGGATCAAGGTGGCGGCGATTCTCGGCTTTATCGTGGTCGGCGTGCTGGTGATCTTTGGCGTGATGCCGCTGACCAGTGGGGCGCCTGCGCCAATGGCGAGCAACCTGATCGGCGATTCGTTGTTCCCCAACGGCCTGTCAGCGGTGTTCGCGGTGATGATGACCGTGGTCTATGCCTTCCAGGGTTGCGAGATCATGGGCGTGGCCGCCGGCGAAACCGACCAGCCGGAAAAAAGCATCCCACGCGCAGTGCGTAACGTGGTGTTCCGTGTGCTGATTTTCTATGTGCTGGCGATTGTCGTGCTCTCGGCCATTGTGCCGTGGCAGCAGGCTGGGCTGATGGAAAGCCCATTCGTGCAGGTGTTCGACATGGTGGGCATTCCCTATGCCGCCGACCTGATGAACTTCGTGATCCTCACGGCGATTTTGTCGGTGGGCAACTCCGGTCTGTATGCCTCGACCCGCATCCTGTGGGCGATGTCGAAAACCGGCATGGCGCCCAAAAGCCTGTCGCCGTTGAGCAAGCGTGGGGTGCCATTGCGTGCCCTGAGCATCACCCTGTGCTTCGCCCTGGTGTCGCTGATGACCAGTTTCGTCGCCGCCGACACCTTGTTCATGGTGCTGATGGCGGTGAGCGGTATGTCTGGCACGGTGACCTGGATTGTCATCGCCCTGGCGCAATACAAATTCCGCAAGGCCTACCTGCGCGATGGCGGCAAACTCAGCGACCTGAAATACCGCGCGCCGTGGTTCCCGGTGCTGCCGCTGATGTGCATCACCCTGTGCTGCTCGCTCTTCGTGTTCCTGGCACTGGATGAGACCCAACGGCCGTCGCTGTATTGGGGCTTTGGCTTCATTGCGCTGTGCTATGGCGCGTACTTCCTGTTCCATCGCAAGCGTGAAGCGGTGCTGGCGCCGAGCCTGCCGAGCGCCTGATCCCAGCAACACACCTCCTCGTAGGAGCCGGCTTGCTGGCGATAGCGGTGTATCGGTCAGCAGAGATGTTGCATGTGATGCCGCCATAGCCAGCAAACCCACTCCCACAGTTGTTTCTTGAACCCCGCCCCCCGTAGGAGCCGGCTTGCTGGCGATAGCGATGTATCAGCCAGCAGAGATGCTGCATGTGACACCGCCATCACCAGCAAGCTAGTTCCCACAGTTGTTTCGTGAACCCCGCCCCCCGTAGGAGCCGGCTTGCTGGCGATAGCGGTGTATCAGCCAGCAGAGATGCTGCATGTGACACCGCCATCACCAGCAAGCTAGTTCCCACAGTTGTTTCGTGAACCCCGATCCCCGTAGGAGCCGGCTTGCTGGCGATAGCGGTGTATCAGTCAGCAGAGATGTTGCATGTGACACCGCCATCACCAGCAAGCTAGTTCCCACGGTTGTTTCGTGAACCCCCGATCCCCGTAGGAGCCGGCTTGCTGGCGATAGCGGTGTATCAGTCAGCAGAGATGTTGCATGTGAAACCGCCATCACCAGCAAGCTAGTTCCCACGGTTGTTTCGTGAACCCCCGATCCCCGTAGGAGCCGGCTTGCTGGCGATAGCGATGTATCAGCCAGCAGAGATGTCGCATGTGACACCGCCATCGCCAACAAGCTCGCTCCCACGGTTGTTTCGTGAACCCCCGATCCCCGTAGGAGCCGGCTTGCTGGCGATAGCGATGTATCAGCCAGCAGAGATGTTGCATGTGATGCCGCCATCGCCAGCAAGCCGGCTCCTACGGGTGTGTGTAGGCAGTTGTTCGAAGTTGTAACAGAGCCCACGGCCAAAGATCTCGATCTCATAAAAACACCATATAAAACAACTAGATAGTAAATTTAAGAGCCTGTTACAGCCTATTTCTCCACCAATTGCCGCCTTACTGAACACTCGTTTAGTATGGCCTCAAGTCGCAACACCTCAGACCAATCACAATAATTCGAGGACTCGCATGACTACTCACGATTCGCTGCTCAGTCAGGTCGAAGCAGGCGTTGCCTGGATCACCCTCAATCGCACCGCCCAGCGCAACGCGCTGGATATCCCGACGCTGAAAAAAATCCACCAACTGCTCGACGCGTTCAACGCCGATCCGGCGGTTCGCGTCGTGGTGCTGACCGGCAGTGGCCGCAGTTTCTGCGCCGGTGCCGACCTCGCCGAATGGGCCGAAGCCGAAGCCCGTGGCGCGCTGGAAACCTACGGCTGGACCGAAACCGCTCATGCCCTGATGACCCGTCTGCACAGCCTGGAAAAACCGACCATCGCCGCCATCAACGGCACCGCCGTCGGTGCGGGAATGGACCTGACCCTGTGCTGCGATTTGCGTATCGCCGCGCAATCGGCACGCTTCAAGGCCGGCTACACCAGCATGGCCTACTCGCCGGACGCCGGCGCCAGCTGGCACCTGCCACGCCTGATCGGTACCGAGCAGGCCAAACGCCTGTTGTTCCTCGACGAATTGTGGGGCGCCGACCGTGCCCTGGCCGCTGGCCTGGTGGGCGAAGTCTGCGCCGATGATCAACTGCTGACCGTCACCAACGAGCTCGCCGCACGCCTGGCTGCCGGCCCGACCTTTGCCTTTGCCCAAACCAAAAAACTCATGCGCGAAGGCGCCGACCGCAGCCTGCCCGAGCAACTGCAAGCGGAACTCGCCGCCGGCCTGCTTTGCGGTCGCAGCGAAGACGGCAACGAAGCCTTGCGCGCCGCCATGGAAAAACGCGCGCCACGCTTTGTCGGTCGTTAAGCCCCGGCACAACCCTCTATCAGCACACGAACAACAGGTAGCACCATGAATTTCCAACTGACCCAAGAACAAGAAATGTTGGTGGACGCGGTACGCAGTTTCGTCGAAAAGGAACTGCTGCCCTATGAAGACCAGGTCGACCGCGCCGACGAAGTCTCCCCGGAACTGGCAGCGCAGATTCGCGGCAAGGCCATCGCCGCCGGTTTCTATGCTTTCAACATGCCGGAAGAGGTCGGCGGTGGTGGCTTGGACTACCTGTCCCAGGCGCTGATTGAGCGTGAGCTGTCTAAAGTCTCCTGGGCGCTGCACGTGTTCGTCGCACGGCCGTCGAAAATCCTCATGGCCTGCAAAGGCGAGCAGATCAATGACTACCTGCTGCCGTGCATCCAGGGCGAGAAGATCGACTGCTTCGCCCTCACCGAGCCGGGCGCCGGTTCCGACGCCAACGCGATCAAGACCCGCGCTGTACGTGATGGCGATGACTTCATCCTCAATGGCAGCAAGCACTTCATCAGCCACGCCGGCCACGCCGATTTCGCCATCGTCTTCGCCGTCACCGACACCTACGAGCACAACGGCAAGAAGCGCAACGCCGTGACCTCGTTCCTGGTGGATCGCAATACCCCTGGCATGACCATTCGCCGTGGCCCGAAGTGCGTGAGCAACCGTGGCTACCACACCTTCGAAATGTTCTTCGACGACTGCCGCGTGCCGGCCTCCAAAGTGCTGGGGGAAGTCGGCAAGGGCTGGGACGTGGCCAACGCCTGGCTAACCGCAGGCCGAGTGATGGTCGCCGCCAACTGCGTCGGCCAGGCGCAGCGGGCATTGGACGTTTCGCTGCAATGGGCGGCGGATCGCAAGCAATTCGGCCAGCCAATCGGTACCTACCAGGGCGTGTCGTTCAAGCTGGCGGACATGGCCACGCAAATCCGCGCCGCTGAACTGCTGACCCTGCACACTGCCTGGAAGATGGACCAAGGCACCATGACCGATGGCGAGGCCGGCATGGCCAAGCTGTTCGCCAGTGAAGTGCTGGGCCGCGCAGCCGATGAGGCGGTGCAGATTTTTGGCGGCATGGGCCTGATGGACGAAGGTCCGGTGGAACGCATCTGGCGCAACGCGCGGATCGAACGGATCTGGGAAGGCACCTCGGAAATCCAGCGCCACATCATTTCCCGCGAACTGCTGCGGCCGCTGCTGCGCTGATCGCTCCGGAGAATTCCCATGTCGCAATCGATTCGTGACAACCTCAAACGCATGCTCGCACCGCGCCACGTGGCGTTCGTCGGCGGCCGCAGCATGGCGCGCGCCCTAAAGCGCTGTGCCGAAGGTGGTTTTGCAGGGCAAATGTGGCTGGTCAATCCGCAAAATGACAGCCTCGAAGGCGTGCCTTGCGTGCGCAGTATTTCCGACCTGCCTTGCGGGCCGGACGCGGTGTTCATCGCCACCAACCGTGAACTGACCCTGACCTGCGTCGCCGAACTGGCCGCCATCGGTACCGGCGGCGCCATCTGCTACGCCTCGGGTTTCGCTGAGGTCGGCGCCGAAGGCCAGGCCCTGCAACGCCAGCTGCTGGAAGCGGCCGGCAACATGGCCTTGCTCGGCCCCAACTGCTACGGCCTGCTGGACTACCTGCACAGCTGCGCGCTGTGGCCGGTGGCCCATGGCGGCAAGGCAGTGGAGAAGGGCGTGGCGGTGCTGACCCAGAGCGGCAACTTTGCCTACAACCTGTCCATGAGTGACCGCTCGCTGCCGGTGGCCTACATGGCCTCGGTGGGCAATCAGGCGCAGCTGGGCGTGGCCGAGCTGATGGACGTGCTGCTCGACGAACCTCGGGTCACTGCTATCGGCCTGCATCTGGAAGGCCTGAAGAACGTGCCGGGTTTCGCTCGCGCCGCGCACAAGGCACTGGAGAAGGGCATCCCGATTATCGCCCTGAAAACCGGCGTGTCGCAGATCGGTGCCGAACTGGCCCTGAGTCACACCAGTTCGCTGTCCGGTTCCGATGCGCTGTACGACGCACTGTTCGACCGTCTCGGCGTGATCCGCGTCAGCGGCCCGGTGAGCTTCGTCGAAACCCTGAAAGCTGCGGCTTGCGGCAACCTGCCGGCGGGCGACAGCCTGATCGCGCTGGCCTGCTCCGGTGGCGACGCCGGGCTGATTGCCGACTACTCCGAACGCAATGAACTGAGCCTGCCCAAACTCGACGCAGGACAAGTCGGCGAATTGGCGCAAGTCCTGCCCAGCTACGCCAACCTGGTCAACCCGCTGGACTTCACCACGGCGATCTGGGGCGACGGCGAGGCCTTGAACCGCATGCTCGACAGCGCCCTGCGTACCGAAGCGGACGCGGCGATGCTGGTGCTCGACTACCCGGCCGAATATACCGGTGAGCGCAAGGAATGCGACCTGTTGCTGGACCTGTACTGCAAGGCGCTGGAACGCCATGGCAAGACTGGCTTCGTTACATCGGCCTTCCCCGAGCTATTGCCGCCGCACGCCCGTGAGCGTCTGCATGCCCAAGGCGTGGCAGCATTGCAGGGCGTCGAAGACGGCCTGGCCGCCTGGGGTCGCATCGCTGGTTATCAGCGCAACCGTCAGGCCCTGCTGGCCCTCGGCGAATCGGCACTGGTGCCGCTGTGCCCGCAGGCGCTGGAAGGCGAAGGCCAACTGCTCAACGAATGGGACTCCAAACAGGCCTTGCGCCAGTTCGGTCTGCCGACGCCAAACGGTGTCTTGAGCTCGCCCGCCAATGCACTCAAGGACGCGCAAAAGCTCGGTTATCCGCTGGTCCTCAAAGCGGTCAGCGCACAACTGCCGCACAAGACCGAAGCCGGTGCCGTGGCCTTGAACCTCAAGGACGACAACGCCCTGAGCGCTGCGTTGGAAACCATGCGCGCCAGCATCAAGGCCTACGCGCCGCAAGTGCCATTCGATCAACTGCTGCTCGAGCCCATGGCCAAGCCGCCATTGGCCGAACTGATCGTCGGCATCAAGCGCGAAAATGATTTCGGCCTGGCTTTGGTGATAGGCGCTGGCGGGATTCTGGTGGAACTGCTCAAGGACAGTCGCAGCCTGTTGCTGCCGACCACCGACGGCGCGATTCGCCAAGCGTTATTGAGCCTGCGCAGCGCCGCGCTGTTGCAAGGCTTCCGTGGTCGCGAGGTAGCGAATCTTGAGGCGTTGGTGTCGGCCATTCGTGCCGTGGCCGATTACGCCTGCGAAAACGCCGCGCAATTGCTGGAACTCGATGTGAACCCATTGTTGGTCGGCGCCGATGGCACGACTGCGGTCGACGCGTTGATCCGCCTCGCCCATGAATGAGGACCTGAACATGCAAAGCAAAACCTTGACCGGTGGCCAGGCGCTGGTGCGCCTGCTGGCCAACTACGGCGTCGACACTGTGTTCGGCATTCCCGGCGTGCACACGTTGGAGCTGTATCGCGGTTTGCCCGGCAGCGGCATCCGCCACGTGCTGACCCGGCATGAGCAGGGCGCCAGTTTCATGGCCGACGGCTATGCCCGTGTCAGTGGTAAACCCGGCGTGTGCTTCGTCATCACCGGGCCCGGCGTGACCAATGCCGCCACCGGTATCGGCCAGGCCTACGCCGATTCGATTCCAATGCTGGTGATTTCCAGCGTCAACCACACCGCCAGCCTCGGTAAGGGCTGGGGCATCCTCCACGAATGCCAGGATCAGCAGGGCCTGACCGCGCCGATTACCGCGTTCTCGGCGGTGGCCCTGACCGCTGAAGACCTGCCGGAACTGGTTGCCCGTGCCTACG
Source organism: Pseudomonas putida (assembly GCF_050990305.1). Taxonomy (GTDB): domain Bacteria; phylum Pseudomonadota; class Gammaproteobacteria; order Pseudomonadales; family Pseudomonadaceae; genus Aquipseudomonas; species Aquipseudomonas putida_AH. Next base: position 3,317,436 of record NZ_CP158817.1, on the reverse strand, counting down.
CGGTGTTCGACAGCGAGCGCCCGCGCCCGGTGCACATCTCGGTGCCGCTGGACGTGCTGGCGGCTCCGGTGGCCCGTGACTGGAGCAACGAAGTCGTGCGCCGTCCGGGACGCGGCACACCAGCGGCCAGTCTGCTGGACGAAGCCGTGGCCAAACTGCAGGGCGCCAAACGGCCAATGATCATCGCCGGTGGCGGTGCCTTGAATGCAACCTCCCAGTTGCAGGAACTGAGCACCCGTCTGGCCGCGCCGCTGTTCACCAGCGTCGCCGGCAAAGGCCTGTTGCCACCGGACGCGCCGCTCAATGCCGGTTCGTCCCTGTGCGTGGAGCCGGGCTGGAACCTGATCGCCGAGGCCGACGTGGTGCTGGTGGTCGGCACCGAGATGGCCGACACCGATTACTGGCGCGAGCGCCTGCCGCTCACCGGCGAAGTGCTGCGGGTAGATATTGATTCGCGCAAGTTCAACGACTTCTACCCCTGCGCCGTGGCGCTGCAGGGCGATGCGCAACAGACGCTGGCGGCCTTGCTGGAGCGGCTTCCAAACGATGTACGCAACGCCGAAGCAGCCGCTGCCAAAGTCGCGGCACTGCGTGAAGCGATTCAGGCCGGTCACGGCCCGTTGCAGTCGATCCACCAGGCGATTCTGCAACGCATCGCCGCCGAACTGCCCGCCGATGCCTTCATCAGCACCGACATGACCCAACTGGCCTACACCGGCAACTACGCCTTCGCCAGCCAGGCCACCCGCAGCTGGTTGCACCCGACGGGCTACGGCACTTTGGGCTACGGCTTGCCTGCCGGGATCGGCGCCAAGTTCGGCGCGCCGCAGCGTCCGGGGCTGGTGCTGGTGGGTGACGGCGGTTTCCTCTACACCGCGCAGGAACTGGCGACGGCGGTCGAAGAGCTGGACAGCCCGCTGGTGGTGCTGCTGTGGAACAACGATGCCTTGGGGCAGATCCGCGACGACATGCTGGGCCTGGACATCGAGCCGATTGGCGTGCTGCCGCGCAACCCGGACTTCGCGGCCCTCGGTCGTGCCTTCGGTTGCACGGTGAACCAGCCGCAAAGCCTGGCCGAGCTGCAAACCGACCTGCGCCATGGCTTCAAGCGCAACGGTGTGACCCTGATCGAACTCAAGCACGCCTGCGCGCACTGAGATCCCTGATCTCACTGTAGGAGCGAGCATGCTCGCGATGGACTTCAACGATAACGCGCTCTGTCTGAATGACCGGGTTGCCCAGACGTTTTTCGCGAGCATGCTCGCTCCTACGGGATCGTATTTATTAGGAGGAAGGCCATGCGCTTTTCCGATCTGACCCAGCGTATTGCCGGTGACGGCGCCGCCGCCTGGGATATTCACTACCGCGCACTGGCCATGATGGAGCAGGGCAAAGATGTCCTGCTGCTCTCGGTGGGCGACCCGGATTTCGACACCCCGCAACCCATCGTGCAGGGCGCCATCGACAGCCTGTTGTCCGGCAACACTCACTACGCCGAGGTGCGCGGCAAGCGTGCCTTGCGTGAAGCCATCGCCAAACGCCACCGCCAGCGCAGTGGCCAGCCAGTAACGGCCGATGAAGTCACGGTGCTGGCCGGCGCGCAGTGCGCGCTGTTCAGCGTGGCCCAGTGCGTGCTCAATCCCGGCGATGAAGTGATCGTCGCCGAACCGATGTACGTCACCTATGAAGCGGTGTTCGGCGCTTGCGGTGCCGTGGTGGTGCCGGTGCCGGTGCGTTCGGAGAACGGTTTCCGCGTTCTGGCTGAAGACGTGGCTGCGCGCATCACCCCGCGTACCCGCGCCCTGGCCCTGAACAGCCCGCACAACCCGTCCGGTGCCAGTCTGCCGCGCAGTACCTGGCAAGCGCTGGCCGAACTGTGCATCGCACATGACCTGTGGCTGATTTCCGATGAGGTCTACAGCGAACTGCTGTTTGAAGGTGAACACGTCAGCCCGGCGAGCTTGCCGGGCATGGCTGAGCGCACTGCGACCCTCAACAGTCTGTCCAAATCCCACGCCATGACCGGTTGGCGCGTCGGCTGGGTGGTGGCGCCGCCATCGCTCTCTGCGCACCTGGAAAACCTTGCGTTGTGCATGCTTTACGGCTCGCCGGATTTCATTCAGGACGCCGCCGTGGTGGCCCTGGAAGCCGAACTGCCGGAACTGGACAGCATGCGCGAAGCCTATCGCGAACGTCGTGATCTGGTCTGCGAAAGCCTGGCTGATTGCCCCGGTGTGCGGGCGCTGAAGCCCGATGGCGGCATGTTCGTGATGGTCGATATCCGCGAAACCGGGCTCAGCGCCCAAGCGTTTGCCGATCGTTTGCTGGATCGCCATGGCGTCTCGGTCCTGGCCGGCGAAGCCTTCGGGCCGAGCGCTGCCGGACATATTCGTCTCGGGCTGGTGGTAGGTGCCGCGCCATTGCGCGATGCCTGCCAACGTATCGCCCGCTGCGCTAAAGAACTGATGGAGGCTGAGGTTGATGCTTGATTACAAGGCACTGTTTATCGATGGTCGCTGGCAAAATCCGTCTGGCCAGGGCATCGCCGAGGTGATCAACCCGGCCACCGAGGAAGTCGCCGGCAGCGTACCGCTGGGCGATGAGCGCGATGTCGACAACGCCGTGGCGGCGGCGCGCAAGGCCTTCGCGTCCTGGTCGCGTACGCCGTCCAGCGTGCGCGCCGGGTACATTCGCGCACTGGCCGAACAACTCAAAACCCGCGCTGATGAAATGGCCGCAGTCATCACCACCGAGTTGGGCATGCCGGTGCAATGGTCGCGTTCGGTGCAGGTGGACGGGCCGATCGTTGGTCTGGAGCAATACGTCGAACTCGCCGGCTTGATGGACGAAGTGCGCGAAGTCGGCAACTCGCTGGTCATCCGCGAAGCGGTGGGCGTCTGTGCGTTCATCAACCCGTGGAATTACCCGCTGCACCAGTTGATCGGCAAGCTTGCCCCGGCATTGGCCGCCGGTTGCACGGTGGTGGTCAAGCCGAGCCAGGACACGCCGCTGCACGCCTTTTTGCTGGCGCAAATGATCGAAGACATCGGCCTGCCTGCCGGCGTGTTCAACCTCGTCAGCGGCCCGGGCTCGAAAGTCGGCGAGGCCCTGGCCAAGCACCCGGACGTGGACATGGTGTCGTTCACCGGTTCCACCGGCGCCGGTGTGCGGGTGTCCCAGGCGGCGGCACCTTCGGTCAAGCGCGTGTGCCTGGAACTGGGCGGCAAGTCGGCGTTGCTGATTGCCGAAGATGCTGATCTGGATGCGGCGGTGCGCTACGGCGTGCAGGACGTGATGATCAACTCCGGGCAGACCTGCACCGCCTTGACCCGCATGCTGCTGCCGGCCAGCCGTTACGCCCAAGCCGTGGAAATTGCGCTGGAGGAAACCCTCAGCCTGAAGATGGGTGACCCATTGGATCCGCAGAGCTTCCTCGGCCCGATGTGTTCCGCCGGGCAACGTCGCACGGTGCTCGATTACATCAAGATCGGTCAGGAAGAGGGTGCACGCCTGCTGTGCGGCGGTAACGCGACGCCGGACTTCGAGCGTGGCTATTACGTCAGCCCGACACTGTTCGCGGATGTCGATAACAGCATGCGTATCGCCCAGGAAGAAATCTTCGGACCGGTGCTGTGCCTGATCCCTTATGAAAACGAGGCGCAGGCGATCCAGATTGCCAACGACTCGCCGTTCGGCCTCTCCAGCGGTGTCTGGGCCGGCAGCAAGGAGCGGGCGCTGGAACTGGGGCGGCAACTGCGGGCAGGCCAATGCTTCCTCAATGGCGCGGCTTTCAACTACCAGGCGCCGTTCGGTGGCTACAAACAATCGGGTAATGGACGTGAGTGGGGGGAAGAGGGGCTCAGCGAATTCGTCGAAGTGAAGGCGATTCAGGTGTGACCGTTGGACATTCAAAGATAAATCGCACCGGGCCCAGGCCCGGTGTTTTGCGTGGTTTTGATCAGGTATTTCATTAGCTTTTATCAGGGGCAATGCAATGAGCGATAACAAAAACAAGATTACTCAAGCGAACCACGAACTCAGCTTTCCGCGCCGCGACTTCTTGAAGTACAGTGCAGCGGCGGCCGCAGTGGCCGGGGCGTTCTCCATGGGCCTGCCGTTTGGCGCCTTTGCTGCAGAAGCCACGCCAAAGCCTGGTGGCGTCCTGCGCCTGGGCCTGGCCGGTGGCAGCACCACCGACTCCAAGGACCCTGGCTCCTGGGCCGACACCTTCACCTTTGTTGGGTTCTCGGCGGTCTATAACACCCTGACCGAAATCGCTGTCGACGGTACCGCGATCCCTGAGTTGGCCGAAAGCTGGACCTCGACCCCGGACGCGCGCATCTGGACCTTCAAGCTGCACCAAGGCGTGACCTTCCACAACGGCAAGACCCTGGACGCCAACGATGTAGTGGCCTCGATCCAGCATCACCTCGGAGAGAAATCCACCTCGGCGGCCAAGACCGTGTTGGGCGACGTGGCCAAGGTCAGCGCCAACGGCAGCGACAGCGTGGTGTTCGAACTGCACTCGGGCAATGCCGACTTCTCCTACGTGGTTGCCGATTACCACCTGGTGATCATGCCGAGCAAGGACGGGGTGCCGGACTGGCAGGCCGGTGTTGGTACCGGCGGCTATCGCCTCAAGGACTTCGAGCCGGGCGTGCGCATGACCCTGGAACGCAGCCCCGATTACTGGAAACCCGGCCGCGCGCACTTCGCCAGTGCCGAGCTGATCGCCATCGCCGACGGCGCCGCGCGGGTCAATGCGCTGGTCACCGGGCAGGTGGATGTGATCAACAAGGTCGACTTGAAAACCGTGTCATTGCTCAAGCGCAATCCGAACCTGGTCATCGAAGAGACCAAGGGCGCGCAGCACTACACCTTCCCGATGCTCACCGACAGCCAGGCTTTCCAGAACAACGACGTACGCCTGGCGATGAAGTACGCGATCAACCGCGAAACCTTGCTGGCGTCGGTGCTGTACGGCTACGGCCTGGTGGGTAACGACCATCCGATCCAGCCTGGCAGCCGCTTCATCAACACCGCACTGGAGCAGCGCACCTACGATCCGGACAAGTCGCGATTCCACCTGAAAAAGGCCGGCCTGGATTCGCTCAAGGTGCGCCTGCAAGCCTCCGATGCGGCCTACACCGGCGCTGTCGACGCATCGGTACTGTTCAAGGAGCAGGCCCGCGCGGCCGGGATCGACATCGATGTGGTGCGCGAACCGGCGGACGGTTTCTTCTCCAACGTCTGGAACAAACAACCGTTCACCACTTCGTTCTGGTACAGCAGCCTGACCGCCGACCGCATGTTCAGCATCGGCTACGCCAAGGGCGCGGCCTGGAACGAAACCCACTGGGACAACCCGCGCTTCAACCAGTTGCTCAACGCCGCCCGCGGCGAAATGAACGAGCCGCTGCGCCGCGAGATGTACAACGAAATGCAGGCGCTGTGCCGGGACGAAGGCGGGGCGATTGTGCCGTTGTTTGCCAGCTCCGTGGCCGCGCGCTCCAACCGCGTGGTTCATGGCGGGCAGACCGCGCCGTACGGTGAACTCGATGGCCTGCGCGTCATCGAGCGCTGGTGGCAGGCATAAGCGCAAGATCACCCCTGTAGGAGCCGGCTTGCTGGCGATAGCGCCCACATTGTCGGCGCAAGGCCCAAACCTGCTATCGCCAGCAAGCCGGCTCCTACGGTTAGAGATTTGTGGTGTTTGCAAGTGAGCCTATTTAAGGAATTACGCAGTGAACAGTATTTTCAAGCTGCTACTTCAGCGTTTGGCATTGGGGCTGTTATCGCTGTTCGCGGTGTCAGTGATCATTTTTCTCGCGGTCGGCATGCTGCCGGGCGATATCGCCCAGGCCATGCTCGGCCAGGCCGCCACCCCGGAAACCGTGGCGGCGTACCGGGCGCAACTGGGGCTGGACCTGCCGCCGCTGACCCGTTTTGGGCACTGGATCTGGCAATTGCTGCACGGTGACCTGGGCATGTCGCTGGCCAACCAGCGGCCCATCGCCGAACTGGTCGGCAGGCGGTTGGGCAACACCTTCAGTCTGGCATTGCTGGCGGCGCTGATCTCGGTGCCGCTGGCCCTGTTGTTGGGGATGCTCGCAGCTCTGTATCGCAACAGCTGGTTCGACCGCCTGCTCAACACCTCGGCCCTGAGCGCTGTGTCGTTCCCCGAGTTCTTCGTCGCCTACATCCTGATCCTGGTGTTCGCGGTGAAGCTCAACTGGTTCCCGAGCATTTCCAACCTGTCGCCGGACGCCTCCCTTGGTGAGGTGCTGGAACGCTCGGTGCTGCCGGTGGCGACCCTGAGTCTGGTGGTGATCGCGCAGATGATGCGCATGACCCGCGCCTCCCTGATCAACCTGCTGGCCAGCCCCTACATCGAAATGGCCCGGCTCAAGGGCATCAGCCAATCGCGGATCATCTTCCACCATGCATTGCCCAATGCCTTGGCACCGATCGTCAATGTCGTGGCACTGAACCTGGCCTACTTGGTAGTGGGTGTAGTCGTCGTTGAAGTGGTGTTCGTCTATCCGGGCCTCGGCCAGTTGCTGGTGGATTCGGTGGCCAAGCGCGACATTCCGGTGGTGCAGGCCTGCAGCCTGATCTTCGCCGCGACCTACATCCTGCTCAACACCAGTGCCGACGTGCTGTCGATTGCCAGCAACCCGCGCCTGATGCATCCGAAGGGGTAAGCCATGAGCCTTTTAAAACAAATAGTGCGGGCGCCACTGAGCGCCCAATTCGGACTGCTGGTGATCGTGCTGTACATCCTCGTCGCCGTGTTCGCGCCGGTACTCGCGCCGTTCGGCGAAACCCAGGTGGTGGGCGAGGGCTTCGCGCCGTGGGGCGGGCAGTTCCTGCTGGGCACCGATAACTTGGGGCGCGACATGTTCAGCCGCCTGGTCTACGGCGCGCGCAACACCCTGGGGATTGCCTTCCTGACCACGGTGCTGGCGTTCCTGCTCGGCGGTTTGAGCGGGCTGATCGCGGCCATCAAGGGCGGCGCGATCGATCAGGGCCTGTCACGGGTGGTGGACATCCTGACGGCGATTCCGCAATTGATCTTCGCCTTGCTGATTCTCAGCGTGGTTGGCACCAACGCCACGTCGCTGGTGCTGGTGATTGCGTTGCTGGACGCCACCCGTGTGTTTCGCCTCTCGCGGGCGGTGGCAATGAACGTGGTGGTGCAGGATTTCGTCGAAGCGGCGCGCCTGCGCGGTGAAGGCCTGTGGTGGCTGGTCACCCGCGAAGTGCTGCCCAACGCCGCCGCGCCATTGATTGCCGAATTCGGCCTGCGTTTTTGCTTCGTGTTCCTGTTCATCAGTGCGCTGTCGTTCCTGGGCCTTGGCATTCAACCGCCGACAGCCGACTGGGGCAGCATGGTGCGCGACAACGCCGTGCTGATCACCTTTGGCGACATCAGCCCGTTGCTGCCTGCATTGGCCGTGGCCCTGATCACTGTGAGCGTCAATTTCGTCGTCGACTGGATGCTGCACAAATCCAGCGGCCTCAAGGAGTGCTGAATATGACGACAACCAAACCTTTGCTGGAAATCCGCGACTTGCATATCGAAGGGCACTACGAAGACGCCTGGCATCCGCTGATCAAAGGCATCGACCTGACCCTGCAGCGGGGCGAGGTGCTGGGGCTGATCGGTGAGTCCGGGGCGGGCAAGTCGACCCTCGGTCTGTCGGCCATGGGTTACACCCGTGACGGTTGCCGGATCACCGGTGGTTCGGTGAATTTCGACGGCAACGACCTGCTCAAGGCCAAGCCCGAAGCCCTGCGCCAGTTGCGCGGCCTGCGCATTGCCTACGTGGCACAGAGCGCGGCGGCCTCGTTCAACCCGGCCCATCGACTGATTGACCAGCACGTGGAAACCGCGGTGAAGAACGGCGGTATGAGCCGCGAGCAAGCGATGGCCGAGGCGGTGGAGTTGTACCGCGTGTTGCGTTTGCCCAACCCCGAGAAGATCGGCCAGCGTTATCCGCACCAGGTGTCCGGCGGGCAGCTGCAGCGGGTCATGACCGCCATGGCCATGGCCTGTCACCCGGACCTGATCATCTTCGACGAACCGACCACCGCGCTGGATGTGACCACCCAGATCGAAGTGCTGGCGGCGATTCGCGATGCAGTGAAGACCTACGGCAGCGCCGCGATCTACATCAGCCACGACCTGGCGGTGGTGGCGCAAATGGCCGACCGCATCATGGTGCTGCGCCACGGCAAGCTGGTGGAGGAGGCCGAAACTCGCAAGATGCTCGGCGACCCGCAGGAGGACTACACCAAGTCGCTGTGGGCGGTGCGCAGTTTCCGTACTGAACCCAAGGCCTGCCCGCACGAAGAAAAGCCGCTGCTGGAACTGCGCAACAGCTGCGCCAGCTACGGTCATCAGCCGGTGCTGCACGACGTTTCCTTGAAACTGTACAAGGGCCAGACCCTGGCGGTAATTGGCGAGTCCGGTAGCGGCAAGAGCTCCACGGCGCGACTGATCACCGGTTTGTTGCCGCCGACCTACGGCGAAGTGCTGTACGACGGCCAGCCTTTGCCGGCGGACTTCCGTCAGCGCAGCAAGGAGCAACTGCGGCGGATCCAGATGATCTACCAGATCCCGGACACCGCGCTCAATCCGCGCCAGCGCATCGTCGACATCATTGGCCGGCCGCTGACGTTCTATCTGGGGCTCAAGGGCAAGGCCATGCGCGCGCGGGTCGCCGAGTTACTGGAGATGATTGAACTGGACCCGGCCAAGTACATGGAGCGCCAGCCCCGCGAACTGTCCGGCGGGCAGAAGCAACGGGTCTGCATCGCCCGTGCCCTGGCGGCCGATCCGCAACTGATCATCTGCGACGAAGTCACCTCGGCCCTCGACCAACTGGTGGCCGAAGGTGTGCTCAAGCTGCTCAATCGCATTCAGCAACAGCTCGGTGTCGCTTACCTGTTCATCACCCACGATGTCGCCACCGTACGCGCGATTGCCGACGAAGTGCTGGTGATGCAAAAGGGCAGAGTGGTGGATCATGGTTCGCGCAGTGCAATATTCACTCCGCCGCACCAGGACTACACCGGACTGTTGTTTTCCTCCGAACCGCAAATGGACCCGGACTGGCTCGACCGCTTGTTGGCCAGCCGTGCCACGAATAAAAAACCTACGCTGGAAAAAGTCTAAGGAATCACCATGAAAGTATTGATCGTCCACGCTCATCCCGAGCCGAAATCCTTCACCGCCGCCCTGCGTGACCAGGCTGTGGCCACGCTTGAAGCCCAGGGCCACGAAGTGCAGGTCAGCGACCTGTACAAGATGAACTGGAACCCGGTGGCCAGCGACGCCGACTTCTCCTCCCGGGAAAACCCCGAGTATCTGGTGTATGCGCTCGAACAACGCTTGGGCGTGAAAAGCCAGTCGCTGGCGGCAGACATCCAGGGCGAACTGGACAAGCTGTTGTGGGCTGACCTGTTGATCCTCAACTTCCCGATCTTCTGGTTCTCCGCCCCGGCCATGCTCAAGGGCTGGATCGACCGGGTGCTGGTGTCGGGGATCTGCTATGGCGGCAAGCGTTTCTACGATCAGGGCGGGCTGGCAGGCAAGAAGGCGCTGGTGAGCGTGACCCTGGGCGGGCGTGAGCATATGTTCGGCGAGGATGCGATTCATGGTCCGTTGCAGGACATGCTGCGGCCGATCCTGCGCGGCACGCTGGCGTATGTCGGCTTCGACGTGCTTGAACCGTTCGTGGCCTGGCATGTGCCTTACATCAGCGATGAGGCACGTCAGCAATTCCTCAAGGACTACGCCTTGCGCCTGCAACACCTCAGCGATGATCAGCCACTGGCGTTTCCGAAACTGTCGCAGTTTGATGAGTCGCTCTACCCACTGACCACCAAGGCCTGATCACCACCGCCCCCCTGTAGGAGCTGAGCTTGCTCGCGATGACGTCCGAACAGCCAATGCTGCTGTGACTGTCTCACCGCTATCGCGAGCAAGCTCAGCGCCTACAAGTGATTGTTACCTGTAAATTTGGTGGTCGGCGTAAGAGACGTGGCGGGTGATCTACACTGATTTATCCAGATCAGCCGATCCGGCATAAGTCGGAGGTCATCATGAATAGGTTGTCACCCATCAGCTTGTGCGTCGTCTTGTCGATTTTCAGTGCCCAGGGTTGGGCCCAATCCGTTGTACCGCTCAAAGGCCAGAGTTCGCAACAGACCCAGTCGGACATCAACGAATGCAACAGCATCGCCGCCAGTCAGACGGCTTCGACGTCCACCACGCCTTCCGGAGGTCGAGTCAAGGGCGCCATGGTGGGCGCTGCCGCCGGAGCTACGGCCGCCCAAGTGCGCGGCAATCAACACGATGAAGTTTATGATCGTGTCGACAGCGACAGGCAGCAGGACTATCGGCAGAACCGCGCCAAGGAAACTGCCGCGGCCGGTGTCGTGGTCGGTGGATCGCGTCAGCGCCAGGAGCGGCGGGCGCAAAATAAAACCAATGCCGCCAATACCTCGACGGCGTACACCAGTTGCCTGCAGGGCAAGGGCTATCAGGTCAATCCCTGACAAACCCCAATCCCCCCGGTAGGAGCGAGCATGCTCGCGATGCACCAGAGAGCACCGCGGAGTATCAGGTTTCCCGCGTCATCGTTCGCGACCATCGCGAGCATGCTCGCTCCTACAGGAGACGGTGTGATTTTTGAACTCGGCGCTGTTCGAGCACATGCACCATCACGCACGCATACAAGGTCACCGCGATAAACAGACTCATGCGCACCGCAAACGCGGTGTAGACGTCTTTACCCGCCTCGCTGTCTTGCACCGATTGCCCCAGCAGGATAATCAGAGTGATCAGGGTGTTCATCCAGAATCCAGGGCTCCAGCGGCCGGGGCTCAGGCCGTAGAGCTTGCGCGCCAGGATCAGGCCGAACAGCAGCATCCATAGAAAGAACATCCACAGGTGCACGAACAGGCTCAGTGCACACCAGAACAGGATCGCCAACAGACCGCCGAGCAACGTAGATCCCAGCAGTTCGCGGCCGGCGCTGCGGGCCGAGGTGGTGGAGCTCTGTTGTCCCAGATTGACCGCCTTGAGCACGATCGGCAGGTAGCTGGCCGGGTCGATCAGCGCCAACAGGAAGGCTGGAATCACGATCAGGGTCGCGCGCAACGCCACCCGGTGCACTTCGTTCTCCGGCAAGGTTGGGGCGGCGGGTGGGGCAGGGGCATTGGCAGGTTCCGGGAACAACCCGTGGCTGACCACGCCAATCAGGATTGCCAGCAGCAGTCCGGCGACCAGTGCCTTGATGACCGTCAGCGCCAGGTCGAAGTCGGCGAATCCCGCTGACGAAATCATGGTGAGGCCGATCACCAGCAAGGTGACGATCAAGGCATTGCCGCCCCTCAAGCCAAAGCCAAATACCGCGAACAGGCAAAGCCCGATCAGCAGCACGCCACTGAACCCGTAATGCCGCAGCAGCGGAATCAGCAGCAGGCCGATGCCGGTGGTCAGCATCGCCACCAATCCCAGCACAATGGCCGCCTTGAACGACAACGGGCGGTTGAGGGAAACCAGCAACATTGCGCACAACACCGGTGCCAGAAACGGAATCGGCAACGCCAAGCCATAACTGGCTGCCAGGCATAGAGCGGTGCCGGTGGCCAGGCGCGCCGCGCGCTGGACCCTCGGCGAGCGTTCAGTAGGCATACGAAAGCCAGCTCATCAGCCCGAGGAAGATACGCCCCAGCGGATTGAGCACATTGCCCTCGGAAGGAAACGCCATCACCTCGGCCTGACCGCCGGCGCGAATCGAGCGGTTGTCCTTGAGCATGGCCAGTGACTCGGCGGAAAACTCGATGATCACCGGGAAGCGCTGGGCGGGTCGTAGCCAGTCGCGGCTGTTCTGCACCGTGGGCAAGGTGCCGGGAGCGGCCGGCTGACCCACGCTGACCCCGTAGCCGAGACTGCGCACGCGGCCCTCGAAGACTTCACCGGGCAACGCATCGAGCACAATGGACACCGGCGTATCGGGTTTGACCAGGCCCAGATTGTTCTCGGTCATGTCGGCGCTGATCCACACGTCATGGATCGCGATCAGGGTCATGACCGGATTGCCCGCGGCCGCAAACTGACCGACATCGGTACGCAGGTCCGTGATCAAACCGGCCGAGCGTGCGCGCACCTGGGTGTTGGACAGATCCAGTTCGGCTTTTGACAGGGCGGTGGCGGCGCTGCGCAGTTTGGCGTTGTCCTCCTCGCTGCCACCTTCGGTTTCACGGGCGCGCTGCACTTCGGCATGGGCCGCGGCGACCTTGCTGACGGCGGCTTCGTGGTTGGCGCGGGAGACTTCCAGCAGGCGCACGGAAATGGTGCCGGGGTCTTCGCGGTAAAGGCCTTCCAGCCGCTGGTTGTCCTGGCGGGCCTTGAGTTCGTTGGCCTGAGCGGCGCGCAGGTTAGCTTGCGCCGACGCGATGCCGGCGGTGCTGGCTCCGATCTGCCGGCGGGTTGATTCAAGGTCGGCACGGGCGCGGTCGACGGCGATCTGATAGGGCTGCGGATCGATCTCGAAGATGACTTCCCCGGCCTTGACGTCCTGGTTGTTGCGCACGTTGACGCGGATCACTCTGCCTGCGACTTCCGCCGCCACCGGAATCACGAAGGCGCCGACCCGCGCCTGTTGCGTGTAGGGCGTGAATCGATCCGCGAGGAAATACCAGGTCAGACTGAGAACGATCAGCAGCAATACCCACTTCACCCCGCTTTTTGTCGGGTCGGCGGCGGGCGGCGCTGGCGGCGGGGCGTCGGAGGAGGTAGGCGCGGCGTCAGTCATGTTGGGTTACCGGGTTGGGATAGGAGGCGGCGGGTTGGGGCTCGGACAGCAGGTCGCCCCAGTCGGTGCGTTGTTCCATTTGCTGGCGCGTGGCCGGGTCGATTTTGGCCTGGGCGCTGTACCAGCCACCGCCAAGGGCCTTGTACAAGGCAATCACGTTACTCACCGCGTCATTTCGGCTGACCAGGTAGCTGTCCTGGGTATCGAGCAGGGCGCGCTGGGCATCCAGCACCCGTTGAAAGTCCGAATAACCTTCGCGATACAACGTATTGGCCAACTCAAGCGAGCGTTTCGCCGCGCCTTCGGCTTCACGCAGAATGCGTTCGCGCTGCAAGGCCTGGGTCAGACCGTTGGCGGCATCGTCCGCCTCGCGCGCGGCTTGGCGCACTTTGTCGCGATAGGCTTCGATCAGTTGTTGCAAGCGTGCATCCTGCACCCGCACGTTGTTGCTGATGCGGCCGTAATCGAAGACATTCCAGCGCAGGCTCGGGCCGCCGATCAGGTCGAGGCTGCGGGAACTGCCGCTCAAGGTATCGGTGGACCAGACGATGCTGCCCAGCAGGCTCAGCGATGGGTAGAAATCGGTTTCGGCGACGCCCACCAGCGCCCCCTGCGCGGCGACATTCAACTCAGCGGCGCGTACATCGGGACGGCGCAGCAACAGTTGGGCCGGCACATCCTGTAGCACGGCGCGGTCTACCAACGGGATGAGTCCATTGTTCTCGACCACCAACGGCAGTTCACCCGGTGGCTGGCCGATCAGAACCGCCAGGGAATTGCGCAGACGCCCCAGTTGATCCTGCAGGATGGGAATACTGCTCAGGGTGCCCAGGTATTGGGTCTTGGCTTGTTGCAGGTCGAGTTCGGCGGTCTGTCCGCTTTTGAACAGTTTTTCGGTGATCTCGTAATTGCGTTCCTGCTGGCGGGCGTTTTCCTCGGCCACCCGCAGGCGAGCCTGGGTGGTGCGCAGGGAAAAGTAGCTGTCGGCGACCTGGGCACGCAGCAGGACCAGCGCGTCGTCATAGTTGGCTTCGGCAGCAAAATAGGCGGCATCGGACGCTTCGATGGCACGGCTGAAGCGGCCCCAGAAGTCCATTTCCCAGCCCACGTCGAAGCCGGCGCTGTGTTGCCAGAAGCGGCTGTCCACAGGATTGCGCCCGCCGGATTGATCGCGATGGACATACACACTGTCGGCACTGAGTTGCTGCAGTTGCGGGTAGCGGCCGCTTTCGGCGATGCCCAATTGCGCGCGCGCCTCCATAACCCGCAGGCCAATAATCCTCAGGCTGGAATTATTGGCGTCGGCTTCGGCAATCAATTGGTCCAGGGTCGGGTCGTCAAAAATCTCCCACCACTGGCGGATGTCCGGTTGCAGCGCTCGTTGACTGGCCTGATCAAGGTTTGGCGTATTCCAGTGATCGACCCAAGGCTCGGCAGGCGATTGGAAATCCGGCCCCAACCGTACGCAGCCTCCGAGGGCAAGCGCAGCACATAAAAGTAACGGGTTCAGACCTGGACGCATCGTGCGTTTCCGACCAAGGAATATCACAGCAGCATAGACGGCTGGACGACGGACGGATATCCACTTTGTGCAAGCGAGACTGTGAAGCGAGGGGGGCATCCCTTCGCCACACAGCTCGCTCGCGCAGGGTTTGATTGAACAATCAGATGAATAAAAAACGTCGCGACTGTCGTAAAAACGACCTGTTTGCGCTGAACGCGAACCCCTGCAAGTTTTCTGTTGAACGACTGTTCAGCTTGGACTATGTTCGTTCCACCTTCTTTCCCGGCTGGTTGCGGGCTTGCGTTTCTTCATTTTGAACGAGGCACTGGCATGCGGTTTTCACCCTTTGTTGAGCGGATATCTGGCCAGGGCGTCGCCGCTTGGGATATTCACTACGCGGCGTATGAAGCGCGACGTCAGGGCGAGGATGTGATCATTCTCAGCGTCGGCGACCCGGATTTCCCCACCCCTGATTTCATCACCGATGCCGCCATCCACGCGCTGCGCGAAGGTGACACCCACTACACCGAAGTCGCTGGCCGCCCGGCCTTGCGTGAGGCCATTGCGGCACGCTACGGCAAATTGTTCGGCCGCGAGCTGCAAGCCGACAACGTGATTGCCGTGGCCGGGGCGCAGAACGCCTTGTTTGCCACCTCGATGTGTTTGCTGGCGGCCGGTGACGAGGTGATTGCCCTCGATCCGATGTACGTGACGTATGAGGCGACGCTCAAGGCCTCCGGCGCGACGCTGGTGCGGGTGCCGTGCTCGGCGGACGATGACTTCCGCCTCGATGCGGCAGTGTTAGCCAAGGCCATCACCCCGAAAACCCGAGCGATTTTCCTGTCCAACCCCAACAACCCCACTGGCGTGATGCTCAACCGCGAAGAGTTGCAAGCCATCGCTGAACTGGCCATTGCCCATGACCTGTGGGTGGTGGTGGACGAAGTCTATGAAAGCCTGGGGTTCGAGCGCGATCACCTGAGCCTGGCGGCGTTGCCGGGCATGGCCGAGCGTTGCGTGGTGATCGGCAGTCTGTCCAAATCCCACGCCATGACCGGCTGGCGAATCGGCTGGGTCGTGGCCAATCCCGCGCTAGTCGCTCATGTTGAAACCCTGGTATTGAGCATGCTCTACGGCTTGCCGGGGTTTGTCATGGAAGCTGCGCTCAAGGCCGTGCAGGCGCACGACGAGGTCAGCCACGGCATGCGCGACATCTATCGCCGCCGTCGCGATCTGGTGGTGGCGGGTTTGTCCGATTGCCCGGGCATCTCGGTGCTCAAACCCGATGCCGGCATGTTTGTGTTGGTGGACGTACGCGCCACCGGCCTGACTTCGCTGGAATTCGCCTGGCGCCTGTTGCGCGAGGCGAAGGTGTCGGTACTCGACGCGGCGGCCTTTGGCGAACCGGCCCAGGGTTTTGTGCGGTTGTCCTTCACTTTGGGTGAGGATCGACTGACCGAGGCCTGCCAACGCATTCGCGATTTTGTTCTGGTGCTCAAGGGTGAGGCGCCGCGTCCCATCATCGGCCGCGTGACCTGTGACGCGAAACCCGAACCGGTCGCGGCCCGGACCATGATCGAAGTCGATCAACTGCACAAACGCTTCGGTAATATCGAGGTGCTCAAGGGCGTGTCCCTGACCGCCCGCGAAGGCGAGGTGATCTCGCTGATCGGCGCCAGCGGTTCGGGCAAAAGCACGCTGCTGCGCTGCATCAACATGCTCGAAGTGCCGGACCAGGGGCGCATTCTGGTGGATGGTGAAAGCATTCATTTGAACCACACACGGCCCGGCGCGCCGCTGGTCTCCGACGCCAAACAGCTGGTACGTATCCGCTCGAGCCTGGGTATGGTGTTCCAGAATTTCAACCTCTGGCCCCATCGCACGGTGCTGGAAAACCTCATCGAGGCGCCGACCCAGGTCCTGCGCGAGAGCAAAGCCGAAGCCACCGAACGGGCTGAAGCCTTGCTCGAACGCGTGGGGCTGGCGGCCAAGCGTAACGAGTACCCGGCGTTTCTCTCCGGGGGGCAGCAACAACGGGTGGCCATCGCCCGGGCCCTGGCCATGCGGCCCAAGGTCATGCTGTTCGATGAACCCACCTCGGCACTCGACCCGGAACTGGTTGGGGAAGTGCTGCGGGTGATCCGATCTCTCGCCGAAGAAGGCCGGACCATGATCCTGGTGACCCATGAAATGGCCTTCGCACGCGACGTCTCTTCCAAAGTCGCCTTCTTGCATCAAGGCCTGATCGAGGAAACCGGTTCGCCGGATGAAGTGTTCGTACACCCACGCAGCGAGCGTTGCCGGCAATTCGTCAACGCTCATCAGACTCGCTAAAAACAACAAAAGACGGGGCAAAAACCATGGGAAATCGACGTTTGGCAAACTGGTTGACTGGCGCGGCCTGCTTGATGCTGGCCGGGATAGGCGCCGCGCAGGCTCAACCGATCAGGTTCGCGGTCGCCGCCGAACCCTATCCGCCATACACCGAAAAGCAGGCCAACGGTGAATGGAAGGGCTTTGAAGTCGACCTGATCCACAAACTGTGCAGCGAAATGAAAGCCGAGTGCGAAATCAAGGAAGTGGCGTGGGACGGCATCATTCCATCGTTGCTGGCGAAGAAGATCGACGTGATCTTCTCTTCGATGTCGGTCACCGAAGAGCGGGAAAAACAGATCGCCTTCAGCAAGGCCTACTACGACACCCCGGTCGGGATTGTCGGCCCCAAGGGCACCACGGTCGCCAAATACCCGGACGATCTGAAGGGCAAGACCATTGGCGTGCAGAACTCCACGGTCAGCGCCAGTTTCCTCAAGGCCCATTACGAAAAAATTGCCGACGTTAAGTATTACGACACCCAGGACTCGGCCAACGCCGACATGGTGGCCGGTCGCCTGGACCTGATGATGGCGGATGCCACGGCCATGACCGCCTTCATGAAGTCCCCGGACGCGCAAAACCTCGAGTACCTCGCCACAGTTCCGTATGACCCACTGTTCGGCAAAGGCGTGGGGGCGGGCATTCGCAAGGATGACACCGAGCTCAAGGCCAAACTCGACAAGGCGATCCAGGAATTGCTGGCCAGCAAGGACTACGACGATCTCTCCCAAAGTTACTTCGGTGCCAGTGTGAAGCCGGCGTTTTAAACGCGTAGGAGCCGGCTTGCTGGCGATAGCGGCATCAAATTCAACATCAATGTTGTCTGATCGACCGCAATCGCCAGCAAGCCGGCTCCTACAGGGGGATGTAACAGACGGGAGACTGAAATGCCAGCAATGTTCGATTTGATCAATTTCAGCGAACAAGGATGGGGCTTAGCGCTGCTCAAGGGACTGTGGATGACCCTGCAGATATCGGCGGGGGCTTTTGTGCTCGGGCTGGCCATCGGCCTGGTGGTGGCTTGCCTGAAGTTGGGCGCGCCGAAACCGATTGCGGCGCTGGCCCGTGGCTACACCACACTATTTCGCGCGGTGCCAGAGTTGTTGCTGATTCTGTTGCTGTTTTACGTCGGTTCCATGTTGCTCAATTCGTTGTCTGCTGCGCTCGGTTACGGTGCGGTGAATGTCAGCGGTCCGTTGGCGGCCATCGTAGTGTTGGGACTGGTGCAGGGGGCCTATGCGTCGGAGATCTTCCGCGCGGCGATCCAGGCGATTCCGTTTGGCCAGATCGAAGCGGGCAAAGCCTTTGGGTTGCACGGCTTTGGCCTGTTCCGCCGCGTGACGCTGCCGATCATGGCGCCCTACGCGATGGCGGGGATGGCCAACCTGTGGATCAACCTGATCAAGGACAGCGCCCTGATCAGCGTGGTCGGCACCAACGAGCTGCTGTACACCGCCAAACAAGGCGCGGGATCGACGCGTCACTACCTGTTGTTCTACCTCACGGCCGCCGCGCTGTATTACGCGGTGACGCTGGTGTCCAACTATTTGTCCGGACGGCTGGAGCGACGCATTCGTCGCTGGATGCCTCTTGCGGACTAAACCGACTGAGCAATTGAAATGATTCCAGCGTGGACCCTTGAATACGCGTCGTTGTTGCTCCGAGGGCTGCAAACGACCATTGCCATCCTGGTGATTTCCAGTCTGTTGGGTTTCGTACTGGCAGTACTGGTGGCTCTGGCACGGATTTCGAAAAACAAACTGATCGCCAAGGTCAGTCTGTTCTACACCAGCGTGACCCGTGGTACGCCGCTGCTGATACAGATTTACATCTTCTATTACGGTCTGGGCAGCCTGTTTGCACAGTTCCCGCTGATTCGCGGCAGTTTTCTCTGGCCGTATTTGCGCGATGGCTACTGGTACATCGTCTTTGCGTTGGTGGTGTCGGTGGGCGCCTATGTCGGCGAAGTGATCCGTGGCGGTCTGTTGGCCGTGCCTAAAGGTGAAATGGAAGCCGCGTCGGCATTTGGCATGACGCCGCGCCAGGCCCTGTTGCGGGTGCGTTTGCCCAGGGCGCTGCGCTTGCTGTTGCCGACCCTGGCCGGGGAAACCGTGATGCTGCTCAAATCCACGGCACTGGCCTCGACCATCGCGGTGATCGACTTGCTGGGCGCGGCCAACGTGGTGCGGGCGCAGACCCTGCAAGTCTATGAACCCTTGCTGTTGGTGGCCGGGGTGTATGTCTGCCTGACGTTCCTGATCGAAGGACTGTTCGCCTTTGCCGAGCGTCGCGGCACACCGGTGCGCAGGTCGGCATGATGAACAAGCCCGTGGTTGACCGCTCGCTACAAGGCATTGGCCTGTGCACTTTGGGCTACGCGTTCCTGTCGTTGCAGGACGCGGGCATCAAGTGGCTGGTGGCCGACTATTCGGTGTTCACCATCCTGTTCTGGCGCGCGCTGGTGGTGGTGGTCGCGGTGCTGTTGGTGGGACGCTCTTCATTGGTCCAGCGCGCCTGGCGCTCCTCAAGCCGGCGCTTGTTGGTGGTGCGTGGCTTGTTGTCGATCGCCGCCTGGCTGCTGTACTACACGGCGGCCCGGGACCTGACCCTGGCGGAGATGACCACCCTGTATTTCTCGGCACCGATCATGGTCACGGTGCTGGCGACAACCATTCTCAAGGAGCGCGTCACCGGCTGGCAGTGGCTGGCCCTGATCATCGGTTTTATCGGCGTGGTGATTGCCTGTCGTCCCGGCAACATGGCTGATCCGCTGCCGATTGCCCTGACGTTGCTGGCGGCGATGTGCTGGGCGTTCACCTATATCCAGCTGCGGCAGGTGGACGACCAGACCTCAGTGCTGGAACAGATGCTGATCACCAACGTGGTGTTCGTCATCTGCATGGCGCTGGCATTGCCCTGGACGCACACTCCAACCCCGACGCCTGCCTGGCTGGGCATGCTCGTAGCAGGGCTGATGGGTGGCATGGGGCAGTTCCTGCTGTTTGCCAGTTTCCAGCGTGCCACCGCGACCGTGTTGGCGCCATTCGAGTACACCGGGTTGATCTGGGCGTTCCTGTTGTCGAGCCTGGTCTGGGGCACGCTGATGGATGTGTCGCTGGTGATCGGCGCCGGTCTGATCGCGGTCAGCGGCACCCTGGCGATGATTTTCGGCCGGCACCCATCACAGGACGTCGTCGGTGCCGAATGCTCCGTGTCGCAGTCCCTTTATCCAGCAACGGCAGATGTGGAGGCCGTTAGCGGGACTGAAGGTCTCGGGGTTCAGGCACCACTCGATCCAGAGCCCGTCGAGCATCGCCGATAAACCGATGGCGGCGAGGCGGGTGTCGTGGATAACGAAACCTTCGCTGGCCGCCAGATCACCGAGTAACCGGCGCAGCAGGTCGAGGTAGGCGCCGTAGCTTTTTTCGTGGGACTGGCTGACGTGTTCGGAGTGGCGGATCAGGCTCCAGAACACCACCCAGGCCCCCAGTAGTTTGGGGTCCATGACCCGGGGTGAAAAAGAACCCTCCAGGAAGGCGTCCATCTTTTGCGCCGGGGTACCGGCTTGTTCGATCTCATGGAGCAGGGCGGTGGTCAGTTCGCTGGCGAGTTTCTGGTAGGTGTCGGCGATCAACGCATCGATGCTGCCGAAATGGTGATTGAGCAGGCCAACCGATACCCCAGCCTCGGTGGCGATGCGCCTGACCGATATCCCGGCGTGGCCATCGCGGACCAGGCAACGCAGGGTGGCGGCAACCAGCAGTTCGCGGCGCTCATCGGGTTCGGTACGGCGGTTTTTCGCAGGGGTGCTAGTCACGGGAAAGTCCTTGGGTAGGTTCCACGCTGGCGAGCTTAGTTGAACGTGTGTTCAATCTCCAGTATCGACAGCAATGTAATGAAACTCACGCATAGCAGAAGGCACATCCAGTTGTGGCGAGGGGATTCATCCCCGCTGGACTGCGCAGCAGGCCCTTTTTTGGGGCCGCTTCGCGGCCCAACGGGGATGAATCCCCTCGCCACAGACAGTTAGTCAGAGGAGGGTAAGTGCATGGTGCAGGATGTCTCGTTCAACGTTCGCAACAACAATGGCGACGCGCTGCAGGTCAGTGCCTGGCGCTTCGAAGGCGAGGGCGACGGGCCGAAGGTGCATTTGCAAGCCGGGGTGCACGCCGATGAAATCGCCGGGATGCTGGTGCTGCACCGGCTGATCGAGCGTCTCAAGTTGGCCGAGTCAGAAGGGCGGCTCAAGGGCAGTGTGACGGTGGTGCCGCAGGCCAACCCCCTGGGTATTGGGCAGTTTCGCCAGGGGCGGATTCTGGGGCGCTATCACGATGCGACCGGGCAGAACTTCAACCGTGGTTTCGACCAGTCGGCGGCGATGGCGCGACCTTCGACCGTGGTTCAGCAATGGCAGCAAAAACTGGTGCAACTGGCGGCAACGGCGGACGTGATGCTCGATCTGCACACCGATGACGAAGCGCTGCCTTACCTCTACGTACATCGCAGCTTCTGGTCCCGTGGCTGCGATCTGGCGGCGGCGATGAAGATGGACGTGGCGATCATTTGGGACGACGGCGACGACGGCTCCTTCGAGGAAACCATCATCTCGCCCTGGCTGCGCGATGGCAGCACCGGCCAGCGCATGGCCGCGACTTTGGAGCTGCGGGGGCAGGGCGACGTCAATGATCGCTTCGCCGAATCAGACGCCGAGGGTCTGTATGCCTGGCTATGTTCATACGGGGTGATCGATGAAGCAGTGACGCCCGCTGACTGGCCCGTGGAGGTCGTGCAGATGGGCCACATGGAAACCATTCTCGCGCCGCAACCGGGGGTGCTTATCTTCGAGAAAGAACTGGGCGATGTGGTTGAAGAAGGCCAGCGCTTTGCGCGCATCCTGCGCCGGCCAGGCGATCCGTCTTCGGAAGTGGTGTTGCATGCCGAGCAGACCGGGCGTCTGGTCACGCGCTACCGGGATCGTTTGATTTCCCAGGGCATGGCCGTGGCGAAGTTCACTGGCAGTCGTCTGTCGAGGAATTGGAGTGGCGGCTTGTTGGACCCGAACTAGTGTGCCAGTAAAGAAATTACCTATCGAACTGCGGCTTTTACCGTCTTGGAGAGTGATCGTCCGAATACCCTGCCATGTAGCGTTTGCATAGGCTGATGCATTTGCAGCTTATGGGGGAGTACGTCATGCGCTTATTCGAGTTGATCACCTTTACGGTACGGGTTCGCACCGTCGCGCAAGCACTGGCGCGCATTGAAACTTCACTGGCAGAGCCCGAAGTCGGCGGCACGCTGATTGGCTGCTGGGCCTCGGAGATTGGCCAGTTGAACCAGATCGCCGTGTTGCGCGGTTTCGCCGACGAAAACGCACGTCAAACCGAGCGCGAGCGCTTCTTGCTGGACGGCAGGGCATTCGGCATCAACGAGTTCATCACTGACCTGCGGATCGAAAACTACAGCCTGTTCCCGTTCCTCAAGCCCTTGAGCGCCGGTCGCCATGGGCCGTTCTATGAGCTGCGCGTCTACGACCTGATCAGCGCCGGACTGCAACCGACACTCGAGGGTTGGGCCAAGGCCATCGAACCACGCACCGCCGAACAGTACTCACCGGTTTACGCAGCGTTCTATGCCACCGACGGCGCACTGCCGCGTTACCTGCACATCTGGCCCTGGACCACCCTGGAGCAGCGCCTGCAAATACGCACCCAGGCAGTGGCAGACGGCGTCTGGCCACCGGAGAACTCCGGCCCGCAACTGCGCGACATGCGTTCGACGATTTACTTGCCGGCGGTGTTTTCGCCGTTGCAATGAAGAAGACGTGTTTGCCGGGCGGCCTAAAGGCCAGCTACCTGTCCTAACCTGACACACAACCGTAGGAGCTGTTGATCGCTGGTCTTTCTTCATGTTGGCGGGACTGACGCCGTAGGCGTTTTGGAAGTACTGGCAAAACCTGCCGACATTGCTGAATGAGCCTGAATGTACTCAACGGCTTTCACATGTCGTGGCGTAATGGACCGGGCAGGGTGCTTCAAGGCCTGAGTGAAGTTGTGCAGCCAGGCCTCCAGCACAGCGTCTACCAGCATTTCCCGCAGGCGCGAAGGCATCAGCGAGCCCGTGTTGATCAACTGGTCGAACTCGGTCCCGGTGGCCAGTTCCACCAAGCCCCGGATGCCCTGGAACGCCAAAGCATTGAGATCTATTACTGGTTCGAAAAGGACCTTCTGCAGAATCGGCTTACCCAGCAGCGTCGACAGGTGCAGGGTGAGGATCGAGCGTTTTATCGATATCCCGTGCTGTGCATGATTATCGACAAAGCGCGTGGAACTAACCTCGGCCTTGTCAATCGCTAGGCCGACCTGGGAAGTGCCTATCTACTCTACCGGGTAGCGGTGCGGAGTCCGAATTGAGGTTGCCGAACATTGTCGAGAACAACGCACCGAAGTCGTCGCTGCTCATGTCGTTGGATCTGAGGATGATTGGCTTGCGAGTCGTGCCTGTGTACACCGGTAGGATCACCTTGGGGAGCGAGGCCGGGGACGTTATCAGGGCGCGATGACAGGTGAGTGACATGAGTACTTGAGTGAGTGTCTGGCTAGTTGTGTGCGGTATTGAGCGGGTAAGAGGGTGGACGGACGAAGGTGAGGGTGGACGGGGTAAATAATATAACTAAACTAAAGAGGCATTTAGTTTAGTTATATTAAATAGTTATTAAAAAGAAGGGTAGCTCATCCGTGCACGCCACCTTCCAACTAAGTACCGTATCCTCAAATGGCACGCATAATCGGGACGTTTAATCGCTGATAAACCTCGCCAATAAAGGGTTCCAGGCATCTGCGGCAACCATTCAAAGAGGTATGCAATGGGGGCATTTTTCAAGCTGAATGCTTCAAAGCGCTCACACCACCTGAAATTGGCCTGAAAATCCTGCTCAAGTGCGTCATTTCCGTGTCTGACAAGCACCAGGCACGTGGGGTGTAATCTATGAGCTTGACGTCGACAGGCTCAAAGCATGCTCACATGCATTTGCGATCTGTGAGAAAGACGCCGGCTGATCGGCGCAAAGACAATCACGATTTGCTGATGTTGCTGGTACGGTGCCCGAGGAATTCTGAGCAGCCTGGATACGGACAGCCAAGAAGATGACTTCAGGAGATACCGCGATGTGTTCGCCAACGGCCGGTATCCATCTGAGCCGAGTGGCTTAACATTTTCCGATCCAGCACTGATGAGGTTGCTGCAGTGGACGCTGGCAAACGTGTTTGGCAATTACAAAAATTAAGGTCATGGGGAACGAGTTGAAGCAGAGTGACCGAGGCCTGAGCCTGGCTTCAAATCTGACCACCACCGGCCCTCAAGCCGCAATACTTTGTTACGCATAATGTATATTATGTTAAATGATGTGTCAGGATGCCGTAGAGCCGATCCTCTCAACATCTACACTCGTGCTCCAATCGACCTGCTCCAATCGCGAAATCACCGGAAACGGCCTCTTTAACCTCTTAACCTATTGATTCGGCGGGATATACGTTTGCCACGATCCAGGCGGCTCATCACTTTTTTAACGATATCAGCGGACACCCTGGTCCTTGCTACGGTTTATAACCTACTGATATCAATAGCTTTTTTCCCTGCGGGATTCCGGGAACAGCTTCCCCGAGTTTTCGTCAATGAGCGGACTCATTCAACATTGTCTCTGGCGTTCCCGCTGGATAAAACTCAATGAAATCAGTGGTTAATGGGCTTTTTAACGTATTGAGCGGACTTTCCCGGAGCGCTCCGAACTAAAGATGCGAAAAAACGTGAACTAAATGTTTGAAAAATTGGGGTGCGCGCATTTGTGAATTTTTAGTTTCGTGTCATTGTCCGTTTCGCTGGCGTGGTTGATCCTCAAGTGTGGCTATGCGACGCTCCAGGGTACGAATGGTTTCCTCAAGCTTATCCACTCGAGACTCAGTTCTCTTGCGATTCCGTGAAATTGAAACTTTTTGCCCCCAGATCGTCCGCGCGCCCTTCTAGAAAAGCTAAATTTGAAACTCGCGGGCTGTTCGGTCCGAAAATTTGCAACTTTTTGGGTCAGTCGCAAGTGTCAAAATTGGTGAGTAAACTTGATCGTCTCGCTCACGGTTTATCTGTCGAGCTTCCGCCATCGTTGAAGAAATCGTCCGCTGCAACCATGCCGAAATTGTCAGTTAATTTGTCCTTTTCATTTTCACTGAACATCGTTTGAGCACGCCTTTCCTGCTTAAGGCTGGCAACTGCCTGGAAAAAGCAACGTTCACACAGGTGTATCTCATAGCGCTCACCATCGTGGACCGAGCCGTATCCCCAGTGGGCCTGCAACATGGCGTATTGGAGGCCAATATCCTCGACGCGAGTGCTTTCGAGGCAGACATCGCACAGGATGTCGCTGACGATCTCAACTTCTTTCTTTTCTTTGATCTTCATCATCACCTCCCGTAGCCCATAATTTACCAATCCGCCTGACGCAGCAACCGCTCAGGAGAAACGCTCGTTTCGAAACACACATCTGGAATTTCAACCTGTTGATGGGTGGCGGCACACAGGTTCGATTGATTCCGTCGTTGGTCCAAATTCAACAGACCATGGAAAGAGTGAGCATATCGAAAGGTACTTGCGGCTCCAACGGCACCGATAAGTCCATGTCCTGCCAGTGCGCTAAAATCAGAGTACGTCTGGACCTGGTGTTGACTGTCATATGTCAAATGCCGGATCGCGTTTCTTGCACAATGGATCCTACTATGGCAGCGCCTCGGAATATCGCCTTTCGGGAGCAGCAAATGCTCGAGGATGCAAAGAAAACCATCCTCGGCAGTGGTGACTTTCTCCCTCGGGACCAAATTGCTCAGCAATTCGGCGTATCCCCTGTATCGGCTCTCTTTGAGTGGGAAGCAGGAGGACACATTTTTTCAATTGAACACGCAGGCAACTCATTGTTTCCAGCCTATGCCTTCCAGGACGGCATTGGGCACGGACCAGTACCTGATCTGAAGGCGATACTCGATGTTCTGAGAACGAAAAAAGACGGATGGGGAATCGCATTTTGGTTTGCCTCCAGCAATGGATACATTGGAGGCTGTCGACCGCAGGACATTCTATTGTTTGATGCCGGCAAACTACTGCGAGCCGCAATGGATGAGGTTTCAGGCATTACCCACGGATAGATCAGCAGGGTTGATGTCCTACCCGATAACCGTCAGTCCTGAAATGCACCATTTATGAATGGTCGGGTAACTTTTCTCATTTAACACTCCCCTCCCTTTTTAACGTCAACGAGCAAGCAAGCCACTTTGCCATGTTTGGTGATGACAAAAGTGTGTCCCTGACCGACCAGCGCAAGGAGTCGGCGCAAGCGGCGACGAGCCTGAGTCTTGCTGAAGGTTGTACACATTGCCGGTGCACCTCTTGAATGCGCGAAGCGATTAACGATATCCCTGATATTAATCAGCGGAGAAAATGCGATCCCAATCTCGGCTAAGCAATGTACGGCAAGCTGACTCGGAACCACCAAAGCAACGCTGCGAGACTATCTGCATGCTAGCTTCAGTGAAATAGCGAATGGATTCACCGTGCTCATCAAGCAAAACTCCTCCAGCACCTCGTAACAGGGCATGGCCGGCTACCACGTCATGTGCAGAGACAGGGTAAAGTGAAATTCCACAAACCCCCTCCCCGGCGACGACTTTGGCAAGCCGGTATGCAATCGAAGGCATCGCCACAAAGCGACTGGGGGCACACAGCTCCTCATTGAGTTCTGCCTTATAGATCGCGGCGGAACTAACCATCACTTGGGCCTCACCTGACAACGCCTTGGTGGTAAGCGTTGCCTTGGTTGCTTGTCCATTACGGATTAACGCACTCACCCCCTCAGCCCAGGCAATGCAATCTGTGGAGCCTTCGATAGTGACTGGCGCGTATACCACGCCCAACACGGGCACATGATCACGCAACAAGCCAACCGATATGGCGGAGCCTTTGAGTCCCTTGAGAAAATCACTTGTACCGTCATTTGGATCAACTACCCAACACCATGGATGCCCGGTGAGGCTATATCCAGTTTCTTCCCCCCAGAAATCACAGGAGAAAAGCTCAAGTAGGTGCTGATGCAGCACGCGTTCGATTTCTACATCGATCACGGCTTTATCATCCTTCCCTCGTGGTCCACCCACCCTCTCCCACTCATCTATAAGCAATTGACCCACGCGAGTGACTACCTCGATGGTTTGATTGAGCAGATCTGGAAGATCAGGTGTGCACATAGGGCGTAACCAAAGTGTGAGGGAGCCGCTTAATAACACCTGTCAGCTCCCAGCTCAGGGCCGACCTGCAGAGCCGTAATGGGGCATGCACACGGTCGGGCATCAAGACAAGGCGCTCACTGCGTATTGAGCCCGCTAGCGGAACTGAGTAAGGCTCCAGCCAACCTTCCAGTGGGTTCCTGATCAATTACAACTGGTGTTAGCGCATCGAAAAATCGATGTGATGCTTTTTTTGAACGGCGTGCCAACAAGCGTTTGGCCTCAACGTCAAGTTTCGCCTGCAAAGCCCACTTAGAGTATTTGATTTTACGTCTGCCTTTCATCGCGACCTCTGACACGCCGTAGGGGATAGTCAAGTTGTCATCATAGGACCGCTGACAGCCATGAGGCGCTGAAAGCACCGACTAGTTGGGCTCTACCGCTTCCGCAGGCAGATTCACCGCATTCACTATGCGAGTAATGACGGTCGACAGCCACGTCTGGTGAGCAACCAGCTCAGGGTCATCAGCGCCGTCAGCACTGGATACTTCGTAGAGGGATCGCCACTCAACGATATCTGATGGCTCGATTTTAGCGCTGTCCCTGAAAACAGTATTTGACGCGAGGCGGTAGGCATATGTATCCACACCAGGAGGACCTGCACTGAATAGTTTGACTCGCGCAAAGTCAACTACGGCTTGCGCGATCCATCGCGAAGTGCCGTTCAGTTCAGGAGGAATTGCTAACTGGACACCCACGATAGCTTTATCTGAGTCAGGCCGGTCCATTTCGTGAAACAGGTCAACCAGGTCTTGGCCTGAGAAACGTTTGACTATCCCTACCCCTTCCTCAGGCTGAGCAACGTTAGCAACGGCTACGAGCACCATCGTTGAGTGACCGAGCTCGTCACTCGTCACCGATGGCTGACGGGCGCAATTCTGAAGTGCAGGCATAGAGCTTTCCCAAAAAATGAACACTGTTGCGTAACACGCGGGTTCGTTGCGGCTTGACCCAAGAAGACTTCGGAATTGTGAGTAGTCGAATCTATCTCAGCACACTTGAGCGGGGCTTGAAGAATGTAACATTGGAGAAGGCTTCCGAGCTTGCCGACAGGATGGACGTCCATCCGCTTACGCTCCTTGTCGAGTGTTTTTTGCTCCTTGACCCTGATTCAGATATTGACTCACTTTTTGAGCGTATCCGACACGAGATCGAAGCAGGTATGCGCGACTAATCATCGTCTGGAGCAGACTTGCCTTCAAATCGCACTTAGCGAGGCCATCCAAGCCTCATATGCGGTCCTTAGTGTGCTCCATTTGTGCCCTCCGAATATGCGCAGGCTCGGTGTCCTGTCCTTAGAGCAGGCTTGAGTAGAACGCATTTGTGATCGACTGAAAGCGATCAACGCATTCGGAAACTCTGGGCAGAAGCCAGCCGCCTAAAGATTGCATTTTTTTGGCGATGCATCCGCGCATACAATGCTTGATGGAGGCAACACACTGGGGGCAATAGAGGATTTAGAAGAGATCACTGACATGGCGTTTTTGCGGTAGGACAGTAGTATTCAGATGACGTCTCCACTTCCATCTGCCGTGTCCGAAGAACAGGCGAGAAATGTGCACGTCGGCAGATTCAGAGGCGAAGTACAATCCGTAAAGTAGCCGTTCGCAAAAAACAGCTATCGGCTGTGGATTCAACCTGTTCCATCCCCTTTCCAAAGGTGCCTCCACCATGATTGCTGGCGTTATGCGCAAGGATGCTTACCGTGATTTTCGGGTTCGGTTGGAGCTGCTCCTTCATATTCCCACCAATGCGTCAGATCAGGATATCCACGAACTCATTGAGGCTGGCTTCTTGGCTGACAGCGTCACTGTTCTTTGCGACGTAGGCGCGATAGGCCCAACCGAGCGCAATCAGATTATTCCGCTCAGGACTCTTAAGGTCAGGTTGGCAGCAAATCAGCGACTGACTGTGCACCAAAGTGATCGAGTTTTCCGATTTGCTTACATCACAGCCATGGCTATGACACTCTTCGGGAGTGAGGAGAAAGCGAAACGTTGGCTCTCTAAACCTATGGATTGTTTCTCAGGAAAGGCCCCATTTGCGCTGCTCTCCACATTCCATGGCACCCGTCTAGTTGAGGAGATGCTGATTCAGGAAGCGGAAGGGATTGCATTTTGATCCCGTAAACCAAAACGTATCATTCATCTGTGCTATTCACTTTGGGTAGTGAAGGACTTTCTTCGTTGTCTCGACAGAAGAGTCAACAATTGACTCTTCAAGCAGTGTTTGATCGCGCTTTGCACCTGCCATGCATTCAGCAAGGCTACCTATCTCAACCCACCCTCCTCCTATTTTCTTACCTCATCCTCCAATCCTGAAGGTTGAACCCCATTTATCTGAAGTTAATCATGGAATCCGTTAGAGATATTGTCCCATCAGTGGATCAGTAAATTCAATTTTACCCAGTTTATCCCGCATCAGGATTGATCAATGATGGCTCCATCACTACTGAGGAGCCCCACAATGAATTCTCTCTTTTCTCAAGTCCAGGTCAGTCGCTACACCCTCTCCAATCGTATGGTCATGGCCCCTATGACGCGTTCACGAGCCGATGATGCCGGCGTGCCGAGCGAATTGGTTGCGACTTACTACGCACAGCGTGCCAGTGCCGGCCTGATCATCACTGAAGGCGTGTTCCCCACTGCAATGGGCAAGGGTTATGTCCGTACCCCAGGTATCGAAACTACCGAACAGGTCGCCGCTTGGAAGCACATCACTGAGGCCGTGCATGCTCGTGGTGGACGGATTTTCATGCAGTTGATGCACAGCGGACGCATTTCGCACCCTTCGTTGTTGCCGAATGGCGCCCTGCCCCAGGCACCTTCAGCGATCAAACCCGCTGGCCAGACCTGGACCGCGACGGGCCTGCAGGATTTCGTTACCCCCCATGCACTGAGCGTGGTTGAGATTGCCACGGTCATTGAAGGCTATCGCCAAGCGGCGCGCCTGGCCATGGAAGCTGGCTTCGACGGTGTCGAGTTGCATGCCGCGTCGGGCTACCTGCCTGAACAATTTCTCTCAACTGGCAGCAATCAGCGCACGGATGAATACGGTGGTTCGATTGAAAACCGTGTGCGTTTTGTATTGGACGTGCTGTCCGCTATCGCGACGGAAATCGGTGGTGACCGGGTGGGCCTCAAGATCTCGCCTGAAATGAATTTCAACGACATCATCGATGCCAACCCGCAAGAAACCTACACCTATCTGGTCGAACACCTGCATGGGCTGAATCTTGCCTATCTTCATGTTGCCCTGTTCGGCGCCAGTGTCGACTACCACGCCTTGTTACGTCCGCTGTTTGACGGCAGTTACCTGATCGGTGGCGGACTCGATCAACACTCCGCCGAATCTCTGATCGCTGACGGCCGCGCCGATGCCGCCGTATTTGGCAGCGCATTCCTCGCCAACCCGGATCTGCCCGAGCGTTTTCGCAGAGGCGCTGAGCTCAATGTTCCGGACAAAAATTCGTTCTATGCACCGGGTGCGCAAGGGTACATCGACTACCCGACTTTGCCCGCAGTGCAAGGCGTCTGAGGAGCGCAGTCATGTCACCCATTGCACGTCTGCAACGCATGAATCACGGCAGTCAGTTCCGGGCTTTCAGTCTGCGTGGAGATCAGTTTGCCAAGCCTATCGACCCCTTCCTTGCTGTCGATCATGCCTGGATGAGTGGGCCGACTTTTCCACCACACCCGCATGCCGGTTTCTCAGCTGTGTCCTATCTGTTTCTAGATTCCGAAACCGGAATTGAAAACCGGGACGCGCTGGGTAATCGCAACCTGATTAAACCCGGTGGGCTGCATTGGACGGCGGCGGGTAAAGGTGTGGTGCATGAGGAGGTACCGGCCGAGCCGGGCAAGACGGTGCACATGCTGCAAATTTTTATCAACTTGCCGCAGGAGCGCCAAGCTGACGCGCCGTTTGCGCTCACTCTCGAAGCGCAGGAAGTGCCCGTGGTGCGATTGCCTGGGGTCAAGGTGCGCGTGCCACTGGGCAGTTTCGCTGAGGTGTCGTCGCCCTTGTCGGTACCCACCGAAGTGAGCGTGCTGGACATCTCTCTTGAAGGCGGCGCTGAAGTCAGTGTCCCGATCCCCAAAGGTCATGTGGCGTTCGTGATGCCGATTGACGGCGAAGTGCTGGTCGACGGGCTTCCCTTCAATCTCAGCGAACTCTCGCTGCCGGTGAATCTACCGCTGCGTGACGATCGCGTGGTTGGGTTGAGCGCACCTAGGGGCAACGCCAAGGCCGTGTTGTTCTCTGGTGTCCCGTTGAACCAACCCGTGTTTTGGCAAGGTCCACTGGCGCTCGCCTCTCAGCATGCGCTGGCTGAAGCCATTGACGGCAATCAGCGTGGTGCATTCGGAAAGCTGCAACCTCGTTGATTGATCGAAAAAACCCCAAATCCGGGGCGCTAGGTGCCCCGACTTTACTGCCAGGAGAATCATCATGACGTACGAAAAATTCAGTGCTGACAATGCCGCCTTGCTGTTGATCGACCATCAGGTGGGGACCATGGGCTGGGTAAAGTCCATTCCCTTCGACGAGCTCAAACGCAACGCGCTGATGCTGGCCAAAGCGGCGGCCATTCTGAAGCTTCCGGTGGTCTTGACCTCCAGCATGGAAGAGTACGCTCAGGGACCGCTGCTGAGTGAATTGGAGCAAATCCTCCCGACCCAATTCGCTTCCCGCATTAAACGCCTGGGTATCGTCAACGCCATGGACGATGAACACTTCGCCGCCGCCGTCAAAGCCACAGCGCGTAAAAAACTCATCATTGCCGGTGTCACTAATGACGTGTGCACGGTCTATCCGGCGCTGAGTCTGGTGCGCGAAGGGTATGACGTTCAGGTGGTGGCCGACGGTGGTGGCTCACCAAGTGTGATGGCCGATGACATCGCCCTGCGGCGGATGGATAAGGGCGGCGTGACGCTCACCACCACCAACCAACTGATTGCGGAACTCGCCGGAAGCTGGGCAACCCCAGAAGGCGGGCAATTGGTGCAGGTACTCATGGAAGCGCTGCAAGGTTAAGGACGTTTCTGGCTGGCAGGACCTTCAATTCCGGTTCTGCCACCCTGCAACGCCGCACAACCTTTGAACAAAGCGGCCCCGCCACACATCCCGGAATTGGGCCATCTGCGTTCCGTGTCTTGGCACACATCGCACTGCACCACCTTGCTGAGTCGGAGAATATCGCTCATGAACAGCCCCAATGCACAGGGTCCAACGGATGTTCGATCCACTAATCGACTCGCCCCACGATCGTCGTTGGCGATGATGTTGGTCCTGCTCTCAGGATGCTCCTTCAGTGACCTGAGGCCGCAGTCACAACTGCAAACGCCCACCGATGTCAGCCAGACACTTGCCGACAGTGCAATCACGCTGTCCCCGGCGGTCTGGCCCTCTGAAAATTGGTGGATCAGTTTCAAGGATCCGCAACTCGATGCTTTGATCAAGGAGGCTTTGTCGAACAGTCCCTCCCTACGATCAGCGGCGGCGAAAGTGCGTCAGGCCAACGCTCTAAAAGCTATCGAAGACGCCGGGTTACTGCCTCATGTCGATGCTGCGATGAGCTCCACCCGCGAGCGTTTCAGCTCCAACGGCACCACACCTGTGCCAATAAGGGGCACTTGGCAGAATGTCAATCAGGCCACCCTGAATGTTGGTTATGAGCTGGACTTTTGGGGCAAAAATCGAGCGGCCGTTGAAGCCACCGTAGGCCGTCGACATGCACTTGAAGTCGATGAGCGTGCGGCTGTGCTGTTGCTATCTGCATCGATCGTGCAAACCTACATTGCGTTGCAGAACAGCTATGAACAAATGGATGTGGCTCAAACACTGTTGGCACAGCAGGAGCAAATCGAGAAACTGACTCGGCAGCGATTCGCAGCCGAACTGGATTCGCAGATCGACATCAAGCAGTCTCAGGCTTCCCTGCCCGCCAGTAGAGCCAATATTGCCGCACTGAAAGAATTGATCGAACTCAATCAGAACAAACTCGCGTCCTTACTGGGCAAGGGTCCTGACCGGGGACGGACAATCACAAGACCCCAGCTTCAGTCCAGCAATACCGTGGTGCTGCCGACCAACCTCCCCGCCGAGTTGATCGGTCATCGTCCTGATGTTGTTGCGCAACGTTGGCGCGTCGAAGCCTCGGTCCATGACATCGATGTGGCAAAAGCTCGTTTCTATCCCGACGTTAACCTGACGTCATTCATCGGTATGCAAAGTCTTGGTTTTGATACTTTCAGCGAGCGCAGCAGCCGTATAGTCGGATTCGCCCCAGCGATCAGCCTTCCGATCTTCGAAGGAGGTCGTTTGCGCGGGAACCTGGACGCCCAGGACGCTGCATACGATCTGGCGGTCGAGAACTACAACCAGACAGTCATCGATGCCCTCCGCGATATCGCCGACCAGTTGTCTTCACTGCGTTGGTTAAAAGAACGCCTGGCTCAGCAAAATGACGCCGTAGCCACTGCACAGGCAGCTGCCGACCTGGTGAACAAACGGTACGCAGCAGGACTGGCAACCTATCTGCAGGTACTAGCAACTGAGAACTCAACGTTGACCGAAACACGTCAACTGGTTGATCTGAAATCCAGAGCACTTTCCCTTCAGGCCAATCTGAGCCGGGCGTTGGGGGGCGGCTATATGCCTGAAATCCCTGCCCCCGAAAACACCTCTCCTTCATTGGCAGGTAATTGATGTTATGACTACAGAATCGCCCTCCCCAGCCGCCACCCAACAGCGAAAATTGTACCGCCCCACACTGCTGCTGATTGTGGCCATAGCCTTTCTGGTCACCGCCTTGTGCGTTGCCTATCTGCTGAGACTGGATTCCGAATCCACCGACGATGCCTATGTCGACGGCAATGTTGTTCAGGTGACTTCACAAGTTAACGGTACGGTGACGGCAATCAGCGCCGACAACACCAATCATGTCGACACCAACTCGCCACTGGTGACATTGAACTCCGTGGATGCCGAAATCCAGTACGTGCGCGCCACGTCGAACCTGGCTCGCGCAGTTCGTCAAGCACGCACCCAGTACTATCAGGTCCAGCAACTCCAAGCTGAAGTCGACCAGCGTCAAACCGACGTACGCAAGGCCCAGGAGGATGTACGTCGACGCAGTCAACTCGCCGCTAGTGGTGCCGTATCTCGTGAAGAGATCAGTCACACCGCAGATGTACTGAAAAACGCTGTCGCAGGACTTGAGGGCACCAAACACGCCCTCGCCGTTCGGCTCGCAATGGTCGATGGCACCACACTTCCTACTCACCCGGATGTGCTGGTGGCGGCAAGCAACCTGCGTGATGCCTACATCGCCTTGCATCGCACCCAAATCTATTCGCCGGTTACAGGTGTAATCACCAAACGCACTGTGCAGGTCGGACAAAAAATCACTCCGGGCGTAGCGCTGATGTCGGTGGTGCCTGTTGATCAAGTCTGGGTCAATGCCAACTTCAAGGAATCGCAGATTGAAGACTTGCGTATTGGCCAACCCGTTGAACTGCGCGCGGATGCCTACAGCCGCAGCGTCATATTCCACGGGACCATTATCGGCCTGGATGCCGGTACCGGCAGTGCTTTCTCCTTGCTGCCGGCTCAGAACGCTACTGGCAATTGGATCAAGGTGACTCAACGGGTGCCGGTAAGGATCGCGTTACGACCACAGGAAATCTCACAGAACCCCTTGCGTCTGGGGTTGTCCATGCGCGTCGTGGTCGACACCACCGATCGCAATGGCCCCGTCCTGAACAAGACAGCTTCACAGCAACCGATATACAGCACCGAGATTTTCAAGAACGAACTTCAGGACGCCAATGAAGTTGTGGAACGCGTGATCAGTGCCAATGAGGGTAGTGACCATGACCCCAAAAACCTGAAGTTTTGACGGGGGGATCATGTACAGAAAACACGCCGCCTTATTGTTCACTGTGGGCCTGCTCTGTGCGTTGGAATATTTGCAGGCTGGCATGATCGCTTTTGCCTCTGCACCGATTCGCGGCGAAATCGAGGCCAGTCCTGAAGAATTCAGCCTGGTTGCCGCCCTGTATGCCTGTATCGCGGTGGTGGTGATTTCGAAACAGCATTGGTTGACGGAGCGCCTGGGCTGGCGCAACTTCATGCTCGGCTCAATCAGCATTTTCGTGCTGGGCGCTTTTGTGTGTGGTGTGAGTGTTGATTTGACCAGTTTCACCGTAGGTCGAGTCATCATGGCCCTGGGTGGGGCCTCGTTCATGACGTCGGCACGCCTCATGATCAACCTGCTTCCCCCTGGCCCGGGTCGGTTCACGGGCATCAAGGTATTTGCCACCGGGCTCGCCGCTGGGACGGCTGCGGC
This sequence comes from Pseudomonas putida, assembly GCF_050990305.1. GTDB lineage: Bacteria > Pseudomonadota > Gammaproteobacteria > Pseudomonadales > Pseudomonadaceae > Aquipseudomonas > Aquipseudomonas putida_AH. The sequence goes on along the minus strand of NZ_CP158817.1, from coordinate 3,282,057 downwards.
GCCTTTTATCTCGTCGTGGGTGGTGGCCGAAAATACCTGGCACGCGATCTTCTGGATACTGATCGGCGGCGCTTTGGTCTCAGCAGCACTTTGCGTGCGTTTTCTGCCCACTAACCCTATCCCTGAGGAAGACCAAACCCCCTCAAGCCTGGCAAGCATTCTCTTGTTGTCGGTCAGCAGTTTCTTTCTGCTCTACCTTTTACAGCGGTCCTACTACGACTTTTATAACGACACCTTCATCCTCGTCGGTTGCGCACTATTGGCAGCACTGGGCGTGTACACCTTTTTCCACGCCGAACACAACAAGGCAAAGCCTTTCCTGAAGGTCAGAGACTTGATGCAGACTCGCTACCTCCAGGGCGTGGCGCTCTTTTGCTACGCCTACGTTGTACTGGGCGCCAATAACTACATCTTGCCGTACTTCCTGCAAACAGGGCTGGGCTATTCCTGGGACACCATCGGTACATTCCAGGCCATCGGGCTGACCGGCACCCTCGCCACCTGGGTAATCATGGCCAGCCTTATTCCAAAGTACCCTGCCCCAAAAAAATTTTTCATTCTGGGCTTCATCGCGCTGGTTGGCTTTAGCTGGCTACTGTCCTCGCTGACGCCCAATGCCAACATGTGGTCGAACATTCTACCGGCGTTGATTCTCAATGGATGCTTTGTGATGTTGGTCATGTCGACCGCCGCCATGCAGACCTTTCGAGACGTGATGCAAGAGGAGAAGCTCTTTGCGCATGCCTACCAGATCAAAAACATGATGGGGCAGATCGCCATGGCGATAGGCACCACTGTAGCCACATTGGTTCTGCAATGGCGCACCACCACGCAATACAACAACCTCAACGTGCACTTCAGCGCCAGCGACCCTCTCTATGTGGAGCAAACTCAACAGCTGACGCAGGTACTGTCATCCGAAGTGGGCGCCACGACAGCGAATCAAATCTCGATTGCGATGCACGCACAAATGCTGCAGCAGCAATCGACTCTAGTCGCCAGCATGGAATATTTCTGGGTAGTGATCGGCATGGCGGTGATCGCGCTCATCATTTCAGTCACGCAAAAGACCTTTAGATGAACCGGAATACTTTCACGAATTTGACGCTATGAGTGCTTACACGCGATGAACACCAAGCATCCGGAAATCATTATTGTCGGCGGATCCCTTGCCGGCCTCACTCTTGCGCTCGCTTGCGCGACCAGGGGCGTCCCCGTTCGTGTCGTTGAGCGCTCTGTCGGGCGCGTGCACGGTGGAGACAGCCTGAGTATCGATCTTGAACTGGTCGCGACGACGGTTGGCCATGATCCACGTGCTGCGCCCATCTTGCCCGTGGTCCCCGCCTATCGTGAACTGACGACCTGGCCAGCACTTTACAACTGGCTACGAGACCGGGCTCTCGCAACACCCGGCATCGTCCTCGAAGAAGGCAAAGCTGTTATCTCAGTCGCAGACCTTGGGGATCGGGCACAACTCTCCTTTACCGACGGAACGCAGAGGTTTGCCGCCGCGGTGATCGGTGCGGATGGATATCGCAGCATCGTTCGCCAGGCAATCACGCCAGATGCACCGCTTGCCCGCTATGCCGGTTATCTGGTGTGGCGTGGGTTGGTCGAGGAGCGAACGCTGACGCGTTCCGTCCCATGGCCGTCGGATGGTGGCCTTTGGATTGAATTCGTGGGCGGATATCGTCTGGTTGCTGCGGTACTTCCAGGTCGCGACGGCTCGATGGAGCCAGGCCAGCGTCAAGTGACATTCGCATGGTTCGATGTGCATCAGGAGGCATTGCTCCGTAGCACCGGCTGCCTGACTGCCGATGGCCACATCGTGGGCACACTCGGACGCGGGACGATCGAAGAAGACGTGAGGTCTGGCTTAGTCGCCCAGGTCCCTCAGGTCTGGCCCATGATGTGGGCGGAGGCAGTGATTGTCGGCGTGCGCTCATCAAATGTATTGAGCGGAGCCCCGATTGCCGAGTACAAACCGCAGCGGCTGGCACGTGGCGCACTGGCCATCATCGGGGACGCTGCCCACGTCGTGTCACCGATGACCGGGCGCGGCTTTTTGACCGGAGTGGAAGATGCGGCGGTGCTGGCTCGTCTACTCGCAGAACGAAGCGCAGACGAACCCGTTGCCGCTGTGCTGGCCCGTTATGAAGCAGCACGATTACCCTTCGTCCGCGGGTTGGTCACCCATTCAAACCGGATCAGTGCCGAATATCTTCGTTATGCGGCAGCGAACTGATCTGGGAACTGTCGCGTTGCCCGAAGAGCCATGCGCTTCAGGCAGCGCGACACGATTGCAGTTTTACTGGATGCCGGCACCCAAGGCCGGAAATACATCAGTGAACAACAAGCCAATCAATTGCTGTCCGTTAGGTGTGGACCAATCCTGCCCGATCTCTGCCATGAGTGTATTGGTTGCGGTGAGCACGACGCCGGCATCATGCATTCGTTGACGAGCGAGCTCTTCGGAAAGATCGCTCGGCGAGCCCGAAGCATCCAGCACGGCCTGCACGGCAAAGCCTTCGAGCGCAGCATCGATTGCCGGAAAGATAAGGCAAACGTCGGTGGTCACACCCGCCATGATCAGATGCTTGCGCCCAGTGGCAAGCACAGCATCGCGGAAGTCGGCATATTCCCAGGCATTGACCACACCGGGACGCTTGATCCGTGCCGCGTGCGCTTCTGGGAGCACCGCGGCGATTTCCGGAAGAATCGGGCCCTGAGCTTGATCTTCCTGGCTGGACGTAATCACGACCGGCATGTTGAGGATCTTCGCCATCTTGGCCAACGCAATTGACTGCTTGGCGGCAAACTCACGGTCTATGTTTTTGATCAGTTGCATCGTGCCGACCTGATGGTCGATCAGCAACAACGCGGCGTTCTCTGCGGTGAATCGTACGGCGGCCATAGTAGAAATCCTCGTTTCATTGGGTTCAATCAAAGGGTAGCGGAGGCCCGCTGAACAGCACCACGTTGGCACTGCCTTGAGGGGCTCTCAACGTGACCTCGCGCGGAGCCTCTTGCGCCAGGAACACCGGAAGCTTGAGGTCGTCGCGATTGAAGCGATGGGACGCCACCTCCACCGTGCCCTCGATTGGCATGATGAACATGCAGTGGCCTGCGGCAATCGGCACACTCAGCTCGGCACTCTCCTCCAGAGAGATGTCGAGCATCGTGACCTCGGTCGGTGGACTCAGCGGGGAGCTCATCTCACGATAGCTCCCTAACGGTACCCGCACGTTGGCACCTGGCTCCTGTATAACCGGCACATCCTGCGCTTCGAGAATCAGCGGGAACGGAGCGATGTCTCTGCGTGATGGGGCAAGAGCGACGAAGATCTGCAGTCCGTGCACCGTTTTTCCGGTTTCAGCCGGGACCTCCTCGTGAGTCACACCACGGCCGGCGGTGGTCCAGTGCAGGCCGCCTGGTTGAATCACGTTCTGGGTGCCGATCGAGTCACGGTTGGTCATCCCCGTCTCGGAATCGAGAAGCAGGTAGGACAACGCCGAAATACCGGCATGGTGGTGTGGCGCAAAAGTCGGCGCGTCCATCCAGTAGTGGTCGACCCCAATGAAGGGAGAGATCAACTCTGGCTCGGTGCGCAGACCGTAACCGTGGAAATGGCCGCCGAGGTTGGCGCGACTAAGCTGGGCGATAACGACAGACATGACAGCAGCCTCTGGTACTGGTGGTGTCGTTCAATGCGCAATAATGAGTGTAGCCCCACCATCTCTCACCAAACGGCAATGGGTCATCCTGCATAGGGTGGTGCGAAAAACGCCTCAAACGCGGCCAGAAGTGCCTCCGGGCGCTCTTCCGCCGGATAGTGACCGCAATCCGGAATGACCACGGATTCAACATTCGAAGCGACCGTGTGCAGCTCGGCCTCGACACTGTCGCCACAGGCAAGCGCACCCGAAAACGCCAGCACCGGTAAGGTCAGGCGAGTTGCTTTGCGCGCTTGGTTCTGTGGAATCGAGCGATCGATTGCGCGGTAATAATCGAAGCTGGCCCGCAGGGCTTGTGGATCGCGCTTGAGTTGTTCGACGTAGAAGTCGACCGCGTAACGGGGTACGGCCTCTGGCGAACCTGCTTTCGTCGCGAACTGGTGACCGAAGTAGAGCTCTTCGCGACCACTGACCAGTTGCTCGTTGATGCCCAGTGCCCGATTGAAGTTGAAATGCCAGAGAAAATCACTGAGCCAGCGATGCTCAGGCAGCAATGGCGGAGAGTCCGAAACGCCAGGAATAAGCGCCTCGCCCAGTGCAATGCGCTCGATTCGGGCGGGTTGATCGTGTGCCATGGCATAACCTGTCCACATGCCTATGTCATGGCCGGCCATGGCGAAGGACTCATGCCCCAAGGCGTCCATCAGTCCAAACATGTCCAGGGCCAAGGTTCTTGAGTCATAACCCTCCCGGGCTTTCTCCGAGAGCCCGACGCCCCTTGGATCGACAGCGATCACGGTGAACTTGCGAGCCAGCGGCTGCATCAGGTAACGCCACGTAAACCAGTTTTGCGGCCAACCGCCAAGCAGCAGCAATGGCTTGCCCTGCCCGCCAATGACGGCGTGCAGTTTCACGCCGTTGGCAGCGATCTCGTAGCTTTCGAAAACGTCAGTAAAACCGGTTGGCAGCTTGGGTACGCCGTGCACGGAGCCAAAGCCGCTCAGTGTTCTGAAGTGTTCCTTTTGCAGCATCCCAAAGCCCGCCTGATTGATCTAAGGACCAGAACATAAGTGAGACACTAGGTACTGACTAGACAGGAAAAATACCAAGGACTGTTGCGTATACGCACCAATAACGACGCAAGAGTTCACAAGGGCCACGACTGGCACCCTTGCTCAGCAGATGAAGCCTGTATGCCTGGCTAAAATCGCATGACCGCTTGGAGCCAGAGCCGTTCGCCGCGAGCCCTGTTTTCGACAAGCGTTTCATGTTGCCATTTCATCAGTACGCCAAACGCGGGGGTTTGATATTTCACAACAGGGCCAAAAGCAACGATTTGACCTCGATTTCCGTCCTCCCCCACCGACTCTCCGTGGCTTTCATCATCGCTCACCTGCTTGTACAAATACCCACTGACTCCAACCTGCCAATTCTTGTTCAAGCTGTAGCCAAGATGGTAGTCAGCATTCAGTTCGCGCCCCGACCGGTAATCCGTCGCACGATTATTGTCGTTTATCATGTAGAGAATCTTGGCGCTAATCTCCACCTCCTCTACCGGGTTTGCCGTGAAGGAGTACCATGGCGAGTAGGACCACACATTGGTACCCACGTTGAAGAGGCGATCCTTGTCATACGATGCCGTGGGCGCATAAAAATCCACGCCCAACATCTGATGAAAACGTGGAGAGCTCCAACCGAGAAACAGTGGTGTAAACGCCAAATCGGCGAAACCTTCATCCTTGCCACTGTTTCGGACACGTCCTTGGGGTGTTTCTGTATAAAAACTCACCTGCCCTTTGATATAAGGCAACGCTGCACGACTGGCCAATGTTGCGCCCAGTAAGGTGTAATCGGAATAAACGTAGTCCAGACATACGGCAAGAGATTGGTAACTGAGTTTGAAGTCTTCAATCCCGGCCATGCTATGCCCATCCTCCCCCTTTAGTTCATTCGAGTCGTAAGCGGAGCTGTAAAAAAAAGTAGTCAGCCCTGGCGGCGGCATTCGACCGGCCAATACGGTATCAAGACCAAGCGGGTAAGCGGTTCCGTTATTTTCGGTAGCGTGGGTTTGGGCGCAGGCCAGCAGTATGGCTGCCGTACAAAGCAAGGGAGAACTTTTGCTGAGCAGCAAGGTTTTTACGCGCAACATAAGGATGATCTCGTATGGATTATTATTTTGATTACGAAGATTCATGCGGACAAACAGGGCAACATGTAACAACTTACAACAACAATAAGGTCTGCCTCTTAGGTGTTTATTATTTGCGAGGCAATAGAGCCCACCTTGGTTTAGGTAGGCCCAATTTAATAGTTAGGTGTCATGCCACGTAGAGTTACCAGGCAGTGGTACCACCATCGACCCGAATATCAGTACCCGTTATGAAAGAGCTTTCATCAGAAGCCAGGAACACAGCGGTGGCCGCAACTTCTTCGGGTTTACCCAAGCGCCCCAACATCACCTTGCCCACCATCGCTTCAGCCCACACAGGATCCTTCAGCAACGGGATTGTTTGCTTGGACTCAATCAGTCCCGGGGAAATACTGTTGGCGCGCAAGCCATGGACACGGCCTTCCAGCGCCAACTGGCGAGTCATAGACAGTACCGCACCTTTGGCCGCGCTATGGGCGATACCGGGGAGCATGCGATAGGTCGACCATGCCGAAACCGACGCGGTGTTAATGATGGAAGCACCGGGTGACTTTATTAACTCCGACCAAGCGGCACGTACAAGATGGAACACCAGATTCAGTTCCTGATCGATTGTTCGATGCCAGTCATCGTCTGATATCTGATCGATCCATCCGAAATAAGCCATCGCCGCATTATTGAATAACACGTCGACGCGCCCGTACGCCGAAACAGCCAATTCAACCAGGCGTGCGCAGTTGGCAGGGTCCGTTAGGTCGCAATTGCTCAGAGAAACCATATCCCCACCCATGGACTTTACTGCATCAACCGTCTCTTGAGCTGCTTCATGAGAGATATCACACCCCACTACTTTGGCGCCCTGCTGCGCGAACATTATCGCCGCTGCTCGCCCCATAGACCCACCGGTACCTGTAATAATGCACACTTTACCCTGCAGACGATGACTCATAAGCACTCCGTTTTTCCTGATTGTTTTTTTAGGACAGATCGTGCAGTTATACACCGACCAGTCGTGGCGGTTAATGAGTTGGGCGAACTGTAGGTAGAGCACTACCTATTGACTAGGCACGAAAATCACCAAGGACTGTTGCTCTCACGCAACAATCTCGGTGAAAGAGAGTAAAAGGGAAATGATCGGTAGGATCAGAAATTCAAGATGCGGTTATATTTTGGCTCTAACCACTCAGGCTTTTCGGCGTACAAAGTTCGAGTCAACTCTTTGATGACCTCTATGAGGTTATCGCCATCATTAGAGCGGTAACTCATGATCAACGGAGAAACCGCCTCTTTGTCGCTGATAAGTCTATAAATAAGTTCCCGCCGTAGGTGGCGAGCTGACGCGGGGATTATGCAGTATCCCGACTCCGCGGAGGCCAATCCCAAAGCCGTCTGAAGATCGCCGACGGCATGCACTTCTGAGGGCTCGCTGCCCTTCATTCTGATCATGTTCAACACTTGATCAGCGAAGCTTGGATGGAATCGTGAGGGATAGACAATTATTGGCCAACCACCCAACTCAGCCAGTGAAACGGGTGCGGATGTGGAGGCAAGTTCAAATGTAGGGGCTATGGCAGCCATGAGGCGCTCCTCTCTGAGGACAACGCGATCGACCTCATTACCCTCTGTGTGGATGCGCCCGAATCCTACATCGATCTTCCTTTCCCGCAGAGCCACCATCTGCTCGCCAGATGTCATTTCCAGCCATTTTACGTCCAGGTCCGGCCGAACCCGTCGCAACCTGCGAATAATCGTCGGCAGTGCACCATACAAAGCCGAAGCAACGAAGCCGATCGTGAATGTCTGGCGTGCACCCAAAGCCGTCTGACGAGCATTGGCTGTCATCTGCTCGAATTTACCTACCAGCGCTATGGCATCTTCATAGAATCGCTGACCGGCCGTGGTTAGCTGAATGGGGCGTGTCTCACGAAGGAACAACTGAAAACCCAGCTCTTCTTCGAGGAGATGGATCTGTTTGCTGAGCGACGGCTGCGCGACATGTAGCGACTGCGCTGCCTTGGTGAAATTCCGTGTCCTTGCCACCGCGATAAAACGCTTGATTTGACGAATATCCATGACGGCCTTTCAATCAGGGAGGTTACCTAGTATAGCCATGAGGCTATGGTGCATAGGGACAAAGTCTTGGACGCTTGACATCATGATTGCGAAAAATGGCCCACCAACAATCACAATAGAAAGGTGACGCCATGAAGCAAAAACATGTGCTACGTGTAGCCATAGTGGGTGGAGGGATTGCTGGGACGGCCCTGGCACTGGGCCTGAGCAAAAAGAGAATGACACACGTCAAGTTGTTTGAAGTCGCGCCCGCTTTCGGTGAAATCGGTGCCGGCGTTTCTTTTGGCGCCAATGCGGTACAGGCTATCAAGCAGCTCGGTATAGGTGAGGAGTACCATGAAATTGCCGACAGCACTTCTGCCCCCTGGCAAGACGTCTGGTTCGAGTGGCGCCATGCGCATGATGCCTCACTGATCGGTACCAGCGTTGCGCCAGGCGTAGGGCAATCATCGGTCCACCGCGCCGACTTCATCGATCTATTGGCCAAGCGCCTACCGCCGGATGTTGCGGCCTTGGGCAGGCAAGTCGTCGGATATGAAGAAAACGGCAGCGAAGTGTCACTCAATTTTGCGGACGGTAGCTGCTACACGGCTGACGTCGTCATTGCCGCAGATGGAATTAAATCGGCCTTGCGAAATCCACTCCTCGCCGCTGCTGGTCATCCCGCCGTGGAGCCGCGTTTCACGGGTACTTCAGCATTTAGGGGGCTGGTGGAAACGGCGGTACTTCGCGATGCTTATCGTGCTGCAGCACTGGATGAGCACTTGCTCAATGTACCTCAGATGTATTTGAGCGAAGACGCCCACGTCCTGACATTTCCCGTTAAAAAAGGGCGACTGATCAACATTGTTGCCTTTGTGTCTGACCGCCGTGATGGGCATCCCACTTGGCCAGCCAACATGCCTTGGGTGAAAGCCGCGTCGAAAGAAGAAATGCTGATCAGCTTTGAAAGCTCGGGACTCGCTGTAAAAACGCTACTTCAATGCATTGAAAAACCGACGCTGTGGGCTCTTCACGATTTGGCTCCATTACCCACTTATGTCCACGGGCGAGTAGCACTCATTGGTGACGCGGCGCACGCAATGCTGCCACACCAAGGTGCCGGTGCAGGCCAAGGCCTCGAAGATGCGTACTTCCTAACAGAGTTGCTTTCGAACGAGGCGACCTCAGCTGCGGATGTGCCAGCATTGTTGGCAGCCTACGATAGCATCAGGCTCGAGCGCGCCTCACGTGTTCAGCACACGTCCTGGGAAGCCGGTGAGTTGTACGAGTACAAGAACCCGGTGGTTGGACGCGATACCGGGAAATTGAAGGATGCTTTGGAACAGCGCCTAGATTGGGTTTGGCAACATGATCTGGACAATGAAGTAAAAAAAGCCCTGGCACTCTGCTGAACGCGTTTGTCTCACCCCTTTGCCTGGTCAATCTCCAGATTGACCAGGCACGTCAGCTATTGAATACCGACATGATCAAACGACGCAGCCAGACACTTCTAGGTGCTTCGTGAAAACGCGCATGCCAGTACTGCTTCAGGTCGTAGCGTGGAATGTCCAAGGGAGGCTCGATCATTCGTACATTCAGATTGTGCGTGTACATGTTGGCGACGGTTCGTGGCAACACCACGATCAGATCAGAGCGTTCGATGATTGATGGCACGCTCATGTAATGAGAAGTCTGCAGCACGATGTTGCGGTGAATACCTGCCTTGGTCAGGTGGGCTTCGAACATTTCCTGGCGACGGCTGCCATCACGTACCTGCAGATGTTCCAGCCTGGTGAAATCCTCCAGAGACAGCTGCTCCCCTGCCAGCGGATGATCGAGGCGGATCAGGCAGACCAGGTCATGGGAGAACAACCGTTGCTGATAGATGTTGGGGGTAGTGAGGTCGGGAAAATAGCCAAGCACCGCATCGACCCGACCTTCATGCAGGTTCTCCACAAGCTCATCGGGTGCCAGGCTGACGGTTCGGATGCGTGTATTCGGCGCCGCACTACGCAGGCTCTGGAACAACGCCGGTAGAAAGACCACCTCACCTACTTCGCTCAGGCAAAAGACGAACTCCTGCTCGCTGGTAGCGGGGTCGAAGGTCGGGCCGCTGAGGATGTCCCGGTCGATGATTTCGATCACCTCACGGGTGCGCTCAATGATGCCTTGCGCACGTGGCGTCGCCTCCATCAGGTTGCCCGAGCGAATGAACAGTGGGTCGCCCAGTGAGTGACGCAGGCGGGCCAGTGCAGCACTGGTTGCGGGTTGGCTCATGCCTAGCCGCTTCGCCGCCGCGGTGACATTACCGGTTTCATAAACGGCGAGCAGGACGCGGAGCAAGTTGAGATCGGTGCGCATAGGTATAACAAAACCAGATAGTTTGAATAATTAGAATTGGCTTCCTTTATTTAATGCGCTTAGCGACGATCTCGTCTACATAAAAAAATAAAAACGGAAGGTAGCCGCATGAATCCTGACAATGCCCGAATTGGCGAGATCATCGACAACGCGAAGATCTCACCGTACCAGGTCGTTATCCTTACCCTGTGCTTCCTCATCGTTCTGGTGGATGGGTTCGATACCGCAGTCATTGGATATATCGCCCCGTCACTGCGCGAAGAATGGGGTCTGTTGCCTACCCAGTTGTCACCCATTTTCGGGACTGGATTGTTCGGTCTGATGGTCGGCAGCCTGATACTGGGGCCGATCGCCGATGCCTTCGGGCGCAAAAGCATTTTGCTGATTTCAGTGCTGGTGTTTGGTCTCGCCACCCTGGCCAGCGCCTATACCCACTCGATCGAGTCGCTGACGATTTTGCGTTTCATCACCGGCATCGGCCTGGGGGGTGCGATGCCGGCGTGCATTGCATTGAGTGCCGAGTATTCCCCTTCCCGGCGGCGCATGATCATGGTGACTTTGAGCTGGAGTGGCTTTACGGCTGGCCTAACCTTGGGCGGCATGCTCGCTGCGCATATGATCCCTGCATTCGGCTGGCGTTCTGTGCTGGTACTTGGCGGCGTCATGCCGTTGGCGCTACTGCCATTGTTGGCTTGGCTTATGCCTGAATCGGTTCGGTTCATGGCGTCCTCGACCAAGCACGGCGACGCGTTGCGTCGTGTGGTGGAACGCATCACCAGAAAGAGCTGGGGCGGAGTCACGATCCTCGATGACGAACGTCCGACCCAAGTCAGGTCGCCGATCTCGCACCTGTTCCTTGATGGTCGATTGATCCGAACACTGCTGCTGTGGGTGACCTTCTTCTGCTCGCTTTTTGTATTCTATTTGCTGACCAGTTGGCTGCCGACCCTGCTTAAAGAGGCAGGCTACGATATCGCTCACGCTTCGCGTATTGGCGCCATGGTGCCGCTGGGCGGCACCGTCGGCGCCATTCTCATGGCCCTGCTGATGGATCGTGTCGGTCCCTACCCTGTGCTGACGCTCTCGTATTCAGTGACGGCTGTGGTCATTGCCGTCACAGGCTATCTGATGGGTGATCCCTATCAGCTGGCCGCTATGGTATTTCTCATCGGTTTCGGTGTCGCCGGTGCTCAGAACGGACTCAACCTGGTGTCAGCCACCCTGTACCCCACCGCCGCCCGCGTGACCGGGGTGAGTTGGGCGATGGCCGTCGGCCGGTGCGGTTCAATTGTCGGCTCAACGCTGGGCGCCTGGTTTATTTCTAGCGCGGGCACATCACAGGTCTTCTTCCATTGGTTGGCGCTTCCTGTGTTGATCGGCGCGACAGCAATCGGCTGCCTTTATAGTCTCGACATTCGCCGGAACCAGACAATCAAGCCTGCTCAAGTTGCTCACGCAGAAACTCAATGAAGCGTTGAGTTTTTGCGGGCAAAAGACGGGTTTCAGTGAGGGCATACACCGGGATCGGATTGGCGTGCCATCGAGGCAGTACCGATTGCAGCAAGCCAGTGCGCAGATCGTCCGCTGCAATGCCTTCAGGTAGCAGCGCTATCCCCAGATCCAGTGTCGCCAATCGCCGAAGCATTCCGACGCTATTAAGTTGAAACCGACCGCCCACCTCGATCTCTACGACTTCGCCTGAATGGGAGAGCTGCCACTGACCAGCCTTTCGCAATCGCAGGCATTCGTGGTTGACCAGCTCAGACGGATGGCTGGGCGCTCCATTGAGTTCCAGATAACGAGGCGAGGCGTACAAGCGACGAGAGAGGCTCGCGAGTTTTCGTGCAATCAGATTCGAATCTGCCGGTTCGCCCATACGAATGACCACATCGACAGGTTCGCTTACCAGGTCGACCTGACGCGGCGTGAGGTCGAATTCAAAGCTGATGCCAGGATAGCGTCGGGCGAATTCGGCGATGAGCGGCGCCAGGTAAATATTGGCGAAATCCACGGGCAGTGATGCGCGCAAAAGACCGCTTGGATGCGCCAGCATTTCACCCAGTTGCTCGTGTGCTAGTCGCGCCTCGTCCACGATTCGCTTGCATCGGTCAAAGTACAACTGCCCCGCCTCGGTTAATTCGATTTTGCGAGTAGTGCGGTGCAACAGCCTCAAGCCAATGGCCTTTTCAAGCCCACTGATGCGTCTCGACAAGGTCGAGTTCGGTATTGCCATCGCTTCTGCGGCCTTGCGAAAACTATGGGCTTTGACGACTTCGACGAACAGCGCCATGTCGTTCAGAAGTTCCATGTTGATTGCTCCATCAGTGGATCAGTCATTTCAATTGTAACCAGTTTATCCCGCATCCAGCTTGATCAATGATAGCCACGTCAACCTTCGAAGCCATTGCGCATGCCTCGAACTCAATCACTACAGTGCCAGGTGCCGTTGACGGTTGCTCAACGTCCCCCCGCAGGAGAGCGTCAACTGCATGAAAGACCTAAATGACCTTTATTACTTCGTACTGGTGGTCAAACATGGAGGGTTCTCGGCGGCGGCAAGGGCAACGGGCATTGAAAAAACGTTGCTCAGTCGTCATGTCGCGGATCTGGAATTGCGAATGGGGGCCAGACTGTTACATCGCACAACGCGCCAGGTTTCGCTGACCGAAGCCGGCCATCATTTCTTCACGCTCAGCCAACCCGTTGTTGAGGGGGCGCATACCGCCTATGAAAGTGTGGAGCATCTGCGACGAGAACCCGTCGGGTTGGTACGGTTGAGCTGCCCTCAGGTAATGGCGCAAAGTTATTTGGCCCCCCTGCTGCCTGGGTATATGGAAAAATATCCAAAGGTACGGCTCGAGTTGAATGCGGTAGATCGAGAGGTCGACCTTTTTGAAGAGCGCTTCGATGTGGCCTTGCGATCGCGCGCCCGGATTGAAGAAACGGCCGGGTTGGTCGCAAAGGAATTAGGTGCAGCCAAACAGATTCTGGTAGCAAGCCCCCGCTTCCTCGATCGCGTCGGGCGGCCCGCCACCATCAAAGCCATTTCAGAAATCGAAACGCTTTCTCGTCCCGGTGACATCCATGATGGCGTCGGTCGCTGGTTCCTGCGCAATTCATCAGGTGAAGATCTGCTGGTCAGCCATCAGCCACGTCTCATCTGCGATGACTTGCGTTTGCAGTTGGAGGCCGCTGTCAATGGTTTGGGTGTAGCCCTATTGCCGGAACCCATAGCCGCAGCCTCCGTGCGCGCAAAGGCTCTGGAAGTCGTCATTCCTTCCTGGACCGGTGCAACGCACATTATCCATCTGCTCTACCCCAAACCGAAAGGAATGTTGCCTTCCGTTCGCAGCCTGATCGACTATCTGAGCCTCCATTTACCCCAAAGCATCCAGCAACGAAGTATCACTGTTGAGAGGGTCGCTTGATGAGGGCAAAGGTCACGCTGGACGTGTGAGTGTGTTGGTTCTGGACTGGATAGGTATCGCCGTTCCGGCTCTGGCTAATTCCCAGGCATCACGAGGTTCGTCCAGGTCGCGGTTGAGGGTTTCCGGGGTCTTGAACGTGGTGTACAGGGTGATCAATGTGAGCAGGGTCAGGTAGCAGGCAATCGGCAGCCAGGCTTTCACACCGGCGCTGGCGTCGCCATAGTGGCTCGCCACGACCAGGGCGATGATGCCGGCCCCGATCATCGGCGCAATGCCACCCGCGATCACTGCCGACGCTTCCCGGGCGATCGACACACCCATGTAACGGTGACGCGAGCCAAACAGCTCAGGCATTAGCGCTGCCTGGGTGCCGAACATGCCCCAGGTACCGATGCCCAGCGCGATGGAAATGGCAATGATGCTCGCCACCACATTACCCTGACTCAGTATCCACCACACCGGGAAGGCCAGTGCCAGTTGCAGCAGCGCGAAGGCGCGATAGACCACCACGCGACCAAAGCGATCACTGAGTTTGCCAGCCATCGGCACGGTCATCGCTCCAAGGCTGGCTGCACAGATCAGTGTCAGCACGCCCACTGGCCCCTTCAGACCTACCACGCCTACGATGTAGCTCACAGCCAGGGCCTGGTAAATCGATGAACCTCCGTTTTCCGCCAGGCGCAGTCCGATGCCGATCAGCAAGGTGGGTTTGGAGTGTTCCATGGCACTTTTCAGCGGGTTAACGCATACGCGTTTGAGCGCCTTGAGGCGGATAAAGGTCGGCGATTCCTTGAGTGACAGACGCATGTACAGGCCCAGTGCAACGATCACCACGCTACTGAAGAATGGCAAACGCCAAAGCCCGCTCTCGATGACGTTGTCATTGCCGCTCACTACCAGGAAATACACCAGCGCCGCGAGGATGGTGCCCAACTGGATGCCAAGGAACGGCAAGGCGGCATAGAAACCCCGCCGCCCCTCGGGAGCGTACTCGGTCATCATCACCGCAGCACCGGCCTGTTCGGCACCGGCGCCTAGCCCCTGGAGCAACCGCAGAATTACCAGCAGCACCGGCGCCAGGTAGCCGACCTGATGGAAGGTTGGCAGTGCACCAATCATGGTGCTGGAAATGCCCATCAGCAGCACAGTCGACGCCAGCACGAACTTACGCCCGACGCGGTCACCGATCATGCCGAACAGTACGCCGCCCAACGGCCGTATCGCAAACCCCAAGAAGTAGGTGCCGAAACTGGCGATCAGGCTCATGGCGCGGGTCTGTTCCGGAAAGAACAGTGGCCCGAAAATCAGAGCCGAGGCCAGGGTGTAAAGCGCGAAGTCGTAGTACTCCAAAGCACTGCCCAGAGAGCAGGACCAGGCTGCACGGTGCAAATCTTTCTTGCGCTCGCACGCGTCGGGGATCAAAGCGATGTCGGATGGAGAATGATCGTGAGTCATCGTCGTGCCTCCAGGTGCCTTTATGGCATCTTGTTATTGACAGGTAGTTGGGATGCTTACAATTTCAACCGCTGTATTTCCTGGAGCATGGCCTGCTCCATGATGTCGATAGGCGCATCTTTCCCGGTGTACAACTCGATTTGCCGGCAAGCCTGGTGCACCAACATGCGGGTGCCGGCCACGGTGCTGCAACCCAGCGCTTTGGCTTGCAGCAGCAGAGCGGTCTGCACCGGCATGAACGCCACATCCATAACAATCAGGTGGCTGGACAGGCGGCCTTCCAATGGGTTGCTGTCCGGCTGTTTGAAGCCCACCGAGGTAGCGTTGATGACGATATCGAAGGTCTTGGCCGTGAACGTCTCGACGCTGCCGCCCCACCGGGCACCCAGATCCTCCGCCAGGGCGGCACCGCGCTCGAAACTGCGGTTGAACACCGTGACCTCGGCCGCCTCTTGCAGGCAACCGTAGACAACCGCACGAGCAGCACCGCCAGCACCGATCACGGCGATACGCTTGTCGCTCAGCTCGGTGACTTCCTGCAGGGCGCGGACGGCGCCTAGGTAATCGGTGTTGTAGCCGGTCAGTACACCGTCGACGTTGTTGATGGTGTTAACCGCGCCAATCACCTGGGCCGATTCGTCGATCCTGTCCAGATGAGGCATTACTACAGTTTTGTAAGGCATGGAAACGTTCATGCCACGCACGCCGAGCGCGCGAATCGCCACCACGGCGGCAGCCGGATCTTCGACGCCAAAACAGACAAAGGTGTAGTCCAGGCCCAAGGCCGCGTAGGCGGCGTTATGGATCTTTGCCGAGAGTGAAAAAGGCGATCCCATGATTGAGCCGCAGAGGGTTGGCAGGGATTGAGGCATGTGGATGTCCTTCGCGAGAGTTAGACGACGCTGGTCAAGCCACCATCGACGAAAAGGGTCTGGCCGTTGACGAAATCGGACGCGGGTGAGGCAAGAAAAACCGCCGCGCCGCACAGTTCCTCGACATGGCCCCAGCGCCCGGCGGGCGTGCGTTGCACCAACCACTCGCAGAACGCCGGGTCGTCGACCAGTGCCTGGTTCAGCTCAGTCTGGAAATAGCCGGGGGCCAGGGCATTGATCTGCAGGCCTAGACCTGCCCAGTCGGCACACATGCCACGGGTGAGCATGCGCACGGCGCCCTTGCTGGCGGCATAGGGCGCGATGGAGCTGCGCGCCAATTCGCTTTGCACTGAACCTACGTTGATGATCTTGCCGCGCCGGCGAGCGATCATGTGCCGGGCCACCGCCTTGGACACATTGAATACGCCGTCGAGGTTGGTGCTCATCAGCCGGTGCCAGTCTTGCGCACTGACGTCTTCAAGCGCCTGGCGATGCTGCAGCCCGGCATTGTTGATCAGGATGTCGATCGGGCCCAGGCGGTTTTCCAGCACATCGATGGCGGTCGCGACGGCCTGGTGGTCGGTCACGTCGAACACCGCGTATTCGGCGTCCAGGCCTTCGTCGCGTAGCAGCCCGCAGGCGCTTTGCGCGCGTTCGGCATCGCGGCCATTTAGCACCACCCGGGCGCCCGCTTGGGCCAGCCCGCGGGCCAGGGCCAGGCCGATGCCGCGCACTGAGCCGGTGATCAGCGCCCGACGCTGGTTCAGGCGAAAGTTATCGATCATGTGTGTCTCCCTGTCCTGGATTGACGAATGGGCCATGACGCCACTTTCAACCGCTACCGCTGCGGCATGCCAATCGTTTATGGTGATGCCGTGATCACGTTACGTGATCACCAAACAAGCTGTAGCGAATTGGGAGCGTCAAGTGGAACTCAAACATCTGCGCGCTTTTGCGGCCTTGGCCGAAGAGCTGCACTTTGGCCGCGCGGCGGCGCGCCTGCACATTGTCCAGCCGGCCTTGAGTGCGCAAATACGTGCCCTGGAAGAAGATGTCGGGGCGCAGTTGTTCGAACGTGACCGGCACCGGGTCGAGCTGACTGAAGAGGGAGCGCTGTTTCTCCCCGAGGCCCTGGCGACCCTGCGCCAGGCCGGGCGAGCGCGTGAAGTGTTGCAGCAGGCCGCCGCCGGAGAGGTCGGGGTGTTGCGCCTAGCATTTGTGTCTTCAACGTTGTCGCACTTGTTGCCGGTGCTCGTGCGTACACTGGAGGAGCGCTACCCGCGTATCGAACTGGAACTCAAGGACATGCCTTCGCTGCCGCAGGCCCGGGCCTTGCTGGACAATGCCCTGGATTTTGGCTTGGTACGCCTGCCCTTGAGTCTGCCTGGCGTGCACACGCGTCTGCTCTTCGAGGAATCGCTGGTGGTGGCGCTGCCGCAAGATCATCCGCTGTGCAACCTACGTCGTATCAAGCCTCAGGATCTGGTCGGATGTCCGACGCTGGTGCTGGCGCGCAAGTTCGCTCCCGGTTTGTATGACCAGATGCTGGCGGGTTTCCACCGACGCAAGATCACCCTAACGATTGCCCGGGAGATGGGCGAGTTCACCACCCAGTTGGCGTTGGTGGCCGCCGGCCTGGGCGTCGGCATCCTGCCAAGCGGTGCCGCATCGGCGCTGCCCATCGGTGTCGTCATCCGCCCGTTGGCGCTTGCCATGAGCGGAGCTGGCATCGGCGTGGCCTGGACCGGCCTGGAAAGCCCACGTAAGCGGGCGCTGATGCAGGTACTCGACGAGCTCTACCCCGCGTCGAGTCCTGAAGTTACTTAGGAGTCGTAGGGAAGATGGCCGAGGTTTCCTCTGAAAGCGACTATCGCCAGGCTGATTGTTGGCTGCGTAGGACCTGGCCGACCATTTCTCTCAACCACTTGTTCTGAGGGTCTCGGTGAAATCGGTCATGCCAATACAGATCAATCTCGAACGAGGGTATTTGCAGAGGCAGAGGGTGTATGACAAGAGGATAAAAGCGCGCCAGGGTTTTACCCAGGGAAATGGGCAGCGTCCATATCATGTCGGTATCCAACAGCAAGTGCGGAGCAGACAAGAACTGAGGGGTGCGAATTTTAATGCAGTCTCTGCCGCCCGCATCGACCAAAGCACGCTCCAGTGCCTGGTGACCGCCACCACCTGACTCCACCAACAAATGCTCACTGGCGACAAAGGCTTCGAGGCTCAAGCCGCGATGTGCCAAAGGGTGGTCTTTGCGCATGGCGCAGACGTAATACTGAGAAATAACCGGGGTTCGGTGAATGTCAGTCTGAAGGGTTGGCAAAAAGCCGAGCGCCAGGTCGATTCTGCCAGTGGACAGGCCATTGAGCGTCTCATCCATCCCACCCACAACGGTGTGTATCCGAGCTTGAGGTGCAACTCTGGACAATTCGCTCAAGATGGGCGGCAAACAAACGACCTCGCCAATGTCGCGCATTCTGAAGACGAATGTTTTTTCACAGTTTTTCGGATCGAACACCGGCATTTGGCTTCCTGCCTCCCTGACCATCGCAAGGGAGGCCAACAGTCGCGGCGCGATATGGACACAAAACGGCGTCGGTTCCATTCGGCGACCGACCAGCGTAAACAGCCTGTCGCCATAGTCGTTGCGTAACCGTTTAAGCGAACCGCTGACGGCTGCCTGCGTAACACCCAGATTCTGCGCCGCAATGGAAGCTGAGTGGTCTCGCCACAACGCCTCAAAGGTATAGAGCAGATTCAAATCCTTCATCACGATGCCTTGACTGATATTCGGAAACCAAAACACTGCACTTGCCAGCAAAGTTTCGTGGCTTCGACTGGCAAGTGCAGCTCAACTGGCACTCATCAGTGGTTATGCAGACGCTTGGATAACATTACCCGCAGATGCGCTGCTGTACAGGGGCGAAATATCAATATGTATTCGATAATCATTGATCAATCGGGAAGCATTGAAGTGAACAACGACACAACAAGGAACATTGATAATCGTGCCGTCATGCTGGGTGTAATAGGTATCAAAACGCATGATTGTCGTGTCGCCTTCGCTCCACACGCCTTGAAGAATGTGTTCCAGCGAGGCTATTTGAGTAAAAAATAACTCAATCGCCGCCCTGACACCCTTTTTCCCCACTACTTCCGGGGAATTGCCAAACCGAAACACGACGTCATCGGTCAGATAACTCAAAAAGCCTTCGACCGACATCCGATCGACACTTTCAAACATACCTGTCAATTCATGGTTCATTGCACGCCTCATTTTTTGTTTTTGTTTTTTCATGTCTGGTCGCTGCGGTTTCACTTATGCCGCTTTGCTGACCTTGTTACGGATGGCTTGCAGGGTGGATCGCACGGCGCTGAGGTAGGACGTCTGCATGCCGGTTGAGAACTGGACTTCCTTCTCGCTGCCTGCCGATACGCCCGGCAGGGAGAAATCGAATGAGAAGCGCAGGAACAGTTCGCCATCCTCCTCCTCAATGACGTTCTTGATCAGACCACGGGCATTACCGGAGAGGCGCACGAACTCGACTTGCTGCTCTTCAGTAAGAAGGACCATTTCCTGAAGGCGCTCACCGTGAAGCACCACTTCGCGGATAAAGGTATTGCCCTGGTCCTCAACGACATTACATTCGGTAATGGCATCAACGAACGGCACCGCATTGCGAGCCTTGCTCACCAAGCCTTCCCATACCTGGCTGCGGTTCAGGTTCACACCGCCCGACTCCTCAGGGGCATTGACTTTCAAGCGACGACTTACATTGATCATGGGGGTACTCCGGGGTTTCAGGTTCAAAAGTGACCGACTCCCTGTCGAGTGTCAGGGACAGTCTTTCAGGGGGGCTCAAACGGTGAGATAACCACCGTCTACGGCCATTGCCGTTCCGGTCACAAAACTGGCGTCATCGGACAGCAGCCATAGCGCAGCCTTGGCGATTTCTTCCGGTTTTCCGAAACGACCGATAGGGTGTCGCTCACGCAATGCAGCGAACTGTTTGGCAAAATTCGGCTCTTCACTCGCACGCACGATCATCGGTGTTTCGATGATGCCTGGCATGATTGCGTTGACCCGGATATTGAGGGTGCCGTAGTCGACGGCGGCGGCCTTGGTCAAACCGACCACCCCATGCTTGGCAGCGATATAGTCCGACGCAGCGGCAATCGCTACCGAGCCCAGAGACGAAGCGGTATTCACGATGGCGCCACCGCCACTGTTTAACATGGCGCGGATCTGGTGCTTCATGCAGTAGAAAACACCGGTCAGGTCGATGCGGATAATGCGATCCCACGCCGCAGACGAGATTTCATGCAGAGGCAAATTGCTTTGCTCGACCCCCGCATTGTTGAACGCACCATGCAGACGGCCAAATCGAGTGACGACATCATCGACTGCTGCGGCCACAGCATCTTCGTCGGTAACGTCGCAGGGGATTGAATAAACCTTGCCGCCGGCAGCCGTGACAGCACTGGCGGTTTCTTCGATGCCTGCGGTATCGCGATCAAGCAGCACAACCCTCGCGCCCGCTTTGGCAAAAGCCAGTGCCGAAGCACGGCCAATTCCGCCTGAGGCGCCAGTGATAATGATGTTCCGGTCGTCAAGGTTGCTCATATCCACACTCTCGTTTTGTAATGCCACTTACTGTATTTACCGGGGCAACGATCGAGAATCCCGTAAAACCACCAAAGACTGTTGCGCTGTTGCACCAATCAGCGGCGGGTCAAATCCAGCGCCACATCGACGATCATGTCCCCTTGCCCACAGACCATTTTTCGCCGACTCAATTCGACCAGGATGTCGACTGTACGAAACCCGTAGCGCTGGGCAGCCGCTTCGGCATGGCGAAGGAAGCTGAGTAAACTCCGGCACAACCCAGTGCCAGCGTTTCGCGATCAACGCGCACTGGACGGTCCTGTAGGGACGGATGATGTCATTGGCGGCATCCATCAGGGTGTACAGACCGGTGCTATGGTTTCAGCCCAGGCGCTCGGCTGCGGCGATGAACACCTCCAATGGTGTGTTGCCTGCACCGGCCCCCATTCCAGCCAGACTGGCGTCAGCGTGATCACAACCCTGACCACCGCGACGATGGAGTTGGCAACGCCCAAGCTCAGGTTGTGGTGGGCATGGATACCCGTCTTCGCATGGGGGGCGTGGTTCAAGGATTAAGCGGCGCGGAAGCAACTGCGACAGCATGCGATGATCGACTGCTACAGCGTTCCCGGCCACAAAGGATAGGTCCGTTTGGAGCGGCGCAAAGGGACAGCGCTCTCGTGCCCTTTGCGCTTGAAGCAATGCCTTTACCGCGGAGCTTAGATGCCCAGGCAGAGGTATTTGATTTCCAGGTAATCTTCGATGCCGTACTTGGAGCCTTCACGGCCCAGGCCCGAAGCCTTGATGCCGCCGAATGGCGCGACTTCGTTGGAGATCAACCCGGTGTTGACGCCGACCATGCCGTATTCCAGGGCTTCCGCCACGCGGAATACACGGCCCAGGTCACGAGCGTAGAAGTACGAGGCCAGACCGAACTCGGTGTCGTTGGACATCGCGATCACTTCGGCTTCGTCTTTGAAGCGGAACAGTGGGGCCAATGGACCGAAGGTTTCCTCCTTGGCCACGGCAGCGTTTTTCGGCACGTTGGTCAGGATGGTCGGCTCGAAGAAGTTGCCTTCGATGGAGTTGCCGCCGGACAGCACGGTGGCGCCTTTGGAAACGGCGTCAGCGATGTGTTCCTGAACCTTGGCCACGGCTTTCTCGTCGATCAGCGGACCGGTGGTGGTGCCTGCTTCCAGACCGTTACCGATCTTGAGCTTGGCCACGGCCACTTTCAGCTTCTCGGCGAACGCGTCGTAGACCGAATCCTGAATGTACAGACGGTTCGCGCAGACGCAGGTCTGGCCGTTGTTGCGGTATTTGGAAATGATCGCGCCTTCGACGGCCTTATCCAGGTCCGCGTCGTCGAACACGATGAACGGCGCGTTGCCGCCCAATTCCAGGGACACTTTCTTGATGTCCTTGGCGCATTCCGACATCAGTTGACGACCGATTTCGGTCGAACCGGTGAAGGACAGTTTGCGCACGATCGGGTTGCTGGTCAGCTCGCTGCCGATGTCGCCGGCGCTGCCGGAAACAACGCTGAACACACCGGCAGGAATGCCGGCACGCTGGGCCAGTTCGGCCAAAGCGAAAGCCGAGAACGGCGTTTGCGAAGCAGGCTTGAGCACCATGGTGCAACCGGCGGCCAGTGCCGGGCCGGCTTTACGGGTGATCATCGCGGCCGGGAAGTTCCACGGGGTGATTGCAGCGGTCACGCCGATAGGCTGCTTGATCACGATCAGGCGCTTGTCAGGCTGGTGGCCAGGAATCACGTCACCGTAGATGCGCTTGGCTTCTTCGGCGAACCACTCGATGAAGGAAGCGGCGTAAACGATTTCACCCTTGGCTTCAGCCAATGGCTTGCCTTGCTCCAGGGTCATCAGGCGAGCCAGGTCATCCTGGTTCTCGATCATCAGTTCAAACCAGCGACGCAGCTTGCCCGCACGTTCTTTGGCGGTCAGTGCACGCCAGGCCGGCAGCGCTTTGTCAGCGGCTTCGATGGCACGGCGGGTTTCAGCAGCGCCCATCTTCGGCACGGTGCCCAGAATTTCGCCCGTTGCCGGGTTGTTGACCTTGATCGTCTGACCATTGTCCGCATCAACCCAAGCGCCATCGATGAAGGCTTGCTGGCGGAACAACTGAGTGTCTTTAAGCTGCATGACGTTTCCTTTTCTGAATGAGGGGTTGGCGAGCGTTGGCTTAAACCAAAGCGCTACGTCTTTTCAGCTCATGGTTCAGAATGAAATCGTTCTCGGAATAATCCACCGGGCAATCGATAACGTGCACACCCGGCTCACTGATGCAGCGCTGCAGTAGCGGCAAGAAGCCTTCGGCGCTTTCCACCCGGTGGCCCTTGGCACCATAGCTTCGCGCATACATGACGAAATCCGGGTTGCCGTAGTCCAGCCCAAAATCAGTGAACCCCATGTTGGACTGCTTCCAACGGATCATGCCGTAGCCATCATCGCGTAGGATGATGACCGTCAGGTTCATCTTCAAACGTACGGCGGTTTCCAGCTCCTGGCTATTCATCATGAAGCCGCCGTCACCGCACACAGCTACCACAGGACGATCCGGATAGACCAAATGTGAAGCCATCGCCGAAGGCAGGCCCGCACCCATCGTTGCCAAGGCATTGTCTAACAGTACGGTGTTGGGTTTATGTGCCTTGTAGTTGCGCGCGAACCAGATTTTGTAGATGCCGTTATCCAGAGCCACGATGCCTTCGGAGGGCATGGCACGACGCACGTCGGCGACAAAGCGCTGCGGGTAGATCGGGAAACGGTTGTCGTCCGCGCCCTCGATCACTTGGGCCTCGTTGGATTCACGGATCGTCATAAGGCGGGTGAAGTCCCAGTGTGAAGTGTCATTCAAGGACTCGCCGATCTGCCAAACAGCATTGGCGATATCGCCGATCACTTCGACCTGTGGGAAGTACACCGGATCGACCTCGGCGGAGCGGAAGTTGATGTGGATGACTTCGGTGCCGCCACGGACCATGAAAAATGGCGGTTTCTCAATCACGTCGTGGCCAATGTTTACGATCAGATCAGCTGCCTCGACGGCACGGTGCACGAAGTCGCCGGAAGACAGTGCGGCATTGCCAAGGAAGCGTGGATGACGCTCATCTACCACGCCTTTGCCCATCTGAGTAGTGACAAAAGGGATGCCGGTCTTGTCGATCAGTTGCTTGAGTACCTTGGCAGTCATCTTGCGATTGGCGCCGGCACCAATCACGAGAATTGGGCTACGGGCTGTCTGCAATTTCTCGACAGCGGCCTCGATGGCCTTGTGTTCGGCCAGTGGGCGACGATGCAGGCTCGGAGGAATTGGCCGGCTTTCGGTCTGCTCCGCGGCGATGTCCTCGGGAAGTTCAAGATGAACCGCTCCGGGCTTTTCTTCCTCAGCAAGGCGGAAAGCTTCACGCACACGCGAGGGAATGTTGTCAGCGGACGCCAACTGGTGGGTGTACTTGGTCAGCGGTTGCATCATCCCAACAACATCAAGAATCTGGAAACGGCCCTGCTTGGACTTTTTGATTGGCTTCTGCCCGGTAATCATGAGCATTGGCATTCCACCCAAGTAGGCATAGGCGCCAGCAGTGACCAGGTTCGTAGCGCCAGGGCCAAGGGTCGATAAGCTGACTCCCGTTTTTCCGGTTAACCGGCCATAGGTTGCCGCCATGAAACCAGCCGATTGTTCATGTCGAGTGAGAACGAGCCGGATGTTGGAGCGCCTGAGTGATTCAAGTAAATCCAGGTTCTCTTCACCAGGAATCCCGAACACGAACTCTACGCCCTCATTCTCGAGGCACTGCACTACGACGTCTGAAGCCTTGAGCATTTCACTCTCCTCTAAAATCATGTATCCGCGCTTGAGGTGCAACCTTGGACAATTCGCTTACGATGGATATTCAGAAACCAAAACACTGCACTTGCCAGCAAAGCGACGTGGGCTTCGACCGGCAGGTGCAGTAAAACTGGAATTCCTTAGTGTTATGCGGACGCGTGGATAACTCAACGTCGTGTCAGGTCCAGTGCCACATCGACGATCATGTCCTCCTGCCCACCGACCATTTTTCGCCGCCCCAATTCGACCAGGATGTCGACGGTACGCAACCCGTAGCGCTGGGCCGCTGCTTCGGCATGACGCAGGAAGCTGGAGTAAACGCCTGCATAACCCAGCGCCAGCGTCTCGCGATCTACGCGCACCGGACGGTCCTGCAGCGGACGGATGATGTCATCGGCGGCATCCATCAAGGTGTAGAGGTCGGTGCCATGATTCCAGCCCAGTCGCTCGGCGGCAGCGATGAACACCTCCAATGGCGCGTTGCCCGCCCCCGCCCCCATGCCAGCCAGGCTGGCGTCAATGCGGTCACAGCCCTCTTCCACCGCGACGATGGAGTTGGCCACGCCCAGGCTTAAGTTGTGGTGCGCGTGCATGCCGGTTTCGGTTTCCGGCTTGAGCACCGCCTTGAACGCCCGGAAACGCTCGCGGATGTCCTGCATGTTCATCGCCCCACCGGAGTCGGCCATGTACACGCAGGTCGCGCCGTAGCTCTCCATCAACTTGGCTTGGGCAGCCAACTGCTCGGCCGGAATCATGTGGCTCATCATCAAGAAACCGACGGTGTCCATGCCCAGCTCGCGGGCATATTCGATGTGCTGTTTCGACACATCGGCCTCGGTGCAATGAGTGGCGATGCGCACCACCCGGGCACCGGCGTTGTAGGCTGCTTTCAAGTCATGCACGGTGCCGATGCCGGGCAACAACAAGGTAGTGATCTTGGCGTGGCTGATCACATCGGCGGCGGCTTCGATCCATTCCAGGTCGGTGTGGGCGGCGAAGCCGTAGTTGAAGCTCGACCCTTGCAGGCCATCACCGTGCGCCACTTCGATCGAATCGACCTTGGCTTTGTCCAAGGCGCGGGCGATGTCCTGCACGTTTTGAAGCGAATACTGGTGACGAATCGCGTGGCTGCCGTCGCGCAGGGTTACGTCGGAGATGTAAATTTTTTTGCCGGGATTGAAAGTCATGACGGTCTCCTCAGGCGTTGAGCATTGACTGCGCCATACGCTCGGCGGTGGCCAAGGCAGCGGAAGTCATGATGTCGAGGTTGCCGGCATAGGCTGGCAGGTAGTGGGCGGCGCCTTCGACTTCAAGGAACACTGAGGTCTTGAGGCCGGAGAACTTGCCAAGACCCGGTATGTTCAGTGGTGCGTCTTCGGGGATGACGTCGAACTGGACTTTTTGCTTGAGGCGATAGCCCGGCACATAGGCCTGTACGGCGGCCGCCATCTCTTCGATGGAGGCCTCGACCAGTGTCTGATCAGCGGCTTCGGACAGCACAAACACCGTGTCACGCATCATCAGCGGCGGTTCGGCCGGGTTCATCACGATGATCGCCTTGCCCTTGGCTGCGCCGCCGATCGCTTCGATAGCCTTGGAGGTGGTTTCGGTGAATTCGTCGATGTTGGCACGAGTGCCGGGACCCGCGGACTTGCTGGCGATCGAGGCGACGATTTCGGCGTAGTGCACCTTGGCCACGCGTGATACCGCTGCAACCATGGGGATGGTCGCCTGCCCACCGCAAGTGACCATGTTGACGTTGAGTTGGCCGAGATTCTGTTCCAGATTGACCACCGGCACGCAATACGGGCCGATGGCTGCAGGTGTCAGGTCGATCAGACGGATACCGGGTTTGATCGAACGCAGGAAGGCGTCGTTCTTCACGTGGGCGCCGGCCGAGGTGGCATCGAAGACGAAATCGATGTCCTTGAATTCGTCCATGCGGGTCAGGCCTTCAACACCTTCATGAGTCACCGCCACGCCCAAGCGTTGGGCGCGGGCCAAACCATCAGAAGTCGGGTCGATGCCGACCATAGCGGCCATTTTCAGGTGCTTGCCGTGACGCAAAATCTTGATCATCAGGTCAGTGCCGATGTTGCCCGAGCCGATGATGGCGACGCTTATTGGATTGCTCATTGTTATTGTGTCCTGTCGTTGCACACAGCCTGGGATCAGGCGTTACCACGCCGGCGTTCGGCAAGGGTCTTGCCACCCGCAGCCCACTGGGTTTCGGGAATCTCTTGAAGCAGCACACGGACGCTATCTACGGGCACATCGAGGCTTTGCGCGATGGCCTGGGTGACATTGACCAACAGCGCATGCTTCTTCTCTTCACTGCGTCCTTCGGCGAGGTGGATCATGGCGATAGGCATGGTCGATAGCTCCGGATCAACGCTGGCTGGACGAAGTGAAGCGCATGGAGACGCTGCCCAAATGCTGGTAGCGGACGGTGATGTTGTCCCCGGCAGCAACGGCAATGGCCTCGGTGATGCCGCCGGTCATGATGAAGCAGCCCGCCGGCAGTTCACGCCCCTTGGCACCGAGCATGTTGGCCAGCATGGCGACGCTCTGCGCCGGGTGCCCGAGCACTGCGGCGCCGGCACCGGTGGCGACTACTTCGCCGTTCTTTTCCAGCACCACACCCAGGCATTTAAGGTCAATGCCCTGCACGCCACTCATTTGTCCGCCGGTGACGAAGCGTGCCGAAGAGGTGTTGTCGGCAATGACGCTCTTGAGATCGAAGCGGAAATTCTCGTAGCGCGAGTCGATCACTTCAACTGCCGGCAAAATAAAATCTGTAGCCGCCAATACGTCGCCAACATGCACGCCCGGTCCCTTGAGTGGATGCTTAAGGACAAAGGCGATCTCGGCCTCGACCTTGGGATGGATCAACCCGTCAACATCGATAGCCGCGCCGTCCAGGCAAGAGCCGTAGTCCGTAAGGAACCCGTGGATCGGGTCAGTGACCCCCATTTGCTTCATTTTTGCGAAAGACGTCAGGCCCATTTTCAGGCCGGCGATACGTACACCGCGTGACTCTTTGCGTTGGCGAATGGTGTCCTGAATGGCGTAGGCGTCTTCCCAGTCCATGTCCGGGTGGGCGTCGGTAATCTTGGCCACCGCCTCGCGGTTGAGCTCGGCGTTTTCCAGGTGTTCGGCCAGTTGGGCGATAGTGCTTGCAGAGAGATTCATAAAGGATTCCTTCAAACGAAACGAACAGAAGCTGAGCCGATACCGCCCAGGCTGATGCGCAATTGATCACCGGCCTTGACCGGTACCATGGCCGCCAGTGAACCAGAGAGAATGACTTCGCCCTTATTCAGGCCAATGCCAAGTTCACCGAGTTTGTTAGCCAGCCAGGCCACGGCATTCGCCGGATGGCCGAGGGCCGCAGCACCGGCGCCGGTGGCAACCACTTCACCGTTCTTTTCCAGGGTCATGCCGACACAGGCCAGGTCAACGTCACGCGGGGACACGCCCTGCCCGCCCAGGACGAAAGCCCCGGCGGAGGCGTTGTCGGCGACGGTGTCCTGGATGCGGATCTTCCAGTCACGGATGCGCGAATCGACGATCTCGAAGCACGGCATCACATAGTCAGTAGCCCGTAAAACATCAGCCACGGTGATACCGGGGCCATGCAGGTCTTCCTTAAGCACGAACGCGATTTCGCCTTCGGCTTTGGGTGCGATCAAACCGTCGATGGCGATGGCGGCGCCGTCGGCATAGAGCATGTCCGAGAGCAGATGACCGAAGTCCGGTTGATCGACGCCGAGCATGTCCATCACTACTTTGCTGGTGACGCCGATCTTTTTTCCGATGACCCGCTGGCCGTCGTCAAGGCGTCGCTGGATCATCGCCAGCTGTACCTCGTAGGCCTGCTCCAGGGTCATGTCCGGGTAGGTGTCGGTCAGTGGCGCCAGAGCCTGGCCGTTGCTGAGGGCCTGGTGCAGTTGCTGACCGAGTACGTGGATCTCTTGTTTATTCATGAATGGCTCCTTACAGCCGCACGCAGACGTTGCGCAGTTCGGTGTAGAACTCAAGCGAATGCACGCCCCCCTCACGGCCGATACCCGACTGTTTGGCACCGCCGAAAGCGGTACGCAGGTCGCGCAGAAACCACGAGTTGATCCAGCAAACACCCACGTCCAGTGCACTGCCCAGACGATGAGCGACCTGCAGGTTGCTAGTCCACACGCTGGCAGCCAGGCCATAGGGTGTGTCGTTAGCCAGGCGGACGACTTCTTCTTCGGTATCAAAGGGGGCGATGTGGCAAACCGGACCGAAAATTTCCTCGCGTACCACGGCCGAGGTTTCGGCAAGGCCGGTCCAGATCGTCGGCTCGAACCAGGCGCCTTCGGCCAGGTGCTCCGGTACCTGCGCAATGCCACCGCCGTGGACCACGGTTGCACCATCGGCGACAGCCTGACGGCAGTAAGAGAGAATTTTTTCGCGGTGACCGAGCGAGATGACCGGCCCCATGGTGCTGTCGTGCTGGTTCGGATCACCCACTTTGATGCCTTCGGCGTGGGCCTTGAACGCAGCGACAAAACGCTCGAACAGCGGACGTTGCACGTAGATGCGCTCGGTCCCCAGGCAGACCTGGCCACTGTTCTCGAACACGGCGCGCCCCAATCC
Organism: Pseudomonas putida; assembly: GCF_050990305.1. Taxonomy (GTDB): domain Bacteria; phylum Pseudomonadota; class Gammaproteobacteria; order Pseudomonadales; family Pseudomonadaceae; genus Aquipseudomonas; species Aquipseudomonas putida_AH. Next base: position 3,252,964 of record NZ_CP158817.1, on the reverse strand, counting down.
TTTGACGGCTTTTTCCAGGTCCGCATCGGCGAAAACAATACCGGCGTTCTTGCCGCCCAGTTCCAGCGATACCGGGCGGATACCCTTGGCTGCGGCCTTCATGATGATCTCGCCCGTGCCCGTTTCACCGGTGAAGGTGACACCATTGACCTCAGGGTGAGCGGTGAGGAAGGCACCGGCCGAGTCCCCGCCGAAACCATGCACCACGTTGTACACACCCGGTGGCACGCCGGCTTCATTCATGACTTCGGCGAGCAGAGTGGCGGTGGCCGGAGTCTCTTCGGAGGGTTTGACCACGACAGTATTGCCACAGGCCAGGGCCGGCCCAACCTTCCAGGTCATCAGCAACAGCGGCAGATTCCAGGGACAAACAACAGCGATGACGCCACGTGGTGCTCGCACGCTGTAGTTCACCGCCTTGCCACCGTCAGGGGTGTCCATCACGAAGCTTTCAGTCGGCACATTCTTGATCAGGTCGGCGAACACCTTGAAGTTGGCCGCCCCACGAGGAATGTCCAAGTGCCCGGCGAGTGCGCGGGGTTTGCCGGTGTCGGCCACTTCCGCAGCCACAAACTCTTCATGGCGACGTTCGATGCCCTCCGCCACTTTGTGCAACAAGGCCGTTCGCTGGGCGACAGTCATGCTGCCCCAAGGGCCTTTCAATGCTGCTTGCGCAGCTCGCACGGCGGCGTCGACCTCAGCCTTGCCGGCCTCGTGCACCAAGCCGATCAGGCTGTTATCGGCTGGGTTGCGGTTTTCGAAGGTACGGGTGCTACTCACCCATTCACCATTGATGAAATGGCGGAATTCTTTAGCAGGCATAAGGTGTTCCTTCTTTTTCTAGTTGGCTGGAGCGCTGGCTTCGGGATCACCCGCCGTCAGGTATTCCCACATACGTTCGTAAATTCGGCCGCTGGTGACAGCCCGTCGCGCGCAGGCCTGTGGGTCGAGTACCGGCCCTTGGGTGGCAAGACCTGCGCTGTGCAGTTGCAACTCAATCCGCGCGGCGTCTTCCAGATACCAGGTCAGCGTCAACGCTTCGATCAGTGACGCGCCAACGACGATGGCGCCGTTGCCACGCATGACCAGCGCATTCCCCTGCCCTAATTGATTGGCCAAGGCGCTGGCTTGCTCGTCGCTGCGCAGCAGTTGCGGGTCGTCCCACAGCGGGATTGGCTGCTGAAAGTAGCTGCCCATACCATGGCGCGGTTGAGGTGTGAGCCTTGCGCATGACAGGGTCATGACCTGGGCAGGCATGCTTCGGATCACGGCGTGGACGTCTGGGCGCCGACGATATATTTGCTGGTGGATACGAACCTCACCCAGCACGCCGTCGGGCAACTCACCTTTGACCGGTACCACGATTCCTGGCTCGCCCGGCTGGATCAAACCCATCGGTTGCGCGGCGCAGACCAGAAAGTGCTCCTCATCCAGACGCAGGCTGCAGTGCCCGTAGGCATGCACCAGACCCGCACGGGCCAAAGCGCGCGCAGCCACGCGCACCTGCGACTGCTCCTCGCGGCCGGGTAATGGCAAGCGACTCACGATTTGAACTCCGGAATGTCTGGCTTCGCACCCCATGCGCAGAATCCCGCACCCTCCGCCGGAAACTGCCGAGGTTGGTGGGTTGCATCATTTTCTGGAGAGATCAGGCTGACCCCTGTCGAGTATTCGTATGTCATGCCGTCAGGTCCCTCGAAATAAAGGAACATCGCGCCCGAGGTGGGGTGGCGGCCCGGACCAAAGAGGATGCGTATGCCCCGCTCAACCAGGAAGTAATAGGCACGCATCAAGTCATCGACGGACTCCACCTGGTGGTTGATGTGTTGCACGCCGGGATGGGACGAAGGGAACAAGGCGATCTTGTGATGGATTTCGTCGATACGCAGCAGTGGCGCCTCGCCAATTCGGTCACTAACCCTGGCGTTTGCCAGCTGAGTCCAGAACAGTTCATCACGCCGGGCATTCATGGTGCGCAAGCCAATGTGGCTGAAACCGGTGATGCCGGCATCGCGACTAGGGAAATAGCGTCGCCCGCTTGCCTGGGGACGCAAGACCAGCTCGATGTTGTTGCCGCTGGGATCCTTGAAGCGAATGAAGTCGTCTACATAGCGCACTTCAGCGTCTGCACGCGCCCCATGCTGCACGCTGTATTCATTACGCTCGAGCAAGACTGCCGCGTCCTCGAGGTCTTGGGCAGTCCTTACTTCGAATGCCGTCGTGGTTTCTTGCGGGTCACCCTCGTAGTAGCAAAGCGTATGGTCGCGACTGTCCGATCGGAAGTAGACCGCACCATTGGCTTCGCGGGCGATCTGCAATCCGAGAACCTGGGTGGCGTAGCGACGTGCCTCGTCCAGATTCGCGGTTCCCAGCCGAACGTATCGAATGTCATGCAAGTTGATCATGAGGGATGTCCTCTTATTTATAGTTGTCTGGGACTCATCTTCCCGTCACCCCATAGATAAAAGAAGCAAATATTAGTTATTCGCACTATCTGATATCGTTATACAGATACCGACATCAAACTCCGATTTTCAAACGCAAAAAAAAGCCCCGTATCAGTAGATACGGGGCGGCATTAGCACCAACGAATCAGGTCACCCAATAGCCTCCTTAGCAATGTCTGAATTGACCGTCTGCGTACTCACTTCGCCCACTGTTTTGTTCCTTGGCATGGAGATTACAAACAATGCGGAGATGACGTAGAACCCGGCGCACACCATCAGTCCCGCCGCCAGGCTATAAAAGCTGGCAATGCCACTGAGCAGTACGGGGGCAAAAGCCGCCAGGCCTCGGCCCACGTTGAAACAGAAGCCCGCCCCAAGCGTTCGCACCCGGATGGGGTACATCTCGCTGAAGTAAGAGCCGAATAACCCGGCGAATACCATGAAAAATGCGTATCCCGCCCCTATCCAGATCAGCGATTGGGTCTGGGTGGTATAGACATAGACCAGCGCCATCATGGATGTCAGCAATAGCGATATGACAATCGTAAGCCGCTTGCCAATGCGATCGGCGATGAAGCCGAATACGTTCAGGCCACAGAAATTCCCGAGATGCAGTACAGCCATAAAGCTGGTCATCGACGCCAGACTCAAGCCTCGGTCCTGTATCAGGTAGGTGGGCAGCCACGTGCTGACGCCCCACGAACCAAGCAACGCAAAGCTGGCTGCAAGAGACCCCAGCAGGGTGTAACGAAGTAACTCAGGCGAAAAAATCTCCTTGACCGATATCCGCTGCGCAGCAGTGCCCTGAGTAACGCGTTGAGCTTTCCAGGCCGACGATTCCGGAATCAGAAAATACACATAAATAATCGGCAGTATCACCGAGGCGCCGGACACGAAAAACATCAAACGCCATTCCGGCAGCATGAACTTTGCCGCCAGGGCAGCGGCGATGGCGCCAACCGGGAAGGCACTGATCACGAAGGATATGGCCCTGGCGCGCTGCTTGGGCGGCCACGTTTCAACGATATAAGCCGAGAGGATTGTCCATACCCCACCGAGCCCAAGACCCGAGATAAACCTCAGGCCCATCAGTACGTAGAGATCATGGGCGAATGCAAAGACGCACGTCAGTGCACCGAAGATCGCCAGCGATGCAATCAGTGCCTTGCGCCGGCCGAAGTTGTCGGAGTACCAGCCTGTGGCAACTCCGCTGACACCAATACCCAACAATGTAGCGCTAGCCAGCGCACCCACCTCGTGGAGGCTGAAACCCAGGTCCTGGCGGATAACGGGCAGTGCGAGCGTTAGCAGAATGATCTCCATTGCATCAAAAAGGTACGCAATGAATCCACCGATCAGTACGTGCCACTTAGATATTCCAGTCATGGTTTCACCTGATTTTAATTATTGGACAGTGATATTCGTTCGATGGGCCGCCACGTTCTTATGACTTCCCATCAAGGACGCGACGTTCAGAACCGGTAAACAGCCTGCAGCCAGATGCGATCACCTTCAGCTCGGTTCTCTACCATCGTCTCGTGCTGCCATTTCATGACAAACCCGATTGCCGGGGTCTGGTATTTGATCGCGGGGCCTATAGCGGCGACCTGACCACGGTTACCATCCAAGTAGGTCTGGCCATTCTTTTCATCGTCGCTGAGCTGCTTGTACAAGTAGCCGTTCACGCCTACCTGCCATTCGCGGGTGATGTTGTAGCCGATGTTGTAGTCGGCGTTGAACTCACGGCCAGAGCGATAGTTGGTTTCGGAGTTCTCGCCATTGATCATGTAGATGAGCTTGGCGCTGACCTCCAGATTCTCCAGCGGATAGGCGGTAAAGGAATACCAGGGCCCGTAAGCCCACGTGTTTCGACCGGGGTTGAAAAGGCGGTCCTTGTCATAGGACCCGGTGGGCGCAAACACATCCAGACCGAGTAACTGGTGGTACCGCGGAGAGCTCCACCCCAATACAAAAGGAACTACCGTCAGATCGCCAACACCTTCTTGACGGTCGCTGCGATGAACCCGACCGGCAGGCGTATCGACATCAAAACTGATGTCACCCTTGATCAAGGGCAAGGCAAGGCGGCTGGCCAGTTTGGCTCCCAATATCGTGAAATCCTGATAGACATAATCCACTCGAATCGACAGTGCCTGAACATTAAGGTCGAAGTTGTGGATGCCTTGTTTCTTGTCGCCATCGCCGTCAAGCGTCTTGTTCGCACTGTAGTCGGACAAGTAAAAGAACTCGGTAAAGCCTGGCGGTGGCATCTTTCCCGCGCCGACCGTATTCACACCCAGTGGATATGAACTGCCGCCGCCCTCTGTTGCCTGGGCCAGCGGAACGCAAAGAAGGCCGAGGCAGAGGGTACAAATCCAGGCGCTTGTCGCGCGCAGAGCATTTGATCTTGGTGTGCTCATCTCATGTACCATTGTTATTTTTGTATGACGGAGGAGAGTTTTTTTGCAGCTATCAGTGCTGGCGTTACTGAAAGGCGACTGGCAAATTTCAGGCGCAGCGAAGCACACCGTCATTTGTCAGGACGCTGCAAACAGTTGAGTTTTTCAACGGCCGGGCATTGATTGCCCGGCCCTCAGCAAGGTGTTACCGAATAGTGGTTTCCAGCTCGCCGAGCCCTTCGATGCAGACTTTCAGTACATCGCCGCGGTCCAGGAATGTGTGGCTTTCCATGCCCACGCCCGCCGGTGTTCCCGTCAACAGAACATCACCGGGAAACAGATCGATGGTCTGGCTCAGATAGGAAATCTGCTCTGCAATGCCATACATATGGTTGCGGGTGTTGGAATCCTGTACCCACACACCATTCCTCGACAGCTTGATATCCAGGTTCTCAGGATCTTTGACAAATTGTGCCGGCGTCAGGTACGGGCCCAGCGGGCAAGAACCCGTGAAGCATTTGTGGCCAATCCAGTCGAAGCGAAACGGCGAGCTGGGGTCGACTTGCTCGCGACGCAGTCGATCACGTGCGGACAGGTCATTGGCGCAGGTGTAACCCGCCACATAGTCGAGCGCCTCTTCAATGGAGACACGCGATGCTCGCTTGCCAATCACCACCGCCAACTCGGCTTCCCAATCGAGCATGCGGACACCTGCCGGAAAGTCTACCGCTTGCTTGTGTGCGACCAGACTGCCGCGGCCAGGCTTGATGAAATGCCAGGGAGCAATGCCCTCGCTGCGCGGATCCAGCGACAATTTCATGTTGAACGCACGGGCCATGGCTTCGACATGGTCTCGATAGTTTGCTCCCGCGCAATAGATCGTGCCTGGACGTTCCAGAAAAGGAGCAAAGTGCAATGTGGCAAGATCAAGCCGTTGCGATTCATAGAGCGCTGGCGCTTCAAACACTGCCATTGCAAGCTTTTGCAGCTGTGGATTGGACGTCTCCCAGCGCTCGAGCAATGCATCGACGGAAACTGCCGGCAATTCAAGGCCGGTCTTGGCCACAAGCTGACCAAGATCATAGGCGTATTCGCCAACCAGCAGGCCGGTAGCGTTTGACTGGACATCCGTCCGATAGGTGAAAAGCTGATACTTCATGGGGCCACCATCACAGGAGCGAAAAACGTTGATTGGAAAAGCTGACGTGGAGCGTGAGGCCGCCTTCCATGAGCAGCCACTTGCGCACATCCACGTCATAAACGCCGTGGGCGATAAAGGGATCTGACTGGACGATGCGCAGTGCTTCGGCATGATCCGCCGCACGCAAAATGCTCATACCCCCCAGCTCACCGGGAAGGGTCTGATCCGAGACAAAGGGCCCGGAAGCGAACAACTCGCCGCGTTGCTGCGAGAGAATCGCCCACTTCAAGTGGGCGTCCAGCAGCTCTGGTACGCGGGTCAGGTCCCGTGGTGTACGCATGACCACGAACAGCGGCTTGTTCAACATCCCTGCCAACAGTTCCTTGGTCGTAGAGCTATCACTCATCACGCACTGCCTCGAAATTCTGAATGAACGTTTCAGGAGGTGGATTGGTTGCCCACACGGCGATCAGGTCTGGTGGTGCCCCGTCGATAGCCAGCCATTCGCTGTCATCTTCGGGAATGACATCGATGTCCCAGAAGTATTCGACCATGCTGTCCCAAGGGTCGCGGATGTAATGAAAGTAGTTGGAGCCGGCCACATGTCGTCCCAGGCCAAAAGCGCTTTCGTAGCCCAGGCTCATCAGGTGTTGAGCACCCAATTCGATCTCATCAATACCCATCACCTCAAAACTGAGATGATGCAGTCCGCTATGACTGCTCTTGGCCAGGCCCAGTACATGGTGATCACCGCCACAGCCACACCGCAGAAAGGCGATCTTGTCTCCCGCGCGATCTGAGACTTTCATCCCTAGTACCCGGGTATAGAAATCAATCGAACGATCCACATCGGGTGTAAATTTGATCAAGTGGCCCAAGCGCAACGGTGTTGCTCGACGCAACTTAGAGGCTGGTGTACACCCGCGCTGACCTATGCGGCGGTAACGGCCCGGGGTGTTCAACTCTGGCGTCGGCAAAGGAGCTACCGGCATGGAATCTGCGTCGGTGACGTGAACCCAATCGCCGGACGGGTCACGAAACCACACTCCGTCTTGCCCGATATCAAACGGTGCCGGATGGATGACCACACCGTGGTAGCTGAGGTTTTCTCGAATAGTCTGCAGGCCCTCAGCATCGGTACCAAACGAGATATAACTCAGGTGCTTTGTGTTACCGGGCATCAGTCGGACTTGATCCTGGGCGCGCCCCTTACAGCGCAACACCAAATGATCACCGGCCATGCGGGCTTCAAGCCCGACAGCTTCGTAGAAGGAGCGACCTACTTCCAGATCCGGAACAGTCACGCCTACGTGTTGTAGTGAACGAATCATCTTGGACGCTCCTTTTTAACGAATAGGGGAAAAGGGTGCGGCGCTCAACAGTTCCACCTGCTGGGCAACCACCAGATGGCCGTTCTTGCCAAGGAACGTACGCCACCTTGGATCACTGGACAGCGCCGCGCGGCGTTGGGCACGGTCCTCGTAGCTGGAATATCCCCACAACTGAATGACCCGATTGATGTCCCCCGTTTCCGGCTTGAAATAACCGATCAGGTTGCCCAGTGCCTCGCCCTGAAGTGGGAGTCCCTCCTCCTCGTAAGCACGTAGGAATTCGTGCAAGGCGCCAGGCTTGAGTTGATAGGTACGTTGTTCAATCAGCATGTTGTTTTCTCTTTTTTGGAAGGTGCCTGGGAGTCGGCTTTGGAGTCGGCTTCGATAAACTTGATCACTGCCGAGATATCTTCTTCACCGATGCCTTCTTCAATAGCCCTTAGAAAATAGGGCTTGGCGGCATTGAACAAAGGCGCGGCGCTACCGAGTTCCTCGGACAGCTCACTGGCCATGTCGATGTACTTTTCCAGCGTGGCAAAAGGTCCTGGTGCCGGCAGGAAATGACGATCAGCCATCATCGGTGCTCTTGCGCTGAACATCGTTGAACCACCCGCGCTTTGGCGAATCACCTCAACCACCTGCTGTGCGCTGAACCCCGCGTTCACGCCAAGGTTTAGCGCCTCAGCTGCGGCCAAGGTGTGAATAGTCACCAGATAGTTGGCGATCAATTTCATCGCGACTGCGCACCCAAACCCACCGATGTGGAACTGGATGTCGGCGATCGCATCGAGCACTGGCTTGCAGTGCTCCACCAAGTCAGGATCACCACCCAGAAACAAGGAAGCCTTGCGTTGGGAAACCATTGATGGAGTACCACTGACCTCCGCTTCCAACACCCGCGCACCACGTTGCTCGATACGCTGAGCCATTCGTTGCTTGAAGGCTTTGTGATAGGTGCCGATCTCGATGAGCGTGTGCTGCGGCCCTATGGACTGAAGCAGGCCATCAGGCCCCTCCATGATTTCCATGTGGGCCACTTCGCTGGGCAGGCAAGTGAGGATGAAGTTTGATTGCGCCGCTACGGCGGCAGGGCTTTCGAGCGCGATGCCGCCTTGACGAATGAAGGCCTCGCGATCTCGACGTCGGTAACCGACAACGCGAAATCCGGCCGCAAGCAGGTTGGTTGCGATAGGAAGGCCAAGCTGGCCGATTCCCACCATACCGATGGTTATCACAGGCATTTTTCGCCTCTCTTGTTGTTGTTCTTTTATGCAAAGCTTGAAGCTCGGCTAGGCGCTAACCTAGGCGCAGCCGGGTTCTGGAGCAAACAGCCCAGGTTATGAATAAGTAGAAGCTAGCGTTATACAAAGGTGACGAAGCGCGCTGGATGGCTCAGGTTAAAGACTGAGAGGCGATGCTGAATGCGTGAAGTCGGGAGTCGGGAGCGGATCTGAGGCTATTGATGATTTGTCATGACGACCCAGCATTGAAAAAATGCAGCGCGCGTCAGCTCCCTTCATTGTGTTCACCTCAAAAATGAGATGAATTCGGACCTGTAGGGGCTGACGCAAGCTGCGATGTTTTTTTCCGTAAGCTGTTTAAGCGGCTGATTTTTGCAAAGCAGGCACCGGCAGACTCACCGCCCTCACCGAATCCCCTGCATTCAAGCCCAACGCCTTCGCGATTTGAGCATCGACAATCAAGGTATCGGCAGCAACTCGCGCCGCTGCCGCAGTAATCCGGCAATCGGCAAACTGACGGTTATGAATCAAGTATGTCGCTGCTTGCTCCCCCGGCGTGCCAATACTCAGTTGCAGTACCTGGCTATCGCGCACGGCACGAATATCCCCGGTGGCACACTCGATCAATGGACCACCGTCAAAGATATCGATGTAGTCACGATGCTCAAAACCTTCTGCCTTGAGCATACCCAGTGCAGGTTCGGTGCTTGGATGAACCCTTCCGATGACCGTTCGTGCCCCCTCCGGCAACAGGCAGGTTGGCAAGGGAAATTTTGGCATCAGTTCAGCGATGAAGGTCTTGTTGCCCAGGCCTGTAAGGTAGTCGGCGTCGGCAAAATCCATCTTGAAGAAGTGACGTCCCAGACCTTCCCAGAACGGTGAAACGCCCTCTTCATCCGAATAACCGCGCATTTCCGCAATAACCTTGTCACCGAAGCGCTGGCGAAACTCCGCCAAAAACAGGAAGCGCGCCTTCGACAACAGGCGACCATTGAGACCACTGCGATGATCAGCGTGCAGAAACAGCGAACACAACTCAGAATGGCCCGTCATGTCGTTACCTAGAAACAACGTTGGCAACTGTTGATTGATGCCGAGGTTTTTCGACGCTGCGACGAACAGCCCCAACCGGTAGTTGTACCAAGGCTCACGCAGGCCGACAGCACCTGCCAGGGCACAGATACCCACCGTTTTCTTTTGTTCATTCTCCATCACAAACAGGTAGTCGGCATCGGCGCGTTCGGCTTCACCGGCGAAGGTTTTGGTCGCCCATTCCAGCCGCTGACGCAATCGCGACGCATCAGCCGGCAAGGTGGTCAATCCGGTACCAGCGCTATGGGCCAGGGCCAGCAGAGCCGGAAGATCGTCAGTTGTTGCAGGGCGGACGATCATCGCACGTGTTCCTGAGCGGACAAATGCTTGGGCAGGAACACCTCTGCCAGCATGCAGCGCGCGCTGCCGCCACCAATGCGCTCGATGGTGTCGATGTTCACAGGCAATGGCGTGGTGTGGGTTTCGATCAAGCGACGCTGATCGGCGTCAAGCGATTGCCAGGCTGTGCGTGACATCACCAAAAGCGGTTCGCCCGCCGCGTTGTGCACTTCCAGCATGTTGCCAGCAAAGGACTCCAACTGCGCCCAGTTCAAGGCAACGACCTGTTTGCCGCTGGCCTCAAGGCGCGAGCGCAGCGCCGCGCGCTCACCCAAATGGGGCACGGACGCCAGGCAAGCCACCGCCACGTGGGTACCGACACTCATCATCACATTGGTGTGATAAATCGGCACGCCTTGGCGATCCACCGCGTTAAACGCACACAGTTCATAACCCAAATGGTTGACCAATTCATCCAGAGCCTGAGCATGTGTGCGCGCGGAATACCCGGCATAACAAATCCGCTGCTGCCGATCGAGGACCATACTGCCGGTGCCCTCTAGGAAAACCTCATGTTCTTCGAGGCTGGACAGGTCCAGCACCTGCTCGACCCGGTATTCGTCCAGCAACCCGTCGAGTACACCTTTATCTCGCTCCAGACGCCGGTTGTGACCTTGCATTGGGTACAACACCAAAGTGCCGTCCGGGTGGCTGCTCCACCAGTTGTTGGGGAAGATCGAGTCCGGGGTATGCGGCGCTTCGCGATCGTTGTGCACCAGAACCTCGACGCTGTGCCGACGTAACGCGGCGACATAGCCATCGAACTCGGCAAGGGCCTTGAGTTGTACGTCTTCAGCAACTGTTGCCGGACGCTGGAAACGGTTGTTCGCCGCTGTGTCCTGATTGAAGGAGAAACGTGTCGGGCGAATCATCAAAACGGTATTGGTGGTTTGCATGGGCACAGACTCAATGAGGGGCGAGAGAGGCTCATTGTCTGATTCGAGGCGGGAAAAACCCGGTTGATAAAGGCTTTTTCGGTGATGAAAACGGCTGAAGATTATTGGTTGTCCAGCCGATTCGGTGAGTCGAAAAACAAAAAAATCGCTGCTCTCGGCAGCGATTTTGAACTTACTCCATGGAGGTCTTGACCATTGCCAGTTCCGGGTGGCTGACCAGTTTGTCGATGTGCAATTCCGGGTCGTCGAACCAGACTTCGGTCAACACCCGGTAATGCTCCATATCCCGGCATCGCATGCGCAGGCTGTAGTCGAAAGCGCCGCTGATCAGGCGACATTCCAGCACCTGTGGGCAGGTACGGACCTTGGCCTCGAAGGCCTTTTGCGCCGCGCGTCCGCTCTGGTTTGACAACGCTACCAGCACGAGCAACGACAAACCCGGAGTCAGTTTTTTCTCGTCAAGAATCGCACCATAGCCGCGAATGACCCCAAGCTGTTCGAGCTTGCGAACCCGCTCCAGACAGGGTCTGGGGGTCAGGTGCACACGTTCGGACAGCTTTTGATAAGTGATTCGCCCTTCGTGGCGCAACACTTCAATGATTGCCTGATCGATACGATCAAGCACGATCGACAGATCGCGGATATCCGCCATGTACACCTTGCCTCACTTCAAACGACCCGATAGAAATTGTTGCAAACGTTCGCTGGTTGGCCGGTCGAGTATCGTAGCATCACCCTGCTCCTCGACTCGCCCTTGATGCAAGAACATCACTTGGCTGGAGACTTGACGAGCGAAGCCCATTTCATGGGTCACCATCAACATGGTCCGGCCTTCTTCGGCCAGCGCCTGAATCACCTTCAGGACTTCACCCACCAGTTCCGGGTCGAGCGCCGAGGTGGGCTCATCGAACAACAGAATCTCCGGTTCCACCGCCAGGGCACGGGCAATCGCCACCCGTTGTTGCTGCCCGCCCGACAAAAATGCCGGATATTGATTGGCCACCCGTTGCGGCAATCCAACCTTGTCCAGATACGCCCGTGCGCTCTCTTCCGCGGCCTTGCGGCTCATGCCCAAGACTCGACACGGCGCCAGCACGATGTTCTCCAGTACAGTCAGATGACTCCAGAGGTTGAAATGCTGGAACACCATCGCCAGTCGTGTGCGCAAGCGCTGCAACTGCTTGGGGTTGGCCACGCGCATGCCACCGACGCCTTGTCGGGTGAGGACTCGCTCTCCATCCAAAGCGATAGCGCCTTCGTCTGCGCGTTCCAGAAAGTTGATGCAGCGCAGCATGGTGCTTTTACCCGAACCGCTGGCGCCGATCATGCTCACCACATCCCCTGCCCGTGCGTTCAACGAGACGCCCTTGAGCACTTCATTGTCACCAAAACGTTTATACAGATTTTCAACTGTGAGTTTGTACATGCGTGTACTCCTGAAGCGGCTGCCTCATGGGCGCCGCTCTGGATAAAAAATGGAAGTCAGTGAGCCGGGCCCAGGAAGCTCAGCCAGCGTTTCTCTGCCAGCCGGAACGCCCCGACCAGCCCGAACGACAGCGTGAGGTACAACAGGCCGGCAATGCCGAATGCCTGAAACGTCATGAAGGTCGCGGCGTTGGCATCACGGGCGATTTTCAGGATGTCCGGGATCGTCGCGGTGAACGCCACCGACGTCGCGTGCAACATCAGGATCACTTCGTTGCTGTAGTACGGCAGCGCGCGGCGCAGCGCCGAGGGCAGGATCAGTTGCAGATACAGGCGCCAGCCACTCAGGCCATAGGCATGAGCCGCTTCGATTTCGCCATAAGGGATGCTACGGATCGCTCCGGCAAAAATTTCCACGGTGTACGCGCAGGTATTGAGGGTGAACGCCAACAGCGTGCAATTCATCGCATCGCGAAAAAACGCTTCCAGCAGCGGCTGCGAACGCACCACTGCAATGCCGTAGATCCCGCTGTAGCAAATCAGCAACTGGATATATAACGGCGTGCCGCGAAACACATAGGTGAACACCTGAACCGGCCAACGCAGAAGCCCCCAGCGCGACACGCGCAGGACCGCCAGAGGCAACGACAGGACAAACCCCATCGCGATACTCGCTACCAGCAACCACAGGGTCATCGCCAGCCCGGTGAGGGTTTCACCGTCACTGAACAGAAAGGGTTTCCAGTATTCGGCAATTAACTCGATCATCGCGCCATCCCCCGTACGCCCTGGTTATAGCGGCGCTCCAGCACGCGCAGCACATAGTTCGACGCGCTGGTAATCAGCAGGTAAAGCGCCGCGGCCAGCAACAGGAAATCAAGCATGTTGAAGGTGCTTTTACCGGCCTCTTGGGCGACTTTTACCAGGTCTGATAACCCGATGATCGATACCAGCGCTGTAGCCTTGAGTAGCACCAGCCAATTGTTGCCCAGGCTCGGCAAGGCGAAACGCATCATTTGCGGGAACACCACAAAACGAAAGCGCTGCCAACGGTTCAGGCCAAAGCACGCCGCAGCTTCCTGTTGCCCGCGTGGCACGCTAAGAATTGCCCCGCGAAACGTCTCCGTGAAATACGCGCCATAGATAAAACCAAGCGTGATGATGCCAGCGACAAACGGGTCGATCTCCATGTAAGGCCAGCCCATAGCCTCGGTCAGGGCGCTTAGCCAGCCTTGCAGGCTGTAGAAAATCAGCAGCATCAACACCAAATCAGGCACGCCACGGATCAGCGTCGTGTAAAAGGTCGCCGGTACATTCAACAGCTTCAGCCGCGACAGTTTGGCCGCTGCGCCGAGCAGCCCCAGCGCCATGCTCACCAGTAGTGCGAGAGCTGACAGTTTGAGGGTGACCCAAGTGCCGTGCAGTAACAAAGGGCCATAGCCTTGCAGGGCCGAAAGGTCGACCCCCAGAACATTCAGGAAGGAATTCACGCCAGTCACCAGTCTTGATGCGCCCCGGTCGCTGCGTCACCGCGACCGGGGCACGGGGATCAGTTGTTGTAGAGGTCCAGATCACCGAAGTGCTTCTGCTGGATCTGCGCGTAGATGCCCTTGTCGTGCAGGGCCTTGATGGCGGCATTGAGCATGCCTTTGAGCTCTTCGTTGTCCTTGCGGACCCCAATGGCGATTTCCGAAGGCACCAACGGGTCGCTGATGCCTTCGCTGTTCTGGAAGTCCGCACCTTGCGGCGAGGTCAGGAAACTCATCTGCGCTTGCAGTTTGTCCTGGATCGACGCATCGAGACGGCCATACACCAGGTCGGCATAGACCTGATCCTGATTCTGATAAGCCCGCAGTTTCACCCCGCCCGGCCCCAGCTTGGCCTTGGCGTAGGTTTCCTGAATCGTGCCTTGCATGTAACCGATGGTTTTACCGCGCAGCGACTCGGCGGTAGGCAGCAGCCCGGAGTCTTTACGGGTAACGATGGCGGTCGGTCCGGCGTACAGGCGATTGGTAAAGTCGATCTGTTTTTTGCGCGCGTCGGTCACGGTCATCGAAGATTCGATGGCATCGAACTTGCCGGCCTTGAGCCCCGGAATCAGTCCGTCGAAGTCATTGCTGACCCACACGCAAGTCAGCTTCAACTCGGCACATATCGCATTGCCCAGATCCACGCCGAAGCCCTGGACCCCGCCATCGGCCGTGGTCGATTCAAAGGGCGGGTAGCTTGGGTTGACGCCAAATCGCAGCTCCTTCCATTCCTTGGCGCTGGCGCCCGTGGTGCAGCACAGCAACGCGAGTGCCGGCAAAGTCAGCCATTTGATGTTCATCTTCTTGAGTCCCGGATTATTTGGATTTATCGCGATCCGGCGCCTGCGTCGGACCACACTTTTTTGACAGGGGCAGAGAGTTGATGCGGTCTTCACCGCAGCCGTTTTTTGTTGTTGTTTTCGACCGCAAGCAGCCAGTCGTCGGAGTTGCATTCCATCTCAAGCGGCGATCGACAAGCGCTTGAAACGGACCGCCAGAATGCCAATTGCGGGGAAGGTGCTGGTGTCGTAAGCCCTCGTTCAAACAGCGTGCTTGTGCTGAACGAAGGGCGTTCACAGCCGATTCTGTCGTCTGCTGTAAATCACGGTTTCACCACTTGATGGGGGTTGGCGCAGGCCGTGTGTTGGTCTTTGCGACCTTCTTTATCTGCTTGACGATGCTTCGCGAAACAGCAAGCCGATTCCGCTGTGCGTGCTCTGTTTTTCGACTTCTCACGCTGTATCCGGGGTCAGTATTGGCCGAAATCTACGCGCCATTGCCTCGACAATAGGTCTGCGGCCAATACATGGACCACCTCCCGAGTCGCAGCCGCCAAAACGCCCAAAGGAACCCGATATGACCCGTTACATCGACGTCAATGATCTGAGCCGTCTCGCCCAGGAAAAAGGCTTGCCTCGCTGCCTGACCGAAATGGCCGAATACATCCGTCAGGATTACCTACGCTGGCCAGATTTCGAAAAGTGTGCGCGCCTGGCGAACCACTCACCCGAGGGCGTCATCGAGTTGATGCCGGTGTCTGATGCAGCGCTCTACGCTTTCAAGTACGTGAATGGACATCCGAAGAACACGCAAAACGGCATGCTGACAGTGATGGCGTTTGGTGCGCTAGGAGACGTCGATTCCGGCAAGCCTGTGTTACTGAGTGAAATGACGCTGACGACTGCCATTCGCACCGCCGCCACGTCTGCGCTGGCCGCCCTCTACCTCGCCCGACCGGACAGTCGCCGAATGGCGCTTATCGGCAACGGCTCGCAGAGCGAATTCCAGGCCCTGGCGTTTCATACCTTATTGGGTATTACGGAAATCAGCCTGTTCGACATCGACCCTGCCGCGACGGCGAAACTGGCGGCCAACCTGCGGGCCTACCCCAATATTCAGGTGACCATTGCCAGCACCGTCGCGGAAGCGGTACACGGTGCCGATATCGTGACCACGGTCACGGCCGACAAGGCCTACGCAACCATTCTGACGCCTGAAATGATCGAACCAGGCATGCACCTCAACGCGGTGGGCGGTGACTGTCCCGGCAAGACCGAACTGCACCGTGACATCGTGGATCGTGCGCGGGTCATGGTTGAGTACGAACCGCAAAGCCGTATTGAAGGGGAAATACAGCAGATGCCCGCCGATTCACCGGTTATCGAGTTCTGGAAAGTCGTCACTGGTCAGATTCAAGGTCGCCAGCATGTCGAAGAAGTCACTTTGTTCGATTCGGTGGGCTTCGCCTTGGAGGACTACTCCGCCTTGCGCTATGTGCTGGATGTTGCAAGAGCACTGAACATTGGCAGTGACATCCAACTGGTGCCAGAGCTGCAAGATCCCAAGAACCTGTTCTCTCTGCTGCAGCCTTCAGCAGCCGATGTAAGGCTTCGGGCCTAACTCAACTCGACTCTTCAACGTGCTCATCTGGCGACCCTGCGGCTGCCAGGTGGCCCCCTGAATAAGCCTCGGTCGTTTCAGCCTGTTTTACAGCGCCATCCGCTGCGCGAGACACCTGGTTCCACATAAAAAAACTTAGCCTTTGCATAAGAATTCCATGGCTGTTCGCCCCATGCTTGATGGATCTGGCTGATGCCAAATCCATCAAGCATGAGGGCTTTCCTCATCCACTATGGAAGACTCGATATGCCACGTTTTATGCTCAGCACGCTGACGCTCACCCTGGCCTTGACGGCAATGATGCCGGTGGCCAACGCCGCTCCTTTACTCGACCCCACACCTGAACATACTCGTGCCGACAGTCAACCAGGCCAGGCCAATACCTGGCTGGAGATTGATCAGGCTGCTTTCGAAGGAAACATCACCAAGCTTCAGCAACGCCTAGCGGGTAAAAGCCAGATGTGTGCCGTAATGAAAGCCGACGCTTATGGAAATGGCATTGGTTTACTGATTCCTTCCGCGATCAGGATGGGGATCACCTGTATCGGCGTTGCGAGCAACGAGGAAGCACGTGTTGCTCGGGAAAAAGGCTTCAAGGGACGCCTGATGCGTTTACGTAGCGCTACCTTTGAAGAGGCCGAGAATGCGCTGGGGTACAACATCGAAGAATTGGTCGGCAACCTGGAGGTCGCACGTCAGCTCAATGAACTGGCCACCCGCAAGGGCCTGAAGCTGCCGGTTCACCTGGCATTGAACTCGGCAGGCATGAGCCGAAACGGTCTGGAAATGCGCACGGCTGCGGGGCAACAACAGGCGGTGGATCTGACACGGCTGGATCATCTGAATATCGTCGGAATCATGACCCACTTCCCGGTCGAAGAACGAGCGGATGTCCATCAGGGACTGGCTAAATTCAAGGAGCAGTCTGGTTGGCTGATCGAACACGCCAAACTGGACCGCAGCCGTATCACCCTGCACTGTGCAAATACCTTCACCACCCTTGAGGTGCCGGAAGGTTGGCTGGACATGGTTCGTCCGGGGGCTGCACTTTACGGCTACCCAGTGGGTGGGCATAACGAATTTCAACGGGTGATGCAGTTCAAATCGCGGGTCGCGGCGGTCAATGCCTACCCGGCGGGCAGTACGATCAGCTACGACCGCACCTTTACCCTGAGCAAGGACTCGTTGATCGCCAACATCCCGACCGGCTACTCCGACGGTTATCGACGAGCGTTCTCCAACAAAGCCTCAGTGCTGATCCGTGGCCAACGCGTGCCGGTGATCGGCAAAGTCACCATGAACACGCTGATGGTTGATGTCAGTGGCATCAAGGGCGTACAGGCGGGAGACGAGGTTGTACTGTACGGCAAGCAAGGTGATGAAGAGATTACCCAGACGGAGCTTGAGACCATCAACGGCGCTTTGTTGGCCGACCTGTACACGATCTGGGGCAACTCCAATCCGAAGGTATTGAAGTCAAAATAACGGTGAAAAAAGAAGGTGCGAACGCTGCCCCTCTGTAGGAACCGAGATTGCTCGCGATGGACTCAAGGACGGCGCGTTTATTCAGAAGCCACGCGTTATCGCTAGCGTCCATCGCGAGCAAGCTCGGGTCCTATTCAGGTGCACCCGGGCGATCTGGTGTTGGGAGACGACAACGGTTTACTGATTCTTAACAGTCAGGCACTTGCCGCAGTCATCGACCAGGCATTGGCCAGTGATCGTACAGAACCCGGTCTGCTGGAACGTCTTGAAGCCGGAGAGTCAATAGCATCCGTACTGCGTGTTCAGTGATTGGTTGCTTGTAATGCAGTCAACGATTCCGGTGCCGCGAGTCAACATGGAGTGGGCACCTGGATCGGTCAATGAGACCTGTTTATCCAGCGATTTGGTTCTCCGGCTGCTAGTTCTGTGTAACGCAGAAGCAGTGTACGACGGCTAAGGAGCGACGCGTATCTTCACGAACACCACGTTGGCATCAACAAAATCGACAAAGCCCGCTGAACGATTTAGCCAATATGTTGCGTCGACCGGTTGAATCCACAGCCTTAAGCAGTCACTCAGCGACATTCAATAATGTGTGTGTGTGCTTTCCCGGGTGCTTAAGACCATATGCACTGGTAAATTAAGACTGCACGGCCATCGTTTCAATGCTCTTTGACTTTTTTGATACGAAGCACAATCAACGCGAGAATACCGATTGCAAGCGGCGTCATTGCCAGCATGGCCTCTCGCGGGGTCACCGCAACGCCGAGCAGGTGCAGCCCCGAGTAGCCTAGTTTGAGCAGATTAAGCAGGTAGTAGGTAATAGCAATAATCGACAGACCTTCCACTGCACGCTGGATCTTGATCTGAGCATCGGCGCGGGCGTTCAGGCTTTTGAGAATTTCCGAGTTCTGTTCTTCCATTTCTACCTGAACCCGTGCTTGTAACAGATCGCCCAAGTTGGCCACGCTTTTGGCCAAGTGCTCCAATCGCTGTTCGGTGGCGGAGCAATACCTGACAGTGGGTTTGAAGCGGCGCTCGATAAACACGCCAAGGCGTTGGCAATCTCCCAGGTGACTTTCTCGCAATTCACCCAGGCGCTCAAACACCAGTTGAGCATATGCCTGCGTGGCACTGAAGCGGTGGCGGGTTTTCGCGGTGCTGCTGACCACTTGGGCAGAAAGGCTGGAGATATCCGCAAGCAGGGTTTTCGCATCATTGCCATCGGCGTCAGAGTTACGTTCGGAGAGTGTGACCAACGTCTTGTCAAAAACATCGAGTTGTGCGCTCAAGGACTTGGCCATGGCCAAGGATAACGAGGACATCATTCGGTAGGTCTCGATTTCCAGAAGACGGCGTATCATTCGACCTTGGCGGTAGGCATTCAGGCGTCGGTTGACGAACAATATGTGGTTGTTTCCATCCTCGCTGAGACGAAAATCGCTCCAGACCATTGCATCGCCACCACCCACGCAAGAACCGCTCGGATCCTTGAAACAGTAACGGGACAGATCTAGGTCGTTTTCACCACGCACTACAATCTGCACCGAGTTGATCAGGGCCGGCAAATGCACTTCGACCTTTGACGCTAGCACCTCGGGCAGCGTCGTCCAGGACAGGTCATCACAGGATGAAGTGACCACCAGGGTCAGAGTGAAAAACTCGGCATGGCGCTCCCATTTCAGTGCATGGCCATCGAGCCGAGTAATTCCTTGGGCGGCAGTCAGGTCGAGGGACTCAGGGCAGCAGTTTTCAAGGAATGCATTGCACTCCTGGTCGCTGCCGAGGAAGGCCAGGTGGAACACATGGGCCGGCTCATCGAAGTACAGTGACGGACGCGCGTGTAGTTCGTTGTGCAGGCTTTGTCGTAACGGGTGCATGTTGTATGGCCATGTTGGAGTTGTTCTTGCCGCTTGCGATTAATACCCACCCGAGCCAGGCGCAAAGTCTTTCGAGGCATTATCGACTGCTGTTGTTGGTGGGACAGTTTGACGAGCTGACAAGTCACCGCGAGGCTATGAACGTTGGGAAGGGACGACGCAGCCCGTCCGTGGGGAACCCGGTCTGGAGTCGAAAGAGCAAGACGCGAATGAATAATCGAGTTTCCTTCGGCAGAAACGAAGCACTTCCGTCCCTGGCAGGCACCTCTTATACCGGTTCTGTTGCCGGAGCTGTCACTCACAAGCTCCGGTTCAGCTATGCCGATGACATCTGCTCGGGGTAGTAGCGCCGGGCTTGTTCGACCGAGATGTTGTCGTTTTTTATATCATCTTGGATAGCCTCCAGGCTCCGCGCTTTTACCGGCCCCCAACCACCGCCGTTGGCAGTGACTAGACGCAGCAAATCGCCTTTTTCAAGCTCCACACGATTGGCTCGACTGAAGCGTTCGGTTGGCCCCTGTGCGCGAATTACTTTGGCGTAGTTGCACGAGCCCTCATGGTCTGCGTCAATTCCCCATGGTGGGGTGATGCCACGCCCGAAGAATGTCGATACCCAAGCTTTGGGCGACAAGATCCGAGAATCAAGCATTACCCCCTCTTCCACCACAGTGACGCCCCGCGTCATCCTCCTCATGATGAAAACCATAGCGCTCGACTAATACTTAATAACAACGCTCGGTCAACTCGACCGGAATGTTGCTGGTTTCACCATTGCCCACACAGAACTGACCGCTCTCCCTGTCCTTATCATGCCCGGCGCCCCAACCGCCAGACTGCCGGCGATGCGAATGTTGTCCGGGTGGGACAGCCAGTCACGATCTACGCGATGACCGAAGCACATCTGCTTCCGGCGAAGACACAGCGGCTTATCGAGTTCCTGCGGGAGCGCCTGAGCATCAACGTCGCGAACACGCTCCAAAGCCTCGACAGCTCCGCAAGCTAAAGACCATCATCAACAGCTGACAAGGGTGGGGATGATGGTCGCCTCGTTGAGGTTACTTTCGAGGAGACAGGTGGATACCTGCGATCATGCAGCGAACAGAGCCTCCGGCCATTTCAATGGTCGGAACGTCCAACGGCACCAACCTGGCCGACCGCTCGATACGTTGGCGCTGCTCTACCGTAAGGCTGTTGAAGGCTCTGCGCGAGAGGGCCAGGATTCGACCGTCTCGACCAGAGAGCTCGATTGCGTTGCCGGCAAACTCGTTGATCTGCTCGTTGGTCAGATCTATGACATCTCGACCTGACTCCATCAAACGCATGCGAACCTCTTCAGCACGAGCCTTTTTCGTGAAGGTGCCGAAACCCACCAGGGCGAACTCAGTCGCGACACACATCAAGACGTTGGTGTGATAGATCGGCGCCCCTTTCTCGTCCGCCGTGTCGAACACCATGGGCTCGAAGTTGAAGTGGGTGCTGAACCGCTCCAGGGCAATCGGATCGGCTCGGTTCGACCGAGCCGTGTACGCCACCCTGGACATATGATCGAACACCATGGCTCCGGTGCCCTCAAGGAACAGCTCATCCTGTTCCAGGCCTGAGTAGTCGATCACGTCCTGAACCCGGTACTCCTGCTTGAGCATCTCGATGACATCGGCACGCCTCTCCCGACGGCGGTTCGGGGAGTACATCGAGTAGATCGCGATGTGACCACCTGGGTGGGTCGAGAACCAGTTGTTCGGGAAGACGGAGTCCGGCGTGTTTTTCTCGCCGAAGTCATCAAAGAGATGAACCCGAACACCCTCAGCCTCCAGCCGCCCTGCAGCCTGGGTGACCTCATCACACGCAATCTCGGAAAGGGTTTGAGCGGCGATGTCAGGATTTGAGCTTTGGAAAGTGTTATCTGCAGCCGTTTCCGGATTAGGAGTAAAGGCGTGGGGCCTGACCATCACCACAGCCGCAGGCGCTTGAATCGAACGCGTTGGAAATGCCATCAAGAAATACCGATATAGGAGACTGATCGAAGAGTTATGCAACGCGTCGGAAACTTTTTTTTGCGGCGCGGCCACGGGTGTGGCTGAACAGGTCTTTCGGGTCGTCCTCTACCCACGGAACGAGATCAATCTTCGTACCCATCCCACGCTTTTCAGCCTGCTGAAGCACGTAACGCAGCACCGAATAGTCTTCGAGAGCGAAGCCCACAGAGTCGAACACCGTGACCTGCTCTGCGCTCTGGCGACCTTCCTGATCACCCGTGAGCACACGCCATAGGTCGACGACGGGCGAGTCAGCTTCAAGCTGCTGGATATCGCCTTCAATGCGGGTCTGCGGCTCGTACTCTACAAAGACCCTGGACTTGCGAAGGACGTCGGCATGGAGTTCGGTTTTACCTGGGCAGTCACCGCCAACGGCGTTCAGGTGCATCCCCGGCTCGAGCATCTCAGGCGTTATGATGGTCGCGTAGGCCTTATCTGCGGTGACGGTGGTGATGATGTCTGCACCCCGTACTGCCTCGGCAGCACTCTGCGCACGGGTGATTTTAAGCTCGGGGTACTCCTGAAGATTCCTGATCAGCTTCGCAGTCGCGAGAGGATCGGTGTCGTATGCAACGATCTCCTGGATGCCGAGGTGCTTGTGGAAGGCCAGTGCCTGGAACTCACTTTGAGCACCGTTGCCGATCAACGCCATCTTTCGAGCGTCTGGACGGGCAAGTGCTTTGGCGGCCATCAGCGAGGTAGCGGCGGTACGCAAGGCCGTCGCAATCGTCAGCTCAGAAAGCAGCACGGGATAGCCCGTGTTGACATCAGCCAGAACCCCGAATGCCATCACGGTATGAAGGTCTTTGACGGTGTTGGAGGGATGGCCGTTTACATACTTGAACGCATATTGGCTGTGATCCGCCACGGGCATTAACTCAATCACCCCGACATCTGAATGGCTTGCCACGCGGGCAGACTTGTCGAACTCCGGCCAGCGCTTGAAGTCTTCGCGAATAACCTCGGAAAGCTCACCCAAGAACTGAACTACGCCAATGTCATGAACCAGGTCA
The DNA here is from genome assembly GCF_050990305.1 of Pseudomonas putida. Taxonomy (GTDB): domain Bacteria; phylum Pseudomonadota; class Gammaproteobacteria; order Pseudomonadales; family Pseudomonadaceae; genus Aquipseudomonas; species Aquipseudomonas putida_AH. Next base: position 3,230,310 of record NZ_CP158817.1, on the reverse strand, counting down.
GACATCGTGGGGACGTCGATGAAATGCGTCATTGCTAAGCACCTAAATAAGTGCGCCCGCCTTGAATTGAAGTAGTGCTTAGCGGGCGCCAAGTAAGAGTTCTGCCACCTCCAAAATTCTGATGAAAGGCTGATACAAAATGAAGCGTACAGGTTGCCAGATATTGCAGTTTTCTAGACACTTTGCCCACTAAAAATAGCAATCTGGATAGCGTGCGCATCATGGATAACATTGATCGGGAGCTTATCGCTCTACTGCGGGACAATGCCCGCACCCCTGTTATGACGTTGGCCAAGAAGCTGAGGGTCGCTCGAGCCACTGTGCAGAATCGCCTCACCAGGCTCGAAGAGATCGGCGTCATCATGGGCTACACGATCCGCCTTCAGTCTGATGCGATAGAGCGAGGGGTCAGGGCAATCACCAGTATTGCTATCAGTGGCCATCATGCCGCCGAGGTCAAACACGCACTACGGGGGCACCCCAGCGTAGTCGCCATCCATACCACCAACGGCCGATGGGACCTGATGGCAGAGCTTCGGACCGAAACACTTGAGGCCTTTGACAAGGCGCTCAACACCATTCGCTCCATTCAGTACATCGACAACACTGAAACCAGCATCCTGCTGTCGACCTTCAAGATGTAGTCCGATTTGGGCCACTCGTACCTTGTTTTGCACGACTTATCAAAATGCAATACAGGCTATGCAAAGTGATAATCAAGACCTTCGCGCATAACATTTTGTAGCGTTCCGGTTGACAACTATGGCTGGCAAAATGGGCACTTCTAGGCGACCGGGGCAGGATCCACCAACGGCAACAAGCACACCGCGTCTCTAGAGTTCAATCACCTGACAGTTCGGTCAGGCCCTTGCGCTGGAATTTGCTTTTCTCGTCTGCGTATTAACCAAACCCTCCGTTTTATGAGGTGCAACATTACTTATGCCCACATAAATCACCTTCCATAAGGAAGGAGGTAGAGGTTTTCTCAGAAAAAAATAAGAGGTCAGTTATGCATCAAACCTGCAACTCGCAAGACGCGACTCACGGCGACGGACGAACACTTAAAAGGCGGCTGGAAAATCGTCATATTCAGCTGATTGCCATCAGCGGCGCCATCGGCACGGGTCTCTTCATGGGGTCAGGGAAGATGATTGCACTCTCCGGATCCTCAATCATCCTGGTCTACGCGATCATTGGGTTGTTCGTCTTTTGCATCATGCGGGCGATGGGAGAAATGCTCCTCGCCAACCTTGAAATGGGCTCGTTCGCAGAGCTTGTCCACCATTACCTCGGGCCACGCGCAGGATTCATACTGGCCTGGTCGTACTGGCTCAGTTGGGTGGTAGTCGCCGTCGGTGATGTGGTGGTAGTCGCAGGGTTCCTTCAATACTGGTATCCAAACCTACCCACATGGATTCCAGCCTTCAGCACCATGTTCCTGCTCCTGGTACTCAACATGCTGGCCGTGAAGGCTTTCGGTGAGGTGGAGTTCTGGTTCGGCCTGATCAAAATCATCGCCATCGTCGCTCTGGTCGTCACCGGGCTGGTGATGGTGGCCACGTCCTACACGTCCCCTTCCGGGGTAACCGCGTCCTTTAGCCACCTGGTAGCACCCGGCGTCGTGATGCCGCATGGCATCTTGGGTTTCCTTGCTGGTTTCCAGATCGCCATCTTCTCGTTCGTTGGCACAGAGCTTCTCGGCACCGCCGCAGCTGAAGCCCACAATCCGGAGAAAACGCTGCCCAAGGCCATCAACACCATCCCTCTGCGCATCCTGCTGTTCTACGTCACTGCGCTTGCATGCATCATCAGCGTGATCTCCTGGGCCAACGTGCCCGCAAACCGCAGCCCCTTCGTCGAGCTGTTCCTCCTGGGCGGCCTGCCGGCTGCCGCTGGGATGATCAACTTCGTAGTGATGACGTCGGCGGCCTCCTCGGCCAACAGCGGCGTGTACTCGGGCTCCCGCATGCTCTACGGCCTGTCTCACAACAAGCAGGCACCGCAGGCCTTCGGACGCCTATCGGGCTCCGGCACACCGGCCCGCGCACTAGTGTTCTCGGGCCTGTGCATGGCGATCGCGCTGACGCTGCTATTCGCCATCCCGGACATCATGGTGATCTTCACCCTGGTTTCGACGATTTCGGCTGTCATGGTTATCGTCACCTGGTCGTTGATCCTGCTGTCGTACTTCGCCTACCGCCGCAGCAACCCAGAAGCCCACGTGCGCTCAACCTTCAAGCTCCCAGGTGGCAAGTTCACGGCAGGGATTTCCCTGGCGTTCCTGATGTTCGTCCTGTGCCTTCTTGCACTGGAACCGGATACCCGCACCGCCCTGTACGTGATGCCCATCTGGTACATCGGCTTGCTGCTTGCCTATCGCTACAATGCGAAAGCGACTGCGTACCCGGTAGCCACCACAGTCTCTTGAGATATTGAGAAAGAAAGATGCGAGTGAGCTCATCGACGTCAGGCATCAAGCTCGACCCTTCAACCAGAAAGAGGATCAAGCAGGCCGCTGCAACTCTGGATCGAACACCGCATTGGTTCATGAAGAAGGCAGTGCTGTATTGGCTACACCGGGTCGAGGACGGCTCAAGCGCATCAGACCTGCTGAACGAGGTGGACATCGACGCTGATAACAGCCACCTCAGTCGACAGAAACTGTTGAACGTTGACCAGCGAATGAAAAAGACCGTGGAATAGGCGCCTCGTAAATGACCAGCGACGACCAGGATCAGCAAGCCCCAAGTCAATCTTGCGGACCGACCATCAAGGATTAAGACAATTTGCTCAATAGAGATGGGGGTTAGGTTTCTTGAACGAGTCATTTAACCCTCCAATCTCTATGCGAGGCACATTTATCTCCTCAGTGCCTTGCCCTACCTCACTGGACTCCCTCAGTGACCACACATTCGTTTGGATGCCGGAACTGAACGGCCGGATTGGGTTAGCTGCCGTTCACAGCGCACAGCTGAGTGAAGCGGTGATTGGCCTACTCGCATATGAATCGTTCCTACGCGGTAGCATATGAACGGTAAGCGTTCGGCCAAGTCACCTTCTTGATATCAGCGTTGGGGCTCCAATCGACCACAAGTGATATCCACGGCCTCATCGGAGAACTCTCAGGTTAGCTTCTCAATCAATTTTTCAACAATCTCTCGGTCGGCTTTCTCGCGCCAATCGGGGTCTTCCATATCGAATTTAAAACGGACGCCAATGATGTCCGCGGGGACTCCCCTAAACTTGGTGTCGCTTACGGACAATAGGCGTTTTGGCAAATGGTTTGTCCCAAACGCCATGTAGCCAGCGTACCGTCGGAAGGCACCAAATGACAAAACCTCCAATGATCATCGCCATTGCCAGAGCCGTAGAGATGTCTAGGAGTAGGTCACCCAACAACAATGCCAGCAGGTACCTGGATGACCGCCCAGCGCGACATCGTGCACAACGGGTCGACCATCAGCAAAGCTCTGGATTACAGCCTCAAACGCTGGACGGCACTGTCACGTTACCTCGATGACGGCGCTGTACCCATCGATAACAATTGGTGTGAGAACCAGATCCGGTCGTGGGCGCTGGGGCGCTAGAACTGGCTCTTTGCAGGATTGCTGCGCAGTGGCAAACGAGCGGCAGCGATCATGAGTTTAATCCAGTCGGCACGCATGAACGGGCATGATCCGTACGCGTATCTCAAGGATGTGCTGACGCGATTGCCGACGCAGAAAGCCGGTGAGATTGAGCATCTACTGCCGCATCAGTGGATGGCTGACTGATCTGAGCAAGGCATATTCCCTGTACGTGTACGATAGATCGGCATAACCCCTAGATTTTCCATATCCTCCCCTGTCGTTGGCTAGATTTTCTTAACCGAGCCAAGATTTTCTTAAAATATGGGCCGAGTACTCAGAAAATATTAACCGAAATGGCCGCACAGCCACTATTTGGTAACCGTCTGGCCAATACTTGACGACTTGGGCTATGAACGGCTTGGGATAAGAGCTTCGTTGGCGCACGAAAACCCTGGCGATAGGGGCGATCGCGTCGCTTAAAATTACGCGGACACCATCGCCCTTAATGCTGGATTTCGGTAGGTATGTTCGCCGTCCGATTACAGAGGATTGACCGATGAAAGCGTCCTCTCGGCACACGGCTACTTGAAATCCATGTCCGCCGGTCTCTGCCGACAGCGAATGTTTCAATCTCATGCTTGTCTGTTCTGATGCGGATAAACTTGGCCTGCTTCTTCATTTGAATCGGCTGGAGCCTGTCATTGCGAACGCTTCGAGCCCCAGCCGATAAGTCGCCATTATCAATTTTCAGAGCGAAATTTGACGTTCCTAGACGGGTTGGCCGCATAGGCGGATAGCCTGCCCTGCCCCCCACTGAAACGCGATTTGGCCATTGCGGTGGGAATTCGGGGCTCGTCAGGTAGGTCACCTTGAAGCTCAATGCCCGCCTCTTGAGCTTTCAATGCAACGAAACCTCGGAGCAGGTTCTCACGGTAGGAGTACATATGCTCTCGGCCCTCAACTAGTTCCAGGACTTCACCGCAGTCCTTACCGAGAAACTTCTTCAGAATCTTTCTGAACTGGGCTAGCTCAAGTGGCTTTTTATCGGTTTCTGCCGGATCGAGGCCAAAAAGCTGCTGATTAATTCTCAGATAGGACTTGAAGATGTTGTCGACGTAGCGAACCGTGTCCTCCGAATCCGCGGTTGCCCATAACGCCAGCAAATAATCGTGGCTTTTATGCAGCACTGCACTGTCGTAAGGCCTCTGCAAACGGCCACTGATACCTATGATCGAGCGCGCGATAGCTGCGTCAAAATGTACCCATTCAATACGGTGCACTTCGTTTTCATCTTTGAATACCGACCACAGAAGGTTCTGTGTCAAAAGATGAACGAAATACGGAAATCCATTGCTGATTCGCGCGATCGAATGAACGACTTCTTCATCTGCCTCCAGGTCGAAAGCCTTGATGGCGCTGTAGGCTATGTCTTCTCGGTAGGACCAATACAGACGCTCCAGTTTCAATGTGAAGAGCTGGCGGAAGCTGGACTCGTGATCGCCTAGCAACTGGTACAACGACGTGGCGATGCCGGTAAAAATGAACTTGACGTTTACTCCCCGATCTCCCAGGTCTTTGAGAAAGTGGGCGAACTTGGCGCGCTCGGAGACTGATTCAATCTGGTCAAACTCATCAATCACTACAACCGGTCGCTCCGAATGCACACCGACCATCTCTTCCATGACATCTACGGCGGAAAACATCGAATCAATGGGGGGAATCGTGATGCTTTTTTCCTTGTCCTTGATCTGCAACTTGTACAGCTTCAAGTTAAGGGTGTGAGTGTACTCCAGGTCTCGCCGGCCACCCGCACGTCGTAAAATTCGTTCGGCAATCTCTTCGATCGTTTTATAAAAACACGTGTCTTTGCCACAGGGTATCTGAATGGGCTCGTTGTCGCTGCTTTGGTACTGAGCGGCCACTGACGCGGCTAGTGACGATTTACCCACACCGCGATCGCCATAAATGAAGACGTGCCCTCCCTGATCAAAAAGGGCTTCCTCCACCAGTTCCAACTCTCGGTCACGCCCGAACAAACGTTCAATGCTCTTGACCGGTGAGCGAACTGACAGCTTCGACTGGAGAATTTCAACAAACCGATCCTGGTCCAAATTCCGAATAGCCACACTCGTATCCTTGATTGACTTCGGTCCAGCACTACAGATGTGAACCACCTCTGGCTCAACGGTTTGCTGCAGGCCTGAACTGATTTTTCTGTGAATTATCGGTCAAGTATGTTGAACAAGAACGGTCACGGCAATCCAATATCAGTGCAGCCACACGCTAGGATTCGCTAATCAGCCAAAATCATCGGAATTATTACCCACGGGGTACTAAGGCGGCACCCAACTCAATGATCGCTAACGACTCAATCAGGCACCTGACGACGACATTTCGGCCAGCACTCAAATGTTCTGTGAAGCCCATCGCCTTGATGAACTGGCATGTGAAATGAAGTGTTTTTGACGTATGCCTTGTTCGAACCTGTATTGCCCTATGCCCGGTTGTATGAAGGAGATATGAGTTGCATCAACTCATCAATCTCGCCCGCGGTGGGAGAGTAAGCAGGTTCATATCGGCCATTTTCGCCGGCAAACACATACCGTTCGCATAAGCATCCATCAGCCGACTGATCGCAGTTTTTGCACGGGGGATTACAAAGCTCAATCATTTGGTCGATGGCTGTAGATGGGTCATCGGGATCGTAGGCATCAGGATAGTAGGGGCTTTCCATAACGATGAAGCCGCCCCGCGCGAACTTTAAGAGGTCTTCAGCACATTCAAAATCCCAGTTTGATAATGCCCTTAGCGCTGGCAAAAGTACCACGCGGCAATAGTCGAATCGGTAACCCACAAGGTGACACATGACGCGCCCCCCATCTTCCACCAGACTCTGGAACGAAATCTCTCCGTAGCGTTCCCCTAGACTCTTGTGTCGCTTGAGATCAACCCGAATGTGCTTAAGGGCGTTGTTGATCCCGTCGATTAACTCCATTTTTCGGTTACCGAGATACGCACCGGACACTGAGAAATTTTCATCGAAGGTTTTTACCAGGTCCTTTCGGGTTTCTTTTATCCCATCTGCAGCTCTCACTGCTTGCAAATAATCCACGCTGTGAGCCAAAAGCAAATTAACGCCGAACGCTTGGTGGAGCATAACCTCGTTTCTACTGACCCTCGCTTTGAGGTCGTCCCATGCCGGCTCAAGAATGCAAGTGATGAAGTGACGATAGTCGTCACATGCCTGCTGAAGGGACTCGTTTACTTCGATTACGGGTTTTGACTCAGTCTTGCTTATGATCGCCATACCTGCCCCCAGATGAGCTTTTATTCCTGCAGAAACGGCCCGGCCAAAACAGGTGAGGCATGCCCTTGTTGTGCTTCAATCTCCCTAGCAAGAAAAGGTGCACGACGGCGCAGATATTCGCGACTGATCGTTGGCGCTTGAACATATGATATTCGCGATAATTTCGTTCGGTTCGTAGGTGAGACGCGAGGATTCTCGACCTTCGGTAACCCCGCCACTTTGCATCAAAAAGTTGCGTGCATTGATAAACTTTGCCAGGAGTCTTGGAGACTACTCCTGCATCCTTGCTGACACCTGCAGACCCTCTCTGTAATCGAACGCCCCGAGAACATGAATGGACACATTGGCAGTCACGTCGTTCAAGGGGACGCTATGCCAATCAACAGAACAGATCTGTTTCGCCGGACCAGTGCTTTTACATCGATGAAAATACGCACACGAGGTGTAACGTCTTAGGTTTCGTGAAGCTAAGCCACCAAAACGCCTGGCCCGGCGTACTACCTCATGCTGGTCTTGCGCATTGACGCGACTGCACCGGTAGCACTTGGTGACGTATACGTTGTGGACTCGCAGCATGGCAATTTGATACCGTTCAAAGCCCTTTGTCACAACAGCCGTTACCACGGTCAACGTCAATCACAGGAGATGCCATGGACTGGCTGAAGTTCGACCTGAACGTCCCTTTTCGGTTGTTATTGACCTTCAATGCAACCTCTCTATTGGTCATCGTGTTTTTAGTGCAGAAGGGCTACGTGCTGGGGTATTTTTTTCCTGAACATCCTGCGATCGTCGCGCTGCCAAATATTCTGTCATACATCCTTTATCTCTCCGTACCCGTTTTCCTTACTGGTTTGAGCTTGGTGCTCAGTTCATCGTTAGGGAAGGATGAGTTCAAATCCGGCCAAGTCGAGTCGATTGATCATGCCAACAACAGTTTTTTGCCGAGTTATCTCGGTTATTTCTTTGTGGCACTAAGCGTCCCGAATTGGGAAACACTATTTTTTGTATACGGCGTTCTGTTCGTTTTCACGTACAGATCGCAAGCGCTTTATTTTAACCCGCTATTTTTGTTATATGGGTACGAGTTCTACAACATAACCACCAATGCGCGCGCGTCAATTTTCTTGATCTCGCGCACAAGATATAAGCTGCCCGCTCACATCGTGATCGAAAAGGCTTATCGAATCAATGACTATACGTTCATCGAGAGAGGCTGAGCATATGGACTATGTACTGGTAAAGGTGAAGAAGCTCAGAAAAAAGCCATTCTTCAAGTTGATTTCTGACTACACGCTTTTTAACAGGTTGGATATTGATCCGGCCGCTTGTGTGGCCTACAACCCGGATCACAATCTTGACGAGGACTCCTGGTTCAAGGTTGAGCAATTCTCCGAGCAACCGTTTTGTGTCGAGATGGTGAAAGGCGAATTTGATGCCAAGGAGTACGATGACTTGGCAAAACGACTCTTCAATGACATCTCCTACATATTTGCAAGCCAGGGGGAAAACTTTTACTTTCAGAAAGTCACCCCATCACTGTTTATCAAAAGAAAGACGGTGGTGTTTGGCGAGGTCGCGGAAATTGAGGAAGGCCAGAGCCGTTTAGTGATTAACGCCCAGCCGGATGCCATCTACCTCAGAGCATCGGACACCCTCATCTTTAAAAATCTGGCGACGATTTCCAGTATTTTCCCTGGGATCGATGAACTGTACAAAGAGGCAACCCAAGAAGAGGTTGAACAGTTTCTGGAAAAGCCGTTTATTGCCCTCTCCAACGATTTCGCGGCGGAAAAGGTTTCCAAACCGAATCGTAAGCGCATTGCCTTGGCGATGGCGACTTTAGAGGCGCTACCCGAGCAAGACAAGGCCGGAATGCTGGCCTACATCGATGGCTACTGTGGCCAGAAGCTCGCCTTTGATGCCGATAGTGGCCAGTTCGAAATTTCGACCGACACCGAATTAAAGCTACTCATTTATGGCATTGAGCAACGGTTCTACACGACTCAGTTCGGCCAGGAGAAGCGATTGGCCAATTCGGTTCAAGCCCTTGGTTGACAGGTCCGCCGCCGGCGCCAGGCCGGCCCGGTCTCGCCTGCCCAGGCAATGCGGCGGATCGCCGACCTGCTGAAAGATGCCAGTGACGATATACCCGGCGATCGACTGCCCTCGGTTTCGCCGCCTTTGTTGTGTGTTAAATGAATTCATCCGATGAAAATCAACCAACCAGCTGACTGCACCTTGAACTAGTGGGAGGCCGGTTCCGGAAAGCTGCTGACCGATTGACCTCGCGACCGCCACACTTTCACGGAGCTCCGGAAGCAAGTCCCCACAACTCCGATCGAACGGAGCTTGAAGCACGGAGCTTTCAACACACATTCGAGACTCAGCCACGATGGTTCATTCGAACGTACAATAGGCTAGCCATTGGCGCACGAAATTTTCCAAGGCAGGTACTGCGGCCATACGCCTAAGCAATAACCTCCTCGCACACCACTGTTCCGTCCTGACGCAGACTTGGTGGGAACACCTCCATTTGGCCATTATTTGGAGTCACGTCCCTGTATTGCGCTTTGACAAAATCACGAAGCTCAGTTTTTGTATATTCCGAGTGCCACCAATACTTCACTTGATGCGGCCCTTGAGGCTCGAGTGTCGGATCGTAGTAGTGCTCATTGACCTTTATTACCGCATGCCCTAACTTTTCACCGTTTGCTAATTCGACAAAACATAAAACATATTTTTCAGCTAATTGGTAATTGGTTACTGCGTCCAGGCAATTTCCATAGCATCGTTTCGGCACTGTACAGCCAGCGTTGTGGAGCTGCTGAAGCCAGACACTTGGCAGCGGGGTCATTTCAATCTGCATGCGGACATCCATTGGCTCAGGGCTGGGATAATATAAAGTCAGCAACACTCAAGCGCAGATCTGACGCACTGCCCGAGCGGGCGATCTACGCGAACGTTGGTCGATGGACCTGCTAACCGGGCTGCACAACTGGATCTGAGAAATCCACTTGAGCTTTGAGTACGCAAGCCATGGACAGGAAGTCGTCGCCGAGTGCTTTCCAGTCACACGCCTCAAACGCGGCTTCGGCGATGATATATATCTCTTTCACGCCGTAGGTTCTAACAGAGGAGCGAAGGTGCGTGAAATACGGCTGCAGATACGCATATTGAGTGTCAGGTCGCGGGGGGCTGGTCGATTTGCCACAAAGGGAAAAAATAAGAACACCATCGACAGCACTATCGGAAAAAAATTTATCGGCGAGAAACAACTCACCGACTCCAACCTTACGATCGTTAGTGCTCGATGATTCTATTACGCAGACCACCCTACCCTCAGCGTCTCGGAAAGATAAATCAGGTCGATACTTATCAAAACCAATCACTTCGCCCTTGGAGTGCCGTTCCCAACCGGCTGGAAATACAATCGGTCTTTGTTTGAAGTCGGAATCCGCCATGAAGGTTACCTTGGATCTTACGCACTCTCGCAGTGAAGCGGCGATGCTAATATTGAAAGGCGATGATATCAACCTGACACCACCCCAGACCAGTCCTCAGTCGAAGCTGGCAACCACAGCGGAGCAGAAATCAAACAGCTCGAGCTGAACATCGCCTTCGAGCGCCCGTGGCTCTGCGATAATTACGAGTACTTCGTTGCGGCGACGGTTTGGGGTCTATGACAGGTGGTGATGCCAATACGGCCCCGCTCGATTCAATCCGGTGCCGGTGACCTGAACATCCGCAACTGTCCAGTCGCAGACTGATCGCCTTTGTCAGTTTGATTAAGTGCTTGCATGAACACCGACACCAGACCCCGGACCGGCGTGCAAGCAAACCGTTCGTTGAACTGCACAGCGCATGTGAGGCGCAGCACTCCATCCGGATTAGGTCAGCGTCGGCCTGCTCAGCCCTCAGGCCAATCATCCCCGTTCGCCAGCGGCACGCTGGCAACCACCAGTTTCATGGTTAGAGTGGCGGTGTCGTGGCTTTGCGGATCCGCGGCTTGCGCTTGGCGACGGGAACCAGGCGCACCTGTGTCAATTGCTGCTCCAGCGTCTCAGCACGGGCCTGCTGCGCCGCGGCACGTTGTTGCGTTTGACCGAGCTCCACCTGGGTCGCCTCCAGCCGCCGTTGCAATTGCTCGACGTGCCGCCCGGTCTCTTTGAGCTGGGCCGACATCGCCTTGCCCTCCTCCCGAGAGCGGTCGACCTCGCGATGCGCACGATCCTCCACACTGCGGGCGTGGTTCTCCTGCGCCACGCGTTCCTGCTCGGCCTTGAGCCGCAGCGCTTGCAGTTCTTGTTGTAACGCCTGGTTGTGCTGCTGCGCTTCGCGGCGCTCGTGCAGCAAACCTTCACGCTGCTGCTGCAGGTCCTCGACCTGCGTCTGGCGCTGGGACAGCAGCAGTTCCAGATCCGCCAAGCGCAACTCGAGGGCCTGGCGCCCCGCTACGGCGTCCGTCGCCTGTTGGCGAAACTGTGCTGCGTCCTGACGCGCTTGATCCTCGACAGCCGCTACGCGTTCACGCTCGGCAGCCAAGACCTGACGTTGCTCGGACAACGCCTGCTCAGCAACACCCTGTGCGAGATGAATCGCTTGCTGCCATACCGCAACAAACGCTTGCGAGACCTCGCCGGGCAGTGCTGGCAGACGGGTCTCGCCGCTCAGCCGCTCGGCCAGGCGCGCCCACCATTGATCGAGCAAGCCGCCGACCCGCGCCGGACTGCCACGTCCCAACTGCAGGCGCACACGCTCCACGGTCGGCCGTTCGCCGCGGGCCAACACCGCATCCGCCGCGGCAAACACCTCGTGTTCCGGCACCCCTACTGCCATGGCTCACCTCCGGCTATATTAGGTCTGATAATAGAATGTTATCCGACGTTATTTTTTGATTATTGGAATTATCATACGTTGAACGTATTAGATATTACAGACCAACTGCCTCTGGTCGACGAAACCCCATTGGACCCGCATGTTCTGGCGCTTAACGCCCAGGCAGCCGCCGCGGCGTTTATCGCCGCCGGCACCGCGGCCAATACCGTGCGCAGCTACCGCAGCGCCCTGACCTACTGGTCGGCCTGGTTGCAGTTGCGCTACGGCCAGGCACTCGGCGACGCGCCGCTACCGACTACGGTGGCCGTGCAGTTCGTGCTGGATCACTTGGCGCGGCCGCTGGAAAACGGCGGATGGGCGCACCTGCTGCCGCCGGCAATCGACGCGGCACTGGTCGCCACCCGGGTCAAGGCCAAGTTGGGGCCGCTGGCGTTCAACACGGTCAGCCACCGTCTGGCGGTGCTCGGGAAATGGCACCGGCTCAACGACTGGGACAGCCCGACCGACATACCCGCGCTGAAGACCCTGCTGCGCGAGGCGCGCAAGGCCCAGTCGCGCCAGGGCGTGGCGGTGCGCAAGAAAACCGCGATCGTGCTCGAGCCCTTGCAGGCGCTACTGGCCACCTGTACCGATGGCGTGCGCGGGGTGCGCGATCGCGCCCTGTTGCTGCTGGCCTGGAGCGGTGGCGGCCGGCGCCGCTCGGAAGTGGTCGGCCTGCAGGTGGGCGATGTGCGCCAACTGGATGCCGACACCTGGGTCTATGCGCTGGGCGCAACCAAGACCGACACCGGTGGCGTGTGTCGTGAGAAGCCGCTACGTGGCCCGGCCGCAGCAGCGCTTGCCGCCTGGCTGGCGGCGGCACCGGCCGACGCCGGTCCGCTGTTTCGCCGGCTGTATAAAGGTGACAAGGTCGGGGCTGCAGGCTTATCGGCCGATCAGGTGGCGAGAATTGTCCAGCGTCGCGCGCTATTAGCTGGACTGGAGGGGAACTGGGCCGCACACAGTTTACGCTCGGGCTTTGTCACCGAAGCCGGGCGTCAAGGGGTACCGCTCGGCGAAGTGATGGCCATGACCGAACACCGCAGCGTCAACACAGTGATGGGTTATTTCCAGGCGGGGGCATTGCTGGACAGCCGCGCCACTCAGTTGCTCAAACCAGCAGCGCGGGTGATCGTGCCGTCTAACGATTACCACATGGAAATCGCCGAGCCTCCCTTCGCCCCTGATAGCGCGGAACGCGGCACAACAGCCCCCGCGCGTGACGCTTGAGGGGGGCGCCCTCTCATGTTTTGGACGCTCTGCCTCTAGTTACAGGCGGGCGTACCTGATTGGAGGCTGGTGTGTTTCGCCCCCCTGTCGCATGCGCCCCCATCCAGCCAGCAGACTGGCCGACACGTGACTGAAACGATCGACTTAAGGAGGCGGCCCTCCTTTTGCTTGCGAGGGTGCGCACGCCTCATACCGCGTTGCCAGGCACCTCAGCTAGAAGTAAAACAACGGCGTCGCCTTCAGGGTACCGTAGAACAGGGCGGGTTCTGCCGGGGTACTAAACTCCGCGCAGTTGCCGAAATTGCGCATAACTAGCACCTGCTCGGCTTCAACTGGCCCCATCAGCCGGCGCATGGACACACGGTCCGCGGGAAGGTCAAACTGACACTGATAGTCCCCTTGCAGCCGCTTCCCAAGCAGGCGATCCAACACGATCTGGTTTCTGCTGGCCTCCAGTACCGCAAAAAAATGATCACGATCAACATGAGCGAAAAACCGCGACGCCGAGCGACTCCAGAACCATAAGCGGGCGACTAACTGGTAGAACACGCATTGAAAAAAAACTCGCACTGCGCTGGGCGCCATGTTTTGCTCGAGCAGCGCCGAATAGGCCGGCACTGAAATGCTTGGCTCCTTTTCGAAGACTCTCTGAAGCTCAAATTTTTGCCGAAATAAAGACAATGCCGCGTTATACACGCAAACGCTGCGCTTCGGAGCACCATAGTCAACTAGCGAAAGAACGCCACCGCATGGGCAGTCGCGATGAGCATTGAGCAGGCGCGACTGATGAAAGCTGACGAAACGCTGGTAGTCTTCGTCGGGTAGGCCCAACTCCGCCATATGCGGGTCCCTCATCGAGAATTCCTTCTGCCATATTTTTGTAGTTTCGTCAGGCAGGACCTCCGCGATGGTGCCTCCGCCGGCAAGGGCTTGCGCACGGTCAGGTAAAGCGGCGTAATGCAGCACGTCCAACACTGCCAACCGCTCCAGCCGTTCAGTATTGGCGAGAAAATCGCGACAAGCGAAGATGAGCGGGTTGACGACACAAGAACGACAGGTGGCAAATATCACCGGCCGATTCGGGACCCAGTAACCACAGTCCTGGCAACTGTAGCCAACCACACTGGCAAACGGGGTGGGTGTGAATTTACGAATGTCCTGGCAGCGCTCACAAAGTGGTTTCAACGGCTGCTGATGCCACGGACAGCAGACAATAAAACGCAGTGCAAAAAACGCCGCTACAAACCCTGTCTCCGCCAGGCATCGCGCACAGTACTTGGCGGTGCCGTTCACATTTTTCGGAAAATAATCGGCGACGGGCTTGGCGAAATTGCTGAGTGATACAACGGGCCAAGAGGAATGATAGATCTCGCCCAATACCATCTCGATATGCGCTTCTTTGCCTTTTTTCGTGCTGCGCCGTGCCTTTTTCAGGGGAAAGCTGTCCATTAGCACCCTGCCGCTGACGCCATTCACCACGGCCGCCTTGTGCAGGCGGGCCACGGCATGCTCAAACGGCCAAGGAAAATCATCTGGGAAAAATAGACCGTTTATTTTGTGCATCGCAAAATGTCCGCACACCAGAACGGCGCACCGCCTCGTTGACCAGCTTTTCATCGGCTTCGAACAGGGCGCTGTCATGTGGCGCAATGAGCAGCAACAGGTCGACGATCGCCTCGCGCACATGTTGCATGGGGAGATTGTTGACGTACTTTCCTGTTACGCCTTCAGCGAATGCCTTCCACATTAAGCCGGCCAGCGGGGCCAGCCTGAAGCCGGCGGCAAATGCCTCGGGCACGAAGAAGGCTGTATAACTGGTGCCCGACCCGACAGGGTATTCGGAGTTATCGTCGCATCCCGCTAGAATCGTTGCCAGTTCCTCAATGGTCCGACAGCCTCGGAACGGGATGATTTCCGAGAAGAAACGCCCCACCATCGCATGGTGCCCTACCAGCTGAAGCCCCGAGAGCCGTTCATAGATCTCCAATTGCGAGAAACCAATCACCGTCAGATTAATACCTTGCAGCTGGAGGTAATTGTGCAGTCCGCTCAGTACATGGTAGTCGTTTGGACGCCAATGTTGAATTTCATCGACAACCAGTACACATTGCGGTGCAGGCTGACCGGTCACATGCCCTTCGATGTAAGCCAGTAGGTGCTGGAGGTAATCCACGCCCCGTGGTGTAGGCTTGATGTGCTCCGATTGACACAGCTCAGTCAACACGGACTGCCGCTTGCCGGATTCGCGGTAGAGGGCGATGTGTAGCATTACATGCACGTGCGGCAGCTGGACCTTCAACTGGCCGGCGACGAATTCTGCGCAACGGGATTTACCGACCCGCGGCGCGCCTGCAAACAGCACGGCTGATCGTCTGGCGCTCACCCGATCGAGGCTTAAGCGAAGTACACGCACCATCTGATGCGTGATGAACTGCGCCTTGTCGGTGACGAGGGGATGCGCGGAGGAGCTCATCGCTCGCCTCGATTCAGCACGCGGCCGGGGGTGGGCAGCTCACCGTAATCGACATCCGCCTGGATAAAATAGTCCGATCGCACTGGCCGGTTTTTTTTGGGGGGGGGCGAGTTATCCGCCTCCGAGCTGGCCGCGTCCCGGCTGAGGGACAACGCCACGCCAGCTTGCCCGTGCTGGGTGAAATAATCACTGAGCTGCTGAGCTGGGCTTTTATCCGCATCGATCTGCAGCTCCCCTGAGCGAATCAAGCTGTTTACCCTGCGCCGTACGGCGGGCGTATGCTTGAATTCGCCCCAAAATCCCTGTGCCAGGAGAAAACCGAGACAGCCGCCATTTGGCAGGTACGCTTTGACTGCCCGGTAATCGCGATTGTCGATTTCGATCAATAACTCCATGCCGACGAAGCCGAAATCACCGGCCAGCACTTCGTTGGTATAGTGCACCCGGTCTAGTTGGATGTAAGGACGACGTCCACTGTCACAACCGCCACGCACCGTGGCCTTGCGTGTGGTCATGTCTGCTTGCAATCGCTCGACCTGATCGGCCCCGTACCTTGGTATGAGCATGCCCTGGCGGAAGAACTGCTCCAGGTAACTCAGCGGGGAAAAGTGTCCCAGCCCTTCGCTGGGCCGGGCATTGTAGTTGGCCAGCATCACGTCCATCGCATCCTCCATGAGCGTGAGGTCTATTTCGTATTTCACCGCCTTTTGCTCGGCGTCCTCGGCTCGCCCGGCATAAGGATGACTTCCTGTCGATGACACCAATAGATGAACCTGTCGAGCCACCTCCAGAAAGGAGCGCTCGATCTCCGCCCGCGTTTCAAAATGCCCCACCGGCCCTATGCACACGTGGAAACCGAAGTCGCTGCGTGCCTCGGTAGTGATTTTTTTGGCGAGGTTGGACAGGTGGGAGTCGGTAAACAACGCGCCGAAGCTGATACCTCGGCAGTCTTCGATGACACCCGAGGGCAACCCTGCACCCGGCTTGTACCGATATTTTTCATTGGCCAACACCCGCGGGCACCAGCGCCCAAGACAAGCCTGGGCAATGACTTCGCGCACATCGGAGGCTGAGACTTCACTTTTCAATACCAGCTTGTAAGCCAGGACGGCGTTGGCGTAGGCATCCATCATCGAGAGTAGCCAGATCCGATCGACCACTACCCACTGATAGACTCCCGGAGCTTCTTCCACTCTCAGTGCAAACATCGCGTCGATACAATGGCCATCAAGTTGAGCGCAATCGAAAGGCCGCTTCGCCTGGATGTAACGCTTATGGCCTGTCCCCGTCGCCAAGTGCGCTACGGCAGTCTCCTCTCCGTGTGCGTGGATGTACTGGACTGCGTACCGTGCCCGTAGTGCTTTCAAATACTTCCGTATGGACGTACGCCCTTTGTGCTTGGTGTTGAACGGCCAGGACGGGTACTCAATTTTGGCTTTGGCCAGCACTTGATAAAATTTCGTTACCAACGTACTCATGCCCCCTCGAGCGTCACTCCACACCGCACCCGGAGTACAGAGGATCTCGATCATGGCCGCTTCAATTTCGCTATGCTCAGATAACAACATGTTGAGCACTCCGGTCAGGCCCCCTTGCTGCTCGGTTCGTTTCGGAGCAATGGGCTTGCGTCGTGTATAGAGAACAACCCGCGCTTGCGCCAGCAAGGCCTGCTCACCGAAGTAACGTCCCTCCTCATCCATAGAGCAGAAGCGCTGCACCATTCGGTTGACCTCATTGCTCGGCACTCCGGTTCGCAGCTTGATCTCCTTCATTGAAGCGCCGTCGATATACATTGACACGGCGAGCCGTTTGCAAGCGAAGTCCGGCCATTGCGCCTGTGGAATTGATGCTGGCTCGAGACGCGGCCATTCACCATTTTTGAATGCCTGCGGAACCGCGACACGTTTCATTAGGCCCCCCGCAACGACCAGGTCGTCTGCCGCGTGGGGGTGGTGTCCTCGATGTCCAGTGCCACAACCCCTTCGATCGTGAGGCGAACCAACGCGCTGATCAGGTGTGTGGGTGCCAGCTCGGGATACGCTTGCAACAACCCACCCAGCGTGCCGGCCGTGACCTGGTTCACGTAGTCGAAGGTAGTCTTCTGCACGTGATCGACGATGGGCTGATTGCGCGCAACTGCAATGAAATGCATCAGGCGCAGACGTGGCATTAGTTCATACTGGCGAGCGATGCGCGTTGACTCATCGAACAAGCAGTAGAGCGCGCCGTTATTCGCGGATATTTCTCGCTGCATCAGGATCTGTTCGCTGGAATTTACTTCATCAACATGTCCTGCTTTGACCTCATGCCACTCGATCCCGCCGTCGGCATTTCTCACCACTACATCTGGCCGGGTCCGACGGCCGTCTCGTTGCACGCCGTACAACTCATTCGCCGTCGGAATCCAAAAATCAACAACATGGGCATCAAACTCAAGGTTCAAAAGCCAGTGAGCAAGTTCCTGGTTGCTTTCCAGAATAAGGTCAGAGCGGATCTTATGGCTGTAGACCAACCATAAGTAGCTGAGCGCCGATCGGCGGCTACGGATCCGTGCGAGAAATGCATTGGCCGGTGTTTTATTAGGCATAGCCGCCTCCTAGACTGATGTTAGTCGTGGAGTGACTAGCCGGTCCCTCGCTTGAATTCCCTTTGAATGGGGTGGCAGCACCAAGGTGTAAGTATAGCTAACGGCATAAATAGCGCTGTTCGAAAATGACCACAACATTCCGCGTCTATGCGCTTCGGCATGTGCACATACTACCCTTGCAAAGGCCAACGCAACGTTCATCTCCGCAGGTCCATTATGAAAAGGGTAGAACTTTTGCTAAGCGCTGATCTCGTCGGCCGAGATGTTCAGTACGACCGGTCCTTGCACCATTACCTTGAGTGGTGGCAAAGGCGGGATCTACCGGCGCTTGCTTACGAAGTCTGTCTTTACCTGGCGGACTGTTACGCCTGGGGTGATAAAAAGCGAATAGATCCCAGTCTGGCGGCGCTCCGTCGCTGGCACCAAGCCAATGACTTTCCCGATCCTACTCAGTGCCCGTCAGTGATCGCTCTGGCACAACAAATCAGAGACAGGATGCCTCCGCGAAGCCGTCCTCGAATTCAACCCCCTCCGTCTATAGTTGATGTAATGTCTCTAGCCGATGCGTTTGAACGTCGTTTCTGCCACGAGACGCAACCCAACGCAGAACGCGACGAAGTGGTGAGATCAACTTGTTACTCCAGAATGGTTGCCCGCCGTAACAGAGCAATTTTGCTGATAGGTTTCTGGTTCGGGCTGACCACCGCAGAGGTGTGTAAACTGAGGTGGAACGAGGTAACGATGGCTGACGGTTTTCTCAAAATCGCAACTTATCGTTTCGACGCCAACAGACGCAATAGGAAATACTACTTCCAGCTCGGTCGCCTGCCTTTACTCTGCCCTCTAGCGGCACTTGAGGACTGGCTGGCTTATGCAGGTGGCTCCAACAACTATGTCTTCCCCTGCAGCATCCCAAAAGCGCTGCCGTGCCCGGTCAGTTCTCGAGTCGTGCAAGATAACTTCAATAAACTAATAAAAAACAATAATGGAGCGGTATTTAGCATGAGATCGCTTCGCTACAGCCTTTACTTCTTCCTTGCGGACAATGGCTGGTCGCGCCAGAAGATATTGAGATATGTGCCATTTTATAAGATGGAGGCATCCAAAACTCGCCTATTAAGAACCAGGCGAGACATCACTACCGATAGAACCTCTTCCACGACCCGCGCCGAAGACATCTTGAATATAATCTCCGCAATCGAAAATAGCAGTAACCAAACCGATTAAAACTTGTTGGAATTAAAATGCATTCAAACATTACCAACTAGCCCGATCATTCCTAAATCTTTAGTTACAGGCAAAAAAAGGCAGCCCATGCGGAGGCAAAATATCACGAACAAACTCATTGAAATTATGTGAATGGGGAACTATAAAGCGTTGAATATTATTGGTTTTTTTATTAGAGTAAATTCGGTAAATTAGTTCTGAGAGCTCCCGGTGTTGCTTCTCTGTGACGAAATGAGCGGACATTCCCGGCACTGCTTCCGGCTAATGACTGGTTTCCCGCCGATGGCATGCTGGTACCGAACCTCCTGGAAGCCCCGCAGATCAACCGTTCGACCTCACCGTAGAACGATGGCAAATGCTACCAGCCACAGCGATCGCGTCAGAATGGGCCTCACCTTGAAGTTACGTCGGAACGCGCCCAGATTTGCCTTAATCAGCGGACATTCCCGGGCCGGATTTTGAGCAACGTGCCCTGCAGGCCAATAAAATCGGGCGCCTAGGCTTTTTTGGCTTTAATCAGCGGACTTCCCAGCGCCCCTTTGCGTTTAACGAAATCGGCGGACTTTCCCGACCGATAATGTTGGCTCACGATCGTATTTGGAATGACGTCGTTAAAAGTTCTATAAAACATAAGGTTAGCGCGATTTGACCATTTCAGCGGACATTCCCGGCGTGCCGTTTTGACGTAATGAGCGGACATTCCCTGGACCTCTGTTGGAACAAAGATGCCGTGCAGGCCACGGAATCTGCAGGTCTCCGCGGTTTTAACCAATGAACGGACGTTCCCGACACAGGGAGCTTTTAAGGCGATCAATCTAAGGACATGCGCAACAATCGTTTCGAACGATCAACGTGCAAACACTTTTCCGCTACCAATATTTGAATAAAGCAACGGTGCCTGGTTGGCGGCTGGTGTTAGCGGTCGGTATTCCTCAGGGAGCTGATACGCGAGACGGCTCTGGCCTGCGTATTTAATTTTAAATACGCTCGTTAGGTTGAAGGGTTTCGTATTAAAAAATAATTAACCATATGAGGTATCAATATTAGGGTAATTAGCGCGTGGGTGATTAAGCGTAGGGCCAGCGGATATTCTGCGAATCGGAGTGCATCTAAAAAGAAACGGAATTCAAAGATTCCTCGCCCGCGAACTAAATCGTCAGGGTGTTACTTGTCAAGCATTGCAACTCAAATAAGTTTGGGCTGAGTGGTAGTTGCGCAAGTGCAAAGCAGCGGCTACTATCCGGCAATGTCAATCCGTTATGCAAAAAAAAGAGTAGTAGTGAAGCGCATCTATGTAACTTCCGATTACTCCCATAACTGGAAGTTTCTTTTCAACGTTTAAAGTGTCCGGTGGTTCGAATGCTCAGCGCGCCAAAACCCATTTTTGAAACCTACGAGGCCTTTATTGATCAAGACTTCAGTTTCAGCGTGCCTGCACTTAACTGCGTCAAAGACTTTTTAGATTCATTTCCCGAGGAGCTGGAGGCCGGCCGTGGCTATATGGCGGTGCGCAGCTTCCTACGGGCATTTTCCGACAATGCCCAGACCTTCAGTTCATACCGCACTCAGGCCGAGCGTCTGTTGCTGTGGACGCTACTGGTTAAGAAGAAGCCGCTGCACCTGTTGAAACGTCAGGATGCCCAGGACTACTTGGATTTTTGCCGTAATCCTTCCCAGGACTGGGTGGGTCCCGTGACGCGTAGCCGCTTTGTTCCTAACGATGAGGCGCATGTCACCGAGGCGGATGCCCTGATTCCGAATCCAAAGTGGTTCCCGTTCAATTCAAAAATGACGAAGGCGGTAGGAACGACTTCAGAGCCGAGCTCCATGAGCCCGGTTTATACGACCACTGAAAGCAGCCTCAAACAGGTGTTTACGGTGTGCAGTCGGTTTTATGAATTTCTGATCGAGGATGGCGGCGCGGCCGCCAATCCATTCAGAATGCTGAAAAAATCGAACCGCTTTACCGACGACACGCTTGACGTGACCTCGGGACGGGCCTTGACGCCCCTGCAATGGGATTACGTCTTGGAAACCGCCGAAAAGCTGGCGGAGGATGATCCCGTTCGTTTTGAACGTACCCTCTTCATCCTCGCAACGCTCTTTGCGATGTACCTGCGCGTCTCCGATGTGGTGGGCCGGAAGAACTGGAAGCCCACCATGGGCGACTTCCGCCAAGACGCTGAGGGCTTCTGGTGGTACCACGCAGTGGGAAAAGGCAATAAAGCCGGCAAGATCGCTGTTCGCGACGAGTACATCGAAAGTTACCTCAAGCGCTACCGCAAATTTCTAGGACTGAGTGATCTGCCTGAACGCAATGAGTCCACGCCGCTGATCTCGACCCTCAGAGGCCGATCGGGCCTATCAGATCGGCAGGTTCGCGCCCTCCTCCAAATCGTCTTCGACAAGGCGCTGGAAAGAATGCGCGGTGAGGGGCGTGAGAAGCATGAAATGGACAGCTTGTTGGTGGCGTCTGCTCATTGGTTGCGCCACACCTCGGCGACGTTCGATGCGCCGCTGCGTGACGCCAAAGAACTCCAGGTCGATCTACGGCACAGCAACCTGAGTACCACGCAAGACACGTACTATCATTCCCACGATCAAGCGCGCGGGTATTCGGTCAAACGCATCGGTATGCGCGATCGCGGTTGAGCTCCGGCGACATCTGCCTTAATCCGAAGGATGGGTATGAGGTCCTCCAGGTTGCGGGAGTCCCTTAGTTTCGCCAGCGATGGCAATCACTTCACCGTAGTCAAACACGTTAGAGAAGTTGTGTGCTGTCCACCGGCCAGGACTCTTGAAACAATAAGCTGCTGGACGCTCCATAGAGTTACAAGTCACTCGCCAACAAAGAAGCACTGGTATTGCTGCGTTATAACTCCCCTCCTCTTCGCTATATAACTGCAATCAGAAAAATGTCAAGCCAAAAACAATTGCGAGCTAAAAAACTACATGTTAGATTGAATTATAAAAATAAAAACAGGAATAATGAAAATGGCTAGCTACGTAATTCATATTGAATACAGAGAAGGACAAGAGCTTGCGTGGGTTGAAATTAATGGATTCAGCGAAGAGTCCCGCTCGGCACGCAAGTGTCGATTTCAAACGATCGGTTGGATATTGGATATCGTCGACACCGTTCACAACAAAACACACCCAGACAACCTTTTGGATGAAAGCTTTGCGTTCGATGCGCTGATCAAATATGCAAAAATGGACACGAAGTCTGCCGAGCAGCTTTTGGTTGCAAAAAACTGGAAAGAACGTTTTGAAGTTGTGTGGCAAGACCTTAATGATCTTGAGCGTGAAGATGCGGTCACGCTTAACTATGATTACTGGGATAATTATTGGCCTGGGTTCGATACCTACAACGTCACCCTGCGAAAGTTTCTAATGAATTATAAGCCGCAGATTTCTGATATCCGCCATCATGATCCGGACGCCTTGGACCACACACCATAAAAGCGACTGTCATTTGAATCTGAAAACCGCGCTCAATCGAGGTTGTAGGCAGTGAACCATTGTTCAAAATCCCGGCAAGACAGCGGTGCTGAAAAATAGTTACCTTGCCCAACTTTGTAGCCTTGGGCTTTGAGAATCTCACACTGAGTAGCGTGTTCTATACCTTCAGCCACTACGTGCAAGGAAAGCCCTCTGCCTATCGCAATGACGGATTCGCTTAAAGCGCGGCAGGACGTATCGTGCTCCAGATCGTCGACAAAACTCTTATCCAGTTTCAGCTCGCTGATTGGCAGGTGCCGCAAATACCCGAGGCTGGAATAGCCTGTGCCAAAGTCATCAATGGCCAGTCGTACCCCTAAAGCGTGCAAATCCCGGATGGCTTGCTCGGCCCCTAGACTGTCGCTCAGCAACACACCCTCGGTCACTTCCACGCATAGGTTGGCGGGTTGCAAGCCGCAACGTTGCAGTTGTTGAGCAATCAGCGTCGCCAAGTTCAGGTTGTGAAAATTGATGGGTGAGAGATTGATCGACATGGATGGAACCTCTAAGCCGTGCTGCTGCCACTCGGCAAGCTGCTCACAGGCCTCCCGCAACACCCATTGACTCAGGTCATTGATCAACCCGCACTCCTCAGCAAGCGGAATGAATTGCATTGGCGAGATAGCACCGAGTGTTGGGTGTGCCCAACGCGCCAGTGCCTCAACACCGACCAGGCGCCCGCTGTTCAGGTCGACTTGTGGCTGATAATGCAGTTCCAGACCACTGTCAGTCAGCGCTTTGCGCAGTTCTGTTTCCAGCATCAATCGCCCTTGAGCGAGTCTGTTCATTTCTTCAAGAAAGAAGCTGAAGGTACCCCGCTCGGCCCGTTTGGCCTGGTACATGGCAATGTCAGCGCAATGCAACAGACTCTCCATGTCTTGACCATCCCCTGGGAACAGGCTGATGCCGATGCTGGCGGAAACAACGATAGAAGTGCCGGCAATCGTCGTCGGCGCCCTCAGGACCACCATCAGTCGTTCAAGAAAGATCGTGACCTGTGTCGCACTCATCCGCGGCAGTACCAACACGAATTCGTCACCGGATAAACGCCCAACGAAATCACACTCTCGAAGCACGCTGCGTAACCGTTGCGCCATGACTCGCAGCAACTCGTCTCCCGACACATGCCCCAAGGCGTCGTTGACTTGCTTGAAGCGGTCCAGATCGACAAACAGGACGGCAAGCTCTGCAGCCTCTCGAGTCACTTCGAGAATGCATTGCTGTGCTTGGGAGAGCAGGAAGTTTCGATTGGGCAAGCCGGTCAACGCATCATAGAAGGCCATCCTTCGAATGGATTGACGTGCCTCCTCTCGTTCAAGTGCCAACATGCACAAGTGCGTTCCCGCCGTCACCAAGTGAGCGTGCAATGGATCGGGGCCGCGGCTTTCCCTAAAGTAGAGCGCAAAGGTCACCGCAATCCGTCCTGAGCCGTTGCGCACAGGAATAGACCAACAAGCCCGTAAGCCTGACTGTTTCGCCAGCCATTTGTACTCGGCCCACAGCGGGTCATTATTGATGTCCGTTACCAAAACCGGCTCGCCCCGATAGGCGGCCGTACCGCAGGAACCCGCCACCGGGCCGATGGATAATCCCTCGATGGCCCTGGAGTAATCGGTGGGCAAGCCTGGACTGGCCAACGGGTGCAAGATCCCCTCCTCGTCGACGCTCAGGATCGAGACAATGACTTCCGGGGCGATGCGCTCAATCTCGTGGCACATCATGGTTAGCACGTTCTCTAGAGGTTCCTCTTTCAGCAGTGCCCCAATGACCCTTTCCTGTAGGACCTCATGCAGTTTTGACTGGGTAATGTCGGTCAGCACGATCACGACATTTTCGAGCAACCCTTGCGCGTCGAACACGGGCGTTGATGAGACGTGCACCCAAAGTCGTTGACCGTTGCGCTTGCTGAGCAAGGCGCTGACATCATGAGGTTGACCACAGAGAATGCCTTCCAGCCCTGGTTCCGCAGACGCTTGCGCAGGAACATCTGAAACAAAGAACATCAGCGGTGACTTCCCGATCATTTCCTTGCGGGAATAGCCCAGCAGTCGAATGAGCCCATCGTTGACATAGATAAGGCATGAGTTCGCGTCGACGATGCAGGTGGCCGAGCTGGTGACATTGACCGACATCGATAGCAACCGGCGTTCGATGTCGTTCAAGCGTAATTGCGTTATATCCTTGAGAAAGGCCGCGTACAGGATTCGGTCATGAAGGGCGATTTTCGAGATCGACATCGAGCCCCAGCGCTCCTCCCCGTCCTCACGCACAATTCGGACATCCCGACTGACGCCCACAATTTTGTTGATCCCGGTCTCGCGGTTAGCGCTGATATAGCCATCATGATGGGCGCGCAGGATGTGAGGCACCAAGGCGTGGACATTTCGACCGAGCACCTCAATCCGAGAGCAGCCCCAAAACGCTTCGGCAGCGGCATTGAAAAACACCACCCTATTGTGATCATCAATGATCACAACGGCATCGATCGCCTGCTCCAGTGTTTGTATGAAAAAGTCTTCCGCCTCTGCATCACTCGTCAATCCGACTTTTGCATTCATTGCTGCTACTTTCCATACGGCCACCGGGCTTTATCCTTAAAGGCCTTGTGGAGCACCAAAAGAGCCCTCTTCACTAGAGGGTGAGCGCAACATCCAATACTGGATTTTGATGTCAAAAAACGCGGCTCTGCCTGCCCCTGCACACAAGATCACTACAGTGCTCAGCTTAAAGACTCAGGATAGCTCTGAAGTCTTTACCGGTCGCACATGACTGATCACAATCGACCTGCCGAACGACCCCCGGTCGTAACAGTGACAGCACCGGACAAGGCAATTACAATTTGATTAACATCTAGCGATTGAGTGATTGAATACCCCATGGAAAGCAAGACTGCGCGCCTCACTGTGCTCATTGATCCCATCAAGAAAAAAGCGTTCGAGGAGCTCTGTGCAGCACAGGATTTGACGCCTTCGCAGGTGGTACGTCAGCTGATTCGTGACTACCTAGACACCCACGGTGCCAGCTATTCGACCAAAAGCAAGCATGCCACCAGCACCAAGTCATAACCCAACACGGGCAGTTAGCCTCTAGAGAGTCGATGTCTCCTCTGCGAGACTGACCGCTTTAGCCAGCGCGGTGTTGAAGTCGGTGTGGTAATGCTCCGCGCCGATTTCTTGCAGGATCCCCACCCTATCGAGTTTGCCGAGCACCTTTGTGTTCGCTTCGCAGAGTTTCACCACGATTTGCCGCTTGTGCAGTTGCTGAATGACCTCCTCCAGCACCTGTAATCCCGTGATATCCATGAACGGTACGCGCTTCAAACGGATAATCAGCAGGCGTGGGTCGGTATGGGTCTGTGCCAAGACACGCTCGAACGTCTCGGCCGCCCCAAAGAACAGCGGCCCCTCAATCGTATAGATCAATACCCCAGGCGGCAGTTGAGCATGGCCATTAGCTTTCAGCTCTTCTTCAAGCTCGTGCTCGACGACCTGTTGCACCTCCACGGATGAGGCCATGCGGCGCATGAAGTGCAGCATCGCCAGAATGACGCCAATATTCACGGCGATCACCAAATCACTGAACACGGTGAGGCCGAAGGTGATGAGCAGGATCGATACGTCTGCGCGCGGGGCTCGCTGGACCATGCGCTTGAAGTGCTTTAGCTCGCTCATGTTGTACGCGACCACAAAAAGTATCGCGGCCAGTGCGCATAGTGGGATGTTTGAGGCCAGAGGTGCCAGAAACAGAATAATAAGTACCAGGGTGACTGCGTGCGTAATGCCGGCCAGCGGGCTTGTGCCGCCGTTACGGATATTGGTTGCCGTGCGGGCAATGGCCCCGGTAGCGGCGAAGCCGCCGAACAATGGCGTGACCAGGTTGGCCACCCCCTGACCGATCAGCTCCTGATTGGAGTCGTGCTTGGTACCTGCCATGCCATCGGCCACCATCGCGGACAACAGCGATTCGATTGCCCCAAGCATGGCGATAGTGAACGCCGGACCAATCAGATCGATAACACGCGACAGCGTGATTTCAGGCAGGCTCAACGCTGGCAAACCTTGAGGTATGCCACCAAATGCACTGCCAATCGTGGCGACCCCCTCGAAGTGAAAGCTGGACTGTATCGCGGTAGCGACCGCCATGGCGATGAGCGGGCCAGGTACCCGTTTGAGTCCGGGAATTCTGGACGCGGTGATGACCAGGAAAAGACTGAGTGCGGCCAGCAAAGTGGTGGCGATATGGAGATCCGGCAGCGCCTGGAGCAGATGCCAGAGCTTTTCATGGAAGTGCTCTCCACCGACCTTCGGTAAACCGAAAAAGTCTCTCCACTGCCCGACCCAGATGATCACGCCGATGCCCGCAGTGAATCCGACGATCACCGGGTCGGGGATAAACTTGATGATTGCACCGAGCCGGGCCATCCCCAGCAGTAACAACATGGCCCCCGCCATCATCGTGGCGATTTGCAGGCCGTCAACACCATGTTCGGCCGTGACGCTCGCCAGAATCACGATGAACGCACCTGTCGGCCCGGCAATCTGCAAGCGGCTTCCGCCAAAGAGCGAAACCAGCAGGCCACCGATGATGGCGGTGTAGATGCCTTGCTCAGGTTTGACGCCAGATGCAATGGCAAACGCCATGGCCAGCGGGAGTGCCACGACCCCGACGATCACGCCAGACACCATATTGCGAAGCCAGTGTCCTCGTCCCAACAACCCCGCCTTCCATGCCTCACCTATCGCAATCATGGCTAGCTCCTCAGTGGATGCATGTGCATAATATTAACATGCAGTGATAATTGAAATCCCCTAGTTCCACTGCCTCGTGCGGCTGGAGATGCCTATAGTGGAAGCTCAGAGGGAGCTGAGCGGGCATGCACTGCCAATAGAGAAATTTTGAGAACGCGCGTAGCGTGGTGACAGACATGAATCGTCAAGCTGTGAAAACCAAACATGCCGAAGGCGTGACCTTCGACACCCATGTGATTGCAAATCCGACCAACCCCAAGGAGTGGATTGTATTTTTCAAGAAGGACGCTGGGAGGAGTTATTTCTTGGTAGACGACAACGAGGAGGTCGAATCTTTCGGGCATCTGGATGACTTGATCGCTGAGCTTCGAGACTTGGGTCTCAAGACTGCTGAAATCCACTTTTAACCCTTGAGTCACCCACTGGAGACATGATCATGTCCGTAGTGCTCAGGACTATGCTGCCAAGCTCAAGGACCGGATCGACGCGCCGCACGTTTACCCTCGGAGAGATCCGACAGTTAAATTTATCCTTATTAAGGAACGCTGACATCTACACTCAACGGGCTTTTACTCCCCCGCTATCCGTTGCATTGATTGAATCAAACCAGTAAATCCACAGTCTGCAGCATCCGCCGATACGGCGAATGCGCCTGCGCCATTTCCCACTGAATGATCTCAATCAAGCACTCCAGAAATCGCTCAGCCGCAGGTCTCAACGGCTGCCCGCTACGACGGATGGCGCCTACCGAAGCGCTGCCCACCGATTCGCGTAATGGCAAGGCGCACAAGCCTTCGCGTTGGGCGCAAATCTCCACCAGCGGCCAGGGAAAGATGCTCAACATGTCTGTTTCGCGCAGCAAACTCATGATGATCGAGATCGAATGGGCGAAATGCACATGGCCTTGAGTCGAAATCGCGCCATCTTGCTGTGAGGCCAGTATCCAGTCGGCTGATTCCAGTTCCTCCATGCTGTGGCAGTCGGACAACGGGTGTTGCTGGCGAGCAACTACAGCACAGTCCGCCGTGAACAGCGGCTGATAGGTCAGGTCGGTGCTGGAAAAACGAGTATCCAGACGACCTATAAACAGATCGACTCTCGCCTCACGCAGCATTGGGCACGCCACGGATGAAAGCCCCTCGTACAATTCGAGTTGCACCTGCGGGAACAGTTGGCGAAACCGTACAACCGCCTTGGGCATGAGGGTCATCGCCAACCAGGGCGTGACAGCAACCGACAAATTTCCTGTCAGCTCCCCACTCTCTTCAGCCAATACCTGTTGCGCATTGCTCATTTGCGCCACCACCAGGCGAGCCTGAATCAACAGCTTCTTGCCAAGTTCAGTAAACACAATCCCTGTGGCGTTACGGATCAGCAGTTGCGTCGCGCTGTCTTGCTCCAGCTTCTGGATGGCCTTGGTGACCGCGGCCGGCGACGTGTCGAGGCTTTTGGCGGCGCCGCGGATGCTGCCCGCGTCGGCCACAGCCACCAGTGCATTGAGTTGATAGAACTTCATGGTATCCGCCACTGTTAACCCTGGGTTGCCGCGTTCACTTTCGATTGTCTGTCAGCCGTTGCCCCGGCCCTCTACTCTCGGACCCATACCGCCAGGGCTTCGATCCTCAGCAAAGGACCGTACCAGAGGTACCTCCAACTGGTCATCAAGGAAAACGCTGCCAATGACAGACTCCATCGCGCTGTTAAAGGAAATTGAGCAGGAAATGCGCGAACTGCGCCACCAGATCCATGCCAACCCTGAACTCGGTTACCAGGAGGTCGAGACCAGCGAACTGGTCGCCCAACGTTTGCTGGAATGGGGTTACGAGGTCCACCGCGGTATCGCCGAAACCGGGATTATTGCCACGCTGAGAAAGGGCACGAGCCCACGGGTGATCGGCATACGGGCCGACATGGACGCCCTGCCGATCCTGGAGAAAACCGGACTGCCCTATGCCAGCCGTATCCCTGGCAAGATGCACGCCTGTGGCCATGACGGGCATACGGTGATGCTCCTCGCGGCCGCCTACGCCCTCGCCCATGGCCACCCGTTCGACGGCACCGTGCGCCTGATTTTCCAGCCCGCCGAAGAAGGCCTGGCCGGCGCCCGCCGCATGATCCAGGAAGGCGTACTGCAACAGTTCCCTTGCGACGCGGTGTTCGCGGCGCACAACATGCCTGGCTACCCTGTCGGTAAACTCGGCTTCCGGGCCGGCCCGTTCATGGCGTCCGCCGACCAGGTCAGCGTGACGATTCACGGCAAGGGTGGCCATGGCGCCATGCCGCACTTGAGCGTCGATCCGGTGGTGGTCTGCGCCAGTATCATCATGGCCTTGCAGACCATCGTCTCGCGCAACGTTTCGCCTCAGGAAATGAGCGTGATCACTGTCGGCTCAATCAATGCAGGCAAGGCTTCCAATGTGATCCCGGACAGCGCACACATGCTGATTTCCGTACGCTCGCTGAACAATGCGGTCAGGGACCACCTGGAACAGCAGATCTGTAAGCTCATCCATGCCCAGGCCGAGGCGTTCGGCGCGACTGCCGACATCCAATACAGTGCCGACTACCCCTTGCTGGTCAACGATCACGAAATGACCCAATTCGCCAGCCAAGTGGCCGTCGACTGGCTGGGTGAAGACGAAGTCATGACCGATATCGTGCCTTTCAATGGCAGCGAAGACTTTGCCTATTTCCTGCAGAAATGCCCCGGTTGTTACCTGATTATCGGCAATGGCGATGGTGAAAAGAGCTGCATGGCTCACGACCCGCGCTACGACTTCAACGATGACATCCTGATCCGGGGCGCGGGCTTCTGGGTCAAGCTGACCGAAGCTTTCCTACCGCTGAACGCTTGAGAAACGACCTGTCAAACCGCTAAAACCAATAAAAACGAGGTCATCATGCAGCTACTTAACCGTCGTTACGCCGCCCTGCTCTTCGGATTGATCGTGGCCCCGCTGTCCCAGGCGCAGCCGGTGATCAAATTCGGGGTGGACCCCAGCTACCCGCCATTCGAGACAAAACAGCCGGATGGTTCATTGAGCGGTTTCGATATCGACCTGGGCAACGCCCTGTGCGCCGAGTTGCAGGTCAAGTGCATTTGGGTCGAGCAGAGTTTCGACGGCATGATCCCGGCTTTGAAGGCCAGGAAGTTCGACGCGATCCTGTCCGCCTTCAGCGCCACCGAAGTGCGTCGACAGCAAGTCGACTTCAGCAACAAAATCTACACCGCTCCCTCTTCGCTGGTGGCAAGAAAGAACTCGGGACTGCTGCCAACGCCGCAGTCATTACAGGGCAAGTCAGTCGGGGTCGTTCAAGGCTCGTTGCATGAAAATTACGCCAAGACGCAATGGGGTCGCCAGGGTGCCAACATCCTGTCCTACCAGACCCAGGACCAGGTGTTTTCAGACCTCATCAATGGACGCCTGGATGCTGCATTCCAGGCGTCGGTTCAAGCCGACATCGGTTTACTGCAGAAGCCTCAAGGCCAGGACTTTAGCTTCGCAGGCGACCCCATCACCGACAAAAGCATCATCGGCGATGGGGTTGCCATCGGTGTTCGCAAGAACCAGCCAGAACTCAGGGAGCAACTCAACACCGCCATTGCCGGCATTCGCCAGTCGGGACAGTACGACCAGATCGCGAAGCAGTATTTCAACTTCGATATTTACGGCGAATGAGGCAAACCCATGAATGATCTGACCCAACACATTCAATCGCTCGCCCTGCCCGTCAGCGACGAAACGATCCGCGCGTTCCAGCGTGATGGTGCCGTGTGTATCCGCAATGCGTTTACGCCAGCGCTCATCAGCGAGCTGACCCGAGGCATCGAACGCAACCTGGCCCAACCCAGCCCCCGTGCCAAAGTGGCGAGCAGCCCCGACGACCCGGGCTGGTTCTTCGAGGACTTCTGCAACTGGCAAACGAATGCGCACTATCGCAATTTCATCTTCAACTCTGCCATCGGGCCCATTGCGGCGGCGCTGCTGGGCAGCCAACAGGTGCGCCTGCATCACGACCACTTACTGGTCAAGGAGCCCAATACCCGTCAGAGAACCCCCTGGCACCAAGACCAGCCGTATTACAACATCAGCGGCGCAGATACCGTCAGTTTCTGGATTCCCGTCGACCCCGTACCACGGGAATCAACCCTCGAATTCATTGCCGGATCACACAAGGGCCCCTGGTTGATGCCTCGATCTTTCATGGACAGCCAGGCCAAATGGTTTGCCGAAGGTACGCTCGACGAACTGCCGGATATTGAGAGTCATCGCGAGGATTTCCCCATATTGGGATGGGCGCTGGCACCAGGGGACATGGTGTGTTTCAACATGCTGACCTTGCATGCTTCGTCCGGGGTGGCGGGGCAAAACCGACGTCGTGCATTCTCAGTGAGAGTCATCGGCGATGACGTTCGGCATGCGCCAAGAGCCTGGGTCACCTCCCCTCATTTCCCCGGCCTTGAAGACACGCTGGCAGCTGGCGCCCCTTTGGAGCACGAATTGTTTCCAACCCTCTGGCCCCGTTAACCGGTTTGCGAGCAAACGGATTTTGCTCCCGAACGTCTCTAAGTCGACCTTGAAGTTGATCGCCGGAACGCTGGATTACAGTGTTCCGGCGCTTTACGATACCCACCCTCCTCAACCGCCCATCCCAAAAACATTTGAACCATTGGGCTTGTGTGCTCCTGCGCCCGCTGATCGCTATCGCCAGCAAGCCGGCTCCTACGGGGATCGAGGTTCACGAAACAACTGTGGGAGCGAGCTTGCTGGCTGACGATATACTCTTGCTCTGACCTTAAGTTGGATACTTTCGGCACTTGCAGCCATCCCCCGTAACCTGTGACGATACCGTCCTTTTCTCCACGCCTCGGCAACCATTCATGCCGCACCGCAATGACGGACCAACCCATGATTAAAAATGCACCGCAAGCGCTCTACCGGCGCGCGAAGGATTTCGTGCAAGACCAGCTTCGCGCGGGCGTTTGGAAAGCCGGTGACATGATTCCCTCAGAGCATCGCTTGGTCGAGGAACTGGGCATGTCGCGGATGACGATCAACCGTGCCTTGCGCGAGCTGACTGAGGAAGGTCATCTGGTACGGATTTCCGGCGTGGGCACTTTCGTCGCCGAAAGCAAGCCGCAATCGAACCTGCTGCGCATTACCAACATCGCCGACGAGATCATCGCTCGGGGCCACACCTACACGTGCAAGGTGCTGCACCTGGGACGCGAAGTCGCCTCGATGCCGGTGGCGGCTGCGTTGTCGTTACCGACCGGGGCTTCAGTTTTTCATGTGATCTGTGTGCACAGCGAAGAAGGCATTCCGGTGCAACTCGAGGATCGCTACGTCAATCCCGAGATGATTCCGGAATTTCTCCAGCAGGAATTTGGCGCAAAACTTCAACCTGCCATGTATCTGTTGCAGGTCCTGAGACCCGATGAAATGGAGCATATCGTCGAGGCCAGCCACCCCAGCAGCGACGAAAGCAAATACCTGCAGATTGATATCAATGAACCCTGCCTGGTGCTCATGCGCCGCACCTGGAATCAGAGCAAGATCGTGACCTATGTGCGCTTGATCCACCCCTCCTCACGCTACCGTCTGGGCAGTCGCCTTCCGGTCAATGCAGTGCACAGGGACAACTGAAAATGGCGAGGGGATAAATCCTCTCGCCATTCGAATTAACCGACAGAAGCCTCGCCCATCACCCGCGCCGCCTGCCCCGCCGCTGGCTTGACCCACAGCCGGTAAGCAAGCACGAGCAAGGCAATCCACACCACCCCGACGATCAAGGCCGCCTGGGTATCCGGGAAGTAACCCAGCACACCGAAGATGAAGGCCATGAAGGCAATCGCGGCCATGGGCGCGTAAGGCCAGAACGGCACCGGAAACTTCAGCTGCGCGACTTGCTCAGCGCTCATGGAGCGACGCATGGCCACCTGGGTCAACAGGATCATCAACCAGACCCAGACGGTGGCGAAGGTCGCGATCGAAGCGATCAGGACGAACACGTTTTCCGGGATCAGGTAGTTCAGCAGCACGCCACCGAGCAACGCGGCGCTCATGACCACCACCGTCATCCATGGCACGCCGTGGCGCGACAGCTGACCGAAAGCCTTTGGCGCCTGACCTTGCTGGGCCAGGCCGAACAGCATGCGCCCGGCGCCGAAGATGTCGCTGTTGATCGCCGAGATTGCCGAGGAAATCACCACGATATTGAGGATGGTCGCCGCCGAGCTGATGCCCAGGTTGTCGAAAATCTGCACGAACGGGCTGCCATTGCTGCCGATTTGTTGCCACGGGAAGATCGCCATCAACACAAACAGCGTCAGCACATAGAACAGCAGAATACGCAGGGGAACCGCATTGATTGCTTTGGGCAGGACATGCTGCGGGTCCTTCGCTTCGCCGGCGGTCACGCCGATGATCTCGATGCCGCCGAATGCAAACATCACCACTGCGAACGAGGCAATCAGGCCGCCTACACCGTTGGGCATGAAGCCGCCCTGGGTCCACAGGTTGCTGATTCCCGTCACGTGCCCGGCCGTTGAGCTGCCGATACCGAACGCCATGATGCCGAACCCACCGAGAATCATCGCGATAATCGCGCTGACCTTGAGCAGAGACATCCAGAACTCCATTTCACCGAAGACTTTCACGGTGCACAGGTTCAGGCCACCGATTACGAAGACGATGCCGAGTACCCAGATCCAGCGCGCCACTTCCGGAAACCAGAAGCCCATATAGATGCCGAAGGCCGTCACGTCGGCCAGGCCCACGATGACCATTTCGAACGCATAGGTCCAACCAAGAATAAAGCCGGCCATCGGCCCCAGGTACGTACTGGCGTACTGACCGAAGGAGCCGGCAACCGGGTTGTGCACCGCCATTTCACCGAGCGCGCGCATGACCATGTACACCGCCGCACCACCAATCAGATAGGCCAGCAGCACCGCCGGGCCCGCCATCTGGATGGCCGAGGCCGAACCGTAGAACAGCCCGGTGCCGATCGCCGATCCCAGCGCCATGAAGCGGATATGTCGGGCCGATAGCCCGCGTTTCAAACCTGTTGCTTGCGCTTGCATTTCGCTTTCCTGATTATTTTTGTCGGGCGAAAAGCCGTGCACAGCGAGTTAGACAGGCTGTGCACGGAAATGGGAGATACCGGGAGTCAGGCTCCCGGCCAAGGCGCCTGCTTAGAGGCTTGGCAGCAACCGCGCCGGTACCAGTTCGTTCAGGCAACGGGAGGCCAACAGTTCGCTTGCGGCGTTGATGTCCGGGGCGAAGAAGCGGTCTTTCTCGTAGTACGCGACTTTGTTGCGCAGGGTATTGCGAGCCTGTTCAAGCTTGGTCGAGGTCTTCAAGCCTTCGCGCAGGTCCAGGCCCTGGCAGGCTGCAAGCCATTCCACCGCGAGAATGCCACGGGTGTTTTCAGCCATTTCCCACAGGCGCTTGCCCGCGGCCGGGGCCATGGATACGTGGTCTTCCTGGTTGGCGGAGGTTGGCAGGCTGTCCACCGAGTGCGGGTGGGCCAATGCCTTGTTTTCGCTGGCCAGGGCCGCTGCTGTCACCTGGGCGATCATGAAGCCGGAGTTCACACCGCCATTGGCCACCAGGAACGGCGGCAGTTGCGACATGTGCTTGTCCATCATCAGCGAGATGCGACGTTCGCTCAGGGAGCCGATTTCGGCGATGGCCAAAGCCATGTTGTCGGCAGCCATGGCCACCGGCTCGGCGTGGAAGTTACCGCCGGAAATCACATCGCCTTCGGCCGCGAACACCAGCGGGTTGTCGGAAACGGCGTTGGCCTCGATCACCAGCACCTCGGCGGCCTGACGGAACTGAGTCAGGCAGGCGCCCATGACTTGCGGCTGACAGCGCAGGGAGTACGGGTCCTGGACCTTCTCGCAGTTGCGGTGGGAGTCGGACACTTCGCTGCGCTCGCCCAGCAGATCGCGGTAGGCAGCAGCAGTGTCGATCTGGCCGCGTTGACCGCGAGCGGCGTGGATGCGTGCATCGAACGGCGAGCGCGAACCCAGTACCGCTTCAACGGTCAGGCCACCCACGGCCAGGGCGCCGGCAAACAGGTCTTCACCTTCGAACAGACCGCGCAAGGCGAATGCGGTGGACACTTGGGTGCCGTTGAGCAGCGCCAGACCTTCTTTGGCAGCCAACGTCAATGGCTCCAGACCGGCCACGGCCAGGGCTTCGGTGGCCGGCAGCCATTGGCCTTTGTAGCGCGCCTTGCCTTCACCCAACAGCACCAGCGACATGTGCGCCAGTGGCGCCAAGTCACCGGAAGCACCGACCGAGCCTTTGAGCGGGATGTGCGGGTAAACCTCGGCGTTGATCAGCGAGATCAGCGCATCGATGACTTTACGGCGAATGCCGGAGAAGCCACGGCTCAGGCTGTTGACCTTGAGCACCATGATCAGGCGGCACATGGCGTCACTGACCGGCTCGCCGACGCCGGCGGCGTGGGACAGCACCAGCGAACGCTGCAGGTTTTCCAGGTCCGCGCTGGCGATGCGGGTCGAGGCCAGCAAACCAAAACCGGTGTTGATGCCGTAGGCGGTGCGGTTTTCGGCGAGGATCTGTTCCACGCAGGCGACGCTCGCTTCGATCTGTGCCGAAGCGCTGTTGTCCAGGGTCAGTTTCACCGGCTGCTGGTACACAGCGCGTAGTTGGGCAAGGCTCAGTTGGCCGGGAATCAAATTCAATGCAGTCATGTTCAAAAACTCTATGGATTATGAGTGATCCCCGTAGGAGCCGGCTTGCTGGCGATTCAGACACCGCAAGGTGTCAGGCATACCGCCATCGCCAGCAATCCAGCTCCTACGGGTTTTACGTTATTGACCGGTGATCATCGGCAGGTTCAGCCCTTGTTCTTTGGCGCAGTCGATGGCGATCTGGTAACCGGCATCGGCGTGACGCATGACGCCGGTCGCCGGGTCGTTGTGCAGTACGCGAGCGATACGCTCCGCCGCTTCGTCAGTACCGTCGCAGACGATCACCATGCCCGAGTGCTGGGAGAAGCCCATGCCGACGCCGCCGCCGTGGTGCAGGGAGACCCAGGTCGCGCCGCTCGCGGTGTTGAGCAGGGCGTTGAGCAGCGGCCAGTCGGACACGGCGTCGGAACCGTCCTGCATCGATTCGGTTTCGCGGTTCGGGCTCGATACCGAGCCGGAGTCCAGGTGGTCGCGACCGATGACGATTGGCGCCGACAGCTCGCCGCTGCGGACCATTTCGTTGAACGCCAGGCCCAACTTGGCGCGCAGACCCAGGCCAACCCAGCAGATACGTGCCGGCAGACCCTGGAAGCTGATGCGCTCGCGGGCCATGTCCAGCCAGTTGTGCAGGTGGGCGTCGTCCGGGATCAGTTCTTTGACTTTGGCGTCGGTTTTGTAGATGTCTTCAGCGTTGCCCGACAGTGCCGCCCAACGGAACGGGCCGATGCCACGGCAGAACAGCGGACGGATGTAGGCCGGTACGAAGCCTGGGAAGTCGAAAGCGTTTTCCACGCCCTCTTCCTGGGCCATCTGGCGGATGTTGTTGCCGTAGTCGAAGGTCGGCACGCCCATTTTCTGGAAGTCCAACATGGCTTTAACGTGCACGGCCATGGATTGCTTGGCGGCTTTCACCACGGCAGCCGGCTCGGTCTTGGCGCGAGCGCGGTATTCGTCCCAGGTCCAGCCGGCGGGCAGGTAGCCGTTCAGTGGATCGTGGGCGCTGGTCTGGTCGGTGACCATGTCCGGACGCACGCCGCGACGCACCAGTTCCGGCAGGATTTCCGCCGCGTTACCGCACAGGGCGATGGAGATGGCTTTGCCTTCGGCGGTGTACTTGGCGATGCGCGCCAGGGCGTCGTCCAGGTCTTTGGCTTGCTCGTCGACGTAGCGGGTTTTCAGGCGGAAATCGATGCTGATCTGCTGGCATTCGATGTTCAGCGAGCAGGCACCGGCCAGGGTGGCGGCCAGTGGCTGCGCGCCGCCCATGCCACCCAGACCTGCGGTCAGGACCCACTTGCCGGTCAGGTTGTCGTTGTAGTGCTGGCGACCGGCTTCGACGAAGGTTTCGTAGGTGCCCTGGACGATGCCCTGGCTGCCGATGTAGATCCAGCTGCCGGCGGTCATCTGGCCGTACATGGCCAGGCCCTTGGCGTCCAGTTCGTTGAAGTGCTCCCAAGTGGCCCAGTGCGGTACCAGGTTGGAGTTGGCGATCAGTACGCGCGGGGCGTTGCTGTGGGTCTTGAACACGCCGACCGGCTTGCCGGATTGCACCAGCAGGGTCTCGTCGTCATTGAGGTTGGTCAGGCTTTCGACGATCTTGTCGTAGCACTCCCAGTTACGCGCCGCACGACCGATACCACCGTAAACCACCAGTTCTTTTGGGTTCTCGGCCACTTGCGGGTCGAGGTTGTTCATCAGCATGCGCAGCGGCGCTTCGGTCAGCCAGCTTTTGGCGGTCAGCGTGTTGCCGCGTGGTGCGCGGATTTCGACGTCACGGTGCTTTGTTGCTGGGGCGGGGGTTGGCTTGCTCACCGAGAATCCTCTTGTTATGGCCTGTTACGTAGGTTTGTTGATACAGCTGGTGTATAAATACAATCATGTATATACAAGCTTAATCAAGTGAAATTTTTACCGAACCTTTTTTTAGGCCGTCGTGGGTGAAATGATTGGATTCAAGAGCCGAACCCGATGGGTGGCCGGGTAAAAACCTGTAGGAGCCGGCTTGCTGGCGATGGCGCCGGTCCAGTCAGCAATGCAGCGCCTGACCTGCCGCCATCGCCAGCAAGCCGGCTCCTACAGGGGATTGATGGCGTTTTTTGGCCTTACTTCAGGTTACCGCTGAGGAACTGCTGCAGGCGCTCGCTCTTGGGGTTACCCAATACATCCTCGGGTGCGCCCTGCTCCTCCACCCGTCCCTGATGCAGGAACAGCACTTGGTTCGACACCTTGCGGGCAAAGCTCATTTCGTGGGTCACCATGATCATGGTGCGCCCCTCCTCTGCCAGCCCCTGGATGACCTTGAGCACCTCCCCCACCAGCTCCGGATCCAGCGCCGAGGTCGGCTCGTCGAACAGCATGATCTCCGGTTCCATGCACAGCGCCCGGGCAATGGCGACGCGCTGCTGTTGACCACCCGACAGAAACGCCGGGTACTGCTCGGCGACTCGCGCCGGCAAACCGACCTTATCCAGATAGCGCCGCGCGCGCTCCTCGGCGTCCTTCTTGCTGACCCCCAGCACCCGACGCGGGGCCATGGTGATGTTTTCCAGCACGGTCATGTGGCTCCACAGGTTGAAGTGCTGG
The DNA here is from genome assembly GCF_050990305.1 of Pseudomonas putida. Taxonomy (GTDB): domain Bacteria; phylum Pseudomonadota; class Gammaproteobacteria; order Pseudomonadales; family Pseudomonadaceae; genus Aquipseudomonas; species Aquipseudomonas putida_AH. The sequence continues at coordinate 3,191,479 of NZ_CP158817.1, read as the reverse complement.
AACACCATGGCCAGGCGGGTACGCAGGCGTTGCAGTTCATCGGCGTCGGCCACGCGCATGCCATGCCGGTCATGGACCATGCGAATTGGCTGGTTATCCAGGCTCATGGCGCCGTCGTTGGGCGTTTCCAGGAAATTGATGCAGCGCAGAAAGGTACTTTTTCCCGAACCACTGGCGCCGATCAGGCTGATCACATCGCCGGTTTTGGCATTCAGCGAAACGCCCTTGAGCACTTCATGGTTGCCGTAGCTTTTGTGCAGGTTTTCAACGGTCAGTTTGTACATGTGCAAGCCTCCTGAATTAATGAGCCGGGCCAAGGAAGGACAACCAGCGGCGTTCAGCCAGGCGGAACAGGCTGACCAGAGAGAACGTGACTGCCAGGTAAATGGCGGCGGCGATACCGAACGACTGGAAGGTCAGGAAGGTCGCCGAGTTGGCATCCCTGGCGACCTTGAGGATGTCCGGTACGGTGGCGGTAAAGGCCACGGTGGTCGAGTGCAACATCAGGATCACTTCGTTGCTGTAATACGGCAGCGATCGGCGCAGGGCTGAGGGCATGATGACGTAGGCATACAGCTTCCAGCCCCGCAGGCCATAGGCCTTGGCGGCCTCGATTTCGCCATGGTTCATACTGCGGATCGCCCCGGCGAAAATCTCCGTGGTGTAGGCGCAGGTGTTCAGGGCGAAGGCCAGGATCGTGCAGTTCATCGCGTCACGAAAGAACGCGTCGAGCATGGGCTGGGCACGTACCGCGGCGATGCTGTAGATCCCGGTGTAGCAGATCAGTAGCTGTATATACAGCGGTGTACCGCGAAACAGGTAGGTGTAGAACTGCACCGGCCAGCGCACCCAGACATTGCGTGAGACCCGGGCAATCGACAGCGGTACCGACATCACGAAGCCGATGAAGATCGAGGCACTGAGCAACCAGAGGGTCATGGCCAGGCCGGTGATGTTCTGGCCGTCGTTATAGAGGAAAGGTTTCCAGTATTCCTGCAATAGCTCAATCATCGTACGGCCTCGCGGGTGCCTGCTGCGTAGTGGATCTCCAGACGGCGCAGGACCTGGTTCGAAATGGTGGTGACCACCAGATAGATCAGGGCCGCCAGCACCAGGAAGAAGAACAGTTGGTAGGAACTCTTGCCGGCGTCCTGGGCCACCTTGACCAGATCGGCCAGGCCGATGATCGACACCAGCGCGGTGGCCTTGAGGATGACCATCCAGTTATTGCCGATGCCCGGCAGTGCGAAGCGCATCATTTGCGGAAACACCACCAGGCGAAAGCGCTGGGCACGGCTCAGGCCGTAGGCGGTGGCCGCTTCCATCTGCCCCTTGGGCACGGCGAGGATGGCGCCACGGAAGGTTTCGGTGAAATACGCCCCGTAGATGAAGCCCAGGGTAATGACCCCGGCGCTGAACGGGTCGATTTCGATGTAGTCCCAGCCCATGGCTTCAGTCAGGTTGGTCAGCCAGGTTTGCAGGCTGTAGAAGATCAGCAGCATCAGCACCAGGTCCGGCACCCCGCGGATCAGCGTGGTGTAGGCCTGCGCCGGCATGCGCAACAGCGACGAGCGCGACAGTTTGGCGCTGGCACCGATCAGGCCCAGGCCCACGCTCACCAGCAGGCACATGAAGGATAATTTCACCGTCATCCACGAGCCCTGCAGCAGCAACGGGCCAAAGCCCTTCAAGCTGAAGCCCGACAGCCCGAGGATCTGCAAGAGGTTATCCAGCATGGAGCACCTCCATGACGCGAGAGGCAGACACGCAGGGAGCTGAAGTGGAAAGGATCAGAAAGGTTTTTTTCATTGTTGTTTTCCTGAAGACCAACATGAGCGCTTGTGGCGCACGGGTATCGTTCGTGGAGCCGATCAAGATGCAAACACCCGGCAAGGTCGCGGACAGACCCATGAGTCGAGGTGTGCGGCCGACTCTAATGCAGCCATCTCTACTTGTACAGACAGGCTTAAGCATTTGGTCGGAAGGTGCAGCACCCTCCCCCTACAAAACCCATGCGCCCATCGGCTACCCGTTGTTGATATCGAAATCGAAATACTTGGCCTGGATCTTTTCGTAGGTGCCGTTGCGGTGCATCTCGGCCAAGGCCTCGTTGATGGCCTGCTTCAAATCGGTGTCTTCCTTGCGCAAGCCGATGGATCCGCCCATTCCCAGGGTTTTGGTGTCGTGCACAGCCTCGCCAGCGAACGCAAAATCACGACCTTGCTCGCTTTTCAGGAAGCTCATATCCGCCTGCACCGTGTCCTGCAGCGCGGCATCCAGTCGCCCCGACAGCAGGTCCTGATACACCAGATCTTGATTCTGGTACGACAGCACGGTTACACCATTGGCCGCCCAGTGGGTCTTGGCAAAGGCTTCCTGGGTCGAGCCCATCTCCACGCCGATGCGCCGGCCCTTGAGCGACTCGATCACCGGCTGGATGTCCGTGCCCTTCCTCGCCACCAGGCTGGAGGGGGTGTGGTAGATCTTGTCCGAGAAGTCGATCTGCTGCAGGCGCTTTTCGGTCACGCTCATCGACGACAGAATGCCGTCGAACTTCTTCGCTTTCAGCCCCGGAATCACACTGTCCCAGGGACTTTCCACCCATACGCATTTGGCGTTGAGCTGGGCACAGATGGCATTGCCGATATCGATATCAAAGCCCACCAGCGTACCGTCGGGCGCCTTCGACTCGAACGGTGCGTAGCTGGGATCGACACCGAAACGGATAACGGTCCAGTCCTTGGCATATGCGCCGCTGGCGGCCAGAAAAAGGGCGAGCGAAATGACGAGTTTGTTCATTTGAAACTCCGAAGACAGGTTCATTCAAGGTCGCCAGCCGTGCTGTTGTTCTCTATACGAGAGGCTGGCTGAGAGGAAAAGCGACTAGGGTTGGGCCAGGTAACGCTCCACCAGCCGCGCCCAATAGGCGGCACCGATCGGCAGGTTGCTGTCGTTGAAGTCATAGCCCGGGTTGTGGACCATGCAGCCGTCTTCTCCGTCGCCATTGCCAAGGCGCAGGAAGCAACCCGGGCGGGCTTGCAGCATGTAGGCAAAGTCTTCGCTGCCCATCAGCAGGTCGGTGTGTGGCACCACCTTGTCGACGCCCACCAGCTCCTGTGCCACCGCGATCGCAAACTCGGTTTCGCGATCGCTATTGATCACCACCGGATAGCCCATGAGGTAGTCGATTTCGACTTCGGCGCCGTAGCTGGCGGCCTGCTGCTGTACCAGGTCAGTGATGCGCGTCTTGAGCAACGCACGCACCTCGCCACTGAACGAACGCACGCTCAATTCAAGCCTGGCACTGCCGGGAATGACATTGTTGGCGGTCCCGGCCTGCAAGACGCCAACCGTTACCACCGCCGGCGCTGTGGGATCGATATTGCGCGCCACGATGGTTTGCAAGGCCATGACGATGCTTGAGGCCACCACCACCGGATCGACCGTCAGATGTGGCCGTGCCGCATGGCCACCGTTGCCCTTGATGGTGATGTAGACGTTATCGCCCGCCGCCTGCAGCGGTCCGCGACGAAACAACATCGTGCCGGCCGGTGCGCCCGGATGGTTGTGCAACCCGAACACCGCGTCACAGGGAAAGCGTTCGAACAGGCCGTCGTTGATCATGCTCAGCGCACCGCTGTTGATCCCGTGCTCCTCCGCCGGCTGAAAGTACAGATGCACGGTGCCGCAGAAACGGCGCGTCTGCGAAAGGTAACGGGCGGCGCCCAACAGCATGGTGGTGTGACCATCATGGCCGCACGCATGCATCTTGCCGGGATGCCGGCTGGCGTAGGGCAAGCCGGTTTGTTCAAGAATCGGCAAGGCATCCATGTCGGCGCGGATGCCGATGCTGCGCGGCCCGTCACCGACGGTCAGCGAGCCGACCACGCCGGTTTGCCCGACAGCGGTGGTCACCGCATAACCCCACTCCTCCAGTTTTCTTGCCACCAGCGCGGCCGTTTCCCGTTCTTCGTAGGCCAGTTCGGGATGCTGGTGCAGGTGGTGGCGTATCGTGCGCAGCTCTTCAGCCGATTCGGCGAGGTCCGCGACCTCGCAGTAACGTCGGGTAGTGTCCATATCGCTTGGCTTCTCTTTGTTGGTGCTCTTTGTTGTAAGCCACCGCCGGGCGGGGTGTGAAGCCACAGTAGAGATTGGCGAATGCTCTGAAAAGATCCTATTTTTTTGAGTATGATCAGTTTTTTTTATCACCAAGCAGGCATGAGAACGCCATGAAAATTAACCAGCTCCAGGTGTTCGTGACCGTCGCCGAAGAAAAGAGCCTGCGCGCCGCCGCCCGCTGCCTGAACCTGACACAGCCCGCCGTCACCCGCAGTGTCCAGGAGCTGGAGAGCGATCTGGGCGTTGTCCTGATGACGCGCAACGTGCAGGGCATCGAACTGACCGAATACGGCATCGCCCTGCAAATCCGTGCCCAGCAGATACTCGAAGACCTGCGTCGAGCACGGGAAGAACTCGATCAGATCAAGAACAACCTGCGTGGCAAGGTCAGGGTCAGCGCGACTTCGACCATTGCCTTGAGCCTGCTGCCAAAGGCGCTGGAGCAATTCCAGAAAACGGCGCCGGATGCCGAAATGACCTTCATGGAGGTCAAGTTCCCCCTCGCGGTGCAGCATCTGCGCGATGGCTCACTGGATTTCGTCGTCTCCCACGTACTACCCGACATGCTGGGGGACGACCTGATCAGCGTGCCGCTGTTCTCGACGGACTTCGTGGTGATGGCGCGGGCAGGACATCCGCTGGTCAACGCTCGCCACCTCGCCGAACTGGCCGACGCACAGTGGCTGAGCACCGTACCCTCGGGCGGTTTCCAGCACAGCGTGATGGAGGCGATGTTCGAGCATGCCGCTCTGGCGCTGCCACGGCGGATCATCCACTGCTCATCCTTCGCCATCGCCCTGGGCCTGGTGATCGGCACCGATTCCCTGGTGCTGTTCACACGCCTGCTGGCCGACAGCATCGCCAGCCTCGGGTTGCGGCAGATCCCGTTGGAGCAGGCACAGCCGGCGCTTGAGATGAGCATCATCATGCGCAAGGGCACGCTGCTCACGCCGGTTGCCCAGCGCTTTGTGGAGTGTTTGCAAGCGGCCGTCAAAAGAGGTTGAGGGCTTTTAGCGGTGGCTTCGCCCTCAGTAACTCAGTAAGTGCGCGTCACGGAGTAATCGCCACCTTCATGACCCCATCGCGCTGATGAGCGAACAGATCGTAAGCCGCTTCAATGTCGTCCAGTTTAAAACGGTGAGTCACCAGCGCAGACAGGTCCACTCCCCCGCTTTCGACCACGGCCATCAACCTGCGCATACGCTCTTTGCCACCCGGGCACAGCGTGGTACTGCTCGGTGCTTTATAAAAAGCTCCATGCCAAGCATGGCATTACGTGCTCGATGACCGATGGTTACGATTGTTATCAAAACGCCAAGGCAGAGCGGGTTAACGGCATCCTTAAGCTTCAGGCGAGATTGCCTGGATTGCCGGTGCTGAATAAGCCGTCTACGTAAATTGCTGCTGATGCCTACCTTCAGCAGCGTTACTTCGTCCGTTACGATCTCATAGAGGCCTGGTGCAGGTGGCACTGCGGCTTCGATCTCGGAAAATCTAATTTTAAATCGGTGTTCAATCATGAGATCACGTCCATTCGGGCCTTGCTGAATGAATCAAACCACTATTGAGGATAGACACCCACCTTCGTATGAGGACGCCATTCTTGCCCCACGTTATGTGGCACCAGACGCTCGCTATCTGGGAACTGATTGTGCACGGGCATCGGCCATGACTTTTCTCTTTTGGGTAATCAAACTGCGTTTTTGACAACACCGGGCGCGTTCCAGGCCATGATTCCGGACAACTAGCTGTCAGGCTTAGCAAGATCAGTGATAACGCATATAGCAACTATGTCCAGCATGGTTCCGCCGGCCAGTCTATAGATGTAGGCACCTACTAGTTTGCGGTTAGTCAATGTCGAGCCAGGTAGTTAATGACCGTGGAGTTTTGAAAAACACTACTGCCGCAGTGTTTCGAGAACTACCCAGTTTCGTCATGTTCATCTTGCCAAGGAGACTTATATGGCCCGCGCGCCTAAACCCAAGTTATCCAAAAAGCCACAGAACATATCTAAACCACTCTGCGCAAATCTACCACGGCCGGTGCGGCAACTCTCCTCCTCCGTGACTGTAGATCCGCGAAGGGCCGCCGCCATTCTCAGGACAACCACCAAATGGGCTAACGGTACGGTTCTTCACTATTGTTTTTTTGGCAAAGGCTCTCGCTATGCGGTTCCGAAAGTGCAGGCGGATGCAGTTCGTGATGCTTTCAAGAAATGGAAAGCGGTCGGCATAGGCCTTGAGTTCAAAGAGGTTAATCAACTGAGCGAGGCCGAAGTCCGAATTGGTTACTCGACCGCCGATGGGGCTTCTGCCTCCGCAGTCGGTCGCGATGTCCTGAGTGTTCCGCTCACTGAGCCAACCACGGTTTTTGGTTGGGATCTCACGACACCCTATGGGCGTGGGACCGCGCTTCATGAACTTGGACATGTGCTCGGCATGGAGCATGAGCATCAAAACCCCTTTGCGGGAATCAAGTGGCATGAACAAGCCGTATATGATTCATTGGGAGGTCCTCCCAATAATTGGGACCGCGCAACTACGTATCACAACATATTGGAAAAATTGACGCCGCAGCAGGTCAATGGATCGAAGTGGGACCCTGATTCAATTATGGAGTACGAGTTTGATTCAGGTCTAATCGATGAACCGCAACAATACGATATCAATGGGCTTGTCCCTCCAGGCGTGCTTTCGAATGGAGATAAGGAATGGGTTCGTCAATGGTATCCACCCTTGGCGGCAGGCCTGAAACCGCTTGTACTGGCGGAGCCGGTAACCGTCGCCCTCGCCGCCGGCAAACAGATTGACTACCTGATCGCACCCACCGAGTCCAGAAGTTACTGTATCGAAACAAAGGGGGCCACTGACGCGCTGCTTGTTTTGTTCGAAGATATAAAAGGAGATCCGAGATATTTAACGGCAGACGATGATAGCGGCGAGGAAAGAAATGCGACGATTACCTATAAGCTCTTCAAAGGTCGAAAGTACATTGTGAGAGCTCGTCTGTATTACCCTGGACAGTCGGGCAAAATAACGCTGATGTATCTTTAAGGAGGGTCCATCGCGTTACAACGTCATATCGGGTACCAAGGACCTGAAGTGGGTGGCTAGGCCGCGACTGAAACCGGCGTGCTCCCCCCACTTCTGACAAGGTCATGCCCCCCGGCCTTTGCGCGCGACAATCGAGTAGCCACCTTCTTTTTTGCCTGATCCAGAAGCAGATTCGCTACTATGGTTGCCCGTCTTCCTAGTCTGCGATTTATTCATTCTGGAGCCCGAATGCCAAGCCAAAAGGACATCGCCACCGAAAGCGGCGCACCGATGATCCCTGAACAGCGCCGTGAATTGATGCTCAGGCAGTTACGCAAGCATCAAGTGCTGAGCGTTCATCAATTGATGGAAATGTTCGACTGTTCGCACATGACCATACGCCGCGACATCGCGTTGCTGGAACAGGAAGGTCGTGCTTATTCGGTAACGGGTGGAGTGCGAATTGCCAGCCAGCTGCACAGTGAGCCCAGCCATCAGCTCAAGGCAGTGGTGGAACTGCCGCAGAAGCAGGCCATGGCCAAATTGGCCGCCCGCCTGTTGCATGCCGACATGGCGATTTACCTGGACGCGGGAACCAGCACCCTGGAAATCGTCCCCTACATCAAGGCACTGTCGGGCATGACCGTGGTGACCAACGATTTCGGTATCGTCCATGCACTGATCGACGCGCCCCATGTCACGGTAATTCATACCGGTGGGCAACTGGATCACTCTAATCAATCGAGTGTGGGCAGCCTGGCAGTGGCCACCTTGCGTCAGGTCGTCACTGATATTGCGTTCATTTCGACCAGCTCATGGGATTTGCGTCGCGGACTCACCACGCCTTCGGCGCTGAAGGTGGAGGTCAAACAAGCGGCAATGCAATCGGCCTCGCAAGTGGTGCTGGTGGCCAGCAGTTCGAAATACGGCACCTTTAGCATGTACAAAATCGCCGGGCTCGAGCAGTTCGATATCATCCTCAGCGATGATGCTTTGGCTCCTGCCGCAGCCGACGGAATTCGCAAGCAGGGTGTCGAGCTGTTGCTACCATCTGATCATCCTGCGGCGTGACTCGACGGGCTCGTGCATCCAGCAGAGCCCGCTCGTGACTTGCGCTATTGCGCCTGACGAGCCTTCCAGTCGCGCAGCCATTGCAGACCGGCCGAGGTGTTGCCACGCGGTCGGTACTCGCACCCTACCCAGCCGTCATAACCCAACTGATCGATCAGCTCGAACAAATACGGGTAATTGACCTCTCCCAGGTCCGGCTCATGCCGATCCGGCACGCCAGCGATCTGGATATGACCAATACCGTCGAAGTCCCGACGCAGTTTGGTGGCCAGGTCGCCTTCGACGATCTGACAGTGGTAGCAGTCGAACTGCACCTTCAGGTTACTGGCGCCCACTTCCTTACAGATGGCCTGGGCCTGATCTTGCCGGTTGAGGAAAAAGCCCGGCATGTCCCGCGTATTGATCGGTTCGAGCAACACGGTGACGCCGGTCTTGGCGGCTTGGGCACAGGCGTAGGCGAGGTTCTCCACATAAATCGCGTGATGCCGTGCACGGTCGCTCTCGCAAGGCAGTAGGCCGGCCATGACATGGATGCGTGAGTTGCCCAGCACACTGGCGTATTCCACGGCGCGATCAAATCCGCTGCGAAATTCGCTCTCGCGCCCCGGCAACGACACTGTCCCCCGCTCGCCCGCCGCCCAATCACCGGGTGGCGCGTTAAACAGCGCCTGTACCAGGCCGTTGTCGGTCAGGCGTTGGTTGAGTTCTTGAGCGCTGTAGTCGTAGGGGAACAGATACTCGACCGCTTCGAAACCATCGGCAGCCGCAGCGGCGAAACGATCCAGAAACTCATGTTCCGGGTAGAGCATGCTTAGATTGGCAGCAAAACGAGGCATGGTAGCTCCTGAAATAATGGGTTAGACAAAAGGCCAGATCAGCAGGGTAATACAGAACCCCAAAGTGCCAAGCAAGGTGGTCAATACCGTCCACGTGCGCAAGCCGTCGGCCACATTCAGGCCTGACAGTTTGGTGAAGATCCAGTAACCGGCATCATTGATATGGGACATGGCCAACCCGCCACCGCCCATGGCCAGGCACAGCAGGGCCATGTGGTTCGGGGTCAGATTGAGGCTCACGATCAACGGGCTGATGATACCGGCAGTGGTGACCAGCGCCACGGTGGTCGAGCCCTGCACCGCGCGCAACAACATAGTCAGCACAAAGCCCAGCGCCAACACCGGCAGACCTGTGGTGCGCAATAAATCGGAGACCACGGCACCGATTCCGGTGTCCACCAGCACTTTGCCAAACACACCGCCAGCACCGGCAATCAGGATCACCATCGCAACGCCCGGCAAGGCCGAGCCGATCACATCTGATACCTGAGTGCGACTCCAGCCCCGACGCGAACCCAGTAGCCAGGCACACAGCAAGGTGTCGATCAACAGCGCCACCAGCGGCGCACCGAGCACGGTCATGATCGCGCGAAGAGTCGATTCGGCAGGCAGCAGCGAGGTGGACAGCGTCCCCAACAGAATCAGAATAATGGGCAGCAGAATCAGGCTGACGATCAGGCCAAAACCCGGCGCGGGTGCCGGCGGCAGTTTGGACACGATGCTGCTGGTGGACTCTTCCAGGCCCATGTGCGATACGGCTTGTGCCGCGCGCTCGGGGTTCGTGTCGTTGCCGTTGGTCCAGGCGGCCAGGTCTTCGTTGGTGACATGCGGGCCATAGACCTCGGCACGAATATCGTCGGTCATCGGGTACACCCGACGGGTCATGCGCCCGGCCACCCGGTAGCCTATGTAGCAAAGAAAGGCTGTGATGGGCAGACCGAACATCAACACGCGGCCCAGGTCCGCGCCCAATTGGCTGGCAGCGGCCACGGCGCCCGGATGCGGTGGCAGGAAGGCGTGTACGGTCAACAAGGCTGCGCACATCGGCAACGCGAACACCAACAGCGGCTTGCGTGCGCGCCGGGCAATCCCATAAGCCAGCGGCATGAGGATGATCACGCCCACCTCGAAGAACACCGGCACCCCGACCATGAAGCCAGCAATCGTCAACGCCAGGGGCGTACGCCGATTGCCGAAACGGGTAATCAGCGTCTTGGCCAGCGCCTCGGCACCACCGGAAAGCTCGATGATCCGCCCGATCATCGCACCCAGCGCGATGATGATCGCAATATGGCCCAGGGTTTTGCCCATACCCCCTTCGATGGTAGCGACCAGATCAGCCGGCTTCACCCCGGCCACCAGCGCTACCAGAATGCTCACCAGCATCAAGGCCACGAAGGGCTGGAACTTGTACTTGAGCACCAGGAACAACAACAGGGCGATGCCTGCCCCTGCGGTAATCATCAGGATTAACGGGCTCATTTCATAAGCCCCCCACGCAGGGTCAATGAAACGGTGCTACCCATGGATCTGCACATGCCGCAGTGAAGGTGAGTCATGCTTGGATTTCCTGTTGTTATTGTTTTTTCAGGCAAGCCGCGTCCGTCGAGAGTCGCAGGGCGTCTCCCGGGCAAGGCTTGCGGTATCGTTTTTTCGTGTCGAGTCTGCGCGTTACCAGTGCGCGCCAAATGTTTCTCGCAGCTCGTCCAGCGCGGCCTGGTCGAGGGGTTCTGGCTTGGGATTGCTCATCAGCCACAGTCGTGCGGTTTCCTCGAGTTCCTCCAAAGCGAAGCTGGCCTTGGAAACCGAACTCTCCCAGACCACCGGGCCAAGGCGTTCGAGCATCACACCGCGAACGCTGTTGGCCAGTTGGGCAACCTGTTTGGCCACTTTTGGCGAACCCGGTCGCTGATAACCAATCAACGGGATATGCCCGACTTTCATGACCTGATAGGGCGTCAGCGGCGGCAGAATGTCGTTCGCTTGCCAGACGCCCGCCAGGGTCAATGCCACCAGGTGGGTGGAGTGGGTATGCACCACGCCGCCGACAGTCGGGTTGCGGTCATAGACCTGGCGATGCAGCGCCAGGGTCTTTGAAGGCTTGTCCCCCGACACCCATTCGCCGGCCAGATTGACCTTGGCAATGGTGGCCGGATCGAGGCGCCCGAGGCAGACATCAGTCGGCGTGATCAACCAGCCATCATCCAGGCGTGCGCTGATATTGCCGGCACTGCCGACGGTGTATCCACGCTGGTACAGGCTAAGGCCTGTCGCACAGATTTCTTCGCGCAGGGCGTTTTCGTTAATCATTGAACACCTCCCGCGAGTTGGTTAAGCGCTTTAGTGAAGAAATCCCGGCCACCGAAATTGCCCGATTTGAGCGCCAGCGCCAAAGGCTCATCAGTGCTGCTGACCGTCGCCGGAACACCCGGATCGATCTGCGCGCCGATCTGCAGAAGCTGCACGCCCAGTGCTTGCACCACGGCACCTGATGTTTCTCCACCGGCGATCACGAAGCGACGCACACCGCTCTGACACAGACCTTGAGCGATTTGGCCAAAGGCGTTTTCCACCAGGCTGCCGGCGTGATCCACACCCAGTTGCTGTTGCACCGACTTGACCTCCTGCGGCGAGCTGGTGGCATAGATCAATACGGTGTGTTCGTTCTCGCGAGCAAAGGCCAGGGCTTGCGCCACCACCGGCTCACCAGCCGCCAGGGCCAATGGATCAATGCGCAAGGCCGGTCGACCGGCTTCAAGCCAAGCCGCCACTTGTCCATTGGTGGCAATCGACGCACTGCCGGCCAACACCACTTCCCCGCCGGACACTGCCGGGAGCTTCGAAGCATCGAGGTCGCGCAGCTTGCCGGCGCGACGGAAGTTTTCCGGCAAGCCAAGGGCCAGGCCCGAACCGCCCGTCAACAATGGCAGGTCGGCGCAGGCGCTACCGAGGGTGTACAGATCGCGGTCCGACAAGGCATCAGCGATGGCCATGCCCACACCTTGGGCCTTCAGTTCGGCGATGCGCGCCTTCACCTGCTCGGCACCTTGGACAATGGTGTCGTAGCGCAGCAGACCGACATCCAGGCGAGTCTGCGATTGCAGGACCCGGACCAGATTGGCATCGGTCATCGGTGTCAGCGGGTGATGTTGCATGCCCGATTCACTGAGCAACTGATCCTGCACAAACAAGTGGCCGCGAAAGATCGTCCGGCCATTTTCCGGGAACGCCGGGCACGCCAGGGTAAAGTCGCTACCCAGTGCCGCCAACAGCGCTTCGCTGACCTGGCCGATGTTGCCGGCCGCGGTCGAGTCGAACGTCGAGCAATATTTGAAAAAGATCTGCTCGCAACCTTGCTCGCGCAGCCAGGCCAGCGCGGCGAGAGACTGCTCGACCGCTTCGACGGCCGGCGTGGTACGGGACTTGAGGGCGATGACGATCGCATCGGCATCAAGCCCGGCGGCAACTTCCGCACTCGGGATACCGATGCTTTGCACAGTGCGCATGCCGCCGCGCACCAGCATGTTGGCCAGGTCCGTGGCACCGGTAAAGTCATCGGCGATGCAGCCCAGCAGCGGGCGTGCGGTGGTTGTAGTCATAGGGGTATTCCTCACACGGGCTCAGGCTTGGCGGTCGGCAATTCGATGCCCGGGAAAATCTTGATCACCGCCGAATCATCCTCACGGCCGAAGCCGGCACTGGATGCCTGCATGAACATCTGGTGAGCGGTGGCCGACAGTGGTAGCGGGAATTTGCTGGCACGGGCGGTATCGAGTACCAGTCCCAGGTCCTTGACGAAAATATCCACGGCGGACAACGGCGTGTAATCGGCGTTGAGAATGTGCGGCACGCGGTTTTCGAACATCCAGGAATTACCGGCGCTGTGGGTGATCACCTCATACAGCGCATCGGCATCGACCCCTTCACGCAGCCCCAGTGCCATGGCTTCGGCGGAAGCGGCAATGTGCACACCGGCGAGCAATTGGTTGATGATTTTGACCTTTGAACCCAGGCCATGGACGTCACCCAGGCGGTACACCTTGCCCGCCATGCCCGAAAGAATCGACTCGGCCTTGGCATAGGCGTCGGCGGGGCCCGAGGTCATCATGGTCATCTCGCCAGCCGCCGCCTTTGCAGCACCACCGGAAATCGGCGCATCCAGATACAACAGACCCAACGCGGCCAGACGCTGGCCAAGATCCACGGCATAAGTCGGAGCAACCGTGGCGCAGCCGATCACCAGGCTGCCCGGGCGCAGCGCAGCCACGGCGCCACCCTCTCCAAACAACACGGTCTCAGTCTGCTCGGCATTGACCACCACGGTGATGATCACGTCGCACTCAGCCGCCATGTTCGACGGTGACGGGCAAGCCACACCGCCCTCCCCGGCGAACTGTTCTGTCACGCCAGCACGCACATCACAGGCATGCACATTGAAACCGCTGCGCAGCAACGAGCGGGCAATGCCCAGCCCCATCGCACCCAGACCAACGACACCGACATTCTTGTTATTCATGGGGTACTCCAGAGGAAAGCAGCGACTGCTTCAACACCTGCAAGGCGCAGACGTTGGCCGCGTTGTAGATGGAGCAGATCATCCACCAATGAACGGATTATGTGAAGTATTTTTTCTAAATAACATTTTTTAACATCGACACACGAGACGAAGAAGTACGGCCTCCGTACGGGAGGTCATCGGATCACGAGCGTATTGAAACCTTGGATTGGCCAGCGTCGGCGCTGGCCTATGTTCGAGACCTGGCTCCTCCCGGTGCTTCGGCCGCTACTGGGGTCTACCGAAAAGGCAAAGGCTGGAAGGCGAGTACGCGTCTGTTGAGGTCGGGAATATGGATCAATGGAGCGGTTTATCCGTAGACGTGCAACACAGCACTCACCTCATCCAGCCGGCAACTCAATCACACCCACCCCTCTACGCCCAAGCTGCTTGACGCCATACATCGCCTGATCCGCCGCTTTAAGCAATGAGTCGAGACTGCGACCATGAACAGGACAAAGCGAAACGCCGACACTGCACGACACCGAAAGCTCTCCGGCACTGGTCACCGCGGTCTGCGTGATGGCGTCGAACACCCTTGTCGCTTGCGACTCTGCCGTCTGGGGGTCGGAAAGATTGGAGATCAACATCACAAATTCGTCACCACCGTACCGGGCAACGGTGTCACATGAGCGGCTGGTTTGAAGCATTCGGCGTGCGACCGTTTGCAGAACCTGATCGCCCACTTCGTGACCGTGCTGGTCGTTGATTTCCTTGAAGTGATCCAGGTCGATCAACAGCACGGCAAACGGTACGCCTTTGACTTCCCAATCCGAAAACGCCTCTGCAAAACGCTCGGCGAACAGGTAACGGTTCGGCAGTTGCGTGAGCACGTCGTGGGTGGCGAGGTAGGTTGCGCGCTCGTGCTCGACTTCGGCCGTATCGATCGCCTTGAAATGCCGGATCAAGACCATCGGCATCAGCACCAGAGTCCCGGCGAGTACCAACAGAATCATCAACATTTCTTCGGTCAGGACATCAGCAAAGCGCAGCTGGCGCTCAAATACCAGCGTCATGGGTTGCGATGCGCTGTGGATTTCGACACGGTCATTCAATTGCGGCAAAAACAGGCGATCAAGAAAACCTGCCTGTTGAACCGGCGTTGAAAACACATCGCTTTCAGAGCCGGCCCCGGTCTTGAGCGTGGCGGCAATGTGCACCAGTGGATCGACGTTAGCCTGATTGACGGCATCCAGTAGCGAGCCCGTCTTGATCAACAGCAGCGACACCATTGTGCTACCAAAAAAATTGGGTCTGGCACTCTCTAGCTCTTGCTCAGGTCGATTGACTGACTGCATCAGAATGTAGGCACTGCCGCCCTCGTACATGGAGAACACGGGGGAAACCACGGGTTTCTGGCTGCTATGGGTTCGTGCCAGTGCGTACGAAAGGTAAGCGACCGTCTCCAGCCTCACACCGTAAATCGAGCTGGATTCAGGGAGTAACGGGTACATGAACAATACAGGCCAAGTCTCATTGAGAAAGGCCTGAGGTTGGGCTGGCTGCTGAGTGAGGCTGGGGAAATCCTTGAGCTTGAAGTCTGGCCGCCATGTGCGGCGCAGCAGGTCTTCAAAGACGGATTGCTCGGCGATAGGCACGGCGCGTGCGGCTTCGAGCATGTAGATATGGGGATAGGCTGACAACACGACTGCCGCATAGCGGGTCGCCGCTTCGGTATCACTTTGATCTACGGCTTGCAGGAATGCCGAGAACCCCGAGAGCACGGCTTCATTGGTATCGAGCTGATTGCGCACAATTGCAGAAATATTCTGCACGTATTCGGAAAAATACGTTTCCCTCCTCTGAGTCTCGGACTTGAGCAATAGCAAGGCCGAAAAAACAACGAGGCCACCCGCGATAAAAATAAAACCCATGAGCGAGCTGCGTCGCTTTGTCCCTATCATCCTGATGTTCCAAATACCCAGAGCGTCCAAATTGCTGTCGCTGTCCGCCAGCGTTCTGCCTTGCAGCAGAACCTGTCGGATTCACCTTGGCA
This sequence comes from Pseudomonas putida, assembly GCF_050990305.1. Classification (GTDB taxonomy): domain Bacteria; phylum Pseudomonadota; class Gammaproteobacteria; order Pseudomonadales; family Pseudomonadaceae; genus Aquipseudomonas; species Aquipseudomonas putida_AH. The sequence continues at coordinate 3,175,870 of NZ_CP158817.1, read as the reverse complement.
ATAGTCTAAAGCACCGCCATGGGTTCTCGCTCTACAAGAATCTCCCGAAATTGATCGTGGTTGAGCCTCGCACACGCCTCCTGTGCTTCCTGGCGAACCTGATAGGTCGTCTTCAAACGACGTTTCTCTTCGTTGTCATAGATGTTGAAACCGATTGGCGCCGTCTCGCAATAAAAGCGCGTCCCACTACGTATTGATCCCGTTTCCGTCGGTATTGCAGGGACAACAACGAATCTTGAAATCATCTTCAGGCCCCTCTCCAAGAACACACTCTAACGTTTAGCGGCTATTAGCCACTATGACAAGTGAGCAGAGAGGGTTTCCGATGACAAGCAGAGTGTCTGGGAACGGTTAGCGTTTCCTGTAGGAGCGAAGCTTGCTCGCGATGGCGGTAGGCCCGTCAAACGTGGACTGCCTGACACACCGCCATCGCGAGCAAGCTTCGCTCCTACTCAGGTCGAATGTCGTGGCCGATCCAGACGCACCTGTCAGGTGTCCTTCGGTTTTGCCACAAACAAAAATCGACCATGTGTCGACAATCTAGTTGCAATCAACGAATTATCCTTTTAGATTCCGCTTCGCAATATCAATGTGTCGACAATAAATGATTTTTACGGGTTTGCAGGAGCAGGTTCTTTCGGCGCTGCCACGGGTGGTCACCCTCGGTAACCGAAACCCTGCTCCTGCTTTTTCCTGGTAACGGATTGTTCCGCTACCCCACCTTGCGTACCCATTACCCAGCGCACTATCCGCAGGAGATCACCGTGCTCCAAGCCTATGTCCGTCACGTCCAAGAGCGCGCCGAGGAAGGCCTGCCGCCCCTCGCACTAAACGCCGAACAAACTGCAGGCCTGGTCGAGCTGCTGAAGAATCCCCCGGCTGGCGAAGAAGCTGTCCTCGTCGACCTGATCACCCATCGCGTACCGCCTGGAGTGGACGAAGCCGCCTACGTCAAGGCCGGCTTCCTGTCCGCCATCGCCAAGGGCGAAGCCACTTCCCCGCTACTCGACAAGAAACGCGCTGTTGAACTGCTGGGCACCATGCAGGGCGGCTATAACATCGCCACCCTGGTCGAGCTGCTGGACGACGCCGAACTGGCCGCCGTCGCCGCCGAACAACTCAAACACACCCTGCTGATGTTCGATGCCTTCCACGACGTCGCTGAAAAAGCCAAGAACGGCAACGTTCACGCCAAGGGCGTACTGCAATCCTGGGCTGACGGCGAATGGTTCACCGCCCGCGCGGCCATCGAAGAGAAATACAGCCTGAGCGTGTTCAAGGTGCCAGGCGAAACCAACACCGACGACCTGTCCCCTGCCCCGGACGCCTGGTCGCGCCCTGACATCCCGCTGCACGCCCTGGCCATGCTGAAAATGGCCCGTGACGGCATCGAGCCTGAACAACCAGGCGCCATTGGCCCGCTCAAGCAAATCGAAGCCGTCAAGGCCCAAGGTTTCCCGGTGGCCTACGTGGGTGACGTGGTCGGTACCGGTTCTTCGCGTAAATCGGCAACCAACTCGGTGCTGTGGTTCTTCGGCGACGACATTGCGTACGTACCGAACAAACGTGCCGGTGGGTTCTGCTTCGGCAACAAGATCGCACCGATCTTCTACAACACCATGGAAGATGCCGGCGCACTGCCGATTGAGTTCGACGTGTCGAACCTGCACATGGGCGACGTGATCGACGTCTACCCGCACGCCGGTAAAGTCTGCAAGCACGGAACCGACGAAGTCCTGGCCACCTTCGAACTCAAGACCCCGGTCCTGTTGGACGAAGTGCGCGCTGGCGGCCGTATTCCGCTGATCATCGGCCGTGGCCTGACCGAGAAGGCTCGCGCCGAACTGGGCCTGGCGCCTTCGACCCTGTTCAACAAGCCTGAAGCCCCAGCTCAAAGCACCAAGGGCTTCACCCTGGCGCAGAAAATGGTCGGCAAGGCGTGCGGCGTGACCGGCATTCGTCCGGGCACCTACTGCGAACCGAAAATGACCACCGTGGGCTCTCAGGACACCACAGGTCCCATGACCCGTGACGAACTCAAAGACCTCGCGTGCCTGGGCTTCTCCGCCGAGCTGGTGATGCAGTCGTTCTGCCACACCGCGGCGTATCCGAAACCCGTGGATGTGAAAACCCATCACACTCTGCCGGACTTCATGCGCAATCGCGGTGGCGTTTCCTTGAAAGTGGGCGACGGCATCATCCACAGCTGGCTCAACCGCATGCTGCTGCCGGACACCGTCGGCACCGGCGGTGACTCCCACACCCGTTTCCCGATCGGCATCTCGTTCCCGGCCGGTTCCGGTCTGGTGGCGTTCGCGGCCGCCACCGGCGTCATGCCGCTGGACATGCCGGAGTCGGTGCTGGTGCGCTTCAAGGGCAAACTGCAACCCGGCGTCACCCTGCGTGACCTGGTGCATGCCATTCCTTACTACGCGATCCAGCAAGGCCTGCTGACCGTCGAGAAGAAAGGCAAGATCAACGCTTTCTCCGGCCGCATCCTGGAAATCGAAGGCCTGGACGAACTGACCGTCGAGCAAGCCTTCGAACTGTCCGACGCCTCAGCCGAACGTTCGGCTGCGGGCTGCACCATCAAGTTGCCGGAAAAGGCCATTGCCGAATACTTGCGCTCGAACATCACCCTGCTGCGCTGGATGATCGGCGAAGGCTACGGCGATGCCCGGACCCTGGAACGTCGCGCTCAAGCGATGGAAGCCTGGCTGGCCAACCCTGAGCTGCTGGAAGCGGACAAGGATGCCGAGTACGCCGAAGTCATCGAGATCGACCTGGCGGACATCAAGGAGCCTGTGCTCTGCGCGCCGAACGATCCGGACGACGCCCGTCTTCTGTCCACCGTGCAGGGCCAGAGCATCGACGAAGTGTTCATCGGCTCGTGCATGACCAACATCGGTCACTTCCGCGCGGCTGGCAAACTGCTGGAAAAGGTCGACGGCGGCATCCCGACCCGCCTGTGGCTGGCTCCGCCAACCAAGATGGACGCCCACCAACTGACCGAAGAAGGCTACTACGGCATCTACGACAAGGCCGGTGCGCGCATGGAAATGCCAGGCTGCTCGCTGTGCATGGGTAACCAGGCACGAGTACAGACCGGCTCGACCGTGGTTTCGACCTCGACCCGCAACTTCCCGAACCGACTGGGCGACGCCACCAACGTCTACCTGGCGTCGGCGGAATTGGCGGCCGTGGCCTCGATCCTGGGCAAGTTGCCAACCGTCGAGGAGTACATGGAATACGCGGGCAAGATCGACAGCATGGCGGCCGACGTTTACCGCTACCTGTCCTTCGACCAGATCGCCGAGTTCCGTGAAGTGGCGGCGAACGCCAAGATCCCGGTGGTTCAAGCGTAAGTTGTAATGCCTTGTGCGGGCAGAGCGCCGACAGCAATGTCGGCGCTTTTTTTATGCGCGGGCGTTGGTGAGCGTTCGATAACGCTGTCGTGCCGGGCCCACGCTCGCCCAGCTACACTCATTCGAAACGTTCAGCACCGAGACTTCGATCATGGCGACGAAAACCGCAATCGTGTTCGCTGGCGGCGGCAGTTTGGGTGCGGTGCAGGTGGGCATGTTGCGGGCCCTGGTCGAGGCGGATGTTCGATTCGACATGGTGATTGGCGCTTCGGTCGGCGCCATCAACGGTGCCTACTTTGCCGCCAGGCCCGATGCCGATGGCGTCGAGGCGCTCGCCGGTTTCTGGCGCGGACTGAACAAGACGGACATTTTCCCCCTCTCCTGGCTCGATACCTGTAGAGGCCTGATCAAACGGCGCGGCTTTCTGTTGCAGCCGCAGGCCCTGCATCGATTGCTGGGGCGGGCACTGCCCATTCATCGCATCGAGGATGCGGTGCTGCCCTTGTACATTGTCACCACCGACCTGCTCAGTGGTGCCGAGACGGTGCTGTCCAGTGGCGAACTCGAGCAGGCGTTGCTGGCCAGCGCGGCCATTCCACTGGTGTTCCCCAGCGTACAAATCGCCGACCAATTCCTGATTGATGGCGGCGTGGCCAGTAACACACCCATTTCGACGGCCGTCGCCCTGGGCGCCACCAAGGTCGTGGTCATCCCCACCGGCGTGAGTTGCGACCTCAAACAACCGCCCCGAGGCCTGGTGGCCCTGGCCCTGCACACCGTCAATCTGATGAGCATGCGCCAACTGGTGAGTGACATCGAACACTTCCGCACGCTCACCAGCCTGCACATCGTCCCGCCCTTGTGCCCCGTGGATGTCTCGGTGTTCAACTTTGAACAGACCGAGTCCTTGCTGCAGCGAGCCTATGAGCAAACGCTACGGTGGCTCGATCGAGGGGGGCTGGAACGCACCAAGGTGCCGGGTGCCCTGACCATCCATACGCATGCCCATGAGCATTGAGCGACTTCACATCGAGTCATGAAAAACCCGGATTTCGTCGAATAACCACGATGAAAAACATTGATAAATCATTAAAAAAGCGGATCAGAGGCCCGGAATAGAGACGTCTCTTGGATTTTGATAGTTATTGATTCGGATTTTCCAAACCCGCGGGGCAGCATGCCCAGCGCATTGACCGACGTGCAGCCTAAAGCGTTGCGTAGCACAGGTCGGTACGGGGGCCAGTCTGGAACCTGAATGACAACTTTCAAAACTAGAGAACAGAACACATGACCATGTCGAATAAATGGATTGCCGGGATTGCCTTGAGCTGCGTGTTTCAGGTCGGTTGTGTCTCCAAGGTGACGCAGCAAGATCAATACTCGGGTTACCTGCCCAACTATCAGGGGCTGGAAGAACAAACCACGCCGAGTGAGCAGAAGGTCATGCGATGGGTTGCACCGGGGTTTGATCCTCATGCCTACTCGACTGTCGTATTCAATCAGGTTGAGTTGTATCCAGCGCCGATACCGACCGCACGCGTCAATCTGAAAACCCTGGAAGACGTGCAGAACATGGCCGGTGACAGTGTCCGTACCGCCCTCGCCCCCACCTACAAAATCGTCCCGAATGTGCAACAGGCCCCCTCAGATTCGCGGACATTGATCCTGCAAGCGGCGATCACCGACATCAACGCCTCTAACGAGGGCATGCATTGGTATGAGGCCGTGCCAGTCGCCGCGATCGTCGGGGCAACACAAGCCGCCACCGGCCATCGCGACCAGACGGCCGAGTTGTATCTGGAGGCCGATCTGATCGACGCCAAGACCGGCCTTCCGGTCGCCAAGGTGGTGCGCAAGGTGTTTGGCGGGACGCTGAAAAATGCCAGCCAGCCAATCGCTGCCAATGACTTCAAGGCCGCTTTCAAGACCTTGACGACCGACATGCAGGCCATGCTTACCAAGCAATAACCGGCACGGGATACCCCATGGCAACGTTGGCTTGTCCGCCTGCCCTTGTCATGGGATCGCGTTTCGCAACGGCAGTACGCTGCCTCTTCCCGAGCAAACCGCCACGCCCGAATGTTAAGCCTGGCGAGAGTCAAACTTTATGAAACTACCGACCCTTACCCTTTCGGCGTGCTTATTACTCGCCAGTTCCGGTGCCATGGCGGTAACGCTGGTTCCCTTGAAAAACCAGACGTCCCAGACCATCCAGCAAGACAGCAGTGCCTGCCAGACACAGGCCAATGCCCAATTTCCTATCCAGAGCACGGTGCCTACCGGAGGGCGGGTCAAAGGCGCCACCACTGCCGCGGTCGCCGGGGCCACTGCTGCGCAGGTGCGTGGCCGGCAATATGACGTTTATGACGAGATCGACGACGACGTCAAACAGGACTATCGCCAGAACAATGCACGCAGTGCCGCCGCGGCCGGCGCAGTGATCGGTGCCTCGAGGCAACGTCAAGAACGCCGACAAACCGTCGCCACCAACCAGCAAAACATCACCGCCAACAATTCCGTATACAGCAGTTGCCTGCAACAGCGCGGCTACAACGTTTTGCCTTGACCGCCAATCAACCGGGCCTGGTGAAACGTAACGAACCTGAGGACTCTACCGATGCGTGTTCTTTTTTTACCCACGATGACATTGGCTTCCGTGCTCTTGACCGGTTGTTCATTCTCGCCGAACGACCCGACCTCTACGTTGCAAACCCACAAGTCGCCTGAACAGTATGTCGATTGCGTCGAACCCAAGTTGAAAGACGATAAAATCAACCCAGCCGTCTCTGAAAACAATCGCGGCTACAGAATCGTGGTATCGAGCAAAATCGCCGTGGACGACGTGCTTGAGGCCTACGAGACGGACAACGGTGCCAAGGTGTATTTATACGATCGCCGACTGGCAACCTCCACCTTGCACACATCCCGTCTAGAGCGCGCGGCACTGGAATGTTTGTAGGTTCGCCCTCCTCTGAAGTCCTTTCACACCCTTCTTTTCCTTCTCTCCATGCCTTCGTCGTGACGGTCAGCCCCTGACGTTCTCATGACCGGCATGGATTGCGCGCCATGCTGCAGCCCGCCTCTTGATCCACAGATTGACTCAGTCGATGCCCAATGCCAGAGGCATACGGCGCGCTGCCTTGCAGATTTCGGATAGCGCTGAAGGCTGGAACCAAGCATCATATGCCCCCCGATTGAAACCCTGTGGATGACCCTTGCTTGACTCCCGTGACATTTCCGATGGGCAATTCCAGCATTGCCCGGATCGCCTGATTGCACGTTCCGCGCCTGCCCGTCCATAGTCGTTCGCCTTCCCGACACGCCCGTAATACATCAATTCAACCTCAGAATGCCGTCTCTATACTCAGCCAGAACCAACTGAACGGAGGACTCCCATGCGCTACGCCTTCAAGTTGAAAAATGGTGCCATGGCCCTTTTCGACCCAGATACCGCCTCGCTTTCCATCACCACGCCCCATGGAGAAGTCCAAACTTCCACCCTGGGTAGAGCTGAATCGCGTCTACTGGACCTGCTGCTGACGGAGCCTGGCCAAACTAAAAGCCGCGAGGAAATCACTGACTACGCCTGGAATGACCGTGTCGTCGCTTCCGGCAGTTTGAACCAGGCCGTTTTCTCACTCAGGAACATTCTCAACGACAGCCGGGATCACGAGATCCTGATGACAGTTCCTCGCCGAGGCTATTGCTTCAATCGTCAATACGTCGTCGATGCCCCACCAGAGTTGCCGATTCCCGATGATGAAACGGTGCAACCGCCTGTTTGCGTCATTGAAGAGTTACCTTCGCGTGAAATTAATGTCCCGCCACCCTCTTCAGTAAAAACCGAGAAATCAAGCTACCTGACCAAGGCGCATTTAATGGGTTATGTCTTGACCTTGGGCGTCTGTGCCTACACAGGCTTTCACTCGGGTTTCGACACACCCAAAATAGAAATCTCCAGCGCAAAACAGAACGAACTGATCATTCATGCAGTGGGCCATACCGTCGCTGAAGCTGAATCACTGAGGGATCAGTCGATCCAACAGGTTCAGAAATATTCGCCCAACCTAAAAGGGCAGGTCTGGCTGAATCTTTACAAGACAAATTATTCCGTTTCGTGCGTCCGCCCGGACTCAAGCACCGCAAATTTACAATTAAACAGCGATCAAAAAGACCTCGCAAAGATGATCCAACAATGTTTAGAGGCGACCCTATGAAGCCAGCGACATCCTCTATTACTCACTGGATAGTGCTAGGAATCATCAATGCCGCCTGCATTTTTTCGTTGTTCTATTCACCTTCTTACTACATGGAAAATACCAGTTATCAAACGATCACTCGCCAATGGCTTGAAGACGCCAATCAACTCAATACCGAAGAATATCTGACCATTGGGCATGGCCGACTGACTCAAACAACCCTGGAAAACCTGAACGACAAAATTCGTAATGCGACCATCACCGCCAGCGTGATCCGGGAAAGCAATCATCACGTTCAGATCAAAATCAATAACGTAAAACTGAGTCAGGACAACGAACTGTTCGCCATTGAAAAGACGCCGGATCTTTTTTTTCGACGCCAATACGTCCTCCAGGAAGGCGCCGTTCTGAACTATGAACTCATCCCTGTGACCGATAAAAACGCCGTGTGTTTTTATGTTCACGAACTCGGCCGCTTGCGTTGCATGAATCACTGATCCTTGGCCGGCCAACCACCCCGCGAAACTCAAGCAGGCATCAAGGATTGATTCCGCCTGCACACTGAATCCGAGTCAGAGAATAAAAATAATAATTTCTGATTTGAATCAAATCCCCTTCCCCTCTTCAAAATCACTGTTTGTGGCTTGCCATTGCGCGCCTGCTATCTCCCGGCACGACAGCGGTTCCAAGCCCTTCTTACAAACCCCTACCGCTAACAAGGCTTTTCATCGACGCGCCATTTGATCACTGGAAATAAGAGTTTTTGACTTTGACCAGCACGCGAGTAACGGGACTATTCACAGGTCCCGCTTTGACAGTGAGACGACGGATACCCTGTTCAAATTAAAAAAATTACTTACAAGGAAAAATCGTCAATGCTGCTAAAAAAAATTGCAACCGTATCGATTGGTGTATTGCTGTCTGTCAAAGCCATGGCCGGATACAAGGAACTCTATAGCGTCGATCTGGCCCAGATTGAAAGCAATAAGAAAAAGCTGAACGATGAAAACCTCAGTTATCGGATTAGCACGAGCTACCGCACCAACGATTACTTTGCCTTTGATGCCACTGCCCTCGGCCATCAACAAACGGCCATCTTTGGATCGAAAATAGCACCGGGCAAACTTCAAAGCCTGATGGATCTGCCATTGCGCGATTCGTACGTATTTTCCACGACGCTGGCGCTCAAGCCCGAGTCATTGACATAGATATCAGAACACTTGCTGAGTACTGCCCACTTGCTGAAGAGCGTTCAACTCCATGAGTAGTAAAATCCCTGACGAAGTCTTTCATGTAACATCCCCTCTCACGGATAAACCCGATAGAACGATCGGTCACTGGGAGGTGAGCCTCATCCCGGCAGAGCACGAGGCGAGAATTCGTCAGTACAAGATCATTCATACGCCCACACTCCAATGCAGCCGATTGGAGTTTGATTCGACGGTCACCCTGATCAGCTCTGTTCCCGAGGGCTTTGTCACCCTGGCCATTTCACAAGCGCCCGTTGGCCGCCCCCGTGTCAATAATCACGAGTTGCGGCCCAATGAAATCATCGTGCTGTATAGCGGCGAGCCGGTGCATTACACCTGCGAACCCAATGAAGCGCTCTTCACGCTGACGACGACGCTGGAGCACTACGCACAATGCCTGGATAACCAATCCATTGTCGACGTGCTCGCCCATCGCAACCAACACAGCTTTCAGGTTGCCAGCTACAAACTGATGCAATCGGCCGTTCAAGCCATGAACGCTTACTTCGTAAACATCAATAGCACTGCCGCCAACCAGCGCAGCCATTGCGACAGCGCTCACATTGAAAGTGCGTTCTTGATTTCGCTCTTGCAGGCACTGACCCCGAAGGACCGCACCGAGCTCAGAACCCCGACAAGAAGAAAAGTCGCGGCCGAGGCCATGAATTACATCCATGCAAACACGAAAAAAGCGCTGAGCATGAAGGCACTGGTCGCTCAGCTGAAAACCACCACTCGCAGTCTGCATCTTGGTTTCGTCGAGACGTTCGGTATCTCACCCATGGCCTACATCAGAAACCTGAGGCTCGCCAATGTACGTCGGGACCTGATCCGTAACACCTGGCCCACGGTGACCGAAACGGCCATGCATTGGAACTTTCACCATTTGGGTCGATTCTCCAAGACGTACCAGGATGCTTATGGGGAAATCCCCTCGGAAACCTCCCGGCGTAACGTCTAGAAAACGGCGATGACCTGCCGATGATGATTTCAATGACGCCACCGCGTTATTCCCGACGAAAGAACAGAGGCCTCGTACACGCTGCAGAGTGGGTGTCCACGCTGCAGACGGGGCAACTTCGTTCAGCGAACCTCTCGGCATTCAATATTTTTATCCGACAGCCTTAATGTTCTGGATTATTTTTGACACCACGGAGAACAGCATGCGCCTACAACTAAGTTCACTGCCACTCAAGCAGAAAATCTTCTTTTGCATCGCCGCTTATTTATGTGGTGTCGCATTGGCCTGGTTCGTTAATAGTTGAACCCACCCCCGGCCAATCATCACCCAGTCAAACACGCTCTCGGAGTCTCTATGTTTACGGCGTATAAAGCCTTGTTTAAGCCGCACGTGCCAGCGTTATGCGCAACCGTTACCGTGGCCTTATTCTCATGGCTTTTCGCTAACCGTCTGGTGCACAAGCTGGTCGAACAAAGTTTGAATAAGCCCCTTCAACTGAGCGACCTGGTGGCCCTGAGATGGAAGTTATTCATTGCGCTGGCTTTCATATTCGCCGTCCTGTTTTACATGGCATGGAAGACGCTGCGGCATCACGGCTCTACCGTCGTCAAACTTCGCAAGGCGATCATGACGGACACGCTGGATGTTCACTACCAGCCTATCGTTGATGTGAGGAAAGGCAATCTGGTCGGTGCTGAATCACATTCTCGCTGGCGCTCCAAAGGCACCGCGATTCCGATTGGTACACTCATCGCGGCGGCACAGAAGCCGGACTTGGTGGGCGAGCTGACGCGCTCGGTGATACGCCGTGTTGCGGAGGATTACAGCACCTATCTCTGGGCGTGCAAGGACTTCTACATCACCATCGATCTTAGCGCGCAAGAGTTGCTCGACCAGACATTCGCCGACTTCGTGATCGGCATCATGGCAACGTACAACATACCGGCGTGCGCCATCGTCTTTGAAGTCGCTGAAAGTGCATTGTTAGATCACAAAGGCGCGGCGACTCAATTACAAAGACTTCGTTCGGGCGGACATCGTATTGTCATTGGTACCTTTGGTACTGGTGATTCCAGGCTCTCACTCGGTGAACCGGCGCTCAATATTCATGCCTTGGCCCGGCGGTACTTTCAATGTACTGAAACTTCACTGATCCATTGATTTGACGTCACTCATAAATATCAATCAATGATTTCCATCAATCTTCGTGTCCCCTCACAGTCTCGGCGAACATAAAACTACCAACAACCTGTAGAAGGACTCCACCTCACATGCGTTTTCGAAACCTTGGCATCGTTACTCTGCTCTCATTGCTGTCTGCTCAGGCAATTGCGGATGACAAAGGTTTATATCTGGGTGCTGGTGTAAGCCACATTGAAACCGATGAATCCCGTCTGAACGATGATGACAACAGTTACAAGGCCTATGCAGGCTATCGTGTAAACAGCTACCTGGCCTTTGAGGGCGCCTTCGTAGACTTGGGCCAATTCAAGGACAAGGATCTTGATTTCGAAGGTAAATCAGTTCAAGCCAGTGCCCACCTCGGCCTGCCCATTGGCGATCGGATTCGCGTGTTCGGTAGCGTCGGCGCACATGCCTGGGATGCAGACGGCAACGCCAGCGATGATGACACCGGCGTGGACCTGACCTACGGCGCCGGAGTTGAAGTCGATGTGTTCCGCAACATCGGTGTGCGCGCTGAATATGAAATATTGGAGGTTGGCAACATCAACCTGAATCAAACCACCGCCTCTGCCTACTTCCTCTTCTAAATCTCCCCGGCTTCAACTGAGCGACCCTGGCGGTCGCTCAACGCCCCCGACAAACTCGCTATCCCCTGTAGGAGCGAAGCTTGCTCGCGATGACAGCTGCCCCGTCGAACAGGGTCTGTCTGACACACCGCCATCACGAGCAAGCTTCGCTCCTACGGGTAGGCGTGTTTGCAAAAACAGATGTAAACACCGTATCCGCTGTCCGGGATGACTGGTTGCCAACAAATACCCCCACATGTAGGAGCGAAGCTTGCTCGCGAAGACGGCAGCCCCGTCGAAAAAGGCCTGTCTGACACACCGCCATCGCGAGCAAGCTTCGCTCCTACGGGTAGGCGTGTTTGCCGAAACAGATAAAACCACCGTAACCGCTGTCCGGGATGACTTGACCCGTTTAGCCTTGGGCACAAATTTGCGCTCCGCAGGTCGGTAAATTGAGCGCGACGCTATCCAAGTGCAGTCGGCTGTCTCAGGCGGTATTAGTATGGGTTACAGGCGCATTTCCAATCCCTTCCAGATGGATGCCTGAAACGTAGTGCACGGCCCGTTTTAACGATAATGCCCGGGCACAAGCCCAGGCACTGTGTCTGATACCCTCCATGGGAGACGCCAACGTGAGCCCCCTTAAACTTCACCCTTCGCTGGATAATGGTATTGAACCCGCCGCTGCCGATTTCGCGGGCGGCACCTTGCAATGCCTGTGTGCGACCGACAAGGTCGAAGTCAAGATCGATGCGCAAACCCTGCATAACCATGCATGCGGGTGCAGCAAGTGCTGGAGACCCAAAGATGCGATATTTTCCGTCATTGCCGTGGTGCCCCGGGATAAGGTCAGCGTGACGGCCCACGGCGAAAAGCTGGAAATCGTCGACAAAAACGCCACCATCCAACGCCACGCCTGCAAGCAATGCCACACCCATCTCTTCGGGCGCATCGAGAACAAGGACCATGCGTTTTATGGCCTGGATTTCGTCCACACCGAACTCTCCCCCCAACGCGGATGGTCTGCGCCGGGTTTCGCAGCGTTTGTGTCTTCTCTGATCGAAACCGGCACACCGCCGGCGCAAATGAAGGCGATCCGTGAGCGTCTGCGCTCGATGGGACTGGAGCCTTATGACTGCCTGTCTCCAGACTTGATGGACGCACTGGCCACCCATGTCGCCAAACAAAAAGGCCTGCTCCCCACCGCTTGATTGATCGGCCGCCGCGGTATCTACGCCGAACCGCGGTGGCCGATTCAAAAACACACCTAACTGTAGGAGCGAGCACGCTCGCGATGGACATCAACGATAACGCACTCTGCCTGAATGCCCGCGTTGTGCTGGCGTTTTTCGCGAGCGGGCTCGCTCCTACAGGGGATCTGCGTTCGCCACTACCAATGGCCAGTCATCAGGAAAGAATCTGTACAGCCGCTGCATCAAGCTTCTACCCGGTTTCTTCCGTTTTTCTTGGCCTCGTAAAGACACCCGTCTGCCTGCTTCAGAACATCGGTGACAGGCGGCCCTTCCGGTATCCAACAGGCCACGCCAATGGAAATGGTCACATACCCTACTCTGTCGATCCTGGTGCTTTGCACCTGGGCACGCAAACGCTCGGAGACATCGATTGCGTTGGCCAATGGTGTGTTCGGCAACAGGATCGTGAACTCCTCTCCACCGGTGCGACACGCCAGGTCGCCGTCTCGCGAGCACTGCCTGAGCACATCAGCGATCACTTGCAACGCGACGTCGCCGGCGTCATGGCCAAAGGTGTCGTTGACCGCCTTGAAATGATCGATGTCCAGGGCCATCACGCAGAACGACGTCCCTGACTGCTCCAGCACTAGCAGCGACGCTTCCATTGCCCGGCGGTTGGCCAGTCCGGTCAGTGGGTCGCTTTGCACCTGACGGTTGAGGCGGCTGAGTTTTTCCTGCACCAGCGCCACACCTACCGCCAACGCACGGCGGATTCGTGCGGCTTCGCTGTACCAGGCACGCACCGACTTGATTTCCCCAGGGCTATCCGCCGAATCCATGTGGCTGGCCACGCTCGCCAGTTGCTGCAATGGCCGGGTAATCAAGGTGGCCACCCAGCCGATGATCGCGAAACCGATCAGGCAAAGGGGAAGGATCACCAGAACCGTTTTCTTGATCAGGGCGTGGAGTGGTGCGAGGGTAGTGTCACGTGATTGTGTGCAGATGACACCCCAACGGCTGTCGGGTACCCACGCATAGCCCGATAGCATCGCAGTGCCTTTGTCGCCGACGCTTTCCATAGCGCCCACACCCCCACCCAACACCGCATCCACCGCGGTGTCAGGCCCCAGCACTTGGCCAATCCTGTCTCGATCGGCGTGATAGAGCAGCCGCCGGTTGCTGTCCACCACGTACACCTGGATATCGACGTTGTGGAAGTGATTGGCGATCAGGGTGTGCAGGATGCTTTGCTTTCGCAGGTAAACCGTGCCGCCCACCGTTCCCTGATACTGCCCGTTCGAATCGACAATGGGCTGGGAAACGAAAATCACCAGATTGCCAAGTTCGGTGACAAACGCCGAGCTGATCATCGGTTGACGCCCATGCAACGCCTGGATAACGCCTTCAGCGCGGAAGGTGCGTCCCTTGATTTGCAGGCTTTCGGGTGAAGCGTCCAGGACTTTGCCGGTGGGATCGAATACCGCCACCGAGTTGAAGCTCGAGTCCTGTCGCTGCAAACGAGCCACCTCACTCTTCAACAACGGCTCATTGTTAAGTTGTCCGGCCAGCAGACCGGCACTGTAGATCAGGTGTTCATGGGCGTCTTTGAGCAGTTCTTCGATGCTCGAAGCCAGTTTGGTCGCATAGGCACGATTGGACTGTAAGGCCGAGTCGATCAGCGTCTGCCTTTCGGCTCGATAAACAACATAGAGGCTGCTCGCCAGCGTGATCAGCGCAGTCAGCAGCGTAAACAACAGGATCAAACGCCGCAGGTCGATCCTGGTCAATGACTTCGCGCTCATGATCGGCCGGTCCAAAGTGCCACATCCACACAGTGTAGTTGCACTCCCTCTGCCCAACGCTTCAATGACTATACTTCGCTCGCGCCTCGGTCCGAGACGTCAGACAGCAAGGAGGTGCGCAGATGGGACACCATGGGAGCCTGCTCCAGGCAACGGTCATCTTCCTGTTGGCGGTGGTGCTGCTGGTGCCGCTCGCCCAGCGCGTGAAGTTGGGTGCCGTGCCTGGCTACCTGCTGGTCGGGGTACTGATCGGCCCCTCGGTGCTGGGGTTCATCAACAATTCCGAGAACGTCAGCCGACTTTCTGAAATGGGCGTGGTGTTGCTGCTGTTTGTCATCGGGCTTGAGCTGTCACCACGCAAGCTCTGGATGATGCGGCGCTTGTTGTTCGGCGTCGGGTTGCTCCAGGTCGTGCTCACCGGGGCCATTTTCGCGGCGATTGCGTTTTTCGCGTTTGCCCAGACGCTGCAGGCATCCGTTGTGCTCGGTCTGGCCCTGGCCCTGTCGTCGACTGCCTTCGGCCTGCAAATCCTGGCCGAACACAAGGAACTGGGGCGCCCCCACGGCCGCATGGCGGTCGCCATTCTGCTGTTTCAGGACATCGCCGCCATTCCCCTGATTGCTGTGATCCCATTACTGGCCACTGTGGACCCCAGCCAGGCGCAAGGCGGTGAGCTTCGACAACTGCTGACCGTTCTGGGCGCCATTGGCGCAATCATCGTTGGCGGGCGTTTTCTGTTGCGCCCGGTGTTCGGCTGGGCGGTGATCCCCGGTTTGCGCGAACTGTCCACCGCCGTTGCCTTGCTGAGCGTACTAGGGACGGCCTGGTTGATGGAGCATGCCGGGGTCTCCATGGCCTTGGGCGCTTTCCTGGCCGGGCTGTTGATGGCGGAGTCGCCGTTTCGCCATGAACTGGAGTCGCAGATCGAACCGTTCAAGGGGCTGCTGCTCGGGCTGTTCTTCGTCGGTGTGGGCATGACCGCGGATTTGCGTTTGCTGTTTGGCGCACCGTGGGTGGTATTGGGGCTGACGGTGTTGTTGGTGGCGATCAAGCTGCCATTGCTGTTCGGTCTCGGACGCCTGACCGGGGGATTGAATCGGGCTGATGCGATCCGCCTTGGCGTGGTCCTGGCTTCTGGCGGTGAGTTTGCCTTCGTGGTGTTCAAACTGGCGCTGGAGCATCGCCTACTGGATCAGTCGGTCCATGACCTGCTGGTACTGGTCATCACGTTGTCGATGGCCATGATTCCGCTGCTGATGATCGCGCTGTCGCCGTTGATGCGTGAAGCGCCTGCCGTGTCGAACGGCGCGCAAAACCCGCCGGACATCAGCGACGAGCCCCAAGTGGTGATTGCCGGTATGGGGCGAATGGGCCGCGTCATCGCGCGCATGCTACACGCCCGGGGTATCTCGATGGTTGCCCTGGACACTTCGGTGCAGGCCATCGACCAACAGCGCAAGTCAGGACACCTGCCCGTTTATTACGGCGACCCGACCCGACCCGAAATTCTCCACGCCGCCAAGGTCGAAACGGCGCAACTGGTGATCGTCGCGACCGACGATCCGCAGATCAACCTGGACACCGCCCGGACCATTGGCCGGCTGTACCCCGGGGTTAAAGTGATTGCCCGGGCACGCGATCGGCAGGAGGCCCTGAAACTGATGGATGCCGGCGCCCGACCGATACGCGAAACCTTTCATTCCAGTCTTGAGATTACCCGTCGCGCACTGTTGGTGTTGGGCGAAAGCGAGGGCGAAGTCAATGCGTGGACACGTCAGTATCGCAAGCAGGATGAAGATGAGATGAACCATCGGCACCGCGACACCAGTGCCGCCGGCACGCATCCGTCCCCTGCTACTGACCCGTCCGATGAAGAATAGCGCGCTGTCCTGGCCGGTTTACCGATAGCAGACTCATTACGCAACCGCATCCTGCAGCAGCTCCAGGGCCCGGTCGAAGTCGAAGCGTTCGACCTGCTGCGCCACGAGGTCCAGACGTTGGGATAACGACGGGGCCAGAGACAGATTTCGCAACTGCTCCAGCACATCGGCGGCTGCGGTGTCGCTCTCGGCTAACAGACGCGTGAGCGTGTCGAGTCGCTCGCGCAGCTCGGGTGAAGACGGTGTGAACTGATTCCCAGGATCAGCGGGCGCTTCGCCCACAAGGCTCAATCCCCCCACCACCTGCGCAAGGTGCCGTTCAACTTCGGCCAGTCCGGCTTGCAATACGTCATTGGGTTCGCCAGCCAGACTGATTTGCTCCAACAGCGCAGCGGCCTGTGCCAGCTCCTTTGCCCCGATATTGGCAGCGCTACCGCGCAGGGTGTGGGCCAACCGGGTGGCGGCGGTTGGATCAGGATCGGCAATCGCCGCGTGAAACTGCTCGGAAAAGTGTGCCTGGGACTCATGAAACTTACGCAACAGGCGCAGATAAAGCTCGCTTTTGCCCATGCAGGTAGCCAGCCCCGCTGCCATATCGATGCCCTCGAGCCTGCCGGGGAGTAACGGCGCATCCACAGCCTGGTTGATCGGTTGCACGACGGTGTGGCGTCCAGCCCTCGGTGTGATCCACCGCGCAAGGATGGCGAACATGCCGTCCACATCCAGCGGTTTGGAAATATGGTCATTCATGCCACTGGCCAGGGTCCGCTCACGGTCGCCCGTCATGGCATTGGCGGTCATGGCGATGATCGGTAACCCGGCGAAGCGTGGTTGCTCGCGAATCCTGGCAGTGGCGGTGTAGCCATCCATGATGGGCATCTGACAATCCATCAATACACCGTCGAAATCCGAATCACGGGCCAATAGATCGAGTGCCTGCTGACCATCGTTGGCCAAGGCAAGCTCGATACCGGCCTCCTGCAACAGCTCGCATGCCAGCTCCCGATTAAGCTCATTGTCTTCAACCAGCAACAGGCGTGCGCCTCTCAAACCGGTCCGGTTGCGTGCACTCTCTTCGTTGCGCTCACTTCCTCGGGTTTCAGTGTGCGGCTTTCTGCCCAGCGCAGTGCACATGGCTTCCAGCAACGTCGAAGGCGTCACCGGTTTGGTCAGAACCGCCGGCAGCACAAGCCCCTCGCGCTCGGCTTGTTCAAGTAAATCCTCGCGATTGACACAGGTGACCATGATCACCGCTGGGGTGTTTACCCCTGAGGTGGCGTGCATTTGGTGAACCGTCTGCACGCCGTCCATGCCTGGCATGCGCCAATCCATCAGCACCAGGTCATAGGGCAACGATGTTTGTCCGGCATCCACCAACATTTTCAATGCCGCACTGCCACTGGCTGCGACGTCCACTTCGATGCCGAAACTGCGTGCCATGTCCGAGAGGATGTCCCGAGCGCTGGCATTGTCATCCACCACCAGTGCGCGTATTCCCCGCAACTCGTCTGCGGTAAACATGCGGTGCACTTGTGCATCGTTCTGCAGGCCCAGCCAGATGCTGAAGTGAAAGGTTGAACCGACACCCGGTTCGCTTTCCACCCAGATGCGCCCATTCATCATCGTCACCAGGCGCTCACAAATGGCCAGGCCCAGGCCGGTACCGCCGTATTTGCGGGTCGTGGAACTGTCGGCCTGGCTGAACGACTGAAATATCCGCTGGCACTGCGCCTCGCTCATGCCAATACCGGTATCGCGCACCCAGAAATGCAGTTCTACCCTGCCCTCATCGCCCCCCAGTCGCTCGACCCCCACCACGATTTCACCCTGCTCGGTGAATTTGGCAGCGTTATTACCCAGATTCACCAGGACCTGCCCCAGGCGTAGCGGATCGCCAATCAGTTCTGTGGGCAAATCGGCGCTGCTGCTGTAGAGCAGTTCAAGGCCCTTTTCTTCGGTCTTGATGCCGATCATGCCGACAAAGCTCTTCAGCACATCCTCGAGCCGGAACGGGATGCACTCCAGATCCATCTTGCCGGCCTCGATCTTGGAAAAGTCGAGGATGTCGTTGATGACGCCCAGCAGGTTCTCGGCCGAGCCATGCACCTTCTCGATGTAGTTGCGCTGGCGGTGATTCAATTCGGTACCCAACGCAAGATGGCTCAGGCCGATGATGGCATTCATCGGGGTGCGGATTTCATGGCTCATGTTGGCCAGAAACTCGCTTTTGGCTCGCGTTGCTTCCTCAGCAATCTCCCGCGCGCGCTGGACCTGGACTTCGGCAGCCTTGCGGTCGGTGATGTCGTAATACCAGTTGGCGCTGATGCTGCGCTCCCCGAGACGAATGCGAGTGGCCGATTGCAGCACATGAAAGTACGAACCGTCGCGGCGCTGGTAGGCGGCTTCGAAATCACGCACCTCCCCCTTGGCGGCCAAGGCCCGAAATCTCTGATGTGCTTGTTCATCGCACCAGAGGCGACTTTCATCAACCTGATCGAGTTGTTCGTGACTCACGCCGAACAGGCTCTCCAGTTCAGGGTTGCAATAGCTCAAGTGGCCATCGTCGTTGCGGATCAGCATGGCTACAGGACTGCTGTCGAGCACCGCCCGCAACTGCACTTCACTGGATTTGAGGGCTGCCTGTAGCTGGCGCCTTTCACTGACATCACGCACCGAAGCGCAGATACAGGTGCCGCGACCCTCCAGGGTCGGCAAGCACGACAGACCGATCTCCACGGAAAACTCACTGCCGTTCTTGCGCAGACCGTGCAAATCCTCGTGGTTGGCGCCCATCTGCCGAGCGCCGCCGTGAGCGATGAACCCATCGCGCATCGCTGGGTGCCGACCGCGTGCCGCGTTCGGCACCAGGCGCTCGACAGTCTCGCCAATCAGTTCTCCTGCCGAGTATCCAAAAAGGCTGTCCAGTTGTGGATTGGTCATCAAAATCGTGCCATCGGCACCGATCACCAGCATGCCGTCGGGCGCCGCTTCGAGGATCCCGCGGTACCAGGCCTCGGTGGCACGTAACGCAGCTTGTTGGTCCTCCAGTGCCCGCGACTGTTGCTCCAGTCGCAACGTTTGCTCACCCAGCTCATCGGCCTGTTGGCGGGTTTCGACCAGCAGGGATTGCACCGCCTGGTTGCGCTCCATGACGGCCATGGCGCCGGCCAGCCTGGGCAATGCCTCCTGCAGAAAAAGCCGCTCGCGCTCACCCAGCGTTTCTGCGCCTGCCACCTCAAGCACGCCAAGCAGCCGTTCTCCCCGCACGATGGGCTGCTGCAGCACAAAATGCGTCGGCACCTCGCCCAACTGGGTTCGAATCGGTCCGGCCGGCAATTCGCGCGGCGTGCGATCGATCGCACATTGCCCAAGCAGGCCGGCACCCATCGCCAAGGTTGGTGCGGGCGGATACTGCGGATCGGTTGCGTAACTGCCAATCAGCTGTAGCTCTGTGTCCTTCTCACGCAGGCTGTAGAGCACGCCCCGGCAGATACCCAGCGTGTTCGCCATGAGCAGTAAAAAAACCTCGGCCAATTGTGCGGGCGTATTGGCTTGTAGCAGATCGGCCTGTAACTGTGCCGCCTGGGCATTGATCCAGCGCTGGCGTTCCAATTGCTGCGACTCGGCCTGGAGCTTGGCGATGGCACGGGCCAGGTCACCGGTCTCGTTTTGCAGGTCGGTATGAGGGATGTGTTGCTCCAATCGGCCAGCGGTGAGCTCATCGACCGCAGCGCGTACCCGATTGAGCGGCTGGCGAATCGAACGGCTGACCAGCCAGGCCAGCAGCAATGCCAGGCTCAGGCCTCCGAGCAGTAACTGGTAGGTGAGTGTCGTGCTGCGTTCTGCGAACTCGGCGATTTGCTTGGCCGTATCATGGATGGCGACGGCCTTGATTTGCGCCATCGCGTTGAGCAACTCATCGCCCTGTTCATCCAGTTTCTGAAAGTCATCGCTATTGAGCAATTGCAACGCCTGCACCACGTTGCCTTCGTTGGACAGTTGCAGCGCCTGCTCGCCATCGTGTTGCAGCCGATCCAACATGACCTCGAATTCGGCAAGCCGAATTTGGTTTTCCTGGCGCCAAAGGGTGGGCATCGCCAGGGTCATGGCCTCGCGCAGACGCGCCTGGGCGCCACGCATCTGAGCGACGGCCTGGGCACGAATGTCCGCGTTGCGGCTGCCGACCGCCCTCTGCAACGCCTGGATCAAGTGCGGCATCTGTACCCTGGCTTCGTGCAGATGTTCAACGCCGACCAGTTCCTGCTGATAGAGCCTCTGCATCTCGCGCTTCAACGACTCCTGGGTACGCAAACTCTGCACGCCCAGTACCAAGACAAGGGCCAGCAGCGCGGTGAACCCCAAAAACAGCTTGTGCCTCAGGGATAGCCGTTCCAACAGGCTGAACACTCTGTTCATTACAACTCCCCTGCTCCTCGAAACCCTTGATACTCGCACCCGGTTGTTCAAGGCTTGCGAGCTCTACGTTCAATGGCGGCCTGTTGCCTGGCCATGTCCTGATCACTGTCGAGGTAGCGATCGGCAATGGCCTGAAATTGCTCGGCGTTGTTGAGGAAAGCATCACAGATGTCCGGATCGAAATGCGATGCACGCCCCTGCCGGATGATCTCGACAGCCTGTTCGTGCGTCATGCCGGCCTTGTACACCCGCCGACTGATCAGCGCGTCATAGACATCCGCCACCGCCATCAGTCGAGCACTGATAGGAATGTCGTCGGCGGCCAACCCTTGCGGGTAGCCGCTACCATCCCACTTTTCCTGGTGGCTGTAGGCAATCTCCTTGGCAAGGCGCAGGAACTCCACGCAGATGCCCAGCTGATCCTCGGCCCGCTGAATGGCATCGCGTCCCAGTGTGGTATGGGTCTTCATGATCTCGAACTCTTGCTCGGTGAAACGTCCGGGTTTGAGCAGGATGTGATCGGGAATACCAATCTTGCCAATGTCGTGCAGTGGCGCGGACATGAACAACCGGTGGATGGTCTCGTCGGTCAAAAAGTGTCTGAAGCGTGGGTGATTGCATAGCAGCTCGGCGAGCAATTTGACGTAGTGCTGGGTGCGACGGATGTGGTTTCCAGTTTCGTTGTCGCGGGTTTCCGCCAGCGAAGCCATCGCCTGGACAGTGACGTCCTGGATGGCGGTCACCTCTCGAGTACGGCGTTGAACTTCCTGTTCCAGGAAGTCGTTCTTGTTTCGCAGAAAATCAGCTGCCGCCTTGATCTTCAGCTGGTTTTCCACCCGGGCCAGTACCAGCTGTGGGTTGATGGGTTTGGTGATGTAGTCGACAGCGCCCAATTCCAGCCCCTGAATCTCGTCATCCATGGATGCCAGGGCGGTGAGAAAAATGATCGGGATCGCGTGGGTACGTGAATCCTGCTGCAATTGCCGCGCGACCTGATAACCCGACAGGCCGGGCATCATGATGTCCAGCAGGATCAGGTCCGGCAGAGGGTCTGCTTGCAGCACACGCAGCGCTTTCTCGCCGCTGTTGGCCGCCTTGACTCGATAGCTGTTCTTGAGCAGGTCAGTCATCAACATCAGGTTATCGGGCGAATCGTCGACCACCAGAACAGTGGCCCTGGGATAAACATCGTGTTCATTCGCCATGGCTATCGGCACCCCCGCCAAGTAAGAAGCGCCGTATGGCGCCACTCCGTAGCATGCAAGCGTAGCCTCTAATAAATGCTATCGGACGGAGATATCAGGGGTGAAAAAGAAAGCCAGCCCCAGGATCAGATAGACGGCAAGCAATTGCACGCCTTTGAGCCAGTCGGAGCGACCATCGCCGGCAACCTGGCCGGTGATCAGCACGGCCACCAGGACACTGAGCACCAGGCCACCAGAAAAGGCCAAATCCATGGATGCCGGCCCCAGCACCAGACTGGCCAGTACCAAAACCGGCGCCACCAGCAGCGCGACCTGGACGCTGGAGCCGATGGCGATGGACAGCGCAAGGTCCATGCGATTTTTCAGGGCGGCCGAGACGGCCGACGCATGTTCAGCGGCATTACCCAGGATAGCCACGACAAATAGACCGACGAAGAGGTTACTCAGCCCGAGCTCGCGAGCGCTCGGCTCGATCGCACCCACCAGGATTTCACTGACCCAGGCGATCAGCACCGTCGCCACGCCTAGCACCAGCAAAGCCTTGCCCGCGGACCAAAGCGGAGGGTGATCCGAGCTTTGTTCGAAATCGACGTTCCCGGAAAACAGGCTTTTGTGGGTCACCAGGGAATAGACCAGGAACAAACCGTAGACCATCAGCAGAACCAATGAAATGTACAGGCTCAAAGGCGCAAGCCCCTGTGGATTGCGCGGCGCTACGGCTGCGTTGTAAGCGGCTGGCAGGATGAGTGCGATGGCGGCCAGGGTCAGCAGGGTTGCCTGGGACCGGGCCCCTGACACGTTGTATTGCTGTTCATGGTGGCGAAGGCCGCCAGCCAACATGGAGGCGCCCAGTACCAGCAGAATATTGCCGACGATGGACCCGACGATAGACGCCTTGACCACATCATAGAGGCCCGCCCGCAGCGCGCTCAGACCGATGATGAGCTCCGTGGCGTTGCCGAAGGTAGCATTGAGTAATCCCCCGACCCCCTCCCCGGAGCGCTCCGCAAGTTGTTCTGTGGCCTGTCCGAGCCAACCTGCCAGCGGCACGATGGCCAGGGCGGCCGCCAGGAAAACCAGCAGATGGCGCTCTGGCGCGACAAACTCCAGGACAATGCTGATGGGCACAAAGACCAGCATCCAGTAGAGCATGGGCGTCTCTCCTCACGCTGGTGCAAATGGGAAAAAGCGACGGATATCGCGTAAGAATGGATCACGCCCGGTGACTCGTCCACCGAAGGCGTCACAGAGGATGCAGCATTGCCACATATCGGATAGCGCTGTGCATAGATCATGGCTACGCTTCTGTTCGGGAAACCTAATGGAGTAAAGGCATGGGCGGAAAAAGAAACATTATCAGTCGGTTCGCAGGCTTGCCGATCGCCTTCCTGGCGGCGGGAATGGGCCTATTGGCCGGCTGTGGTAAAGAGCCCACCGCCCCTGCACGCAAGCCCCCAGATGTAACGGTAATGACGGTCACCGCCCGCGATACCCCGGTGACCTTTGAGTTCGTGGCCCAGACCGAGAGTTCCCGCGAGGTGGAAATCCGCGCCCGGGTCGCCGGCTTCCTGGACAAGCGTCTGTACACCGAGGGCGATCTGGTAAAAACCGGGCAAACCCTGTTCCAGATGGACCGCAAGCCGTTCGAGGCGCAGCTGCTGTCGGCCCAGGGCCAATTGTCGCAGCAACAGGCACGCTGGGAAGTCGCCAAGGCGGCCCTGGCGCGAGTGCGTCCATTGGCCGCACAAAACGCGGTGAGCAAGATGGACCTGGACAACGCGGTCGGTGAAGAACGCTCGACCCGCGCCGCCGTCTTGGCCGCTGAAGGTACCGTGCGTACCGCACAACTGAACCTCAGTTACACCACCATCACCTCTCCCCTCACCGGCCTTTCCAGCTACGCAAAGAAACAGGAAGGCAGTTATGTCACGCCGGGAGAATCGGGTCTGCTGACCACGGTTTCGCAAATGGATCCGATCTACGTCAACTTCAGTCTCTCGGAAAACGAAACGCTCAAGTACCGCGACCAGATTGCCAAGGGCCAGCTCAAGATGCCGCCACGCAGCGACTTCGTGGTCGAGGTGGTCATGGCCGACGGTTCGGTGGCCCCCGAGCGTGGTCATGTGAATTTCCTGGCGCCTTCGTTCAGCCCTGAAACCGGCACCTTCCTGGTCCGGGCAGTGCTGGCCAACCCGAATGCCCTGCTGCGTCCCGGTCAGTTCGTCAAGGCGCTGGCCAAGGGTGGCACCCGGCCAAACGCTATCTTGGTGCCACAGAAAGCCGTGCTTGAGGGCGCCAAAAGCCATTTCGTCTGGGTACTCAATGCCGAAGGAAAACCCGAGCAGCGCGTTGTCGAAGTGGGCGAATGGCAAGGCGATAACTGGTTCATCAGCCAGGGCCTGAAGGCCGGTGAGCGCATCGTGGTCGATGGCGCGATCAGGGTCACGCCCGGAGGACCGCTGAACATAGTCGACGCTGCCGCCGCAACACCGGCAGCCACCCCGGCCGGCGAAACAGTGAAAGCAGGTACAACCGGAGCAGCGGGCGGGAAAGCACCATGAGCATTTCTCACTACTGCATCGATCGGCCGATTTTCGCCTCCGTCATTTCCATCATCATCACATTGGCCGGTGCCGTGGCCATGCTTTCATTGCCGGTTGCCCAATACCCGGACATCACGCCCCCGCAAATCACTGTCGCGGCGACGTACCCGGGCGCCGATGCGCAGGTGGTGGCCAACAACGTGGCGGCGCCTATCGAGCAACAGGTCAACGGCGCCGACAACATGATCTACATGAACTCGTCGAGCTCCGCGACGGGCAACATGACCCTCAACGTGTTCTTCGAGATCGGCACCGACCCATCACTGGCTCAGGTAGACGTACAGAACCGGGTCAACCTGGCCCTGCCGCAACTGCCGTCCGCGGTGCAGAGCCAGGGTATCCAGGTGCAGAAGAAATCGTCGGCGTTCATGATGATTCTTTCTGTGTACTCCGAGGGCGACCGCTATGACAGCACCTACGTCGCCAACTACGCCAACCTCTACATCCTCGATGCCATCAAACGCATTCCGGGGGCTAACCAGGCCGCCATTTTCGGTACGCCAGACTACGCCATGCGCATCTGGCTCAAACCCGACCGCATGGCCCAACTGGGCATCACGGCCGCCGATGTGCAGAAAGCCGTGGCCAACCAGAACCAGCAATTTGCGGTCGGTCGCGTGGGACAATCCCCCACCGGGGGAGCGGTTGAACAGTCGTTTGCCGTGACCACCAAGGGGCGCCTGACCGAGCCTGCGGAGTTCGAAAACATTATCTTGCGCGCCAGCAACGACGGCGCCGCGATCGTTCGTCTCAAGGACGTGGGACGCGCCGAATTGGGGCAGAAGGATTACTCGTTACGCAGCACCTACCAAGGTAAACCGGCGACCTTGATTGCCGTGTATCAACAACCCGGCGCCAACGCCCTCGACGTTTCGGCGGCCGTGACCAAGACCCTGGCCGACATGAAGGCAACCTTTCCCGAGGGCATCCAGTACAAGATCGTGATGGATACGACAGCCTTTACCCGTGCTTCGATTTCCGAGGTGATTCACACCTTCTTCGAAGCCCTGGTGCTGGTGGTCATCGTGGTGTTCCTGTTCCTGCAGAGCCTGCGCGCCACGTTGATTCCGGTGATTGCGGTGCCGGTGTCCATCGTCGGTACTTTCATCGGCATGACGGCTTTAGGCTTCTCAGTGAACATGCTGACGCTGTTCGGCATGGTGCTGGCCATCGGTATTGTGGTGGACGACGCGATCGTGGTGATCGAAAACGTCGAACGCAACATGCACGTGCACAAGATGAACGCCAAGGATGCGGCAAAACGCGCGATGGACGAAGTGGCGGGCCCCGTGGTGGCGATCGTGCTGGTGCTGTGCGCGGTGTTCATTCCGGTCGCGTTCATGGGCGGCATTACCGGCCAGCTCTATAAACAGTTCGCGATCACCATCGCCATTTCCGTGGTGATTTCCGGCATTGTCGCCCTGACCTTGTCGCCGGCCCTGGCCGCCCTGCTGCTCAAACCGCAGCACGGTGAAAAGAACGCGTTCTTCCGCTGGTTCGAACGCAGTTTCGAGCGCATGACCGAGGGTTATTCACGGGCAGTGGCAATCACGATCAAGCGCTTTGTCGTCGCGCTGCTGTTGTTTGGCGGGATGATCGTGCTGATCGTCTTGATGGCCGGGCGTCTGCCCAGCGCCTTCCTGCCGCCCGAGGACCAGGGCTATCTGCTGGGGGCCATCATCATGCCCGATGCCGCGAGCCTGGATCGCACCGGCGAAGTCGGCACGGTGGCCAGTGACTTCTTCATGAACGATCCGTCCGTCGAAGGCGTGGCCATCGTCAATGGTTATAGCCTGCTCGATGGCCAGAACAAGAACAATGCCGGCGCCTTCTTCGTCGGCTTCAAGGATTTCGAAGGACGCTACAAGGACTCCGAGACCATCAAGGAACAGAGCGCCCCGGCGGTTATCCAGAAAGCGGCCCAGGCCTTTTCCACGGTTCAGGGCGGGGTCATTCTGCCGGTCAACCCGCCTTCCATTCCCGGCCTGGGCACCACCGGCGGCATGGAGGTCTGGGTCCAGAGCAAGGGTGATGCCAGCATGGACCAATTGGCGGAAATGGTCGCCACCCTGTTGGCCAAGGCCAAGCAGCGCCCTGAACTCGGGGCGATAACCTCAACCTTTAACGTGCACTCGCGCCAATTGATGGTCGATGTGGATCGGGAAAAGGCCGAGACCCTGGGCGTGCCGGTCGAAGATGTGTACAGCGCCATGCAGACCATGTTCGGCTCGCTGTATGTCTCGCAATTCAACAAATTCAGTCGTCTGTGGCAGGTCATCCTGCAGGCTGAACCGTCTTATCGCCTCAAAGCCGAGGACCTGGATCAGATCTACGTGCGCAGCAGGACCATGGAGATGGTACCGCTCAAGGCAGTGCTAACCAGCCGCTACGTCACCGGGCCCGACCTGCTGACCCGTTTCAACAACTTCCCGGCGGTCAAGCTCACGGCCAACGCAGCACCCGGCTACAGTTCCGGTCAGGCATTGGCGGCCCTTGAGGAAATCAGCGCTGAAATCATGACCAACGACTACGCGCTGGCACTGAGCGGCGAGGCCTTCGAAGAGAAAAAGAGCGGTGGCGCCTCCTCACAGGTGTTCATCTTCGGCCTGGTGATGGTGTTCCTGATCCTCGCGGCCCAGTACGAAAAATGGTCCCTGCCGATCGGCGTGCTGATGGCGGTGCCTTTTGCACTGTTCGGCGCTTTGCTCGCGGTCTTGCTCCGAGGCTTGAGCAATGACGTGTACTTCCAGATCGGCTTGACCATGCTGGTGGCGCTGGCGGCGAAGAACGCCATTCTGATCTTCGAGTTTGCGGTGTTGAACCGCGAGAATGGCATGTCGGCCTACGACGCAGCCATGACCGCGGCCAGGGAACGCCTGCGTCCTATCGTGATGACCTCCCTGGCATTCATCCTCGGTTGTGTTCCGTTGGCCATTGCCGTGGGCGCCTCCGAGAACAGTCGACACTCCATCGGTACCGGGGTCATCGGCGGGATGCTGGGGGCTACCGTGATCGCCGTCTTCTTCATTCCCATGTTCTATTACCTGATTGAGCGGATGTTCGCGAAAAAAGAGCCGAAACCCGTGGAGAAACCGTCAGCGCAGATTCCCGATGGCGCGGCGCAAAACCGACATGAGGGGGAGTGATATGCGTAAGCCTCCTCTTTCGTTGCTGTTGTGCCTGGGCCTCGCTGGCTGCATGGTGGGCCCGGATTACCAAGCCCCGCATATCGATACGCCGGCGGCTTATCGCTATGCCGACAAGGAAGCCCGGGACCTGTCCAACACCTTGTGGTGGGAGCAGTTCCAGGACCCGGTGCTCAACGATTTGATCCGCATCGCGCTGCAAGAGAACAAGGACATTAAGATCGCTGCCGCACGGGTGGAGCAATTCCAGGGGCGTTATGGTGAAACCCGCTCCCTGTTGTTCCCCCAGGTCGGGCTCGGCACCCAGGCTCAGCGCGCCCGCTCTGCCCGAGACAGCGGTCCGGTACCGCTCGATCCGTCCGTAGACCCGGTGTTCAACAACTATCAGGCTGCTCTCAATGTGAGCTGGGAGCTGGACATCTGGGGTCGCTTGCGCCGCCTCAGCGAATCCGCACGAGCCGATTTGCTGGCATCGGAGGAAGGTCGTCGCAGCGTCTTGTTGAGCCTGGTGTCGTCGGTGGCATCGAGTTACGTGACCTTGCGTGATCTTGACCGGGAACTGGAAATTGCCCGTACCACTGCCAAGGCCCGTGGCGATTCCTACGAGATTTTCAAATTGCGCTACGGCGCCGGCACCATTTCCGAAATGGAGTTGGCGCAAAACCAGTCCGAGTATGAGCGGACACTGGCAGCCGTCGCACAATTCGAACCCTTGGTTGCACAACAGGAAAACGCACTGGCCGTACTGCTGGGTCGCAATCCCGGGCCGATCATTCGCGGACGTGACCTTGGGCAACTGGTACTGCCCTCGGTGCCTGCGGGCTTGCCTTCGGACTTGCTGGAGCGACGACCCGATCTACGTCAAGCCGAGTTGAACCTGATCTCGGCCAACGCCCTGATCGGCGCCGCCAAGGCCCAGTATTACCCGACGATTTCCCTGACCGGGCTGCTCGGTTCTGCGAGCAACCAACTCTCGGACCTGTTCACCGGCCCCGCCGCTACCTGGTCCTACGGCGTGGCAGGGAGCATGCCGATCTTCACCGCCGGCGGCATCGCCGGGCAGGTACAACAGGCAGAAGCTTTCCAACAACAAACACTGCTGATTTACCAACAGGCGATTCAATCGGCATTCAGGGATGTGGAAGACGCCTTGATCGCATCTACCAAGTCCCGCGAACAAATGGCCTCTCAGGGTCGGCAGGTGGATGCGTTGAGCACCTACGCGCGATTCGCGCGGCTGCGCTATGACAACGGCTATACCGACTACATCGAAGTGCTGGATGCCGAACGCAGCCTGTTCGATGCCGAACTGAGCTACACCCGCACCCGCGCCCAAGTGTTCACGTCCATGATCAACCTGTACAAGGCCACCGGTGGTGGCTGGATAGGTAAGGCGGATGAGCTGACAGTATCCGGGAAATAACGCAGCCGTTGTTTGAACCTGTGGTGATGGGGCGCGGGCAGGCGTCCACACTCCCTTGCAGGAGCGATGCTTGCTCGCGATGGACGTCAACGATGGCGCAGGCTATCTGGATGGCCGTGTTGTCTATGCGTTTTTCGCGAACAGGCTTGCCCACATTTGATCTGTACCACACGCCAAGCCTGTCTCCACTGAAGATCCCCTGTTGGAGCGGGCTTGCTCGCGAAGAGGCCGGCCCATTCAACACTTATGGCGACTGACAGACCGCCTTCGCGAGCAAGCCCGCTCCTACATTTGATCTGTGCCACACGCCAAGCCTGCCTCCACTGAAGATCCCCTGTGGGAGCGATGCTTGCTCGCGATGGACGTCAACGATGACGCGGGCTTTCTGGATGCCCGTGTTGTCCTGACGTTTTTCGCGAGCAGGCTCGCTCCTACAGTTGGATTGAGGCATGCCTGAAAGGACTTGATCGTCAGCCAGTCAGCCATCGCTGGCAAGCCAGCTCCCACAGGGGTATGCGGACACCTGCCAAAACCAGGTCGGCTCGAAGGCCGCCTCGGCTTGGCTGTTGAGGTGTACGCCCCCTCGAGAGGCCGAGCGCAGGTTCTGCGCAGTGGGCAACCCGGCATGGATGCCGGGTTAGCCGCGCACGGCCATGGATGGCCGATCGCGGCGGGCCCACGGAGCAGGACCGGAGCGAGGGCATGCCGAGCCACGGCGAGGCACCGAACGAAAGGGGCAAAAGCGCTTGGTTACTTGGCGCTGTTCCAAGTGACCCGTTGTAAAAGCGGAACCGCCAGTGGCCGTGACCGCAGCAACGGATATGTACACCGTCCCTATTTCCCGCGAACAGCCCCCTGTAGGAGCGAGCATGCTCGCGAAAAACATCCAGACAACACGGACATCCAGACAGCCCGCGTCATCGTTGACGACCATCGCGAGCAAGCATCGCTCCTACAATTGGATCGGGGGGTGTGCCCGAAAGAGTTGATCGCCAGTCAGGTCGCCATGGCTGGCAAGCCAGCTCCCACAGGCGAACGCGGACAACAGCCAAAGCCAGATCGGCTCGAAGGCCGCCTCGGTAACCACCCAACACCGACCCACTCAGAATTTCTCAGGAATGTGCCTGTACGGATAATCCGGCTCGCGGTAGTTGCCCGGTTTCTGCCGCTTGGGCAGCACCACCTTCTCACGGGGCACTTCCTTATAGGGGACGCGGCTGAGCATGTCGGTGATGATGTTGAGACGGGCGCGGCGCTTGTCATTGGAGTCGGCCACCAGCCACGGCCCATATTCGGTATCGGTCGCCAGGAACATGTCATCACGGGCACGCGAGTAGTCATACCAGCGGCTGTAGGACTTGAGGTCCATCGGCGACAGCTTCCAGATCTTGCGCCCGTCCTTGATGCGCCCTTCGAGCCTGCGGGTTTGCTCCTCGGGGCTGACTTCCAACCAGTACTTGAGCAGGATGACCCCGGAATCGACAATGGCGCGCTCCAGCAGTGGCACGGCCTTGAGAAATTTATCGACCTGTTCCTGGGTACAGAATCCCATCACCCGCTCGACACCCGCGCGGTTGTACCAGCTGCGATCAAAGATCACCACTTCACCGGCCGCTGGCAGGTGCGGCAGGTAGCGCTGCATGTACATCTGGCTCTTCTCGCGATCGGTCGGCGCAGGCAACGCCACGACCCGAAAGACACGTGGGCTGACCCGTTCGGTCAGCGCCTTGATCGTCCCGCCCTTGCCGGCACCGTCGCGCCCCTCGAAGACGATGCAGACCTTGGCGCCCACTTGTTTGACCCACTCCTGCAACTTGACCAGTTCAACGTGCAAATGGGCCAACTG
This sequence comes from Pseudomonas putida, assembly GCF_050990305.1. GTDB lineage: Bacteria > Pseudomonadota > Gammaproteobacteria > Pseudomonadales > Pseudomonadaceae > Aquipseudomonas > Aquipseudomonas putida_AH. Next base: position 3,144,830 of record NZ_CP158817.1, on the reverse strand, counting down.
CTCCAGATAGTCCTTGTTCTTCAGTTTCGGGCTGTCTGCGGGCTGCTGCTTGCTCACGTGTTTTTTTTCTTTTGCCATGTTCAACTCCTTACGAAAAATAATGCTGCAGAGCTCCAGGAGCAGGATGGCGGTCTATCCCCCGAGAGCGATAATGGCGGCGATCAACAGCGCCCCGGTAATGGTCAGTGCAATCGCGCCTTGCCACGGTTTCGCCCCCGCGTACCGAGCCAGCATCCAGCCGGCCACGAACAACACTGCGAGCCCGATCAGGTTGGAAATGCGTACGGCAAGCTGGGTCTGTTCAAGCAACAGGAACGGCACCACCAGGGGGAACGTCGAAGCCACCACCAACAGGAACACGCCGAGTGCGCCCTTGAAATCCTCCAGGCCCAGACGCGGCGGCACGGCCCTGTCCGGTTCCTCGATCAGGCGGCGACGCAATAATTCCAGGCCATCGGTACCGGCCGCTATCGCCAGGCGCGGCGGCAGTGCGTCCGCTACCAGCGCCTGTCCGGTGGCGGCATCCGCGCCACTGCACAGGTTCGCCAGCAGTGTGCGATTGCGTGTGCGTTCGATCACGGTCCGCAGCAGATACATCACCGCATCGGCCAGCCCCCAGGCGAGGTTGCAGCCGAGCGCGGCCAGCATCATCACCCGTTCCGCCTCCTGATCGGCGGTGACCACGCTGATCGTTCCGGTAAATGTCATCGCCATGAGCAGGCCGAAGATGACCTCGGTGACACGATCGACTGGATCAAGCACACGTCCCGATTTTTGTTCACCATCGTTTTGCATGTGTCCAACCTTGGCGGAGCCGAGCCTGAGTGATGTTCAATGAGTGGGTCATCCAGCAAGAATTGAGTGTAGTTTGAAACACAATTGTCGCTTTAACCGCAGGGGCCTGTTTTCAATAAACTCACAACGACAGCACTCCGCTGTACAACCCATAGGCGGCCAATCCTGCGCCGATGAGCACGCCGGTAAAAATCGCCTTTTCGACATGGGTGAACAGTGGCTCGCCCTGCTCATGCTTGGCCTTGGCGAACAGAATCACACCGGGTGCGTACAACAGCGCCGACAGCAGCAAATATTTCACCCCGCCGGCATACAACAGCCAGGTCGCATACACCAGCGCGATGCCGCCAATCATCAAGTCCTTGGTGCGCTCGGCCGATGCGTTTTCATAGGTTTCACCGCGTCCGCTCAACAGCACCGCGTACGCCGCCGACCACAGGTACGGCACCAGAATCATCGACGACGCGAGATAGATCAGGCTGGTGTAAGTACCGGCGGAAAACAGCGTGATCAACAGAAAACCCTGGATCATGATGTTGGTCAGCCACAAGGCATTGACCGGCACATGGTTTTTGTTTTCCCGGGTCAGGAAAGCCGGCATGGTCTTGTCCTTGGCGGTGGCGAAGAGGATTTCGGCGCACAGCAGCGCCCAGGACAATAAGGCGCCCAGCAGGGAAATCGCCAGGCCGATGCTGATCAGCAATGCCCCCCAGGGGCCGACGATGTGTTCCAGCACCGCCGCCAGCGACGGGTTCTGCAAGCCGGCCAATTCGGGCTGGCTCATGATGCCCAGCGACAACACATTGACCAGCACCAACAGAGCCAACACGCCGATAAATCCGATCACGGTGGCCCGCCCGACGTCCGAGCGTTTCTCCGCCCGGGCTGAATAGACGCTGGCGCCTTCGATGCCAATGAACACGAACACGGTCACCAGCATCATGTTGCGGACCTGGTCCATCACGCTGCCGAAGTTCGGATTGCTGTGGCCCCATATGTCGCGGGTAAAGACGTCGGCCTTGAAGGCCACGGCGGCGATGACGATAAACATGATCAGCGGCACAACCTTGGCCACGGTCGTCAGCTGATTGATGAACGCCGCCTCCTTGATCCCACGCAAGACGAGAAAGTGCACGGCCCACAGCAAAATGGAGGCGCACCCGATGGCGATCGGCGTATTGCCCTGGCCAAAGATTGGAAAGAAATAACCCAGGGTGCTGAACAGCAGGACGAAATAGCCGACGTTGCCCAGCCAGGCGCTGATCCAGTAGCCCCAGGCCGAGGAAAAGCCCATGTAATCGCCGAACCCGGCCTTGGCATAGGCGTACACGCCGGAGTTGAGTTCTGGTTTGCGATTGGCCAGGGTCTGGAAGACAAAGGCCAGGGTCAGCATGCCCACGGCGGTGATCGCCCAACCGATCAGCACAGCACCGGCATCGGCGCGCTCCGCCATGTTCTGTGGCAGGGAGAAAATCCCGCCGCCAATCATCGATCCCACCACCAGAGCAATCAGCGCACTCAAACGGAGCTTTTGCGTCGGTTGCGACATTCCTGTGTCTCCTTGGCCCGTGCGGTCATCGTCGCGAGACCGTCACATCTTTGGATTTAAGCTAAACAGAGTAAGCGTAATAACGTTTATTAACTAATGCTCGACCAGGGCTTGTTTTTTTATACCTAATCACTCTAAGCGCCTTATGCCGAAATAGCCAACGTGTTGGAAGACAGCGAAATTGCAAATATACCCATTTGAACTTTACAAAACGGAAAAACGAACTAGCGTCTAAACTTCAATAGACCCCGTTTGTGGTTATCTAGCATTGGCCGAGCCCTCTGGAAAGGGGTTCTCCCGGTTACAGGCATAAATCGGCATCAATTTTTCAAATTGAGATTAATTGGCAAGCATTGGCGGCCGGGCATTGATCCAAGTCAGTTTTTGAATAGCGAAGAACACTAAGCTGTTTACTCTCTTTATCCCGCAATGGAGGCACACCATGTCAGATACCCCCGGAAAATTGCGACTAGGCGCATTGGTAGCGTTGGTTGTCGGTTCCATGATTGGCGGCGGGATTTTCTCTTTGCCCCAGAACATGGCCGCCAGTGCCGACGTTGGCGCGGTGTTGATCGGCTGGGCGATCACCGCAGTCGGCATGCTGACCCTGGCCTTTGTCTTCCAGACACTGGCCAACCGAAAGCCTGACTTGGACGGCGGTGTGTATGCCTACGCCAAGGCCGGTTTCGGCGACTACATGGGCTTCTCGTCCGCCTGGGGGTACTGGATCAGCGCCTGGTTGGGCAACGTGGGGTACTTCGTACTGCTGTTCAGCACCCTCGGTTACTTTTTTCCGATTTTTGGGGAAGGCAACACGGTGGCCGCCATCATTGGCGCCTCGGTCTTGCTCTGGGCCGTGCATTTCCTCGTATTGCGAGGGATCAAGGAAGCGGCGTTCATCAACCTGGTGACCACGGTTGCCAAGATCGTTCCGCTGCTGCTGTTTGTATTGATCGCGATTTTCGCCTTCAAACTGGACATCTTCACCGCTGACATCTGGGGCGTGAAAAACCCGGACCTGGGCAGTGTGATGAACCAGGTGCGCAAAATGATGCTGGTCACCGTGTGGGTGTTCATCGGTATCGAAGGCGCGAGCATCTTCTCGGCCCGGGCGGAAAAACGCAGCGACGTTGGTAAGGCCACCGTGATCGGCTTCATCACCGTGTTGCTGTTCCTGGTACTGGTGAACGTACTGTCGCTGGGCATCATGACCCAACCGGAACTGGCCAAACTGCAGAACCCTTCGATGGCGGCGGTGCTCGAGCATGTGGTCGGTCACTGGGGTGCGGTACTGATCAGCGTTGGTCTGATCATCTCGCTGTTGGGGGCCCTGCTGTCGTGGGTACTGCTGTGTGCGGAGATCATGTTCGCCGCCGCGAAAGACCACACCATGCCGGAGTTCCTGCGCAAGGAAAACGCCAACCATGTACCGGTCAACGCCTTGTGGCTGACCAACGCGATGGTGCAGCTGTTCCTGATCATCACCCTGTTTTCTGCCAGTACTTATCTGTCGCTGATCTACCTCGCCACCTCGATGATTCTGGTGCCATACCTGTGGTCGGCGGCTTATGCACTGCTGCTGGCGGTACGGGGCGAGAGTTATGAAAACGATAGTGGCGATCGCAGCAAGGACCTGTTGATTGGCGCGATCGCCCTGATCTACGCGATCTGGCTGATCTATGCCGGCGGCATGAAGTACCTGCTGCTGTCCGCCCTGCTCTATGCCCCCGGCGTGATCCTGTTCGCCAAGGCCAAGATGGAACTCAAAAAACCTGTTTTCACCAATATCGAGAAGCTGATTTTTGCAGCCGTAGTCGTAGGTGCCGTGGTGGCGGCCTATGGGCTGTATGACGGCTTCCTGACGCTGTAAGCCCCGAAGAATTCTTAACTGGAGGAACATTGAAATGACCACGGAAAAAGTTAAGTACGGCGTTCATTCCGAAGCCGGCAAACTGCGCAAAGTCATGGTTTGCTCCCCCGGCCTGGCCCACCAGCGGCTGACGCCGAACAACTGCGACGAATTGCTGTTCGATGATGTGCTGTGGGTCGCCCAGGCCAAGCGTGATCACTTCGACTTCGTCACCAAGATGCGTGAACGCGGCATCGAAGTACTGGAAATGCACAACCTGCTGACCGACATCGTCAGCAATAAAGAGGCGCTCGACTGGATTCTCTCGCGCAAAATCACCCCCGATACCGTCGGGGTGGGCCTGATCAACGAAGTGGGCTCCTGGCTGCGCAGCCTGGAACCCCGCCAGATTGCCGAGTTCCTGATTGGTGGCGTTTCGGCCGATGACCTGCCGGATGCATTCGGTGGCAAGGCCATTCAGATGTTCCGCGACTTCCTCGGCCACTCAAGCTTCCTGTTGCCGCCCCTGCCCAACACTCAGTTCACCCGCGACACCACCTGCTGGATCTACGGCGGCGTGACGCTCAACCCGATGTACTGGCCGGCGCGCCGTCAGGAAACCCTACTGACCACCGCCATCTATAAATTCCACCCGCAATTCACCAACGCCGACTTCCAGATTTGGTACGGCGACCCGGACAAGGACCACGGCGCTTCGACCCTCGAAGGCGGCGACGTGATGCCAATCGGCAACGGTGTAGTCCTGATCGGCATGGGCGAACGTTCGTCACGCCAGGCCATTGGCCAACTGGCGATCAACCTGTTCAAGAACAAGGCCGTGGAAAAAGTCGTGGTCGCCGGCCTGCCGAAATCCCGCGCAGCGATGCACCTGGACACCGTGTTCAGTTTCTGCGACCGCGACCTGGTAACCATCTTCCCTGAAGTGGTGAACCAAATCGTCGGCTTCACCCTGCGTCCGGACGAAAGCAAACCAGGCGGCATCGACATCCGCCGCGAAGAAGGCCACTTCCTCGACGTCGTGGCCAAGGCCCTCAACCTCAAAGAGCTGCGCGTCGTACAAACCGGCGGCAACAGCTTCGCCGCCGAACGCGAACAGTGGGACGACGGTAACAACGTGGTGGCCGTGGAGCCTGGCGTGGTCATCGGTTACGACCGCAATACCTACACCAACACCCTGCTGCGCAAGGCCGGTGTGGAAGTCATCACCATCAGCGCCGGCGAACTTGGCCGCGGACGTGGCGGCGGCCACTGCATGACCTGCCCGATCATCCGCGATCCAATCGACTACTAACCTATTAACCCTCGGCCGCCGTCCCACAGGACGCGCGGCCTGGCCCACACCTTAGGAGATCCAAAATGGCGTTCAATATTCATAACCGCAATCTGCTGAGCCTGGAACACCACACCCCTCGCGAATTGCGCTACCTGCTCGACCTGTCCCGTGATCTCAAGCGCGCCAAATACACCGGCACCGAACAACAGCACCTCAAGGGCAACAACATCGCCCTGATCTTCGAAAAAACTTCGACCCGCACCCGTTGCGCCTTCGAAGTCGCCGCCTATGACCAGGGGGCCAACGTCACCTACATCGACCCGAACTCCTCGCAGATCGGCCACAAGGAAAGCATGAAGGACACCGCCCGCGTGCTGGGGCGCATGTACGACGCGATCGAATATCGTGGCTTCAAGCAGGAAATCGTCGAAGAACTGGCCAAGTTTGCCGGCGTCCCGGTGTTCAACGGCCTGACCGATGAATACCACCCGACGCAAATGATCGCCGACGTGCTGACCATGCGCGAACACGCCGACAAGCCGGTACACGAAATCAGCTACGCCTACCTGGGCGATGCCCGCAACAACATGGGTAACTCGCTGCTGCTGATCGGTGCCAAGCTGGGCATGGACGTGCGTATCTGCGCACCGAAAGCCCTGTGGCCCCATGACGACCTGGTCGCACGCTGCAAAAAATACGGTGAAGAAAGCGGTGCCCGCATCACCCTGACCGAAGACCCGAAAGCTGCGGTCAAAGGCGTGGACTTCATCCACACCGACGTGTGGGTGTCGATGGGCGAGCCTGTTGAAGCCTGGGCCGAGCGTATCCAACAACTGCTGCCGTACCAGGTCAATGCCGAGCTGATGAAAGCCACCGGCAACCCACGCACCAAGTTCATGCACTGCCTGCCGGCGTTCCACAACAGCGACACCAAGGTCGGCAAGCAGATCGCCGAGCAATACCCGAACCTGAAGAACGGCATTGAAGTGACCGATGACGTGTTCGAGTCGCCAGCCTGCATCGCCTTCGAGCAAGCGGAAAACCGCATGCACACCATCAAGGCGATCCTGGTGTCGACCCTGGCTGACCTGTAACTAAATCGGCAGGTCGAACTACGCGACCTGCTGTTTTTACCTGTAGGAGCGAGGCTTGCCCGCGAGGCGGTCGGCCTGACACACCGCAAAAACCCATTCGCGGGCAAGCCTCGCTCCTACGGGATCACCGAACTCTCAAAGGACTTGCATCATGCGTATCGTCGTTGCTCTGGGCGGTAACGCCCTGCTTCGCCGGGGTGAGCCCATGACCGCTGACAACCAGCGCGCCAATATCCGGATCGCCACCGAACAGATCGCCAAGATCCATCCCGGCAACCAACTGGTCATCGCCCACGGCAATGGCCCTCAAGTCGGCCTGCTGTCGCTGCAAGCGGCGGCTTACACCTCCGTGACCCCTTACCCGCTGGACGTGCTCGGTGCGGAAACCGAAGGCATGATCGGCTACATCATCGAACAGGAACTGGGCAATCTGCTGGACTTCGAGGTGCCGTTCGCCACCCTGCTGACCCAGGTCGAAGTCGATGCCAATGACCCGGCGTTCAAGAACCCCACCAAACCCATCGGCCCGGTGTACTCCAAGGCTGATGCAGAAAAACTCGCCGCCGAAAAAGGCTGGGCGATTGCCCCGGACGGCGACAAATATCGCCGCGTGGTGGCCAGCCCCAAACCCAAGCGCATTTTCGAGATTCGCCCGATCAAGTGGTTGCTGGAAAAAAGCAGCATCGTGATCTGCGCTGGCGGTGGCGGCATTCCGACCATGTACACCTCGCCCGGCAAACTCGAAGGCGTGGAGGCGGTGATCGACAAGGACCTGTGCTCGGCGCTGCTGGCCGAACAGCTGGAAAGCGATTTGCTGGTCATCGCCACTGACGTCAACGGTGCCTATATCGACTACGGCAAGCCAACCCAGAAAGCCATTGCCCAGGCCCACCCTGACGAAATGGAAAAACTGGGCTTCGCCGCCGGCTCCATGGGGCCAAAAGTGCAGGCAGCCTGCGAATTCGCGCGCAACACCGGGAAAGTCGCGGTGATCGGTTCACTCTCGGACATCGAAGCGATTGTCCAGGGCAAGGCTGGTACCCGCATCTCTACCGAGAAATCAGGCATCAGCTATGTTTAAACAGCGCGTATAAGAAGAAAATACCAGGGCAGATCGAGGGTCTGCCCTACTTAAATGCCTTTGAAGGAGAAGTAACAATGGCTACGTTCACGCCCGGTCATTTGCACATTGAGCGCCACGCGCTGAACGATAAAGATGTCAGCTACAACATCTACATCGATTACAAGGTCGAATCGGACCCCAAGGAAGGCAAAGGCATGCAATTCAGGATGCATGGCACGATCCAGGGCAAGACGGTCGATGACCCGTTCTTCCTGCCCAAGGATCAGGCCTACAACTTCGCCAGCAACGTGACGAAAATCGCCGAGAAATATGGCATTCCCAAGGCACTGAGCAGCATCGGTTCGATTCACAAACACTACGACGCGATGTTCGAAGATGTAAGGGTGCAGTTGAACATGAAATCCGGCGACCCAGTCAATCCCGAGCATCTGGATTAACCCACACACAATCCTGTAGGCGCGAGGCTTGCCCGCGATCAGCCGGCACATTCAACACCCATGTCGAATGACACACCGCTATCGCGAGCAAGCTTCGCTCCTACGGCTTGATCGGTGCACTACACAGCCCTGTAGGAGCGAGGCTTGCCCGCGAAGAGGCCGGCACCTTCAACACCCATATCGAATGACACACCGCTATCGCGAGCAAGCTTCGCTCCTACAGCTTGATCGGTGCACTACACAGCCCTGTAGGAGCGAGGCTTGCCCGCGATGAGGCCGGCACATTCAACATCCATGTCGAATGACACACCGCTATCGCGAGCAAGCTTCGCTCCTACGGGGCTGTGTAGTGCACCGATCAAGCTGTAGGAGCGAAGCTTGCCCGCGAAGAGGCCGGCACCTTCAACACCCATATCGAATGACACACCGCTATCGCGAGCAAGCTTCGCTCCTACAGCTTGATCGGTGCACTACACAACCCGGTAGGAGCGAGGCTTGCCCGCGAAGAGGCCGGCACATTCAACATCCATGTCGAATGACACACCGCTATCGCGAGCAAGCTTCGCTCCTACGGCTTGATCGCTGCACCCCACAATCCCGTAGGAGCGAGGCTTGCCCGCGAAGAGGCCGGCACATTCAACATCCATGTTGAATGACACACCGCTATCGCGAGCAAGCTTCGCTCCTACAGCTTGATCGGTGCACTACACAACCCGGTAGGAGCGAGGCTTGCCCGCGAAGAGGCCGGCACATTCAACATCCATGTCGAATGATCGGTGCATCCAGGGTCAAGAGACTTCGAACTGCTCGCGAATCAACTTCTTGTTGATTTTCCCGACGCTGGTTTTGGGGATGTCGGTCACGATCCGGATTTGCCTCGGGATCGCCCATTTGTTGATCCGGCCACTCTCGACATACTGCTGCAGATGCACCGACAGTTGCTGCGAACTGATGCACACTTGCGGCGCACATACGACCAGTGCCACGGGCCGCTCGCCCCACTGCGCATCAGGGATGCCGACCACTGCCACCGAGACCACGGCCGGGTGTTCGCTGATCAGGCTTTCCAGCTCCAGCGAGCTGATCCACTCCCCGCCCGTCTTGATCACGTCCTTGATCCGGTCCTTGATTTCCACCACGCCCCGGGCGTCGATCGAGGCAATGTCACCCGTGTGCATCCAGCCGCTTTCCCAGAGCTGTGCGCCTTGCTCGGGCGACTTCAGGTAGCCCTGGGTCAACCACGGCGCACGGACCACAATCTCGCCCACCGACTCGCCATCGTGAGCGACTTGATTGCCGTCGGCATCGACGATCCTCAAATCCACCATTGGCACCGCCACACCGGTCTTGATCCGCGCGGCGACCTGGTCGTGCAACGGCTGATCGAGTTCGGCATCGCTCAAGTGCGCCAGACACAGTAACGGGCAGGTTTCCGACATACCGTAGCCGGCGTAGACATGCATACCCCGCTCCGTCGCGAGGTCGGCCAGACCATGGGTCAAGGCACTGCCGCCCAAGAGCATCTTCCAGCCCCTGAAGTCAGTGTGGCTGGCTTCATCGCAGCCCAGGATCATTTGCAGAATGGTCGGTACGCAGTGGGAAAAACTCACCTTCTCTTCGCGGAACAACCGCACCAGGGCGTTGGGTTCATAACGACCGGGGTACACCTGCTTGATGCCCATCAAGGTCGCGACATAAGGCACGCCCCAGGCATGGACGTGGAACATCGGGGTGATGGGCATGTACACGTCGTCAGAGCGCAGCAGCGGCCGACCTTGATACACGCCGAGGGCGCCCACGGCATTGAGCGTGTGCAACACCAATTGGCGATGGGTGAAGTAAACGCCCTTCGGATCGCCCGTGGTGCCGGTGGTGTAGAACAGCGTGGCGACGGACTGCTCGTCGAAGTCCGGGAAGTCGAAATGCGGTTCGGCGCTGGCCAGCAGACTTTCGTATTCACCCAGTACCGGCAGCTTGGCCGAGGGCGCTTCGCCGTCGCTGAGCTGGATGAAGCCCTTGACGGTGGTCAGCTGATCCTGGATCTGCTCCATCAGGGGCAGGAAGTCGTCATGCACCAGCACCAGGTCATCCTCGGCGTGGTTCATGGTGTAGAGCACCTGGTCCGCCGAAAGACGAATGTTCACCGTGTGCAAGACCGCGCCAAGCATCGGCACGGCAAAAAAACATTCCAGATAACGGTGGCTGTCCCAATCCAGCAACGCCACGGTATCCCCTGCCTTGACGCCGGCACGGGTCAGCGCGTCGGCCAGGCGCTGAATGCGCTCATGGAGCGTGCGGTAGTTGTAGCGCAGCTTGTCCGCGTAGACGATTTCCTGATCGGGCGAATAACGACCGCCGGAGAGCAACAGGCTCTTGATCAACAAGGGATAGGTGTAGGCACCTGGTGCCGGCGGGATTATTTTTGTGGTCACCACAGTCAAAGCTTCCTGTTGCTATTGGTTGCTCCTGTGGGAGCGGCGGTGCGACGATTCGACTTGCAAGCGAAAGCGTCGGGTCAATCAGTAATGAGTCAACTGACCGAAAGCATTCGCGAGCAAGCCCGCTCCCACAGAAGTCCGAGTCAAATGGATGGTTCGTTGTCAGAACTGCGCGGCGTCGAGCAGGAACAACGATTCGCTACCGGCTTTCACCGAGGCGCTCAACGAGTGAATCCGTGGCAGCAGGCGGGCGAAGTAGAAGCGTGCCGTGCCCAGCTTGCTGGCGTAGAAATCGTCTTGCGTTTCCTTGCCCAATGACGCCTGGGCCATCAGTGCCCACATGTAGGCGTAAGCCGTGTAGCCGAATGCCTGCAAGTACTCCACCGAAGCGGCCCCGATCTCTTGTGGATTGGCCTGGCAGCGATCCAGTACCCACGCGGTCAGTTCGTCGAGGTTATCCAGCGCCGCTTCGAGCGGCTTGGTGAACTCGGCCAAGCCGATGTCCGCCGTGGCAGCGAAGTGACGAATCTCATCGGCAAACAATTTGTAGGCCTCCCCGCCATTACCGACGATCTTGCGCCCCACCAGGTCCAGGGCCTGAATACCGTTGGTGCCTTCGTAGATCTGGGTGATGCGCACGTCGCGCACCAGTTGCTCCTGGCCCCATTCGCGGATGTAGCCGTGACCGCCGAACACTTGCTGACCGTGAACAGTGGTCTCCAGGCCCATGTCCGTCAGGAACGCCTTGGCGACCGGAGTCAGCAGCGCCACCAGCTCTTCCGCACGCTTACGCGTCTCGGTGTCTTCACTGAACTTGGCGGTGTCCAGTTGCATAGCCACGTAAGTGGAAAACGCACGACCGCCTTCGTTCGCCGCTTTCATGGTCAGCAGCATGCGACGCACGTCCGGGTGGACGATGATCGGATCGGCGACTTTGTCCTTGTTTTGCGCGCCGGTTGGCGAGCGGCTTTGCAGACGGTCACGGGCGTACTCAACAGCGTTCTGGTAGGAGCGCTCACCCGTGGCCAGGCCCTGGATGCCGACGCCCAGACGCTCGTAGTTCATCATGGTGAACATCGCCGCCAGGCCCTTGTTCGGCTCGCCGACCAGATAACCCACGGCTTCGTCGAAGTTCATCACGCAGGTCGCGGAGGCCTTGATACCCATCTTGTGTTCAATCGAACCGCAGTTGGCCGGGTTTCGCCCGCCCAGGCTGCCGTCGGCATTGACCATGAATTTCGGTACCAGGAACAGCGAAATGCCTTTCGGGCCCGCCGGGGCGTCCGGCAGCTTGGCCAGCACCAGGTGAATGATGTTTTCGGCCAGGTCGTGCTCGCCCGCGGTGATGAAAATCTTGGTACCGCTGACCTTGTAGGAACCGTCGGCCTGAGGTTCGGCCTTGGTACGGATGATCCCCAGGTCAGTGCCGGCGTGCGGCTCGGTCAGGCACATGGACCCGGTCCAGACGCCGGCGTACATGTTCGGCAGGTACGCCGCCTTCAGTTCTTCGCTGGCGTGGGCATTGAGTGCAAGGCAGGCGCCGGCGGTCAGCATCGGGTACAGGCCGAACGAAAGGTTGGCACCGTTGACCATTTCCTCGACCTGGGCGCCAATCACCTTGGGCATACCCATGCCGCCGTACGCCGGATCACCGCCCACGCCAGCCCAGCCACCCTCGGCAAAGGCACGATAAGCCTCGACAAAGCCCTCGGGCGTCGTCACCTCGCCATCGCGCCACGCGCAGCCTTGCTCGTCGCCACTGCGATTGAGCGGAGCAATGAGACCTGCCGCGACTTTACCGGCTTCTTCGAGCACGGCGTTGGCCGTGTCCTGGTCCACCACTTCGGCCAGCGCCGGCATGGAAGCCCACAGCTCGGAAACGTTGAAAACTTCGTTGAGTACGAAACGAATGTCGCGCAGGGGTGCTTTGTAATCAGACATGTTTGAAAGACTCAGGCAATGTCAGGGCCATCCAATTGGCCCTGGTCAATGGAAGTGACACTCCTCAGGAGTGAACGCCAACACGCTCCACCACAGGTTCGGTGGACTTTGCTGCAGTCGGTTTGACTTTTCGCAGCAGGAAATAGGACAGCGCCGGGATCAGGATCAGTGCACCGAGCATGTTCCACAGGAACATGAAGGTCAGCAGGATGCCCATGTCGGCCTGGAACTTGATGGGCGACCAGGCCCAGCACACCACGCCCGCGGCCAGGGTAATGCCGACCAGTCCGACGACCCGTCCGGTGAACGACACCGCGTTGCGGTAGGCCTGCGCCAACGGCATGCCCTGACGCTGGTATTGCAGCTGCACGCTGAGCAGGTACAAGGCGTAGTCCACGCCAATCCCGACCCCCAGTGCAATCACCGGCAAGGTAGCCACCTTCACGCCAATGCCCATGACCACCATCAGCGCTTCGCACAGGATCGACGTCAGGATCAGCGGCAACAGCGCTACAACGGTTGCCCGCCAGCTACGGAAGGTGATCAGGCAGAACAGCGTCACCGCCGCGTACACGTACAGCAGCATGGTGTGGTTGGCTTCGCGCACCACGATGTTGGTGGCAGCTTCGATCCCGGCGCTGCCGGCGGCCAACAGGAACTGGCGATCGGCGGTGCTGTTTTCCTTGGCGAAGCGATCGGCGACAGCCACCACGGCATCCAGGGTTTGCGCCTTGTGGTCTTTGAGGAAGGCGATCACCGGCATCAGCGAGCAGTCGGTGTTGAACAGTTCCGGGGCGTTGACCGAGGCCTGTTGCGCGGCATAGTTCAATACGTTTTGGTTGCGCTGAATGCTGTTGAGCTTGGGGTTACCCTCGAAGGTACCGGCTGTGATCTGGCGCACCGCGTTGACCAGCGATGAGGTGGCCTGCACGCCCGGCACCTGCTGCAACTCCCACGCCAGGCGGTCAGCCAGGATCAGTGTCTGGTAGTTCAGGCAACCTTCGGGAGCCGTCTTGATCATCACCGCGAACAGATCGCTGGACAGCGCATAGTGACTGGTGATGTAGGCGTTATCGCGGTTGTAACGCGAGTCAGCACGCAGCTCCGGCGCACCGCTGTCGAGGTCGCCGATCTGCAGGTTCAGGCTGACCATGAAACCGACAATGCCCAGCACCAGGGCAACCAGCACCGTGCCCGTCGCCCACTTCGGCGTGGTGAAGCGGTCGAGCATGTCCCACAGCTTGCCGAATCCGCGATGCTCGGCGGCGCGGGTGTCGATTTTCAACGCACGGGTGGCGGCCTTGCTGCCAACGCCCACGTACGACAGTGCCACTGGCATCAGCAACAGCGACGTAAAGATCAGCACCGCGACACCGATACTGGCGGTAATGGCCAGGTCCTGGATCACCGGAATGTCGATCAGCATCAGTACCGCAAAGCCCACGGCGTCGGCCAGCAACGCGGTGACCCCGGCAATGAACAGGCGGCGGAAGGTGTAGCGCGCGGCAATCAGCTTATGGGTGCCACGGGCGATGTCCTGCATGATGCCGTTCATCTTCTGCGCGGCGTGGGACACGCCGATGGCAAAGATCAGGAACGGTACCAGTACCGAGTACGGATCAATGGCATAGCCCAGCCAGGCGACAATGCCCAGCTGCCAGACCACCGCGATCAATGAACAGCCAACCACCAGCAGCGTGCTGCGCACACAACGGGTGTAGGCATAGATGATGACCAGCGAGGTCACCACGGCCAGGCCGAAAAACATCATCACCTGGATCAGGCCGTCGATCAGGTCACCCACCAGTTTGGCGAAGCCGATCACGCGGACCTTGTAATGGCCCTTGCCCTCTTCCCCGGCCTTGTGCTCTGCGCCTGCGTACTCGATCTTGTCGCGCAGGCGCTCTTCGAGCATCCGCGAAAACTTGTGATAGTCGATGCCATGGCCGGTGGCCGAGGCCTTGTCCAGCAGTGGCACGATCAACATGGTGGACTTGAAGTCGCTGGCCACCAGGCTGCCGACGATGCCGGCGCGGTTGATGTTCTGCCGTAACTGCTCGATGTCTCCAGGGGTACCCTTGTAGGCATCAGGCATCACCGGGCCGCCCTGGAAACCCTCTTCGGTGGCTTCGGTCCAGCGTACCGCCGGGCTCCACAGGGACTTCATCCAGGCACGGTCGACGCCTTCGGTCAGGAACAACTCATCGTTGACCTGCTTGAGTACGTTCAGGTACTCGGGGTCAAAAATGTCACCCTGGGTGTTCTCCACCACGACCCGTACCGAACTCCCCAGGCCGCGCAGCGATTGGCGGTTCTCGAGGAAATTCTTAATGTACGGCTGACTCTGCGGAATCATCTTCTCGAAACTTGGGCGCAACTCCAGGCGGGTTGCCATCATGTAGCCCAGTAACACGGTGATCATCGCCATCAGCAGCATGAACACCGGACGGTGGTTGAACACCCACCGTTCCAGGCGATTGCCCGAACGGTGATCGAAGTCACGCAAGTCGCCAATCACCGGCATGGTGTCTTGCTGAATATTGCCCATAGGTGGGTACCCGCTCTGATTTTATTGGTTCTTATTCTTTGGAAAGCGACCGCGCACCACGACTGCCGACCACGATCAGCGAGCCATCGGCAGCCTGCACTGCACCTGCCACGGGGGACTGGTTTTGCTGGGCGATCAGTTGCAGTCGAGTCGCGGCAGACTGGCTGAGCAACTCGTGCCCGGCCTGGGTGAACAACCGGAAGCGGCCGTCATTGCCCTGAGCCGCCGCGGTGATGCTGACTTGCAGGCCGGTCTCCAGCAGCGTCCAGTTGGCGCCGCCATCGGTGCTGCGCAACACATGTCCGCGCAACCCGTAAACCAGCACTTCGCCGGGTTTGCCGATCACCCCGAAGAAGCTGCCCTGGTAGGGGGTCTGCAAGGCTTTGAAGCGTTGCCCGGCGTCATCCCATTTCATCAGCAGGCCTTGTTCGCCGGCGATGTAAAGCCCATCGCCCGTGGAGGCAATGGCGTTGAGGTGAAAGCCCTGCGGGTTTTCGGTACGGTCCTGGAACGGTGTCCAGTGCTTGCCACCGTCTTCGGTACGCAGGATCAGATTGAACACACCGACCACGTAGCCGATGTTGTCGTCGGCAAACCAGACATCCAGCAGGGGCTTGTCGGCGCCCTCCTCGACCAGTCGCTGACCATCGGCGACCAATAACGGCCATTGCTCGTTGTCGGGCTCAGCCTGGGCCAATGCCGAGTAATGCTTGACCAGCACGTCGCCGATCTGGCGTCCATCAAGTTGCTTGTCCCAGGTTTCGCCGCCATCGCTGCTGTGCAGCACTACACCATCGCCGCCGACGGCCCAGCCGTTCTTGGGTGAGGGAAAGTACACGGCATTGAGGTCGGCACTGACTGGAACGGCGGCCTGGCGCCATTGCTGGCCGGCGTCATCGGAAAAAAGAATGTGGCCTCGCTGGCCCACGGCAACCAGTCGGTCGCCGGCACGGGTCGCGTCCAGCAAGGGGCTGCGCACGGCCAGGGCACTGGGCTTGGCGGGCAGATCAAGCACGTCGACGTAGGCGGCAGCCTGAGCGAATCCTTGCGACAGAGCCAGCGCGGCGCCCATCAGCAGCGGCACGCACTTCTTGAACGAATACATACGGCGTCCTCATAAGAAAACTGCGCCGGGTGCCCGCAGGCGACCCGGCGTTCAAACCCGATGCTTAGCGAATGCCGGCGCCCGCCAGGGATTCCGGCGACCACTGCGCGTTGGACAGCGAGTTGATGTAGTGGATGCCGCCGTATGGGCCAACCACACCGTTGATGTTGTAAGCGCCGCCGACCAGGTCGTAGATCATGAACGGGGTGGAGTCTGGAACCTGTTTGTCGTAGCTCTGGCTCAGGAACGCGAAGGAACCACGGTAGAGCTGACCACGAGCGTCGTACTGGTCGGATGCCAGAGCGGCCCAGCTGTCTTCATCCAGGTAGAAGCGACGCTTCTGGTAGACGTGACGGGCGCCGGCCTTGAGGTTGCCCTCGACCACCCACACGCGGTGTTTTTCCCAACGCACGAAATCAGGCGCGATGTGGTTGGCGGTGGTCAGGCTTTTCGGGTCCTGAGCGTAGGTCAACTTGTAGGTGTTGTACGGCACGATCATTTCTTGCTTGCCGACCAGCTTCCAGTCGTAGCGATCCAGCGCGCCGTTGAACACGAACACGTCGTCGTAGGTGCCCGCGCCGGCTGTGCCTGGGTTTGGCGTGTCATAGGCCAGGTTCGGTGCCAGTTTCACCCGACGCTGCCCCGGCAGGTATTGCCAGGCGCGACGTGGCTGTGCCAGCGGGTTGGTGGCGTCCTTGAGCATGATCGACTCACCGGCCCGACGTGCTGGACCGGTGTAATACAGCTTCATCTGGTAGTACACGTCGGAGCTGGTGATTGGCTGCGACATGTTCTCGTAGATCGGATAGGTGATGAACGCCTGGCCGGTGATCGCGAGGCTTGGCACACCGGCCGAGTCAACGTTCCACGAGTCGTATTTGGAGTTGATGTTGACGCCCTGGTAACGCAGCAGGAAGTTCCACATCGCTTCGGCGCCCGATTGCGGGATCGGGAACGGCACGCCAGGCAATACGTTGTCGATGGCCAGGCCGCCTTCAAGGGACTTGGCGCCCGTGGCGTTTTTCACGCTGTTGTCCAGCACTGCTTGCGGCAAGGCCACGGTGCGGTGGGTCGGGAACACATCGACGCGGAACGTCGGGAAACGCTTGGCCAGTTCGACCGTGGTGGCCGTCAGCATGTTTTTGTACTGGTCGACGTTCTTGCCATCGATCACCAGCACCGGTTTTTCGTTGGCGAACGGGTCCGGACGCATGCTGTCGCCGCTCTTGTAACCGGCCGGGGCCGTGGTCAAGCCACCGGCATAGGCTGGAATCGAGCCGTCGGCGTTGGCGGCTTTTTCGGCGCCTACCAGGGTCAGGCTGGTGCCCAGCTTGCCGGCTTCCTGCGGCGATACGGCGGCCTGAGCGTGGGCGGCCAAGGTCATGGCCAGTGAAGCGGCCAACAGGGTTTTGACGAATTTCATGGTTTCTAACTCCTGCTTATTGACTAAGCATTGGGTGAATCAAAAGGTGGTTTTCAGCGTCAGGTACATCGCGCCACGGTCTTCTGTGGTCGCACCGCCACCCGAGAAGGCTGAATAGCCGCCGGCGAAGCACGCATAGTTTTCGTTACCGCTAAAGGCGTTCGGCGTGGAGCCGTCGCCACTTCCGGCGTTGGCAGCACCGGTGCTGTTACCGCTGACGTTGCACTTGTCAGCCTTGCCGAAGGAGTCCACGTACTTGAGGTCGACGAAGTACTTGTTGTAAACGATGGCACCGACGCCGACGGCGTAGTTGCCGGTGTCCTTGGCACCACCGCCCGATACCGGGGAAACGCCGTCGATACCGACGTTGACCGACATCGGCGTGTTCAAGTCCACGCCAGGGAATACCTGGTACCAGGTCGGGGTGAAGTTGACCGCGACGCCCCAGTTGTCACGGGTCGGCGCATCGATGCCACGGTAAGTGTCCTTGCCCTTGTAGAGCGCCTCGTTCTTGCTATCGAGTTTGAGCAGGTTGCTGTAGTACAGCTCGCCCAGCAGCACGGCCGAATCGAACACCGGCGTCTTGGGCAAGGTCATCAGACCGTTGAGTGTCCAGTGCAGGGTGTCGCCGGTGGCGCTCATGCTGTCGCCATCGTGCGGGGTGTCGTAGATCACGCCGGTAGCAGCCGAGCGCGGCGGCAGCAGGCCGAGGCCCTGCCCCAGGCCCAATGGGCTGTTGGTGCTGACGATGGCCGGGATACTGGCCAGCGGCATGTTGTGGCGGAAGTTCAGGTCACTGCCGACGCTGACGCCACCGATATCCTTGGACAAACTGAAGCCGAAGATGTCGATCTTGTCGGAGTAAGCCAATTGATAGGTGGCTGTGCTCAACGAGTTCAGGGTGTTGACCACGGCCGGCACTTGGCCCCGTGGCGGCGTACCGTTGGCATTGGCCGAGGTCAGACCACGAGCGTCAAGCCAGGCTTGAGGCAGGATGTCTGAGGTCTGGCGGTAGTAAAAGCCAAGTGTGCCGTCCAGCCAGGCGGGCGACCATTTGGCCATGACACCCCAGTCGCCGGAGTTGCGCGGCGTCAGGTCATCGCCGCGACGCACGTTGGTCAATGCGTTGCAAGGTGCCAGGCCGCAACCGAGCGGGCTGCCTGGGGTGATGGAGTTGGTGTTGCCCAGCAGGAACGACTTCGCGCCGAAGCCCACCAGGTCCGAACCACCGTAGTAGGTACCGGCCTCAGGCAGGCGCGCCGCATCCCAATCCAGGAAATACTGGGCGCCGACCGTCCACTCGGGGTTGAGGGTGAACGACATCGACAACTGGTTGCGTGGAACGAACAGTTCCTTGGCCTCGGTGCCTGGCGATGCCGCCA
Source organism: Pseudomonas putida (assembly GCF_050990305.1). GTDB lineage: Bacteria > Pseudomonadota > Gammaproteobacteria > Pseudomonadales > Pseudomonadaceae > Aquipseudomonas > Aquipseudomonas putida_AH. Next base: position 3,125,891 of record NZ_CP158817.1, on the reverse strand, counting down.
GCTTGGCCAGGTCCAGGCCGGACTGGCCATAGCTCATCGAATGCACCGGGTTGAGGATGGTTTCACCCCAGAACACGTTGTGCTGGCCAGCCTTGACGCTGAACATCGACTCTTCGCCCACTTCGGTGCTGTAGAACACAAAAGCATCGAGAATCTCACCGGACGGACCGGTGTAGTAACGCTGGGCGTAGTTGCTCAGATGAGGGCTGCCGAAGCCGACGTTGTCATTGGTCACGCCAGCCAGACGCGGGTCATTGGCGACCAGGCCCGAGGTATCTTTATTGCCGTTGACGAACGGGTTGGAGTTGGAGCCAGTGTTTTCATAGGCCTTGTCGTACCAGCTGGCGGCGCTGACACGAAAACCCATGTTTTGCTGGTAGACCACGTCCATCTCGGTCAACAGATCGAGACGGTTGGTGATGTTGGTCCCGGACTTGCGGAAGTTGTAGTCGCCGTCGTTGTTGTTCGGCGTGCCCAACATACGCTTGTCGGCACCTTCGGTGCGCACGCCGTAGTTGTACTTCACGGTGTTATCGAAACGAATGTTCCAGTCGGGATTGCCGGTGTCCAACTCCATGGCATGGGCAGCTGGCATTGATGCCGCCAGGACCGCCAGGGCCAGTAAACTGCGACGCGAAGGAAGTGTGTAGCCGTAACTCTTATTGTTGTGCATAGCGTTGGCTCCGCCTTTTTGTATTTGTTTTAAGCGCAGGGGTCCCCGCGCAGGCGCCCGGTAAGAGCGCGCCAGTGCATTGGGGAGTTTGGACGAATGCCGGTTGGCGGGTAGCCGGACCGGCGCGTTTTTTTTAGCGATCCAGGTCCAGAATGAGTGATTCTGCCTGGGGCCAAGGGCCGAAGCCCGAAGCCGGATTGAGGTGGCCGACGGCGCCGAGATTGACCAGCTCCGCCTCCCAGTCCCGGGCCATGTGAGTGACCGCGGCGAAGCTGGCGAGGTGATCGTCGGTGCTGGCAGCGACAATGCTGCGAAAGGGTAGCGCCCCTTGGGGCATTGGGGTCCAGCCGTGCTCACGAAGGGTTTGCGGGCTTGGGTAGTTTTGCGGCCATTGGGCCGACAGATCCGGCGGCGCGGCCAACAGCGCGCCCTTGATCGGACGACTGTAGCGGGCAGCCCAGTGCGCAACCATCAGCACGCCGGCACTGTGGGCGACGAGGATCACTGGCCCGTCGATTTGCTCCAGCTCATGCTGGATCGCCCGGACGCGAGCAGCACAGTCGAGCTTGTCGGTCTCAAGTGGGGGAACGCTACGTACTTTGCTCAAACGGGCTTCAAGCAACGTTTGCCAATGTTCGGCTACGTGCTCACGCAGGCCCGGTACGATCAGAACGGTTGCGGTGGTATGCAATTTATCCACTGGAACACCTTCGGCTTCTCGGTGACGTGCTTGACTCATTGGTCAGGCGTTTTTTGTAGTACCGACATTAAAGAGCCAGAGGAGGCCGCGCTTTTCATTTGACGACAGTGACTTTTCTTTTGATGACAGCTTAACTAGAGCTGCCAAGTGGCCGCTTTTAAGCTGTTAACGTGACCTTACACAGCTGTTCAATTGCTGGCGTGATGGCTATATTCGGCCACACTCGTTTCCATTGGATCCACTGCAGGAACGCCTCTGCATGACAAAGCTCGTTCGCGCCGCTGTCCTGACAAACTACTTGGAAGTCGCTCATTACCAGGGCTTCAATCCGCACGATTTACTGGCGAGTGTCGGCCTGAGCAAGGCCCGGCTGCAAACGCCCGAGTACCGAATCCCGATCGATGCGGCCGTTCGCCTGCTGGAGGATTCGGCCACTGCCAGCGGTTGCCAGACCTTCGGTCTGAGCATGGCCGAGTCGCGCCATCTTTCGGATTTCGGGGTGGTCAGTTTACTGCTAAGCCATCAGCGCACCTTGCGCGAAGCGTTGCAGGTGCTGGTGCACTATCGGCATCTGATGAACGAATCGCTGGCCATCCACATCGAAGAAGCCGGCAAGATGGTGATCATCCGCGAAGAAGTCATCACCGCTACACCCATGCCCTGCCGGCAAGCCAATGAACTGGCCATCGGCGTGATGTTCCGTCTGGCCTCTGCCCTGCTCGGCACCCACTGGCAGCCCTACAGCGTCAACTTCACCCACCAGCCACCGGACAACCTGCACCTGCATCGGCGCCTGTTCGGCTGCAAACTGGAATTTGGCAGCGAGTTCAACGGTATCGTTTGCCCCGATGCCAGCCTGGACATGACCAACCCCCACGCCGACCCGGCAATGGCGCGTCACGCCCAGCGCTATCTCGACTCGCTGCAGAGCCACGAGGGACCCTCGACGCTGTTTGAAGTACGCAAGGCCATCTACCTGCTGCTGCCCATGGGACGCGCCACCATCGAGCAAATCGCGCAGAGCCAGGGCATGAACGTGCGGACTTTGCAGCGTCGCCTGAAAGAAGACGGCTGCGCCTTCAACGACCTGATCAACGACGTGCGCCGCGACCTGGTGATTCGATACCTGGAAAACCCGAACTATTCGCTGGGGCGCATCGCCGACATGCTGGGCTACTCCATGGCCAGCTCCTTCACGCGCTGGTTCATCAGCCAGTTCGGCATGCCACCGGCGACCTGGCGCAGCACGCAAAAACCCGGCACGTTGAAAGCACCCTCTGACGTGAACACCCTCCCCGACTCAGAGTAAAAACCGAGCGCTGTGAGAGCGGACGGCGTTCCGACTTGCCCGCGAAGAACGATAATGCGGTAGACCAGATGCACCGCGGCGCCTGGTTCGCCCGTAGGAGCGAGGCTTGCCCGCGAAGAACGATAACGCGGTACACCAGATGCACCGCGGCGTCTGGTTCGCCCGTAGGAGCGAGGCTTGCCCGCGAAGAACGATAATGCGGTAGACCAGATGCACCGCGGCACCTGGTTCGCCGGCAAGCCTGGCTCCTACGGGCGAAGAACGATAACGCGGTACACCAGATGCACCGCGGCGCCTGGTTCGCCCGTAGGAGCGAGGCTTGCCCGCGAAGAACGATAACGCGGTACACCAGATGCACCGCGGCGTCTGGTTCGCCCGTAGGAGCGAGGCTTGCCCGCGAAGAACGATAACGCGGTACACCAGATGCACCGCGGCGCCTGGTTCGCCCGTAGGAGCGAGGCTTGCCCGCGAAGAACGATAACGCGATACACCAGACTCACCGTGGCGTCTGGTTCGCCGGCAAGCCTGGCTCCTACGGGCGAAGAACGATAACGCGGTACACCAGATGCACCGCGGCGCCTGGTTCGCCCGTAGGAGCGAGGCTTGCCCGCGAAGAACGATAACGCGGTACACCAGATGCACCGCGGCGCCTGGTTCGCCGGCAAGCCTGGCTCCTACGGGCGAAGAACGATAACGCGGTACACCAGACTCACCGCGGCGCCTGGTTCGCCCGTAGGAGCGAGGCTTGCCCGCGAAGAACGATAACGCGATACACCAGACTCACCGCGGCGCCTGGTTCGCCCGTAGGAGCGAGGCTTGCCCGCGAAGAACGATAACGCGGTACACCAGATGCACCGCGGCGCCTGGTTCGCCGGCAAGCCTGGCTCCTACGGGCGAAGAACGATAACGCGATACACCAGACTCACCGCGGCTGGTTCGCCCGTGGTTGCCCGCGAACGATAACCGATACACCAGACCGCGGCGCCTGGTTCGCCCGTTGCCCGCGAAGAACGATAACGCGGTACACCAGATGCACCGCGGCGCCTGGTTCGCCGGCAAGCCTGGCTCCTACGGGCGAAGAACGATAACGCGGTACACCAAACTCACCGCGGCGCCTGGTTCGCCGGCAAGCCCGGCTCCTACAGGCGAAGAACGATAACGCGGTACACCAGATGCACCGCGGCGATGGTGAGGAATAAAAAACGGCGACCGCAGGAACGGTCGCCGCAAAATAACCGGCGCTGTGGCACCGGTTGTCAGCCGCACTACGCCTAGGAGGAGACATAATGCGGCCCTGCCACTTCGAGGGCGCGGTGCTGGCTTACATGCCCCAATGCAGCAACAGCAGCACCAGCACAACCAGAAACACCGTCTCCCCCACCATCAGCAGGATCGGCTTGATACCCACCGACGCCAGTTCCTTGAGCTGGGTCTTCATGCCCAAGGCACTGATGGAAACCACCAGGGCCCAGCGCGACAGGTCATTGACCGTCCCCTGCACCATCGGAGCCACCCAACCCGTGCTGTTGATGCACGCCAGAATCAGAAAACCGACCGCGAACCACGGCAACAGCGGCGGTCGCTTGCCGGTGGGATCGGCGCCCTGCATGCGGGTAATCATGGCCGCGCAGACGATCACCGGCAGCAGCATCGCCACCCGCATCAGCTTGACCACCGTGGCCGTATCGCCGGTTTCGGTGGACATGCTGTAGCCAGCGCCGACCACCTGGGCCACATCATGAATAGTGGCGCCCAGGAAGACCCCGGCCACTTGCGGCGACAATGCCAGCCACTTGGCAATCATCGGGTACACGATCATCGCCAGGGTCGACAGCGCCGACACCCCGATCACGGTGAACAAGGTGGCACGTTCTTTTTGTGGATGGTTGGGCAGCGCCGCAGCCAGGGCCAACGCCGCCGAAGCCCCACAAATCGCGGTGGCGCCGCCGGTGAGCATGCCGAATAGTCGCTGAAAACCCAGCGCCTTGGCAGCGATCACCGAGACACTGATCGTCACCACCACCAGAATCACCACCAGCGCAAAGGGCTTCCAGCCCAACGCGGCAATCTGTTCCAGGGTGATGCGCATGCCCAGCAGCGCGACGCCGATGCGCAATACGGTGCGCGCGGTAAATTCGATACCGGCCTTGCAACTGCCTTCACCGGCGAGAAAGTTCAGCGCCATGCCCAGCAGCAACGCGAACAGCATGACCGGTGCGCCGTAGTGCTCCGAAAGAAAAGTCGCCGCCGCTGCGACGATCAGGCTGACGATAAAGCCTGGCGCCAGTTCGCGCGTACGGCTATGGATACGGGTCAGGGCGATGGCGCTCATGGCGCGGTCTCCTCGGTAGCGATGACAAGGAATGTCTGATCGCCAATGACCTCGATCGGGTAGTTGGCAACCTTGAATGTTTTGGAGTTGAGCAAGTAACCGCTGGCCAGGTTGAACCGCAGTCCATGGGCGCAGCATTGAATCACCCGCCCGTCCAGGCGACCGCCACACAGGGACGCACCCTGGTGCGGACAGCTGTCGTCGATGGCGTACAGCTCACCGTCGACATTGAACAGCGCGATGCTTTTGTCATCGAATTCGAAGAGCGCACGGCCCCCGGCCTGCGGGAGTTTTCCGGCAGGCACATGTACACGCGTATTCATGAGGACTGTCGCTCGCCGCTACGGTCCAGCAAGGCTTCTTCCATGACGCCAAACAGGTCTTCGGCCGGATGCGCACCGACCACGGTCACACGCCGGTCGAACTGAAAGCATGGCACGCCGCCGGTAGCACCCGGATCGCCAACAAATGGCTCGCCATTGCCAAACAGGCAGTCGGCGACGAAACCGGAGTCGAAACCACAGGATTGTGCGATGGACAACAAGGTCTCGCGGCAACCCAAGTCCTCACCGAGGTGGAAGTAAGCGTCGAACAGCCGCTCGATCAAGTCGTCTCGCTGCTGGCTATTGCCCAGTACGCTGATCCGTTCCAACAGACGGTGGGCATCGGCAGTATTGGGCATGGTGACAATACGGTCGAAATCGATGGTTTCGCCGACCGCCAGCGCGGCCTGCTTCACCTGCGCCTGGCGCATCCGTACGGCATCGGCGCTGCCCAGACGCTTGCGATAGAACTCGACGAAGGGCGTACCTTGCACCGGCAATTCAGGCAACAGCTGGACCCCGTGCCACACCGTGGTGAACTCCACGTCCGGGTACTTGCCAAGCAACAACGCTTGAGCACGTTCCAGCTGGCGCTTGCCGATCAAGCACCAGGGGCAGATGAAATCCAGAAACACATCAATACGCAGACGACCACTCACAACTTCACCTCTAACCCTGATTCGCTGACCGACTCAGGCACACACTGGCCCTTAAGCCGGGCAATATCTTTGTGGTAATGACACTTGGCATAGAAGAACACCGCCGCCGCTGCAAGGCTGACCAACGGCACCAGTTGAAACGCGGCATGCAGGCCGATCAGGTCGGACACCTTGCCAGTGATGAACGGCCCTGGGGCCAACCCGAGCATGTTGTTAGCCAACGTCAGGGTGGCGAACGCCGTGCCGTGCACCGAGTAATGGGTCAGGTTGGCAACCATGGCCCCAGCGGGTCCCGTGGTGCCGGCGGCAATCAACATCCCCATGCAAATCAACATCAATTGCAGCGGCCCCGCCTGCAGCGCGAACGCCGCCGACAGCAACAGGCAACTGCCCAGGCAATACGCAATGGCCAAGGCCACCTTGCGCTCTGGAATGTTGCGGCACATGCGATCACTGAGCATGCCGCACAGGATCATTCCCGCACCGCTGCACAACACGATGATCGCCGCGATGCCACCGGCCTTGTCCGTGCCCATTTCGTAGTAACGATTCAAATAGCTGGGCATCCACACAATCACGGTGCCGCCGACAAACAGTTGCAAGCCGCTGCCAATGTAAGTGGCGATCACCGAAGGACTGGAAATCAGCGTACGCAATGGCTGCTTTACCTTTGCCTTGGCTTGGCCAAGGGCATTGGTTGCGCGTTGCGGCGCAATGCGTGCTTCCTTGACGATGATTGGATACAGCACTGCCAGCAGCAGGCCGAACAGCGCCATGCCAGCAAACGACCAACGCCAGCCCAATTTAGCGGCGATCGCACCGCCCAGGGCCATGCCCAGCACCGAGCCGAACATGCCACCGGCCATGAAGGCACTGGCCAACGTTGCCCGCATATGTTTGGGAAATACTGAAATCACCACCGCGATTCCGACGCTGCCGTACGCCGCTTCACCCACGCCGACCATGAACCGGGCGATAAACATGTGCTGGTAATCCTGCGCCAGCGCACAACCCAAGGTCGCCAGGCTCCACAGCAACGCCATCAGCGCCAGGCTTTTGACCCGACCGAAACGGTCTGCCATCAGCGACAGCGGAAACGTCAGCAAGCCGACCATCAAGGCAACGATACCGCTGAGCAAGCCAAGCTGACCGTCACTCAGCGCCCATTCTTCCTTGAGCAGCGGGAATACCGCGTTGAGCACTTGACGCGACATGTAATCGGAAATCAGCAGGCCGAACGTCAGGGCAAAGACGATCCAGGCATACTTGCGCGCAACGCTGACCGTACCGTCGTCATCGTCTGCGGCAATTGGATGAAAGGCCATACAGCCTCCTCGAAACGTTGTTTTTGTTGTTATCGAGCGTTTTGTTCAAACCACCGGGCGAGAGATCATCGACCTCCCGCCCTTTTTAGCGGTCAGCCGCGCTGCGGCACGCCTTTTTGCCCAGCCTTGCGGTTGGGGGCCATGCCGTTGGCCAACAGGGTTTCTTCGATGCTGTTGTACTTCACACCGATGCGATAGATCTCACGGGCTTCTTTGCCGGTGGCGATTTCGCGACCCAGCTCGTGGGCGATGCGCACGGTTTGCTTGATCTGATCGACCGAGCCGAAACGGTCGCCCTTGTGATCAATAATAGTGTCTTCGTTGCCCACGCGCGGGTGCATGCCCATGGCCATCGACATGGTGTTGAACGGCATGACGTTCTTGAGCAGCGACTCGGATGTCAGCGTGCAACCGTCCGGCGCGCGGTGGATGAAGTTGAAGAAGTTGAACGGGTTCGGACCGTCGAAACCGCCGCCGATGCCGATCCAGGTCAGGTTCAACGGGCCCATGTAAACGCCACGGCGAACCAGACGTTCAAGGGTTTCCAGGGCGTGCATGCCAGTCAGCTGGAAGTGCGGCTGGATGTCGTTGTCCATCAGGCGCTTGAGGTGCTCGGCGACCCAGGCTGGACCGGCCGGTACGGTCATTTCGCTGTAGGCGGCATGAACCAACGGGTTATCCAGGGAAGTGCCCTTGAGGTACTCCGGATACAGCAGTTCCATGATGTTCATCTGGGTGGTGTTGATCGCCACCGTGACCTGATCCGGTTTTGGCGTCAGCTCGGCCAGCATGTGGCGGGTATCGTCCGACAGCCATTTGGCCGCTTCACCTTCGCTCTCAGGGGCGAAGGAAATCGAACCGCCAACCTGGATGATCATGTCCGGCACGGCTTCACGCACACCGGCGATCAGTTCGTTGAACTTGGACAGGCGCTTGGAGCCCTTGCCGTCCAGTTCACGCACGTGCAGGTGCAAAACGGTGGCGCCGGCTTCATAGCAGTCCACTGCTTTCTGGACCTGCTCGTCCATGGTCAGCGGGATGTCTTCCGGGAAGTCTTCCGGCATCCATTCAGGACCATAAGGGGCCACGGTGATGACCACCTTTTCCATGTTTTCCGGGTGCAGGGAATCGTCGAAGAATTGCATGATTTACTCCAGTTCTTATGATTGTGCGCCCAGCCGGGTTTGATCCCGGCGGGGGGCTGTATGAGTGCGAATGCAGAGAGGTCTATCAGTAAGTCTTGTCGCCAATGATCCCGGCCCGCTCCATCTTGCGATGGCACGGCGGGTAATCCATGACGGCGTAGTGCTGGGTACTGCGGTTGTCCCAAATCGCGATGCTATTGGGCTTCCAGCGCCAGCGCACCTGGTACTCGGGGATGTACGCCTGGCTGATCAGGTAACGCAGCAACTCGCTGGCACCGGGGTTGGCATCCTGGCCGAAGCGCACCCGATCAGGGGTGTGGTAGTTGCTGAAATGGGTGGTGAAAGCGTTGACGAACAACACTTTTTCGCCAGTTTCAGGGTGGGTGCGCACCACCGGGTGTTCAGCATCCGGGTACATCGCCTTGAGCGCCAGGCGCTTTTCGATGGGCATGGCGGCACCGAAGCTCGCTTCGATGCTGTGCCGGGCGCGCAGATCGGCGATCTTCAGCTTCACGTCTTCAGGCAGGTTTGCGTAGGCCTGGACCATGTTTGCCCACATGGTATCGCCCCCCACCGGCGGGCACTCCACGCAACGCAACACGCAACCCATGGGAGGTGCTTCGCGCCAGGTCGCATCGGTGTGCCAGGCGTTTTCGTAGCGGTCCATCGGCTGGTCTGGATTCTTGTAGATCCGCACCAGGCCCGGATGATCCGGGTCGCTGCCCGCTACCGGGTGATCTTCCAGCTCGCCAAAGCGACGGGCGAAGGCCACGTGATCGGCACGGCTGATGTCCTGGTCGCGCAGGAACAACACGCGATGCGTAAGCAACTGGGCACGAATCTCGGCAAAAAGACCGTCGTCATGGATAGCATCGGCCAGGTTGACGCCGATCAGTTCCGCGCCAATGTGGCAGGTCAATTGTTCGACTTTCACGGCTAGTAGCTCCCTTAAATGACGAAAATCGACGAGCCGGTGGTTTTGCGCGATTCCAGGTCACGGTGGGCCTGAACGGCATCCTGCAGCGCGTAGTGCTGGTTGATCTCGATCTTGATCCGACCGCTGCCGACGTGATCGAACAGCTCGCCGGCCAGCGCGGCTTTTTCCGCAGGATCGGCAATGTAGTCGGCCAAGGCTGGACGGGTCAGGAACAGCGAGCCTTTCATGGCCAGCATGACTGGATCGAAGGCCGGGATCGGGCCGGATGCGGTCCCCACGCAGACCATCAGGCCGCGGCGCTTGAGCGAATCCAGGGAGCCCATGAAGGTGTTTTTGCCGACGCTGTCGAACACCACGTTGACGCCAACACCATCGGTCAGCTCACGCACGCGCGAGGCGACGTCTTCATGGCTGTAGTTGATGACATGGTCGCAGCCGTGGGCCTTGGCGATTTCGCCCTTGGCCTCGGTGGACACGGTGCCGATCACATTCAGGCCGAGCAATTTGGCCCATTGCGAAACGATCAGGCCGACACCACCGGCGGCAGCATGCAGCAGGATGCTGTCGCCAGCCTTGAAATCGTAAATGCGGCGCATCAGGTACGATGCCGTCAGTCCGCGCATGGTCATGGCGGCGGCGGTCTCGAAACCGATGGTTTCCGGCAGCTTGATCAGCGGCGCGGCCGGGATCAGGCGCTCGGTGCTATAGGCGCCCAAGGTGTTGAGAAAACCGGTGTAGGTCACGCGATCACCCACTTGCACGTTGGTGACCCCTTCACCAACGGCCTGGACCACACCTGCGGCTTCCACACCCATGCCATTGGCCAGCGGAATCGGATAGGTACCATTGCGGAAATAGGTGTCGGCGTAGTTCAGGCCCACCGCCACATGGCGTAGACGAACTTGACCGGGCCCGGGTTCGCCCACTTCGACGTCTTCCAAGCGAAGCACTTCGGGACCACCGGTTTCGTAGAAGCGGACGGCTTTGGCCATGTTTTTTATTCTCCAGTCTCAATTATTGGCGTGCAGCATCGAAATTGCGCTGATTGGACTGTAGGTCGCACGCCTGATCATCGCTTCTCATCAGACGACAACGACTTTTCATTTCATGACACTCGGGGTGAACCGCCGCCTGGAAAACTTTCCCTCTTCTCAACCGTCACCCGCAGCCCCCCACCACTGCCTTGCCACCCAGCCGTCAGGCGATGTGGCAAGTTTCGAGTGCTGGCTTACACTGCCTACACCCTATGCGAACGAATGTCTGTTCGACGCCACGTCTATCCGGGCATCCCGTAATGATCTGGGTGAAACCAAGCATGAAAACGGTCGCGGCCTTTTTCACCGAAGTACTGGTTGCCAGCTTGAGCATGGCGACGAGTTCCTATGCCGATGCGGCGTCCTTCAAGACCAGCTTCGATTGCAACGCCGCAACGGCCTCCATCGAAAAGTTGATCTGCCGCGATTCGCAACTGGCGCAGATGGATATCGAACTGTTGCGTCTGTATCGCCTGGCCCTCACGGATGAGCATTCCGTTCCGCTTCCGGACAAGGTCATGATTGACCAGAAGTTCTGGATCGATGCCCGCAACCAGTGTGCCTCCGAGCAGGACCCCAAGGCGTGCACGATCCGCAGTTACGCCGAGCGCGCGTACCAGTTGCGCAAGGGATCAGCCATTGTCAGAACCCGAGACCCCAGCAGGCTCACCGAAGGCCCCCTGGCCTTTCGTTGTCCGGGATTGAATACGCCGTTGGCCGCGACCTTCTTCACCACGCTGCCTGGCGTCGTGTACCTGAAGTGGGCGAGTGCGTCGATCACCTTGATTCAGGTGTCGAGTGAGATGGGCGCCCAATACACGGGCAAGGATTACCAGGGGAGTTACAGCTTCTGGCAAAGCGGCGACGATGTGCTGTTCCAGAAGCCGGGATCCGGCGCAATGAGTTGCAAGGTTGAGCCGGCCAGTTGACGCTCATGCCACCTTGTTGCACCAAGGCGGCATGAGCGCAGGGGTATGGCGCCCTATTCCGACGGCTGAACCTCAACCCACTGCCAGAACAGCTGATAGCCGACCGCAAGCACCACCGGGCCGATGAACAAACCGATGATGCCGCTGGTGACCATGCCGCCCAGGGCGCCAATCAGCACCACTGGCATCGGCACATCGACGCCGCGACCGAGCAGCAACGGCTTGAGTACGTTGTCCACCAAACCGGACACAAACACGTAGACGGCAAACACGATGGTCGCGGTGCTCGCGCCCTCGGTGGCGAACACGTAGGCAATCACCGGTATCGTGATCAGTGTCACTGGCAATTGCATGATGCCCAGCAGTAGCACCGCCAATGCCAGCAGCCCGGCCCCAGGGACGCCCTTGAAGACAAAGCCCAACCCCACCAGCAGCATCTGAATGAACGCGATGCCGACCACCCCGAGCGCTACCGCCCGAATCGTCGCGGTGCACAATGCGGCGATTTTCGGGCCTCTCTCCGGGCCGCTGATGCGCGACGCGATCTGCACGGCAGAGCGGCTGCCGGCGTCACCGTAGGCCATGAAAATCCCGGCGATGATCAGCGCGAAGATGAAGGTTAGAAAGCCCATGCCGACGCCAGCCAGCTTACCCAACAACGTAAGGCTGACGCCCTTGATTTGCGGCAGGTACTTGGCCATCAGACCGGGAAAGTCGGTGGCCGCCTGCAGCCAGATGGCCGTCAGCGGCTTGCCAATCACCGGCCACCCGGCAATCGATTCATTCGGCGGCGGAATGCGGAAGCCTTCGGTCTGCACCAGGGTAATGACGCCCTGGACCGAGTCGGCAATCGAAGTGCCCAACAGATAGATCGGCACCATGAGGATCACGATCGACACCAATATGATCAGCGTCGCAACCCGACCCTCTTTTTGCCCCAGCGGACCCATGAGTTTTGTCTGCAATGGGTAGAGCGTGATTGCCAGGATCAATGACCACAGCATCAAGTCTCGGAACGGGCTGAAGATCTGGAAGCAGAACAACACCAGCACGGTGATAAGCCCCGCGCGGATCAGCACATCGAGCAACCCTCGGGACAGGGTCTTCTCTGAGAGCGGACTGGGTACCATTGACGTCTCCTGGGAGTTTGCTGCGAAAATTGGGAGTTGATTTGCCCAGCATAGACGCACAATGAGTGTTGCGAGTTACTTCAGTCGCGGCCACGAGTGCACTGGAACGCTTGTAGGAGAGAGCTTGCTTGCGATGATCGTCAACAAAAACGGGGGCCTTGTGGTGAATCGCGTTGTCCTGATTTTTTTCGCGAGCAAGCTTCGCTCCTACAGAGGGCGGGTGGTCGGGTCGCTTTTACGGCACACCCCCACTTCGTAGGAGCGAGGCTTGCCCGCGATGGTCGTCAACGATGACGCGGGTTGTCTGATTGATCGCGTTGTCTGGGCCTCCATCGCGAGCAAGCTTCGCTCCTACAGAGGGCTGGTGGTCGGGTCGCTTTTACGGCACACCCCCACTTCGTAGGAGCGAGGCTTGCCCGCGATGGTCTTGAACGATAACGCGGGTTGTCTGATTGATCGCGTTGTCTGGACCTCCATCGCGAGCAAGCTTTGCTCCTACAGAGGGCGGGTGGTCGGCGGTCGGGTCGCTTTACGGCACACCCCCACGTTGTAGGAGCGAGGCTTGCCTGCGATGGTCGTCAACGATGACGCGAGTTGTCTGATTGATCGCGTCGTCTGGACCTCCATCGCGAGCAAGCTTCGCTCCTACAGAAGGCGGGTGGTCGGTGGTCGGATCGCTTTACGGCACACCCCCACGTTGTAGGAGCGCGGCTTGCCCGCGATGGTCGTCAACGATGACGCGGGTTGTCTGATTGATCGCGTTGTCTGGACCTCCATCGCGAGCAAGCTTCGCTCCTACAGAGGGCGGGTGGTCGGCTCGCTTTTACGGCACACCCCCACTTCGTAGGAGCGAGGCTTGCCCGCGATGGTCGTGAACGATAACGCGGGTTGTCTGATTGATCGCGTCGTCTGGACCTCCATCGCGAGCAAGCTTCGCTCCTACAGAGGTAGTCGTTCGCTTCAGACCCGCCTCAAAGAAAAGTGGCGGAAGGTAGCCGGAGTCGAACCTGCCCGGGAACGGATGCCGTCCCCAACCGGGTTTGAAGCCCGGCCGCGCCACCGGGCGCGATTACCTTCCTGAACGATCATTGATCCATGCGCTGGGCCAGTGCGTTGTCCTGGCGGATATGGCGCTTGTCGCCCAACCGCCGAGTCAGGCCAAGCCGGTCGAAATACTCCAGAATCTGGATACTGCGCTTGCGCCCCAGCCCGACCACATCGCGAAACGCCGCCACCTGAATCACCGGGTCGGTGTCGGCCAGTTGCAACAGCATAGTCGCCAGGCGGCGAATCATCGCATCGGTATAAAACAGATCCCGCACCACCTGATGCACCAGCCCCAACCGGGCCATTTTGCGCAGCAGCGAACGCACCGTGGCTTCGTCGTGCCCCAGATCACGCACCCAGGGCGGGTCGAATCCAGCGGCCTCGAACAAGGGCTGCAACTGTTGCCATAGCGCTTGGTCCGCGTCGCTCATGCGCACGTGATGATCGGGCAGATGCAACCAGGGCCCGTGGCTGGCGATGGCGTTGCACGCCAGCAATTCATCGAGCAGGCTGATAAACACCGGACGGTCGAGGGCCATGCCGGTGAAGCGCCGCAGGCGATCACGGTCCGGACCCATTTGGTCGGGTTCCTGTTCGTGAAAGCGCGCCAGGTGTTGCAGCAATTGGGCTTTCAAGGCCTGCCAACGGGAGGCATCGAACAGTACCGGGCCTTGCCGCGTCTCGATCAAGCGCAGCGCATCGGGTAGCCCCCAGGTTGCGCGCGGCTGGTTGAACTGACGCTCCAGCCGCCGTGGATCGAGCCCGGTGTCGCTGTGGACCAGCAGCGCCGCCAGCACATCCTCGAATCGAAAGGTGTCAGTCAGCGCCTGGAGTTGCGCGATTCGCTCGGGACTGCGCCGGTGACGGCTCGGCGCAAAGGGATCGAGTACTCGTCCACCGCCCAGGGTACGTTGCGCGCTTTGGTCGCGCAGGATCAACGGATCGCCTTTGACCACCTGCACCGGTGCACTCAACAGGATTTGCGCCAGCATCCGCCCACCCGGCAACAGGCTCGCGCCCTCCAGCAAGGCCACTCTACCGGTGATGTCCTGCGTCCCCACATGCACATGCACCGGCTGAAAATGCTCGAAGGCGCGGGGTTCGCTCGCCAACAGTTGCAAGTCGATATCCACACGCTGGGTCGGTGCGTACAGCCATTGGGCCGCTAGCCATTGACCACGATGAAGCTGCTCAAGCGCCAGGCGCTCACCACTGAGATTGAGCGCGACACGCTGCCCGGCGATGGCGTTTTCGGCTGGCTGATTTTGCGCGTGCAGTCCCTTCACCCGCACCGGCTTGCCAAGAGGCCCGAGCAGCAACGTATCCCCCACTGTCACCTGCCCCGACAACGCCGTTCCGGTGACCACGATGCCCGCGCCGGCCACGCTGAACGCCCGGTCGATCCACAGGCGAAAACCACCCTCAAGGCTGCGTTGCAGCACATCTTGCTGCGCCTCCAGCAAGGCCCGACGCAGAGATTCCACGCCTTCCCCGGTCACGCTGGACAATGCGAACAGGGGCGCATCGGCATAAGGTCCGGACGCCAACAAGGTACGGATTTGTTCGCGCACCGCTTGCACCCGGGACGGCTCGACCCGGTCACATTTACTGATGGCCACCAGTGCCCGCGGGATGCCCAGCAATTCGACGATGGCCAGATGTTCACGGGTCTGCGGCATCACCCCGTCATCGGCGGCGACCACCAGCAACACCAGGTCGATGCCCTGGGCGCCGGCGAGCATGTTATGGGTGAAGCGCTCATGACCCGGCACGTCGATGAAACCGGTCAAGGTCGCGCCCGGTTCGAGTGCCGCGTAGAGGTAGCCGAGGTCGATGGTCATGCCGCGTTCGCGTTCTTCCCGGCGCCGATCACCGGCCTGTCCGGTCAGTGCCTCAAGCAACGCCGTTTTACCGTGGTCGATGTGCCCTGCGGTGCCGACAATCACCCTGCCTGGTCCTCATGCTGCAATTGATCGAGTTGCGCCAGCCACGCTGCTTCGTCATCCAGTTGCCGAAAGTCGAGCCACAAGGCGTCGTCATCGATGCGCCCAAGCACCGGAATCGGTAAGCCTCGCAACGCCGCTTCCAGTTGATGCAGGCAGCGCCCGCGCAGACGTTTTGAGGTGTGCGGACGAAGGCATAGCGCAGCACTGGGCAAGCGCGCTACCGGTTGGCTGCCGCTGCCGATCATGCCCAGTGCCGGCACCGCGCTGACATTCCAGGCCGCACCCAACAGTTGCGCCAGGAACGGTTGCAGGCGTTGGGCCTGCGCGAGGATATCCGCCTGAGGCCGGGTCAGCAGGCGCAAGCTTGGCAAGCGTTCGGCCAGACGATCCGGGTTGCGGTACAGACCCAACACGGCTTCGAGAGCCGCCAGGGTCAGCTTGTCGACCCGCAGCGCGCGTTTGAGCGGGTTCTTCTTGATCCGGGTGATCAATGCCTTGCGCCCCACGATCAATCCGGCCTGTGGGCCACCCAGCAATTTGTCGCCGCTGAAGGTAACGATGTCCGCGCCATCGAGCAGCGCTTGGCGCACCGTGGGTTCGGCGGGCAGGCCCCAACGCGTGAGGTCCAGCAGGCTGCCGCTGCCCAGGTCTTCAAGCAGTGGCAAGCCGTGTCGATGGGCCAATTGCGCCAGCTCGGCGGTGGGCACGCTGGCGGTGAAACCCTGAATGTTGTAGTTGCTGGCATGCACGCGCATCATCAGGCCACTGCGTGGGCCGATAGCGGCTTCGTAGTCGCGGGCGTGGGTGCGATTGGTGGTGCCGACTTCATGCAGCTTGACCCCGGCCCGAGCCATGATGTCGGGGATGCGAAATGCACCGCCGATTTCGATCAACTCGCCCCGGGAAATGATGCCTTCCTTGCGTGCGCCCAGGCTGTTGAGGGTCAGCAGCACCGCTGCGGCATTGTTGTTGACCACGGTCACCGCTTCGGCGCCGGTCAGCTCGCGGATCAGCCCTTCGATCAGATCATCGCGATCACCGCGCTTGCCGCTGTCCAGGTCGAACTCCAGATTGAGTGGATAGCGCGCAGCCATTTGCACGGCCTCGATGGCTTCGTCAGGCAACAAGGCACGGCCCAGATTGGTGTGCAGCACGGTGCCGGTGAGGTTGAACACCCGGCGCACGTGGCTGCGGTGTTGAGTGGCCAGGCGCTCTCCCACACGGCCTGCGAGTACTTCGGGGCTGGTTTCAATGGCCTCGACCTGCCCATGTTGCACACCTACACGCAGGTCATCGAGCAGTTGCCGCAGGGCGGCCAGCAAAGCTTCGCGGCCATAACGCTCGGCCAGTGGCTGGCACGCTGGATGACGAAGCAGGCTGTCGATCGAAGGCAAACGCAGGGATTGACTGGCAAGGCTTGCGGGCATCGGGCGCTCCAGAGTTGGCGGTGTCTGACCCGCCCCCTGTAGGAGCGAGCATGCTCGCGATGGTCGTGAACGATAACGCGCCCTGTCTGGATGCTCGCGTTGTCTGGGCTTGCATCGCGAGCATGCTCGCTCCTACAGGGGGGGCAATTGCGTCGGCGAAACAGTGACCGTCGCGCCAGAGTGTAGACCCTGTGCTCACTCGTCTCCCACATTTGACTGTAATCGGAGCGAGCATGCTCGCGATGGTCGTGAACGATAACGCGCCCTGTCTGGATGATCGCGTTGTCTGGGCTTGCATCGCGAGCTTGCTCGCTCCTACAGGGAGGGCAATTGCGTCGGCGAAACAGTGATCGTCGCGCCAGAGTGTAGACCCTGTGCTCACTCGTCTCCCGGTGCCAGCAACAGATTCGGCGCCAGCCGCTGATAGCCGTCCTGGGTCAGGCGCATGTCCAGCATCAGGCTGGCCAGGTCCGCCGACAGTGCTTCGGCGTGGGCGTCGTTCTCCAGATAAACGAGTTTCAAATAACAGTTGCAGCCCGGGCAGACTTCGGCCCGTAACGGCGCCTGATTGGCGGCGTGGCGATCATCTTCAAGGCTGAGGTATTCAAGGCCCTTGCTCTGTTCGCAATACACGCATTTGACCCGCACCACGTGCCACTCGCAGGCACACAAGGAACAGACCAGATAACGCAAACCATTGTGCTTGCCGCGGTTGCGAATCACCCCGGCCATGGCCGGTGATCCGCAGGCCGGGCATTGGCTGAGGCTGGGGCCTTGGGTCAGTTTCAGGTTCGGTGTGCTCAGCAACCAATGGCTCCAGGCGGTTTGCAGGGCCGCGCCGAGGAATGGCACCAAGGCCGCCGGCATCAGCGAGTATTGGCCGCTGACCAGCGCTACCGCCCAGGCGCGACGTTGCCCCGTACTGGCTGCGCGCAGGGTGTCCAGCGCATCGGCCACGGCGGCTTGTTCGGGGGCGGCGTAGCGTTGCAATAAGGCATCGAGGTACGCCTGCCAATCATCCTCGCGGCTCAGACTGTCGGCCGCGAACGGCGGCAGTCCGTGCTCCAGGCACAACTCAATACGTTGCCGGTCCAGAGGCTCACTGACCGGAGGATCATCCAGCACCCGCTGTTGCGCCCGGCACAGCCCGGCCAACAGGCGCAGGTAATCAGCCAGCGGATGCCCGTCGGCCAATTGATCGAGACGCTCGGCACGCAGGGTAAACAGGTTGTGCGGTGGCAGGTGCAGAAACGGCGGCGAACCGGCCGCCGCTTCGATTTGTCCGGGTTCGAGGATGGTTGGCAAGTGTCAGCCCTTTTTCGTGATCGGTCGCTCCGGTGTTTCCTCGCGAGTCACTTCGCGGTACCAGAGTTCATGGTGTTTCTTCGCCCAGGCACGGCTGACCCAGCCATGCATCATGGCGCTGACCGAGCCCTTGATCCAGATCCCGGCGTAGATGTGCACGATGATGCTCAGGATCAACACGAACCCGGCCAGTGCATGCAGCAACATCGCCCAGCGAATAGCAGTGATGCCGAAGTACACACTGAAATACGCCCGCCAGATCACCAGGCCGCTGAACAGCAACACCAGCATGCACAGCAGTAAAGTCCAGAACAGCAGCTTCTGCCCGGGGTTGTACTTGCCAATCGGTGGCACGCCCTCCTCCTCATTGCGCATCACCCGGTCGATGCGCTTGAGCCACAGGCGATCATTGGCAATGAAGGTGTTGGCGCGCCAGAAACGAAACACCAGGCCGAGGAAGAACAGGAACATCAACACACCCATGAACGGGTGCAAGATGCGCGTCCAGGGTCCACCACCGAACAGGTTGCTCAGCCAGAACAGTGCCGGGTGAAACAACGCCAGCCCGGACAACCCGGCCATGAAAAACAGGATCGCCACCAGCCAGTGATTGGTGCGCTGGTTGGCGGTGTAGCGAAGGATCTGCTTGCGGATCATGGTCGGTCTCCTGTCTTCGGAGCCTGCTTCGGATCATAGGTGTGCACCGACGGATCAACCTCGTGCACCGCCGGGTCTGTGCCGTGGGGCAGCTCATCCTCTTCGACCACCTGCGGACCGACCCGCACGTAGTGGAAGAATCCTGCCAGCACTGCCAACCCCATTGCCAACAGGCCCAAAGGTTTGCTGACGCCCTTCCATAGCCCCACCAACGGGCTGATCGCCGGATCACTCGGTAGCCCCGCATACAGCTTGGGCGTGTCGGCATGATGCAGCACATACATCACATGGGTGCCGCCGACCCCGGCCGGGTCATACAGACCGGCGTGATCGAAGCCACGACTCTTGAGGTCGACGATGCGCTCGGCGGCGTGTTCCTTCATGTCCTCCTTGGAGCCGAACACGATGGCGCCGGTCGGGCAGGTTTTCACGCAGGCCGGCTCCAGCCCCACCGCCACCCGATCCGAACACAGCGTGCACTTGTAGGCCTTGTGGTCTTTTTGCGAGATGCGCGGAATGTTGAACGGGCAACCGGTGATGCAGTAACCGCAGCCGATGCAGTGGTCCTGATTGAAATCGACGATGCCGTTGGCGTGCTTGATGATCGCCCCAGGGCTGGGGCATGCCGCCAGGCAACCGGGCTCGGCGCAGTGCATGCAACCGTCCTTGCGGATCAACCATTCCAGGTTGCCGGCGTCGGTTTCGTGCTCGGTAAAGCGCATCAGGGTCCAGGTGTCGGCTGTGAGGTCTTGCGGGTTGTCGTAGGTGCCGTGGTTATGCCCGACGTCGTCGCGCAACTCGTTCCATTCCGAACAGGCGACCTGACAGGCCTTGCAACCGATGCATTTGGTGGTGTCGATCAGCTTGGCGACTTCCTCCAGATTGCGCACTGAAGACGGCACGGTGGTGGTGGCCGAGCGGGCAATGATGTCTTGGCTGGCCATTTAGACTTTCTCCACGTTGACCAGGAATGACTTGGATTCCGGGGTCTGGGTGTTGCCATCGCCGAGGAACGGCACCAGGGTGTTGGTCAGGAAGCCGTGACGCGTCAGCCCGGTAAAGCCCCAGTGCAGCGGGATACCAATCTGGTGCACCACTTGGTTGTTGACTTGCAACGGCCTGATCCGTTTGGTCACCACCGCCACCGCTTCAATGAACCCGCGCTTGCTGCTCACCCGCACACGGTCGCCGGCGACGATGCCTTTCTCCTTGGCCAGCACTTCGCCGATTTCGACGAATTGCTCCGGCTGGGCGATCGCATTGAGCTTGCAATGCTTGCTCCAGAAGTGGAAATGCTCGGTCAGCCGGTAGCTGGTGGCGGCATATGGGTAGTCCTTGGCCACGCCGAGGGAATCCCACACCGAATCGAAGATCCGCGCCGCCGGGTTGCTGGTGGCTTTCTTGTTTTGTGGGTGCAGCGGATTGATGCCGATGGGCGTCTCGAACGGCTCGTAGTGCTCGGGGAATGGCCCCTCGTTCATCTTGTCCACGGCAAAGAAGCGCGCCACGCCTTCGGGGTTCATGATGAACGGATTCATCCCCGCTTCCGGCGCCACGTCGGCCTTGTAGTCCGGCACATCGGTGCCACCCCAGGTCTTGCCGTTCCACCACACCAGGCGTTTTTTCGGGTCCCACGGCTTGCCTTGCACGTCGGCCGAGGCGCGGTTGTAGAGAATCCGCCGGTTGGCCGGCCAGGCCCAGGCCCAGCCCTGATGCTGATGCATGCCGAACGGATCGTTGTTATCGCGCCGAGCCATCTGGTTGCCGGTTTCGGTCCAACTGCCGCAGAAAATCCAGCAACCGGAGGCCGTGCTGCCGTCGTCCTTGAGCTGGCTGAAGGCCGCCAGTTGTGTATTGGCCTTGATTGCGACGCCGGTGGCATCGGTGAAGTCGGCGGTGGCACTGCCGTTGATCTCCTTGGCCAACTCCTCCGGTGAAGGCTCGTCGGGAATCTTGTAGGGCCAGGTCAATTTGAGGAGCGGATCGGGATAAGCGCCGCCGTTGGCCTGGTAACGCTGGCGCAGGCGCAGGAACAGTTCGCTCATGATCCGAATGTCCGTGCGCGCCTCGCCCGGACCGTCCGCGCCCTTCCAGTGCCATTGCAGCCAGCGGCTGCTGTTGACCAGCGAGCCGTCTTCCTCGGCGAAGCAAGTGGTGGGCAGGCGAATCACTTCGGTCTGGATATCGGCGCTCTTCACATCGTTGTAGGGCCCGACGTTTTTCCAGAACTCAGACGTTTCGGTGGACAGCGGGTCCATCACCACCAGCCACTTCAATTTGGCCAGCGCCGCCGTCACCCGGTTCTTGTCGGGCAGCGCGGCGATGGGGTTGAAGCCCTGGCACATGTAGCCATTGACCTTGCCCTGGCCCATCAGGTCGAAGACCTTGAGGATGTCGTAGTTGGGGATGTCCAGTTTAGGCAGGTACTCGTAGCACCAGTTGTTATCGGCCGAGGCATTGGCGCCGTACCAGGACTTCATCAAGCTCACGTGGAATTTGCTGTAGTTCTGCCAATAGGACAGTTGCCCCGGACGCAACGGTTTTTGCGTGCGCTTGACGATGTAGGCGTTGTAATCCTGCTCGGCATCGCCGGGCAACGTGAGATACCCCGGCAGCGAGTTGGACAACAGGCCCAGGTCGGTCAACCCCTGGATGTTGGAGTGCCCGCGCAAGGCATTGACGCCGCCGCCCGGCATGCCGACGTTGCCCAGCAACAACTGCACCATGGCCGCGCTGCGGATGATCTGCGAGCCGATCGAATGCTGGGTCCAGCCCAGGGCGTAGAGAATCGTCATGGTCTTGCCCGGTTGCGAGCAGGTGGCGATTTCGTCCCAGATTTTCTGCATGGCATCGACCGGCATGCCACAAATCTGGCTCGCCAGTTCGATCGTGTAGCGACTGTAGTGCTGCTTCATCAATTGATAGACACAGCGCGGGTCTTGCAGGGTCGGGTCGACCTTGGCATAGCCGTCTTCACCCAGTTCGTAACCCCAGCCGGACTTGTCGGTGTAGGCACGCTTGGCTGCGTCGTAACCGCTGAAGATGCCGTCCTCGAAGCCATACCCGGCTTTGACGATGAACGAGACGTCGGTGTAATTGCGCACGTACTCGTGCTGGATTTTGTCCTGGGTCAGCAGGTAATTGATCAGCCCGCCCATGAACGCAATGTCGGTGCCGGTACGAATCGGCGCGTAATAGTCGGCCACCGAGGCGGTCCGGGTAAAACGCGGATCGACCACGATCAGCCGCGCATTGTTGTGCGCCTTGGCTTCGGTCACCCATTTGAAGCCACAGGGGTGGGCTTCTGCTGAGTTGCCACCCATTACCAGCACCAGATTCGCGTTGGCGATATCGGTCCAGGTATTGGTCATGGCACCACGGCCGTACGTCGGGGCAAGACTTGCCACCGTCGGGCCGTGTCAGACACGCGCCTGGTTATCGAACCCCAGCATGCCGAGACTGCGAATGACCTTGTGGGTGATGTAGCCCGCTTCGTTGGACGCCGCCGACGCCGCGAGGAAACCGGTGGTCAGCCAGCGGTTCACGGTCTGGCCCTGGGCGTTCTTCTCGATGAAGTTGGCGTCTCGGTCGGCCTTCATCAGGTCGGCGACGCGATCCAGCGCTTCATCCCAGCCGATACGTGTCCACTCGTCACTGCCGGGCTTGCGTACCTGCGGGTATTGCAGGCGACCGGGGCTGTGAATGAAGTCCAGAAGGCCCGCGCCTTTGGGACACAGGGTGCCGCGGTTGACCGGGTGGTCGGCGTCACCTTCGATGTGGATGATACTTTGCGCGACATTCTTTGCCGTATCGCCTTGGCTATACATGATCAACCCGCAGCCGACCGAGCAATACGGACAGGTGTTGCGGGTTTCATGGGTGTGGGCGAGCTTGAAATGACGCACCTGTTCGGCAAAGGCAGGCGTCGGGGCCATGCCCAACGCGCCCAGGCTAGAGCCTGCAAGGCCGATACCGGCGACCTTGAAGAACTGACGACGGCTGAGGTCCATCGTGCACTCCTGATCAGGTGGAAATCCGGTGCTTTGCCGGATTTTTCTGGACAATCACGGGCGCGGCAGACGGGCTGCCGACAGTTGAACTCTAGTCAACCCTGTCGAATCCGCGATGAAAACCGACCGTCGGGTGTCGGGTTCGGACCTGTAGGAGCTGCCGAAGGCTGCGATCTTTTGATTTTTCTTTTTTTTTAAGATCAAAAGATCGCAGCCTTCGGCAGCTCCTACAGGGTTCCTGCATTGGGTATTGGAGACAGGAGCGATTATCATGGCGGCATTACTAACTTGCCTTCACGAGACCGCGCATGACTTTCGATTTTGATCAGGTGTACGACCGCCACAACACCGGCAGCACCAAATGGAGCCGCTACCCGGCCGATGTGTTGCCGATGTGGGTCGCCGATATGGATTTCGCCGCGCCGCCGATGATCATCCAGGCCCTGCAAAAGCGTCTGGAGCACCCGATGGTCGGCTACAGCGTGGCCCCGGACAACCTGCGTGAAGCCATCGTGGCCGACCTGTGGAACAAGTACGCTTGGCGCGTCGAGCCCCAGGAGCTGATTTTCCTGCCGGGGGTCGAGTCCGGCTTCAACATGGCGTTGAAGGCGCTGGTCCATCCGCAGCAGAACGTTGTGGTGCAGGTCCCCAACTATCCGCCGTTGCGCCATGCGCCGGGCCATTGGGGCCTGAACAAGGTCGAACTGAACTTCAACACGCAAGCGGACGGCACCTACGCCACGCCGCTGGACACGCTGAGCCAGTCACTGCAAGGCGGCGGCGCCTTGTTGCTGAGCAATCCGCACAACCCACTGGGCAAGGCGTTCCCTCGGGCTGAACTGCAAGCCATCGCCGATATCTGCCTGGAGCGTGACGCCTGGATCATCTCCGACGAGATCCATGCCGAACTGTGCTTTGACGGTCGCAAGCACATTCCAATCGCCACCCTGAGCCCGCAAGTGGCCCAACGCACCATCACGCTGATGTCGGCGAGCAAGGCCTACAACATCGCCGGGCTGAAAACCTCGTTCATGATCATTCAGGATCGCCACCTGCGCGAGCGGGTCAACCATGCCCGTTGCGGCATGGTCGACAGCGTCAATCCGCTGGGCCTTGAGGCCACCCGTGTCGCCTACAGCGAAGCCGCTCCCTGGCTGGCCGAGTTGAGCGCTTATCTGCAAAGTAACCGTGATTACCTGGTCGACGCCGTGCGCACCCGCCTGCCGGGTATCAGCATGAACGTGCCGCAAAGCACTTATCTGGCCTGGCTCGATTGCACGGCATTGGGGCTGGACAATCCGCAGCAATTCTTCCTGGAGCAAGCCAAAGTCGGCTTGAGCCCAGGCCTGGATTTCGGCGATGACTGCAAACAGTTCGTGCGCCTGAACTTCGGCTGCCCACGGTCGCTGCTTGAAGAAGGGATCGCCCGGATGGAGCGCAGCTTGCGTAACCTCAAGGCCTGAATTCCCCCCTGTAGGAGCTGCCGCAGGCTGCGATCTTTTGATTTTGATTTTTAAAGGACAAGATCAAAAGATCGCAGCCTTCGGCAGCTCCTACAGGGGCCCGCGTAACCCTATGGAACTGTAGTCACCTCCAGCGCTCCACTTCTTATGGGCCGCCACCACAGCGGTCCCTTCGATGTCGGGAGACCGTCATGCCCGCCTCTCTGAAGCCATGAGTTTCGTCGCCTGGGTCGCGGTGCTGGGCATGGTGTTGCTGACACTGGCCCTCACCTCTTCATACCTGCGCTGGATGCCGGTGACCACCTCGGCCGTGTGTCTGGCGCTTGGGGTTGCGATCGGGCCGGCCGGACTGGGCTGGCTCAATCTGAATCTCAACGAGGCGGCCTTCTGGATCGAACACCTGACGGAAGTCGCGGTGCTCTTTTCCCTGTTCGTTTGCGGGCTGAAATTGCGCCTGCCACTCAAGCATCGCAAGTGGCGGGTGGCCTTCGGGCTGGCGGGCCCGGTGATGCTTTTGAGCATCATCGGGGTCTGCCTATTGTTGCACTGTGCCTTCGGACTGGCGTGGGGCCCGTCATTGCTGATCGGGGCGATTCTGGCGCCGACCGACCCCGTGCTGGCGTCGCTGGTGCAGGTCAACGACGCCAAGGATGATGACCCGGTCCGCTTCGGGCTTTCCGGTGAGGCCGGACTGAACGACGGCATCGCCTTTCCGTTCGTGATCCTGGGTCTGTTGTTTCTGCAACAAGGCGAAAGCGCCTCAAGCGCCTCAAGCGCCTGGCTTGATGATTGGGCGCTCAAGCGCCTGTTGTGGGCCGTGCCGGCCGGTCTGTTGATCGGCTACTGCATGGGCCGGGGTATCGGGCGCCTGACCCTGTCGATGCGCATCCGCAATGCCGACAGCACCCTGTCCCCCAACGATTACCTGACGTTTGCCCTGATTGCGCTGGCGTATGTCGCGGCCGAATCGGCTCACGGTTATGGCTTTCTCTCGGTGTTCGCCGCCGGGTTGGGCTTGCGTCGGGCCGAGGTGAAATCAACGGCATACGCGCAACCGCCGGCCGAGCATCTGGTTCAAGCAGTGGTCGGCCACCAGAATGTCGAACCGGACAATGCGGTGCACGGTGATGTAGAACATCTTGAGGACAGCCAGGTGGCTGCCGGGATCATGATCGGCGACATGCTGTTTTTTGGCGGGCTGGTCGAGCGTGCCATGGAAGTGTTTCTGGTGACTTTGCTCGGTGTAGTGCTGATCGCGCACTGGGACTGGCGTGCACTGGTCATTGCTTTGGTGCTGTTTTGCGTGATTCGCCCCCTGAGCGTGGTCCTGCTGCCATGGGGCCGTTTACTGAATGGTCGGCAACGATGGTTGATCGGCTGGTTCGGTATTCGCGGTATCGGCAGTTTTTACTACCTGTTCTACGCCTTGAATCACGACCTCCCGGTAGGTGTGGCCAGCCTGAGCACCGACCTGACGCTGTCGGTGGTGGCGCTGAGCATTCTGCTGCATGGCATCAGCACCCAGCCGATGCTGGCGCGCTATGAGCAACTCAACCGCCCGCTCACTTCATTGTCGAGGCGATGACTTCAACCAGATTGATTTGCGTGAAGGGCTTGGAAAGTCGTGGCAGTGCCGCCGCAAAACCCTCCAGGCGATCGGCATATCCCGTGGCCAGGATGATGGGCAAGGTGGGTTGGAGAATTCGAATGGCCTGCGCCAATTGGGCACCGTTCATCTGAGGCATTGCCATGTCGGTGATGACCAGATCGAAATGCTGTTCGCTTTCAAACAGCTGCAGTGCCTGCGCCCCGGATTCGGCGACGCTGACCCGATGTCCGAGATCCTCTAGCAGAAGGCAGGTGCTGGTCAGCACCAGGCCGTCGTCATCGACCACCAATACGTTCAACCGCGGAACCTGCGGTGTGTCCGGCGCGGTGACCTGCGGGCCGACCACCGCCCCCGTCCTGGCGACGGGCAACCAGAGTTCAGCGGTGGTGCCTGTGCCTTTCTCGCTTCTGAGGACGAAGCGCCCCCCCATTTGTTCGATAAAACCATGGACCATCGACAACCCGAGCCCCGTCCCTTTGCCGACGCCCTTGGTGGTGAAAAACGGATCCATCGCCGAAGACAATGTAGCGTCATCCATGCCCTCCCCCGTATCGCTGACGGTCAGGCAGACATAGCGCCCTGGCGCCAGAGAGGAATGGGAATGCTCAAGGATCACTTCCGTACGGGTACCCAGCACGAGTTTCCCGCCGCCGGGCATGGCATCACGGGCGTTGGTCGCCAGATTGAGTATCGCCAGCTCAAGCTGATTGACGTCGGCCAGCACGGGTTCGGGTTCGGGTGAGAAGCAAGTTTCGATTTTCACCGAAGGCCCCAGGGAACTGCGCAAAAGGCCGCTGATACCTTGCACCAGCGCCGGTATGTCAACAGATTCGGCCTTGAGTTCCTGGCGCCGGGCAAACGCCAGCATGCGTTGGGTCAGGGAAACCCCGCGCAAGGCGCCCTGGGTGGCGTTGTCCAGCAAACGAGTCAGTTTCGGATCGTCTCCCAGACGTTTGCGGACGATTTCCAGGTTACCCAGGATGACGGTCAGCAAATTGTTGAAGTCATGGGCAATGCCGCCGCTGAGTTGACCGATGGCCTGCATTTTTTGCGCCTGGAACAGCGCCTCGCGGGTTTGCTCGAGGGCCTGCTGTGCTTGCGCCGCCTCGGTGATATCACGGGTGATCTTGGCGAATCCAAGTAATGTGCCGGTGTCGCCCCAAATCGGGTCCACCACCACGTGAGCGAGAAATCGGGTGCCGTCCTTGCGCTGGCGCCACCCCTTGTTTTCGAACCTGCCTTCGCGCGTTGCAATGCTCAGGGTGCGTTGAGGCTCGCCCGCCTCGCGGTCTTCCGGTGTGTAGAACATGGAGAAATGCTGGCCGATGACTTCCTCGGGCGTATAACCCTTGATGCGTTGAGCACCGGGGTTCCAGTTGCTCACGCGTCCATCGGCGGTCAGCATGTAGATGGCATAGTCCGTGACGCTCTGCACCAGCAAGCGAAATTGCTGCTCGCTTTGCTTGAGGGTTTCCTCGGCCATTTTGCGGTCGGTCAGGTCGCGGGTGATCTTGGCAAACCCCAGCAACCTGCCCGAAGCGTCGCGTATCGGATCGATCACGACATGGCACCAGAAATGCGTGCCGTCCTTGCGTACACGCCAGCCCTCGCCTTCGAAACGCCCCTCGCGAAGCGCCGTGTCCAGTGCCCGTTGGGGCAAACCGGCACGGCGATCCTCTTCAGTGTAAAAACGCGAGAAATGATGACCGAGGATTTCGGCTTCTTCATAGCCCTTGAAACGCCTGGCGCCGGCATTCCAACTGGTAATGATGCCGTCGGGATCAATCATGTAGATCGCATAATCGACCACCGCATCGATCAGCAGGCGAAAGCGCGCTTCCTCGCTCACGTCCACCTTGGTTCGATCCTCGCTCATTGAGTGCTCGCATCAGGAGTGTTTTTTTTGAGTATGCGACAAATTAACCATTTGGACAGCCTGATAAAACATCACGTGTCGCTAGCGCTATCGACTGACGTATTTGACGATATAGGCGTTTAGTTCGTTGTAGACGAAATCCGGCACTTTCTCGGCGTGAAGCGCCGCCTGGAACAGTGCCAACTGGCACTCCTTGAGTAGCTCATTACGCTCGTTCACCGCAAAAACGAGGTTCTCGATAATGCTCGAGTACAGGTTGTACGAAAAACCGACCGAGGTTGTCGTGGTGCTGACAGAACCGTCCAAGGCCTTCGAGTAAGCGCTTTGAGCAACCAGCCTGCGCTCCTTCAACGCACCGAATCCGCGTTCGTACAGGTTGATCTGGGAGCCGCTGACCGCCTTCGCGGCAGTTTCCAGGGCGACGATAATTGCCTTGGCGTGGCTCATGCTCGCCTCCAGTTTCGAAACAGTGAGGAACCTTTCCATTTCCTTTTTTTCGAGGCTTTTGAACGCTCTTTTGTAGCTCGACACGTGGGCAAATTCTTGCGTGCAACCCACGATATGGATCTCGAACTGATAACCACTGGCCGTCGCCAAGGGCGGAAAGGCCACGAGGTCCATGCTGTCGAAGGCAGACTCCATGATGATGTTGTATTTGCCGGTGAAGGCCTTCGTGAAGATCTTTTGGCAGACCTCTCGCACAAACGACTCGGTGTGTTCATACGCATGCAAGACGCCCAGTTTGATCATCTCGTTGTACTGCGGGTGTTTCTCGCGGTATTCCGGCAGGTACAGGCGAACGTAATTGGCGTAACGCTGCGTAGGCAGCAGGGTCTTTTCCAGCAGGTAGGTTTTACCTGACGATTCCAGCCCCGCTATCACCAAAATCTTGGGGATGGCCTGGGTGGTCATGCCGCTGAACAGCGTGGCGCTTATTTCATTGAACGCGCTCGTGACGTGGTCAGCGGTGTACGTGTATTGCGGGGTTTGCGACATGGTTTGATGTCCTTATCAAAAAGAGTGGATTGCTGGTCTCCAGCTCTTTCAATAAACGGCGTTTTCGTCGCTCGCTCAAAGGGATGTTTACATCAAGCCATGTCGATACTTTTCAAAATAAGTGCTCCGGCGTCCCGAAGGAAAAAGGCGTCGGCGCAATCGACCACCAGCGCGGCAGCAATTGCTTGACCTTGCTCTCGGCAAAACGGTCATCGATCAGCATCACCACCCCTTCGTCCTGTTGCGTGCGAATTACCCGTCCGGCAGCCTGCACCACTTTCTGCACACCCGGATAAAGATAGGTGTAGTCGTAGCCCG
This sequence comes from Pseudomonas putida, assembly GCF_050990305.1. Classification (GTDB taxonomy): domain Bacteria; phylum Pseudomonadota; class Gammaproteobacteria; order Pseudomonadales; family Pseudomonadaceae; genus Aquipseudomonas; species Aquipseudomonas putida_AH. Next base: position 3,096,741 of record NZ_CP158817.1, on the reverse strand, counting down.
CACCGAATATCGCGGCCATGCGCCGCTTCATCTGCTCGTTGACCGGATTGAATTGCGCCAGACCCAAAGTGGCAATGAACGCACCAATCAACCGCGCCCCCGGCAGGTCGATGCCCTCGCCGAATGCCCCGCCCAATACCGCAAAACCGATGCCATGCCCGCCTTCAGTGAACCGATCGAGGAACTGCTGACGCTGTTCTTCGGCCATGCCACGGGACTGCGACCACAGGTTGATCAGCGGATATCGCTCGGCCAGCAACTGCATCACTTGCTGCAAATAATCGAAGCTGCTGAAAAACGCGAGATAGTTGCCGGGGCGTTGACTGAATTGCTCGGCGATCAACTCGACAATCGGCGCCACGGACGCCTGGCGATGGGCGAACCGGGTAGAGATCTGGCTGACGATGTGCACTTGCAACTGCCTGGCCTCAAACGGCGACTCAACGTCGATACACACCGTGCTTTTCGGCGTCCCCAGCAGGTCGGCGTAGTAATGTCGCGGGCTCAAGGTCGCCGAGAACAGTACGGTGCTGCGGGCTGCCGTCAGGCGTGGCCCAATGAAGCCGGCCGGTACTACATTGCGCAGGCACAGTTGTGATAGCTGCCGTTTGCGCTCCAGGTCGCGTTTGCTGATATCGAACAGGAAATGCTCATCAAAGAGCTCGGCCACCCGGCCAAACTGCAACATGTCGAAGTAAAAGCCCTGGAGAGCGCTGTCCAGCCCTTGGGGGTGATCGTTGAGGTAGTCACCGATGCTGGCACTGCAGGATGACAACGCCTGGAGCAGTTTTTCCGGGGCTTTGTCATACGCCTGGTAAACCGCCAGTTGCGGGCCATGCAGGGCGTTCCATTCGCGATTGACCCGTTGCAAGGGCTTTTTCAACGCCTCGGGGGCGGCTTTTCGTACGGCGTTGAGGGTCGCCTGATCGAGGCTGGCGCTGTACATCTGGCGACCGCGCTCCACCAGATTGTGGGCTTCGTCCACCAGCACCGCGACGTTCCACTGGTTCACCTGGGCCAGCCCGAACAGCAAGGCGCTGAAGTCGAAGTAGTAGTTGTAATCGGCAACCACCACGTCGGCCCAACGGGCCATTTCCTGGCTCAGGTAATACGGACAGACCTCATGCTCCAGGGCGACTCGGCGCAATGCGCCCTGATCCAGCAGGCTCAGTTCGCTGGCGGCCTGGCGCGCGGCCGGCAAGCGGTCGTAGAAACCCCGGGCCAGCGGGCAGGATTCACCGTGACAGGCTTTGTCCGGATGCTCGCAGGCCTTGTCCCGGGCAATCATCTCCAGCACGCGCAAAGGCGGCGCATCGGCGCGGTCGAGGATGACCTGCGCCGCATCCAGCGCCAGTTTTCGCCCTGGTGTCTTGGCCGTGAGGAAGAACACCTTGTCCAGCTGTTGCGGCGCCAGGGCCTTGAGCATCGGAAACAGCGTGCCGACGGTCTTGCCGATCCCGGTTGGGGCCTGGGCCATCAAGCAGCGACCGGTACTGACAGCCTTGAACACCGACTCGGCCAGATGCCGCTGTCCGGGGCGAAAGTCGGCATGGGGGAACGCCAATTGTTGCGCCCCCTGATTACGTGCCTGGCGATGGACCATCTCCTGCTCGGCCCAGTGCAGGAACCGTGCGCAATGCTGCTCGAAGAATTGCCCAAGCGCTGCCGCGCTAAAGGAATCGACCAGGCAGGTTTCCTTTTCGCTGACAATGTCGAAGTACACCAGCGCCAGATTGATCTGTTCCAGATTCAATTTGCGGCACATCAACCATCCGTAGATTTTCGCCTGGGCCCAGTGCAATTGGCGGTGATTGTCCGGTTGCTTGCTCAAGTCGCCGCGGTAGGTTTTGACTTCTTCCAGGCAGTTTTGCGCGGGATCGTAGCCATCGGCCCTGCCCTTGACGCTCAAGGTCCGGTACGCACCTTCAAGTGCGACTTCGCTCTGGTATCCCTCGCTACGCCGGGACGCCACAGTGCGATGCCCGACAATGCCCTCCAGCGCCGTCGGCGACGGCGTGAAGCGCAGGTCGAGGTCACCGGCCTTGGCGGTGAACTCACACAGCGCCCGCACCGCGATGCTGTAGCTCAAGCGTCCTGCTCCGCCCACTGCACGTAGCACACGGCAATCGGCATGTGGTGCTCATGGCAGAACTCCAGCCAGCGCAACTGGTTATCCTGAAGACGATCCCCCGGGCCTTTGACTTCGATCATGCGGTAGGTCTTTTGCTGCGGCCAGAACTGGATCAAGTCCGGCATGCCGGCGCGATTGGCCTTGATGTCGAGCAGCAGCCGGTTGAACCAGTGCTTGAGGTGTTCGGCCGGCAAGCACTCCAGCGCTTGCTCGAGCAATTCTTCGCTCAGGACGTTCCAGAAGACGAAAGGCGACTGGATGCCCCATTTTTCGGCATGGCGCTCGCGAATGGTTTGCCGATAGCGCCCGTCGTCGAGTTCCGCCAGGCAGTCCTGAAACAGGTCGGCCCGGCGCTCATGGAAATCTTCACTCAGCAGGTCGACTGGGCCACGCTGGAACGGATGGAAAAAAGCCCCGGGCAGCGGCGCGAAAATTGCCGGCCAGCACAACAAGCCGAACAATGAATTGATCAGGCTGTTTTCGACGTAATGCACCGGCGCGGATTCTTCTGCCAGGTGCGCCTGAACGTAAAACTCCACTGGCATCACCGGATCGGTCCTGGGCAGTTGCAGCTCCAGGCGCAGCATTTCCCGCGCCGCCGCTCGCTTGGCTGGCGGCCCGCCGAGTTTGCGCCGCAACCTGGGCAACATGCGCAGCACTTGCTGCTGTTCGGCCGCGCTTTGCGGCGATTGTTCGGCCTCGGTGGCGAGTTCCAGCGCCAGCGCATATTCACCGCAACGTTCCAGCACACGGATCAACCGCGCACGCGCGCCGGGATAGGCACATTGGCGGTACAAGGAAAGCGCCGTGGAGAAATCCGTGATGCGTTCGCAGTGCTGCGCGATCTGGAACAGCAGCTTGTCACGACGCCGTTGCAGCCAGGGATTGTTCAGCGCTAGCCCGTTGATCTGCTGGACAACCTCAGCGATCTCCTCCCCGGCTTCGAAGTGCTGCTGGCAGAGGTGGAGGAACAGGCAAGCATCGACATCCTCACGGCTGCGCAATCCGCGGGAATCGGCACTGAATTCGACTTTTTCGTAGGTGAAGATCCCAAGATCGGCCAACACGAACTCGGACCAGTCTTGGTAAAGGTTGCCGAAAAACATCAAGCGCAAGCGATCGCACAATTCCATGATGGTAAGGCTGAACAAGCGGTCGCTGAGCGACGGGCACCAATCAACAAAGCGACGGGGTTCGGGAAATTGCTCACTGAGTGCCCGCAACCAATCGGTTTTTTTCCCCTTGGGCTCATCGATGGCGCTACCAAGGCATTGAATAATTTCGGCCTTGAGCAATACGTCAAACAACGCCTCGACCGTTAACGGCAGCTGTTCATCGACCCAACCCAACGCCACGAGCGGTTCGGCCGCGCGGGCGATGTCACCGATTTCGGCGTAATGCAGCTTGCTGCAACGAAAATGAATCCCTTTGCGCATGACCATTCTGACCAGCAAAGCCCGGGACTCGCGGGGCAATTCGTTAAAGTCGCTGATGAAGCGTTGCTCTTCGAGACTCAACACATCGCCATAACGATGTTCAAGCCAATCAAGCACTTGCATGAAGTTATTCAAGTAATAGAACGGATCGTCGAGGGGGTTTGCAGTCACGGGAAAATGGGCCATGGAGAGCGAGTACTGGTTATGCGTACAGATACCAGTAACGCCCTGCCCGGTGCAATCGGAAAAAGATAGGCGGAGCGCCGTCCTGATTATATTTTTCGATGTGTCGAACTTTCTGCCGCTGCGTGACACCAACCGCGATAGAGGGTCTGTTTAATGCAATGACCGCAGCGTGTTTTTGAAGTGTTAGAGGTGGCGATGAACATCAAGACTCTGGGTTTCCCCCTGGCAGCAGCGGCTTTCATGATGCTCACTGGCTGCTCGACACCAACGGTTGTGACCCTGCAGAACGGCACCCAGTATCTGACCAAGGACATACCCAAAACCAAGACCAAGGACGGGTTCTTCGAGTTCGAGGATATTTCCGGGGCGAAGGTAAAAGTCAGGGCCGATGAAGTGGCGACGATCCGCAAGGAAGACTGAATTATCAGCTGATCGCTGCGCTGACTGTAGGAGCTGCCGAAGGCTGCGATCTTTTGATCTTGATCTTTAAAAGATCAAAAGATCGCAGCCTTCGGCAGCTCCTACACAGCTCCTACACAGCTCCTACACAGCTCCTGATTCAGCTACCCGTACGAATCTTGTTCCATACCCGCGTGCGAATCCGGTCGATGTTCAGCGGCATCGCTTCCAGCGCGAACAATTTCCCCATCATTTCCGGGCTCGGGTAGACCTTGGTGTCGTTCTTGATCGCCGGGTCGATCAGGCTATCGGCTTGTTCGTTGCCATTGGCGTAATGAACGTAGTTGCTGACGCTGGCCATCACATCCGGGCGCAGCAGATAGTTCATGAAGGCGTAACCGGCCTTCTCGTCCGGGGCGTCGGCCGGCATGGCGACCATGTCGAACCAGATCGCAGCGCCTTCCTTGGGAATCGAATAGCCAATGTCGATGCCGTTTTTCGCTTCTTTGGCGCGGTTTTCCGCTTGCAGGATGTCACCGGAGAAGCCTACGGCCACGCAGATGTCGCCGTTGGCCAGGTCGCTGGTGTACTTGGATGAGTGGAAATAGCTGACGTATGGCCGGACCTTGAGCAACAAGGCTTCAGCCTTTTTGTAGTCCTCCGGATTTTTACTGTGGTGAGGCAGCCCCAGGTAATTCAGGGCGGCCGGCAGCAGTTCCGGGCCATTGTCGAGGATGGCCACGCCGCATTTCTGCAGTTTCTGCATGTTTTCCGGTTTGAAGATCAGGTCCCAGGAATCCACCGGCGCGTTGTCGCCCAGGACCGCCTTGACCTTGGCAATGTTGTAGCCGATGCCGGTACTGCCCCACAGGTACGGAAAGCCGTGCTCGTTGCCCGGATCGTTGGTCTGCAAGGCCTTGAGCAACACCGGATTGAGGTTTTTCCAGTTCGGCAATTGGCCCTTGTCGAGTGCCTTCAACGCCTTGCCTTCGATCTGGCGGGCCATGAAGTGGTTGGATGGAAACACCACGTCATAGCCGGATTTCCCGGTCATCAATTTGCCATCGAGGGTTTCGTTGCTGTCGTAGACGTCGTAAGTGAAGGCGATGCCGGTTTCTTTCTGGAAGTTCTTCGTGGTGTCGGGCGCGATGTAATCCGACCAGTTGTAGATTTTGACGGTGTCTGCCGCCTGGCTGATCGAAGCGACGAGCATCAGCGGGGCCAGGGTCATTGTCTTTCGAAGCATGAGTCGATTCCTGTATAGGTTTTGTTGTTGGCAGGCAATCAAAGGATCAATGGATCAAAAAATCAGCACGTAGCTCTTGCGCACGGTTTCCTGGATATCCCAGACACCGAGGGTGTTGGCGGGCAACATCAGTGCGTCACCGGCTTCTATGTGCAGGGTTTCCCCTTCATCGGGGGTGAAGGTGCAACGGCCCGAAATGAAGTGGCAGAACTCCTGGGCGACGATCTGCCGCCGCCAGCGTCCCGGGGTGCATTCCCAGACGCCGGTTTCGACACCGTCGTCGCGTTCCACGCTGGTGGTCGACGCCACCGCCACCGGTGTGCCCAATGGCACGGCGACCGGGTTCGATTCTTCGAGTTTCAGGGTTGCGGTGTGCTTGAACTGGGTAATGCTCATGGGAATACCTGTCGATGATGAAAGCGTTTACTGCATGAAACCTTCCATGAAGCCCGCCAGAGTGCTGGCGAATTTGCGCCGCCAGGGCGCGGTGTCGGGGTTGGCCAGGGTCTGGTCTTCGTGGACGAAGCTGCGAATGATCGCGTTGTAACCGAGCCAGCGGCACGGCTCGGGCTCCCAGGCCTTGAGTGCGTCCAGCCCGCCCTGAGGGATGACCCAAGGCTGGCGAACCAACGCGGTGTCGCGCGCCAGGATCAGGTCCGCCAGGGTTCGCCCGCCCAGGTTGCTGGCACCGACACCCTCCCCGCCATAACCGCCGGACAAGGCAATTCCGCTGGCTCGGTCGCAGAGCATGTGCGGCTTGAACCGTCGGGACATGCCCAGGTTGCCACCCCAGCCATGAGTGATCTGAACGTGCTTGAGTTGCGGGAACAGTTCGCCGAACAGATAGCGCCGCAATTCGATTTCGCTGCTCGTCAGGTCGAAGTCATTGCGCAGCCGCCCGGCAAATTGATAACCGCCTCGGGCGCCGAAGATCAGCCGATTGTCAGCCGTGCGCTGGCCGTAGGTGACCTGACGGCTGCTCTCGCCGAAGGCTTGGCCTTGACTGAGGCCGATTTCGTCCCAGGTCGCGGCCGGCAGTGGTTCGGTGGCGACGATCAGGCTTTGCACCGGCAGCTGATAACGCCCCAGCGGTGGCAACGTAACGGCGTAGCCTTCAATCGCCGGTACCACCCAACGGCTGCGCACCGAGGCTTTTGCTGTGCGCAGACTGCCGGACTGCCACTGGGTGACCGGGCTGTTTTCATAAATGCTGACGCCCATGGCTTCGACCGTGCGAGCCAGACCGCGCGCCAGTTTGGCCGGGTGCAGGGTGGCCACGTGAGGAGCAAAAATACCGCCGTAGGGTTTGGCGATCCGGATCTGTTGAGCCAATTGCTCCCGGCTGAGCCAGCGGTAATCGCTTTCGTTGAGGCCTTGGCGGTAAAGCTTGTCCAGATAGTGGCGAAGGCTAGCCTCCTGTTCCGGGTAACGAGCGGCGCAGTACAGCGCTCCACCCTGACGCAAATCACAGTCGATGCCTTCACGTTCTACGACCGTGCGCACCTCATCCGGGATGTTATGCAGCAAGTCGTAAGACGCACGGCGCTGTTCGGCAGACAAGCCTGCCAGTAGACGGTCTTCACCCAGCAGATTGCCCATCAGCCAACCGCCGTTGCGCCCCGATGCGCCAAAGCCGGCGGTCTGTGCCTCAATGATGGCGATGTTCAGCTGCGGCGCCTGACGCTTGAGGTAGTACGCGGTCCAGAGTCCCGTGTACCCGGCGCCGATGATCGCCACGTCGATGTCCAGATCCTGTTCCAGCGCCGCACGCGCCTGCAACGGCTCGTCGAGCTGGTCCATCCACAAACTGATAGTGCGCCACGCCGGCATGCAAGACTCCGCCACTCAACTTTCGATGGCGTTGATCCTAGTGCGCGGGTTCAGTGGCTGTCTTGCGCGCGTGCACGCAAAGAAATTTGTTTGGCGTAAGCCTTGGGTGACAAACCGGTGTGCTGGCGGAAACAGCTGTAGAACGCTGACAGCGAATTGAACCCGGCAGCAAACGCCAGTTCATCGACGCGCACCGGTGGCGTGGCGTTATCCAGTGCGGCAAGCAGATGTTGCAAGCGCGCCTGGTTGACGTAGCGATAGAAGCTCTGGCCAAGCACCTGATTGAGCAGATAGGAGATTTGATTGCGGCTGTACCCGCACTCCTTCGCCACCCGTTGCAGGTCGAGCTCGGGATCGAGATAGGGTTGCTGGCGCCGGAAATACTGCTGCAGGTCATCGGCCATGAAACTCAACTGGCGCGGCGACAGGCCCAGTCGACTGACCGCCGGGCGTTGCTTGCCCGCGGTTTTATCGATTGTTTGTTCATGCACCAGCGAAGCGTATTCGTTGACGCGCCAGATCAATCCATCGCGCACGGTAATCGCTTCACTGGCACGGAACGAGACCAGCCCTTCACCACCGCGCAAGGTGATCCGGTACTGAATGAATGCGGTGTTGCCATCCAGGCGAATGCGGTCCGAATGCTCCAGCGCTTCATCAGGATCACGGGGCATGCTGCTGCGCACGTATTCGCGCAGTTCGCCCAGGCCCATCACTCGATTCTGGAAAAAATCGTTGTACTGGACCTCGGGGTGATACAGCGCCATGACGCCGTCCAGATCCCGATGTTTCCAGCGCAAGTGGTAGCGCATGACGGTCTCGCCCGTAGCCTGGGTTTGCAGCGGGCCATCATCCTCGGCGTACATAAAGGTCTCGACGAAAAAAAACGAGACTGCCGAAGTTTCTGTTCCCCTTCAAGTAGGCCTGTTTGTCCGAGCCACGCTCGGACGGTGACCTGAATCAAAAAATGGGCAGCAATCGCTAAACGGCCTGAAAAAAACACATTTTTTTCACACGTGGGTGCTACTTTTAAAGTCTGTCACTGGTTGAGCCATTGAAGGTTCTTCCCTCCTAACATGAGCTAACGGAAGCGCTCGATTAAGAAGGCGGGCAACATATGAATAAAGGGTTTAGTAAGGTCACTTTTCCAAATGCCTGCCAGCTGATGCGCTGGCATTTTCATCCCATGGGATTCGAGGCGAGCATGGATGCCCCGGGCAGCATGATTGCCCGTTTGTTTGATCGGGCCAGTGGCGAGACCATGATCGCCATTGCCGGCATTCCTTGTGCCACCGTCATGAATGCCGCCGATGTGGAACGAATAATCGAAGCAGTGGAGGATGAGCTTGCCGCGTTCATTCCCCCGGTGGCGCTCAGGAGTTATGCCTGACAACCAATGATTGTAGAAAGCCCACTTTAGGTGGGCTTTTTCATACGTGTCACAAAAGTCTATAGGAGCGAGTTTTTTGTGGTGAGGGGATTTATCCCCGTTGGGCTGCGACGCAGCCCCTAAATCACAGATACGCGGTGTATCAGGCACGTCCCATTAAATGGTTTTACGACTGCTTCGCAGCCGAGCGGGGATAAATCCCCTCACCACAAAGGTTTCCAAGCCTCATTCACGCCGATGCCTTGCTTTGACGGTGATCGGCAAAAAACGCCTTGCCCGTGCCGATCCGATCAGAGGCCTTGGGCAGGTTGGCAGCCTGGGTGTCCTGCCCGTCCACATACCAGTAGCAATGACTCACTGCCCGTGTAATGCCCACATACGCCAGGCGCAGGATTTCGTCTTTCTGTGCATTGTCATACGGCTCGCTGTCACCTGCCTTGCCAAGACCTGCCATGCGGTATACCTGATTCTTGTAAGGCGAGCTGGTCAGGTGCTGGCAATCGCCCAACAGGAATACGGCGTCGGCCTGCAGGCCCTTGGCGCTGTGGTAGGTCAATTGCTTCAGGCGCCGGGCTTCACGGGGCAAGCTAGAATCAACATTAACTACAGGCATAATATGCTCTTGAATCAATGACTTATCGCTACTTTTTCGATAAAGCATCAAGATCGAATCGCCCTTTTGGTAGTGTTCGATCAGGCGCTTGGCCAAGCCTTGATCGTCTCGATCGAGCACATTGACCGGCAGCAAATCCTTGGGCTCACCGCTGGCCTTGGCCTTCTTGCCGGCAATCGCCGGGGCGGCGCGAACGATGTGTTCGGCGGCGTCGATGATGTACTGATGGCTGCGGTAGTTGTCGCTGAGCATGACCTTGGTAGTGCTCGGCGAAGAGAATTCCTTGTTGAACTCCATGAAATAGCTCGGCGAACTGCCGCGCCAGCCGTAAATCGATTGCCAGTCGTCCCCGACGCAAAGCAACGAAGATCGCTGGGCTCCACGCCCCACGTGCATCGCTGGGCCGCGACTGCGGATTTCCGTCAGGCTGGCGCGAATCCACGAGACGATCTGTGGCGAGACATCCTGGAACTCGTCGATCATCAAATGCGACAGCGGCCGCAGCAGCTCGTCGCTGAGCAGTTTGAGGTTCTCCGGCGAATGCTCGCTGAACAGGGCGAACATTCGGTTGTAGGTCATGATCGGTGGCTTCTGGTCGAGCAAATGATCTTCCAGCGCTCGCCAGAACAGGCTCAGGGCCTCGAAGAAAAACCGGTCCGGGTCGTCCTTGGCGAAACTCATCTGGCTGACGGCGTTCGGCACATCCAGACCGAGGTTCTCGATAAACCCGGCGGCTGCGACAAAGCAGTCCAGCAACGGCGCGGACGCCAGTTCGCCCTTGACCTTGTAATCGAAGCCCGGCCCGGCGTTGGCATCACCTGCCAGTGATGCCAGAACGCGCCTTGATGATTCGTAACTATCCAACCATATCAATGGCTTACGACAGAAAGCTTGAAACAGGGTGCGCTTCACTGCCCATTCGGCGCGCACCGTGAGCTTGGCATTCGGGCGGGTAACTTGAGGGTTTTCCCGGGGGTCGAACCCCAGCACCACCCAGGCGTCCAGAGACGGAATGTAGCCGTGGCAATGGAATGTCGAGCCATTGATATCGAAGGTCTGGCGCTTGGGCTCGATGCCTTTGATGGGCCACGCCTTGGCACGAATCCACAAATCCTCAATGGTGTCGCAAAGTTCTTCGTCGCGTTTGGCCGCCAGTTCGGTCACCGCCACGCGTTTCTGCACATCGGGGTGATCCCGTTCCAGCTCCTTGAGCTGCAGGGCATGGCGTGACAATGGCTTGATCAATTCCCGAAAGCGCTCATCGCGGGTATGCAAGGCGTGATAGCAGGCATTGAGTTGTTGGCGCTGGGCATCGTTGATCCGCAGGTCGAACGGATTACTGTCGGCCTCCTCGTCACCTTTTACAGGGTTCAGGCTGAGGTTTTCGAAGGCTTGCAGGCGTTCGAAGCCCGGCAGGCTGCGAACCATTGGTAATATCCGCGAGTGGAAGGTGCGCACCAGATCCCGCGCCTCCTTGAAGCTGAGCACCCGTTCCCACAGTGCAAAGATCTCGATCAGTTTGTTGATGAAGTCCTTGCGCGACTCCCGAGTGAAAGTCACCACGGTCATCGAACTCAATTCAAAGCCCAGGTAATGCGCCAGCAATACAATGCGCAACACCAGCGTCGTCGATTTACCCGCCCCCGCGCCGGCGATCACCGAGGTCGAGGGCGTGTCGCTGAAGATCATCTTCCATTGGGCCGCGCTGGGTTGGGCATGCGCCGGCAACCGTCGCGCAACGTCGGCCTTCATGCGCTTTTTCAGTTCCGGCGTCAGCGGCAGTCGCCAGTCGTCAAACAGGTGATCATCGATGGAGGGCGGTCGATGCTCGGTTGAGCGCGAGTCGCGTATCAGCAGCACCTGCCGACCTTCTTCCAGTCCTTCGAGCTTGCCTTCCTTGTAGCCGTACTCCACCCCGGCGGTGTGCCCACTACGGAAGCCATCCGCCTGGCCGTGCAGCCAGGATGCCCTGTGTTGTGCACGCAGGCGCGTCAAGCCATGGCCAAAGAAACGGGCGGCCAGGCGCTTGAGCAGCGGCATCTCGGCCAGTGGACGAAGTTCAGGCGGCAGATCGGGGGTGTGTTGCGACACGCGGACGGACTCCAGGGTGTGAGGCTGTTGGGGGTATGGTGTCTGCATTTGCCGCTGAGTACTAGTGAAATGCTTATGACTCATTGGCTTATGGACTAAATTGAAGGTTGGTTGAGAGTATTTCGAGCTGCTTTATATCAGCCGTTTCGATCGTTATAAGGCATTTTTTACGCTTTTTATCGATCGTTACCTGTCGGATGATGCCCGTCATCAACCACCGGTCTCGCTTCATGGTTCAGGCGCTCTGCCCCATGACGAACCTTTTCAGGAGACGATCATGCTTGAACTCAGACCTTTCAACTCGCTCGGTGGTGCTCACCACGGCTGGTTGGATGCCCACCACCATTTTTCGTTCGCCGAGTACTACGACCCTGCGCGCATGAACTGGGGAAACCTGCGGGTTTGGAACGATGACGTGATCGCTCCGGGCACCGGTTTCCCTCAGCACCCGCACCGGGACATGGAAATCATCACCTATGTGCGTGAAGGTGCGATCAGTCACCAGGACAACCTGGGCAACAAAGGGCGTACCGAGGCCGGTGATGTTCAGGTCATGAGTGCCGGGACCGGCATCGCCCACAGTGAATACAACCTGGAGGCGACGCCGACCAAGATCTTCCAGATCTGGATCATCCCCAACGAGACCGGCCTGGCACCGTCCTGGGGGGCCAAGCCGTTCCCCAAAGGGCAGCGCGAAGGTTTCGTGACCCTGGCCAGCGGCAAGGCCGGTGACGATCAAAGCCTGCGCATTCGCGCCGATGCGCGGCTGGTGGCGGCCAACCTCAAGGCCGGCGAAAGCGCTGAGTATCACCTCGACAGCGGCCGTCGTGCCTACCTGGTACCGGCCACCGGTGTCATTGAGGTCAATGGCTTGCGGGCACAAGCTCGCGACGGGATTGCTGTTGCCCAAGAACAGGTGTTGCGGGTGACGGCGATTGAAGACAGTGAAATCGTGTTGGTGGATCTGGCTTGACCCAGTAAATGCCGGGCAAAAAAAGGGGCGACCGTAATGGTCGCCCTTTTTTGTTCAGCACATTGTGGTGAGGGGATTCATCCCCGCTCGGCTGCGAAGCAGTCGTAAATCTGCATCCGCGCAGAACCAGGAAACCCGTGTGCGCCGATTTTGGGGTCGCTTCGCAACCCAACGGGGATAAATCCCCTCGCCACAGCTCCCTCAATCACTTCGCCGAAATCGCGCCATCCACCAGCGTTTGCGCCTCAGCCACCAACTGCTTCAAATGCTCATCGCTGATGAAGCTTTCCGCATAGATCTTGTAGATGTCCTCGGTGCCCGACGGACGCGCCGCGAACCAGCCGTTCTCGGTCATGACCTTCAGGCCGCCGATGGCCTGATCGTTACCTGGGGCGTGGCTGAGAATGCTCTGGATCGTTTCGCCTGCCAGTTCGGTCGAAGTGACCTGATCCGGCGACAGTTTGCTCAGCAAGGCTTTCTGCTGCGGATTGGCCTTGGCGTCGACGCGCACCGAGAACGGTTCGCCCAGTTCGTCAGTCAACGCACGATAGGCCTGGCTTGGATCGCGACCGGTACGCGCGGTCATTTCAGCCGCCAGCAAGGCCGGGATCAGGCCGTCCTTGTCGGTGCTCCAGACACCGCCGTCCTTGCGCAAGAACGAAGCACCGGCGCTTTCCTCGCCGCCAAAGCCCAGGGAACCGTCAAACAGACCATCGGCAAACCACTTGAAGCCCACCGGTACTTCGTACAGCCGGCGACCCAGGCGCTTGGCAACGCGATCGATCAGACCGCTGCTGACCACGGTCTTGCCCACGGCGGCATCAGCGCGCCAGTGCGGACGGTTCTGGAACAGGTAGTCGATGGACACCGCCAGGTAATTGTTCGGCGCCAGCAGCCCGCCCGACGGGGTGACGATGCCGTGACGATCGTGGTCCGGGTCGCAGGCAAATGCCACGTCGAAACGCTCTTTCAGGCCGATCAGGCCCTGCATGGCATGCGTGGAGGATGGGTCCATGCGGATCTGGCCGTCCCAGTCGACGGTCATGAAACGGAAGGTCGAATCCACCGCTTTGTTCACGACATCCAGATCCAGACGGTAGTGCTCGGCAATCGCCGACCAGTAGCGCACCCCTGCTCCGCCCAACGGGTCGACACCCAGGCGCAGCTTGGCGTCACGAATGGCATCGAAGTCGATCACGTTGATCAGATCGGCAACGTAGGTGTTCACATAATCGTGGCGATGGGTGGTGCTGGCCTTGAGAGCCTTCTCGTAGCTGATGCGCTTGACGCCGGCGAGTTTGTGGGCCAGCAACTCGTTGGCCTTGGCTTCGATCCACTTGGTGATATGGGTATCGGCCGGACCACCGTTGGTAGGGTTGTATTTGTAGCCACCGCTTTGCGGCGGGTTGTGGGACGGCGTGATGACAATGCCGTCGGCCAGGCCCGAGGTGCGTCCGCGGTTGTAGCAGAGAATCGCATGGGAAACGGCCGGGGTCGGCGTGTACTCGTCGCCTTCGGCAATCATTACCGTCACGCCGTTGGCGGCCAGCACTTCCAGGGCGCTGGCGCCCGCCGGCGTGGACAGCGCGTGGGTGTCGATACCGACGAACAGCGGACCATCGATGCCTTGGGCCTCGCGATACAGGCAGATCGCCTGGCTGATCGCCAGGACGTGCCATTCGTTGAAACTCAGGTCGAAGGAGCTGCCTCGATGCCCGGACGTACCAAAAGCCACGCGTTGGGTCGAGATGTCGGCATCAGGCTGGCCGGTGTAATACGCCGTTACCAGTCGCGGGATGTCGACCAACAATTCTGCCGGTGCCGGTTTACCCGCAAAATGACTGAGTGTCATGCAAAACCTCTGGAATAGAGTGGTTCAGGAATTGAAACGCAGTTTACTGGCAGTTTGACCGCCGCGCGACGTTATCGATCCTGTTGCCCCTCAAGCGCGATGTTATAAAACCCGGACAGGCCTGCTCAATCGATCAACTCCAGGCGTAACGCATCCCCCAACAACCCCAGAGCGGTGGCAAGGTCGTGATCACTGCCGAAGCTGTGACTCAGGCGCATATGTTGTGCGTGCAGTCCCTGGAGACTGAACAGCTCACCCGGCGCGACCACGACCTGGTGCTTGAGCAGGCGCTGGTACACCCGGTGCACATCGACCCGGCGCAAGGAGCGCACCCAGACCGTGGCGCCCCCCTCGGGATCGACGAACTGCAGGGCATCACTCATTCGCTCGCCCAGCAGATCAATCATCTGCGTCTTGCTGTCCTTGAGCCGGCGTCGCAGCACTTGCAGGTGCTGGTCGATACGGCCATTGCTGTACAGACGGGCAATGGCTTTCTGGCGGATGGGTGAAAGACGGAAGGCGCGCAGCAAAAACTGTCGCTGCCATTGGGCACTCAGATGGCGCGAGAGCAGATAACCGTACGGGGCCTCGGGGCCGATGACTTTTTCAAAGGTTGAAAACACCATCAGTCGTTCCGGGTCCAGCAGGTCGCGAAAACGCAGACCGTCGGGTTCGAACCCCAACTCGCCGTAACAGTCGTTTTCCAGCACCCAGCAGTCATGACGGCTCAGCAATCGCGCCACAATTTCTCGGTCGTCGTCCGACGCCTGGCTGCCATGGGGCATGTTCACCCCAGATGACACCATCACCAGGCGCACCGACTCGGCTTCCAGCAGCTCCTCGAGACGTTCGTGATGCAAGCTGCCATTGGCCAGCAGCGACCACTCGATGACCCGTACGCCGGCACTGCGCAAGAGGCGCAATATCGCCCAGTCGCATGGCGACTCGACAATCACCGTAGCGTCCTTGAGATCTAACACCGCGATCAGCATTTCCAGCACCCCGCGAAGGTCCGCTCCGATGTAAACGTCATCGGCATGCCAGCATCGCACGGGCGACGTGGTGTAACGGGCTGCCAATGCCAAGCGCAGCTCCCATTCGCCACAAGGTTGCGAGTTCGGTTGCGGCTGGCGTGGGTACTGGCGCAACAGCTCTCGTTCCAAGAGTAGCAATGGGCTGTCAATCGGCTGCGACAAGGCCGGGTCATCGCTGCTGAGCACCAACATCCCAGGCCGGCGAGCATTGACATAGACACTTTCCAGCAGGTCATTGCCACAGTAGAGCGTGCTGATGGCGGGTGCGGGCCACGCGTAATAACCGGACTTGGCGACCGAGTACACCCGCCCTTCTTTCTCCAATAATGAGTACGCGTATTGAATGGTCGAAATCGACACATTCAAGCGTTCAGCCAGCTGGCGCAATGAGGGCAAGCGCACGTGCTCCTCACCGGCGGACTCGCCAATCAGATTGATCAGGTAACGGTAAACCGCCTGGTAGGCAAAATCGGTTTCACGGGGTCCTTTCATGGCAAGGGATCCTGGACGTGAGATGGCCCGTCACTTGACGTCAAGGCAATCACTGTCAACGACCTGCTGACCATTCACCCGGCATGCAGGGATCGTCATTGCCGGTTTCCATGTCCGGATCGCTGCTTGCCGATTCGACCGCCCTGCTCTGACTCACCGGCACCGGCGCAGTGAGATAAAGCTTTCTGAGCAGGTTGATCGGCAAACCACTGACGTCCACCATCCATTGCATGATCTGCTCTGCAACAGGCTTGCCCTGCAGAGCCCGGTGCAACTCCGGCAGCGCTACCAGCATGCCGGGATGGCAATGGCGCAGGAAGCGCTTAAGGTTCGAGGCCTGCCTTCCAAAAGGTGCAAACAGCAGGCACACCCACTGTGCCTCGTTCAGGCCAAAACTGCGGTGCGCCTCCGCCGCGGCCCGGGCACGCAACTCTGCCAGCGTGCCCGGATTGCCAAACGCCTCCACGGCCTGTTCGCACAGGCGCTCCGGCAATTGCTTGCGGCGCATCATCACCAACGCCCGCTGCAGGTACTCGGCGACGCCCAATTCATAGGTCCGACCTTGTACGAAGCTCGATTGTAGCCCGCGCAGGTGCGCCGAAACCGGGAGGCTGACGTATTCGTTATCACTGAGCTGCGCCGCCAACTCGTCGGACTGGAAGCCGAGAAACTCGGTGAGCAATGGCCAGCGCTCCTCCAGATTGCCCACCAGCATGTCGTGGATGTCGATGTGTGTCGCACGACGGCAGGTTTCAAACTGGTCGACCGGACGCCAAGGCGCTTGGTTGCCCTCGCTGTAAAACCGTTCGTAGCCTTCACGGCCCAATTCGTCGAGCAGCGTGAACAACCCTGCGTAGCCTGGCTCATGGTGTTTGGAGACCTCCAGCCCACTCTTGGCGGCCGCGCGCCTCAATCCCTCGATGAACTGTTTCTGCTGCCTTGGTGAGTCGTTGCTGAGCAAGGCATCGACGCCGTGATTCCAACGAGAGATCTGCCCATAGAACTCGCCGGTAACCAGATAGCCGTCATCCCATAGATCAAGCGGCGCCTCCCAGGCCCGACGATGCCCCAGCATCAGCAGGTTCGTGCGGTTGGCTTCGCGCCCGGCCTGGGAAATCGGTGCTGTGTGATCGAACGGCAGTACTTCCCGGTTTTCGACCATCAGGACTTCAGCCCGCGGATCGTCATAAATGAACAACGCGTTGTAGCTGCGATGGATGTTGTCCAGCGCCGTCGGGTTGCTGTCGTTCAGGCGCAAGGTCGCTACCCGCAATCGGAATGTCGCCGGTGATCGGGTGGCAATGGTCAGTTGTGCGGCGCGCAGCAACGCCAGTGCGTAGCAACTGTCACGAGAGCCTGTCTGGATCGCCAGTACCTTGAACTCACCGATGCGCTCCATCCCCCCGGCGGCGACACCCAGGCGCTGAATCAACAATTGCAGTGCAGTGCGTTCGGCACGGGAAAAGAAACTCAGCAATCGCTGCAGCACTTGTTGGTAGACATTGTTCATCGCTTGGTCATGGATGCTGGTCATCGTTATTTACCTGATGCTCGAAAGTTCGATATTGCGCAAACAACCGTACGCACAGCGCAGGGAATTGCCTGGATATGATCTGAAGATAGAATTTTATGGCTGGATGCTAACACTTAAGTTTTCAGGCCAACATTCGAGGTGCCGCATAGGTTCCGGCACCCTGAGTACGTGCGGGGCACCGTAAACGCCCGGACTTAACGGCTTGTTGCGAACAAGGCCTACATCCTAGGAAATGTCCGACAACGTCCCACGGATGTTTAATACAAGAAATAAAGAAAGAAGTTGCCGATATTGGTTTTGCAACGACACAAGAGTGCGCGGCTTTCTGAATGTATAACTGTAAAGCGCATCGAAAAGTATCGATCGGATACCCACCCATGACTCATTCCTTGAGATGAAAGTAATCATCCAATTATCAGGGCTGAGTTGCGCAATAGAAGCTACAGATAGCGCGCAAAAACCAGTTCAGTTGCTGGTTATGCCCCTATGCGCAATGTGCTGAATACGAAAGAGTCCGTGTGAAACGGACTCTTAGAGGAGGGATTTGGAGGGGGCAATCAGGCCGGTTCGACCTGCAGGGCGACGCGTTCGCGGCAAGGACATTCGCCCATGTAGCGATGCGCTTCGACAAACTCGGTAAACGGGAAGACCCGAGTCTTGAGCGGCAGCAGAACGCGGTCAGCGGTCAGCTGGTTGATGTCACGCAGGGCACGTTGCAGTGCGACCTGATCCTGGATGATGCCCAGTTCCGGCTTACCGGTGAAGTTACCGATGCAATGCACGAAGAACTGAATGTTCTTCTGGAATGCCGCGCAGGCCGGGAATGGCGTCTGGTTGCCACCTTGCAGGCCGTACAGGACCAGGCTGCCGCGCGGTGCCAGCACATCGCCGAGCAGCGACATCTGCGGTCCGCCCAGGCCATCGAACACCACGTCCACGCCGCGGTTATCGGTGATCTTGTTGATCCGCATCAGCAGATCTTCTTCTTCGGTGACGATGACTTTTTCGGCACCCAGCGACAGCAAGTATTCACGCTCTTGCTCCGTCTTGGTGGCGGCAATCACCCGCACGCCCAGGGCTTTACCCAGTTGCACGAACGATGGACCGGCGCAGTGACTGGCGTCAGTCACCAGAGCAAATTGCCCGGGTTTGACCCGCGCAAGATCGATGTAGGCAAAGTAGGCAATCAATAGCGGTGTGTAATGCACGGCCGCTTCAATCGAGCTGAGCACATCCGGATAGCGGGTCAATGATGAGCGCGGCAACACGATCTGCTCGCCGTAGACGGGATAGTCGTTCGGGCTTTCGGCCGGGAAACTGGCGACCTTGTCACCGACGGCCAAGTCATCGACGCCTTCACCAACGGCGGTAACGATACCGGCCATTTCCTGGCCAAGACCCGATGGCAGACGGGCATGGGAGGATGCCAGGTTCTGACGCCAGAGTACGTCGTACCAACTGATGCCAATGGCTTCGACGCGCACCTGCACTTCGCCCGGTGCAGGCAGAGCCGCCGCATGCTCTTCGCATTTGAGCACCTCGGCTGGACCAAACTTGTGAAAACGGATCGTGCGGGACATCGCAAACCTCGCCAATGAAACCTCTAATGCCATGAACTTTAGCTGGGCTTTCAACCCAACACTATCAGTGGCTATTAATAGTCGACATGCCTGTCATTGATTCAGCGGCATCGGCAACATCACCTGAAACCGTACGAAACTGAAGCTTCCTTTGTGGGAAAACTGAATTACTCGGTGCAGAGTACCAGCCTTTCCCCGTAATATTCCTGCTGGCCATTGTTCTCATATGGCCGCTCACGTCAAGTTTGCTGACTCTGCCAGGACTCCAGATGAATCGTAATGACCTGCGTCGTGTCGACCTGAACCTGTTGATCGTATTCGAAACCCTGATGCACGAACGCAGCGTGACTCGCGCTGCGGAGAAGCTGTTCCTGGGTCAGCCGGCCATCAGTGCCGCGCTCTCGCGCCTGCGCGGGTTGTTTGATGATCCGTTGTTTGTGCGCACCGGCCGCAGCATGGAGCCGTCCGCACGGGCCGTGGAGATCTTCGCCCTGCTCTCGCCGGCGCTGGATTCGATTTCCACCGCGGTCAGTCGTGCGGCGGAATTCGACCCGGCCACCAGCACCGCGGTGTTTCGCATCGGTTTGTCAGATGACGTCGAATTCGCCCTGCTGCCGATGCTGCTCAAGCGCTTGCGCGCCGAGTCCCCCGGGATTGTGTTGGTAGTGCGGCGGGTTAATTACATCTTGATGCCGAGCTTGTTGGCATCGGGGGAAATTTCCATTGGCGTCAGCTACACCACCGACCTGCCGGCCAACGCCAAACGCAAGGTACTGCGCCGCAGTTCACCGAAAGTATTGCGCGCCGACAGCATGCCGGGGGCCTTGAGCCTCGATGATTTCTGCGCACGACCCCATGCGCTGGTGTCGTTCGCCGGTGACCTCAGCGGTTTTATCGATGAAGAGCTGGAAAAACTCGGGCGCAAGCGCCACGTGGTCCTCGCCGTGCCGCAATTCAACGGCCTGAGCACCCTGCTCTCCGGCACCGACATTGTCGCCACCGTGCCGGACTATACGGCCGATGCGTTGACCGCAGCCGGTGGCGTACGGGCCGAAGATCCACCGTTGCCGGTGCGCAGCTTTGAACTGCACATGGCGTGGCGTGGGTCGCAGGATAACGATCCTGGAGAACGTTGGTTGCGCTCGCGGATTCAGATGTTCTTCGGCGATCCCGACAGCCTCTAAACCCTGCAGGAGCTGCCGCAGGCTGCGATCTTTTGATTCTGAACAACAAGGTCAAAAGATCGCAGCCTGCGGCAGCTCCTACACGGGGTGCATACCGGCCTCGCTCGGTGCTTCTTACAACCCATTTCCATCAGGCCCATCGATTGGCGCCTTGCAGAGGTTCTTCGAAAACCCGCACAAACCCCGTAGGAGCTGCCGCAGGCTGCGATCTTTTGATCCTGAACGACAAAGTCAAAAGATCGCAGCCTTCGGCAGCTCCTACACGGGGTGCATACCGGCCTCGCTCGGTGCTTCTTACAACCCATTTCCATCAGCCCCGTTAATTGGCGCGTTGCAGAGGTTCTTCGAAAACCCGCACAAACCCTGCAGGAGCTGCCGCAGGCTGCGATCTTTTGATCCTGAACGACAAAGTCAAAAGATCGCAGCCTTCGGCAGCTCCTACACGGAGTGCATACCGGTCTCGCGCGGTGCTTCTTACAACCCATTTCCATCAGGCCCATCGATTGGCGCCTTGCAGATGTTCTTCGGGGATCCCGACAGCCTCTAAACCCTGCAGGAGCTGCCGCAGGCTGCGATCTTTTGATTCTGAACAACAAGGTCAAAAGATCGCAGCCTTCGGCAGCTCCTACACGGGGTGCATACCGGTCTCGCTCGGTGATTCTTACGACCAGGGAACAACAGAATTTCCATCATTGTCATTGATCAAAACCTGATCAAAGGTGCAGGCTAGAGGGCTAGCTCGGCTCTCCTATCATTCCGAATGATAGTTACCTTCGCCCCGTTCGATTCGTGCGATATCCGCCCGCCGAGCATCATTCGCCAATCTCAATACATTGGCGGATGCATCCATGGAACAGTCACTCAAACATTTGCGCTTCCCGTTGGCTCTGTTGGCCGTGGTGGTGATCAGCGCATGCGGCAAGGCGCCCGAAACCGCCGGTGCCCCGCCTGCCGCCAAGGTCAGCGTGGCCAAGGTACTGGAACAACCGGTCAACGAGTGGGATGAGTTCACCGGGCGTCTTGAGGCGCCAGAAACCGTAGAGATTCGTCCACGGGTTTCAGGCCAGATCGATGAAGTGGCGTTCACCGAAGGCGCGCTGGTCAAAAAAGGTGACCTACTGTTCCAGATCGACCCCCGTCCGTTCCAGGCCGAGGTCCGCCGCCTTGAAGCGCTGGTCGCCCAGGCCCGCGCCAATGCTACCCGCAGCGAAAACGAAGCCCAGCGCGGCGAGCGTCTGCGCACCAGCAACGCGATTTCCGCTGAGCTGGCCGATTCGCGCACCAGTGCTGCCCAAGAAGCCCGCGCCGCTGTCGGCGCCCTTCAAGCGCAGCTCGACCTGGCCAAATTGAACCTGAGTTTCACCCGCGTCACCGCGCCCATCAGCGGTCGCGTCAGCCGTGCCGAAATCACTGCCGGCAACCTGGTCACCGCCGACACTACGCCACTGACCAGCGTCGTTTCGACCGACAAGGTCTACGCCTACTTCGACGCTGACGAGCGTGTGTTCCTCAAGTACACCCAGCTCGCCCGCCAGGGTAAACGTGGCGCCACCACGCCGGTGTACATGGGCCTGTCGAATGAAGACGGCAACCCGCACCTGGGCCAGATGAACTTCATCGACAACGCGGTCAACCCCAAGACCGGCACCATCCGCGGTCGCGCCGTGTTCGACAACAGCGATGGCAGCTACACCCCGGGCCTGTATGCACGCCTGAAACTGGTGGGCAGTGGCACCTACAACGCCATGCTGATCAACGATGAAGCGGTCGGCACTGACCTTGGCAAGAAGTTCGTGCTGGTGATGGATGCCGACAACAAGACGGCTTATCGAGCAGTCGAGCTGGGTCCGAAAATCGAAGGTCTGCGCATCGTGCGCAATGGCCTGAGCAAGGACGACACCGTCATCGTCAAGGGTCTGCAACGGGTCCGCCCCGGCTCGCCAGTCAGCCCCGAAGTGATCCCGATGGCCAGCGAGCAAACCCTCGCGGCTCTTGCACAACAACGACAAGCGCTGGAAGCCAGCAACCTGCCACAAGTCGCGCCTGCCAAGGTTGCGCCGGGCACGGCTGTGAAACTGGCTGCTGCGACCCCACGCGGTTAAGGGATAACGACTCCGATGAATTTTTCCCAGTTCTTCATTACACGGCCGATCTTTGCAGCGGTTTTATCGCTGCTGATCCTGATCGCCGGTTCCATCTCGCTGTTCCAGCTGCCGATCAGCGAATACCCGGAAGTGGTGCCGCCGACCGTGGTGGTCCGCGCCAACTTCCCGGGTGCCAACCCCAAAGTCATCGGTGAAACCGTGGCCGCTCCCCTGGAGCAAGCCATTACCGGCGTCGAGAACATGCTGTACATGTCCTCGCAGTCCACCGCCGACGGCAAGATCACCCTGACCATCACCTTTGCCCTGGGTACCGACCTGGACAACGCCCAGGTGCAGGTGCAGAACCGCGTGACCCGCACAGAGCCCAAGCTTCCCGAGGAAGTGACGCGCATCGGTATCACCGTGGACAAGGCGTCGCCCGACCTGACCATGGTCGTGCACTTGACCTCGCCGGACAAACGCTACGACATGCTCTACCTGTCCAACTACGCGATCCTGAACATCAAGGATGAGCTGGCGCGCCTCGGTGGTGTCGGTGACGTGCAACTGTTCGGCATGGGCGATTACTCGCTGCGGGTCTGGCTCGATCCGAACAAAACCGCGTCGCGTAACCTGACCGCGACCGATGTCGTGAGCGCCATCCGCGAGCAGAACCGCCAGGTGGCCGCCGGTCAACTGGGCGCGCCACCGGCGCCGAATGCCCAGAGCTTCCAACTGTCGATCAACACTCAGGGTCGCCTGGTGTCCGAGGAAGAGTTCGAGAACATCATCATTCGCGCAGGCGACAACGGTGAAATCACGCGCCTGAAGGACATCGCCCGCGTCGAGCTGGGTTCCAGCCAATACGCTCTGCGTTCATTGCTGAACAATCAGCCGGCCGTGGCCATCCCGATCTTCCAGCGCCCGGGTTCCAACGCCATTGAAATTTCGAACGAAGTTCGCGGCAAGATGGAAGAGCTGAAGAAGAACTTCCCGCAAGGCATGGACTACAGCATCGTCTATGACCCAACGATCTTTGTGCGCGGCTCCATCGAGGCGGTGGTTCATACCCTCTTCGAAGCGCTGATCCTCGTGGTGCTGGTGGTGATCCTGTTCCTGCAAACCTGGCGCGCCTCGATCATTCCGTTGGTGGCGGTGCCGGTCTCCTTGATCGGTACGTTTGCCGTGATGCATTTGTTCGGCTTTTCGCTCAATGCCCTGTCGCTGTTCGGGCTGGTACTGGCCATCGGTATCGTGGTCGACGATGCGATCGTGGTGGTCGAGAACGTCGAGAGAAACATCGAGCTGGGTCTCGAACCAATGGCCGCCACCAAAAAAGCCATGGGTGAAGTGACCGGTCCGATCATCGCCACGGCGCTGGTGCTCTGTGCGGTGTTTGTCCCGGCGGCCTTCATCTCTGGTCTGACTGGACAGTTCTACAAGCAGTTCGCCCTGACCATCGCCATTTCGACGGTGATCTCGGCCTTCAACTCGCTGACCCTGTCGCCAGCCCTCGCGGCCGTGTTGCTCAAGGGCCACGATGCACCCAAAGACCGTTTCTCCAAAGTACTGGACAAGATCTTCGGTGGCTGGCTGTTCCGTCCGTTCAACCGTTTCTTTGAAAAAGCCAGCCATGGTTATGTCGGCACCGTGCGCCGGGTCATCCGCAGCAGCGGCATCGCCCTGCTGCTGTATGCAGGCCTGATGGTGCTGACCTTCTTCGGTTTCTCCAGCACGCCGACCGGTTTCGTACCAGGCCAGGACAAGCAATACCTGGTGGCGTTTGCGCAACTGCCGGACGCCGCGAGCCTGGACCGCACCGAAGACGTGATCAAGCGCATGTCCGACCTGGCACTCAAGCAGCCAGGTGTGGAAAGCGCCGTGGCCTTCCCGGGCCTGTCGATCAACGGTTTCACCAACAGCCCGAACGCCGGCATTGTGTTCGTGACCTTGAAGCCGTTCGATGAGCGTAAGGACCCGAGCATGTCCGCAGGGGCCATTGCCGGTGCCTTGAACGGCCAGTACGCCAACATCCAGGAAGCCTACATGGCGATCTTCCCACCGCCGCCGGTTCAGGGCTTGGGTACGATTGGTGGTTTCCGCCTGCAAATCGAAGACCGGGGCAACCTGGGCTACGACGAGCTGTACAAGCAAACCATGAACATCATTGCCAAGAGCCACAACGTGCCGGAACTGGCCAACCTGTTCACCAGCTACACCGTGAACGTGCCGCAGGTTGAAGCCGCCATCGACCGCGAGAAAGCCAAGACCCACGGCGTGGCCGTCAGCGACATCTTCGACACCCTGCAGATCTACCTGGGTTCGCTGTATGCCAACGACTTCAACCGCTTCGGTCGTACCTATCAGGTCAACGTTCAGGCTGAGCAACAGTTCCGCCTCGAATCCGACCAGATCGGCCAGCTGAAAGTACGCAACAACAAGGGCGAGATGATCCCGTTGGCGACCTTCATCAAGGTCAGCGATACCTCGGGGCCGGACCGCGTGATGCACTACAACGGCTTCATCACCGCTGAAATCAACGGTGCGGCAGCCCCCGGCTACAGCTCCGGCCAGGCCGAACAAGCCATCGAGAAACTGCTCAAGGAAGAACTGCCTAACGGCATGACCTACGAATGGACCGACCTGACCTACCAGCAGATTCTGTCCGGCAACACTGCGCTGTTCGTGTTCCCGCTCTGCGTCCTGCTGGCGTTCCTGGTGCTCGCGGCGCAGTACGAAAGCTGGAGCCTGCCACTGGCGGTGATCCTGATTGTCCCGATGACCTTGCTGTCGGCCATTACCGGTGTGATTGCTTCCGGTGGCGACAACAACATCTTTACCCAGATCGGTTTGATCGTACTGGTGGGGCTTGCCTGTAAGAACGCGATTCTGATCGTCGAGTTCGCCAAGGATAAACAGCAGGAAGGCCTCAACCCGCTGGCGGCGGTACTGGAAGCTTGCCGCTTGCGTCTGCGGCCGATCCTGATGACCTCCTTCGCGTTCATCATGGGTGTGGTGCCCCTGGTGTTCTCCAGCGGTGCCGGTGCCGAAATGCGTCACGCCATGGGTGTGGCGGTGTTCTCCGGGATGCTCGGGGTGACCTTCTTCGGCCTGCTGCTGACGCCAGTGTTCTATGTACTGATCCGTAACTTTGTCGAGCGCGGTGAAGCGCGCAAGGCAGCCAAAGCGCTGAAACTGGCCTCGCAACTGGAGTCGCATTGATGAGTCTTAAAGCCTTTCTGCCGAGCCTGCTGGTAGTGGCGCTGAGCGCCTGTGCCGTCGGCCCGGACTACAAGACCCCAGCCACGGAGCCGGCCAACATCACCACGGCTACTGACGGTGCGGCCGGCCAGAAGAACTTCGACCGATCGCGCTTCGAACGCGTCTGGTGGCAACAATTCGAAGACCCGACCCTCAACCAGTTGGTCACCGAATCGCTCAAGGGCAACCGTGACCTGCGTGTCGCCTTCGCCCGCTGGAAAGCGGCGCGGGCGATCCGCGATGACGTCAGCAACGACGCCATGCCGACAGTGACCAGCCGGGTCAGCAGTGACTTGGGCAAGGGGCAAATCCCCGGTGAAACCACTAAGCGGGTCAACAGCGAGCGCTATGACCTGGGCCTGGACATGGCGTGGGAGATCGACTTGTTTGGCCGCATCCAGCGCAATCTGGAATCGGCGGACGCCGAGCAGCAGGCATTTGAAGCCGATCTGTATCAACTGCAAGTGACAATGATCGCCGAACTGGTCGACGCCTACGGACAGTTACGAGGAGCGCAGTTGAGGGAAAAGATCGCCCTGGCCAACCTGCAAAACCAGCAGGAATCGCGCAAGATCACCATCAGCCTGCGTGATGCCGGCGTGGGCGATCAGCTCGATGTGGAACGCGCCGACGCCCGTCTGGCCTCGGTCGAAGCCAGCGTGCCGCAGTTGCAGGCCGAGCAGGTCCGGCAGAAAAACCGCATCGCCACTTTGCTGGGTGAGCGCCCGGACAAATTGACCGTGGACCTGAGCCCGAAAGACTTGCCGGCGATTGCCAAGGCCTTGCCGATCGGTGATCCGGGCGAGCTCCTTCAACGGCGTCCGGACATTCTCAGCGCCGAACGCAAACTGGCCTCGGCCACGGCGCGCATTGGCGTGGCCAAGGCTGACCTGTTTCCACGGGTGAGCCTCAGCGGGTTCCTCGGCTGGACCGCCAGCCGTGGTTCGCAGATCGGCTCTTCGGCAGCCAATGCCTGGGCGCTGGGCCCAAGCATCACTTGGGCGGCATTCGACTTGGGTAGCGTGAAAGCCCGCATCCGCGGTGCCGACGCCGATGCCGAAGGCGCGCTGGCGACCTACGAGCAGCAAGTGCTGTTGGCCCTGGAAGAGTCGGAAAACGCTTTCAGTGACTACAACAAGCGCCAACAGCGTTTGATTTCTCTGATTCGCCAGAGTGAATCGAGCCGCTCGGCCGCCGATCTCGCCGAGATCCGTTACCGCGAAGGTACTGCCGACTTCCTCGTGTTGCTGGACGCCCAGCGTGAGCGCCTGGCGGCGGAAGACACCCAGGCCCAGGCCGAAGTCGATCTGTATCGCGGCATCGTCGCCATCTACAAGGCCTTGGGTGGCGGTTGGCAACCGGAGACGGTCGCCCGTAGGAGCGAGCATGCTCGCGAAAAACCCGAGGGCGCCGTGGGGCATCTGATTTAACGCATTATCGCTCACGACCATCGTCGGAACGCCTCCCAGACCAAGGCAGAGCTCCTTTGGTTGGTCGCAACCAACCAATTTTTTGGCCCCGCGTCTCATTCGGTCGCGGGGCTTTTTTTTGCGACGCCGCAAAACACTGCCAATCCCTGTGGGAGCAACTGTCTTCACCCTGTCATTGATCACCGCCACTCGGTGCCATCTCGCATCATGGCATTCACCCTGCTCAGTAGGAGCGAGGCTTGCCCGCGAAGAACGATAACGCGATCTGTCTGATACACCGCGTTATCGTTTTTCGCGGGCAAGCCTCGCTCCTACAGGGGAAGCAGCGGCAACGATAAATCCTTGTGGGAGCGGGCTTGCCCGCGATGACGGTGTGTCAGGCGCCATTGATGTTGGATGTGCGGGCCTCATCGCGGGCAAGCCTCGCTCCCACAGGTTTTTGTGTCGAGCAGAGGACCATTCAGGCACCAAGCATCAAGGCGCAAGACGCAGCAGCACGTAGTCATCTTTGTCAAAGCGGCCACTCAACACCGGTGCCAGTGACTCGGCCTGTGATGATGGGAGTTTGCGGTAAGACTCCTGACTCATGACGATGTAGGCAGGCGCTTTGACAGCCGCCAGTTGCTCGGGTGTCTCGGTGAAGATCGGCCGAACGTCGGTATCTGTATTGACCATGAACTTGATTGCCTTCGCGTCCTTGCCCATGCCATGCAGCACCACCGGCATGGAATCACTGTTCATCCGCTCAAGAACCGCTCGAGAAAACTGGCGGGTGTCATACATGCCACGTTGAATGGGTTCAACGTACAGGATGAAGACCGACCACACAGCCAGCACCGCACAACACGCAAGTCCTGGCACTCTCAAATGTGCTTTGAACACCGAGCCCAATGCGGCTACCTGCAAGAAAATCAGCAGCCCAAGGACCAAACCGATGGAGGGCAATGAATCCGGCAGCCGATGATGCGCAATCAACACAACACCGAACATCACGCCAGGCAGCACTAGCCAGAGCCCTTGTATCAGCAGTCTCAAACCGGCAAACACTCGACCACTCGCTGCCTGGAACGGATAAGCCGCGACAATGGCTGCCATCGGCAACATCGGCAACACATAGCGAGCTTTTTTAGCCTGTGGAATCGAAAGTCCGACCAACACGATCAAGCCGGCAGCCACGCAAAACATCATCAGTCGCCATTGCGGCCCGCGATTACTTCTATCACCGGCTAGAACGCCAACCAATGTCAGTAAGGCCAGGGGATAAGCCACCGCGTAATTGCCCAGGGAGCTGGTGACGTAAAACAACGCATTACTGGAGCCTTCGCTACCATCAATGCGCCCTGTCACCTGCATGCGAATGACATCGCGCACAAAGGCTGCGTCGCCGCTGATATCGGCCAGCCACAAAATCAAACCGATACAAATGACCAGCAGCGCCAGGGCAACCACACCAAAGCTGAACATCCGCCGGTATTGACCGCTGAACAGGTAGTAACTGCATAACATGCCGGTAGGCACGATCAGGCCGATCGGCCCACGAATGGCAAAGCCCAGCACCAACAAGGTAAATAACCCAACCAGACGCCGGCGTGCATTGAAGTGATCGGCAGCATAAGCCAGATAAAAAGCCGCGAATGAAACCGCCGCAAGCATCAGGTCCAGCGATACGGCCCTTACCTCAGTGATGAACGTCACACTCAGCAGCATCAACGCGATGCTGACCAGCGCCCACTTTATTGAGTACGGCGCGAGCAGGCGATACATGAGCGTGACGATCACCGCTGCGGCAATCGAGGAAGGCAGCCAGGCAGTGAAGCTCGTCACGTGCCCGAAAGGCATCGAAAGCAGATAGATGAAAAACGTCGACATTGCGCTGTAGTCAGCATAGGGCTCACCGTAGGTCGTGGGGAAAATGCTTGGCCCATGGCGCAGCATTTCCTGAGCGAACATCACGAACCTCGAGTCGAAGCCAATGAACGCCTGATGATTGCTCATCATCACGAACAGCAACAAAGTAAAGAGACCTAGCGCGAACGAATGCAGACGCATCGCCGTTGGCGGCTGGAGGCTTGAAGGGGAAGACATGTTGTTGATCCCTGAATTAAACGCCCGCAAGTTTGCGTTTGCTATACGTTTTCAATAACGCCGCGCTACGAACAAATTCAGGTAAATCCAATTCACCCGAGTTGACCCTATTCGGTTGCCAGCATGCGCAGTCTGTAGCGCAAAGTCTGGAGTAGCATTTGTTAAAAAGAAGTGAAAGTTTGGTGATGATAATTACATTTATGAGGCATATACCCCGACTTAAACAATAAATAAATTTCATGTTTAGAATCGCAGGACGATATCAGTCATTGAGGAAAGTACGTTTAATTCAAACTAATGGTTTGTTCGCAATCTACTGACATTATTATCACATTTCGCCAGATAGCTTTACGCTCCAACCGCGTGCGCAAAATGCGAAATAATCATGAATAAATCGTTCGTCGGCTTCTTAAAAAATGACCACGGTGCGCTGATACTTCTACTGGGCGTGTCCGCGCTGCTGCTGCTATTCGGGTTGGGAGCAAGAGAGCTTTGGGGCCCAGAAACGCGCTGGGCAAACATCGCCCTGCAGATGTTGCAATCAGGCGATTATCTCGACCCTTACCTCAAGGGCCTGCCCTATTACGACAAGCCTCTGCCTTCCTATTGGCTGATTACCGCCACTGCCCACCTGATGGGCGGTCTCGGACACTGGTCGCTGCGCCTGTCCTCAGTCGTAGCGGCCTGGCTGAGCATCTGGCTGGTCTATCTGGTCGGTCAGCAGCTATATAGCAAAGGCACTGGCCTGATTGCCGGCTGGTTTCTGGCGACGACTTTCTTTTTCGTTTTCTGGGCCAGGGTAGCCACGGCGGACATCTTGACGGTTTGCGGTGTCCTGGCCTCTGTTTGGTGGTATTGGCGCGGCCCGGACGACACGCGCCTGAGCCGGTACATCGTTTTTTTCTTGATTCTGGCACTGACGTCGCTGTTCAAAGGCTTGATCGGATTCATCCTTCCAGGGCTGTTGCTACTGCCACATCTGATTGGCGAGGGACGCTGGAAAAGCCATCTCAATGGGCGCATGTGCCTGGCCGTTCTGACGGCGGGCCTGGTCTACATGGTGCCGTTCATGCTGTCACACCGCTTCGGAGCGCCTGCTTTTGGGGAAAGCGGGCTTAGCTTGGTGTTCAGGGAAAACGTCGTTCGATTTTTCCACCCCTTCGACAACATAGGCCCGATCTATACCTACCTGCTCTATCTGCCGGTTTATACCCTGCCCTGGGCGCCGTGCTGGATACTCGGCCTGTGGGTGGCAGTCAGGAACTGGAAGCATACCGATCCCAATATTCGCTGGTTGATCTGGGGCCTGACGTTACTGTTCCTGTTCTTCACCGCCAGTGGCAGTCGGCGCAGCTACTACGTCTTGCCCCTGGTGCCATTTGCCCAACTGCTGGCCGCCTGGTGGGTTACCCGGCGAATGACCGAGCGTAAGGCAGCCGGCAAGGTCAGCGGGCCCGGTTGGACAAAGGGCATTGCCGCCGCCGCGGGACTGTTGTTCGTGATACTTGGCATTGTCTATCCCTGGACCAACGGTGGGGATGGCGGTGTCATGCAGTTTTCCCAGGATGTGCGTGCGCAAGCCATCAAGACCGCGCCGTGGAACGAATGGCGCATGGTGCTGGTGGATGTCGACAATAAGCTGCCCATGTACCTGCAAAATCATGGAGCGCCGTTCTACTACGTGGCCCCGGATTCAGACATTCCAAAAACAGGCGACAGCGCAGCATTGATGGCGTGGCTGGAAAAACAAAGTGGCCAGCCCTGGCGTCCTGAACGCACGATCATCGTGGAGCAGTACGACGACCTCAAACAATTGCCCCTGGATTATCTGACCGCCGACCATCAGTTGATCACCACCAAACCCAACAACGGCGCCCGGTTGTTTCGCACTCATGAATCCGGCAGTGCCGCGTTCATTCCCAATGTGAAAACGGCGAGCAACCCTTGAAGTGGGATGCGCCTCCGATGCAGGAGCGGGCATAGTCGGCATCGATCTTTATCTGCACCGTGGCGGCTGATAACCGGAGACGGTCGCCAGCCAGTAACCGGTTTCTACTGAGCTCCTTTGGTTGGCCGCAACCAACCAATTTTTTGCCCCGCGTATCATTCGGTCGCGGGGCTTTTTTTTGCCTGCGCAATTATCGGACAGGCCCCTGTAGGAGCTGCCGAAGGCTGCGATCTTTTGATTTTGATTTTTAAAAACAAGATCAAAAGATCGCAGCCTTCGGCAGCTCCTACAGGGGATCAGGGGGGATTTTGGGTATTGCGGGATTCCTGCACGGTTACGGTGGCGGTAGTTCCGGCGCGTAGTTTGTCCTTGCCGGCATAGTCCGCATCGATCTTTATCCGCACCGGCACGCGCTGCGCCAGTTTGACCCAGGTGTAGCTGGGGTTGATGTTGGCCAGTAAACGCCCGCCGGGCAGGTTCTCCCGGTCGGCGATGGCGAATGCGATGCTTTGCACGGTGCCGCCAAAACGCTCGCCACTCATCAATTCGATATCGACCCGATCCCCTTCCCCGATTCGCGGCAGTTTGGTTTCTTCGAAGTAACCGCTGACATAAAACGAATCGCTGTCCACCAGTGCCACCAACGGACCACCCGCCGTGGCGTAGTCGCCCTGTCGGGTCAGCAGATTGGTGACGTAGCCGCTGACCGGCGACTCGACCCGGGTGCGCTCCAGATCGTGCTCGGCCTCGGCCAATGCGGCAATGGCCAGTTGCACGTTAGCCTGAGCAAAACCCAGATTGGCCTGGTTACGCAACAAATCAGCCTGCGCCACAGACACTTCGGTACTGGATTTCTCCCATTCCTCGCCGGGGATCATCGAGCGTTCCTTGAGGGTTCGACGCCGGCGCTCCTCGCTCTGCCGTTGGCGCAGCAGCGCCTCGCTGGCAACGATGGTGGCTTCGGACTGCCCCAGTGCGGCCTTGGCCACTTCCACCGAGCGCTTGGCGTGCTCCACCGCCAGGGCGTAGCGCGAAGGATCGATTTCCAGCAGCAACTGGCCCTTCTCCACGTGCTGGTTATCCTGCACGCCGAGGTTGACGATGCGACCGGCGACATCCGCGGACAAGGTCACCACATCCGCCCGCACCCGCGCATCCCGGGTCCAGGGGGCGCGGGTGTAGTGTTCCCAGGCAAACCAGCCGAGCACGAACGCCAGTGCCACCACCGCCAGTGTCGTGAGTTGGGCAAGAATCTTCTTCAAGGCATCAGGCTCCCATCACCAGAATCAGCGTCGCGCACACGCAGGTGTACAAGGCGCCTTCGAACAAGGCCTCATGCCAGACAAACTGCAACACGCCCAGGCGCCGCAAGAGCCAGTCCAGCACCAGGAAAATCGGCAGGCCCAGCAGCAGCGCCTGGGCGATCGGCGGCAGGTAGACACCGCCTATTTCCAGATCAATGGGCAAGGGACGGCACTCCCGGTTGTGCACTCGCGGGCTCGAAGTGCCGACGGTGGCGCTCCAGGAACGACACCACGATCAACAGTGCCACGCGCATGCGAAACACCGACCACAAATGTTCATGGACGCTGGAGTGCAGCGCATCGAGTTCATCGCCCAGTGCGTGCAAGTCGCCGAGCACGTGATCGACGTCAATGTCGGATCGACCGGCCACCACTCGCCCGGTATCGCGAACGGTGGTCGATACACGGGTTTGCATCGCCGCGCTTAGCAGGACGTTGCCCTGCGACTGCTGTCTAAGCTGGTTCAAAGCGATTCCCAACGCCAGGCAACCCAGGCTGACCTGAAACAGATCCTGCGCCGCCTTGTCCGAAATCGCCGGCAACAGGCCCAGCATCATGGTCAGGCGGTCGACCATGCGGCTTTCGAAAGCAAACTGGTTTTGATCAGTGGGCGCAGTTTTGAGCAAGGCGTAGACCTGCTCGCAGTTTTCCTGATGCAAACGACGAATGCGCAACACCGGCCTGAAGGGGAAAATCAAGGCATACACACTCAAAGCCAGGGTGGCGGCGCATACGTAGGCGCCGGCAAATTCGAACCACTGGATCGCCGTGTTCTGCCCCAACCCGGTGTTCTGCGGCCCCACCATCAATAACGTGATCAGCCCAAGGCCGATCCCGGTACCGGTGGTGGGCGGGCTCGACAATCCTACGGCGACGGCATACAGCAACGGCGCCAACACCAGCGCCAACAGTTCGAAATCACTGATCATCGGCACCAGCGCGAATTGCAGGAGCGCCGAGACCACCAGCGCAATCCCCAGTCCCCTGGCAAAGCTCTGGGCGGCCAGCAGCGGACGGGGAAACGTCGCCATCAGCGAGCACAGAATGCCGGTCACGATCATCCCACCCCGGGCGCCGTCCCAGCCGGTTTCGATCCAGATCAACCCCGCCACCATCAGGGCGCAGTAGGCGCGGATAGCGTTCATCGACGCCAAGGTGAAATCCAGGTGCAGCGGGTTGGCTTGACCGCGATACAGGCTGCTGGCCTTGCGTCCACTCTGGATCGCATCGGCCAGTTCCAGAATGGTTTCCAACTGCTGCAGCATCCGCGCCTGTTCCCAACGCAACGACCAGGACAGTGAACGCAAGGTGGCTTTCAAGGGCTCGGTCAGTTGCTCGGAGCGGTAAGCCAGCGCATCGAATCGCTGTTGCAATACTGCAAACTGCCGTCGCTGCTCGGCGGACAGCGCCCGCCCCTGCCGGGCCAGTTCATCGAGAAACACCAGCTCTTCGGTGAGCAATTGCTGTATTTCAGCCGGGATCTCACCTTCCCAACGTTCGAGCAGCAACTCGCGCTGATGACGCAACGCGGTCAGCCTCGCGGTGAGCAATAACAGTTGGTTAGCGAGCAATTGCACCAGGTCATCGCAACTGCGCAAGCGCGGCGCGTCGTAATACAAATGCCGGCGTACGCCCTCCAGCGCACTGATCTGCCCGAGCAGCTGCATTTGGCGCTGGTGGAAATCCGCCTCGCTTTCCACCGTGCGTATGACGGCGCTGGCATGGGTCGCCAGCAACTTGATCACCTGATCGATGCGCGCAAAGTAATCCTTGGCCACGGCCTCCGGGCGTGCGGTCAGCAGGCTGACGACACAGACGCAGGCCACCGCCAACAGCGTCTCGGTCACACGGGTCACGGCCAGCAGGAACGTGCCGTCCTGATCGGGCACCGCCAGCAGCCCCACCACCACCGCCGTGTAGCCACTGAGTACGAAGGCCTGGGAGCTGGTGTAGCGCAACAAGGTGCCGCCGGCAGTACACAGCGCCAGCCAAAGGGACAACGTAATCAGGAAAGGCACTGGGGCCTGGGGGAAAATCGCCATGATCGCCACGGCCACGATCGCACCCACCGTGGTGCCGATCACCTGGCCAAAACTACGGGCCAGTGCCATGCCGGCCAGGGGCTGGCTGACGATGACCACGGCCATGATCGACCACTTGGGCTGCTCGAGGTCGAACAGGAAGGCCAGATACAAGGTCAGCAAGCCGGCGGTGATGGTTCTCAAGGCAAACAGCAACACCCCGGGGCCGGGGTGGATGATGGCCTTGAAGTATTGCAGCAGTGCATGCATGGACGGGCATTCGTTGATCGTCATCCAACAAGCGTAGCCACTGCATGGACGGGCCGGATCAGTTTGTGAGCCGGTGCGATCCACAAGAGGTGAGACTATGGAGCCGATATACGGCAACCTCTGCCACTTTTATCGCCCCCTTGTTTCATTGAGGAAGTTTAATCGGTGTATGGGTGGAGTTTTTATTTTGAACAACGTTTTTTATAGGGAAAGGAATCGACTCCACAAATGGCGTGGGAATACTTTTTTCTATGGCGCTGTTCAATGCTCGAGGATTGGGGATAAACCTCCCAGAACTGTCATATGCACCCAGCACATTTGATCCCGGGATTTTTTCCACATAGTTTATTTGATACGGATTACTGCCCAACTTAGCTCCACCAGCCGTCTTCCAGTTCATATTCCTCAGCACATCTTTTCCTTCAACACCCCTGCCATCAATCAAATAGGTCCACCCTCCCTGCTTGCCACCATTATGAAACGCCCCCATACCGTTACTATCGTAATAACCCGAAGCTTGCCCGCTGTCAGACTTGAACCCCTTGGCAAAAACGTCCTTCGGTGAACGTATATCTCCGCGCATGGCGAACCCGCGATATACATAGCCCTCTTTAGGACCTCCAAAATACAAGACCCGCGAACGATCCATGAGCTTCTGCGCAACCTGAGGCCCCTTGCCCAATGAACTCAATCGTTCCACTACAAGCTTGTTAGTTAATTTTCGGTTTACCTTTTCCTGAATAATCCAAGGGTTTCTGACTCGAGGCGCGATCCATTTTTCTATTTTGTTCGCGCTACTCATAAGCGGAGCAGATGCATGGTTATATTTTGGAAATAGCCTGGCCAGCTTTTTTGGAAGGATGTCGGAAAACCTTAAGTACTCAAAAATTCTCCCTGCAATACGGGAGTCCACCACCGTGGAAAACGTTCTCCCCAACAACTTGCTTACATACGGAGCGGCGATCTGAGCAACCATGCCTATCACTGCATTGGATTTATGTCGGTTCGACTCCAAGGGGTCGTCATTTATCCCCCCCCGTACATACTGAGTCGCCGATGCACTGGCGCCCATCAAAAAGGCCAGGCCGGCGGTAGGCGCTCCAGGTAGTGCCAGGATAACCGCCCCCCACCTCAGCGATTCCGACAAGATACCCAGCAGACCATCAGCGGTGCGCTCCATCCAGGTTGAAGTCATCGTGTCCATATCGTCGTTGGCTTTATAGATGGCATTATTGAACATGGAAGCAAAAGCATCATGACTTTCCCCATAATGATTAGGACCATCTTTTTGGCCAAACTCGATGGGTTTGTAGGGCCACTTATAGTTTTTAAACATACCCACAGGATTCCAGCCCCAGACAAATCGCCCTTGGCTGTATTTGAAGTCGTCATCGTCACGGCCTAACAAGCTCTTCAGGGGGATTCGATCGGACAATGCCGCCCTCAATGCCGGAAAATCCTCAATTGACTTTCCATCTTTCTCAAATAGTTCTACAGGACTTTCGATGACCGTTTCATTTCCACCCATGAAAACAAATAACCCTTCGCGAGCATCACGTCCGAGATAGCTCGTGCACAAAAAGACCGCATTTGTCACTGGGACGGTCGAGCTGTATTTTCCATCTCGAATAAAGACGGGCCTTACGCTTATTTCACCTGCCAGAAACTTGTTGCCAATGTCTTTGCCTTGCTGCGAAACACCTGTCCCCTTCAAATAATCACCGACCAAATGCTGTAATTTATTTTCCATAACCTCCTTCCACAACTCGAAGAACCTGGGCTGAGAGGACACCACTTCCGAGCGTTTTTCGTAATCAGCCCAAAGCCCACTATTTTCCACCGAGCCTTTGAATGCATCGGTATAGCTGGAAGGCCAAATAACCGTCATCACCTCGAATTCTTTCACCTGCTTTTCGTGCTGCCCCATCAACAATTCGGCCAAGGTGAATGTTTTATACCTTTTTGTCTTGTCTGGTAACGCGTGCCGATACTTGCTATCGGGGCGTGACAAATGATACTCAACTTTAAACTCGGTCTTGTAATTCAGCTGAGACTTCAATCCCGCCGGCAAATCCGAACCCGCCACAAGATCCGCCACGTACGACAAAACAAACAACCTCGAGTCCAGCACTGTCTGTAATTCGACGAAGTCCTTGATGAATAAATCCGCCGCCTGACTGATCGTGACTCCCGGAGCAATTTCCTCGCCCGCTCCGATTGCATTATCAGCATCCAATGAACGTTGCCCCGCTTCGATCATCCAAAGTACCGGCGAATGAGCAGCTAATGCACTTTCGGAAGTTTGAATGTTGGAAAACATACCCGAATCGTCCAGACTCCTTTTACTGCGACCGTTGGCCGCCAAGGCCTTATCAGAAGCCAGAGGCGTCGGGGCATCGGATGAGCTCGTCGTCTCAGTCCTCGGTCCGTCAATACCATCTGTATCGTCATCCGCCTCTATTGTCGCCAGCATGGCAAGCTCAATGAGGTAGTCCTGATAAGTCATATTTTCCATGCCGGGTGCGGCGGACTGCAAAAGCGCGTCAAGGTTTTCAAGCAACTGCGGATCATCGGCAGGATCGGAATAATCGGATTGGCTGACCAGTCTTTTGACTTCATTTGCGAAGTCTGGAAACTCCTCAAATAAATCCTCAATCCCTTCAATCATGTATTGATGGACTACCGAGTATCCATCGGGTGCAGCCTGGGGCGTGAGATCAAGCCCTTGTAATGGATCAACCATTTCTTCAGGTTCAGACTGCGACCAGTAATCCAGAATATTGTTGATCAGCACGCATACACCAAAAAGCCCGGCGACTCGACCTGGATTGGCTTCAACTAAAGCGCCTGCACCGTTCCAGACGGCGGCACCGCTGCCAATCAATCTGGCAGCCCAGCCCATTACCTGCTCCCTGACAACCTCCACCTCAGGCACGAAGCGCCCAAGACTCTCCATTTCAATCACAACATCGCTCTGGCCTTCGCTCGTCGCACTGGCGCTGCTCCACGGCACCATGTTGCGGGTAACCCACTCATCCACCGTTGCAATGAGCTGTGTGACCGAGGCCAAGGGATCAGTTTGGCTGGTTGTTTGCGACTGTCCCGGAGTCGGTTGGAATGGTGATTCAGGCATATCGGAGGCACCATTTTTCCAGGCAAGATTGCTCGGTGCTGTACGGGCGTACGGTGAAATATGGCTACTGTCCATCCTCAACTGGCCAAAGGTATCCAGCGCATTGCAGACCCACAGCAACTTGCCGGTAATGCTCTCAGGAATACGAGGGCCCGTAGTGCAAACATCCAGTTTGAACGATGCATTGCGTTCAAAACGCTGGAAGGACGACAGTGGCCAGCCAGGATCGAACTTCGGCTGAGGTGTCGAGCCATGCGAGGTGGCCGACCAAAGCGGGTAAGCACGCAACTCCTCAAGCCAGCCGGGGCTGAACAACCACTCCAGCCAGGATGGGTGCACCTCATCATCGGGCTTTAGCAGATCTCTCAATGCCTTGACCTCTGTAACGTAGCGCTCCGGGAGGTGCACTTGCGTGACATCTTTCTCTTCAAGCATACGGACAAACTTGTCCAAATCCGCATGCAAAGCTTTTGGAGAGGGGCGATCCTCTGATGCGTCTTCCAACATCATCAGTGCACCGTCAAGTGTGTCTTCACCATGGGGTACAAACTCTCTTGCGGGAATATGTTGGCGACCTTCTTGCACGAGCGTTTTCAAGGTTTCCCAGTGAGCACTCGCAAATAACTTACCGCTCTCTATCTGCTCTACTTGCTGATCTCGTGAAGTATCTAGCTGTACCTGGATGCGCTTGGCAAGCCCGTTGTTTTTAGCACTCGTTAGTCTGAAGTCTTCTCCCAATGCGGCTTGCCATTGCTCGGCCGGTAATCCGCAAAGTACATCGAACAAATATTTCAGTTGAACTTCGTCCAGCGATGCAAACCTCGGAAACGAACGCACCATCGCTTCCGTAAACAGTCCACACAAGAATTTTCCCGTATCCGTTCGCAGAATTCCGCTGCTCAACACCTCCCATGCTTGCCGATGAGTAAGTGTCCGGGTCTTCAGTTGCTCTTGAAGCAGGGACCATTCACGGTTGAGCTCATCCTGATCATGAAAACCTGGAAAAAAAGAACTGCCCATTTTGCTCACGAGCGCGGGGAACGGAATTCCTGAATTCAATTCTGAGGACACCACCACTGATGCGGCACTGAGGTCGCCCATGGAGTGGGGATTGTTGCCGGCGCGCAGAAGCGTATTTGAGAGATAAGTTTGCGCAGTTACTTCATTGGCAAATGAGGGGCGGGGCGGTGCGTTATACACGCTTGTTGCATTTAGTGGCGGCACTGAACAACTTTCCATTTCATCTTGATCATCTCCAAAGATGAAGACTCAGCCAGGAAATATCTTGCAAAAACCGCCTATAAAGCACCCGCCCGCCCCATAGACTCGCCAACATCAAACCTCCCAAGGTTTGACTCGAGCCCCAGACTGATCAAAGCTGACACTCTTTTGCATTTGCCTCTATCCCCGGATTCTGCATGCCCAAGTCCCGCCGCTACCTGATCATCAGCCTCTGCGCCCTGTTTGCCATCGTCCTGGCGTGGTTTTTCCTGCGCAGCACAACGCCCGAGGTACCCGAGGCAATCAAGCGTGGCTACAGCGAAGCGCTGAACCAGGCCCGCAACGGTCAACCCGGCGCTGCGCGGGTGCTTTATCAGCAACTGGCCCGCCCGGACATTTCGCCCAAGCGTCGCGTCTGGCTGCATGCCGAGCTGCCCAACTACCCCAGCTCCGTGGCGCTGAAACTGGCGGATGCGGACTTGCAGCACGAGGCGCCAGAGGTACGCATTGCGGCGATCAAAAGCATCAGTGGTCTGGTTTCCAGTGCTCAGCGCAGCCTGTTGCTAGGGCCGTTGCTCGATGACAGCGATCAGAACGTACGGCTGGCGGCGGTCAATGCACTGCTGGGGTTGTCGCCGGATGACCTGGGTCTGTATTTCGGGCCGCTGGAGCAGGCCATCGATGCCTGGCAGCAGTGGCTCAAAAGTGCGCCAGAGAGCGCCGAAAACCACTATCAGATGGCCCGCCTTCATTTACACAATGCCGAATTGAAGGAGGCGCAACAGGAGCTCGACAAAACCCTGCAACTGGCGCCGGACAATCTGCCCGCGCTGGTGATGCAGATCGAGGTGCTGGACCGGCTGGGTCAAAGCGAAGCGGCCCGGGAGTTGTTGGCCAAACAGCTGAAGGCACAACCTGATTCCGCTTACTTGCAACATGCCCTTGGGCTTTGGTTGCTGCACCACGGGCAGAGCGAGTTTGCCCTGCTCGGCCTGTCCAAGGCAGTGGAGCTTGAACCGGACAACAAGGATTACCGCTATGACCTGGCCACCACGCTGCACGGTGAGCAGGAGCTTGAGGCGGCGCAAAAGCAGCTGCAGGAAATCGTCCAGCGCCACCCCAATGATCGCAGGGCCAGGGTGTTGCTGATCAATTACTGGAAGGAAAGTGGGCAACTGCAGAACGTGCAGATTCTGTTGGCACAACTGGAACAGCAGAACCCTGACGATCCAGCCCTTCAGCAGGGTCTGTAGGAGCGAGCATGCTCGCGATGGAGGACAACGATAACGCGGGGCGCCAGGATTCGCGCGTTATCGTTTAGCCCCATCGCGAGCTTGCTCGCTCCTACAGGGAAAAACACCTCCAAGTATAAAAGGTTGAACGCTCAACTCGGCCCAGGGTCAAGTGAACAGGCACCTCGTTCAGGCGCTGAGCGCCTGCTGCCTCGTTCCCCTGGTCAAGAGAGGGCATTCTTTGTCTATAGCCAACGAGTTGATAAGCGCAAAAGCCGCCACCGGGATTGAAGGTCTGGATGACATTCTCGACGGCGGACTGTCCCGTGGCCACGTGTTTCTGCTGGAGGGCGAGCCGGGGACCGGCAAGACCACCGTCGCCTTGCACTTCCTGTTGGCCGGCGCCCGAGCCGGCGAACGCTGTCTGTACATCACCCTGTCCGAAACCGAACGCGAGCTGCGCCAGGGCGCACGGTCCCATGGCTGGGAGCTGGACCAGAACCTGTCCGTGTTCGAACTGACGCCGCCGGAAGATCTGCTCAATGCCGAGCACCAGCAGACTTTGCTGTATTCCTCCGACCTTGAGTTGGGGGAAGCTACCAAGCAAATCTTCGAGGCGGTCGAGCGGGTCAAGCCGACCCGCGTCGTCCTCGACAGCCTGTCCGAAATCCGCCTGCTGGCGCAAAGCTCCCTGCGCTATCGCCGGCAGATCCTCGCCATCAAGCATTACTTCGTGCGTTACGACGCCACGGTCCTGTTGCTGGACGATCTGACCACCGAGTCTCTCGACAAAACCGTCCACAGCGTGGCCCACGGGGTGATTCGTCTGGAAGAGCTGACGCCCAACTACGGTGCCGAGCGGCGGCGTATCCGTGTGGTGAAATACCGG
Source organism: Pseudomonas putida (assembly GCF_050990305.1). GTDB lineage: Bacteria > Pseudomonadota > Gammaproteobacteria > Pseudomonadales > Pseudomonadaceae > Aquipseudomonas > Aquipseudomonas putida_AH. The sequence continues at coordinate 3,055,892 of NZ_CP158817.1, read as the reverse complement.
GGGCAGAAGTACCGGGGCGGTTTTCATGACTTCACCATCATGGGCGATGGCGTGCATGTGTTTCCACGCTTGGTGGCGGCTGAACACCGCGGTGCCTACTTGCGGCAGCAATTGACCAGCGGCATCCCGGAAATGGACGCCCTGCTGGGCGGCGGCATCGAGACCGGGTCGAGCACCCTGATCCTGGGTCCGGCCGGTACCGGCAAATCCCTGATTTCGATGATCTTCGCCGCTGCTGCCGTCGCCCGGGGCGAAAAAGCCGCGTTGTTCATTTTCGACGAAGAACTGGGCTTGCTGTTCGAGCGTATGAAACATTTGGGGATCGACCTCAAGGCACTGCAAGACTCCGGCAACCTGCTGATCGAGCAAGTGGATGCCGCCGAACTGTCGCCCGGCGAGTTTTCCCACCGAGTGCGGCGCTGTGTGGACGGCGGCGATATCAAGACTGTGGTCATCGACAGCATCAACGGCTATCAGGCGGCAATGCCGGAAGAAAACGCCCTGGTGCTGCACATGCACGAGTTGCTGCTGTACCTCAACCGCAAAGGCGCCGCGACCTTCATGACCGTCGCCCAACATGGGTTGGTCGGCGACATGCAGGCCCCGGTGGACATCACTTACCTTGCCGATACGGTCATCCTGCTGCGTTACTTCGAGGCACTGGGCAAGGTGCGCCGGGCCATTTCGATCATCAAGAAACGCACCGGCAGCCACGAGTCGACCATCCGTGAATACCGGATCGGCTCACGGGGCATGACCATCGGTGAACCGCTGGAAGCCTTCCAGGGTGTGCTGCGTGGGGTGCCGACTTACCTGGGGGCGGGCGCGCCCTTGCTCGCGGATGAACATCCGTGATGCTTCGGGAGGCGACATCAGAGCGCGCGATCATCCTCGCGCCGTTGGGTCGCGATAGCCAGATTGCGCTGATGATCCTTAAAGAAGCCGGTTTCGATGGGGTCATCAGCCGCGATTTGCGCGAACTGTGCGGCGAGCTGCAACAAGGTGCGGGATTGCTGCTGGTGTCTTCGGAAGCCCTGCTGGGCCAAGCGCTTGAGCCACTGATCAAACTGATCGAACAGCAACCGGCCTGGTCCGACCTGCCGATCGTCCTGCTGACGCACCACGGCGGGCCGGAACAGAACTCGACCTCACGCTTTGGCTCGCAACTGGGCAATGTGACGTTCCTTGAGCGTCCTTTCCATCCGGTAACCTTGATCAGCCTGGTGGCGACCGCGTTGCGGGGGCGCCGACGACAGTACGAAGCCAGGGACCGGCTGATTGATTTGAGCCAAAGCGAACTGCGCTTGCAAAACACCCTGGAAACCCTGGAACAGCAAGTCGAAGAGCGCACCGCACAGTTGCGTCACAACGAAGAAGTGCTGCGCCAGTCGCAGAAAATGGAAGCGGTCGGCCAACTCACCGGCGGTATCGCCCACGACTTCAACAACATGCTGACCGGGATCATCGGCAGCCTGGAGTTGTTACGCCGGCGCCTGGCTCGAGGACGCTTTGAAGACCTGGACAGCCTGATCGACCTCGGCGTGACCTCCGCCAACCGCGCAGCCGGCCTGACACACCGACTGCTGGCCTTTTCCAGGCGGCAATCGCTGGACTCAAAGCCTGTGGAGATGAACGCCCTCGTGGTGTCCATGGGCGAGTTGCTGCAACGCAGCATCGATGAACGCATTCGTCTGGACATGCAGTTGAGCGAGCCGCTGTGGGTGGCAGAGGCCGACCCCAATCAACTGGAAAGCGCCCTGCTCAACTTGGTGATCAATGCCCGTGACGCGATGCCGGACGGCGGCGAACTGGTGGTGAAAACCTCGAACCGACAACTGGACGAGGAATTCACCCAACCCCACAGTAATCTGGCCCCCGGCGATTTCGTGGTGCTCAGCGTGACCGACAATGGCTGCGGCATGACACAAAGCACGATCAACCGTGCGTTCGACCCCTTCTTCACCACCAAGCCGATCGGCCAGGGCACCGGACTCGGTTTGTCGATGATCTACGGTTTCAGCAAGCAATCGGGTGGCCACGTGGCCATTCAAAGCACCGTCGGCGAAGGCACTACGGTCAGTCTTTTCCTGCCGCGTTATCTGGGCGATGTACCGCAGGGGCAACCGGTGGAAAGCCTGCACCCGTTGATTGCCCGAAAAGGAGAAACGGTACTGATCGTCGAAGATGACCCGGCCGTTCGGGTATTGGTCAGAACCGTGCTGAGCGAACTGGGCTATGGCTTTGTCGAGGCAGGCGATGCGGACAGTGCGATGCCGATTCTCGACTCGGGGCAACGGATCGACTTGATGATCAGCGACGTGGGGCTTCCCGGCATGAATGGCCGGCAATTGGCGGAGATCGGCCGGCAATACCGACCCGGGCTCAAGGTGTTGTTCATCACCGGCTACGCGGAACACGCGGCGGTGCGCGGGGGATTCCTGGATTCGGGCATGCAGATGATCACCAAGCCGTTCACCTTCGATTTGTTGACGGCGAAGGTGCGGGAGATGGTGCGGGCCTGAGTTCCCCTGTAGGAGCTGCCGCAGGCTGCGATCTTTTGATCTTGCTTTTAAAGACAACATCAAAAGATCGCAGCCTGCGGCAGCTCCTACAAGGGGCGGTGGGTGTCAGGCATCCCGCGTGGTCGTTGACGACCATCGAGAGCAGGGCCTTACGACAACAAGTCCTGCATGATGTCCTGCAACACATCCAGGTCGAACGGTTTTTCCAGGATCGGCGCCTTGAGGGTGATCGGGCTGCCGGTTTCGCGGATTTCTTTTGCATACCCGCTGATGAAAATCACCTTGAGGTCCGGTCGCAGCTTGACCGCGGGTTCGGCGATCTGCACGCCGGAGATGCCGCCAGGCAGGCGGTAGTCGGTGATCAACATATCCAGATGGGGCTTGCTGGCGAGAATCTCGAAGGCCTGCTCACCGTTTTCCGCCTGTAGCACACGATACCCCTGCCCCGACAAGTAATCGGTCAGCACCATCAGGATAACCGGCTCGTCCTCGACGACGAGTACTACATCTTGTGCATCTTCACTCATGGGAAGCCTTTGTTCGTTCAATAGCTGCTGATACGACCCCGAGGTCGATCAGAGGTTGCGTTTTTCCGGCTGTTTTCCTACAGCGGCAGACAAACGCGAAACAGGGCGCCTTCGCCAATCCGGCTTTGGACGGTAATGGAACCGCCATGGGCGGTCACTATCTGTTCGGAAATAAACAATCCAAGACCTAACCCGGCGACGACCTGCTTGGCCGAAACCCGCTCGAACTGCTGGAAAATCCGTTGCTGGTTTTCTTCGCTGATGCCGATCCCGAAATCCCGGACTTCGACCCGTGCCTCACCGTTTTCACTGTAGACCTTTACCTCGATCGGGCTCTTGGCACCGTAGCGCAAGGCGTTGGTCAGCAGGTTGGAAATCACCTGTTCGATGCGAAATTCATCCCAATTGCCGACCACCGGTTGTTCGGCTTGCAGGGTAACGGACGATTCGGCCGCCTCGATCTGCTGGGCAAAATTCTGTAACAAACTGCAGACCAGCACCGACAGATCGAAGCAGGTCGGCCGGATCGACAACTTGCCGGTACGAATGCGCGACACATCGAGCATGTCTTCGATCAGGCGGATCAAGCTTTTGATCTGTCGTTCATCGCGGTCGACCATGGCGTGCATTTTATCGAGGGTGAAGGCAGCTGCGTTATCCCGGGCCAAATGCATCTTGCGCAGTTGGGTTTCGAGAATCAGGCCATTGAGCGGCGTTCGCACTTCGTGGGCGACGATGGACATGAAGTCGTCGCGCATACGCACCGCCTGCTCCAGTTCCAGCTGCGTGCTCTGCAGCTGTGCCAACAAAGCCTCTTGTTCGCGACGGCTCTGCTCCAGGGCTTCGACCTGCTGCTTCATGGCCTTGCTTTGGCGGTACAACTCGACAAACACGTTGACCTTGCTCTTGACCGCATGAATATCCAGCGGCTTGTACAGGAAGTCCACGGCGCCGCTTTCATAGCCCTTGAACGCATAGTTCAGCTCGCGGCCGGCAGCGCTGACGAACACGATCGGAATGTTCTTGGTCTTCTCCGTGCCACGCATCAGCTCGGCCAGTTCAAAGCCGTTCATGCCGGGCATCTGCACGTCGAGGATGGCCAGGGCGAACTCGTGCTGCAACAACAGCGACAAGGCCTCGTCGGCCGATTGCGCCTTGTACACGACGCGGTCTTCGCGCTTGATCAGCGCTTCAAGTGCCAACAGATTCTCCGGCAGATCGTCGACGATCAGCAGTTTGGCCTGGGTAGTACTTAGCATGCGATTCGTTCCAGCTCGACAAGCAGACGGCCGATGCCGCGGACAGTGAGAATATGGTCAGGCTGCGAAATATCCAGCGCCGCCTGAGGCATGGTTGCGACCTGTGCCTCCTGCGGGTCTTGCACAATCGTCAGCCCGCCATGGCGTTTGACCTGCGCCAGGCCATGGGCACCGTCGCGGTTGGCGCCGGTCAACAGTACGGCGGCCAAGGTCGGGCCGTAGGCATCGGCAGCGGATTCGAACAAGTAGTCGATGGCAGGCCGTGAAAAATGCACACGGTCTTCGAGACTCAAGGAAAAGCTGCGGTCCTGCTCCACCGACAGGTGATAGCCCGGTGCCGCGAAATACAGCGTCCCGGCTTCAATAGGGGTTTTATCGATGGCCTCCTGCACCGGCAAGACCACCCTGCGGGCAAAGACATCCACCAATTGGCTGCGACGTTCATTCGGCAGATGCAACACAACGATGATCGGCAACGCGAAGCCTTCACGCAGCGGTCCGAGGATATTCAACAACGCCTCGACGCCACCGGCCGAGGCGCCGATCACGATCGCTTCAATGGAAGGAAAAGCTGGTGCATCGTTCATGATTTTCGGTAGATCCGTTCTTGTTTGACCAACGGCTGGAACTGGTTGCCGAACGCCGAAAAATCCGGGGTTTCCTTGCTGCCCAGCACCAGAAAACCCCGGTGGCACAGCGACTCGTGAAACAAACCAAATGCACGATCCTGAAGATTTTTATTGAAATAAATCAATACGTTGCGACACGAAATTAATTGAGTCTCTGAAAATACGCTGTCGGTTGCCAGGCTGTGATCGGCGAAGGTCACGTTCTCACACAATGACTTGTCAAAAATCGCGTAACCGTAGGCCGCCGTGTAGTAGTCGGCAAACGAGCGCTGGCCACCGGCCTGTTGATAGTTAGCAGTGTAGGCGCGGACATTCTCCATGGAGAAAATCCCTTGCTTGGCTTTCTCCAGCGAACGCGGATTGATGTCGGTGGCGTAGATAATGGTGCGGTCGAGCAGGCCTTCTTCACGCAGCAAAATGGCCATCGAATAGACTTCTTCGCCCGTGCTGCAGCCGGCGATCCAGATCTTGATCGACGGGTAAGTCTTGAGCAACGGCACCACCTCTCGGCGAATCGCCAGGAAGTGAGAAGGGTCGCGAAACATCTCACTGACCGGAATCGTCAGCAACTGCAGCAATTGCATGAACGCAGCCGGATCGTGCAGGACCTTTTCCTGCAGGGCCGAAATGGTATTGCACTCGAACTGACTCAGTGCATGGATCACTCGGCGCTTGATCGATGCACCGGAATAGTCGCGAAAATCGTAGCTGTACTTGAGGTAAATGGCCTCAATCAGCAAGCGCAATTCGATTTCGGTATTTCGCTCCACTGAATACTGGCGTTCCACTAGATGCGTTCCACTTTTGGCAACCACACACGTATCAGCGAAAACAGGCGATCAAGGTCAATGGGCTTGGCCAGGTAATCATTGGCGCCTGCGTGCAGGCAGCGTTCCTGATCGTCCTTCATGGCCTTGGCGGTGACCGCAATGATCGGCAGCTTGCGCCAGCGCGGGTCCTTGCGGATTTCAATGGTGGCTTCAAAGCCATCCATCTCCGGCATCATCACGTCCATCAACACCAGATCGATGTCCTCGACTTCATTCAATCGAGCAATCGCTTCCCGACCGTTTCGGCCAATGACCACGACGGCACCCTTTTGCTCCAAGGCACTGGTGAGGGCAAAGATGTTGCGCACATCGTCATCCACCAGCAGCACCTTGCGCCCCTCGAAGACCTTGTCGCGGCTGCGGGCGGTCTTGAGCATCTTCTGCCGTTCGTGGGACAGCCGGGATTCGACTTTGTGCAGAAAGAGTGTCACCTCATCCAACAAACGCTCGGGTGAGCGCGCGCCCTTGATGATGATCGATCGTGAATAACGGCGCAGTTCGGCCTCTTCGTCCCGGGTCAGGTTGCGCCCGGTGTAGACGATGACCGGCGGGAACGAACAGATTTCCTCGGTGGACATGCGCTTGAGTAAGTCGCCGCCGAGCATGTCCGGTAACTTGAGGTCAATGATCATGCAGTCGAAAATCGTCGTGCGCAGCAGGTCCAGCGCTTCCTGAGCGAAACCAACCGCAGTGATTTCGATGTCATCGTCGCCGATCAAGCGGGAAATACTGTCACGCTGTAAATCATCGTCTTCGACCAGCAGCACACGCTTGACCTTCTGGGTCAATTTGGCTTCCAGGCGCATGAACACGTCCTTGAGTTCTTCACGGGTGGTTGGCTTGACCGCATAACCGATGGCGCCCATGTGCATCGCGGCCTCCACCCGATCTTCGACCGAAATGACATGCACCGGAATGTGCCGGGTCTCGGCATGCTCCTTCAGGCGTTGCAGCACGGTCAGCCCGGAATGGTCCGGCAGGCGCATGTCCAGCAGGATAGCGTCGGGAATGAACTGCCGGGCCAAGTCGTAGCCTTCGTCCGCGCCATGGGCCACCAGGCATTGATAGCCCAGTTCATGGGCGAGGTCGTAGAGGATATGGGCAAAGTTCGCCTCGTCCTCCACCACGAGAATGCAGCGGGTGCTGAACGGCGCCTTGCTGCGATCATCGTTGAAACGCGGGATGTCGACCTCGGCGATCAATGGCTTGGCCTGGGGAGCCGGGACACTCGGTACTGACACGACCGGGGATGCCCACATCGGCTCGACGGCGTCCTCTGGTGGCTCAACGTAGTTTTGCGGCACGACCAAGGTAAACACACTGCCCTGCCCCGGCGCGCTGGAGACGCTGATGGAACCGCCGAGCAGCGCCGCCAGGTCACGGGAAATCGACAGACCCAACCCGGTGCCACCGTAACGCCGATTGGTGGTGCCGTCGGCCTGACGGAAGGCCTCGAAAATGCTGTCCTGCTGATCGTCGGCAATGCCAATCCCCGAATCCCGCACGATGAACGCAATGCCCTCATTCGGCGCGCTGGCGACAGATAGGCTGACACTGCCTTGCTCGGTGAATTTCACCGCATTGGACAGCAGGTTCTTGATCACCTGCTCCAGGCGCTGGCGATCGGTGAAGATCATGGCCGGCACACCACTGTGCAACTCGACGTTGAAATGCAGTTGCTTGTCCGTCGCCAGCGGCTGGAACATGCCGCGCAAGCCGTCCACCAGACGCTCCACGCTGGTGTTCTCCGGGCGGATTTCCAGTTTGCCGGCCTCGACTTTGGAGATGTCGAGGATGTCGTTGATCAGGTTGAGCAAATCGTTGCCGGCGGAATAGATCGACTCGGCAAACTTGACCTGCTCGGCACTGAGGTTTTCCTGGGGGTTTTCTGCGAGCAACTTCGCCAGGATCAGCGAACTGTTCAACGGCGTACGCAGTTCGTGGGACATGTTGGCGAGGAATTCGGACTTGTATTTACTTGAACGCTGCAACTCTTCGGCGCGTTCCTCAAGCTGGCTTTGCGCCTGGTTCAGCTCGGTATTCTTCAGGTCCATGGCATCGCGTTGCTCGGCCAGAATCTCGGCCTGCTCCGCCAGTTGTTCGTTGGTCTGCTCCAGCTCGACCTGCTGGGTCTCCAGGTGCGCCTGGGACTCCTTGAGAATCCGCGATTGTTCTTCGAGCTCTTCGTTGGCGGTCTTGAGTTCTTCCTGCTGAACCTGCAGCTCCTCGTTGAGTTGCTGGGTTTCGGCCAAGACTTCCTGCAAGCGTTGGCGATAACACGCGGCCTCGATGGCGGTGCCGATGTTGCCGGCAATCAGTTCAAGCAGTTCGATGTCACGGTCGTCCAAGGGCCGCAGGAAGCCCAGTTCAATGACGCCGTTGACCCGGTCATCGTCGCTGGTCGGTACCACCAGCACGCTGCGCGGCAGGCCTTCGCCCAGGCCGGAGCTGACCTTGAAGTAATCGCCCGGTACATCGTCGAGACGAATCAGCCGCGCTTGCTGCGCCACCTGGCCGACGATGCCTTCATCGCTGTAAATCTGTTGCTCGCGCTCTTCCTGATCGCGGGACATGCCGTACGCCGCCACGCGTTTGAGGCCACCGTGCTCTTCACGTACGTAAATGGCCGCCACGGCGCTGCCCAGGTAACGGGCGCAGAACTGCAGAATATTGCGCCCCAACAAGTTCAGGGACAGTTGCCCCAGCATTTGCTCGGCCAAGCCGGTCTGTCCATTGCGCAGCCAAGCCTGGCGCTCCAGTCGATCGGCGCTGGCCTGTTGCCGGCCAAGGTTGGCGCCATACTGTTGCGACAGGTTGATCAGATCACGCCGGCCCACATACGCCAGCAAGCCGCTGATCGCGGCGATGAACACCAGATACAGGGCAATGCTCCAGATCGTCGTACCGCGCACTTCCTCATTGCGCGCCGCGCGCAACTGCTGCTCCATGTCGATCACGTCTTCGAACTGCTTGCGCACCTCATCGGTCAGGCGCTTGCCCTTTCCGGCCTTGACCGCGCTACGGTAGTCGCCACTGGTTCGCTGCAAGTCGATCATCGATTGCGCGTACTCGGCCCATTCCTGCTGCAAGCCTTGCAACCGGTGCAGACGGTCGGTCTGCACCGGATTGTCGGCAGTCAAATCAAGCAGGGTATTGAGCACCACCTCGATGCGTGGCTTGGCGGTTTCGTAGGGTTCGAGAAATTTTTCATCGCCACTGAGCAGAAAACCACGCATGCCGGTTTCCAGGTCGACCGTCAGCTTGACCGCCTCATTGGCGTTATTGATCACCCGGTCGGTGTGCTCGACCCACTGGATCGTCGACAGCAGATACGTAATCAGCGAGACGAAAAAGACCGCGCTGATGACGCCGACACCCAGCGGCAGGCTGATATTGCGGTTCAGGAGTTTCCGGAATCGTTGCTCATCAACCGAAGACACGGTGGTCATAATCAGGCCTTGTTGAACGGGTGAAAACCAGGGAGTTTGCCCCAAAACCGACACACAGTTCTAAATTTCTCACGCATTTTCGCGCAAAATCCTACATTCAACTGCTCCCGCGCCAAGGGAGCGGTTATCCTTTCCATCATTCTTTTATAGCGCGTCGGGAACTTGTCGGGATCCGCCATTTACTCATGCATTAGGGTCGGCGATTTCAATCGACCGGCGAACGCCCATTCATTTTCGAGACCCCCACCATGTCCACCAATGCTCCCACCATTCTGGTCGTCGAAGACGATTCCATCGTGCGCATGCTTATTATCGATGTGCTGGAGGAACTGGAGTTCAATGTGCTGGAGGCCGACGGCAGTGAGCAGGCATTGGAGCTTCTCAAGGATTTGAACCGGCACATCGACCTGATGATGACCGACGTTGGCTTGCCGATCATGGACGGGCGTGAACTGGCATTCGTAGCGCGTACCTTTCGCCCTGCGCTACCGATTCTGTTTGCCAGTGGTTATGCCGAAAGCATCGAAGTGCCAACCGGGATGCATGTGATTGGCAAGCCGTTTTCCATTGATCAGTTGCGCGATAAGGTCAAAGGTATTCTTGACGCCTGAAGGACCGGTGAGCCTCGACCTCGATACCTTTCGAATAATCCCATCATTTTTCAAAAAAATGGTTCGCCTATCGTTTCGCGTTGACGCCTTGCCTGCCTGACTCATTAGCGGTCAAGGACTTCTTTCAACGCATCGAAACGGTCCATATGCCCTCAGTCAACGCTACTGCAACAACCACCCAAGCGCCTACGAATCCAATCCGGATCACGCCATCACAAACAGACAGCAGACTCTCTGTCGCACATACGCGCAACAGTTCTACGCCCATACCGTTTCAACGACTGCCTGACCAGGCCGGGTCGGGCATTGGTCTGGCACTTCGTGATCCTCATCAGCCTGTCGCTCCTCCAGCATTTTGCGCCAACATGTTCGGCTCTAAAGAGAGTCAGGTTTTTGATCAAGCGTCTCTCAACACTTTCTGGTCGTCGATCGAACGTCAACTACGCAGCGAATCAGTGTCTGAGCAGTTCGTTGTAGAACTGCTGAAGTCCGGTATTTTGCAAAAGGACGCCGGTAAAGCATTCGCACCCCTCTTTCTCGAGGCCATCATGCGCTCGATCCAGCCCCTCGACGGACTCTCGCCAGAACAATTACGCGAGTATGTCGACTGCATCTGCAATGAACCCTCGGAGCGATGGCTGGCAACGTTCACAGAAAACGTCAGACTTCCTAATGACGGACTCCATAGATACCTGCAATCGGAACTCACGCGAGCTCGAGCCAGGCAAGAGCAGAAAATCAACGCGGGCGAGTTAGTCGACAATGGCACGTGGAAGTTACTGCGTGACGTTACCCAGCAAACCCGGGTGTTCATTCATCCAAAGAGCGAAGGCGAGCTAAATGAAGTACTGAGCCTGCTCGAAGACTACATCGAGGTCAGGCCTTCACCGGCAGAAGCGAAAAGCCTCGCGTCCAGGCTTCTGCTGGCCATACCCAACACCCGCGAACTGGCCACTTGGGGGGCCGCCGAAAGTACGGTGCAGAAGCTTTGCGATGCGATTGAGGCGTTTCAAGGTGCAGAAAGGCCTGAGCCAAAAGACCTCGATGAAATATTGGCTGACGCTGAATTCTTGAAGGCAAACGACAATGCAACTGCACATCGGTACTTCGAATTCAAATCCGCGACTGCACCCGCCACAGAGAACACACTGTCTGTTTCTGAGCTGATCTCGCTTCTGGAAGAGATCGACAGCAAGTCCAGCTTCTACAAAGAGGTAAACACCGGCGGCCCCCAACCAACCGGTGGCATCCAGGGGAAGTTGACTTATGTCGTCAACGCATTGAGCGCACTGGGTGGGCTCACATCATCTGCGTATATTGACAAGCCCACCGCCCTTCCCAGATCGGTTATTGAAGAAACCGACCCTGTCTCGCCCGCCATGTCCCTGGTCCGCACGGGTTCGAAGAGCACGAGCTTTGATCCAAACTCTACGTCAGCACCTGACAGCACCCACGGCCCTTCCGCCCTGTTCACTCAGGTCGAGCAAACGCGAGCTGAGGTCAACACTTTCGTTGCGGCACAGACGACTCGCAACGGAGTCGCATCAGATAACAACGTGAGCCCCGACTTGGCATCCACTGCCTCACCCGCAACCTTGGGTGGGACCACGCTGGAGCAGTTGACTCAGTCCGTTCTCGATGTCTTTAGTCGTATCGATGATGCACTGACATTTCCGTCGGCTTCGGCTGATGAACTTAAAGGGCTGTTGAGCCAGCTGGAAGAAAGCTCATCCATCCTCGAAGTCCTGGAGCAATTTGAGCCAATAGGACCTTTACAGGTAACGCCGGTTTCATGGTGGGAACCGATCACACAACAGTTGAACCGCTTGCTGTTCCGCCTATCCTTTACCCTCGTCCCCTACTCGCTCGGAGCAGCTTCAACGGCCTTGCAACTGATCAGGGACAATCCGCGGGCAAGTGTGACGACCGCTCTCATCGCCGTCTCGGCGCTGTATAACGAATATCGACAATCGCTTCAGGACCCGACAGACCCCGGCACTGCCCTCCCCCCGGAAGTCGAAAGTCCGGCACTGCATCAGGAGCGGCTGGAGAACGATATAGAGCAAATCCTGGAGAAACCCATGGCGAGGGGTGAACCAGGCCTTTCCCAGACGATTCTCAAGCTCATGTATCAGTCCACGGAACATGACCTGCTAGACGATGAGCAACTGATCGAAGACGTTGCAAAAGTGCTGCAACGAAGCAGTCCACAAAACCCGGCAAAAACCTACCTTGAGCTGATCCTCGAGACGCAAGCAGCGGAGCATGTTGGCCACACTGAGCCAGTATTGAACGCCCATCATGTCCGCAAGCGAGATACTGCGGCAGCTGACGCGGACGTTGCACACGTCGAAGTCTTTGAGCAAGACGTCGAACCGACACCCGACATCGAAGAAAGCGAATCGCATAACCTCGCGACCCTCACTCAATACCTCAACACGATGGATGAGCTGGAAGGTGCTGTCAGTGCTACTGACGAAGACATCGATGACAGCCCATCTGACTCGCAGACCAATACTGCACGGCACGTTATCCGCTTGCTGCGCCATAGGCGCGCTGTGACCTGGACCGATGCTTCAAGGGCCGATGGCGATACGCAGTTGATTAACCGTTACGCGAGCGCGTTGACGGACTATGCCGCCGGGAAAGTCAGTTACAACGCTGCGACTGTCGTGGTGCCCATGCATTCAACCTTTGGCCACTGCTGGCTGAACTTTATCAGCGCCATTAAAAACCCGTTTTTCATTGACTGGGCAAAGCAGGCAAACGTTGACCTTTCTACAGTCAAAGTCAGTACGGCGCACAACACGCTGACCGCCAAGGTCCAGGGCGTCGAAAAGACCTTCACCCTGGAGGATGACAGCGGCTGGGCCAATGTCGCCGGCCCGATACTGAAGACGGCTGGCATCATAGACCCGACCTATCATGGCGTGGCTTACCCGGCCAATTCGTCAATTCCTCTGGCTCTGGTCATCGGGTTCCATGGTGAGCGCCCAGCGCCGGACCGCTCTCAGGCACGTCAGCGCGCCCAGGAGCTGGAGACCCATCCAGCGTTTTCCGAGATCAAGCCGGACGACCCGCTCAGACCACTGGAATCGAGATCCGAAGCACAGGTTGAAAAACAACGACAACGCTTGGGTGACCTCTATAGCTATCACGCCCTGATAACGTCACTGACCGGTCTCATCAACGACAAAACCGACGCCCCCCCCGTCAACCTCAATAGCTGCACGTTGGCCGTTCACAAGGACTCACTATTTGCTCTCAAACATCCCCAGGAAGCCCGGCGCATGGTCACGGCGCAACGGTTCATCAGCGCCATGGGCTTGATGTTACCGATTACCGTGGGAGAAGTGCGCAACCTAATCAAGGCGATGTCATTCGCGTTGCCCGAGAGCAATAAGCGGGCTGATTACAAGGGTGCCTTAGGCTATGAACTGCCCCTGAGCCCTACGCATATGCAAACGATCCGGCAAACCGTTCAGCATTTCGATCAACCGGTCGCCGGCGGCCTGCTCGATGCGCTCTTGCAGCACAAGTCTGTGACCAGTCCCGCTCAAGGACTGAACCTCGCACTCAACAGTGATCTTGGTATTGAGCTGGGCAATACACTGGAGTCCAATCTCAATGCCATCACCACTACCAATAGTGCGGCTGAATGGGTCATGGCAGCGCTGTTGCTCGACCTCGACCCCACGCCGGGGCAGCCGCGCAACCATGTGGCCGGTTACAACCTCACGCAATCGGCCAATTGGGGAGCCAAGCCTTCAGCAGTGGTCAGCCGCCTCGAAGCGCATCTGATAGCCGGTAGAAAAGTTTCCGCCACCAGCGCGCCTGTCGCCGCGTACCACTTGTTGTCCGCTTTCGCGCCAGAGTTTCTGGTTCGCAATTTGCCCGACAATCTGGTCTGTGGCAGTCACACATGGACAAGCTTCAGGATCGCGGTTGCACGTATCGAACAGATCGACCCAGGCGCCGCCATGCTCATGACTTTCGAACAGGTCATGACCTATGGCAGCACGGCCCCCATTACCGCGGGCCAGGAAATAGCCACGCAATCAGCCTCGGTCGATCCGCTGATCGACTGGGCTATCGCCAATGGAAACCTCGTGGCCAATACCAGCGATACCTACACCGCAGGGCAGTTGGACGTCGCCCGGGAGAAGTTCAACAACGTCAGAGCGCAGATGGCCCGGGCTCTAGATTCTTTGACTGCGCCGATGCCTACAAGAGAAGGGCTTGCTCAGGCCGAGCTGGAAAGGGTTTTCGGTGAGGGCTTGCCGTACGCAGACCTGTGCTTTCGTGGTAAAAACATTCCCCACAACGTACGGGCTTCGAGGTATTCGCTGCTCGACCTCTATATCACAGGACAGCTGAAGCCCGGAATCTGGAGCTCTTACAACGGCCAGATCCCTATCCGAACAATTGAAAACAAACTCAATCAACTAAAATCCGTCGACTCCCTCTTCAAGGAAACCTTTACTGCTTACTTTGACACCCTGCGCAGCGGCTCCGAATCGGTGTTCAAGTATTTAATATCGCAATTGCCACTGGAAGATCGACAAAGCCTGGAGTTTGGTCGTCAGACATTTTATTCGGTGCGCAGTGCGGTTGACGAAGGCCGCTACGTTCAAACCCCGGAGCAGATAGAGGCACACAAGGGGCGCCACGGAATATTGCTACGATCGGAATACAAGGGAAAGTTCACTTACTATGAAGTGTTTCCTGACTCGGTGGAAATCCGAAAGAACACAAAACTCCCTATCCACTTGAAGTTGGACGGTGAACTTAAAACCTTTCGCAGCATGAATGACCCGAGCGGTTACATAGAAAAGCAATGCGCCACACCACAACCGATCGATTGGGATGCCTATGAAAAAGGTTCAGTACCCAGAGAAGGTATAACCTCCAACGTCATCATCGAAGAAATACAACCCATCACCCAACAGGTCACGTTCTACCCTGCCGGGTACAACTTTGACAGGGTGCCCGACGCTTTTTCTCCACACTCTCGAGTTGACTATTTGGCCAAAGTCGTCGTCGATGAGCATTTCGTGGTGGGGCGAGACAAACTGGAAAGCCTGGCCCGAGGTTCAACGAACTCGGAGAACGAAAAAGCATTCAAGATCAAAATTTCAGACTTCTTCGCAAGCCTGGTGCCGTTCAAGTCCTGCATAGACAACATCAGCCAGGGCAAAGTCGGCGCAGCCGTGTTCGATTGTGTGCTGGATGCAGCAGGCTTCGTCATACCAGGGGGCGTGGCGGCTGGCCAGGCCGTCAAGGTGGCAAAATCAACAGGCAAAATCTTTCCCAAGACAGTGGAAGTGATCTGGATCACGAGCAGCAGCCTCTTCTCATCCGCCAACCCGCTGGGTGGCATGGGTGATTTGCTCAGGTTCGGGAAAAACACGGTGTGTAAGCTGGGAGCCACGCTTTACCGAGCCGCAGGCCTTGGCATCAATCAGATCAAGAGCTTTTATGGCACCAGCAAAGCCATTGATCATGCGCAACTGCTCAAGCGCGCCGATATCGCAGAGGGCGCAGCCAGCACGGGGTTGTCAGGCCAGACCCGTCCGGTTACGGCGCTGTTCAAGGACGGGAAATGGTATGCCTATGACGCAACCCGCAATCGACCGTATGGTCCTCCCCTCGATAACTTCACGCCGGCCAGCTCCATCGCGTTGGAGCCGGTGACATTCAGCGACGGGACAACCACACTCGCGCCATCACGCCTGTTCGATACAGAGCCTCACACGATTCGACGTTTTTCGGGTCAAGTCGACGTCGTCGTGGGTCATAACGTTTACCGATTCGATCCAACACAGCCCAATACCCTTACCGACATAACCTCACCCTCTCATTATGGAAAACTTGAGGGCTTCGACGCGGTTTGCAGCGCCGGTGGAAAATCCAAGAGAGGCGTAACATGCCTCTCAAAAGAGATAAAAACCACTAAAACCCCCGAACAGCAACGGGCTCAGGCACTGGAGCACAAACGCCTTTACCCTACAAAAGGTACAAACGCTCAAGTGATCCATGAGCGACGCATATACAAGTTTGACGGTGTTGTAGGAGAAGCCACAGCTGCGCCCTTTGTCGAACACATGCGATTCAAGTCGGAAACCACTGGCAGCATCATCAATGATCCCCATTTCGGGTTTCCGGATAAACAAATCGATGATGAACTTGAAAAATCAACACGCATTGTAAGAGTGAACGCCATTATCGATGGCATCGACGACATGCGCGATGTAAGGGCATTTCAGGTAGACATTCCTGGCATCATATATGGCAAATACAACTATTTGGTCGCTGAAGTAGACACAGGACTTTTTTACTTCTGTCCTTACGATAAGAAAAACACAAACAACCTTGTATTCACACGTCTTGATTACGAGGATGATGGTCTGGCGGCCGACCTGATCAATGGTTTTCACAAGGCCAAAGACCCCCTGCTTGAACCCGCACTGGCTATACCGAATCAACGTTTTCAAGCCCTACCATCACTGGATACATTGTATTCAAATCTAGAAATTAAAAAGGGCTTCAGTGCGACTGATATCGAAGCACTGAAGAGCAAAATCGAGCATTTTTCAGATGAAAAAAAACGGGAATTTGTAATCACCACCTGGAATCAAGGGAATATTTTGGGAGTCGAGGTTTATATCCCGGAAATTAAAATAAACATTACTCCCAAACCATCCGCCTTCAGTGGTTTCTCCGAGGCCAACAAGAATCGTTTTTATGCGACTGACGCAGAAAAACAAATAGACGACCAACTACAGGCCACCGGCCTGGGTGCCTTCAATCAACAACTGCCACATGACCCACTCGATAAGGAAAGAGTGAAACTCACTCAGCCCGTTGTTTTGTGGGAGTACGAAAGAGCTGGCAAACCCAATTATCCTGAAATAATACTCAAGACAGGCGCGGGAAACTGTGACCAGATGGCAGTTGCAAGCGCAGTAATCGTGATCAGTAATGGCGGCGTGGCAAGCCTTTGGAGAATGCCGGGAGCGCATACCTTTACTGTTGTCGGGATTCCGATGGGAACTCAACACTCCACTCTCGATTTTAGTGAACCGGAATACATCAACGCATGGATCGTTGACGCATGGGCCGATATCAGTTGCCCGGCCTCCCAATACATGGACGAACTCAAGGCTCAAATGTCCAGCTGGAGTCGCGAGGGACGACAGATCATTTCCACCGACTGGAAGGCCACCCCACCGATTATTCGATGGATGGATCCGCTGGATAGCAATTGGATTGAAAGGGTCATCGATGGACCAAAAGAAACCGCCATGAAAAAGTCCCTGACGCCGTAAAAACCTGAACCAAACCAGACCCGACGCTCCCTGCCACGGGAGCGTCGACCTCTTCGCTCTATACCGACCAAACCACTCCGCCTTCTACAGTACCTGTGATTTAATTGCCCCCCTGCCCGTTCTGCCCTGCCCGCCCCAAGGAATAGCCCCCAATGAGTCATCCCCACGCAACCAAAGTCCTGGTCATTGGTTACGTCTGGCCCGAGCCCCGCTCTTCGGCGGCTGGCGGGCACATGATGCAAATCCTCGAGAGCTTTCTGGAGCGAGGCTGGGACATCACCTTCAGCAGCCCAGCTCGCAGCGGCGAACATCGCGCAGACCTCGCCACGCTGGGCATTAACGAAGTGCCAATCGAGTTGAATGACAGCGGATTTGACACCTTCATCCGCGAACTGGCCCCGGATGTGGTGGTGTTCGACCGTTTCATGATGGAAGAACAGTTCGGCTGGCGTGTTGAAAAACACTGCCCCGGTGCACTGCGCGTACTTGAGAGCTCCGACCTGCAAAGCCTGCGCGATGCCCGGCATCAGCGACTCAAGCAACGCTTGAAAGCCAGTGACGATGCCAATGACTTCAACGAATTGTTCGCACCGGCACTGCGCGAAGAGTTCGAGTTCATGGCCGACACCGATTTGGCCCAACGGGAGATCGCGGCGATTTATCGCTGCGACCTGAACCTGATGATCTCCGAAGTGGAAATCGAGTTGCTGGTCGAGCAGTTCAATGTGCCGCGCAACCTGCTGCATTGGTGCCCGCTGATGGTCGATCTGCCGAGTGCCCCACCCGTGGCGTTCGAAGGCCGCGCGCACTTTCTGCACATCGGCAACTTCCGCCATGCGCCGAACTGGGATGCGGTGCTCTGGTTGAAGACCACCGTGTGGCCATTGATCCGCCAGCGGCTTCCCAGCGCTCAGTTGCACATCTACGGCGCTTACACGCCACCCAAGGCCACCGCGTTACACAATGCGAGCCAGGGTTTTCATGTGATGAACTGGGCCGAAGACGCCTTGCAAGTCATGTCGGCGGCGCGGATATGCCTGGCGCCGTTGCGCTTCGGTGCGGGGGTCAAGGGCAAGATCGTCGATGCGATGCTCTGTGGCACACCTAACGTCACCACGCCGATTGGCGCAGAAGGCATGCACGGCGAGGAAGCGTGGCCCGGCGCGATTACCTGTACGGCTGAAGAATTCGCCGGCAACGCCGTGCAGCTGTATCAGGACAGAACACGCTGGCTGCAGGCTCAAACGCAAGGCTTTGAGCTACTGGCCAAGCGTTACCAACACAAGGTTCATGGTCCGGCATTGGTCAGCCGGATCGAGCACAGCCTGCAAAACCTGCCTGCTATCCGCCGAGACAATTTCACCGGCAGCATGCTGCGTCATCATCACCACAAGAGCACGCAATACATGTCGCAGTGGATCGAAGCGAAGAATCGCCTGTAGGAGCGAGCGCTGCTCGCGATGGACCTCGCAACAGGCCTATGAGCGCTATCGAAAACATGTCGCAACCCTTTAGAGAGTGAACAGTTATGTATTTGGTGTGTGGGGAAGCGCTGTTCGATTTCTTCAGTGAAAACGACGCCAGTGGTCTGGCTTCAAAAGTGAATTTCAAGGCCATTGCCGGTGGTTCGCCATTCAACGTCGCAGTGGGCTTGCGTCGCTTGGGCGTGGACGTGGCACTGCTTGCCGGATTGTCCACCGACCACCTGGGTCGGCGCTTGCTGCAGGTGCTGCAGGATGAAGGTGTAGGTACGGATTATTTGCTGGATTTCGCCGCACCCACGACCCTTGCGATGGTTGCGGTCGGCGCCAATGGCTCGCCGCACTACAGTTTCCGCGGCGAAGGTTGCGCGGATCGACAGCTGAAACCAGAGCATCTGCCGCAGCTGGGGCCTGAAGTGCATGGCTTGCACATCGGCTCGTTTTCGCTGGTGGTGCAACCGATCGCCGACACTTTGCTGGCGTTGGTACGGCGAGAAAGCGGCAAGCGCCTGATCAGCCTTGATCCGAACGTGCGGCTCAATCCCGAGCCGAACATCGAGTTGTGGCGCTCGCGGATCACCACCCTGGTCGAGCATGCGGACTTGATCAAGGTCAGCGATGAGGATTTGAGTCTGCTGTATCCCGAGCAGGATCCTGGGCGGGTCGTCGACGGCTGGTTGCAACACCGTTGTCAGTTGGTGTTCCTGACCCGTGGCGGTGCAGGCGCGACGGTGTTCAGCCGGGTGTATGGCTCGTGGTCGGTGCCGGCCTGTGAGGTGAAGATTGCCGATACCGTGGGCGCTGGCGATACGTTCCAGGCGGCGGTGATTGCCTGGTTGACCGAGCATCAGCTGGATTCGGTCGAGGGTTTGCAACGGCTGAATCGTGAGCAGATCGATGCGATGGTGAGGTTTGCAGTGCAGGCGGCGGCGCTGACCTGCGGCAAGACCGGGCCGGATTTACCGTATCGGCACCAGTTGGATCTTCGCTGATTTGCATGCCCCTTCGCGGGCAAGTCGGGTCGCCGCATCGCTCGCTCCTACGGTATTTACGCGCTTTTGTAGGAGCGAGCGATGCGGCGACCCGACTTGCCCGCGAAGGCGCTCTGTCAGGCGCTACAGCACCGAAAAGTTGTAGCTGACGATCAACCGGGTCTCATCCACGTCCCGGGCGAACTGCTCATAGTTGGTGCGGTAGGTCGCATTGCGCAGGCGCAGGCTGACATCCTTGAACGTCCCGGTCTGCACCACGTATTTGAGTTCGCTGTCGCGTTCCCACTCTTTGCCTTCCTGATCGCTGCCCGGCACCTTGACGTGATCGCCGTTCACGTAGCGCGTCAAGAATGTCAGGCCGTTGAGACCGATGGCTTTGAAATCGTAGTCGTAGCGCAACTGCCACGAGCGCTCTTGGGCGGCGGCGAAATCGTTGACCTGCACGTAGTTGACCAGGTACGGGTTGGTGCCATCCAGGTACGGCATCGAATTGTCACCGTTCATGCGCTGCCAACCGGCACTGAACGTATGACCGCTGATGGCGTAGGCGAGCATCCCGCTCAGGGCGCGGTTGTCGATGGAGCCGGCGCGTGCGGCGCCACTGTCGGCACTCTTGAGCAAGCGCATATCAGCCTTGAGCAAGCCGCTGCCTAGCGGTTGGCTGGCCAGCAAACCGAAGAAATGCTGGCGGTAGATGTCTTCCAGTTCGGCATAGTGATATTGCGCGGTCAGCCGCTCATTGATCTTGTAGTCAAGACCGTACATATCGAAGTGATCGGCCGTGATATTGCAGGCATAACGCTTGTTCTTGCAGTGCACGCGGATGTCCTGGGAATCGGTGGAATCCCGGGCGGTGTACTTGTCCAGGCGCGCGGCCATGAAGGACAGATCCTTGACTTCTCTGGAGGTGAGCATCGCGCCGTTGAACATCGTCGGCAGCAGGCGTCCATCGTTGTACTTGAGCAGCGGTACATCCGGCAGCAACGCGCCGTACTTCAACACGCTTTGCGAGACGCGCACCTTGGCGGTGAGGCCGAGCTTGGCGTACTGATCCACCGAACCACGCGGGTTGCTGCCGCTGGAGGGCAACAGGCCGCTGTTGCTGCTGTCAGGGCTGGAGTCAAGTTTGATCCCGAGCATGCCCAATGCGTCGACGCCGAACCCTACCGTGCCCTCTGTGTAACCCGATTGCAGGTTGAGGATGAAGCCCTGGGCCGACTCCTCGCGCTTTGAAGCGCCCTGCTCGTTGGACGTGTGTCCGTCACGAAAATCTCTATTGAAATACACCGTACGCGATTCGATGTTTGCCTGAGTGTCATCGATAAAACCGCTCGCTTGAGTCGGCCCGGTAAAACCGGCGCACAGCACTAAAGCGCCGAAGCCAAGTGACTGGCGCGCGGTGATCAAGGTAAAGGGGGGACGCATGAAAAACTCCAACAGTGCTGCGTGAACGCCGGGGCGCACGCAGCCAAAAATAGCCTTCGCCCGGATCAGTGGCTGACCGGGGAAGTGAACACGCGGGGGTGAACGGCAATGATGGCAGAAGGCTTCTTGACCTTGCAGTCGACTTTAGTCGGAAGGCTCTAACTGTAGGAGCGAGCATGCTCGCGAAATACGAACGGGCGCCGCTGGGCATCTGGATTCACGCGCCATCATTCACGACCATCGCGAGCGGGCTCACGCCTTCAGGAGGCATTGCCGCCGAACGGTAGTGGCAAAGCGACAGGTGGCATTGCGGCGCGTTAACCAATTCTTAATCGTGCAGTCCAATATTAACTGGACCGCACGCCTTCAGAGTCCTCTGATGACCAGTGCGGCAAGTTCGACGCCATGTCGAGCTGATAACCGCCTGCACTGGAGATCGCACCATGAACTCGCGCGCCCTGCTCGTTTCCGTTGCCCTTGTCTGTGCCCCGCTGACCGCATTGGCTCAAGCCGATGAATCCGCCTCATCCCAAGCCATCCCTTCTTACCACTACGGCATGCCTCTGCATGTCGGCAAGGTCCTTTCGTTGACAGAACCCGACACCCTGGAATGCAAAGTGGTCACGGCGACAATGACGTACATCGATGAGCAATCGGGAAAACCTGCAGAACTCAATTACCGAAAACTTTCTGATGCGTGCAACTATCAGAGCTGACGGAAAAATCTGAAATATCACCTTGCGGTATTCGCGTGAGGGTTCTGGCGCTATGCTCTAGTCCCTCACTGCCGCAAGGATTCGCCATGCAGTTTTCTTTTCGAACGTTATCGACGTTCACCGCCGTGTTGTGTTTCTTCCTGGCGCTGGTCTGGGGCTTCGTGCCCGACTGGATGCTGGCCACCTGGGATAGCGAGTACTCACTGACGACGGGGTTGATCGCGCGACGCACAGCCGTGCTTTTTGCAGCATTGGGTGTGATGTTCTATCTGGCACGCAACGAAGCCCCCTCCGCCACCCGCAGCGCGCTGAGTAACGGCTTCATGCTCGGTTGCTGGGGCCTGGCGATACTGGGCTTCGGCGAATGGCTCAATGGTCATGCCGGGCCGGGTATTTTGCTTGCCGTGGCAATGGAACTGGCGCTGGGCCTGGCTTTTTTCCAGACCCGGCGCGTATCAGTTGAACTGGAAACCGCAGGTTAAAGCGCCTTGCGCATAGCCTGACTGTGCACCGGTTCCACGTAGTGATGTGCAAGATCGGTACGCAATATCGCAATCAATTCGTTGATTTCCCGGCAGCCATTGAGTTGCCGGGCATCGATACCGGTCTTGAAAAGGTCCAACTGATCGGTTTCCCCATCGGCGTACACTTTTACCGTCATGGACAATTCCGGCGACAGCGTGCATTGGCAGCGTTTCGGTAGAAAACTGCTTTCAATGATATTGCGTAGTTCCAAGGCAGAAAGAAACATGGGGACCCTCTCCTTTTTTATGTGATTGCCAATCAATCATTGACGCCCGCTCGTTTGAAATCCTGGTCAGCTTGAGAACAGATAGAGCATAAAACATGCCCTCAAATGCGCCCGGTTGTTCATCGGTAAATCAAGGTTTTATGTAACAACCCATTAACAATTGCCATGCAATTTGCAAGACAAGTTTGCGGAGGTCCTGCATTTTGCAAACACATTAAATTTTGCATCCGCCGCCAACGGCAGTAAAAATGCGCGCCTGGCGAACACTCGCCACTCTTCTTAAACGCAAGGAGGCATCATGAACTCTTTAATCAATCGCCTATCCATCGGCCTTGCCCTGACTGCACTATCGGGCCTGGTCCAAGCGTCAACACTGGAGAAGGTCGCACCTTACCCAAAAGCCGAAGCCGGCTTCACCCGTCAGGCCATTCACCTGCCCCCACAAACCCAGGAGGAAAACTTCAAAGTCGAGATCCTCGCTGGAAAAACCCTGACGGTTGATTGCAACCGCCAACGTCTGGGTGGCGTTCTGGAAGAGAAAAACCTTGAGGGCTGGGGTTATCCGTACTACCGCCTGGAAAAAGTCACCGGCCCGATGAGCACGCTGATGGCCTGTCCGGACGGCAAGAGCAAGCAGGACTTCGTTCCGGTGGTCGGTGATGGCTTCACGCTGCGTTACAACAGCAAGCTGCCCATCGTGATCTATGCACCCAAGGACGTCGAGGTACGCTACCGAATCTGGTCGGCGTCGAGCCAGGTCGACAAAGCCGTCATGGAGTAACCCGTTTTACCGTGCCCTGCCCCCCATCAAGCCAGCGCATCGCTAGACGCGGCGCGCTCGGCCACGTGTTTCAAACTATCAAAATTGATATTCGCCCCCGAGTCGATGGCCACCAGTGTCTTTCCCCTGACGCCGCTGCGCGCCACGTATTGCTTGATCCCGGCCACAGCCAGAGCGCCAGACGGTTCGGTGATCGAGCGCGTATCGTCGTAGATATTCTTTATCGCACAGCAAAGCTCGTCGTTACTGACCGTCAGCACTTCATCGACACAAAACCGGCACACTTCGAAACCATGAGCACCTATTTGCGCGACCGCTACACCATCGGCAAAGGTGCCCACGGTTGGCAGGACCACGCGCTCACCGTCCTGTAACGCGGCTTTCAAGCAGGCGGAATGCTCCGACTCGACGCCGATGATGCGCACCTCCGGCCGTAGGTATTTGATGTACGCAGCGATGCCGGCAATCAATCCCCCACCGCCCACTGGGACGAATATCGCGTCCAGCACACCTTGATGCTGCTGGAGAATCTCCATGGCCACTGTGCCTTGCCCGGCAATCACATCCGGATCGTCGAAAGGCGACACAAAGGTTCTGCCGGTTTGCTCTACCAGCGCCAATGCATGGGCCAAGGCAAACGGAAAGCTATCCCCATGCAATAGCGCTTCAGCACCTCGACTGCGTACGCCTTGCACCTTCAAATCCGGCGTAGTGGCTGGCATGACGATCGTAGCGTCGATACCCAACTTCCGAGCGGCAAGTGCCACGCCCTGGGCATGGTTTCCGGCCGAAGCGGTAATCACGCCGCGGTTCTTTTGCGCAACGCTCAAGTTCACCAGTTTGTTGTAGGCACCACGGACTTTGAAGGAAAACGTCGGTTGCAAATCTTCGCGCTTGAGCAGGATCTGGTTGCCCAACGTTTCAGACAACCCAGGTGCCGTTTGCAGCAGTGTGCGCACAGCCAGTTCGTAGACCGGCGCGGCAAGGATTTTTTTAACGTAGTGCTCAAGCAGGGAATGTTGCGCGGGCGTGCTGGTCATGATCGTCTCCTGACATTGATCAGAACCCCGAGACAGAAAATGAAAACCCGCCTCTAGGGCGGGTTGGGTGCTGCAGTCGTGAGCTAGCCCGCCAAATGAGGAATGGCGGTAATAATGCTTGGCTGGCAGCGCAATACGGTAAAAGTCATGGCCAGAAATTAGCCGGGCGTTGATGGCAAGTCAATGGCCTATTGGCAGATCTGGAGCTGTCGAAGGCTGAGATCTTTTGATTTTGCTTCTTTGAAAGATCGCAGCCTCGTTGCACTCGACAGCTCCTACAGGGCGACGGTTTATTTCAGGCCGATCCTGTACAACCCTCCATTCTCTTCATCGGTTAGCACATACAGATACCCGTCCGGCCCCTGCCTCACATCACGGATGCGCTTGTCGAGTTCACCCAGCAAACGTTCTTCATGAACGACCTTATCACCGTCCAATTGCAATCTGATCAGTTCCTGGGTTACCAATGCGCCGATGAATGCATTGTGCTGCCAAACCTTGAATCGATCTGCGTCATAGAACGCCATGCCACTCAGGCCGGGAGACTTTTCCCAAACATGGTGCGGCCCGACAGTGCCTTCGACGGTTTTCCCTCTGGATTCCGGGATTGGCTGACCTGAATAGTTGATGCCGTGGGTGGCCATTGGCCAACCGTAGTTCCTGCCGCGCTCGATGATGTTGACCTCATCACCGCCTCGGGGGCCGTGCTCGTTTTCCCAAAGTGCGCCCGTCCAGGGGTTGAGCGCCGTGCCTTGCGGATTGCGAATGCCATAGGCCCAAATCTCCGGTCGCACACCGGGCTGGCCGACAAAAGGGTTGTTGTCCGGTACTTTGCCATCCGGGTAAATCCGCACGATCTTGCCTTGCAGCTTGTCGAGGTCCTGGGCCGTCGGGCGATCGTTGTTTTCACCCAGGGTAATGAACAGGAAACCGTTGCGGTCGAACACCAGCCGTGAACCAAAATGGTTGCCGACCGAAAGCTTGGGCGCCTGGCGAAAAATCACCGTGAAGTTCTTCAGGCTCATCAGGTCTTCGGACAACTGCCCGCGACCAACGGCCGTGCCGGCCTTACCGCCCTGACCGCCACCTTCAGCGTACGACAGGTAGATCGTACGGTCCTGCTTGAAATCCGGTGACAACGCCACGTCCAGCAGCCCCCCCTGCCCTTTGGCCCAGACCTCGGGTACACCGTTGATGGGCGCAGAGAGTTTTCCGTCGGGACTCACTACCCGCAGGTTACCGGGCCGTTCAGTTACCAGCATGCCCGTGCGGTCAGGAAGAAACGCCAGTGCCCAAGGATGCGCCAATCCCTCAACGATTGGTGTGACCTCAAGGGTGCCCTGTTCACTCTCCATGTCTTGGGAGGGTGCTGCCAGAACAGGCAGCGTGGTGGTGATCAATAAGCTGACGCAAACAGTGGCCAGGAGGGTTGGTCGCAACATGCACGGTTCCTTATGTCATGGGACGGTTACCCGACCACTCAATTGCGGGGCGCTGGATTGGGGATGAATTTTGGGGTTCCAGCAGGCGCCGATTGACTTTGCGGATATCGGTTGCCGATCCCGCCGTTATCAAGGGTCGGTGGTCGTGGCACAGGCACGGTGTTCGGGCTTCGAATGGCCGGAGCGCTGGGTTGCGTGCCCTGCATGCTATTGGGGTTGGCCCGCCGAATCGGGCTGTTGTAGGGATTGTTGTTGCCACTGTTCGGCAGACTCTGGGCGACCTGCAACGGTGTTTGTGGCAGTGGGTCTTGCGCGTGAGCCAGTTGACCAAACGTACTGCTCAAGGCCAGCAGGATGACGCCGCTTACGCATCGTTTCATGGGGTGCCTCTTCGACGTGCGTGTGTGGGGACTTCGATAACACGCTACGCCCAGGGTTCGAATTTGTTAATCAAAACCTCCATGAGCAGATGTAACACGACGTTTTTTTCCAGCGCTCCGGACGAATGGCAAACCGCTGGAACTTTTATTGCAGATTGGCTCTGGGGCTAGTGGGCAGGAAGGCGTATGAGGGCAAGATCGAGGATGTTGAAACGGATTCAGGGGAAGAAGCACGCAAGACGGCGGTTGTGATTGAATTGACTGAATTGCTCAGGCGCAGTCTGGATGGCAGGGCAAAGCCTGCAGCCAAGAAAAAGGCCAGCAAATGGCCTCTGTAGGAGCGAGCATGCTCGCGATGGTGGAAAACGATGACGCTGGGTGCCTGGCTCCCCGCGGGCTCTGGCGTCCATCGCGAGCATGCTCGCTCCTACAAGTACAGAGGTTAAGGCCCTCAGATCAGGACAAAGACCGCCAGCAAACCACCAAAAATTGCCCACTTCTCCAAGTAATAGAGCTTGCGATTGCGCTTCTTCAGTTCCTTTCCGCGCAGCCGGATCTTATAGATTTTGCTGAACAGACGATTGAGCCCCCCGGTTTTGTCGCCCGCCTCGTTTGGCGCGCCGGCAGCCGACATCACTGACCGGCTGAACCAGCCATTGAACGCGGCTGCCCAGCGGTACTTCATCGGTCGCTCGACATCGCAGAACAGAATAAGGCGATTTTGCTGGGTGGTGTTTTCGGCGTAGTGAATGTAGGTCTCATCGAACATCACCGCTTCACCGTCACGCCAGTAATAGTTCTCGCCATCGACATTGATGTAGCACCCGGCATCGTTGGGCGTTTCCAGGCCCAAGTGATAACGATAGGAGCCGGCGTACGGGTCACGGTGGCGCACCAGTTTGGAGCCCGGCGGCAGCTCGGCGAACATGGCGGCCTTGATTGAGCCGATGCTCTTCACCAGTTCAGTGGTACGCGGGCAAAGCTTCATGGCCGACGGGTGGCTGTCGCCATACCACTTGAGGTAGAAGCGCTTCCAGCCGGTCTTGAAAAACGAATTGAAACCCAGATCGTCGTACTGATTCGAACGCTTGATTTCACCCGCGCGCAGCAGGTTCTGGCCTTCGGCGCGGATTTCTTCCCAGTGAGTCTGCAAGGGGCTCAGGTCGGGAAAGTCAGCCGGATCAAGGTAAGCCTTGTTGGGAAGCTTGGAAAACAGATAAAGGAAGCAATTGATCGGCGCGAGAAACGTCGAGTGATCACTCAGTTGGCGGCCCAGCTTGTGGCGTACGCGTCCGCGCAAGTGCACATACGCGATAGAAACAACGTAAATAGCGGCAATGAAGAGTTTCACGGAAATCATCACACGTCAGAAATGAACAAACTGCGCCCCCTCTGCCAGACCAGCGGCCTGCGGGACTTGTGCAGCGTCTGAAAACAAAACATTGGTCCGGGTACCCATTACCGGAATGAGTTGAAAGATGGCATTTTAGCCACTGGTTGTAACCAATTGTTAGCCTTCAGATGTGAAAATCTGTCCACTGATGCGGGCAAACCGTGGTTGCGGCCTTATTGCCCTATCGTTTAAAGAGCCAGACCAGTACAATCGCCGCCAAACTTTACGCGCCCCCTTGGTTGATGACGGGAATACCCCGGCCTCAGCGCACTTCGATTCGGGCCAAGCGCGGTACTCCCGCACCCTCGCTACTCTGAATGCTTCGCAGGAAAAACCTTTGATTTCTACAGCTAACATCACGATGCAGTTTGGCGCCAAGCCGCTTTTCGAAAACGTTTCCGTCAAGTTCAACGGTGGTAACCGTTACGGCTTGATCGGTGCCAACGGTTGCGGCAAGTCGACGTTCATGAAGATTCTTGGCGGTGACCTCGAGCCCTCCGGTGGCCAGGTCATGCTCGAGCCGAACGTGCGCCTGGGTAAACTGCGCCAGGACCAGTTCGCTTACGAAGAATTCACCGTGATCGACACCGTGATCATGGGTCACGAAGAGCTGTGGAAGGTCAAGGCCGAACGCGACCGCATCTACTCGCTGCCGGAAATGAGTGAAGAAGACGGCATGGCCGTGGCCGAGCTGGAAACCGAGTTCGCCGAAATGGACGGCTACACCGCCGAATCCCGTGCCGGTGAGCTGCTGTTGGGCCTGGGTATTCCCCTGGAACAGCATTTCGGCCCGATGACCGAAGTCGCGCCAGGTTGGAAACTCCGCGTCTTGCTGGCTCAGGCACTGTTTTCCGATCCGGAAGTGCTGTTGCTCGACGAACCGACCAACCACCTGGACATCAACACCATCCGCTGGCTGGAAACGATTTTGACGGCGCGTAACAGCACCATGATCATCATTTCCCACGACCGTCACTTCCTCAACAGCGTCTGCACTCACATGGCCGACCTGGACTACGGTGAACTGCGCCTGTTCCCGGGCAACTACGACGAGTACATGACCGCGGCGACCCAGTCCCGCGAGCAACTGCTGTCGGACAACGCCAAGAAGAAAGCCCAGATCGCCGAACTGCAGACCTTCGTCAGCCGCTTCTCGGCCAACGCCTCGAAAGCCAAGCAGGCCACTTCCCGCGCCAAGCAGATCGACAAGATCCAGCTGGCCGAAGTCAAGCCATCGAGCCGCGTGAGCCCGTTCATCCGCTTCGAACAAACCAAGAAACTGCACCGCCAGGCCGTGACCATCGAGCAGATGTCCAAGGGCTTCGACGGCAAGACCCTGTTCAAGAACTTCAGCTTCACCGTCGAAGCCGGCGAGCGCGTGGCGATCATCGGCCCGAACGGTATCGGCAAGACCACGCTGCTGCGCACCTTGATGGGCGAGCTGACGCCGGACGCAGGCTCCGTCAAATGGACCGAAAGCGCGGAGCTGGGCTACTACGCCCAGGACCACGCCCATGACTTCGAAGACGACGTCAGCCTGTTCGACTGGATGGGCCAGTGGACGCAGGGCGAGCAGATCATTCGCGGCACTCTGGGCCGCATGCTGTTCTCCAACGACGAGATCCTCAAGTCGGTCAAGGTCATTTCCGGTGGTGAGCAAGGTCGCATGCTGTTCGGCAAGCTGATCCTGCAAAAACCGAACGTACTGGTAATGGATGAACCGACCAACCACTTGGACATGGAATCCATCGAAGCGCTGAACCTGGCGCTGGAAAACTACCCGGGCACGTTGATCTTCGTCAGCCACGACCGTGAGTTCGTATCGTCGCTCGCCACGCGCATCATCGAGCTGAGCCCCAATGGCGTGACCGACTTCAGCGGCACCTATGACGACTACCTGCGTAGCCAGGGTGTGGTGTTCTAAGGGCAGCTGCAAGTTTCAAATGAATAGCCCTGTCCTTGTGACAGGGCTTTTTATTGCCTGAAGATCAAAAGATCGCAGCCTTCGGCAGCTCCTACAGGGAAAATGCATTCCAATGTAGGAGCTGCCGAAGGCTGCGATCTTTTAATAGTTAGCCTGCTTTCTTTTATCCCCCCGCCACGCCATCATGCAGTTCTCCCACCGCCGCCCGCGAACGAGCCCTCATGTCTGCGCCGCTACAGCCACCGCAAAGCTCCATGGCGATCACCCTGCAGATCGTCTCCATCGTCTTCTACACCTTTATTGCCTTCCTCTGCATCGGCCTGCCGATTGCGGTGTTGCCGGGTTACGTTCACGAGCAACTCGGGTTCAGCGCGGTTATCGCCGGGATCACCATCGGTTCACAATACCTGGCTACCCTGCTCAGCCGCCCGATGGCCGGACGCATGTCCGACACTGTTGGCACCAAACGCGCGATTGTTTATGGCTTGTCGGGCATTGTCCTGAGTGGCGTGCTGACGTTGCTGTCGACTCTGCTGCAGAGCACGCCTGTTTTGAGTCTGGTGATCCTGATTGCCGGCCGCTTGTTGCTCGGGGTCGCCCAAGGCCTGATCGGGGTAGGCACCATCAGTTGGTGCATGGGCCAGGTGGGGGCCGAACATACGGCGCGTTCGATTTCCTGGAACGGCATCGCCTCCTACGGCGCTATCGCCATCGGCGCGCCGCTGGGGGTGGTGATGGTCGATCAACTGGGGTTCACCAGCCTGGGGATCGCGTTGTCATTGCTGGCTGCTCTGGCGCTGCTGCTGATCCGCAACAAACCGTCGGTGCCGGTGGTGCGCGGCGAACGCCTGCCCTTTTGGGCCGTGTTTGGACGCATAGCGCCCTTTGGTGCGAGTTTGAGCCTGGCGTCCATCGGCTACGGCACCCTGACCACCTTTATCACCTTGTATTACGTCAACCGTGGCTGGAGCGGCGCGGCGTACTGCCTGACGGTATTCGGGGTGTGCTTCATTCTGGCGCGGCTGCTGTTCATTTCCAGCATCAGCCGTTTTGGCGGATTCACTTCGGCCATTGCCTGCATGACCATCGAAACCGCGGGTCTGGCCTTACTCTGGCTTGCCCCTTCAACGGGCTATGCCCTGATCGGGGCCGGCCTGACCGGTTTTGGCCTGTCGCTGGTCTATCCGGCGCTCGGTGTCGAGGCGATCAAGCAGGTGCCCAACTCCAGCCGTGGCGCGGGGTTGAGCGCTTATGCAGTGTTTTTCGACCTGGCATTGGCGATTGCCGGGCCGTTGATGGGCGCCGTGGCGTTGAACCTTGGATATTCGTGGATTTTCTTTATTGCCGCGCTGTTGTCAGTGGCTGCGCTGGTGCTGGCCGTGCTGCTCAAACACCGGTCACTGGCTTGACGACTCCCTTGTAGGAGCTGCCGCAGGCTGCGATCTTTTGACGTTAAAGATCGCAGCCTGCGGCAGCTCCTACAGGGGCGGCTACTGATCGGCGGTTTGCATGCCGGCGCGGGACACTTTTCCAAGGGTGCGCGAGAAGAAGCGTCCAGCTTCGGTAATCAGGTTGCGGTGAATGTCTTCGCGATCGACGCCATCGGCATCGGTGCACAGCGCCGGCATGATGACGATCTGTTCATCGTTGCAGGGCGCCATGAACACGAAGTGCCCGGCTCCGGCCAGCAACTTGAAGTCCGGTGCCACCGGCAGTTTGCGCGCCAACGCCGCAGCGTTTTTGTCGATGGGCACCAGCTTGTCGCCGTCACCGCTGTACAGCAGCACCGGTACATGCACATCGGCCAAGGTCTGGCGGCCAAACTTCAGGCTGAGCGGCGCCATCAGCATCAATGCATGGACGCGAGGGTCGGCCACCGGTTGCAAATCATCACGATCGACGATGAGTTCACCCTGGGTGTTACAGGCGTCGCGATCGTCCGGGCGTTCCTGGCAGTAACGGCGCAGGCGATCCAGGTCCGGCGTCGCACCGGACAGTATCAACGCCGTCTCCCCGCCCGCCGAGTAACCAATGACGCCGACCTGATCGGCATTGACGTAGGGCGCCAGCATCCGGTCGCCCAGGGTTGCGGTAATGGCTTCGGAAATCTGGATCGGGCGTCCGTACAGGTTGCTCAAGGTGCCGAGACGACTATGGTCCTTGGAGTTGTCACCCGGATGAATCACCGCCACCACCACAAACCCCTTGCGTGCCAACGAGGTGGCCAGGTCATGCAAAGCCAGTGGGGTTCCAGTGTTGCCGTGGGACAGCATCAGCATGGGAAAGCGGCCCATGGCGACTTTGGTGTCTTCACCGGCCTCGACCGTGTAACCCTCAAGTTTGCTGGAGTGCTCTTTTTCGCTGGAGGGATAGAACGCGATGGCACGCATCGGCTGCAGGTCGAGCGGATCGAGAAAGCTCATCTCGTGGTAGCCGACGCTCCAGTGTGGATGCGGCGCAGGCGCGGCGTGCACTGAATTCAGGCTGCTGAATAAACATATCAGTAAGGTTGCACAAAGACGCATCATGGGATGCCCCACCCTGTTACCGGACCGCGGTTGTTCACCCTTGACTGCATATCTCGGGCCACAACTCATTAAAATCATGAAACAGTCGGAAACAAAAAACTCCGCACCTGCCACTTGCGTGATCAGAATACAGAGTTTTTTGGGGATTGCCTGCGCCGTTTGACGTCTTTACGCAAGCCTTACGCGGCGGCGAACAGTTGCTCGCTGATTTGCGTCTGGGCGTCGTTCATGGCTTTGGTGCGCATTTCGTCACCGTAAGCCAGGCCATGGGCGCGGACGAACTCGATGTCGGTGATACCAATGAAGCCGAACAGCACTTTCAAGTAGTCTTCGTGGGCAACGCCGGTTGCCTGGCCGGCGTGCAGACCACCGGACGTGGAAACGATCACCACTTTCTTGCCACCGCACAGGCCTTCAGGGCCGGCTTCGGTGTAGCGGAAGGTCTGACCGGCCACCGCGATGCGGTCGATCCAAGCTTTGAGTTGAGTTGGGATGGTGAAGTTGTACATGGGCGCTGCAATCACCACGGCATCGGCGGCGAGGAATTCAGCCAGGGTCGATGCACTGAGCTCCGCTTCGTGTTTTTGCGCCGCGTCGCGCAGTTCGGCAGTGGTGCCCGCAGCCACCAGCGTGGTCGAAGAGAAGTGACTGATGGCGTCGGCGGCCAGGTCACGGTAAGTCACCACGGCAGTTGGTTCGGCGGCCTGCCAGGCTTTGACCACTTGGCTGCTCAGCTGACGGGAAGCCGAGTTGTCACCAAGAATGCTCGAATCGATGTGCAGCAGTTTCATGTGGGATCTCCAAGTGAGGATCGCCGCCAGGGCGATCTGATGGAAACAATCCTACAGACCAAACCAATAGCTGATTAGCGTGCAACAATGCGATAGTTTGTCCCACTGATGGAACAATCGAGGCACCCTTCATGCAAGACCTGAACGACCTCTATTACTTCGCCAAAGTCGTCGAGGCCGGAGGCTTCGCCGCGGCCGGGCGATTACTGGGGATTCCCAAGTCACGGCTGTCCCGGCGCATTGCCGAACTTGAGGAACGACTGGGGGCGCGCCTGCTGCAACGCACCACCCGCCAACTCAAGCTGACCGCTGTGGGTGAACGCTATCTACGTCACTGCCAGGCCATGCTGCTGGAAGCCGAAATGGCCGACGAAGCCGTTGCCAGCATGTCGAGCGAGCCCCGGGGACGGTTGCGCGTGTCCTCCCCTGTCGGACTGGCGCACGAGATGCTCCCCGGTGTGATCAGCAGCTTTCTGGAAAAATTTCCGCAGGTGCAACTCGAGGTCATGCTGGTCAATCGCCGGGTCGATCTGGTAACCGAGGGCGTCGATGTCGCATTGCGCGTGCGCGAACCGGGCGACGAAGACCCTCTGCTGGTGACCCGTCGCCTGCGTCAGGCACAGATGCTCGTAGTGGCCAGCCCCGAGTTCATCCAGGGACATGACATCAACCATCCAGACGACTTGAAAGGCCTGCCGATACTGGGCGCCCTTGAACCGGATCGCCTGGTGCACATTCGCCTGGTCGATGGCCACGGCAAGCCCTACGACCTGGCCCGTGAAGCGCGGTTGGGCATTGACGATTTCATCGTGCGCAAGACCTGCGCCCTCGCCGGCCAGGGCTTTACCACACTGCCAATGATGTATTGCGAGCAGGAACTGGCAAACGGCTCGCTGGTGCAGTTGCTCCCCGACTGGTCGATGCCCGGTGGCTGGCTACAAGCGGTCTACCCACATCGGCGCGGAGTGATGCCCGCCGTACGTGCCTGGCTCGACCATTTGATCGAAACCTTCAACGCCTGCGGGGACCGTTTGATATGAACAGAGGACGCATGAGTGAGGACGACGCCGCTGCCTATTGCCTGGCGCTGCCCGGTGCACGGGAAGATTACAAATGGGGTGGCGTGCGAGTGTTTTCAGTGGCTGGGAACAAGATGTTCGCCTTGCAGGGCCTGCGTGGCGACTCGTTGGCGTTCAAGGTCGACAAGGATCTGTTTCTCGGTCACTGCGATCGTCCGGGCATTCACCCGGCCCCTTATCTGGCGCGGGCCCAATGGATCATCATGACAACGCCCTACCCGCTGGGTACCGAAGAGCTGCAAGGTTTGTTGCGGCGCTCTCACCAACTGGTGGTCGGCAAGTTGCCCAAGCGTACGCAGGTTGGGTTGTTGCTTTAAATCTCGCTCATTCAGAGGGCAAATACATTGTGGCGAGGGGATTTATCCCCGTTGGGTCGCGCAGCGGCCCCTTTTACCCCTCAAAAGAAGAGGCCTGCTGCGCAGTCCAACGGGGATAAATCCCCTCACCACAGGGGGCATCACTCTTGATCAAAACAGTGCAAACAGATGCGCGCCGAGAAACAGCATGTCGATCCAGAACACCTGATGCAGCACCACGATGAGCCAGAACACCAGTTGAAACGAGACCTTGCGCGTTTTGTGCCGAAACACCTGCTGCGCCAACAGGGCGCCCGGCCAGCCACCGGCGAACTCCAGTGCATGCAGCACGTTCTCCGGCGTGCGCCACTGGTCGGCACGGGCCTTGCGCTTGTCACTCCAGTACAGCAGGAACGCCAACACACTGACGATGCCGTAGGCCGCCAAGGGAATCAGCGAAACCCCTCGCAGCCACATCGACAGCGAACCGAACAACGGCAGCGCGCACAGCATCGCAAACGCCAGCAGCTTCAACCGCAAATGACGGGTCGAACCCCGGTCTGATTGATTGCGGGCGCTGGCGTCATTCATGGCTTGGCCGCGCTCCAGTCGACCCAACCGAACTGCCAGGTGGCCAGAATGAGCAGGCCGAAGGCGATGCGATACCAGGCAAATGCCGCATAGCTATGGCTGGCGATGAACTTGAGCAAACCTCTGACGGCAATCATCGCGAAGATGAACGCGGTGACAAAGCCGAGGGCAAACACCGGGAAGTCGGCCGGCACGAACAGCTTGTGGTACTTGTAGCCTGAGTACACTGCCGCGCCCACCATGGTCGGCATGGCAAGGAAGAACGAAAACTCGGTAGCCGTTTTGCGCGACAGGCCGAACAGCAAGCCGCCAATGATCGTCGAGCCGGAGCGCGAGGTGCCCGGAATCATCGCCAGGCACTGGGCGAAACCAACTTTCAGCGCATCTTTCCAGGTAATTTCATCCACCGTTTCGGCATGCACCTCATGCTGACGATTTTCAGCCCACAACATGATGATGCCACCCACAACCAGCGCGGTGGCCACCGTGATCGGGTTGAACAGGTAGTGGTGGATCAGATCGGCGAATATCACGCCCAATACCACCGCCGGCAGGAAGGCAATCAGCAGGTTGGCGGTAAAGCGCCGGGCACTCGGTTGTGTCGGCAATCCAACGACGACATCGAGAATCTTGCGGCGAAACTCCCACACCACCGCCAGGATCGCCCCCAGCTGGATGATGATGTTGAACGCCATGGCGCGCTCGCCACCGAAATCGAGCAGGTCGGCCACAATGATCTGGTGCCCGGTGCTGGAAATCGGCAAAAACTCCGTCAGTCCTTCAACAACCCCAAGAATCAACGCCTGAAAGGCAGTCCAAAGATCCATCAATCCCCCAAAGGCCACGCGTCAACGCATGCCCCGTCATTATTTTTCAAAGCGTTCAGCGTAGTTGAAAACCCGCGCGCACAAGATACCTGCAGGCCACGGAAAATTCCGTGAAAAATCAGTTTGTGTTCAGGTTTTTCCACTAAAGGCCGAAACGCTATCAGGCAAGCCCAACTAAAGGGCCTCAATGGCTGGCCATCGTTGTTCCAACAACAAGCAACCACCAAAAACCGCATTGGCAACTGAACAGTCGAGTGCGGCCAGTGTTCGGCTCGTTTAATTCTGTAGGAGCGAGCTCTGCTCGCGAAAAACGTCAACGATCACGCGCAGTGCCTGACGGACTGCGTTGCCCGGACGCTCATCGCGAGCAAGCTCGCTCCTACACAGGGTACAATCCGCCCCCTCTTCGATTTCCTCCAAGGAACTTCCATGTCCGGGCTTGAACTGTTTGCTGCCACCCTCGGCGTCATCGCCGTCTGGTTGACGGTCAAGCAGAACCCCTGGTGCTGGCCGATCGGCCTGGTCATGGTGCTGATCTATAGCTGGATCTTTTACGAGGTGAAGCTGTATTCGGACATGCTGCTGCAAGTGATCTATGCCGCCTTGCAGCTCTATGGTTGGTGGCAATGGACCCGCGCAGGCGATGCGCGACATGGGCGTGAGGTCAGCGCTTTGGACAGGCGATCGGTGGCGTACGGCCTGGCCATCGGTGCGATGGGCAGCCTGCTGCTGGGTGCCGCCATGGCGCACTGGACCGACGCGGCCCAACCCTGGCTCGATGCAGCACTCACGGGCTTCAGCCTGGTGGCTCAGTGGTGGATGGCACAAAAGCGCGTTCAATGCTGGCCGTTGTGGATCGTCGTGGATGTGATCTTCGTTGGGTTGTTCGCCTACAAGGCGTTGTACCTGACCGCCGCTTTGTATGGGTTGTTCCTGCTGTTGGCGGTGCAGGGCTGGCGCGAATGGCGCACGACCCCGGTGTTGCGCACATGAAAGTGCTGGTGCTGACAGGGCCGGAATCCAGCGGAAAAAGCTGGCTTTCCAATGAGATTCTCGCCAATTTCGGCGGCATATTGGTCAATGAATACGTTCGGCATTTTATCGAAAGCGAAGCACGGGAAACCCGCTATGATGACATTGCACCCATAGCACATGGCCAGCTGACTTGGGAGGATGAAGCACGGGCCCAACAGCCTTCGCTGTTGATTCTGGATACACATCTATTAAGCAATATCCTTTGGAGTCGCACGTTGTTTGGCGATTGTCCCACGTGGATCGAGCAGGCTTTGTTGGCACGGCACTACGACCTGCATTTGCTGCTGAGTCCCGACAGCGTGGCTTGGCATGACGATGGACAGCGTTGCCAACCACAACTTGCAGAACGCCAGGCGTTTTTCCAGGCCAGCCGCCAATGGCTTGACCTGCACCGCCGGCCTTATGAGGTACTGCAAGGGGATTGGCAACAACGAAAAGAAGCCGCATTTGAAGCGGTGACACGTTTGCTCAAGGCCTGACAGGGTTGCCCTGCCCAGTGGAAAATGTCCATTTCTGAAACACCCTCCCCGCGTAAACCCCCGAGCTAAAGCGCTTCGAGCGCTCAGACGTGAAAATGTAAAGCCACTGATACACCCGGTCGTCAGCGCCCTTGATGAGCAATGGCGCCAGCAAAGACGGCACTTTCAGGCTGCTCTGTCTCAGTGGCGTTACAAAATTTTTTAACCACTTCTACTATCAAGCCCAACTTACTGTTTTCAATAAGAAAACCAAAAGCGGCACACCTTCTGCTCTGTCCCTTGTATCGCTGATAAGGGCCAGCGTTCGTCTAACAGAAGGAATTGCCGCCGTGGGGACATTGAATAAGAGTATTTACAGCCTCTTGCTGATCGGATGTGCATTAGGCTCAAGCGTCAGCCTGCCTGTACTGGCCGACAACGGCATCATTGTTATCACCCGCGATGTCCAGCCGCGCATGGCAACGCGCCCTCCGATGATCCCCGATCCCAACCCCACGACCGTCAATGCCAACCCATCCCAACAAATCTTGCGGCAAACCAATGAGCTGAGCGATGGCGACTTTGCGGGCGTCACCAGTGGTACGGGCATTTCCGGCCTGATCACACAAGGTACCAACAACCTCGGCGGCAACATCACCAATCAGACCCAACTCTCCAATCTCCCTGGCGGACGCTCGGGAAATTCGGGCAGCGGCATCGCCAACATGGTCAATTCAAGCGTCCAGCGAGGCTTGGGCGCTCTGAATATCATGACCGGAGACCGTTAAGATGAATCGTACGCTGCTGATGATCGCCATGTTTTGCAGTGCATCGACCTTCGCCCAGCCTCCCGTCATCAACAACGCCGATATCGATAATTCCGGCGCGCAGTACCAGGGCAACCTCGCCGTCAACCAGGCGGCGGGCGATCTGCAGCAACAGGCCAACGCCCGCGCTATCGCCACAGGCCGCAACGCCAACGCCGTCACGCAGATCCGCCAACGGCTGCGTACGATCGTCGACCCCAACATGGATGCCAAGTCCAGCATTCAAGGCAACTCCTTTAGCCATGGCAGCGGGGCACTGGGTGTCAACCAGAGCTCAGGCGCCGCCAACCAGCAAGCCAATGCGATGAGCATCAGCATCAGTGCCCAGCCGCAAAGTCTCGACGACAGCGTCCTCAAGCAACAGAACGTGGCGCTGCTCAACAACTCCGATCCAACTGACTCCACACCCGGCCATCGCCAGGTCACGACCAGTGACCAGGCATTCACCGGTAGCCGTGGGGTGATTCAGTTGAATCAGAGCGCCGGGGTGGGAAACCGAATGGCCAACACCCTGAACGTCCGGGTCGTGGATTGACCCTCAACAGGTAATAACAACACTTAACCTAAAATAAAGTACGGAGAATCACCATGAAACCTTCGACGGCGTTAAAGCCTCTGGTTTTCGCAATTGCTGCGGTCATGGCTGTTGCTGTACAAGCTGGTAACGATCGGCACCATGGTCATCACAACAATGGCAACGATCACACCCCTCCTCCAACCAAGATCCCTGTGTATGCGACTGCTAATGCTACCGACAAGCAAAGCAGCACCAACAATCGCATCTACAACGAAGGGACTCAGAACACCGCTGAGATGAGCAGCTCCGCCACAGGCACCAGCGGTAACGTCGGCGTCAACGTGGCCGGTGGTAACGGCAACCAGCAAGACAACGCAGCCGCGATTGCCAATGCCGGTGCCAGTTCCAGTCAGGACAACAGCTTTGTGTTCGGCACGGCCACCGCCACCGCTAACGTCAAGCAATTCAGCAACAACAACCGGGTAGACAACTACTCCACCCAAAACTCTGCCACGATGAGCGGATCGGGTAACAACGGCAGCGGCAACATGGGGATCAACATTGCTGGCGGCGACTTGAACCAGCAGAAAAACACCATGGCAATTGCCAACTCCAATGCTCCACTCGGAAACGCAACCGCCACCGCCTCGGCGGATCAAAGCGGCCCTGGCCTCACTGTGAACAACGGCGCCGATCGGACCTTCCGCCTCGATACCATCACGCTGACCACCACGAAGAGCGGCAGCGCTTCCTTCGATAAGTCTTTCGAAGCAAGCGGCAGTCAAAGCAACTCCTCGAGTTGGGCTGCGGCAGGTTCGAAGAACTCTAACTCCAGTAGTTCTTTGAGCGTAGATATCAGCGGTTCCAATAGCAGCAGCTCCAGTGGTTCCAACAACAGCGCTGCAAGTGGTTCGAACAGCAGTTCTGCAAGCGGCTCCAACAGCAGCAGCGCAAGCGGTTCCTCGAGTGCTTCTCTGACTGCTTCGTTGGACGCTACATTGGACGCTTCTAAGCAGACCTCCAATTCCACTACTTACGGCAATCACACTCACAGCAACAGCTCCGACAAGTCGCTTAACGCATCGCTCAACGCAACGCTTGACGTAGCGGTCGACAAATCGTTCGAAAAATCGCACCAATCCTCGTTCGACAAATCACGCGACTCTTCGTACGACAGATCGAACAGCTCCTCATACGACAAGTCCCACGATTCCTCGTTCGAGAAGTCGTTCGATGCCTCGTACGAGAAATCGACCGCGTCGTCGTTCGACAAGTCGGGCAGCAAATCGTCCGAATCGGCGTACGACAAAGCGAAGAGCTTCAGCGAAAGCAGCTCGTTTGATCTGAGCAACACTGTGTCCTACCAAGTGCTGACTCCTACTGGCTGGGCAAACCCTGTGACCAACACTGCAACCCTGAGTGGCTCGGTCAATGGCGGCAGTGGCAACCTGGGCGTCAACGTAGCTGCTGGTGTGGGCAACCAACAAAGCAACTCGCTGGCTATCTCCAATACTTCGTTCTAAATGCTGTCTCTGGAGGCCCCCTCACGGGGGCCTTTTCAACATAACCAGGGGGGCATCCCATCATGCGTATTATTGCCTTGGCATTTTTGCTTTGCGTGGCCGGTGTGATCGAGGCTGCACAGATGCCGCTCGCTATCCTGCCCGGTGGCGCGGTGGTGTACAAACCGATCCAGAGCATACGCGAGCGTAAATTCGCCGACCTGGTGCAACAGAAAACCGACTTCAGTTGTGGCGCAGCGGCGCTGGCCACCATATTGCGCCAAGCCTATTGGCTGGATGTCACTGAAGATCAGATCATCGAAGGCATGCTGGAACATTCAGATCAGAATCTTGTCCGCGTCCAGGGCTTCTCCATGCTCGACATGAAGCGCTACGTGGAAAGCATCGGCATGCGTGCCCGTGGCTACCGGGTGGCGACGGAAACATTGAACGACATCAAAATTCCAGTGGTCGTGCTCATGGATGTCCGCGGCTACAAACACTTTGTGGTCATGCAAAGAGTCCAAAACGGCTGGGTCTATATCGGAGATCCGGTACTCGGTCATAAACGCTACAAAGTCGAAGATTTTGTCAAAGGCTGGAACGGCATCATCTTTGCCGTCATCGGCCAGGGCTATGACAAGGCCAATGTGTTACTCGAGCCACCCCTGCCCCTGACTGCCAAGAACCGCATCAACGCGTTCAACCCGGTGCAAGACGCCGAGTTGATGGATTTCGGATTCATCCAAAGCGACTTTTTCTAATCACGACTTTTTCTAATAACAAGGGAGCATGAAGCTCCGGGAGTATCCAATGAAGACTCCACTCTGGCTGGCCATGGTTTGCCTGACCGCCAGCCTGCCCACCCAGGCAGAAATATTCAAACCCATCGAACTGAAGGATCAGGAACTGGCGACCTTGCGCGGCCGCTTTGTCATGCCGGGGCGGATTGTCAGTTTCGGCGTGGTCATGACCAGCACTTGGGAAAATGCCAAAGGCGAAGTGATCGGGGCAACGTCCTCGATGCAAGTTCAACAATCCACCATCAAGCCGCAGTTCTATGTGTCGATGATCAACGACAAAGGCACCGGTTCAGCGAGTTCGCAAAGCGCCAACACCAACAACGGTACCGGCACCGTGACGGGTGGCAACGGCCTCAACAGCACCGAAGGTGTCACGCAAGTCGTGCGCGCTGCCGGCGACAACAACACGGCCTACAACAACGTTGATATCAACGTCACAAAGGCCAACCAGGCGCAAGCCACGCAGCCACAGGGCCAGGCATTGGCCACAGGCGGGACGTTGACCGGTTCCAATGAAGCGGGCTCGCTTAGCGTTTCTTCGACGGGCACCGGCGTACAACTGAACATCGTGGCCAACAATAACCAGGGCAGTACGATGCAGCGCCTTGGCCAAGGTGGCCTGATGCAAAACACCACATTGCTCGGCAGCACCAATCAGGTCCGTAACCTCACGTCCTTAAATGTCGTGTTGCGTGACAACACGCAGACGGCCGGTTCGTATAACGGCAATCTGGACCAGCTCAGAGGTCTTCGCACTTCCGGATTCTGATCTACGCTCAGTCTCATCAGATGCATTCAGAAGGGACGGCTTACCCATGCACCGATCGTTTACGCTCAGAGCTATCGTTTGTTTGAGTAGCCTGGCTCCGGCAACATTGCTACAAGCAGCACCGGATCCCCAGGTTGAAGCACTAAAACAAGAACTCATGGAGTTGAAACAGCGTTACGAAGCACAACAGAACGCGCTGATGGTCCTCGAACAGCGCGTTCGCCAAGTCGAAGAAGCACCTGCGACACCGCCCCCAAAACGTCTGACCAAATCCCCCGCCGAAGGCACCAAAGGCGGTCAGACGGTGGCCGCTGGCGCGCCCGGCACTACCGGCAGTTCCTACGGGCAGTCGCTCAAGGATGACTCGGAACCGGCGCAAAGCGTTTCAAACCTGTATGACGAAGCCAGCGGGTTCTTCGGCGGCGGCAAGTTCAGTTTCGAAACCGGCGTGACCTATACCCACTACGATACCCGTGCACTGACACTCAACGGCTTCCTGGCACTGGACTCGATTTTTCTCGGCAACATCAACCTTGACCGCATCAAGGCCGACAACTGGACCCTTGACCTGACCGCGCGCTACAACGTCGCGCAACGCTGGCAGTTCGACATTAACGTCCCGGTCGTTTATCGCGAGTCGACGTACTCTTCCGGTGGCGCCGGGGGCGCAGGACCGGTGACATCAGACGCTTCCGTCACCCGTGACCCGACCATCGGCGACGTGAACGTTGGCGTCGCGTACAAATTCCTGGATGAATCGGAAAGCCTGCCCGACGCGGTCGCTACCTTGCGTGTCAAGGCACCGACCGGCAAGGACCCTTACGGTATCAAGCTGATCGTGGACCCTGCCAACGATAACCTCGCTGTGCCAGAAGACTTACCGACCGGTAACGGTGTCTGGGCGATTACCCCGGGACTCTCGCTGGTCAAGACCTTCGACCCGGCCGTGTTGTTCGGCAGCTTGTCCTACACCTACAACATGGAAGACTCCTTCAGTGATATCAGCCCTCAGGTCGGCTCCAAGGTCAAAGGCGACGTGAAACTGGGCGATTCCTGGCAGATCGGCGGCGGTATTGCGTTTGCCTTGAACGAGAAGATGAGTATGTCGTTCTCGGTCACCGATCAGTGGGCTCGCAAGAGCAAGATCAAGCCCGATGGGGGTGATTGGCAATCGATCACCAACAGCGACTACAACTCGGCCAACTTCAACATCGGCATGACGTTCGCGGCCACCAACAACCTGACAATCGTCCCCAACCTGGCCATTGGCCTGACCGAAGACTCACCTGACTTTTCCTTCAGCCTGAAATTCCCGTACTACTTCTAGTCCCTCCCCCACAAAAAAACCGCTGCGGCTCAAGTCGCAGCGGTTTTTTTTTACTCCTGTAGGAGCGAGCATGCTCGCGATGGCGTTATCGTTAACGACCATCGCGAGCATGCTCGCTCCTACAGGGGTCAGCGGATCTGATGTTTGTGCAACAAACGGTAGAACGTAGGCCGTGAGATCCCCAGCACCTTGGCGGCGATGCTCAAATTATCGCTGTGACGATTGAGCACATCGCACAAGGCCTGGCGCTCTGCGCGGTGCTTGTACTCTTCCAGCGTGCCCATGGGCGGGGCTATACCGTGATGGCTGATCAGCCCCAGGTCTCGCGCTTCGAT
The DNA here is from genome assembly GCF_050990305.1 of Pseudomonas putida. GTDB lineage: Bacteria > Pseudomonadota > Gammaproteobacteria > Pseudomonadales > Pseudomonadaceae > Aquipseudomonas > Aquipseudomonas putida_AH. The sequence continues at coordinate 3,012,727 of NZ_CP158817.1, read as the reverse complement.
CTGCCGGCCTTCCGCCAGTACCAACCCGCGACGCACGCGGTTGGCCAGTTCACGCACATTGCCCGGCCAGTCGTGCTTGCCCATGGCAATCAGGGCGTCGTCACTGAAGCTGCGTGGACGACGACCGGTTTCATGGCTGTAGAAATGGGAAAAGTGGTTGGCCAGCATCGACAGATCGCCATTGCGCTCACGCAGGGGCGCAGTCACGACCTGCAACACGTTCAGGCGATAGTACAAATCTTCGCGAAAGAGTTTCTTCTCGATGGCGGCTTCAAGGTCGACATGAGTCGCGGCCAGCACCCGTACATCCACCGGAATCGGCTGACTGCCCCCCACCCGTTCGATGTGTTTTTCCTGGAGGAAACGCAACAGGTTCGCTTGCAGCTCCAGAGGCAGATCACCGATCTCATCGAGAAACAGCGTGCCGCCGTTGGCCGCTTCGAGCCGTCCGATCTTGCGTTGATGGGCACCGGTAAAGGCGCCCTTCTCGTAACCGAACAGCTCGGACTGGATCAGGTGCTCGGGAATCGCGCCACAATTGATCGCGACAAAAGGTTTGCTGTGGCGCAGCGATTGCCGATGCAGCGTGCGGGCAACCAATTCTTTGCCTGTCCCGCTTTCGCCGCGGATCAACACCGGCGACTCGGCGGGTGCCAGTTTGCTCAATAACTTGCGTAACTCACGTATAGGTTTGCTATCGCCCAGCAGTTCGTGCTCGGCCTGATTGATATGAACTGTACCCTGACCACGCAGGCGAGCCATGCCAAAAGCCCGTCCCAGTGTGACCTGGACCCGGGATACGTCGAACGGCAACGTATGAAAGTCAAAAAACCACTCACAGACAAAGTCTCCGACATTTTGCAGGCGCAGGACTTCCTGATTGAGGACGGCGATCCACTCTGTTCCGCTGCGGCTGATCAACTCCTTGACGGCGTCCGGGTGCTCCAGGTGAAAAGGCTGCAAACGTAACAAACCTACATCACAGGTTCGGGCGGGGGCGTTTTCCAGCGAACAGCTGTCAACATCCCAACCCACGGAACGTAATCCCGGCAATACACGATGGCAGTCGTCGTCGGGATCAACCACTAATAGACGTCGTAAAGCTGGCGCTTCGCTCATGACGGTTCCTTGGCGCCAAATTAGGGGAAATTTTATTAAAAACAGTCATTTGGCGGACCTGGCTGTAACGTTAGCAAGAATTTGACGTAGCCTTGTATCGTTTGACTATAGGGAGGTTGTGTAAAGAGTTATAAGAAACAGCATCGTTAGTTACCTAACGAGTCTTTTCTTTCATTCAGCTTTCAAAACAAGTGTTTGCGATGGGCATTTGAACGAAAGTTGAAATTTCTTTTCTTTATGTGTGACCCGAACCCAGGTAACGGGCATCAGTACAAGTAACCTGCCGAACGGTGAGCCCAACCGTCGGTACATCACTTGATTGGGCATACAGAGAGAAGATCCCATGAACGCCCCGCTGCGCATCAACGAAGCTCTTTTGATTGCCGACCGCGCCTTTAAACCTTTCCAGTGCGTGGCCTGGGCCCCCCAAGACGGCAATGGCGAACTCAGCCTGACCGTCATCGACCGTACCAACAACAGCATAGGCCGCAAGCAGATCCCGAGCAGTGCCTACACCGACCCGGCACAACTTGAGCGCCTGCTCAAACAAGCCCGTGAAGAGTTGAGCCAGGAAGGTTACACACTGCAATCGTGGACTATGCCGCACTAAGCTTTATGCGGATTACTCCAAGGAGTAATCCGCACCCTCCCCTGATCGATAGTTATGTGATTTTTAAGATCATCGAAACTTGCGACATCTCGTTATTTGAACTAACGCACGTTTAATCCTTTGCAGGCTTGGCAGTGGTTCGAAAAGACACTGTTGTGGCACACAACGACCCTCCGCCTGTTAGTTCTCCCAGTTGTGCACCCGCACGTTCAGGGATTGAATACTCTTCTTAACAAGTCGCCACTCCCAACTTCCGGACAATGACGACTCGCAAGGAGATGCGTGCATGTCAACCCAGTCCGTTTTAGCTTTTCCAACCTCATTGAGTCATGCCGGGCGCCTTGATCCTGCTTTTGCCTGCCATGGCAAAACCCAGGTGTACTTTGCCCACAGCGTTTCAAGCATGACCAACGGCGTCGCAATCGATGGCTGCGGTCGTTTACTGGTGGCGGCAAAGGTCGGAACACCGGGTGGCAGTCGTTTCGGATTGGCTCGCTTGCTGGAGGATGGTTCGGCGGATCTGACCTTCGGCAATCAAGGCAGTGTGATCGGGCAATTCGTACCGGGTTTCGAAGCGATGGCCGGCAAGGTTCACGCGCTGCCCGACGGACACATTCTCGTGACCGGCCTGCACTACGAAAATGCCCACCGCACCCTCCCCGCCTTGGCGCTGTTCGACTCGCAAGGCTGCCTGGTCCCGCGTTTTGGCGACAACGGCTGCTGTGTCGTGCGCCTGCCGGGCAACCTGTCCCACGGAATTCGCGATGCCTGGCTGCCACCCGGTGTGCCGGGGGCTGAAGCTTGCGATGCCGACGTCCAACCGGACGGGCGGATCGTGTTGGTGGCCAACCATCACTTCGAACTGGCCGACCATGCCGGCCTGCTCATCCGGCTCGACGCTGACGGCCAACTGGACCACAGCTTCAATGGCCGTGGATTCGTGATCGTCAGGCACTTGTTGATGAACACCTGGCTCAACAGCGTCAGCGTGCAACGCGACGGCCGCATCCTGGTGGGCGGCTCGATCAATTTCCCCGAGGAAGGTTTACTGGCCCGTTATCACGCCGACGGCAGCCTCGACGATCGATTCGCCGTGGATGGTTTCATGAGCTTCAAGGTCCAAGGCCAAGGCGCCCAGGTCAGCCAAATTGTCCAACGCGACAATGGCGACGTGCAGTGTTTTGGCAGCAGCCGTGACCCCATGCGCTGCCTCGCCCTGAGTATCCACATCAATGGCCGCCCGGACAGGCATTGCAACGACGGCCAAGCGCAATTGCTGGAAATCGGCCGCAGTGGTTGTCAGTGGACCGCCGCTCAAGCGCAACCCGATGGTCGCGTGGTGACAGTCGGTGCAACCATCGGCGGTGTCGAGGCTGATTTTATTCTGGGTCGCTACCTGGCCGACGGGCAACTCGACCACGACTTCGGCGACGGCGCGGGATGGGTCCGCACTCGGCTTGGTCGCAGTCTAGACACGGCCACTTCACTGGCGGTTCAGGCTGATGGAAACATTGTGGTAGGCGGCTATTCACTGGACGGAAACTATCGTGCGGTGGTGGCACGCTACTTGGGCTGACCCTACGTGCCTTCCTTGTACTTGATCTTCTCAATCGCTTACGGCAACTTGCGCGCTTCTTTTTACAAGGAGTAGCCGATGTCCGGTTCCATGCCCCAGGCGTTCGCGCATAACTTTCTCGGCAACTCACCTCGCTGGTACAAAGTCTGTATTGTCGGTTTTCTGGTTCTCAATGCTTTGGTGCTGTGGACCGTAGGCCCGGTGGTGGCGGGCTGGCTGCTGGTATTGGAGTTTATCTTTACCCTGGCCATGGCACTCAAATGCTATCCGTTAATGCCAGGCGGCTTATTGTTGGTCGAAGCGTTATTGCTGAAGATGACCACACCTCAAGCCCTTTATGATGAACTGCTGCACAACTTTCCGGTGATCTTGCTGCTGATGTTTATGGTGGCGGGCATCTACTTCATGAAAGATTTGCTGTTGTTTCTATTCTCGCGATTACTGCTCGGTGTGCGCTCCAAGGCCATGCTGGCGTTGATGTTCTGTTTTTTGTCGGCGTTTCTGTCGGCCTTTCTTGATGCCTTGACCGTGACGGCGGTGATCATCAGTGCGGCCGTCGGCTTTTACTCGGTGTATCACCGTGTGGCCTCGGGCACTGATCCGCGCCAAGACAGCGAGTTCAGCGATGACCAACACCTGCCCACACTCCATCACGAAGATCTCGATCAGTTCCGCGCCTTTCTGCGCAGCCTGCTGATGCACGGTGCCGTCGGTACAGCACTGGGTGGTGTCTGTACGCTGGTGGGCGAGCCGCAGAACCTGCTGATTGGCCATGAAATGGGTTGGCACTTCTCCGAGTTTTTTCTGAAAATCGCCCCGGTTTCGCTGCCGGTATTGGCGGCAGGCCTGGTCACTTGTGTCCTGCTGGAGAAGCTTGGCTGGTTCGGTTACGGCACCTTGCTGCCCGACAACGTGCGTGTCGTGTTGGCCGATTACGCCGCCCAGGACAATGCCGAACGTACACCACGCCAGCGTGCGGCGCTCATTGTGCAAGGGCTGGCGGCCTTGATCCTGATTGCCGCACTGGCCTTTCATGTGGCCGAAGTGGGTCTGATCGGCTTGATGGTCATTGTGCTGATCACCGCGTTCACCGGAATCACCGACGAGCACCGTCTGGGCACCGCCTTCAAGGATGCGATGCCGTTCACGGCGCTATTGGTAGTGTTCTTCGCCGTGGTGGCGGTGATTCATGACCAGCAATTGTTCACGCCGTTGATCCAGTGGGTACTGGCGCTGCCGGTCGGTCAACAACCGGGCATGCTGTTCATTGCCAACGGCTTGCTTTCGGCCATCAGCGATAACGTGTTCGTGGCAACGATCTACATCACAGAAGTGAAACGGGCGTTCATTGCCGGGCACATGAGCCGTGAACATTTCGAAACGCTGGCCATCGCGATCAACACCGGTACCAATCTGCCGAGCGTGGCCACGCCCAATGGCCAGGCAGCGTTTCTGTTTTTGCTGACGTCGGCGATTGCACCACTGATTCGCTTGTCCTACGGACGGATGGTGTGGATGGCGTTGCCGTACACGGTGGTGATGGGGCTTCTTGGCTGGTACGCCGTGAGCTACTGGCTGTAAACCCTATCCCTTGTAGGAGCCGAGCTTGCTCGCGATGACGGTGTGTCAGGCGACGACAATGTCCAATTTTGCTGACGTCATCGCGAGCAAGCTGGGCTCCTACAGGTCATGCGTAAACTCCCGAGGGAGCATGTACTGCTCAATCGCCAGCGCCGCACCGTCATCGCAGTGGCTGGCCGTGACCACATCCGCCTGTCGCTTCACTGCCTCTTGCGCCTGCCCCATGGCAATCGACAGCCCGGCACGCTGAAACATCGCCGGGTCGTTGCCGCCATCGCCCATGGCAGCCGTCTGCTCCAGCGGCACACCCAGAAACGCTGCCAGCGTGGCCAGCGCGTCTCCTTTGTTGGCTTGCATCGCAGTCACGTCCAGATACACAGGTTGCGAACGCGAGACCTGAGCCTGGCCTTCAACTTTCGGCAGCAACTGCGCCTCCAGTTCAACCAACAATGCTGTGTCGTTGCTGGTGGCAACGATCTTGTCGATGCAAGCGAGAAACGGCTCAAAGCTCTCGACCACCACCGGTGGATACCCCAGCCCGTGCTGCTCGCGGGGCACCATGGGGCCATTGGGGTCTTGCACCAGCCATTCGCCCCCACTGAACACCCAGACCTCGATGTCCGGTTGATCGGCGAACAATGCCAGTGAAGTCAGTGCCGCCGTGACTGGCAAGTAGTGCGCAACCAGCAAGCTGCCATCGGGATGCACAATCGTGCCGCCGTTGAACGCCGCCGTTGGCAGATCGACGCCCAGGGCTTCGATGGTCTGCAACATGGCCCGGGGTGGGCGTCCCGTGGCCAGGCTGAACAACACGCCCGCCTTGCGTAACGCGCGGACGGCGTCGATGGTGCGCTGGCTGAGACTGTGATCGGGTAGCAGCAAGGTGCCGTCCATATCACTGAGCAAAAAGCGGATGGGATGTGGCGCGAGGGCACTCATCCGAGGCCGTGCCAAACGCGACCATCGCGAGTGAGCAACTCATCGGCGGCCTGCGGACCGTTCTCCCCAGCAGCATAGCCCTGCACCGTGGCGTCCTGCTGCCAGGCATCGAGGAACGGTTGAACCGCGCGCCAGCCGTTCTCGATGTTGTCGGCACGCTGGAACAGCGTCTGATCACCGGTCAGGCAGTCATAGATCAGCGTTTCGTAGCCGGTGGACGGCTGCATTTCAAAGAAGTCCTTGTAGGCAAAGCCCAGCTCGATGTTGTCCATTTTCAGGGACTGCCCCGGCCGCTTGGCCAGTAAGTCGAACCACATGCCTTCGTTGGGCTGGATCTGGATGCGCAGGTAGGTCGGTTGCAGCTCATCGACCTCGGTGTCACGAAATTGCGCATAAGGCGCCGGTTTAAAGCAGATGACAATTTCGGTGTCGCGCACGCTCATGCGCTTGCCGGTACGCAGGTAGAACGGCACGCCGACCCAGCGCCAGTTGTCGATCATCACCTTGAGGGCCACGTAGGTTTCGGTGTTGCTGTCCGGCGCGACCCGGTCTTCCTGACGATAGCCCGGCAGGGCTTTGCCATCGACTTCACCTGCGGTGTATTGACCACGGACCGAATTGGCCCGGGCCTCTTCCACCGACCAGGGCCGGATCGCGCCAACCACCTTGGCCTTCTCACCCCGGACCGCATCCGCGCCAAAGGCGGCCGGTGGTTCCATGGCCACCATCGCCAGCAACTGGAACAGGTGATTGGGCACCATGTCCCGCAGGGCGCCGGTGTTTTCGTAAAAACTGCCACGGGTTTCCACGCCAACGGTTTCGGCGGCAGTGATCTGCACATGGTCGATGTAGTGATTGTTCCAGAACGCTTCGAACAGGCTGTTGGAAAAGCGGCTGATCAGAATGTTCTGCACCGTTTCTTTACCCAGGTAATGGTCGATGCGGTAGATCTGCTTTTCCGACATGACCTTGAGCAAACAGGCATTCAAGGCCTCGGCGGTTTGCAGATCGGAACCGAAGGGCTTTTCGATCACCACCCTTCTGAACGCCTCGGGGGTTTCTTCGAGCAAACCACTCGCGCCGAGACGGCGTACCACTTCGCTGAAAAAGCGTGGCGCGGTGGCCAGGTAGAACACCGCGTTGCCCGTGCCGCTGTCGGCAATCTTTGCCGCCAGCGCTTGATAAGTGCTGTCGTCCAGGAAATCGCCCTGGACGTAGCTGATGTTTTTCGCGAGTTGCGCCCACAGGCCCGGATCCAGGGACTGATCGCCCTTGCCGACCTTGCTGGCCACTTCGCTGCGAATGAAGTCTTCGAGTTTTTTCGCGAAGCCTTCATCGCTGATGGCGTTATGGTCAACGCCAACGATCCGCAGTCCATCTCCGAGCAAACCGTCACGCTTGAGGTTATACAGCGCCGGCATCAGCAGGCGCTTGACCAGGTCACCATGGGCGCCGAACAGAAACAGCGTGGTGGGAGGTGCGGGTTCAGCCTTGGATTTTCTGCGGATCGCATGGGTCATTTTTTAGGCGTCTCCACATGGCCGCCGAAGCCGAAGCGCTGGGCCGAAAGAATCTTGTCGCCGAACGTGCCTTGGCCACGGGAACGGTAGCGCGAGAACAGTGCGGTCGTCAGCACGGTTGCCGGTACCGCTTGTTCCATGGCCGCTTCGACCGTCCATTGACCTTCGCCGCTGTCGGCGACGGAACCGGAATAGCCATCGAGATTGGAGTCACTGGCCAGGGCGTCTGCAGTCAGATCAAGCAACCAGGACGAAACCACGCTGCCACGGCGCCAGACTTCGGCGATGTCGGCGACGTTCAGGTCGAAGCGCTGGTCTTCCGGCAGGCGGGTGCTGGACTTTGTCTTGAGGATGTCGAAGCCTTCGGCGAAGGCCTGCATCATCCCGTACTCGATGCCGTTGTGGATCATCTTCACGAAATGCCCGGCACCGGCGGGACCGGCGTGGATGTAGCCGCGCTCGGCACGATCGTCATCGGACTTGCGGTCCTTGGTGCGCGGAATGTCGCCCATGCCCGGAGCCAGGCTGGCGAACAGCGGATCAAGACGTGTAACGGTCTCGGCATCGCCACCGATCATCATGCAGTAACCGCGCTCCAGGCCCCAGACGCCGCCGGATGTACCGACGTCGATGTAGTGCAGGCCTTTTTCGGCGAGGGTCTTGGCCCGGCGAATGTCGTCCTTATAGTGCGTGTTGCCGCCGTCGATGATGGTATCGCCGGCTTCGAGCAAGGTGCTCAGGGTGTCGATGGTGTCTTCGGTCGGTGCGCCTGCCGGCAGCATGACCCACACCGCTCGCGGTTTGGCCAGGCCAGCGACCAGGGCTGGCAAATCGGCGACGCCGGTGGCGCCTTCTTCGCTCAAGGCGTCGACAAAATCGGTATTGCGGTCGTACACAACGGTGGTATGGCCGTTGAGCATCAGGCGCCGCGCGATATTGCCGCCCATGCGGCCCAGTCCAATAATCCCGAGTTGCATGTGCTGATGCTCCCTACTACAAATAAATGTGTGTCAAAAGTTATAGCCCAACGCGACTATTGAGGTTAGTCCAGAGCGTTGGCACATAGTTTCCGGGCATTGTGCCCGATCCAGACAGATAACGTCGGGAATCGTGCCGAAGACACAACGACATTTAAAAATAAAAAAGTTCCCTTCTCGGGGAAAAGAAATCAAAATCGGCGCCGATGGTAGATCAGCCGGTGATTTTGGCAGTTCTACAGTTGAGACACGCCATTTGCGAGGTGAGCAATGGGCACAGTACACACCGCACTGCCAGCACAAACCCTTTATGTCACGATCCGCCGTGATGAATTGCGCCAGTTGAAAGACGAGCGCGACCAGTTGAAACAGGAGCTGGCGCAACTGCGCTTGCTGATTCAGGGCCAAGCCCCCCTGGCCGTGACACAACGTGCTCCCAACGCCTGACCCCCTCGCTTGAATCGGAAGCAGCACTGCCCTGCTTCCGATACGCCGTCACCCTTCGCCACTCCTGGCAACTCACGAATTTTTCACATTCTCTTGTTGATACTCCGCCTCTTTTTTTTGGCCGCTCGGCACCCCGCGCGCGCCACCCGCACATCGGCGACTTTAATGGTCTGGCGATGGAAGTGATCTTTGGCTGGAGCATTGAATGTTTTTGTTTAAACGCAGCGAGACGTCTGCGAAAGGTTTCGATTGGGCAGGGTTGCTCTGGCTGTTTTTGTTCTTCTGGTATTTTTCTGGCATCACCCAACTGCTGATTCAACTGACCGGCACGTCCGGTTTCTCTGGCTTCCGCCAGGCGTTCGTGATGAGCGCCATCTGGCTCGCGCCTATGCTGCTGTTCCCCAAACACACGCGTGTGATGGCTGCGCTGATCGGCGTAGTGCTCTGGGCGTGCTCCATGGCCAGCCTGGGTTACTTCTTCATCTATCAGCAGGAGTTTTCCCAAAGCGTCATCTTCATCATGTTCGAGTCGAACGTGGCCGAAGCCGGCGAGTACATGACTCAGTACTTTGCCTGGTGGATGGTGGTTGCGTTCCTCGCCCACAGCGCCTTTGCCTGGTTCCTCTGGACGCGCCTGCGTCCGGTGTACATGCCGCGCGGTCGGGCCCTGGTCGCAGCGACCGCGATTTTGGTGGCCGTGGTCGGTTACCCGTTGATCAAGCAAACGGCACGCACCGGCAGTTTCGCCAGCGGTTTCGAAAAGTTTGAGAGCCGCATCGAGCCGGCAGTGCCGTGGCAGATGGCCGTGGCCTACCATCGCTACCTGGACACCCTGGCGGGCATGCAGCAGATGCTGACCAGTGCCAGCAAGATTCCTCCGCTGCACAACTTCAAGGACACGATGGCCAACCAGCCGTCGACCCTGGTGCTGGTGATCGGTGAGTCCACCAACCGCCAACGCATGAGCCTCTACGGTTACCCTCGGGAAACGACCCCGGAACTGGACAAGCTCAAGAATCAGTTGACGGTCTTCGACAACGTCATCACCCCGCGCCCCTACACCATCGAGGCGTTGCAGCAGGTGCTGACCTTTGCCGACGAAGACAACCCGGATCTGTACCTGACGACGCCCTCGCTGGTCAGCATGATGAAACAGGCGGGTTACAAGACCTTCTGGATCACCAACCAGCAGACCATGACCAAGCGCAACACCATGCTCACGACCTTCTCTCAGCAGGCCGACGAGCAGGTGTACCTGAACAACAACCGCAACCAGAACGCCGCCCAATACGATGGCGACGTGATCGAGCCATTCAACAAGGCCCTGACCGACGCGGCACCGCGCAAGTTGATCGTGGTGCATCTGCTCGGCACGCACATGAGCTATCAGTACCGCTACCCGTCGACCTTCGACAAGTTCAAGGACCGCCATGGGGTGCCGGCCGGTGTGCGTGACGATCAATTGCCGACGTACAACAGCTACGACAACGCCGTGCTGTACAACGACTTCGTGGTGTCGAGCCTGATCAAGGACTACGCCAAGACTGATCCGAACGGCTTTTTGCTGTACCTCTCCGACCACGGTGAAGACGTGTTCGACTCCGCGGGCCACAGCACCCTGGGTCGCAACGAGAGCAAGCCGACGGCGCCGATGTACACCATTCCATTCATGGCCTGGGCCTCGCCAAAATGGCGCGAAACCCACGACTGGAGCTTTGCCGGCGACCTGAGCCGGCCGTACAGCAGCTCGCACCTGATCCACACCTGGGCGGATCTGGCTGGCCTGAGTTTCGATGAATTGGATCGCAGCAAGAGCCTGGTCAGTGACAGCTTCAAGCCACGGCCATTGATGATCGGCAACCCATACGAGCGTCAGCAGCGGCCGCTGATCGACTTCAGCCTGATCAAGCCAAAAACCAGCCCGGAAAAAGCGGCAGTCGTACAGAAATAACCACCCCCGGCAGGAGCTGTGTAGGAGCTGTGTAGGAGCTGTGTAGGAGCTGTGTAGGAGCTGTGTAGGAGCTGTCGAGTGCAACGAGGCTGCGATCTTTTAAGATCAAAAGATCAAAAGATCAAAAGATCAAAAGATCGCAGCCTTCGGCAGCTCCTACAGGGTGGTCATTCCCATTTCACGGAATCGGCGGATAATGAGCCTTCGACTTTGATTCATTGATTCATGGACGAATGGCATCCGACACCTTGATGTGGGAGGCACACCATGAAACGCATCACGCCGATCCTTGCCCTTCTCACCCTGTTTGGTTGCGCTAGCGCCTTTGCCGAGGGTGGCGCCGAACGCATGCGGTACTACTATGAAACCCTGCATTACAACCAGCAATTGGCACTGGGCAACACGACCCAAAGCCAAGCCAAGGAATTGCGGGTTCCGGACGATCAAACCGCACAAATGACCGAGTCCTATCGGCCGAAATGATCGTGACACCTCTGACTGTTTGCTCTTCAGTCAGAGAAGACCGTTGGGCGTCCTGATGGACGCCCTTTTTTTGTCCGCATTAAAGCGCTTTGATCCAGAACATCATGCGTCCGTGCGCCGGGTCGAACTCGCCCGGGGCAAAGCCGAACTTACTGTAGGACGCCTGCGCCACCGCATTGCCTTCCAGCACTTCCAGGGTGATTTTGCAGCAGCCGCGCTGGCGAGCGATGTCCTCGACCTTTTGCAGCATCCGCTGGCTCAGGCCCAAGCCGCGAAACGTCGGCACCACGGCCACATCGTGCACGTTGACCAAGGGCCGGCAGGCGAAGGTGGAAAAGCCTTCAAAGCAATTGATCAGCCCGGCTGGCTCACCACCGACAAAAGCCAACACGCTGAATGCATGGGGACGCTTGGCCAACTCGCCCGGTAGTTGTTCCAGCACATCGGCGGGCAAGGCATGACCGCCGCCCATCGGGTCCTGCGCATAACTGTTCAGCACCAGGCCAATCGCCTCGGCATGCACCGGGTTGGTGTAGCTGGCTTGCAGTACAAGAATTTCAGCGGAATCCATTTCCATCCTCGATCACGTTAATAGCCCCGGTGCGTCGTTCGCTCCGTAAGGCCCGGCGACGATATCGCGAGCGTGGGGGGAAATCAAAAGATCGCAGCCTCGTTTCACTCGACATCGCCTACAGGGAAATGCGGCTGCGATCTTTCAATGCCCCCAGATCAGCGCTTCAGTCCACCCCAGCTCGGCAAAGTCTTCGGCCCGCAGGTGCGATTCACCGCTACAGAAAAACTCATCCAATTGCGGCGGTTTCACCGACGTGCCGCTGAGCATCGCGTGCACCTGCCCCCGGTGATGAATCTGGTGTTCGAACAGGTGCGACAGCAGGCGCAGGCGACTGTCATATTGCGGTGTATCCCGGGCGATGGTGACGACCTTGCCCAAGTCGGCATCGCGCATTTGCTCGCAATAGGCAATCAGTCGACGGTCGACCTGAGCTTGCTCACGCTTCAGGTCCGGGGCCTGGGTAAACGGCTCGTCGTCGTTGAAGAACCCTTGGCAATCGGGATGCGGGTCATCACCGCGCAACTCGCGCTCAAGGGCATCCACATAAAACCAATCGCAGGTCAGGATGTGATTGAGGGTTGCACGAATACTGGGAAAGAAGCTGACGCGAGGAGCCACCAGTTCACCCGGTGTCAACTGACACCAGGCCTTGGCCAGGCGATGGTTGGCCCAGGCGTTCTGGTAAGCCATGGTCAACAAATGGTTGGACAGAGGTTGATTCATGCCGATGCCTCCTTGATCTCATGCCTGGGCAAAGCGTTGCAGCTGCATCTCCTGCAAGCGACTGAGGGTGCGGCGGAACGGGAATTCCAGATAACCCTCGGTGTAGAGCGAATCCATCGGTACCTGCGCTTCGAGGTACAGCGGCACTTTGCGGTCATAGCACTCGTCCACCAGGGCAATGAAACGTCGCACCCCGTCGTCATGCACCGACAACTGCGGCAATTGGCGATCCCCTGCTTCCACCCGAACGGCGCCGTCTTCAGTGCCCCGGGCAATGCGGCCGGCACGTTTTTGAGCGCTCAGGTTGGGCACCTCACTCAACAGGATAGCGCTGAAGGTGTCGCACAGGGCCATGAAATCCATTGCGGCAAACGGCTGTTCACAGAGATCGGCATAACGGCACCAGAGCACGGTTTTGCTCGCCTGCACCACGACGAGCGAACGGTAGCCGACCTTGAGCGGATCTGCGCACACCGTTTGGCCCACGGTCAGTACTTTGAACACGTCATCCAGTGCGCAGGGCTGTCCGGGGGCAGCCACCCAATAGCGCTGCAGGCCCTGCCCCGGATGCAGGCGGTGATCTTCGCCGCCGTCCACGGCGATCACCTGCATGTGCTGTTTGATCGCGGCGATGGCCGGCACGAAGCGGTCATGGTTGAAGCCATCGGCGTACAGCTGGTCTGGAGGCAGATTGGAGGTGCAAACCACCACAACACCCTGATCGAACATCACCTGGAACAAGCGCCCGAGGATGATCGCATCGCCGATGTCATTGACGAACAGCTCGTCAAAACACAGCACCCGCACTTCTTCGCTCAGTTCTCGAGCCAGGGCCTTCAAGGGATCGGCAGTGCCGGTGAGCTGAAAGGAACGTTGATGCACCCAGCCCATGAAATGGTGAAAGTGCTGGCGCCGCGCCGGGACGCGCAGGTTCTGGAAGAACTGGTCCATCAACCAGGTCTTCCCCCGCCCGACCGGGCCCCAGAGGTATACGCCCAGGATCGGCGTGCGCCCTTCATGCAGCGCCTCATGGCATTTTTGCAAGGCCCAGACAGCATGTTCCTGAGCTTCATCCTGGACGAAGCCCTTTTGTTCGATGGCGTGCTGCCAGGCACTGAGTGGGGAGTCGACATTCATGCGCGGCAGTATGCCAGCAGTCGACGCTGCCTTCATTGAAATGTCTTGCTGACCGACCGCCGATCAATCCACGAAAAGGCAACTTGACGCAGAAATTACTAGCGTAATATTTTATAAATGTCTTACGTAATCTATAAAACCCTCGACGCTACCATCAGGAGTCATCCCATGCATTACAAAGTATTCGGTCGTAAAACCGGCCTGCGGGTGTCCGAACTGGCGTTAGGCGCCGGCAATTTCGGCACGGGTTGGGGCCATGGCGCCGAACGTGACGAAGCCAAACGCATTTTCGACGGTTATCTGGAAGCTGGCGGCAACTTCATCGATACCGCCAATGGTTATCAGGGTGGTCAGTCGGAAGCCATGCTCAGCGAGTTCATCGCCCCGGAGCGCGATCGCCTGATCATCGCCAGCAAATACACCCTGGGCACGACACCGGCGGCCGGCATTTCCCATACCGGCAACAACCGCAAGAACATGATTCGCGCCGTCGAAGAGAGCTTGAAGCGACTGAACACCGACCACCTCGATCTGTTCTGGGCGCACATGAGCGACGGCGTAACGCCGATGGAGGAGATCCTGCGGGGTTTCGACGATCTGGTACGCGCCGGCAAGATCCATTACGCCGGGCTGTCGAACTTCCCGGCGTGGCGCATTGCCCGGGCCGACCTGCTGGCCGAGGTGCGCGGCTTTGCGCCGATTGCCGCGATTCAGGTCGAGTACAGCCTGGCCGAGCGCACTGCGGAGCGTGAGCAATTGCCCATGGCTGAGGCCCTGGGACTGGCTGCCACCTTGTGGTCACCGCTGGGTGGTGGATTCCTCACCGGCAAGTACCGCACCAGCGTGGGTGACAACCGCGCGAGCAAACTTGGGGTGCTGGTTCACAGCGAGAAAAGCGCCCGCGAAACCGCGCTCCTCGACACCTTGCTGGCGGTCGCAGCCGAGCTGGACGCGTCCCCGACCCACGTGGCCATCGCCTGGCTGCGTGAACAGGCAAAACGCTCGACCACCGCGTTGATTCCGATTCTTGGTTCGCGGACTCGTGAACAGTTGGATGCAACATTGGGGGCGTTGGACGTGCAGTTAGATGACGATCAACTGGCGCGGCTCGATGGCGTCAGCAGCGTGGCCAAGGGCGTGCCGCATGAATCAATTTCCGGTTCTGTTGCCCGGTTTAGCGGCGGTGTAACCCTGGATCTGCCGATAATCCCCGTCGCCTGAAAAAACATCGCGGGCAAGCCTCGCTCCTACAGGTTTTGTATCGTTCATATATTTTGTGTTCGACGAAAATCCTGTAGGAGCAAGGCTTGCCCGCGATGACGGCAGTGAGGTCACTGCACATCTGTGCTATCGATCGACTTTATGTTTGGCGGCATACAGACACAGCATCTCCATCGCCAGCGTTGCCGCCGCCAGGGAGGTGATGTCCGCGTTGTCATAGGCCGGCGCCACTTCCACCACGTCCATGCCCACCAGGTTGATCCCGCGCAATCCGCCGAGGATTTCCAGCGCCTGCACCGTACTCAAACCGCCGCACACGGGGGTCCCGGTGCCAGGAGCAAAGGCCGGATCGAGGCAATCGATGTCGAACGTCAGGTACACCGGGTGGTCACCGACCCGTGCCCGGATGGCCTCGACAATCGCCTCCACCCCCCGTCGATGCACCTGCCGCGCATCCAGCACTTCAAAGCCCTGATGATCATCATTAGTGGTGCGCAAACCGATCTGTACCGAACGCGACGGATCGACCAGGCCCTCCTTCGCCGCATGCCAGAACATGGTGCCGTGGTCGATGCGCTTGCCCGCCTCGTCCGGCCAGGTGTCGCTGTGCGCGTCAAAGTGGATCAGCGACAGCGGGCCATGTTTGCGGGCATGGGCCTTGAGCAGCGGATAGGTGATGAAGTGATCGCCACCGAAGGTCAACATCGCGCTGCCCGCGTTAAGGATGTGCTCGGCGTGGGCCTCGATGCATTCCGGGGTCGACTGCGGGGAACCGTAATCGAAGTCGCAATCACCGAAGTCCACCACCGCCAGATGATCGAACGGGTCGAACGTCCATGGCCAGTGGCGCTCCCAGGCGATCCCGGTGGACGCTGCACGAATGCCCCGCGGCCCGAAGCGCGCGCCGGGGCGGTTGCTGGTGGCGGTGTCGAACGGCACGCCGCTGACTGCGACATCGACGCCGCGCAAGTCGCGGCTGTAACGACGACGCATGAAACTGGTGATGCCGGCGTAGGTGCTTTCGGCGGCAGTGCCATACAGACTGTCGCGGGTCATCGCCTGATCGTTTTGCATCGGAACGTCCATCAAGGTCTCCTAATTATTGGCGGCTACGGAAGGTGGTCCACACGCGGGTGCGCTGGCGCATGTCCTTGAGGTTCATGCTGCGGTCGGCGTAGAGCCGACCACGAACGTCGGCGGGTGGATAGATGTCCGGGTCAGTGCGCACGGATTCATCCACCAGCGGCGTCGCGGCCTGGTTGGCGGTGGCAAAAAACAGGGTGTTGGTCAGCGCGGCAACCGACTCGGGGCGCAGCATGAACTCGATGAACTGGCGGGCGGCTTCGGGGTGCGGCGCGTCCGTGGGGATCGCCAGGTTATCCTGCCACACGAGGGTGCCTTCCTTCGGTATCCGATAGGCGATTTCGTAAGGCTTGTTGGCCTTGCGCGCCTGGTCGGCGGCCATGCTGGCGTCACCGTTATAAGCCAGTGCCAGGCAGACACTGCCATTGGCCAGGTCGTTG
This sequence comes from Pseudomonas putida, assembly GCF_050990305.1. Lineage (GTDB taxonomy): Bacteria > Pseudomonadota > Gammaproteobacteria > Pseudomonadales > Pseudomonadaceae > Aquipseudomonas > Aquipseudomonas putida_AH. Next base: position 2,996,346 of record NZ_CP158817.1, on the reverse strand, counting down.
ATCTGCCGCCCGCTGGCGACGTACAGCACCGACGGCTGCAACTGGTGCAGCAGCGTTTGGGCCGCGTCGAGGTCTTCCTTGTGGGTGCTGTAGGGGTCTTTGCCCAAATAGTGCAAGGCCAGGCCAATCACTTCCTGGGGTGAGTCGATGATCGCAATGCCGCAGTCCTTGAGCTGGCTGGCGTATTCAGGCTTGAACAACAGATCCAGGCTATTGAGCGGCACGTTCGGCAAGCGTTTTTGCACCGCTTCGACGTTCATCCCCAGGCCCAGGGTGCCCCAGGTATAGGGCACGCCATAGCGGTTGCCAGGGTCGACCGCCGCCAGTTTTTCCAGCAGATCCGGATCAAGGTTTGAGTACCCCTTGAGGCCTTCATGGGAAATGGGCTTCAGCGCGCCAGCCGCCAGGCCGCGTGCCAGGACGCTGGACGACGGCACCACGACGTCATAGCCACTGCCGCCGGTGAGCAATTTGGTTTCCAGCACTTCCGGCGCATCGAAGGTGTCGTAGCGCACGTGAATGCCGGTTTCCTGTTCAAAGCGCTGCAAGGTTTCGGGGGCGACGTAATCGGCCCAACTGTAGAGATTGACGACGTTATCCTCGGCCTGGGCCGCTGCGGCCATGGCAAGGAACAGCGCGGGGACACACATCTTGAATACGGGAGCCATGACGAACACCTGACCGAAGGAAGTGGTGGCAGGATGCGTCGTCGGATACATTGGTAAAATACCAAGTCAATTAACCTGACATTACCCAGGAGTAATGTTTGATGCTCGGTCAACTCCACGACCTGGACCTGCAACTGTTGCGTCTGTTCGTCAGCGTGGTGGAATGCGGTGGTTTCAGCGCAGCCCAGGGTGAACTTGGCTTGAGCCAATCCAGCATCAGCCAGCAAATGGCCAAACTGGAAACCCGGCTCGGCTATCGATTGTGCAGTCGCGGCAAGGGCGGGTTCCGGATCACGCCCAAGGGTGAACAGCTGCTCGTTGCCACGCGCGGGTTGTTCGAGTCCATCGAAGCGTTCCGCCATCAATCCAACGGCGTGGCCGGACGGCTGATCGGCGAAGTGCGTCTGGGTTTGTCCGAAGCGCTGGATCAATCGGTGCTGCAACGGGTGGCCGAGGCGATCCGGCGCTTTCGCGAGCGCGACGAATCGGTGCGCATCGAGCTGATGAGCGCCATGCCCGGCGAAATGGAACGCTTGCTGTTGCAACAGCGCCTGGATCTGGCCATCGGCTATTTTTCACAGATTCAGAGTGCGTTCGATTACCGCGAACTGTTTATCGAAACCCAGCATTTGTACTGCGCTGCCGGCCATCCGCTCTTCAACGATGAGTCGCCGGATGATCAGGCCTTGCTGGCCTGTGATCGCGTCGACCACCCCTACCGCTTTCTGCGCAGCGACGAGCCGTTTCAAGGCACACGGTGTTCGGCACGTTCGGAACAGGTCGAAGGCACCCTTGCCTTCATCCTGTCCGGCAAGCACATCGGCTATCTGCCCGATCACTTTGCCCGTAGCTGGGAGGACAAGGGCCTGCTGCGGGTCGTGCGCCGCGAAGGCATGAGCTTCGACGTGGCCTTCCACCTGGCGCGCCATCGTGCGCAAGTACCGGGGGATGCGCAGAAGGCCTTTGAAGAGGATTTACTGGCGGCGTTTGCCTGAGCTGAAAGCTGGACGCAGTACCCAAGGAGATGATCTGTGGCGAGGGGATTTATCCCCGTTGGGCTGCGAAGCAGTCCTAAACCCAGGCAGCGCGGTTTGTCAGTTGTATCGACTGGAAAGGATTTGGGGCCGCTTCGCAGCCCAACGGGGATAAATCCCCTCGCCACAGGATTGGGTTTCGACAATAGATTCTTTCTGGCATCCTGCGCCTCCATTTTCTGACCCGGCCTGCCTTTTTGGCTTGCACACCCTCATGACCGCCTCTGAAAAGCCCCCTGCCCCACACAATAATGATCTGATCTACGGCCTCGACGATCGCCCGCACCTGACCGCCACCGTGTTCGCCGCCCTGCAACACGTACTCGCCAGTTTTGTCGGCATTATCACCCCGACGCTGATCATGGGCAGCGCCCTGGGCCTGCAAAGCGAGATTCCGTACTTGATCAGCATGGCGCTGTTCGTCTCCGGCCTGGGCACCTTCGTGCAGGCGCGGCGTTTCGGCCCTGTCGGTTCCGGCCTTTTGTGCCTGCAAGGCACCAGTTTTTCGTTCATCAGCGTGATCCTCAGTGCCGGGTTCATGGTCAAAGCCCGGGGCGGCGGTACCGATGAAATCCTCTCGACGATCTTTGGCGTGTGCTTTTTCGCCGCGTTTATCGAAGTGGTATTGAGCCAGTTCATTGGCAAGCTTCGGATGCTGATCACCCCGGTGGTGACCGGCACCATCATCACGCTCATGGGCCTGTCGCTGATCAAGGTCGCCATGACCGACATTGCCGGCGGTTTCGGTGCCGCCGATCTCGGTGCGGCCAGCCACCTGGGTCTGGCGGCGCTGGTGCTCGGCACCATCGTGGTGTTGAACCGAGTGGATGTGCCGTTCCTGCGCCTGGGGGCGATTGTCATCGGCTTGACCCTGGGCTATGCCGTCGCCTGGCTGTTGGGCCACGTCGATTTCGCCAGCCTGCCCGCCGTGCCGCTGATGAGCGTGCCGGTGCCGTTCAAGTACGGCTTCTCCTTCGATTGGGTGGCGTTCGTGCCGGTGGCGGTGATTTTCCTGGTGTCGCCGCTGGAAGCGGCCGGTGACCTGACCGCCAACTCGATGATCTCCCGGCAGCCGGTCAAAGGCCCGATCTACATCCGCAGGATCAAATCCGGGTTGCTGGCCGACGGCCTCAACTCGGCCATGGCCGCAGTGTTTAACAGCATGCCGATGGTGACCTTCGCGCAAAACAATGGCGTGATTCAGCTGACCGGCGTGGCCAGTCGTTACGTGGCGTTTTTCATCGCCGGCCTGCTGGTGCTGCTGGGGCTGTTCCCAATGATTGGCGCGGTGCTGCAATTGATGCCAAAACCGGTGCTCGGTGGCGCGGAGCTGGTGATGTTCGGCACCGTGGCCGTGGCCGGGATCAAGATCCTCGCCGAAGCGGGCCTGCATCGGCGCAACATGCTGATCGTGGCGATTTCCATCGGCATGGGCCTGGGCGTGGCGGCGGTGCCAGAGGTCTTGCGCGAGTTACCCAAGGCGCTGCACAACATCTTCGAATCGCCGATCACTGTCGGTGCTCTGTGCGCAATCGTTCTAAATATCTTCCTGCCAGAAGAGTTCATTGAGCTGGAAGAAGACGACTTCGATCCGGAAGCCTCGATTCTGCAGGTCATGGAAAACCCGGATGCCACGCCACCGGTTGTCGGCACCCGCTGATACCCTTGTAGGAGCCAAGCTTGCTCGCGATGACGGTCGCACTGTCTATATTGAGGACAACTGATCCACCGCTATCGCGAGCAAGCTTCGCTCCTACAGAGGGGCGGTGTCGTACACAAGCGGTCAGGCGTTGAAGCGAACACCCGGTTTGGCCCGCTCATCCACGCTCAACTCGAAGATGTCAGGTCGCGCGTAGTGCCCGACCACATCGTAGTCATAACGGGCGCGAACCAGCTCGTCGGTGTCGATTTGTGCCGTAAGCAAGCCTGCCTCGCCACGCATCGGCCCGGCCAGGACATCACCCATGGGCCCGACAATCACGCTGCCGCCGGCAATCAACGGCCGGTCGGCCGGCCAGTTGGCGATCTCCACACCCAAGGCCTGCGGTGAGTCCTGAACCTGACAGGCGCTGACCACGAAGCAGCGGCCTTCATGAGCAATGTGGCGCATGCTGACCTGCCACATCTCTCGCTCGTCCACCGTCGGTGCGCACCACACCTGCACGCCTTTGGCATACATCGCAGTGCGCAGCAGCGGCATCATATTTTCCCAGCACACCACCGCACCGATCCGTCCGACCTGACTGTCGATCACCGGCAAGGTCGAGCCATCGCCCTTGCCCCAGATCAGGCGTTCGGTGCCGGTGGGCATCAATTTGCGGTGCTTGCCCACCAGGCCCGCCTGCGGATCGAAATACAGCGCGGTGCAGTACAACGTGCTGCCCGCTCGCTCGATGACGCCGATCACCAGATTGGCGCCGGTCCGCGCCGACAGCCCTTCCAGCGCCTGGGTTTCCACGCCGGGCACATCGATGGCATTGGCGAAATAGCGGGCAAAGGCCTCACGCCCTTCCGGCAGCCGATAGCCCAGTTGCGTGCCAAAGCCTTCGCCTTTGGGGTAACCGCCCAGCAGTGCTTCAGGCATCACCACCAGTGCGGCGCCGGCATCGATGATTGCGTTTTCATAAGACAGAATCTGTTCCAGCGTGTCGGCCTTGCCACCAGGCAAGGCGCCGATTTGCAGCGCGGCAACAATGGATTTGGGCATCACGGTAGCTCCGTTGGCATCAGGTGACGCTCATTCTCAAACACCATCTGATCGTTGAAAAAGCCCTATTCACTGTTAAATGATATGAGCTATATGAATATCGCCTACAGTGGAGCAACACACAGCGTTTGGCGCTATCGAGCAAGGCGGTGCTACAGATACCCTCAACGCTGCGAAAAATCGGCTCAAACGCTTACAATCCTGCCTTTTCACCGCATATCAGACAGGCAACACGGCTATGACGCTCGACCCTCCCACCCTGTTGACCATCTCGGTCGCGCTCGCAGCCGCCGCCGCGCTGTACCTGGCGATCGAGTGGCGCAGCATTCGCGAAACCTCGCTGCTGTTCTGGAGCGCGGGCTTTGCCACGATCAGCGTGGGCTCGACACTCGCCCTGCTGCGCATGAGCGGCCTTTTGTTGATCGGCATCTGGTTCGCCAACGGCTTGCTGGTGGTGGCGCACTGGTTTTTCCTGCTGGGCGTCGCGCGTTTCACCCAGGTGCGCCTGTCTCGGGCCTGGTACTTGATTTTCATCACCTGGACGGCCCTGCTGTTTCTGCCGGACGATCCGGCATGGTCGAAGATCATGCTGCTGGCCAATTCGCTGCTGGTCGCGCTGTTGTCGCTCAGGGCCAGTTTCCTGCTGCGGCCCCATGGCAAATCGCTGAGTGTTGGGGCGGTACAACTGCGTTATGTGCTATTGGCCCATGGCGTGTTCTATATCGCCAAGGCGATGACGGCCGTCATACCGGGCACGCTGATCGATCTTGCCTCTTTGCGCGGCGAGATCATTCAGGTTTCCCTGGTCGAGGGTGTGATGGCGATCATGCTGATCGCGCTCTCCATGACCGGTACCGAACGCTACCGGCGGGAAAAGCAAATTGCGCGGCTGGCCGAACGCGACCCCTTGACCGCCCTCTACAACCGCCGGGCCCTCGAATTGCGGGCACCGAACCTGTTGGCCGAGGCTTCAACCTCGCGACCGGGCGCCTTGCTGCTGATCGATATCGACAACTTCAAACTGGTGAATGATCTGTATGGCCATATGGCGGGCGACCGACTGCTGGTCACGCTGAGCGACATGATTCGTTCGGTACTGCCCGAAGGCGCGCTGGCGGCGCGGCTGGGCGGCGACGAGTTCGTCATCTTGCTCAGGCATGCCTCGAGTGAGCGCATCGAGGCGCTGGGCAGCTCGCTGCGTGAGCAGTTTCACGACGCCGCCGCACAAACATTCGCCACGCCGCAAGCCGTGACCCTGAGCATCGGAGCCGACCTGTTTGACCATCCACCCATCAGCTTGGCGAATTTGATCGAGCAAGGTGACAACGCGCTCTACGAGTCCAAGCGCGGTGGCCGCAATCGTATCCGCGTGGTCGATCGGACCCTGGCGAAGGCGCCGTTCCCGGCTCAATGACATGAACTCAATGAATATCGCCAACATCGATCTCAATCTGCTCAAAGTCTTCGAGGCGCTGCACGAGGAATCCAGTGCCAGCCGCGCCGCACTGCGCCTGGGCGTGACGCAGTCAGCGGTCAGCGCAGCACTGCGTCGCCTGCGCGAGGTGTATGGCGATCAGTTGTTCGTGCGCACCGGACGCGGCCTGGCCCCCACGCTCAAGGCCAATCAACTCAAACCCGTGGTCAGCGATGCCTTGAACAAATGCCGGCAGAGCCTGGCAATGGTCGACCCTGATGCCGATCATTACGACGGACGCTCGGTCACCGTGGGCATGTCGGACGATTTCGAGATTGCCTACGGCCGGCGACTGATCGAAGAAGTTGCACGCAGGGCGCCGAAGCTGCGCCTGATTTTTCGCCAGACTCACAGCCAGATCGTCGCCCAGGCCTTGATGGAGCGCAGCATCGACCTGGCCATTACCGCCGGTGGCTTTGCCGAACGCATGCTCAGTCGTCAGGTCTTGGGTGAAGGCGGTTATGCGTGCCTGGTGGACCCGCAGAGTCTGGCGGCCGGGCAAGAAGGCATCGATCTCGATGAGTTCGTCAGCCGCGAGCACATCCTGGTGTCGTCGGGGGGCTTTATCGGCATCACCGACGAGGGATTGGCGGCGTTGGGCCTGAGCCGGCGGGTCTGCGCCTCGACCACTCACTTTGCCGCGCTACCGCACCTGCTCAAGGGCAGTCAGGCGGTGGCGACCATTCCCGCCCATGCGGCCCGCAGCATTGCGGCGATCAGCGGCCTGGCGCTGCTGCCCTGCCCTCTGGCATTGCCGCGCTACCCGATCGAGCTGGGCTGGCGCACCAGCGCCCAACTCGATCCAGTGGTGTTGAAGGTGCGTGAAGCGATTGTCGCAAGCTTTATGTAGGAGCTGCCGCAGGCTGCGATCTTTTGATCTTGTTTTTAAAAGGCAAAATCAAGAGATCGCAGCCTTCGGCAGCTCCTACAGGAATGGGTTGGTAGAGGTTATTTGGCCGCCATCAAGCGGTTGACTTCACTGCGCACCATGTTCGAAAACTCCGGTGGCGACATGCCGTCCAGTTCGGCACGAACCCACTCGGCCCATTTGCCTTTGCGTTTGCCGCGTTCACCGAACAACCGGGCGGCTTCGCCCTTGGCTTTGCCCAGGTTGTTTTGCCAGAGTTCGAACAGGCGGGACTTTTCGTCTTCGATCTCCGCACGCTCGGCAAGGGATTTTTCGGCCAGATTGAAGCTCATGGAAATTTCCTGCTGCGTAAATAGCCGACATCTTACACTGTAGGACGAATCCTTCTGCCCAGGATTTTCTTCGGGATGGCGCCAGCACGCAAAATCGCTGCAACTTTTTCAATCGCGGCGCACTCCATTGTTCACTGCCCACTTACCTGCAAGGAGTACGTCAATGGCCCGTAAAACCGCCTCCCAAGCCGCCGAAGAGCAGATCAAGGATCAAGCCTTCAGCGAGCTTCAGACGCTGATAGAAGAGTCGGAAAAACTGCTCAAAAGCAGCGCCTCACTGGTGGGTGAGGAAGCAGAGACACTGCGCGGGCAAATCGCCCTGAAACTCCAGCAGGCCCGCAACTCGGTGACCAGCGTTCGCGACCGGACGCTGCCCGCGGTCGAGGCCACCGAAACCTACATCGGCGGCCATCCATGGCAAACGGTGGCGGTGTCGGCCGGTTTCGGACTGGTGGTGGGGTTGTTGCTGGCTCGCCGCTAAATAAATAAGGCAGGCATTACCCCCTGTAGGAGCGAGCTTGCTCGCGATTAGCTCGAGAGCGACGCGCTCCACCCGCCAATGAGCGTTATCGTTCACGCTCATCGCGAGCTCGCTCCTACAGGTTAGAGCCCGGCCAGCTCCCGCAGATTCGCCAGCGTCTGCGCATCCAGTGCAATCCCATTGGCTTGCGATTTCGCGCGTTGACTATGACGCCGATCACCTGGCAATCGCTTGAGCCCCACCCCATGCATCTGTCGCACCAGCTCCTGGCTGCGCTCGGCAAAGCTCTGTCCAGCGGCCTTGCTGGGGTCGATGACGATCAACAACTGCCCGGTCCACGGCGTTTTGGCGCCAGGGTGATTTTTCCAGTCGAACTCGAACGAGAAGTTACCACCGGTCAACGCCGCAGCCAGCAGCTCTACCATCATCGACAGCGCCGAGCCTTTGTGTCCGCCGAACGGTAACAAGGCGCCGCCTTCAAGAATCGCTTTGGGATCCTGGGTCGGCTGACCGAGGCTGTCCACGCCCATGCCCGGCTCCAGACGCTCGCCCTTGCGCGCGGCAATCTGCACGTCGCCGTGGGCGATGGCGCTGGTCGCCAGATCGAAGACTATCGGATCGCCGTCGGCGCGAGGCGCGGCAAAAGCAATGGGGTTGGTGCCGAACAACGGACGATCAGCACCATGAGGCACCACGCAGGTCATGCTGTTGACCACGCTGAGCGCCACCAGTCCTTCATAGGCAAAGGGCTCGACATCCGGCCACAGCGCGGCGAAATGGTGGGAGTTGCGGATGGCGAGCACGGCGATACCGGCACTGCGAGCCTTTTCCACCAGCAAGGCCCGCGCAGCCGCCAGCGCTGGTTGGGCAAAACCGTTACCGGCATCGACCCGGACAAAACCCGAGGCCACATCTTCGACCACCGGAACGGCGTTGCCGTTTACCCAGCCACTTTGCAACGTCGACACATAACCGGGAATCCGGAACACGCCGTGACTGTGGGCACCGTCACGTTCGGCACCGGCACAGTTTTCGGCCAACACCCGGGCGACGTCAGCCGAGGTGCCATGACGCAGGAATATCTTCTCAAGCAAGGCCGTCAGCTGGGTGAGGGACAGGTTTTGCGAGACAGCAGTAGACACAGGATCGAGTGGCGCAGACATCTGAAGCTCCAGACTTTAATTATTGGAGGGGGCAACAGCGTATGTAGACCGCCGATTAACAACGCGTGGCGAGTGGCCTGTCAACCCTCCACTGCGCCTGTTTGCACGAACGTTGCCCGCCCATGCATTAACTATCTACCACCTGCTGCCCATCACCGCTTTTAGTCTCGAGGCTCCATCCACTGGCGCGTCGCACCGCGCCTAGCACGAGACACGCCAATGCCTGCATCCCCCACTCCACTTTTTTTCCCCGAAGCCCGATATGCTCCTGGCCACTGGACCGAGCTTGGGAAGGCCCACGGTCTGACGCAACAGGACTTCGAATGGATGCGCCATGTGCAATGGTTCACCCATGCATTGCGCAATCAACAAACCCCACCGATGCTCGCCGAGAGCATCCTGGTCAGCACCGGCGAATTGACTGTCCCTCTTGCCGGCAGTTTCGTGTTGAGCGCAACGCCCGACGACAAGGGTGAAATTCTCTACACGCCGTACACCGGCATTAGGAAATTCCCCAGCCGCGCAGCGCTGTCCGAACACCTCAAAAGCCAATTGGACAGCGCGAACGAAGACGATGAGCTACTGGCGTTCATGTCATTAGTCGCGCGTAAAACTTTGGCCGAAGCCACCGACATCACAGTGAGTTTCAAGACCATCGACGGCGGCATATTCGAGGATCAGCGCACCGTCATCGAAGACAACCTGCTCGGCAATGATCAGGCCATGATGAACGAACTTCAAAAGCTACCGACCCTCGACACACTGCTCGACACCATGCTCGAAGAGTTGCTCAAAGCGGACTTTCCAACCCTGGACCAGCGTCAGACCCTGGTCAATTTTTACACCGAAAAAGCACCCGTCACTGGCGACCTGAAAAGCTCGAAATCGCGCCCCTGGGTCAGCTCCATGCCCTTGCGTGAAGCAGTGTTATCGTTTTACCGACATCAACGCTGGCCGCTCGGACAGCACGCCGAATTCACTCACCCGCGACTGTTACCGCTGGCCTCCGACCAGAGCCGCTGGCAAGCAGCAGTCAAGCGCGCGTCCGATAGTCTGATCAGTTACCTATCGTCGCAACTGCAACGGTTCTGGAATCAGGCAAGCAATGACGGAGCTACGCGCCGGGCGTTCTTCTCACGAGCCATCGGTGAAAAGGCGCGAGCTGATCTGCTAGTCAAGCGTGAGGACGGGATCATCACCCCGGAGCAAAGCGACACCTTGCTGCCGCTGATCAAGCCGACGATGGGAACACCTTCGCTGCTGACCATCGAAACGGTACGTCTCTGGGAATATTCACCCAACTACATAGAACTCGCTGGTTCCCTGATGATCAGCCAAGGCAGTTCCCATGCCTTTCTTTACACCCCTGCCAAAGGGTTTGAGGTGCTGAAGGACCATGAGGACCTGAAAACCACCCTGCAAAAGAAATCCATGGTCGCCGGTCACGACGATGAGCTTTATGAGCTCATGAATCTGGAGGAACGACAACGATTCATCGGTTTCGATGAACCCCAGGTGTCTGGATCCGTCACCAGCGGCTCGGTGTTTGCGGCACTCTTCGAAGCGATCATCACCAAACAACTGCAAAACATGGAGTACGCCTTGCAGGTGTTCCGCCACAGTGACGGCGCGATAAACATCCAGGCCTATTTCGACAAGGCGCTGGATATACGCTCAATGATCAACGAGCAACTGCCTGCGCTGGAAGCCCAAGGGCGCTGGAGCACACGGCCCGTATTGTCTGGCAAACAACCCTCTCTGGTGCTGGGAGACACGGCAAAAAGTCTGGCCAAGACTTATCTTTCCGTTGAGTCGGCGCTGCGCGACAAGTTTTTGAAGCAACCGATCGGCACGCTGGCGCTTCAGCGAACCTATCTGGAGGACATTAAATCGGATATTGCCGATGCCCTTTCCATCGGCCTGCGCGGGGAAGCTGCCCTGCGGGAACTGGGCGGCACCTTGCGAAACATTGACTGGCACATTGTTGAAACCGTCTTTAACCAGGAGCGTGCAGATCGAAAAAGTCGCCTCGCCGTCAGGGGTTTTCACCCCGATGTCTACTCACTGGTTCTTGAATGTGCGGGTGAGCAAAACGTTCTGACTTTGGCCAATTGCGTATTGCTAACCACCCGGGGCGGTCTTGATGTACAGCATTCCGGGCGCGCAATACTTTGGACGCCCGCAAATGGACTGGAAGTCTTCGAGACGGTCGGCTGTGCCCGCCAGCAGTTGAACCTGCGTCTGCTCGACTCACAAAAGCGTCTGGCACTGCTGGACAATCTTTCCCCTGCTCAGCGCAAGTTCCACCGCCGCTACTCGCTCAGTTCGCTGCGACTTATCGAGGGCGATATTTTGCAACACCTCGCGCAATCCGCGATTGACCACTTCCTGGCACGCTGTGACCAAGTACATGCCTGGAAGCTGTCTCCCGCACAACAAATAAAAGCGCTTAATACGTTGACGCAAACAGTCATCGACACCAACTTGCGCAGAGCCTCAACCATTGCCACGGCGATGGCTCTCCAGCAATCCTCTCCCGCCTGGCTCGGGATGGCACCTGTCGAGGAACAACAACTGCATGCCGAGCTGCTCCAACAGCTTTATAACAGCGTTCCCGATGACAAAGACTACCTGCATGCAATTAAGCCACTGAGGACCTATGTCCGTGAAACCTTGAAAACGTTGCTTACCGGCCGATTTGCCGGGACAACGCTCAATCCCGACGAAATCGAGATCACCCCCAACTTGTCGCTGGCGGGTCCGGCTCAATCCTTGACCGAATTTGCCTTGAACCATGTCAATGTGACCCAGGGCACCGGTTTCAGAATTACCTCGACAACCAACCAACCGTTGCCTTCGAATCTGGACCAGGCCGCGATCAAACAACTGCTGCTGTCGCTCGATATCGACAAAGCCTACGTCAAACACGTGACCGACAATCTCGTGACTGACAGTACTCAAGCGGTACCCCGTTGGCAGCGCTTTGTTCGGCAAGTGCCCTGGCAACTGCTTCATCACGCTCATGAACTGAAACTGCAACATCGACTGTCTGATGGTGCTTTTGATTTGATTCGACAGGTTCTGGACATGCCGGACGCCGTCGCTCGCGCTGCAGTCGAGGGAGCACACGCCATCGTTCGACCGCTGCAATTGATCAAGACGGCCGGCGCGAGCCCCGTTGAGGCCAAGGGTTTGTACCTGATCGGTCCTGGGGGCGGGCAAAAAGGCGCTCTAGTCTTGTATGCGCCCTATCACACAGGCTCGATATTCACCGAATTCGAAAATGACGCCAGTGTAGCCGCAGCACTCAACACGCCCAGTCCCTTGCAAGAGTTGCTGTTCAGGCGTCTTCCGGACACTGAACGCTCGGGATTTCGCAACCTGTATAAATCCACGGTAGGACAAGCGAGTGAAATAACACTTGGGGCCGGTGTAATCGGAGGAAATCTATTAACCCGCTTGTTCAATGACAACGTCGCCTTGTTGCCACGCATGCTCGCCGCTCGGGCTGAAGCCGAAGGCGCTGCAGACTGGGAAACGGTGAAGCATTTGTTCAGCGGCGCAATCAAACTGTTTTCAGGGCTGCTGCCCGGAAAGCTCGCTTATGGGGTGTTTCTATGGCAAGCCTACGAAGACTTTAAGGATTCAGCCGAAGGACTGCAGGATCATCACTGGAAAGCTGCATTGCGCAGCTTCATCAGCGGTGCAGTGCAAATGCTTACGCTGGGTAAACTGTCGCTGGAAGCCCAAACCGAAACAGCCGTTGCCCCCCCGTCCAAACCCACACCGACTGCCTCTGCGGTGACTGCACTGCAATGGTCGCAGGTGGATTCCACGTCACCGCAGCGTACCCGTCTACAGCATTTCGAAACATCGTCCGTGCAATTGAGGGATCTGACAAAAAACATGGCTGATGGCACGTACCTGGAAGCAGCCACCAAACGCCTATACGCCCCCATCGCCGGCAAGGTGTATTCCGTGAAAAAACCCGGAGCGGTATGGCGGATGGTCAAAGACAAGCAGGAAGGCCCCGTTCTGGCGGTCACCAGCGACAAAAAACTGGTCGTCGATCCAGACATCCATACGGTCCATTACGGAAAGAACCTGTCGAAAATGCACAACAGATTTCTCACCAGCCGCGAGGCGCGATACGTCTTGAATATAGAAGCGCGAGGCATGGCCGACATTCGCGCCAAATTCCCGGAGCGGGCCGCCATGCTCGTAGAGGCTGTCGATCTGGCGCGCTTTTATGCATTCAATAGCCTGCACAATCTGGCGCTCTCGGGAAATCTCGCCCATGGGACGCGACTGAACACTTTTTTTAGAGACCACTTCGATGTGAACACGGTAGATGCCAGCCTGATCCAGAAAATCAAAGCGGCAATCGTGCCTGTCTGCAATGCGCTAGTGGATCCTGACCAGGATTTGCTCAACAGCGACCGACTGGTCATTGGTACAAATAAAAACCCTTTATCCTGTGTGACAGCTTTTGTGAATGTGGAAGATCCAGACAAGCGAATACACATCACAGAACATTTTTTCAATCAACAACTTGATTGGTATAAAACGTCTTTGACGCAGCCCTTCGATGTCGAGACGCATGCTCAGGCTGCAGTACTGATCCACGAGCTGGCTCACCAGGCTACTAATGCAGTGGATATTGTGTACGTAGAGGCCAGACGCCCATTCAGCGATCTTGTGGAGACAATCACAGGCTTTGGTCAGGCGATAAAGCAGGAGCAGGTCGAACTCCAACGCACTGCGCTATCACTACAAACCCCCAGGCAAGAGTTGTTTGCCCGATGGAACAGCGGCCTGAACTCATGGATCAGTCTAGGTTCACTGATAGGCGCCGATGATGAGTCTGAGGCCATTCTCGCGATAACTGGCAGCCCAACCATTGACGAGGCCCGTGATGTTTTCCTGAATGCACAAAACGCCGAACATCGAATCAACATCATTTTGCGCAATGCCGACTCAATCTCACGTCTTATCTGTGAAATGGGTCGGCAATTGGACCCACTGCCAGTAGCTAATCCCTGACAACTGTAAAGTGCGCAGAACTGCAGTTCTGCGCGCTACGCTGGCCGCAATTGCGCCAACAGCGATCTCTTTGATCAATTTTTCACTTTGCCCATGGATACTGCGCTCCACTGACAGGCTATTGCAGTACATCAGCGAAAAATAAACAACTTTGATGTTTAAATGCCATGACCGATGTTCTCGTCGACTTACTCCATGGTTAGAATGTAGGAAATCAGGATGAGTCAATGACGGACAACTCTCTTTCGCAAGCCGAATACGACGCCATCACCGATGCCGCTGCGCATTGGTGTATGCGCCTTCACGCCGATGACTGCACCGCGCAAGAGCGCGTGGCGTTCGAGCAGTGGCTCGACGCCCATCCGCTGCATGCCTTCGAATATGAAGCCATGCTGGAAATCTGGGAGATCGCGGGGGATCTGCCGCGCCCGGAACCTGTCGTGGTGCCCTTGGTGCAAGCCAAACCCCAGACACCCTGGCGGACATTCGGCGTGGCCGCTGCCGTGTGTGCGCTGGCACTACCTTTGGCCGCCTATAGCGGGTGGAGCCTGGGTTGGCTGCCCAATTCGTACCAGCATTTCGAAGCCACCGACAATGTGCGCCAGGTCACCTTGAAGGATGGCAGCCAGGTCGAACTGAACCTGGGCAGTGAACTGACCTACAGCAACTATAAGGACCGCCGCCAAGTCACGCTGAAAAAGGGCGAAGCCTTCTTCAGCGTCAGCCACGACACCACACACCCTTTCGTGGTCAAGGCCGCCGAAGGCAAAGTCAGGGTCACCGGCACCCAGTTCAATGTCTGGATGTACCAGGATCAGGTGAAAGTGAACCTGATCGAAGGCTCGGTGCTGGTCAGCAGCAACGATGACCTGCCGGGGGACGGTTTAAGGCTGGGTCCGTCGATGCAGGCGAGCTACGGTCATGGCGATTTCATCCCACGGATCAGCCAGACGTACGACGGCGACAATTCGCTGGCCTGGCGCAGCGGAAAACTGGTGCTGGACAATCTGGCGCTGAACGATGCGTTGCCGCTGATCAATCGCTACCTTGAAACGCCGTTGATGCTGGCCGACAACAGCACCGGCGCGATCCGCATTGGCGGCATCTACAACATCAAGGAACTCAACACCCTGGTCACGACCCTGCCCAAAGTGCTGCCGGTCTACCTGACCCGCAACAAGGACGGCAATCCGGTCGTCAACTCCATGCCACAACGCGCCCCAAAAAGCTGAAGGCCGCAGCCCTTGCGGGGTGCGGCCTTCGCGAAGCGCTCGAACGACCCTCACATTAATGGGCAGCCACCTTCCCGGCCTTCTCATCCTGCTCGCGGATCGTCAGCGCCTGATACTGCGGATCGGACGTGATCTGCTGCTCGGTAAACGGCAGCACACTCAATTGCTTCTTCGAAAAGGCCAGGGTCTGGTCATTGGCGTATTTCGATGCCGGATCACTGGACAGTGAGAACGCCAGCAGCCCCCTGGCCTGCGGCCCCTTGTCGTCGAAGGTCACGACTTGCAAGTAGCTGGTGCCACTCACCACTTCGCGCTTGCCATCGGTGCGGGGCACACTCTGAATCGCGTTGTACACCCCCAGCGTCCCCGGACCACCGTGGATCGGCATTTGCCGGCCGCCACTGCTGGCCACCTGGATATCGCCCCAGCGGCTGTCCTGCTTCAGGCCTGAGGCCCTGACCTGTTCGACCGACGCCAACATTGCCTGGCGCAGCGCCTGTGCCACGGGTGGGCGGTCGACCGCCAAGCCACGCGGTGTGTGTTGAGGATCCCTCGGATCGAATGCCACTCGCCAGATGTCCGCAGCCTGCTCCAGCGGCTCCATGACATGCTGGAAATGCACGAAGCCCAGGCCACTGTCGAGGTTCGCTTTGCCATCCCACGCCTTGAGGCTGGCACACAGCGATGCCAGGGTTTTGGCATCCACCCCCAAATCGGCCGCGCAGAATTGCAGCAGGTCCGGCATCACTTGCGCAGCCTGATACACCTGATCGTCCATCACCATATTTTGCAAATCCGCGACCTTGAGCGGGCCGGTCTTGGCCAGTGTGCTCAGACGATCCAGGGCGAAGCGCGAGCGCAGGCCCAGTGGCAGACTGTCCTGGCTGATCAGCGGTGAAAAACCGGTGAGTGGCTGCGCCGGGTTGGCCATCCACGCCGAATCGTTGGAGTGTTGTACGAAGTCCTTGCGTAACAGTTGCGGCAATTTATCCGAGGCGTAAATGCCCTTTTGCGCGGCCTGCGGATCAATGTCCCAGGCGCATGCGCTGTTGGAGCCATCGAGAATAATCATTTGCAAGCCGATGCGCGGGTCACTGCATTGCGCCAGCTTCTGAGCACTGACGTTCGGCACTACCGACAGGTTCATGTACAGCGTTTGCCCCTGATCGTCCGCCGCCAGGGTGTTGACCCAAGGAATACCCTGGATTCTATGCACGCTGTCCTGAAAGTCTTTGAGGCTGTCGGCGCGATTCATCGCATACCACTGCTGCAGCACACGGTCGTTATCCAGATTGGCGTCGCGCAAGCTGTAGGCAAACTGGTTGTCCCAGTCCAGTTTGCCGGGCCATTGCACAATCGGGCCGAACTGCGAGCGATAGACCACATGGGAAACCGCCTTGACCGAACCGTCCGGCTGTTTCACATCCACCGTCAGCGTCTGCTTCTGCATCGGCAGGGATTGGCCGTCGAGCAAGTAGCGGGTCGAATCCTTGGGGTCCAGTTGCAGCCGGTACAGGGTGAAATGCTTGGACGAATCCACGGTGTGGGTCCAGGCCAGGTGCTGGTTGAAGCCGATGTTGATCATTGGCAGGCCAGGCAGCGCGGCCCCCATCACATCGAGCTTGCCGGGAATGGTCAGGTGCATCTGATAAAAACGCATGCCGCCGACCCACGGGAAATGCGGGTTGGCCAGCAGCATGCCGCGCCCATTGAAGGAACGCTCGCCACCCACTGCCACGCCATTGCTCCCCCGATCCAGGGCGAAACGCTGCTGACGCGAGTCGGCGACCTGGAACGCGATCGGTCTTGCGGCACGTGCGACGACGGCCGTCGGTGGCGTAGCCCCCGCCAACGCTTCGGCAAACTGCCCGACACCGCCTTCTACCAACAGTCGGCGGGTCAACTTGACCAGGTCCATGGCGGTAATCTCCCGCACCCAGTCCCCCTGGCACTGCGGCGGCAACCCTTGAGTCCGCCGCTCTGTCAGCGAACGGTTGTACCCGGCCACATAACCCTCGATCAGCGCCTGCACTTCAGGGGGCTGCGCCTGCCAGAATCCGGCGACCGCCTGCGGTGTGTTCAACCAAGTGAAGAAAAGATCGCTGACCCGGTTCTCGCGCTCTTCGACCGTCAGTTGGTCCGGTCCGAAAAAGCGCGACCGTTGACCGTTCACCGTAGCGATCTCATTGGCCAGCAGGCACAGATTATCCTGGGCATACACATAGCCGATGCCATAACCGAGCCCTCGCTCGTCCGCGGCACGAATGTGCGGCACGCCGAAACTGGTGCGGCGGATATCGGCACTGGCCTGCTCAGTCAGGCTTCGCGCATTGGCCGCAAGACTCAGCCCCAGAAATACACCCGCCAGGCTCAACCTGGCTAACTGGCTGGAAATAATCACACTCGCTCCTGATCGAAAAACGATGGTCACAGTTCTGCGTACTGACACGCACTGCGCATCCTGTTAGGGACGAAGCAAACGGCAAAAATTTAGGCGAAAGGACCGCGAATCAACGGTGCCTTACAGACTGGTCACGCGGCGATGACGAAATTTCTACATTTAAGTCTTCATGATTTGTGTGGTTGATACGTCTTGTTGTTAAGAGCGCCCACTTTTCCTGATCAGGCTCTGAAAAGGAGTTTTTGCAATGTACAACTCGCAACTGCCAACGGACGGTAGCAATGCGCCAAAGAGTACTTCCGTAGGGGCCAGTGTTTTCGAGGAGCGTACCGAGCGCCACGGCAACGAGCGGATTCGCTTTCTGCTCAAGAGCTTTGGCCTGCGAACCAGCCTGATTCGACTCAAAGTCATCGACGCCCTGCTCTCAGCCGCCGAAAACGATCGCAGCCTGGGGGTGCGCGGCGTGCACACGCATTTGCTGGAACTGGACATTCCGCTGTCCTTCCTGAGCGTGCGCGAGGTGTTGAAACGCCTGTGCAGCGAAGGCGTGATCGTGCTCAATGAAGACAAAAGCTACAGCCTGGATCCGCGGGCTGCCGCCGTTCTGCAACACCACTGATCACACCTTGTAGGAGCGAGCCCTGTGGCGAGGGGATTTATCCCCGTTGGACTGCGCAGCAGTCCCTTTTTTGGGGCCGCTTCGCAGCCCAACGGGGATAAATCCCCTCGCCACAAAGCCCGGCCCCACAATTAATCGCGTTTAGCTCAGCGCTTGACCTTGCGGCGCATCACACCATTGATGACCACCACGATCACCGCCACGCCAATGGCGATGTACTGAAACACCTTTTCGCTAATCACCCCGGTGCTCTGCAAATACGACAGGCCAAACATGATCCCCAGCACGGCCAGGACGATCAGAAGGGAGTATTTCAAACGTTGCGACTGGGTCATTAGGCTTTCCTGAAACTGATAAATGTATCCGCTTTGTATCCGAACGCGTACCAAGCCCCTACCGTTTTCCGGGGATGACACGCTGCGAACGGGGTCTCATGTTACAGCCGATGAAGAGATTTGGCTTCATAGCGGCGTTAACCATGAGGATTTTCAAATGTTGCGTCGAATCACTCTGCTGATTCCCCTGCTGGCCCTGCTGTCCCTGAGCGGTTGCATCGTATTCCCCCACGGTGGCTGGCACCATGATCACCATTACGACGACCGGGGCGGCCCAGGTTATTACCATCGTTAACCCTATTCGCATATCCAGCACCCTGAGCGCCTGATCCGGCGCTCAGCGGCCAACCTGACAAACTTGTCATCTGCCCCTCATCTACCTGACAGCGTTGGTCTACGATCATAAGGCTGTGCAGCTTGTAGTAATTAGAAACACTCCTTGAAGGTCTGGCCGGGAAAACCGGTCAGAATGCGTTTTTTCGCCCGCAATCCGAGACATTTTCCGACATGCGAACCCACCTGCGTCTGATCGCCCTAAGCGCCCTGTTCATGTCCACCCTGGCCCAGGCCGCCGACCTGATTCCGATCGAAGTCCATCGCGACGCCAATTGCGGCTGCTGCAAGAAATGGATCAGCCACCTGGAAGCCAACGGCTTCAAGGTCGAGGACCATGTCGAAGCCAACATGAGTCAATTCAAGCAACAACATGGCGTGCCACCGCGCCTGGCGTCCTGTCACACGGCATTGATCAACGGCAAGTTCGTCGAAGGCCATGTGCCGGCCGATCAGGTGCTGGCCCTGAGCAAACGCGATGACCTGCTGGGCGTCGCTGCTCCCGGCATGCCCATGGGTTCGCCCGGCATGGAAATGGACGGCATGAGCGATGCCTATCAAGTGATCGGCCTGAAAAAGGACGGCACAGACGTCGTCGTGGCGGACTACCCCGCCCATTGATTTTCGGCGCCTATATTGGCTTGTTTCTAGCGGCCTTCGGCGCCGCGACACTGCTGCCCCTGCAATCGGAAGCCGTGTTGGTCGGTCTCTTGCTCAGCGACAAGTATTGGCTATGGTCGCTGTTGGCGGTGGCCACGTTGGGCAATGTCCTCGGCTCGCTGGTGAACTGGTGGCTGGGGCGCGCCATC
Source organism: Pseudomonas putida (assembly GCF_050990305.1). Taxonomy (GTDB): domain Bacteria; phylum Pseudomonadota; class Gammaproteobacteria; order Pseudomonadales; family Pseudomonadaceae; genus Aquipseudomonas; species Aquipseudomonas putida_AH. The sequence goes on along the minus strand of NZ_CP158817.1, from coordinate 2,976,847 downwards.
GAACGCTTCCGTGACCGGCGCTGGTTCCCCGTCAGCCCGGCTCATCTGGAAAAAGCCCGAAGCCATTACCAGCGTTACGGCCATTGGTCGCTGCTGCTCAGTTGGCTGCCGGTGATTGGCGATCCGCTGACTCTGGTCGCCGGCGTGATGCGCGAACCCCTGGGACGCTTCCTGTTGATCGTGACCCTGGCCAAAGGCGCCCGTTATGGCGCACTGGCCCTGATCACCCTGGGCTGGATGGGTTGAACCAAACGCGGTGGTGATGGCCTGTTTAATGTCGCCCTAATCAAGCCGATCCAGCATCGGCGGATTTCCAACGGAGTTCACCCATGCCCTTGCCCCTCACCCGCTGGCTGCCCGGCCTGCTGCTGACCGCCGCACTGCCCGCCATCGCTGCCGAAGGTCCGGCCTACGGGCCACAGCTCGAAGGCTTCGAATACCCCTACACCGTCAAGCATTTCGCCTTCAATTCCCAAGGCAAATCCCTGCAAATGGGCTACATGGACGTTGCCGCACACGGCAAAGCCAATGGTCGCAGCGTGGTGCTGATGCATGGCAAGAATTTTTGCGGCGCAACCTGGGACACCTCGATCAAGGCCCTGAGCGATGCCGGATACCGGGTGATCGCCCCGGACCAGATCGGTTTCTGCACCTCCAGCAAACCGGACAACTATCAGTACAGCTTCCAGCAACTGGCCAGCAACACCCAGCAATTGCTCAAGGCCCTCGGCATCCAGAAAGCCACCCTGCTCGGGCACTCCACCGGCGGCATGCTCGCCACCCGGTATGCCCTGCAATACCCCGAGCAAGTCGAGCAAATGGCGCTGGTCAACCCCATTGGCCTGGAAGACTGGAAAGCCCTCGGCGTGCCGTATCGCACGGTGGATCAGTGGTACGAGCGCGAACTGAAGCTCACGGCCGAAGGCATCCGCAACTACGAACGCAATACCTATTACGGCGGACGCTGGAAGCCTGAGTTCGATCGCTGGGTGGACATGCTCGCCGGCCTGAACAGGGGCCCTGGGCATACGCAAGTCGCGTGGAACTCGGCCCTGATCTACGACATGATCTTTACCCAGCCGGTGTACTACGAATTCCAGAACCTGAAGATGCCGACCCTGTTGCTGATCGGTACATCCGACACCACGGCCATCGGCAGCGACATCGCCTCCCCCGAGGTGAAGGCGAAAATCGGTCACTACGACACGCTGGGCAAACAAGTGGCAAAACGGATTCCCCAATCGACCCTGGTCGAATTCCCCGGCATGGGCCACGCGCCGCAGATGGAAGAACCGGCGCAGTTTCACCAGGCCCTGCTTGGCTGGCTGAACAAAACCAATCCCGTGCGTTAATGAGGTAAGGCTGATGGCGTTGCAGATTGCAGTGATTGACGATTGGCAGGACGTGGCCCGCAATGTGGTCGATTGGTCGCAGCTGGAAGACATCGGCCAAGTGAGTTTCCTTCACGACTACCCGGCCGACAACGAGACCCTGGCAGCACGTCTGGATGCGTTTGAAGTGATCTGTGTGATGCGCGAGCGCACCCGTTTCGATGAAGACTTGTTGCGACGTCTGCCGAAACTCAAGCTGCTGGTCACCGGCGGCATGCGCAATTTCGCCCTCGACCTGAACGCTGCCAAGGCCTTGGGTATCCAGGTGTGTGGCAGCGACAGCTACAAACACGCCGCCCCCGAACTGACCTGGGCGCTGATCATGGCCGCCACCCGCAATCTCGTGACCGAGGCCAACGCCTTGCGTGCCGGTCAGTGGCAGCAAGGCCTGGGGGGTGATTTGCATGGCAAGACCCTGGCCATCCTCGGGCTGGGCAGCATTGGCCAGCGTGTCGCCCAGTTCGGCCAGGTGTTCGGCATGCGCGTGATCGCCTGGAGTGAAAACCTCACCCCGGAGCGAGCAGCGCAAGCGGGCGTGACCTATGCCAGCAAGCAAGCTCTGTTCGAGCAGGCCGACGTGTTGTCGGTGCATCTGGTCCTCAGCGACCGCTCCCGAGGGCTGGTGGACGCCCAAGCGCTTGGTTGGATGAAACCTACTGCGCTATTGGTCAACACCGCACGCGGACCGATTGTCGATGAAGCGGCGCTGATCAAGGCCTTGCAGAAACGGCGTTTGGCGGGGGCGGCGCTGGATGTGTTCGAGACCGAGCCATTGCCGCCCCACCATCCGTTCAGGACGCTGGAGAATGTGCTGGCCACGCCGCATGTGGGGTATGTCAGCCAACAGAACTACCAGCTGTTTTTCTCCCAGATGATCGAAGACATCCGCGCCTGGTCTGCAGGAAACCCGATTCGCCTGCTGAACTGACACACGCACATTCTCCCTCTGTAGGAGCGAGCATGCTCGCGATGGTCGTTAACGATAACGTTGACTGCCTGACATCCCGTGGCGCTCTGTTGTCCATCGCGAGCATGCTCGCTCCTACAAAAAAACGCACCGCAATGGTGCAAACCAACTGTTCACCCACGCACACCGATGTGACAGTTGTGCTTCTTTTTCTGCCAATTTCACAAAAAAACCTGCACTTCGTCGGTGCGTTTGCCCCGTAATCCGGCACGTCCGTACCGCTTAAAACCGATTGTCGAACAATTTTGCCATTCGGACTTTACCGCTCTAAGTTCTGGTCTAGGCTGACGTTCGCGAGGCGAAACCGGTCGGTCACAAAGCGGAAAAATTATCGAAACTTTTGCCTTTCGTGGTCGGTCGACTGATTGGTAGGTGCGTTGCGACTGGTGCAATCCTTGCACAATCCTTGCAACGGTTACTCCACCCATTTTGCTTACGCACATTGGGCAGCGCCTGCTCAGCGATGTGCAGCGCTTTTGCGCCCGGCCACAGGAATTGGCCAATGAAACACCGTTTGCCAGAGCTAAGAATTAGATCAACAACACGGGAGATTCATATGATAAGTACGGCTTTAGATGTCCAGGGAGAACGTGCTCATCAGCATGTCGGCGAATCGAGCGCCGTGAGTGCCACCACCGCCCAATCCATCAGCGTTTCCGGCACCAGGTCGCTGCCCCCGGTTACTCGTCAGAATCCCAACCGGAAAAAAGTGTTGTTCGTCACCTCCGAGATTGCCGACCTGGTGAAGACCGGCGGCCTGGGCGACGTTTCTGCTGCCCTGCCACGGGCCATGACCCATCTGCACGATGTACGGGTGTTGATCCCCGGCTACCCGCAGGTGATGCACAGCGAAAACCCGATTCATATCATTGGTGAGCTGGGCGGCCATGCGGCGCTGCCACCTTGCAAGATCGGGCGCATGGACATGCCTGATGGCTTGGTCATTTATGTGTTGATCTGCCCTGAACTCTACGAACGCGAAGGCTCGCCCTACGGCGCCAACAACGGCCGCGACTGGCCGGACAACCATATTCGCTTCGCCCGCCTGGGACTGGCCGCCGCCGATATCGCCGCCAACCTGGCACAAATTCACTGGTGCCCGGATCTGGTGCACGCCCATGACTGGCCGGCCGGCCTGGCGCCTGCCTACATGCACTGGCGCGGACAGCGCACGCCGACCCTGTTCACCATCCATAACCTGGCCTATCAAGGTGTGACCAGCCTGGGTTCGTGCCCTGAATTGGGCATCCCCCATCACGCCCTGCAACAGGAAGGCATGGAGTTCTACGGCAAGATGTCGTTCCTCAAGGCCGGCATGGCCTATTCGAGCCACATCACCACTGTCAGCGCCACCTATGCCCAGGAGATCACCACGCCGGCCTTTGGTTGCGGCCTGGACGGTTTCCTGGCCGCCAAGACCCAGCAAGGCCTGCTCAGCGGCATTCCCAATGGCATCGACGAAAGCTGGGACGCCGCCACCGACACGCACCTGTTCCGCCCCTTCAGCATTGGCGATTGGGAAGGCAAGGCGGTCAACGCCGCCCACGTGCGCCAACTGTTCGGCCTCGAAGACTCCGAAGGTCCACTGTTTGCCGTGGTCTCGCGACTGGTCTACCAGAAAGGCCTGGACCTGACCGAAGCGGTTTCCGAATACATCGTCAAATCCGGTGGCCAGATTGCGATCATCGGTCGTGGCGAGCCTGAAGAAGAGCAAGCGATGCGCGAACTGGCCCTGCGCTTCCCCGGCCAAATCGGTGTGCGTATCGGCTTTAATGAAACCGACGCCCGCCGCATGTTTGCCGGCAGCGACTTCCTGTTGATGCCTTCGCGCTATGAGCCCTGCGGCTTGAGCCAGATGTACGCCCAGCGCTTCGGCTCACTGCCGGTGGCGCGTAATACTGGTGGCCTGGCCGACACCATTGAAAATGGCGTGACCGGTTTCCTGTTCGACGAATCCACGGTGCAGAGCTACCAAGAAGCCCTGAGCCGCGCGTTCAAGGTCTTCGCCTTTCCCGAACTGCTCAACGCCATGCGCTGCCGGGCCATGGCCGCACCTTTCAACTGGTGCAAGGCGGTCGAACCTTACGCCGAACTCTATGAACAACTGGTGGCTAAAGCACTGGGGAAATCGCACATACAGTAAGTAATGCTGATCACCTAACGTCCCTGTAGGAGCGAGCATGCTCGCGATGGACTCAAGAACAGCATTCAGTTAGAGGCTTTCAAGATGCCGTTACGGACCCTTGAGACCTGGCCCCACGGCGCAATCATGCTGGACGCTGAGCACACGCAATTCGCGTTGTGGGCACCAGATGCGTTTTACGTCAGTGTCGAACTGGAAAATGGACAGTCCTTGCCGTTGCTGCCTCAGGCTGATGGTTGGTTCGTGATCAAAACCCGATGCCCGGCGGGCACAGGTTATCGCTACAACATCGATGGCGAACTGGAAGTGCCCGACCCCGCTTCCCGCGCCCAGGCCGGGGACATCGACCAGCGCAGTCTGGTGGTCGATCCCCACGCCTACCGATGGCAACACAGCACCTGGCTGGGGCGACCGTGGAACGAGGCAGTGATTTACGAGTTGCATGTTGGTGCACTGGGCGGCTTCCAGGCCGTCGAGCAGCACTTGGCGCACCTCGTTGAATTGGGTATCACCGCCATCGAACTGATGCCCGTGGCGCAGTTCCCCGGCGAGCGCAATTGGGGCTACGACGGGGTGCTGCCCTACGCGCCCCAAGCGTCCTACGGTTCGCCCGACCAGCTCAAGCACCTGATCGACACCGCCCATGGCCACGGCCTGGCGGTGATTCTCGACGTGGTCTACAACCATTTCGGCCCGGACGGTAATTACCTGCATCGCTACGCCAAGGGCTTCTTCAATGAGGATGCACACACACCTTGGGGGGCGGCCATCGACTTCCAGCGCCGCGAGGTGCGCGACTTCTTTATCGACAATGCGCTGATGTGGTTGTTGGAATATCGCTTCGATGGTTTGCGCTTTGACGCGGTGCACGCCATCGACAGCCCGGACTTCCTTCAGGAATTGGCACAACGCATTCGCCAGCAAGTCGATCCGGCACGTCACGTCTGGCTGATGGTGGAAAACGAACATAACCAGGCCCGCTTGCTGGAGCACGGTTACGACGCGCAGTGGAACGACGACGGTCATAACGCCCTGCACGTACTGTTAACCGGCGAAACCGAGGCGTATTACGCCGACTATGCGCAAAACCCCACCGAACAACTGGCCCGTTGCCTGAACCAGGGCTTCGTCTTTCAAGGCCACATCAACCGCCATGGCAAACCCCGTGGCGAACCCAGCGGTCACTTGCCGCCCAGCGCCTTCATTCTTTTTTTGCAAAACCACGACCAGATCGGCAACCGCGCCTTTGGCGAGCGCTTGCATCAACTGGCGCATCCACAGGCCCTGAAAGCGGCAACTGCACTGTTGTTGCTATCACCGATGATCCCGCTGCTGTTCATGGGCGACGAGTGGGCCGCCGAGCAACCCTTTCTGTTTTTCACCAGTCACCACGGCGAGTTGGCGCAGTTGGTTCGCGAGGGACGGCGCAATGAGTTTGCCGCCTTCAGCGCCTTTGCCGATCCGCAACAACGCGAGCAGATACCCGACCCGAATGCGCCACAGACCTTCGAAGCATCTCGGCCTATGCTGACAGCTAACGGATCTTCGGCCATCCACGATCTGTATCGGCAACTGTTGCAGATCCGCCATCGGCACATCATCCCGCGCCTGCCCGGCGCCCAGGCACTGGATGCCGAAGTACTGGCCGAAGGCGCGGTGTCGGCACGCTGGCTGATGGGCGATGGCAGCCTGCTGCGCATTGACCTGAACCTGCGTGACAGGCCAGTGACTCACTTTGCGCAAGCCGATGCGGTGGTGGTGTACGAGTACCCGGCACACGCCATCGGCCTATTGGATCAGGGCACGCTGGCCCCTTATTGCGCGCTGGTAACCCTCAAGACCGCGCCCCCTTTGCTACCGGATGGAGAGCATCAATGAGCGATGCGCAGCTGGAAATACTCGCAAGCCGGGCAGGCCTGGCGGTGGACTGGATCGATGCCAACGGGCGTGCGCAGAAAGTCGCTCCGTCGGTCTTGCGGGCGGTCCTCACCGGGCTCGGCCACCCGGCCGGCAGTGCACAGGAAATCGACGCCAGCCTGCTGGAGTTGCAACAGGCGCAACAGACCCAACACCTGCCGCCATTGATCACCGCCGACGTGGGCATCAGCCTGAACCTGTCCCGTTATTTCGAACCCCGAACGCCTTGCGAGATTCACCTCGAAGACGGTTCGCGGCTCAACCTTGAACTGGACACCGAGGCGATGCTGCCGGGGTTGATCCCGGTCGGTTACCAGCATGTCAGCATCAACGGTCAATCCTTCACCCTGGCCGTGGCCCCCGAGCGCTGTTACAGCGTGGGCGATGCCGTTGACCACCCAATGCCCCGTGCCTGGGGCTTGAGCGTGCAACTGTATGCCTTGCGCCGCGCCGGCGATGGCGGGTTCGGCGATACCCAAGCCCTGGAAGACCTGGCGCGGGTGGCGGGTGAACGTGGCGCCGAAGCGCTGGCGATCAGTCCGTTGCATGCCATGTTCGCCAGCGATACCCGGCGCTACAGCCCTTATTCGCCGTCCAGTCGACTGTTCCTCAATAGCCTCTACTGTGCCCCCGGGGCCATCCTCGGCGAGCGTGCGCTGCGTGCCGCCATCGACGCCACCGGCCTTGCGGATGAACTCAGGCACCTGGAAAATCTGCCGCTGATCGACTGGCCCGCCGCCGCTGACGCCAAGCATCGACTGCTGGAGGCGCTGTATGACGGCTTCGTGCAAGGCGAACACCCGTTGCACGCCGACTTCAGCAGCTTCCGCCACGCCGGTGGCGAAGCACTGGAAAACCACTGTCGCTTCGAAGCCATTCAAGAGGCCCGAGCCGCCGAGGGCCAGAGTCTTGATTGGCGGCAATGGCCCGATCAATGGCGCGACCCACGCAGCACAGCGCTGGCCGAATTTGCCGAGGAAAATGCCGGGCGCATCGGCTATTACGCGTTCTGCCAATGGCTGATCGACCGGAGTCTGGAGCGCGCGCAAACCGCGGCCCGCGGCAGCGGCATGAGCATTGGCCTGATTGCCGACCTGGCCGTCGGTGCCGATGGCGGCGGCAGCCAGGCCTGGAGCCGCCAGGATGAGCTGCTCGCATCCCTCACCGTGGGTGCGCCACCGGACATGCTCAATCGCAACGGTCAGGGTTGGGGAATCTCCGCGTTTTCCCCCGAGGGCCTGGTGCGCAACGGCTTTCGTGCCTTCATCGAAATGCTGCGCGCCAACTTCGCCCATGCCGGCGGCCTGCGCATCGACCACGTCATGGGTCTGCAACGGCTGTGGGTGATCCCCAACGGTGCACCGCCTGCCGATGGCGCCTATCTCTACTATCCCGTGAACGATCTGCTGCGCCTGCTGACCCTCGAATCCCACCGTCATCAGGCGATTGTCCTCGGCGAAGACCTGGGCACCGTGCCGGATGGCCTGCGGGAAAAACTCATCGCACGGTCGATGCTGGGCATGCGCGTATTACTGTTCGAACAGGACAGCACCCACTTCAAGCCGATCCTCGACTGGCCGGACAACGCCTTGGCCACCACCAGTACCCACGACTTGCCGACCCTCAATGGCTGGTGGCATGGCCGTGACATCGACTGGAACGCCCGACTGGGCCTGATCGACGCCAATGCCGAAATCGAGTGGCGCCACCATCGGGAACGGGAGCGTGAAGGCCTGCGTCGCGCGTTGAGCCAGGACCCGCAGAATTTCCGTGAAGAATCCCACGAAACCGACCAGGTACTGGACGCCAGCGTGCGATTCCTCGGCCACACCCGTGCACCGTTGGTGTTGCTGCCGGTGGAAGATGCCCTGGGCATCGAACAACAGGCCAACCTGCCTGGCACCGTCGATACCCACCCCAACTGGTCGAGGCGCTTGCCGGGCTACAGCGAAGCCTTGCTCGACGATCCCGATGCGGCTCGACGCCTGGAGTTGCTCGCCGTCGCCCGGCTCCAGGCGGCCGAGCGTGATCAATGACCCTAGTGCATGCTCCACCGCTACGGGCCACCTTGCGCCTGCAATTTCACAAAGGCTTTACCCTTGATGACGCCGTACCGCTGGTGCCGTATTTCGCCGAACTGGGCATCAGTCACGTGTATGCCTCGCCGCTACTGAGCGCCCGCGCCGGTTCCATGCATGGCTACGACGTGGTGGACCCGACCACGGTCAACCCTGAACTGGGCGGCGAAGCGGCGTTGCATCGGCTGGTCCGCGCATTGCGCACCCATAACATGGGGCTGATCCTCGATATCGTTTCCAACCACATGGCCGTCGGTGGCAGCGACAACCCCTGGTGGCTGGACTTGCTGGAATGGGGACGACTGAGCCCTTACGGTGAGTTCTTCGATATTCAATGGCACTCGCCCGATCCGTTGATGGAAGGACAACTGCTGCTGCCCTTCCTGGGCAGCGATTACGGCATTGCCTTGCAGGACGGCACCCTGCCCCTGAGCTTCGATGCGCAGCAGGGAACGTTTCATGTCGAACATTACGATCATCACTTTCCGATCTGCCCCAGTCATTACGGCGAATTGCTCAGGGCGCACACCGAACCGCTCAAGTCATTGGCGGACCGTTTCAGTGCACTGAGCTATCAGACAGATGCCCACCGCCTGGCCGGGCCGTTGAAGGACGCGTTGCGCGAACTGGCCCGCGACCCGAAGGTGCGGGACGTTATCGCAAGCAACCTCAACGGTTACGACACCCTGACGTCGGAGGGTTTCCAGCGCTTGCACAACTTGCTGGAGCGCCAGAGTTATCGTCTGGCCAGTTGGCGCACGGCGGCGGACGACATCAACTGGCGACGTTTTTTCGATATCAATGAACTGGGTGGGCTGCGCGTCGAACGCCCCGCCGTGTTCGAAGCCACCCACGCCAAGATATTCCAACTGGTGGCGGACGGATTGATCGACGGCCTGCGCATCGACCACATCGACGGCCTCGCCGACCCTCGAGCCTATTGCCGCAAATTGCGCCGGCGAGTCGACAGCCTGGCACCCGGTCGGCATCTGCCGATCTATGTCGAGAAAATCCTCGGTAAAGGTGAAACCCTGCACCGCGACTGGTCCGTGGACGGCACCACCGGTTATGAATTCATGAACCAGCTGTCGCTGCTGCAGCACGATCCCCAGGGTGAACAGACCTTGGGCGAACTCTGGCATCGGCACAGCGAACGCCCTGCCGACTTCAACGAAGAAGCACGACTCGCCCGTCAACAAATTCTCAACGGTTCCCTGGCCGGGGATTTCGAAAGTGTCGCCCAGGCCCTGCTGCAAGTGGCCCGGGATGATCTGATGACCCGCGACCTGACCCTCGGCGCGATCCGTCGCGCGTTGCAAGAACTGATCGTGCATTTCCCGGTGTATCGCACTTACATCAGCCCGTTGGGGCGCTCGACACAGGATGAGGTGTTTTTCCAGCAAGCCATGGACGGCGCCCGGCTAACCCGCGGTGAAGCCGACTGGCCGGTGCTCGAAAACCTGGCCCATTGGCTGGGTGGCGAGTCTTGGCGCAAACGTGCGGCGGGACGCGTACGCAAGCGCCTTAAACACGCCTGCGTACGGTTTCAACAGCTGACTTCGCCGGCAGCCGCGAAGGCCGTGGAAGACACTGCGTTCTATCGCTCGGCGGTGCTGCTGTCGCGCAATGACGTGGGCTTCAGTACCGATCAATTCAGCGCACCGGTGGCCGACTTTCATGCCGCGTGCGCCCAACGCCTGGCCGAATTTCCCGACAACCTGCTGGCCACCGCAACCCACGACCACAAGCGCGGCGAAGACAGCCGCGCGCGCCTGGCGGTGCTGAGCGAACGCAGCCAGTGGTACGCCGAGCAGGTCGCACTCTGGCGCGCCCTCGCCCGTGCGCTGCGCAACGATGACCCGGCGCCGTCTGCCGGCGATGAACTGATTTTGTTTCAGGTACTGCTGGGCAGTTGGCCGCTGGCCTTGCGCTGCGATGATCCATCGGCCTTGCAGACTTACGCCGAACGCGTCTGCCAGTGGCAGCGCAAAGCCTTGCGCGAAGCCAAGCTACAAAGCAGCTGGAGTGCGCCCAACGATGCCTATGAACACGCTTGCCAGACGTTTGTCCAGGGCCTGCTGCTGGCACCCGAAGGCGAGCTGCTGCGCTCGGCACTGGCCAAAGCCGCCCATGCCATCGCCATCCCCGGCGCACTCAACGCATTGGCGCAAACCTTGCTGCGCATGACCGTACCCGGCGTGCCGGATCTGTATCAGGGCAATGACTTCTGGGACTTCACCCTGGTCGATCCGGACAACCGCCGGCCGGTGGATTACGCCAGTCGCCAGCAGGCCTTGCGGGAGGTCGTCGAGGTGCCGGAGTTGTTGGCGAACTGGCGAGACGGACGCATCAAGCAGCACTTGATCGCCAGGACTTTAAACCTGCGTGCCGAGTACCCGGCGTTGTTCGATCGGGGGACGTACCAGCCCCTGGAAGTCGCCGGCAGCCAGGCACAACGGGTACTGGCATTTGTTCGAGAACATGAGGGTAAACGGGCCATTGTCATCGTGCCGATTCGCTGCGCGCGCTTGCTGGAAAACAGTGCCGAACCTCAGGTCGGTGCGCCGCAGTGGGGCGATACACGGGTCCATTTGCCGTTTGCTACCACCGAAAAAAATCTCAAGGGACTTTTTTCCAGCGTCGCAGTCACACAACACAAGGAACTGTTGATCAGCGCCGCGCTGGGGGACTTCCCGGTCAATCTCTTTATCCAAACTACCGACACTTGAGTTGTTCAGGAGCATAACGATGAGTACCGACGATAAACGCATCCGCGAGTTTGCCTACCAGATCTGGGAGTCAGAAGGGAAACCCGAAGGTCAGGAAGCCCGCCACTGGGAGATGGCGCGCAAACTGGCCGAAGCCGAAGCGCTGGCGCCGAAAAAACCACCTAAGGCGGCCAGCAAGACCACCACCAGTAAAACCGCCCTAAATGGCCAGGCTGGGGAAGCCAAAGTCACCAAGCCCCGGGCAAAACCTGCCGCGGCCTCCAAGGTGATTCCGCCGGGTGAAAAAGTGGCCGAGAAAAAACCTCGCGCAGCGCGAAAGCCGCCGGCGGTCTGAGGCTGCCGTTTGCCGATCCTTTTCGCCACCCTGTGGGAGCGAGCCTGCTCGCGAAAACGCAGCATCAGCCAGCATTGATGTCGACTGACACGCCGCCTTCGCGAGCAGGCTCGCTCCCACATGCCCCCATTTGCAGGAGCACCCATGACTCGCCCAAAGAAAGAAACGCCAGTCCCTCACGAACCGTCGCGTATCCGTGAAGGCCTGCCCTTTCCGCTGGGTGCGACCTGGGATGGTCTGGGGGTCAATTTTGCCCTGTTTTCCGCCCATGCCACCCGCGTCGAACTGTGCATTTTCGACGATGCCGGCGAAGTGGAACTCGAACGTATCGAGCTGCCGGAGTACACCGACGAGATCTATCACGGCTACTTGCCCGATGCCCATCCTGGGCTGATTTACGGCTACCGCGTGTACGGGCCGTATGACCCGGCCAACGGACATCGCTTCAACCCCAACAAACTGCTGATCGACCCTTATGCCAAACAACTGGTGGGCCAGTTGAAATGGTCCGAGGCGTTGTTCGGCTACACCATCGGCCACCCCGATGCCGACCTCAGTTTCGATAAGCGCGACAGCGCGCCCTTCGTCCCCAAGTGCAAGGTGATCGACCCGGCGCACACCTGGGGCCATGACCATCGCGTCAGCGTGCCCTGGGACAAAACCATCATTTACGAAACCCACGTGCGCGGCTTCAGCATGCGTCACCCCGCCGTCCCCGAGCACCTGCGCGGGACCTTCGCCGGGCTGATGGTCGACGAGGTGCTCGAGCACATCCGCAAGCTGGGCGTGTCCAGTGTGGAATTGCTGCCGATCCACGCCTTCGTCAATGACCAGCACCTGCTGCACAAGGGCATGACCAATTACTGGGGCTACAACAGCATTGCCTTTTTCGCCCCGGACCCACGCTACCTGGCCAGCGGCAAGATCGCCGAGTTCAAGGAGATGGTCGCGCACCTGCACGAAGCCAACCTGGAAGTGATCCTCGACGTGGTCTACAACCACACCGCCGAGGGCAACGAACAAGGCCCGACCCTGTCCATGCGCGGCATCGACAACGCCTCGTATTACCGCTTGATGCCGGAGGACAAGCGCTTCTATATCAACGACTCCGGCACCGGCAACACCCTTGACCTGAGCCACCCGTGCGTCCTGCAAATGGTCACCGACTCCCTGCGCTACTGGGCCTCGGAAATGCACGTGGACGGCTTTCGCTTCGACCTGGCGACCATCCTGGGGCGTTATCACGACGGCTTCGACGAGCGTCACAGCTTCCTTGTGGCCTGCCGCCAGGACCCGGTGCTGCGCCAGGTCAAACTGATTGCCGAAGCCTGGGATTGCGGCCCCGGAGGCTATCAAGTGGGCAACTTCCCGCCCGGCTGGGTGGAATGGAACGACAAGTTCCGCGACACCGTGCGCGCCTTCTGGAAAGGCGACGACGGGCAACTGGCGGACTTCGCCAGTCGCATGACGGCGTCCGGCGAGATGTTCAATCAGCGCGGCCGACGCCCTTATTCCTCGGTTAACTTCGTCACCGCCCATGATGGTTTCACCCTCAATGACCTGGTGTCGTACAACGACAAACACAACGAAGCCAACGACGAAAATAACGAGGACGGCAGTAACAACAACCTGTCATGGAACCACGGCGTCGAAGGGCCGACCGACGATCCCCAGATCAACGCGTTGCGTCACCGGCAGATGCGCAATTTCTTCGCCACCCTGCTGCTGGCCCAGGGCACGCCGATGCTGGTGGCGGGCGATGAATTCGCCCGGACCCAGAACGGCAACAACAATGCCTATTGCCAGGACAGCGAGATCGGCTGGGTCAACTGGGACCTGAGCGAAGACGGCAAGGGCCTGCTCAAATTCGTAAAACGCCTGATCAAGCTGCGCCTGACCTACCCGATCCTGCGCCGCGGGCGGTTTCTGGTGGGCAATTACAACGAGGACATCGGCGTCAAGGACGTCACCTGGCTGGCGGCGGACGGCAATGAAATGACCACCGAGCACTGGCACGATGCCCACAATCGTTGCCTGGGCATGCTGCTCGATGGCCGCGCCCAGGAAACCGGCATTCGTCGCAAAGGCGCCGACGCCACGCTGTTACTGGTGGTCAACGCCTATCACGACATCGTCAACTTCGTTCTGCCGCAAGTGCCCGACGGCGGTTTCTGGACCTGCATGATCGACACCAACCAGCCGTCGATTCGCGGCCAGGAGCGCTTTGAGTTCGGCCATGAATACTCGGTGACCGGGCGTTCGTTGCTGCTGTTCGAATTGCAGCATGAGGAGGAAGATTGAACCGATTTTTTAGCAAAAAACCTCCCCCCTGTGGTGAGGGGATTCATCCCCGCTCGGCTGCGAAGCAGTCGTAAACACAGACCATTGGATGTAACTGAAAGAAAAAAGGGGCCGCTTCGCAGCCCAACGGGGATGAATCCCCTCGCCACAGAGGTCCGGGCTCGGCCATGAACGACCGCTGGGCACATCGGTGCGACGAATAGCGGTACATGAGCAATACTCTGCACGCGGCAGTTCCAGGGTTTGGAACGCGGCACAACGCTATCAATCAGTACAAGGACGTAGCCATGAAACCCGTCTCTCTCCTCGCCAGCTCCCCGCCGGCACAAATCTGGAACAGCGCGCCGCAACTGGATAACGTCCCGGTGATCAACACTCAATCTTTGGTGCCGCCCGGTGCACGAGCAGTGGTGATCGCTCCGCATCCCGGCGATGAAGTGGTGACCTGCGGCGGCCTGTTGCAGTTGCTCAGCGCCATGGGCCATCCCTTGCAGTTGATTTCCGTGACCGATGGCAGTGCCAGTCATCCCGGCTCGCAGCAATGGTCGGAGAAACGCCTTAGCGTGTTTCGCGTTCAGGAGAGCGTTGAAGCCTTGCGCCGACTTGGATTGCCAATGCACAGCCTGAAGTGGATTCGCGGCGGTTTTACCGACAACACGCTGGCTGAACATGAACCGCAATTGACACAATTCATCGCCCGCTACCTGCGGCCTGGCGACGTGGTGTTCAGCACCTGGTCTCAGGATGGCAACCGTGACCATGATGCCGTCGGCCGCGCCAGTGCCAATGCCGCGATCATCGTCGGTGCCGACTTCAATGAGGTGCCAGTCTGGGCCTGGCACTGGCCGACGCGCGAACACAGCCTGATTCCCTGGCATCGCGCCCGCAAGGTGCGCCTGGACACCTGGACAGTGGCACGCAAAAGCCATGCAACCCACGCCTACGCCAGTCAATTGGACGGAGAACCGGCCCTCGGCATCGCGCCGCTGATACCCCGGGTGCTGCTGGACCGGATGCGTCTACCCTATGAAATCGTTTTCGTCTGACCTGCATGCCTCCCCTGTAGGAGCTGCCGAAGGCTGCGATCTTTTGATCTTGCTCTTGAAAATCAACAGATCGCAGCCTTCGGCAGCTCCTACAGTTATCAAGGACACACCCAACTGAACTGCCCGCCCCTACATCAGTCGCATGCATAAGCCTGCCGTCGATTCAGAGGAGTGAACGTGAGCCGTACATCCAAGCCGCAGATCGATCCGCTGCCATTGAACACTCCCCCGGCCATTGACCGACTGCGCGTACTGACCGTCAACACCCACAAGGGATTCACCGCCCTTAACCGACGCTTCATCCTGCCGGAACTGCGTGAAGCGGTGCGCAGTACGTCGGCGGACCTGGTGTTTTTGCAGGAAGTGGTCGGCGAACACGATCGCCACTCTTCGCGCTACAACGATTGGCCCTCGACCTCGCAGTACGAATTCCTCGCCGACAGCATGTGGAGCGACTTCGCCTATGGTCGCAACGCGGTCTATCCCGATGGTCACCACGGCAACGCACTGCTGTCCAAATACCCGATTCGCGAATACCGCAACCTCGATGTTTCCATCACCGGCCCCGAGCGCCGCGGCCTGCTGCATTGCGTACTCGACGTGCCGGGACACGAAGAGGTCCATGCCATCTGCGTTCACCTGAGCCTGCTGGAAAGCCATCGCCAACTTCAGTTGCAGTTGCTCTGCCAGCTACTCGAATCCCTCCCCGACGCTGCGCCAGTGATCATTGCCGGCGACTTCAACGACTGGCAACTGCAAGGTAACGCCGCCCTCGCCCGGCGCGACTACCTGCACGAAGCCTTCGAGCGCCATCACGGTCGTCCGGCAAAGACCTACCCGGCGCGCTTCCCGCTGTTGCGCCTGGACCGCATTTATCTGCGTAACGCCAGCAGCCATGAGCCGCAAATTCTCGGCACCAAGCCCTGGACACATTTATCGGATCATTTGCCGCTGGCGGTTGAGGTCCATCTTTGAGCCCGCAGCGAGACCGTTCAAAAACGCTTGCTGGCGATCCGATTAATCGTTTCACCTGTTATTTTTGACAGTAGATACACAAAATAACTGCTGCTACGTTGCACTCGTCCGTACAACTGAGCGTATGGACGTGCGACTCATAGCGGCCGTTGTTGCTGAAGGTTTTCAATTACGGGTGATTGCCTTCCCGATGCTGTCTCGCAACCCGCGCTGCCGAGGGTGCCTGAAGCCTTGCCATTTTTGACATGTGGCAATTCAGTCGCCAATCCTCAAGCGGAGACGAGCATGAAGTTTTCCAGCGATTGGTCCAAGTTCCGTTATGGCGCCTGCACCGTTTCACTCCTGCTGGGCGTGGGGTGGGCCCACCCCTCCCACGCGGCCTGTACGCTGATCCCCACCGCCGGCAACGACAACTTCGTCTGTGACAGCGCCAGTAGTGGGCCGCTGACCGATCTGGCGGGTAATAACAACCTGACCTTCCCCGCCAATGGCAGCGGTACGATCAATGGCAACGTGACGTTCGGTGCCGGCACCGACACGGTCAACATGAATTCCGGCAGCATCATCGGTTCGCTCAATCAGGGCGATGGTGCCGACACCCTCACCCTCAGCGCCGGGCAAATCACCGGTGCGGTCAATCAAGGCAATGGCGTCGATAACTTCACTATGAGCGGCGGGACCATTCAGTCCCTGGCCCAGGGTGATAGCCGCGATTTCTTCACGATGAGTGGCGGCAGGATCATCGGCGCCTTCGAAGATGGCGATACGGCGGTCATGACCGGGGGCCGGATCGGGCGGGTCGACATGAAGCTCGATAACAACCTGTTCGACCTGTCCGGTGGTGTGATCGACGGCAACCTGGTCACCGGTTTCGGCACCGACACCATCATTGTGTCGGGCGGCAGCATCGGCGGGTTCATCAGCGTGAGCGGGGGCAATGACAGCGTCACTGTGACGGGGGGCGAAGTCTTTGGCCAGATCCGCACCAGCACCGGCAACGACACGTTTACCTGGGATGGCGGTGGCATTCTCCACTCGGCCATCCTGATGGAAGACGGCAATGACACCGCGACGGTGCGCAATCTCAATGAAAGCGTCCTGTCCCAGACCCCGAGCCTGAACGGTGGCAGCGGCAACGATGTGCTGACGTTCGACCACACCACCACGGCCGGTGCCGAGCGCTACGTCAATTGGGAAACGGTCAACCTGAACAACAGCTCGCAGTTCGACCTCTCCGGCAATCTCGTGCTGGGTGACAGCACCAGTGGCACCGGGGTATTGAACATCGACGCCAGCAGCGTCCTGACGTCGACCCAAGGCAGCATCACGCCCTTCTCCACCGGACAACTCACCACGTTGAACAACGCCGGGATCATCGACCTGGGCAGCGGCAATACCCGCACCAGCGACACATTGACGGTTCAGGGCAATTACGCGGGCAGTGGCGGGCAGTTGCTGTTACAAAGCGTGCTCGGCGATGACAGTGCACCCAGTGACAAGCTGGTGGTCAATAACGGGACCCTGACCGGCACCACGGCAATCTCCGTCACTAATCTGGGGGGCGCCGGCGCGCAAACCCTGCAGAACGGTATTCAGGTGGTCGAGGCCCAAGGCACGGCAACCAGCGACGCGAGTGCCTTCACGCTCAAGACCCCCTTGTCGGCCGGCGCCTTCGATTACGTCCTGTACAAGGGCGGCGTCACACCGGGCAGTGAGAACAGTTGGTACTTGCGTTCTGCCGTCGTGCCTGTACCGGTGATCGCGGTAGCCAATCCCGATCCGACCTTGCCGCCCATTCTGGTGCCCCTGGTGCCGATACCCGTGGCTTCGGCCGGAAGCCCGCCGCTGCCAGCGCCCGAATTCATAGTCGTTTCTGCACCTGCACCTGCACCCGGAACCACGCCCACACCCATCCCGACACCGACACCGACACCGACACCGACACCAAGCGCCAAGGTCATTCCCTTGTACCGCCAGGAAGTGCCCGTCTGGTCAGTCTTGCCGCCCGCCGCGGCGCAACTGGCCCTGACCACCCTCGGCACCTTCCATGATCGCCAGGGCGATCAGCGCCTGCTCAACGAAACCGGGGCTTTCGGCGCGGGTTGGGGGCGAGTCTACGGCAAGGACCTCGACCA
Organism: Pseudomonas putida; assembly: GCF_050990305.1. Classification (GTDB taxonomy): domain Bacteria; phylum Pseudomonadota; class Gammaproteobacteria; order Pseudomonadales; family Pseudomonadaceae; genus Aquipseudomonas; species Aquipseudomonas putida_AH. The sequence goes on along the minus strand of NZ_CP158817.1, from coordinate 2,958,831 downwards.
GACCTGGGCCGGCACCGTTACGCCAAGATTCGACGGTTCGATCAAAGGGTTTCAGGTGGGCAATGATCTGTACGCATCCCAAACTTCAGGCGGTCACACCCAACGCAGCGGTTTCTTTATCGGGCACAGTCGCTTGAAGGGCGATGTCGACGGCTTCAACCGGGGTTTTCAACACAACCGTGCCGGCAAAGTCGAGCTCGAAGGCGACAGCCTCGGCCTGTACTGGACCCTCACGGATCCCCAGGGTTGGTATCTCGATTTAGTGGGCATGTACATCTGGCTCAAAGGCGATAGCCATTCCGATCGCGGCCTGAAAATCAATAATGACGGTCATGTCCTGACGCTGTCGGCAGAGACCGGCTACCCCTTCCCTCTCACTGACCGCTGGGTGATCGAACCCCAGGCGCAAATCATCCAGCAGAAGGTCAATCTCGACAGTCAGGATGACGGCATCTCCCGGGTCTCCTTCGAGTCCGACTCCGCCGAAACCGGGCGACTCGGCGTACGCCTCAAGGGTCGCTACGATGTCGCCGGCTTGCCATTGGAGCCCTCGCTGCGCGCCAACCTGTGGCACACCTTCTCCGGCACCGACACGGTCACTTTTGCCAACACCACCGATATCGACACCGAACAGAAATCCTCGTGGGCCGATCTCGGCATCGGTGCCAATTTAACCCTGGCCAAGGATGTCAGCGTGTACGCCAATGTCGATTACAGCAGCAATATCGACAGCAACCAGCAACGCGGGGTAGCGGCAAACCTGGGGCTGAGGTTGAGCTGGTAATACCGAGCAACCGCTCTAGCACGCGAGTTTTTTGACGATTTATCCAATAAACAACAGCTTAGGGATGCGTCGTAAATCAGTCACTTATAAGACCCGAAATACCCCTACCATTTATCGGCCATTTTCTTGACGCAGCACCGGGGGTCTTCTTGACTTCACGTTACTACCCCCGGAATCACTATCAGGGGCAAGCCCCCAAAGACACCCGCGCAATCGGGCGGCCCCCGGCTTGCCCCCTTCCATTCGGTCGCCCCTCGCTAGGGGTAGGAGAGACGCCAAGGCACGTACGGCACGCGATTGCAAGGTAGCCACACCATGAGAACTTCATTCACCCAACAAGAGATCAAAGTTACTTTTTGCACTGTCTCGAGCTCGCTCCTGTTGTGCTCCACCATGGAAGTGCAGGCTTCACCGGCTGACGAAGAAACAACGCCCTGGTACCGCCAGGACATTCCGGTGCTTTCCCTGCCCACTCTCGCGACCACGTACCCCCGCCGTTTCAGTCCTGCCCCCGATATGCGAAGTAGTCACTTAACCACCGAAGACGCGGCACCCTTAGCCTGGGACCAGCTTTATGGCCAAACCTCACGCCAGGCGCAAACCGATGCCCTGGCTCCAGGTTTCACCCATGCAGGCTCAGGTGAACTCAAGGGCCCGGCGATCCTCACCTTGCAAAGCAGTAGCGGCCTTACCCAGCAGGTCGGCCTGATCGGTGGCACCCTCCAGATCCAGGGCAACAGCGATGGCCTGCTGAGCAATCGCGGCATGTCAGACCCCAACAGCGACACCCTCAACCTGCAAGGCGAAAGCCTCGGCGCCTACTACAGCTTGATAGGGCCTCAAGGCTGGCATGTCGACCTGTCGGCCAGCGGCGGTCGCGTCAATGGTTTCAGCCGCAACGAACAAGGTGCACGGCAAGCCACCGAAGGCAGCGCGGTGACGTTGTCGGTCGAAGGTGGTTTTCCGATCGGCCTCAGTAAAAACTGGGTGGTTGAACCCCAGGCGCAATTGATCAATCAGCGCATCACCCTCGATACACCTTACGCGGGCTCGGGCAATGCATCGTCCACCGACCTGAGTTCGTGGAGCGGCCGGGTCGGCGCCAAATTGAAAGGCAGTTACGACATCAACGGCCTGGGCGTCGAACCCTATGTGCGAACCAACTTGTGGCACACGGTGTACACCGGCAACACGGTGACCCTCGATCAGGTCGACAAGATCAGCAGCAGTCGCAACTCTTCAACGGTGGAATTGGGACTGGGCCTGGTCGCCAGAATGACGCCCACCGTGAGCCTGTACGTCAGCGCCGATTACAGCAGCAATGTGGACGACAACGACTTGAACGGCTTGATTGGCAGCCTGGGTGTACGGATGCGGTGGTGAGGGATCGACCTCAAGAGGTGTTTTGCCAGGGCTGACGCTATCGCGGGCAAGCCTTGCTCCTACAGGTTACGGCGCCTTTGCCTGTGTAGGAGCATAGCTTGCTCGCGATCAGCGGTTCTGGATCAACCCTCTGGATTCAATATCAACACCGCCAACGGCGGCAGATTCAACACCAGTGACAACGCCTGGCCATGGCTCGGTGCTTCTTCTGCCATCGCCCCGCCGCTGTTGCCGTAATTGGAACCGGCATAGATCGACGAATCGCTGTTGAACCGCTCAACCCAGTGCCCGGCGAACGGCACCCCGACACGGTAAGCCTCACGGGGCACCGGGGTGAAGTTGGCCACTACCAGCACAGGCTTACCCGCTTTGCTCCAACGCAACCAGGCGTAAACGCTGTTGATCGCATCGTCACCAATCATCCATTGGAAACCCTGCGGCACATCGTCCTGTTCGTGCAGCGCCGGTTCCTCGCGATACAGCCGGTTGAGGTCGCCGACCAGTTTCTGCACGCCCTTGTGTTCGGAGTATTGCAGCAGATACCAGTCCAGTTGCTGATCGTGATTCCACTCGCGCCACTGGCCAAACTCGCAGCCCATGAACAACAGCTTTTTGCCCGGATGGGTCCACATGAAACTCAGGTACGCCCGCAGGTTGGCGAATTTCTGCCAGCGGTCACCGGGCATCTTGTCGATCAACGAATGCTTACCGTGCACCACCTCGTCATGGGAGATCGGCAGGATGAATCGCTCGGACCACGCATACACCAGGCCGAAACTCAGTTCGTTGTGGTGATGGGCGCGGTACACCGGGTCCTGTTGGATGTAATGCAGCGAATCGTGCATCCAGCCCATGTTCCATTTGTAGGCAAAACCCAGTCCGCCCTGTTGCGTGCTCTGGCTGACCCCCGGCCAGGCCGTGGATTCCTCGGCAATCACCAGCGCGCCCGGTGCTTCCAGCGCGACCACGTCGTTCAAGTGACGCAGGAAGTCGATGGCTTCCAAATTCTCTCGACCGCCGTGACGGTTCGGCACCCACTCACCGGCCTTGCGCGAGTAATCGCGGTACAGCATCGACGCCACCGCATCGACCCGCAGGCCATCAACGTGGAAATGCTTGAGCCAGTGCAGCGCCGAGGCCAGCATGTAGCCGTGCACTTCGGTGCGCCCCAGGTTGTAGATCAGCGTGTCCCAATCCTGATGAAAGCCTTCCTGTGGATTGCCGTATTCGTACAGCGCGGTGCCGTCGAAATTCGCCAAGCCATGGGTGTCGGTGGGGAAATGCGCCGGCACCCAGTCGAGGATCACGCCAATTTGCGCCTGGTGGCAGGCATTGACGAAGGCCGCGAACTCATCCCCGGTGCCGTAGCGGGCACTGGTGGCGAACTGCGACAGCAATTGATAACCCCACGAGCCACCAAACGGGTGCTCCATGATCGGCATCAGTTCGATGTGGGTGAACCCCAGCTCTTTGACATACGGAATCAGCCGCTCGGCCAGCTCAGGCCAAGTGTACTGACGGGCCACTTCGCCCAAATCGTCCAGCTCGCATTGCCAGGAACCGGCGTGCAATTCGTAGATCGACAGGGGCGCGGTGGGACGCTGCCGCTCGCCGCGGGACTGCATCCAGTCCTGGTCTTGCCAATCGATCTTCAGCGGTGAGGCGACTTTCGAAGCGGTGTCCGGCGGCAGGCTGGTGGCCAGCGCCATGGGGTCGGCCTTCAGCGGCAGAATCCCCTGCTGGCCGAGGATTTCGTACTTATACGCCTCCCCCGCTTGCAGGCGCGGAACGAACAGTTCCCAGACCCCGGTGGGATGGCGCACGCGCATCGGGTGGCGCCGCCCGTCCCAGACGTTGAAATCCCCCACCACCGATACCCTTCTGGCATTCGGCGCCCATACGGCAAAGCGCACACCATCAACCCCGTCCACGGTCTGCAACTGCGCACCGAGGCAACTGCTCAGGTCCCGGTGATTGCCCTCGGCGAACAGGTACAAATCCATGTCGCCCAGCAAGGGACCAAAGCTGTAGGGGTCTTCGGCGGTCTGTTCGCCACCAGCCCAACGGGTGCGCAACAGGTACGGTTGCGCCCGGTCGAAGTGGCCGACGAACAGTCCTGGGGCTTCGGTCATTTCAAGGTCGCCGAGTGCCTCCCCGGAGTCCCTCGCCAACACCTGGACGCTCAGGGCGCCCGGCAGATACGCCCGAATGTATTGCCCGCCGACACCATCGCCGTGGGGACCGAGAATGGCAAAAGGGTCATGATGCTCGGCGCGCACCAATGCATCGATGTCCCGCGCGCCGGGCAATAGCGCTTCTTTGTGATGATGACCCTGTTCCTTGTTCGAGAAACTCATGACTACTCTCCACCAAGATCGGAAAAGGGTTTGAGCCCACTCAATAACCCGTGCAAACCGTGCAAAGGCACGGGCAGCCAACCGGGGCGATTTTCCGCCTCATAGGCCACTTCATACGCTGCCTTCTCCAGGCTGAACAACGCCAAGGCGGCGTCCTCGCCTTCCGGATCTTGCCATGCATGGCCAAGCGTAGCTGCCGCTTGCCGATAAGCGACCACAAATGCATGTTTTGCTTCACTTAAATAGCGATCCGCAACCCGTTGACGAGCCGCTTGCGCCACCTCGCTGTTGTCGACGCTCTGCACATTCATCGCCATGGCCGCTGCATAGTCGAAGGAGCGCAACACACCGCTGACATCCTTGTACGGACTGTGTTTGCCCCGACGTTCATGCAAGGGACGAGCCGGCTCGCCCTCGAAGTCGATCAGGTACGCATCCCCTTTGATGACCAACACCTGGCCCAAATGCAGATCGCCGTGCACGCGAATGCGCAAGCCGCCTGTCGTTTGTTTGGCCAATGCCTGAACGTGGCCGAGGATGGCTTTTTTGTTGTCCAGTAATTGGCTGACCAGGGTTTGGTCCGCCAGGCTCAATTCGTCTTGATGTAGTTTAAGCAACTTCAATGCATGCTCGATTTGTGCCGCCACATCCTTGGCCGATGCCAATGCGTCTTTGTGTGTGGTGACGTGTGGGTTGAAGTCCGGGTTGTTGCTTGGCACTGCCAGTACCTGATGCATTTCCCCCAGACGCTGGCCGAGCATGCCAGCGAAATCTTTCAATTCGCCTAGAGCGTTGTAGTGCTGCGCCTGCTCGGACAGGGCGTCCGCCAGTTCATCGCGCAGCGCCCGTTCGAGGTTGTTCTGTGTCCATTCCCAGGCGTCGCCCTGATTGCTCAAGTAGCCCTGGGCGATCATCAACAGATTGTCTTCCCCCTTGGCGTCCCGGCGCACCACGGCACCGAGCAACGGCGAAATATGGCGGAAACCGGCGTCGGTCAGGTAGGCGCTCATCTCCAGTTCCGGGTGAACACCCGGCGCGACCTTGCGAATCAGCTTGAGCACCAGGCTGGCGCCGATCACCACTGAACTGTTGGATTGTTCGGCCGACAGATAACGCACCTCCGACTCGGCCGTCAGACCCAGTTTTGCCAGCTCGGCGGTCGGTTCAAAGCGGATCTCGCCGCCCTCCAAAGGCAGCACCCTGCTCTCCTGAATGCTCTGCAACACCGCGTGGATATAGGCCTCCAGGCTGAACGCATCGGTGATCAAACCGACTTGGGGTCCACGACGTACTCTTGAAAGAGCAAGCTGTTGCGGCAATGCGGTACCCACCTGCTCTTCGGTAATGAAACCGAAGGGCAATTGATAGCGGCTGGTCTGGCCGGCGCTGGTGACCTCAATTTCGCTCAACAACACCGGGTGCTGCGCATCCCCGAACCGCACACCGTAGGCAAGGCTGACGTGCTCGATGGCGGCATCTTTGCCGGCAAACCAGCGGCGGTTCTGTAGCCAGTTCGGCAGGATGTCTTTCTCCAGCGTGCCCCGTGATGGTGCTTCGAGCAGCTCTTCCATGCGCTTTTTCAGTACCAGCGTGGTGAAGTCCGGCAGGCTCTGCGCCGGTTCCACATGCCAACTCGGCATCTGATTCTCGGCCGCCAGGCCGAACCAATAGAAACCGTAAGGCGCCAGGGTCAGCAGGAAACTCAACTGGCCGATAGGTGGAAACGCGTTCCCGCCCAGCATCTCCACCGGCACCATGCCGACGTACGCCGCCAGGTCCAGCTCCACCGCCTGGGCGCTGCGTGAAACGTTGGCCACGCACAGGATGATTTCGTGCTTGCCGTCAGGGCCGGTGTATTCGCGGGTATAGGCCAGGACGCGGCGGTTGGTCGGCGAGAGCATTTTCAACGTGCCACGGCCGAACGCCTTGGATTGCTTGCGTACCGCAAGCAGGCGCCGGGTCCAGTTGAGCAGCGAATGCGGGTCGCCAGACTGGGTCTCGACGTTGACCGATAGGTAGCCGTATTGCGGGTCCATAATCGGCGGCAGCACCAGGCTCGCCGGGTCTGCACGGGAGAATCCGCCATTGCGGTCGATCGACCATTGCATGGGCGTGCGCACGCCATCGCGGTCGCCGAGGTAGATGTTGTCGCCCATGCCGATTTCATCGCCGTAATACAGGGTCGGCGTGCCGGGCATCGACAGCAGCAAGCTGTTGAGCAATTCCACCCGGCGCCGGTCGCGTTCCATCAATGGCGCCAGGCGCCGGCGAATGCCCAGGTTGATCCGCGCCCGGCGGTCAGCGGCATAGTAGTTCCACAGGTAGTCGCGCTCGCGGTCAGTGACCATCTCCAGGGTGAGTTCATCGTGGTTGCGCAGAAAGATCGCCCACTGGCAGTTGGCCGGGATCTCCGGGGTCTGGCGCAAAATATCGGTGATCGGAAAGCGGTCTTCCTGGGCCAGCGCCATGTACATGCGCGGCATCAGCGGAAAGTGGAACGCCATGTGGCATTCGTCGCCGTTGAGGCCGTTTTTGTCGGTGTCGCCGAAGTACAGTTGCGTGTCTTCCGGCCATTGATTGGCCTCGGCCAGCAGCATGCGGTCTGGGTAGTTGGCATCGATTTCGGCACGGATCTGCTTGAGGACGTCGTGGGTCTCCGGCAGGTTTTCGTTGTTGGTGCCGTCGCGTTCGATCAGGTAGGGAATCGCGTCCAGGCGCAGGCCGTCGATGCCCATGTCGAGCCAGTAGCGCATCACCGACAACACGGCTTTCATCACCTGCGGGTTATCGAAATTCAGGTCCGGCTGGTGGGAATAAAAACGGTGCCAGAAGTACTGACCGGCCACTGGGTCCCAGGTCCAGTTGGACTTTTCGGTATCGAGAAAGATGATGCGGGTGCCGTCGTATTTTTGATCGTCATCGGACCACACATAGAAATCCCGCGCCGCCGAACCTTTCTTGGCCTTGCGTGCGCGCTGGAACCACGGGTGTTGGTCCGAGGTGTGGTTGATGACCAGTTCGGTAATCACCCGCAAGCCGCGCTTGTGCGCCTCGGCGATGAAGCGCTTGGCATCGGCCAGGGTGCCGTAATCGCTGTGCACGCCACGGTATTCGGCAATGTCGTACCCATCATCACGACGTGGCGAGGGATAGAACGGCAGGAGCCAGATGGTGTTGACGCCCAGTTCGGCGATGTAGTCGAGTTTGGCGATCAAGCCGGGAAAATCACCGATACCGTCGTTATTGGAGTCGAAATAGGATTTTATGTGAACCTGATAGATCACCGCGTCCTTGTACCAGAGCGGGTCCTTGATGAACGTGGCTGCCTTGGGTTTCTTCGCCATGTGAAACTCCTGTTTGATTCAAACCACAGGGCCAATAACTTGGAATGAAGGCTTCTGTGGCGAGGGGATTTATCCCCGTTCGGCTGCGAAGCAGTCGTAGATTCTGTGCACCCGTGTCTGACTGGAGTAATGGATTGTCTGGGTTATTTTTTGGGGGGCTGCTTCGCGGCCCAGCGGGGATAAATCCCCTCGCCACAGATAAATCCCCTCACCACAGATATCCGAGGTGATTCTATGAGGCGCTGATCCGCCAAATCCCGAACGGCAGGTACGCCGGGTCGATGCGCATGAACTGGTGCTTGCCGTGCCACGTCCAGCGATGGCCGTTCATCAGGTCCTCGCCCTGGGTGCTGGCATCGTCGGGCAGGCCCATTTCCCACAGTGGCAATTCGAAATTCGCCTCCTGCACGTGATGCGGGTCGAGGCTGACCGCCACCAGGATGAAATTGCTGCCGTCGGCGCTGCGCTTGCCGAAGTACAGAATGTTGTCGTTCCAGGCGTTGTAGATTTTCAGGCCCAGGTGCGTGTGCAGCGCCGGGTTCTGCCGGCGAATGCGGTTGAGCTGGGCGATCTCGGCAATGATGTTGCCCGGTGCGGTGAAGTCCCTTGGGCGGATCTCGTACTTCTCGGAATTGAGGTACTCCTCCTTGCCCGGAATCGGTGCCGACTCGCACAGCTCAAAGCCCGAATACATACCCCACAAACCGGACCCCATGGTGGCCAGCGCCGCGCGAATCAGAAAGCCAGGGCGCCCGGATTCATGCAGGAAAGCCGGGTTGATGTCCGGCGTGTTGACGAAGAAATTCGGCCGGTAGCATTCGCGCCACGGCGACTCATTGAGTTCGGTGAAGTAGGTCGCCAACTCCTGTTTGGTGTTGCGCCAGGTGAAGTAGGTGTAACTCTGGGAGTAACCGACCTTGCCCAGTCGCGCCATCATGGCGGGCGTGGTAAAGGCTTCGGCGAGGAAGATCACGTCTGGGTACAGCGCCCGTACATCGGCGATCAGCCATTGCCAAAACGGCAATGGCTTGGTGTGCGGGTTATCGACGCGAAACACCTTCACGCCCTCCAACACCCAACCGACGACAATATCGCGCAACTCAACCCACAGGCTGGGAATCGCCTCGACCGCATAGAAGTCGACGTTGACGATGTCCTGGTATTTTTTCGGCGGGTTCTCCGCGTATTTGATCGTGCCGTCCGGACGCCAGTTGAACCAGCCAGGATGCTGCTGCAACCAGGGATGGTCCTGGGAGCACTGGATCGCGAAATCGAGGGCGATTTCCAGGCCGTGATCTGCTGCTGCCGCCACCAAACGACGGAAGTCCTCGCGAGTGCCCAGCTCTGAATGAATCGCTTCGTGCCCGCCTTCGGGGCTGCCAATGGCATAAGGGCTGCCTGGGTCATCGGGGCCGGCAGTGAGGGAATTATTCGGGCCTTTGCGATAGCTGCGGCCAATGGGGTGAATCGGCGGGAAGTACAGGACGTCAAAACCCATGTCCTGAATCATCGCCAGCCGTGAATGCACATCGTTGAACGTGCCGTGGCGCGCCGGATCATCGGTGATCGAACGGGGAAACAGCTCATACCAACTGGCGAACTGTGCCAGCGTACGCTCGACATCCACCGGGAATTCGGGACTGAGGCTCAGATAAGCACGGTGATCGGCCTGGGCCATCAAATCGGCGCTACGTGGGTGCAAAAACAGCGCAACCTGCTCGGTTTCCAGCAGGCCCGACAATTCATGGTGCAACGCCGCCAGTTGTTCGCTCAGTTGACCTTCTGTCCGTTCAGCGGCCTGTTGAACCTGAAGCCGGCCTTCCTGAAGTTCCAGGCTGACCGGCACTGCCGCCAGATGCTTTTTTTCCAGCTCATAACGGAAACTGGCGAACTGATCGATCCAGGCTTCGATACAGAACACATAGCGGCCTTGTTCTTGCACACGGAACGCGCCCTGCCAGCCGTTATTGCCCTGATCGGCCATGACCTCGCTGTGCCAGACCTCATCACCTTCGGCATGCCAGCGTATGCGCACGGCCAGCTTGTCGTGACCGTCGGCAAACACCTTGGCGGTCACCACCACGTCCTGCCCGACCACGGCCTTGACCGCGAACTGTCCGCCGTCGAGGGTCGGCATGACGTTCTCAATCACGATGCGCGGCAACAACAGCGCTTGCGACAGCGGAATGTGTGGGTTGTAGCTCAGATCTCCAGGTTTTTCGGTCGTCATCGAGCATCGCTCCTGTACGCCCCAAGGACGCTCACGTGTGGGGTTGTCATTCACATCGGCCCGTCCCTCTCCGAATGAACTCACTTAGGTTCCGAGCGACGGCTGCCTGCAAAGTTCACCGCAAATGGTCTGGAATCAAATCCCTTGTACGGCGGTCAACCAACTTAAGCACGACTCACGCCATGTGCCACCGGAGGCTTGAACAATGACCAATCCATTCCCGGCCGAAACACCCGACCCGAACATCGACCAACCCGTCATCCCGCCAACCACCCCGCAACCGGTGCCCGAACAGGACCCACCCGGCACCACCCCGCCGCCAAGGGAAGAACCGCCGACGACCATGCCGCCGGTGATCGTCAATCCCTGAAACACTGTCCCATCTACATGAAGATTCAATGTAGGAGCTGCCGCAGGCTGCGATCTTTTGATCTTGCTCTTGGCTGCGCTGGAAAAACGCTGAAGATCAACATCAAAAGATCGCAGCCTTCGGCAGCTCCTACAGACGATCACCGGTCTTTTTCGAGTTTGTTCACGATCATGGGCATTACGCCGAGGATGGCCAGCGCCAGGAAGGTACTGAATACCGCCGTCGCTTCCCTCCCCAATCCGGCCGAGACACCGATGGCGGCGGTCATCCATAGACCGGCGGCCGTGGTCAGGCCTTTGACGTGGCCTTCGTCGCCTTCGCGGTTTTTCAGAATGGTGCCAGCACCGAGAAAGCCGATGCCGGCGATGACGCCTTGTACCACCCGACTCATGGCATCGGCCTGGGCGCCGGACATCTGCGGCACCAGCACGAACAGCGCCGCGCCCAGTGCGACGAGCATGTGGGTACGCACGCCCGCGGCCTTGCCCTTGTGCTCGCGTTCGAAACCGAGAATCGCGCCCAGCACCGCCGCCATCAGCAGACGCACGGTGATGCGGGTCAGTTGCGAGGCGTCGCCGATGTCCGCGAACTCGGCCTGCAGGGTCACCCAGACTTCATGCCACCAGGCGTTCATGACCGTGTCCTCGTGAGGGCTCATGGTGGATGGACCACACCGACCATTAATCGGTTGCACAGAACGATGGCCGGAGCCTGGGCCCTAACGTTCATCAGTGATGAAAAAAGGAATCACGCCATGACCGTGCGCATCGACAACCAGACCTGCTTCTTCACCACCGAAAATGGCGAGGAAATTCGCTTGTGCCCCGATATGACCATCATTACCGATGGCGACAAAGCCATGTCGGCGGTGGACTTGAATGGCCAGCGCATCTACATCACCGAAGCAGAAGCCGACGCCTTGACCGTAGCAGGCGCGGTGGACGGTCGCCGGCATCTGAAAGCCACCAGCAGTGATTCGGTGATTTGACTGATCCGGATCAATAACGCCCGCCGGCGCCTGATATTGCCGTTTGCATCCCGTTAAGACAGCTGCTTCAACTTGTCGCAGGCAGTCCTTAATCGTGAATCTGATCCGGTTTTTAAAGCATTACCTGAGCCTGTTATGCAAACAGATCGGCGCTCATAGTGCTCATGCCTGATGGAGGCTGATGAGCGAAAGACCATGAGCGAGAGAATTCCCGTCCGAACCCTAGAAAGCACAACCCCAGTCAAGATCTACGAACCTTCACGCCCCAAGATGAAGGCCAAAACCAGCGACAATCTGATCCACACCCGCAGTTTCACTGGCCTGTACCGCAACCTGCGTATCGGCGGTGCGGGCTTCCTGTTTCTGCTGTTCTTCGGCACCGTTTGGTTGAACTGGGGCGGCCGCCAGGCGGTGCTCTGGGACCTTTCAGAAAGCAAGTTCCACATCTTCGGCGCGACGTTCTGGCCCCAGGATTTCATCCTGCTCTCGGCACTGTTGATCATCGCCGCGTTCGGTCTGTTTGCGATCACCGTGTTCGCAGGCCGGGTCTGGTGTGGCTACACCTGCCCCCAGAGTTCCTGGACCTGGATTTTCATGTGGTGCGAGAAAATCACCGAAGGTGAACGCAACCAGCGGATCAAACTGCAAGCCGCCCCATGGGGGCTTAACAAGTTGATGCGGCGTTCGGCCAAGCACACCTTGTGGCTGGCCATCAGCCTGCTGACCGGTCTGACGTTTGTCGGGTATTTCACGCCAATCCGGCCATTGGCCGAAGAACTGCTGACCTTGCAAATCAGCGGGGTCAGCCTGTTCTGGGTGCTGTTTTTCACCGGCGCCACGTACCTCAATGCCGGCTGGCTGCGCGAAGCGGTGTGCATGCACATGTGCCCATATGCGCGGTTCCAGAGCGTGATGTTCGACAAGGACACCCTGACCATTTCCTACGACACTGCACGCGGCGAAAACCGTGGCCCGCGCAAGCGCGAGGTCAAACCCGCCGAGGTTGGCTTGGGTGATTGCATCGACTGCCAGCTCTGCGTCCAGGTCTGCCCCACGGGCATCGACATCCGCGACGGCTTGCAGATGGAGTGCATCGGTTGCGCGGCGTGCATCGACGCCTGCGATTCGATCATGGACAAAATGGGTTACGACCGTGGACTGATCAGCTACACCTCCGAGCACCAGTTGCAGGGCGGCAAGACGCACCTGTTGCGGCCACGCTTGATCGGCTACACCGCCGTGCTGCTGGTGATGATTGCCGCGCTGGTGGTTGCGCTGATGCAGCGGCCGATGGTGTCGCTGGACGTGAGCAAAGACCGAGGCCTGTTCCGTGAGAACAGTCAGGGACAGATTGAGAACATCTACAGCCTCAAGATCATCAATAAGACCCAGCAGCGCCAGGAATACCGCCTGAACCTCGTCGATGGCGATGGCTTCCAGTTGCAAGGCAAGACCGATCTGAGCCTGGCGCCTGGCGAAATCGTCGATGTGCCGGTGTCGGTGGCGATGACCACGCAGCGACCAGCCAGCAGCTCGCAGAGTATCGGTTTCAAGGTTGTCGACAACGATGAACCGGGCGTTTTCAGCGTGGCCAAGAGCCGGTTTGTTGCGCCGATCAATCGTTGAGCCTTTAAGATGCATGCGATCTGCCGGAGCCTCGGCTTTACCTGTGGCGAGGGGATTCATCCCCGTCCGGCTGCGTAGCGGCCGCAAGACCTGTATGCAGGATTCGTCTGACGAAACACTGGGGCTGCTTCGCAGCCCAACGGGGATGAATCCCCTCGCCACATTGACTATTACCAATCCGGGCACTCGATGAAACGCTACGAAAAATTCGCCGACGACATTGCTGAACTGATCCGCTGCGGCGTTCTCGGTCCCGGTCAACGCGTGCCGTCGGTGCGCTATGCGAGCCAGACCTACGGCGTCAGCCCGTCCACGGTATTCCAGGCCTATTACCTGCTTGAACGCCGTGGCCTGATCCGCGCCCGGCCACGCTCCGGGTACTTCGTCAATGCCCATGCGCCCCGGCCGTTTTCTGAGCCGGTGATCAGCACTCAGGTCAGTGAATCCACCGAAGTCGATGTCAGCGAATTGGTGTTCTCGGTCCTCGACTCGATCAAGGACCCGAACACCGTGCCTTTCGGCTCGGCCTTCCCCAGCCCGACCCTGTTCCCCCTGCAACGCCTGTCGCGCTCGTTGACCAGCGCCAGTCGCGAGATGGATCCGCGCATGGTCGTGACCGACCTGTCGCCGGGCAATCCGCAACTGCGGCGACAAATCGCCCTGCGCTATATGGTCGGCGGGCTGATGCTGCCGATGGAAGAACTGCTGATCACCAACGGCGCCCTGGAAGCGTTGAACCTGTGCCTGCAAGCCGTTACCCAGCCTGGTGACCTGGTGGCGATCGAAGCCCCGGCGTTCTATGCCTGCCTGCAAATACTCGAGCGGCTGAAGCTCAAGGCCGTGGAAATCCCGGTGCATCCGCGCGACGGCATCGACCTTGGCGTCCTGGCGCAAACCCTGGAACGCCATCCGATCAAAGTCTGCTGGTGCATGACCAGTTTCCAGAACCCCATGGGCGCGACCATGCCCGAGGACAAGAAACAGGCACTTGTCGAGCTGCTGCGCAGCCATCAAGTGCCCCTGATCGAAGACGACGTCTATGCCGAGTTGTACTACGGCCAACAGGCGCCGAAACCGGCCAAGGCGTTCGACACCGAGGGGCTGGTGATGCATTGCGGTTCGTTCGCCAAAAGCCTGGCCCCCGGCTACCGCATCGGCTGGGTCGCCGCCGGGCGTTATGCGCAGAAAATCGAACGATTGAAGCTGATGACGTCACTCTGCGCCTCGATGCCGGCCCAAGCGGCCATCGCCGATTACCTGCAACACGGTGGCTATGACAGGCACCTGCGTAAACTGCGCTACGCCCTGGAAGAGCAGCAAAGCGCCATGCTGTCGGCCATTGCCCGCTATTTCCCGGCGCAAACCCGCGTCAGCCAACCGGCTGGCGGCTACTTCCTGTGGCTGGAGCTGCCGGCGCAGATGGATTCGCTGAAGTTGTTCCAGATGGCGCTGGCCCAAGGCATCAGCATCGCGCCCGGGCCGATCTTTTCACCGACCCAGCGCTTCAGGAATTGTATTCGATTGAACTACGGCAGCCCGTGGGATGAGACGGCCGAGAAAGCGATGGAGACGTTGGGGCGGATTGTCAGATCGTTCTAAAAGCAAAAGATCGCAGCCTGCGGCAGCTCCTACAGGGAAACGCATTCTCAAGTAGGAGCTGCCGCAGGCTGCGATCTTTTGACCTTGCTTTTTAGCGCCCGCCACCCAGATCAATAAAAGTCCCGGTCGCGTACGAGGCCTTGTCCGACAACAACCAGACAATCGCCTCCGCCACTTCATCCGGCCGACCGCCACGGGCCATGGGGATGGCCGACTCCAGCTTGCTGACCCGATCCGGATCACCGCTCAAGGCATGAAAATCGGTGTAGATGTAGCCCGGCCGTACGGCGTTGACGCGAATCCCCTCGCCCGCCACTTCCTTGGACAGGCCAATGGTGAAGGTGTCGAGTGCGCCCTTGGAGGCGGCATAGTCGACGTACTCGTTGGGTGAACCCAGGCGCGCGGCGACCGAGGAGACGTTGACGATGCTGCCACCCTGCCCGCCGTGTTTGGGCGACATGCGCAGGATCGCGTGCTTGGCGCACAACACGGGTGCCAGCACGTTGGTCTTGAGGATTTTGAGAATGCGAAACTCGGACATTTCATCGACCCGAGACTTGTGCCCGACGGTACCGGCGTTATTCACCAGCGCCGTGACCCGACCCAGCTCAGTATCCACCCGGTGAAACAGGGCGATCACTTCGTCTTCGATGCTGACATCGGCGCGCACCGCAATGGCTTGCGCACCCAGGGCACGGACTTGCTCCAGCACGCCTTGCGCGGCTTCTTCATCAGACTGGTAGTTGATACAAATCCGATAGCCAAGTCCTGCGGCCAACAGGGCTGTGGCGGCGCCAATGCCGCGACTGCCACCGGTGATGACGATGACTTTATCCATGCAAGCTTTCCCCGTTTCAAGCGTAAGCGGTCGGGGGGAAGAATAACCGGCCTTTTCGGATTTTGCATGATGCGGTTATCGAACACGCTGCTGTGGAGATTTACTGTGGCGAGGGGATTTATCCCCGTTCGGCTGCGGAGCAGTCGTCAATTCGGTAAACCAGATCTGCCTGGAGAAATGGGCCTGTTTGAGTAAATAGAGGGCCGCTTCGCGCCCCAACGGGGATAAATCCCCTCGCCACAGATCAAGCCAGTGCCAATTGCTCGGAGCGGTGAATTTCCAGCATGAACCGCTCAGCCGGCAATGGATGCCCAAGCAGATAGCCCTGCAACGAGTTGCATCCCAATTGGGTCAGGAAGTCCTGCTGCACGTCGGTTTCCACACCTTCGGCCACAATGCGCAGGCCCAGCGCCTGACCCAGCGCGACGATGGCGGAAACGATGGCCGCATCGTCGCTGTCGCGCTCCAGGTCACGCACAAAGCCACGGTCGATTTTCAGCTCATTGGCCGGCAGGCGCTTGAGATACATCAGGCTCGAATACCCGGTGCCGAAGTCATCGATGGACAGGTCGACGCCCATTTCCGACAGCTCCTGCAGTACCGTCATGCTCGCATCGGCATCGTTCATGGCGGTGGTTTCGGTGATTTCCAGGGTCAGGCTGTTGGCCGGCAAGCGGTGCGTGGCCAGCGCCTTGGCGACACTCTGCACCAACCCGGCGTGGCAGAACTGCAAGGCCGAGAGGTTCACTGCGATACGCCAGCCGGTGTAGCCCAGCACGTACCATTCGCGCATCTGCCGGCAGGCTTCATTAAGCACCCACTCGCCGATCGGGATGATCAACCCGGTTTTTTCCGCCAACTCGATGAACTTGTCCGGCAGCAACATGCCCTGGGTCGGATGCTCCCAGCGCAGCAACGCTTCGGCGCCGACCGGTTGACCATTGCTGGCGTCGAACTTGGGTTGGTAATGCAGCGTGAACTGCTGCTGTTCAATGGCAATGCGCAGGTCTTGCAGCAGTTGCAGTTGCTTGCGGGCGTTGCCGTTCATCGAGGCATCGAAGAAGCTGTAGCCGTTTTTGCCCGCGCCCTTGGCGTGGTACATCGCCGCGTCCGCGTTCATCAGCAATTCGTGGGCGTTCTGGCCATTGCCCGGATAGAGCGCAATGCCGACGCTGGCAGAGATGTGCAAATCATGTTCGGCGACGCGAAACGAACGGGCGATCAAGCCGACCTGACGGGCTGCCAGGTTCATCGCGTCATTCTGCTCGCTGAGCTGCACCAGCAGCACGAACTCATCGCCACCGATGCGGGCCAGCGTGTCCTGGCTGCGCAGGTCCTCGCGCAAGCGCAAACTGACTTCACGCAACAGCTGATCGCCCATGTGGTGGCCGAAGGCATCGTTAACGGGTTTAAAACCGTCCAGATCAATAAACATTAAGGCAAAGCAACCGCCCTCGCCGTTTACCCTGGAGATCGCCTGGTCGATGCGATCGGCCAGCAAAATGCGATTCGGCAGGCCGGTCAGGGTGTCGTGCAGGGCCAGTTGGGTCAGCTCGCGGTTGGCTTCGGTCAATGATTGGGCAAGGCTGGCGGTACGCGCTTCCAGGCGCGCATCCAGGATCGAGGTCAGCAGGGCAATGCTCAGTACCGCCAAGGTCGTGATCAGCACCAGGTTGTCCAGGCCATTGCCGTTCAACCCATCCACCGCGGCGCCACAAAAACTGCCTTCCGGAAACTGTGCGGCGGCCATCCCCGTGTAGTGCATGCCGACGATGGCAATGCCCATGATCACTGCCGCGCCGCCACGAATCAGGCGTACATGGGGCGTATGCTGACGCAGACGAAAAGCGATCCACAACGCCGCCCCGGAAGCCCCTACTGCAATCAGCAACGAGCTACTGAACAATGTCGGGTCGTAATCGATCCCCGGTTGCATGCGCATGGCGGCCATGCCGGTGTAATGCATGGCACTGATGCCCGCCCCCATCACCAGTGCGCCGAAGGCCAGTTGCCAGACCGGCAATTGCGGTTGACTGACCAGCCACAAGGCGAAGCCGCAGGAGAGGATCCCGATCAACAGCGACAGCAGGGTAATGGAAAGGTCGTAACCGAGGTCAATCGGCAGCTTGAACGCCAGCATGCCAATGAAATGCATCGACCACACGCCGATGCCCATGGCGAAAGCGCCACCCGCCGTCCATAAATGCACGGCTCGCCCCTTGGCGGTGGCGATACGCCCGGTCAGGTCGAGCGCTGTGTAGGAGGCGAGAATCGCCACGCAAAGCGAGATGATTACCAGCGTTGGAGAGTAACTACCGATGAGCATAAGACGTCTCGCCACCGCCCCCCGTACTGCTTCCTTTCTCGGTGGGGCAAATTTGGCGATTGTACTGATTGCGCTAAAGAACGCACTGAAAAAGTAATCATTTAGCCATCAGTCCGATGAAACGCTTGTTTGATTGAAAAAAAGGCTCTGGATCAAAGGCGTTGGACCTGCCGCACCCTTGTAGGAGCAAAGCTTGCTCGCGATAGCGCATTGACATTCAACATCCATGTCGACAGATACGCCGCTATCGCGAGCAAGCTCTGCTCCTACAGGTTCCAGGTGTCAGTTATTGCTTAGTTCGAGCTGCCCATCCCAGCCGCCCCCCAGCGCCGCAATCAACTGCACGCTGGCGATCAAGCGGCTCTGCAACAGGGTCAATGCCGTGCGCTCATTGCTCAATGCCGTGGCCTGAACCACCACCACATCCAGGTAGGCAATCAAGCCAGCCTTGTACTGGTTCTGGGTCAGGCGCAAGGACTCGCGCGCCGCATCCAGGGCTTGCTGGCGAACCACGGCTTCGTTCTCCAGGACCTTGAGCTGCACCAGGAAGTCTTCCACCTCCCGGAAACCGTCGAGCACGGTCTGACGGTATTTGGCCACGGTTTCATCGTAGGCCGCTTCGCTGCGGTCCACTTCCGCCGAGCGCTGGCCGCCGTCGAACAAGGTCATGGCCAGCTGCGGGCCCACCGACCAGAAACGGTTTGGCACGCTGAACAGGTCTTTGGAGGTACTGCTGCTGTAACCGCCATTGAGGCTCAGGGTGAAGTCTGGGTAGTAAGCGGCCTTGGCCACGCCGATGTTGGCATTGGCGGCGATCACCGAGCGTTCGGCCGAGGCGATGTCCGGACGCCGTTCCAACAATTGCGAAGGCAAGCTCAGGGGCACGTCGGGCAAGGTCGGGATGTCTTGGGTTTCAGCCAGTTTGAACTCGGCCGGCGGCAGGCCGATCAACACGGCGATGGCATTTTCGAACTGGGCGCGTTGCCAGATCAGGTCGACCAGGTCCGCCTCGGTGCTCTTGAGCTGGGTCTGCGCCTGGGCCACTGCATCTTTGCCGGAGACACCGGCACGGTACTGGTTCTCGGTCATGGCCAGCGAGCGCTGGTACGCCGCTACGGTCGCTTCCAGCAGGCGCTTCTGTTCATCGATGACTCGCAATTGCAGGTAGTTCTGCACCAATTCCGACTGCTGGCTCAAGCGCATCGCCGCCAGATCGGCATAGCTGGCCTGTGCATTGGCGGTATCGGCTTCCAGGCCACGGCGCAGCTTGCCCCAGACATCCGCCTCCCAGCTGACACCGGCCTGAGCGGTGTAGGTGTTGCGGATACCGCTCGAAGAACTGCTCAGGCTGGAACTGCTGCTGCCGGTGCCTTGGCTGGAGCGGGTTTTGCCGGCAGTCAGGTCCACCGTCGGGAAAAACGCTCCACGGGCACTGCGCACCAAGGCCTGGGCCTGACGGTACTGGGCTTCGGACTGGGCAACGGTCTGGTTGGAACTGTTGAGTTTTTCGATCAGCCCGTTGAGTTGCTGATCGCCATACAGCTCCCACCACGCGCCGCGGGCCAGAGCGTCGCTGGGGCTGGCCTGACGCCAGCCCGCTGCTTCCTTGTACTGCGCGATTTCCGCGGTTTGCGGGCGCTGGTAATCCGGGCCGACGGCGCAAGCACTGAGCATCGTCACGCACAGCGACAGGCTCAACAACCGCGAGCCTCGGGCCTTAATCAGCGATGTGGCCAGCGGTGAAGCCAGGTTGAACAGCGAACGGTCAGTCATAGCGGAGTTTCCAGAGCAGCATCAGTACGCACCCCACGCCATTTGTTGAAGCGATGGCGCAGTTTGTCGAGATAGAGGTAAACCACCGGGGTGGTGTAAAGGGTCAGCACTTGGCTGAAGATCAGTCCGCCGATGATGGTCAGGCCCAGGGGCTGGCGCATTTCCGCCCCTTCGGCGCGGCTGAGCAGCAACGGCAAGGCACCAAGGATCGCCGCCAGGGTGGTCATCAGGATCGGCCGCAGACGTTGCAGGCAGGCATTGCGAATCGACTCCAGCGGCGCCATGCCCTGGTGGCGTTCAAGTTGCAGGGCCAGGTCGATCATCAAAATGGCGTTTTTCTTCACCACGCCGATCAGCAGGAACAGCCCCAGCAACGAGATCAGGCTGAATTCGCCGCCCAGGACATAGATCGACAGCAATGCACCGACCCCCGCCGAAGGTAAGGTCGAGAGAATGGTCAGCGGATGGATGTAGCTTTCATAGAGCACGCCGAGCACCAGGTACACCGCCACCAGCGCGCCAAGGATCATGAACGGCTGGCTCTTCTGTGTCGCGGCAAAGGCATCGGCGGTGCCGGCCATTTTCGCGATCACGTCTTCCGGCAGCCCCACGGCGGCAATCGCCCGTTCGATGGCGGCACTGCCCTGCTCCACCGTCACGCCTTCGGCCATGTCGAAAGAAATACTTTCCGAGGCGAACTGCCCTTCGTGGCTGACCCGGTCGTCTTCCAGGCTGTTTTCGTAATGGGCAATGGTCGACAGCGGAACCCGCGCGCCGTCAGCGGTGATCACCTGTACCTGATTGAGCGTGATCGGGTCCTGGGCGTATTTCTGATTGACCTCCATGACCACCTGATATTGGTTGAGGCTGTCGTAGATGGTCGATATCTGCCGCTGGCTGTAGGCGTTGTTCAGCACCGCCGTGACCATGTCCATGTCGATCCCCAGACGCTTGGCCTGATCGCGATCGACAATCAACTTCACTTGCTGGGCACCACGGCCTTCCCGAGCGTCAATCGCCGTCAGCTCCGGCAAGGCCCGGAGTGCGGTGACTACCTTCGGATACCACTCGCGCAACGCCCCCAGGTCTCCGCTTTGCAGGATGTAGGAATACTGCGACGTGGTCTGTTCGCGGCCACCGCCGAATTGCAGGTCCTGGTCGGCCATCAACATCAACTGCGCACCGGGCACCTTGGGCATTTCCTTGCGCAGCCGCTCGATGACCTTCTGTGCGGAAATATTGCGTTCCTTGATGGGCTTGAGGCGCACCAGCATGAATGCGTTGTTGGTGCCGTTGGTGCCGCCGATGAAGCCGGCGACGCTTTCCACGGCATCATCCTTGAGCACGGCGCGGCGGAACGTCTCCATCTTTGGCTGCATCACGCTGAACGACAGACCGTCGTCGCCCCGCACGAAACCGATCAACTGGCCGGTGTCCTGCTGCGGCAGAAAGGTTTTCGGCACCACCACGTAAAGGGCAACGTTGACGCCGACGGTCACGAACAGGCTGAGCAAGGTCAAGCGGCGATGACGCAGCACCCAGTCGAGGCTGGTGGCGTATTTGCCGACCATCCATTCGTTGGTGCGCTGGCTCCAGCGTTGCAGACGGTTTTCCTGGCCGGGGGTATGGGGTTTGAGCCAACGCGCACAGAGCATCGGCGTCAGTGTCAGCGAGACCAGCAGCGAGACCACGATCGCCGCCGCCAGTGTGATGGAAAATTCGCGGAACAGGCTCTCGATGATCCCGCCCATGAACAGGATCGACAGGAATACTGCGACCAGCGACACGTTCATCGACAGCAAAGTGAAGCCGACTTCCTGCGCCCCGAGATATGCAGCCTTCATCGGTTTGACGCCTTCGTCGATGTGCCGGGAAATGTTCTCCAGCACCACGATGGCATCGTCCACCACCAGGCCGGTGGCGAGGATCAGTGCCATCAGCGACAGATTGTTCAGGGAGAAGCCGTAGAGGTACATCACGGCAAAGGTGCCCACCAGCGACACCGGCACCGCCAGGGTCGGGATCAGTGAGGCACGGAAGTTTCCGAGAAACAGGAACACCACCAGGATCACCAACGCCACGGCGATCAGCAACGTCATCTCCGCTTCGTGCAGCGTCGCCTTGATCACCGGCGAACGGTCCATGGCCAGGTTCAGCTTGACGCTGGCCGGCAGCACCGCCTGCAACGCCGGCAGCTGGGCCTTGATCTCGTTGACCGTCTCGATGATGTTGGCGCCGGCCTGGCGGTTGATCACCAGCAGCACCGCCGAATCATCGTTGAAGAAGCCACTGTTGTAGCGGTCTTCGACGCCGTCAATGACCCTGGCCACGTCCTTCAGGCGCAGGGCCGCGCCGTCCGCGTAGTGGATGATCAGCGATTCGTAGTCCTTGGCTTTTTCCAGTTGGTCATTGGCCTGCACCTGCCACAACCGCTGACCGTCTTCCACCGAGCCCTTGGGCCGGCGAACGTTCGCGTTGGCAATGGTATTGCGCACGTCATCCAGCGCCACGCCGTACTGGTTCAGCGCTTGAGGTTCGAGTTCGATGCGCACTGCCGGCAGCGAACTGCCGCCGATCTGCACTTCACCGACGCCCTGCACCTGCGACAGGCTCTGGGACAGAATGGTGGAGGCCAGGTCGTATAGCTGGCCTTTTTCCAGCACGTCCGAGGTCAGCGACAACACCATGATCGGTGCCTGGGACGGGTTGACCTTCTTGTAGGTCGGCATGCTGCGCATACCGCTGGGCAGCAGGTTGCGCGAGGCGTTGATCGCCGCCTGCACTTCTCGCGCTGCGCCGTTGATGTCGCGGTCGAGGTCGAATTGCAGGATCACCCGGGTCGAACCCTGGCTGGATCGGCTGCTCATGGTGTTGACCCCGGCAATAGTGCCGAAGGAGCGCTCCAGCGGCGTCGCCACCGTCGAGGCCATCACCTCGGGACTGGCACCGGGCAGGCTGGCCTGGACCACGATCACCGGGAAGTCCATTTGCGGCAGCGGCGACACTGGCAGCAGGCCGAAGCTCACGCCGCCGAGCAACATGATCGCCAGGCTCAGCAACATCGTTGCCACGGGACGCTTGATGAAAGGGCCGGAAAGATTCATCGACCTTCCCTCCCGGCATCAATCCCTGTAGGAGCGAGCATGCTCGCGATAGCGGTAGATCTGCCAACATCAATGTTGTCTGTAATGGCCCCATCGCGAGCAAGCTCGCTCCCACAGGGGGTGTGAGTGCACAGGATCATACCGACACCTCTTCGGCTTTAGATTTGCCGAAGCGCCGACCCAACCGGTCGAAGTACAGGTAGATCACCGGCGTGGTGAACAGCGTCAGAATCTGGCTGAGCAACAGCCCCCCGACCATCACCAGACCCAACGGCTGACGCAATTCCGCGCCAGAGCCTGTGGCCAGCATCAGCGGTACCGCGCCGAACAAGGCCGCCAGGGTGGTCATCAGAATCGGCCGGAACCGCAGCAAGGCCGCTTGGTAGATCGCGGTCTGCGGGTCCATGCCCTGATTACGCTCAGCGTCGAGGGCGAAGTCGATCATCATGATCGCGTTCTTCTTCACGATGCCGATCAACAGGATGATGCCGATGATCGCGATCATCCCCAGGTCGTTGCCGCTGAGGATCAACGCCAACAAGGCGCCGACTGCCGCCGACGGCAAGGTCGAAAGAATGGTGATCGGGTGGATGTAGCTCTCGTACAGCACGCCCAGCACGATGTACATGGTCACCACCGCCGCCAGAATCAGCAGCAAGGTGCTCGACAGCGACGCCTGGAAGGCCTCGGCCGCGCCCTGGAACTGGGTCTGCACACCAATCGGCATGCCGATGTCCTTCTGCACCTGCTCAATGATCTGCACCGCATGTCCCAGCGCCACGCCGGGCGCCAGGTTGAACGACATCATCACGGCCGGGAATTGGCCGATATGGGTGATCGCCAGTTGCGCCTGGCGTTCTTCGATGTGCGCCAGGCTCGACAGCCGCACCTGACCGCCGTCGGTGGTCTTGACGTGGATCTGGTCCAAAGCCTGCGGGCCGATCTTCTCGCCGGACTGCGATTGCAGGACCACGCGATACTGGCTGGCCTGGGTGTAGATAGTGGAAATCTGCCGCTGGCCGAAGGCGTCGTACAGCGCATCGGTGATGTTCGACACCGACACCCCGACCCGCGACGCAGCGTCACGGTCGATCACCAGATAGACCTGCAAGCCCTTGTCCTGCAAATCACTGGCAACGTCGGTCAGCTCCGGGCGTTCGGCCAGGGCTTCGACCAAACGCCCGCTCCACAGGCTCAGCAGTTCGGCATCCGGCGACGACATACTGAACTGGTACTGCGTGCGGCTGACCCGGTCCTCGATGGTCAGGTCCTGCACCGGCTGCATGAACAGACGGATACCGACCAGCTTGTCCAACTCGGGCTGCAAGCGCGCAATCACACCATTGGCGCTCAGATCACGCTCGCCATGGGCCTTGAGGTTGATCAGCAGACGGCCGCTGTTGAGCGTCGAGTTGTCACCGTCGACACCGATGTAAGACGACAGGCTCTCCACCGCCGGATCGGCCAGGATCACCTTGGCCAGCTCCTGCTGACGCTCGCTCATGGCAGCAAAGGAAATCGACTGCGGCGCTTCGGATATGCCCTGGATCACCCCGGTGTCCTGCACCGGAAAGAAGCCCTTGGGCACAGCCATGTACAGGACGACCGTCAGTGCCAAAGTGCCGATGGCCACCAGCAACGTCAGCGGCTGGTGCTTGAGCACCCACTGTAATTTGCGACCGTAGGCGGCGATCATCCAGTCGATGAAGGCACCGCTGGCGCGATAGAAGCAGCCCTGTTCGTCTTCCTTGGGTTCGCGCTTGAGCAGGCGCGCGCACATCATCGGCGTCAGAGTCAGGGACACCACCAGGGAAATCAGAATCGCCACCGCCAGGGTGATGGCAAACTCACGGAACAAGCGCCCGACCACGTCGGCCATGAACAGCAGCGGAATCAATACCGCGATCAGCGACAGGGTCAGGGAGATCAGGGTGAAGCCGATCTGCTTGGCGCCCTTGAGCGCCGCATTCAGAGGGCTGTCACCCTCTTCGATGAAGCGGGAAATGTTCTCCAGCATCACGATCGCATCGTCCACCACAAAACCGGTGGCGATGGTCAGGGCCATCAGCGTCAGGTTGTTGACCGAAAACCCGGCGAGGTACATCACGCCGAACGTACCGATCAGCGACAGCGGCACGGCCACCGACGGAATGATGGTGGCGCTGGCCCGACGCAGGAACAGGAAGGTGACCATCACTACCAGGGCGATGGCGATCAGCAGTTCGTGCTGCACATCCTTGACCGAGGCGCGGATGGTCTGAGTGCGGTCGGTCAACACAATGACGTCGAGGCCGGCCGGCAGGTTGTCCGTGATGCTCGGCAGCAGGGCCTTGATCCGGTCCACCACTTCGATGACGTTGGCCCCCGGTTGCCGCTGGATATTCAGCAACACCGCCTGGTTTTCATTGGCCCAGGCCGCCAGACGTTCGTTTTCGGCGCCGTCGACAATCTCCGCGACATCTTTAAGGCGCAACGGCGCGCCATTGGCGTAGGCCAGGATCAGGTTGGCATAGTCCTCTGGCGAGGTCAGTTGATCGTTTGCATCGAGCATCGACACCCGGGTCGGGCCGTCGAAGTTGCCCTTGGGCTGGTTGACGTTGGAGGCACCGATCAGGGTGCGTACGTCCGACAGGTTCAGACCGTTGGCCGCCAAGGCTTCGGGATTGACCTTGATCCGCACCGCCTGACGCTGGCCGCCGGCAATGCTGACCATGCCGACGCCGCTGATCTGGGCGATTTTCTGCGCCATGCGCGTATCGACCAGATCGTTGAGCTTGGGCAACAACATGGTTTTTGAAGTGATGGCCAGGGTCAGCACCGGCGTATCGGCCGGGTTGACCTTGTTGTACACCGGTGGCGCTGGCAGGTCCTTGGGCAGCAAGTTGGTCGCGGCGTTGATTGCGGCCTGCACCTGCTGCTCGGCGACATCCATATTGATGTCCAGGCTGAAACGCAGGGTCAGCACCGAAGCGCCACCGGAACTGGTCGAAGCCATTTGCGTCAGGCCCGGCATCTGCCCGAACTGGCGTTCAAGCGGCGCGGTCACAGCGCTGGTCATGACGTCCGGGCTGGCACCGGGATAGAGGGTCATGACACGAATGGTCGGGTAATCGACCTGGGGCAATGCCGATACCGGCAACAGGCGATAGGCGATCACGCCGGCCAGAACGATGGCCAGCATGCTCAGGGTGGTCGCTACCGGACGAAGGATGAACAGCCGCGAGAGATTCATGCGCCGCCCTTTTTCGCCTTGTCGGCAGGTGCCGGTTCAGTGGAGTTGGCTGCCGACTTGCCTTGCAGATGGCCAGCGGGGCTGGTCGGCACTTGCTGCGGGTCGTTGACCACTTCCACGTCGCTGCCGTCCTTCAGGCGGTCGGTGCCTTCCAGTACCACGCGATCACCGGCAACCAGGCCTTCGGTGACCACGGTGTTATTGCCGTCGCTGGCACCGATTTTCAGTTGATGGATCTTGACCTTCTTGTCGCCATCCAGGGCATAGACGAACGTGCCGTTGGTGCCGAACTGGATCGCGGCGGAAGGCGCCAGGATCACGTCCTTGAGGGTGTCGGCCAGCAGGCGCACATTGACGAATTGGTTGGGGAACAGCACTTGGTCGCGGTTGTCGTAACGGGCCTTGAACTTCAGGGTGCCGGTGGTGACGTCGATCTGGTTATCCAGGCTTTGCAGCACGCCCGTGGCCTGCAACTTTGTATCCCCGCGATCCCACGCCTCGGCAGGCAGCTTCGCGCCACTGCGATAACGGGCAAGCACGGTATTGAGACTGTTCTCGGGCAATGTAAACGCCACGCTGATTGGCTGGGTCTGGGTGATGATCGCCAGCGCCGTGGTGTCGTTGGCTGCGACCAGGTTGCCGACGTCGAGCTGACGCAATCCGACGCGCCCGGTGATCGGTGCGCGAATCTTGGTGAATTCCAGATTGAGCTTGGCGTCGTTGACCGCTGCCTGATTGGTCTTGACCGTACCTTGGAATTGGCCGACTAGCGCGATGGCGGTGTCCAGGGTCTGTTTGGCGATGCTGTCTTCCTTGTAAAGCCCGGCATAACGCTCGACATCCACTTGGGCATTTTTCAACTGCGCCTGATTCTGCAACAAGGTGCCTTCGGCCTGGAGCAAGGCGTTCTGGTACGGACGTGGGTCGATTTCAGCCAGCAGATCGCCAGCCTTAACCATCTGCCCTTCCTCGAAATAGATTTTGACCAGTTCACCAGCGACGCGGCTGCGCACGTTGATGGTGTTCAGCGCGGTCACGGTGCCCAACGCCTTGTAGTACAGCGGGAAGTCCCCCTTGACCGCTGGCGCGACACGCACCGGAACCGGCCCGGTAGCGCCGCCGAACCCTGGACGCATCCCGCCTGCCCTGCCGGTGTGCCCCGCTACGGCTTTAGACTGTGCCCCCTCTTTCGGCACAGCACTCCCGGGCCAGAATTTCCAGCACAGGCCAGCAATGACCAACAAGACGAGCAGGCCGAACAGCCAGCGACGGGGACTACGAGAAGCGGAAGATTGCATTGAGAGATCAACCATTGGGCGCGTGGGCGTTTATCACATAAGGCTGAACGATAAGCACTGGCGGGGTTTAAGCAAAGCGCCTTTACCGGCAATTTACCTTTGGCTTACGTAACAGGAGATTTGTGTAAGACACTGAACCACAAATGAAAACGGCCTGGACAGGGCCAGGCCGTTAACAATTGTAAAACTCTACTTACTTCAATACAGCGAGTGCAGCTTCGTAGTTTGGTTCCTGAGCGATTTCGCTGACCAATTCGCTGTGCAGCACGTTGTCGTTCTCATCCAGTACAACGACAGCACGGGCGGTCAGGCCTTTGAGCGGGCCGTCGGCGATGGCCACGCCGTAGTTCTGGATGAACTCTGCACCGCGCAGGGTCGACAGGTTCTGGACGTTTTCCAGGCCTTCAGCGCCGCAGAAACGCGCTTGGGCAAACGGCAGGTCAGCGGAAATGCACAGCACCACGGTGTTGGCGATGTCGTTGGCCTGGGCGTTGAACTTGCGTACCGAAGTGGCGCAGGTCGGGGTGTCGATGCTTGGGAAGATGTTCAGCACTTTGCGCTTGCCGGCAAAGTCTTTGAGGGTGACGTCGGACAGATTGCCGGCAACCAGGGAAAAGGCTGGCGCCTTGGAACCGGCTTGTGGCAACTGGCCATTGACTTGAACCGGGTTGCCTTTAAGAGTCACTTGAGCCATGAACGGAGTCCTTCTGAACGTTGTTGGAGAGAATCTTGAAGAGGCCGAAGTTAACCACGAAATCGGCCGATGACCTAGCAATGCAGTGCCTCCCGGAACCCTGAATTTCCCCTGTAGGAGCTGCCGAAGGCTGCGATCTTTTGATTTTGTTTTTTAAGATCAAAAGATCGCAGCCTTCGGCAGCTCCTACACGGGCTCGAGGCGAACCGAGAGATTAATGTTACATCTCTGTCGATTCAGCCGTTGATCATTCGACTATATGTGAATCCTTCAAATCCAGTGGAGATCACACCATGCGCTTCATGATCATCATCAAGGCCAGCCAGGACTCCGAAGCCGGCATCATGCCCAGCACCGAACTGCTGACCGCCATGGGCAACTACAATGAAGAACTGGCCAAGGCCGGCATCCTCCTGGCCGGCGAAGGCCTGCACCCGAGCAGCAAAGGTGCCCGTGTACGCTTTTGCGGCGACAAACGGACGGTGATTGACGGCCCGTTCGCCGAAACCAAGGAACTGATCGCCGGTTTCTGGCTGTGGCAGGTGAAGTCCAAGGAAGAAGCCATCGAATGGCTCAAGCGCTGCCCCAACCCGATGCCGGGTACGGAGCCTGAGATCGAGATTCGGCAGGTATTCGAAATGGAGGATTTCGGCGCTGAGCTGACGCCGGAGCTGCGGGAGCAGGAAGAGCGGGCATTTGGGCAGTCGAGGAAGTGTTAAGTGTTTATATAACGATGGAGTGATCCTCTTCTTAATACCCTGTCATCGTTCTTCGCGGGCAAGTCGGGTCGCCGCATCGCTCGCTCCTACGGACCCTGCCATCTGTAGGAGCGAGCGATGCGGCGACCCGACTTGCCCGCGAATTCGTTTTCAACGCGCCTTCAACAGGTTGATCCCAATTAACTTTTTAGTACACACAAAAAACGAGAACCGTATACACAAAATCAAAGAATTAAACCCCTCCGACTGGCTAACCCCCATTTAGCTGCTAGCTTCAAGAGACGTGTCCTACAGCCTTGATAGCAAAGAGATTACGTCGTAACGGCCACCAAGCGCCGAGTTGTCCAAATGAGCCACCAGGGAATCGGGGAATCATGTTGAACACATTGGGGATGCACGCCTTTGTTCTGGCCGATTTATTTGCGCCTTTTATTTGCGCCCGCGCTTACAACGCCGAGACCGCCAACCAGAGCTACAACCTGCTGAACCTCGTGCCGGGTTCGACGGGTATCTGCACATTTGATCGCAAGTTCGACGCTCACTACATCCCCCTGCTCTGCGGGACTATCGTCACGTTCGAAAAGTGAGGACATCACCATGAAAATTGCTATTCGCGCCGCCGTTTTTAGCCTGATGGCCATGTTCGCCAGCTGTGGGGTCGGTGCTCAGGGACTGGATACCCGCGCCACTGGCGACCTCCGGCAACCCACGCAAGAAGTCAGCAACAGTCAATGGAAAACACCGTTGCCTATGCCCCTAACCCAACAGATCTAATCAGCGGAGCCAGGCATGTTCAGGCCTTTAGCAGTCCACCCTTTATTGGCCCTTTGCATGCTGGGCGGCAGTCCTTTGGTGTTTGCCGCAGAAGGTGGTGTGGGCCGGCCGATCACCGGCCTGCAGGTGTTCTCCAATGCCGGCGTCGTGCCGCCGGAACCGGGCTGGGTGATGTCATTGACCAGTTTCTGGTACGACGGCGAACTCAAGGGCAACGCGCAGGTACCGATCGGGGGCGCCTTGAGCACCGGCGTAGACATGCAGGTTTCCTACACCATCGCCGACTTCACCCATGTCTGGGATACCGGCACGGGTGCCTGGAACTTCGCGTCGGCCATCGGCGTACCGGTGCAGTACACCGACGTGACCGCCAGCATCACTGGCCCCCGTGGCAGGACGCTGGGCAGCGAGGACACCGGCACCCAGTTCGCCGATTTGTTGATCACGCCGATTGACGCCGGTTACCACTTCGACGAGGTCAACCATCTTTCGCTGTCCTTGCCCATCTACGTGCCGACAGGCGCTTACAACAAGGATCGCTTGGCCAATCCTGGTCAGAACAACTACACCTTCATGCCCACCGTGGCGTTCACCCATCTGGATGGCAAGGGCGGCGAGTTCACGCTCATGAGCAGCCTGGAGTTCTATACGGAAAACGACGCCACCGATTATCGCAACGGCAACATTTTCACCCTCGACGCGCTGTGGACCCATGGTTTCGGCAATGGCTGGGCCGCCGGCATGGCCGCCGGCTACATCCAGCAGGTCACCGACGACTCGGGAAGCGGCGCAAACAGTGG
Source organism: Pseudomonas putida (assembly GCF_050990305.1). Taxonomy (GTDB): domain Bacteria; phylum Pseudomonadota; class Gammaproteobacteria; order Pseudomonadales; family Pseudomonadaceae; genus Aquipseudomonas; species Aquipseudomonas putida_AH. The sequence goes on along the minus strand of NZ_CP158817.1, from coordinate 2,928,592 downwards.
CTTTCGCGGCCGTTCCGTCGGCGCAGGTCCTGCGGTGGGCTGGCAAGGCAAGTTCGCCGACGCCCAGGCCAACCTGAGTGCCCGCTGGATACCGGAGTTCGACACCAAGAACCGGCCCGAAGGCAATGGTTTCAGCGTCAACCTGACCCTGGCATTTTTCTAGGAGCTTGCATGACCGTACTTAATGATCTCAACGCGCTGCAAGCCAGCATCGCCGAAGCGGTACTTGGCCAGGATCAGGTGATTCGGCAAATCCTCCTGGGCCTTCTGGCCAACGGACATTTGTTGCTCGAAAGCCTGCCGGGGCTGGCCAAGACCCGCACGGTCAAGGCGCTGTCCAAACACCTGGACGCGAAGATGAGCCGCATTCAGTTCACCCCGGACTTGCTGCCTTCGGACATCACCGGTGCCGAGGTGCTGCATCAGGTCGAAGGCAAAAACGAGATCCGCTTCCAGCCAGGGCCCCTGTTCGGCAACCTGATCCTGGCCGACGAGATCAACCGCGCCCCGGCCAAGGTCCAGGCGGCGCTGCTCGAAGCCATGGAAGAACGGCAGATCACCGTAGCCGGTAACAGCCACGCATTGCCGCAGCTGTTCATCGTGATCGCCACGCAGAACCCGATCGAACAGGAAGGCACTTACCCGCTGCCGGAAGCGCAGATGGACCGTTTCCTGATGAAAGTACTGCTCGATTACCCCAGCGCCGAAAACGAAAGCCAGGTCCTGCGCCTGTTGCGCGAAGAAGAACAGGCACTGGGCGCCAAGACTGCTGCGATACAGGGCTTTGCACTGGCTCAGGACGTGATCTTCGCGGCACGCCGGGAAGTCAGTGCCGTGCACGTGTCGCCCGCCATCGACAACTACCTGATCGATCTGATCAACGCTACTCGCCACCCTGCCGACTACGACGCCGATCTGGGCCGCTGGATCGCCATCGGCGCCAGCCCTCGCGGCGGCATCGGCCTGGACCGCTGCGCTCGCGCCGATGCGTGGTTGCAGGGTCAGGACTTCGTCTCGCCGGACAACGTGCGCGCCGTGGTGCACCCGGTGCTGCGCCATCGTCTGCAATTGAGTTACGACGCCGTGGCCGACGGCGTGACGGCCGATCAGGTGCTCGACCGTTTGCTCGATAAAGTGGCGATTCCTGCATGAATATTGACGGCCTGGTCTACGTCTCTCTAGCGCAATTGATGGCGCTGGAGTTCAAGGCCCGTGACCTGAGTTTTCTCGCCCGTCAGCCCCAAGGCAGCATCCTCGCCGGCAACCATGCCTCGCGCCTGCGTGGCCGTGGTTTGAATTTCGACGAACTGCGGCGCTATCAGCCCGGCGATGATTTGCGCCACCTCGACTGGCGCGCATCGCTGCGCACCGGGAAACCGGTGGTGCGCACTTTCACCGAAGAACGTGACCGCCCGGCGCTGATCCTGGTCGACCAGCGCATGTCGATGTTTTTCGGTTCGCAACGCAGCTTCAAATCCGCCGTTGCCGCCGAACTCGGTGCGTTGGCGGCCTGGATGGTGTTCAACGCCGGCGACCGTGTCGGCGGGTTGGTGTTCAACGACCGGCGCATCGACGCCATTGCACCCTTGCGTAGTCGTAAGCGGATCGAAGCGCTGTGCAGCCGCATCGTCCAACAGAATCAGGAACTGAGTGCCGCCAACCCGGACGCTGAAGGCGAAGACCAACTCGATAAGGTGTTGCAACAGTGCCTGGCACTGGCGGGACATGATCATCTGATCTGCATCGTCAGCGACTTTGCCGGCGCCGGGGAGCGCACCTTGCAGTTGATGCGGCAGTTGGCGGCGCACAACGATGTGATCGCCATGCAGGTCTACGACCCCTTGGCGCTGAAGCTGCCGAAAAATGGGCGCTTGCTGGTCACCCAGGGCCAGTTGCAGGTGGAACTGGCGGTTGAGCGTCGGCAGGTACACCAACCGCTGGGTGACTTTCTCAGCGGTCGGCTCAAGGACGTCGCCACCCTGCTGCGCCGCAGCCAGGTGCCGCTGATGATGTTCAGCACTGCCCTCGACGCTCAGGAACAACTGCGCGCCGAACTGGGCAAGCTGACCGGGGGGCGGCGATGAATCCAAACATTCCAAGCATCGATCAGCTCAAGGAAATAGCCCTGCCTGCGCCAGTCAGTTACGCGCCACAGACCTGGGGCTGGTGGGCGCTGCTCGGTTTGTTGGTGGTGACCGCGTTGATCATTGCCGCCCGGCGCTATTGGCAATGGCGGCGTGATCGCTATCGGCGCGAGGCGTTGGTGCGGTTGGCGCAGTTGCAAAAGCGCAGCGATGACCTGAGCGCGTTGCGCGAACTTCCGGAGTTGCTCAAGCGCACCGCCATCTCCATGCCTGCCACGCCGTCTGTAGGAGCAAGGCTTGCCCGCGATGCAGGCGCTGCGGTCCTTCAGACAAACCGCGTTATCGTTCATCGCGGGCAAGCCTTGCTCCTACAGGGGCCTGCGGCGCTAGGAAAAGAGGATTGGCAAACTTTCCTGCAGCGGCACTGCAAGCACTCCCTGCCCGCCGACTTCAGCCAGCAACTGTCACTACTGGCCTACGCCCCGGATGCGGTCTTGCGCGCCCTGCCCGCCGAGCAACGCCAGCACCTGTTCGACACCTGCAAACTCTGGGTGGAGCACCATCATGTGGCAGCTTGATTACCCCTGGCTGTTACTGCTGCTGCCATTGCCATGGTTTGGCTATCGCTACCTGCCCGATTACCGCGAGGCACGCAGTGCGGTGCGGGTGCCGTTTTTTGCGGCGATGAGCCGCGCGGTCGGCCAAGCGCCGAGTCAGGCCGGCATCCGCAGTAACCGCTGGCAGTTGCTGTTGAACCTGTTGGTCTGGGTACTGCTGCTAGTGGCGGCGGCGCGGCCGGTGTACGTGGAAAAACCCATCGAACGCCAACAACCGGTGCGCGACCTGATGCTGGCCATCGACCTGTCGCAATCGATGGAAACCACCGACTTCACGGATGCCAACGGCCAGAAAATCAATCGCCTGGCCGCCGTGAAAGAAGTGGTGCAGGGCTTTATCGACAAGCGCAAGGAAGATCGCCTCGGCCTGATCGTGTTCGGCAGCGGCGCTTATCCGCAAGCGCCGCTGACCCTCGATCACGCCAGCCTGTCGCTGTTGCTGGACGACACGGGTATCAGCATGGCGGGCCCCAACACGGCCATCGGCGACGCCATCGGCTTGAGCCTCAAGCTACTGGAACAGGCCAAGGAAGAAGAAAAAGTGGTGATCCTGCTCACCGATGGCAATGACACCAGCAGCGCCATTACCCCGGATCACGCCGCTGCCATGGCCGCCGCCAAAGGCGTGGTGATTCACACCATCGGCATCGGCGATCCGCAAGCTTCCGGCGAAGCCAAGGTCAATCTCGGCAGCTTGCAGCAGATCGCCGAAGCCACCGGCGGCAAATTCTTCCGCGCCGAAGACCGCAATGCGCTGAACGAGGTCTACGGCACCCTCGATACCCTCACACCGCATCAGGTGAAAACCCTCAGCCATCAACCGAAAAAGGACCTGTTCTGGTGGCCGCTGGGGGCCGCGATTGCCCTGCTGGCGCTCTATCATTTGGGCGCCCTGCTGCGTCCGCACCTGTCCATTGCGCGTCAACGGCAGGAGGCCTGAAATGGAGATCAATCTCAGCGACTTCCACTTCCTGCGACCGCTCTGGCTGTTACTGCTGCCCTTCGCCGCCCTGCTGCCCCTGCTGTGGCGCCGCAGTCGCGACCTGCAACGGCGCCTGCGCGGCAACATTGCCGAACATTTGCTGCCGCACCTGCTGATCACGCCAGAGGATCGCCAGTGGCTGCGTCCGGTGCACCTGGTGTGCGCCGTGTTGATCGTGGGTGCGCTGGCCGCCGCCGGGCCGACCTGGGAGCAGGATCGACCGGATTTTCTGGAAAACCGTGCACCGTTGATCATCGCCATGGACCTGTCGCCTTCGATGGATGCCACCGATATACAGCCATCGCGCCTGGAAGCGGCCAAGCACAAGCTGCACGACCTGATCCAGCATCGTGCCGGCGCGCGCAATGCCCTGATTGCCTACGCCGGCAGCGCGCACCTGGTGCTGCCGCCGACCGACGACCCGGCCTTGCTCGACACCTTTATCCAGGCCCTGGCGACTAACTTGATCGACAAGCCGGGAAAGGATGTCGGTGCCGTCATCGATCAGGCCAAGCGCCTGCTGGCCGCCGAAAAATCCCCCGGCACCCTGCTGCTGGTCACCGACGGTGCCGACACTTCGGCGCTGGCTGGCCTGGACAAACGATTGGACGACAGTGACCTGCAAGTGCTGATCCTGGCCGTCGGTAACGAAGACGGCGGGATTATCCGCGACGCCAGCGGCCAGCCGCGTACCGACAGCAACGGACGTCCGGAACTGGGCAGTTTCGATCAGGCAGCGCTCAAGCAGCTGGCATCGGCACTGGATGCACCACTGGGTAGCCTGACGCTCAACGACGACGATCTGGACTGGGTCGATCTGCACGCCCAGCAACATTTCCAGAGTGCCAGCGACGAGCAACGGGAATTGCACTGGAAGGACGCCGGTTATTGGCTGTGCTGGCCACTGCTGTTGCTTGCCTTCTTCAGTGTGCGCAAGGGCTGGAGCCTGAACTGGATGCCCGGATTGCTGTTGGCGATCGGCCTGGGCATGCAGCCGGCCCCGGCACAGGCCAATGCCCTGACTGACGCCTTTTTCACCCCAGACCAGCAGGGACGCTGGGCCTTTGAACATGAACACTTCCCGCAAGCCGCCGCGCATTTTGTCGACCCTTACTGGAAAGGCATCGCCGCCTACAACGCGGCCGATTTCGATCTGGCGCTGGCCAGCTTCGCGCGCCTGCAAACTCCCCAGGCGTATTTCTACCTGGGCAACATTTATGTGCGTCGCTTCAAGTTCGACCAGGCCATCGCGGCCTATACCCAAGCGCTCAAACTGCAACCGCAATTCCCCGAAGCCACGGCCAACCTCGCTCTGGCCATCGCCTTGCAGAAAGACACCGAAAGTGCGGAGGAGAATGCCCCGGAAACCAAGCCCGACGAGATCAAAATGGACAAGGCGCCGGGCAAGGGCCAGAGCAAATCCCTGGTGACCCAACAGGCGACGTCGGATGAGCAATGGTTGCAGAACCTGAGCACATCGCCGGCGAAATTCCTCAAACAGAAGTTCAGTTTGCAGGATCAGGCGGGGGCCAAGCCATGATCAGTCTCATAGACCGCGTCGCGGCCATCGCGAGCAGGCTCGCTCCCACAAGGGATTCGCATTCACCGCAAGCCCCCTGTGGGAGCGAGCCTGCTCGCGAAAGCGTCAGTTCAATCACCGCAAAACTCTGCATCTTGTTCATATGTCTGATCTCCACCTGCACCCTAGCCGCCGAACCCGAACTGCGAGTCCAGGCCACCCTGCAACCCGCCACCACCCCCATGGTCGGCAGTGTTGTCCAACTGCAACTCGACATCCTCACCGACACCTGGTTCACCGACGCCCCCGCCCTGCCCGACCTGAAACTGCCAGGGGCGCTGATCATGCCTCCGGACGGCCATGCCGAACACTTGAATCAGAGACTCGATGGCAAGTCGTTCAGCGGCATGCGCTTCAGCTACCTGATCACGCCAAATGTGGCCCAAGGTTTTGACATTCCTGCGCTGACCGTTCGTGCGACCCCAGGTCAGGCCACCACCGAGTTGAGTGCGCAAAGCCAATCGCTGCATTTCACAGCGACGCAACCGCCAGGGTTCAAACCTGGTGAGCCGGTCCTGGTGGCGCAGGGATTGCGTTTCACCCAGAACCTCATCAAACCGACCACGCCATTGAAAGTCGGCGACAGCCTTACCCGGCAATTGACCCTGCAAGCCGATGGCGCCCTGGCCATGTCGTTGCCGACGCCAACACTGGGCGATGTCCGCGGCCTGAGCGGTTACCCGAAAAACCCGCAGGTCAGCACCCTGGACGACGGTCGCGGCCACTTCACCGGTGGGCAACGCATCGACAGCGTCACGTACCGAATCGACCACGAAGGCCACTACAGCTTGCCAGCCATCGAAGTGAAGTGGTGGGACACCGGCAGCCAACAGACTCGTATCGCACAAGTCCCCGCCGTGGAATTCGACGCCGTGGCCAATAGCGCCAATCGCCCAGTCTTCTCGATCACCGAAGACCTGAAAAAGCTCGGCCAGCAAAACCGTCTGCACCTGTCGGGGTTTGTCGTTGGACTGTTGGCGCTGCTATTGGGCGCGGCACTGCTCGTTTGGTTTGCACGGCCACTGGTTCATCGCGCATACCTCGGCTGGCAGGCCCGGCGACGTGCCCGGCACCTGGCCTGGCTGCAATCGGCCGACTACGCCTGGCAGCAAATTCCGCCACAGCTGGACGCTCAACCGCCGCAATTAAGCGCCCTCTACCTCTGGACCCGCCGCAGTCGCAAAGGCTTGAAACTGATCGGCCTCGGCCCACGCCTGCAAGCCCTGTTGCGTGCCTGTTACGGCGGTGAACCCACCAAAGATCACGCTTTACTAGAACTCAAGCAATCCTTGGCTACGCTGCATAGTCAGGTCGAGCGCAATAGAGAATCAATCGCTCCCGCACTGCGACCGCTCAACCCCGTTCACGAGAAGGATTTCCCATGACGAACCCGATATCGATCCGCCAGCATCATGGATTGAAGTTTTTGCTGACGTTGGCGCTGAGTCTGCCACTGCTGGTCCAGGCGGCCGAGCCGTTGCCCTCGTGGAACGACGGCCCGTCGAAAAAGAACATCATCGAGTTCGTCCAAGCCGTGACCGATCAGAGCAGCAAGGACTTCGTCAAACCCGAGGACCGCATCGCCGTATTCGATAACGACGGCACCTTGTGGAGCGAACAGCCGATGTACTTCGAGTTGCTGTTCGCCCTTGACGAAGTCAAGCGCACTGCGGCGCAGCACCCGGAATGGACAACCACCCAGCCGTTCAAGGCCGTATTGGAAAACGACCACAAGGCCCTGGCCGCCACCGGCATGGACGGCTTGCTGAAAATCGTCGCCGCGACCCACAGCGGCATGTCCACCGAGGCCTTCGACGATTACGCCAAGACCTGGCTGAGCCAGGCCCGTCATCCGAAAACCGGTAAGCCTTACACCGAGATGATCTTCCAGCCGATGCTGGAAATGCTCGACTACCTGCGCAGCCAGGACTTCAAGACCTACATCGTGTCCGGTGGCGAAACCGGTTTCATGCGCGCCTTCGCCGAAAAGGTCTACGGCATTCCGCCGGAGCAGGTGATCGGCACTACGTTTGTCACGACGTTTGACTACAAGGATGGCAAGGCGTCGATCTTGCGCACGCCGAAACTGGCCCACAACGACGACGGACCGGGCAAACCGGTGAGCATCGACAACGTAATCGGCCGTCGACCGATACTGGCCTTCGGCAACTCCGACGGCGACCAGCAAATGCTGCAGTGGACCGCCGCTGGAGCGGGCAAACGATTCATGGGCTTGGTGCATCACACCGATGCCAAACGCGAATGGGCTTACGACCGCGAATCGAGTATCGGTCGCCTGGACAAAGCCCTGGACGAAGCAAAAACCCGTGGCTGGACCGTGGTCGACATGGCTGCCGAATGGCGGCGGATCTACCCCTTCGACGCAGCCAAAACCGAGCAAGTGCAATAAAAAAGCGTAAAGCAGGACCGCAACGAACCGTTGTCGCAGCAAGCGACGCAAGTGAGCAAAAGGAGCAAGTCATATGACTGGCATACGCAAGTGGATACCGAAGGCGGCCTTGCTGGCGGCTTCGGTCATGGCGTTCTCGGCCACCGCCGGGGCCGCCGATAAGCCCAACATTCTTGTTATTTTCGGCGACGACATCGGCCAGACCAACATCAGCGCCTACTCTTTCGGCGTGGTCGGCTACAAGACCCCCAACATCGACCGGATTGCCAAAGAAGGCATGATGTTCACCGACTACTACGCGGAGAACAGCTGCACGGCCGGTCGTTCGACCTTCATCACCGGGCAGTCCGCACTGCGTACAGGTCTGTCCAAGGTGGGCATGCCGGGCGTACCGGTAGGTTTGCAGGCACGGGACGTGACCATTGCCCAGGCACTCAAGGCCAAGGGTTATGCAACGGGTCAATTCGGCAAGAACCACTTGGGGGACAAGGACGAATACCTGCCCACCAACCACGGTTTCGACGAGTTCTTCGGCAACCTCTACCACCTCAATGCCGAAGAGGAACCCGAACGCCCATACTGGCCGAAGGACGATGCGGCGTTCGTCAAGGCGGCCTCGCCTCGCGGCGTGATCCACAGCTTCGCCGATGGCAAGATCGAAGACACCGGCCCGCTGAACAAAAAGCGCATGGAAACCATCGACGACGAAACCACGGCGGCGGCCCAGGCGTTCATCGAGAAACAGGCCAAGGCGGACAAACCGTTCTTCGTCTGGATGAACACCACCCGCATGCACGCCTTCACTCACGTGCGTGAATCCATGCAAGGCCAGAGCGGCATGCTCGGCAACGAGTATGCCGATGGCATGCTTGAGCATGACGGCGACGTGGGCAAGCTGCTCAAAACCCTGGATGACCTGAAGCTCACCGACAACACCATCGTGGTCTACACCACCGACAACGGCCCGAACCAATGGTCCTGGCCAGATGCGGCGACCACGCCGTTCCGCAACGAGAAAAACTCGAACTGGGAAGGGGCTTTCCGGGTACCGGCGATGATCCGCTGGCCGGGCCACGTCAAACCGGGTGAAGTGTCGACCCAGATGTTCTCCGGGTTGGACTGGTTCCCCACCTTGTTGGCGGCTGTCGGCGATACTGACATCAAGGACCGTCTGCTCAAGGGCGCTGATGTCGGCGGGAAGAACTTCAAGGTGCACCTCGACGGTTACAACCAGCTGGACTACCTGACTGGCAAGACCGACAAGAGTGCGCGCAACGAGTTCTTCTATTTCAGCGATGACGGTGACCTGGTGGGCATGCGTTACGACAACTGGAAGATTGTCTTCTGTGAGCAACGCGCACCCGGTGGCCTGAAAGTCTGGAGCGAACCTTTTGTCTGCCTGCGAGTGCCTAAACTGTTCAACCTGCGTATGGACCCTTACGAGCGGGCCGACGTCGTGTCCGACCAGTACTATGATTGGCTGACCAAGAACGACTACCTGATTTTCAATGGCGTGAAAAAATCTGCGGAATTCCTGCAGACCTTCGTCGAGTACCCACCTAGCCAGAAACCAGCCAGCTTCAGCATCGACCAGATCCGTGCGGAAGTTGACAAGAAAATCGATGAAAAAATGAAAAACGCCAAGTAACACCGCTAGACCGCCGCTCGCCCTCACCGGCGAGCGGACTTATTCCAGGATGCAAACACAACACTTGTAGAAGCCGGCTTGCTGGCGATGACCGTAGTCCAGTCAACAGGATGGCGTCTGATACACCGCCTTCGCCAGCAAGCCGGCTCCTACAATGTTCTGTGTCTAATTCTTATTCTGTGCAAGGCAACGAACCTATGTCCTCACGTGTCGCCAGTAAGTCGTCGGCCATACCTGCCCACCATGTCGCCTCCCCGGCGTTGTTGATCCCCGCCCTGTTACTGTTTGTCTCCGGTGCCGCCGCGCTGGTGTATCAGGTGCTGTGGATCAAGCAGCTGTCGTTGGTCGTCGGTGTCGAGGTCTACGCCATCACCACCGGGATCAGCGCGTTCTTTGCCGGCCTGGCCCTCGGTGGGTTGTTGTTTGGCCGCTGGGCCGACCGCTTGCAGCAACCGGTCCTGCTGTATGCCGGGCTGGAAGTGCTGGTGGCGGTGCTCGGAGTCGGCGCGACCTTCGCCATGAGCCTGGCGGCCAGCCCGTTTGCCTGGCTGGAACAACAGGTCGGGCTACTGGCCTGGGTGTTGCCGTTTGCGCTGGTGGGTGTTCCCGCGCTGCTGATGGGCGGCACCCTGCCGGTATTGGTTCGTTCCCTGGCAAGCGACCCACAGCAACTGGGCAAGGCCGGGGGTCACCTGTATGCGGCCAACACCGCAGGCGCCATCGCCGGCACCCTGCTCGCCGCCTTCGTGTTGATTGCCACCCTGGGCGTGCGTGGCAGCGCCTTGGCCGCCGCGATGCTGAACCTGCTGGCCGCCGCCGGCGCCCTGTGGTTCCAGCGCCAGCGTCCGCTGCCGGTCGACGCACACGCCAAGCATCATGCCGACAAGGCACCGGATCGCCTGGCGCTGTGGCTGTATTCGATTGCCGGTGGTGTGGCGCTGGGCTACGAGGTGGTCTGGTCGCAATCGATCGTGCAGTTCATGAGCACCCGCACCTATGCCTTCGCCGTGGTATTGGCGACCTACCTCACCGGGCTTTTCCTGGGCAGTGCCTTGCTCGCTCGCCGGGTCGATCGCCTGCGCGATCCCTGGGGCGTTTTCGGTTTGCTGATTGCCGGCGCCGGGCTGATCGCATTGCTGGAAATTGCCTTGCTCGGGCGCTGGCTGGTCGTCGCGCAAAGCGTGGTCGAAGCCTGGGTCCTGTCGCTGGGCGCCAGTGAGCTGGCGGGCATGAGCGCACGCTTTGCGGTGGCGGCCTTGAGCATTGTGTTCGTGCCAACCGTGCTGTTGGGTGCAGCGTTTCCCGTGGCCTTGCGCTTGAGCGTCGGGCGCGACCATGTGGGGCGCAACGTCGGTGAGGTGGTGGCGTTCAATACCCTGGGCGGGATCATCGGCGTGATGCTCTGCGGCTTTGTGCTGATCCCGCTGCTGGGGCTGGTGCGGACGCTAGGGCTGCTGGCAATCATCGCCGCCGGGATCGCTTACCTGGCGGTGCGCAAAGGTCATGGGGTCAAGAAAGGCCGGCGTCAGGGTGTGGTTGCGATCGGTCTGCTGTCTGTGGCCGTGGCCCTGCTGACCCCGGTGGACAAGCTGGCCAGCCTGTTGCCCGGCGCGCGCAACGCGACCCTGGCCTTTTACGAGGAAGGGCGCGGCGGCACTGTCGCCGTGGTCACCCAGGGCAAGGGACAAAAGGCCTTTCAGCGTCTGTATATCCAGGGCGTCTCGAACACCGGCGACGCCATGCCGTCCCTGCGCTACATGCGCATCCAGGCGCTGCTGCCGCTGCTGATCCACAACGGTGAACCGCGTTCGGCGCTGGTGATCGGCTTCGGCACTGGCATCACGGCCGGCGCCTTGACCCGTTATCCGGGGTTGGAGCACCGCGTCGTCGCCGAATTGCTGCCGTCAGTGGTCAAGGCCGCGCCGCTGTTCAAGGGCAACTTTAATGCCGCCGCCGACCCAAACGTCGATGTACGCCTGCGTGACGGTCGTCAGGAGCTGCTGCGCAATCCACAGCGTTATGACCTGATCACCCTGGAGCCGCCACCACCCTCCGCGGCCGGCGTGGTCAACCTGTACTCCCGGGACTTCTACCAATTGGCCGCCAGTCGCTTGCAGAAACAGGGGCTGGTCGCCCAGTGGCTGCCGCTGCCAACCCAGAACATTGACGACTCGCGGTCACTGGTGCGCAGCTTCCTCGATGTCTTCCCCTACGCCAACGTGTGGACCAGCGAGTTCCACGAGATGCTGCTGGTGGGCTCGCTGGAACCGATTGAACTGGATGCTGCAAAAATCAGCCAACGCTTCCAGCAGGACAGCGTGCGCAGCACCTTGCAGGATGTCGGTATCGGTTCGGCCCCCGCGCTACTCGCGACCTGGGTGACCGATCGCGCCGGCCTGGAACGCTTCGCTGGCAACGCGCAACCGGTGACCGATGATCAACCGCGCATCGAATACGCGCCGTGGGTCCGGGCCAAGGAAATCACCCGGGTGTTGCCGGCGCTGCTGGACCTGCACATCGCCCCGCCGCTGCTCAATGCCGACGCCAGCTTCAATGAGCGCATGAATGCACACCGCCAACGCCTGATGCAGTTCTATCGGGCGAGCCTGCATGCCTATGACGGCGACCGTGATGCCTGGGGGCGTGATATCCGCGAGGTCATGGCCGGGGATGGAGGCAATCCGTATTACCGGTGGTTTGTCGGGGAGTAACCGGCGAACCATCTTGTTACTTGTAGGAGCGAGCATGCTCGCGATGGACTCAAGAACACCACGGGGTGCCTGGTTTCCCGCATCATCGTTGACGTCTATCGCGAGCATGCTCGCTCCTACAGAGGGATATCGGCATTTGACAGGTGTATAACATCTGACAAAGCTGCATTGAGCATGAACGCGTACCTTGACTACGGAAGTCGTAATGCCGACACATAAAAACAAAGCGCTAACCCAAAACCCTGATTCGCAACCCACCCTGATTAACCGTTACCTGTTCCCCGTCACCATCGGCATCCTGCTCCTGGCTGTCGCGGGCATCGGCTGGTTTCTGTTCGCCAGCCAACCGGCTCCCGTGCCCTACGCGCCGGCGACAGCCCCCGTCGTTCAACCCGTCAAGCCAGCACCCCAACCGGTTGCCATGGCACCGGCGAAAATGGTCGACGAGCAACAATGCCAAGGCTGCCACAGTGCCCAGGTCAAGGACTGGCAAGGCTCCCATCACCAGCTGGCGATGCAGGAGGCCAGCACCGAAACGATGCTCGGCGACTTCAACAACGTGACCTTCAAGGCTGAGAACGAAACCACCCGTTTCTCGCGCAAAGACGACGGCTTCTGGGTCAACACCCCCGGCATCGACGGCAAGAACGCCGACTTCAAGGTCGCCTACACCTTTGGCATCGCGCCGTTGCAGCAATACCTGATCGAGGTCGGCGACGGTCGCTTGCAAGCCCTGGGCGTGGCTTGGGATACCGAAAAACATCGCTGGTTTCACCTGTATCCGGGCCAAGGCGTGACCTTCAAGGACCCGCTGCACTGGAGCAAGCCAAGCCAGAACGCCAACTTCATGTGCGTCGAGTGCCACACCACTGGCTACAAGCGCAATTTCGATACCGCAAAAAACACCTTCGACAGCCAGTGGAACAGCCTCGGGGTCGGCTGCCAGGCTTGCCACGGTCCGGCGTCCAACCACCTGGAATGGACGGCGAAAAAGACCGACCTGATCCATGCCGGTTTTGCCGTCGACCTCAAGGACAAGAACGCCACCGTCGAAATCGAAACCTGCGCCCGCTGCCATTCCCGCCGCGCGCCACTGGGCGATGGTTTTACCGTCGGCAAGCGCCTGATGGACGATTACCTGCCCAGCCCCCTGACCCGCGAGCTGTACGCTCTGGACGGCAAGATCAAGGATGAGGTGTTCGAACACGGCTCCTTTGCTCAAAGTAAAATGTTCGACAAGGGCGTGCGCTGCAGCAATTGCCACAACCCCCACAGCACCCAGCTCAAGGCACCGGGCAACGGCGTCTGCCTGCAATGCCACAACACCGCCGGCAAGACGACGGTGGAAGGCGTCGATGGCAAGGGCCTGCAAGCGAAGAACTACGATTCCATCGAACACACCCGCCACACCATGGGCCAGCCGGGCTCGCAGTGCGTGGATTGCCACATGCCCGGCAAGTTCTACATGGGCAACGACTTCCGGCATGACCACAGCTTCAGCATCCCCAATCCCGAACGCGCTGCAAAACTCGGTACGCCGGATGCTTGCCTCACCTGCCATCAGGGCAAGGCCGGCGATAAGGTCACTGAGCAGTTCAAGCTCTGGAACACAGCCAATACCAACACCGCACAAGCGCCACGTTACGACGAGAGTCTGTGGCTGATCCGCAACGGCCAGGCGGGCGCGGCGCAGGCGTTGTACGAGCAGCTGCAACGCAGCAACTTGCCGGCCATTCAACGGGCGACCCTGCTCGCAGAGTTGCCGGCCTACCCGAGCGAACAAGCACTGAAACTGGCCACCAAGGACCTGGGCCATCCGGCCCCGCAGGTCCGTGAAAGCGCCGTGCACGCGGTGAGTGCCTTCGTTCCTCCACCGGAGCGTGCGCCGCTGCTGGCACCCTTGCTGAACGATCCGGTGAAGGCTGTGCGCATCGCGGCCGCGCGGGACTTGCTCAGCACGCGGAATGCACTGGGCAATGCCCAGGACAGCTGGAACAGCGCCATCGCCGAATACGAGGCCGTGCAAAAGAGCCTCGCCGAACGGGCCGAAGCCAACCTCAACCTGGCCATGCTCTATCAAGCCGATGGCCGCAGTGGCGAGGTCGAAGGTCTGTTGCGCACCGCGATCCAGCGTGATCCGGATTTCTACCCGGCGCTGGTGACACTGGTGCAATGGCTGGAAGCCAATGGCCGCAGTCAGGAGGCTCAGGCACTGCTCGCGCAAAGTCTGAAGCAACACCCGGATGCCGCGCTGCTGCAACACACTCAGGGCTTGTCACTGGTCCGTGCGGGCAAATCCGCACAAGCCATGCCCTTCCTGCACAAAGCCGCGCAACTGGAACCTCAGACCGCGCAATACGGTTACGTGCTGGCGGTGGCGCTGCACGACAGCGGCAAGGTAGATGAGGCGTGTGAAGAGCTTGAGCGATTGCTGAAGGTAGACCCCACCAACCGCAATGCCCGTTTGGCGCTGATCCAGTACTACCTCAACAACGGGAAAGAGCCCAAGGCCCAGGTGCTGCTGCAGGGCTGGAAGAAGATGAACATGGGCGATCCGGCATTGAAATGATTCACCAGCTCTGTGTAGGAATGAGCGTGTGGCGAGGGGATTTATCCCCGTTGGGTCGCGAAGCGGCCCTGAAAAGGGGACTGCTGCGCAGTCCAACGGGGATAAATCCCCTCGCCACAATCACTGCCCCCGGCGCATTCGTTGTAGGAGCTGTCGAGTGCAACGAGGCTGCGATCTTTTGATTTTAAACAACAAGATCAACAGATCGCAGCCTTCGCCAGCGCCTACAGTTCAGTCAATCATTGGGGCATGGAGTGCAGGCGCGCCATGCTCAAGACATCGACCCACCGCCCCTCACGCAGCCCGTAGTCACGCAACACCCCTTCGGTTTCGAAACCGAATTTTCGATACAAACCGATGGCGGCTTCGTTGTCGGCATACACAGTCAGTTCGACGCGCCGCAGGTTCATCCAGTTGTCGGCAATATCGAGCGCTGTTGCCAACAGCTTCGAGCCGACGCCCTTGCCCTGCCACGCCCGCGCAACCCCCATGCCAAAGCTGCCGGCATGGCTGCGGCGGATACGTGAAAACTGCTCCAGGCTGATACTGCCGATGACGGCGCCTTGATGCAGCGCCACCAGCTGAACGACTCGCTCGTCGTACGCTGCCAGACGTTTACGCCAGATTTCGGAAGATAGAAACGGCATTTGCAGCGTCTGACGCAATACGGCCGGTTCGTGGTAAAGCGCGGTGATCCCTTCAATGTGGGATTCATTGAGGCGTTCGAGGGTGATGACAGGCTCAGTGACGGGCATGGGTAATTCATCCTTGAGGCAGCATGGTCGTTGAATCTACAACACCGCCCGCCAGCCTGGCGAGACCCCTGTGGGAGCTGGCTTGCCAGCGATAGCGGTATGCCAGGCGACAACAATGTTGCCTGTGACGCCGCTATCGCGGGCGAGCCCGCTCCCACAGGTGGGTCGGTCACACCTGGAACCGGGTCAGGCGTCGAACCACTCCCGACGCTCGTCGAAGGTGTTCTGGATCAACTCTGCCAGCATCAGTACCTGCGACTCGGCCTGGGTTTGGGCATTCACCGCCATCCACACCTGACGCTGCATGGGCTGGCTGAACAGATCCGGCAACCCGATCAATCCGCGATCCAAGCGGCTCATGTAAGCAGGCAACAAGCCGATGCACCCGCTGCAACGGATCATCTCCTGCATCAACCCATAGGCGTGCAGCTGCACGACGCCTGCCAGGCGCTGGTCCAACAAATCGTGCCATGGACGGAAACTCTCGATCTGACGGTCATGCTGCCATTGCACCAACATGAAATCCGCCAGGCCGTCGAGACTGTCTGGACGCGTAGCGACCCGTGAATAGCGCTTGGCGATGTGCGGCAGATAATCGATCCGCGCCAGCGGTCGAGGCTCGCTGGTGGCGAAACTCGGGCCAGGCTGCGGCAAATCGGTGCCTGTCAGCCACACCACCACATCAGCACTGACCGCTTGCAAGGACAATTCGCTGTCGAGGGTGATGATGTCCAGACGCACACTGGCGTTACGTCGCAACAACGCCACCAGATCGCGACCGAGGATGTCGTGCAGGATCGACTCGGCGATGGCCACGCGCACCAGTGGTTGTTCAATCACCGGCAGGTCACGTTCGTGGGCCAGTGCAATCAGCTGCGACTGCAATTGCAGCCCATCGCGACTGAGAACAAGGCCATTGTCCGAAGGGCTGAACAGAGAACACTGCAAGTGCGCTTCTAGCTGCGCCAATTGCTTGCGCAACAACGTCGCCTTGATATTGAGCCTGCGGGCCGCCTGCATGTAGCAACCACAACGGGCGCTGACGCTGAAACTCTGCGCCAGCAACGGGTCGATCTCCCCTGCGCGGGTGCGCCAGGACGCTATTTTATCGAGAGGTGCGCGGTACTCGGCCAGACGCTGCTGGCCGGTGGATTCCATGAATGGCATCGATGACTCCCTGTCGATCTATCGGTGGGGATTCCATCCTGCGCATGGTTCATGAAGCGGGTGTGACAGTCTCTCAGGTCCATGCGCTGTTCTGTAGGAGCGAGCATGCTCGCGAAAAAAGCCCAAACAACGCGATCATTCAGACAGCCCGCGATGATATTGACGTCCATCGCGAGCAAGCATCGCTCCTACAAAGCTGCGTAGATCAGACAGGCTCAGGTGCTGGGGCTTTGCCGAAAACTCACGGCCAGGCGATTCCAGCTGTTGATGGTGGAAACGGCCAGGGTCAAGTCCACCAGTTCCTCTTCGCTGAATTGCCCTCGCGCCTCATCAAAAATGGCATCCGGCACGTGACTTTCCGACAGCAGTGTCACCGCCTCGGTCCAGGCCAGGGCGGCACGCTCGCGCGGGTTGAAGAAGTTACTGTCGCGCCAGACCACGATGGAATACAGGCGCCGGTCGGTTTCGCCGAGGCGCCGGGCGTCCACCGAATGCATGTCGGTGCAGAATGCGCAGCCGTTGAGCTGTGACGCGCGGATCTTGATCAGGTGCAGCAACGCCGGTTCGATGCTCAAACTGCTGGTCAGCGCCTCCATGGCAATCATCGCTTTCATCGCCTTCGGCGAAGCGCTGTAATAATCCAGTCGAGGGTTCATGGCAGGCCTATCGAATCGAGTGACTGATCAAAGCTTGGCACAAGCGCCGTGTGATGCCAGAGCCAATTCCACGGAAAAACAGCGCACCAGCGGCCACTAGTCCAATCCGCCGTTTTTTTTTTAGGCAACTTCATCCCAGCCGACGAATCCGGCTAATCTTGCGCCACGCACACCGCGAACAAGGTTATCCGCCGCAGGAGCTTGCCGGTATGGAACTACATGTTGTCATCCACGGCCGCAAGGACCTGGCGGGTCAGTTGTACAACCAACTGCGCAGTGCCATCGAATCGGGCCGCCTTGCAGCAGGGACGCAGCTCCCGCCCACCCGATTGCTGGCCGAGCAGTTGGGCATTTCCCGCAAGACCATTTCCGACACTTACGCCCAACTGACCTACGAAAACTTCCTCACCGGAGTGATCGGCAAAGGCACCTACGTCAACGCCCGGACTTCGAAAGTCGAGCGCAAGCAGGGCCATGACGATCTGGCCGGTTTCGAGGTGATCGAATCCTGGCGCAATCTGCCGGTGTTCCTGCGCCACCCGACACTGGAAGGCTCGCTGCGTTATGACTTTATCGGCGGTGCCACCAGCAAGGGCCAGTTTCCCCAGGACGATTGGCGACGCTGCACCTCCCACGCCTTGCGCCAGATCGCCGCGTCCAAAGGCTTTTACAGCCAGGCTGAAGGTCTTCCAGCGCTGCGCAATGCCATCGCGCGGCACATTGCGTTTTCCCGCGGGGTCAATTGCCAGGATGAAGATGTGGTGGTGTGCAACGGTGCCCAGCAGGCCCTGGACCTGATCTCCCGCGTGATCACACGCCCCGGCAGTATCGTGGCGATGGAAGACCCCGGTTATCCGCCAGCACGCCTGCTGTTCGGCACCCACGGCGCCACGGTGATTGGCGTCCCGGTGGATGCCGAGGGTATGCAGGTGGACAAGATCCCTCTCGGCACGCGGCTAATTTACGTCACCCCTTCGCACCAGTTCCCCCTGGGCATGTCCATGAGCCAGGAACGGCGGGTGGCGCTGCTGGCCAAGGCCCATGAGCTGGGCGCGATCATCATCGAGGATGACTACGACAGCGAATTTCGCTACGAAGGCCGACCCACGGACTCGCTGCAAAGCATGGATGAGCGTGGGATCGTCGCCTACGTCGGGACCTTTTCGAAAACGCTGCTGCCGGAGCTGCGCCTGGGTTATGCGATCCTGCCCCCTGCCATCCTCGAAGCAGTGGTTCGCGCCAAACAATTGACCGACCTGCACACCTCCACCCTGCCCCAATGGGCGCTGGCCAAATTCATCGCTGAAGGTTGCCTGCTCAAGCACATTCGACGCTGCCATACGATCTATGCAGGCCGGCGCGAGCGGATCCTGGCGCGCGTGGCTGGCGATCTCTCGCCATGGTTTGAGGCGGTGCCGACCAAGGCCGGTTTCCACATGGTGATCATGTGCAAAGTGCCGATCGACGTGCCACTGGTGATTGAGTTGGCGAAAAAAGTTGAAGTCGGACTCTACGCCATCGACAGCTTTTTTTATCAGCAGGCCCCGCAATCCGGGTTCCTCATGGGCTTTGGCGCCATTGAAACCCTGGACATCGACATCGCCCTGGACCGTCTTCGAGACATATTGCAGCAGGTCACCTGAAGGATTGGACTGCGGCTTTATCCGGCGATTGGCTATTGGTGGTCCGAAGGTGCAGGCCTATCCTGCATAGGCGTTATCCCTCAATGAGCAGGATTCGTCCGGCCTGATTCAGGAGTGTGAGCCAATGTCCTACCAAGTGATCAATACCGTAATGGTGCAGGCCGTCGCCGGCCGCTCGGAAGACCTGGGTAAGCAACTGCAAAAGATTGTCGACACCCTGCGCGAAACACCGGGCTGTGACTCCTATATGGTCGACCGCTGCCCTGAGGACAGTAATCGCTGGACTGTCAGCGCCCACTGGCAATCGGAAGCGGCCATGCAAGCTCACTTCAACAGCCCCGAGGTGCAAGGCTTCATCGACCTGATCGATTGCCAACTGGCCAATGCCGTCGACTTCAACAGTTTTCCGATCCGCTGAGTGCCCCCCTGTAGGAGCGAGCTCGCTCGCGATGGTCGTCAACGATTACGCGTGTTACCTGGATAAACGCGGTGGTCTTGAGTCCATCGCGAGCGAGCTCGCTCCTACAGGGAACGTGGCGCCAATTGGTCACCTGACCTTCCCGAATATTGGCTGTTTGATTACACACCCTCGCGCACTAGATTGATTCCTGACCCCTAACCCATCGCAGGTGATGAATCATGAATGTATTGCGCTGCTGTGCCGCTCCTCTTGTTGCCTTGGCCCTGGTTATTCCCACTGCCGCATTTGCCCATGACCCGTCGGAAAAAGTCACGGTCTTGCAGGACCAAATGCTGAAAAACGTCCCAGGCAAAAAAGCCCTGATGATCGAGGTAGATTACGAGCCCGGCCAATCGTCGATTGCCCACAAACACGACGGAACCGCCATGGCTTACGTCCTGGAGGGGTCCATCACCTCTCAGGTAAAAGGCGAAAAAGAAGTGACCTACAAGGCAGGCGAATTCTGGTACGAAGCAGCCGGTTCCGAGCATCTGGTTTCAAAAAATGCCAGCGCCACCGCGCCGGCCAAGTTGCTGGTATTCATGGTGTTATCGCCCGACGAAAAAGTGTTGGTCCCCTTGAAAAACTGATCGCTGAAGCGGTAGCCATAAATAAAAAGGCTCGAAACTTCAAATCGGGCCTTTTTATTTCTCCGGGCAATTAACCGCACTTCATTACAGCAAACAAAACTATGGGCCATCTGATAAACACGGATATTGGCTATTTTCTTCCGTCCTTCCAGGTTTAGTCTGGAGCCACTGCCGGTTATCTCCGGCAATTAACTTCCGACTGATGTTGTTTCACTGGAGAAACACCATGAAACTTGCACTTGTCAGTACGTTAACGATAACGGCTTTGTTAACCGGCTGCTCGATTCCCACGGCACCTTCGGCGGTGTCTTCGCTGGACGGTATCTTCAGCCAACCGGTGGGCCGCAGCAATGCAACCCGAATACCCAACGGCAGCAATGTCTCCCTGGGCGTCGTGTATAGCCGTAATACCCAGACCAATCGCGCCTATCTCCAGGACTACCAGGCCAATGCAGGCACCGGCTTCGGTCAAAGTCTGCTGGTGCAGTCGATCCATGACGCCTACGTCTCCACCTCCAACCCTGATATGGCAGTAGACGGGGTCAAGGCCTCCCTGCAACGGCAGTTCGGTTCGGTCACGGTGTACCCGGACATGCAAAGCCTGAAGGCGGCCAAACCGGATGTCATCGCGGTGGTCGATACCCGCAGCCAACTCATAACGTCGCGCAGTTCGGATATTGAAGCGGATGTCAGTGCGCACTTTTACGACCGCAATCTCAATTACATCGGTTCGGCGCAAGGCCGGGATGCCAAGGCACTCAGCCCAGTCTGGGCAGACTTCAAGCGCAGCGAAGAGATTGTTGCCGATATAAACGAACAGCAGAATGTACAAGTTAGGGCCCTGCAAAAGTTTGACCAGTCGCTCAGTAATTTATTGGCCAGACCGACAGAGAAAGTGTCGATGATTGATAGTCAAACAGGCAGAAAGTTGTATTGATCCCGATGGCCTCTTCGCGGGCAAGCCTCGCTCCTACGGAGTTGGAGCGTTCGCATATTTTGTGCCCGCCACTAACCCGTAGGAGCGAGGCTTGCCCGCGAAGAGGCCCGAATAAGCAACACAAAACCATCAGGCGAAAAAAAGCCCCGCATCTTTCAATGCGGGGCTTTTTCATTCAACGCCTGATCAGTCGACCAGTTCCAGCTCGTCGGCGGCGGCAGCGACAGGTACTGCCGCTTGTCCGCTCAACGCCACGTCCAGCAACTCACGGTTAGCCACCGCGTACATGGCGTAGTCCGTGCCGCTGGCGGCGCGGATTTCCACCAGCATGGAGCGCCAGCGCTCGATGGTGCTTTCGTGCTGGGCCATCCATTGGGCCAGGCGTGTTTCCACGTCCTGAGTGCCATCGCCCTGTTGCAGGACCGAGATGGTGATCGCACGTTGCTGCCAGTCGACGTCATCGCGGAACGCTTCACGGGCCAGGGCTTGCCAGTTGTTTTCAACCGGCAATGCACTGATCTGTTGAATGTACCAGGTGATGTCCAATGCATTGCCCACGGCGAAGTAGGCCGTGGCCACGTCCGCAGGGTTCTGGCCAGTCACGTCGGCAGCCTCGATGATCGGCAGCAGGGTGTACAGGTGAGTAGTGCCTGCAACCATGCGCGCCAGCAACTCCGGCACACCGGCGGCGACATACGCCTGATAACGGGTCTGCCAGGTCTCGCGGATCTCGCCACTGAGCAGTTCGTCGAGCTTGAGGCCCAATGCCGCCAGGTGCGGACCGAAATGCGCGACGTCACGGGCAGCGTTCTGCTCGTTGCGGCGGGCACGCAGGAACCAGCGCGTGGCGCGACGGCCCAGGCGCATCAGCTCGTCCATCAGCTCCAGTTGCACGTCGGCGGAAACCTTGTAGTCCAGGTTTTCGATCTGACGGAACCAGTGCGGGAGATGGAAAATGTCACGCACGATCACGTAGGCGCCGGCCACGTTCGCCGGGCTCATGCCCGTCGACTCCTTGAGTCGCTGAACGAAGGTGATGCCCATGTGGTTGACCAGATCGTTGGCGATCTGGGTGCTGACGATCTCGCGCTTCAGACGGTGACAGCGCATGGCTTCGGAGAACTTGCTCACCAGGGTCGGCGGGAAAGCGGTTTCCATGTCGCGGGTCAGGTAGTCGTCGTCCGGCACCAGGGAGCCCAGCAGCTGCTCCTTGAGGTCGATCTTGCTGTAGGAAATGAGCACCGACAGCTCTGGACGGGTCAGGCCGTGACCTTCGGCAACGCGTTCAACCAGTTGCTCTTCGGTCGGCAGGAACTCGATGGCGCGATCCAGCTTGCCGCGGCCTTCCAGGTCGTTCATCAGGCGCTTGTATTCGGCGATCCGCGCATAAGCACGACGGGCCGCCAGGGACAGTGCCTGAGTCTGCTTGTAGTTGTTGCCCAGCACCAGGCCACCGACTTCGTCGGTCATGCTCGCCAGCAACTGGTTGCGTTGCTTGTCGGTCATGTCGCCGGCCTGAACCACCTCGTTCAGCAGGATCTTGATGTTCACTTCGTGGTCGGAGCAGTCCACACCACCGGCGTTGTCGATGAAGTCGGTGTTGGAACCGCCGCCATTGAGGCCGAACTCCACACGACCCAACTGGGTCATGCCCAGGTTACCGCCCTCGCCCACCACTTTGCAGCGCAGTTCGTTGCCGTTCACGCGCAGTGCATCGTTGGCCTTGTCGCCGACATCGGCGTGGCTTTCGCTGCTGGCCTTGACGTAGGTACCGATACCGCCGTTCCACAGCAGATCCACCGGAGCCTTGAGCAAGGCGTTCAGCAGTTCGGTCGGGGTCAGTTTGTCGGCCTTGATGTCAAAACGCTCTTGCATCTGCGGGGAAATCGCGATGCTCTTCGCGCTGCGCGAGAAGATCCCGCCGCCTTCGGACATGATGCTGGTGTCGTAATCCGACCACGCCGAACGTGGCAGGTCGAACATGCGCTGACGCTCGGCGAAGCTGGTCGCTGGGTCCGGATTCGGATCGATGAAAATGTGCAGGTGGTTGAACGCGGCGACCAGTTGCAGCTTGTCGGACATCAGCAAGCCGTTACCGAACACGTCACCGGCCATGTCGCCGACGCCGACCACTGTGATGCTGTCTTCCTGAACATTGATCCCGCGCTCGCGGAAGTGGCGCTGTACGCCGACCCACGCGCCCTTGGCGGTGATGCCCATTTTCTTGTGGTCGTAACCCGCCGAACCACCGGAGGCGAACGCGTCGCCCAGCCAGAAGCCGTAGTCGATGGCGATGCCGTTGGCGATGTCGGAGAAGGTTGCCGTGCCCTTGTCCGCGGCCACCACCAGGTACGGGTCATCCTGGTCATGACGCACGACGTTGGCCGGCGGAACCAGCGCACCGTCTTTCAGGTTGTCGGTGATGTCCAGCAGCCCCGAAATGAAGATGCGGTAGCAGGCAATGCCTTCGGCCGCGATCTCATCCCGGCTGCCGCCCAATGGCAGGCGACGCGGCAGGAAACCACCCTTGGCCCCCACCGGCACGATCACCGAGTTCTTCACTTGTTGGGCTTTTACCAGGCCCAGGACTTCGGTACGGAAGTCTTCTTCACGGTCGGACCAGCGCAGACCGCCGCGAGCGACGTTGCCGAAGCGCAGGTGTACGCCTTCGACCCGTGGCGAGTAAACGAAGATCTCGAATTTCGGAACAGGTTTTGGCAGTTCCGGGATCAGGTGCGGGTTGAACTTGAAGCTGAAGTACGACTTGTTCTGACCGTTGGCGTCGGTCTGGTAGAAGTTGGTACGCAGGGTCGCCTTGATCAGGTCCAGGTAACGACGCAGGATGCGGTCTTCGTTGAGTACCTGAACATCGTCCAGAGCAGTCAGGATCGCGTGTTCCAGACGCTGCTCGAGGTCATCGCTGCTCAGCTTGCGTGCCAGGTAGAAACGGGTCTTGAACAACCGGGTCAGTTCGCGAGCGATATCGGTGTGGTTGTTCAGGGTGCTGGCGATGTAACCCAAGTCGAAGCCCAGGCGGATCTGCTTCAGGTAGCGGGCGTAGGCACGCAGCAGCGCCACGTCGCGCCATGGCAGGCCGGCGGTCAGCACCAGGCGGTTGAACGCATCGTTCTCGGCATCGCCACGCACGATGTGGACGAACGCGTCCTGCAGGGTGTCGTTGAGTTGCTGGATGTCCAGGTCCAGGCCTTCGGCGGCAGTAAACGCGAAGTCGTGAATCCAGAACTCGCGGCCATTGGTGTGACGCAGGCGGTACGGGAACTCACCCAGCACGCGCAGGCCGAGGTTTTCCAGGATCGGCAGCACGTCGGACAGCGCCAGCGGGGTGTCGGCGTGGTACAGCTTGCAATGCAGTTCACGCTGACCGGAGACCTGGCCCAGCGGCTGATAGAAGCTCATCACCAGCGGATTTTTTTCGCTCAGGCTCAGCAGGTGCTGCATGTCGACCACGGCCGAATGTGCAGCGAAACGCTCGCGGTAGCCGGCCGGGAAGCCTTTGGGGAAGTCGGCCAGTACGTTGGTGCCCTGGGCTTCGCCGAAGCTTTCGACCGTCAGGGCCGAATAATCGTCCTGCCAGCTGCGGCAGGCCTGGATCACTTCGTTTTCCAGTTGAAGCGGGTCGATGTCGATGCGGTTTTTCGGGTCGACGCGCAGGATCAGTTGCACGCGGGCCAGCACGGACTCGGAGAAGAACGTCCAGAATTCGCAATCCGAGGCTTTCAGGCGATCCATCAGCACTTGCTGGATCTTCTGGCGCACTTCGGTGGAATAGATGTCACGCGGCACATAAGCCAGACAGTAGCAGAAACGACCGTAAGGGTCCTTGCGCAGG
Organism: Pseudomonas putida; assembly: GCF_050990305.1. Taxonomy (GTDB): domain Bacteria; phylum Pseudomonadota; class Gammaproteobacteria; order Pseudomonadales; family Pseudomonadaceae; genus Aquipseudomonas; species Aquipseudomonas putida_AH. Next base: position 2,903,934 of record NZ_CP158817.1, on the reverse strand, counting down.
AACACGCGGATCTTGTTGCGTTCCTGGATCTGCACGATCGACATCACGGTGCTGAACAGCTCGTCCACCGGCGTCTGGAACAGGTCGTCGCGCGGCAGGACCTCCAGCACCTGAGCCAGTTCCTTGCCCAGGTGGGCCTTGGCCTGGAAGCCGGAACGGTGTTCGATTTCCGCGACCTTGCGACGGATATAAGGAATGGAACGCACGCTCTCGCCGTACACCGACGAAGTGTACAGACCCATGAAGCGGCATTCCTTGATGACCTTGCCATCGGCGTCGATTTCACGGATCGACACGTAGTCCGGATACGCCGGACGGTGCACGCGGCTTGGGTGGGCGGCCTTGGCGAAGGTGAGCAGTTTCGGCTCGCGCAGGTAGTTCACGGCATAGTTTTCGATGCGCGTGTCATCGTAGGTCATGCCAGTACGCAGGGTTTTGGTCAGGCCGAGGAACGAGTTCTGATCGTACTTGATATGCCCGCCATCAGGCTCATCGGTAACGGTGAACTCTTCGTAGCCGAGGAAGGTGAAATGGTTACCCACCAGCCATTCCAGGAAGCTCTTGATCTCGCTCTTTTCGTCGGCATCGACGGCGAAGCGGCTGTTATCCAGGCCAGTCAGGATTTCCTGGACCTTGGCTTTCATCGGTTCGAAATCGATGACCGCGACACGCACTTCACTGAGTACCTGCTCCAGCTCTTTGGTCAGCACGTTCAGTTCGGCCGGATTGGCGCAGCGATCGATTTCCAGATACATCAGCGATTCATTCAGAATGCCGTCGCCCTGGGTGCCCTTAGGCAGGATTTCCAGCAACTCGCCCTTGCTGCCGCGACGCACGCTCAGCACGGTAGTTTGCAGGGTGTGAATGCTGTAGCCGCGACGGTTCAACTCGGTGCGTACCGAGTCCACCAGGAACGGCAGGTCATGGTGCAGCACTTCGACCGCGGTGTGGGTCGACTGCCAGCCGTGACGTTCGTAATCGGGGTTGAAGACGCGCACTTGCGGTTGCGCGTGATCGAAGCGCTCAAGCAGGCGCCACGCAGAAAGGGTACAGCCAGCGAGGTCGGACAACCGGCGTTGAGTCAGTTCGTCCAGGGAAATGATGCCGAAGAATTGTTCAGCGAACAGCGCCACTTGTGGCAGTGCCTGTTCACTGATGTGCTGCGCCAGTGCCGCTTGCAGTTGGTGCTGGAAGTCGGCTTTGCTGGCTGCGGTGAAGAACGCCATCTGTGGTACTCCGCTTGGGCTTGTTGTTGATGGAAGCGTCGCGTGCAAAACCCCTGTTGGGGGCTACCCGTCACCCTGCTCCTGATTCTCGGGCAGAGGAAACAGGGTGACAGGTGGGTGAAGCTGGACGAGACACTCTGGTCACATTCACCTTCCGTGAATGGGCATCTGCAAAAGCGACTGGCCTTTTGGCAGCGCAATGCCTTTACAGGTGCACATCCGTTGCGCAGCTTAACGAGTGCGGCAAGGCCCGTGCTTGCGATGCTGCGACATATTCGGTCATCGGTATGCAGCTTGGGGGTGGGGCATCGGATAACACTAGCAGGCGAGCGGCAAAACGGCGGTTTTCTGTCCGGTTTTACGGCACGTCCGTACCAGAAATGATCTGCAACACACTGGCCGTCCACATCACGTCCTTCGACACTCGTGCGAGCAGAAATTCACCGGGACTGGCAGAATTGCATTTTGTGCGCCTTCATTACGCTCCTCGAGCCAGGAATTCCCCATGCAAATGACCACCGCCCTCTTGATCGTCAACCCGTGCGATGACGAAGAAGACAACATGGCCATGCTCTGTTGCCACAGCGACAAGGGTGAAATGTTCCTGATGAGCCGTTATCCAGACGAGGACGAGCTGGAAATTACCCTCGAGGGCGAGCCGTCGACCCTCGATGGCGTAAAAGTGACCCTGAGCCCTACCCGCCTGCTGATCGAAATCGCAGCGGCGGATGCCGATGCGTTGAATGGGGATGATGTGCTGGAGATTACCTTCAACCCGGACATGGTCGATCTGGCGGAAGTGGAAGAAACCTTGCAGAACATTCTCAAGGGGACCGGGACGTACATCAGCCAGCTTTGAGGGTGTCTGGGAGGGCCTCATCGCGGGCAAGCCTCGCTCCTACGGGTATAGAGCCGGACGCAGGAATTGCGTATGTCATCAATACCCGTAGGAGCGAGGCTTGCCCGCGAAGAGGCCCGAATGAACAACATTTCCTCCCACCTCTACAAACTTGCCACTGATTCGCCACTCAAATCCGGCAATTTGCACAAAATGCCGTTAGTCGCCGCCCCCCGCGATGGATTAAAGTAACGCCCCCAGCCCTGGCGTTATGCAAACGTCTTCGGTCACCCTTTCCAGGAACAGTCATCGATGGAACATCGTGAAGCGCTGCTCGCGCTGCGAACCTTTCTTTCAACGCAGATTCTCGGCCAGGAAAAACTCATCGAGCGCTTGCTCATCGCCCTGCTTGCCGACGGCCACATGCTGGTCGAAGGCGCCCCTGGCCTGGCCAAGACCAAGGCCATCAAAGAACTCGCCGAAGGCATCGAAGCCCAGTTCCATCGCATCCAGTTCACCCCCGACCTGCTGCCCGCCGACATCACCGGCACGGAGATCTATCGTCCGGAAACCGGCAGCTTCGTGTTCCAGCAAGGCCCGATCTTCCATAACCTGGTGCTGGCGGACGAAATCAACCGTGCGCCGGCCAAGGTTCAGTCCGCCTTGCTCGAGGCCATGGCCGAACGCCAGGTCAGTGTCGGGCGCAGCACCTATGAGTTGTCGCCCCTGTTTCTGGTAATGGCCACACAAAACCCCATCGAGCAGGAAGGCACCTACCCGCTGCCCGAAGCCCAGCTCGACCGTTTCCTGATGCACGTGAAGATCGGTTTCCCCGATGCCGCTGTCGAACGCCGCATTCTGCAACAGGCCCGGGGCGAAGCCCTGAACGGCGAAACCAAGCCCGAACGCCGGGTCAGCCAGCAGGCGATTTTCGCCGCGCGCAAGGAAATCCTCGGCCTGTACATGGCCGATGCCGTGGAGGAATACCTGGTGCAACTGGTCATGGCCACGCGCAACCCGGCCAAATTCGACCCGGAAATGGCCGAATGGATCGCCTATGGCGCCAGTCCTCGCGGCTCCATTGCCCTGGACCGTTGCGCCCGGGCCCACGCCTGGCTGGCCGGGCGCGACTTCGTCAGCCCGGAGGACATTCAGGCGGTACTGTTCGATGTGTTGCGTCACCGCATCATTCTTTCCTTTGAAGCCGAAGCCGCTGGCATCGATCAGGACCGTGTGGTCCAGCGGATTCTCGACGTCGTAGCCGTCGCTTGATCCCAATGAACACCCCCCTGCCGCCCCAACCGGGCATCCGCATCACGCTCGCCGAGCTGATCGAGATGCGCCATCGCGTGCGCGAAGTACAGCTGTTCTCGACGCCGAGCCAGCGCAGCCCGTTGATTGGCTTGCACCACTCCAAGCTGCGCGGCCGTGGCGTGGATTTCGACCAGGTGCGGGTCTATCAGGCTGGGGACGACGTGCGGACCATCGACTGGCGCGTCACAGCACGGACCCAGGAACCGCACACCAAACTGTTCCATGAGGAACGCGAACGGCCGATCTTCATCATGGTCGAGCAAAGCCGCCGGTTGTTTTTCGGCTCCGGGCTGATGTTCAAATCAGTGCTCGCCGCCCAGGCCGCCAGCCTGATCGGGTGGGCGGCGCTGGGACATAACGACAGGGTCGGCGGGCTGGTGTTCGGCGACAACGAGCACTACGAAATCAAGCCACGGCGCAGCAAACAAAGTCTGCTGCAACTGCTCAACCGCCTGGTGCGAGTCAACCAATCGCTACACACCGAAAGTCAGCCGGACCGCGATGCGTTCGGTATTGCCCTGCGCCGTGCCCGAGAAGTCTCGCGCCCCGGCAGCCTGATCATTGTGATTTGCGATGAGCGCGCCCTGACCGACAGCGCCGAGCAGCAATTGAGTCTGTTGTCGCGCCATTGCGACCTTTTGCTGCTGCCACTGTCCGACCCGCTGGATCACGCCCTGCCCGCCGCTGGATTGCTGCGCTTTACCGAACGCGGCGCGCAACTGGAGCTCGACACGCTGAATTTCGACCTGCGCCAGACCTACCGCGCCCAGGCCGAAACGCGCATCGCCCGCTGGGAATTGCTCGCGCAAAAGCTGCGCGTATTGATGATGCCCTTGAGCACCCAGAGCGAAATGGTCGAGCAATTGCGCGAGTACCTGAACCCTGAGAAACCGGGAAAAGGTCGATGAACGGTCTGGAACAATTGCAACCCCTGATATCCCCGCCGCCGATTGATTTCTGGCCACCGGCGCCGGGCTGGTGGCTATTACTGCTGCTACTGCCGGCCATCGGTTTCGGCGTGTGGAAACTGCGGCATCTGGCGCCGAAAAAAAACCGCATCGTGCGCACCGAACAGCCACTGGACCCGGTGCGTCTCGCCGCGCTGGCGGAGCTGGCACAGTTGCCCAAGCCCTACAACGGGGCCCCTGCCGGCGCCTGGCTGCAGCAGCTCAACGGCCTGCTCAAACGCCTGTGCCGCAACCACTACCCCTACAGCCAGAGCCATACCCTCAACGGGCGCAAATGGCTGGCCTTCCTCGACAACCGTTGTCCCGCGGCCGGCCTGACCCGCTGGATGGTGCTGGTGGAAGGTGCCTACAAACCCGAATGCAAACTCGACGACAAGGCCATCGCCGGCCTGACTCAGGCGGTCGAAACCTGGATTCGCAAACATGTTTGAGTTCGCCTGGCCGTGGATCTTCGCCCTGCTGCCCTTGCCATGGCTGATGCGCCTGGTGCTGCCAGTGGCCGACAGCGGTGAGCCGGCGCTCAAGGTCAGCTTTCTCAGCGATCTCGAGGGCCTGACCCGTCGTCGCGCCCGAGCCAATCTGCCGGCTTGGCGCCAACAAGCACCGTTCCTGCTGCTGTGGCTGATGCTGCTGACCGCCGCCGCGCGCCCGCAATGGCTCGGCGACCCGCTACCGATCGCGGCCAGTGGCCGTGACCTGCTGGTGGCGGTGGATGTGTCCGGTTCCATGGATTTCCCCGACATGCAGTGGCAGGACGAAGAGGTCAGTCGCCTTGCGCTGGTCCAGCACTTGCTCGGTGACTTCCTCGAGAGCCGCGATGGCGATCGGGTCGGTTTGATTCTGTTCGGCAGCCAGGCCTACCTGCAAGCGCCACTGACTTTTGATCGACACACCGTGCGCGTCTGGCTCGACGAAGCGCGCATCGGCATCGCCGGCAAGAACACCGCCATCGGTGATGCCATCGGCCTGGGCCTCAAACGCCTGCTGCAGCGCCCGGCACAAAGCCGAGTATTGATTCTGGTTACCGACGGCGCCAACAACGGCGGTCAGGTCGACCCGCTCACGGCAGCGCGCCTGGCGGCCCGGGAAAACGTGAAAATATACCCAATCGGCATCGGCGCCGATCCGGAGGAAAGTGGTTCCTTGGGTTTCCTCGGCGTCAATCCGAGCCTGGACCTTGATGAGCCTTCCCTCAAAGCGATCGCACAAGTGACCGGCGGCCGCTACTTCAGGGCGCGCGATGGCAAGGAGCTGCAAGCGATCAAGGACACCCTCGACCAACTGGAGCCGGTGACCCAGCAACCGACCCAAGCCCGCCCGGCACAGGCGCTGTATCACTGGCCGCTGGCGATGGCACTGTTGCTGAGCATGCTGCTGGTGGCCCGCGTGCTTTGGCCGGACAACCCGCTCCAGCGTCTGTTTTCCAAGGATCTGTTTTTGCAAACGCAACTGCCTGACTGGCGCGATCGTCTCAAGCGCCTGCGCCTGCGGAGGCGCCGATGAGCGCGCTCTGGCCCTATTGGTTCCGCCCCTGGTGGCTGTTGCTGTTGCCACTGCTGGGCTGGTTGCTCTGGCAACTCTGGCATCGACAGAAACGCGCCGGGCGCTGGCAGATGATCTTGCCGCCTGCGTTCCATGCCACCCTGCTCAGCGGCGGTAGTGGACGCGACAGCAAACTGCCGTGGGTGGCCCTGGGCGTGGCGTGGCTACTGACAGTCTTCGCGCTGCTCGGACCGAGCTGGTCGCGTGTCGAGCAAATCAGCCAAAAGCCCGCCGATCCCTTGGTGGTGCTCCTGGAGCTGACCCCGGAAATGCTCGCCACCGACGTCCAGCCCAACCGCCTGGAACAAGCTCGGCGCAAGCTCTTCGACCTGCTGCAAAACCGCAGCGACGCGCAAACCGCCATCGTCGTCTATGCCGGCAGTGCACATACACTGGTGCCGCTATCGGACGACCTGTCCACCAGTCACAACCTGCTGGATGCGCTCAAGCCTTCGTTGATGCCCGAGCCCGGACATCGCGCCGACCTGGCAGTGCTCAAGGCCCTGAACCTGCTGGAGCAAGGCGCGCTTGGCGACGGGAGAATCCTGCTGATCGGCTCATCCCTGACGGAACAGGAGCGCCAGGGAATTCGGAGTGCGCTAAGAGGCACATCAACGCAATTGCTGATGCTCGGCATTGGCACTGCCGAAGGCGCACCGATCACACAGGAGGATGGCAGTTTCCTCAAGGACGAACAGGGCGCGATTCTGGTATCGCACCTGGACGAGCCAGGCCTGAAAGCCTTCATCAATGATCTGGACGGACGCTATCGCCATGCGCGCCTCAGCGACGCCGATCTGCGTGCGCTGGGTTTGCTGGACGGCCCGCGCAACCTGCGCGATGACGGCCAGTCCGTGCGGCTGGATGCCTGGGCCGACCAGGGTTACTGGTTACTGTTGCCACTCTTATTGCTGGCCGCCTGCGCCGGTCGCCGCGGCTGGTTGCTCTGCCTGCCGTTGCTGTTGGCCCTGCCACAACCCAGCCATGCTTTCGAATTCCAGGACCTGTGGTTGCGCCCCGACCAACAGGGCCAGCACCTGCTCAAGCAAAAGCGCCCCGCCGAGGCCGCCCAGCACTTCGAGGACCATCAATGGCAAGGCGTGGCGCTCTATGAGGCCGGCGACTACAGCGGCGCCGCCCAGCGGTTCGCCGAAGGCAACGATGCCCACGCCCACTACAATCGTGGCAATGCCCTGGCCAAAAGCGGTGAGCTGGAGGCCGCGCTGGACGCCTACGAACAGGCACTGGAACGCCAACCGGACTTGCGACCTGCCCTGACCAACAAGGCATTGGTGGAAAGCCTGCTCAAGCAAAAAGCCAACCCGCCCGCTGAAGAGCCGGATAACGCCACCAGCGAAGAGCCCCAGTCCTCGGAGCAGGAACCACCACCCGGTCCCGCCAGCGAGGCACAGAATCAGGGTGAGCCGAAAAACACTGACCAGCAGGTCGGTTCCAACACTGAACAATCGCTCAAGGCGCCGGCCAAAACGGGCACCAACGAAGTCCCCGGCAGCGAGTTGGGGGACGAACAACACACCACGCCACCCATGCGCCCGGCCAGCGACAGCATCGAAGGTGAACAGCAGCAGGCATTGGAGCAATGGTTACGACAGATCCCGGATGATCCGGGGGAATTGCTCAGGCGCAAATTCTGGTACGAACAGCAACAACATCAGGATCAGGAAAAAACTCGATGAACCGCTTCACCGCTTTCATGTTCGCCCCGCTGCCCGCCGTGCTGCTATGCACCGTTCAGGCCCAGGCAGCCGAGCTGGTCGCCAGTGTCGACCGCACGCGCCTGAGCTCCGGGGAGACAATCGAGCTGATCCTGGAATCCAACGACGTGACCCAGTTCGGCAAACCGGACCTGACGCCGCTGGAACCGCTGTTCGAAGTGCGCGGCACCCGCCAGGTCAACCAATTGAACACCCTCGGCGGCGACAACCATGCCACCACCCGCTGGATCATCACCTTGCTGCCGCTGGAAAACGGCACAGTGGTCATCCCGGGGCTGAAACTGGGCGAAACCCAGAGCCAGCCGATCACCCTGCAAGTGGTCGAGAGCGAAACCCAGGAGAACTCGAACAAACTGGCCCCGGTGTTCATCGAAGCCAGCCTCGATCAGAGCAGCGTATACGTGCAGGCTCAGGCTATCCTGACCCTGCGCATCTACCATTCCGTGTCGCTGTACGACGACAGCAGCCTGCCGCCCTTGCAGATTCCCGACACACACATCGAACAGTTGGGTGAATCGCGCACCTACGAAAAAGACATCAACGGCGTGCGTCACGGCGTGATCGAAATGCGTTACGCGATCTACCCGCAACACAGCGGCGAGTTGATCATTCCGCAGCAGGAATTCAACGCCGCGCTGGTAGACGCAAACCCTAGCCAGGACACCGCGTCGCAGGCACCGAAATCCGGGAAGCTGATGCGTATCAGCTCCAAGGAAATCCTGCTGACGGTCAAAGCCAAACCCATCAGCTACCCCGCCGACCTGCCCTGGTTGCCAGCGCGCAATCTGACCCTCAGCGAGACCTGGAACCCGGAACCGGAACACGTTCAGGTCGGCGATTCGCTGACCCGCAGCCTCACGGTGAAAGCCGAAGGCCTGGCCAGCACACAGCTACCCCCCCTGCCCGGCACCGAAGTCAGTGGCCTGCGCCGTTACCCGGATCAACCCGTGCTGGCCAATCAGAACAGCGAACGCGGACTGGTGGGCAGTCGTGAGGACCGCGAAGCGCTGGTACCGTCTCGCAGCGGTTCCATCGAGTTGCCGTCGGTGGAAGTGGTCTGGTGGAACACCTTTGAAGATCACCTGGAACACAGCAGTCTGCCGGCCAGGTCGCTGCAAGTGGCGGCTAATCCGAGCCTGATGATCGACACCCCGGCCAGCACCGCACCACTCAACGCGACAGCCGACAGCGAAGCCCTGTGGCGCTGGAAACTCAGTAGCCTGATCTTGGCCTGCACTACCCTGCTCGGCTTCGGCCTATGGTGGCGCGCGCGCCGGCAACCGGCAGTCCAGCGCGCGGCGCAAACCGGTCCGAGCCCGCGCACCGTGCTCGACGACCTCAAGCGTGCATGCCAGGCCAACGACCCCCACGCCACCCGCCAGGCCCTCGACGCCTGGGCCCGCCAGCAGCCGGAAACCCTGGCCGACATGGCCGCCCGTTTCGTTCCGCTGTCCGACGCCCTGGACGGCTTGAACGGCGCGCTGTACAGCGAAACCGGCCAGCACTGGCAAGGTGAAGAGCTGTGGCGGGCGATTCGGGCGATCCCCATGGCTGAAGGGGTTCAGGAAGCGACGGGCGACAGCGGGCTGCCGCCGCTTTATCCTAAGTAATTCAACCGCTTTTTGTAGGAGCAAGGCTTGCCCGCGATAGCGATCACACAGGCGCCATCGCGGGCAAGCCTTGCTCCTACACAGGTCCGAGTCAATCCACAAAAGCACCGCAGGTCTTCAATGCGGTCATATCCATCACACAACCCATATTTTTTACCAGTAAACTCCCTCCCTTTTAGCCACCATCCAATTCCCACGTGGCCATCACCTTATTTCCTACGGAGTTCGCCTTGCGTCTGTTTCACACCTCCGACTGGCACCTGGGGCAGAACCTGCACGGCCAGGATCGCGATTTCGAGCACGGCTGTTTTCTCGACTGGCTGCTGCGCCAGCTCAAACTCGAGCAGCCGGATGTGCTGCTGATCGCCGGCGATATCTTTGACACGGTCAATCCGCCGGTTAAAGCCCAGGAACGCCTGTACGACTTCATCGTCAGTGCGCACGAGCAGCAACCGAAGCTGACCATCGTGATGATCGCCGGCAACCACGACTCCGGCTCGCGTATCGAACTGCCGGCCCCGCTGATGCGTCGTTTGCGCACCCATGCCCTGGGTCGGGTGTTGTGGCTCGACGACGGGCAACTCGACGCCGAACGCTTGCTGATACCACTGCCGGACACCAAGGGTAAAACCGTCGCCTGGTGCCTGGCGCTGCCCTTCCTGCGCCCGGCCGAGGTCACCGGCGCGCACTTGGGCGACGACTACCTGCGCGGCATTGGCCAGGTCCATGAATGGCTGATTGAGGCGGCCAACGCCAAGCGCAAGAAGGGTCAGGCGCTGATCGCCATTAGCCACGCGCACATGGCCGGCGGCTCGGTGTCGGAGGATTCCGAACGCAGCCTGATCATCGGCAACGCCGAAGCCCTGCCCGCCAGTCTGTTCGGGCCCAGCATCAGCTACGTCGCCCTGGGGCACTTGCACAAGCCGCAAAAGGTCAATGGCGAAGAGCGGATTCGTTACAGCGGTTCGCCCATTCCGCTGTCGTTCTCCGAGATCGCTTACCAGCACCAGATTCTCGACATCACCCTGGACGGCGAAACCCTGGTCAGCGTCGAACCCAAACTCATTCCCCGCGCGGTGAATCTGCAACGCCTGGGCCCTGCGCCCTTGGCGGATATCCTGCTGCAACTGGCGGACCTGCCGGACATCGACCTGCTGGCCGATTACCAACGCCAACCCTGGCTGGAGGTGCGAGTACGCCTCGACGAACCGCAGCCGGACCTGCGTCATCAAGTGGAAACCGCCCTGCAAGGCAAAGCCGTACGCCTGGTGCGTATTGCCGCCGAATACGCCGGCAACGGCAATCGCCAGGATGCAGATGACGGTACGTTGATCGAACTGGACCAACTCACGCCCCAGGAGCTGTTCAGCCGCGCCTGGCAGGACAACTACGGCAGCGAGGTCGACGAGCAAACCCTCAAGGACTTTGCCGAGCTGCTGCAAGAAGTGCAGATGGAGGGCGAACAGCCATGAAGATTCTCGCCATCCGCCTGAAAAACCTCGCCTCACTGGCCGGGCCCTTCGAGATCGACTTCACCGCCGAACCCTTGGCCAGCGCCGGCCTGTTTGCCATCACCGGGCCCACTGGCGCCGGTAAAAGTACATTGCTCGATGCCCTGTGCCTGGCCTTGTTCGGCAGCGTCCCGCGCCTCAACAGCGTCCAGCCTTCAGCCAAGGCACCGGACATCGACGGTGACATCGGCACCGGTGACCCCCGCACACTATTGCGTCGCGGCACCGGCGAAGGCTTTGCCGAGGTCGATTTCGTCGGCATCGACGGCCGCCGCTACCGTGCGCGCTGGGAGGCCAACCGTGCCCGGGACAAAGCGGGCGGCAGGCTGCAAGCCAGTCGTCAGAGCTTGCGCGACATCGACCAGGATCAACTGCTCGCCAGCCAGAAGCTTGAATTCAAAAGCCGGATCGAGTCGGTACTGGGCTTGAACTTCGAACAGTTCACCCGCGCCGTGCTGTTGGCGCAAAGCGAATTCAGTGCCTTCCTCAAGGCCGATGACAACGACCGCAGTGAACTGCTGGAAAAACTCACCGACACGGCGCTTTACACCCGCTTGGGCCGTCGCGCCTTCGACAAGACCAAGGAAGCTCGCGAAGCCCACAAACTGCTGCAGGACCAGGCCAGTGGCGTCACACCGCTAGCCCCCGAAGCACGAGCGGAGCTGGATGAGCGCTTCAATGCGGCACAACAACAGCTCAAATTGCAGCAGGCGCAACTCAAGCAGCTTGAGTTGCAACACACCTGGCTCAAGGATTTGCACCAGTTGCAGGACGCGCAACACAGCGCCACCGAGCAATTGCAATCGGCGCAATCACACTGGGAAAGCCTGACCGGCGAGCGGCTGAAACTGTCCCGCCTGGAGCAACTGGCACCGCAACGGCATCAGTTTGCCCGCAAGGCCCAGATCGATGCGCTGCTGACGCCCCTGACCGTGCAGATGGCCGGACACACGCAGCAGTACAGCGAACTTGGCGAGCGCCAGGCACAACTGGAGCAGGCACTCGACGCCGCCCGGATGGCATTGAGCAACGCGCAACAGCAACAAACCGACTGCGCGCCGTTGCTGCGTCAGGCCTTCGAAGAACACAGCACCCTCGCCCGTCTGGTCAAGGAAACAGCCCTCGGTGCCGAAGCCAGGCACAACGCCGAGCAAGCCTTTGCCCAAGGCCAGAGCGCAATCCAAACCCTGCTCGACCGACAGGCCCAGGTCGCCGAACACTTGCAGCGCATGGCCGCCGAGCTTGAACAAAGCGCCCATTTGGCGCCGTTGAGTGAGGCCTGGAATGCCTATCGCGAACGCCTGCAACAACTGGTGTTGATCGGCAATCGACTGAACAAGGGCCAGGCCGAACTGGCCAACCTCGAACAAATCGCCACGGTTACGGCGCAGACACTGGCTGCGCAGAAACAGCAGCTGGACGTGCTGTTCAAGGAGGCCGATAGCGAACCAGATGCCATTGCCGAGCAGATCGGCATTCTCGGTAGCCTGTTGCAGGACAATCGCAAGCAACTGCGTGCCGTTGAAGACCTGACGCGGTTATGGACCAGCCAGCAGGAGTTGGATAAACGCGGCGCCGAGCTGCAACAGCGACTGCTCACCGCGCAGCAGGAGCGCGAGCGCCTGACCCAGGACGGGGTCAAGGCCAAGGCAGAACTGACGGTCGCCGAGCAGGCCCTGAACGTCACCCGCGAACTGCTGGAGCGTCAGCGCCTGGCACGCAGCGCCAGTGTCGAAGAGCTGCGCGCGCAGTTGCAGGATGATCAACCCTGCCCGGTCTGCGGCAGCCACGAGCATCCGTACCATCAGCCCGAAGCCCTGCTGCATAGCCTCGGTCGCTTTGATGAAGGCGAATTGGCCAACGCCCAGCAAGCCGTCGATCTGCTCAAGGAAAAGCTCACCGACCTGCGCGCCGAGGTCGGCGGCCTGATTGCCCGGCAAAAGGAACTGCTGCAACAACAGGAGCACCTGGCGACCCAGCAGCAAGCCCTGACGCCAAGCCTGCAAGCGCATCCGCTGGCAACGCAGCTGTTGGATCAGGATGCCGACAAACGCGACGCCTGGCTCACCCGGCAAAACAGCCAGTTGAATCAAAGCATCACTCAGGATGAGCAACGTCAAAGCGCCCTGCTCACCCTGCAACAGGAAGCCGCGCGCCTGACCCAACAACTGCGCCATGCCGAAACCGCGCATCAACAAGCGGCTCAGCAGCTGGACAATCAACAGCGCGAACTGGGCAGCGACCGTCAGCGCCTGGACGAAGAACTCACCGCCCTCGCCAACCTGCTGCCGGCCGAGACCCTGCAAGCGCTGCGCCTCGAGCCGGCCGCAACCTTCATACAGCTGGACCGGCAGATCACCGAACGCCTGGCGCAGCTCGATCAACAGAAGGAAGAACTGGCCGAACAGCAGCAACGCCAGCAACACCTGGAGAAGGAACAGGATCGGCAACAGACTCGCGATCAGCAACTGCAAGCCGCCGAGCAGCGCTTCAAAACCCTGTCTGAACAACAGCAGATGAGCCAGCACACCCTCGCGCAATTGCTCGGCGAACACAGCAGCGCCGAGCATTGGCAGCAGCAACTGGAACAGGCCGTGGAAACGGCACGCAGCACCGAAACCGGCACCGCCCAAGCGTTGCAAAGCGTGCACACGCAACAGGTGCGCATCGCCGCTGAGCTCAAGGCGCAGCAAGAACGTTTGCACGCGCTCGAAGGCGAAGACCGGGAACTGGCGGGTAAAATTGCCGATTGGCGCAGCCGTCACCCGGAACTGGATGATGGCGGCCTCGAAGACTTGCTGAGCGTCGATGATGTCCAGGTCAGCGAGCTGCGTCAACACTTGCAGAACAGTGAAAAAGCCATCGAACAGGCCAAGGTCCTGGTAGAGGAACGCGACAAACGCTTGCTCGATCACCAGGCGCAGCACAACGGTAACCTTGAAGCCGAACAACTCGACACCGCGCTGAGCCAATTGCATAACCAGTGTGGTGTCAGCGAACAGCTTTGCGCCGAACTGCGCGCCGAACAGGCCGAGGACCAGCGTCGGCAGAACGCCAATCAGGCTTTGGCGCAGCAAATGGCCGAGGCGTACGCGGAGTATCAACGCTGGGCGCGCCTGAGCGCATTGATCGGTTCGTCCACCGGCGACACCTTCCGCAAGATCGCCCAGGCCTACAACCTCGACCTGCTGGTGCACCATGCCAACGTGCAATTGCGCCAGTTGGTGCGGCGCTATCGCCTCAAACGGGGCGGCAGCATGCTCGGGTTGCTGGTGATGGACACTGAGATGGGCGACGAACTGCGTTCAGTGCATTCGTTGTCCGGTGGCGAAACCTTCCTGGTGTCGCTGGCCCTGGCCTTGGGCCTGGCATCCATGGCGTCGAGCACGCTAAAAATCGAATCGCTGTTCATCGACGAAGGTTTCGGCAGCCTCGACCCCGAATCCCTGCAACTGGCCATGGACGCCCTCGACGGCTTGCAGGCCCAGGGGCGCAAGGTCGCGGTGATTTCCCACGTGCAGGAAATGCACGAACGGATTCCGGTGCAGATTCAAGTCCACCGCCAAGGCAACGGCCTCAGCACCCTGGAGGTGAAATGATCACGCTGTACTCTTTCCGCCGCTGCCCGTATGCCATGCGAGCACGCATGGCCCTGCGCTACGCCGGGGTAGCCGTGGACATCGTCGAAGTCAGCCTGAAGGCCAAACCTGCCGAAATGCTCGCGCTGTCGAGCAAAGGTACGGTGCCGGTGTTGAGCGTCGAAGGCCGGGTCATCGATGAAAGCCTGGAGATCATGCGCTGGGCTTTGGCGCAGCATGACCCGCAGGACTGGTTGCTCAAGGACGATCCGAAAGGACAGCTGGCCATGGCCGCGTTGATCGAGGAGAACGATCAGGCGTTCAAAGTGCAGCTCAATCGCTACAAATATGCCGAACGCTACCCCGAGCAACCGATGACGTTTTATCGCGCCGAAGGCGAAGTGTTCCTGCGCAAGCTGGATGCATCATTGCAGGGACGTGATTATTTACTGGCCGACCACCCGTGCCTGGCCGACGTGGCGCTGATGCCGTTCATACGCCAATTCGCCCATGTCGACCGCGAGTGGTTTGCGCAGACGCCTTATCCGCGATTGCAAGACTGGTTGCAGCGGTTTCTGGCGTCGGGCCTGTTCACATCAATAATGGCGAAATAGACCCGATTCCCGTAGGAGCAAGGCTTGCCCGCGATGGGGCCCTCAAGACCGCCAAAAGCATCGCGGGCAAGCCTTGCTCCTACAGGGACTGTGGCGTTCAGGCCAACACTTCACTGGCCGACGTGGCGCTGATGCCGTTCATACGCCAATTCGCCCATGTCGACCGCGAATGGTTTGCGCAGACGCCTTATCCGCGATTGCAAGACTGGTTGCAGCAGTTTCTGGCGTCGGGCCTGTTCACATCAATAATGGCGAAATAGACCCGATTCCCGTAGGAGCAAGGCTTGCCCGCGATGGGGCCCTCAAGACCGCCAAAAGCATCGCGGGCAAGCCTTGCTCCTACAGGGACTGTGGCGTTCAGGCCAACACTTCACTGGCCGACGTGGCGCTGATGCCGTTCATACGCCAATTCGCCCATGTCGACCGCGAATGGTTTGCGCAGACGCCTTATCCGCGATTGCAAGACTGGTTGCAGCAGTTTCTGGCGTCGGGCCTGTTCACATCAATAATGGCGAAATAGACCCGATTCCCGTAGGAGCAAGGCTTGCCCGCGATGGGGCCCTCAAGACCGCCAAAAGCATCGCGGGCAAGCCTTGCTCCTACAGGGACTGTGGCGTTCAGGCCAACACTTCACTGGCCGACGTGGCGCTGATGCCGTTCATACGCCAATTCGCCCATGTCGACCGCGAATGGTTTGCGCAGACGCCTTATCCGCGATTGCAAGACTGGTTGCAGCGGTTTCTGGCGTCGGGCCTGTTCACATCAATAATGGCGAAATAGACCCGATTCCCGTAGGAGCAAGGCTTGCCCGCGATGGGGCCCTCAAGACCGCCAAAAGCATCGCGGGCAAGCCTTGCTCCTACAGGGACTGTGGCGTTCAGGCCAACACTTCACTGGCCGACGTGGCGCTGATGCCGTTCATACGCCAATTCGCCCATGTCGACCGCGAGTGGTTTGCGCAGACGCCTTATCCGCGATTGCAAGACTGGTTGCAGCAGTTTCTGGCGTCGGGCCTGTTCACATCAATAATGGCGAAATAGACCCGATTCCCGTAGGAGCAAGGCTTGCCCGCGATGGGGCCCTCAAGACCACCAAAAGCATCGCGGGCAAGCCTTGCTCCTACAGGGACTGTGGCGTTCAGGCCAACACTTCACACATGCCGATCTCTGCGCAATCGACATGGAACGGCCCAAAAAAGCCGCTTTCTGGTTTGATTGGCGGGTTGCCGGCCAGCATGCCCATGGCCTTGGCGATCTCGATGTTACGCGCGATGTTGTGATTGGCTTCGATGGCCCGTGCCACCGCACCTATCGAACCGTGCCCGATCCCCAGCAGGGAAAATCCATTGGTGATGAAGGCCAGGAAGGCGATGACCAGGAGTTTGCAACGGTTCATGCTCCGCCGACTCCTGCCAGTTCAGCCTGATCCACCATGGACTGTTGAGCACGGTGTTCAAACTGGATACCAGGGTGCGCCACTTGAATCGGTGTCTCGAAGGTTTGCTGCGACTGCGGCGAAAGACTGATGACCAGCACCATGACCAGGTAAAGACCGATAGCCACATAGGCGCCGTGTTTGGCAGAAGTGATGATTGCGCTGGCCATGATGAACTCCGTGGGCATGTTTCAGAGTCCACAGAATCGATCAAAAAAGCCTCGATAACCAACTAGGCGTGTCTATAGCAACTATCAGCTTCGTTGATCATTGAGCCAGGCTATTTCAGCCTTCAATAAAACTCATCAGCCGCTCGCGAGCAGCCTCGGGCTCCCCGGTAATGGGCTCAGCAGCAGACAGGATGGGGGTGGAATAGAGGAACAGCAGTACCACTGCAAGACGCATCGCCATGTGATCGATCCTTTTCTGGAGAAGGAGTCAAAAAATCAGCGTCAAAGTTAAACGCATGGCCATCTGATATCAAGCAGTAGATCGAGGGTGATAGGAAGCTGTCGTAAATGCGTTATGCAGGAGCGACATCACTTCAGTGCCTTCCGAGACGTAGCCGCTCGATCGGCAAGTGACTTCGCTCCTGCATAACAGGGGTAGGAAGGCAATTTCAGTGCTGGGTTTTGTGATCCAGTGCGGCGTAGAAGTTGGCGCTCTGTTGCAGGTATTTCTGGGTGTAGCTCTGGGTGTGGGATTTTTTGTCGCTGATTTCAACGTTGGCGCTGGCTGGCAGGGCTACGGAGGCAGAGATGGCGGAAGCGGCGATTACGGAGAAGAGATTGAAGTTCATGCTGTATTCCTCAGAGTTCAGTTGGCTTGCTTGCCCGGTGGGGCCGTGAAGCAAACTTAACCCTCGAGGAACGAGGCCTTGAAATGCTTTGTAGCATTACCAAATATCAGCCTCATTGATAGAAAGCTACAGGCCCCGCGAACCGGGGCCTGCGGTCTATTGTCGCAGCAAGAACTTGAGGTCGCTCGGGGCGTCCATCGGCAGTTTTTGCACGGTTTTGCCCAGCAAACCGCTCTTGGCATCGCGCTCGACGACGACAATCTGGTTGCTTTTCTGATTGGCGATCAGCACGAACTTGCCACTGGGATCGAGACTGAACTCACGAGGATGGTCGCCTTCCACCGCACGTCGTTGCAGCTCCTTGAGATGCCCGGTGGCAGGGTCGATGGCGAACACCAGCAACTGATTGGCGGTGCCCCGGTTGCTGACGTAGAGGAACTTGCCATCCGATGAGGCATGCAACGCCGCGGCGGCCTTGTCCGACACCGGCTGACCGGCGGCCAGATCGACCATTTGCGTCTGCTCAAGCGTGCCGTCGCGATAATCGAACACGGCCACCTGGGCGCTCATCTCCATGGTCAGCCAGGCGTGCTTGCCATCGGCACTGAACAGCAGATGACGCGGCCCGCTGCCCGGTGGCAGCTGGACAAACGCTGGCGTGGCCGGGGTCAACGGCAGGTCGGGATTGGCCTTGGGATCTAAACGGTAGACAAAGACCTTGTCCGCACCCAGGTCATTGGCAAACACGTACTTGCCATCCGGGGACGGGATCGTCGAATGCACATGCGCCGACATCTGCCGCTCGGGATTGACCCGACTGGCCGGATGACTGCTCATCTGCACCACCGATTTGAGCACGCCATCGCTGCCCACTGGCAACACCGCCAAGGTGCCGCCCGGATCTTCAGCCACCGAGTAGTTGCTGACGAACAGGTGGCTGCCATCAAGGCTGAGGCTCGAATGGGTCGGCTCGTTACCCAGGCTCTGCACCTGATTGATCAGGCTCAGCCCATGGTTCTTGGGGTCGATGGCAAAACTGCTGACCCGCCCTACCGGATCGGCCTGCCCAGGGCCATTTTCGTTGACCACGAACAGGTGTCGCAGGTCCTTGCTCAACGTCAGCCATGACGGGTTTTCGCTGTTGATCACTTGCAACGGTTTGGCGTTGATCTGCCCGGTTGCGCTGTCGAAGTTCAGCCGATAAATGCCCTGGCTTTGCCCGGCGGTGTAGGAACCCACGAGCAACTGATAGTCCTCGGCGGATGCGGCTTGAACGCCCATCGCGCCGATGCTACCAGCCATCAGCAGTGGCCAGAAGTTACGCATCCGCTTGTTCGTCGTCATCGTTGTCGCCGCTGATGACGTCGCCGAGGCAGACCAGACGGTGTTCGCCAGAATCACCGGTAATCAACCAGCTTTGCAATGTGGTGTCATAGGTCGCGGCCTGAACTTGCGCCGGTGTGAATTCCCAGTGCTTGGCCACACGACCGTCCATGCATTCGATATGCAGGTTGTCTTCGACATCAAGGGCGAATTCGAAGGCGTGCAGCCCGTCGATCTCCACCATTCCGCAGTGTTCGAGGGCGTTGAGCAGGGTGTCGGTTACAGCAGTCATGGCAATCAATCTTTGAGTGGTAAAAACGCAATGATAGCTCATTGCGCCCCACCCTCCTCTGTAGGAGCTGCCGCAGGCTGCGATCTTTTGATCTTAAAAGATCGCAGCCTGCGGCAGCTCCTACAGGGCTTCGCGTGACGGCTTGCCATCCACCAGGCGTTGGATGCGCAACGGATTGGCGTTTTTCAGTGCATCCGGCAGCAGGCTGTCCGGGTAGTTCTGCAAGCATACCGGGCGCAGGAAGCGGCCGATGGCCAGTGTCCCCACCGAGGTGCCACGGGCATCGGACGTCGCCGGATACGGACCGCCATGGACCATCGAATCACACACCTCCACACCCGTCGGATAGCCGTTGATCAGGATCCGACCGACCTTCTGTTCCAGCAACGCCGTCAACTCGCCAAACTGCGCGAAATCCGCTGGTTCACCGATGATCGTCGCCGTCAATTGACCGCGCAATCCGTTCAACGCGGTATTCAGTTGCGCCTGATCCACCACTTCGACCACCACCGTGGCAGGGCCGAACACTTCTTCTTGCAGCACCTCATCCCCCTCGATCAGCAGGCTGACATCAGCCTTGAACAACTGAGGCTGTGCCTGACGACCTGATTGTGGCTGCCCTGCCAGGTGTTCGATGCCAGGGTGTTCGAGCAGCTTTTGCAAGCCCTTGCCATAGCTGCCCAGGGTCCCGGCATTGAGCATGGTTTGCGCTGGTTGATCGGCCATCAGGTCGGCCAGTTGCTTGAGGAATGCCGTGAATTGCGGCGAACGAATGCCGATTACCAGGCCAGGGTTGGTACAGAACTGCCCGCAACCCTGAACCACCGAAGCCGACAGTCCACGAGCGATGGTTTCCGTGCGCTCTTGCAGCGCCTGGGGCAGCACAATCACCGGGTTGATACTCGACATTTCGGCGAACACCGGGATCGGTTGCGCTCGTGCCGCCGCCATGTCGCACAACGCTCGACCGCCCTTGAGCGAACCGGTAAAACCCACCGCCTGAATCGCCGGATGCTTGACCAGCGCTTCACCCACCCCGCCGCCGTAGATCATGTTGAACACACCGGCTGGCATCGTGGTCTTCTGCGCGGCACGCAGGATCGCATCGGCGACTTGCTCGGCCGTGGCCATGTGACCACTGTGGGCCTTGAACACCACCGGGCAACCGGCGGCCAGGGCAGCGGCGGTATCGCCACCGGCGGTGGAGAATGCCAGGGGAAAGTTACTGGCACCGAACACCGCCACCGGGCCGAGCCCGATACGGTACTGACGCAAATCCGGACGCGGCAACGGCTGGCGCTCGGGCAAGGCCCGGTCAATCCGCGCGCCGTAGAAATCGCCACGGCGCAGCACGTTGGCGAACAGGCGCATCTGGCCACTGGTGCGGCTGCGCTCGCCGATGATCCGCGCAGCCGGCAAGGCGGTTTCGCGGCACACCACGGTCACAAACTCATCGCCCAACGCGTCCAGTTCATCAGCAATCGCATCGAGAAACTGCGCACGACGCTCGGCGCTCAGACTGCGATAGGTCGGGTAGGCCACAGCGGCAGCCTTGGCGGCGGCGTCGACTTCTTCCGGCGTGGCCTGGAGGAAATCGTAGGGCAACGCCTCGCCGGTTTCGGCATCGACACTGTGCAATTTGACGCCGCCCAACGCGCTGCGCTGACCACCGATGTAGTTGTGACCAAGAATTCGGGTCATGGATAGCTCCTCAAAGTGCGGCGACGGTGCCGGGTTCGAATGCGGCTGCAACCGGTGCGATGCCATTGACCAGGGGCGCGCCGAACTCAGCCTGGCTGACCTCGAATACATCCCCCGGCTGCGTGCGCACGCCATCGGCGAACGACAGGGTCGCGGTGCCGAAGAAATGAATGTGCACATCCCCCGCACGCAGGAACTGGCTGTACTTGAAGTGGTGATACTCCAGATTCGCCAGGCTGTGGCACATGTTGGCCTCGCCACTGAGGAACTCGTTCTGCCACAGCACTTGGCCATCGCGCAGGATGCGGCTGGTGCCCGCCAGGTGCTGGGGCAATTCGCCCACCCGCAGTTCCGGGCCGTAGCTGCAACTGCGCAGTTTTGAGTGAGCCAGGTATAGGTAGTTCTTGCTCTCCATCACGTGATCGGAGAACTCGTTGCCCACGGCAAACCCCAGCCGATACGGCTTGCCGTCGTGACCGATGACGTACAGGCCGCTCAGCTCGGGTTCTTCGCCGGCGTCTTCGGCAAACGGCGGCAACGGGAATGGTTGGCCCGGACGCACGACAATGCTGCCATCGCCCTTGTAGAACCATTCCGGTTGCACACCGGCCTGGCCCGCTGCCGGTTTGCCACCCTCCACGCCCCACTTGAAGATGCGCATGGTGTCGGTCATCGCCGCTTCGTCGCCAGCCTGTTGATGCATCTTGTCCCGTGCCGAGGCGCTGCCCAGGTGAGTCAGGCCGGTGCCGCTGACCAGCATGTGTGCCGGGTCCGGATGGTCCAGCGGCGGCAGAATGCGCAATTGCGCCAGCAGTTCGGCGTAGTCGTGGCTGATGCCCAGGCCCAGCGTTTGCACCTGTTGTTCAAGGGTGTTGCCCGCCTCGATCGCCGCCAACGCCAGATCGCGAACGGTGTGTGCCTCACGAACTTCCAGGACCAGAGTCCCCTCGACCACGCCGACACGGCGTAAACCGTTACTCAATTCGAATTGAACCAAACGCATGAAATTTCTCCATTAAGCAGAACTTGAAAACACCGCAAGCCCTGTAGGAGCAAAGCTTGCTCGCGATGGCGGCGGAACATTCAGCAATGGAGTCGCCTGAAAATCCGCTATCGCGAGCAAGCTTTGCTCCTACAGGTCCGTGTCAGGTGTCAGGTACGGGTCGCGCCCCGCGCACTCGCCGCAAACTCATCCGCCGGCAGCACATGCTTGCGTTCCAGCTGGCGATAAACGACGCCGGTCAGAATCAGGCCGCAAACCATCACGCCAGACAGGAAGTACAACCCCGAAGCCAGGTTGCCGGTGTATTCCTTGAGCGCGCCGATCACGAACGGGCCGATGTAGCCGCCGAGGTTGCCCACCGAGTTGATCAGCGCAATCCCCGCTGCCGCGCTGGCACCGGCAAAGAAGCGACCGGGCAAGGTCCAGAACACCGCCGTGCAGGAAAACAGCGCAAACGCCACCAGACACAGCGCCATCAATTGCAGCACCGGCAGCGACAACCAGGCGCTGAGGAACAGGCCGATGGCGCCCAGCACATAAAGCACCGCCAGGTGGCCGTAGCGATCATTCAGTCGGTCGGAGCTGCGCGGGATGATCAACAGACCGATGATCCCGAAGATGTACGGCACCGATGACACGAAACCGGTCACCAGATCGCTGCCACCAAACTGCTTGATCAGGGTCGGCAGCCACAGGCCCAAGCCATAAATGCTCAGGGTCACCGGCAGGTAGAACAGCGCCAGCAGCAATACGCGCTTGTCCTTGAGGGCGTGCAACGGGTTGCCGTGGCGGGTCTGGCCGTACTGTGCCAGGTCTTTTTTCAGCTCGCCGGTCAGCCAGTCCTTTTCCGCCTGGTCCATCCATTTCACCTGTTGCGGGCCATCCGGCAACCAGCGCAGCACCGGCCAGGTCAGCAGGATCGCCGGGGTGCCGATGACGATGAACAGCCACTGCCAGCCGTGCAGCCCCAGCACGCCATCCATGCCGAGCAAACCACCGGACACGGGGCCGGTGATCATCATCGCGATCGGTTGCGACAGGATGAACAGCCCCAGGATCTTGCCGCGATGGCGCACCGGGAACCATTGGGTGATGTAGTACAGGACGCCCGGGAAGAACCCGGCTTCCGCCGCCCCCAGCAGAAAGCGCATCACATAAAAGCTATTCGGTCCCTGGACGAAGGCCATGCCGATGGTGATGGCGCCCCAGGTGATCATGATCCGCGCGAACCAGCGCCGCGCGCCGAAGCGATCGAGCATCAGGTTGCTGGGGATTTCCAGCAGGAAATAACCAATGAAGAACAGGCCTGCACCCAGGCCATAGGCCGCGTCACCCAGGCCGATGTCGGCGCCCATGTGCAATTTGGCGAAGCCCACGGCGGAGCGGTCCACGTAGGCGATCAGGTACAGCAGGATCAGGAAGGGAATCAGTTTCAGCGTGATGCGACGAATAAGCCGCAGTTCCTGGCTCATGGGATCGGTCTCCGATTGTTGTTTTTATAGAACCTCGGGGGACGCCTCTCACGATAAATCGCCAGGGCCATCCCTCCGCTGAAAACGACTATATAGTAATACTAATTACCCAACAACTCTTCCAAATACACGATTTTGAGCTTATGTTACGCCTCAGCTCGAACAATATAGTCATACAATAAGAGAATCGATCATGTCTGATAAGAAACCCACCCTGCGCTCCGCCCAATGGTTTGGCACCGCCGACAAGAACGGCTTCATGTACCGCAGCTGGATGAAGAATCAGGGCATCGCCGACCATCAGTTCCACGGCAAGCCGATCATTGGCATCTGTAACACCTGGTCGGAATTGACCCCGTGCAACGCGCATTTCCGCCAGATCGCCGAGCACGTCAAACGCGGGGTGATCGAGGCTGGGGGCTTCCCGGTGGAGTTCCCGGTGTTCTCCAACGGCGAATCCAACCTGCGCCCCACCGCCATGCTCACCCGCAACCTGGCGAGCATGGACGTGGAAGAGGCCATTCGCGGTAACCCGATTGACGGCGTGGTGCTGCTGACCGGTTGCGACAAAACCACCCCGGCCTTGCTCATGGGCGCCGCCAGTTGCGACGTGCCGGCCATCGTGGTCACCGGCGGGCCGATGCTCAACGGCAAGCACAAGGGCAAGGACATCGGCTCGGGCACCGTGGTCTGGCAGCTCAGCGAGCAGGTCAAGGCCGGCACCATCACCATCGACGACTTCCTCGCAGCCGAGGGCGGCATGTCCCGCTCGGCTGGCACCTGCAACACCATGGGCACGGCCTCGACCATGGCCTGCATGGCTGAAGCGCTCGGCACGTCCCTGCCCCACAACGCGGCGATTCCAGCGGTCGATGCACGTCGTTATGTGTTGGCGCACATGTCCGGCATGCGCGCGGTGGAGATGGTCCGTGAAGACTTGAAGCTGTCAAAGATCCTGACCAAGGAAGCCTTCGAAAACGCCATCCGGGTCAACGCGGCAATTGGTGGCTCGACCAACGCGGTGATCCACCTCAAGGCCATCGCCGGACGTATCGGCGTGGAACTGGATCTGGACGACTGGACCCGTATCGGTCGCGGCATGCCCACCATCGTCGACCTGCAACCGTCCGGGCGCTTCCTGATGGAAGAGTTCTACTACGCCGGTGGTTTGCCAGCGGTCCTGCGTCGCCTGGGTGAAGCCAATCTAATCCCGAACCCGAACGCCCTGACCGTCAACGGCAAATCCATCGGCGAGAACACCAAGGACGCGCCGATCTACGGCGAAGATGAAGTGATCCGTACCCTCGACAATCCGATCCGCGCCGATGGCGGCATCTGTGTGCTGCGTGGCAACCTGGCGCCACTGGGTGCCGTGCTTAAACCGTCCGCTGCCACACCGCAGCTGATGCAACATCGCGGGCGCGCGGTGGTGTTCGAAAACTTCGACATGTACAAGGCACGGATCAACGACCCGGAACTGGAAGTCGACGCCAGCTCGATCCTGGTGATGAAAAACTGTGGACCCAAGGGTTATCCGGGCATGGCTGAAGTCGGCAACATGGGCCTGCCGGCCAAACTGCTGGCCCAGGGCGTAACCGACATGGTGCGCATTTCCGATGCACGCATGAGCGGCACGGCGTACGGCACCGTGGTCTTGCATGTGGCGCCGGAAGCGGCGGCCGGCGGACCTCTGGCGGCGGTGAAGGAAGGTGACTGGATTGAATTGGATTGCGCCAGCGGCCGCCTGCACCTGGACATTCCTGACGCCGAACTGGCGGCGCGCATGGCCGATCTGCAACCGCCGCAGCAATTGCTGGTGGGAGGCTATCGTCAGCTGTACATCGACCATGTGCTGCAGGCGGATCAGGGCTGCGACTTCGACTTCCTGGTCGGATGCCGCGGAGCCGAAGTGCCTCGCCACTCTCACTAACACCACCCGCACTCTGTAGGAGCAGAGCTTGCTCGCGATGACGGCAGATCATTCAATATTGATGTCGGCTGTCAGACCGCAATCGCGAGCAAGCTTTGCTCCTACAAAATCAGGACTGTATACGCGCTGGCGACCGTCCTCCCCGTGCCTGTTATCATGCCCGGTATCCCCCCGCACAGGACCGCGTCGCCTCCCATGGATTACCGCAAACCCTCCGACCGCAAAAGCATGCATTCGCGCATCGTCCAGGAATTGGGCATGCAGATCGTCTCCGGGCGCTTCCTGCCGGACGACAAACTGCCCGCCGAAGCGCTGCTGTGCGAAGAATATGCCGTCAGCCGGCCGGTCCTGCGTGAAGCCACCCGTGTCCTGGTCGCCAAGGGGCTGGTGTATTCACGCCCGCGGGTCGGCACTGTGGTCAAGCCGCGCAAGGACTGGCACATGCTGGACCCGGACGTGCTGCACTGGCTGATGCAAAGCAGTCCGCAGAACGAATTTTTTGACCTGTTGACCAGCGTGCGCAGCATCATCGAACCTGCCGTCGCGGCGCTGGCCGCACAGTTCGCCACGGAAGCGGACATTGCTTCCATCGGCGAGGCTTACCAGCGCATGGAAGCGGCGGCGACGCCGGAAGCCCTGCTGCAACCGGACCTGGATTTCCACAGCCGCATCGCCGATGCCACCCACAACGACCTGCTGGCCAACCTGTGCAACATGCTCTCGGTGGCGATTGCCGAGGCCTTGAAACATTCCAACCAGCGGCCGAACCTGCATGAACTGGCACTGCCACGGCACAAGGCGATCCTCACAGCCATCGAGAACCGTGATGCGTTGGGTGCGCGGCATGCGACGCTGGTGCAGCTCGATGACGCGCGCAATGCGTTGAATGTGGTACTTGGCACCGATCCCACCTGATTTCCCCCGTAGGAGCCGGCTTGCTGGCGATCGCGATTGAACATTCAACCCCGGTATGATTTCTCGCCCGCGATCGCCAGCAAGCCGGCTCCTACAGATGTTTTGCGAATCTTCAGATAAAAAAAGACGCAACCCTGGGGGTTGCGGCTTTTGTGTTTCTGATCAGTGATCAGTGTGCAAACAGCGAATTGCCCTTCTGCCCCGCCAGTTTCTCCGGCTTGATCAGGAACCGCGCCAGCGCTGGCAGCAGCCACAGTGCGCCGAACATGTTCCACAGCAGCATGAAGGTCAGCATCAGCCCCATGTCGGCCTGGAACTTGATGGCCGAGAAGATCCAGGTGCACACGCCGATGGCCAGGCACAGACCGGTGAACAATACCGCCTTACCGGTGGACTTCAGCGTCTGGTAGTAGGCCTCTTGCAGCGGCAGGCCGGCACGCAGGAAGCTTTCCAGGCGGCTGTAGATGTAGATGCCGTAGTCCACGCCGATCCCCACGCCCAAGGCCACCACCGGCAGGGTCGCGACCTTCACACCAATGCCCATGAAGGCCATCAAGGCGTTACCGAGCACCGAGGTGAGCACCAGCGGCAGCACGATGCACAAGGTCGCCGCCCAGGAGCGGAAGGTGATCATGCACATGACCGCCACGCAGATGTACACCAGGATCAGGATGGTCAACTCGGACTTCTTGATGACTTCGTTGGTGGCCGCCTCGATACCAGCGTTACCGGCGGCAAGGATGAACTCCAGCCCGTCCTTGTTGTTTTCCTTAGCAAACTCTTGCACCGCGTGCACCGCGCGATCCAGGGTTTCGGCCTTGTGATCGTTGAGGAACACCAGCACCGGTGCCAGCGAGCAATTGTTGTTGTACAGACCATCGGCGCGGGCAATGGAGTTGTTCAGCACGTCCGGGTTGCGCGACAGGGTTTCCCATTTCAGGTTGCCCTCGTTCATGCCCTTGATCATCTGCTTGGACACGGTCACCAGGGAAATCGCCGACTGCACGCCTTCGGTGTTCTGCATCTTCCACATCAGCTCATCGATCGGCGCCATGGCTTCGTAGCGCGAGCAGCCTTCGGCCTTGGTCTTGACCATCACCACCAACACATCGGAACTGGTGGAGTAGTTGCTGATGATGAAGTTGTTGTCCTTGTTGTAGCGTGAATCCGGACGCAGTTCCGGCGCACCCTGATCGAGGTCGCCGATCTTCAGGTTCTGGCTGTACCAGAGGCCGCCGCCAAAGGCGATCAAGGCCAGCAGTACCGAAACTGGAGCCACTTTGGCGCTGGCAAAGTTCGCCAGCAGACGCCAGAACGGGTGTTCGCGGGTCGCGTCCTTCTTGCTGCGGTCCACGGCACGCTTGCTGATACCGACGTAGGAAATCGCCACGGGCAGCAGGATCAGGTTGGTGAACACGATTACCGCCACGCCGATGGACGCACCGATCGCCAGCTCGCGGATCACGCCGATGTCGATAATCAGCAGCGTAATGAAGCCCACGGCATCGGCGAGGATCGCGATCATCCCCGGCAGAAACAGTTGACGGAAGGTGCGGCGTGCCGCGGTCAGGGCGTTGTCTGCCTCGCTGGATTGCAGGGCAATGCCGTTGATCTTCTGCACACCGTGGGAAATACCGATGGCAAAGATCAGGAACGGCACCAGCATCGAGTATGGGTCAAGGCCGAAACCAAAGAAGTGCATCAACCCAAGCTGCCAGATCACCGCCACCAGCGTCGTACTCAACACCGCCACGGTGCTGCGCATGCAGTTGGTGAACCAGTAGAGCAGGATCAGGGTGATGACGAAGGCGATACCGAAGAACATCACCACCATCACCAGACCATCGATCAGGTCGCCGACCTTCTTGGCGAAACCGACGATGTGGATCTTGACGTTAGGGTTCTGTTTTTCGAATTTGTCCCGGATCTTTTCTTCAAGATCGTGGGAGAACTTGCGGTAGTCCAGCGCCAGCAACTTGCCCTGGTCCTGTGGGTCCGGATAAGACTCCAGCAGCGGGATGTCGACGATGCTCGACTTGAAGTCGTTGGACACCAGTCGCCCGATCTGCCCGGACTTGAGCACGTTGTTGCGCAACAGGTCGAGGCTTTGCTGCGAACCGTTGTAGCTCTGCGGGATCACTTCACCGCCGGCGAAGCCCTCCTCCGTCACTTCGGTCCAACGCACGCTCGGGCTCCACAGCGACTTCAGGCCGGAACGGTCGACACCGGAAATGTAGAACACCTCGTCGTGGATCTGACGCAGGGTCTCCATGTACTCCTTGGAAAAGATGTCACCGTCGGTGGCTTCCACGGAAATCCGTACGGTGTTGCCCAGGTTCGCCAGATCGTTGCGATGCTCCATCATCTTCTGGATGAAGGGATGCTCCAGCGGGATCATTTTTTCGAAACTGGTGGACGGCCGGATAAGCGTCGCCTGCCAGAACAGGAAGATGCTGACCAGCAGGCAGATCGTGATCACTGCCGGGCGGTTGTTGAAAATCAGGCGTTCAAGAAACGTCGCCTTGTCCTGATGATGAGTGCTCAAGGAAGTCATAGCCCCGCCTTCTTATTATTAACCTGGCTCATTTGCCCAGCTCGGCGCCGTTTGGCGAAGTGGCGCGAACGCCGCCCTGTCCACCCAGAATCAGATTGCCATTGCCTGCGGCGACCACCGAAGAAATGGAAATGCGATCCCGACGGTTGAAGACACTGAAAGTCTCGCCGTTGTCGCTGCTGCTGATCACCGAACCGCCGTTGCCGACGATCACGATCGAACCATCGTCGAGCAACGTGCCGCCGGA
Source organism: Pseudomonas putida (assembly GCF_050990305.1). Classification (GTDB taxonomy): domain Bacteria; phylum Pseudomonadota; class Gammaproteobacteria; order Pseudomonadales; family Pseudomonadaceae; genus Aquipseudomonas; species Aquipseudomonas putida_AH. The sequence continues at coordinate 2,875,327 of NZ_CP158817.1, read as the reverse complement.
CAAGCCGAACTCCAGGGCACCGCGCTCAGCCTTGAGCTCCACTGGCTCCCAGGTGCTGCCAAAGTCTGTGGAGCGAAAAAGGTTGCCGCGCAGACCATAGGCCAACAGCGTATTGGGTTGCGCAGTGCCTATCACACCGAACAGCGACCCTTCGTACGGACCTTCGAGCTTCTCCCAGGTTTGCCCCCAATCGGCGGAGCGGAACATGCTGCCCTGCTCGCCGACGATGAATAGCCCGGCGTCCTTGACGGCGGTGATCGCATTGAGGTGGTACTGGTCTTCGTTGTCCAGCCGGTCGCTGACATCTTCCCAGTGTTTTCCACCGTCGGTGGTCGCCATCAACGCACCGTAAGCGCCCACGGCAAAGCCGTTGCTGGCGTCCTGGAACCAGACGTCGAGCAGCGGCGATTCACGTTTGAGGTCTTCGAATTGCTTGGTCCAGGTAACACCACCGTCCTCGCTGGCCAGGATCTGCGCGTCATGACCGACGGCCCAGCCGTGCTTGTCATCGACAAAGAACACCGAGGTCAGCAGTTGCCGGGTCGGCACCTTGGCCTGGGTCCAGGTCGTGCCCTGGTCATCGGAATACAGAATGTGCCCGCGATCCCCGACCGCCACCAGGCGCTTGCCTGCGTGCACGACATCGAGGACCAGACTCTTGCTGGCCTTGGGCGATTCAACGGAATAAACAACGTCGGATGCCGGCGCGTCAGCCGCCAGCACAGATGCCGACCACGCGGCACAGCCCAACAGCGAGAGCGCTGTAGCCAGCAACGCGAATTTGCGTATGGCCGGCGGGCGGCAGATACCCACACCCATGACAGGCTCACTCATAGACCATCCCCCTTTATTATTGTTAGGTCGTTCAACCTTTCAGGGCGCCGAAAGGGGACTCGTCGGGATGAGCTGTTTCAGAGCATTGACCTGAAACCCGCAACCCAGAGCCCCTTCGGAAGCTGGCTTATCCTATCGGTGTTTTTCGACGACTGACAATCGACGGCACGTTATGTTTTGTTAACCAGAACGCGACTAGGGATTTCTGAATGATGGGGTATCAGGTGGGGTGATTGGCCGGGATCACCAACCCCTTGTAGGAGCGAGCCTGCTCGCGAAAAACGTCAGGGCAACAGGGGCATTCAGACAGCCCGCGTTATCGTTGACGCCCATCGCGGGCAAGTCGGGTCGCCGCATCGCTCGCTCCTACAGGGAGATGCGTTCACACGAGATCAGGGCGGCCTTGGCTTTTGATCTGCCGTGCCGCGTCGCCAGGCAGTAGTACAGCGGGCAAGTCACCACCAACCCCACCAGCCAGGACAAATCCGCGCCGTCCACCAGATTGGCGTACGGCCCCACATACAACGACGTATTGGCAAACGGCAGCTGCACAATAATCCCGATGAAGTACGCGACGATCGCATGCGGATTAAAGAGCCCGTAAATGCCCCCATCCGCGCGGAAGATCGAGGCAATGTCATAACGCCCTCGCTTGATCACATAGAAGTCGATCAGGTTGATCGACGCCCAAGGCACCAGCACCAATAGCAGTGCCAGGATCAGTCCGATGAACTGCGAAATGAAGTCTGCCGAGGCACCCAGCGCCACCACGCAGCAACCCGCCAGCACGATGCTCGATAAAACCACACGCACCTTGATGCTCGGCGTCCACTGACTGGCGAAGGTCTGGATCGAAGTGATGATCGACAGCACCGCGCCATACAGATTCAAGGCGTTGTGGCTGATGATGTTGAGCAGGAACAGCACCATCAGAATCGGCCCCAGCCAACCGGTGGATTGCTTGACCGCCGCCATCGCCTCAGTGCCTTCGGGAGTCGCCAGGACCGCTACCGCGCCGAAGGTGAACGACAGAATGGTGCCCAGGGTTGCGCCCAGGTAAGTGGCCAGGAATGGACGGCGGATGCCGATGTCCGCCGGCAGATAACGCGAATAGTCCGACACATAAGGCGAGAAGCTGATCTGCCAGATGATCCCCAGCGACACCGTGGCCAGCCAGCCGGACAGGTTGAACCCGCCACGGCTGAAGAAGTCTGCCGGCAGGTCATGGGCGAAGATATAAAGGAAACCGGCGAGCAAAGCGCTGCCCATGACCCAGGTGCCGATGCGGTTGAGGGTGTGAATGAAGTTGTAGCCGATCACGCCGATCGCCGTAGCACTGAGGGCACCGATCAGGATGCTGGCCGGGACCGGTACCGACGGCACGATACCGACAATCGATTTGCCGGCGAGCACGATGTTGGAAATGAAGAACCCGATGTAAATCAGCGCCGCGAAGAACACGATCAGCAGCGCACCATAGCGGCCGAACTGGCCGCGACTCTGGACCATTTGCGGAATGCCCATGCGCGGACCTTGCGCTGACGCCAGGGCAATCACCAGCCCGCCGACCATATGCCCCAGGGCAATCGCCAGCAGCCCCCAGAACAGATTGAGATGGAACACCTGGACCACCATCGCGCCGGTCACGATCGGCAGAGGCGCAATGTTGGTGCTGAACCACAGAGTGAACAGATCGCGGGCCTTCCCGTGGCGCTCAGCGAGTGGAACGTAGTCGACCGTGTGATTCTCGATCAACGGGTCTTGCCGGGACATCTGGGACATATGCATGAACTCGAGTTTGTCTGTTCTTATCTTTGTATGAAGCCAAACCGGGGGGACTCGCAGGTCGCCCCTCAGATGCGCACCATATTATGGTATTCCAACATTTTCACAAGACTGATCCGGTCTTTGAATGCCCATCTGATCCGCCATCCTGCCGTATCACGACCCACACCTGCTAGCTAGAAGCCCCGTAAACATTGACTTGAAGACCAACGGCGCACGTTTATCGGGTCACACAAAAAGCCCTTGCAAACTATGTATTACGGTATACCATCAGACCTACAAACACATAAGAACCGCGTCACACCACCCGAGGACCGTCCAATGATCGATGCCGCCATCTACAAACAAGTCATGGGTTCGTTCCCGTCCGGTGTGACGGTGATCACCACCCTTGATGACGACGGGCAAATCGTCGGCCTGACCGCCAGCGCCTTCAGCTCGTTGTCCATGGACCCGGCGCTGGTCCTGTTCTGTCCCAACTACAGCTCCGACTCCTATCCTGTACTGATCAAGAACAAACGATTTGCCATTCACGTGTTGTCCGGTGGCCAGCAGAGCGAAGCCTATGCGTTCGCCCGCAAAGGCAAGGACAAGGCCCAAGGTATCGAATGGACCCTGAGCGAACTGGGCAACCCGATCCTGGCCAATGCCACGGCAGTGATTGAATGCGAGTTGTGGCGCGAATATGAAGGCGGCGACCACGCCATCATGGTCGGCGCGGTGAAGAACCTGATCGTGCCTGCCCACGACGCCGGGCCGCTGGTGTATTGCCACGGCAAGATGGGGGCTTTGCCCGTCCTGGCCTGACACGCGAGATCACCTCAATCCCTGTGGGAGCGGGCCCTGTGGCGAGGGGATTTATCCCCGTTGGGTTGCGAAGCGACCCCAAAAAATGGGCCTGCTGCGCAGTCCAACGGGGATAAATCCCCTCGCCACAGGGCCCGCTCCCACAGGGTTAGCGTCTGCCACACAGACAAGTTATTTGCAGCATATTTGTATTATGGTATACCAGTAATCAACGAGCCCGCAGTCGCCAGGCCGATAACAAAAGACCCGAGGTAGCGTCATGAAATTTTCCCTGTTCGTACACATGGAACGTTGGGACGAAAGCGTCAGCCACCGTCAGTTGTTCGAAGAGTTGACCGAGCTGACCCTGATGGCCGAAGCCGGTGGTTTCAGCACCGTATGGATCGGTGAACACCACGCCATGGAATACACCATTTCGCCGAGCCCGATGCCCCTGCTGGCCTACCTGGCCGCCAAGACCACCACCATTCACCTGGGCGCCGGCACCATCATCGCGCCGTTCTGGCACCCGCTGCGGGTGGCCGGTGAATGCGCCCTGCTGGACGTGATCAGCAACGGTCGCATGGAAGTCGGCCTGGCGCGCGGTGCCTATCAGGTCGAATTCGACCGCATGGCCGGTGGCATGCCAGCATCGAGCGGTGGCCAGGCGCTGCGGGAAATGGTTCCGGTGGTGCGTGCCTTGTGGCAAGGCGATTACGCCCATGACGGCGATATCTGGAAATTCCCGACCTCCACCAGCGTGCCCAAGCCGATCCAGAAGCCGAATCCACCCATGTGGATCGCGGCCCGCGACCCCGATTCGCACAACTTCGCCGTGGCCAACGGCTGTAACGTCATGGTCACGCCGCTGATGAAGGGCGACGAAGAAGTCTTGGACCTGAAGAACAAATTCCAGACCGCGCTGGACAACAACCCGGACGTGCCACGCCCGCAATTGATGGTGTTGCGTCACACCCACGTCCACACTGCTGACGACCCTGAAGGCTGGAAAGTCGGGGCCAAGGCGATCTCCAAGTTCTACCGCACCTTCGATGCCTGGTTCGGCAACAAGCAAACCCCCGTCAACGGGTTCCTGGCACCGAGCCCGGAAGAAAAATTCGCCGGCCGTCCTGAGTTCGAACTGGACAGCCTGCACAAGACCGCCATGATCGGCACCCCGGAGGAGATCATTCCGCGCATCAAGTACTACCAGGAACTGGGCGTCGACGAATTCAGCTTCTGGTGCGACAACAGCCTGCCCCACGCGGAAAAGAAAAAGTCACTGGAACTGTTCATCAAGCACGTAGTGCCAGCGTTCCGCTGATTGCCATTGCCCTATCACCTGATCCACCGCTTTCGCGGGCAAGCCACGCTCCCACAAGGTTCTGTGTCGTATACAAAAATTGTGATCGACACGAAACCTGTGGGAGCGTGGCTTGCCCGCGAAGAGGCCAGCAGCCTCAATATCTCTACCACCTGACCCACCGCTTTCGCGGGCAAGCCACGCTCCCACAAGTTCTGTGTCGTATACAAAAACTGTGATCGACTCGCGCCCACAAACAGCCACATCAGCATCACCCTTCCGGCTTTGTATCAAAATGTATCTACACTTCCCCGCGATACAAAACGCTGCACCCGCTCGCTTTTCTGAAATAGCCCGGATACCTCCCCGCACTTAAATGTGAACCACGGCCTCCCCGCCTGGCCTTCACTTAAAAAGGAGCTCCACCATGAAAGTGCATGTGTTGAACAATCACGCCAACAAAAACCGCCGCCATCGGGTGGGCTCCACCGTTCTGGCCCTGACGCTGGGTGTGCTGGGCGCCATCAATGCCCAGGCGAACACCACCGCCAGCGCAGCCCCTGCTCCTGTCAGTGCACCAACCACCGCCGATAGTCCGTTCGGCCCGCTGAAACATGTCAACGCCGGCCTGCTGAACGTGGCCTATGCCGAAACCGGCCCGGCCGATGGCCCGGTGGTGATTCTTCTGCACGGTTGGCCCTACGACATTCACAGCTATGACGAGGTCGCACCGTTGCTCGCGGCGAAGGGTTATCGGGTGCTGATGCCCTATGCGCGGGGTTATGGCGATACGCATTTCCTCTCTGACAAAACCGTGCGCAATGGCCAACCCGCCGCACTGGCCAGTGACGTCATCGATTTCATGGATGCCCTGAACATCAAACAGGCCGTGCTCGGTGGCTACGACTGGGGCGCGCGTTCGGCGGATATCGTCTCGGCACTCTGGCCAGAGCGGGTAAAAGCGCTGGTGTCGGTCAGCGGCTATCTGATCGGCAACCAGGCCGCCGGCAAGAACCCATTGCCGCCCAAGGCTGAATTGCAGTGGTGGTACCAGTTCTACTTCGCCACCGATCGCGGTAAAGAGGGTTACCAGAAAAACACCCACGATTTTGCCAAGTTGATCTGGCAACTGGCGTCGCCGCAGTGGGCGTTCGATGACGCGACCTACGACCGCAGCGCCGCCGCGCTGAACAACAAGGATCACGTCGACATCACCGTCTACAACTACCGCTGGCGCCTGGGCCTGGTCCAGGGCGAAAAGAAATATGGCGCCCTGGAGCAGAAGCTGGCCAAGGCACCTTCGATCAGCGTGCCGACTATCACCCTGGAAGGCGACGCCAACGGCGCACCGCACCCCAAAGCCGAAGACTATCGCCAGCGCTTCACCGGCAAATATGAGTACCGACTGATCACCGGTGGCATCGGCCACAACCTGCCGCAGGAAGACCCGCAAGCCTTTGCCAAGGCCATCGTCGACGCCGACCATCTGTGAGGGCATAACGCGCCCGGCATCGTCACGGGTGATGCCGGGAGGTCTTCTGAAAAAATGAACGAAAGCTTCTTAATTATTCAGTTTTCTAAAATTCGACCCAAGACTACCTTGGCGCCACGCTTGGCAAGCACTTGGGCAGATCAAAAGATCGCAGCCTGCGGCAGCTCCTACACTTTGCGTATGTGACCCCGCAGGCTGCGATCTTTTGCTCTACCAAGGCTCGCTAAAACGGCAACCCTTCAATGCAAGATTCGAGGTAAGTCCCATGTCTGAACAAACCCTGGCTGTGCTCGCGCCTTACACCGGCGCGGTCATCGGTCACGTGCCCGTCTCCACCGAGGCCGATATCGAGCAGGCGCTGGCTGTCGCCCACGCCCTGTTCCGTGACCGCAGCCAGTGGTTGTCCAAGCCGCGTCGTATCGAAATCCTGCACCGCGCCGCCGAGTTGATCGCAGAGCGCAAGGTCGAGATCGCCACGCAAGCGGCCAGCGAAGGTGGCAAGCCTTTGAAGGACTCGATTGCCGAAGTCGAGCGCGGCATCGACGGCATCCTCAACAGCATCGAGGTGTTGCGCTCCGAGGGCGGCCACGTGATCCCCATGGGTCTGAACGCTGCCTCGGCCAACCGTGTGGCCTTCACCCAGTTCGAGCCCATTGGCGTGATCGCAGCGGTCTCGGCCTTCAACCATCCGTTCAACCTGATCGTGCACCAGGTGATTCCCGCCATTGCCGTCAGTGCACCTGTAATCGTCAAACCGGCGGCCAACACTCCGCTCAGTTGCCAGACACTGGTCGATATCCTGACCGAGGCCGGCCTGCCCAAGGGTTGGGCACAGATGGTGCTGCCGACTGACAATGCCATCACCGGCAAACTGGTGTCCGACCCACGGGTGGGATTCTTCAGTTTCATCGGCTCGGCGGCGGTGGGCTGGATGTTGCGCTCGACCCTGGCACCGGGTACCCGTTGCGCGCTGGAGCACGGCGGCGCGGCACCTGTGGTACTGGCGGCGGATGCCGACCTTGATGACGCCCTGCCGCGCATCGCCCGGGGTGGTTTCTTCCACGCCGGACAAGTCTGCGTGAGCGTGCAGCGGATTTTCTGCCACAGCAGCATCGCCGAGCAGGTCGCCGAACGCCTGGGCCAATTGGGCGACGCCATGGTGGTTGGCGATCCGACCGATCCGCGTACCGATGTCGGTCCACTGATCACTGAACGGGAAATGAACCGTGTGGGCCAGTGGGTCAATGAAGCCGTTGCCGGTGGTGCCCGCCTCATCTCGGGGGGCCGCACCTTGGGCAACAACTGCTACGCTCCTACCGTCCTGCTGAACCCGGCGATCAATTCGAACGTGATGCAAAAGGAAGTGTTCGGCCCGGTGGTGGTGGTCTACGCCTATGACGATACGGCCGAGGCGATCGAACTGGCCAACGCCCTGCCCTACGCCTTCCAGGCTGCGGTATTCACCCAGAACCTGGACACCGCCATGCAGTGCTACCAAGACCTGAATGCCACGGCGGTGATGGTCAACGAAAGCACCACCTTCCGCGTCGACTGGATGCCGTTCGCCGGGGCAAGCCTGTCCGGGCATGGCGTGGGCGGTATTCCCCACACCATGAAGGACATGCAGGTCGAGAAAATGATGGTTTGGCGCTCGCGAGCCGTGCGCGGCTGATCAGACACACCGGGATTTGTGGACGCCACAAAAACCTGTAGGAGCGTGGCTTGCCCGCGATGGACGTTAACGATAACGCAGGCTGTCAGGATGAACGCGTTGTCTTGGCGTTTTTCGCGAGCATGCTCGCTCCTACAGTCTTCGCCGCGGCCCCTGCGCCGCCCCTTGTCTCCTGATCTGGAGGTATCCCATGAGCGACAGCAGCGAACTCAAGACTTTCACCGGCTGGGCCGCAATGGCCGCCGGTGCCCCGCTGGAGCGCTACAGCTACGATCCCGGCCCTTTGGGCGATGAGGAAGTGGAAGTCGCCGTGGAATATTGCGGCGTTTGCCACTCTGATCAGTCGTTGATCGATAACGACTGGGGCATCAGCCAGTATCCCTTCATTCCGGGCCACGAAGTGGTCGGCAGCATCGTTCGGATGGGACCGCAGGTACGTGGCCTTCAAGTCGGGCAACGGGTGGGCATCGGTTGGTACAAGGGCAGTTGCATGCATTGCTCTTCCTGCATCGCTGGCGCCCACAACCTGTGCACGACCGCCCAACCGACCATCATCGGCAGCAACGGCGGCTTTGCCGACCGCCTGCGCTCGCACTGGGCCTGGGCATTGCCGATCCCCAAGGCACTCGACCCGGCCATGGCCGGCCCGTTGTTCTGCGCCGGTTCCACGGTGTTCAACCCGCTGGTGCAGTTCAACGTCAAACCCACCCACCGGGTTGGCGTCGTGGGCATCGGCGGGTTGGGTCACCTGGCGCTGCGTTTTCTCAATGCCTGGGGCTGTGAGGTGACCGCCTTCACCTCGTCATTGGGCAAACAGGAAGAAGCCAAACGCCTGGGCGCACACAACGTGGTCGCCTCGACCGACAGCGATGCCCTGAAATCCATTGCCGGCACCCTGGACTTTCTACTGGTCACCGCCAACGCCAACCTCGACTGGCCCGCCATGCTCGGCACCCTGCGCGCTAAAGGTCGCCTGCATTTTGTCGGCGTGGTTCCCGGCGCAATTCCCGTGCACGTGTTCGACCTGCTGCCCCAGCAAAAAACCTTGTCGGCCTCACCGGTCGGCTCGCCTGCGGTGACAGCGAACATGCTCGAGTTCTGCGCACGTCACCAGATCCTGCCGCAGGTCGAGCAATTTCCGATGAGCCGGGTCAACGAGGCGATCGATCACCTGCGCAGTGGCAAGGCGCGTTATCGCGTGGTGCTCGATGCCAGCAAATAATCCGGCTCCCTGTAGGAGCGAGCATGCTCGCGATGGACGCCAACGATAACGCGTACTGCCTGGATACACGCGTAACCCGAACGCTCTTCGCGAGCAAGCTTCGCCCCTACGGGTCTGCCCCCGCAGGAAGGACAATCTAAAGCGTTAACGGCGCCTGCAAAACTCGCTGACAGCCTCCAATACAATGCCCGGTGCCTCTCGGTGAGGAACGTGATGGCACCCCTCCACGATCAGGTAATCGCTGGCAGCGGTCGACAACCGGGCGTACCGCATCGGATGCAGCGTCGAGCCGTATTCATCGAATTGCCCGTGAATGGCCAGTAACGGGCAGTGAATGGCATCGACGGTGCTTTCGATCGTCCAGTCCTTGAACGCCGGAGAAAGCCATGTTCCCGTCCAGGCCGATAACACCCACGCTGCCTTGTCGCCGTGGTATTTCTCCAGGCGCGCCATCTGCCCCGGTTGCTCGAATTGCGCCTCGGCCACCCGGATGCCTTGCAGCGTCAAATCCTCCACGAATGCTTGGGCCGAAACCGTGATCAGCGCCGCACAGTCTTGTGCGTACAGGGACGCACAGGCCGCCGCCATCGCACCGCCGACGCTGTGACCGAAGGCAATGAACCGATCGATCCGAAGCGCGGCTTTCAGATACGCGAAGAAGCACTCGGCTTCATCGCGGATAAAATTCAACGGGATTGACCCCGGATAGGCGTCTGATAGACCGAACCCGAGGCGGTCATAGGCAATCACTTCATGCCCGGTGGCCTGGCACAGTTGCTGGGGAAAATCGCGCCAAAGAGCAACGCACCCCAGCGAGTCATGGAAAAGAATGATGGGTGGCTTTGGCGCGTTATCCGAGCGGTCCTCGGGGAACCAGCGACAACAAAACAGTCGTCCGTGTGGCGTGTCGATCCAGCGTGTTTCGGTATTGATGGACAAAAGCATAGCCTCGGTAAAGAAGTCGTTCTGCGCTAACGGTTGGTCGCTGCCCGAGCCTGTAGGAGCGAAGCTTGCTCGCGAAAAACATCCAGACAACGCGATCATTCAGACAGGGCGCGTTATCGTTAATGTTCATCGCGAGCAAGCTTCGCTCCTACGGAATTTAGACGTACATATGTAAGCGTTTTACGCAAACCTACTACAGCCAAAAATACTTGAACACCCACAGCATTGTCATGCCAGCCGCCAGCGTCAGGAGTGTATTGCGCGTGCGCCAGGCCACCCAGGCGGCAATCAGGGCGGCGGGTATCTGCGGGTTGTCGAACACGAACTCACCGTGCCCGTTCGGGTACACCACGGCCGGCAGCACAAGGGCCGCCAGGACGCTGGCCGGCACATACATCAAGGCACGGCGCATCAACGGCGGAACCCGCAAGCGGCCATACAGTTCGATGAAAGAAAGACGCATGGCGAACGTGCCCAGGCCAATCGCCAGAAACATACCCCACAGGGCCAGGTCGCTCATGAAGCCTCCCCTTCCACATCATTGACCGACGCAACGCTCACCGGTCGTTTGCGCAGGCCTTCGATCAACAAACCCGCCAGGACGCCGCCGATGGAAGCTGTCACCAGCCCCAGGTTGTAGGGCATGTTGACCGCGAACACAGCGAGCAGTCCGCCGACCACCGCGGCGCCCAGGCTCGCCGAACTGCGTATGGCTGGCACCAGAAGTGCGAGAAACGACAGCGGAATGGCGAAGCCCAATGACCAGCTCTCGGGAATACTGGAGCCCAGATACACACCCGCCAATACCGAAATTTGCCAGGAAAGCCACATGACAAACGCGGTGCCTGCATAGTAGTAATGGGCGAATGGCCCCAGCTCGCCAGAGGACAATTTGAGCGTGCACAGTGCGTAGGACTGGTCGGACAGCAGGTAGGACAGCGGCCACGTCCAGCGCCGGGGCAAATGGTGCATATGCGGGGCCAGCGACGCGCTGTACATGATAAAGCGCAGGTTGATGATCAAAGCGGTGACCACAATCGCCATCGGCAACACACCGTTATGCAGCAATTGCAGGGCGACCATCTGCGCCGAACCGGAATAAAACAACAGCGTCATGCCCATGGTCGTGCCCGGTGACAGGCCCAGGTCGATCGCCATGACCCCCGTCACCAACCCGAACGGAATGACGCCCGGAATCAATGGCATGAGCGTCCGCACACCTTGCATGAACGCTTTGCTGCCTGTCAGGTACGACATGTACTCCCCCTTTTTTGAACAGTGGTTCCCAGCGCATCGTACGTTACAGTGTGGAGGCGTCACTTGACCGGCAGAGTCGACTTTTTTTACGTGAAACAGGTCGTCTTTGTTAAGGCTAGAAGAATCATGTGGGCTGTCCGGACATCGGACTTTGCCCCTCCCCCATCACATCCTCAGCCCAACTGATCGCCGCCACGACTGTCGGAAAACCGATGGTACTGGTCAGCGAAATCAATGCATGCCGAATCTGCTCAGGCGTGGCACCCGCCTCCCGTGCTCGCCGAACATGGCTATGCACAGCCCCCTCGGAGCGACTCGCCGCCGCGGCGCCAAGTTGGACCAATTGAACCGTCTTTTCGTCTAGCGGCCCCGCCTGCCGAACAGCGGCCCCCAGTGCCTCGACGGCATTCATATAGTCCGGGTACTGACGTTTGAGATTGTCGTAAGTGGTGTGCTCTCTCTTCTTCGCCATGGTCGCTACTCCGCAAACAGGTAAACCCCTTCCAGTGTAGGAGCTGCCGCAGGCTGCGATCTTTTGCCTTTTGAGAATCAAAAGATCGCAGCCTTCGGCAGCTCCTACAGATAGGTGGACCTGTAGGAGCTGTCGAGTGCAACGAGGCTGCGATCTTTTTATTTTCGAAAACAAGATCAAAAGATCGCAGCCTTCGGCAGCTCCTACACAGCGACGCACTTTGTAGAAGCGAGCCTGCTCGTGATGGAGGTCAACGATAACGCGGGCTGTTTGAAAGAACGCGTTGCCCGGACATTTTTCGCGAGCAGGCTCGCTCCTACAGATTGGTGGACCTGTAGGAGCTGTCGAGTGCAACGAGGCTGCGATCTATTTATTTTCGAAAACAAGATCAAAAGATCGCAGCCTGCGGCAGCTCCTACACAGCGACGCACTTTGTAGGGGCGAGCCTGCTCGCGATGGTCGTCAACGATAACGCGGGCTGTTTGAAAGAACGCGTTGCCTAGACATTTTTCGCGAGCATGCTCGCTCCTACAGGGGATTGGAGTACATCCACGAAGACCTCAGCAAAAACTTGCGAAAAGCGACAGTAGGCTAAGCTATCTTCAGCTAATTGCTCACGATGCTCGCGTCTGCAGGTTTCGGGTTGTTCTGGAGAGCGTCTGCAATAGCTATTTCAGACAGGCCCCAAACAATTTGCGCAGGACTTGCCGTGATGACCGAGCCTTTCCTCAGTTTTGACGAACTCAAGCGTGCCGCCACCTCTGGCGAAATCGACACCGTTCTGGTGTGCATGGTCGACATGCAGGGACGACTCGTCGGCAAGCGATTCCAAGTCGAGTTTTTCATCGACAGCGGTCATGAAGAAACCCACTGCTGCAACTACCTGCTGGCCGACGACATCGACATGGAGCCAGTGCCGGGCTACGCCGCCGCCAGTTGGAGCAAAGGCTACGGCGATTTCGTCCTCAAACCCGACATGCGCACCCTGCGTCGGGTGCCCTGGCTGGAATGCACGGCCCTGGTGCTGTGCGATGTACTCGACCATCACCATCGCCAGGACCTGCCCCACAGCCCACGGGCGATCCTGAAAAAGCAAGTCGAACGCCTGCGCGAACGCGGCTACACCGGCATGTTCGCCTCGGAACTGGAGTTCTACCTGTTCGACGAGAGCTACGAGGCCATCCACAAGCGCAACTACTACAAGCCCAAAACCGCCGGCCATTACATCGAGGACTACAACATCCTGCAGACCACCCGCGAGGAGCCGGTGCTGCGGGCGATCCGCAAACACCTGCAGGCCTGCGGGATTCCGGTGGAAAACTCCAAGGGCGAATGGGGCCCGGGCCAGGAAGAAATCAACATCCGCTACGCCGACGCCATGACCATGGCCGACCATCACGTCATCATCAAACACGCCTGCAAGGAAATCGCGCAGCTGCAGGGCAAGGCGATCACCTTCATGGCCAAGTGGCGCTACGACGCCGCCGGCTCCAGCAGCCACATCCACAATTCCCTGTGGGACAAAAACGCGAAGAAGCCGCTGTTCTTCGATGCCAAGGCCGAATTCGGCATGTCGAAGCTGATGCGTTCCTGGGTTGCCGGACAGCTCAAGTACGCCAACGATATTACCTGTTTCCTCGCGCCCTACATCAACTCCTACAAGCGCTTCCAGGCCGGCACCTTCGCGCCGACCCGCGCGGTGTGGAGCCGTGACAACCGCACCGCCGGTTTCCGCTTGTGCGCCGAAGACAGCAAATCCATTCGCATCGAATGCCGCATCGGCGGCGCCGATCTCAACCCGTACCTGGCCTTCGCCGCGTTGATCGCCGCGGGGCTGGCCGGGATCGACGAGAAACTCAGCCTCGACCCACCCTACGAGGGCGATGCCTACGTCGACGAGCACTTGCCCGAAGTCTCCAAGACCCTGCGTGACGCCAGCGCCGCGCTCAAGGGTTCGACCATGTTGCGTGAAGCGTTCGGCAATGAAGTGATCGATCACTACGTGCACACCGCCGAGTGGGAACAGAAGGAATACGACCGACGGGTGACCGATTGGGAATTGCAGCGCGGTTTCGAACGCTATTGAGATCTCGGTAGAGAACATCATGACCTCGACGATTCAACTTATCTCCCCGGTCGACGGCCGGGTCTACGCCGTGCGTGAATGCGCCGACGTTGTCCAACTCGATCAGGCGCTGGACGCCGCCGCAATCGCCCAGGCGCAATGGAAACTGCTGCCACTGAGCGAACGCGCAGCGCTTTGCAGTGCCGCCGTGGACGCCATGCTGGCCATGAAGGACGAAATCGTCCCGGAACTGGCCTGGCAAATAGGCCGTCCGGTGCGCTATTGCGCCGGCGAGCTACGCGGTTTCGAAGAGCGTGCCCGGCATATGATCGCCATTGCGCCCGAAGCCTTGGCGAACGTTGAGCCCACATCCATCAACGGTTTTCGCCGGTATATCAAACGCGAACCGCTGGGCACGGTGCTGGTGATCGCCCCGTGGAATTACCCCTACCTGACTGCCGTGAACACGATCATCCCGGCGCTGATGGCCGGCAACAGCGTCATCCTCAAGCACGCTTCGCAAACCCTGTTAGTGGGTGAACGTTTCGCCGAGGCCTTTCGCCGGGCGAATCTGCCTGAAGGGTTGTTCCAGAACCTGGTACTCAGTCATCTCCATACGTCAGCCGCCATTGCCTCTGGAAAGGTCCATCAAGTGAACTTCACCGGTTCCGTGGAGGGCGGCAAGACCATGGAACACGCTGCCGTCGAAGGTTTCCTTGGCCTTGGCCTGGAACTCGGCGGCAAGGACCCTGCGTATGTTCGGGCCGATGCCAACCTCGAACATGCGGTTGAAAACCTGGTGGACGGCAGCTTCTTCAACTCCGGACAAAGCTGCTGCGCCGTGGAACGCATCTACGTCGATCAGGCCATTTACCCAGCCTTTATCGAGCGTTTCGCCGCCTTGACGCGCCAATACGTGCTGGGCAATCCCCTGGACGAAGCGACCACCCTCGGGCCGTTGGTAAATCCTAAAGCGGCGGACTTCGTGCGCGGCCAGATCGCCGAAGCGCTCACCCAAGGCGCCAAGGCACTGATCGATCCGCAGGACTTCCCCAAGGATGTGCCCGGCAGCGCCTACCTCGCACCGCAAGTGTTGGTGGATGTCACCCATCAAATGTCGGTCATGCGCGACGAAAGCTTCGGCCCGGTGGTCGGCATCATGCCGGTGAGCGGCGATGAGCAAGCCATCGCCCTGATGAATGACAGTGAGTTCGGCCTCAGCGCCTCGATCTGGACCCGGGATCTGGCCGCCGCCGAACGCCTGGGCAACCAGATCGACACCGGCACCCTGTTCATGAATCGCTGCGATTACCTGGACCCGGCCCTGGCCTGGACCGGGGTCAAGAACAGCGGGCGCGGCGTGACCCTGTCGCGCCTGGGCTATGAACACCTGACCCGCGCCAAATCCTTCCATTTGCGCCACGAGATCTGAACCATGAGCCTGACTGGAAACTGGAACTACCCCACCAGCATCCGCTTCGGTGTCGGTCGCATCAGCGAACTGGCCGAGGTCTGTCGCAGCCAGGGTATCGAGCGACCGTTGCTGGTGACCGACAGTGGCCTGGGACGCGCGCCCATCACCACAGCCGCGCTGGACTCCTTACGTGATGCGGGTTTGGGCGCAGCGCTGTTTTGCGACCTCAAGCCCAACCCGGTGGAAAGCAACCTCGCCGGCGGGCTCGACGCCTGGCGTGCCGGAAACCACGATGGCGTGGTGGCCTTCGGTGGCGGCAGCGGCCTGGACATGGGCAAGCTCATCGCGTTCATGAGCGGGCAGACGCGTCCGGTGTGGGACTTCGAGGACATCGGTGATTACTGGACCCGCGCCGATGCAAGCCGCATCGCCCCGGTCATCGCGGTGCCGACGACGGCGGGCACGGGCTCCGAAGTGGGCCGTGCGGCGGTGATCATCGACGATAAAACCCACACCAAACGCATCATCTTCCACCCCAAAATGATGCCGCGCGTGGTCATCAGCGACCCTGCGCTGACGGTCGGCATGCCGCCGAAAGTCACCGCTGGCACCGGCATGGATGCGCTCTCGCACTGTCTGGAGGCGTACTGCGCCCCCGGTTTCCACCCCATGGCCGACGGCATTGCAGTGGAAGGCATGCGTCTGGTGGCCAATGCCTTGGTGCGCGCGGTGCACACCCCTTCCGACCTCGATGCGCGCGGGCAAATGCTCGCGGCGGCGGCGATGGGCGCCACCGCGTTCCAGAAAGGCCTGGGCGGCATGCATGCCCTGGCACATCCCATCGGTGCGTTGTACGACACCCATCACGGCATGACCAACGCGACCCTGATGCCCTATGTCCTGAAATTCAATCGCCCGGCCATCGAGGAACGCATCACGCGCCTGGCCGCGTACCTGCACCTGCCCTCCCCGGGTTTCGACAGTTTCCTGGCCTTCGTCCTCAAATTGCGCAAGGACATCGCCGTACCGCACACGCTGTTTGAACTCGGGGTGGATGACAAGCAGGCCGACCTGATCGCGAACATGGCGATTGTCGATCCGTCAGCCGGCGGCAACCCGCTGCCCCTGACCCGGGCCGGTGTGGCAGACATTTTCCAGGCAGCCCTCCACGGCCGCCTCCTGTAGGAGCGAGCATGCTCGCGATGAACGTTAACGATGATGCTGGGCGCCTGACACCCCGCGTTTCCCTGTAGGAGCCGAGCTTGCTCGCGATGGACGTCAACGATAACGCGTGCTTTCTGAATGAACGCACCGTCCTTGAGTCCATCGCGAGCATGCTCGCTCCTACAGGTAAATGTGTAGGCGAACAGATTTCACCGATTGAAGTCAGGAGCAGTACGACAAGGGGTTGAAGGCCGAGCTGTCCGCCAATGCGGATGGATGCGTATCAAAACCTGAAGGGGCACACACCATGAACCCAGCAAGCCAGCCCGGCACCGACGCCCATGACGAAGACGTCAAGGTGCTGCACAGCATGGGCTATGCCCAGCAGCTGTCGCGACGAATGGGCGTTTTCTCCAACTTTGCGATTTCCTTCTCGATCATCTGCATCCTCTCCGGCGGTATCAACTCACTGGCCCAAGGCACCTCGGGCGCAGGCGGTGCATCGATTGGCATCGGCTGGCCGATCGGTTGCCTGATTTCCGGGGTGTTCGCGCTGGCCATGGCGCAGATTTCCTCGGCCTACCCGACCGCAGGCGGTCTGTATCACTGGGGTTCGATCCTGGGCAATCGCTTCACCGGTTGGCTCACGGCCTGGTTCAATTTGCTGGGGCTGGTGACCGTGCTCGGCGCGATCAACGTCGGCACCTACTACTTCTTCTTCGGTGCGTTCGGGCCGACGCTGGGCATGGAGGACACCACCACGACACGGGTGATTTTCCTGGCGATCCTCACCGGCCTGCAGGCGTTGTGCAACCACCTGGGTATCGGCCTGACTGCCAAACTCACCGACTTCTCCGGCTACCTGATCTTCGCCACCGCGCTGGCGCTGACCGTCGTCTGCCTGATCTCGGCACCCAGCTACGAGTTTTCCCGTTTAGTGACTTTCAGCAACTATTCGGGCGAGGCTGGCGGCAGTGTCTGGCCACAGGTGTCCAATGGCTGGATCTTCATGCTCGGCCTGCTGCTGCCGATCTACACCATCACCGGCTACGACGCCTCGGCGCACACCTCCGAAGAGACTCGCAACGCGGCCGTTTCCGTGCCTCGCGGCATGGTCATGTCGGTGATCTGGTCGCTGTTGTTCGGCTGGGTCATGCTCAGCGCGTTCGTACTGATGCTGCCGAACATGGACGACGCAGCCAAGCAAGGCTGGAACGTGTTTTTCTGGGCGATGAATCTTCAAGTAAGCCCATTGCTGCGAGACGCGCTGTACGTTGCGATCTTCATCTCGCAAATATTGTGCGGACTGGCGACGGTGACCTCGGTGTCGAGGATGATCTTCGCCTTCTCCCGCGATGGCGGCCTGCCGTGTTCCAAGGCACTGTCCTCGGTTTCGCCAACCTTCCGCAGCCCGGTGGCTGCGATCTGGACCGGCGCCACACTCGCCGTTTTGTTCGACTGGGGCTCGTCGGTGATTTCAGTCGGTGCGACACCGGTCTACACCATCGTCGTGTCCTGCACGGTGATCTTCCTGTTCTTCTCTTTCATCATCCCCATCGTGCTGGGCCTGTTCACCTACGGCACCTCCAAATGGCCAACCATGGGGCCGTGGAACATCGGGCGTTTTTGGTACACGGTGTTCGCCCTGCTCTCGGTCCTGTCGATGGTGATCATCTTCGTCATCGGTATCCAGCCGCCGAACGATTGGGCGTTGTACATCACCATCGGTTTCCTGATCCTGACCGCCATCGTCTGGTTCGGCTTCGAAGCCCGGCGCTTCCAGGGGCCGCCGGTGGGGGATGTGATTGCCAAGCGCCAGGCGGAGATTGCCGCAGCCGAGGCGGCCCTGAACAAACCTGGAGGCTAAAACACCACTCACCTGTAGGAGCGAGCCTGCTCGCGATAGCGCCGTCACATTCAACATCGATGCTGACTGACCTGACGCCATCGCGGGCAAGCCACGCTCCCACAGGTATCCGGGACGGCCGCTGGATTGGTGAATGACACAAAACCCTGTGGGAGCGGGCTTGCCCGCGAATGCAATGGGTCAGACAACATATTCATTGACTGACACACCGCTTTCGCGAGCAAGCCCGCTCCCACAGGTTGCCGTTACAATTCGTCCTTGGGCTCCTGCGCCGGTGCCGCGTACCACTTGTCTTTCGGCACCCGCTTCTCCTCTTCCGGATCGCCCAGATAATGCGGCGACATGATCTGCACGCCGTACTCGTTGAACACGTCCTGAATATTGGCGTGCAGCATGCTCAGCAGCACGGCGCGGGGCCGAGGCTGGCTGGGGATGGCTTGCGCCACCAAACGGTACTCGGGATAGAAATCCGAAAGCGCAGTCTGGAACACCTGAGCCGGTGGGTTTTCCAGGACACCGGGGGTACGCCGGGCGGCTTCCAGCAACATGCCTTCGACCTGCCGCCACGGCGTGTCGTAGCCGATGGTCACCACGGTATCCACCACGTAACCGGGGCCCTGCACGGTGCGCGAATAGTTTTTGGTGACCGTGCCGGTGATCATCGAGTTGGGCAAGGTCAGCACTTCCCCAAGACCGGTACGAATGCTGGTGGTGAACATGCCCAGTTCCGTGACCGTGCCTTCGTATTCGCCAATGCGCACGAACTCGCCGGGCCGAAGGGTTCGGGTGTAGGTCAGGATCAACCCGGCCGCTGCCTGCCCGACCACACTGGTGGCGCCCAGGGAAATCATCAGGCCGATCAGCACCGACAAGCCCTTGAACGCGTCTGTGCCGGCGCCAGGCAGATACGGGTAGGCCATTGCCAGGGCAAACAGCCAGATCGCCAAAGAAGTCAGGCGTTGAGTCGGTTGCAGGGTTTCCTGATTGAGCCAATTGAAGGTGCCCGGCGTCGCCATGCGCCGCAGCACGCGACGACTGAAGGCCGTCGCGCCACGGGCGATGAAGAAAATCGCCAACGCCACCCCAAGGCCGGGGATGGCGCCAATGATCGCCTGAAACAGATAGCTCGCCAGTTCAAACAGGTAATTGTTGAGGCTCTCACCCCAAGGCCGGGTGTAGGGGAATCGCGACAGGACAAATCCCAGCCACTCATAGGTCAGCAGTAACAAGACCAGCCATCGCAACAGCCCGAACAGGCGAATGACCAGCGGGTACAGGTAGTTGGCCTCAAGCACCTGGACCCGTCCCACTTTCAGCGCGCGGGAGTGGCGGTCCATCAATTCGGGCAGGCGCTTGAGCAATCGGCGTCGTATGTAGGCCACAACCCAGAGCAACACGAAATAGACCGCCGTGGCGATGGCCGCCGCGACGAGCGCGCGAATAATCAAATGCAGGCTTCGCGCCTCCCGGGTTTCAGCCACCACCTGACGTAACTTCCCGGCCGCGCCCTCCGCTGCCTGCTGGACAGAGGTGTATTCCAGGTCGTCGACATCCTTGGGCGCGACGATAAATGCCCGCTTGGCGCCCAACAGCACCAGGTAACTGTTCTGGATCGGATCAACCGAGACCACCAGATCGTCCGATTCATCCAGGGCTTCGCTGATCACCGCCCTCGCCCGCTTGACCCGCGTCGCCGGCGCCTCACCGAGCAACGTGGCGCGAAACACCATGATGCTGCGGTTGGCGACTTTCAATTCGACGGGCTCTTCACCCGGTTTAACCGTGTCCGCGGCCCAGAGAAGCATTGACCAAAACACGCCGAAAACGATTATCAATGTGGCAGGCAACCTGCTCCGCATGCGTCTATTCCTTACGTCACAGGGGTGATGACAGGGTTTACAGAACGCAGCGTAGTTCACTGACGAGCGGTTGTCAGATTGCCAAACACGTCTACCTGTAGGAGCGAAGCTTGCTCGCGATAGCGGCAGCCCAGTCAATCATGAACCGCCTGACCCACCGCCATCGCGAGCAAGCTTTGCTCCTACAGGTTGGCAAAGACCTCGATCCCCAGGCGAATGGCCTGACCGGACGCCGGAAGACAGCCAAACACACATTTCCGTAGGAGCAAAGCTTGCTCGCGATAGCGGCAGCCCAGTCAATCACGAACCGCCTGACCCACCGCCATCGCGAGCAAGCTTTGCTCCTACAGGTTGGCAAAGACCTCGATCCCCAGGCGAATGGCCTGACCGGACGCCGGAAGACCGGAAAACACACCTCTCCGTAGGAGCGAAGCTTGCTCGCGATAGCGGCAGCCCAGTCAATCATGAACCGCCTGACACACCGCCATCGCGAGCAAGCTTTGCTCCTACAGATCAGGCCCGCAGCACCCACTGCGCAGCCCGTTCGGCAATCATGATCGACGCCGCGTTGGTGTTGCCGCCGACCAGCGTCGGCATGATCGAGGCGTCGACCACGCGCAAACCCTCGATCCCGTGCACGCGTAATTGACAATCGACCACGGCACTGTCATCGATGCCCATTTTGCAGGTTCCGACCGGGTGGTAGATGGTGTCGGTGCGCCGACGCAGGACGTCGATCAACTGTTCATCGCGATACAGCCCATGGCTGTACATGTCCTTGAGGCCGAATGGCGCCATGGGGGCTTGCTCGAGAATATCGCGGGTCATGCGATAACCCTTGAGCAAGGTTTGCACGTCGTCGTCATGACTGAGCAGGCGCGGGTCGATACGCGGTGGCGCGGACGGGTCAGCAGATTGCAGGCCGACATGGCCGATGCTCTTGGGACGCAGCACGCACACATGGCAGCTGAAACCGTGGCCCCAATGCAAGGTGCGGTTGTGATTGTCGACCATGCTGATCACCGAATGCAGCTGGATATCCGGGCGCTCCAGCGTCGCATCGGTTTTGAGGAACGCACCGGCTTCGGCGAAGTTGCTGGCGAACGGGCCGGTTTTTTTCCGGGTGTATTCCATGAATGCCTTGCCCATGTTCACACCACCGGCCAGGGAAAATCCGGGCAACGTGTTGTCAGTGCTGCGATAGCACAGCACTACATCGGGGTGGTCGCGCAGGTTCTGTCCGACACCAGGCAATTCATGTTGTACGGCAATACCGTGCGGCTTGAGTTCGGCCTCGGCACCGATCCCCGACAGCATCAGCAACTGCGGACTGCCGAAGGCACCCGCGCTGAGCAACACTTCCTTGCGCGCCTTGAGCGCCAGACGCTTGCCTTTGACTTTTACCTGCACACCCACCGCCTGTTTGCCTTGTAGCAAAATCCGCTCGGCATGGGCATCGGTGATCACGGTGAGGTTGCTGCGGCGCTCACGCACGGGAGTCAGGAACGCCGTGGCGGCACTCCAGCGACGGCCATCGCGGATGGTCACTTCATACGGCCCCACCCCTTCCTGGTCAGCGCCATTGAAATCCGGGTTGAACCGGTGCCCGGCCAATTGCGCGGAGGCAATGAACGCCTCACTGGCCGGATGCGCCTGGGCCTTGCCGACATACAACTCGCCAAGGCCGCCATGGTGATCACAGCCGCCACGGTGATGCTTTTCGCTTTTGCGAAAATGCGGCAATACATCGGCATAGGACCATCCCGGATTGCCGAGCGCCTCCCAGTCATCGAAATCGCTCTTGTGTCCACGGATGTAAATCATGCCGTTGATCGAGCTGCTGCCACCGAGCACCTTGCCCCGCGGCTGATACCCGACGCGTCCGCCCAGTCCGGGCTGGGGCACGGTCTGGAACGCCCAGTTGACGTGTTTGGTCGGCAGGATCGCGGCGACGCCGATGGGCGCATGGATCAAGGGCGAGGTGTCTTTCGGGCCGGCTTCGAGCAGGCAAACGCGCTTGGCCGGGTCGGCGCTCAAACGATTGGCCAACACGCAACCGGCAGAACCGGCGCCGATGATGATGTAGTCGAATTCCATTGTTCTTGTTCTCGGGTGGCGGAACGAGCTGGCATTGTTCCTCGCTGCGGCGCAAAATTAATTGATTTTTGCCGACTATTTTTTGACTTTCGACGACTATGACCGCATTGATCCGCAACAGCTCCCTGACCGGTTTTCGTGAGGTGGTCACGCAACTGGGCAGTGATCCCGATACGTTCCTGCGACACTTTCGCATCGACCCCGATTCAAGCCTGGAAGAGGACGCGCGGATGCCATTGCGTTCCCTGGTGGGCCTGCTCGAGTCGGCGTCGCAAGCCCTCGATTGCCCGGACTTCGGCCTGCGCATGGCCGAGTATCAGGACCTGCATGTACTCGGCCCAGTGGCGCTGATTGCCCGCAGTTCGGCGACTGTCGGGCTGGCACTGGCGGACATCGTGCGCTTCATCGGTTACCACAGCCCCGGCATTCATCTGGAACTGGATACCCGCGAGTCCGACGCGCCAAGACTGGTGATCGACATACGCCTGCCTGGCCTGTTGCAGCAACGGCAAATGGTCGAACTGGCGTTGGGTGTGGGGCATAACACCTTGAAGCTGCTGTGCGGCACCCGATTCGCCGCGCAGGCGGTGCTGTTGAGCGGACAATCGCCCTTGCCGGCGTCTCGTTACCGGCGCTTCTTCAAGGCGCAGGCCTATACGGGGCAAGCCCGCAATGCACTGGTGCTCAGTGCCGAACAATTGAACCAGCGGATCGAACATCAGGACCCGCTGATGCACAAGACACTGGTGCATTACCTGAGTCACTTCGGCGCTGCGCAGCCCGCCGACCTGGTGCAGGAGGTCGAACGCCTGATCCTGCGATTGCTACCGACCCAGCGCTGCCGCCTGGCCCTGGTGGCCGAGCAATTGGGCCTGCACGAGCGGGTTCTGCAACGGCGCCTGGCCGAACTGGGCAGCGGTTTCGATGAAGTGCTCGAAGCAGTTCGCCGGGACCGCGCCGAGCATTACCTGGCCGAACGCAACATGCCCATGTCCCAGGTGGCGGGTTTGCTCGGCTATAGCGAGCAGAGCGTCTTCAACCGGGCGTGTCGCCGCTGGTTTGCCAGGACACCACGGGAACATCGGCGGCAGTTGCTGGCGATGCAGTGATCAGCTCAGACCCAGCTCCTTGGCCCTGGCCACCGCCTGGGTGCGACGCTCGACGCCCAGCTTGAAGTTGATCCGCTGGGCGTGGGTCTTGACCGTATGTAGCGAGATGAAGAGGCTTTCGGCGATTTGCTGGTTGGAAAAACCCTGGGCGATCAGCTTGAGCACATCCAGTTCACGGCGACTCAACAGTGAGGCCGGTACCTCGTCATTCTGGCTGGCCTCACCCACCCAGCGACTCAAACCCCGATTGCGCCGGGCAAAGGCCCTTTCGACACTGACCATGCCCATTTGCCGAGCCTCGGCAATTGCATCGAGCAGTGCCTGCTTGGCCTGTGCCGGTTTATTGCTCGCGTAGAGCGCCTCGGCCAGGCTGAAGCCGACTTCACAGGCCAGGGCGCGCCGACCTTCGGCCACGGTCCTGGCGTGGAGTTCGGCCAGTTTGGCCAGCGACGTTTCCACCTCGCCGGTCGCGAGGCTGGCCTGCAATTGCAACAGATACAGGCGCAGGTGCAGATCCGGTAAACCGTAAGGTGACGCCGACAGCCAGTGCCCCGGCAGGTTGCGCAGGGCTTTTTCGGCCTGTGTGCTACGCCCCTGCCCCAGCCACAGGCGTGCTTTGGCGCGCAATACCACACCCTGATACAAGTGCTCACTGATGTGGTTGTATTGCATCGCGCGTTCGGCATCGGCAATGCGCAGGAATGCACTGCCCAGCTCGCCCTCCTGGGCATCGATTTCAGCCAGGCCCAGATACCCCCAGAAGGCCGCCGGATCGCCACCGGCTTCACACTCCTTGAGGCCGGACTGATAAATCACCGCAGCCTCCTCAAACCGCCCTTGCTGTACCAACAATGTGGCACGGCGCAACTGCACCCGGCCACGCATCGGACTGAGTTCGGCCCCCCAGGCATTAGTCAATTCGGTGTACAGACGCTTGAGCAAGGTTTCTGCACGCAACAACTCGCCGCGTATTTCCAGCAACTTCACATGACCCAGCACCGTCACGCTTTCCATGGCCAGGCTGGCATGTTGCCGGGCCAGTTTGGTAGTCACCCGATTGAGCTCCTGAGCGTGCTCCAACTGGCCATCGATCAGCGCCTGTTCGATTTGCAGGACCAGACAGAACAAGCGTTGCCCCCAGGCGCGCTCGGGCAATTCGGCAATGGCTTCGACCAACCATTGGCGCGCCGTCTCGCCTTGCCCGCGATGAAACGCCAGGTTGCCGGTCAAGGCCTTCCATTGCGCGATCAATTCGAACTGCCGCTCGGCCGTCGGCTGTGGCATGAAGCGGGCGACCTGATCGGTATAGGCCTGCGCTTCCACCAGTCGACCACTGAGCAACAGCGCCCAGGCATTGAGCAACAGCAGGCGTGGCGTGCCGGTCAGCAGATCGATGGGCAACTCGCGACGCCACTGCATCAACTGCCCAAGGCTACGCCCCTGCAACAAGGCATCGCCGGTGAACCGCTGCATCAGCGTGGCCGCCACCTCGGTCTGTTCCGCCCTGACCGCATACTCCAGCGCCATGCGCACATCGTCCTGGCTGACATACCACTGGCACGCCTTGCGAAACACCGCCTTGGTCAAGGTTGCAGGCAACTGGCCGGCCAGTGCCGCCAGCATCGCCGGTTGCACGCGGTGCACCTGCTCATCGACACCGACCGTCTCGATGAACAACCCGCAGACGAGCAGTTGCTTGAGCAACTGCTCACCTTCACCGACCCCCAGCAATTGCTCGCTCAGGTGCGCGTCGAAATACGGCAATTGCGCCAGGGTATAAAGCGCCTGGCGCCACTCGTGCGGCAACTCGTCGAGCGCTTCGTGCCTCAGGTATTCGAACACCCGGGCAGCGCATGAATCGTATGGCTGCGCCTCGCTGTCAGCCTTCAACGACAGCAGGTACAGACGAACCCCCGCACACCAGCCTTGGGAATCGCCGTGCAATTGGGCAATGACCGGCCACGGCCAATGCAGCTCTTTGTGCCGCAACAACTCCGCCAGTTCGTGCTCATTGAAGCTCAACTCGGCACTGCCCAACTCGAACAAATCGCCATCGAGCAGCAAGCGCGTCAATTGCAGCCCCGGACGGCGGCGACCGGCCAGCCACCACTGGACATGGGACGATGAGGTCTGGATGAGGTCGTTGAGTGCGTCATCGAAGGCTTGATCGGGCATGCGCGGGTAATCGTCGATGACCAACCACAGCCCACTCGACACGCTGTCCAGGTATCGCTGCAGACCCGCTGGACCGCTATCGTCCAGCCCCAGCGCCCCGGCCAATCGTTGCGCAAAGGCGTCGACGGTCAGGGATTTGCCGCGCAGGTTCAAATGCACCAGACGGGTTCCGGTCGGCAACTGCTGGAGGCATTCACTGAGAATCGCGCTTTTGCCACTGCCCACCGGTGCACAGAGCAGGCGCAAGCGGCAATCCCCCTTCAACAGCGCCTCACTCAGGCGCGGACGCAAGAGATGGCCGGGGGCAAGCCGTGCAAGGCCGCTGGCGGCATGAGGGGATGGGATCGGTTGAGGCATGGGCACATTCTGTTTGTTGTTATGTATACAGATATGTTGCAGAGCATTGCACTGCGACGCAAACCCTGTCTGAACAAACCCACCGCAAAAACCTGTGGCCCCCCGTGGGAGCCGGCTTGCTGGCGATGGCGGTAGGTCAGACCCTGCATTGTCGTCTGGACGGCCGTCATCGCCAGCAAGCCGGCTCCTACAAAGGGTAATGCCTCAAGATCCAATGCAAGCGCACGAGCGTGTCTCTACCAGATAACGACTCAAACACACCTCCCCGTGGGAGCCGGCTTGCTGGCGATGGCGGTAGATCAGACCCTGCATTGTCGTCTGGACGGCCGTCATCGCCAGCAAGCCGGCTCCTACAGGGAGATGGCTTTACATCAGTGCCAGAACCTCAACGCACGCCAGCCTGACGCAGCGCGGCCGGGGTGTAGTTGGCGGCCAGGCTCTGGAAGCCGAACTCGATGCTGCGTTTTTCTTCGTTCTTCAGACCCACCACCGAGTAGCGGCCCGCCACCAGGTCATACAGGGTCTCGGCCGTGTAGCCCGGCACCTGCTTGTGGTAGTACTGCTGGATATGCCCCTCGCCCACACGCCACAAGGCACCACGACCGTCGTAGTGATCGACTTCGGCCAGCTCCCAGCTGTCCTCGTCGAAGTACATGTGACGGGTGGCATAGATGTGGCGCTCGGTCGGCTTAAGCGTGGCCACCACTTCCCATACCCGGTGCAGTTCGTAACGGGTCAGGTCCTGGTTGATGTGACCGGCCTTGAGGATGTCGGCGTATTTGAGGTTTGGCGAGTCGAGCTTGTAGCTGTTGTACGGGATGTACATTTCCTTTTTGCCGACCAGTTTCCAGTCATAGCGATCCGGCGCACCGTTGAACATGTCGTAGTTGTCCGAGGTCGCCAGGCCATCGGCGGCGGTTGCCGGGCCGTCGTAGGCGACCTGGGGCGCGCGGCGCACGCGGCGCTGGCCGGCGCTGTAGACCCAGGCCATGCGCGGTTCCTTGACCTGATCGATGGTCTCGTGCACCAGCAGCACGTTACCGGCCAGTCGCGCCGGGGCCGTCACGCGCTGGATGAAGTAGAACAGGATGTTATCGGCCTTGCCTTTGTCCTGATCCGCCAGGGCGCTGGGGTACGACACTTCGTCTTCGAACTGAATCATGCTGAACGCGCCGTCGGCCTGGGGTTGCACGCGGGTCATCAGGCGCTTGGTGTTACCGCCCCGGTAACGGGTGGTGTGGTTCCACACCACTTCAACGCCGCTCTTGGGCTGCGGAAACGCGTAATAGTGGCTTTCATTGAACCCGCTCAGGCCGTTACCGCCATCGATGCCCTCGGTGTTCAGCGCGCTGACCTTCGCCGCCGCATAGATGTCGGCGGGCACCGCCACGCTGCGGTGAGTCTTGTAGACCGGGATTTTGTAGGTCTGCGGGTAGCGCTGGAACATCGCCAACTGACCGGCGGACAGCTTGTCTTTGTACTGCGCGGCGTTCTGCGCGGTGATGGTGAACAGTGGTTTTTCATCGGCGAACGGGTCGGACAGGAAACCTTTGGCATCCACGGTCCCGGCATTGGTCGGCAAGCCGCCGGTCCAGGCCGGGATGCTGCCATCGGCGTTGCCGGCCTTTTCCGCGCCCAGCGGGGTCAGGGTCGTGCCTAGTTTTTCGGCGTCCTGAGGCGATACCTTGGCCATCACACTGGTCGCCAGCAGGCTGAGTACCAGGGCACCGGTTTGCATGAAGACTTTGTTGTTCTTGGTCATGTCGATAGATCCTTTCAGAGGGTCGGCGCTTAGAAGCTCATGCCCAGGCTGAGCGCGAGAAAGTCACGGTCGGTGGTGGTGTTGAAATCGCCACCGAAGAAGTTGGTGTAGGAAAGGCCGGCGGTGTAGGCGTTCTTGTACTCGGCATCCAGACCGAGGCTGACGGCCTTGGCGCCTTCGTTGAACAGGCCGTTGGGACCGTAGCCGTGGACGTCATGGGACCAGGCGATGCTTGGCTTGAGGTTGACCCCGGCAAACACGTTCGAGTAATCCCAGATGGCCCGGCCGCGATACCCCCAGGACGTCGCCGTCGCGAAGCCTTTGTCATCGCAATATTTGGCAGAGTTGCCCGCCGCCGGGGTGCCGGCGAAGGTACCGGCGTTGATCGCCTGGCAGCTGGGCAATCCGCCCGTCAGTGTGCCGGGCAGTTCGCCCGGACCGTACACCGGGTCGCGGCCATAACGGGCCACCGAGGTGCTTTCCAGTCCGCCGATATGCACCACGCCGACCTCACCGATCAGGGTCAGGCGCTCGGCCCCCATGATCTGATCGAAGAAGTGGGTGAAGGTGGTCTGGAACTGGGTGATTTCCTTGCGGTTGTAACCGTGCAAGGTGCTGCCGGGGATCGTCGACGGATCGCCACCGAGCACTGAGTACTGGCCGAACGGCGCGAACGCGGGGTTCAGGCCCGCCAGGCCACGGACGCCGGCATACAGCACGTCGGTGGTGTTGAGCTGCACTGGCGCGTTGGGGCGGTAGCTCAACTCGCCGGACCAGGCCGTACCGGTCGGCAAGGTGGTGGCAAAGCTCAGGCCATACAGGCGGATGTCTTCGGGGTACTCGATGAAGTAGTTGCTGGCACCTGCGACGTTGGCGATGGCCGCACCGTTGCGTGCCGCGGCCGGAATACCGGGCACTGCACCGGCCAGTACACCGGCCGATTGCACGTATTGCGAGCGGTCCGCCGCTTGAGTACTGAAAATCGGCGCGCGGCTGTGGTAGTTCATGAAGTAGGCACCGAACTCGGTGTTCAACGGCTCGAAGGTGTAGCGCATCGCCGCGCCCCACTGGCCGCTGTCACGAGCATCGCGGTCGGCACCACGAGGAATCACCACCCCTTCGGAGGTCGTCTGGTAGCCCAGCAAACCACCAAAGGCGCCAAGCGCCGGCGTCAGGACGTTGAGGTTGCCCTTGCAGCCATCGGCTGCCACGTCGGTTTGCGAGAAGAATGTGCCGCAGTTGTCGATGACGGTCTGGTCCCACTCGATCTGGTAGAAGGCTTCGGCCGACAGGTTGTCGGTCAGGCTCTGGGAGACGTAGAACATGTTGACCGGAATCAGCCCTTCCTTGATCTCCGCACCCGGACGACGGAACGCCGAAACGTCGATCGGGTTGATCGAGTTGATGCTGTTCTGGATAAAGGTGCTTTCACCCCAACTCACCACCTGCTTGCCCAGGCGCACCGACCCTGGCTGATCGGCGATGGTGTAGTTGTGATAGACAAAGGCGTCGAGTAACTGCGCACCGGAAGACTTGGCGCCCTCCTTGCGACCCTGGTCGTCGATTTGCTTGAACGGGCGGTCTTCGTCCTTGAGTTCAAAGTCATACCAGTACTTGCCACGGGCAAATACACCGCTGTCGCCGTACTTGAGTTCCAGATCGTGAATGCCCTTGAAGATCTTTGAGAAGGTCTTGCCCTTCTCGAAGTTCAAGTGACCGTCATCGCCGGTCTGCGACAGCCCGGTGCCGCCATTGTGGCCGCCGATGTACCCCTGGTGCGGGGCCTGTGTCGACCAGCTGGCACCTACCGACAGCGATGAATCGAACTGCCCTTCGATTTCGCCGATGTTGAAACTGACCGCCTGGGCTTGGCCCGCAATGTTCAACGCAATGGTGCTGGCCAACAGGCTGAGCTGGAACCGTACGCGTCTTTTTGTTGTTGTAGTCATGCGACTAATCCCTGTTGTGTGAATCGGCTCTCATTCGGCGGCCAAAGCTAATCGTTCCCTCGTGTCGGCATAACGGACGAAGGAGTGATCTTCACAATCATCCTAAAGAGTGAGGATTTTTCCCGGCTCGGGGGTGTCGCGGGGCGGTCGTTGCCCGCACGGTGCAACAACCGGTTCAAGGACGGCATGCCGAGCGCAGAATCATCCCCGCAGTCATGCTTTATCAGTATTGGTTACGACCGGGGCTGCCCCTAAGGTGCGCAGCAGAGGTATTCGTTCAGCCCCAATCGTGCAGGTAACCCATGCTTTCCATCCGATCTCGCAAGCCTTTCGCCCTGGCGCTGGTCTTGCCGTTGCTGGCCGCGACGGCCCACGCCGAACCGGTCAGCCCCAAACCCGCCACGCCAATCACCCGCCAGGCCAACGAGGCGGTGCTCAAGGCCTTGCCGTTCAGCGACCGCCAGGATTTCGCGGACGCCAGCCATGGCCTGATCGCCCAGCCAAAGGAACTGAGCATCCGTGATGCCAGTGGCAAGGTGGTCTGGGACATGGAGAGCTACAAGCAGTACATCGGTATCGACAAGGCCGCACCGGACACCGTTAATCCGAGCCTGTGGCGCATTGCGCAATTGAACATGCAGTACGGCTTGTTCAAGGTCACCGACAAGATTTATCAAGTGCGTGGCTACGACATCTCGAACATCACCTTCATCGAAGGCCAGACCGGCTGGATCGTGTTCGACCCATTGCTCTCGGTGGAAACCGCACGGGCCGCGTTCGATCTGGTCACGGAGCACCTGGGCAAGAAGCCGATTGTCGCCGTGGTCTACAGCCATTCCCACGCCGATCATTTTGGCGGCATGCGCGGCATCGTCAGCGAAGACGACGTCAAGTCCGGCAAGGTGCGGGTGATCGCCCCACCGAGCTTTGCCGAGCACGCCGTCAGCGAAAACATCATCGCCGGCAACGCCATGTCGCGGCGCGCGGTGTACATGTACGGCGCCATGCTGCCGCGCTCGCCACAGGGTGGCGTGTCCTCGGGGCTGGGGCAGACCATCTCCATGGGCCAGATCTCACTGATCCAACCCACCGAGGAAATCACCCACACCGGACAGGAACTGACCGTTGACGGTGTGAAGATGGTGTTCCAGATGACCCCAGGCTCCGAAGCGCCCACGGAGATGAACACGTATTTCCCGCAGTTCAAGGCGCTGTGGATGGCCGAGAACGTGACCCGCCAGATGCACAACGTCTACACCCTGCGCGGTGCCGAAGTGCGCGATGCGTTGCAATGGTCGCGGTTCATCCAGCAAAGCCTGGAACTGTACGGTGATGACGTGGAAGTCGAATTCCAGAGCCATCACTGGCCGACCTGGGGCAAGGAACGTATTCACAGCTTCCTGAGCAAACAGCGTGACCTGTACAAATACGTCCACGATCAATCCGTGCGCCTGATGAACGAAGGCTACAACGGCGCCGAAATCGCCGAGATGATCAAGTTGCCGCCCGAGCTGGACCAGGAGTGGTTCAACCGTGGCTACTACGGCACCCTCAAGCACAATGCGCGGGCGGTGTATCAGCGCTACATGGGCTGGTATGACGCCAACCCGTCCAACCTCGACAACCTGCCACCGGTGCCGGCGGCGAAAAAGTACGTCGAGTACATGGGCGGCAGCGCCGAGCTGTTGCACAAGGCCCGCGCCGACTTCGACAAGGGTGAATACCGCTGGGTGGCCGAAGTGCTGAAACACGCAGTGTTCGCCGACCCGCAGAACCAGGAAGCGAAGAACCTGCTGGCCGATACCTATGAGCAACTGGGTTATCAGGCCGAAGCCGGCCCATGGCGTTCGGTGTACCTGCAAGGGGCCTATGAACTGCGCAACGGCGTGCCCCAGGGCGCTGGCACCAAGACCGCCAGCGCCGACGTGATCCGCGCCATGTCGCCGGAGATGCTCTTCGACTACCTGGCCGTGCGCCTCAACGGTCCAGCCGCTGCCGGTAAGAAAATCACCCTGAACCTGAACTTCACCGACCTGGACAAGCACTACACCCTGACCGTGGAAAACGGCGTGCTCCGCTACACCGACAAGGCCATTGCCCAACCAGATGTCGGCCTGACGCTCAAGATGAGTACGCTGCTCGACATCCAGCTGGGCCAGGGTTCGCTCGAGCAGAAAATCGGTAACGGCGACGTGAAAATCGATGGTAACCCGCAAGCGTTCAAGACGTTCATGGGCCTGCTCGACACCTTCAATTTCTGGTTCAACATCGCGACCCCGAAGGCGTAAGGCGAGTCACATTGAGGTGACTGGCCTGTCCTCTTCGCGAGCAGGCTCGCTCCCACAATGGTCCGCGGTGAACACAGATTCTGTGTCCACTGAAGATCCCTTGTGGGAGCGAGCCTGCTCGCGAAAGTGGTCGATCAGTCGCCATCTCCGCCAACTGGCAACACTGCAATCCACCACTCCCCCCTAACAGGTCACATAAGCTAACCTGACACTGGACTCGACGGGCGCTGCCCTCATTCACCAGATCAAGGCCCTGCACACTCATGATCATCTCCTCTGCATCGGACTACCGCGAAGCGGCACGCCGCAAGCTCCCCCGTTTTTTGTTCGACTACATCGACGGGGGCGCTTATGCAGAGCACACGCTGAGGGCCAACAGCGCCGATTTGAGCCATGTCAGCCTGCGCCAGCGCATCCTGAAAAACGTCGAAAGCCTGAGCCTGCAAACCACCCTCTTCAATCAGCCGCAATCGATGCCCATCGTGCTGGCGCCAGTGGGCCTGACCGGGATGTTCGCCCGGCGCGGCGAAGTGCAGGCGGTCAAGGCGGCGCAAAACAAGGGCATCCCGCTATGCCTGTCGACCGTGTCGGTGTGTTCGATCGAGGAAGTGGTGGCCAACACCCAACAGCCGATCTGGTTTCAGCTGTACGTGCTCAAAGACCGCGGCTTCATGCGCAATGCACTGGAGCGGGCGCAAGCGGCCGGGGTGCGCAACCTGGTGTTCACCGTGGATATGCCCACCCCCGGCGCCCGTTATCGGGATGCCCACTCGGGCATGTCCGGCCCATTCGCCTCGTCCCGTCGCGTGCTCCAGGCCATGACCCGACCCGACTGGGCCTTCAACGTCGGCCTGATGGGCAAACCACACGACCTGGGCAATATCTCCAAGTACCTGGGCAAAGCGGTCACCCTCGAAGACTACATGGGCTGGCTGGCCAACAACTTCGACCCGTCGATCAGTTGGAGCGACCTGGAATGGATTCGTGAATTCTGGAAAGGCCCGATGATCATCAAAGGCATTCTCGACCCGGAGGATGCCCGCGATGCGGTGAGCTTCGGCGCGGATGGGATCGTGGTGTCCAACCACGGTGGCCGGCAACTCGACGGCGTGCTGTCCACGGCCAAGGCCCTGCCCCCGATCATGCAGGCCATCGGCAACGATTTGAGCGTGCTGGTCGACTCGGGCATCCGCTCAGGTTTGGACGTGGTACGCATGTTGGCATTGGGAGCCAAAGGCGTCTTGCTGGGCCGTTCGATGGCCTATGCACTGGCCGCCGACGGCCAACGCGGGGTGGAAAACATGCTGGATATCTTCGCCAAGGAAATGCGCGTGGCCATGACCTTGACCGGAGTGACGTCCATCGCTCAGATCGACGAATCGATACTGGTACACAACACCCTGTAGGAGCGAGCATGCTCGCGATGGAGGCTCGAGCGCCGAGGGCATTCAGACAGCCCGCGTTATCGTTGACGTCCATCGCGAGCGTGCTCGCTCCTACAGGGAGTCATAACGCCCACAAACATCAAAAAATTCAGATGTCAGCCTACAAACATATGAATTTTCTTTGATGTATTCCCCTTTTAAGCTCCCATCCACTCCTGCCTGAAGGAGCCCGTTTCGTCGGTACGCCTGAAAACAAGGCGATCCCAACAATAATGTGTCTGCCGACCCAAGGAATTCCTATGTCGACTTCGTTCGCACGCCACCGTGCCGGCCGTTGTGCAACTCTCATTGGCATCCTCTTTTTTGGAGGTGCGCGATGAGCATTTCACTCAAGCGGCCAAGCGCCGATGAACACTTGCTGCACAGCCAGGGCTACGCCCAGGAGCTGCATCGCGGCTTGTCGCTCTGGTCCTCTTTTTCCGTCGGCTTCGCTACCGTATCACCGGTGGTCGGCATCTATTCGGTGATGTCATTGGGCGCGATGAGCGTCGGCCCTTCTTGGGTGTGGATTGTGCCGTTGTGCCTGGCGTTGCAGTTGCTGGTGGCCCTGGTCTATGCCGAACTGGCCTCGCAATACCCCCTGGCTGGTGGTTGCTATCAATGGGTCAAGCGTCTGGCCGGTGATCGTTGGGCCTGGTTCACCGGGTTCATGTACCTGGCTTCAGCCCTGGCGTCGTTGACCACCGTGGCCTATTTGGGCGGGTTCTGGCTGTGGCTGTTTTTCACCGGCGAACCCCCTGCCGCCAATGCCCAGGTGTTCAGTGGCGCGGTGCTGCTCCTGCTGGGCCTTGGTGTGAACCTGTTCGGGATCAATCCGCTGAAGTATTTCGTCAACGCCGGGATCATTGCCGAGGCCATTGCTTCCATCGGCATTGGCGTGTTGCTGCTGCTGTTTTTCCGCAATCACTCCCTGTCGCTGGTCTTCGAAGGCCTGACGTCTTCCCAAGCAGGCGACGGTTCTTACCTGTCGGGCTTTCTCACGGCCATGGCCGTCGGCGGCTGGGCGTTCCTGGGCTTTGATGCCTGCTCGCAGGTCTCCGAAGAAACCGCCGATGCCCGCACCTCGACGCCACGGGCCATTCTGCGCTCGATGATCCTGGTGGGCCTGACCGTGATGCTCACCGCCTTCGCCGTCACCCTGTCCTACACCGACACCGCCGCCATGGTGTCCGGCCAGGTCGTCGACCCGGTCACGCCGGCCGTGGTCGACGCCTTTGGTGCCTGGTCGGAACGGCCGTTCGTGGGCGTCGTCCTGGTGGCGTTCATCGCCTGTGTCGTGTCCGTGCAAACCTATATCGGCCGCGCCGTCTTCGGCATGGCGAGGGACTCGATTCTGCCGGCCTCGGCGATGCTGCGTCGCGTAGACAAACGCAAGGTACCGTTCGCGGCAATGGTGTTCAGCACCCTGTTCGCCAGCTTCGGCCTGGCGCTGGGCCTGAACGCTACTGCGGTCGGTACCCTGATCGCCTTTGGCAGCGGCGGCTTCTTCGTGGTGTTCCTGATCGTGGTCACCTGCGCCTTGCTCGCTCGCCTGAGCGGCAAATGGAAAGCCGAACCGGGTGTGTTCAGCCTCGGTCGCTGGGGTGTGCCGGTGAATCTGGCAGCGTTCTGCTGGCTGGTGTTCGAAAGCATCAACGTGGCCTGGCCACGGGAATCCCTCGCACCACCCGGTGCCCCATGGTTCCAGGTCTGGGCAGTGATCCTGGTGTTCTCGATTCTCGCGGTCCTGGGCCTGATCTACCTGTTCTCGGCCAAGCCGCACCTGCGCACGCTCAATCCCCAACTGCGCCCGCAATAACCCCCCTCTCGTCTTGTTGTGCAAGGCGCAGCTTCCCTGCGCCTTGCCGATCCGGAGTTTCAGATGTCATCAGTTCACTATTGGAATTACCCCACGGAAATTTTCTGCGGGCCTGGCGCGCTTGAGTCGTTGGCACAGCGCTGCACCTTGCTCGGCATGCGCAATCCTTTGCTGGTGACCGACCCCGGCATGTTGGCTCTGGAGCCTTTGGCCCTGCTCAAGGCCCACCTGACACAGGCGGACATTGCGTTCAGCGTATTCAGCGATGTCGCCAGCAACCCGAGCATGGCGGATGTGGCGCAAGGCGTCGCCGCGTTCAAGGCTGGCCGGCACGATTCGCTGATCGCCCTGGGCGGCGGCAGTGCCATGGACGCGGCCAAGGGCATCAGCCTGGCCGCCGTCGATGCCGAGGGGCTGGAGCGTTTCGAATGGTCGCAGGTCATGGCGAATTACCCGACCCTGGCGGATTTTCCACGGCTGGGTCTGCCACCCTTGATCGCCCTGCCAACCACCGCGGGCACCGGTTCGGAACTGGGCCGCGAAGCTGTCCTGACCCAAACCGAACACAGCATCAAGCGCGTGATCAGCCACCCGGAACTGCTCCCGGCCACGGTAATCCTCGACCCGCTGCTGACTCGCGGCCTGCCGCCAGCCCTGACGGCAGCAACCGGGATGGACGCCCTGACCCATCACATCGAAGCGTTCTGTTCGCCGCTCTATCACCCCATGTCCTCGGGTGTCGCGGTGGAGGGCATTCGCCTGATTCGGCAGCACCTTTTCAATGCCTTCAACGATGGCCAGGACATGGTCGCCCGGGAAGGCATGCTGATCGCCTCGGCCATGGCCGCCGTGGCGTTCCAGAAAGGCCTGGGCGGCGTGCACGCCCTCGCCCACCCGCTGGGCGCGCGTTTTCACAAGCATCACGGTTTGTTGAACGCGATCCTGTTGCCCTATGTGCTGATGGCCAACCGCGAAACCATCCGCGCGGACATCGGGCGACTGGCCCGTTACCTGGAGCTTGAGCAGCCTGATTTCGAGGGTTTCCTGGCATGGGTACTGGACCTGCGCAAACGCCTGGGCATTCCCCATTCCCTGAGCGAAATCGGCCTCGATGCCGACGCCGCCGACTGGGTGGGCGAACAAGCGCTGGCCGATGTCTCGTCCTCGGACACCAATGCCTGTGCCCTTGACGCCGCCGACTACAGCCAGATTTTTTGCAATGCCGTGCACGGCGTTCTGCAAGGAGCACGCCCATGATCCCCGCGCATTACATCAACGGCCGTTGGGTCGCTGGCGAAGCCGATGAGTGCATCACCGTCTACGACCCGGCCCTGGGCCAGCCCTTCGCCGAGTTCATCGGTGCAAGCCCGGCGCAGGTCGACCAGGCGATCGTTGCGGCACGCCAGGCGCTTGCCGGTTGGCGCACCCTCGCCTCTACGCAGCGGGCCGCCTATTTGCGAGGTTTTGCCGAGCAGCTCGAGCAACGACGTGAAGCCTTGATCGCGCTCCAGATGCAAAACAACGGCAAACCCCGTCACGAAGCCGTGGTGGATATCGACGATGCCGTGGCCACGTTCAACTATTACGCGGACTTGGCCCAAGGGCTGGATGAACGCCAGGACCGTGACGTGCCGTTGTCCGCTAAAGGTTTCAATGCCCGTACCCGCCTGGAGCCGGTGGGTGTAGTGGGCTTGATCGTGCCGTGGAACTTCCCGTTGATCACCAGCGCCTGGAAGCTCGCACCGGCGCTGGCCGCCGGCTGTACGGTGGTGCTCAAGCCTTCGGAAATCACCCCGTTGATCGAGCAAGCCTACGGCCACATCGCCGAAGCCTTGGGCCTTCCGGCAGGCGTGTTGAACATTGTTGGCGGTAAAGCCGAGACCGGTGCGGCGCTGAGCAATCATCCCGGCATCGACAAGCTGTCGTTCACCGGCAGCAACAACATCGGCAGTCAGGTGATGCGCAGCTCGGCCGCCCATTGCCGACCCGTCACCCTGGAACTGGGTGGCAAGTCCGCCATCCTCGTGTTCGACGATTGCGACCTCGACCAGGCCGTTGAATGGATCGTCGCGGGCATCTGCTGGAACGCCGGGCAAATGTGCTCGGCCACCTCACGCCTACTGGTACAGGACGGCATCGCGGATGAGTTGATTGTGCGTCTCAAGCGAGCCTTCGAAAAACTGCGGGTGGGCAACCCCCTCACCGGCGAAGTCGACATGGGGCCGCTGACCAGTCAGGCACAGTGGGCCAAAGTGACCGAGTACTTCGATATCGCCCACGTCGAAGGTTTGCAGTGCGTGAGCGGTGGCGACGTGCAGCGCGATCCGGGCTGGTTCGTCAACCCGACCCTCTACGTCGACGTGCCGCTGACCAGTCGCCTGTGGCACGAAGAGATTTTTGGCCCGGTGCTCTGTACTCACCGTTTCGGCTCGCAAGCAGAGGCGTTGGCACTGGCCAACGATAGCCGTTTCGGCCTGGTGGCCACAGTCATCAGCAGCGATCTGGAGCGGGCCGAACGCGTGGCCAATGCGCTGGAAGTCGGTCACGTCTGGATCAACTCGATACAGGCGGTGTTCGTCGAAACCTCCTGGGGTGGCACCAAGGGCAGCGGTATTGGCCGTGAACTCGGACCGTGGGGCTTGTCGGCCTACCAGTCGGTCAAGCACGTGACCCGCTGCCTTGGCTGACCCGCTTACAAGGCGTGCTCGCTCAGCAGATCATCAATGAAGGCGCGCACCGCTTCGCTTTGCGGGTGCCCGACATGGGTGATCATGCTGTGCTGCACCTCATAGCGCAGTGTCGTGGGGTGCAAGGCGCGCATGTGCCCGTTTTCCAGCCAGGGCCGGGCGTAATGGGCCGGTAGGTACCCCAGGTGCGTACCGGCCAGCACACCATGGGCCACGGCCTCCATGTGATGCGCCGTGGCGGACGCTCGAACCGGTGCTACCGGCAACACCTGATCGGCCGGCAGGAAGCCATGGGTGATCCAGTCGCAGGCCTGCATCTGTTCGACACTCGGGTTGTCCACGGCAAACAACGGGTGTTTGTGCCCGCAGAAAATCCCGATGTCCTCGCGGTACAGCGGCTGATACGCCAGTGTCGGCAAGGGCCGGCTGAAATAGGAAATGGCCAGGTCCAGTTGCCCGTCGATTACCGCCAACTCCAGCTCCGTGGGCGAGTTGACGAAGATGTGCAGGTGCATGTCGTGTTCGCGCTGATAAAAGCGCGCGATGGCGGCATCGATTCGTGCGCTTGGCAAGGTTGCGATGTTGTCCGCCAGCCCCAGGTAAAGATCGCCCACCAAACGCCCGGCAAGGTCCTGGGCCTCGTCGCGAAAGGCGTCCACTGCACCGAACAAGGCCGATGATGCCTTGAGGATGCGCTGGCCTTTTTCGGTCAAGCGAAAACCGCCCTTGCCCCGCTCGCAGATTCGATAGCCCAGGCGTTTTTCCAGCCCCGAGATGTGCGTGCTAATGTTGGACTGGCTCATGTTCAACTCCGCCTGTGCGGCGGTGAACCCACCGCATTTGACGACGATGGAGAAAACGCGCAGCAGGCGCAGATCCATGTCCGTTACGTTTCTGAGCACCGGTTTTCCCTACAAATGGAAGTGAGCAGCATCGGCCTGGGGAGCGCTATTCAACGCCAGGGCCCAGCCAGCGTCAATGCTCGACCGACCTTCAACACCCACAGGAATTGCTCCATGCGCATCGCCTTGCTGTCCGATATCCACCTGTCCGTCAACGCGCTACCGTTTCCCGAGATCGACGCCGATATCGTCGTGCTGGCCGGCGACATTGCCCGGCCGGCCAGGGCGATCGAGTGGGCCAAGGCCTGCCCGATTCCGATCCTCTACGTGGCGGGCAACCACGAGTTCTACGGCAGTGACCTGATCACGACCTATGAACAGTTGAACAGCCTGTCGCAGGGCACAGGGATCAACATCCTGGAACGCACGGAACACGTCCACGACGGCGTGCGTTTTCTGGGCTGCACCCTGTGGTCGGACTATCGACTGTTCGACGATGCGCTTGAGCGGGCCCAAGGCATCGATCTGGCGACGCAGCTCATCCGCGACTTCAGCCACATCAGGCTCTCGCCGGATTTTCCGGACTTGTTCACCCCGGCGGTGTCGCAACTGATCTTCATGCAGACCGTCGCCTGGCTGGACGACTGCTTCAAGCGCGACAGCACGACGCCGACAGTGGTGATCTCGCATTTCGCCCCGACCCGGTCAAGCATCAGCCCGATGTTCGCCAGCTCGCCGATCAACTCCAGCTTCGTTTCGGACCTGGAAAAGCGAATCAAGCAATGGCAACCGGCGCTGTGGCTGCATGGCCATACCCACGGCAGTTTTGACTATCGGGTGGGCAGTACGCGTGTGGTGTGTAATCCCCGGGGGTATGCGAAAAACGGCGTGAACGAGAACCCTGAGTTTGATAGTGGGCTGGTGATTGAACTGCATTGAGTGTTTCCCCAGTCCGACAGATGCTTAAACCGGCACACGGTCCGCTCCCGTCAAATGACCACAGGCCGTTGTCAGGATCTCATCTGAAAATGCCGGGTGCGACACCAGCCTCGACAAGGTGAGCGCCCCCATCATGGTGCAGATCGCGACGATGCCGCCCGCCCGCGCAGCATCACCCTGCCCCGATCCGGATTGAACGGCCAGCAGATCGATGACCCGTTCCAGGCCCTGGGTCGCCACGTCCCTGACGGGCTCGCTGCTGCGGGCCAATTCGCAGCCCAGCGCCGCAAAAGGGCAGCTTTTGTCCAGCGCATCCCGGTGCGCGGTCGAGAGGTAATGACTCACCAGCGCGTCGAATCCGCCTTCCTCACCCACCGCCTTCAACTCCGTCAGCAACGCCTCCACCGCCACATCGCACGCTTGCGCCACTACTTGGTCCTTGGATTCGAAATGCCGGTAAAAACCGCCATGGGTCAGGCCCGCAGCGGCCATAAGGCCCGCGAGCCCCGTCCCGTCGATGCCGTTCTGGCACAACTCGACACTGGCGGCTTCTACGATTCGCTGCCGCGTTTCGGCTGTTTCCTGTCGTGATTTGCGCATACGAGGAATCCTGATGAGTGGCGTTTGACTTTAGATGTTGTTTAACATCTAATTTGAATTACGAGCATAATATTTTCCGAGTCGTACCACAACCTGAGGTCACCGACATGACGCAAGCCACCATTCTCGTAACGGGCGCCACCGGGTTCACCGGTGGTAAAACCATCGATTTCCTCATTGGCCAGGGCGTGCCGGTCAGGGCACTGGTACGCAAGGAAGATGAGCGTAGCGCGCAGCTTCGCGCCATGGGCGCCGAGGTGATGCTCGGTGATCTGCTGGACCTGAACGCGGTGCGCAGCGCCCTCGAAGGCATCCGCACGGCTTACTTTGTTTACCCGATTGAGCCAGGGTTGATCGACGCCACCGCACGCTTCGCCCAAGCCGCCAAAGAGGCCGGGGTTGAGGCCGTCGTCAACATGTCGCAGATTTCCGCGCGGCGTGACTCCAAGAGCCATGCGGCGCAGGACCACTGGACGGCAGAACGCGTGTTCGACTGGTCCGGCCTGGCCATGACCCACCTGCGCCCGACCTACTTCGCGCAGTGGCTCATCTACCCGCATTTCCGCTCCCATATCCTGGAGAAAGGCGAGATCCGCCTGCCCTTCGGCGAAGGTCGCCACGCGCCGATCGCAGCCGAGGACCAGGCCCGGCTGATTGCCGCCATCCTTCAGGACCCCAAGCCGCACCAAGGCAAGACCTACACGCTTCACGGCCCGGTGGAACTGAACCAGCAAGGTGTCGCCGACGCCATTGGCGAGGTGTTGGGCCGCAAGATCGCCTATCAGCCCATCAGCCTGGAAACCTATAAACACGAATTGCTCGAAGCCGGATTGCCTGCCTTTATCGTCCAGCACCTCGGTGAAGTAGCACTGGATTACCAGCATGGCGTGTTCGAAGGTGAAGACCGCATCATTGCGCAAGTGACCGGTGAAGCGCCCATGACCGTTCAGCAATTCGTCACGCTGCACAAATCGTTGTTCAATACTTGAAGTGAACTGGGTGCGTGCTTCTGAACCGGCACGCACCCAGGCGGCAACCTTCAAAGGAGCCTCCCATGAACACTGTGATCGAGTTGTACGGCGCCCCTACGGGCAACACCATCAGGGCCGCCATCGCCCTGGAAGAAGCGAACATTGCCTTCACGGCGCGAGCGCTGGACCTGCGCGCAGGTGAGCATCGCGATCCCGCCTTCCTGGCCCTCAACCCGGCCGGCAAAGTACCGACCCTGATCGACAGCACCGTGACGCCCGCGCTGGTGATCAACCAGTCAAACGCCATCATCCAGTACGCCGACAGCAAGGCCCCCGGCCGGCTTTCGCCCGCCCAACCCGGACCTGAGCGGCACAAGGTGTTCGATCGCTATTTCTTCTTCGTCACCGACATCATCGCCCCCAGTCATGCCGCGTTCTTTCTGCGCCAGCAAGGGATGAACGAGGCCGCCGAGCTGATCGACCGACGAATGCTCGACCAATTCAGCCTGGCGGAAACCTTCCTCACCGAAGGCTTCATGGCCGGCGATCAGTTTTCCATGGCCGACATTTCGGCCTTCACCATGATCACCTCAATCCGTGACCGGCTGGACTGGAAAACACTGCCACGCCTGACGCGCTGGTTCGACACGGTCAGCGCCCGCCCCGCCGTACAGCGCGGGCTAAAAGCGTTCCAGTAGCCACAAGCTAAGCTGTTACAACGCCAGGCCCTCCAGCGCCAGGACACCGGCCCTGGCGACCTGCGCGTCCTGGTCGGGTTTGACCCCGGACACACCGACGGCCCCGACCACCTGCCCCGCCACCACTACCGGCACCCCGCCTTCCAGCGTTGCGCTGAGCACCGGGGCCGACAGAAACGCCGTACGGTCGCGGGCACTCGCCCGGTCAATGTTCGGGTCAGCCAATCAGGGTCCATTTCCGGAACCGAGGCCAGCAACCGGGCGGTGTAGTCTTGATGTGGCGGGCTGAACACCTGGGCCAGCGGGCCTTGCTCGACGATCCTCCCCTGGTGCATGACCACCACCTGGTCGGCAATGCCCTTCACGGTCTCGATGTCATGGGTAATGAACAGGTAGGAAAGCCCGAGTTGCTCCTGCAGCCGTCCCAGCAATTGCAAAATCCCCTTGG
The DNA here is from genome assembly GCF_050990305.1 of Pseudomonas putida. Taxonomy (GTDB): domain Bacteria; phylum Pseudomonadota; class Gammaproteobacteria; order Pseudomonadales; family Pseudomonadaceae; genus Aquipseudomonas; species Aquipseudomonas putida_AH. The sequence continues at coordinate 2,833,025 of NZ_CP158817.1, read as the reverse complement.
CCACGGTCTGGTCCAGCGCCGAGGTCACTTCATCGCAGATGATGACCTTGGGTTCGGCGGCCAGTGCCCTGGCGATACAGATGCGCTGCTTCTGCCCACCCGACAGCTCACCCGGGAAACGGTCGATGATTTGCCCCGGCGACTCGACCAAAAACGTATGAGGGCTGAAGGGGCGGCCTGACAGCCGACCTGGCCTTGGCAGACGCCCCCGAAACCCTGTAGGAGCGAGCCTGCTCGCGAAAAACGCCAGAACACCACGGCCATTCAGGCACCCCGCGTTATCGTTGACATCCATCGCGGGCAAGCCTCGCTCCTACAAGGGTATGCACAGACCGGCCAAAATCAGGTCGGCTGTCAGGCCGCGTCGAAAGGCCGAGCGCAGGTCCCCTGTAGGAGCGAGCCTGCTCGCGAAAAACGCCAGAACACCACGGCCATTCAGGCACCCCGCGTTATCGTTGACGTCCATCGCGAGCATGCTCGCTCCTACAGGGGGTTGGTGACCGCTGTAAAAGCAGAACCGCCAGTCACCATTACCGAAGAAACGGATAGGTACAACGTCTTATTCGAACAGCATCAAAACTTCCACCGGCCTTTCGAGCACAAACACACACCGACCACCCCTGTCATCAAATGCGAACTCACTGACGCTCAAAGAAAAGCAGACAGCCTGCACGTGGCGATACTGGTCGGTGCAGCGAGGTGGAACCGTGCAACGAACCCCCACCGGCACATTCAACCTCTGACCGCTTCGTCTTGACGGGGCGGTCAGCTGCACCTCAAAAAAACAAATACAGGGAGTGCAGGATGAAGTTCCGTTTTGTCGATACCAGCCACCCAACCCGCCGACGCGTACTACGTGATGCCTTCGCCCTCGCTCTGGCGACCTCCCCGTTGGCGAGCCTGGCCAAGGCCGCCGACGAAAATACTGATGACGTGACCTTTGCAGCCGGCCCACGGCCGCTGGTGCAATACCCGCAGAAACGACCATTGACCCTGGTGACCACCCGCCCGCCGCACTTGGAGACGCCTTTCCCGGTCTTCAACGAAGGGCCTATCACCCCCAATGACGCCTTCTTCGTGCGCTACCACCTGGCCAACTTCCCCACCAGCATCGATCCGGACACTTATCGCCTGACGATCAAGGGCTCGGTCGACACCCCGTTGTCACTGTCCCTGGCAGAACTCAAGGCCCTGGCCACACCTGTGGAAGTGGTCGCCGTCAACCAATGCTCGGGAAACAGCCGGGGTTTCTCGATGCCTCGGGTATTCGGCGCACAGTTGGGCAATGGCTCGATGGGCAATGCACGCTGGGTGGGGGTCCCGCTCAAGGCGGTATTGCAAAAGGCCGGAGTGAAGGCCGAAGCGAAACAAGTGACCTTTCGTGGCCTCGACAAGCCCGTCCTGCCGAGCACGCCGGAGTTCATCAAGGCGCTGGACATCAGCCATGCCATGGATGGCGAACCGATGATTGCCTGGTCCATGAACGGCACCGACCTGCCCTTTCTCAACGGCTACCCCATTCGCCTGGTGGTACCCGGTTATTTCGGCACTTACTGGGTCAAACACCTGAGTGAGATAGAAGTCGTCGACCACACCTACGACGGTTTCTTCATGGCTAAAGGCTACCGGGTTCCAGACAACGATTGCTTCTGCATCGCCCCCGGCACCACGCCGGCGCAGACTAAACCGATCTCCAAGCTGCCCGTACGCAGTTTCATCACCAGCGTTAAACACGGCGATGTGCTGCCGTTGAAAAAAAGCGTGGAGCTCAAGGGCATCGCATTCGACGGCGGCACCGGGATCAGCCAGGTGGACGTATCGATCGACGGTGGGAAAACCTGGCGCGCAGCCACGCTTGGGCAGGACCTTGGGCGTTTTTCTTTCCGTGAGTGGACGCTGGCGATCACCTTTACCGACAAGGGCGCCACCCAGTTGATGGTACGCGCCAGCAACAATGCGGGCGAGACGCAACCTCTGAGCGCCGACTGGAACCCCGGTGGCTACCGCCGCCACGTCGTAGAAACCAGCCACGTGACCGTCGCCTGAGGAGGCCCCATGAAACTCATGACTACCTTGCTGTGCGCGGCTCAATTCTGTCTGGCCGCCGCAGTCAGCGCTGCGCCACTGTCGATCACCTTGCCGCCGGAAACGGCGGCGTTCAAGCCCAGTACGCTGCCAGGCTATGCCTTGGCCCAACAGAAGTGCTCGATCTGCCATTCCGCCGATTACATCAACTACCAGCCTCCGGGCATGAGCCTGGCGCAGTGGACCGCCGAGGCGAGCAAGATGCAGCACGTGTACGGTGCTCCGATCAGCGATCAGGATGTGAGCATCATCGGTGCCTACCTCGCGGTGACCTACGGCAGCGCCAAAGCGAACGATGCCGAAGTACAGACCGCCTCTAACCCGCCGGCGGCACCCGTGGCAAAAGTCGACGCCATGGCCATGCTACAGAGCAACGGCTGCCTGGCCTGCCACGCCATCGACCATAAGGTCGTGGGCCCGGCCTATCACGATGTGGCCGCCAAATATGCCAAGGACCCGCAGGCACTGGCCAAAGTCACCACCAGCATCCAGCAGGGTGGTAGCGGAAAATGGGGGGAGATCCCCATGCCGCCTTTCGCGCAATTGAACCCGGAGGACCTGCACAGCCTGGCGACGTTCATCCTGAACCAGTAAACCTCTACCCTGCCCGGCATCGATTGGCTCGCCACGCGCGGCCTGTCGTCCGGGCTTCTTTCGACACCTGTGACCAACGCTTAGCTGACGTCCACGGGCCCAGCCTTTATCCTTGTTGCCCCGCCGTACCGATTTGATGGAGTTTCCCCCCTATGCCCCATGAAGGCAGTCTGTTACAAGCCGCCGTCGTATTCCTGCTCGCGGCAGTCCTCACCGTTCCCTTGGCCAAGCGTCTGCAACTCGGCGCAGTCATAGGTTATCTGTTCGCCGGTGTGATCATCGGCCCCTCAGTGCTGGGCCTGATCGGCAACCCTGAAAGCGTCGCTCACATCTCCGAACTCGGGGTGGTGTTGCTGCTGTTCATCATTGGCCTTGAGTTGTCGCCGCGACGCTTGTGGGTGATGCGCAAGTCGGTGTTCGGCGTCGGCCTGGCGCAGGTGCTGTTAACCGGAGCCGTACTCGGCGCGTTGGCGCTGTATGTGTTCGGCCAGCCACTGAACACCGCCATTGTGCTGGGCCTGGGATTGGCCCTGTCGTCCACGGCGTTCGGCCTGCAAAGCCTGGCCGAGCGCAAGGAACTGACCAGCCCCCACGGGCGCCTGGCCTTTGCGATTTTGCTGTTCCAGGACATCGCGGCGATTCCGTTGATCGCCATGGTGCCGCTGCTGGCCGGTGTCGATCACAACGTCAGTACCGCAGAGGATGTGAACCAAGGCTTGCGGGTCCTGGGCAGTATCGCGATTGTGGTGATTGGCGGGCGCTACCTGCTGCGCCCGGTATTTCGCGCGGTCGCCAAGACCGGGTTGCCTGAGGTGTCTACCGCCACCGCGTTGCTGGTGGTGATCGGCACCGCCTGGTTGATGGGCATCGCCGGCATCTCCATGGCGCTCGGTGCCTTCCTCGCCGGCCTGCTGCTGGCGGACTCCGAATACCGTCATGAACTGGAAGCGCAGATCGAACCCTTCAAGGGCCTGCTGTTGGGTCTGTTTTTCATGAGCGTCGGCATGGGCGCGAACCTGAGCCTGTTGTTACTTGAACCCTTGGTGGTGTTGGGCCTGACGTTGCTGCTGATCGCCGTCAAGTTTCCCATGCTGTATGTCGTAGGCTGGTTGGCCGGAGGGTTGAACAAGGTCAGTGCCATTCGCCTGGGCATCGTCCTGGCCGCCGGTGGTGAATTCGCCTTTGTCGTGTTCAAGATCGGCCGCGACAACAATCTGTTCGATACACGCCTGTACGACTTGCTGGTACTGGCGATCACACTGTCGATGGCGATGACCCCGTTGTTGCTGTTGTTGTGCGCGCGGCTGGTCAGCCCGAAAGTGCAACCGGTGGAGGTACCGGAAAAATTCCGCGAAATCGACACCGATGAACCCCGCGTGGTGATTGCCGGCATGGGCCGCATGGGGCAGATCGTGGCGCGTATCCTGCGGGCCCAGAACATCAAGTTCGTCGCGCTGGACACCTCGGTGGAAACCATCGAGCTGTCGCGCAGCTTCGGCGGTGTGCCGGTGTTCTACGGCGACCCGATGCGCCCGGAGATTCTAAGTGCCGCCAAGGTCGAGCAAGCCGAGTACTTCGTGATTGCCACCGACGACCCCGACGCCAACATCAAGACGGCAGAGCTTGTGCGCAAACTCTACCCACACATGAAGATCATCGCGCGCGCCCGTAACCGTCAGCATGTGCATCGCCTGATGGACGTGGGCGCGCACGCCATTCGCGAAACCTTCCATTCGAGCCTGGAAATGAGCCGGCAGACATTGATTGGCCTTGGGTTGACCAAGGATCAGGCGGATGCGCGGATCAAGCGTTTCAAGGATCATGACGAACAGGTGCTCGTAGCCCAGCATGCGATCTATGACGATGCGGTGAAAGTGATTCAAACGGCGCAGGAAGCGCGGGCGGAACTGGCGCGGCTGTTTGAGTCGGATCAGTCGGCGGAGCAGGCAGGAAAAAAATGAGGCGGCTGTAAGGGCCTATTCGCGGGCAAGCCCGCTCCCACATGTAGGAGCGAGGCTTGCCCGCGATGAACGATAACGCGGTGCACTGGATAAACAATGGCGTGAAGGAATCCACAATGACCGACCAACCCTCCCCAGCCCTCAAGGAAATCTTCAACGCCGAACGCCTCCAGCACATCGCCACCGAGATGACGGCGGTCTACCCGGCGTTCGACGGCAAAACATTCCTGAATCTGGCCAAAAAAGACCTGGCCGAGCTGTCAATCATGCAGCGCCTGGCCCGCGTCAGCGAGTCTCTGCATGCCGTGCTATCGCTGGATTTCGAGGCGTCGCTACAGCTCTTGCGTGCCCTCGCCCCGCGCCTCAACAGCGGCTTCGTCAGCATGTGCCTGCCACACTACGTGGCGACTTACGGCGCTGACCGCTTCGAGCTGTCCATGGACGCGCTCAAGTACTTCACCGCCTTCGGCTCCTCGGAATTCGCGATCCGTCATTTCCTGCGCCGCGATCTTGAGCGCTCGCTGGAACGCCTGCACCACTGGTCACTGGACGACAACGAACACGTCCGGCGCCTGGCCAGCGAGGGGAGCCGTCCGCGCCTGCCCTGGTCGTTTCGCCTGGAACAGATTCAGGCCGAGCCGAAACTGGCCGCCGGCATCCTCGACAACCTCAAGGCCGACACCAGCCTTTACGTGCGCAAGTCCGTGGCCAATCACCTCAACGACATCACCAAGGACCATCCCGAGTGGGTGCTGGACCTGATCGAGGGCTGGTCGCTGGACAATAAACACACCGCGTGGATTGCCCGCCACGCCCTGCGCAGCCTGATCAAACAGGGCAACCCACGGGCCCTGGCGATCATCGGGGCCGGCGCAAAACCCGAAGTCGAGATCATCGATGTGCAGGTCAACCCGCCGGTGATTGTCCTGGGAGAGAAAATCACCCTGTCGTTCGCGGTCAAATCCACGATCCAAGACAGCCAGCGCCTGGTAATCGACTACACCATCGATTACGTGAAAGCCAACGGCAGCACCTCGGCGAAAGTGTTCAAGCTCAGGGCCCTGACACTGCCGGGCCACGCCACCGAACACCTCAGCCGCGGTCAGCACATCAAGACACTCACCACCCGCCGACACTACGCCGGCACGCACGCGGTGCACATCATGGTCAACGGCGAACGCCTGGCCAGCACAGCCTTCGAAATCCTGCCCTGAACCACCGGTATTGATGTCGATCACCTGTAGGAGCGAGGCTTGCCCGCGAAGGCGTCAACGCTGTCTCACCGCGTTATCGTTCATCGCTTTGTAGGAGCGAGGCTCGCCCGCGAAGGCGTCATGCCTGCCACACCGCGTTATCGTTCTTCGCTTTGTAGGAGCGAGGCTCGCCCGCGAAGGCGTCATGCCTGCCACACCGCGTTATCGTTCTTCGCTTTGTAGGAGCGAGGCTTGCCCGCGAAGGCGTCATGCCTGACTCACCGCGTTATCGTTCTTCGCTTTGTAGGAGCGAGGCTTGCCCGCGAAGGCGTCATGCCTGACTCACCGCGTTATCGTTCTTCGCGAGCAAGCTCTGCTCCTACAGAAAGGGTGTGTCTAGCAGCAGGTCCTGTTCGCGCTCACATAGCTCAACCACGTAATCCCACATCACCCGCAGCCGCACGGATTTGTGCAGCTCGCGACGGGTGCTGATCCAATAACTGCGCAGGATGCTTTCATCGGGAAACAACGGCACCAGCGAGGGGTCGGTGCTGGCCATGTAGCACGGCAGCACGGCGATGCCCAGGCCCGCGCGGGCGGCCTGCTGTTGGGCGATGACGCTGGTGCTGTGAAAGACCACCTGCGGGTTGCGGCAGAAGCTATTGAGAAACATCAGTTCCTGGCTGAACAGCAGATCGTCGACGTAACCGATCCAGGCATGACGCCCCAAGTCTTCGCGATTGCGCAGCGCGGGTGCCTTGTCGAGATAATCCTGGCTGGCGTACAGCGCCAGGCGATAGTCGGTGAGTTTGCGGGTGACCAGCATGTCGGCGGCCGGGCGTTCGAGGTGGATGCTGATTTCCGCTTCGCGGTTGAGAATACTGACAAAGCGCGGCACCGCCACCAGTTCCACCTCCAGGCCCGGATAGCGCTCGAACAACCCGTTCATGCGGCTGGCCAGAAACATGATGCCCAGCCCTTCGGTGACACCGACGCGGATCTTGCCCAGCGGCGCCGTCGACTGCGTGATTTCTTCCTGGGCCAACAGCGCGACGTTTTCCATGGCCTCGGCATGTTTGAGCAACGCTTCACCGGCCGGCGTCAACTCGTAACCCTGGGCATGCTGGATGAACAACGCTGTACCAAGGCTCTTTTCGATGGCCTCGATATGCCGGGCGACCGTGGCGTGGGTGGTGTTCAAACGGCGCGCGGCGGTCAGCAAACGCCCGCTGCGCTGTAACTCCAGAAAAAATCGCAAATCATTCCAGTCGAACATGGGTCGTCCCTGAGGCTTGGCGATTGAAGGTACTGTTTAAAAACAAACAGCAGCTGGGTAAAAACTAACATTCTTTAAACGAAAGCTAACAACTAGGATGGGACACAACAAGAACAACAACACGAGGTCAGGGATGCAGACTTCCCTTGATGAATTCGACTACATCGTGGTCGGGGCCGGGCCCGCCGGCTGTTTGCTGGCCAATCGGCTGTCGGCCAACCCGCAACACCGGGTACTACTGCTCGAAGCCGGCGGCCGCGATAACTATGCGTGGATTCATATTCCCGTGGGTTACCTGTTCTGCATCGGCAACCCACGCACCGACTGGTGCTTCAAGACCCAAGCGCAACCCGGCCTGCAGGGCCGTACCCTCAGCTACCCTCGCGGCAAAGTGCTGGGTGGCTGCTCGTCGATCAACGGCATGATCTACATGCGCGGCCAGGCCGGCGATTACGACCGCTGGGCCGCCGACGGCAATCCCGGCTGGAGCTGGCAGGACGTGTTGCCGCTGTTCAAGAAAAGCGAAAACCACTTTGCCGGCGCGTCCGAGTTTCATGGTGCCGAGGGCCAATGGCGCGTCGAACGCCAGCGCCTGTCATGGCCGATTCTCGACGCCTTCCGCAGCGCCGCCGAACAAAGCGGCATTGCCAGCATCGATGACTTCAACCAGGGCGACAACGAAGGCTGTGGCTACTTCCAGGTCAATCAGAAGGCCGGTATCCGCTGGAATGCGGCCAAGGCGTTTCTCAGGCCCATCCGCGATCGCGCCAACCTGACCGTGCTGACCGGTGTTGAAGTCGACCGCGTGCTGTTGGAAAACGGGCGCGCATCGGCGATCAGTGCCCGTTGGCAAGGTCACGAAAAAACCTTCAAGGCGCGCAAGGAAATCATCCTGTGCGCTGGCTCCATCGGCTCACCGAGCATCCTGCAACGTTCAGGGATAGGCCCTCGCCCGCTGCTCAAACGCCTGGGCATCGGCGTCGTCCATGAGCTGTCCGGCGTGGGCGGCAACCTGCAGGATCACCTGCAACTGCGGCTGATCTACAAACTGGAAAACGCCCGCACGCTGAACCAGATCGCCGGCAGCCTGTGGGGCAAGATGGGTATGGGTCTGCGTTACCTGTATGACCGCAGCGGCCCGCTGTCCATGGCGCCGAGCCAACTGGGGGCCTTCGCCCGTTCAGGTCCGGAGCAGACTTCGGCCAATCTTGAGTACCACGTGCAGCCGCTGTCGCTGGAGCGCTTCGGCGAACCCTTGCATGCGTTCCCGGCGTTCACCGCCTCGGTCTGCGATTTGCGCCCGCAAAGCCGTGGCCGGGTAGAGATTCGTTCCGCCAATCCACAGGAAGCGCCGCTGATCCAGCCCAACTATTTGAGCCATCCCGAAGACCTGCGGGTCGCCGCCGATGCCATTCGCCTGACCCGACGCATCGTCGCCGCCCCCGCCCTGAAAGCATTCAAGCCCATCGAATATCTGCCTGGCGACAGCCTGCAAAGCGAAGAGCAACTGCACGAAGCCGCCGCGCGGATCGGCACCACGATCTTCCATCCGGTGGGCACCTGTCGGATGGGCAACGATGCGCACGCCGTAGTCGATGCCCAACTGTGTGTCCACGGCATCCCCGGCCTGCGCATCGCCGACGCCTCGATCATGCCGAACATCACCTCAGGCAACACCTGTTCGCCGACGCTGATGATCGCCGAGAAGGCCGCGCAACTGATCCTCAACCCCGACACCAGGAGCAGCACCCCACAAAAAGACCAGACCACACCGGCCTGAATGTAGGAGCTGCCGCAGGCTGCGATCTTTTGATCTTGTTTTTTAAAATCAAAATCAAAAGATCGCAGCCTGCGGCAGCTCCTACAGGAAATGAGTACGGCACAAAAACGATGCAGGTAGCGTCGGCTTGACAGTAGCGGCACCCGCCCACAAGGCCGGCGCCGACAGTGGAAACAACAAAAACAATCACTGTGAGGGATACCGATATGTCAGAACATGTTCAGCCCCTGGAAGCCGTGCGCAGCGCGGGCACCAGCCAGGAAACCCAGAAAGTCATCTTCGCCTCGTCGCTCGGCACGGTGTTCGAGTGGTATGACTTTTTCCTCTATGGCGCCCTCGCGGCGGTGATCAGCAAGCAGTTTTTCGCCGGGGTCAACGACACCACCGCGTTCATCTTTGCCCTGATGGCCTTCGCCGCCGGTTTCATCGTCAGGCCATTTGGCGCCTTGGTGTTCGGCCGGCTGGGGGACATGATCGGACGTAAATACACCTTCCTCGCCACCATCGTGCTCATGGGCCTGGCGACCTTCTGCGTCGGTTTGCTACCGAACTACGCCAGCATCGGCATCGCCGCGCCGATCATCCTCGTGGTGTTGCGCATGCTCCAGGGCCTGGCCTTGGGCGGCGAGTACGGCGGTGCCGCGACCTATGTCGCCGAGCACGCCCCCATCGGCAAGCGTGGCTTCCACACCAGCTGGATTCAGTCCACCGCCACCCTCGGCCTGTTGCTGTCGTTGCTGGTGGTGCTCGGTTGCCGCTACTTCACCGGCGATCAGTTCGAGGTCTGGGGCTGGCGCATTCCGTTCCTGTTTTCGATCATTTTGCTGGGCATCTCGACCTGGATTCGCCTGAGCCTGCACGAGTCGCCGGCCTTCGTGAAAATGAAAGAGGAAGGCAAGCTCTGCAAATCGCCGATCCGTGATTCCTTCGGCAAATGGGAAAACCTCAAGGTGGTGCTGATCGCCCTGTTCAGCATCAACGCCGGGCAAGCCGTGACCTTCTACGCGGCACAGTTCTACGTGCTGTTCTTCCTCACCCAGTTCCTGAAAATGGACCCCGCCGTGGCCAACGGCCTGCTGATCGTCAGCGTGACCATCGGCGCGCCGTTCTTCATTTTCTTCGGCTGGCTGTCGGACAAGGTCGGGCGCAAACCGGTGCTGATGCTCGGCCTGTTGCTGGCCACCGCGTTGTACTTCCCGATCTTCAAGACCCTGGCCCACTACGCCAACCCGGCCATCGACCAGGCCAGCCGCCAGGCACCGATCACCGTGCTGGCCGACCCGGCCACCTGCACCTTCCAGTTCGATCCGGTGGGCAAGGCCAAATTCGATAGCCCGTGCGACAAGGTCAAGACCTTCCTGGTCAAGCAGGGCCTGCCGTATCAGAGCGAAGCGGCACCGGCCGGCAGCGGTGTGCAAGTGAGCGTGGGTGATGTGAAGATCGATGGTTTCGACGAAGCCGCCCTGCGCGGCGCGGTGACGCTTGCCGGTTATCCGCAACAGGCCGACATGCAACAGATCAACAAACCGATGATCGTGGCACTGATCGTCGCGCTGATCATCATCTCCGCCATGTGCTACGGCCCGCTGGCAGCCTTGATGGTCGAACTGTTCCCGACCCGCATCCGCTATACCTCGATGTCCCTGCCCTACCACATCGGCAACGGCTGGTTCGGCGGTTTCCTGCCAACCGTTTCGTTCGCGTTGGTGGTGTACACCGGGGATATCTTCTACGGGCTGTGGTATCCGGTGGTGATCACCGGGGTGAGCCTGGTGGTGGGGATGATGTGCCTGCGTGAGACGCGCAACGTGGACCTGAACAAGAACTGATTAAAAATCAAAAGATCGCAGCCTGCGGCAGCTCCTACCCTGGAATGCATTCCCCTGTAGGAGCTGCCGCAGGCTGCGATCTTTCAAAGCAAATCATTCATCGAGTTCAACAACCTCGAACTTCACCTGGTCCGGATAAAACGCCATGTATTCCCGGATCTGCGCGACAGACACCTTGGGGGTCTCGTAACTCCACACCGCGTTGTTCCCCTCATGCCCCGGCACCTGCAAACTGAAATAGCTGGCATCGCCCTTGTACGGGCAATAACTGGTGTGATCGGTGCGGGCGTAATACTTCTCGTCAATGTCCTCGCGCGGCACGTAGTACACCGGCGGGTAATTGGCCTCCAGCAGCACCAGCGCGCGCGAGGATGCGGCCACTTGGATACCGTGGAACTTCACCAACAGGCAACCGGGTTGTTCGGCAATGGTGATGACAGGACTCGGACCGGTACTTTTCATGGAGTTCGTTCCTCATGAGGAAGTTTGACCGCGTTATCGTTCATCGCGAGCAAGCTTTGCTCCTACAGCGGTCGCGTTTCATTGTAGGAGCAAAGCTTGCTCGCGATGGGCTGCGCAGCAGCCCCAAAACTTGAGACCACGATAAATCAGGTATAACCCAATTTCAGCATCCACAACCGCTTCACAGCCGAACGGGTCCTGACCCGAGCGCACGAAAAACTGTACATCCATACAGATAAAGATTGCCCCAACGCTCATCTCCCGCCATTCTGTGCACCTCCCGGACACTGATCGACGATGGTGGTTATGCGGCTGTACCTCTGTGAAAAACCCTCCCAGGCCAAAGACATTGCGGCCGTGCTCGGTGCCAAACGCCGTGGCGATGGCTGCTGGCTGGGAACGGACGTCACGGTGACCTGGTGCATCGGCCACCTGCTGGAAACCGCACCGCCGGATGCCTACGACGCGCGCTACAAACGCTGGGTGCTGGCGGACCTGCCGATCATTCCGGACAAGTGGAAGATGACCGTCAAACCGCGCACCGCCAGCCAGTACAAGGCGGTCAAGCGCCTGCTCGGCGAGGCCAGCGAACTGATCATTGCCACCGACGCCGACCGCGAGGGCGAGATGATCGCCCGGGAACTGGTGGAACACTGCCGCTATCGCGGGCCGATTCGCCGCCTGTGGTTGTCGGCGCTGGACGATGCCTCGATCCGCAAGGCCCTCGCCGCACTCAAACCGGGCGCAGAGACCTTCAGCCTGTACCATTCGGCACTGGGGCGTAGCCGAGCCGACTGGCTGATCGGCATGAACATGAGCCGGCTGTTCACCCTGCTCGGGCGCCAGTCCGGATATCAGGGCGTGTTGCCGGTCGGCCGGGTGCAAACCCCGACGTTGCGCCTGGTCGTGGATCGCGACCGCAGCATCGCCGATTTCGTGCCGGTCGCCTATTGGGCCATCGACGTGCAGCTGCTGCACGACGGCACCGCCTTCACCGCGCAATGGCGCGCGGCCTCCGAGGTTTGCGACGATCAGGATCGCTGCCTGAATCAGGCACTGGCACAACAGGCCGCACAGGCGATGATGGGGGCCGCAAGCGCCAGGGTCATCAAACTGCGCACCGAGCGGATGCGCGAAGTGGCGCCCCTGCCGTTCGACTTGGGCACCTTGCAGGAAATCTGCTCGAAGAAACTCGGGCTCGGTGCCCAGGAAACCCTCGATATCGCCCAGGCGCTCTACGAAACCCACAAGGTCATCACCTACCCGCGCAGTGACTGCGGCTACCTGCCGCTCAGCCAGCATAGCGAAGCGCCGGGCATTCTGGCCGCGTTGCGCCAGGCCGATCCGGCGCTGAACGCCCTGCACGATCACCTGGAACCGCAACGCCGTTCACGGGCCTGGAACGATGCCAAGGTCAGCGCGCACCACGGCATCATTCCCACCGCAGCGGCAAAAAATCTTGAGCGCCTGACCGGCAAGCACCGCGCGGTCTACACGCTGATTCGCGCACGCTATCTGGCGCAGTTCCTGCCCAATCATGAATACGACCGCACCCAGGCCGACTTCGATTGTGCCGGTGAAGCCTTGCGCGCCGTCGGCAAACAGATCGTCGAACCTGGCTGGAAACGCGCCCTGCCCGAGGCCCTCGCCCCGCACAAGGGTCGTGAAGCGCCGGCCCCGCAAACCCTGCCCAACCTCAGGGAAGGCATCGATTGCGCGGTAGATAACGTACAACTCAAGGACCTCTGGACCCAACCGCCGAAACCCTTCACCGAGGGCGACCTGATCAAGGCCATGAAGAATGTGGCCAAGCTGGTGGACGATCCATTGCTCAAGCAAAAGCTCAAGGACACCACCGGCATCGGCACCGAAGCGACCCGTGCCTCGATCATTCAGGGCCTGCTCGATCGCGGTTACCTGATCAAGAACGGCAAGGCACTCTCGGCCACCCCTGCCGCGTTCAGCCTGATCGATGCCGTCCCGCGGGCGATTGCCGATCCCGGCACCACCGCGATCTGGGAGCAGGCGCTGGACATGGTGCAGAGCGGCGAAATGAGTCTCGAAGAATTCGTCACCAAACAGGCGGCGTGGATGAGCAAACAGGTCGCCCGCTGCGCCGGCCTCAACCTCACCATCAGCGGCCCGGCCAGCCCCGCCGGGCGCGGTGCCACGCCGTGGAAAAACAAGCGCAAGGCGACCAAGCGCAAACCCGCCAGTGGCACCCGCCGCACCGCGAAACCGGCAAGCAAGGGGTAGCGTGCGCCGATGACCACCCATCAGCCAGATCCCGTGTGCGCTGGGGGCCACTAAACTTCACAGGGGGAATGAAATCAACGCACCTCTTATCAGGAGATCTGTGATGAGCAGAACATCTTGGCTGGCGTTGGTAGTAGCTGCAGGGACGATGTACGGTTGCGCGAGCAGAACCGACGTCGTCGATGTCCCCCTGGAGGCTACCCCGCTAAACGCACAGCATATCGCTCGAGCCACCCTCAGCCCGGTGGGTGATCAAACCAGCGTCTGGCTTACGGTCGGTGGAGTTCCCCACGATCTGGCCTTACCCAGCCGCCTCGACACCGCTATCTACGCCGGCTCCTGCCAGCAGTTGAGCGCACAACCGGCCTACAAGACTCGTCAAGCCAATAGCGTCGACTATCCATCGCTGGCCCCGCGAACCCAATACTGGGCACAGGCACCGGTGGCGCTGAACGAACTGACCAAAGGGCACTACGCCTTGCTCGTTCGCACCAGCGCGGCAGACGGCAGCCAACCTCTGTTCTGCGGCAACATCAGCGCCGGCTAGGGGTGCATCCAGCAGTCCGTGGCCTGTGTATCCGCTGTCAGGCCACGGTGGCGCCTCGATGAAAGAACTAAAGCCCGCGCGCGTAGAAATGCGGGTTGTCCAGTCCGGCCTTGCCATACACCAGTGCCTCACCGGCCAAGGTGAGAATCTGTCCGCCGGCAGCCGCCAACACCGCGTGCCCTGCCGCGATGTCCCACTCCATGGTGCGCCCCAGGCGTGGGTAAAGGTCCGCTTCACCGGCCGCCACCAGGCAAATTTTCAGCGATGAGCCCGCGCTTTTCAGTGAGCGCACCCGCCGACCGTCGAGAAATTTATCCAGCGCCTCAGCATCGCCATGAGAACGGCTGGCGACCACATCCAGTCCCTCTTGCGACACCGTCCGGCACTCAATGGCCTGGCGCTTTGAAGCCTGCTCGATAAAGGCGCCACAACCACGGGCACCGGCGAACAGTCGGTCCAGCGCCGGTGCCAACACCACCCCCAACACCGGCTCGCCCTTGTCGATCAGGGCGATATTGACGGTGAACTCACCATTGCGATTGATGAACTCCTTGGTGCCGTCCAACGGGTCCACCAGCCAGAAACGCCGGCCCACTTCGGGCACCTGACCGGCCGCCGCGGCCTCCTCGGAAATCACCGGGATCTGCGGCGTGCGTACCGCCAGGGCTTGCAAAATCAACGCCTCGGCACGCTCGTCAGCCTCAGTCACCGGCGAAGCATCAACCTTGCCGCGCACCTCGAAATCCGAGCGGTACACCTGCATCACCACCTCGCCCGCTGCGCGCGCGATACCGATGACGTCTTCCAGTAGAGCAGTCATTGACTCGTTCAAGGGATTTCTCCTGTTTTTGTTCTTCGTCTGGTCCATTTGGCCTATGCGCCGTTTTCCGGATCCGGGAACAGTACCGACATCCACACCACCGCCACTCAGCGAATGGATGTTTAACAGGAGTTCCTGTGCCCCACGGCAATTCATTATCCGTTGCTCAGATCAACCAACTGCGCCTGCGGGCCGTGCAGTTGCGCATCAGCGGCCGCACGCTCAAAGCCATCAGCCAGGACACCGGGCTCTCATCGCCCACCATCATCGCCGCCTACAAAGCGTGGCAAGCCGGTGGCTGGAATGCCGTGCCCGTGCGAGAACGCGGGCGCAAGCAAGGCGAAGGCCGCACGCTCTCTGCCGAACAAGAACAGAGCATCTACCAATGGTTGGTCAGCACGCCGCCGGAACGGCATCAGTTACCACACCGGCTCTGGCACCTGGAGGCGATGCAGGCACTGGTCAGACGCCTGCACGGCATCGACTTGCCGGAGCGCACCGCCGCCCACTACTTGCAACGCTGGCAACTCAATGCCGAACGCCCGGCCAAGCGCGTCGCCAATGGGTCGCTGGCGGTGCAGCGCTGGTATCGCAGCACCTACCCGGACATTCTCGAACGCGCTCGCCTACAGAACGGCGAGATCTACTGGATCGATGACTACGGGGCACGCAACGACCAAGGCAAGCTCAGTCATGGCGTCCTGCGCGCCGTCAGTAATCGCGGCAAGGTGCTCTGGTTGCCGTACGAGGACGGGTTGCGCGCGCCGCATCTGGAAGACTTCTTCGAACGCCTGTATCGCTCGGCCGAACGCACGGTGTTCGCCCTGCTCTCAGGCATGCAATGGCAACGCGCCGCGACCTTCATCACCTGGGCCGGTGAGCGTGCTGAACGGTTACACCTGTTCCATCTGCCCGAAGCCAGCGCAATGCTCAGTGGCGCACGGGAACTGGCGACCCAGATCAGTCAGCAAGCCGCACGAATCAGTCATGACAACGTGCCGGGCAACGCTCCCGCTACGCCCGCCACCGGGCTGCCCCGCGACCCCATGCTGCTGATGTTGCGCCAGATGTTAAAACATCAAGTCGCGCATAAGTCCGAATCGCAGCAGTTGTACGTTGATAAACGACAACAACAAAAAGCGAGAGGAAAATCTATGACGCTTACCCACCTGCAACGACTGGAAGCGGAAAGCATCCAGGCGATGCGCGAGGTTGTCGCCGAATCCGACAACCCGGTCATGCTCTACTCCATCGGCAAGGACAGCGCCGTCATGCTGCACCTGGCCATGAAGGCCTTCTACCCGGCCAAACCGCCCTTCCCCCTGCTGCACGTCGACACCACCTGGAAGTTCAAGGAGATGTACCGCTTCCGCGATCAGATGGTGGCCAAGCTCAACGTCGACCTGCTGACCCACACCAACCCCGAAGGCATTGAAATGGGCATCAGCCCGTTCAAGCACGGATCGCAGATCCACACCGACATCATGAAGACCGAGGGCCTGAAGCAGGCGCTGGACCACTACGGCTTCGACGCAGCCTTCGGCGGCGCCCGTCGCGACGAGGAAAAATCCCGGGCCAAGGAACGGATTTTCTCGTTCCGCTCCGACCAGCACCGCTGGGACCCGAAGAACCAGCGCCCGGAGCTGTGGCACCTGTACAACACCCGCAAGCACAAGGGTGAGTCGATCCGCGTCTTCCCTCTCTCCAACTGGACCGAGCTGGACATCTGGCAATACATCTACTTGGAAAACATCCCGATCGTGCCGCTGTATTTCGCCGCGCCGCGCCCGGTGGTCGAGCGTGACGGCATGCTGATCATGGTCGATGACGAACGCATGCCGCTCAACCCGGGCGAAGTGCCGATGATGCGCAACGTGCGCTTCCGCACCTTGGGCTGCTACCCGCTCACCGGTGCCGTCGAGTCCGATGCCGACACCCTGCCCAAGATCATTCAGGAAATGCTGCTGACCCGCACGTCCGAGCGTCAGGGGCGAATGATCGACCACGACTCGTCCGCGTCGATGGAGAAGAAAAAACAAGAGGGGTATTTCTAATGGCACACGTATCTGACCTGATTGCCGAGGATATCGGGCAATACCTCAAGGCCCACGAACACAAGAGCCTGCTGCGTTTCATTACCTGCGGCAGCGTGGACGATGGCAAAAGCACGCTGATCGGACGCCTGCTCTACGACTCGAAAATGCTCTTCGAAGACCAGATGGAAGCGCTGGAAGCCGACTCGAAAAAAGACGGCACCCAAGGCGGCGAACTGGACTTCGCCCTGTTGGTGGACGGCCTTGCCGCCGAGCGCGAGCAAGGCATCACCATCGACGTGGCCTACCGTTTTTTCTCCACGGAACGGCGCAAGTTCATCGTCGCCGACACCCCAGGCCACGAGCAATACACCCGCAACATGGTCACCGGTGCCTCCACGGCCGACGTGGCCGTGGTGATGATCGACGCCCGACGCGGCGTGCTGACCCAGTCCCGGCGTCACAGCTACCTGGCGTCGCTGATCGGCATTCGCAAAGTGGTCCTGGCCGTCAACAAGATGGACTTGATGGACTACTCGGAGAAAGTCTTCAACGCCATCGTTGACGACTACCGCGCCTTCGCCAAGCAGATCAATCTTGAGGATGTCACCGCCATACCAATGTCCGCGTTGCGCGGTGAGAACATCACCGAGCAGAGCGAGCACATGCCGTGGTATCGCGGCACCACACTGATGGGCTACCTGGAAACCGTCGAGATCGACGAGGCACGCCAGCAGAAACTGTCGTTCCGCATGCCAGTGCAGTGGGTCAACCGTCCCAACCTGGACTTCCGTGGCTTCACCGGCACCATCGCCAGCGGCGTGATTCGCCCCGGTGACCGCGTACGGGTATTGCCGGGCGGACAAGAGAGTCGAATCTCGCGCATCGTCACCCTCGACGGTGACCTGCAACAAGCCGTGGCCGGGCAGTCCATCACCCTGACCCTGACCGACGAAGTCGATTGCAGCCGTGGCGATGTGCTGTCCACTGCCGATGATCTGGCCAGCGTGGCCGACCAGTTCCAGGTCAGCCTGATCTGGATGCACGAAAACCCCATGCTCGCCGGTCGCCCCTACTTGATGAAGATTGGCGGCAGAACGCTGCCGGTCACCTTGGCGGTGCCCAAGTACAAAATCAACGTCAACACCATGGAGCACCTGGCAGCCAAGGAACTGGCGCTGAACGAAATCGGTGTGTGCAACCTCTTCACCAGCCAGCCGATCGCCTTCGATCCCTACAAGGACAACCGCGAGACCGGCAGCTTCATCCTCATCGACCGTTTGACCAATGCCACTGTCGGCGCCGGCCTGATCGAGTTCTCCCTGCGCCGCTCGCAGAACATCCATATGCAGCACGTGGATGTGAACAAGAAGGCCCGCGCTGAACAAATGGGCCAGCAACCGGTGCTGCTGTGGTTCACCGGGTTGTCGGGCGCCGGCAAATCGGCCATCGCCAACCTGCTGGAAACCCGCCTGTACGCCCGTGGCCGGCACACCTACTTGCTCGATGGCGACAACGTGCGCCACGGCCTGAACCGCGACCTGGGCTTCACCGATGCTGACCGCGTGGAGAACATCCGCCGCGTAGCCGAAGTGGCCAAGTTGTTCGTCGATGCCGGGATGATCGTGTTGACGGCCTTTATCTCGCCGTTCCGTTCCGAGCGCGAGATGGCGCGCGGACTGCTGCAGGAAGGCGAATTCATCGAGATCTTCGTCGACACGCCGCTGGCCGTCGCTGAAGAGCGCGACCCCAAGGGCCTGTACAAAAAAGTTCGCCGCGGCGAACTGAAAAACTTCACCGGCATCGACTCGCCTTATGAGGTGCCAGGCAAGCCGGACATCCACATCCAGACCAGCAAGCTCACGCCGGAGGGCGCCGTGGATCGCATCATCGAGGTGCTGCTCGAGCGCGGCATCATCGCCAAGGAACTCTAACCTGCTCGCCCGGTTCGCCGGGCGTTTAACGAGCGCCTCAGGCGAGGCGTTCGCCTAATCAAGAGAGTCTAACAATGACAATCAGCTCTATTGACGAACAACAGCTGTTGAGTGGCCAGACCTGGGCCACCTTTTGCGATCACTTAAAGCGCTGCGGCGAGCAGATCCTGCGCCCCGAAGCACCCGCCGATGCCGCCACCCGCGCCGAAGGCTTCCGTTACCTCACGCGCCTGCTGCGCATCGGCCTGGAAATGCACATCGAGTTTGCCGACCCGGCGTTTCCCAGCTTCTTCAAGACCTCCCATGAGACCGCGAAAATCGGTGCCGACAACCCCGACAATCTCTATGAGTACTCGCGCCTGGACGGCACGCTGCAATACCGCATCAAAGGCCAGCGCGGCAGCGTGGCCTACCTGAGTTTCGGCACCCAGAAAGGCGGCTACGAAACTGACGGCACCCTGATCCAGACCGGTTTCATCGATGCCAGCCAATTGCAGGTCGATGCCCAGGGCCACTTCGAAATCATCCTCAGTCGCGAGCCGCAACCGGGCAACTGGCTGAAAATGGAAGACGCCACCAACGCCTTGATCGTGCGCCAGACCTTTCTTGATCGTCGCAGCGAAGTGCCGGCCAAGCTGAGCATTGAGCGCATTGGCACCGACAGCAAGCCCCAAGCATTGGACCCGGCGACTTTCCAGCAGGGCCTGGCGCGGGTATCGAGCTTCGTGGAGAACACCGCCCGGTTGTTCGCCGACTGGAGCCAAAGCTACCTGCCCCACAGCAACCAATTACCCCCCGCCAACCAGGCCCTGTGCCAGTCAGTGGGCGGCGACCCGAATATTTTCTACTACCACTCGCACTGGGCCCTGGCCGAGGACGAGGCGTTGGTCATCCATATCGACAAAGTACCGGACTGCGACTTCTGGAACCTGCAGATCAATAACTACTGGATGGAATCGCTGGACTACCGCTACCACCAGATCTGCTTCAACAAACACCAGGCCCAATACGACGACAACGGCGGCGTGACCCTGGTCCTCAGCGAGCTGGAGCCTGGCGTGAGCAACTGGCTGCAAACCGCTGGTGTACGCCAAGGCACCCTGTGTCTTCGCTGGGTCGGCGCCAAAGAGCAATGCCACCCCACCACACGCGTGGTCAAGGTATCTGCCGTCGCGGAGGCCGCCGTATGAACGCACCTCTCCGAATCGAAGACCTGACCGTCGAAAAACTGTTGGCCAGCGCTACCGCTCGCACCGAAGGCCTGAGCCATTTTGGCGATGACAACTATCGCGAGTCGTTGCAGGCGCTGCTGACTGCGCTGGCCGCCGAAGCCCAACTGTCGCCGTCCGGCCTTTATTTGCTGGAGGAAAGGTTGGTGGGCCAACTGGTCAACCGCCTGGTGATGGAGGACTACCTCAAGCGCCATCCGGAAATCACCGAGATTGCGATCGACGATCCGTTGGTCATCGTCGGCCTGCCGCGCACCGGCACCACCATGCTTCAGCGTACCCTGGCGGTTGACCCGCGTTTCTACTCGGCCGCGTGGTGGGAAACGCGTTTTCCGGCGCCCTTGGCCGACGAAACCCTGGCCGCACCGTCCAGGCGCATCGCCCAGGCCAAGGCCGAAGTCGAGCTGATGGCCGAGGTGATTCCGCAGATTCTTGCGATTCACCCCCTCGACGCCATGCTCTGCGACGAAGAGTTCATGCTCATGGAGCACTCGTTCATGTGCGCCATGGACGCCTACGTCAATGTACCCAGCTACACCCACTGGCTGGATCAGCAAGACCAGCGGCCGGTCTACACCCAGTTGAAAAAAATGCTGCAGTTCCTGCAATGGCAGAAACAACAACGGGGTGAACCGGCAGGCCAGCGCTGGCTGCTCAAGGCGCCGCAACACCTGCATACCCTGCATCTATTGCTGGATGTCTTCCCCAAGGCCCAGGTGATTCTGACCCACCGCGAACCGGCCCAGACCATCCCGTCGATGGCCAGCATGGCCCACACCCTGTGGCAGATGTACAGCGACAACCCGGACCCGAAAGCCGCCGGCGCACAGTGGAACCAGCGCATGGCGCGCGGCATCCGTCACACCCTGCACGTTCGCGAGCAACACGCACCCGAGCGCTTCCTCGATATTCACTTCGCCGACACCGTGACCCAGCCGCTGGCCGTGCTGGAAAAGGTCTACGCCTTTGCCCAGTTACCGTTTACCGACAAGGCCCGCGCCGACGCGCAGCACTGGCTGTCGCAAAACAGTCGGGAAAAACGTGCCAGCCACGACTACAGCCTGGAGCGTTTCGGACTCAATGAGGCGCAGATGACCCAGGACTACAGCGACTATCGCGCCCGTCACCTGAGCGTCAATCACTGAACAAGGACTGGAGCAATCATGGAAAAAATCATGTTGACCTTGTGGAAGCCGGCCCAACCCGACGCCGGGCAATGGCGCGCGGACTTGCTCGGCTTGCGCGACGGTTTGGCTTGCGCCGGTGGCAAAAACATTCGCGTCATGCTGGTCGATGAGGCGGTGGCCGCCGCGCACACCCAACGCATCACTAACAGCGCCGTGCCCCTGGACGGGCTGATTTCGTTGTGGCTGGACAGTGCCTCGCAATGGCCCGCCATCAAGGCGCTGGTGACGCCGTTAACCAGTCGCCTGGAGGCATATCTGGTGGTGGAGTCCGAGCCCTACCCCGAGGAACGCCTGGCCCGCGCGGCCCAATACCGGGTGCCATTGGGGCAGCGCACACCGGGCATGAATCAGGTGGCGCTACTGCACAAGCCTCACCGTTTGAGCTACGAGCAATGGTACGAAGCCTGGCGCAACGGACACGGCCCCAACGCCTATCCACTGCAATCGATCTTCGGCTACCGGCAGAACACCGTGGTACGGGCGCTGACCTTCGGTGCACCGGTGCTGCACGCCATCGTCGAAGAAAACTTTCCGCCCGAGGCCATCGGCAATCCGCAAGGCTTCTTCGCCGCCCTGGGCGATCCGGACAAATGCGCCCAGCGCCAGCAAGCCATGTACGAATCGACCAGCCGATTCATCGACTTCGAGCGGATCGACTGCATCCAGACCAGTGAATACCAACTCAGTGCGTGACCTGCCCACAGGAGATTTGCCATGTTGGATCTAGAAGCCATCGAGCTGATCAAACAGCTCAAGGCGCGCTACTTCCGCGCCATCGACACCTGCAATATCGAGATGCTCCAGGGCATGCTCACCGAAGACATCGCCCTGTCGTTCAAGAGCCCTGCCTACGAGTTCCACGTCAACGGTCTGGGCGACGCGCTGGACTTCTACCGCACCTCGTTCACCAAGACCCGCCTGGCCACCCACAACGGCCATACCCCGGAAATCGAGGTCGATGGCGACCGGGCCACGGCCCTCTGGTACCTGAGCTACGTGTTCATCAACCTCGAGGACAACACCCACATGCATGGCAGCGCGATCTATCAGGATCGCTACGTCAAGCGCAACGGGCGCTGGATGATCGCCCAGACGGGCTACGAAACCCTGCTCGAGACCATTCAGCCGTTGAGCGAACAGCTGCAGATCACCTCCCGCCCCATCAACTGACTGCACGACAGGAGACCGTCATGGCCAGAGCAGAAAACATAGTGACCTCCCACACCGTGGAAATTAACGCCCCTGCCCGCGTGGTCTGGGAAGTGCTCACCGACCTGGACAATTACCACCTGTGGAACAGCTTCTGCCCAAGCATTCGCTGCGGCCTGCAGATCGGCGACGAGGTGCATATGCAGGTGCTGACGCCCGATACCGGCGAAACCGTTCCGGTGTTCGAATACCTGGTGGCGTGCGACCCCGAGCGGTTGTTGTCCTGGGAGCAGCGCCCGGTCCCGGAAAACATGGATGCCGCCCGCCGTGATCAGTACATCCAGGCCATCGATGCCAACCGCTGCCGCTATTTCACCACCGACATTTTCCTGGGGTTGAACCAGGACACCATCATGCGCGAGCACGGTGCCTGGGTAAAAATCGGTTTCGATCAGATGGCCCTGGACCTCAAGCGACGTGCCGAAACACTGCACGCCAGTCGCGCCTGAACAACGCATTCGCACCACAACAATAAGAAGGTAGTTGCCATGTTGCTCAAAGATAAAGTTGTCATCATTTCCGGTATCGGCCCAGGGCTGGGCATCAAACTGGCCGTGCGTGCCGCCGAATACCAGGCCAAGGCCGTGGTCTTGGCCACCCGCACGCCTGCCAAGCTGGACCAGGCCGAACAGGCCATCCGCGACGCTGGCTACGACACCCCAGTCCTGAAAGTCCCCACCGACATTGCCCAGGCCGAACAGTGCCAGACGCTCGCCGACCTGACCATCGAGCACTTTGGCCGGATCGATGTATTGATCAACTCTGCCTATGCCCATGGCGCCTGGGGCAGTTCCTCCGAATCGTCCATGGACGACTGGCGCAAGGCGATGGACGTGAACCTGTTCGGCACCATGCACATGACCCAGGCAGTGGTACCACAGATGAAGAAACAGCAGTCGGGCAGCATCGTCATGATCAACACCATGGCCACCCGCACCCCCAATCAGCTGGAGTCCGGCTATGCGGTCTCCAAGGGTGCGCTCAAGACTGCCGTGCAGTACCTGGCCCAGGATCTCGGCCCGTTCGGCATCCGCGTCAATTCCACATTCATGGGCTGGATGTGGGGCGCGCCGGTCATCGGCCACTTCGAGAGCGAAGCCAAGCGCCTGGGCGTCCCCATGGCGTCGCTGGTCGACCAGGTTGCCCAGCAGATCGCGCTGCGCAAGATCCCCGAAGACAACGACTGCGCCATGGCCGCCCTGTACCTGGCCAGCGACTACGCCAAGGTCATCACCGGCGCGCAACTGGACGTCAACGGCGGACACTTCCTGCCTTGCTAGATCGCTTTGGCGACAGGGATGTCGCCCCCAATCCAATTGGCAAAGAATGGCCAGACGGCCATCGCCCAGGAGATTACCGACATGTTGGATCTCGTTGCCATCGAGCAAATCAAACAGCTCAAGGCCCGCTATTTTCGTGGTATCGACACCTGCAACCTACCGCTGCTGCGCAGCCTCTTTGCCCCCGAGGTGAAAATCAGCTTCGACAGCCCGACCTACCAGCTAGAACTCAACGGCTTGGACGAGGCCATCGAGTTCTACCGCACCAGCTTCACCAACCGCCGCTTCGGCATGCACAACGGCCATACCCCGGAAATCACGGTCAACGGTGACGAAGCGACTGGCCTCTGGTACCTCAACGACGTGTTCATCAACCTGGATTCGCAGACCCTGCTCAACGGCAGCGCGATCTACGAGGATGCCTATATCAAGATCGACGGCCAGTGGCGCATTTTGCGCACCGGTTACAAACGGCTACTGGAAATGATCGCCCCGCTGGGCACTGAATGGCGAATCACCTCGCGGCCGGTCAACTGAAGGCACGAGCGTGTTTGAGTCAACCATGCATTCTCCTGTAGGAGCCAGGCTTGCCGGCGAAGAACGATAATGCGGTGTGACAAATACACCTCAGCGTCCAGTTCGCCCGTAGGAGCGAGGCTCGCCCGCGAAGAACGATGACGCAGTTTGACAGGCACACCGCAGCGTCCAGTTCGCCGGCAAGCCTGGCTCCTACAGACGAAGAACGATAATGCAGTGTGACAAATACACCTCAGCGTCCAGTTCGCCCGTAGGAGCGAGCTTGCTCGCGAAAAACGCCCGGACAACACGGGCATCCAGACAGCCCATGTCATCGTTGACGTCCATCGCGAGCAAGCTTCGCTCCTACGATTGGATCGGGGGTGCCTGAAAGGTGTTGATCGCCCGTCAAGTCGCCATCGCTGGCAAGCCAGCTCCCACAGCGGAATGTGTACGATCCGCCAACCAGGTCGGCTCCAAGGCCGCCTCGCTTTGGCGGGTCTGAAGTGAACGACTGCCGCTGTAGGAGCGAAGCTTGCTCGCGAAAAACGCCAGGACAACACGGGCATCCAGACAGCCCGCGTCATCGTTGGCGACCATCGCGGGCAAGTCGGAACGCCGCCCGCTCGCTCCTACGGGGGAATGCGTTCATTCGAGATCAGGTCGGCTCAAAGGCCGCCTCGAAGTGAACGACTACCTCTGTAGGAGCGAAGCTTGCTCGCGAAAAACGCCCGGACAACACGGGTATCCAGACACCCCGCATCATCGTGGACGTCCATCACGGGCAAGTCGGAACGCCGCCCGCTCGCTCCTACGGGGGAATGCGTTCATTCGAGATCAGGTCGGCTCTAAGGCCGCCTCGGCTTGGCGGGTCTGAAGTGAGCGACTACCTCTGTAGGAGCGAGCATGCTCGCGAAAAACGCCAGGACAACACCGGCATCCAGACACCCCGCGTCATCGTTGACGATCATCGCGGGCAAGTCGGAACGCCGCCCGCTCGCTCCTACGGGGGGATGCGTTCATTCAAGATCAGGTCGGCTCGAAGGCCGCCACGCATTGGCGGGTCTGAAGTGAACGGCTACCTCCGTAGGAGCGAAGCTTGCTCGCGAAAAACGCCCGGACAACACGGGCATTCAGACACCCCGCGTCATCGTTGACGATCATCGCGGGCAAGTCGGAACGCCGCCCGCTCGCTCCTACGGGGGAATGTGTACGATCCGCCAACCAGGTCGGCTCAAAGGCCGCCTCGCATTGGCGGGTCTGAAGTGAACGGCTACCTCCGTAGGAGCGAAGCTTGCTCGCGAAAAACGCCAGGACAACACGGGCCTCCAGACAGCCCATGTCATCGTTAACGTCCATCGCGAGCGAGCTCGCTCCTACATGAGCAGTCCTAGCGCAAATTCAGCCAATTCGGAACGCTCTGGCTGATGGCCACACAACCCGCATATTGCTTGCAGGCCTTCACACTAGGAGGCTCCGGCGGTTGCGAGACCCCAACGGTCAGCACCAGGAGGAACAGCATCAAGAAGCAAACATAATAGGCAAGAAGACTTTTTGTTTTCATTGTCAGTGCTCTCGTGACCGTCAGGTCGGACCTATGTCGTATAAAACAGAAAGGGTTGGCCCCTTTCTGGCGCCTTCTGTGAGCGACACACCAAGGCATGTCACTCACAGGAGGTTTGCCTGTCAGCGCTCGTCAACCGTAATGAACTCACGGCGTTCGGCCATGAACGCCGGCACGTCATCCTCATTGGTGAAGAACTGCTCGTACCATTCGCGCAACTGGTAAACCGGGCCGTCGGTTTCAGCCAGGATCGGCTTGTCGATACGGATCTTGTGCTTCCAGATCACCACATCCTGATAGAACGAATCCCGATTGCCCTGGACATACGCCTTGGCCACTTCCTGGTTCTGTTCTTCCGTCCAGCCCGGCACTCGCTTGACCATGCAGCCAAAGCGCAAGTCAAAGCTGTTCGGTGTCACCGGCACATGGCTGTTGAGCAAAATGGCGTGGATGCGCACATCGCCGAACATTGAGCTGATCTGCGTGAAGTGAGTCGCCGGCCCGTAATAAGCCGATGGCGCGATCAGATCGCCCCCCAGGCGCTCGGAGTCGCCATGGAAAATCTGGTGCCCGATGTGCCCTTCGAACACGTTGGCGAAGTACTTGGTGGGTGTGCCGTGTACCGGCCCGAAATGCTGGGCATCCACCAGGTTATCGACCAACTCCCGTGGGTTGGTTTCGATGTGCATGGTGTCGATGTTCCAGTCGTGGATCCAGTCCGGGTCGTCCATCTCCGGCAAGTGCGGAATGATCACGCCTTCTTTCGGTGGACGACCCTCGGGGTTGTTCCAGATGAACAACAAGTTGTTTTCTTCGCAGGTCAGCCAGCTGCGGGTCTTGGCCTTGGGCGGGATGCGCTTGCAGTAAGGGATCTCGACGCATTTGCCACCGGTGTCGTACTTCCAGTGGTGGAATGGGCACACCAGCTTGTCGCCTTCGATGGTGCCCTGGGACAGGTCGGCGCCCATGTGCGGGCAATAGGCATCCAGAACGCTGATGGTGCCCTGGCTGTCGGCAAAGGCCACCAGCCGGGTGCCGAACACTTCCAGGGTATGGGGCTTGCCGTCACGGTAGTCGGCGGCATTGCCCAGGCAGTGCCAGCCACGGGCGTAACGGTAGGTGCGCTGGGCGTTCTCGACATTGATTTCAGCGAGTTTCGTCATTGTTATTGTTCCTCGATTGCAGACTCGGGGCTGGCAATGCCCCCAAGAAAAACAGGGTGATCCCATGGCAAACATCATTGAACAGCCGCGCCACGAGATCATCGTTCAGTTGGACTAGATCAAACGCGATCCACTCTCAAAGGGCGCCCGCTTCGCCGTGGGCACCCTGCTCCACGGTTACTGGCCAAATCGCCGGGCGGCTTCCGGGCCGAAATCCCGAGGGCTGAAGCCCGGCTTGTTCAACTGGTAGCCGTTGCGCTGTTCGTTGATCAGGTTGAACGCCAGGTAACTGCCGGCATTGAGGTCGTAGTACAGGCCCACGCCCGCTTGCGGCCGCTGGCTTTCGTAGGCGTAGAAAAAGTTCAGCATCGAGGTCCGCCACAGCTCGCCACGGTTGTCGTAGTTGTCGGCGAGCATCGGGAACCAGGTGTCTTCATCGATGTACAGCTTGCGTTTGCCGTACAGGTGGCGATAACCGGGCTTGAGCGTGCCTTCCAGCTCCCAGACCCGATGACGCTCATAGCGCATGGCGTCCTGGTTGATGTGGCCGGGGGTCAGCAGGTCGGCGTATTTGAGGTTGGCCGCGTGCAGGCGATAGGTGTTGTAGGGGATGAACATCTCGCGCTTGCCGACGATCTTCCAGTCATAACGCTGGCCGGAGCCGTTGAACAGGCGCACCTCGTCCACGGTGATCGAGCCCCCGCTGCCGGGGAACGACATGTCGAAGCCATACCCCGGCGACTGGCGGACACGGCGGGTGCCCGGATCGTAACGCCAGGCCTGGCGAGGCTCGGTCTTGTCGTTCCAGAACTCGGTGCCGGTGTTGATCTCGCCCTTGTCCCGTTGCGGCAGCAGGGTTTCGTTGAGGTAGAACGAGGAGTTGCCAACGGTCTCGCCTTTCTTGCCCGGCTCCAACGACGGCGCCAGGTTGCGCGAGTGCACGCGGCCCCAGTTGATGTTGCCGTCCTTGAGCACATAGGCATTGTCGGAGGTGTACTCCTCGGTCCAGGCGCGCAAGGTGAAGGTCGAGGCGTTCTTGAGCAGTTCCAGGCCGCTGCGCGGGACCGGGAAAGCGGTACCGCCGGTTTTGCCCACCACCCCTTCACCGTCATCGACCAGTCGCGCGATGCTGGCGTTTTCGCGGGTGGCATTGCACACCGCGTCATCGAAACGAAAATCCCGATGCGAAGGGTAGATCGGCATCTTGTAGGTGGCCGGGTACAGCTTGAACAAGGCTTTCTGCCCATCGGACAAGTAGTTGCTGTACTGCGCCAGGTTCGCCGTGGTGATGACGAACAGCGGCTTTTCTTCCGGATACGGGTCGACCGGATGGTAGCCGGTGCCTTTGAAGTCTACGTGCGGCGGCACACCCAACCACTTGCCACTGAAGGCCGGGATGCTGCCATCGGCATTGGCGCTTTTCTCGGCCCCCACGCACGTCAAATCCTTGCCCAGGCGCTCCACATCTTCCGGTGCGGCGTTCGCCGTAACGACTGCACTGCAGCCCAATATCAACCCCAACACCCAAACGGGCGTGGCATGGGTAGCGCGCGGGACAAGACCCTTGGAGGCCAGGTGACTGCCGGTCATTTTTATTCTCCTTGGTTACCGATAGCGGTCGCCCAGTATCGGCAGGCCAAGAAGTCGCAAGCATCGTCCGCACGGACTAACGCATTTTTGCGCGAAGCGGAACAAAGACAGCCTCAATCGCTTACTCGGCCAGCTCAGGCGAATGCGCTTGCGCCAACGCCACGACACTGTTGAGCATGATCCTCACCAACTCGGTCTGGCGGCGCACACCGGTCTTGGAAAAAATCGAACGCAAGTGCGCGCGGGCGGTATTGCGGCGGATGCTCAAGGTCTCCGACGCTTCCTCCAGCGACAGCCCGTTGGCCAGCTCCAGGGCCAGCGCGGTTTCCGCCGGGGTCAGGTTGTAGAGCTGCGACGTCGCCACGTTACTGACCAGCGACTTGCTGACCGCATCGCGTACATAGACCACGACCGTCGGCTTGCCCCGGCCCTCGACCAGTTCCTGGGTCGGGATCAATTCCACCACCACCCCCAGGCTGACTTTCCCCGAGGGTCGGGAAATCGACATGGCCTCGGCGCCCTGTAACCCGGCACCGCCGGGCCTTGCTCGCGCAAAGGCGTTGCGCACCAGGCGCAGCAGCTCACGATTGTCACTGGGGTACGTGGCCTCAAGCCGGCCGCCGACGACTTTAAGGCCGTCCTGGCTGTCGAGAATCTCCCGCGCCACCGAGTTGAGTTGCACCACACTGCCATTCTCATCGAGCACAAAAGTCGCCACCGCCATGCGGCTGATGGTCTGCGAATACAGACTGCCCAGGGACTCGCTGCGATCGAGCTGTGAATGCATGTGCAACGCACGGCGCAAATGCGGCAAGAGCATCTCGCACATGGCGCGATCAACTTGGGAAAACCGTGCCTGCCCCGGTGGCCGGTTGATCCGGAAACGCACGGCACTGCCATCGGGCATTCGGATATCGGCGCCAAGCATCTGGAGACAGTTATGAGGTTGGCAGTACAACAGATAAAACGAAGAACTGACCCATTCGGCCTCGCTCATCAACTCATCGACGGTGAACACCGTGTCGGTGGGCAGACTGTCGAACAGCGTGGACTTGGAGTAGTAGGCGTAGTGGTTGATGCCGCCCTCCTCCGGCTCGACGTCGCCGGCAACCATCATTGGCGACAGCAGCGGCTCGTCCTGAACGCGCAGGATCAAGGTCACGAAATTGGCCTTGAACAGCGAACGCAACTGGCGCAGCGACTCCCCCAGGCGGCGAATATCCATGGCCGAATCGTACATGTTGCCGATGAGCCGTTCGTAATCGGCCAGCTCCAACCCCATCTCCGACAGGACCTGTGTATTCGTCAAACGACTTTGCATTGCCACTCCCCCGCAACGAGGCCCGGACTGGGCCTCGCTTGAATCAATGGTCATGGGTGATATCGATGCGCAATGCACCGCGATGAGCCTTACGGCAATTCGAACAACCCGGCCGCGCCCATGCCACCGCCAATGCACATGGCGATCACCACATACCGGGCACCGCGACGACGACCTTCCAGCAGTGCATGGCCGACCATGCGCGCCCCGGACATGCCGAACGGGTGACCAATGGAGATGGCGCCGCCGTTGACATTCAGGCGCTCGGCCGGAATTTGCAGGGCATCGCGGCAATGCAGGACCTGGCAGGCAAAGGCTTCGTTGATTTCCCACAGGCCGATATCCGAAACACTCAAACCAAAGCGCTTGAGTAACTTGGGTACGGCCACCACCGGGCCGATGCCCATTTCCTCCGGCGCACAGCCGCCCACGGCAATGCCCCGGTAGATACCCAGCGGCGTCAACCCGCGCCGCTTGGCTTCCGAACGGCTCATCAGCAGGCTGGCCGACGCACCGTCGGAGAACTGCGAGGCGTTGCCAGCGGTAATGAACTCACCCTGCTCGATCCATTTTCCGTCTTTCCACACCGGCTTCAGTGCCGCCAAGTCCTCCAGGCGAGTGTTCGGGCGGTTGCATTCGTCGCGCTCGACCAACACACGCTGGTGACCACTGGGCTTTGCATCGGCATCGAAACACAGCTTATCGACGCTCAGGCCGACGATTTCTTCGTCGAACAGACCGTCACGCTGGGCGGCAGCGGTACGCAATTGGCTCAGCAGGGAATATTCGTCCTGGGCAGCGCGGCTGATGCCGTAGCGGCGCGAGACGATTTCAGCGGTCTCCAGCATCGGGATGTAGGCGCTGGGCATGATCTCCAGCACGGCTTCGGACTGGGCGCGGTAGCTGTTCTTGTGCTTGGTCTGGGTCAGCGACAACGACTCCACGCCACCGCCGATGGCGATGTTCAATTCGCCGGTCATGATGCCCTTGGCGGCAACGCCGATGCTCATCAAGCCCGAGGCGCACATGCGATCCAGGGCCATGCCCGGCACGGTGTCCGGCAAGCCGCCGGTGTAGGCGCACAGGCGGCCGATGTTGTAGGCCTGGGTGCCCTGCTGCACCGCCGCGCCCATGATCACATCGTCCACTTCACCCGGCTCGATACCGGCGCGCTCGACCACGGCACGCACCACGTGCCCGCCCAGCACTGGGGCTTCGGTATCGTTGAACGAGCCGCGAAAGGATTTGGCCAGCGCGGTGCGCGCGGTGGCGACGATGACAACTTCATTCAGGTCCATGACAGGCTCACTCGGTAATTGGGTTGAAGGTGTAACGGCTGATGGTGTCGATCACGCAACCAGGGCGTGACTGGCCTTCCACTTCTACGGTCACGCGCACCACCAGTTGCACCGTGTCCGCGAGCTGTTCGGCGCGCACGATGCTGGCGCTGCCGCGCACCCGCGAGCCGACCTTGACCGGTGCCGGAAAGCGCACGCGGTCACTGCCGTAATTGACGCCCATCGCCATGTTGTCGAGGGTGATCAATTGCGGCAGGAACAGGTTGACCAGCGACTGGGTCAGGTAACCGTGGGCGATGCACGCACCGAACGGACCGCTGGCGGCGCGTACCGGATCGACATGAATCCACTGGTGATCGCCGGTGGCTTCGGCGAATAAATCGATGCGTTCCTGGCTGATGGTCAGCCACTCGGTACACCCCAGGTCCAGGCCCTCGGCCTTGAGCAACGCCTGGGCACTGCTGAAAACATGACTCATGGCTGATTCCTCAGGCTTGTTGGGAACTGACGGACAGCACTTCGCCGACCATGTAGGAGGCGTAATCGCTGGCCAGGAACATCATCACGTTGGCCACCTCCCAGACCTCGGCGGCACGGCCGAAAGCTTCGCGTCCGGCCAGGCTGGCGAGCAGCTCTTCGCTGGAGGCCTTCTTGAGAAAGTCATGCAGGGCTATCGAGGGCGACACCGCGTTGATGCGCACACCGTACTCGGCGGCTTCCAGCGCGCTGCAACGGGTCAGGGCCATGACCCCGGCCTTGGCGGCGGCGTAATGCGCCTGCTCCTTCTGCGCGCGCCAGCCGAGGACCGAGGCATTGTTGACGATGGCCCCGGCACCACGGCGCTGCATCGGCCCCAGCATCGCGCGGGTCATGCGGAAGGTGCCGGTCAGGGTCACATCCAGTACCCGCAGCCACTCCTCGTCGCTCATCTCGACCAGGCGCTTCTGGCCACCGAGGCCTGCGTTGTTGATCAACACGTCGACACCGCCAAGCAGATTTTCAGCGCTGGCCACCAAGGCCTGGACTTCGTCTTCAACGGTGACGTTGCACAACTGGCCATAGATGGCTTGCAGGCCGGTTTCGGCCTTGAGGCGCTCCACGGCTTCTTCGAGACGACGTGGGTGCACGTCGGAAATCATCAACGCCCGACAGCCCTCCTCGGCGCTGCGCCGGGCGGCCGAGTAACCAATACCGGCGCCGGCTGCGGCGGTGATCAGCACCGACTTGCCTGATAGCAGTTGGTGACCGGGAACATAAGGGGGGGCTTGTTTCACAGCGTTTACCTCCGAAGGGATCTGTACGCTGTCAGGTATAACGCGGGGCTTGGGGGTGGCACATCGTCAAAACGGGGTATGGCGGGGTCGGGTGTTTGCTTTGGGTTGGCGGTTTCACCCTCACGACTAGTCACTTTGGAAAAGCCTGTAGGAGCGAGCATGCTCGCGATGGTCGTCAACGATGATGCTGGGCACCTGTCACTCCTCGTTGCTCTCAGGTTCATCGCGAGCATGCTCGCTCCTACAGGAGTCGCCGCCATCGTGGTTAACGGGGCGCCCAGGTCCAAAACCAAAGCGAGGCGGCCTTACAGCCAATCTGTTTTCGAGTGAACGCTTTCCCCCGTAGGAGCGTGGCTGCCCGCGATGGACGTCAACGATAACGCGGGGTGTCTGGATGCCCGTGTTGTCTGGGCGTTTTTCGCGAGCAAGCTCGCTCCTACAGGGAGGCGTTGGGCCTGCTCGCTAAAAGTCTGGAGGGTGCACATATCCGTTGTTTTTGTAACGGCGGCTATTGGTTCCGCTCTTATAGCGGGTTACTTGGAAGAGCGCCAAGTAACCAAGCGCTCTTGCCCCACCACTTGGTGCCTCGCCTGGGCTCGGCATGCCCTCACTCCGGCATTGCTCCGTGGGTCGCCGCCATCGGCCATCCATGGCCGGGGGCGGCTAAACCGGCGTCCTGCCGGTTTCCCCACGGCGCAATGCCTGCGTTCGGCCATCGTGGTTAACGGGGCGCTCAGATCCAAAACCAAAGCGAGGCGGCCTTCGAGCCGACCTGACTTGGGCTGGTGTCCGCATTCCCCTGTGGGAGCTGGCTTGTCGGGTCGCCGCATCGCAGCGATGGCGGCGTGGCTGACGGCCAACACCTTCCAGGCACACCGCAATCAAACTGTAGGAGCGAGCCTGCTCGCGATGAACGTCAACGATGACGCGGGCTGTCTGGATGCCCGTGTTGTCTGGGCGTTTTTTCGCGAGCAAGCTCGCTCCTACAGGGAGGCGTTGGGCCTGCTCGCTAAAAGTCTGGAGGGTGCACATATCCGTTGCTGCGGTCACGGCTGCTTAGGGTTCCGCTCTTACAGCGGGTTACTTGGAAGAGCGCCAAGTAACCAAGCGCTCTTGCCCCACCACTTGGTGCCTCGCCTAGGCTCGGCATGCCCTCACTCCGGCATTGCTCCGTGGGTCGCCGCCATCGGCCATCCATGGCCGGGGGCGGCTAAACCGGCGTCCTGCCGGTTTCCCCACTGCGCAATACCTGCGTTCGGCCATCGTGGTTAACGGGGCGCTCAGATCCAAAACCAACGCGAGGCGGCCTTCGAGCCGACCTGACCACACGTGAACGCTTTCCCCTGTGGGAGCGTGGCTTGCCCGCGATGGATGTCAACGATGACGCGGGGTGTCTGGATGCCCGTGTTGTCTGGGCATTTTTCGCGAGCAGGCTCGCTCCTACAATTGGATCGGGTGTGCCTGAAAGGCGTTGATCGCCAGTCAGGTCGCCATCACTGGCAAGCCAGCTCCCACAGGGGAATGTGGACACCTGCCAAAGCCAGGTCGGCTCGTAGGCCGCCTCGGTTTGGCGGGTCTGAAGTGAACGACTACCTCTGTAGGAGCGAAGCTTACTCGCGAAAAACATCAGGACAAAACGAGCATTCAGACACCTCCGAGTCATCGTTGACGTCCATCGCGAGCAAGCATCGCTCCTACGATTGGATCGGGGCGTACCTGAAAGGCGTTGGTCGTCAGCTACGCAGCCATCGCTGCGATGCGGCGACCCGACAAGCCAGCTCCCACAGGGGAATGCGGACACCTGCCAAAGCCAGGTCGGCTCGTAGGCCGCCTCGCTTTGGATTTTGAGGCACACGCCCCCTCGAGAGGCCGAGTGGAGGTTCTGCGCAGTGGGCAAACCGGCATGGATGCCGGTTTAGCCGCCCCCGGCCATGGATGGCCGATGGCGGCGGGCCCACGGAGCAGGACCGGAGCGAGGGCATGCCGAGCCATGGCGAGGCACCGAACGAAAGGGGCAAAAGCGCTTGGTTACTTGGCGCTTCTCCAAGTGACTCGCCGTAAGGGCGAAACCATTAGTGGCCGTTACTGCACCAACGGATATGTACACCCTCCAGGCTTTTTGCGAGCAAACGCAACGCTCCCTGTAGGAGCGAGCATGCTCGCGAAAAACATCCAGACAACGCGGGCATTCAGACAGCCCGCGTCATCGTTGACGACCATCGCGAGCAAGCATCGCTCCTACGATTGGATCGGGGCGTACCTGAAAGGTGTTGGTCGTCAGCCAGGCAGCCATCGCTGCGATGCGGCGACCCGACAAGCCAGCTCCCACAGGGGAATGTGGACACCTGCCAAAACCAGGTCGGCTCGTAGGCCGCCTCGCTTTGGACTTTGAGGTAAGTGGCCGTAACCGAGAAGCCGGATATGTACACCCGCCCCACCAGCCCCTACGTCCCCCAAACCCTCTGAGCCTTAGGCGCCTCAGCAAGAATCTCGTCAACAGCCGCACCAATCTCCTCCACCCGCCACATCGCCCCCTTGTCACGGGTCACGCCAGTGCGCCACCCATCCCCCAGGGAAATCCGCCCACCCTGGCTCTCGAAGACCTGGCCACTGACGTGCGCCGACTCCGCGCTACCCAGCCACACCACCAATGGCGCAACGTTTTCCGCAGCCCAGGCATCGAAACCACCGTCCTCAGGCTTCTTCACCACATCCGGCATTGCGCTTTCGGTCATCGAGGTGCGTGCCGCCGGAGCCAACGCGTTGGCGGTAATGCCGTAGCGCGCCAACTCAGCCGCCTGCACCAACGTCAACGCGGCAATCCCGCCCTTGGCTGCCGAATAGTTGGACTGCCCCACCGAGCCTTGAAGGCCTGCACCGGAGCTGGTGTTGATGATGCGACCGTCAACCGGTGTGCCGGCCTTGGCCAGATCCCGCCAACGCCGCCCCAACAGATTGGCCAGGCAGTAATGCCCCTTGAGGTGCACGCGCATCACCATGTCCCAGTCTTCTTCGCTGAGGCTGATGAACATGCGGTCGCGCAGCACCCCGGCATTGTTGACCAACACATGCACTTCACCGAACGCCGCCAACGCCGCATCGATGATGTGCTGCGCGGTGGCCAGGGTGGTGATGTCATCACTGTTGGCAATGGCCTGGCCACCGCTGGCAAGGATTTCGCCCGCGACA
The DNA here is from genome assembly GCF_050990305.1 of Pseudomonas putida. Classification (GTDB taxonomy): domain Bacteria; phylum Pseudomonadota; class Gammaproteobacteria; order Pseudomonadales; family Pseudomonadaceae; genus Aquipseudomonas; species Aquipseudomonas putida_AH. The sequence continues at coordinate 2,797,435 of NZ_CP158817.1, read as the reverse complement.
TCTTGCGCCGCATCGGCGCGGATATCATTGATCACCACGTTGGCGCCCGCAGCGGCGAACGCCAGCGCATAGGCGCGACCGAGCCCGCCGCCGGCCCCGGTGATGATCACGGTGCGGCCTGAACAAATAGCCATGCTTCACTCCTTTGACTGCACGCCCCTGGGGCGGCAATACGGATAGATAAGAAAATTAAAGGCGTTCGATGATCGTGACGTTGGCCTGGCCGCCGCCTTCGCACATGGTCTGCAGGCCATAGCGGCCACCGCTGCATTCCAGTTCGTTCAACAGCGTGGTCATCAACCGCGCGCCCGTGGCGCCCAACGGGTGGCCCAAGGCGATGGCGCCACCATTAACGTTGGTGCGCGCCGGGTCGTAATCGAGCTCCTTGGCCCAGGCCATGACCACCGAAGCAAAGGCTTCATTGATTTCGACACAATCAATGTCGCTCATGCGCAGGCCGGTTTTTTCCAAAGCCCGACGGGTCGCGGCGATGGGCGCGGTCAGGTGCCAGATCGGGTCGTCGCCCAGCACCGTGAGGTGATGGATGCGCGCCCGTGGCGTCAGGTCGTAACGCTTGAGCGCCGCCTCCGACACCACCAGCAAGGCCGCCGAGGCGTCGCAGGTCTGGCTTGAAACAGCGGCCGTGATCGACGGAAATTGCGGGTCCACCGGCTGCAACTCAGCCATTTTCGAAAGGCTGGTCAGGCGCGGTGTTTCATCCACGCGCAAACCATTGCAGGCAACGATTTCCCGAGCGAAGCGCCCGCTCTCGATAGCGGCCAACGCGCGGGCATGGCTTTGCAGGGCGAAGGCTTCCATCTGCTCGCGGCTGATATTCCAGTGATCGGCAATGCGCTGTGCGGCGTAGAACTGGTTGACCGGTTGATCACCGAAGCGAGCGCGCCAACCTTCGCTGCCGGAAAACGGATCGGGGAAACCCAGCGGCTGCCCGGCCAACATCGCCGAGGAAATCGGAATCCGGGTCATGGTTTGCACCCCGCCGACGGCGATCACGTCCTGGGTGCCGCTCATCACCGCCTGCGCCGCAAAATGCAGCGCCTGTTGCGACGAGCCACACTGGCGATCAATCGTGGTGCCGGGCACATTTAACGGCAATCCGGCCGCCAGCCAACTGGTGCGGGCGATATCCCCGGCCTGGGAACCGATGGTGTCGACGCAACCGAAGATCACGTCGTCATAGTCTTCGCCGGGAATCACGTTGCGTTCCACCAATGCCTTGAGCACTTGGGCGCCCAGGTCGATGGCATGGACGTCGCTCAAGGCACCCTTGCGCTTGCCGGTCGGGCTGCGCAGTGCATCAACAATGTAGGCCTCTGGCATGACTCACTCCTCGAAAGTATGGCCCGGGCCCAGGCGGGCACCGTCGGTGAACAGGTAGTCACTGACTCGGGTTTTATGAAAACCGCGATCACCCCAGGATGCATCGAGCGCCCAGGCTCGTTTCATGAACATTTGCAGGTCGACTTCCCAGGTGTACCCCATCGCACCATGCACCTGAATGCCCTTGCGCGCCGCGATCCAACTGGCTTCGCAGCAAGCCAGGCGGGCCTGGGACACCCAGACGCTGGCGTTGGCATCGCCCCGGGCCAGACCGTGGGCAGCGCGGTACAGCACCGGCTTGGCCTGTTCGATGTGGCGGGCGACATCGGCCAGGTGATGCTTGACGGCTTGGAAGCTGCCGATCGGCTTGCCGAACTGCTTACGTTGCGCGACGTAGTCCACGGACAAATCGAGCATGCGTTGCGCCAGCCCGAGCAGTTGCCCGGCGACCGACAAGGCACCACGGTCCAGCAGTCGCGCCTGCAAGGTACGCCCCAATTCGCCGCTGGCCACACAGGTGGCCGGGGTCGGGTTCCAGCTGACTCGCCCCAGGCGCCGGGAGGCGTCGATGCTCGGCTGCTGCAACACATCCACCTGGGCGCGGGGCACGATGTGCAGGTCGTCGCCATCGATCAGGATCAAGACTTCCGCCTGTTGTGCATCGCTGACCAGTGGATTGAGCGGATGGCCGATGGCAATGCGCACAGTGCCCTCGGCAATGCGCGGCAGCAGGCCGCTGCGCGCCGGGTGCCCGCTCTCCAGACCGGCGAGCAGGCCAGTGGCGACATACGCGGTGTCGGCCAGGGAGTCGGGAATCGCGTAATACCCCAGTTCCTGGGTCATCAACGCCCACGCCACATCGTCCATGCCCAGGCCACCCTCGGCCTCGGGGACCGACAAGGCGGTCAGGCCCTGTTCGGCAATCTTGCCGCGCAGGTCCGGTGAGCGACCGACATCGGTCTCCCAGATTTCCCGGAGCATTTCCGGGGCGGCTTCGGTCATCAGGAAACGACTGATGGCTTCGCGAAACGTCAGCTGGTCATCGGTAAAAGTGAAGTCCATGGCCCGTTCCTTATTTCGGCAAACCGAGCATCCGCTCGGCAATGATGTTGCGCTGGATTTCGTTGGTCCCGGCGTAGATCGGTCCGGACTGGGCGAACAGGAAACCCTCCAGCCAGCCCGCCGCATCGGCGTCCGCCGACGGCAGCAGCTCGGCACGGCCACCGAGGATGCGCATCGCGGTTTCGTGCATTTTCAGGTCGAGCTCCGACCAGATGATCTTGTTGATGCTCGACTCGGCACCGATCTGCTCGCCCCGGCTGAGCCGCCCGACCGTGTAGTAGGCCGACAGGGCATACGCCTCGGCGCCCATCCAGGTTTCCAGCACCGCGTCGCGCAGGCTCGGATCGCGGTCGGCACTCTCGCGGTTGGCTTTATAGAGTTCCACCAACTTGCGCGCGGTGTACTGGAAGCGCGCCGGCGAGCGCAGCAACAGCCCGCGCTCGAAGCCGGCGGTGGCCATTGCCACATGCCAACCCTGCCCTTCGGCGCCAATGCGGTTGCCCACCGGCACCCGGACGTCGTCGAAAAACACTTCGGCAAACGCGTCCTTGCCATTGAGCGCCTTGATCGGGCGAATGCTCACGCCCGGTGCGTTGAGCGGCACCATCACAAACGACAGGCCATGGTGGCGACTGGAGCCCGGCTCGCTGCGAAACAGGCCAAACAGCCAGTCGGCGAAGATCGCTCGGGTCGACCAGGTTTTCTGGCCGTTGATCACGTAATGCTCGCCGTCGCGTGTCGCCTTGCTGGTGATCGCGGCCATGTCCGAGCCGGCGTTCGGCTCCGACCAGCCCTGTGCCCACATGTCGAGGCTGGCGGCCATGCGCGGCAGGAAACGCTGTTTCTGTTCCGGCGTGCCGAACTCCATCAGCGTCGGCCCCAACAGCAATTGGCCATTCTGGTTGACGCGCATCGGCGCCCCGGCACCGTAGTACTCTTCCTCGAAGATCAGCCACTCGATCAGGTCGCAACCGCGACCGCCCAGCTCGGCGGGCCACATCACCATCGACCAGCGACTCTCGAACAGCTTCGCTTCCCAGGCACGGTGTTGTTCGAAGCCTTCACGGGTGTCGTAGCTGGCCAGCGGCTCGCTCGGCAGGTTGGCCGCAAGCCAGGCACGTGCTTCAGCGCGGAAGGCGGTTTGTTGGGGGGTGTAAGTCAGTTCCATGGCGTTCCCTCAGAACTTGGCGTCGCGTTTTTCGACGAAGGCCCGACGGGTCTCCGCCGAGTCAGGACTGCTGTAGGCCTGCATGGTGAAGCCCTGCTCCCAGCGGTATTTGTCTTCCAGGTTGCCGTCTTCGATGCCGTTCAAGGCTTCCTTGGCGATGCGGATCATGCTCGGGCTTTTCTCGGCGATTTTCGCGGCGATGCCCAGGGCGGTTTCGCGCAATTGATCCTTGCTGACGATTCGTTCGATAAAACCGTATTGCAGGGCTTCGGGGGCACCGATGCTGTCACCGGTAAAGAACAGGTAACGGACTTTTTGCACCGGGAACAGACGCTGCAAGTGCGCACCGCCACCCATGGCGCCACGGTCGACTTCCGGCAACGCGAAGGTCGCGCAGTCGGAGGCGATGACGATGTCCGCCGCCCCGGTAATGCCAATGCCGCCACCGAGGACGAAGCCATGCACCGCGACGATCACCGGCACCGGGTTGCGGTGCACGGCCTTGAACGTCGCGTAGTTACCGGCGTTAACGTCGACGATCCTCTCCGGATATTTGTCCAGTTCCTTGATGTCGACACCGGCGCAAAAGCCCCGACCTTCGGCGCGGATCACGATCACCCGCACCTCGGGGTTGGCGCCCAGGGCGTCGATTTCCCGCGCCAGGGCGTGCCATTGCTGGCTGTCGAGGGCGTTGACCGGTGGTTTGGCGATCACCAGCTCCGCGATCCCCTGATTGAGTTGTGTGGTAAATGCCTGGTTCACAGGGGTTCTCCAATACTGGCGGGTTGATTCGGGACATAGGCCTGGCGACGGGCCACGAGCGCGTCGAGGCATTGCTCGGCTTCGCTGGCGATGCCCTCGATGACTTCACGGCAACTGAGCAATTCGCCGATGGCCGCTGCGACCTGGCCGCTGGGCAAGATGCCTTCGTCCGGGGCGCCATCGACCATCGAGCGTTGCAACAGCACAGGCTGGTTGGCGGCCATCACCACCTGCGACAGTGCCGAAGGGTCTTCGCGCAGCGCACGGATGAACACCGACGCCATGTGCCCCAGGCTCATGCCGGTCTGCTGCTTCCACTGCCAGGCACTGCCCAATGCGATGCGCAAGCGCCCAAAGGGGCCGGCCTGCTCCAGATGATTGATGAAGCGGTTTTCGATCATGCGATGGCGCATGCCGTCCACGGCCGTGGTCACCCGCACCTGCTGCGGGTCGTTGACCTTCAGGTAGCGCTGCAAGGTCGCAGCGGGTGTCGGCGATTCGCGGGTCATGAGGAACCGCGTGCCCATGGCGATGCCGGCACCACCGGCGGCCAACACGGCGGCCAGACCACGGCCGGTGGCATAACCGCCGGCCGCGATCACCGGCACCTTCACCGCCGCCAATACCTGAGGCAACAGGATGGAGCTGGGCACGCCGCCGGTATGGCCGCCACCCTCGCCGCCCTGGATAGTGATCAGGTCGGCGCCCAGCTCCACCGCCTTCAGCGCATGCTTGAGTGCGCCCACGGTAGGAATGCACAGCACCTTGGCCGCCTTGAAACGGGCGATGGTCTGTTTGTCCGGGCCGCGCCCGTAGCTCACGGCGCGCAGGCGGTACTGGATCGCCAGGTCGACGCACTGTGCGGCGTTGTCCTGGAACATATGGAAATTGAGCCCGAAGTTGCTGCCACCGGTGGCGTCGATCACTTTGCGGATTTCGCCTTCTAGCTCATTGGCCGGGATGGTTGCCCCGGCGAGGAAGCCGAAGCCACCGGCCTGGGTCGTGGCAATCACCAGGTTGGCATCGGCCACCCAGCCCATGGCGGTTTGCACAATCGGGTAGCGGCAACCAAGCGCCTCGGTCAGAGGTGTATCCAGCCAGCGGTTCATTGGCTTTTGTCCTCGGCCTGCTTGTTGGCCCGGGCCATGCCTTTGGCATCGAAGCCGCCCAGTTTGTCGCCGGACAACAACTCGTTATGGGCATGGGCGAAATGGTGCCAGGCGAACACCGCATCCATCGCCGTGCGCTTACCTTGCAAGTCCTCGACGTGGTTGATCGCTTGCTTGGTCAGGGCCAGGCCCATGCGCGGCTGTTTGGCGATGCCGGCGGCCAGCGCGTAGGTGACCTGCTCCAGCTCTTCGCGGGGCACCATGCGGTTGACCATGCCCACTTGCCAGGCCCGATTGGCGCTCATGCGGTCACCGGTGAAGAGGAATTCCTTGGCGATGCGCGGGTTCATTTCATAGGGATGGGCGAAATACTCCACCCCCGGAATGCCCATGCGCACCACCGGGTCCTGGAAGAACGCGTCTTCGCTGGCAACGATCAAATCGCACACCCAGGCCAGCATCAGCCCGCCCGCCACGCAGGCGCCATGGACCATGGCGATGGTCGGCTTGGGCAACTCGCGCCAGCGTCGGCACATGCCCAAATAGACTTCCTGCTCGCGGGCGTACAGTTGCTCGCCACCGGGTTTGTTGGTGTGGTCCCACCACAGGTGCGCACGCTCGAACGGCTTGTCGATATCACGGCCCGGCGTGCCGATGTCGTGGCCCGCCGAGAAATGCTTGCCGTTGCCCCGCAGGACGATGACCTTGACCTCGTCATCGTTGACCGCCTGGCGAAAAGCGGCGTCCAGGGCGTAGGTCATCTGCGAGTTTTGCGCGTTGTTGAAGGTCGGCCGGTTCAGCGTCAGCGTGGCAATCCCCTCGGCCACGCTGTACAGCACCGGTGTGTCTGTTTCGTAGACGGCTTTGTCCTCGCGGACGACGAATTCACTCTCGCTGCTGTGCATGTTCGCTGTCCTTGCCTCAGGCCGTACGGATGCCGGGCGGGTTGCCCTTGATCGCCGTGGCGCGGTAGTCGTGGGGATCGAGTCGGCGGATCAGCGCCAACTGCTCTGGGGTCGGGTGCACGGTTTCATGCAGTTGCGCCGATTTGAGCAACGGGAAGCCGGTGTTTTGCTGGACCTGCTCGAACGTCACGCCTGGGTGCAACGAGCGCACTTGCACCGCACGCTCGGGGCCGTCGAAATCCAGCACGCACAGATCGCTGACCACCCAACGGATGTCCATCAAGTCGCGGCGCGCACCTTCGGGCCAGCGGTCGGCCTTGAAGCCGACGCCGGAGACCATGTCCACTTCGTCGCTGACGAATACCCGGGTGTTGTGGCTCGGGACGAAAAACGAATTCAGGTGGTTGATGCTGTTGCCCGGCAAACCGCGCACGCCGAGGATCGCCGTCTTGGGTTTCTGATAGTCGCCGACGCAGGACAGGTTGGTCTGGCCCCAGCGGTCGATCTGGGTCGGGCCGATCATTGCGTGACGACGACCGCCCCACACACACTCAAATACTCGCTCGAACGACATATAGCCCGAGTAACGCGGCACGTAGTCGCCACGCGGGCCGAGGGGAATCGGCTCTTCGACCAGGAACGCTTCGCTGTCGGTCATCAACAGTTCAGGGCTGTGGGTGAGTTTGGCCAGGCTCGCGCCCAGGCGCGGAATCACGCCCAGGCCCGAGGCGATCACTTCGCCATTGCCGCGCCAGGCTTCGGAGGCGGCGACGATCAACAGTTCAGCGAGGGTGAAATCACAGGTGGCAGACATAGTCGCTAATCCTTAGAACACGGGAAGGGGCAAGGCGCCCATGGATTCGGCACCGCCGTTCTGTGCCTGATAGGCCTGCTCGCCGCCGGCGACGTAGGTCTGTACATAGTCCTGCCAGCCGTTTTCCGCCTGGCTGCTGGCGACATAGCCCTTGAGGTGCTTCATGTCCCAGCCGTAGTCAGGGGCGCAGGCAGTCGGGTGCGCACCGAGCGGTGCATGCACCACGCCGCTCACCAGATAGCGTTCAAAGGTATTGAACCGGGCCTGCTCGGCGCTCAATTGCAGGCGCTCTTCCAGGCGTTCGCAGGAAACGAAACACTGCTGCGCGGCGCGGGCGAACAGGTGATCGAAATACGGGTCCGGGCCGGTCACCAGGGTATTGCCCAGGCGGTCGGCGACGTTGACATGCAAAAACGCCACGTCGAGATTCAGTGCCGGCATGGCCAGCAGGACCTCACCATCGGCATAGGGCGAGGCGATGGTCTTGAGTTCGGGATTCAGGCGTGTGACGTCGGTAGCCAAACCGCAACGGGTCGGCAGGAACGGCAGGCGCATGCCAGCGGCACGCAATCCCCACTGGAACATGCCTTCGTCCAGTTCCAGCAGCTCCAGCTCACCGGCCTCGCGGGCCTTGCGGTAGTAGGGTTCCAGCGGGATGGCATCGAGGGTGGCGAAACCGAACACCAGCTTTTTGACCTTGCCAGCGGCGCAGAGCATGCCCACTTCAGGGCCGCCGTAGGCGACCACGGTCAGGTCCTTGACGGGCGAACGCAGGATCTCGCGCACGATCGCCATCGGCTTGCGCCGTGGGCCCCAGCCGCCGAAACCGATGGTCATGCCATCGCGCAGTTGAGCGACCGCATCGGCCGCTGTCAGTTGTTTATTCATCATGACGATTCCTTACTGTTGGCCGACCGAAAAGTCGTGCCCCCAAATGCTCACGCGGGTGAACTCGAAGGCCGAATGCTCGGCCCAGTCGACTTGCAAGCCACCGAAGCCGTATTCCAGATCGAATCCGGACGGCGTCTTCATGTAGAAACTGGTCATGCGATCGTTCAGGTGCTGGCCGAGGGTGGCCGACAGGCTCACGTCATGGGCCAGTAACCGGTCATGGGCGCGCCCGACTTCGGTCATCGAATCCACCTCGACCATCACGTGCACGCAACCGGACGGCACCGGGTATTCGGCCAGCGCCAGGCTGTGGTGGCGGGCGTTGTGGCAATGCAGGAAGTGAATGCGGATGGGCGGTGCCGACGGATCGGGACGGAAGTTGAAAATGTCCGAGAGTTGGAAACCCAACACGTCCTTGGCGAACGCCAGGGTCGCGTCGAAATTCGGCGCCGGCAGCACGGTATGACCCAGGCCCATGTCGCCGGTGATGAAACGCGGCACACCTTGGGGCGACACGAACGGCAGGCAATCGGAGCGATGGCCCCAGCTCAGTTCATGGCAGTTGCCCGAGGGGTCGGTGAGTTTGACCAGCGCCTGGACACCGCGCTGATCGATCTCGGCGGCGCTGCCTGGCTGCCATTCGATACCGGCGGCGGTCAGGTGCTCAAGCGCCGCCTGAAACGCCGGCTCGCTGGCCAGCTCCCAGCCGGACGCCAGATAGCGTGCTTCACTGCCCTCGACGATCAGCATGCGAAACGGACGCTCGTCCATTTTCACATACAGGCCACCGCCCGGTGCCGGACTCACCTGCATGCCCAGAACGTCTTCGGCGTACCGTTGCCACTGACTGAGGTTTTCGATCTGCGAGACGAAATAGCTCAAACCGCGAATGTCGATCATGCCTGGGTTCTCATTGGCTGAAGGGGTTGCGTGGCGAGTATTGTGCAAAGCGCCACCCACCACTTCATCGTCCGTTGAGACTAAGCAACACCGCAGCGCCCGGTTCGCCCGTAGGAGCGAGGCTCGCCCGCGAAGAACGATGACGCGGTCCCACAGACACACCGCAGCGTCCGGTTCGCCCGTAGGAGCGAGGCTTGCCCGCGAAGAACGATGACGCGGTATGACAGATACACCGCAGCGTCCGGTTCGCCGGCAAGCCTGGCTCCTACACGCGAAGAACGATGACGCGGTCTGACTGACACACCGCGACGCCCGGTTCGCCGGCGAGCCTGGCTCCTACAGGCGAAGAACGATGACGCGGCCCGACAGACACACCGCAGCGTCCGGTTCGCCCGTAGGAGCGAGGCTCGCCCGCGAAGAACGATAACGCGGTCTGACTGACACACCGCAGCGTCCAGTTCGCCGGCAAGCCTGGCTCCTACAGGCGAAGATCGATCACGCGGCCCGACAGACACACCGCAGCGTCCGGTTCGCCCGTAGGAGCGAGGCTCGCCCGCGAAGAACGATGACGCGGTCCCACAGACACACCGCGTTGTCTGGTTCGCCGGCAAGCCTGGCTCCTACAGGCGAAGATCGATCACGCGGCCCGACAGACACACCGCAGCGTCCGGTTCGCCCGTAGGAGCGAGGCTCGCCCGCGAAGAACGATAACGCGGTCTGACTGACACACCGCGACGTCCGGTTCGCCGGCAAGCCTGGCTCCTACAGGCGAAGAACCATGACACGTGGGATAGCGCCACCCCGCCCTAGTCCGTTTTAGTGATTCGACCCCTGCCCCGCTCGCCCCAGACTGCCGCATCCATCCGCCTTGCAGAGACAACCCCATGGAGTTCGCTTTTACCGAAGAACACCTGATGATTCGCGACAGCGCCGAGCGTTTTCTTGCCCAGGCCAGCGATTCCCATGCCGTGCGCGCCGCCATGAACCGTCCGGACGCGCATGATCCCGAGGTCTGGCGGCGGATCGGCCAGGAGCTGTATTGGCCAGCCTTGATGGTGCCGGAGCGTTTCGGCGGCATGGGCCTGGGGTTTGTCGAGCTGGCGATCCTGATGGAGCAAAGCGGTCGCTACCTGCTGGGCTCGCCGTTGTTCGCCACGGCGTGCCTGGCCACCCCGGCCCTGTTGCTGGGGCACAACGAGGCCGTCAAGGATCACTGGCTGGGCGCCATCGCAAGCGGCGAAACCCGCGCGACGCTGGCCTTCGCCAGTGCGCCGGGACTCGATGCGGGCAGCGTCCACGCCGTGGCCGTTCCATGCACGGAGGGTTGGACCCTCAATGGCCATTACACCCAGGTCATCGATGGTGCATCGGCCGATCTGCTGATCGTCGCCGCCCGCACCCCCGGCAGTCAGGGTGAACAAGGCATCAGCCTGTTTGCCTTGCCCGGCGATACATCGGGCGTGATGCGCAACCCTTTGGCCACGCTGGACCAGACCCGTCGCCTGGCGCGCGTTGAGCTGCATGAGGTGCGGGTCAGCCAAGCACAGCGGCTCTGTGGGCCCGAGGACGGTTGGGCGGTGCTGCGCGATACCCTGCTGATCGCCACCATCGGGCTCGCCGCCGAGCAAACGGGCGGTGCGCAACAAGCCCTGGACTTGACCCTTGCCTACATTGCCGAACGCCGACAATTCAAACGCACCATTGCCAGCTTCCAGGCAATCAAGCACCGCTGCGCGGACATGATGCTGCAAGTCGAATGCGCCCGTTCGGCTGCCTACTACGCCGCTTGCGTGGCTCAGGAATGTCTCGACCCCGAGGGTGATCCCTCAGTAGCAACTGAGCTACAGCTGGCCGCCGCCACCGCAAAAATCCATGCCAGCGAAGCGTTTTTTCACTGTGCCGCCGAGTCGATCCAACTGCATGGCGGCGTCGGTTTCACCTGGGAATACGACCCACACCTGTACTTCAAACGCGCCCGCGCCGGTGAGCATCTGCTGGGCAGCCCGGCGCTGCACCGCGAGCGCCTGGCCGCGCATCTTCTGGGAGAGCAAGCATGAAAATCGGTTTCAGTCGTGCAGACGAAGCATTCCGCAAGGAAGTCTCTGTGTGGATGAGCGAGCACCTGAGTGGCGTGTTTTCACCCTTGCGGTTTCGCGGCGGGCCGGGCGATGAGCACAGCTTCGTCGAAGAACGCAAAGCCTGGGAGCGCGAATTGGCCGCCGGTGGCTGGATTGGCGTCGGCTGGTCGAAGGACCAGGGTGGCCGGGGACTGACCATCAGTCAGCAGGTGATATTCCATGAAGAATACGCCCGCGCTGGCGGCCCTGGACGCATGGGCCACATCGGCGAGGGGCTGGTCGGCCCGACCCTGGCCGCCTTCGGCACCCCGGCCCAGCAACAGCGCTTGTTGCCCGGCATCCTCAATGGCAGCGAGTTCTGGTGCCAGGGCTATTCCGAGCCCGGTGCCGGTTCCGACCTGGCCAATGTCCAGACCAGGGCCAGGCTCGATACCACCGGCGAGCATTGGTTGATTAGCGGCCAGAAAGTCTGGACCTCGCTGGCCCACGAGGCCGACTGGTGTTTCGTGCTGGCGCGCACAGAACCCGGCAGCCAGGGGCACCATGGCTTGTCGTTCCTGTTGGTGCCGATGGCCCAGGCGCAGATCCGCGTGCAACCGATCCAGCAGTTGACGGGCACCAGCGAATTCAACGAAGTGTTTTTCGATCAGGCGGTGACCCACGCCGACAACCTGATCGGCCAACCGGGGGACGGCTGGAAAATCGCCATGGCCCTGCTCGGCTTCGAACGCGGTGTCTCGACATTGGGCCAGCAAATGCTTTTCCAGAACGAACTCGACGAGATCATCCGCATCGCCCGGGCCAATGGCGCTTCCCGCGACCCGTTGCTGCGCCAGCGCATCGCACAGGCATGGTCGGGGCTGAAGGTGTTGCGCTACAACTCGCTGCGCATGCTCTCTGGTCCGCAGGATGGCAGCCTCAACCGCGAAGCCATGATTTACAAACTGGCCTGGTCCACCTGGCATTCGGACCTTGGGAAGCTGGCGATGGATGTGCTGGGCGACGAGGCTGAAATCCTCGAAGGTGCGCCGTACCAGTTGAGCCGTTTGCAGTCGCTGTTTCTGTTTGCCCGTTCTGACACGATTTATGGCGGCAGTAATGAGATACAGCGCAACATCATCGCCGAGCGGGCACTGGGGATGCCTCGGGAGGTGCGGGTTCGGGATTAGTGGCTTTTCGGGGGCATATCCGTTGCTGCGGTAATCCGCGGTGTTCCGGCGCTTTTCGCGAGCATGCTCGCTCCTACAGGGCCCGCCGCCATCGGCCTCTCGAGGGGGCGTGCACCGCTAAAACGAGGCAGCCTTCGAGCCGACCTGGTTTTGGCGGGTCTGCGCCTCCCCTTGTGGGAGCGAGCCTGCTCGCGAAGGCGGTGTGTCAGTCAACATCCATGGTGAATGGAAGTCCGTCATCGCTGGCAAGCCAGCTCCCACGGGGGAATGTGGATGCCAGCCAGGTCAGGTCGGCTGTCAGGCCGCCTCGCTTTGGTTTTTGATCTGGGCGCCCCGTTAAACCACGATGGCCGAACGCAGGCATTGAGCCGTGGGGAAACCGGCAGGACGCCGGCTTAGCCGCCCCCGGCCATGGATGGCCGACGGCGGCGGGCCCTGTAGGAGCGAGCATGCTCGCGAAAAACGCCGGAACACCGCGGGCATCCAGATACCACGCGTCATCGTTGACGACCATCGCGAGCGGGCTCGCTCCTACAGGCTTTTCCAAGTAACCCGCTGTAAGAGCGGAACCAATATCCGCCCTCACAAAAACAACGAATATGTGCACCATCCAAAAAAATCAACGAACCCGAATCTTCGGATCCCCCGCCCCCCGCCGCAACGTCGCCAAAAAACCCTCCAACGGCGCCGGCTCGGCAATCTCCGGCAAGGCCTCCTTGTCCGGCCGCTGCGCCCAAAACGCATCCCACGACGGGAACAGTTCATGAAAGGTCCCGGCATAAGGCTCACGTCCCGGCCAGCGCATTTTCAGACCGCCAATCGGTGGTTTGTTCAGGTCGGTGGCGTACCAGTAGCACGGCAGGCGGCGGCGGAAGCACCAGCGTCCATCAATGCGCTCGTAATCGTCCCAGTACAGCATCTGCATGATCACCCATTCAGGCCCCGTCTCATGCTCGTTCTTGGAATAGACCACCCCCGTGGCGTGATCCGGATCGCTGAACTCGATGATGTGCTGGCCCAGATGATGAGACGTACCGTGAAACTGCTTGCGCATGGTTTCGTCCAGCCACGCCTTGAGGTGCGCGCGACCGGTCTTGTCGCGGCCCACGCGCACGTCCGGGGCGAAGCAATTGGCCATGGCGTCCATGTCGCGCATGTCCAGGGCCAGGGCGTACTTGCCGGCCAATTGACGGATGGCGTCCAACGACTCCAGGCGGTCGATGCGCTCAAGCAGCGCGGCGGATTCCAGGCCCATCAGTCGAACACCGTATACAAATCGGAACCGCGACCGCCGTCCACCGCTAAACTGGCGCCGGTGACATAGGACGCCTCGTCGCTGGCCAAGAACAGGATGGCGTTGGCCAACTCCACCGGCAGCCCCACCCGTTTCATCGGGATGACTTTTTCGGTGTTGGCCCGGGCTTTGGTGTCGCCGAGCATGCCGGCGGTGGCCGGGGTATCGACCACGCCGGGAATGATCACGTTGCAGCGAATGTTGTGGGGCGCGCCTTCACTGGCCGCCGCGCGGCTGAAGTTGATGACCGCCGCCTTGGCCGCCGAGTATCCGGCCATTTGTGCGGTGCCGAACAGGCCGCAGATCGACGCGATGTTGACGATTGAGCCGCCGCCCTGCGCTTTCATCAGCTGCATCGCAGTGCGAGTGCCCCAGAACGTACCATCCACGGTGGTCGCAAAGTTCGCGTGCCAGTCGGCGGTGGACATCGCGTCGATGCCACCCCAGGTGTAGGCCATCGCGTTGTTGACCAGAATGTCCAGGCGACCGTGGCGTTGCGCCGTGGCTTGCAGTGCGCTGACGTAGGCTTGTTCGTCGCTGACGTCGGCAACGGCCACTTCAGCCTTGCCGCCCAAGCCGAGAATTTTTTCCTGCACGCCTTGCAACGGCTCCACGCGCCGTCCGCACAGCACCACGGTGGCGCCCTCCTCGGCAAACCGCAGCGCGGTGGCTTCACCAATACCGGAACCTGCGCCGGTGACGAAGGCGATTTTCCCCTGTAAACGCTTGCTCATCAGTCAGTCTCCAATCAGATAAAGGCCATGCCGCCGTTGACGGCCACGTTCTGGCCGGTCATGAAGCTGGCGTCTTCACTGGCCAGGAACACCGCGACACGGGCGATCTCGTCCGTCTCGCACATACGGCCCAGCGGCACGCTTTTGAGCAGTGTTTGCATGTAGTCGTCAGGGATGCCGGCCATCATCGGCGTGTTGGTCGGCCCCGGCACCAGGGTGTTCACGCGAATACCGCTGGCTGCCAGTTCGCGGGCGATCGAGCGGGTCAGCCCCATGACCCCGGCTTTCGAGGCGCAGTAGTGACTGGGGCCGTCACCGGTCAGTGCGGCGGTGCTGGAGAGGTTGATGATTGCCCCTTTGCGCCCACCCTTGATCATCAACTTGGCGCCTTCGCGACAGCACAGGAACGTACCGCCCAGGTTCACACCGATGACCCGCGCCCAACTCTCGTCCGGGGTGTCGAGGAAGCTGTCCAGCGCGCCCACGCCTGCGTTATTGACCAGGATGTCGAGGCCGCCGAAGTGTTGTTCGGCCTGGCCCATGGCATCGGCCACAGAGGCACCGTCACCGACGTTGCAGGCCAGGGCCAAGACCTTGTCACCCAGGTCGGCGAGGCTCTGGGCCAGTGCAGTTTGATTGAGGTCGACCGCCACCACCTTGGCGCCTTCGGCGACGAATCCACGCACGATGGCCTGGCCCATGCCTTGGGCGGCACCGGTCACAAAGGCCACTTTATTGAGTAACTTCATAGCGTTCTCCGAATGATCAAATTCGCTGCGGTCCGCTGCCCTTGCAGTGGCGCCGTCCCCTGAATGATTAGCGGCATGTGCCCGGGCACACATCGTCCGATGAGACTACCGCCGCGTGGTCTGAACGGACGATGTGAGCAACCCCGTCAAAGCCCAGCATTCGTCGAGTGCGCACCACGCCAGACATTGCATCCCCTTCAATCTGCTGCAGCGTCTGGCGCGGCTGTGCCTCATGAATCCGCAGACAATGGAGACCCACCCATGAACCAACCCGTAGACCTGCCCCTGCCCGTCGGCCATTACGCAACACTGCCCAGCGGCTTGCGCCTGCACTACCTGGATGAAGGCACGGGCCCGGTGGTGCTGTGGCTGCACGGCAGCGGACCGGGCGCCAGTGGTTTCAGCAACTTCAAGGGCAACTACCCGCAGTTCGTCGCTGCCGGCTATCGCAACATCGTGCTCGACCTGCCGGGGTTCGGTCGCTCGGACAAACCCGAAGACGCCCAATACAACCTGGATTTCTTCGTCGATTGCGTGGCGGCGTTTCTGGAATCGGTCGGGGTGAAGCGTTGCACCTTGCTGGGTAACTCGCTGGGCGGCGCGATTGCCCTGGGCCTGGCGCTGCGCCTGCCGCAATTGCCCCAAAGCCTGATCTTGCTGGCACCGGGCGGCGTCGAGGAACGGGAAACCTACTTCAAGATGGAAGGCATCGTGCGCATGGTCAGCCTGTTCAACGCAGGCCCCATTGGCATGGACGAGATGCGCAGCATGATGAGCCTGCAGCTGTTCGACCCGTCGATCCTGCCGGAAAGCCTGCTGGAAGAACGCGTGGCGGTGGCCGTGACCCAGCCGAAGAACCTGTTCAGCACGATGATGGTGCAGAACATGGAAGCGCGCCTGGGCGAGATCCAATGCCCGATCTTCGGTTTCTGGGGCAACGACGATCACTTCAACCCGATCAGCGGCGCCCAGCGCATCATCAGCGGTGCGCCAAACGCCCGATTCATCGTGCTTAACCGTTGCGGGCATTGGGTCCAGGTGGAACATCGCGAGCTGTTTAACCGAAGCTGCATTGATTTCTTGCAGAACGGTTGAAGCCCTTCGGTGATGGGGATTGGGTGTAAATCCATTGCTGCGGTTACGGCCACTAGTGGTTTCGCCCTTACGGCGAGTCACTTTGGAAAAGCTTGTAGGAGCGAGCATGCTCGCGATGGTCGTCAACGATGACGCGGGCTGTCTGGATGCCCGTGTTGTCTGGGCATTTTTCGCGAGCGAGCTCGCTCCTACAGGGTCGCCGCCATCGTGGTTTAACGGGGCGCCTGGATCAAAAACCAGAACGAGGCGGCCTTCGAGCCGACCTGTTTTCGAGTAAACGCTTTCCCCCGTAGGAGCGTGGCTTGCCCGCGATGGACGTCAACGATGACGCGGGGTGTCTGGATGCCCGTGTTGTCTGGGCGTTTTTCGCGAGCAGGCTCGCTCCTACAATTGGATCGGGGGGGGGGGGGGGGGCCTGGAAGATGTTGGTCGTCAGCTACGCAGCCATCGCTGCGATGCGGCGACCCGACAAGCCAGCTCCCACAGGGGAATGTGGATACCCGTCAAAGTCAGGTCGGCTCGAAGGCCGCCTCGCTTTGGATTTTGAGGTACACGCCCCCTCGAGAGGCCGAGCGCAGGTTCTGCGCAGTGGGCAAACCGGCATGGATGCCGGTTTAGCCGCGTTGGGCCAAGGATGGCCCGTCGCGGCGGGCCCACGGAGCAGGACCGGAGCGAGGGCATGCCGAGCCACGGCGAGGCACCGAACGACAGGGGCAAAAGCGTTTGGTTACTTGGCGCTTCTCCAAGTGACTCGCCGTAAGGGCGAAACCATTAGTGGCCGTTACTGCAGCAACGGATATGTACACCATCCAGGCTTTTTGCGAGCAAACGCAACGCTCCCTGTAGGAGCGAGCATGCTCGCGAAAAACATCCAGACAACACGGGTATTCAGACACCCCGCGTCATCGTTGAAGTCCATCGCGAGCAGGCTCGCTCCTACAATTGGATCGGGAGGCGTACCTGAAAGGCGTTGGTCGTCAGCCAGGCAGCCTTCGCTGGCAAGCCAGCTCCCACAGGGGAATGTGGATACCCGTAAAAGTCAGGTCGGCTCGAATACCGCCTCGTTTTAGCGGTGCCCCCCCAAAAAATCAGCCCGCCGCCGGCTGGCGGTTCAGCTCCGCATCACCGGGCTTGCCCAGTACGCAAGAGGTGCCACCCGGCGTATACATCATCGCCACACAACGGTTGCAGGCAGTACAGATCGAATCCCGACTGACACCACTCTCCAGCTTGTTGACGTAGTCATTCTCAGCCAGCAACACCCGGCCCATGGCAACCAGGTCGAAACCCTCGGCCATGATCTTTTCGATACTCTCCAGGCTCTTGGCGCCGCCCAGATACGCCAGCGGCATCTTCACCGCTGCCCGCACCTTGCGCGCATGCTCCAACAGATACAGCTCACGAAACTCCACCGTCGGTTCCTTGCGGCGCTGGATGGCCATCGCCAGGGCGATGATCTTGTTCTTCTGCTGCACACGGTTTTCCTTGGGGAACGAGGAACCGAACATGGTGGTGATCGACTCCGCGTTCATCCCCGCACTGAGCACCAGCATATGCGCGCCCTCTTGTTCCAGCATGCGGGCGATCTTCGCCCCGTCTTCGGCGCTGTTGCCGGCGCGAACGCCTTCGGTGACGCTGTATTTGCAGATCACCGCCATCTCATGGCCGACGGCATCGAGCACCGCACGCAACACCCGACGCGGAAAGCGCAGGCGGTTTTCCAGGCTGCCGCCGTACTGGTCGCGACGCTTGTTGTACATCGGCGAGATGAACTGACTGAGCAAGTAACCGTGGCCCATGTGGATTTCCACCGCATCGAAACCCGCCTGGCGTGCCAGGCGCGCCCCCTGCGCGAAGTCGCGCACCACTTGTTGCATGTCGGCTTCGTTCATCGCCTGCTTGAGGAACATGCCACTCATGATGCCGATCTTGTTGAAGCCGCCGCTGGCCGACAGCGGACGCTTGGTCGAGCGCTCGCGGATGAAGGTAAAGCAGCCGCCGTGGGTGATCTGTGCGCTGGCCAGGCCACCGGCTGCGTGCACGCCATCGGTCAACGCCTTGAAGTGCGGCAGGCTGGCCTGAGTCAGAGTCAGTTGATTGGGCAAGGTGCGACCATCCAGGCTCACCGCGCAGTAGGCCACGGTGGTCAGGGCCGTGCCGCCGGCAACGATAGCCGAATGCAACTTGACCAATTGCTTGGACGGCACGCCTCCAGCACTCATGCCCTCATTGGTGGCGGACTTGATAAAGCGGTTTTTCAAGGTCAGCGGGCCGATGGCAATCGGGCTGAACGGTGATGGGGTCGGACGAGGGTTCATGGGATGCCTCTCTTTGTTGTTATCAGGCTACAAACGAAAGCGGCGCCGCCTCATCGCGACGCCGCCGGGATCTTCAGAAGGTGTACTTGGCGTTGAGCGACAGGTAATCGCGGTCAGCCAGCAGACGGCCCTGGGCGACATCCGGCGAACTCAGGTAGGCGACGTAGGTCATGCCGATCTGGAAGTTGCCCAGGTATTTGAAATCGCCACCCACGGTCAGGCGCTTCTCGTCACGGCCCAGTCCCTGATAGGCGCTGCCGTCGACGTTCTGCGTCCAGACCACTTTGGTGCTCAAGTCCAGGCCGTTGGCAATGGACGGGTAGTCCATGTAGGCGCCGACGCCCAGCAGGGTCGAGCCACGGGTCTGGGTTTTCGATTCGAACTCATCGAAGGTGCCATCCACACCGGGCCCGCCACCGGTGATCGTCAGGTTGTCCACCCCGGCGATGTGTTGATGCACCACCTCGCCCAGGAAGGTGGTCTGCTGAGCCAGCAAGCTGGGTCCGAGGATGTACGACGCGTTGAGGTTGCCTTGCCAGATCTGCCCGGTGGTCGGCGCGCCGTTGTTCAGGTAGACCGAGGCGCCATCGCGGTAGCTCAGGTCACCGGCGTATTGCACCGAATCGCCGACCTTGGAGCTGAAGCTGATGCCGGTGAGCTTGACGTCTTCGAAGTAACCCATGCGATAGGTCAATGCATCGCCGGTATGACCGATGCTCTTGAGCGACGAGTACTGGGTGTTGCCGGTGAAGTCGAAAAACAGCGAACCGATGCGCTCGTTATAGCGGTAATGGAACAGTCCGACTTCGGTGTTCTCGGTGATCCGATAGCGCACGCCCACGCCCCACTGGCCGCTGTCACTGGCGTCTTTTTCGCCGGCATAACTGACGGCCGCGCCGTTGGGCAGGCTGTCGATGACACCGCTGCCCAGGCGAAAGAACTGGGCGCCCGGACCGAAGGTATCGCTGCCGAAGTAGTCGCCCACCGGGTTGAGTTGGGTCTTCTCCCATTCGTACTGGTAGTAACCGACCAACGCCAGGTCTTCATTGAGCGACCACGACGCGGACACCTGCCCCACCGGCAGGTAGGAGTCCTTCGCTTCAGTGCCGGGCACGTTGAACTTGGTGGCATCCACCGGCGCCTGGCCCTGGCTGATGTTGGGCCAAAACAGGCTCTCGCCCCAGGCCACCAGATGCTGTCCGGCCTTGAGCGACAGGTACTGGGTCTCGCCCATTTCGAAGTTGCCATAGACATACGCATCGAGCAGGCGCGCGGTACTGCCGCTCAAATCCCGTGTCTTGTCACTGAAGTGATCGTTTTGCCCCAACTTGTTCACCGTCTGCGGTGAATCGTTGGCATTGCTCTGGTGATAGACGTCGTCATAGAAATCACTGCCGCGCAGCACTGCACCGAGGTTGTCGTGCTTGAGCATCAATTCGCCGAACAGACTCACGCGGTTGTTAATCAGGGAGCCGCGCTTGAAGTTGCGGGTGCCATCGTCGTTGTTCGGGTCGTTGAGGTATTGATTGGCCTGCTTGGCGGTGCGCATGGATGCGGTGTAGTTGACCGTCAGCGACGAATCCAGCGTGGTGTTTTCCCCCAGTTCGATTGTCGGTGCCGCCTGGGCCGTGGCACTGGCAACCGTGATGGTCGCGGCCAACAGGCCACGCCCTGCCATCGAGTTTGCCGAACGGTATCCCACCGTAGTTTGCGTAAGCATGCTCCTCTCCTTTTTTGTTGTTTTGTGCTTGTGTCACCGCAGCATGGAAAGAACCGCTGCCGCGCACATCGTCCATTTGGTGAGATGAGCCCGCCTTACGCCCCAGCGCTGTGGACCTGCGCGCGCAGTTCGTTTTTCGCCACCTTGCTCGACGGGTTGAGTGGCAAGGCGTCGAAGAAGCGCACCTGGCGCGGCACCTTGTAGTTGGCCATCTGCTCGCGGCTCCAGGCGATCAGTTGCGCTTGGTCGAGCACCTCACCGTCACGCAGTACAACGCAGGCACAACCGACCTCGCCCATGCGCTCATCGGCGATGCCGATCACCGCCACCTGAGCAATCGCCGGGTGTTTGATCAGCGCGGCTTCAATCTCCGCCGGGTAGCAGTTGAAGCCGCCGACGATGAACATGTCCTTCAGGCGATCGGTGATGATCAGGTTGCCCGCCTCATCCAGGCGCCCGACATCGCCGGTGTGCAGCCAGCCTTCAGTGTCGATGGCTTCGCGGGTCGCTTCGGGGTTCTGGAAATAACCCTGCATGATGTGAAAGCCGCGCAGGCAGATCTCGCCGGTTTGCCCTGCATCCAGCAGGTTGTTTTGTGGATCGCGGATGCTCACTTCAGTCCCGGCAATCGGTCGTCCGCTGGTGCCGGCAATGACCTGCGCCGAGTCCTGCGGGTCGCAAATGGTCGCCAGCCCGCCGCATTCGGTCAGGCCATAGGCAGTGGTGACCACGGCAAACCCCAGCTCATTGCGCATGCGCTCGATCAGGCTCGGCGGAATGCTCGCCGAGCCGGTCACGGCGATGCGCAGGCTCGACAGGTCGGTTTGCTTGAGTCGCGGGTGGGCCAGCAACGACAGGTACAAGGTCGGCGCGCCGGGCAGCACGCTGATACGCTCGCGAGCGATGCGCTGGAACACGGCTTCGGCGTCGAACACCGCATGGGGCAGGATGGTCGCGCCGCCGATCAGGCAGGTCAGCCATCCGGCCTTGTAGCCGAAGGCATGGAAGAACGGGTTGACGATCAGGTAACGGTCGCCCGGTACCAGGCCAATGATCCTGACGTATTCGGTGAACGCCCGCAGGTTCTGGCCGTGGCCGCTCATCACGCCTTTGGGTTTACCGGTGGTGCCGGAGGTGAACAACAGATCGCACATGGCCTCGGGGCCGACCGCCAACGCACGACGCCTGGCACTGTCGGCGTCGATGGTCGCCGCTCCCTGCAAGAACTGCGCAAGGGTCAAGTCCGAAGGCTGTGCAGGCGTGTCACCCTCGACAATCACCAGGTGTTCGAGGCTCGCCGGTCGATGCGGCGCCAGCAGCGCCGGGTAATCGACATCGAGAAAGCGTTGCTGGACAAACAGCACCCGGCAGCCGCTGCGCTCCAGCACATCGGCGGCTTCGAGGCCTTTCATGCGCGTGTTGATCGGCACCAGCACCGCGCCGGCGCATTGAATGCCTAGCGCGGCGAGGATCCAGTCAGCGCTGTTAGGCGCCCAGACACCGACCCGATCACCGGCCTGGATACCCAGGGCCATCAGGCCACGGGCAAATCCCATGACGCGCTCGGGCAACTGCGCGTAGTCGATGCACTGGCCGTTGTCCTCGATGGCGGTACGCCCAGCAAAGCGCTGGGCACTGCTGAAGACCAACTGGGCCAGGGTGACGGGGGCTGCGCTCAAGGGCGCGGCAAGGTTCAGGCTCTGATTCATCGTAGGCTCGGGCTCGGCTTCGTTCGGGTCGTCATTCGGGAAAGCAGATGTGCAGCTGCGCGGTGGTGGGCACGGCCTGACAGG
The DNA here is from genome assembly GCF_050990305.1 of Pseudomonas putida. GTDB lineage: Bacteria > Pseudomonadota > Gammaproteobacteria > Pseudomonadales > Pseudomonadaceae > Aquipseudomonas > Aquipseudomonas putida_AH. The sequence goes on along the minus strand of NZ_CP158817.1, from coordinate 2,775,533 downwards.
CCAGAATCCAGCCTTCGGCCAGATCGCCCGCGTCCAGTGCATCGTTGTGCAGCAGCTCGACATCGCCGCTTTGCAGCTTGCACATGCACGAGGCGCAACCGCCGACACGACAGGACGCGGGCGGGTTGAGGCCGGCGCGCTCCATGGCGGCCAAGACCGTTTCGCCACTCTCACAGTCAAGCTGGTAGTCCTCACCGTCCAGGCGCACCGCTAACTGCGCGGCCACGGCCGCCTCGCTGCTGGACACCAACGGCAGTTCGCCCTCGCCGGGCAGCGACACGAAGCGCTCGACATGCACTCGGCTATCCGGCATGCCCAGATCGCCGAGGGCGGCGACGACCGCATCCATGAACGGCCCCGGCCCACAGATGAACGCATGGGCATCGATAAACGGCCGCGCCAATTCGGCCAGTTGCCCGACGCTCGGGACGCCTTGAACCGAGTCGAGCCAATGGACGATTTGCAGGCGTCGCGGATGGGCGCTGGCCAGGGCCTTGAGCTCATCCTTGAAAATCACCGAGTCTTCATCACGGTTGGCGTAGATCAACAGGATGCGGCCGCTGCCCGCGAGCAATGCCGAACGCAGGATCGACAGCACCGGAGTCACACCGCTGCCGCCGCCGAACAGCAGCAAGTCGTTGTCCAGGTTGCGCGGCACGAACACCCCGGCCGGAGGCAGCACCTCCAGCGCCTGCCCAGCCTGGAGTTCGTCGCATAGCCAGTTCGACGCGCGTCCCTGGTAGACGCGCTTGACCGTTACCCGTAACGGCTCATCGAGCAACGGCGTGCTGGACAATGAATAGCAACGGGGCAGCCAGCCGTCCTCGAAGGGCACGCGCAGTGTCAGGAACTGGCCGGGTTGATAGCGAAAGCGTTCCGCCAAATGCTCAGGCACGTCGAACACCAGGGACCGCGCATCGGCGGTTTCCTCGATCACGCGTGCCACGCGCAGGGCAAGATAATTGTTCATAGGTCAGGTACTCATGACCACCTGCCCGCTTACCGCGGACAGGTGCAAACCCAGGGGTATCGAAACGGCCGTCATGGCCTCAGACGTACGGGTCCGGGTTGGGCAGGCCCAACATCACCGCGCCATAGCTGCGCCCGTAAGCCATGTAGTTGTTGGCGATGTGTCCGCGCGCCTGGTGCAAGTCGCGGAACAGTCGCGCCACCGGGTTGGTGTTGTACAACCCCGACGCCGCCATGCTGCGCAGCAGGTCGTTGGCCCGCTCGGCGCAGATGTTGGTCACGTAGGCCGACTGGTAGCGATACAGCAGGCGGGTCTCGGTGTCCGGGTATTCGCCGGCACGGGCCAGCGTCATCAGGTGCTCGTAGTTGCGTTCCAGCACCAGGCGCAGTCCGTCGACGGTGATCATCGCCTCGGCCACCGCGGTTTGCGCCACCGGATCGTCGGCGGTGCGGGCACCGTGCTTGCCGATGTGCTTGGCAGCGTTGTCGCGGAACTCGTTGATCGCCCCTTGCAGCGCGCCAATGGCCGAGGTCGAGACCGCGCGGGAGAACACCTGGGCGAACGGGATGGCGTAGATCGGGTTGGTGTTGACCAGGCGCCCGGGGGTCGCTTCGAGGGTCCAGTTATTGGTGCGCTGCACGCGATGGGCCGGGACGAACGCATCCTCGACCACGATGTCGTGGCTACCGGTACCGCGCAGGCCCAGAACGTCCCAGTTGCGTTCGATCCGATAGTCGCTTTGAGGCAGCAGGAAGGTGCCGTGCTCGGCGGCCAGATCGCCATCGGGGGGCAAGATGCCGCCGAGGAATATCCATTGGCAATGCTCGCTGCCGCTGGAAAAACCCCAACGCCCGCTGATGCGGTAACCGCCCTCCACCACCGTGACCTTGGCCGCCGGCATATAGGTCGAGCAAATCAGCGTGCTGTGATCATCGCCCCAGACTTCGCGCTGGGCCTCGATTGGATAACGCGCCAATTGCCAGGGGTGAACCCCCATCACGCCGTAGATCCAGGCCGTGGACATGCAGCCCTCGGCAAGGATGGTCTGGATTTCGAAGAAGGTGCGCGGGTCTACTTCATACCCACCGAATGCCCGTGGCTGCAAGGCCCGCAGCAAGCCGGCGGATTGCAACTCGGCGACGCTTTCCTCTGGCACCTTCAAGTCCTTGTCGGCTTGTGCCGTACGCGCCTTGAGTGCCGGCACCAGTCGGCGTGCACGTTCAAGCAGATCACGTTCGTCCTGGGTCTTTTCTCGCATGCTGTGCATCACTCAATTCTCCCGATCTCACTGCGCCACTGCGCGAGTTGTGGTGGATCATCGGGTTGAGTGGGTGATTAATCATCGTCAAAGCGGACTAGGGGTGAGGGGGGATTTTTTGGGGTTGGGTGTGGGTGTGAGTGTGAGTGTGAGTGTGAGTGTGAGTGTGAGTGTGAGTGTGGGTGTGGGTGTGGGTGTATATCCATTTCTTTGGTAACGGCCACCTATGGTTCCGCTCTTACAGCGGGTTACTTGGAAAAGCGCCAAGTAACCAAGCGCTTTTGCCCCTTTCGTTCGGTGCCTCGCTAATGCTCGGCATGCCCTCGCTCCGGTCCTGCTCCGTGGGCCCGCCGCGATCGGCCATCCATGGCCGTGCGCGGCTAACCCGGCATCCATGCCGGGTTGCCCACTGCGCAGAACCTGCGCTCGGCCTCTCGAGGGGGCGTGTACCTCAAAATCCAAAGCGAGGCGGCCTACGAGCCGACCTGGTTTTGGCTGGCATCCACATTCCCCTGTGGGAGCTGGCTTGCCAGCGATGGCTGCCTGGCTGACGGCCAGCACCTTTCAGGTACACCCCCCGATCCAATTGTAGGAGCGAGCCTGCTCGCGAAAAACGCCCAGACAACACGGGCATCCAGACACCCCGCGCCATCGTTGACGTCCATCGCGGGCAAGCCACGCTCCCACAGGGGAATGTGGATGCCAGCCAAAACCAGGTCGGCTCGTAGGCCGCCTCGTTTTGCTTTTGATCGAGGCGCCCCGTTAACCACGATGGCCGAACGCAGGCATTGCGCAGTGGGGAAACCGGCAGGACGCCGGTTTAGCCGCCCCCGGCCATGGATGGCCGATGGCGGCGCCCCACGGAGCAATGCCGGAGTGAGGGCATGCCGAGCCTAGGCGAGGCACCAAGTGGTGGGGCAAGAGCGCTTGGTTACTTAGCGCTCTTCCAAGTAACCCGCTGTAAGAGCGGAACCCTAAGCAGCCGTGACCGCAGCAACGGATATGTGCACCCTCCAGACTTTTAGCGAGCAGGCCCAACGCCTCCCTGTAGGAGCGAGCTTGCTCGCGAAAAACGCCCAGACAACACGGGCATCCAGACAGCCCGCGTCATCGTTGACGTTCATCGCGAGCAGGCTCGCTCCTACAGTTTGATTGCGGTGTGCCTGGAAGGTGTTGGCCGTCAGCCACGCCGCCATCGCTGCGATGCGGCGACCCGACAAGCCAGCTCCCACAGGGGAATGCGGACACCAGCCCAAGTCAGGTCGGCTCGAAGGCCGCCTCGCTTTGGTTTTGGATCTGAGCGCCCCGTTAACCACGATGGCCGAACGCAGGCATTGCGCAGTGGGGAAACCGGCAGGACGCCGGTTTAGCCGCCCCCGGCCATGGATGGCCGATGGCGGCGACCCACGGAGCAATGCCGGAGTGAGGGCATGCCGAGCCTAGGCGAGGCACCAAGTGGTGGGGCAAGAGCGCTTGGTTACTTGGCGCTCTTCCAAGTAACCCGCTGTAAAGGCGGAACCAATAGCCGCCGTTAAAAAAAAAACGGATATGTACACACACCAACACCAACTCCGCTAGTCCATTGAGACGATGCCTCAAGCAGCCACCACGGCGATAGTAAACCCATCCAAAACCGACCCCACGGAGCAAGGGCCCATGAGTATTCTGCAGCGTTTCCAAATGAACGGCAGCGTCGCCATCGTCACCGGCAGCGGCCGTGGCATTGGCCGGGCGATTGCCCTGGCGTACGCCGAAGCCGGTGCCGACGTGGTCTGCTCGGCGCGTTCGCTGGATGAGGTAGAGGCCGTGGCCGAAGAGGTACGCGGCCTGGGCCGACGTGCGCTGGCCATCACCTGTGACGTCAACGATGCCGAGCAACGCCAGGCGCTGGTGCGTCAAAGCGTCGAGCACATGGGCCGTATCACCCATCTGGTCAACAATGTCGGCGGTGGCGGGCCGAATGATCCGCTGGGCATGACCCCGGAGCAGTTCGCCCAGGTATTGAATTTCAACGTCGCTACCACCTACGCCTTCTGCCAATTGTGCGTACCGCTGATGCGCGAAGCCGGTGGCGGCAACATCATCAATATCAGCTCGGTGGCGGCACGCTATGCCCAGCGCCATTTCAGTGCCTACGGCACGGCCAAGGCCGCCCTTAGCCACCTGACCCGCCTGCTGGCCCAGGATTTTGCCCCGCAAATCCGGGTCAACGCGGTCGCCCCCGGCCCGACCCTGACCGAAGCGCTCAACGGCGTGATGCCGGCCGCCATGCGCCAGGCCATGGAAACCAACACCCCGCTCAAGTGCCTCGGCACCCCGCAAGACATTGCTGCCGCCGCGCTCTACCTGGCCAGCCCAGCGTCGGCCTGGGTGACCGGCAAGATCATTGATGTCGATGGCGGTGCGGATTCGTCGGTCTGGCCCGCCTAACCCGACTTCTTTTGGCCCGCCGCTGTTGATGTCGGGGCGGGCTTTTTTTCTTCCTACCTTCTGGAACCCTCACCATGGACGCCCATTTGATCAACGCGCTCGGTGACGAGCTGTTCAATGCCCTGCGCAATCGCAAAACCCTCGCGCCCCTGACCCGCCGCTATCCGCAGATCACCCTGGAACAGGCCTACGGGATTTCCCTGCAGTTCCTGCAGCGCCGCGAAGCGCTGGGCGAGCGGGTGATCGGCAAGAAAATCGGCGTCACCAGCCGCGCCGTGCAGGAGATGCTCGATGTCCACCAACCGGACTTCGGTTTCCTGACCGACGCCATGCAGGTCGAAGACGCCAGCGACGTCAGCCTGGCCCGCTACAACCTGATCCAACCCCGTGCCGAAGGCGAAATCGCCTTTATCCTGGGTGAAGATTTGCAAGGTCCGGGCATCAGCGCCGAGGACGTACTGGCCGCCACACAATCGGTGGCGCCCTGCTTCGAGATCGTCGATTCACGGATCGACGACTGGCAGATCCGCATCCAGGACACCGTGGCCGACAACGCCTCCTGCGGTGTGTTCGCCCTCGGCACCCAGCGCATCGACCCGCGCTCCCTGGACCTGGCCGCCGTGCACATGCAACTGCTGAAAAACGACCAGCCGGCAGGCTCGGGCCTGGGCTCGGCGGTGCAAGGTCACCCTTGCGCGGCGGTGGCCTGGCTGGCCAATACGCTGGGCGAGCTGGGCATCCCCTTCCGTCGCGGCGAAATCATTCTGTCCGGTGCCCTGGCGCCGCTGGTGCCGGTGGTTGCCGGCGACCGCATCAGCCTGTCCATGAGCGGGCTGGGCGAAGCCAGTCTGCGCTTTGTCCCTTGATCCTCCCTTCCCTCCCCTGGAGCCAAAGACCATGAGCAAAAAGATCAAATGCGCGCTGATCGGGCCGGGCAACATCGGCACCGATCTGCTGTACAAACTGATGCGCAGCGATGTGCTGGAACCGGTATGGATGGTCGGCATCGACGCCACCTCCGAAGGTTTGGCCCGGGCTCGCGAGCTGGGCCTGAAAACCACAGCCGACGGTGTTGACGGCTTGCTCAAGCACGTTATCGAAGACCAGATTCAGATCGCTTTCGACGCCACCTCGGCGTACGTGCATGCCGAGAACACGCGCAAGCTCAATGCCCTGGGCGTGTTGATGATCGACCTCACCCCGGCGGCCATCGGCCCCTATTGCGTGCCGCCCGTCAACCTCAAGGCCCAACTGGGGCTGGGCGTGATGAACGTCAACATGGTCACCTGCGGCGGCCAGGCCACGATTCCGCTGGTGGCAGCCGTGTCGAGCGTGCAGCCGGTGGACTACGCGGAAATCATCGCCACCGCCGCCTCCAAATCGGTCGGTCCCGGCACCCGGAAAAACATTGACGAGTTCACCCGCACCACTGCCAGCGCAGTGGAAAAGGTCGGCGGTGCGAAGAAAGGCAAGGCGATCATCATCATCAACCCCGCCGAGCCGCCCCTGATCATGCGCGACACCGTGCACTGCCTGACCGCCAGCGAACCGGACCAGCCGGCGATCACCGCCGCCATCGAGGCGATGATCAAACAAGTGCAGCGTTATGTGCCCGGCTACAAGTTGGTCAACGGCCCGGTGTTTGACGGCAATCGCGTGTCGATCTTCATGGAAGTCGAAGGCCTGGGCGACTACCTGCCCAAGTACGCCGGCAACCTCGACATCATGACCGCCGCCGCTGCGCGCACCGCCGAGATGTTCGCCGAGGAAATCCTCAAGGGCGAACTGGTGTTGCAAGCCACTGCCCAAACCGCCCACGCATAAGGAGTCGACCATGGATCTTCGCGGCAAAAGCATCACCGTTCACGACATGTGCCTGCGCGACGGCATGCACCCCAAGCGTCATCAGATCAGCCTGCAACAGATGAAGGACATCGCCTGCGGCCTCGACGCGGCCGGCGTGCCGCTGATCGAAGTGACCCACGGCGACGGCCTGGGTGGCAGCTCGGTGAACTACGGTTTTCCGGCCCACACCGACGAGGAGTATTTGTCGGCGGTGATTCCAATGATGAAAAACGCCAAGGTCTCGGCGCTGCTGCTGCCGGGTATCGGCACTGTCGATCACCTGACCATGGCCCATGAACTGGGGGTCAACACCATTCGTGTGGCCACCCATTGCACTGAAGCCGATGTCAGCGAGCAGCACATTTCCCACGCCCGAGGCCTGGGCATGGACACCGTTGGCTTCCTGATGATGGCCCACATGAACAGCCCTGAAGGCCTGGTCAAGCAAGGCTTGTTGATGGAAAGCTACGGCGCCAACTGCATCTACCTGACCGACTCGGCAGGCTACCTGTTGCCCCATGACGTCAGCGCCCGGGTGGCGGCGATGCGTGCGGCCTTGAAGCCGGAAACCGAAATTGGCTTTCACGGTCACCACAACCTGTCGATGGGCGTGTCCAACTCCATCGCCGCGATTGCCGCCGGCGCCAACCGTATCGACGCCGCCTGCGCGGGCCTCGGGGCCGGTGCCGGTAATACGCCGATGGAAGTGCTGGTGGCGGTGTGCGACCGCATGGGCATCGATACTGGTGTCAGTGTGTTCGGCATCCAGGATGTGGCCGAAGATCTGGTGGTGCCGATCATGGACTTCCCGATCCGCAGCGACCGCGACGCGCTGACCATGGGTTACGCCGGGGTCTACGGTTCGTTCCTGCTGTTCGCCAAGCGCGCCGAGAAGAAGTACGGCGTGTCGGCACGGGAGATTCTGGTGGAGATGGGACGGCGCGGCATGGTCGGAGGTCAGGAAGACATGATCGAAGACACCGCCATGACCCTGGCCCGTCAGCGTAAGCAGGCCTAAACCGACATTGATCACCTGACCTGTAGGAGCGAGCGGGCGGCGTTCCGACTTGCCCGCGAACCAGACACCGCGGTGTATCTGTCAAACCGCGTCATCGTTCTTCGCGGGCAAGCCTCGCTCCTACGGGCGAACCAGATACTGCGGTGTATCTGTTAAACCGCGTTATCGTTCTTCGCGGGCAAGCCTCGCTCCTACGGGCGAACAGGACGCTGCGGTGTATCTGTTAAACCGCGTTATCGTTCTTCGCGGGCAAGCCTCGCTCCTACGGGCGAACAGGACGCTGCGGTGTATCTGTTAAACCGCGTCATCGTTCTTCGCGTTGTAGGAGCCAGGCTTGCCGGCGAACAGGACACCGCGGTGTATCTGTCAAACCGCGTCATCGTTCTTCGCGGGCAAGCCTCGCTCCCACGGGTTAACGCCAATCGGGGACGATGTTGTGTTCCAACGCAAACGGCTGCGCGGCGATGGTCCGGCGCTGGAACTGCGGCGCCTGTTCAGCGGTGGCCAGCCACAGCATGACAGCCGCCGGGACATGGGGCGGCGCGCTACCGGCACGCAGAGCGATCAATCCCTTGTCACCGATAGTGGCCTTGAGTGCTTCGGTGGTCACGACGCCTGGATTGAGGGTATAGGCGCGAACACCCAGATCCCCCAACTCCGTGGCTAGCACACCGGACAACCGCGACACCGCCGCCTTGCCTGCGCCGTAGGCATACCCCCAGCCCCCCTTTCCCGCCGCCACCGGCGGGTCGCTTTCGCCAGCGCCTGAAGTGACGTTGATCACCACGCCGCCACCGCGCGCCACCATGTGCTGGGCCACTGCCCGGGTCAGCAGGAACGGCGTCAGGATGTAGCCCTTGAACATCCGCTCCAGGGTTTGTGCCTGTAGGTCCATGACCCCGGCATTGAGGTCGCTGCCCTGGTAGATCGCGTTGTTGATCAGCACGTCGATGCGCCCGTACTCGGCCAATACCTGCTCACAGGCGTCGAGCGCCGAGACGCTGTCGAGCAGGTCCATCGGCACCACGAGCACCCGGCAACCGAGTTCGCGCAGCGCCTGGGCGGTGCCGTTGAGACTGCCGGCCAGTGGTGCTCCGGCGGCATCTCGCAGGGCATGTTCATGCTGTTCGCCTTCGTTGAGGGTTCGCGCGCTGATCGCCAGGTCGAAACCGGCACGGGCGAACGCCAGTGCCGCCTCGCGGCCGATACCCCGGCTCGCGCCGGTGATGAATGCCACTTTGTTCATACGGGTTCCTTTCAGAAGCGCGGCGCGCGGACCATGGCATCCATACCGCCATCGACGAATATCACACTGCCGTGGACAAACGAGGCTTGCGCCGACTGCAGGAACGTCACCACCTGGGCGATCTCGTCAGGTCGCCCGGCGCGACCCAGGGGGGCGACGAACTCGCGGGTTGATTTGCCGAAGCGTTTGTCGTCCAGGGATGCCTGGTGCAATGGCGTTTCCACCGCGCCCGGCGCGACCACGTTCAAGCGCATGCCCTGCTTGCCCCAACTGACCGCCAGGCTACGGGCGTAGTGGGTGATGGCGTATTTGGACGCCGCATAAGCCAGGTGAGGCTGACCAAGGGTGTCGGCCAACTGCAGCGAATGGGCCTCATCACCGGCCAGCATCATTTCAATCATCGGTTGGCTTTCAGCGCTCGTATGGGTCGCCGCCACCGAGCCGATCACCAGCGCCGCCGGTTTTGGACTCTTGGCCAACGCACCTTGCAGGCCGGTCAACAATTGGCTGACACCAAAAAAGTTGACCGCCAGAATCAACGAACAGGAAGGCGCCGTGACACCGACCCCGGCGCAACAGATCAGCCCGTCGAGGACCCCGTCACTCTGTTCAAGCACCTGCGCGATGGCGGCGCTGCGTCCCTGGGCGGTGGACAGGTTGGCGATCACCTCGGCATCGCTGCGATCGATCCCGATGACTTGATGACCGGCAGCACGCATGGCGGCGCTGACGGCGGCTCCGATTCCCGAGGCGCTACCGGTGATGGCTGTAATTGGCATAGTGGTTCTCCGTGATAGGTCCGACCAGTATCGACAGGGCCATTACGGGGCGGCATCGTCTATAGGGACTAAAAATCGGGGGTTGCGCTGTATCTGTGAGACCGCGTCATCGTTCTTCGCCCGCCGACGAATCGGACACTGCGGTGTATCTGTCAAACCGCGTCATCGTTCTTCGCCTGTAGGAGCCAGGCTTGCCGGCGAACCAGACGCTGCGGTGTATCTGTCAAACCGCGTCATCGTTCTTCGCCTGTAGGAGCCAGGCTTGCCGGCGAACCAGACGCTGCGGTGTATCTGTCAAACCGCGTCATCGTTCTTCGCCTGTAGGAGCCAGGCTTGCCGGCGAACCAGACGCCGCGGTGTATCTGTCAAACCGCGTCATCGTTCTTCGCCCGTAGGAGCCCGGCTTGCCGGCGAATCAGACGCCGCAGTGAGTCTGATGTACCGCGTCATCGTTCTTCGCGGGCAAGCCTCGCTCCTACGGGCGAACCAGACGCCACGGTGAATCTGATGTACCGCGTCATCGTTCTTCGCCTGTAGGAGCCAGGCTTGCCGGCGAACCAGACGCCGCGGTGTATCTGTCAAACCGCGTTATCGTTCTTCGCGGGCAAGCCTCGCTCCTACGGGCGAAGGGGCCTCAAAGCTGGCGAATGATTCAAAAACTCAAGCCCGGCGATACACCGGCTCAGCCAGTTTCAGCGGCGGCACCTTGATCTTATCGGCCACCTTCAACGTCAGTTTGGGTTTTCCCAGGGCCACCACGCTGTTGAGCAGGATGCGCACCAGCTCGGTCTGGCGACGTACGCCGGTCTTGGAGAAGATGGAACGCAAATGGGCCCGGGCGGTGTTGCGGCGAATGTTGAGGGCCTCGGCGGCCTCCTCCAGGGATAGGCCGTTGGTCAGTTCCATGGCCAGCGCCGTCTCGGCCTTGGTCAGATTAAACAGTTGTTTGGTCACCACCTCGCTGGCCAGTGATTTGCTCGCCGCATCGCGGATGTACACCAGCGCCGCCGGCTGGCCCTTTTCCTCGGCCCAGTCCAGGGACGGGATCGATTCCACCACCACCCCCAGATTGACCAGTCCCGAAGGCCGGGTTACCGACATCGCCTCGGCGTTTTTCGGCGCATCCGGGGAGAATGCGGCGCGAATCAAGCGTTGCAGTTCACGGTTGTCGCTGGGATACGTCGCCTCCAGACGCCCGCCCACCAGTTTCAACCCGTCGGACTGGGCGAGGATTTCCTGAGCCACCGGGTTGACCTGCAGCACGCTGCCGCTCTCGTCGAGCACCAGGGTGGCCACCGACAAACGGCTGATGGCCTGGGAGTACAACTCACTCAACGACTCGCTGCGGTCCAGCAGATTGTGCAACCGCAAGGCCCGACGCAGGTGCGGCAGGAACATCGCACACAGCGCCCGCTCGTCGGCGGAAAAATTCGGGGAGCGTTTGGGGCGGGTAATACGAAAACGCACCTTGCCGCCGTCCGGTGTGGAAACGTCGGCGCCCATCACGTGGTACACGTCGTTGGGACCGCAGAAAGCCTTGAAGTAGGCGCTGTGCTCCCACTCCGTGGAACTCATGATGTCATCGACGGCGAACACCCGATCCAGCGGCTGGTTGACGAACGGCGTGTTGGTCTGCGGATAGGTCATGTAGTTGACGTCACCCGCCCCTTCGATATCGCCGGCCATGATCATCAAGCCGATATCGGGCTGCTCGGGCACTCGCAGGATCAACGTGACGTAGTTGGCCTCGTAGAGATGGAGAAAACTCTTGAGGGCGTGGGCCATCAGTTTCGGATCGAGGGCGCCTTCGTAGACTTCCCCCACCAACTGGTTGAAACGTGTGAGGTCCAGGCCAAGATTCGCCAGGGCTTCATGGGTCAAGACAGTCTCTTGCATCGTCTGTTCCTCGCGCGGGTAAGGACGGTGCCTTTCCCTTATTATTTTTATAATTTCGGCTGGGGGGAGCTCGGGGCTCCCCCTCTGGATTGCAACTGGCCTGCGGAGCCTGCAACGTTATTCGTGGCTCAGTTTTCTCTATCGCCGATGCCCTTCGCAATAGGCTCCACAGGATTATTTTCCGCTATTGAGAATCACGCGCGGCCGGGCTGTTTTTCAGCCGGAACTGACCCTGCACCGCTGTCGTGGGCTGGCGCAACCGCGCGGTGACCAACGGTCGCCCTCGGTTGAACCAGGCCGCCAGCGCCGGCAGCAGGAAAATCGCCCCCAGCACGTTGACCAGGAACATGAAGGACAGCAACACGCCCATGTCGGCCTGGAACTTCAGCGGCGCAAACGCCCAGGTGCAAACGCCAATGGACATGGTCACCGCCGTGAACACCGCCGCCGTGCCGCGTTGGCACATGGCTTCGTAGAACGCTTCGCGCAAGTTGGCGCCGCGCAGCATTTCGTGCTGGATACGCTCATACAGGTAGATGCCGTAGTCGACCCCTACCCCCACACCCAGCGCCATCACCGGCAAGGTGGCGACTTTCAGGCCGATGCCGAGCAAGGTCATCAGTGCGTTACACAGGATCGCGACAATCGCCAGCGGCACCAGAATGCACAGCACCGCGCGGATCGACAGGAAGGTCAGCCAGCAAAACAGCGCCACCGAACCGAACAGCGCCCCCAGCATGATCACTTCGGCGCGTTTTACCGCTTCGTTGGACGCCGCCATCACCCCGACATTGCCACCGGCCAGGAGGAATTCGACCTGCGGCGAATTGACCTCGGCGATGATCCGCTTGGCCTCATTGATCGCATGGCCCACCGTGCTGCCTTCGTGGTCGGTCAGGAACACCAGGATCTGCATCTGCTGGCAACCGTCGGTCACCAGGCCGTCATCGGGCATATAGGCCCTCGCGCCCTGGCTCAGGCCCCGGGAGGAACCGGGAATCGCCGCCCAGCGTGGGTTGCCTTCGTTATTGCCAGCGATCACCCGCTTGCCCATGTCCGCCACACTCTGGATCGACTGCACGCCTGTGACCGTGCGCATGCGGAAGTCGAAGGCTTCCACCGCACGCATCACGGCGGGCGACAGGCAGCCTTCTTCGACGCCCTTGACCTGGACGAACACCGACATCACGTCCAGGCCGATGGCGTAGCTGCTGATGATCTTGCCGTTGTCCAGGTTGTAGCGCGAATCGGCACGCAGCTCCGGCGCACCCGCACCGATGTCCCCCACCGCCAGGTCACGGGCCTTCCAGGCGCCCGCCGCCAACAGCAACAGACTGATGGCAAATACCCCCAACGCTGGCCCCGGTTCGGCCAGTGCCGACAGGCGCCACCACAGGCGATGCTTGCCCTCCGGCCGCGATTGCGCCCGGCGCAACAGGGCGGGTTCCAGGCGCAGCCAGGAAATGATGATCGGCAACATGAGCTTGTTGGTGATGATCATCAGCATCACACCAATGCACGCGGTCACCCCCAATTCGTGAACGATCGGGATGTCGATCAGCATGATCACCGCGAACCCCAGGGCATTCATCAGCAAGGCCAGGGAGCCGGGAATGAAGATCTTGCAGAAGGCCGTACGCGCCGCTTCCAGGGAACTGCTCCCGGCCAACACGTCCTGCTTCCAGGCGTTGGTCATCTGCACCGCATGGGACACGCCGATGGAGAAAATCAGGAACGGCACCAGGATCGACATCGGATCGATGCCCAACCCCAACAGCGGCAACAAGCCAAGCAGCCAAACCACCGGCAGCAACGCCACCAGCAGCGCTACAACCGTCAGGCGCAGGGAACGGGAATACAGCCACAACAGCAAACCGGTGATGACGAAGGCCACGACAAAAAAGCCGATCACCGTATTCAGCCCCTCGACCACATCGCCCACCAGCTTGGCGAAGCCGACGATGTTGATCTCGATATCCGGGCTGTTGTACTTGGCGCGAATGTCTTCCAGGCGCTTGGCGATCTCGACATAGGACACCGGCTTGCCGGTCATGGGATCGGTGTCCTGCAAGTCGGCGCGGACCATCGCTGACTTCAGATCATTGGCCACCAGGCGGCCGACCTGACCGGATGCCGCGGTGTTGCTGCGCACCTGGGCCAGGTCTTCGGCGGTGCCGCTGAAACGCGGCGGCACCACCACGTCGCCAAAGAAACCTTCCTCGGTGATCTCGATGTAGCGCACATTGGCGGTAAACAGCGACGTCACGCTGGGACGGCTGACTCCGGAAATGAAAAACACATCGTCAGTGACTTTGCGCAGGGTCTCCAGGTACTCGGCGTTGTAGATGTCGCCCTCGCCCTTCCAGTGCACGCTGACCAGCAGACGGTTGGCGCCGGTGAAATAGCGGCTGAACTTGAGAAAATTGACCATGTACGCATGGGTCACCGGGATTTGTTTATTGAAGCCCGGATCCAGCTGCGTGTGGGTGGCACTGTAGCCCAGGCCCAGGGTGACCAGCACAAACACCGCCAGCAGCCCCTTGCGCCAAGCCATCAGGTGGTCGGCACAGACATCGACGCAGCGCGTCACCCAGTGTTTACCTTGATTCATTGCCCGCCTCTCATTTACTGGGTGGCCTTTGTGGCCTGTGTGGCCTCTAAAGCAGCGACGCTGCCACCTGAACCTTGCAGTACGCCACGCTCGCCGCCGACCAGCAGGCGTGAGCCCACCATGGTCGCCGAGGTCAGCGTGCCCAACCCGGCCAGACGGCTGACACCCAGCAACGTGCCCTGCGCATCCAGGTGCACGACCGAGCTGCCGGCGCCGACGATGACGATCCCCGAGTGGTCCGGCAGCACGGCATGGCCATACAACGGCAGTTGGTTACCGACGTTGATTGGGGTCCAGTGGTCGCCGAAATCGTGGCTGACGAAGACATGCCCGCGCATGCCGTAGGTCACCCAGTTGTCCGCGCTCAAACGCACGATGCCGAACAGCGATCCGCTGTAGAACGCCGGCAGGGTTTGCCAGTGCTGGCCGGCATCGTCCGTGCGCAACACCAGGCCCTGTTCGCCCACCAGCATGCGCCGGCCATCGCTGCCGCCGGCCATGCTGTTGAGGTGCGCGCTGTCGATATCCAGGGCTTGGGGTGTCCAGCTCTGCCCGGCATCGGTCGATTGATAGAACTTGCCGAAGCTGCCGAAGGCCATGACCTTGTCGCCACCGCTGGTCCAGATGCCGAGCAGCGGTTCACCCAGGTCGGCGTCGTAACGCGCTTCCTGCCAGTGACTGCCGGCATCCTGGGAACGCAGGATCCAGCCGTCATGCCCGACGGCCAGCAGGCGTTTGTCGTCCAGGGCCACCACGGCCGTCAGGGTAGCGTTGCGTTGGGTGTCGACGCTGGCGGGTTGCCAACTGACGCCCTGGTCATCACTGAGCAGAATGCTGCCCCGCTCACCCACGGCGACCACCCGCGCGCCCAGATTGAGCAGACCGTTGATCTGCACTCGGTCCGGGCGCGTGGCCAGCAACTCGGCCTGAGGCGCGGTTTTGGGGGAAAAGGTGTAGCCGATGGTCAGGGCGACCACCAGGCAGACCAGATAACCGATCAACGAGCGCATGGGCAACGCTCCTGTTCGGGGCACGCGTGCATAGGGCAAGTCATAGGGCCAATCCTCTTGTTCTTGTCAGGCGCCAGGGCATGCGAAGCAAGCCATGTCGGCGTTGCCGCTGAAGGGATAGTCGGGGCTGGGTCCATTCGAAACATCGTCCAAATGGCTTATGCGATGGTGGGATGGCCGACCGTAGGAGCGAGGTTTGCCTGCGAAACAGGCGCCACGGCGAATCTGTCAAACCGCGTTATCGTTCTTCGTCTGTAGGAGCCAGGCTTGCCGGCGAACCCGGCGCTGCGGTGTATCTGTCGCACCGCGTTATCGTTCTTCGCCCGTAGGAGCCAGGCTTGCCGGCGAACCGGGTGCTGCGGTGCGTCTGTCGTACCGCGTTATCGTTCTTCGCGGGCGAGCCTCGCTCCTACGGGTGAACCAGACACTGCGGTGTATCTGTCACACCGCGTTATCGTTCTTCGCCTGTAGGAGCCAGGCTTGCCGGCGAACCAGACACTGTGGTGTATCTGTCGCACCGCATCATCGTTCTTCGCGGGCAAGCCTCGCTCCTACGGGCGAACCGGGCGCCACGGCGAATCCGTCAAACCGCGTTATCGTTCTTCGCTTGTAGGAGCCAGGCTTGCCGGCGAACCGGACACCACGGTGCGTCTGTCAAACCGCGTTATCGTTCTTCGCGGGCAAACCTCGCTCCTACGGGCGAACCGGGTGCCGCGGTGTATCTGTCATACCGCGTTATCGTTCTTCGCGGGCGAGCCTCGCTCCTACGGACGAACCAGACGCAGCGGTGTATCTGTCAAACCGCATCATCGTTCTTCGCGGGCAAGCCTCGCTCCTACGGGCGAACCGGGCGCCGCGATGTATCTGTCACACCGCGTTATCGTTCTTCGCGGGCAAGCCTCGCTCCTACGGGCGAACCGGGCGCCGCGGTGTATCTGTCATACCGCGTTATCGTTCTTCGCGGGCGAGCCTCGCTCCTACAGGGAGAATGCGTTCATTCGAGATCAGGTCGGCTCGAAGGCCGCCTCGCTTTTGCTTTTGATTTGGGCGCCCCGTTAACCACGATGGCCGAACGCAGGCATTGCGCAGTGGGGAAACCGGCAGGACGCCGGTTTAGCCGCCCCCGGCCATGGATGGCCGATGGCGGCGACCCACGGAGCAATGCCGGAGTGAGGGCATGCCGAGCCTAGGCGAGGCACCAAGTGGTGGGGCAAGAGCGCTTGGTTACTTGGAGCTTTTCCAAGTAACCCGCTGTAAGAGCGGAACCGCCAGTGGCCGTTACCGCAGCAACGGATATGTGCACCCTCCAGATTTTTCGCGAGCAGGCCCAATACCTCTCTGTAGGAGCGAGCCTGCTCGCGAAAAACGTCCAGCTATCGCGGATATCCAGACAGCCCGCGTCATCGTTGACGTGCATCGCGAGCAGGCTCGCTCCTACAGGGGTTGGGGCCGTCAGGGGAGGTAGAGGATCACCAGGTCGTTGATCACCGACGGCCGGTCCTGGCCGACCACGTGGGTGTTGAGTTCCAGGGTCAGCTGGGTGCCGCGCGCCGTAACCTCGACTTTTTTCACCCGTGCCCGCGCATGGATGCGTGAGCCGGCCGGTACCGGCGCGGGGAAGCGCAGGCGGTCGGAGCCGTAGTTGATCTGGGTGCTGAAACCGGTGATTTCGAAACCCAGCGCCAATTTCATCCGCGACTGCAGCACTTGCACCAGCGCGCCGTGGGCGATGGTGCCGCCGAACGGACTTTGCAGGCGCGCTCGCTCAGGGTCGGTATGAATCCAGTAATCGTCCCCCGACAACTGGGCAAAGGCGTCGATCAGCGCCTGATCGACCACCACGACGTTGCTCCAGTCGCTGAACTGCTCGCTCACCAGGCTCTGCAAGCCCGGCCCGTCGTTAAGGTCGATCTGCCGGGCAGCCGGTTGTTCCGACGCCACCGGTGCCGGCTCACTGTCCTGCGCCGGCAGCGACTCAAGGCTCGCAGCATCTTTGTCCACCCCGGTAAAACGCAGCAGGCGGTTGCCCTTGGCGTCGACTTCGGCGAACACCGGCTGCAACGGCATACCAATGCGAATTTCGTCTTCCGCCAGGCCGACCAGGTTGGTGTTGATGCGCACGCCCTGGGCCAGCTCAACCACCGCCAGTTTCTGCGGCATTTCATCCATGAAGTCGGGCAACGTGGCGATGCGCGTCACGGTGTAGCTGTACAGCGTTGCGGCGCCATCGACTTCGCGCCAGGCCAGGTCATGCTCCAGGCAGACCGGGCAATGCCGGCGCGGGTAGAAGTTCCAGTGCTCGCAGGCGTTGCACTGCTGGATCAACAGGCGGCGAGCCTTCAGGCCCTCCCAGAACGGTGCGGAGATCTGCGTCGCGACCGGCATCGGTTTGTTGTTGGACATGTACTTATGCTCCCTGAAGAATCAATGCGCCCTGCTCGCTCATCACGCCACCGGTGCCGGAGACGTAGACGTTGTCGCAGCGACCCAGTTGTCGTTCGCCCGCCGTACCCGCGATCTGCGTCACCGCCTCGATCACCTGACTCATGCCACCAGCCGAAGCCGACTGGCCGAAGCTGAGTTGCCCGCCATGGGTGTTCATCGGGAAATCGCCACGCCAGGTCAGGTCGTGTTCACGCACGAAGGCCATGCCCTCGCCCTTGGCACAAAAACCGGCGTCTTCCAGGGTCAGCAAGGTGGTGATGGTGTAGCAGTCGTAGATCTGCGCGGCATGAACGTCCGTTGGCTTGAGGCCGGCCATGGCAAACGCCCGTTGGGACGCCGGGCCAATCGGCGTGTTGATCATGTCCTGGGCATAGGATGGCGACTTGAACGCCAAGTGCTCGCCAAACCCGGTAATGAACGCCGGACGCTTGCGGCACCGCGCCGCCACTTCCTTGCTGGTGATGATCATCGCGGCGCCACCGGCCACCGGCATGACGATTTCCAGGACGTGCAAGGGGTCGGCGACCATTTTGCTCGCCAGCACCTGCTCGATGGTCAACGGCTGGCCATAGAACATGGCCTGCGGGTTGGCCAGGGCATTGGTGCGCTGGTCGACGGCGATCTTGGCCATCGCACGCTGGTCGTAGTCGTATTGCGCGGCATAGCGCTGGGCAATCATCGCGTAGCCGGTGTTCTGGCCCATGTGCCCGTAAGGCAAGTCGAACTCGGCCTCAGGGGCGCCAAACGCCGTGCTGTGACCGCCATAACGCATGGACCGGGCCATCCAGCTTGGGTCCTCGTCGGGGCCGAACGGCGCCATGCGTGCAGGAATAACGCACAGCACGGCCTGGCACAGCCCCAGTTCGATGGCGGCGGCGGCGCGCCAGACCATGCCCACCGAGGTGCAACCCCCCAGGTCCACCACTTCGGCGAAGTTCAGGCGCAAGCCCAGGTATTCGGCGGCCATCGCCGGCACAAACACCGAGGCCTCATGAAAATGCGGGCCATTGATGACCAGCCCATCGAGGTCCGAAGCCTTGAGCCCGGCATCCCGCAAGGCCTGGGCCGCGAGGTCGGCGACTTGCTCAAGGTGAAACATCTTGGGCGCCGTCGCGTATTTTTCCGGTTTGTATTGCGCAGTGCCAACAATGGCCGCATGCCCTTTAAGCCCCATAGTGCCTCCCTGCCGAAGCGTTTCGCCACGGCGATTTTCAGTTGGTGTTGAAGGTCCGGGCACGCGAAGGCGACCCGGTCCCCGAGCGGTCGATCAGAAGGTGTATTTCAGCGAGAACGTGGCGTAGTCGCGGTCGGCGAAGGGACGCTTGATCGGGTCGGCTTCACCCAGGTAGGCGATGTACTTCAAGCTGGCTTCCAGGTTGCCCAGGTACTTGAAGGTGGTCCCGGCGCTCAGGCGTCGGTCGCCTGAGATGCCGGCGATGCTGCCGGCCATGGGTGTCGATCCGCTGAAGACGTCGGAGAAACTGAAGGGGACCTCCAGATCCCAGCCTTGGAAAACTCCCGGATAACTGAACGATGCGCCGACGGTGTAGGCGCTGGAGGATTTGGTACGGATGCCTGCGTTGGTGTTGTAGGTGAAGTCATCGGAAGGCGCCACGAGCGCTGCCACGGAAGGCAGCAGGTTAAGACCTTGCAGGTTGGGTGCCGCCGAAACCTTTTCGACGCTGTCGACCTGCACGCGGATGATTTCGCCAGTCAGGGTGGTCTGGCTGGCCCAGGGGCGATCGCCCAGGATACGCATCGCCGACAATTGCATTTGCTGGCCCTTGCCCTTGGCCGGCACCGCGCCAAGGCCGGTATTGACCATCACCGGCGCACCGTCGCGGTACGACCACTCGCCACCGACCTGGGTATCGCCAATCTTGGTCGAGGCGGCGATGCCGGTCAGCTTGATGTCCTCGAAGTACTTGATCCGATAGCCATTGGACCGCAAGGCAAACAGGCCGCCACCGACCGGTAGCGGGTCGTAACCGACCTGGGCAGTGGCCGGGTTCTTGTCGTGGTAGTTGACGTGGAACAGCGACACTTCGACCGCCGGCACCGGGCGATATCGCACTTGCACACCCCACTGGCCGCCATCGCGCGGCTCGTCAGTGCCACGGTAAGGAATCTTCTGGCCGTTGGCGTAAATGAACTCGCGACCCGGACCGACCACGTCGCTGCTCGACAGGTAGCTGCCCACCGGCGGCAACTCGGTGCCCTTCCATTCGTACTGCACATAGGCGCCGAAGGTGATTTGCGGGTTCAGGCGGAACGAGCCGGAGAACTGGCCCACTGGCAACAGAACCTCCTTGACCTCCACACCCGGCTGGGACGCTTTCACCGCATCGGACGGGTTCTGCACGCCGTTGACGCCGGGGTAATACAGGCTCTCGCCCCAGGACTCGATGTGCCGCCCGGCCTTGACGTCGAGCATGGTGTCGTTGTCGAAACGCCAGCCACTGAACACATAGGCATCGAGCAAACGGGTACGGCCACCACTGTAGTAGCGGGTATCGCTGGTGAACTCGTCGTTGCGCCCGGCCTTGTTCACCGTGCTAGGTGAGTCGTTATCGTTTTCCTGGTGGTAGACGTCGTCGTAGAAGGTACTGCCGCGCACCACGGCGCCGTAGTTATCCTTGCGCAGGATCAATTCGCCCAGCGCGCCCACGCGGTTGGTCGTCAAGCTGCCACGATCGAAGTTGCGGTCGGCATCGTCGGCGTTGGGGTTGCTCAGCAAGCGATTGCTCTGCGAGCCGGTGCGCACACCGATGCCATAGCTGGTTGTCACCGACCAGTCCATGGTCAACCCGTTGTCGAATTCGATCGTATCGCCAGCCCATACCGGCGTGGACACCAGCGCAATGGCTGCCGCCAGGCTGCTGAGCTGGAATGCGCCCGAAACCATGACCTTAGAGTTATTGTTGTTTTTGTTGATCACACTGTCTCTCCTCAAGGGCAACCGAACGCTGCCTGAAATGTTCAACACTGCTGCCGTGCCGCCCGCTCAGAACACCTTCAACGGTGTCGTCGCACTCGCTCCCCTTACAGCGCACCGGTAGCGATATCGCCCCCGGTCCTCTTCCCGCACCAGCGACCCTTCGGCCACCAGGTAGTTGGCGTGCGCCAACGTTTCGCCAAGCGCCATCAGTTCGTCGAAACGACCGGACAACCTGGGGAATAAAACGGCCATCAGCTCGAGCGCCGTGCGCGACTCGTCACAGTTGGCCAGCACCAGCGCCAGGTGCGCCCGGTGATGCGCCTCCAGTTGATCCAGGCGCTGATGCAAATTGAAAAAAGGCCGTTCGTGCGCCGGCAGTACCAGCACGCTGTCGGGCAAGGTGCGCAAATGCTCGATGGAGTCGAGCCAGTCGCGCAGCGGGTTGGCCAACGGCTCGGTGGCATGCACGCCGACGGTGGAGGTGATGCGCGGCAACACCTGGTCGCCGGAGATCAGCAAGCCGTCATCGGCGGCGTACAGACAGGCGTGTTCCGGCGAATGGCCGCGACCGATGACCACCTGCCAGTCCCGGCCACCGATCTGCAGCACGCTGCCTTCGCGCAAACGGCGGAAATGGTTCAGGGGCGCTGGCAGGAAATGCGCGTTGCTCATCACCCCGAACATCTCGGTGCTCTGCTCGTCAGAGACGCCGGCCTTGCGATAGAAATCGAGAAAGTCCCAGCCCGGTGACTGATCGGCAGGGAACCTGACGTGCAACGACTGGAACTCGCTGACGGTCATGTACACCGGGCAGTGAAAGCGCTCCGACAGCCATGCGGCCACACCGGCATGGTCGGAGTGAAAGTGGGTGCAGACCACTGCCACCAATGGCAGTCCCCCGCAGATTTCACTCAGCACCCGATCCCAGACTTCGCGGGTCTGCTCGGTGTTCATGCCAGTGTCCACCACCACCCAACCGTCGGTGTGGCGCAGCAGGTAGAGGTTGATGTGGTCCAGGCGAAACGGCAGCGGCATGCGCAGCCAGAACACACCCGGCGCCACTTCGCGCACTTGCCCGGAATCGGGCGCCTGCGGCCACGGATACCGCAGGCCGCTGCGCAGTTCGTGACCGTTCTCGTCGAGATCAGTCATGGCTGGCCACCGCGAATGGCGTCAGGCCGGCTCGCGTCAGGGCCTCCAGGGAATAAGGCACATAAGCTCGGGCTTGCTCGTCGCGGATAAACAGCGGATCGCTGCAACGGGTCGGGCAGTAGCCTTGGCGTTGCAGATCGACTTTGCGCAACTTGAAGCTGGCCGTCAGGTCCGCCGATTGCGTGACGCGCACGAACACCGGGGCCGCATAACGCGGCAGGCGCGCTTCGGTCAGGGCATACAGGGCTTGGGGATCAAACGCCTGTTGCGGCTGCATCAACACCGCCGCCATGCCGGCGCGACCTTCATGGCCCGGCACCTGGACGCCATAGATGTTGATCAGCTCAAGGCCCGGCAACTCGCCCAGCGCATCGGCCACTTCCTGGGTCGACACGTTCTCACTCTTCCAGCGATAGGTGTCGCCGATGCGGTCGACGAAATAGCAGTATCCGTCGGCGTCTTCGCGCAGCAAGTCACCGGAGCTCCAGTAGGCATCGCCCTCGCGCAGCACGTTGCGGCGGATCTTGCTCTCGGTGGCGTCCGCCGAGGTGTAGCCCTCGAAGCGCCCGGCACCGATGTCCGGATGATCGACGATAAAGCCCATGGCCTCGCCGACCTCGCCAACCTTGCACAGCTGATAGAAACCGTTTTCGTCCCGTGGATGGCAGTCGTTTTCGACGTCGTAGCGCACCAGGCGCACGTTGGTTTTGTTCCAGTCCGGCACCCGTCCGCAGGAGCCAAAATAGTTGTCGACGTTGATGATCGCGGCATTGGCCTCGGTGGCGCCCCAGCCCTCGAACACCTGGATCGGACCGAAGCGTTCCAGCCAGCGCTGCCAGGTGTCTGGCGAGAGCCCGGCGCCGAGCATGCAGCGCAGGCTGTGCTCGCGGTCGTGGGCCTGTGCGGGCTGGTTGAGCAGGTAGCGGCAGATTTCACCGATGTACTGGAAAATGCTGATCCGGTGGCGTGCCACGTCGTTCCAGAATTCGCGCACGCTGAATTTGCGGCGCACCACGATGGCCGCCCCGGCGCGCAGCGCAGTCGAGGTGACCGAGGTGGCGGCCGCGCCGTGGTACAGCGGCAAGCAGCAATAGAACACGTCCTCGTTGGTGGCTTGCAGGGTGACTTCCATTACATCGCCGGAGGACATCCAGCGCATGTGGCTGTAACGCGCCGCTTTCGGCAAACCGGTGGTGCCCGAAGTGAAGATCAGCAGGGTTGGCGTTTGTGCATCGATGTGCGCGCGGATATCACGGGGGAACGGTGTGCGCGGAGCTTTTTCCAGGCGCGCATCGAAATGCCCGTCGATGCCTTTGGGCAACGGCGCAGTCCACGGGTTTTCCGGGTCGCGGATCAGCCAGCACGACAGGTCGGGAAAAGCTTCAGTGGCCTGCACGTTGGCCAGGCATTCTTCGCCGATGACCAACGCCTTGGCCTCGGTGGTTTGCAATGCATGGAGCAGTGGACGGCCGCTGACCTGGGTGTTGATGAACGCCACCACCACCCCGAGCTTGACCAGACCGAACCAGGTGCAGAAAAACGCCGGGCGGTTTTCCATGGCCAGGGCGCAGACATCGCCGGCGCGCAGGCCGTTGGCATAAAAGGTGTGGGCCATCTGGTTGGCGCGTGCATCGACCTCGGCGTAGCTCAGCACCTGCTCGCCGTAGATCAGGAATGGGCGTTCGCCCAGTTCCCGTGCCTGGTGTTCCAGGCGGTCGGCCAGGGTGTAGAGGTCAGAAGGCTTGATCAGCCCGGCAGCCGCCGAGCGTTGATTCAGGAGCGCCTGGGTCTGTTCCCGTGGCACCGGTTTGGTCGGCAGGACGCCGGTCAAGTCGTTCAGGTTCATTGCGCCATCTCCTGGGCGATTTCTTGATAGGCGGGGTAATCGCTGTAGCCAGCCGAGCCCGGCGTATAGAGGGTCTTGCGGTCGAAACCACTCAGCGGCAGGCCACGCTTGAGGCGCTCCACCAGGTCGGGGTTGGCAATAAAATGACGACCGAACGACACAGCAGCCCCCTCGCCCGACGCGAGTGCGGCACTGGCCGACGAGCCGTCGAAACCGTCGTTGAGAATCAGGGCATGCGGGCTGTGTCGACGCGCCAGGGCGAAGGCGTCGAGGTCGGCCAGGGGCGAACGCATGACGTGCAGATAGGCCAGGTCCAAGGCCGCGACGGCTTCGCACAGGGCTGCGCTCGTGGCCGCCGGATCATGGTCGTCGATGTCGTTGTAGGGGTTGCCGGGGCACAGGCGAAAGCCGACCCGCCCGGCGCCGATGGCATCGGCCATGGCCTCGATCACTTCCCTGGCAAAACGCACCCTGCCGGCCACATCGCCACCATAGGCGTCGTCGCGCTGGTTACTGCCCGACGCCATGAATTGCATGGGCAGATATCCGCTGGTGCAGTGCAGCTCGACACCGTCGAAACCGGCCAGACGCGCGTTCAATGCGGCCTGCCGATAGTCGTTGATCACCTCGTGGATGCCTTGCACGGTCAGCGCCTGCGGGGTGTCGGTGTCCACCAGGCCAGCCACGTCACTGAACACCTGGGTGCGCGCTCGCAGCGCCGACGGTGCAACTGTGGCAGCCCCCATCGGTTTGTTGTGGTGACTGGCGGCGCGTCCGACGTGCATCAGTTGCAGCACGATGCGCCCGCCTTCGGCATGCACCGCCTCGGTGACCTGACGCCAACCGGCGATCTGCTCGCTGCTGTAGATCGCCGGAGTACGGCAATAGCCCAGGCCGCTGGCGGAAGGCGCGGTGCCCTCGGCCACGATCAACCCGGCACCGGCTCGCTGGCGGTAGTACTCGACCATGGCGCTGCCGGGCACCGCATCGGCAAGAGCGCGACTGCGCGTCATGGGAGCCATGACAATGCGGTTGGCCAGCTGCAGCTCGCCCAGGGCGACCGGCTCGAACAAGACGCTCATCTCAATTCCTCAGCTTCTTATTGTTTTCAGGCTGTCGATGGGCTTGCCACGGCAGAGGGCAAGCACTGACAAACCCGCGAATATGGGCTGAATGATTGACGCTGAACGCCAGCGAAACATCGTCCGACAAGACTAGGTTCGCGATCGACCGGATGAAGCAACTCGCTCCCCGTAGGAGCGAGGCTTGCCCGCAAAGAACGATGACGCGGTGTGACAGATACACCTCGGCGTCTGGTTCGCCGGCAAGCCTGGCTCCTACAACGCGAAGAACGATGACGCGGTATGACAGATGCACCACAGCGTCAGGTTCGCCGGCAAGCCTGGCTCCTACAACGCGAAGAACGATGACGCGGTTTGACAGATACACCGCAGCGTCCGGTTCGCCGGCGAGCCTGGCTCCTACAAACGGTGAAACGGTGACGATTGCACCGTGGTACCGTTTGCGGCGGTTTGGTCGGGGGCGAGAGGATGGTCTGAACGGACGATGTAAAAAGGCCGCGACCGACCCAGCATCGCGATAACTAGAACAAGACCGGGAGCACCCGCAGTGAATCAATCCACCCCCGTGACATGGCGAACGCACTACGCGCTCTTCGTGCTTGCCAGCATCTATGTGTTCAATTACATCGACCGCCAGTTAATGGCGATTCTGATCGAGCCGGTGAAGCTCGAATTCGGCATTTCCGACACCGGCATCGGCCTGCTTTCCGGGGTGACCTTCGCTGTGTTCTACACCGTGTTCGGCTTCCCGCTGGGACGCCTCTCGGATCGCATCGGGCGCAAGCCGGTGATTGCCTTCAGCTGCATTGCCTGGAGCGTGATGACCATGTTCTGCGGCATGGCCGGCAACTTTCTGACCCTGGTGCTGGCGCGGGTTGGCGTGGCCGTCGGTGAAGCGGGCGGCACGGCGCCGTCGGTGGCCATGGTCTCGGATTTGTATCCGGCCGAGCGCCGTTCCACGGCGCTGTCGGTGCTGATGCTCGGCTCCAGTCTGGGGGCAATCGTAGGGCTTGGGCTGGGTGGCTGGATTGCCCAGCACCACGGTTGGCGTTACGCGTTCTTGCTGATCGGTGCGCCCGGGATCTTCCTGGGGCTGCTGCTGTTGCTGACCGTGCGCTCACCCAAGCGCGTTTCGCCATTGGGCGTGGTCGCGGCGCAACAGGACGGTTGGGCCAAGACCCTGGTCGAACTGCTGCGCATGCCCTCGTTCCTGTGTCTGGTGCTGGCCGGTGGCGCGGCAGCCATCGCCGGTTACGCCATCGGCACCTGGAGCCCGAGCTTCCTGATCCGCTCCCACGGTCTGGACCTGCAACAGGCCGGTTTCCTGGTGGGCGTTGTCGGCGGCACCGGCGCGACCGTCGGCACCCTGGTCTGCGGTATCGTCACCGATCGAATGGCCCGGCGCGATGCCGGCTGGCAAATCGGCGTGCCCTTGCTGGGCACATTGATCAGTATCCCTTTCGCCCTGGCCTACTTCCTCTGGCCGCAAGGCACGGCGTTCAACGTCGGCAGTATCGCGATACCGCAAGCCTTCCTGTTCTACAGCGTCTTCGCCTTCTTTGGCGTGTGGTGGGCGACACCCTGCCTGAGCGCCATCACCCATCTGTTCCCGGCCACGCGTCTGGCCCAGGCCACGTCGATTTTCCTGATGTCCATGACCTTGCTGGGTGTCGGTATCGGGCCATTGCTGGTGGGCATGCTCAGTGACTTTTACGTAACGAAGATGGGGGCTGAATCCCTGCGCTACGCCCTCGCCTCGTCGGTGTCGATGCTGGCGTTGGCCAGCGTGTTCCTGGCCTTGGCGCTGCCGCGTTATCGCCAGCAGATAAAGAACCCCGCCGTAGTGCCCGCGACGATCCAATCCGTCACGGCCTGAGCCCTTCCCCGAGCCATCTCGCCGCTGAGTCCCTGCCGGGGTCCAGCGGCTTTTTTTTGAGGATTGCCATGAGCACCAGCGCTATACACATCTGCAACCTGCTCTACCGCTACGCCGAGTGCATGGACAGCGGGCAACTGGTCGAGGCCGCCGAGCTGTTCCGTCATGCACGCATCAAGGTCCAGGGTCAGGACTACCTGGATCACACCGCCCTGCTCGGGATCTGGCAGAACCGAGTCAAGCGCTACTCGTGTAGCACCCCGCGCACCCGACACGTCATCAGCAACCCCATCATCGACATCGACGAAGCGTCGGGGATCGCGACGGTTCGCTCCTGTTACACGGTGCTCCAGGCGACTGAAGACCTGCCTCTGCAAGTGATTGCGGCCGGGCGCTATCTGGATGAATTCGAACGTGTCGATGGGGTATGGCGGTTCAGTTTTCGTGATTATTCGAAGTTGGACATGAGGGGGGACTTGAGTCAGCACCTGTTGAGGTAGGCAACGGTGTGTGTGTTCGACGGTCATAACCACACCGCATCCCAAAACGAATAATCGCCGATTTTCTTTACCAATCCCGCCCGTAATGGATTGGCAACGATATACCGGGCCACTGCCTGTAGATCTTCTTCCCGACGCAAGGCTCGATCATGAAAACCGTGCTGCCAGAGTGGTCCTTCAAGCCCGATCGCGCGATTCAACGCGAGCGTAATACGCGACTTCGTCCTGGCCATCAGGCATGAAAGGGTGCTGTCCTTGAGTTCGATCAGCCAGTGAAGATGATCCGGCATCACGACCCAAGCCAGTGAGAGGGCCAGCCCCTCTTGCTCGGTTGTTCTCAACGCATCCACTACCAAGCGGCCTCGCCGAAGGTCTGTAAACACGGGCTCTCGGTTCCGTACGACAGTGGTAATCAGGTACACCTGCCCTGGCGCTGAATAGCGACCGGTACGCAGGCGGTGTGCATGGCGAATGTTTGGCATGGGTCATCCTCCTTGATCAGGGTCCTGCCAAATCAGGCTAGATCCCGGGAGGAAGATCGGCGGTGAACTGTAGTTCCCGATGTGTCTGGTGTTCCGACGTGCCTGCGAAGAACGATGATGCGGTATGACAGATACACCGCAGCGCCTGGTTCGCCCGTAGGAGCGAGGCTTGCCCGCGAAGAACGATAACGTGGTTTGACAGATACACCGCGGTGCCTGGTTCGCCCGTAGGAGCGAGGCTTGCCCGCGAAGAACGATGATGCGGTTTGACAGACACACCTCGGTGACTGGTTCGCCGGCAAGCCTGGCTCCTACAGGCGAAGAACGATAACGCGGTACACCAGATGCACCGCGGCGTCTGGTTCGCCCGTAGGAGCGAGGCTTGCCCGCGAAGAACGATGACGCGGTAGGACAGACGCTCCGCGGTGCCTGGTTCGCCGGCAAGCCTGGCTCCTACAACGCGAAGAACGATGATGCGGTGTGACAGATACACCGCAGCGCCCGGTTCGTCGGCAAGCCTGGCTCCTACAAGGCGCGGAACGGTGGTGCGGTTCGTATGAATACTCTTGGCGAAAAAAAGCCCCGCCGGAATCCGGCAGGGCTCTGTGCTGCGAGTATTACCGAAACATCAACGCCCGATGGCCCGCGCCGCATCCGCGGTGTACTGGTCCGGGGTGAATTTGCCTTCGTTGAGGATCGGGCCCTTTTTCGATTCGTTGGTCATGCTATAGCCGGTGTACTGGCCGGAGTTCAGGTCCATGAAGAACTGCGAACCCGCCTGCCAGCCGCTCATGTCCGGATGGTAGTAGTAATTGATCATGGCGTGCTTCCACAGCTGCCCACGGGCATCGTAGTTGTCGGCCATCACCGCGTTCCAGGTGTCTTCGTCGATGAACAGCACACGCTTGCCATAGACGTGGCGAAAGCCTTCTTTCAAAGTCGCTTCCACCACCCACACCCGACGCAGCTCATAACGCATGAACTCAGGGTTGGGATGGTTGGGCGTCAGGATGTCGGCGTATTTGACCGACGCGGTGTTGGCCTTGAACGCGTTGGCCGGGCTGTAGATCTCGCGCTTGCCGAGCAGTTTCCAGGAGTAACGCTCGGGTGAGCCGTTGAACAAGCGGTCTTCGTCGACGGTCATGGTGCCGTTGGTGCCGATCATCGGCTGGTCGAAACCATAGCCCGGCAATTGCCGTACGCGGCGGGTCGATGGGCTGTAGGACCAGGCCTGACGCGCATCGGTGCCGTAGTTGTAGGGTTCATGGGCAATGCTGAGGGTGCCGTTGTCGCGGGCCGGCTTGAGGGTCATGTTGTTGCTCATGGCCGACAGCTTGTCTTCAGTCCGGGGGTCGACGGTCGGCGAGTTGGCCAACGACAGGTTACGTGCATAGGCACGCCCCCAGCCGATGCTGCCGTTGGGCAGGACCGAGGCCAGGTCAGTGGTTTTTTCCTCGGTGTAGGCACGTGCCGGCAGTTGGTGGTTCCACAACACTTCGGTGCCGTCCTTGGGGATCGGGAACGGCACCTGGCCAATCCCGGTGAAACCGGCGCCGTCGTTGACCAGCTTGGCGTGCAGCGCATTGTCCATCGCGCGGCGACACACGTAGTCGGGGTAGCGGAAATCCCGGTGACCGGGGTAGATGTTCATCTTGTAGGTGGTCGGATATTTCTTCAGCAGCGCCTTCTGGCCATCGGTCAGGTGCGACTCGTACTGGCTCATGTTCTGCGCGGTGATCACCAGGATCGGCTTCTCGTTGGCATAAGGATCAATCGGTTGATCACCGGAATACTTCACGTGATTCCAGCCTGGCACTTCGCCAAGGTATTTGCCGGTGTACGGCGGAATGGTGCCCTCGGCATTGCCGGCTTGTATGGCACCGACGCACGTCAGGTCCTTGCCCAGTCTGGCGGCTTCCTGAGGTGAAACCTCGGCGAACGCATGACCCATCAGCCCGGTATTGGCTGTGAATGCGACCGCGAGCACGAGACCTGTTCTTGTTATTTTCATGTGTTGCCTCCTACGCTGATAAGGCTATGTGGGATGACCCCATTGTTCGTGTTCTGCCGGCCCCAACATCGTCCGGAAAGACTAAGCGGGCCTCATGCACCCAAACTTTCCTGCAGTTGTGCCTTGAGCACCTTGCCGGTGGCGTTGCGGGGCAAGGGATCGAGCACCCGAAAAACTTGCGTCGGCACTTTGTAGGCGGCCAGGCGCTTGGCGATGAAGGCGCAGATTTGTGCTTGCTGCGGCAGCGTCGATGCCTGGCCATGCACGGCTAGCCCGACCGTTTCACCCAACAACGGATCGGCAATGGCAAACGCCGCCGCCTCCAGCACGCCGGGCATATCGAGGACGCAGGTTTCGATTTCAGCGGCGGAAATTTTCTCGCCTCCGCGATTGATCAGTTCCTTGACCCGGCCGGTGATGTGCAGGAATCCCTCGTCGTCGAGGTAGCCGATATCGCCGGTGTCGAGCCAGCCGTCGCGCAGGGTTTGCGCCGTGATTTCGGGCAAGTTCCAGTAGGCGCTCATCAGGGTCGGAGAGCGCAGCCAGATCACCCCGGGGGCGCCCGCCGACTGCGGATGGCTGGGGCTGTCGCCGATGCGAATATCGACGATCGGCAGTGCCCAACCCGCCGTCGCCGGCTTGTAGACAAACTGATCGCCACCAATCGCCGCGCCGATGCCGTTGCTTTCGGTCAGACCGTAGCCGGCACCGCCGATGACATCGGGCTTGATCCTGAGCATATCGTCGAGCACGTTGGCCGACGATGCGCCGCCACCCAGGCCTAAACCGAACAGGCTAGCGGTGTGCTCGGTGCCGAAGCGCGGTGAGGCGAGCAATTGCTGCATCATCACCGGCGCGCCGTTGAACTGGGTGCAGCGCTCGTCGCGTATCAGGTCGATGGCGCGCTCGACGTCCCATTTGTACATCAGCATCAAGCGTCGACCACCGCGCAAGGCCGACAGGAACTGTGCATGCAGGCCACTGACATGGAACAGCGGAACCGCTGCCAGCGTGGTGGGTGCAAAACCACTGTTAATCACTGCGCCAATACGCTCGGGCGAACTCATCGCACAGAACGCGCCCTGGAAATCCAGCGCAATCAGCGCCTGGCAGATCGCCCGGTGACTGGACACCGCGCCTTTGGCGCGACTGGTGGTGCCTGAGGTGTAAAGGATCAGCGCCGGTGCATCGGGGTCGATGTCCAGCGTGGGTAGCGGCATGGCCGGTGCGCTGATCAGGTCTTCGTAACCCAGGCAGTGCTCGGGCAAAGCGCCCTGCGCACCGACGACAATGGTTGCCCGCTGTTCGCGGGTGAGGTCGTCGCGCAAGGTATCCAGGCGCGCCTGATCGCATAGCAGCAGGCGCGAGCCGCTGTCTTGCAACGCGTATTGCAGCTCATCGCGCAGGCCCCAGCTGTTGAGCGGCACACACACCGCACCACAGCGCAGGATCGCGGCGAAGGCCACCAGCCACGCCGGCTGGTTACGCATCGCAATCGCCACCCGGTCGCCCGGTTGCAGGCCGAATCGAGCGACCATTTGCCCGGCGAGGCGATCGACCTGGTCGTAATACTGTTTGAAGGTCAGGCGTTGCGACTGCCAGACCAGGAACTCACGGTCGCCGTGGACACGCCCGGCGTCGATCACTTGCAGCAGGTCGCGGGCGGCGTGGCGGAAGTAGCGTGGCGCGCCATCCTCCGGCGTCACCACTTCAAAAGGCGAACCGGGGGCGATCAATTGGCGCCACGCGGTTTGCCAGCGTTCAATGCTCATTTTTATTTTCTCCAGAACGGGCGAAAGACTTTTTGGAGCGACACCTTCAACATCCTCGTTGCCTGACACCCCGCTTTCGCGAGCAAGCCCGCTCCTACAGGGGGGCTGTGTCGTACTCATATACCGGCTCCACCCCGAATCCTTGTGGGAGCGGGCTTGCCCGCGAAGAGGCCGGCACCTTCAACATCTTCATTGCCTGACACCCCGCTTTCGCGAGCAGGCTCGCTCCTACAGGGGGGGCTGTGTCGTACTCATATACCGGCTCCACCCCGAATCCTTGTGGGAGCGGGCTTGCCCGCGAAGAGGCCGGCACCTTCAACATCTTCGTTGCCTGACACTCCGCCATCGCGAGCAGGCTCGCTCCTACAGGGGCCGTGCAATTCCTTGTGGGAGCGGGCTTGCCCGCGAAGAGGCCGGCACCTTCAACATCTTCATTGCCTGACACTCCGCCTTCGCGAGCAGGCTCGCTCCTACAGGGGCCGTGCAATTCCTTGTGGGAGCGGGCTTGCCCGCGAAGAGGTCGGCACCTTCAACATCTTCGTTGCCTGACACTCCGCCTTCGCGAGCAAGCCCGCTCCTACAGGGGCCGTGCAATTCCTTGTGGGAGCGGGCTTGCTCGCGAAGAGGCCGGCACCTTCAACATCTTCATTGCCTGACACTCCGCCTTCGCGAGCAAGCCCGCTCCTACAGGGGCCGTGCAATTCCTTGTGGGAGCGGGCTTGCCCGCGAAGAGGCCGGCACCTTCAACATCTTCGTTGCCTGACACTCCGCCTTCGCGAGCAGGCTCG
Organism: Pseudomonas putida; assembly: GCF_050990305.1. Taxonomy (GTDB): domain Bacteria; phylum Pseudomonadota; class Gammaproteobacteria; order Pseudomonadales; family Pseudomonadaceae; genus Aquipseudomonas; species Aquipseudomonas putida_AH. The sequence goes on along the minus strand of NZ_CP158817.1, from coordinate 2,743,578 downwards.
CTCCTACAGGGGCCGTGCAATTCCTTGTGGGAGCGGGCTTGCTCGCGAAGAGGCCGGCACCTACAACATCTTCGTTGCCTGACACTCCGCCTTCGCGAGCAAGCCCGCTCCCACAGGAGGGTTACGCGTGGGCGCCATAGCGTTCGCAGTGGAAATCCCGGTCGCCCAGGCAGCTTTGGGCGACGCGTACGTGCTTGAGGTACAGGCCCACATCCAGTTCGTCGGTGACGCCAATGCCGCCGTGCATCTGCACCGCTTCGTTGGCGACTTTGATTGCCGTGTCGCCGGCCTTCCATTTCGCCAGGCTGACCAGTCGGGCGCGGGTGCCGGCATCGAAGCTGGCGTCATCCAGGGTCGCCAGCGCGGACATCAGTGCGCTGCGGCTCAATGCCAGGTCGATGTACATTTGCGCGGCGCGATGCTGCAGGACCTGAAAGGTGCCGATCGCCGTGTCGAACTGCACGCGGGTCTTGAGATATTCCAGGGTGGTTTCGAACAACTGCTCAGCCATCCCCAGCAGCTCCGCAGCCAGGCAGGTGCGCCCCCGATCCAGCGCGGTTTCCAGCGCCGCCCAACCCTCTCCCAACGTACCCAACAGCGCATCGCTAGCCAGTTGCACGCCATCCAGTTGCAGCCGCGCGATGTTCCGCGAATCGATCAGCGACAAGGCACTCACGGTCAGCCCCGGTGCATCGGCGGGCACCAGAAACAGGCTGATGCCCTGAGTGTCACCCGGTTGCCCCGACGTGCGCGCCGCGACCACATAGGCATCGGCGCCCAGCCCGTCGACCACCCAATACTTGTCGCCGTGCAAGCGATAGCCCTGCCCTTCGGCCTTCGCCTCAAGCGCAATACGGCTCGGCTCATGACGCGAGTGCTCATCCACCGCCAGCGCCAGGCGCTGTTCGCCGCTGATCACCGCCTGCAACCATTGCGTCTGCTGCGTTGAATTGCCCGCCAGGTGCAGCAACGATCCGGCCAGTACCACGCTGGAAAGCAACGGCGTGGCGGACAGGTTGCGCCCCATGGATTCGAAGATCGGCCCCAGGCCCTTGCAGCCGAAATCGAGGCCACCGAAGTCTTCCGGAAACGGAATCGCACTCCATCCCAGCGCCACGGCGTCCTGCCAGAGCTGCGCATCGAAGCCCTGTTCCACCGGCTCATCGCGCAGTCGACGCTGGGCGCTGACCGGGCTGCGGGCGGCGAGAAAGTCCCGCGCGCTGTCGGCCAGCAAACGTTGTTCATCGCTATAACGCAGGCTCATGACGGTGCTCCTGTTTGAACGGCAGGCTTTTTGGCTTCAGGCAAACCAAGCACGCGCTTGGCGATGACATTGAGCTGGATTTCCGAGGCACCACCGGAAATGGTCAGTGCATAGCTGTTGAGCCAGGCGCGGGTGATCGCCAGTTGCTGCTCGCTGAACGCCGAGCTCTCCCAACCAAAGGCGTGCCCGGCCATGGCATCGAGCAGGACCTCGAACTTGTCGCGCTCCTGTTCGGTGTGCACCAGCTTCATGATCGACATCAGGCCGCCGATGTCATCGCCGGCCCGCGCCTCTTCGCCCATGCGCTGCACGGTCAGGTTGTAGGCGTGCTCGTTCATCGCACAGGCCGTGGCCCGGGCCTGCAGCGCGTGTTCGCTTTGGCTTTGGGGGGCCGGCACGTATTCGCGCATCAGGGCCAGCAGGTCGAAGTGCGAGGGCAAACTGAACTCGCCGAATTTCGACATGGCCTTGCGTTCGTGTTGCAACAGGTATTTGGCCAAGTTCCAACCGCCGTTCAACGGCCCGATCAATTGGCTCTTGGGCACCTTCACGCCATCGAAGAACACTTGGCAGAACGCCGATTTGCCGCTGATCAAATCAATTGGCTGCGGCTTGACGCCGGGGCTGCGCATGTCCAGCACGATCAGGCTGATGCCCTCGTGTTTCGGCGCGCTGAAGTCGGTGCGCACCAGCGCGTACATCCAGTCGGATTTGTCGCCGTAGGACGTCCAGATCTTGCTGCCGTCCACGACGAAATGGTCGCCGGCATCCCGGGCGGCCATTTTCAGGCTGGCCAGGTCAGAACCGGCATTCGGCTCGGAGAAGCCCTGGCACCAGCGCACTTCACCTCGGGCAATCGGCGGCAGCAGGTCACGCTTCTGCTCTTCGCTGCCGAACGCCAACAACACCGGCCCGAGCATCCAGATGCCCAGGTTGATCTGCGGCGGCCGGCACTTGATGCGGCGCATCTCGCTTTCCAGCACCGCCAGTTCTTCGTCACTCAGGCCCGCGCCGCCGTATTCGACCGGCCACTCCGGGCAGAACCAGCGCTTGTCGCGCATGCGTTCAAACCACAGGCGCGCGTCTTCGCAGGGAAACTGTGGGTTCTGGCTGCCCCACACCACATCGCCTTCGGCCATGCCCGTGCGCATCGACAGCGGGCAGTTGGCCTCCAGCCAGGCACGGGTGTCGTGCCGGAATTGCTCGATAGTGCTCATGAAAGTCCCCTTCGACCCGCCCCGGTTGCGGGGCGAGTACGGTTTTTTGTTGTTGATGGACGAGCGTCAGCGTTGGGTGCGCGGCATCCCGAGGCCAAATTGGGCGATCAGTTCGCGCTGGATTTCGTTGGTGCCACCGCCGAAGGTCAACGTCGTCACGCAGCGCAATTCGAACTCCAGTTCGCCCTGCAACAGGGTTGCCGCAGAGCCGCTGCGCATCGAACCATTGGCCCCGACGATGGCCGCCAGCTTGCGCAGGATTTCGATGGCCGATTCCGAGCCAAACACCTTGGTGGTCGAACTCAGCGCCACGCTCATGCGATCGTGTTCAAGGTCCGCGGCGATGCGCATGTTGATCAGGCGCATCGCCTCCAGGCGCGCGTAGCACTCGGCCAGCGAGCTGCGCACCCAGGCTTTGTCCATCGCCCGACGGCCCTGCTCGTCGCGGGCCCGGGCCCACAGGTAGACACGGCGGAACAGCGCCACCACCTTGTCCGACCAGGTGCCCAGGCCAAGGCGCTCGTGATTGAGTTGCGAGGTGATCAGCTTCCAGCCGCCGTTCAACTCACCCACCAGCATCTCTTTGGGCACCCGCACGTTGTCGTAGTAGGTGGCCGTGGTCGGGATGCTGGTGGTCGGAATCAGCGTGTGGGAGAAGCCCGGCGTCGTGGTGTCGACGATCAACAGCGAAATGCCTTTGTGCCGCGCCTGGGTCGGATCGGTACGGGCCGCCAGCCAGATGAAGTCGGCGGACTCGGCACCCGAGGTCCATAGCTTGTTGCCGTTGACTACGAAGCCTTCATCGTCCTGACGCGCGCTGGTTTTCAGCACGGCCAGATCGCTACCGGCACCCGGTTCGGAGTAACCGATGGCGAACATGATTTCACCCGCGGCAATGCCCGGCAGGAAGCGCTCTTTCTGCAGCTCGCTGCCGTGGGCCATCAAGGCCGGGCCAACGGTGCTGATGGTCACGAACGGCAACGGCGCCCCGGCGATGTTGGCTTCTTCGAAGAAGATCAACTGCTCAGTGGCCGCGTAACCCTGGCCACCATGGGCCTTGGGCCAGCCGACCGCCAGCCAGCCGTCGCGACCCATTTGGCGGATGGTCTGGCGAAACAGCTCGCCGCCTTCCTTGCCGCGCAATTCATCGCGCATGGCCGGGGTCATCAGGGCCTGGAAATAGTCCCGCACCTTGTGGCGCAGGGCATGTTGTTCGGGAGTGAGGTCGACGAACATAGGCTGCTCCTTAGGCTGCGCCGAGAATCAGGCCGCTGGTGGGTACACCGGTGCCGGCTGTGACCAGCACGTTTTGTACATCCGCTACCTGGTTGACCGCCGTGCCACGCACCTGACGCACCGCTTCGGCGATGCCGTTCATGCCGTGGATGTAGGCTTCGCCCAGTTGCCCGCCGTGAGTGTTGATCGGCAGTTTGCCGCCACGGGCGTGGTGCCCGGCACGGATGAACTCCTTGGCTTCGCCGCGTTTGACGAAGCCGAACTCTTCCAGCTGCGGCATCACGAACGGGGTGAAGTGGTCGTAAATCACTGCGGTCTGGAACGCGTCCGGGCCCAGACCCGACTGGCGATACAGCTCGCGAGCCACCACGCCCATTTCCGGCAGGCCGGTGATGTCTTCGCGGTAGAACGAGGTCATGCTCTGCTGCCCGTGGCTGATGCCCTGGGAGCCGGCCTTGATCGTCACAGGCTTCTGCCGCAGGTCGCGGGCACGCTCGGCCGAGGTGATGACCATTGCCACCGCGCCATCGGATTCCTGGCAGCAGTCGAGCAAGTGCAAGGGTTCGCAGATCCAGCGTGAGGCCTGGTGTTCTTCCAGGGTGATGGGTTTGCCATGGAAAAACGCCTGGGGGTTGGTCGCGGCAAAATCCCGCGCCGCCACCGCGATCCGCCCGAAGTCTTCGGAGGTGGCGCCATAGGTGTGCATGTAGCGCTGGGCGAACATGCCAACCCAGGCTGCCGGCGTGTGGAAGCCGTGGGGCATGTACCAGCCGTAGTTGACGTTGTCGAAAGTCGGCGTCGAAGCGAACCCGTAGCTACCGGTGCCGAAGCGATACCAGGAACGCTCGTTCATGGCGCGATACACCACCACCGTTTTCGCCACGCCAGTGGCCACGGCCATGGCCGCGTGCATCACCGGTGCGCAAGCGGCGCCGCCACCGTGGGGCACTTGCGAGAAAAACTTCACGTCCTTGCAACCGAGCAAGCGGGCGATTTCGTACTCCGGAACCTTGTCCACGGAATAGGAACTGAAGCCATCCACCTCGCTCGGATCGATGCCAGCGTCCTTGAGTGCGCTCAAGGTGGCTTCCATGGCCAGGCGCAATTCGGTGCGACCGGAGTTCTTGGAAAATTCGGTTGCGCCCAGGCCAACGATGGCGGCGCGCCCGGAAATCGATGAATCAGTCATCTGTGTCTCTCCGGCTGTCAGGGCAGGACCACCGCGACCGTGCCGGTCACGTGGTTACCCATGGAATTTTTGCCGCCGAGGGTGATTTCCACCGTGCGGGTGTCGGCGTCGAGGCTAGTGACGCTGCCGCTGAAGGTCATGCAGTCACCGGGATAGTTCGGTGCGCCGAGCTTGATTTTCAGCGAGGTGAATTCGGCCTGTGGCCCGGTCCACCGTTCGACGAACCGCTGCACCAACCCGTTGGTGGTGAGGATGTTCATGAACACGTTGGGCGAACCCAGGGCACGGGCTGCGTCGGCATCGTGGTGACCGGGAAAATAATCACGGGTGGCAATCGCGCCGCCGTTGATCAGGGTCACCGTGATCGGCACCGCCAGTTCCGGCAGTGCTTCGCCGGGGCGCACGTCTTCAAAGCGCTTGGTGTTCTTGGAGGTCATATTTCCATCCCAGCTTGTCGTTATCGTTGAGCCAGTCGCCCAGGCGTTCCAGGTTTGCCGCCGAACCACCGAGGGCAAGGATCAGGCCACGGCTCCAATAGAGAAAACGGTGGATCGGGTACGTCAGGTCGACGCCGATCCCGCCATGCACGTGCTGTGCGGTGTGGCCAATACGGTGGCCCGCTTCACAGGCCAGCCACGCGGTGGCCAAGGCTTCGCAAGGTGCCGGCAGGTCGGCATCGATGCGGTAGGCCAGCTGCCACAACGCCGTGCGCAAGGCTTCGACCGCGATGTGGTTGTCGGCCATGGTCATCTGCACCGACTGGAAGCTGCCGATGACGCGTTCGAACTGCTGGCGCTCGCTGACGTAGGTCACGGTGCGGTGGACCTGCTCTTCGCTGACGCCCAATTGCAAGGCCGCCAGCGCCGCTATGCTGCGCAGTTCCAGCCAGTCGACGGACTCGGCCGGTAACAGCGCTGCGGTGTTTACGGTCAAGCCTTCAATGTGCAGGTCGGCCACTGCTTCGCCGTGGGTCAGCACCGCCGAGACCTTTTGGATCTCGGGCGCCGACAGGTCCAGCAGCAACAAGCGCGGTTGACCCTCGACTTGCACCACCACCAACGCGGCGTGGGCCTGTTCGCCTTGGGACAGCGCCGCCACCCGGCCATTGATCAACCAGCCGTCTGCACAGGCAGTGGCTTGCAACTCGATCCCCAAGGCGCTGCTCAAGCCGTCGAGCGACAGGCTCAACAACGCCTCGCCGGACACAGCCTTGGCGATCCATTGCTCGGTGCCGATGGCGTCAAAACGGGCCAGGGTCGCGGCCGCCAGTTGATGGCGCCACAGCGGCACTTGGGCAAGTGCCTTGCCTTGGGCCTGCAACACCAGCATCAGCTCGGTCATGCCCAGGCCGCTGCCGCCGTGCTCCTCGGGAATGGCCAGTGCTTGCAGCCCGGTGTCGATGCACAGTTGCCACAGCGGCGCCATCATCGGCTCGCCGCTGGCGTCCCACTGGCGCATGTAGTCGTCATGGCAATGGTCGACAAACAGGCTGTCGGCCATCTGCGCGATGGCGCGCTGGTCTTCACTTAATTCGAAATCCATGGTGCCTGGCTCCTACGCATCTACCGGCCGAAACATCGGCAGGGTTTGCTGGTCGTCGAAGGTCTGGAACTCGACCTGCAAGCGCTGGCCGATCTGTATGCGTTCGCGTTCAATGCCGACCAATCCGGCGATCAGGCGCACGCCCTCCTCCAGCTCGATCAACCCGATGGGGTTGGGGTAATCGAACGGCGGAACTTCGGGGTAGTGCATGACCACGAATGAATACAACTTGGCGCGGCCGCTGGCTTGTACGGTGTCCCAGTCGAAGCTGTGGCATTCAATGCACACCGGTGCCGGTGGATGACGCAGGGTCTTGCATGCCGTGCAGCGCTGGATCAGCAACTGGCCCTTCTCGCAGCCTTCCCAGAAAAAGCGGGTGTCATCGCTCACGCCCGGCAGCGGACGCTTGGGTTTGGCCGGTGCGGCATCGACTTTGGCCGGCGCCTGGGCATTGGCTGGGCGGAACTTGAAAACGCGGAACAGCAACTGGCCCACCGGCTCGTCGCCGCCGGTTTTTTCCGCGAAGTGGCTCATGATCAGCGTGACGAAAAAACCGGTGCCCAGGGCCGTGGTTTTTTCATCGCTGACCGAGTCCAGGCGCGTGGTGTAGTAGAGCTTTTCGCCCATGCGCACAGGGCGAGTGAAGGTCAGCTCCGAGTTCACCGCCACGGTGGACATGTAGCCGTGGGCCTCCATGATCTTGAGCACCTCATAAGGGTTCTCATCGGTCGAGCCCGGCGGATAGTTGTTGGCGTGCAAACCTTCCATGGTCCACACCTGCAACATGCCCGGCGGGGCAATCAGCCCTTCATGCCGGGTGCCAAGGGCAAACGCCGGGTCGGTGTAGGCCGGGTTGTCCACGCCCATGATCTCGCACCATTGGCGGACCATCGGTGCGTTGACCTCATCCCAGGCATACACGCGGCCGTATTGACGCCCCACCAGGGCGCGCGCATCGGATAGCAATTGTGGATCAGCCAAAGTCGTCTCCTTCAAATTGAAGGCGGCAGCCGGACCCGGCCGCCGCCACGGGTCGATCAGGTGGGCAGAACCTGCGCGGCTGCCCCGAGAAACGCCGGACGTTCACCGCCGCCGTGCAGCAACAGGTTGCAGCCGCTGGCGTAACTGGCCAGGGGTGAGGCGATGTACAGGCAGGCGTTGGCAATGTCTTCGGCAACCGCCATGCGCGCCGCCGGAATACCGGCAGCGACGGCGGCGATACCGGCCTCGGAGCCGTAATGCAGGTGCGCCTGCTCGGTCAGCACCAGGCCCGGGCTGACCGTGACCACCCGCACCTTGGGCCCCCACTCCACCGCCAGGGAATTGACCAAGGCCAGCACCCCGGCCTTGGCGGCGCCGTAGGCAGCGGTGCCTGGCGAGGAACGCAACGCACTGATGCTGCCGATAAAGACGATGCAACCGCCCTGGACTTGCGCTTGCATCAGCCGGTTGGCGTGCTGGGCAACGTGAAGCGGTGCGATCAGATTCAAACCGATGATGCTTTCATGGAACCTGGGCGAAGCCGTGGCCGCATCGGCGTTTGGGCTGCCGCCGGCGTTGTTGATCACCACGTCGAGACGGCCGAAGTCGCGCTCGATGGTGGCGAACAAACGTTGCAGGGAATCGTGGTCACGCACGTCGGCGGCGATGAAGGTCGCGCTCTTGCCGCCGAACGTCGGCACCTGCTCAGGCTCGCGCCGAGCACAGACGATCACCCGTGCGTTCACGGCCAGGAACCCTAGCGCGATACCGGCGCCGATGCCCTTGGTGCCGCCGGTGATCAGCACCACCTTGCCGCTGTAATCAAGACCCGAATGCAGCTCCATCATGTGCTCCTCGTTTACTGACAAGGGTCACTCTAGGGACGAACCGGGGGCCGAACTACGTCTGAACGGACGATGAAAACTTAACCGTGCGAACAGGACACTGACGGTCATTTACACGTTGATTGGTCCTTGAGGATGCCCATGTCCGACTCATCCGCTGCACCGGTTTTGCTCGAACGCCCTCTGCCGGGCGTGGCGTTATTGCGGCTCAACCGGCCACAGGCAACCAATGCCTTGAGCCTGGAATTGCAGGCGTTGTTGTCGCGGTATTTCAGTGAGCTGGGGGTTGATCCCGAGGTGCGTTGCATCGTGCTGACGGGGGGCGAAAAAGTGTTCGCTGCCGGGGGGGACATCAACAGCATGGCGGGGGTTGGCGCGATCGATATCTACAAGCGTCACACCGAGCGGGTCTGGGGGCCGATTCAGCATTGTCCCAAGCCTGTGATCGCGGCGGTTTGCGGTTATGCCTATGGCGGTGGTTGCGAACTGGCCATGCATGCCGACCTGATTGTGGCCGGGCGCAGCGCACGCTTTTGCCAACCGGAAATCCGCATCGGCATCATGCCCGGCATCGGTGGCACCCAGCGACTGGTGCGTGCGGTGGGCAAGGTCAAGGCGATGCGCATGGCGCTCACCGGCCAGCCGATCAGCGCCGAGGAGGCCTGGGTGGCAGGGTTGGTCAGCGATCTGGTGGACGATGACCAGGTACAGGCCCACGCCCTGGAATTGGCACGGGTCATTGCGGCCATGCCGGCCCTGGCGGCCGAGCAGATCAAGGAAGTGATCCTGGCGGGCATGGACGCGCCACTGGAAGCGGGCCTGGCCCTTGAGCGCAAGGCCAATGCGCTGTTGTTCGCCTCGCTCGACCAGAAGGAAGGCATGCAAGCCTTCATCGAAAAACGCCCGGCGCAGTTTACGGGGGATTGAGCAGACACAACGTGGCGCACGGTTCGCCCGTAGGAGCGAGGCTTGCCCGCGAAGAACGATTACGTGGTCTGACAGATATACCGTGGTGCCCGGTTCGCCGGCAAGCCTGGCTCCTACAAAGCGAAGAACGATGATGCGGTACAACAGGTACACCGCAGCGCCTGGTTCGCCCGTAGGAGCGAGGCTTGCCCGCGAAGAACGGTGACACGGTCTGACAGACATACTGCGGCGTCTGGTTCGCCGGCAAGCCTGGCTCCTACAAAGCGAAGAATGATGACGCGGCCTGACAGGCACACCGCGGCGTCTGGTTCGCCGGCAAGCCTGGCTCCTACAAAGCGAGGAACGGTGATGCGGTACAGCAGGCACACCGCCGTCCGTAGGAGCCAACCGATCGCTATGTCGTGCTAGATGCTCATCACCATTTGCCCGCTGTCGATGCGCAGCTCGACGCCGTTGATCGCCCGGGATTCGTCGCTGGCCAGGAACAGCACGCTGGCGGCGACGTCTTCGGGCAGGCACATGCGGTTCATCGGGTCGCTGTCGATGGTCAGGCGCGTCGGATCGAGGCCCTTGGGGAATCCGCCGCTGGTCATGTCCGTGAGGACGCCATCAGGGTGCAGGGTGTTGCAGCGAATCCGGTATTTACGCCGCCGGCAGAACACCGCCACCGAACGCGACAACGCCGCCACCGCACCCTTTGAAGCACTGTAGGCCATGTAATCATCGCGTCCGGCCAGGGCCGCGACCGATGACAGGTTGATGATCGAACCACCGGTTTCCTTCATCAGCGCAATGCCTTCGCGACAACCGATAAACACGCTGTCGGCGTTTACCCGCATGACCTTTTGCCAATCCTGCAGGGTCGCGTCCTCGATGCTGCCGGGGATCAGGATGCCGGCGTTGTTCACCAGAATATCCAGTCGGCCATGCTGCTCGCGCAGGTGGGCCATGACGTCTCGCCAATCGCTCTCGCTGCTGGCGTCATGCCGGATAAAAGTCGCTGCCGGTCCGATTTCAGCCGCCAGTGCCTCACCCGCCGTGACGTCTACGTCGCTGATCAACACATGGGCGCCCTCTGCTGCCAGAAGGCGAGCACTGGCCCGTCCGATGCCCTTGGCCCCGCCAGTGACCAGCGCCACCTTGCCGTGTACCCGGCCGTTTTTGTCGTTGTGGTTGTTCGTCATTACGTCATCTCTCGTGCAAGGGTCGGGTGTGGCTGTTGATCCAGAAACCGTGCGGCCGCCGCGCCAGCGCGCCGACCGGAAAACACGCAATCGGCCAGGGATAAACCGCTGATGTAGAGGTGCGATGGAATGCCCAGCGCGGTACGCCCGGCGGCGAACAGGCCCGGTATCGCTTGCCCCTGCCCGTCGAGCACCGCGCCGTTGCCCTCGTCCACCCGCAACCCGCCGAGGGTCAAGGCACCCAGCGGAAAGACTGGATTGGTCACGGAAATGTCGCAGGCATAAAACGGTCCCTGGTCGAGCACCTGCCGCCCGCCCGGCGACTTACCGAACGGCTCGGGGGCCTCGCCACGGGCGGCAGCGTTGGCGGCCAGTACCGACTCGCGCAGCACGGTCGAATTCATTCCGGTGGTGGTGGCCAATTCGCTCAGGTGCTGGCCCTTGCGGATTCTGAACAGCATCAACGCCAGGGCCGGGAAGCTTTGAAACCACCAATAGCCGCCAAACAAAGCCTCGCGAATGGCTTTCTTGCGCAAGGGCGCATCCAGCACCAACCAGGCTTTGCCGCCCTGCTCTTCCATCAAGGGTTGGCCCAGGGTCGCGCCGTAGACTTCTTCGTTGCAGAAACGCCGACCTTCGCGATTGACCACCAACCCCTTGTGCCAACTGTACGGCGGATTGATGAAACGCCAGGCCGACACCCGCTCCAGCCCCGCCCCCTGACCACCGACGCTGGTGCCCAGGCGCAAGCCGCTGCCGTCGCACCCCGTGGCCCCGACCTTGAAGTTGCGCTGGAATTTCGGCGCATGGCGCTTGATCAGTTCGCGATTGAAGATGAAACCACCGGTACTGAGGATGACGCCGTTGCGGGCATGAACCCGGCGTGGCCGCGCATAACCCCGTTCAAGTAGAGCGATCCGCTCACGCAACTTGTTGCAGTAACCGGGGGCGAAGTTCTGCAGTCGCTCGGCGCGAGCGGCCAGGCGCGCATGCAGCTTCGATTGCGGGCTGCCGGCCGGCATGCACCAGAGCTCGGCACCCAGCACGCGACCTTGGGCGTCGACCACCAAGCGTTTCGCCGCCGCTTGCAGCAGCGGCCGCACCCCGGCCCGCAGGCACGCAGCCTTGAGGTGGCCATACAACACTGCGCCGCACTGGCCTTTGCCGACGGTACGATGGCCACGTGGGGCCGGTGGCAGCGGCCCGCCATGCTGCGGCACCAACTCATTGCCGGAGTAGTAAAGGAAGTAACCGTCAGGCGGGTACGAGGTCTTGCCGCCCGGTGGCATCCGGTGGCCGTAGGGCGCACCGTGACTTTCCAACCAGTCGAGGTTGCTGACGCTGTCGGCACAGAAGCGCCGCAGGGTGTCGTCGCTGACCACGCTTTGGGTTTCATGCTTTAAGTAATCAAACATCGCTTCGGGGGTGTCGCTGAAACCGGCGGCCTGCTGATGGCGTGTGCCGCCACCGGCGTAGACCACCCCGCCACTCTTGGCGCTGGCACCGCCACCGGTAAAGCGATCGGCAATCAACACATCGGCACCTTGGGCGCGTGCTTCCAGCGCTGCGCAAGCCCCGGCCGCGCCCCAGCCGATAATCAACACATCGCATTGTTCGTCCCACACCAGGGCGTCGCTGTCGGCGACTTGCAAGGGTGTCTGGATGGACGTGCAGAAGCTGTCATCGAACGTCGCCATATGACCTCCTAACGCTGGCTGGCCAAGTGGTTGGCGGCGACATAGGCGAAGGTCATCGCCGGGCCCAGGGTGCCACCCGCGCCCGGATAGCTGGTGCCCATCACCGAGGCTGAACAGTTGCCGATCGCGTACAGGCCGGCGATAGGTTCACCACCCTCGCGGACCACCTGTGCGTGTTCGTTGGTCAGCAGTCCACCCTTGGTGCCGATGTCCCCGGCATCCAGGCGCATGGCGTAGTACGGGCCCTTGCGCAAGGGGGCCAGGCACGGGTTGGGCTTGATATTGGTGTCGCCGTAGTAACGGTCGAACACATTGCCACCGCGCCCGAAATCCGCATCCGTGCCGGTGCGTGCAAACTCGTTGACCTTGACCACGGTCGCTTCAAGTCCGGCGGCATCAACGCCGATCTGCTTGGCCAGCCCGGCCAGGGAGTCGTCCTTCCAGTACAGGTTGTTCAACCATTCCTTGCGCAAGCGGCTGTCGGGCATGATCTGCGCCGGCATCAACGGCCCCATCGCGTAGTTGAAGCGGAAATGCCCGTCGAAAATCACCCAGGCCGGGACCGACTTGCCAGCGGTCAGCCCGTTGTCGCGGTACATGGCGTCGACGAACTCCAGGTACGGCGCCGCTTCGTTGACGAAGCGCTGGCCCAGGCTGTTGACGACGATGGCGCCAGGAAACGCACGCTCGGCGAAGATGCCCCGGGGCTTTTCCTCGCCCGGTACGGCGATGGTCGGGGCCCACCAGGCCCAATCCAGCAAGGCGGTGGCTGCGCCTTGCGCCAACCCGGCTTCCAGTGCCGCGCCAGTGTTGTTCCCTGGAGGTGTTGCGCTCCAGGCCATGCGGGTCGGTTGCGGCAGGTATTTTTCGCGCAGTGCCTGGTTCTGTTCAAAACCACCGGACGCCAGGATCACGCCATGGCGCGCATGCAATTGCACCTCGGCACCGTCACGGCGCACGGTGACGCCGTTGACCCGCCCGCCTTCGGTGAGCAACCCGGAAAAGTCGGTGTTGAGCCACAGCGGCACATTGCGGTCCATCAGCGAGCGTCGCAGCGACGCCACCAGCGAGCTGCCCAGGGAGGCGCGGCGGTCGATCTTGCTTTTACGCCGCCACTTGAAGTCCAGTTTGTAACGCAGCATCAGCCCCATGATCAGCAGGCGCCAGCCGAAACTGCGGGCCATGACTTTGTGTGCGTCACGGGCGGTCCAGGCGATGCAACCCATGAGCAAGGTCGAAGGCGACGGTTTGCGCAGGTTGGCCAGTTCGTCACCCAGCAGGCTGGTGTCGAAGAACTCCGGGTCCAGGGTCCTGCCGCCCGGCAAGGCACCCGGCAGGTGCGGGTAATAATCGGGGTATTTGGCGGCCACGGCGTAGCGCACCCGACTGGTACGGGCCAGCGCTTCGATCATCTTCGGGGCATTGTCCAGGTAGGTGCGCAGTCGGACTTCATCGACATGCTCGCCCGCCGCGGCCTTCAGGTAACGCAACGCCGTGTCGTAATTATCGTTGCCGTTGAGGCGGGCAAAATAGTGGTTGTTGGGAATCCAGATGCCGCCGCCGGAGATCGCCGAGGTGCCACCGTACTTGTCGCTCTTTTCCACGACCAGCACGCTGAAACCCTGGTCGGCGAGGAACACCGCCGACGTCATTGCACCTGCGCCCGAGCCAACGACAATCACGTCGTAGTGGGTCTGAGACTGAACTTGAGCCGTCATTGTTGTTATGCCATTAGCTGAGGTCAGAAATAACCGCCGACGACGCTTCGGGAACGCGGGCGGAATGCAGCCCCATGATCGGGGCTGCGCGGGGTGGTACTCATCGTCAAAGCGGACTAGGAAGGTGTCGGTGTGGTGAGGGGAGGCTTGTGGCGAGGGAGCTTGCTCCCGTTGGGCTGCGAAGCGGCCCTAAAAGCTGGTGAACGCTGCGCACTCAAGCGGGAGCAAGCTCCCTCGCCACAAGGAGCTTTCCTGTTACAAGGAAGCTCTCCTGCGACAAGGGAGTTCTCACACCACAATGGGTCGGCGTTGGCTCAGAGCACCGCGCGCCGGGCCGCCCAGGGGCGATCCTGTTCCAACTGGCTGGCCAGGCGCAGCAGTCCGTCTTCACCGCCCAATCGGGCCGTGAACATCATGCCCACCGGCATACCGCTGTCGCTCTGGCCCAGCGGCAGGGAAATCGCCGGTTGTCCGCTGACGTTGGCCAATACGGTAAAGCCGGCGCTGCCCATGGCCTGATGGGCATAGCTGTCCCAGGATTGGTCCAGCGACAGCAGGCCCAGTTGCGGGGTCAGGCTGGCGGTGACTGGCGACAGGATCACGTCGAAACGCTCGAACTGCTGTTCCATGGCGGCACCGATGGTTTCGAACGACTGACGGGCGCGATACAGGTCCTCACCCGTGGTGGCCTGAGCCCGCTGCAGATTGACCAGGGTCACTTTCTCCAGGTCCTGCGCCGTGGCGACTCGCCCCAACACCTGCTCGCGGTCATGAATCGCTGTGCGCAATGCAGTGCCGAGCGCAGTACCGTGAGCACCGAACAGTTGCCGCGGATCGATGTTCAGCGTCAGTTCTTCGACTTCATGCCCCAACCCCAGCAGCTGCTTGATGGTCTGCTCCAGGGTGGCTGCAATCGCCGGTTCCAACGCCGCACCGGTCAACGACCGGCGAACCACGGCGATACGCAACTTGCCTGGCTCGCGCGAAAGCTCTTCGACATACGGGCGCACCAGTGGCGGGCTCCAATAGGCGCTCCCCGCTTCACGACCCTGGCCGGCATCGAGAAACAGCGCGGTATCGCGCACGGTGCGCGAAACGACGTTGGCGACACTGGCACCAAAGCTGCCTTCGAAATGTGCCGGCCCGCTCGGCGTGCGATAGCGGCTGGGCTTGAGACCCACCAAACCGCAATACGAGGCGGGAATGCGGATCGAGCCGCCGCCATCCGTGGCATGGGCCACGGGCACGATCCCGGCCGCCACGGCTGCTGCCGAGCCGCCTGAAGAACCACCGGCGCTCATGGCCAGGTTCCAAGGGTTGCAGGTCTGCCCCCACAGCATGGATTCAGTGGTTGTGGTCAAGCCGAACTCGGGACTGCTGGTCTTGCCAAAGGGGATGGCACCGGCACGCTCGTAGCGGCTGATCAGGGTGCTGGTCTGGTCGGCTGGCGGGGCGTCCTTGAACAGCCGGCAACCGTTGCTGGTGGACGTGCCCCGCAGATAGGTATTGAGGTCTTTGATCAACACCGGCACACCGGCCAGCGCGCCCTGGGTTTCAGTGCCAGCGGCGCGACGCTGGGCCAACAACGCACGGGCATAGTCCTCGTGCAGCATGTTCACCGCCTTGACCCGGCCATTGACCGCCTGGCAGCGCGCCAGCGCCGCCGCCAGCAGGTCCGCCGATTGCAACTCACCGCTGCGGATCGCCTGGCTCATGGCCCAGGCGTCCAGCTTTTGGTAGTCACTGTCCGACAGTCCCGCCGCGCGGGCATCGGCAAAACGCCCGAGCAGACCGACACCCGCGGCCAGGGCGCCGGCCTTGAGTACGCTGCGCCTTGGCCAGCCAGTCTGCTGAGTGTCAGAAGGTTTGTTCGTTTCGGCAGTCATAAATCGTTGCTCGTTGTTTTGCATGATGATCTCGCGCCCTATCGATTGTTGTTATTCAGCATTAGTCCCGAGGCCCAACCGTATACACCACCCTGTGGCGAGGGGATTTATCCCCGCTCGGCTGCGTAGCAGTCGTCAATCCAGACAACTCAATTTGCCTGAAGGAACATAGGGGGCCGCTGTGCGACCCAACGGGGATAAATCCCCTCGCCACAGATAATTGCCTGCCTCAAGACTTTCATTACATGTCTCTATCGGCATTCAAACCACATTGAAGCGCGACGACAGCTGATCCAGCTCCCGCGCCAATTGTTCCAGATCCGAGGCGGCCACCGCACTGCGCCCGGCGCCGGCCGACAGTGCACCCAACCGCATACACCACCCTGTGGCGAGGGGATTTATTCCCGCTCGGCTGCGTAGCAGTCGTAAATCCACACAACTCAATTTTCCTGTTGGAACATATGGGGCCGCTTCGCGACCCAACGGGGATAAATCCCCTCGCCACAGATAACTGCCTGCCTCAAGACTTTCATTGCATGTTCCTATCGGCATTCACACCACATTGAAGCGCGACGACAGCTGATCCAGCTCCCGCGCCAATTGTTCCAGATCCGAGGCGGCCACTGCACTGCGTCCCGCGCCGGCCGACAGCGCACCCAACCCCATACACCACCCTGTGGTGAGGGGATTTATCCCCGCTCGGCTGCGTAGCAGTCGTAAATCCACACAACTCAATTTTCCTGTTGGAACATATGGGGCCGCTTCGCGACCCAACGGGGATAAATCCCCTCACCACAGATAATTGCCTGCCGCAAGACTTTCATTACATGTCCCTATTGGCATTCAAACCACATTGAAGCGCGACGACAGCTGATCCAGCTCCCGCGCCAATTGTTCCAGATCCGAGGCGGCCACCGCACTGCGTCCGGCGCCGGCCGACAGCGCGCCAGTACCCGCCGAGACGCTGTCGACCCGCGCGACCATTTCCCGGGTCACCCTTACCTGTTCGGTGATCACCGTGGCAATGGTATCGACGCTACGGATCACTTCATCGGTGCCACTGCGAATCTGCGCCACCGAGTCGCCGGCCTGATGCGCCAGATTGACCCCGTCGCGTACACGACCGACCACCCGGCCCATGCCGTCGACCACCGCCTGCGTCCCTTCCTGGATACGTTGCACCGTCAGATCGATCTCGCCAATTGAGCGGGCCGTGCGCTGCGCCAACATCCGTACCTCGTCGGCGACCACCGCAAACCCTCGCCCCTGCTCGCCCGCCCGCGCCGCCTCGATGGCGGCGTTCAAGGCCAGCAGATTGGTCTGCTCGGCAATGCTGCGAATGACCTTGAGCACGTGACTGATCTCGCCGGAAAAACCTTCCAGTTCGCGAATATGCACCGAAGTGTCGCTGATCACATCGCTGATACGGTTCATCTCCTGGGCCATGTCGCGGATAAAGCCTTCGCTTTTGCCCGAACGCCCCGCCGAGTGCTGGGTGATGCTGCGCGACATGCCCACATGGTTTTCCACCTCGCCGATCGACCCGGACAGATGCTCTACCGCACTGGAGATGCCGCGCACCGCATCGGCCTGCTGTTGGGTGGCCAGCGAGGCCAATTCCGCCGATTCGGCCATGTGCCTGGCCTCGCTACTGACTCGCTTGACCAACGCGCGCATTTGCGAGATCAGCCCGTGCAGACTGTCACGCATCGCCGCGATGTCGCCCAGCATTTGTGCGAACTCATCATGGCCCTTGACCACGATGGCACGGGACAAGTCGCCACCGGCGATGGCCCGAACGCTGGCGCCCGCTTGGGCGAAGGCCCGCTTGAGCCGGGTCAGGGTGGAAAACGCCGTCAGGCTGCCCGCGAGCGCGCCCAACACGGCCAATGCCAGGTACGCCATCAAGGTCGAGCGATAGCGTTGCTGTGCCGCCTCGTATGCATGTTCGGCGGCGGACTGCTGGATCGCTTGCAACTTGTCCAGTTCGAGCACAGCCGCGTTGCCTTGCGGCTCGGCCATGCGCAGGAAGGACAGAATGCCTGGCAAGCGGAAATCCCCGGCCCGAAACGTCTCAAGCAGGATCTGCAATTCGTCCTGCCAGGCCTGATAGTGCTCGGCGAATGCATCGGCCGCCTGTTGTTCCTCACCGCTCAGGGAACGCTGACGGTACTGCGCCCAAAGCGCGTCAAGGGCCCGGTTGTTGCTCTCGATGGCGCTCAGTGTGGCTTCTACGGGACGGTCGAACGCCGCCACCAACGGGCCTTCGGGGTCTTGCTGGATGGCGAGCAAGACCTGGCGCCGGCTTTCATCCAGGCGCTGGCGAACCTCGCCAAACATCAGCAGCGTCGCCAGGTTATCCTCGTTGATGGCCCGCAGGCTGTCGCGCGCCTGTTGCAGGCCATGGGCGCCAAAACCGACCGCCAGCACAAACAACAAGGTGGCCAGCAGCGCCCAAAGCCACAGACGCTGAGCGATAGTGATTGTCTTGAACTTGAACAAGGGCTTGTCTCGTGCAGCGGCGGGGCGCGGGATGCGCCCCGCCCCAGGTCAGTCGGCCGTCACGCTGGCCACCATAGCCGTCAGGAAGTGCTCGCTGTACGGCGGCAAAAGCCCCCATTCCCGGCGCGGGTCATGGGCCGGCGCCTTGAACACGGTGCGCCGGTGGCTGAACTCAAGGAAGCCTTCGTGGCCATGGTAATGGCCCATGCCCGAGGCGCCGACGCCGCCGAACGGCGCATCGTGCATGGCCGCGTGCATCATCACGTCGTTGACGGTGACCCCGCCGGACACCGTGCGCTCCAGCACGTATCGCTGCTGTTGCGGGTCTTCGCCGAAGTAATACAGGGCCAACGGACGTGGCCGTGCATTGATGTCATCCAGGACTTGCTCGAGGTCGTCGTAGGTGAGCACCACCATGGCCGGACCGAAAATTTCTTCCTGCATGATTACGCTGTCCGGCGCCGGGTCGATCACTACCCGCAACGGACGGCGACGGTCCTGGGCGTTCACGGCCAGTGGTTCGGGCACGCTCTCGACGCGAGCGCCACGGGCCTGGGCATCCAGTACGTAGCCTTCAACGCGATCCAGATGCCGTTGGTTGACCACTGCCACCACGTCCGGGTTACCGGCCACCGAAGGATTGAGTTCGCGATAGGTGGTGCGCAGTGCATCGAGGAACGATTCGAGCAGCGCCTTGGGCACATACACCAGATCCGGGTTGATGCAGATCTGCCCGCCATTGGTGGCCTTGCCCACGGCAATACTGAATGCGGCTTTTTTCAGGTCGGCGCTGGCGGTGACGATAACGGGCGACTTGCCGCCCAACTCCAGCGTCACCGGCACCAGGTTCAGTGCAGCATTGCGCATGACCAGTCGCCCGGTCGCGGTACTGCCGGTGTACACCAGATGGTCAAATGGCTGGGCGCTGAAGGCTTCGGCCAGCTCCACGTCGCCGGTAACCACGGCGATTTCCAGCGGATCGATGTATTCGGCGAACAATTGCGCCACCAGCTCGGCGGTGCGTGGCACCACATCCGACGGCCTTAAGATCGCCCGGTTGCCCGCCGCCAGTACCGAAGCCAAAGGGCTGAACAAGGTGTACAACGGCGCGTTCCAGGTACCGAGAATGCCTACGGTGCCTTTGGGTTGATGCATCACCCAGGCCTTGGCGCCGAGCTGATCGTAAGGCGCGAACGGCGCTCGGGGCTCATCTTGCATCCAGTCTTGCAGGTGGTCTCGCGCATGCTTGAGCGAGGCCAGGGCACCCACCACGTCATTCATCAAAGAGAATCCGGCAGGCCGGCCGCCGAAATCCAGGTCAATGGCCTCGGTCAAGGCACCGTGGTGGCGCACCAGCAGGTCGATCACTTGCTGCAGGCGACGTCGACGGGTATCGGCGCTGACTGCACCGGCGCTGGCATTGGCGCTTTTTTGCCGGGATAGCAGACTGGAAAGCCCCTGGACGGATGATGTGACAGAACTCATTCGTGTCCCCTTTGCAGGTACTGGCCCCATGGCCGGGAAGCGCCCGATGCGCTTGCCTTCACCCTAGCCCCGCCATCCCCCGCGCCGCCTCGTCCGATCGGACGAGGTACGGCCAAATCTGTTAGTCCGTTGAGACGATGTTTAATGACGTGTCGCGACCAATACTGGCCCTACGAAAATCCCACTCCATGAGGCCAGTCATGGCAATGCCAAACGTCAGTTTCGATCCCCAGGCTTTTCGTGCCGCACTCGGCACCTTTACCACCGGGGTCACGATCATCACGACCCAATCCGAAGACGGCTCACCCGTTGGGATCACGGCCAACAGTTTCAACTCGGTTTCGCTCAACCCGCCGCTGGTGCTCTGGAGCCTGTCCAAGCAGGCCCGCAGCCTGCCGGTGTTCACCAGCGGCAAGCACTGGAACGTCCACGTGCTGTCCACCGAACAGGAAACCCTGTCGGGACGCTTCGCCACCCAGGGCGAGGACAAGTTCTCGGAAGTCCAGCTGGACAATGGTGTCAGCGAGGCGCCGTTGTTGCAGGATTGCACCGCGCGTTTCCAGTGCCGCACCGCGTTCCAGTACGAAGGCGGCGACCATGTGATTTTTGTCGGTGAGGTGCTCGCGTTCGATCACAGCGACCGTGCACCGCTGGCGTTCCAGAGCGGCCAATATGCTTTGGCAACCCGCAAGCCACGCAGTGAGCTGCGCCTGGCCACCACGCCACCACCGCCGGAATGCAGCTACACCGAAGACTTGCTCGGTTACCTGTTGGGGCGCGGCCACTATCAAGCGCTCAATGCCCTGCAGCAGATGCTCAGCAATCAGCAACTGGACGAGATGGCGTTTTTCATCCTGTCGATCCTGTGCATCCGCGACAACCTGACCCTTGATGAGATCAACACCTTCGTCACCTACACCGGCCGCGAGGTCACCCTGGCCAGCATGCGTTTCCTTGAGAACCAGCGCCTGGTGGCGATCGAGGGTCCGGCCGACGCCCTGCGCTTTGTCCTGACCGCACAAGGCCGGGAGGTATCGCTGCATCAGCTGGCACTGGCCAAGGCGGTCGAAGAAGACCTGTCGGCCAAGCTTGGCGCCGCCGATGCCCAAGCCTTGAAGGTCTTGCTCAAGCGCCTGATCGTGGTGAGTGACCCTGGTTTGCCGGATCTCTGGGCACCGCGATGACCGCGGCTCAGGGGAGGACGTTGCCGTCAGTCAAAGTCGGTTGGCGCAGCCATGGCTTGCTGTTGCTGCTGGCCCTGGTGTTCGCCGACAACTTTGTCGGGCGACAAATACTCGCGGTGATGATCGAGCCGATCAAATCGGAATTCGGCGTCGGCGATACCGCGATGGGTCTGATTTCCGGCCTGGCGTTCGCGGCGGTGTATGCCGTCATGGGCTTGCCCGCGGGACGTCTGGTGGATCGCATGCCGCGCACGCGTTTGCTGGCCATGGCGTGCCTGCTCTGGGCCGGGGCGACCATGGCCTGCGGGTGGGCGGGAAGTTTCCTGGCGCTGGCCATTGCGCGCATGCTGGTGGCGGTCAGTGAATCGCCAACCACCTCGGCCTCGCTGTCGGTGATTGCAGACCTGTATCCCCCGCACCGGCGTTCATTCGCCATCAGTTGCTTCACCAGCGCCCCGACGTTTTCCTCGATCATCGGCTTGAGCATCGGCGCCTGGGTGGTGGAACACTATGGATGGCGCACCGGGTTCATTGCCCTTGGTGTGCCCGCCTTGCTGTTCAGCGCCCTGCTGGCCTTCGTGGTGCGCGATCCGCAACGGGGCCGCTGGGACCTCACACCGCATGCGCACGCGCCCTCCCCGTTGCTGGGTGTGCGGGCCGAAGCACGTGAACTTTGGGCTTCACCGGCTTACCGCTGCCTGATCCTCGCTGGCGGCCTGACCACACTCAGCTCCTACGCCGTCGGCATGTGGAATACCAGTTTCCTGGTGCGCTCCCACGGCTTGTCACTGCAACATGCCGGGCTGTTGGCCGGGGTGATCTGCGGTATCTCGGCCGGCATCGGTGGCCTGTTCAGCGGTTGGCTGAGTGATCGCCTGAGCCGCCGTCACCCGCACTGGCAGGTGTCCATTCCCGTGCTGGGTCATCTGACGGCCCTCGGTGCACTGGTTCCTTACCTGCTCTGGTCAGACGCGGTGCTGATCCACGTCGGCGACGTGCCGGTCCCTACGGCGATGCTTTGGTGCGCGCTGTATGCGTTCTTTGCCGTTTGGTGGGTAGCGCCGTCGTACAACCTGGTCTCCCAACTGGTTCCGCCCGATCGACGCGGCAGCGCCATGGCCCTGCAAACCATCGTCAGTACGTTGCTTGGCGTCGGTGTCGGGCCGTTGATGGTTGGTTTGTTCAGCGACCTGCTGCTGCCGTTTTATGGGCAGGAGTCGTTGCGTTATGCGCTGATGTTGGTGAGCTTGCCAGTGCTGGGCTCGGTGCTGTTGCTGGTGCGTACGGCGGGGCATGCGGCCAGGACGGATTATCGGCATGTGGCGGTTGTGGCGTAGTGTCTGAAGTGAACGACTACCTCTACTACCTCTGTAGGAGCGAAGTTTGCTCGCGAAAAACGTCCAGACAAGAAGGGCATTCAGACACCCCGCGTCATCGTTGACGACCATCGCGAGCAAGCATCGCTCCTACGATTGGATCGGGGTGTGCCTGAAAGGAATTGATCGCCAGTCAGGTCGTCATCGCTGGCAAGCCAGCTCCCACAGGGGAATGTGGGCACCCGTCAAAATCAGGTCGGCTCGAAGGCCGCCTCGCTTTAGCGGGTCTGAAGTGAATGACTCCCTCTACTACCTCTGTAGGAGCGAAGCTTGCTCGCGAAAAACGTCCAGACAAGAAGGGCATTCAGACACCCCGCGTCATCGTTGACGTCCATCGCGAGCAAGCATCGCTCCTACGATTGGATCGGGGTGTGCCTGAAAGGCGTTGGTCGTCAGCCAGGCAGCCTTCGCTGGCAAGCCAGCTCCCACAGGGGAACGCTGACACATACCAAAACAGGTCGGCTCCTAGGCCGCCTCGGTTTGGATTTTGAGGTGCACGCCCCCTCGAGAGGCCGAGCGCAGGTTCTGCGCAGTGGGCAACCCGGCATGGATGCCGGGTTAGCCGCGCACGGCCATGGATGGCCGATCGCGGCGGGCCCACGGAGCAGGACCGGAGCGAGGGCATGCCGAGCATTAGCGAGGCACCGAACGAAAGGGGCAAAAGCGCTTGGTTACTTGGCGCTTTTCCAAGTAACCCGCTGTAAGAGCGGAACCCTAAGCAGCCGCTACCGAAGAAACGAATATGTACACCGTCCATTTTTCCCGCGAACAGCCCCCTGTAGGAGCGAGCCTGCTCGCGAAAAACGCCCGGACAACACGGGCACTCAGACAGCCCGCATCATCGTTGACGTCCATCGCGAGCAGGCTCGCTCCTACAGGAGAATGCGGACACCAGCCAACACCAGGCCGGTCCGTGGAAAGGCAAGGCCTGAGGCGCGATCAGTCCGGGCGCAATGCCCCAAGCTGGAGGAACGTCTGCTCGCGCACAATGCTCATCAGGCGGTCGAAGCGTTTGCGGTCGATGGACTTCCAGCCCAGCGCGTCCATGGTGCTGCTGCGGTTTTGATTGAACGGCATCACCTGGCCATGCAGGGTGATGGCGCGGATCGCGCACTCGTCATCAACCTCGGTGCGCCCCAGCAGGCGCGCGATGATCGCGCTGTTGACCGCCATAATCGGCTTGCCGATGCGTTCGCTGACCTGTTCCATGCCGGACGTCGGTCCAAGTCCCCCTTGCTCGCGGGCATACAGCTGACGCCATGGGCGGGCCTCGGTGGACATCAGCATGTATTCGGCGGTGCGCAACTGAATGGACCAGAACGCTTCGATCAATGCCGCAGCATCGGGCTCGCCATCGAGCACCGCCTGGGCGCCTTCCACGGTCTCGGCCAGGTTCGCCCAGATACAGGCCACCATGTGCTCGGTGCACGCCAGGTACACCCCTTCCTTGTTCTTGAAATAGTAATTGAGCGCCGGGGCGTTGACCCCCGCGCGCTCGGCGATGTCGCGGGTGGACGCACCTTCGAAGCCCTTTTCGCCGAACAGGGTCAGGGCGGCCTCAATGATTCGGGCGCTGGTTTCATCGCCGCACGAGTAGCCACCTTCACTGGTGGGGCGGCGCCGGGGGGTGTTGGACATGGACAACTCCTGGGCAAGACAGAACGGCAGTGTGCCTGAAAATATATCAGTTGACATAATTTTACCGACCGTAATAATTATATCAATCGATAAAAATTGAGGCGCACATGACTGCAATACTGGCTGTTGACGAAACGACGCTGGCCACCCCGCCCCAGCGCCCCCGCAAACGCCAGTTGGCAGTATGCGCCGCGATCGTCGGGGGACTCGGACTGGTGGCCTGGGGCGCGCACTGGTGGACCATCGGGCGCTTCATCGAGAGCACCAATGACGCCTACCTGCAAGCCGACAGCATGACTGCGGTGCCGCGGGTGGGCGGTTCGGTGGCCGAGGTCTATGTCACCGATAACCAGACTGTCAGCGTTGGCCAGCCCCTGGTGCGCCTCGACAGCCGCACCTTCCAGGCCGCCCAGGATCAGTCCGCCGCCAGCCTGGCCGCGCGCAAAGCAGACATTGCCCGAGGCGAGGCTGAACTGGCGCAACAGCGCGCCGACATCGTTCAGGCCCAGGCGCAATTGCAAGGCGAAATCGCCAACCAGGCTTATGCCACCGCGCAAATCAAACGCTATGAACCGCTGGCCCGCACCGGCGCCGAGACCGAGGAGCGCATGGAGCAGTTGCGCAATGCCTGGCAGCAGGCGACCACCAGCCGCAATGCCCGCGCCGCCCAGGTCCAAGTGGCCGAGCGGCGCTTGGCGACGTTGCAAGCGACGATCGAGCAGGCCCGCGCGCAGTTTGAAGGCGCTGACGCCAAACAGCGTCAGTCACAACTGGACCTGCAGGACACCATCGTGCGCAGCAGCCTGGCCGGGCGTGTAGCCGATCGCACCGTGCGCGTGGGTCAATACGTGCAGCCCGGCACGCGGCTGATGACCGTGGTGCCGCTTGACCAGCTGTACATCACCGCCAATTTCAAGGAAACGCAGATCGGTGCCATGCATCCTGGCCAAGCGGTGTCGGTGACGGTGGACGCCCTGCCCGGTGTGGTGCTGCATGGCAGCGTCGACAGCCTGGCACCGGGCACGGGCTCGCAGTTCGCCCTGCTGCCGGCGCAGAACGCCACCGGCAACTTCACCAAAATCGTCCAGCGCGTACCGGTGCGCATCCAGCTGCAAGCCGAGCCGCAGTGGCGTGACAACCTGCTGCCGGGGTTGTCGGTGACTGTCGAAGTCGATACCCGTGGCTGAGACATCGGCGGCACCCGCCGCCAAAGCCAGCAGCGGTGACTGGATTGCCGTGGCCGCCGGCGCCCTTGGCGCCCTGATGGCGACGCTGGATATTTCCATCACCAACGCCGCCTTGCCGCAAATCCAGGGACAGATTGGCGCCACCGGTACCGAGGGCACCTGGATCTCGACGGCCTACCTGATGTCCGAGATCGTCATGATCCCCCTCGCCGCCTGGTTGACCCGGGTGTTCGGGCTGCGCAACTTCCTGGTCGGCAATGCCGTGCTATTCACCCTGTTCTCGGTCATGTGCGGGCTCTCGCAGAGCCTGCCGCAGATGATCATCGGCCGTTTGGGCCAAGGCTTCACGGGCGGCGCGATGATCCCCACCGCGCAAGTGCTGGTGGCCACGCGCCTGCCGCCCCGGCAGATGCCCATCGGCATGACGCTGTTCGGTTTGATCGTGCTGCTCGGTCCGTTGCTCGGCCCGGTGCTGGGCGGTTGGCTGACCGAAAACCTCGACTGGCGTTGGTGTTTTTTCGTCAACCTGGGACCGTGCGCGATATTGTTGATGCTGCTCAATTTGGGCTTGCCCAAGGTCCGGGTTCATTGGCCGGCGTTTTTCAAGGCTGACTGGCTGGGCATCGCCGGCCTGACCCTGGGGCTCAGTGCACTGACCGTGGTGCTGGAAGAAGGTCATCGTGAACGCTGGTTCGAGTCGATGCTGATTATCGAGTTAAGCCTGTTGGCGGTGGCGGGGGCGATCATGCTGCTGATCGGACAGAGGTTGGCCAAACAGCCGATCGTGAGTCTGCGGCTGATGCTCAATCCGGCGTTTGCCAGTGTGATCGTGATCGTCTTTGTCATCGGTGGCGGGCTGTACGGCGTGGCCTATCTGTTGCCGCAGTTCCTGGCCCTGGTACCTGGCTACAACGCCCAGCAATCCGGTGCGGTGATGCTGATGTCCGGCTTGCCGGCGTTCCTGATGATCCCCATCCTGCCGCGCCTGTTGGGCCGGGTCGATGCACGCCTGCTGGTGGTCACCGGCCTGGGTTGCCTGGCCATCAGTTGTGTGTTCGCCAGCAGCCTGACCGCCGCCAGCGTCGGCCACGACTTCACCCGCTCGCAACTGCTGCTGGGCCTTGGGCAGATCATGGCGATGATGCCGCTCAACCGGGCGTCCATGGGCTCGGTCGAGCGCGAACAGGTGGCCGATGCCGCCGGCCTGTACAACATGGCCCGCAACCTCGGCGGCTCGGTGGGCCTGGCCTTGATGGGTACCTTTATCGAGCAACGCAACGCGCTGCACGATGACCGCTTGCGCGAAGCCGTGACGGCCAATTCTCAGCTGGGTCAGTCTTACCTGGCGGATATGACCCAGGGATTTTTCGCCCAGCATGGCGACGCGGCGCACGCCGGCGTGCAAGCCCTGGCGCAGTTCGCCAACCAGATCGCCCAACAGGCGCTGGTGATGACCTACTCGGAAACCTTCCACGTGCTCAGTGTGTTGCTGTTGCTGTGCATTCCCTTGGCGCTTCTTCTGAAAATGCCGACCTCGGGCACCCCGACGGCAGGGCACTGACACCATGAAATCGATCAACGCCGTCACCTCTCTCACCCTCGGCTGCCTGCTCCTGGCGGGCTGCACCCTGGGCCCCGATTATCATGGCCCCGACAGCGTCGCCCCGGCAGCGCTCAAGCAAGGTTTCGCCCGCGCCCCGGCAGACCTGTCGAACGTCACGCCACAGGCCAGTACCTGGTGGCGCGCCTTGAACGACCCACAGCTCGATGCATTGATCGACACCGCCCTGCGCGACAGTCCGACCTTGCAGGAGGCCCTCGCCAAACTTCACCAGGCCCGTGCCGGTGCTGCTCTGCAACACAGTCAGGGCCTGCCCAAGGTCGGTGCGAGTGCGGCATATCTGCATGCCGGTACCGCCGGCGACAGCGCCGACACCAATCTCAGCCTGGGTGCCTTCGATGCCAGCTGGGAACTCGATCTGTTCGGCGCCAACCGCCGCGCTGTCGAAGCCGCCGAGGCCCAGGCGCAAGCGGCGCAGCACGACCTGGCCGATGCCCAGGTACAACTGAGCGCCGAAGTGGCACTCAACTACCTCGGCCTGCGCGACCAGCAACAGCGCGCCGCCCTCGCCCGCCAGTCCCAGGCACTGGAAGCACAGACCCTGGCACTCACCGAGCAGCGGCTCGCAGGCGGCACCGCTTCGCAACTGGATCTGGAGCGCATCCGGACCCAGGTGCAGACCACAGGCGCGGCGATCATTGCGCTGGACGGCGCAGTGCTCGAATCCCTCGATCAACTGGCGCTGCTGTGCGGTCAGGCACCGGCCACCCTGGACGCTCAATTGAGCACACCGCAACCCTTGCCCGAGCTGCCGACGAACCTGGCCATCGGTGACCCGGCGCAACTGTTGCGTCAGCGTCCCGATATTCGCGCCGCCGAACGTGAACTGGCGGGCTACACGGCGAACATCGGCCAGCAGCGCGCCGGGGCGTTCCCCAAGGTCAGCCTGTTCGGCAGCCTGAGCGTGGCCGCCGCCGACGGTGGTTCGTTGCTGCGTAAAGACAACCTCGCCTGGCTGGGCGTGCCCTATCTGCAATGGGACGTACTGGACTTTGGCCGTAACGCCGCCCGCGTCGATCAGGCCCAGGCACGCCGCGATCAAGCCCAGGCCCATTACGCTGCCGTGGTACTGGCCGCCCTGCGCGACGCCAACGTGGCACTCTCGCGGTTTGGCACCGATCGGCAAAATATCGTCGCCCAGACCCAGGTCGAAGCGTCGGCCAGTCGCGCCGCAGCCCTGACCCGACAACGCTACCGCGCCGGCACCAGCACAGCACTCGGCTGGCTGGACGCCGAACGGACTCACTACAGCGCCCAACAGGACCTGATCCAGCGCCAGGCGCAGTTGCTCAAGGACTACGTAGCGTTGCACAAGAGCCTTGGATTAGGGTGGCAGGCCTCCCCTGCGCTGTTGACCCAAGCCCCCTGACCCTGACCCGCGCCGGCAGGACGACCTGTTACAGCGCCTTTGCACGAGGGCGCCGGTGTTACTGACACCGGCTCCCATCCTGTACAGCACTTCCCTCCCCCGCTTTTAATTCCAGCCAGCTTTGTCCGACAATATGTAGTGACTGAAAATATTCACTACAAAACCGTTGACGCCTTCGATTTGCTTTTGCATGATGCAGACGTCTCCCCGATCGGGAGTACAGGCAACACGTTTGAGCAAGCTCGTCTGACCGCCGAGCTGTTTTTTCCGGATGCACGCTGCCCACAAGGCAGATTGAAGAAGCTGACCTGGCCTGAACGTCCAGTACAAGGACGAGAAGCGCTGGCGATCCATCCTCATGAAGCTTGTGGCCGACCCTGAAAGCGTCGGCAGGGCCAGAAGGTTATCGCTGCTTCTCTTCGTTGTGACGCTATTGCGTAGCAGTTATTCAACACGACTACATGCAACAGACGCAGGACCTCGCCATTTCGGCGGACGACTGCTGACGTCCTGGTTTCGGTGCCAGGGATCAACTAACCGATGGGCTACTTGTATTAGCGAATCAACTTTGAAAGATCACCAATTGGTCAAGGGGGCTTTACCATGAATCTGAACAATCAACCGACTATCGAAGAACTGGCTCGTCTGTTCGCGGCGAAAAAAGACACGCTCGATAACCATATTCTGTGGATCAGCAAATCGGGCAGCGTTCATATCGACTGCCTGTCGCCCCACAGCCATGAAGCGGAGTTCGACCAGAACAACCAGAACCTGCTGGCCCGCCTGAAGATGTACCGTCGCGGCCAAGGCTACGTCGGCAAGAAAGCCGCGGCCGACAAGGACTTCATTGGTCATGTTCTGCAAACACTGAAACAGGCCTGGGCCTCGATGCAGAACCAGAACGAAGTTCGGGTTATTGATCGGTTGTACTAATTGAAATAAGTCACTGCTGACTTATTAAATAAAAGGGCCTGCTCTCAACAATAAGAGCAGGCCCTTTTTTTGTACCTGATAAACATAAAAACCTGTAGGAGCCGAGCTTGCTCGCGATAGCGGTTTATCAGCTGACATCAATGTTGAATGTCACGCCGCCATCGCGAGCAAGCTCAGCTCCTACAAGGTTGCGCGGTGCGTGCCGACAGGACTATTGATCGTCCATCCATAAGAGCAGGCCCTTTTTGATACCTGATAAACATACAAACCTGTAGGAGCCGAGCTTGCTCGCGATGACGGTTTATCAGCTGACATCAATGTTGAATGTCACGCCGCCATCGCGAGCAAGCTCAGCTCCTACAGGGTTGCGCGGTGCGCACTGACAGGACTATTGATCGTCCATCCATAAGAGCAGGCCCTTTTTGGTACCTGATAAACATACAAACCTGTAGGAGCCAAGCTTGCTCGCGATAGCGGTTGATCAGCTGACATCAATGTTGAATGTCACGCCGCCATCGCGAGCAAGCTCAGCTCCTACAAGGTTACGCGGTGCGTGCCGACAGGACTATTGATCGTCCATCCATAAGAGCAGGCCCTTTTTGGTACCTGATAAACATAAAAACCTGTAGGAGCCGAGCTTGCTCGCGATTGCGGTTTATC
Organism: Pseudomonas putida; assembly: GCF_050990305.1. Taxonomy (GTDB): domain Bacteria; phylum Pseudomonadota; class Gammaproteobacteria; order Pseudomonadales; family Pseudomonadaceae; genus Aquipseudomonas; species Aquipseudomonas putida_AH. The sequence continues at coordinate 2,713,937 of NZ_CP158817.1, read as the reverse complement.
AGCTGACATCAATGTTGAATGTCACGCCGCCATCGCGAGCAAGCTCAGCTCCTACAAGGTTGCGCGGTGCGCACCGACAGGACTATTGATCGTCCCTCCATAAGAGCAGGCCCTTTTTTTACCTGATAAACATACAAACCTGTAGGAGCCGAGCTTGCTCGCGATAGCGGTTTATCAGCTGACATCAATGTTGAATGTCACGCCGCCATCGCGAGCAAGCTCAGCTCCTACAAGGTTGCGCGGTGCGCACTGACAGGACTATTGATCGTCCATCCATAAGAGCAGGCCCTTTTTGATACCTGATAAACATACAAACCTGTAGGAGCCGAGCTTGCTCGCGATAGCGGTTTATCAGCTGACATCAATGTTGAATGTCACGCCGCCATCGCGAGCAAGCTCAGCGCCTACAGGGTTGCGCGGTGCGTGCCGACAGGATTATTGATCGTCCATTCTTGTGGACCGGTTCTCAGGGGCCTCTTCAGCCTTGGGGGGTTCTGGAATACTGCCTGGCGTAAACACGTGAGTCAGCAAGTCCCGGGCATCGACGTCAATGACACCCTGAACCGAGCGAGCCAGACCAACAGCCTGCTCGCACTGTTTATGGGTGTTGACGCGTCCGCTCAACGACACCGTGCCCCCATGGGTTTTGACATGGATTTGCAGGCCGAAGCTTGGTTCGGCCATTGCCAGTGCGGACTTCACCCGGGTGGTAATCCAGGTGTCGTGAACGCCCCTTTCCAGATCCTGAGAGTAATGTTGAAACGAATGAAGTTTCATGATGCAACCCTCTTCACGTCATCAGATGCGCTGTCCGTCCCATTTGCGGTATAGCCCTCTACCTCTCAGGCGAGCGCCACGGGACATCTGATTCGTTTTGGAGTGCTCGCCACGTCAATACAGACACACATAAAGTATAGTGCGACCCTCGCCCGGGGTCGCAAATACCGACTTAACGTTTGACCGACAGATCCGTCTGGGTCATGCGGCTGCGAATGGTGAACACGCCGTCGCCCGACAGAATTGCGCTACGGGCAAACAGGCGGCCACTCTCCCAGTTCGACAACCCCAGTTCCGGCTTGTTGAGCGCGTACTGGCCGTCGACCCAACGGGTAATGCCGTTGCCAACAAAGGGGGCGTTGACCGCGTTGTAGAAACGCTCCTGGGTCGCCGCGTCTTCACTGATCAACGACACAGTGAACTGCGGGCTGTAGCGATTGAACAAGGCAATGGCGCTGTCCACGTCATCGACGATTTTCAGGCTGACTTCCGGGGTTTCTTCCCACTCCCACTCGCGCCCCAATTGATCTTCCGGCAGGGCTTCGGCCAGGGCTTCGGTGCGGTAGCCTTCAGCGCGATAGACCTCGACGGTTGCGCCTTGCCACTCGGCAGGCAGGAACGCTTCGCTGCCTTCGACGATGTGCAATTTGCAGCCTTGGCCACGGGCCTTGCCCGCCTGTTGCAGGGCGTCGAGAAACAGCGGCACCAGTTCGGCGACGCGGTCGCGATGGATCAGGCAGACGTTCAGGGTGTTGCAGACCTTGCGGTCCAGAGAGTTGCGCACCACGTCGGCGAAGCGTGTGGCATCGGCATCCTTATCGGCGATCAACCAGGCCCCACCAGTGCCATGCAGGCTGACGGCAGTGCCGGCCTGTTGCGCAATGCTGCCCAATTGACTCACCGCACGCCCCGAACCACGGGCCACCGCCAGCGACAGACGCCGGTCGGCGAACATCGCCCAACCGGCGGCGTGATTGACGCTTTCCACCAACGATACCGCGCCGCTCGGCAAGCCGGCGTCGGCCAGTGCAGGGTTCAATGCATGGGTGACGATGGCCTGAGCCGTGCCCAACGCGTCGCTGCCAATGCGCAGAACCGCGGTATTGCCGGTGCGCAGCACGCCAGCGGCATCGGCGAAGACATTCGGTCGGCCTTCGAAGACAAACGCGACGATTCCCAGCGGCGACACCACTTGCTCGACTTTCCAGCCGTCGTGCTCGACACAACTGATCACCTTGCCCCTTGAGGCCGACGCATCGCGCCAGGCACGCAGGCCGGCGATCATGTCGCGGCGCATGCGCTCGTCGGCCAGCAGGCGCGTGGTCGAACGACCTCGGCCCTTGGCCCGCTCGATGTCAGCCAGGTTGGCCGCCTCGATCAAGGCCCAGCACTCAGGGGTTTCCAGGCGTTGCGCAAACAGATCAAAGAAGGTGCTGATCGCCTGATCCGAGACAGCCGACATCGCGCTAAACGCCGCTTGGGCACGCTCGATCGCCACCGCAGCCGCCTGCTGATCAGCCACCGGAATCAGCAACAATTCGCCGCTGACCTGCTCCACCAACAGATGGTCTCCGGGCTGGAAGCGTGCCGCCAGTTCGGGGCTGACCACAGTGACACGATTACCGGCGAAAGGGATCGGCGTGCCAGCGACTAGACGTTCGAGCGCAAGAGACATGAAGCGGTTACACCATGCAATGGGCGGGCGGAAAATGTATAGCAAAAGACCCAGAGCGTCATCCATACCGACGATTCCCTGTGGGAGCGGGCTTGCTCGCGAAAGCGGCGTGTCAGCCAACGAAAATATCGAAAGATAAATCGCATTCGCGAGCAAGCCCGCTCCCACAGGATTCAGTGCTGTCTTGGTTACGTATCACAGTGTGTACAACCCCGCCCCTGACACAACAAACCTTCAAACCTCGACGCCAGGGACACATCGCAGATACACCCGCCTGATGAAATTCACTTGTCGATTGGCCAAGCCGATCCTTGCGCTAAACGGGCACAACTCTGCCCGACACCCCTGACTTGAAGGAGCCTCGCCCATGAGCACTCTGATTTCATCGGCCGTCCAAGGCCTGCACCAGAACCTTGACCGCGCCGGCAACTGGATCGCGCCGCTGACCCTGCGGACCTTCCTCGCCTGGGAGTTTTTCGAGTCGGGGCTGGAAAAATTCAATGGCGAAAACTGGTTTGCCGACATCCAGGATCGCTTCCTGTTTCCGTTCAATCACCTGCCGGCCACGCTGAACTGGGAACTGTCGATGTGGGTGGAGTTGATCTGCGCCCTCGCCCTGCTGGTGGGACTGGCCACACGGTTTTCGGCCATCAGCCTGATCGTGGTCACCCTCGTCGCCACCGCCGCCGTGCACTGGCCCGCCGACTGGTCGACCCTGAGCGAACTGGCCCAGGGTTACTCCATCACCAACAAAGGCTTCGGCAACTTCAAACTGCCGCTGATCTACCTGGCGGCGCTGGTGCCTCTGGTGCTTTCGGGGCCCGGCAAGTTCAGCCTCGATGCGCTGCTGGCGCGCTTGTTCTGGCGTCGCAGCCACCTCTGAATAAACACCGAATCTGTAGGAGCGAGGCTCGCCCGCGAAAAACGATGACGCGGTCCGACAGATAGACCACGGCACCAAGTTCGCCGGCAAGCCTGGCTCCTACAGGTATCCAAGAGTGCCGACAGATGGCAAATCGGGCAGAACAGCGCCCGTTTATGCCATCCCCGTCTCAAATCAGGTCTATAAATAACGGTACACAGTTGGCCGACATCAAGAGGCGCAGGCCATGGACAGCAAGGGTTCAGGCACGAATCTGGCCTTCTGGTTGCCAGGCAGTGCGGTCATCTTGAGTCTGGTGGTATCGATGTTCGCCCTCACCCGCGAACCGTTCCTCGACCCGCGTCCCATCGGCGCGCAATTGCAGGCGCAATTACCCATCGAATCGCGGCTGTGGCAGGACCCTTTTGACGCGGTGGAGCGTTATCGCAAGAAGCTCGTCGATAGCAAGAACCCGGACGCCGAGAACGTTTGCAGCCCTGACCTTTCCCCATTGTCCGGCGAAAAGCCGACGCCCGACATCATGGTGGCGCTGATCGAAGGCGGTCCCTACGCCGACGAAGTCGAACGCCGGCGGCGCATTCGCTACGCCTTGCTGGCGGGGTTCAAGAACGCCCATCGAGTGCCGGATCAGGAGCAATACATCCACTGCCTGAGGCTCGCCGCCAATCTTTCGCTTGATACTCCCGGCAAAACCGCTTTCGTCGATGCGCCTTATGAAGTATTCGTGTCCAACCCGTTCGATCCACCAACCGCACTTGAAGGTTCGCCACCGCCGCCGGATCGCACCATCGTGTTCTGGTTGAAGCAGGACGCGCTGGGCACCACCCCCCTGCAAACCCTGGAAACGCTGCGCCAGACCCTGAATCACAAAGTCGCCTCTGCCTGCACACCAGCTGCCTGTTCCGAACAGCCGCCGCACACCGTCATGAAAGTCATCGGACCTGCGACCTCCACTGTCCTGCGCGACATGTTCAAGGACCAGGACATCGGCAAGGCCACGCCGGACATTGAAATCTACTCGCCGCTGGCCACGGCCGATAACGAGACGCTGGATCGCGGTTACCACAAGCTTTCGCCGCCGCTGGACAACCGCGTCCCCATGAAACTGCTGCGCACCGTCAGCGACGACGGCACCATGACCCAACTGATCCTCCAGGAACTAAAATTGCGCCGCGTGGACCCGGCGACAGGCGTACGTTGCAGCGACGACAAACTGCGTCGCATCGGTACGCCCTGCACCGGCAATGTTCGTCGCAATGGCAACCGCATCGCGTTGATTGCCGAGTGGGACAGTTTCTACAGCCGCGCCTTGATCGAAAGCTTCAAGTTGCAAGTGGCCAGGGACGCCCGTCTCGGCGACGGTGAAAACCAGAGGGCGGCAGTCGACCAGTGGGTTTTACGCTTCAGTTACTTGCGCGGCCTGGACGGACGCCTGCCAGAGGAGTCCGCCAGCACCGACAAAACGGCCAGCAGCGATGCCGGCAAAACCTCCGGCACGGCCGGGATCGATCTCAGCCCGTTGGAAAAAGCCGACGGCAACGCCCAACTCGATTATCTGCGCCGCCTTGCCGACCACATTGCCAGCGAAGACGAGGCCTATCGACGCAATGGCGAAAGCGGCATCGGGGCCATCGGCATACTGGGTGTCGATGCCTACGACAAACTCCTGGTATTGCAGGCCCTCAAGAGCCGACTGCCCTACAAACTGTACTTTGCCATGGACCTGGACGCTCGAATGCTGCAGCGAGGCCAGGCGCAAACCACCCGCAACCTGATCCTCGCCGCGCCCTATGGCCTGACGCTGACTCGCGCCCTGCAACAGGACGTGCCACCCTTTCGCGACAGCCTGCAAAGTTCAGTGTTCATCTCGGTGCTCGCCGCACTGGCCCCCCAATCGTTTGACGCCAAGCGCGCGAAGTTCGACTACTCAAAATCCGAGCTGCTTTCACCGGGCATTTATGAAGTCGGCATCAGTGGTTTCATCCCCCTGACCACGCAACTGAGTGCCTCGCGACCGGCCAGTTGCGAAGCGCCACTGCAATCGCGCTCGGATCGCGGCATTGCCCCCCGCGACCTGATGGCGTTGCGCTGCCTGCAAGACCCGTCCCCTCCACCCTACCCTGTTCCCTCTCAAGCCATCCGCGAACGTTTCAAGCAAAGCCAATCCTTTTACCTGGCAGGTCCCCTGACGCTCACCCTGCTGATCGTCGCCGCGTTTATCGTCTGGTGGCGTATCGAAGGCCCAAGGGATGATCACGACACACGTCTGGCATGGGTGCGCGGGGTGCCGATCACGCTGTTCATGGTCGCGGCCATCTGTGCCTTTATCGCCACCCGGTTCTGGCACGCAGAGTTCCTGTGGTTTGCCTTCGTGCTGATCCTGCTGGGCATCGTTTCCTCGAACCTCACCCGTCGTTCAGTACAGCAATTGGCGCTGGCGCGTGATTCCACGACCGCCCTGGAGACAGGCTCCTACGACTCCCGCGCCTGGTACATCGTGGTTCCCCTGGTGATGTTTATCCTCGCGCTGATGCTGGCCTATCAGATGCGCAGCACCCTGACCGACAACGGCCTCGGTGAACCGATGTTCCTGTTCGAAGGCATCAGTGCCTGGCCGACCGTGGCACTGCGCTTGTTGGCGGTGCTGATATCGCTTTCGGCGTTGACCTGGGGCTGGCGCAAGTTACGCATCAACCGCGCGGAAATCGAAACCGCCTTCCATTTGCGCCTGCACATGCGCAAATACGAAACGACCCTGTGGGGCCAGGTGCGACGCTTGATCCGCCGTGGCAAAGGCTGGACATTGCGTCGCTGGTGCAGCGAGTTGGGCCATTGGCTGCTACTGATTTTTTTCCCATTGATGAGCGTCAGCGACGACTGGTCAAAATCCTGCGAGACCGCCCAGGCCACTTGCGGCGACGGACGCCGGACGATTTCGATCGCCCGCTTCTGGGGTGAGCACTGCATCTGTGGCTCGTTCGGCGCCCGCATGCTGCGCGCCGTGCTGGCGACCTGGGTTTATGTCGTGGTCACCAGCGTGCTGTTTGTCGTCTGGCCCATGGAAGGCATGCCCGTTCGCGGCCAGTCAAACTGGTGGATGCTCAGTTGGCTGATGCCCACCCTGATCTTCCAGGTGCTGGTGTTCTGGGTCATGGACGCCAACCTGCTACTGACGCGCTTCATCCGCCACCTCAGCGAGCATCACGCAATCTGGCCCGGCAGCTTGCAAGCCGAACACAAGAAAATCTTCGGCATGCTCAAGCATCCCTGCATTGATGAATGGGTGGATTTGCAGCTGATCGCCCGGCGAACCTCGGCGGTCAATCGACTGATCTATGCGCCAACGGTGGTCATGCTGATCCTGCTGGCATCACGCAGCAGCCTGTTCGATAACTGGCCGACACCCCCAGGCCTGATCATTTCCTACCTGCTGACCGCGTTACTGCTGCTGACCTCCGCGCTGACCCTGCGCCGCGCAGCGGAAAAAGCCCGCACGCTGGCCCTGCAACGACTCGACGCCTACCTGCTGGAAACCGCAGAAAGCACGCCTTGCTACGGCAAGTTCAAAATGATCCGTGAACGAGTTTCCATGCTCAATGCAGGTTCGTTCTCGCGTTATTCCGATGATCCGTTGATTAGGGCATTGCTGCTGTCGCTGACCGGTATCGGTGGCTCAGCGATCGTCGATGCGTTGAATTTTGCAAAGTTTTAAACGCAAGCCACGGGTGAACGCCAAAAATACCTGTAGGAGCGAGCCTGCTCGCGATGGACGTCAACGATCACGCGCTCTGTCTGAATGACCGCGTTGCCCCGACGTTTTTCGCGAGCGTGCTCGCTCCTACAAGGGATTTCGTTGCCAGTGCGACACCTGTAGGAGCGAGCCTGCTCGCGATGGAGGTCAACGATCACGCGCCCTGTCTGAATGACCGCGTTGCCCCGACGTTTTTCGCGAGCATGCTCGCTCCTACAAGGGTTTCGTTCGCTCAATCCGAGGACGGGTTGCTCCAGTCAAATCGGTACACACTGGTGGGTGTCGAGGGATGGCACTGTCCGTTATCGGCATCAGCCCCGACAATCGACCACTCTGCACGCCTGTTCTCCCCCAACTCCCGCGCAGCCTCGGGTTTGAAACAACGGCTCAACAGCTCATCCGGCAACAAGGCATAGTCCTTGGGATGTTCGCGCAGCCATTGCGCGGCGTTCTCTACCGTGGAATCAAGCATGCCGAAGTGCACGATCGGCTGACGGGCAAACAACCAGTGCCCTTCGCTCCAGTTGACCAAGACCAGGTCGGCGCCATGGGTCATGACGTTTGCCTGCGCCATGATCGCTTTGTTCGGGTTGGTGCCCTCCTTGAGCGGTTCGATAAAGCCGCGGGCGAACCACAGCACGAACCAGGTCGCGACCAGCACCGGGAACATCCGTTTGAACCTTGGGCGCTGACGGAACCAACGCTGCAACAGCCACGGCACCAGCGGCGCTGCCGCCAGCACCAGCGCAGGCAGCGCCGGGTAGATGTACAACTTGCGCTTGCCGGCACTGATGCTGAAAAACAGCACCACCAACGCCACCCACCCCAGCAGTACTAACACCCGGCCATCACGCTTTTGCAGCTGGCGGCGCCAGGCCGGCACCAGCCATGGCAAGACCAGCACCAGCGGCAACCAGTACTGCGGAATCACGTTGGTGAGGAAGTACCAGAACGGTTCGCGGTGGTGCCACGAAGCGGCGTAGCGCCCGGCGGTCTGGCGCAGGAGAATTTCCCGGGCATAGGCGATTTCGTCGGCGCCACCGTTGAACACGATGGACAAGGTCAGCGGCAGCAGCCAGATGGCGATAGCAGCCAGCATCACCAGCAAACCGAGCCACCACTTGCGTGCCTGGCCGGGCATGGCCACCACGCCCGGCCAGCCCTTGCGCACCGCATAGGCGTACGGGATCAGCATCAGCGCCGGCAGAAAGCCCACGCCCTTGGTGATCACGCCGATGCCCATCGCCGCGCAGCCGACGTAGAACCAGCGCCAGGCCGGGCCGATCAGCAAGTGACGCGCCAGCCCATAAAGGCCCAGGGTGGTGAACAGAATCAGGAAGCTGTCGATCTGCCCGGTGCGCAGGATGCTGTAGGTCTGATAAGTCGCCAGGTACAACAGCGCCGCGATGCGACCGATGCGCTGGGTCCACACCCGCCGGCCCAGGTCGTAGACCATCGCCGTGACCGTCACCGCCGAGAACAGGCCCGGAATGTACAAAGCCAGGTTGGGCTTGCCGGTGAGCCAGGCAAAAAACGCCACCGTCCACATGAAGATCGGCGGCTTGTCGCCGTAGATTTCCCCAGCGCGGTGCGGGATCAGCCATGAACCGTGGTTCAGCATTTCCAGGGCCACGCCGAGGAAACGCTCCTCATCGACGTTCTGCGCCTGGCGCAACCCCAAACCCGCGCCAATTAACAGCAAGGCGAGCAACATCAGGCCCAGGCATTCGACCCTGGGTGAAAGCGTTCGGCGCATGACTTATTCCTTGAGTTTTCTGCTTTTGGCAATCAATTGCAGGTTGCGAAAATACACGATCGAGCCAAAGGCCTGGCCGACAATGAACACCGGGTCCTGGCGGTAAATGGCATAGGCCAGCAGCAAGGTGCTGCCGATGATGCTCAAGTACCAAAAACTCACAGGGATCACACTGCGTTTTTTGTATTCGCTGTACAGCCACTGCAGGACGAAGCGGCCGGTAAACGCGACTTGCCCGGCAAAACCGATCACCAGCCACAGGGTTTCACGGGTCATGATCATGCCTCGATTTCTTGGGCGATGGTGTTCAGCCGAGTGCGCTTGATCAGCCACCAGACGCCGGCCAAGTCGAGAATCCCGACCAGGGCGCGGTCGAGGTTGCCGTACTTGGACACCCCAGCAGTGCGGGGGCGGTGGTTGACCGGATGGACGATCATCCGGCCGTTGTGACGCTGGATCAGCGCCGGAATGAACCGATGCATATGGTCGAAATACGGCAGGCGCAAAAACGCTGCCCGTTCGATCAGCTTCAATCCGCAACCGGTGTCCGGGGTGGCGTCATTGAGCAACCGGCGGCGCAATTTGTTGGCAAAGCGCGAGGCCCAACGCTTGCTCGCCGTGTCGCGACGGTTGACCCGGTGCCCGGCCACCAGTTGCACATCGCCTTCCTGCCCGCGCACCAGCGCCAGCATGCCGGGGATGTCCGCCGGGTCGTTCTGGCCGTCACCATCGAGGGTGGCCAGCCACTGACCACGGGCTTCCTGCGCCGCGTGATAGAGCGACGTGCTCTGCCCCAGCGAACTTTCATGGCGCAGGATGCGCAAGGTGTCCAGGCCGTCTTGGCGCATCTGCCGCAATTCGTGCAAGGTGGCGTCGGTGCTGCCATCGTCGACCACAATGATTTCATAGGCTTCATCGGCCAAGGCCAGGCGAACTTCCTCGAGCAACGGCTTGAGGTTGTTCGCTTCGTTTTTTGCTGGAATCAGCACTGATACAAAAATGTCCTGGCTCATGGAATCTCCCTCGCCTGTTGGTTATGGCGCTATCAGAGGCGAACGCTTTATCGCTGATAAAACTGTCGATACCACTTCACGAACGCCTCGACACCGGTGGCAACGCTCACCTGGGGTCGGAAATCGATCCACGCGGTCAGCGCCGAAACATCGGCCCAGGTCTTGACCACATCGCCGGCTTGCAGCGGCATGAAGTTGCGAATGGCCTGTACATTAAGCGCTGATTCCAGACAGTCGACGAAATCCAGCAATGCCACAGGCTCCCCGCGACCGATGTTAAACAGCCGATTGTAGCCTCCATCAGGTGTTTGCGGCACTGGTGGACGGGTGCGCAGGCGGATAATGCTCTCGACGATATCGTCGATGTAGGTGAAATCCCGGGCCATCTCGCCCTGGTTGTAGATATCGATAGGCTGGCCGTTGAGGATGGCCTCGGTGAATTTGAACAGTGCCATGTCCGGCCGCCCCCAAGGCCCGTACACCGTGAAGAACCGCAGGCCGCTGGCCTTGAGGCCGTACAGGTGGCAATAGCTGTGGGCCATCAGTTCATTGGCGCGCTTGCTGGCGGCGTACAGCGAAATCGGCTGCTCGACCGGGTCCTCGACGCAAAACGGCAGTTTGCTGTTGCTGCCGTACACCGAGCTGCTCGAGGCGTAGATCAGATGCTCGGGACGATGCTGTCGACAGGCTTCCAGCACATTGAGGAAACCCACCAGATTGGATTGAGCATAGACATCGGGGTTGTCCAGCGAATAACGCACACCGGCCTGGGCAGCCAGATGCACCACTTCGCTAAACCGGTATTGCTCGAACAAGGCCAGCAACGCCGGTTTATCGACGATATCCATTTTCCGGAAACTGAAGCCCGGCAAGGACTCCAGTTCCTTGAGCCGCGCCTGCTTGAGCGCTACGTCGTAGTAGTCGTTGAGGTTGTCGATGCCGACCACCTCATGGCCGTCCAGGCACAGACGCCTGGCCGTATGAAAGCCGATGAATCCGGCAACGCCGGTGACGAGAACCGTCACGCGCCGTGACGCCACAAGGGTGCATGCTTACCGCTCAAAAACCAGACCTGTTTCATGTTGCTGTTTCCCGTTCATGACGTTTCCAACGCGTTACGTTGCCATGAAGCTTATAAAACAGAAATATTTCATTTTCGGTGGTGCGGGTGAATGACACCGGATTTCTCACGGTATTCCCGTTATTTCGCATCGTCGCCACGGGGTTTGTAAAACCGGAACAGGCCGATATCCACCGTATTGATGTACTCCTTGGCCCATTCCGGCTTTACCGTGCGGTCATGAAAATACAGCGCACCTTTGGTGCGATCCGGCAGTTGCTTGTTCAACGCCTTGCGCGCGATTTCCTTGGCCATCGCATAAGGCACTTCTTCTTGCACCGAATCGGATTTGCCGTCACACCACCAGGAGAACTGGCAACTCTTGGTTTCCGAACCCTGCTTGACCACGCCGCACACAGTATCGGGAAACCCCTCGTGCCCGAGACGGTTCATGACCACGCTGGCCACCGCTTCCATGTCAGCAGCGTCCTTGCCTTTGGCCTCCCAATAAATGGAGCGGGCCAGGCAGGTGATGGCGTCGTCCATTGGCGCCTTGCCGGCGGGGTCGACGGCCTGGACTTCGGACTGGGTAATGGCTTCGGATTTTGGGGCCGGTTCGGTTGCGGGGTTTTCTGCGGCCTTTTGCTCCAGCACCTGCGCCTTGTCTTCGGCCACTTTTTGTTTTTGTTGTTGATCGTCGGCGAACGTCGCAGCGGCAAGCATCACCAATGCGAAACAGGCCACTATCCAGTGGAGGCGCATGGTCGAAATGACTCAATTGGAATGATCGCTTCAGTGTAGTAGTGAAATGATTGCACACACGACCTAACATTCTGGAAAATCCGTTGCCTTAACGGGAGCCACTTCACCCATCATGGGCGCTGTCAGCCAAAGGGGATTTCCATGGGTTTCACATTGTCCGCCGTGCGTTTTGTCGGGTTGTCACTGGGTTTGCTGTTCGCTGCCAGCGCGGTGGCGAGCGATGAATCGCAACTGGTCGAGTCGATCAACGCCTACCGCAGCCAGCTGCAACGCTGCGGCAGCCAGGTCTCATCGGAACTGCCGCCGCTGGCTGCCGATCCGCGCCTGGTGCTTGGCGCCGCCAGCATCGGCAATCTGCAGCAAGCCATGGCCACCGCGGGTTACCCGATGAAAAACGTGCAGGCGATCAGCCTGACCGGGCCCCGTGACGTACCGTCGGCGATGAAGGCGATTCAGGAAAGCTTCTGCCAGATCGTGCTGGACCCGCAATTCGTCGACATCGGCGTCAGCCGCCAGGACCGCGACTGGCGCATCGTTGTTGCCCGTCCCCTGTTGAGCGCACGCCTGGGCGACTGGCAGACCGAAGGCCAGAAGCTGCTGATCGAACTCAACGTCGCCCGCAGCCGCCCCCGCCAATGCGGTGCGCAATCCTTCGCTGCCACCACACCGCTGACCTGGAACGCCGTGCTCGCCACCGCCGCCGAATCCCAGTCACGCAGCATGGCCAACAACAACTACTTCGATCACAAGGACCGCGAAGGTCGCACCCCAGGCGACCGCGCGGAACTGGCGGGTTACGACTTCCAACAGATCGGCGAAATCATCGCCGCCGGGCAGGACAGCGTGCGCAAGGTAGTCGATGGCTGGCTGACCAGCCCCGGCCATTGCGCCAACCTGATGAATCCGCAGTTCCGCGACATGGGCGCGGCGTATGCGGTGGACCCGAAGAGCGATGCGGGGATTTATTGGACCGTGATGTTCGGAGCGCAGTAATGGGTTCCCCCTGTAGGAGCTGCCGAAGGCTGCGATCTTTTGATCTTTTGATCTTTTGATCTTTTGATCTTGAAAAGATCGCAGCCTCGTTGCACTCGACAGCTCCTACACAGCTCCTACAACAGCGCCTACACAGCTCCACGCTCCACACAGCGCCTGCAGGAGTGTGTGGTCAATTGCTTGGGGTACAGAAGATCATTTCGGGTTCTAGAATCCTTCATAGAGTCCATCGATCAGTCGGTCATTCAGAGTGATTGGACGGGCTCACCCGTTGTCTCTAGCCTGCGCTGCTTCATGAATACGCCCGGCCTTTGGCCGCCAGATTCGTCCCTGCTCTCCCTCAGGCCCGCAACCATGATCGTAAGACCCAAACCCAACCTGATCAGCATCCTGACGTCGCTCAAAGGCTCGATCGCCAAGCGGATTGCCTGGCGTGCCCTGTTGGTCACGCTGCTCGCTTCGGTCATTGTGCTGGTTGAAATATCGCACCCCAGCTATTTCTCCAAAGTCAGCGCAACGCCTTTCACCTTGCTGGGTTTGTCGCTGTCGATCTTCATGAGCTTTCGCAACAACGCCTGTTACGACCGTTGGTATGAAGCACGCAAGGCCTGGGGCGATTTGCTGGTGGAAATTCGCTCGATGGCGCGCGAGACCCAAGTGCTGAAGGATGAAGCACAGCGCCACCGGATCCTCGGCAACCTTTGCGGTTTCGCCCATGCACTCAATGCCAGGTTGCGCAAGGACAACGAGCTCGCCGCCTGCCGGACCTGGCTCGACCCCATGCCCAAGGACAATGCCGGCGACATCTGTGGGCGAATTTTGATGCAGGCCGGTGAGCAGTGCTCGACACTCGCCGAGTCCGGGGCGATCAGTGAATGGCGCTATACGCTGATGGCCAACCACTTGACCCGCCTGACCCAAGTACAGGCCATCTGTGAACGGATCAAAAACACGCCCCTGCCCTTTCCCTATACCTTGTTGCTGCACCGGACCATCTATCTGTTCTGCATTTTGCTGCCGTTTGCCATGGCCGAGCCCCTGGGCTGGATGACCCCGGTGTTCACCGCCATTGTCAGCTATACGTTCTTCGGCCTGGATGCGATTGCCGATGCACTGGAAGACCCGTTCGGCGGCGATGAAAACCAGTTGCCCACCGATGCACTTGTGCGCACCATCGAGCGCGACGTCCTGGCCGCACGGGGCGTGACGCCACTGCCACCCTTGCTGGAGCCAGTGGACTTTGTGCTGAACTGATCTTAAAAGGATTGCCCGTTTGAGCCTGACCACGGAACAGAACCTGCCGAAACCTGCCCCCGTCAGCCTGCGCCAAGCCTTCGGTTTCTGGCTCAAGCTTGGTTTCATCAGTTTCGGCGGGCCGGCGGGGCAGATTTCGATCATGCACCAAGAGCTGGTCGAGCGCCGACGCTGGATCTCCGAGCGGCGCTTTCTGCATGCCCTCAACTACTGCATGTTGCTGCCCGGCCCCGAAGCCCAGCAGCTGGCAACCTACATCGGCTGGCTGATGCACCGAACGCCGGGCGGCGTGCTGGCCGGTGCACTGTTTGTGCTGCCGTCGCTGTTCATATTGATTGCATTGTCATGGGTCTACATCGCCTTCGGTGAAGTGCCGGTGGTGGCCGGGCTGTTCTACGGGATCAAGCCGGCGGTCACCGCCATCGTGGTGCAGGCGGCGCATCGGATTGGCTCGCGGGCGTTGAAGAACGGCTGGTTGTGGGGCATTGCCGCCGCGTCATTCGTGGCAATCTTCGTGCTCAACGTGCCGTTTCCGTTGATCGTGCTGGGTGCGGCCATCGTCGGCTATCTGGGCGGGCGACTGGCGCCGGAGAAGTTCAAGGTCGGTGGCCACGGCGCGGCGCAAAAATCCTTCGGCCCGGCGCTCATCGACGATGACACGCCGCCCCCCGAACACGCCCGGTTCAGTGGCCGCAAGCTGCTGCGCCTGGCTCTGATCGGCGCAGTGTTGTGGACCTTGCCAATGGCCATGCTCACCGCGCTGTTCGGCTGGGACGGCACACTCACGCAGATGGCCTGGTTCTTCACCAAGGCCGCGCTGCTGACCTTCGGCGGCGCCTACGCGGTGCTGCCGTATGTGTACCAGGGCGCCGTCGGCCACTACGGCTGGTTGACACCGACGCAAATGATCGATGGCCTGGCGCTCGGTGAAACCACGCCGGGTCCGTTGATCATGGTGGTCGCCTTCGTCGGTTTTATCGGCGCCTATGTGCATCAGGTGTTCGGTCCGGATCAGGTATTCGTCGCCGGGGCTATCGCCGCCACGCTGGTGACCTGGTTCACGTTTCTGCCTTCGTTCCTGTTCATCCTCGCCGGCGGGCCGCTGGTGGAGTCGACCCACAATGAACTGAAATTCACCGCGCCGCTGACGGCGATTACCGCCGCGGTGGTGGGCGTGATCCTCAACCTGGCGTGCTTCTTTGCCTACCACGTCCTCTGGCCCAAAGGCTTCGACGGGCAGCTGGACTGGCCTTCGTTAATGATCGCGATTGTGGCGGCCACGGCGCTGCTGCGCTTCAAGCGCGGCGTGATCGAAGTGTTGATCGGTTGTGGACTGATTGGACTCGGAGTCCACTTCATGCGTTAAAAAAACCTAGAATAGTTACGCATACAGCGACAATATGAAGATTGTTTTGCGCGTTACGTAAATCATGTCGTTATTGGATATTTACATGCGTAACGTTCCCCCCTAATATCCAGCGACGCCCGGATGGCTTGTCACCTCGCCACCGACGATTTCCGCACCTGGAAACATGAGTCATGAGCAATTCGCCGTTGGAACACCACCTGCGCAATGCCTCGATTCCAGCCACCTCACCGCTGGCTGCACGGCGCATTGCCTCATGAAGCGCATCGTCAACCTGCCCATGGCCTTGCGCCGTTCGAAACTGCGTCACTCCTCACGCCCGCCGGATAGCACCCCGCTCGCCTGATCGCGTTCCCCACGCGTAGAGCCTCCCTTTTTCTTTTCGCTATCGCTGCCAACGCGCTGCGCGACTGTGTTCGTCGCTATGCCGTGACCTGAATCCGTGCGCCCGCGTGGCGCCACACTGTGAGTGACGAATCATGAAATTTGCTGCCCTTGAAGATGCCCAACGCTTTCTGGCGAACAACCCCGATATCGACATGATCGAGTTGTTCATTCTTGACGCCAACGGTGTGCCGCGCGGCAAGCTGTTGCACCGCGAAGAACTGCTGGCGGTGTATGAAAGCGGGCGTCCGCTGCCCAGCACCATCCTTGGCCTGACCCTGCAGGGTGAGGACGTCGAAAACTCCGGGCTGGTCTGGGATGTGGGCGATATCGACTGCCGCGCTTACCCCCTCGAAGGCAGCCTGGTGCGTTTGCCGTGGCGGCAGATTCCGACCGCGGCGGTGCAAGTCAGCATGCACCCGCAAGAAGGCATGCCGGCGAGCATCGCCGACCCGCGTCACCTGCTGATCAAAGTCATCGACGGTCTGAAAGCCGAGGGTTATCACCCGGTGATGGCCTGCGAGCTGGAGTTCTATCTGCTCGATGCCAAACGCGATCACAACGGTCGCCCGCAACCGGCGCTGGATGCCGACGGCGGTCGACCGAGGCACACCCAGGTCTATGGCCTGCGTGAACTGGAACAGATCGAGCCCTTCCTCGCCGACCTCTATGCGGCGTGCAAACTCCATGACATCCCCGCGCGCACGGCAATCTCCGAGTACGCCCCGGGACAGGTGGAAATCACCCTGGAACACGGCGATGCCTTGCTCGCCATGGACCAGGCGGTGCGCTACAAGCGGCTGGTCAAAGCCGTGGCCCACAAGCACGGCATGAAGGCCACGTTCATGGCCAAGCCCTTCGATGACCTGGCGGGCACCGGCATGCACATGCACGTGAGCATCGCCGATGCCGAGGGCCGCAATCTGTTCGCCTCCGAAGATCCGGCCGGCACGCCGCTGCTGCGCACAGCGGTGGGCGGCATGCTCGCCTCCTTGCTCGATTCGCTGCTGTTGTTCTGCCCCAACGCCAACTCCTACCGGCGTTTCCAGGCCAACAGCTATGCACCGCTGGCGCCGACCTGGGGTGTCGACAACCGCACTGTCAGCCTGCGCGTTCCCGGTGGCCCGGCCAATAGCCGGCACATCGAACACCGCATCTGTGGCGCCGACGCCAACCCATACTTGGCCGCGGCGGCGATTCTGGCCGGCATCCATCGCGGTATCCGCGAAAACCTCGACCCGGGCGAACCGGTCGAAGGCAACGGCTACGCGCAAGCCAAGCAACTGCTGCCCACCGACTGGCTGACGTCGCTGACGGCGCTGGAAAACTCGGCGTGGGCGCGGGATGCGCTGGGGCAGGAATTTCTTGGGGTGTATCTGGCGGTCAAACGGGCCGAGTACCGGCAGTTCATGGCCGAAGTGGGTGAGCAGGATTGGCGTTGGTATTTGACTGAGGCGTAAGCCGCACAGTCAGCCACCACAAAACTTGTAGGAGCACAGCTTGCTCGCGATGACGGTGTATCAGTCGACATCAATGCTCAATGACATACCGCCATCGCGAGCAAGCTTTGCTCCTACAGAGGCTGCGCTCGCCTCTCCACCTCCTTTGTTTGGACAATGTCATGACTCAACGCACCAATTCCTACTACACCGCCACCCTCAACCAGGACACCGACTACCCCACCCTGCAAGGCCAGCATCGGGTTGACGTGGTGATCATCGGCGGCGGTTTTACCGGCGTCGCCACCGCGGTTGAACTCGCGGAGAAAGGCCTGAAAGTCGCCATCGTCGAAAGCCAAAAAATCGGCTGGGGCGCCACCGGGCGCAACGGCGGCCAGGTCACCGGCAGCCTCTCGGGCGATGAAGCGATGCGCAAACAGATGCGCCGCACGGTCGGCGATGACGTCGATGATTTCATCTGGCACCTGCGCTGGCGCGGGCACCAGATCATCCAGCAGCGGGTGGAAAAATACGGCATCGCCTGCGACCTCAAGCACGGTCACCTGCATGCAGCCTACAAGCCCAGCCACATGGACGGCTTGCGCAAGGATTACGAAGAGGCGCTACGCCGTGGCATGGGCGATGAAATCAGCCTGCTCGACCGCAGCCAGGTGCGCGACCTGCTGCAAACCGACCTCTACCACGGTGCGATCAAGAACACCCGCAACATGCACCTGCACCCGCTGAACCTGTGTATCGGCGAAGCGCGGGCTGCTGAAAGCCTCGGGGCGTTGATCTTCGAAAACAGCGAAGTGCTGGAGATCATTCATGGCGATGCTCCTCACAAGAGCCCTGGCGTGCGCACCGCCCACGGCCGCATCGACGCCAACCAGGTGCTACTGGCCGGCGACGTCTACCACAAGCTTGAACCGGCCAAGCTCAAGGGCAAGATCTTCCCGGCCATGGGTGGCATCGTCACCACTGCACCGTTGGGGGATCTGGCCACACAGATCAACCGCGAAGACCTGGCCGTGTACGACTGTCGCTTCGTGCTCGACTACTACCGCCTGACCGCCGACGGCCGCCTGTTGTTCGGTGGTGGCGCCAACTACAGCGGCAAGGATTCGCGGGACATCGCCGCCGAACTGCGCCCGTGCATCGAGCAGACCTTCCCGGCGCTCAAGGGCGTGGCCATCGATTACCAGTGGAGCTGCGCGATGGGCATCGTCATCAACCGCATCCCCCAACTGGGCAAGCTCTCGGACAACGTCTGGTACTGCCAGGGCTACTCCGGCCACGGCATCGCCACCACCCACATCATGGGCGAAATCATGGGCCGGGCGATCACCGGGCAACTGCAGCAGTTCGACACCTTCGCCGCCTGCCAGCACATTCGCGTGCCCATGGGCGACCTGCTGGGCAACCCGATGCTCGCCGCCGGCATGTGGTACTACCAGATGCTCGAGCGCCTGCGCTGATCCCCTCTTTGAACAGGACACGAACATGACACACCTCACCTTCAATGAGTGGGAACAGCGCGCCGCTTCACTGTCGCCACTCACCCAGGCGTTCATCGATGGCCAGTATTGCGATGCCGTCAGCGGAGAAACGTTTGACTGCATCAGCCCCCTCGACGGTCGCCTGCTGGGCCGGATTGCCAGTTGCGCCCAAGCCGACGCCGACCTCGCCGTGCACAGTGCGCGTCAGGCCTTCGACTCCGGCGTCTGGTCACGCCAGCCACCGACTGAACGCAAGGCCGCCTTGATTCGCCTGGCCACGTTGATGGAGGCTCACGCCGAAGAACTGGCGCTGCTGGAAACCGTCGACATGGGCAAGCCGATCAGCGATGCCCTGAACGTCGACATTCCCGGTGCCGCGCGGGCGATCCGCTGGTACGGCGAAGCCATCGACAAGGTTTACGACGAAGTGGCCGCCACGGCCCACGACCAACTGGGACTGGTGACCCGCGAGCCGATCGGCGTGGTCGCGGCCATCGTGCCGTGGAATTTCCCGCTGCTGATGGCCTGCTGGAAACTCGGCCCGGCGTTGGCGGCGGGCAACTCGGTGATCCTCAAACCCTCGGAAAAATCACCGCTGACCGCCATTCGCCTGGCGCAACTGGCACTTCAGGCGGGCATTCCCAAAGGCGTGCTCAACGTACTACCGGGCTTCGGTCATACCGTCGGCAAGGCCCTGGCATTGCACATGGACGTCGACACCCTGGTGTTCACCGGCTCGACGCGCATCGCCAAGCAACTGATGGTGTATGCCGGCGAATCGAACATGAAACGGGTCTGGCTGGAAGCGGGCGGCAAGAGCCCGAACATCGTGTTCGCCGACGCCCCTGATCTGAAGATCGCCGCCGAAGCCGCCGCCAGTGCCATCGCCTTCAATCAGGGTGAAGTGTGCACGGCGGGTTCACGCTTGCTGATCGAGCGCTCGGTGAAAGCGCGCTTCATGCCGCTGCTGGTGCAGGCCTTGGGCCAATGGCAGCCGGGGCATCCACTGGACCCGGCGACCAAGGTGGGTGCTCTGGTGGACACTCAACAGCTGGAAACGGTGCTGGGGTATATCCAGGCGGGTGTGGATCAAGGCGCGGCACTGGTGTGCGGCGGACGTCGCGTGTTGGAGCAAAGCGGCGGCGTGTTTGTCGAGCCGACGATCTTCGATCAGGTCGATAACGGGATGCGCATTGCCCAGGAAGAAATCTTCGGCCCGGTCTTGTCGGTGATCACCTTCGACACCCCGGAACAAGCGATCCAGATCGCCAACGACAGCCCCTTCGGCCTCGCCGCCGGGATCTGGACCGCCGACCTGTCCAAAGCCCACCTCACCGCCAAAGCCCTGCGTGCCGGCAGTGTGTGGGTCAACCAGTACGACGGTGGCGACATGACCGCGCCGTTTGGCGGGTTCAAGCAATCGGGGAACGGGCGGGACAAATCGCTGCATGCGCTGGACAAATACACCGAGCTGAAAGCCACATGGATCAAGCTGTGACAGCGTGAATTGCGCCCGCCTCGCGGCCTGCGCGCTCAATGTAGGAGCTGCCGAAGGCTGCGATCCTTTGATTTTTATAAGAGAAGATCAAAAGATCGCAGCCTTCGGCAGCTCCTACACGAACAGTGTGTCACTCTCCATCAATATTGACTGACACACCGCCTTCGCGAGCAAGCCCGCTCCCACAGGTTTGAATGCGTTCCTTCTGTAGGAGCTGTCGAGTGCAACGAGGCTGCGATCTTTTGATTTTCAAGATCAAAAGATCGCAGCCTTCGGCAGCTCCTACAGGTTATAGGCTGAACTCAGGTCAGGAACTGCAGCATCCATTGAGCAATCAATGCACCGTCGTTGCCGTTCTTGAAACTCGCGCTGGCTTCTCCATAGAGCTTTTCCCCATACACGCCGCGCCGCAAATCCAACAGCCCTTGCGCATAGGGTTCGACGAACTCCGGATGCCCCTGGAAGCACAACACCTGATCGCCGATTCGATACGCCGCGATCGGGCAAAACGGGCTCGACGCCAGCAACTGCGCACCCAGCGGCAAGGCGCTGACCTGGTCCTGGTGCGACACCAGCAAATCAAAACCATCTCGCTTGGGCGTCATCCACGGCTGTTGCTCAAGCACCTGATAGTGATGCACGCCCAAACCCCAGCCCTGTTCCGAGCGGCCACATTCGCCGCCCAGTGCCAGGGCCAGCAGTTGATGGCCAAAGCAGATCCCCAGCAGCTTATCGCCCGCCCGGTAACGTTGCAGCAGGTAGTCGCGCAGCGTCTTGATCCACGGCGCATCGCCAAACGCATCGGCCTTGCTGCCGGTGATCAGGTACGCGTCGAACTGTTGATCGTCAGGCGGATATTCACCGTCCACGACGTTGCACACGGTGACGCGCACCGGGATGGGTTGGCGTTCGAACAACTGCTGGAACATGCGGCCGTAGCCGTGGAATTCGCCGGCCAGCTCAGGGCGCAGATGGTCGGTTTCGAGGATGCAGAGGGAGAGCATGGTGGTGGACGATCCTTTATTGAAGGAATGCAAAACCTGTGGGAGCGGGCTTGCTCGCGAAGGCGGTGTATCAGACATCGACAATGTCGACTGTCAGACCGCCTTCGCGAGCAAGCCCGCTCCCACAAGGGTTCGATGTGATGCTTAGAGGTCTAATGTCAGCCTAGACGACCTGGCCCGGGACACGCAGACCATCATCAGGTTGTTGCGAGCCTTTTCGCTGTCGGTGAGGAGCATGTCGCGGTGGTCGATTTCGCCGTCGAGCACCCGGGTTTCGCACATGCCGCACACGCCCTGCTCGCAGGACGACGGCACATCGACGCCTTGCTCACGCAATGCGGCCATGATCGAGCAATGGGACGGGACGGCGATTTCCCGACCGCTGCGGGCCAGGATGACGGTGAAGTCACCCTCACCCGCCGCCGCGACCATCGGCGCCGCCGCGAAGCGTTCCAGGTGCAGGCGCCCTTCCAGTTCCTGTTCAGCGAAGCGCGCGGTCAAGGCATCGAGCAGCACGCCGGGACCGCAACTGTAGGTCTCGGCCCCGGCCGCACTGCGTGCAGCGATGCGCTCCAGGTCCAGCAAACCGAACTCGTCCGCCGGCAGGATCTCCACCTGCTCGCCCGCGCGGGATTCCAGAAAATCCAGAAACGCCATGGAACGCCGCGAACGCCCGCCATACACCAGGTGCCACGGCACGCCTGCGCGCTCCGCCGCCAGGATCATCGGCAGGATCGGCGTGATGCCGATGCCGCCGGCGACGAACTGATAGGCCGCCGCCGGTGCGAGGGCGAAGGCATTGCGCGGCTCGCCAATATTGATAACCTGACCGACCCGCAGGCCGTCGTGCACCTCCCGGGAGCCACCGCGCCCCTTGTCCTCGCGCAATACCGCAATGCGCAGGCTATGCCGATCCAGCGGATCACCACACAGCGAATACTGCCGAGTAAGGCCCGACGGCAGGCGCACATCGATGTGCGCCCCCGCTTGCCACGGCGGCAACGGCTGATCCGCCAACGCCCGCAGTTCCAGGGACATCACACCCTCGGCCTCCAGGCGCATGGCGCTGATCAGCACGTCCCTGTTTTCACCCGCGCGGCTCATGCCACGCCTCGTTGCCCCTGGGCCATCGAAGTGTCAGGCACAGCGCGCTCCATGAACTCACGGAAGGCGCGGCGGTAATTGAGGGTGAACAAATCAGCGGGCACCGAATGCTCGACAAACACCCCGTCCCAATCGATTTCCCGAGGGAATATCCCGGCGGCAATCGGCATGTCCTCCAGGTAGACCATTTCTTCGATGCGCAGGTTTTCCTGAAGGTCGGCACCCTTGAAGTCGCTGGCATTGGCCACGCCCCAGAAAATCTTCACTTCG
Source organism: Pseudomonas putida (assembly GCF_050990305.1). Classification (GTDB taxonomy): domain Bacteria; phylum Pseudomonadota; class Gammaproteobacteria; order Pseudomonadales; family Pseudomonadaceae; genus Aquipseudomonas; species Aquipseudomonas putida_AH. The sequence goes on along the minus strand of NZ_CP158817.1, from coordinate 2,691,449 downwards.
TCATAGGCCACCGGCGACGGGAAGCCGGCGACGATGCGCTTGCCCAGGCGTTCGTAGTCGTAGGTGATGCTGGCCAGCCCCGGCGCGGCGCAGTGATAGAACATCATGCAATCGCCATCGTTGGCCCACTCGCCCTCACCGGCATCCAACGGCCGTTCCATGATCACATCCAGGCCTTCGCGACGAACCTTCAACGGCTCGACGATGTGCGGGCTCGGGCCCATGGACACGAAATGCACGAACGGAAAATGCGCCACGTCTCGGAAGTTTTCGATGGCCACCGCCACGCCGGTCGGCGAATGCAGTGGTTCGGCGGCCAGCCACTGGAAGTCGATGCCTTTCCATTGTTCAGGGTCGTAGAGGTCCTCGACCGGGTCCTCCAAAGCGGTCCAGACATGGGCAAAACGCTCGATCACCGGGTAAGTCTTGATCGACGCCTGGGGCGGGATCTTGCATTGATCGGCCAGCGATGGCACGTGATTGCACTGGCCATTGTCGGCGGCAAAACGCCAACCGTGATACGGACAGGCAATGCTCTCGCCATGCACTTTGCCGAGGGCAAAATCGGCGCCGCGATGGGGGCAACGGGCCTCTTGCACAACGGCCTGGCCGGACTCAGTGCGGTACACCACCAGGCGTTCGCCGAGCAGGGTCGCCGACTGCGGGGTGTCCAGATCGACGCTGCGTGCCACCGGGAACCACTGACGGCGCATGGCGGCTTCGGCGCGTTGGCGTTGGGTCATTTTTTCGCTCATGTTCTTATCCTCGATCAGGCTCAACTCAGATACCGACAACCAGCGCACCACCGTTCACCGCCAGGACCTGCCCGGTGATGAAGGCCGACTCGTCACTGGCCAAAAACGCCACGGCAGCGGCGATTTCCTCGGGGTGCACCAGGCGCCCCAACGGAATGTTGGCCTTCTCGCCTTCGATGTACTCCTCGGGCACCATGCGGGTCAGGATCGCACCGGGGGTGATGGCGTTGACCAGAATCCCCTGCCCCACGAACTCCTTGGCCATGGTTTTCATCAGGCCCAGTTGCGCGGTCTTCGAGACCATGTAGGCGTAGGAATGGCCGTCCGGTACCTGGCCCCATTGCGAGTTGATGAAGATCACCCGTGGCGCCTTGCTCTGGCGCAAGGCCGGCAGCGCGGCGCGGGTCAGGAACAACGGCGCGTGCACATTGATCGCCAGCAACTGGTTGAAGTTGGCGTCGTCGGTGTCTTCAAGGCCGGTCAGCGAGTACATCATCCCGGCGTTGTGCACCAGGATGTCGAGTTGGCCGAAATGCTCGACGGCCTTGGCGATCAGGCTTTCGGCGTTGGCCTTGAGGGTGATGTCGCAGGCGATGGCGATGGCTTTGCCACCCGCTTCGACGATGTCGGCAGCGGTGGCCTTGGCCACGTCGACATCGATGTCGTTGACGACTACTGCCGCACCGCGTGCCGCCAGCAAGCGGGCATGGGCACGACCGGCACCACGGCCAGCGCCGGTGATCAGGGCCACGCGGCCGGCGAATTTCTGCGCCTCGGGCGCCAGGTCCAACACACTTTGCGGCGCGACCTTGGCATGTTGGGTAGAGATAGAAACGGTCATTTTATTGTTCTCCTGGGCGAGCCGTTTTCACACTTTGTGCGGTTCGGTGATGTAGAGCATGTTGCCGTCGGGGTCGAACATCGGGCGGTAGCGGTAGTGCGTGCCGTTGGGGTGCTGCCATTCAATGGGCTTGGCGGTGACCCACTCGACCTTGCCCTCCAGGTACGCCATGGCCTCGTCGAGGTTTTCCACTTCGAAGGCGAAGGAATCGAAGCCCGGCAAGTCTTCGAGGTTGACCGCCGTGCGGCGCTCGACCTGGGCACGGTTTTCGGTGTGGAACAGGTACAGGGTCAGGTTGCCGGTTTCGATGGCCGCCCAACGCTCTTCGGCCACGTAGGGCAGGAAGAACCCCAGGCCCAGGGTGCCGTGGTAGAAGTCCACCAGGCGCTGCACGTCGTTGGTGAGGATGTCCATGTTGTCGATGCGTTTGAGTGTGAGCATGGGAGTGGTCTCCTGGTTTTTTTGATTAGCGATGGGCATGGGCGCAAGGCCCGCCCGGCAAGGCTTTAAGGGTGCCGGCTACTACATCGATGGCCACCGTGACCAGGGTCTGGTACTGGTCGGCGTTGCTGTCGGGATCGGGGTGGCAGCACACGGCCCCGGTGCCGCCGAGGTGGCTGTTCATCGCGGCGATGATCTGGCTCGCGCTGAGGTCGCGGCGATTGGCCAGACGCCGGGTCAAGGTGTCGTGACGCAACAGGGTGTCGGGATACACGGCCCATTCGGTGTCGCCGGCTGCGGCGCGCGGGTCGAGAAAATGGTTGGTGTGCACCAGCAGGCCGTCGGCGCCGGGGAACACGAATGCCGGGCCTTCGGGGTAGAGCTCCACGCTCACGGCGGTGCTCTCCCCGGCCTTCGATGCCACCACCGTCAACACGCTGGACGCGGAGAAATCCGTGGCGGCCAGCAGTTGCAATGCATCGTTGATGTCGCCCTGGCTGTCGAGCAGCCAGCGCGACGCCACGTGCACCGGCACGCCGATGCGTTGCCCGTCGCTGCGGTGGTGCAGGATATTGAAGTGCACGCCCAGACCATGCTTGTTCACGCCGATCTTGCCGACGATGCCGTACTCGGTGACCGTGGTGGTCAGGCGTCCGTCGTCGTGGGGAATCTCCCAGACCAGCCACTGACCGGCGAACTGCGAATACCAGTCCCAGGTCTGCACGGTGATCGGCATCGGCCTGGCGGGATCGACCTGCACGACGGTCGAGCACTCGCCGCGCAGCTGCGCACCGAGGTAGGCGAGGATTTCCGTGCGCGCATTGATCGCACCGATTTCCCGCGCATCCAGCCCTGCCCCTTCGGCCATGCCGAGGATTTCGGCGTGCAAGGGTGGCGCGAACTGTTCGATCTGAAGCAATGCCTCGCAGCCCAGTTGCAGCAAGTCCACGGGGCCTTTTGCCGTGCGTTCGAACAAGCCGCGATACGCCTCGACCGACGCCTTAATCTGCGCGGCATGGCATTCGCCAAATTCGCGGCCTCGGCCACGGGGATCGGTCACCGTGGAGCGGAATACTGTGCTCATCGGCGTTGCTCCAGATACGGCGTCACATGGGCGGCCACTTCATCCAGGCGCGCAAACCAGACATCGCCATCGCTCACCAGACGCTCGACGAAACGCTCCAGTTGTTCGAAACGCGCCGCCCGGCCAATCACCTCCGGGTGCATCGTGAAGCTGGTGTGGCGACCGTCGCGACGGGCCGATTCGTACTCGGCCAGCCACACGTCGGTCAGGGTGCGCGGGTGGGTGTAGTTGCCACCGTTATCGATGCCCCAGCCAAACATTGGCCAGTCATCCAGCGACCAGTGCACCGGCAACTCGACGATCGACTGTCCGTTCCAGGTTTCGATGTACGGACGGTCATCGCCCATGCAGCTGGAGTCGTACTTGAAGCCGTGGCGGATGATCAGCTCGAAGGTTTCCGGGGTCAGCTCCCAGGACGACGAGCGATAACCCGCCGGTTTTGGCGCACCGGCCCTGGCCAGCGCCACCAGGCCGCGCTCCATTTCATCGATCTGTTCCTGTACCGAAACCTTGTCACTGCGCAGGTGCAGGTGGCCGTGATGGCCAACTTCGTGGCCCGCCTCCAGCAGGCGCTCCACCAGCCCGGGGTTGTGCTCGGCGGTGTGGCCCGGCACGAAAAACGAGGCCTTGATCTGGTGCCGCGCCAACAATTCGAGAATCCGTGGCACGCCGCGATTCACGCTGAAGCGGCCTTCCGACAGGCTGGTCAGGCGGCGGGCAAACGTCGGGCTGTCGCCGAGAAAACCGGCCTCGCCATCCACGTCGAACGTCAGGGAGACGGCCACGGGGCTACGATTCGGCCAGGCGAGGCCGAACGAGTTGTCGATACTCATTGGGGTGTTCCTTTATTGCGTGGTTGTGCGTGGGCTGCGAGCAGCGCCTTACGAATGCGCGGGTTGCGGGTGCGCCCGGTCTTGTGCCCGGCGCAACCGGTACATGACCTGGGAGATGGCGAGGACGGCGATGGCGATGCCGACTTCCTTGTAGCTGCCGTAGCCGGTGATCGAGGCGCTGGTGATGCCCACGATCAGGATCAGGCCGTCGAACACCGCCAGCGCCGAGGCAATGGCGATCCAGCGTCGCGGCAGGCGAATGGGTCGCGGGGTATCCGGCTGGTCCTTGCGCAGCACCACGAAACCGGCAACCGCCAGCAGGTGTGCCAACACATAGCCGACGTTACCGGCGACGATCACCGCCAGGGCATTGCCGACAAACAGCACCAGCGCCACGTTGATCGCCAGTTGCACGGTGACGGCGCGGGCCGGCACGCCGCTGCGATTGAGCACGCCGAACTGGCGCACGGTCAGGCCATCGCGGGAGCTTTGATAAAGCGCACGGGCCGCATCGGCGGTGCCCATTACCGAGAGCACCAGAATGCCGGCGATCAGCACCAGGGTCATCGCCGCCGCCCCACCACCGAGCAGCGCCACCGCACCGGCCTGGAGGAAACCGTTCGGCGAGTTGGCCAGGGTCTGCTCGCCCAACAGGCCGGCCAGGCCCAGTGGTGTGAGGGTGAACACCATCAGCAGGATCAACGCCGACACGCGCAAGGCCTTGCGGGTGTCGCGCACCGTGTCGCGGTACTCGGGAATGAACGAGGCCGCCGCTTCCACCGCATAGGCCGACCACGCCATCACGAACAGCCAGGCCATGACCGTGCGCAAGCCTTCCAGGCCACCGGGGATGCGCCAGGTGAAGGTCGACGTGGTCCAGAGGTGCGAAGCGAACGCGCCGCTGCCGAAAATCACCACCGGAATCATCAGCAGCACGCCGGCCAGGGTGATGAGGATCATGGTGAAACGCAGCTCAATCATGCTCAGCGCCCAGGACAGCAACGCCACGCCCAGGGCAATCAACTGCGGCAAATCGAGCTGGATGATGCCGAGGTCGAGCTGATAAGTGGCGTTGGGCCAGAACTGCTCGGTGAGAATCTGCGAAACCGCCAGGCCCCAGATCGCCGGGGCCGTGGCCCAGGCGAACCAGTACGCGTAGGTCGCCAATGGCCCCAGGGAAGGAAAACGCTTGCTCCAGGCTTCGTTGGCATACAGGGCGATGCCACCGGATTTGTGGCTGAACATCGCGCCCATTTCCGAATACACCCAGTTATGCAACGCCGCCACGCCGGCGATGGTGGCCCAGAGCGCGACCGCCGCCCAGGCACCGATGGCGCCCATGGAATAACCGAGGCCGACGAACAACGCCGCCGGCAAGCTGAGGGTGATGGCGACACCATCCCACCAGCGAATGGTCTTTTCGAAGCCTTGGGTCGGCTCAAGGCCGTTAGTGCTCTCGTGCATGACGTTCACCCTCATTCGCTATTTTTTTGTAACACCTTGCGATGAGTCAATCTTAATCCTGTTTTCTGCGCATTAGCAGCTGTTTTTTACGATTATATTGCGCATTGCGCAGCTTATGTCGCCATTAGATACGCATAGCGATAAACAGCACGATCGCGAAAAAACCGCTTTTTTGGGCGCAGGCCTTGAGGGATGAGGGTTTGCGGGCAGGCAGGTGCAATCACCTGCGCGCCAGGGGTGCGCAGGATTTGTCGCAAATGGATAAGGGGCAGGAAAACGTCGTGATCGACTCATCCCGAATAGGACGTCAGGTGATTTTCTCGCTGGGTCGTGGGCGAGCCCGCGCGGGACAAACCATTTTTTTCCTCATCAGTAACCACATATTTACTAATTTTCCTGCCCCCTGACATCGGCCACCATCGCAGCCGCTGACAGAGGTAAAGGGTCCACGAGAGACCACGCGGCCTCAGCTCTTTTGGGCGCCCTGCCCACTGCCCCGATTTGTACGAACAAAAAAAACCATCGTCCCGGGAGTGTTCCATGACCAAGTCTTTGCGTACCCGTTTAACTCATCCACTGGCAGTCACGGCCCTGGCCGTGGCTGCCGCCGGCAGCGCCCAGGCCGGCACCCTGTCCATCGGCCATACCACGTGGGTCGGCTACGGCACCCTCTACCTCGCCCAGGACCTGGGTTACTTCAAGGAAAAGGGTCTGACCGTCGAGTTGCCGGTGGTTGAAGAGGCGTCGATGTACATGGCGGCCCAGGCGTCCGGCCAACTCTCAGGCTCGGCCTCGACCATTGACGAAGTGCTCAAATACCGCCCGCAGTTCTGCTTCAAGGCCGTCGCGGCCCTGGATGACAGCCATGGCGGCGACGGCGTGCTGGTGGGCAAGGACGTCAAGAGCCTGCAGGAACTCAAGGGCAAGGCAGTCGCGGTCAATGAAGGGTCGACCTCGCAGTTCTGGCTGTCCTACCTGCTGAAAAAGCACGGCATGACCATGAGCGACATCACCGTGCAAAACATGACGGCCGATGACGCCGCCACGGCGTTTATCGCTGGCCGCGTTCCGGCCGCCGTGACGTGGGAACCGCATCTGTCGATGGTCCGCGACAAGCAGCAAGGCAAGGTGCTGATCGACAGCAGCAGTACCCCGGCAGTGATCGTCGACGTGGTAGCGCTCAACTGCAGCGTCATCGAAAAGCAGCCCGACGACGTCAAGGCCTTGGTGTCCGGTCTGTACAAAGCGGTGCAGTACACCAAGGACCATCCGGAAAAAGCCTACGAAATCATGGCCAAGGGTGTCGGCGGCTATCTGTCCGATCCCAAGGAACTGGCGGCCGCGGCCAAGGGCGTGCGTTTCTACGACCAGGCCATGAGCGAGCAGTTGCTGGGTTCCGTGGGCAAGCCTGGCGCCAGTGCCGAGCTGATCAAGTTGGCCAACGAGACCGCCAGCGAACTCCAGGGCAAACCCTACAACGTCAGCAATGACGACCTGGTCGACAACCGTTTTGTCAGCCCGCTCTAGGAGGTCGTCATGTTCAAGCGAAATTCGTGGGTCAGCCGCTGCGTCACGCCCAAGACCGGGCTGCCGGTGTCGGTGATCTGGAGCGCCAGTGGCCTGGCGTGGGTGTTGCTGGTCGGCCTGTGGGCCGGTCTGTCCTATGGCGGCGTGGTGCCGGCGATGTTTCTGCCGACACCGGGTGCCGTGCTGGACGCGGCAGCGCGCCTGGCACGTGACGGCACATTGGGTACGCACGTTTGGGCCAGCCTGGAAGTGGTGATGGTCGGCTTTATCGTGTCGTCGCTGGTGGCGGTGCCGCTGGGGTTGCTGATGGGCAGCTTCCGCATCGTCCAGGCGTTCCTCGAACCGATGGTCAACTTCATCCGCTACCTGCCGGTGACCTCCTTCGTGCCGCTGTTCATCCTGTGGATCGGCATCGGCCTGGAACAGCGGGTGTCGGTGATTATCTTCGGCGTGTTCTTCCAGCAACTGGTGATGATCGCTGACGTGTCCAAGGGCATTTCCAAAGACCTGGTCAACGCCTCCTACACCCTGGGCTCCAATCGTCGCGACGCGGTGCTGCATGTGATTGCCCCCGCCTCGTTGCCGGGCGTGCTCGATACCCTGCGCGTGACCATGGGCTGGGCCTGGACTTACCTGGTGGTCGCCGAGCTGGTGGCGGCTTCCAGTGGCCTGGGCTACCTGAGCCTCAAGGCGATGCGCGGCTTCCAGGTGGATGTGATTTTCCTCGCCATCGCGATCATCGGCCTGCTGGGCCTGGTCACCGATCAACTGTTCCGCTTCCTACGCCTGAGGATCACCGCATGGGCTCAGTAACCGCTACTTCGCATCGTTTCGTCACGGCTGACGCGCCCCCGGTGAAGGCTTCGCCACGGCTGCAGGTCGACAAGGTCAGCCTGCGCTACCAGAAACCCGACGGCAGTACCTTTACCGCGCTGGAGCAAGTGTCTTTCGACGTGCCAGACCAGCAATTCGCCGTGCTGGTGGGCCCTTCGGGGTGCGGCAAGTCGAGCCTGCTGTACCTCACCGCCGGCCTGGCCGAGCCCACCTCGGGCGAGATTTATGTCGGTGGCCAGCAGGTGCAGGGGCCGGGAGCGGATCGTGGCATGGTGTTCCAGAGCTACACCTTGTTCCCCTGGCTGACCGTGCGGCAGAACGTCGAGTTCGGTCTCAAGCGTCGCGGCATGCCGGCAGCGCAGCGCAAGGACATCGTCGATTACTACGTCAACGAAGTCGGCCTCAGCACCTTTGCCGACCACTACGCCAAGCAGCTATCGGGCGGCATGATGCAGCGCGTGGCCATTGCTCGTGCACTGGCTAACGATCCGCAAATCCTGCTGATGGACGAACCCTTCGGCGCGCTCGACAGCCAGACCCGCTTGCAGATGCAGCAGCTGCTGTTGCGTGTCTGGGGTAACAGCAAGAAGACGGTGTTGTTCGTGACCCACGATATCGACGAGGCCATTTTGCTGGGCGACCGGGTGTATGTCATGGGCGCCCGGCCTGGGCGGATCAAGCAGATTCTCGACGTGCCGATTGAGCGTCCACGCAGCCTGGACATGGTGATGGAGCGTTCATTCATCGAGATGAAGCGCAACATCTTCGGGCTGCTGCATGACGAGCTGGAGGAGGCGCATTGAGGTAGCGGCGACCTTTATATCGCCTTCGCGAGCAGGCTCGCTCCCACAGGGATCTCGGGTGGCCACATTCTTTGTGTTCACCGATGAGCCACTGTGGGAGCGAGCCTGCTCGCGAAGGGGCCGGCATGCTCAACATCACCAGTGACTGACACACCGCCATCGCTGGCAAGCCCGCTCCCACAGGTTCTGTGTCCAGACGCAAAATCTGTGACACCCCCAATTACTGTGGGAGCTGGCTTGCCCGCGATGGGGCCGGAACATTCAATACTAATGGCAGAGGCACACCACCCTCACAACTCGATATCCGCTCCCGGAATGGTGAAGCGGATTTTGTGCACTTTCACTTCCTGCATCATCCGCACTTCTTCCACGCCCGGCAGCGCGCGAAGGCGTTGCTTGAGGCGCCACAACGCGTCGTTATCGTGGCACAGCACCTGCACGCAAATATCGGCGGTGCCCATGGTGGTGGACAGGTAGCTGACTTCGGTCCAGCGCCCGAGGGTATCGACCACTCGCTCGTGTTCCTGTGGCCCGACGTTGACGAACAACAGTGCCAGCTTCGCATCGCCCAGCTTGGCCGGGTTGGTGAACGCCAGAATCTGCAAAATGCCCTGGTCCTGCATGCGCTTGACCCGCGTACGCACCGTGGCCTCGGGCACCGACAAATTACGTGCGACTTCGCGAAACGCGCGACGACCGTCTTCCTGCAATTCACGGACGATGTCCATGTCCAGAGGGTCGAGTGTTGACATTGGCATGCTGGGTTCTCGATGGCAGCGCCCGACGCACTGGAATGCGCACCGGGCAAAGAAGCGAAGGCTAGCAGATATGACCGCACGGCTGGAATGCGTGGCGCCGGCTCAGGCGTGCGCCTGCACCACCTCGATCCCCAGTACCCGGTAATCCTCGATATTGCCCGAGGCCACATGGCGTTCGGTGATCAGCGTGTGCAAGCGCGAACAGGGCGCGACCACGAACGGTTCCACCGCGCCCAGCTTGTCCGCCGTGGTCACGGCAATCACCTGGGATGCACTGTCGAGCATCGCCTGCTTCACCGGCACCTCGTCAAAATGCAGGGAGCTGATGCCAACTTCGGGGTGAATCGCACACACCCCGGTGAACAACAGATCGGCCTTGATGCCTTCGAGCAGGCGCAGGGTTTCATGGCCGCTGGCCGACATCGTGGCCGGGTTGAGTTGGCCGCCGGCCAGGATCACCTTCACCCCTTTGTATTCGGACAAGGTAATCGCCGTCATCGGTGAGGCAGTGACCGCCGTGATGCAGATGTCTGATGGCAGCATTCGCGCGATCTGCAAGGTCGTGGTGCCAGAGTCGAACATCACAATCTGCCCGTTCTCGACGCGACTGGCCGCGATCTGCGCCAGGCCGGTTTTCACCTCGTCGGTTTCGCTGATGCGGGTGAAGTAGTCCTTGCCGGTGTCCTTGGGTCGCGGCAGCGCCCCGCCATGCACCCGTTGCACCAGGCCGGCATCGGCCAGTTCCGACAGATCGCGGCGGATGGTGTCTTCGGAGACAGCGAAGTGTCGGCTCAACTCGGAAGCCATGACCTTGCCGTCACGCTCGAGGATCAAGAGGATTTTCTGCCGGCGCAGATGAGGGAGTTCGGCTGCGGAATGATCGTGCATGGTTATGCCTGTTTGTGCGTTATTTTGCGCGTTTCGGCAGATTAGCCAAAGCGCCGGGTAAACACAAACCGGCGTGCCCGGAAAACAGTGCAGGTATCAATTCTTTCGATCTTTCACATCACGAGGGGCAATTTTTTATTTCCCAGTCGCCTGTTCAGAATGGCGCCATCAACACTGTTCTGGAAGGAAGCCGCATGAACCTCAATTTCGCCTTTGCCTGCATGATCGTCGTCTCATTCACCATTGCCCTGGTGCACACCTGATCGCAGCATGGCGCTCCCATTCCCCCTGTAGGAGCTGCCGAAGGCTGCGATCTTTTGATCTTGTTTTTCAAACGATCGCAGCCTTCGGCAGCTCCTACGTTTCAGCTAAGTTTCGGTCGGTAGCCTTTCTCCTGCGCACTTGATAGCGCTGCCCAGGAGAATTGACCGACATGAACCCGACCCTAGCCGGCTGGCTCAACAAAGTCCCCGAAGTGACGCTGTCCTTCTGGATCATCAAAATCATGTCCACCACAGTGGGCGAAACAGGCGCCGACTTCCTCGCCGTCGACGCCGGCCTCGGCACTGTCTGGACCAGCATCGGCATGGCCGTGCTGCTGGCCATCGCCCTGACCTGCCAACTGCGTACCCGCGCCTACACCCCCTGGATCTACTGGCTCACGGTGGTACTGGTGAGCATCGTCGGCACCCAGATCACCGACATTCTCACCGACATGCTCGACGTCAGCCTGTACACCAGTACGGCGGTCTTCTCAGTGCTGCTGGTGGTCAATTTCCTGGTCTGGTACCGGGTCGAGCACAACCTGTCCATCCGCGAAATCGTCACCCCCCGGCGCGAATTGTTCTATTGGGCCACGGTGCTCTGCACCTTTGCCCTGGGCACGGCGGCGGGCGATCTGGCCACCGAGGCGCTGGGCCTGGGGTTCACCCTTGGCGCGGTGATTTTCGGCGCCTTGATCGCGGTGACACTGATCGCCTGGCGTCTGGGCGGCAATGTCGTGCTGACTTTTTGGATCGCTTACATCCTCACCCGCCCTTTCGGCGCCTCCCTGGGCGACCTGCTGACCCAGGCCAAGACCTACGGCGGCCTCGGCATGGGCGCGACCTGGACCAGCGCGCTGTTCCTTTGCGTCATCGTCATTCTGGTGACCGTCGCGCAAATCAGCGTCGGCAACCGCAAATCCATCGCTCAGTAACCTTTCAAAAGCCATCAAGGAATTGTCATGCGCTACTTTCAAAACGCTATTCGCCACATCGCCATCGTGACCTCGATTGCCCTGCTCAGCGTCGCGGCCGGCTGCTCGAAACCTGCCGACAAACCTAATGCGGGGGCCACCTCGAGTACTGCCGACAGCCAGGCCCACGCGGGATCCAAACTCGGCGATTTGTCGCCCTTTCGCAGCATTGCCGCCGATGTCGCAGGCCTGGTCGATAAAAATGACCTGGCGGCGGCGAAAACCCGGATCAAAGACCTGGAAACCTCCTGGGACGAAGCCGAAGCCGGCATCAAGCCCCGCGCCGCCAGCGACTGGCACGTGGTCGACAAAGCCATTGACCACGCCCTGTCCGCCCTGCGCAAAAGCAGCCCTAACCAGAGCGACTGCAAAGCCGCGATGGATGAGCTGTTGAAGGCCTTCGACTCGATGAAAGGCTAAACCTCTCCCCTGTAGGAGCCAGGCTTGCCGGCGAACTGGACGCTGCGGTGTATCTGTTGTACCGCGTTATCGTTCTTCGCGGGCAAGCCTCGCTCCTTCGGGCGAATTGGGCAACGCGGCGTGTCTGTTAGACCGCGTCACCGTTTTTCGCCTGTAGGAGCCAGGCTTGCCGGCGAACCAGACGCTGCGGTGTATCTGTCGTACCGCGCCATCGTTCTTCGCGGGCAAGCCTCGCTCCTACGGGCGAACCTAGCGACGCGGTGTGTCTGTTAGACCGCGTCATCGTTTTTCGCCTGTAGGAGCCAGGCTTGCCGGCGAACCTGGCGCCGTGGTCTATCTGTCAGACCGCGTTATCGTTCTTCGCGGGCGAGCCTCGCTCCTACGGGCGAAACGGGCGTCGTGGTCTATCTGTCGGACCGCGTCATCGTTTTTCGCCTGTAGGAGCCAGGCTTGCCGGCGAACCTGGCGCCGTGGTCTATCTGTCGGACCGCGTTATCGTTCTTCGCGGGCGAGCCTCGCTCCTACGGGCGAACCTAGCGACGCGGTGTGTCTGTTAGACCGCGTTATCGTTTTTCGCCTGTAGGAGCCAGGCTTGCCGGCGAACCTGGCGTCGTGGTCTATCTGTCGGACCGCGTTATCGTTCTTCGCGGGCAAGTCGGAACGCCGCCCGCTCGCTCCTACGGGCGAACCAAACGCTGCGGTGTATTTGTCAGACCGCGTTATCGTCCATCGCGAGCAGGCTCGCGCCTACAGGGCACCGGACAAATCCGTAGACAGGTGTTTCAATACAAGCGCGACGGTCATCACCGTCGCGTTTCCTTTTTGCCGGAGCGACACATGCGGATACTGCTGGTCGAAGATGACCCGATGATCGGCGAGGCGATCCAGGGTGCACTCAAGGACGCGAGCTATACCCCCGACTGGGTGCAAGACGGTGTCGTCGCCCTGACCGCGCTGCAGACCCAGCGCTATGACCTGGTGCTGCTGGACCTCGGCCTGCCCGGCAAGGATGGGCTTGAGGTGTTGAGCAGCCTTCGCGGCCAGGACAACCCGGTACCGCTGCTCATCATTACCGCCCGGGACAGCCTCGAAGATCGCTTGCGCGGGCTCGACGAGGGCGCCGACGACTACCTGCTCAAACCTTTCGACATGGCAGAACTGCTGGCGCGCATGCGGGCCGTCCTGCGCCGTCACAGCGGCAATGCCTCGTCGCGACTCGACAACGGCGTAGTGTCCCTGGATCTGGTTTCCAAAGAGGCCAGCACTGAAGACAACCCCAGCGTGCTGCTCTCGGCCCGCGAGTTCGCCCTGCTACAAGCCTTGTTGATCCGACCTGGGGCGATCTTGTCGCGCAGCGAGCTGGAAGACCGCCTCTACGGCTGGGGCAATGAAGTGGAAAGTAACGCGGTGGAGTTCCTGATCCATGGCTTGCGCCGCAAATTGGGCAGCCATGTGATCAAAAACGTCAGGGGAATGGGATGGATGGTTTCAAAAAACGCCTAGGTGAGTCGGTCCAGCTCAGGCTGTCGCTGGCCCTGTCGCTGGCCATCCTGATCATCGCCGTCGTGGCCGGTATCTTCGCTTACGTGTCGGCCTTCGATGAAGCCCACGACATGCAGGACGACACGCTGCGGCAGATGGCCGACTTGTTCGACCGGCAGCACATGACCCTCCAATACCCCGAAAACGGCGCTGAAGAGGATGACGAGTCGCGGATCATTCTTCAGTACCTCGCCGACGGCAGCAAAGCCTCAGGCCTGGATGACGCCGGCACGCCACTGCCCTTCCCCACGACCCTGGCCGACGGTTTGTCGACCGTGCCCATTGCCGGCGAAGCGTTTCGCGTGCTGGTCAAGACCACCGCGCGCGGCGAACGCATTGCCGTCGCCCAGGAAACCGGCGCCCGCGACAAGGACGCTCGCGCCAGTGCCTTGCGCAGTGTGCTGCCGTTCCTCATTTTGCTGCCGGTATTGCTATTGGTCGTCGGCGACCTGGTGCGCAAGTTGTTCCGCCCGATCGCCACCCTGTCCTCGGAAATCGACCGACGCGACGAGCAGGAACTGCACCCGATCGACGAGCAGCACCTGCCAGTCGAGATTCGCCCCTTTGTCGTCGCCATCAACCGCTTGCTGCAGCGCGTGGCGCAATCCATGGAAACCCAACGCCGCTTCGTCGCCGACGCCGCCCACGAACTGCGCTCGCCCATGACCGCCCTTTCCTTGCAGGCCGAGCGCCTGGCCGCCGCCGACCTGTCGACCCCGGCACGAGAACGACTGTTGCCATTACGGCGCGGCATCGAACGCAGCCGCAACCTGATCGATCAACTCCTGACACTGGCCAGGGTGCAGTCAGCCCCAGGACTTGCCCGCCCGATGCCAGTCTCTGTCCGTGACATCTACCGGCGCGTGCTGGAGGACCTGATGCCCCTGGCCGAACTCAAGCAACTGGACATTGGCGTAGAGGCCGGCGAAGACGCTCGCGTGATGATGGAGGATGCGGACCTGCTGACCCTGGTGAAGAACCTGGTGGACAACGCCATCCGCTATACCCCGCCGGGAGGACGGGTCGACCTGTCGGTGGCCCTTGAACATGGCAAGGCCCTGCTGCAAGTCAAGGACTCCGGACCCGGCATCACCCGCGAGGAACGCGAGCGCGTGTTCGATCCGTTTTATCGCAGCCTGGGGACCCAGGCCTCGGGTTCCGGGCTGGGGCTTTCGATCGTCAAGGCCATTGCCGATCGTACCGGGGCGAAGATTCGCTTGGGCTTTACCGATGAAAAAGAACAACGCGGCCTGTGTGTTTCGCTGTGGTTGCCCCTGAGCACGCCGCCCCTGGAACCGGTTGTGCCGTCCCCTCAGAGTAAACATTGATGCGTTTTTCGCTGGTTTTGAATGGAAGCGGTGCCGGTTAGCCAACCTGAATACAGATGTTTAAACATCAGATAAATCACCCTTCAAACAATAACGCTTATCAATTAACCATTAAGTAACTTGATGCGCTATTGATCTAACGCAATACAACCCACTCCGCCTGCAAGCACTCTCCAATACCGTCGGTCGATAAGGGCTCATGCCGTTAAACCCGGGAAAAGTTAGTGAACTAGTCTGATTGCAAGTTCGGCGGAGTGAACGCCATGGCATTGGCTGAAGAACAAAAACTGCAGCGGCGCAAGGAAACCCGGCTGTTCCTGTTTCTTGTCGTCTGCCTGTTTCCCTTGCTGTCGGTCGCTATTGTTGGCGGCTACGGTTTTATCGTCTGGTTTTTACAAATGATCTACGGCCCGCCCGGGCCACCCAACTGATCACACTCCGTTGGAGTCAGCGCATGGACGAAGCCCTGCACATTGCCAGTCTGGTCGTACTTGCCCGACCGGAACTGCTCGCCGCCATAAAAGCCAACTTGCGGTTATTGGACGGCGTGGAGTTACACCAGGAAAGTGCGGCCGGAAAACTGGTGGTGGTCCTTGAAACCACTCACGAAAACCAGATCCTGCAACGCATCGAACAGATCAACAATCTGCCCGGCGTACTCAACGCCGCGTTGATCTATCACGAAATCCTCGATCCTGCCGGAGACATCGAATGAGCATGTCGCGTCGAGCATTCGTCAAGGCCCAAGCCGCCGCCATTGCGGCGTCAGCGGCTGGCTTGCCGATCATCACTTCTGCCAGCAACCTGGTGACCGAAGCCGACATGGTCACCCTGGACTGGAACAAGGCGCCCTGTCGCTTCTGCGGCACCGGTTGCAGTGTGATGGTCGCGACCAAGGACAACCGCGTGGTCGCCACCCATGGCGACGTCAAGGCCGAAGTCAATCGCGGGCTGAACTGTGTAAAGGGCTATTTCCTGTCCAAGATCATGTACGGCGTCGACCGCCTGACCCAGCCCCTGTTGCGCATGACAAACGGTCAGTTCGACAAGCAAGGCGAGTTCCAGCCAATCAGCTGGGAGAAAGCCTTCGACATCATGGAATCGAAGTTCAAGGAAGCGCTCAAGAAAAAAGGGCCCGAGTCGGTCGGCATGTTCGGCTCCGGGCAGTGGACCGTGTGGGAAGGCTATGCCGCCAACAAACTGATGAAGGCCGGCTTTCGCAGCAACAACATCGACCCCAACGCCCGCCATTGCATGGCCTCGGCGGTGATGGGCTTCATGCGCACCTTCGGCATGGACGAACCCATGGGCTGCTACGACGACATCGAAGCCACCGACGCCTTTGTACTGTGGGGCTCGAACATGGCCGAGATGCACCCGATCCTGTGGAGCCGGGTCACCGACCGACGCCTGAGTTACCCCCATGTGAAAGTCGTCGTGCTGTCGACCTTCGAACACCGCAGCTTCGAACTGGCCGACATCCCCATGGTGTTCAAGCCGCAGACCGACCTGTTGATCCTCAACTACATCGCCAACCACATCATCGAAAGCGGTGCGGTGAACAAGGACTTCATCAGCCAGCACACCCGCTTTGCCCAAGGCGCCGATGACATCGGCTATGGCCTGCGCCCGGATGATCCACGGGAGAAACAGGCGAAGAATGCCGATAAGGCCAACACCTGGACGGACATTTCCTTCGAGCAATTCGCCGCGTTCGTCAAACCCTACACCCTGGAGCGCACCGCAAAGGAAACCGGCGTCCCGGCCGAACGGCTCAAGAGCCTGGCCGAGTTGTATGCCGACCCCAAGCGCAAGGTCGTGTCGTTCTGGACCATGGGTTTCAACCAGCACACCCGTGGGGTGTGGGCCAACAACCTGATCTACAACATCCACCTGCTCACCGGCAAAATCAGCGAGCCGGGCAACAGCCCCTTCTCGTTGACCGGCCAGCCATCGGCCTGCGGCACGGCGCGGGAAGTCGGGACGTTCTCCCATCGTCTGCCCGCAGACCTGGTGGTGGCCAACCCGAAACACCGCGCCACCGCAGAAAAAATCTGGAAGCTGCCTGAGGGCACCATCCAGGAGAAAGTCGGTTTTCACGCCGTGCAGCAAAGCCGCATGCTCAAGGACAGTGTGCTGAACGTGTACTGGACCATGGCCAGCAACAACATGCAGGCCGGGCCGAACATCATGCAGGAAACCCTGCCCGGCTGGCGCAACCCGGAAAACTTCGTGATTGTCTCCGACGTCTATCCCACCGTGTCGGCCCAGGCGGCGGACCTGATCCTGCCCACGGCCATGTGGGTGGAAAAGGAAGGTGCCTTTGGCAACGCCGAACGTCGCACGCAGTTCTGGCACCAATTGGTGACTGCACCGGGAGATGCCAAATCGGACTTGTGGCAATTGGTGGAATTTTCCAAGCGCTTCACCGTTGAGGACGTGTGGCCCGCCGAGTTGCTGGCCAAGAAACCCGAATACAAGGGCAAGACCCTGTACGACGTGCTGTTCAGGAATGGCCAGGTCGATCAGTTTCCCGCCGAGCAACTGGAAGCCGGTTACAAGAACGACGAAGCCAAGGCCTTTGGTTTCTACCTGCAAAAAGGCCTGTTCGAAGAGTACGCCCAATTCGGCCGTGGCCACGGCCATGACCTCGCTGCTTTCGACCGTTACCACAGCGAACGTGGCCTGCGTTGGCCGGTGGTCGATGGCAAGGAAACCCTCTGGCGCTACCGCGAGGGCTACGACCCTTATGTGGAGGCCGGCAGCAAGGTGCAGTTCTACGGCTACCCGGACAAAAAAGCGATCATCTTCGCCCTGCCCTACGAGCCGCCGGCCGAAGCCCCGGACACCGAGTACCCGTTCTGGCTGAGCACCGGTCGGGTCCTGGAACACTGGCATACCGGGACCATGACTCAACGGGTCGAAGAACTGTACAGGGCGGTGCCCGACGCGCTGGTCTACATGCATCCCGAGGATGCCAAGGCCCTGAAGGCGCGCCGTGGCAGTGAAGTGAAACTGATCAGCCGGCGCGGTGAAATCCGTGCGCGCATCGAAACCCGAGGGCGCAACAAACCGCCACGGGGTCTGGTGTTCGTACCGTTCTTCGATGCCAACAAGCTGATCAACAAGGTCACGCTCGACGCCACCGACCCGATCTCCAAGCAGACCGACTACAAGAAATGCGCCATCCGCATCGAGTTGATCAGCGCGGCCTGAGGAGCACTGTCATGACTTTTCGAATCCTGCCGCTGTTGTTGCTTGCCGTCATGGGTGTGGGTGTGGCCATCGCCGCCGACGTCAATTACCCCCTGGACGCACCTGCCCCGGACGGGCGCCGGCCCGGTGGCACCCTCACCCAGAACATGCCCGCGCCGCCAATTGCCAACGATGAAAACAAGGACCTCAAGCGCGAGCGCAACTACCCCGACCAGCCGCCGACCATCCCCCACACCATTCGCGGCTACCAGATCGACAAAAACGGCAACAAGTGCCTGTCCTGTCACAGTCGGGCCAACAGTGCCAAATCCCAGGCAACGATGATCAGCATCACCCACTACATGGACCGCGACGGCCAGGCCCTGGCCGCCGTTTCACCGCGCCGCTACTTCTGCAACCAGTGCCATGTAACGCAAAAAGAGGTGCTGCCGCTGGTGGGCAACAGCTTCGAGACCATCGACCAAATCCTGCAAGACGACGCCAACGCCACGAAAAAACCTTGAGGAGGCGCCATGAAAGCACTGTTCGCCCTGCTTAAGGACTACTGGGGCACCCTCCGTCGGCCAAGCGTCTACTACAGCCTGGGCTTTCTGACGCTGGGGGGATTCATTGCCGGGATCATTTTCTGGGGCGGGTTCAACACCGCGCTGGAGCTGACCAACACTGAGAAGTTCTGCACGTCCTGCCATGAAATGCGTGACAACGTGTTCGTCGAATTACAGGACACTATCCACTACACCAACCGCTCCGGCGTGCGCGCCAGCTGTCCGGACTGCCACGTGCCGCACGAATGGACGCACAAGATCGCCCGCAAGATGCAGGCCTCGAAGGAAGTCTGGGGCAAGCTGTTCGGCACCATCGACACCCGCGACAAATTCCTCAGCCTGCGCCGGGAACTGGCCGAACATGAATGGGCGAGACTCAAGGCCAATGACTCGCGTGAATGCCGCAATTGTCACAACTTCGAGTTCATGGACTTCACTCGCCAGAGCAAACGCGCCGCAGCGATGCACTCAACGTCGCTGGCCAAGGGTGAGGCGACTTGCATCGACTGCCATAAAGGCATCGCCCACAAACTGCCGGACATGACCGGAGTGAAAGGCTGGTAGCGGCCTAGTTGCTGGCGACATGCCCGGCGCTGTCTGCCTTCACCAAGGCCTTCAACGACGCATCGAACTGCTCCAGCGCATTCACCTGCAGCTCGGTTTGCTGATCGATCTGCGCGGCAATCTGCGACGCGGCTTTGCCATGCACCCACACCGAAGGCATCTGCTGAGTACGTGAGCCTTCGGCCTGACCGATGTATTGCAGGTTCGCGTCGTAGAACTTGGCCATGAACCGCGCTTCGACCTGATTGTTGCGCTTGGACACCAGGCGACTGTGAGTGTCGAGCATCACCACCACATCCGGATGCGCCTGCACGGCCGCGTCGAGGTTGTCGTAGACCGTCACCGTACCGAACGCCTTCTGCAACGATCCCATCAACCAGTTGATCGCCCGCTGCGGATCGGAGCTGTCGACGAATGCCTTGGCGATCTGCGCATTCATCTGGGGATTTTGCGCACCCTTCACCGCCACGGCGTGGTATTGCTCCAGGTATTGCTGGGTATTGAGGGTGTTCTCGCTGTACAGCACCGCCACCGTCCGCGCGTGTTGCAAACTGGCGGCACTGTCGGTGATCGGCAGGAGACGGCAGGACGGATCGGCGGCAAGGGCCGGTGCGGTGGAGGCAAGGCTGCCGGTCAGCACGGCAATGACAGCCAACAGAGTCGAGATTCTCATCGCGCAGGTTCCTTCAATGGCGAGATTGGAATGACCCTATCCTCCTCCTATGACAGAAAAACAGAACTTGCATTCTTTAATGATGAGTATCGATGGAATGAATGGTGGCTATCGGTAGTGGATTTAACCGGTTGGTGCACCCCCCGTAGGAGCGATGCTTGCTCGCGATGAACGTCAACGATAACGCGGGTTGTCTGAATGCCCGTGTTGTTCTGGCGTTTTTTCGCGAGCATGCTCGCTCCTACAGGGGTACCCTTCAGTCGGCTATAAGGCCGATCAAACAGCCTGCACCGCAGCCAGCGAACCCGCGTTGGCCGCACTCGGCTGCACAACACCCTGCCCTGGCAAATCAACCCGTGCTGGCACCCACGCCGGCACACTCGGCATCTCCTTGCGCAAGCTGTGGATCAAGGTGTACGACATCACCAGCAAGAGCATGGCAATCGGCAGTCCGGCGGCGATGCTCGCCATCTGAATCGCCTTGAGCCCGCCCGCCAGCAGCAGCCCCGCGGCAATGGCACCTTCCAGAATGCACCAGAGCAACCTGATCCAGTTCGGCGGATTGGTGCTGCCCAACGCGCACAGGGTGCACAACACCTGGGTCCCGGCATCCGCCGTGGTGACAAAGTGCACACCGAGCAGGACACAGACGAGAATCGAGAGTGCGGCGCCAATGGTCTTGCCATCGAGCGATTGCAACAAGGTGAACATGGCCGCCGTGGTTTCTTTCTTGGTGGCCAGCAACACGGTGCCGCCTTCGAACTTCGGCTGTTCCTGTGTCACGCCTTGGGTGGCAACGGAGGCCTGGTACGCCTGGCGATCCTGTTGCTCATTCTTCAACGCCGCACCGCCGAACACGGACATCCACAGGATGGTCACCATCGTCGGCACCACCAGCGCCCCGATCACCAGTTCACGGATGGTCCGGCCTTTGGAGATACGTGCAATGAACAACCCGACGAAAGGCCCCCAGGTCATCCACCATGGCCAGTAGAACGCCGTCCACCAGTTTTGCCATTCGGTGTCTTTCTGGGTATCCATCCAAAAGCTCAGGCCGACAATGTTTTGCACATAGTCACCGGTGGACTCGAACATCAAGTTAAGAATGTAACGGGTAGGCCCCAGTGCAAGTACTGCAAACATCAAAATGAAAGACAGGTACATATTCAACGTGGAGATACGCTTCATGCCTTTGGACAAACCGGCCACCAGCGAAATACACGCCACCACGCTGACAAACAAAATGATGGATAACTGCAAGGTCACACTGACCGGAACACCAAAAACATTGTGCAAACCGGTATTGATTTGAACGACACCCAGGCCCAGCGACTGGGACACACCGAACGCGGTAATCACCACGCCCATGATGTCGACCACATGCCCGACCCACCCGTAGATACGGTCGCCGATCAACGGATAGAGCAGCGAGCGAAGTGCCAGCGGCAGCCCTTTACGGTAGGCGAAGTAAGCGAGGCTCAGGCCGATCATGGAGAAGATCGCCCACGGGTGCAGACCCCAGTGGAACAGCGTGATGCGCATCGCCAGGGTCGCCGATTCATCGGTCAGCCCCTTGGAGAACGGGTTGTCGGCATAGTGCAGCATGGGTTCGGCCACCGACCAGAAAATCAGGCCGATGCCCATTCCCGCACTGAACAGCATGGCGATCCACGACGCGAAACTGAACTCGGGCCGGTCATGCTCACCGCCCAGTTTGAGAGTGCCGAAACGGCTGGTGGAGATATACAACAAGAGGCCCAGTACGCCACTGATCAGGGCGAGGTAATACCACTTGAAGTTGTGCAGAATAAAGGCCGAAGCCATTTCAAAGGCTTTGGATGCCTGTTCATCTTTAAAGGCACAAAACAGAACGAACAGGACCACGCCCAGAATAGAAGCGACGGTCACAGTCGGATTGAGGCCTTTTAACATGCCGGATTGCGCACGCATTGTTTTCCCCTTTTGTTTTTGTTTAAGGGTTTAGTTACTGTTCCGCAGGATTTGTCTGCAGGTTGATTCCGGACTAACTCGGTTCTGGCAGCATGGCCAAGATGATTGAATTCCTACCCTCGCTCAAACCATATTTAGTCACCGACTCATGAGAAAAACGCATCAATAAAATCGCCTGAATCGGGCGCTGACGTACCGTTTTTCGAAGGGGCAGATCGCGTGTGAGCGCACTCCCCCTGTAGGAGCAAAGCTTGCTCGCGATGACGGCAGTCCAGTCAACAATGCCGTGCCTGACACACCGCCATCGCGGGCGAGCCTCGCTCCTACAAAGCGAAAAACGCCGGAACACCGTGGGCGTTCAGACAGGGCGCGTCATCGTTGATGTCCCTCGCTCGCACACCCGCCCATCAACGCCTGTCAGCACACTCGGCCACCGACTCACCAACCGCCACCAGGTTAGAGCTGGCAATCCCGTTCGGCGTCACGGGGTGCTGCAATGGCGCATCCTTTTGCAGGTGCTTGCCCGTGACTTTTGCCTGGCCTACGCACAGCGCGAGCAACAGTGCGCTGCCGGCATAGAACCCGTAAAAACTCGGCGCCGCGAAGTACGCCATCAGCGCGCCCGCGATCAGTGGTCCGATGCAGGCGCCGACACCAAAAGTGATCAACAGCATTCCCGAGAGCGACACGCGTAACGCAGGCTCCATGTTGTCGTTGGCCAGCGCCACGCCCAACGGGTACAGGCAGAACTGTAAAAATCCAATGCCCGCGCCGAACCACAGCAAAGTGACAAACGAAGGGCTCTGATTGAAGGCCAGCGGCAGGCTGATAGCGATCAACAACACCGCCACGGCACGGATCAGGCTGGCACGGGGCAAGCGATCCGAGAGCCAGCCCAAAGGCAACTGGGCCAACAGCCCCGCGGCGATGGTCAAGGCCATGAGCTGACCGACCTGCGCCGTGGCCAACCCCTGCTTGCTCGCATAGATCGCAGCCAGGCCGTAGAAACTGCCATTGAGCATGCCCGACACCAGAATGGTCACCAGTGACTGGGGAATCCGGCGCAGGAACAGACGCAGATCAATCGACGCCGCTGGCACTGCCGTCGGATGCATGCTGCGGGTCAGGGCCACCGGCACCGAACCCAGGGCGAAGACCATGGCCACGCCCAGCAGTACGCGAATGCCCAAGCCTTCATCCAGACTCAGGGCCAGATTGCCGAGCATCATGCCGACGTAACTGGCCACCATGTACAGCGACAGGACCCGGCCGCGTTGCTCGGTCTTGGCCTGGTCGTTGAGCCAGCTTTCCAGCACCATCAACTGACACATCATTGCCAGCCCCACCAGCGCCCGCAGCACCAGCCAGAACGGCAGCGCCGTACTGAACTCATGGGCCAACACTGCCGAGGCAATGATCCCGGCACAGGCGGCAAAGGTGCGAATGTGCCCGACCTGCGCGATCAGGCTGCGCCCGACCCAGCCGCCCAGCACCATGCCCAGGGCATTGGCGGCCATCAGCGCGCCGCCTGCGGTTTCCGATGCACCCAGCACGTTCAGGCGCAACGCCAGCCAGGTCATCAACAACATCGATCCCAGCTGCATCATCAAGCTGGCCAGATACAGCGCGCCGAACGTCTTCGTCAGTCCAAACACGGTGCTGATTCCATAAAATAAAAATGCTAAATCTGTGGCTCGGGGATTCTTGTGGCTTGGGGATTCTTGTGGCTTGGGGATTCTTGTGGCTTGGGGATTCTTGTGGCGAGGGGATTTATCCCCGTTGGACTGCGCAGCAGTCCCATCTTTTGGGGCCGCTTCGCAGCCCAACGGGGATAAATCCCCTCGCCACAAGAGTCCTCTCTCTACAAGAGTCCTCTCTCCACAAGAGTCCCCTCTCCACAAGAATCCCCTCTCCACAGAGTTGGTTCAGTTCAGGCCGTGAAGCTCTTTCCAGTTGCCCGGATGCACGACATAGCCGAACAACGCGTGCCCGCCGTACACCAGTTCGGTGCCTTCGGGAATCCACAGCAACTGGCCGGGCGTGACCTGGAACAGCTCATCGCCGACCTGCAATTCAAAGCAGCCTTCGATGACGAAAATCACTTCGTCATACAGCACCGTCCAGGCCACCTGCGCCCCTTCCCAGCGGGCAAAACCCACGCCGATATTCGGCGAGATTTCATTGCTCAAGGCCCGGGCCACGAAGGCGGCGCCGGGTGGGCCGCCGCGAAAGGTGAAATCCAGATCCTTGTGGTCGACGCGCAGAACCCGGCCCTTGCCTTTGCCGGGCGTGCTCATAACTCGCTCCGGCTGTTCCACGCGGCCAGATGAATGCGCGAACGCACGCCCAGTCCGAGAAAGGGTTCAGGCGGATTGAGCGACGGCATGCCGGTCACCGCGCGAATGTCGTTCAACTGCGCGGAGTCAGCGCCCACAGCCATGTCCGCCAGCAAGGTGCCGGAGATGGTGCCCCACGCGGCGCCCACGCCGTTGTCGCACGCCGAGGCATGCACGCCCGGTTCCAGCTCGCCGAAGAAGTTGGTGAAGTTGCGCGAGATCGCGTAAACCCCGCCCCAGGTGTGGGTGAACGGCACGTCGGCCAGCTGCGGGAAACGCGCCTTGAACGCCTTGCGGTGCGACTCGCGAATCTTCAGACGCATGCCGTCGCTGGTGCTGCGGCCGTATTTCGGCACGTGCTTGTAGGTATTGCGGATGATCAGGCGGCGATCCTGGGTCATGCGCACCGTGGTCCCGGCATGGTCCGCCGGGGTCAGGCCCCAGTCCAGTTGACCGCCGTAGGTGGCCAGTTCCGCATCGGTCAGCGGACGGGTCCAGCTGGCGAAGGTCATCACCGGCAGCAGGCGGTTGCGCAGGTAGCCAAACTCTTGGGTGAAGATGCTGGTGCCCAGCAGCAGTTGCGGGGTGCGGATCACACCATTGGTGCCCTGCAGAATCCAGCCGCCGCGCCCGTCACGTTCCAGACGCTGGATCGGCGACTCTTGCAGCAACTCGACGTTATCCGGCAACGAGCGGGCCAGGCCGGTGACCAGCGCCGCCGGTTGCATCAGGTAGCAACCGGGGGTGTAGATCGCCCCGCTGTAATGTTGAGTGCCCAGTACGCCGGCCAGTTCCGTGGTGCCGACCCGGCGGAAGGGTTCGCCCAGGTCGGTCATCAGTTTCTCGAAGTGATCCAGATACGCCATGCCACGCGGGCCGACTGCACCCTGATACTTGCCGGCGTGGGACCACTGGCAGTCGATATCGTGTTTCTGTACCAACCCCTGCAACTGCGAAATGGCCGAGCGGTTGAGCGACAGCAAGCGTTGCTTGTGCGCCGGGTCCGGATGCTCCAGGGCGAACTTGTGCGGCAAGTCGATAACGAACCCCGAGTTGCGCCCTGAAGCGCCATGGGCGACCCGCTGAGCATCCACCAGGATGATCCGCGCTTCGGGATGATGCTGGGCCAGACGCCGTGCGGCGGCCAGACCGGCGAAGCCCGCCCCCACCACCGCGTAGTCGGCCCGTTGCTCGCCGGACAAACGCTTGCAGGCCGGTTGTTCAGGCAAGGCTGCGTACCAGCCGCAGCTCGCATCGTCATAAGGCAAATTGATCGAATTTTTCATGATTGAAGCCTCAGGCGACCGCCTGCTGAGTGTTCTGACAGGACTGCAGCAATGCGCTGCGCTGCGTTTGTGCTTGGCGACCCAACAGGACAAAGCCGTTGAGCCTGCCCTCGGTGTCATGGAAGCTGGCGCTCATGCCATCTGGCGTCGCCGTGCATCGCCATTGCCCTTCACTGCCCGCCGCCGGTGCCAACAGGCACAACGGCGCGGCCGGGGTTTTCACCGTGACCGGCATCAGCGGGTATTCCACGGCTGTAGCCTGCCCGAGCAGCGTTTTGCTCAGCGCCTGGATGCCCTGGTTGATCGGCGCCAGGTACGGCAGCAATTGCCCGTCGATCTCGATGCAATCGCCCAGGGCATAGATGCCCGGTGCCGAGGTTTGCAACTGGGCGTTGACTTGAATGCCGCGCCCCACCGCCAACCCTGCACTCTGCGCCAGGCTCAGGTCCGGACGCAGCCCGACCGCCGACAACACCAGATCAGCCTTCAGCGTCTGGCCGCCGGCGAGTGTCAGGACATAGCCCTGCCCGCTCGATTCGATGGCCTCCAGCGTGTTTTGCAGGTGCCACTTGACCCCCAGATCACTCAGCGCCCCTTGCAGCACCTCCCCCGCTTCGGCGGGCAACAGGCGCTCCATCGGCCAGCGCCCCAGACCGATGACATCCACCTCAAAACCGTTGTGGGCCAAGTCGTTGGCGAACTCGCAGCCGATCAGGCCATCACCGAGGATCGCCACCCGCTTCACACCGGTCAGGCGTTCGCGGAACCCATGGTAATCCTGCAGGTTGTTGACGCTGACCATGGCCGCCGCCTCACCGCGAATCGGCAGACAGATCGGTTGCGCGCCGCTGGCGATCACCAGCTGGCCGTACTCCATGTCACCGAAGCTGGTGCGCAAGCGCCGAGCCGAACTGTCGATGGATTGCACCGTGCAATGCGCATAGATGCGGATGTTCAGGCGCTGCTCGACGGCCAATGGTGATTCACCGGACATCGCCTCGGCGCTCTTGCCCTGGGACAAGCCGATCGACAGCGCCGGCTTGGAATACAGGTAACCGGATTCCTGGGTCAGCACGCGGATCTCGACCTTCGGGTCCGCCTTGCGCAGCGCCTGGGCCAGGCCCAAACCTGCATAGCCGCTGCCGATGATGACGATCGGCCCACGCGGCAAAGCAGCGACCACAGGTACCACCACGGCTGGCGGCGGCGTGCTGATGGGCGCGCTGACAGCCACAGCCGCCTCGGTGTACTCGCTGATGTCGAGCATCTCGAAATCAGCCTTACCGACGTGACACTCCGGGCAGATCCAGTCTTCGGGCACATCTTCCCAGCGCGTGCCGGCAAGAATCCCGTCCTCGGGCCAGCCCAGCGCCTCGTCGTAAATCAGACCGCAAACGATGCAAAGCCAAGTCTTGAACATGGTGTTCACTCCCCGGCGACCCGAATCGCCACGTTTTTGGTGCGCACGTAGCTGTACAAGGCTTCCTGGCCCTTTTCGCGGCCGAAGCCCGACAACCCGACTCCGCCGAACGGCGTTTCGATGCCGCCGGCGTACCATTCGTTGACGAACACCTGGCCGGATTTCAGACGACGGGTGCAGCGCATGGCGCGGCTGATGTCCTGGGTGAACACGCCCGCCACCAGACCGAAATCGGTGCCGTTGGCGATGGCGATGGCCTCCTCCTCGGTGTCGAATGGCATGATCGCCAACACCGGCCCGAACACTTCTTCCTGGGCGATACACATGTCTGGCGTGACGTCGCGGAACACGGTCGGGCGCATAAAATGCCCGGCGCGGTCAGCGAAGGCTTCGCCACCGGTGACAGCCACGGCGCCGTCTTCGATGGCCCGGCGGCACAAGGCTTCGATGCCCGACAATTGCCCGGCGCTGACCACCGGCGTGAGGTCGGCGTTGTCCTGACCCAGGCCGACACTGAGACCCTCGGCCATGGCCACCACGGCCTCGACCACCTGTTCATAGATCTCGCGTTGCACCAGCAGTCGCGACATCGCCGAACACACTTGGCCGGCATTGAAGAAGATGCCCCACTGAACGCTGGCCAGCAGTTGTTTGAGGTCGGCATCGGCGAAAGCAATCGCTGCCGACTTGCCACCCAACTCCATCACGCTCGGAATCGCATGCTGGGCCGCGTCGCGCAAAATCGACTGGCCGGTGGGCACGGAGCCGGTGAACACGATCTGGTCGACGCTGCGATGGCTGACCAGGTGCGAACCGACTTCACGGCCACGACCGCAAATCAGGTTGACCGCGCCGTCTGGCAGGCCGGCCTTGGCGATGGCGCGGATCAGCACGCACATGCCCAGCGGCGACAATTCAGGTGACTTGATGACCACCGCGTTACCGGCCGCCAGGGCCGGTGCCAGCGAGCGGGCACAGATCGACACCGGGAAGTTCCACGGCACGATCTGCGCCGAAACGCCCATCGGGTCGTACAGGGTGAAGTCCATGTAGCCGTTGCCCAGCGGGATCGAGGTGCCCTCGATCTTGTCCGCCATGCCGGCGTAGTACTCGAAGTAGCGCGCCGCTTCGGTGAACTCGTCTTTGGCGTCGCTCAGGCGCTTGCCGTTTTCCTGGCACAGCACCCAGGCGCCCTCGTCCGCCACCGCGCGAATTTCCTCGGCGATGCGCAGCAGCCAGGTGACCCGCTGCGCAGGGCGTGCGCGGGTCAGCTCGCCGCTGTCGGCGCAACGACGGGCCGCCTGTAAGGCGCGCTCGGCGTCGGCCACGGTGGCCTGGGCGATGGTCGCCAAGGGTTCTGCGGTGCCGGGGTTGTTGACCGTCAGGCGCTGGGTGCTATCGACCCATTGCCCATCGATGTAGTTGAGCCAGTGAGAGGCTATCGGATACATGGCTCCGCTCCTCAGGCTTTTTCAGTGGTGGCGAGCAGCTGACGCGCGGCCCACTGGTGGAAGAAGTGCGTCGGGATGTCCATTTCCGGAGAGAAGGCGCCGCCCTTGTAACCTGGGGAGTAACGGCCTTTCTGCATGCCTTCGACGGAGCTGATGTCTTCGGCGAACACCACTTTCCAGGATTCGAGGATCGCATCGCGGCAGGCGCTGAATTCCTCGCTGCTCGCCGCTTCGTCGCCGACGTAGAACAGGCGCAGGTGCTCGATGGTGCGGCCCGGCGATACCGGCTCAAGCTGCATGGCGAAAGCGTGGTCAGCCTGGATGCCCAGCAATACGTTCGGGAAGAACGCGACGTATTCGGCGTTGCGCAGACGGTCCAGCGGCCAGCTCGGGAATTTCGGCAGGTGCGTGCCGGCGACATCCGACAGGTTGTAGGCGTAGCTGCCCTGGCCGGAGAAGTGCTCGCCGACGATGATGTTGTAGTGGTCTTCCAGGCGCGAGTAGGAGTTCAGGCTCGGGTGCACCCACGGCAGGTGATAGGCCTCGCAGTAGTTCTCGACGGCCAGTTTCCAGTTGCAGTTGATGTCCAGCACGGTGGCGTCATGACCCGGACGGCGGCTCAACAGGCTCATGCCGTCTTCGCCGAGGAACTGGCTCCAGCGCGCGGTCAGCGGCGCGAGCATGTCTTCGAGCGGCTGCGCATCCCCGGACAGGTTGATGAACACCATGTCCATCCAGATTGCGCTGCGGATGGCTTTCAGGCCGTGTTTTTCACAGGCGAAACGTTCGTCCTTGTGTTGGTCGATGCCGCCAACGTGCGGGGTGCCGCGCAGGCCGCCATTGAGGTCGTAAGTCCAGGAGTGGTAAGGGCAGCGAATCACGCCTTGCACCTCGCCCGCCTCTTCCACCAGCTTCATACCGCGGTGGCTGCAGACGTTATGGAACACCTGCACCAGGCCTTCGCGGTTGCGCATCAGCAGCAGTGGCAGGCCCATGAAATCGACGGGTTTGACCGAGCCGGCCTTGGCCAGGTCGCTGGCGAAACCGACACAAGCCCAGGTTTTACCCATGACCTGATCGCGCTCGAGCTCGAAGTAACGTTGTTCGGTGTAAAACTCGTTACTCAGGCCAGTCGCTTCGTGGATCGGGTTGAGCACGGTTTCAAGGTTTTGCACTGGAATTTGTTGGAGGGTGGTCATTATTGTTTTCCCCTGCTGGGCACGGTATTGGAATGATCGGCAGGCTTGCTGGCCAGGTCCGCTGGCGGCAAGTTTCGGAAAACGGGGTGGGTGTCGACAAACGATATTTCGGGAGGGATTCATGACTTTTGATCATGAATATGACAGCGCTAAACTTGCCTGTAGGAGCTGCCGCAGGCTGCGATCTTTTGATTTTTTATAAGCAAGATCAAAAGATCGCAGCCTGCGGCAGCTCCTACAGTAGGGTTTTGGCTGTTATTTGTTGGTGGGCGGGGTAGGCAGTTGGCTCATCAACCAACTGCGAAAACGTTTCACGCTTTGCCGCATACCGCCACGGGACAGCGGTTCCAGCAGGCAGAAATGCGCATCGGTGCGCAACACTGCATCCAGTGGCCGCACCAGTGCACCGCCCTGCAAATAGTCTTCGACCAGATTGGACCAGGCCAGCGCAACGCCCTGCCCGTTGAGGGCCGACTGAATCACCATCGAGTAACTGTTGATATTGATCCGGCGCTTGGGTTCGACGTTTCTCAGGCCCTGGCTCTGAAACCATTCGGGCCAGCCCAGCCAGTCACGCTGCGGGTCGTCGAGGACCAGCCAGGTGCAGGCTGCAAGGTCCGCAGGCGTGGTCAAGTCAGGATGCTTGGCCAGATACGCGGGGCTGCACACCGGATAGACCTCTTCGGAAAACAGCGGCGTGACCTGCATCTCCCGAGGCGGCGTGCTGCAGTAATACAACGCCAGATCGCAATCCAGGCGCGAGAAATCCTTGACCTGATCATGGGCGATGATGCGCAGGTCGATCTCTTCGTTTTCACGTTGAAACTCGGTCACTTTGGGCAATAACCAGAGGGACGCCATGGCCGTGCTGGTCGCCACCGTCACTTGCTCGGCACCTTGCCAATGACGAATTTCGCCGGTGGCCTGGGCCACTTGCAGCAAGGCCGCGCGAACCGTTTCGTAATACTGGCTGGCCGCCGGGCTGAGGTGAATCGTGCGGGTGGTACGTTCGAACAAAACCTTACCCAGGTAATCTTCGAGCAGGCGTACCTGGCGGCTGATTGCACCTTGGGTCACGTTCAATTCTTGCGCGGCCAGGGTAAAACTCAAATGGCGCGCGGCGGCTTCAAACGCGACCAGACTGTTGAGTGGCGGCAGAGGGTGGATTTTCATACAGGCAAGGTCACGTCGTTGTTTTGGTTTTATCGCGCGAGTTTAGTCTTTGGTGATGGGCGTGGACAGCGGCTGTTTCAGTTGGGCTTGGGGCCGCGTTCGAAGAGCCTGTAGGAGCGAAGCTCGCTCGCGATGGCGGGGTTCAGGCAAAACATTGTTGATTGGACTGCCGTCATCGCGAGCAAGCTTTGCTCCTACAGGTGTGCGTGTTTGCCAACATATGGGCAGACACCCAGTTTGCTTTGGTTTTTTGATCTGCCCTGCCCCCGTCATTACTTTGTAGGAGCGGAGCTTGCTCGCGATGGACGTCAACGATGACGCGTACTGTCTGAGGGAACGCTTTTTCGCGAGCAACCTTCGTCAACGAAAACGCAGGCGGTCTGAATGTACGCGGTGTCTGGACATCCATCGCTGGCAAGCCAGCTCCCACAGGGGGATTGGGTACATTCGCGAAAGCCAGGTCGGCTGTCAGGCCGCCTCGCGCGCTTTTGATTTGGCTTTTGATCTTCTTGCCCCATCGAGAGGCCGAGTGGAGGTTCTGCGCAGTGGGCAAACCGGCATGGATGCCGGTTTAGCCGCCCCCGGCCATGGATGGCCGATGGCGGCGGGCCTACGGAGCAGGACCGGAGCGAGGGCATGCCGAGCCTAAGCGAGGCACCGAACGAAAGGGGCAAGAGCCCTTGGTTACTTGGGGCTCTTCCAAGTGACTCGCCGTAAGGGCGAAACCATAAGTGGCCGTTACCGAAGAAACGGATATGTACGCTATGCCCCTAAGCCCGAGAAACGTTTTTCAAGTTTGACCGTAAGGGAGCAGCCGCTACCGACGTCGGCAAAATCACATCATCAACGTGCCCCACCTCCGTCTTCTCCTCCACTACCTCCCCATCCAACGCCCTGTGCATTTTCGCCGTATCCAACGCCCCTACCCACTTCGCAATCGCCATGGTCCCCACGCCATTGCCAATGGTATTGGTGATCGCCCGCGCCTCCGACATGAAGCGGTCAACGCCGAGCAACAACACCATCCCCGCCACCGGAATCGTCCCAAGGGACGACAGCGTAGCCGCCAGAATGATGAACCCGGACCCGGTAACCCCCGCCGACCCCTTGGAGGTGAACATCAGCACCGCCAGCACGATCAATTGATCGGTCAGGGTCAGCGGCGTATTGGTCGCCTGGGCGATGAAGATCGCGGCGATGGTGTAGTAGATCGCCTGCCCGTCCGGGTTGAAGGTCAGGCCGGAGGGAATGATCATCCCGGCCACGGGTTTGGACACGCCGGCCTTTTCCATCTTGGAGATCATCTGCGGCAGCACCGATTCCGACGAGCTGGTGCCCAGCACGGTGAACAGTTCTTCCTTGATGAACTTGAGGAACTTCCACAGGCTGAAGCCGCTGTAGCGGCAGATCGGGCCGAGCACGAAGATCACGAACACCGCACAGGTCAGGTACACGCAAGCCATCAGCTTGCCCAGGGAGAACAGCGATCCGAAACCGTACTTGCCGATGGTGAATGCGATGGCACCGAACGCACCGATCGGGGCCAGGCGCATGACCATGTTGACGATGCGGAACATGCCCTGCATCAGGCTGTCGAGGGTGTCGACAAAGGCTTTGCCGCGCGGCCCGACGTGAGCCAGGGCGATACCCAGCAGGATGGAAAACAGCAGGATTTGCAGGACGTTGCCCTTGGCGAAGGCATCGACAATGGTGTCGGGGATGATGTTCATGACGAAGTCCATGAACGAGGCATGCTTGACCGCCGAGGTGTAGGTCGCCAGGCTCGAGGTATCCAGCGTCGCGACATCGATGTTCATGCCGGCGCCGGGCTTGAACACATCGACCACCACCAGGCCGACGACGAGCGCCAGGGTCGACACCACTTCGAAATACAACAGCGCGCGAAAGCCGACGCGGCCCAGTTCCTTCATGTTTTCCATGCGCGCGATACCCGTGACCACGGTCAGGAAAATCACCGGGGCCAGGAGCATCTTGATCAGTTTGATGAAAGCATCGCCCAAGGGTTTGAGCGCGGCGCCGGTTTCCGGAACGAAGACCCCGACGAGGGCGCCGAGGATCACCGCAATGAGCACTTGTACGTAGAGTTTGCCGAATATTCTTTTCATGACAGGGCCCTGATTTTTTATTGTTGTCAGGAAGTGCCCGTGGGGCGCAACAAATGCTCCGCCCCGGGCGTTATGCCGCAGTACTACTTTGAATCGCTGGGAAAGATCAGCGGTTGATCAGCGCAATCACCGCATCGGTGATCTGCCGTGTGGTGGCGTTGCCGCCCAGGTCCGGGGTGTGCAAACCGCTTTCGGTGACGGCTTCGATGGCCGACATCAATTGCTTGGCCGCCCCGCGCTCGCCCAGGTGTTCGAGCATCATGGCGGCAGTCCAGAAGGTGGCGATGGGGTTGGCCACGCCTTTGCCGGTGATGTCGAAGGCCGAGCCGTGGATCGGTTCGAACATCGACGGGAATTGGCGCGAAGGATTGAGGTTGGCGGTCGGTGCGATGCCCAGGCTGCCGGACAGCGCGGCGGCCAGGTCGGAGAGAATGTCGGCGTGCAGGTTGGTGGCGACGATCACGTCCAGGGTCGACGGCTTGAGCACCATGCGCGTGGTCACGGCGTCCACCAGCTCCTTGTCGATTTTCACATCCGGGAAGTCCTTGGCCACTTCGTAGAAGATCTCGTCCCACAGCACCATACCGTGACGTTGGGCGTTGGACTTGGTGACCATGGTCAGGTGCTTGCGTGGACGGCTCTGCGCCAGTTCAAAGGCGAAGCGGTGAATGCGCTCGACCCCAGCCCGGGTGAACACCGAGACTTCAGTGGCCACCTCTTCCGGCAGGCCACGGTGCACGCGACCACCGTTGCCGGAGTACTCGCCTTCGGAGTTTTCCCGCACCACCACCCAGTCGATCTGGTCACCGTTGTGCAGTGGGCTTTTCACCCCCGGCAATACGCGGGCCGGACGCACGTTGGCGTATTGGTCGAACCCCTGGCAGATCGGCAGGCGCAGGCCCCAGAGAGAGATGTGGTCCGGGACGTTGAGCGCACCGACCGCGCCGAAGAAAATCGCGTCGAAGGTCTTCAGTTCCTCCAGGCCACCTTCGGGAATGTAATAGCCGTTTTTCAGGTAGTTATCGGAGTTCCAGTCGAAGTGTTTGAAAGCCAGTTCAAAACCGGACTTTTTCGACAGGGCTTGCAGCACCTCGACGCCGGCTGCGATCACTTCCACACCGATGCCGTCACCTGGCACTGCAGCAATTTTGTAGGCGCTCATAGTTGTCTCCACTCTCGTCGACTTCTTGTTGTTCCCGTTGAACCGGACTGTTCAGGCGGGGTGTGAGCGGAGTATATGTAGTGAACAAATAGGTGCGAGTTACCAAAAATCACTACATAAATAACTTTGAGTTACGAATGGACCAGACCCTGGATTTGTCGTTTTTTTACCTGCTGGCCAATAAAGGCAGCCTCGCGGCGACCGCTCGGGAGCTGGGCGTCACCCCGCCAGCGGTGAGCAAACGCCTGACTGCGCTGGAAGCCCGATTGGGCATTCGCCTGGTGAACCGCACCACGCGCTCGATGAGCCTGACGTCCGAAGGCGAGCTGTATTTCTCCCAAGCCGCACGCATCCTTACCCAGATCAATGAACTGGAGCAGTTGGTCAGCAGCAGCCGGGCGACGCCCAAGGGCCTGATTCGGGTCAATGCCTCCCTCGGCTTCGGCCGCCGTCATATCGGCCCTGCCCTCGCCGCGTTCTACGCCCAGTATCCGGAGGTGGAAATCCAGCTGGAGATCAGCGACCACCCACTGGACCTGGCCACCCACGGCTTCGATCTGGGCATCCGTTTCGGCACCCTGCCGGATGCGGCGTTCCATGCGCGCAAGATCGCTTCCAACCGCCGCTTGCTGTGTGCTTCACCGCTGTACCTGGACAAATTCGGCACCCCGCAAAAGCTCGCCGACCTGCAACATCACAACTGCATCTTCATCCGGCAGAACGAGTCGCCCTATGGCGTGTGGAGCTTCACCAACGGCGGACACACCGACAACATCAAGGTGCACGGCGCCTTGGGTTGCAACGATGGTGAAGTCGCCCTGAACTGGGCGCTGGAGGGGTATGGGATTTTGCTGCGGGCCGAATGGGACATCGCCCGTTATGTGCGCAGTGGCCGCCTGCGCCTCGTGCTGGAGGACCAGACGCCGACCCGCGCCGACGTGTATGCGGTGTACCCGCAACAACTGCATTTGTCGGCGAGGGTGCGTAGCCTGATCGACTTTTTGATCGAGCGTTTCAAGCACATTGATAATGTCGAGGACAACTGACTGCCCGATGCCTATTAAAGCCGGTGGCATCAGCCAGGATCACGCTGCTGTCGCTGGGTTCCTCACCGGTTCAGTGAGCAGCGGCATTGGTCCACTGCGATTCGGTGAGCATGTTCTGGCGCTTGGCTCGCTGAGTCAGAGCCAGCATCATCATAAAGCCCAGTACGATCAGCACCGGATACGCCATCAGCAGTTCGCTAAGCGAGTACTTCCAGGCCAACGGGCGCCCGACCCCGAGCATGGCGGCATACATCCACGACACTGCTGATAGCGAGCCACAAAACAAGGCCAGCATCCGTGCACTGAATCCGAGTTCAAGCAAAGAGCCTGCCTTTTTCAGAGCCGGCAATACCAGGTTGTGCAGCAGGACGCCGTTGTAGGTCAGCAGCACGACAATGATCACCTTGGCGTGAAGCTTGGGGTTCATGAAGTATTCCGTGCCTTTGCCCAGGTAATCGATGCCGATGATGGCGGCGCCTGTCACCCATAGACCGATCAATGCCCAGACGACAGACCTCTGAAGGCTTTCCATGTGCGCAAGATCATGTTCAGTGAATGACTTGCGTTTCCACAGGTCCCTGACCATTGCTATATCACTGGTCAGCACTAATCCAATCGCCACGCAGCAGGCGACCAAATGAACGTACACAACGCCCAGCCGCAATAACTCCATGAATTCTTTATGTTCGATCAGGCTCATAATTGTATTTATCGCCACGGGTATGTTCTCCACCTTATTCGATAGTACAGATCGGCCAATCAACAGAGCATTGCTTAAAATAACCCTGCACGACCTTGCTCATACAAGAATGCAAACAACAGGTTAATTATAAAAATCCTATTGATGCGGTAAGTGAATCGATGACTGCTTAGTTGGCACCTCTTATATTTCAGGTAAAAAAATCCCCACGTGCATTCACTGCATATGAGGTTCGGGTTTCACTTCCTGAGTGGGATTTCAAGAGCAGGTCATTGGGTGACGTGCTGCTGAATCTGAGGACCCAAGCCCGGATTTGTTCACTTTCATGGCACATCACCGACAAACGGTCGCTGACTTGAAGGTCAATGAAAACGGTATCAACAGAGCAACTTTCCCGTCAGCGCCCATTCCAACTGAGCTGCTTGAGTTACATGACTATCGTCATTACCCATTGGATCCATTAGTTGCCGCGCAGGCCAAACCGTGAGCAATAAGCGAACTCTTGTCATTTACACCTGTAACGCTAAAACAGTCATACTATTTTTGAGCA
The DNA here is from genome assembly GCF_050990305.1 of Pseudomonas putida. Lineage (GTDB taxonomy): Bacteria > Pseudomonadota > Gammaproteobacteria > Pseudomonadales > Pseudomonadaceae > Aquipseudomonas > Aquipseudomonas putida_AH. Next base: position 2,655,297 of record NZ_CP158817.1, on the reverse strand, counting down.
GCCTGAATACTCCAGAGGCTTCGATAAAAACCAGTGCACGCATATCCCGCCTGGCAAGACAACTTGGCCATCTAACTATTAGAGAGAAAGGATTAACAACAAAAGTTAAATACACGCTCATCCCGTCACCCTTGTACGGGTGACGGTCCCTGCGACGTGACTTGCGAAATCGGTCGCCGGGACCTTTATCAATTCAACTCAAGCGAGCTTCACCACGACGTTGATGTTATTACGCGTGGCTTTCGAATACGGGCAGTACTGGTGTCCGGTATCGACCAGTTTCTGCGCGGTCTCGCGATCCAGCCCCGGCAAGCTGACATTAAGCCGGGCCTGCAGCAGGTAGCCGCCCTCATTGGTGCCCAGATCGACTTCGGTGTCGACCGCCACATCCTTGGGCAGCGCAACTTTCAGCTCCTTGGCCGCAACGCCCATGGCGCCGATGAAACAGGCTGACCAACCAGCGGCGAACAACTGTTCCGGATTGGTGCCGCCACCATTGGTGCCTGGGGACGAGAGTTTTATATCCAGAATGCCGTCGGAGCTGCGAGACGCGCCGTCCCGGCCGCCGGTGGTGTGGGTTTTGGCGGTGTACAGTACTTTGTCGAGCTGGTTCATGATGATCTCCTGATTGATTGGGGTGGTTATGCAATGTCAGGTGAATCAGAAAACGGCCTGCCGGCACGATGCCGGTCATTCAATATAGACGGCGCTGGTCAATCGGGAGCTCGGTCCGACAAAGGTCAGCTTGCACAAGGCCGGGGCCTATCAAAACCTGTGGGAATAGGCTTGCTTGCGTGACACGGCCGGCCTGATACCCCGTGGCGCGCTCAGGTTCATCGCGAGCGGGCTCGCTCCTACAAGGGACTGAGTACATCCGTGAAATCAGGGTGTCTTCGTTGCGATGCGGCGACCCTGCGGAACTGTAGGAGCTGACGAGTGCAACGAGGCTGCGATCTTTTACGGCAAGATCAAAAGATCGCAGCCTTCGGCAGCTCCTACAGGGATTGGGTACATCCGTGAAAGTCAGGTCGGCTACCAGGCCGCCTTCGCGGGCAAGCCACGCTCCTACAGTGGTACGCGAACTGCAATGAGGTCGAGTGTCAGCTCGCCTCGGCGGCTTTTGATTTTGATCTGCCCGCCCCCTCGGCAGGCTGAGTGGAGGTGTTTATCCGGGGACTGGCGCGTAGCGCCGTTCGACGCAGTCGAACCCATCGCATGTAGGTGCCAGCGAAGCCAACCGGAGGGCGATGCCCCCGGATGAATGCCGGAGCGAAGGAACCCCGAGCCTTGGCGAGGGGCCGTACGTTCGGGGCGAGCGTTTTTTTGCTTACTTTTTTGAGGCGTGTGTCAAAAAAGTGAGTCGCCGTAAGGGCGAAACCGCCAGCCGCCGTTACCGCAGCAATGGATATACACCCAAACAACCAACAACCTGGTCGGCCCAAAGGCCGCCAAGTCCAAGGCCAAACCTTACTTACGCGCCAACTTATACCTAACGCAATCCTCATAAAAACTCTGCTTGACCGCCGCCGGCTTGATCCGGGTCGGGCTGTCATACGTCTGCTCGGTAATCCCCATCGCCATCATTCTCATCCACGGCTTGGAAAACTTGTACGCCTGGATTTTCTGCCGCGCCGCATAGAGGGAAACCCCGGACAACTTGAGCTCCTGCGCCCTGCCCGCCGTCCCCGCCCCCCAACTGCACACATAACGATCATTGTCCTTCAACTCCCTGGCCTGGGCAGACACCGCAAGACCCGCAGCACCAACCGAGATCAGCACAATCCTTATAATGCGCATTTGCTCTGCACCCTAACCGTCTGAAAATAAAGCGATTCTGGCGACAAGCGAACAACCCGGGGGCCAGCATAATGCCTTACTTGAAAAACACCGCCCCATGTCAATCAGCAAAAGCCGACTTATTGCGACATTTCAATACTTTGCTATAGCTAAGGCTCACAACGGCAATCCAAAGAGGCCATGGAATGTCAGTCGCAAAGAAAATGAGTGTGGGGCAACTGACCCTGTTGACCGCGGTGAACATGCTGGGCTCAGGCATCGTGATGCTTCCGTCGAAACTGGCGGAGGTCGGGGGCATTTCCATTCTTTCCTGGCTGATCACTGCCACCGGCTCCCTCGCACTGGCCTATGCCTTCGCCCGTTGCGGCATGCTCAGCCGCAAAACCGGTGGCATGGGCGGTTACGCCGAATACACCTTCGGCAAGGCCGGTAACTACCTGACCAACTACACCTATGGCCTGTCGCTATTGATTGCCAACGTGGCGATCAGCATCACGGCGGTCGGCTACACCCAGGAGCTGTTCCATCTCGAGCTGAGTTCACTGCAAGTCGGGCTGGCAACCGTCGCCCTGCTGTGGATCACCACCGTCGCCAACTTCGGTGGCGCGCGGATTACCGGGCGAATCAGCGCAGTGACCGTCTGGGGGGTGATTGCGCCGGTGGTGCTGGTGTCTACCGTCGGCTGGTTCTGGTTCGACAGCAGCGTCTACGCCGCGGCTTGGAACCCCCATGACAAGGGCTGGTTCGAAGCGGCCAACGCGTCGGTGGCGATCACGCTGTGGGCGTTCCTGGGCCTGGAATCAGCGTGCGCCAACACCGACGCCGTAGAAAACCCGGAAAGGAACGTGCCGATTGCCGTGCTCGGTGGCACCCTCGGCGCGGCGGTGATCTACATCGTTTCCACCAACGTGATCGCCGGCATCGTCGACAATCCGGAACTGGCCGCCTCCACCGCCCCCTTCGGCCTAGTGTTCGCCAAGATGTTCACGCCACTGGTCGGTGACATCGTCATGGGCGTGATGGTCCTGGCTTGCATCGGCTCGCTCCTGGGTTGGCAGTTCACCATCGCCCAGGTCTACAAAAGCTCGGCCGACACCGGTTATTTCCTGTCGATCTTCGCCAAGGTCAACAAACAAGGGACGCCGATTGTCGGCATGTTGGTGCTGTTGGCCGCGCAGACGGTGCTTGGCCTGCTGACCATCAGCCCGGACCTGAGCAAGCAATTCGACACCCTGGTCAATCTCGCGGTGGTCACCAACCTGGTGCCGTACATCCTGTCCATGGCCACCTTGATGACCCTGCAAAAAGTCTCGAACGTGCCCGCCGGTCAAGCACTGGTCACCAACATCGTTGCCTGGGTCGCGTCGGTCTACAGTTACCTGGCGCTCTACAGCGCCGGCGAACAGGCGCTGATGCTGGGCGGCGTGGCGACCCTCTTCGGCTACACGATATTCGGCTTCGTCAATAACCGCCTGATCCGCCTCGAAGCCATCAATAACAGCGTACCGACGCAAACTGTCGCCGCGCAGCACATCACTGGCGCAGCAGTCCCACTCAGTGACTTGAAAAAAGTAAAACGCGAGATTCAACAAAAGTGATCATAAACACGCGTCTCTGTAGGAGCGAAGCTTGCTCGCGATGGTGCGTCAGCCACATTGATTTCGACTGACACACCATCGCGAGCAAGCTTCGCTCCTACAGGGGGGATTTCCATCAGTCCACTGCCTATGGGCAAATTCGATCACAGCGCTCTATGATTGAACCCCATGACCACTTCTGCTCCGATTCGCCAACCCTGCCCGCCCGGAGCCTGCGATTGCGGGCGTGACCCGTTGCTGGAAACACCGGGCGCGGACGTACGCATCCTGTTTTTGACCCGAAACGAAGAAAAGCGCCTGATCGAACGCCTGGAAAACCTGTCGAGCTTTCAGGACCTGGAGCACCTGCAACGGCGAATGTTCGAGCAACTGGGTATCCGCGTCGACATCGTCCCAAGCTTCAACGAAGTGCGTACCATGCGCGGCATCGGCATTTACGTCGGCGACCAGCCGGGGCTGTGCCGCAAGACCCGCGCCTCGATCCCGGCGGCGATCCGCCGCGCCATGGAAAAGCGCCCGGAAATCGCCTACGACGTGCTCAACGCCAACGACCTGTTGCGGAATGCATGATGAAACCCGTTCTCGAATTCCCCCTCACCGACGAGATACTCACCTCCTTCGCACTGGCGATCGGCCCGGACCTGCAGGGCTATCGCAATCACATCTATCGGGTGCTGAATTTCTATTGCGCGTTACGCGGCACCGAAAGCCTGCCCGCTGAGGCCTTGCAGATCGCCGCGGCATTCCACGACCTGGGCATCTGGACGGACAACACCCTCGACTACCTGCCACCCTCAGTGCACCTGGTCACCGATTACCTCGACAGCCACCAACGCGGTGAACTCAAGGAGGAAGTCAGTGCATTGATCCTGGAACATCACAAGGTGCGCTCCTATCACTCGGTATACGCACTCACCGTCGAGCCTTTCCGGCGAGCGGACCTGATCGATGTGTCCCTTGGATTGGTGCGCTTCGGCCTACCCCGGGACTTCATCAAAACCGTGCAAGCGACGTTCCCCGATCACGGTTTTCACGGGATGCTGATCAAGCTTTCCGCCCGCCAATTCATCCGCTCCCCCCTGCATCCGCTACCCATGTTTCGCTGGTGAAACAGACAGCTTTTCCACCATTGAAAATACCCCGGAACAGGATCAGCGGTCGTACACGCAGCGCGTTGCACTGCTATGCCTTCACAGGGGAGCTCTGGCAGTAAACCTGCCAGGACGGAACTGCAAACCACGTGCGAACCTGGCCTCGGCGCCAGCCAGGCCCGCCTGGGCAATCGGGTGCCAATGCGTAACAGGAGGTGGCCGATGTTATTCATAGTCAGTTGGACGCTGAGTCCAGACACTCGCAACCGTGCAATCGAGCGTTTCCTCAAGACCGGAGGCGCGCCCCCCGCGGGCGTCAAATTGATCGGACGCTGGTACAGCGTCGGTGGTGCGGCAGGTGTGGGTGTGGCAGAAGCCGATGATCCGGCATTGATCCAGAAATGGGTGCTGGAGTGGAGCGACCTCATGAACATGGAGGTTCAGGTCGCATTGACCGACGAACAGATGGCGCCGCTGCTGGCAGGCGTTATCGGCAAATAGTCGTCATCAAGGCGGCGAGTGCTGCTCGCCGCCTCGTCACCCACCCTGTAGGAGCCAAGCTTGTTTGCGGGCGGCGGTCCGACGATGGTCGTTAACGATAACGCGTGCTGTCTGAATGAACGCGTCGCCTGGTCATTCATCGCGAGCAAGCTTCGCTCCTACAGAATCGAACGCAATCACCCTGGCATACACCGCCCGGTCAACATTCCCGCCAGACAGAATCACCCCCACCTTTCTTCCTTCCATGCTTCCACGCTCCTGCATCAGCGCCGCCAAAGCCGCCGCGCCCGCCCCTTCGGCGAGGTTGTGGGTGTCGGTGTAATACACCCGCATGGCCTCGGCGATCTGCGCCTCACTGACCGATACGATACGCTGCGCGCCTTGCGCATAGACGGCAAAGGCTTCGGGAATCGGCCTGCGCACCGCAAGGCCGTCGGCGAAGGTATTGGCCGAGGCGGTTTCGCGTATTTCTCCCGCGTCGAACGACAACTTGGCAGCCTCGGCTTCGGTGGACACCACGCCCACCACTTGGGTTTTCAGGCCCAATGCGTCGCGGGCGGCGATGACCCCGCAGATGCCCGATCCACAGCCAATCGGCACATACACGGTATCCAGATCCGGCGCGGCCTTGAACAACTCCAGCGCATAGGTGGCCACACCTTTGACCAGCTCGGCATGGAACGGCGGCACCAGATACAGACCATGCACCTGGGCCAGGCGCGCGGCCTCTTCCCGGGCTTCGTCGAAATCGCGGCCATACTCGACCACTTCGCCGCCAAAGGCGCGCATCGCCTTGTTTTTTTCCACCGAGTTACCTTCAGGCACCACAATCAACGCCTGCAAACCGACGGCACCGGCTGCCAGTGCCAGGCTCTGTCCATGGTTACCACGGGTGGCACTGACGATCCCCTTGATATCCGGATGCGTGCGTTTGAGCCAATGCATGAAGGTAATGCCACCGCGCACCTTGAAGGCACCGGTGGGTGTGTGGTTTTCGTGTTTGACCCACACCGTGCAGCCCAGTCGCTCGGCCAGCAACGGCCACGGGTACTGGGCGGTGGCTGGCATGACTTGGTACACGTGGCGAGCGGCTTGTTCGATGTCGTCGAGGGTCAGTCTGTGCATGGGTCGTTCTCCCTGAGGTGTTGCCCAGTCTAGACAGTGCCCCATCGCACTGACTTTCAAAAAACTGACCTGACTTTTGTATCCCGGCTTCACTACTATGGTGCTCATGAGCCATCGAAACCGCCGTCTGCCGCCCCTGCCCGCTGAACCGGTCCGCCGAATCGAGGCCGGTCCCTGGGCCATCGAATTGTTACCCGGTGCCGCCTACACCACCCGCTATGTCGCGCCTCAATCGGCGATCGGCTTTGCCTTCGACAGTCAACGCGGCCTGCACGCCATCGGCAGCGACCGGGTGCAGCCGTTCAATGCGCTCCCCAACGGTCTGGCCTTCGTCCCCGCCGGCTGTGATGTGTTGTCCGAGTCGCCCACGGGCGGTGAATACCTACGGGTGATGCGCAACGATGGCATGGCGTTGCCGGGGGACCGTGCCTTCAACAATCGCATCGATCCGCAGGCCATTACCCTTGCACTGCGCATGCGTGCCGCGCTGTTGCGACCTTCGGTGGAGGACGATTGGGAGGCATGGGCCCTGGTGCTGACGGAGCGGGCACAGGCTGACATTGCGCTGCCGGCAGCCCCCCAAGGCTCGATCACCGGCAGCCGCATGCGCCTGCTCGACGAGTTCATCGACGCGGGCCTGGACGGTGCACTGGGGGTGAAGGTGATGGCGGATATGCTGGGATTGTCCGAAGGCTATTTCATGCGCGCCTTCAAGCAGGCGACCGGCCAGAGCCCGCACAGTTATCTGATCGACCGACGTCTGGCCAGGGCCCGTGCCCTGATGCGCGATTCCACGGCCACGCTGGCGCAGATCGCCCTCGCCTGCGGCTTCAACTCCCAGGCGCACATGGCAACCGCCTTCAAACAACGCCTTGGCATCAGCCCGGTGCAGTTGCGCAGGTGCCTGACGTCCTGAGACGTGCTGGCGTGAATCCTGCTTCGTTCAACGACATAACGTCGGTGCTGACTATGCCGATGACACTTTTGAAGTGAGCCGTGTCGGTGGCTACCCCGATAATCGAAGTCTTATTGACGAATGGTCGGGGTCAAGCATGACAAGCACCACTACGCAGCAGGTCAGTCCGCAAACCCTCAGGAAAGTGATTGTCGCCGCCGGCATCGGTAATTTTGTCGAATGGTTCGACTTCGCCGTCTATGGCTTTCTTGCCACCACCATCGCCCAGCAATTTTTCCCCAGCGGCGATGCCAGTGCCGCGCTGCTCAAGACGTTCGCGGTGTTCGCCGTAGCCTTTGCGTTTCGGCCCCTTGGCGGGATTTTCTTCGGCATGCTAGGCGACAAGATCGGCCGCAAGCGCACATTGGCGGCGACGATTCTACTGATGGCCGCCGCCACGACCTTGATCGGTCTGTTGCCCACCTATGCGACGATCGGGGTCGCGGCGCCGATTCTGCTGTCGCTGATCCGTTGCGCCCAGGGCTTTTCCGCCGGGGGCGAATACGCCGGTGCCTGTGCCTACCTGATGGAGCACGCACCGAATGACAAACGCGCCTGGTACGGCAGCTTCATTCCGGTGTCGACCTTTGCCGCCTTCGCCTCGGCAGCGGTACTGGCTTATGCGCTTGAAGCCTCCTTGTCCGCCGACGCGATGGCCAGTTGGGGCTGGCGCCTGCCATTCCTGGTGGCAGCACCCTTGGGTCTTGTCGGTCTATACCTGCGCTGGAAGCTGGACGAGACGCCTGCATTCCAGGCGGTGACCCAGGAAAAAGACGTCGCCCACTCCCCGCTCAAGGAAACCCTGCGCAACCACGGTGCAGCGATGTGCTGTCTGGGCGCTTTTGTGTCGCTCACGGCGCTGTCGTTTTACATGTTCACCACCTACTTCACGACTTACCTGCAAGTCGCCGGTGGCCTGAGCCGCGCCACCGCGTTGCTGGTGTCGCTGATTGCCCTGATGTTCGCAGCGGCAATCTGTCCGCTGGCCGGGCTGTATTCGGACCGGGTCGGGCGTCGAAAAACCGTGATGAGCGCCTGCGCCTTGTTGATTGTGGTGGTGTATCCCGCGTTCCTGATGGCCAGCTCCGGCTCGTTCGCCGCCTCCGTCATTGGCGTCATGCTGCTAGCCACGGGGGCAGTGTTGTGCAACGTGGTCACGGCGGCCCTGCTCTCGGAAACCTTCCCGACCCGCACCCGCTACACCGCGTCCGCCGTCACTTACAACATGGCCTATACCCTGTTCGGCGGCACCGCGCCACTGATGGCGACCTGGCTGATCAGCAGCACCGGCAGCAACCTGTCGCCAGCGTTCTACCTGATGCTGGTGGCCTTGTTGGGGCTGGCGGGTGGGTTGGCCTTGCGCGAGACGTCGCGGGTTTCGTTGCATGAGGTGGGGGTGGAGGAGAAAGAAGTTGGTGTGGAAGTAGTAGCCTGAACAGTCCTGCCCTGTAGGAGCTGCCGCAGGCTGCGATCTTTTGATTTTCAAAAACAGAATCAAAAGATCGCAGCCTTCGGCAGCTCCTACATGAAGTGATGCACCGTATCTGTTGGTGTTTAAAAAAACAAAATCCCCATGTGCTCCATTCGTTTCTCCATACGTCGCAGTTCTTCACTGCCCGTTCCTGTCCGTATGGAGTTACCCCAATGCCCTCGCCCAATTCCCTGCCCACTGCCCTGCTGGGCCTGGCCCTTGCCTGTCCGGCCATGGCCTGCGCCGAGGGCCTGGAACTGGGGCAAGTGCTGATTGGGGCCGAAGACCGCAGTGGCGAAGATCAGTCGATTGAAGAAGCCAAGGCACGGCTGGATCGGGTGCCCGGTGGCACCAACGTGGTGGATATGCGCCGCCCGCTGCAGGGTCGCGTGGCCAGCAATCAGGATGTGCTGGCGTATCAGCCGGGGGTTTATGCCCAGTCTTCAGGCAACGAAGGGACGAAGATCTCGATCCGCGGCTCGGGGATCAACCGTGCACCGGGTGCCCATGCCTCGGGGCTGTACACGATGCTCGACGGCCTGCCGCTGACCGGTCCCGGTGGCACGCCCTATGAATTGCTCGAGCCGTTGTGGCTCGACCATGTGGAGGTACTGCGCGGTGCCAACGGTTTCGACCGGGGCGCGCTGGCCCTGGGCGGGGCCATCGATTACGTCAGCCACACCGGCTACAACGCTCCCAAGTTGCAAGTGCGCTATGCCACGGGCAGCCATGGCTATCAGCAGCGCCAGGTCAGCTCCGGGCAGGTGCTGGGCGACTTCGACTACTACATGGCGGTGACCGACGCACAGTCCGATGGTTACCAGGACCATACGGCCAGCGACAGTCAGGGTGTGATCGCCAATTTCGGTTATCGCTTCAACCCGAACCTGGAAACGCGTTTTTACCTGCGCTACCGCGAGACTGACAACGACCTCGCCGGGCGCGTCACCAAACACTCCATCGAGCACGACCCAAAAGCGGCCAACCCCGCCTACGTGTTGCGCGACGACAGCCGCAAGCAGCCAGGCAGCACCTTTATTGGCAACAAGACGACCTTCTGGCTCGATGACGATTCGAGCATTCAGACCGGCCTGGTCTACCACGACTATCCGATGGATTTACGCGAAGGCCCCAACCGCTTGAAGGTGGCGTACACCGATGTCAGTGGCACCTTCGACTACAAGCGCCGCGACACACTGTGGGGCCTGGAAAGCCAAAGCACCGTGGGCCTGCGGGTGACCAAGCACCTGCCCAACGATGGCGCCAGCGAATTCGTGCGCATCCCCACCGGCAATACCGCCGGCTATGCACCGGGCACGCCCATGCGCAACTTCACTTATCAGGGCTCGGACACAGTCCTGCATGTGGGCAATGACCTGGAGATCGCCGACGACCTGTGGCTGACCACGGGCCTGGCCGCCATCTACACCCGCCGCGAAAGCGCTGTGACTTACCCGGACGGCGGTGGCAAGACCAGCATGGGCGATTGGGATTACGCGCCGCGCCTGGGGCTGCGCTATCAGGTGACCCCCGATCTGCAACTGTTCGGCAATCTCAGCCGTTCGGTCGAGGCACCGCATCCGTGGTCGCTGATCTACAGCGCCAATCAGCGCTTCCCGGCGGGTAGCGGCCCGGCCACCGGCACCCAGCGGGACCCGATCGAACTGCAAAACCAGACGGCGACCACCCTGGAGCTGGGTGGTCGTGGCGACAGCGCGATGGGCCAATGGACGCTCGCCTGGTACTACGCCCAGGTGCGCCATGAATTGCTCTCGGTGTTGCCGGATGCCAACGCCACCACGCCCTATGAACTCAACGCCAGCCCCACCGTGCACCAGGGCGTGGAAGCCAGCCTGCAAAGCAACCTGTGGTCGCGCGACGATGGCGGCCAGTTGAACTTGCGCCAGAGCTACACCTTCAGTGACTTCCACTACCGCGACGACGAGCGCTTCGGCGACAACCGTTTGCCGGGGCTGCCGATGCATTACTACCAGGGCGAACTGCGCTACGACTGGCCACAGGGCTTTTTCGCTGCGCTGAACACGCAGCTGGTGTCCAAGGTTGCGGTGGACTACGCCAACAGCTACTACGCCGATCCCTATGCGCTGTTCGGCGCGACCTTGGGCTACAACGCGCCCAAGGGCGACTGGCAGACCTGGGTGGACCTGCGCAACCTGACGGACAAACACTACGCCGCCACCGTCACACCGGGCTACGACGATAAGGGACTGGACGCGGCACGCTCCACGCCGGGCGAAGGCCTGGGGGTGTATGTCGGGGTGTCGTGGAGTTTGCTCTAAGCGCCTGATCAGTCGTCGTTGTCGTCGCGATCGCGGTAACGACGGTGGTCGCGGTCATAGTCTCGGCGATCGTATCGGTGGTCGTAACCCTGATCATTGTCATCACCCTGGTCGTAACCACGGCGATGATCATGGTCGTGGTATCGGCCATACCTTTCGCCATCGTCCCAGTGAGGACCGCAGCCTCCCAACAGCAAAGCACTGAAAATGGCCAGGATCATAAGGACTGCGCGATTCATGGTAACGCCCTAAACATGGAAAAATTGAAGAGTTATGGCTGCTCGAAATGCTCATTGGAACAACGCTCAGCCATAACTATGACCAATAAGTAACTTAATGATTCCGTTGGGAAAGCCATCAATGTAGGAGCCAGGCTTGCAGGCGAACCGGGCGCTGCGGTGTATCTGTCAAACCGCGTCATCGTTCTTCGCGGGCAAGCCTCGCTCCTACAAGCGAACCAGACGCTGCGGTGTGTCTGGCGCACCGCGTTATCGTTTTTCGCTTGTAGGAGCCAGGCTTGCCGGCGAACCGGGCACTGCGGTGTATCTGTCAGACCGCGTTATCGTTCTTCGCGGGCAAGCCTCGCTCCTACAAGCGAACCGGGCGCCGTGGTGTTCTGTCAGACCGCGTTATCGTTCTTCGCGGGCAAGCCTCGCTCCTACAAGCGAACCAGGCGCTGCGGTGTATCTGTCAGACCGCGTCATCGTTCTTCGCGGGCGAGCCTCGCTCCTACAAGTGAACCGGGCGCTGTGGTGTGTCTGTCAAACCGCGTGATCTTTTTAAGGCTGCCTCCCCGAACGTGGGTGCTGACCAAACGCGGCCCTGGCAAAGTCCATGAAGCTGCGAAGCTTGGGTGTCAGTCGACGGTCAGGGGTGTACAACAGGTTCATCGGGGACACCGGCACTTTGTATTGCGGCAGAAGGTTCACCAAGGTTCCACTTCTCAGCGCGTCCCTGACCAGCTCCTGCGGCAGCAACACCACCCCCAATCCCGCCACGGCGGCGGCCAGCAGCGGATCGCCCTGATTAATCGTCAATCGGCTTTTAATCGGCACATCGATACAGCCTTCCGGCCCTTCGAGGCGAATGTGCGAGCGCCCGTCCGAATAGGCAAACGCCAGGCATTCATGCTCCTGAAGATCCCACGGCGTCGTGATAGGTGGGCGACGGGCCAGATAGGCCGGCGCCGCACAGAGCACCATCTGATAAGGCGCCAGGGGCAAGGCTTTCAAACCGCTGTCCGACAGCTCGCCGATACGAAATACAGCGTCATAGCCACCTTCCACCAGGTCGACCAGTTCGTTGGACAAGGTCAAATCCACGGACACCTGCGGGTACTTGACCATGTACTCCAACAAGCGCGGCGACAACGTGGTCACGCCAAAGGTGACCGGGGCGTTGATCCGCAGGCGTCCGCTGGGCACGCCCCGGGTCACGGCGGCCATTTCTTCGGCGGCGTACATGTCGGCCAGAATCAACTTGGCTCGCTGATAGAAGGTGCGGCCAAAATCGGTGAGGCTTTGCTTGCGAGTCGTTCGATTGAGCAGGGAGACGCCCAAATGTTGTTCGAGCATTTTGACCTGCTTGCCCACCAATTGCGGGGACAGGTTGAGCTCGTCCGCCACCGCGCTGAAGGAGCCCAGTTCCACCGCTTTGACGAAGGTGGCCATCAAGGTGAGGCGATCCATTGGAAACCCTGTGTTTCTAGTGTTGCGCCATCGTAGGCCTTTATCCGACACAGACCAACGCCTAAATTGACGGCCATCGCACCGAAGTACACAGCCCATCGGACGCGAACGGGTCTAGGCTTTCACGGGGTTTCAGGTCGGTAAACACCGGCCTCATTGATGACAGAAGAGGTAACCATGGCACGCATTGTCAGGATTCATGAATACGGTGACGCAAGCGTTTTGAAACTGGAGGCGGTGGATGTACCTGCGCCAGCGCCAGGCGAAGTGCAAATTGAGGTCAAGGCCTTTGGTTTGAATCGGGCAGAAGTCATGTTCCGCAATCACGCCTATTTGCAGGAAGCGCACTTCCCCAGCCGCCTGGGTTATGAAGCAGCGGGTGTGGTGGTTGCCGTCGGTGCCGGGGTCACCGATTTCAAGACGGGTGACGCGGTCAGCGTGATTCCGCCGCTGGACATTGCGCGCTGGGGCACTTATGGCGAGCTGGCGAATGTGCCCGCTCACCTCACGGTCAAGCACCCGCAGAACCTGTCCTTCGAGCAAGCCGCTGCGTCCTGGATGCAATACGTCACCGCCTGGGGCGCGCTGATCGAGCAGGCCAAGCTCCAGAAGGATGACTTTGTGCTGGTTACCGCCGCTTCCAGCAGCGTCGGGTTGGCCGCCTTCCAGATGGCCAGAAAGGTTGGCGCGACCGCGATTGCCGTGACCCGCACCCGCGCGAAAAAACAGGCACTGCTGGACGCTGGTGCGGCCCATGTCATCGTCAGCGATGAAGAGGATCTGGTCGAAGCGGTCATGGCCTTGACCGCTGGCAAGGGTGTCCGTGTGGTATTCGACCCGGTGGGCGGGCCGTCCTTCGAACCGCTCACCCAGAGCATGGCCAAAGGCGGCATCCTGCTGGAGTACGGCGCATTGAGCCCCGAGCCCACGCCGTTCCCGTTGTTCACCGTGCTGGGTAAAAGCCTGACCCTCAAGGGTTACCTCTACTCGGAGATCGTCTCGGACCCGGCCACCCTCTCCCGGGCCAAGACCTTCATCCTGGACGGCCTGGCCTCGGGTGCGCTTTCGCCGATCATCGCCAAAACGTTCTCGCTTGACGATATTCAAGCGGCGCATCGGTTCCTGGAGGCTAACCAGCAGATTGGGAAGGTTGTGGTGACGGTCTGAGAGACACACCATTCCCTGTAGGAGCTGCCGAAGGCTGCGATCTCTTGATCTTGATCTGCACGGCATTACTGAACATCAAGATCAAAAGATCGCAGCCTCGTTTCACTCGACAGCTCCTACAGGGGGACGCGGTGCGGTTTTGACATTGACTCCCGGCACCCGACTTGGCGTTACTTCACGACTTCGACGGCGGGAAATGTGTAGTGCCCTGCCTGTACGTCCTTGCTCGGCCCATACATCCGCAGAACGATGTAGGTGTCCTTCTCCGGTATCGGCAGGAAGTTGGGGTTGTTGGCATCGCCCTTGGCGCCGAGTTCGATGGTGTACAGGCCATCCTTGCCTGGCTTGAGTGTGCGGTCGCCGCGGCTGTGACGGTTGAGGTCGTTGTGTGCCATCAGCCGGTTGTCGCTGCCGTAGACCGTGAACGACCAGAACTCGCTGACCTGCGGTGCCTTGAAGTGCAGGCGGTACTGCTTGCCGTTCGAGCCGTTGATGGTCTGCCCGTCCGAGCCCTTCACCGCTTGCAGGTAGACGGTTTCATCTGGCGGCAGGCCCCATTGGCCGATGTGGGTGCCCTCGGCGAACAAGTCGCGCTCACCATCTCCCAGTTGCTCGCGGGTGCCCAACAACTTGCCGGCATTTTTCATGCTCGGTGCCAGGTCCTTGATGTGCTGCAAGCCGAGCTTTTCGCCCTTCTCGGCCGCCGCCAACTGTTCCTGGGTGAAGTCTTCCTTGCACGGCGCCAGGCCAATCGCCTGGTATTGATCGAGCCATTTCTTGTCGGCCGTGCCCATGTCGCCGTCACACAACACGTCGTTCACCCGCTGCAACCAGTTGCTGTTCGCCGGGTCCGGATAACTGCGCACCTTGGCCTTGGGACTGGGCTCGCCCAGGTAGGCCGACAGCGTCCTGACATTCCAGTCGTCCATGTACTTGAGCGCCTTTTTCTCGTCGGCTGGACCTGTGGCCATGATCCGCCCCATCAACTTGACGATATTGGAGTCGACGCGAACGACTTCATCGACGCTGTCAGGCACCGTGCCCGTCCAGGTCCGGGCGGCGAACATGAAATGCCCGCCTTTGTTGTGCCGGGTCCGGGAGCCGATCATCGACGTGGTGTAGTGGCCCATGTCCATGGTGTGCAGGATCCAGTAGCGGCCCTTGTCCATGTCCGGAACGCTGACGATCACCGGTTCCGCTGCCACGTCGAGCCACCCTTGCAGGTGCAGGGTGTCGTTGTTGATCGTCGGGTGATCGGTGTAGGTGTCGTCGGCCAGGTGGCGGATGTTCTGGAAGCGGTTGAGCGGTGTGTCGGTCTTGACCGCGGTGTCGTAGAAGAACGCGTAGGCCTTGTCCATCGAGTACGCGTAAACGTAGGCATCCTGGGCCAGCTTGTCCGGAATCTCGGCGAAGGCCGAACAGGCGACAGACAGCATGGATGCAGCGAATAAAACCTTTTTCATCGATTTTCCTTGTCAGCGTGGAACAGGCCCACAGGCATTGATCAGTTGACGCGCACAGCCGCCGGCGGCGTCCATGCGCCGCTCAGCACTTCGGGTTTTGGCCAATAGGTGCGAATGGTCACTTCGAATTCACTTTTGGGCGCCGGCAACCAGTTGGCTTCCTTGTCCTTGCCGGGCGAGTCGGGCTGCACGTACAGCGTCAGCGAGCCATCGGCGCCGTATGTCATGCGTTTGCTGTTTTTAGTGCCGAGGGAATAGCGGTTCAGCTCGTTGGGGGCGAAGAAGTGCTGCGGGTCGTACAGGGTCAGCGACCAGAAACCCTCGGCAGGCGGCGTCTGGCCTTTGGGGAAGGTCACGGTGTAGCGATGCTCGCCATTGAGGCGCTCGCCCTTCTCATCCACTTCGAGGAAGAAGTAACGGGTTTCCTCGGGCTGGTTGGTGTACATGTTCGACTTGGCAGTCGCGGTACGGGTGAGGTAGTCGTTGCCCCAACGGGCGACGTTGGTCGGCGAGTTCCAGCCATTGGGCAGGCGCGAGCCATTGGTGCGGAACGAGAACAGTGGCGTTACTGCCTTGTCTTCGGTGTCGACCGCCGCCTTGACGATGGCCTCCTTGATCGCCGGGTCCTTTGCTGCGGCGTCCAGCAAGGCTTTCATCATGGCGTAGCGGCTCTCCTCCCCCGCCAGCGGCGGCACCTTGGCGAGGATTTCCGGCAACTGCTCGAAGAATTTTTCGGGGATGACCCAGCGCGCTTCAGCGGCGGACTTCTGCGGCTGAGGAAAGTGCGGCGTCGCCTTCCAGTCCTTGGTCACCGTCTGGCCGGTGTACTGGCTCAGCGGGTAAACCACCATCTGATTGAGGATCGGCTGGATCGCCTTGCGGTCTTCGGCGCTGTCATCCATGAAGGTACGCGGGCCTACCGCCACCAGTTCTGTCGGGGCCTTGATGACGGCTGTGATGCCTGGCGGCACGGAGCCCTTCCAGTTCGGCCCTACGACCAGGTAGTTACCCGGCTGGGTGCCGTACTGTTTGCCCAGTTGGGAGAACTCTTCGCTGCGCGCATCGTAGAGCGCATAGACCCAGAAGCGATCGCCGAAGTCCGGCACCTGCAACACCATCGGATCATCGTCGGTCGCGCCGTAGCCAAAACCGTAGACCACGTCCTGGTTGGGGTGCGCCACCCAGCGCTGCTCGGGCGAGATGTAGTCGGTGAGCATGCTGATGTAACCGGTCGGGGCCGCCGGCAGGAAGCCGCCCACCAGTCCGGGCTCAGGTGCTTTGGAGAAGGAGGCACGGCGATTGAACGCATTGACGATCGGCCAGCCCCACAGATAGGCGTCTTGCGCAATGATCGTGGCACTGGACGGCGTGATGACGCTCCCAGCGGGGACGCCCGCCACGTCGATGGCAGGCTTGCCTGCCGAGTTGTCTGCGGCCTGAACGGAGCCTGCCAGAACGGCACTCATGGCGAGGGCAAGCAAAGAACAGCTCAAGGTGTTTCTCATTCGATTCAAGCTCCTTGAATCCGGAAAAAAACCCGGCTCAAACCGGAGAGCCGGGTGTATCGGCAATGACTCCAACAAGTGTCGATGACCTTTCCTTCATGACCGGGCCGCCGTGACACGACGGCTCGGTAAAACCGCAATTTCTACTGCGCCTTGACCCCCTTTCCAGCAGGCAGCAACCACGCCGCCAGCGCCGGCAGCAAGAGGATCGCGCCGAGCATGTTCACCAGGAACATGAATGCCAGCAGGATGCCCATGTCGGCCTGGAACTTGAGGTTGGAGAACGCCCAGGTGGCAATCGACAGGGTCATGGTCACCGCCGTGAACACCGAGGCCGTGCCGCGCTGCTTGAGCGCTTCGACGAAGGCCTCGCGCAGGCTCAGGCCGCTCTCATGCATCTCGTGCTTGATCCGCTCGAACAGGTAGATCCCGTAGTCCACGCCAACACCCACACCCAACGCCACCACCGGCAAGGTGTTGACCTTGACGCCAATGCCCAGCAACGCCATCAGCGCGTTGCACAGCACGGTCACCAGCGCCAACGGGATGATCACGCAGAGGGTGATGCGCACGGAACGGAACATCCACAGGCACAGCAACGACACCGAGGCAAACAGCGCACCGTTGACCAATTTGTCGCCGGCATGCACTACCTCGTTGGTCGCCGCCATCACGCCGACGTTGCCCGAGGCCAGCTGGAAGCTGACTTGATCGTTGTCGTAGGCGGCCTTGAAGGCTTTGATCTTGTTCATCAGCTCGCTGATGGTGTCGGCCTGGTGGTCCTTGGTGTAGATGGACACCGGGATCGCATTACAGGCGCTGTTCATGTACTCGGTGCCGACCCGGGTGGCGAAGCCGACGCCTTGGGCGATCTGCGCCGTGGGCTCGGGCAGGACCCGCCACTTGAGGTCGGTTTCGGCGTAGGCCTGGGTGATGTTGCCGACGAAACCGGCCAGGCTGCGCACCGACGACACACCAGGGTCCTGGCGCAGGTACAGCTCCAGTTCGCTGATCGGGTCGAGCACTTCGCGCTTTACGCAAGGCGTCTCGTCGCCCTGAGCCTTGACGATCACTTGCAGCAAGTCGACGCCGATGGCGAAGTCACGGGTGATGACGGCCACGTCCTGGTTGTAACGCGAGTCTGCGCGCAGTTCCGGCACGCCGGCACCGATGTCGCCCACGTGCAGGTTGCGCGCTTCGTACAGCCCCCAGCCCGTCAGCAAGCCGGCGCACAACAGCGCCCAGGCCGCCCCACGACGGGTCGCCAACACGCCAAGGCGTTCCCACAGCCCGGCGCCCAGGGTTTCCTTGCCGCGCAGCTTCTGCGCATCGGCGGCGGACAGGCGCATGAACGACAGCAGGATCGGCAGCAGCATCTTGTTGGTGACGATCATCACCGACACACCCAGGGTCGCGGTGATCGCCAGTTCACGCACCATCTCGATGTCGACCAGCGCGATCACCATGAAGCCCAGGGCGTTGGCCAACAGCGCGACGGCGCCGGGCACGAACAGCTTCTGGAAGCAATTGCGCGAGGCCGTGACGCCGTCGGCGCCGTTGAGGGTTTCCAGCTTCCAGGCGTTGGTCATCTGCACCGCGTGGGAAACACCGATGGAGAAGATCAGGAACGGCACCAGGATCGACATCGGATCGAGGGTCAATTTCACCAGCGGCAACAGGCCGAGCAGCCACACCACCGGCACCATCGCGCAGATCAACGCCCAGCCCGTCAACATCAGCGAGCCGCAGTACCAGTACAACAGCAGTGCGCTGATAGCGAAGGCGATGATGAAAAACACCAACACATCGCTGGCACCCTCGGCGATGTCACCGATGGATTTGGCGAAGCCGATGATGTGAATGCTGATGCCCGCGCCCTGGTTGTCCTGGCGGATCTTCTCCAGCTTGTGGGCCACCTCTTGCAGGTCCAGGCGCTGGCCGGTGATCGGATCGGTTTCCTGCAGGTTGGCCACGACCATGGCCGAGGACAGGTCATTGGAAACGATGCGCCCAACCCAGTCGGACTTCAGCGTACGTTCACGCACCTGGGCAATCTGCTGGGGCGTGCCGGAATAGCTGGAGTCCACCAGATTGCCGCCAGTGAAGCCGTCTTCGACCACTTCGGTGTAGCGCACATTGGAAGTGAACAACGAAGTCACGGAACTGCGCTCGACGCCGTTGATGAAGAACACCTCATCGGAGACCTTGCGCAAGGCAGCCATAGCCTCGGGGGTGAAGATTTCACCCTGTTTGTTCTTCACCGCCACCAATACCTTGTTGGCACCACCGAAATCCTTCTGGTACTCGAGGAAGGTCTTCATGTACTCGTGGTGCAGCGGGATCATCTTGAAGAAGCCGGCCTCGACCTTGAGTTTGGTCGCGCTGTAGCCCAGCCCCAGGGTGATCAGGATAAACAGCGCCAACAACGGTTTGCGCTGGTGAAAGATCCAGTAGGACACCCGGCCAACAAGGCCCCCGGCAAAATCCTGGCGCGCCAGCTTATCGGCATCCGTGACGTATTTTTGTTGAATGCTCATGGGCGCTTATTCCTTTCGCTCGGTCAGGTTTGCAGCGAGCGATGCGACACCGCGGTCACCGACCGTGAGCAGTTGTCCGTCGTCCAGTTGCAGGGCCTTGGCCAGGCTTTTGTGCGTGGAGGGCAACGGCTTGAAGCTGCGCCCCTGATCGTCGCTGGCCAGCAGCAGGCCGCTGTTGCCAAACACCAGGATGCGGCCGGTTTTCAGCTCGATGGCGCCGTTGAAGGCGAAGGTGGTGGCGCTGTTGCGCTGGCTAAAGGTTTGCCCGCCATCGCTGGACAGCCACAGGTTGCCGCGCATGCCGTAGATCAGCAGATCGCCGTTGCTGATCTGCAAGGCGCCGAACAGGCTGCCGGCGTAGGGGCTGTTCAAGGCCTGCCAGGTCTCGCCGTGATCCGTGGATTTGGCCAGTGTGCCGCTCTCGCCCACCAGCAGGCAGTCGCCGTTGGCCAGGCGAATGATTTGGGAAATGTGCCGGTCGAAATCGCCGTCCAGCAACGGGATGCGCTCCCAGGTGGCGCCGTTGTCCTTGGACAACAGATACAGGCCGAACGCGCCCCAGGCCGCCATGTGCCCCTCACCCAGTAGCGCGACACCCAGCAACGAATCGCCGTTGGCGTCGGTCTCGAGCGCCGCCCAGTGTTGCCCGCCGTCCTCGGTACGCAACAGCGTGCCGCCATGACCGACGGCCACGCCGACCTGCGCATCGGCGAAGACCACGCCGGACAGGGTGCGGGTGGTTGGGGTGCGCACGGTGCTCCAGGCCTTTGCCTTTTCGTCGGCGATCAGCACCACGCCGCGCTCGCCCACGGCGACCAGGTGCTGGCCGTTGTCGGCGATGTTGAGCAGGAACACATGATCGGGGCTGATCTGGTAGTCGAGCTTGGGCGCTTCGGCATACACGGCGCTGGCGAGCAGGCCCAAGCCAACGCCCGTCAACAAATTCAGGTGGCGTAACGACATAGCAAGAATTCCGGTGTGCAGACGAACTGCCGGGCGGCAGTTCGTCGCGAGTTGAACGAACAGGTCAGTCGATCACTTGCCCATGCGTCGCAGTGCGTCCGGCTGGAAGTCGACGAAACGCCCCTTGATCCCGAACTTCCACGGTTGCGCTTCCTCGTTGGCCAGGCCCGCCAGGTAGTAGCCGCCGTTGCTCAGGTCATGCCAGATGTTGGCGCGATACCACGGCACTTGCGCGTCGTAGAACTGCACCAGCGGATGCACACCGATGCGCCACAGGGTGCCGCGGGTGTCATAGGCGTCGCTGGCCAGTACGGTCCAGGAGTCCTCGTCGAGGTACATCACGCGCTTGCCATAGACGTGCTTGGCGTCCGGGCGCAAGGTGCCTTCCACCACCCACACGCGGTGCAGCTCATAGCGCATGAAATCCGGGTTCGGGGTGTTGGCGGTGAGAATGTCCTTGTACTTGGCCTGCTTGGAACCGAGTTTGTAATCGTTGTACGGCACGTACATTTCGCGCTTGCCGATCAGCTTCCACTCGAAGCGATCCGGCGCACCGTTGTAGCCGTCGAAGTCGTCGGTCACCCGCAGGCCTTCGGTACCATCGTTGACGTTGTCGTAGGCCAGATCCGGGGCACGACGCACGCGGCGCTGGCCGACGTTGTAGATCCACGCCGAACGCACTTCCTTGACCTGGTCGATCGGTTCCTGCACCAGTTGCACGGTGCCGGCCAGGGTGGCCGGGGAAATGAAACGTGCCGAGTAGTTGAGCAGGCGGTTGTCCGACTGCTTGTCCATGTTGGAATCGAACACGCGGTTTTCTGCGATGCGCAAGGCGTAATAGTCACCGCCGCTGCGGACCGGGAACGACGCGTAGGTACGCTGCAGGCCACCACCGAGGTAGCGCACGTTGTGGTTCCAGATCGCTTCCAGGCCGTTCTTCGGAATCGGGAACGGGGTGGTCGAACCGTTGAGGTTGTTGATGCCGAAACCATTGAGTTCGGCATGCACCGCTTCCTGCTTGACCTTGTCGGCAATCGCCGGCGGCACCATGGCCGTGCGGTGGGTCGGGTAGACCGGCATCAAGAAGCTCGGGTACTTGGCCAGCAGCGCCTGCATGCCCGGGGTGATCTTGTCCTTGTACTGCGCAAGGTTGGCGGCGGTGATGGTGAACAGCGGTTTCTCGCTGGCGAACGGGTCGACATAACCCTGCTCCGGGCTCCAGCCGGCCGGCGGCTGGGCCAGGCCTCCGGTGTACGCCGGAATGGAGCCATCGGCGTTGCCGGCCATTTCGCCACCCAGCGGCGTCAGGTCCTTGCCCAGGCGCGCAGCCTGGTCGGCGGTGATCTGGGCGTGGGCCTGGCTGCAAAGGGCGAGCAGCAAGGCAGACGCCATGCCGCTCAAGCGCGCGGCACGAACTATCGTGTTCATCGGACTTACCTCTTATTGTTATGTCAGAAGCTGTAGCTGTAATTGGCGGCGTAGAAATCGCGGTCGTGCAGCGGGTCGTATTCGGCGCTGTTGTCGAAACTCACGTAGCTGAAATCGAGCTTGTGCTGCTTGTTGTAATCAAAGGTGATGCCGATGGCCGAGGTCACGCGGCCCTCGTTGAACTGGCCATCCATCGACACGCCGTCAACGTCCTGGCCGACAAAGGCATAGGGCGACGCGGTGATGCTGGTGCCGAGGAAGTTGTTGTAGTCGAGCTGACCGCGCAGGCGATAACCCCAGGCGAAGTCGGTGACATAGCCATCGTTCTTGCACCCGGCCGGGCTTGCGTTGGCCAGGCTGGCCACCGGGCTGGTACAGGTGTTGCCGCCCGCCGGGATGGTCGGTGACGAACCCAGGCCATAGATGAAACCGCGACCGTAACGACGGTCATCGTCGCTCTGGCCGATGTTGTTCCACTGGAAGCCCACCTCGGCGACCACCGTCAGGTTCTCGGCCTTGAGCACGTTGGGGAACACGTTCACGCCGTTGACCTGGAACTGGGTTTTCTCATAGCGATCCCAGCCTGCGGTAAAGGCCGAGCTCTGCACCTTCACCGATTGCAACAGATCGCCGGCCGGGCCGATGCCCGCCAGTGCGCCGTTGAGCAAATCCGCACCGTTGATCTGTGCCGGCTGGTTAGGCGAGTAGCTGAGTTCCGAACCAATCGACCAGCCGGCCAGGGTGGTGGTGAAACTCAGGCCGAACAGGCGGATGTTTTCCGGGTATTCCCAGCTAGGCCCGACGAATTGACCCTGGGCATTGCGCGCCACCGCCCCTGGCGTACCGGCATTGGGGAATTCCGACAGCGCCGCCGAATCGGTGCTGCGGATGCCCAGGTACGGGGTGCGGGAGTGGTAGTTGAGGTAGTACAGGCCCAACTCGCCATCGAGCGCTTCGAGCGGGAAGCGGAACGCCACGCCCCACTGTCCGCTGTCGTGCGGGTCCTGGCCCTTGACCTCGGGCAAGTACACGCCGCCGGCGATCTTGGCGGGCGACGATGGGTTGGTGCCGCCCAGGAAGGTGCCCAACTGGCAATCGCCGAAGTCCTGGCCGACCGCACTCTCGGTGACCGACCAGTAGTGACCGCAGCCCTAGATGGCGGTGGCTTCATACTTGAGCTGGTAGAACGCCTCCATGGAAATCCCGGCCGGCAGGCCGATGTTCACATAGCCCATCCACACCGGGATCAAGGCTTCCTTCAACTCGGTGCCGGGTCGGCGCAGGGCTGGCACGTCCAGCGGGTTGATCTGGTTGATGCCCTGGATGTAGGCACTCTCGCCCCAGTTCACCACCTGACGCCCCAAGCGCACCTGCACTGGCGTTTCATCGAGGTACCAGGTGTTGAAGGCGTAGGCATCGAGCAGGTAGACGCCGCTGAATTTCTGCAGGTCGGCGTAGCCGTCGTCGTTGAGCGGCTTCTTGCGATAGCCGTTGGAGGCACTGCCGAAATTAACGTCTTCGTCCTTCAGCGCTTCGTCGTACCAGCCCTTGACCCGGACCAAGCCACCCATGTCGCCATTGCGCAGCGACAGATCAGTGACGAACTTGGCGATGGTCGAGACGCGGTCACCCTTGTCGTAGTTGAGGTTGCCGGCATCCACCGAGCCGCCGGTACCACCGGACTTGCCCAGCAGTGCGCCGTTGGCTGCGCTGTAAAGCGCGCTGTCCTGACTTTCGGCCCGCCATTGCGAACCCACCGACAGCGTGGTGTTCCACTCCCCCTCCCAGCCGTTTTCCATCTGGAACGGCAGGGCCTGGACCGAGCTTGCCGTGATGCAGGCAATGGCTGCGGCCAGCGGTTTGATAAACGTACGGACGCTTTTATTCTTGTTGTGCATGCAGATCTCCGCCATCGCCCTTACCGTGCGAGCCGGGTTCGGCCCTTGGGTGAGCGTTCTTGTTTGTTTGAACAAGCATGCCCAGTGGTCACCCAGAACCATTTGTCCGTTCATGTCAGATTTTTGTCATTTGCTGCCAATTGGCGGTTGAGGACTGTTAGAGCGAAGCAAAAACGCAGACGATGTCTTCGCCCCTGAAACCCGACACTGGAAACCGGAAGTCAACGACCGTGACCGAGCTGATAAAAACCACTTCCCTGACTGGCTACCCGCAACTCGTAAGGGAACTGGGTGGCGATCCGGACGATCTGCTGGGCCAGATGAACATCGACCCGAAGCTGCTCGACAACGGCTCGGCAGTCCTGCCTTACCGTGCCCTGATCAACCTGCTGGAGTTGAGCGCCGAACAGCTGCAATGCATCGACTTCGGCCTGCGCCTGGCCGAGCGGCAAAGCATCATGATCCTCGGGCCGCTGGCAGTGGTGGCGCAAAGTGCGCGCAGCTTGGGTGAGGCGCTGGGCGAGATCGTCCGCTTCCTGCACATCTACAGCCCCGGCGTGCTGGTGCACCTGGATACCGACATCGACCCGGTGCACCCCTATCTGATTTACGAGTGCCGCCTGCGCCCGGCACCGCGCCAAAGGCAAATCATCGAGCTGTCCCTGGGGGTGATGTTCAAGACGCTGCAGATGCTCTACGGGCCGGGGTTCCGCCCGCACTCGGTGCTGTCGCGAACCGAATCCAGCCTGCCGCAGAGCCGCTATCAACGTTTTTTCGGTGCCCGTACCTATTTCGGTCAGGCCCACACCGCACTGGTGCTGATGCCCGATTGCCTGAGCAAACCCATCGATCAGCACAACCACCAGCTGCACGAAACGATGATGGATTACATCAGCAACATCGGTGCGGCGAACCCACTGGACATTGGCAGCCAGGTCGAGGATTCGATCCGCCGCCTGCTGCCGACCCAGCGCTGCGCCTTGCCGCTGATCGCCGAACGGCTGGGTATGCGTGAGCGCTCGCTGCAGCGACGTCTGGCGGAAAACGATCGGGTATTCGAGGACATGGTCGAAGAGGTGCGCCGGGAGCTGGCCGAGCTGTACTTGAGCGAAGCGACCATGCCCATGGCACAGATCGCCGGCCTGCTCGGCTACGCTGAACAAAGCTCATTCAACCGCGCTTGCAAGCGTTGGTACGGTGTGACACCGCGAACGCGGCGCACACAGCTGCGCGCCGACCAGCACAGTGTTGGCCGGCGCGCAGGCGGCTGAGGCAGGCGCTGTATCAGGGGTAGGTGATGATGATTTTCGCGTGCTGATCCGGCTGCGCCAGACTGTCGAACGCACCGGCCACCTCATCCAATGACACCTTGCCTGTGATCATCGGGGCACCGTCGAGTTTGCCGTCGGCCAGGGCATGCAACGTGTGCGCGAACTCTTCGCCGGTATAGCCGAAGGAGAAATGCACGTTCATTTCCTTGCCGATGCCGATCAGTGGCTCGATCCGATCACTCTCCATGCACACCCCCACCACGATCAGACGCGAGCGCGGCGCGGCATGCTGGATCACTTGCTGGATCAGCCCCGGAACGCCCACGCACTCAAACACCACGCAGGGCTTGGGTTGCGGGCCCAGCCCGAGCAGTGCCATCGGGCCATTGATGTCGTAACCCTCGGGCGCCGCCACCTGCAACCAGGACTGATACGGCGATTGTTCGGCGGGATTGACCACCACGTCCGCGCCCATTTTTTCCGCCAGCGCACGGCGACCAGCGGAGAAGTCCGACGCCACCACCGGGCCGATGCCACGGGATTTCAGTATCGCAATCACGGCCAGGCCGATCGGACCGCAACCGATCACCACCGGCACTTCGCTGCCGTCCAGGCGGGCGCGGTTCACCGCGTGGGCCGCCACGGTCAAAGGTTCGGTCAGGGCCGCGATGTCCGCCGGCAGATCCCCCGGCACCGGCATCAACATCTGCTCGGCCAGGACCATCTGCTCACCGTAACCACCGGGATAGCGGTTGGAAAAACCGATGTGGTGGAAATGCTGCGGGGTGATCACGAACGGCAGCGAACACACCCGCGTACCGACCTTGAGTTTTTTATCGCTGCCCGGCCCATGGTCGAGGATCTCGGCGCAGTATTCGTGGCCGAACACCACGTCCTGCTTATCGTCGAAGGCAATCGGGATGTGACCACGCTTGAAGTTGGCCAGCACATGCTCGCAGTGATGGAACATGTGCAGATCCGAACCGCAGATCCCGCAGGCCAGTGTCTTGACCAGCACCTCGCCCTGCCCCGGCTCCGGCGAGGCGATCGAATCGACCCGCAATTGCTTGTCGCGCATGACAACCGCTTTCATGGCATTTCTCCGTATCAGGTTGAGCCGCCGGCAGCCGGCGGCTTGCAGGGTTCAGCTCAATTGGCCGACTTCGCGAAGCCAGGCTTCGGAGCGGCGCAGACCTTCGTCGAGGCTGACCTTGGGCGCGTAACCCAACAGGCGCCGGGCCTTGTCGATGGAAATGCCACCGGTGCGCGAGAACATGTACATGGTGTCGGGCGTCACCTCATCGGCGCGCTTGATCAGGCGATTGAAGTTCCAGATCCCCCGCGTCAGCAGCACGGCCAGCCCCAGTGGCAAGCTGCGCGGCGCACCACTGCGTCCGGCCCAGCGCCAATGGTTGCTGAAGAACTCCCGGCAACTGACCGACTCGCTGGCACTGATGTGAAAGATCTGCCCGCTGGCCTGGGGCAAGCCGGCGGCCAGCATCACGCCATCGAGCAGGTCTTCGATGTACACCGGTGTCCAGCGTCCCTTTCCGGCATTGGGCAGGATCAGTGCGCCGGCTTTGGCCATCTTCA
Organism: Pseudomonas putida; assembly: GCF_050990305.1. Classification (GTDB taxonomy): domain Bacteria; phylum Pseudomonadota; class Gammaproteobacteria; order Pseudomonadales; family Pseudomonadaceae; genus Aquipseudomonas; species Aquipseudomonas putida_AH. Next base: position 2,628,946 of record NZ_CP158817.1, on the reverse strand, counting down.
GCGGCTCGCTGAGCCAGGCGCGCGAGCCAGGGCCATAGACATCGCCTGGGCGGACGATGGTGCAGTCGATCTCGCCAGCGGCATGGGCCGCCAACACCACGTGCTCGCTCGCGCCCTTGGCCACGCCATAGCGATAGTGATCGCCGATCACCACGTCGCTGCGCTCATCCGCCTGCTCGGCGTACTCCCAGCCCAATGCAGCGATGGAGGAAAACTGCACGAAACGCCGAGCACCACCGGCGATGGCAACGTCCAGGCAATGGCGCACGCCACGCACCGAAACTTCCCGGTACTGCTTCCACGGCGCGGCCAGGGACACCACCGCCGCCGTATTGATAAACAACTCGCAGCCTTGGGCATGCTGCGCCCACGCTTGCGGACGGGTCAGGTCACCGGCAACGACGTTATTGGCCGGGTCGGCACGCAGATCCATGCCGCGCACCTCGACACCCAACGCGCGATAACGACGCGCCAGGGCCTGGCCGATGAAACCGCTGGCACCGGTAATGAACACCGAACGCGGCACGTCAGGCGTCTGCCCCTGAGCGCCGACCGGCATGAGGGAATGGCTCATCGAGCACTCTCCAAAAAATGAAGGATCTGACGGGCAGCACGGTGCCCGTCACGCGTACTCAACCGACGGTGTAGCCGGCGTGGCCCGGACGGATGTAACGGGCCGGTTCCAGGCCGCGTTCCTTCACCAGGCGCTCGATGATTTGCATGATGTCGGTGGCGTCCATGACGTTCACGAAGTTGCCGTCCTGGTCGAAGTTGATGTTGGCACCGTAGACCACCATGAAGGTGTCGGTCGGCTCGGTGTTATCTTCGGGAACCATGAAGGTGTGAATCGAACCGCCCGGCTCGTAGAGGTAGCTGCCCGCGGTCTGCGGCTGGTCCGGGTACTCGACGTAATGCCAGCGACCGGACATGGTGAACAGGTGCACGGGACCGGTGTGGTAGTGGCAAGGCAGACGCACGCCCGGCTGGAAAATAACCCGCAACGTCCAGATACCCAGGTTCGGGTCAAGGTACAAAGGCTGTACGTCAACGCCGGGAAAATAAGGCGCCAGCGCGTCCTCATAGATCGGCAGTTCGTTGGTGTTGATCGTCAGCAGTTCTTTGTGATCGAACATCGGCGTGGGCATCGGCATTGTTATTTTCCTCATTTAGGCAATGGTCGGGACGTGTACTCCGTCCTGCCGCCATATTGAGGTGCCGCCCGCCTGAAAAATTGTCATTTGCGGTCAGGCGTTTGGCATTTCCCGACACAGTCAAAGGCTACGATCCCTTGTAGGAGCTGCCGAGTGAAACGAGGCTGCGATCTTTAGATCTTGTTTTTCTGCAGAGCAAGATCTAAAGATCGCAGCCTTCGGCAGCTCCTACAGGAAATGGTGTGATGCTCGGGTGCAAAACCGGACCACGCAACCTGTAGGAGCTGTCGAGTGAAACGAGGCTGCGATCTTTTGATCTTGTTCTTCTGCAGAGCAAGATCAAGAGATCGCAGCCTTCGGCAGCGCCTACGGGGAATGGTGTGATGCTCGGGTGCAAAACCGGACCGCTGTAGGAGCTGTCGAGTGAAACGAGGCTGCGATCTTTTGATCTTGTTTTTCTGCAGAGCAAGATCAAAAGATCGCAGCCTTCGGCAGCTCCTACAGGGAATGGTGTGATGCTCGGGTGCAAAGCCGGACCACGCAACCTGTAGGAGCTGTCGAGTGAAACGAGGCTGCGATCTTTTGATCTTCAAGATCAAGAGATCGCAGCCTTCGGCAGCGCCTACAGGGAATGGTGTGATGCTCGGGGGCAAAGCCGGACCACGCAACCTGTAGGAGCTGTCGAGTGAAACGAGGCTGCGATCTTTTGATCTTGTTTTTCTGCAGAGCAAGATCAAAAGATCGCAGCCTTCGGCAGCGCCTACGGGGTTTGGGTGTCAGTCGTGATGCTTGTGTTTGTGGTTGTGGTGTTTGTTTTTATGCTTGTGGTCGGAATGATTGTCGTGATTATCGTCATTGTCAGCCAGGCTGTTGCCGACCGCACCGCCTGCCGCGCCTCCCAGACCTGCGCCGATCACGCCGCCTGTAGAACCACCCACGCTGTTGCCAATCACTTGACCACCCACGGCCCCCAGACCTCCGCCAATGGCGGATTCAGTCTTCTTGCCGCTCTTGGCCGTCATCGCTCCCCCGGCGGCACCGCCTACACCGGCTCCGATCGCCGCGCCGGTGCTACCCCCGACGGCCTGACCGACAACACTGCCCAGGGCACCACCGATACCGCCACCGACGGCGGTGTTCGTGGTTTCACCGGCGAAGGCGTAATGAGAAACAAGAACGCTAAGCGCAACGACAGACAATGATTTACGCATCTGACAAACCTCAAGCCATTCAAAAGAGCCGGAAATTTTGTCGGTCCGGCTGAGTCAGGTCAATGCGCATTTAGCCGCACATTAATCTGGATCAATCAATGGCCGGGCAGGATCACCGTTTATCGAGTAATCACTCTATTTTTTGCTGCATAGTGCGCTCACACCTGATCCATGGCCTCGACCACGCCCTCGTCCTCACCCAGGAACCCGCCGCTTTGATGCTGCCACAGCCGCGCATAGACGCCGTTCTTCGCAAGCAATTGGAGGTGGGTGCCTTGTTCGATGATGTGCCCTTGATCCATGACGATGAGCCGATCCATGGCCGCAATCGTGGACAGCCGATGGGCGATGGCGATCACGGTCTTGCCCTGCATCATTTCATCGAGGCTTTCCTGAATGGCCACTTCGACTTCCGAATCCAGCGCGCTGGTGGCTTCGTCAAGCAGCAGGATCGGGGCGTTCTTGAGCATCACCCGGGCAATCGCGACACGTTGGCGCTGGCCGCCCGACAGCTTGATGCCCCGCTCTCCCACCAGGGTGTCGTAGCCGGTATGACCTTGCCGGTCGCTCAGTTGGCTGATGAACTCATGGGCCTGGGCATTGGCCGCGGCACTGCGGATTTGTGCGTCGGTCGCATCGGGACGGCCATAGGCGATGTTGTCGCCAATGGAACGGTGCAGCAGGGAGGTATCCTGCGTGACCATGCCGATGGCACCGCGCAGGCTGTCTTGCGTCACGTGTGCGATGTTTTGGCCGTCGATGCGAATCTCCCCACTGTCGATGTCATAGAAGCGCAGCAGCAAGTTGATCAGCGTGGATTTGCCGGCGCCGGAGCGGCCAACCAGGCCGATTTTTTCGCCCGGGCGAATGTTCAGGCTCAGGCCGTCGAGCACCTGGCGTTCGCCGTTGTAGTTGAAGCTCACCTTGTCGAAGGTGACCGCGCCGCCGGAGGTCACCAGCTGGCCCGCACCGGGCGCATCCTTCACCTTGGGGGCACGGGTAAAGGTGGCCATGCCATCCTGCACGGTGCCGATGCTCTCGAACAGCGAGGTCATCTGCCACATGATCCAGTGCGACATGCCATTGATACGCAACGCCATGGCGGTGATGGCCGCCACGGCACCCGCCCCGACCTCCCCCTGGTGCCATAGCCACAGGGCATACCCCCCTGCTGACATGATCAATGCCACCACCAACGCCTGGTTGACGATCTCGAACTGGCTGACCAGGCGCATCTGGCGAAAGCCGGTTTGCTTGAAATCCTCCATCGCGGCACGGGCGAAGTGCGCCTCACGATTGGAGTGGGAGAACAGCTTCACCGTCGTGATGTTGGTGTAGGCGTCCGAGATACGCCCGGTCATCATCGACCGCGCATTGGCCTGTTCCTGCCCGACTTTCCCCAGGCGGGGCACGAAGTACCGCATGGCCAGCCCGAACAGCACGACCCAGGCAACGAAAGGCAGCATCAGTTTCAGGGCGAAGCCGCCAGCCAGTGCAATGATGGCGATGAAATACACGCCGATCCCGGGTGCGATCTCGATCAGGGTGAACAACATGTCGCGCACCGCGAGCGCCGTCTGCATCACCTTGGTCGTGACCCGGCCGGAAAACTCATCGGAAAAAAACGAAAGGCTTTGCCGCAGCATCAGGCGATGGAAGTCCCAGCGCAGCCGCAACGGCAAGTTAATCGCCAAGATCTGGTGCTGCACCATGGTGCGCAACGCCACCAGCCCGACACTGGTCACCATGACGATGCCCATGCCCCACAACACGCGGCTTTCCTGCGCAGCCGCTTCACCGCCTGCCTGCCAGGTCGAGAGCAAATCCACGACCTGGCCGAGGAAGGAAAACAGCCAGGCTTCGTAAATCGACACGGCGGCACTGAGCAACGCCAGCGCCAGAATGTAACCGCGGGCACCCCGCGTACAGGCCCACAGGAAGCGCGCCAAACCGTCGGGTGGCGGTGGCACCTCGTCAGGAGGAAAAGGGTCGAGCCTTCGTTCAAACGCACGAAGCATGGTGTTCTCCAAAACGATCAAATTGAGGCGATTCTGCCATTGAACGGTAGCCTTGAGGGTTTTGCTACATCAGACGACGCGGCGAGATTCACTGTAGGAGCTGCCGAAGGCTGCGATCTTTTGATCTTAAAAAACAAAATCAAAAGATCGCAGCCTCGTTGCACTCGACAGCTCCTACAGGTCGTACGGGTCGTACAGATCCATGCATGAAGACTGTGGGGGTGTAACTATGACTGGCGCAGGGGATTGGTGGCGTCGAACAGGTCTGCTTTCTCTTCGGCCATGTTGAGCAATGCGTCGACGACAATTCTCACTTTCGGCTGGATGTAACGCGTACGCGGCCAAATGACGTGTATGGGCATTGTTGCGCCTGCGTAGTTATCCAAGACAGTGACCAATGCCCCACTACTCAGGTGTTCGGCCACCAGCCAGGTCGGCAACTGACAAAGCCCACACCCCTCCAACGTCGCACGCAGCATCATTTCACCGTCGCCAAACTCATGTCGCACTCGGACCTCCTGTTCTTGTATCCCGCCTTTTGAGCTCTTCAGCAACCATGCCATGCGCAGCCCCTTGCGCCAGGCAATGATGCAGTCACGCTCCAGCAAATCGGACTTGTGCAAAATCGGTGGGCATTGACTCAGGTAATCGGGCGCCGCACAGATCACCAGATGCTGCTCACCGAGTCGGCGCGCCACCAACTCTGGATCATCCTTCAGGTCACCGATGCGAACCGCCAGATCAATACCATCGTTGATCATGTCGACCGTCCGCTCACCGAAGGTCAACGTCAGATCGAGCTGCGAATATTTGCGCGCCAGGGAAATCAGCATCGGGGCGATATGTCGTCGACCAAAAGCGGCAGGAAGATCGATTCGCAAGCGTCCCCTTGGCTCGCTACGCCCTGAAGAAAGACTGTTTTCAATGTCCGCCAGCTCCTCCATCACCCGCAGACAACTGGCCAGATACGCCTCCCCTTCACGGGTCAGGCTCAGCTTGCGCGTCGTGCGATGCAGCAGCTTGATGCCCAGGCGCTTTTCCAGTCGGGTCACACTCTTGCCCACTGCCGAACTGGTGACACCCAGTTGCAATGCCGCCGCCGTGAAACTCCCGTGTTGAGCCGCGAGCGTGAACTCCGGGATGCCATCAAATTGAAGGGAATCCATGACCGGCTCCGCTGAGATAGAACGCCCATTCTATCCCCAGAGGATTAACTGATTGAATTTTTCACCGGTTTTTAGAGTTATTCGACTTGATTAGAGTGGGCCTCACTCCCAAATGACCTTCCCCTTGAGGCCACCATGAACACCGACTTGAACCGATTGCTCACGCTTGAAGCAATCAGAAACCTGCGCTTGCGCTATTGCCACCACCTCGACGCCAACCGTATGGATGCGCTCGCCCTGTTGTTTACCGAAGATGCCATTTGCCAAGTCGATCGCGGTCGCTGGAAAGGTCGCGAAGCCATCCAAGAGGGATTGACCCAAGCCTTTTCGGTATTCGATGGGCAACAACGCGGGGTGTATCCGTTCATCCACGCCGTGTCGAATCACTGGATCGAGATCCTCGATGAGAACCGGGCCGAAGGTCGCTGCTACCTGATCGATTTCGCCACCCAAAGGGCTGCGGGCGAGAACCCGTTGCTGCTGCTCGGCCTATATGCCGACGAGTATCGGCGTGTGGACGGCCAATGGCTGATCAGCCGCACGCGCCTCGATGTCGTTTGGCCTGAACACGATGTCGGGGGCGGCGATCCTGGTAACGGCCTGGTTCTGCCCTGCTGATCGTTTTTCTTCTCCATCACCCACAGAGTTTCTGATGAATACATTATTCAAATCCTACGATCTGGCCGGCACCCCGTTGGCCAACCGCGTCGTCATGGCCCCCATGACTCGGGCAAGAGCCCTTAACGATATTGCGGATGAACACACTGTTCTTTACTACGCCCAACGAGCCTCGGCCGGCCTGATCATCAGTGAAGGCATACCCATTTCCCGCGAGGGGTGCGGCTACTTGTTCAACCCAGGTCTGTATACCGATGAACAAGCTCAAGCCTGGCGCCCTGTGACGGATGCCGTCCACGCCAAAGGCGGACGAATCTTCGCGCAGCTGTGGCATGTCGGGCGCGTGTCCCATGTATCACTTCAACCGGACAATGGCGCTCCAGTGTCATCGGTCGCGAGCGTAGCCGCACACTCAAACGCCTACGCGTGGGTTGCAAAAGGCAAGCCCGGCCCTGTGCAAGCCAGCATCCCCAGAGCATTGAGCACGGCCGAGGTACCTCGAATCATTGCTGACTTTGTAAGCGCCGCGCGCCGAGCAATAGACGCAGGTTTTGATGGCATCGAATTGCACGGCGCCAATGGCTATCTCTTCGAGCAATTCCTTAACGGTGCATTGAACATTCGCCAGGACGCCTACGGTGGCTCCATCGCCAATCGCCAACGCTTGCTGCTCGAGACACTGGATGCCTTGGCCGCGGAAATCGGCAGTGTCCGGGTAGGTGTGCGCCTGTCGCCATTTGGTCGCCTGTTCGACATGCACCCCTATGCCGAAGAAACCGACACCTGGCTGAGCCTGGCGTCGGCACTCAATGACCGGGACCTGGCGTACGTACATTTGAGTGACCAACTCACCCTTGGCGCAGAAGCTATTCCGCAAGGGTTCGCCATTCGATTTCGCCAAGCGTATCAAGGCACCCTGATCGCTGCGGGGGGCTTTAATCGGGAGCTGGCAGACGCTGCGCTGGAGGCCGGCGACCTGGATCTGATTGCGTTTGGTCGCCCATTCATTGCCAACCCCGACCTTGTCGAACGGATGCAAAACGGCTGGCCGATTGCTGAGGGGGATCGAACTACTTTTTACGGCATCGACGGTAGCCCAACCCAAGGCTATACCGACTATCGCGCCTACCGCGCGACGGTGGCGAACTAAGCAGTCCGGATGTCGGGGCGACTCGACTTCCCGGTCTGCTAGCCTGCGTGTAGCAGATCGTCATGCGCTGCTGGGGATTTCCAACAGCGTGATGCTGGCGCAGATCACGGCAAATCGGGTGCTGGATCAGATTGATCCGCCCTGAAATATCTGAACTGAGACCTGTAGGAGCGAGCATGCTCGCGAAGAACGTTTGAATAACACGGTCATTCAGACAGCCAGCGTTATCGTTGACGTCCATCGCGAGCATGCTCGCTCCTACAGGGTTGATATCGCGCGCCCTACTCCGAGAGCTCGAATCTCGCGACAGACGCAATGTGCCCATCCCGATTGAAAAGCCTTTTAGCGTGATGTCTCCACTTTCAACACTTCAGTGTGAATGGCGTCGACCGTCTGCCCCACCTGAAAGTCATTAATGTGCGCCTGAATTTTGGGATCGGTTATCGTCACGACGTAATCTTTGCCGTCCGGACTCAGCAGATTCACCTGGTGTTTTTTCGCGTCGATGCCAGTGATCTTCGAAGTGATCTTGACGGTGTGATACGCCTCACCACCTGGAAGGCTGTCGGGGGCGGCGCGGTTGACCCAGGCATCGTTGCTGACATTCGGCTCGCCACCGACCTTGTTGTCGAGGATGAAATCAATCGAGCGGGTGACGCGTATCTCGACCTTGTCGCCGACTTTCAGGTTGCGCAGGGCCTTGGCCTTGTCGGTGAGCTGGATGGTAACCGGGCGTTTATCAAGGCCTTCGATGGTGACCTGGTGGTTCGCCGGGTCGACGGCCAGCACCTGCGTTGCGAAGCGTTCGCTAGAGACCTCGCTACTCAACGGTAAGTCGTTCGCAGGGGCGGCAAAACTGGCAGTCGTCACCAGCGACATAAAGGCTAAAGCCGGAATAAGGGAGCGAATTGGTTTCATAGGCCAGTTGTCCAGGGTATGGATGACTGGGCTGCGCGCAGGAAACCTGCCCTGAGGAACACGCGGCCCGTGCGCCAAAGCATAGTCATCAATGACCGATTTGCCCGCGCAACGCGCCAATCGTCGCAGGTCAGGATGATCGCTCGTTCGATCGACCGCTTGGCATCGGCTTCATGCTGCGCCGCAATGCGATCTACAATCATGGGGCATTCCCTCACCTGTTCCGCTCCCATTCAAGCGAAAGGAAAATCAGCTACCGAACAATCTCGGTACCTTGTCCATAGGAGATCATTTGATGCCCACTCTTCGACTTTGCGCTTTGATCGCGGCGACCTTCCTGGTGTGCTCGGCGGGAACCACCTGGGCTACAGAACAAGGTCAACAGCGCCGTGCCGCACGAGATGTTCGCCAGGAAACGCGCCAGGATGCGCGCCAGACCAAACAGAACTGCCGCGCAGCCAACCAGCAAAGCAACTCCAAATGCCGGCAGGAAAAACGCCAGACAAAACAGCAAGGGCGGGAGAGAGCCCGGGATATCAAATACTGAGTCACGCGTTAATCCGCGAACAGCCTGTACCGGTAAACGCCCAGCGAATCAGGCGTTTATAGGACTTGCGCCCGCATTTGCCTGAAACAATGGCAACGGGTGATAAGCAGATGCGGCTCCTTAAAGCGCTCAAAGGCAATCGAAAGGTATAGATTGCCTATATCCGTCACTTAACCACCTCACCTGACCTTGCGCAGAAACCGCGCAATTGCAGCGCAATAGATCGCCTGCTTGGCGCAAGCCGGATCGGCGCCTGCGGCGCGGAGCGATGTGATGAGTTCCAGAGCTTGGCGATGGGCTCGCAAGAGCCTTGTTGGCTGCATCGAGCTGGCCTTGTTGGTCACTCCACTGTGCGCCAGCGCCATGTTCAAGTGCCAAGCCAGGGACGGAGCCATCAGCTACACCCGCCAGGTCATCGCCGGCGCCCACTGCACCCGCCTGAGTGGCATGGCCGACGCCAGTGTCAGCGCCAAGGCCCTGCCACGCCTTGTGCGGGACGACGACCCAGGCGTGATGCGGATTCGGGTGTGGACCTTCATCCACAAGGGAGTCCGTCAATATGTGAGCCGGCGCCCCGAAGGGATCTCTGCACGGGTCGATGTCCTTGAGCTCTATTACATCAAGGATTGCTACCTGTGCATGGCGCCGAAGGATTTCAAGGTCACCTCTCTGCGCCTGGACACCCATGCCTATCGGCGGGAGATCGAAGCCGCGTCGGGTCATTATGGTGTCGACAAGGCGCTGGTCCGCGCCGTGATCCATGCTGAGTCGGCGTTTCGCCCCAACGCCATTTCCGAAGCCGGCGCCCAGGGACTGATGCAGTTGATGCCCGCCACCGCCGAGCGCTTCGCCGTGGACGACCCGTTCGACGCACAACAGAACATTCGTGGCGGTGTGCGCTACCTGGCCTGGCTGCTCAAGCGCTTCAACGGCAACCAGGCGCTGGCATTGGCCGGTTACAACGCGGGCGAAGCGTCCGTGGACGAATACAACGGCGTGCCGCCCTACGCCGAGACGCAATCCTACGTCACCCTCGTGCAGTCCTTGACCGAACGCTATCGCAACCATCGCTAGGTTCAGTCCGGAATAGGTAATACGCCGGACGGGGCTCAAACAAACCTCCACGCTCACCGGTTGCTATCGCCCCAAGCGCACATTCAACAGCGGATCGGTCCACCCAAATTCGGCGTTAACCCGTCCCAACATTGGGGCCATCCCCACCCTGGCGCCCACCTCAACCACAAGCAGTTACAGCTAAAGCTCGTCATTACAAGGGCTGTGGGGCATCAAGTCTGCCCGCTCAAGAATTGGCGTACTAATTGCCAAGTTAGTTAGCGAGTCTAAAAAGTTCGGAAATAGGAAAGTTGGATATGCCCAACATGGACATTGATCACAGGAAGGTATGAATAACAATCTATCTCAATCGAGTTCGAGGAAACCGTCATGACTCACAGTAAATACACAACGGCACAAATAGCACTGCATTGGTTGTCGGCGTTCATTATCCTCTGGTCGTTATGTATGGGCTCTTACGTAGCGCTGTTCAACGCTTCGCCTGACATTAAGTCAATGATAACGGCTCTCAATATTTCGATGACAACCTTGTTCATCCCCTTCTTCCTGCTACGCACAATTTTGCGCATCAATCATCTACACAAACACCCCGCCGGACCGGGTGAGTTATTGGCAACTTTTGTCCATAACCTGATTTACCTGATAACAGCGATAGTGCTGCTGACGGGCGTATTGATGATGGATCGACCCATTACGGTGTTTGGGTTACTGAGCATGCCGCAACTGATCACCGACCCGCAGTTGCTGCACAGCTTCCATGCCGCGCATCAAGACAGTACCGGCATGCTGGGTGGACTGCTGCTGTTACATCTACTGGCGGTGGCCAAACATGAACTCAGTGGCAACCATATTCTTAGGAATATGAGCTTTCAGACATCGACCTATGAGCCGCCGCTACACGCCAGCGAAGAAACCAGCCGCCCACTCGCCAACAACCACAACCCAATGTGGACGCCTCCCGCCGCAGCGTCAGTACCGGCTGCCCTGCAACAGCCAATACCCATGTTCGGCGGTAGCCTTCACGATCGTCGCCGCTTTCCCAGGGACTAGTGGTTTACAGTCGCAACGATTGCCAGCAACTACACTAAAGCTCCTACAGAACAACACAGCATTTTGTAGGAGCTTGGTACCCCCTTTACACTTAGCCACTGATCGAAAGAACACCCGATCAAACAGTCAGTGCAGTCACATAATGTGTGTCGGCAATGGCTAGTGCCAAACGAATGCCGATGCGCTACTACACTACTTGGAACCTTGAGGTCCTGACAGGAAGCGAGCGAATGTGGATCAAACGCACCCCCTGCGTCGTCGGGCTGGCTCGGTTCGCATCCGCTTCACTCATCTTAATAACCCCCTGTGCAGTGGCAGAGGATCTGGAACCCAGGTCCTACGCCAATACACCGGTCGGTATCAATTTCCTGCTCTTGGGCTACAGCGATCTGCAGGGGAACGTGACCGCCAACCCGTCTGTCCCACTCCAGGATGCCAAGCTCGACATCAAGACTGTCGTGGCTGCCTATGCCAGGTCTCTGGACGTTTGGGGCCGCTCCGGGAAGTTCGATATCGTCGTGCCTGAAGCCAGGTTGTCGGGCTCGGCGCTGTTTGCCGGTGAGCCCAGGGAGCGCAATGTGACGGGGTTGATAGACCCCAGATTCCGATTCTCGGTCAACTTGTATGGCGCTCCGGCGATGTCCCTGGCGGAGTTTCCCAGCTATCAGCAGGATGTGATTATCGGCGCCAGCCTGGCTATTACGGCGCCACTTGGCCAATACGACTCCAGCAAACTGGTCAATCTCGGCAACAACCGCTGGTCATTCAAGCCCGAACTGGGGATTTCCAAGCGCCTGGGACAAGTGACCCTGGAATTATCCGGTGCGGCGACCTTCTACACCGACAACAACCAGTACCTGGGCGACCATACCTTTTCTCAGAACCCGACCTACCAAACACAGGTGCACTTTATCTATGCCTTCAGTAACGGTGTCTGGGCCTCGCTGGATGGCACCTACTTCGCTGGCGGGAGCACCTCGGTCGATGGGCTCGGCAACCACGACTTTCAGGAAAATACTCGCTATGGGGGCACACTCTCGCTGCCCTTGGACCGAACTAACTCGCTAAAGCTATTTGCGAGTGAGGGTGCGCATACCCGTACCGGCAGTGAATACGATGCTTTTGGTATCGTCTGGCAGTATCGCTTCGGCGGAGGGCTTTGAAACTCTGGATATAGAAAAGGGGACAACGATGAGTCTGTCCCCTTTTGTCATTGCGCCTTCTTCAACCCTTTCAAGCGCACTTTCGCCCGTTGCACAGCGGCCATTTTTTCTGGCCGCTTCATGCGTTTCCACTTTCTGATGTCTTCCTTGCTTCGTCCGCAACTCACACACAAGTCACCACTGAGCTGACAAACCGAGATGCAGGGGTTTTCGATTTCCTTGGCCATCGTCAGTAACCTGTGGCCAGGCGCTTGTGCCAATCGCCACCGTGAGAGCGCTGACACTCTTGCTCGGAGTCGAAACGGACAGTGCGGTCGGATGGATTGAAGTCGATGTCGGCTTCATTCAATGCGATGGCCGTCAGCTCAAAGATGCGTGCCTTTGCATTGGCCTGGGCGAGTTGTTTGTCGGCCAGGGTTTCGAACACCCAGATGACCTTTAGCGATTGAGTCAACGCGTTCAGGTCAGCGGTATGGGTGAGCCAGGTAAAGCCTTTGATTTCACCTTTTGCGGTTTCGCACGCGTCAGTGAGCGTGGCGATCAACCGGCGTTCGATCCGCGCCAGTTCACGTTTGCCTGGGGGCATTGCGAGTTCCTTTGATGATAAGGGTGGGAAGCGCCGAATCAGACCGGTCGAAACTCAACCGTCAGATGGCTGATTTCGTGCACGGGCTTGAGACGTTCTCGAATGCTGTCGGCACTCGCCGTGGACTCACCAAGGACGCTGACGATGGCCGCATGGGCTTGCGGTCCGACTCGCCAGACGTGCAAGTCGGTGATGGTGGCATCCCCCGGTTTCTCAACCAATTCACGGATTTCCTCGGCAACGTGCGCATCGGTCTGATCCAGCAGCACACCCGCGGTCACGCCCATCAAGGTCCATGCCCAGCGCGCGATCACCATGGCGCCGACGATGCCCATGACCGGGTCCAGCCACACCCAACCCAGATACCGCCCGGCGAGCAGTGCAGCAATGGCCAGGACCGAGGTCAATGCGTCTGCGAGGACGTGGACGTAGGCCGATTTCAGGTTGTTGTCGTGTCCGTGATGGACATGGTCATGATCGTGATCGTGTCCATGGCTGTGTCCATGGCCCAACAGCAGGGCACTGACAATGTTGACGATCAAACCGACAATCGCGATGAGTGTAGCGGTGCCGAATTGAACGTCCGTAGGCTGCAAGAGGCGCATGACAGACTCAACGCCAATGCCCAGGGAAACCATGCCGAGAATCAGCGCCGAGGCGAATCCACCCAAATCTCCAACTTTTCCGGTCCCGAAACTGTAGCGCTGGCTGCGAGCGTGGCGTTTAGCGTAGCCATAAGCGGCCGCCGCAATGCCCAGTGCGCCCGCATGGGTTGCCATGTGAAAGCCATCGGCCAGCAACGCCATCGAGCCAGTGATATACCCGGCCGCGATCTCACCAACCATCATCACAACGGTCAGTGCCACAACCCAAAGCGTGCGCTTGGCATTTTCGTCGTGCGCCGAGCCAAGGAATTGGTGGTCGTGTGTGTAATTGGGGTGGGTGCTGTTCATGAGCGTGTACCTCGATGTGCTCACTTGGAGTAACGGCGAATGGCTTCAAGAAGCTCTTCGACGCCCTGGTTACGCTCCTCTTCGCTAAGCGCCGGGTTGGCGACATGCTCGCGCGCGTGGTCCTCGATGATTTCTTCCATCAAGCCGTTAATGGCTCCGCGAGTGGCGGCGACAAGGTGCAGCGTTTTGGCGCAATCGAGATCCGACTCCAATGCCCGTTCAACGGCCTGGATTTGTCCGGCGATACGTTTAACGCGTTTAAGAAGATCGTCTTTGTTTGCTGCGATATGACCCATGGGATACCCCCCCTACCTATGCCTTGCGTATGATAGGCATACCCCCTATACCTATACAAGATTGGTAGGTGAAAAGAAAACGGGCGGCGATCCGACTTGCCCGCGAAGAACGATGACGCGGTTTGACAGATACACCACAGCGTCTGGTTCGCCCGTAGGAGCGAGGCTCGCCCGCGAAGAACGATGACGCGGTTTGACAGACACACCGCAGCGCCCCGGTTCGCCGGCAAGCCTGGCTCCTACAACGCGAAGAACGATAACGCAGTACAACAGACACACCACAGCGTCTGGAGGGACTGCTGCGCAGTCCAACGGGGATAATTCCCCTTGCCACGTTGCTGGGTAAAGGGACGGGACAAAGGAGACACACAAACCTCACCCTCGCACCAGATAAGCCCCCGCCGGCACCCGATCTCGCAGTTTCTTGCACTTCCCAGGTTTGGGTTGATGCCCAGGCGGGCGGTCGGGGAACCAGATTCGGCATTTTCCCGGCGGCGGCCAATGGCCGCGGGGAATGTTCACTTCATCGTAGGCGGGGCCTGGCTGGACGGCGACCGCTTGCAGGTACTGCTCAGGTGGCGGGTTGTCGCGGGTGGACAGGGCCGCGTCCTGCTGTGCGGGTTCGGGTGTGAGGGCGCCCGTCTCACGCACAGTGTTCGGGGTGGGCTGCTCGGCAGCCGCCACTTGAGCTTCGCGCCCCCTTCTAGCCTCTTCTTCCAACCCCTGCTGCACACCGACAAGACGTTCGTCAGCATTGGGAGGGGTATTCGATACCTGGGCTTTCTGCGCCGCCTCGATCAATTGAAGGTTGCGATTGCGCAACGCAACGTTTTGCCCGACCCGCATGTTGGAGCGCACGGCCAGGGTTTCAGCCTGTTGGTACTGCCCCTGTTGAAGACGCAGCACGCCGAGATAATGCAGGGTCGCGGGGTTGTTCGGCTGGATATGCAGGGCTCGCTCGAGCGTGGCGGCGGCTTGGTCCAACTGACCGTTGGCATACTGCTGCGAGGCCGATTCGATCAGGGCGGTCGATGCGTTGTTGCTGTGCGGGGTGGCTTTGCGTTCGGCGGCGAGCGCGGAAGTCGACGCGGCGGCGTAGCACGCCAGGAAGAAACCCAGCAGAAAACTCTTGGTTGGCATCGATGACGGACTCGGAAGGTCTCGGGACAGCACCTTCGTCACTCACGCGCCTGCGGCTGGAATGAGTTGAAGGGGCCACTATCGACCGGGCCTTTGCGTCGTAGTTCCCAAGTGATCTACCCTGCTCCACGGCATGCGACGAAATGCCTGGACCGACCGATTCATCGAATGGCCCCGGCCTTTCGATGCTCCCCTAGCGCGCCACCAGCGAACTCGCCAACAACGCCTCCAACCCCATCGGCCTGGCAAAGTAATAACCCTGGGCCTGCCCTGCCCCCATTTCCCGCAGCAGCTCCAGCGTCGCTTGGTCCTCGACCCCTTCGGCGACCACGCTCAGGTCCAGGGATTCGGCCATGCGCACAATCGCCCGCACGATGGCGCGGCTGCGGGGGCTGCTGGTCAGTTCGAGGATGAACGATTTGTCGATCTTCAAGCCGCTGAACCGGTATTGATGCACATAGCTTAAGGATGAGAAGCCTGCGCCGAAGTCGTCGAGCACCACGGACATGCCGTTGTCAGCCAGTTGCTGCATGGTCTGCCGAGCAATCGCCGGCTCAGCGACCAATGCGCCTTCGGTCAATTCCAGGCAGATGCGCGACGGCGCAACCCGGTGCCGCGCCAACAATGCCAGCACCTCACCGGCGAATTCCGGACGCGCCATGCTGTAGCTGGAGCAATTGACGTGCACCGGCGGCCAGTTGGCGTGCTCGGGTTGGGCGAGGATCAGTGCGATGCTGTTGAGCATGTACAGGTCGAGTCGACCGATCAGGCGCAAGCCTTCGACATCCGGCAGAAACTCGCCCGGCGTGATCACTCGGCCGCCCGGCTGGTGCCAGCGGATCAGCGCTTCAAGGGCCACCAGCTCACCGCTGTCGACGCTGACAATCGGCTGGAAGTACGGCAGCAGCTCGTCCGTACGCTTGAGTGCGTTGCGCAGGGCGCCTTCACGTTCAACCTGGTCCGAGACCTCGCGGCGCACTTCCTGATTGAACACCGCGTAGCTGTCGCGCCCGGCGCTCTTGACCCGGTACATCGCCGCGTCGGCATCACGCAGCAAATCGGCGGGCTCTTGGTGGAACTGGGTATCGGCGCTGACGATGCCGATGCTGCACGACGAAAACACCTCATGGCCGTTGATGAAAAACGGCAGGTCGAACGCCACCAGGATCCGCTCGGCGATTTCGACCAGCACCTCCAGCGGCGCCTCGGGGGCGAGCACCGAAAACTCATCGCCCCCCAGGCGTGCCAGCATGTCGGTTTCCCGCAGGCAGCCGCGCAGACGGTGGGCAGCCTGCATTAACAGCAGGTCGCCAAAATGGTGGCCAAGGCTATCGTTGACCATCTTGAAGCGGTCGAGGTCGATGAACATCACCGCCAGGTGCCCGCCTTCGCTGCCGAACAGCGTCCAGGCCTGGTTAAGGCGCTGTTGCAGGTAGGTGCGATTGGGCAGCCCGGTCAGGGCATCGTGGGCGTTTTCGTGCTGCAACTTGGCATTGGCGTGATCGAGCTCGCGGGTGCGGCTCTGCACACGGGCTTCGAGCTTGAGGTTGGCGGCGTGGATCGCTTCGGCTGCGGTGCGGCGCGACAAGGCGGTGTCGATGTGCCGCGACACGAACGTCAGCAGTTCCTGATCACGCTGGGTATAGCGTACCCGCGAGGTGTAGCTCTGCACCGCCAGCACGCCACGCACCACGTCGCCATCGAATAACGGAATGCCCAGCCAGGAGTAGGAGCGGAAATACTCCTCGGCGATTTCGATCTCACCCTGCGCCGACAATCGCTCAGCCTCGGCCACATCAATCAGGCATGGTCGACGCTGACGGATGACGTACTCGGTCAAACCTCGACGCCCACGTCGTGCCGCGGGACAGATGGTCTGGCGCTCATCGACGTAATACGGGAAGGTCACTTCACTGGTCGCGTCGTCGAACAGTGCGATGTAGAAGTTCTGCGCGAACAGCAAATCGCCGACGATGCCGTGCAAGGATTGAAACAACTCGGCCATGTCGCCGGGCTGACTCGACAGCTCGGCAATCTGGAACAGCGCGCTCTGCAGATGTTCGGCGCGCTCACGGTCTGCCACCTCCTGGCGCAACGCATCGTTGAGCGCCGACAGCTCAAGGGTGCGACGCATCACGGTTTCTTCCAGATCTGCCCGATGCAGAAGTCGGTCCAGTGCCATGGCCACATGGCGCGACACCACCAGAAACAGCGCGCGGTCTTCAGCGCTGTAGGTACGCGACACGTCGTAGACCTGCATCGCCAGCATGCCAAACACCTCATCCGAGGCGTTTTTCAGCGGCGCGCCCATCCAGAACTCGGGACGATCGCCTATGCAGTGGAAACGGCCCTGGGCCTGAGCCGCGAGAATGCCGGCGGCGTCGATCAACAGCGGCTGGCCACTGACCAGCACCTGGCCGGTCAACGACAGGTGCGAGGGGTCGAGGTATTCGTAGTGCGAGGATTCCACCGCCTCAACGTCGATAATGTCGACGTAATAGGGGTAATCGATCTTGCCCGTGCGCGGGTCATACAGCGCGAGGTAGAAGTTCTCGGCGTCGATCAGACTGGCCAGCAGCCGGTGAACCCCCACCAAAAACACTGACCGGTCGCGGGTGGAACTGGCCAGGTAGGTAATTTCATACAGCACACGCTGGGTGATCTGCGCACGGGCAAGGGTGTTGGTTTGCACCTCGATGCCCAGGCGCTGGGCAAATTCAGCGAGCACCGGCTGCGCGGCCTCGTCGATGGGCGCGAGCAGCCAGCCCAGCACACTTTCGCCTCGGCCGGTCGGCCAGCGGTGCAGATTGCGCTGTCGGCAAAAGGCGTCGAACTCTTCATTGGCCACGCTTGCGGGCCACTGCGCCTGGGGATCGCCCTGCCCGACCCAATGCATCTGTTCACCGGCACGGTAAACCGCCCACGCAGTGGTATGGGCCCAGTTGCGCGCCGAGTCCAGCAATTGCTCGATCGTGTCCTGATTGCCCGCGTAGGCCATACCAACGGTATCCCGATTCCCTTTGGGTTGAGATGCGACAACGTCGCAATCGTTCGATTGCCCTGGAAAGTCGGTCAATGGACGAACACTCATCAGCGCTCCCTGTGCCAAGAATGGCGATAGTCACTTAGCTTTTTTTGTTAATTGCCAGCATTGTGCCAGTGACCTTTCCGTTTAAAGCTTATAGCGTTTTTTTTCAATGGTTTTATGTCGGATGTGCGATTGCGATCGCATCCCGTGCAGTGCACCCCGCCATTGGGGTGCATCGCTTTCAAGCAAAAGCCATCAAGTGCGGCCCACAGAACCGGTCACCGGCAGGTTGCCCAGCAGCTTGAGCCCTGTGGTTTTCACGAACGTCTCATAGTCCATCGGGCGCTCGACACGGGTTTCTGCGTTGGGCAAGACGTAAGCCCAGGCGCGCTTGGAGGACGCGTCGTACACCAGCTTGAACAGGCGAGTCGGCACCCAGACCTTGTTGTCGCCGACGGTGGCGTGGCCCTGGTCAAAGAGCGGGCCGGTAAAGACAAACACGTTGCCGTTGGCGCGCTGGGCAAACTTTCGGACGTCGGACTCGACCTTGCTCCAGACCTTGCGGTTGTTGGTCGGGTCTTGCGGCACCATGTTCGACAGCGCAAAGGACTGGGCCATCGCATTGGGGTTGGGCGCATCGGCCGCCGGGGATTGATGACCACGGTCCACCGCCGGATGCTGGCTTCGGTAGTCACTCAACTCTGCCCGCCCACCCTTGGGAATGCGTGGGTCCGGATAGAACTGGTTGGTGCGTTCTTCCCCTTTGGCATCCTGAAGCTGCGCGGCGTTCAGGCGCTCGACCACCACCAGGGGCGTCTTGCTGGTTTGTGAGTACAGCACCGCAAAATTATCGGAGCACAGGGCCATGGGGTTCATGGTGGCCGGCACGGTGCCCAGGTTGATCGGCTTGGCTGCCGGGAACAGATCCGCGCAACCGTCGAACGATGCCTGCTTTTGCTTGTTTGAATAGAGATCCAGCGCCGCGCTCTGACTGATCGAGCCCGAGCGGGAGGTGTGTTCCTGATGCTGTGCTGGCGGCTTGATGAAGTCCAGCAGACTGCGGGCTTGCGCCCCGGTAGAGAGCAAAACAAGGGCCGAGAGCCCGACTGCAATTTTGCGTAGGTGCATGCTTTAAATCTTCGAATGGGATTGAGGGTATCTGTGGGGTGAAGCTTGATTCACGCAGCGGTGTTTGACGCAGCCATGCGGCGTGGCGCTACGTGTTGGTGGATGTAGATTATGTGGCGAGGAGCATGCTTTCACTGTCCTTGGTCAAACGTAGTGATGCGCAAAGGCTTGGTTTAGTGCGGGTGGTGCGGGATTCATTGACCGCCTTGCAGCCCATTAGTGCAGAGGCGTGTTTGAATAAAATCGTTAACGATGACGTGGGCAGTTTGAATGTCCGTGTCGCTCTCGGGTTTATCGCGAGCGAGCTCGCTCCTACAGGTCTTAAACGATAGCGAGATCCCAACCGGCAAATAAATCCGACCCATTTTTTCAGGCAAGCAATAAGGACATCCATGCCAACAAGCAGGATTGGTGACATCCATTAGACTGATTTGAGACCGAGCCATGGGCGTCCGTGTTTAAGTTGACGCTGACAGCGAACCCGGCTCACGCGCTATGGTCACAATCATTGATGGCATCGTGCTGTTCTCCAACGCGAAGCTTTCAATTCATACCTTTCAGGGTGCGCCGGATTGCCTTCAGTGGGTTCCGTCTGTCCAGGGAACCACTGCACTCATCCACTGCTCCCTTACCGGAGTACGCAAATGACTCAATCCATGCGGTTCTTCCTTTCGTTCCTCCTGGCGATCGCCACACTGGCCTCGGCGAGCCTTTTGAACACTGCCGGTGCGGCCACCGCCGAAGACCTCAATGCCGACTCTCGGCAAGCGTTGCAAGCGCTCTATAAGACCCATCCTTTAGCCGAAACCATCTCGCACAAAGCCAAGGCCGTGCTGGTCTTCCCGAATATCGTCAAGGCCGGCCTGGTGTTCGGTGGCAGCTATGGCGAAGGCGTACTGATGAAGGGCACGAAGGTTGAGGACTATTACAACTCCGTCAGCGGCTCGTGGGGGCTGCAGGCCGGCGCCCAATCCTATGGCTATGCGGTTTTTCTGATGACCGACAAGGCGCTCAAATACCTGGCTGAATCCAAAGGCTGGGAAATCGGTGTGGGACCAACGGTGGTGGTGGTTGATGAGGGGGCAGCGAAAAACCTGTCCAGCTCCACGCTGAAGGATGACGCCTACGCGTTCATTTTTGATCAGCAAGGGTTGATGGCGGGTATCAGCATCGAAGGGACGAAGATTTCCAAGATCAAGCGCTGAAGCCGGGCTGCTTTGCTGACCTTAAAGATCGCAGCCTTCGGCAGCTCCTACAGGTTCACGCCATCACCTGTAGGAGCTGCCGAAGGCTGCGATCTTTTAATGACCCGCACTGATACAGACGTCTGTCCATCTGAAATTTTCGACTACGCTTTGCAAGCAATCATTCTCATCCGTTGAAAACGGTTGCCCCACTGTTGTGTTTTGCAGGAGCCTCCCATGAGAGCCGTAAAAGGATCGATGACTCGCGTGCGCACGCGCCCCCTCTTGCCCCGCCTGCTGGTGGTCGCGCTCGCCGTTGCCAGCGGTGCCAGCGCCCAGGCCGCCACCGACCCGTTGGGAGGCCAGCCGCCGCCGGGGTCTAGCGCCTCGGTCAAGGACTTCGACTATCAGATCAAGTATCAGCGTGCGTTCGAAGCCGTGCTGTGGAACATGCCGGCGATTTCCATCTATTCCTTCCGCCGTGCCGCCTTCGAGAACCTTGGCTACAAGGACAACGACATCATTGCCTATTCGGCAACGGCCACCCCTCAACTTGAGGCCTTGACGGCCAACAGCACCACGCCTTACATCGCCGCCTACACCGACTTGCGCAAGGGCCCCGTGGTCCTGGAAATACCCCAGGCGGGTGCTGACGGCAGCCTTTACGGTCAGGTGGTGGATGCCTGGCAATTCACCATCGCCGACGTAGGGCCTGCCGGGCTCGACAAAGGCAAGGGTGGCAAATACCTGTTTACGGCCCCTGACTATAAGGGTGCGATCCCCAAAGGTTATTTCCACGTCACCTCGCCGAACTATCGCATTGCCTTGGCGTTCCGCTCGGTGCCACCGGCGGGGAAAACCGCCGCCGACGCCTACCAGTATGCCAAGCGGCTGCGCATGTATTACCTGTCAGAAGCCAAGAACCCGCCGCAACAGAAGTTCATCGATCCCAGCCATGAACGCTACCCAACGCTGCCGTTCTAGGATGAGCGGCATTTCCAGGACATGTACGAGATCATGAGCGTCGAGCCGGTCCACGAGCACGACAAAGTGATGATGGGCATGCTCAAGTCCCTGGGCATCGAAAAAGGCAAGCCTTTCGCGCCGGACGAAACCGCCAAGCGCGCTATGCATCAGGCGGCGATCGACGCCTGGTTTTACTTGCAGGAATGGTTCGACAGGGAAATGGTCAAGCGTGTGTACTGGCCGGATCGTCATTACGTCTCGCTGTTGCAGACCGATGCCAATCGCGAATTCAAATTCATCTATGACGACAAGATCGATCTGCTGGAGCGCGCCGCCGAGTACTACTGGTGCACCTACATGCCAAAAGCGTTGAGCGCTTCGCCCGCCACGTCCTATCAAATGGCGATGGCGGACAAGGATGGCAAACCGCTGGAAGCTGGCAAGCTCTACAAGATCGATGTGCCAGCCAACATGCCGGTCAAGCAGTTCTGGGCGCTGACAGTCTACGACCGCGCCACCTTCTCCTTCATTTACAGCGACAGCAATCGCACCACGCTCTCATCGTTCGACGTCGACAAGATGAAGAAAAACGCCGATGGCGGTGTCACGATTTATGTCGGCCCAACCGCGCCCCAAGGGCAGGAATCCAACTGGATTCCAACGTCGGGCAAGCGCCCCCTGCCGGCCATGCGCTTGTATGGGCCGACCGAGGCATTCAACAACAAGACCTTCAAATTACCTGACTTCGAACAAGTCAATCCTTGAGAACTGCCAGCTACCCGTTCGACGCTTTCCAATGGACTACCGGAGTGTTTATGAAACGACTGCTTCTTGCCGCGACACTGCTGTCCTGCACAGTACCGGCCTTCGCGCAAATACCGGACAAGCTCGCCGAGGATGCCTACATCTACGGTTATTCCATTGACGAAGCCTACAAATTCTTCTATGAAACGGCGGTCAAGACCCATACGCCGATGAACCGCTTCCAGAACATTCGCCACCTGGCTGACGACACCTACACCGACCACCCCACCATCAACAACGACACCCTGCACCTGCAAGGTTGGCTCGATGTGGCCGCAGAACCTGTGATCATCAGCGTCCCGGACATGGACAAGGGCCGTTACTGGATCCTGCACACCATGGACATGGGCCACTACACGACGTCCATGATCGGTTCGCGTACCCGCGGAACCAAGGGCGGCCACTTCATGTTTGCCTCGCAGGACTGGAAAGGCGAAGTGCCGGCCAGCGTCACCGAAGTGATTCGCCTCGACTCCAACCTGGTGAAGTTGATGGGCCGGATCATGGCCACCGACCCCGAAGACCAGAAGACCGCGCTCAAGTACATGGATGACTGGAACGTCCGGACCCTCTCCGCCTACCTGGGCGAGCCCGGCCCCAAGGCCAAGGAACGCACCTACCCGGACCCGGCGAAGACCAACTGGTTGCAACGGGTCGATTTCGTCCTGTGCGACGGCACGATGGGCAAGGCAGACAAGAAATGGCTGGATCAATACAAAGCGATCGGGCTGGAACCCTGCAAGAAAGATTTCACCAAGGAGCAACTGGCTGCCGCCAAGAAAGGTGAAGCACTGGGCAAGAAGCACATCGAGGAGCTGGCACCCAACCTGCTGACCTCCGCCAAGTCATTGGGCACCCGCGAGCAATTGGGTGACGGGCAGCGTGACCTGTTTGCCGTAGGCACCTATGTGGGGCAATGGGGTCTGCCGCCGGATGAAAGTGTCTACCTCAAGGAAGGCACCGCCAGTGATGGGAAAAACATCAACGGTGCCAACGGCAAGTCGTACCGCATCACCTTCAAGGCGCCGGATGTCAGTCAGTTCTGGTCCTTCACGGTGTACGCCTCGGACAACCGTTTCATGGCCCACAACGCAATCAATCGTCACAGCCGTGGTGACCGTACGCTCAAGCCCGATGCCAACGGCAACTACACCATCGAGTTGAGCGCCAAAGGTGAAGAGAGCAACCCCAACTACCTGCCCATTCCGGAAAAGGACGCGTACATCGTGATGCGCCTGTATGGCCCGAGCAAAGAAGTGCAAGAAGGCAGCTACAAGTTCCCGCCCATCGAAGTGGTCAAGCCCTGAGCCCTTCTGCTGCCCGGTCACTTGCGGTTTCATTGCGTGAGTGACTGGGCGCAGAGCCCGGAAAATCAATCCGTGTCCCAGACAACGCGGGCATCCAGAATGCCCGCGTTATCGTTCATCGCAGCCTGCAGCAGCTCCTACAGGGGTTGAGTCATCCTGAGCAGGCGCCATTACATTGCTGAACAGACAGACTTAGTTACGTGCCTCGACCGCGTCCCTATCGGCAGCGTCCACCGCATTTCTGGCGGCGTTCGCCTGAGCCTTGGCGGCATCTCGGGTCGCATCAGCCGCAGCTCTGGCCGCATCCCGGGTGGCATCGGCGTCTCTGCGGGCGGCGTCCCTGGCTGCATCGGCCGCGGCCCTGGCAGCCTCTCGATTGGCGTCTGCATTCGGATCGCCAGCCGCTCTTGCCGCTGCCCTGGCGGCGTCCGCATCGGCTCGGGCGGCCTCTCTGGCTGCATTTGCCGCTGCCTTGGCAGCATCGCGATTTGCGTCCGCATCAGCGCGGGCTGCGTCTCGGGCTGCATCAGCATCGTTTCTGGCGGCGCCTCTGTCGCGACCGTTGTCATCATTGGCATCGTTGTCACGGGCATTGCCCGGGCCTCTGTTGCCGGCCACGCCGCCATGGTCAGCATCACCGTGGCCCGGACCTGCATGATCGCCACCCTCTCCATGGCCACTATTGCCAGCGCCGGCGCCACCATTGCCGTTACCGCCATCACCACCGTGACCACTACCACTGCCGCCACCGTTACCGGAGCCGCCATCCCCGCCGTGACCACTACCGCCGCCACCGTTACCGGAGCCGCCATCACCGCCGTGACCGCTACCGCCGCCACCGTTACCGGAACCACCGCCATGACCACCACCGCCTCCCCCGCCGCTACCACCGTCTCTGGCGTACGCGCTGGAGAAACCGCTGATGTAATCCGGTACCAGCACTGTCGATGCTGACAACACGCCGCCAATGGCCAGCGCCAATAAACACTTGTTGATATGCATGATGCACCTCCGCTTGGCGCTGCGTAGTCATCTCCTTATGGACGCAACATCCAGTGAGTTTCCAGCCGCTCATCGTGCGACCAGCCAACCGGCACGGTCATTAATCCGCAGCACTGAAACGCCACTGCGATTTGCCCACGACCCTTCCAAGCCCGTTGACATCTTCATGCGGGAAATTTTCCCACATTTCCTTTAGAGCAGTGACTTTCAGTCGGAGTTCAATGGATGAATGGCATCGCTACACACCATTAATCTGCTTCACTGAACCGAAAAAATGGAGTTTGAATCATGACCGAAGACGCAAAAGTCAAAGGCCCCGCATCGTATTTCCCCTCGATTGAAAAGAAGTACGGACACCCTGTCAGTCACTGGCTGGACCTTCTCAAAACCCTGGATGGCAAGAAACACATGGAGTTAGTGGCCATTCTCAAAACCGAGCACGGCATGGGCCATGGACATGCCAACGCCCTGGTCGCGCACCATTTGGCGACCACAGCAAAAAAATGATGATGAGGATTCACGTTCACACCCGTGGCAGAAGCCGTTGCTGCGCAGGAGTCCGAACATGACCAGTATTGAAAAGGCTGGATTTCTTGGCTTCGATGTCTTTGGCACCGTGGTTGACTGGAGAACGAGCATTGCCCGGCAATCCGCGCCGTATTTGCAGCGACTGGCCGTGCAGATCGAACCATTAGCCTTTGCCGATCAATGGCGCTCGCTCTACCAACCCTCGATGCAACGTGTGCGCAGCGGCGAGCGTCCCTTTGTGACACTGGACGTTTTGAACCGGGAGAATCTTGAAGCCTTATTGATCAGGCACGGCGTCGAGGCCGGACGGCTCGAAGCGTCGGATATCGCCACCTGGAGCGCCGCCTGGGAAAAGCTCGACCCATGGCCGGACTCCGTCGAAGGCCTCACCCGCTTGAAACGACGCTTCGCCATTGGCCCGATCTCCAACGGCCACATCGCCGGGATGATGAACCTTGCTCGCTACGGCGGCTTGCCCTGGGACGTCATTACCGGTGCGGGCTTGGCCCGCGCTTACAAGCCGCAGCCAGAGGTGTATTTAAGGTCAGCCGAAGCCGTCGGTCTGCCACCCCATCGTATGGCCATGGTCGCGGCACACAATGACGACCTGGTCGCGGCAAGAGCTTGCGGCTTTCACACAGTGTTCATCCGCCGGCCTACGGAATATGGTCCTGAACAGACATCGGATCTGCGGCCAACTCAAGACTGGGACATGGTCGCGGACTCGCTGAGCGAGTTGGCCTCAATGCTCGACTGCTGACTGGATCGCACCGCAGCCCCAAAAGATCGCAGCCTGCGGCAGCTCCTACATTTAGAACGCGATCCCCTGTAGGAGCTGCCGCAGGCTGCGATCTTTTTTCAGGCCTCAGTTTACCGCCGCAATCTTGTTACCGCCTGAAACGGGACAGATTCGTTTATGGGAAAAAATGCGCGTTTGAAGAGAGCCCCATCAATGAAAAAAAAATCCATGCCATTTTCGGTCATGGCTATGTAGCTTCAAAAAAATATCTCACCCTTCACTCCAAGTATCACTCCAACTTCATCAACCCATATGCAATAAATCCCCAAACAGCAATGCCAACTAGCATCACTGCTTTGATTTTCAAAAGATGCTTTAGGTGAGGGGGGAAGTTTTTAATATCCTCAAGATCCAGTTCACCAATGCGGATTGAAGCCCTTGGCATCATTACCATCCCTGCTTTCGCAATCCACCCCCCCCAGATAAAGGTATATCGACTGTTCTTCAAGGCTTCCAGCATGGCGAAATCCCACCGACAATCCTGTAAGTCTTGCCATCCTTGCCACAGGTGACCCGATCACCTTCGCGGGCATGGAGGACGCCGAACATGTTGATTCCTTCATGACCATCCAGGACCGTGCCGCCACAGCTGGTCTTGTCATGCAGACCAATGAAATGTCCTTCGTTCATTGATGTTTCTCCTTGTCGGTATTGAGTTGCGTCCACCTTTCACGTGGGCAATAGCGTTGGCCCCGATGAATATCGGGGCGACAAGGAATAGAACGTCGGGGCGCTTTAAGGGGCAATGCCAATAGCGCGCCCCTCAAGAGCGATTAGGAAATTTCTGCAAGTGAACGAACCCAATTCCTACAGCAGTCTGGCCGGTCAGCTGAAATACCCAACAAACGCCGCTCTTTGTCTGCTGTTTTCAGGAATGCAAAGGGAACATCCCTTGGCAATCTCAAACCAAGCCAATGGATGTCCCCATTCTCCTACTCAGGCGGATCAATCTGATCCAGCACCCGGTTCGCCGTGATTTCCGCCAGCATCACGCTGTTGGAAATGCCCAGCAACGCATGGCGATCGCCGCCGTCCAGATGATCCGCCAACTGATGCACCATCACATCGACCGAGGCCAGCGTCTCGACCAGGTACACCATCAGATCTTCAGTTCTGGTTTCGGGGTTAACGGAGAACAACGTGTTGGGTGCGCGCGGAGTGGCTTTGATGTCGGCGGTTGAAGGGGATTCGAATGCGGAGCCGGGATCGGTATCCGGCGGATTCGGTGAAGGCTTTTTCATTGCTGAGTTTTTTCCTGATGATGCGCCAACCCACCTGCTGCTAAACAAAGTAGGGAGGCAGCTGCACGCGGGTTAGCAGACCGGAAAACTCAGCAATCCGGCGCGCCCGAGGGCGCCCCACGTACAGCTACCATCAAGTACAGGTAATGAAACACCTGCAAGATAGACGCACGCGCAGCTGAGTTATCGCAGGCTGCTAAACCCAATCACTGATGGGCAGTGACGCGAATCAAGTTACCGAGCGACCCCAGGGCGCACAAGCCGGCGGATTCTGGCGTAGCGGTAGGCAACCACGCAAGGTTTTGTAGCTTTCAGGAAGTGATCTTGAGGCTGCTTAAACATGCGCCGCAAAATGTGTTTAAAGTGCACGAAAGTCCTGCACATAAATCTGTAGGAGCGAGCAGGCTCGCGATGGACGTGAACGAAAACGCGTGAAACCAGATACCCCACGGCGCCCTCTGGTTTTTCGCGAGCAGGCTCGCTCCTACAGTTTTTGGGTTGGTTGCAAGATTTGTGAACACGCGAACCCTGCAGGAGCGAGCTTGCTCGCGATGGACATGAACGAAAACACGTGAAACCAGATACCCCACGGCGTCCTCTGGTTTTTCGCGAGCAGGCTCGCTCCTACAGTTTTTGGGTTGGTTGCAAAATATGTGAACACTCGAACCCTGTGGGAGCGGGCTTGCTCGCGAAGGCGGTATGTCAGTCAGCATAAAAGTTGAATGACAGATTGCATTCGCGGGCAAGCCCGCTCCCACCGTTTTAGGGTGCTGTCGGACCTCAGTTCCTGGCTACCACCTTGTTACCACCCGCATCCCACCCTCCCCCCAGCGCCTTGTAGATCGCGACAATCGCCCGGTACTGATCGGTTTCCCCCAGTGCCTGCGCATCTTCAGCGTTGAGCCGTTCACGCTGGGCATCGAGCAACACCAGATAATCCACGGCTCCTTCTTTGTATTGGGTTTGTGCCAGATCCGCCGCCGCCCTGCTCGACTCGCTTTGCTTGATCAACGACAGCAACCGCTGCTGGCGTTTGCCGTAATCACTGAAGGCGTTTTCCGATTCTTCCAATGCCAGCAGCACTTGCTGTTCGTAGGTGGCCAGGGCGCCTTCGGCGTCGGCGTCGGCGCCGCGAATCCGCGCGCGTACGCTGCCCAGGTCGAAGGCGGCCCAGGTGATGCTCGGGCCCAGGCTCCAGGCGCGGGCCGCGCTGGAGCCGATTTGCGAACCGCGTCCGGCGGTGAAACCGAGGAAGCCACTCAGGCTGACCCGAGGGAACAAATCGGCGGTGGCCACGCCCACGTCTGCCGTGGCGGCGGCGAGCCGGCGCTCGGCCGCAAGTACATCCGGGCGACGGCGCAGCAAGTCTGCCGGATCACCGATGGGCAGTGCCTTGGCGATGGCCGGCAGGTCTTTCGGGCTCAGCGATACGCTCAACTGGTCCGGACGTTCGCCGAGCAAGGTGGCGATGCGGTTTTTCTGCCGGACCTGTTCCGCTTGCAGTTGCGGCACGCTGGCTTCGACCGCGGCCAGGCGTGCGTCAGCGCGGACCACGTCCAGTTCGTTACCGACGCCGGCATCGCGCAGGCTGACGGTCACGGCCCGTGAATCGCTTTGATTCTTGAGGTTGGCCACGGCAATTTTTTCCCGCAGTTGCGCCCCGCGCAGTTGGCCGTAGGCGTCGACCAGCTCGGCGATCATCGTCACCCGCAGTTGGGACAGGTCGGCGGCAGCCGCGTCTTCCCGGGCATCGCTCGACTCCAACGCACGCTGGATACGCCCGAACAGATCGATTTCCCAGGCCATGTCCAGGCCCAGGTCGTAGCGCTCGGTGTTGACTCGGTGCTCGGTCAGGCCCGGTACCTGTGATTTACCCTGCACGCTACTGACGCGACTGGTGACCACCGGCAGGTTGTCGTTGCTGATGTCGTCGCGAATCGCCCGCGCCGCTTTCCAGCGGGCGAAAGCCACGCGCAGATCGCGGTTGCCCTCCAGGGATTTGTTCACCAATTGGTTCAGCGTCGGGTCATCGAATTGCTGCCACCACACCGTTTCGAATCGCGTCTGATCGTAGTTCGCGGCCTTGGCATACAGGCTGTTGGCCGGCGGCGTATCGGGGGTCTTGTAGTCCGGGCCCACGGTGCAGGCGGCCAACGCGGTCACCAGGAGGCTGGGTAGAAAGAGCTTCAGAGCATTCATGGTTGCACCTCCAGGGTCAGCGCGTGGGCTTGCTTTTTAGCGGTCTTGCGTTCGATGTAGCGGCGGATCAGGACGAAGAACACCGGGGTCAGCAGCAGGCCGAAGAAGGTCACGCCGAGCATGCCGGAGAACACCGCGACACCCATGGCCCGACGCATTTCCGAACCGGCGCCGGTGGAGGTCACCAGCGGTACCACGCCCATGATGAAAGCGAACGAGGTCATCAGGATCGGCCGCAGACGCATGCGGCACGCGTCGAGCACGGCGTCCAGCGGCGACAGGCCCTGGTCCTGTTTGTCCTTGGCGAACTCGACGATCAGGATCGCGTTCTTGCACGCCAGCCCCACCAGTACGATCAAGCCGA
Organism: Pseudomonas putida; assembly: GCF_050990305.1. Lineage (GTDB taxonomy): Bacteria > Pseudomonadota > Gammaproteobacteria > Pseudomonadales > Pseudomonadaceae > Aquipseudomonas > Aquipseudomonas putida_AH. The sequence goes on along the minus strand of NZ_CP158817.1, from coordinate 2,599,355 downwards.
TCTGGGTGAAGATGTTGTTGTCGCCCTTGGAAATGATCACCCCGGCAATCGCCGACAACAGGGTCATGGGCACGATCAGGATCACCGCCAGCGGCAGGCTCCAGCTTTCGTACAACGCCGCCAGCACCAGGAACGCCAGCAGCACGCAGAGCGGGAACACCAGCAGCGCGGTGTTGCCGGACAGGATCTGTTGGTAGGTCAGGTCGGTCCACTCGTAGGTCATGCCGTTGGGCAACTCTTCCCTGAGCAGTTTTTCAATGGCGGCTTGCGCCTGGCCGGAGCTGTAGCCGGGGGCTGCGCTGCCGTTGATTTCGGCGGTGAGGAAGCCGTTGTAGTGCGAGACCCGATCAGGCCCCGACGTCGGGCTGACTTTGACGAACGTCGCCAGCGGGATCATCTCGTCGCGATCGTTACGCACCTTCAGCTGGCCGATCTGCTCCGGCTCCTGACGGAACTGCTGCTCGGCCTGCACGTTGACCTGATAGGTCCGGCCGAATCGGTTGAAGTCGTTGGCGTACAGCGAGCCCAGGTACACCTGCAAGGTGTCGAAGATGTCGTTGATCTTCACGCCGTGGGTCTTGGCTTTTTCCCGGTCGATGGCGGCTTCAACCTGCGGCACGTTGACCGTGTAGCTGGTGAACAGGTTGGCCAGTTCCGGCACGCTGCGGCTCTTGGCGATGATGTTCATGGTTTCTTTGTACAGCTCGTCGTAGCCCAGGTTGCCGCGGTCTTCGATCTGCAGGCGAAAGCCACCGATGGTGCCCAGGCCTTGTACCGGTGGTGGCGGGAACACGGCGATGTAGGCGTCCTGGATGCCGCCGAACTTGCCGTTGAGCGAGGCGGAAATCGCCTTGGCCGAAAGGCTCGGGTCTTTGCGCTCATCGAACGGGCTCAGACCGATGAAGGCGATGCCGGCGTTCGGGCTGTTGGTGAAGCCATTGATCGACAGGCCGGGGAACGCCACGGCGCTGTCGAAACCCGGCTCGTTCATGGCGATGGTGCTCATGCGACGGATCACTGATTCGGTGCGATCAAGACTGGCGGCATCCGGCAGTTGCGCGAAGGTCACCAGGTACTTCTTGTCTTGGGTCGGCACGAAGCCGGTTGGCGTGGTGCTGAAGCCCATGTAGGTCATGGCGATCAGGCCGGCGTAGACCAGCAGCGCCACGCTGCTGCCCCGAATGACCTTGCCCACGGCGACCATGTAGCCGTGACTGGCCCTGTCGAAGAAGCGGTTGAACGGCTTGAACAACCAGCCGCCGAACACGCGATCCAGCACTTTGGAGAAACGGTCTTTCGGCGCGCCATGGGCCTTGAGCAGCACTGCTGCCAGTGCCGGCGACAAGGTCAGCGAGTTGAATGCCGAGATCACCGTGGAGATGGCAATGGTCAAGGCGAACTGTTTATAGAACTGCCCTGTCAGGCCGGAAATGAACGCCGCTGGCACGAACACCGCGCACAGCACCAGCGCCGTGGCGATGATGGGACCGGTCACTTCGCCCATGGCTTTTTTGGTCGCTTCGACCGGTTCCAGGCCGGATTCGATGTTGCGCTCGACGTTCTCCACCACCACGATCGCATCGTCGACCACGATGCCGATGGCCAGCACCAGGCCGAACAGCGACAGCGCATTGAGTGAGAAGCCGAGCAGATGCATCACGGCAAACGTACCGATCAGCGACACCGGTACCGCCACCAGCGGAATGATCGAAGCGCGCCAGGTTTGCAGGAACAGGATCACCACCAACACCACCAGGATCAGTGCTTCGAACAAGGTGTGCACCACCGCCTCGATCGAGCTGCGCACGAAGATGGTCGGGTCGTAGACGATCTCGTAGTCCATCCCTTGCGGGAAGTTCTTCTTCAGCTCGGCCATCTTCGCCCGCACCTGGTCGGAGACGTCGATGGCATTGGAGCCCGGCCGCTGGAAGATCGGCATGGCCACCGCTTCCTGGTTGTTGAGCAAGGCACGCAAGGCGTATTGGTTAGAACCCAGCTCGATGCGGGCAATGTCCTTGAGGCGGGTGATTTCGCCATCCGGTCCACTGCGGATGATCACGTTTTCAAACTCTTCTTCAGTGACCAGCCGCCCCTGGGAGTTGATCGACATCTGGAAGCTGGTGGCATTGGGTGCCGGCGGCGAACCCAATTGCCCCGCGGCCACCTGACGGTTCTGTTCGCGTACGGCGTTGACCACATCGGTGGCGGTGAGATTGCGCGAAGCCGTTTTGTCCGGGTCGAGCCAGATACGCAACGAGTAGTCGCCGATGCCGAACATTTTCACATCGCCGATGCCATTGAGGCGCGCCAGCTCATCCTTGACGTTGAGGATCGCGTAGTTGGACAGGTAGAGCATGTCGTAGCGTTTGTCCGGCGAGGTCAAGTGCACGACCATGGTCAGGTCGGGCGACGCCTTGTCCACGGTGATACCGATGCGCGTCACTTCCTCGGGAAGCTTGGGCTCGGTGCGAGTCACGCGGTTCTGCACCTGCACCTGAGCGTTGTCCAGGTCGGTGCCCAGGGCAAAAGTCACGGTGAGGGTCAGGCGACCGTCCGCCGTGGACTGGGACGACATGTACAGCATGTTTTCGACGCCGGTGATCGCCTGCTCCAGCGGCGCGGCCACGGTTTCGCCGATCACCTTGGGGTTGGCCCCCGGATAGTTGGCGTGGACCACCACGGTGGGCGGCACCACTTCCGGGTATTCGCTGATCGGCAGCTGGAACAGCGAGATGGCCCCGGCGATCAGGATCAACAGCGACAGCACCGCCGCGAAGATCGGCCGCGTGATAAAGAACTGAGAGAATTTCATGTCGGTGTTCCTTTATCCGCGAGGAGTGAGCGCGGCATCCGTCTTCACCAGCGCAGGTGATTTGACGGAGGCCGGGGCCGAAATGGACGGTTGATTGCCAGCTTCGATGGCCTGCCGTTGACGGGTCAGGGTGACGACGGTGTCCGGGTCGGCCATGGGTGCATCCTGCGGGGCGACCACGGCACCGGGGCGAACCCGTTGCAGGCCGTTGATGACGATGCGGTCCTCTTTCTGCAATCCGCTGCGCACGATGCGCAGGCCTTCGAGCTTCGGCCCCAGCTCGATGCTGCGGTACACGGCCTTGTTGTCCTGATCGACCACCAGCACGAACTTCTTGCCAAGGTCGGTGCCCACCGCTTCGTCCTTGATCAGCAAGCCGGCATAGGCGGCGCTGCCCACCAATTTCAAGCGGGCGTACAGGCCTGGGGTGTATTGGCCATCGGCGTTGTCGAACACCGCGCGACCACGAATGGTGCCGGTCTTCGGGTTGACCTGGTTATCGACGAAGTTCATCTGCCCCAGGTGCGTGTTGCCCTCCTCGTTCGACAGGCCCATGTACACAGGCGTCGTCTGGCTGCGCTGGCCTTGGCGGGAAAGTTCGGTGTACTTGAGGAACAGGCGCTCGTCGGCATCGAAATAGGCGTAGACCTTGTCGGTGGAGACCACGCTGGTCAGCGCCGTGGTGTCGGCGGTGACGATGTTGCCGGCGGTGATTTCGGCGCGGCTGACGCGGCCACTGATCGGTGCGGTGACCCGGGTGAAGCTCAAGTTCAGGCGCGCCAGATCGAGCTGCGCCTGGATGGCATCGACGCCGGCCTTGGCCTCTTGTGCGGTGGTGGTGCGGGTGTCTGCCAACTCGGCGGAAATCGCGTTGCTGCCCAGCAGCCGTTGACCGCGCTGCGCTTCGTTGGCAGTGCGCACCAGCGTGGCCCTGGCTTGTTGCAGCTGGGCTTCGAAGCGATGCACTTCGTGTTCGAACGGTCGAGGGTCGATCTGGAACAGCAAGTCGCCCTTCTTCACCAGCGCGCCGTCGGTAAAGGCGACCTGTTCGATCTGCCCCGACACCCTTGGACGGACCTCGACAGTCTCCGGCGCTTCCAGCCGGGCAGTGACTTCATCCCACTCGGTGATGGGCTGCTCGATCACCTTGGCGACGGTGACATGAGGCGCCCCCGGTGTGTTGGCGGCAACAGGCGCGCGGTCGCACGCGGTGAGCATCGCAAGGGCCAATGCGGCAACGGGAAAACGCAACGCTTTGAGTGACTGTTCCATGGGGTGTATCCGCCAGAGGTTAGGAATGTGGGCAGTCTCGGCCTCATGCGAAGCGTCGACGAATTGATTGCAATGAACATGGAAATCGCTATTGATGATTACCATCATGTATTTGCGCTGACGATATATTACGACCATAATCATTACAAGGTGTTTGGCGACGACGTGCACACAGCAGGCCTGCCTGGCCTCAGGAGCAGCTCATGAAAGTGACAAAAGACCAAGCCGCGGCGAACAAAGAGGCGATCCTCACCGCCGCCTCCCGGCTGTATCGGGAAAAAGGCATCGACGGCATCGGGATTGGTGAGCTTTCACGCTCGGTGGGGCTGACCCATGGCGGGTTCTACGGGCAGTTTCCCGGCGGTAAGGAACAGTTGGCGTCGGAGGCCGTGGCGCGGACATTCGAGACCAATATTCGCAATTGGCAAAACGCCAAATCGATTCCCGAACTGGTGAAGCGCTATCTGACCCAGAAGCACCTGGACAACTGGACCGAAGGCTGCGCGATTCCGGCGCTGGCGGCTGATGTGGGCCGCACCGGCGGCAGCGTCAGCCAGTCTTTCACCCAGGGCATCGAACACTTCATTGAAATTCTGATGCCATTGGTCGAAGGCGACAATCAGGAAGAAAAGCTGCGGCAGGCGCAGCAGGTCATTGCATCGATTGCCGGTGCCATGCTGATTGCCCGTGCGGTGGACAAGCCTGAGTTGGCGACGCAGTTTTTGGCGTCGGTGGTTGATGCCTGGCAATCGTGAGGGCGCCAGGGTCTTCACATTCCAACACCTCTTTGTGGCGAGGGGATTCATCCCCGTCCGGCTGCGAAGCAGTCGTAAATCCTGCCAACTCGATTTATTTGATCGGGCGCATGGGGACGCTGCGCGACCCAACGGGGATAAATCCCCTCGCCACAGGGTGTACCTGAGCCGTTTTCGGCTCAGGCATTGGCCCATGTATTAATCCCTGAATTGCGTCAACTGCTGGCTCAGCGAGCCGGCCTGATCGCGCAGTTGCAGCGATTGATCGAGCAGGCTGCGGATCGCCTGGTCGTTCTGTTCGGAGATGCGGCTAACGCCCTGAATGGCCACCGACAGTTGCTCGCCCGTTGCCGCCTGGCTTTGGGTCTGGCGCGCCACTTCGCTGATGCGCATCAGGATGTCCTGGGCATGCTGGCGGATCTGATCCACGCCCTGGGCCGACGTGGTCAGCTGCACCACCCCCAGACGCACCGCTTCGCCAACTTGCTGCACATTGGCCACGGTGTTGCGCACATCCGAACCGATGGCCCCGATCATCTCGCCGATTTCGCCGGTCGAACGGCTGGTGCGTTCGGCCAGTTGCCGCACTTCATCGGCCACCACGGCAAAACCACGGCCCTGCTCCCCTGCCCGCGCCGCTTCGATCGCCGCGTTGAGGGCCAACAGGTTGGTCTGGTCGGCGATGCTGCGAATCACCGCGATGATCCCGGCGATCTGCTGCGAGCGTTTTTCCAGATCGCCCACGGCGCCAGCAACCACGTCCATGGTCTGGTCGATATGGGTAATGCCGGCCAGTGTGTGGCTCATGTCGGTGGAGATGTTGGTGGTCAGCACTTCGGTGTTGCGCGCCAGTTGCTCGACGTCCTCGGCTTGCTGGGACATCTCGGTCACCGAATGCGCCAGTGCCGTGACGCCGCTGGCCATTTCCTCGGTGGCGGTGTGTTGTGACGTCGCCCGTTCGGCAACGGCCTGGGTGGTATCACCCAGGTGGTTGGAGATCTGCATCAGCGTCGTGCTGCTGTGGCGAATCGAACCCACCAGATCGCCCAGGCGCTGGATGAACTGGTTGAACGCCCCGGCCAGCTTGCCGGTTTCATCGCCGCTGCGCTGCTCGAATCGCAGGCCCAACTCGCCTTCCCAGGCCTGGATGCCAACCGTCAGACCGGAGAGCGGGCGAATCTGCCAGGCCAGCAAATGCCACAGCACAATGGCCAACACCAACAAGGCAACCAGGCCAATGATCACTGCGGTGTAGAGGAAATGATTGATGCCGGCCATGGCTTCGGCCAGCGGATAAGCAACCATCAAGGCCCAGTTGTTCGGTGCCTTACCGATACGCACTGGCTGCAACACGTAGCCCCAGCCATCGCGTTCGAAACTGTAGGGTTGGCCAGCCTTGATTGCGTCCTTGGCGGCGCTGGGCAACTCGTCGGCCGGCTTGCTCAGACGCTTGGCATCGGGATGGCTGGCATACAGACCGTCGCTGGACACCAGCGCGCCATAGCCTTTGTAGGCATCGATTTTCGCAAGTTGGCGGTTGATGCTTTCCAGCGGAATATCCACGCCCGCCACGCCCACCGCTTTGCCACCCTCCAGCAGTGGCACCATGATCGACACCAACATCACCTGCTGGCCCGCGCCGGCGCTGTAGGCATAGGGTTCAGATGCCCATGGCTGGCGGGTATGCAGCGGACGGTAGTAATACTGGTTGTCGGCGTTTTCCGGGGAATAACCGCTCAAGGCTTCGGATTTCACCGTGCCGCTGGAACGGTTCCACCAAGTCAGGTAGCGACCCGTCGCGTCATGATTGGGCTGGTTGACGTATTCACTGTCCTTGCCGTCGAAGGCGTTCGGTTCCCAATACTGCCCAAGCCCCAACAGCTTGGGATTGGCTTCGAACAACTGACGGGTCAAGGCGTCGGCGGTTTTGCGGTCGACCTGCTGCTGTTGCAGCGCGGTGGCGACGCTGGCCAGGGATTCGGCCACGGTGAAACCGGTGCCGAGTTCGACCTCCACTTCCTTGGCATTGGCCTTGACGATGGTGTCGACCAGGGCAAAGGTTTCTTTGACGGAGGAGCCATAGGCGATGTAGGCGATGGAACCGAGCAACAGTGCCATGACCACGACGGTTCCAATCAGCGCCGTCCAGAACAGCTTGAAGTGCAGTGAGCGATTAGGCATAGGCATTCTCGAATGAGCGATACGTCAGCCAGCACAGCCCGCGCGAAGATGTGAATGCAGCAGCCCTGCTGGCCAGTGATTTATAATTGATATTATATGGCCACTATATCGAGACCCACAGACCTGACGCAACCAAAATGAACAGTCGTTCAATCAGGGGGAATGTTTGGAGAGAATGCGCTGTCAAACAACGCGCAGACAGGCATGACAGTGCCTCTGTGGCGAGGGGATTCATCCCCGTCCGGCTGCGAAGCAGTCGTAAAACTTGCCGACTCGATCTATTTGATCCGGACGCAGGGGCCCGCTGCGCGACCCAACGGGGATAAATCCCCTCGCCACAGGGTTAGTCGTCGCTTGTGGTCAGAGGCACGCCTGCGCAGCGCGTTCGAGGCTGGACGGCCCGAACGTCGAGGCCAGCAGCGCGCGTTCGTACACAAACACCTTGCCGCCCTCCGATGTCTTGTAGGCCTCAAGCACATCATTGGCCGTGACTTTGCTCGCCACCACGATTCGGTAACTGCGCTGGTTTTCCGAGACCGTCGCGTTCAGCGAGTTTTCCTTGAGTTTGGGCAAGATGCACTGCGCATAGTCCGCAGGGGCTTTATGGGTCTGCAACGTCAGTGTCGGGGCGTTAGGCGTGGAAGCACAGCCCGACAGCAGCAGGGAGGCGGCAATTGCCAGTCGAGTAAAAATCTTCATCGCGCCAGATCCTGGGGAGTGTTTGGGATGGGCGCGATTTTCCTTGTTTGCGGCGGGCAACAGAACTTGCGATGAATGATTGTGACTATTACGTGAAGCGATAGTAGGAGCTGCCGCAGGCTGCGATCTTTTGATCTTGCTTACTAAAAATCAAAAGATCGCAGCCTGCGGCAGCTCCTACAGAGTGCGTTCAGGGTTTGGCTTTGAACGCTTCGAGCCTGGCGGCCCGCTCCTCGACATAAGCCGCCGTAGGCTCACTGACCAACTCTTCGCGGCGCAACACTTCCCCGCAATGCCCGCACAGCGGCCCAAGCCCGGCGTCGTGCCCGCACGACTTGTGGGTGTAACGCACGGCCAGTTCCTCGTCCTCTGATTTGCACCAGGTTTCCCCCCACGCCCGCAGTGCCAGCACCACCGAATAAAACGCCTCGCCCTTGGCCGTCAGGTGGTACTCGTAGCGCAGTGGCCGCTGGTTATAGGCGCGGCGCTCGACCATCCCGTCCGCTTCCAGGCTTTTCAAGCGCCCCGCGACCATTTGCGGCGTGCCGCCGGTCTGCGCCTGGATCTCGTCGTATCGGTGGTTACGCATGAACAATTCGCGCAGTACCAGCACCGTCCATCGATCTCCGACGGTGTCTTCGGCCCGTGCAATCGGGCACAGGGTATCGGGACTACTCTTTTTTACGGCCATGCAGGCTTGCCTCTTTACCAGTAACTATGATTATCATATCTTCAACCTGCCGAGGCAAGACCACGGCACAGGTCAACCCCCACCCGTGGAGAATTCGTCATGTCGAATACTGCCTACCCGCTCGATCGCACCGCCTACCTGCTGGTCGATCCCTACAACGATTTCCTGTCCGAAGGCGGCAAGGTATTCCCCTTGCTCAAGCCGATCGCCGAGCAAAACGGTTTGCTCGACAACCTGCGCAGCCTCGACGCCGCTGTGCGCGCCCTCGACATTCAGGTGGTCATCGTACCGCACCGTCGCTGGGAGAAAGGCGACTATGACAACTGGGATCACCCAAGCCCTTCCCAGTGCAAGATCCAGCACATGCACCACTTCGCCCGTGGCGAATGGGGCGGCGAATGGCATCCGGATTTCGCGCCAAAGGCAGGTGACATCATCGCTTCGGAGCATTGGGGTTCAAGCGGGTTTGCCAACACCGACCTGGATTTTCGCCTCAAGCAAAAAGGCATCACCCACGTGATCATCGTTGGCCTTCTTGCCAACACCTGCATCGAAGCCACCGCCCGTTATGCGCAGGAACTGGGCTACCACGTGACGTTGGTGCGCGACGCCACCGCGGCGTTCAAACCGGAAATGATGCACGCAGCCCATGAATTAAACGGCCCTACATTTGCCCATTCGATCGTGACGACGGAGCAACTCATCGCCACCCTCAAGCAGCGAGACAACGCATGAAACTGACCGGAAACCTGTTGATCGGCGCCCATGAAATCCCTGCCAGCGAAGGCACGATGAAAGCCCTCAACCCTGCAACCAGCCAGCTTATCGAACCGGACTTCGCCCTCGGTGGCGTCGCCGATGTCGACCTGGCTGCAACGCTTGCCGACGAGGCCTTTGACCACTACAGCCACACCCCGCTGGCCGAGCGCTCGGCATTCCTTGAGCGCATCGCCGATAACCTCGACGCCGTGACCCAGGAACTGGCGGCACGTGCCGCGCTGGAAACCGGCTTGCCCGAAGCCCAGCTCCAGGGCGAAGCGGTCAAGGCGGCCACTCAGTTCCGCCAGTTCGCCGATGTGGTACGCAAAGGACGCTTTCTGCACTTGGCCATAGACCCGGCACAACCTGATCGCCAGCCACGGCCACGTATGGATCACCGTCTGCAGAAAATTGCCATCGGCCCGGTGGCTGTTTTCGGCGCGAGCAATTTTCCCATCAGCTACTCGGTTGCCGGTGGCGACACCGCCTCGGCGTTGGCGGCGGGCGCGACGGTCATCGTCAAGGCTCACAACGCTCATCCGGGGGCCTCGGAAATCCAGGCCCGCGCCATCCGCCAGGCCGTGCACGACAGCGGCTTGCCCGAAGGTGTGTTCTCGATGGTGCGCGGCGGCGGCAACGCCATCGGCGAGGCCCTGGTCGATCACCCGCTGGTCAAGGCCGTGACCTTCACCGGCTCCGAACAAGGCGGCATGGCGCTGTATTGCCGCGCGCAGTTGCGCCCTGACCCAATCCCGGTGTTTACCGAGATGACCAGCGTCAACCCTACCTTCATCCTGCCCCAGGCGCTGGCCACCCGTGGCGCGCAGATCGGTGACGGGTTCGTCGAGCGCATGTTGGTCAATGTCGGCCAAGCCTGCCTCAAGCCGGCGATTTTGATCGCGGTTGAAGGTGCCGGCTTCGAGGCATTGCGTGCGGCCATGGTCAAGCGTGTGACTGACGCGCCGGCACGGCCGATGCTGACACCGGGGATTCACGGGGCGTACATAAGTGGGCTCGATCAATTGCAAAGCGCGGGCGCACACCTGGTGACCGTGGGTTCGCTGGCCCATGGCGACCTTGATGGCCGATCCGGGTTGCTTGAAGTGGACGGTCAGGGTTTCCTGGCCGAGAAGGCACTGGCCCACGAAGTGTTCGGCCCGGCGGCGTTGCTGGTGAAGGTCAAGGATGAGGCTCAAATGCTCGCGGTCGCCCGTGCCCTGCGCGGTCAGCTCAGTGCGACGATGCACCTTGAACAGGACGATATGGAACTGGCCCGGCGCTTGTTGCCGGTACTGGAGCGGCGCACCGGGCGGATTGTGGTCAATGCTTTCGCCCATCCGCAGGAAGTGTCCTTCGCCACCATTCACGGCGGACCGTTCCCGGCCTCATCGGACAGTCGCTTCACCTCGGTGGGCATGACCTCGATCGAGCGTTTCCTGCGCCCGGTGACGTATCAGGGGTTTCCGGATGCGTTGTTGCCTGAGGCATTGCGTGAGCTCAATCCCTTGGGGCTGCCGCGCAGCGTGGACGGTCAGGTCGCAAAAAGCGCGTTCCTGTAGGAGCAGAGCTTGCTCGCGATGGCGGTGGGTCAGTCACCACTCAGGTATCTGACACACCGCCATCGCGAGCAAGCTTCGCTCCTACAGGGGATTGTGTTGATTCGAGGTCAGGGCAAACACCCGGTTTCGCCCATTGCGCTTGGCCTGATACAACCCGTCATCAGCTCGGGTCAGCAGGCTTTCCATGTCATCGCCGGCCTCCACGTAGGCCACGCCGAACGACGCCGTGACGGTATCGAGCACCGTGTCGGTGCCCCGCGCCTTGATCCGCAACGACTGAACCTTCAAACGCAATTGCTCGGCAAAGGCACAGGCACTGTCGAGGTCGGTGCAGTCTTCAAGCACCACGCAAAACTCCTCACCGCCGTAACGCCCGGCAAAGGCATTGGGCGTCAGCGCGCCGCGCAACACCTGGCCGACATGCTGCAGCACCCGGTCGCCCATCAGGTGACCGTATTGATCATTGAATTGTTTGAAGTGGTCGATATCCAGCATCACCAGCGCAACACGTCCAGTGCCCTTGGCCAATGACTTTTCCAGCAAGCGGGTGAAGGCCGTGCGATTGAGCAGCTCAGTCAGGCCGTCCAGGGTCGCAGCTTGTTGCGCGCGTTCCAGTTTGTCGCGCAGGGTCTTGATCTCGCTTTGCGCCGCCTGCAACTGCGCGAGAAAGTGCTCCTGCTGACTTTGCATCAGCCGGGTGCTCTGCTGCAGCTCGCTCAGGATGCCCGGCAAGCGATCGCTGACCGGCGTTTCAAGCATCTCCAGGCACTGCCCGAGACGGTTCTGGAAATTGACACTGCCCTTCACGCTGCGCGAGACATCGCGCTCCATGCCATCGACCAGATTGATGACCTGTTGCTGCTCGGCGCGGGCATCCTCGAGCTCGTCACGAATGATGAACTCGCGAAACAACCGGGTCGCAGACTCTGGCGGGCAACCGTCGAAGTCCCTGACCACGCGATCCAGACGGCGATTGAGTTCCGGCTCCTGGCCTTTGCTGTAGGTGTACCACAGCGCGTAATGCACTGGATTGGGCGGGATGTTGTGGCGAACCATCAGGGGTACGGCTTGCTTGAGCAGCGCCACCGCCTCGCGGGAGTCTTCCGGATAAAGCGCTAAAACATTCGCACGCGAGTCTGATGGGCTCATGGATTCACTATGGTTGTTAATCATTGGCATTTGTGAACGCGATGAGCATACCGATACACATGGCAAAGGGCTATCCCGGCGGGCTGTAATTAGGCGTACTTCAATAACGATTTTTGCGGGTGGTGCTGATGCAGCTCAAGGGGCACAGTGAAAATGAGTCGCTCAGAAAAGCGCCGACGATGGTCAAGATATCGGCAAGCCCGCCGATAAAGCAGACGCAAGGCTTGGTCCATGGATCCGCCCGCCGAAGCGGCTGGCCGATTCAACACTCGGCATTGTCATGAAAGAGTACGATGATCAAAATAATTGATCTGCTGGAGGGATGCCGGCGTTCATGAAGACAGTTTGCCGCGTGAGGAAACGCCATGCTCCTGAAAGTCCTGATCTGCTGGCTGCTGTTGGCAATTGCCATCGCCGCGATCCTGTGTCGTTTGATTCACAAGGCCAAGGTGGCTGATCGAGCGTTGCGGATACAACGCACGGAGCTATCGCCCGACAGACAAAAAATCGATGCCCGGCGCTCGCCTGGTGATTATTAAAGTTACCGAGCGGTGCGAGCGCGTTGCGGCACTACCGTTATCGATAAAAAAACCCGGCCTTTGAGCCGGGTTTTTCTATTCACTCAACAACACTTGGGCCCTGCCTTGCTGCCGTAACGGGCTTCCTGGCGTTCGCGGAAGAACGCCTCGTAGTCCATCACCGGCTGGTCCGGGTGTTTGTTTTGCATGTGCTCGACGTAGTTGTCGTAGTCGGGCATCCCCACCATCAGGCGCGCGGCCTGACCGAGGTATTTGCCCAGGCGACTGAGGTCATTGAACATGCGCAAGATCCTCGATCACGCTTGTGGCACTGGCTGGAATGGCGCTTCTTTATCCGTACGCTCCTTTTTGCCCCAGGCGGCTACACCGACCTTGAGCGCAAAGAACAGGATGCTGAACACCACGAACAGGAACAGCGCCGTCAGCGTTGCGTTGGTGTAGGCGTTGAAGATCACGTGCTGCATCTGGTCGATGCTCTTGGCCGGGGCCAGCACCTGACCGTTGGCCAGGGCATCGCTGTATTTTTTCGCCAGGGCCAGGAAGCCGATGGCAGGGTTGGCGTCGAACAGCTTGATGAAGCCGGCGGTGGTGGTGCAAATCAGCAGCCAGACGGCTGGCAGCAAGGTCACCCACACGTAACGCTGGCGCTTCATTTTGATCAGCACCACGGTGCCGAGCATCAGCGCGATACCGGCCAGCATCTGGTTGGAGATGCCGAACAGCGGCCACAAGGTGTTAATGCCGCCCAATGGATCGATCACGCCCTGATACAGCAGGTAGCCCCACATGGCCACACAACCGGCGGTGGCGAGCAGGTTGGCGGTCCAGGATTCGGTGCGCTTGAGCGCCGGCACGAAGGAACCGAGCAAGTCCTGCAGCATGAAACGTCCGGCGCGGGTCCCGGCGTCCACGGCCGTCAAAATGAACAGGGCTTCGAACAGGATCGCGAAGTGGTACCAGAACGCCATGGTGTTCTCACCCGGCAGCACGTGGTGCAGGATCTGCGCGATACCCACCGCCAGGGTCGGCGCACCGCCGGCACGGGCCAGGATGGTGGTTTCACCGATGTCGTGGGCCACTGCTTGCAGCGCCTCAGGGGTGATTGCAAAGCCCCAGCTGCTGACGGTTTGCGCGACGGCAACGGCATCGGCACCGACCACGGCGGCCGGGCTGTTCATGGCGAAGTACACACCCGGATCGATCACCGAAGCGGCAACCATGGCCATGATTGCCACGAAAGACTCCATCAGCATGCCGCCGTAACCGATGTAACGAGCATGGCCTTCGCTGGCCAGCAGCTTGGGCGTCGTACCGGAAGCGATCAGCGCGTGGAAACCGGACACCGCACCACAGGCGATGGTGATGAACAGGAACGGGAACAGACCGCCCTTCCATACCGGGCCGGTGCCGTCGATGAACTGGGTCAGGGCCGGCATTTTCAGCTCGGGCATGGTCACCAGAATGCCGATGGCCAAGGCGACGATGGTGCCGATCTTGAGGAAAGTCGACAGGTAGTCACGCGGTGCCAGGATCAGCCAAACCGGCAGTACCGCGGCGACGAAACCGTAGCCGATCAGCATCCAGGTGATCTGCACGCCGGTGAAGGTGAAGGCCTTGGCCCATACCGGATCGGCAGCAATCTGCCCGCCCAGCCAGATCGAACCCAGCAGCAGGAACACGCCGATCACCGAAATCTCACCGATGCGACCCGGGCGGATGTAGCGCATGTAAATGCCCATGAACATCGCGATCGGGATGGTCGCCATCACGGTAAACATGCCCCACGGGCTATCGGCCAGGGCCTTGACCACGATCAGCGCCAGCACCGCGAGGATGATGATCATGATCAGGAAGCAGCCGAACAGCGCGATGGTGCCGGGAATGCGGCCCATTTCTTCACGCACCATGTCGCCCAGGGAGCGACCGTTGCGGCGGGTGGACATGAACAGGACCATGAAGTCCTGCACGGCACCGGCCAGCACCACCCCGGCGATCAGCCACAGCGTGCCGGGCAGGTAGCCCATCTGTGCCGCCAAGACCGGGCCGACCAAAGGCCCCGCGCCGGCGATGGCCGCGAAGTGGTGACCGAACAGGACGTGTTTGTTGGTCGGCACGTAGTCCAGACCGTCGTTGTTGAGCACAGCCGGGGTCGCTCGATTGGGGTCGAGCTGCATCACTTTATTGGCGATGAACAGGCTGTAATAACGGTACGCAACGAGGTAGATAGCGACAGCTGCGACGACGATCCAGAGGGCGTTGATCGCTTCACCGCGGCGCAGGGCCACGACACTCAGCGCAATCGCTCCCAGAACAGCCACGGCAAACCAGGCGAGGTGTTTAGCCAGACGGGGCATAGGGGTCTCCTGCCGACAGCCAGTGAACTGCGGCGGTAATTTTTATAATTGTGTCCGCTGTGCGGAGCTGGCCCAATATCCGCGCATGCCGTCCACAAATAAATCCGCGTTACTACGTACGTGGTGTCTACGTAGTACTACGTAGACACCCTTACCCCTTGTAGGAGCAGAGCTTGCTCGCGATGAGGCCGGTGTATTCAAAATTGATGTGGACTGATACGACGCCATCGCGAGCAAGCTTTGCTCCTACAAGGATTTGCATTTCAACCACCGGTCATTCCGTCCAGCAGCGCTACAAGCCTGGCGTATGTTTGGCCTATGATGCCGGCCCACTGCCATTCCCCAAACTGTAGGAGCAAGCTTGCTCGCGATGCATCCGAGAGCGCCGCGGGGTGCCAGGCACCCACCGTTTTCGTTGACGTCCATCGCGAGCAAGCCCGCTCCTACAGTAGACCGAGGCAAAGAGTAGACATGCAGCTCAAACACAAGATCGTCGCGCTCGGAATCCTGCCGCTGGTGCTGGCCATTGCCGTCATCTGCGCGCTGGTGATTTCCCTGAACCGGCAACTGGGCGATCAACAGGCGCAGTTGATCGAAGACAGCATCCTGGCGAGCAAGCGCGCGGAACTGAAAAACTACGTGGAAATGGCGCAAAGCCTGATCGAGCCGCTGTACGACGACGGCCACGGTGATGAGCACGCCCAGCAACAAGTGCTGGAGGAGCTGCGCAAACTCAGCTTTGGCATCAACGGTTATTTCTTCGTCTACGACCATGAAGGCCGCAGCCTGATGCACGCGCGGCAGTCGGAGCTGGTGGGCCAATACCTGTGGGACATGAAAGACCCCCATGGCCTGCCGGTGATTCAGGCGCTGCTCAAAAGTGCGCAATCGGGCGAAGGCTTTCAACGCTACGCCTGGAACAAACCCTCCTCCGGCCAGGTGACCGACAAGCTCGCCTATGTGGTGATGCTGGATCGCTGGGGCTGGATGCTCGGCACCGGCATCTATCTTGAGGACGTGGAACGCGCCACCCAGCAGGCCCGTGCCGAAGTGGCCACCGGTATTCGCAAGACCATGATGGCGATTGCCGTGGTCGCCCTTGTCGCCGTGCTGTTTGTCTTTGCCACCGGCATGACCCTGAATGTCAGCGAGCATCGCCTGGCGGACAAGAAACTGCAGCGCCTGACCCAACGTATCGTCAGCCTGCAGGAAGAAGAGCGATCACGGGTGTCCCGCGAACTGCATGACGGCATCAGCCAGGTGCTGGTGTCGATCAAGTTTCAGTTCGAACTGGCCAGCCACGTACTGGAGAACGGCCAGGACAAGGGCCAAGAGAAGGGATTGGCCATTTTACGCGACGCCACCGCGCGCCTGGGCGAGGCGATTGGCGAAGTTCGCAGCCTGTCCCACGACCTGCGCTCGTCGCTGCTCGACACCCTCGGACTGCCGGCGGCCATCGGTCAACTGGCCGAGGAATTCGAGCAACGCAGCGGCCTGCGGGTGACTTACAACGACAACGAATTCGACTGCCATTTGGTCGATGGCGCCGCGGTCTCCCTGTTCCGCATCGTGCAGGAAGGCCTGACCAACATTGAACGCCATGCCCAGGCCAAAAACGTTTCCATTACCCTGCACGGTTGCGAAGACAAGGTGCGCCTGACGGTGGTCGATGATGGCATCGGTTTCAACGTCGCCCAGGTCGAACGTCGCCAAGCGGGCATCGGCTTGCGTAACATCCGTGAGCGCGTCGACCATTTTGGCGGCCGCTTTGAGCTGATATCGATGCCGGGGCACAGTGAGCTGGACGTTCTGCTGCCGATGAAAGGGCCTGGCGAAAAACGCTGACGCTGCCCACAACAACAAGAGTGAATGCCTGTGATGAACTTGCCCTCCCCGATCCGTGTCGCCTTGGTCGACGATCACTCCCTGGTCCGCGACGGCATCAAGGCCTTATTGGCCGTGATGGCGCCCCTGGAAGTGGTGGGCGAAGCCGAAAACGGTGCCGAGGCGATCGAGATGGTCGGGCGCTGCCAGCCGGACCTGTTGCTGGTCGACATCAGCCTGCGCGACATGAACGGCCTGGAACTGACTCGGGTGCTGCGCAGCCGCTATCCGTCGCTCAAGGTGTTGGTATTGAGCATGTACGATAACTACGAGTACGTGAGTGAGTCGGTGCGCGCAGGCGCCAGCGGCTATGTGCTGAAGAATGCCCCGTCACGGGAAATCATTGCGGCCATCGAAGCCATCACCAGCGGCGGCACCTTCTATAGCGCCGAAATCGCCCAGCGACTGATCGCCGACAAAAGCACGGACAACGAACTGACGCCTCGGGAAAGCCAGGTGCTGTACAAAATGGCCCAGGGTTTGAACAACAAGGAAATGGCCCGGGAACTGGACATCAGTGTGCGCACGGTGGAAACCCATCGCCTGAGCATCCGCCGCAAGCTCAACATCGACAAGCCGGCGGCGCTGGTCAAGTACGCCATCGATCACGGAATCATTACCTTGTAGGAGCGAGCGACGCGGCGACCCGACTTGCCCGCGATGGCGGCGCTACATTCAAAATTGATGTCGGCTGATCCGACGCCATCGCGAGCAAGCTGAGAAAAAGGCTCACCTGTAGGAGCAAGGCTTGCCCGCGATGACGGCGTTACATTCAAAATTGTTGTCGGCTGATACGACGCCATCGCGAGCAAGCTCGGCTCCTACGAAGAGCAAAGCGCAGGTTGGCCTGTAGGAGCGAGCGATGCGGCGACCCGACTTGCCCGCGATGGCGGCGCTACATTCAAAATTGATGTCGGCTGATCCAACGCCATCGCGAGCAAGCTGAGAAAAAGGCTCACCTGTAGGAGCAAGGCTTGCCCGCGATGACGGCGTTACATTCAAAATTGATGTCGGCTGATCCGACGCCATCGCGAGCAAGCTGAGAAAAAGGCTCACCTGTAGGAGCAAGGCTTGCCCGCGATGACGGCGTTACATTCAAAATTGTTGTCGGCTGATACGACGCCATCGCGAGCAAGCTCAGCTCCTACGAAGAGCAAAGCGCAGGTTGGCCTGTAGGAGCGAGCGATGCGGCGACCCGACTTGCCCGCGATGACGGCGTTACATTCAAAATTGATGTCGGCTGATCCGACGACGCCATCGCGAGCAAGCTGAGAAAAAGGCTCACCTGTAGGAGCAAGGCTTGCCCGCGATGACGGCGTTACATTCAAAATTGTTGTCGGCTGATGATACGACGCCATCGCTGATACGACGCCATCGCGAGCAAGCTCAGCTCCTACGAAGAGCAAAGCGCAGGTTGGCCTGTAGGAGCGAGCGATGCGGCGACCCGACTTGCCCGCGATGACGGCGTTACATTCAAAATTGATGTCGGCTGATCCGACGCCATCGCGAGCAAGCTGAGAAAAAGGCTCACCTGTAGGAGCAAGGCTTGCCCGCGATGGCGGCGTTACATTCAAAATTGTTGTCGGCTGATACGACGCCATCGCGGGCAAGCTCAGCTCCTACGAAGAGCAAAGCGCAGGTTGGCCTGTAGGAGCGAGCGATGCGGCGACCCGACTTGCCCGCGATGGCGGCGCTACATTCAAAATTGATGTCGGCTGATCCGACGCCATCGCGAGCAAGCTGAGAAAAAGGCTCACCTGTAGGAGCAAGGCTTGCCCGCGATGGCGGCGTTACATTCAAAATTGTTGTCGGCTGATACGACGCCATCGCGAGCAAGCTCAGCTCCTACGAAGAGCAAAGCGCAGGTTGGCCTGTAGGAGCGAGCGATGCGGCGACCCGACTTGCCCGCGATGACGGCGTTACATTCAAAATTGTTGTCGGCTGATACGACGCCATCGCGAGCAAGCTGAGAAAAAGGCTCACCTGTAGGAGCAAGGCTTGCCCGCGATGACGGCGTTACATTCAAAATTGTTGTCGGCTGATACGACGCCATCGCGAGCAAGCTGAGAAAAGGTTTGCCTGTAGGAGCGAGGCTTGCCCGCGATGGCGGCGTTACATTCAAAATTGTTGTCGGCTGATACGACGCCATCGCGAGCAAGCTCAGCTCCTACGAAGAGCAAAGCGCAGGTTGGCCTGTAGAAGCGAGCGATGCGGCGAGCCGACTTGCCCGCGATGGCGGCGTTACATTCAAAATTGTTGTCGGCTGATACGACGCCATCGCGAGCAAGCTCAGCTCCTACGAAGAGCAAAGCGCAGGTTGGCCTGTAGGAGCGAGCGATGCGGCGACCCGACTTGCCCGCGATGGCGGCGCTACATTCAAAATTGATGTCGGCTGATCCGACGCCATCGCGAGCAAGCTCGGCTCCTACGAAGAGCAAAGCGCAACGTGCTGAGAACAAGGTTGGCCTGTACATCCACCGGGATGTGCTGGCCTTCAAGGCGCACCGCCATGAATAACATTAAAAGGAATATATAATTATCTACTTACATCCTTTAGGAATATTAAATCTCAGGCAAAAAAAATCCCGGGCAGCTGATGGAAGCCCGGGACTTAAAAATGCATAAACCGTGGTGGTGAACGCGGCGCGAATATTACGGGATATTTCTCGCTGTAACAAGATGTTTTGATTAACCACTCAGTTACAAAAATTCATAACCCATTAAATATCCAGATATTTTTAAAGGTTAACCTCGAATCAACATTAACTAGAGGTACCAGCGGTATTCCCGTGCACTGATGTCGTGCAGGAAGGCCAGATGGTCCTGGCGCTTGTTCTCGCAATACACATCGACAAACTCCGCCCCCAAGCCTGCGCGCAATGGCGCATGGCTTTGCATCGAGCGCACGGCTTCGAGCATTTCCAGTGGGAAGTCGATACCGCTGCTGCGGTCTTCATTGAGCGGGACAATCGGCTCACGAGCATTTTCCAGGCCTTGCTCCAACCCCACCAGGATCGCCGCGAGCACCAAATACGGGTTGGCATCGGCACCTGACAGACGATGTTCGATGCGCAGGTTTTTGCTGTCCGATTCCGGCACCCGCAGACAGGCGTCACGGTCTTCAAAGCCCCAACTGGCGCGCGAGGCCACGTTCACCGTGCCACTCAAGCGGCGCATGGCGTTGTGGTTCGGGGCAAAGATCGGCATGCAGTGGGGCAATACGTCCAGGCTACCGGCCACGGCGTGACGCAGCGCTTGTTGTCCGTTCGCTGCCAGCAGGTTGTTGCCCGCCTTGTCGTACAGGCTCACATGCACGTGCATGCCGCTACCGGGGTGCTGCAAGTAGGGCTTGGACATGAAACTGGCGCGATAGCCGTGTTTGAGCGCCACGCCACGGGTGCTGCGGCAGAACAACGCCGCCCAGTCCGCCGCACGCAATCCATCATCGCAGTGGCCGAAATTGATTTCGAACTGACCAGGGCCCAACTCGGCGGTGATCACCGTGGCCTCGATGCCTTGGGTGCGCGCGGTCTCGACCATGTCATCGAGCACCGGGGCAAAACGCGAGAGCCGTTCGATGTGCATGTTCGGCTGATCATCGGCATCGCCGGTCAGCGGATCACGGGCAAACTGCGGCAAGCCATCGCGCAAATGGCTATCGAACAGATAGAACTCCAGCTCGAACGCCACGACCGGGAAAATCCCTTTGCGGCTCAACCGCTCGAGCACTTGCGCCAACACTTCGCGCGGCTCGAACTCAATCGGTTTTTGCGTGCCGTCGGAAGTGATCAGCATCTGCCCCAGCGGTTGTTGTTCCCAACTCACCAACTTGAGCGTGCCGGGCACCAGGCGCCGTGGCGCATCCGGATCGCCGTCGTTGAAGCAATAATCGCCGATCTTGAACAGACCGCCCTGAGTGCCGAGTAATACGCAGTTCTGCGGCAACTTGAGCGCACTGCCGGCCGCGACTTTTTCCAGCATCTCGATCGGGTAGCGCTTGCCGTAGAAATGGCCTGGGATGTCCAGGGAGATCAGGTCGACGAAGCGCACATCGGGGTGGCGCTGACGAAAGGTACGCACTTCGGCCAGCAGATCAGAGCACACAGCATCCATCGTTTTGTTCCTTGTTGTTGTTCAGGTGTAAACCCAAAGCACACGGGTAAGTTGATTTGAGAGGTTGCCGTAGCGGCAATGGGCATGGCTGGCCAACTGGAAACTGTCGCCGGCGCGCAGGGTGACCGGCTCGTCGCTGTCCAGCCAGAGCGTCAGCTCGCCTTCGAGGACATAGCCGCCCTGCTCCGAACTGTCGTTCATGTGCCGGTCGCCACTGCTGGCACCGGGTTCCAATTGGCTTTCGAGCATGGAAAAGGACGCGCGCATTTTCGGTGACACCAGGATGTCGGTGATCCCGTCGGCGTAATACAAGGTGCGGCGTTCGTCCGGCCGGGTCACCCAAGGCAAGGCCATGGGTTTGGGCAGGCTGTAGAAGTAAGTGGTCGGCACGCCCAGGGTTTCGCTGATGGCGGTCAGGTCCGCCACCGTCGGCCGGGATATCCCGCGTTCGACCTGCGATAAAAAACCCACGGAGCGACCGATTTTGTCCGCCAGATCCTTCAGGGTGTATTTCTTGTGCTTGCGCAGGTCCTGGATCAGGATCGCCAGCGCTGAAATCTCTTCTTGCATGTCCATCTAAAGGCTTCCAGAAAGTGTCGCTTCAAATGCTGTCGCGCAGCCGGTACCAGGCCTTGCCGATGGCTTCCAGCGGCGCTGCCATGTACTTGCCGCCGGGGAAGCTGCCGTTGGTCAATCCTTGATACAGCGCCAATTCGTCCGGCCGACCGAGGATCGCATCCGACACCGCCCGCGCCCCGGCCAGGGTCGGCAGAACACCGTGTCCCGAATACCCCTGCAACCAGTAAAGGTCTCCACGCCGGCCGATGTCCGGCGTGCGCTTGAGGGTCAGGTCGATGTGCCCGCCCCAGGCGAATTCCAGCTCAACGCCCTTGAGTTGCGGGAACACACGCTCCAGACACGGCCGGGTTGCGCCGGCGATGTCCTTCGGCATCCCACCCAGGTAGGTGCAGCCTCCGCCGAACAGCAAGCGGTTGTCGGGCGTACGACGGAAGTAATCGAGCACGAATTGGTTGTCGGTGACGCACACGTTGCTCGGCAACAAGGCGACGGCCTGCGCTTCGGACAAGGCCGCGGTGGCCACCTGATAAGTACCGACAGGCAATACACAGCTCGAGAGCTGCGGATCGAGTCGATCCAGATAAGCATTGCAGGCCAATACCAGCACCTTGGCACGAATGCGACCGCGCTCAGTGGTCACCACGTACCCGTCGCCATCCTCGCGATAATCCAGCGCCTTGCTTTGTTCATGAATCACCCCACCGGCCCGCTCGATTGCGGCGGTCAGGCCCAAAGCCAGTTTCAACGGATTCAAATGCCCGCCTTCGGGATCGAACAGGCCGGCCTGGTAGCGATTGCTGGCGACCCACTCGGGCAGCTGTGTGCGTTCAATGAACTGCAAACCATCGTGGCCCCACTTGTGACTGGCCTCGTGTTGCCATTCGGTCAGCAGGTTGACCCGTCGTGGCATCACTGAGGTCCAGAGATGGCCAGCCCGATAATCACAATCGAAACCATGTCGCGCCGGCAATGCCCGCAACTCCCGCGCCGCCCAGCGCATGCCGTCCCACAACCGTCGTGCACGCTCGTAACCCAATGCAGCTTCCAGCGGCGGCATGTCACAGGACCAACCCAGAATGGCCTGCCCACCGTTACGCCCCGAAGCCGCCCACGCTACCCGACTGGCTTCCAGCACGGTCACACGCTTACCGGCCAGGGCCAGGCGCAACGCGGTGTGCAGCCCACTGAAACCGGCGCCGATGATCAGCACTTCAGTGTCGTGCTCCCCCACCAAAGGCACGCGGTTTTTGACCTGTTTAGCGCAGGTGTGGGCGTAGTAGCTGGCGACATGTTGGGTGGATTGCTGAAACATTACCGGCTCCGTGAAATTTTATAGTTGTATTTTCATGAAAAAATACACGACGAATTTCATGCTGGCAATGATTTGATGATCCAGAGCAGGCATGTGCCCACCCACGGACCTGTAGGATCTGTCGAGTGAAACGAGGCTGCGATCTTTTGATGGTTAGAAGCAAGATCAAAAGATCGCAGCCTGCGGCAGCTCCTACTGGGGGCGGCCTTGTTGCGGTATTCATTCGGGATCGAAGGCCCCGCCTTCCAGAACACATCCGACCAATAAACCCTCAACAACGCGGCTCATGACCTAACCTCATAGGCTGGGTGACTAACAACCTGCCGGATACGCCTATGCGCAATGCAATGAAGTGGATGATTGTCATGTTTATCTCGCTCTACGGGGCCAATGGCGCATTGCTGTTGGCGGCAACCATGCCAACAGCCCCTGCCGCCATTGCAACGGCCGCCTCGGTCAGCCTCTCCGACGGTGAACTGCAAGAACTGCAACTTCGGCTCAACAGCCTCAAACAACAGGTGTCCCAAGCCAGCAACTACAGCCAGCTGGAGGCCCCGCAGGACCTGGTCCAGGCGTTGATCCAGGAAATCACCCGGCTGTCGGCCCTGCTGCTGCCCGCACAGACTCAACTGCAATCACAACTGAGTGTGTTGGGACCGGCACCGGTTGGTGAGGCGGTGTTGGAGAAGTCCGACATCACCTTGCAAAGGGTCACCCTCACCGAGCAGAAATACCAGATCGATAACAAGCTCAATGCGCTGGCAACGCTCAAAGCCAGCGCAACGGAACTGCTGACCCAGATTGCCGTCATCCGTCGTGGCTTGCTGGAAACCGAAGTGACCCAGCAGTCCCAAAGCATCCTCAACCCCTGGTTCTGGGCACCGCTGCTCGATCCACCCGAGGAAGACCGCCAACGCCTCAGTGAATTTATCCAACAAATACGCGCTACCCTCGACGCCGCCTGGCAACCGGGCCAGCGCCTCTACACGTGCATACTGCTCACGCTGGCCCTCGCCTTGTGGTTTTTCGGTCACAGGCTTACCGACCGAGGCCTGACCTGGTTGTGCATCCATCGCATGCCAGAAGGCCGACTGCGGCGCAGTGCGTTGGCGCTGTCTTCGGTATTCGCCACGGTATTGGCGGCATGGATTGCCTTGCGGTTGCTGTTTTATGCCCTGACACGCCAACTGCCGCTGACGCCGCAGCTGACGGGGTTTTCCCAGGATTTCGAAAAAATTGTCTATACCTGCGTGCTGATCACCGGTCTGAGCCGCGCCTTGCTGTCCACCAAACACCCATCGTGGCGCCTGCCGGCCCTTGCCGATTCAGTGGCACTGGCGATGAAACCCTACCCCATCCGCCTGGCCTGGGTCGTGCTGATCATGGTCGCTACGGCGCAAATGACCAATGCCACCAGCATGAGCTACCCGGTCGTGATCTCGGTCAGAGGGCTTGCCGCATTGGTCATTTCGGGGATGATCGGTGCACTTCTGTTGCGTGTCAGCCGTACTCGCCGGGCCCTGATCGCGACGGGTGAGGCGCCCGAAGCCGGCACGACACTGGCCGGGGTCATTTATGCGTTCGCCAGCATTGCGGTGGTGGTTTCCCTGCTCGCCCTGCTGTTGGGTTACGTGTCGCTGTCGCGCTTCATCACCTACGAACTGGTCTGGCTCTTCATTATCTTTGCCGGCTTCTACTTACTGATCCAACTGTTGAAGGACGGCTGCGAATACCTGTTTTCGCCCCGGTACTCCACTGGCAAGGCGCTTAAACAGCTGCTGGGGATTGGCGACACACGCCTGGAGCAGGTTTCCATCGTGCTGTCCGGCGTCGGTCGCGCCACGCTGGTGTTGATTGCATTGATCTCACTGGTGGTGGGTGGGGTGGGATCGACATTGGGACAGCTGGCGACCAACACCGTGGCAATACTCGGCGGCGACGGGCTGCGCAAATTGAACATTGTGCCGGCCAACCTGCTGCAAGCTGTGCTCGCCCTGGTCCTCGGCTTCTACCTGATCCGCACCTTGCGCCGCTGGCTGGACAACGAGTTCCTGCCGAAAACCGAAATGGACCCGGGCATGTGCGCCTCGCTCAGCACGCTGTTTTCCAATATCGGTTACTTGCTGGTCATCTTGCTCGCACTGTCTTCGTTGGGGATCAAGTGGACCAATCTGGCCTGGATCGTCAGTGCCTTGTCGGTGGGTATCGGCTTTGGCCTGCAGGAAATCGTGAAAAATTTCGTCTCCGGCCTGATCCTGCTGACCGAACGCCCGGTGAAAGTGGGCGACCTGATCAGTATCAGCGGCGTCGAAGGCGACATCCGCCGGATCAACGTGCGGGCTACGGAAATACAACTGTCCGACCGCTCGATCGTCATCGTGCCGAACTCACAGCTGATTTCGCAGAACCTGCGCAACGTCACTCTGGGTGGCAGCGCCCAGGGTGTGGCGACTCTGGAATTGATGTTTCCGTTGGACATCGACCCGGAGCAAGTGCGCAAACTGCTGTACGACACCTACATCGAGCACGAATCCATCCTCGATAAACCGGCGCCCTATGTACGCTTCAGCCAACTGAAGCCCGAAGGCATCACCTTGACCATCACCGGTTACGTCAGCAGCCCGCGCACGGTCGGGGGGATCAAGAGCGAGCTGCTGTTTGAAATTCTCAAGCGGCTGGGGGCCGCGGGGATTCAACTGGCGAAACCGGCTGCGACATAACACGAAACCTCTGTGTAGGAGCTGCCGAAGGCTGCGATCTTTTGATCTTGCTTTGAAAAGATCGCAGCCTCGCTACGCTCGACAGCTCCTACACAGGTCCCACATTGGCCCTACAGGTTCATCAATGCGCGATGCACACCGACTTGAGCTCGGTGTAAGCCTCGATCACCGCACGGCCGAATTCGCGGCCCATGCCCGATTGCTTGACGCCGCCGAATGGCATCGCCGGGTCGAGCAGCACGTGGGCGTTGACCCACACGGTACCGGCTTCGATGCGTGGCACCAGGTTCATCGCTTTGCCCAGGTCGTTGGTCCACAGGCTGGCGGCCAGGCCGTAGCGGTTGTCGTTGGCCAGCTCGATCACAGCGTCTTCGTCGTCGAACGGCATCACACCCAGCACCGGACCGAACACTTCTTCGCGGGCCACGGCCATGCTGTGGTCGATGTCGGCAAGGATGGTCGGCTGGACGAAGAAGCCGTCGCCTTCGAGCAATTCACCACCGGTCACCACCCGCGCACCTTCGCGGCGAGCCTGTTCGATGTGCTTGAGCACGCTTTGCTGCTGCTTGCGCGACACCAGCGGGTTGATCGCCGCGTCACAGTTCATGCCGGCGCCGATTGGCATGGCCGAAACCGCGGCTGCCAGGGCTTCGACGAACTTGTCGTGGATCGAACGGTGCACGTAGAAACGCGACGCCGCTGCACACACCTGACCGTTGTTCAGCAGACCGCCGAGGATCGCGCCTTGTACGGCTTTTTCGATGTCGGCATCGGCGAGCACGATCATCGGGTTCTTGCCGCCCAACTCCAGGGAGAAGCGCGTCATGTTTTCCATGCACGCCACGCCGACGCTCTTGCCCACGGCGGTGGAACCGGTGAACGACACCTTGCTCACCAGTGGGTGCGAGGTCAGCACGCCACCCACCGAAGCACCGCCACCGGTGACCACGTTGAACACGCCTGCCGGAATGCCCGCTTCCAGTGCCAGCTCAGCCAGACGCATGGCGGTCAGCGGAGTTTCCATCGCCGGTTTGATGATCACGGTGCAACCAGTGGCCAATGCTGGCATCAGCTTCCAGGCAGCGATCAGCAACGGGAAGTTCCACGGCACGATACCCACCACCACGCCCACTGGCTCACGCTTGGTGAACGCGGTGAACTTGGCGCCCGGCGGCAGCGGGATCGACACGTCGAAGGTCTGGCCTTCGATCTTGGTCGCCCAGCCGGACATGTAGCGCATGAACTCCACAGTGGCGTTCAGATCCAGTGCGCGGGCCATGTTGATCGACTTGCCCTGGCTCAGGGTTTCCAGCTGAGCCAGCTCTTCGGCGTGCTCTTCCACCAGACGGGTGAAGTTGAGCAGGATGCGTTCACGGTCGGCCGGACGCAGCGAAGACCAGACACCGGACTTGAACGCCTTGTGCGACGACTGCACGGCCTGCTCGACGATGGCCAGCGGCGCATCCATGGTTTCGCACAGGGTTTGCCCGGTAGCCGGGTTGACCACGCTAATGCTGTCGCCTTCGGCAAACACCCACTGGCCATCGATAAAGCAACCGTGACGGCGCTCGAGGAATGCAGCCACCTGCGGCAGGATTTCAACGTTGCTCATAAATCACCTTTATTTATTCAAATGTAGGAGCCGGCTTGCTGGCGAAAGCAGTGTGTCAGGCGACATCAATGTTGATGGGGGCATCGCCATCGCCAGCAAGCCGGCTCCTACAGGTTGGTCAAGCGCGTGTAGCCGTAATCCGGCCGCTTAGTGTTGTTCTTTGAGGTAGCACACGACCGCTTGGCGATCGTCAGCCGAAGCCAGCCCCATGTAAGGCATGTAAGTGCCTGGCACGAAGGCTTGGGGTTGGGTGATCAGTTGCTCGATGTTCTCGGCTTGCCAATCGATGTTCTTGTTACGCATCGCCTGGGAGTAGTTGAAGCCTTCCAGCGAGCCGGACTTGCGCCCCACCACACCCGCCAGGTTCGGCCCCATCATCCCGGCCATGCCCTTGCTCACCGAATGGCAGACCCCGCATTCATTGGCGAACACTTCGGCGCCACGGCTCTGGACCGGCGCGCAATCAGCCGCCACGGCAGCCTGGGCCAAGGACAGGGACAACAAACCAAAGAGAGACACACGCAGAGCGGTAAACATAAGTAACGACCTTGAAAATCCACGCGCTCGTCACGCAGACGAACGCCAACACTGAAAGTGCCGCGGCCACGGAGCCCCGGCAGGTTGAAAAGGATTGTCGGCGGTCGGTGGCACGCAGGGTTTGCGCTGCGTGCCAGTTGTGTTGGCGGTTCTGCCAGATCGCTCAAATGCGTGCCGGCAAACCTTGGGCTTATGCAAACTTCCTGTAGGAGCGAGCATGCTCGCGATGGACGCCAACGATAACGCGTGCCATCTGAATGATCGCGTTGTCCGAACGTTCTTCGCGAGCGAGCTCGCTCCTACAGTTTTATTTTACAAGTCCAAAGATAACTTCGGATTCATGCCATGCGCTAACAAAAGCTCATCATACTCGGCCCTTGAAATACTCGAGCACTGATACAACTCATGTAGCGCAGACAGCAAACATGAAGTTCGCTCTTCGGGCGACCTCTTCTTTAAAACAACAAAATTATCCACGGGAAAGTTGAGTATTGCGTAGTTGTACGAATCTTGTTTCATGGAGATCCTTTCCATGGCTTCCCTGCACAGAAAAGCCATGCAGAATGGGTACTGAATCCATGCCAGGGTGTGTTCCTGAGGGCTCGGGCGAGCCTACATCGAACTCTTCGGCATAATTGAAAAAGATGTCACCGAGGTCTTCCTTTAACATGGTTATTCACTCGCACTTAAGAAAGATAGAAAGCGGTAATGACCAGAATGAATGACTTCAATGACAAATGACAAGAAGGCAAACTTTAACGTGCAGGAAACTTCACACACACTCAAAAGACACTTCACACACAAAACGACGAACAGCAACTTTATTGCTTTAACTTAAAACACCACATAACGCAGCCGGCCAGCGTTTCAGTACATGTAGGGCGGTGTAAGAAATTTCCGTCGTTCCTAACAAATCCCCCTCTTAAAGCTGCCGATTCCTTTACCAAAAAACGACGAACGGTCATACCTCGTAGGAGCTGCCGCAGGCTGCGATCTTTTGATCTTGATCTTCAGGACGGTCAGGGCGCCAAAAGATCGCAGCCTTCGGCAGCTCCTACAGAGGGCGCGATTCGTCGATGCAAAAGCGCAGGTCAACAGAAGACGCAAATCCCACCGTGCCATCACCTAGCCACTCAATCTGGCATGCACAACCAATTAATTGGCAAACAGACAAAAGGCCGGAAAAACGGCGGACCTTAGTATTAAAAAAGACCGCAACCCTGCGCCTAAGAACAAGAACGGATGTCATGCCATGCTCAAGTCCCCATTGCTTCGACTTTCCACGCTCGCGCTGATGATCAGTGCCGGGCAGGCCGGAGCCTATGAACTGTACTCAGACAGCGACACTCACCTGAACGCCACCCTGGAAGCGGTTTTCGGCATTTTCCACAGCCAGGAAAACTACAACCAGTCGGGTCGTCTCGATGAAGGTTCGTCGTCCTGGCGCGAGGGTTACATCAAGTACGGCCTGGCCTTCGACAAAGGTCTGGCCGGTGTCGGTACCGCGTACGGTGCGGCGAACATGCTCAGTTCGGGCACCTGGGGTGACGGCGATGCCGCCGGCTTCACCGACGGTACCGAGCGCACCACCAAGTTTGAAGACGCCTACCTCGGCTGGCGTTCGGCCGATTTGTTCCCGGTGCTGGGCAGCGACGGTATCGACCTGTCCTTTGGCCGCCAGAACATTATGGTCGGTGATGGTTTCCTGATTAATGGCGACGCGCTGAACCTGGGCAAGGGCCTGGCCGACGGTGAATTCAACCGTGGCGGCGCCTACTGGCTGGCGGCGCGCAAGGCCTTCGACGAGACCGCCGTATTGCGTATCGGTGGCAAGGAAGGCTGGCGCGGCGACCTGATGTGGCTCAAATCCGACAACCGCGCCCAGGCCAAGACCGAAATGTACGTCGGCACCCTGGAGCACGTATCCGACGTTGGCACCGTGGGCCTGACCTACATCGACACCACCGATGTCGACGAAGAATTCGCCTCGCCGATCCAGCTCGAACGCGACGGCATGAAGACCTACAGCCTGCGCGCCACCGGCAATGCCGGTGTGAAAGACCTGTTCCTCTCCGGCGAATACGCCAAGCAGGACAAGCCACACACCTCCAACGAAGACGCCTGGTACCTGGAAGCCGGCTGGACCTTCTCCGACGTGGCCTGGTCGCCGTATGTCAGCTACCGCTACAGCCGCTTCTCGGAAAACTACGACACCCTGTTCTACGGTTTCAGCCGTGGCTTCGGTACCTGGTTCCAGGGTGAAGTGGCGGGCAACTATGCCGGCCCGTTCAACACCAACTCGCGCATCCAGCAATTCAAGCTGTCTGCCTCGCCGCTGGAAAACCTGAACGTCGGCGTGATGCACTTCAACTACGACACCATCGACCGCAGCCTGGGCAACACCGATGGCCACGAAACCGACCTGTATGCCGAATGGCACGTCAACGACCACCTGAGCATCATGCCGCTGGTGGGTCTGTTCCAGCCGGACAAGAGCGCCGAGCAGGGTGGTACGCAGTTGGGTAACAGCGACAAGAACGTCTACAGCCAGGTGATTTTCGCCACGACGTTCTAAGCCCAACACACCCCTGTAGGAGCTGCCGCAGGCTGCGATCTTTTGATCTTGATTTTAAAAGTCAAAGTCAAAAGATCGCAGCCTGCGGCAGCTCCTACAGGGGTCGGGTTCACTTCCAGGAAAAGGGCCTTTCCAATGCACAAAACATTCCTGACGATCCAGAGCAAGATCGCCCTGCTCGCCGGCCTCTGCCTGCTGCTGGTGGTGGGTTTGCTCATGGGGCTTTCGCTTTACCAGACCCACAAAAGCAGCCAGCAAGTGGCCCAGGCCAGCAGCGAAATGCTTGCCGATGCGGCGAAGGAACACATGCAGGCGCTGAGCAAAGTGCAGGCGATGCAGGTGCAACGCACCTTCATGCAGACCCATGAATTCGGCCAGGGGTTATCGCGATACTTGCTTTATCTGCGACAACTCCAGCATCAGGGGACGCTGCCCCGCCAACAACTGCGCCAGGAGCTGACCACCCAGCTTCATCAGGCCCTCATCGTTAAGCCCGACCTGCTCGGGCTTTATGTCATTTTTGAACCCGATGCCCTGGACGGCGCCGACGCGGGTTTCGTCAATAACACTGATCTGGGCAGTAACGAAAAAGGCCGATTCTCGTTGTACTGGGTGCAAAGCAAACCCGGCGAGCTGCAAGCGGTGATCGGTGATGAAGGCTTGCTCGCCAACACTGAGCCGGGCCCGAGCGGCGCACCCTACAATGCGTTCTACACCTGCGCCCGAGACACGCGTCAGGCTTGCGTGCTGGAGCCCTACTTCGACGAGGCGTCCGGCAGTCGCAAACTGGTGACCAGCGTCGCCTTCCCGCTGCTGGAGAACGGCAAAGTCATCGCTGTCGTGGGCCTGGACCTCAACCTCGCCGCGCTGCAAAAGAACAGTGAAACCAGTGCACAGCAACTGTTCGACGGCCACGGCCAGATCAGCATCGTCAGCCCCCGTGGCGTGATCTCCGCCAACAGCCACGATGTCAGCCGCCTCGGTCAGCCAATGGACAGTACCGACGTGATGGACGCCCTGCACCAAGGCCAGCCGAAGGTGTTTGTCGATCCGCAGCAGATCAAGGTCCTGGAACCGCTGGCACCGATCGCCGGCGCTGCACCTTGGGGTGTGCTGGTGGGTGTGCCGCAAGAGGTGCTGCTGGCACCGGTTACCACCTTGCAAAAAGAGCTGGATGCCCAAGGGGTGCAAAGCACGGCGCTTGAGCTGTTGCTCGGTGGTGGCTCGGCCCTGCTCGGCCTGCTGTTGATCTGGTACACGGCGCAGCGCATCACCCGTCCATTGCAGGTGCTGACCCGGGTCATGGAAGACATCTCCCTTGGCGAAGGCGACCTGACGCGGCGCCTGCAAGTGCAATCACGGGATGAAATCGGTCAGTTGGCCACGGCGTTCAACCGCTTTGTCGAACGCATCCATCAGTCGATGCGCGAGGTCTCTTCGGCGGCTCTGGGCGTCAATCAGGGTGCCCGCCGCGTGCTGGAAGCGTCCAACTCGTCGCTGAGCAATTTCGACGATCAATCCACTCGCACCAACAGCGTCGCCGCCGCGATCAACCAATTGGGCGCCGCCGCCCAGGAGATTGCCCATAACGCGTCCGACGCCTCGCAGCAAGCCTCCAACGCCCGGCAACAGGCGGAAGACGGGCGTCAGGTGGTCGAGCGCACGATCGAGGTGATGAACGAATTGTCGGGCAAGATCCGTACCTCGTGCGCCAACATCGAAGTGCTCAACGGCAAGACCGTGAACATCGGGCAGATCCTCGAAGTGATCAAGGGCATCTCCCAGCAGACCAACCTGCTGGCGCTCAACGCCGCTATTGAAGCGGCGCGAGCCGGTGAAGCCGGTCGTGGTTTTGCCGTGGTGGCCGACGAGGTACGCAGCCTGGCGGGCCGCACCCAGACATCGGCGCTGGAGATTCAGCAGATGATCGAGGAGCTGCAAGTGGGCGCCCGGGATTCGGTCACGACGATGACTGAAAGCCAGCAGCACAGCGAGGAAAGCGTCAACATCGCCAACCTCGCCGGCACCCGCTTGGGCAGCGTGACCCAACGCATCGGCGAGATCGACAACGTCAACCAGTCGGTGGCCGCCGCCACGGAAGAACAGACCGCCGTGGTCGAAGCCCTGAACGTCGACATCACGCAAATCAACACCCTCAACCAGCAAGGCGTGGAAAACCTGCAATCGACCCTGCGCGCCTGTACGGAGCTGGAGCAGCAGGCGGCGCGGTTGAATCAGTTGGTGGGGAGTTTTCGGATCTGACATTGGCGGTGCCTGATGCCCGCCTTCGCGGGCAAGCCTCGCTCCTACAGGTTCTGCGTCGAACACAAATCTCGTGTCCACCGCCAACCCCTGTAGGAGCTGCCGCAGGCTGCGATCTTTTGACTTTAAAAACAGGATCAAAAGATCGCAGCCTGCGGCAGCTCCTACACAAGCATTTGCGTTGTACCCGAGCCAATCTGGCACACACAATCAACGACATGGCATGCACGCAAACATGCCGCGCCGCACCCCGCGCGTAGTATCGAGACCAGCCCCATCCAGTGGGCGCAAAGCAACGCTGAACCCCCTCCATTTCTCACTAAAACAATAAATCGGCCTTCGGGCTGCGGGAGACTTCTGTGCTTAAGAAAAGTGCGTTGGGCTGGCCAAAGATTGCCGGCCTCGGAATTGCGTTGGTGGTGGCCGGGCAGTTTTCCGGCTGGAACTTCGGATTGGCGGCCGGTGGTTGGCTGAACATGCTGATCGCCACCTTGTTGATGGCGCTGTTGTGCGGTGGCTTGGCGTTGTGCGTGGCGGAGCTTTCCACCGCTCTGCCCAGTGCCGGCGGCGTATTTGTGTATGCGCAAACCGCGTTCGGGCCATTCGTGGGATATCTGGTCGGTGTGGCCTGCGCGCTGGCGCTGACCATCGGCACCGGCGCCGCCGCAACCTTCATCTGCGCCTACACCGAGTCGATTTTCGGCATTGGCGGCTGGACGGTGAAGATCGCCCTGTTCGCGGTGATCATCGGCATTCACCTGCGCGGCGTGGGCGAGGCCATGGGCCTGACGTTCATTGCCGGCGTGATTGCCGTGGTCGCCCTGCTGACCTTCGGTGTGGCCATGGCGCCCCATGTCGAGCTGAGCAACCTGTTGGTGTTGCCAGCCAATGTCGCCACACCGGTCAGCCTCGGCGGCATCTTCGCCTGCGTGCCGTTCGCCATCTGGTTGTTCATCACCGTCGAGCAGACCGGCTCGGCAGCGGAAGAAGCGGATAACCCTGGCCGCACCATGCCGCGCGGCATTCTGGCGGCCATCGGCACCCTGCTGGTCACCGCTTTGGTGGTGTTGGTTTGCGCACCGGGCGCCGGTGGCGTTGAGCTGGTGGGCTCGGCAGGCGATCCGCTGTACGCAGCGATGTCCAGCAAAAGCGCGTTCGGCGACGGTTCGTGGCTGGCCAAGGTGATTGGCTGCGGCGGTGTGTTCGGCCTGATCGCCACCTTCTTCTCCCTGGTGTACGCCGCCTCCCGGCAACTGTTCGCCATGGCCCGCGACGGTCTGTTCCCACAATGGCTGGGCAAGACCGGCAAGCGCGGCACTCCGTACCCTGCCCTGTTGCTGATCGGCGCCATTGGCCTGCCGCTGTCCACCGTCGACCCGGCCACCGTGATGCTCGCGGTCGTGCTGCTGCTCAACGTGTGCTACCTGTTCATCTTCGGCGCGTACCTGCGCATCAAGACCAGCCAACCCGACCTGCCGCGCCCGTTCAGCCTGATCGGCGGAAAACTGGTGGCCTGGCTCGGCCTGGCGCTGACGCTGGTGGTGATCGCCGCCTGCTTCCAGCTCGACATGACGATGCTGATCGCCCTCGGCGTGACGTTCGTTCTGTGCATTCTCAATTTCCTGCTGCGCACCCGTCGCGCCCCTGTCATCGAGGTTCCAGACCATGCCTGATACTCTCCTGCAACGCCGCCATCGTGTCCTGGGCAGCGCCTCGCCGCTGTTCTACGACAAGCCTTTGCACCTGGTGCGCGGCGAAGGCGTCTGGCTGTTCGACGTCGACGGTCGCCGCTACCTGGACGTTTACAACAACGTGCCCTGTGTCGGGCACTGCAACCCGCGCGTGGTCGAGGCGATGCATCGCCAGGCGACCACCCTGAACATCCACACCCGCTACCTGGACGAGCAAGTGGTGCGTTACGCCGAGCGCCTGACCGCCACCTTCGCCCAGCCGCTGGACACTGCGATGTTCACCTGCACCGGCACCGAGGCCAATGAACTGGCCTTGCGCCTGGCACGCTTCGCCAGCGGCGGCACCGGGATCATCGTCAGCGACTACAACTACCACGGCAACTCGGCGTCCCTGGCAGAGGTGACCACCGCCCTGCCCTCGCCAGAACCCTTCGCCGCCCACGCCCGCGCCGTGCCGATTCCGTGCCTGTACCGCGCACCGGCAGGCACCACTGAAACGCAACTGGCCGAGGAGTACGCGGCCAACATCGCCGCCGCCATCGCCTCGATGCAGGCCCAGGGCATTCGCCCGGCGGCCCTGTTGATCGACACCCTGTTCGCCAACGAAGGCTTGCCACGGGTACCGGCCAGTTTCGTCGCCAAGGCCGCCGAGCTGATTCGCGCGGCAGGTGGCTTGTTCATCGCCGACGAGGTTCAGTCCGGTTTCGGCCGCACCGGCGATCACCTGTGGGGCCACCAGGCCCACGGCGTAACGCCGGACATCGTCACCCTCGGCAAGCCCATGGGCAACGGCTACCCGCTGGCCGGGCTGATCACCCATAAGGCGCTGGTCGAATCCTTCGGTCGCAACGCCATGTACTTCAACACCTTCGGTGGCTCGCCGGTGGCGGCAGCCGTGGGCATGGCGGTACTGGACGAAATCGAGGAGCGGCAACTGCTGCAAAACGCGCAGAGCGTCGGCGCCTATGTACAGCAGCGCTTGCTCGCGCTGGCCGACAAGCACTCGATCATCGGCGATGTGCGCGGCAAGGGACTGTTCTTCGCCATGGAACTGGTGCGCGATCACGCCACCAAGGACCCGGCAGGGCTGGAAGCGCGCAAAGTGGTCAACGACATGCGCGAGAACGGCGTGCTGATCAGCAAGATCGGCGCCGGCGACAACATCCTCAAGCTACGGCCGCCGCTGGTGTTCGGCCGTGAACATGCCGACCTGTTCGTAGACACACTGGACCAGGCGCTGAGCGCCATTTGAGGAGCTGCCATGACTGAATTTCACACCTTGAGCCATGACCAGCAGATCGCTCATCTGCACGATCTGGCCCGTCACGCCCTGCAGCATTGGGAAGGTGATTTCGCTGACATCGAACTGGTCAAGTTCCGCGAGAACGCGGTGTTCTCCGCCCGCCGCCACGACGGCCAGCGGGTCGCCCTGCGCATTCATCGCAACGGCTATCACTGCGAAGCGGCGCTGCGTTCCGAGTTGCAGTGGATGGAAGCGCTGGAAAGCGCCGGGATTACCGTGCCGCAGATCATTCGCGCTCAGGACGAGCGCCATTTGATCGAGGTGAGCCATGCCGATGTCGGCGAACGCCACGTCGACATGCTCGCCTGGTTGCCCGGTGCAACCGCCGGCACTTCAGAAGCGGGCGTGCAGCCTGATACGGAAATCGATTTTTTGTTTTCCGAAGCTGGGGCGATTGCCGCGCGCATCCACTTGCACTCGGCCGACTGGCAGCAGCCGGACGAGTTCATCCGGCATGCCTGGGATGAAGAAGGCTTGATCGGTGCCAACCCGTTCTGGGGCCGGTTCTGGGAGCTGGAGCAGTTGACTGGCGAGCAACGGGATCTGCTGCAACGGGCCCGGCGACAGGCGCGACAGGATTTGCGCCAATACGGCCGACACCTGGACAACTTCGGCATGATCCACGCCGACCTGGTGCCGGAAAACCTGCTGATCGAAGGCCCGCGCCTACGCCTGATCGACTTCGACGACGCCGGTTTCGGCTGGCACATGTTTGAACTCGCCACGGCGCTGTACTTCTGCCTGGATGACCCGCGCTACGAGCAGATCAAGGCGGCACTGATCGAGGGCTATCACGCGATCAAGCCCCTGACCGACGCAGATCGCCGGACGCTGGCACTGTTCCTGATGCTGCGTGGCACCACCTACCTGGGCTGGATTCACACTCGCAAAGGCACACAGACCGCAATTGAAATGGCGCCGATGTTGATTGATCGGGCTTGTCAGCTGGCTCGGGAATATCTGCAGAACTGAAACACCGCATTCGCGAGCAGGCTCGCTCCTACAGGGGTTCTCTGTCGTACACAAACCTTGTGTTCACAGCAGACCTACTGTGGGAGCGGGCTTGCTCGCGAAATACGTTCTGGCAACGCGGGCATTCAGACAGCCCGCGTTTTCGTTGGCCTCCATCGATAGCAAGCTTCGCTCCTACACAGGTCCGCGTTGAACCTGTAGGAGCGAGCATGCTCGCGAAGAACGTCGAGACCACGCGGGCATTCAGGCAGCCCGCGTTATCGTTGGCCTCCATCGCGAGCAAGCATTGCTCCTACACAGGTCCGGGTTGAACCTGTAGGAGCGAGCATGCTCGCGAAAAATGTCGAGACCACGCGGGCATTCAGACAGCCCGCGTTTTCGTTGACGTCCATCGCGAGCAAGCATTGCTCCTACACAGGTCCGCGTTGAACCTGTAGGAGCGAGCATGCTCGCGAAGAACGTTCAGGCAACGCGGTCACTCAGACAGCCTGCGTTATCGTTGACGCCCATCGCGAGCGTGCTCGCTCCTACAGGGGGATATTGGGCCTGCTCGCGAAAAAACGGGGCGGTGTAGATATCCGTTGCTGCGGTTATGGCAACTTGGGGTTCCGCTTTTGCCCCTGACGTTCGGCGGCGTGTAGAGCGCAAAGCTCGGGCAGACAACGGAGCTCGACGCGGAGGATGTGATGGTGGTGATCAACACGACCGCCAGTGATGAATGGTCTTTTGGCGATGGCCGGGTCAATGAGCCTGCGGGTTTGTGCGCCGCTGTATCGATTAATGGCGGGCCTTCTGTGTCTATCGGTGCGATTACCGGGTTGATTCGGTCCGCTTTCACTGAATCTCGATGAGGCAACCATGAGTCCTGTTGCCCTTCCCTTTGGAACCACCGATTGGTCAACGATTGAGCCGGTGGCCCATGCCGACGAGACAGGCACCGCCTGGTGGCGGACTTGTCAGTTTGGGGTGACGCGAGTTCGGATGCTCGAATACAACCCCGGCTATATGGCCGATCACGGGTGCTGGCGAGGCCATATTTTGCTTTGCCTTGAGGAAGCGTGGTTCACCGCTCCTCAAGAACCTCGATTTTGGTTGACTGACTTCCTCAGGGCGTGAAGCGGTCGCTCATGAAGAACGGGATTCAGCCTGCCCGCAGTTGATGACCGACACCTTCTAACGGCACGCCTTACGAAATTTCAGCGTTGCATTGGAGGAAGTGGGCCAATGAACATCACCTTCAGCCGATCACGTCCGATGACGCGTGCCAACTCTGCGATCACGCAATACATGAATATCAACGTAATGAGCAGAATTTGTATGGCCCAAAAGCGAGGCCAGTTTATTGAGGACCAAAGCAAGGCGTTGGCATCCATGAATCCCGGTGCCTCTTTCCAGTAGTCGTACAGTCGCTCCAGGTAGTGCACGATCAGCGCGACCAGGGCATACATGAGTGTTTTCCAAGTGACATTCCACACCAGTGGTTTATCGGGAAATCGGTTGATGAACGGCAGCATATCGGCGATCAATACGCACTTGCCGAGCACCAGAGAGGCGATCAGTACCGATGCGGAAACAGGCAATTCAACCCCCGAGCCTTTGATCATGAGCGCTCGAATCAGGGCAACAATGTGCAGAATGACAAAAAAGAAAATGGTCGGCGGCAGTACCTTCATGAACTCATGTTTGATCTTGTGTAGTACCGTACTCATATCGGCGTCCTTCAATTGAGATGCGCGTAACTTCACCAGGTTGGTGCTGGGAACCTTGGAGTGATTGCACTCTTGTGAGTCAAAAAGAGGCAAGCCATCGGCATTTGCCAATGACTTGCCTTGATGCAATCAGGCATCCGTAGGAGCATCAGGGGGTGACGATGTTGAACCACAGGTCGAAGTTATCCATGTAGCTCATTAACTCATCAAGCTTGCCCTCGTTGCCGTTGATCTTCACATTGCCCGCGCTGACAGCGTCCTTCAGCGTGGTCTGCTTGAGCATGATGTTGTTCAAGGTGTCACGGGTCAGGGTGATGGTCGCGTCGGCGTCCTTCGCTTGCGCACCTTCGGTGTGGTTGAGTACACCGTTGACCATCTCTAGCGTGTACTTCTGTTTCAGGTCAGTGAAGTCCAGGTTGAGGGTGATGTGCTTGTCTCCCACTTCAGGCCCTTTGAGTCGCATGGCCAAGAAGTCGAAGAAAAGGTCCAGGTCCATCGCCTTGACGGTGTCGGGGCTGGCGGTGTCCGGCGTTGGCAGCTTCTGTACGCCGTTTTGTAAAGGTGCGACCAGCCCAGCGATGACTAGCGAAAGCCTAGTCGTGAAACCGGAGCGCGCAATAGTTTTGGGAAAATAGTGAGACTGGATCTCATTTCCAAGCATTAAAGTTGTGTCCTCGGAAGGCACACAAAAGAACGCTCGCACCGGAAAGATTTAAAGGTTGGTCGCAATTAGCCAGCAGATTTTATGTTCGAAGGGTGAGAATCAGCACCTGCAAGAGCGTCTGCTTTTGGCCCAAGCTGTGTGAAAGCGTTTTAGGGTGTGTTTTACAGTCAGAATCGCAACGAAAATCGCGATCCTACGCAAATTCTTAGTATGTTGACCTACTAACCGTTGGCAGATTTTACGTAGCAACAAAGACTTCAAAACGGTGCATGCGTTTTCACACAACCTGGGCCGATTGCTGACCGAGGTTGACTGACTTCCTCAGGGCGTGAAGCGGCCCGTCGCCACTCAGCCGTTCGGGCCCTCCAGTATTTCAGTTCATCTGAATCCGATACAAAAAGGGTGGGGCGTTAAATGCCCATTCACAGGTCTGCGTTTGGATTTGCTTTGCGCAATAACTGATCGTGAGGCCTGAACCCTTGCATTAGCAGTTGTGGCAGTACCTCACTTGCTCGCCCCCCTAACCAAAACTCCCGCGCGCTTCGGACACACTTGGTGTCTGGATTGATATGCACCACGGTTGCCCCCGCCCGCCAGGCAATTTCTGGTATCTGTGCAGCGGGCTCGACGACTCCCGATGTACCGACAGATAGCAGTAAGTCGCAGTCTTTCGCAGCGGCAAAAGATTGTGCGAGAGCCTGGGTAGGCAGGCTTTCTCCAAACCAAACTACGCCAGGGCGCAGCTTGCCACCGCAATGAAGGCATTTCGGCGGCTCCAAATGCCGACCTGCTATTGGCTCGTCAGGCGGCGGTAAGGGGTCGATAGCGAACCTGGCGCAGGCAAAACAACGTGGCTTGTTTAAACTCCCGTGCAGATGGATGACCTCAATACTGCCGGCGCGCTCATGCAGGTCATCTACGTTCTGTGTAACCAGCGTTAGCTTCGGCACTTTGGCGGAAAGTTCAGCAATTGCGAGATGCGCCAGATTGGGTTGCGCGTTGTACACCTGCATCCGCCGCCACTCATACCAGCCCCATACGAATGTCGGATCTCGTCTAAAGGCTTCACGTGTAGCCAGGGCAGCGGGGTCGAAACGTGCCCACAATCCAACCAGCGCATCACGGAACGTTGGAATTCCGCTTTCCGCAGAAACTCCAGCTCCGGTGAACACAAGGACATGCTTGGCGCTACGTAATGCATCGAGCAAGCCCTGATCAATTTCCACGGGATGTACCTCAGTTTTTTCTTTTTACCAATGCGATATGGATAGCCGACTGTCCATTCGCCGTGTCGATGTAGTTTGCCGTAGACATGTCGCACAGATGCACGGGTTCTAATGCCAGTTCCAGCTTTGGAGCGCCTTCATACCATTCGTCTTCGTCTTGCAGTGCATGTTCAAAGGCCTGAAGCATTCCCTGGAAATCCTCGAACTGACGATTCAGCGCGTACCCGCCGGCTTGATCTTCGTAGAAGCGATGGAATACCAGAAGGACCACACCCCACCGTATGACCTGGTCATTCGATTCGGTATTGGGTATGACCTTTTGCAGGTCACGGCGGATTTCCCATATTTTCTGGTAGG
The DNA here is from genome assembly GCF_050990305.1 of Pseudomonas putida. GTDB lineage: Bacteria > Pseudomonadota > Gammaproteobacteria > Pseudomonadales > Pseudomonadaceae > Aquipseudomonas > Aquipseudomonas putida_AH. Next base: position 2,559,069 of record NZ_CP158817.1, on the reverse strand, counting down.
CATTTTTATTATTGTGGACGACTTTGAACTCCACAGAATGAGGTGGCTGCTCTCCTGTCTGATCTTCAATCCACAAATCCACTTTCTTCCGCTCGGGAGCGATCAGCCAGCGGGGCACATTGTGACGCTCATCCAGAGGTTCGCCCAATCCAAACCGGGCACGATTGACGTCCAGTAGCGCAGCAGCTTCCAGGCTCAACCAATGCTCCGGTGCTGCTGTGACCGCGACGGACATCAGCATGCGTCGGCGCTCCTCCTGCTGGAGATGGGTAATCAAGAAATCAAAAAATGAAGGCACAAAGGACATGAGTGGTGTCTGCTCTCGAAGGGTTACGTGGTGACAGCAATGATATAATGGCCATTTGCCATAGTGCAGGAGTGCTGACCGGATGACCAGTAGAAGTGAAATTTTTAGTTTCAAATTCAAGTCACAAAATTTCCAAATCTACAGTTATACCGATGAGGCTGGCTTGCTTTCTCATACAACTATTCAGGAAGTCGATCGCGCCCGATTTGCGTTTCTTGTCAATGCCCCGCTGGATGTCTCGATACAGGTTACCGGCCAGTTCTCGTATGTGTTTTATCTAGATGCGGAACCTGTCGAGCGAACATTCTTGCCACAAAATTATCAACTGGTTTACTCGGAACAGCCGTGTGGTCGCTCGTTCGCCGGGTGGACTGAGACAGTTATCCGCTATTTGTGCGCCTGCTTCTGTTGCAATGCCATTCCGGCGTTCGATGCGCATGAAATAGCAAGTGTCCTCCTGGAAGCGCGGCAACACCGATTGCTTTTCAACGTAGTGCCCTTTGATACCCTTTCGATATTACCGTCGACCCTTGATGGTGAGCGGGTTTTCAATCGATTGCTGGCAGTCGTTTTCTACTCGCCCGATTGGGGCTACGGGGATGTTTTCGATAAGTTGGAGTTATGCGAGTGTCTTGGGCACCGCGTTGTTGGAGGTGGGGCTTTCCATCCGTACGATGAGCGTTTGGTGATGCTGCTAGGTGATCTAGCCTGCTGTGACCAACCTAGTCATGCGATAAAAGCTGAACTCGGTCCCGGAGATTTGCCGGCCATTTATGAATGAAAATGGGGCATACAACCGATAAAGCTCAGCACCGCCTTGGGAAGAAGACAGTCACTTGTCACCGGCCACTTCTGGCCGGTAGTTACCTGTCGCCCGCGACGGACTCAGGCCATTCCAAACCACTCGCCGCTCACGCCGGGAATTGGCTTATCCAGTGCCGGGCAATGTCTTCGCGCCGGCAGATCCACACCGCGTCGTGGCCTTGCACGTAATCGAGAAAACGCGCCAGCGCCATCGCACGACCTGGATGGCCACTGATCCGCCCATGCAGGCCCACGCTCATCATCTTCGGATATTGCGCGCCCTCCTGCCACAGCAGGTCGAAAGCATCCTTGAGCAGCTGGAAGAAATCTTCACCGCAAGCAAAACCGTTCGGCAGCAGATAACGGGCGTCGTTGTTCACCAGTGTGTAAGGGATTACCAGGTGGGCGGGCGAGTCTGGGAGCCAATAGGGCAGATCATCGTTATAGGCGTCCGAGCTATAGAGAAACCCACCCTCCTCACGCAACAGGCGACGGGTGTTCTGGCTGACCCTGCCTGTGTACCAACCCACGGGGCGTTTACCGCAGATCTGCTCGATCACGTCGAGGGTGAGGCGGATATGATGCCGTTCCTCGTCTTCAGGCATGTTGCGATAGTCCAGCCAACGGTAGCCATGCCCGGCAATCTCATGCCCAGCAGCGTGTAGCGCATGGCCAATCGCCGGGGTGAGTTCCAGTGCTCGACCGACAGCGAAGGCCGTCAGCGGCAGGCCTCGGGCACTGAACAGTTCCAGAATGCGCCACACCCCTGCTCGCGATCCGTATTCGTACATGCCCTCGACGCTCAAGTCCGGTTCCCCCGTACGCGGCGGGCGGCCGGGTAGTTCGTGAAGCCAGGCCTCGGACTGTGCATCGCCATTGTGGATGCATGACTCCGCGCCCTCTTCGATATTGAGTACGAACTGGACCGCGATGCGCGCGTCACCGGGCCATCGCGGGTGCGGTGGGCAGCCGCTATAACCAACGAGGTCGCGAGTGGACATCAACCCAGCTCGAAGGTCGTGACGCCGAACACGCGTTCGTGCGCGATGGCCGGAAGCGGCCCGAGGTACATGCGGGCGCAGCCGAACACTTCGATCATGCCCTGTTGGCGCACGAGCGCCATCGCGGCGGGGTTATTCTGCGGGGCATCAAGAAACAGCGGGCCGCCCTGCGCACATTCTGCCAGCCGCGCGTAGAGGGCATTAGCCGCCAAAGCGTCATCGGCGAACAAAGGGCCGATCTTGTAGCCCTCCCGGCAGCGCCTTGCTACGCCATAGCCGCTTAGCCTGCCCTCGCGCTGGCAACCCACGGCGAGTGCGTCGGCTTGGGCTATCCACCCGCTCAGAAAGGTTTCGCGCGCGGCGGGGAAGCAGGTGCGGTCGTAATCGACAACCTGATCGAACGGGAGCGTGGCCAGCGGGACGATGTCTTGCCCGACTACCTGCGAGGTCGTCGGACGTTGGGTGATTTCGGCACGAAAACGCATGTTGCGATGGGAGAAGACGAAACCACCCTTGGCGTAGTAGTCCTGCATCGCAAAGACGCCGTCCATACCGATGCTCGCGCCTGGGCGCAGGCGAGCGAGGAGTCGCTCGCGGCGTGCGTGCCAGAGGGTATTGCCCAGACCTTGACCGCGATATTCAGGTCGGACGATGAAAAAACCCATGAAACCGAATTCGCCATGGTAGGAAGTGATGGCACCGCCGCCGATCAATTCGTCACCCAGGGTCGCCGCGATGAAGGCGTCAGGGTCCGTAGCCCAGAACAGCTCGGCATCGTGAACCCCGGGATTCCACCCCTCACGGGCAGCCCAATCGACGAGCTCATCCAGCTCGGGTCGGGTCATGTTGCGTATGACCAACTCATTGGACACTGCGAAGTGCTCCTGCGTCGCTAATCGGGCAAGGGGTCCATCCCCACTGTGAACCCTTTTGGTATAGCTTCAAGCCGAATATTGATCCAGGTCGTCACGTCACCTGCAGAACATGTTGGTAGCCCTATCGCAATGCACCTCGTGTAGGAGCCCTTCGCCTACTCGTTAAACATCAGCCGCGAGCGCTTGTTTAAAAGCACTTGCCGTTACGGGATGAGGGCTACGAAACCTTGCGTCGCTGCCTACGGTTACGCCAGAATCCGCCGGCTTGTGCGCCTTGGGGTCGCTGGGTAACTTGATTCGCGTCACTGCCCATCAGTGATCGGGTTTAGCAGCCCGCGGTCAATCGGGCGCATCCGCATCCAGACAGTCAGGTCATCTCATGCCTGCACTTTATGGTAGCTGTGCGCAGGGCGCCTCCGGGCGCGCCGGATTCGATTCTCCCCGGTCTGCTAACCTGCGCACGGCTGCCACCCATCGTTTAGCAGCGATTCGGTGACAGCTCCAACTGTTGGAGAATCGAATATGTTCAAAGTCACACCCAATCCCCCTGACAACGATCCAACCTCCCCCTCCGAACCAGCTTCAGACAACCTCAATAAGACCGCCGAACGCGCCCTCGACGTTCCCTTTCCCTCGACAGCCGATATCAAGGCCACCCCACGAACACCTAGCACCCTGTTCACCGTAAACCCGGATACCAGCACTGAAACGCTGATGGTGTACCTGGTCGAAACCCTGGCCTCGGTCGATGTGATGGTTCATCAACTGGTCGATCATCTGGAGGGTGGAGATCGCCATGCGCTGCTGGGGATTTCCAATAGTGTGATGCTGGCGGAGATCACGGCGAATCGGGTGTTGGATCAGATCGTTCCACTCTGAAAAATCTGAACCCGAACCTGTAGGAGCGAGCATGCTCGCGAAGAATGACGAGACCACGCGGGCATTCAGACAGCCCGCGTTATCGTTGACCTCCATCGCGAGCAAGCTTCGCTCCTACACAGGTCCGCGTTGAACCTGTAGGAGCGAGCATGCTCGCGAAGAATGACGAGACCACGCGGGCATTCAGACAGCCTGCGTTATCGTTGGCCTCCATCGCGAGCATGCTCGCTCCTACACAGGTCCGCGTTGAGCCTGTGCTCGCGAAAAATGTCGAGACCACGCGGGTATTCAGACAGCCCGCGTTATCGTTGGCCTCCATCGCGAGCATGCTCGCGAAGAATGTCGAGACAACGCGGGCATTCAGACAGCCCGCGTTATCGTTGGCCTCCATCGCGAGCAAGCATTGCTCCTACACAGGTCCGCGTTGAACCTGTAGGAGCGAGCATGCTCGCGAAAAATGTCGAGACCACGCGGGTATTCAAACAGCCCGCGTTTTCGTTGGCCTCCATCGCGAGCATGCTCGCGAAGAATGACGAGACCACGCGGGCATTCAGACAGCCCGCGTTATCGTTGACCTCCATCGCTAGCAAGCTTCGCTCCTACACAGGTCCGTGTTGAACCTGTAGGAGCGAGCATGCTCGCGAAGAATGACGAGACCACGCGGGCATTCAGGCAGCCCGCGTTATCGTTGACCTCCATCGCGAGCAGGCTCGCTCCTACAGGGGAGCGTGGCACTTCAGGCCGATTTCAACGCAAACCGCGAGACCGGGCGGCTCAGGCCGTAGTGCTCGCGCAGTGTGGTACCCGTGTATTCCTCGCGAAACAGTCCACGCTTGCGCAGGATCGGCAGCACTTCATCGAGGAACACTTCAAAGCCGTCGGGGAACGCCGGTGGCATGACGTTGAAGCCATCAGCGGCGCCGCTGCGGAACCATTGTTCGATCAGGTCGGCGATCTGCACCGGCGTGCCCACCGGCACCCAGTGCCCGCGAGCGCCGGCCAGGCGGTTGATCAGTTGGCGCAGGGTCGGCTTCTCGCGGTCGACGATGTCGATGACCAATTTGAAGCGACTGGCCTGGCTCTCGCCGCCCTCAAAGTTGACCAGATGACGCGGGAACGGCGCGTCCAGATCCTGACCGGACAGGTCGACACCCAGCAGACGGCGCAACTGGCCCAGGGCGACGTTCGGCAATACCAGTTCGTTGAGTTCGTCGAACTTGCGCTGGGCTTCGGCTTCGGTGCTGCCGATGTAGGGGCTGATGCCCGGAAGGATTTTCAACTGGCGCGGGTCACGTCCCACTGCCCTCGCCCGCGCCCGAATGTCGTTGGCGAATTCGGTGGCGCTGTGCAGGGTCTGGTGCGCGGTGAAGATCGCTTCGGCATGCCTTGAGGCAAAGTCACGACCATCCTCGGACGAACCGGCCTGCACCTGCACCGGCCGACCTTGCGGCGAGCGTGGCGAATTGAACGGCCCCTTGACCCGGTAGTGCGTGCCCACGTGGTTGATCGAATGCACCTTGGCACCGTTGGCGAACACCCCGGCGGCCTTGTCCAGCACCAGCGCATCGTCCTCCCAGCTGTCCCACAAATCACCCACCACTTGCACGAATTCTTCGGCCTTGGCGTAGCGATCGTGGGCCGGCGGATGCTGGTCCAGGCCGAAATTCGCAGCGGCCGCTGCCAGGGATGTCGTGACTATGTTCCAGCCGGCGCGCCCCTTGCTCAGGTGGTCCAGCGCGCTGAACGAGCGGGCCAGGTTGTAGGGCTCGCTGTAGGTGGTGCTGGCGGTGGCGATCAGGCCGATGCGTTGGGTCACTGCGGCAATCGCCGCCAGCCAGGTCACCGGTTCGAAACGAATACGCAGACCTTCGCGGTCGCTCTCAGCCAGGGACGGCGAATCGGCGAAGAAGATCGCATCGAGCTTTTCCCGTTCAGCACGTTGCGCCAGCTGCTGATAGTGACCGATGTCCATGGACGCTTCCGGCACCGACTGTGGGTGACGCCAGGCGGCTTCGTGGTGGCCGTTGGGGTAGATGAAGAGGTTGAGGCTGAGCTGACGTTCGGACATTTCCTTTCTCCTGAAATAGAGAGCCTGAAACAAAAAACGGGAATACGCGCGACTCAATGCAACTCGGCAAAGTCGCTCAACACGTCATCGCGCAGGGCAATAAATCGGCTGTCGCTGCGGTTGCGCGGACGCGGCAGATCGACGTCTACAATGCGCCGGATGCGCCCCGGATTGGGCTGCATCACCACCACCCGGTCGCCGAGGAACACCGCCTCGTCGACATCGTGGGTCACCAGGATCATGGTGATTTTTTCCTTGGCCCAGATGTTCTGCAGCTCGCCCTGCAGGCGCGCACGGGTCAAGGCGTCGAGGGCGCCAAGCGGTTCGTCCAGCAGCAGTACGCTGGGACGATTGACCAGGCCACGGGCGATGGCCACGCGCTGCGCCATGCCACCGGAAATCTGATGCGGGTAGGACTCGATGAAGTCCTGCAGGCCGACCAGTTCGATGTGTTCGCGCACGGTGTCGCGCTTCTGCCCGGCGCTCAGGGGTGAGTTCTTGAGGCCGACGGCGACGTTCTGCTCGACGTTGAGCCAGGGGAACAAACGGTGATCCTGAAACACGATGCCGCGCTCCAGGCCCGTGCCCTTGATGGGTTTGCCATCGAGCAGGATGCGCCCATCGAACTCCTCGTCCAGGCCGAGGATCAGTCGCAGCAGCGTGGATTTGCCGCAGCCGCTGGCGCCGACGATGCTGATGAATTCGCCGGGGGCGATGTCGAGGTAGATGTTGTCGAGTACCTGCAATTGCGTCGAACTGCCGGGTTTGGAGGTGAATCGCTTGCTGATGTGTTCCAGGGTCAGGCCGTTGCTCATGTTGCGATCCTTCTCAAAGAGGCAATCAGTTCGTAGCGATGCCGTACAGGCGCTGCATCCGCCGTTCAAGTGTCCGGGCCAGGGCGTTGAGCCCCCATCCCACCAGACCAATAACCACCATGCCAAACAGCACCAGGTCCATCATGAAATGCTCGCTGCCATCGATCAGCGTGTTGCCGATCCCCTCCCCCGATACCAGCAGGTATTCGGCGCCGATGGTCGCCAGCCAGCTGTAGACCAGCGCCAGATAGAGCCCGGTGAAAATCGATGGCAAAGCGGCAGGCAGCATCACCCCGATGATGGTTTGCCACCGGCTGAAGCCATACACCCGCGCCACTTCCAGCAGGTTGGGCGGGACATTGCGCAAGCCGTCACAGGTGTTGACCACCACCGGCACCAGCGCTGCCAGTGACAGGAACACCACCTTGGCCACATCGCCCAGGCCGAACCACACCGAGATCAGCGGAATCCAGGCGAATAGGGAAATCTGTTTGAAGGTATTGAAACTAGGGCCTACCAAGCGCTCGAATTGCCGCGAAAGACCCAGCAGGCAACCCAGTACCAGTCCCAACGCGGTACCGATAAAGAAGCCACTGAGGTTGCGCGCAAGACTCGCCGAAATCGCCCGCCAGAATTTGTCCGAGGTGATTTGATCCCAGGCCGTCGCCGCGACTTTCTCCGGCGAAACCAACAGCCCCGATTCGCTCCAGCCCTGGTTCGAAGCCAGCCACCACAGGGCAATCACAGAGAGGGGCAAGACCCACCCGCGATAGCGATGACTACCACCAACCGATGTCAACGTCGCACTCATGACAGGCGCCCTCCTACCGCTGGCCGACCGCGATTGAGGCGCTTTTCCGCGTAATCGAAACCGCGATCGATCAGCAGGCCGAGCGTCCCGACCACCACGACGGCGGCCATCACCAAATCCAGTTGAAACAGCTGGCGCCCATAGACGATCAGGTAACCCAGCCCTTCACTCGACGCCACCAACTCGACCACCACCAGCGACAGCCAGGCCTTGGTGAAGCCCAGGCGAAACCCGGTGAACAGCGTCGGGATCGCCGCTGGTAAGACGATGGAGATGACGCTTTGCCGACGGCTGAAGCCGTAGGTCCGGCCGACTTCCAACAAGCCTTTGGGCGCCTGGCGGAACGCCTGCAAGGTGCACAGGGTGATCGGCACCAAAGCGGCCTTGGCAATCAGCACGTACTTGAGCGTCTCGCCGATGCCGAACAGCAGCAAGGCAAACGGCAGCCAGCCCAGTACCGGAATCTGCACCAGTGCGTTGAAGGTCGGCAGCAGATAATCCTCCAGCGTCCGCGACAGCCCCATGGCCAGGCCCAGCGCCACGCCGAGCAAGGCGCCGAGACTGAAGCCGACGACCACCCGCTGCAGGCTGGCCGAGGCGTTCATCCACAGATCGCCGCTGCCGACCAGGTCCGACAGCGCCTGATAAACGTAGGCTGGCGGTGGCAGCACTTGCTCTGACAGCCAGCCCCGCTCCACCCCCAGGTACCACAATCCCAGTAACAGCAACGGCAACAGCCAGGGCAAGGCCTTGTCACCCAGACTCAAGGACCAGGCATTGCTGCGCGGCGCCTCGACCTTGCGCACCGGGCGAGCGGGCGCCGGTGGCAGACGTTTGACGTTGTCACTCGGCAGTGCCGGCGCCCCATACTTCTCCAGTCTTGCGGTCTGTGCCCTGGCCATGTGCCTAGCTCCCTTGCTTGCTGGTCGTCGCGGCCGCTACCGCGTTACCGGCCGGCTGCTTGCCATCCGGACCGTAAGGCGTCCAGTAATTTTCCAGGCCCTTGGCCTTGAGGGATTTTTGCAAGTAACTGCTTTCGAACCAGCCATCGAGAGTGATCGGGCGACGGATGAGTTTTTCTTCCTTGGCCTGATCCGCCACGGCCTGATAGCGGCTGATCAGGAAAGTGTCGACCAGCGGCGAAGCCCTGTCCCTGAGAGGGACGCCGGTGAAGTCGGCACGCAGTGAGTCGGCGGGGTCATTGCTCTTGGCCCACTCGGCGAAGACTTCGTCGCGATGGCTCTCGTCCGATGCCCATTTCGCCGCGTCCACCAGCGTGTCGACGACCCTCTGTACCTTGTCCGGATTCGCTTTTTCATAATCCCCGCGAACCACCAGCGCGGTCTGGCGGGTGTAGCGCACGTCCTGTTCGGGGTTGTCGTAAACGATGTCGATCAGGCCTTTGTCACGCAGCTTGAACAACTCGCGCCCGCCGAAGGCGGCATCCACACCATTGGAGATTAACGCCGCCTGGGAGCTGCCGGTATCGAGGTTGATGGCCTTGATATCGCGTTCGCTCAGCCCGTGCTCGGCCAACAGATTGATCATCACCAAGTGGCCGTTGGTACCGCGAAAGATCGCGACCTTTTTACCCTTGAGGTCCTCGATGGTTTTCAGGGGGGAGCCCTTGGGCACTGCCAGATACAGGTTGGCGCGCACACCCAGTGCCGCCAGCAACTTGGTGTCCAGTCCGTTGGAACGTCCGACGACCGCCGGCAGGTCGCCCTGGTAGGCGAAGTCCAGTTGCTGGTTGGAAAAGGCTTCGTTGACCGCCGGTCCCGCCCCCTTGAAGAAGAACCACTGCACTTCGGTTCCGGTACCGGCGAAGGCTTTCTCCAGCAGTTGCTGATTGCGCACGATGCCCAGGGGCGAGCCGCTGAAGGTCACCGGATCACCGCCACCGGCGGTGGCAACACCGATGCGTAAGACATCAGCTTCGGCCACAGGTATTGCAAGAATCGCAGCCAGTACAGCAGCGATGCTGCTTTTTTTAAGCAAACGAATGCCATTGAGCTTCATGTCAGCCTTCCTTGTACCAGTGAGAGTCGCTCGTCAGGCGGCGAGGTGTTTTTTGTCGGCTTCGGTTTTCGGCGAGCGTGCGTCCGGGCTCGGCAGAAGCGCCTGGCTCAGGCGACCATCCACCCCCACCGGCACGTCACCGTCGATGGTGGTGCGGCGCACGATGCGCGGGGCATCGCCGTAATCGTTGATCGCGATGTGCTGGGTGGCGCGGTTGTCCCAGATCACCACATCGCCCTCCTGCCAGCGCCAGCGCACGGTGTTGTCGACATGGGTAATGCGGTCGTGGAACAGGCGAATAAGTTGCTTGGAGTCGTTAGTGTTTACGCCCTGAATGTGTTTGACAAAGTGCCCCAACAACAAACTTCTTTCACCCGACTCTGGATGAACTCGGACTAATGGATGTTCGGTTTCATAGATTTCGGCGGTGAACTGTTCGCGATAACGCTTGAGTCCCGACTCATCGGTATTACGCGGCGCGGCGTAGTCATATAAGTTGGTGTGCAATGCGCGAAGATTATCGGCAAGTTGTTTTAACGGCTCGGGCAAATCGGCATAAGCGGCTGCGGTATTGGCCCATACGGTGTCGCCGCCGTAGGGAGGAATAACCACACCGCGCAAGATGGAAATCTTCGGGTAGTTGGCCACGAAAGTCACATCGGTGTGCCAGGAATTGGCCCGGGTTTCCTTGGCATCCAGGTGCAGAATCGCGGCGCCCTGCTCGGCGGAGCGCACGGTCGGGTGCGGGACCTGATCGCCGAAGCGACGGGAAAAAGCTTCGTGCTCGGCGTCATCCAGATGTTGGTCGCGAAAGAACAGCACTTTATATTTCAACAGTGCCTGATTAATGAATTCGAATGCTTCGGCGCTGATATCGCCCCCCAACTTCACGCCTTCCAGTTGTGCCCCAATTCGACCAGCGACCGGTTTGATTTGAATAGTCATCGAGTTACCTCCTGTCTCACGAGTTGTTGTGAGACAGATCATAAAGACATAAAAGCGGTGATGACTAATCACTAATTATTCTAAAGATAGAATAAGCCTCATATACCAATCACGTCACTAAGTTCAACTAAAAGACATAAGCCATTCGTGTAGGAGCTGCCGAAGGCTGCGATTTTTTGATCTTGCCTTTAAAAGATCGCAGCCTCGTTGCACTCGTCAGCTCCTACAGGGAAATGCGAAACCCTGTGTAGGAGCAATGCTTGCTCGCGATGGATGTCAACGATAACGCGCCCTGTCTGAATGACCGCGCTTACCGGACGTTTTTCGCGAGCAGGCTCGCTCCTACAGGGACCGCCTAATACCTGTAGGAGCGATGCTTGCTCGCGATGGACGTCAACGATAACGCGGCCTGCCTGAATGACCGCGCTTACCGGACGTTTTCGCGAGCAAGCCCGCGCCCACAGGGACCGCCTAATACCTGTAGGAGCGATGCTTGCTCGCGATGGACGTTAACGATGACGCGGCCTGCCTGAATGACCGCGCTGCCCGGACGTTTTCGCGAGCAGGCTCGCTCCTGCACGGGTCATCCATTTACATGTCGTAGCGCAGAATCAGGCCCGCTGTGCGCGGGGCACCGACGTCGATGATGTCGCCACTGCGGTTGTTGGTGACGTACCCCTTGTCGAAGGCGTTTTTCACGTAACCGGAAACTGCGATGTTCTTGGTGAGTTTGTACTCGGCGTTGAAGTTGGCCAGCCAGTAGTTGTCGGCCTTGCGCTCACCGATGACCTGGCCTGCGTCATCGAACTCGTATTCCGACGGCGACGTGCTCTGCCAGACGACATCGGAGTTGAGGGTCACGCGGTCATTCCAGCGATAGGTCGCACCCAGCGCCATCTTGTACTTGGGCGAGAAGAGGAAATCTTCGCCGCTCATGTCCCGGCCGTCACTGGTGACGAAGTCCTTGTACTTGCCATCGGTCACCGAGGCACCAGCGTTCAGGGTCAGCTGTTGGCCGAAGTCTTTTTCAACGGACACTTCCAGGCCCTTGATGTCACTGCGACCGGCGTTGAACACGTCGAAGAACTCGGTATCCGGGTTGACCACACTGACCTGCTGATCCTTCCAGTCGGTGTAGTACAGGTTGGCGCGTGTACGTAGGGTCTGGTCCATGAACGAGCCGCGATACGACAGCTCGTAGTTGGTGGTGTATTCCGGGTCGTAGGCGGTGTGGCCGCTACCGGCACGGACGTTGACACCGCCGCCGCGATACCCACGCTGCACCATGAAGCCGACGAACTGATTGGCGGCCAGTTCGTAGTCGATACCCAGCTTCGGCAGGACCGCATCGGACGTCTGCTTGTCTTTGCCAGGTGCAGAAAAGTCATCGACCTTGACGTCAGTGTCGTTGGTCTCGTGGTCGTAGCGCAGGCCGGTGATCAAGGTCCAGCGTGGGGCGAAGGTCCAGTTGATTTCACCGAACACGGCCTTGTTCTCGATGGTCGTGTCGCCCTTGACCGTGCCGAATGGTTCGCCTTCGAAAAACAACCGGTCATGGAAGTTGTTGGTGTTGTGCCCGTAGTAGAGGCCGGCAAAACTCTTCACCGTGTCCGAGCTGTAGTTCAGGCGCAGCTCCTGGCTGAACAGGTCGCCATACTGCTTGCGCAGCACCACCTGGTCGTCGACCGAAGTCTGGTCGAAGTCCAGGCGGGCGTCATAGTCGGAGTCGGTGTTGGCCGTGAGACTGGTGATGGACCAGTCGTCATTGAGGCGGTAGTCGACCTTGGCGCTGACCGTGTCTTGCTTGAGTTTGTCGTAGGCGTCGGTGTTGGAGTCGATCTTGTAATAACGGATCCTGTCGCCCTGGCGCACCACCGAGTTATCGCCCTTGCGGCTTTGATCGTGGGCATAGGTCAGCAGCACATCCAGATCGTCGCTTGGCAGAATCAGCAACTTGCCACGGTAGTTCGCGTTGCGGGTCTGGTTGGCATCGCTACCATCGAAGAGGTTGTCGATGTAGCCGTCACCTTCCTGATAATCCACGGCGATACGGCCGGCGATCTTGTCGTCGACGATCGAGCCGCCACCGGCTATCGCGCCACCGCGCTCACCGTAGGTCCCCCCGTTGGCCTGCATCGAAAGGCTCGGTTCGAAGGTGGGATTTTTAGTCTGGATGACCACTGCGCCGGCCAGGGAGTTGCGACCCTGGGTGGTGGATTGCGGGCCGAGGAACACTTCGACCTGCTCGACGTCCCACAGCGGCATCGGGCTCAAGGTCAGTGCACGGTTGGGCTGCACGGCACCGTCGACGAACACCGAGACCGCGCCATTGAGCGCGGCCGGGCCCTGGTCGTCGAAACCGGACACCGGCACGCCACGGATGCCCCAGTTTTCGTTGCCGGACGTGTTGTAGACGCCCGGTGTGCGGGCGAATACATCGACCAGGCTGTGGTCTTCCTTCTCGCGCAGTTGCTTGTCGGTCACTACGGCAACACTTGACTGGGTCTGCTCCAGGGTACGGTTGATTTTTTCACCCGTCACGGTGATCGGCGTGATCTCCATTGTGTTCGCCTGTTCAGCCGCCCATGCACTGTTAGCCAGGCACACGGCCGACCCCACAGCCAACGCAATTGTATTCTTTTTGAAATTCACGCCCCGCTCCCCCGCGACAGATTTTTAGTGTTTTTCCTACGCCTTTGGCGGCGCTTTCCTACAGCCGGCGGGAGTCTAATCCAAGTCACACTTAAAAAGAACAGTATTGATAACAACTCTCATTTGTATTGATTGCGCACCTATGTATCAGATCAAATACATGTCTGGTCGGTGCCGGGCGCGTAAACCTGATCAACCGCGGGCCGCCCCACCTGTAGGAGCGAGCACGCTCGCGATGGTCGGCAACGATAACGCTGGGTGCCTGATACCCAGCGGTGTTCTCGGGTACATCGCGAGCATGCTCGCTCCTACAGGAGGAACTGTTAATCTGTCGCGCTTTTTGAATTGCAGCGATGGCACTGCCTGACAATTTCGGGGGGCGATGTCGTCTACAGTTCAGGAGGTCATCAATGACTGAGCCCTGATCCATGGCCTTGAGCGGATCAGGTGCGACAAATGCAAATCGCAAGGGAGGAATGCACATGCACGGCTATGGAATGGCAGGAGACCTACTCCACCTGGCTCTGTATTTACTCAGTATCGGGTTTTGGGCGCTGTTCTTTATCGTCTGCATGTTCTGCCCAAAACAGCGTTTGAAAAAACGCCTGGGTACCCATGCACTGCTGATCGGCCTGCTGTTTTTTCCGGTGTTGCCGGCGACCATCGTCGGTGGCGCATTGATCGCATTTGGTATCGAAAGCCTGATCTGGAGTCTGTGCATCGCCGGTGTCGGAATACCCTTGGCCGGTTTGCAGCTTGTCCGGCGATATGCCTGAGTTGCCTTTGGCCAACCGGCTGACCGACCTACCCTGCGCATTGTTTAAAACCGAGACTGACCCATGTCCCATGCGGGTATCGAAAAGAGTTTGCCTGTTCGCGTTTTGATCTACCTGCTGTTCACGATCCAGCTCATCTCAATGGGCGCCATGGAAATGAGCGGGCCTTTCTGGCCAGTCCATTTGCGTGAAATGACCTCGTCGGAATCGCTTTTCAGTTTTGCCAGCATCGCGGTGTATGTCGGGCCGATGCTGGGCATTTTGCTGACCAGCGCATTCTGGGGCCGTATCGGCGATCGATATGGCCACAAGCTGATGATGATCCGTGCCCTGGCCGGATTGGCATTGACCCAGTTCGCCCTGGCCTTCGCCAATGACATCTGGCTGATCCTGATGCTGCGTTTGCTGCAGGGTGCCTGCGCTGGCTACATCGCCCCTGCCCAGGCTTACGGGGTAAGCATCGAGGCGCCGTCACGGCGCGCGCGGCTGTTTGCCATCCTGCAAATTTCCACCAACGTGGGGTCGTTGCTCGGTGCCGTTGTCGGTGGCTTGATTCTCGACCTTGCCACCTTCTTCTGGATCAACATCGTCGCCGCTGCGCTGTGCGCGCTGTGCACCGTGGTCGCGGCAGTGACATTGCCGGATGTGCCGCCGGTGAAAAAAGCGCCTCCAGCGACTCTTCAAGGCACGGATGCCCGCAAGACCGCCAGCCCGTGGCGCGACTCGCCACTGCTGCCGCTTCTGGCGATCATGGGCATCCTCTTGCTGGCGCGGATGCTGCCGCAAACGTCGTTCTCACTGTATGTCAGCTCGGTCTTCGGGGTCAGCAACGCCGTGGTGGGACTCTGCTACGGACTGCTGGCACTGGGTTTCATCCTCTCTGCAACGCCCTGGGCCCGGTACTTCGAACAGCGATCTCAGGCGCAAACCCTTCAGCGAATCATCGGCATCGTCGTCGGTTGCATCGGCCTGACCGCGCTGGCGGGCACGACACATAACCCGGCAGTCTTCGTGATGACCTATTTCCTCTGGGGCGTACTGCTGGGCGCTACGACGCCGGTACTCATGACGCTTGTCTCCCGGACGGCTGACAGTTCCAGCCAGGGCCATGTGCTGGGCATTGCTCAGGGCACTTCACAATTTGCCTCCATCGCGGGCATCTGCGTCGGGGGCCTGCTCAGCCAGGTTTATGGTTTGCAGTACACCTACCTGTTCGTGGCTGGGGCTTATGTCGTTGCGCTGGTGATGCTGATTGCCATGCGGTATCGGGCGCCGGTTGTGCTGACGAGCGAATCGCCCCCGGCAGAATGATCGGGAAACCCGTAGGAGCAAAGCTTGCTCGCGATGGCGCTCGTCCAATCAGCAACGATGGCGCCTGATGCTACGCCATCGCGAGCAAGCTTTGCTCCTACAAGGGATGCGTTTCAGATGTGAGCACGAAAACAACCAGGACTACCCGCCAGCCGGGCTTGCAGGCAGTTGATGCTTTCCAATACCATCTGCAAATAATTCTCAATTAGAAACTTTTCCCCCATGAGCGAAGCCCTGTCCGCCCACGCCACCCGCCTGCGCACGGTCGAAGACCTGTACAGCGGCCACCACAGCTGGCTTTACGCAAGATTGCGTAAAAAGCTGGGCAACGCGATGGATGCGGCAGACCTGGCCCACGATACGTTCACCCGAATCCTGGCTTCGAATGTCGGTGTGGTCGAACAGCCTCGGGCCTATTTGAGTTGTGTCGCCGGCGGGATACTCGCCACCTGGTGTCAACGCAAAGCGCTGGAGCGCTCTTATCTCGCCGCGCTGGAACACCTGCCCGAAGCCGAGGTTCCCTCGCCGGAACACCGCTACCTGATACTGGAAACACTGCATGAAATCGACGCCATGCTCGATACCCTGCCCCCTCTGGTCAAACGTGCCTTCCTGCTGTCGCAAATCAGCGGCATGAAGTACGAGGACATCGCCGAGCAAATCGACGTATCGCTCATCACCGTCAAGCGCTACATGAAGCAAGCCTTTTTGCAGTGCTTGACCCTGGTGCAATGAATGAATCAAGCCACGCGTGCCGCAGTAATAGACCCCGTTGCCCTCGAGGAAGCCGCCGAATGGCTGATGTGCTTGAGCGCGTCCGATGTCAGCGATGAAGACCGGGCGGCCTGGGCGATCTGGCGCAACAGCAGCCCCGAGCGCCATCAGGCCTGGTGTCGTGCGGAATTGGTGATGGGCAAGCTCGGTGCCGTCCCGCCGTCCCTGGCGATGCGCACACTGGATCGCCCAACCAGTCCGAGCCGTCGCGCTGCGGTGGCCAAGCTGGCGGCGATACTCGCGCTGGCGCCGCTGGGCTGGAGCAGCTGGAGACTGACTGAGCAACAAGGTTGGACAGCGGACTACCTCTCCTCCGTAGGCGAGTGTCGCGAATTGACCTTGGCCGACGGCACGCAAATCTTCCTGAACACCGACTCGGCCATCGATGTGCGTTTCGATGCCAGCCAGCGCCTCATTCGCTTGATGCGGGGAGAGATTCTGGTGCAGACCGCGCCCGATAACGTCGTGCCCTCGCGCTCCCTGCGAGTCATGACGGACGAAGGCCGGATGCAAGCCCTCGGCACACGGTTCTCCGTGCGCGAGACATCGGGCCGTACGTATCTGGCGGTGCTCGAAGGCGCCGTCAGGATCGACCCCACTAACAGCAAGAACACCGAGCCACTGGTAGTCCAGGCCGGTCAGAAAACCGACTTCAACGCCAGCACCACCAGTACCGTCACGCCCGTCGACAAAACTGCCACCGCCTGGACGCAGGGCATGCTGCTGGCGGACAAAATGAGGCTGGCGGATTTCATCGCCGAACTGGGTCGTTATCGTCGGGGCTTCATCCGCTACGAACCGGCCATTGCCAACCTGCTGATATCCGGCACCTATCCGGTCGACGACCCGCAACGAGCGTTGAACATGCTGGTGTTGACCTACCCGCTGACCGCCACCAGTCGCCTGAACGGCTACTGGGTTTCACTCTCCCCCCGCTGAACATTCAACCCACTGAAAAAATAGTGGCCCGAGGCTGATACTTTTTTGCATCTCATTTGGCTAACAAGACAGAGCCCCAATCAACGTTAGTCAAAAGGACCCATCTGTCATGTCTGTTGCGAGTCGACCTTGCGGTGAGCGCGTGTTAACACTGGCCATCCGCGCCGCCATGCTGAGCTGTATCTTTGCCGCAGGAAGCGCCAATACCTGGGCCGCAACGCCCAAGCAACTGGATGCTGTCGAGACCAGGACCTATGACATTTCCGCCGGTCCATTGGGGCGTGCACTTTCCACCTTTGCCATGGAATCGGGCATTGCCTTGTCCTTCGACCCGGCATTGACCGAAGGCCTGGTCAGCCCTGGCCTGACGGGTACGTACTCGGGCCGCGACGGCGTCATGCAATTGCTCAAAGGCAGCGCACTGGAATTGGTCGAGCGTGAAGACGGCAGTTACACCCTCGTGCCTCGTCTGGCCGGCAGCGCCGACGGCCTGACCCTGGCCGCGACCAACATCAACGCCACCTACACGGGCCCCACCACACTGCCAGACGTGCTTGCCGGCGGCCAGGTCGCCCGTGGTGCACGCCTGGGCATGCTGGGCAACAAGGATGTGATGGACACCCCCTTCAGCGTGACCAGCTACACCGCCAAGACCCTGGCCGATTTGCAGACGGTGACCGTTGCCGATGCCCTGGAACGCGATCCTTCCGTGCGCTCCACCGGCCAGACAGGCGGGATCGTCGACTCGTTTTTCATTCGGGGTTTCCCGGTAGGTGAAGGCAACCTCGGCGAACTGGCCTTCGACGGCGTGTACGGCGTGGCACCCAACTATCGTGTGTTCACCGAATACGCCGAACGGGTCGAAGTCCTCAAGGGACCGGGTGCCCTGATGTACGGCATCTCGCCCAACAGCGGTGTCGGCGGTGTGATCAACATCGTTCCCAAGCGGCCACTGAGCGAGGACCTGACTCGCTTCACCGCCAGCTATGCCTCAGACACTCAAGTGGGTGGTCATCTGGATGTCAGCCGCCGCTTCGGTGACGAAAATCAGTTCGGCGTACGTTTCAACGGCAGCCTCCAGGGCGGCGACACCGCCATCGATGATCAGGAACGGGCTGTCGATATCGGCGCCATTGCCCTGGATTATCAAGGCGAACGACTGCGCTTGAACCTGGACTTCATCAGCCAGAAAGAAAGCTTCGACGCCGCCTCGCGCCCGTTCACCGTCGCGCCGGGCATCGATGTCCCATCGGCCCCGAACGGCCGCACCAACCTGCCCCAGGACTGGGGGTGGTCAGACACCAAGGAGCAATCGGCCTTGCTGGGCGGCGAATATGACCTCAACGACTCGGTCACAGTATTCGCCCATGGCGGTGGCGGCCGATCCGATGTGAAGCGCATGTCGGACCAGGTGCCGAGAATCCTCAACGACGCCGGCGACACCACCAACATCCCCGGGTACTACAAATTCAACGTCGACCGCTCCACCGCCGACATCGGCATGCGCGGTATCTTCGCCACCGGCCCGATCACCCACATGACCACGCTAATGGCGACCCAGTACCAGGACGAGTTGTCCAGGGGCATCAACAACGGCACGCCCATCAATTCGAACATCTACCATCCGGTGGACGTACCCAAGCAGTTCATCAACGCACCCAAAGTGCTGCGAATCTCCGAGTCGGAACTGTCCGGCGTCGCACTGACCGACACGATGTCGGTGCTGGACGACCGCCTGCAACTGACCCTGGGCGTGCGCCGACAGGACATCGAAACACGCAACTACAGCGCGACCGGCTCGGTGAGTTCCAAATACGACGACAGCGCCACGACGCCCGTGGTCGGTGTGGTCGTCAAACCCTGGGAGAACGTCTCGTTCTACTACAACTACGTCGAAGGTTTGAGCAAGGGCGACATCGCCCCGGCGACCGCGGCCAACTCCGGCGAGGCATTCGCGCCCTACGAGACCAAGCAGCACGAACTCGGGGTCAAGGTCGAGCACGGCACGTTCATCAGCACCCTGGCGCTGTTCCAGATCGAGAAGCCCAGCGGTGAGCTGGGTGCCGGCAACCAGTTCTCGGTCCAGGCCGAACAGCGCAATCGCGGTGTCGAGCTGAGCATGTTCGGCGAGGTGGCAACGGGCACTCGCCTGATGGGTGGCGTGACCTTCCTCGATGGCGAACTGACCGACTGGGCCACGGCTGCCAATCGCGGCAACGATCCGGTGGGCGTGCCTGACGTACAGGCCAACCTCTGGGCCGAGTGGGACACGCCGTGGATGGAGGGCTTTACCCTCACTGGCGGTGCGATCTACACCGGCAGCCAGTACGTCAATCAGGCCAATACCCAGGAGCTGGACGCCTGGACCCGCTTCGATACCGGCGCTCGCTACGCCACCAAAATCGAAGGTCGCCCCACGACATTCCGCGCCACGGTACAGAACGTATTCGATCGTGAGTATTGGTCGGGGGTGGCGTCCTATGGCGCGTTCTCGCCGGGCTATCCGCGCACGCTGCAGCTGTCGGCCACGGTTGATTTCTGACCCATATGGCACTGGCCTGAGCGTTAATTCCCCTGTTCAACGATAGAGATTCGACTATGGCTTTTCAGCGTCGATTGAGCGCTGTGTGCTTTGCCCTGCTGTTCGCAGCGATGGCGGGTATGGCGCTACTGGCGTTGCTGCCCCGTGGCGCCGTCGCCGCCGATCAGCAGCCGGTGACAACAACAGTGACCGACCTGCTGGGTCGTCAGGTCCAGGTTCACGTGCCCGTGCGGCGCGTGATCCTGGGCGAAGGCCGGCAACTGTATCTGGTGGCCGCGCTGGATACGCAAAACCCGATGCAACGTATCGTGGGGTGGCGCAAGGACCTGATTCAGTCCGATCCGGATACCTGGTCGGCGTACCTGCGCAAGTTTCCCGAGATGGCCAACATTCCCACCTTCGGTGGCTTTGAAGACGGCACCTTCGACATCGAGCAGGCGATCTCGCAGCAGCCGGACGTGATCATCCTCAACATCGAGGCGCAGCACGCTACCGAAGATGCGCGCTACATCGAGAAACTGGGGGCGCTGGGCATTCCGGTGGTCTACGTCGACTTTCGCAACAACCCGATGGAAAACACCGAAGCGACCATGCGCCTGTTCGGCAAGCTGTTCGGCAAGGAAGCCCGCGCCGAGGAATTCATCGAGTTTCGCGCCCGGCAGATCGCCCGGGTGACCGATGTCATCGCCGCGCACAACCCGCCCCGCCCCAAGGTGTTCATCGAGCGCATCGGCGGCTACACCCAGGATTGCTGCTTGAGTTTCGGTAATGAGAACTTCGGCAAATTCGTCGAACTGGCCGGTGGCGATAACGTGGCCAAGGGCATCATCCGTGGCACCTTCGGGCAATTGAATCCGGAACAGGTGCTGGTCTCCAACCCAGACCAAGTGGTGATCACCAGCGCCAACTGGGAGGCGTTCGCCCCTCAAGGCAGTTGGATCGGTGTGGGACCGGGAGCGGATCTGGTCGAGGCGCGGCGCAAGCTCGCCCCCTACACCCAACGCCCGGCCTACTCTGGCATCAAGGCGCAGCAGGACCAGCAATTCCATGCCATCTGGCACCAGTTCTACAACAGCCCTTACCAGTTCGCGGCGATCCAGCAGTTGGCCAAATGGTTCCACCCGGACCTGTTCGCCGACCTTGATCCGGACGCCGGCTTTCGCGAACTGCATGAACGCTTTCTGCCTGTTCCCTACGAGCCGGGTTACTTCCTGAGCTTGAACAAGACCGAGGTTCGCCCATGAGCGCAGTCGATTTGAACGAGGTGGGACAGCGCCAGGTCTACCGTGGGCTGGTGCTGCGCAAACGCCTGATCCTGGGCGGTTTTGGCGTTTTGCTGATCATGAGCCTGCTGCTCGATCTGGCCCTGGGCCCGGCGAACTACGGCATCGGCGAAGTGTTGCAGGCACTGTTTTCTCCCGATACCGCGCCCGCCCAGGTGCGGGTGGTGATGTGGGAGATTCGCCTGCCGGTAGCCTTGATGGCGGTGGTGGTCGGCGCCGCGCTGTCACTGGCCGGCGCACAGATGCAAACGATCCTGAACAATCCGCTGGCCAGCCCTTTCACCCTGGGTATCAGCGCCGCCGCCAGCTTCGGTGCGGCGTTGGGCCTGGCGTTCGGTGTGGCGCTGTTCCCGGTCATCGCACAGTACATGGTGCCGCTCAACGCGTTCATCATGGCCATGCTCTCGGCCGGGCTGATTCACCTGCTGAGCATGCGCCGTGGGGTCACGGCGGAAACCATCGTGCTGCTGGGGATTGCCCTGGTGTTCACCTTCAATGCCCTGCTCGCCCTGGTGCAGTACTTCGCCACCGAACAGGCGGTGGCGGCAGTGGTGTTCTGGACCATGGGCAGCCTGACCAAGGCCACCTGGCCGAAGCTGGCCGTGGTGACGGTGGTGATCCTCATCACGCTGCCGATCTTCGTCCGCCGTGCCTGGGCCATGACGGCCCTGCGCCTGGGTGACGACAAGGCCGCGAGCTTTGGCGTGAATGTGCCGCGCCTGCGCTTGCAGACGCTGATCATGGTCAGCCTGCTCGCTTCGTTTCCGGTGGCCTTCGTCGGCACCATCGGCTTTATCGGCCTGGTCGGGCCGCACATCGCACGGATGGTGATCGGTGAGGATCAGCGGTTCTTCCTGCCGGCCTCGCTGCTGACCGGCGCATTGATTCTGTCGTTGAGTTCGGTGATCAGCAAAACCCTGATTCCGGGGGCGATCTTCCCGATTGGCGTGGTGACGTCGCTGATCGGCGTGCCCTTCTTCATTTCTCTGATTCTGGGCGGGAAAAAGAACGCATGGTGACGATACGACTGGAGGGGCTCGGCGCACGTTACGGCAAGCGCGAGATCATCTCGAACATCAACACCGGGGACTTTTGCGGCGGCCAGGTGGTGGCCGTGATCGGGCCCAATGCTGCCGGCAAATCGACCCTGTTCAAACGCATGGCCGGGCTTATTGCCGGGCCCGGCGAGGTCGTTTTGAAAGGCTCGAAAAAGGGCCCGCAAGGCATTTGCTACATGCCGCAGAACATCAACGCCAATGCACGCCTGACCGTCTACGAATCGATCCTGCTGGCCAGCAAGCAATCGACGCCGGGATGGCGCGTGCAGGACGCAGAGCTAAACCTGGTCGATGGACTCCTGCATTCACTGGGGATCAGCGAACTGGCGTTCAGAAACCTCGGGGAACTGAGTGGCGGCCAACAACAACTGGTGTCCATCGCCCAGACCCTGGTCCGCGAGCCGGAAGTCCTGTTGATGGACGAGCCCACCAGCGCCCTGGACATGCGCCGTCAGGTCCAGGTGCTCGACTTCATGCGCGCGGTCGCCAAGCGCCAGCAAGTCATTGTCTTCATCGCCATCCATGACCTGAACCAGGCCATGCGCTTTGCCGATCAGGTGCTGGTGATTGCCGATGGCACCGCACAAGGCAGCGGACCGTGCGAGGAAGTCATCACGGTGGACATGTTGCGCGACGTCTACCGCATTCAGGCCCGCATCGAGAAATGCAGCCAGCAGGCCAGCCATGTGATTGTCGATGCGATTGTGTAGCGAGCAGTGGGAATACATGTCCCTGTAGGAGCGAGCATGCTCGCGATGGCGGTGTGTCAGTCGCTATAGATGTTGAATGTGCCGGCCCCTTCGCGGGCAAGCCCGCTCCCACAGGTTTAGTGTTTATCCGCAAAACCCGTCAGCGACACACATCACTGTGGGAGCTGGCTTGCCAGCGATGAAGTAGTGTCAGGCAGAGCATCACTGGCTGCCCCACCGACATCGCGAGCAAGCTTTGCTCCTACGAGTGTTCTTCGAGAAGGTCAATCGCCCTGGTAGATGGAGTGCAGGTAACTTACCTGCTCGGCCACCGGCAGGCGGTGCAGCTTGGGGCAGGACTCGCACAATACGGGTGGCTCGCCTTCGACTGGCTTGTGCAATTGGTAATGCAGGCAGCAATGCCGACGCAAAGGCAGTCGGGGGACGATCTGCGGCGCGGGTGATTCGACTATTCGTTGCAGACCCCGCAACTTCAGGCGCCCGTCGTTGACGATCGCTTGTTCCAGCCATTGGTGCGCCTCGGCGAATCCGTCCCTGGACAACTCGGCGTCCATTCTCGCGAAGGCGCCGTCCCAGATGGCGACCATGTTGCCCCACAATACTTTCGGCGCCAGGCCACCGGCAGCGGCCAAGGTGGCAAAAAGCGGTGTCAGGTGTTCGTGAACCAATCGCGACCAGTAGGCCGCGCGGTCTTTTCGAAGCAGTGTGGCGGGTTGGACGGTCAAACCGACGGACTGGGGTGAACCATCATCGTGTAGCAGCACGGCCTCCCCGTTCCAGAAATCGATCGCACCCTGACGGGTGAGGACACAGGCGAACGCGGCCGGCAGGACGATGCTCATGTAGTTCATCGACCACTGCGAAACCACGGCCGCGCGGTTCACCCCCGGATACAGCAGGGCGAAGCGCGTCAGCAAGGGTTGCAGCAAGGCGGGATCGGCAACCTGGCTCAAGGCAATTGAAGGCCGATCCCCCGGCTCATTGCAGATGACCTGAGTGATCGGCGGCCAGGCCTGGTTGAGCCATTCTGGAAATTCGATGACGGGTCTCCCGTGGCTTTCCCTAATGAATGCAAACGATTAGCATTGGCAGATCGTATCCTCCCTCACTTGCAAACTCAACGTCGCTAGCGACCGGGCCATCACGACCTCATGCAAACACTCCGCAATTTCTGGCGTCTGGCCGGGCCTTTCTGGGCCTCGGAAGAAAAGTACCCGGCGTTGCTGTTGCTGGTGACCACCGTGGTGATGACCCTGTGTCTGGTGGGGGTCAACATCCTCACCAACTTCTGGAACCTGCACTTCTACAACGCCTTGCAGGCTCTGGATTACCACGGCTTTATCGTCGGCAGTGCGCAATTCATCCTGCTGCAGATTGGCACTGCCGCCTTTACCGTCGCCGCGTTTCACTTCCAGCAAAAGCTGACATTGCGCTGGCGCCGCTGGGCGACCCGCAACCTGCTCGAGCAATGGCTGGGTCACCAGCGTTATCAGAAACTCAAGCTGACCGAAACCGAAGTCGACAACCCCGACCAGCGGATTGCCGAAGACATCGACCTGTTCATTGTCAAATCGCTCAAGTTGAGCCTGGGCTTGTTGACGTCGGTGGTTTCGCTGTTTTCCTTCCTCCACATCATCTGGCAGGCCTCCAGCCTGGTCAGCGTGCCGTTCGCCGGTGACTCGGTGGTGATTCCGGGGTTGCTGGTGTGGATTGCCATCGTCTATGCGTTGGCGGGCACGGGGCTGGCGTTCTGGCTGGGGCGCGCGTTGCCACGGCTGAATTTCATGCAACAGCGGCGCGAAGCGGACTTCCGTTTTTCGCTGATGCGCCTGCGGGAAAACGCCGATTCGGTGGCCCTGTACAAAGGCGAGGCCGTGGAAAACCTGCGATTCAACCAACGCCTGGAAGCCGTGCTGGAGAACTTCTGGGCCCTGGTGAAAAAGCAGAAGCTGATCATGGGTTACTCGACCTTCTACCTGCGCAGTGCCACGGTCATCCCGATGTTCATCATGGCGCCGCAGTTCTTCGCCGGCGCCTTCCCCCTCGGCCGCCTGACCCAGATCAGCGCCGCCTTCGGCGAGGTGCACTCGGCCATCGCCTATCTGGTGGAGGTGTTCCCGGAGCTGTCGGCGTGGAAGTCAGTGATCGACCGGCTGATCGGTTTTCAGGAGCGCCTGGACAAGGTCGAGGTCAACTCGAACGTCGTTGAAGGGCATCAGCTCGAAGGCCTCGAGATCAAGGACCTCGATATCTGGCTGCCCAACGGCCGGCGCCTGTTCGATGGTTTCAACCTGTCACTCAAGCCCGGTGACAGCCTGTTGATCAGCGCGCCTTCCGGCTATGGCAAGTCGACCTTCATTCGCACCGTGACCGGGCTCTGGCCCCATGCACGGGGCGTTGCCAGCTACGACCGCGAGCGGGCCCTGACCCTCTCACAAAAACCATATCTGCCGTTGGGCAGCCTGCGCGAAGCGCTGTGGTACCCCATGCCCCCGGATCGCGAGGCTGACAGCACCCTGCGCTTGCTCATGCAGCAAATCGGTTTGCAGCACCTGAACGAACAGCTGGACCGGGAACACGACTGGTCGCAGACCCTGAGCGTCGGCGAACAACAACGCTTAGCCTTCGTCCGCGCCCTGCTCGCCCGCCCTGCGGTGCTGTTTCTCGACGAGAGCAGCTCGGCGCTGGACGCGGCCAACGAGGCGCGCTGCTATCAGTTGCTCAAGCAGACCCTGCCGGACACGATTCTGATCAGCGTTGGCCATAACGCTTCGCTGGAGCGTTTTCACTGGCAGGTGCTGGAGTTGCAAAGCGAGGCGCGGTGGCTGCATCGCCGGGTTGAGCAGCCGGTTTGAGTGCTCACTGAAAATCAAAACCTGTAGGAGCTGCCGAAGGCTGCGATCTTTTGATTTTGCTTTTCAAGATCAAAAGATCGCAGCCTCGTTGCACTCGGCAGCTCCTACATGAAGCAAAGCTCAAATCAACAGATCCAGCGTATCGAACAGTTCGACATCCTCCGGTCGCGCCGAGCGGGCCCGGCGGCGGATGACCTGGAACAGGCAATCGACGAAACACTGGGCAGCAACACCCAACTGGGCATTGCGCGGGGTAACGATGCCGATGGTGTCGGTGGCGAAGGTTTCCGACAGAGTCAGGCGTGCCACCCGTTCGCGGTAGATTGGCACAGTGAGCATCGGCTCCGGGAAGTAGCTGAGCATGTCGGTCTGTTCGATCAGCGATAAGGTCAACTGCGGCGAATGCGCCCGATGGATGTGTTGCATGTCGATCTGCGCGCCGTGTTGCCAGAACAGCTCGGTCATCAGGCCTTCGTGGCTGGCATCGGGGTAATTGAGCACCCAATCCTGATCCAGCAAATTGTGGATGGAACGGCTGTCACGGCGTGGATGACCGTGGCGCGCCACGACGGCCATGTGGTAGGAACAGATCGGTTCGCAGACGAACTCCGGACGCGGCAGCAACGAAGACACCAGCCCCACTGCAAACTCCATGGTGCCGTCGCGCAAGCGCGGCAAGGTCACCGCCATCAAGCCTTCGAAGACTTCCAGGCGCACACGGGGCATGCGTTGACGGAACAGCGTGACCACCTCCGGCAACAGGGTCATGCCCATCCACGGCGAGATGCCCAGGCGCAAATGCCCTTCGGCCTGATCGCTCAGGTGAGCCAGTTCCAGTTGCGCACGCTCGAGTTGGCTGAGCATCTGCCGTGCATGCTGCAACAGCGATTGACCGTATTGGGTCAGCACCACCCCGCTGGCGTTGCGCACCAGCAGCGGCAATTGCAGTTGCTCCTCCAGCTCACGCAGGGCCTTGGCCACCGCCGTCTGCGAGACCTCCAGTTGCCGCGCCGCCGCACGAATGCTGCCGCAATCGGCAATCATCACCAGCGCGCGCAATTGATGCAGCTTCATCCTTTCCTCCCAACTCTGGGGTGTAAACCCTGGGTTTTCAGCCCCGCTTTTTTGCGACTGCCGTGGCCTTCGCCAACTCATTAGGATCGCAGGGTATCAGTCGAACCTCCAAAAACGACCCATAAAAACGCAAAGCTGATTACTCAAGAGCGAGCAAACAAGTTTGTGGCGAGGGGATTTATCCCCGCTGGGCAGCGAAGCGGCCCCCTGCGTTATTTCAGACAAAACGAGTTGTCTGGATTTACGACTGCTGCGCAGCCGCACGGGGATCAATCCCCTCGCCACAGATTCCCTCCTCTCTTGAAGATTGTCTTGAGCGAACAGTAGTCAAATAACAACGAGGAATTTTTGATGCTCAACCTGCCTGCCCTGCCCGGCATTCGCGCGCTCGAAGACGAGATGATCGCGTTGCGTCGACACATCCACGCCCACCCGGAACTGAGCTTCGAAGAGTTCGCCACCGCCGATCTGGTGGCGGGTAAGCTCACCGAGTGGGGCTACGAGGTACATCGTGGCTTGGGCGGCACCGGCGTGGTCGGGCTGTTGCGCAACGGCCAGGGCAACAAGATGATCGGCCTGCGCGCCGACATGGACGCCTTGCCGATCATCGAGCAGACAGGCCTGCCCTACTCCAGTCGCCACGACGGCGTGATGCATGCTTGCGGTCATGACGGTCACACGGCGATGTTGCTGGCGGCCGCCCGGTATCTGGCCGAGAGCCGCGAGTTCGATGGCGCGTTGGTGGTGATTTTCCAGCCTGCCGAGGAAGGCGACGGCGGTGCACAGCGCATGCTCGATGACGGGTTGTTCGAGCGCTTCCCCTGCGATGCGGTGTTCGCGATGCACAACATGCCGGGCCTGCCGGTGGGCAAGCTCGGCTTTCTGCCGGGGCCGTTCATGGCCTCCACCGACACGGTGACCATCCGCATCGACGGCGTCGGCGGTCACGGCGCCATGCCGCACAAGGCGGTGGATCCGGTGCTGGCGGGATCGGCCATTGTCATGGCGCTGCAGAGCATCGTCGCGCGCAATGTCGACCCGCTCGACACCGCGGTGGTCACGGTCGGTGCTTTCCATGCCGGGATCGCTGCCAATGTGATTCCCGATCACGCCGAGTTGCAGTTGAGCGTGCGCGCCCTCAAGGCCCAGGTGCGTGATGAACTGATTGCGCGGATCACCGCCGTGGCGCAAGCCCAGGCGACGAGTTTCGGCGCTCGCGCCACCGTCGAAGTCGATGAAGCCCAACGTTTTCCCGCGCTGTTCAACCATCCCGACAGCACTGCATTCGCCCGGCAAGTGGCGCTGGACTGGGTTGGCGAAGACGGGCTGATTCGCGACATGAAACCGCTGACCGGCAGCGAGGATTTCGCCGTGATGCTGGAGCGTTGCCCCGGCTGCTACCTGCTGATCGGCAACGGTGACGGCGAAGGCGGCTGCATGGTGCATAACCCCGGCTACGACTTCAACGACGACTGTCTGGCGACGGGTGCCAGCTATTGGGTTCGGCTAGTGGACACCTTCCTGGCCTGATTCGCACTCGACAACCGCCCTCGTCTTCTGGAGTTCGTCCCATGTCCACTCCCGTTTCTACTGCCATGCCAGCCGCCACCGCAGTGCGCCGACCGATCGGCGCACGCGCCATCGCCGCCATCACCATCGGTTCCGGCCTTGAGTTCTACGATTTCTCGGTCTACAGCTTCTTCGCCACCCTCATTGGTCGGCAGTTCTTTCCGGTCGAAAGCCCGCTGGGGCAATTGCTGCTGTCGCTGGCAACCTTTGGCGTCGGCTTTGGCATGCGCCCCATCGGCGGCCTGGTGCTGGGCGCCTATGCCGATCGGGCCGGGCGCAAACCGGCGATGATGCTGACGTTGTGGTTAATGGCCCTGGGGTCGCTGCTGTTCGCCATCGCGCCGACCTATGCACAAATCGGTATGGCCGCGCCGGTGATCATCGTGTTGGCGCGGCTGATCCAGGGCTTCGCCATCGGCGGTGAAGTCGGCGCTTCCACTGCCATGCTGATGGAATACGCCGACGACAAGAGTCGTGGCTTTTATGGCAGCTGGCAGTTGTTCAGCCAGGGCCTGAGCTTCTTGCTCGGCGCGCTGGTGGCCCTGGCCCTGAGTTCGAACCTGTCGCCCCAAGCGCTGGAAAGCTGGGGTTGGCGCCTGCCTTTCGTGCTGGGCATTATGGTGATCCCGGTG
Source organism: Pseudomonas putida (assembly GCF_050990305.1). GTDB lineage: Bacteria > Pseudomonadota > Gammaproteobacteria > Pseudomonadales > Pseudomonadaceae > Aquipseudomonas > Aquipseudomonas putida_AH. Next base: position 2,530,370 of record NZ_CP158817.1, on the reverse strand, counting down.
GGCGTCTACATTCGCCGCCACCTCAAGGAAACCGCTGCCCAAGCCCAGGGCCATGAACGCGAGTCGGGCATTCGGCTGATCTTCACCCGTCATCGCCGGACCATCCTGACCGGTGTGCTGCTGGTGATTGGCAGCACGGCGTCCAGCTACATCGTGCTGGACTACATGACCAACTACAGCGTCACGGTGCTTCACCTGCCGATGAAAATGGGGACCACCGCTGCCTGTCTCGGCGCGCTGGTGCAGATCAGCCTGTCGATCTGGGCTGGGCGGTTGAGCGATCGCATCGGCCGTCGTCGTACTGTAGCCCTGGGTGCTATTGCGATGCTGTTGCTGATCTATCCGGCGTTCATGTTGATGAATCAGTACCCCACGTTGGCCACGCTGTTGGCTGTCTCGTTGGTCACCACGTTACTGTTGGTGCTGATCACCGTGCCGACCCTGGTGCTGGTGACGGAGCTGTTTCCGCGCGCGGTACGTGCCACCGGTTTGTCGATTGTTTATTGCCTGGGGGTTTCGGTGTTTGGGGGTTTTGCGCAGTTTTTTGCCACCGGGTTGATTGGCCTGACGGGCAACAATAATGCGCCGGCGTTGTATGTGATGGGGTGTCTGAGCCTGACGTTGGTGGGGTTGGCGATGGTGAAGGAAACGGCTGGCAAGCCGTTGGGCTGACCTGGGATGCTTTTGCTCGCGATGGCGGTGTATCAAGACAGCCCATGATTGACGGGGCTGCCATTATCGCGAGCAAGCTTTGCTCCTACAGGGGATGCGTTCGTTTGGAAAAGACCGTAGGAGCGAAGCTTGCTCGCGATGGCGGTGTATCAGACAGCCCATGATTGACGGGGCTGCCATTATCGCGAGCAAGCTTTGCTCCTACAGGGGGATGCGTTCGTTTGGAAAAGACCGTAGGAGCGAAGCTTGCTCGCGATGGACGTTAACGTTAACGTTAGCCTCCTGAATAATCGCGTTGCCCAGCCGCTTTTCGCGAGCAAGCTCGCGCCTACATAGGATGATCAGGCATGACCACCTGCGACACTTCCCTGCAAGACACCGCCGCGCCGGATGGCGTTTGCTATGGCTGCGGCAGCAGCAATCCCCATGGGTTGCACATCAAGAGTTACTGGCATGAAGACGGCGAGCATGTCGTGGCCGACCACGTGCCGGATGACAAGTATTGCGGCTGGCCGGATCTGGTGTACGGCGGCCTGATCGCGATGCTGGTCGACTGTCATTCCAACTGGACGGTAATGGCGTATCACTACCGCGCCGAACAGCGCGATGTCGCCAGCCTGCCCCGCATCAATTGTGTCACTGGCAATCTGGGCATCAAGTTCATCAAGCCAACACCGATGGGCGTGCCGCTGACTCTGCGGGCAAAAGTGCAAGGCGAAGTCGGACGCAAAACCCGCGTCATTTGCGAGGTTTACGCAGGCGACGTGCTCACGGCAGTAGGCGACTCGGTGTTCGTTCGGGTCGATACCGGGCACCTGGCGGATGCGGCGCATGGGCGCCAGGGCGACGCCGGCCGCTAAAACATGTGATACAGCACCATCCCCCCCTCGGCGTCCGGGCTTGCGTCAGAAAAGCCCTTGACCGCGTACAGTTGGACCTTCCACTCGTGGTTGAGCTTGTGCGTGAGGAACAGGGTGAACTCCTGGATTTGCGAACCGGTGGAGACGACTTTCTGCCGCCAGTCGTAGGAGGCACCCGCCGTAGTGCGTGCGGCCACGGGAAAGGCAAAGCCGAGGGTGGCAAATATCGGATCGTCGAAATTGGTGTCAGGTGGATCACCGAACTTTTTCCACCCCAGCGTCCCAAAGCCCGTCACCCGACCGAACGCCTTGGCGATATCAACTTGAGCGGTATAGTCGGTTTTGCCGGTGCCCAGGCACTGGTCTTCATCCGCCGTGGGGAACTTGATTTTGCCGATCAAATCCAGCAAAACGCCCCCCTCACTGCCATCGAGCAAGGCATAACCTGCGCTGGCGACCGTATCGCCCATGCCACTTTCCACATCCCTGCAACCACCGGGCAACGGGTCGCCTTCGGGACCGACTTCGGGATTGGTGATGCGTAACCAGGGGATGGTGACCTTATAGGTCATGGGACCGGTTTCATACTTTCCCACGACCGGGACGTACCAGATTTCCGACGTGGTGCCCGTGCCATAGTCGCCGCTTGAATAGTCCAGACCAATGGCCGTGCTGAAGGTATCGGCCGGGGCCGGCACGGCAAAACTTGCCAACAAGCCGGCAAAAAGAGGAAGCATGGGTCTCATCTTCACCTCAAAGTCCTGTTGAGAAGTGTGAGTGAACGTACCCAGCCTAGTAGCTTATTTACCGGTTGTAGAATCGTCGTACCGCTTGAATCTAGCGGCCAGATCGATCCGGATGTTCCACTTTTTCGGTTTTCTCCACTTTTTCCACTTCTACCTTCTCAGGCCTTTCGACTTTCTCCACTTTTTCGGGCAGTTCGACTTTCTCTACTTTTTCAGGTCGCTCAACCGTCTCTACCTTCTCGGGACGCTCGACTTTCTCGACTTTCTCGACCTTTTCAGGCCGCTCCACCTTCTCGACTTTCTCGACCTTCTCAGGGCGCTCCACTTTCTCGACCTTCTCGACCTTTTCAGGCCGCTCCACTTTCTCGACTTTCTCGACCTTTTCAGGTCGTTCTACCTTCTCGGCTTTTTCAACCTTCTCGACCTTTTCAGGCCGCTCGTCTTTCTCGATTTTGCCGCTGCGCCCGCTATTGCTCTCGTTCTCGGACTTCTCCACGCTGTCGACGTGTTCCGATTTTCCAGACGTGTCCACCGTTTCAGACTTCCCGCTGTCGCTACGGTCGGAGCCGTGGTTATCTGCGCCGCTATCACCACTGCTTTCACTGCGTGGGCTTGCATCGCGCCCACCGTGTCCGCTGTTATTGCTGCCATTGCTGCCATTGCTGGTACTGCCTGAGCCATCCGCGCTTTGATCGCTGCTGCGCTCCATGCGCCCCCTGCCCGAGTTGTCAACGCGCTCGACCTGGAACTCGACACGGGTTGCCCGCACCTCACGCCCGCCGCTGAACACCCCGCTGACCCGAACGCGCTGATCCACGGCCAATGTGCCGGGCTGTTCGCCGGCAATCACGGTTTCGCGTCCCAGTGTCACATTGAAGCCTGCAACCACCAGGCGTCGGTCTTGCCGGCTCTGCACCAGGCCTTCGATCACCGCTTGATGCACATGCCCGGCAAAAGGCAGGCTCGGGTCGGGACGGCTTTGTGCGACCTCCAACTGACGGCCAGACCACTGGCCACGCACCAGCACTTCCTGCGCAGGCGCCACGCGCGTTCCCAGTTTCAATCCCTGGAGGGTGCCGGTACGGTCTACCGCGCCAATGGCGCTGGCTTCTCGCAGGCCCGGCGCGCGTTCGATGCGGCTGGCCACCACTTCACCATTGGCATTGCGCAGACCGCTGACCCGGACCGGCTCGCCCGGACGCAGCCCTTCAGCGACCCGTGCCCCCGGAGCAAGGCGCACGGGTTGTCCCATGACCCGCAACGGCGCCGAACCATTGGGCAATGCCGTCAGCGGCCCTTCGTAGGCATGCAGAATCGAGATGCGTCCGGCTTGCAGGCCTCGCTTGGTGGGATACGCTTCCAACGCGATCACCTGACCGATCGCCAAGTGAGCGCTGCTGGCTGGGATGCCGTTTTCGCTCACGGGCACGTCTTTGCCGTAGTGCACTTCCATGCCGTTGACGCAGACCGAAGCAAATCCGGTGATGGTGCCAACGATACCGGTGCCACCCGTTCCTCCCGGACGCTGGAGCGGTGCACCCGTGCCGCCCACACCACCGTTACTGTGATCAATGAGCGGGCCATCCACGCCGACCGCCACCGCCCCCGTACCGCCGGTGCCACCTGGACGCTGTTGCAGCGGTGCACCGGTGCCGCCAACGCCACCGTTTTCGCTCTGGATGCCTGTACCACCCACGCCGCCGGTCTTGGCGCCGGTTCCCCCCACGCCGCCGGGAAACTGCATACCCGATGCGCCCGACATGCCCACTTCATCGCGGCTGACACAGACCGGTGCGGCGTCCACCCACGCGGGCATGACCAGGTTCAAACCCAGGACAAGAGTGACGGCACTGAAGCAGCGCTTGAGGAAAATCATGGGGCAGGCGTCTTCGACGAATCGGGATCGGTAGGCTCAGTGTAGAAATAAAGTCCGATGGTGATGCGTTGACGTTGCTCGGTACTGGGCAAATCGAGGTTTTCGAGGTCTGCGGCAAGCCGACTGAACGCGAGCAAGGTTTGCATCCCCTCCTTGGCCACGGCCTCGCGCAACGCCTCGACGCTGACCGGTGTCAGTGCATCGTAGTGCACGCTGCGTTCGAAGAAAGGCTGGCCTTCCCCGCTCAGGTTGTGCACCGCTGCGCTGGCATGATCGTGCAGGTTGTGGCCCAGGTAAGCTGCTTTTTCGTCGAAACCTTTTTGCGGCACGAAAGCCTGGGCCTCAAGGTGAACACAGTCCTGTTCATCGAGCCGCACGACCCCCAGGCGCAACCATTCGTCGAGCACCACCCGCGCGCGGATGTCCGTACTGATTTTCGCCACCAGGGCGTCGAAGGAGCAATCGCCACCGGCACTGGCCAGTCGCGGCAGCGGTAATGCCAGACCCGCTGTTGTGCAGAAAGGCTGGCAGTTGGTCCAGGCGTAGACCAACTGCGCACCTAAGGTGATGTTTTCCGGCAACGCCGCGACCGATGTGTCGCTCTCGTTTCGCAGCCGCCGGACGTCCTTGCGATGAACCCCCGTGAGCAGGCTGATGCGGCTATCGCTCGGGACCTTGTCGTCCAGGCGAAACTCGCGATCCGCCACATCCACGAACACCTCTTTGAGCAAATCGGCGAACACCGTATAGGTGATCCCCTTGCGCAGCATCAGGCGCACCAGCGGGCGCATGACCCGCCGCAGAGCGCTTAACAGAGAAGGAGGTAATGTGGGCGATTGCATTTAGCGCATTCCTTGACAGATAAACCCAGTATAACGACGCGGGAAAAATTCCCATACGTGCCGGTACCCACTTTTTCCAGGGATAACTGCTAGCGCTCACTGCTTGTGCGTTACATGGGGCGTTTGCAGGCTGGGTCACGCCTCATACAAAACCCGCCCCCAAGGTTTTGCATGAGATCCCATCAGAGCCGTTTAGCTCCTGCTGTTGTCGTCCCCGGCTTCACCGCCGACATGAACGCCGTGGTCATCGCCCGGTTCGCCACCCACATGGTTGCCACGATTATGGCCAGGCTCACCGCCAACGTGATTGCCATGGTCGTCTCCAAGCTCGCCGCCAACATGATTGCCATGATCGTCTCCGGGTTCGCCACCAACATGATTGCCATGATCATCGCCAGGCTCTCCACCAACGTGATTTCCGTGATCATCGCCCGCTTCAGCATGGTTGCTGCTACGACCTGAATTCGAAACCCCGCTGTGGCCCTGGCCTGCATCACCACGGCTGCTGCCACTATGATCACCGCCGGTGCCAGCATGGCCGCCACTACCACCGCTGCTGCCGCCACTACCGCCATTTCCGCTACCGCCGCTGCTTCCACCATGGCTGCCTCCGCCACCGCTACCACCGCCGCTACCGCCACTACCGCCGCCGCTTCCACCACCGTTTCCACCGTGGCCACCGCCTCCACCACCGCTACCACTGCCGCCACCGCCTCCACCATTACCGCCGCCACCGCCTCCGTTTCCACCACCACCTCCACCATTACCGCCGCCACCGCCTCCTCCGTTTCCACCACCACCGCCACCGCTACCGCCGCCGCCACCACCGTGGCCGCCACCGTCTTTGGCGTAAGCGCTGGAGTCATGGGAAATCGAATCTGGAACCAGAACGATGGACGCCGACAACACGCCACCGATGGCCATCGCCAATAGAGTCCTTTTGAACAGCGTTTGAATGTGCATTTTCCGTCTCCTGGTCAGTACTGCGAGAAACGCCAAATCGGTATGAAATTTTTTGGGGTTTTTGTCCGTGGGAAAATTTCCCACATCGAAAAATTAGACCTCTTTTCGCACAGGTTCAAGCGGTGCAAGAAAAAGGCGACCGATGGTTGATCCAAAAAAATACTGGACGTGTCGCAGCACGAAATGCCCGGCAGTCGTCATCTGCTGGGGCGAACCGGGGGTTTTCTTTCTTTGAGGGGCATCGCTGCAGGGACGCAGCGGCTAAGCTTTTTCGAGTGAACCTCGTCCTTTAAGGGTGACTCCATGCGCAGTGCCCCCCTGTCCGAACTCGACGCCGCCCTACCCGGTTTGGCGCGCAAGATCCGCGTACTGGATGCCCTGTCCTGGCCGGATGGGGTCGAGGAAGACTTCCTGGCGCGTTGGCGTGACGGGAAAGCAGAGTTGCCCAGAGTCGACATGCGCCCTCGTGAACACGGCGCCGACATCGCCGCGCTGGAGGCGTTTATCGGCCGTTGCGATCAAGGGCATCCTGCCGGGAACTATCTCGCCATGACCGCGCGCAGCTACGCCACGGCCGGACGCATGCTGGGGGCGATAGGCACCCCCGCCTTTACACAATATTCATCCGCGTTGTACCGACGTCCGGATTTCTATTATCCGAAGCAGCAACTGAGCATGCTGGATGCGGCGCGTTTCTTTCTCACCACCACCGACGCCCTGCTGGGTGGCGCCCGGATTCCACCGACTCAGGCTGATATCCCGGCCGAGGCCTTCGCCGCTTGGATGCGGCCGGAACTGGACCGTTTCTTCGGTGAGGGCCGGGTCAACGTCGTGCTCGACCCGACCCTGGCCGCCAAGGCGATCGCCGGGGCGAGCCGCATACGCCTGCGCAGCAGCGCGCTGTTCTCTGAACTGGACAAGCAGCAGTTATTGCAGCACGAAGCCTTCGTGCATGTCGCGACCGCGCAAAATGGCGCACTTCAGCCCAACCTCAAAAGCCTGGGCTTGGGCGCACCCCGCACGACTCAAACCCAGGAAGGCATTGCCACCCTGGCCGAACTGTTCACCGGCAGCATGGACATTAACCGTTTGCGCCGCTTGGCCCTGCGCGTGCTGGCGGTCCAGCAAGCGCTGGACGGCGCCGACTTCATACAGGTATTCGAAGGTTTTCTTGCCGCTGGCCAGTCACAAGAGGAGTCCTTCCGCTCAACCCAACGGGTCTTCCGTGGTGCCGACCTGCGGGGTGGCTCGGCGTTTACCAAAGATGCCGCCTACCTGACGGGTTTGCTGGGTGTCCATACCCTGCTGCGCATTGCGATCCGCGACAACCGACCGGAACTGGTGGGGCATTTGTTTGCCGGACGCCTAAGCCTGGCGGATACCGTACGCCTGGCGCCGCTATTCGAGTCCGGCTGGCTCCAAGGGCCTACCTATGTACCGGCCTGGGCCAGCGATCTGCGACGACTCGCCGCCAACCTGGCCTTCTCCGCTTTCATCGCCCAGATAAAATTGGACCTGCTCGACCTGGAAGTGCTCATGGTCTTTGCCGATGAACATGAAAACGATGCCAGTGCCGTGTGACCACTGACTGCCCACCGGTTCAACTCGTCGGCCAATGACTCCCTTGTCATGAAATGAAAATTCGCTGTCGTGCGATGCGTAGGTGTCGCCGCCGCTGCTGCCCTAGAGTCGGTGCAAAACAACAACGTGCCCGCAAACACGAGAGCCGACATGAGCAGATCCACCCGAACGAGCGAGACCGCAACCTCCACCCAACGTCCCCAGACGACCGGCCGAAAGCGCCGCGCACGCAAAGAGAGCGATCTCCCGGACAACCCTCAGCAACAAGAGCTGATCGGCACGGCCGCCAACCAGACCCTGGCCGGCAATCCGCTGGTCAGCGTGCGCGCGGCTGACCTGGTCGGCTCGGCCGGCTACCTGCTAAAGGCCGTGGGCAAGTCGCCGCTCAAAGCGGGCGCTCATCTGGGTGGCTACCTGAAGTCGCTGCGCGGCATCGTCCGCGGTCATTCCAGCATCGCGCCGGACCCGAAGGACAAGCGCTTCGCCGACCCGGCCTGGCAATCCAACGCCTTCCTGCGCGCGTTGCTGCAGAGCTATCTGGCCGGCCAAAGCGAACTGACCCGTTTCATCGAATCCACTGACCTTGCCCCGCTGGAAAAGAGCCGAGCCCGGTTCGTCGCTGCGCTGCTGGCCGATGCCATGGCACCGAGCAACTCGCCGCTGACCAATCCGGTGGCGCTGCGCAAGCTGGTGGACACCGGAGGCATGAGCCTGGCCAGGGGCATGCGCCAGTTCGGCCAGGATATGGTGAATAACCGTGGGCTCCCGCGACAGGTCGACAGCACACCGTTCAAAGTGGGGGAAAACATCGCCACGGCCAAGGGCGAAGTGGTGTTTCGCAACGAGATGTTCGAGCTGCTGCAGTTCGCGCCCACCACCGAAAACGTCTATGCCCGGCCCTTGGTGATGTCGCCGCCGCAAATCAACAAGTACTACGCCATCGACCTGTCGCCGGAAAAGAGCCTGATCAAGTGGATTCAGGACAGCGGCGTGACCCTCTTCGTCATCAGTTGGCGCAACCCCACGCGCGAGCACCGTGACTGGGGCTTGTCCGACTATGCGCTGTGCCTGGACCAGGCGGTGGACGTGGCGCGCAGGATCACCGGCAGCCCGGACGTGAACATGTGGGGCTCCTGCTCGGGCGGTATCACCCTGGCAGCCTATCTGGGTTGGCTGGCGGCCCGTGGCGAAGGCCACAAAGTGGCCAACACCAACTGGGCCGTGTGCGTGCTCGACATGCCCTCGGCGCTGGACGACACCACCCTGGGGCTGTTCACCACCCCGTCCGCCCTGCGCGCGGCCAAGGCCAGCTCCCGGCGCAAGGGCGTGCTGAGCGGCCAAGGCATGGCCCGCATGTTCGCCTGGATGCGGCCCAACGACTTGATCTGGAACTACTGGGTCAACAACTACCTGCTGGGCAACAAGCCGCCAGCCTTCGACATCCTGGCCTGGAACAACGACACCACGCGGTTGCCCGCCCAATTGCACGCGGACTACCTCGACCTGATCCAGCAGAACCCCTACAGCAACCCGGACACCCTGGAGATTGCCGGCGAGTCGATCGACATGACCCAGGTGAAGGTGGGCGCCTATGTAGTGGGCGGCACCACCGACCACATCACCCCTTGGCAGGGCTGCTACGGCACTGCGCGGTTGTTTGGCGAGGACGCAACCTATGTGCTGTCCAATGCCGGCCACCTGCAGAGCCTGGTGAACCCGCCGGGCAACCCCAAGTCGTTCTACTACGCAGCGCCTGCCGCCGCCGAGGCCCCGGTAGACTGGCTGCAGAACGCCGGGGAACGCCAGCCAGGCAGCTGGTGGCCACATTGGCGCGAATGGATCGGACAACGCTCTGGCGGCAGCCTGCCGGCGCCGAAGAAACTCGGCTCACGCAAATACCCGCCCCTGTGCCCCGCACCGGGCACCTATGTCATGGAGCGATAACGCGATCTGACAGACACACCGCGGCGCCTGCTTCGCCCGTAGGAGCGAGGCTTGCCCGCGAAAAAACGATAACGCGGATCAACAGACACACCGCAGCGCCTGGTTCGCCCGTAGGAGCGAGGCTTGCCCGCGAAGAACGATAACGCGGTCTGACAGACACACTCCAGTGCCTGGTTCGCCCGTAGGAGCGAGGCTTGCCCGCGAAGAACGATAACGCGGTCTGACAGACACACCGCAGTGCCTGGTTCGCCCGTAGGAGCGAGGCTTGCCCGCGAAGAACGATAACGCGGTCTGACAGACACACCGCAGTGCCTGGTTCGCCCGTAGGAGCGAGGCTTGCCCGCGAAAAACGATAACGCGGATCAACAGACACACCGCGGTGTCTGGTTCGCCGGCAAGCCTGGCTCCTACAGGCGAAGAACGATAACGCGGTCTGACAGACACACCGCGGTGTCTGGTTCGCCGGCAAGCCTGGCTCCTACGGGCGAAAAACGATAACGCGGACTAACAGACACACCGCAGCGCCTGGTTCGCCCGTAGGAGCGAGGCTTGCCCGCGAAGAACGATGATGCGGTTCGACAGATACACCGCAGCGCCTGATTCGCCGGCGAGCCTGGCTCCTACGGGCGAAAAACGATAACGCGGACTAACAGACACAACGCGGTGCCTGGTTCGCCCGTAGGAGCGAGGCTTGCCCGCGAAGAACGATGATGCGGTTCGACAGATACACCGCAGCGCCTGATTCGCCGGCAAGCTTGGCTCCTACAGGCGAAGAACGATGATGCGGTTCGACAGACACACCGCAACGCCCGGTTCGCCCGTAGGAGCGAGGCACCGAACGTCAGGGGCCAGAGCGCTTGGTTACTTGGCGCCGGGCGGCGTTAAAACTTCCAAGTGACCCGCTAATGAAATGGCTACCCCCCAGCCGCCAGTGGCCAATACCGCAGCAACGGATATGCACACGGTTAAAGTCTTTCGCAAGCAGGCTCGCTCCCACAATTTGAATTGCACCCGGGAAGTTAAACGAGCAGGCACACACTCTCCGGACAAGGTTTCACAGCGAAACCCTCACCATGGCGCAGATCGGCCCGTCTACTTCTGCTGCCGACCTCTGATATTGCCGGCAACCCCGCCGGCAACGGCGCCGATCGCGGCGCCCGTCCATCCGCTGCCACCGGAAATCGCGGCAATGCCAGCGCCAGCCGCAGCACCAATGGCCGCACCGCTCACCGTCCCCTGCTGCTGAGAAGTCATCGAGGTACAACCGATCACGCTCGCTGCAGTGAGGATTGCGGCAAACAATAGAACCCTCTTCATGTTCACCTCCGCTACTTATTCTGCTTCAGACCCGGCAAGACCATCTCAAACCAGATGGTCTCAAGGACAGGGCGTTTCACTTGGTCGGGATTGGCGGCGTACCACTGATTGAGCCTTTCGCGCACGGTGTCGAGCGTCTGGCCCTTCAAGCCCCTGGCGAAACGTGGGATCAGGCTCTGCTCATCCGTCGGTGGCTTCGCCTTAGAGTAGGCTGCCTCCACCTCGAAGGCGTTGGCGATGCCGATGAGATAGACCTTCTTTAGCTGCTCCGTCGACTGCACCCATTGCTCGCCGGTAATCATGGCAACCCCTTCGGCGCGGGCCATGCCCGATGCCGTCACCAAGGCCACCCATGCCACCCATACCAATGTGCTCCATCGCAATACTCTCATCGCCTTCCCTCCTCGCCAGGTTGAACCTCGATGCCTACCGCTCTTTTCTTCGCCTCGAACTTCCAGAATCAACCGGCGATTGCGAACGTACGGACAAGTTTAGATACCTGTAGGAAGACCGCGAAGTTTTTGATGCAGGCTGCAGATGTCGCGACAAAAGGCACGCCCCCTTGCTCCCATAGTCGGCACGGCGGCGCACTCACGTTATCGCCAGTAATTTTTGAAAACGCTGTTTGCGAACGAGTCAGATGAGCGAACGAGGCGGCTGATCACGGAACATAGGGGCATTTTGACGAAGCTCTGTTGCTGTAAGGGCCGCCTGTCAGTCGAATGCGGATGGACGCAGGCATCCGACAGCCATGGCGACCAGGCTGTCGAGCAAGGCCGGGTTTTCCAGCTGCACCGGAATATCCTCCAATACCGACCGGATTACACTGCGCAGCCCCTGTCCGAGCAAATAAGCCGCCAAGGCGGGGTGCTCCGTGGTGATCTCATGCTTGTACAGATGCAGGAGCGGCAGCCAGGTCGCTTCGATGAACTCACCTGTCGTGTGGTAAGGACCGCGCCACATTCCCAAGTGAAGGGCGGAGTGGTAACGCAAGTGAAAGGCCTTGTTCAGTTTGAACAGGCGTGTTTCGACACGGATGATGTTGGCCAGGATATCTCGCAGTGCCGATTTCAACGGCACGCCAACCAGCCTTTCGCGCACCCTCAGCAGCTCCTCGGACTCCTCGTCGAGCACACGCTCGTACAGCAAGGCAACGATCGCGTCCTTGCTGGGGAAATATTGGTAGATCGAGCCGACGGCAACCCCAGATATTTCCGCGATGCGGGCGACGGTCAGCGCTTGCTCGCCAGCCTCATCCAAAATCCTTAGGCACGCCTGCTCCACGGCATCGACGAGTGCGCGAGAGCGTGACTGGGTCGGGCGCTTGCGTAACGCCGGAAGCTGCTCCGGCGAAAACTTTTGGCCCATCGCGGTTTCATCGCCTTTCTTGTACATGGGAATCCGAGTGGTGCATTTTTCGAAGCGCTAAATTTTCAATAATAATCAATTAAATCAATCTGTTAACAGCATAACTCGCTGCTTCTGGAATGCGAATATCTCAGCTTTCGCGACCTGAGTATGATCGTTTTCGTCGATCAGACATCGTCTAAACGCGTAGTGATGCGCCCCCCAAGATCGGATTTCCAACCCTACCGGGAGATTGCCCATGTCTTCATCTTTCACCGTTCAGCCGCTTGGCCCAAGCCTGGGTGCCGAAGTGCTTGATCTGGATCCGGCTTCAGTCGTTTTGCCAGAAACGCTGGCGGCGCTCGAGGCGGCGCTGGTCAAACATGAAGCCCTCGTACTGCACGTCCCGGGGCTGAGGCCCGAGCAACATTTGGCGATTGCACGGTATTTCGGTGAGCCAGAAGTGCACACCTTCTATCCCAACCTGGGTGAAGGCTTTGAACAGATCACCGTGATCGATTCCAAGCTGGGCGATCGAGCGGATATGTGGCACCACGACGAGAGCTTTCTGCCCAGCCCACCGATTGTCACCATGACTCACGCCCAGATCCTGCCGCCGTGTGGCGGCGACACCTGCTGGATCAGCATGACCACGGCCTACGACGCGCTGTCCGAGCGCATGAAGCACTACCTCGAAGGCCTCAACGCCTGGCACGACATGAACGGCCCCATGACGACAGCGCTGCGCCAAAACGTCGTCACGCACGAGCGCTATCTCGAGGTCATCAACGCGAACCGGCGGCATTTGCATCCGCTGGTCATTCAGCACCCGGTGACAGGTCGCAAGGCGCTGTACCTGAGCCCGACCTACACCACCCATATCGACGGCCTGGCCATCCCCGAGGGCGACGCCATCCTTGCCTACCTGCATGCGCATTGCCAACACGTTCAATTCGGCTTCCGCCATCGCTGGCGCGTCGGTGACATGGTGCTCTGGGACAACCGTAGCGTGCTTCACAACGCCATCCTGGACTATCAACCGCACCAACGGCGCATGCAACGCACCTCGGTATTCGCTCGCGGGTCTTTGCACGCGTAATTCATTGATTGGTTAATCACCGTTTGTGGCAGTCGCTCAAGAGGAAACCGCTATGTTGAAGGATGCGCTGAACAAGGAATTGCTCTCCCGCTACGCCCCCAAGCCAGGGCGCTATGCGCTGCTGCCCCCATTGACACCCCACCAGACCGTGGCATTGCTGTGTCGGGTGTTGTATCGCGAGGGCTATAACGACCACATCGCCGGCCACATCACCGTTCGCCAGGATGACGGCACTTATCTGGCCAACCCGTGGGAACTCACCTGGGGTGAAGTGACCGCCTCGGATATCCTGCGCCTCGATCAGCAAGGCAAGGTAATCGAGGGCGAATGGAACATCACCCCGGCCATCAACCTGCACATTGACGTACACACCGCCCGGCATGATGTCGGCGTGGTGATCCACAACCATCCGCGATGGGGGGGCGTGTGGTCGGCGGCCGGGCGCACGCCACCCATCTATGATCAGACATCCGCCCTGGTTGACACGGACCCGGTACTCTATGACGAGTATCAGGGCACGGTTGAAGACACGGAACGAGGCCGCGCCGTCGTGGACGCTCTCGGTACGCAAAAATGGGCGTTGCTTGCCAACCACGGTGTGCTGGTGGTGGCCAACGGCATTCGCCAGGCACATTTGCGCGCCATCACACTCGAGTGGCGCTGCCGTCTGGCCTGGCATGTCGAAGCACTGGGTGGCGGCTCACCGTTGCCCGCCAGCGTCGCGCTCGCAACCGGAGAGCGCACCGATACCCATGGCTTCCCATTCCTCTGGGAAGCCATGGCTCGGGAGGAAATCCGCCGCGATCCAAGCGTTCTTGAGTAAGCTTCTGGCTCCAGATACAGCGGCATGGCAGACGTCCACGCCGCTGGTACTTCATACTTTGCCCAGGCATGACAACGCGAAGCCACGAGCGTGAGAAGGTCGAAATGTTGTTTGCCCTTCTCAAGCACATCCTGAAACGGGATCGCTTGCGATTGCGTGGCATGAGTGGCGCGAACGATGAGTTCACGCTAACCGCCGCGATACAGAACCTGCGACTTCAACACAATCCCACAAGCGGCCATTGATACATTCAGAAAGTGGCCACTTCACCTAGCCCAAACACCTCGTACGATCGCGCCCTGCATTGGGGGGGATATTCCCCCATCATCGAGGGCTTTGACCCGCGGATCTCATCCCCCTTTAACGCGGACAGCCAAGGGAAACGTCGCGTAGAGCCGTTACTGAGTTCCATTCACTTTTGGCAAAAAAGTTGCGTGTTGGTCATGCCGGCTCGAAATCAATTATTTCGCCAGCCGGCTTGGAAGCCGTGGCTCGCTACCCTGCATTGCCACGTGCTCCGCGGAACCCCTCAGAGGTGTTTTCGATGAAACCAGTTACCGTAAGGTTGCATCCTGGTCCGTTGTCCAAAACCAGGCTGGCACAGAGTATCTCTGCTGCCGTCATCATGCTGGGGTTGGGCTTATCCCAGACCCTGGCAGCCCCCCTCGACAACACCGATCCGCCACCGCCTACCGACCCTTCGGCGTTCACCAATCAGCCTGCCAACCCCGATGCCGCTTTGAAAGATTTGCGCAAGCAGCCTGCGGCAAACGTCGGTGCCTTCGACTTGCCCAATGGCGTGGTCGGTAACCGCAAGACCCCCTTGGCCGACAATGTGCTGCCACCTGATCTGCAACCCAGCTTCAATATCCCCACTAACGGCAATGCCAGCCCGTTGTTCGGGGCTCAACCGTTCACCCAGAAACTTGAACTGTTCGAGGAGTTCGGTTCAAACAAGCTCAATGCAACTGACCCACCATCACCCGTCCCGTTTCCGGTCCCGACGGTGGGCCCAGCACCGGCGCAAGATCCATTGAAGGTCGCACGCAGCGGCCCGTCGCCGGCTGCGCTGGATGCCTTTCTCAGGCAGCCGGCATTGACGCCCTTCCCGACAGAATTTTCCAATGTGCTGGACCGCAACCCCTGGAAGGCGCAGATCGAGGATTTCCTCAATCGCCGGGTCGATTCACCCGCAGAAGGCCGGCCACCGGGAAAAGGCTGGTCGCACCAGCGTTTCAATGAGTTTTTCCCGCGCGATGCCTTCAAGACCGTACAGGCAGGTGCGCACGTCAACAGCGGCTTGCGTGATCGTGCACAACGGCATAACTACGCCGTGGGCGAGTTTGCGCCGGGCGGCCTCTATCACAACACCAACGGCGACCCGGCCAACGAGGGCACCACCAAGGGTATTCAGGTGCAGTTTCATCCCAACCTCCCCATTCAGGACCACAACGCGTTATGGACGTTCGACGGCACCTTTCCACCCAAACTGCTCCAGGTACGCTATGGCCAGGCGATGCTGATGCGTCATTACGATGCCTTGCCCATCGACCCTGCGGCCAACCGCGGCTTTGGCCTGCACACCATCACGACCCACGAACATAACGGCCACTCGCCTGCTGAAAGCGACGGTTTTACCAACGCATTCTTCTTTCCGGGCCAGTACTACGACTATCGCTGGCCGATCCAGTTGGCCGGCTACGACACCATCAATACCGAGGCCGAGGATCCACGGGCGGCCTTCCCGTGCGACCCCGGTGAAACCCTGTTCGTCAACGACGCCAGCCCCGGCTTCAAGACCTGCGACCACGGCACGATCAAGATCCGTGGCGACTGGCGCGAAACCATGAGCACCCACTGGTTCCACGACCACATGCTCGATTTCACCGCGCAGAACGTCTACAAGGGCAACGCGACGATGATGAACTACTACAGCGCCGTGGACCGTGGCAACGAGGCGGTCGACGATGGGGTCAACCTGCGCTTGCCCAGCGGCTCGGCGCTGGGCTGGGGTAACCGTGACTACGACATCAACCTGACGATCGCCGACAAGGCCTGGGACCAGACCGGCCAGTTGTGGTTCAACCCCTTCAACACCGACGGGTTTCTCGGTGACCAGATACTGACCAACTGGGAGTTCAAACCCTTCCTGGACGTACGTGCCCGGCGTTACCGTTTGCGCATTCTCAACGGATCGGTTTCTCGCTTCTTCAAGCTGGCCTTGGTGCGTCAGGTCAATGGCAATGGTGGGGAGTTTCCCGGCCCGAAAAACTCCGGGGTTTCCTACAACCGGGTGCCGTTCCACATGATTGCCAACGACGGCAATATCATGGAGCACGCGGTGCCGTTCGATGGCAGCCTGGACCTCGATGGCGACGGCGACAAACAGGACAACAATGCCATTCTTCCGATGATGGGCATTGCCGAACGCTATGACATCATCGTCGACTTCTCGAAAAACGGCATCAAGCCGGGCGACAAGCTTTTCTTCGTCAACATCGAGGAGCATGAAGACGGCAAGCGCCCCAACCGTGACATTCCATTGGCAGATGTACTCTCCGAGAAGTACCTGCCCGTGGTCAGGCCAACCAGCCACGGACCGCAGTGGATCAACGGTGACCCCGGCGTCGGCGTATTCATGCAACTGAACGTCAAGCCATACACCGGCCAGGATGTCAGCATGAATCCGGTCGACTTCGAGCCCGCCAAACCTGGCAAACCCGAGGGCAAATTCATGATTCCCCTACCCTTGCACCGTGATGACCCTGCCGATATCGCCAAGCTTGCCCAGGCGCGGCACCGCTCCTTTATCTTTGGTCGCTCCGACGGCACGGATTTGACGCCCTGGACGATCAAGACCGATGGCGGCCAGGGCTTCAACATGGACCCGCGGCGGATTTCAGCCGCGCCAAAACTGGCCACTGGCCCAACACCGGCGGGGTTCAAGGGCGAAGGCACGCTGGAAATCTGGAAGATCCAGAACGGCGGCAATGGCTGGAATCACCCGGTGCATGTGCACTTCGAGGAAGGGATCATTCTCAGTCGAGGCGGCAAGGCACCACCTGAATGGGAAAAAGGGGCGCGCAAAGACATCTACCGTATAGGCCCCGATCCCGACAGCCTCGACAATGTCGAAGTGGCCTTACGCATTCGCGAGTTTGCCGGTACCTACATGGAGCACTGCCACAATACCCAGCATGAAGACACCTCGATGCTGCTGCGCTGGGACTCCGAGCACCCGGGCCAGTTCCAGTTGATGCCCACCCCCTTGCCCAGCTGGGACGGCGTGAAGTTCGTGAACTCGGTTGCATTACCGACATTCCGTACGGGAGATGGCGTCGGACCACAGGTCAAGGTCGAGAATAACCAGGGAGATAGCAGCGGCAACGGAGGCAGCGGTGGCAGCGGAATTAGCGGAGGCAAAGGTTAGCGTCCTCTATCCAACGGCTAGCCATGTCGTCGGCAAACGCAAAATCCCCTTACGTGACCGTTTCAACCCAAAGCCGCCTGGCATCACAGTCGGCTTTGGGTCGTGTTCTGACTGTCGCAACGGGCAGAATACGGTCAGGAGCGGAAGTTCGAAAAGTGTTTACCAATCTAGCGCGTGAATAAGTGGTTTAAACTGCAAGGCGGTGTCGCTCGGACTTACGATAGAAATGTTTTCCCAAACTGGATGGACGATAGAGGAAGCTGAAGGTGACTGGCGTCTGGGATGAAGCAAATAAAATCGGCAAAGGACTATCGTTCGCCAAACGGATTTACCCGCCACGCATCATCGGACTGTCGATCGGTATGCTCAGTGTGCTGGCCGCGATCGCGCCACTCGGCTTGCCAGGATGGGTATGGATACTTCTGTTTTTCAACGGTCTGGCCTGGCCGCACCTGGCCTATCAGTTGGCCACTCGTACACGCGAGCCCTATCAGGCAGAGCGCCGCAACCTGCTTTACGATTCATTGTTAGGCGGATTCTGGGCTGCAACCATGCAATTCAATCCGCTGCCCACCGTCACCATCCTTTCGATGATGACGATGAACAACATCGCTGCCGGCGGTCAGCGCCTGTTTGTGCAGGGTGCATTGGCCCAAGGTGCCGGGATGCTGGTGTCGGTCGCGTTGTTCGGCCCGGGGCTGGTACTTGCAGCCACCCAGCTGCAGATCTACGCCTGCCTGCCGATGCTGACGCTCTACCCGTTGGCCGTAGGTGGGGTCTGTTATCGCCTGGCCATCAAGCTCGCCGAACATAAACGAAAACTCGGCGTTCTGAGCCGAACCGACGGCCTTACCGGCTTGCTCAATCATGGGTCGTTGAAGGACTTGCTTCACTTGCGCTTTTACACCTGCCGGCAGGAGCGCAGTGAAGCGGTCATAGCGATCATCGATGTCGATCACTTCAAGAAAATCAACGACACCTATGGCCATATCGTCGGCGACGGTGTGCTGTGTCAGCTAAGCGCAGAACTGAAAAAAAACCTGCGCCAAGGCGACTTGGCGGGTCGCTATGGTGGTGACGAATTCTGCGTGATCCTGCTCAACAGCTCACTGAGCCACGCCTGCGATGTAATGGAGCGCCTGCGGCAGGTGATGGGCAACTATCGCAATGAACAATGGCCCGAGCTGCGGGTCAGCCTGAGTATCGGCCTTGCGTCGTACCACAGTGAAATGGCCACCCCCAGCGCCTGGCTCAACGAAGCCGACAAGGCACTGTATGCGGCCAAAAACAGTGGGCGCGACAAGGTCAATTTCACCCCGGACGGTATCGTCGGCATAACGTGAACGACCTTTACCTGCTGCACTGCGGATCACCCGTCGGCAAGCGTTGGCGCTGATGTGATATTGGTCTCAGCGGCTGAGGTTTGCTTTGCTCAGGATTTCGTAGACCACCAGCTGCTGTGGGTCGAAACCACACCTCTTTCTACCTGTCATTTTTTCGTTGGCTGTGGTTTGACCAACTCCGCACTCCTGAAGGCAACGAGGAGGCTCGCTAGCTGTCACTCGAGCCTCCAGCTGAAGCGACCGACGGGTTCAACGATCGAGCTTGGTAATTTTTGAACCCTGCAGTCCCAGCCCGGCCATTAAGCCCTTTTGATCAAAGATGAACGCATAAACATCAGACTGAGCCGTTGAAGTAGTCAGCGACTTAGCCATGCCTGAATCTACGAACACAACGCTTGGGCCCACGCCGACCTCAAAGCCATTAACTTTTTTCAGATCGTTCATCGCTGAATAGGTCATGAAGAACATCACGTAACCAAACTTCTGCGCGCCCGCCTGAAGACCGTATGAGGCTGCAGTGGTCGAGTAGTATCCCGTGACTTTGCCGTTCTCGATCAATTCGCCTTCGCCATGCTGTGCACCGACAATGAGACCCGCTTTCAGCACATCCGGGAAAACGAGGATACCCTTGGCTTTCTGCGCTAAGACACGCGCTTCTGGCGTACTGCTATATAAACTCTTTAACGCCGCTTTTGCCTCCTGATCCATCTGAGCGTTCGCAGCCTTCACATCAGAGGCGGAAGTCGATTGATCCGTTTGGCACCCCGCAACGATCGCGAAGATAGAAACCAATGCCATTATTTGAAGGTGTTTGATCATGAGGAATACTCTTTTTCTACCCCCCGTCACTGATGAACCTGCGTGACGACAGCCGTTGCTGGCTAACGTCTAACAGGTCCGACCTTTATTGCGTCGTGCTCACAAACAATTGGACTTTAGCCCTACTAAGCGTTTGGTCAAATACGATGCGATGAACGCTTCGGATCGGCCCAGCAAAACCAAAATAGATCGCAGTGGTTTTAGATAGCTTCCACCCTCTCTCTGAATCGCCCCCAATTTAATAGATGCATTACCCGCCGCTTCACGCCCTGAGGAAATCAGTCAACTTAAATCAAGGCATTGTCAACGCAACAGCTTCTGGTAGTAGAGCCGGGTATGTCCCGGTGGATAGTCTGCCAGGCGTCCGAATTCGGAGTAGCCCAGTTTTTGATAAAAGCCTGGTGCTTGAAAGCTGAAGGTTTCCAACCAGATGCCAGTGCAGTTCTTTTTCTGAGCGATGTCCTCGGCCATGCGCATTAGCCGTTCTCCGATGCCTCGGCCACGCATCGACTCGGGAACACTGACAAGATCAATGAGCAGCCATTGATAGGAGACTTTGCCGTACAACCCGCCTATCACGTCGTTACTGTCAGGGTCACGTAGCAACAGGGCAAATGTTTCATGGGCGTCATCCCCACCATTGGCCAGATTATGGGCCAGTAATGGCGTCAAAATGCCTAACCGCTCTGCTTCAGTCACATTTTCCGAAAGCTGGATTTCTAAAGACACGGCGCTCCCCCTGAGCTATGAGCAAATGGGCCAACACGGTGGCCCATTTCTGTAATTGCATGGCAAATCAGTCGGAGCATAGCCGACGATTTCAGCGACTGAGCTTGCTAATCTTTGAGCCCTGCAAACCCACCCCAGCCATTAAACCCTTTTGATCAAAGATGAACGCATAGATATCAGACTGAATCGTTGAAGTCGTCAGCGTCTTGGCCGCGCCTGCATCTTCGACCACGATGCTTGGACCCACGCCAACCTCAAACCCATTGCCGGTTTTCAGTTCTTTCAGCGCAGAATCACTCATGAAGAACATCGCGTACCCAAACCTCTGCACGCCCGCCTGAGTGATGAGAAACGCTGCGGATCAAGGACTGACGGGGTTGACCTTTATTGTGTCGCTACTCACAGACACTAGACTTTAAGACTAGTAAGTGGCTGATCAAATGCTATGCAGATGCAGGTTCAAACCAGTTCGGTAGCGGTGTTGTACTGCGCACCTGCAATCGCCCGGCGTCCTTGCCTGGAAAGTCCTCCCAATCCAAGACAGCCGAGATTTACCCTCCTGCGACGTCCTGCCGAGCAAACACAATCCATCTTTGGCCGTAGTGAACCCTCAAAAAATCGCTGGTAGTCTCGCCGCCACGTTCGCTCGACATTAAGGGATGTAGGCGAAAATAGAAGCCCCGAGGCCGCGAACCTACGGGGCTTTGCTTTTTCTGTCTGGTGCTACGCCGATCTCATGTCCGAGAAGAAGCGTTCTGCAACTGGCCAGGAGCGACCGTTCACTCGCAGATGGCTTGCCCAATACATATGGATATCCGTATATTTGATTATCCATATGTAAAAGGTACCCGGCATGATCACGCCTCCAGAAGTATTCAAAAGCCTGGCTGACGAAACTCGCGTCCGCGCCACGTTGTTGATCGCCAACCAGGGCGAGCTTTGCGTTTGCGAACTGATGTGTGCCCTCGATGACAGCCAACCGAAGATCAGTCGCCACCTCGCCCAACTGCGCAGCAGTGGCCTGCTGCTGGATCGCCGCCAGGGGCAGTGGGTTTACTACCGCCTCAATCCGGATCTTCCTGCCTGGGTGCACGACATGCTGCAGGTGACGTTGCAGGCCAACACCGAGTGGCTGCAGAACAACGCCTCGCGCCTGCAAAACATGGATGGACGCCCTGTCCGCGATGTTGCCTGTTGCTGAACCCCTGAATGAGTGAGCCTTCAATGCTGGTCGCTGTAGCTGTTTTCGTTTTCACCCTCGTTCTGGTGATCTGGCAACCCAAGGGCCTCGGCGTAGGCTGGAGCGCCACTATCGGCGCGGTCATCGCCCTGTCGGTGGGCGCAGTATCGCTGCAAGACATTCCGACGGTGTGGGCCATTGTCTGGAACGCCACCGCTACGTTCATCGCCGTCATTATCATCAGTCTGTTACTGGATGAAGCCGGCTTCTTCGAATGGGCCGCCCTGCATGTGGCGCGCTGGGCCAATGGCAGCGGCTACCGCTTGTTCGCGTTTTGCGTGCTGCTGGGCGCTGCGGTGTCCGCGCTGTTTGCCAACGACGGCGCAGCGCTGATCCTGACGCCCATCGTCATGTCCATGCTGATGGCGCTGCGTTTTTCCCCTGCCGCGACCCTGGCGTTCGTCATGGCCGCCGGCTTCATCGCTGACACCGCCAGCCTGCCTCTGGTGGTGTCCAACCTTGTGAACATCGTGTCCGCCGACTACTTCGGACTGGGCTTCGCCGAGTACGCCTCGGTGATGGTCCCGGTAAACCTGGCCAGCGTCGCCGCCACCTTGCTGGTGCTCTTTGTGTACTTCCGACGGGATGTGCCGCAACGCTATGCCATCGATGCACTGAAGAAACCCGAAGCGGCGATTCACGACCGCGCCACGTTTATCGTTGGCTGGTGGACATTGCTTGTGTTGCTGGTGGGTCTCTTCGCCCTGGACCCCTTGGGAATTCCCATCAGTGCGGTCGCAGCAGTTTGTGCGGCGATCCTCTTCGCGGTCGCCGCAAAAGGCCACAAGATCTCCACACGGCGTGTGTTGCGCGAAGCCCCTTGGCAGGTGGTGATTTTCTCCCTGGGCATGTACCTGGTGGTGTATGGCCTGAAGAACGCCGGGCTGACGGATGCGCTCACCCATGTACTCGACCGCCTCGCCGAACAGGGTCTTTGGAGCGCCGCCATCGGCACCGGCCTGATGTCCGCGCTGCTGTCGTCGGTGATGAACAATATGCCCAGCGTGCTGATTGGCGCACTGTCGATTCAGGCCAGCGATGCGCAGGGTGTTGTCCGCGAGGCGATGATCTATGCCAACGTCATCGGTTGCGACCTGGGCCCGAAAATCACCCCCATCGGCAGCCTTGCCACGCTGCTCTGGCTGCACGTGCTGGAACGCAAGGGCATGCGCATTACTTGGGGTTACTACTTCAAGGTCGGCCTCTTGCTGACTCTTCCGGTTCTGTTGATCACCCTCTCGGCGCTGGCTCTGCGCCTGAGCCTTTGATGTCCGCAAACGCGGAAGGAGCAATCCATGCGTGTCCTGTTCATGTGCACGGCCAACAGTTGCCGCAGCATCCTTTCAGAAGCCCTGTTCAATCATTTGGCGCCGCAGGGATTCGAAGCGGTGAGCTCCGGGAGCTTTCCCAAGGGGCAAGTGTTGCCGCGCAGCCTCACCACGCTGCAGCAGGCCGGCATTTCCATTGAGGGTTTGAGCAGCAAGGGCAATGACGCCTTTGAGGGCAACCTGCCGGATATCGTCATTACCGTGTGCGACAAGGCGGCCGGTGAAAGCTGTCCGGTGTACTTCGGCCCAGCGCTCAAATCCCATTGGGGCCTGAAAGACCCCTCTGACGTGGTGGGTGACGAAGCCACGGTGGACGCCGCTTTCCGCGCCACACTGGCGCACATCGAGCAACGCTGCAAAGCCTTCCTCGCCCTTCCCTTCAACAGCCTCAGCCGCGATGAACTCAAACGCGAGCTGGATCGAATCGGCGCTCTCTGAGCCGGAGGCCCCATGTCAGAACAACTGCCCAACCTTGACTTGTCGCTGTTCGACGACGCGCAGACCGCACCCCGTCCGGGTGATCACAAGCCACGTATCTTGCTGCTGTACGGTTCGACCCGCGAGCGCTCGTTCAGTCGTCTGCTGGTGGAAGAAGCCGCTCGACTGTTGCAGCACTTGGGCGCCGAAACCCGCGTCTTCAATCCCTCTGGGTTGCCACTGCCCGACGACGCGCCTGCCGACCACCCCAAGGTCCAGGAACTGCGCGACCTGGTGCTGTGGTCGCAAGGTCAGGTCTGGTGTTCACCGGAGCGCCATGGTGCGATGTCCGCCGTGTTCAAGGCGCAGATCGACTGGATCCCCCTCGCACTCGGCGCCATTCGCCCGACGCAGGGCAAGACGCTGGCGGTGATGCAGGTCTGCGGTGGCTCGCAGTCCTTCAACGTGGTCAATCAGCTGCGTGTGCTGGGCCGCTGGATGCGCATGTTCACCATCCCCAACCAGTCTTCGGTGCCAAAGGCGTACATGGAGTTCGACGACGCCGGCCGGATGAAACCCTCGGCGTTCTACGATCGAGTGGTCGACGTGATGGAAGAACTGGTGAAGTTCACCCTGCTGCTGCGTGACCGTCAGGATTTCCTGGTGGATCGCTATTCGGAACGCAAGGAAAGCGCCGAACAGCTCATGGCACGCGTAAACCAACGTGCAATCTGAGGCCGGCCTTTCTATCGAAATCAGTGGGAGCGCGGCTTGCCCGCGAAGAGGCCGGTGCAGCCAACATCGACGCCACCCGACACCACGCGTTATCGTTGACGTCCATCGCGAGCGTGCTCGCTCCTACAGATAGCGCAATCGACACAATATCTGTAGGAGCGTGGCTTGCCCGCGAAGAGGCCAGTGCAGCCAACATCGATGCCACCCGACAGCCCGCGTTATCGTTGACGTCCATCGCGAGCATGCTCGCTCCTACAGGGTTTTGTGTCGTTCACAGACTATGCAATCGACACGCAACCTGTGGGAGCGGGCTTGCTCGCGAAGGGGCCGGTACAGTCGATATGAATATTGAAGGTGCACAGGCGCATCCGGCCAAAGAGGAACCCTCAAAAATCGAAACGACTCAACGCCGCCTGTCGATCAAATGGCAGATATCGCGTACTGGCGGTGGATGGCGGGCATCGGGTGGGGAGCTTGTAGGCGCTGAATCACAAAACTGTGTGCGAGCCTGCTCGCTCCCCACCAGGTTCAACCGGGAATACGCTGACTGTGGTTCTCGTTCCATCGCAGGCATTTTCCGGAAGGCTGAAGGATCAGCGTGAGCTGGTTGAACAGGTGAATGTCGGCGTACAAGGCGAAGAAGCGATGGAGCATTTCGCCGAACAAGCACATGTCCCCCTCGCCGCAAAAGCCGTTGGCATCGAGGGTGACTTCGATATCGACGCCGCGCAGCAGGAAGCCTTTTTCGAAGCGCTGTAACAGGCCGTGTTTGACCTCAACGATGGCGTCCAGGCGTCGACGATTCGCCTCGCTACCTGTCCACTCATACAGCGCCAGCGTGCCGCGCAGCACTTCGGCGTTGTCGAGCATCGGCAGGAAATTCGAGCCCAGGTGGCTCATCACTCGCCAGTGGAAGCGGTCACGGTTCGGTGGGTAGCACGGCAAGGTCGGCGCACACAGATTGCGCACCCGCAGGTCCACCTGGGAGGACTGCGCCAGTGTGTCGAGCAAGGTGCTTTGCAGGACCTGGCGCGGGAGTTGGCCATTGGTACCGGTCATGCGCAATGACAATCCCTGATTCTCGATCAGCGAATCGGCCTTGAACCCCTCGCCTCCCAGGATCAACCAGGTGTCATTCAGACCATTGACCGCGCGTTTCAACCGCGTATGGAAATAGCGCTCAGGCTCCTCGTCGCGCAGCATGCCGCCCTTGTGCTGGAAACTGCTGAAGGGCACATAGTCGTGCCTTGCGGTGTTTTTCGAGGCGCTGACCTGGTCTACCGAATAAATTTCAGCATGAGCGTCCTGCAAATACGAACCGCGCAGCAGATAGTCAGTTTTCAAAGGGTCCAGTTTCAGCGGGTCAACCCCGTCACATAAGGCCCATTGGGTTGATGCTGGGGCGGTGGTTGCTGAGCTGGGTCATGCACTGACACCACACGCCCCCTGTAGGAGCTGCCGAAGGCTGCGATCTTTTGATTTTGGTTTTTAAACGCAAGATCAAAGATCGCAGCCTTCGGCAGCTCCTACAGAGTCTGCGGCGGGACGCCGGTATAAGCCAGCAGGCAGGAATTGCGCCGCAAAGGCGATGAATGAGCTATACCCGCTAATCTCCCCTTGGCGTTTTCAGCACAGGAGTTTGGCAAATGAAACTCAGACACCCGATGGCGATGCTCATGGTCGCCACAAGCCTTTACGGCTGCGCCACGTCATCCGGCCAGAGCGTGAACGTTCCCCTGCAAGCCACCCGGCAGAACGCCGGCCAGATCGGCACTGTTTCGTTGACCGAGTGGGATAAACAAACCGGGCTCAGTTTCTTCATCAGTGGCATCCCCAGCGGAACGGTGCTGCCTTTGCGCCTCTATTCGTTCATCTATAAAGGCACGTGCCAGCAACCCGGGGCTGTCGCGTACGAATTGAATGATCGGGTCAACACCGAGCGGCAACCTGTACGCGGTTGGAGCTTTTCCAGAACCGCGCCTGTGCCGTTGTCCACCCTGCTGGCCGGTGAGTACTCCGTGGTCGTGCGAAGTGCGGCAACCGATGGCAACGTCGATCTTTTTTGCGGTGATATCAAACAGGCGAGCTCGGCAAAGTGACCAGGCTTTCGAAGCGTCTGTAGGGGCGTAATGCTGTTCACTTATAGACAGGCGCTCGCCACAGTTTCATGTCCGTCTCGAGATGTCCTGAAGTGAACAGCATTACTGTAGGAGCGAAACTTGCTCGCGAAAAATTCAAGACAACGGGTTCATTCAGATGATGCGTGTCATCGTTGACGTCCATCGCGAGCAAGCTTGCTCCTACAGGGTGTCAGGGTGCCCGGCCTGTTTGCGCCAGGCGCCAGGCGATGTGCCGAACTGGCGTTTGAAGGCACGGCTGAACGCCGCTTCCGACTCGTAGCCCACGGCAAAGCCGATCTGCGCCACATTCCCGTGCCCTTCGCGCAGTTGTTGCGCCGCCAGGTGCATACGCCAGAGCGTCAGGTATTGCATCGGTGGCTGTCCGACCAATGCCGTGAAGCGCTCGGCGAAAACCGAGCGCGACATGCCCACGTCCAGCGCCAGGGCCTCTGCGGTCCAGCTGTCGGTTGGACGCGCATGGAGCAGCGCCAATGCGCGTCCGATGTGCGGATCTCGCAAGCCCGCCAGCCACCCGCGCCGCTCGGCGGGAAGGCTGGCGACATACTGGCTGACGGCTTCGACGAAGAGCAATTCGGACAGCTTGGCGATGACCGTTGCCGAGCCGACACGCCCTGCTGCGATCTCACTGACAGCGAAACGAAATGAGCTTTCAATCCAGGCGCCCGAAGCCGTCGCGCGCAAGTCCAGTTTCAATAAGGCTGGCAACGTCGAAAGCAACGGGCCGAAGGCGGTTTCGGAGCCCAGGAACCCACACAGGATCTGCGTGGATTCGCCACCTGCGCCATATTTGATCCGTGAAATGCCGCCGATGTCAGGTGGTTCAATGACTTCCTTCACCGGCATGGGCGCAACGCTCAGGTCGCTGCCAAAGGTATGCAGGTCATTGCGAGGCAGCAGAACGAGCTCACCTGCCCGTACGTCAAGGGCGCTCCCCTTCTCGATCCGGATTTGCATACTGCCGGCGGCGACAAAATGCGAGGCAATGATATGTCGAGGGGCCGCCAGGTACGGCTTGCAATCGTCTGCGGAAATTTTCCCGCTGATGCACCAGGGCGCAGTGAACTCTGCCTCGAGGAAGACCCCTCCAGACAGCCGGATCACACGCAAGACATCAGACAGTGCATCCAACAAAGGCCAGCCCTCCTTTCCGGAGTCCGGAGCAGGTAATCAGGCGCATCGGTCATTCTTCGCCTGAACCGCGAGGCCTAGATTAGCACCAACGCGGACCCGGCGATCGAGGCGATCCCCCCAAGGTTTCACCCAGGGTCATTGGCTCCGTAATTGCCCTATTTCAGCTCGAACAGGTAAGCAGGAGATCGCTATGAACAGCCTCGTCACCCTAACCTCTCCAGACCCGCGCAACGCTGCCCGCTATGCCCAGATGGTCAGGTCATCGAAGAAAGCCGAATGGCAGATCGATCGCGATCTGCTGCAGGACCGGCAATTCGACTTCTCGCGTAAATTCCTGCCCGACGGGCTATCGCAGATCGATCGCCTGACTTTTCTCGCTCCGCACGAGGCACGCTTGCTCAGCCAGATTCAGGGCCGCACCTACGCCTACATCTTCGGCCTGGTCGAGCGCTTTATCAGCGCCAAAATGCTCGATCAGGGTCGAGCCCACGTATTCGACGATCAACTGGCACTCGAGGCGCTGGTGCGCTTTTCCAATGACGAGATCAAGCATCAGGAAATGTTCCGGCGTATGGAGACGATGATCGGCGCACACATGCCGGCGGGGTATCGCCAAGTGGCCGACCCCAACGATGTGGCGCGCGTGGTACTGGCGTCCAGCACCTGGTCGGTACTGGCGCTGACCTGTCATATCGAGCTGTTCGTGCAAACGCACTACGCGCAAAGCATCGCCCCGCGCGAGGAGTTGTGCCCGCTGTTCAAGGACGTTTTCAAATTTCACTGGAAAGATGAAAGCCGGCACGTCGTGCTCGATGAACTGGAGTGGAAGGCCGAGCACGCGCGATGCTCACCCACCGAACGCGACCAGGCCGTGAACGATCTGATTGTGCTGGTGGCCGCCGTCGACGACATCCTGCAAGCACAAGCCGCGGCCGATGCCGATTACTTCGTTCGCAATGTCTCACCCTCGTTCGGTGTCGATGAGGCTGCACAGATCAAAGCCTCGGTACTGGGTGCCTACCGCTGGCAATACATTATCTCGGGCGTGCAGCATCCCCACTTCGGTCGGCTGTTGACGCGCATGACGACTCCGGAGCAGATGTCCAGGATTCAGACCGCGCTGGCCCCCATCATGAGCCCTTGATCGACAGCGGGCAGCTGGGGATGACGTTCAGAAAATGATTGATCGAGGACGGCAGCCATGACGATTCCGATGTGGATGTTGCTTGGATTCGCGACCTGGACGCTGCTGCTGTTGATGGCAACGGTCGGGGTGTATCGCTGGGGCGGCATATTATTCGCCAAGGTTGCGATTGGATCGTTCCGAAGCGATCAGCTTGAAGGCGCGGACTGGTATCGGCGCGGAACAAGGGCACACGCCAACTGCGTGGAAAACCTTCCGGTGTTTGGCGCGATCGTATTCGTGATCTCGGCCTTGGGTATCGACAGCCCTGTCGTGAACGCCTTGTCCATTCTGGTGCTGATCGCTCGCGTGTGTCAGTCGCTGGTTCACGTGTCCCATGTACAAACCGATGGGTTCGTGGCGGTTCGGTTCAGCTTTTTTTGTGTTCAGTTGGTCTGTTTTTTGGCGCTCATTGTGATTGCCGCCAGTTACGGCGCATAAAAAAGGGAGGGCATCCACTGCCCTCCCTGTTGTCACGCTCCTTTGCGGAGACTGATCAGGACCTCAAGTGGCCAGGATGAAGTCTGCAGAAGTGACGGTTGTTGCGTCGGCCACACCCACCAGGCGGATTGAGTCAGCACCTCCAATACTGATCAAGGTATCCGCACCGACATCGGCGATGGTGACACTGCCGGCAAAGGTCGCCGCCGTGATGTTCAACCCGGAAATATCAATCCGGTCCTGGCCTCCCGCCAGGACGGCATCGAAGCCGAGGATCTGATCGGTACCGAAGCCCGCTGCGAACATGAAGATATCGTTGCCACTGCTGGCAACCATCACGTCGTTGCCGGCACCGCCAGTGACCGTATCGTTGCCATCGCCCCCGTCGATAAAGTCATTGCCGTTGCCACCCAACAGGGTATCGACGCCGATGCCACCGAGCAGCGTGTCATTGCCATCTCCTCCCTGGAGCAGATCGTTACCGTTACCGCCGTCCAGGTTGTCATTACCCAGCCCGCCGAGCAGCGTGTCGTTGCCGGTGTCACCGATCAGTGAGTCGTCGCCGTCACCGCCGTCGAGGCTGTCATCGCCATTGCCGCCGTTGAGAATATCGGCGCCAAGGCCACCCAACAGTTGGTCGTTACCGGTTTCGCCGTTGAGCCTGTCGTTACCGCCATTGCCGATGAGGATGTCGTTGCCGCCGCCACCATTGAGGGTGTCGCTACCTGCCCCGGCGGTGATGACGTTGTTCAACCCGTTGCCAATGCCGACGAAGGCGCCAGCGCCGGTGAACGTCAGGTTCTCGACATTGCCTGCCAGGGTGTAACTGGCCAGGGTCGTTTGTACGGTATCCACCCCCCCGCCAAACGCCTCGACCACCGTGTCCCCGCCGTTATCGACGATGTAGGTATCGTCGCCGGCCAATCCCACCAGCCGGTCGACACCTGCACCACCATTGAGGAGGTCGTTGCCGGCCCCGCCGTTGATGGTGTTGTCCAGCGCATTGCCGGTACCGGTGAAATTTCCGGCGCCGGTAAAGGTCAGGTTTTCGACGTTGGCACCGAGCACGTAGCTTGCCAGGCTGGTTTGCACCAGATCGGTACCGCCACCCACCGCCTCAATGACAGAGTCACCGACGTTATCGACCACAAAGGTGTCGTTGCCGGCACCGCCATTCATGGCATCGGCGCCAAGCCCGCCGTTGAGAGTGTCATTGCCGTCCTCGCCATTGAGGACATCATTGTCGTCACCGCCGTTGAGAATGTCGTTGCCAATACCGCCAAACAGCTGGTCGCTACCTGCCAGGCCGTTGAGCGTATCGTTCCCGCCCAGGCCAAACAGCAGGTCGTTACCCGCACCGCCGGTGAGGATGTTCGCCTGTGCATTGCCCGTCAGCACCACGCCAGTCGGCACCGTCACCGCTGCCGTCGCCGCCGAGGTCACTGACTCCTGCGTGCCGAAGCCATCGGTGTAGCGCACGATCACCCTCAGTTGCAGGTTGCCTTGCGCCGAACCCGGTGTGAACGTTGCAGCAGTCGCACCGCTGATGTTGGTGAAGGACGTGCCAATACCCTGCTGCCATTGGTAGCTGAAGGTGCCCAACCCATCCGCATCGGCGATCCCGGCCGTGATCGCAGTCAGCACTTGCCCTTGATCCGGTGTCGTATCGCTGATCAGCAAAACACCGGTCGGTGCATCGTTGACGTTGGCCACCGGCCCCAGGACGTCGGATGCGATGCTTTCGTGTACACCGAAGTCATCCACGTAATTGACCACCACGCGCACCGTCTGACCCACCTGAGACTGGCCAAGCGCGAGTGTGCTATTGGTGGCACCGGCGATGTTGACGAAGCCCGCCGGGCTGTTGACCTGCCACTGGAAGGTGAACTGCGGATTGCTCAGGCCATCCAGGTCGACGATGCTCGCCGGGTTGGCGGTCAACACCTGGTTCTGCACCGCCAGTCCCGCTACGGTCGGCACTATGCTGGGCAGGCTGTTGGGCGTCGAGTCGACGATTTCCAGCGTGCCCTTGGCATCCTGATACACCGCCCGCACACGGATATTCAGACCCGCTACATCATCCGCGACCCGGTAGGTGGTGCCGATCGCCCGCGATACCTCCCCAGCGGCGACGAAGGTGATGTCTTCATAAACACCCGTGCCTGGGATGTTTTCGACCTGCCAGTAGTAAGCCACCGCACCGGTCACCGCACCGCTCGCATTGCCCACTCCCACGTTGTCCGCATCGTGCACGCCCAGATTGCTGACGCGCAGCAACTGGCCGGCGACCGGCGTATCGTCACGCACACCGGTGGCATCATCGAGGATTGCCAGATGCCCCGTCGGACCGGCGTTTTGCGCGGTCCCCACGCCGGACGACTGCGCACGATCAGCGAACTGCAGGCGCTCGATGCCCGTCAGGCGATCGACACCGTCACGCCCCGCCACCGAGTCGGTCACAACGACGGTATTGCCATCGACCACGACGCTGTACTCCGACGCATTCCCGGTGAACAGCGCGGTGTCGTACTTGTCATTGCCGGTCAGAATCTCCCGCACAATGACCAGTTGGCCGGGGTTGTAGGTACCGTTCAACATAAATGGCACCATCGGCTCCATGCTGTCGAACGAGGCGATTTCCGGGCCGGTGCCATCGATGTTTTGCCGCACACTGATGCGTACGTTCAGCCACTTGTCACCGTCGATGATGTCGTCACCGCCGCGACCTTCGATCAGGTCGCTGCCGCTGCCACCGAGGATGATGTTACCGCCGTCGAAGAACGTCGCTCCGGCGGGCAGCAGACCTGCCAGGCCGTCGATCAGGTTGATGTTGGTCAGCACACTGCCGGTTGCCCCCGCAGTGGGCAGCGATGTCGCGTCTTCGTTATCGCCGCGCAGGAAGTCACCGTGGGACGAACCCGACAGACCTTCCATGATGTCGAAGCGCACCAGTGCCGAGGCCCCCGAACCCGGTACCGGCGGTACATCGAAAAAGCGGTCGCTGTAGTCGATGGTCACGCCCTGGGTGAGATCCTTGAAGGTCGCCCAGTCATAGCCGGAGCCGCCGATATAGCGGTCACCAAAGCCAAGACTGCCGACCATGATGTCGTCGCCGCCTTCGCCGTTGAACTTGTCGTTCTCGTTACCGCCGACGAACACATCGTTGCCGATCACCGGGTCATTGCCGAGCGGATCGAAGTTGTCGCCAGGGGCACCGTCCGACGTGCCCTTCTCGATCCAGTCGTCACCTTCGTTACCCATGTCCTGCTCGTTGGCCTTGCTGCCCAGGATGAAGTCGTTGCCCTGACCGCCAATGGCCTCGGAGGCGTCTTCACCGGTGATGATGAAGTCGTTGCCGAACCCGCCAATGATCAGGTTGATGCCGTTGCCGCCGTGCAACACGTCATTGCCGTCGCCACCCTGGATGTTATCGTCGCCGCCCATGTCGGTGATGATGTCATCGCCGGCGCCACCGCGCAGTTGGTCGTTGCCGTTACCGCCTTCGATGCGATCGTTGCCGCCGTCACCCCACACCGTGTCATCGCCGCCCCCGGAGATGAGGATGTCGGCATTGTTGGTGCCGCCCATCACGATGTGTTCTTCACCGATGTACTTGATGTAGTTGGCGTCCGGCCCGGCAGTCAACGGGTTGTCGCGGAACACCACCTGATGGTTGTTTTCGCTCAGTGGATCGGCGCTGCCCAGGCCTTCGTTGTACTGCTTGCTCTGGTCCTTTTCCAGATAGAACGCCACATCCGAGAACACCAGGCCAGGCAAGTGCGTGGCCGAGGTGTTGGCCATGATCAGCTTGGCGAACGAGTTGCTTTCAAGCTCGGCATTCATCGACAGGCCAGAGGTACGTTCCAGATAGTAGAAGCGGTCGCCATCCTGCAGTTTCTCCATCTGGTTCTCGAACACGAAGTTGAAGGTCGAGCCGAGCATGCCACCGAACGGCGTTTTCTCTTCGGCCAGGCCGCCGATCCACAGGTCGATGGCATCGACCCCCGTGATCGTCACACCCTTCAGATCATCGACGGTTCCCAGAGCCCCATCCTTGCCGGCCAGCGTTATGTTGGCCCAGGCGCCGGAGCCGTTGAGGAAGTCCATCCGATCGGCTGGCTCGTTAACACCACCATCGCCAAATACCAGCAACATCGCCGCAGCGCGCTTGCCTTCCAGCGTGGTTGCCGACGTGATCGTGCCATGCGTGCCATAGGCGGCGATGAAGTTGATCAACGACTCCGGATGCTTGAGGTGCTGCACCAGATCGACCCAACTGCTGTACGGCTTGAGTTGGGTATCACCGGTCTGGCTATAGATGTCGCGGCGAATGGCGTTGAGCGAGGGAATTCCCACGTCGCGGCCACGGGCGATGTTGATCGCCGGCAGGTCGAGCGGCAGGCCCAGCAGGTTGTTGCGCAGCGCCTCAGTGACGAACTCGTCGATCTCGTTACCGGCTTGCCGGGTCACCCCACGCACGATCGCACTGGTCGCATCCTCGGGCGTCACGCCACTGGCGGCGTACGCCAACGGGTTGAGGAACGCCGCGATCAAGCCCAGTTGCTGATCGGGATCTGCACTGCTCGGGTCGCCAATCACGTCGAAATTGACGTCGAAGCGATCGACGGTCTCGGTCAGCATCGAGTGGCCAAACCGGTACACGGTGTGGGCGAACTCGGCGACGATCGAGGCGTCGAGATCAACGTCATAGACCTGGGTCGGTGCGAAGAACAGGTCAACACGGGGCTGGATGGTCCGCGCAAACTCCTCGAACACCAAGTGCTGATACTGCATCTCGGTGCCGAACTTGGCCGCCTGGAACAGACGCTCGCCGTTCCACACCAGGGCATCGATATCGGCCTGGGTGACCGGCATTGCATTCACCGGATTGATCAGCCACTCGTTGAGGAAGGCCACGTCATGCGAATCGAGCACGGTGTCCTTGGTCTGCGCCACCAGCCGATTGTGCTCGGCGTGGAAGATCGCATGCACCGCGGTCAGGCCGATGTTTTCGTTGACCCGGCCATCACCGGCGATGTAGTGCGCGTCGAGCAGTTCGTTGTCATAGGTCAGGTTGTTGCCGGTCGGGCCAACGTTCTGCGCATTGCCGACATCGATATCGCCATCGGCCTGCAGAACCCCGCCGGAAATGACCGGCACGGCATTGTGGGCGATGTCGTTGAGGAAGGCATGGCCGGTGCGTACCGCGTTCGCCAGGCTTATCGGATTGGCCGGATCGCCTTCCATAAGGGTCGTGACGTCGTCGGCGTTGCCGGCAATGCCGTCCAACCCGTTGTTGACCCGAATGACAACCTGCGGGAAGCCATGCGGCCCCTTGATGAAGTTGCCGTAGGCGTCAGTCGCCAGCAGCGGACCGCTGTCGATATCGGCGTCGGTGAGATTGATGCCCAAAACGTCACGTGCCTGAGCCTTGACCACTTTCCAGGTCGCCATGCCACCGATTTCGGTGTCGTCCCCGGTACCGTACTTGCCGTCCAGCCCCAGGTCACGGTTGGTGATCAGGTTGCCGGTCGCTATAGGGCCGGCACCCGTCATCACGTATCCGCGCAGGAACACCTGGTGCGATGGATGCGAGCTGTAGGTCTGGTTTTGGTCCACGAACGGCGTGGTGGTGTTGGTGTGCTCATGGATGTCGTCGGCCGTGCCGAGAACGCCATCGGCCCCCGGCAGGTTGGTCGCGCGGGTCACCACCATGAAGTTGGTGTTGCCGCCCGGCACGTACAGCGGATCATCCGGTTGCAACGGGATGTAGATGGTGCCCGAACCACCCTTGGTCACCAAGTCCAGACCATGGTCGAAGAACTGCCCGAAGAAAGTCATCCAGGCATTGAACGGCGCGGACAATCCCGCATCCGCCGCGGTGTTCTCGAACAGGTACACATCGTGGTCGTCGGCCGTGCCGAACTGACCATCCATGCCGGGGCTGGCGACGATCCGCACGCCATCCTTGAGCACATCGTCGTTACCGCTACCCGTTACGCCGAAGTCGAGATGACCGTTCGCACCCGGGTCGTAAGCCGTGGCATAGGCCGCCGGGTTGTGCGAGGTCTGGTCGACGATCAGGTTACTGATGGTACGCGGCTGCGAGTCAAACACCGGGCCGCTGTTCTGCGCATAGGACGATCCCGGAAAAGCCGGGGAGCCTGGGCCGAAGAAACCCGCAGGCACACCTTCCGCCGGATTGAACACCGGATCGCTCAAGCGCGGGAAGGTGTTATCGGCGGCACCATATTCGGTGTGGTTGTTGCCGTTGAGGTTCATCAGGTTGTTGTTCGATCCGTCAACCGCCCGCAGGCCCAACGGCGCGCGGATATTCGGGATCAACGAGAGGATGTCCTGTCCGGCCGCGTCAGCCTCGGCAATCTTGATCTGATCAAGAATGAAATTGAGGTCGGAACGAACCATGTGAAGGCCCTCGCCGCCTGCGGTGGCGTCGACCACCGGCACCTGCGGCGTAGGCACAACCGGTGCGCCAGGCGCCACCACGGCGGTCGGCTGCGAGAACACCACTTCAGTGGTGCCATGACCATCCTGGTAGATTGCCTTGACCCGCAACGACAACCCGGCGAGGTCTGGAGAGACCTTGAACGCGGTGCCGTCGGCACTCTGGAACGCCAGGTCGCCGGCCGGCAGCAGGATGATGTCCTCGAACACGCCACTGCCTGGATCCGCCTCGAATTGCCAGTAGTAGGACACCGAGGAATTATTGAGCGTCCCCCCGACATTATTGGCATCGGTCACCCCGGCCACGCTGACGGTCAGCATGTCGCCCACGGTAATCGCGCCGCCGTTCCCATCGGTGATGGTTGGCCGGCCAACCGGTTGTGCATTCAGCCCTTCGACCAACACGCGCTGACCATCGGCGAATTGCAGGCGCTCGATGTGCAGCAAGGTATCGGTGCCGTCGCGGGCCACGACGGTATCCCTCACCGTCCAGACATCGTCCGCCAGACTGTCCGTACCGCGGGTGTCTTGAGTGACCACGTAGTCGGCCTGATTGCCGGAGAAAATCGCAGTGTCGAACGCCGCCCCGCCCGTGGAGGTACCAGGCAGGATTTCCCGCACGGCCTTGAGCTGCCCAGGGTTGTAGGTGCCGTTCATCATGAACGGAATCATATCGACCATGCTGTCGAACGAGGCGATCTCGGGGCCGGTGTGGTTGGTATCACCGGGGGCATAGACTGCAATCCTGACGTTGATCCATTTGTCGCCGTCGATCAGATCATCGCCACCGCGGCCCTCGATCAGGTCACTGCCATTGCCACCCAGGATGATGTTGCCCGTGGCAAAGCCGGTGGTCGGCAGTCCGGCGTCGGCCAGGAACTGCGCCAGGCCGCGGATCAACGCCACATTGGTCAGCGCACTGCCCGTGGCACCACCGTGATTGAGGATGGTGACCGCATCGACATCATCGCCTTTGAGCACATCGGCAAACTTCGAACCGGACAAGCCTTCCACTTCGGCGAAGCGATCAAGGATCGAGGCGGGCGAGGCGCCGACCGGATTGAACACCCCGGCATTCTGGTTTGGCGCATTGCCGTGAGGCTGGGCCAACGCGGCCAGGGACAGATCAGCGGTGACCCCGACCTTGTCATTCTTGTAGGTTATCCAGTCGAAACCGGACATGCCGTCCATCTTGTCCTGGGCATCGCTGCCGACAAAGATGTCATCGCCGCCCTCGCCGATCATTTCGTCGAAGCCACCGCCGCCGACGAAGATGTCGTTGCCGACCACATCGTCATTAAGCAATGGCGAGAAGTTGTCGCCAGGCGCACCGTCCTGGGTGCCCTTCTCGATCCAGTCGTCACCTTCGTTGCCGGTCGGTGGCAGGTTGGTCTTGGCACCGAGG
The DNA here is from genome assembly GCF_050990305.1 of Pseudomonas putida. Taxonomy (GTDB): domain Bacteria; phylum Pseudomonadota; class Gammaproteobacteria; order Pseudomonadales; family Pseudomonadaceae; genus Aquipseudomonas; species Aquipseudomonas putida_AH. The sequence goes on along the minus strand of NZ_CP158817.1, from coordinate 2,493,493 downwards.
ATGAAGTCGTCACCCCTGCCACCGAAGGTGGTGGTGATGTCTTCGGTGGTGACGATGAAGTCCTGGCCATCGCCACCCAGGATCAGGTTGCCTGCCGCCAGCATGCTGCCGGCGATGATCACGTCGTTGCCGGCATTGCCTTCCAGACGGTTGTCACCGAACGAGTCGGTGATGATGTCATCGCCGTCGCCACCCAGTACCGCGTCGTTGCCGGCACCGCCTTCGAGGCGGTCGTTGCCCGCATCGCCATAAAGGGTGTCGTCGCCGTCACCAGAGATGATGATGTCATTGCCGGCGGTGCCGCCGAGAACGACATGGTCTTCACCGGTGTAATGCAGGAAGTTGGTATCCGTGCCGGGGGTGTCGGGGTTGTCGCGGATCACCAGCGGCACGATTTCCACGCCGTTGATCATGATGCCGCCCGTAGGGTCGGCATTGCCGTTCGCGCCAAGACCCGTGAACTGCTTGGCCTGATCCACCTCAAGGGTGAACGTTGGCGTCAGGAACACAGTGTTCGACAAGTGGGTGACATCGCTGTTGAGCATGATCAGTTTGGCAAAGGAGTTGTTCTCAAGCTCCGTGCCGAAGTTCAGACCCGCAGTACGCGACAGGTAGTAGAAGCGGTCGCCGTTCTGCAACGCCTCCAATTGGGTTTCAAACACGAAGTTGAATGTCGAGCCGAGCATCCCGCCGAACGGCATTTTCTGCTCGGCAAGACCACCGACCCAGAAGTCGATGTCGTCCACACCGGTGGTGGTGACGCCATTGACCATGGCGTAGATGCCCGTACTGTTAAGGAATGCCAGGCGATCGGCCAGGTTGGCGGTAAAGATCCGCTCATCAGCAGTCCCCACGTTGATCACCGCGCTGCCGCCAAACACCAGGGCAGCGGCGACCGCACGCATCTCGACCAGGGTATCCACATCGGCTGCAGTCAAGGCCCCGTGGGTGCCGAAGGCGGCGATGAAGTTGACCAGGGATTCGGGGTGCTTGAGGTTGTTCGCCAGGTCAGCCCAGCTGATGTACGGCTTGAGTTGGCTATCACCCGTCGCTGCATAGAACTCACGCCGCGCCTCATTCAAGGTGGGGATACCGGTGTCGCGACCGCGCGCCAGGTTCAGGGCTGGCAAATCGAGCGGCAGGCCGAGCAGGTTGTTGCGCAACGCTTCGGTGACAAATTCGTCGATCTCGTTGCCGACCTGACGGGTCGCACCGCGAATGATCGCCCCGGCCGCTTCGTCCGATGTCGCCCCGCTGCCGGCGAACGCCAGCGGGTTGAGGAAGGCCGCGATCAGGCCGAGTTGCGAGTCGGGGTTGTCCGGGTCGGTTAGGATCGGATTGAACTCGGGGTCGAAGCGATCGACGGTTTCGGTCAGCATCGAGTGACCAAAGCGGTACACCACGTGGGCGAATTCGGCGAGGATCGCCGGGTTGATCGAGGTGTCATAGCCGTTGGGAGCCAGGAACTCATCGACCTGCGGCTGAATGGTTCGTGCAAACTCCTCGAACACCAGGTGCTGGTACTGCATCTCGGTACCGAACTTGGCGGCCTGGAACAGGCGTTCGCCGTCCCACACCAACGCCGCGATCTCGGCGGCGGTCGTCGGTATCGCCGCCACATCGTCCGCCAGCCACTCATTGAGGAAAGCCAGATCGCCGGCGGCCAGGATGGTGTCCTTGGATTGCTGGACCAGGCGGTTGTGCTCGGAGTGGAACACATGGTGCACGGTGGTCAGGCCGATGTTCTCGTTCGCCCGGCCATCGCCGGCGATGTAGTGGGCATCGAGCAGTTCGTTGTCATAGGTCAGGTTGTTGCCGCCCGCGCCGACGTCCTGCGCATTGCCGACATCGGTGTCGCTATCGGCCTGTAGAACCCCGTTGACGACGACCGGCGCGGCGTTGTGGGCGATGTCGTCGAGGAAGCCATGGCCAGTGCTTACGGCGTTGGCCAGGCTAATCGGCGCATCCCGGTTGCCTTCAACCAGTTGAGTAATGTCATCGGCGGTCCCGGCGACACCGTCGGCACCGTTACTGATGCGCATCACCACCTGCGGCATGCCGCTGGGGCCACGAATGAAATTGCCATACGCATCGGTCGCCAACAGCGGCACGTTGTGCACGTCGGCGTCGGTCAGGTTGATGCCAAGAATGTCGCGGGCCTGGGCCTTGACCACGGCCCAGGTCGCCATCCCGCCTTTTTCGCCGTGGCCGTCATCGGCGGTGCCGAACTTGCCATCGGCGCCGAGATCGCGATTGGTGATCAAGCGCCCGGTTGCAATCGGGTCGCCGGCCGAATTGAGGGTGTACTCGCGCAGGAACACCTGATGCGACGGGTGCGAGCTATAGGTCTGGCTTTGATCCACGAACGGTGAAGTGGTGTTGGGCTGGCCATCATCGGCCGTGCCAACGATGCCGTCCGCGCCGGCGGTACGCACGGCGCGTGAGAGCACCATGAAATTGGTCGGGCTCTGCGGATCGTACAACGGGTCGTCCGGTTGTAGCGGTATAAACACGACGTCCGTAGCGCTCTTGGTGACCAGGTCCAGGCCATGGTCGAAGAACTGGCCGAAGAAAGTCATCCACGAGTTGAAGCTGGCCGTCAGGCCGACATCCGGAGACTGATTGGGGATGAAGAACACTTCCTTGTCGTCATCCGTGCCGAACACTCCATCCAGACCGGGGCTGATCACCGGGTCGGCACCGCCGTTCGCCGCCACCGCCGCCGGGTTGTTGGCGGTCTGGTCGACGATCAGGTTGCTGATGATGCGTGGTTGCGGGTCTACCACGCTCCCTGTCCCCTGGTAGGACGCTCGATACGCAGGGTCAAGCAGGCGCAGGAAAGAGTTGTCCGCGGCGCCGAACCCGCTTTGTCCGGCGACCAGGTTGTTATAACTGCCATCGACGGTGCGCAGGCCGAATGGCACCTGACTGTTGGGTAACAAATCTATGAGGCTGGCGCCGTCGGCATGCGCTTCGGCGATGAAGATCTGCTTGAGGATGAACTCAAGGTCCGACTTGCTGAAATTTGCCATTTTCGATTGCCCTCGATTTATCTGTGAAAGGCACGGGACGAAAAAGCCCTCCCGCGCCCAGTCAGGTGCTGGCGTGCGCAGTGTTGGTTGTTATTTTTTTGGCGAGAGCAGGCGCGCAGAAGGCTAAGCCTTACGCGGGAAAAGCGCCTGGAATTCGCTGAAGGAACGGCTCGCTGAGCGATTAAGCGAAGCGAACCCGAGCCGATGGAGGCCCATGGAATCTGGAAGTCGCAGCGAACTTCCTGAACGGCTCCGTCGCCCCGCCAAAGGACGAAATGATCGACATGTTCTTGCTCCTTCAGGAGTCAACGTGCCGAGCATTGGCCAAGCGATGGCTGGCATGCGGCGGGCGACACCTCACCATGACTAAAGTTCCAGAAAAATCGCCTGTCAATATTACGCCGCAAAACCTGACGGCCGGCATCAGTCTTTCTAACTTGCTGTTATTAAACGATATATAGAAATTTCTAAGCATTACTAGAGCGAAATGTTATTTGAAACTGTATCGCTTAAGAAACAAACGCCGCCTACGCTCCAGCATGTGGGAGCAACGCGAAACCTCGGAACTTGCCAAGACAACTACACCTTGTGTCGACGCGCTGCCTACGGACCTACATCTATTGTTAGCCAGCTACGTTTACTGCCGGCTGTTTGCCGCGTGCCGTTCGGCTTTTCGGTGGGGGAATGTATCAAAATGCACAAGAATCCGAGCACCCGTTCTGAACTGGCTGACGCGATTTTTCGCCTGCGCCGGAGTTTTTACGCGCTGGCAGGCTTCAGCGGCGTCATCAACGTCATGATGTTGACGCCTGCGGTGTATATGCTCCAGGTCTACGACCGCGCCCTGGTCAGCCGCAACGTCACAACTTTGACGATGTTAACCTTGCTGGTGATCGGGCTGTTCTTGCTGATGTCCTTGCTGGAAATGGTCCGCACCCGCGTGTTGATCCGGGTCGGCAACTGCCTCGACATGGACCTCAACCGACGCGTGTTCACCGCCGCGTTCGAACGCAACCTCAGCCGCGCCGGCGGTAATCCCGCCCAGGCCCTGCAAGATCTCGCGCAAGTTCGTCAGTTCCTCACCGGCAATGCCCTGTTCGCCTTCTTCGATGCGCCGTGGACGCCGATCTACCTGCTGGTCGCCTACCTGATCCACCCGCTACTCGGACTGGTGACCCTGATCGGCTCGCTGATACTGATGGGCCTGGCCTGGCTCACCGAAAAGGCGACGCAGAAGCCGCTGGCCGAAGCCAATCAAGCCGCCCTTTCCTCCTCCCTCTATGCCAACAACAACCTGCGCAATGCCGAGGTCATCGAGGCGATGGGCATGCTGCCGGCGATCAGCAAGCGCTGGTTCCAGAGCCATTTGCGCATACTGGAAATGCAGACTCTGGCCTCTGACCGCGCCGCCCTGATCAGCAGCACCGGGCGCTTCGTGCGGATCACATTGCAATCTCTGATCCTCGGTGCCGGCGCTCTGTTGGCGATCGAAGGCAAGATCACCCCGGGGATGATGATTGCCTGTTCGATTCTCACCGGCCGCGCGCTGGGCCCGGTGGAACAGGTCATCGCATCATGGAAGCAACTGCTCGGCTGCCGTTCGGCCTGGGGCCGGCTCAACGAGATGCTGCAGGACTACCCGCGCCGGCCACCGAGCATGTCACTGCAGCGACCACAAGGCATGGTCGCGGTGGAGAATGTGTTTGCCGGCGCCCCCGGTACCAACACCACCATTTTGCGTGGGGTCAGCGTCAGCCTCGTACCGGGCGAGAGCCTTGGCGTCATCGGTCCATCCGCCTCGGGCAAATCCACCCTCGCCCGCCTGCTGGTCGGCGTCTGGCCGGCGCAGGCCGGCAAGGTACGCCTGGACGGCGCGGACATTTTCACCTGGAACAAGGGTGAACTCGGCCCTTGGCTCGGCTACTTGCCACAGGACGTGGAGCTGTTCGAGGGCACCATCGCCGACAACATTGCGCGCTTTGGCGAAGTGGACAGCGACGCGGTCATCCGCGCCGCCAAAACCACGGGTGTGCACGAGATGATCCTGCGCTTCCCGCAAGGTTATGACACCCGTCTGGGCACCGATGGCAGCCCGCTTTCCGGTGGCCAGAAGCAACGCATCGCCCTGGCCCGCGCACTGTATGGCGAGCCCAACCTGATCGTGCTGGATGAGCCGAACGCCAACCTGGACGACGTTGGCGAAAAGGCCCTGGTCGATGCGCTGGCCGTGCTCAAGGAACGCGGTGCCACCGTCATTCTGATTTCCCATCGTCCCAACGTGCTCTGCGCCGTCGACAAGGTGCTGATGCTGCGTGATGGCGGCGTGCAGATGCTCGGTACCCGCGACGAAGTATTCACCGCACTGCGCAAGGCCAGTGTGATGCCAGCGAGCGCACCGACACCGCTGTCCTCCGTCAAGGCACGGGAGTAACCGATCATGCAGATGAGCCAACACACCGAAATGATTCACGCCGACCCCAAAAGTGTGATCGACCTGGACGTCGGCAAACCTGCGCGCTGGGGCGTGTGGCTGGTGCTCGCCGGCTTTGGCGGCTTCCTCCTGTGGTCGTGGCTGGCGCCGCTGGATGCCGGCGTGGTCGCGACGGGCACAGTCAAAGTCACCAGCAATCGCAAAGCCGTGCAGCATCTGAGCGGCGGTACCGTGGAGGCCATTCTCGTTCGAGAAGGCGATGTGGTGAAAAAAGGCCAAGAGGTGGTCCGCCTCGACTCGTTGCGTGCCGTTGCCGAACAAGGTGCTGTAAGCGCCCAGTACATCGTCAGCAAAGCGGTGGAAAACCGCCTGGCAGCGGAGCGTGACGACCGCGACGTGGTGAGCTTCGACCCGGAGTTGCTCAAGCGTTTCGGCGATGACCAGCGCCTGGTGGCCGCCATGGAACTGCAACAGCACCTGCTGGACACCCGCCGTGCCGGACTTGCGGGCGAAATCAGCATCCTGGAGGAAAACCTGGCGGCGTCGCAGGTACAGCTCAAGGGCCTGCAGCAGGTCTATGGCTCCCGCGCCTCGCAAATCAACTTCCTCAACCAGGAACTGCAAGGCACCCGCGTGCTGGCGGCCGAAGGCTATGTGCCACGCAACCGCCTGCTTGAGCTCGAACGCAGCAACGCCGACTTGTCCGCCGGCCAGGCCGAGAATCTCAACAACATCGCTCGCGTGCGTAGCCAGATCACCGAAATCAAGCTGCGCATCCTGCAACGTCAGCACGACTACCTGAAAGAAGTCGATTCGCAGCTGACCGACACCGCCAAGGAAAACACCACCCTGGCCGACCGCTTGCGCGCGCTGGACTATGAAGTGACCCACACAGTGATTCGATCGCCCATCGATGGCATGGTCCAGTCCCTGAGTATTGCCACCGTCGGCGGGATCATTCAGCCGGGCTTCAAGATCATGGAAATCGTTCCGGTCAACGAACCGCTGCAGGTCGATGCGATGATTCCCGTTCAGGCCATCGACAAGATGGTCCCCGGACTGGACGTGGACCTTTCCTTCCCTGCCTTCAACCATGCCCAGACACCCAACATCCCGGGGCGGGTAAAGACCATTTCTGCCGACCGCCTGCTCGACGAGGAAAGCAAGCAGCCGTTTTATCTGGCGCAGGTGGAAGTCACACCCGATGGCATGAGCCTGCTGGGCAGCAATCATATTCGCCCCGGCATGCCCGCCAGCGTCACCATCAAGACCGGCGAGCGTAACCTGATGAGCTATCTGCTAAAACCGATGCTCGAACGTGTGGACAGCGCCTTCAAGGAACAATGAAATGGACCGTCATTGCCTGATTTTCTGCCTGCTGGGGTTGTCTCTGCCGGCCAGCGCCATGGACCTCAAGCAGGCCTGGGATCTATTGCAATACCAAGGCCCTGTCTACCGCGCTGCGGTGCATGAAAAAGAGGCCGGCGGGGAAAATCGCGCCATTGGCCTGGCGGGACTGCTACCACAGGTCAATGCCTCGGCCTACGACAACAAGGTCAATGGCACCCAACGCCAGAGCGGCATCGAGCGGGATCTGGACTACGACTCCAAGGGCGCCAATTTGCGCCTGCGCCAGCCACTGTTCAACAAACAGAAGATGGCCGAATACCGTCAGGGCCAGCAGCGTGCGGACTACAGCGTCGCCGTGTTCGATGCCAAGACCCAGGACGCCGCGGTGCGCCTGACCGAAAGCTATTTCGATGTGCTCCTGGCCAGCGAAACCATCGTCCTGGCCAAGTCCAAGCTGAGCGCCTTCGAAGAGCAACTCGCCTCGGCCAAACGGCGCATGGAGCTGGGGGCCGGCACCATTACCGACATCGACGAATCGGTCGCGCGCCGCGACCTCGCCGAAGCCGAGCTGATCGAAGCGCAGGACAACCTGATCAACGCACGCCGCAAGCTTGAGGAATTCATCGGTGAAACCCCCGATTCACTGACCACCCTGCGCCCGAGCTTCAATACGCCGCCGCTGCTGCCGGACAACCTGCAGGACTGGCTGGTCAAGGCCCAGGCCGATAGCCCGCTGATCCATGCGCGCCGTCACAGCAGCGACCTCGCCGAAGAAGAAGTGAAACGCGCCAGGGCCGGCCACTGGCCAACCCTGGATTTCGTGGCCGGTTACACGGCGGGCGATAGTCAATCAATCTCCGAACTGAATCAGCGCAACCGTTACGGCTCAATCGGGCTGGAAATCAATGTCCCGATTTTCAACGGTGGCGGCGTCAGCGCGCTGACACGCCAGGCCAGCGCCAATAGTTACAAAGCCCTGGACGAACTCGATGCCACGCGACAGGAAGTCATCTCCGGAACCACCCGCGAGTATCACGGCATACAGAGCGGCGCCAAACGCATTCACGCACTGGAAAAGGCCGTGCAGTCCAATGAACGCTCGTTGATGTCGACCCGCAAGGGCTTCAAGGAGGGGGGCACCAGCACCAACTCGGACGTTCTCAATGCCGAAGAACTGCTCTTCGTGGCGCGCCACGACCTGTTCGAGGCCAAGCTGCGCTACTTGATGTCGCGCCTGCGCCTGGCCTCTTCGGTGGGCAGTCTGGGCGACGATGATATCGACCAGATCAATGACTACCTTGGCCCGGAGTTGTTGGTAAAAAACTAGTTTTCATCTGCTGGTCGGTCGAACCCAAAGATCGGCGCCCCCTTCGCTGCACTGGCATTTCGCACTTGCAACCCAGCAACACCGAGCACTTTGTGGCGAGGGGATTTATCCCCGCTGGGCCGCGAAGCAACCCCAAAAAGATCGCAGCCTTCGGCAGCTCCTACAGACTCACGCCTCCCGGTAGGAGCTGCCGAAGGCTGCGATCTTTTGATCCTGGTCAGCTCCACGCTGCTGAACATCAAGATCAAAGGATCGCCACCTCGCTTCACTCGGCAGCTCCTACACCTACGGATCGAGCACTTTGTGGCGAGGAGATTTATCCTCGCTGGGCCGCGAAGCAACCCCAAAAAGATCGCAGCCTTCGGCAGCTCCTACAGACTCACGCCTCCCGGTAGGCGCTGCCGAAGGCTGCGATCTTTTGATCCTGGTCAGCTCCACGCTGCTGAACATCAAGATCAAAGGATCGCCACCTCGTTTCACTCGGCAGCTCCTACTCCTACGGATCGAGCACTTTGTGGCGAGGGGATTTATCCTCGCTGGGCCGCGAAGCAACCCCAAAAAGATCGCAGCCTTCGGCAGCGCCTACAGACTCACGCTTCCCGGTAGGAGCTGCCGAAGGCTGCGATCTTTTGATCCTGGTCAGCTCCACGCTGCTGAACATCAAGATCAAAGGATCGCCACCTCGTTTCACTCGGCAGCTCCTACTCCTAGGGATCGAGCACTTTGTGGCGAGGGGATTTATCCCCGCTGGGCCGCGAAGCAGCCCCAAAAAGATCGCAGCCTCGTTTCACTCGCCAGCTCCTACTTCTGCGGATCGCTCAAATCCAGCTCTCGGTTCGCGTGGTGTGTCCTCTATACTGGCGCCTTTTCGTCTACCCTCTCAATGCGTCCCGCCACCATCAGCCGGCGCTCGGCGCATCGACCCTCTTGTGCAAACCAAACGGAGAATTTCCATGCTCAAGCGTACCCTGGCATTGGCCGTCGGCTTGACCCTGTCTGTTTGCAGCGTGCTCGCACAAGCGGCGGACACCCTCAAAGTCAGCGCGATTCCTGATGAGGCGCCGACTGAACTGCTGCGCAAATTCAAGCCGCTGGGTGCCTACCTGGAGCAGCAATTGGGCATGAAGGTCGAGTTCGTGCCAGTGAGCGACTACCCCGCCGTGGTCGAGGCACTGGCCACCGACCGCATCGACCTGGCCTGGCTGGGCGGTTTCACCTTCGTGCAGGCACGCCTGAAGACCGGCAATGCCATCCCGTTGGTGCAGCGCGAGCAGGACGCGAAGTTCACCAGCAAATTCATCAGCGCCGACCCGGCCGTCAAATCCCTGGCCGACCTCAAGGGCAAGTCCTTCGCCTTCGGCTCGGTGTCCTCCACTTCGGGCAGTTTGATGCCGCGTTACTTCATGCTCCAGGACGGCATCCGACCAGAAACCTACTTCAGTCGCGTGGGCTACTCCGGCGCCCACGACGCCACCGTCGCCTGGGTGCAGGCCGGCAAAGTCGATGCCGGGGTGTTGAACGCCAGTGTCTGGGAAAAACTGGTCGCCGCCGGCAAGGTCGACACTGACAAGGTCAAAGTGTTTGCCACCACGCCGGCCTACTTCGACTACAACTGGACCGTTCGCGGAACCCTCGACCCAGCGCTCGCCAACAAGATCAAGGCCGCCTTCCTGGCGCTCGATCCAGCGAAGCCTGCGGACAAGGAAATTCTGGATCTTCAAGCCGCCAGCCGCTTCATCGAAACCAGCCCCGAGAACTACAAGGGCATCGAGGAAGCCGCCCGAGCCGCCGACCTGCTCAAATGAGTTTGCAACTGACCGGGATCAGCCTGACCCATGCCAATGGCGTCCAGGCGCTACGGGGGGTGGACCTGCACATCGCTGCCAGCGAACAGGTGGCGATCATCGGCCCGTCCGGCGCGGGCAAGTCGAGCCTGCTCAATCTGCTGGCCACCGCCCTGCGCCCCGGCAATGGCGAGTTGCAGGTGTTGGGCGAGCGCGCCTGGCAGTTGTCCGCCCGTCAACGTCAGCGCCTGCGCGCCCGTATCGGTCTGGTGCATCAGGCGCCTCCCCTGCCCCCGCGTCAGCGCGTGGTCACGGCGGTGCTGGCCGGCAAACTGGGCCAATGGGGGCTGGGCAAGAGCCTGCTGAACCTGCTGTATCCGCTGGACATTCCTGGCGCGCGTGCGGCGTTGGCCCGGTTGGATCTGGGTGACAAGTTGTTCGCGCAGTGCCAGCAACTGTCCGGAGGCCAATTGCAGCGGGTGGGCGTAGCCCGCGTGTTGTACCAGGCGCCCGAGGTGCTGCTGGCCGATGAGCCGGTGTCGGCGATGGACCCGGTACTGGCCGGACACACGCTGTCGGTGCTCTGTCGGCATGCCCGGGAACACAACGTCACGCTGGTCGCCAGCCTGCATGCGGTGGAACTGGCCCTGGCGCATTTTGCGCGCATCATCGGCCTGCGTGACGGGCAGATTATGTTTGACCTGCCAGCGAGCGCCGTCGACAGCGAGCTGCTCGACAAGCTCTACGCCAACGAGCAACTGCAATCGCCACCGGTGCCTCAAGTACCCCTGAGCGTGCAGATTCCCCGATGCTGACCCGCGATGCCCGAGATCCGGCCACCCGGCCCCGCCTGCTGCTCAGCCTGCTGGCGCTTGCCCTGCTATGGCCGGGCATCCGCTTCAGCGAACTGGATCTGGGCGTGCTGTTGGCGGCCGACAGCCAGAGCGAAATGGGTCGCTTCGTATCGACGTTCTGGCCGCCGGCCCATGGCGAGGATTTCCTCCAGCTTTTGTGGCAAGCCACGCTGCAAACCCTGGCCATCGCCACGGCCGGCATGACCCTGGCGTTGCTGTTGGCGGTGCCTGCCAGTTTGCTGGCCAGCCGTGCGCTGTCGCTGTCGGCGGCTTCCCGTGGCGGTCGCCCAAGTGTGTGGGGACGACTGTTGCGCTGGCCGGTGCGCGGATTGCTGATCTTCCTGCGCAGCGTGCCGGAAATCGTCTGGGCCTTGCTGTTCGTGCGCGCCGTCGGCCTTGGCCCCACGGCCGGGGTGTTGGCCATCGGCATTACTTACAGCGGCATGCTGGGCAAGGTCTATGCGGAAATCTTCGAGTCGGTGGACCAGCGTCCGGCCCATGCATTGCTGCAGGCCGGTAGCGGTCGGCTCTCGGCGTTTGCCTACGGCATCCTGCCCAATGTCGCGGCCGAGCTGCTGTCGTACACGGTGTACCGATGGGAATGTGCCATCCGCGCCTCGGTGGTGATGGGCTTCGTCGGCGCAGGCGGATTGGGTCAGCAAATGGACCTGTCGCTACGCATGTTCGCCGGTGGTGAAGTGGCCAGCCTGTTGCTGACCTTTCTGCTGTTGGTGCTGCTGGCCGATCAACTCAGCCGCCTGTTGCGCTGGAGGCTGGTATGAATCGCCTGATCAACTTGGCCCTGCTGCTGTGCATCGGTGTCGCGGTGGTCGCTTCATTCAGCTATCTGAACATTGACCTCACTGCACTGGGCGGCAGTGACAACCTCAAGCAGATGACGGCCTATGCGCAGCGTTTTCTCAGCCCGGACCTGAGCCCGCGCCACCTGCAAGCCATCGCTCAGGGTGCGCTGGAAACCCTGGCCATGTCCGCTCTGGGCACCTTGCTCGCCGCCGTGTTCGGCCTGATTTTGGCGTTACCTGCGGCCGGTCGATTCGGCTGGCCCTTCAAGAGCGTGTCGCGCCTGGCACTCAACGCCTTGCGGGCGATTCCGGAGCTGGTCTGGGCCGCGCTGATGGTGCTGGCCGCCGGGCTCGGGCCGAATGCCGGCACCCTGGCGCTGGCCCTGCACACTACCGGCGTGCTTGGCCGGCTGTTCGCCGAAGCCCTGGAAAACACTCCGCCGCAACCGGCCGAGGCGATCCGCCTGCAAGGGGCCAATGCCGTATGGGCGTTCTGCTACGGCACCCTGCCCAATCTGTTGCCGCAGTTACTGGCCTACATCCTGTACCGCTGGGAAAACAATATCCGCATGGCCAGCGTGCTCGGCTTCGTCGGTGCGGGCGGCTTGGGCCAGATGCTGTACGTCAGCCTCAGCCTGTTTCAGGAAGCCCAGGCCAGCACGGTGATTCTGGCCATGTTGCTGCTGGTGTTTGCGGTCGACTCACTGAGCAGCTGGAGCCGTCAGCGCTGGGTCAAGGCCTGAGGTCAGGCTTCGCTGATCTGGTTGACGCTGGTGATCTGCCGGTTCCAGATCATCTCGTAATGGGCGGTCTGGACAATCGACAGCACTGGTCGAGGGGTCATCAAGGCCCAGCATTGGCTGCCCGGCCTGCGCACGGAGTGGTAACGCAGGCCGGGGCAACGGGCCTGCCTGATGGCTTTGCCAAACCCATGGGAATGCGAGTAATCATCGGGATCGTAGATCGGATCGGTGAGCACAATGGATGTCGCCTCTTTCATCGCTTTGTCATGAAACGAGCAGGACAGCCCACGAAAAACAAAGCGCTCATAGTTGAGGTCGCGCACGTTCGACCAGTACAGCGTTTGATGATGCTGCACCTCGGCCAACGCCGTTTCCAGGGTGTCGGCCAGGTACAGCACGCCATAGCTGCCATCGCTGAATCGCGACCCCGCCGGGTTGACGTGGGTAAAGGGCGCCGTCGCATAAGAGCAGCCAGGAATGCCGAACGGGATCTCGCTGCGGGGGATCAACTCAAGCTGACCGACCTCGTTTTTCAGGCGCGGATTGGTCAATGCCTGGATCTCGTACAACACCTCGAACTCGTCCGCATCGGCCACGTCATCAAACATCGCAATCGGCGGAAACTTTGAATTGACCAGGCGCCAGGCCTGTAACGGTTCACCGGTGAATACGGGAAGTTGATTGACCATCACCATTGCGCGCCCCGCAGCGCGTCGATCCGGCGAAAGGTTTCGTACAACGAAATCATGTCCCCCTGGCACATGATCTCAAGCGGTGTCCGACCGTTAAAAAACTCATTGTCGTTGGCCATCGAAACAAAACCGTAGACGTTCTGCGGGTTGTCAAAGATCAGGCGCAAGGTGGCGTGGATGTTCAGCACAAAGCTGATGCGCTGCATCTGGTCGGCATCCAGTGCCACGGCCCAATCGGGATCGCGCTGCCTGGCGCGGGTGTAGGTGCTGCGGGAAATGCGCAGGATGCGACAAGCCTGCTCGCTGGACACGGCCCATTTTTCCAGGATGCCGACCGCGGCCCGCAGGCCGGTCACGCATTGGTTCTTGGTGAATCCCTGCTGGGACTGAAGGGCGAGTGACATGCCGGACCTCTCTTTTTGAGTCTATAGATTCAAAAATAGGCATTATGCATCTATAGATCAACAACCCATCGACCAGTGGCCCAGACTGTCATGCCACAACACCGTTCTTTTGACCTTGCACTGGAAAATCAAAAGATCGCAGCCTTCGGCAGCTCCTACAGAGAAATGATCAGATCGGCGGCCAGGCCGCCTCGCGCCTACTCCGACACCACCACCTGATTGCGCCCCCGCGCCTTCGCCCGGTACAGCGCCTTGTCGGCGTTGCTCATCAGGCTGTGCAGATCCTTATCACTGGTATCCATGGACGCCACCCCGACACTGGCCGTGATGCAGTGCACCGGCCCGGTCATCAGGCCGGCAATGGAATGGACAAGTTCCTCGGCAATGTTTTGCGCGGTTTCAAGGGAGGTGTCCGGCAGCAAAACGGCAAACTCCTCCCCGCCCAGTCGGCCGTAGACATCGGTTTCGCGAAAGGATCGGCAGATGACCACGCCCATTTGGCGCAGCACCTGATCACCGACCTGATGGCCGTAGGTGTCGTTGATATGTTTGAAGTGATCCATGTCCAGCATCACCGCACACAGCGGCAACTGGTAGTTCTGGCAATGGTTATAGAGCCTCTGGGCCTGCTCGAAGAACGCCCGGCGATTCTTCAGGCCCGTCAGTTCATCGGTTTGCGCGGCGCGGGTGGAAATGCTGTGCGCCAGTTCCATTTCACGGGTCAGGCGAAAGGCCGCCTCCAAAGCCTCGGAAAGCTTGCGTGTCGCGCTGCACACAAAGGAGGCGAAGACCAGAACGGCCAGGCCCATACCCACTTGCAGGGTCGAAGGCTGGAGCAAGAGCCAGAAGGTACAGGGCAACAACACCAGGGCGATGGACACGACGGTCATGTAGCGATAGGCCGAATAACAGGACACCGCGCTGACAGACATACCGACGGTAAACAGCATCACCAGCGCCTGGGCCAACAGGTCGTCGGGCGGCATGACGGCCAACGCGCCACCGCCCCAAATACCGGCGGACAACACCAGGGTAACCAGGTAAATACGCTCCCAGCGTTCGGGTGTGCGTGCCGTTTCCACACTGCGGAAATACATCAAGAACATCGTGATGCGCACCAGCGTCGACGCCGTCAACAAGGCGACCCACCCGATAACGACGTCATGATCGAAACGCTCCCAGCACAGCCAGCACAGCATGACCAATGCCAGGAAACTGCCGAAAACCGCGGTAACCGATTGCCGAAACAGCTGATGCAATCGGTCTGTGCGCACCTGCTGGGCGATAAAGCGTTCCTGCTCGTGCCGTAATCGAAGGGCATCCATTGTGTTCGCCTGATAATGCTGCAGTGACGTCGAGTATTGTGGCACATCGCCAATGGGCACCTGCAAATCCCTGTGCACCGGTAAAAGATTTCGCCTATCAGTCACTAATACTCCCGCTATTAGCTGACTTGCCATTCGGGGTCTACCCTTTTCTAGCGTCGGCGTAGTCTGGCCGACACAGACCTGATGTGAAGATAAGAATGAGCCGGAAACTGACCAGGCGTAGTGTGGGTCGTCATGATGGCAACTTGACTGCCACTGCCCGTAATGCCCACGTGACCACAACGATCGGTTGATCGACATGCGGATCCGGCAGCCTGAGTCACTGATTTCGCTCGCTTCCATTCCAGGCCCGAACCGGGCCGGGTAGCGCAAGAACTCGACCGAGGGTAGCTCACACATGGCAACTGAATCGAAATGCCCGTTCAATCATGCCGCCGGCGGTGGCACAACGAACCGCGACTGGTGGCCGAACCAACTGAATCTTAAGATCCTGCACCAGCACTCGTCCCTGTCTGACCCAGCGGACGAGGGCTTCAAGTATGCCGAAGCCTATAAAAAGCTGGACTTTGCGGCAGTCAAAAGAGACCTGACTGCGCTGATGACTGACTCGCAAGACTGGTGGCCGGCGGACTTCGGTCACTACGGCCCACTGTTCATTCGCATGGCCTGGCACGCCGCCGGCACCTACCGTACCGGTGACGGCCGCGGTGGCGCCGGTTCCGGCCAGCAACGCTTCGCGCCGCTCAACAGTTGGCCGGACAACGTCAGCCTCGACAAGGCACGCCGGCTGTTGTGGCCGATCAAGCAGAAGTACGGTCGCAACATTTCCTGGGCCGACCTGATCGTGCTCACCGGCAACGTCGCGCTGGAATCCATGGGCTTCAAGACCTTCGGTTTCTCCGGCGGCCGCCCGGACGTCTGGGAACCGGATGAGGACGTGTACTGGGGTTCGGAAAACAAATGGCTGGGCGGTGACGTCCGTTACGACAAAGGGCAAAAACCCGTACAAGCCCCCGGCGATGTGCCATTGGTGGCCGAACCCGGGAAAAACGATGCCAGCCGTACCGAAGGCGAGCGCAATCTGGAAAATCCGCTGGCCGCCGTGCAAATGGGCCTGATCTACGTGAACCCGGAAGGCCCGGAGGGCAATCCCGACCCAGTGGCCGCCGGCAGGGATATCCGCGAAACCTTCGCCCGCATGGCCATGAATGACGAAGAAACCGTGGCCCTGATCGCCGGTGGCCACGCCTTCGGCAAGACCCACGGCGCCGGCCCTGCCGATAACGTCGGCCCTGAACCGGAAGCCGCTGGCCTGGAACAACAGGGTCTGGGCTGGAAAAGCAGCTTCGGCACCGGCAAGGGCGCCGACACCATCACCAGCGGCCTGGAAGTGACCTGGACCACCACGCCAACGAAGTGGAGCAACAACTTCCTGGAAAACGTGTTCGGTTTCGAGTGGGAACTGTCGAAAAGCCCGGCCGGTGCACACCAGTGGGTACCGAAAAACGGTGCCGGCGCTGGCATTATTCCGGACGCTCACGACCCATCCAAACGCCGCAACCCCACCATGCTGACCACCGACCTGGCCCTGCGCTTCGACCCGATCTACGAGCCGATTTCCCGGCGTTTCCTGCAGAACCCGGATCAACTGGCCGATGCCTTCGCCCGAGCCTGGTACAAACTGATCCACCGCGACATGGGCCCGCTCTCGCGCTACCTCGGCCCGGAAATGCCTAAGGAAGAATTGCTGTGGCAAGACCCGATCCCGGCGGTCGACCACCCACTGGTCAACGACAGTGACGTCACCGCGCTCAAGAGCAAAGTGCTGGCCTCGGGCCTGAGCGTCCCGCAGCTTGTGTCAACAGCTTGGGCGGCGGCTTCCACCTTCCGTGGTTCGGACAAACGCGGCGGTGCCAACGGCGCACGTCTGCGCCTGGAACCCCAGAAATCCTGGGCCGCCAACCAGCCAGCACAACTGGCTGGCGTACTTGCGAAACTCGAAGGCATCCAGAAGGAGTTCAATGCCGGCGGCAAGAAAATCTCGCTGGCGGATCTGATCGTGCTGGCCGGGTCTGCCGGCGTCGAGCAGGCGGCGAAAAATGCCGGGCATACCGTGACGGTGCCATTCACGCCAGGGCGGATGGACGCGAGCCAGGAACAGACGGATGTCGAATCCTTCGGCTTCCTCGAACCCATCGCCGATGGCTTCCGCAACTACCTCAAAACCCGTTACCGCGTATCGGCCGAGCACCTGTTGATCGACAAGGCGCAATTGCTGACCCTCACGGCCCCGGAAATGACCGCGCTGATTGGCGGCCTGCGTGTGCTCGACACCAACGTCGGACAAACCGCCCACGGTGTGTTCACGACTCGCAAGGGGGCGTTGACCAACGACTTCTTCACCAACCTGCTGGACATGGGCGTGGAATGGACCCCCAAGTCAGCGGACAACGAAGAGTTTGAAGGTCGTGATCGCAAGACCGGTCAGCCGAAGTGGACCGCAACCCGTGTGGACCTGGTTTTCGGCTCCAACTCACAACTGCGGGCGCTGTCTGAGTTCTATGCCAGCTCCGACAACAAGGAGAAATTCGTCAAGGACTTCGTGGCGGCGTGGACCAAAGTGATGAACCTGGATCGCTTCGACCTGAAGTGATGTGAACGGAGACCACCTCGACCCTGCTTGGGTCGAGGTGGTCCTCTTTTGGATCAGCTTTGTGCGGTCGGCGCTTGCTCGGGCGCTCTGTAGACGCTGTTTGCACACTCCATAAAAGAATCCTGAAAATCAAAGTGCGCGATCAATAATCAGAAAACTCATCCCGATAACACACTGGCGAACTGGCGCCTGGGTATCGATCGACCTCCTCTCGCCATTGGGCAAGAAATCGCCGCTGTAATGCCTCTCTTGTCGCCGCAGGGCAAGCCTGCGCTCGACGGCGAAGCAGCCGTAAAACCTGCCCCCGCGATCGGCCTGATAAACCGAATTGAAGTAAGTTCATGATCACTCAGCCCCTCCACTCCCGCGGACTCACCCCGGTTTTGCGGCGAAACGCCCGGGCCAGGGCCGAAGGGCTTTCGTAACCAACCTCTTCGGCGATCAACGCAATCGGCTTGCCTTCGCGCAGACGCTTCTGCGCCAGGCTGATGCGCCAGCTCACCAGATAATCCACCGGCGCCTGGCCCACCACGCGCTTGAAGTGCTCGGCAAAACTGGCGCGGGACATGTTGGCCTGGGCCGACAGCTCAGCCACGCTCCAGGCTTTGGCTGGCGCTTCGTGCATCTGGCTCAAGGGTCGCGCCAGACGCGCATCGGCCAAACCGGCCATCATTCCCGGCTGCTGATTGCCCGTATTCAGTATGTAGCGCAGCAACTGAATCACCAGCAGTTCAAACAGCCGGTCCATCATCGCCTCACGGCCGCAACTGCCGTCAAAGGCTTCGTTGAACAACCATTCCAGGGTGCTGGCCAAGGTCGGGATCTCATCGAGTTTGAGCACCAAGTAATCCGGCAACGCCGTGGCCAGGGCATTGCCCGACCCGCCATCGAAACTCAGGGATGCACACACCAGTTGCGTGGCAGACGCTTCGGTGGCGAACAGGCGGTGACGGTAAGGGCGAGGGAAAAAGATCAGCGTCGGCTCGGCGAGGCGCAGCTCACGCTCATCCGCCAGCTTCAGGGTGACCTCGCCGGCCTGGAGTAAATGCAAATGACCGCACGCCTGGCTGCCATCAAAGGCCGTCGTACCGCAAAACGTACCGCAGTGAAAGGTGCCGGCGTTAACACCGAAATGCGTGAGCAAGGTAGACAGGCGATCCATGGGGCAACTCCCGGGAACAGTTCTGGACGATCTGTCGCATATCGTCGACGATTTGCACCCAATTGACCAGACCGAATCACTAGCATGGACTCCGTACCCAGCGCCTGTCGCGCGTTCATCCTCGGAGAATCACCATGACCCGCATTGCCCCTGTCAGCCTCGACCATGCCACCGACACCACCCGTCCCTTGCTGGAAGGCGTGCAGAAGAAAATCGGTTTCCTGCCCAACGTCTTCCGGGTGTTGGCCCACGCCCCCGCCGTGCTCGCTTCGTACCTGCAAAACTCGGCGGCACTGGGCAAGACATCCCTGAGCGCTACGGAAAAGGAAGCCATTTTCCTCGCCACGTCGCAGGTCAATGGTTGCGACTATTGCCTGGCGGCGCACACCGTGTTCGCCGGAAAGGCCGGGCTCTCGGGCCAGGAAATCCGTAGCGCCCGGGAAGGCAAGCTTGACGCCTTCGCCCTGCTTGCCCGGCAGATCACCGAAAGCCGAGGTCATCTGAGCAGCGACCAGATCGCCGCGGCCCGTGCCGCCGGGATCAATGACGGGAAAATCGTCGAAGTGGTCGCCCACGTGGCCTCGCAGACACTGACCAATTACCTGAACAACGTCGCCCTGACGGATATCGACTTCCCGGCCATCGACGCCTGATCAATTGCCCCTGTAGGAGCTGTCGAGTGCAACGAGGCTGCGATCTTTTGGTTTTTTGTAACCAGGATCAAAAGATCGCAGCCTTCGGCAGCTCCTACAGCAGATGCAGGGCGTAAACACCGTTTTGGAGAAAGAACATGAAGAACGTCACCCTCTACACCACCGACACCTGCCCCTACTGCCGCAGCGCCAAATCACTGCTGGCCAGCAAAGGCATCGCGATGCAAGAGATCAACATCCAGCGCGAACCCGGCAAGCTGGAAGAAATGCTCGAGCGCAGCGGACGACGCAGCGTGCCGCAGATTTTCATTGGCGACGCGCACATTGGCGGCTTCGACGATTTGGCCAAGCTCGATCGCCAGGTCGGGTTAATGTCGATGCTGGCCTGAGCCGTAAACCAATGCTTGCCCTGCCCCTGAACCTGTAGGAGCGCGCAAGCTCACACACGGGCATGTGTCCACCCGCGGACCTGTAGGAGCTGTCGAGTGCAACGAGGCTGCGATCTTTTAAAAGCAAGATCAAAAGATCGCAGCCTGCGGCAGCTCCTACAAGGAATCAGCCCACCCGCGGACCTGTAGGAGCTGTCGAGTGCAACGAGGCTGCGATCTTTTGAAAGCAAGATCAAAAGATCGCAGCCTGCGGCAGCGCCTACAGGGAGGCCGTGTGAATGTGTGCACAAAAAAATCCCGCCCAGTGAAACCCAGGCGGGATTAGCTCAAACAACCAACGCTATTGAAAAAGAATCAAGCAATCGGAATCAAAGGGTCCGCCGCCGCCCAAGCCACCTCACGATCAGCCACTGGCGGATAAATCCACACGGTATTGATCTGCGTCTTCAGCTCCTTGCCTTCTTGTCTGGTCAGCTTGACCTGGCGATCCCACCCTTCGGTGTAAACCGCACCCCAGGCGCCCAGGTCCAGGCAGGTGACGTATTTGGGCTGGCGATACGGCGTCGGGTCGACACCCAGGATCTGCGCGGCGACGTTGTTGCCCGCATGGCGGCCCAACACAATCGCGTGCTGACAGGTCATCAGTGCATGGTTGCCGATGTCATCGGTGGCAGCGTAAGCCACGTCGCCGGTGGCGTAGATGTCTTGCTGGCCGATGACTTTCAGGTGCGCATCAACGTGCAGGCGGCCCAGGTGATCGCGCTCGCCGGGGATCTGCGCGGTCAGCGAACTGGCGCGTACACCGGTGGTCCAGATCACGGTCTTGGCGTCGATACGCTGCCCGTCGGACAGCGTCGCACCGTGTTCATCGACGGCGACAACCGAGGCGTTCAGGTGCCATTTCACGCCGGTTTCGAGACTGGCTTCAGCGATTTTTTCCGCGATTTGCGGGCCCATGGAGCCGCCGACCTTACTGCCACGATCGACGATGATCACCTTGATGTCCGAGTGCTCACCAAGGATGGCGCGCAGACGGCTTGGCATTTCAGTCGCCGTTTCGATCCCGGTGAAGCCACCGCCGGCCACCACCACCGTGTTACGGGCCTGGCTTTCTGGCTGATCGGCCAGGGATTTGAGGTGGTTCTCCAGGCGGACCGCTTGCTCGATCTGATCGACATCGAACGCATATTGCGCCACACCCGGAGTGCCGGGCAGTGCAAGACCACTGCCGGTGGCCAGAACGAGTTTGTCGTAGATGATGTCCTGCTTGTTGCCCGAGGCATCAATGTAGCCAACTCGTTTTTGCGCGACGTCGATGGACTCGGCCGCGCCCTTGATGAAATTCACGCCAACCGCCTCGAACAATTCGCCGATCGGTGCGGCCAGTTGATGGGCGTTCGGTTCGTAGAAGCGAGGGCGAATACGCAATTCGGCCTGAGGAGCCAGCACCGTCACTTCGGTGCTGTTGTGATCATGAATGTTGAACAGACGCGTCGCGCTCACCGCTGCCCACATGCCACCGAAACCCGCACCGACTACCAGGATGTGTTGTTTCATTTTTAACTCCAGTGAAGAAACAGGCATTGAATGTTGTTGAAGGACCAGGAGCGTGGCGCGAGTCACTCTTGGGAAGCGCCGTTCACTGCCGATCTGACAACGGCGACTATATTGATCGTAGTTAATGAGCGCAATGGATTTTTTACAATGGTTGCCATCGATCAAATCGATACACCTAAAAATCCCTATAAAGGCCTTGATAAACCGGGTATCGCTCAAAAACACGCCGGCAGCCACCGTCGTTGTCCACGTCAACATCACCTGATATTATTTGCGACAATATTAGTCGGAGATCGAAATGGCTCTTTACAGCGCAGGCGTCGAGTACGGCCTTCACTGCCTGGCCTACCTGGTGGGCAATTGCGGCGACACCCGCGAAGCCAGCGTGCGTGACCTTGCCGAGTTGCAAGGGGTGCCCCTGGACTATTTGGCGAAAATCTTCACCAAACTGGCCAAGGCCAAACTGGTGGTGGCCACCGAAGGTGTGCGTGGGGGATTCAAGCTGGCCCGACCGGCCGACGAAATCACCCTGTTGGATATCGTCAACGCCATTGACGGGCGCAAGGCTATTTTCGAATGCCGGGAGATTCGCGGTCGTTGTGCGCTATTTGAAGGTGAAACACCGGATTGGGCACTGGACGGGCACTGCTCGATCCATGGCGCGATGTTGACGGCGCAGAAGCGCATGGAAGAAGCCCTGGCCCAGCAGACCATTCTCGACATCGCCCGACGAGTCGGACGCAAGGCCCCGGCACAATTCAACGCACAGGTGGACAACTGGTTGAATGATCGCCGGGAAAAGAAAGGCACCGCGAGTGCCCAGACAAGCGGCGATCAACTCATCCGGGTCACCGAAGTTTCCGACTGAAGGCTATATGCAGTCGCGCAGGGCCTGGCGCAGTGCCGCAGACTTGGCCCATGGCGGCCCTTGGTACAGCGACGCACGGCTACCATCCTTGGACTTCACGATGTCCAGAATCTCGTCAGCCGTAATGATGCTGGGCGCGGTGATCCGGTAGCCGTTGGAAATCGAGGATTGCGTCGTGCCGGATATTTGTTTTTGCCACGCCGGCAGCACGCACGCTGCCAGTTCCTTGGGTGGTTTTTCACTGTACTTGCTGACATTCGGCTCGCCCGGCACGAGTGACGCCGGCAACGAACACCCCGTCAGCAACGCCAAAACCACTCCCCCTACCAACATCCGACTCTGCATGAAACGCCCTTTATCCTGAAAAAATGAAATGTAGCCTGTCGCCACCCATACAGCCATGGGTCATGCCTGATTTAAACGGGTGGCGTGGTGATTCTTCGGCCCCGAGGTACCCCCCTGAAATCATCGGTTGTCGACATTTTCAATGGTCACTCCCCTGCCGATGAATCGGTACTTCACTACGACAGCGAATTTTTTCCAATCGTGCAAATGTCCCGACCAAAGGAAACGGCCAGGGACCGGACGAACACATCCCCTCCCCTCAAAATGGGTCTAAAATTTCGGAGCGAAGCGTTACAGGAGATCATCATGTGGCTTAACGAATCGGAACAAGAACTGCGACGAAACTTGATCGGGTTGGCGTCGGATTTACGCTGGTCAGCGGTCGAGCTTTTGCGAATCGCCGAACAGTTACGCCTGAACGGCAACGATGCCGACGCGCAAGCCGCGCAAAGACTGTGCGAATTGTTTCAGGGTGACGAAGAACGGTTATCGGGCTACGCCGAAGAAGTGAAGGCCAAGATCATCACCCGCAACAAGGCTCAATAGCGGACACGCTGCGATGAACAAGTCTCTGGTTACACTCGCCACCTTGCTTGCGCTGTTGCCAGGCTGCAACAGCAACTCACAAATCTATCGGGATCAACCTCTGGTCGCCAAAGTCGATTCCGGCATGAGCAAGGAACAGGTCCAACAAATCGGCGGCCCGCCATTAGCGATAACCGACCGCACCGTCGAACCCGGCACCTGTTTCGATTACAAGTTGACCCAATCCGGCCATCAGCAACCGTTCAATGTCAGCTTCGACAGCCGGGGCAAGGTTGACCACACCAGCTTCATGAGCTGCGCGGAGTGGAGTAATGCCCAGCTGAAGGCCCGAGAGGCCCGCCCCGGTGGTGGTGGCGGCGGTTATTAGCTTTTTTTGTAGGAGCGAGCATGCTCGCGATGATCGTCAGAGCACCGCGTGCATTCAGAAAACACGCGTCATCGTTAACGTCCATCGCGAGCATGCTCGCTCCTACAAATCAATGGGTCACTGGCTGCGCGAACGTCTCGACCGCGACTTATAGCCTGGAAGAGACGCCGCAAACGCCAGTGCTTCCTCCCGACTGCCAAATGATCCCAGTCGATCACCTTTGGTGCAGACCCGCCAGGGGCCATTGTTCACGCTGAGTACGTCATAACCGTTCATGTGCATTTTGTTCAGCATCGGAACACTCATGGTCACCTCCATCTGGGCAATGATATCCAAGGCCAACGCACCTACCTTACACCCTGACTCCACCAAAAGGCCGACCAGACGTCGAGTCAGCCCTGATCGCCGCCGCCCACGGGCATGACCATGCCAGTGATATAGGAAGCCTCGTCGCTGGCCAGAAACAGAATCGCACCGGCCTGTTCATCCAGCGTGCCGTAGCGCTTCATCAGGCTGCTGTCGAGGGTCTGGTCGACGATTTGCTGGTACCAGACTTTCTCTTGGGCACTCTGCTCGGCACTGTTGCGTGGAATCACCCGTGGCGGTGCTTCAGTGCCACCCGGTGCAGTGGCATTGACCCGCACCCCGCGCCCAGCGGTTTCGAACGCCAGGCAAGCCGTCAGTGCATTCACCCCGCCTTTCGCCGCACCATAGGGCACGCGGTTGATACTGCGGGTGGCAATGGACGACACGTTGACAATCGCCCCACTGCCCTGCTCCAGCATGAACGGCAATGCGGCATGGCAGCACCACAAGGTCGGGAACAGCGAGCGGCGCACTTCGGCTTCGATCTGCGCGGCCTCGTAATGCTCGAACGGCTTGGCCCAGATCGTACCGCCGACGTTATTGATCAGCACATCGAGGCGACCGAAGCGCTCGACTGCGGTCTGCATTACCCGGCTGCACTCCTCGTATTGCTCAAGGTCGGCGGTCAGCGCCAGCACCTGGCTACCCTGCCCCAGCTCCTTCTGAACCTCGAACACCAACTCGGAGCGATCCACCAGAATCAGCTTCGCCCCTTCAGCGGCCATGCGCTCGGCCACTCGCCGGCCGATACCCTGGGCGGCGCCGGTGATCAGTGCGATTTTTTCGTGAAATCTGTTCATGAGTACCTCATGTCGAAAATCGTATTCACAACGATGCCCTCTGTAGGAGCTGCCGCAGGCTGCGATCTTTTGATCTTGTTTTTTAAAAGCAAAGTCAAAAGATCGCAGCCTGCGGCAGCTCCTACAGGATTCCTGTCGTCGCTGAAAAATGTTTAAGCCGCGCTGGCAGCAAACTTCTCGTAGTAGAAATTCGCAGGCTGGATGCCCTGCTCGCCAATGTATTTGCTGACCGCCTCCACCATCGGCGGTGGGCCGCACAGGTAGACGTCGACGTCGCCATCGTTCAAATGCTTGGGCTCGATGTGCTGGGTCACGTAGCCCTTGAGCGGGTGTTGGCTGTCGGGGCTGGCCACGCAGGCGCTGTAGGTGAAGTTGGGGATGCGCGCGACGAAGGCTTCTAGGCGATCGAGCTCCACCAGGTCGAAATCCTGGGTCACGCCGTAGATCAAGTGCAACGGATGATCGCTGCCCTGCTCGGCGATTTTCTCCAGCATCGCGGTGAACGGTGCCAACCCGGTGCCGCCGGCCAGCAACAGCAACGGCCGACGGATATCACGCAGGTAAAAACTGCCCAAAGGCCCCGCCAGGCTCATGCTGTCGCCCGCCTTGGCCATGCCGGTCAGGAAACTGCTCATCAGGCCGCCCGGCACGTTGCGAATCAGGAAGCTCACTTCGCCGTCGCGCTGCAACGAGCTGAACGAATAGGCGCGGGTCTGCTCGCTGCCCGGAATGCCCAGGTTCACATACTGCCCCGGCAGGAACGCCAGCTTGCTCAAGGATTCGCCCTTGATCGACAGCGCGATGGTGCTGTCGGACAACTGGCGCACGGCGCTGATGGTCGCGTCGTAGCTGGCCTGACGGGTGCGGCAGACTTCCGAAGACGTCGGCACACGCACCACGCAATCGCTCTTGGCGCGCATCTGGCAGGTCAGGACAAAGCCTTTTTCTGCTTCTTCAGCGCTGAGGGCGTCTTCGATGTACTCCTCGCCCAGATCGTACTGGCCAGCCTCGGCGAAGCACTTGCAGGTGCCGCAGGCGCCGTCGCGGCAGTCCAGCGGAATGTTGATGCCCTGGCGGTACGCGGCATCGGCCACGGTCTCGCCGGCATTGGCGTCGATGAACCGGGTGACGCCGTCTTCGAAATTGAACGCTATGGAATGGGTCATGACGGCAGCCTCACAAGTGGTAAACATCGATGACCTGGCGAACGTAGTCGTTCTTCAAGATCACTTTCTTGGCCTTGATCAGCGGGTTTTCACCGCGCACATCGAGGGTGTAGAAACTGCTGCCGAAGTAGCTGTCGACCGCCTTGTAGCGAAAGCTCAGGGTGTGCCAGTTGAAGCGCACCTTGCACAGGCCGTCGGCCTGCTCCAGCAGCTCGATGTTGCTGATGTTGTGGGACGTGCGGGTGTCCGGGACGCTGGCGCTGGAACGTTCGGTCTTGATGCGGAAGATGCGGTCTTCAAGGCCGGTGCGGTTGCCGTACCAGATCAGCGAGATTTCCCGCTGCGGGTCTTCGGTCAACTCGTCGTTGTCATCCCAGGCCGGCATCCAGAACGTCGCGTCGGGAGCGTACAGCTCCAGCCACTCGTCCCACTGCCGATCGTCCAGGTAGCGGGCTTCGCGGAAGAGGAAGTCGCGAACGGCGTCATAGGTAATGGTCATTGCACGTCCTCCACGGCGATCAGCTTGGACTGCTCGGCGTCCAGGGCCTTGAGCATGGTCTGCTGCCAGTACTTGTGTTGCAGCACGAACAGGCCTTCGTCTTCGGTGCGTACGCCGCTGAGCAGCGGGTGCAGGTCGATTTCCTTCGCCGCATCGTCGGCGCCTTCGATCCAGTGCTCGGCACCACGGGACATGTCGTTCCAGGTAGTGACGCTGCCCTGGTAGCTGGTCTGGCAGGAGCGGAACTCTTCCAGGTCATCGGGCGTGGCCATGCCGCTGACGTTGAAGAAATCTTCGTACTGGCGGATACGGCTGGAACGCGCGTGATCGCTTTCTCCCTTGGGGGCGATGCAGTAGATGGTGATTTCCGTACGATCCACCGAGATCGGCCGGGCAATGCGGATCTGCGAGCTGAACTGGTCCATCAGGTACACGTTCGGGTACAGGCACAGGTTGCGCGAGTTCTCGATCATCCAGTCGGCGCGAGCCTTGCCGAAATCCTGGGCGAGTTCGTCGCGACGCTCGTAGAGCGGACGGTCCTCGGGGTTGGCCCAACGGGTCCAGAGCAACATGTGGCCCTTGTCGAAGGAGTAGAAACCACCGCCCTGCTTGGCCCAGCTGCCGGCGCTCATGGTCGGGTTTTCGTCGCCGGCCTCGCGCTGTTTGCGCTGGTTCTGGGTGGCGGCGTAGTTCCAGTGCACGGAGCTGACGTGGTAACCGTCGGCGCCGTTTTCGGCGGTGAGCTTCCAGTTGCCTTCGTAGATGTAGCTGGAGGAACCGCGCAGCACTTCCAGGCCATCGGGGGACTGGTCGACGATCATGTCGATGATCTTCGCCGACTCGCCCAAATGCTCCACCAGCGGCAGCACATCGGCATTGAGGCTGCCGAATAGGAAGCCACGGTAGGACTCGAAACGCGCGACGCGGGTCAGGTCGTGGGAGCCTTCGCAGTTGAAGCTCGACGGGTAGCCGGCGTTGGCCGGGTCCTTGACCTTGAGCAGCTTGCCGGAGTTGTTGAAGGTCCAGCCGTGGAACGGGCAAGTATAGGAGCTCTTGTTGCCGGACTTGTGCCGGCACAGGGTCGCGCCACGGTGGCTGCAGGCGTTGATGAAGGCGTTGAGCACACCGTCCTTGTTGCGCGCGATGAAGATCGACTGGCGCCCCATGGTGGTGGTGTAGAAATCGTTGATGTTGGGGATCTGGCTTTCGTGAGCCAGATACAGCCAGTTGCCTTCGAAGATGTGTTTCATCTCCAGGTCAAACAAGCGGGGATCGGTGAACATCTCGCGCTTGCAGCGATAGATGCCTTTGGCAGGGTCGTCTTCAAGCAAGGAGTGAAGGTATTCGGGTCGCAGGGTCATGGCCGCCGCCTCCATTGTTATTGTTCAGGCAAGGCTCATGCTAGGACGGGGCAATGGGGTGGACTATCCGCGGGGTGCAGACCTTTATCCGTTTTGTGCAGGGGGGGGTGGGGGTCGGGGTTCCGATCACCGCCAATACTCTGTGGGAGCAAAGCTTGCTCGCGATGGCGTCGTGTCAGCCAACATCAATGTTGAATGTGCCGGCCTCATCGCGGGCAAGCCTTGCTCCCACAGGTGCAAGGGTGTTTACGAGATCAATGCCGGCGTTTGAGGGTGTCGGACGGCAATTCGCCGAATTGCTTGCGATAGCTGTCAGAGAACCGGCCCAGGTGCAGGAAGCCGTAATCCATGGCCACTTCGGTGACGTTGCGCACATTGCAGGTCGGGTCGCTCAGGCAGGCGTGGATACGCTCCAGGCGTTTCTGGCGGATGTAGTTTTTCGGGGTGGTGTCGGCGTTGCGTTCGAACAAGGCATAGAAGGAGCGCAAGCTCATGTGCGCCTGTCGCGCCAGTTCTTCGCTGTCCAGGCTTTGCTTGAGGTTCTTGGCGATGTAGTCGGCAATCGCTTCGAAGGTCGCGGTCTGCGAACCGATTTCCAGGCGGCAGACGTTGGTCTTCATCAAGCCGAGCATCTTGCTGACGATGATCTGCGCGTAGTGCTCCTGCACTCGGGGGATCTGCTCGGTGGCCTCGGCCTCCTGGCAAATCATCGCCAATAGGTTGACGAAGCCTTCCAGCTCATTGAGCTGATAACGGTTCTCCAAAAACCGCACGCCCTGCCCCGGATAGCGCCAGCGCTGCTCGTTGCAGACCGACTCGAGCAAGGTCGTGGGGACTTTGAGGATGAATTTTTCGCAATCGTCGGAGTACGTCAGGTCCACCGGATCGTCGGGGTTGATCAGCAGCAATTCGCCGGGGGCGAAGTAATGTTCCTGACCGTGCCCGCGCCACAGGCAATTGCCGCGCAACAGCACTTGCAGGTGGTAGATGGTTTCCAGCGCGCCCGAGGTGACGCGAACGCTGCCGCCGTAGCTGATGCGGCACAAGTCCAGACTGGCGAACTTGCGATGATTGAGGCTGGCCAGGGGATGCCCGGCGCGAGGCATGAGAATGCAATGGTTACCGACGTGCTGATTGACGTATCCCGACACCGCATAGGGGTCGGCATGGTCAAAAATCGTACTGCGCTGACTCAGCAGTTGCGCTTGCATCATCGGCTCACTCTCGTTTTTGTTATGAGTTATGTCGGGCCATTCTAAGGCAGTACGGGCAGCGGTGTGTCAGCAGACTGACCTGTGGAAGGTCATGCCATGAATCCCATGTAGGAGCTGCCGCAGGCTGCGATCTTTTGACCTTGCTTTTAAAAGGCAAAGTCAAAAGATCGCAGCCTGCGGCAGCTCCTACAGGATTGAGGTGAATCAATCCTCGAGGGCACGCACCCGCTCGTGACGCTGCTGCTCTTCAGGCTGAGCCGACGATTGCAGGGTGAAGTCAAACTCGATCTCGGCGAAGCGACCGCTGACACCATAAGCCGCTGCGCGGGCCTGGTCTTCGCTGAAGGTGATCTTGGCGATCAGCTCGTCGCGGGTGGCGTAAGCGAAGTCGTCGTGCAGGTACTGGTCGCCATCCAGGTTGATCTGGGTGGTCAGGTGACGGTGATCCGGCGCGGAGATGAAGAAGTGCACGTGCGCTGGACGCTGGCCGTGACGGCCCAGTTGATCGAGCAGTTGCTGGGTTGGACCGTCCGGCGGGCAGCCGTAGCCCGACGGCACGATGCTGCGGAAACGGTAGCGGCCTTCGGCATCGGTGACGATACGGCGACGCAGGTTGAATTCCGATTGCGTGGTATCGAAGTACGAGTAGGTGCCGCCTGTGTTGGCGTGCCACACATCCACTACGGCGCCAGCCAGGGGTTCGCCAGCGGTGTTGAACACGCGACCTTGCATGAACAGGGTCACACCTGGGTCAAGGCCATCGTCCAGACGCGCTTCGCCTTCGGACAGTGGAGCACCGGCCACGTACAGCGGGCCTTCGATGGTGCGCGGGGTGCCGCCGGTCTTGCCGGCCTGCTCGTCTTCGGCGTCCATCAGCAGGTCAAGGTAGTGCTCCAGACCCAGGCCAGCCACCACCAGCCCGGCTTCTTGACGCGCGCCCAGCACGTTCAGGTAGTTGACCGCTTTCCAGAATTCTTCCGGGGTTACCGCCAGGTCTTCGATGATGTTCACCGAATCACGCAGGATGCGGTAGATCAGCGCCTTGGTGCGCGCATCGCCAGCATCGTTATGCAGGCCGGCGGCTTCTTCGAGAAATTTCTGTACTTCGGCAGTGTGGGAAATCTTGACGTTCATTTTATCGGTTCCTCATCTTGTAATTATTGGCAAAGCTCACTGAACAGGCTGGGTTCAGCGGTCATCCTCGCGAATCGAAGAAGGATGGCGGCACATCGCGGTGACTTCGATCGCCATGTACGGATACAGCGGCAATTGCATGAGCAGATCGTGCAGTTCCTGAACGCTGTCGACATCGAACACGCTGTAGTTGGCGTACTGGCCGGCGATGCGCCACAGGTGACGCCACTTGCCTTGGTCCTGCAGGCGCTGGGCCAGGGCTTTTTCGTCAGCCTTGAGCTGCGCGGCGCGTTCGGGGTTCATGTCGACCGGCAAGTTCACGGTCATCTTTACGTGGAACAGCATAATGCTCTCCTCAGGCTTGATGAATGGCAGTGGATGTTTTGTCGCGACGGAAAAACGCCAGGCGTTCTTCGTCCAGGCTCAGGCCCAGACCCGGCGTCTTCGGCACATGCAGTTCGAAATCTTTGTAAACCAGCGGCTCGCTGAGAATGTCTTCGGTCAACAGCAACGGGCCAAACAACTCAGTGTCCCACGCCAGTTTGTTCAGGGTGACAAATGCATGGGCCGACGCCATGGTGCCCAGGCCGCCTTCGAGCATGGTGCCGCCGTACAGAGCGATACCCGCCGCTTCGGCGATGGAGGCGGTGCGCAATACGGCGCGCGGGCCACCGTTCTTGGCGATCTTCAGGGCGAACACCGAGGCCGCGCCGTCACGGGCCAGGTTGAACGCATCTTCCACGCATTCGATGGACTCGTCGGCCATGATCGGCGCCGGGCTCATGGCATTGAGGCGCACCATGCCGGCGCGGTTGTTGCGCGAAATCGGTTGTTCGATCAGGTCGATGCCGTTGGTGCCGAGAATCCGGCACGCGCGCAGCGCGACGGCTTCGTCCCAGGCCTGGTTGACGTCGACCCGCACGCTGGCGCGGTCGCCCAGGGCTTTCTTGATCGCAATCACGTGCGCCAGGTCACGGTTGACTTCGCCGGCACCGATTTTCAGCTTGAAGATGCGGTGGCGGCGCAGGTCGAGCATTTTTTCCGCTTCGGCGATGTCCTTTTCGGTGTCGCCGCTGGCCAGGGTCCAGGCCACTGGCAGCGCATCGCGAACGCGACCGCCGAGCAATTCGCTGACCGGCACACCCAGGCGTTTGCCCTGGGCGTCGAGCAACGCGGTTTCGATACCGGACTTGGCGAAGGTGTTGCCACGGATGCTGCGCTCCAGGCGCAACATTGCCGCGTTCACATTGCTGCCGTCCTGGCCGATCAACAGCGGCGCGAAATGCGTGTCGATGTTGGTCTTGATGCTGTCTGGGCTTTCGTTGCCGTACGCCAGGCCACCGATGGTGGTGGATTCACCGATACCTTCGATGCCATCGGCGCAACGCACACGGATGATCACCAGGGTCTGATTCTGCATAGTGTGCATCGCCAGCTTGTGCGGGCGGATGGTCGGCAGATCGACGATGATCGTCTCGATCGATTCAATGGCAGTTGCAAGCATTTCGATACCCATCAGGTTCTTGGAGTTCTGGAGTCGATTCTCGTACGGCTTTTTTTGTGACGCCAATATAGAATTGGTCTGACTTGATACCTTAAAGGTATGCAACCGATTGACGTCCGGAGGTTCCATGGAACTGCGTCACCTGCGGTATTTCCAGGTATTGGCTCAAACCCTCAACTTCACCCGCGCCGCCGAATTGCTGCACATTGCCCAGCCGCCCCTGAGCCGGCAGATCCAGCAACTGGAAGACGAACTGGGGGTGATGTTGCTCGAGCGCGGCCGGCCGCTGAAGTTGACCGATGCCGGGCGGTTCTTCCATGAACACTCCACCGCCCTGCTCGAACAGCTGAACAAGGTCTGTGACAACACACGACGGATCGGTTTGGGCGAGAAAACCTGGCTGGGCATCGGTTTTGCGCCGTCGACGCTGTACGGCGTGCTGCCGGAACTGATCCGCCGCCTGCGCAGCGGCGAGCCGTTGGAGCTGGAACTGGGGCTGTCGGAAATGACCACCCTGCAACAGGTGCAGGCGCTCAAGGCCGGGCGAATCGATATCGGCTTCGGCCGTATCCGTATCGATGACCCGGCCATCGTCCAGACCGTATTGACCGAGGACCGACTGGTCGCCGCCCTGCCCGCCGGCCACCCGTTGCTGGCCGGCCCCATCAGCCTGCGCGACCTGGCCAAGGAGGCTTTCGTGCTCTACCCCGGCAACCCGCGCCCCAGCTACGCCGACCACGTGATTGCGCTATTCGAATCCTACGGCGTTAGTATCCACGTGGCACAGTGGACCAACGAACTGCAAACGGCGATCGGCCTGGTGGGGGCCGGAATCGGGGTCACGCTGGTGCCGGCCTCGGTGCAACTGCTTCACCGCGACGACATCGGCTTCACTCCGCTGCTGGAAGACAACGCCACCTCGCCGATCATTCTCAGTCGGCGCGTGGGCGATGTTTCACCGGGGTTGAATCATTGTTTGCGGATGATTGAAGAATTGCAGCCACATCGATGACGCCCTCTGTAGGAGCTGCCAAAGGCTGGTGCTGAGAAAAAGGTTGGCCTGTAGGAGCGAGCGATGCGGCGACCCGACTTGCCCGCGATAGCGGCGCTACATTCAAAATTGTTGTCGACTGATGCGACGCCATCGCGAGCAAGCCGAAAAGAGATTTATCTGTAGGAGCAGAGCTTGCTCGCGATGGCGGCGTTACATTCAGAATTGATGTCGACTGATCCGACGCTATCGCGAGCAAGCTCGGCTCCTACGAAGAGCAACGCGCAAAATGCTGAGAAAAAGGTTTGCCTGCGATGGCGGCGTTACATTCAGAATTGATGTCGGCTGATCCGACGCCATCGCGAGCAAGCTCGGCTCCTACGAAGAGCAAAGCGCAAAATGCTGAGAAAAAGGTTTGCCTGCGATGGCGGCGCTACATTCAAAATTGATATCGACTGATCCGACGCCATCGCGAGCAAGCCGAAAAGAGATTTATCTGTAGGAGCAGAGCTTGCTCGCGATGGCGGCGTTACATTCAGAATTGATGTCGACTGATCCGACGCCATTGCGAGCAAGCTCGGCTCCTACGAAGAGCAAAGATCAAAAGATCGCAGCCTTCGGCAGCTCCTACAGGGTATTGTCAGCCAGCAAACACTTGGCGACCGGCGCTCAACTCGGTGCGCAATTTGCCAACCAGGTCGGAAATGGCCCACACGCTGGTCAGGTGCTCGGTCGAAACGCCGCTGATCAGCAGTTCGACCCGGCCGCTGACCGGCTCGTAGACCTCGATGCGCAGCATGCCACCGCTCTCCGTGCATTCGCAGGACAGCGGCGCAAATCCGGACTCGACGATATTACAAAGGACTGAAATGGGAAGCATGACCGGTCCCTCGGACGTTGGCTGATCAGATTGGATCCCATTTAGCATAGCTGCACTTGGCTGATTTTGCGTTCGCTAAAAGTGTTATATGCCTCGCCATTTCAAGCGGTTCTTTACTCGGAATTCCGTTTCCAGATCCAATTCCAGAACCCCGGCAGTTGTACTGGTTGCGAACTGTCGCGCACGGTGCGCGCCATCGCCGCCCGTTGCAGTGCGGCGGTGTCGTCGTAGAACGGTTGATCGGCGGTTTTCACCCCGGTCGCCCGGGCGCTGTCGAGGAGAATTTGCAGGTACTCGCGGGTATGCCGGGCGGTGTAGCGATTGAGGTCGTGAAAGGTCACCACCACCGGAATCACGCCATCGACCACCGGCAGCTCGCCCAGGGCAATGCGTTCGCGTACTTCGGACATCGAGCGCAAAAAGTGCGCTCGCCGCCGTGGGCTGGCGTTGAAACCCCAGATTTTGCCGTCATTGGCGCTCAGGTCGGTCAACAGCACATGCAGGCCATGCTGCTGATACGCGGCGAAGGTGCGTTTGTCGTAGTTCCAGAATGGCGGGCGTAACAGCGTCGGCGGTGCACCGGTGATGGCGGCGATGTCGGCACTGCCCCGGGTGAGCGCCTCTTCCAGTTCTTGCGGGTCCAGGGAACGGTGATTGGTGTGCGACGGGGTTGCCGTATGGAAAGCCAGAATGTGCCCGGCGTCCCGCTCGCGGTGCATGATCGCACGCCCGATATCACTGTTGCCGGCACGCGTGGCCTGGGTCTGCACGAAGAACACGGCCTTGATGTCCGTTTGCAGCGAATTGCGCGCCAGGCTGTCGAGTACGGTTTCGGTGGGGTTCCAGAAGCTCGACGCGCTAGGGCCGTCATCGAAGGTCAGCAGGAAACGGATCGGTGGTTGTATTTGCAGCCGTTGTTCGGTCTGCGGCGTCATTTCGATGGGTGCCGCGATGCAGCCCAGCAGACTGGCTGCCATGGCGCACGCCGAAAGAATCTTGAACAACTGTTTCATGTTTTGCTTTGGGCCAGAACTCTAAGAAGCCGACATCTTACCTGTAGGAGCGAGCCTGCTCGCGATGGTGTTCAACGATAACGCTGGCAGCCTGACACTCCGCGGTGTTCTGTCGTGCATCGCGAGCAGGCTCGCTCCTACAGTAGTTGCAGCGCGCGCATGTGATCTGAAGCAACCCTGGTATGGGAACGACTATGCTGAAAACACCCACCGGAGGATTCGGTCATGTGCGGACGCCTGTCGCAATACCGGGGCATCCACGATTTCGTGGCGGTGCTGAGCATT
Organism: Pseudomonas putida; assembly: GCF_050990305.1. Classification (GTDB taxonomy): domain Bacteria; phylum Pseudomonadota; class Gammaproteobacteria; order Pseudomonadales; family Pseudomonadaceae; genus Aquipseudomonas; species Aquipseudomonas putida_AH. The sequence goes on along the minus strand of NZ_CP158817.1, from coordinate 2,458,992 downwards.
CCCGACGCGTTGATCAACCACGTCGGCGATCAGCCATTGGCCCACTACAACGCCGCGCCCACCACGCAACTGGCGCTGCTGCATCTGGAAGACGACGGCCTGCATGCCGATTTACAGCGCTGGAGCTGGCGGCCACATTGGGCCACCGATCGCGCAGCACCGATCAATGCACGGGTCGAAAAAGTCGCCCACGGCCCGTTCTTCCGGGCGATCTGGCCGCACCGGGCGATTTGCCCAATCGACAACTGGTTTGAATGGACCGATGCCGGCGATGGCACACGGCAACCCTGGCTCATCCGTCGACGCGACCGAGGGCCGGTTTACTGCGCCGCAATCGGACAATTTCCCATCGGCAGTGCCATGCCCCGGGACGATGACGGTTTCGTGATCATCACCGCCGACAGTGCAGGCGGCATGGTGGATATCCATGATCGGCGACCGGTGGTGCTGCCCCCGAAACTGGCGCGGGAATGGTTGGACCCGGCCACCCCCAAGGAGCGCGCCGAGCAAATGGTACTTTTGCAGGGGGAAGACAGTGAGGTGTTCGAGTGGTTCAAGGTCGGCAAAGCGCTTAACAACGCCAGAAACCAAGGGGTGGAGTTAATTGAAGAGATCACTTGAACTGTCAGTATCGACAGCACTCCTTGCATAAGTAACAGGGTGATCTCAGTTACTGTTACAACGACTGTTTCACCGAATTAACACCCATAACGTTATAGGCGTTGGTGATTTAACCGCTTGTCCGACAATCCGTTGGCCATACATACATTTTGAATGAGTACAGCTAGCATTCGCGCCGCATTTACAGTGGCACAACCGGTTGACCAAAGAGTCAGCAGCTAAGGGCATTCCGAAAAACAACAAGCCTGGCAGAGAACCCAATTGCGCGACGAGTTAACACATCATCAAGTCATGAGTCTGGCGTGTGTCTATCTCACAAAGACTGAACACTACCAACTCGACTCATTTATCGGGCAATACATACAGACCCGCAATCTGGGATCAGTTCCCGACATCGACAACCTGTTGAATTCGACACTTGAGGACTATCCGGGCAAGCCGCCGGTAATGGTTAACGAGTTGAATGCCTGGATCGACAGGACGCTGGGCTATCGCGCCGCTCACCCCGATTTTCTGTCGCTGGAAGACCTTTGAACACCGCTCGCTACCGCTCCCTGTAGGAGCTGCCGCAGGCTGCGATCTCTTGATCTTGTTTATTAAAAGCAAAATCAAAAGTTCGCAGCCTGCGACAGCGCCTACAAAGGCTCAAGGCTTCAATGGGATCTCGATATCACGCTCCGACAGCTCTCGGCTGCGGTCATGCTTCCACGTCTTTTCCTCATGTTCCTGTTGTTCAATCTCTTCTTCCGAGGGTTCATCCTCGACTTCTTCTGGCTCTGGGCGCTTGGGTTCGTTGGCCATGTTCACCTCTCTTCCTGAAGGGATCGTTCATCCATCTTTAAGCGTAGAACACTTTCCCTGGCCCCGAACTACAGCCACCAACGCAGCAAAAAGAAAAAACCCATGCTCAACAACATGCTGAGCAAGGTGTTACGCGTGTAAAGCACCAGACCAACGGCCACCAGCGAGCTGATCAGGTACGGGTTGTCCCATTGCAGGTTCAGTTGCTTCTCGGGCATGAACACGATCGGCCCACAGATCGCGGTCAACATGCCTGGCACGGCAAAACCGAGGAACTGCCGGGCATTGCTGCTCAAGCGCACGGGCAGTCGCGGCTCCAAAAAGACATAGCGATTGAGAAACACCAACACGCCCATGCCGAAAATCACTGCCCAGACCATCATGTGCGTGCTCCCTGGAATTTGTTGCAGATAAAACCGGCGGTCATCCCCGCCAACCCCGACAGCACCAGGGCCGAGCCCCATTGCCAATAGCTGAACAGCACCGAGCAGAACAGCGACACCGCGACACAGACCACCGTAGGCACGTTGCGCACCACCGGGGTGATCAGGGCGATGAAGGTGGCGGCGATGGAGAAGTCCAAGCCCAAATGCTCAAGACCGGGAATGCTGCTGCCGAGCACGATCCCGGCCAGGGTGAAGAGGTTCCAGGCGATGTAGAACGTCAGGCCCACACCTAGGGCATACCAGCGGTCGAATTGTTGCTTGTCGTGCTGGCTGGTCAGGGCAAACAGCTCGTCGGTGAGCAGAAAGCCCAAGCCCAGGCGCCAGCGCCCGGGCAATGGCGAGATCACCGAACGCATGCTCATCCCGTAGAGCAAATGTTGGGAGGTCAGCAACAAGGTGGTGAGCAGGATCGAAAAGATCCCTGCCCCGCCCTTGAGCATGCCGATGGCCACCAGCTGCGCGGCGCCGGCAAACACGATGCTCGACAAGCCCTGGCCTTGCAGGGGGGTGAGATTGGCTTCGATGGCCATGGAGCCGGCCAGCAAGCCCCAGGGCGCGGTCGCCAGGGACAGCGGCATGATTGCCGCGGCGCCGCGCAGGAACGCACTGCGTGGCAAGTGTGAGTTGGACATAACGCTCTACAACCAAGGGAAAGACCCGTGACTGTGCCAGCAGTCACGGCCAATGGCTTGAACAATCTTGCGCACATTGCCATTGATCGCTGCCCGCTCGTTTCGCCACCCGCCAGCGGCACGAGTACCATAGAACCATTCGCCAGAGGCCTGCGGAGTCGACATGCTCTACCGAATCGCCGCCGATGGGTTGGTGTTGTTTCACCTGTCGTTCATTGTGTTTGTCCTGTTCGGTGGCTTGCTGGTGCTCAAATGGCGCCAGGTGATCGGGTGGCACCTGCCTGCTGCGGCCTGGGGCGTGGCCGTGGAGATTTTCCACTGGCCCTGCCCGTTGACCCGCTGGGAAAACCAGATGCGCTTCGCCGCCGGGCAAAGCGGCTACGACGGCGGTTTTATCGAACATTATGTGTGGCCGATCATTTATCCGGCTGGCCTGACGCCGGCGATTCAACTGTGGCTGGGTGTAATGGTGTTGGTGATCAACCTAGTGGTCTATCTTCGAGTGATCAGGGCACGTTAAAAGATCGCAGCCTTTGGCAGCTCCTACATTGAGTGCGTACATCTGTAGGCTGCGATCTTTTGATCTTCATCTCCCACCCAGGATTGAAACCATGCTGTCGACTGACGATTTGGCATTGTTGGAGGCCATCCGCGAAACCGGCAGCCTGTCTCGGGCGGCAGCGCAGCTGGGCAAGGCACCGTCCACAGTGTCCTACGCCGCGCGGCAACTGGAAGAGCGCTTCGATGCCTTGCTGTTCGACCGCCGCCGCTATCGCTTGCAACTGACCCCGGCCGGTGAGTTGCTGGTCAATGAAGCGTCGCGCCTGATGGAGGACGTCTCGCGCCTGACCCAACGGGTGCAGCAGGTGGCCAATGGCTGGGAGAGCCGGTTGTGGATCGTCACCGACGAATTGCTGGAGTTCGACACATTGATCCCGCTGATCCGCGAATTCGATGCACTGCAATCCGGCGTGCCGCTGCGCATCACCCATGAAGTGCTCAAGGGGGTTTGGGAGGCACTGCGTGAAGGCCGCGCAGACCTGATTATCGGTGCCACCAACGAACCTCCGGCGATTGCGAACCTGCGCTGGATGCCCTTGGGGGAAATGGAGTGGGTGTTCGCCGTCTCGCCCAGGCATGCGCTGGCCAAGGCCAAGGAGCCGATCACCAGGGCGATGGTGACGCAACACCGGGCGATCGTCGTGGCCGACTCATCCAGAACCACTGAGGGCCGGACTTACGGAGTCTCGGGAGGGCAAGCGGTACTGGCGGTACCTTCCATGCGCGCGAAAATCCTCGCCCAGTGTGACGGTTTGGGCGTGGGCTGGCTGCCGAGGCACCGGGTCGGATCGCTACTGAAGAACGGTACGCTGATTGAAAAACAGATGGCCGACCCACGCGAGCCAAACGTCCTGTATGCCGGTTGGCGCAGCGATCAGGATGGCCGCGCCTTGAACTGGTGGCTGGAAAAACTCCGGCAGTCGTACCTCACCCACCGGCTGGTACAGGGAATCGACCTGTTCGGTTGATCTGGCAAACGTCAGTTGGCAATCACACTCATGTTGCGCCCACTGGCCTTGGCCACGTACAGCGCCTTGTCGGCCGCACCGATCAGCTCTTCGATGCGGGTTTGTTGCGCCGGATCGTAACCGCACACGCCGACACTGACCGTGATCGCCCCTTCCGGGCTTTCACTGTGTGCATAGCCGGCCGCCAGCACCGCCCGACGGATTTTTTCCGCCACCAAAAATGCCCCAACGTAGTCAGTGCCCGGCAGCACCACGGAAAATTCTTCGCCACCAAAACGTGCGGCCAGGTCACCGGGGCGCTGGATATGCTCAGTGATGATCGCGGCGATATCACGCAAACGCTGGTCACCGGCCAGATGACCGTAGCGATCGTTGAACGCCTTGAAATGATCGACGTCGATCATCAGCAATGAGAGGCCGCTCAGGTTGCGCCGGGCACGGCCGGCTTCCGCCTGGATGAACAGATCGAATTGACGCCGGTTGGCCAGCCCGGTGAGCGCGTCCTCAAGCGCCAGCAACTCCAGGTTGCGATTGAGCTCAAGGAGTTTTTCCTGGGACCCGAGCAATTCGACCTGAATGCGGTTCTGCTGCTTCATCAACTTGATCAGGCGAAAACCGAGCACGCCAAGGAACCCGAGCAACAGCGCCACGATCACTGCACTGAGCATCGACTCCTGGCGCCACCCGGCCAGTACTTCGTCCTTGTTCAGCGCGACGAAGACAATCAACGGGTAGCCCTCGACCCGGCGATAACCCACCACTCGCTCGACCCCGTCAATGATCGATTTGATCGTCGCCGTGCCCGCGCTGGCATTGGGCAGCAACTGGGTGAACAGCGGACTCTTGGCGAGGCTGGTGCCAATCTCCGCCTCATTGAACGGCCGGCGCACAATGATGTTGGCGTTGTCGGCGATCAGGTTGATCACGCCGTTGCTGCCCATGTCGATGCTGTCGTAGAGCTGCAGGAAATGACTGAGATAGAGCGTCGCCAGCGCCACGCCGGCAAAACTGCCATCGGGGTGATTGATGCGCCGCGACACGGTCATGATCCACTCTTCGCTGGACCGGCTCTTGATCGCCGGGCCGATGTGCGGGCCGCGGTCGGGATGATCGCGATGGAAGATGAAATATTCACGGTCGGAATTATTGGCCACGCCCACTTCCGCGCCGTTGGAGTTGGCGATCCATCGGCCGGTTTCGTCGTATACGAACAAGCCATGGAGCTGACTCAATTCGCTGCGCTGAGCGCCGAGCAAGCGTTGCAGGCGATTGAGCCGGTCGCCTTCGATGCCGTCGTTTTCCAGGCGATCGACCAGGCTGAACAGCAACGTATCGGCCTGCTTGATCGATGCCTGCGCCTGCGAGGCCAGAGTCTGCGCAAGGTTGGACATCGCCACTTCCTTGTCATGCAGATGGTACTGACGCGAATTCCAGACTTGCCAGCCGACGATCAGTGTCATCGACAGGCACACCGCCACCAGCAGCGTTATGGCCGAACGGACCCGGAGCCTGGCGACACCTGGCCGGTTTTTTTCGATTCGGTCGTAAATGGACGGATGCCCCATGACGCGCCCTCCTTCATCCCTGTGAACAACTAGGCTGCGATCTGTTGATCTTCAAAGCAAAATCAAAAGATCGCAGCCTGCGGCAGCTCCTACAAAACTCCGTACACCCTCACCCTGTAGGAGCTGTCGAGTGAAACGAGGCTGCGATCTGTTGATCTTCGAAGCAAAATCAAAAGATCGCAGCCTGCGGCAGCGCCTACAAAAATCCGTACACCTTCAGCTTGTAGGAGCTGTCGAGTGAAACGAGGCTGCGATCTTTTGATTGTCAAAAGATCGCAGCCTGCGGCAGCGCCTACCGTTAAAGCGGACAAGATTAGACCGATGTACGCTTCACCGCCTCCAGCCAGCTAGGGTCCAGTCGCGTCTGTTCGGTGTCGATGCCCTGCGCGTGCATGCGCGCCTCGTGCTGTTCCATTTCCCGGCGCAATTGGCCATGGTCGCTGGAGTTCCCGTCCAATTGGTGCATTTGGCTCAACCCCAGGTGGTAGAAGCGTAACAGCTTCATGGCCGTCGGATCGCCCGCCTCTACCGCCGCCGTGACGTGGTGCATCACATTGGTGACGCTCATCAGGCTGCGCTTGAGCTGCCAGCTGTAGACCGCCGGCGCCATCCACGCCTGGGTCCAGAACACCTTGCGCATCAGCGCCGCCATCACCAACACCGCAGCAAATACCCCGCCGATGTTGAAGCGCAGGTTGTCCCCGCCCGGTTCGCCGAACACCGCCACCGCCGCAGTGGACAGCACCATCGCCAGTGCCAGGAAAATCAAAGCGATCACCAGCGTGCTGCGCCGTGTCTGTTGCCGATAGCTCTCGGCGTTCATCGGCTGGATTTCGAACATGAGCTGGGGTTTCCTTCAACGGCATACAAAAAGTTTGCGGGCATTATCGCCTTTGCAAAGGATTTGGCTATGCTGGGGCTCCTTTTCATCTTTTCATCGTCAAACGGGGACATGGCGAGACCACGTAATCAGTGCCATCTTCTTTTATGGATACACACTATTCGGATGCCGTTCGTTGTTCTTTGGCAGTGGCATCGTTTTAAGGATCTTTGAATGACCCAACGACAAGTAATCAACGCTTCGGTCAGCCCCAAAGGCAGCCTGGAAACACTCTCCCAACGGGAAGTCCAGCAATTGAGCGAAGCCGGATCCGGCAGTACCTACAACATCTTCCGCCAGTGCGCCCTGGCCATCCTCAACACCGGCGCCCACGTCGATAACGCCAAGACCATCCTCGAAGCCTACAAGGACTTCGAAATCCGCATTCACCAACAAGACCGTGGCGTACGCCTGGAACTGCTGAACGCCCCGGCCGACGCTTTCGTCGACGGCGAAATGATCGCCAGCACCCGTGAAATGCTGTTCAGCGCCTTGCGCGACATCGTCTACACCGAAAACGAACTCGACAGCCAACGCATCGACCTGAGCACCTCTCAGGGCATCAGCGACTACGTGTTCCACCTGCTGCGCAACGCCCGCACCCTGCGCCCCGGCGTCGAGCCGAAGATTGTGGTGTGCTGGGGCGGCCACTCGATCAACACCGAAGAATACAAATACACCAAGAAAGTCGGCCATGAACTGGGCCTGCGCAGCCTCGATGTGTGCACGGGCTGCGGTCCCGGCGTGATGAAAGGCCCGATGAAAGGCGCCACCATTGCCCACGCCAAGCAGCGCATCCATGGCGGCCGCTATCTGGGCTTGACGGAACCCGGAATCATTGCCGCCGAGGCACCAAACCCGATCGTCAACGAACTGGTGATCCTGCCGGACATCGAAAAGCGCCTGGAAGCCTTCGTCCGCGTCGGACACGGCATCATCATTTTTCCGGGCGGCGCCGGTACGGCCGAAGAGTTCCTGTACTTGCTCGGTATCCTGATGCACCCGGGCAACGAAGGCCTGCCCTTCCCGGTCATCCTCACCGGCCCGAAACACGCCGCGCCGTACCTGGAGCAACTCGACGCCTTCGTTGCCGCCACCTTGGGTGAAGCCGCCAAGCAGCATTACCAGATCATCATCGACAACCCGGCGGAAGTCGCCCGGCAGATGACCGCCGGCCTCAAGGCGGTGAAACAGTTCCGCCGCGAGCGCAACGACGCGTTCCACTTCAACTGGCTGCTGAAAATCGACGAAGGCTTCCAGCGTCCGTTCGACCCGACCCACGAAAACATGGCCAACCTGAAACTGAGCCGCGACCTGCCACCCCACGAACTGGCCGCCAACCTGCGCCGCGCGTTCTCCGGCATCGTCGCCGGCAACGTCAAGGACAAGGGCATCCGCCTGATCGAACAACACGGGCCGTACCAGATCCGTGGCGACGCGGCGATCATGCAACCGCTGGATCAACTGCTCAAAGCCTTCGTCGCCCAGCACCGGATGAAACTGCCGGGTGGCGCGGCGTATGTGCCGTGCTATCGCGTGGTGGCCTGACCGTGCGCCTGTAGGAGCGAGCTTGCTCGCGATGGACTGGCGAGCGCCGCTGGGTGTCAGGAAGCCAGCGTTATCGTTGACGTCCATCGCGAGCAAGCTCGCTCCTACAACAACCCATACAAGAGATCGACCCATGGACCACGTGAACCACATCCTGATCGTCGACGACGACCGCGAAATTCGCGAACTGGTGGGCAACTATCTGAAGAAAAACGGCCTGCGCACCACCGTGGTCGCCGACGGCCGGCAGATGCGCAGCTTTCTGGAAGCCAACCAGGTCGACCTGATCGTGCTGGACATCATGTTGCCGGGCGACGACGGCCTGGTGCTGTGCCGCGAATTACGCTCGGGCAAGCACAAAGCCACACCGATCCTGATGCTCACAGCGCGCAACGATGAAACCGACCGTATCCTCGGCCTGGAAATGGGCGCCGACGACTACCTGACCAAGCCTTTCGCCGCCCGTGAACTGCTGGCGAGGATCAACGCCGTGTTGCGCCGCACCCGTATGCTGCCGCCCAACCTGCTGATCACCGAAAGCGGTCGCATGCTGGCCTTCGGGCGCTGGCGCCTGGACACCACCGCCCGGCACTTGCTGGACGAAGACGACACCTTGGTCGCCCTCAGCGGCGCCGAGTACCGCCTGCTGCGGGTGTTTCTCGATCACCCGCAACGGGTGCTCAGCCGCGACCAACTGCTTAACCTGACCCAGGGCCGCGACGCCGACCTGTTCGACCGTTCCATCGACCTGCTGGTGAGCCGATTGCGCCAACGGCTGAAGGATGACTCTCGGGAATCGACCTACATCAAGACCGTGCGCAGCGAAGGCTATGTGTTCTCCTACCCGGTGCAAATGCTGGAGGAATGAGCCATTCGCCCACAGGTTTGTATCCGTCTGTATAAAAAACCTGTTTCGATACGCAAAAACCGATTTCGAGCCATGGCGGCACACATCGGTGATACACCCCGGCGTTTAACTGTGATCACCCGCTAGCACGCGCTACGGCCCCTTCACTTCTTAAACGCACGGAGAATCAACCATGTTCAACTTCTCGAAAGTTTCGTCCCTGGCGCTCGGTCTGGCACTGGTGGGTGGTCTTGGCCTGTCGAACCTGGCCTCGGCCAATACCGCCAGTGTGGCAGCCCCAAGCACCATCCACGCCTTGCTCGCCGAAGGCGGATCGGACCGGTTGCAACAAAACCGAGTGGCTGAAGGCGGTGCCGACCGTTTGCAGGAATTGCGTGAACGGGTCGCCGAAGGGGGGGCAGACCGCTTGCAGGAATTGCGTGAGCGCGGTGGTGTATCCGTCGCTGAAAACCGCGCGGAGTTCGGCTCCAAGTATCAGCGTTACTGATTTCCCGTTCCCCGTGTAGGAGCTGCCGCAGGCTGCGATCTTTTGATCTTGATCTTGAAAATCAATAGATCGCAGCCTTCGGCAGCTCCTACACAGCCCGTACGCAGGTGTCATGCGAGCATTTGTAAACGATCGCTGTCCTATATAACGACTATGCCCGAGGGAGTTTTCTCATCATCACGCTCCAGCCCTACAGATGGCCTCATCTTCTTCCCACGCTCTGGAGCATCATCATGAAAAGCATCATCGGATGTGAACACCGCCAGCATCTACCGTCAGGACAATCAGAAAGCAAAACTCTACCTTGCGGAAAACCGTCCTGAGTTCGGCTCCAAATATCAGCGTTATTGATCATCAACCCAGAAGCACCCTCTTGTAGAAGCGAGCATGCTCGCGATGAACGTCCAGGCAACGCGTTCACTCAGACAGAGCACGTTATCGTTGACCTCCATCGCGAGCTTGCTCGCTCCTACAGATAGCCACCCACCAACCGTGCGGCGAGCGCCTTGGCCTGGCTCGCCACGTCGGTGACCGCCGTACTCTCCCACCACATTCCCCGCAACGGCGGCCCCATGGCGAACAGCCGTGCGCTCGCCTGTCCATCCGCATCCAGTACCGCCCCGTCCACCTGCGCAGCGATTCCCAGCGCCAGCGGCCCGGGCAGGATCAACCCGCGTGCCAGCAACTGTTGTGGAAGCGGTCGCGCCACGCGGCGCCAGTCGTACTCGATGCCGCTGGAGTTGATCAACGCCGCGCCACTGACCACTACCGTTTCGGCTTCACCGCGACGGCGGATACGAATGCTCACCCCGCCGCCCACAGAAGGCTCAAGCCCTTTGAACGACGCAGCCTGGATTCGTAACCGGCCCTCCCCATGCAAGCGCGCCACCAGTTCGGCGCTCAGCGGTGGCGAGCGGTGGTGATGGCTTTCCCACCATGGCCGCACGTGCCGCACGAACTGGCGACGCTGAACGTCGGTGGCCTGGCTCCACAAGCGACCGATGTGCGCGCGCACGGTGTCCAGCGGTGCCTGCCAATCGATGCCTTGGGCGATCGCGTCACGGCAATGCCTGCGCAGTTCGCGTACCAGTTCCCGTGGCGTGCGAATGCTGTGATCCTCGGCGAGGAAATCCGCCCAGGCCGGGGGTTGCCGCCGCACGTGAGGCAGCAGGCCATGCCGGGAAAACACTTCAATCGGTCCGCGATGCCCGGACTGCTCCAGCGACACCACGGCGTCGACCATGGTCAGGCCCGAGCCGATGATGAGCACTGTCGCCTGAGGATCCAGCTGCCGCATGGCGCTGACATCCCAGGGATCGAGCGCCGCGGCGTTCAAACCGCTGGACTCGGTCTGCGGCGTGCGCGCGGCGGGGAACATACCGGTGGCGAGCACGGCAAAGGCGCCCTGCAAACACTGGCCGTCGCTCAGGGTCAACCGCACTGAATCGGCAGCGGTCTGCAAATCCACCACCTCGGCCCGCACATGCTCGACCGTCGAACCGTTCAAGGCCCCCACCGCTTGCGCTTCGGCCAGGCGCTGCTGCACGTACAACCCGAAGATGCCCCGAGGCGGGAACAGTTCGCTGACCGGCACATGCTGCTCGTCCGACTCCGGCCAGCCACCGGCGGCGATGAATTCGGTCAACCATTGGGTCAGGTCGTCGGCATTGTCCGGGTCGACGCTCATGCGCGCCGCATTGCCGTTGAGCGTGTGCCCCAACTCCACGGCACTATAAGCCTCGCCCCGACCAAGCTCGGCGCGGGGTTCGATCACCAATACCTGGCGGCGACCCGGCAGGCGCAGCAATTGTGCCGCCAGCATCGCGCCGCTCAGGCCGCCGCCGACGATCAGGATGTCTGCGTGACGGATGGCGTCGGTGGCCTGTCCGCTCTGGATTTCACTCATGCCGTTCTCACTGATTCCAAATAGAAGTGATGCACTGGTCGTGGCTCAACAACGTACATTATTGCCGGGACGATAATAGGCGCCAAAACCGTGGACAGTTCGTCTAACAGTACCAAAGTAGGATGCGCCATCGGCACCGGATCTGGTGGGAGCGAGCCTGCTTGCGATGGTGGCCTGGCAGGCAACGTCGATGTTGGCTGTGTTGGATTCTTCGCGGGCAAGCCTCGCGCCTACGAGGTTGGTGTAAATTGCAATTGAGGTGAACAACGCAAAACCTGTGGGAGCGTGGCTTGCCCGCGAAGGCCTCTAGGCAGACACCACCTTCTTCTCCTGCTGCCGCAACGCCCCCAGGTCGCGATAACCACTGCCCGGATGTGCTTGCGGCAAACGCGGCCCTTCCCCGAACAACTTCTCGCGCAAAGTCCCAGGCGCGTACTCAGTCTTGTACACCCCACGTTTCTGTAGTTCGGGCACCAGCAACTCCACGGCGTCGATGAAGGTTTCATGGGTCAGTGCATAGGCCAGGTTGAAGCCGTCCACATCGGTCTCCTCGACCCATTCCTGCAACAGGTCGGCGACAGTTTCCGGGCTGCCGACGAACAACGGGCCAAAACCGCCGATGCCCACCCAGTCAGCCAGTTCGTTCGGAGTCCAGACCTTGTTCGGGTCCGCGGTGGAGAACGCCTCCACCGCCGATTGAATGGCATTGGTGTGCACATGCTTGAGCGGTTCATCGGGTTTGAACTGGCTGAAATCGATCCCAGTCCATCCTGAAATCAATGCCATCGCGCCTTCGTAGCTGACCCAGGATTTGTATTCCTCGAACTTGGCCTTGGCTTTGGCATCGGTCTCGCCGAGGATCACCGTTTGCAGATTGAAAATCAGAATCTTCGACGGATCGCGCCCCGCTTGCGCCGCACGACGACGGATGTCAGCCACGGTTTTCTTGAGCAGCACTTTCGAAGGCGCGGCGACAAACACGCACTCGGCATGTTCGGCGGCAAATTGCTTGCCGCGACTCGAGGCGCCGGCCTGATACAAAACCGGCGTGCGTTGCGGCGACGGTTCGCACAGGTGGATGCCTGGCACCTGGAAGTGTTTGCCGGCATGCCGGATCTCATGGATTTTGCTTGGGTCGCTGAACACCCGGCGTTCGCGGTCACGCAGGATCGCGCCCTCTTCCCAACTCCCCTCCCACAGTTTGTAGCAAACCTCCAGGTACTCCTCGGCGAAGTCGTAGCGGGCGTCGTGTTCGGTCTGGGTTTTCTGCCCAAGATTCTTCGCCCCGCTTTCCAGGTATGAGGTGACGATGTTCCAGCCGGCGCGGCCCTTGGTCAGGTGATCGAGGGTCGACAGGCGCCGGGCGAACGGATAGGGATGCTCGAACGACAGCGACGCGGTCAGTCCAAACCCCAGATGCTCAGTGACCAGCGCCATGGGTGGGATCAATTGCAATGGATCGTTGACCGGTACCTGCGCGGCTTGGCGAATCGCTGCATCGCCATTGCCGTTGTAGACGTCGTAGATGCCCAGCACATCGGCAATGAACAGGCCGTCGAACTTGCCTCGCTCAAGGATCTTCGCCAGGTCGGTCCAGTACTCCAGGTCTTTGTATTGCCAGGAGCGGTCCCGCGGATGTGCCCACAGCCCCGGCGACTGGTGGCCGACGCAGTTCATGTCAAAGGCATTAAGACGAATTTCACGGGCCATCAAACGGCACTCCGAAGCTTGGGTAATGGATACCCGGAGCTTTGCAGGAGTCATGCCTGAAATTTATATCGTTAATTATCAATAAGTTAACCAACAATTAGAGAACTGCTGGCAGCTTTAGAACAGCAAAGTGTTTATCCGCTGTTGATCGGCCAACAGTTCAGATCACCACGTTGCGCACAAAGCGCACCGCCACCTCTCCGTCGTTGCGATAGGAGTGCGGCTGGTTACTGGCAAACATGAAGAACTCGCCAGCGGCAATGCGGTGCGGCACGTCGCCGACCATGACAGTCAGGCAACCTTCGAACACGTAGAACTGTTCACTCCAACCATCGGCGTCCGGCTCCGAGGGGTAATGTTCACCCGGTTCCAGGCGCCATTCCCAGAGTTCGACTTCACGGCTGGCATTGGCCTTGGCCAGCAACACGGCTTTGCTGCCGGGAAGGGTCCCTGCCCAAGCCAATTCGTTGATGCGGCTATGGTCGCGTACATCGGGAGCCTGGATCAGATCACTGAAGGCCACGTCCAGAGCCTCGGCCACGCGGTCGAGGGTGGTCAGGCTGACGTTCTTCTCGCCCGCCTCGATGGCCACCAGCATGCGCCGGCTGACCCCGGACTTTTCGGCCAGGGCGGTCTGGCTCATGTCGGCGGCATGGCGCAAACGGCGAACGTTCTGACTGACATGCTGAAGGACCGAAGCCCGTTGCGTGGAATCTTTGTGCACTATATTGCTCACTGGGTGGTATTGGGCAGTATACTGCCCAACTTCGGGCGCATTGTGCGTCCCCCTCTTACTAGTGTGCAAGATCATGACGTCGGTGAACTCCCCTCAGGCTTCTTCCCGTTTCCTGCGGCTCAGCAAGGCTGAGTGCGTGCTGGTGTTGATCACCATGGTTTGGGGCGGGACCTTTTTGCTGGTCCAGCATGCGATGACCGTCAGCGGACCGATGTTTTTCGTCGGCCTGCGCTTTGCCGCCGCCGCCAGCCTCGTCGCGCTGTTTTCCTGGCGCAGCCTGCGGGAACTGACCCTGTTCGAACTCAAGGCCGGCGCCTTTATCGGCGTGGCGATCATGCTCGGCTATGGCTTGCAGACGGTTGGCCTGCAAAGCATCCCCAGCAGCCAGTCGGCATTTATCACAGCGTTGTACGTGCCCTTCGTGCCCTTGCTGCAATGGCTGGTGCTGGGGCGTCGCCCGGGGTTGATGCCGAGCATCGGGATCATGCTGGCGTTTACCGGGTTAATGCTGCTGTCCGGGCCTTCCGGGGCTTCCTTTAACTTTAGCCCCGGCGAAATCGCCACGTTGATCAGCGCCATCGCCATTGCCGCGGAGATCATTTTGATCAGCACCTTTGCCGGCCAGGTCGATGTGAAGCGGGTGACCGTGGTGCAGTTGGCCGTCACCTCGCTGTTGTCCTTTCTCATGGTGGTGCCGACCCAGGAACGGATTCCGGATTTTTCCTGGTTGCTGCTGTGCAGTGCGCTGGGCCTTGGCGCAGCCAGTGCAGCGATTCAGGTGGCGATGAACTGGGCGCAGAAGAGCGTTTCGCCGACCCGGGCGACCCTGATTTATGCCGGCGAGCCGGTGTGGGCCGGGATTGTCGGGCGAATCGCCGGGGAGCGCTTGCCGGCGATTGCCTTGCTGGGCGCCGGGATGATCGTGGCCGCGGTGATTGTCAGCGAGTTAAAGACCAAGGGTAAGGGTGCGGCAGCTGAGGAAGCGTTGGAGCGGGAAACCCAAGGTTAAGCCGCATCATTTGCTGTGCCTGATAGATCGCCTTCGCGGGCAAGCCTCGCTCCTACGGGTTTGGTGTTGTTCACATAAATTGCAATTAACAAACCCTGTAGGAGCGCGGCTTGCCCGCGAAGGGGCCGGATCTGCCGAACACAACCCCTGAAACAATGTGAATCAAGGATTTTCCGTCTATTTTGTAGGATTCTGCGACAGCTTGGCGTTTGGTGATCCGGGAGCTGGCACGTATGATGCTTCATAAACTTCCGCAGATTAGAAGCCTATGTCCCTGATAGTTCTACTGCTTCTGCCTTTCATAGGCAGCTGTCTGGCAGCCGTGCTGCCACACAACGCACGTATCACCGAATCCCTCCTGGCTGGCCTGGTTGCCCTGATCGGCACTATTCAGGTCGCCCTTCTGTATCCGCAAATCGCCCATGGCGGCGTGATCCGTGAAGAGTTCTTCTGGCTGCCCAGCCTGGGTCTGAACTTCGTCCTGCGTATGGACGGCTTCGCCTGGCTGTTCTCGATGCTGGTGCTGGGCATCGGCACTCTGGTGTCGCTGTATGCTCGCTACTACATGTCGCCAGATGATCCGGTGCCGCGCTTCTTCGCGTTTTTCCTGGCGTTCATGGGTGCCATGCTCGGGCTGGTGATCTCCGGCAACCTGATTCAGATGGTGTTTTTCTGGGAGCTGACCAGTCTCTTCTCGTTTCTGTTGATCGGCTACTGGCATCACCGCGCCGATGCCCGGCGCGGCGCCTACATGGCGTTGATGGTCACAGGGGCCGGCGGTTTATGCTTGCTGGCAGGGGTCATGCTGCTCGGCCATGTCGTCGGCAGCTATGACCTGGACAAGGTCCTGGCCGCCGGCGATCTGATTCGCGCACACGCCCTCTACCCCATCCTCCTCCCCCTGATCCTGATCGGCGCCCTGAGCAAAAGCGCGCAATTCCCCTTTCACTTCTGGCTCCCCCACGCCATGGCTGCGCCGACACCGGTCTCGGCCTATCTGCACTCGGCGACCATGGTCAAGGCTGGGGTGTTCCTGCTCGCGCGGCTGTGGCCGTCGCTGTCGGGCAGCGAAGAATGGTTCTATATCGTCAGCGGCGCCGGGGCCTGCACCCTGTTGCTGGGCGCCTATTGCGCGATGTTCCAGAACGACCTCAAGGGCCTGCTGGCCTACTCGACCATCAGCCACCTGGGCCTGATTACCCTGCTGCTGGGCTTGAACAGCCCGTTGGCAGCGGTGGCCGCGGTGTTCCACATTCTCAACCACGCGACCTTCAAGGCCTCGCTGTTCATGGCCGCCGGGATCATCGACCACGAAAGCGGCACCCGGGACATTCGTAGGCTCAATGGCCTGTTCAAGCTGATTCCGTTCACCGCCACCCTGGCCATGGTCGCCAGTGCCTCCATGGCCGGCGTGCCGTTGCTCAACGGTTTCCTGTCCAAAGAAATGTTCTTCGCCGAAACGGTGTTCATCAACGCCACCGCCTGGGTCGAAGCGACGCTGCCCATCGTCGCGACCATCGCCGGGACCTTCAGCGTCGCCTATTCCTTGCGCTTCACCGTGGACGTGTTCTTCGGCCCGACCGCCACCGACCTGCCTCACACCCCGCACGAGCCGCCGCGCTGGATGCGCGCACCGGTCGAGTTGCTGGTGTTCACCTGCCTGGTGGTGGGGATATTCCCGGCGCAAGTGGTCGGCCCGTTGCTCGCCGCCGCAGCGCTACCAGTGGTAGGCGGCACGCTGCCCGAATACAGCCTGGCGATCTGGCACGGCTTGAACGCGCCGATGATCATGAGCCTGATCGCCATGTCATGCGGCATCGTGCTGTACCTGCTGCTGCGCAATCAGCTCAAGCGCGGACGCTTCCGTTACCCGCCGCTGGTTGGCCGGTTCAATGGCAAGCGCCTGTTCGAGCGCAGCCTGATGATCAAGATGCGCCTGGCCCGTCGCCTGGAGCGCTACATCAGTACCCGACGCCTGCAAACCCAATTGTTCCTGATGGTCCTCGCCGCCGTGCTGGCCGGGTTGATCCCGATGTTGCACAGCAGCCTGCACTGGGGCGAACGGCCGAAGATTCCGGGGTCAATCGTGTTTGTCATCCTGTGGCTGCTGGCCATTGCCTGTGCCCTGGGCGCAGCCTGGCAAGCCAAGTACCACCGTCTCGCCGCCCTGACCATGGTCAGCGTCTGCGGGCTGATGACCTGCGTGACCTTCGTCTGGTTCTCGGCACCGGATCTGGCATTGACGCAATTGGTGGTCGAAGTGGTGACCACGGTGCTGATTCTGTTGGGCCTGCGTTGGCTGCCGCGACGGATCGAAGAGGTGTCGCCCTTGCCCAGCAGCCTGCGAAAGGCACGCATCCGGCGTATCCGCGACTTGCTGCTGTCGACCGTGGTCGGTGGCGGCATGGCATTGCTGGCCTACGCGATGCTGACCCGGCAAACGCCGAACGACATTTCCTCCTTCTACTTGAGCCGCGCCTTGCCCGAGGGCGGCGGCAGCAATGTGGTCAACGTGATGCTGGTGGATTTCCGTGGCTTCGACACCCTCGGCGAAATCACTGTGCTGGTGGCGGTGGCGCTGACCGTGTTCGCCCTGCTGCGCCGGTTTCGCCCGCCGAAAGAGAGTCTGCAATTGCCGGCCCAGCAGCGCTTGCTCGCGCCCGACGTGGTCACCGACCTGGTCAACCCGCGCCATGCCAGCGACACCGCGCTGGGCTTCATGATGGTCCCGGCGGCACTGGTGCGCCTGTTGTTGCCGATTGCCCTGGTGGTGTCGTTCTACCTGTTCATGCGTGGGCATAACCAGCCGGGAGGCGGTTTTGTCGCCGGGCTGGTGATGTCGGTGGCGTTCATCCTGCAATACATGGTGGCGGGCACCCAGTGGGTCGAAGCTCAGATGAGCCTGCGTCCGTTGCGCTGGATGAGCACCGGCCTGCTGTTCGCCACAGTCACCGGCCTGGGCGCGATGGCGGTTGGCTATCCGTTCCTGACCACCCACACCTGGCATTTCAGCCTGCCGCTGCTGGGTGACATTCACCTGGCCAGCGCGTTGTTCTTTGACGTCGGCGTATATGCGGTGGTGGTCGGGTCGACGCTGCTGATCCTCACGGCCCTCGCCCACCAATCGGTGCGGGGTCACAAGACCGCTGCCCAGCCCAAACCTGTCGTCATCAAGGAGGCCGTCTGATGGAAGAAGTCATCGCAATCGCCATCGGCGCACTGGCCGCCTCGGGCGTCTGGCTGATCCTTCGCCCCCGGACATTCCAGGTGGTCATGGGCCTGTGCCTTTTGTCCTATGGCGTCAACCTGTTCATCTTCAGCATGGGCAGCCTGTTCATCGGCAAGGAGCCGATCATCAAGGACGGAGTGCCCCAGGACCTGCTGCACTACACCGACCCGCTACCCCAGGCGCTGGTGTTGACCGCGATTGTCATCAGCTTCGCCATGACCGCGTTGTTCCTGGTGGTATTGCTGGCTTCCCGGGGCCTGACTGGCACCGACCATGTGGATGGCCGGGAGCCTAAAGAATGAATCCCATGACACACCTGATCGCGGCACCGATTCTGCTGCCGCTGCTGACCGCCGCCGTCATGCTGATGCTCGGCGAGAAGCACCGGCCGCTCAAAGCCAAAATCAACCTGTTCTCCAGCCTGCTGGGTTTGGGCATCTCGCTGATGCTGCTGCAATGGACGCAAACCACCGGTGTGCCCGGTTCCATCGGCGTGTACCTGCCGGGCAACTGGCAGGTGCCGTTCGGCCTGGTGCTGGTGGTCGATCGCCTGTCTGCGTTGATGCTGGTGCTGACCGGGATCATCGGCGTCAGCGCCCTGCTGTTTGCCATGGCCCGTTGGGACAGTGCCGGTTCGAGCTTCCACGCGTTGTTCCAGATCCAGTTGATGGGCCTGTATGGCGCGTTCCTGACGGCGGATCTGTTCAACCTGTTCGTGTTCTTCGAAGTGCTGCTGGCTGCGTCCTATGGCTTGATGTTGCACGGTTCGGGCCGGGCGCGGGTGTCGTCGGGGCTGCATTACATCTCGATCAACCTGTTGGCATCGACCCTGTTCCTGATCGGCGCGGCGCTGATCTATGGCGTCACCGGCACCCTGAACATGGCCGACCTGGCGCTGAAAATCCCGCTGGTACCGGAGGCCGATCGCGGCCTGTTGCACGCGGGTGCAGGGATTCTGGCGGTGGCGTTTTTGGCCAAGGCCGGGATGTGGCCGCTGAACTTCTGGCTGGTGCCGGCGTACTCTTCGGCGAGCGCCCCGGTGGCGGCGATGTTCGCGATCATGACCAAGGTCGGCGTCTATACCTTCCTGCGTCTGTGGACCCTGCTGTTCTCCGGCCAGGCCGGGGCCTCGGCGTACTTCGGCGGCGACTGGCTGATCTACGGCGGCATGGCAACCATCGTCTGCGCCGCCGTGGCCATCCTCGCCGCGCAACGCCTGGAGCGCATGGCCAGCCTGAGCATTCTGGTGTCGGCGGGGATACTGCTGTCGGCCATCGGTTTCGCCCAGCCCAACCTGATCGGCGCGGCGCTGTTCTATTTGGTCAGCTCGACCCTGGCCTTGAGCGCGCTGTTCCTGCTGGCCGAATTGATCGAACGCTCACGCTCGGCCAGCGAAATCCCTCTGGAAGATGAAAACGAAATGCTGCCGCGGCCGTTGGAATCGTCCGCGCCAGTCAAAGGCATCAACCTCGACGATGACCAGAAGGCCGTGGTCGGACAGGTGATTCCCTGGACCATGGCCTTTCTCGGTTTGAGCTTCATTGCCTGCGCACTGCTGATCGTCGGCATGCCGCCACTCTCCGGATTCATCGGCAAACTCGGCCTGCTCAGCGCCCTGCTCAATCCACTGGGTCTTGGCAACGAAGCGCCAATCTCAAATGCTGCTTGGGGCTTGCTGGCGTTGCTGATCCTTTCTGGCCTGGCGTCGCTTCTGGCCTTTTCGCGCCTGGGCATTCAGCGTTTCTGGACCCCGGCGGAACGGCCCTCGCCGGTACTGCGCCGCCTGGAATGCGTACCGATCTTCGCGCTTCTGGGCTTGAGCATCGCCCTGACCTTCAAGGCCGAACCGCTGTTGCACTACACCCAGGCCGCCGCCGATGCCTTGAATAATCCGCAGCAATACGTGATGGCCGTGCTCGGCACCCGTGCCGTGCCGAGTCCCGAAGCCAGGGCCGCGTTGCTGGAGGTGCAACCATGAAGCGACTGTTTCCCGCACCCTGGCTATCGCTGTGCTTGTGGTTGTTGTGGCTGGTGCTGAACCTGTCGATGAGTCCCGGCAACTTGCTACTGGGTGCGGCGCTGGGCTTCTGCGCACCCTTGATGATGCGCAAGTTGCGACCTCAGCGGATTCGCATCCGCCGGCCAGGGGTGATATTGCGTCTGTTCCTGGTGGTCGGTCGCGATGTGCTGGTGTCCAACCTCGTCGTGGCCTGGGGCGTGCTCAACGCCGGTCACCGTGAGCCGCGCTCGCGGTTCGTCAAGGTGCCGTTGGACCTGCGCGATGCCAATGGCCTGGCGACGCTGTCGATGATCTGCACCGTGGTGCCCGGCACCGTTTGGTCGGAACTGGCGCTGGACCGCAGCATTCTGTTGCTGCATGTCTTCGATCTGGAGGACGACGCGCCATTTATCGAGCACTTCAAGGCGACCTATGAGCGCCCGTTGATGGAGATATTCGAATGAGCGCCCTGCTATCGAACGCGATTTTGCTGAGCCTGTTCCTGTTTTCCGTGGCGATGGTCCTGACCCTTATCCGCCTGTTCAAGGGGCCATCCGCCCAGGACCGGGTATTGGCGCTGGATTACCTGTACATCGTCGCCATGCTGATGATGCTCGCGCTGGGCATTCGCTACGCCAGTGATACCTACTTCGAAGCAGCGCTGCTGATTGCGCTGTTCGGCTTCGTCGGCTCGTTTGCCCTGGCGAAATTCCTGCTGCGCGGCGAGGTGATCGAATGAGCGCTCAATTGTCTTTGTGGGTGGAAATCCCGGTGGCGATCCTGCTGGTGCTCAGCAGCCTGTTTGCACTGGTCGGCGCCATTGGCCTGGTGCGAATGAAGGATTACTTCCAGCGCATGCACCCGCCAGCCCTGGCTTCAACCTTGGGCGCTTGGTGCGTGGCGCTGGCGTCGATCATCTACTTTTCCGCCCTCAAGTCCTCGCCGGTTTTGCATGCGTGGCTGATTCCGATCCTGCTGGCGATCACCGTGCCGGTGACCACCTTGCTACTGGCTCGGGCGGCGCTGTTTCGCAAGCGCATGGCCGGGGATGATGTGCCGGCGGAAGTGAGCAGCCGGCGGACCGAAAACCTGTAACTGTAGGAACGAGCACGCTCGCGATGGACGAGAGAACACCGCAGGGTGTCAGACTACCAGCGTAATCGTTGATGACCATCGCGAGCGTGCTCGCTCCTACACCCAGGCCACGGCCAACAACCCGCCACCCAACACCACACACAACGGCGAGTAAACCCAGGTATCCCACCGGGCAAACCGGGAATCCTTGATCTCCTTGAAAAAGCCCACCAGCTCCGAATCGCCAATCGCCCGGGCGAACAGCAGTATCGCAATCGCGCTGATCACCCACTGCAGCGCCTGATGCTGCACTTGCGGCAGCCACCAGCCGACCCGTAGACAGACCAACGCAGAAATCACCAACAAAGCCGCAGCCACCAGCAGGGTGACCCAACCTCGCGGTTCGAAGGCCGGATGCAATTGCACACCGTCCTCCACCGGCACCAGTGGAACGGCCGCAACAGCAGCCCACTCCCCACCCAGCGCCCAATACACGTGTACCAAACTGATCGCTGCAAACATCGACACCAGCCATTGAGCCAACGCAAAGGTCATGGTTGAAGATCCTTGAAAGAGATTTGGACAAAATCATCCTAGTCGGCTTTTTTTGACCTGCACGACCGGTCGGCGGAGGAGCAAAGTGCTCACCTTGAAATTCTCCCGGTACAAACGCGGTTTTGATCTCTTTTTTAGGAGCGATGCAGGAGCTGTGTAGGAGCTGTGTAGGAGCTGTCGAGTGCAACGAGGCTGCGATCTTTTTTATAAGCAAGATCAAAAGATCGCAGCCTACGGCAGCTCCTACACGGGGGGAGTTATTTCAGTTCGGCAGACACCTTGTCCGCCACTTCCTTGGGCACCCAGGCCTTCCACACGTCCGGGTGTTTCTTCATGAAGTCCTCCGCCGCCTGACGTGGCGGGGTATGTTTTTCGCTCATGTCAGCCAGGGCCTTGTTCAACGGATCAATAGGGAAATCGACCTTGCTGAAGAACTCGGTAATCTGCGGATACTGCTTCTGAAAGGGCGTGGACACGCCGATGGATAATTTCGAAGGCAGCGACCGGGTGGGTTGCGGATCGGGGTTGTCGGCGTCGGTCAGGGTTTTCCAGGCCTCGGCATCGAAGGGCGGTTCTTCCAGCTGAACCAGTTTGAAGCGACCGAGCAACGGCGTGGGCGACCAGTAGTAGAACAACACCGGTTTGCCCCGGCGGATCGACGAACTGATCTCGGCATCCAGTGCCGCTCCCGAACCGCTGCGGAAATTCACGTAGCTGTCGTCCAGTCCATAGGCCTTGAGCTTCTGCTTGTTGACTACTTCCGAGGTCCAGCCGATCGGGCTGTTGAGGAAACGCCCTTTGCTGGGTGCTTCCGGGTCCTTGAACACGTCTTTGTATTTAGGCAGATCACTGACACTGCGCAGCTGCGGCGCCATCGGTTTGATGCCCTTGCTCGGGTCGCCCTTGATCACGTATTCCGGCACCCACCAACCTTCGGTGGCGCCCTTGACCGTGTCGCCGAGCGCGACAACCTTGCCTTCGGCCTCGGCCTTGACCCACACCGGACTGCGCCCGGCCCACTCCTCGCCAATGACCTGGATGTCATTGTTGGCCAGTGCGGTTTCCAGGGTAATGGTGGTGCCCGGCAAGGTGTCGGTGGGCAGACCGTAGCCCTTCTCGACAATGATCCGCAGGATGTCAGTGATCAGGCTGCCGCTTTCCCAATTCAGGTCGGCGAAATGGATCGGCGTCTGGGCAGCCAGCACCGGCACGGGGGACGCCAACAATCCACCAGTGACCAAGACAGCAGCCAGCAACCGTCGAAAACCTTTCATGCTTTTGCTCCTCGTGCTGTTCACAGCAATAGCAGGATGGCCAGGCAGAAGACCGCAAAGCCTCTGAAACTTCAGTCAATTGACTGTAGTAGAGGTTCCTGCTTTCGAGGGGTTCGGACTAATTTTCGGAAATTTCCTGCAAACGCACCAGCTCTCGCCTGACCATGCTGGCGTACTCCGCCGGCTGCAACGTGTAGATCTGTGCCGCTACCCAATTGAGCCAGCCGCCCTGCAGAACAGCCTTCTGCTCGAACAGCCGCAAGGCCTCGGCTTGAGCACTGGCTTGGTTCTGTTGGTGGAAATCGGCGCGGGTCGGGCGCATCACTCGCTGGCCTTGAAGGTCACCAGTTCGCCTTTTCGCCATTTGGCTGCCTTGGCGGTCACGGCTTTGAGTGTCTTGGTCAGGCCTTCCTGCAACTGCTGGTGGGCAGCAAACACGGTCACCGCACTGTGGCCTTCCTTGAAGACGATGGCCTCGCCATCGGCGGTGCTCACGAAGGCGTAGTCGCCCAGGCCGTAGACCGTCATCTTGACTTCGCGGAACCTGATTTCCAGTTTGCCGCCTTCGCGACTGGGCAAGACCGACGCGCTGAAATGGTCGCCAACTTTGAGTTTTAGCCCCGGTTTATCGTCCACCACCAGCGCCGATTCGGTGTCGATTTCGGCGACGTAGATGCCTTCGGCGTTCTGCTCGGTGATGTAAACGAAACGTGACTGAAATTGTTTAACCAGCTTTGCGCGCAAATCACCCAGCACGAACAAAGCATGCATATCGAGATTACTGACTGCCAAGGAACCATCCCCACATCTGAAAATAATGCCGCACGCATGAAAAGCGCCCAGCCGAAAAAAGCGGCAATGCCGAAGGTGACGCTAAATAAACCCGGGTCGAGATCCTGTATGAGCAGAGGGCTCATTTATCACGAGGCTTGAACAGACTACTGGACGCCGCTCGCCTCGTCTTACCTGGCTTTCGTCAAAGGTTGAAGGAAAACACCTTTCTTACGGCCAGAGAAAATACGGACTATCAACTTCAGGGAAAAAACTCGTGAAAAAAAGCACTTTTCTGACATATCGCCCGCCGAAAATTGCTTTAGATAAACATCAATCACCCACCAGTGAGGGTGATTCTAGAGCAGCCATGCTCACCGAGACTACCCATACCGGCGTACATACGTCGGTAAAAACAACGAAAAGGACTTCTTATGTGCACGCTGACACACTTTGCCCATCCTTCGGCACCCGCGTCGATTCCACACCCGCCAATGTTGCAGCACCCTGAACTTCAAGCTCAAGCCCCCGAAGCTCCAAGGTTTCAGGTGATTTTGGCCGGCAATGCGTTCTTTCATATCAAAGAAATGTCCACAGGCCATGTAAGAGGTTTCCGCGTCAATCACAACGAAGCGTGTGCCCTCGCCCGCTCACTTGAATCACGTATTTGACACAACGCGCCTCATCGGTTCATAGCGACATTTCATCAGGCCTGCGACTTAACTCAACAACTACTGCCATACTGCCCGCCCAATCAACGGCGCCCCATCGCGATGGGGCGCCGTTGAACACAACAATATATTTCCAAGGGAAGACTGCGACGTGACGGAATTTGATATCGGCGAGTTTTTTATCCGTGGCGAAGCCCGAGAGGTCGACGGCGAATTCCAGGCCGTGATTATCATGCGCGCCAAACCGCCGCTGAAAACTGTGACCTTGCACCAAGTCGAGAAAGACCGCTGGTTCAAGACCCTGGACACCGCTGACGTCGCCGCCAGGGAGTCGGCCAAGGCACTCAAGGCCGCTGTCGATGCCGGTGCATTGAAAGCCTGAAGACCAGGTTTGCGGTCTATGCTCACTCCTGCATTTGAACATTGCTTTCGAACGTTTAAAGCCAGCCGCCCTCAGAAGTCATTGGGGCCATGGCACAGACCTTAGGCGCAATGCAGGCTGTCCGGGGTTTCGGCGCTCAATTGCGCCAACCAGGCAGCCTTGCACTCTTGCGCTTCATCGCGACTGGAGAAGGCCGTGCCACGGCGTTCGCCGTTCACCAGCACCACCCAGCACACCCGTTGCCCCAAGGCTCGCAAACTGGCGGGCACGCCACTGCCAATCATGACGGCGACATCGACTCTGCTTTGCATGTTGCCCTCCAAACTCCGTTAGCAACCTAACTATGTAGGTATGGTAATGAGTCCGCTCACCGGGAAACAGCAACACTTTGTACAGCTTCGTTGCAAAAGCCGTAACAATCCACGCCCCCTGTAGGAGCAGAGCTTGCTCGCGATCAAGGCAGACCAATCGATCGTGTATTGGCAGATACACCGCCATCGCGAGCAAGCTCTGCTCCTACAGGTAGGCGTGTTGTCCAAAACATCGTTGGCATTTAACGTGGATTTTCCGGCTTGTACCCCAACCGCAACCCACCCCAATGCCGGCCCTTGAGCATGATCGGCACCGAAAGGTCATGCATCAGCTCACCGGTATCACGGGTGTAGGTCTGCAGCAGCACCGCCTGCTGATGGCTGCCACAGCGAATCCCGGTGCGGTCGGCGAATTTGCGTTTGGTGCGGTTTTGCAGCGCATCGACCTGCGCGTCGTTGGTCAGCGGCTGACTGAAGACGTTGTTGTGGGTGGGCACATAGCCGTGTTGAGTACAGGCAATCGCGAATACCAGGCCCTCGTGACGGGGCAGCAAGGGTTCCTGAATTGCCGGCAAGACCTGATCGGTGTAGCGGTCGAAACGCGTCTGGTATTTGGCCGGACTAGTATTGGGAATCGCTTGATATTGGCGGTCGAACAGGTCTTCAAGGCTGATTCGGCCCGCGTCGATGTCCGCTTCGAAACGCGCCGTAATCTGACAGGCGCCTTCGCGGGCCAAGTCATAGATCCGCTGGTGATAGTCATCCAGACCGACTTCGGCCAGACGCTCGCTGATGGTTTCAGCCTGCCCTTCCATTTGCACCGCGGCCTCGGCCAGGCGCCGGGTCTGCTGATCGCTGATGGCCAGGTCACTGCGCATTTGTTCGATGGCATGAAACAGGCTGTCGAGTTGTTCGCGATTGATCTCGGCACCCCGGGCGATTTCCCCGACCTGGGTCTCGACACTGGCCGCCAGGCGAGCGATGTTTTCCAGGTGCTGCCCCGTGTGTTCGACTTGCGTGACACCGATGTCCAGGTCACTCGACAGCTGGCGGATCTGTTCCACCACCTGAGCGGTGCGTTGCCGGATATCGGCCACCATCTCGCCGACTTCGTCGGTCGCGGTTGCTGTGCGCGCAGCCAGCCCACGCACCTCGTCGGCCACCACCGCAAAACCGCGACCGTGCTCCCCGGCCCGTGCCGCTTCAATCGCCGCGTTCAAGGCCAACAGGTTGGTCTGACTGGCGATGGACTGAATCACCAGGGTCACGCGCTGGATATCGTCGCTGCGCTGGCTCAAGGCTTCGATCAGTTCACGGCTGCTGTTGGCCCGCTGGCTGAGTTGGTGCATGCGCGCAATCGAGTCAATCAATTCCGTTCGGCCGGCCGCGCCGCTCTCATGCGCCTCACTCGCAGCCCCCAATGCCTGACGGCTGAGGGTCGAGGTGGCCTGTTCGGTGGCAATCATGACTTCAGCATTGCTGACGATTTGCGCTGCGGCGCCAAGTTGCGATTGAAGCTTGTCAGCCAACTGCTTGACCGAAAAGGCCACGCCGGCAGCAGACAGCGCGTTGTGACTGGTGGTATGGGAAAGATCGCGGGTCAACGCGGCGATGGTGCTGGACGAATCGGCGGGAACGACCTCAAGGGGCGCACGCGAACGCAGGCGAGGTAGCCAGATAATCAGCACGGACACGGGCAGGCCAAGGTAAAGCGACCAGCCGCCGAGCGTCATGCCACACAGCAACAGCATCAGGGCGATACTTTGCAATGTGGGGGTCAGCCAACGGTTTTTCGGCAAACGTACGGGCGCAGGCACCGTCGCGACCACAGAGCCATCTCTCGTCATCGTAGTCATCCCAAACTGTTTCTAATTGTTGTCGTCGCATTAAGCGCCACCATAAGGCCATTATCCATAAGCCTTTAGTCGCGGTTTTTGCAGCAGATCAACAGAAGAGTTTGGGGTTTTCATGGACGGCAAAAAGCAAAGATCGCAGCCTTCGGCAGCTCCTACATGAATTCACATGAACCTGTAGGAGCTGCCGAAGGCTGCGATCTTTTCACAGGCAACCCGTTTTCAATGGGTCACCTGGCCGTGTCAGGCCTGACGCTGGTGCTTATCGATCTGCTCGTGACGTTCTTGAGCTTCGATGCAGTACTTGGTGGTCGGGCTGATCAGCAGGCGCTTGAGGCCGATTGGCTCGCCGCTGTCGTCGCACCAGCCAAAGCTGTCTTCTTTAATACGTTCCAGGGCTTGTTCCAACTGAGGGAGCATGCGCTGATCGCGATCGATCGCGTTCACCAGCCAGGTGCGCTCTTCTTCGACCGACGCCGCGTCAGCCGGATCGGCCGGGGTGTCCAGGCTTTCGATGGCGATGCGGTTCTGCTCGATGCGCTCATGGGTTTCGACTTTCATGTTTTGCAACAGCTCGGAGAAAAAAGCATGTTGCTCGGCATTCATGTAGTCATCCGCCGGCATGGCCAGCAACTTGTCCTTTGTCATTGATATCTCTATAAAAAAACGTGCATTAAGGCGAATAAGGGAGCGTTCCGGCAGACCTGCGCAGGTCATCGGAAAGGCGCCGTTTGTTCCAAGCGCCACCCGGCACTCAATTTACGAGGGGCGGCAGTCTAAGGCCGACTTGAGGCCTCAGCAACTGAAAAGACAGCGAATTTGTCCGACAAGGCCTCGAAAATGCGCTATAGCAGGCATCCAGGCGGATATCGGAGTGCGTTTATAGCAAGAAATTCAATTGAGCGGAGCTATATAGAAGACAAACGGATGAGCCGCTGCCCCTGTTTGCAGGTCGTGTGAGCTCGGCTAAGGTTGTGCCTCCCGAAATTTCAATCCCAAGGAGCGGTTAAATGAAGCTGATCGGCATGCTGGATTCACCCTATGTGCGACGCGTCGCCATTTCTGCCAAGCGACTGGACATCGAACTTGCGCACGAATCGGTCTCGGTGTTCAGGACCTTCGAGCAATTCCAGCAGATAAACCCGGTGGTCAAGGCGCCCACGCTGGTGCTGGATGACGGTGAAGTGCTGATGGATTCCACGCTGATCATCGATTACCTGGAGGCCCTGGCGGGTCCGGAACGCAGCTTGATGCCCGCCCCTATCGAAGATCGCCTGCGCGCATTGCGCCTGATCGGCCTGGCCTTGGCGGCGTGCGAAAAATCGGTGCAGCTTTATTACGAGCGCAACCTGCGGCCGGCGGACATTCAGTTCGGACCTTGGGTCGAGCGAGTCGAGGGACAATTGGCAGCAGCCTATAACGCCCTGGAGCGGGAGCTGGAAAAGCAACCGTTGAAAACCGACGGCGTGATCGACCAGGCGGGCATCACCCTGGCAGTGGCGTGGACCTTTACCAACTATGTGGTGGCGGATCAGGTGTCGACCGAGAAGTTTCCGAAGATTGCTGCATTCACCGCCTATGCCGAGGGATTAGACGTCTTCATCAACACGCCGATCTTTTGATGTTAAAAAAACCTTGAAATACCGCGAATTGTCTTCATTCACCAGCGAAGGTAACAGCAACTATCGTTCATCCATTACA
This sequence comes from Pseudomonas putida, assembly GCF_050990305.1. Classification (GTDB taxonomy): domain Bacteria; phylum Pseudomonadota; class Gammaproteobacteria; order Pseudomonadales; family Pseudomonadaceae; genus Aquipseudomonas; species Aquipseudomonas putida_AH. The sequence continues at coordinate 2,430,434 of NZ_CP158817.1, read as the reverse complement.
ACGTGAATGGAGGGCAAAGGAATGCCTGTCGCCGCAAATGGATGCCACCTGCGCAAAGGTCGGTACTCGGAATCTGGACGAATTTACTTGATCACTGCGGTTACCCATGAACGCCAACCTGTTTTTTCAGACTGGCGATCAGCGCGCCTACTCGTCGAACAGCTACGCGAAGCGGATGAAACTGAAATTGTCACGTCAATGGCTTGGGTAGTGATGCCCGATCATTTGCATTGGCTGTTACAACTTCAGCAGGGCTCGCTAGCTGAGTTGATGTGCCGCATCAAATCCCGAAGCAGCCGATCGATCAATCTCATGCAGGGCGTACAACACCGCCTGTGGCAGCGGGGTTATCACGACCGAGCCTTACGTCGGGACGAGGATCTGAAAGCCACTGCGCGTTACATCATTATGAATCCATTGCGCGCGGGCCTGGTGACGCGCATAGGGGATTATCCTTTGTGGGATGCCATTTGGATTTAGAAGATCAAAGTCAAAAGATCGCAGCCTGCGGCAGCTCCTACACACATCCCTGTAGGAACTGCCGCAGGCTGCGATCTTTTTGTCTTTCAATAATCAGTGCATGAACAACGCGATCAGGATAATGATCGGAATTGGTACGCCAATCATGAACAGCAGTAGTGAACGCATGAGGGTTCTCCCGGATTAATGGCGATGCCACTCTTCAAACAAGGAGCAGCAGTGAACGTGCCAACCGGGCCTCATTGGATAAACCGTTATAGATCATCGAACTATAAAGTTTGAACTTCCCCGCGCCATGCAATACGCAACGAATCGCTCGACCATGCGGGCGTTATGCATTACTTGCAGGCTATTTGCGCTTGTAACTCTTGCTGCCGCCGGGCGTCAGGCAATACACCCCGCCTCGCGGGCCTGTACAGAATGCACCGGTGCCGCAGGCACAACCGTCATTGTCTTGGACGAACGCTTGTGGCCGAGCCTGGCTTCTGTTGCCAAACATCGCCGAGCAGCTTTTTTTCGAACCGCTGATGGAACCGTCATTACACAGAAACAGGTCGCCGTCGCAGCGATCGATACCGCCCTTCTTTCCCGAGCAAGGTGTATTGGCGGCCCAGGTCGATGAGCTGACAACACACAACAACAGCAGAATCATCGGCATCCAGCTATAACGGATCAAATTGAGCACAATACAGCGTCCTGTTGAATTTATGGCTCAATGATATCAATGTTGCTCGCAAGCGCTGAAACAACATGAAAGTTAATTTATTAAGCGGCGGACAATTCTTGGCAAAATACGCCTCACTCCGTATTGAATCGATTATCAGGCCAACCCTATGACCCGCATCTTGACCATCGAAGACGACGCCGTGACCGCCCGGGAAATTGTCGCCGAACTGAGCAGCCACGGCCTTGACGTCGACTGGGTCGACAACGGTCGCGAGGGACTGGAGCGCGCGGTCAGCGGCAATTACGACCTGATCACCCTCGACCGCATGCTGCCTGAACTCGATGGCCTGGCGATCGTCACCAGGCTGCGGACCATGGGCGTGGCCACGCCTATCTTGATGATCAGCGCCCTTTCCGACGTCGATGAACGCGTGCGCGGCCTGCGTGCCGGTGGCGACGATTATCTGACCAAACCCTTCGCCACCGATGAGATGGCCGCCCGGGTCGAGGTCCTGTTGCGCCGGCAGAACACCGTGACCGCCCAGGCCACCACGCTACGAGTGGCGGACTTGGAGCTGAACCTGATCAGCCACGAAGCCAGCCGCGACGGCCAGCTGCTCACCCTGCTGCCCACCGAATACAAGCTGCTGGAGTTCCTGATGCGCAACACCGGGCAGATCCTTTCGCGAATGATGATTTTCGAAGAAGTCTGGGGGTATCACTTCGACCCCGGCACCAACCTGATCGATGTTCACATCGGCCGTCTGCGCAAGAAAATCGATCCACCCGGCAATGTCCCGTTGATTCGTACCGTACGAGGCTCGGGTTATGTCATTGCCGAACCCGTCTAAAGGCTGGCGCTCTTCCAGCAGTCGCCTGCTGGCGCTCTACAGTGCGTTGTTCGTGGCCTGGAGCGGCATTCTCATGGGCGTCATGTATTACGAGGTGTCCGCTTACCTGGACAATCTGGCCAAGCATTCGCTGATGCAACGCCAGCATTTGTTCTCCCACTTCCAGGGCGACCAACTGGCGGACGCCCTCGCCGTCAGCATGACGTTCGACATCCGCGGCATCGACGCCTATGGCCTGTTCGATGCCGAGCACCGTTACCTCAGCGGAGCCCTGCGCCAAATCCCCAAAGGTTTGCCGCTGGACGGCAAGATCCACATGCTCAACGACTGCGCCGGCTACGACGACCCGACCCTGCCCGCCGACAGCTGCGACGCGGTGGCGACCCAGACCCGGGACGGACGCTGGCTGGTGCTGGTGCGCGACAACGGCTCGCTGTTCGCCGTGACCCGAATCATCCTCCACGCCTTGTTCTGGGGCGTGACCCTGACCATCCTGCCTGGCATCGTCGGCTGGCACCTGCTGCGACGCCGGCCGCTTCGACGTATTCGCGGGATTCAGGCCAGCGCCGAAGCCATCGTCGCTGGCGACCTCACCCGACGCCTGCCACTGTCCAACCGCCGTGATGAACTGGACATGCTCGCTGCCATCGTCAACGCCATGCTGGAACGCATCGAGCGCTTGATGCATGAGGTCAAGGGCGTGTGCGACAACATCGCCCATGACTTGCGCACGCCGCTGACCCGCTTGCGCGCGCAGTTGTATCGCATGCAACAGCAGGCCGGTGAAGGTTCAGCACAAGCGACGCAGCTTGACCTGGTGCTGGCCGAGGCCGACACATTGATGGCGCGTTTTCGCGGGTTGCTGCGCATTTCCGAGCTGGAAGATCGCCAGCGTCGGTCCGGATTCGTGCAGCTCGATCCGGTGTCGTTGCTGCAGGAACTGCATGAGTTCTATCTGCCGTTGGCCGAGGACGATGACCTGACCTTTGAACTGCAATTGCCGGCGTCCTTGCCAGCGCTCAATGGTGATCGCGCCTTGCTGTTCGAAGCGGTGGCGAACCTGCTCAGCAATTCGATCAAATTCACTCCGCCCGGTGGCCGGGTGATTTTGCGTGGGGTCAATGAGAATGGGCATACCCGCATCGAAGTGCTCGACTCAGGTCCCGGCATTCCAGAGTCTGAACGCGAGGCGGTGTTCCAACGGTTCTATCGCGCCGAGGCGGGCAATCAGAAAAGCGGATTCGGACTGGGGCTGTCGATCGTCGCGGCGATTGTCAGCCTGCATGGATTTTCGCTGGAGGTGGGGACCAGTGAGCTGGGTGGGGCGCGGTTGGTGCTTGATTGCGTGCAAAGCCTGATTGCTCCGGCTTGAAAATCAAAAGATCGCAGCCTGCGGCAGCTCCTACATAGATCCCTGTAGGAGCTGCCGCAGGCTGCGATCTTTTTAAGGCTCAGGCTGGGTAATTGGCCCGCAACGCCTCAAGCCCACCCTGATAAATCCCGGTAAACAACGCCACCACTTCCTCGTTGCTCACACCCACCGGTTCAAACCGGCCCGACCAAGTCACCCGGGCGCCGTGCTCCTGCGCTTCAACCTTGATGGTCGCCAGATAATCCGTGGCCGGAAACGGCGCTTGCACGATCGTGTAGCTGTAGGTTTTCGCCGCATCGTCGAACCCTTGCAGGCGTTCGATGATCACTGCGCCATCGGCCGTTTGCAGGCTGCGCACCCGTCCGCCTTCGCTCAGTTCGCTCTTGGGAATGAACGGCAGCCAGTCCGGCAGCGAGTTGAAGCCGCCGATCAATTGCCAGACCTGATCGGCCGAGGCCGGGATGTCGATGTAGGCTGAAGTTGTTGCCATGTAATGTTCTCGCTTACTCAAATAAGGTTCAAATGGCCAGGCTGTCGACGACGCCACCGTCGACCCGCAAAGCGGCGCCGGTGGTGGCCGAGGACAGCGGTGATGCGATGTAGGCCACCAAGTTCGCGACCTCTTCGACATCCGCCACACGTTGAATGATCGACGTCGGACGGGCCTTGCGCACAAAGGCATCGGCTTCTTCGCGCACGCTACGTCCGGAAGCGGCGACGGCATCTTTGAGCATTTCCTCCACCCCGTCGGTGAGGGTTGGACCCGGCAGGATCGAATTGACCGTCACCCCGGTGCCCGCCAGGCGCTTGGCCAGGCCATGGGACACCGCCAGGTTGGCGCTTTTGGTTACGCCATAGTTGAGCATGTCGGCCGGGATCGCGATGCCGGATTCCGAGGACAGGAAAATCACCCGGCCCCAGCCCTGCTTGACCATGTCCGGCACGTAATGCCGGGACAGGCGCACACCAGAGATCACGTTGATCTCATAGAACCGCGTCCACTCGCTGTCGGGGGTGTCAAAGAAATCAACCGCGTTGTAGATCCCCAGGTTGTTCACCAGGATGTCGGCCCGTGGCTCGGCGGCGAATAATTTCTCTGCGCCTTCGGCGGTGCCCAGGTCAGCGGTCAGGCCGCGCAATTGTGCGCCCGGCACGCTCTGGCGAATGCTCGCCAGAGCGTGCTCGACCTTGGCCGCATCGCGGCCGATCACCACCACCGTGGCGCCGGATTCGGCCAGTACCTTGCTGATGCCCAGACCAATGCCGGCCGTGCTGCCGCTGACAATCGCCAGTTTTCCACTCAGATCGATTTTCATGCTCAAGCTCCAACGATGGGTAAAGGGGCGCGATCGGAAACCAGCTTCGCCTCGCGCAGTGCCTGCCAGAAGGCAGCGGGAATCACCGCCGACAAGGCAGCGACATCTTCGGCAATCCGCTCTGGACGACTGGCGCCCGGAATCACCGCGGCAACGGCCGGGTTAGCCAATGAGAACTGCAAGGCAGCGGCTTTGATATCGACGCCATGGGCGACGGCGATGCGTTTGATGTGTTCGACCTTGGCGATGATCGCCGGACTGGCCTTCTGGTATTCGAAGTGCGCGCCACCGGCGAGGATGCCCGAGCTGTAAGGGCCACCGACCACGATCTCGACCTTCTGCGCCAGCGCAGCCTCCATCAAGCGCTGCAAGGCGCGGTCATGGTCCAGCAGCGTGTAGCGCCCGGCCAGCAAGAAACCGTCCGGCTGCGCCTCACTCAGGTCCAGGGTCAGTTCGCACGGCTCGACCTTGTTCACCCCCAGGCCCCAGCCCTTGATCACACCTTCTTCACGCAGGCGGGTCAGCACTTTGAAGGCACCGGTACGTGCCTGGTTGAAATACTCCAGCCATTGATCGCCGTAGAAATCCTGAGCGATGTCATGCACCCAAACGATGTCCAGGCGATCGGTTTGCAGGCGCTTGAGGCTGTCCTCGATCGAACGCAGCGTCGCGTCAGCGCTGTAGTCGTTGACGATCTTGTTCGGGCGACCGTGCTCGAAGACCCCGCTCTTCTCGCCCAGATCCCGAGCGGCGGCGTCTTCGACTTCGTCGAGAATCACTCGGCCGACCTTGCTGCTCAAAACGTAGTCGTCACGGTTGTAGCGGGACAGCGCTTGGCCCAGGCGAATTTCCGACAGACCCGAACCGTAGAACGGCGCGGTGTCGAAGTAACGCACGCCGGCTTCCCAGGCCGCGTGGACAGTGGCTTGCGCTTCTTCCTCGGGAATGGCGCGGAACATATTGCCCAGAGGGGCAGTACCGAAGCCCAGTGCGCCGGGCAATTTGTCTTTCAAGCTCATGGATGAATCCTCTGAAATGCCTGGTAAACCTGTAGGAGCCGGCTTGCTGGCGATGATGGCGGTGTATCAGGCAGTGCATTGTTGACGGGACTGCTGCCATCGCCAGCAAGCCGGCTCCTACAGAGAGCGGTTATTCGCCTTACCGTTGAGCAGATCCTAGATTGCGATGATCGGACCGTCCAAGACATAATGCGCAGCACTTAAGTCCCCAGAGGTCTAACATGATCGACATCCGCCAATTGCGCTACTTCGTCGCCGTCGCCGAAGAAGAGCACGTCGGTCGCGCGGCCGAACGCCTGCACATTTCCCAGTCGCCCCTGAGCCGACAAATCGCCCAGCTCGAAGAGCGCCTGGGCCTGACCCTGTTCGAGCGCAGCCAGCAACGCATCCGCTTGACCCGCGACGGCCAGACCTTCCTCGCCGAGACCCGCGCCCTGCTGACCCACGCCAATCGCCTGGAATCTTTGGGCAAGCGCCTGGGGCGCGGTGAAGAAGGCGGCTTGTGCATCGGCTACATCGAAAACGCCATGCACGCAGGCGTCCTGCCCAATGCCTTGCGCGTGTTGCGCGGCGAGCGGCCGAACGTGCATGTCGCGCTGTACAACCTGAGCTCGGCTGAACAACTCGAAGGCCTGCGTCAGCGTAGTCTGGATATCGCGCTTGTCAGTGAGCCGCCGACCGATGACGACCCGGACCTGCTGGGTTTCCAAGTGCTGGACGACCCGATGCTGCTGGCATTGCCCGACGATCATCCCCTCGCCCACCAACCGACGCTCACACCTCAAGACCTCGCCGCCCAGGAATGGATCGGCGTGCAGCACCACCACAATCTCAACAACCGCGAAGACTTCGTCAGCGCCTGCATCCGCGCCGGCTTCACCCCGGACATCCGCATGGAAGCCACCGGCCCGTTCACGGCATTTGCGCTAGTGGCCTCGGGACTGGGCATCGCCATGATTCAAAAAGGCTTGAGCCGCAACGCCCCACCGGGCGTAGTCCTGCGGGAAGTGCCGTGGATTTGCGTCAGCCGGCCTCTTTGGGCGGCATGGCATCGGGTCAATCTGCGACCGTTGGTGGAGACGTTCAGGAAGATGTTGACCGAGCCCGAGCTCGAGCCTGAACCCGTTCCTGCCTAGTCCAAAAATCCTGTGGGAGCGGGCTTGCCCGCACACATTTGATCAGTGTCGATATGAGTTTCATGCTCACGGAAAGTGGGTGGGTGAACTGGCAGTGAACCGGGCGCCGGATCGATTAGCCCCAACTGAATAAACACCGTCCCCTGTGGCGAGGGGATTTATCCCCGTTGGGTCGCGCAGCGGCCCCTATACCGGCAATCGCAACCCCTCAGGCACACCGCGTGTAACTGATCTGCGACTGCTGCGCAGTCGGACGGGGATAAATCCCCTCGCCACAGAGTGCAGACCGTACGACCGCACCACCATGGCTTTGGTGCTTTACTGAAGAATTTCTGCAACCGGCGAGCCCCCACCATGAACCGCAACGACCTGCGCCGCGTGGACATGAACCTGTTAGTGATTTTCGAAACCCTGATGTTCGAAAAAAACCTAACCCGGGCCGGCGAGAAATTGTTCCTTGGCCAGCCCGCCGTCAGTGCGGCGCTGGCGCGGTTGCGGGATTTGTTCGATGACCCACTGCTGGTGCGCAACGGGCGGGTGCTGGAGCCGACCCAGCGCGCATTGGCGATTCTCAAGGAGTTGCAGCCGGCGATGGACACCATTTCCGGCGCGGTCAGTCGGGCCAAGGATTTCGACCCCTCCACCAGCCGCGATGTGTTTCGTATCGGCCTGTCCGACGATGCCGAATTCGGCCTGTTCCCGCCGCTGCTCAAACAACTGCGCGATGAGGCGCAGAACGTGGTGATCGTGGTGCGGCGGGTGAATTTCCTGCTGATGTCGCCGATGCTTTCCTCCGGAGAAATCTCCGTCGGGATCAGCTACACCACTGAACTGCCAGCCAATGCCAAGCGCAAGAAGTTGCGGGATTTGAGCGTGAAGATCCTGCGTGGGGACAATCGTCCCGGCACGCTGAGCCTCGATGAATATTGTGAACGCCCCCACGCGCTGGTGTCGTTTTCCGGGGATTTGACCGGGGCGATCGACACCGATCTGGCGCGCATCGGCCGTTCGCGTCGAGTCGTGCTGGCGGTGCCGCAGTTTGCCGGTCTGCGAGATTTGCTCGCGGGCACCGATCTGCTGGCCACGGTGCCGGATTACGCTGCCTGCGCGCTGGTCAGGGGCAGCCCCCAGTTGCGTGCCGACGACGCCCCATTCGAGATCAACCTGTCCGAGCTGTCCATGGTCTGGAATGGCGTCAACGATAACGACCCGGCAGAACGTTGGTTGCGCTCGCGAATTGTGGAGCACATGTCGGCGCCACTACCGGCGCATTGAGCGAGTTGAAATGCGGGTCGGTTTCGCGCAGGTAGATCGGCAGGTCAGTCATGGGCGGCATGGTCGGGATTTCGAAGTAGATCTGGATGATCCAGCCCCGGTGATAACTGGCGTGATTGACCACGTGCAGCAACATCGCGCCGGCGCTCATGGTGCCGCTTTCCCCGGAAATGAAAGTGAACCTGACGGGCCTGTCCAGCGAGGCATCGGTTTGCCGGGCCGCCCATTCGCAGTACCAATGATCGACGTCCTGCTGCGCCCGGCACAGGTCCGTCAGTACGGGATAGATCAGATCATGGGAAGTGGTGAAGCCGTGCCCTCGGCCTTCGAGGTGGGCTTGCCAGAGACAGTCCACCACATAGATGTGATTCAGCGTGCCGATTATGTTTTTGAAAATCCCGGCGCGTTCCTTTTCGACTTCGCCCGGTGGCAGTTGCGCCAGGTTGTCGAACAGACGCCGGTTAGCCCATTGTTTGTAGTCGGCGAGCATGCGGGCAGTGCGTACGTTGATCATCAGATGACTCCGATGGCGATAAGCGCATTTTTCAAGGATAGCGCTATCTGCCCATAGCGGCGCCAACACTGATTACCGGTCGTCCACGCACCCCGTACCTGTAGGAGCGAAGCTTGCTCGCGATGGACTCGAGAACAACGCGGGGTGTCAGACGCCCAGCGTTATCGTTGACGACCATCGCGAGCAAGCTTCGCTCCTACAGGTTAAGGGCGTCCACCACCCGCTCGGCCAGCGCCAGGCAGCTGGTCAGGCCTGGCGATTCAATGCCGAACAGATTGACCAGCCCCGGCACCCCATGCTTGGCCGGGCCGCTGATGCGAAAATCGGCGGCCGCTTCGTTGGGGCCACTGATTTTCGGGCGAATGCCGCTGTAGGCCGGTTGCAGACTGTTGTCCGGCAAGCCCGGCCAGTAACGACGGATCGCCTCGTAAAAGCCGTCGGCCCGGGCGGGTTCCACGCGGTAATCGACGCGCTCGACCCATTCCACGTCCGGCCCGAAACGCGCCTGGCCGCCCAGGTCCAGGGTCATGTGTACCCCCAGCCCGGCGCTTTCCGGCGCCGGGTACACCAGATGACGAAATGGCGCCCGACCGCTGAAGCTGAAATAGCTGCCCTTGCATAAATACATCGTCGGAATGTGCTGGGCTGACAGGCCAGCGATGCGACTCGCCACATCGGGTGCAGACAGGCCTGCACAGTTGATCAACTCGCGGCAACCCAAGGTCATGGGCTCGGCACCGCCCATGTGCAACTCGAATCCCTGATCGGTGCAGCGAGCCAACAGCAGCGGCGTGTGCAAGACCAACGACGCGCCATGGGCTTGGGCATCGCCTTGCAGCGCCAGCATCAGCCCATGGGAATCGACAATGCTGGTGGATGGCGACCACAGCGCGGCGACGCAGGACAACGCCGGCTCCAACGCCCGCGCCTGTGCGGCATCCAGCCATTGCAGATCATCGACGCCATTGCTCCGGCCCTGCTCCAGCAAGCGTTTCAGGGCCGAGTGCTGCGTTTCATCGGTCGCGACGATCAGTTTGCCCAGGCGCCGATAACTGACGCCGTGCCCGTCGCAGAAGGCGTACAGCCGTTGTTTGCCCTGCACGCACAGCTGCGCTTTGAGGCTACCGCTGGGGTAGTAGATGCCCGCGTGGATCACCTCAGAGTTGCGCGAACTGATGCCCGTGCCGATGGCTTCTGCGGCCTCGACCACAACCACTTCGCGCCCGCTCATGGCCAGAGCCCTGGCCACCGCCAGCCCCACCACCCCGGCCCCGACCACCACACAGTCGATATCGACGCTCATGTCACACCCGCCCTCGCTCCCGGTAATCGATCAGGCCGGAGGATATCGCCAGCAGCGGGCCATGACCACGAAGAAGATCAGCAAGGATCGAGCCCGCCCCGTTGCCCTGTAGGAGCTGCCGCAGGCTCGGGCCGCGTTCGGACGATCTTTTGATCTGGCTATAAAAAATCAAAAGATCGCAGCCTGCGGCAGCTCCTACAGAGATCAGGTGATCGGTCGAAAATTGGAACTCTCGGTGAACGGCGTGCCTCTCAAAATACGAGGCACTTCCTTTTTGTTGCACGCGTTCAGAGGACACCATCATGCGCCGTCTGATTATTGTTTCTTCCCTGCTGCTGTGTTTACCGCTCGGTTCTGCATTGGCCAGCGTGGATGCGGAGGACGTCGCCACTTCGGCCGGCGTATCCGCGTCTCTGTACTCGACCTTCAAGGACCACAAACTGATGATTCCCGCCCGGGACGACGCTTCCAGCTTCGTGGCCAGTGGCGGTGCCATTCGTGGCGTTTATCTGGAGCAGGTTCTGCAACGGATCCGTCAGGACCACCCCGATCTCAACAACGCAAGCGACGAAGCGCTGGCTCAAGCCATCCTCGTCCAGGAGGGCGCTACGGCAGGTCAATAACCTCACGCATCACGAGCCATTACATCTGTGGCGAGGGGATTTATCCCCGTCGGGACGCGAAGCGTCCCCTTGGAATCTTTCAGCCACATGGCGTTGTCAGGATCTACGACTGCTGCGCAGCCGAACGGGGATAAATCCCCTCGCCACAGATTTTTGCTCGTCTAGGACAACCGTGCCCAACCGGCCACCAGTTGCGCGCTGATGCTGACCCCGCCACACACCACAACCACTACGTCGTGGGTTTCGGCGATGGCCGGGTGGTCGAGGTAGGCAATGGCCAGCGATACCCCGCAAGCAGGTTCGACCAACTGGCGCATGTCACTGGCGTAACGCACCACGCCCATGATCGCTTCTTCATCGCTGAGGACCACGCATTCGTGGGGGAAATCGAGGATGTGTTGCACCGGCCACGCCGCCACTTGCGCGGCACCGAGCGAGGTGGCGACCGTATCGATTCGCGGCAAACGAACCGGATGCCCTGCCGCCATGGCCGCTGCGAAAGACGCCGCGCCCTCGGTCTCACAGGCCACGATCCGGCAGTCCAGTCGTTGGTGACGGATCAACCCGGTCAGCACCCCCGCGAGCAAGCCACCGCCGCCCACCGACGTCACCAGTGCATCAACCTGCGGACAGTCTTCGAGAATTTCATCGATCATCGTGCTATGCCCTTGCCACAGCACCGGATGATCGAAGGCTGGCACGTATTCGGTGTCCGCGCCCTGGGCAAGCTCTCTGGCCCGTTGATTGGCGTCATCCCACACCTTGCCATGGACGATCACCTCGGCCCCGGTCTTGCGGATTCGGGCGCGGGTGGTTTCCGGCGTGGTATGCGGCACGATGATGCAGGCCTTGAGCCCCAGGCTGGCGGCGGCCACGGCAGTGGCGAACCCGGCGTTGCCGCCTGAGGGACAGACGACCCTTTTTTTGCCCTGTGCCGCCGCCTGGCTGCACAGCAGCCCCATGCCGCGCAGCTTGAACGAGCCACTGGGTTGCAGGTTTTCCAGTTTGAGCCAGATACGACGATTCGGGGTCGAGAGGCCTGGGTGCAGGATCAACGGTGTTCTGATGTGAAGCATGACGGCTCCTGTTGCACGCCGATGCCCCGTCGAAGTGTCCACGGGGCAGCGGTGAACGGTCCTTGTTCAAGCTTAGTTCATGGGCCGCTGCTAACGCCTTCGCGACCCGACTTGCCCGCGAAAGCGATTAACGATAACGCGGCGCTGCCGTGGAATTACCGAACAACCCCGAAAGCACCTGCCGTTGAGTTTCGTAAAGATCCCACTGCGCGCCGTCATGCAAACCCGGAATAGTCACCACTTCGCCACTGGCCAGCCCGACCAGCGCCGCATCGACCATATCCTCGGCAGACATGACGATTTCCCGAGGCAGGTTCTCCACCGGGTTGCCCGCCTCGCTCCAGAAATCGGTGGCGGTGGCGCCCGGCAACACGGCCTGGACCCGCACGCCTTTATCAGCCAGTTCGCGATGCATCGACTGGCTCAAGGCCAGGACGAACGCCTTGGTCCCGCCGTATACGCCGTTGAGGACTTCGGGGGCGATGGCGACGATCGAAGCAATGTTGATCACGGTCCCGGCACCACGAGCGACGAACCCCGGCGCCACGGCGTAGGCCAGGCGCGTCAACGCGGTGATGTTGAGACTGATCATGTCTTGCATGTCATCCACCGGGCTGCCCAACAGGGGCATGACGGCACCGACCCCGGCATTGTTGACCAACAGGGTGATGCTCGCGTCGCTGTGCAGGAGTTGTTCGACCCGCAGCAAGTCGGCCCGGTTTTTCAGATCGGCGGCCACCACTTGCACGTTGCGCCCGGTTTCATCGCTCAAGCGATTGGCCAGGGCATTGAGTTTTGCCTGACTGCGGGCAACCAGAATCAGGTCGTAGCCCTGGTGAGCAAGCCGGTCGGCATACACCGCGCCAATACCCGACGAAGCGCCAGTGATCAATGCAGTGCCTTTGGATGAGAGTGTCATGTGCAATTTCCTTCACAGAGAGGCGAGACGGTCGCCGTGTGTGCACAGTTATAAATTGGCTGACATCTGTCTCAAATGACGTTTAAAGTACGTTTTTCGGACATGATTGAGGACAGACCCATGATCAGCGTGGCGTTCGTGGTTTTCGAAAGATTCCAGTCCATGGCGCTGGCGGCGATGCCGGTGTTCGAGTACGCCAACTTCAGCGCCGGTGAAACGCTGTACGACGTGCGGGTGCTGTCTGAAGATGGCCGCACACTGCGCGCCTCCGGTGGGTTGACGGTCGGCACCGAGGCCTTCGATGAGCAAGTGATCGATACGGTGATCGTGGTCGGCGGCGACTCGATCCTCGAACAGGCACCCCAACCGGTCATCGAGTATGTGCGGGCCAGCACCCGGACCGCGCGACGCACGGCATCGATTTGCTCAGGCGCCTTCGTCCTGGCCCAGGCCGGTTTGCTCGACGGACGGCGGGCCACCACGCACTGGGCTTATGCGCGGCAACTGCAGGAACGCTTCCCTTCGATCAATGTGGAGGCTGACCGCATCTACGTGGTCGACGGTTCGATCTGGACGTCCGCCGGCATGACCGCCGGTATCGACCTGGCGCTGGCCATGGTGGAAAAGGACCATGGCGCCGCACTCGCTCGTGCGGTGGCGCAGAAGCTGGTGATGTACCACCGCCGTGCCGGTGGCCAGTCGCAACATTCGGTGCTGCTGGAGCTGGAACCGAAGTCCGATCGCATCCAGACCGTGCTGGGCTACGCCCGGGAACACCTGGCCCAGTCGCTGACGGTGGAGCAATTGGCCGACGTGGCCCGGCTCAGTCCTCGGCAATTCAGCCGTGCATTTCGCGCCGAAACCGGTCAGTCGCCGGCCAAGGCCATCGAAAACCTGCGCCTGGAAGCGGCGCGACAAATGCTCGAGCGCGGGCGCTTGACCCTCGATGAGATCGCCATGGAGACCGGCTTCAGCGACCGCCGTCGCATGCGCGAAGCCTTCCTGCGGGCGTTCGGGCAACCGCCGCAGGTGATTCGGCGCAGCGCCCGCTCAGATAGTTGACTCAACCGCTGTTGGAGGAGCTGCCGCAGGCTGCGATCTTTTGACTTTGCTGGTTTTAAGAGCAAGATCAAAAGATCGCAGTCTGCGGCAGCTCCTACGGAGGTGTCATGAAAATCTCGGCCAAACTGGCGTTTTTCGCCATCGTCAGCACCCTCGCCTACCTCGCCCTGGCGGTTTGGGGGTTGGGGGGCTTCGGTGCGTTTTTCTCCCATGGCGCGCTGGTGGTCGTGGCATTGGCAACGCTGCTCATGGCCGTTGCATCGCTGTTCACCGAGGTCAACTTAAGCTCAGGCGAACGTGAAGACCGGGCCAATCGCTGGGTGATTCCCGCCTTTGCGGTGATCGGTTTGATAAGCGGCTACCTGCCGGCCTGGACCGACCGCATCGACTTCTGGACCTTCGGTGGCGAAGGTGTGCGCTGGCTCGGGGCGATTCTGTTCATCATCGGCGGCGCGCTGCGGTTGTGGCCGGTATTCGTGCTCGGCAAGCGATTCAGCGGGCTGGTGGCCATACAACCAGGGCACCGGTTGGTGACCGACGGCCTCTACCGCCACCTGCGCAACCCCAGCTATCTGGGCATGCTGGTCATCGGCGTGGGCTGGGCGCTGGCGTTTCGCTCGAGCGTGGGTCTATTGCTGGTGGTCTTGACGCTGATCCCGCTGATTGCGCGGATTCAGTCCGAAGAAGCGCTGCTGCGGACGCAGTTTGGTCAGGAATATGAAACGTACTGCGCGCGAACCTGGCGGTTGATCCCAGGCGTGTATTGAAATATTCCCTGTAGGAGCTGCCGCAGGCTGCGATCTTTTGATCTTGATTTTTAAGAACAAGATCAAAAGATCGCAGCCTGCGGCAGCTCCTACAGGGTTCGGTGTTTTTCAGACATTGTGCAGGTGCATCAGGCCGGCAGCATCGGGTCGAACTGTGATCGAGTCATAACGGCTCAGCGTCGCATGCGTCGTCTCGATCGGCTGGTCATGGGTTGCTGTGACAATCACCAAATCTGCCCCCGCCGCCTCGGCTGCGAGTATCCCCACGGTGGCATCTTCGAACACCAGGCAATCACGCATCTCCACATCCAACCGACGCGCCGCCAGTCGATACCCCGTTGGATCAGGTTTGCCAACACTGACGTCCTCGGCGGTGATCATCACCTTCGGTTCGGGAATTCCGGCCGCTGCCATGCGCCGCAGCGCCAGGGTCCTCGGCGCGGAGGTGACGATGGCCCATTGATGGGGCGGCAGCGACAGGAGGAACTGTGCCGCGCCGGCGACCTCTTCAACCCCTTCGACATCTTCGATTTCGGCCGCGGTGATCCATGCCGCTTCAACCTCGGCATCGACACCGGGCAACGCCAAACGGCGGATGGTGTCGATGGCGCGGGCACCATGAATGGTGGGCAGGAACGAGTCGACATCGACGCCGTGACGCAGGGCCCAAGTGGTCCAGACGCGCTCGGCGGCAGCAATGGAAGTGAGGATGGTGCCATCCATGTCGAACAGAAAGGCACGGTATGGACGATTGAAAGCGGATGCGGGTGCGGGCAAAGGGTCCTTCCTGTTTCAAGGCATGGGTAGAGGCCTCAGGACTCTACACGATCCCTGTAGGAGCTGCCGCAGGCTGCGATCTTTTGATTTTGCTTATTAAAAACAGGATCAAAAGATCGCAGCCTGCGGCAGCTCCTACAGGGTACGGCGTGAGTTGAACGCGCCGTCCACGCAATCGAGCAACTGCCCCAGCGCCCAGGGTTTCTTGATGAATGAAACCGCATGCCGCACGCCAGAGCTTTCCGGGGTTTCATAGCCGGACATGATCATGATCGGTTTTTCCGGCCAGCGATCGCCGAACAGGTTGGCCAGATCCGCGCCATTGAGCGTGCCGGGCATGGTGATGTCCGTCAGCAACAATCCGACCTCCGCTGCGTGGCGCTGCAAGTACACCGATGCAGCGTCCGCACTGGTCTGGGACTGCACCGCATAGCCTTCTTCCTGAAGAATTTCACAGAGAAATTCCAAAATAAGCGGGTCGTCTTCAACCACCAGAATCAACCCGCCATGGAGGTCTCCATCTCCGGCCGATACTCGACTCATGACCTTGCCGCTCCCCGTACTCACCGATGAATTGACGGACTCTACTCCGCTAATACAGGTAGGAGCAGCGCAAGCGGCGGAAATTCATTTTTGATACAGGACAGCGACAAAGTCGTCAGCCCAAACAATGCTTGCAACCGCCCCTGGCCAATAGTCAGATAGGCAACACACAAAACCACAGAGCCCCCGCCCATGCGTCAACTGCCCTCGCTCAACACGCTGCGCATCTTCGAGGAGGTCGCGCGGCATCGCAGTTTCAGTCAGGCCGCTCTTGGCCTGAACGTCACTCAGGGCGCGGTGAGTCGGCAGATCAAGCAACTCGAAGACTACCTCGGTGTGGCGCTGTTTATCCGTACGCCCCAGGGCCTGTTGCTGACCGAGGCCGGCACCGCCCTTTCCCCGCACTTGAGCGATGCCTTCGATCACATCGAACGCGCCTTGCAAGCGGTGCGTGTGCCCAACCTGCGCCAGCGCCTGCGCATCGTCGCCCCCCCGACCTGGGCCACGCGCTGGCTGTCGGCGCACCTGCGGGCGTTTGTTCAACGCTACCCCGACATCAGCCTCAGCGTGACCAGTCAGCTGGGCCACGAGAACCTCGCCGAGATCGACTGCCACATCCGTTTTGGCCTCGAGGCGGACAGTCATTGCCACAGCCAATTGCTGGTGATGGAACGGCACATTGCCGTCGCCAGCCCGGAGCTGTTCACCGATGGCCAGGCACCCGACCTGCAGCACTGGCCATTGCTGCACATCCTGCACAACGGCAAGCGCCTGAAGGTCTGGGAAAACTGGCTGGCGGCGATGGGTCGCGACGATGTCGATGCCGGGCAAGGCCTGGAGTTCAGCACCCTGGACCAGGTGATCCACACCACTCTGGCCGGTGGCGGCCTGGCGGTGATCGACCGGCAGATGATCGAGAAGGAACTGGCCAATGGCAGCCTGCTGCCGATCACCCCAGTGGAGGTGATCGGGCCTTATGGCTATTGGCTGGATGTGGCGAACGACAAATGGGGGTTGTCGAAAGTGCGGTTGTTCAAGGAATGGCTGGAGCTGGTCAGCAATCCCTGAAACATCACTCTCCCCTGTAGGAGCCGGCTTTGCTGGCGATTGCCATTTCACCTTCAACATTGATGGCGACTGACACGCCGCCATCGCCAGCAAAGCCGGCTCCTACAGGGGCTTGCCCAGCCGTTAGATTGGGGTCGCGGCCTTGCCGGCTACGTGCACACCACCTTCCACCGGGCTGTGCGCCTTGCACGCCTGGCTCAGGGTCAGCGACTTGGTCTCCGGCGCCCAGGCCCAGGACAGCAGCGCGCCTATCGCCAGGATCGCCGCCAGGATGCCCATGGTCGGGCTCAGGCCGATCCCCGCCACGCTCACCGGCAGCAGGAAAGTGCTGACCGCCGACCCCAGGCGGCTCACTGCCGTGGCCAGGCCAATGCCGCTGGCGCGCACTTCGGTCGGGAAGCTCTCGGCGGGGAACACACCCACCAGGTTACTCACCGCCGACAACACCAATGTAAACAGCCCGAACACCAACACCATCAAGAACGCCGCACTGCTCGGCAGCACCGCCAGCAGGAACAAGGCGATGGCGAGGATGATGAACGAGTTGATCAGGAACCCACGACGGGTGAATTTGATCGTGCACCAGATGCCGATCAACGCGCCAAGGATCAGCAGCATGTTCAGCATCAGCTCGGTGCCGAAACCTTCGGCCAGGCCCATCTTCTGCAGAATCGACGGCAGGAAGGTGTAGATGGCGAAGTACGGCATGACGATGCAAACGAAGAACAGGCAGTTGAACGCGGTACGTTTGCGGTACTCACGACTGAACAACACCGCGTAGCCGGAACGGGTTTCAGAGGAACGGGTTTCGTCGAGTTCGACGTGCTCGCCCAGGAACTTCTTGACGATGGCCCGCGCTTCGGCGATGCGGCCCTGATTGACCAGCCAACGCGGCGATTCCGGGGTGCCGATGCGGGCGATCAGGATCAGGGCCGCCGGGATCGCCGACGAGGCCAGCATCCAGCGCCAGGCATCATCACCGAGGCTGAGCATCGCGGTGCCGACAAAGGTCGCGGCGACGTAGCCGAACGTCCAGATCACGCTGAAGGAGCCGAGCAACACGCCCCGGTGTTTCTTCGGCGCGAACTCGGCGAGCATGGCGTGACCGACGCTGAAGTCACCGCCCAGGCCGATGCCGATCAGCACCCGGCAGAGGAACAGGCTCATCGCCGTTTCCACATAGAACTGCATCACCGAAGCGAGGGTGATCAGCACAAAGCTGACGAGGAAGATTTTCTGGCGGCCGACCTTGTCGGAGATCCAACCGAAAAACAGGCTACCCAAGAACAGACCGATCAGCGCCGAGGCACCGATCAGGCCCTGCCAGAAGGCATCCAGGTGCATCTGCGGGCTCAGCAGCGTGAAGGCGATGCCGATCAGACCGAGGATGTAGCCGTCGGTGAAGTGCGCACCGAAGGTCAGGCCAGCGATCTTGATGTGGAAGCGCCCGATGGGCAGGTCGTCGATTTTTACCGGTTGTACGGACATGTAAGTCTCCAATTGTTGTTATTGACGGAGAAATGGAACCGATCGATTTTGTTGTGTGCTGTTGGCTTTTGCTTTTTGTAGGAGCAAGGCTTGCCCGCGATGACGGAGTGTCAGGCACCACAGGCGTCGACTGACACTCCGTCATCGCGAGCAAGCTTTGCTCCTACAGGGGGGTCCTTACAAACCACCCATCAACAGGTATTTGATTTCCAGGTAGTCATCCAGACCGTACTTCGAACCCTCGCGACCCAGGCCCGATTCCTTGATGCCGCCGAACGGCGCCACTTCCGTGGAAATGATCCCTTCGTTGATCCCGACCATGCCCGCTTCCAGGCCTTCGGCCATGCGCCAGACGCGGCCGATGTCGCGGCTGTAGAAGTAGGCCGACAAGCCGTACGGCGTGTCGTTGGCCCGTTGCAGCACTTCGGCTTCGTCCTTGAAGCGAAAGCACGCCGCCACCGGGCCGAAGGTTTCGTCTTGGGCGATCAGCATGTCGCTACTGGCTTCGGCAAGAATCGTCGGCTCGTAGAAGGTGCCGCCCAGGGCATGACGGCGACCGCCGCACAGGACCTTGGCGCCCTTCTCCACCGCATCGCTCACATGCAGTTCGACCTTGGCCAGCGCTGCGATATTGATCAACGGACCTTGTTCGGTTTCGCCTTCCAGGGCGTTACCCACGCGCATCGCCGCCACGGCTTCGGCGAGTTTGCCGGTGAAGGCTTCGTACACGCCGTCCTGAATGAAGAAGCGGTTGACGCAGACACAGGTTTGCCCGGTGTTGCGGAATTTCGAGGCCATGGCGCCTTTCACGGCGGCGTCGATATCGGCGTCATCGAAGACAATGAACGGCGCGTTGCCACCCAGCTCCAGCGAAACCTTTTTCAGGGTGTCGGCGGCCTGGCGCATCAACAACTTGCCGGTGCGGGTGGAGCCGGTGAACGACAGCTTGCGCACGATACCGGACGCTTGCAGCGCGCCGCCAATGGCCACGGCATCGCCGGAGACCACGTTGAACACGCCAGCCGGAATCCCGGCTTGTTCAGCCAGCACCGCCAGGGCGAAAGCCGACAGCGGGGTTTCTTCCGAAGGCTTGAGGATCATGGTGCAACCGGCGGCCAGTGCCGGGCCGACCTTGCGGGTGACCATGGCCAGCGGGAAGTTCCACGGGGTAATGGCAGCCACGACACCTATAGCTTCCTTGACCACGACGATGCGCGCATCGGCCTTGTGGCTCGGGATCACATCGCCGTAGGCGCGCTTGGCCTCTTCGGCGAACCACTCCAGAAAACTCGCGGCGTAGACCACTTCGCCCATGGCCTCGGCCAGCGGCTTGCCCTGCTCGCGGCTGAGCAAGGTGGCCAGGTCCTTCTGGTTGCTCAGCATCAACTCGCCCCAGCGCTTGATGCGCTGGCTGCGTTCCTTGGCGGTCAGCTTTCGCCACGCCGGCAAGGCACGGTTGGCGGCGTCGATGGCCAGGTTGGTTTCTTCGGCGCCGGCCTTTTGCACGTCGGCGATCAGCTCACCGGTGGCCGGGTTCAGCACTGGGTACGTCGCCCCGCCGCTGGACCCTTCACCAGTAAACCAGTGCCCGTCGATGAAATTGCCGTGACGGATCAAATCGCTCATGCCACGGCCTCGGTCAGGGTGAAGCGTTCCGAACCCGGACGGGCGGTACGCAGGATGCGCTTGCCGGCGGTGTAATCGTTGATCACGTCGCACGGGGTGTAGTTGCGCTCCAGCTCGTACAGCTCTTCAGCATCGAACTTGGTCTCAAGGGCCGCCAGGGCGCTGTCGAACTGCTCGGTGGTATCGGCGCCGACCAGCATGCAATCCACGCCCGGGTGATTGGCCACCCAAGCCTGCGCGATCTGTGCGTTGGACACGCCGCGAGCACGGGCTACGCGCTGCACCGAACGGGCGATCTCGAACGAGGCCTCGTCGCTGTACATTTGCTGGGTGAAGAAGTCGGTCTGGTTGCGGGTCGACTGCACGTCACCGGTCAGCAAGCCACGGGCCAGCGGGCTGAACACCGAAACACCCAGGCCCTGGTCGCGGCAGAACGGGATCATTTCGCGCTCTTCTTCGCGGTAGGCGCAGTTCAGTTGCAGCTGCATGTTGATTGGCTTGACCCAGCCATTGCGCTCGCAGGCCATGAGGATCTTCGCCAGTTGCCCGGTGAGCATGGTCGAGACGCCGATGTAGCGGGCCTTGCCCGAGCGCACGATGTCGTTCATGGCGCTCATGGTTTCTTCGACCGGGGTGTTCACGTCGAAGTAGTGCAGCATGAAGACGTCGACGTAATCCATGTCCAGGCGCTTCAGGGACGCATCGATGCTGTCCATGATGTGCTTGCGCGAATGGCCGCTGGCGTTGATGCCAGGACGGGTGCCGTAGCCGACCTTGGTGGTGATCACCAGGTCTTCGCGACGGGCCAGGCGCTTGACGATGCGCCCTACCACTTCTTCGCCGACGCCTGCGGAATAGAAGTCTGCCAGGTCGATGAAGTTCACACCATTGTCCAGCGCGTGCTTGACGATCGGCTCGCTTTTCTTCTCATCGAAGATCCACGGTTTCCAGTCCGGGGTGCCCATGTTCATGGTGCCCAGGCACAGGCGGGAGACTTCAAGGCCGGAGTTGCCCAAACGGATGTATTGCATGGCGCGGACCTCAGGCTTTTGGCGTGTAGAAAGGGTTGCTGATGTGGTTGACCACGTCCGCCAGCTGCGCGGTTTCCGGCTTGCCCGTCAAGGCGGCGCGGATCGCGGTACGGCAGGCGTTGTAGTTGTTCAGGTACACCGCATCCAGGTCGTCGCAAGCCGGGTTGACCCAGTTGGCGGTGACGATGGCCCACTCGTCTTCGGCTTCCGGCGGCAGGGTGCCATCCAGCAGCGCTTCCAGGACAGCCTTGGCGATACCGGCCTGGGATGCGCCCCAGGTGGCGTTGCCGTGCAGGTCGCTGCTGATGGCGGCCTTGTTGACATACAGGGTCATCGGCTTGACCGGGATGTTCGGCTGGGCGATCACCATGAAGGGGCAATGGCCCTGGCTTGGCGACGCCAGGCTGTTGGCGAAGGCCTGGCCGGCAGGACCGTTGCGCGGGCCGATCAGGATGTTGATGTGCGCGGCGTTCACGCCTGGGCCTTCGAAGCCTTCACCGATGTACAGGTCGAGTTCTTTCATGAGTCGTTCTCTTGTTCAGGACGCAGAGGGATTTTGGGTGGTCAGAAGCGCACGCATGCGAGGTGCATGGCGCGGCAAATGTCAGGGTTCGAAGAGCGCAGCAGGAGGCTGGCGAAGACGTGGCAGTGATGATTGATCATGGTTGCAAACGCTCTTTTTTGTTGTTGATGAGCTGGTTTGCGATTTTTTATCACTGGGGGTTGGCGGGGCTGTAACCATTAAAAGTCATGGGGGTATGACTTCAGGTCATACCCATGAATAACCGCAATCCCTGTAGGAGCGAGCCTGCTCGCGATGGTGGGTCAGTCAACCTGTCATCGACTGACACTCCATCGCGAGCAGGCTCGCTCCTACAGGGGATCGGGGGTGTTTGGGGTTATTGGGACATGGCGTCCTTTTTCATCGCGTCCTTGGACATCGAGTCGGTCTTCTTCATGGCGTCCTTGGACATTGAGTCGCCTTTCTTCATGGCATCCTTGGACATTGAGTCGCCCTTCTTCATCGCGTCCTTGGACATCGAGTCGCCTTTCTTCATCGCGTCCTTGGACATCGAATCGCCTTTCTTCATCGCGTCCTTGGTCATCGCATCCTTGCTCATGCTGTCAGTTCCCATAGTGTCGGCCGCAAACACAGAGGCCGCGCCAACGGCCAGGCACATGGACAGAGCAATAGTGGTCAGTTTTTTCATGATGTAACTCCTTGCATTTTTTTGGGGGTGAAATTACGTGGCGCCCGTCAGCTGCCACCAAACCAGTTGTAGCCCTGGTCTTCCCAGTAGCCGCCGCTGTAGGTGTTGCTGACGAAAATCGCCTGGATGTGTTTGGGGTTCTTGTAGCCAAGCTTGGTGGGCATGCGCAGCTTCATCGGGAAGCCGTATTCGCGTGGCAGCACCGCGCCGTCATAGGTCAGCGTCAACAAAGTTTGCGCATGCAGCGCGGTGGCCATGTCGATGCTGGTGTAGTAGTCGTCGGCGCATTTGAAGCCGACGTATTTGGCGTCGGTGTCGGCGCCGATGCGCTTGAGGAAATCGCTGAAGCGCACACCGCCCCAGCGGCCGATCGCGCTCCAACCTTCGACGCAGATATGCCGCGTGATCTGGTCGGTCTGTGCCATGGCACGCAGCTCGTCGAGACGCCAGCTGCGTTTGTCCGCCACCAGGCCCGACACCTCCAGGCGATAACTCTCCTCCTCCACCGTCGGCGCTTCGTCGATGCCGTAGAAAGCATTGAACGGAAACGGCCGAGTGATCATCGACTCCGGATAGGTCGGTGCCATGGCGTTGGGGTTGAACAGCCAGCCCTGCACCCGATCATTGAAGCGCGACATCGACGACAGTGCGGTCTCGACGCTTTCGTTATCAGTGAGGTTGCAGCCGGACAACATCGCCACGCCACCGAGGGTCAGGCCACGCAGCAGGAACGAGCGGCGGGAGCGGTCTTCGATCTGCGGCGCGAGGATCTTGCGGGCGTCGGTCAGGATCGCAGACTCGTCCAGATCCGGATTTTGAATGCGCTTTTTCATACAGACTCCTTGCGACCGACAATCATGGCCAGCAGGGTTTTCGGAACCAGTGCGACCATCACCAGATGCACCACCACGAAGGCCACCAACAGCGACATGGCGATGAAGTGCACATGCCGCGCCGTGTCATAGCCGCCGAGCAATTCACGCAACAACGGGAACTGCACCGACTTCCATAACACCAGGCCGGATATCACCAACAGGGCGATATCCACCATGACAAACAGATAGGCAAAGCGTTGAACCTGGTTGTAATGACTGAGGTCCGCGTGGCCGAGCTTTCCGCGCAAGGCGGCCCACAGGTCGTGCAGTACGCCTTTGGGTGAAACCGGGAAAAAGCGGCGTTTGAGCCGTCCGCTGAACAGGTTGAAGGCCAGGTACACAAGGCCGTTGAACGCCAGCAACCACATCGCCGCGAAGTGCCACTGCAACGCACCGCCGAGCCAGCCACCGAGGGTGATCGAATTGGAAAAACTGAAATCGTAGAGCGGTGAAGCGTTGTAGATCCGCCAGCCGCTGGTGACCATCACCAGCACCACCAGGGCGTTGAGCCAATGGGTGAGCCGCAACCAGCGAGGGTGGCTGGCCTTGGGTGAAGCAGTTGACTGCGACATGACCGGGCTCCTTGTTTGTTATTCGTTGGAGCCGAGTATGGGAGCGCGCAGATCGCCAAATCCTCACGAAAAGTTAAAATATTCGTGATAACTCGCAGCGCCAAAACCGTGTCGGCCCCTGTGGGAGCGGGCTTGCTCGCGAAGGCGTAGTGTCAGTTGACATCAACTGCGCCTGACACACCGCATTCGCGAGCAATCCCGCTCCCACAGGGGTTATGTGTGATCCGCCAGTAGCGCATTTATGGTTAAATGCCGCCCCCGCAAATTCGCCGACCTGACCCCATGAACACCGAAGCCCTCGCCACTCTCCACGACCATTTGCTTGCGGCGCTGGCAACCGCTCCCGCCGAAACCCGCCGCCTGTTCCACGGACGTGGCCGTTGCTGGCCGGGGCTTGAGCAGGTGACGGTCGACTGGTTGCAAGGCGTAGTGCTGGTGGCGCTGTTCAAGGAGCCAGAGCCTTCGCAACTGGAAGGCTTGAAGCAACTGTTGATGACGATCACCCAGTCGAGCGAGTGGGCGCAATCCGGTGCGCACACTTTGCTGCTGCAACATCGCTATCTGCTGCAAAGCACCACCGAATGGCTTTTCGGGGAAGAAATCGACGAACTGGCCATCACTGAAGGCGGCCTTAAATATCGGGTGGACCTTGGCCGCAAGCAAAACACCGGCCTGTTCCTCGACATGCGTTATGGCCGCAACTGGGTGCGGGCCAACGCCGAGGGCAAGCGAGTGTTAAATCTGTTCGCCTACACCTGCGGCTTCTCGGTGGCGGCCATCGAAGGCGGCGCGACCCATGTGGTCAACCTCGACATGTCGAGCCCGGCCCTGAGCCGTGGCCGTGACAACCACCGGCTCAACGGACATGATCTGGGCAAGGTCACCTTTCTCGGTCACGACCTGTTCAAGTCCTGGGGCAAGGTGATCGGCAAGGGGCCGTATGACCTGGTGATCATTGACCCACCATCGTTTCAAAAAGGCAGCTTCCTGCTGACCAAGGACTACCAGCGCGTGCTGCGGCGCCTGCCGGAATTGCTCAGCCCGCAAGGCACGGTACTGGCCTGCATGAACGATCCGGCGTTCGGCGCGGATTTCCTCATCGACGGCGTCACCCGCGAAGCGCCGAGCTTGCGGTTCGAGCAACGGCTGGACAATCCGCCGGAGTTTCCGGACGCGGATATCGAGTGTGGGTTGAAGGCGTTGGTGTTTAAGTTGGAGCCTTGATAAGCAAAAGATCGCAGCCTGCGGCAGCGCCTACAGAGGTCCGTATTCCAATGTAGGAGCTGCCAACGCGCGCCGACCATCGACCACCTGAGCAACGCCAATAACGATCACATCGGCGAATTGTTCCTAGCAGCCACCGAAACTGCGGAAGAGGCCATCATCAATGCTCTGTCGGCCGTCGAAACGACCGAAGGTAATGGGTATGCGGTACCGGGCCTGGACGCCGAAGCGCTGCTCAACGCCCTGCATCAGGCCGGGTGGCAAGGTCGCTGAAGCTGACAATTGTGGGAGGATTCGACTAGCGGTACTTGAGGGCGCCCCCCCAACTTTCTACGATGATGGTGCGCAGCCGCTTGCTTGCCCAAGCCGTTGCGTAGGT
Source organism: Pseudomonas putida (assembly GCF_050990305.1). Classification (GTDB taxonomy): domain Bacteria; phylum Pseudomonadota; class Gammaproteobacteria; order Pseudomonadales; family Pseudomonadaceae; genus Aquipseudomonas; species Aquipseudomonas putida_AH. The sequence goes on along the minus strand of NZ_CP158817.1, from coordinate 2,405,261 downwards.
GGTGAGTGCATTGAACCCCTATCAAGCTCACCGCCTGCTTCATGCGCATCTTGAGCCTCAACGGCTCCACTCCTCCCCATCAAAGAGCTTTGAGGCTCTTTTTTAACCGCATGAAATCCAGACACTTCAAAGCCCGGCACCTGGCCGGGCTTTGTGCAAATTGAGTATCCCCCCATGTGGGAGCGGGCTTGCTCGCGAAAGCGGTGCGTCAGTCGCCATTGGCATTGCCTGGCACACCGCTTTCGCGAGCAAGCCCGCTCCCACGGAGATGTTGTGGTGCCTGATTTTTTGCGTTCAGACCAGTCGCAACCGTGGGCCGCTGGCTGGCACCGCATCGTCGCCCAACCGCTCACGCACAAAATCCCGCGCCTTGCGTGTCAGTTGGTCCAGATGCCGGTCACGCTGCTTTTCCGCATCCTGCATCGCCCGCTTGCCGTGTTTTTGCAGCAGGTAGGTATGGATCTGCCGCACTTCCAGCGAGCTGTAGATCGATGCCACATCCAGCAGGGCCATCAAGCCGTCACTGCCGTGGTCGCGGGTGTTCATCAACACCTGGGTCTCGCGCGCGCCCACCACTTGAAAGCCCATCGCCTCGAAATACGGCACCTTGACCACCGCACAGGACAGCTCAGCGTGGGGATAACGGCCGACCATCTCGCGCAGCATCCGCCGGGCAATGCCCTGGCGTCGATGGCTGGCGTGCACCGCCATGTACGCCACGGCGCAGGCCTCGGGATCGTCCTTGACTGGCAAGTACAGCAGGAAACCGATGACCTGCTGCGGGTCATCAAGATCCGTGGCGACGATCAGCTCCACATCGATCCCTTTTGCCCCGTTCAATGCCTCCAGATACAGGTGCACCTCAAAACCGATCGCGTACTGGTAGATGTTGTACAGCAGGTTGCTCGCCGGGATCGCGACCATGCTGATGTCGGTCAGGTTGTCGACCACCAACTGCAGGATCTGGCTGTTGATGTGCTCGGGGCATGGGGTTTTGAAATGGGTGATGTGGGGCATTGCGGGGATGACTCCGGGACAAGGCATGGGTGGCGCGGCTGCCTATGATAGCGCGACTGGCGGGATGACTCGCTTTGATGTTCCGGCCCCTTCGCGAGCAAGCCCGCTCCCACAACGATCTTTGGCGTCCACAAAAACCTGTGGGAGCAACTGTCTTGACCCTGCCATTTGTCACCGCCACTCGGTGCCATCTCCGACAGGAGCACCGGTCGGTGGTGAACGTAACCCAATGAAATCAGGGAACCCCCCCCGAAATTGAGGAATATTCCCCACCGCTGTCTGACACGCGGCTGAAACACCCTGAAACAACTAGTTAATTAGTCTCGGCTTTTTCCCCGCGACCAATGATGGCCCAACAGTTGCACACCCCCTTTTTACCGCATTAGTTGTCGTTCCCAAATGGGGATGGCGGGTTTCGCCGACTTGGCATGATGCAAGGGGAACCCAAATGAAAGCCGCTATATCGCATACCAAAACACTCCACTTCCTTCGAGGGCCGGGCGTGGTTTCTTTGTTGTTGATCAGTGCCGGCCTGGCTTCGGTCAGCGCCGCACCGCTCGATGATGTTGGCCAGCCACCACCGACCGATCCGTCGGCATACTACAACCCACCCGCCGACCCGGCGGCAGCACTGGAAGCCTTGAAAACCCTGCCCGAAGCCAACCAGGGCGCAATTGCCCTGCCCAATGGCGTGTTCGGCGACCGCGACACACCTCGCACAGACAACGTGCTGCCACCGGCCGCGCAAACCTCGTTCAACTACCCCACCAACGGCAAACCCAGCCCGTTGTACGGGGCCCAGCCGTTCACTCAGCAACTGCTGTTGTTCGAAGAATTCGGCCCGGAAAAACTCGACCCGACGACCCCGGCGCCGTCGCTGTCCTTTCCGGTGCCCACCGTCGGCCCGGCACCGCAGCAAGACCCGAACTTCGTTGCCCGCAGCGGGCCTTCCAGCGCCGCGCTGGACGCCTTCCTGCGCCAGCCGGGCATTTTTCCGTTCCCGTCGCAGTTCTCCAACGTGTTGGACCGCAACCCCTGGCAGGCGCAAATCGAAGCCTTCCTCAACCGTCATCCGGTGGGTTCGCCAGCCGAAGGGCGTCCGCCAGGAAAAGGCTGGTCGCACCAGCGCTGGAACGAGTTCTACCCGCAGTACGCCTACAAGACCGTACAGGCCGGCGTGCGCACCAACGGTGGCTTGCGCGACCGCAAGCAACTGCACAACTACGCTGTCGGTGAATTCGGCCCTGGCGGGCTCTACTACCAGACCTCGGACATCCCGACCACGACCGGCACCACCAAAGGCATCGACGCGCGCTTTCACCCCAACATGCCGATTCAAAACCACAATGCGCTCTGGACCTTCGACGGCAGCTTCCCGCCCAAACTGTTGATGGTCCGCTACGGCCAACCCGTGCTGATGCGTCACTACAACGCCCTGCCCATCGACCCGGCCGCCAACATGGGCTTCGGCCTGCACACCATCAGTACCCACGAGCACAACGGCCACTCCCGGCCGAGAGCGATGGCTATGCCAACGCGTTTTTCTTTCCGGGGCAGTACTACGACTATCGCTGGCCGCTGCAACTGGCCGGCTATGACACCATCAACACCACCGCCCAGGACCCTCGCGCGGCATTTCCTTGCGCGCCGGGCGAAACCCTGTTCGTCAACGACGCCACACCCGGTTTGAAAACCTGTGACAACGGCACGATCAAGATCCGTGGCGACTGGCGTGAAACCATGAGCACCCATTGGTTCCACGACCACATGCTCGATTTCACCGCCCAGAACGTCTACAAGGGCAACGCGGTGATGATGAACTATTACAGTGCCCTGGATCGCGGCAACGAAGCCGTGCAAGACGGTGTCAACCTGCGTCTGCCCAGTGGTACTGCGCTGCCATGGGGCAACCGCGATTACGACGTCAACCTGGTGGTGGCTGACAAGGCCTGGGATCAGAACGGCCAGCTGTGGTTCAACCCGTTCAACACCGACGGCTTCCTCGGCGACCAGATGCTGGTCAACTGGCAGTACCAGCCAAAACTGAAAGTGCGGGCGCGCAGCTATCGCTTCCGCATCCTCAATGGCTCGGTGTCGCGCTACGTCAAGATTGCCGTGGTGCGTGAGGTTGCTGGTAATGGCGGGGAATTCCAGGGGCCTTCCGGCTCCGGCGTGTCCTACAACCGCGTGCCGTTCCACATGATCGGCAACGACGGCAACCTCATGGCCCACGCCGTGCCGTTCGATGGCAGCATGGACCTGGACGGCGACGGCGATAAGCAGGACCACAATGCGACCCTGCCAACCCAGGGCATTGCCGAACGCTACGACATCATCGTCAACTTCGCGAAAAACGGCATCAAGACCGGCGATAAGATCTACTTCGTCAACCTGCTGGAACACAAGACCGGCAAGGGCCCGGAGAAGAACGAACTGAGCCTGGCCGACGTGCTGTCCGAGAAGTACAAAGCGGTGATCAAACAGGGCAGCAATGGGCCGGAATGGGACAAGGGCGACCCTGTGGTCGGCAAGTTCCTGCAACTGGTGGTGCAGCCTTACAGCGGCACGGACGTGAGCATGAACCCGGCCGATTATGAGCCGGCGAAACCGGGCAAACCGGAAGGCAAGATCATGATCCCGCTGACCATCGATCGCGACAATCCGGTCGACCAGGCCAAGCTGAAAGCGGCACGGCATCGCGAGTTCGTCTTCGGTCGCTCCGATGGCACTGACCAAGCCCCATGGACCATCAAGACCGACGGCGGCCCAGGCTACAACATGGACCCACGGCGGATCAGCGCGGCACCGCAACTGGCCAACGGCCCGACCGATGCCGGGTTCTCCGGCGACGGCACCCTGGAAGTGTGGAAAATCAAGAACGGCGGCAATGGCTGGACCCACCCGGTGCACGTGCATTTCGAAGAAGGCATCATCCTCAGCCGCGACGGCAAGGCGCCACCAGAATGGGAAAAATGGGCGCGCAAGGATGTGTATCGCATCGGTGAAGGCATCGACGGCTCGGTGGATGTGGAAATGGCGATCCATTTCCGCGAGTTTGCCGGGACCTACATGGAGCACTGCCACAACACCCAGCACGAGGACAATTCGATGCTGCTGCGCTGGGATATCGAGCATCCGGGTCAGTTCCAGTTGATGCCAACGCCCCTGCCTGGCTGGGACGGTGTCACCTACGTGAGTTCTGCGGCGCTGCCAACCTTCCGCACTGGTGGCACCGGTGACAACAACAACGAAGGCGAAAACAAAAAGCCCGTGGCCAACCCTGACAGCGCCGCCAGCGCCAACGGGCAACCGGTGACCATCAACGTGCTGGCCAACGACACCGATCCGGACGGTAACCTGCCACTCAAAGTGGTGGGCCTCACTCAACCCGACTCCGGCCTGGGCACGGTGACCACCGACGGCACGCGTGTGATCTACACGCCACCGGCCAGTGCTCCTGCTCCCTTCACCGCGACCTTCACCTACCAGGCCAGCGATGCCAAGGACGCCGTCTCGCCGCCGGCCACCGTCTCCGTGGCAGTGACGCCAGCGCCAGCAGTCAACGAAGACCTGGTGGTGACCAGTGCCACCGTCTCGGTGCGCAGCAACAACCGCTACACCTGGGACCTGGCCGGCACCACGTCACGGGGTACGGGCAACACGCTGACGGTCACCGCGGCCACGACCGCCGGGCCGCTCAACCTCGGTAACGCGATCCTCACGCCAACCGGCACCGGGGCTCGCTGGAGGGTGACGGCCAGCACCACGGGGGCAGGTCCGGCGTCTACTCCAACCGTGACCATCACCTCGACCTTCGGCAAGTCGGTGACGGCGCCGCTATCGGTGAAATGAGGTAGCTCGATAAACGCCCGGTCCCTGCAATGGGGACCGGGCGTTGCTCGTCCAGGGGGCAATCGCCTGTAAAGCGACGCCGATCAGCCGATTTTGTTAACCGGCCGGTAATTACCCACCAAATAGATATCCACGGGATTTTTCGGGCGATATGCACCTGATGCGGTCACCCGCTGTTGCACGCTGTCATCGAAGCACTCCTGACCGAATGGCGTCTTGCCAATAGGCCGGAAATACCGTGCGTTCAACAACCGATAGGTTCCGCCAAGAAAGTCCTGATAAGAGTCGGTAATGTCCGCCAGTGCGTTCGGTTGCTTGGGGATTTTCTTCGGGTTCAATTCCAGCCCACAGTCCATGGCTTTCGTGGCCATCCAGCGCAACGGAACATCCGACAGATTGTTATCGGCATACCCGCCGCCCACATTGGCATGCGCGCCGCAAAACCAGACCTGCTCCATCACTTGGTTCGGCTTGGCGATCGGGTCCCACAAGGTGCATTCGTAATTGGCGCGGTTTTCATCAATGGCAACGGCATGGAAAGCGTTGCGCACGATGCCGCTGAGCTCGGTGTCATGAAACTCGTAATATTTATGGTTGAACCACTCGGCAGATTTGAACGGGACACCTAATGCGCCGACCGTGTCCCAGACACCCAAAAAGTGAATGTCAATTTCCCGGGAGTAACTCTCGCGAAAGAACTTGGCGTTTTCCGTATCCGCGCTCGAGTCGCGGGTGCGGTACAGGCTGTAGGCTTCATCGACGCGGTCGATGTGCTTTTTGGTCAGCAGCCCGACGTTACGGATCAATCCCACCAGGCTTCGCGCGGAATAAGCCCCGCGACTGAAACCGAAAATGAACACCTGATCGCCCTCCTCGTAGCTCTTGGCCAGGGCGAGGTAACCTTCCTTGATCTTCTTCGACAGCCCAACCCCGAATGCCCCGCCCTCAAGCTTGTCGTACCAGTCGGTGCCCACGCCGGAAACGTAGATTCTTTTCTGTACCGTCCCGTCTTTTTGACTGGGCAAGATCGCATCATGAAGCTTGACCACATTGGTACTGGTGTTGCCGTCGATCTCCGGCTTCTGGTCAGGCAGGTTCCAGGTGCCATCGAAGGCCACAATGATTTTTTTTGGCATGCGCTTGCTCCTTGACAGTGGATGACCCTTGCACGCCCGCTAGCGCTGCGGCGCGACTATCCGAAAGCGAATATTGATCTGGTTGGAAACAACCGTGTCGGCCCACTCACCCTCACCGATTTTGAAATCATTGCGCTCCAGCGCCAGCTCGCCATCGAAGATGCCGATGGCGTTTTCCGCTTTCAGGTGCACGGGCACCGACACTTCCCGAGTCTGCCCCCGGAGGGTGAGTTTGCCCGTGATCAGGTAGCGGCTGTTGCCCAGGTCCTTGAATCGGGTCGACTCGAAAACCGCCACCGGATAAGCCGCCGTGTCGAACCAGGCGGGCTTTTGCAATTCTTCGTTGGCGTCGCTGCTGCCCGCATCAATGCTTTGCAGGTCAATCGTCAATTTGGCCTGGGCAGCTTCGGGGTGGCTGGTGTCGAATTCCAGGTCGCCTTCAAACTTGCCGAAGGTGCCGTAAACCCTCGAGCCCATCTGGTTGTAAGTGAAACTGATGGTGCTGGCGGTGGGATTGACATCGGTGTATTCGGCCGCAAAAACGCCAGGCACAACACCAAATGCCAGCAAGGCAACACGTGTACAGGCAGGCCAGAATCCAAGGCTCATACAACTCTCCAGACGGCGCTCGCGCGGTGAGATGTGGCGCGTGTCGACAACTCAAAGACTATAGATAGCGATACTTGCCCGAACAAATCCAGCGGCTCTAAACATCAGGCCAATTTGGAATAATTCACACCGGCGCCAACACTATAATTATGACGGCATCAGTCACTTGCCAGTACGCCACTGACTCACCCCGATGTATTCATGCCTGCATGTCAGATGGAGGCCGTCATGACCATTGAAGTCAACCTCGCGCAAATATTGACACTGGCACCCAGCGCGAGATCCAGCTACCGCGAGGCATTTGAGCAGAGCCAACCGGTGCTTGATCATTACGGCATTTCCGATAATTCCTTGCGGGTCGCGCACTTCATGGCTCAGGTCCTTCATGAGTGTGGCGGTCTGACCATTCAGTTCGAAAACCTCAATTACAGCCCGGAGCGGCTGCCCAAAGTCTGGCCAAGTCGTTTCCTGCCCAAAGGGCCTCTCGATCCTCAGCAGTTCGCGCACAACCCGCAGAAACTGGCGAACGAGGTGTATGGCAAGCGCATGGGCAACCAGCCAGGGACCGACGACGGGTTCACTTTTCGGGGTCGTGGGTTGATTCAATTGACGGGCAGGGAGAGCTACACCCACGCCACGCAACTGATCCGCCAGTGGCGGCCAGAAGCTCCGGATTTCAGCGAAATGCCTGACGAAGTGCTGAGCGCACAGTGGTGCGTCGCTGTCGCGGCGGCGGAGTGGGACGAGAAGCAGTGCAACGCGCTGGCGGACTCAGACAGCCTTCGCAAAGTGACACAGGCGATCAATGGCGGCCTGATCGGCCTGGCGGAACGGGAAGAGTGGCTGCGTCGAACCAAGCATGTCTGGTAATCAACCGCCCTGCACACCCGTTCGCTGCCACGCTCGCTGCAGCAGATCCATGACTTCCTTATCCGAGGTCTGGGAAAAATCCATGTACCAATAACCGATCGACATCAACCAATCGGGGATCAGCGGGCAGATCAGCTCGTCCACTTCACGGCGCAACGCCTCGGCGGTTTCAATTGGTGCCACAGGTACGGCAACAACGATCCGCGCCGGCGCGTGAACCCGTACCGCGTGGATCGCCGCCATCATCGAGGCGCCGGTGGCCAGGCCGTCGTCGATCAGGATCACCACCTGATCCTTGAGTTGCAGCGGCGCGCGCGACCCGCGATACACCTGCTCGCGGCGCAGTAACTCTTTCGTCTCCCGGACCACCACGGCATCGAATGCCGCCTTGTCGATCGGATGCCCCCGCAGCGCTTCTTCATTGAGAATCTGTATGCCGCCACTGGCAATCGCGCCCATGGCGAACTCCGGGTTCGACGGCACCCCGAGCTTGCGCACCAGCATCAGGTCCAGGGGCACCTCAAGGGCGGTGGCCACTTCATAAGCCACCGGCACCCCGCCACGGGGCAAGGCCAGGACAATCACATCGGCACGATGGGCGTACACCATCAACGGCTCCACCAGGCGCCGGCCAGCAGCGGCACGGTCCTGGAGAATGGTTTGTGATGAGTGATTCATTTGAAAACCTCCTCAGGCGAGCACACCTGTCGGTTTACATCACACACTCATCGGAATTGTCGGCCTGGTGTTGACCGACAACAAGCCCGGTCATGGTCTAATGCTGTTCACTTAAGTAGATCTTGAGACGCACCAACTCCTGTGGCGAGCGAGCTTGCTCGCGTTGGGCTGCGCAGCGGCCCCAAAAAATCTGACAACCACCGCAATTTTTATGAGTGCTTCGCACTCAAGCGGGACGATGCGGCGCCCCGACTAGCTCCCTCGCCACAAATTTCTTGCTGACTCAAGATTCGCTTATGTGAACAGCATTACGGTCATGGTCTATTTTCAGCTTCACCACATTCACTTGTGGGGGCCGTTGCGTACTGCTTGCCCTATGCAGGTCCTGCCGCGTTGTAACCCTGCACCGAGCACTACAGCCAGAACGAAGTGACGCCAAAAGCATCACGCAGTTGTTGGGCAGTGACGGTTCGGTGCTTCGTATCGAAAGCCAGTGCTGTGCGCAAGGTTGGCCAGTAGCGTTTGGGGAGAAGATTGGGTGCGGGTAGATGGCGGGGCACCCGCTGAAGAGATTCAGACCGCGCATAGGTTTCTGGAGGATGACCAGCAGGTTATGAGAGCTGTGGTGAAGGTGTGAGGAACTGCACTGGGATTGGGTGTGGTCGTACAGTAGAAAGCGCCCTGCTCTACTGGTCTTAGTGGCCTAAAAGTCTTAGAAAATCCAGCATCAACTCAACACCTGTGGTGAGAGGATTTATCGCCGTTAGCCTGCGTAGCAGTCCCTTTTTTTCGGGCCGCTACGCGATCCAACGGGGATGAATTTTCTCCCCCACAATCAATCCCCTCGCCACAGGTGATGTGTCAGAACAACCGAACTACTCCCGCGGATCAATCTGATCCAACACCCGATTGGCCGTGATCTCCGCCAGCATCACGCTGTTGGAAATCCCCAACAGCGCATGTCGCGATCCACCGTCCAGATGATCCACCAACTGATGAACCATCACATCGACCGAGGCCAGCGTCTCGACCAGATAAACCACAAGGGTTTCCGTCGTCGCCTTTGGGTCGACGGTGAACAATGTGCTGGGCGTACGCGGCGTGGCTTTGATATCGGCTGTCGAGGGGAAATGGAAATCGAGGGCGCGTTCGGCGGCGTCGTTGAGTTTGTTTGAATCGGGCTCGTAGGGGGAAGTCGGATCGGCGTCCGGGGGGTTGGGTGTGACCTTGAACATAAGCTTGCTTCCTGGTTGGGTGCCCAGCCTCTTGCTGCTAAACGAGAGGGAGGCAGCTGTGCGCAGGTTAGCAGACCGGGGAAGCTAGCAAAGCCGGCGCGCCCGAAGGCGCCCTGCGCACAGCCACCATCGAGTGCAGGCATGGGAATGCCTGACTGACAGCGCTTGTGCAACTTGCTTACAACCCAGGGCTGCTAAACCCGATCACTGATGAGCAGTGACGCGAATCAAGTTACCGAGCAGCCCCAAGGTGCACAAGCCGGCGGATTCTGGCGTAACCGTAGGCAGCGACGCAAGGTTTTGTAGCCCTCATCCCGTAACCGCAAGTGCTTTTAAACAAGCTCTTTCGGGTGACGTTTAATGAGTAGGTGAACGTGTCCTGTGTGAGTGGGAAGCTTGAGAAATTGAGAAGGCGTTTGGTGTATTTGTCGTAAATGGTACGAGCCACGTGGGGGCTTGATCAGTCCGTATTCGGCCAAAAGCGGACTTTCCACTCTGTGCGCTTTCGACCCATAACGGCCCTCCGTGAGGGGCAGAAACGGCCAGGGTCAAACTGACGGACCTCCAAGGCGTGGCACTGAATTTTGCTTCCCTTGGTTACATTCTTTTTGTTGAAGGTAGGTTTCAGCGCGGGCCTGACGAATTAGAAACTTACTCTTACAGGACAATCGATTCACTGGTAAAGCGCGGCTTTCTTGAGTGAAACGGCTCGGATGGATACGTGATAACTCAAGCGGGACGCGACGGGCTGAAGAGTCATAGCGGATTTGGGTAGTTGCACAGACCACTAGCTTGGTTAGCGGTTTTTTCGCCCCCAAAAAAAGGCCTTTCCATCTCTGAAAAGGCCTGTCGCAATTAGCCTAGGACCGCCGAAAACCCCTAAAGTTTCAGTGAAAAAACAGCAACTTAGAGAATTGTGCCAAGTCGTGTTACTCGTCGGATTTCAATTGTAAGCCCCCGTCCAGAGCCTCAGGATCGCCTCGGCACCCCTTTGAGGTTTTCATAAATGAAGTACTCCTCGATTCTCTTGTTGTCGCTTGGCCTGTTAAGCGGCGTTGCGTCGGCAGGCGGCAATACCGAAGCAGGCATAGGCGGCGCATTGGGCGGAGTATTGGGCTCGGTGGTCGGCCAGTCGATCGGCGGCAGCACCGGCTCGGCAATCGGCGCAGGCGTGGGTGGCGCGGCCGGTGGTGCGGTGGGCGCCAACAAACACAGCCGTGGCGAAGCGGCCATTGGCGGCGCACTGGGCGCAGCCGGCGGTAACGTGGTAGGTCGCAAGATGGGCGGCACCACTGGCAGCCTGATCGGCGCGGCAGCCGGTGGCGGTGTAGGCGGCGCCCTGGGCAATCACATGGGCCGGGAATATGATGATGAAAGTGGTCATCGCTACCGTGGTGGTTACTATGACGACGATCGCGGCTGGCGTCGTCACCACCACGACCGTGGCCATCACTATGGATGGCGCAAACACCACAAAAAATGGCACGACGACGACAACGACGACCAAGACTGATCCCCGCGTTACAGGCCCATTGGAAGGGCTGGCCGCAGCAGTCGCGGCCGGCTAGACCAACATCTCCAGTCCCCCTAGGCTGCCCGAACCATTTCTGCAAGCCTCAATCTTCCTAAGCATATCAGTGGCGGTGGATGTGCCAGGAGCAACAATCAAATCATTTGAATGTTGGTAAAAAGTAGGACATGAGTCCGCTTTGGGTCGATTGCCGCCCTTGGTGACAGGCAGAAACCGGCCAAAAGAAGTCATTCGCACACGTATACTTCAGACTCCAGATTACGGCTTCATTGGCTATCTGGGGAATGCGTGGGTGCGGTATGCAACTCCGCTCCCACGACTAAACCACAATAACCAACGTCGTCCCTGTGGTGGTAAATGCCCAATGTCCCTCAGCATTGTTATCCATCTGATAACTCATGCCCTGCGTCAATACAGACGATGCGTAAACCCGGAGGCTAGTTGCCCCGCCCGCCACCAAACGACCAATCATCACCGGCCGTAGTGGAGATCACCACCATGACATCCTCCGCGTTCAGACCCGTCGCTCATCCCAATTTTTCAACCAGATCGCGGTAAAAAACGCTGCTTGGTCTCAACACTTCGAGGACGGCCTGCGGTTATCGCGATCAGCACAAAGTCATGGCTACGCGGTCCGCCCAAGTAGTGGGGATCGAATATCAGCTCGCCGATTTCATGTTGGTGAATGGCCTGGAAGCGATCAGTCTTCGGCACGTCGAAGCTCTCGTCCAAGGCGTCGTGCAAGCAACTCGCGCTGACGACTCCAGAGCTGCCCTTCCAAGCCGAAGCCCCACGTGACACAAGCCGCTTTAAGGCTCGCGAACCGCGGTGTTTTGCCGACTGCCTGACAGACATTTCCCAAAGCACGCGCCGACTGTCTGCTGTCGAAGCGTTGCTGCGCGATTACCGCGAATGTTTCTTTGAAACGTGCACGCGGTACAACGTCCTTTATCGAAGACAACTTGGCTGTAGGCACGGTAGGAACTGTAGGAGCTGTCGAGTGCAACGAGGCTGCGATCTTTTAATAACAAAGATCAAAAGATCGCAGCCTGCGGCAGCTCCTACACAGTCGGCGTTAATTCATCGCCGTATATACGCACGCATGTTATTTCGCGTTCTTGGAGCGCGCATCCTGCAAGTATGACGGACAACCGCTTGTGCTACTCGTAATGACGCAAGGGTTTTATATGTTCAACGCACCTACTATTTCAGCTATTGATGACAACGAACTTATTCTTATCTCTCTGGACAGCTTATTTCGCGCTTATGAAAGCTGAGCCCCCAAGCAACTTTTTAATCCCTGAATTGGCCGCATTCAACCGGTAAACACGACCCAATGTAGGAGCTGCCGAGTGCAACGAGGCTGCGATCTTTTGATCCTGAACAAAATCAAAAGATCGCAGCCTGCGGCAGCTCCTACAGGGGAGTGATGGTAAACGCCCTTCGCCGGTCCACTCATAAAGCTTTATCATGGCCGCAGTTTCGCTGATCGAGTCCGTCATGAAGTTTGCCATCGCCGTTTTTAGCGCCGCCCATGCGCCCTCCTCGCGCCGCGCCTTGCTGTTCGCCCAGGCCGTGCTGGCCGGTGGGCATGAGATTGTCCGGCTGTTTTTCTATCAGGATGGCGTCTACAACGCGTCCACCAGCGTGGTCACGCCACAGGACGAACTGGACCTGCCCAAGCAGTGGCGCGCCTTTGTCAGCGAACATCAATTGGACGGTGTGGTGTGCATTGCCGCCGCCCTGCGCCGTGGGGTGTTGAATGAGGAAGAAGCCAAGCGCTATCAACGCGAAGCTGTCGCCGTCGGCACGCCCTGGGAACTGTCAGGCCTGGGTCAGTTGCATGACGCGGCGCAGGACGCCGACCGACTGATCTGTTTCGGAGGCGCTTGAAATGGCTAAATCCCTATTGATCATCAGCCGTCAGGCACCGTGGTCCGGGCCGAGTGCACGGGAAGCACTGGACATCGTCCTGGCGGGCGGCGCTTTCGATTTGCCGATCGGCCTGCTGTTTCTCGATGACGGCGTGTTCCAACTCGCCGCGAAACAGGACGCCAAGGCCCTGCAACAGAAAGACTTGAGCGCCAACTTGCAGGCCTTGCCGATGTTCGGTGTCGAAGAGCTGTTTGCCTGTGCCGACAGCGTAGCCCAGCGCGGCCTGGACCCAAACGCCCTGGCACTGGAAGAAGCTCGGGTGCTGGCCACCCATGAAATCACCGCCCTCATTGACCGTTACGACCAGGTGATCACCCTCTGATGTCGACCTTGCATGTGTTGTCTCATTCCCCGTTCGGCGACGACCGCCTGACCAGTTGCCTGCGCCTGATCGGCGCCAGCGATGCACTGTTGCTGTCCGGCGACGCGGCCTACGCCTTGCAGCCGGGCACCGCGCCGTACGCGGCACTCAATGCACGCGGCCTGAAACTCTATGTCCTGGCCGAAGACGCCCAGGCGCGGGCCATCGCGGTGCCAGACTGGGCCGAGGCCATCGATTATCCGGCCTTCGTCGAGTTGTCGATCCACCACGACAAGGTCAACAGCTGGCTATGAAGGTATTGACCGTCGGCGCACGCGCCATCGAGTTGGACAAGGACGGCTTCCTGGTCGAATTGAGCGACTGGTCTGCTGACGTCGCCAGCGCCCTGGCAGCCGCCGAAGACATCCAGTTGAGCCCCGAACACTGGGAAATCCTCGAACTGCTGCGCAGTTTCTATGCCGAGTTCCAACTGTCGCCAGCCACCCGGCCACTGATCAAATACACCGCCTTGAAGCTCGGCCCCGACAAGGGCAACAGCTTGCACCTGAACCGATTGTTCAAAGGCACCCCCGCCAAACTCGCCGCGAAACTGGCGGGCCTGCCCAAACCGACGAATTGCTTATGACCGACTACCCAGCGCTGACCCTCGAAACGCCCGCCGAACACCCGTTTGCCCAGTTCGTGCGCATCCTCGGTAAAGGCAAACGCGGCGCCCGCGACCTGACCCGTGAAGAGGCGCGCCAGGCCATGGGCATGGTGCTCGATGAGCAGGTCGAGGCGACCCAGCTCGGCGCTTTCCTGATGTTGTTGCGGCACAAGGAAGAAAGCGCAGAAGAAATGGCCGGGTTCACCGAGGCGCTGCGTGAGCGGTTGCAGGCACCGGCATTGAATGTCGACCTGGATTGGCCAACCTACGCCGGCAAGAAGCGACACCTGCCGTGGTACCTGTTGGCCGCCAAGTGCCTGGCGCAGAACGGTGTGCGGATTTTCATGCACGGCGGCGGCGCGCACACGGCAGGCCGGCTGTACAGCGAGCAATTGTTGGATGACTTGAAAATCCCGTTGTGCCGCAACTGGCAGCAGGTGGGTGCAGCACTGGATAACGGTGGCCTGGCCTTCATGCCGTTGGTGGACTGGGCACCGCAACTGCAACGGATGATCGACCTGCGCAATACCCTGGGCCTGCGCTCGCCGATCCACTCCCTGGCGCGGATTCTCAATCCACTGGGCGCCCGTTGCGGCCTGCAAAGCATTTTCCACCCCGGCTATCAGGCGGTGCATCGCGACGCCAGCGGCCTGCTCGGCGACACGGTGATTGTGGTCAAGGGCGATGGCGGCGAGATTGAGATCAACCCGGACACCGACAGTCATCTGTACGGCACCACTGGCGGCGAAAGCTGGGACGAAGAATGGCCGCAGCTGTCGAGCCAGCGCCACGTCAAACCGGCCAGCCTCGACCCTGAACATCTGAAGGCCGTGTGGCGTGGCGATGTGGTCGACAGCTATCCGCAGATGGCCCTGATCTCGACCATGGCCCTGGCCTTGCGCGGTCTCGGCCAACCCCGCGAGCAGGCGTTCGAAACCGCCCAGCGCTACTGGGATGCGCGAGACAAATCGATTTAATCGATAATGACACTGCAGTCTTTGCGCTTTTTTATCGAACCTATCGGACTAGACTCTTCTCCAACGCTTATCGGTTGAGGAGTCTCGGACATGGGTTTGTTAGTCGACGGTCGCTGGCAGGACAAGTGGTACGAAAGCAGCAAGGACGGCGCGTTCCAGCGCGAACAGGCGCAGCGCCGCAACTGGGTCACCGCTGACGGCCAACCCGGCCCGAGCGGCATCGGTGGCTTTGTCGCCGAACCCGGTCGCTACCACCTCTATGTATCCCTCGCCTGCCCCTGGGCCCATCGCACACTGATCCTGCGCAAACTCAAGGGCCTGGAAAGCCTGATCGACGTGTCGGTGGTCAGCTGGCTGATGCTGGAAAACGGCTGGACCTTCGACAAGTCCCTGGGATCAACCGGCGACAAGCTCGATCACCTGGACTTCATGCACCAGCGCTACACCGCCGATACCGCCGACTATACCGGCCGCGTCACCGTGCCGGTGCTGTGGGATAAACAGCAAAAACGCATCGTCAACAACGAATCGGCGGAAATCATCCGCATGCTCAACAGCGCCTTCGATGACTTGACCGGCAATGACCTGGATTTCTACCCGGCACCGCTGCGCAGTGAAATCGACACGCTGAACGAACGCATTTATCCGGCGGTGAACAACGGCGTGTACCGCGCCGGGTTTGCCACTTCGCAGCAGGCGTACGAAGCCGCGTTCGATGAGGTGTTTGCCGAGCTGGATCATCTGGAGCAGTTGCTGAGCGCCAACCGCTACCTGACGGGCGAGTACCTGACCGAAGCCGACATCCGCCTGTTCACCACGCTGATCCGTTTCGACGCGGTGTATCACGGCCACTTCAAGTGCAACCTGCGGCGAATTGCCGATTATCCGAATCTGTCGAACTGGTTGCGGGAGATTTATCAGTGGCCGGGGGTTGCCGAGACGGTGGACTTCACCCACATCAAGCACCACTACTACGGCAGCCACAAGACCATCAACCCGACGGGTGTCGTGCCCAAAGGTCCGGCGCAGGATTTCACCGCAGCCCATGATCGGGAGCGGTTGAGCGGGAAAGGGGTTTGGCGCAGGGTTTAAGATTTGTGTTGTTTTTGAAGGCCTCTTCGCGAGCATGGCTCGCTCCCACATTTGATTTGTGCCGATCACAAATCTCCCTGTGGGAGCGAGCCTGCTCGCGAATGGGGCAACTCGGTTTCTAGACCTGCCCCTGAGCCCCTTCAAACCACGCCAGCTTCTCGCGCAGTTGCACCACTTCACCAACGATCACCAGGGTCGGCGCATGCACTTCATGCTCCGCCACCAGTTGTGGCAGGTCCGCCAGGGTGCCGGTAAAGACCCGCTGATTGACCGTGGTGCCCTGCTGGATCAAGGCAGCCGGGGTATCGGCGGCGCGACCGTGCTGGATCAGCTGCTCGCAGATGATCGGCAAGCCCACCAGCCCCATGTAGAAGACCAGGGTTTGCGCTGGCGCGACCAGGTCCGCCCATGGCAGATCGGTGGAGCCATCCTTGAGGTGACCGGTGACAAAGCGCACGGACTGCGCGTAATCGCGATGGGTCAACGGAATCCCGGCATAGGCCGCGCAACCACTGGCCGCCGTAATACCCGGCACCACCTGGAACGGGATGCCTTGGGCCGCCAGTTCCTCGATCTCTTCACCGCCACGGCCGAAGATGAACGGATCGCCGCCCTTCAAACGCACCACGCGCTTGCCCGCCTTGGCCAGGTCGACCAATTGCTGGTTGATCTGATCCTGCGGCACGGCGTGATCGGCGCGGCGCTTGCCGACGTAGACCCGCTCGGCATCGCGACGGCACAACTCCAGAATCGCCGGTGCTACCAGACGGTCATACAACACCACGTCGGCTTGTTGCATCAGGCGCAAGGCACGGAAGGTCAGCAGGTCCGGATCACCGGGACCGGCGCCCACCAAATACACCTCGCCCGTAGCCACCGGTGCCTCGCCATCCACTTTTGCCTGCAGCAAACGTTCAGCTTCGGCCCCCTGCCCGGCCAGTTGCCGATCGGCAATCGGGCCCTGGAACACGTCTTCCCAAAATGCGCGACGTTGCTGCACATCCGGGAACAGCTTTTTCACCTGATGGCGAAAACGCGCCGCCAACCCGGCCAGTTGACCGTAGGTGGACGGAATCCAGGTTTCGATCTTGGCGCGGATCAAGCGCGCCAGTACCGGCGCATCGCCGCCACTGGACACGGCGATGATCAACGGCGAACGGTCGACGATCGCCGGGAAAATCACGCTGCACAGCGCAGGCGCATCGACCACATTGACCGGCACGCCACGTCGATGGGCATCAGTGGATACCTGTGCGTTCAGCGACTCGTCGTCGGTGGCGGCAATGATCAGCCCGCAACCGTCCAGATCCGCTTCGACATAGCCACGCAACAGACACTCGCCACCGCTGGTGGCAACCAGCTCGCGCAGTTGCTGTTCGATTTCAGGTGCGACCACCCGCAGTAGCGCACCGGCATCGGCCAGCAGGCGAGATTTGCGCAAGGCAATTTCCCCCCCACCGACGACCAACACACGACTGCCGCGCAGGTTGTGGAACAGCGGCAGATATTTCATTTAACCGATGACCTCGAGGCCACCCATGTACGGCTTCAATACCTCAGGCACACGGATCGAACCGTCGGCCTGCTGGTAGTTTTCCAGCACCGCCACCAAGGTACGACCGACCGCCAGGCCGGAACCGTTCAGGGTGTGTACCAGTTCCGGCTTGCCGGTTTCCGGGTTGCGGAAACGCGCTTGCATGCGACGGGCCTGGAAGTCGCCGCAGTTGGAGCACGACGAAATTTCACGGTATTTGTCCTGGCTCGGAATCCACACTTCCAGGTCGTAGGTCTTGACCGCGCTGAAGCCCATGTCGCCGGTGCACAGCGCGATGGTGCGATAAGGCAGTTCCAGTAGTTGCAGGACTTTCTCGGCGTTGGCGGTCAAGCCTTCCAGCGCATCCATCGAGGTCGACGGATCAACGATCTGCACCATCTCAACCTTGTCGAACTGGTGCTGGCGAATCATGCCGCGGGTATCGCGACCCGACGCGCCGGCTTCGCTGCGGAAGCACGGCGTATGGGCGACAAACTTGATCGGCAGCAGTTTGGAATCGACGATGTCGCCGGCGACGATGTTGGTCAGCGACACTTCAGCGGTCGGGATCAGGTAGAAGTCGGCTTCACCTTCGCGAGCGATCTTGAACAGATCCTCTTCGAACTTCGGCAGCTGGCCGGTGCCTTGCAGCGCCGGAGCCTGAACCAAATAAGGCGTGTAGGCCTCTTCGTAGCCGTGCTCGGTGACGTGCAGGTTGATCATGAACTGCGCCAGGGCGCGGTGCAGACGGGCGATCGGGCCGCGCAGCAGAGCGAAACGCGCGCCGGACAACTTGGCGGCGGTTTCGAAGTCCAGCCAGCCGAATTTCTCGCCCAGGGCCACGTGGTCTTGTACCGGGAAATCGAAGGCGGTCGGCGTGCCCCAGCGGCGCACTTCGACGTTACCGTCTTCGTCTTCACCGATCGGCACCGATTCGTGCGGCAGGTTCGGGATGCCCAACAGGATCGAATCCAGCTCGCTCTGGATCGCGTCCAGTTCGGTTTTACCGGCAGCCAATTCGCCCGCCATACGCTCGACGTCAGCCATCAACGGCGCGATATCTTCGCCGCGCTGCTTGGCCTGACCGATGGACTTGGAACGTGCATTGCGCTCAGCCTGCAATGCTTCGGTGCGGGTCTGGACGGTCTTGCGCTGTTCTTCCAGCGCTTCGATGCGCGCGACATCCAGGGCAAAGCCACGGGATGCCAGGCGGTCCGCTACGTCCTGAAGGTTGCTACGTAACAGTTTGGAATCGAGCATGTCGGTTTCTCGTTATCAAAGTTTGGTCAAGGATAGGCCAGCCCAGGTGGCTAGCAACCCGCCGAATACGCTGATCGCCGCATAGCCCATGGCCAGCGGCACTTGCCCGCTTTCGAGCAGGCGCACCGTATCCAGTGAAAAAGATGAAAAAGTCGTCAGCCCTCCGAGGAAGCCGACGATCAACCCGGCACGCACCTCGAGCGGCACCTCCGGACGAATCAAAAACAGACCGTATAGAACGCCGATCAGCAAACAGCCGACGATATTAACGGTCAGCGTCGCGGTATAGAAGTGCCGCGGCCAATTCGCGTTGATCCAGTTGCCGGTAGCGAAGCGCAACAGCGTGCCGGCGATCCCGCCAACGGAAACCGCAACAATCAAAGGAATCACTATTTTCTCCGCTGCCGGGGGCTCAAACGGTCGAGTTTCGCAAGATGATTGAGCTTTTCACCGATTTTCAACTCCAGGCCACGGGGCACCGGTTGATAGAACGGTTGTGGCTCGAGCTCTTCGGGGAAGTAATCTTCACCGGCGGCGTAGGCATCCGGCTCATCGTGGGCATAACGGTATTCGTCGCCGTAACCCAATTGCTTCATCAGCTTGGTCGGTGCATTGCGCAGGTGCAGCGGCACTTCCAGCGAGCCATGCTCGGCGGCGCTGCGCAGGGCGGCCTTGAAACCCATGTACACGGCATTGCTTTTCGGCGCGCAGGCCAGGTAGGTAATGGCTTGCGCCACCGCCAGCTCGCCTTCGGGACTGCCGAGGCGTTCCTGCACTTCCCACGCCGCCAGGCACAGGCTCAAGGCACGTGGATCAGCGTTGCCAATGTCTTCGCTGGCCATGCGCACCACGCGCCGGGCCAGGTACAAAGGATCGCAGCCGCCGTCGATCATGCGCGCGAACCAGTACAACGCACCGTCGGGATTGGAGCCGCGCACCGATTTATGCAGCGCGGAAATCTGATCGTAGAAGGCTTCGCCGCCCTTATCGAAACGACGACGGGTGTCGCCCAGCAGGCTCTGCAGCAGATCGACGCCGATTTCACTGTTGTCTTCGGCCAAGTCGGAGGCGTTTTCCAGCAGATTGAGCAGGCGCCGGCCGTCGCCGTCGGCAGCCGACAACAACATCTGAAAGCCTTCATCGCTGAGGGTCAAGTGGCGCTTGCCCAGGCCTCGCTCTTCAGTCAGGGCGCGGTGCACCAGTTTGCGCAGGGCCGTTTCGTCGAGGCTTTTGAGCACGTACACCCGGGCACGGGACAGTAAGGCGTTGTTGAGTTCGAAGGACGGGTTTTCCGTGGTCGCGCCGATGAAAATCAGCGTGCCGTCTTCGACATAGGGCAGAAAGGCATCCTGTTGGGACTTGTTGAAGCGATGCACTTCGTCGACAAACAGGATCGTGCGTCGGCCGTACTGCGCCGCCTGCTGCTTGGCGATTTCCACCGCCTGACGGATTTCCTTGACCCCCGCGAGCACCGCCGACACCGTTTCGAAGTGCGCGTCGGAGACTTCCGCCAGCAGCTTCGCCAGCGTGGTCTTGCCCACCCCCGGCGGTCCCCAGAAAATCATCGAATGCAGGGCACCCTGCTCCAAGGCTTCGCGCAATGGCTTGCCGCGAGCGAGCACGTGTTCCTGACCGACGTACTCATCCAGGTTGGCCGCGCGTAAACGAGCGGCCAGGGGTTGAGCGATCGGGGTGCTGCGAAACAGGTCCATCACTGCTTATGAAACCTCGGGGTAATACAACTCTCTCAAGCCTGCCGCGAACCTGTGGCGAGGGGATTTATCCCCGCTCGGCTGCGTAGCAGTCGCGAAGCATGGCATGCGCAATACCTGATATACCGCACTAGCATGTCTTGGGGTCGCTGCGCTACCCAGCGGGGATAAATCCCCTCGCCACAAAAGCCCGCTCCAACAGGGGTTACTCTTGGATAACGTCCGCACCCTTGGGGATGTCGAATTTGAATTTGGACGCCGGGATCGGCTCGTTGGCCTTCACGCCGGTAAACAGAATGTTGGTGCGCTGGCCGACGCTGTCGATCAGTTGCATGTCATTGACCAGGCCATTGCGGAACGACAGGCGCAGGCTGTCGAACAGGGTGTCCTTGGTTTTCGGCTTGAGGGTGAAGTCGATCACGCCACCGGCTTCCTTGGAACTGATGTCGAAGCTCTGGTTGATCTTGGACACATCACCGGACAGCAACAAGGCCGGAGTTTGAGTCAGGCGCACGTCCAGCTTCTTGATGGTCGCTTGCTCCAGATCCGGGTCCCACAGGGTGACCTTGTTGCCATCGGACACCACCAGTTGCTCCTGAGGCGCATCGGTGTGCCAGTAAAACAGGCCGGGACGCTGCAGCGACATCTGGCCGGCGGTTTCCTGCAATTGGGTGCCGGAGCCGTCAAGGGTCAATTGGGAGAAGCGTGCGCTCAGGGTCTGGGATTTTTCCAGCAATTGGGTCAGGCGCGCCACGTCCTTGTCATCGGCGTTAGCCTGGAGCGTGGTCAAGGCCAGTACCGGCAGCAACAGCATGCGGATCAGACGCATGGGAGTCCTCATAACATTCGTGGGAGTGCGGGTGGCGCCCTGAAGACGCCCTCCGTTCAATTTCGGGTCAGTCGCGCACCGGGCCAGGGGCCAGGACTTCACGCGAACCGTTGGTGTTCATGGCCGTCACGACGCCGGCCATTTCCATGGCTTCGATCATGCGCGCGGCGCGGTTGTAGCCGATTTTCAGCTTGCGCTGAACGGCGGAGATCGACGCACGACGGCTTTCCAGGACGAACTGCACCGCTTCGTCGTACAGCGCATCGGTTTCAGGATCGTCACCGTCACCACCACCGCTGCTGCCTTCAAAGCCACTGCCGGCCTCTTCGACGCCGTTGAGAATGTCGTCGTTATACTCCGGCGCGCCACGCAGCTTCCAGGCTTCCACCACCCGGTGGACCTCGTCATCGGAGACGAAAGCACCGTGGACACGAATCGGCAGGCTGGTGCCCGGCGGCATGTACAACATGTCACCGTGGCCCAACAACTGTTCGGCGCCGCCCTGGTCGATAATGGTCCGGGAGTCGATCTTGCTCGATACCTGGAATGCCATACGGGTCGGGATGTTGGCCTTGATCAGACCGGTGATCACATCCACCGACGGCCGCTGGGTCGCGAGGATCAAGTGAATACCGGCCGCCCGCGCTTTCTGGGCGATACGGGCAATCAGCTCTTCAACCTTCTTTCCAACGATCATCATCATGTCGGCGAACTCGTCGACGACCACGACGATGGTCGGCAGCTTCTGCAACAGCGGCGCTTCGTCGTGGATGCTTTCGCGCTTGTACAGCGGATCGCTCAGCGGCTCGCCTGCGTCAATGGCTTCCTTGACCTTGGCGTTGAAGCCCGACAGGTTTCGCACACCCATCTTCGCCATCAGTTTGTAGCGCCGCTCCATTTCGGCAACGCTCCAGCGCAAGGCATTGGCCGCGTCCTTCATGTCGGTTACCACCGGGCACAGCAGGTGCGGAATGCCTTCGTAGATCGACAGTTCAAGCATTTTCGGGTCGATCATGATCAGCTTGGCGTCATCCGGGCCGGACTTGAACAGGATCGACAGGATCATCGCGTTCACCCCCACCGATTTACCGGAACCGGTGGTACCGGCCACGAGCAGGTGAGGCATTTTCGCCAGGTCAGTAATGACGGGTTTGCCACCGATGTCATGCCCCAAGGCCAGGGTGACCGGCGACTTGAAGTTGTCGTACTCGGGAGTCGACAGCACCTCGGAAAAGCGCACGATCTGCCGGTCTTCGTTGGGAATCTCGATACCAACGGTGGTCTTGCCTGGAATCACTTCCACGACGCGGACACTGGTTACAGCCAGGGAACGCGCCAAGTCCTTGGCAAGGTTGGCGATGCGGCTGACCTTGACCCCGGCCGCCGGCTGGATTTCGTATCGGGTAATCACCGGGCCCGGATGGATCGAATCCACGGCCACTTCGACGCCGAATTCCTTGAGCTTGATTTCCAGCAGATGGCCGACCGCCGCCAGGGATTCCGGGGAGTAATTGAGTTGTTTCTTTTCCGCGGGGTCGAGAATCGAGATCGGCGGCAAGGTGCCTTCCACGGCACTGTCGACGAACAGCGGTGCCTGTTTCTCTTTTTCCACGCGTTTGCTGGGCGCTGCCGGCTTGACCGGGGCCGGGGCAATGACCGGCGGCACCTGCTTCTCGCGCTCGGACATGTGCTTGCTCAGGGCTTGCTCACGCTCGATCAGGCGCTCCTTGACCTTGGCCTGTTCGCGCTTGTCCGTCACGGTCGGTGCGACCACTTCGTGGACGCGATCATCGACTTCACGCAATTGCGCGACCAGTTGCTTGCGTTCAGTGCGGGTAGCCCACCAGCGATTGGCCGCGCCCTGGAACAGTTCGAACAGGTCAAGGGTGATCTTGCCGGTGATGTCCATCACCTTGAACCACGACAGGTCGGTGAACACCGTCAGGCCAAACAGGAACAGGGCAATAAACAGCAATGTGCTGCCTTGAATGTTCAGCGCGTTCTTCGCCAGGTCGCCCAGGCTTTCACCCAGCGCGCCGCCTGCGCCGGCCGGCAGACCGGTCGCGGCATGAAAATGGATATGCGCCAGTGCAGCGCCAGACAGCACCAGGAACACCAGGCCGATCAGGCGCCAGGAAAACAGCCAACCACTCCACTGCCATGGCTCGTGGCGCTGACGGAAAATCTGATAAGCCTTGATTGCCAGCAGCAACGGGAAGATATACGCGAAGTAGCCCAGCACCATGAACAGGATATCGGCGCTGTAGGAGCCCGCCGGCCCGCCGAAGTTCTGAACGTCGTCGATCTTGCTGTTATGACTCCAGCCCGGGTCATCCTTGCCGTAGGTCAGCAAGGCCATCATCAGGAACAGGCACAACGCACCGATGGCGATCAATGCACCTTCCTTGAGGCGGTAGTGCAATTGCTGGCGCCAGAGCGGAACGACTGTCTTGGGTGCTTCGGTGGATTTCTTCAAAACGCTTCTATTCCTGCGCCAAGGGCGCGTCCATCTGTTGATTGACTATAAAAAACTGCCCAATCCAGGCAGGTAAAAAAGTTAACAAGCGTAACCGGGTCTACTTTTAACACTGCGCCTAGGCTTTTATAAACCCGAGACGCAACCTTGCTCTTTTTACAATCATTGTTACAAACGCTGTTACAACCGGGCATTGTACGGGTTTGTCCGTCCGATGCCATGCTTGAAGCACTTGGATGTAGCATAGTCAAAAGCACATCACATGCGACTCAATTTGAGCATGCATTCTCTTTTGTGACAAAGGCTTATGAGGTGTTTTTATGAGCGAAGCGCAACATCACCGCCTGATCATCCTGGGTTCCGGCCCCGCCGGTTACAGCGCAGCCGTGTATGCCGCCCGCGCCAACCTCAAACCCGTTGTCATCACCGGCATACAGGCAGGTGGCCAGCTCACCACCACGGTCGAAGTCGACAACTGGCCAGGGGACGTCGAAGGTCTCACTGGCCCGGTCCTGATGGAGCGCATGCAAAAACACGCCGAGCGCTTCGCCACACAGATCGTTTACGACCACATCCATACAGCCAAGTTGCAACAGCGCCCGTTCGAGTTGACCGGCGATAGCGGTACTTATACTTGCGATGCATTGATCATCGCCACCGGCGCCTCCGCACAATACCTGGGGCTGCCCTCGGAAGAGACATTTGCCGGCAAAGGCGTTTCAGCCTGCGCAACCTGCGACGGCTTCTTTTATCGCAACCAAGTGGTCGCGGTCGTAGGTGGCGGCAATACCGCGGTTGAAGAAGCGCTGTACCTGTCGAATATCGCCAAGGAAGTTCACTTGATTCACCGCCGCGACAAACTGCGTTCGGAAAAAATTCTCCAGGACAAACTTTTCGACAAGGCCGCCAATGGCAACATTCGCCTGCATTGGAACCAGAATCTGGAGGAAGTGCTGGGCGATGCCAGCGGCGTAACCGGCGCGCGACTGCGCGACAGCCATACCGGCGAAATCAAGGAACTGGCGGTGGCTGGCGTGTTCATTGCCATTGGCCATAAACCCAACACCGACCTCTTCATTGGCCAACTGGAAATGCGCGATGGTTATCTGTTGGTAAAAGGCGGCAGCGAAGGCAATGCCACTGCAACCGCCATCGACGGTGTATTTGCCGCCGGCGATGTGGCCGATCACGTCTATCGCCAGGCAGTGACTTCCGCCGGAGCCGGCTGCATGGCTGCCCTGGATGCGGAAAAATACCTCGACGACATTCCCGCCGTTTAACGGCACACTGGTTGGCGGGCCTTGCGCCCGTCACCGCCCTCCCCTTCTGCAAGCCCGGACGCCATGCTGACTTGGTTACAACGCAATTCCCTGACCTTCCCGCCGCTGGACAAAGCCATGCGCGACCCCAACGGCCTGCTGGCCGCTGGTGGCGATCTGTCTGCCGATCGACTGATACAGGCCTACCGCCATGGCTGCTTTCCCTGGTTCTCGGAAGGCCAGCCAATCCTCTGGTGGTCGCCGGATCCGCGCACCGTGCTGTTTCCCGACGAACTGCACGTTTCCCGCAGCCTGAACAAGTTGCTGCGCCAACAACGCTATCAAGTGACCTTCGACCGGGATTTTGCCGCAGTTATCCACGCCTGCGCCGCCCCCAGGGAATACGCCGACGGCACCTGGATCACCGAAGCGATGCAGGATGCTTATCTGGCGTTGCATAAGCGCGGTTACGCACATTCCGTGGAAGTCTGGGACCAGGGCACACTGGTCGGCGGGTTGTATGGACTGGCCATGGGCCGGCTGTTTTTCGGCGAGTCCATGTTCAGCCGCGCCGACAATGCCTCCAAATACGGCTTTGCCATGCTGGTACGACATCTGAAAGACTCGGGTTTTGTGCTGATCGACTGCCAGATGCCTACCGATCATCTGCACAGCCTGGGTGCGCGATCGATTCCCCGCAGCGCGTTTGCCGGCTACCTGGCACAGTATCTGGACCAGCCCAGCCGCGCGACCTGGGTTTGCTGAGCGCCTTTTGCTCGCGTGGCTTACACTTAGAGACGCCCCCTAATCAAAAGCTTATCCGAGGGTTGATCATGACCGAGTTGGCGCGTTTGAAGTTTTATGCCACTCAGCCCCATTCTTGCAGCTATCTGCCTGAGGAGCAGGCGACGACCCTGTTCCTCGACCCTAGCCAGCCCATGGACGTGCATGTCTATGCAGACCTGTCGGAAATGGGTTTTCGTCGCAGTGGCGACCACCTGTATCGACCCCACTGCCAGAACTGCAATGCCTGTGTGCCGGCGCGCATCCCTGTGGCGCAATTCACGCCCAATCGTCAGCAGAAACGCATTTTCAAACGCAACGCCGACTTGCAGGTACGCCCAGCCAAGCCAGGCTTCAGCGAAGAGTACTTCGATCTTTACCAGCGCTATATAGAAGAACGGCACGCCGATGGCGACATGTACCCGCCCAGTCGCGATCAGTTTTCGACGTTCCTGGTACGCGACCTGCCGTTTTCACGGTTCTACGAATTTCGCCTCGACGGTCGGCTGCTGGCGATTGCTGTCACCGACCTTCTGCCGAACGGTCTTTCGGCGGTCTATACCTTTTACGAACCCGACGAAGAACGCCGTAGCCTGGGGCGTTACGCCATTCTCTGGCAAATCGCCGAGGCCCGCCGGCTGGGCCTGGATGCGGTCTACCTGGGCTACTGGATCAAAAACTGCAAAAAAATGAGCTACAAGACCCAATATCGCCCCATTGAACTGCTGGTCAACCAGCGCTGGGTCGTTCTGAACTAGAGCACACCCTAAACCCCTTGGCTTGAACCCCACTTTTCGGGCACAATGCACGCCGCTTTTGCCTGGCGCAGTTGCACCGGGCCATTCACTGGACACCGAGGGCTTTACTGCATGTCGAAAGAAGACAGCTTCGAAATGGAAGGCACTGTCGTCGACACCCTGCCCAACACCATGTTTCGCGTGGAGTTGGAAAATGGGCACGTCGTAACCGCGCACATCTCCGGCAAGATGCGCAAGAACTACATTCGTATTCTTACCGGCGACAAAGTGCGCGTCGAGCTGACGCCCTATGACTTGAGCAAAGGGCGCATCACCTACCGCGCTCGCTAATCAGGTCAATACAAGACGCCCGGCTTATGCCGGGCGTTTTTGTTTGCCCGGGATTTGCGGGGCACGCCGAAACCCTTGTAGGAGCTGAGCTTGCTCGCGATGACTGACTGACATTCAACATTGATGTCGATAGTTAGGCCGCCATCGCGAGCAAGCTCGGCTCCTACAGGGTTTGCGTAACCCTTTAAAATTTGGCAGACAGCAAAAAGGCGCCAAACGGCGCCTTTTTGTTTTGCTGCGATAACGTCAGGCCATTTCGGCCGTGGTCTCGAACTCGAAGGTCAGTTCGCCGTCCTTGATATCGATGTGCACCACACCGCCATGCTCGGCCAGCTCGCCAAAGAGAATCTCCTCCGCCAGTGGACGCTTGATCTTGTCCTGAATCAGGCGAGCCATGGGGCGAGCCCCCCATCATGGCATCGTAGCCAGCTGCGGGCAGCATCGGTGACTTCCAGCAAGTCACGCCGAAACCCTTGTAGGAGCTGAGCTTGCTCGCGATGACTGGCTGGCATTCAACATTGATGTCGATAGTTAGGCCGCCATCGCGAGCAAGCTCGGCTCCTACAGGGTAGGCGTGACGCATCAACATTTGGCAGGCAGCAAAAAGGCGCCAAACGGCGCCTTTTTGTTTTGCTGCGATAACGTCAGGCCATTTCGGCCGTGGTCTCGAACTCGAAGGTCAGTTCGCCGTCCTTGATATCGATGTGCACCACACCGCCATGTTCGGCCAGCTCACCAAACAGAATCTCCTCCGCCAGTGGACGCTTGATCTTGTCCTGAATCAGGCGAGCCATGGGGCGAGCCCCCATCATGGCATCGTAGCCAGCTGCGGGCAGCATCGGTGACTTCCAGCAAGTCACGCCGAAGCCCTTGTAGGACCTGAGCTTGCTCGCGATGACTGACGGGCATTCAACATTGATGTCGATAGTTAGGCCGCCATCGCGAGCAAGCTCGGCTCCTACAGGATTTGCGTAACCCTTTAAAATTTGGCAGGCAGCAAAAAGGCGCCAAACGGCGCCTTTTTGTTTTGCTGCGATAACGTCAGGCCATTTCGGCCGTGGTCTCGAACTCGAAGGTCAGTTCGCCGTCCTTGATATCGATGCGCACCACACCGCCATGTTCGGCCAGCCCGCCAAAGAGAATCTCCTCCGCCAGTGGACGCTTGATCTTGTCCTGAATCAAGCGAGCCATGGGGCGAGCCCCCCCATCATGGCATCGTAGCCAGCTGCGGGCAGCATCGGTGACTTCCAGCAAGTCACGCCGAAACCCTTGTAGGAGCTGAGCTTGCTCGCGATGACTGGCTGGCATTCAACATTGATGTCGATAGTTAGGCCGCCATCGCGAGCAAGCTCGGCTCCTACAGGGTAGGCGTGACGCATCAACATTTGGCAGGCAGCAAAAAGGCGCCAAACGGCGCCTTTTTGTTTTGCTGCGATAACGTCAGGCCATTTCGGCCGTGGTCTCGAACTCGAAGGTCAGTTCGCCGTCCTTGATATCGATGTGCACCACACCGCCATGTTCGGCCAGCTCGCCAAACAGAATTTCCTCCGCCAGTGGACGCTTGATCTTGTCCTGGATCAGGCGAGCCATGGGGCGAGCCCCCCCATCATGGCATCTTAACCACCGCATCGGTGACTTCCAGCAAGTCACGCCGAAGCCCTTGTAGGAGCTGAGCTTGCTCGCGATGACTGACTGACATTCAACATTGATGTCGATAGTTAGGCCGCCATCGCGAGCAAGCTCGGCTCCTACAGGGTTTGCGTAACCCTTTAAAATTTGGCAGGCAGCAAAAAGGCGCCAAACGGCGCCTTTTTGTTTTGCTGCGATAACGTCAGGCCATTTCGGCCGTGGTCTCGAACTCGAAGGTCAGTTCGCCGTCCTTGATATCGATGTGCACCACACCGCCATGTTCGGCCAGCTCACCAAACAGAATCTCCTCCGCCAGTGGACGCTTGATCTTGTCCTGAATCAGGCGAGCCATGGGGCGAGCCCCCATCATGGCATCGTAGCCACCGGCAGCCAGCCAGCTGCGGGCAGCATCGGTGACTTCCAGCAGTACGCGCTTGTCTTCCAGCTGCGCCTGAAGTTCGATAAGGAACTTGTCCACCACACTCTTGATGACCTCATGACTGAGGCGACCAAACTGGATGATGGTGTCCAGACGGTTGCGGAATTCTGGCGTAAAGCTCTTCTTGATCACTTCCATCGCGTCGGAAGAGTGATCCTGAAGAGTGAAGCCGATCGACGCACGCGCTGCGGTTTCGGCACCGGCGTTGGTCGTCATGATGACGATCACGTTACGGAAATCCGCTTTGCGCCCGTTGTTATCGGTCAACGTACCGTGGTCCATGACCTGCAACAGCAGGTTGAAGACTTCCGGATGCGCCTTCTCGATCTCATCGAGCAACAGCACGCAATGAGGCTGCTTGGTGATGGCTTCGGTCAGCAAACCACCCTGATCGAACCCGACATAACCTGGAGGCGCACCGATCAGACGCGATACGGTGTGGCGCTCCATGTATTCGGACATGTCGAATCGCACCAACTCGACACCCAACGCCTTGGCCAGTTGCCGCGCCGCTTCGGTTTTACCGACACCGGTGGGACCTGCGAACAGGAACGAGCCGACGGGCTTGTCTGGCGACTTGAGACCGGCGCGGGACAGCTTGATCGCAGTCGCCAGCGAATCGATCGCGGCATCCTGACCAAACACCGTCAGCTTCAGGTCACGCTCAAGGTTACGCAGCAGCTCTTTATCGGAGCTCGTAACGTGCTTTGGCGGAATCCGTGCGATTTTCGCAACGATGTCCTCGACCTGAGGCACTTCGATGCGTTTTACACGCTTCTCGACCGGCTGCAGGCGCTGGAAGGCACCCGCCTCGTCGATAACGTCGATGGCCTTGTCCGGCATATGCCGGTCATTGATGTAGCGCGAAGCCAGTTCGGCAGCGGCACGCAGGGCTTCATCGCTGTACTCGATGCTGTGATGCTGCTCGAATCGACCTTTGAGACCGCGCAGAATACCGACGGTATCCTCCACCGAAGGCTCCGACACATCGACCTTCTGGAAGCGTCGCGCCAGGGCACGATCCTTCTCGAAAATCCCACGGAATTCCTGGAAGGTAGTCGAGCCAATGCACCGGATGTCACCGGACGACAGCAGCGGCTTGAGCAGGTTCGAGGCATCCATGACACCACCGGACGCAGCACCCGCACCAATGATGGTGTGGATCTCGTCGATGAACAGAATCGCCTGCGGACGTTTTTTCAGTTCGTTGAGCAACGCCTTGAAGCGCTTCTCGAAATCACCGCGA
The DNA here is from genome assembly GCF_050990305.1 of Pseudomonas putida. Lineage (GTDB taxonomy): Bacteria > Pseudomonadota > Gammaproteobacteria > Pseudomonadales > Pseudomonadaceae > Aquipseudomonas > Aquipseudomonas putida_AH. Next base: position 2,375,106 of record NZ_CP158817.1, on the reverse strand, counting down.
TACTTGGTACCTGCAAGCAATGCCCCCAGATCAAGGGAGTAGACGACACTGTTGGCCAGCAGGTCCGGCACTTGGTTGTCGACAATGCGCTTGGCCAGGCCTTCGGCAATCGCAGTTTTACCCACGCCCGCCTCGCCCACCAGCAGCGGATTGTTCTTGCGACGACGCGCCAGGATCTGCGCGACACGCTCGACTTCCAGCTCGCGGCCTACCAATGGATCGATACGACCCTGACGCGCGAGTTCGTTGAGGTTACTGGCATATGCATCCAGAGGATTGCCTGAAGAAGAAGACTCACCGCCCTCGTCGTCCTGCATATCTTGCTCACCCTCGGAGTGATCACCGTGCCCTGGCACCTTGGAGATACCGTGGGCGATGTAATTGACAACATCGATACGGGCAACGCTCTGCTGTTTCAGCAGGAACACTGCCTGACTCTCTTGCTCACTGAAGATCGCGACCAGCACGTTGGCACCAGTCACTTCGCGTTTGCCCGAGCTCTGTACGTGAAACACAGCACGCTGCAGGACACGCTGGAAGCCCAGGGTTGGCTGGGTTTCACGGTCCTCGTCATGAATGGGGATCAATGGCGTGGTGGAGTCAATGAACTCCTGCAGGTCGTGCTTGAGTTTGTCGAGGTTTGCACCGCACGCACGCAAAACGGTGGCGGCAGCCTCATTGTCCAATAGGGCCAGCAGAAGATGTTCGACGGTCATGAATTCATGACGTTTCGAACGGGCCTCCTTGAAGGCAAGATTGAGGGTGACTTCGAGCTCGCGGTTTAACATAGCTTCACCTCATACCCAAGTGTCCGGCGATTAACCGTCCTTCTCGATTTCACAGAGTAGCGGATGCTGGCTTTCCCTAGCGTACTGGTTGACCTGCATGGCCTTGGTCTCGGCGATGTCGCGGGTAAACACTCCACATACTGCCCGTCCTTCTGTATGGACGGCCAGCATGACCTTGGTCGCCAGCTCGCGATTCAGGTTAAAAAACACCTCGAGCACTTCGACGACGAAATCCATCGGTGTGTAGTCATCATTAAACAAAACCACCTTGTACATCGGCGGCGCCTGTAAAGCAGGCTTAGCCTCCTGAACAGCAATGCCTGCGGAATCGTCGTCGTGTAAATCAGGGCGATCCTGATTGAATGTTAGTCGAATCTGGCTGATTGCATGCATGGAAAGAAAGGTTCGTCAGTTGTGCGAATACAGTGGTGGGGGCACCTATTAACGATTTCAACTCCGAGTGCCGGGTCACCTTGACTATCGGCAAAACGGTGTTACAACCAATAGAGCCCACAGTGGGTAAAAAAGGTCCGCGGAGTCAACTTTTTTCGAAGAAGTGACTGCGGATGAACTGGATGATACTCCAGTGATGGAGTCTGTTGCAGAGGGAGTTGGTATGTCAGGCGACAAGGTCAGAGGCACGGTCAGCGGCAAGGTGAAATGGTTCAACAACGCCAAGGGATACGGTTTCATCAACGAGGACGGCAAAACAGAAGACTTGTTTGCTCACTACTCGGCCATTCAAATGGAAGGTTATAAAACCCTGAAGGCCGGACAAGCCGTCGTCTTCGATATCATCCAGGGGCCAAAAGGCCTGCATGCCGTCAACATCGGCGCCCCTGTGGATGCCTCGAAAGCCACGACACCCGCTACGCAACAGACCGTGACGGCTTAAATCCGCACCGTCATCCAGTCATAAAAAAACCGCCCGACTCAATCACTTGAATCGGGCGGTTTTTGTACGCCTGCCGGTTGCTTACATGTGTTTGATCAACGCCTCACCGAACCCGGAAGACGAAACCAACGTGGCGCCCTCCATCAAACGCTCGAAGTCGTAGGTCACGGTCTTGGCCTTGATCGCGCCGTTGGTGCCTTTGATGATCAGGTCCGCCGCCTCGGTCCAGCCCAGGTGACGCAACATCATCTCCGCAGAGAGGATCACCGAGCCCGGGTTGACCTGGTCCTTGCCGGCATATTTCGGCGCGGTGCCGTGGGTAGCCTCGAACATGGCCACGGTGTCGGACAGGTTCGCACCCGGCGCGATACCGATACCCCCCACTTCCGCCGCCAGGGCATCGGAAAGGTAGTCACCGTTCAGGTTGAGGGTCGCGATCACATCGTATTCGGCCGGGCGCAGCAGGATCTGCTGGAGCATGGCGTCGGCGATGGCATCCTTGACGATGACTTCGCGACCGGTTTTCGGGTTCTTGAACTTCATCCACGGACCGCCGTCGAGCAGCTCGGCGCCGAACTCTTCCTTCGCCACCTCATAACCCCAGTCCTTGAAGGCACCTTCGGTGAATTTCATGATGTTGCCCTTGTGCACGATGGTCAGCGACTTGCGGTCGTTATCCACGACGTACTGCAGGGCCTTGCGCACCAGACGCTTGGTGCCTTCCTTGGATACCGGCTTGATACCGATACCGCAGTCCTGATCGAAACGGATCTTGGTGACACCCATTTCTTCTTTCAGGAACTTGATGACTTTAGTGGCTTCAGGGGAACCGGCCTTCCATTCGATACCGGCATAGATGTCTTCGGAGTTCTCGCGGAAGATCACCATGTCGACGTCGCCAGGCTTTTTCACCGGGCTAGGCACGCCGTCGAACCACACCACTGGCCGCAGGCAGACGTACAAGTCCAACTGTTGGCGCAGGGCAACGTTGAGCGAGCGGATACCGCCACCGACCGGCGTGGTCAGCGGCCCCTTGATGGAGACAACGTAATCTTTCACGGCATCCAGGGTTTCCTGAGGCAGCCAGGTGTCCTGGTCGTAGACTTGGGTGGCTTTCTCACCGGCATAGACCTCCATCCAGGAAATCTTGCGCTTGCCCCCATAGGCTTTTTGCACGGCAGCATCAACCACTTTGATCATCACGGGACTGACGTCGACGCCAATGCCGTCGCCTTCAATGAACGGAATGATCGGATTATCAGGAACATTAAGAGAATGGTCGGCGTTGACGGTGATTTTTTCGCCGACGGCTGGAACCTGAATCTTCTTGTAACCCATGCTGAACTCCATTGATTGGATTGAACATCTGGCTTGGTTCGAGCGTAACCCAGTTAAATCGGCGCGCAAACCCTATGTTCCATTGATCTTCCGCAAAGCCATGAAACAGCTGAGCTACAAGCCTGAAAGCAAAGGGAAAAACGCCAAACTCCAGCACGACGAATGACTCGGGGCCCGATGCGTCCCTGCGACCTTTAGACCAATGGACGAGAATCGATTCACATGAACCATCGGCAGATTGCCAGCTACCTATGTATAATGCCGCCCGCTGACCACAGGGTCACGACGGCCGACCTCTCCCTGCTACTCAAATGTAGCCCGAGACTTTCCGCCCAAAAGCCGGCCTGTTACCGCAGTCCGACTGCTTGACGCTCTACTGATGCACCCAACATCACCGCGAAGAAAACTCGACATTCGACTCATGGATGACTTTGAACGAACGCGCTTACCCGGCGCCCCTCGAGTTTCTGCGCACGCTTTAGCAAAGAAGAGAGAGTTAATCCGAATATGCCCACCCGCTCGAAGATCATCTATACCTTCACCGACGAAGCCCCAGCCCTCGCCACCTATTCACTGTTGCCTATCGTAGAGGCCTTCACCGCCTCGGCTGATATCGCCGTTGAAACCCGCGATATCTCTCTTGCAGGGCGCATCCTGGCCAGCTTCCCCGAGCAACTGGGCGACAAAGCCGTAGCCGACCACCTCGCCGAACTGGGCGACCTGGCCGTTACGCCTGAAGCCAACATCATCAAGCTGCCGAACATCAGCGCCTCGGTTCCGCAGCTGCAAGCCGCGATCAAAGAACTGCAAGCCCAGGGCTACGCCTTGCCGGACTACCCGGAAACCGTGACCTGCGACGCCGACAAAGAAGCCAAGGCCCGTTACGACAAGGTCAAGGGCAGCGCCGTGAACCCGGTTCTGCGTGAAGGCAACTCCGACCGTCGCGCGCCGCTGTCGGTCAAGAACTACGCACGCAAGCACCCGCACAAAATGGGCGCCTGGGCTGCGGACTCCAAGTCTCACGTTGCGCACATGAGCACCGGCGATTTCTATGGCAGCGAAAAAGCCGCCCTGATCGACGCCGCTGACGCCGTGAAGATCGAGCTGGTCGCGCAAGACGGCACCACCACCGTCCTGAAAGAAAAAACCAGCGTTCAGGCCGGCGAGATCCTCGACTGCGCCGTGATGAGCAAAAACGCCCTGCGCGCGTTCATCGCCGCCGAAATCGAAAGCGCCAAGCAACAAGGCGTGTTGCTGTCGGTTCACCTCAAAGCCACCATGATGAAGGTCTCCGACCCGATCATGTTCGGCCAGATCGTTGCCGAGTTCTATAAAGACGCCCTGGCCAAGCACGCAGAAGTGCTGGCACAGATCGGCTTCAACCTGAACAACGGCATCGGCGACCTGTACACCCGTATCAAGGCCCTGCCAGCCGAGCAACAAGCAGCTATCGAAGCCGACATTCAAGCGGTTTACGCCGCTCGTCCGTCGCTGGCGATGGTCAACTCCGACAAGGGCATCACCAACCTGCACGTGCCGAGCGACGTCATCGTCGACGCCTCGATGCCAGCCATGATCCGTGACTCCGGCAAGATGTGGGGCACCGACGGCCAGCTGCACGACACCAAGGCTGTGATCCCGGATCGTTGCTACGCCACCATCTACCAGGCCGTGATCGAAGACTGCAAAGCCAATGGCGCTTTCGATCCGACCACCATGGGCAGCGTGCCAAACGTTGGCCTGATGGCGAAGAAAGCCGAAGAGTACGGCTCCCACGACAAGACCTTCCAGATCAAGGCCGATGGCGTGGTTCGCGTGACCGACAGCAAAGGCACCGTGCTGATGGAACAGGCTGTTGAAGCCGGCGACATCTTCCGCATGTGCCAGACCAAGGACGCGCCGATCCAGGATTGGGTCAAACTGGCCGTCAACCGTGCTCGCGCAAGCGCCACTCCAGCCATTTTCTGGCTCGACCCAATGCGCGCCCACGACGGCGTGGTGATCGAGAAAGTTCAGGCTTACCTGAAGGATCACGACACGGCCGGCCTGGACATCCAGATCATGGCGCCAGTCGATGCAATGAAGTACACCCTGCAGCGCACCCGCGAAGGCAAGGACACCATCTCGGTAACCGGTAACGTACTGCGCGACTACCTGACCGACCTGTTCCCGATCATGGAACTGGGCACCAGCGCCAAGATGCTGTCGATCGTGCCACTGATGAACGGTGGCGGCCTGTTCGAAACCGGCGCCGGCGGTTCGGCTCCGAAGCACGTGCAGCAACTGCTGGAAGAAAACTTCCTGCGCTGGGATTCCCTGGGCGAGTTCCTGGCCCTGGCCGCATCCCTTGAGCACCTGGGTGTGAACTACAACAACCCGAAAGCGCTGGTTCTGTCCAAGACCCTGGACCAGGCCACCGGCCTGTTCCTGGACAACAACAAGTCGCCATCGCGCAAAGTCGGCAACATCGACAACCGCGGCAGCCACTTCTACCTGGCGCTGTACTGGGCTCAGGCCCTGGCCGCCCAGACCGAAGACACTGCACTGCAAGCGCAGTTCGCGACCCTGGCCAAGACCCTGACCGAGAACGAAGCAACCATCGTTGCCGAACTCAACGCCGTTCAAGGCAAGCCAGTGGACATCGGCGGTTACTACCACGCCAATGCCGAGCTGATCAGCAAGGCCATGCGCCCGAGCGCCACGCTCAACGCGGCGATTGCTGCGCTGGTGTAAGGCTGTAAAGATGTAAAGAAACCCCGGCCTTCGTGCCGGGGTTTCTGTTTGTGGAAATACGCCGACCACAACCCTGTAGGTGCCAGCTTGCTGGCGATAGCGGCTCATCATTCAACACTTTTATTGGCTGATACACCGCATTCGCCAGCAAGCCGGCTCCTACAGATTCGGTATTTCAACATTTGAGGGCATTTCATGGACTGGCAACCCCACATCACCGTCGCCACCATCGTCGAAGACAACGGCCGCTTCCTGATGGTTGAAGAATCCAAAGGCGGTCGCAACGTGCTCAACCAACCCGCCGGCCATCTGGACCCGGACGAAACCCTGACCGAGGCCGCCATCCGCGAAACCCTCGAAGAAACCGGCTGGGACGTCGAGCCGACCGGCGTGTTGGGCATCTACCTCTATACCGCACCCAGCAACGGCGTGACCTACCAACGGGTCTGCTTCATCGCTAAGCCCTTGAAACACAACCCCGATTACCAACTGGACGACGGCATCGTCGGCGCCAGATGGCTGACCCGTGACGAATTGATGCAACAGCGCGCAAACTGGCGCAGTGAGCTGATCATCCGCTGCATCGATGATTATCTGGACGGCAAACACTTCGGACTCGAACTGATCCGTCCTTCTCTTTAGCCTTGCGGGCCCGAGCCTGTTAGAATCGCGTCCTTTTTCAAGACACTCATTGAATCCCTATGCGTGATCCAGCCCCTTCTGACACACAAAAGAAGCGCGTCATTGTCGGCATGTCCGGCGGCGTGGACTCTTCCGTTTCCGCCCTCCTGCTGATCGAGCAGGGTTATGAGGTGGAAGGCCTGTTCATGAAGAACTGGGAAGAAGACGATGGAACGGAATACTGCACCGCCATGGATGACCTGGCGGACGCCCAGGCCGTGTGCGACAAGATTGGCATCAAGCTGCACACCGCCAATTTCGCCGCCGAGTACTGGGACAACGTGTTCGAGCACTTCCTGGCCGAATACAAGGCCGGTCGTACGCCGAACCCGGACATCCTGTGCAACCGCGAGATCAAGTTCAAGGCATTCCTCGACTACGCCATGATGCTCGGTGCCGACCTGATCGCCACCGGTCACTACGTACGTCGGCGTGACATCGACGGTCGCACCGAACTGCTCAAAGGCCTGGACCCGAACAAGGACCAGAGCTACTTCCTGCACGCCGTCGGCGGCGAACAGATCGCCAAGACCCTGTTCCCGGTCGGCGAGCTGGAAAAACCCCAGGTGCGGGCGATTGCCGAGAAATACGAACTGGCCACTGCAAAGAAAAAGGATTCCACCGGGATCTGCTTTATCGGCGAGCGCCGCTTCAGCGATTTCCTCAAGCAGTACCTGCCAGCGCAACCGGGCGAAATCAAAACCACCGAAGGCGAAGTCATCGGTCGCCACCACGGCTTGATGTACCACACCATCGGCCAGCGCCAGGGCCTTGGCATTGGCGGTTTGAAAGACGCGAGCGACGAGCCGTGGTACGTATTGATCAAAGACCTGGAGCACAACGAACTGATCGTTGGCCAGGGTAACGATCATCCGTATCTGTTCTCCCGCGCCCTGCTCGCCTCGGATATTTATTGGGTCAACCCGATCGACCTGAGCCAGCCGCGCAAACTGACGGCCAAGGTCCGCTACCGCCAGAGCGACCAGCCCTGCACCCTGGAAAAGACCGCCACCGGCTATCGCGCCACCTTCGATGACCCGCAACGCGCGGTCACGCCGGGTCAGTCCGTGGTGTTCTACGACGGTGAAATCTGCCTCGGTGGCGGCGTCATCGAAGTCGCCGAGCCGTGGACCAGCAAAGGCCAGCAGCAATGAGCCCCATTCAGGAGCAACTGACAGCGCTGGGCGGCGTGTTTCTCGCCGCCGTGCTGGTCGACAGGATCGCCAAGACCGGTCAGACCAACGAAGCCGGTCTGACGTGCATGCTCGGCAGCCTGTTGATCCGCGACCCCAAGGACACGCTGGAAGTGTACGGCGGCGACGACATCAACCTGCACGAAGGCTACCGCGCCTTGATCGGCGCCCTCGAGCGCGACCCGAGCGCCCTGCAGCGCGAGCCGCTGCGCTACGCGCTGGCCATGCTGGGTCTTGAGCGTCAGCTGGCCAAGCGTAACGACATGTTGGACGTGATCGGCAAACGCCTGCCGCAAATCCAGTCCCAGGTCGAACACTTCGGCCCCGCGCACGAAAACGTCATCGCGGCGTGCGGCGCGCTGTACCAGGACACACTGAGCACTCTGCGCCAACGCATCCAGGTCCACGGCGACATGCGCAACCTGCAACAACCGAGCAATGCCTCGAAAATCCGCGCGCTGTTGCTGGCCGGGATTCGCTCGGCACGGCTGTGGCGGCAATTGGGTGGCCATCGCTGGCAGCTGGTGATCAGTCGCCGCAAATTGCTCAAAGAGCTTTACCCGCTGATGCGCAGTAGCTGAAGCGCGTCAATTACACGATTTTGTAGTCAGTAACGCGTAATACGCTGGTCAGTTGGCAACGGACCCGCGGATTTTTTCATGTATGATACGCGCCCCATTTCGTTGCCCGACTGTCCGAGAACACCCCATGCAGCTCTCTTCGCTCACTGCGGTTTCCCCTGTTGACGGCCGCTACGCCGGCAAAACCCAGGCCCTGCGCCCAATTTTCAGCGAGTACGGCCTGATCCGTGCCCGCGTTCTGGTTGAAGTGCGCTGGCTCCAGCGCCTGGCCGCTCACCCTGCCATCAGCGAAGTGCCGGCGTTCTCCGCCGAAGCCAACGCCGTATTGAACACCCTGGCGGAAAACTTCTCTCTGGAACACGCCGAGCGTGTCAAAGAGATCGAGCGCACCACCAACCACGACGTCAAAGCCATCGAATACCTGCTCAAAGAGCAAGCGGCCAAACTGCCGGAACTGGCCAAGGTCAGCGAATTCATCCACTTTGCCTGCACCAGCGAGGACATCAACAACCTGTCCCACGCCCTGATGCTGCGCGAAGGCCGTGATGACGTGATGCTGCCGCTGATGCGCCAGACCGCCAACGCCATCCGCGAACTGGCCCTGCGTTTCGCCGACGTGCCGATGCTGTCGCGCACCCACGGTCAACCGGCTTCGCCAACCACCTTGGGCAAAGAGCTGGCGAACGTGGTTTACCGTCTGGAGCGTCAAATCGCCCAGGTCGCCGCCGTTCCGCTGCTGGGCAAGATCAACGGTGCTGTCGGCAACTACAACGCACACCTGTCGGCCTACCCTGAGATCGACTGGGAAGCCAACGCCCGCGCCTTCATCGAAGACGAACTGGGCCTGGCCTTCAACCCGTACACCACGCAGATCGAACCCCACGACTACATCGCTGAGCTGTTCGATGCGATCGCGCGCTTCAACACCATCCTGATCGACTTCGACCGCGACATCTGGGGCTACATCTCCCTGGGCTATTTCAAACAGCGCACCATCGCTGGCGAAATCGGTTCCTCGACCATGCCGCACAAGGTCAACCCGATCGACTTCGAAAACTCCGAAGGCAACCTGGGCATCGCCAACGCACTGTTCCAGCACCTGGCGAGCAAACTGCCGATCTCTCGCTGGCAGCGTGACCTGACCGACTCCACCGTACTGCGCAACCTCGGTGTCGGCTTCGCCCACAGCGTGATCGCGTACGAAGCAAGCCTCAAAGGCATCAGCAAGCTCGAACTCAACGCTGAAAAAATTGCTGCCGACCTGGACGCCTGCTGGGAAGTCCTGGCCGAGCCAATCCAGACCGTGATGCGTCGCTACAACATCGAAAACCCGTACGAGAAGCTCAAAGAATTGACGCGCGGCAAGGGCATCAGCCCGCAAGCGCTGCAAACTTTCATCGATGGCCTGGAAATGCCGGCCGAAGCGAAAGCCGAGCTCAAGCAACTGACTCCGGCCAACTACATCGGCAACGCTGTAGCGCAAGCAAAACGCATCTGATCGACTGTTTGACCCGTTTGAGACGCCCGGCCGCGCCGGGCGTTTTTATTCCCGTCTGAAAAATGCTTTTTTTCAATAGGTTACATATGAATCCCGATATTCCTCTTCAACTTCTGGGTGGTCTTACGGCGCGCGAGTTCATGCGCGATTACTGGCAGAAAAAGCCACTGCTGATCCGTCAGGCGATTCCTGATTTCGAAAGCCCGATCGACGCCGACGAGCTCGCCGGCCTGGCCCTGGAAGAAGAAGTCGAATCGCGCCTGGTGATCGAAAACGGCGAGCGCCCTTGGGAGTTGCGCCGCGGACCGTTCGCCGAAGACGAATTCAGCAAATTGCCGGAGCGCGACTGGACTCTGCTGGTGCAGGCGGTCGACCAGTTCGTGCCGGAAGTCAGCGAGCTGCTGGAAAACTTCCGCTTCCTGCCGAGCTGGCGCGTCGACGACGTGATGATCAGCTTCGCCGCTCCAGGTGGCAGCGTCGGCCCGCACTTCGACAACTACGACGTGTTCCTGCTGCAAGGCCACGGCAAGCGCAACTGGAAAATCGGCCAGATGTGCGACACCGACAGCCCACTGCTGCAGCACGCCGACCTGCGCATCCTGGCCGAATTCGAAGCCACCGATGAATGGGTACTGGAACCGGGCGACATGCTCTACCTGCCACCACGCCTGGCTCACTGTGGCGTGGCGGTCGATGACTGCCTGACCTACTCCGTGGGCTTTCGCGCGCCAAGCGCCTCCGAAGTGCTGACCCACTTCACCGACTTCCTCAGCCAGTTCCTGTCGGACGAAGAGCGCTACACCGACGCCGACGCCCAGCCTGCAGCCGACCCGCACCAGATCCAGCGCGACGCCCTTGATCGCCTGAAGAACCTGCTGGCCGAGCACATGAGCGACGAGCGCTTGCTGCTGACCTGGTTCGGCCAATTCATGACCGAGCCGCGCTATCCGGAACTGGTGGTCGGCCCTGAAGACCTCGAAGAAGAGGATGTCCTCGGTGCCCTGGAACAAGGCGCGGTACTGATCCGCAACCCGAGCGCACGCCTGGCCTGGTCGGAAGTCGATGACGACCTGCTGCTGTTCGCCAGCGGCCAGAGCCGTTACTTGCCGGGCAAGTTGCGCGAACTGCTGAAGATGATCTGCGCCGCCGATGCACTCCATGCCGACAACCTCGGCCCATGGTTGAGCGATGAAGACGGACGTGGCCTGCTGTGCGAACTGGTCAAGCAAGGAAGCCTGGGGTTTGCCGATGAATAAAATTCACGTACGTGTCGCAGACTGGCAAAAGGACAACGCCGAGATCCGGCGCATTCGTGAAGCGGTGTTTGTCGCCGAGCAGTCCGTTCCGCCAGAACTGGAATGGGATGCCGACGACGTGACTGCCGTGCACTTCCTCGCTCTCGAAGGCGATTTCCCGATCGGTACTGCACGCCTGCTGCCTGACGGCCATGTCGGCCGAGTGTCGGTCCTCAAGGACTGGCGCGGCCTGAAGGTCGGCGATGCGCTGATGCACGCGGTGATCGACGAAGCCGAGAAGCGCGGACTGAAGCAGCAGATGCTCAGCGCCCAGGTTCAAGCCACGGCGTTTTATGAGCGCCTGGGCTTTTGCATGGTCAGTGAGGAATTTCTGGAAGCAGGGATTCCCCATGTGGACATGGTGCGCCATTCGGCCTGACCCTGTGGCGAGGGGATTCATCCCCGCTCGGCTGCGTAGCAGTCGAAAACCCTGTGCATGCGGTATGCCTGAGACACTGAGGTAGCACGTCTTGGGGCCGCTGCGCTGCCCAACGGGGATAAATCCCCTCGCCACAAAGGCTGTGAAACACACCACAAAACGCCCCGTCATTTTCAAATGCCGGGGCGTTTTGCTGTCTAGGATTCAACTAGCCCCAATACAGGCCGACAAACTGACACTATCAGCACATTCACCTGTAGGAGCGAGCATGCTCGCTCCTACAGATCAAGAATTCGAAGTCGGAGATAACGGAAATGTCCCTACGCACCCTGCTCACCACACTGCTGGTGGCATGCAGTTTTTCAGTCATGGCGGCCACCGAAATCGTGCCACTGAACTACCACACCAGTGCCGATATGTTGCCGGTGGCACAGGAGTTCATCGGCAAGGATGGCCAGGTCAGCGCTTATGGCAATCAACTCATCGTAAACGCCGATCAACGCAAAATCGACGAACTTAAGGCGCTTTTGAGTCAACTAGACACCGCCCCCAAGCGCCTGCTGATCACCGTCGACACCAACGAAAATAACACTCAGGGCGATCAGGGATACTCCGTGAACGGCGCCAAGCCGAGCCAGACCCGCATCATCAGCCACAGCACCGATAGCCGTGACGGCGGCATCCAGCAAATCCAGGCCACCGATGGTATGCCGGCCCTGATCCAGGTCGGTCAGAGCGTGCCAATCACCAGCAGCCAGAGCGACTCCTATGGCGGTTACAGCAACCAGACCCAATACCGCAACGTCACCCAGGGCTTCTACGTCACTGCCAGCGTCACTGGCGAGATCGTTCACCTGTCGATCAGTACCAACCATGACCGCATGAGCCAGGAACGTCCCGATGTAGTGAACGTACAAAGTACCGACACAACCGTCACGGGCCGCCTGGGCGAGTGGATCCTGCTGGCCGGGGTGAATGGCCAGACTCAAGCCGACAAACAAGGCCTTAGCCGCACTTACTCAACTCAAAGCCGGAACGACATGACGTTGCGCGTGAAAGTCGACACCTTGGACTGAGTCACCGAATACTGACTACCGAGTCGTATTAGACCAAAGATGTAGTGCTTGAAAAAAAGCACTACAAAACGTTTGACGAGTCAAAAAAGCGAAGGCATGATGGCCTCGCTCCCGCTAATCAGGGGCCCTGGCAAGGGCCTTCGAGGCGATGTTCGCACCTACCCCCGCGAACCGCTTCGTGTCTGTACCGCCCACAAGGTGTGTTTGACGAGGTTGTCGACTGGAACGAAGTTGTCCCGAGGGACGGAAGCGTAATTAGGTAACCCGGCACCACACTGATGTTCGTACCAAGGCCCACGACGCCCGAATGCGCCCGCAGTTTCGCCTTTACCTGCTCACTTCCCCTCGAGCCCATCGTTCACCCCGTCGCCTCCCCCGCCGAACCGACTTGAGCTTCCTAGTCTCTGGTCAGCGAGCGCACGAATATTCCACCGCAGAACAACTTTTCATAAAGACGCGACGAGGTTTATCTCCATGGCACTGACACGCGAACAGCAAATTGCAGCCCTCGAAAAAGACTGGGCTGAAAACCCGCGCTGGAAAGGCGTGACACGCACTTACTCCGCTGCTGACGTCGTCCGTCTGCGTGGCTCGGTTCAACCTGAGCACACCTTTGCAAAAATGGGCGCCGAGAAGCTGTGGAACCTGGTCACCCAGGGTGCCAAGCCAGCCTTCCGCCCAGAGAAAGATTTCGTCAACTGCATGGGCGCCCTGACCGGTGGCCAGGCTGTACAACAAGTCAAAGCCGGCATCCAGGCCATCTACCTGTCGGGCTGGCAAGTGGCTGCGGACAACAACTCCGCCGAATCGATGTACCCAGATCAGTCGCTGTACCCGGTGGACTCGGTTCCAACCGTGGTCAAGCGCATCAACAACTCGTTCCGTCGTGCTGACCAGATCCAGTGGAAAGCCGGTAAAGGCCCGGGCGATGAAGGCTACATCGACTACTTCGCACCAATCGTGGCTGACGCCGAAGCCGGTTTCGGCGGCGTACTGAACGCCTACGAGCTGATGAAGAGCATGATCGAAGCAGGCGCCGCCGGCGTTCACTTCGAAGACCAACTGGCTTCCGTGAAAAAATGCGGCCACATGGGCGGCAAGGTACTGGTTCCTACCCAGGAAGCCGTACAGAAGCTGACCGCTGCCCGCCTGGCGGCCGACGTTGCTGGCGTACCGACCATCATCCTGGCCCGTACCGATGCCAACGCCGCTGACCTGCTGACCAGCGACTGCGACCCGTACGACCAGCCATTCGTGACTGGCGAACGTACCCAGGAAGGCTTCTACAAAGTGCGCGCCGGCCTGGACCAGGCGATCGCTCGCGGCCTGGCCTACGCGCCGTACGCCGACCTGATCTGGTGCGAAACCGCCAAGCCTGATCTGGAAGAAGCTCGTCGTTTCGCCGAAGCGATCAAGAAGGAATACCCGGACCAGATCCTGTCCTACAACTGCTCGCCTTCCTTCAACTGGAAGAAAAACCTGGACGACGCGACCATCGCCAAGTTCCAGCGCGAATTGTCCGCCATGGGTTACAAGCACCAGTTCATCACCCTGGCCGGCATTCACAACATGTGGCACAGCATGTTCAACCTGGCGCACGACTACGCCCGCAACGACATGACTGCCTACGTGAAGCTGCAAGAGCAAGAGTTCGCTGACGCCGCCAAGGGCTACACCTTCGTGGCTCACCAGCAGGAAGTGGGCACCGGCTACTTCGACGACATGACCACCGTAATCCAGGGTGGCTCGTCCTCGGTAACCGCGCTGACCGGTTCGACTGAAGAAGAACAGTTCCACTGATTCTCTTCATCTGAGTCAACGGCCGCTGCGGACTGAATAGAAAGCTAACCGCAGTGCCGCACATCTGACGCCCCGACTGGTTCGGGGCGTTTTTTTGCCTGCGACTCAACAAACACCACAAAACTCTGTAGGAGCTGACGAGTGAAACGAGGCTGCGATCTTTTGATTTTTCTTAGAAGCAAGATCAAAAGATCGCAGCCTCGTTTCACTCGTCAGCTCCTAAAGTAATGCCCATATAAGACAACTTCCCGAGTACCCGAGGGATAAGCAGTTTGAAAACCACCACAAACAATATTGATTATCATTTAGCTGCAACTATGTTCGTTACATTCCCTACAAAACATAATTCCCGAAAAGCCGGCTAATGCCCGCAACGCATGGGCTACAGGGCTTCGCAGGCTCGCTATGTCCTTATTCCTATAAATAATTTCGCTATAGGAATTTTACTTGCCGGGTGTTTAGCCATAAAATCAGCGGGATTGATTGCTGCGACATATCGTCACTGCTTTGTTTCTTTTTCAAGCTCAGAGACCTTTGCTCTCTGTTAAGGATTACCAGCATGCCCGAAGCGACAGGACTCATGGCCCACAACTGGGGCTTTGCCATTTTCCTTCTGGGCGTTGTCGGCCTCTGTGCCTTCATGCTCGGCGTCTCCAGCCTCCTCGGGTCAAAAGCCTGGGGCCGCAGCAAAAACGAACCGTTCGAGTCCGGCATGCTACCTACAGGTGGCGCCCGCTTGCGGCTCTCAGCCAAATTCTATCTGGTCGCGATGCTCTTCGTGATCTTCGATATCGAAGCCCTCTTTCTCTTTGCCTGGTCTGTGTCCGTCCGCGAAAGCGGCTGGACCGGATTCGTCGAAGCTCTCGTTTTCATAGCAATTCTGTTGGCAGGTCTTGTCTACCTATTCCGAGTGGGCGCCCTTGATTGGGCTCCGGAAGCTCGGCGCAAGCGGCAAGCGAAGCTGAAACAATGAGGCTTTGGCAATGCAATACAATCTCACCAGGATCGACCCCGATGCTCCTAACGAGCAGTATCCGATTGGCCAACGGGAAACCGTTTCCGATCCGTTAGAAGATCAAGTCCACAAAAACATTTTCATGGGCAAGCTCGAAGACGTGCTTAACGGCACGATCAACTGGGGGCGCAAGAACTCTCTGTGGCCGTATAACTTCGGTCTTTCGTGCTGCTACGTGGAAATGACCACCGCCTTCACGGCGCCCCACGACATCGCGCGCTTTGGCGCCGAAGTTATCCGGGCATCACCGCGCCAGGCGGATTTCATGGTTATCGCCGGTACCTGCTTCGTCAAGATGGCGCCGATCATCCAGCGTCTCTACGAGCAAATGCTCGAGCCGAAGTGGGTCATCTCCATGGGTTCGTGTGCCAACTCCGGTGGCATGTACGACATCTACTCCGTCGTTCAAGGGGTGGACAAGTTCCTGCCCGTGGACGTCTACGTGCCTGGCTGCCCGCCTCGCCCTGAAGCTTTCCTGCAAGGCCTGATGCTGTTGCAGGAGTCGATTGGCCAGGAGCGTCGCCCACTTTCCTGGGTCGTTGGCGATCAAGGCGTGTATCGCGCCGAGATGCCTTCTGAAAAGGAAAAGCGCCGCGAACAGCGTATTCAGGTGACCAACCTGCGCAGCCCCGACGAAGTCTGATCCAGTTCCGCTGTTTCAAAGAAACGAAAAACTGGCTTCATTCTTTACGTTGACCGAAAGCGATAAATAACCATGACTACAGGCAGTGCTCTGTACATCCCGCCTTACAAGGCAGACGACCAGGATGTGGTCGTCGAACTGAACAACCGTTTTGGCCCCGAGGCATTCACCGCCCAGCCTACCCGCACCGGCATGCCGGTGCTTTGGGTTGCCCGCGCCAAACTCGTCGAAGTCCTGACCTTCCTGCGCAACCTGCCCAAGCCGTACGTCATGCTCTATGACCTGCACGGCGTGGACGAGCGTCTGCGCACCAAGCGTCAAGGGCTGCCCAACGGCGTCGACTTCTCCGTGTTCTATCACCTGATGTCGATCGAACGTAATAGTGACGTCATGATCAAGGTCGCCTTGTCCGAGAGCGACCTCAGCCTGCCTTCCGTCACCAGCATCTGGCCGAACGCCAACTGGTACGAGCGTGAAGTCTGGGACATGTACGGCATCGACTTCAAAGGTCACCCGCACCTGTCGCGCATCATGATGCCGCCGACCTGGGAAGGTCACCCGCTGCGCAAGGACTTCCCGGCCCGCGCCACCGAGTTCGACCCGTTCAGCCTGACCCTGGCCAAGCAACAGCTCGAGGAAGAAGCCGCGCGTTTCAAGCCGGAAGACTGGGGCATGAAGCGTTCCGGCCCGAACGAGGACTACATGTTCCTCAACCTGGGTCCCAACCACCCTTCGGCGCACGGTGCGTTCCGCATCATCCTGCAGCTGGACGGTGAAGAGATCGTCGACTGCGTCCCGGACATCGGCTACCACCACCGTGGCGCCGAGAAGATGGCCGAGCGTCAGTCCTGGCACAGCTTCATCCCGTACACCGACCGTATCGACTACCTCGGCGGCGTGATGAACAACCTGCCGTACGTGCTCTCGGTCGAGAAGCTGGCCGGCATCAAGGTGCCGGAGAAAGTCGACGTCATCCGCATCATGATGGCCGAGTTCTTCCGGATCACCAGCCACCTGCTGTTCCTGGGTACCTACATCCAGGACGTTGGCGCCATGACCCCGGTGTTCTTCACCTTTACCGACCGTCAGCGCGCCTACACCGTGATCGAAGCCATCACCGGTTTCCGTCTGCACCCGGCCTGGTACCGCATCGGCGGTGTCGCCCACGACCTGCCACGCGGCTGGGAAAAGCTGGTCAAGGACTTCGTCGAGTGGATGCCAAAGCGTCTGGACGAATACCAGAAAGCCGCCCTGGACAACAGCATCCTGCGCGGCCGGACCATCGGCGTCGCCGACTACAACACCAAGCAAGCCCTGGAATGGGGCGTCACCGGTGCGGGCCTGCGTTCGACCGGTTGCGACTTCGACCTGCGTAAAGCGCGTCCATACTCGGGCTACGAGAACTTCGAATTCGAAGTGCCGCTGGCGGCCAATGGCGATGCCTACGACCGTTGCATTGTGCGCGTGGAAGAAATGCGCCAGAGCATCCGGATCATCGACCAGTGCCTGCGCAACATGCCGGAAGGCCCGTACAAGGCGGATCACCCGCTGACCACGCCGCCGCCGAAAGAGCGCACCCTGCAGCACATCGAAACCTTGATCACGCACTTCCTGCAAGTTTCGTGGGGCCCGGTCATGCCGGCCAACGAATCCTTCCAGATGATCGAAGCGACCAAGGGCATCAACAGTTATTACCTGACGAGCGATGGCGGCACCATGAGCTACCGCACCCGGATCCGTACCCCAAGCTTCGCCCACCTGCAGCAGATCCCTTCGGTGATCAAAGGCAGCATGGTCGCGGACTTGATCGCGTACCTGGGTAGTATCGATTTCGTTATGGCCGACGTGGACCGCTAAGCATGAACAGCACGCTTATCCAGACAGACCGTTTCACCCTGAGTGAAACCGAGCGCTCGGCCATCGAGCACGAGCTGCATCACTACGAAGACCCGCGCGCGGCGTCCATCGAAGCCCTGAAGATCGTCCAGAAGGAACGTGGCTGGGTGCCGGACGGCGCCCTGTACGCCATCGGCGAAATCCTCGGCATCCCGGCCAGCGACGTCGAAGGCGTGGCGACCTTCTATAGTCAGATCTTCCGTCAGCCGGTGGGTCGTCACATCATTCGCGTCTGCGACAGCATGGTCTGCTACATCGGCGGCCACGAGTCCGTGGTCAGCGAAATCCAGAGCAAGCTGGGCATCGGCCTGGGCCAGACCACCGCCGACGGTCGCTTCACCCTGTTGCCGGTCTGCTGCCTCGGCAACTGCGACAAGGCACCAGCGCTGATGATCGACGACGACACGTTCGGCGACGTGCAGCCTGCCGGCGTTGCCAAATTGCTCGAGGGCTACGTATGACCCTGACTTCCTTCGGTCCTGCCAACCGCATCAAGCGTTCGGCCGAGACTCACCCGCTCACCTGGCGCCTGCGTGATGACGGCGAAGCCGTCTGGCTCGACGAGTACCAGGCCAAGAACGGTTACGCTGCTGCGCGCAAGGCCTTCGCCGACATGGCCCAGGACGACATCGTCCAGACCGTGAAAGACTCCGGCCTCAAGGGTCGTGGCGGTGCAGGCTTCCCCACGGGCGTGAAGTGGGGGCTGATGCCCAAAGACGAATCCATCAACATCCGTTACCTGCTGTGCAACGCGGATGAAATGGAGCCCAACACCTGGAAAGACCGCATGCTGATGGAGCAACTGCCCCATCTGCTGATCGAAGGCATGCTGATCAGTGCCCGCGCGCTGAAAACCTACCGTGGCTACATCTTCCTGCGTGGCGAGTACACCACCGCCGCCAAGCACTTGAACCGTGCCGTGGAAGAAGCCAAGGCAGCCGGTCTTTTGGGCAAGAACATCCTGGGCAGCGGTTTCGATTTCGAGCTGTTCGTCCACACCGGCGCCGGGCGTTACATTTGCGGTGAAGAAACCGCACTGATCAACTCCCTCGAAGGCCGCCGCGCCAACCCGCGCTCCAAGCCGCCCTTCCCTGCCGCCGTTGGCGTGTGGGGCAAGCCGACCTGCGTGAACAACGTCGAAACCCTGTGCAACGTCCCGGCGATCATCGCCGACGGCGTGGACTGGTACAAATCGTTGGCTCGCGAAGGCAGTGAAGACATGGGCACCAAGCTCATGGGCTTCTCCGGCAAGGTCAAGAACCCGGGCCTGTGGGAACTGCCGTTCGGCGTCACCGGTCGCGAGCTGTTCGAAGACTACGCCGGCGGCATGCGCGACGGTTACCAGCTCAAGGCCTGGCAGCCCGGCGGCGCCGGTACCGGCTTCCTGTTGCCGGAACACCTGGATGCACAAATGTATGCCGGCGGCATCGCCAAAGTGGGCACCCGTATGGGTACCGGCCTGGCCATGGCGGTGGACGACAGCATCAACATGGTGTCCCTGCTGCGCAACATGGAACAGTTCTTCGCTCGCGAGTCCTGTGGTTTCTGCACCCCTTGCCGTGACGGTTTGCCATGGAGCGTCAAGCTCCTGATGGCGATCGAGAACGGTCAAGGGCAAGCCGGCGACATCGAGACCCTGCTGGGTCTGGTGAACTTCCTCGGCCCAGGCAAGACCTTCTGTGCTCACGCACCGGGCGCCGTGGAGCCGTTGGGCAGCGCAATCAAATACTTCCGCCACGAGTTCGAAGCCGGCATCGCGCCTACCAGCGCCGCCGTCCCGCCTCTGGCAAAGCCGATCGTAGTCGGCGCGTAAACGCTTAAAGAAGCGAAGGGTCCGTGCCCTTCGCTTTTCGTGCGATGACGCCTTCACCGGCTGTGTTGATTCGCACGGATGACAAGATTCCATTAGCCACGCCCGCTGACACCGGGCCAACGAAGAACTTTGAACCATGGCCACTATCCACGTAGACGGCAAAGCGCTCGAAGTCGACGGGGCAGACAACCTGTTACAGGCATGTCTGTCGCTAGGCCTCGATATTCCGTATTTCTGCTGGCACCCTGCCCTGGGCAGCGTTGGCGCTTGCCGCCAATGCGCGGTCAAGCAGTACACCGACGAAAACGACACCCGTGGTCGTATCGTCATGTCCTGCATGACCCCTGCCACCGACAACACCTGGATCTCCATCGACGATGAAGAATCCAAGGCCTTCCGCGCCAGCGTCGTTGAATGGCTGATGACCAACCACCCTCACGACTGCCCGGTCTGTGAGGAAGGTGGTCACTGCCACCTGCAAGACATGACGGTGATGACCGGCCACAACGAGCGCCGTTATCGCTTCACCAAGCGTACCCACCAGAACCAGCAACTGGGCCCGTTCATTTCCCACGAAATGAACCGCTGCATCGCTTGCTACCGCTGCGTGCGCTTCTATAAGGATTACGCCGGCGGCACCGACCTGGGCGTATTCGGCGCCCACGACAACGTGTATTTCGGTCGCGTTGAAGACGGCACCCTGGAAAGCGAGTTCTCCGGCAACCTCACCGAGGTCTGCCCGACCGGTGTGTTCACCGACAAGACTCACTCCGAGCGCTACAACCGCAAGTGGGACATGCAGTTCTCACCGAGCATCTGCCATGGCTGCTCCAGCGGTTGCAACATCTCCCCGGGCGAACGTTACGGCGAACTGCGTCGCATCGAGAACCGCTACAACGGTTCGGTGAACCAGTACTTCCTGTGCGACCGTGGCCGTTTCGGCTATGGCTACGTCAACCGCAAGGACCGTCCGCGTCAGCCGCTGCTGGCCAACGGCGCCAAGCTGAGCCTCGACGAAGCACTGGATAAAGCCGCCGACCTGCTGCGCGGTCGCAACATCGTCGGTATCGGTTCGCCACGCGCCAGCCTCGAAAGCAACTACGCGTTGCGCGAACTGGTCGGCGCCGAGCACTTCTACTCCGGTATCGAAGCCTCCGAGCTGGAACGCATCCGTCTGGTACTGCAGGTTCTGAAAGACAGCCCGCTGCCTGTGCCGAACATGCGCGACATCGAAGACCACGACGCTGTGTTCGTCCTCGGTGAAGACCTGACCCAAACTGCCGCCCGTATGGCCCTGGCCCTGCGTCAGTCGGTCAAAGGTAAAGCTGAAGACATGGCCGACGCCATGCGCGTCCAGCCTTGGCTTGACGCCGCGGTGAAGAACATCGGTCAGCACGCGCTGAACCCGCTGTTCATCGCCAGCCTGGCTGAAACCAAGCTCGACGACATCGCCGAAGAGTGCGTTCACGCCGCTCCCGACGACCTGGCCCGCATCGGTTTCGCCGTGGCTCACGCCCTCGACGCCAGCGCACCAGCCGTTGAAGGCCTGGACGCTGAAGCCCAGGAGCTTGCCAAGCGCATCGCCGACGCCCTGCTCGCGGCCAAGCGCCCACTGATCATCGCCGGTACGTCCCTGGGCTCCAAAGCCTTGATCGAAGCCGCCGCGAACATCGCCAAGGCCCTGAAGCTGCGCGAGAAGAACGGTTCGATCAGCCTGATCGTGCCAGAGGCCAACAGCCTGGGCCTTGCCATGCTCGGTGGCGAATCGGTCGACGCTGCGCTGCAGGCCGTGATCGATGGTAAAGCCGACGCCGTCGTCGTGCTGGAAAACGATCTGTACACCCGTACCGACAAAGCCCGTGTCGATGCCGCCCTGACTGCCGCGAAAGTGGTGATCGTGGCTGACCACCAAAAGACCGCCACCAGCGATCGCGCGCACCTGCTCCTGCCAGCCGCCAGCTTCGCCGAAGGCGACGGTACCCTGGTGAGCCAGGAAGGCCGCGCCCAGCGCTTCTTCCAGGTCTTCGACCCGCAATACATGGACGCCAGCATCCTGGTCCACGAAGGCTGGCGCTGGCTGCATGCCCTGCGTGCGACCTTGCTGAACAAGCCGATCGACTGGACGCAACTGGACCATGTCACCGCTGCCGTGGCTTCGAGCACCGCGCAACTGGCCGGCATCGTCGACGCCGCACCGTCCGCCGCGTTCCGCATCAAAGGCATGAAACTGGCTCGTGAACCGCTGCGCTACTCCGGTCGTACCGCCATGCGCGCCGACATCAGCGTGCACGAACCGCGTACCCCGCAGGACAAAGACACCGCGTTCGCCTTCTCCATGGAAGGTTACTCGGGCTCGGCAGAACCGCGTCAGCAAGTGCCATTCGCCTGGTCTCCGGGCTGGAACTCGCCGCAAGCCTGGAACAAGTTCCAGGACGAAGTCGGTGGTCACATCCGCGCTGGCGACCCGGGCACCCGCCTGATCGAAAGCACCGGTGACTCGCTGAACTGGTTTGCCGCTGTTCCACGCGCGTTCAACCCGGCTCCAGGCACCTGGCAGGCCGTGCCGTTCTTCCACCTGTTCGGCAGCGAAGAAAACTCTTCGAAAGCCGCGCCGGTCCAGGAACGCATTCCAGCTGCCTACGTCGCTCTGGCCAAGTCCGAAGCCGACCGCCTGGGTGTCAACGACGGTGCCATGCTGAGCTTGAACGTGGCGGGCCAGACCCTGCGTCTGCCGCTGCGCATCAACGAAGAGCTGGGCGCAGGTCTTGTGGCACTGCCTGCGGGCATCGCCGGCATTCCACCGGCAATCTTTGGCAAATCCGTTGACGGTCTGCAGGAGGCAGCTCAATGACCTGGTTCACTCCTGAAGTGATCGACATCATCATCGCGATCCTCAAGGCCGTGGTGATCCTGCTGGCCGTGGTGATCTGCGGCGCCCTGCTCAGCTGGGTCGAGCGTCGTCTGCTCGCCCTCTGGCAGGACCGTTACGGTCCGAACCGTGTCGGTCCGTTCGGTGCGTTCCAGATCGCCGCCGACATGATCAAGATGTTCTTCAAGGAAGACTGGACGCCTCCATTCGCCGACAAGATGATCTTCACCCTGGCACCGGTAGTCGCCATGAGCGCCCTGCTGATTGCCTTCGCGATCATCCCGATCACCCCGACCTGGGGCGTGGCGGACATCAACATCGGCATCCTGTTCTTCTTCGCCATGGCGGGCCTTTCGGTCTACGCGGTGCTGTTCGCCGGTTGGTCGAGTAACAACAAGTTCGCCCTGCTCGGCAGCCTGCGGGCGTCGGCTCAGACCGTGTCGTACGAAGTGTTCATGGGCCTGTCGCTGATGGGCATCGTGATCCAGGTCGGCTCGTTCAACATGCGCGACATCGTCGAGTATCAAGCCCAGAACCTGTGGTTCATCATTCCGCAGATCTTCGGTTTCCTGACCTTCTTCATCGCTGGCGTCGCCGTGACTCACCGTCACCCGTTCGACCAGCCGGAAGCGGAACAGGAACTGGCCGACGGTTACCACATTGAATACGCCGGCATGAAATGGGGCATGTTCTTCGTCGGCGAGTACATCGGCATCGTGTTGATTTCGGCGCTGCTGGTGACCTTGTTCTTCGGTGGCTGGCACGGTCCGTTCGGCATCCTGCCGCAGATCCCGTTCATCTGGTTCGCACTGAAAACCGCTTTCTTCATCATGATGTTCATCCTGTTGCGCGCTTCGATTCCGCGCCCACGTTATGACCAAGTGATGGATTTCAGCTGGAAGTTCTGCCTGCCGCTGACCCTCGTCAACATGCTGGTGACCGCTGCGATCGTGTTGCTCAACACGCCCGCCGTCGCGGCTCAGTGAGGATAGAGAATCATGAAGTACATATTTGACATCGTGCATGGCCTCTACACCCAGCTTCGCAGCCTGGTGATGATTTTCGGCCACGCCTTCCGCAAGCGCGACACGCTGCAGTACCCGGAAGAACCGGTCTACCTGCCGCCGCGCTACCGTGGCCGTATCGTCCTGACCCGCGACCCCGACGGTGAAGAGCGCTGCGTAGCCTGCAACCTGTGCGCCGTGGCTTGCCCGGTCGGTTGCATCTCGCTGCAGAAAGCTGAAACCGAAGACGGTCGCTGGTACCCGGACTTCTTCCGCATCAACTTCTCGCGCTGCATTTTCTGCGGCCTCTGCGAGGAAGCCTGCCCGACCACCGCGATCCAGCTGACACCGGATTTCGAAATGGCCGAGTTCAAACGTCAGGACCTGGTGTACGAGAAAGAAGATCTGCTGATCTCCGGCCCCGGCAAAAACCCTGATTACAACTTCTATCGTGTTGCAGGTATGGCCATTGCCGGTAAGCCGAAAGGCTCCGCGCAGAATGAAGCCGAACCGATCAACGTGAAGAGCTTGCTGCCTTAAGGAAGAAAGATGGAATTCGCTTTCTATTTCGCATCGGGTATCGCGGTTGTGTCCACGCTTCGCGTGATCACCAACACCAACCCTGTGCACGCCCTGCTCTACCTGATCATTTCGCTGATTGCCGTGGCGATGACGTTCTTCGCCCTCGGCGCACCGTTCGCCGGTGTCCTGGAAGTGATCGCCTACGCTGGCGCCATCATGGTGCTGTTCGTGTTCGTGGTGATGATGCTGAACCTGGGCCCGGCCTCGGTTCAGCAAGAGCGCGTCTGGCTCAAACCCGGTATCTGGGGCGGCCCGGTCGCGCTCGCGGCCTTGCTGCTGGTTGAACTGCTGTATGTGCTGTTCTCCCACCAGAGCGGCCAAGCCGTCGGCCACACCACCGTAGACGCCAAGGCCGTGGGCATCAGCCTGTTCGGTCCGTACCTGCTGGTGGTCGAACTCGCCTCGATGCTGCTGCTCGCTGCAGCCGTCACGGCGTTCCACTTGGGCCGCAACGAAGCCAAGGAGCAATGACGATGCCTGCTATCCCCATGGAGCATGGTCTGGCGGTCGCCGGCATCCTGTTCTGCCTCGGTCTGGTTGGCCTGATGGTCCGCCGCAACATCCTTTTCGTGCTGATGAGCCTGGAGGTCATGATGAATGCCTCCGCGTTGGCGTTCATCGTTGCCGGTAGCCGCTGGGCGCAACCAGATGGACAGATCATGTTCATCCTGGTGATCAGCCTTGCAGCCGCCGAGGCCAGTATCGGCCTGGCAATCCTGCTGCAACTGTATCGCCGCTTCCACACGCTCGATATTGACGCTGCCAGTGAGATGCGCGGATGAATCTTCTCTATCTGACTTTCGTATTCCCTCTCATTGGTTTCCTGCTGCTGTCGTTCTCCCGTGGACGCCTCTCGGAAAACCTCTCGGCGCTGATCGGCGTCGGCTCTGTCGGCCTGTCTGCCATCGTCGCGGCTTACGTGATCTGGCAATTCAACGTCGCGCCACCTGAAGGCGGCCACTACACCCTGGTGTTGTGGCAGTGGATGGCGGTGGAAGGCTTCAAGCCTAACTTCGCGCTGTACCTGGATGGTCTGTCCCTGACCATGCTCGGTGTGGTGGTTGGCGTTGGCTTCCTGATCCACCTGTTCGCGTCCTGGTACATGCGCGGTGAAGCCGGTTACTCGCGCTTCTTCGCCTACACCAACCTGTTTATCGCCAGCATGCTGTTCCTGGTGCTGGGCGATAACCTGTTGTTCCTGTACTTCGGCTGGGAAGGCGTGGGTCTGTGCTCGTACCTGTTGATCGGTTTCTACTACAGCAACCGCAACAACGGTAACGCCGCACTCAAAGCCTTCATCGTGACCCGCATCGGCGACGTGTTCATGGCTATCGGCCTGTTCATCCTGTTCGCCCAACTGGGCACCCTGAACGTCCAGGAACTGTTGGTGCTGGCACCGCAGAAATTCCAGGCCGGCGACTTCTGGATGGTCATGGCCACCCTGATGCTGCTGGGCGGTGCGGTCGGTAAATCCGCGCAACTGCCGCTGCAAACCTGGCTGGCGGACGCGATGGCCGGTCCTACCCCGGTTTCGGCACTGATCCACGCCGCAACCATGGTGACCGCGGGTGTCTACCTGATCGCCCGTACCCATGGCCTGTTCACCCTGGCGCCGGAAATCCTGCACCTGGTCGGCATCGTTGGTGGCGTGACCCTGGTCCTGGCCGGTTTCGCCGCCCTGGTCCAGACCGACATCAAGCGTATCCTCGCCTACTCGACCATGAGCCAGATCGGCTACATGTTCCTGGCCCTGGGCGTTGGCGCCTGGGACGGCGCGATCTTCCACCTGATGACCCACGCCTTCTTCAAGGCCCTGTTGTTCCTTGCCTCCGGTGCGGTGATCGTTGCCTGCCACCACGAGCAGGACATCTTCAAGATGGGTGGCCTGTGGAAGAAACTGCCTCTGGCCTACGCCAGCTTCATCGTCGGCGGCGCGGCCCTGGCGGCCCTGCCACTGGTGACCGCCGGCTTCTACTCCAAGGACGAAATCCTCTGGGAAGCATTCGCCAGCGGCAACCATGGCCTGCTCTACGCCGGTCTGGTCGGTGCGTTCATGACCTCGCTGTACACCTTCCGCCTGATCTTCATCGCGTTCCACGGTGAAGCGAAGACCGAAGCCCACGCCGGCCACGGCATTGCTCACTGGCTGCCACTGTCGGTACTGATCGTATTGTCCACCGCCATCGGCGCGATGATCGTTCCACCACTGCACGGTGTACTGCCGGAAAGCGTCGGCCATGCCGGCGGCGAAGCCAAGCACAGTCTGGAAATCGCTTCGGGCGCTATCGCCCTGGCGGGTATCCTGCTGGCCGCGCTGCTGTTCCTCGGCAAGCGTCGCTTCGTGACCGCCATCGCCAACAGCGGCATCGGTCGCTTCCTGTCGACCTGGTGGTTCGCTGCCTGGGGCTTCGACTGGATCTACGACAAACTGTTCGTCAAGCCATACCTGGCGATCAGCCACATCCTGCGCAAAGACCCGCTCGACCAGACCATCGGTCTGATCCCGCGCATGGCCAAGGGTGGTCACACCGCCCTGAGCCGTACCGAGACAGGTCAACTGCGTTGGTATGCCGCCTCGATGGCTGCTGGTGCCGTGCTGGTTATCGGCGCCGTCGTGCTGGTAGCGGTCTGATATGAACCTTGCGAACTTGCGAAAGGAATTGAGCCCGTCATGATTCTGCCTTGGCTAATCCTGATCCCCTTCATCGGCGGCCTGCTGTGCTGGCTGGGTGAGCGCTTCGGCGCCACCCTCCCCCGCTGGATTGCGCTGATCACCATGTCCCTGTTGCTCGCCCTCGGCCTCTGGCTGTGGGCCCACGGTGACTATTCGTTTGCCCCGGCGCCTGGCGCCGATCCGACCTGGGCGCTTGAGTTCAAGCACGTCTGGATCCAGCGCTTCGGCATCAACGTGCACCTGGCCCTCGACGGCCTGTCGCTGTTGATGATCATGCTGACCGGCCTGCTGGGTGTCCTCTCGGTACTCTGCTCCTGGAAAGAGATTCAGCGTCACGTGGGCTTCTTCCACCTGAACCTGATGTGGATCCTGGGCGGTGTCGTCGGCGTGTTCCTGGCCCTCGACCTGTTCATGTTCTTCTTCTTCTGGGAAATGATGCTGGTGCCGATGTACTTCCTCATCGCGCTCTGGGGTCACAGTTCTTCGGACGGCAAGAAAACCCGGATCTACGCGGCGACCAAGTTCTTCATCTTCACTCAGGCTTCCGGCCTGATCATGTTGGTGGCGATCCTGGGCCTGGTACTGGTCAACTTCAACGACACCGGCGTGATTACCTTCAACTACGCCGACCTGTTGAAAACCAAGATGTCGGCCGGCACCGAGTACATCCTGATGCTCGGCTTCTTCATCGCCTTCGCGGTGAAACTGCCGGTCGTGCCGTTCCACTCCTGGTTGCCTGACGCTCACGCCCAGGCGCCAACCGCAGGTTCCGTGGACCTGGCCGGTATCTTGCTGAAAACCGCTGCCTACGGCCTGCTGCGTTTCGCCCTGCCGCTGTTCCCGAATGCCTCGGCCGAGTTCGCGCCGTTCGCCATGACCCTGGGTCTGATCGGGATCTTCTACGGTGCGTTCCTGGCGTTCGCGCAAACCGACATCAAGCGTCTGATTGCCTTCTCGTCCGTTTCCCACATGGGCTTCGTACTGATCGGCATCTACTCCGGCAGCCAACTGGCGCTGCAAGGCGCTGTGATGCAAATGCTGGCGCACGGTCTGTCCGCTGCCGCACTCTTTATCCTGAGCGGCCAGCTGTACGAACGCACCCACACCCGCGACATGCGTGAAATGGGTGGCCTGTGGTCGAAGATCGCTTACCTGCCGGCCATCAGCCTGTTCTTCGCAGCCGCCTCCCTGGGTCTGCCGGGCACTGGTAACTTCGTCGGTGAGTTCCTGATCCTGATCGGCACCTTCCCGTTCGCGCCATGGGTCACCATCATCGCCACGTCGGGCCTGGTGTTCGGTTCGGTCTACTCGCTGATCATGATCCACCGTGCGTACTTCGGTCCGGCCAAGTCGGACGCGGTCATGCACGGCATGGACGGTCGCGAAATGATCATGGTGGTCGGTCTGGCAGCGCTGCTGATCTACATCGGCGTCTACCCGCAACCGTTCCTCGACACCTCTGCCGCTACGATGCATGGCGTGCAGCAGTGGCTCGGCACCGCCTTCACTCAACTCGCTTCGGCCCGGTAAGAGCGCTATGGAATTCACGACTCAACACTTTATCGCGCTAGCGCCGCTGTTGATCACCAGCGCCACGATCATCGTGGTGATGCTGGCGATCGCCTGGCGCCGCAACCACTCCCAGACCTTCCTGCTGTCGGTGGCGGGTCTGAATCTGGCACTGCTGTCGATCCTGCCAGCCCTGAAAGTCGCGCCATTGGCCGTGACCCCATTGCTGCAGATCGACACCTTCGCCTGCCTGTACATGGCGCTGATCCTGGTCGCCACCCTCGCCTGTGTCACCCTCGCCCACGCCTACCTCGGTGATGGCGGTTCGGGCTACCCGGGCAACCGTGAAGAACTGTACCTGCTGATCCTGATGGCCGCCGCCGGTGGCCTGGTACTGGTCAGCGCGCAACACCTGGCCGGCTTGTTCGTTGGCCTGGAGTTGCTGTCGGTACCGGTCTACGGTCTGGTGGCTTATGCCTTCTTCAACAAGCGTTCGCTGGAAGCCGGCATCAAGTACATGGTGCTGTCGGCTGCCGGTTCCGCGTTCCTGTTGTTCGGCATGGCCCTGCTCTACGCTGATGCCGGCTCCCTGAGCTTCGTCGGCATCGGCCAGGCCCTGGCGGCCACCGGCATGCCAAGCTCCCTGGCACAACTGGGCCTGGGCATGATGCTGATCGGCCTGGCCTTCAAGCTGTCGCTGGTTCCGTTCCACCTCTGGACCCCGGACGTGTACGAAGGTGCTCCGGCACCGGTGGCCGCGTTCCTGGCCACCGCTTCGAAAGTGGCCGTGTTCGCGGTCATGGTGCGTCTGTTCCAGATCTCGCCAGCGGCGAGCAGCGGCGTGCTGAGCAACGTACTGACCATCATCGCCATCGCGTCGATCCTGTTCGGTAACCTGCTGGCCCTGACCCAGAGCAACCTCAAGCGTCTGCTGGGTTACTCGTCCATCGCCCACTTCGGTTACCTGCTGATCGCCCTGGTGGCGAGCAAGGGCCTGGCCGTGGAAGCCATCGGCGTGTATCTGGTCACCTACGTGATCACCAGCCTCGGCGCCTTCGGCGTGATCACCCTGATGTCCTCGCCGTACAACGGTCGTGACGCGGATGCCCTGTACGAATACCGCGGCCTGTTCTGGCGCCGTCCTTACCTGACCGCCGTCCTGACCGTGATGATGCTGTCCCTGGCCGGTATCCCGCTGACCGCGGGCTTCATCGGCAAGTTCTACATCATCGCCACCGGTGTCGAATCGCATCAGTGGTGGCTGGTCGGCTCCCTGGTACTGGGCAGCGCCATCGGCGTGTTCTACTACCTGCGCGTCATGGTCACCCTGTACCTGATCGAACCGAACCTGCGTCGCCACGATGCTCAAATGCACTGGGAGCAAAAGGCAGGCGGCGTGATGTTGCTGGCCATCGCCGTAATGGCGTTCTTCCTGGGTCTGTATCCACAGCCACTGCTGAACCTGGTTCAACAATCGGGTCTGGCGGGTTGATCGCTTAAGCGTTCTTCGCAGTGAACAGAAACGGCACCTTCGGGTGCCGTTTTTGTTTTTGTAGGATTTGTTACCGCTGCCCTGCCCCCCTTCTGTAATCCCCGAAAGCTCTCGCTGGATTGGTCGACTCGTCCTACAGGTGTTTTTACGACCGGGGTCTACCGTTGAAAACGGGAACGAAAAGGTTGGCCTCGATGCCTTGACCTATTCAATTTTAAGAACAAAACTATACGTAGGTAGCGTACAGAATATGGATGCTCTATTTGTCGAGTTACGTATGTTTCAGAAACATCGAAACGATTACCTGGATGACGATCTGTTTCGCAGCTTTCAGTTGGAATTGCTGAAGAACCCCGAAGCGGGCGATCTCATAGAAGGCACCGGAGGGTTGCGCAAAATTCGCTTCTGCGACCAACGACGAAATAAAGGCAGGCGCAGTGGCTTACGGGTGATTTATTACTGGTGGTCAGGCTTCAATCAATTCTGGCTGTTCACCGTGTATGGCAAAGACGAGCAAGACGACCTGTCGCCCTCACAAAAAAAGCTTTTCAGAGAAACGCTGAATAGAGAAATCAAAACGAGATCCCAATATGAAACGTGACATTTTTGCGGAACTGATGGATGGCCTCGAATCCCTGGCCGATGAGCGCCAAGGCAAGATCACGCTGCGAACTCACAAGGTTCAGCTGCCAGAACTGATGCCCATCACTGCCGAGGAAGTAATCGCCATCCGCCAGCAGCTCAACCTCTCCCGCTCGGTGTTTGCGATGTATCTGCGTACCAACACCCGAACACTGGAGAACTGGGAACAGGGGCGCGCAACGCCCAATGCCCAAGCCACGACGTTGATCCGTCTGGTCGAGCGCTTTCCACAGACGATCGAACATCTCGCAGCCCTGACCTGAATTCAGAGAGTCTTGCACCTGACGCGGCTCAAGAGATCTAGTGGATGCTTACTCGGCTGATGAAATGTGGTGACTGGAATAACCTCTTCGCGAGCAGGCTCGCTCCCACAGTGAGCCTGCGGTGTACATAACATCTGTGGACACCTGCGGTCACCTGTGAGAGCGAGCCTGCTCGCGATGGCGGTGATACAGGCACCAACAAAAACGGCACCTTCCGGTGCCGTTCGCCTTTCACATTACAAGCACTTACTTACGCGCATCCGCCCATGACTTGAGCAGTTCGTTGTAGCTCACGGTTTCGCCTTTAGGCTTCTCGTTGGCCAGTTTCGGCTTCGGTGCGCCCGGCTGGTCGAACCAGTATTGCGCGTCGCGTTCCGGGTTCATTTTAGGGGCGCAGGTGCTCTGCACTTTCGAGCGTTCCAGGCGGGACATGATGGCGTCCTGGTCCTTGGCCAAACCGTCGAGTGCCTCTTGTGGGGTCTTGTCGCCGCTGGCGGCTTCGGCGATGTGGCTCCACCACAGCTGCGCAAGACGTGGGTAGTCCGGCACGTTGGTCCCGGTCGGGGTCCATTGCACGCGAGCGGGGCTGCGGTAAAACTCCACCAGGCCACCGAGTTTCGGCGCCAGGTCGGTCATGGCTTGCGAGTTGATGTCGGACTCGCGGATCGGCGTCAGGCCGACGATGGTTTTCTTCAGCGACACGGTTTTGGAGGTCACGAACTGCGCATAGAGCCAGGCCGCCAGTTTCTGCTTCTCAGGGGTGGATTTCATGAATGTCCAGGATCCCACGTCCTGATACCCCAGCTTCATGCCCTCCTCCCAGTACGGTCCACGCGGCGAAGGCGCCATGCGCCATTTCGGCGTGCCATCGGCGTTCACCACAGGCAGGCCCTGCTTGGTCATGTCGGCGGTGAAGGCGGTGTACCAGAAGATTTGCTGGGCGATGTTGCCCTGGGACGGAACAGGACCGGATTCAGAGAACGTCATGCCCGCCGCTTCCGGTGGCGCGTAGGCTTTGAGCCAGTCGACGTATTTCTGGGTGGCGAATACCGCGGCCGGGCCGTTGGTGTCGCCGCCACGGGTCACGCTGGAGCCCACCGGATGGCAATCCTCGACACGAATCCCCCACTCGTCCACCGGTAAGCCGTTGGGAATACCTTTGTCGCCGCCCCCCGCCATGGAGAACCAGGCATCGGTGAAGCGCCAGCCCAGGGACGGGTCTTTCTTGCCGTAGTCCATGTGCCCATACACGCGCTTACCGTCGATTTCCTTGACGTCTTCGCTGAAGAACTTGGCAATGTCTTCATAGGCCGACCAGTTCACCGGTACGCCCAATTCGTAACCGTATTTTTCCTTGAACTTGGCTTTCAGCTCCGGTTTTTCGAACCAATCGGCGCGAAACCAGTACAGGTTGGCGAACTGCTGGTCGGGTAATTGATAAATCTTGCCGTCCGGCGCAGTGGTGAAGGAGATGCCGATGAAGTCTTTGATGTCCAGGGTTGGCGAAGTGAAGTCCTTGCCTTCGTTGGCCATCAGATCGGTGATCGCTTCGGTCTTGCCGTAGCGAAAGTGCGTGCCGATCAAGTCCGAGTCGTTGACCCAGCCGTCATAAATGCTCTTGTCCGACTGCATCACGGTCTGCAGTTTTTCCACGACGTCCCCTTCTTGCAGCAGGTCGTGGGTCACCTTGATCCCGGTGATCTCGGTAAAGGCCTTGGCCAGCACCTTGGACTCATACTCGTGGGTGGTCAGGGTTTCCGAGACGACTTTGATATCCATCCCGCGAAACGGCTCGGCCGCCTTGATGAACCACTTCAATTCCGCCAGTTGTTGATCCGCCGTCAACGTGGACGGTTTGAATTCGCTTCCAATCCATTTCTTTGCAGCCTCTTCGTAAGCATCGGCCCAGGCCGAAGCGCTCAAACCGCTGAGTGCCAGCAGGGCTGCCAATGAAATGCTATGTCGCAGCTTATTGTTTTTGTCGAACATAGAGACCTCCTGTTTAATTTTCGGAGCAACATTGCCGAGCGATTCGACTAGCCCCAACACATCACCACCAACAGCCACACCAGGGACAACGCGAACGCTATCCAGATGCTCCAGTCGGTCACGCCGATTACCAGCAGATGCAGGTAGGCGCTGCCGAGAAGACCGATGAACAACCGATCGCCACGGGTGGTGGCTATCGGCAAGAAACCACGCCGAAGAATGCTCGGCGAACGCAGCTCCCACGTGGTCATGACCACGAGGATCAAGGCGACCACGCTGAAGAATGCCGCCGTGGGGACGGTCCAGCTCATCCATTCCATCATCAGTTCCTCATACCCGGCCCAGGGCAAAGCCCTTGGCCACGTGGTTGCGAACAAACCAGATCACCAGCATGCCCGGCAGGATGGTCAACACCCCCGCCGCCGCCAGCACACCCCAGTCGATGCCAGACGCCGAGACTGTGCGGGTCATCACCGCCGCGATGGGTTTGGCGTTCACCGATGTCAGGGTTCGCGCCAACAGCAGTTCGACCCAAGAAAACATGAAGCAGAAAAATGCCGTCACGCCGATGCCGGAGCCGATCAGCGGGACGAAAATCTTCACGAAGAATTTGGGAAAACTGTAGCCGTCGATGTAGGCCGTTTCGTCAATTTCCTTCGGCACACCGGACATGAAGCCCTCCAGAATCCACACCGCCAGCGGCACGTTGAACAAGCAATGGGCCAACGCCACGGCGATGTGGGTGTCGAACAGGCCAATCGAGGAATACAGCTGGAAGAACGGCAACAGGAACACCGCCGGCGGCGCCATGCGGTTGGTCAGCAGCCAGAA
Source organism: Pseudomonas putida (assembly GCF_050990305.1). GTDB lineage: Bacteria > Pseudomonadota > Gammaproteobacteria > Pseudomonadales > Pseudomonadaceae > Aquipseudomonas > Aquipseudomonas putida_AH. The sequence continues at coordinate 2,341,627 of NZ_CP158817.1, read as the reverse complement.
GAACAGGTGTTTGTCACCCAGGAAGCGATAGCGCGAGAACGCGTACGCCGCCGGCAGCGCCACGCTCAGGGAGATCACCGTGTTCAGGCTCACGTAGTACAGCGAGTTGAGGTAACCGGTGTACCAACTTGGGTCCGTGAAGATCACCTTGTAGTTGTGCAAGGTGAAATCCGCGGGAAACAGCGTCAAGCCGCCGAGGATTTCGGTGTTGCTCTTGAAGGACATGTTCAGCAGCCAGTAGATCGGCACCAGCAGGAACAGGATGTAAAGCAGCAATGGGACAAGCTTTCTCTTGCTCATGGCAGACCTCAACGGTTGGCGTCAGCGTGAGTCATGGCCGTGTAGAACAGCCAGGACACCAACAGGATGATCAGGAAGTACACCAGCGAAAATGCAGCCGCCGGCCCGAGGTCGAATTGCCCTACAGCCATCTGGGTCAGGGTCTGACTGAGGAAGGTCGTGGCATTGCCCGGCCCGCCGCCGGTCAGCACAAACGGCTCGGTGTAGATCATGAAGCTGTCCATGAAGCGCAGCATCACCGCGATCAACAGCACGCTCTTGAGCTTGGGCAACTGGATGTGCCGGAACACCGCCCAGGCCGAGGCCCGGTCAATGCGTGCCGCCTGGTAGTACACGTCGGGAATCGCCCGCAGACCAGAGAAACACAACAGCGCCACCAACGAAGTCCAGTGCCAGACGTCCATCACCAGCACCGTGACCCAGGCGTCCATGGTGTTGGCCGCATAGTTGTAGCTGATGCCCATGGCGTTCAGGCTGGAGCCCAGCAGGCCAATATCGGCGCGACCGAAGATCTGCCAGATGGTGCCGACCACGTTCCACGGGATCAGCAGCGGGATCGCCAGGACGATCAACACCACCGACGACCAGCGGCCCTTGGTCGGCATGGTCAGTGCAATCGCAATCCCCAGCGGGATCTCAATCAACAACACGCAGGCCGAGTAGATGAACTGACGCAGCAACGAGTCGTGCAGGCGTGGATCGAGCAGCACCTGTTTGTACCAATCAGCACCGACGAAGTAGCGACTGGACTGGTCGAAGATGTCCTGCACCGAGTAGTTGACCACGGTCATCATCGGGATCACCGCACTGAACGCCACCAGCAGGAACACCGGCAGCACCAGCCACCAGGCTTTGTTGTTCTGCACCTTGTTCATGGCTGCACCTCCCCAACGGCCTGTGGCTCCAGCAGAAACTCGTCGGCATACACCATCAGCCACTGTCCCGGAAAACTGATGTAAGCCGTGCCTTGCGGCACCGGTTTGTCTTCGGCCAGCCGCACTTTCAGCGGCGCGCCATCAAGGTTCAGGGTCATGATCTTGTAGGTACCGAGGTCTTCGACGTGTACGACTTGCGCCTGTAACGCGTCATCAAACGGTTCTTCCCACACATGGACGAACTCAGGCCGGATACCAACCTTGAGGTTTTGCCAGGTGGACTCGGCAATACGTTTTTGCATGGCGTCGGACAGCGACAGATGGGTCGAGGCGAAACCGACGCCGCCCGGTTGCGGCTGCACCTCGATCAGGTTCATGCCGGGGCTGCCGATGAAATAGCCGACGAAGGTGTGGCTCGGCCGCTCGAACAATTCCCGTGGTGTGCCGAACTGCACGATCTGTCCGCCGTACATCACCGCGATCTTGTCGGCGAAAGTCGAGGCTTCCAGTTGATCGTGGGTGACGTAAACCATGGTGATGTTGAACTGCTCGTGGATCTGCTTGAGCTTGCGCCGCAGCTTCCACTTCAGGTGCGGGTCGATCACTGTCAGCGGCTCATCGAACAGGATCGCCGATACGTCATCGCGCACCAGCCCACGGCCCATGGAGACTTTCTGCTTTTCGTCGGCGGTGAGGTTGCGGGCCTTTTTGCTCAGTAAATTCTGCAGGTCGAGGACTTCGGCGATTTCCTGCACCTTGGTGTGAATTTTCGGCTCGGCCATGCCCTGATTACGCAGTGGGAAGGCCAGGTTGTCGAACACCGTCATGGTGTCGTAGACCACCGGAAACTGGAAAACCTGGGCGATGTTGCGTTTTTCCGGCGTCAGGTTGTTCACCGCTTTGCCATCAAACAGCACATGCCCTTGGGACGGGCTGAGCAGCCCGGAAATGATGTTGAGCAAGGTCGATTTGCCGCAGCCCGATGGACCCAGCAAGGCGTAGGCACCACCCTGCTCCCAGATATGGTCCATCTGGCGGATCGCGTAGTCCTCAGGACCGCTCGGCGTGCTGGTGTAACTATGGGCGAGGTTCTGCAAACGAATTTCGGCCATCAGGCAACCCTCGCGACACGCCGGCCGGGCGCTTGAACCAGGCGCCCCTGGGTATCGAACACAAACAGCTTATGGGTCGGGATGTAGATGCGAATCGGCGCATCGACGTCGTATTCGTGAACGCCGGGCAAGTGCAGCACCAGCAAGAAATGCTCGTTACGCACGTGCAGGAAGGTTTCCGAGCCGCTGATTTCGGCGACTTCCACGGTCACCGCCAGTTCGAGGTCATCGTCGTTGCTCGGCACCAGCGAGATATGACTGGGACGCACACCGAAGCGGAACTCGCCCTCGCCCACCGGACGTAAATCCACGTTCAACGGAAAGTGCACGAAATTGGCGAAACTCACTTCGTTACCGGCAATGCGTCCCGGCATCAGGTTGATCGGTGGCTCGGAAAACAGCTCGGCCGCCAGCACCGTTTGCGGCTGGTGATAAACCTCGGACGCTCTGCCGCTCTGCACTACCCGGCCCTCGTGAAGAATGGTGGTGGTGCCACCCAGCGCCAGGGCTTCGTTGGGCTCGGTGGTGGCGTAGATAGCGATGGTGTGATGAGCCTTGAACAGCTCGCGCATTTCCTGGCGCAGTTCTTCACGCAACTTGTAGTCGAGGTTGACCAATGGCTCGTCGAACAGGATCAGCTCGGCGTCCTTGACCAGCGCTCGGGCCATGGCCGTGCGTTGTTGCTGGCCGCCCGAGAGCTCGAGCGGATGACGCTGAAGAAATTTCTCGATGCGCAGCATCTTTGCGGTGTCCAGCACCTTGCTCTGGATCAGCTCATTGGACACACCGGCCTGGCGCAAGGGCGAGGCGATGTTCTCGAAGACGGTCATGGTCGGGTAGTTGATGAACTGCTGATACACCATCGACACGTTGCGCAGGCGCACCGGGCGTTGGGTCACATCGACGCCATTCATCAGGATGCGACCGCTGTCAGGCTTGTCCAGCCCGGCCATCAGACGCATGAGACTGGTTTTGCCGGACAGCGTACGCCCGAGCAAAACGTTGAATGATCCGGGTTCGAACTTGAGGCACGCATCGTCTATCCAGGTCTGGCCCTCGACGGTGCGGCTGACATGCTCCAGGGTTAATGACATGGCTCGGCCTTTTTTATTTTTGGAGTCAAGCGACCGCAGCGATAGAGCGATATCTGTGCCAGAAATCACATGTCATTGATTCAGCATGAAATTATGAAAAATGACCAATGAGTCGCGTTCGATGCTGAACACAAATGAACAACCGCGACTGAACAACTGAACACCCTCGCGATTGACAATGAACATTAGTGAACAACACTCTATGGATCGTTCTCGCACGCCCGTAGGAGCCGGCTTGCTGGCGATGGCGTTATCGATATCGCCATCGCCATCGCCATCGCCATCAAGCCGGCTCCTACGGGTATGTGGTGTACCTGCATTACCTTGCAAACCCATAACAACAATAAAAGCGTTAATCCGAGGCTGACTTGAATGGCCGCACCTGCCCCCGCGTTATCCCACGAGGCCATCATCCAGGACTCCTGGTCCCGTTGCCGCGCCTTCGGCCTCAACCATCAAAGCGCCCCGGCCTTCGATCAATTGCCCGCCGCCGGCATCGCACAGTTGCTGGAAAGCCAGCATTCATTGGTGCAAACCACCCACCAGGAAGTGCTGCCCTACTACGAGAACATCCTGAGCAACTCCAATTGCCTGATCATGCTCGCCGACAATCAGGGGCAAGTGCTGACGTCCTGGGGCACCCAGCGTTTTATCGAGCCGAACCTGGCCCGCGGCTTCAGTGCCGGCGCCAGCTGGATGGAGCGCTGCACCGGCACCAACGCCATCGGCACCGCGCTGGCCTGTGAGCAGGCCGTGCACATTGAGCACGATGAACACTTTCTCAAGGCCAACCGTTTCATGACCGGCTCCGCCGCGCCGATCTTCGATGCCGAGCGCAAGGTTATCGCGGTACTGGACGTGTCCAGCGACAGCTACCTGCCGCCGTCCCACACCTTGGGCATGGTCAAGATGATGAGTCAGACCGTGGAAAACCGGCTGATCCTCAACCTATTCCACGGCCAGCATTTCCAGCTGACCTTCAACACCGGCCTGAACAACCTCGACAGCCAGTGGGCCGGGTTGCTGATTTTCGATGAGAGCGGCCAGGTGCTGTCGGCCAACCGCCGTGCTGACAACCTGTTGGGCGTGCGTTTGTCACGGGTCAGTGTCGAGAGCCTGTTCAAGGTGTCGCTGCTGGAACTGCTCAATCAGCCCGAAGGCCTGCCCTTCTCCCTCCAGTCCTGCGGCCGCAATCGCTTCCAGTGCCTGCTGAAGCGGCCGAAGCAGGCGCCGATCCAGGCGCGCGTGTTCACAGAAACCGTTGTCCCGGCGCCAGCCGCCATCAACCTCAACACCCTGCACTTCGGCGACAGCCGCGTGGAAAAAGCCGTGCGCCAGGCCGAGCGCTTGCTGGAAAAAGACATCCCGTTGCTGATTCATGGAGAGACCGGGGTCGGCAAGGAGGTCTTCGTCAAGGCCCTGCATCAAGCCAGCACCCGCAACAAACAAGCCTTTATTGCCGTCAACTGCGCGGCGATCCCCGCCGAATTGGTAGAGTCCGAGCTGTTCGGCTACGAAAAAGGCGCCTTCACTGGCGCCAACCAGAAAGGCAGCATCGGCCTGATCCGCAAGGCCGACAAAGGCACGTTGTTCCTCGACGAAATCGGCGACATGCCACTGCCGACCCAGGCCCGTCTGTTGCGCGTATTGCAGGAGCGTTGCGTACAGCCGGTGGGCAGCAGTGAGTTGTTCCCGGTGGACATCCGCATCATTTCCGCGACTAACCGCTCCCTGCGCGAGCAGGTGCAGTTGGGGCGTTTTCGCGAGGATCTGTATTACCGCATCGGGGGCCTGACTCTGGAGCTGCCACCGCTTAGGGAGCGCAGCGACAAGCAGGCGCTGTTCAAGCGTTTGTGGGAGCAACACCGCGAACCGAGCCAATGGGCCGGTTTGAGTCGTGAGGTAATGGAATTGTTCGACCGCCACCCGTGGCCAGGCAACTTGCGCCAGGTCAGCAGCGTGATGCAAGTGGCGCTGGCCATGGCCGAGGAACAACCGGTGCGGCCGGAGCATTTGCCGGATGATTTTTTTGTCGATCTGGAGATGGAGCCGATGGAGTCGCCAGAGCCGTTGGCGGTGGATCTGGATGATGCCGATGAATTGAATCGGCAGTTGCAGGCGGTTGGGGGGAATATCTCGCACCTGGCGCGGCGGTTGGGGGTTAGCCGCAATACCCTTTACAAGCGGTTGCGACAATCAGAAAGCTGACTGCTGTGCAGTCAATCGCCAGCAAGCCGGCTCCTACAGTGTCGCGTCGAACACAAGATCGGCGAACGCCCCAACTTTGTAGGAGCCGGCTTGCTGGCGATGACGTCAGCGCAAACACCATTAACCCCAAAAACAAAAACCCGCACAAGGCGGGTTTTTTATCTGTACGCCGAAATGCGTAATTGTGCGCAAACCCCAGTAAATACAAGGCCACACGGTGGTATAATGTGCGTAGCGGTATGTGGCTATACGCCAAAACCCGTGTAAAAATGTGGGGCTGAGTGTGGGGCTGTATAAATGAGCGAGCTAAATCCGAAGCAAGTCGAGCACCTAACCGAGCCGGGCAGATACTCAGACGGTGACGGGCTTTATCTGGTAATCAAGGCCGGGGGAAACAAATCTTGGCTGTTGCGCTACCAACTCAACGGCAAGCGCCGAGATATGGGCTTGGGACCGTATCCAGCTGCAAAACTCAAAGCAGCTAGGCAGGCCGCCGCCGAGGCACGTGCACTGATCCTGAAGGGCTGCGACCCATTGGATGAGCGCCGAGCCGAGCAGCAGCGCCATCAAGAGCAACGCCGAGCAGAACAGGCAAATGTCGCCACCTTCAAATCACTGGTGCTGGATTACCATTCGGCGCACTGCCAACACCTGACTGAACGCCGCCGCAAAGGGTGGTTGTCAATTATGGAACGCTACGCTTTCCCGACTATGGGCACGCTACGACCTGATCAAATACAGACGGAGCATGTACTACGAGTTCTGCAGCCGATCTGGAGCGCGAAACCAGCAACAGCCGATGAGTTGCGCGGCCATATCGAGCGGGTGCTGGATGCAGCCAAAACGCTCAAACTTAGGACCGGGGAGAATCCTGCACGCTGGCGTGGTCACTTGGACAACTTGTTAAGTCGAGCAGACAAAAAGCGCGCTAGGCAAAAGACCAAACATCCAGCGATGGCTTGGCGTGACCTACCGACATTCATGGGCAAACTGGCCTCTAGAGAAGGGCGTGATGCTAATGCGTTGCAATTGTTGATTTTGACTGCTGCTCGCGCCGGAATGGTACGTTTTGCCACTTGGGACGAGTTCGATCTTGACGCTGCCACATGGAGCTTACCTGCCGAGCGCATGAAAACCCGCCAGCCGTTTACTGTTCCGCTATCGCGGCAGGCAGTTGCATTACTACAAACCATTCCGCGCATTGCTGGCAGTCCTTATCTGTTTCCTGGCACCAGCAGCAAGTCTGGCGTCATGCACATTGGCGCAACCTTCAACCTGCTGCGCGCAATGGGGCTACCGGACATAACCACCCACGGCTTTCGCGCCACCTTTCGCACATGGGCGAGTGAATGCACCCACTACCCGCGTGAAGTTTGTGAGCTGGCGCTGGCACACGATGAACGCGATCAGACAGAGGCCGCCTACAGTCGAAGCAATTTGCTAGAAAAGCGTCGAGAGCTAATGCAGGCGTGGGCTGACTACGCCACCACCCCGCCAGCGGCGAACGTGGTGCATGGCGCATTTGGGAGGGTTGGGGTATGAATGCGCTTGAAGCACTGGAAGCGTACTTCCCCGAGACCAAGGGTCTCGTGGGGCCATATGGCCTGCTAGTGGGATTGGCGTATCTGGAAGAAAACGCCGCGACTGAGCCAGGTAGAAGAGAACAGTTGATGGAGCTATTAGACTCCATAGCGCCACTGGCAAATACGCTGACCGACGAGCAACTTGAGCAGCTGACCAAGGTAATAGTTTGCTTCTTTAGGCTTGGCGCTACGTTGGTGGTGCCACATATCGTAGACAAAAAGAAGGCAGAACAAGTATTCCAGCGCTCATTAGGTCCTTTAAACGCCGCCAAAACGATTGCACAGAACCGAGCCAGAACACTTGCTTCCGAAGCATGGCAAGCCGACACCGAGCAGGAATATCGACTAAGTGAAGTGGCGGCAATGGTTAAAGGTAGCTTGGAGCACGAGGGCTTCACGCAACTACCGAAACTTCCGAGCATTAAGGACTGGATCAAGCCCACTGCACCAGCCTACGCCAGAAAGGGGGGCCGCCCCCGTAAAACCCCTTAAGCGCTACGGTAAACCCCAATACCGCAACGGAAGCACAATTTTTTAAACCGGCCGTACCGCACAGCATATGCCCTATACGCCGCAGCCCGTGGCCATACTTGGGGCACCAATCATGAACACCACGCCACTCCCTCGCACAATTTTACGCATCCACGACCTGCAGAAAGCCATGGGCCTCAGCCGCACAAAGATCTATGAGCTAATAGCCGAGGGTAAGTTTCCAAAAGGTAAACCGATAGCTGGCCTGCACGCCGTTGGCTGGGACAGTCTTGCTGTACAGGATTGGATAAACAATCAGCTAGATCACCCCCAATAAAAAGCTGCCAACCAGTCAAGGGATCAGCGGCTTGGGATGTAGCAATATGGTTGTAATTTTATACCCCCTTGGCGCGTACAGCACCCTTAAAGGTTGGGCTTCTCGGGAGAGAACCCAATGGAAAAGCTTTCGCTAAACAAGGCAAAACCCAAAGCCAGCCCGCTTGACCGCTATTTTGGCCAGCGCGTGGTTATGCAGCTTGGCCCAGTGACCTACACCGGGATTCTGAAAGCAGTTGAGCCTCAGTGGTTAGAAGTGACCGACGCCACAATCACCGGTAGTCGAAACGCCGCGCAGGTGAATTGTGTTCAGATCTACCACCAAGCGTTCAATCGAATTGCCCATCTTCACCTTGAGGCCGACTCGCTCGCGCTGGTGGTGTTGTCATGAGCACCGTCTCCGTCCTGACCAGCTCCAACCCTGCGCGATTAACGAAACAATGGGAACTCATCAATGGCGAACCGGTTAAAATCTCCGCAGGTGAGATGCTGGAAGGAATGGCGGCGCACATGCCAGTTGCTAGCCCTGCCGACTTTGTAAGATTGTTACCAGCACTGAAGGAGAATCAAGCGTTAGTGTTTGGCCTGCCGCCTGAAGTGTCTTGCAAAGTTACTACTCAGCAAAAGTTGGCAGATTCCCCCGGCGAGATAGCTCGCACTAAGGAGTATTTCAAGTGGAACGAAGGCTCCGGCTGGATGATGCTGGACTACGACCCGCAAGAGGGCAAACCCCCGCTAACACGCGAGGGATTGCTCTCGGCGCTCTACAGCGCGGCTCCGGGGCTGCGGGCCGCTCCAATGGTCTGGGGTGTCAGTAGTTCGAGCAACATCCACAACGCAGATAGCGGCGAAGTGGTTACAGGCGTTCGAGGCCAGCGGCTTTATGTGCTGGTTTCGAGCGCTAAGGACATCGAGCGTGCGGGTGCTGCCTTGTTCGACCGCCTGTGGCTAGCAGGGTATGGACGCTTCGATATCAGTTCCGCAGGGACGCTGATGCCGCGCACGCTGGTGGATAAGTCTGTGTGGCAGCCCAACAGGCTGGACTTCGCTGCGCCCCCGGTGTGCATCGCACCGCTGGAGTCACGACGCCCCGCCCCCGTGGCTATGAACAATGACGCCCCAGCGTTGGACTTGCAGCTGGCAATCCCCGACCTTACGCCCGAAGAGAACAGCGAGTTGGGTCGACTACAGCGGTGCGCCGAGGCCGAAAGTCGAGATAAGGCCGCTGCGGTTCGGTATGAATGGTTGAAGGCGAAATTTGCGCACCTACCTGAAGACGAACAGGAACGGGCTAGGGCATGCCTGAGCCGCTCCCTCGACACCGGGGCTCTGAATGGGGACTTCATACTGGTCAGCGCTGACGGGGGGCGGGTTACTGTCGATCAGATTTTGACCGAAGGTAAGATGTGGCATGAGGCCAGGTTCCACGACCCCTTTGAGGCGGAGCATTTGGACGACCCGCGCATCGCTGTTGTTTACGTCAATGCCGATGGGGCTGCGCGCCTGTATAGCCACGCGCACGGCGGGAAGAACTACAAGCTGGAGGCTTCGGCGCCAAAGCTGCGGTTTACCTTCTTGAATGCGGACACGCTGGCGGAGCACTGCGTAGCTCCCGCCTATATCGTTGACGGAGTGCTGGAAGAAGACGCGCATGGCACCGCCTACGGTGGCTCAGGGAGCTATAAAACCTTCTGGGTTCTGCGTCTAGCGCATAGCATCTGCACTGGGGCGGAGTTCATGGGTCACAAAGTGCTACGCATAGGACCCGTGGTGATTGTGTGTGGCGAGGGGCAAGGCGGTATTTCACGAAGGGTAAAGGCGCTGTCGAAGCACTTGGGGGGATTTAACGGCAACCTGAGCATCGTAACCGCAGGGGTAGACCTCTCAGATGATGCTTGCATGGAGGCATTCGGCGTGGAACTGCAGGAACTGCATCCTGTTCTGGTGATATTTGACACCTTCGCAGCGTTGAATGGCGGTGTCGACGAGAACAGCCCCTCCGATGTTGGTCAGTGCCTTCGACGAGTCAAACAGTGCTGCCGAAGCGCAGGGGCCTCTAGCATCATTGTTCATCACAGCGGTAAGGACACCACCAAGGGCGCACGTGGAGCAGGCAATTTCTACAACGATATGGACTTTGTGTTCGCGTTCAAACCAGTTGGGTTGGAGGGCGAGCGAAGGTTTGAGGTAACGGCCCATCCAGCCACTGGCAAGATGAAGGACGGCGAGCCTTTCAGCATTAATGCGATGGCGCTACAGATACCATTAGGCATCTATAACGAAGATGGTGTGGAAGTAACGTCGCTGGTAGCGGAGCCATTTACTCCTGCGGATGTAGTGCTGGCAGAATTTTCCGCTAAGGAGATGGCGATAGCCATTTTGTTCAAGCTTCATGGGGACGCTGGTGGCGAAGATGCAGTAGTGACGCAAGCTGCGTGGTATGACGCCATGAAAAACGCAGGCATCAAGAGTCACACTAGTGTAGCTGCACGCTTAGTTAAAGCGGAGATTGTGGATAAGCTCCAAGGGAATGAGTACCGCCCACGGCCAAGTAAAAAGACTAAATTTTAGGGGCAAAAGCTGCGTTACAAACTGCGTTACAGCCCTTTTTGCGTTACCGTAACGCAGGGTGTAATGCATACCCGCACCAGCCGCCCTAGCACGGGCGTTACAGCCGTAACGCAACCTGTAACGCTGGTGCATTACGTTACACATACCCCCTATAAGGGGGTATGTAACGCACCCATACTTTTTGGTAAAAATAACCCATTGGCGCTATCCATCTGGCCGCGCCTCTGCTGCGTTAAGGTCGGCCAGCGCCAGCAATACTCGATCCCAACGTATTGGCGCGTCCATCCGCAAGGCTACTGTTGCCACGCCGCGCCGTGTTGACGGCGCCAGCGTTTTTATAATCCATGAGGGTATTCTGCGGCGTTGCATCCAGCGCCGTACTTCCGCTTCCGCCACGCACTCGGTCTGACGCAGTTTTCCCAACAAGTCGTCGAACCGCTCCTGTGCCATCTTGGGGGGCTTGGCTATGCGTTCCAGCGGTTCATCCCCGCATCGCAGCAATCGGCGCAGGTACGCCCTGCGGGTTGTTAGTACATCGTCGTGCGACGTGCCACGTACTAGCCTATGACAAGCTCGGCACGCCAGCCGCTTCACCATATACAACTTAGTTCGGAGCGCTGAGCAATAAGGGCAGCGGAGGTAGCCGCCCCACCGGTTTGTTACGACCTCAACTTGCTGCACCACATCACCGGCTGTCACTTGGAGCTGCGTGGCACTTAGTGCTAGCGTCGCAATGCTTACCCCGTCGGCTTCCAACTCCAGCTTGGTGCCGAGCTCCAGGCCACCTAACCGCCGCAATAGGCCCAACTCCAGCGCTGGGACCTCGCCCGTCTTCATGGCTGCTGCTCCCGCTTGGCGCGGCGAATCGCCGCTAGACGCTGTTCACGCTGAGCCCGCTGGAGCGCTGCCCTGCTTTCGGCATCACGCCGCCCCACCATCTCGACTAAGGGTGCTATCGGGCCAGTGACAAGAACCGCTATGCCGCTGGGTTGCACGACAGACCTGCTCGCTAGTTCTGCCAGCAACGCCTTTGGCCCTTGTGCTGTTGCTTCCAACAAAGCTACGGCGTCCTTTGCCCTGCGCAAACGCTCAGCAGTACCAAGCCCAGAACGCAGCCCATGGCACTTGGCGCAGGCGAAAGTTTCGAGCAGGTATAGTAAATGAGTAGGTTTTCCGCACAGAGGGCAATACCAGCAAACTCTATGCGCGCCAGGACGGCCACGCACGCCGACCCATCGGAGAAGCAACGCTTGCTGATTGCTGCTCCAACTAACTAACAGTGCTGAACGGTCAGGCGCTACGCAGTCAAATTTCAACTCGCCTAAACTCAAAGTGCCGGGTGTGGAGTCCCTCAGTAACCCTTGATGCAGCAGGGTTCTGATGTCCAGCGTAGGTAGGTCTGCGCGCTGCACAGTGGCGGCCCTTTGGTAGTGGCATGGTACACTTATTTTACCACGCACTAAGGCCGCCATTAGCTTTGCATTGCTGCACACTGCAAATCCAAATCAAAACCCATATAATAAGATAGTGCAATCGAAGCGCCTAAAAGACTCAAAACAGGGCCGCTCCTTATCACAACCAAGGCAATAACTGTGCGCAACATGAACACTTACCATTCAACAAAATTACTGCACACCATCTCTATCAACAACTCTAGATTTTTACTAAAAATAAAACCGAACCAAGCAGAATACAAGCCAACTTCCATTTGAAAATATTTTCTGTAGATAAAAAGCGCCTCAAAAATCATCGACTTTTAAGGCGCAGATAAACATCTACAAACACAGAAATTAAAACACTATCGATTACATAATGTTTGTGGTTTACCCCAGCACCAGGCGATCAAAAGCTAAATAGTTGGCTCCACCAATGCTAGCTTTGCAAGCTGAATCAAAAATGCAGAGCTAGTATGCGCAGCATAATGATGTACATCATCTGATTTTGTCTCATCACCAAAATCACAAACTGACTTTACTGAAATACATAGTGGTCGCGGCTCAGCCGCATGTTGAGCAGCTGTGAAGACAGCGTAGCTTTCCATCTCAACACCTACCAAATTTTTATGGAGGTCACGCACATCCTCCATTAAAGAGGTAGCTTGCAGCACCGAGGCACCACTCGCCATCGCTTCGATATGGACTTCTGGACGCTGCGTGGGTTTTTTGCCCTCGTAGTTATAATGCAAATCACGTAAAAATTTTTCATCCGATGCAACGGATTTAGCTGCTGCTCTAAGCGATTCATCTAGCCGCCATTGGTAGGTGGCTGGGCGGAATCGAAGAACTCCCGATTCTGTTTCTCTCTGCCATTTGCCACTTCCCCAGTCAAAGCATGGATCGGCAATGAGTATATCACCCAGTTCAGACTTCCCTCTTACTCCTGCACAAATACCAACTATGGCAAGATATTTTGGGCGGAAGTTATGAATGAGTTTTGAGCTAGAAACTGCCGCTGACGGCATCCCCATTCGCGGAGCAACGGTGGCTACCGCTTTTAGGCTACCATCCGGCCCTTGCAAAATAGTTTCGTAGTAATCAGCGTGATCATATGGCACCGTAATTTTGGTCCACGATGAGAGCGAGAGTAAACTATCAAGTTCTTCTTGAATGGCCGTAAATATTGCAAGGTCGTAATGATAGTTCTTACCATCATTAGTGAAAGGCGGCTTATTGAGCTCTTGCAAGTATATCAGTGCTTCCTTCAGTGGCTGACACCAAGATAACTCAGTATAGGAAAACCTCATCAACTTCCAAAGAGGCGATGAAAACTCTGAAGCCGCAATCTCCGCACCATCGTCGAATGCAGTTAACCCAAATAAACAACCCGGCCTCTTAGCGTGATTATTATTCTTAATAAAATGCAACACATCTAACCCCGCACCTACTTCCGGGCCGCTATTGGAGTTTCGTGCGAGATTAATATCAAGTATAACTAAGTCATAGCGATTCGATCGAATCGCTTTTTTAGCTGCAACCACATCATATACATGATCAATAGAGTCATCTTCTATCCCAGGAACCTCCAAAACCACCTTAGTGATTACCCGGTGTTTCTCACTATCATCATCTACCAATAGAATTTTTATCATTTCCCACCAAGCATCCTTAAAATTTTCTCCAGTTCATGCCGCCAACTGGTTCCGTTTTGATCATAATAAACGCTACCTAAAAAAAACTCAGGGAACTCTCGATAGCATTGCGCAGTTATTTCTTTAAAACTGACCTCGTCTTCGTCGTCACCAAACGACTCCAACTGAGTGACAACTATTACTTTTGTATTAATATTTTTTAGCTTTAACTTTCTCATTATATCATACCCCCCCAACGGCCTAAGCCTGCCCTCTCTTGCATTTGGGCGTCTATCGAAGGTAGGTAAAGTCATATCTAATATCACGAGTCCAGGTGGCTCAAGCTCTAAAGCTTTTAAGCCGCTCTGAAAGCTCAAGAACAGCCTCAACTGCTCGTCCTCACCGTAAAACTCACTCAAAAACGAAATTATATTATTCGCCTTCAGTGCACTATCTTCAACTATATATATCGTCATCGAGCTATCTCGGCGTCATAGTCAAATTCGTATTAAATGTACCGTCATCCAACACAGCAAGAAGCAGACCATGGTCCGTTCTCAGATCAAACTCTGCAATTCTCCAAACTTTCGACAAGCCTGACCCACCCTCCTTCCTAGCCCTGCGTAGAGCCGAATCGCGCTCGTAAGAACTCATAGCTTGGCTTGCGGCATCTCTCCGCTCCTCGACAGAGAGAAGATTGCTCAGTTTATTTGAGCATTCAATTATAATGCTCGATTTTTCAGTTCTGGCTTTGAGACTGACTGGAACCGGCTCATTCTGCACTCCACCATGGATAATTACGTTTTGGAGCAAAATAAAGAATATTTCGCATAGGCCGTCCAGCATTGAACCATCTATTTTGTACGGGACGTCTATTTCTAATGTTGGTTGAATAGGCGTTTTTACATAGCAGTTTTTAACCTGCTGTATTGCTACATGCACAGCCAATTCGAGGTCGAAAGGTTCGCGAGCCAAATTACTTGGCCGCCTAAACCATTCAGACACATCAGCAACCGCTACTTGAAATGCCGTTTTTGCACGGACTATTGAATCTATGAGCGGTGCAACCTTTAGACGCGACGCATCTAATTCAATAGAGCGCAATAGACTTTCAAAATGAAAAGACATTTGTGTGGTAAGCGTATACTTCAAGTCATTTCTAATATTTTGTAGCGATAACTCAGTAAGATCCCAACAGTAAGAAATAAGGCGATCACAGAGAGTATCAAAATCTGTGTTAGTTGTAATGCTATCCATGACCTTGCCCGACATCCTGGATGCACCATCAAACGAAAACATACCTTGAGGAAGATCCGTTGTTTTCATATGCAGTTTTTCTTTTAGATATGAGACAACTAGATCCTCAAATGATTGAGTAAATTTCCCCAGCGCCTTTGTGACTCGACTTACTTCATCCTCATCCCAATCCTTGAGCTTGTTTAGCCAGCTTTCAGGCAGAACATATTCTGTTTGTGTCTTAACGCAAAGCAAGTCCTCCACTGCTAGGGGGCTTCGAAGATGCCCTTCAAAAGACCCATGTCGAATGGTAGTACTTACATGCGTATCAAGACCGTAAGCAGGATTAAATGCGAACTGATAAACACACTCCAAAAGCATTGAGCGAAACAAACCTTCCAGCTCCGTTGCTGGTAGCTTCAAGCTTCGAATATCAGTATTATTAGTACTATTTATTAAATCCATTAGTATTTTGGATAATTTTTCGGCTTGATAAGCGAGTGTCGGCGAGCTTAATAATTCTGTGTATCGTCCAAACGAGCTTAACAAGCTTGCTTCAAGAACCTGCTTTATTCCATCTTCATCGACAAATATTTTACTACTTTGCACTTGCTCCAAAAGCTTTGCTACATTATTGTCTCTAGTAATTATCCTAATTTCGCTCAGATAGGACTGCTCATTCTGTGGATCAAGCTGCAGTAACTCCTGGCAGATAAGTATTCGCTCGCTATCGATTTCATCCAAGGACTCAAACAGCGTTGTGTCATCCATCAACCTAGGAACACATATATTTCTAAGGAAGTAGATGTAGCGCGAATAATTATCAGTAGATATAAGCTGAACCAGCTCCGTAGGGCGTGATATACCCAAAGCGCTTAGTGCGTTTTCGTATGTGTCAGATAAATCACGCTCAAATTTACCTATGCCGTTTTTTGTAGCAATGAAAATCAGGATCGCAAGCCCAATACTTTCTTGAAGCTCGGTTTTTCCAATACAAGTATTTACTAACTTCTCAAGCGGGTATGCTCGTGCAGCAGAAGGCGACTCAATGCAATGATCAACAACCAAATACATGGCTGATTCAAAATCCATCATTGCCATATAGGCATCAAACAAATAAATTCTTGCTGCATTTGAAATATATTTCACACTCGAACTAGCCATATCGGTATAGCAAATTATAGCCTTTGCGTAATTCGAGGTGGCCATGCTAGCGTGCCCCTCATATGCAGCACGACGATAAGAGGGAAGTCCAAGACAGCTGCGTAGTGGTTCGACGTCCCCCTCCGCGAGTACGCCCCTCAAGATCAATGATGGAGATTGAGGATACTTACCCTTCAAAACAGAAAACCATCCATTCGTCGAGAGCTTATCAAAGACGGGCGCGCTCCACGGATTGTCACCTGGCCCAGTTAGCGCATTAATATTCTGTAGTTCAGTTGGCGAATCTTTAAACAGAACATCATGACTCCGATGCAAAAATGCACCTATTTGGCTGGCATAATGATGCCCTGCACATGTGAGCGCTATTTTCTTTAAAGCCTTGTCAGCCTGAGCCTTATCAGTATCAAAAATCAAACTTTGATACATCAGCCTAATTATATTTTGCTTAATCGAGCTTGGTTTTATTTCTACCTTGGCTTCATTGGCGCAAGCATAGCTTCTTGCGATTAATTCCAAAATCTCGCAATCGCCACTTATAACGCTTTGGTACTGACCTGTCGTATACAAGTCCGCCCATGCCAAAAAGTCAAATTCATCAGGGGAGTATTGGTCACGTGCGACCTGCAAGGTTCTTGTTACGCGAACATCTCCAACATCCTCTATTTGGCTAAATGCTACAAGAATTTCATTGCTAGCAGAAACTCCATTTCTTGAGAAATACAGAACACTCATAGCAACGAGAGTTTCAAATCTATCTATTATGCAGTGGGGCTCATCCCAACTTATTGCAGTTGAAGGATCCGAAATCCGCGCTGACTCAATAGGAAGTAGCTTGCGCACCACATAATCACTGAGCTCACCACCCCCTATCATGTGTGATACTTCGTCGCTAAAATCCGCAAAAGAGACGCTTACCTCAGCTTGAAGACTTAAATAATAAGAAACCCAAGTAACTATTTGGTTAGGGCTTCCAGCTGAAAGCACCTCTTCCAAGAAATCTTTTTGAGCTTTCAAGCCTTTCGCGCTTTGCAGGAAATTTAATTTACTGTGAATAAGCCACAAAGAGAATCCAAACTTCAACTGGATCTCGTCTAAAATCTCTGCAGCCGAGTCAAACTCTCCATTAAAGTAACTTAATTGAAATTTTGTCTTAAGTGCAACAAACTCTTTAAGCTCAGCACTGAATAACGCAAGAACCGAGGCTGTCCAAATTATTTCTCCTGCGGCCGTAATTTTTACAAGACGACGACGAGCAGGATAATCCTTTAGATTTTTAGGAAAGGTTACTGGAGCGAAGAGTTTTTTATATATTTGCTGGCAGCCGAGCTGCCTAACAATTGCAGGAAAATGCATTGGCTCAAACGATGAACGTGCAAGCCCAACCCCGTATCTCAATTCACGGGTGGCGTGAAGCACTCGCTTAAAAGAACTTGCTGAATTTTCTTTAGACGTAGACTTTCCAACATTTTTTCTATTTTTTGCGCTCAATTTTATCACGCTACCCTTGAGATTTTATTAGCATAATAACTAGATGCCTTAGCCATTTAGACATCATGCTTACCCAAGTTCCATCAGGAACGCATCACGCACTTCTGGGCAATAATATCGTGTGCATTTACTGTAAAATTGGCGCTTCAAGCTTAATCTTCCTTAATACTTAATTTTTTGACATTCGCCCATAGTCTAAGACTGGGCAGTCCTTTGACGCAGGAAACGAAGGTCTGTCGTTCCACTGCCGCCTTGTATACATGACCCTCATAGCATGTCCATTTGTCCGGCGTTTTGCCACCACTCCGAAAAAATTTCCTTGATAGCGCTGGTATAACGCGACACTCCTATCTCCGGACAACCTCAGATTGGCGATTTGAGTCCATGTATGGCCCATCGCGAGCTTCTGCCGGCTGGCTGCGTACTGGTAGTACCAGACACTTAGAAACTACAAATTTTTCGTGGATGTCTACAAACCGGCACATACCCCACCGTATTTTACTTCACCGGGGGGGGGGGGGGCACTTAGGGCTGTGGGTGGCCGCGTGGGGCTAGGCCCCTAACCGCCGCAAAAAGGTAGGGGCAATCCACCTGCGCGCCCAACAGGGCCGCTACAGCATGCTTATGGGGCAGTTGCACGGTGTAGCTTGGGCTGGTGTGCAGTTAGGTGTGCACTGCTGCCTGTTTGGCAAGCCATCAACCCTTCACGCAAGCAATTGGTGTGGGGCTCAGTGTGGGGCTATCACAACATACACAACTTTACCCCATATAAAACAATATGTTACGACATAAAAAAACCCGCACAAGGCGGGTTTTGTTTGTAGCGAACACAACAATCAGTCAGCCAACCGCCAGGTCGTCCCGCCCTTACCGTCTTCCAGCACCACGCCCATGGCCGTGAGCTGGTCACGGATGCGGTCGGATTCGGCCCAATCTTTACCAGCACGCGCCGCCAGGCGAGCCGCGATCAGCGCCTCGACTTCAGCCGCGTCCACACGCCCTTCGGCGCCGGCTTGCAGGAAGTCATCGGCTTCGAGTTGCAACACACCCAACACGCTAGCCAGTTCCTTCAAACGCGCTGCCAGACCGGCCGCTGCATCCAGATCGCTTTCGCGCAGGCGGTTGATCTCGCGCACCATCTCGAACAGCACCGCGCAGGCTTCCGGCGTGCCGAAGTCGTCGTTCATCACCTGGGTGAAGCGCTCGACGAAGGCTTCGCCGCCCGCCGGGGCCACGCTCGGCAGGCCTTTCAACGCGTGGTAGAAACGCTCCAGGGCGCCCTTGGCGTCCTTGAGGTTGTCTTCCGAGTAGTTGATGGCGCTGCGGTAATGGCTCGACACCAGCAGGTAACGCACGACTTCCGGGTGGTACTTGTCGAGCACGTCGCGGATGGTGAAGAAGTTGTTCAAGGACTTGGACATCTTCTCGCCATTGATGCGGATCATGCCGCAATGCATCCACGCGTTGGCGTAGGTCTTGCCGGTGGCCGCTTCGCTCTGGGCGATTTCGTTTTCGTGGTGCGGGAACTCAAGGTCACTGCCGCCGCCATGAATGTCGAAGGTTTCACCGAGGCAGCAGGTGGACATCACCGAGCATTCGATGTGCCAGCCCGGACGCCCGGCGCCCCATGGCGATTCCCAGCTCGGCTCGCCCGGTTTGGCGGCTTTCCACAGTACGAAGTCCAGCGGGTCCTGCTTGGACTCGTCGACTTCGATGCGCGCGCCGATGCGCAGGTCTTCGATCTTCTTGCGCGACAGCTTGCCGTAGCCCATGAACTTGCCGACGCGGTAGTACACGTCGCCGTTGCCCGGGGCGTAGGCGTAACCCTTGTCGATCAGGGTCTGGATCATTGCGTGCATGCCAGGGATGTGGTCGGTGGCACGCGGCTCCATGTCCGGCTTCTTGATGTTCAGGCGCGCTTCGTCTTCGTGCATCGCCGCGATCATGCGCTCGGTCAAGGCTTCGAACGACTCGCCGTTCTCGTTGGCCCGGTTGATGATCTTGTCGTCGATGTCGGTGATGTTGCGCACGTAGGTCAGGTCGTAACCGCTGAACCGCAGCCAGCGGGTGACCAGGTCGAAGGCGACCATGCTGCGGCCGTGGCCCAGGTGGCAGTAGTCGTACACGGTCATGCCGCACACGTACATGCGCACCTTGTTGCCATCGAGCGGCTTGAAGACTTCTTTGCTCTTGGTGAGCGTGTTGTAGATCGTTAGCACGTCATAAATCCTTGAATCACTGGCCCCACGAATCACGCAGGGTCACGGTACGGTTGAATACCGGCTGGCCTGGTTTCGAGTCCTTGATATCGGCGACGAAGTAACCTTCGCGCTCGAACTGGAAACGGTCTTCCGGCTGTGCATTGCCCAGCGAAGGCTCGGCACGACAACCGGTGAGTACCTGCAGCGAATCAGGGTTGATGTTGTCCAGGAAGCTGGCGCCGTCTTCGGCCTTCTCCGGGTTGGCGGAGCGGAACAGACGGTCGTACAGACGCACTTCGCACTCGACGCTGGCGGCGGCCGGCACCCAGTGGATCACGCCCTTGACCTTGCGACCCTCAGGGTTCTTGCCCAGGGTGTCCGGGTCGTAGGAGCAACGCAGCTCGACGATGTTGCCGTCGGCGTCCTTGATCGCCTCGTCGGCACGGATCACGTAGCTGCCGCGCAGACGCACTTCGCCAGCCGGTTCCAGGCGCTTGTAGCCTTTGGGCGGCTCTTCCATGAAGTCTTCACGGTCGATATAGATTTCACGGGCAAACGGCAGCGCGCGCACGCCCATGTCTTCTTTCGGGTGGCATGGCAGCTCGAGGTTTTCGACCTGGCCTTCCGGGTAGTTGGTGATCACGACTTTCAGCGGACGCAGCACGCACATGGCGCGCGGTGCGCTCTGGTCGAGGTCGTCACGGATGCTGAACTCGAGCATGCCGAAGTCCACCACGCCGTCGGAACGGTTGGTGCCGATCATTTCGCAGAAGTTGCGGATCGACTTCGGCGTGTAGCCACGGCGACGGAAGCCCGACAGCGTGGACATGCGCGGATCGTCCCAGCCGTTGACGTGCTTTTCATCGACCAACTGTTTGAGCTTGCGCTTGCTGGTGATGGTGTAGTTCAGGTTCAGGCGGCTGAACTCGTACTGACGCGGCTTGCACGGCACCGACAGGTTGTCGAGGAACCAGTCGTACAGCGGACGATGGCCTTCGAACTCCAGGGTGCAGATCGAGTGGGTGATGCCTTCGATGGCGTCCGACTGACCGTGGGTGAAGTCGTAGTTGGGGTAGATGCACCACTTGTCACCGGTCTGGTGGTGGTGAGCGTGACGGATGCGGTACAGGATCGGGTCGCGCAGGTTCATGTTCGGCGAGGCCATGTCGATCTTGGCCCGCAGCACGCGTGCGCCGTCCGGGAACTCGCCGGCGCGCATGCGGGCGAACCAGTCCAGGTTCTCTTCCACCGAACGGTCGCGGAACGGGCTGTTCTTGCCAGGTTCGGTCAGGCTGCCACGGTATTCCTTGGCCTGCTCGGGGGTCAGGTCGTCGACATAAGCCTTGCCGGCTTTGATCAGCTCGACGGCCCAGTCGTGCAACTGGTCAAAGTACTGCGAGGCATAACGCACTTCGCCGGCCCATTCAAAGCCCAGCCACTTGACGTCGCTTTCGATCGCGTCGATGTATTCCTGGTCTTCCTTGGCCGGGTTGGTGTCGTCGAAACGCAGGTGCGTGACGCCACCGAATTCCTGGGCCAGACCGAAGTTCACACAGATCGACTTGGCGTGACCGATGTGCAGGTAGCCGTTGGGCTCAGGCGGGAAACGGGTGACGATCTGCGTGTGCTTACCCGAGTCCAGGTCTGCCTGGATGATCGGCCGCAGGAAGTTGACCGGCACGGCAGGGCCGGTCTTGGAATTCGAGGTAGGGTCGACAGTGGGCTTGCTCATAGGATCCTTGAACGTACAAGTGCGTGGCCGAGAATAAGGGCCTGACAAAACAAAGCCGCTATCATAGCCGATGCCGTCAGGCCGCAGACAGGGCAGGCCTAAAAACCGCTGCATTTAATCGGATCTAAACGAAAAACAGCCTCGAAATTCGCGTCCGTCGCGCTAAACTGCGCACCTTGGTCCAAACAGGCCAACACGGTTGGGGGCCTTGCAGCCCGAAACCCACGAATTCCTTGAAAGAGTAGCCAACATGACCCAAGTCAAATTGACCACCAACTTCGGCGACATCGTCCTCGAACTGAACGCTGAAAAGGCACCGATCACCGTTGCCAACTTCGTTGAATACGTCAAAGCCGGCCACTACGAAAACACCGTTTTCCACCGCGTCATCGGCAACTTCATGATCCAGGGCGGCGGTTTCGAGCCAGGCATGAAAGAAAAGAAAGACAAGCGTCCAAGCATCCAGAACGAAGCCGACAACGGTCTTTCCAACGACAAATACACCATCGCCATGGCCCGTACCATGGAGCCGCATTCGGCTTCGGCACAGTTCTTCATCAACGTGACCGACAACAGCTTCCTGAACCACAGCGGCAAGAACGTTCAAGGCTGGGGCTACGCGGTATTCGGTAAAGTGACCGCAGGCACCGACGTTGTCGACAAGATCAAAGGCGTTGCCACCACTTCCAAGGCCGGCCACCAGGACGTACCAGCAGACGACGTGATCATCGAGAAAGCCGAGATCATTGAGTGATATTGCTGATTTCAGACTTGCATCTGGAAGAGGAGCGCCCGGACATTACCCGGGCGTTTCTGGATTTGCTCGCCGGACGCGCCCGCTCGGCGAGTGCGTTGTACATTCTGGGCGACTTTTTCGAAGTGTGGATTGGCGACGACGCCATGACCCCCTTCCAGCGTTCCATCTGCCAGGCCCTGCGTGAGTTGAGCGACAGCGGCACGGCCATTTTCCTGATGCACGGCAATCGCGATTTCATGCTCGGCCAGGCCTTCTGCAAGCAGGCCGGCTGCACCTTGCTGAAAGATCCGAGTGTCGTGCCGTTCAACGGCGAACCGGTGCTGTTGATGCACGGCGACAGCCTCTGCACCCGCGACGAAGCCTACATGAAGCTGCGTCGCTACCTGCGTAACCCCATCACCCTGTTCATCCTGCGGCATCTACCGTTGAGTACGCGGCATAAACTGGCGCGCAAGCTGCGCAGTGAAAGCCGTGCGCAAACACAGATGAAGGCCAATGACATCGTCGACGTCACGCCCGAAGAGATCCCGCGGATCATGCAGCAATACGGCGTGAAAACCCTGATCCATGGCCATACTCACCGTCCGGCCATCCACAAATTGCAGCTGGGCGACCAGGCGGCGCGGCGGATTGTGCTGGGGGATTGGGATAAGCAAGGCTGGGCATTACAAGTGGATGAGCAGGGATTTGCCCTGGCGCCGTTCGATTTCGCCCCGCCCCCGCAATTGGCAGCTCCCACCACCTGACTGCCGAACACAAAATCTTCGTAGGAGCCGGCTTGCTGGCGACAGCGGCATGTCAGATGACTTCAATGCACCTGATACACCGCTATCACCAGCAAGCCGGCTCCTACAATGATCGCGTTCGGATCAGTGGCCGGCAGAGGCCGCAGGCCCGGCCTTGGCGGTGAACGGCGGCTTGGCCAGCCACACGATCAATATCAACCCCATGAACATCCAGCCCAACAAGGTGAAGTAGTCCACCGTGGACATGATGTACGCCTGGCTGATCACCGTCTGCTCCAACTGCGTATAGGCCTTGGCCCCTGCCCCGCCCAGTTGCGTCAACGTCTCGCGGGTCGCCGGGTCGAACGGGGTGATGCTTTCGGTGAGGTAGGCATGGTGCTGGTCGGCGCGACGGATCCAGATCCAGGTGGTCAGGGAGGCCGCGAAACTGCCGCCCAGGGTCCGCAGGAAGGTGGCCAGACCCGAACCATCGGCAATCTGGTGTGGCGGCAAATCGGACAGCAGGATGGTCAGGGTCGGCATGAAGAACAACGCCACGCCGATGCCCATGAACAGCTGCACCATGGCGATGTGCTGGAAGTCCACTTCATTGGTGAACCCGGCACGCATGAAACAGCTCAGGCCGATGGCCAGGAACGCCAACCCCGCCAGCACACGCATATCGAACTTCGGTGCGTATTTACCGACAAACGGCGCCATCAGTACCGGCAGGATCCCCAGCGGTGCCACGGCAAAACCGGCCCAGGTCGCGGTGTAGCCCAGTCGCGTTTGCAGCCACTGCGGCAGGATCAGGTTGATCCCGAAGAACCCTGCGTAACCCAGAATCAGCACGATGGTGCCGTAGCGGAAGTTGCGATGGGCAAACAGACGCAGGTTCACCACCGGGTGTTCATCGGTCATTTCCCAGATCACGAAGAACGCCAGGGCCACCACCGAAATCACTGAGCCGATAATGATGAAATTCGATTCGAACCAGTCCGCGTCGTTGCCTTTGTCGAGGACGATCTGCAACGCGCCGACGCCGATGATCAAGGCGATCAGACCGACGTAATCCATCGGTTGGCGGCTGGTGACCACCGGACGTTTCTTCATCTGTTGCGTGACCACCCATGCCGCGAACAGGCCGACGGGCACGTTGATGAAGAAAATCCACGGCCAGCTGTAGCTGTCAGTGATCCAGCCGCCGAGAATCGGCCCGGCAATCGGCGCCACCACCGTGACCATTGCCAGCAATGCCAGGGCCAGCCCCCGTTTCGCCGGGGGGTAGACCGCAATCAGCAGCGTCTGGGTCATCGGGTACAACGGCCCTGCCACCACGCCTTGCAGGACCCGAAAGCCCACCAGTTCCGGCATGGAACTGGAAATCCCGCACAGAAACGACGCCAGCACGAACAATAGCGTGGCCCAGACGAACAGCTTCACCTCACCAAAACGCCGGCTGAGCCAACCGGTCAGTGGCAAGGCGATGGCGTTGCTCACGGCGAACGAAGTGATCACCCAAGTGCCCTGCTCCGCACTCACGCCCAGGTTGCCGGATATCGTCGGCAACGCCACGTTGGCGATGGTGGTGTCGAGCACTTGCATGAAGGTTGCCAGCGACAGGCCGATGGTGCTGAGCACCAGGCTAGGCGGCGTGAATGACGCGTTATTGCTCATCGCAATTCCTATGAAACCATACGGTCGCAGCTAATCCCCTGTAGGAGCGAGCCTTTGTGGCGAGGGGATTTATCCCCGCTGGGTTGCGCAGCAGCCCTGATACCGTTACTCGCGATGTACATGACACACCGCGGTTTCAGGTTCTGGGGCCGCTTCGCAGCCCAACGGGGCGGTGCGACGTTTCGCTAAATCCCCTCGCCACACAGGTACATTCCTACAAGGGTCGGTATCAGCGGTTCGCGGTCTTGCTGACCGCGGCGCTGTTGTCATGAATCAGTTGGGTGATCATGGCGTCGGCCTCGGCCAACTGGCGGTCATAGATGCTGGTGCTGAACGACGCCTTTTGTGGCGGCTGTTGCGCCAGCACCGGGCCGCTCTGGTCGCGCAGGTCGACATCGACCATGGTCGACAGGCCGACCCGCAACGGGTGCTTGGCCAGTTCCTCGGCATTGACATGAATGCGCACTGGCACACGCTGCACGATCTTGATCCAGTTACCGGTGGCGTTCTGCGCCGGCAGTAAGGCAAACGCGCTGCCGGTACCGGCGCCGAGGCTGTCGATGGTGCCGCTGTATTTCACGCTGCTGCCGTAAAGATCGGTTTCGATCTCCACCGGTTGGCCAATGCGCATGTCGCGCAATTGGGTTTCCTTGAAGTTGGCGTCGATCCACAACTGATCCAGCGGGATCACCGCCATCAAGGCCGTACCCGGCTGCACGCGCTGCCCCAGTTGCACGGTCCGCTTGGCCACGTAGCCGGTGACCGGCGCGATCAAGGTGCTGCGGGCATTGTTCAGGTAGGCCTGACGCACTTGCGCGGCAGCGGCCATCACGTCCGGATGCGAGGACACCACGGTGTCGTCGACCAGCGCGCTGGTGGTTTTCAGCTTCTGCTTGACGTCGGCCAGGGCATTTTGCGCCGAGGTCAGGTCATCACGGGCATGGGACAGTTCTTCCTGAGAAATCGCCCCGCCAGCGGCGAGGTTTTTCCGGCGGTTGTAGTTGTCCTGGGCTTTCTGCACTTCGGCCTGTTGCGCATTGACCTGGGCCTTCATGCCATCGACATTGCTGTACAGGCCGCGCACCTGACGCACGGTGCGTGCCAGTTGGGCCTGGGCATTTTGCAAACCGATTTCGGCGTCATTGGGGTCGAAGTTCACCAGCACCTGGCCTTCTTGCACCAGATCACCATCGTCGGCGCCAATGCTCACCACGGTGCCAGTGACCAGCGGGGTGATTTCCACCACGTTGCCGTTCACATAGGCGTCGTCGGTGCTTTCGCTAAAGCGTCCGTAGAACTCGTGGTAAGCCCAGACACCCGCGCCACACAGTGCGACCACCACGGCAAGGGCCAGCAGCATGAACTTGCGCTTGCCCGCGTTAGGGTTACCGGGAGCGTTTTCAGAAGATTGAGTTGTATCGGCAGTGGCCATGACAAGTCCCTTGAATTATTGAGTCAGCGTGGCTGGAGCAGCGTTCACCGAGGCGATGGCCTCAGGCTGAAAACCACCACCCAGCGCCTGCATCAGTTGGATCGACAGATCGATCTGCTCGGCATTCAGGTTGGCCAGCTGACGCTGGGCCTGAAGCAATTGCTGCTCGATGCTGAGCACGTCCAGATAGTTTCCGATGCCGGAACCGTACCGCTGGACCACGGTGTTGTAGGAATCCTGGGCGATGTCAGTGGCGTGTTGCTGGGCGGCGATTTGCCGACCGATGTCACGCAACTGGTTGATGCTGTCGCTGACATCACCCAGCGCCCTGACCAGGCTTTTGTTGTATTGCGCCACCGCGAGGTCGTAGTCGGCATCGCGGGAATCGAGGTCGGCGCGCAGGCGGCCACCATCGAAAATCGGCACGGAAATCGTTGGTGCAATGTTGAAGAAGCGGCTCGCCGAACCGAACATCGCATCACCCAACAAGGATTCGGCACCGGCCGCGGCACTGAGGTTCAAATTGGGATAGAAACGGGTCTTGCCGGCATCGATGTTCTTGCTCGCCGCTTCCACCCGCCAGCGCGCGGCGACCAGGTCTGGACGACGACCGAGCAACTCGGCCGGAAGTACCGATGGCAACGCCACGGCGCTGGCCTTGAGGATGTTCGGCCGGACGATTTCATTGCCACGGTCGGGGCCTTTGCCCAGCAACACGGCCAGGGCTATTTTCGCGCTGTTCAGACGCTTCTCGGCGTCGATCAGGTTGGCTTGCGAGGTGGCTTCCAGGCTTTCGGTCTGTTGGAACTGGTACTGGCTGTCGATGCCGGCACTCAGGCGCCGCTTGCTCAGGTCGAGCATTTGTCGGGTGCGCTTGAGGTCCTCGGCGGACAGGTCGTAGACGATGTGCGCCTGCCCCAGGTCGCTGTAGGCGCGGGCCACGTCGGCGGACAGGGTCAGTTGCGCGGCCTGCCGGTCGACTTCAGCGGCACGGGCTTCGCCCAGCGCAGCTTCCCAGGCGTCACGCTGACCGCCCCACAGGTCGAAGTTGTAATTGAAGTTCGCGCCGAGGCTGCGCAGGGTCGCATAACGGCCACCCTGCCCGGTCGGATCCTGGTCGCGGGCCAGCCGCGAACGGCTGACACCGGCGCTGGCATCGAGGGTCGGCATACGTTCAGCATCGGTGGCGGACGCGGCAGCGGCGGCCTGATGGGCACGGGCGTCGGCGATTTGCATGTCCGGGCTGTCGTGCAGGGCTTCGCGGATCAGGCCGTCGAGTTGCGGGTCGCCCAGGCTTTTCCACCAGTCGCTTTTTGGCCAGGCCGCCGGCGACAGCGTCACGCCACTGAGGGATTGGCCGGCCTTGAGGCTTTTTGCATCGAGGCTGACGCCTTCGGTGGTCAGGCCGCTGTAATTGGCGCAACCGGCCAGGCTCATGGCCAACAGCACCAGGCTCAATCCGGTACGCAGGGTCTTACTGTTCATTATCGCTACCTAAGCGCAGCACCGTGATCGCGTCACCGGCCGCCAGCAAAATTTTCTTGAGGATGTGCTCCAGGGTTTTCAGTTCCTCCGGTGTCACCGCCCCTGCCAGCTCGTTCATGGCGTCAGCGCCGATGTGCGGCAGGCGGTCGGCGAGCTTCTGCCCTTCTTCGGTGAGTACAAGCTGCACCTGGCGGCGATCGGCTTCGCTGCGTTGGCGGGCGAGGAAACCTTTCTGCTCCAGGCGATCGAGCATGCGGGTCATCGAGCCGCTGTCCAGGGACAAGTACCGGCACAGCTCGCCCGGCGAGTCGACGCCGTACAGAGCAATGATGATCAACACCTTGAACTGCGCGGCGGTGATGCCGTGGGGTTCCATGTGCGTATCAAGGATCCGGTCCTTGAGCAGCGCGGCGCGCCCGAGCAAGAGGCCGAGATGGCAATTGTGGAAGTTGTCCGGGGAGAAATGCTTCATCTGAACACCAATTAACTGCCTAGGCAGGGAATGTATGTCGAAATATTACTGCCTAGGCAGCCAATGTCAACGTAATAGTTAGGTTGCTAGCTAAATACTTGACCAATGGCGTCGGATAAAAGCAAAAAGATCGCAGCCTTCGGCAGCTCCTACAGAGGTTTATGTATCCCTGTAGGAGCTGCCGAAGGCTGCGATCTTTTGATCTTGAGAGGACTAAAAGTCCCGCTTGTAGAAGATGTCCAGCGAACTGGCTACACCGCCCGCCGCTTCGAGGTAGACCTTTTTGCTCAGCTTGTAGCGCAAGGCAATGGTATTGGCCGGTTCGAACACGCCCACGCCATAACGCAGGCTGAGTTTCTCGGAGAGGTTGCCGCTGGCGACCACGCTGGTGGCGTTGCCGCTGCCCTCGGTATCGAGCTGGAAATCCTCGATGCCCAGGTTCTTCGCCAGGCCGCCGGTCACCCCGGAGCTGCCCATCAGGCCCAACCCGAGTGCGGCCTGGGCGAGCATATTGTTGTCCTCGCCGTTGGTACTCAGCGGACGCCCCAGCACCAGATAGGACAACGCCTGCTCTTGGCTCATGGCAGGTTCCGAGAAAATCTGCGTGGTCGGCTGCTCGGCACTGCCACTCAAGCGAATGCCGGCGATCACGTCGTCAGTCTGACGAATCGCTTCGATGTCGAGGTACGGCTGGTCGATGGGACCGGCAAACAGCAGACGCGCGCGACGCACCGTCAGGCGCTGGCCGTAAGCGCGGTAACGCCCGTCGTTGAGCCACAGTTCGCCACGGGTGTCGAGGTTGTCGCCGATGTGCACGTGCCCCTTCAGGTTCGCCGTCAGGCCAAACCCGGCGAAGGCCAGCTTGTCGTCGCCCACCACCACATCGATGTCCATGACCGTGGCCATCGGCGGTTTGCCCTCTTCGGTCTGCTGGCCGACGATCACCGTGTCACCGGAAACCTTGACCGTCGACGGCGGCAGTTCGCGAACGGTGATGTCGCCCTTGGGCACATGCACTTTGCCGGCGACCGCGAGTTTGTCGTCCTTGATCGAGATCTTCAGGTCCGGTGCCACTTCGAGCTTGGCATACGGCTCGATGGAAACCGGCAACTGCGACCCTTTGAGCGCCAGGTCCACCACCAGCGCCTGGCCCCAGGCGATGTTGCCGTTGAGGCTGCCCTGCCCGGTCTTGCCACTTTTCCAATCGCCATTGAGCTGCACGGTTTCGCCCACGATGGCTGCCCGCAGCTGCAAGGCTTTGATCTCCAGCGGCAACTCGGGGCCGGACACTTCGCCGTCACTGAGCAACAGATTGCCATTGACCTGCGGCGCCAGCAGCGTGCCTGCAATGGTGCCGCTGCCGTTCAGGCGCCCACTGATTTTCTCGACCATGGGCACAAACGGACGCGCCACCGACAGGTCCAGGCCAGTCAGGCGAAACGAACCGGTCAAGGGTTTGTTCTTCGGCAGCGGATTGATCTGCGCCTGCACCATCAGTTCGCCGAGCTTGCCACCGACGAAGTTGAGGTTGGTGTCGATGCGCTTGGGCGTGAGCTTGCTGGTGAGGTTCAGGGTCTGGTACGGGAAGTCCAGCCACTGGTCCTTTTCCTTGATCCGCAATGTGCCGCCGCTGGCATCGATGCTGATCTGCCCGTTCGGGCCGCTGGCCGGTACATCCAGTTGCACGTCGGCATTGAGGCGGCCCTGCCAGGCGAAATCCTTCGGCAACCACTGAGCCAGGCTGTCGATGGGGAATTGCTTGAGGTGATAACGCAGCTTCGGCTCGGGCATCAGGCGCTGGTCTTCACCGCACAAACTGGCCGCGCCGGACATCCAGCAATGGGCGCCGAAGTTGATTTTGCCGTCCGCCAGCCGTTCCAGCCTCGCTGGACCTTGCAGCTTCCAGTCCTGACCGCCGACCTGAATATCACCACTGGCCAGGCGTCCGCGCCAGTTGCCCTTATCCAGCGCGCCATCGAGACCAAGGGCCAGTTTCAGCTTCGGCCCTTGCAGGTCAAGGTTGAGCTTCTGGTTCTTGATGTCACCCTGGCCGCTGGCGGTCAGGGTGCCGAGCGAGGTATCGCCGGCCTGAATGCCGCTGCCCTTGAGGTCGAATTTCGCCCGTTGCGCACTGTCGAGGGTGGCGTCCAGGTTCAGGCTTTGCAGGCGGTTGTCGGCGAAGGCCAGTTGCGAGCCCTGCAGTCCGAGCTTGCCTTGCGGTGCCTTGAGCGTGCCCGCGACGTCGACCCGGCCATTGATCTGGCCGCGCAATTGCGGCCACAGCTGGGCCAGGCGCGGCAACTTGATGTCGATCTGCCCAGCGAGTTTCTGTTGCAGGCTGCCCTTGCCACTGATGCTGTTATCGCCCAGGCGGATTTGCAGCGCGTTCAGGTTCCAGTGCTCGCCGCCGCCATCGGCCTTGGCTTGCAACACGGCCGGTTGGCCCCGCAGCTTGCCCTTCAGATCGAGGTCGGCGCTCAGGCTGAGTGTTTCATTCTTCATCTCGCCCTTGCTGCGCAGCGGCCCGGCGAGGGTGCCCGGCAGTTCCGCGACCCAGTACGCCGGATTGATCGCCGACAGGTCCAACGCAGTGTCCCAGGCGATGCCATCGGCGAATTGCAGGTTCAGGTGCCCTTCGGCCTTGCCCTGCCCGGCGGTCAGTTGAATTTGTTGCAGGTAGATTTTCGTCAGGTCGCCGGCGAACGGGCTGGCCAGACTGAAGGCGCCAGCCGGGCCGTCCGCCGCGGCGTCGAAATGGCCAAGGTATTTGCCATCGGTGTAGGAGACTTCACCTTTGAAGGTGCGCAAGGCGACTTCGGGCTCGTCGATCAGTGGATAGAGACGATGCCAGGGAAAATCCAGCCAATCGACTTTCGCTTCGGCATTCAGGCCCTTGCTCCAGTCCAGTTGCCCCGTGAGCTTGAGGCTTTGCTTGTCGTTGGCCGTCAGATCCAGTGCGGCGATCTGCGCGCCGCTGGCGTCGACCTTGCCTTGCAACGCCAGCGCCACCGGGCCTTGTTCGGCGGGCAGCGTGGCTTTGCCGAGCAACTGATAACCGCTTTTCAGGTCGCCATTACCAGTGAGTTCCAGCTGGTTGAGTTGCAGGGTGTCCGGAAGGTCGGCGCTGGGTTTGAAGGCGTCAGCGGTGATGCGCACCTTGGCCGGCAGGTTGTCCGCCAAGGGTTGCAGTTCGCCGGTCAGTTGTCCGTTAAGGTAGCCGCTGCTGTCGGCTTTCACATTCAGGGTCTTGAGCAGGTCGCCATCGACAGTGAGGGCCAGCGCCCAGGGCTCGGTGCCGGGGGCCGGCAAGGTCAGTTTACCTTGCGCCTTGAGCGGCCAGTCGCCGGTCGGTTGCAGCTGGCCGGACAGGTTCAGGCTCAACTCATCACGTTGCAAACTGACCGAGTCGATCTGCAAGCCGCTGGCCGTCCAGTGTGCCGCCAGGTGCAGGTCCTTGAGCTGTTCGCTGCCATTGAACAGCAGGCTGCCCACTTGAATGTCACCCAGTTCCAGGGCTACCGGCAGCTTCAAGTCCGGAAGCCTGATCGGCCCGCTGCTTTGTTCTTCAGCGCCGGGCGCAAACTGCAGGCTGACCTGATCGGCCTTCAACTGCTCGATGCACAGGGTCATGCGCGTCAGGCACAACGGCGACCAGGCGAAGATCACTTTATTGAGTTCGACCCGGTCGCTGCCCTGTTGCCACAACACATGGTCGGCGCTCCATTGCCCGCCCAAGCGCCCCTGGAAATTGTCCAAGGTCAGGCCCGGTACAAAGCCGAGTGCCCAGCGACTGCCTGTCGCCGTGCCCAGCACGGAGGCCAGCGTCACGACCACCAACGTCAGCAGCGCCAAAATCGCCAGCAGCGTTACTTTCAAGCCACGCTTCACAAAAACAGGCTTCACAGCTCGGGCCCCATGGAAAAGTGCAATCGGATGCCGCCATCGTCATCCAGCGCATGGGCCAGGTCGAGGCGGATCGGCCCTACCGGCGAGACCCAGCGCACGCCCATGCCGACCCCGGTCTTGAGGTTCGGCAGTTCCAGGGTATTGAAGGAGTTGCCCTGATCGACGAAGGTCGCGATCCGCCATTTATCGGCAATGGAGTATTGGTACTCGACGCTGCCGGCGACCATGTAGCGGCCACCGATGCGGTCGCCCTGGTTGTTTTCCGGGGACAGGCTTTGATAGTCGTACCCGCGCACGCTCTGGTCGCCGCCGGCGAAAAAGCGCAGTGACGGTGGCACCGAGCTGAAGCCGTTGGTGGCGCTGCCACCGACCTGCACCCGCCCGAGAAAGCGGTGCTTGTCGAAGACCGTGGTCAGACCTTTGACCAGTGCCGTGCCGTAGAACAGGTTGTTGTCCGAGCCCAAGCCTTCCTTGGCCACTTTGCTTTCGAAGGCCAGGCGGTAACCGTTGTGCGGATCGATGCGGTTGTCGCTCTTGAGGTAGGTGTAGCTCACGCCCGGCATCAGCAAGGTACTGAGCCCGGAGTCGTCGCCGAGCCGATACTCCTCGCGTTGCCACTTGAGCGAGACCACCCGCTGCCAGCCGCTGGGCAGCTTGCTGTGCCATTCCGGGCCCAGGGTCAGCAGCTTGCTGAGGCTGTCCTTGTCGGCGATTTCTTCGTTTTGGTAACCACCGGCAAAGCGCAGTTTGTCGGTCAGCGGCGGGTCCAGCGGAATGTCGTAGAACAGCCCGACGTTTTGCCGTGGCGCCGAGACTTCGGTCTCCCAGCCATAGCTGTGGCCCTGCGGGTTGACCCAGTGCCGGGTCCAGTTGGCCTTGATCCGTGGGCCGACGTCGGTGGAGTAGCCAAGGCCCAGGCCCATGGTCCGTGGCTTGCGGGTATCGAGTTTGACGTCCACCGAAATGACGTCGTTTTGGGAGGCCGTGGGTGCCGCATCGACCCGCACACCTTCGAAATAACCGCTCGATTGCAGGGCCTGGTTGAGTTCGGCGATCAGTTCGGAATCATAGGGCGTGCCGGGTTTGAACGGCACCATGCGTTGCAGCAGGTCTTCGTCGAACGGCGTGTCGCCTTCGAAGCTGACTTTGCCCAGGGAGTAACGCGGACCACTGTCGTAGATCAGTTCGATATCGGCCACGCCGGCCCGCGGGTCGACCGACAGTTTCGAACGGGTGAAATGGCCGTTGAAAAAGCCGTAGCGCGAGGCCTGGTTCTGGATCAGGCGCTTGGCGTCGTCGTACTGGCCGTGGTTGAGCACCGCGCCGGTTTGCAGGGCATGGCCCTTGGGCACGCGAAACCCTTTGAGGGACGCCGCCGGGCCGTCGATGCGGATCGTGACATTGCGCAAATGCACCGGCTCGCCAGGTTCGATATTGAGGATCAGGCGCGGCGTCTTGCCGCCCTTAACGTCGCTGTCGATCTGCGGCTGGTAATAACCCAGGGCCTGGGCGGCCTTGCGCGCCTGTTCCTCGGCGCCACGACTGAAGCGCAGCAAGGCTTCTTCGTCACGATCGCCGAGGCTGCCGATATAGCCCTCTATATTGGCTTTCAGTGCATCGTTGGACGGTTTGATCCGCACATCCAATTCACTTTGGGCCAGTGCCGCACAGCTGCTGATCAGCAGGAGCACACCACTGGTCATTCTTCCTGGAAACTTCATAGGCGCGGATGCTATCACGAGCTAAGGGCTGTGATAGAGACAGACCAGTCTGAAAAGTTCGCCGTCTAGGCCGATGCTGTTTGTAATACTTGGGGATTGGGATGAAAAAATACGTGCTCACGGATGGGTCCTATTGCCACCTCGCCGATTTCCTCATAGCCCTGACGCTTGTAGAACTCCAAATAACGCGGATCCCCGGTGTCGAGTATCACCCCTTGCGAGCTTTCATCCACCGCACACCAGTTGTGCACCGCTTGCAGCAACTGCTCGCCGAAGTGTTTACCCTGAAATTGCGGATGAATCCCCAGTAGCGGCAAGACGTGTACCGAATCGGACGGTGCACAGGCGGCGACCGCTTCGTGATACTCAAGGTAGCGGCGAGTGCAGCGGAAACCGGTGCTGAGCACCATGCGCAAACGCCACACCCAGCTTTCGGTAATCCCCAGCCGGCGTTGTGGCGGCGCGATCAGGGCGATGCCGATCAAACGGTCATTGACCAGCAGGCCGATAGCCGGCAAATCCTGCAAAAAGTGTTGCAAGACCAACTCCCGCACCGTCGCACGTACCCGCTGCTCATAGCCGGGGCGTTCCGATTCAAATAGATAGCTGAACGTCGGCTCGTGTCGGTAAGCCTGGTACAACAACGAACGCGCTTCGCGGGAATAACCGCTGTCGAGCATATGAATATCGGCAATGGCGTTAGACGTTTCGGGCATGACGGTTGATCTCCCCGGCGCAGCGCGAGTGGCGGCGCTCTTGTAGGTAGGAGGCAATGGGTGACGACACAGTTCCCCCCACAGGTATAGACCAGACTCATTCAGTATGGGAACGAAGGTGGCACGAGGCGTTGATCAGTCAGTCAATTATGAGGTTGGTTGTACCGGCCTCTTCGCGGGCAAGCCCGCTCCCACAGATTACGAGTGAATGAAAATTTTGTGTACGGCCCCGTTCACTATGGGAGCGGGCTTGCCCGCGATGAGGCCGGCACTACTAATAGATTTCTGACAGGCCACCGTAAATCCCCTCACCCCACACTGGCCCCATTCCTACATGTCAGCTAGCATCGCCCTTTTGCCAGGACTGCCGACCATGAAGATTGTCTCCTTCAACATCAACGGGCTGCGTGCCCGTCCCCATCAGCTGGCGGCGCTGATCGAAAAGCATCAGCCCGATGTCATCGGGTTGCAAGAAACCAAGGTCCACGACGACCAGTTCCCCCTCGAAGAAATCAAGGCCCTGGGCTACCACGTGTATTTCCACGGCCAAAAGGGCCACTACGGCGTCGCCCTGCTCTCGCGCCAGGAACCGATTGCCCTGCACAAAGGTTTTGCCACCGATGAAGAAGACGCGCAGCGGCGCTTCATCTGGGGCACCTTCGCCGATGCCAATGGCGTACCGGTGACCATCATGAACGGCTATTTCCCACAAGGTGAAAGCCGCGACCACCCGACCAAATTCCCGGCCAAGGAACGCTTCTACAGCGACTTGCAGCAACTGCTGGAAACCCAGTTCAAGAACGACCAGCCGCTGGTGGTCATGGGTGATGTGAACATCTCCCCGGAAGACTGCGACATCGGCATCGGCCCGGACAACATGAAGCGCTGGCTGAAAACCGGCAAATGCAGCTTCCTGCCGGAAGAACGCGAATGGATGGCCCGCTTGAAAAACTGGGGCCTGGTGGACAGTTTCCGCCACCTCAACCCGGACGTGGCCGACCGCTTCAGCTGGTTCGACTACCGCAGCCGCGGCTTCGAAGACGAGCCCAAGCGCGGACTGCGCATCGACCTGATCCTGGCCTCCCATGGCTTGCTGCCACGGGTCAAGGACGCGGGCGTGGACTACGAACTGCGCGGCATGGAAAAACCTTCGGATCATGCGCCAATCTGGCTTGAGTTGAGCTGATTTCAAGCTTAAATCGGCCCTGTGGGAGCGAGCTTGCTCGCGATGGCGGTGTGTCAGGCACCTTTTTCGTTGACTGGACTGACGCCATCGCGAGCAAGCTCGCTCCTACAGAGAATTGATTAGTCAGCCCTGCGGATCGAGATTATCCAGCGCCCGATTCACCGCCAGATCCGCCAGCATGATCACCTGCTGAATCCCCAGCAACGTACAGCGCTGCGGCCTGTCCAGAAACGTCGCGAAATCGCTGGCCATGACACTGGCAGACGCCAGGGATTCGCAGGCGTGGGCCAGCAAGTCTTCGGTCCTGATGTCCGGGGCGATGAGGAACATGGTGCTGGGGTTGTGTGCGGTGGTGGGTTTGAGGGGGCGTTCGCGGGCGGGGGGATCGGCTTTAGATTCGGGTGAATTGGGGGACGGTTTGACCATGGTGATGCTCCTTGATTGATGGAGCTACCACTGTTCGCTGCGAAACGAAGAAGGTGGCAGCTGTACGCAGGTTCGCAGACCGGGAATCAAGGAACCCGGCAGACTCGAAAGTCTCCCGCGCACAACCGCCATAACGTCATTCAGAAGACCAAAAAAACGCCAACTGAAAGGACATGGGGCACTGAGCGCCTTGATTGACCCGGGCTGCGAAACCCGATCGCTGAATTGGCAGCGACCCGGCAAAGATAGGGTCGGGTTCCAAGGCGCACAAACCGGCGGATTCTGGCGTAGTTGTAGGCCGCGACGCAAGGCGATGTAGCCCCGGCTCCGGGTCCTAAGATATTTCCTTCAACCACAACCCCTGTGGCGAGCGAGCTTGCTCGCGTTGGGGCGCGAAGCGACCCCGAAAGCAGCCGATACCGTTTAGACAGACACACCGCAGTGAATGGATATACGGCTGCTGCGCAGCCGAGCGAGAGCAAGCTCCCTCGCCACAAATGCCGACTCAGCCCCTAAGATTTTCGTCGGAAGTCAGGCCGCCATCGCAGGCAAGCCTTGCTCCTACAAAAAAACACAAAGCACAAAGCACAAAGCACGCAAGGCGATGTAGCCGCGCTCCGGGTCCTAAGATATTTCCTTCAGCCACAACCCCTGTAGCGAGCGAGCTTGCTCGCGTTGGGGCGCGAAGCGGCGCCGAAAGCAGCCGATACCGTTTAGACAGACACACCGCAGTGAATGGATATACGGCTGCTGCGCAGCCGAGCGAGAGCAAGCTCCCTCGCCACAAATGCCGACTCAGCTCCTAAGATTTTTGTCGCAAGTCAGACCGCCTTCGCGGGCAAGCCTTGCTCCTACAAAGGCACAAAGCAAAAGCACATGGGTGAACATCCGCCCCACCGCCGCCTCGATCGCCAGTTGTAGCCACGCTCCGGGCCCCACAGACACCTGCTGTTTTGTAGGAGCTGCCGAAGGCTGCGATCTTTTGATGTTGATTTTTACAAGCAAGATCAAAAGATCGCAGCCTTCGGCAGCTCCTACGTTGGATTGGGTACATCCGTGAGTAACAGGTCGGCTACTAGGCCGCCATCGCTGGCAAGCCAGCTCCCACAGTTGATCAGGGGTACATCCGCAAGAACCAGGTCGGCCCGAAGGCCGCCTCGGTCACTCTTGCTCCTCAGGCACCACCTTGTTCTGCGTCAGGTACCGATCCAGCGTCGCATTGGCCTCGGGCGTCGAAGGATCCCCCGCCACCTGCCACAGATGCCGCTCGATCCCCTGCGCCAGCATATGCCCCACCGCCGCCTCGATCGCCGACAGCACACACAACTGCGCCGGCTCGTTGGTGGTGTAGCCAGCCTCGGCCTCCAGCAACTTCTTGAACTCGATGAACTTGAACACACCGGCGCTGCGGGCCACGGAGTAAATGGTCTTGCTGGTCATCACGTTGGCCAGCACCTGGCCGCTGCGCACGTCCACGGCCCGCAGGTTGACCGTGACCTGGTCCACGCGATACTCCCGAGAGATGTCGATGCCCAGGTAACGCGCCCCTTCTCCCCCGCTTTTCACGTTGGTGTCATAGGCGATGATCCCGCCTTCTAGCATCATGTTCGCCGCTTGCAGCGGTGGCAGTTCAGCCTGGATGTTCACCGGGGTGTTCGGTTTCTTTTGCGAGGCGCGGATGATTTTGCGTTCGGTCAACAGGTTCTGCAGCCCTTCACGCTCCAGCACCACGAACCAGCCGCTGGCCTGCAAGGCGTCCATCAGCATGCTTGCCGCGCCCTGGGTGACGCTGGTGGAAAACGAACTGGCCGGAGTCGGTTTGTACTGCCCGGTCTGGTCACGGAAGCCGTACACCACCGCCATCAAGCGACCCTTGGGCCGTGGCATGTTGATCAGGTCGTAGTAGGTCGAGGCCCTGGGGGTCAGGGTCGGGATTTTTTCGTCCTGCTCGGCCGGTAAAGGCTCGCGCAGTGCACAACCTTGTAATGCCGCCAATATCAGCCCTAGCGCTATTATTTTTTTCATGTCCTTAACTCCCCATCGACCCGATTCCTTTCAGTTCAGGCCGTTCACCTTGATTTCCGACAGCTCGCCAGTGGCTCGATCGGTCACTTCAATCGTCAATTGCCCGGAGTCGTCGACGACGTTGACGATAAACGCGTCAGTGGACAGGCTTCCGGTGTTGCCGTTGGAGATGTTGTCCATCAATTGCCCCAGCAACCGCGATTGCAGCTGTGCGGTAAAGCGGTCCAGCGCCGAGGTTCCGGTGGCACTGGAGCGGTTTTTCAGATCCGGGTCGTCGAAGTCGTTTTGCGCCTGGGCGTTGTTCAGTAGCCAGGTGCCGTTCAACGGGTTGCCGCCGAACGCCGGATTGACAGGCGTGTAGACCAGTTCCGTGGCCTGGGCCAGCGCACAGGCGCCAAGGCCGAGCAGGCAAAAACCGGCGTGCTGCAAAAACATTTTTGTTTTCATAGTTCGTCCCTCTCAAGGTCCGTGGTGTCCTGCAACAAGGCTTCCAGCTTGCGCTGAGTAATCTGCCCGCGTACCCAGTCGGCGGCGGCATAGGCCTCGTCCTTAAGCTCCACGGTGTTGGGCGGCAGGAAGCGCCGATAAACCAAACGTTGTTGAAATTCCACGGTCACCAGGCTGCCCCAGCGCGCCGAAGGTCGTTCGCGAACCACCAGGTTGAAATCCATCGGGCTGGTGGCGCGCAGGCGTTCACTGAACGAGTAGTAAAAATCGTGGCCGATGTGCGAAATCGTGTCGTCGATGATGAAGCCGAGCATTTCGTCCTCCTCGGCGGCCGAGGCCAGGCCGCTGCTCAACACCAGGATCAACGCCAGGCAGAAGCGTTTCATGGCTGCAACGCCTGTGGCGCGGTGGACTGGCCTTTGGCAGGGCCCGAGGCGCCGTCGGTAAAGGCCTTCTCGGCCACGAACTGCCAGTCCTTGTAGCTTTCCATGCCGTTGAAATCCGACCACTGTGCAGGAAAGTCAGTCTGCTTCAGGGGTTTGTCCGTCGACGGGCTGCTGATGCCGGTGATGCGTCCGTCGAAGCCGCGCATCAGGAACCATTCGCCACCGCCGATCGGGTCCGGATAGAGCTGGCGCAGATGGTGCTTGGCGCTGGGAAAACGCTCGTCCTGCAACAGATCGGCCAATTCCTTGGGGTACTGGGCCAGGCCAGGCGAGCTGCGGTAATAGCTGCGCAGGGCCTGGGCATATTGGGTGCCGACCCACAGCAACTGGCGTTCGCGGTCGCGCCTGGCGGCGGTGGCCCACAATTCGCCGGCACTGGCCAGGCCCATGCCCATCACCATGATCAGCAACAGCACACCCAGGTAGGTGAAGCCGTCCTCTGTTCCCGGCTTACCACTCGGAATACAGGCTGCCATCACGCGCCCTCCCTGTGGCACCGCTCTTGATATCGGCCACCCCGCCGGCCACGCCTTCAGGCGGTGCCACCAGGACCCAGGTGTCCTTGCGTTCGGCGATCGGGTCCATGGGCTGGTTGCGCAGGTAGCGCAATTCCACCAGCTGTTCGAGAGAATCGGGGTAGTGCCCGGTGTCACCGTAATAGTGATCCAGTGCTTCGCGCATCGCCGACAGGCTCTGGCGCAGGGTGGTCTCCTTCGAGGCCTCCAGGCTGTTGAAGTAGCGTGGCAAGGCGATGGTCATCAGGGTTGCGATGATTGCCATCACCACCATCAGTTCCAGTAGGGTGAAACCCTTTTCCCGACGCATATGCTCACCACTCCCGGTAGGCGATGCCGTTGAGGCCTTTGCCACGGGCCTTGGAATAGACGTCGAAGACGTCCTGGCCATCCCGTGGGTTTTCAGCCGAACTGTCATAGGCGCGCAGGCCCCAGCCACCGTCATCGTCACGCTTGACCGTCGCCAGCGGATCGTGGGGAATGCGCCGCAGGAAGTAGAACTTCGCCCCCTTGACGCTGCGCACATCACGCACGCCTTCGACCAGCACTTTCAGGTTGGGCGGGTAGCCATTGCTGTCGAGCGTCTTCTCGATGTAGCCCGCATCGAAGGCCCGTTTGTAGGCGTCGATGGCATCGCGGATCTGGTACAACGCGGTGCGCAGATCCTGCTCTTTGCCCCGGCGCACCACGGTCTCGGTCAGCGGTGCGGCCATGCCGGCCAGCAGGCCGATCAGGGCCAGCGTCACCACGACTTCGATCAGGGTAAAACCGCGTTGCGAGGCGTTCATGATCAAGGCTTCCCGACGCTGATTTCGACGTTGGTGGCGACTGGCTGACCGATGGACTTGGCTTGAACCGTAGGCTTTGTTTGCACCGCAGGCTTTGTTTGCACCGTAGGCTCAGGTTCTACCGAAGTGTCCATCCGGCGATCCGGCGCCTGGATGTGCATGCTGGTTTCCGTGCCGGTCGTGAATTCCATGTCTGACGGGCTCTGGTACGGCAGGTTGCGCACCACGCGAGGAGTGATCGACAACACCAGCTCCGATTTGCCGACAGTGTCCTTGTTGCTGCCGAACAGGCGGCCCAGTCCCGGAATGTCGCCAAGGCCCGGGATCTTGTTGCCGGTGGCGCCATGGTCGTTGCGCATCAGGCCGGCAAGGATCTGGGTTTCGCCATCGTGCAGACGCAGGGTGGTCTGGGCGTTGCGGGTATCGACCTGTACCGGAATGGTGCCCTGGCGGGTCGGTTCCAGCGGCGTGGCGTTACTGACCTCCAGCGCCACCTTGATCGCCACTTCGTTGTTCAGGTGCACAGTCGGCTGCACTTCCAGTTTCAGACCGACATCGAGGTAAGTCACGCTTTCGGTGATCACCGGTCCTTGAGTCGACGGTACCGAGGTGGCGCTGATGATCGGCACGCGCTGACCGATGTGGATCCGTGCCTGTTCGCGGTTGCTCACCCGAATCACAGGGCTGGCCAAGGTGTTGATGTCGTTGTCCTGGGCGTTGATCTTGGCTTGTGGCGATGGCGAGATGGTGATCCGGCTGGAGTCGATGCCCTTGAGCTGATCCAGAATGGTCACCGCCGAACCGTCGCTGTTGACCACACCGAAGGTGTTCGGCCATTGCAGGCCAAGGTCGAGAATGCGCTGGGTGGCGACTTCCATCACTTCCACTTCCAGCACCACTTCGGGGTTGGACTGGTCTTGCGATTGCAGGAGTTTTTCTGCCATGCGAACCGCGTCGCCGGTATCGCGCATGGTCAGGGTATTGAGGCGTTCATCGACGAACACGTCGCGGGTCTTGAGCATGGTCTTGACCATGTTCAGCGCAGTGTTGGCATCAATGCTGGTCAGGTAGAAGGTGCGCATTACCAGCTCTTGGTAATCCTTGAGCTTTTGCGGCGAATCCGGGTAGATCAGCAAGGTATTTTCATTCACCACTTTCTGGTGCAGCTGGTTCTGTTGCAGCAGCAGTTCCACGGCGTCTTCGATGCGCACATCACGCACGAAGATCGTGGCTTTCATGTCCGGACGCAGGTCCTTGTCGAAGATAAAGTTCAGGCCGGCGACCTGGGACAGTACTTCAAAGATGGTCTTGAGATTGGCGTCGCGAAACTCCAGGGTGACCGGCTTGTCCAGGCGAGTGCGCAATTGTGGGTACTGAACCACGTTGCGGCTCTGCACCAGGCGGATATTGCTTTGCAGCTCCAGGGCGCCTTCGTTGTTGGGGTCCAGCTCCAGGATCTGTTTGACCTGGCGATCGGCACCGTAGATGTCGCCGCGACGCAGGTCGCCACGGGCCAATTCGAGTTTTTCATCGAGACTGCGCATGTGATCAAGTTGCTGGATGGCGTCCTGGGCCCGACGGTTGTGCGGTTCGATGGTCAGTACCCGACCGTAAGTCAGGCGTGCCGAGGCGAAGTCACGCTGGGCACGCTCCATGTCCCCTTGAGTCATCAACGCCGTCACCGCCCGGGCACGGCCGCTGGTCAACGCCAGGTGCAGCTCGGTATCACGCGGGTTTTCCCGTATCCCTGCCTCGATCCGGGCCAGGCCGGCTTCGTACTGACCCGACTCCATCAGGGTGGTGCCTTCATCCTTGGCCACCTGCGCCGAACTGCAAGCGGCCAGCCCGGCACAGAAACCAATGCTCATCAGCAAGCGGGATTTGTTCATTGCGCGCTCCCTACAGACAGAGTCTGGGACAAATGCAGAGGCAGATAG
Organism: Pseudomonas putida; assembly: GCF_050990305.1. Taxonomy (GTDB): domain Bacteria; phylum Pseudomonadota; class Gammaproteobacteria; order Pseudomonadales; family Pseudomonadaceae; genus Aquipseudomonas; species Aquipseudomonas putida_AH. Next base: position 2,299,528 of record NZ_CP158817.1, on the reverse strand, counting down.
ACCAGGCTCAATTCCATGTCGGAAATCCGCTCGATCTTCCATGTTGCGTCGATCACATCCCCTTTGCGCACGACGTAGATTTTCTCGCCGTTCTGCAGGAAAACCTGCAGGTCGGTACGGTCGTCCATCCGGCCGATGAACTGGAAGGGCATGGGCGGTGCAGCGGGGGCCTGCACCACCGGGGTGACGTTGACGGGTTGTTCGGTGACGCTGGCCAGGGTCGGCGCCGCTTTCCAGCTGCGGGCGGAGAACAAGTCACCGGCCGGGCTCAGGTCCTTGATCGCTGCCGCCGCACCGGCCACTTTGGCCGCTGGCAGCGCACCTCCGGTCTTGGCCTTGTCGGGAGTGGCCACGGCGGCCACGTCGACCTCGGCGTCATCGGCCGGCTTGAAGTATTCGGGCAACCAGGTCAGCGCCGCGGCCACGCCGAGGAACGCTACCCAACCCACTGCGCGTTTGTTGTTCATCATGACCTCGACAGGTAAAGGGTCATGCGGATCCGGCCGGTCAGGTCGGTATCGGCGATTTTTTTGCGCTGCAACTCCAGGTCTTCCACCACCACCGCAGGCAACTGGCCCAGCAAGGCGTGCATGAAGCGCCGCAGTTGTGGGTAGCTGCCCCGTACCGGCAGTAAGATCTGATACCGGGCCAGGTGAGTCTTGGGATCGACGCCCAGCGAGTACTCGCCGCGCGACAGCGTGATGCGCTCCTGAGCGGCCAGGGCGTAGATCTTGTCGATGGCCACGGTGGCCTGAGGCTGCGAGGGCAATTTGCTGCGGAAATCATCGAGCTGGCGCTGCGGCACCACCGGCGCGGCCACCGTGCCGTCTTCAACCTTGGCCAGGTACTCGCGGGCTTCGCGGGTCTGCTGGCTGAGGCTTTGCAGCGATTGCCAGTCCGGCAACAGCCCGGCCAGGCCCCAGGTCAATGCCAGCACCACCAGAGCCAAACCTGCCAGACCCGGCACGCCCAGGCTTTGCAGGTATTCACGGACGATCAATTTAGGGATTTGCATCGCCAATCTCCCAGGTAGCCGACAGATTGAAACGCACCGGTTGCTCCGGCACGTTGGTCACGATCTCGTGGCTCAGCAGCGACACGTCGGACAGCTCGTCAGTCGCTTCCAGGCGTTGGTGGAAATCGAGCATGGCTTCCAGGTCCCGCGCCTCGGCACTGATCCGCACCTGGCCCTTGCGGGCATCTGGCGTGATGCTCAGCAACGCGACATTTTCCCGAGGCATGGCTTCAAGGGTGGAGAACAGACGTTCCCAAGGGCGGCGTAATTGCTGCGAGACCTTGCGCATTTCCGCCAGGTTCTGTGCCTGCTCGCGGGTTTCCGCCGGGGTCAGGCTGACCTTGGTGCCAGTGCTGGCACCCGTGCCGGTATCGCCACTGAGCACCCGTTGAGTGGTTTGCAGGTGACCTTGCTGTTCTTCGGCCTGCGCGCCTATGTGTTGCTGAATCGCGATGCAGGTCAGCGCCAACACCACGCCACCGGCCAGCAGGCTCCAGCCCAGGGGCGTCGAACGGCGGCGCGGTTGAAAGTCGAGCATCAGGGCGCGCATGTCAGGCCACCGCCCGAGACATGACGTACAGGCAATCGTGTACGGCTGTCCGGTCCTCTTCCAGGGTCCGCAGGTGCACACCGGGTACTTCCGGGTGCGAGTCGATGCGCGCCGGGGCGTGCAGGTAAACGTTCAGTGGCCGTTCGCTGGTGGAGGCCTGCAAGTGGCTTTCGCGGCCGATCAGCGCGGTCAGCGCGGCATCACTGTCGTTGCTGCCCACCGAACGCACCGAGGTCCAGCGTCCTTCGCGGGCCACCAGCATCACGCTGCGCACAGGTTCGGCGACCACGAACAGGAAGTCCCCGGCGTCGAAGCTTTTATCGAAATGGTTGAAGGCGGCCATCAGGTACGGCTGTACGGAGCGCAGCTTCATGCCACGGTTACTGACCAAGCTGCGCAGGCGATCCAGCAGGTCTTGGGGCAGCGCGGTGGCGATGCGGTCGTAGCCGGCGGGCTCGGCCGAAATCATCAGGCTCCAGGGTTGATTCGGCGCCCCGTAAAGGTCTTCGAAGCACAGTTGGGCGAAGCCCTGCAGTTCGTCCGGGCTGCTGATCTGCTCACTCCAGGGCACCAGGCAGAAGCGGCTGAAGTGGCCGGAGATCACCACCGTCAGTTCGGCCCCTGCGTGGGCATGTTCGCCCAGTAGGCGGTCGAGGGTTTCCAGGGCCACGTGCCAGGCCTGGAAGCCTTCATCGATGTAGCCGACGCTGCCCAGCCACAGGGTTTGACTGCCCTGGCGCTGACCGAGGCCGACACCATTGGCGCCGAGGACGGCGACATAACGCTCACGAGATAAAAGTGACACGATTGATCTCCTCGAGAGTGGTCCGGCCCTGTTGCACCAGTTCCAGCGCGGATTCGCGCAGCAGGCGCAAGCCACGCTTGCAGGCGTGAGCCTTGATTTTCGAAATGGGTTGGCGTTCGACGATCATCTGCCGCAGTTCATCGTCCAGGTGCAGCAACTCGGCAATCGCACTGCGCCCGCGGTAACCGGTGCCGCGGCAATGACCGCAGCCCTTGCCATGGACGAAGTGGTAGTGGGCAACCTGTTGCGGATCGAGCCCCGAGGCTTGCAGCTCTTCTTCGTTCGGGGTGTAGGGCGCGCTGCAGGTGGCGCACACCAGGCGAATCAGGCGCTGGGCCAGCACGGCATTGAGTGCGGACACCAGGCTGTAAGGGTCGATTTCCATCTGGGTGAAACGGCCGATCACGTCGAACACGTTGTTGGCGTGGATCGTGGTGAACACCAGGTGCCCGGTGAGGGCCGATTGCACGGCGATCTGTGCGGTATCGGGGTCGCGGATTTCACCGACCATGATTTTGTCCGGGTCATGGCGCAGGATCGAGCGCAGGCCGCGGGCGAAGGTCAGGCCTTTCTTTTCGTTGACCGGGATTTGCAGCACGCCCGGCAGTTGATATTCCACCGGGTCTTCAATGGTGATGATCTTGTCCACGCCGTGGTTGATCTCGGTGATCATCGCGTACAGCGTGGTGGTCTTGCCGCTACCGGTCGGACCGGTCACCAGCACCATGCCGTAGGGCTCGGCGGCCAGACGGCGCAGTTGGCGCAGGGTTTCTTCTTCAAAGCCCAGGGCCTGCAATTGCACGCCGCAGACTTTGTCGGCCAGGTCCTGTTTGTCGAGCACCCGCAGTACCGCGTCCTCGCCGAAAATGCTCGGCATGATCGACACCCGGAAGTCGATCTGCCGGCCATTGATGCCGATCTTGAAGCGACCATCCTGGGGCACACGTTTTTCGCCGATGTCCAGTTCGGCCATGACCTTGACCCGGGAAATCACCTGTTCGGCGAACTCGCTGCCCTGGATCTTGCTGATGTTGTTGAGCACGCCATCGATGCGGTATTTGATCACCAGGCCACTGCCGGTGGTGCCCAAATGAATGTCGCTGGCGTGCATTTTCAGCGCGTCGTACAGGGTCGAGTTGACCAGCTTGACCACCACGCTCGAGTCTTCGCTGATGCTGGTCAGGGACAGGGTTTGCAGGTTATCGATTTCGATATTGGCGTCCGATTGCGCATTGAGCGACTCCACCGCGTGGAAGCTCTCTTCGTGGCGCGCCAGGTAGGCTTTCAGGTCGTCGGCGTGCACCAGGTACAGAGGCGCGCCGTGCAGGCAATCGTCGATCCAGGCTAGGCGGGCCGTGTCGAAGGGGTCGGCAAACACACCGATGACGGCGTCGTCGTGACGCAGCAGGATGAATTCACGCTTGAGGCATTGGGCCAGGGTGACCCGATCGAATACGGGTGTGGATTGAAACAGGCTGTCGGTGTCGAGCACCGGATAATGCAGGGTGGCGCCCAGGCATTGAATGAAGGGCATGGGGTCCAGTTCGCACAGTTCCCCGAGGGCATCGAGGACTCGCTCGCCGGAAGCGGCGGCCAGGGTCCGTGCCTGGGCCAATTGCTCACTGGTAAAGCGGGTCGGTACACACTCCAATGGCACAGCATCGACGACAAGGGATAGACGGTCCATGGTTTGCTCTCCAACGCCCGGGGCTTTGAGCCCTGTCGGCGCGGCGAGCAATTGCGGCGGGTGCCGGAACGTCTTGTCGCGCCATTACTCCCCGGTGAGCAATTGTTCGTCGTCTGGCGCTTTGGAGGCCGAAGTGTTTCGTCGGCGATCCGCTAGCACCCAACTACCGTCGTACAACTGCAGCGGGAAACTTTCGGTCCTGCTCTGGCGTCGTTCGACAAAGCCTTCGGAACTGCTCGCGCCCGCTTTGGGTTCGCGCTCCACCCCCAGAAGATCGCAGACTGCACGGGCCAATTCCGCCAACGGAAACGGTTTGAACAGGATGTGGCTGACTCCCAGTTGCCGGGCCCTTTCGCAAACCTCTGCGGTGGGGTGCCCTGTGATCAGCACAAAATGACACTTCCTGTTCTGGCGGACGGCATCGAGCACCTGAAAGCCTTCCATATCGGGCAAGCGGTAATCGAACACCATCACATCGGGTGAAAAACGTTCGGCTTCGCCGATCGCGGTCTCACCGTTGTGAGCTATCCGGACTTCCAGCGCTTGCGCCTGCAGGTAACCCTGGAGGTTTTCCGCTAGCAGCTGTTCGTCTTCAACAACCAGTACTTTGTTTAACAAGGTCGACTCCTTGAAACCGCAGGTCCGAAAACCGAACCTGGCAGAGTGCGCGCCTTACAAGGTCTAACGCACACTTCATGCCAGGCTGAGCGCCGGTCGATTTTTCGCTTCATGTCCTTGAATTTAAAAACAATGCTTTTTTCGTCCACGTCCCCCACCCCCAAAAGCGGGGAAAACCGAACGGGTGGGCATTGAAGCTTTTCCCCACTTTTGGGGGACTGTTCAATCGTCATCAATCCGTTCGATCCGGTTGCTGGAACGCAGCTGTGCCAGAACCTGCAGACGAGCCTGGACCTGTTTCTGTCGGGCAAGGTACGCCCGTACCATGTCAAGTCCTTGCTCCTCTGTGACATCTGTTGCCTCCATTCGGTTCTCTAAATAAATCAAGTGCCAACCCACCGCTGTGCGCACGGGTTCGCTGACGGCCCCTGGCGCCAATGCAAAGGCGGCCGCCTCGAACTCAGGCAGCATGCGCCCTCGGGAGAAGTAGCCCAGGTCGCCACCCTGGCTGGCCGAGACGTCTTCGGAGCTGTTGCGGGCAACGCTGGCGAAGTCTGCCCCCTGTCCGATTTTGTTACGGATTACCTCCAAGCGTAGTCTCGCAGCCTCAACAGTGGAAGGCTCCGCACCCTGAGGCACTTTGATCAGGATATGCCTGACACGAATTTCCTCAGGCCGGCTCATCTCGGCGCGGTGCTCGTCGAAAAACGCCCGGACCTGTTTTTCGTCCGGTTCGCCGATTTTGGTGAGTTCGGCAAACACCTGTTGCGCCGCCAGATCACGGCGGGTGTACTCGATGTAAGCGGCCTCATCGAAACCGGCGTCCTCCAGGCGCCGGGCGAACACTTGCGCACCACCCATCGCCTGACGGGTCTGATCCACCTGACTTTTCACCGTGGCATCGCTGATCACCACGCCGCGCTTGAGCGCTTCCTGCCAGAGCAATTCCTTGTCGATCAACGCGTCCAGTGCTGCCTTACGCAACTGTTTGTAAGCACTGGGATTGCGAATGCTGGCGACCGCCCGTCCCTGATCTTCCAGATATTCGGCGAAGTAACGCTCCAGGCGCAGCTGGCTGATTTCCTCGCCATTGACCCGTGCCGCGACCGGGCCATTGCTGCAAAAGGCCGTCGGTACCCACAACGTCAACAAGACCAGCAAAGTGTTAAGTCTCATGTACAGCCTCCGGTCAGGGCATGACAGCAATGGGTTTGTAAGGGGCAACCAGATAGAAGCGCTGGTCAGGCAAGTCCACCGTGACCACATGCGCGCCGCTCAGGCCCAGGCGCCGGCCCGGTCCGAAGCTGATCAGCGGCGTCAGGCCGGTATCAAAGTCATGCAGTCCCTCCAGGGCACTGATCAGTTTTTCGCGGCTGGCGTCCCGCCCGGCCTGTTTCATGCCTTCGCTGAGCAGCATCATCGAACTGAACGCGCCGACTTGCAGCACCGCATGCTCACCCCCCAAGCGCTGGCGTTCGCGCAACTGGGTCAGGGCCTGGCGCCCTGCCAGCGACCAGTCGCTGGGCACGAATGGGTAGGCCAGGAAGACCCGGCGGGAAAAATCGCTGGGCATTTGCAGCAAGTCACCGGCCACCTGATTCGAGGCGGCAAACATGTAAGGCACCTGCCCCGCCGTCTGCAAGCGTTCAGCCAAATGACTGAAACCGCTGCTGCTGCCCAGGTAGAACACCGAGCGCGAACCCAGCGGCAATTCATCCTGCGCCGACTGATAGGTCTGCAGGCGCACCTTCTGCCAGGCGTTGTCTTGCAGGTACTGCGCAAGATTCTCCGCGGCCAGCCGTTGGCCGGGCTCGTCTGGGTAGGCGATCAGCGTCGGTCCCGGCAAGACCCGCAAACTGGCGGCGGCGTAATTGGCCAGGGCTATCATCTGCTCGCGCAGCCCCGGCAGCGGTTCGAAGATTTGTCGCCCGAGCCGAGCCGTCCCTTGTAGCGATAACGGTCCGATCAGGGGCACGCCGGCTTGTTCCAGGCGTGGCGCCAAGTCGGCATCCAGCGCCGGTGCCAACGGGGCGATCAGGGCAAACACCTGCTCCTGTTCGATCAGTTGATTCAAGGCCTGCTCGGCACTGGCGCGGTCCGGACCTGGATCGAGGATGGTCAGGCGCAACTGCCGTCCATGAATGCCCCCCGCTTCGTTGATTCGCGCCACGCACCCCTTGAGCACCGACGCCACCGTGGCGCCCTCTTCGCTCAAGGGTCCGGTGCTCGGCAACAATGTGCCCAGGTGCAGGCTGTCGGGGCTCAAGCCGGGGTCGCGGTCATCGGCCAGGCGCTTGAGGTACGCCGTGAGGTTGCGTTGATCATTCATCGACAGCGCGAAGCGCGGCATTGCCGGGTCGAGTCGATTGTTGCCGGGGTCCCGCCCCTCCTGTACCGCCCTGGCCAATGTGCTGTCGGTATAAGCCGGGTAGGTACGCCCATTGATATGCTGTTGACCGTAGGTGCTGGTGAGTCGCGACCAGGTCAATTCCGGCGGCCGCACCCCGCCCTCGGGGCGCCCCAGCCCATCGGCACCGTGGCAGTTGGCGCACGGCAGGCTGGTGGCCGGCAGCAGCATGCCGGCCGCTCCGATCCGCGCCATGATGGGCTCGCCACTGGCCGACACGCCCTCGCGATACAGCCGCTTACCGGCGCTCTCGCTGGGCGTCAGCGGCAATGCCTGAGCGGTCAGGCCAACGTTTGCGAGCAGGATCAGACCGAGGATGAGGGCGCTTTTCATGGCGCGGACTCAACGACCGGCCACGGGCATTGTCAGCAACTGCAAGCGCTGAGCAATGGCGGCGGCCGGGGCGTCGGGGCGGATTTTGCTCCAGCGTTTGTTGGCCACATCGCCAACGATCAACTGGGTCGAGTGTTGCTCGGGGGTCGGCACTATCTGGCCGATTCGGCCTAGTACAAGGTCCATTTGTGCCTTGTCGCCGGTAAGAAAAAGCCAGTGAGGGCCATCGACGCCCTGCTTCAAGGTGTAGGCCTTGAGCACCGCTGGCGTGTCCCGCAGCGGATCACTGGTAAGGGAAATAAAGGTGATGCCGTCCGCCTTGTCGCCCAACACTTCACGCACTTGTTTGAGTTTCTGAGTGATCAGCGGACAAGCATCATTACAACTGGTGTAAATCACATTGAGCAACACCACGCGGTTCTGTAACGCATCGCTGTAGAAACGCAAGGTATTGCCGTTCTGATCCTGCAAGGGGGTATCGGTGAACCATGTTTTCGCATCATGAGTGCCACCCGCCGGTTGCGCTGCCACCGTTGCCGGTGCCACCGCTTCAGTGGCGGTCGCCGGTTGGCCATGCCCTTCATGGGAAAACGCCAGGAAGCTGATCACGCAAAAGCACATGGTCAAGAGGATCAAGGCAAGCGCTTTCATGGCTGCTGCTCCATCGCAATGGCAGTGTGCTTGGCGTGGGCGTTGCGCTCGCCGCTGAGTTTCTCGACTTCACGGCTGAGCACGGTCGGGTCGGTGAAACCGTAGTAGCGCGTCCAGTGACGGCTGTTGCCGTCGCCCACCAGAATCAACGGCTGATGGTTTTTGAAGTCGCCACTGAAACTGCCCAGGCCCTTGAGGGTTTCATTGACCGACTGCGGGGTGCCGGTGAGCCAGCTCCAGCCCGGGCCTTTTTGGAAGGTACGGGCGTAGTCATTCAGCCGTTTGGCATCGTCGCGCTGCGGGTCAATGCTGATCGACACCAGTTGCACCTCGGTGCCGACCCGTGCGCCCAGCTGTTGCTGCACCTTGCCCATGATCGACGACACCACCGGGCAGACCGTGGTACAGCTGGTGTAGATGAAGCTCATGACCACGATCTTGTTGCTGATCAGGTCCTTCTCCAGGCTTACGGTCTTGCCGTTCTGGTCCACCAGCGGCACGTCGGCGAACTTGACCTGGGCCTTCTCCGAGCTGGCGCTTTTGGCCGCCATGGTATGGCCGGCATGTTCATCCGCTGAATGCGCCAACGCCTGACCGATACCCACGGACAACAGGCAGAGCGTCAACAGTCCACGGTGTGCAAATCGATTCATGTCCATGTCCTCTCAATGAGCTTCGCCGGGCAACACCCGAACGCTGGCAAACGTCTGATCGTCAAAGTTCGCGCCCAGGGACGCCGCACGCACGTGCAGGTACCAGGCGCCTTTCTGGTCGAGGGTGACCGGAGCTTCGTAAACACCGTCGCCGACATCGCGCGCCGCGACGAGCTGAGGCCGTGAACTCGGTGCCAGGAAGTAGCGCACCTGAACGTCCTTGACCCCGCTGCGCAGCGTCTTCTGTTTGCCCTGGACGATGCGAAAACGCACGGTGTAAGGGCTGCCCAGGGCGGCGGTGGACTTGTCGAGCATGAACTCCACTTTCGGCGCGCCAGCCTGTTTCGGGGTGACCGTGTTCGGCTCGATCACGGTGCTGAAGCAATGGACGATGTTCGGCTGGTTGAGCAGGAACGCTACGTCGAAGCGCCCGGCCGGTGGCAGCTTGACCCGTGCGCTGTACAGCCCCGGTTCGACTTCGCGCAGGCTGCGGTCGATCACCAGCGCCGCCCGCGCCACTTGCCCGCGATTGGGGTAGCCGGACATCGGCGCATTCATGCCTTCGGCGTAGAAATAGGTGGTGTTGTCCACCGGGTTGACCACGAACACCGAGTTCTCGTCCCGCGACACCCCGAGGCTTGAGGCCAGCGGCAGATCACCGGCCAGCCGTGGTGGCTGGGTACCGGCCTCGAAACCCTGACTGATCGGCTTGCGGCCTTCCCCCAGGGAGGCCAGGTTGATCATCGTCACCTTGGGCGATGCCAACCCACGAACGTAGGCATAGGCCTTGGTGAACACCACTTGATAGGGTTCGGCGGACACGTCCAGTTCGTGGATCAGTGAATCGGTGGCGGCGTCGATCACCGAGGCCTGGTTCTCCAGGGTGTTGAGCACAATGCCGAAACGACCGTCGCCGCTGAAGCCCATCGGTCCCAGGCCCTGCTTGACCTTGATCACCCGCCGTACCGACTGACTCGTGGCATCGACCACGGTGACCGTGCCGTCCTGTCCGTCCGCCACATACGCCGCGCCGGACAGTGGCGAATAGACCACCGACAGCGGGTGCGACCCAGTCTTGAGCTGTTTGAGCAGGGTCAGGCTGGCGATGTCGATGATGCTCAGGGTGCCGTCGTCGCGGTTGGTGACAAAGGCAAAACGGCTGTCCTTGCTGAAGGCGATCTCATGATGGCCGCCGCCGGTGGCCAGGTGCTTGAGGGTTTTGAGGCTGGCGGTGTCGATCACCGTCACCCCGGATTGCTCCGCGGACTTGGCATTGTTGCCCACCCACAGCAGGCGTTCGTCCGGCTGCAAAGCCACGCGCACCGGGTTGTTGCCGGCCGCCACCGACTCGAGCACCTTGAAGCGCTCGCTGTCGATCACCGCGACCTCATTGGCGGTCGGCATCGACACGAAGACGCGTTTGTTGTCCTTGGGCGTGACCCAATCCATCGGCGGTTGCTTGATGTCGATCCGGGCCATGGTGCTGGTGATGCCGCCCACCGATACCGACGGATCGACCACCGAGACGCTGGCATCGCGGTTCATCACCAGCAGGAAGTAGCTGTTGAGGTCGAGCAAAGGTCGGGCGCCGATGTTGGATTTGAGGAACACACCGACGCGGGCCTTGCAGCTCTGTTCACGGCCCTGGGCTTTGTCAGCGGCCGTGGTTTCCGGGTCGAGCCAGGCGCCGGGCGCGACACCCGCCAGCGGTTGCCCCGAGGCTTTATCAGTGACCCGGAATTGCACGTCGGCAAACTCACCTTCACGCAGCACACCATCCTCGGCCAGCGGCCGCACATCGAGCACCACCGACACACCATCACGCTCAAGGGTCTGGCCGGTCCAGGTATTGGGCAGCGCCACTTCGTCGAGCATCACCGGCGGGGTTGTCCTCGACACCCCCAACCAGATCAGCCCAACGCCGATCACCAAGGCCCAACTGGCGAATGTGATGGTCCTGTTCATTGCAAATCACTCCCTCAGATCCAACCCTCTGCCCCACCTACACCCGTAGGAGCCAGGCTTGCCGGCGAAGGCGCCATTGGCTTCGCCGTTAAACCGAGGCGTACCCTTCGCGGGCAAGCCTCGCTCCTACGTGGGCGGTGAGCCCACTGCCCCCCTCACCCTCGCCCGTAGGAGCCAGGCTTGCCGGCGAAGGCGCCATTGGCTTCGCCGCTAAACCGAGGCGCACCCTTCGCGGGCAAGCCTCGCTCCTACGGGGGTGCGGTGGTGTCCCCCCTTTTTTGGCACCTATGGCACCGGTGCCGGTTCCGGTTCGTTGGTCACCCGCAGCAAGCCCCACAACCCGGAGGTGTTGCCATAGGCGCCGTAGTCGCGGAACAGGTAGTCACCCGGTATCGCATTGATGCCCCCGGCGCTCGGCAGCATGAAGCTGAAGTGCGCTGCCGGCAGAACGCTTTCGTGGGCGCCGATGTACATCGACATCGGGTTGTAGCCGAACTTCACCGAGCCCACGCCAGGCGTGCTCATCGGGTAGCCATTGGTGTCGCTCTTCTCCGAGAGGAACGGGTTGTTCGACCAGACGTGACCGTCGAGCTGGAAGGTGGTGCCACGGCTGCCACCGGTCGGCATCAGGATGTGGGTACGCAATGGCTGACCCGGTTTGGCGTACAGCACTGGCGTTTGCGGATCGCCACCTACCAGCGCATTGCTGTAGGCCATGTGCGCGTTCGCCATATCGCCGTAGCCTGAGCCGTTGGCATGGCCAAACGGTGCATTCGGGGCCAGGCCGAAGCGGTACCACATCGGTTCAGTCTTGTAGTTGATGGCCATGCCGGAGTTGTCTTGCGGGTCGTTCGGCACGCCGAAGCCTTCCGCGGCAATCCCTTCCACCGGCCGCCCATTGGCCCAGCGAATGTTCAACGCTTTCTGCCAGACCATCGCAAAGTCGCGGTAGCTGGTTTGACCCGGTGCGGTCACGGTCGCGTTGACCTTGCGCACATCGTCAACCCAGGTAGCGCCGGCCGGCAGGATGCTCATTGCACCCGACAGGCCTTTTTGCGATTGCTTGATCACATCGGCCGGGGTGATGTTCAACCCGCCGAACTCCACCGCCGTGGCGTTGATGTTGTCGACGTTACGCCCCAGTTGGGTGATCGGTTTGCCTTCACGTTCCAGGTGCCCGGCGTAGTACTGGTAGGTACGGGTCGGGTAGGCGCCGCTGTTGCCGGCACGCGGTGGGACGGTCTGGGTCGGGTTGGCCCCGACGTTGGTGCCGTCGGACTTGGTGATGTCGTACGCCAGCAATTGTGCATGCAAGCCAACGTGACTGGACGGCCGTATCAGGTTGTTGCTGAAGGTGGTCGACCCGGTGCCGTTGTTGCGGTCGCGCTTGACCACGCCTTGCATCACTGCGGTCTGGGTCAGGTCGGGCATGACGCTTGGCAGACGGTTTTCCAGGGTGATGTTGATGCAATCACCGGCTGCTGCGCGCAGTACCAGCGGCTCCACGGGCACACCAGGTTTGAGCTTGCCGGTGGTCGGGTCGAGGTCGGCCTTGCGCACATACAGGATCGCGGTCGGGTCATGCAGCGGTCCGCTTTGCCCGCCGATGGTGATGGTTTCACCGTCTACGGGGTCGGTCACGGTGACTTGCGGAATGCTCACTGTCCGCGAGTTGAACACCAGGGTGCCGCCAGCCGGATTCAGCGGCCCGCCCACGTGATGTCCGATGCCTGCCGGGTCACCGATGGTCAGGCCCAGCGGATTGGTCAGGATGTCGTTGGCCAGTGCCGCCACCACTTCATAGTTGCGTTGCGGTGTTGGCCGGGTGCCGATGCCGTTGGGGTTGGCGCCAATGCGTGGGCAAATGCCGTCGAACGCCACGGTGTTGCGCATTCCGGTGGGTTTCGCGTTGTTGGGCAAGGCGAACAGATCGTCGCGCTGGGCGGTGTAGTTGCGCATCACGCCCCACATCCCGCTCCAGTAGCCCTCGATCGAAGCGTCCATCGAGTACAGGTAGTCACCGGTGCTCGCCGCCGAACTGGACATCATCGAGACCGGGGCAATGAAGCCCATCTGCTCGGAGATCCCGATCATCTGCGACGCGCGCCAGCCGGAGTTGGAGCTGTTGCCGAAACCTGAGCCGCTTTGCAGCCACTTCACGCCGTGCAGGGTGACGTTGTGCTCCTCCTCGTGACCGCCGGCATGCACCCGCAGCCGCACGTTGTCACCGGTGTAGGTACGCAGCATCGGGGTGAACGGGTCGCCCGCTTCCGCGCCGCCCTTGTTGATGTGCGGCGGGAACAGGGTGGTGCCGCCGGTTGGGCCGGTGGCCGAGGTGATCAGGTTGGGCGCCAGGTTCATCGCCGGGATCGCACGGTCGGTGCGGCTTTGCATGGCATAGGCCAGGTCGCCGCCCAAGCCATCGGCCTGCATACCGCGCTTGCCGTCCGGGCCGACTTTGTTCGGGTCGTACACCCGCAGGGCCAGCGGTTCGTTGCGGTAATTGACCACGAACATGCCGGGGTCATCCACCGAGATCGCTTGCGGGCAAGGCCGGCTCGGGCAGCCCGGAACCATACCGCCCTGCACTTCCAGCACACCGTCGAGCAGGTTGCTGGCGCCGTTGCGCACTGGTGGGTTGATCGCATAGCGGAAGCTGTCGGCCGTGGCCGGGAACGCTTGCGGATTCGGCACGCCATTGGGGCCAGCGCCCACATACACGCCGGCTTCATAGGCGTGCTGGAAGTCGCTGTATTCGAGGAAGAACTCACGGAAGCTGTCGTTCTTGCCGTCGCCGTCCAGGTCGCCGGTGGAGATCACCGCTTGCCACGAAGTCGGCCCGCCATCCTGGCGCGCGCCGCTGTACAACGGCTCGCCGGTCTCGGCGTGGAACCAGGTGGAACCGGCAGGCTCGGCCAGCACGGTGGCGTACAAGCCAATCTGTTGGTGAGTCGATGGGCCAAGGTGGTCATGGGTGAAGATGGTGCCCAGGCCACGGTCGACACCTTTGGTATTGACCACCGGATCGACGAACCAGCGTTGCATCGCGGTGCGCGCGCCGACCCAATCGGCGCGGCCGAACTGGCCGAAGTACGGATGGTTCTTGGCTTTCGGGCAGGCCGGGGTGCCGTCACGCGGGTCGGTGCCTTCGCACTGGTTGAACTCGCGAATGGCATGGATGCGCTCTTGCACGGCACCTGGGGAGAGCACGCCGTCTTCATAGTTCCAGCCGTTGGCCGAGCCGTCGGCCGCGGTCAGGTCCCACTTGGGCAGGTGAATGTGCTGACCGATCACATCGGTTGGCGTACGCACCTGGTAGTCATCCATTTCATAGACGGCCGGCACCAGGTTGGTTTGCTGATACTGCACGCAGTCGAAGGTGTTCATGCGCATCACCAGCGGCTCTGGTGGACGCTGTTTGGTGATCACCGGCCAAGCGTCTTCCCACAGGGCCAGGATGCGCGCTTGCGGGAAGTGGTAGCCGACCTTGTTGTACACCGCGTCGAACTGAATGTTCGCCGCCTTGTAGATTCGTGGACGGTCGGCGGTGAAGGTCGAGGAGCCGGTGAACGACAGGCCATCGATCCGCTCACCGCTATTGAACTCACCGGTGCCGGCACTGCTGGTCAGGCGTTTTTGCCGGTCATCCATGCAGGGTTCGTAGTACGGCGCACCGGCCACCGGCAAGGCGCCGTTGGTGCGGAAGTTGCGCGCCACGATCTGGTTTCCGGGCAGCAAGGCGAAGCTTGGGTGGTCTTTCTTGGCGTGGAAGGCCATCGCCGCCTGTTCGACTTCCGTGCCCTCCTCCGGCAGATACAGCGGCTTGGCGCGGGTCACTTCCTTGGAAAAATCAAGGGAAGTGGTCACGGTGCGCGCCTCACCCCCAGCGGAGAAACCGTCCAGGGAATGACGCCCCAAGCCACCGTCCCAACCACCGGACTGATTCGGGTCGAGGTTGGCCCACAGGGCTTTACCCGTGGCCTTCAGACTCTGCGCCTTGGCGGCGTCGAGCATGTCCAGCGGTGGGGTCGGTGGGCGTTGGCCAACCGAGCTTTCCATGCCGCCGATCCAGAAGGGATAGCCAGGGTTTTTCAGCGTGCCGTCAGCGTTGCGGTTGGCTTCGCTGCGATCGACCAGCGCCAGGGAGCCGATGGCCCCACTGTTGGAATGAGCGCCGCCATGATGCTCGCCGTCATCGTCGCCTTCCTCTTGGTGATCGTCGTTGGCGGCCACCAGGGTTTCACCGACTTTCGGTATGACCACGACTTTGCCGGGCATCGGCGGCATGGCTTTGCCTGGCAGCGGGACCACGGCCGGGATCGGCGTGCCGGCGACGATTTCGCCGTCGGGCAAGGCCCGTGCACCGGTCGCAGGCTTACCGCTGCGCAGCGCATAAGGTTCGTTGTGGAAGCCGTCGGCGCCCTGTTGCGAGACTTCGAGTCTGGTGCCTTCTTCGAACACGTCGTGCACCCGCCACATGGCCCACATGCCTTGGGCGAAGTGCGGATAGAAGTGGCAGTGATAGATCGCATCACCCGCTACGCGGTTGCGGTTGCCCGAACCGCCGTTGGCGATTTCATAGGTGTAGCCGGCGCCGGGACCGATGCCCTGAGCGTCCACATAGTCAGAGTTGTCGTCGTTGGGGTTGAACAGCCACTGATGCCCGTGCAGGTGGAAGATGTGCTGCTCATGGCCATTGTGGGTGTTGCGAAATTTGACGAAGTCACCGATGTAGCTGTGGTTGACGTTGGACGGCTCGGACGGATACAGCGCCATGGTTGCCTTGACCCCGACCTGGTCGGCCGTTGGCGTCTGTCCGGGGGCGATGCCTTCCAGGCCGGCGTTGGCCGGCACGTCCACCAGCATCGCCACGTCACCCACGGTGTGGGAGCTGAGGAAGAACTCTTCGTAGGCGCAGGACAGGCAATCGTGCATCGGCCCCACGCCCAGGCGGTTGGCGACCACCTCGGCACCCATGCCGCCGGAGCCGTAGTTGATCATGAACGAATCGCGGGTCGGCTCCAGTACGTGGGCCATGACCGGATCGGCCCAGTAAGCGGGAAAGGCCTGGGTTGCTGCGGTTTCATCCTGAAACTGCGAGGCGAAATCGCGAAATGGCTCCAGCCGATTGGGAATCGCCGGGTTGCGCTTGCCCACGGTTTCCAGCGGATAAGTCGAGGCCGGGAAGCTGCCATCGGCGTTGCTGCCCATCACGATCGCATCGCTCTCGCTGGACACGATTTCATTGCCGTCGACCATGTTGATGATCGGCGTGCCGGCCTTGCCTTCACGCAGCCATGGCTCGCGTTGCGGGTAGCGCGCCTGGTAATCGACGATGGGCTGGCCTGCCGGAGTGCGACCGGTGGTGGCCAAGCGCATCTCTTCTTCGGTAAGGGTGTTGCGATAGGTGCGGCCGCCCTTGGGCACCACCACCACTTGGCCGAACAGGCCGTTGGCCACGTTACCGGCCGCGCCCTCGCCACCGAAGGTCGCGCCACGGCTGCTGGCAGCGAACACCCCTTCGCGTTCGGCGTACAAGGTATAGGAACGGGTGGCGCCGGGCGCAATCAGGGTATTGGCGTTGCGTCCGGTGAACGATGAAATGTCATCAATGCTGTTGACCGCCTGCATGCCATTGACCTGGAAGCCAACGTGACGATCGGCAACCTGTTCGTCGACCTTGAAGTTCTGGTTGTTGCCAACTTCGATGCCCCCTTCTTCCTCAGCACCTTCGTGCGAGCCAGGGTTGGCCTGATAGGCCAGCAGGTTCTGCAGATTGATGGTCAGGCAGTCACCGGCGGCCACCCGCAGCACCAGCGGACGCGGACGCTTGTCGGCCCGCAGCGACACCTTGCCCGGCACCGCGGCACCGCCCAGGGCCAGCGAGACGTCACGGTCATCGACCACATCACGACGCAAGGCGAACATCATGCCGTTGACGTTCTGCGCACCGAGGCGGTTGAACATCAGGGGCTGGTCCAGCGCCACGACATTGGCCACCAGGTTGCGTTCGCAACGCGCAGCGGCTTCGGCATATTCGACGCCCAGCATCGAAGCCGCCAATAGCAGCCAGGGAAGAATCTGTTGAGCGTGGAAAATGCCGGTCATGATCACGGGCCTCGCTGTGGTTGCGCACAGGGAATAATTCTCGACAACTCCCTTGAGCAATCCGCATGCCATAAAAATTCTGTTTATTTTTCAGCTAGTTACGATTAGCACTTAATTCGCCTGGGGAAATTCCCCATTTTTTCCCCAATTTTTTGCCGGGGCCACCATTCCCCAATATTGGGGAAAACCGGCCCGGGCTTTCGCTCACAACGGGGCGTTCGCCGCCAGCCCCTGCAACAACCGGTACTGGTTCAAGACGTTGGGGACATAACGCTGGGTTTCGGCGAACGGCGGGACCACACCGCCGCGGCTGAGCACGGCTTGAGGGCCTGCGTTGTACGCGGCCACGGCGAGTTCGATGTCGTTGTCGAACATCGTCATCAGGCGCTTGAGGTATTTGGCGCCGCCCTGGATGTTGGCCTTGGGGTCGTAGACGTTCTTCACCCCCAGTTCCCGGGCGGTGTCGGGCATCAGCTGCATCAACCCGCCAGCCCCCTTGGGTGACATGGCACTGGGGTTGTAGTGCGATTCGGTCTGGATCACCGCATGCAGCAGCGCCGCGGGCAATTGGTTGTCCGTGGCCGCCTTGGATACCAGCTCGGCATAGGGCCTGGCGGCAATCATCTGGGGCTGTTTGTCGAGGCTGACGACCGCCGCTTCGGGCTCGCGAATGACCCGTTCATAGTGGCGTCCGGGGCGGTGGACATTCGACAGGACAAAGTTGCCCTTGGTGTCCACGGAAACGAATACGTCGGCCTGCGCGGCACCGGCCAGCAGCATCAATCCGAGCATTCCTGTGGTGAGCTTTTTCATTGTTCTACCTCCCGTGCCCAGCCCCGAAAAATGGGGGTAATGCCCCAATGGCCGGTCGTGGATCAGCCATACGCAAGCACTGTGCCGAAAGCGCAAAGCGCCGTAACACGCGGGGTACAGAGGCAAGCAAAAACCTTTGCATGGCAATTGCATAAGCCTCCATTACATGAATCAGCTGCGACCCTTCTGCCGATTAAGTGAGGTCATCAAGATGAAACAGCGACTGTCTTTCGCCACCCGTGGCGCTTCCCTGCGAGCTCAGCGCGGATTCACCCTGCTGGAACTGTTAGTGGTGCTGGTGGTGCTGGGGCTGTTGGCCGGCATCGTCGCGCCGAAGTATTTCGCCCAACTGGGCCGCTCCGAAGTGAAAGTGGCCAAGGCGCAGATAGAAGGCCTGGGCAAGGCCCTGGACTTGTACCGGCTGGAGGTCGGACATTATCCGTCCACCGAGCAAGGCTTGCAGGCGCTGGTGACTGCGCCCAGTGATGAAGCCCACTGGACCGGCCCGTACTTGCAGAAAAAACTGCCTCTGGACCCCTGGGGCCGTGCCTACACCTACCGCTACCCCGGTGAGCACAGCGAGTACGACCTGCTGTCCCTGGGCAAGGACGGCCAGGCCGGCGGTGAAGGCGAAAACGCCGAAGTCACCAACTGGAATTGACGGCAATGGCGACCATGCGCTTTCACCTCAAAGCCGTAGGCAAGGCCGGTGTGGTTTCAATGACCATCGAAGCGCCGGGCCATAGCGAAGCCCGGCGCATCGCCGAGGACCAGGGACTGCGGGTGGTCAGTCTGCACGCCGAGCGACATTGGCGGGCGATGGGCCTCAAGCAGCGGGAGACGTTCAACCTGGTGCTGTTCAGCCAGGAACTGACGACGCTGCTCAATGCCGGCCTGCCGCTGATCGATGCGCTGGAAAGCCTGGCGGAAAAAGAAAGCGCGCCGCAGGCCCGCAAAACCCTGAGCGAACTGGTGCGCCTGTTGTATGAAGGCAAATCGTTTTCCCAGGCCTTGGGCCAGTTGTCGGCGGTGTTCCCGCCGCTGTACGTGGCGCTGGTGCAGTCCAGCGAAAAGACCGGTGCGGTGGGCGACGCGTTGGGCCGCTATGTCAGCTATCGCCAGCGCATGGACGAAGTTCGCCAGAAGATCGTCAGCGCGTCGATTTACCCCATGCTGTTGCTGATCGTCGGCGGTGGCGTGGTGCTGTTCTTGATGGGCTACGTGGTACCGCGCTTCAGTCTGGTGTTCGAAGGGCTGGGAGAAAACCTGCCGTGGCTGTCGCAAATCCTGATGAGCAGCGGCATGTTCCTGCATGCCCATCAGGGTGAGTTTTTCGGCGCCTTTGCGGCCTTCGTCGTCAGCATCGCCCTGCTCCAGCGTCAACCGTCTTTTCGCCGAGGCGTGGACCGACTGATCGAAAAAGTCCCGGCGGTGCACCAGCGCATCTTCATGTACGAGCTGGCGCGCTTCTATCGTTCCCTGGGCATTCTGCTACAGGGCGGTATTCCCCTCGTCACTGCCATGGGCATGGTGCGCAACCTGCTGACCCCCGCCTCCCGCGCACGCCTGGACCAGGCCTGCGAACGGGTCAGCGAGGGGCAATCGCTGTCAACTGCGCTGGAGCTCAACCACCTGGTGACCCCGGTTTCCCTGCGCCTGCTGCGCGCCGGCGAACAGTCCGGCAACCTGGGACAAATGATGGAGCGCAGCGCCGACTTCTATGACGAAGAAATCAGCCGCTGGATCGAATGGTTCGTGCGACTGTTCGAACCCTTGCTCATGACCTTCATCGGCCTGTTGATCGGGGTGATCGTGATCCTGATGTACATCCCGATTTTCGAGCTGGCCTCAAGTATTCACTGACCCCCGAAAAGGGCCCTGACCGTCGGTTGCCTGGTCTTCGACCGGGCAACCGAATAAACCGGCGCGTTGAGGTGTTTTCCAACGTTCCTGCTGAATACAGGGAGAAATCAGCACGTTGCATTGTTCATCAACGTTCCAATCTGAAAAAAGAAGACGGAGAACGACATGCACATCAACAAGCTTTTACTGGCAGTAGCTATTGGCGCGGTTTTGTCGGCGTCTACCGTACTGATTCCAGGCAGCATTTCCGACGTGTCGAGTGCACATGCGAAGGACGGCGGTGGGGGTGGTGGAGGTGGTGGTGGCGGCGGTGGTGGTGGCGGCGGTGGTGGCGGTGGCGGCGGTGGCGGTGGCGGTGGCGGCAACGGCGGCGGTGGTGGCGGCAACGGCGGCGGTGGTGGCGGCAACGGCGGCGGTGGTGGCGGCAACGGCGGTGGCGGTGGCGGTGGCGGTGGCGGCAACAGCGGCGGTGGTGGCGGCAGCAGCGGCCACGGCGGCGATGGCGCCAGCAGCGGGCACAGCGGCAGCGACCATGCCGGAAGTACAGCCTCGAATTCCGGGCGCAGTGGTACTCATGCCGAACAGGGTGATGACCACGGCGTACACCGCTCAGGTGAAATCGGTGACGACCACGGCGTCCACCGCTCGGGTGAAATCGGCGATGACCACGGCGTCCACCGCTCGGGTGAAATCGGCGACGACCACGGCGTACATCGCTCAGGTGAAATCGGCGACGACCACGGCGTACATCGCTCAGGTCAAGTCGGTGACGACCGCGGCGCGCATAACTCGGGTCAAATCGGTGACGATCATGGGATGCATGCAGCTGGCCAACCCGGCGATGATCACGGTGTTCACGTCGGCGGCTAACCAGAGGACAACAAACGCGTGAACTGACTTCCACCCACCCTTGTAGGAGCCGAGCTTGCTCGCGATGATGGTGTGTCAAACGACTTCAATGTTGAATGATCCACCGCCATCGCGAGCAAGCTTCGCTCCTACAGGTGTTCGTGTGAGTCATCCAGCGCCGATCATGCAAAAATTCGATCAACGCCCGCACCGACCATGCAGCCGATCCATTGTAGGAGCCGAGCTTGCTCGCGATGACGGTGTGTCAAACGACATCAATGTTGAATGATCCACCGCCATCGCGAGCAAGCTTTGCTCCTACAGGTGTACGTGTGAGTCATCCAGCGCCGATCATGCAAAAATTCGATCAACGCCCGCACCGACCATGCAGCCGATCCATTGTAGGAGCCGAGCTTGCTCGCGATGACGGTGTGTCAAACGACATCAATGTTGAATGATCCACCGCCATCGCGAGCAAGCTTTGCTCCTACAGGTGTACGTGTGAGTCATCGAGCGCCGATCATGCAAAAATTCGATCAACGCCCGCACCGACCATGCAGCCGATCCATTGTAGGAGCCGAGCTTGCTCGCGATGACGGCGTGTCAAACGACATTAGTGTTGAATGGACCACTGTTATCGCGAGCAAGCTTCGTTCCTACAGGTGTTCGTGTGAGTCATCCAGCGCCGATCATGCAAAAATCCAATCAACGCCCGCACCGGCCATGCAACCAATCCATTGTAGGAGCCGAGCTTGCTCGCGATGACGGTGTGTCAAACGACATCAATGTTGAATGATCCACCGCCATCGCGAGCAAGCTTTGCTCCTACAGGTGTTTGTATGAGCCATCCAAGCGCTCACGCAAGAACTCGATCAATGCCTGCACCGGCCGCGATGACTGGCGGTGCTGCGGATACACCGCCGACAGTGTCAGCGCCTCGGGTCGAAACGCATCCAGTACCGCCACCAGCCGCCCCTCTTTCAATGCCGATTCGACGATAAAGGTCGGCAGGTAGGTAATCCCCATCCCGGCAATCGCCGCGTCCTTGAGCAATTCACCATTGTTGACCCGCATCCGTCCCGTGACGTTGACGACCAATGGCTTGACCTGCCCCGCGAACCGCCATTGCACCTGACGACCGTGGCCGTAAGGCAGGCAGTCATGGCTGTGCAAGTCTTCGGGTCTGACGGGCGTGCCGCGCTCGGCCAGGTAAGCGGGACTTGCGCAATACACGCGCTCGATGGTCGCGATACGGCGGGCAATCAGCGTCGAGTCTTCGAGCGTGCCGATGCGCAAGGCCAGGTCGTAGCCCTCACCGAGCAAGTCGACGGGCCGATCGCTCAAGTCCACTTCCACCGTGACGTCTCGATAGCGCTGCAAGAACAACGGCAGCAGGCAACCCAGGTGCGCCAGCGCAAACGACAGCGGCGCGCTGACGCGCAGTGTGCCGCGCGGCTCGGTAGTCTGCCCGGCGATGCCCTGCTCCACTTGCTCGACTTCACCGAGCAGGCGCAAGGCGGATTCGTAATAACTCTGGCCCAGGGGCGTGACATCCAGTCGGCGGGTCGAGCGATTGAGCAACCGCACACCCAGGCGCTCTTCGAGCTGCATCAAGCGTCGGCTGACGAATTGCTTGGACAGCCCCAATTGATCGGCGGCGGCGGTGAAGCTGCCAGAGTCCATGACCTGGCAAAAAATACGCATGTCTTCGAAGGGGTTCATTGTCACGACCTGGTAGACAGTTGAACGCTTTGTAGCCGGTTTTTCCTCGGAAAAGCAAAGATCGCAGCCTGCGGCAGCTCCTACATGGGAATGCATTTCCCTGTAGGAGCTGCCGCAGGCTGCGATCTTTTAAACGTTACCGAGCGAGCTCTTACTTGGTAAACGTCGTGTAGCTGTTGATCAGGTTGCGGTAGTTCGGCAGGCGTTCAGACAGCAGGTTGGCCAGGCCTTCCATGTCGTTGCGCCAGTCGACTTGCAGTTCGCAAGCTACCGAGAACCAGTTCAGCAATTGGGCACCGGCGGCCGACATGCGGGCCCAGGCCGCTTGTTGCACGGTGGTGTTGAAGGTGCCGGAAGCATCGGTCACCACGAACACGTCAAAACCTTCGGCAATGGCCGACAGGGTCGGGAATGCCACGCACACGTCTGTCACCACACCGGCGATGATCAGTTGCTTGCGGCCAGTGGCTTTAACGGCCTTGACGAAGTCTTCGTTGTCCCAGGCGTTGATCTGGCCCGGACGGGCAATGAACGGTGCATCCGGGAACTGCGCCTTGAGTTCCGGAACGATCGGACCGTTAGGTCCCTTGTCGAAACTGGTGGTGAGGATGGTCGGTAGTTTGAAGAACTTGGCGATGTCGCCCAGGGCCAGCACGTTGTTCTTGAATTCGTTGGGCGAGAAATCCTGCACCAGCGAAATCAGACCGGTCTGGTGGTCGACCAGCAGTACCACTGCATCGTCTTTGTTCAGGCGTTTGTACGGAACGTTGCTCATGAAAAAACTCCTTGGTGGATGGTTTTTGCTGGAAGCGCCGACTCTTCACGCCAGCGCTTTTTGGTTTGTGTCAGAAAGCAAAGCACGAACAGCCGAAAGCGCCCCAGAAACCGGCGAAATCGCTGACCGGTGCATTCGACAGACGTGCCCGTTCATGGCTGTGGGAGTGCACCGCACACGGTCCGTTGCACTGATGCACCTGGGCCTGTAACGGCGAGTTCGGCCGCCAGTGACCCGGGACTTTCACCACCGGCGACCAGTCCGGCAGCACCGGCACACTGGCAGGCCCGAGTTTTTCGAAATCACCGGCGGCGTACACGATCTTGCCGCCCACTACGGTCAGCACCGATTCGATCCACTTGATCGCCTCTTCATCGACACTGAAAAAGTCCGCGCTCAACGCGGCCAGGTCCGCCAGTTGACCGATCTTGATCTGGCCTTTCTTGCCCTGTTCGGACGAGAACCAGGCGCTGCCGTGGGTAAACAGTTCCAGCGCGGTCTGGCGCGGCAGACCCTCGGCGTGCAGCGCCATGCCACCCACCGTGCGCCCGCTGACCATCCAGTACAGCGAAGTCCACGGGTTGTAACTCGAAACCCGCGTCGCATCGGTGCCGGCGCCCACCGGTACACCCTCGGCGAGCATGCGCTGGATCGGTGGTGTGTCTTGTGCGGCCTTGGCGCCATAGCGCTCGACGAAGTACTCGCCCTGGAACGCCATGCGATCCTGGATCGCGATGCCACCACCCAGTGCCCTCACCCGCTCGATGTTTTGTGGGGTAATGGTTTCGGCATGGTCGAAGAACCAGGGCAAGCCGTTGAACGGAATGTCGCGGTTGACCTTCTCGAACACGTCGAGCATGCGGCTGATGGATTCGTTGTAGGTGGCGTGCAAGCGGAACGGCCAGCGCTGCTCGACCAGATGGCGCACCACCGGCTCAAGTTCGTCTTCCATGCTTTGCGGCAAGTCCGGGCGCGGCTCCAGGAAGTCCTCGAAATCCGCCGCCGAGAACACCAGCATCTCCCCGGCGCCGTTGTGCCGCAGGTAGTCATCGCCCTGGTGCAGGGTCACGCTGCTGGTCCAGTTCTTGAAGTCGGTGAGTTCTTCCTTGGGTTTCTGGGTGAACAAGTTGTAGGCAATGCGTACCGTTAACTGTTGGTCCTTGGCCAACTGCTCGATCACCTGATAATCGTCCGGGTAATTCTGGAAACCGCCGCCGGCGTCGATGGCGCTGGTCAGGCCCAGGCGATTGAGTTCGCGCATGAACTGGCGGGTCGAATTCACCTGGTATTCCAATGGCAGCTTCGGCCCCTTGGCCAAGGTCGCGTAGAGGATCATCGCGTTCGGGCGCGCCACCAACATGCCGGTGGGGTTGCCATTGGCATCACGAACGATCTCGCCACCCGGCGGGTTCGGCGTGTCCCGGGTGTAGCCGGCCACACGCAACGCGGCACGGTTGAGCAAGGCGCGGTCGTACAGGTGCAGGACGAACACCGGGGTGTCCGGCGCGGCCTGGTTGAGTTCTTCGAGGGTGGGCATGCGTTTTTCGGCGAACTGGAATTCGTTCCAGCCACCGACCACCCGCACCCACTGCGGGGTCGGTGTACGGTCGGCTTGTTCCTTGAGCATGCGCAACGCATCGGCCAGCGACGGCACGCCTTCCCAACGCAACTCCAGGTTGTAGTTCAGGCCGCCACGGATCAGGTGCAGGTGCGAATCGTTGAGGCCGGGAATCACGCAGCGACCCTTGAGGTCGACCACCTGCGTGCCAGACCCGCGCAACGCCATTGCTTCGGCATCGCTACCGACCGCCACGAAGCGACCTTCGCGGATGGCCACGGCACTGGCCCGCGGATTGTCCCGGTCAACGGTATGGAACTGGCCATTGAACAAAATCAGATCGGCGTTCATTGCTGTACCTCAAGGCTGTGTAGAGTGGGACTGGCCGGCTTCCAGCCACGGTGCAAACAGACGCGTGGCCAGCGGCATGAAGACGTACACCACTGACAACACGATAGTCAGGGTGATCAGAAACGTGGCGACCACGTAGCTGGACAGGAAGGCATTGAGTTGTAGCAGCGGCCCCCAGAGCAGTGGCACCAGCAAGGTGTGCGGCAGGATTACCAGCAACGTCACCACTGCCTGCTTCCAGCGTGGCGGTGGCGATGCCGCATCGGCCAGTGGAGCGAACCAGAATTCATTGACCGGATTGACCTCGGTCTGATCACCGTCCGCCAGCATCGGTGCGGCTTCGTCGATCAGTGCCTGGCGCTGCGGCGAATCGAGCCAGCGCTGCATGGCGTCGGTGGAGCAAAAACGCAGCACGCAGGTGAACAGCTGCAGACCGCCGTGTTTGCCCCGGACCACATCCACCCCCAAGTGCCCTTCGCTCTGCCCGGCCACTTTGACGATGTTGCGCAGCCAGGCTTCATACGTGGCCTCATGACCGGCCTTGATCCGGTGCTTGACGATCAAGGTCACCACTTCATCGAAACCCGGCGCTGTGCTCTGGGAATGGGCTTGAGGCATGACGAAAGGCTCCGGCGAAACGAGGTTGATAACTGGGTTTGATAGTGCCGGGGGGGAGGAAGAAAAAATTGGATGTACGTGCTCTTTTTGGGTGAGTAGCTGGATCTGAAATCCATTAGGTTCGCCCGTAGGAGCGAGGCTTGCCCGCGAAGAACGATGATGCGGTATGACAGTTACACCGCAGCGCCCGGTTCGCCGGCAAGCCTGGCTCCTACAAAGCGAAGAGCGATAACGCGGTTTGACAGTTACACCGTGGCGCCCCGGTTCGCCGGCAAGCCTGGCTCCTACAAAGCGAAGGACGATGATGCGGTATGACAGATACACCGTGGCGCCCTCGGTTCGCCAGCAAGCCTGGCTCCTACAGAGGAGTATCAGGTCGCCTCGCCTGCTTTTGACTCCCCCGCCCCTCCACCTGTGACGACGTCCAACGGCGCGGACATGAATTGGCTGATCCGCGAACGCAACCACCGCTCCGCCGGGTCATTGTCATGCACTCCGCTCCAGGCCATCGATAACTGTGCGGCTTCGATTTCAAAGGGTGGGTCTTCGGCGCGCAGGCCACAGCCCTCGACCAATGCGCAGGCCGCGTAATCCGGCACTGTGGCGATCATCTCGGTGCCGGCCAGCAACGCCCGCAAGCCACTGAACTGCGGCACGCCGAGTACCACCTTGCGACACCGTCCGACCTTGGCCAGGTCCAGGTCGATGTTGCCGCTCAGGTCACCGGAAAACGACACCATTGCATGGGGGCGCGCACAGTATTCGTCGAGGGTCAGTGACCCCGGACGCGTGTCGCCGCGCAGTACTTTGCAGGGGATATCGCGCAGTTTCTTGCGCTTGGCATTGGCCGGCAGGTCCGTGGTGTAGCTCACGCCCACGGAGATTTCACCGGAGGCCAGCAAGGCCGGCATCAACAGGTAGTTGGCTCGACGCACCACGACCACAATCCCTGGTGCCTCTTCCTGCAATTGGCGCAACAATGGCGGAAACAGACCGAACTCGGCGTCGTCCGACAGGCCGATGCGAAACACATCGCTGCTGGTCGTCGGATCGAACTCCTTGGCCCGGCTGACCGCACCGGAAATCACATCCATGGCCGGTTGCAGTTCCTTGAGGATCGCCAGCGCCCGCCCCGTCGGCTCCATACCGCGACCGTTGCGCAACAGCAGCGGATCGTCGAACAGGTCGCGCAACCGACCCAGGGCGGCACTCACCGCCGGCTGGCCCATGAACAGTTTTTCCGCCACGCGGGTCAGGTTCTTTTCGAACATCAGCGCCTCGAAAATCACCAGCAGGTTCATGTCGACGCGGCGCAGATCGTTTCGATTCATAGGCACGGGTTCCTTGTGTGTTCAGCTAGGCTCGAAGGTGAGGATTGTGTCTGACTTTATCCAAGACTTCCCGTTATGGACGAGGAATTAACAACGTTTAACTCGCACGCCAGAGCCTCCGACTTCAAGAATGAGGCCTACCCACACGGACATTCGCCATGGCTCACTTCCAGCAAAACGCTGCCCGCGCGACAGTCATGCAAGCGTCAAAGAAGCCCACCGGCGGCCTCAGCCCTCAGCGCGAACGGCTGGTGAAACAACTGATTCTGGAGCGTCTGGGCCAGACGCTGGAAGTCACCGAACTGGCCAATGCCTGCGCGTTGTCGCGCAGTCATTTTTCCCGCGCCTTCAAGTGCAGCACCGGCCTTTCACCCCAGGATTGGATTCGCCAGCAACGCATCGCCCGGGCCAAGTTGTTGATCCAGCACACAGACCTTAGCCTCACGCAAATCAGCCTGGAATGCGGCTTCTGTGATCAGGCGCATTTTTGCCACATGTTCACCCGCAGCGAAGGCATCAACCCGTTTGCCTGGCGTTGCCGGGTCGTGGGTAGATTTGAAAGCAAAAGATCGCAGCCTGCGGCAGCTCCTACAGGTGTACACCTATCCATGTAGGAGCTGCCGCAGGCTGCGATCTTTTGATCTTTCTTTACCGGGTCAACCCTTGAGGAACGCCAGCAGATCAGCGTTGAGCTGGTCCTTGTGGGTATCCGTCAAGCCATGGGGTGCGCCTGGGTAAATCTTGAGCGTAGCGCCCTTCACCAGCTTCGCCGAGGCGATACCCGCCGCTTCGATCGGCACCACCTGGTCGGCGTCGCCATGCACCACCAGGGTCGGCACATCGAACTTCTTAAGGTCTTCAGTGAAGTCAGTTTGCGAAAACGCCTTGATGCAGTCATAGGCGTTCTTGTGACCGGCCATCATGCCCTGCAGCCAGAACCAGTCGATCATCCCTTGAGAGGGCTTGGCATCGGGTTTGTTGAAGCCAAAAAACGGGCCGCTGGCGAGGTCCTTGTACAGCTGCGAACGGTCCGCCAGCGAGGCTTGGCGAATGCCGTCGAACACTTCGATGGGCAGGCCGCCGGGGTTGGCGTCGGTCCTGAGCATCAACGGCGGGACAGCGGAAATCAGCCCGGCCTTGGCCACACGGCCAGTGCCATGGCGACCGATGTAGCGCGCCACTTCGCCGCCACCGGTGGAGAAGCCAAACAACACGGCGTCTTTCAAGTCGAGCAGCTCGATCAACTGCGCCAGGTCATCGGCGTAGGTGTCCATGTCGTTGCCGGTCCAGGGTTGGCTGGAGCGGCCATGGCCACGGCGATCATGGGCGATGACCCGGTAGCCTTGGTCGGCGAGGAAAATCATCTGCGACTCCCAACTGTCGGCACTCAGCGGCCAACCGTGGCTGAAGACGATGGGCTGACCGCTGCCCCAATCCTTGTAGTAAATCTGGGTACCGTCGCGGGTGGTGAATGTGCTCATGTGGCGTGCTCCTTTACTTGGGGTTGTTGTGAATCAATCCGGTGCGCGACCCATGCGAGCGGCCAGCCGCGCCACCCGCTCGCCCAGGTGTGCAGCGGTGCAGCGATCTTCGGCCGGCGGGGCCTGCTCGGGAGACTGTTCGACATTCGACTGGGCCATGGCACCCAGCGAGCTGCCGAGGCGATTGAGTTGTCCGTCGAACACGCCCGTGGCAGAGCGAGCGGGCAACAGGTCGAGACCGACCCAGATCATCGAATGCTGGGCAGCGAAGACCGCCATTTGCAGCAGGGTGTTGAGCTTGTCGCCGCACAGGCAGCCGGAATTGGTGAACCCGGCCGCCAGCTTGTCGCGCCAAGGCTGCGCCAGGTAAAACGACGCCGTGGCTTCCATGAAGCCTTTGAACGCCGCCGAGGCGCTGCCCATGTAGGTCGGGGCACCAAAAATGATCGCGTCGGCGTGGTGCAGGTGATCCCAGTGTTCGTCCACCGCCTCGACCGGAACCAGCTGGCAGCGACTACCCGGGCACCGTTCCACACCCTGGGCCACAGCTTCGGCCATGACCCGTGTATGCCCGTAGCCACTGTGATAGACCACCACCACGTTGCTCATTTCGATGTCCTTGCGCTGGTTTGAATCCCTGTAGGAGCTGCCGAAGGCTGCGAACTTTTGATGTTTTCAAGATCAAAAGATCGCAGCCTTCGGCAGCTCCTACACGGAGTTTTGGGCTTAGATGGGAGGCACGACGAGTTAAACGTTGTTAATTTTCCATGACACGCACAGAGCGCCGATCACCCTTTTGTCAGCACGCCCCCCAATGAAGACGGGAGCCAGCTAAGGTCCGATGGACGCGGCAGTCGAATCAGGCACCGCGCAGTCATCCGGCCAGCACATTGCGTGGATGAAAAAACCTGAGGAGTATGCTCGCAAACCGCGAGTTAGACGGATGCAGCCAGGAGTGAGCGTTGACCCTTTCCCTTGAACAGGCCGTGCATTTCGGCCCCTATAGAATTTACCCCGGACAACGTCTGGTGATGGAGGCCGACCAGCCGCTGCGCCTGGGCCGTCGGGCCATGGACATCCTGTTGATCCTGCTGGAACACGCCGGGAACGTGGTCAGCAAACAGCAACTGATGGCGCAAGTCTGGCCCAACAGCGTGGTGGAAGAGATCAACCTGCGGGTGCACATGGCGGCCTTGCGCAAGGCCCTGGGTGACGGTCAGGCCGGCCAGCGCTACATCATCACCGTGGCCCAGCGCGGCTACAGTTTTGTCGCGCCCTATTCGGTTGAACGAGTCGAGAAGCCCGCAAGCGACAGCCAGCCATCGAGCGAACACAACCTGCCCCTGCGCCGCACCCGCCCGATCGGCCGTCAGACACTGGTCGATCACCTGGTGGCGCAGCTGCCGCGCCAGCGTTTCATCACCCTGATCGGCCCCGGCGGCATCGGCAAAACCACCGTGGCCCTGCGCGTGGCCGAACAGCTGATTGGTCGCTACCGTGACGGCATACGCTTGCTGGACCTGGCACCCATCAACGACCCCTTGATGATCAGCGGTCACCTGGCCGCGCTGCTGGGCCTGTCTCTGCACGACATGCAGCCGCTGAACAGCCTTGCCCTGTTCCTGCGCGAACGGCAGATGCTGCTGGTCATCGATAACTGCGAACACTTGATCGACAGCGTGGCCCTGCTCTGCGAGAGCCTGCTGCGTGGCGCACCGCAGGTCCACATCCTGGCCACCAGCCGCGAGAGCCTGCGGGCCGAAGGCGAATTCGTCCAGCGCCTGGATTCGCTGGACTGCCCTCCTCCGATCGCCGTGCTGGACCGCGCCCAGGCACTGAGCTTTTCCGCACTGCAATTGTTCGCCGAGCGCGCCATGGCCAGCCACGACAGCTTCGAACTGAGCGATGCCGAATTGCCGCTGTTGATCGAAATTTGCCGTCGCCTGGACGGCATTCCGCTGGCCCTGGAACTGGCGGCTGCGCAAGTCGCCAGCCTTGGCCTGGGCGGCTTGCTTGCGCAATTGCAAAACAGTTTTGGCCTGCTCACCCACAGCAGTCAGACGACCCTGGGCCGCCATCAAACCTTGCGCGCCACACTGGATTGGAGCTTCGAACTGCTCAGCGCCTGCGAGCAAACCTGCTTGCGGCGCCTGAGCATTTTCCGTGGCGGCTTTACCCTGGCATCGGCAGCGGCGGTGATCGTCGGCGAGCACATCGATCCCGACAAGGTGTTTGGCTCAATCACGCAATTGGTGGCCAAATCCCTGCTGAGCGTGGACGTCGGCGACGAAGAGGTTTTCTACCGTCTGCTCGACACCACTCGCCACTATGCCCTGGAAAAACTCGAGCAGGCCGGCGAATTGCCCGGCACCCGTGAACGGCACGCCGAACGTTGCCTGGCCGTGATGCAACAGGCGCAGAACGATTGGGAGAAAACGCCAACCGCTCTGTGGATCGAGCGGTATGCGCGCAGCCTGGAAGATGTCCGTGCGGCCCTTGATTGGGGCCTGAATGCGCAAGGCCCGACGACCCTGGCGATCCGTTTGACGGCGACATCCACACCGCTCTGGCAGGAACTGTCGCTGCTCAAGGAGCACGGTGGTTATGTGCGCAAGGCCCTGGCCTTGCTCAATGCCGCCTCCGAACCCTGCGCGCACCTGGCAATGACCTTGAAGCTGGCCCTTGGCAGTGCCTGTTATCACGTTCAGGGTGGCAGCGCGGAAACCATCGGTGCCTTTGTCACCGCCAGAACCCTGGCCCGCCAGTGCAATGATGTGGTCGGAGAGTTGCGCGCCGTGTCCGGACACATGGCGGTCAACCTCAGTTGCGGCCATTACCGGATGGCCCTGGAGCAGAGCCAGCAATTCGACCGGTTGGGTGTGCACGGCGATCCGCTGCTGTCTTTGAGCACCCACCGCTTGCGGGTGTTGGCCCTGCACTTTTCCGGCGATCAATCACGGGCGCGGATGGATGCCGAAGAGGTGATCCAGCGCATGGCCCATAGCGGCCACCTCAACCGTTTCACCCATGGCTTCGGCGTGCAGTACGACCAGAGCGTCGCCTCCCTGACCATTCTGGCGCGTATCCTCTGGCTACAGGGTGAACCGGAACAAGCCTGGCGCACGGCAAGGCAGGCACTGGACATCGCCCTGCAGATCAACCACGGCACCTCCATCTGCTACACCCTGGCGCTCGCTGGGTGCCTGATCGCCCACTACAACGGCGACGCCCAGACGGCTCGCGACTTGCTGCGCCTGCTGCTGGAGCAGGCACAGAAGCACTCGGTGGTGCTGTTTTACACTTGGGCACAGCACTATGCGCGGGTCATCGACAGTACCGATGCGCAGCCATCGCAACGTTCGGATGTGGGTTTGATCAAGGAGATTATGGTCACCCTGGACACTGCGTTCGTCGATGACGACTTGCTACAACGCGCCGACAGCGGTGCGGCGGGCTGGAGCACCGCGGAGATTCTGCGGGCCCGTGCCGATACGCTGTTGGCCGCCGATTGTCCGGTCAAGCATGGCACTGCCGAATCGGTGCTGATCAAGGCGCTCGACGTGGCCAAAGCCCAGGGCGCACTGGCCTGGGAACTGCGCAGCGCCACCTCCCTGGCACGGCTCTGGCAACGTCAGGGCCGGTATCGGCAAGCCCATGACCTGTTGATGCCGATCTTCCAGCGTTTCACCGAGGGGCATGCCACGCCGGACCTGATTGCCGTGCGTGGCTTACTCGATGAGCTGCAGAAGCGTTTGGTAGTCTGACAAACGATGGTGGCGAGGGGATTTATCCCCGCTCGACTGCGAAGCAGACGTAATCCGGACCATTCAATCTATTTGAAAGGACGCCGGGGCCGCTTCGCGTCCCAACGGGGATAAATCCCCTCGCCACAGGGTTTCATGCATGCCGGAATATTGCCTCGGTATTCCCGTTAAGTTCGAGTTTTTCCAAGGCATAGCGGCGGGTGGTGTTGAGGAAGCGGTAACGGGTCATACCTTGGGTCTGTTCCCGTGACAACAGCGATTTGAGCGCCAGGCTTTCCAAGACTTTGGACAGATTAGCGGGCAGCAGCGTGTCGCAACTGACCACGCCCAACGCCGCGTCCAGGGTAAACGCCGACTTGAACACCGCCAGGCGCTGCAACACGGTTTGTTCCAGCGGGCTCAACCGCTCGTAGCTCCAGTCGAGAGCGGCCTCGAGGGTTTGGTGCCTGGGAACTGCCGTGCGTCGCCCTTGGGTCAGCAGTTGAAAACAGTTATCCAATTGCGCTTGCAGGCCCACCAGCGCCAATGCATCGATCTGCGCCGCCGCCAGTTCGATCGCCAGGGGCAATCCATCGAGCCGTCGACAGATGTCGCGCACCGCCCGAAGGTCCTGTTCGCGCAGGGCAAACCCTTGCTGACAGGCCCGCGCACGGCTGACGAGCAACTGCACCGCCGAATACCCCATGATTTCATCGACACTGCGCAACGCCGACGCTGGAGGCACCACCAGCGGTGGCAACGTTATCAGTGTTTCACCGGTGGCCAGCAGCGGCTCGCGACTGGTGATCAGGATCGATAGATGCGGGTTTGATATCAGCAACGCTTCGACCAGGGTTCGGCAACGTTCCAGCCAGTGCTCGCAGTTATCTAAAATCAGCAGTGCATGCCGTTGACCCAGCGCTTGCGCGGTGGCGCCGGTGTCCAGTTCCAGGGCGCGCGCCAAGTGATCTTCAACCTGCGCCGAGTCGTCAATCGTGGCCAGATCCACCCGCCACACCCCATCGCGATAATGCTGCAACAACAACTCGGCAACCCGCAGGGCCACCATGGTCTTGCCGATACCGCCCGGCCCGACAAGGGTCATGCAGCGTCGCACCGGCAACTGTCGCACCAGGCTGCCCACTACCGCATCGCGTCCAATGACGGGCATCAATCGTGCGGGCAGGTTGTGTCGGGGTGCAGGCAGGTTTTCGAGCAAGATCGGGGGGCGCACCGATGCCTGCCGCACAGGCGCGACAAAGCTGTAACCGCGCTCGGGGATGTTGACGATGTAACAGTGCCCGCCCTGCCCGTCGCGAAAGGCCCGGCGCAGTGCGGCAATGTGCACCCGCAGGTTGATTTCCTCGACCACTGACCTGGGCCACACCTGCGCGATGATTTCGTTTTTGCTGATCACCGAGCCCGCGTGCTCGACCAGTACCTGCAGGATATCCAGGGCCCGACCGCCCAGACGCAGCGGCTGGTCGCCTTCCAGCACCAGTCGCTGATTGAGGTGGAACGCGTAGGGACCGAAGCGCAGCACCGTGTCGCTGTGTATGTCTCTGAGGCTGTTCATGCACCTTCACCCACCGTTAGCCTGCCCTGCACACATCCAGGCTATCTTGGCAGGCCTCGATGACGGTACAACCGTCACGGGGGGAGCGTCACGGCCATTACGGTGCGCATGACGGCCATGGCATCAACTGAATTGCTCGCGGTACTGGGTCGGGGTTAGGCCGAGCTTTTCACCGAACAGAAAACGCATGTGCCGCACACTGCCGAATCCACTCTTGAAGGCCACGGTTTTGAGTGGCAACTCAGTGGTTTCCAGCAGGTTCCTGGCGCAATCGATACGGGCGTTTTGCAGAAACTCCATGGGGGTCATGCCCGTTTCACGGACAAAGACCCTGGCGAAGTGGCGCGGGCTCATGGTGGCCAAGCCTGCCATGCGTTCGATGCTGAAGGCTTCTTCGAGATGTTCGAGCACGTGATTTTGCAACCGGGTAATCGCCGTTTCCTGGGGCGCCACCGCCGCCATCAACGGACTGAACTGCGCCTGGCCGCCCTGGCGCTTCATCACCACCAGCAACACCTTGGCCACGTCCTGAGCGACTTTCTTGCCATGGTCCTGGGCAACCACTGACAGCGCCAGGTCAATGCCGGCCGTGACGCCCCCGGATGTGATGAGGTGGCGGTCCTGGACGAATATCCGGTCAGTCTCGACGCTCGCCTTGGGGAAGGCCTTGATCAGGCGTTCGGTGTAGTGCCAGTGAGTGGTCACGCGATAGCCGTCGATCAACCCGGCATGCCCCAATACAAAGGCGCCGGTACAGATCGAGCCATAAGCCTTCGAGCGACTGACGTTGTACTTGAGCCAGTCAAGCAACGGCGGATGTTTTTCGTTGTAGGCACCGGGACCACCGGGCACCAGCAGCAAATCAAAACCGTCGCAGGCCTGCTCGATCGACACGTCGGCGTGCACGCTCACGCCATTGGACGCCCGTAGCGCACCGGGCTCTGTGCCGATGGTCGTCAGCACGTAATGGTCGTCTGGCTTGAGATACCGATTGGCAATGGAAAACACCTCCATGGGCCCAGCCATGTCGAGCAGGAGGAAGTTGGGGAACAGCACCATAGCCACGGTTTTCATGGGTTCAAAATCACTCAGGTTTAAAAAACACCAAACCCTGTAGGAGCCGAGCTTGCTCGCGATAGCGGACTCACAGTCACTATGTCTGTTGAATGTCAGGCCGCTATCGCGAGCAAGCTCGGCTCCTACGGGTTAGGTGTCCGGCGTAGCCATGCATTATGGCGGAGTGTGAAGTCAGCGTCGTTCTCGCATGACTGTCAACCTTAATGAGACAGTATTTCAATTTTCATCTACTTATTGCACCACTCAGTAACCATTAACCTTCTCCTCACTCGGACGAATTCACGTCCTCACAGGAGATTCCATCATGCTGACCCTTCGCAAGGCTTCTGATCGTGGCATGGCCAACCATGGCTGGTTGAAGTCGTTTCATACGTTCTCCTTCGCCAACTATCGCAACCCCAAAGAACAGGGTTTTTCCGACCTGCTGGTGATCAACGATGACCGCGTGGCTGCCGGTAAAGGTTTCGGCCAGCACCCGCACCGCGACATGGAAATTTTCTCCTATGTGCTCGAGGGCGCTCTGGAACACAAGGACACCTTGGGCACAGGCTCAGTGATCCGTCCCGGCGATGTGCAGTTGATGAGCGCTGGCAGTGGCGTGGCGCACAGTGAATTCAACCACTCGGACAAACACCCGGTGCACTTCCTGCAAATCTGGATCGTGCCGGAAGTCAGCGGTGCCAAGCCGCGTTATCAACAGGAACATTTCAGCCCGCAGAAAAAACGCGGCCGCCTGCAACTGATCATTTCCCCCGACGGCGCCAAGGGTTCGTTGAAGGTGCGCCAGGATGCACGGGTGTATGCCGGTCTGATCGACGGCCAGGAAAGCGCCACCCTGGAGCTGGCCGCCCATCGCTACGCTTACGTGCATGTGGCACGGGGCAGTGTCGAACTCAACGGCCAGCGCTTGCAGGAAGGCGACGGTGTACGGGTTCGCGAAGAGCAGGTGTTGACCTTGAGCAACGGCGTGGATGCTGAGGTGCTGGTGTTCGATCTGCGAGCGCAAGAATTGCCGCAAATGCCTTGATCAACAGATCGCAGCCTCGCTTCGCTCGACAACTCCTACAGGTGCTAGCCGATCCCTGTAGGAGTTGTCGAGCGAAGCGAGGCTGCGATCTTTTATTCACCGGTGCCAGAAAAACCCGCGACAATCTCATCGATCACCGCCCGCACCCGGGCGGTGTGCCGCAGGTCGGCGTGGGTCACCAGCCATACGTCATAGGGCATCGGTCGGGAGCGCTCCGGCCACAGCCTGACCAGCCCGTCCTTCTCCCCCACGTACACCGGAATTTCGCCGATGCCGATCCCTGCGGCGATGGATCGACGTACCAACATGCTGGAACTCAGGCTCGAAACAATCCGTCCACGCCCCAGCGGTTCACTGACCAGCGTCATGTCCTTGTTCGCCTGTAGATACGGCTGATAAACCACAAGGTCATGCCCTTCGAACGCCGATCCCGGCTGCGGTACACCGTGGGCATCGACGTACGCCTGCGAAGCAAACAAACCCACCGGCCAACGGGCGATGCGCCGGGCGATCAGGTCCGGGTTATCCGGTCGGGTATTGCGCACGGCGATGTCGGCTTCGCGTTTGGCCAGGCTGAGAAACTGTGTCGAAGCGTCGAGTTGCACCCGTACATCAGGATGCTGCTGATGCAAACGGGCAATGGCCGGAATCAGGAAGTCGATGGCCAGGGAGTCGGTCGTGGTGACCCGCACGGTGCCGGTCAACCGATCATCGAGACCTTGTATCCGCCGCTCCAGCTCCAGCGCCGAATGCTCCATTTTCTCCACCGCGCGCATCGCCGCCTCCCCCACGGCTGTCAGCGCGTAGCCTTCGGAGGTGCGCAGAAACAGTGTCGCGCTCAATGACTTTTCCAGCGCCACAATCCGCCGACCAACCGTGGCCTGATCCACCCCCAATACCCGTGCGGCACCTCGTAGCGTCGACTCTCGGCAGACTGCGAGAAACACCCGTGCGTCATCCCAATTCATGGTCTCTCCCGACTGATGCACTTATGCATCACTCTCATGCGAACTCGCTGCATTATTGCACTTTAAAAGATCGTTATAGTCCAGGCATGAGGCATCACATCCAGCACCTAAGTGCCTGACACGCCGCTTTCGCGGGCAAGTCCACTCCCACAGTTATTGAACTCACTTTTAAAGGTACCCAACATGACACTGCCCCACACCATGACTCACATCGAAATCACCCAACCCGGCGCCCCCGACGTCCTGCAACCGCGCCAGGTGCCCGTGCCCACGGCGGGCGTCGGTGAAGTGCTGATTCGCGTGCGCGCCGCCGGGGTCAACCGACCCGATGTGCTGCAACGTGCTGGCAAATACCCGATGAAACCCGGCATGAACCCGATTCCGGGGCTGGAAGTGGCCGGTGACGTGGTCGCCGTCGGTGCCGGTGTCAGCGACTTCGTTGTCGGCGACAAGGTGTGTGCGCTGACCAATGGCGGCGGCTATGCGCAGTATTGCGCGGTCCCGGCCAGTCAGACCCTGCTTATCCCCGAAGGCCTGGACTGGGTCCAGGCGGCGGCAATTCCGGAAACTTTCTTCACTGTGTGGGCCAACCTGTTCGAGATGGGGGGTGCCCGAAAAGGCCAGCGGGCCTTGATTCATGGCGGCACCAGTGGCATTGGTACCACGGCGTTGATGCTCTGCCGCGAGTTTGGCGTCGAGGCCTTTGCCACGGCGGGCAGTGAAGAAAAGTGCGCGGTGATTCGCCAACTGGGCGCCGAAGCGATCAACTATCGCGATCAGGATTTCGCCGGGGTCATCGCCGAAAAAACGGCTGGCCAGGGTGTCGATGTGGTGCTCGACATCATGGGTGGTTCGTACCTGAACGGTAACGTCACCGCCCTGGCCCTCGAGGGTCGGCTGGTGATGCTGGGCTTTCTGGGGGGCGCGATTGCCAGGGAAGTCGATCTGCTGGCGATCATGGCCAAGCGCGCAATCGTCACCGGTTCGCTGTTGCGCTCACGTACACGGGAAGAAAAAGCCGAGATCGCACAGCAATTGCGTGAACACGTGTGGCCGGTGCTGGCAGCCGGTCGTTGCCTGCCGATGATCGACAAGGTCTATTCGCTGAGTGAAGCGTCGCAGGCCCATGCGCGGATGGAAGCGGGTGATCATGTGGGCAAGATTGTTCTGAGCGTTGATTGATCTCATATTTTTTGGGGTGTACGCAAAACCCGCAAACAACCCTTAACCCTGTGGGAGCGTGGCTTGCCCGCGAAAGCAATGTGTCAGGCGCGATCAATGTTGGCTGATACACCGCTTTCGCGGGCAAGCCTCGCTTCTACAGGGGGCTGTGCCTAAGCCGAGGATTGGGGTGCGTGTTTAGAATGCGGGTTGTCGAATTTTTCCCTGCCCTGTGCACGCATCTGTTAAAACGCGGGCTTCATGTCCGTGCCGGTGAACCACCCGATGCCCACTGCCCTTCTCGCTCGTCTGCGCCGACGCTGGCTGCCGCTACTGTGCATGGCTGTGCTGGTCGTCGGCTTGCCGGTCAGTTGCGGCGCGCTCAAGTACAAGGAGCGCGAGTTGCTGTTTCGCATCGAACCGGGCACCGCGAGCTGGTATCGCGGTTTGCCCTCGGACGTTCAGGAGTTCGATATCCCGTCCGCCAACTTCAAGGCTGGGCAAAACCTGCACGCTTGGTGGTGGCCCGCAGCCCGTCGTGACGCGCCGTCGATCCTTTATCTGCACGGTGTGCGCTGGAACCTCACCGGCCAGGCGTTTCGCATCGAACAATTGCGGGCCATGGGCTATTCGGTACTGGCCATCGATTACCGCGGATTTGGCCAGAGCAAGGGCGATTTGCCGTCGGAAGCCAGCGTCTATACAGACGCCAGGGCCGCCTGGGAACGCTTCATCACGATGCAACCTGACCCCGAAAAACGCCTGATCTACGGCCACTCACTGGGTGGCGCCGTGGCCATCGACCTCGCGGCAGACCTGGCCGCCGAGGCCAAAAAGGCCCATGTGGCGGTACCCGTGCGCGGTCTGGTGATCGAATCCACGTTCACCTCCCTCGGCGATGCGGTGGCGCAAGTGGCCGGCGACAACCTGCCCGTCAACTGGCTGCCGGTGCGCTGGCTGCTGTCGCAGAAATTCGACTCCATCGACAAGATCGTCGACATCGACATGCCGCTGCTGGTGGTCCATGGCCTGGCCGATCCGTTCATGCCCTCGCGATTCAGCCAACAACTGTTCAATGCCGCCAACCCGCCCAAGCGCCTGCTGCTGATCCCTGGCGGGACGCATAACAACAGCATGAGCCTGGGCGGGAGCCAGTATCGCCAGGCGCTCGATGGGTTGATGAAGGCTAAACCGCAGATCGCCGGACCAACGGTTTCACCGGGGGCACAGGACTCCTGAAGGCGTACTTATCTGTTGCGCCGCCGCGGCTTCTCAGACTCTTTTCTTGAAGGTGGAGGGCCCAGTGGAATCACCAGCCCTGGGGGAGGAGGACCGCCATTAATCCAGTCCTCCATTAGCCGCCTCAGTTCAGGCGGCATCTCTTGCGGTGCCCTGCTTGTCATTTGATTACCCTATTGTTTTGAGGAATTCGACCCACTGTACTTTTGAAACATCGATCACTATGACCTCTGCCCCCGTGTGAAACCGCTGACCTGTATCTTCGATCCAGTGAGGGTGCTCGAGTACGAACTGCCCTCTTCCAGGCTCGGCAGGCCATTCAATCGGCCAACCAAACAGCCGTTTACCATCGACCAGATGCAGCACGACATGCCTCGGCCGCGTTGAAAAAGCGCTGTACCACTCGCAAGGATATGAAGATTGCCTCGTTATTTTCAGCCTGCGCAGGAGGGCGTGAAGCTTGTCGCTGCTGGCAATGTGACAGGAAAGAAACCCCATCAAGACCGCAATCACTGCTGACCATAGGGTTTCTGATTTCCTGTCCCACAAACCGACTGAAAAAAAGCGTTCACCGGTAACCACCAGCAACGCCCCCATCCCCACAACCAGCGACTGGATCACGAAGGTAAAAATCAGCGCCTGAACGATTTGCCCAAAGGTGTCTGGCCGTTTGAAAGCGGTCAGTGAGTAAAAAATCCATGCGGCTAAAAAACCCGGGATCAAATACTGGAGTAACGGAATCACTTCCTTGATCAAATCGTCCATGCCAGTTTTCAATCCATTGAAAGCTTCGATTCGGGACAAAGAAATACCCCACCTCGCCGCCTCATTCCATGAGTTGCTTTGCCCCCCTCGTCACAAAACATTTCAAGGTTGTAGGCTAGGAATTCACGCGCAAACCTCAGGGAAAAATCCTACAAACACTTAATCGAAGACCCACGTTATCTACGACTGAAACCTCGCCCGATACCGCCCTGGGCTCTCCCCCGTCCACTTCTTGAACGCCCGATGAAACGCGCTCGGCTCCTGAAAACCCAATTGCTCGGCGATGTCGCTGATACTCGCCCGGCTCTGGCGTAATTGTTCAAAGGCCACGGCGCGTCGGACTTCGTCTTTGATCTCCTGATAGGAACAACCTTCACGTTCCAGCTTGCGGCGGAAGGTGCTGGGGCTCAGGTGTTGTTCGAGGGCGAAGGCTTGCAAGGTCGGCCAGAGGCTGTAATCGCAGTTGCGCAGGCGCTGATACACCTGCGACGCCAGGCCGTGCTGATTACGGAAACGGATGACCAGCCACTGCGGCGCCGTGCGCAAAAACACCTTGAGCGACGCCAAGTCCTGAACCACTGGCAGGCGCAAATAGTGACTGGCGAACTCGATTTCCGTGCGGTCGGCGCCAAAGGTCAGGTTCGGCCCCCAGAGCAAGCGGTCATCGCTGAGCGATACCCGCTCGTGGCGAAAGTCCGCGCGGTCGATGGGTATGCGTCGGCCACCCAACCAGCACAGCAGACTGATCATCAATACCAGAAACGTCTCTTCGCCAAATCGACCGACGTCATCGTTTGCCGCGCGACCGTCCAGGCTGATGATCGCGCGCTTGCCGCGCACGGTCAGCGTGCCACGAAAATCGTGAAGGAACAGGGCGAAGTTGGCCAGGCATTGGCGCATGGCCTTGTGAAGATCGGGTTCCTGGATCAATGCACGACAAATCAGGGCGAAGGCGCCCGGCGGCATGCCGTGGGAGTCGAGCCTGAAGAACTCGTCGTTCAGTTCGCGGATCTGAATCAGCCATAACGCCGCAAAGGCATTGGCCGGTACCCGCGCGGTGGGTTGCTGCATCAGTTGCGGATCGATACCGGCCTGTTCCAGCACCGCACGCACTCGCTGCGGATCATTGCCCAGCCCGTGGATCATCGCCTGCACGAAATAGGCGGCCACCGAGTCCTTTTCCCGCATGTGAACGCTACGCTCCCCATCATTTGAAATGGCAAAAAACACCAGAACCGTTGAACAGTTTCGGCATGGAACAACCGCCCTGCCGGCTCTAGACTCGCGGCAATAGTACGCCTTCGGCCGCCACTACGGCCAAGGTATCGCAGGGTTTGAGCGAAAGGACGGCAACAATGAATCTGCAACACATTGGCGTGATCGGCGCCGGCACCATGGGCAACGGTATTGCGCAAGTCTGCGCCCTGGCCGGTTTCAGCGTGACCTTGATCGACATTTCCGATAGCGCATTGCAAAAAGCCGTCGCCACCGTGGGCAAAAACCTCGATCGCCAGGTTGCCAAGGAAACCCTGACACCCGAGCAAAAACTCGCGGCCCTCGACAAGATCCGCACCAGCACCGATTACAGCAGCCTGGACAACGCGCAACTGGTAATCGAAGCCGCCACCGAAAACCTCGAGCTGAAACTGCGGGTGTTGCAACAGATCGCCGCGCAGGTCAGCACCGACTGCGTGATCGCGTCCAACACTTCATCGCTGTCGATCACCCAGCTCGCCGCCAGCGTCAGCCAGCCTGAGCGTTTTATCGGCCTGCATTTCTTCAACCCGGTGCCCGTGATGGGCCTGATCGAAGTCATTCGCGGCCTGCAAACCAGCGATGCCACCCACGCCCTGGCGCTGGACATGGCGAGCGCATTGGGCAAAACCGCGATCACCGCCGGCAACCGCCCAGGGTTCGTGGTCAACCGGATTCTGGTGCCGATGATCAACGAAGCGATTCTGGTGTTCCAGGAAGGCCTGGCCAGTGCCGAAGACATCGACGCTGGCATGCGCCTGGGCTGCAATCAGCCAATCGGCCCGCTGGCCCTGGCGGATCTGATTGGCCTCGACACGCTGCTGGCGATCATGGAAGCCTTCTACGACGGCTTCAACGACAGCAAATACCGCCCGGCTCCCCTGCTCAAGGAAATGGTGGCCGCCGGTTATCTGGGACGCAAAACGGGGCGCGGCTTCCATGCCTATGCCTGAGCGCTGCTCGCGTTTCGCCGAGTACCGGGACAAGGTGCTGGAGTTGTTCGCCAGCAAGGGTTTCGGCCAGGTCGGCATGCGTGAGCTCGCCACGTGCCTGGGGCTTTCCCCAGGCTCGCTGTATCACCATTACCCGAGCAAACAGCACTTGCTGCTCGACCTGATCGAGGAGTTCTACGAAGAGCTGTTGGCCACCCTGGGGCGCATCGAACAAAAGGCCCCCGCCAAACGCGATCGACTCAACAGCCTGATCCGCGCGCACCTGAATCTGCACCGCGACATGCCCTGGCATTTTCGCCTGGTAGAACGCGACAGCAGCTGCCTGAATGAAGAGCAACAGGCACGGGTTCGACAGCTGCGCGAGCAGTACGAACGCCGGTTGCTGATGATGCTCGGTGCCCGATCCCGTTTCAGCGACCCGAGCTTTCTGGCGGCGGGCCATGCCATCGCTGCATTGCTCAACAACGCCCCCAGTTGGTTGACCGCTCATCCGCTGGACGAGCAGGAGCAAGACAATCTGCTGGAAAGCATGCTCAGCGGCGCCATCGAGCGGGTGCTCGCGCCCCGTCGTGCAACCGAGGCAATAAGCCTTGCCCGGCCTATCGAAAAAACATCTAAAAAAACCCCGGTCCCCATCGCGATTTAGCGCTTTGCTTGCCCAGTCGATGTATCCCTTCAACGACTGGGAGCCTAATCATGAAAATCAATCCCTACCTCATCTTCAACGGTGACTGCAAAGCGGCGTTCACCTTCTATGCCGAATGCCTCAAGGGTCAGATCGAAGCCATGCTGACCTTCGGTGAAACACCCGCCGGCGAGCATGTACCCAAGGACCTGCACAACCTGATCATCCACACACGTCTTGCAGTGGGCGACCAGGCCATCATGGGTTCGGACACCACGCCCGACCGCCCCACCGAAGACATGAACGGCTGTTCGATTTCGTTGAACGTCGACAGCATTGCCGAGGCGGAACGGGTGTTCGCGGCACTCTCGGAAGGCGGCAATGTGCAAATGCCGTTGGACACCACGTTCTGGGCCGCACGCTTCGGCATGCTGGTCGACCGCTTTGGCGTGTCATGGATGGTCAACTGCGAAAAGGACCAGTGAACCTAATACTGTAGGAGCAGAGCTTGCTCGCGATGGACTAAAGAACACCACGGTGATTCAGACAGCACGCGTTTTCGTTGACGTCCATCGCGAGCAAGCTCTGCTCCTACAAAAACATCACACGCCTGAAACAGCCCAACCAGAACAAATTGGGCTGTCTGGCAACTCCCCGACCGTCTGCTACCGTCAAGATGCCATCCCCCCGTCGCAGCGGATCGTCCGGAGGACCCCACCATGCCTGCGTCCTGGTCTACCCATGTCAAATTATCGCTGCTGGCGGGCGGCCTCGCTGCCACCCTGCTCACCCTCAGTGGTTGCGCCAGCGTCGATGCCCATACCACCGCCTACGTCGGCGTCGAACACCCCGCGCCAACCCTGCCCAGCGAAGTTCAAGTACTGCGGTCCGAGCCGCTTCGTCCGCACATTCGCCTGGGTGAAGTGCTGATCGATGCCAGCGTCGACCCTGCCCCACCGATTACCGAAGTCGAGCAAAAACTGCGCGAGGAATCCGCCAAACTGGGGGGCGATGCCGTGGTGGTGGTCTTTGACCATATCGGACGAGTGGGCACCTACGTCAACGGCCCGCTATGGGCGCGTGACGCCAGAGCCATCGAGGGCCGCAAGCTCAAAGGGATAGTCATCAAGTATCGGTCGTAGCTGCCCTTCCTTGTAGGAGCGAAGCTTGCTCGCGATGCAAGTCCAAACACCGCCATCATTCTGACAGTACGCGTTTTCGTTGACGTCCATCGCGAGCAAGCTCTGCTCCTACAGGTTGAGCGGTGCAGTACAACCTTTCGTCGCAAACCAAACCCCGCGGCACAATACCCAGCCATGCTTGGCGTACGGCTTGCAAAGGCCGGGCGTGGCAGCCCCAGAACGACATAATTCTGACACGGCAGCACTTCAAACTAACGCTTAAGGACTCCAGCAGCACGCTTGGTCAGTCATCGGAGATGTATCGTGTCAACTCTCAATGAAATCGCAGCGAACCACGCGAGAATGGCCAAGGCAAAGGAAGATGAGGCCACGTTGAGTGAGCGACAGCTTCAGATTGTGGGCAGCTTTGAAATGCCGTCCCCGGATAATCAGCAACAGGTTCCGCTGCACTTGATCACGGCGGCGCAAGACAGTCTTGCCGGACTGGCCGCGGCCTATTGAAGTTCAGGATTCGCCAAGTGCGACCTGTCGGTAGTGGCGTGGAGTAAAGCCGGTCAAGGTCTTGAACTGGCGAGTGAACGCACTGTGGTCGGTGTAGCCGCACTGCAGTGCACCTCGGTGAGACGCGCCGATTGAAATTGCGCACGAATGTAGTCATCTACCGCCAAGCGCTGATAAGCCGGATGCGTTTCGCTGTCCGACTGCAACCAAACCAATGATTTCTCCCTTGCGGCTGTACAGCGCTCGCTTGTGCATCAGGCACCAACCCGGCTCCCGACTGCCGTACAAGTGCAGTTCCAGTTGATCCTCCAGGACAAAACCCTGCTCCAGGACTCTCCGATCTTGCTCGGTATAACCAGGCCCCAACTGTGCCGGAAATACCTCGGCACTGGTCTTTCCGAGAGACAAAGCTCTGCCAAAATTAAAGAACATCGCCACAGGGATAAACCGCACCGTTTTCTGCCGCATTGGAGCCTCCAGTGTTCAAAACCGCCGTGGGATCGAGCGTGAAGCACTTCGCCGCCAACACCGTCGGCCGGGATATTGCGGTCGGCGATATTCACGGCCACTTCACAAGGCTTCAGGCTGCACTGGATACCGTCGGGTTCGATCCTGCGGTTGATCGTCTGTTCAGTGTCGGCGACCTGGTAGACCGTGGGCCTGAATCGCTGGATGTCGACGAATGGCTCCTGCGCAAAACCTGGTTCCATGCCGTGCGTGGCAACCACGAGCAGATGACCCTGGACTCCCATGCCGCCGGCCACACCGGCAGTCAATTCAGCCTGCACTTCA
Source organism: Pseudomonas putida (assembly GCF_050990305.1). Classification (GTDB taxonomy): domain Bacteria; phylum Pseudomonadota; class Gammaproteobacteria; order Pseudomonadales; family Pseudomonadaceae; genus Aquipseudomonas; species Aquipseudomonas putida_AH. The sequence continues at coordinate 2,254,552 of NZ_CP158817.1, read as the reverse complement.
TCAACGGTGGCACGTGGTTCTACGGGCTACCCGCCATCGAACAAGACTTCTACACCAGTCTCCTTCAGCAATTGCCGCTGGTGATCGAAGTCGAGACTCCACGAGGCCTGATCGGCATCGTGCATGCCGACCTCCCGCCGGGAAGCTGGGGAGACATGAAGAGAGCGCTTTGTGGGACAGCGATAGAGGTCGATCACGCTACGGCCATGCTGCTTTGGTCACGCAAGCGACTGGCCGACGAAAACCGCGAAGGGGTCGAGGGCGTGCGGGCCGTTGTCGTGGGCCATACGCCGCTCAAGCAGCCGGCCGTACTCGGCAATGTCTACCACATCGATACCGCGGGCTGGTTGAATGGCTACTTCACGCTGCTGGATCTGGCCACGCTTGAATGCCTGTCGCCAATTGACCCGGGTTTCAACGCTTGAACGGATAAGCGAAACGAGGGCCAGAACAGGCCCTCGCGGTGTGCAGTCAATGTCAGCGTTTGAGTTTGCGCTTGTTGCGGTATTGGTCGATGACCACTGCCACCACAATGATCAAGCCCTTGATGATGTCCTGGATGTAGGCATCGACCCCGACGAACGTGAAGCCGCTGGCCATCACCCCGAGGATCAGTGCGCCGATGACCGTGCCGGTGATGCGCCCCACCCCGCCCGCCAGGCTGGTGCCGCCGATGACCGCCGCGGCAATCGCATCCAGCTCATAGGACATGCCCATCCCGGCCTGCCCGGTGGCGGCACGGGCCGAAGCCACCACGCCCGCCAGCCCCGCCAGCAACCCGGCGATGCTGTAGACGATGACCAGATGGCGCTTGACGTTAATGCCAGACGTGCGTGCCGCCTGCATGTTGCCACCGATGGCGTAGGTGTATTTGCCGTACTTGGTGTAACGCAGCGCGATGTGAAAGATCACCGCCACCACCAGGAAAATAATCACCGGCATCGCGCCGTGACCGATGGCCGTGTAGGAGTCCGAGAGCATGCTCACCGGCTGGCCTTCGGTGTAGTAGCGCGCCAGGCCGCGAGCCGAGACCATCATGCCCAGGGTGGCAATGAACGGCGGAATCCCGGTGATGGCAATGATGCTGCCGTTAATCGCCCCCGCCAGCAACCCGACGCCGAGCCCGGCAATCACCGGGATCCACACCGGCAAGTCTGTCAACGACGGGAATACCGCCCGGGCGAAATCCGAGGTCTGCGCCAGGCTGGCGGCAATCATTGCCGACAGCGCCAGCACCGAGCCCGACGACAGATCGATGCCGGTGGTGATAATCACCTGTGTCACGCCAATTGCCAGCAGGCCGATGATCGACACTTGCAGGATCATCAAGACCAATCGCTGGGAATTCATCAGGAAGCTCTGGTCGCGCACGATCCAGCCGAACACTTCGAACACCAGGCCGATGCCGATCAGCACCAGGAAGATGCTCAGCTCGGTCGGAAAGCGCCGGCGACTCTTGACCGGTGCCGTTGCCGGTTTGTTTTCCAGTATCGCGTTCATAACCACCCACCCTTCAAATGAAATCCGTATGGCCAAGCCGCTTGCTTGTGGAGAGGGAGCTTGCCTGTGGCGAGGGAGCTTGCTCCCGTTAAACTGCACAGCAGTCCCATTCTTTCAGGGCCGCTTCGCAGCCCAGCGGGAGCAAGCTCCCTCGCCACAAAAAATCTCCTTTGTCACAAATAAGCTCCTTTGCCACAAATAAGCTCCTTTGCCACAGAAACTTTGCTCACCCTTGACTTAATGAACCGCGGACATGCCCGAGGCCAGTTGCATCACGCGCTCCTGGGTCGCTTCGCTGCGGTCGAGGGTGCCCATCAGGTCGCCCTCGTGCATGACCATCACCCGGTCGCTCATGCCGAGCACTTCCGGCAGCTCCGAAGAAATCATGATCACCGCCATGCCTTCGCTGGCGAGGTAGGCGATGAGCCGGTAAATCTCGGCCTTGGCGCCGACATCGATGCCGCGGGTCGGCTCGTCGAGAATCAGGATTCGCGGGTTGGTCATCAGCCAGCGTGCCAGCAAGGCTTTCTGCTGGTTGCCACCGGACAGGGTGTCGATGCATTGCTCCAGCGACGGTGTTTTCACCCGCAGTTTCTTGCACATGTCCTCGCACAACGCGCGCAGGGCTTTCTGTTGGATGAAGCCGTTGCCGACGTAATGGGGCAACACCGCCATTTCCATGTTTTCCAGCACAGACAGGCACGGGAAAAGACCACTGAGCTTGCGATCTTCGGTCAGCAGCGCGAAGCCCTTCTCGATCGCCATGTGCGGATCGCTGATGCGCACCACCTCGCCGTCGAGCCGGATCTCGCCGCTGTCACTTGGCGTGATGCCGAAAATCGCCTCGGCGACATTGGTCCGCCCCGACCCCATCAAGCCGGCGATGCCGAGGATCTCCCCGGCATGCAGATCGAAGGAGACGTCCTTGAAAATACCGTCCAGCTTGAGGTCGCGCACCGACAGCAGCAAATCGCCAATCGGCTTCTCGCGCACCGGGAACAACTGGCTCAGTTCGCGGCCCACCATCATCGAGATCAGGCTGTCACCGTCCATGCTGTCTGCCCGTTGCAGGCCGATGTAGGCGCCGTCGCGGAACACTGCCACTTCATCGGCGATGCTGAACACTTCGTTCATTTTGTGGGTGATGTAGATGATGCCTTTGCCCTGGCTTTTCAGGTCGGCAATGATCGAAAACAGGTGTGCGACTTCCTTCTCGGTGATGGCCGAGGTCGGCTCGTCCATGATCAGAATGTCAGAGTCGTAGGACACAGCCTTGGCGATCTCGACCATCTGCCGTTCGGCGATGCTCAGGTTGCCGACCAGCTCTTCAGGGTCGAGATTGATCCGCAGGCGTTCCAGCAGTTTCGCCGTGCAGCGGTGCATTTCCCGGTGGTCGATCATATGGAAGCCGTTGAGCTGCTCGCGGCCGATCCAGATGTTTTCGGCGATGCTCATGTGCGGCATCAGGTTGAGTTCCTGGTGGATCATCGCGATCCCGGACTGGAGTGCCGCCAGGGGTGTTTCGAAGACCACCGGCTTGCCCCGCAGGCGCAGCTCGCCGGCATCCGGCTGGTAAATGCCGGCGATGATTTTCATCAGGGTGGATTTGCCGGCGCCGTTTTCCCCCATCAGCGCCAGTACGGAACCGGGACGCACCCGCAGCTGTACGTCGGACAGGGCCACCACACCGGGAAAGCCCTTGCTGACGTTGATGATCTCCAGCAGGTACGGCTCATCGACAGGTGTTTCGGTTGGCTGGATACCCACGATCGGGGTGCTCGAAGCAGTCGCTGAAGCGAACATGATCACGTACTCCATCAGCAAGGTCGCGTCGCAACCTTGCGTGCTTATTGTTGTTATGGAACGGACGGACTATTTGAACTGGTCAACGTTTTGCAATGTGATCAAGCGATACGGGATCCACACGGCCTGCTCGACCGGCTCGTTCTTGGCCATTTTCACGGCAGTGTCGATCGAGCCATCGGCCTGACCCTTGGCGTCCTGGAACACCGAGACGAGCAAGGAGCCCTTCTTCACCGCATTCAAGCCGTCGGGCGTGCCATCGACACCGGCGATCAATACGCTGCCTTTATCAACGCCGGCCTGTTGCAGGGCCATGGCCGCGCCAATCGCCATCTCGTCGTTGTTGGAAACGACCGCATCGAATTTGCGGCCCTGGGTCAGCCAGTCGTTGACCAGCGTCATGCCTTTGTCCCGCAGCCAGATGCCCGTCTGCTCTTGCTCGATCTTGATGTTCGGGTACTTGGCCAGCACCTCTTTGACGCCCTTGGTGCGGTTGGTGGTGGAGTTGTTGGCCAGGTCACCGAGCAGAATCACGATGTCGCCCTTGCCGCCCATTTTTTCAGCCAGGTACTGCATCTGCATCTGACCGGCTTCCAGATCGTTGGAGGCGACAGTGACCACGCCCTTGGGCAGGTTCAGGTCATCGGGACGGCGATTGACATACACCAGTGGAATGCCGGCCTTAACCGCCGCTTCGGTGATTTTTTTGGTGGCGGCGGTATCCACCGGGTTGACCACGATGGCATCGACTTTCTGGCTGATGAAGCTTTCGACCTGGCTCAGTTGCTTGACCACATCGCTGCGGGCGTCTTCGAACTGCAGCTGGACACCATCAGGATAAGACTTGGCTTTGACGTCCATGGATTCACGCAGGTAGGTCAGCCAGGTGTCATCGAACTGGGACATGCTGACGCCGATTTTCATATCGGCGAGTGCGGCACCGCTGGCAAGCATCAGGGACAAGGTGAGTGAGGCGAAACGGATCTTGTTCTTCATGAAAGGTCTTTCTCCACATTCTTGTTGGTTTTATGGATAAGGCGTGACGATTTCAGTAAGCAGACAAGCAGTAAAAGCGTTTAAGCAATGTGCGAGGCAGTTCGCTGGAAATGACTTTATTGGAAAATTTTTTCCACATCAATCATTTTTAGAATTTTTTTCTAATTTTGTTCCATGGCTCTTAAACGGCTCCAAGGTCACCACTTGATGACGTTCAAAACTGAGCCGCGCAGCGTCTAGCACGCGGGTGGTCGCCAGCGCATCACGGGCTTCGACCGGCAGTGGGCCGCCGCTGTGCAATGCGCTTTGCAGTTGCAAATAGAACTGGTTCCAGCAACCTCGCTCGGACGGCACCCGCTCGCGCACTTCACCCTGCTCGAACCAGCCCCAGCGCCGATGTTCTTCGACGCCCCAGCGCTCGCCCTCGGATTTGGGCGTGAGCCCGGCGAGGGCCGAGGCCTCCTGTCCGTCCAGGCCATCGACGCTGTAGCAGCCCTGGGTGCCGGTCACGCGAAAACGCGGGCCGGGGGTGTTTTGCAGGCAGCTGCCGCCCAAGTGTGAAATCACGCCGTTGGCATGGGTCAGGGACATGAAGAAGCCGCTATCGAAGGTCTGGCCTTTTTCGGCGTAATGCAGTTCGGCATACACCTGGCTGACCGGTCCGAACAAGAGCAGTGCCTGATCCACCAAATGACTGCCCAGGTCGCGCAGGAAACCGCCGCCGCTGCCATTGTTCACTGACGACGGGGAGAAGCGTTCGATCCGCGATTCGAAACGGGTGACCTGACCCAGCGCACCGGATTCAATGAGCTTGCGCACGGTGAGAAAATCCGAGTCCCAGCGCCGGTTCTGGTAAACACTCAGTGGCACGCCCTGACGCTCGGCCATGGTGATCAGGGTTTGCGCCTGCTGCCAATCGGCGGCGAAGGGTTTGTCGCTGACCACCGCCACGCCGTGTTCGATGGCGTCGAGCACCAGGGCCGGGCGACCTTTGAGCGGCGTGGACACTACCAGCACATCAACCCCGGCCTCAACCAGTTGGCCAATGCTGTCGAAGGCCGGCACGCCGGGATGCTCCGCCGCCAGCAGTTGCCGACGCTCGGTGGAACAGGTCACCACGCCCACGAAGGTCGCTGCGGGCAAACTGCTGATCAGCGGAGCATGAAAAAACCGTCCGCCATGGCCGTAACCGACAAGTCCGATACGCATAGTTTTTTCCTATTTTCACAAGGCCCCGTAGGAGCGTCATGCTGTTCATTTAAGAGATAGATCGCGCAAGCAATTACCTGTGGCGAGCGAGCTTGCTCGCGATGGGGCGCGAAGCGACCCCAAAAAATGGGACTGCTACGCAGTCCAGCGGGAGCAAGCTCCCTCGCCACAGCTACAGTGATTGTTCTTAAGTGAACAGCATTACCGTAGGAGCGAGGCTTGCCCGCGAAGGCATCAGCACATTCAAAGAGCGTGTCGGCTGTAATTGAGCCTTCGCGGGCAAGCCTCGCTCCTACAAGGGACTGGTTTAACCGTAGAAGTGGGGACGGTCAGGGAGTGCGACTTTGACGATCTGGCCGTTGTTCTGCGCCTCGATACAGGCATCCGCCGCGACAGCTGCGGCGTAACCGTCCCACGCCGAAGGTCCGCCGACCTGCCCGGCCCGTACGCCGTCGATAAATGCCTGCAACTCGACGTCATAGGCGGCGATGAACCGGTCCTTCCAGTCCATCAGAATCGCGTTGGACAGTTTCGCCCCGCTGCGCAATTGAACCTGCGACGGTTCCGGCAGTTTCGCGATGCCGGTCTCCCCCACAACTTCGCACTGGATGTCGTAGCCATACTGACAGTTGACGAAGACTTCCACGTCGATGCGCGTGCCCTTGGCGGTTTCCAGCAACACGATCTGCGGGTCTTTCAAATGAGCCAGGGCCTTGCTGGTCTTACGCGGGAACACCACTTGCACCGACACGTAATCGTCGTCGAGCAACCAGCGCAACACGTCCAGCTCATGGATCAGCGTGTCGGTGATCGCCATGTCGGTCTTATAGTTCTCGCCCACGGTCGGGTTACGGTGGGCGCAATGCAGCATCAGCGGCTCGCCGATCTGACCGCTGTCGATCACCGCTTTCAACGCCCGGTAACCTTCATCGTACGGACGCATGAAACCCACCTGCACCAAGCGCTTGCCGTGGGCCACCTCGGCCTCGACGATCTTGCGGCAGCCGTCGGCGGTGACTGCCAACGGCTTCTCGCAAAACACCGGTTTACCCGCCGCAATCGCCGCCAGTACAAACTCTTCGTGGCTCGGTCCCCAGGACGTGACGAGGATCGCCTCGACGTCCGGTGCCTTGATCAGCGCGTGGCCGTCGGGATAGACCTCGGCGGTCAGTTTCAGGTCGGAGACGACCTTGGCCGCTTGCTGCAAATTGATGTCGGTGACAGCGACCACCTGGCTGTTGAGCAAGGTCTGGCTGCAACGACGAATATGGTCCTGGCCGATGGCCCCGGTGCCGATGACGCCGATCCGCAACGAATGGGAAAACGAAGACATATACACACTCCTGTGGGTTTGTTTCAGGGCAATCAATATTGACGGGCCTTGGCCAGTCGTTCGTTGAGGGTTTTGGCCACTGCATCCGTGCGGGCGCTGGTGGAGACTTGCGCCACACCAACCCGCCACCACGACAGGTAGCCGTGAATCATGGTTTTGGGTAGAACCTTGATGTCGATCAGAGTCGATAGCGTCTGCAAGCGTGCATCCGCCAACGCGGCTTGCAGCTGCTCAACGGTGTTCACCTTGTAGGTCTTGCAGCCGTAGGCCGCCGCGCTCATGGCAAAATCCACCGGCACGAAGCCGCCATCGAGCTTGCCGGTGTCAGGATTTCGGAACCGGAACTCGGTGCCGAAGCTGTCCATGCCGTTGCCCATCTGCAGGTTGTTGATGCAGCCAAAGGTCATGTTGTCCAGCAGCACCACGTTGATCTTGCGACGCTCCTGGATCGAGGTGGCCAGCTCCGAGTGCAGCATCATGTAGGAGCCATCGCCCACCAGTGCATAGACTTCGCGCTCAGGCTCGGCGAGCTTGACCCCCAGTGCGGCGTTGACCTCATAACCCATGCACGAATAACCGTACTCGACGTGGTAGGTGTTCACGCCCTTGCTGCGCCAGCTACGCTGCAAGTCACCGGGCAAACTGCCGGCGGCGGCGACGATCACGGCGTCATCGGCCAGGGTCTCGTTAAGCACGCCGAGCACTCGGCTCTGGGTCAGGCAGGAGCCGGTCAGCTCAATGAATTCGCGCAGCACGGCCGGGTCCATGTGGTCGTTGATTTCCGGCACGAAGTCTTGGGTCTGGTACTCGACCTGATAAACACGGTCCACTTCTTCGTCCAGTTGCGCCCTGGCCTGTCGGGGTTGATCGCCCCAACTGGAGCGGTAGTCGCCAAGTGCTTCGGCCAATGCCTGCAAACCACTTTTGGCATCCGCCAGCAGTTGCACGCCGTCGAGCTTCAGGGCATCGCACGGGCTGATATTGAGGTTGAGAAATTGCACTTCGGGATGCTGGAACAAGGATTTCGACGCGGTGGTGAAATCGCTGTAGCGGGTGCCGATACCGATGATCAAGTCAGCCTCCCTGGCCAACAAATTCGCCGCCAGGCAACCGGTTTCGCCGATCCCGCCGACGTTCAACGGATGACTGGAGACCACCGCACTCTTGCCGGCCTGGGTTTCGGCGAAGGGGATATCGAAGCGCTCGGCAAAGGCCTGCAAGGAGCTGTTGGCGCCCGAGTATTTGACTCCGCCACCACAGATGATCAGCGGCTTGCGCTTGCCTTTAAACAGCGCCAGCGCATCCCCCAACATCGCTTCGGTGGCCGGACGACGTTCAATACGGTGCACGCGTTTTTGCAGGAAGTAATCGGGATAGTCGTACGCTTGGGCCTGTACGTCTTGTGGCAAGGCCAGGGTGACGGCACCGGTTTCGGCGGGGTCGGTGAGCACGCGCATGGCGTGGATCGCCGCGCTCATCAATTGCTCGGGACGGTTGATGCGATCCCAGTATTTGCTCACCGCCTTGAACGCATCGTTGGTGCTGATGCTCAGGTCGTGGAACTGCTCGATCTGTTGCAGCACCGGGTCGGGTTGGCGGCAGGCGTAGACATCGCCGGGTAACAACAGCAAGGGAATACGGTTGGCGGTGGCTGTTGCGGCGGCGGTCAACATGTTCGCCGCGCCAGGGCCGACCGATGCGGTGCAGGCGTAGATCTTGCGCCGCAAATGTTGCTTGGCAAAACCGATGGCGGCATGGGCCATGCCTTGTTCGTTGCGGCCCTGATGGACGATCAGATCGCCGCTGTCCTGCTCCAGGGCTTGCCCCAGGCCCAGCACATTGCCGTGGCCGAAAATGGTAAAGATCCCGGCGACGAATTTGCTCTGAACCCCATCGACCTCGATGTACTGGTTATCGAGGAATTTCACCAGGGCCTGGGCCATGGTCAGTCTTGTTGTGGTCATGCTTGCACCTTTTCCATATGCAAATCCGATCCCCTGTAGGAGCTGTGTAGGAGCTGTCGAGTGAAACGAGGCTGCGATCTTTTAAAACAAGATCAAAAGATCGCAGCCTTCGGCAGCTCCTACAGGGGAGATGTCAGGCCAGGGATTTTTGTAGGTGATCCATGCTCGCGCCGATTGCTTGCTGGATATCCGCCAGCCCATGGACGCTGTCGGCAAACGGTTCGAACGACAGGTAGCCGCTGTAGCCGCTGCTGAGCAAGGTGTCGATTTGTGCCGCGTTGCCGAGGATGTCGCCCTCGCCCACCAGCACCCGATGGCCGTCACGAATGGTCGCCAGCGGTGCCTCGGCATCTTCGACACCGGAGATGTGCACCAGCCCGGTCAACTCGGGGAAGAACTCATGCTCGCTGGCCAGGTGATGGTGGAAGGTGTCATGCACCAGGCGGAACACATCCAGCCCGCCGATGGCCTTGATGGCATCGACCGCCGTGCGTTTGCGCCGCAGCGAGCATTCTTCGAAACCCAGCGGTTCGATGAAACCGAGAATGCCGTGCTCGCGCAGGATCGGCGCCAGTTCACTCAATGCCGTGCGCAAGCCTGATGCGCGCTCGGCCTCACTGCGCGGATCGGCGCGGTCGTTCAACGGGCACATGACCAAACCCCGGGCACCGCAATCACGGGCATAGGCGGCAAGTTTCACGGCCTGCGCACGGCGTTCGTCATTCCACACATCAAACGGATACAGCGCGTTGATCGACAGCACGGTGATGCCTTTGGCCGCGCACAATTCACGCACGTGTTCAGGCGCGGTGCCGTCCTCGATCTCGACACCTTTAAGGTCGTTGCGGATCTCGATGGCGTCGGCCTTGAGGGTCACCGCCAATTCGATGAACAGCGGCAGGGACAAGCGTGGAGCGACCATACGATTCAGGGCGAAACGCAGGGGTTTGCTCATGTTTATTGTTCTCCGTACGGGTGATTATTTGGCGGTCGGCATGCTGAATTCAGGACCCTTGGCAATGCTGTCGGGCCAGCGCTGCATCACGCTTTTGTAGCGGCTGTAGAAGCGAATGCCTTCTTCGCCGTAGGCATGGTGATCACCGAACAACGAGCGTTTCCAGCCACCGAACGAATGCCAGGCCATGGGCACCGGAATCGGTACGTTGATGCCAACCATGCCGACCTTGATGCTGCGGGCAAACGAGCGGGCTATTCCGCCATCGCTGGTAAAGCACGACACGCCGTTGCCGAACTCATGGGCGTTGATCAGCGCCACGGCGCTGGCGAAGTCCGGTACGCGCACGATGCCCAGCACCGGGCCGAAAATTTCCTGCTGATAGATGCTCATCTCGGTCGTGACTTTGTCGAACAGCGTCGCGCCCACGAAGAAACCGTTCTCGGCCCCCGGCACCTTGAAGTGGCGCCCGTCGACGATCAGTTGCGCGCCCTGGGCCACGCCCTGATCGATGAAGCCTTCGACCTTGGCCTTGTGTTCGGCGGTGACTAGCGGCCCCATGTCGGTATCACCCTGCAGGCCGTTACCCACCTTCAACTGATCGATGCGCGGCAGCAGTTTGGCAATCAACCGATCGCCGACATCGCCAACGGCCACAGCAATCGAGATCGCCATGCAGCGCTCGCCGGCCGAACCATAGGCAGCACCGATCAGGGCGTCCGCCGCTTGATCCAGGTCGGCGTCAGGCATGACGATCATGTGGTTCTTTGCCCCGCCCAGCGCCTGCACACGCTTGCCTCGGGAGGTCGCCTGCTGGTGGATGTACTCGGCAATTGGCGTCGAACCGACAAAGGAAATCGCCTCGACATCCGGGTGCTGCAGTAAGGCGTCGACCGCAGTCTTGTCGCCCTGGACCACGTTGAACACACCGTCCGGCAAGCCGGCTTCGGTGAGCAGGCGGGCCATCAGCAGGCTGGCGGACGGATCGCGCTCGGAAGGTTTGAGGATGAAGCAGTTGCCGGTAACCAGCGCCAGCGGAATCATCCACAACGGCACCATCACCGGAAAGTTGAACGGCGTGACCCCGGCGCAAACACCCAAAGGCTGACGCAGGTTCCAGTTGTCGATGCCGCCGCCGATGTTGTCGCTGAACTCGGTCTTGAGCAGGTTCGGCGCACCGCAGGCGTATTCGACGATTTCGATGCCGCGGGTGACTTCGCCCTTGGCGTCCGAAAAAACCTTGCCGTGTTCGCGACTGATGATTTCAGCCAGTTCGTCGTGATGGCGGTCGAGCAACTCCTTGAACTTGAACATCACCCGCGAACGGCGCAGGGAGGATTGCTCGGACCAGGCTGGAAAGGCTTTCAAGGCCGAAGCGACCGCCTCGTCCACGGTCTTGTCGCTGGCCAGCCCGACACGCGCCTGGACGCTGCCGGTGGCCGGATTGAAGACGTCGCTGAATCGCTCGCTACCGCTGTCTTGCACCTGACCGTCGATGTAATGGCCTACAACCTGGGCGTTGCTCATTGTTCTTGTTCTCCATTCGAATGTTGCAATTCAGACGTGGGCATTCAGAGATCCAGCAGCCAGCTGTGCCGGGGATCGTTATGGAACTGCCAGACGCGTTTCGGACCGGCCATCACGTTCAAGTAATACGACTCGTAGCCGTATGGGACGCTGACTGGGTGATAGCCCTTGGGCACGACCACCAGGTCGCTGTTTTCCACGGCCATGGCCTGGTCGATACTGCGGTCGTCGGTGTAGACCCGTTGGAACACGAAGCCCTGGGGCGGGTTGATCTGGTGGTAATAGGTTTCTTCGAGAAAGCTCTGGTGCGGCAGATCATCGGTGTCGTGCTTGTGCGGCGGGTAGCTCGAGGAGTGCCCCGAAGGCGTGCGCACTTCCACCACCAACAGTGAATGGGCCGGTTCGCTGTCCGGCAAAATGTCGCAGACGTAGCGAGTGTTGGCGCCCTTGCCACGGACGCTGCGTTTCATGGTTTCAGGTTTGATCAGGCGTGGGCCGTGGCTTTCGCTGGTCGAACCGGGTGCGGCGCAGACGGCGATTTGCACATCGCTCAACGCCACCACCTGAACCTGGCTGCCAGGCGGCAAATACGCGGCGAACGGCGATTTGTCTTCGAACACCGACTGACGATCACCGATGTTGTCCCAGTCGAACGCCCCCTGCCCCGGCGCCTCGCCCTTGATGCTGACCCGGCCGCTGAGCAGCACCAGGCACAGTTCCTTATCACCGGCAGCGACCGGCATGTTGTCACCGAGACTCAAGCGGTAAGCGGCGAAACCGACGTACTCAAGCTCACCTTTACCCAACTCGACCATGGTCCGGCCACGGGCATTGCTTTTGACCAGCAGGCTCATCGTGCAGTCCTCTCGTCGAGCAACGCACGCAAGGTGTCGTAGCCTTTTTTCGCATAGGCATAACTCGGCGCCACCGCCGGGTCCTGCTCGGCTTCGACCACCAGCCAGCCGTGATAATCGGCCACCAGCAGCACATTCAGCAGTTGCGTGAAGTCGATATCGCCATCCCCCGGCACGGTGAAGGTGCCGTTGATGATGCAGTCCGGGAAGCTCCACAGGTTGTTGCGTGCCAATTGCACGACCGGTTTACGCACGTCCTTGAAATGCACATGGCAGATACGCGAGATGTGTTTGCGCAGCACCTGCAACGGATCACCGCCCCCCATGTAGCAATGACCCGAATCGAACAGCAGGCCGACTTCACTGCCGGTCAATGCCATCAGGGTATCGATGTCCGAGGGCGATTCGACGTAGGCGCCCATGTGGTGGTGATAGGCCAGGCGTACCCCTTGGGACAGGGTGAAGCGAGCCAGCTCGGTCAGTTTGTCGGCGTAATGCTGCCACGCCTGTTCGGTGTGAAAACGCGGGCGTTCGACCAGAGGGATGCGCTGGCCTTGAATGGAGTCAGCGACTTCACCGTACACCAGCACCTTGGCGCCGTTCTTCGCCAGCAGCTCGACATGGTTGCCAATGGCGTCGATTTCCTCGGCCACGGAGCGGCGTGCCAGGCGACTGGAGTACCAGCCGGACACCAGCGCCAAGTCATACGGACGCAGCACATCGCCAACACCTTTGGCGTCCTTGGGAAACTTGCCGTTGAGCTCGAAACCTTCGTAGCCGATTGCCTTGCCTTCGGCGAGGGCGGTGCTCAGCGGCGTCTCGCCGCCGAGGGACGGCAGGTCGTCGTTGCTCCAGGAAATCGGGTTGATGCCAATTCGGATAGCGGGCATGGCTGCACCTTTTATTGTTTTCTGTATGAAATCTCTGCAGACCGACCCTGTAGGAGCAAAGCTTGCTCGCGATGCATTTGGCGTTTTTAAGGGCCCCATCGCGGGCAAGCCATGCTCCTACAGGTGATCGGCGTGTCAGGCGCGGGCCGTTCGCCAGGCATCGATCAGTTCGACGAAGGTGCCTTGCACCTGACGGATCAGCGCTTCGTCGTCAATCTCTCCGGCCAACCAGGCGCGGCTTGGCTCCTGGAAAATCGTGCGGCCGACGGCAAAGCCGCGACAGGTCTGGCTTTGGCTGGCTTGCTGGAAGCCCTCGGCCAATGCGCTCGCTGGCGCATTCAGGCCCAGCAGCACCACGCCACGGCAGTACGGATCGCGCTCTTGAATCAGTTCGTCGAGTTGCTTCCACTCATCAATGCTTTGCGCTTCGATCTTCCACCACGCCGGGTAGATGCCCAGGTTGTAGAGGCGCTTGAGTGCGCGATACAGCACGTCCGGGTGCGTCGAGGGGTGGTCCTTGGGCGGGATGATTTCCAGCAGCAGTTCGTGACCGCTGACTTGCGAGGCCTGATACAAACCCTTGATCTGCGCTTCCTGTTCCAGGCGCAGCATGGGCTCGTCGTCCGGGTGGAATTGCACCAGGCATTTGATGATTTGCTCTTGTGGCCAGGCCATCAGGTTGCTGCCGATCGATCGCCCGTGTTCGAACGCCAATGGGCGGGAGCCTTGTACCTCGACCGGTCGCGCCACCCACCAGCCACGACCGGTGGCGGCGTTCAGCGAGTCCTGGCCGAAGCGCTGGTCCGCCAGCAGCCCGACATCGGCCTCGACGCCCTGCTCGCGCAAATCGCTTTCGACCCGCTCCACGGCTTTGATGAAGAGTTGCTTGAGTTCGCCGATAGCGCCGAGGTCGCGTCCGCCCTTCTGGGCCAGTTCCACCAGTTGCCCGCGATGGTCGAAGGCAAAGATGAACAGTTGCTTCCACTGTTTGCGCGGCACACTGACCTGATGCAGACGTTGCAGCGTGACGTCCTGATCGGGCCGAGTGATCGGCACCGGACTGTTGAACAGGTAATCAAGTTCGGCGCGGGTGGGCATCGCCGGGGCGCAGGCATGGCGCGAGACCACCAGGCCGCCGCAGGCGTTGGCCAACTGACAGCAACGCTCATCGCTGGCGTCTTCCAGCCAACCGCTGAGAAAGCCTGACATGAAGGCGTCGCCCGCCCCCAGTACATTCAGCACTTCGACGCGAACGCCCGGATAAATCGCACCGTCTTCGAGACGCTCCGGGATCGCGCCGTGAATCACCGTGCACCCTTGCGGACCGAGCTTGACCACCAGCGTCGCGTCGCTCAAGCGACGAACATTGCGCAGCGCGGTGAGCAACTCCTCGGAGCCGCCGGCAATCAGAAACTCCTCTTCGGTGCCGACGATCAGATCGAATCGCGGGAGGATTTTCTGCACGTGCTGGCTGACGTTCTGGTCGGCAACAAAACGGGTTTCACCGTCCGCCTTGCCAGCCAAACCCCAGAGCACTGGGCGATAGTCGATGTCCAGCACCCGTTTGACGTTGTGCTTTTCGGCGTAGTCCAGCGCCTGGATGCTCGCCTTGTAGACACCCTCGGTAGAGAAATGCGTGCCGGTGATCAGCAAGGCTTTGCTGGAAGCGATAAAGGCTTCGCTGATGTCTTGAGCCCGTAGCGCCATGTCGGCGCAGTTTTCGCGGTAGAACACCAGTGGAAAAGTTTCGCGGTCCTTCAGGCCGAGCAATACCATCGCGGTCAGTCGCTCCGGATCGACCTTGATGCCGCTGACATCACAGCCTTCGCGGGCCAGGGATTCGACCAGGAAACGCCCCATGTGATCATCCCCTACCCGACTCAGCATGGCCGATTTGAGTCCCAACCGGGCCGTGCCGAAGGCGATGTTGGCGGATGAGCCGCCCAGGTATTTGGCGAAGCTGCTCACATCCTCCAACCGGGCCCCGACTTGCTGTGCATAGAGGTCGACGCCGAGGCGCCCCAGGCAAATCAGATCCAATTGACGTCCACTGGCAAAACGAGTCTGGCCCATGTTGGCTCCTGTTATTTTTATCAGCCTGCGTTCAGGGCGAAGACCGCGCCGAACACGCTTGGTGGATGCAGACTAAAACGACCGGGAATGAACAATCAATAATTTTTCTAATTATTTTTTACGTGGAATATTTTTTCCAATAAACTTTGGTACACGCGTTCCAGACGTCGTGCATCGTTTCAGCACGCTCGCCACGACTGCACACTCAAGATTTTGTCCGGGCCTACCCTGTAGACTGCGTACAGCCAACCTATTGTCTGGGGCGAGATGAAAAATCGTCGCTATAAGAACAAGCCAAGAACAAGCCAGAAGGATTCCTTATGTCCCGCACCGATCAGCCGGCTACGACCGAGAGCTCGTCCGAGAACGACCTTGCCAGCCCACCGATCAATGCCGAGCGTCTGCTGCAGCTGATCACCCAGGAATACGAAAGCCTGCCGCGCCAGCTCAAACGCATCGCCAGCTACATGAGCCAGCAAAGCGACCGGATCATGGTCGACCGGATCAGCGACATCGCCCGCGAGTGTGAAGTGCACCCGTCAGCCATCGTGCGGTTTTCCCAGCGTTTCGGCTTCAGCGGCTTCAGCGAAATGCAGGCGTTGTTCCGCGAGGCCTACACCCACAAAACCACACCGGTACAGAACTACCAGCAACGCATTCGCAGCATGATCGCCAACAAGTCGCAGAAGGCCAGTGGCGGCGACCTGGCGCGCGAGTGCATCAACGCCACCCTGTCGGGCATTGAACGACTGGGGCTGGAGCTCGATGACCAAGCCTTCGACAAGGCCGTGGACCTGGTGGTCAATGCCGACAACATCTACGTGGTCGGCGTGCGCCGTTCGTTCGCGGTGGCCGATTACCTGGTCTACAACCTGCAACACACCAACAAGCGCATCCATCTGGTGTCCGGGCTCGGTGGCAGCTATCGCGAGCAGATGCGCAGCGTGCGCGCCAATGACTTGGTGATCGCCATCAGCTTCACGCCGTATGGCAAGGAAACCCAGCATTGCCTGCGCATTGCCCAGCACCATCAGGCGAAAACCCTGATCATCACCGACAGCAACCTCTCGCCCCTGGCCAAGCGCGCCAACACAGTGCTGCTGGTCAACGAAGGCAGCTCGTTCGCCTTCCGTTCATTGAGCGCGACGTTGTGCCTGTGCCAGGCGCTGTTTATCGCCGTGGCCTATCGGCTGGAGCTGAAGGTCGATGAGATTCGCGAACAGGTCGACTTCGAAGACTGACCAAGAGGCAGGCGTTACCGCTCCAGACGGACAGAAAAGAATATTTATTCCACAAATTGATATGTGAGAATAATTATTCTATAAATTGGATCTCTGAAAACAAGAATCCAAAGGATCCTGTCATGCGCGAACTCGGAATCGGACTTATCGGCACGGGCTTCATGGGCCGTGCCCATGCCCTGGCCTTTCGTAACGTCAGTGCGGCCTTCGCACTGCCCTTCACGCTTCGCCTCGCCGCCCTGGCCGACGCCGATCCCATTCGAGCGCAATCCTGCGCCACGGCGTGGGGCTTTGAGCAGGCCCACAGCAACTGGCAGCAGTTGATCGATGACCCCAAAGTCAACCTGATCGCCATCACCACCCCCAATCACCTGCACTACCCCATGGCCATGGCCGCGATAGCCGCGGGCAAACCGGTGTACTGCGAAAAACCGCTGGCAGTGAATCTTGAACAAGCCAATGCGATGCACCTGGCGGCCAAGGACGCCGGCGTCGTCACCCGCGTCGGCTACAACTACCAGCACAACCCGATCATTGGCCTGGCCCGTGAGCTGATTCGCAGTGGCAGCCTCGGCCAGATCATCAGCTTCCAAGGCGAATTCAGCGAAGACTTCATGGCCGATCCGGCGTCTCCCTGGTCGTGGCGTTGTGAGCCCGAACATGCCGGTGGGGCGTTGGCGGATCTGGGCAGCCACTTGCTCGCCATGGCGCGCTATCTGCTGGGCCCTGTGGAAGCGGTGTGCGCCGATTCCCAGACCGTGCACCGCCAGCGTCCGGTCTCGGCCGGTAGCCAGGAGCAACGCAGCATTGCCGTCGACGATCAGGCCCATGCCTTGTTGCGCTTTGCCAGCGGTGCGCGTGGCACCTTCAGCAGCAGTTGGCTCAAGCATGGTTACAAAAATCATCTGAGCTTCGAGATCAGTGGTACCCAAGGCACCCTGTCGTTCGATCAGGAACGTTTGAATGAGCTGCGCCTGTGTCGCGTTGGCCAGGATGGTTTCCAACGTTTGCTGGCCGGGCCGAACCTGCCCGGTTACGCCGCGTTCAGTCCCGCACCGGGCCACCAGTTGGGCTACAACGAGTTGAAAACGCTGGAAGTGCATGAGCTGATCATGGCCCTGGCCGGGCACGGACAAGCGGGTACAGACTTCGAGCAAGCCTTTGAAGTGGAGCGCTTGGCGACGGCAATTCGATTGGCTGCGCGGGACCAGCGCTGGGTCAATATCAACGAGGTTTGATCGCCGATCAGGCTGCGCCGCACAGCGCAGCCTTTACCCTTGGACGTGATCGGTGACATCAATCTTTTGACTGAGCCGTTGGCACTTGGCAGCTGCTCCAGACCTCCCGTATCAACGCCTTCAATATCAACGCCTCCTCCCAGCGATCCGTGATGTCACGCCCATCAGCCCCCGTGATCGCATAGGGTGGCGGGCCAAGTTCGCAGGTGAACGACAGGCTGGCGGGTGTATCCGGGCGGGCCAGCCAATCCTCGATCCCGTAGCGCCACCACCCCAGGAATCGCTCCAGCCAAGGGCGGTGTTGGGTGAAGCTCAAGGGCACCTGAACCTGTTCGCCATTGGCGACCCGGCCGTGAAAACCCCAACTGTGGCGCAGGATTTTGTGAATCTGTGCGTCGTCTTCGGCGGAGGCCGATTCAGGCAATTCGCGTCCCACGACGTAGTGGGACAAGTCGGCCAGCAGCTTGAGGTCGGGCATGTGCGCGAGAATGTCGAGGGTGAATAACAGGTCATTGGTAAGGCGATAGCGGTGGGTTTCCAGCAGGATCGGAAAGTCCACCTGCTCGGCCAGGCGCTGCCAGCCTTCGATCAGTTCGATGGCTTGCGCCAGTGAACGCGGTCGAACGTCGGCCTGTAGCGTGAGATGGTGGCAGCCGTGGCGGGAGGCGACATCAAGTGCGATAGCCAGATCATCCACGGTCCGGGGGAACAATTGACCTTCGATGTGCAAGCCTTGCGCCTTGGCCGCGGCACTCAAGCGTGCAGCCTGTGGCGCATCCCAAAAATGGTCGGTGATCCCATCGAAACCGGCGGCGGCAATTTTTTCCAGTTGCGCCTCTATGGACAGCTCGCATTGACCACGGTGATCTTGCATGGCCCACAGGGACTGGAACACCAGGAATTGGCGCATATCAACTCCTCAACAATTGTTTGAGCGAGACATCGGCATCGGCCAAGACGCTGACTGCCAAGGGCTGACCGAGGGTGATCAGCCGCTCGCATAACTTGATGTCCTTGGCCACGCTATTGCCCTGGCCCCAGCCACAAGCCCCCAGCAGACGCTGTTCGGCATCGAGGTAGAACAACAGCAAGCCACCACCGGCAGTTACCCGGCTCACCGTCGGTTCGCCGTTGGCGATGACGCCTGTGATTTGCAGTCCCCAATCGTACTGATCCGACCAAAAGCCGGGAATGACATCGAAAGACTGCTCGCGCCCCAGCAAACTCAGTGCGGCGTGATGGCCCTGGGTTTCGGCGTTGCGCCAGGTTTCCTGACGCTGGAATCCGCCTTGCGGGTGCAGGCGAAACTCACAGACGTCGCCAGCGGCAAAGATGTCCGGCGCACTGGTGCGCAGCCGGGCATCAACGCGAATGCCCTGCCCTACTTCCAACCCGGCGGCCACCGCCAATTCGGTGTTGGGTTGCATGCCGATGCCCACCACGATCAGATCGCAGGGCAGCGACTGGCCGTCGACCAGTTGCACCGCCTCGGCGCGCGTGGTGCCCTGGACCATTTCGATGACCACGTTCAGTCGCACATCCACGCCGTGATGACGATGCAACTCCAGCAGGGCACTGGACAAGCGCTCCGGCAGCACGCGGCCCGCCAGGCGCGGTCCGGCTTCGAGCAAGGTCACCGTGCAACCCAGAGTGCGAGCCGTCGCGGCAACTTCGAGGCCGATAAAACCGCCGCCGATAATCACCAATCGGGTGCCTGGCCGCAGCGAGTCGCGCAGTGCGATTGCTTCGTCATGGGTCCGCAGATACAGAACGTTGTGCAGATGCCCGGGCAACGAGGGCAACCGCCGCGCCCGGCCTCCGGTCGCGAGCAACAACCGGGCGTAGTGCAACCAACGGCCGTCGGCCAACTGCAATCGATGCTGCGCCGGATCAAGTTTTTTCACCGGGTTGCCGGCCAGGTGCTCGATGTCCAGTTCAACCAGTCGAGTGCTGTCGCACACACTGAAACCGGCCAGCTCAACGGTGCCCTGTAGCAAGCCCTTGGACAGTGGTGGTCGTTCGTAGGGCGCGTGGAATTCGTCGCCGATGAGAATCAGGCGACCTGTATAACCTTCGGCCCGAAGGGTCAGAGCCGCACGGCCACCGGCATGCCCGGCGCCCACGATAACCAATGGAGCATTGGCAGCATTCATGGCACAGACTCCAGGCAGTTAAACCGAAATGGCGAGCCAGACACGCCCCGCCTCGACCCGGACCGGATAGGTCTTGAGGTTGACGCACACCGGCGCCCCCAGGGCTTTGCCGGAGCGGTAGTCGAAGCGTCCGTTGTGCTTGGGGCACTCGATGACATGCTCCATCACCAAGCCATCGGCGAGGTGAATGGACTCATGGGTGCACAGGCCCGCTGTGGCGAAGAACTCGTCGTCTGCGGAGCGGTAGACGGCATAGGTGTGGGGGCCATGGTCGAAACGAATGACATCCTCTTCATTTATTTCGCCCACGGCACAGACATCGATCCATTGCTCGGTCATGGCGTTCTCTCTTGTAGGGGGACAGACAGGAAGGTGTCAGGCCGGCGTGGCTTCAGATTCTGCCGGGGCGCTGGCGGCTGGCGTTGCCCGTTGTGGCAACGGACGATGGACGAAATGGCTGGGGTCTTTGCGCTGTTTCCAGATCGTCGAGAGGACTTCGCGCAATGCCTCGAAGAGACTGGTGTACGGCGGTGGGCAGTCGTGGCGAATTTCTTCGTGAAGCTGCGCCAGCGCATGAAACGGCACCATCGGGTACATGTGATGCTCGAGGTGATAGTTCATGTCGAGGTACAGAAAACGCAGCACCGGGTTCATGTAAATGGTCCGGCAGTTGCTGCGATGATCGAGCACATCCTCGGCCAGGCCGACGTGCTGCGTCAGGCCGAACAGGTAGGACAGCCAACCTCCGTACAGGGTCGGCAACCCGATAAACATCAGCGGCAACCAGCTTTGCAGATACAGCGCAGCCGCCAGCGTCAGCCCGTAAATCACCAGCCAGATGCGCGCGGCCAAAAAGACCTTGGGCCACTCGGATTCGGGGATGAACGTTTGCTCTTCTTCAGCCATTCGCCCGGTCGCATGCCGCCACACCGACGCCATCGTCTTGATCGCATACGGCATCCTGACCAGGCTCAGCATCATCATGATCAGGCTGGGCGGGCGCGGCTCGACGATCTCAGGGTCGCGTCCGACGATAATGGTGTCGGTGTGGTGCCGGGCGTGGCTCCAGCGCCAGACATGGGGTTCGAACATGAACATGAAGCTCGACAACTGGTAGACCGCATCATTCATCCAACGGGTTTTGAATGCCGTTCCATGACCGGTTTCGTGCCAGCGGGCATTGGACGCCGTGCCATAGAGCAGGCCATAGGCGATGAAGAATGGGACGCAGGCCCAGGAGCCCCAGAACCAGTACCCGCCGAACCCGGTCACGACCATCGCCAGCAACCAGATCGCGGTATCGCGCAAGGCCGGGCCGTCGCGGCGCTGCATCAGTTCCTTCATGCGTTTACGGGAAATGGGCGATTGATACCAGTCCGCCGAGACCAGGCCTTTTTGCGCGGCCTTGGCAGCCTCGGGCCCCGTCAATCGATAATCCCGACGCTGGGGTTTATCGGGGTTTTCACATGCTGCGTTTTGTTCAGGCATTTTATTGTTCTCCGCAAGCTTGATGGTTTGAGGCACCTGCTTCGATGCGCGATCGCATCGTTGGAGAAAAGATAGAGAGCACGCAGATCACCCTCAATCCCTTGAATACATTCCCTATCAAGCTATCATCCAGGCCCATTGAAGCTTGATAGTTTTCTATCAAGGCACCGGGGGCTCGCCATGAACAAAACCAAACGCCCAACCATCGCCACTGTCGCCGAACAGGCTGGCTTGAGTGTCGCCACCGTAGATCGGGTGCTCAATGCCAGGGCCCCGGTGAACCCCGAAACCGCCGAGCAGGTATTCCAGGCCGCCGAGGCGGTGGGGTATTTCGCGGCCCGGCTGATCGGCCAGCGGATCAGGGAACGACGCCCCAGCTATCGCTTCGGCATCCTGTTGCTCGGCACCGCCCAGGCGTTCTATGCCAACGTTGCCGCCGCCATCACCGAGGCGGCGCAGCGCCAGACCGGCGCCAACCTCAGCTGCCAATTCGAGTACGTTTTCGATCGCTCACCCAACGCCATCATTGCCCAGATCGAGCAACTGGCGGTGCAGTGCGATGGCCTGGCCGTGGTCAGCTTCGCTCACCCGCTGATCAACGCCGCCATCGCCCAGATCAGGGAAGCGGGCGTACCCGTGATCGCACTGCTGTCGGACATCCACGAGGCGGCCAATGAGCCTTATGTCGGCCAGGATAATCATGAAGTCGGACGCACCATGGGATGGCTGCTGGCGCACACTTGCGGCGCCCGAAAAGGCAGTGTCGGAGTGCTGCTGGGCGGCCACCGCTTTCTCGGCCATCAGGCGCGGGTGGAAGGGCTGCACAGTTACCTGACGGAGCACGCGCCGGGGTTGAAGCTACTCGAAGCGGTGATCAATCTGGATAACTGTGACGTCACCGAAGAAGCCACGCTGGAACTGCTGGCGCGTCATGACGACTTGCGAGGGTTGTGTGTGGTCGGCGGTGGCGGCGACGGCATCATCAGTGCCCTGTCACAACTGCCCAGGCAACCCTCGCTGTGCAGCATCCTGATGGAATCGACGGAACTCTCGCGCCAAGCCCTCGCCCAGGGAATGATCAGCCTGGTCATCGACTCCCAGCCGCGGTTGCTGGCGGCAGCACTGGTCGACCTGCTGATCGAACTGCAAACCGCGCCGGACTTCGATCCTGCCCGGCATCGAATTCATATTCCGTTGCAGATCGTGACTTCAGAAAATGCACGCGGCTGAGGTGGGAACGTTTTTGCAGCGTTCGATCCGGACAAATCAACAGCGAGAACGCCCGGATCGCTCGCGCCCTTGTTCGGGAACCGCAGGAGTTTGACCATGCCAAAGAGACAACCCGACCCAACTCATGCAAGCGCTGCGGACATTGAGAAATCCATCCAGACCCTGAACAAAATGGCCGAACGTCTATGGGGAGATGGCCGGGAAGCGGAGGCAAAAGCCCTCCTCGATGCCCTGGATGCATTGAACCGGGCACTTGACCGGATCAGGATTGGCGAGAGTCGCAAGACGCTTCATTGAAGAAAGCAGTGGACTCATCGAACAGTGCATTTTTGGCCGACACCTCCTATTCCGGGCAGGCGATTCAGAGCGCTGGATTGTTCAATTCGAGCCGACCTGATGCCCGGCGAATTGTTTTTTGAACCAGTCCGAGAGCATGGCTTTCTCGGAGTAGAGCCTGTCACTTCTGTTAGCACGCCCCGGACGCTGGAGATAGAGCTGATCAATGACCCTGGCGTCGGCTTCGCTCACGATCTGGTCGTTTTGTTTGAGCACGTAATGGAGATCGATGCGCGGCCAGGTGATGTCGCGCATGAAGCGCACCTCATAAGCATTTGGCCTCCAGGGTTCGTAGCGACCGGCCAGGTCGATGTTGCGTATTTCAATTTGCAGCTGCTGGCCGGGTGGCAGGTAGCGCTCGCCGAGCTTTTGCAGGTAGCTGCCCAGCTCTTTCATGACATAAGGATCGGCACCCCGCTCGTAGCCTGGACTGTTCAGACTGGCATCGCTGAATTTTTCGGGGTTCTTGAACACGACTTCGACCGACGACGCTGCGGTGGCTGGTTGCGTTATAAACAGCGTCAGTAGTGCGATTGAAGTCCACGCGGGTATTGGGCGCATGACATCACCTCCAGGTGCAGCGTTTTTCAAGGCTTGCTGCACACTGCTTATTTTACGCCTGAGGTGCTCTTACATGATCTATCGCGCAATGCGTGAACCTCAGCATCCTTAGGCTCTGCGTGCGTACTGCTCTCCTACTTTGAGGCGACTCCGGAACTGGAGATCAGCGAAACCACTGGGACAGTTATGCGCTTTTTTCGCAGGCACAAAAAAGCCGATCTAGTTGATCGGCTTAAATGTCTGCCAACAAAAAAGCCTACCGGTGTATCGCGGGTGAGAACATCACTTATTCCTCTGCACCCATCCAACCACCAACAAAGTGCATCCCGAGACAAAAAAGGCAAAAGCCAAGTAACCGACACTCCGGCCCCACAGTAGTTGGTTCAGGCAAACGCCGAGTCCAACAATCGACATTAGAGCCCCGACGACGAACACGGTGTTTCGTAAAGCCCTTCGCATCATCACCCCCATTCAAATTCTGTTTGTTTAAACCATAGACCTGCTGGAGAACGGCGGGAGAGCAATCTCTATGTCCAATCGAAGCGTGGCACAGATCGCGCCAATCCCTCCACAGTTCATCCGGACCATGGATGCCCCCGGCTACCTCGGTATGTGCCAGGACGTATTCAATAAAACTGTCAGGCCCCACGTCAGGGAGCTCCGCCATTGGAAAACAGGGGGGTTGCCTTTGACAAGCTTGAGTTGGATGCCTGGGAGCACGCCTGCGTCGAAGCCAAGGCCATTGAAAGACCACCAATCAGGACACGCGGCGAGCGTCAAGACGGGCCGAAAGGAGCACGTCAATGGTAAAAAAAGCAATCACCGGCCTCCAGCAAATGCCGAACGGTATCTGGAAGATCGACAAAAGATACCGAGGAGAACGAATTCAAGAGAGTACTGGCACTTGTGACAGCGCCGAAGCGGAGCAGTACCTGATTCACAAGCTGGAGAAACTCCGCCAGCAGAAGGTATATGGCGTTCGACGGGGCAGGTCCTGGCGGGAAGCGGCAACTCGCCCCCTGCTGGAGGTCAAGGATCATGCCTCGATGTGAATTATTCCTGCTGATCTTGGCAACATTTCTTATTGTTGTTTTTCGGTCAAGCGATGGCGGCGTCCCGAGCTTGCAAAGTGCACGCTCGGGGTCATTTAGAACGCAGCGGGTAGCAACGACCTTCAGACATGCACAGAGAATGACAACGGCCCTCTCGTGGAGAACGCGCCGACAGCAGGAAGCTTGGATAAAGCTTCTCGATTAGGCAGGGCCAATAACGCCGAGGAACGCATAGCTTCTGCCTGCTGTAAAAAACGCCTTTGGCCGTATCGCCAAGGGAGTTGGGATCACTATTCAATCGGTTCGTAAGGGAGACCAACATAGTTTTCCGCAATGGTTTTACGGCCGGCTTCGGAGCCGACGAAGTATTCGAGTTCGGTCTGCTGCATACGCTGACTGAAAGCGTCCGTTCCAGGAAACTTGTGCAACATTGAGGTCATCCACCAGGAGAATCGCTCGGCTTTCCATACACGCTTGAGGCAGACCTGAGAGTAGCGCTCAAGCAAGTCGCCTCGACCTTCCCGGTACACCTTGAGAAGAATCTGGTAGAGGGTACTGACGTCACTCGCCGCCAGGTTCAAGCCCTTGGCACCCGTTGGAGGAACGATATGAGCGGCGTCACCTACGAGATACAGATGCCCATATTGCATAGGTTCAACAACGAAGCTTCGTAGCGGCGCGATACTTTTTTCAATCGATGGACCAGTAATCAGTCGTGCAGCAGTTACTTCGGGAAGGCGAGATTTCAGTTCCTCCCAAAAACGCTGATCGGACCAATCTTCGACCTTCTCCTCAGCCCCTACTTGCACGTAGTACCGGGTACGAGTGTGTGAGCGCATGCTGCACAATGCGAAACCCCGTTCGTGGTTCGCGTACATCAACTCTTCGTTGACGGGTGGCGTATCGGCGAGAACACCCAACCATCCGAACGGATAAACCCGCTCGTATTCGGTCAGCACGCCCTGTGGAATGGACTTGCGAGAAACACCATGGTAGCCATCGCACCCGGCGATATGGTCACAATCAAGTCTGAACTGCTCACCATTGTGAGTGAAGGTGACATACGGGTGCGCGCCCTTGAGATCATGCAACTCTACATCGGGGACTTCAAAGAAAGTGGTTGCACCACTGGCCGCTCGTGCAGCCATGAGATCCCGAGTGACCTCTGTTTGACCGTAAATCATCACTGATTTACCGCCAGTCATCTCCTTGAGGTCAATACGTTCGCGCCGACCGTCGAAGACCAATTCAAATCCATCATGAACCAGACCTTCTCGATCCATGCGTTCGCCAACGCCAGCCTCACGAAGAAGATCGGCCATGCCCTGCTCAAGCACTCCAGCCCGAATTCTACTCAATACATATTCTTGAGATTGACGCTCAATGATTATGTTTCCGATGCCTGCTTTTTGAAGTAACTGACCGAGCAGGAGACCTGATGGCCCGCCACCGATAATCGCAACCTGTGTTTTCATTTTATCTTCGACCTTATCTGTCGCAGGGTTTCACCAGCGATAGTCAAAACCACCACTGTGGGAAGAGCACTCGAGATACCTGCTGCCCGTCACTCATTTCGAACCCTGGTCCATTGACGGAAAGACCACGCCTACTCGCTTTGCATAGTTCTGCCAGGCGTCTTTCAATCGCTGTACGGTTTCAGGTTTTTCAGAGGCGATATCGTGGGTTTCACCTCGATCACTTGCGATATCAAACAGCTGCCATTTCAATGGCTCGGGCGGCGCATTAAATCCAACCTGCGGACGAAGCCCGAGCAACTTGAGGCTTCCTTCTCGGTAATAAGCATTACCAAACAGCTCACCGGCCAGAGGTGTATCAGCGTGAGGGCTGGCTTTGCCGGCAAGCATTGGGAGTAGTGATTGTCCGGTAATCGGATTTTTTCCCGGCTCGTCAGGTGTTGAAACTCCCGCGAGTTCGAGAAAGGTTGGAGCAAGGTCATCAACACGGGCTGCGCCGCGCTCGATCCCTTGGCGAGACAGCCCCTTAGGCAGGTGCAAAATCGCAGGAACACTGATTCCACCCTCAGCAGTACTTCCCTTGAACAAATGGAAGGGTGCAGCACTGACTTCCGCCCAGCGCAAGCCATAGTCGATCTGCGACCCGGGCTGGCCGAGGTTGGCGTAGCTGTTGTCTGTGCGCGGACCCGGTGGGTAGAACTGGGCGTGATTTTCACCGGCAGCGCCGTTGTCGGACATGAAAACGATCAACGTATTGTCGTACTGACCACTTTTACGCAGGTAATCGAGCACGCGACCAATGTTGTGGTCGAGGTTATCGACCATAGCCGCGTAGATCTCCATCTTCCGCGCCTCAACACGCTGCTGTTCAGGGCTCAACTGCTGCCAACCCGGCAACGTTGGATTGACCGCAAGCGGGGTCGCAGGCTGGGCGTCTTTCGCGATCACACCGAGACTTTTCATCCGGTCAATACGAGCCAGGCGCACGCTGTCATACCCCTGATCAAAACGTCCACGGTACTTGTCCAGATACTCCTTAGGCGCTTGCAAGGGCCAGTGGGGTGAGGTGTAGGCCGCGTAGGCAAAAAACGGCTTGTCGTTCTTCTGGTTGTTTTGCAGATAGCTGATCAGCTTGTCGGTGTAGTAATCCGAGGAATAGAAATTTTCTGGCAGCTCCACCGCTTTACCGTTTTCACGGTAATGCACCTGCTCGATTTTTGACGGGTCGGCACTGGAGGGTTTGAAGTGTGGAGCACCGCCCTCCAGCAGTGTGAAGGACTGCTCGAAACCCCGTTGATCCGGCCCCTGATCAGCTTCCAGGCCCAGGTGCCATTTGCCGACCATGAGGGTGTTGTACCCGCCCGCTTTCAACAACTCGGCGATCGAGTAAGAACGCTGATTCAGGTACCCCTCATAACCCGGTTTTCCTCGTTGAAACGGCTGCAATGCCTCGGCCATGGTGCCAAGCCCGGCGAGGTGATTGTCGGTACCGGACATCAACATGGAGCGCGTAATGGAGCAGGTTGGCGCGGCGTACATGCTGGTCAGTTGCAATCCTTGATGGGCGAGTTGATCCAGCGTGGGCGTATTGATTTCGCCGCCGTAACTGCCCAGGTCGGAATAACCCAGGTCGTCGGCCAAAATCAGCAGGATATTGGGCTGTTTCGCATCAGCACTGGCCGCCATGGCCAGACTGCTACCCAGAGTCAGAGCGCCGAAAACCAGCGCCAGCGGCATCCGCAAAAGAGGCATGTTTTCTCTCTTATTGTGTGTAATCGAAGATCATTGTTTTTGATACTGGCGCGGTACGTTGATCACTCTTCGAATATCGCGACTGCCCGCACGAATCCCGCCGACGCATGTTTGATCTTGTACGGGAAGCAGGAGACTACGAAGCCTTTGGCCGGCAGGGTTTCGAGGTTGGCCAGTTTTTCCATTTGCCCGTAACCGATATCGCGCCCGGCCTTGTGCCCTTCCCAAATGATCGAGGCGTCACCATCGGCAGCAAAACGCTCTCGGGTGTATTTGAAGGGCGCGTCCCAGCTCCAGGCATCTGTCCCTACGACCCGCACTCCGCGCTCCAGTAGATACAGGGTGGCTTCACGGCCGATTCCAACCCCGGCATCGAGGTAGCCCGGCTGGCCGAACAACTCACCGGCTCGGGTATTGATCAGCACGATGTCCAGGGGCTGCAACACATGTTCGATACGCGCCAACTCGGCTTCGATTTCGGCGGCCGTGACCACATGACCGTCCGCCATATGCCGGAAATCCAGTTTCACGCCTGGTTGCAGGCACCAGTCCAGCGGCAGCTCGTCGATACCGAATGCCGGCTGTCCGCCGTCGGTGGTCGACGCGTAATGCCAGGGCGCATCCATATGCGTTCCGCTGTGGGTGGTGATTTGCAGACGTTCTGCTGCCCACGACTCGTTGCCTGGCATTTGTTCGAGTTGCAGACCCGGGAACATCGCTGCCATCTCAGGCCAGCCTTGTTGATGGTCCATGTAGTCGATCTTCGGCAACAACGGCGGCGGGTCGGTATACGGGTTGTTTTCCAAGGTGACCGAAAGGTCCACCAGACGCCGCTTAGGCTGGGTTGGCTGTGACATGAGCTGTGTCTCCGGTGAGCGGTAAGTGCCGGGGTGTGGCAGGGTTCAGGGAGTTGCGAACCAGCGCGGCAGCATTGCCGTCATGGCTGAAACCAGCCGCACGCGCCTGAGGGGTTTTCAGGGGTGGCATTCGCCCGAACAAAGATTCAAGTGGGGCGTCGATGGCATAGCTGATGAGGCTGCGGCGTTCTTGTCCGTAGCTCGCCGCCAACGCGTCGACAACCTGGGCAATGGACAGATGCAGCACCGGCAATTGCCAAACCCGTTGTGTTCCAGGCAAGGAGCAGTCTATTTCTGCGGCGTGGATCAGGTTGTTCACGCAACAGCGGGAAGACATCCACCAGGCCGTAGCCTCTGGAGAAACAGGGCACACATAGGGTTCGCCGTCGGCAAACGCGCGCAGCAAGTCGCTCATGAATGCCGAGCGCAAGCCATTGGGTTCACGCGGGCGGGCGACGATACCCGGCAACCGCAGTACGCGGCCGTCTACTTCGGCGCGTCGGGCAAGGTCGGTAACGGCGCTTTCCACCATGGCCTTATGAGCGCCGTAAGACAGCTCCGGGCGGAGCTCGGCCTGCTCATTCATTCGCGCCGGCAAATGCCCCCCATACACCGCGACGCTACTGGCGTAAACCAGCACCGGCGGCCGCGTTGCATGGCGCAGTTGGTTGAGCAATTCCAGACTGGCCAGCAGGTTGACCTGATAACCCAACTCGTACTGATCCTCCGCCGCTCCGCCCGCAATACTCACCAGGTGGAAGACCACGTCGATGCCATCGGCCAGGACACGTCGCATCAAGGCTGCATCGGTCACGCTGCCGTAGTGACGGCGCAAGCGCGCGTCGGCCGGTAAATTATTCAGATCGGTGTCCAACACCAACAACGAGCCAATCACTTGCCCACGCAAACTGCCCCGCGCCAGCAAACAACGCACCAACTCACGACCGACAAAACCATTGGCACCGGTAATCAACACACGCATATCTCGCCCCTCAGCCTTGAGCCTGAACGACACGTTGGTCAATCGCACCGAATAACGACTGGCCATCGCTGCCCAAGACATCCATCTGCACGCGATCACCAAAGCGCATGAAGCCGGTTTGCGCGGCACCGTGCTCGATCATCTCGATCGCACGACGCTCGGCAATGCACGCAGAGCCTGCGCTGCGGTCGGTATTGGATACGGTGCCGGAACCGATCAGCGTGCCCGCCCCCAGCTTGCGAGTCAGCGCGGCATGGGCGATCAACTGGCCAAAGCCGAAATTCATCTGCCCACCGTGTGGATGACCGAACCACTGACCGTTCCAGTGGACCTGCAACGGCAAATGCACGCGCCCGTCGCGCCAGGCATCGCCCAGCTCATCCGGGGTGATGGCCAGCGGGGCGAAGCTTGATGAAGGCTTGGCCTGCAAAAAGCCGAAACCGGTGCGCATTTCCCGTGGGGCCAATGCCCGCAAACTCACGTCGTTGATCTGCAGAATCAGCTTGATGTGCTGCATCGCCTGCTCGGGAGAACAGCCCATTGGCACATCGTCCACCAACACGACAAACTCACCTTCGAAGTCGATGCCCTGCTGCTCGCTGGGCAGCACAATGTCGTCGCGCGAGCCAAGGAAATCGTCCCCGGCGCCCTGATACATCAGCGGCGTATGCTCGACGCCATCGATCGGTTCCAGATTGAATGCCTTCTGCATCAAGGCACCATGGCTCAAGAACGCCGAGCCGTCGCACCATTGGTAAGCACGCGGCAAAGGCGCCATGGCCTGGGCGGGATCAAAGGCAAAGGCATCGCTCGCCTGGCCCGCATCCAACTGGTTGGCCAACGCTTTCAGGCGTGGCTCGACGCGCTCCCAGTTCTCTATTGCCTGTTGCAAGGTCTGTGCAATGGAGCTGGCGTCCAGCGCCTGGGACAGGTCCCGCGAAACCACCACCAGTTGGCCGTCGCGGCTGCCGTTTTTCAGAGTCGCGAGTTTCATGCCGATACTCCCTGGCTATTGCTCAACTCAGCAGCAAAGCGTCCATCGAGAAGAATGAAAACCATGCGTGCCATGGCCTCCGTGCGGTTGCTCCAGGCGTGATTGGTGCCGCGTTGCACCACGACGTCGCCGCGCTTGAGGTGCACTTCGTCCTCATCCAGCACCAGCCACACCTCGCCCTCGGTGACGATTCCGTAGTCGAGGGTTTCGGTGCGGTGCATCAGCTTGTGCCGGGCGTTGGCCTGGCCAGTAGCGGCATGGGACTCAC
Source organism: Pseudomonas putida (assembly GCF_050990305.1). GTDB lineage: Bacteria > Pseudomonadota > Gammaproteobacteria > Pseudomonadales > Pseudomonadaceae > Aquipseudomonas > Aquipseudomonas putida_AH. Next base: position 2,223,821 of record NZ_CP158817.1, on the reverse strand, counting down.
CGATTTCGGCAAACACCGCGGCGGCGTTTTCATCGCTGACCTGGTTCTGAACGCTGTCCGGTGGAATATCCACCACGCGAATCACACTGCCCTGTGGCCTGGGACTCAGTTGCAGCGGTTGGCTGCTTGGGTCGCTGGCGTTGTCCAGCGGTGCCGGGCTGGTGCTGCTGTTCCACAGCTCATGAAACACGGTGCCGGGCACTGCCAATAGCGCAAATACATTCGGCGTCGGCCCACTACTGGCCACTATCGCCTGGCCTTGCGCGTTGTGGCCGGTGACCACTCTTTTGAATTCAGGAAGCGCTTGCATGGAAATTCCTCGTTCAGTTTCTGTCGCCGATGGTGGTATCACCGGCAAGAACATTCGCATTCGCCCGCAGGCCACCGAGTCGGGGCACGGCCAGACAAAAGACTGCCACCAACAATTGCAGCCAACCCACGATGGCCAATGCATGGGGTAGCGCAGCGGCGACGCCACCCGTCATGCCAAGCACCGCCAAGGGACTGATGAATTCGCCGGCGAAGATCGCCGCAGTAAAACAACCCGCCGCCCGCCCCCGTTGATGAAAACCGACTTGCGCCATGATCCAGGTGATCAGCGTTGGCAGCATCAAGCCGATGCCCAGGCCATTGATCGTCACAGCGACCACGACCTGTACATGACTGACGGCGTCGGACATCAACAACCCACCGACACCCGCCAGCAAGAAAGCGATTAGCAACATGTGCTGCCCACGCATCCCGCTGAAGAAGCGAAAACTCAGGGCACCGACGAGTACCCCCAATTGATTCGCCCCCATGGTCATGCCGATTTGTTGTGGCGCATCCACGTGCAACAGATTGAGCAAATAGCCCGCCTGCACCGGCACAATGAACAGACTCAAGCCCGCCAGCAGTGCCAGCGCATACATGGGCGTCAACGCGCGCCAGGGAAATTTTTCTTTGTGCGCAGCAGGCTTCAGTGGCGCTATCTGGACGCGAGCCTGGGGTTCCCAAAGCTTCCAGGCCATCAGCGGCAGGAAGATCAAACCCACTGCGTACAACGCAAACGGGGTTCGCCAATCGTTCTGCCCAAGAAAGCCTCCTGCTGCGATAAACACCGCCGCGGACAGCGAGGTGGCAACCATCTGCAAGGCAAACAACCGTTCCCGTTTGGCACCGTTGAAGTAATCGCCTATCAGCGTCGTACAGCAGGTCATGATCCCAGCCTCGGCCAGGCCGATACCTGCGCGAGTGAGTACGATGGCCTGCAACGAGTCGAGCCACAGCGGCAACACGCCGCAAAGCACGTACAACCCCATGCTCATCAGCAGCAATGGCTTGCGCCCGAGACGGTCAGCGATCAACCCGGCAAATGGCGCCAACAGGGCAATCACCAGCGCCGGCAAGGTCAGTACGATGGGGACCAGCACTGTGCTGCCAGCCACGTCGACAAAATGCGCCTGCATGCGCGGCAACACGGGAGCCAGCAGCACTGCGCCCAAGACCGGCAAGCAACTCCCTAGAAGCAGCAACAGCGATTGCACTATTCCGGCTTGCCGGCCAGCATTTTCAACAGTGGATTCAGAGCCCATGGCAACGCTCCCTGGTGCGCAGGTGATGGGTGTCAGCCACCCCAGAGGTTGCAGGCACTGCCAGGTTGATCACGCTCTGCGGTGCAACCGCATCGGTCGCCGAGCGGCGGGCCGGCAACAGGAAGTACGCCAGTGCCGGCAGCAACACCAGGGCGCCGACCATGTTCCAGACGAACATGAAGGCCAGCAGCACACCCATGTCCGCCTGGAACTTGATCGGTGAAAAGATCCAGGTAGCTACGCCGATGGCCAGGGTAATGCCGGTCAGCATCACGACCTTGCCTGTGGAAACCAGGGCGCGGTAATAGGCTTCGGACAGGCTCGCGCCCTGGCGAAGATGGCCGAGCAGAATGCTCATCACGTACAGCGCGTAGTCGACACCGATGCCAACACCCAGGGCGATGACTGGCAGCGTGGCGACTTTCACCCCGATGTTCAGCCAGACCATCAGCGCTTCACAGAGAATGGAAGTGACCATCAGCGGTATCACCGCACAAACCGTCGCGCGCCAGGAGCGGAAGGTGATCAGGCACAGAACTATCACCGCGCTATACACCCAAAACAGCATTTCGCGGTTGGCCTGCTTGACCACAATATTGGTGGCGGCTTCGATGCCGGCATTACCTGCCGCCAGCAGGAACTTAACCTCCTCGGTGTTATTGGCCGCGGCAAACTTCTCCACGTGCTCGACCAGACGCGTCAACGTCTCAGCCTTGTGGTCGGTGAGATAGGCGTACAGCGTCAGCAGGCTGCAGTCTTCGTTGTACAACCCTCGTGGCGCGCTGGCGGTGATCATGTTGAGCATCGCTTGGTTATTTTGCAGCTCGTACCACTTCGGATTGCCTTCGCTGAGGCCGACCAACATGCGGCGGTTGAGCAGTGCCAGGGAGTTGGTTGAATCCACGCCCGGTAGAGAGCGCAGTTGCCAATCCAGGGCGTCGACTTTGGCAAGAATGTCGTAGCGCGCACAGCTGCTGGCCGGGGTTTTCACCATCACCGCGAACAAGTCGCTACTGGCACCGTAATGGCGGGTGAGAAAGGCATCGTCCTGGTTGTAGCGCGAGTCCGCCCGCAACTCCGGCGCACCCGCGTCGAGGTCGCCAATCTTCAGTTGCAGGCTGACCAGAAAACCGACTGCCGCCAGGGCGAGGCTGATAGCGATACACAGGCTCGCCCAACGGCGCCGGGTGAACAGATCCAGAAAGCGCCAGAAAGCATGACGCCGCTGACCGGCCTGCTCGGTCTGTTCGCTTTTAAGGCTCAATTGCGCCGCACGCGGCGTGACGCCGACGTAGGAGAGCAGCACGGGAAGCAGGATCAGATTGGTGAAGATCAGCACCGCCACGCCGATACTGGCGATCACTGCGAGGTCCTGAATGACCTGAATCTTGATCAGCATCAGCACTGCAAAACCCACGGCATCACAGAGCAGTGCCGTCAGCCCGGCCAGGAACAGGCGCCGAAAGGTGAAACGCGCGGCGACCACACGGTGCATGCCACGACCGATGTCCTGCATGATGCCGTTCATTTTCTGCGCACCGTGGCTCATGCCGATGGCAAACACCAAGAACGGCACCAGCACTGAGTACGGGTCCAGTTGATAGTTGAGCAATGGCAGCAACCCCAGCTGCCAGACCACTGCCACCAGCGAGCAAAACACCACCAGCAATGTGCTGCGCAGGCAGCGGGTGTACCAGAAAAGAACGGCAGTGGTGATCAGAATCGCGACAGCAAAAAACAGCAAAATCTGTCGCAAGCCAGCAATCAGGTCACCCACTTTTTTTGCAAATCCGGTGATGTGAATCTCGACGTTTTCGCTTTGATAGGTGCTGCGCAGCGATTCCAGCTGATCGGACAGTGTCGAGTAATTGAGCGGCTGACCATCCGAGGTGTTGGCCAGCAACGGCACGTAGATGATGCTGGATGTCTGGTCCAAAGCGACCAACTGACCGAGCTCGTTGGAGCGTTGCACATTACGCCGCAATGCCTCGAGGTTGGCTTGGGTGCCGCTGTAGTCATCGGGAATCACCGGACCGCCGTCCAGACCGTCTTCGGTCACGGCCACCCAGCGGGTGGCTGGCGTCCATAACGACTTCATGTACGCGCGATCGACACCTGGCAGCAGGTAAAGCTTGTCGCTCAGTGCTTGAAGCGTTTTCAGATACTCAGCGTTGTAAATATCGCCGTGCCGGTTAGCCACCACAATGCGCAAGGCATTTCCCAAGCCGCTAAGCTGCTTCTGGTGCTCAAGGTAATTGGCAATGTAGGGCTGCCGGGTCGGGATCATCTTCTCGAAACTGGCGTTCAACTCGATACGCGTCGCTTGATAACCCAGCACCAGGGTGGTCACCACGCAGACCAGCAACACCCACAGGCGATGGTTGAACAGCGTGCGTTCCACCACTGAACCGGAACGTGGATCGAAACTCGCCAGGCTTGCCTTGGCGTCTTCAAATGACTTCATAACCTCACTCCGAAGCAGTAGCGATTGGCGGCGAAACCCGCGCCAGACCGGTGAAGCCCGCCAGCACCAGCGTGCCGTCTGCGGCCTGAATCACGCTGGCAACAGGCATGCCCAACGGCTGGCCATAAGGCTTGAGCAATGCACCCGGCTGGTGGCTGGTGCGAAACAGTGCGCCGGCTTGATTGACCAGCAGCAACTGGCCGTCATCGGTGCGGATGGCATCACTAAAGGAAATAGGCATCGGAACCGGCGCGGGCTCGAAACTCTCGCCAAGGTCGTTGGAGACAAACGCATTGCCCTTCAAGCCGGCTGCCAACAACGTCCCATCGTCGCGGGTTTGCAGGGCAAAGAAGCTGCCCGCGTAAGGACTTTCGAGCGATGTGAACGACTGACCCGCATCATCGGAGCGTGCGAGATAACCCTGCTCGCCAGCGATAAACCAGTGCTCGCCCTGGCGCGCGATGGCATAGAGGTGCGCCCCCATTGGATTGTCGATATGACCTATCAATGATTGCCAGGTACGGCCTCCGTCGCCGGTCTGGAATGCCAAACCATAGGCACCGACAATCAAACCGTGTTTGTCATCGATGAACTTGAGCGCGAGGAAGGGCTTGTCCGGGCCTTCACTGACAAAACGTTCAGCGGTTTGCACCCGTGCGGCGGCTGCGTCCTGATCGGTCGCGGATACCTGTTGCTCCCTGGCAGCTTGCAACTCAAGCTGAGCGGCACGTTTTCCGTCCAGTTGCACGTTCCAGTGTTCTCCACCATCGTGAGTGACCAGCACGGCACCGGCATGCCCGACGGCCCAACCGGTATTGGCATCCACAAACTGCACGGCCGTCAGGCTGACCGAGACTGGCACCATGGCCTGACGCCAACTCATGCCGTTATCATCGGACAGCAGCACGATGCCCCGCTCCCCCACCGCCACCAGTCGCGCCCCGGCACGGGCCAGGTCCAGCAACACCGCATGTTGCGCCTGCGGTGCCAGCATCGCCGGGGTGTTCAGCGCGTCACCCACCGCAGCGGCCTGCGCCAGGCCCAAGGGCAACGCCAAAGGCAGTGCCATAAGCCATACCAGCCGACCCACCACCTGACAGATTCTGTTCATGACCCACCTCGAAACCTGTGAAATCGGATCACGATCCGAAGACCGTGATCCGGTCTGACTCAACGAACCCCGGCACCCGCCATCGCCGCAGGTGAAAACTCGGAAGCTTTGTAGCGATCCACCAAGCCGTACTGATCAGGCAGCCCGGTGTAGACGTTCTGGATAAACCAGGCGCCTGAGGTCAGGTCGTAGAAGCCCGAGGACAATTGCGCCTGGGCTGGCAGGTCCGGCAGCACTGCCGGCAATGACCACAGTGTCTTGGCCAATTGGCCGTTAGCGTCCCAGCGATCACCCAACATGGCTTGCCAGGTATCCTCGTCGAGGTAGTAACGGCCCTTCGGCAATTGGTGACGCTTGCCCGGCGCCAGGTTCGCTTCCACGACCCAGACTCGGTGCAACTCCCAACGCACAAAGTCCGGATTCATGTGATGCGCAAGGAACAGGTCTTCAGGTTTGCTGGCGGTTTGCACTTTGTTGGTGTTGTAAGGGATGTACATCTCCTGCTTGCCTACCAGCTTCCAGTCAAAGCGGTCCATACGGCCCGAGAACACGCTCAACTCGTCGAATGACATCACCCCGGCGGTTGCCGGTGTCGGTGTGTCGCAGCAAGCGTTCGGCAGTTTGCGAACACGGCGTTGGCCGGTCAGGTAAACGTGCGCCTGGGAAACGTCACCATTGATATTGGTGCGCCCCATGATTTGCTCGCCAGCACGCAGGGGTGGGCCGATGTTGAGCAGACGGAACAGCCAGTAGTCACCGGCGAAGGACTCCGGCGAACCCTCTTGGTAGTAATACGGCATTTCCTGAATGGCCTGGCCGTCGGTGGTCATCACCTGCTTGCCATCGGCGGTCATCAGGTAGTGACGAAAATGCATTGAAACCGAGGTGCCACGCCAGTTCAGCAGGTGGTTCCACATGGCTTCGGCGCCGTTGTTTGGCACCGGGAATGGAATGCCGCCAAAAGCGCCTTGCGGAACGGGGCCGGCACTGCTGTCGACCAACTTGGCGCGCGTGGCGTTTTTCAGCGTGTTGTCATACACCCACTGCGGCGCAGCAGCGGTGCGACGAGTCGGGTAGACATCGATGCGATAGGTTTCCGGGAAACGCTTGAACATCTCCTTGGTGCCGTCGCTGAGTTTGCCGGCGTATTGCGCGAGATTTTTCGAGGTGATGCTGAACAACGGTTTGTCCGCGGCAAACGGGTCGGAGCGCTTGCCACCTTCCTTGTACGAAGGATCAACCTTGGTGTAACCACCGTCCCAGGCGGGAATGGACCCGTCGGCATTGCCGGCGCGTTCGGCACCGAACGGCGTGAGGGATTTGGACAATTTCGCCGCATCTTCAGCCGTGGCGGCCATCGTCAGCTGGCTGCAAATGGCCAGGCTGCCCAGCAGTGCGAAACAAAGGGCTTTGAGCTTGAAGGCACAGGCTTTCTTGTTGTTGGTCATGCGCAAGTCCTCTTAAAACGTGGTCTTGACGGAGAAAGCCAGGTAGTCCCGGTCTTTCAGCGATTGCAGGTAAGTGAACTGGTTGGCAGCGTCGAGGTTGGTGCCCTCGGGGCCGTAGTAATGCGTGTAGGTCAAGCCCGCCGTCACTCGGTCCAGGTAGGTAGCCGTAATGCCGATGTTCATATCGCCGCCGTTATCCGGGCCGAAAGAGCTGACAACCGCCGATTTACCCATCGGGAAATAGCTCAGGCCCACCGGAATGCTGATATCGATGCCTGGGAAAAACTGGCGGTAGGTCGGCGTGTAAACCATCTTCATACCGACTCCATCGCGGGTGGCGTTGGGATCGAGGGCGGAGTGGTTCTTGGTGACACTGAGCAGGCGGCTCCAGGCGACCTCACCGACAAATGTCGATTCCTGCGCGAGGAAGTTCGGGCCGAAGGAGGCCAGGACATTGAGGTTGACGTGGGCAGTGCGGCCGACGGCGTACAACGGATTGCTGTCATTGTCCGCCTCTACGCCCGGCAGCACGGTCTGACCGTTGGAAACCAAAGGCATGTTCCAACGCATCGAGGCTTCACCGGCAAAGCTGTATTCATTGACCGTGGTCGAAAAGCTGGTGCCAAAGGCGCGGATGTCTTCCGGGTAGACCCAGTAGTAATCGCCAATTTGCCCGGTACTGAAGTTCGGTGCCCCGGTGCTGGGGCGCAGATACAACTTGGGCGTCTTGTCGTGGTACTGGATCGCGTAAAGGCCGTATTCAACGGTTTCTGCGTTGTATTTCAACTGCAGGCCGCCTTGCCCCGAACTTCTCGCCTCTTTGTCATTGCCGTGGAAGAAAGCCGCCGGGCTGCCTGGATTGCCACCGAGGAATGCAGGAAATGGCGCACCGACGATCAGGCGTTCGTTGCCTTCACCGATGGTGTCACTGACGGAGAAGTAACTTCCCGCGCCTGGCAGACGGGTCTGTTCCCATTCGAACTGATAGAACGCGCCAAGCGACACGTCATCGGTCATTTGGAAAGTGCCTGACAGCTGGCTGACGGGCATGGTGATTTCCTTGAACTGGGTGTTGGGCACGGACTGGGCTTTCACCACGTCGACCGGTGCCATGCCACCGGCAATGCCGTTGGCACCGAAGAACAGACTCTCACCCCAGATCAGCCCGTGACGACCGGCGCGTACCGATGTAGCGCGATCCGCCACTTCACCGTTCCAGTACACAAAGGCGTCAAGCAATTCGCCATTCCCACCGTGCAGGTGGCGGGTATCATCGGTAAATTCGTCGTACGCCACCGAGCGTGCGTTGGCACGCGTCGGGTCATCGTTATCGTTGTCTTGTTGATATTCAGTGTCGTACCAGGCGGCACCACTGAGGCGTGCGCCGACATTTTTGAACGACATATCCAGTTCGGAAAGGATGTCCATGCGGTTGGAGATCAGGCCTTTATTGAAGGCACGATCACCATCGTCCTGGTTGAGCGCGACCTGGCCCTCAGTCAATTTGTGGCTGGGATTCTGGGTTCGCCATGCAGCGCTGTATTTGACCGTGTTGTCCCAGCGCAGGTTGAAATCGGGGTTGCCGGTGTCCACCTGAAAAGCATGGGCGGCCTGGCTGCACAGCACCAACGCCGCGGCCAAACTGAAACCAAAGGGTGCAGACAAGCTGACCTGGCGGCGCGCGAGCGTCGCAGTCGTGGAGCTAACCATCGCGTTAACCTCTTGTTTTTATAGTGGTAACTGCTGTGGATGAACGGCTGTGTCAGATCAGATAGGTTCAGCCGTGCGCGCGAGCATCTGCTTGACCAGGCCGATGCGATCGAACTCACGGTCGTGCTGCATCTCCTTGTCGCCGGCCAGCACAGAGCTTTCGCTGATGTATTTGCAACGCTCGAAACGACGAGCCATGAAACGCTCGAGCTGCTGCTCGACATCGCCCTCACCGGTCAGCTCTTCACTGAGCACGATGGCATCTTCAATCGCCATGCCGGCGCCCTGGCCAAGGTGAGGTGTCGTGGCATGGGCGGCATCACCGATCAACAGGACGCGACCGCGATACCAAGGCTCGTCGACGAAAATCACTTCCATCGGTTTGTAAACCACCTGACTGCTGTCGGTGATCTGCTCACGCAGTTCGCCGATCAAGCCTGTGAACCCTTGCAAGCGCTGGCGCATTTGCTCGGCCAGGGTGGCCGGGTCCATCCAGGGATTGGACGGTTCGTGGGAGGTGAGGAACAGGTACATCAGATCGCCAGCCAGCGGCACCAGTCCGGCATTGCCATCGGCGCTCTGGTAGTTGGCGAGATGGTCGATTTGCGCAGCGCGTGGAAAGTTGTAGCGCCACACCGACTGACCGGTGAACCTTGGCTTATAGGTGTCGCCAAACAGCAGATCGCGAACCTTGGAAAACAAACCATCGGCGCCCACGACCAGGTCGTAACGACTGCGGTTGCCATCGGTAAACAGCACTTCAACGCTATCGCCCAGATCATTCAGGGATTCCACACTGAGTCCAAGGCGTACGTTGGCGCCCAGTTCCAGAGCGGTTTCACTCAGGACTTTATGCAGTGCCAGACGCGAGATGCCGACGTTCGCCGGATACTCAGGCCCTGCCAGTCGCTGGCCCGGGATACGTGCCAGTTGCTGACCGGCCGGGCCATAAATGGCGACGTCTTCAAAGGCATATGCCGCATCGAGATAACCGTCGAGCACGCCCAGCTTGGCCATCTCACGAACCACATTGCTCTGCTGGATGATACCGACACCGTAAACCGTCCACTGCGACTTGAGTTCGATCAGATCGACCTCTATGCCTTTACGTCGTAGCGCGATGGCTGCACACAAACCACCAATACCACCGCCCACGATCAGAACTTTGTTCACTGCACTCATGGCACTCTCACTTCTTATTCTTGTGTGTCGATGCAGTGCGGGCACTGCGTCGTTGGGTCCAGCTTCCGGGCAAAGCAGGGATTTGACTAATCGCGAGTAGGGATGCGATGTATCGCGCCACGCGATACCTCGTTTTGCCCCTGCGGCATCACCGAGTCAGGCATTTTCAACACCAGCCAGCCCTCCTCCAGATACCACTCCAGCGCCTCTAGCCTCTGGCCCAGACACGGGCCGTAGACGCATTCGCCGGTACTCGGTAAAAACTGCGCACCGTGGGCGTAACAGACAATCAACTGGCCGTCGGCGGAGAGGAAACGGTCTTTTCGGTACTCCAGGCGCACGTCCAGATGCGGACAGCTATTGCGATAAACCCGCACCTGAGCTTGATGCAGCAGTGCAAAAACACTGTCTCTGCCGCGCTGCAACGGATCGAATCCGCGTGCCTGCCCTTCCACCATTTCATCCAGTCGGCACAGGAAAAAGTCACCGTGGCCCATGGCTGAAACTCGCACTCAACCCTGTTTTGGTGGCGGGCCACCGGGCGCCCACTTTTCTTTCGAGGTGAACAGGAACAACTGCGAGTTATCCGCCGAAAGCGGCGCGCGGCGTGCCTCCCAGGCGTCATCGTGCTTGTCCATGTCGGCGTCGTATTCGATGTGGCAACCCAGTGGGCTGTTGAAGTACCAGAACCAATTGGAGCCAAAGAGGTGGCGGCCAGGACCCCAGAAGCTGGTCCAGCCTTTTTGCTCGAAGCGTGTACCGGCCAACAGCACCTCGGTACCGCTGCCCATGTGGAAGGTGAAGTGCTCGCAGCCCTTCATGTGCGGCGGCGTCTGAATCATGAACAGGCAATGATGATCATCGGAGCCCGCCGGGCGCATGAACGGCCCGGCGCCGATAAAGGTGTCGGTGGTTCGAAAGCCCAATCGTTCGGCGTAGAACGCTTCCGCCTTGGCCGCGTCGGGAACGAAATACACCACGTGGGACAAGGTGCGCGGTACGGCGCTCATGTCGGGCGTAATGCCTGGCTGGTTCAACGGGCGTTGCGGCGAATGGCCCGCGGCATTGGTCAAATCATCCGGAGCGCTGTATGGCTTGCGGACAGTGACCTGGAATGCGATTGCAAATCCCATGTCATCGACACTGTGCAACACCCCGTTCTCACGGGTGACCAATCGATCCCGCGCCAACTCGTCCTCAATAGCGTCGAGGTCCGCCGCGCTGGCAACGCCGTAAACGGTCTCCCGAATAGACGGTGCCGGACCAATGGCACCTGGCAAAGTCGGATCGGTCGAACGGCGGATGATCACGGCCGTGCCGTCCAGTGCTTCAAAGCGCCCGCCATTGTTGTCGACGTCAACAGGCGCGAGGCCATAATCACGCAAGCAATCGGTACAGGCTTGGATGTCATCGACGCCAAAGATCAGGGCATCAAGGCCAATGATGTTCATGGCTACCACTCCATTAAAATTATGATCCGGAGACCGCTGCCGAGGGGCTCGAAAGGCCGCCCGACCCTGCTTGGAATCCGGTGGTGGTGTCGGCAAGAGGTCCGACTGCGGCGAAGATTGACGCGAGGCATGAGAGCTGACTAATCGTGTCTCGGGATGCGACCTATCGGTAAACGCGATACCTGAGATCGCTGGTGTCAGGCATCCGGCGGGGTTGACGCGGCGATGTAATCGTCCGAATGTATCGCGAAAATAAATACAACAATGGACGTGCCTGATGCGTTTCAATCATCTGGATTTGAACCTGCTGGTGGCGCTCGACGTGCTGCTTGAAGAGCAGAACATCACTCGCGCTGCCGAACGCCTGCATATGACGCAATCAGCCACCAGCGGTGTGCTGGGTCGCCTGCGAACCTACTTCGAAGACGAACTGCTGGTGCAGGTGGGGCGAAAAATGCAGCCCACGCCTTACGCATTGGAACTGGGCAAACCCGTGCGCGAAGTGCTGTTGACGATTCAATCCTCAATTACCGCCAAACCCGTGTTCGCCCCTGCTGAAAGCAAACGGCATTTCCGTTTGGTGACGTCGGATTACTTGATCAGCGTACTGTTCGCCCAGGTCATTCAGAGGATTCACCAGGAGGCGCCCAACATCACTTTCGAGATGCTTGGCCCTGGCGACAACGCCGCTGAATTGCTGATTCGCGGGGAGGTCGATCTGATGATCGTGCCTGAGCGCTACATCATCGACGGGCATCCATCGCAGCTGCTCTTCGAGGAGGATCACGTCTGCGTGGTGTGGCAAGGCAACACGCAAGTCGGCGACAGCCTGACCCTGGAGCAGTACATGGAAATGGGTCATGTCTCTGTTGGTTTTGGTCGCAGCCGACACATGAGTATCGAAGAGTGGTTCATGAACCAGTACGGTTTCAACCGCCGGATTGAAGTCATTACCAACGACTTCAACACCCTGCCCCAGCTGGTGCTTGGCACCCAACGTATCGCCACCATGCACCAGCGCCTGGCGCGCTTGTACGCCGAGTACCTGCCGCTGCGTATCCTGCCACCACCAGTCAAGATCCCGGTCATGCGCGAGTTCATGCTCTGGCACCGCAGTGTGGATGGTGACCCGATGCATCGCTGGTTGCGCGAGCGCATCATCGAATTCATCCAGCATCTGGACCAGGCTCCCATCGCCGTTCGCGATACCTCCCATCCCGCGTCACGATTGGCCAAATAGTCGGGTCGTCCTTAACGTGCCTTGCAATCACCAAGGCAACCACAAGGACAACAATCATCATGTTCCGCTATTTCCCGACCAACTATGTGTGGAATCTTTCTGTCGACCTGGCCATCGAGATGGGCGCCCGCATGGGCGAAATCGAAGAGATGTGCGCACCGCTGCAAGACGCCGCCAAACAACCCGACGCCGCCGGTACCAAGGCGTTCCGCGAAACCTGGGCGAAGATGGCCGACAAACTCTGTGGCCTGGCCGAAGAAGACGAGGGTAATGGCCGGCTCCTCTCCGCGGGTGAAAAGTACAACCGTGCTGCCACTTACTACCTAACTTGCGAGCGCTTGCAAGCCCACGGCGCGCCAGGCCGTATTGAGCTGTACCAGCGTTTTTTGCAGACCTTCAAACGCGGTATCGAGCTGTCGCAAGAAAACTGTGAGCGGGTTGAAATCCCTTATGAGGGCAAGCACATTTCCGGCCTGCTGGTACGCGCCGAGGGCGTTAATGGCGCTGCACCGATCCTGGTCCAGGTCAATGGCCTGGACTCCACCAAAGAGATGAAATACCGCGTTGGCCTGCCCGCCTGGTTGGCTAAACGCGGCGTTTCGTCGTTGATCATCGATCAACCTGGAACCGGTGAAGCACTGCGCCTGCATCATCTGACTGCCCGTTACGACAGCGAGCACTGGGCCAGTCGCGTGGTCGACTGGCTGGAAACCCGCAGTGATGTGGATGCCAAGCGTATTGGCCTGGAAGGTGTGTCGCTGGGCGGTTACTACTGCCCGCGCGCAGTCGCCTTTGAGCCGCGTTTTGCCTGCGGTGTAGCGTGGGGTGCGAACCATGACTGGCGTGATGTGCAAAAGCGTCGCCTGGAAAAAGAAGGCAGCTTCCCCGTTCCGCACTATTGGTCGCACGTGTGCTGGGTGTGGGGCGCCAAAGATGTCGACGACTTCATGACCATCGCCGAGAACGTGCATCTTGATGGCGTGCTGGATCGGATCAAGGTGCCATTCCTGGTGACCCACGGCGAACAGGACTCGCAGATCCCGCTCAAGTGGGCACATCGTACTTACGAGCAACTGGTCAACAGCCCTAATCGTGAACTGAAAATATTCACCGAACGCGAAGGCGGTGTGCAGCACTCCAGCTTCGACAACAGCATCAACGCCGGGCAATACATCGCTGACTGGGTTGCCGAAAAACTGGGTGGCCGTACGGCCTGACCCTCGCACCACACACAGAAAACGCCGCATAGCCTTTGGGTTATCCGGCGTTTTTGCATTGACGGCCTGACAGTCTTCTCGAACACCGGATCCCTGTAGGAGCGAGCCTGCTCGCGATAAACCCGAGGGCGCCGCTGGGTGTCTGGTTTCACGCGTTATCGTTGACGACCATCGCGAGCAGGCTCGCTCCTACAGGGTATTGACGTCATCAATACACAGACATCGATGCAATCTGTTGGTAGACGCCCCCGCCGCACCCTAGCCTCGTTTCGCATAACAATCAGCGAAGTGAGCTCGCCATGAACGCCCTGCACCTGAAATGCCAAACCCTTTTCGACGGCACCGGTCTGGAAACTCGCCAGCAACAAACCCTGGTGGTCGAAAACGGCCTCTTGAGTTACGTCGGCCCTACAGCGTCAGCGCCTCAGCCTCGTCCGGGGGATACCGTACTAGATGCGGGCGATGACTTTGTCATGCCGGGACTGGTGGATGTGCATACCCACCTGGCGTTCGGCAATGCGCAAAGCGAGGAAGATATTGATATCTGGACCAGCGACGAATTCCGCGCCCTGCGCGGCATGTTTTTCGCGCAGCACGTACTGGCTGCCGGTGTCACCAGCATGGTCTGCCCCGGCGACAGCGGCCAGCTCAGCATCGCCGTACGCAATGCCATCGCGGCAGGCCTGTACGAAGGTCCGCGTATCGCGGCCAGCAGCCGGGTCATTACCAATCGCCAGAGCCTCAACGACTGGTTCCCGAGCCGCGTTGGTGCCCCGGAGTACTTCACCGCGCAACTGGTCACCAGTCGCAGCGACGCACTGGCGGAAATCCGCAAGCAGGCCAAGGACGGCGTAGACCTGATCAAGATCGCGATGGACGGCACACACCGCCGCCCAAATGGCGAAATCATCGCGGCATTCACGGCCGAAGAAACCTGTGAAATGGTTGAGGAAGCGCATCGCCTTGGCTGCAAAGTAGCGACTCACGCCTATGGCCGCGAATCGGTGATGTACGCCGCACGCGCCGGGGTTGATCTGGTGTTCCACGCCTTCTACATGGACGACGCTTGCATCGAAGCCCTGCTCGAAGCCGGCAGCATCCTGGCGCCCACCATGACCTTCCCACAGAACACCGTGGACTTCTGCCAACCCCACGATCCGGCCATCAGTACGGGTTACGCCGGCTACTGCGCACGCACGCTGGAAGTCGGTTCGGCGGTGCTCAAACGCGCCAAGGCCGCCGGGGTGCCTTTCGCCTGTGGCAGCGACAGCGGTTTTGCGGTGACGCCTTACGGTGAGTGGCATGCTCGGGAACTTGAGCTGCTGGTCACCCGGCTGGGCTTTACGCCTGCCGAGGCGCTCTATGCCGCCACCGCGGTGGGCGCACGTTGCATGCCCCGCGGTGAAACCCTTGGTTCTCTGGAGGTAGGCAAACAAGCGGATTTCCTGTTGCTCGACGGTTCGCCGTTGCACGACATCCGCATTCTCCAAGACCGCTCTCGCCTCAAGGCCGTATACAAGGCCGGTCAGCCCGTGCGCATGGAGCGCAGCCCCTACAACCCCAAACAAGTGTCCGATTTCAACTCGCTGAAATGGACTGACCTCTACACCCGCGACCGCGTTTCCCAACTCGGTAAGTGGGCACTATGAGTACCAACAGCATGCATGAACTGAATCTACTGACCGCCACAACCATCGCCGGCAACGCTATGGGTGTTGCACGGGAATCGGGCTTCAAGCCTCTGGCCGTCGCGGTGCTGGATGCCGCTGGCCACCCATTGGCGATCCTGCGCGATGAACACGCCAGTTTTCTTCGCCCACAAATTGCCACCGGCAAGGCACGCGGTTGCCTCGGGATGGGCTTTGGTGGACGTGAGCTGGCGCGGCGCGCGCAAGCGATGCCGGCGTTTTTTGATGCAATCAACAGCCTGACTGGCGGCGAGGTTATTCCCGTGGCGGGTGGTGTACTGATTCGCAATGCTACGGGGCAGATTCTCGGCGCCATCGGCATCAGCGGCGACACCTCGGACAATGACGAACACTGTGCGGTACAGGCCATCGCTCAGGCTGGATTGGTGGCCGATTGCGGTGATCCGGCCACTTGATCAATCTTCTGAAGATCAAGTCGCGCGGCCTGCTCCAGCAAGAGGCCGCGAAACCACCGCATCGCCGGATCATGATCTTGATAGGGATGCCATTGCAGCACTTGAACCGACTCGGGAAACGCCAGCGGGACCGGATGAATACGCAGTGGATAATACCGGGCAAATTGCTCTGCCTGCCGGCGGAAAACCGTGGCGATCCGCGCAGTACCGACGATGAATTCCGGCATCAGTACAAAGCTTTCAAGGGTCACCGCCACGCGCCTTTGAATACCCTGCTCATGCAGGTTCATCGCATCCATCGCCAGATTTCGCCCATCGGAAAACTCACGGACCACGTGGTCGGCAGCGCAGTAATCGGCCAAGGTCAAATGCTCGGCGTACTGCGTTTGCTGTGAGCAGACGATGCAACAGAGCTCGCCAGTCATGATCGGTACTTGGGGGTAAGCAGGGTTCAGCCGGCGCTGAGGCACGATCACACAATCGCTGCGACGATAGTCGAGCGCTTCGCTGACCACATCGCCGTCTCGCGGTACAGGCATGTCCCGCAGACTCAGGCGCACGCCGGGGGCGATGCGCGCCAACTCAAGGCTGACTGCCGGCATCAGTACCCCGGCCACGTAATCGGAAGCCACCACGGTGAAATGCCGCTTGCAGGAGGCTGGGTCGAAACTCACCGGCGCGTCGACTATCTCCCGCGTCAGTGCCAGGGCTTCACGTACCTTGGGAAGCAGTTCCAGTCCCAATGCCGTGGGCTCCAGACGCCGACCGACCTGAACCAGCAAGGGGTCATTGAAATGCTCACGCAAGCGTCCGAGCGCGGAACTGGTCGCCGACTGGCCCAGGCATAATCGTTCGGCTGCCCTACTCACACTGCACTCACTCAGTAGTGCATCCAGTGCAACCAACAGATTCAGGTCCAGGCGTCGATATCGCATGCTATTTCCGTTGCAGATTCATGCAGGAATGTTCGCTGGCACGCTCCCGGTTTCGTGTTCACAACTCAAACAACAAATCCAGATACCTGTCATCGTGCTTGGCGATACCTCCTAGCGAAAGTTGCGATTGGCCTGATTGGTGGTCAGCCCATTATCGTGTCCTGCATGCGCTAATCGATATCCACGACGCATAGATAAAAACAAGAGCGAGGCAGAGGCAGATGGGTACTAATGTGAATGCACCGATCAGTTTGGGGACCAAGGGCAAGCGAGTGGCAATCATCGGCGCGGGCCCAGGAGGCATTGCAGCCGGCGTGGCTCTGACCAAGGCAGGCTTCGACGTCAAGGTTTTCGAAAGGCATCCGGAACTGCGCCCTTTAGGTGGAGCAATCATCCTCAACGCCACCGGGATCGTCATCCTTCGTGGTTTGGGCGTACAGGTCGACGACATATTCGCTGCAGGCCTTCCCGAATTTCGCCGGCACGATGGTCGAGTGCGAGTCAACTTTGATATCGACATGGACCTGATGAAACAAGCCGGGGTTACCGGCTGGCAATCAGGAATGATGCGCAGCGAACTCTACGAGCGCCTGCTGGCAGCGGCTCCTGCCGACATGGTCAATCCCAGCCACACCTTCACCCACTATAAAGAACACAGCGATGGCGTGACGGTGCATTTTGCCGAGGGCCAGAGCTATGAAGCAGATCTGGTGATAGGCGCAGACGGTGTTCAGTCCAAAGTACGTGAGCAGCTTTGGGGGCCTTCAGAGCTTAAACACCTGGGTATCGCCGTATGGCTGGGCTGGTGTGAGCTAACAGGTCCAGAGCGCAAGAAAATCGTTATTCAGCACAACCACTCCTACCAAATGGGCTTTGCACCACTACGGTACAAAGGAAAGGATTGCTTCGAATGGTGGTTTGTGGAGAAGTGCGCTGAAAATCAGGCTGAACCCGCCAACCCGGCAGCCTACGTCCAGGAGCGAATCAAAGACTTTTCCTATCCGGTCCCACAAATTCTCGAGGCTACTGACACCTCGCATAACTTGTTCCGTTGGGTAGTGAAATATCGCGACCCACTCAAGCAATGGTCGAAGGGCCGTTTGACGATCATGGGCGACGCAGCTCACCCGACTTCCCCCTACGCGGCTTACGGTGCGGGCATGGCGATCGAGGATGCATTCTTCCTCGCCAAATACCTGCAAGGGCGCGATCTCAGCAATCTGCTGGCTCTCAATGGCGGGCTCAAGCGCTACGACGATCAACGTGTCGACTACACGAATCAGACCACGGCATTCGCGCGCTTTTTGGGCCGCCTGTACCACGGGGTGCCAGCCCCCTTGAATCGCCTGCGCGATCTGTTCCTGGATCACTCCAGCCTGCCAGGAAAGATGATCAGCAAAGGCGTGACAAGCGAAGCGCAAGCTTTGCTGCGGGCCGTGCTAAGCCCTGTAGATTAAGCCACGTAGATTAAGCCCCGTAGATTGAGTCCTTCGGGCGTCTCGAGGTATCCGCACTCCGGATACCTCGCATCCAGACAAACGATTGGTTAGCTCCCCCTCGCCTTCCTACTCTCGCACTTGCCACCCATCACTGTGCCGTCAGAAGACAGTCATGATTGGGCGGTGGACGTCATTTGAGGAATTACAACGATGCTAGAAGTCATTGTCGGCCATAAAAACAAAGAGGCCGAGGGCATTTACAGTTATGAATTAGTCGCTCTGGATGGAACGTCCTTGCCGCCTTTCAGCGCGGGATCCCATGTGGACGTTCATCTTCCAAACGGTTTGGTGCGCCAATACTCTCTCTGTAACTCCCCCGATGATCATCACCGCTACCAGATTGCCGTACTACTTGATCCTGCCTCCCGCGGTGGCTCGAGCGCCATGCATGACCTCGTTCAAACGGGAAGCAGCCTGAAAATCAGTGAGCCTCGAAACTTGTTCCCTCTGGAAGGCGCCGCAACCAAGTCGATCCTTTTTGCGGGAGGCATAGGCATCACCCCCATTCTTTGCATGGCAGAGCGATTGACTCAGGCAGGCGCGCGTTTCGAACTCCACTACTGTTCCCGCTCCGAAGACCGGACGGCCTTCGTCGAACGCCTTCGCAGCTCACCCTTTTCCGAGCATGTCCATCTCCATTTCGACGATGGTGATTCGGCCCAAAAACTCTCGACTGAAGCTGTCCTGGCCAGTGTTGATCCGCAGGACCACCTGTACGTGTGTGGACCCGGTGGTTTCATGGAGTTTGTGCTCAACGAGGCGCGCAGGTATGGCTGGGCAGAAAATCAGCTCCATCGCGAATATTTCAGCGCTGCCGTTACAGCCAAAGATGATGACGGCAGCTTTGAAGTAAAGCTCGCCAGCAGTGGTACTTCGTACTTCATTCCTGCAGATCGAAGCGTCGCTGAAGTACTCATCGAGGCGGGTATTGATATTCCGTTGTCCTGTGAACAGGGCATTTGCGGAACGTGCATGACCCGAGTCATCCAGGGTATTCCAGACCACCGCGACATGTTCATGACCGAGTCGGAACACGCCGTGAACAATCAATTCACACCCTGCTGCTCGCGCTCCAAAACGCCATTGCTGGTTCTGGATATCTGAACCCATAAACCCCAACGCTCCAACGCTTCTTACCCAGCAGCATTCATTCGCACTGGGTGGGGGCGAAATAATAAAAAAGGAGAACGATCGTGAAAGCAGTGCCTATTCAGCAGTTCGACCCCGAATACGCCTCTGAGCCCGCTGGCTTTCCAAAAGATCAATGGTATGTGGCTGGCTTCTCCTGGGAGCTGACAGACAAGCCCGTCGCTCGAACGCTCCTCAGCCAACCGCTGGTACTTTTCCGTGACAAAGAGGGTAAAGCCTCGGCCCTCGAAGACCGCTGCTGCCACCGCGCACTCCCCCTATCGCTTGGCACACTTGAAGATGGGGCGATTCGCTGCGGCTACCACGGCCTGCTCTTCAATGGCCAAGGCCAGTGCCTGGAGATTCCAGGCCAGGTGAAAGTGCCAGGGCAAGCGCGTGTGCAAGCATTCCATGTGGTTGAGCGCGACCAAATCATCTGGTTGTGGCATGGAAAAAACCCTGCGGACTTACCGTTGAGCCCGCCGCCAGAGTATCCGCATCACTCCAGTGGAAAGTACCTCTTCGGCGGCGACGTGTATCACTACCAGGCACCTTGGCAGCTCATCCACGACAACCTGCTGGACCTCAGTCATCTGGGTTACGTGCATCTGCAGACCATTGGTGGCAATGCGAAGATCCATATGAACGCACAGATGCAAGTGACGGGTGATGAAAGTGCCGTTCGTGTAGTGCGGTACATGCCCGACTCTGAACCGCCACCCACCTACACGGCGGCCTATCCATTCAAAGGTCGGATCGACCGCTGGCAAGAGATCGAATTTCACCTGTCACATCTCTTGATCTGGACAGGCGCGGTTGACGCTGGGAGCGAGCCGGTGACGGACCCAGACCGGGGCGGCTTTCACATGCGAGGGTTTCACGGAATCACCCCGGAAACCGAGACCACCTGCCACTACTTCTGGACGATGGCCACCAACCCGGTTTCGGATCCCGAAGAGACCAAACGTAAAGTCATTGAGCAGACCACCCTCACTTTCGATGAAGACAAGCAAATCATCGAAGCCCAATACGCAAACATGTGCCGCTTCGGCGCGAAACCGATGATTGATATTCACGTCGACGTGGGTCCCAACCGGGCACGACGTATCGTCGATCGACTGATGAAAGACAACCCGTAACCAATAATAAAAACTGTAGGTACGCCCATGTTTGCGAAGAACGCCTGGTATGTCGCCTGTACACCTGATGAGCTAGCCGTGAAGCCGTTAGGCCGACAAATCTGCGGCGAGAAAATTGTTTTCTACTATGGCCATGAAAACGAGGTGATGGCCGTCGAAGACTTTTGCCCCCACCGTGGAGCCCCGCTTTCACTCGGCTTTATCGAAAACGGAAACCTGGTATGTGGCTATCACGGACTGGTTATGGGGGGAGATGGCGTGACCGTCTCCATGCCCGGGCAGCGGGTGCGCGGCTTCCCCTGCAACAAGGCCTATGCAGTCGTCGAGCGCTATGGCTTTGTTTGGGTGTGGCCTGGCGATCAAGCCAAGGCTGATCCAAATCTCATCCATCACCTGGAGTGGGCGGATAGCGACGAATGGGCCTATGGCGGCGGCCTGTATCACATCAATTGTGAATACAGGCTCATGGTCGACAATCTCATGGATCTCACACATGAGACCTACGTCCATGCTTCCAGCATTGGGCAAAAAGAAATCGATGAGGCACCGCCAGTGACCACGGTTGAGGGCGATGTGGTTGTCACGGCCCGACACATGGAGAACATCTCGGCGCCACCGTTCTGGCGCATGGCCTTGCGTGGCAATGGCCTCGCCGACGATGTGCCAGTGGACCGCTGGCAGATCTGCAAATTCACCCCCCCAAGCCACGTGATGATCGAGGTAGGTGTCGCCCACGCGGGCAAAGGTGGCTATCACGCGGCCCCGCAACACAAAGCCGCCAGCATTGTCGTGGACTTCATCACTCCGGAGACGGAAACGTCCATCTGGTATTTCTGGGGCATGGCGAGA
The DNA here is from genome assembly GCF_050990305.1 of Pseudomonas putida. Lineage (GTDB taxonomy): Bacteria > Pseudomonadota > Gammaproteobacteria > Pseudomonadales > Pseudomonadaceae > Aquipseudomonas > Aquipseudomonas putida_AH. Next base: position 2,202,770 of record NZ_CP158817.1, on the reverse strand, counting down.
AGCTTCAAGCCCGACGACGATGAACTGACAGCGAGTATTCGGGAAGGGCAAGGAAAAATTTTTGCGGAAGACTTGGACATGCTGGAAATGCAGCAGAAAAATCTTATGGATCATCCGGACAGAAAGCTGCTGAAACTCAACATTGACACAGGGGGCGTACAGGCCCGTCGTGTGATTGAGAGGGTTCTTGCGCGCGAGCGTGAAAGTGAAAGCTCTCCATTGATCGCGACTCAAGCCGATTAATTCAACGAATCAGGGTGGCTGCCGGCTGCTCACCAGAAGGAGTCTTTACGCATGAAGCTCGAAATTTAAGCGATTAGTACGCGGATGCTTCGACCGGCTTCTATGTTCATTTTGCAGCAGGCCATCGTGGAAATTCATGTGCTCAGAATTCGAGCATCAGCGGGTCGAGTTCCTACCCCAACAAACGATTAGTAGTCTATGCAGTTGCGTCGCAACGCTCGAAGGCAATCGCAAGGTCGCGTAGCTCGCCTATATCCGTGAGATAGCCGCCTCACCAGGCCTGCTGCAGGCGCCGCACAATTCTTACGAAAAGATCACCTGCTTGGCATCAGCAAACTTGACGCCGTAGGGAACTAGCGGACTGAACGTCCGCTGAACGATTTAGCCAATCTGTTGCATCGAGCGGTTGAATCCACAGCCAAAAGCAGTCATTCAAAACTGTCTACATGAACGTCGATGATTTCGGCATGCGGTGTTCTGTGCACGAGTTGCAGACACCAATGAGGACGATTGTCCTCTGTTGATGCGTCATGCTGGGGAGTCGTCGACGATGATCATTTTTTCTGAGGAGGTAAGTGGCATTTCTTAATTTATATTCACAATTCGGGTCATTAACCGGTCAGATCGCCACAGTAGGACGCCTGCATTTTAGGTCTATCCAAGAGCGACAGCTCTCACTTAAACGTCGCGTGACGTCTTAGGTTGCGATGTCTTCCCTGGAACCTGAAGATGCAGGTGGCATGGACGCGGAACAAGCACACCACCTGAATACCGCTAGATCAGTTAACCATTCGCCGCTCCCGGCCAGCCGGCCTGATGCAAGGCTTTGAGCAGCGTCTTACAATCCAGTCCCGGCACGGTATGGCCGTTGCCTTCGGCGGTGTCAGCGGCTAACAACGCATTGATGATGGCTTCTTCCACCGCTTCGGTGGCGGCCAGAAACAACTCGCTGATGTGATCGTTGTTGACCATGCTTAGGTTGTCGGTGGTCGGCGCGCGCTTACTTTCGTAAGCGGCCGGCGGCACATGATTACCGGTGGAAAAGGCGATGAAGATGTCACCGCTGTGGTCTTCATTACCACCACCAGTGCGGGCGAGACCGAGGCTGGCGCGTTGCGCCAGGCGCGTACATTGGTGTGGCAGCAACGGCGCATCGGTCGCCAGGCAAACGACTATCGAACCCATGCCCGGGTGCGGCAGCGAAGCCTTGAGGAACGGCGAGTCGGCCTGTTCCATGTAGCGTCCGACCGGGTAGCCGTCGACGCGCAATTCGTTACGGATGCCGTGGTTCGCCTGGACGATGGCGCCAACAGTCCAGCCGCCCTGAGTGCTGCTCAGACGCCGCGAAGCGGTACCGATTCCGCCCTTAAATTCGTGGCAGATCATGCCGCTGCCGCCACCGACCGCGCCTTCGATAACGGGCCCACTCACCGCATTACTTAGAGCTTCGGCCACATGCTCGGGTTTCACATGGAAACCGTTGATGTCGTTGAGCAGGCCGTCATAGGTCTCCAGTACCACCGGCATGTTCCAGTAGAGACGGCCGTCATCCGGTTGTTGTTCACGGTCCAGCACAACCAGTGCATCGCGCACCACACCCAGGCTGTGGGTGTTGGTGAAGGCGATGGCACTGGTCAAAAGACCCGCTTCGCGAATCCACTCCAAACCGGTGGCGTCGCCGTTGCCGTTCAACACATGGACGCCCGCAAAGCACGGTTGCTGGCTGGTGGAACCGACACGCGGTTCGATGACCGTTACACCGGTCAGGACATCGCGGCCGTTGGCGGTGCGTCCTCGCACATTACTGTGACCGACCCGTACGCCCGGTACATCGGTGATGGCATTGAGGTGACCGGATTGCAGTTGGCCGAACTGAATGTTCAGGTCGCGGGCGCGTGGCTTCATTGTGTCTTTCATGATCTCTCTCTTGTTTTGTTTTGATTTGTTTCATGACTGGGGCTTGGCCAACCATCAGCAGAACCGAGTCTGCCAATCAATTGCCGGTCTTGACCGTGTTCCACGCGCGGGTTCGAATGCGCTCCATCTTCAGAGGGAGTGGTTCTAGCGGAAATAACGTGTCCAACACTTGCTTGGACGGATACACCCCTGGGTTGTCGCGGATTTTTTTCTCGACAAGCGCGGTGGCATCCTTGTTGGCGTTCGGATAGCTCAGGTAGTTGGATGACTCAGCGATGACTTCAGGACGCAACATATAGTTGATGAAGGCCAATCCTTGCTCCGGATTCGGCGCATCGTTGAGCTGCACCAGACTCTCCACCCACACCGGGGCACCTTCGCGTGGAATGCTGTAGACAAGGTTGCGATGGTTGCCAGCCAGCTCGGAGGCTTTTTGCGCATCGGCGACACCACCCGCCCAGCCCAGCACGACGCAGATGTTGCCATTGGCTAGATCAGAGATGAATTTGGAAGAATCGAAGTAAACGATATAGGGACGAAGTTTCAGCAGCAGTTCCTGGGCTTTTTTGTAATCGTCCGGGTTCTGGCTGTTGTATGGCAGTCCGAGGTAGTGCAATGCGATGGGAATAACCTCGCTTGGGGCGTCCAGCATGGCCACACCACATTGACTGAGTTTGGCCAGATTTTCCTCCTTGAAAATGAGGTCCCAGGAATTGACTGGCGCATCTGGGCCGAGTATCGATTTAACCTTGTCCGCGTCATAGCCTATGCCAGTGGTACCCCACAGATAAGGGGCCGCATAGCTGTTTCCGGGATCGTTGCTCTGCAATTTGGCGAGGATGTCGGGATCGAGATGGGACCAGTTGGGTAACTTTGAGCGATCCATTTTTTTCAGCACACTTGCTTTGATCAGGTTCGGTAGCAGGTCGGCACTGGCAACCACTACGTCATAGCCACTGCGGCCAGCCATCAGTTTGCTTTGCATGACGTCGCTGTTGTCGAACACATCGTACACAGCGCTGATGCCCGCTTCTTTCTGGAAGTCTTTCACCGTGTTCGGGGCAATGTAGTCATACCAGTTGTAGATATGAACACTGTGCTTTTCAGCTTCATCGGCCTCGGCGCAGACCAGGCCGAAACTGAACAGCGAGACCAGCGCGAATTGCATGTAACGAATTGGCTTCATGGGGATGCTCCAGAGCGTTAGTACTGAGTCCAGGGACACGAGCACTGCTCCTGCTAGTTTGTGAATTGTTGTTGTGGCAGGGGCGAGATCGGCGTTAAAGCGGAACAATCGCTGCGGTGTGGTTAAACCCCTCGCGCCTGATTCAGGGGATGAGTAGTTCACGGCGGCCATCACCGTGCTCAATTTGCTCGCCGGTCAGGAGCAGGCGGCGGTCACTGAGGTAGTCATAGTCGTGGCGGGCGGTGCGCAACAGGTCGAGATCCAGCTCCACCACCTGCCGGCACTCTGCGCGCCCCGCTTCAAATAGCGTGCGCCCGAAGGGATCGATTGCTGTACTCCCACCGGCAAAAACGAGGCCTTCATCGCCGTCGCCGACTCGATTTACCATCACCGCAAATGCCTGGTTTTCCTGAGCGCGAGCCATGATCGCGGTGCGGTGGACAGGGCCGTAGGGATCCATGTTTCCGTTAGTGACAAGGATCAACTCGGCACCGAGTTGGCCGAGTGCCCGAGCACTTTCCGGCAACTCAATGTCGTAGCAAATCAGGATGCCGACACGGATGCCCTTCCAGAGCGCAGTGGCATAGCGGTCTCCTGGTTGGAACAGTCCGCGTTCCGACGGCCAAAGGTGAGTCTTGCGATAACTCAAGGCGATCCCTTGTGGGGTTACCAGCAAGGATGTGTTGTAGAAAGTGCCGGAGTCGTTCTCAGCCAGACCAACCACCACTGCGACGTTCCGTTCGCGTACGGCGCGCTGCACGGCCTGCACACTTGGCCCGTTAACGGGTTCGGCGATTTCGGCGAGCTGTTGCGAGTTGGCAAATCCCATCAACTGCGTCTCTGGAAAAATCAGCAGATCGGTATCCACTGCGCAGGTAGCGATGGCCTGTAAGGTACGCTCTAGGTTATAAGCAGTATCGCCATCGCGACCGGTAAGTTGTACAAGCTCAATCTTCATCGGTGATCCTTTCACGTGTATGTGGACTCGCAATCGCCAAACTGAACAGCACCCGCCGGGGCTGAAATGGAGTATGGAGAGCCATAAAACGGAAAGTAATTACTTCGATGGGGTAACCCCGTATGGGTAGAAGCATGAGCATTACATTGCAGGACATGGCCTGGCACCAGGCGATTGGCAGGCTGATAGAAGCACTTGACCGTCCTAATTTCTGGCTGTCCCTGGTGCGTCTGTTGGATAGATACATTCCGGTGGACAGTTGGGTTGTGCTGATTTTCAGCAATGGCCGGCCGCAGGTGCTCGCAGAATGCCCAGGCAAGGACGGCGGGCCGGACCCACTCTTTCAGGATTACCTCAAAGGCCTGTATCTGCTCGACCCCTTTTACCTGGCCAACCGGGAAGCACCGCAGAACGGTTTGTTTTGGCTAGCCGACGTGGCGCCGGAGTGCTTCGAACAAACCGACTACTACCAACGCTACTTCCGTCTCAATGTCGTTGCCGACGAAGTACATATCAACGTCCAGCTCGACGCGGAACGCACCCTCAGCCTGTCGCTGGGAAATGAGTGTCTCTTCAGTGCAGAGCAGACCGCCCTGCTCACGCTCATCCAAACTTGGGTCGCCGCCCTGATGCGTCAGCGCATGGCATTCGAGCGGGAAGCGCTGGAGCAGAACACGTCGCCAACACCAAGCTGGCAGAGCTGGCTGGACTCCACTGACCAGCAGTTGGAAACGCCGCTCTCCGCCCGCGAACTGGAAGTCGGCCGGCTTATGCTCAGCGGCTGCTCGAACAAGGAGATCGCGCGCAAGCTGGCGATTTCCGTGGAGACTGTGAAGGTCCACCGCAAGCACATGTACAGCAAGCTCGGCATTAAATCTCAGTCCGAGCTGTTCTCACTGTTTCTGAACGCGCAGAGCTGAAGCCGTTGTTTCATGATGGCTTCAGTTCCCAAGACAATCGGCTTCGCCGCCACGCCTCCACATCAAGCGAATGCTTACCGGTCTCTCAAAGTCAGGCTTTAGTGCGCAAAACTGAATGACTGCATTGGGTCGCTTTCTGCCGGTCGTGGCCACGAAGCATGCAGGTGAAATCCGATATAAATGAGTGGTCAGATGGAACGCAAATGGATGGTCAGTCTGTCCGATTACCCATCGGAGGATGAGCGATCTGAGAGCGATTTCATAAAATTAATTTCAAGCGGCCCAGAAGCAGCCCAAACGGTATACGGAGACTGGTTAATTTCAGGCAACTTCGCTAACTCAAGTCTGAAAATGTCCAAGCGCTACATTGAGCGCACCGCTGACATGCTTCAGCTCCGATGTCGACGCCTGCAGCGATAGGCTTTGTCGCGAACTCTCTTCAGCTACCTCGCGTACTCTTGTCATACTGTTGTTGACCTCATCCGCCACCACGCTCTGTTGCTCAGCCGCCGTGGCGATCTGCTGGTTCATTCGCTCGATGGTCGCCACTGCCTTGGTAATGCGCTGCAACGCGACAGATGCCTGCCCCGCCAATCCTGCAGACTCGTCGGTTAAAACTCGGTTCTCCTGCAGCCGTGTGGCCGCCTGCTGCGCAACACTGCACAATCGATCAATGAGCGATTTGATCTCACCGGCAGAAGCCTGAGTACGTTTCGCTAACCCCCGCACCTCATCTGCGACTACTGCAAAACCTCGGCCGTGATCACCGGCACGCGCGGCTTCAATAGAAGCATTCAGCGCGAGCAGATTGGTTTGCTCGGCTACTCCTTGAATGACGTCCAGAACTCCGGTGATTGCTGAGCATTCGCCAAGCAGTTCGTGCATCACTTCAGCACACCCATTCATCTCTTGAGCCAGGAACTCGGCTCTATTGGCTGCCCGCTGCACCAACAGATTGCCATCCTGCGCCTGCTCGTTGGCGATAAGCACCGCATCGTTGGCTTCGGACGTATTTCGTGCCACCTCTCGTGCCGTGGCGCTCATCTGCTGCATAGACGCTACCGCAACTTCAGTCTCTTTACGTTGCTGCTCGACTCCTGCATGGGTATGGGAAATCACCATGGAAAGGCTACTCGTAGTGCCGTTCAACTGCTCAACACCTAGGCCGATGCGCTTTACCAATCCGCGCAAGCTGTCAATCATCCCTTCGAAGGCGTGCAATAGCAGGCCAAGCTCATCCTTACGCTCTATGGGCTGAAGAGCACCTGCCAGATCACCGTCAGCAATGCGCCGAGCCCAAGCCACCGCCTCTTGCAGCGGGTGCAAAATTAAGTGACGAATTAGCAAACTGGAGCCAATACCCAAGCTCAGCGCTAACAGAGTAATGATACCGAGTTGCCGGCTGGCACTGCTTCCGTCATGAGATATCGCCCTGCTCTGCTCCTGTTCCAGAGTGGACAGCAACTCACCAAGATGCTCGCTTTGCTCCTGCATACCGACCGAAGATTGGGCGATTACGTCTCGGCTGGTGGCGAACTGAACAAATGCCTGCCGATAATCTGCCAGCGCCTCACGCGCGTTTTTAAGAGATACCTGACCGTCCTTCCCCACTCTCAGCGCCAAAGTATCGATAGCAGCGAGTACATCACTCATTCCCATTTCCCAGTCGGAACGGCGGCTTTGGTCATCTTCCAGGCTATAAGCAAGCTCGCTATCCCTCACTTGCGCCAGTTTGTCACGCAATGCAGCGCTCTGCTCGAGTAAGGCAAACTGGTCTACTGCCGACCCGCCCTGCACATCAGTCCCAGCATTGAGCGCGTCAAGCTGATCAAGAAACACAGCGTTAAAGCTTTCTGCAGCGACACGCGCCACCCGCTGCATACGCATGCGGGCGTTGTGTACCTGGCGTAAAGAGTTTGCATACTGCTCGAATTGCCCGAGGTAAGTTTGCGCTGCCGAGGCGATCTCCTGACGAGCGGAATTGCTGTCGCCAGACAGTTCCTCATGCAGTTGCTCGGCAGTCATACGCACTTGCTTGGCAGCACGCTCATCCAAAACTAGCGCGAAGTCCTTTTCAGCGATACGCGCCTGCAGAACTCGCACCTGTACTTGCAAATCACCACGTAAGCGTTCGCTGTGCTGCTGCAAAGTTGCTATGGAGCTAAATGCCGTCACCGCGACACCAGCGGTTAGGAACAGAACCAGGCCAAAACCGACCCAAAGTTTGGCTCCTACAGAGAGGTTGGCCAATGAACTATTCAACTTGCTCATATCATGCCCCGTGAGCGGAAACACGGAGCAACAGGCACCGAGCGTCAATGTTGGCAGGTGTAAATAGGTTGGGAGCAGAAAACGCAAGCGGCAGTGTTAGCGAGAGCTTCATAAGACAGCCTTATTTATTTTTATGATGAGCGCACGCACGCTAGCGAACGTACAAGCCTCCTCGCCAATCGCTTTTACAGCTTTCAGGTATCGCGATGCGCAATGGACAATGAATAGCTCTCTACTGATCATTGATGCGACTTATGCTGATCAGTTCCACAGTAGCGCAGGCAGCAACCAGGCCCTCTGAGGGCTGACATCCAAAGACGATGATCAATCTTTTATCATGGAGGTAAGCTTGCTGGTTTCGTTTGAGCCCTGTCGGAGGGGGGACTCACTTTAATGGGTGGGCAAGGCTCCAGCGGCCACCAAGCCTTCATTCAATACTGATTAAAGCGATTTCGAGGCCCAAAAAAGATGGCCAGAAGACAAGCAGAACTTCGGAATATGCCTGACACCTCAATCAATTCCAAGATCGAGGCAATACAGTAGGCACAGCTAATTTTGACGCCCACACGTAAACTTGAACCCCGTGCGCGGCAAATTTTCGAGATGATTATGAGTATGCACCCAGTGACCATGTGGGGCGCCTATGATCTGCATTTGGCAACCGATTTGGCTGAGATCAATGCCCAGATCGAGTGGACTCAAGAGGTGTTAGTCGTTGAGGGTGATGTGCTAACCACTCGACTCGGAACGCCAATCATCAACCCTCGGGCGACCCACTGCGGCAACCTCAAACGCCAGGCGGTGACCTTTTTGCGGGCGCTGGGACTGTCAGCAGGTCAACGGCACTTGGGCGATGAGCCAAACCGTAAACGGGCGAGCAAGCATATGGATTTTCAACAGGCCGCACGCGATGCAGAAGACGATCCCCTCCTGGCATGACCATGAAGCATGTTTACCCCCGTGTTTACCCCTAATCCATAAATGAAAAAGCCCAACCTTTTCAGATTGGGCTAAGTCATTGAAAAATATGGTCGAGACGGAGTGATTCGAACACTCGACCCCTAGCACTCCATGTTGGGGACTGTAGCGAGTTAAGCTATTGTTTTACAACGGATACAACTCATTCTGAGAGCGGCAAAACATCCGCTTTTTTGAGATTTTGCAAACGGAAATACGCGGCCTCCAGAGGAGGTTTTGCGCACTTTCCCCGGCCCTCTGCCGACAACGATCCGTCCTGGAACGTCACCTCCCCACTCCTCTACAGATTCATACTTGAATAGCCCGATTGCGTACCACTCCTCCACCTCAGGCAGTGGTCCCGGGCGGCCTCCACGCACTCCAGCATTTCGGAAAACTGATCATCATCGATCTCACCACGCCGGCGAGCTGCGAATGCCATCTCGCTGAGCACGCCGCAATCGCGGGACAAGCCGTCATTGGTTCACTACCTCGCTTTAGAACCAGCCACTATTATCCTCCAGCTCCCCCCGACACTGCTTGAGCTGTGCGCCGTAGACCTTCGACTGCTGCTCAACCTTGCGTGCCACTTGCATCAGCCAGGGTTTGCTGCGGAAGGTGCCCCGGCTAAAACCACCGCGGCCTTCGTGATAGGCAAGATACTGGTTGTAGGTGTCCCACTTGGAGATGCCCAGCTGCTTTTGGGTACTGGCGGTGTACCACCCGATGAACATGATCGCGTCGTCGAAGTTATCTCGCGAGCCGCCATTGCCGGAGCCATCCTTGTATTCACTCCAGACTGGATCTTGGGCTTGTGCATAACCGTAGGCAGAGCTGACACGGCCCCAGGGAATTACCCACAGCAAGTAATCACGAGGTGGCAATGCATCGTGAACGAAGCTGCTTTCTTGCTTCATGATTGCCATCGCCACATGTTGCGGCGTGCCGTATTGCTGTTGCATCTCCAGCGAGTCTTCATACCAGTCGGGGTATTCGCGGAAGATATTGCACAGGTTGTTTTGATCTTTAGGTGGCGCAGTGGCGCAACCTGCCATGATCACGCACATCAGCATCAACGCCCAGAGTCGCCCTTGTTTCATCCATCGCCCCAGCAAAAAATGAGGGCTTATTGTGCCCTTCAAATACACGCAGAGCCTGACTCGAAGCAGCTTGCGGTGAAAAGGGCGTGATGGTGTCAGATTTTCTCAACCTCTGGTAGGTAGCGGCGCTGCGGCGAGGAGTGCCCCCCCTGAGCACCCCGTAGTCCTGTCACAGGGGTATATCTTTATCTGCGACAGGTATGAGTATGTGTATCACTACGGAGAGATATTCGTGGCATCACGTACTTTTACGCACAACGGCAAAACGTTTAACGCCAACCGATTCGCGTGGACCGGTCCTGACAATCTTGAAGAGGAAACAGGCGTGAAAAATCAAGGAGTCACGCAAAATTCACGCACATGAAAAAGGCCAATGCTGTGAACATTGGCCTAAGTCATTGAAAAATATGGTCGGGACGGAGTGATTCGAACACTCGACCCCTAGCACCCCATGCATGCAAGGGCCCTAAAAAGCTATACGGAACAGTCCTTTGGAACGGCGCCCACTGCAATCGATGCCGTACCGTGCTTTACCGTGATTCACGTTTCCCCGCAAAAGTCCCTACAGGCTTTCGATCAGAAAGCCCCTGTCCTGGCGTTCTGCCGACCGTTAACAACCCTTTGAATGCAATGCTACGCTTTCCTTACAACCGAGGACTCGCGATGCCAAACTCGGACCTGCTCCCTTCCCTGCTTTTCAAGATCAACGAGAACCAGCTCGCCCTCGAGGCGGCGATCATGGAATGGTCAGAATGGGTCGAGAGCCATGGCGGAACCGAAGTTGCCGACAACGTACGAGGCGCCATGGTCGCAATCGATCGCAATGAAGAGTTCATCAAGATGACGCTCGCAGTGATGATGACACCGGAGTGACAACAATCGGCTGTGGATTCAACCGGTCGATGCAACAGATTGGCAGAAATCGGTCAAAGGTAGTCTTTCGGTTGCACCATGATCATCGACAGATACCCTTGGCCATTATGTGCAAGAAGTTACGCACTCAAATATGGATAGATCGCAATGCTGCTCCGCTTAGATGAGCAGCAGTGCGATCATTCGGTCAAGGTTTTTACTTTTTTACCGCCGACGCAATCAAGAGGCCGAACGCACCGTACCTTGCGATACGTTGGTTGGTTGCAGCTTGAACGCATAGAACAACACAGTCAGCAGCACCAGGAATGCAGGCCCTACGTACAACGCAATACGGGTGTCCGGGAAGTAAGCCATCAGGCCAACCACAAGCCCCAGAAACGCCAGCGCGAGGTACGAGCTAACCGGGTAAAACCACATGCGATACTTGAGCCCTGCGCATTCAGCCGAGCTCAGACCTTTTCGGAACTTGAGCTGGGCCAACAGGATCATCGCCCAGGTCCAAATCGCACCGAAAGTCGCGATGGCGGTGACCCAGACAAAGACCTTTTCCGGCACCAGGTAGTTCAGCAGTACACCCAACAGCAATGCACCGATCGACAGCAGCAAGGCACGACGAGGTACGCCGTTGCTTGAGGTCTTGGCGAAGCCGGCGGGGGCTTGGTTATTCTGCGCCAAGCTGTAGAGCATGCGCCCGGTACTGAAGATGCCGCCATTGCAGGATGACAGCGCGGCCGTGATCACCACGAAGTTGATGATGCCGGCAGCGGTCTTGATGCCCAGACGTTCAAACGTCATCACGAACGGACTGCCCTGGGTGCCGATTTCGTTCCACGGATAGATCGACAGGATCACGAACAACGCACCGACGTAGAACAGCAGAATGCGCCAGAACACCGAGCCGATAGCATTCGGGATGGTCTTCTGCGGGTTCTTCGCTTCACCGGCGGTCAGGCCGATCATCTCCACCCCCAGGTAGGCAAACATCACCATTTGCAGGGACATCAGCACACCCTGCACGCCATTGGGCATGAAGCCACCGTGAGCCCACAGGTTGGAAATCCCCAGCGCGACACCATCGTTGCCGAAGCCGAAGGCAATGATGCCGATACCACCCAGTACCATGGCGATGATGGTGACAATCTTGATCAGGGCGAACCAGAATTCGAACTCACCGAACGCCTTGACGGCGATCAGGTTGATCGAACCCATGCTGACCAACGCCGCCAGCGCCCAGATCCAGCGCGGCACATCGGGGAACCAGATACCCATGTAAACCGCCACGGCGGTAATTTCCGCGACGCAGGTTACCAGCCACAGGAACCAGTAGTTCCAGCCGGTGAGAAAGCCCGCCAACGGGCCAAGGTAGTCTTGTGCGTAACGGCTGAACGAGCCCGCCACTGGGTTGTGCACAGCCATCTCACCCAGGGCACGCATGATCACCAGAATCGCCAAACCGCCGATGATGTAAGACAGCATAATTGCCGGGCCGGCCATTTCAATGGCCTTGGCCGAACCAAGGAACAGGCCAACACCGATACAGGCGCCGAGGGCCATCAAACGAATATGCCGTTCACCTAGTTCGCGCTTGAGCGGACCAGCTTGAGCGATCTCTCCGTGAGGCAGTTGGTTGTCAGCGAGCATAGGAATACAACCTCGTCTTATTATTGGATATGAACCACCGAGTACTAGAAGCTCTGACGGATAGCCAGGGCTAACTCAACCGGATCCACCTTTTGGCGGCGGCCCGTCTTGCAGGACAAGACCTACAAGATCGGCGGGACGTAAAGTATAAATAGCCAGCCTCAGGGTATTTCACTGTATAAGCCACTAACTTCAGAGATAAATATCGATAAAATTCGCATTCCACGAGGTTTACCACCTGGATTTTACCTCTTTATCAAGCAAAAAATGGCGCCGAATATTGCACGGTAATGTGGTGTAGCATCACGCCCCAAGCGACTTCGACCTTTCCTTTACAATGGCTCTACTCCAATACTTTTAACCATTTAAAACGGCTGCCAGCTTCCCGCATCACGCAAATGCCACTAGAACGACCTCCGTCGCCACGGCATAGCGTCTGACAAGTGGAAACTGCTTGAGGTGGTCCGAAAAACCCACATGGCTGGCCAAACCCGGGAGGTAATAGCGTCAGAAACGTTATGGGTATTGGCTGACCGAGGTTACTTCAAAAGCGAAGACATCCTGGCTTGTCACGATGCAGATATCACTGCCCATTTTGAGGTAAGCGTCCGGCTAACACACCTTGGGGCGACACTATTCGCTGGAAAGAAATTGATTAACGATCATCTCGACCGCTTGCACTGAAGAGGTCAGGGCTGTGTCTATGCAAAACGGAGCTTCGTCCCACGGCTCATATTCATGGCCCAGCACAGATTCCCAGGTTGGTGGCGTCAGCTCGGGAATATCAACTGTCCTTGTTTCTACCCGGCACTGATGTTCATTTGTATCGGAGCAAATCACTTGGATATTTACTAATCGAACGCCAGAGCTTGAGGCGATATCGCTCCACGTGATTCGGCTTTCTATTACAGGGTTGAAGCAATCAACGATGACGGTGCGGCCTATACGAAGATTGCTTAGCGCAAGCTCATTAGCGACCATGTAGCCACTACGCCCCACATCTTGTGCAAGAGCACCAGAGTTTCGAATCGCTTGCTCAATCGTATCAATCCGTAGATACACGGCACCTGTCGTAGCAGCGAGATCCTTGGCGATGGTCGTTTTTCCGGTGCCAGGAAGGCCGCTGAAATCGATTAGCATTTTATGTCCTTCGGTTCATGACTTAGCCCTGCTTCTCGTTAGTGAGGTAAGCCGCCACCTATGTCAAAAAAATCAATCAGAAAGTTGCTTCGTTCTCCAGCGGATCAAATCCACATTGCAGGAACTTGAAATATCTCCAGAGCCTGAGCCTCCCATCAACGAGTCGCCTTGCCATTGGCATTGTGCATCCTTGAACTTCTCGAAAGCATTCTGAGAAGCGAGCAGTGAGGCAAGGGCTTTGGCTGTCGCACTCGAATCTATCTCCTTTGTTATAGCTTCCAGTTTTTTGTAGGCAATATTCATTTGCGATGTAGCTTCACGAGTCTTAAGTGCAAGGCAAGGCTGCAACGCTGTCCGGGGCTTATCGCCAATGGCGTCGAAGCATTCGTCCAATGCTTCAGCTTGAGCATCGCTGTTCACTGGGTTGTTTATTGTGGTGGTCGCCGTGGCTGCAATATTGACCGCGCCGTCTATGATTGGATTCATATCTGATTTTACGGGTGCTTGAGCGAATGCCGTACCCATTGAAAATGAAGTCGCTACAACAATCGAAGAAACGAGTACTCTCATTTTGTCCATCCTTTAGCATGATTTTTCGAGGAGAGAAGTAGTTTTTATAATCGACTGATAGTTTGCTACGCACACAGTCTCAGTCACATTTGAGATTTAGTAACGCCCTGTTTGACCGTATTCAAGAGAGTTGTTCACTGCTAAAAAACCTGTATACCTCGAAGGGCTGCGCCGCCAGAAGTGGTCGCTAATTGCTTTTCAGCAAACCCGCTCAGATATGTTCCAAGCCCCGTCGTCAAACGTTGATTGATAGACTAATTTCGGCCCCTACGTTTGCGGTTTAGTTCCTTACTATATTGGTCACCACGGCCACTTACTAACCACTCCCGGCTAACACCGATCCGTTTTGCCAGCAACGACAACGATTGACTCGTTGGCATCGACTCCGCATTAAGCCAACAGCGTGGCGCATAATCACTTACGCCGACAAGCCCCGCCAAATAGCTAAGGCGTTCGGTTTCCTCAATGCCGCGCTCAGCCAACACCCCATTCAATCGGCATGAAAATGACAGGCGAATCTCCAAAAGTTTACCCACTTAAATAGACTTCCCAAAAAGTGCGTGAGCAAACCAGTGAGGGTAAAACTCAAGCTCAAACTTTAAACCAGGCCGTGATACGGACCGGCAGTTGGCCACATTGGGGCGACAAATTCGGCGGGCTAGAAAATCATCGATGGTCGCTTGGGTATCTCCGACAGCGCGGACTTTGCCTGGAGCATGGAACTGCTCAAGCGCTGAGCTCATTGCTACCCGCCCAATTATCAATCGGATCCTCCTGCCCCCGGCCCTTCTATTGAATTTAATTTGCTGCTGACTCGATCAACAATACGTTATATCGTATCACTTAATCCTTTATCCCACTTTTCACTAATTGAATCAATCGCGCAATCATTCACTCGTCATTTTTTTGGCGGCTGCACCAAATTGACCTAATTGGGAGATGTCACTAGCTCAACTGGCCTTTGGCATAGGCCTGGCAGGCAGCTAGTGCGATCAGTCCTTGGTCGCCGACGCCATGCTAATTTTCCCCGAGAGATCACAGAACGCGACCAAGCGTTAAGGATCGCCACCCGAATAGATATAGGACCTGTCCGAAAGTGACGCAGGGCTCGTCTTGCTTGCAGGTCGGAATTGCCCGCCCCTGAACTAGCCCGCCCTTTTCAGCGACCCTAACGCTAAGTCGGGAAGTAGCAGGTCCAAGGGCAGAACTGCCACTGACGAGTGCTATCTGCCGAGCAACAGCCGGGCGTTGCACCGTGATCCGTTAAAAAAAGTACCTAAACGGCTTTTTTCCACAGGTAGAGCCTTGTGGAAGCTGTGCGTACTCGGCAGTGTCCGTCCAAGTCAAAAGGTACAACGCCGAAAAGATCGCCCGTTTATGCTAATCGCATGACCGATCGCGCCCACCTGCTTTAGGCACTTATGTCGATAATGGAGCCATCACTTCTTGAGGAGTTCTCCTCGTGACACCAAGAGCTCAAAAAAGCCCGCCCAGTGCGGGCTTCGCTGCATCTGGGGCTTCACAAGTTGCTGAAGGCTGTTGTGGATTCATATGGATTCATACAGCGCTCAGCGACATTTCAGCAACATCCCTTCTCCGGCGTCCTGCCAACTACAAACCTTCCCTACGAAAGAACCTTCAACGCACGCTGATAGATCGACAACCGGTCGGCCTGGCCATTCAGCCCACCGTTGATGCGCCGGGTGATCTTTTCGAAGTCACCGGCATCGGCCAGGGTGTTCAGCCCTTTGGCGGCCCAGAACCACGCCGCCGACATCGCGGCATGCTGCGGCAGCTCCAGCAGCTCTGGCTGATTGACCAGGTCGACGCCCATCGCTTCGCCACAGGCGGCGTAGTTCGCCCGGCCAGTGATCTGGATCAGGCCGCGCCCGCGATACTTGAAACCATCGCCGGTCACGATGTTGCCT
Organism: Pseudomonas putida; assembly: GCF_050990305.1. GTDB lineage: Bacteria > Pseudomonadota > Gammaproteobacteria > Pseudomonadales > Pseudomonadaceae > Aquipseudomonas > Aquipseudomonas putida_AH. Next base: position 2,187,066 of record NZ_CP158817.1, on the reverse strand, counting down.
AGGTCTTTCCGGCCTTCATATCCGCGCTGGGCCGGGGTTGGTCCCCAGATCTCGCGGACGTAGACCAACTGGCCGGATTCGTGGCCGATCTGAGCGATGAACGCGGCAATGCGTTCGCGCCGACAATCTGGAAACGTTGCATGGCGGTGTTGAGGACAGGAACAAAAACGCCGACTTTGGTGCCGGCGTTCGGAAGAGTCTGCAGCAGTTGCTGCGATGTGATGGGCATACTTTTCTCCAGGCAAAAAAAAATACCCGCTCAGTGGCGGGGTACGGTGTTCGTCGAAGATCAGGCCGGGGCTACTGGCCAATCAATCGTGGCGGGATAGCCTAACTGCTCGGGCACCCGATTCAGCGCGACGCGATATTTTTTCCAGGCCTTCCACAGCAGAACTTCAGCATCTGTGGCCTCATCGATATCCACGGCATCCTGAAGCGGTGCAATGGCTTTATCGGCGACGGTTCGACATTTCGCATTCTCTGCTAAGGCGTCAACGAGCACTTGGTCATTCGCGGCCTGCTCTTTCATTGCTCTGGTGATCAGCTGACTCCAGTCGATGTTTGTGCTCATGCTTCGGCCTCCTGGATATCTGGCTCGGGGATCGGTGTTGGCTGCGGCAATATCACAGGCCCATCAGGAACGCTGAGCGAAGGCTCGGGGAATGCCAGCTCCTGGCTACAATTCGCAGGCAGAGGAAGAATTAGCGTTAGCTCAAGAACGCCGGCTACATTATCGACCTGTCCAGCGAACCACTCTGAAGATATAGCGGAAGCAGGAAGCGAGTCGCCATCGACCATCTGGGAGAAATCGAAAAGCTTGCCATTTATATTCAGTGCAGAGCCGGCGCGCGATACTTTAAGCGTGCCGTCTAGGCGCACCGGAGAAAGTTTAATAATCATCAGAACCACCTCCCGATAGCGAGCACATCGATGTAACCAGCGCCGTAAGATCCGGCGGAAAGAAGCTGGTAGTTTCCCCAGCTATTTTGTGTTGGGCTTGTGTAGCAGCCAGACCACATAGCGTTTACGTTGCCCGATGCGATGTAACCCGAATGCACGACTTTTGGAGCTTCGATGAACCCAGCCGGATATGGACCAGCACCGAATGCTCCACTGCCAAAAATCCCTCCAATAGGAGTGCTGGAGATATCTGTCGCGATCCGCTTCCAGCAAATCTGCGTCCCGTCTGCATATCGAACGTAGTCACCGTTTGAGTTGTTGCCTCGCTCGATGATTGCGCCAGATGGAACTCCACCCGACTGCGATGTCGTGCCGACAGCGTTTGACTTTCCGTATGCGCCTGCAGCCTGCAGAGCAGACAGAAGCGCGGCAATAGTCGCGACCCCCGTTCCTCCTTGTGCGACGCTAAGCGCATTGGTTAATCCGGCTAGCGATGTGATGTCGTTGTTCGAGCCAGACTTAGCGGCCCCAATGCCGGATCGCGCTCCAGCCTGGTCAGTCCCGCCAGTCCCGCCTTTGGTTACGGGCAATATGTCGTAGTTGCCGGTGGTTCCCAGTGCGGCCAATTTGGCACCGTACTGGTTTACCAGCGATCGTAGAGCGTCGGCCGAGTCTTTGACGTAGCCCTGCATCGGCGCCAGAGCGTAGATGCCGGCGGCATTGCTCGCACCCTGGTAGTTCGGCGAGATCGCCAAGGCCGTGTCGCTGGCGATGTTGGTCACTTCATACCAGGCGCCATCCGGCCCGCGAAAGGCATCGCCGACACGGGCGTTCGAAATAAATGCAGTGTTCGTGCCGATCACCGCATTGGAGTTTTGGACGACAGAAACCGTCCCGGTTTTGTACCAGAGCATAAATCATCTCCAGAAAATTTGAGCCTCAGGCCAGCAATTTGGCGCAGAGGAAAGGACGGTGCCCTTGGTCAGTCCAAGCCGTTGTGGCGAGGCTGTACATGAGGATGCGGCTATTGGCGTAATCGACGCCAAGCGCACAGCCGCCACCGGTTGAGGCGTTGTGGCAGTTCATAGCAAAGGGATTAAGGGATATGTATTCGCCTGCCCCAAGCAGTCTGCCGATGCTCCAGACGTAACGGCGTCCAACGGACAATTCCTCAGAGCCTAGGTAGGTCCAGTTTCCTGCGGCGAAGGTCACCACTACTGCCGGGGCCCCGCTGTCGTACACAAGCTTACCGCTCGGCCCCCACAAGGGCCTGAATCGGAAGCAGTGCCACGAAGCCATCGACAATCAGTTCGACGCTGCTCCTGCGACTGCTCAAAGATTACGACATCGATTATCCGAAGATGAAGCCGGCCTTTCGATGAGGCGCATCAACAACCAGGTGCGCCAGCGCCGACGGCAGACATGGCTGGATCTACCAGCCCACGGAATTGAAGAGGCAGGCCATGGCCGAGGAACAGCAAGAACTGACACCGGAAGCCATCAAGCAGCGCAAGAAGCGCGAGAAGGCAGCGGCCAAGAACGCAGCGCTGGGCATCGAGAAGTTCATGGTTGAGGTGGCTGGGGTGTTCAAGCCGGATCTGCAAAAAGTGATGAAAACCCACGGCATTAACAACCAGCAGGACATTCACCAACGGCTGCTGATCAACCTGATCGCCGCCGATTTTGAGACGCAGGCGAAGATGCTTCGCTGTGTCACGAACCCTTTTGCTATTACCGATGAGGTGTCACGCGAATTCCACAATCAAAGCCTGCGCGAACTGCGCAAAGACCCAGGTGACGAATACTTAGCGCCGAGTTGATTAGCCAGGCAGCTTGTCTCAGGGAACGAGCAACGCCTCATGGATTTCAATGGTGGGAATATCGGTGAGCTTACGCTTTTCCGTCAGCCAGTACCTCATTCGATTCACATCGAAAATCTGCCCCTGCTCCATGAGTGTTAAAACCAGCGCTCTGGAAATACGGTAGTGCCCACATGAAGGGCAATTGCGCTCTTCAAAGTCATCACCAACCTGGTAGCTTTCAGCAGTTCCGGCACAAATCAGGCAGCTCATGGCCACCTCCTTATTATTTTTATGAGGATAAGGTCTGCCAGATTCTGACTGCCAACCTTCGGAACTCGATGGACCTACGTTCTGCTAACTGGTTCACGCTGCCCCAATAAATTGCTCACTGTCGCATCCGGTCACGGAGGGCGGCGCCTGACTGGAGATAACCCATGCAAGCAGTCATCTATGCGGGCCTGCGTAACGGCGCCTGTGATCAGCAGATCCACGATGCGCTCATTTACAAGCATGTTTCTGAGGTCGCGGAGGAATTCAAACTCTCGCCGAACACCGTCCGAGCAGCCGCCAAGCGAATTGAAAAGGCTGTTGTGTTTGATTTGAAGCTGTTAGGGGGGGGCAGCCAATGGCGATCGAACAAGTCGCTGCGGACTGCTTTCGCAAGGCAGCCCTCGGCGCATACCGAAGCTATCACGGCACTTTCCGTAATCTTGAGCTGCCCTGCTGGGTGATTACCGACGGCACCCAGAAAATCGAGGTAACTGAACTTCGCAAGATCGATACCGGCGAAGTTTCGATCTAGCGCACCTGGTGCAGAATGGCCGGCTCATCTCCGTAGGCAATCACCCGCCAGCGCGCAAGCTCGGCGATCAGGCGCAGTCCTAGGCGAGCCTCAGTCTCAAGCCTGTCCTCAGGAAGGCTGAGCAACCGCACTACCTCTTCGCCGATCAGCCGTATCGCCTCCACATCGGTTTTTGAACTCATCGCAGTCACCGTCGGGTTTGCACCAGGTGCAAATCATCATCCCAATTTACGAATCACGCCAGTCGGCGAGGATCCCATATGCTCACAGCAGTTGACTTGTTCGCCGGTTTTGGCGGTTGGACAAAGGGCGGCCGCAACGCCGGCCTGAAGGTTCTTTGGGCTGCAAACCACTGGCCCGAGGCGGTCGAGTGGCACCCGAAACAACCCGGACACAATCCATGCGTGCCAAGACTTGCACCAGGCTGACTGGTCGCAGGTGCCGAAGCACGATGTGATGCTTGCCTCGCCATGTTGTCAAGGGCATACCAAGGCACGCGGTAAGGAGTCAGGTACTCCAAAGCATGACAACTCGCGCTCGACTGCCTGGGCACCGGTCGCCAATGCCGAGGTCAACCGGCCTGAATTCGCCGTGATCGAGAATGTTCCGGAGTTCATGGACTGGATTTTATATCCTGCGTGGGCCGACGCGATGCAGCGCCTGGGTTACGCATTGGCCCCGCACATCGTTGATTGCGCTGACCTCGGCGTCCCACAACACCGAGTAAGGCTGTTCATGGTCTGCTCACGCAGCAAGGCGCCGCTACATCTGCAACTGCCACGCTATCAGCACGTTCCGGCCAGCGAGATTATCGACTTCAACGCTGGCAAGTGGTCGCCAATCAATAAGCCGGGCCGTGCGACGTCGACGCTGACCCGTGTGAAGAATGGTCGCGAGCGCTTCGGCGACCGGTTCGTGATGCCGAATTACAGATCAGGTTCCGGCCTCACCGGCCGCAGCCTTGATCGACCGATAGGCACCATAACCACACTGGACCGCTGGGCAGTGGTAGACGGCGACATGATGCGTATGCTCCGCGCCGATGAAGCAATGGCTGCGCAGTCCTTCCCTGCTGACACCCTGCGACCGGATAACCACCGGCTGACCATGCACATGACTGGCAATGCGGTACCACCGCTGGCAGGGCAGCGAATCATCGAGGCACTGAAAGCCGCCGCCTAACTCCCTTCCCCTTCAAAGTCAGCCGCTATAGCGGCAAAGGAACAGTCATGCCTGAAGAAACGGTTTTGATCCAGCCTGTTGTCGTGGAACGGGATGAAGACGGCTGGTGGGATCATCCCGATATGCCCGACTTCGATGAAGACTACGCGGCCTTCAAGGCATGGATCGCGGAGCAGCACCTTGTGCTGCAGCAGTGGCATATGGACGCGGATATCGACGGCCATCACCCGTATGACGACGGTAAGTGTCACTGCCTCGGCTGGAATCCGGTTGCGCCTGGGCCAGAGTGGTTCCTCCTCGGGATATTCGATACCGAAGACGGACCTTGCGTGAGCTGGGCACGCCGCGAGGTGATGCCATGACCCGTGACGAGGCTCGATCCTTGTTCGAGAGTGCAAAGCTCGATTATTCGGTGATTACCCCGAAAAGCATTCAACGGCTACGCACGTTGATAAATCTTCGCATGAAGGAAAGCGGATGCATGCGAGGGGTTTTCCGCTGTCGTCAGCGCGCCGTAGTCCGTGAAGGCTATGCCGAGATCAAATGCAAGGCGTCCTACTTCGACGACAGGGAGGCAGTCACCTTCAACCGTGACGGATTTATCGGGTTCGCCGGCTGGGCGGATGACAAAAACATTCAGCCGGTTCTGGCTGGCTTCACTGATTGGGTTAGAGAGGTGACCCCATGATCGCCCTCGCCTGGTTCGCCTACGTGTATTGCTACAAGGGGCCGCGGTGATGATCGTCAGAATCGGATTTAACCCCGACAACCTGAAGGTAGAAGACGAAGCCTGGCCAGCCTTCAATGCTGGCGGCCTCACCCTCAAAATTTGGGCGCTTTACAAAAAGCACTTCGTCACCTCCCAACACTTCCACGAATCCTTAATACAGATGGCCGAGCTGTTTGAGCGGATGCTCGACATCGATGACCACGAAGTTCGGCCATACATGAACATCGACGAGTTCATGGGTTACCTCGGTGCCTGCGGGATTTACGGAACGGTGGTCGGGCCACGCCACAAAGAAATGGCCGAATGGGTGGTCAGGTACTGGGACTATTTCAATCTATCTACCCAGCGATCAGTGATGCTCCAGTTCAAGGTTGTGAAAGAAGTCGATGAGACTTTGACCGTATTCGGCTTCGGCCAGGCCACCACCGCCTAACCCCTACCCCACACAAGAGCCTGCCGGTGAACGGCGGGCGAGGATTCGTATGTCCGATTTTCAAACCGAAACCACGCCCACCGCCCGCAAGCATCACAAATGCTGTGAGTGCTATGGCGTTATTGGCCCGGGTCAGAAATACCAACTCATCACCGGCAGCTGGGATGGCGACATGGATGCCTTCAAAACCTGCATGCCCTGCATTGAGGCGCGTACCTGGGCCACCGCACAACCTGAATGGTGTGGCGACGGCGAACACCTCTACTACTTCGGTCGCCTCGATGAAGACCTGTCCGAGCTTGCGCCAGAGATCAGGTCAGAGGATGGCCGTCGATTCCGTGCATACCGACTGCAGGTGTTGATGACCCGGCGCCGTAACGCAGGCCGGGCGAACCGAGCAGCGGCATAAACCATCACCACCAACCGCCCCTTGGGCAAGGAAGTGCGCCATGACCATCACGAAGATCATCAAGGGCCCGCACCGCTTCGGCGGATTTTGGTGGGTGATCGCCGACTGCGGCGGAAAGATCCAACACATCTGCCGACGTACCGAACAACAGGCTCGCGAAATAGCCCCTGGGCAGGACAGCGTGACCATTCACTGAACACTCTGCCGCCGGCGGCGGCACGGAGACAGCTATGTCCAATCGAAGCGCGGCACAGGTCGCGCCAATCCTCCCGCGCTTTATCCGCGCCGGCGAGGCCTACGGATATCTCGGCATGTGCCGGGATGAGTTCAACAAGACGGTCAGGCCGAACGTGCGCGAATTCCCGATCGGGAAACAGGGTATCGGGTTCGACCGGCTTGAGCTTGACCAGTGGGCAGACGCTTACGTCGAGTCCATGGCAATTGAAAAAGCGGCGAATCAGGACAACAATCAGCCCCGCAGTGGGCGCCAAGGAGGTAATAAATGGCGCGAAAAACGATCTCCGGTCTCTACGAGAGAAACGGAATCTGGCACATCGACAAGGTCGTCAGAGGTAACCGACTTCAGGAAAGCACTGGAGCAAGCGAAAGGCAGGAAGCGGAGCAGTACCTGATTCACCGACTGGAAAAGCTCAGACAGGAAAAGGTCTACGGCGTGCGCCAGGTGCGAACCTGGCGTGAGGCAGCCACGCGATTCCTGGTTGAATTTAAGGATCAGGCGTCGATCGGCCTGTCCGCATCACACATTGAACAGCTGGACCCGTACATCGGGGATCTGCCGATCACCCATATAGATGACGGAACCCTGGCTGCTTTCAAGCGGGACAGGCAGAAGCCGACGAAGAACGAAAAGGGAAAGGTGAAGCCAGGCGTCTCAAACCGGACGGTCAACATCGCCTTACAGCGAATCGTACGGATCTTGAACCTGTGCCACAGGAAGTGGCGAGACGCAGAGAAACGGCCATGGCTGGATAGTGTGCCGATGATCTCGATGCTGGAGGAAAGGAAGTCGAGCAGGAAGCCCTACCCAATGTCATGGGCAGAGCAGTCGATGCTGTTCGCGGAAATCCCTGACCACCTGCTGAGGATGTCGCTCTACAAGGTGAACACGGGTTGCCGGGAACAGGAAGTCTGCAAGCTTCAATGGGATTGGGAAATCCGGGTACCGGAACTGGGAACGAGCGAGTTCCTGATCCCTGCTGACTTCGGCGGAAGGAGCGAAAAGTCTGGTGTGAAGAATGGCGACGAGAGGCTGGTGGTGCTGAACAAGGTGGCGATGTCGGTCATCGATGGGCAGCGCGGGCTGCATTCGAAGTATGTCTTTCCGTATGGGCAGCCGGACGAACACGGTCCGACTCCGATGCACCGGATGAATGACACAGCATGGAAGAAGGCCAGGGTGAGAGCGGCGGCGAAGTGGGAAATGGAGCACAAGTCACCGGCACACCCTGGGTTCAGATCGATCAGGATTCACGACCTCAAGCACACCTTTGGCAGAAGGCTACGTGCAGCGGGCGTGACACTGGAAGATCGGAAGGCGCTCTTGGGGCACAAGAATGGCAGCGTTACGAGCCACTATTCTACCGCAGAGCTTGAGCAGTTGATTGAGGCGGCAAACAAAGTATCAGCGACCGATTCGAGAGGACCGGCACTGACCATCTTGAGGAGGAAAACGGGATGCCCCCCCGCAAAAGTCCCTACGCATGAAAAAGCCGAACTGGTGAGAGTTCGGCTAAGTCATTGAAAAATATGGTCGGGACGGAGTGATTCGAACACTCGACCCCTAGCACCCCATGTTGGGGACTGTAGCCAGCTAAGTTATTGTTTTAAAACGAATAGAGCCAATTGTAGGTTCGGCAAAAAATCCGCTTTTTTGTAGTTTTGCAAACGAAAACACGCGGCCTCCAGCGGAGGTTTTGCGCACCTTTCTCCGGCGTCGAGCCAACTCATCCTGCACCTTAATCAAGGTACTTAATCACGGCGAACTTGGAGCTTGCACGATCGCCATGTCGATTAGATTCGCCATTCCAAATGACTGCATTGCCGCCTACCTCCTTGACCTTTAGAGCGACCGCGCCTTTCAAACCGTTCATGGTTACCGGATTGGCTAAACGAACATCATTGATAACTCCGAGCATCTTGAATTTTCGAGGCGGCTCCCCGTTTGTCCAAAAATCGATCCCATCAATGGTTTCTTTTGCACCACCCTGTCCTTCAAAGGTTCCGTTCTTCGATTCATACGGTTGAAAATCTGTAGTCGAGTAAAGGGAGCACCCAGAAACTAACGCGGCGGCAATCATTGCTACGAGGAAAAGCTTTTTCATTGGACGACCTTCTGGCGGTGGCATTGGCGCTCAACTTCCCAGTATGGCCAAAAATCACCCTAATGCTTGTGCATGGGGACCAGGAAACTAACTCAGGCTCTGGACTGGCCGGATAAACTTAGGCACCACTATGTCAAGGTGACCCAGAAACCTAGGCAAGCAATTGATACATAAGGAAAAATAGGTGATGTTAAAGAGGTGCAAAACCGCCACATCACCCTATAAAAATCAATAACTTAGCGTTGTATACTCCTACAGTAGCCTCCCTTCCCCGGCGTTCTGCCGACTGAACACAACCCCTCCTTTATATAGCCCGCTCAGTGAAATGGATGCACCGGACCACCGAGCACGCGAAACTTGTACTGCTGAACCGCCCCCATAAGCCATTCCGCCGTCAGACGCAGCCGCTCAACCTCCTCGGTTGGCAGGACGCCCTTCGCCTCATCGTACTTGAACACTGCTCACAGGGGGTGCTGCATCAATGGCACACCTGCAGAAATCTTCCCGCTAAGTCCTTCACTCACCAGCTCCTCCCACTATTTGATCAAGGTAGTATAGGCCGACTCAAAGACCAGGCTGGCTATCCTGGCTCGGCCAACGCTTTCGTCAGCCCCCCGATCGGGCATCAGCCTGTGCGAGCAGATCCGATAACACCATGGCGGCACGGTACCTTTATGGGAACCTCGACGCGCACGTGTGACCCTTCGACTAAATTCCGATTGCTAGGTTCAGCTAGTTTGAAGTGCCTAGCTAGTCTAGTATGTGCAAAAACTCCCTATATCAGAGCGCCACACTAGAAATGCGTATAACACAGGATAGTTTAAAAAAAATAATTTTCGGATCAATCGTCGCCATTCTGATAGCCATCATTCTTTTACCGTACTCAAAAAACGGTTTCTGGGCGGACGACGCCTTGAATAGCCAGACGTGGGGAATGATCAATCGATTCGATTCCAGCGTAATTGAATTTTCAAATATTGTTATTCAGGCATGGTTTGATAAATACGGTAGAATTCTTTTACCTTGGCCTTTCATTTACAGTTTTTTCTATATACTCAAAAGCGAACTTGCTGTCAGGCTGGCGGACATGGCAATGTTCATCACCCATGTAAGCCTTACAACTCTACTACTGCGTAGAATTGGAGTATCTTGGCGGACAATCGGCTTATTTATTTTGTCTTTATTGGCTTTACTGCAAATACGGGACTCGTGGGATCCATTGGCAGCATTCGCCGGCTTTAGCCAAGGCGTTGGGATCCTCCTTACGTCATCCCTCCTGATGCTTCACAAGTGGCACAAAACTAAATCCGTAGCATGGCTAGCCGCGTCTTCGTTAATAGCCGTTCTATCAATGACTTTCTATGAGACCAATATCGTCTACGCCCCGATTGCAATCGTGACAATACTTACCTCTAACCACTCAAGAAAAATTCGTAACACAGCCATAGTCTTCGTGCCATTGCTCATATTCATGACTGTAAGTCTCTATGTGAAGCAAATTGCCCTGACCCCTTATGCAGGCTCTGAAGTTGGAAGCTTAAGCGCTGTACCCGAGACATTCCTCAAACAGCTATTCGGGACGCTCCCATGGAGTTTTTACTTATCCGCAGGAAAAAACGAGTACCCTCCACACGAGCTTTTCAATGCAGCTTCCACAAGTACGCTCGCATGGGGAGTTATGCTCTTGTGGTCAGCTATAGCAATCATAGTGCTTAGGCGTGAACACACTAAACAGCCTGGGATGCTCATGTCTATTTTCGCAGCAGGTGTTCTTCTACTTTTGCCACCAGTGCTTATTTCTATCTCAGCCAAGTATCAATCAGGCTTGACCTGGGGGCACGCACACATTCCAGTCTATTACCAATGCTTCGGACTTGCGTTTCTTCTTGCAGCCGCTGTAGATCAGCTCGCACGGGGGGCAATGGCAAATTTGGCGATGGCCTGCGTTCCATTGGTTGGGCTTGGAGTTGCACTGAACTGGACGATGAACATGCACCAGTCGGCAGTGTGGGACTCCGTGCTGAGGGAGCCACGTGACTCCTTGGTTTCCGCCATGCAGAACGGTCTCTTCGATGAGGTCCGCGACGGCGATGTAGTACTGGTAGAAGGTCAACCAATGCATATAAACGGCAATCTGATATACCAAACCATCGAAAAGAATTTTTCTATTCCCAACGAGGCTGCGGTTTCAAAGTGGTTTGTGTCCCCGCCCAGGGCCGATGCTAAGGTTTATCGCTTAGTACGTAACCCAGCAGCCAACAATCAGTGGCAAGTGGTGGCACAATAATTCAGGGGTGCCTGAATACCGTTCAGCCCGCCCTGCGCGGGCTTCTACTCTCGAAATACGAAAACAACCCCATTCATTATTTAGCCTCGCTCAATTCCGACAAGCAGGCCCGAGTTATATATTGCTGCAGTGCTTTCAAGGCTGCCCGGTCGGCAATGATCCCGGCGCGGATATCGAAAACAGCTGATCCAGCAGTTGCAGTGAGTTCGACAGTTCCTGCATCGCCCAGGTCGGAGGCGCCGGCGGTAGCGGGCACATCCCAGCTACTGGCGCGACAACTTCCCGCTATGCGCAGCCGGCGAGCAGAGTCAGCAGCAGCGCGGCGAAGCCTTTCATTCTCGGCAAGGTCATTGGTCTTTTCCTTCTGGGCTTTCTGGTCGAGGTCGGCGAGCGCTTGTTCGGCCGCCTGTTGTTTCTCCAGCGCCTGACGGGCTTGCGCGGTACCGGCATTGGCGATTTTGGCGAGGTCAGCTTGCCGATTCGCTGCATTGGTGGCGATGATCTGGCCGTAGCTATTAGCCTGCCACATCCAGGCGCCGGCGGTACCGATCAGTACCGTGGCTATATAAGGAAGGATTCGCAGCAGAACCTTCATGCCAGCACCTCGGTGGCCTTCTCCAAGATCTTCAGTCGGTCAGCTTGGCCGTTGAGCCCGCCATTGATACGCCGAGTAATCTTTTCGAAATCACCGGCATCCGCCAGGGAGTTCAGCCCCTTCGTTGCCCAGAACCATGCCGCCGACAGGCAAGCGTACTGTGGCTGTTCCAACAGTTCCGGCTGATTGACCAGGTCCAGTCCCAGGGCTTCACCGCAGGCCGCGTAGTTCGCCCGGCCGGTGATCTGAATCAGACCCCGGCCACGGTACTTGAAGCCGTCACCGGCTATGGTATTGCCCAGGTCTTTCCGACCTTCGTACCCGCGCTGCGCCGGGGTAGGCCCCCAAATCTCACGGACGTAGCGCAGCTGGCCCGACTCATGACCGATCTGAGCAATGAATGCGGAAACCCGTTTGCTGCCAACGATCTGGTACCGCTGCATGGCTGTGTTGAGGGTAGGTACAAAAACGCCGGCTTTGGCGCCGGCGTTGGGGAGGATCTGAAGGAGTTGCTGCGATGTGATAGGCATCGATCATGCTCCAGATGCAGAAGACCCCGGGCATGCCGGGGTCTTGGTGTAGTGGGAGGCGCCGCCTATTCGAACGCCAATCCAGAACAGCGAGGCTCGCCAGCGCGCCACCCCTTCAGCGCGCAAGGCACGATAGAAAATGGCGTCGGCTTGCTTGCGACTGACGGCGCCGGTCGCGTATAGCCAGTCATGCACCGTAGCCGCGTAGTTGCCGTAGCCGGACACCAGCGCGAATAGTGCGAACAGGAAGGCATTGTGCAGAACCTTGATACTGGCGAAGTCCGTCGAGAAACCGGCCGGCACCGTGATGACGCGCTGGCTCTCATCGGCCAGCACCAACTCATCAAGGAGAATGTGCGTCCACTTGCCGATTTGCTCAGTTTTCAAGGTGGTAGTGAAACGGCTCATACCGGCCAACCCTCGTTGAGCATGGCTGTAGTGAAGGTGCCGTCGCCAACCGCTACCAGAAGATCGGCTTCACGATCGAAGCAGGCCTGGACAAAGTCCGCGACTGCATCGGCCATCACCAATACCTGGGCAGACGGCAGGTCAACGAACCCTTCCGGGGTTTTCCAGCGCAAGGTGTAGGCCGGGTTGCGCATGGCCTTGATGGCGGAACCATTAATCAAGGTCTTGGCGCGGTCGTCGGTATTGATGGCCATGCCGTCAACGGTGATGCCTGACGTTTCGACCTCGTAGCGCCGCTCAGCGATGCGCGCTACTTGCTGTTCCGCCGTCAACGGCATTTCCGCGTAAGGGCTGATAGCGCCGTGTGCGCCCGATATTAGAGATGCATACAGCTCGCGACCGAATTCATTATCGTCTTCTGGCGAGGCGGTAAAAGGTATCCAGCCAAGGTCTCCGTGCTCGACTTCGCAATCGATTGTGCCACGCTGATTGTAACGAGGGTTTCGAATATCCATTAGGAGATCCTCAGAAAGAGGGATGCATAACCTGCCGATGGACTTGCCCCTACAAAACCGGACACCAACTCCCCGTTAAATTGATGCCGCTGCCAAGCGCCTGAACTCCCTCGGTGAGCGATAGTTCAAAGCGCTGTGCGGATGCTGCTCATTGTAATGCTCGAAGGCAATTGCCAGGTTACGCAGCGCCGTTTCTCGATCCGGCTTGGGCATATGCGCTACGTAATCACGCTTGATTGTCTTTACGAAGCTCTCGGCCATGCCGTTGCTCTGTGGACTGCGCACTGGAGTGGTCACCGGCTGCAAGCCAATCTGCCGAGCAAACAGGCGTGTCTGTTCGGCGGTGTACGCCGAGCCGTTGTCGCTGAGCCATTGCACCGGTGTGGCGGGCAGTTGATCACCGAAGCGCTTTTCCACGCTTTCCAGCATCAGGTCGCGGATATCATCGCCGCTGTACCCGGTCGGGCTTGCGACCCAGCCGATGGCTTCGCGATCACAGCAGTCCAGGGCGAAGGTTACGCTCAGTTTGGCGCCGTCCTCGCAACGGAACTCAAAGCCGTCCGAGCACCAACGTGTATCGCTGGTTTGCACCGCAATACGGCCTTCGTGTCGACGCGGCACGCCGGGTTGTTTGATCCGGCGTTCAAGCAGCAGGTTGTGATCACGCATCACCCGGTAAACCCGCTTCACGTTGATCGCGGGTAGCGACTGGCTTTCACGGGCGCGACGCAGCAATCCCCAGACTCGACGGTAGCCATAGCTGGGCAGCTCACTGACCTGTCGCTGGATTTCAACTACCAGCTCAGCGTCGTTCACAGGTCTGATTCGCCGTGCTTTGGGCGATACCGATTGCTTGATTCGAACCGTTAATTGCGAGCGCGCCACACCGAGACATTCGCTGACCAGCTTCACTGGTCGTCCCCCGGCAACAAGGGTGAGTGCGCAATCCATTTTCGCGACTGGGCGATCTCCACGGCCTCTTTGAGGATTTCTGCTTCCATCGTTTTCTTGCCCAGCATCCGTTGCAGTTCACGGATCTGCTTGAGCGCATCGCTCAGCTCAGAGGCCGGCACCACGGCTTCACCGGCGCTGACTGCCGACAGGCTGCCGTCCTGATACAGCTTGCGCCACAGGAACAGCTGATTGGCATTGATGCCGTTGCGCCGAGCGACGACCGACACACTTTGCCCTGGCTCAAGGCTCTCGCGAACCATGGCCAGCTTTTGCTCTGGGCTCCAGCGGCGCCGCCGCTCCTGACCCAAAAGCTCCCCACTCTTATAGTTGCTGTTAGTCATAAACATAACCGTTTGCCTATCCCTTATCGTAAGGGGGAAACGGTGTCCTGTCTTTCATGGGGCTCGTTCATATCACTTCTTTAACCAATTCATCCAAGGCTGCAATTTCCTTTTCGCCGTAACCAGCCTTCCGTAATACCCCACTTCAACGAATCACGCCAGCCGGCGAGGCACGAAGAGTCGCGCTGGTGGAAGGTCACAATACGGGGTGGAGCAGAATTTCTCCTGTTCAGTGCGCTCTGCACAGAGAATTTGCGCAACGTCACTGACGTTCTGCAGTAAATACAAGGTAATTCGCTGCCCCTTGGCAACGGCGTCCGACATGCGCAAATGAACTGCTCGGAAAGCGTCGGGCTTGCCCTTTCGGTAAGGCCTCCCGGCCAAATGATTTACGACATTCCGCCGGTATTGAGTTAGCGGTCGACTCGCACCGCGCTCACTTTTTCCGACGTACCTATAAAGCACTTGGCCATTTTCATCCTCAATCTGCCACAAGTAGAGCAGCGGCTTGGTTTCATCGACGCCGCAGGTGAATACTTCGAAGTCCATTGCCGTTAGAGATTGTTCAGATCGCCCATAGGCAAGATCACGCCACCGCGCGAGGTCAGCAATAAGGCGAAGTCCTTCCCTAACCTCGGGCTCAAGCTTTTCCTCTGGAAGGCTGAGCAGCCGCACCACCTCTTCACCAATAAGTCGAATCGCTTCCACATCGGTTTTCGCACTCATCGCAACCACCATCAGGTTTGCGCCAGGTGCAAATCATTATCCCAATTTACGAATCACGCCAGCCGGCGAGGCAATCGGCTGTCTGGAGCAGTTATGAGTCCCTATCTGATCACGGGCCCGGCCCAGATCGGCATCAGTGGTGGCCGTACCAGCGCCCACATGGTCTACAAAATCCTCGAAGCGCACGGCGGTACTTTGCCGCCGGACGTGCACCTGTTCTTCCAGAACACCGGAAAAGAGCGTGAGGAGACACTGATCTTCATCGATCAAATCGCCAGGCGCTGGAACGTGAGCATCGTTTGGATGGAGTGGTGCCGCGTTTATGGCCAGCCGGATGACGCTCCCTGGTACCGGCTGGTGGACTTCGAAACAGCCAGTCGCAACGGCGAACCGTTCACGATGATGCTCGTGTACTACGCCGCGTACCGGAAGGCCGAAAAGAACCTGCCGCCGGTGCTGCCGAATTTCTCTAACAATATGTGCACCGCCTACCTGAAGGTGAAGATCGGCGAGAAGCACATGAGAGTCCTTGGCTACACCGAATGGGATTGTGTGGTCGGCATTCGCTACGACGAGCCGAAACGATATCACCGCATGATGGCCGCCAATGATCGCGGCGGCACCCGCTGGGACAACCTATGCCCCTCCTACACCGCTGGCGTCACGAAAGAGGATGTAGCGAACTTCTGGGCGTCGCAGCCTTTCGACCTGGGCATGGATTCAGATTTCGGCAACTGCGACCTGTGTTGGAAGAAGAACGAAGGGAAGCTCATCAAAACCATCATGCAAGACCCGTCTCGGGTCATCTGGTGGTCAGGTACGGAAGAACGGTTCGGCCAGGTATTCAGGCAGGATCGAGCCGACTACAAGACGATGGGCTGGTCTGCCGAGCAGCGCTCTCGGCAGACCGACCTCGATTTTGACTACCTCGTAGAAGATATCGACTGCTTCTGTGGTGACTAATGAATAGTCAAAAATATCGCTTAATTTTATTCTTCAAAGAAATAAAGAACGATGATGGGCCATGAAGGCTTGTAAGCTTATCCCGAAGGCGAGCAATTATATTTTCATCGAGCGAGCATTGAAACTCATCTCCGATTGAGGTGGACACCACAAATCGAATAGAACGTAGTTCCGATATCCAATCAACTTCAAAATTTGATGAAATTCTGGTGTACCAGTCGTCCCCACCAGCAATTGGAAATCGCCAATCAGCTGATTCGCCATGCGCGAGCTTTATGGGAAGCGCACTGCTTATTTCCCGGCTAAACATCTGCATGAACAGCTTCTTTTTTCGCCGGCGGCCCATACGCCACCCAATGGACACGACGTTGAATTCCCTATCACCTACATTCACTACTCGCAGTTGCACATAGTTTCCCTGCTCGGCTTGCCGCTCCAAATCTAGATCAACCATAACTATTGAGTTTGCTGACAACTTAGCTCTCGGCCTAGATCCGCTTCTTGCCAAATAAAGTGATACAGCAACCGCACTTATTGTACCAATTGCGGCAAGCCAATTAGCAAATCCGTTAATTATCTCCCACTGGCCTTTAGATAACCCAAGGAAAACAACATCCATTTTGTGCACCTGCTCTCGCATCAAGTTGAAACCGATAATGCCATCCTATTGAGGTTACCTCCATGCTCGATTTATTCTGGCGCCTGGTCGCCAAGTTGCTCACGCGCCCGGCATGGGTCAGCAAGCACTGCACTGCACTGCACTGCACTGCAACGTTCTACCGCGTGTGCAACGTCGTCGAGTACCAGCTTACCGCAAAGGATTTGTCGGATCGGGTGACGCCATGATCACCCTCGCCTGGTTCGCCTACGTCTACTGCGACAAGGGGCCGCGCCGATAAGGGCTCACCCCGCCAGCTACCTTCAGGGGAGAAAGCGTGTGCGCAACTGGCGAGGCGAACCAATAAACCATAGTTCAGCCATACAGACCGCCTAATACCCCCCATCTGATTTCAACAATCCTCCCCTACCCCCACCTTCTGCCGCCACGCGGCATTGAGCACTCCATGAAAAAAGAACTGATCAAGATCAGCGAGTTTCAGCGCCGACGCTGGGGCGAAGGCGGCACGCCGCAATGCCCGCAGGCTATCCGCAACCACATCCGGAACGGAATGGTACCCGGCGAGCAGATCGGAAAACTCTGGTACGTTGACTGGGCCGCATTCAGCCGCTCGAAAGGCAACGATCTGGTCGCAATGGTATTGAAAGGAGCAGCATGATGGTGCCACGGCCGCGCAACCCTGCTAACAAGGGACTGCCGCAGAACCTGTACTACGACGCGCGGCGCTCGACCTATCGCTATCGGCGGCCTACCGACGGGAAGTGGTTTCCGTTCGGCGCCGATCGGCTCAAAGCAATTGACGCAGCGAAACAGCTGAACCTTGAGTTTATGCGCGGCGCCGACCTTGTTGGTGCTGTGATGAACAACGCCTCGGAGGCATTTACCGGATTCCTCGATATCTACGAACGCGACGTCCTGCCACCCCGCGAGCTGGCCAAGGGTACCCTGGGCTTGTACGCGGTGCACTTCCGGCGCTTTCGGAAGCACTTCGAAGGCAAGGCCGTAGACCAGATCACGATCCGCATGATCGCTGAGATGCTGGATGCCCTCACCCCGCGCACGGCCAACCAGTGTCGGGCCCTACTGGTCGACATTTTCAACCACGCCGCAGCCAAAGGGCTGTGCCCGGACAATCCGGCCGCCAGCACCATCAATCGCATCGAGAAGAAGCAACGCAAGCGCCACACCGTGGAGGGTCTGAAAGCCATCAGGGAGAAAGCGCCAGCCTGGCTGCAGAACGCAATAGACCTGGCCCTGATCACCGCCCAGCGCCGAACCGACATCCTCGATATGCGCTTCGACGGCGTTCGCGAGGGCTACCTCTATCTGGTGCAAAAGAAAACGGCCAAGGCCAGTGATGCAGCTTGGATTCGCTTTCGTGTGACGCCAGAGCTACAGGCTGTCATCAGCCGCTGTCGTGATGACACCGCATCACCATACCTGGTGCACCGGAAGCCTGATCGCCTGAAACAGAAACAGGCGCAGACCAAGGACCACTGGACGAAGGTTGAAGAACGTTATTTGACGCGAGCGTTCAAGGAAGCTAGGGAGGCAGCGGAATGCTACAAGGGATGGAAGGAGGAAGAGATGCCGGGCTTCCATGAAGTGCGAGCGCTGTCGCTGCACTTGTACAAGAAAGCCGGAAAGGATGGGCAGAAGATCGCTGGGCACGCGAGCGAGGACATGACTAAAAACTACCAGCGGGACCACGCGGAAGTCATCTGGTCCGAGGCGATTCCAGACCTGAATATCAGCGAAATCACCGGGTAGTTTTGCGCCAGTTTTGCGCGGGTTTTGCGCAGACACAAAAAAGCCGATCTAGATGATCGGCTTAAGTGTCTGATTTTACTCAGGAATAATGGTCGGGACGGAGTGATTCGAACACTCGACCCCTAGCACCCCATGCTAGTGCGCTACCGGACTGCGCTACGCCCCGACTAGGCGTGAAACCTGTTCCACTTCTCGAGGAACGCTCAAGAATATATCGCAAGCTTTTGAAAACTGGAAGTATTTAAAGCAGGAATTTTATTTCTTGAGGACCACCAGAACATCTTCGAGCTCTGCGATCATCTGGCGAATCATTTGTTTGTATTGCGTGGTGTCGTCTTTGGCTTCATCACCGGACAAACGCAGACGTGCGCCGCCGATGGTGAACCCTTGATCGTAAAGAAGCGCGCGGATCTGCCGGATCATCAGCACATCCTGGCGCTGATAATACCGGCGGTTTCCGCGGCGTTTGACGGGGTTGAGTTGAGGAAACTCCTGCTCCCAATAGCGCAGCACGTGTGGTTTTACCGCACACAGCTCGCTGACTTCACCAATGGTGAAGTAGCGTTTGCCTGGGATGACGGGAAGCTCGTCGTTATGACTTGGTTCCAGCATAAGCCTCAACTCGGGCCTTCAACTTCTGCCCTGGACGAAAGGTGACCACACGGCGAGCCGTGATCGGGATTTCTTCACCCGTTTTCGGGTTGCGGCCAGGCCGCTGGCGTTTGTCCCGAAGGTCGAAATTGCCGAAACCGGACAATTTGACCTGCTCGTTGTCTTCAAGAGCATGCCTGATTTCCTCGAAAAACAGTTCGACCAATTCCTTGGCTTCCCGCTTGTTCAGGCCCAGCTCTTCATACAGACGTTCCGCCATCTCAGCTTTCGTCAAAGCCCCCATACGTCACTTCCTTAACGTGGCGTCCAACCTTTGTTCGAGCGAGGTGAGGATGTTTTGCGTCGTGGAATTCACCTCATCGTCATTAAGAGTGCGCGATGGATGCTGCCAGGTCAAGCCAACTGCGAGGCTTTTTCTATCAGGATCAATGCCTTTACCCTGATACACGTCAAATAGCCTGAGGTCTGTCAGCCATTCGCCTGCATTTTCACGGATTACGTCCAGTACAGCCGAGGCCGCAACGTCTTTGTGCGCAATCAGTGCCAGGTCACGACGCACTTCAGGAAAGCGCGATAACTCGTGGAATTTAGGCATTTTGCCCAACGCGACTTCCGCCAGAACCAGCTCGAACACGAACACTGGACGATCCAGGCCCAAGGTTTTCGACAGTTCCGGGTGAATGGCGCCAACGAAACCAACCAGTCGCCCTTCACGTTCGATGCGCGCGGTTTGACCCGGGTGCAGCGCTGGGTGCTTGCCTGGCACGAAAGTGAATGCATCCAATGCACCGGCAAAGCCCAGCACCGCTTCCACATCGGCCTTGACGTCGAAGAAGTCGACGACATCGCGACCTTGTGCCCAGCCTTCCGGCAGACGGCTACCACACACCACACCTGCCAGCATTGGCTCTTGCTTCAAGCCTTCGAGCTGACCGACGAAGCGCAGGCCGCTTTCGAACAGACGCACGCGGTCCTGCTGACGGTTCAAGTTATGCTGGAGCGCCTTGACCAGACCTGGCCACAACGACGAACGCATGGCGGCCATGTCGTTGGAAATCGGATTGGCCAACAGCAACGGCTCGACACCTGGATTAAACAGCTCGAACTGTTTCGGGTCGATGAAGCTGTAGGTAATCGCCTCCTGATAACCACGGGCGACCAGCAGACGGCGAAGTTCCGGCAGTTCGCTGCGGGCCTCGGCCTTGGCTTGTGGCGCCAGGCGCGCTTGCGGGTAACGGACCGGCAAACGGTTGTAGCCATACAGACGGGCCAGTTCTTCGATCAGGTCGACTTCCAGACTGATATCGAAGCGATGGCTTGGCACTTCGACACGCCACTGCCCTGCTCCATCGGCAGAAACGTTCAGGCCCAGGCCGCTGAGCAGACGCTCGACTTCGGCCGGATCCATTTCCATGCCCAGCATCTGAGTGATGCGCTGGGCACGCAGGGTCACCGGTGCGATCGACGGCAGGTGCTGTTCGCTGACGGTCTCGATGATCGGGCCGGCTTCGCCGCCGGTGACTTCCAGCAGCAGGCCAGTGGCGCGCTCCATGGCTTCACGGGCCAGTTGCCAGTCCACACCACGCTCGTAGCGGTGCGATGCGTCGGTGTGCAGGCCATAGGAACGAGCCTTGCCAGCGACTGCGATCTGATCGAAGAACGCACTTTCCAAGAAAATATCGCGAGTGGTCGCGGTATCGACGCCACTGTGTTCGCCACCCATGACGCCGGCGATGGCCAAGGCGCGGGTATGGTCGGCAATCACCAGCGTATCGCTGCGCAGGCTGACTTCCTGACCGTCGAGCAGCACCAGCTTCTCGCCTTCTTCAGCCATGCGCACACGGATGCCGCCGTTGATTTCAGCGAGATCGAAAGCGTGCAGCGGTTGACCCAGCTCCAACATTACATAGTTGGTGATGTCGACAGCCGCATCAATGCTGCGCACGTCGGCACGGCGCAGGCGCTCGACCATCCACAGCGGCGTAGGTTTGGATAGGTCGACATTACGGATCACACGCCCCAGGTAACGCGGGCACGCAGCCGGCGCCAGCACTTCAACCGGACGCACTTCATCGTGTACGGCTGGGACGGAGGCAACCACTGGACGAGTGACTGGTGCGGCATACAGTGCGCCGACTTCACGGGCCAGGCCTGCCAACGACAGGCAGTCACCGCGGTTCGGGGTCAGATCGACCTCGATGATGGCGTCGTCCAGATTCAGGTATTCACGAATGTCCTGACCTACTGGCGCGTCGGCCGGCAGTTCCATCAGGCCATCGTTGCCCTCACCCACTTGCAGCTCGGCCTGGGAGCACAGCATGCCGTTGGACTCAACGCCACGCAGCTTGGCTTTCTTGATTTTGAAGTCGCCCGGCAGTTCGGCACCAAGGGTGGCGAACGGGATCTTCAGGCCTGGGCGCACGTTTGGCGCACCGCACACGACCTGGAAGGTCTCCGAGCCATTGCTGACCTGGCAAACGCGCAGCTTGTCAGCGTCCGGGTGCTGCTCGGTGCTCAGCACCTCGCCCACGATCACGCCACTGAATACACCGGCGGCCGGCGTAACGCTATCGACCTCAAGACCGGCCATCGACAAACGAGCAACCAGCTCGTCGCGACTTACCTGCGGGCTTACCCAGCCACGCAGCCATTGTTCACTGAATTTCATCCTGCTCTCCTAAGAATTCGTTACGACTAGCGAAATTGCGCGAGGAACCGCAAGTCGTTGTCGAAGAACAGACGCAAGTCGTTCACGCCGTAACGCAGCATGGCCAGACGCTCGACGCCCATGCCGAAGGCAAAGCCCGAAAACTCTTCCGGGTCGATCCCGGACATGCGCAACACGTTCGGGTGAACCATGCCGCAGCCCATGACTTCCAGCCAGCCGGTCTGCTTGCAGACGCGGCAGCCTTTACCGCTGCACATCACGCACTCCATGTCGACTTCGGCGGACGGCTCGGTGAACGGGAAGTACGAAGGACGGAAACGCACGGCGAGTTCTTTTTCGAAGAAAACGCGCAGGAACTCTTCGATGGTCCCTTTCAGGTCGGCGAAGTTGATATCGCGATCAACCAGCAGGCCTTCAACCTGATGGAACATCGGGGAATGAGTGATATCGGAGTCGCTGCGGTACACACGGCCTGGGCAGACAATGCGGATCGGCGGCTGTTTCGATTCCATGGTGCGGACCTGTACCGGCGAGGTATGGGTGCGCAACAGCATGTTTGCATTGAAATAGAAGGTGTCATGCATCGACCGGGCCGGGTGATGGCCTGGGATGTTGAGCGCCTCGAAATTGTGATAGTCGTCTTCGACCTCAGGGCCTTCGGCGATGCCGTAGCCGATGTGAGTGAAGAACTGCTCGATACGTTCCAGAGTCCGGGTAACCGGATGCAGACCGCCTGAGGTCTGGCCGCGACCAGGCAGGGTCACGTCAATGGATTCGGCGGCGAGCTTGGCCGCAAGATCGGCCTCCTCGAACAACGCCTTGCGCGCATTGAGAACCTCTGTGACACGCTCCTTGGCAACGTTGATCAGCGCACCGACTTGCGGACGCTCTTCTGCCGGCAAATTCCCCAGGGTCTTCATCACCTGAGTCAATTCGCCCTTTTTACCAAGGTAGTGAACCCGGATTTGCTCCAGGGCATTGATATCTTCAGCGCTTTGCACAGCCTCTAGTGCTTGAGAGACGAGCGCGTCCAGGTTTTCCATGTACAGACTCCAGATACAAAATAGGGGAAGAGCTTGAAGGCTCTTCCCCTATTTATGACGTTTAACACCTGGCCCCACAAAGGTGAGGCCGGGTGACTGTCGGGGGTACTTAAGCCAAGGTGGCTTTAGCTTTCTCGACAATCGCAGCAAACGCCGCTTTTTCGTTCACTGCCAGATCAGCCAGAACCTTACGGTCGATCTCGATGGACGCTTTTTTCAGGCCGGCGATGAAACGGCTGTAGGACAGACCGTTGATACGAGCACCAGCGTTGATACGAGCGATCCACAGAGCGCGGAACTGACGTTTTTTCTGACGACGGTCACGGTAGGCGTATTGGCCTGCCTTGATTACCGCTTGCTTGGCAACACGGAATACGCGGGAGCGTGCGCCGTAGTAGCCTTTAGCAAGTTTCAGAATTTTTTTGTGACGCTTACGGGCAATGACGCCACGCTTTACACGAGCCATGAGTTACTTCCTCTATTCTTGACTAAAATTAACGAAGGCGCAGCATGCGCTCGACTTTTGCCACGTCAGACGGATGCAGCAAGCTGCTACCGCGCAGTTGACGCTTACGCTTGGTCGACATTTTGGTCAGGATGTGGCTCTTGAAAGCGTGCTTGTGCTTGATACCGTTAGCAGTTTTCAGAAACCGCTTAGCAGCACCACTTTTGGTCTTCATTTTTGGCATGTTCGGATACTCCGCATTCAGTTGATAAACATAATCAGAAGGCCTGCCGTGCCCTGTTGATTACTTCTTCTTTTTCGGGGCGATGACCATGATCAGCTGGCGTCCTTCCATCTTAGGATGCTGTTCGACCGAACCGTACTCTTGCAAGTCAACTTCAACTCGCTTGAGGAGTTCCATCCCCAGCTCCTGGTGGGCCATCTCACGGCCGCGGAATCGCAAGGATACCTTGGCCCTGTCCCCGTCACTCAGGAAACGTACCAGGTTGCGCAGTTTTACCTGGTAATCCCCTTCCTCCGTCCCTGGACGAAACTTGATTTCTTTTACCTGAATCTGCTTCTGGTTTTTCTTCGCCGCCGCAATCTGCTTCTTCTTTTCGAAGATCGATTTGCCGTAGTCCATCACCCGGCAAACAGGCGGGACGGCGTCGGCGGAGATTTCTACCAGATCAAGCTTGGCTTCTTCAGCAATACGAAGCGCTTCATCAATCGAGACGATGCCAATCTGCTCGCCGTCAGCGCCAATTAACCGAACCTCGCGTGCCGAGATATTCTCGTTGATCGGGGCTTTCGGTGCAGTTCGTTTATCTTGTCTCATTTCACGCTTAATAATAATTACTCCGAATCTGGGCGACCACGCCGGGAAACCGCTTGCGCGAGAAACTCAGCGAACTGGGCGACGGGCATCGAGCCCAGGTCAGCACCTTCACGAGTACGCACAGCGACAGTCTGCATCTCGACTTCCTTATCCCCAATAACCAAGAGATATGGAACCTTGAGCAAAGTATGCTCGCGGATTTTAAAGCCGATCTTTTCATTTCTCAAGTCAGACTTGGCACGAAACCCGCTTTCGTTGAGAGTTTTTTCGACCTGGGCGACAAAATCTGCCTGTTTATCAGTGATATTCATGATCACTGCCTGGGTCGGCGCCAGCCACGCAGGGAACGCACCTTCGTAGTGCTCGATCAGAATTCCGACGAAACGCTCGAAGGAGCCCAGGATCGCACGGTGCAACATCACCGGATGCTTACGGCTGTTGTCTTCGGAGACGAATTCGGCGCCCAGACGGACAGGCAGGTTAAAATCGAGCTGCAAGGTACCACATTGCCAGACGCGACCGAGGCAATCTTTCAGCGAGAATTCGATTTTCGGACCATAGAACGCGCCCTCGCCCGGCTGCAGATCGTACGGCAGGCCCGCACTATCAAGGGCTGCGGCCAACGCGGCTTCAGCGCGATCCCACAATTCGTCGGAACCAACGCGTTTTTCCGGACGAGTGGACAGCTTCATTTCGATGTCTTTGAAGCCGAAGTCGGCGTAGACATCCATGGTCAGCTTGATAAACGCAGCGGACTCGGCCTGCATCTGCTCTTCGGTGCAGAAGATGTGGGCGTCATCCTGAGTGAACGCACGCACGCGCATGATGCCGTGCAGCGCACCCGATGGCTCGTTACGGTGGCACGCACCGAACTCAGCCAGACGCATAGGCAACTCGCGGTAGCTCTTCAGGCCCTGGTTGAACACCTGCACGTGGCAAGGGCAGTTCATGGGCTTGATGGCGTAGTCGCGGTTTTCCGACTGCGTGGTGAACATGTTGTCGGCGTAGTTGGCCCAGTGCCCGGATTTCTCCCACAGGCTACGGTCAACGACCTGAGGCGTCTTGATCTCCAGATAGCCGTTGTCGCGCTGCACTTTGCGCATGTACTGCTCGAGCACCTGGTACAGGGTCCAGCCGTTCGGGTGCCAGAACACCATGCCCGGCGACTCTTCCTGGGTATGGAACAGGCCCAGGCGCTTGCCGATTTTGCGGTGATCGCGCTTCTCGGCCTCTTCGATACGCTGGATGTAGGCAGCCAGTTGTTTCTTGTCGGCCCACGCGGTGCCGTAAACGCGCTGCAATTGCTCGTTCTTGGCGTCACCGCGCCAGTAGGCGCCAGACAACTTGGTCAGTTTGAAGGACTTCAGGAAGCGGGTGTTCGGCACGTGCGGACCACGGCACATGTCGACGTATTCTTCGTGATAGTACAGGCCCATGGCCTGCTCGTTCGGCATGTCCTCGACCAGGCGCAACTTATAGTCTTCGCCACGGGACTGGAACACTTCGATCACTTCGGCGCGCGGAGTGACTTTCTTGATCACGTCGTAATCTTTCTCGATCAGCTGCTGCATGCGCTGTTCGATGGCAGCCAGGTCGTCCGGGGTGAAAGGACGCTCATAGGCGATGTCGTAATAGAAACCTTCGTCGATCACCGGACCGATGACCATTTTGGCGGTCGGGTACAACTGCTTGACCGCGTGCCCCACCAGGTGGGCGCAAGAGTGGCGAATGATCTCCAGCCCCTCTTCATCCTTTGGCGTGATGATTTGCAGCGTAGCGTCGCTGTCGATGATGTCGCTGGCATCAGCCAGCTTGCCATTGACCTTGCCGGCCAAAGTGGCCTTGGCCAAACCTGCACCAATGGATGCGGCGACCTCGGCGATGGAAACCGGGTGATCAAATGAGCGTTGACTGCCGTCGGGAAGAGTAATAGTTGGCATGGCGCCTCCTCTCCTAGTGGTGACCCCTACCAAAGGTCACGTGGGTTGGGATGAGCCAGTACAAGATCCGATCCAGGCCATTCAATGACGAACGCCTGCCTTACAGCGGCAGGAGCCTTGCGGCCAACCGGAAACCGAACCAGAGTGACTGGGATTCAAATCAGGATTAATTCGGCATTTGCCGCACACGGGACTGAAGGTCGACCGATGCCTGCTAGCGCTCGAGCCAGGCATGCTAGCACAGATGGTGAGTCGTGGCGTTGCAGAGGTTTTCTGTCGGGGCAAATCCAGTGTATTTATGCCAGAGTGCTGAACTCAATCCCCGTTTCCCCCCTCAGATAACAAGACATTGACCCACAAGGAGCATCCCGGCATGCGTCTGAATCGTTTGTTCGCTGTAGTCGCCCCCATCGTCCTGCTGTTGCCGTTAGCTGCACACGCCGATTGGCCCAAGGGCCTGCGCGAGAAATACATGGCGCAGTGCGTTCCTGCGGCCGCTCAAAGTATCGGTGAAGCCGCGGCCAAAGCCCACTGCGCGTGTGGCGCCGACGCACTCAAATCGTACCCGGCCAGCGACATTCAATCGCTGATGGACAACAAAGCCAGCCCAGAATTTCAACAACAGGCCCTGACCCAGATTTCCAAGTGCAAAGCCCAAAATCCGGCAAAAAAATAAGCCTGACAATGCGCTAAAAAGTGTTTTCAGCCGATGAATGGCCTGTAAAAAGCGCTTTTACCTACGATTCATGCAGGTTTTACAGCTTTTTTTATCGTCTTTACTTTCGGCTGAAAGCCTTTTAAACCGGGGCTTTCAGCCATAATAGGCAACAAAGAATGTGCGGCTATCGGGCAAACAGCAACCGCGGGGGGCTCCCAAAGCGAACATTTCGACTATGATACCCGGGTGTGCCCAGTTGGCCTGAGCAGCACAGTACTACTGAAAATATATGTTTCTTGGAGATACACCATGTCTAATCGCCAAACCGGCACCGTTAAATGGTTCAACGATGAAAAAGGCTTCGGCTTCATCACTCCTCAAGGTGGCGGTGACGACCTGTTCGTACACTTCAAAGCTATCGAAAGCGACGGTTTCAAAAGCCTGAAAGAAGGCCAAACCGTTTCCTTCGTGGCTGAGAAAGGCCAAAAGGGTATGCAAGCTGCTCAAGTTCGCCCAGAGTAATTTCCAGGCGCACTAAAAAAACCCCGTCCATGTGACGGGGTTTTTTATGGTTAACGCAAAAGCCTGGCCGATCAGCCGCAGTTGACACGCGTGACGACCCGATTGGCGTCGGTATTCAGGTTCAAGCGGTCGGACCGGTACTCCAGCGTCACCATATCGTTAGGCTGCAGGAATCGAGCATTCTGTGCACCGGCACGTGTACGCGCCTGCTCGAGCAACTCGGGCGAAGCCTGTTTGCCAATGGTGAATTCGGCCGCTTTGGCCTCACAACGGCTGTGACCTGTGTCAGTCGTCGTTACAGGGTCTGTTGCCGATTCAGTACTGGCAGTGCTGCAACCGGCCAGCAGGGCAGCACCCAACAAAGCACCCAATGACGCGAGCTTCCAAGGCATGAAGCCTCCTTTTTTCGAGAGATAAGCTGAGATCGTGCGACCGCCATTCCGGCGATTGGTTTCACAAGGACAACAAGTGACCTGTCCTTTCTGCGCAAACAAACGGCAAGTTTGCCTGAGCATCGCCCTGCTCTTCACCCTTCAATCGTGTCTGAATATGAGCGGCGCTCAATAGACGTCGATGTAGTCGAAAGCCGGTTTCGGCCAGTTCTGCTTCAGCGCATTGAAAATTTGCATGACCCAAACCTCTTCACTGGCCGCGACCAGCCCGACGTAGCCGGAACCCTTGGCCCAAGTTTCCAGACGAAACAGCAAGCCGTCGATATCAGTGCCACCCACGATCCCCGATGAAATATAGGCAATGCCGCCCTTGGTCACACGCAATTGCGTATGTTCATCGTCGCTGGCCGATGCCAACAGCTGACGTACGGCTTCAAGGGTCAAGCCGTCAGGGGTGTTCAAATCGATCTGCACAGCGTTGTCCTTCAAAGGCTTTCAAAAACCAAGTGTCGCATAGCCTCCCATTCATGCCTAAGTCGGAGTGTCAAAGGCGCCGCAAAATGGTTAACTCGACGCTCCCGATCTCCCCAACTGCGCGAGCGCCCTCATGACCATCGTAAGCATCGACGCCGACATCAAAGCCAGATGGCCAGAAGGCCACAGCTCCTACAGCCCTGGTAGCCTGGAGGAGCTCGCAATCATCGCTATCGACCTGCTGGTCAAGGAACTGGGCACCGAGGCGGCCCAATCCTTCATCGAGCAGATTTTCGAAAAGTACCCGACAAACCACGGCACAGAGCAATCGACACAAGAGTAATACCCTGCACAGGCACTGACTTGAGGACTATTTCAGGCGAGCCAGTCGCTCGGTCAGCAGATCGAAGAAACCCTGGTCGTCGGCGCTTTCAACCCAGAAGGTATTCTTCGGCGACTTGAGGCAGTCATACCAGTCGACGATGGTCTGGCCAAAGGTCGGTCCTTCGCGACTGTCGATCACCACATTGACCGCACGCCCACTGAACAACTGCGGTTTGAGCAGATAGGCGATGACCGCGGCATCGTGCACCGGGCCACCCGGCAGACCGTAGTGCTCCATATCGGCCTTGATGTATTCATTCAGAATATCAACCACCCGCCTGCTGGCATCGTTGTTCAATGCGGCGATCTGCTGCATGCGCGTGTCGCTGGTGAGGATCTCGTGGGTCACATCCAACGGCAGATAGGTCAGTTTTACACCACTGTTGAGTACCACTTGCGCCGCTTGCGGATCGGCGAACAGGTTGAACTCGGCCACCGGTGTGATGTTGCCACCGTTGAAATGCGCACCGCCCATGACCACCACTTCCTTGATGCCTTGAACAATCTCCGGCTCCCGGATCAGTGCCAGGGCCAGGTTAGTCTGTGGCCCCAGCATGGCAATGGTGATGCTGTGTCGCTTGGCCGTCATCAGGGTATCGATCAGGTACTCGACTGCGTTGCCCTCGGCGAGCCCTTTCCTGGGCTCATACACGGCAATGCCCGACAACCCTTCCTTGCCATGAATGTCCTCGGCATAGATAGGTTTGCGCACCAGCGGTTCACTCGCGCCAGCATAGACCGGTATCTCCTCGCGCCCAGCCCACTCGCGGGCCAGCCTCGCATTACGCGATGTCTTTTCCAATCGCACATTGCCGGCGACAGTGGTCAATGCGCGGACGTTCAATTCCTGCGGCGATGCCAACGCAAACAGCAGGGCAACCACATCGTCGGCACCCGGGTCAGTATCGATGATCAGGTCGATCTTTTGCGCCGCGTGAGCGCCGGTTGCGGTAATCATGGACAAAAGCAGCAGGCTCCGAGCAGTTGGAAATAACGTAAAAGGAACGAGTTAGAAGGTCACTCCGGCAATCAGTACGACATTGCAGTACGGCTGACATTCGCCAGTCCTTACAATCGCCCGAGCCTGCCCGCTAAGAATCTTGAATTGCTCATGACTGAGCCATTCACGCGGCCCCAATGCCCCCTCGGAATTCAAACCGTCCAGGCTCGACAGGACCGATGGATTTTTTTCCTGGATTTCACAGGCCAGCACATGGCTTTCGACCTGCATTTCGCTGAGCACAACCTTTAAGGTGCTGACGAAATCCGGAATACCTCTCGTCAAGGCCAGATCGATCAGCTCTACACCAGGCGGCACTGGCAGCCCCGCATCGCCGATCACCACTTTGTCACCATGACCAAGGGAGGCGATCAAACGCGACAGTGCAACATTGAGCAACGGTGTCTTTTTCATGATGCCTTGAACGCCTGGACTTCTGACAAGTGGGGAATCGAAGGTTGCGCGCCAGCCCGCGTGACCGATAGCGCGGCGGCGACCTGACCAAAACGGATCGCTTCGGCTTCGCTTTTTCCGCCCGCCAAGGCGGCGGCAAAACCACCGACGAACGTATCACCGGCCGCCGTGGTGTCGACAGCCTTCACGGCCGGGGCAGAAAAATGCTCAAAACCCTGACCATTGGCGAACAGCGATCCTTGGGCACCGAGGGTGATGATGACCTTGCCGGCGCCCATCTCGATCAGGCGAGTCGCCGCGACCTGCGCGGTTTGCCGAGAGTCCACCGGCAAACCGCTCAATGCCGAGGCTTCGCTCTCGTTGGGAATCAGATAATCGATGTTCGCGTACCAATCTGGAGGCAATGGACGACTGGCCGGCGCCGGATTGAGGATCACGGTCTTGCCCAGTTCCCGACCGCGCTTGAGCGCATGCCCCACTGTGGCATCCGGTACTTCCAACTGGCAGATGATCACGTCGGCAGCCTGCAGGACCAAATCAAAACAACCAATCAGTGCTGGCGTCAGCGCACCGTTGGCACCGGCAACAATAACGATCGCATTCTGGCTATTGTCGTCGACCACAATTAGCGCCACACCACTGGCCCCATCCACAGCGCTGACGGCCTGACAATCGATCTGCTCGGCCAGCAAGGCACCCCGCAGCGTCTCACCGTAGGCATCCCGCCCCACGCAGCCAACCATCGAAACCTGCGCACCCAGTCGAGCGGCAGCCACGGCCTGATTCGCCCCCTTGCCACCGGATACCGTGGTGAACGAATGGCCGATCAACGTTTCTCCACCCCGTGGCAAGCGCGGCGCCCGGGTCACCAGGTCCATGTTCAAGCTGCCTATAACCACTACTTTTGCTGGCATACATTGCTACTCATTCATTCGGCTTCAGCGGTATTCGGCAAAGTTACCCGCCAACGGCGCGGTCGATTCCCTCATGACAATGCTGGGTGTCACGATCCGTTGTTCGGTCAGCAAGTCCGGCTTGGCGATTCTTCTGAGCAGGACTTCGGCGGCCATCTCGCCAAGCTGCAAAATGGATTGGCCGACGGTCGTCAACGCGGGATAGACATAGCGGCTCATCTGAATATCATCGAAGCCGATCACCGATAGTTCCGACGGCACTCGTACGTTGCGCTCGGCTGCAGCGCGCAGTACGCCAATACCGATCATGTCGTTGGCAGCGAAAATGGCGCTGGGCGGATCGCGGTCCAGCAAGATCGCAGCGGCGTTGTAACCACCGGTGCTTGTGAAGTCACTTTCCAGCATGCGCTCATCTGGCACTTCAATGCCCGCATCCTTCAGCGCCCGACGGAAACCGGCCAGACGCATTTGCGCCACACTGGTGGACGCCGGTCCACTGATCGTGGCGATGTCGCGGTGCCCCAACTCCAGCAGGTGTCGAGTCGCCAGGTAGGCACCGTATTCATGATCGATGCGCACCAGGTCCGAATCGACTCCTTCCAGTGCGCGATCGACGATCACCATCGGTGTACGCACACCTGCCAGCCCCTGCGCCAACCCGCTATCACCGCCCGCCGATGCGACGATCAGGCCGTCGATGCGTTTTTCCAGCAACACGCGCAGGTAGCCGCGCTGCTTGCCCGGGTTATCGTCCGAATTGCAGAGGATCACGCAGTAACCATTGCGCTCGCAGTAATCCTCGATGCCCCGGGCCAGCTCAGCGAAATAAGGATTGAGGCTGTTGGGTACCAGCAAACCGATGGTGGCCGTGGTCTTGGCCTTGAGGGATCGGGCCACGGCGCTGGGTACATAGTCCAGCGTCTTGATCGCCGCCTCGACCTTGATCCGCACCTCTTCGCTGACCGGCCGGGTCTTGTTCACCACGTGGGAAACCGTGGTGTAGGAAATTCCCGCGAGTGCTGCCACATCTTTGATCGTTGCCATGACTCAGGCCCGCCGACTTGCACGTTGACTGCGATAGGTGTCGAGCACGACCGCGACCACGATCACCGCACCGGTGATAATGCGCTTGGTCGGCTCGGTTGCGCCAATCTGCGCGAGGCCAGCGGCCAGCACGGAAATGATCAACACGCCGAAGAACGTACTGATGACCGAGCCACGCCCTCCCATGAGACTGGTGCCACCAATCACCACCGCAGCAATCACTTGCAACTCCAGGCCGGAGCCAGCGTTCGGGTCCGCCGCTTCCAGGCGCGAAATCTGAAACAGCGCGGCAATCCCGGCTAGCAAGCCCATCAAGCTGAAAACCAGGATTTTGTAGGGTTTGGGGTTGATCCCCGCCAGGCGTACTGCTTCTTCGTTGGTACCGATGCCTATCAGGTAGCGACCGAACACAGTGCGGGTCAACACAGCCTGGGCGATGAATATGATCAGCAAGGCAATGATAAACGACGGCGAAACCCCGAAGGCGATCGGGTTCGACAACCAGGCGAAGGCATCGCCGATGTAGGCCGTGCGCGAGCCGGTCATCTGATACGCCACACCCCGGGCCATTTCCAGCACGCCGAGGGACACGATGAACGACGGAATGCGCCACGCCACGGTGATCGAGCCAGTGATGGTCCCGGCCAGTGCGGCGGCCGCCATGCCGAGCAACGCAGCCGGCAGAACACCCCAGCCCCAACCGAGAATCGCCACGCTGACCGTTGAGGCCGCGAGCGCCAGCACAGAGCCCACCGACAGATCGATGCCGCCGATGATCAATACGAACGTCATACCCACCGCCAGAACCATCAGGTCCGGAATCTGGTTGGCCAATGTGCTGAACGTGTCGTAAGAGAGGAAATGGCTACTCAGGAACGAGAACAGTACAACCATCGCCAGCAACGCACCGGCCAGGCCCAAGTAAGTACCCAGGCCATAGAAGTTGCCGCTGCGTTTGCCGGCTAAAGATGCGGTTTTCATGGAAAATCCCTAGGCGCTGCCTCATTGAGCAGCGCATCACGTTTTTGGTAGCCCGCAAATGCGGCTGCAAGCAAGTCATCCTGAGTCCAGCGGTCACGCTCGAAAGTATCGATCAGGCGTCCTGCCGATAACACGCCGATCCGGTCGCAGATCAGCATCAACTCGCGCAAGTCGCTGGAGACCACCACCAGCGCCTTGCCTTGGCGAGTCAGTTCACCGAGCAGCGCATAGATGTCGAACTTGGCACCGACGTCGATACCCCGGGTCGGTTCGTCGAACAGCAGCACAGAGCAATCACGTTCTAGCCAACGACCGATGACCACTTTCTGCTGGTTACCACCGGATAGCTCGCTGACCAATTGTGTCGGGCCGGCGCTGCGGATGCGCATGGCATCAATCTGACGCTGGGCCAGGGAGGCTTCGTCGCCATTGCTGACGAACCCGCCACTGGAAATGGCCGGCATGTTGCCCAGCGCGATGTTGGCACTGATCGACTGCGTCAACAGCAGCCCTTCACCTTTGCGATCTTCGGTGATCAGGGCGATGCCATGACCGACGGCATCCACCGGAGAACGGATACTGACAACCTGTGCCGGTGAACCCAGCGCAACCGTGCCACTGTCGGCGGTATCCGCGCCGAAGATCAGGCGCAGCAATTCAGTGCGACCTGCCCCGATCAAACCGGAAATACCGAAGATCTCGCCGGCGCGCACTTCGAAGGACACATCGCGAACCTTGTCAGCGCGGGTCAAGCCCTTGACCGTCAGCGCTGGAGCGCCGATGTTGCGCGCCCCCATGTCAATGTGTTCGCCAAGCTCACGACCGACCATCAAGGTGACCAGTTGCTCGCTGTCGTAATTGGCCATCGGCTCGACGCACACCAGGTTGCCGTCACGCAACACCGCAATGCGCTGGGCTATCCGGGCCAATTCTTCGAGGCGATGGGAGATATAGATGATCGATACGCCACGGGCCTGCAGGCGGGTGATCTGCTCGAACAACATCTCGACTTCACGGACGGTGAGCATCGCTGTGGGTTCATCGAGAATCAGGACGTGGCAATCGCCGATCAGGTTGCGGGCGATCTCCACCATTTGCTGGTGACCGATGCCAAGCTCACCGACCAGGGTATCCGGATCGATCGCATCAAGCCCGACCTGGGCCATGGCTTCGATTGCAGCCTTGCGCAATCGCTTGCGGCTGATCCAGCCGCCATTGCTCGGCAAATTATCGAGAAACAGATTTTCCGCCACCGACAGGGTCGGCAGCAGATTCAATTCCTGCATGACCATGCGGATACCCAGGGCTTCGGCCTGGGCCCGGCTGCCGGGGCGATAATCGTGCCCCTGAAATTGCATCTGACCCGTGGTTGGCGCAACCAGCCCACCAATGATCTTCGATAGCGTGCTTTTACCTGCACCGTTCTCACCGGTCAGTGCCAGCACTTCACCGCGCATGAGCGTCAGGTCGATGCCGGTCAGGACCGGTTGGGCGTAGGTCTTGCCGATACCGCTGACCGAAAGGACAGCGTTCGGAGGGCGAACGGGCATAAAAATCTCCATGCGCTCGCCCGGACAGGCGAGCACCGTTGAGTCGCCAGATGATTACTGGGTAACCAGCTCTACCGGAGTCTCGATCACACCGTTGGCGCTGTCGACCTTCTCGCCCTTGATGATTTTCAGCGCAGACTCAATGCCGAACACAGCTTGCTTGGCGGCAAACTGATCGGCTGTGGCCAGCACGCGGCCGTCCTTGAGCATCGGCTTGATGGCATTGATGTTGTCGTAACCGACCACTTGCACCTTGCCGGCCTTGCCCGCGGCGCGCACTGCAGACACTACGCCGACCGCCATGCTGTCGTTACCGGCCAGCAGGGCCTTGATCTGCGGGTATTCGCTGAGCATGGCGGAAGCTACCTGGTTGCCCTTGTTGATTTCCCAATCACCGGACTGAACCGACACCACCTTGATCTGCGCGGCCTCCATTGCATCCTTGAAACCGGCAGTACGGGCCTGGGCGTTGGTGGTCGTGGACACGCCCTCGATAATGCCCACTTCGTCACCGGCCTTGAGCTGCTTGGCCAGGTACTCACCCACCAGGCGCGCGCCTTTGCGGTTATCCGGGCCCACGAACGGAACGCTGATGTTTTTGCTTTTGAGCACTGACGGATCAAGCTGATTGTCGATGTTGATCACGGTGATACCGGCATCGACCGCTTTTTTGATCACTGGCACCATGGCCTTGGAGTCAGCCGGTGCGATGACCAAGGCATCGACTTTGGAGACGATCATTTGCTCGACAATACGGATCTGATTGGCAGTATCCGTTTCGTCCTTGATACCGTTGGAGATCAGTTCAAATTCGCCGGAGTGGTCTTTCTGGTAAGCCTTGGCGCCGTCTTCCATGGTCAGGAAGAATTCGTTGGCCAGGGATTTCATGACCAGCGCAACCTTGGGTTTTTCCGCAGATTCGGCGAAGGCCGAAGAGACAGGCAGCGCGACGCAGGCGGCAGCCAGCATAGCGACAGCAAGAAGACGTCCAGCAAATGGCAGCTTCATGGGTTCACTCCGATCTTATGATTATTTTGAGCAACACTTGCGCCGGCGTAAGCTGCTTGGTACTCGTTGATGGTTTTTGTCCAACATGAGCACATCGCAAACGTTTGCGTTGATCGAACTATGCGAACCTTGCCAAAATTTGTCAACGACCGAAAACCCCATTGATGGGGCCATCGGGTTGAGAGGCGTAGATCTTTTTTTATCATGCCGTCGTACTGATCACACTTCCTGTGCCGGCGGCCTTGGTTAGCTCCTTCACCAAGGCTGCGGTCACTTGCGACAGCGCTGCCGAGGTATCGGCAATCTGGCTCTGAATCGCCATCACCGCCGTCGCCTTGGCTTCGGGCGTTGGAAACTCTGCTGCTTGCGTGGCGGCCAATTGCCTCTGTTGTTCACGCAGTTGCTGCTGCAGCTCTTGCATCCGCTTGAGCAGCGTCTTGACCGCGACGCTTTGAGTGCTCTCGTTTTCGGCTTCAGAACCAGGAACGCCTCCAACGGCCTTTTCCTCGCCCGCCACCTGGCCCAACGGATGCTGCGCGGTATCAGACGCCGCTTCATTCAATGTTTCGACGGTTGCGGGTGGTTTACCGCCAATATTGATCGTGTATGTATTTGGAAAACCGACCGTCAACGACATGTGAACTCCCTGTAAAAAGATTCCTGAAGGAAGGATCGACCTGCGTAACGGATTCTTTAGCGCAGATTCACGATCCTGCCTTCGGTGAGCCGAACGCAAAAATGACAGATATTCGGAAATCCGGACATTCCTGATCGCGCCTCACTACACAAATTGTTTAAATATCTAAACAAATCAGTGAGTTGAGCGTTTTTCTCGACGCAAAACATGACTGGTACAGATCCTGCTCTTCTCCCGCACCCCGAGCCATCAGATTCGTTTGGGGTGCTTCTAGATGAACCTGCATCAGCACCGTCACCACTAGAGAGAAAAATAATGACATCTGCTTTGAAAACCTTTGTCCCGGGCGCCTTGGCCCTCCTGCTGCTCCTGCCCACCGCCCTTCAGGCCAAAGAAGTTGAAACCCAACAAAAACTGGCAAACGTGGTGATCCTGGCCACCGGCGGCACCATTGCCGGCGCGGGCGCCAGCGCCGCCAACAGTGCGACCTACCAAGCGGCGAAAGTCGGCGTGGACAGACTGATTGCCGGCGTTCCGGAACTGAGCCAATTGGCCAATGTTCGTGGTGAACAGGTCATGCAGATCGCGTCCGAAAGCATCACTAACGACAACCTGCTGCAATTGGGTCGCCGCGTGGCCGAACTGGCCGACAGTGATGACGTCGATGGCATCGTGATTACACATGGCACCGACACTCTGGAAGAAACCGCCTACTTCCTGAACCTGGTGGAAAAAACCGACAAACCCATCATCGTGGTCGGCTCCATGCGCCCGGGTACCGCGATGTCGGCCGACGGCATGCTGAACCTGTATAACGCCGTGGCTGTGGCCAGTAGCAAAGAAGCACGCGGCAAAGGCGTGTTGGTGACCATGAATGATGAGATCCAGTCGGGCCGTGATGTCAGCAAAATGATCAACATCAAGACCGAGGCATTCAAAAGCGCCTGGGGCCCACTCGGGATGGTGGTTGAAGGAAAATCCTACTGGTTCCGCCTGCCAGCCAAGCGCCACACCATGGGCTCCGAGTTCGACATCAAGAACATCAAGAGCCTGCCTGACGTGGAAATCGCCTATTCCTACGGCAACGTCAACGACACGGCTTACAAGGCACTGGCACAGTCGGGCGCCAAAGCCATCATCCACGCCGGCACCGGCAATGGCTCGGTCTCTTCGCGGGTCGTTCCAAGCCTGCAAGCCCTGCGCAAGGATGGCGTGCAGATCATTCGCTCTTCCCACGTCAACGCCGGCGGCTTCGTACTGCGTAACGCAGAACAGCCTGACGACAAATACGATTGGGTTGTCGCCCACGACCTGAATCCGCAAAAGGCTCGCATCCTGGCCATGGTCGCCCTGACCAAGACCAACGACAGCAAAGAGCTGCAACGGATGTTCTGGGAATACTGAGTCGCCCTCATTCAAGCGATTCCGATCGCACAGCGTTTTCACCACTCGCCAGCCCTGGCGAGTGGACTCCAACACCCTCCTGATAAAAATCCCACCCCCAAATGGAAAAATTTGCGGTCAGAGGATTCTCTTGAATTTTAAGCAGTTGCGAAAAAGCCTATAGTTAAATACTGTATGCACGTACAGCTTAATAAGGATAATTCCGTGGACAACTCCTCCGCCTTACCTGACGCCTATGTCCGCATGGGCCTGCGCGTTCAGAAAATCATCAACTCCCCCACCGCTCAGAAGGCCAAGGCAGCCTTGATTTTCCGTCTTCCGGACGAACCCATGGATGAGTGGGAGCGCTTGCTCGAAGAGATCGACGAGAACGACAACGTCACCCTCGCCTATCGCGACGACGGCGGTGTGCAGATTTTCTGGGTAGTGCCGAAGGAAGACTGAGTCAATGAGTGTCCGTTGTTTTGCTTTGCTGTTCCTGCTGTTCGCCGTGAGCGCCCAGGCCGACGCGCCGCGCACTTTCAGCGAAGCCAAGAAAGTGGCTGCAAAGCTGTACGCCCCACAATCCACCGAGTTCTATTGCGGCTGTAAATATACGGGCAATCGGGTGAACCTGGCCGCTTGCGGTTATGTGCCGCGTAAAGATGCCAAGCGCGCTGCCCGCATTGAGTGGGAGCACATTGTGCCGGCCTGGCAGATTGGTCATCAGCGCCAGTGTTGGCAGGAAGGCGGACGCAAGAACTGTACGCGCTACGACCCCATTTACCAGAAGGCTGAAGCGGACCTGCATAACCTGGTACCCAGCATCGGCGAGGTGAACGGCGACCGCAGCAACTTCAGTTTCGGCTGGCTGCCGGAACAATCGGGTCAATATGGCTCGTGCCTGACTCAAATCGATTTCAAGGCAAAGAAGGTCATGCCGCGCCCTTCCATTCGCGGCATGATCGCCCGGACATATTTCTATATGAGCAAGCAGTACGGTTTGCGCCTGTCGAAACAGGATCGGCAACTGTATGAAGCCTGGGACAAAACCTACCCGGTTCAAGCCTGGGAGCGTCAGCGCAATCAGAGCGTGGCCTGCGTCATGGGGCGCGGCAACGAGTTTGTCGGGCCTGTTAACCTGAAAACCTGCGGCTGACCGTCTGCTGAATACACAAAGGCCTCGGGTTGAAATCCCGAGGCCTTTGTATTTCTAGACAACGACTTTGTTATTGAGCGACCGGATGCTCTAGAACCAATAGCTCTATGTTCTGCTTCTTCGCCCGGGTGATGGCTGCAGCCACTTCCGCCTGCTTGGCCTCGGCTTCAGCTTTGGAGTTGAACGGCCCCATCAATACGCGGACCTTACCGTTTTCGCGGACGACATTGGACATGAAGTTATGCTCGATCAACCAGCCGCTGAGGTCGCTGACGGCTTGAGGTGTTTCACCTCGTATTTCCAGATCCCATTGCGGCCCTGTTGCCTGCGCAGGAACGGCGGCTGTTGCAGGCGCAGGCTTTGGCGCCTCGGCCCGCTTGCCTTCACCGCATCCCACCAGCGCCAGTATCGCCATTACCAAGACCATTTTGCGCACTGCGATTCCCTCAGAATGCTTAAAGCGAGGATTTTAACACTCATGAATACTTCCCGAGTGCCGCAAAATGGGCGCAAAACAACGAGAATGATGGTTGCGGCCTCTGTATAGTTACGCCTTGGGAATTAATGCTGCATCTGCACGTCAGAAAGAGGCACCCAAACCGTGAAACTTCGCACTAATCTATACATACCACCGACCTCTGCACTGTCCGAATCAGGTGCCCCACAAAGCAATCAAGGAGAAGACCATGCTGATACTCACCCGCAAAGTCGGTGAAAGCATAAACATTGGTGATGACATTACGATCACCATCCTCGGCGTTAGCGGCCAGCAAGTCAGGATTGGCATCAACGCCCCGAAAGATGTTGCCGTGCATCGCGAAGAAATTTATCAGCGCATTCAGGCTGGCCTGACCGCCCCGGCCAAACCGCAAACCCCTGAATCCTGATGCAGTCGGTAGCCAGCCCGTTCGCTCCGGAACGATGGCTGGCTAAAGATTCATGTGTCGCGACGCCCTCCTTTCACGCATCAACCCTCCACCGCGTAACACTGGCGCCCAATCGCACTGCCTAGCCGAACGTAATACCGCGCGCCATGCCACTGGCCGCGATAACCATCAGCAACACCAGCCCCCCTTCGAGATGACTGATCCGCGCAAACAGTGTCGCGCGTCCAGTGTTGATTGCCTGACCACGGGCCAACGCCACTCGCCACTTGATCAACGTCAGCATCGGCGCCACTTCAAGCAGCAAAATCAGCACGAAAAGCGTCATCTTGAGGTGGAACAACGGTTGATGCAGGTAATAATCCGTGCCTTTTTCGTATCCGCCAAAAGCCCGCATCCCACCCGTGACCAGCAGAATGAGCGCGCAAACGCCCCAGAGATTGTCCGCGATCAACACGCTGCGAGCTTCCCCCACGTTTTTGGCTAAGCGCCGAAAATTCGTGCCTCGCGTCAGCACCGCCCAGAATCCCAGGCCAAACGCCAATAGGTGAAGCGCCGCAAAAAGCCAGTGAGCCAGCATCGAGAAACTCCTGTCAGGATCAAATTGATCAAGCCTGTCAGTAGTAGCTCATCAATCGCTGTATTGCATATGCCCAATGACCAGCAACTGCGCGGGTTCGACTCAGGCAGACTTTCCCACAGGTCGGATAAGACATGGCATTTAAGGGACCAACTAGACTCCAATACGCCAGTGCGAAATGTCCTTGCAAACGCACTACCCCAACCGCATTCCCCCCACCGCATTGAACCGAGTAAATAAAATCATGTGTAAATCATGTGATTCAAACTCTGCTTCAAACAACAATGAGCGTCGTCGCTTTCTTCGCCTTGCCGGATTAGGAGCCGGCGCGCTGTTACTCGCCGGAACCTTGCCCGATCAAATCCTTCAAGCAGCCGAAAAAACCTCAACGCCCCCCAAACCGAAAAACGTCATCAGCCCGGACGAGGCGCTGAAAAGACTGATAGCAGGCAATGAACGCTATGTCAGCGGCAACTCGCAAACGCACGACTTCAAGGACGAACGTGAAGCTCTGGTCTCAGGCCAGAACCCGTTCGTGGCCGTCCTAAGCTGTTCCGACTCGCGCATCGCCCCCGAATATGCATTTGACACCGCGCGGGGTGACCTTTTCGCTATCCGCGTCGCCGGTAACTTCGTCACGCAGGAAGGCCTCGCGAGCCTCGAATACGGGGTCGCTGTGCTTGGCGCACCGTTGATTCTGGTCTTGGGGCATGAGAGCTGTGGTGCCATCGAGGCCGGCATCAAAGCCGTCAAGGATCATACGGTCTTCCCCGGGCAAATCCCGAAGCTGACAGACGCGCTCAAGCCGTCAATCGAGCAAGTGATCAAACAGCCCGGGGACCTGGTGGCCAACGCTACAGCGCAAAATGTGAAAAATTCGGTCGAACGCCTCAAGCAAGCCACCCCACTGCTAACCGACGCGCTCGGCAGCGGCAAGTTGAAAATAGTGGGAGGTGTTTATCGTCTGGCAACCGGGAAGGTCGAACTGATTGCCTGAGGCATGGGTGAACAGGGCCTAGATGCACAGAGCCCAGCGCAATGGCTGGGCTCTGTTCACTTTCTGGTGTCCATCATTTTGTCGGCAAGGGCCTTGGCCCTCTCGATCAATAAATTCTGCCTGTCTTCATGGGTAGCGCCACCGACAACGGGTGCGGTCAGATTGCTTTCGGCAATCAGCGCGGCGCAGAAGTATTGATCCCAAACGGCTTGGCTGTCGGACGATGGCTTGCTTACAGGGTCGGAGATCATGATCGACTCCTTTGGATGAGATAGCGCATACCATTCTACGCCTGAATGGCGATGTGACGGCGGTGATTCAGCCATCAGGTCGGTGACATGCATATCAGGCTAGAGGATCCATCTGAGAAGCACGTGAGATGCAATCCACGGGGACGCTTCCACCACCGTCCACTGAAGCAAGAGGCAAACAGACAGATAAGCCGCAAGGAACTTGATCATCGCTCGCCTCCCCATTCAACACTCTCCCGCTCAAAAATCAGCGAAACGCGTGGACATTTACGGGTTGGACGCAATTAGGCGCCGACAGTTCAATGACAAATAGAATTGGTTTTCATTCGAAGGCATTGAGCCGACATTCTTTCATGAATGAATGGGCTCTGTGGGCAACGTAGGTGCCGTCAAACCCCTGGAAACTCAACCGTCTTGATCGAACTGATCGAGATAATCGACGTCATCATCCACGTCGTGCTCATCGTCATAAATCGCCTGAGCATCTGCCTCGGCGAATGACTCTATGTCATGGAATTCGAGATCGAGCAGGTGGTCATGCTCGGGCTCGGGAATATCAATCTCATCGGTCATTTGTGTTTCCTGCGTCGACTACACTGCGCGAAGGGCTTCTGTACAAGCACCAAACGCCAGGCAACAAAAAAGGGCCCACCTTTCGGTGAGCCCTTCTAGACCGCCCAGCAGAGCGGATTTTGTTTGGTAGGCGCGATTGGACTCGAACCAACGACCCCCACCATGTCAAGGTGGTGCTCTAACCAACTGAGCTACGTGCCTGCTGTGAGGCGGCATTCTACGGAATTCCGGAGGGGTGTCAACACCTTTTTTTGAGCTAACCCTATGAATATGCAAAATATTTAATTTTGTGGTCGCAAAGAAGATTTTCCGGTGGCTGGCGGGAGATTTTCAACTCGGGTAGGATCGATGCACTCGTAAAATATATTAAACAGAGGCAGCAGGATGGCGAACACTCCCTACCCAGAGTCCTACTACGCCGCATCGGCCAATGCGACGCCTTCGCGCCCAGCTTTACAGGATGACGTTGAGACGGATGTCTGTGTGATCGGTGCCGGGTATACCGGCCTTTCCTCAGCCTTGTTCCTGCTGGAGAACGGTTTCCGGGTGACGGTGCTGGAAGCGGCGAAGGTGGGGTTTGGCGCGTCGGGGCGCAATGGTGGCCAGATCGTCAACAGTTATAGCCGCGATATCGATGTGATCGAACGCAGCGTCGGACCCAAGCAGGCTCAACTGTTGGGCCAGATGGCGTTCGAGGGCGGGCGGATCATTCGGGAGCGGGTTGCCAAGTACAACATCCAGTGCGATCTGAAGGACGGTGGCGTGTTCGCCGCCATCACCGCCAAGCAGATGGGCCACCTGGAATCCCAAAAGCGCCTGTGGGAGCGCTTCGGTCATACGCAACTTGAGTTGCTGGACCAACGACGGATCCGTGAAGTAGTGGCTTGCGATCAATACGTCGGTGGCATGCTCGACATGAGTGGCGGGCATATTCACCCGCTCAATCTGGCGCTGGGCGAAGCGGCGGCGGTTGAGTCACTGGGTGGCACGATTTATGAGCAATCGCCTGCGGTGCGGATCGAGCGCGGCGCAAACCCGGTCGTGCACACGCCACAGGGTAAGGTTCGGGCAAAGTTCATCATCGTGGCTGGCAATGCGTACTTGGGTAATCTGGTGCCGGAATTGGCCGCCAAGTCGATGCCTTGCGGCACACAGGTCATCAC
Organism: Pseudomonas putida; assembly: GCF_050990305.1. GTDB lineage: Bacteria > Pseudomonadota > Gammaproteobacteria > Pseudomonadales > Pseudomonadaceae > Aquipseudomonas > Aquipseudomonas putida_AH. The sequence continues at coordinate 2,144,244 of NZ_CP158817.1, read as the reverse complement.
TACAGAACCCTTGGGCGATGCGTTGGCGAAAAGCCTGCTGCCTCAGGATTACTGCGTCGAGGACTGCAACTATTTACTGGACTACTACCGCCTGAGCGGCGATAAACGCCTGATTTTCGGCGGTGGCGTGGTGTATGGCGCACGGGACCCGGCAAACATCGAGGCGATCATCCGACCGAAGATGCTCAAGGCGTTCCCGCAGCTCAAGGACGTGAAAATCGATTACGCCTGGACCGGCAATTTCCTGCTGACCCTGTCACGCCTGCCGCAAGTTGGGCGCCTGGGCGACAATATCTATTACTCACAAGGCTGCAGCGGCCATGGCGTGACCTACACGCACTTGGCGGGCAAGGTGCTGGCTGAAGCGCTACGTGGCCAGGCTGAGCGTTTCGACGCGTTCGCCGACCTGCCTCACTACCCGTTCCCGGGCGGGCAATTGCTGCGCACGCCGTTTGCGGCATTGGGTGCCTGGTATTACGGATTGCGGGACAAGTTTGGGTACTGATTCAGATCAAAATCAAAAGATCGCAGCCTTCGGCAGCTCCTACAGTAAAACGTGGTCAATGTAGGAGCTGCCGAAGGCTGCGATCTTTTAGAGTTAAACCCGATCTCGCGGGATGCCACTACGAATCCGCAAGATATCAGCCAGTACCGCCAAGGCAATTTCCGCCGGCGTCTTGCTGCCCAGGTTCAGGCCAATCGGCGCATGAATCCGCGCTAACTCCCCCTCCCCCAAACCGCCAATACGCCGCAAACGCTCGAAGCGCTTTTGCGAAGTTTGCACCGAGCCCATCACACCGATGTAAAACGCCTCGGTGCGCACCGCTTCCATCATCGCCAGATCATCAATGCGTGGATCGTGGGTCAACGCGACCACTGCTGTGTCACTGTGGCAGCCACCATCAGCGATAAACACCGACGGCAGCTGGCGGCGAATCTCCACATTGTCCAGCACTACGCCCTCGAGCACTTCATCTCGCGGATCGCAAAGAATCACCTCGAACCCCAGACCCACGGCGAACTCCGCGCAGGCCTGCGCCACGCTGGAATACCCAGCCAGCAGCAAGCGCTGCGCCGCGCCGATGCGTAACCGTACGCGATCGATTTCACGCTCGACGCGCACACCCTGTTCGCGATCATCAAACAGACTGCGCACACCGCTGGCCAGATCGACTTCACGGATCAACCGCCGTCGACCCAACAGTGCCGACTCCAGTTCGCGCAAATGCGCCTGTACGTCGCAATCAGGCTCAAGCTTTTCGACCAGCACATCGAGCACGCCGCCACAGGGCAGACTGACCCGCGAGCGCGGGTCATCGCCTTCGCCGTAGCGCACAACGCTGACCGCCTGCTCAAATGCACCTTCGGCGACGCGCTCCAGGAAGTCTTCCTCGACACAGCCGCCGGACAGTGAACCGATCCACTGCCCGTCAGCATTCACCGCCAGCAGCGAGCCCGGAGCACGTGGCGCGGAACCATAGGTCGCGAGCACGGTGCACAGCCAGACACATTGCCCGGCTGTCGACCACTCCAGTGCCCGACGCACCACTTGCAGATCCAGATGCTGCATGTCAGTGCGCCTTGTGCTCGAGCGGCGGCGCATCGGCTCGCAGCTTCTGCACGTCGTTCACCGCCAGGTCACCCGCTTGACCGCCCCACCCTTGGCGCAGGTAGTTCAGCAAGTCGGTGAGTTGCTCATGACTGAGCTTCTCGGCAAAACCGGGCATGGGTTGCATGTGTTCGAACCCGGCAAACTTCTGCTCACCGATACCATCGTCAATCACCCGCACCAGGTTGCGTGGATCTTCCAGGCGCAGTGTGGTGTTGCCGCGCATGGCCACGGCGATGTGCGGCTTGCCTTCGCCATCAACCGCGTGGCAACCGGCGCAGACGTTCAAATATTCCTGACGGCCGCGCTGGGCGCTCGCACTGAGCGTGTCCAGCGGCACATCAGTCAGCACTTTCGCCGCCGGTGGCTGATCGCCGAGCAGGAAGGTCGCCATGGCCGCCAGATCCGGGTCATTGAGGCCTTGGGTGCTGTTGTGGAACACCGGGAACATCTCGTTGAACATCGTGCCCTGGGCACTCATGCCGTGCTTGAGGAACGAGCTCAAGTCCTGATGATTCCAGCCGCGAGCGGCCAGGTCAGTGGCCAGCAAACTTGGCGCCAGATAGCCATTGAGCAAACCGCCGGTCATGCGCTTGTCCTGTTGCATCGCGCCCGTGACATTACGTGGCGTATGGCATTCGCCGCAGTGACCGAGCACGTCGACCATGTACTGGCCGCGCTTCCAGGCTTCGCTTTTACCTTCGGTCGACGCCAGCTTCACGTCTTTGCCGTACATCATGTTCCAAGCGATCAGGCCCGGACGAACGTTGAACGGGAAGCTCAGACTGGTCACCGGGGCCGCGCGCTCAATGGGCTCGAAGGTTTTCAGATACGCATGAATCGCGTCGGAATCTTCTCGCGGCATCAGGTGATACGAGGTGTACGGCATCGCCGGGTACAGGTTGGCGCCATCGCGACGCTTGCCTTCGGTCAACGCAGCGAAGAACTCGTCATCGTTGTACAAACCGATACCGTGCTCTTTGCTCGGGGTGATGTTGGTGCCGTAGATCGTGCCGAATGGCGAGACGATCGGCAGACCGCCGGCAAAGGGCGCGCCACCCGGTGCGGTATGGCAGGCCATGCAGTCGGCGGCGCGGGCGAGGTATTCGCCGCGCTTGACCTGATCATCCGCCTGCGCCAACAACACCGGCGCAGCCAAACCAACCGCCAATGCCAGGCGGGTCAATAGATGCTTCATGCTTAACCTTCCTTGACCAGGCCGAGATCCGTCAGCACGTTGCGCGTGGCGTTGTAGTAACGCACGTACCCGGTGCAACGGCAGATGTGGTGACCGAGGCTGTCTTCGATGACTTTTTCCAGCTGGCTTTTGACGGTCGGCTGACGCTGCAGCTTTTCCACCAACACGGTCGCTGCATTGACGAAACCTGGCGCGCAGTAGCTGCACTGGAAGGCGAACTCGTCAACGAAACGCTGCTGGATCGGGTTCAGTTCGGTGACCTTGCCCTGCTCGTCGCGGGTCGCATGACCTTCGATGGTCCGTACTTTCTTGCCTTCGAAATAGTGCGCGCCGGTGATGCAGGTGCGCACTTCTTCGCTGGTGCCGTCCGGGTTGTCGACGATCACCACGCAGGCGTGACAGATGCCCTGGCCACAGCCCAGGCGAGAACCGGTGAGGTTCTTGTATTCGTGCAGGTAGTCGATCATCGGCAGGTCATCAGGGATGTCCACCGGGCCGACGGTTTGACCGTTGAGGGTCAGTTGAAGCGGACGGTTAGCCATTGAGGGCCTCCTTGATGCGTGCAGAAGTGATAGGCAGGTCGCGGACACGCTTGCCGATGGCATGGGCCACGGCGTTGCCGATGGCGCCGACCACCGGAATCATCACCACCTCGGCGATGCCTTTGGACGGGTCGCTCGGGGACAGCGGCGGCAGGATTTCAGACGTCTGTTTCCAGACCGCCACGTTGCGTGCCATTGGCAGACGGTAACGGTTGAAGTTCCAGTCACCCTCCCCCGGACCGCCTTCGTACAGCGGCATGTCTTCCATCAGCGCATGACCAATACCCATGGCTGTACCGCCTTCGATCTGGCCCTTGACCAGCTCCGGCACCAGCACCCGCCCGCACTCGACCCACGAGTGATGGTTGAGCACTTCGACTTCCGCCGAGCCCTTGTTCACTTTCAATTCCACCAGGGTTGCCACGGGGCTGTAGTAAGTCACTGCCGCGTTGTTCAACTGGGTTGGTGGGTAGGCAATGTTCTGCCGATCCAGCAGATGGAAACCGGCGCTGGTCATCTGCGCCAGCTTCGCCTTTGGTGCACCCTCGCCGTACTTGACCGCCAGACCATCTAGCGGCAGACGCTCGCGAACGCCGTCGATGCTGAACTCGGCCTCGGCCCAGCTCCAGCGGTTGAAACCGTGCACCGTGGCGCCGGTGACCAGACCACGCTCGTGAGCACGCTTGGCCAGCATCGCAAACGGCAGCGGCTCCATGCCGTTGGCGGTGAGCTTGCCGTCGACCCAGTGGGCGTCTTCGCGGCGCACTACGTAAGGGTTGGCCTGGCCGCCGTACGGGCCTTGTCGCCAGATTTCCAGCGCTGCCGGCCACAAGCCGTGGTTGAACAGAACACGTGCCGCTTCACGGGTGGCGTGGCTGAAGTAGTAGGCGGAGTTGGTCGCCGACGAAGCCGACGCGATCTTGCCGACCCAACGCGGGTTGCGCAGGAAGCCATCCTGTTCGGCCTGGCTCATGATGTAAGGGTTGCCGCCGGTGATCAGCTGCATTTCCTTCCACTCGGTTTCACCGGTTTTCACTTCGTGCGCTGGCAGACCGAGGAAATCGGCCACGACCATTGCTTGCGAGGTGGACATCCCGGTGCCGATTTCGATGCCGATGTGACGCAGGTTGATACGACCGTCAGCGGTGATTTCGATGCTGGCCATCGGCGCTTCGGAACCGGTGCCGAAGTCTTTCTGGCAGATGGCGAAACCGATACCGTACCAGTTGTCCGGGTCGGCCGCTTCACGCTGCTTCTTGATGGCGTCGCGGTTTTTCCAGGTTTCGTGAACAGCCGCCTTGTCGAGAATCTCATGCAGACGCAAGGCACCCGCAGGCACCGCGCCCTGGGTGTTTTTCATACCCGAACGCAGGGCATTTTTGCGACGCAGTTCGATGGCGTCGACACCCAGGCGATCGGCGATTTCATCGACCATCATCTCGGTGGAAGCCATGCTCTGCAGGGTGCCGTAGCCACGCATCGATCCAGCCTCTACGGCGCGGGAATGGTAAGCGGTGACCTGCAGGTCGTTCTGCGGCATGTAATAGATCGACTGTGCTGCGGTGGCGCCAACCGCCGCCACCGAAGGGCTGTAGTTGACACGCCCACCGCCGTCGACGCTCATCTCGGCGCGGAAAATCTTGAAGCTGTGATCCGTCTTGTCCACCGCCAGTTGGTAGCGGATATCGAATGGGTGACGCTTGATTCCGCTCTGGAACTGCTCGTAGCGGTCGTTGGCCAGACGCACCGGCACACCGGCGCCGTACAGCGCAGCGAGGGCTGCGTAGTAGACGAAAATGTTGTGGTCCTTGGAACCGTAACCCACGGTGTAACCCGGGTGCATGTTGAGGTTGGCCAGGCCGAAACGCGATGGCGCGATCATCTTAGCGGTCTCGGTCGCGGCTTCCAGCGGGCACTGGGTGGCTACGACAAAGTGCAGGGTCTTGGTCGCAGGGTCGTACCAGCCGTTGCCGTTGTCCGGTTCCATCGCTGCCGGTTCGATCGACGGGGTCTTGTAGCGTTCGTCGAACACCAGCCAGTTGTCCGGCGGGGTGTCGATCTCTTTCTTCATGCGGTCGGCGTAAAAAAGGCCCCGCTCGGTCAGGTTGCCATGCAGGTTCGGCTGGGAATTCCACACCGGCCGACGGTTTTTCAGCATCGGGAACAGGATCGAGTCCTTGAGGCTGGCGAATTCATCTTCGTCCGCCGAGGTCGCACCGCCGACACGTACGTAACGGAAGCTGCCGTAGGGATCGCCTTCGTAGAACGGCACCTGGGCACCGTAACGAATCGCCTTGTCGTTGAACTTGAGTTGGGCCTTGGCCTTGCGGAAACGCTCGAAGTCGTTCCAGATCAGGATCGCCACCGGATGACCGATGAACATCGGCACCTTGCCAGCCGGCAACAGTGGATCGGGGGCGTGCTCTTCCGGGAAAACGATGCCGTCCTTGACCAGGTCTTCGGCGGTGACGATGCGGTCAGGCTGCAACTCGGCGCCCAGCCACGACAAGTCATAACCGTCATAGATGCGGTCGGCCTTGATGGTTTTGAGCAACATGGCGTGGCCTTGCTGCTGTGGCCAGCCCGGCATGTCCTTGGCGCGAATGTCGCGAGCAAAGACCTTGCTGCCGCAGACCTTGGACAAGGCATCGTTACGGGCGCGCGCCTTGCCGTTGTTGCCAAGCCATTGCTCGGACGGAACGGTCACACTGTTTTCCATCAGGGCTGCCAGCGCCTGGCTGCTCAGCGGTGTGAGCGTCACGCTCACACCCGCCACCAGCCCGCCCTGAAGGAACGAGCGCCGGGATATTTCACGGTTGGACATGGATCATCCTCTGGGCGGTTATGGGAGCCGCCCTTCTGGTTATGTACTGGAATTCTTGAGTCTTGCAGAAGCCCTTCTTGACGGTTCAAGGGCTGAAATGAGCGTGCAAAGCTGACTGAAGGGTTAAGTTTATAGGCTTATGCGCTTGCGGCAAACAGCAGAAACAAAAAAATTGACCAAAGAATCAAAATTTTACGGCTTTGCTTCGCTGAGGCAGCTCTTCCTGTAGGAGCGAGTTCACTCGCGATGGAGGTCAACGATGACGCGCTCGGACTGATTAAACGGGGCGTCACAACGTTTTTCGCGAGCAAGCTCGCTCCTACAGAAATCGTCTGCCGGGAAAAGGAGAAGGGAAAAAAAACCAAATTCCAGAAACAAAAAACCCCGGTCTTTCGACCAGGGTCTTTGCTATCGATCCGAAGCAAGCGCTGATGGCTTTCTTCGTGCTTCAAGGCGTTCAGTGGTCCTTGATGCAGATATGGCGCAGCGGACGGGACTCGAACCCGCGACCCCCGGCGTGACAGGCCGGTATTCTAACCGACTGAACTACCGCTGCGTATCGCTGTGGACTTGCGTCCAGGTAACTCGCTTGATTGAAAGCTTCGGTGCTTTTCAATCACGAACCGGCTTAAACCGATTCGTTAAATATGGCGCAGCGGACGGGACTCGAACCCGCGACCCCCGGCGTGACAGGCCGGTATTCTAACCGACTGAACTACCGCTGCGCGTCGGTGGAGGCATTTCTGCTTCCATCTTGCTTTCGCAAGACTCTCGGAAGTGGTGGGTGATGACGGGATCGAACCGCCGACATTCTGCTTGTAAGGCAGACGCTCTCCCAGCTGAGCTAATCACCCGTTTGCATCTCCGAGGCCGCGAAATTTACGCAGGTAGCGAACCTAAGTCAATAGCAGGATTGAAGTTTTTCTGAAAAAGACAAAATTCTTTCAATCGATACAGCATCGACAACCGTCAGACCGCTTTCCCGAGCAAGCCCGCTCCCACATTTGACTGCATCGTTGAAGATGTACGCGGACAAATGTGGGTGTGAGCTTGCTCGCGAAGGCGGTGGCACATTCACCACCGCTCGGTGTCAATGCCCGACTACTCGCTGTAAATCATCTTCTTGGTCATGCCACCATCCACTACGAACTCCTGACCCGTGACGAAACCGGCATTCTTCGACAGCAGCCAGGCCACCATCGACGCCACGTCCTCGACCGTCCCTACCCTACCCGCCGGATGCTGGGCATGATCGGCGTCAGTCAGCGGCTCAGCGCGGCGCACCGAAGGGTCGCGCGCATCGATCCAGCCAGGACTGACCGCGTTGACGCGAATCTCCGGCCCAAGGCTGATGGCCAACGCATGGGTCAGCGCCAACAGGCCACCCTTACTCGCCGCGTAGGCCTCGGTATCAGGTTCAGACTGCCCGGCGCGGGTCGAGGTCAGATTGACGATTGCTCCGCTGTGCGCGCGCAAATACGGCGCACAGTGCTTGGCCAAGAGCATCGGCCCAGTGAGATTGACCGCCAACACCCGATTCCAGTCATCCAGATCGAGACTTTCCAGGGTGATGTTGTGCGGATCGGCAACCGCAGCGTTGCACACCAACGCATCGAGGCGCCCGAACTGCCCCAGCACCTCGGCAACGCCCAATGCCACCTGCCCTTCGCTCGCCACGTCCATGGCGACGAACCAGGCGTTTTCACCCAGTACCTTCGCCACTTTCGATCCGCGCACCCGATCCACGTCCGTCAGCACCACTTGCCAGCCTTCGCTGATCAGCCAGGCGGAAATGCCGAGCCCGATGCCCCGCGCAGCACCGGTGACCAGCGCCACACGGCCATTGGAAGCGGCTGGCGTGGACAACTCGATCACAAGGCAGCCAACCCGCGCGCCAGGTCGGCTTGCAGATCCGCCACGTCTTCCAGACCGACCGCGATGCGAATCAGGCTGTCACGAATGCCCGCGGCCTCACGCTCTTGCGGCGCCAGACGGCCGTGAGAGGTGGTGCTTGGGTGCGTAATGGTGGTTTTGCTGTCGCCCAGGTTGGCGGTAATCGAAATCAGTCGGGTCGCATCGATAAAACGCCAGGCACCCTCTTTGCCGCCCTTGACCTCGAAACTCACCACCGCGCCAAAGCCCTTCTGCTGACGCCGCGCCAACTCGTGCTGCGGATGGCTCTTGAGGCCCGCGTAATGGACTTTCTCGATTCCATCCTGCTGCTCCAGCCATTCGGCCAGCTCCTGGGCATTGGCACAATGTGCCTTCATGCGCAGGTTGAGGGTCTCCAGGCCCTTGAGGAAGATCCAGGCGTTGAACGGGCTCAGGGTAGGTCCGGCGGTACGCAGGAACCCAACCACTTCTTTCATTTGCTCGCTGCGACCGGCCACGACACCACCCATGCAACGGCCCTGACCGTCGATGAACTTGGTGGCCGAATGCACGACGACATCCGCGCCCATTTTCAGCGGTTGCTGTAACGCCGGAGTGCAGAAGCAGTTATCAACCACCAGCATCGCGCCCTTGGCGTGGGCGATTTTCGCCAATTCGGCGATATCCACCAGTTCGGCCAAGGGGTTGGACGGCGATTCGACGAACAGCAATTTGGTGTTGGGCTTGATCGCCGCATCCCAGCCGGACAAGTCTGCCAGAGGCACGTAATCGACTTCGACGCCAAAGCGCTTGAAGTACTTTTCGAACAGGCTGATGGTCGAACCGAACACGCTGCGCGACACCAGCACGTGATCACCGGCGCTGCACAGGCTCATCACGACCGCCATGATCGCGGCCATGCCGGTAGCCGTCGCAACGGCTTGCTCGGCACCTTCCAGGGCGGCAATGCGCTCTTCGAATGCGCGCACGGTAGGGTTGGTGTAGCGCGAGTAGACGTTACCCGGCACTTCCCCGGCAAAACGCGCGGCCGCGTCGGCGGCGGTGCGGAACACATAGCTGGAAGTGAAGAACATCGGATCACCGTGCTCGCCTTCCGGCGTACGGTGCTGACCGGCACGTACGGCCAGGGTATCGAACGCTACGCCTTCGAGGTCGCTGTCCAACCGACCGGCATCCCAATCCTGACTCATGCTGTCACTCCTTTCCCTATTCTCGTCAATTAAAAGCCAGATACAAAACCGGCCCCTCAGGGCCGGTAGAAAATCAGTTGTTGTACAGATCGATGATCGCACTGACCGCCTGGGTCTTGACCTTCGAGGCATCGTTTCGTGCCTGTTCGATCTTGTTCAGGTAGGCCTCGTCGACGTCGCCGGTCACGTACTGGCCGTCGAACACCGCACAATCGAACTTTTCGATCTTGATCTTGCCGCCACCGACCGCTTCGATCAAGTCAGGCAAGTCCTGATAGATCAGCCAGTCGGCGCCAATCAGATCCGCCACGTCCTGGGTCGAACGGTTGTGGGCGATCAGTTCGTGGGCGCTCGGCATGTCGATGCCATACACGTTCGGGAAGCGCACGGCCGGAGCGGCGGAGCAGAAGTAAACGTTCTTGGCGCCCGCTTCCCGTGCCATCTGGATGATCTGCTTGCAGGTGGTACCGCGAACGATGGAGTCGTCCACCAGCATCACGTTCTTGCCGCGGAATTCCAGCTCGATCGCATTGAGCTTCTGGCGTACGGATTTTTTCCGCGCAGCCTGACCCGGCATGATGAAGGTACGACCGATGTAACGGTTCTTCACGAAGCCTTCGCGGAATTTCACGCCCAGGTGATTCGCCAGCTCCAGGGCCGCAGTACGGCTGGTGTCCGGAATTGGAATGACCACATCGATATCGTGATCAGGACGCTCGCGCAGAATTTTCTCGGCCAGTTTCTCGCCCATGCGCAGACGGGCCTTGTACACCGACACACCGTCGATGATCGAGTCCGGACGCGCCAGGTAGACGTGTTCGAAGATGCATGGAGTCAAGGACGGGTTGGTCGCGCACTGACGAGTGTGCAGCTTGCCGTCTTCAGTGATGTAGACCGCTTCACCCGGTGCCAGGTCGCGAATCAGGGTGAAACCGAGCACGTCCAGGGACACGCTTTCTGAAGCGATCATGTACTCGACGCCTTCGTCGGTATGACGCTGGCCGAACACGATCGGGCGGATGCCGTGTGGATCGCGGAAGCCGACAATGCCGTAACCGGTGATCATTGCCACGACCGCGTAACCACCGACGCAACGGTTGTGGACGTCAGTGACGGCCGCAAACACGTCTTCTTCGGTTGGCTGCAACTTGCCACGCTGGGCCAGTTCGTGCGCAAACACGTTGAGCAGCACTTCCGAATCGGAGCTGGTGTTGACGTGGCGCAGGTCGGATTCGTAAATCTCCTTGGCCAGCTGTTCAACGTTGGTCAGGTTACCGTTATGCGCCAGGGTGATGCCGTATGGCGAGTTGACGTAAAACGGTTGAGCTTCGGCCGAGGTCGAGCTGCCTGCGGTCGGGTAGCGCACATGGCCGATACCCATGTGGCCGACCAGACGCTGCATGTGACGCTGTTGGAACACGTCACGCACCAGGCCATTGTCCTTGCGCAGGAATAACCGGCCATCATGGCTGGTCACGATACCGGCAGCGTCCTGGCCGCGGTGCTGGAGGACGGTTAGCGCGTCATACAGCGCCTGATTGACGTTCGACTTACCGACGATACCGACGATGCCACACATGCGACGCAACCCCTACTTAATGGATCTGAACTGAGCACCACTCACTGAGGCGTTTTGGCCATCGGCAAGAGTTGCTCCTTGAACGGTATATCAGCGGGTACGCTGATTCCGCTGGCTAGCCACTGACTGCTCCACCCGAGGATCAGGTTTTTGGACCAATCGGCGACCAATAGAAATTTTGGCACGAGCTGGGACTGTTTCCACCACTCGTCCTGCTGTACCGGCCCCAGGCTCAACAGCCCGACCGCCACGACCACCAGCAACACGCCACGCGCGCCGCCGAAAGCCATGCCGAGGAATCGATCAGTCCCGGACAGCCCGGTGACGCGTACCAATTCGCTGATAAGATAATTGACCATTGCGCCGACGATTAATGTGGCGACAAACATTATTGCGCAACCCGTGATCACACGGGCTGATGGTGTCTGGATGTATCCGGCGAGGTACTCGGACAATGAGCCACCAAACATCCAGGCAACGACCCCTGCGATGATCCAAGTCACCAGCGACAGTGCTTCTTTGACGAAGCCGCGGCTCAGACTGATCAATGCGGAGATGGCGACGATTGCAACGATCGTCCAGTCAACCCAGGTAAATGGCACAGTGCAGCCTACAGACGGATAAGGCGGCGCATTTTAGCAGAGCCCATGCGTGTCGGTAAGCTGCGATTGTCAGTGCATTTCAAATCAGGGCGATAGATTTAGCCGCGCTCTGGCTGAAAGCGCACCACAAACCCCTTGAGGTTCTGCTGGCGGTTCAATAAGTCGCGCAGTCGATCGGCCTCGGCGCGCTCGATCAGCGGCCCGACAAACACCCGATTCTTGCCGTCGGCAGAGCGGATATAGGCGTTGTAGCCCTGACTGCGCAGGGTTTTCTGCAGTTTTTCCGCACTTTCACGATTGGCCAGACTGGCCAGCTGCACCGACCAACTGACCGACAGGCCATTGGCGTCGACACGACTTTGAGTGGTGTCTGGCTTGCCCGGCGCAGCCGTGATGGGTTGGGCTGGCGCTGTTGCAGGCTTGGCCGCCAGTGCGGGCGCCGGAGCAGGCGGTGGCGTGACGGGCTTGGCAGTAGGCGCTGGCACCGCAGGCACAGCAGGAACAGACGGTGCTGCAGGCACGTCCTGAGCGATCTCGTCATCGCCCGGCACTGGCTCCTGAGGCAAGGTTTGCGGCTCTGGCACCACCACCGGCTCAACCTGTACTTGCGGCATCGCCGGTGCTTGCGGCGCAGCCGGGGCCTCGACCGTTACCTGGCGCTGCTCGTCCTGACGAGAAAACAGCATCGGCAAGAAAATCACCGCCAGCGCCACCAGGACGAGGGCGCCTACCATGCGCTGCTTGTAAGCCTTATCCAGCAATGCCATTTGCCGCTTCCTCCGTGGAGCACCGGGCCAGCCAATCCAAGGCCTCGGCGACACAATAAAATGATCCGAACAACAAAATTTCGTCGTCGCTCGTCGCCAGCGCGCACTGCCCTTCCAGGGCAGACGCCACGCTGTCATAGGACGTTACCGAAGCTCCGCGCTTGAGCAACGCCCCATGCAGTTCGGCCACTGGCCGTGCCCGCGGAGAGTCCAGCGGTGCGACAGCCCAGTGCCCGACACTGGCACTCAACTGCTCAATAACACCTTCCAGATCCTTGTCCGCCAGCAACCCGAACACCGCCAGGCGCTTACCCACTGGCGGTCGACTGGCCAGGCGCCGCGCCAGGTACTCTGCTGCATGGGGATTATGCCCCACGTCCAGCAACAGATTAATTCGCTTGCCCTGCCAATCAAACTGCCGGCGATCGAGACGCCCGACCACCCGCGTTGCTTGAAGTGCCTGGATAATCTGCGCATCGTCCCACGGCAAGCCGAGCAGCAGGTAGGCCTGCAACGCCAGCGCCGCGTTTTCCATCGGCAGATCGAGCAACGGCAAATCATGCAATTCGACCACTCGGCCCTGCGCATCGGCGCCGCGCCATTGCCAGTTGTGATCGGTTACACCCAGATCGAAATCGCGCCCACGCAGGAAAAACGGGCAACTGAGCTCGCGCGCCTTATCCAGCAAGGGTTGAGGAGGATTCAGATCGCCACAGAGTGCGGGCGCACCCTGACGGAAAATGCCGGCCTTTTCAAAGGCCACGGACTCACGGGTATCACCCAGATAATCCGCATGGTCAACGCCGATACTGGTGACCAGCGCCATGTCGGCATCCACCACATTGACGGTGTCCAGGCGCCCGCCCAGACCAACCTCCAGCACCACGGCATCGAGTCCCGACTGTTGAAACAGCCAGAACGCCGCCAGGGTGCCCATTTCGAAATAGGTCAGGGAAGTGTCACCGCGCCCCGCCTCCACTGCAGCGAAGGCCCGGCACAGCTCGGCGTCAGTGGCTTCGACGCCATTGACTTGCACCCGTTCGTTGTAACGCAGCAGGTGCGGGGAATTGTAGACACCGACTTTCAGGCCCTGTGCCCGCAGCAATGACGCTACGAAAGCACAGGTAGAGCCCTTGCCGTTAGTGCCGGTGACCGTGATCACCCGAGGCGCCGGCTTGCCCAGTCCCATGCGGGACGCTACCTGTTGCGAGCGCTCAAGGCCCATGTCGATGGCCGAGGGGTGCAACTGCTCAAGGTAGGCGAGCCACTCGCCAAGGGTACGTTCGGTCATAGGCTGGCTGGCACCGGTGGAACGACGATCGGTTCGATTGGCGCGGCAACGAATTTCGGCGTCGGCAGACCCATCATTTGCGCCAGCAGGTTACCCAGGCGTGGACGCAATTCCTGACGGTGAATGATCATATCGATCGCACCGTGCTCCAGCAGGAACTCACTGCGCTGGAAGCCTTCTGGCAGTTTTTCGCGCACGGTCTGCTCGATGACGCGTGGACCGGCAAAGCCGATCAGAGCCTTGGGCTCGCCAACAATCACGTCGCCCAGCATCGCCAGACTGGCGGAAACACCACCGTAGACCGGATCGGTCAGCACGGAGATGAACGGAATGCCCTCTTCACGCAGACGCGCCAGCACTGCGGAGGTCTTGGCCATCTGCATCAGGGAGATCAATGCTTCCTGCATCCGCGCACCGCCGGAGGCGGAGAAACAGATCATCGGGCAACGCTTTTCCAGCGCATAGTTGGCGGCGCGCACGAAGCGCTCGCCGACGATTGCACCCATCGAACCGCCCATGAAGTTGAACTCGAACGCCGACACCACGACAGGCATGCCCAGCAAGGTGCCGCTCATGGAAATCAGTGCGTCTTTTTCGCCGGTCTGCTTTTGCGCCGCCGTCAGGCGATCCTTGTACTTCTTGCCGTCACGAAACTTCAGACGGTCAACCGGCTCCAGGTCCGCACCCAATTCGGCGCGACCTTCGGCATCCAGGAAAATGTCGATACGGGCGCGGGCGCCGATACGCATGTGGTGATTGCACTTGGGGCAAACGTCCAGGGTCTTTTCCAGCTCGGGACGATACAGCACAGCCTCGCAAGACGGGCATTTGTGCCAAAGACCTTCAGGCACCGAGCTCTTCTTGACCTCGGAACGCATGATCGAAGGGATCAGTTTGTCTACTAACCAGTTGCTCATGCTTTATTTCTCCAGTACCGGCGGCCCGAACACTCTGGTTCGCAGCCCCGCGTATGCCCTAACGCTAAATTCATGTGTGCGGCGATGTTTGATCAATGGCCGGGTCAAAAGCGTGACCTGCGTACCACCCATCAATCCTCAGCCGTTTTGTACAGTGCAGTGGACGGCGGCAGTCTGCCAGCCGTCACATCAACCGCGTGCCGCCTTGATGAACGCTTTGATCTTGGCGTGATCCTTGACGCCCTTGCTCGCCTCTACTCCGCCACTGACATCCACTGCATAGGGTCGAACCCGCGCAACCGCTTCGGCGACGTTATCCGGCGTCAGGCCACCTGCCAGGATGATCGGTTTGCTCAAGCCTTGTGGTATCAATGACCAGTCGAACGCTTCGCCGGTTCCGCCGGGAACCCCTTCGACATAGGCATCGAGCAGGATACCGCTGGCACTCGGGTAGGCATTGCAAGCCGCAGCGATGTCGTCCCCGGCCTTGACCCGCAACGCCTTGATGTACGGGCGATGCCAACTTTCGCAATCTTCAGCGCTTTCATCGCCATGGAACTGCAGCAGGTCCAGCGGTACGGCGTCGAGGATTTCCCCCAGCTCGCACCGACTGGCATTGACGAACAAGCCCACGGTGGTGACGAATGGCGGCAGCGCCCCGATGATCGCGCGCGCCTGCTGGAACGTAACCGCCCGCGGGCTCTTGGCGTAAAACACGAATCCGATGGCATCGGCCCCGGCGTCGACCGCTGCCAACGCATCTTCTATGCGGGTAATCCCGCAAATCTTGCTGCGAACGGCTGACATGTCGATAAAACCCCACGGCAAATCCGAGAAAGTCCCGGATGGTAACAAAAGCGCTCGAGGGCGTCAGCCGTCAAGTTCGGAGAAACCGGTGAGGAAGTGCGGACCGATATATCGCTCAGGCAATTGGAACTCGTCACGGTACTCCACCTGGACCAGATACAGGCCAAACGGGTGTGCCGTTACCCCGCCTGAACGGCGAATCCGGCTCTCCAGCACTTCCTTCATCCACTCCACCGGGCGCTCGCCGGCACCAATGGTCATGAGCACGCCGGCGATATTGCGCACCATGTGGTGCAAGAAGGCGTTGGCCCGAATATCCAGCACGATCATCTTGCCGTGGCGGGTGACGCGCAGGTGATGCAGTTCCTTGATCGGCGACTTGGCCTGGCATTGGCCGGCGCGGAAGGCGCTGAAGTCGTGAATACCCACTAGATACTGAGCCGCTTCGGCCATGCGCTCGACGTCCAGCGGGCGGTGGTTCCAGGTGATTTCTTCGTTCAGGTGCGCCGGACGGATCTGATCGTTGTAGATCACATAGCGGTAGCGCCGGGCGATGGCCTTGAACCGCGCGTGAAAGTGCGCCGGCATGACTTTGGCCCAACTGACACTGATGTCGTGCGGCAAGTTGATGTTGGCGCCCATGACCCAGGCTTTCATCGAACGCTCGACCTGGGTGTCGAAATGCACCACTTGTCCGCAGGCATGCACCCCGGCATCTGTACGCCCGGCACACAATAGCGAAACCGGTGAATCAGCGACTTTGGACAGCGCGTTTTCGAGGGTTTCCTGAACGGTGAGCACGCCGGAGGCCTGACGCTGCCAGCCACGGTAACGCGAGCCTTTGTATTCAACGCCCAACGCGACTCGGAAAAAGCCGTCGGCCGCCATTTCGGCGGCCGGATTATCTATATTTGCCAAGGAAAACAGCCTGCTGATGTACGCAATGGCGGGCATTATAAGGCTGTGGGGCGGGGATGCCAGTGCAATCTGTGATGACCTGTTCGCGGGCAAGCCTCGCTCCTACAGGGATCGATAGGCAACTCCAAACACTGTAGGAGCGAGGCTTGCCCGCGATGACGGCCTCACAAACACCATCGCACCTTGCCAAAAACAAAAACGGCAGCCTCATCGGCTGCCGTTTATTTACAACACGCCACTCAAGCCAGACGCGAAAGCATTTCCTTGGCTTCGTTCTTCTGGCCATCGTCGCCTTCGGTCACCACCTCATTGAGGATGTCCCGGGCACCATCGGTGTCGCCCATGTCGATGTAGGCCTGAGCCAGATCGAGTTTGGTCGCGACCTCGTCGGTGCCGGACAGGAAATCGAATTCCGGTTCGTCGTCCACAGTCGCCAGAGCGTCGTCCACGGTAAAAGTGGGTTCACTGATGCTTTGGGACAAGCGCTCCAGCTCGGCGTTGACATCATCCAGCTCCGCGGCGAACGCATTCGGGGCTTCAGGGGCGCCCATCTCGTCGGCCAGGGACAGATCGAAATCAGCCGGCAACTCCAAATCATCGGGCACTACATCAGGGGTTGCCGAGGTTTGGGCAACGGGTAGATCCTTGAAGTCGTCGTCCAGGTCCAGCAGGAAGTCGTCTTCGGCCAGGGTCGCTGGCTCAGCTTCGCCACCAAGGTCCATGTCCAGATCGAAATCCGACAGATCGTCGAGGTTTTGCTTGATCTCAGTCTGCTGCTGCAGAACGGAATCGAAGCTCAAATCGTCGTCCAGCGGGAATTCTTCCAGATCGTCGAGGGTCACTGCTTCCGGCTCAGGCTCCGGTTGAGGTGCTGGCGCAACGGCTACAGGCGCAATGTTCTCCAGGTCATCCAGACTCAAATCGAAAGAACTGTCCAGATCGTCTTCGACCGGCGCGGGAGCTTGCGGCTCGTCCGGGATCGCAACAACGGGCTCCGGTTGCGGCGCCGGCATCTCGGCTGCTGGCGTGATGTTATCCAAATCATCCAGGCTCAGATCGAAGGCGCTGTCGAAATCGTCTTCGGCCGGCGCAGGCGCTTGCGGCTCATCCAGCAGCAGATCCTTGACGAATTGCGCATCCAGCTCGGCTGCGACGGCAGCCGCAGCGATACCGCCAGCAGCGACCAGTGCCATGGCTGGGAAACGGCTTTTCAGCTTTTCAACCTGGGCGAAATTGTCGCCATTGGCCACCAGCTGACGCTCCTGAACCACGAATGCATCGCGGTCACCCTGCAAACCGTAGACTTCCATCAGCTTCAGGCGCACATCGCTGCGCTGCGGCTCTTGCTTGACGCCCTCTTCCAGCAACGCGGCGGCCTGATTCAGACGACCTGCGGCGATATGTGACTGGGCCTGGCCCAATACGTCGTCGGAGCGCTCAGCGGCCGGTGCCACCAGGGGCGCGGCGATCGGGGGCGTAACGACAACCGGAGCAATCACCGGGGCCGGTGCTGGAGCAGGTGGCGGCACGTTCGCGAGCTTCACGCTTGGCGGTGGAACTTCCAGACCTTCGAAACTGCTTTCCGGCAGATCGAGATCGGCAGAGAACGCCTGCTCCTCAGCCAGCGCGCGGGCCATGCGCAGATGTTTTTCGGCTTCCTGTTGGGCTTTACGGCGACGAGCCAGCAATAGCAGCAACAGCAGCAACACGACTGCCCCGCCACCCGCCAGGCCCAACAGCCACGGATTGGTCAGCAACTCGTTGAATGTCTGCTCGTTGGATACCGCTGGCGCGGGCTCGGCGGGTTGCTCAGCCGAGGCCGGCGCTGCAGCCTCAGGTGCTGCAGCAGCCGGTGTTGCGGGCACGGGTTCGGCAGGCGTCGCTGCCGGGCTGGCCGCCAATTCAGCGGTGATCGCCGGAGCGGTCGCGGAAGGAGCAGCAGCCGGTGCACCCTCGGCGCCTTCGGCCTGCAGCTTGGCCAGTTGGTTGTTTTTCAGTTCAATCAGGCGTTGCAGCTTGTCCAACTGACTTTGCAGATCGGCCATGCGGCTTTTCAGTTCTGCATTGTCACGGCGGGTCGTGTCGAGGCTTTCCTGGGTAACGGCCAGCTTGTTGCTCAGGGCCTTGGCATCACCTGCCGCGCCCTTGCCACGGGCCTTGCCTACCTCCGCGGAAACAAGGCTCAGATTGTCCCGACCGGCTTGCGTCGACACCGCCTCGCCGCGGCCGCGGTTAGTGGCGTCGAGCTGCTGTTGGCCCGAGCCAGGCTTGGCGACATAGCGCCGCCCCTGACGCCAGGCGGTGTTCTGAGCAGCGACTTCGGCAATGGCCTTGGGTTGCGGCAAGCTGGTGCTTTGCGCCTGATCCGGCAGGCGCAACACCTGCCCGGTTTTCAGGCGGTTGATATTGCCGTCGATAAAGGCATCCGGGTTCAGCGCCTGGATGGCCAGCATGGTTTGTTGAATCGACCCGCCATTTCGCGCTTTTGCGGCAATTTCCCACAGGGTGTCGCGCGGTGTGGTGGTGTACTGGGATGGCTTGGTCGCGCCAGTGACCGGCGTTGTGCCCTGGGTCGGAGCCGGTTGCGCAGCCGCTTCGGCGGCTTGCGGCGAGAACTTGGATGGATCAAGCAGCACGCTGTAATCGCGCAGCAGACGACCGTTGGGCCACATCACCTGAACCAGGAATTTCACCATCGGTTCGGACAGGGGCTTGCTGGAAGTCACGCGCAAGATGCTTTTGCCGCTGGCATTGAGCACCGGGGTGAAGGTCAGGTCGTCGAGAAACGCCTGGCGATCGACACCGGCCTTGGCGAAGTCCTCAGGCGAAGCCAGGCTCGGCACCACTTCGGCAGCGGTGAGTTCCTTGACGTCGAGCAACTCGATTTCCGCCACTAACGGCTGGTTCGCCGTCGACTTCAGGGTCAATTCCCCGAGCCCGAGGGCATGCGCCATACCGGAGGACAGCGCCGAGGCGGCCGCTATTGCTAACACCAGTTTGCGAACTTGAACCATAGCTCATCCTTAGTTTGAACATTCCTCGGCCAGCGAGAAGGTATTGATTGCCGCTGCCGTGAGGCATTGCGCGCGGCGGCGAAGGGTCGTCGCGCGCGATCGTTTCGTGCATGCCCCGGAAAGCCCCGCAGGGTGGCTCGCCTTCAGCATTCCGCGCAAGCATGGTGCTCACCCGGAACCGTTCGAAAATTTGTCGCCAAGTATCTTTTACAGCAGGTCTTTTATCAACAATTCAGCCAGCTGCACAGCATTGAGCGCGGCGCCTTTGCGTACGTTATCTGACGTCACCCACACATTTAGTTCCGACAGGTCGTCGATACCATGGCGAACCCGACCGACGTAGACCACATCCTGCCCGACCGCATCGCCGACCGGAGTCGGGTAATCGCCAGCGTCGACCAGCTCGATACCGGGAGCATCTTCCAGCGCAGCGTTGACCTTGGCCAGGTCGATTTCGCCTGCCGATTGCAAGGTCACGCTAAAGCTATCGCCAAAAAACACCGGGGCTTGAATGCAAGTGACGGAAATTTTCAACGACGGCAGCGCCAGGACCTGACGCAGTTCACGCACCAAGCGCTTTTCCAGCAGCGTGTGGCCTTGTTCGTCCGGTTTGCCGACTTCAGCCAGCAGGTTGAACGCCATCTGCCGATCAAAGAACTTCGGCTCCAGCGGACGCATGTTGAGTAGTTCGGCGGTTTGCCTCGCCAGCTCGGTCACCGCTTCGCGCCCCTGCGCAGACACTGCCAGGCTCGCCGTCAGGCTGATGCGCTGCAAATCGAGTAACCCCATTAGCGGTGCAAGCACCACGGCCAGCGTGGTGGCCGAAGGGCTCGGGCTGCTGATCTGAAACGGTTTTTTCAGGCCTGCCAATACCTGTGCATTGGCTTCCGGCACCACCTGCGGCGCCTGATCGGCCGGCAGGCCTCCGGACAGATCGATGATCGAACAACCTGCCGCCGTGGCGCGAGCAGCGAAGCTCAAGGTCACCGCCGGACCGGCGGCAAAAAACACAAGCTGCACCTTGGCGAAGTCGAATTCATCGACTTCCCGCACCCGCACATTCTTGCCGCGAAACGGCACCGAACTGCCGGCGGATTCGCTGCTGGCCAGCAGGTGCAGATTACCGACCGGAAAGTCGCGCTCTTCGAGAATCTGCACGAGCGTTTCGCCAACAGTACCGGTGGCGCCGATCACGGCAATATCAAAGGACTGGCTCATGGTTTTACCTCTGGCGAAACGGGGGGAGCGGCACTTTAACGGGTGGTGGGCAGTTCGGCAATTTAGAGCAAAAGATCGCAGCCTTCGGCAACTCCTACAAAATCGGGTTTTCCCCCCTGTAGGAGCTGCCGCAGGCTGCGATCTTTTCCGCCCCCAAGAAAAAACCCGCACCTCTTTCAAGGCGCGGGTTCTTTCATTACTTCAGTCGATCAACGCTCAAGCAGGATCCGCAGCATGCGACGCAGCGGCTCGGCCGCGCCCCACAGCAGCTGGTCGCCGACGGTGAAGGCGCCGAGGAACTGCGAACCCATGTTCAGCTTGCGCAGACGGCCAACCGGGATGTTCAGGGTGCCGGTGACCTTGTTCGGGCTCAGCTCCTGCATGCTGATATCACGGTTGTTCGGCACCAGCTTGACCCAAGGGTTGTGCTGGCTGATCAAGCCTTCGATATCGGCCATCGGCACGTCTTTGTTCAGCTTGATGGTCAGCGCCTGGCTGTGGCAACGCATGGCGCCGATGCGTACGCAGATGCCATCCACCGGGATCGGGCTCTTGAAGCGACCGAGGATCTTGTTGGTCTCGGCCTGGGCTTTCCACTCTTCGCGGCTCTGGCCGTTCGGCAGTTCCTTGTCGATCCACGGGATCAGGCTGCCGGCCAGCGGTACGCCGAAGTTCTCGGTCGGGTACGCGTCGCTGCGCATGGCTTCGGCAACACGACGGTCGATGTCGAGGATGGCGCTGGCCGGGTCGGCCAGTTGATCGGCGACAGCAGCGTGGGTCGCGCCCATTTGCTTGATCAGTTCACGCATGTTCTGCGCGCCGGCACCGGAGGCCGCCTGATAGGTCATGGCGCTCATCCACTCCACCAGACCGGCTTCGAACAGACCGCCCAGGCCCATCAGCATCAAGCTGACGGTGCAGTTGCCGCCGATGTAGTTCTTGGTGCCCGCATCGAGCTGCTGGTCGATGACCTTGCGGTTGACCGGGTCCAGGACGATGACCGCGTCATCCTGCATGCGCAGGCTGGAAGCGGCGTCGATCCAGTAACCCTGCCAGCCGGCTTCGCGCAGCTTGGGGAACACTTCGCTGGTGTAGTCGCCACCCTGGCAGGTCAGAATCACGTCGAGGGTTTTCAGCTCTTCAATGCTGTAAGCGTCCTTGAGCGGAGCAATATCCTTGCCCACGGACGGACCTTGACCACCGACATTGGAAGTGGTGAAAAACACCGGCTCGATAAGATCGAAATCCTGCTCTTCCAGCATCCGCTGCATGAGCACGGAACCGACCATACCGCGCCAACCGATCAGACCTACACGTTTCATCGCAACTACACCTTCTTGAAAAGTGGGCCGCTGCCTTCGGGGGGTGAATTCGGCAGCGGGCCCGAGAGATTACAGATTCCGCAGCGCGGCGACTACTGCGTCACCCATTTCCTGCGTACCGACTTTAGTGCAACCGGCGGACCAGATGTCACCCGTGCGCAAGCCCTGATCCAGCACCAGGCTGACGGCTTTCTCGATGGCATCGGCCGCGGCCTGCTGATTGAAGCTGTAACGCAGCATCATCGAGACCGACAGAATGGTCGCCAGCGGGTTGGCAATGCCCTGGCCTGCAATGTCCGGCGCCGAACCGTGGCAAGGCTCGTACATGCCCTTGTTGTTGGTGTCCAGGGACGCCGACGGCAGCATACCGATGGAGCCGGTGAGCATCGAGGCCTGGTCAGACAGGATGTCACCGAACATGTTGTCGGTCACGATCACGTCGAACTGCTTCGGTGCACGCACCAGTTGCATGGCAGCATTGTCGACGTACATGTGACTCAGTTCGACCTCAGGGTAATCCTTGGCCACTTGCTCGACTACTTCACGCCACAGCTGGCTGGACGCCAATACGTTGGCTTTGTCCACCGAGCACAGCTTCTTGTTGCGCACCATGGCCATGTCGAAACCGACACGGGCGATGCGACGGATTTCGCTTTCGCTGTACGGCAGGGTGTCGTAGGACTGACGCTCGCCGTTTTCCAGGGTACGGGTGCCGCGTGGCGCGCCGAAGTAGATACCGCCGGTCAGTTCACGAACGATCAGAATGTCCAGGCCGGAGACGATTTCCGGCTTCAGGCTGGAAGCCTCGGCCAGTTGCGGGTACAGGATCGCCGGACGCAGGTTGCCGAACAGGCCCAGTTGCGCACGAATCTTCAGCAGACCGCGCTCAGGGCGAATGTCACGCTCGATAGTGTCCCATTTCGGGCCGCCCACAGCGCCCAGCAGCACGGCATCGGCGGCGCGAGCGCGCTCCAGGGTTTCATCGGCCAGAGGCACGCCATGCTTGTCAATGGCCGCACCGCCGATCACGTCGTGGCTCAGCTCGAAGCCCAGAGCGAACTTGTCGCTGGCCAGCTCCAGTACCTTGACCGCTTCGGCCATGATTTCCGGGCCAATACCGTCACCTGGGAGAATCAGAATCTGCTTGCTCATGCTTTCCTCATGTCATCAGTCGGTGCGCCCGAAGGCGCGCCCGGAAAAAGTCTATCGCTTGGGGCTCATTTTTCGGCGAACAGTACCAACACATCAGTACTGAACGAACCATCGGCCTCAATCTCAAAATATTCGCGTACTTCGTTGCCCATCGACTGCTGCAATTCGCGGATCGCCGCGCGCATCACCTGCGGTGTGCGCATGCGTTCAACCCAAGAGTTGTACTCCAGACGCAGCCGTTGACGGGTGGTGCTGCGGGTGTGCAGCCCCGCCTCGCTGACCTGGCGCAACCATTCGCCGGCGGAATAATCGCGCACATGGCTGGTATCGCGCAGCACTTCGACGCTTTGCAGGTAAGTGTCGAACAGCGGGCTGCCCGGTGACAACACGTCGATGAACGCCGCCACGCCGCCAGGCTTCAACACCCGACGCACTTCCCGCAGGGCCACGCCGAGATCGCTCCAATGGTGCGCCGAATAACGGCTAAACACGAAGTCGAACTCGCCGTCGGCAAATGGCAGGCGCTCGGCGGCACCGTTGACCGTTGTCACATTGCTCAAGCCACGATCAGTGGCCGCCGCTGCAACCACATCGAGCATTTGCTGGGACAGGTCATAGGCCACCACTTCTTTCACCAGCGAGGCAACATGAAAGCTCACGTGACCGGCACCACAGCCCAGGTCCAGCACACGAGCGCTGCCCTGCCCTGCCAGTTCAGCCTGTAGCAGTGCGAATTCAGTGCCTTGAGCGTGTACGGCGCTGCTCAGATAGGCTGAGGCCTGTTCACCGAATTGCTTCTGGACTACCTGACTGTGCTGGGCGGTGCTGGTCATGGAAATTTCCTTTTGGGAGTGAATCTTGTGTTGTTCATTCCGGCCTCTTCGCGGGCAAGCCTCGCTCCTACAGGGAACTGCGCAGGACTTGTAGGAGCGAGGCTTGCCCGCGAAGGCGTCATCACGCCTTACGCAAAATCACGCATCACGAAACAACCAAGGCTGGCTCGCGCGATGCTTGGCTTCGAACGCCGCAATCGCATCGCCGTCCTGCAAGGTCAGGCCGATATCGTCCAGGCCATTGAGCAGGCAGTGCTTGCGGAAATCATCGATTTCGAAGCTGTACACCTTGCCATCCGGACGGGTCACGGTCTGGGCTTGCAGATCGATCTGCAACTGGTAGCCCGGCTCGGCCTCGACCTGCTTAAACAGTTCATCGACTTCTTCGTCGCTCAGGATGATCGGCAGCAAGCCGTTCTTAAAGCTGTTGTTAAAGAAGATGTCGGCGTAGCTCGGCGCGATGATGCTGCGAAAACCGTACTCTTCCAGCGCCCACGGCGCGTGCTCACGGCTGGAGCCGCAACCGAAGTTTTCTCGGGCCAGCAGCACACTGGCGCCTTGGTAGCGTTCGGCGTTGAGGACGAAGTCCTTGTTCAGCGGGCGCTTGGAGTTGTCCTGGTATGGCTGGCCCACGTCCAGGTAACGCCATTCATCGAACAGGTTCGGGCCGAAACCGGTGCGTTTGATCGACTTCAAGAACTGCTTCGGAATGATCTGGTCGGTGTCGACGTTGGCACGATCCAGAGGCGCGACAAGTCCAGTGTGCTGGGTAAAAGCTTTCATGCTGCGCTCCTTAAATCAATTCACGGACGTCGACGAAACGACCGTTCACAGCGGCTGCGGCGGCCATGGCCGGGCTCACCAGGTGAGTACGACCACCGGCGCCCTGACGGCCTTCGAAGTTGCGGTTGGAGGTCGAGGCGCAATGCTCGCCCGACTCCAAACGGTCCGGGTTCATCGCCAGGCACATCGAGCAGCCTGGCTCGCGCCATTCGAAACCGGCTTCGAGGAAAATCTTGTCCAGGCCTTCGGACTCCGCCTGAGCCTTCACCAGGCCCGAGCCCGGCACCACGATGGCCTGCTTGATGGTCGAGGCCACTTTGCGGCCCTTGGCGATCACTGCCGCCGCACGCAGGTCTTCGATCCGCGAGTTGGTGCAGGAGCCGATGAATACGCGATCCAGCTGAATGTCGGTGATCGCCTGATTGGCGGTCAAACCCATGTACTTCAAGGCGCGCTCGATGGAGCCGCGCTTGACCAAGTCCATTTCCTTGGCCGGATCCGGTACGTTCTGGTCGACAGCCAAGACCATCTCGGGCGAAGTGCCCCAGCTGACTTGCGGCTTGATCTGGGTCGCGTCGAGCTCAACGATGGTGTCGAACTTCGCATCGGCGTCGGACACCAAATCTTTCCATGCTTCGACCGCCAAATCCCACTCGGCGCCTTTCGGGGCGAATGGACGACCTTTCACGTAAGCCACGGTTTTTTCGTCAGCGGCCACCAGACCTACGCGAGCACCGGCTTCGATGGACATGTTGCAGATGGTCATGCGGCCTTCGACGGACAGGTCGCGAATCGCACTGCCGGCGAACTCGATGGCGTGGCCGTTACCGCCAGCGGTACCGATCTTGCCGATCACGGCCAGGACGATGTCCTTGGCGGTCACGCCGAATGGCAATTGGCCTTCGACGCGTACCAACATGTTCTTCATTTTCTTGGCGACCAGGCACTGGGTGGCGAGCACGTGCTCGACTTCGGAAGTGCCGATACCGTGAGCCAAGGCACCGAACGCGCCGTGGGTCGAGGTATGGGAGTCGCCGCAGACCACGGTCATGCCCGGCAAGGTCGCACCTTGCTCCGGGCCAATAACGTGGACGATGCCTTGGCGCACGTCGTTCATCTTGAATTCGACGATGCCGTATTCATCGCAGTTATCGTCGAGGGTCTGGACTTGCAAACGCGAGACCTGGTCGGCAATGGCTGCGATGCCACCCTTGCGCTCAGGGGTGGTCGGTACGTTGTGGTCCGGGGTCGCGATGTTGGCATCGATGCGCCATGGCTTGCGCCCGGCCAGACGCAGGCCTTCGAAGGCTTGCGGCGAGGTCACTTCATGGATGATGTGACGATCGATGTAGATCAGCGCAGAGCCATCGTCGCGCTGCTTGACCAAATGCGAATCCCAGAGCTTGTCGTAGAGCGTTTTGCCGGCCATCAGACGGTTTCCTCATCAGCTTGTTTCTATGCCCCGGGCGTTGAAGATTTCAATAACCCTTTGGCTTGTGAGGCTGATGCTATGGGGTTAGATTAAATAACTCAAATTCATATTTTTTATGCTTTGGATAACCAACTGGAATGCAACCATGGACCTGGCCAATCTCAATGCCTTTATTGCCATCGCCGAGACCGGAAGCTTCTCCGGCGCGGGCGAACGGCTGCACCTGACTCAACCGGCGATCAGCAAGCGCATTGCCGGTCTGGAGCAGCAATTGAAGGTCCGGTTGTTCGATCGCCTGGGCCGTGAAGTGGGCCTGACCGAGGCCGGTCGCGCCTTGCTGCCTCGCGCCTATCAGATTCTGAATGTCCTCGATGATACGCGCCGCGCCCTGACCAACCTTACGGGAGAGGTGACCGGTCGTCTGACCCTGGCCACCAGCCACCACATCGGCCTGCATCGACTGCCTCCTTTACTAAGGGAATTCACCCGACGCTACCCTGACGTCGCGCTGGATATTCAATTCCTGGATTCGGAGGTGGCCTACGAAGAAATCCTGCATGGCCGCGCGGAATTGGCGGTCATCACCCTGGCGCCGGAGCCCCACACGCTGGTCAAGGCCACGCCTGTGTGGGATGACCCACTGGACTTTGTGGTCGCCCCGGAGCACTCACTGCTCAACAACGGCAAGGTCAGCCTCGCGGACATCGCCCGCCATCCAGCGGTGTTTCCCGGTGGCAACACCTTTACCCACCATATTGTTCAGCGCCTGTTCGAAGCCCAGGGCCTGACACCGAACATCGCCATGAGCACCAATTACCTGGAAACCATCAAGATGATGGTGTCCATTGGTCTGGCCTGGAGCGTACTGCCGCGCACCATGCTCGATGATCAGGTTGCGCGAATACCCTTGCCGGGCATACAACTGTCTCGCCAGCTAGGCTATATCCTGCACACAGAACGGACGCTATCGAATGCAGCACGAGCCTTCATGGCCTTGCTGGATGCTCAAATCGACCTGCCAGGGACTCAAGGCTAACGTGTACTAAGCCTATAGAGCCGCGAAATCCTGTGCCAAATGCCCAATTCAGCCTAAGGCTTTCCAATGCCGAAATCTGTTGACCGTATTCCGCCGATGCCGCGCATCCAGGCACTTGACCCCATAAGTTCCGAGCAGAGCTGGGAAAGCGCCCCTCAATTGCTGGCCGCCCTGAACGGTGCACACCTGGGTGCCTGGTATTGGGATATCGAGCGCGGGCAAATCAGTTGGTCGCGCGGGACCCAGGCGTTATTTGGCTTCGATCCCCGGCAACCCTTGCCCGCCGATCTGGAATACCTCGACCTATTGCCGCCGGAAGACCGGGCAAAAACCGTTCGCGCCTTCCACGCCGTGATCGCCGGTGCTCCGCTGGAGCAGGCCATGCACCACCGCATTCGCTGGCCAGACGGCAGCCTGCATTGGCTGGAAATCAACGGCAGCCTCCTACCCGACAAGCACGGTCGTCCGCGGATGATCGGGGTGATCCGCGAAATTACCCACCAGCGCCAGCGCGAACAGGCGCTGAGCAGTTCCGAAAAACGCTTCGCCACCCTGTTTCATCTGTGTCCGAACATGGTGCTGCTGACCCGCCAGGAAGACGGCCTGATCACCGAAGCCAACCAGTACTTCGAAAGCCTGTTTGGCTGGCCGGTGCAGAGCGCCATTGGCCGCACCACCCTGGAACTGGGCCTGTGGGTCCACCCCGAGCAACGACTGGAACTGGTCAAGGCCACCAAGGCCAAAGGCGAACTGATCAACATGGAGGTGCAATTTCGCGCCAGCAACGGGCAGATCCATGACGGCATCCTCAGCGCGCAAAAGGTCGAACTCGAAGGCCAGCCCTATCTGCTGAGCACCTTCCTCGACACCACTGAACGCAAAGCGTCCGAGCACGCCCTCAAGGACAGCCAGGAGCGCCTTGACCTGGCGCTGGACTCGGCGCAACTGGGCACCTGGGACTGGCACATCCCCAGCGGCATGCTCTATGGCTCGGCCCGCGCCGCCCAATTGCACGGGCTGGACGCCAAGCCTTTCCACGAGTCGTTCGAAGGGTTTTTCGAGGGCGTGCCCGGTGAAGAGCGCAACAATATGCGCGATGCCTATCGCAGCCTGCGCGAAGGCCCGGCCGGCAACTATCAATTGACCTACCGCGTGCAACTGCCCGATGGCAGTTCGCGCTTCCTGGAAAGCCGTGCTCGACTTTACCGCGATGAAAACGGCGCGCCGCTGCGCATGGCTGGCACGTTGCTCGATATCACCGACCAGGTTGAACGCGAACAACAGTTGGTGGCATCCGAAGAGAAATTCGCCACGCTGTTCCAGGTCAGCCCAGATCCGATCTGCGTCACCCGCCAGGACACCGGGCAGTTCATCGAGATCAACTCCAGCTTCACCCAGACCTTTGGCTGGACCGCCGCCGATGTGATCGGGCGCAGCGCCGACGAAATCGGTCTGTGGGACGCCTCGGCGAAAAGTCTGCAGCGCATTGAGCAGGTGATCCGCGAACAAGCGCTGAACAACGTCGCAATCATTGCCCAGCACAAAAACGGGGAATTATTGACCTGCGTGATTTCCAGCCGCCAGATCAGCGTCGGCGACCAGCCGTGCATCGTCACCACGTTGCGCGACATTACCCAGCAACAACGTTCGGAAGCGGCCCTCAAGGCCAGCGAAGAGAAGTTCGCCAAGGCGTTCCACTCCAGCCCCGATGCCATCACCATCACCGAGCGCGACACCGGTCGCTATCTGGAGGTCAACGATGGCTTCTGTCGCTTGACCGGTTATCGCGCCGATGAAGTGATCGGCCGCACGGTGTATCAGGTCGGCATCTGGGCCGAAGAAAAGCAACGCTCGGCCTTGCTGGCCGAACTGCAGATCAAGGGCCGGGTGCATCACCTGGAAATGCTCGGGCGCAACAAACGCGGCGACTTGCTGACGGTCGAAGTCTCGGTGGAGCCGATCACCCTCAACGAAACCGCGTGCCTGCTGCTGACCGCGCGGGACGTTAGCCTGTTGAAAAACGCCGAAGCGCAGATCCGTCACCTGGCCTACCACGACCCGCTGACCAACCTACCTAACCGCGCACTGCTGATGGACCGCCTGAGCCAGCAGATTGCCCTGCTCAAACGCCACAACCTGCGTGGCGCCTTGATGTTTCTCGACCTTGACCATTTCAAGCACATCAACGACTCGCTCGGCCACCCGGTGGGCGATACCGTGCTGAAAATCATCACCGCGCGTCTGGAGGCCAGCGTGCGCATGGAAGACACCGTTGCACGCCTGGGCGGTGACGAATTCGTGGTCCTGCTCAGCGGCCTCGAAGGTTCGCGCAACGATGTCACCCTCCAGGTGCGCGAACTGGCGGACACCTTGCGCGAATTGCTATCCGAGCCGATGTTCCTCGACGGTCAGCGCCTGCAAGTGACACCGAGCATCGGTATCGCGCTGATTCCCGATCACGGCTCCACGCCCACCGACCTGCTCAAACGCGCCGACATTGCGCTGTATCGCGCCAAGGACTCGGGGCGCAACACCACGCAGATGTATCACAACACCATGCAGAAGGCCGCGAGCGAGCGCCTGCGCATGGAGACCGACCTGCGCCTGGCACTCTCCAGGGGTGAATTTCGCGTGCATTACCAGCCCCAACTCGATGCCCGGGATAACCGCATCGTCGGCGCCGAAGCGCTGGTGCGCTGGAACCATCCGGAACTCGGCGCGCAATCCCCCGCGGAGTTCATCAAAGTGCTGGAGGACAGCGGCTTGATCCTGGAAGTGGGCACCTGGATCGTCGATGAGGCCTGCCAGGCGTTCAGGCACCTGATTGCCAACGGCCTGATCGACCCGCAGGACTTCAGCCTGTGCGTAAACATCAGCCCCCGGCAGTTCCGCCAGAGTGACTTCGTCGAACACATTGAAGAGAGCCTCGCCCACTACGGCCTGCCCTGCTCCATGCTGAAACTGGAAATCACCGAAGGCATCGTCATCCAGAACCTGGAAGACACCATCAATAAAATGCGCCGCCTGAAAAAACTCGGCGTGAGTTTTGCCATGGACGACTTCGGTACCGGCTACTCCTCACTGACGTACCTCAAGCGCTTGCCGGTCGACACGCTGAAAATCGACCAGTCGTTCATTCGCGACGCCACCACCGACCCCAACGACGCCGAGATCATTCGAGCCATCGTCGCCATGGCCCGCAGCCTGGAATTGAAAGTGATTGCCGAAGGCGTGGAGACGCCGGAGCAGCTGGAGTTTCTGCAAGGACTGGGTTGTCACTTTTATCAGGGGTATTTGCACAGCCAGCCGTTGCCGGTGGACGAGTTTCAAAAGCTTCTTAGATGACACCGCCTTTGTAGGAGCGAGCTTGCTCGCGATGAACCTGAGAGCGATGTGGGCAGGCAGAATACTTGCTTCATCGTTGACGACCATCGCGAGCAAGCCCGCTCCTACAGAAAGCATTTAAACCCACACTTAAAGCCACTGACCCTCGGCACATTCGGTCAACGTTAAATCGCAAACACAAAGAAGGGCGCCATGGGCGCCCTTCTTTTTTTGCTCAGACTCAGTGTTGCAGAGCCGGTTTTTGCGCCCCGTTGATCGGGATGCGTTTGGCTTTCGCCTCTTCCGGAACTACCCGCAGCAGGTCGATGCTCAACAGACCGTTGCGCAGGTCAGCGGCCTTGATTTCGATATGGTCCGCCAGACGGAAGGACAGTTTGAAGGCTCGCTGGGCGATGCCTTGATGCAGGAAGGTCACGCCTTCGCTGGCATCACGTTTGCCGCCACTGATGGTCAGCACACCCTTCTCCACTTGCAGTTCCAGGTCTTCTTCCTGGAAACCGGCTGCCGCCACGACGATGCGGTATTGATCGTCGCCATGTTTTTCGACGTTGTAGGGAGGGTAAGTGCTGCCAGGCTCGTTACGCAGGGCGGTTTCGAACAGGTCGTTGAAACGGTCGAAGCCCACCGAGGAACGGAACAGAGGCGCCAGGGAAAATGCAGTAGTCATGGGTCAAATCTCCTGAAAACAATCAGCAAGGTTTTTGTCTCCGCGACCCGAATTCGGCATCGCGTAATCCTTAGATAGGGACCGCTGATTGCTTTTCAAGAGATTGTTTTTAGATTTTTTCAGGCTGCTTCAGCCACCTGCAAGCCGAGCAAACGCGATACCTGATCCAGTTCAGTTTCGCGGCGCAGGACGGTGAACAGCTCCACTGCTTCGGGATAATTGCGGGTCAGCATCGCCAGCCACTGCTTCAAGCGGCCCGGCGATTGGCGTGGTGTCATCTGCGCTTTGGCTTGCAGCCAGAAGTCCTGAAGCAACGGCAGCAACTCGGCCCAGGTCATTTCGACGACCTCCTCACCCGCCCGTGCCGCGGCGATTTGCCGGGCCAGGTCCGGGCGAGACACCAGGCCGCGGCCCAGCATGATGTCTTCCACGCCACTGATTTCTCGGCAACGGCGCCAGTCTTCGACGCTCCAGATATCACCATTGGCGAACACCGGCACCTTGACCACGTCCTGCACGCGCGGAATCCACTCCCAATGCGCCGGTGGCTTGTAACCGTCGGTTTTGGTCCGCGCATGGACCACGATGTGCTCTGCTCCGCCTTCGGCCAGCGCCGTGGCGCACACCAGCGAACCGTCCGGGCTGTCGAAGCCCAGGCGCATCTTGGCCGTCACCGGAATGTGTGCCGGAACGGCACGACGGACATGCTCGACGATCCGGTTCAGCAGCTCTGGCTCCTTGAGCAACACCGCACCGCCTCGGGACTTGTTTACGGTCTTGGCCGGGCAACCGAAGTTAAGGTCGATCACTTCGGAACCCAACTCGCAGGCCAAGGCAGCGTTTTCCGCCAGGCACACCGGGTCCGAACCGAGCAATTGCACACGCAGCGGCACACCTGATGCCGTGCGGGCACCGGTCAGCAGCTCAGGACCGAATTTGTGGAAATAGGCAGGTGTCAGCAGTTGATCGTTGATCCGAATGAATTCGGTCACGCACCAATCGATACCGCCCACACGGGTCAGCACGTCGCGCAAGATGTTGTCGACCAACCCTTCCATGGGCGCCAAAGCAATTTGCATGAAAAACACACTCAACGAAAAACGGGGGGCAGTTTACTGGTTTCGGCTGGCAGAAGGTATTTCGTCAGACGGGACGATGGTGTTTTTGCAGACGCCTTCGCGGGCAAGCCTCGCTCCTACAGATTGCATCGAACCTGTAGGCGCGAGGCTTGCCCGCGAATGAAGCGATCAGATCGCAACTTGTAATGCCGGGCCGTAGCCCTCGATGAACTCGGCGGGCATGCGCTTGGGCTTGCCGCTGGACATCTCAATGCAGACGAAGGTGGTTTGCGCACGCAGCAACGTCGAATTGTCGCTGGGACGCTTCAACTGGAAATGGCGAGTCATTTTCAGGCGCTGATCCCAATCGACAATCCAGGTTGCCAATTGCAACTCATCACCTTCATAGGCAGCCGCCAGATAGTCGATTTCGTGCCGCACCACCGCCATTGCCCGGTCCAGCCGACGGTACTCAACCAGGTCCAGGCCAAGGCGTTGAGAGTGACGCCAGGCGCAGCGCTCGAGCCAGGTCACGTACACCGCGTTGTTGGCGTGACCCAGCCCGTCAATGTCTTCGGCGCCCACCTGCAGATCAATGATAAATGGCGTTGCCCGATCCCAGCCCATGCCTCACTCCCGGTCAGATTTTTTTCGACTGGGGCAGTGTAACGGAAGCTCAGGCCGATTGGCGCGATTGCAGACTGCGACCAGCCAACAGTGATAACACGCCATCAATCACCCGGGGATCGGCGAGGACACGCTGATGACCACCCTCTTCCAGGCGCAACAACCGACTGTCGAACCAGGCTTCGTGGATCAGTTGCGACTCCTTGACCGAGACAAAGTTGTCGTCCTCGGCATGAACGATCAGGCCAGGCATATCCAGTTGATAGTGCGCGACATCCAGTGTGGCGGCGCGCATGCCAACGTCCTTCTCGACCTGACGAATGAAGGCGGAACGGGCTTTGGGCGGCAATCGCACATAGCGGGCGAAACCGCGCAATACGCCAAGAATCCGCGCCGGCGCGGCGATGCTGACCAGGGTTTCGGTGCGCAGGCCCAATTGCACGGCAAGCATGGCGCTGGCACCCCCCATGGAGTGACCGATGACCGCTTGCAATGGCGGCAACTCGGCGGCGGCCTCGAGCATGGCGCGGGCGAACAGCACCACATTGGCCTCCGTCCCTGGTGAGCGACCGTGTGCCGGACCATCAAGGGCAACCACGGTGTAACCGGCATCGACCAGCGCGGTGATGAGGCTGGCAAACTGTGTCGGCCGACCTTCCCAGCCGTGCATCAGCAATACCGTCGGCCCCTGCCCCCAACGCAATGCCGAGAGACCGAAACGTAGAGTGATTCGTTCGGATTTGGCCAGCAGCGGCAATTCCCAATCACGCGGCGGAAAATCCCGCGGCGTCATGAACGCCAGTCGCATTTTGCTGGCGACCAGTTTCGGAGCAAACCAACCCAGGGTGCCATTGACGCCACGAACCCATTTCAACGTGCTCATCGCTCTCTCCCAAGGCTTTGCCTTCAGGTCAACGCACCGCCGATTTGGCAGCGCGAAGCAATCGGTCGGATAAATCACCTGGACCCAGCGCCCGTGCGAGCGCCAGGCCACCCACCATCAAGGCCATGTCGGCCAATGCTTTGTCGGTATCTTCAGGACTGGCCGCCAACTGCGCGACCATCAGTTCCAAGTGCTCGTTCAACGCGATTCGAAAGTCCTCGGGCAGACGTCCAAGTTCCCCGATCGAAGCCGGGATCGGACACGCAGACTCGCTGGAATCCCGGTGTTTGCGTGACAGATAGAACGCAGCAACTAAGGCGCGACGCTCTTCACCGGTCAACTCGGCATCCATGTCGGCAATCAAGTCACGACGGCGACCCAGCAATTGCTTGAAGGCCTCCAGCATCATGGCGTCCTTGCTTTCGAAGTGCGCATAGAAGCCACCGACGGTCAGGCCGGCTGCCCCCATCACTTCGCCCACGCTCGGTTCGGCCGGACCGCGCTGAATCAGCGCTGCACTGGCGGCCTTGAGGATGCGTTCGCGGGTTTGAGCTTTTTTATCGTTCATCGTTGCCTCCGAATATTACGACTAGAATATTATTCTCATAATAATTTTCTGCAAGTCGTGGATGTGACCGCTGGTCTGAAGAACAGTTTGAGAGAAAGAGGGAGATTTGGCCAAACGCCAGACAAACAAAAGGGCCATTCAATAATTGAATGACCCTTATAAAATCCCGCAGAGCGGGTAATCGTGGCGTCCCCTAGGGGACTCGAACCCCTGTTACCGCCGTGAAAGGGCGGTGTCCTAGGCCACTAGACGAAGGGGACACAAACCCTTCTATACAATTGATCAGTGCTGAGAGCTGATCGATTCAAGGCCGGTGTGGCCAGACCTTGAACTGTAAATTGGTGGAGCTAAGCGGGATCGAACCGCTGACCTCCTGCATGCCATGCAGGCGCTCTCCCAGCTGAGCTATAGCCCCAGATTTTTCGCCTCGCGGCGGAGCGACATTTTGCAACATCGCTTCTGTAAAACTGGCGTCCCCTAGGGGACTCGAACCCCTGTTACCGCCGTGAAAGGGCGGTGTCCTAGGCCACTAGACGAAGGGGACGAAAACCCTTCTATACAACAGATCAACGCTGAGCGTTGATCGCTTCAAGGCCGGTGTGGCCAGGCCTTGAAGTGTAAATTGGTGGAGCTAGACGGGATCGAACCGTCGACCTCTTGCATGCCATGCAAGCGCTCTCCCAGCTGAGCTATAGCCCCTCATCGTTGATGTCATCGCTGAGGACGGGGCGAATCTTAAGGGCGTATCGAAAGCCTGTCAAACTTATTTTTCAAAAAATTTAAAATTTTTTGTCGGCATTACAATCACTTACCGCCCTCCCCCCGAGAATCCGGGGATTTCTCCAACTGTAGGAGCCGGCTTGCTGGCGAAGGCGGCCGCAACATCGATGCAAGCAGCAAGGTCGCTTCGCCAGCAAGCCGGCTCCTACAAGTCAAAGGTGAGCAATCAGGCGATCGCGCCCAACAGCTTTTCCCACTCTTTGTTTTCTTTCTTCGACACGCCGCCCAGCAGGTCAATCGCCTGGCGCAAGCGGAAACGAGTCAGGTCCGGGCCGAGGATTTCCATCGCATCGAGCACCGACACCGAGCTGGCCTGCCCAGTAATCGCCGCGAACATCAGTGGCATGGCATCACGCAGCTTCAATTGCAGCGATTCGACCACGGCCTGAATCGTCGCGGTGATACTGTCCTTCTCCCACTGACGCAGGCTTTCGAGCTTCCACAGGATCAACTGCATCAATTGACGGACCTGATCACCCGAGAGTTTCTTCGATTCGAACAGCTTGGCATCCGGATTCACGCCACCGGCGAAGAAGAAGCCGGCCAGTGGTGCGACCTGGCTGAAGGTTTCAACCCGCCCTTGAACGTGCGGTGCGATCTTCATCATGTATTCGGAGTTGAACGCCCACTTCTGCACGCGCGCGGCGAACTCTTCCACCGGCAGGTCACGCAGCCATTGACCGTTGAGCCACGACAGTTTCTCGATATCGAAAATCGGCCCACCCAGGGAAACGCGCTTGAGGTCGAAGTTATCGACCATTTCCTGCAACGAGAACTTCTCGCGCTCGTCCGGCATCGACCAGCCCATGCGGCCCAGGTAGTTGAGCATGGCTTCTGGCATGAAGCCCATACGCTCGTAGAACGTCACCGACGTCGGGTTCTTGCGCTTGGAAAGCTTGCTCTTGTCCGGATTACGCAGCAGCGGCATGTAGCACAGCTCCGGTTGTTCCCAGCCGAAGTATTCGTACAACAGGATCAGTTTTGGCGCCGATGGCAGCCACTCTTCGCCACGCAGCACATGGGTGATGCCCATCAGGTGGTCATCGACCACGTTGGCCAGGAAGTACGTCGGCAGACCATCGGTCTTCATCAGTACTTGCATGTCCATGCGATCCCACGGGATTTCGACATCGCCGCGCAGCATGTCCGGCACCACGCAGACGCCTTCGCTCGGCACCTTCATACGAATCACGTGCGGCTCGCCGGCAGCGAGACGGCGCGCCACTTCTTCCTTGGACAGCAGCAACGCACGGCCGTCGTAACGCGGGGTTTCGCCACGCGCCATCTGTTCAGCGCGCATCTGATCCAGTTCTTCGGCGGTGCAGAAGCACGGGAAGGCATGGCCCATGTCGACCAGTTGCTGGCAGTACTTCTGGTAAATATCGCCACGCTCGCTTTGACGGTAAGGACCGTGCGGGCCGCCGACGTCCGGGCCTTCGCTCCAGTCGATCCCCAACCAACGCAGCGCGTCGAAAATCTGCTGCTCGGACTCGCGAGTCGAGCGCAGCTGGTCGGTGTCTTCGATCCGCAGGATGAACTCACCGCCGTGCTGCTTGGCAAAGCAGTAGTTGAACAAGGCGATATAGGCGGTACCTACGTGGGGATCCCCGGTAGGCGATGGCGCGATGCGAGTGCGGACGGTGGTCATGGCATGTCTCGAAAAGAATGAAAAGCAAAGAACAATCAAGCCGCGAATGGTAACAGGCGACACCCACCCCGCTCCAGCGGACAGGGCATTTAGGCCAAGGTTGCGTCTGAAATGCCCGTATGATGCGGTGAATGGCCAAATATCAAGCGATGGCATTTACCGCTCATCGGCTGTATGCCAGATTCACCTGCTGATAACTTTCCTTACATATTCTCGACTACAGTTTGCCCCATGCCTGCCCAACTCAAGCGTCGCCTTTCCATTTTCCTGTTGATTGTCCTGCTGATTGCCGGGAGCTTCTTCGCCCATTGGTTCTTCAAGGGACGCTTTTATGAAAGCACGGACAACGCCTATGTCCAGGGCGAGATCACCCGCATCTCAAGCCAGCTGGGCGCGCGCATCGATCAGGTACTCGTACAGGACAACCAGCACGTCGAGAAAGGCCAGTTGTTGATCAGGCTCGAAGGCGATGATTTCCGCCTCGCCGTCGACCGCGCCAACGCCGCCCTCGCCACCCGCCAGGCCGAACGCCTGCAGGCCCAGAGCAAACTGACCCAGCAAGGCAGCCTGATCGCCGCCAGCGAAGCACAGGTCGCCTCCAGCCAGGCCAGCCTGGGCCGCACACAGATTGATCTGAGCCGGGCAGAAACCTTGCGCAAACCCGGCTATGTGTCAGAAGAACGGGTCACCACCCTCTCCGCCGAATCCCATATCGCCCGCTCCCAACTGAGCAAAGCCCAGGCGGACGCCCAGGCCCAACGCCAGCAAGTCAACGCGTTGAGCGCCGAAATCAAGCGACTCGACGCACAGATCGCCAATGCCAAGGCCGACCTGGCCCAGGCCGAACTGAACCTCACGCGCAGTGAAATCCATGCGCCTATCAGCGGCCTGATCGGCCAGCGCGCGGCCCGCGAAGGTCAGTACGTGCAAGCTGGCGCCTACCTGCTGTCGATCGTTCCCGATGAAGACATCTGGATCCAGGCCAATTTCAAGGAAACCCAGATCGGCCAAATGCAACCCGGCCAGAAAGCCGAACTGATCTTCGACGCCTATGGCGACACGCCGATCGAAGCCCGGGTCGACAGCCTGTTCGCCGCCTCGGGTGCGCAATTCAGCCTGTTGCCGCCGGACAACGCCACGGGCAACTTCACCAAAGTCGTACAACGGATTCCGGTCAAATTGACCTTCGCCGCTGACAACCCGTTACGCGGCAAAATCCGCCCAGGCATGTCGGTGACCGCCAAGGTGAACATCAAGGACGCGCCGGAAGATGTCACCCACAAAGTGAGCAGCAAAGACGCCCAAGACGATGGCCGGTGATCAACTGATCCGCCCGGTCGGCGAACCGAGCCGGCGGGACTGGATTGCAGTGATGAGCGTGATGCTCGGTGCCTTCATGGCGGTGCTCGATATCCAGATCACCAACTCCTCGCTCAAGGATATCCAGGGCGCGTTGTCGGCGACCCTGGAAGAAGGCTCGTGGATTTCCACTTCCTACCTGGTGGCGGAAATCATCATGATCCCGCTGACCGCCTGGCTGGTGCAGTTGCTGTCGGCGCGGCGTCTGGCGGTATGGGTGTCCCTCGGTTTTCTTGTCGCCTCGCTGCTGTGCTCCATGGCCTGGAGCCTGGAAAGCATGATCGTCTTCCGCGCGCTTCAGGGTTTTACCGGCGGCGCGCTGATTCCGCTGGCGTTCACCCTGACCCTGATCAAACTGCCTGAACATCACCGCGCCAAAGGCATGGCGATGTTCGCCATGACCGCCACCTTCGCCCCCTCCATCGGCCCGACCCTCGGCGGTTGGCTGACCGAGAACTGGGGCTGGGAATACATTTTCTACATCAACATACCGCCCGGCCTGCTCATGATCGCCGGCCTGATGTACGGCCTGGAAAAGAAGGAAGCGCACTGGGAATTGCTGAAAAGCACTGACTACGCCGGGATCGTCACCCTCGGCGTTGGCCTGGGTTGCTTGCAAGTATTTCTGGAGGAAGGCCATCGCAAGGATTGGCTCGAATCGGAACTGATCGTGACGCTTGGCAGCATTGCCCTGATCAGCCTGATTACCTTTGTGATCGTGCAGTTTTCCAAGCCCAATCCACTGATCAATCTTGGCATTCTGGGCAATCGCAACTTCGGCCTGTCCAGTATTTCCAGTGTCGGAATGGGCGTCGGCTTATATGGCTCGATCTATCTGCTGCCGCTGTATCTGGCACAGATCCAGAACTACAACGCCCTGCAGATCGGTGAGGTGATCATGTGGATGGGCGTGCCACAGCTGTTTTTGATTCCATTGGTGCCCAAGCTGATGAAGTATGTGTCACCGAAATGGCTGTGCGCCGTGGGCTTCGGCCTGTTCGGCCTGGCGAGTTTTTCCTCGGGGGTGCTGAACCCGGACTTTGCCGGACCGCAGTTCAATCAGATCCAGATCATCCGGGCGCTCGGGCAGCCACTGATCATGGTCACCATCTCGCTGATCGCCACGGCGTACATCCTGCCCCAGGACGCGGGGTCCGCGTCGAGCCTGTTCAACATCCTGCGCAATCTGGGCGGTGCCATTGGCATCGCCCTCCTCGCCACACTACTGGATGCACGCACCAAGACCTATTTCGACTACTTGCGCGAGTCCATTGTGCCGAGCAATCCCCAGGTCGCCGAACGTCTCGCTTCACTGACCCAAACGCTGGGCAGCGAAACGGCAGCACTGGGCAAACTCAGCGAGATCGCCCACCAGCAGGCGTCGATCATGGCCTACAACGACGCGTTTCATTTTGTCGGGATTGCGCTGGGGATCAGCATGCTGGCGGTGTTGTTGACCAAAAAGCTGCCGGCGGGGTTGAAGGCTGGGGAAGCGCATTGAGACCGTGTCGTGGCCTTCGCGGGCAAGCCTCGCTCCTACGGGGTTTGTGTCGTTCGAGTAATAGATGAACGACACAAATCCCGTAGGAGCGAGGCTTGCCCGCGAAGAGGCAAATCAAAACACTACAAGACTCAAACCGTAATCAGTCGCTCACGCAACTTGGCAATCTCGTCGCGCATCTGTGCCGCTGCCTCGAATTCCAGATCGCGAGCGAGCTGATACATCTTCTCCTCCAATGCCTTGATGCGCTTGGCAATCTCGCCCGGCGAACGCAATTCGGCTTCGTACTTGGCGTTTTCCTCGGCAGCCTTGGCCATACCCTTGCGCTTCTTGCTGCGCGAACCCGGCACGGTGGCGCCTTCCATGATATCGGCGACGTCCTTGAACACCCCTTTGGGCGTGATGCCGTTTGCCAGGTTGAAGGCGATCTGCTTGTCGCGGCGACGCTCGGTTTCACCGATCGCGCGCTCCATGGAGCCAGTCATGCGATCCGCGTACAGGATCGCTCGACCGTTGAGGTTACGCGCGGCCCGGCCAATGGTCTGGATCAGCGAACGCTCGGAGCGCAGGAAGCCCTCCTTGTCCGCGTCGAGGATCGCCACCAGCGAGACTTCCGGCATGTCCAGACCTTCGCGCAGCAGGTTGATCCCCACCAGCACATCGAACGTGCCCAGGCGCAAATCACGAATAATTTCGACCCGTTCAACGGTGTCGATGTCCGAGTGCAGGTAGCGCACGCGCACGCCGTGGTCAGCCAGGTAATCGGTCAGGTCCTCGGCCATGCGTTTGGTCAGCGTGGTGACCAGCACCCGCTCTTCGACAGCCACGCGCTTGGTGATTTCCGACAGTAAGTCATCGACCTGGGTCAGTGCCGGACGGACCTCGATTTGCGGGTCCACCAGACCAGTGGGGCGCACCACCATGTCAATGACGCGACCGGCGTGTTCGGCCTCATAGTTGCCCGGCGTTGCGGAGACGAAAATGGTCTGCGGACTCACGCCTTCCCATTCGTCAAAGCGCATGGGCCGGTTGTCCAGTGCCGAAGGCAGACGGAAACCGTATTCCACCAGCGTCTCCTTGCGCGAGCGGTCGCCTTTATACATGGCGCCGACCTGCGGCACGCTGACGTGGGATTCGTCAATGACCAGCAAGGCATCGGCAGGCAAATAGTCGTAGAGCGTCGGTGGCGCAGCGCCAGCCGGTCGCCCGGATAAATAGCGCGAGTAGTTTTCGATACCGTTGCAATAACCCAGCTCCAGGATCATCTCCAGATCGAAACGGGTGCGCTGCTCCAAACGCTGGGCTTCGACCAGTTTGTTGTTGGTCCGCAGGTATTCCAGACGCTCCTGCAGCTCGACCTTGATGCCCTCAACGGCCTCGAGCAAGGTTTCCCGCGGCGTGACGTAGTGGCTTTTGGGATAAAACGTGAAGCGCGGCAGCTTGCGCAGGACCTCGCCAGTCAGCGGATCGAACGCCGACAGGCTTTCCACTTCGTCATCGAACAGTTCGATGCGGATCGCTTCAAAATCCGATTCTGCGGGATGGATATCGATCACATCGCCACGCACGCGGAAGGTCGCTCGGGCGAATTCCATGTCGTTGCGCGTGTATTGCAAGTCGGCGAGACGACGCAGCAGTGCGCGTTGATCGAGCTTGTCGCCCCGATCCACGTGCAACACCATCTTCAAGTAGGTTTCCGGGCTGCCCAAGCCGTAGATGCACGACACCGTGGTGACGATGATGGCGTCTTTGCGTTCCAGCAGTGCCTTGGTGGCAGACAAGCGCATCTGTTCGATGTGATCGTTGATCGAGGCGTCTTTCTCGATGAAGGTGTCCGAAGACGGCACATAGGCTTCCGGCTGGTAGTAGTCGTAGTAGGAAACGAAGTACTCGACGGCGTTGTTCGGGAAAAACGTCTTGAACTCGCCATACAACTGCGCCGCCAGGGTCTTGTTCGGCGCCAGAACCAGCGTCGGGCGCTGCACTTGGGCAATTACATTGGCGATGCTGAAGGTCTTGCCCGAGCCGGTTACACCGAGCAGCGTCTGGTGCGCCAGGCCGGCTTCGATGCCCTCGACCATCAGGCGGATGGCTTCCGGTTGATCGCCGGCAGGCGCGAAGCGGGTGACTAGCTGAAATTCAGACATTCAAAACCTCTGGATCACGCTTGCCGGCAAAACCGGCAGGAACGAGGAAGACCGCAAACGACCGATGTCGCCCGAGGAAAAAACTGGATTGTGCTCAATGTGGAGCCGATTGCCATCGCTTTCAAGGCAAACGTCCTACATCGCGCAAAACCTTTGCCGACGCCATTCGACTAATGGTCGCAAAATAATCGGAAAAACTTACCTCAAAAGCCGAATCGCCTGTCGCCATCGATCGTGGATGACCTCTATACTAGCTCCCCGTTTGTGCACCGCTCTAGTGCATTCGGCTGGAGCGCGACACGTCCCTCCACTCTCCATTCAGAGCCGCCGCAATAATGAGCCTGTTCTCCGCTGTCGAAATGGCACCACGCGATCCAATCCTGGGCCTCAACGAAGCATTCAACGCCGATACTCGTACCAACAAGGTCAACCTGGGGGTCGGTGTTTACTGCAACGAGGAGGGGCGAATTCCACTCCTGCGCGCCGTTGTCGAAGCCGAAACGATTCGCGTCGCTCAACACGCTTCCCGCGGTTACCTGCCGATCGATGGCATTGCAGCCTACGACCAGGCCGTACAAAAATTGCTGTTCGGCAACGATTCGCCACTGATCGCTGCTGGCCGCGTTATCACCACGCAAGCCGTTGGTGGTACGGGCGCACTGAAAATCGGTGCCGACTTCCTCAAGCAACTGCTGCCGAACGCTGTCGTGGCGATCAGCGACCCGAGCTGGGAAAACCACCGCGCTCTGTTCGAAACCGCCGGTTTCCCGGTGCAGAACTACCGCTACTACGACGCCGCGACTCATGACGTGAACCGCGTCGGCATGCTCGAAGACCTGAACGCGCTGCCAAACGGCTCGATCATCGTGCTGCACGCCTGCTGCCACAACCCGACCGGCGTCGACCTGAACCCGTCGGACTGGAAAAACGTGCTGGAAGTCGTAAAAGCCAAAGGTCACGTACCGTTCCTCGACATGGCCTACCAGGGCTTTGGCGATGGTATCGACGAAGATGCGGCTGCCGTGCGCCTGTTCGCCGAATCGGGCCTGACCTTCTTCGCTTCCAGCTCGTTCTCCAAATCCTTCTCGCTGTACGGCGAGCGCGTTGGCGCCCTGTCGATCGTCAGCGAGTCGAAAGAAGAAAGCGCGCGCGTGCTGTCGCAAGTCAAGCGCGTGATCCGCACCAACTACTCCAACCCGCCGACCCACGGTGCAAGCATCGTCGCTGCCGTGCTCAACAGCCCGGAACTGCGCGCCCAGTGGGAAGCCGAACTGGCTGAAATGCGCCTGCGCATTAAGGGCATGCGTACCCAGATGGTCGACCTGCTGGCGCAAAACGCCCCGCAGCGCGATTTCAGTTTCGTGGGTCGTCAGTGCGGCATGTTCTCCTACTCCGGCCTGAGCGTTGAACAAGTGCACCGCCTGCGCAACGAGTTCGGCATCTATGCCCTGGACACCGGCCGTATCTGCGTGGCCGCGCTGAACCAGAGCAACATCAAGGTTGTGACGGATGCGATCGTTCAGGTGATCTGAACCGCGGCGTGACACGAAAAACGGGAAGCCAGTTGGCTTCCCGTTTTTTATTTGCGGCAGATAAATCTCAAAGCAGAGCCCCACCCCTCTAAACTTCACAACAATCCAAGGTGGACTGTGGCGAGGGGATTTATCCCCGCTGGGGTGCGGAGCGCCCCTGAAAATGGGACTGCTGCGCAGTCCGACGGGGATAAATCCCCTCGCCACAGCCCACATTCGATTTATGTACACCCGAGAGAACCGACATGAAAAACGATAACCTGCGCGCCGACCGCGACGATCTGGACGATTTGGACGATTTCATCCCCCGCACCCCGACCAAACGCGGCAATAATCTGGTGCTGCAAATCGCGACGGGCGTGTTCCTCGGCGGACTGGCGCTGTGGCTGGTGCAATTGGGCGCCACCGCGCTTTACGCCAAACTGTTGCTCGGCACGATTACCTTCGGTGGTTAGGCCGATTTGATGCCGTTGCGCGAAGACCGTTTGATGTTGTTCAACCGTCCGTCTCCCGGATTTCGTCAAATTGCTATCAAGCGCTTGACTTCTCTTTTTGAATCAGTAACATAGGCGCCATTCCGCGATAGCTCAGTTGGTAGAGCAAGTGACTGTTAATCACTGGGTCCCTGGTTCGAGTCCAGGTCGTGGAGCCAGACAAGGTTCAGAGAAGGCTTTCAAAATCTCTGAACACAAAAAACCCGCCTTCTGGCGGGTTTTTTCGTTTTGGCACTTTCTGCTTATGCCTGAGACTTCATCGTCTGCTTCGGCAACTCTCCAAAGCGCTGCCGATAGTAATTGGCAAACCGCCCCACATGCCCAAACCCGAATTCCAGCGCCACCTCAGTCACGCTGCAATAGGGCCTCGCCAGCAAGTACTCCCGAGCGGCTTCAAGCCGCAATCCGCGCAAGC
Organism: Pseudomonas putida; assembly: GCF_050990305.1. Classification (GTDB taxonomy): domain Bacteria; phylum Pseudomonadota; class Gammaproteobacteria; order Pseudomonadales; family Pseudomonadaceae; genus Aquipseudomonas; species Aquipseudomonas putida_AH. Next base: position 2,100,293 of record NZ_CP158817.1, on the reverse strand, counting down.
GATCCATCGGGCTTTGACCGTATTCGCGCTGACACAAGGTGTTCAAACTGCGAATGCTGACCCCGACCGCCCCTGCCAGATCAGCCAAAGTGATGCCCTGGGCAAGGTGCTCGCGCATACAGGCGTCGATCTTTTGCAATTGGCGAGTGGGCTGGCGCGGCAACGAAGACGCTTGTTGCGCCTCACCACAATGGCTGAGCAGAAACAGCGGCAGGCTTTGCTCCAGATGCTGTAACCAGCGCGAAGGCGTGGCGCTGGCCTCGCCGTCGGGCAGGTGCTCCAGCAACTCGCTGACCAGACGAAACCAGCGCATCGCCAGTGGCCGTTGCAAGCGGCTGACCGGCGCCAGCGTGAAGCCCGATGGCAAATCGTCGGCCAAGGTTCTCTGGCTGGCGTCGATCAATGCCCGCGGCAGTTTGAGGATCAGTTGCTCGCAGCCCTCCTCCCACACCACCCGCGCCTGCTCACGTGGGGATAGAATCGCCACCTCTCCGGGGCTGACGCCATAGCCCATGCCATCGGACTCCAACGTGGCACTGCCACGCAGGGGCATCTGTACCAGCACGAAATCTTCGAAAGGCTGCGGCCGAATTTCTACTTGGCCGCCGTAGCGCAGCGCATACAGTTCGCAACTGGCGACCTGCCCACGATAGAACGCGGTATCGACGCCCCCCTGCGGCCACACCAACTCATGTTCCACCAAGGCTTGCCCCATCAACCGTTGGGTTTCCTGTGCCGAACGGCTGGTGAAGACCGGCTCGCGGCACATCAGCGACAAGTTCAGGCCCACGGTGTTGGCGGTCGCCGCATGTAAGGTCGTCATTTCAAAGCGACCGGTTGCGACGGGCTTCGCTGCGTTGCAGGGTGGCACTGGGCGTTTCGTTGAACAGCTTGCGGTATTCGCTCGCGAACCGACCCAGGTGCGAAAACCCCCAGCACATCGCGATCACGGAGATGTTGCGCACCGAGGCGTCTTCGAGGATCTCCTGGCGCACAGCACCGAGGCGAAACTTTTTCAGGTAAGCCATGGGCGAGACCCCCAGGTGCTTGCGAAAGCCTTCGAAGAGTTTGAAGCGAGACACCCCTGCCGCCGCCTCGATGTCTTCCAGATGGATGTCTTCGCGGGCGTTGCTTTCAATGAAGTCCTTGGCGCGCACCAGGTAATACGGCAACTTGACGCCCAGTTGGTCACGCAGCTCGGCGCTGTAGTTGTTGGGCTGAGAAAGGATGAGGCCCTTGATCAGCGCGCTCTCGATATCACGGGTGAAAAACACCTGATTGTACAGGTCGTGGCCCCGCTCCAGCTCATCGATGTAGTAACGGGCCAGCCGCCACCAGGAAGCAGAGGCGCCATTGACCGCGTCCATCACCGGCTCGAACTTCAGCGGCATTTCCAGCGGTCGTTGCAGCATGCCCTCCAGGGTTTGGCGCATGGCCATGCGGGTAATCACCACGGAGATCTTGTGGCAGTCGCCAGCCATGCTCAGTGCCTGAGTTTCGTAGGGCGTTACGATCAACCCCTGATCCTGATTGGAGTGCAATCGGCGGCCATCCTTGAGCAGTTCCTGCTCGCCGCGAATGGGCAGGCTCAGACTGTAGCTATTGAGGTGTTCGGCATCCTCGACGCCGATAGTCACATCGGTGCCGTATTCCATCCGGCCCAAGGTCGTGGACATGGATTTGAACACATTGGCCGTATGGTGAAACTGAATCCGGTTCGGCTGCGGGGTCTGCAGCTCGTGCGGCCCACAAATGCCGGCCATCCATGCACGGGCACCGGCCAGGTCATAGCGATCTATGCGGATATCTCGAAACTGAACAACATTTGGTTCGGTCATGACAGTACACCCACGGCAATGGACATCGACACGCTCTTCGGCGCGTATTTTCATTGAATCTGCAAGGGCTATGCCCAGCCGGTGCGAATAGGTGATATCCGCACTTTTCGGCTAGTAAACGGAAACTATCCGGATATCGAACCCGTTGCTTAGCGTTGACGCGCACAGCAACGGTACACGGAGTGGTCGGCCCCCTGGAAAAAGCTCTACCCAAGGCGTCACTTCAGCGCACAGCCGTGTTCGATTTCAGGGCAGGACGTTACCAAAATTTCCAGGTGTAGGTGGTGATCAAACGGTTCTCCACCCAGTCATTGCCGTGGCTGAATTTGGCGACGACGTTGCCGGCCTCCACGCCCACGCCTTTGAGCGGGCCGCTTTGCACGACATAAGACAACACCAGGTTGCGCTCATGTTCCGCCGCCTGGCTCAGGTTGTCGCCGCGATCCACCGACGTGCCCTTGAAGTAACGGGTCATGAAGTTCAGGCCCGGCACGCCGAGGGCGGCGAAATCGTAGTCGTAACGCAGCTGCCAGGATTTTTCGTTGGGCTTGATAAACCCCACTCGCGACCAGTTCACCAGGAACGGCTGCGGCACATACCCGCCCAAGGTCGGGAAGTTGCTGTCGCCGAGCATGCGCTGGTATCCCACGCCGAATCTGTGTCCGTTCTTTTTCAAAGAGGTCATGGCGCCGTAAGAGCGGTTGTCGATGTCGCCGTAAAGGGCATCACCGTCTTCGTTGTTATTGAAATAGCGCAGGTCGGTCCTCAGCGCATAACCATCGCCCAGGTCTGCCAGATGAGTGATGCCCAGGTAGTGCTGCTGGTAGATGTCTTCCAGCTGCGCGTAGAAGTAGGTACCGGTAAGTGACGGTGTAAAGGCATAACTGGCTCCAGCCAGGTTCATGCCATCACTGCCGTGGCGCACACCGGAGCCTGTCTGCAGGTAAAGCTTTTCGTAGTTGGAGGAGTTACGCGCACCGATCTCTGTCAGCCGCCCGGCAGTCAACGTCAGGCCGTCGACTTCCTTGGACTCGAGCAGGCCGCCGCGATAGGTCGTGACCAACTGGCGAGAGTCATCGATGATCACCACCGGCAGAACCGGCCGTAGCTCACCCACTTTCAACTCGGTTTTCGAATAACGCATTTTCAGCGTCACACCGCCGCGGCCATATTCATCAGCCTGCTCCTGGCGGCTTTGGCTGTATGGGATGATGGTGTCATCACCGCGCCCGCCACCGCCGTCCAGCCGGTAGGCGTACTGCACCTCTGCATCCACACCGAACTGTACCGGGCCTTCGGTATAGCCGGAGGCGAAACGCAGGTCGAAACCCTGGGTCCAACTGCCCACCCGCGAATGAGGCGGGTTGTCCTCCTTGTAGTCCCGATCGATGTAAAAGTTACGGGTACCAAGGGTCAATTTACTATCACTGACCACATCCGCCTGTGCCAACAATGGCGTCAACAAGCCAACTGTTTGAACCCCCCAAACTATCCAATTCTTATGCAACATATTATTTCTTCCCCAGCCGCGTTTATAGCGACATATGAATAGAAGGCACTTCTGGTACAGAACCCAGCGCCATGAGCAATGGCAGTTTTTAGTCACCTGAAGCGAGACACTCTGGTGGTGCTTCGAATGAAATTAAGCCGCAACAAGTTCCTCAGCGGCTATCCCGTTACTGAAAGACAAATAGCCGTTTGCTCAGCCGCCAGGCGCGACGAAAACCTTTATTTATAAGGGTGAACCGCCAACAAACGAGATTCATGGCTTATTTTCCGGATGCGTTTCCACTAATAAGCGGATAGACCCTTTCCGTCACCCCGTCATTAAATGAAGGCATGAATTAACCCATTGGCCGAGGACTGGGAAATGACAACTGCACGAAGTGTCGAACAGTGGAAAAGTTATATAGAAAGTTGCCTGGACTTCCGCCCGAAAGACGGTGTTTATCGCATTGCCCGCGATATGTTTACCGACCCGGAATTGTTCGATCTGGAAATGGAGCTGATTTTCGAGAAGAACTGGATCTACGCCTGCCACGAAAGCGAGATCGCCAACAATCACGACTTCATGACGATGCGTGCCGGTCGCCAGCCGCTGATCATCACGCGCGACGGTGAAGGTCGCCTCAACGCCTTGATTAACGCCTGCCAGCATCGCGGCACCACCCTCACCCGTGTCGGCAAGGGCAACCAGTCGACCTTCACCTGCCCCTTCCACGCCTGGTGCTACAAAAGCGACGGCCGACTGGTGAAGGTCAAGGCACCGGGGGAATACCCCGAAGACTTCGACAAGGCCACCCGCGGCCTGAAAAAAGCCCGTATCGAAAGCTACAACGGCTTCGTCTTCGTCAGCCTCGACGTAGAAGGCACCGACACCCTGGAAGACTTCCTCGGTGACGCCAAGGTGTTCTTCGACATGATGGTGGCGCAGTCGCCTACCGGTAAGCTCGAAGTGCTGCCGGGCAAATCGACCTACACCTACGATGGCAACTGGAAACTGCAAAACGAGAACGGCCTGGACGGGTACCACGTCAGCACTGTCCACTACAACTACGTGGCCACCGTGCAGCACCGCCAGCAGATCAACACCGAAAAAGGCCTCAACGCCAGCGGCACCCTGGACTACAGCAAGCTGGGTGCCGGCGACCAGGAAACCGACGACGGCTGGTTCGCTTTCCACAACGGCCACAGCGTGCTGTTCAGCGACATGCCCAACCCTGCCGTGCGCCCGGGCTACGCCTCGATCATGCCGCGCCTGATCGAAGAACATGGCCAAGGCAAGGCCGAGTGGATGATGCACCGTCTGCGCAACCTGAACGTCTACCCGAGCATGTTCTTCCTCGACCAGATCAGCTCGCAGCTGCGCATCATCCGCCCGCTGGCCTGGAACAAGACCGAGATCAACAGCTTCTGCCTGGGCGTGGTCGGCGAATCGGACGCCGATCGGGAAAACCGTATTCGTCAGTTCGAAGACTTCTTCAACGTATCGGGCATGGGCACCCCCGATGACCTGGTGGAGTTCCGTGAAGCCCAGCGTGGCTTCCAGGCACGCCTGGAGCGCTGGAGCGACATTTCCCGCGGACAAGGCAAGTGGGTCGAAGGCGCCACCCGCAACAGCGAAACCATTGGCATCGCCCCGGCACTGACCGGCACCGAGCTCACCCACGAAGGCCTGTACGTCAACCAGCACGCCAACTGGCAGCGGTTTTTGCTCGACGGCCTGGCGCGCAAGGCGGCGGAACAACAACCCTTGAAACTGCGTGAGGTGTGAACATGAATTCGCAACTGCAATACCGCGTCGAGCAATTTCTCTACCGTAACGCCGAGGCCTGCGATGCCCAGGACTGGGACACTTACCTGGCCATGTTCAGCGACGATAGCGAATTCCACCTGCCGCAATGGGATTCGGAACACGTCTACACCACCGACCCGAAAAAAGGCATGTCGCTGATTTACTACCCCAACCGAGGCGGTCTGGAAGACCGGGTGTTCCGTATTCGCACCGGCAAGGCGGCATCGACCATCCCGATGCCGCGCACCCTGCACATGGTCAGCAACGTGCGCATCGCGCCGCTGCCGGACGATGAGCTGGAGGTTCGCGTCAACTGGCACACCCTGTACTACCGCATGCAAACCGCGGAGCAGTTCTTCGGCCGTGCCACCTACCGTCTGCGCCCCGACGGCGAGAGCTGGAAGATCGCCCGCAAACACGTCGTGCTGCTCAATGACACGATCAACTCCGTGCTCGATTTCTACCATCTCTGACCCCCTGCGGATTAACGCTCATGACGTACAAGGTCGCCTTCAGTTTCGCCGATGGCAAAACACTCTTCTGCAACGTGCAGAACAACGAAATCCTGCTCGACGCGGCCCTGCGCAGCGGAATCAAGATTCCGTTGGACTGCCGCGAAGGGGTTTGCGCGACCTGTCAGGGCCGCTGCGAATCCGGGCAGTACACCCAGGACTACGTGGACGATGAAACACTGTCCGCCAGCGACCTGGCCGAGCGCAAAGTGCTGACCTGCCAAACACGCGTGCAGTCAGACGCCGCCTTCTACTTCGACTTCGATTCCAGCCTCTGCACCAGCAGCGGCCCGAGTCGCCTGCAAGGCACGGTGAGCGAGGTCCGGCTGGTCTCCCCGACCACCGCCATCGTCCACGTGGAAGTCGGCGCAGCGGGCGCGGCACTGGACTACCTGCCCGGCCAGTACGCTCGCCTGCAAGTACCGGGTACCGAGCATCGGCGTTCGTATTCCTTTGCCTGTGCACCGGGCAGCAGCCATCTGCAGTTTCTCATTCGCTTGCTGCCCAGCGGCGTGATGACCGACTACGTGCGCGATCGCTGCCAGGTCGGTGACGTGATTCACATGGAGGCGCCCCTGGGTGCCTTCTATTTGCGCCATATCGACCGCCCGCTGGTGATGGTGGCCGGCGGCACCGGGCTGTCGGCGTTCCTCGGCATGCTCGAGCAAATTGCCAACCAGCACGGCTGCGGTCATCCGGTGCACCTGTACTACGGCGTGCGCGAGGCCGAAGACCTGTGCGAGATCTCGCGCATCGAAGCCTATGCCGCACGCATCCCGGGGTTGCGTTTCACACCCGTGGTCAGCAACCCCAACCCCGACTGGCCGGGCAAGACCGGCTATATCGCAGAACACCTTGAGTTGGCCGAGCTGCGTGACCAGCCGTTCGATCTTTACCTGTGCGGCCCGCCGCCGATGGTCGAGTCGATCAAGGACTGGCGCCAGCAGCATGGCCTGGATCAAAGCCGTCTCTACCTGGAGAAATTCACCGAAAGCAACAGCTGACGCAGCACCCATAACAACAATTAATCGGCCCGACCGAACACTGATTCACTGCCCTCATCGACATCTACCGTGCGTTGGCACGACCTACTTCATAGGCCGCCTCATGAAAAACCTGGTATTGCGTGCATGTCTGGCAACCTCCCTCTGCGCAGCGACGGCTGCCCAGGCCGTGGAGCCTGTCCGAATCGGCTTCATCACGACCCTCTCCACCCCCGCCGGCTACCTGGGCGAAGACTCGCGAGACGGCTTCCAGCTGGCGATCGATCAGGAAGACGGCAAGCTTGGCGGTGTGCCGGTACAGCTCATCGTGGAGGATGATGGCCTGCAACCGGCCAAGGCCAAGCAGATCGCCGACCGCATGAGCCTGGACGGCATTTCGTTGTACACCGGGGTGATTTTTTCCAACGTGCTGGCAGCCGTGATCAATACCGCCACCAAGGATGCTTTCTACGTCAGCAACAACACCGCGCCCTCGACCCTGGCCGGTGAAAAGTGCATGGCCAATTACTTCGTCGGCTCCTACCAGAACGACACTCCGCACGAGATGGCCGGTGTCGCCGCCAACGAACTGGGCTACAAGAAGATGGTGATCCTGGCGCCCAACTATCAGGGTGGCCGTGACGCTCTGGCCGGCTTCAAACGCACCTTCAAGGGTGAAGTGACCGAGATCTACACCAAGCTCAACCAGTTGGATTTCTCGGTGGAACTGGCCCGCGTGCGTGCGTTGGCGCCAGATGCGATCTTCCAGTTCCACCCGGGCGGTGGCGGCATCAACTTCGCCAAGCAATACGGCGGTTCGGGTCTGTCGGCGCAGATCCCGATGGTGGTACCGGTGTTCTCCATGGACGAACGCATGCTCACCGCCGTCGGCGATGTGGCCAAGGGCACCAACATCGTGACCCTGTGGAACCCGCAATCGAACAACCCGGCCAACCAGGCCTTCGTCAAAGCCTTCACCGAAAAATACAAGCGCGCTCCGACGGTGTATGCCGCCCAGACCTACGACACGGCACGGCTGATCGGCGCTGCGCTGAAAACCTCCCAGGGCAATCTGAAAGACCAGACAGCCTTCCGCCAGGCGATGAAAAACGTCCAGTTCGATTCCATTCGCGGCGACTTCAGCTTCGCCCAAAACCAGCACCCGGTGATCGACTGGTACCTGCTGCAAGTGCAGGCCGGCACCGATGGCAAGCTGGTCGAAGTGCCGATAAAGACCCTGGCGACCCGTCACGTCGACAGCTACGCCGCTCAATGCTCGATCTGACCGGCGCTTGATGGTGGGAGAGCCTGCTCGCGATGGTCGCCTGACATTCAAAAATTTCTTTGAATTTGAAGGCCCCATCGCGGGCAAGCCCGCTCCCACAGTCGTCTTTGACAGATCACAAAATTTCGATCAACCCAAAAACCTGTGGGAGCGCGGCTTGCCCGCGATGAGGCCGGCATATCCAACATCAATGGCGCCTGACACTGCGCCTTCGCGGGCCAGCCTCACTCCGATTACAGGGTTTTGAATCGGCCGACTTCATGAGGAACGCTGAAATGTTATTGCTCGAACAGATGCTTAACGGCCTGCAATACAGCGCCTTGCTGTTTTTGCTGGCCTCGGGACTGACCCTGATTTTCGGCATCATGGGCGTGATCAACCTGGCCCACGGCGCCTTCTACATGGTCGGCGCTTTCTGTGCCGCCTACACCGCCATGGCGACCGGCTCGTTCTGGCTGGGTGGCCTGGCCGCACTGATCGGCTCGGCCTGCTATGGCGCGCTGATCGAAACCTCGATCATGCGCCGCCTCTACAATCGCGATCACCTGGATCAGGTGCTGGCGACGTTGGCCGTGGTGTTTTTCAGCAACGAACTGCTGACCCTGATCTTCGGCCGCAGCCCGCCGGCAATGCCCACGCCCGAATGGTACTCAAGTTTTGTCCAAGTGCTGCCAGGACTGATGTACCCGGTCAGCCGGCTGCTGTTCATCGCCGCAGGGCTAGTGGTGGCGGTCGGCATGTGGCTGCTGATCAACCACACGCGCCTGGGCATGCTGATTCGCGCCGGTGCCGACGACCATGAAATGGTCGGCGCGCTGGGCGTCAACATCGCACGGCTCTACACCCTGGTGTTCGTGTTCGGCTGCGTACTGTGCGGCCTGGCCGGTTTCATGGCGGCACCGCTGCTGTCGGTGGAGATTGGCATGGGCGAAAAGATCTTGATCACCACCTTCGTGGTCATCGTCGTCGGCGGTGTCGGTTCGGTGCGCGGCGCGCTGGTGGGAGCCTTGCTGATCGGCATGGTCGACAGCCTGGGCCGTGCCTACATTCCGCCGCTGCTGGACCAACTGCTGCCCAGCGAAACCAGCGGCACCCTGAGCGCCGGGCTGATTTCCGCCAGCGCCTACATCGTCATGGCCCTGGTGCTGCTGGTTCGCCCACGCGGCCTGCTGCCGGCCCGCGCCTGAGGAGAATGCCATGTCACCACGCCTCATCATTGACCTTGCCTGCCTGGCGACCTTTGCCTGCATGCCGCTGCTGGCCCACTGGCTGCACGAACCCTACCTGGTCAGTTTCTTCACCCGCCTTGCGATCTACGGCATGGCCGCCATCAGCCTGGACCTGCTGATCGGCTACGGCGCCATGGTCAGCTTCGGTCATGCCGCGTTTTTCGGCCTGGGCGGCTACATCGTTGGCATCGTTGCCTTTCACACCTCTCAAGGCATGCCGCTGTGGGGTTGGGAAGGCAGCAATAACGCACTGGTGGTGTGGCCCCTGGCCCTGCTGGTGTGCGCCCTGCTGTCACTGTTAGTGGGTTATCTGTCGCTGCGCACCAGCGGCGTGCAGTTCATCATGATCACGCTCGCATTCGGCCAGATGCTCTACTTCGTGCTCGGTTCGCTGTCGCTGTACGGCGGCGACGACGGCATTCTGCTCAACGAACGCAATACCTTGGGCGCACTGAATCTGGGTGACGCCAACCATTTCTACTACCTGTGCGTGGCATTGCTGGCCGGCTGGTTGCTGCTGTGCCGGCGGCTGGTCAATTCGCGATTCGGTTTTGTGCTGCGCGGGCTCAAGCAGAGTGAGCGACGCAGCATCAGCCTGGGCCTCAAGCCCTTGCGCTATCGCCTGACGGCGTTTGTGATCGCCGGCACCGGTGGTGGCCTGGCGGGGATCCTGTGGGCCAACTACGCGCTGTTTGTCAGCCCCGACATGGGTGCCTGGCACAAGTCCGGCGAGTTGATGGCGATGGTGATCCTCGGCGGCGTCGGCACCCTGCTCGGCCCGCTGCTGGGCGCGGCCACTTACCTGGGCCTTGAACAGGTGCTGAGCCAGTGGACCGAGCACTGGATGCTGATCTTCGGCCCCCTGCTGTTGTTGGTGGTGCTGTTCGGCAAAAAAGGTGTCTACGGTTTGCTGCTGAGCCTGCTGCTGCGCAAACCGAAGATGATTGCCGTCAAACCGAACGCCGCCGTGGAGGCACGCCCATGAGCGCGCAACTGTCGATTCGCGATTTGCACAAGGCCTTCGGGGCAGTGAAAGCCACCAACGGCGCCAGCCTTGAACTGGCCAAGGGTGAGTTGCACGCCATCATCGGCCCCAACGGCGCCGGTAAATCCACACTGATCGCACAGATCGCCGGGGAAATTTTCCCCGACAGCGGCCAGATCCACCTCAACGGCCAGGACATCACCCGCGTACCGGCCTGGCAGCGTCCACGCCTGGGACTGGCGCGGGCGTTCCAGGTCAGCCAGCTGTATACCGAGTTCACCCTGCTGGAGAACGTCGCCCTGGCCATCGCCGCACGTGAGGGCAAGGCGTTTGGCATGTGGCGCCCGCTGAGTCGTGATACCCGTCTGCTGGAACCGGCGCTGGGCTACTTGCAGCAGGTGGGCTTGAGCCCTCGGGCGCAAGACCCGGTACACGAACTGTCCCATGGCGAACGGCGGCAACTGGAGATCGCCCTGGCACTGGCCCAGGAAGCATCGGTGTTGTTGCTCGATGAACCGATGGCTGGAATGGGCGCCGACGAATCCGCACGCATGACCGAGTTGCTGCACAACCTCAAAGGCCGCTACGCGATCCTGTTGGTCGAACACGACATGGACGCGGTATTCGCACTGGCCGACCGGATCACGGTCCTGGTGTACGGCCAGACGGTACTGACCGGCAGCGTCGAACAAGTGCGCAACGACCCGCAAGTGCGGGCCGCTTACCTGGGAGAAGAACATGCTTGAGGTGCAAGGCTTGAAAGCGGGCTATGGCTTGAGCCAGGTGTTGTTCGACATGCACCTTTGCATCGAGCAGGGCCAGGTGGTATCGCTGATCGGTCGCAACGGCATGGGCAAGACCACCACGGTCAAATCCATCATGGGGTTACTCAAGCCCAGTGCTGGCAGCATTCGCATCAACGGCACGGAAATGCGCGGCGCCGCGCCCTATCGCATCGCCAAGGCCGGCCTGGGGCTGGTGCCGGAAGGTCGCCGCGCCTTCGGCACCTTGAGCGTGAGAGAAAATCTTCTGGCCACTGCCACGCGGGGCAAGTGGGACCTGGCGCGGGTCTATGAGCTGTTCCCGCGCTTGCTGGAGCGCCAGGACCAACTGTCTCGTACCCTGTCAGGCGGCGAGCAACAGATGCTGGTGGTCGGCCGCGCGCTGCTGACCAACCCCAGTCTGCTGATTCTCGACGAAGCCACCGAAGGCCTGGCGCCGATCATTCGCGAACAAATCTGGAGTTGCCTGGCCACCCTCAAGGCCGAGGGCGAAACGATTCTGGTGATCGACAAGAACCTCAAGGAAATGGCCCGGGTGGTCGACCGCCATCACATCATCGAGAAGGGACGGCAGGTCTGGGATGGCACACCGCAGGAGCTGGCGGCTCAACCCGGATTGTCGCAACGCTACCTGGGAGTGTGAGCGGTGATGGACCTCAATCAGGCTTACAACAACGTCGCAGCCGTGGGCCATTTCCCGCAGATCATGCAGCGTTTTCGCCAGCGCAGCGCCCAGACCTATGCCAACCATGCCTGGCGGCGCGACGTGGCGTATGGCAATGCCATGCGCGAACGTTTCGACTGGTATGCCCAGTTGGATGCCGGGGCGCCGACACTGCTGTTCATCCACGGTGGTTACTGGCAGGCCTCGGACAAAGACGACTACGCCTTTATCGCCGAGGGCCTGATCGAAACCGGATTCAATGTCGGCTTACTGGAATACACCCTGGCCCCCGAGGCGAGCATGGGCACCATCGTCAGACAGATCGGCAAGGCACTGGACTACCTGCTGGCGCATCGCGACGTCTTGCACATCGGCCAACAGGTGGTGCTCTGCGGGCACTCGGCGGGCGGCCATCTGACCGCGCTGTACCGCCGGCATCCGCTGGTCACCCTGGCCATGCCGATCAGCGGCCTGATGGACCTTGAGCCCATCAGCCGTTGCTGGCTGAACGACAAACTGCAACTGAGTGAAGCGGACATCCAGCGCTATAGCCCGCAAAGGCTGATTGGCGATGGTGCACCGTTGTTGGTGACGGTGGGCGCGGATGAGTTGCCGGAGCTGATTCGACACTCGCGCGAGTATGCCAGTGCCTGTCGCGAGGCCGGGCAAGCGGTGAGTCTTATCGAGCTTGCCGGGTGCCATCACTTTGCGGTACTCGATGACCTGGCCAAGGCAGACGGCAAACACTTGCGTGCCCTGCTTGCACACCTGTAGGCGCGAGCATGCTCGCGAAAAAACCTCCGGACAAAGCGTTCATCCAGACAGCATGCGTCATCGTTAACATCCATCGCGAGCATGCTCGCGAAGAACGTCGAGACCACACGGGCATTCAGACGGCCCGCGTTTTCGTTGGCCTCCATCGCGAGCAAGCTTCGCTCCTACACAGGTCCGCGTTGAGCCTGTAGGAGCGAGCACGCTCGCGAAGAACGTCGAGACCACGCGGGCATTCAGACGGCCAGCGTTATCGTTGGCCTCCATCGCGAGCAAGCTTCGCTCCTACACAGGTCCGCGTTGAACCTGTAGGAGCGAGCATGCTCGCGAAGAATGTCGAGACCACGCGGGCATTCAGACAGCCCGCGTTATCGTTGGCCTCCATCGCGAGCAAGCTTCGCTCCTACACAGGTCCGCGTTGAACCTGTAGGAGCGAGCACGCTCGCGAAGAACGTCGAGACCACGCGGGCATTCAGACAGCTCGCGTTTTCGTTGGCCTCCATCGCGAGCAAGCTTCGCTCCTACACAGGTCCGCGTTGAGCCTGTAGGAGCGAGCCTGCTCGCGAAGAATGTCGAGGCCACGCGGGCATTCAGACAGCCCGCGTTTTCGTTGGCCTCCATCGCGAGCAAGCTTCGCTCCTACACAGGTCCGCGTTGAGCCTGTAGGAGCGAGCCTGCTCGCGAAGAATGTCGAGGCCACGCGGGCATTCAGACGGCCCGCGTTTTCGTTGGCCTCCATCGCGAGCAAGCTTCGCTCCTACACAGGTCCGCGTTGAGCCTGTAGGAGCGGGCTTGCTCGCGAAAAACGTCGAGGCCACGCGGGCATTCAGACGGCCCGCGTTATCGTTGGCCTCCATCGCGAGCAAGCTTCGCTCCTACAGGTAGTGCGCGGTCCCTGTGGGAGCGGGCTTGCTCGCGAAAAACGTCCGGGCAACGCGTTCATTCAGGCAGGGCGCGTCATCGTTAACGTCCATCGCGAGCAAGCATCGCTCCTACAGGTAGTGCATGAACTGTTTGGGCTTGCTCGCGAAAAACGTTCGGGCAACGCGGTCATTCAGACCGCAATCACTCTCGCCAGAAGTGGATACCGGTTTGCCTTTTACGGCTTTTTTGCCCCCCTCAAGCTTCATACAGTGGCTACGTATTCAGACAGGAATCGCGTATGTCCAGCCTTTCGCTCAGGGTCGAACACATCGAACTTTTGACCCCCAGAATCCGCCGCCTGCTACTGGTGTCCAGCGACGCCCGGCCATTGCCGGACTTCACCGCCGGGTCGCACCTTGAGTTACATGTGCCCGGCAGTCGCGCTCAACGCCGTGCTTATTCATTGGTCAATCTGCCCGACGGCGAACACTACGAAATCGCCGTCCAACTCGAAGAAGCGAGTACGGGTGGATCGCGTTGGGTGCACTCGCTCAAGGTCGGTGATGAACTGCTGGCCGATGCGCCACGCAACCACTTCCCACTGAGTGAAAACACCGAACATGCGCTGCTGATCGCGGGCGGCATCGGCATCACGCCCATGCTTGGCATGGCCCGGGCGCTACAGGCGACGGGAAAACCCTTCTCTCTGCATTACGCCGGTCGCGATGCAGTGCAAATGGCCTATCTGCCAGAGGCCCGAGCCTGCCAGGACAACCATTTCTGGATCAGCGGCGGCGACCCGCAAAAGCGCTTCCCCGCCGCCACGATCCTGGCCGCGCCAAGGCCCGGCCTGCACCTCTACATCTGCGGCCCGAGCGCCATGCTCAACAACGTGCTGACCTGCGCGCGCGAACAGGGGTGGGCCGAGGATCACTTGCATTACGAACTGTTCAGCGGCGCCCTGGAAATAGCCGGCGATCAAGGCTTTGAGGTTCGCCTGCAAGAGAGCGGCGTGAGCCTGCAAGTGGCCGCCGGGCAAAGCGTGCTGGACGCCATGCTGCAGGCCGGGCTGGACCCGATGTTCGACTGCCGACGGGGTGACTGCGGGGTGTGCGTCACTCAGGTCATCGACGGCCAGCCCGATCACCGCGACATCTGCCTGTCGGAGCGCGACCGCGCCAGCGGCAGTTTCTGCACCTGTGTCTCCCGTGCCAGCAGCGCGCTGCTGGTACTCGATCTGTGACAAGCCGAGGACATCCCGTGATACCAACCAACGAGCAAATCGCTGCCTTGATCCGCGAGGACAGCGTACACAAGAGCGTCTACACCGACCCGACCCTGTTCAAGCTGGAGATGGAGCGCATCTATGGCAACGCCTGGATCTACGTCGGCCATGAAAGCCAGGTCAAGCATCCCGGTGACTACCACACCACGCGCATCGGCGATCAGGACGTGATCATGGTGCGCGGCGCCAACCAGCAAGTCAGCGTGCTGTACAACCGCTGCCCGCACAAGGGCGCCAAACTGGTGGCCGACGGCGACGGCAGTGTCGGCAAATTCTTCCGCTGCCCATACCACGCCTGGACCTTCAAGCTCGACGGCCAGCACCTGTCGGCACCGCTCAAGAGCGGTTTCGAAGGCACTTGCTACGACCCCAAACACCCGGATTTTTCCATGGTCAGCGTCGCCCGCGTCGACAGCTATCGCGGCTTCGTGTTTGCCAGCCAAGCGGCGTTCGGGCCGGATCTGAAATCCTTTCTGGGTGGCGTCATCACCTCCATTGACAACCTCTGCGACCGCTCGCCGGTCGGTGAAGTCGAGGTGGCAGGCGGCATCTTCCGCGTCCAACAGCGCTCCAACTGGAAAGTGTTTTACGAGAACCTGCACGACACCATGCACGCCCGCGTGACCCACGAATCGTCGGTTGACGCTGCCCGCGGCCAGGCCCAGGCCATCGGTGAAATGCCCTTCGAGCTGCTGATCATGGACGGCAATGGCGAGCCCTATGACTTCTGGGAAAAGCTCGAACTGCGCGCCTACCACAACGGCCACGGCTATATGGAAGCGATCTTCGATCCGAGCGCCGCCGAACGCGACGAGGTCTCGCGCGCTCACTTCGAATGCCTGAGCCAGGCCTACGGCGAGCAGCGCGCCAAGGAGATCCTGGGCATGAACCGCCACAACACGGTGATCTACGGCAGCGGCTCGCCACACACCGTGTTCATGCAGTTCCGGGTGATCCGCCCGATCGCCGTGGACCAGACCATGGTCGAGATCCAGACCTTCCGCTGCAAGGGTGCTCCGGATGCCGTGTTCGACCGCGCGCTGACCTACGCCAACGTCATCAACTCGCCCTCCTCCAACGTGATGCCCGACGACGTCGAAGTCTATGCACGCTGCCAGGAAGGCAACATGACCCGCGGCGGCGAGTGGATCAGCATGCACCGCTACGTCGGCACCGATAAGCCGCTGGAAGACGGTGCAGTGTCCACCAACGGCACCAGCGAACTGCCGATGCGCAACCAGTTCGCCGCCTGGAAACAGTTCATGACCGCCACCCTGATCGCCAAGGAGAGCACCCATGCTGCTTGACCGCCGAATCGACGTCGACACCCGCCAGTTGACCCCCGCCCAGGTTCCCGTCGAGACCCTGCGCCAGATCGAGCAGTTTCTTTACCAGGAGGCGCGCCTGCTCGATGAACGGCGTTTCTGGGAATGGGACAAGCTGTTCACCGACACCGGCATGTACTGGGTGCCGCACAAACATGAACAGGCCAACCCGTTCGACCATATCTCGCTGTTTTGGGAAAACCGCATGCTGCGCGAGGTGCGCATTCGCAGAGTGGAAAACGCCCGCAACTGGTCCCAGCAACCGCAGACCCAAACCGCGCACCTGGTCGGCAACGTGATGGTCGAAGGTCTCGACGCCCAGGGCCTGCTGGTGGTCAGCGCCAGCTTTCAGTACAGCGAATGGCGCCTGGAGCAACGCCAGCTCGCCGGCCGCTACACCTATAAATTGGTCGCTCAGGAAAGCGGTGGCTGGCAGATCCAGCTCAAGCGTGTGGACCTCATCAACTGCAACGATGTGTTTGCCAACCTTGAGGTGTTCGTGTGATGAGCGCGCCGGTGGTGATCGCCCTGCACTATCAGAACGACGTGTTGCACCCCGAGGGCAAGATACGGGTCGGGCTGGGAGCCGATGACAGCGTGCGCGCCGCGCTGCTCGACGCGGCCGGTCGATTGCTCGCCGGTGCACGCGCCAGGCGCTGGCCGATCGTCCACGTACGCGTGGCGTTCCGGCCGGACTACGCCGACCTGATCCAGAACGCGCCGATTCTGCGCACGGTCGCCAGCCTTGGCGCGGCCCGGGAAGGCAGTTGGGGCGCGGAGTTTTTCAACGCCCTGGCGCCGCTCAACAGCCGTCACGAATTCATCGTGACCCATAACAGGATCAACGCCTTTTATGGCTCACCGCTGGAAACCGTGGTGCGCCAGTTCAATCCTTCGCAGCTATTGATCGCGGGTGTGGCGACTCACTCGGTGGTGGAAAGCACGGTGCGCCATGCGGTGGATTGCGGTTTCGAGGTGACGGTGGCCGCCGATGCCTGCGCCAGCGCGGACAGTGGCGCACACAAGGCCTCGCTGGCCAGCATGGCGCTGATCGCCCGCATCAGCGACGTCAAGCAAGCACTGGAGGACTTGGCATGATGCTCGAAGGCAAAGTAGCAATCGTGACCGGCAGTACCCAGGGGCTCGGCCTGGACATCGCTCGGCAATTATTGGCCGAGGGTGCAAGGGTGATGCTGGTGGGCCGCAACGCTGGCAGTGGCCAAGCGTTGGCGCAGACCCTGGATTGCGGGTTTTGTGCCTGCGACGTGGAGCGCGACGACGACATCGACGCCTGCATTGCTGCCACGCTGGCCCGTTTCGGCAGGCTCGACATTCTGGTCAACAACGCTTGCCTGTACGCCGATCAGGGGCTGGCCTCGGACCGTGCACAGTGGTTGAAAACCCTGAACGTCAATCTGGTGTCGGCGGCGATCTTCACCCAAAAAGCCGCCCCGCATCTGACCTGCGGCGGCGTAGTGATCAACATCGGCAGCACCGGCGGCAAATTCGGCGCAGCCGGGCGCGCGCTCTACCCCGCCTCCAAAGCCGGCATCCTACAACTGACGAAAAACCTGGCCATGACCCTCGCCCCGGAGCAAATCCGCGTGCTGAGCGTCTCCCCGGCCTGGACCTGGTCGCCCAGCGTCGCTGACTTCAGCGACAACGACCCGCAGCTGGCCGATCGAGTCGGGGCACCGTTTCATCCGCTCGGACGCATCGGCCGTGGCCATGAGATCGGCAACGTGGTGGCCTTTCTGTGCAGCGCCGGAGCCAGCTGGATGACCGGTGTCGATGTGCCAGTGGACGGCGGCTTTTCGATTCTCGGGCCAGACCGTGGTGTGTCGCCGCGCGCGTGGTTCCAACAACACCGTGACAGCCAATAAAACCTGATAACCGAATGAGGGAGATGACATGGGCAAGATGATTGAGATCCAGGCAACGGACAGCGGCGCCACGTTCAGCGGTTACCTGGCCCTGCCGGCCAGCGGCAAGGGCCCCGGAGTGGTGATCGGCCAGGAGATTTTCGGGGTCAACGCCAATATGCGCGCAGTGGCCGATTTCTACGCCGAGGAAGGCTACGTGGCGCTGGTGCCCGACTTGTTCTGGCGCCTGCAATTGGGCGTTGACCTGGGCTACACCGAAGCTGATTTTGCCGTGGCCATCGACCTGTTCCAGCGCCTGGATGTGGACAAGGCCGTCACCGATATCGACGCCAGCTTCAACGCCCTGCGTGCCCTGCCTGAAGTCGAAGGCACAGGCCTGGGTTATGTCGGCTTCTGCATGGGCGGCAAACTGGCCTGGCTGACGGCCACACGCACCGATGTGGCCTGTGCCGTCGGCTATTACGGCATGGGCATCGAACACCTGCTGCACGAGTCGGAAAACCTCAAGGGCCGGTTGGTCCTGCATTTTGCCGAAAACGATGGTTACTGCGACGCCAATGCTCGCGCCCGGATCAGCGAGCACCTGGCCGGCAACGACAAGGCCGAAATCTACCTGTACCCAGGTGTCGACCACGCCTTCGCCCGGGCCGGGAGCCCACACTACGACAAGCCGGCATCGCTGATGGCCCATGAACGCAGCATCGCCGCCCTCAAGCGCGAGATCGGCCCCCACTTCAACCTGTCAGCCCTGTGGGAAGAACACATCCGCCACGAGTTCGACACCCGTGACGTTCCCGCCACCATGGCGACTATGGTTGCCGAACCCTACGTCAACCATATTCCGACCATGACCGGCGGCGTCGGCGCCAAGGAACTCAGCCGTTTCTACCAACACCATTTTGTCCACGGCAACCCGCCGGACATGAAACTCATCCCGATCTCCCGCACCATCGGCGCGTTGCAGATCGTCGATGAATTCATCATGTGCTTCACCCACAGCACCGAAATCGACTGGATGCTGCCCAACGTGGCGCCGACCGGTAAGTACGTCGAGATTCCGATGCTGGGTGTGATCAAGTTCCGGGGAGACAAGCTGTACCACGAGCATATCTACTGGGACCAGGCCAGCGTGCTGGTGCAGATTGGCTTGTTGAACCCTGAAGGACTGCCGGTGGCGGGGGTGGAAACGGCAAGAAAGTTGTTAGATGAACAACTGCCGTCCAATACGTTGATGGAGCGCTGGAAGCAAAGCGAGCAATAGAAACCGAAAATGAAAAAAGGCCGATCTGTCACACAACAGATCGGCCTTTTTCATTCATTCAAACGTCAGACATGCTCACCGCTCTTGGCATGCGCCACTCGCGGCTCTCCATGCCCGTGGTCCAACTCAACCACCGGAATCTCCTTGCCGTCGCAGTCGTGCAGTTTGCCATCGCTGAAGTAATCCCCTTCACGCAACGCCGCCAGGTCCTGATAACGCAGAACCCGCTCGGTCCCTGCCGCAAACACCGACTGCTGGTCGGAGTTGCCGGCCGTGAGATGGTTGAAGGTCAGGTTCAGCACGATAGCCATGATGGCCGATGAACTGATGCCCGAATGGAAGATCGTGGCAAACCAGCTTGGGAAGTGGTCGTAGAAGTTGGGGGCGGCGATCGGGATCATGCCGAAGCCGATGGAGGTAGCGACAATGATCAGGTTGACGTTATTGCGGTAGTCAACCTTGGACAGCGTACGAATCCCGCTGGCAGCCACAGTACCGAACAGTACGATTCCGGCACCGCCGAGCACGGAGGTCGGCACGGCGGCGATGACCCGGCCCATGAAGGGCAACAGGCCGAGGATCACCAGGAATAGACCGCCGGTAGCCACGACATAACGACTCTTGATCCCGGTGACCGCCACCAGCCCGACGTTCTGGGCGAAGGCGCTTTGGGTGAAGGAGCCGAAGATCGGCGCGATCATGCTCGACAACATGTCGGCACGCAGGCCGTTGCCCAGGCGCTTGGAGTCGACCTTGGTGTCGATGATTTCACCGACCGCCAGGATATCCGCCGAGGTTTCCACCAGGGTCACCATCACCACGATGCACATCGACAGGATCGCCGCGAAGTGGAAGGTCGGCAGGCCGAAATGGAACGGTGTCGGGAAACCGAACATCGGGCCCTGGGTGACGGACGAGAAGTCCGCCATGCCCAGAAACACGGCGATGATCGTACCGATGACCATGGCCAACAGGATCGACAGACGGGAGATGCTCGCGCTGCCGATCTTGCTCAAAAACAGCACCAGCACCAGCGTCACCGCAGCCAGGCCGATATTGGCCACGCTGCCGAATTCCGGGGAATGGCTGTTGCCGCCCATGGCCCAGCGCGCAGCCACCGGCATCAGTGTCAGGCCGATGGTGGTGATCACGATGCCCGTGACCAACGGTGGAAAGAACTTGGTGATTCTGGAGAACACCGGCGTGATCAGCAGGCCGATCAGAGACGCCGCAATCACCGCCCCCAGAATCGCCTGGAAGCCACCCTCACCTCCCGTGCTGACAATCGCCACCATGGTCGCGACACCAGAGAACGACACGCCCTGCACCAGCGGCAACTGACAACCAAAAAACGGTAAGCCCAGGGTTTGCAGCAACGTGGCCAGCCCCCCCGCAAACAATGAAGCAGCAATCAACAAACCAATGTCCGCCGGCGACAGCCCGGCAGCCTGACCAATGATCAAAGGCACCGCGACGATGCCGCCGTACATGGTCAGAACATGTTGCAGGCCGTAAGCCATATTCGCGCCGATCCCGAGGTTTTCATCTTCGGGCCGTTGGTGTGAAACATGGGGCGTTTTCATGTTAGGGGGTTCCCTGGTTTTTGTTATGCGCACACTGTATGCAAGACTCAGGACAACTGTCTATAGAATTGTATACAACTCGCCGTTCAAATTATGAACGGTTGGTCATGCAGACTGTGTGCCACTGCGCATCAAACCTTGAAATACATCCCCCCGGGCCATTCTCCTCCGCCCGCTAGTCTTTTCAGTTCCTGACGACCATCGGTCATGGTCGCCCTCTTTCACATACATATAAAGTATGCATAATGAAGTCATTCGATATTCAGTATCACAAGGCAAAGAACGCAGCCAACAAACTCAAGCACAAAGGCATCAGCCTTGCCGAGACAGAACCTGTGTTTCATGACGAACACGCCCTGACGCTTCAGGACGACCACCATGATGAACAGCGCTGGATCACCATCGGACTCGACGGCAGAGGTCGTTTGCTGGTCGTTGCGTACACCTACCGTGATCCGAGTTTTATTCGAATTATTTCCGCGCGCCTCGCCAGCAAAAACGAGCGCCAACAGTATCTGGAGGCTTGACCGATGAAAGATGAGTACGACTTCAGCCATGCAAAACGCGGGGCAGTTGCCTCTGGCAAAGGCAAGACCCGAATCACCATCATGCTCGATGATGTCGTCATCGACGCGGCACGCGCGTTGGCAGAAAGCGAGGGGTATGGCTATCAGACCGCAATCAACAACACCCTGCGCCGGGCACTGCTGGTTGACCCGAGCAAGGTTGCAGAGTCCGGCCCTGCCGGACACCTCAAGAAAGGGATCACGATTTCCGAGTTGAAAAGCCTGGAAAAAAAGCTGTCGGAAGCTCTCAGGGAAATACATCGGGTGATGACACCTGACGCTCAACCTTGATGCAAAAAGGGGCAGATTGATGCAATCCGCCCCTTTTTTGTGTGCACGATCAGACGCTTATTGCGGCTCGATCAAGCACTCGAGCGTATGCATCAAATTAGCGTGGGCTGGCACGCGAATACTGAATTCACTTTCCAGCAGAGCGACCAGTTCCTGCACATCCGTCACCTGCCGGCGCTCACTGTCTCGGCCCATGCGATGTATCGCGAAGCTGCCGTTATTGAGTGTACGTCGCCACCCCTCCCCGGTCCGCGCCACCATCAGTTGCCTGGCGAACGATGAGTCGGGATGGGTCGAGACGTACCAGTTGCCAACGGTGTAATCGATGTCTTCCTGGCGTTGCAGGTCGAAGATGTACATCGCTCGCCATTCATCCCCGACCTTGGCGCGAAGGGTGTAGCCGTCGGTGTGTTGTTCGATGCGATAGGGTTCGTGGGGTGTGAGCTGTTCAGCGGTACTGTCGAGCAGCAGTGGCGCGGTGGGCACCATGCCGCCGAAGCCGACGTCAGTGATGTATCGCACGCCGCCCAGGGTCACCAGGCTCAAACGATGTGTACGAGCCGTCCATGCGCCTTCGGGCTGGCCCATGACCACGCGACCACTGATACCACGCGCGTCAAAACCCAGCTCTTGAAGCAAATGCAGGTACAGGTTGTTGAGTTCGTAGCAGTAACCGCCGCGCCCTTCGTGAAGGACCTTGCGCTCTATCGACGGCAAATCGATCAGCACCGGTTCACCCGACAGCGTGGTGAGGTTTTCAAACGCGAACACGCCGGTGTGGCGCAATTGAAGCAGGCGCAGAGTCTCCAGGGTTGGCGCCGGGGGCGCATCGAAGCCCAGACGTTGCAGGTATAGCGCTCGGTTAGTCAGACGCGGCTCGCTCATCGTTCAGTCCTTATGTACGGAGTCTGCGGATCGTTCCGCCAATGGACGGTATGTATAAGGGATGAACCGTCGCTACCGACAATTGATTTAGCCAATCGCCCCGCAGGAAAAATCAATGATGTTTTCGCGAGCCGAGTTGAATCCAGGCCGGCGCATGGTCGCTGGCATGGGGCTCGTTACGCACCCAGGCATCGACACCACCGCCCTGCAAGTAAGGACTCAACGACCGATTGAGCAGCAGATGATCAATGCGCAACCCCGAGTTCTTCGGCCAATGCTGGCGAAAATAGTCCCAGAAGGTGTAAAGCCGTTCTTCAGGATATAGAGATCGCAGGGAATCGGTCCAGCCTTGATCCAGCAGCCGCTGATAACACGCGCGACTCTGCGGTTGCAGTAACGCGTCCTTGAGCCAGGAGCGCGGGTTGTAGATGTCCAGATCGGTGGGGACCACGTTGTAGTCACCGGCCAGCACCACGGGATGATCACTGCCCTGCAGCGTCTGCGCATGGCGAATCAACCGCTCGAACCACGCCAACTTGTAATCGAATTTCGGACCCGGCTGCGGGTTGCCGTTGGGCAAGTAAAGGCACCCGACGAGCACACCATGCACGGCGGCCTCCAAATAGCGACTTTGAGTGTCGCTGTCATCGCCCGGCAACCCTCGTCGGCTCTCCAGCGGCTGCGCATCCCGCGCCAGAATCGCCACCCCGTTCCACGACGCCTGCCCCTGCCAGATCGCACCATAGCCTGCCGACTCAAGCTCGGCCGCGGGAAAGGCACTGTCTAGCGACTTGAGCTCCTGCAAACAGGCAACGTCAGGTTTTTCGCGCTCAAGCCAGGCCAACAAGTTCGGCAACCGAGCACGCATGCCGTTGACGTTGAAGGTCGCAATTCGCAGTTTTTTCATGGCCAGCGGTCCATTTGGCTGGGTCTCCAGATTGTGACCTCAATGCCTCTGGGTGGTTGCGTCAGGCTGCCCGTGTGCGGCGTAATACCGCTAAACCGCTCTTTGTAGGAGCAAGGCTTGCCCGCGATGGCGAATTCAAGGCCGGCATCGCGGGCAAGCCTTGCTCCTACAAAGAGCGGTCAGCCCCGATCAGCCGAGACGCTCATTTATGGACATCACCCTGCAAGGTAGCCGAATCAGCCTGCGCCCGCTGCAATACGCCGATGCCGATGCACTGGTACACGCCGCCGCAGACGGTGAACTGTGGAACCTCACCGTCACTGTCGTACCTTCGTCCACCACCGTCGATGCCTATCTGAAAAAAGCCCTGGATGGCCGTGATGCCGGTACGGTATTGCCCTTCGTCATTGTGTTGAAAGACACCGGCGAGGTCATCGGCTCGACCCGCATGTGGAAGATCGACCCAATTAACCGCAAGCTGGAAATCGGCAGCAGCTGGATCTCGTCTCGCTGGCAAAAAACCTTCGTCAATACCGAAGCCAAGTACCTGCTGCTACGCCATGCCTTCGAGGTATTGGACTGCGTACGGGTGCAGTTCACCACCGACGAAAACAACCAGGCATCGCGCCAAGCGATCCTGCGGCTCGGCGCGCAGCAGGAAGGGATCGTGCGTCACGAGCGCATAATGCCTGACGGGCGAAAGCGCAATTCGGTGCGGTTCAGCATCATTGACGAGGAGTGGCCGATGGTGCGGGCAAACCTGGAAGTGAAACTGGCCGGATACGATAATGGATAACACCTGGATTCTCTGTGGGAGCTGGCTTACCTGCGATAGCGGTGTGACAGCCACCGTTGATGTTGACTGATCTGACGCCATCGCGGGCAAGCCCGCTCCCACTCTTGCTTGAGTGACCGATGCTTGCCCTTCACACCAACCCCAGGTAACCACTCTTTTTGGAGAGGTCCCCGATGGAGATCAAAATCACTTCGCTGCTACTCATCGGATTATTGTCTGCCACCTCATTGGCCGCCTTCGCCGCATCCGACGACGCAGATAAAACACCCCCAAAATCCGGCACCACCCGAGGCCCCGTCATGTCACCCGATACCCACCCCTCAGCGCCCTCTGGAGGCAACACCGGTGACGGCGGTGCCCCCGGTTCGCCCAGAGGCAATGCAGGTGGCATCAGCGGCTTTGGTTCGGGCTCTGGCGTCGGTGGCGGCACTGGCCCGGCAGGTGGTGGCACCGGTGGTGCCGGTGGCGGAACGGGCAGCCGATGGCCATAACCCATCGGCTGCTTCCAGAGCCGTGTACTTACATCTGCCTGACCGGCGGCGGATTCCACTTGCCGTTCAGTGCTTCAGCCTTCGGTCCATACAAGCGCATGGTCAGGTTGAACGGCCCCTTGGGCGCCGGCAGCCAATTGGCCTCAAGCGCCTTGCCGGGGCTTTCGTTCTGGAAATAGATATCCAGTGAGCCATCGTCGTTGTTCTTGAACGGCATCCAGCTGCTCACCGCAAATCGATTGAGCTCATTGCCAATCTGGAAGCCTTCAGGGTCGTACAGCGTGATCGACCAGAAGGCATCCACCGGTGGTGTCTGACCTTTGGGAAAATGCAGCACGTACTTGTTCGCACCGTCGAGGGTCTTGCCATTTTCATCGCCCACGTTCAACGGATAAATCGCATCTTCGGGCAAGTTGGCACCCAGCCCCACCTGGGCAACGATCGCGCGTTTGAGGTAGTAGTTGCCGTAGACGCCCATGGTGTCGGTATTCATTGACCAACCGTTGACCACCCGGGCCAGTGTTTCCACTTTCCACTTCATCAGGGCCTGGGCCTCTTCAGGCACGGTTTGCAATGCGGTTTTGATTTCAGGGTCCAGTGCATCCATGTCGAACGCCTTGCCGGGCTCGATGCCAATCCGCTTGATCTGCGCCAGCATCGGCTGATCGGTGCTGTGGGCCGGATGCATTTTGAGCAGTTGCGCGGCATAGGCGAAGTAGTTGGCCGCGGACATCGTATCGACCTGAATTTTAGGTGGTGTCTTCATGTCCACGGCCGGGTCGATCGTGACGCTCACAGGCTCTGGACTTTTGCCCAGCATCGACAATGGCGTCACGGTATAACCCGCCTGGATCTTGTGCACCGCCGCGTAGTCCGCCGCACCGTCGGTTTTGGTGCGACCGATGACCCAGACATAAGGCGTAGGGGCCGGCAGTTGATTCAGCCCGGCAGGTACCGTACCGCTCCACCCCGGCGGCGTCACCAGGAACTGCGCGGCATCAGTGCCCGTGGTGCGCCAACCTGGCGAAGCAAACACATCGCTCCACATATCGAGCATTGGCAGCAAATAAAAGCGCCCGGCCGTGTCCGGTGCGGCGATCACCAGCGGTTCCTTGGTCAAGTCGAGCCAGGCGATGGAGTACAAGGTGTCGAAATTCGAACGCACCACGCCTTTGAAGTCCGCCGGCGGATACTGCGGCACGCTGACAAACATGTTCATCGGACCTTTGCCGAACTCCTTGCCCGGTTCGATGTTGGTGAACTGTTTGCGGGTGATGTCCATGGTCAACAGCGGGTAGAAATAAACGTAGGCTTCAACACCAATGGCGTGGGCTTCTTCGGGTGTGATTTTCGATTGCGCGCGACTGACCAGCGGAAAGAGAGCGCAAGCTGCAAGAGTGAGTGCAACGGCTGTCAATGCTCGGGTTATCAACATGTTGGCGATCGTCCGTGCGGTTGGGAGACCTGCCGGATTCGGCAGAGCTATCGGAACTCTAGACGATCAATTGAAGGGATTGTGACAGGCGGACGACCGGCGTGATGGAGTGTTGCTCAGGTGAAACAACAGCAAAAGCGCTTCAACGATCCGACCGCATCAGCGCTTCGACGCCACCTTCCATCGACAACACAGCCGCACGATTGCGCCCCGAATGCTTAGCCTGATACAACGCCGCGTCCGCGCGCTGGATGAACACGTCCATGCTGTCTCGCCCTGTCGGAACAAACGAATAACAGCCAAGGCTGACCGTGATGCACCCCGTGGGCGAGCCGGTGTGACTGATGTTCTTGCCCATGACGCTGCGACGGATCTGTTCGGCAATGGCCATGGCGCCATGCAGATCGGTGTCGGGCAGCAATACCGCAAATTCTTCCCCGCCGTAGCGTACCGCCAGATCGGCCTTGCGGTTACAGCACCCTTTCACCGCGCGTGCCACTTCGGCGAGGCAGTGATCACCTACCACATGGCCATAGGTGTCGTTGTAGCGTTTGAAGTAATCGATATCGAGCATGATCAGGCTCAGCGGACTTTGCTGGCGCGCGCCACGTCCGAACTCGATTTCCAGCGCCCGCTCGAACAAACGGCGATTGGCCAGGCCGGTCAGGCTGTCATGGGTTGCGATCAGCTCCAGCGCCTGCTGGGCCTGGCGCAAATCCGCCTCGACCCGTTCGCCAACGCGCACCTGACGGATGAACACCCAACCAAACAAGCCCACGACGAACATGACCAGCGCGACGATGGCGCTGGATCGAAACGCTGAGTCATACCACCTCGCCAGAATCGAATCCCTGGACGATGCCGCGGAGACGACCAGTGGGTAAGCCTCCAGCTGCCGATAGCCATACAAGCGGACGATGCCATCGACCACCGAGGTGAACATCGCGTTGCCAGAGGGCGACTGGGGCAGGAGCGTCTGAAAAATTTCGCCCTGGGACACTGACGTGCCGATCTGCGACTCCACAAATGGCCGGCGTGCCAGCAGCGTTCCGTCAGTCAACGCCACGAACATCGAGCCGTTGTCATCGATGCTGAAGCTTTTGAAGAACCGGTCGAAGTAGGACATCTTGATCCCGGCCAGCAACACGCCCTGGAACTGGCCGTTCTTGTCGTTCACCCGCTTGGAAATCGGAATGATCCACTCACCATTCTCCCGACTACGAATGGCCGGGCCGATGTGCGCCACGGACGATACATTCTGTTGATGAAACCTGAAGTATTCGCGATCCGCCACACCGGGACCCCGGGGCAGGTTCTCGAACGAAGTCACGACCCACTGACCCTTCTGGTCAAACAGCAAAATCCCGTGTAGCTGGTCCAGTGCCTGCACACGCCGGGCAAAGGTCTTTTGCAAACGAGGCCTCAAGGGCGGACCGAAGCCATCGGCCTGAATCCAATCCACCAGGCTGGTCAGCACCAGATCAGCCTTCATGAAGGTGTCTTCGGCCTGCTGCGCCATGGCTCGCGTCAAGTTCGACGAGGCGACCTGGGCCTGACTCAGATCATGGCGCCGGGATTGCTCCAGTTGCAGATAGAGCAAAGCGCACAGGCACAGACACACCGTGGCAATCAGCAATATTGCAGCCTTGCGCAGCGGTAGGCGTGTCAATGCGACGCCGGGAACGTGATGCTTATCGTGGAAAGGTGCGGGCAAAAAAGTTCGTCCTTTAAAGGCAATCCATGGGCACCGGCCCAAAAGCCCTTAGTTTTTGTGCGCGCATTCTACGGGGTAATCGGGCGCAAATGGGCGCCACCGATCAAGTGGCGCCGGGCGGCTTGCCGCATCGTCGAACTGGGAAGGTCGCGAGACATTTGCTGGGGTGTAATAAAACGGGCGCTTTTAAAGCGCCCGTTGCTACCTATCAAGGTTGACCGTCAGATCAGCTTGTCGACCTCATCCAACCCCACCCAAGGGACCAGTTCCGCAGGGATTTTGGAAACATCGGACAGGTTGTAGACCTGAAAATCCTTGTTCATGACGTATTTCGAGAGGATCTCAAACGACGGCAGGATTCTCGTTTGGAAATGCTGATCAAGCCGGCAAGGAGAAACAATTCCTCCTGGCGCTTCATAGAAGCGGCTCGCAGACTGATTCAAGTCCACGCCAATCAGAAATACCTTGGTAAACCCCAAGTGATAGGCAAGTTGTAATGCCAGATAGGCTACCGTGCGAGCGTCAAAAAAACCGCGCTTGAGATTCTTGCTGAAACCCAAAGTCCGACTACGACCATTGCCCAGCTTGCGGCTTCTGATGAGGTCTTTGTCAGTACGGAAAAAATCACCCCAGGAAAACTTGGGCGCTCGACGCAGCAGATACAACTCTCCTTTGGGCTTCGCTGTTGTATGCCAGACATGCTCCTCCCACAGTCCGACCCGCTCGCTGAGACGTATGGCCTCTGAAAACAATTCGGGTTGCTCCCGGGGGAAACCCTGGTCCGTGCACACATAAAAAAACGGCTTGATGCCTGTCCCGATGAACTTGGAGATCGCACCATTCATGGTGATCATCGGAATATGTGCAAATTTCTCCAGCGGAAAATCCTTGGAGGACGGCCCCGAAGCAATGATGAACACCGCTCCTTTTTGAATGTTGCGGCACTCATCGAGGTCATGCACGTGAAGTGGACCCGCGATGCGTGACGATTTTTTCTGCGCAACATCCATCTTCAAATTTCCTATCCATTTCGATCGATCAATTGTGACCAACTAATATTGTGATAGTTTTCAGCGGATGAGCCAACCTTTGCGCATCAATAAATCGATGCATTGCAACCATACACAACGGACGCCGTAGCGCCGCCGCCCGCTTTAAACAAGCGAAACGTTGCCCTGTACTCGGGAGCCATCATCCCCTTCGAGTACTTACGGCTGGCCTTCCCCAGTCAGTACCACCGCAGTTTCCGCTCGCGGCAACTCCAGAGCCGGCAGTTTCGAGGGCAGGTTCAATTGCCGCAGCACCGGAGCGTCATAGCCATACACATCGGGCTTGAAGGTCACCCGCCCCTCGTTACTCATGTCCACCGTCCAATACGCCAACAGCACCGGCACCTTGACCGGAAGCTTGATGTTTTCGGTCCTGCCATTGGCCAATTGCTTTTGAATGCCCTCACTGTTCCAACGTTTCGGGTCGTTGAACAACAGCTCGACCAGTTGCAGCGGATTCTCAACCCGGATGCATCCGGAGCTGGTGGCGCGCATGGACTTGGCGAACAGCTCGCGATGCGGCGTGTCGTGTAAATAAATCGCATAGTCATTGGGGAAGCGAATCGCTACCTGCCCCAACGAGTTCTCAGGCCCGGCATCCTGGCGCAAAGTCAGGCCACGGGCGTTGTACCAGTCGACGCTGGACGGATCTAGCACATTGCCTGCCCGATCCAGCACCCTGATCCGATTGGCTGCCAGGTAATCCGGGTTCTGTTGGATCTTGGGCAGCATATCCTTGACGAGGATCGTCGGCGGCACGGTCCAGGTGGGGTTGAACGTTATATAGGTGATCTCGGACTGAAACACCGGCGTGCTGCGAAACGGCTTGCCAACCTGTACCCGCGAACGCCAGATCGGCTGACCGTCGCGGTAAAGTGCTACCTTGTACCCGGCGATATCAACCACGACAAAGGTGCCCTTGAGCTTGTAAAGCAACCAGCGCGCCCGCTCCATGTTCACCCGGACCTGATCGATCCTCGCCTCAACGGGCACATTAAGCGCCGCCAACGTCGCTGCCCCTGCCACCCCATCCGCGCCCAGGTACTGCTCGAGCTGATACCGCTTCACCGCCGCGATGACCTTGTCGTCGTAATCGCTGCGCTTGCCCTTGTGCGGCTCCAGGTAACCACCGGCCGCCAACCGGGCACGCAATTGTGTGACCGCCGCACCGTCCATACCCGGCTTGAGCGATTGCCCCTCGGGGACTTTCGGCCACCCTCCGGCATCCCGAACCTGGCGCAGCTGCGCCAAGGCTTCGCGCATGCTGCGATACACCGTTTCTTGCGGCGGTGCTTGAGCGAAAGCGCGGGCCACGTCGTGATCATCGAGGGCGGCAAAGAAACTGTTCACGTCCTCACGGGGATCAACGCCGACCGGATCGAAGTTCCAATGAAAATCCAGACGGGAAGGATCGACCTTGCCACGCCGCAATTGCAGCAGCGCCGTGATGTAGGTGCGGGTCAGCCCGATATCGAAAGCCGCCGATTGCGTCGGCGTCGGCGCGGTGGCTTGCATCGCCAGTTGTGCCTGGGCTAATTCGGCCGTTCGGAAATCCGCCGGGACCAGCCCATCGGTTTCGGTGTCATTCAGGCCTTTGAGCAACTGAGTGACATCACGCCCGTTTGTCCAGGCGGCGCGATAGTTGCGATGGGAATAAAAATCCAGCACCACGCGGTTGATGTCCGCGCGCTGATGTTTGCGTGAGGTGAGTAACGGTGGAAACGCCGATTGCAGGGGTTCAAGCGTCGCCTGGATCGCTTGGCCAACGACATCATCGGGCGCAGCGGACACCACGCTGGGTTCCGGAGATATCGGCACAATCGGCGAAGTTTCAGCAAGCGCAGTGCCGCTGATCAGAAAGACCATAACAAATACGCGGCTTATGACGAATAACCTTGTTAATTGCACCATGGATAATCCTTAATCTCCCGCAAATCAAAAAGCTAGCGTTCTATTCGCTGCTAGACTCGACATATTCCTGATGAGACATTTTTATGGCGCTACATCGCTTTGGCTTTCTAATCACAGCCCTGCTGTTGACTTCGGCCTTCATTCCCACAGCCTACGCCGAATCGCTTGAAGTCGCGCTGGCCAAAGCCGCCCCAAATGCCAATGCCAAAGTCATCGCCCTGGCGGTACGCGCCACCCAATGCACCCGCGCCCAAGGCGCAGCCCCGGCACAGAGACTAGCAGTGATCGACTATTCCCTGCCCTCGACTGAACAACGACTGTGGGTGTTCGACCTGAAAAAGCGCAAATTACTGTTCCATGAACTGGTTGCCCATGGCCGCAACAGCGGCGAAAACATGGCCACCCAGTTCTCCAACCAGAACGAAAGCTTTGCCACCAGTCTCGGCCTGTTCCGCACCCAGGAAAGCTATCGTGGCCAGAACGGCTACTCCCTGCGCATGGAAGGCCTGGAACCGGGCTTCAACGATAACGCTTTCGATCGGGCAATCGTCATTCACGGCGCACCGTACGTCAGTCCGGTGCTGGCACGGGCCAACGGCCGCATCGGCAGAAGCCTCGGCTGCCCCGCCGTCCGGCCGGCGATTGCGCATCGGCTGATTGATTCGATGAAGGATGGTCAGTTGCTGTTTTCCTACTATCCGGATCAACGCTGGCTGAAGTCTTCTTCGTACATTAATTGCGGAAGCGGGACGGTGGCGTCGTCGGACAAGGTCACCAAACGCCAGTAAACGGCACCCCACCTGTCAAAACTGTAATCCCCGCCTCAGACTTCTGAAAGGCGCCGCCCGTTAGCCTCGTCGACACGATCACCAGGCTGACGGGAAAGACGGCATGTACTCCAACACTTCAAGACGCACCTTCGTCAAGGGACTGGCCGCCGGCGGGCTGCTTGGCGGCCTAGGGCTGTGGCGCACGCCGGTCTGGGCGATCACCAGCCCCGGCGAACCGCAGGTGCTCGCAAGCCGCGTTTTCGAGCTGTTCATCGGCGAAACCCCGGTCAACATCACCGGCCATCCGCGTACCGCGATGACCATCAACGGCAGTCTTCCCGGCCCGCTGCTGCGTTGGCGTGAGGGCGACACGGTGACGTTGCGGGTGAAAAACCGCCTCAAGGACAGCACCTCCATTCACTGGCACGGCATCTTGCTACCGTCCAACATGGATGGTGTGCCTGGGCTGAGTTTCAAAGGCATCGAGCCGGGCGGCGTGTACGTCTATCAATTCAAGGTCCGGCAAAACGGCACCTACTGGTACCACAGCCATTCAGGGCTTCAGGAGCAGGTCGGTGTGTACGGCCCACTGGTGATCGACGCCAAGGAGCCGGAACCTTTCCAATACGACCGCGATTATGTGGTGATGCTGACCGACTGGACTGACGAAGACCCGGTCAGCCTGATGAAGACCCTGAAAAAACAATCCGACTACTACAACTACAACAAACGCACCGTGGGCGACTTCATCCACGACGTCAGTGAGAAAGGCTGGGGCTCGACCGTCGCCGATCGCACGATGTGGGCCGAGATGAAGATGAACCCCACCGATCTCGCCGACGTCAGCGGCGCCACGTACACATTCCTGATGAACGGCCAGGCGCCGGACGCCAACTGGACCGGCGTATTCCGCCCCGGTGAGAAGCTGCGATTGCGCTTCATCAACGGTTCGGCGATGACTTACTTCGACGTGCGCATTCCGGGCCTGAAAATGACCGTGGTCGCCGCCGATGGCCTGCATGTCAAACCGGTGAACGTCGACGAGTTTCGCATCGCGGTGGCCGAGACCTACGACGTGATCGTCGAACCGACCCTCGACGCCTACACCCTCTTTGCCCAATCAATGGACCGCACCGGCTACGCCCGCGGCAGCCTCGCGGTGAAGGCCGGTTTGTCCGCGACCGTGCCACCGCTGGACCCGCGTCCACTGGTCACCATGGATGACATGGGCATGGGCGCGATGGACCACGGCAGCATGGCCGGCATGGACCACAGCGCCATGGCCATGCCCGGCATGCAAGCCCATCCCGAATCGGAAAAAAACAACCCGTTGGTCGACATGCAAGCCATGTCCACCTCGCCCAAACTCGACGATCCCGGCCTTGGCCTGCGAAACAACGGGCGTCGGGTCCTGACCTATGCCGACCTGCGCAGCACCTTCGAAGACCCGGATGGCCGCGATCCCGGGCGCACTATCGAATTGCACCTCACCGGGCACATGGAGAAGTTCGCCTGGTCGTTCAACGGCGTGAAGTTCTCTGACGCCGAACCCTTGCGCCTCAAGTACGGCGAGCGCGTCCGGGTGGTGCTGGTCAATGACACGATGATGACGCACCCCATTCACTTGCACGGCCTGTGGAGCGACCTCGAAGACGAGAACGGCGACTTCATGGTGCGCAAACACACCATCGACATACCGCCGGGGTCACGGCGCAGCTATCGGGTCACCGCCGATGCGCTCGGGCGCTGGGCCTATCACTGCCATCTCCTGTACCACATGGAAATGGGCATGTTCCGTGAAGTTCGCGTGGAAGAATGAGGCGCTACCCATGACCAGAATCACCGCTATTGCCTTGGCCCTCGTCACCCACGGACTGGCGCTCCCTTCGGCCTTGGCCGCCACCAACGACATGCAGGGCATGGACCATAGCCAGATGACCGGCATGGACCACAGCCAGATGCAATCCATGGACGATGGCCAGATGCAGCCCGCTGCACCGAGCGAAAGCCGTACGCCCATCCCACCTCTGACCGACGCCGACCGCGCCGCCGTCTACGCCAGTCCCAACGGCCATACCGTGCATGACAGCGTACTCAGCACGTACTTCCTCGCCGACAAGCTGGAATGGCAGGATGCCGATGATGGCAGCACCCTCGCCTGGGATCTTTCGGGCTGGGTCGGCGGCGACATCGATCGCCTGTGGCTGCGATCCGAAGGCGAGCGCACCAACGGCACAACCCACGACGCCGAAATCCAGGCGCTCTGGGGTCACGCCATCTCCCCCTGGTGGGACATCGTCAGCGGCGTGCGCCAGGACTTCAAACCCGGTGCCCCGCAAACCTGGGCTGCGTTTGGCGCGCAAGGCATGGCGTTGTACAACTTCGAAGCCGAAGCCACGGCCTTCATCGGCGAAGGCGGCCAGACTGCCGCACGGCTGGAGGGCGACTACGACATCCTGCTGACCAACCGACTAATCCTGCAGCCGACTGCCGAACTCAATTTCCATGGCAAAAACGATCCGCAACGGGGCATCGGCTCCGGGCTGTCCAACAGTGAGGCCGGCCTGCGCCTGCGCTATGAAATCCGTCGGGAATTCGCGCCATACATCGGCGTGACCTGGAATCGCACCTACGGAAAAACCGCCGATTACGCCGACGACGAAGGCGAGGACCGCAGCGAAGCACGCCTGGTGCTCGGCGTACGGATGTGGTTCTGAATCCATTAACCCAACAACCCACCATCAACCGCTTCGAGCGGTAAGAGGCTTTGCATGCGCGCTTTCAGAATCACCGCTGTTGCCATCCTGTTTTCAACCGGCCTGCTGATGAGCACCCTCGCCAAGGCCCACCCTAAACTACTTTCCTCCACACCCGCCGAAGGCGCTGAGGGCACAGCGCCGAACCGCATCGAACTGCAATTCTCGGAAAACCTGGTGACCCAGTTTTCCGGGGCAAAACTGGTCATGACCGAAATGCCTGGTATGGCCCATTCGCCCATGCCCATGAAGGCCAAGGTCAGCGGTGGCAGCGACCCGAAAACCATGCTCATCACCCCTGCCTCGCCACTGCCTGCAGGTACCTACACAGTCGAATGGCGGGCAGTGTCTTCGGACACCCACCCGATCACCGGCAACGTTACGTTCAAAGTGAAATGATCGATGAGCGAACTGGCCAACATCATCCTGCGTTTTGCGCTGTACATGGATTTGATGCTGCTGTTTGGGGTGGTGTTCTTTGGGCTGAACAGCCTCAAAGGTTCGGAGCGGATTACAGGGATGGTGCTGCCGTTTCGCTCGCTGTTGATGGGAACCATCGTATTTGGCGCAGTACTGTCCATCGCCGGCATGGTGTTGCTGGCGAGTGCCATGAGCGGCGAATCGGACATCGCCGCACTGCGTCCGCACGTTGAAATGATGGTCCGGGAAACGGACGTCGGGCTGGCCTGGACGGTTCGAATCATTGCACTGGTTATCGCGGCAATTGCAACGATGCTTAACCAACGCTCGCCTACCATCAGCTTGTTTGTGGCAGCTATGGCCGGTGGCATCGCCCTCGCCTCTCTGGTCTGGAGCGGCCATGGCGCGATGGATGAGGGTGTTTGGCATTTCACGGCGGACATCCTGCACCTGTTGGCGGGAGGCGCCTGGCTGGGGGCACTTGTCGCGTTTGCCTGGATGTCACGGGGTGACGCACTGCACACCGAAGATCACGTCCGTCTGCTGGCCCGCGCCGTTACCCGGTTTGAATCCGTTGGCGCGGTAATCGTGATTGCCCTCGCGGTGACCGGGGTTGTGAACTACCTCTACATTGCCGGGCCAAAACTCGACGTGGTGTTGCTCGGTTCCTACGGGATGTTGCTGTTCGTCAAAGTCGCGCTGTTTGCCGGAATGCTCGTACTCGCAGCGCTTAACCGCTTTCATTTGGGGCCGCTTCTGGAGCGCTCATTGCGCGATGGGCAATATCAGGTGGCGGCGAATGCCTTGCGGCGCAGTGTCGTGGTGGAACTGGCGGCAGCGGTGTTGATCGTGGGATTGGTGGCCTGGCTCGGAACCTTGAGCCCGGAAACGACAACGGCCGACCTGTAGCGAGTGCCCGTTTTTGCGGAAAGTTTCACTACACTGCCCGTTCAAAACCACTCCATCACAAAAGCCCGACAACAATGAAAACAATCAACAGCACCCTGATGTTCAGTAGCCTGCTCGCGCTTTCGCTTGGCGCCCAGGCACAGGAAGGCCCATCGCACCTGGACAGCGTCATCCAACAAGGCCAACTGCGCGTCTGCACCACGGGCGACTACAAACCCTACACCTACAAAGCCGAGGACGGGGAATACTCGGGCATCGACATCGCCATGGCTCGCTCCCTGGCCGATAGCCTCGGCGCCAAAGTCGAATGGGTGCCCACCACCTGGAAAACCCTGATGCCCGACATGCTTGCCGGCAAATGCGACATCGCCATGGGCGGCATCTCGGTCACCCTGGAACGCCAGAAAAAAGCCTTCTTCAGCACCACCCTGGACGTCGACGGCAAAATCCCGCTGGTGCGCTGCGAGGACCAGGCGAAATACCAAACCATCGACCAGATCAACCAACCCACGGTCCGCCTGGTCGAACCCGCTGGCGGCACCAACGAAGCCTTCGTCCACACCGTCCTGCCCAGGGCGCAACTGAAGCTGCACGACAACGTCACCATTTTTCAGGAGCTGCTGGACAAAAAGGCGGACGTGATGATTACAGACGCCTCGGAAGCGCTGTACCAGCAGAAGCTAAAACCGGGACTGTGTGCGGTCAATCCGACGCAGTACATGCAGTACGGCGAGAAGGCTTACCTGCTGCCGCGCGATGACATGACGTGGAAGTTTTATGTGGATCAGTGGCTGCATCTGGCCAAGGTGACGGGGAATTATCAGAAGGTGTTGGGGCAGTGGATTGCGGTCCCTAAGGGTAAGTAGCAAAAGGGCGCTCACCCAGGAGCGCCCTTTTTCGTTGCAGATCAGTCGTCGTGCAACAACCCCGAACTGTATTCACCAAAGCTATTGCCAAGCGCACTGCCATGGAAATTCATCTTGTCGGCACTGTGGGTAGGCCCCGGGCCAAAACCACTGGGCGGTACGCTTTCTTCGGAATAACGATGGGTGGTGCTCACCCCCGAACAGGCGCTCAACAACACAGCACCGGCGATAAGCACGACTTTGGCGAGATTCGAGATCATTTTCTGTGTCCTGTGGGGTGGGGGCACGCTGGGTTGAATTTGTGCCTTCATCCTAGGCTGCCGGGTTGACGGGGATTGTGAAACTTGGCTAGGTGACAGCGTTGGTTCAGGTTGGGTGGTATCTCCAATAAAAAGGTCGCTTCTTACAGGGACCCTCCCTGAAAAAGATTAGAAGGTGTAGACCCTCTTCAGGACGGGACACGCCCGTGACACTGTCGGATCGCTATACAGTGAACTACTGTCAGTCATGGGCATGGCACCCACAGAAACGCCCGCCCAGGCAATCTCCAGATGTTCGTTGAGTTGCATGGTTTTCCAACCGACTTATCACGTTCAGGGAACCCAGCCGATGGCGAATGAAGGCGTCGAATCAAAGAACGGGACTTTAAACGCGCAGGAGACTGAGATTTTGACCGGGCCTGCCCCAGTTTTCGATAGGGCACGCAACGGAATCTGGCAAACCCGGATCACAATGCTGGCGCGCAATCTCAGTCGCTCGACCCAGTTTGTTATTGCCGCCTCCCTCATCCTGGGACTTACCATGTTCTTCGTCGGCAATCTGGTGAGCGTTCGAATAGAAAGTGCCGCGGTCAATAGCGCAGCAGAAGCAGGCGCTCAGTACATGGATACGTTTCTTGAGCCCTATGTGCAGGAGATGAGCCGGGACAACAATCTCTCGGCGGCAAGTGTCCAGTCTCTGGACCGCCTCACGCAAAGTCATTCACTGAAACAGCACATTGTCTCGATCAAAATCTGGCGAGCGGATGGCACGGTGGTCTACAGCACCAATAAAGC
Organism: Pseudomonas putida; assembly: GCF_050990305.1. Classification (GTDB taxonomy): domain Bacteria; phylum Pseudomonadota; class Gammaproteobacteria; order Pseudomonadales; family Pseudomonadaceae; genus Aquipseudomonas; species Aquipseudomonas putida_AH. The sequence continues at coordinate 2,062,927 of NZ_CP158817.1, read as the reverse complement.
CGTCACCAACCGCAAATTCCCACTCGATGAGATCAGCGAAGCACTCAAAGGCAACGTGGTCACCGACCTTGAAGATCCGAACGATGATGAGAACGAGTTCGAGCGCAAGCTCAATCTGCCGCTCTATGAAATCTACGCGCCCCTGCGCAATTCAAACTCCGGGAAAGTCATTGCGGTGGGCGAATTTTATGAAAAGGCCGACAGTCTGAAGCGCGAGATCAACCGCGTCCGACAGGAGGTATGGGTGGTCGTTGGCGCCGCGACGTTATCAATGCTGATGCTGCTGTTCTTCATCGTGCGACGCGGCGACAAGATTATCCAGCGACAACAAGTGGCACTGCGCTTACGGCTGCTGGAGCAAACCCGCTTGCACATCAGCAATGCCGAACTCCAGCGCAAGATGTCAACGGCTACCCAGGAGTTTTCCCGAGTCAACGAACTCACTTTGCGGCGTATTGGTGCAGACCTGCACGATGGACCGGCGCAGTTATTGACCTTGATTTTAATCCGGCTCGACGACCTGGCCGAGAATTGCTCCGCCGTCGATCAGGAATCACTGGAAACCATTCGTGGCGCCGCCACTGACGCATTGCGTGAGGTCCGCGATTTATCCCGAGGTCTGGCGCTACCGGAAATCAACGATTTGAGCCTGGTGGACGAGTTACAACTGGTGGCGCAACGGCACGAGCAACGCACAGGTACCAAGGTCACATTAACCCTGGCGCAGCTGCCGAAAGCAGCGCCACTCCCGCTCAAACTCTGTTTGTACCGTTTTGTGCAAGAAGCCCTCAACAACGCTTACCGCCATGCCAACGGCGAGGGCCAGGCCATCCAGGCGCAATACATTAATGGAGTATTGATCATCAGCGTCAAGGACGCTGGTCCAGGCATGGCGGCGGATGCGATGCTGCTCGAAAAATCCGGCAGAACCCGATTGGGGCTCGCCGGTTTGCGCTATCGCGTGGAGTCTCTGGGCGGGTTGTTCAGCATCGATTCCTGCGCCTCTGGTACTTCGGTAAAAGCACAGTTCAAACTCTAGTCAGGAGCGATTCTGGGGATCCATTTGTGTTTTCCCCACGCTGGTCTGAAGTCGCCCGACAGCTTCGCGCTCCTGATAGCGCCGTAGAGCAGTGACCGCTTCAACACGATTTCGGACGTGCAACTTCTGCATCAAGCTGTTCATGTGATTCTTGACGGTTTGCTCGCTGATCAACAACTTTGACGCAACTTCCTTATTGGTCAACCCCGCCGAAACTTCTCGGATGACCTGCTCCTCGCGACGGCTCAGTTCCAACTTGTCAGTTTCCGCTTCGTTTTCCTCGATGTTACTCAGCAGTTTGCTGGCAACCTCGGGGGTGATAAATGTCTCACCCTTGGCAATTGACCTGATCGCCAGGACGAGCTCCGGTCCGCTGACACCTTTCAACACATACCCACGCGCGCCGGCCTCCAGTGCCGAAAAGGCGTCATCTTCGGATTCTGAAACCGTCAGCATCAACACCTTCACATCCGGTAGCTCAGTGGAAATGAATCGCACCGCGGCGAAAACATCGCCTGGCATATTGACGTCCATCAACATCACGTCCGGAAGCATCCGCCGGGCAATATCCCTGGCATCTTGCGCATTGGCGCCCTGCTCGACGACCTGAAGATCCAGCCGTTTTCTCAATGTATTGGCAACACCCTCACGCAACAGCGGATGATCGTCGACAATGCCGATGCGAATAAATGGATTCATGATGCGCTCCCTGACGGACCAGCACTTGAACAGTCATTGATTAATAGCAGGTAACCGGGAATATCGCCTGTCATCAACCCTGTGCCCCAGGGTCAAGGTGCTCGGAAATCAGACTTGAGCTGGAAGAAATTCGAGAATCAACACGCAAACATGATGAATCCAGGTTAAAAGCCACCTCAGCCCCACCCCCGCATTCCTGTTAAACTGCCCCCACCTCCCAGCCTCACCGATTCCAGATCCCCAATGCCCGCACCCATCGCCACACCCGCCCCGCTCTCCCGCCGTTTCTCCGTCGCCCCTATGATGGATTGGACTGACCGCCACTGCCGGTTTTTCCTACGCCTGCTCTCCAAAAACGCCCTGCTCTACACCGAAATGGTCACCACCGGTGCGCTCCTCAACGGCGATCACGAACGCTTCCTACGCCACAACGAAGCCGAGCACCCGCTCGCGTTACAGCTCGGTGGCAGTGTGCCGTTGGACTTGGCGGCGTGCGCGCGCATGGCTCAGGACCACGGTTACGACGAGGTGAATCTGAATGTCGGCTGCCCGAGTGATCGGGTGCAGAACAATATGATCGGCGCTTGCCTGATGGGGCATCCGCAGTTGGTGGCCGATTGTGTGAAGGCGATGCGTGATGCGGTGTCGATTCCGGTGACGGTGAAGCATCGTATCGGCATTAACGGACGTGACAGTTACGAAGAACTGTGTGATTTCGTCGGCACGGTTCGCGAGGCCGGGTGCACGAGTTTTACCGTGCATGCGCGGATTGCGATTCTGGAGGGGTTGTCGCCCAAGGAGAACCGTGACATTCCACCGCTGCGTTATGACGTGGCGGCGCGGTTGAAGGCGGATTTTCCGGAGCTGGAGATTATTCTCAACGGCGGGATCAAGACGCTGGAAGCGTGCCATGAGCATTTGCAGACGTTCGACGGTGTGATGCTGGGCCGCGAGGCGTATCACAACCCTTATGTGATGGCTGAAGTGGATCAGCAGCTGTTCGGCAGCACCGCGCCCGTGATCACGCGTGCCGAGGCGTTGGCGCAGTTGCGGCCGTACATCGCCGCGCACCTCGATGCGGGCGGTTCAATGCACCACATCACTCGGCACGTGTTGGGACTGGGCACCGGTTTTCCGGGTGCACGCAAGTTTCGGCAATTGTTGTCGGTGGATATTCACAAGGCCAAGGAACCGTTGGCGTTGCTGGATCAGGCGGCCGCGTTGCTTGAAGGGCGTTGATCGCTCATTGCTCGCGATGCACGTGGCAACCTGGTTTCCAGCAGTGCTCTTGTGTGAATCGCGAGCTGGCTCGCTCCTACCGTGCAGGCGTGTAGATCTGGTCAGGCGGCTGCAGCGGCTGTCCAGTTCACCCAGCCGAAGATCCAGGTTGCCAGGATCAGCAATCCGAATGCGATCCGATACCAGGCAAACACCGCGTAGCTGTGGCTGGCAATGAACTTGAGCAAGCCGCGTACGGCGATCATCGCGAAGAAGAACGCCGTCACAAAGCCCAGGGCGAATACGGGCAGATCACTGGCCTGGAACAGCTCCCGATACTTGTAGCCGGAGTAAACGGCGGCCCCGACCATAGTCGGCATCGCCAGAAAGAATGAATACTCCGTGGCGGCCTTGCGTGACAGGCCGAATAACAAGCCACCGATAATGGTCGATCCAGAACGGGACGTGCCCGGGATCATCGCCAGGCACTGCACGAACCCCACTTTCAGCGCATCGGACCAATGCATATCGTCGACATGTTCGACGCGTACCGCATGTTCGCGCTGCTCTGCCCACAACATGACAATGCCGCCCACCACCAGCGCCACCGCGACGGTGATCGGGTTAAACAGGTACTCGTGGATTTTGTCGGCGAACAACACGCCCAACACGACGGCCGGAAGAAATCCGATCAGCAGGCTAAGTGTGAACCGTTGGGCACGACGCTGGGTCGGCAAGCCTTTGACGATGTCCAGAATCTTGGGCCGAAACTCCCAGACAACGGCAAGAATGGCACCTAACTGAATAATGATGTTGAACGCCATGGCCCGTTCGCCACCAAACGCCAACAAGTCTGCAACGATAATTTGATGACCCGTACTGGAGATGGGCAAAAACTCCGTCAGGCCCTCTACTGCACCTAAAATCAACACATTAACCAGGGTCAAAAAATCCATTAATCCTCCGTCAGGCCGAATACACATAAAAGTGCATAACTAAAAACAACGGGTAGACTCACACTGATGACCTGCCCCGGCGGCGGAGAATAGGCTTTATCAAATCACAGGCTCAAGACTTGTTATTAATCGTCCGGATCTCCACTTTCAGAAATAAATACGATTGAAGAGGAGAAACTCAATAATCTGTGACCGCTCTCACACTATGAATACTTAACAGCCCCTCAACCGAAGAGGCGCGATCCACGCTGAGGTCAACAGTGGCAAAAAGACATGAACTACCACTCGCCATAGTTACAAAATAGTGGCACAATTCCATATTGCCACCATCTAAGGGCGCCATTTCACTAGTTCAGACCATCGAGAAAATCAACTAAAAGCTTGAAAAGCTTAATTATTGTTAGAAAACTCGAGATCCACGTCTGATTTCCGCCTGAATGTTACCAATTGTCAGTCACAGATGAGAACCGGTGCTTTAACATCCCGATGTCAGCACCTATTCGAGTCAATGCATGATGCTTACAGGGAACTTAGCGACTAGAAGCCAGCGCCGGACAAATGAAGAACCAGGTGTTCTCACTTTGGGTCGTACCCGCGGCGTGGCCGAGCATTTTAAAGCGTTAGTCGCAAGGCATGTGCGCACCGATATTTCGCTGGATGCCAGTTCGTACAGTCATTCATATAAGACGCATGATCACCCGGGCGCCTATCGGGCCATTTTCATCATTATCGACGCGCCACAAGGCCTCGATGAAGGTCTTGCAATGGTGGAACATCTGCGCAACGACAACTTGAGCCCCCTCATCTGCGCGGTCATCACCGGCCGCGGCGCCTATAACAAGATAAAGTATTATCTTGCAGGGGCCGACTGCTGCATCAAGTTCAACCCCTTGCTCGACGAAGACTCCGACTTGCTTGCCGAGTTCTTCAACAGCGAGGAGTGGAAAAGGGAAACTAACCTAGTGTTGGACCCAACCCGTATTTGCTTGATGGACGCCAGCAGAAAACTGGACATTTCCTTCGCAGAAATGAAAATCCTCGAAGCATTTTCGCAAACTGGCAATCACATACTCAGTCACGATCAAATTGCCAGCATCATGGGGCTCAACACCAAGTTCTATGACCCTCGCGCACTGGAGAAATCGATCAGCCGCCTGCGTGGAAAAATCAAGGACACGTATGGCACAAATGCGATTCAGAGCATTCGAGGCTACGGATACCGCCTCATGAGAGGCTTTATTTCGACAGCCTGAGCAGAGCAACAGCGCGAGCGAAAGCACCATCACACCCCAACACCTTTATCAAGTATGCGAAGATATAAGCCGCACCTCAGCCTGTGTATCCGCTGGTCGCATAAATGATGATTATTTATTCAATTCCATGACCGTGTTAACACTAAAACATAACAATAAAAGCTTATTCTATTGCTCATCGAGGAAAACTCGTCGAGGGCCATTTCGGGTCAAAACCCTGCCTTTCGATTACTTTCAAGGGAGTTATTGCTCCCCTGCCGATGAACTTTTCGCCAATTCTGGTGTACCTCAGGAGAGAGACATGGAAACGACTACAACCCTCCCAAGAAAATACTTTGTCGTCGTGACGCACAGTTCAACGTCGCAGCGTGAGCTTGAAAGCATATTGTCGAGCGAACGCTTCAACGCATTCGGGACATCTCAGGCACAAATGTTTATTGAAGGCGTTTCGCCACCTTCTTCCATGCCAGTGCTGATGGAGTTCACCTATCCCAGAATGACAAGGAAGAACGTCCCTCACTCGATCGAATATGACACACAGAAAATACTGGCAACGCTCGAAGCCGAATGGGCAGCAGTGCAATCAGCCAATCCTTTCTCCAACATGCCGAACCTTTCGGTGGAGACTAATGCCAACCCCCGTAAAATAGAGGGTGATGCGCCTTATAACGAAGTCTGGCAACTTGACAATGATCAAGACGCTTTGATTAAAGAAGGCGTCGAAATCAGTCTGACCGGACTGGAAGCCACCCTGGTGCGGAAAATGCTCAGCCATGAAGAGCGTGTTGTCAGCCGAGACGAACTGATACTCAGCATTGGCAGGGAGCCCGAGCACTATCGCGGCCTGGAAATGTGCCTGAGTCGCCTGCAAGACAAGTTCAAAAACGCCAGTAACGGTGAGCGACTGTTTCGCGCCGTCAGAAACCGTGGCTATTGCCTGATACAGGAAGTCGTATTCGACAAACAGGCGGCCTGAACGCGGCGGAAAAACATAGAGCAGTGCGACTACAACAATAAAAAGAGCACTCTGCTGACCTCCCCCTGCTTAAACTTCTTGATCCCCTCTCCCCTTACAATACCTAACCCCGCACTTTATATTCACCCCCTAATCATCGACCTTTTCTAACGCCTCATTATTCCCCAATTAAAATAGTTGGCACATTGCCATCTTGTTAAAACTCGTCAGACAGCACCTCCGCCCAATAACTTAATCTATTGACTGAAGACAGCTCGAGGTATCGACGTTGTTTGCCTCAGGACACGCGCTGCAATAACAACAATAAGTCTGCTTAAACAACTTGGTTTTCGGCTGTCGAAACCTGAACGGACGTCTTTTGGGGATATCGCATGGATCTTACTTTACGTATCAATCGAACTACCGGCCTCAAGGGACTTACCTTTTGGGGACAATGGGCATTGGCCCAGGGCTTTGTCGTTTCATTGCTGTTCATACTCGCGCAACAGCACACCGGAATGGTCGAATACTACTACCGGGTGTGCGCGACATTGGCGGTACTGGCCTCGGTTCCCGCGTACACCTTCAGTGGCGTCTACCGCAAAAGGGATAACTACCTGACGGGGTTGGGGCGCCTGTTCATGGGTTGGTCCATGACGATGGCGGCGCTGGCTTGCATGGCATTCATCTGCAAAGCCGATGAGCTGTTTTCCCGGCAGGTCATCCTGAGCTGGGCCGTGTACGGCTTCCTTGGACAGGCATTGTTGTACGCACCGCTGCATGCCTTCTCCAGGTACTACCAGCGCTCACGCAAAAGCGAACACAGAACGCTGATCGTTGGTACCGGCGAGTTGGCGCTTGGGCTGGCCAGGAAACTGAGCCACCTGGAAAACCTGCCATTGGTGGGCATGGTCAGCACTGGCAACACGGCGCCTATGGAACAGGACGCCCCTCGCATCGTCGGTGCACAGGAAGACCTGTTGGAGTTGATCCAGGCTCATGATATTCGACGCCTGTACATCACCCTGCCACTGTCTGAAGCCGCAAAAATCGAAGCCATGTACGGCGATTTGCTGGATGCCAACGTTGACGTGGTCTGGGTACCGGACTTGAACAGCCTGACGCTGCTTAATCACTCGGTGAAAGTCGTGGACGGTCTGCCGGCGATTTACTTGAATGAAAGCCCGCTCACCAGCCGCCCCACTGCCGCACTGAGCAAAAGCCTCTTGGAAAAAAGCGTAGCGCTGCTGGCGATCATCCTCCTGAGCCCGGTCCTGCTGCTGATCGCGCTGGCGGTGAAACTCAACTCGCCGGGCCCGGTGTTCTTCAAGCAGGACCGCCATGGCTGGAACGGCAAGGTGATTCAGGTCTGGAAGTTCCGCTCGATGCGTGTGCACGATGACAAAGAGGTCAAGCAAGCCAGCCGCAATGACTCGCGTATCACGGCCGTCGGACGCTTCATCCGTCGTACGTCGCTGGATGAATTGCCGCAGTTGTTCAACGTGCTGCAAGGGCAAATGGCGCTGGTGGGTCCACGGCCTCACGCGGTTGCCCACAACCACTACTACTCCGGGAAAATTCTCGCCTACATGGCGCGCCACCGAATCAAGCCAGGCATCACCGGGCTTGCGCAAATCAACGGTTGCCGCGGCGAGACCGATACGCTGGACAAAATGCAGAAGCGCGTCGAGATCGACCTCAAGTACATCAACAACTGGTCGCTGTGGCTGGACCTGAAGATCCTGGTGAAGACACCGTTCACCTTGTTGTCCAAAGATATCTATTGATGGCCTGACGTTCAGCAACACCACCACAAGGGGACATTTAGTCCCCTTTTTTGTGGCTGCGATTTGGTCATTGGGGGTTTGTGGGAGGGGAACCTTCAACATGGATCTTGAGGCTGAAGGCCTCTTCGCGGGCAAGCCCGCTCCCACAAGGATTGATGGTGTACTCATGATATTTAAGACAGAACAAGACCTGTGGGAGATCCTGGTGAAGACACCGTTCACCTTGTTGTCCAAAGATATCTATTGATGGCCTGACGTTCAGCAACACCACCACAAGGGGACATTAAGTCCCCTTTTTTGTGGCTGCGATTTGGTCATTGGGGGTTTGTGGGAGGGGTAACCTTCGACATGGATGTTGAGGCTGATGGCCTCTTCGCGGGCAAGCCCGCTCCCACAAGGATTGATGGTGTGCTCATGATATTTAAGACAGAACAAGACCTGTGGGAGCGGGCTTGCCCGCGAAGGCGTCAGCATATCCAACACAGATGCTGAATGTACTCACGCCATCGCAGGCAACAGAGCCATCACTGTCATAGCGCTTCGATTACTCGACAACCACTACTCAGCGATCTTCTCAAAGTTGCGGTAAAACAGGTCGGTGTCGCGGCTGTCGGTCATGGAGTGCAGCTGGAAGCTGCGATTGAGCCGCGCGCCACCGTCTCGGGTCAGAGGCGACCAGACGAGGTTGGCGCGGCGCATGGTCGACATGCTCATCATCTCGTCGAACGGAATGGACAGGTAAACGCCTTTGTCGAAGCTACCTTCACCATACTCGGCGCCGGTGGCGGTGGTGATCGTCGCCCAGGCACCAAACCGTACGCCGTTGCGGAACTCGCGCGAAATGTCGAGCGTGGCGCCCCAATCCCTGGCCAGGTAACGACCGACGCTGATCGCCGCGAGCGTATCGTAGGGCATGTCGGTGTAGCCGGTGATGTGGCCGGTGAGCACCTTGTAATCACGCAAACCAAAGCCCTGGTCGAAATCGCGCTGGCGCACATAGTTCAGGTCCGCACCGACCGACCAGCGCTCGCCTGTCGGACGAAACAGCACCTCGCCCCCCACGCCCGCGAACATCGATTCCAGGTAACCGCCGTAGACCATGCCATACAGGTCTTTATCCAACTGCTCGGCATGACTGACCTGGAACAACGGCATGGTGACATCGGAGGTGGTCATGTACTGGCGCAAGTCCGTGCGAACACGAGGCAGGCCACTGGGTGCGTCATAAGTGAACTTGTCGAAGTTGTTCACCAGGTTGGCGCTGAGCAACCCGCTCCACCAGGTGTTGCGGTTGAACCGATACTCCGCATCCGCGTCGGCGCTGAACTGATAGAGCAAGCCATCAGGGCCGCCGACGTTCTGTTTGAAGCCTAGCCCCAAGCCATATGCAAAGTGCTGGGGCGTTCCGGTGAACAGGGTTTGCTCGTTATGCGGTACCGCCGGGTTGATCTCGGTGGTGCGGTGCAGCGTTTGCATCGGTTCTTCGTTGTTGAGCACCTCACGAAACGTTTGGCGAGGCACGCTGGTTTCTTCGAGCGGCAGGTCGTAGCGCTTGTTGACCACGGTGAACCAGTCGATATCGTCGTTGACACTGTTGTCCAGAATCCGGCTCGCACGCCCTACCGCCTTGGCCGAACTGAAGTAGCGCGACTGCTCGCCGTACACGAACAGTTCGGAGCCACGCTGGGTGATGCGCTCGACCTTGTAACCGGCATTTTGCTGCAGGCGCCCGGACACATCGGCCCAATCGACCTGGTCCGGTGCCGTCGCCGGTGCCTTGGGTGGCAGCGGTTCGGCGGGCGGATCGAAGGTCTTGGCCGGTGCCTTGCGGCTGACGAAATTGGTGTGGAAAGTGATCCCGAACATCGCCGTATTGCCCCGTTCCCACGCGGCGCTTAAATCCAGCGTGTCGGTCAGCTTGAACACGGCGCCGACGTTGATCGGTGAATCCTGCTCGATCACGTTGTCCTTGGGCTCGTTTTTGTAATCGTTGCCTTCGTACTCCAGCTTCAGACTGAGGCGATCCCAAGGCGTCTGATAGCTCACGCCGCCGAACAATGAAGGGCTGCCGCGAAAGTACGATCCGGCGTTGACGTCACCGGTGCCTTTGTTGTCCGGCCGGGTATTGAAGCGGTCATCGAGCTCGCCCAGTGGGTTGTCGAAGTCGCCTCGATTGCCCAAATATCCCCAGGCAACGCCGGCACTGAAATCGAAGTTGTTATAGCGCTTGTTGGCCACCAGGTATTCACTGGAGAACAAGCCCGTACCACCGATGTCTCGGAACCCCAGCGCCAGATCGGGCGCCCAGTGGCTCTCCTGCCAAAGGCGGACTTTGACGTCGACCGCCTTGTCCTTATAGCTCTGGTTGCCGCTCAGCGACTCCGGGCCATAAGGGCGGTTAGTGATGGCGGTGTAGCGAAACGAGCCTTCCAGCCAGTCAAGCGGTTGTAGCGACACGCTGTAACGGCTGTAAGGGTCGGTTCGATTGGCGTTCACGCTCAGCTCACCGGCCGGCGCCATTCTGGCCGTCGGCGTCTGCAACAGGCCCACGCCGCCGAAGTCACTCTGGGAAATGCGCGGCTCGCCGTGAGCCAGACCGCAGGGTAATAACAACACAGCTGCAAAACGTAAATTCAACGAACCACCTCAGCCAATTGCGTGGCAAGAAATTCGGCCAACTGCTGATTCAGTTCAGGTATGGGCGGATCAAGATCGTCACTTTTCACCGGCACCAGGATCTTGCTGCCGGCGGCAGGGATATGCCCGCTTTCGCGATTCCAGGGGGCGATGCCAACCCGCCGGCTGACGCCATCGGGTTGGATCAACCACAGGTAATCGGCGTCGGCATCGGCCAGTGGCGCACAGCCTTGCAGGTAATCACTGGCCTCTTGCTGCTCGACATGGGCCAGGCGGCAAGGCTCGGCGACCGCGCCGAGCACCTCGACCTCGTCGACACGCAACGGGTAGATGAGGCGATCGCCATCGTCCAGCCGCACGTTGAGCGCAAAGCCGACTTCCAGCGCGACCGGGTCCAACACGGCCACCTGGCGACCGGTGACAGGCATCGGCCTGACTTGCTCGGCCAGGCGAGTCGCCAGCGCCGCTCGACTCGGCCTGTCAAAGAGCAACGCCATGCGCTGCAACACGTCCAGATCGAACAGCACCCCGGCCTTGAGCCTGGCCTGCTCTTCGAGCAAGGACTGACGCAACAGCACGCCTGCCAGCCAATAACTTTCGGCATTGGGCTGCGCCACGCTGATCACATCCAACAACCGCCCGCCCGCCGGCAACTCGATAGCCCCCGGGTTGGCGACGTCACCACTGACGGTGACCGCGCCATGGCTGACGCTGGCGAACAACAGCAGGCAGGCCGATAGCACCCTGACCCGCTTCAACGGGCGTGCCTGCGTTCAGGGGTCAACTGGACGATCTTGACCCGCAGTTGCGAGGTCAGTTGCTGTTCACTCTGCATAATGAAACCGTCAACGGGGTCGACCCAGTAACGATTGGTCGCACGCAAGCCGATGGCCGGGGCGTCAATCTGCTCATCGACACGCAGCACGGTGTATTCCTTGTTGAGAATTTCGAGGGTTTCCGTGGACTTTCGAGAGAAGCGACTGTTTAACGTCACCCCCACTTCCTGGCCCTGATAAACGTCGATCCGGCGTTGGCTGGTGTAGCCATCCGGCAGTTGATGCAGGCCCTGCTTGAACGGTGAGGCACCGGTCAGACGCGTCCCGTCCAGATCGCCACCAATGCCCAGGCCGACGCTGCGCACTGCCAGGCCGTCGCGCAGTAGCAACACCTGTTTGCCGGACGCGACCCAAAATTGCAGGTCACCGCGCTCACGCACCAGGGCCAGCACCCCGGACCCGGACGGTGTAGTCAGCTTGAGTTGGGGATAACGCACCTGGGCCACTTGCTCGGCGGACACCTCCAACTCATCGGGTCCACTGACCGCCGATTTGAGGTTGGTCAACGACGCGACCATCAGCGGGTTACAGCCACACAACGACAACGCCGCTATCACGCAGACGCCAACATTCAACGTTCTCACAGATAGACCCGGCCTTAGTTGCTGTTGTTGCTGACTTCACTCATGTTCTTCGCCGCCGAAGCCCCGGTACCGACAATGGAGGCCGATGGCACCAATTGGCTGATGAAGCGATTCCAGCGCGTCACGTTGGCAGGGCCCACATAGACCACGTCCTGGGGGCGCACTTCGAAGTGCGTGGCGAGCGCCATGGCGGTCGGCGATTCGGCTTGCAGTTGAAAGACTTTCGCCGGCTCCACATCGAGGTTTTCGACGCCCCTGATCACGTACACGGCATTGCCGTTGGAAGTGGTCTGGCTCAAGCCGCCTACCGAACCCAAGACGTCGGACAGGTTCATCGTCGCCGTCTTGAAGGTCAGTGCGCGCGGCTGATTGACCTCGCCCATGACGTAGATACGCTTGTTGTCGTTGTACGGCAGATACAGCTGATCGCCACCTTTGAGGTAGACGTTCTGCAGCTCGGAGTCCTGCTGGTTGAGCGTGTCGAGATTGAGCGGATAGGCCCGCCCGTTTCGCGTCAGCATCAGCCCGGACAAATCCGCGCTGGCCGTATCGATACCGGCCGACCCCAAGGCCTCGACCACACTCAGCGGGTTGCTGGAAATCGCTTGTGGACCGGCCTTGGCGACCGCGCCCGACACCACGACTTTCTGGCTGGCGAAACGCAACACCGCGACGTCCACTTGCGGCTCGGCGATGAAGGCCGACAGCCGCTGTTCGATGTCCGCTCGCAATTGCTGGATGGTTTTGCCAGCCGCCTGGACTTCCTTGATGTACGGGTAATAAAGCGTGCCGTCGGAACGCACCAGACGACCGTTGGCATCGATCTGCTGTTGTGCGCCCGACGGGGCCGTCAGCTCGGGGTGATCCCAGACGGTGATGTACAGCACATCGTTATTGCCGATGCGGTACTCGGCCGGCGCCGCCAACAACTCCGCCGGCACTGACTCACGCTTGTGGGTGGCCCGGTTCATCGAGATCAGCTTGGGGGTGATCGGGATGAGCTCGACCCGGCTGCTTTCACTGCCCCCTTGGCGCGTGATGTCGCTGGTGCTCAGGTATTGACCGGGGGAAAACATGCAACCTTGTAAAGCGAGACTTGCCAACATTAAAAGAGAAAAACTACGAGTCATAATGGCACTACGCTATTCAAGGGCGAATCCAAAAACAAAGTCACCCGACTTTCGTCGGGCGACCTTGTACTGCACCAACAGTTACTTCAGTTAGTTGTGCGTTCCGGTTGTACCCGTAGTACCTGTCGTACCCGTTGTACCACCGTTGGCACTTCCACCACTGTTGGACGCCGCCATGGCACTGGCCACCATTGCAGTGCTGGCAGCCGTGGCGGGAGAAGCTGCCACGCTACCTGCTACATTGGTCGCTGCCGTCAGCGGCGCTTCAACTGCGGATGCCCAATTGCTGAACATCGTCAACAAGGCAATCGCCATTACTTTCTTCATATCAACTCCTTTCTAACATTGCACTTTGACATCAAGTACTCCGTTAGAGGTGGTAGAGTTCAAGTCGCAAAAATGCGAACAAGATCCGTTGTTCATTCACAGTCCTACCTGACTGATAAATGTCGAACGGCAGGTTTATATCTACGGACTTGCAAAAATCATTGCCAGTGTATTTTCCCGACGATATCTAACAACCTGACCGGAAATAACATTGGCGCAAAACGCCATCATTCAAGGAAGCCTTTTGGATGATTCGATTGCCAGCGCCAAGTGTCAGAGACCATGTCCTGCAAGTTGCGCGTGGCTTTCCAGCCCAATTCTTTTGCCGCTTTCGAGGCATCGGCCCAGCACTGGGCAATATCGCCCGAGCGACGTGGCATCACCCGATAAGGCACCGGCCGGCCGCACGCCTGCTCGAAGGCCCGCAACACCTGCATCACGCTGTAGCCATCGCCCGTGCCCAGGTTCCAGGTATGAATGCCGGTGCGCCCGGTGATGGACTGCAACGCCTTCAGGTGTCCGTCCGCCAGATCCACGACATGGATGTAGTCACGCACCCCGGTGCCATCGATCGTGGGGTAATCGTCACCGAAGATCGATAACTCCTGCAGGCTGCCGACCGCGACCTGGCTGATGTAGGGCACGAGGTTGTTCGGAATGCCATTGGGGTCTTCACCCAAATGACCGCTGTCGTGAGCGCCGATCGGGTTGAAGTAACGCAACAGGGCGATGCTCCAGCGCGGCTCCGCCTGGCTCAGGTCGCGCAGCACGTTTTCGACGATCAGCTTGGATTGGCCGTAGGGGTTGGTGGGAGTGCCGGTGGGAAAGTCCTCTCGAATCGGCATCTGTGCAGGCTCGCCATACACCGTGGCCGACGAACTGAACACCAGGCGAAACACCCCGGCCGCCGCCATCGCCTGACACAGCGTGATGCTGCCGCCGACGTTGGTCTCGTAATACTCAAGCGGCTTGCGTACGCTCTCGCCGACCGCCTTGAGCCCGGCGAAATGCAGCACGGCATCGATGGCATGTTCGCGGAAAATCCGGTCCAGCAAAGCCCTGTCGCAGACGTCGCCGCGAATCATCCATGCACTTTTGCCACATATGGCTTCCACCGCGTGCAATGCCGCGTCACTGCTGTTGCAAAGATTATCCAACACGACAACTTCATGACCGGCTTCAAGCAGCGCCAGTGTGGTGTGCGAGCCGATATAACCGGCGCCACCCGTTACCAGAATCTTCATAGTGCGGTCCATGATGAAAAAAATACCAAGTCGCGTGTCAAGTCTCCTTTATTAAATGTGCCGATCAGGCCACACTAAGGAGCGACAACAATTCAATTCACAATTAGTTCAATAACCGACCATAAATATTTTATGGACGCCCAACTGCATGACTTGGTACTTATTAGCATCCTGAAGCATTCATCACTATCAACGGATACCGACTAAAAATAACCATCAACTAACAAACTGACATCTCATAACATTACGTCACTTTGCACACATGGATAATTGCCATTAACAACTTAACTCGGGTATTAAAGTAAAGGCTCAATAAACATAAAACTTTCATCTCACGTTTATTGCGCCCACCCGTTGGCTGTGATCCATGACTTTCCAGGATGTTTTTATGATTCGTAAATGTTTGTTCCCCGCTGCCGGCTATGGCACGCGTTTCCTGCCAGCCACCAAAGCAATGCCCAAGGAAATGCTGCCGATCGTCAACAAGCCGTTGATCGAGTACGCCGTTGAAGAAGCACGGGACGCCGGTCTGCAACACATGGCGATCGTCACCGGGCGGGGCAAGCGTGCGCTGGAAGACCACTTCGACATCAGCTATGAACTGGAACACCAGATTCGCGGCACCGAGAAAGAGAAGTTCCTCGCCGGCACCCGTGAGTTGATCGATACCTGCACCTTCTCCTATACCCGCCAGGTCGAAATGAAAGGTTTGGGCCACGCAATCCTCAGCGGCCGTCCATTGATTGGTGATGAACCCTTCGCCGTGGTGCTGGCCGACGACCTGTGCCTCAACCTGGAAGGCGACGGCGTGCTCAAGCAGATGATCGAGCTCTACAGGAAATTCCGCTGCTCGATCGTGGCCATCCAGGAAGTCCCCCGCGATCAGACCCACAAATACGGAGTGATCGCCGGCGAACAGATTTCCGAAGGCATCTACCGGGTCAACCACATGGTGGAAAAACCCAGCCCGCAAGACGCCCCGTCCAACCTTGCGATCATCGGCCGCTACATTCTGACCCCGGACATTTTCGACCTGATCGCCGACACCCAACCGGGCAAAGGGGGCGAGATCCAGATCACCGACGCCCTGATGAAACAGGCGCAAAACGGCTGCGTGCTGGCCTACAAGTTCAAGGGTTTGCGTTTCGACTGCGGCGACGCCGAGGGCTACCTCCAGGCGACCAACTTCTGCTACGACAACGTTTACCTCAAGGGCCGCTGAGCCCCGATTTGACAGCCATTAATGCGCGCACCACCGATGCCCACTCTTCATTCAGGCAGGCCACTATGAACATTGCACAACACTCGGCAAACGATGAACCGCAGGTGGGCAACCTCGGGGTGATGGGCTGGCTGTCACAGCATCAGCCGCTGCCCAGCGCCAACGAACCCTGGCTGGGCACTCTGCTGTTGGTGGAGCGCATCGGCATGTTTCCCTCGTCCGGGGATATACGCCGGCCGATGGCCGACCCCTACCCCCTGCTCGCTCACCTGAAACAGCTGTATGGCGAGCAGGCGCTGGAAATCGATGACCGCGACGGCCTGAAAGTGATCTTCAGCGACTGGCGATTCCGGGTGCGCATTTGCTGCAACGACCCGGCGATCATCATCAATGTGGAGACCCGGTGTGATACGCAGTTGATGCCGCGCAAAACGGCGGAGTTGCTCAATCAACTGGACACTTTCGAAATGACGGCCCTGTAAATACCACGACCCGCGTGGGAAATTTCATTCCAATCACAGAGTTTGTGTACGACTCAAACCCTGTGGGAGCGTGGCTTGCCCGCGAAGGCGGTGGGTCAGACACCATTGATGTTGAATGTGCCGGCCTCTTCGCGGGCAAGCCACGCTCCCACAGTTTTACGGTGTACGACCTTAATACGCATTTGCTGCAACGACCCGGCGATCATCATCAACTGGACACTTTTGAAATGATGGCCTTGTAGGAGCTGCCGCAGGCTGCGATCTTTTGATTTTGTTTTTCAGATCAAAAGATCGCAGCCTGCGGCAGCTCCTACAGGGGAGGTGTTTCGTGGCAGCTATCTGTGTTGCCGCCAACGATCGTTCGATAAAGGTAATCGGCAATCACCTTCCCACCCGTGGCCGGCACCGGATGAATCCTGTCCGGTCCGATCATGGCGGCGTAGCGTTTGACGTCCGCACCGAACGCGCATTGCAGATTGACGTAACCCAGGTGCTGCGTGTGCGCCCAGGGCGCCAAAACCTGCGCATAAGCCGACATCGGATAGGCGCTCGATCGCGTGGTGTCCTGGCGCAGGATCAGGTTGATGCTCGCGGCCGGTTGAATCTCGCGGACCATCCCCACCAAGCCCTGAACGTTCTTCAGATACTGCTCAGGTTTCACGCCAAAGCCCTGATCGTTGCCACCCAGCATGATCAGGTAGAGGTCGGCGGGAATCTTCGACACCACCGCCTTCCACTGTGCCTGCCATCGAGCATCGTCGTGGTAGAAGTCAGCAGAAGCCGCGCCTGATGCCGCCAGCTTGGACACCCGCACGCCACCCTGATCGTTGCTCATCCATAGACCGAACAAGGTTGGCGCGCCTTTCGCCACTTCCAGTCTGAACGCCCAATTCGCCGCTGCCGGTACACCCGACAGCGCTACTTCCTGAACACCGGAACCGGCAAGCGTCATTGGCTGCCAGTCTTGCGAAGGCGCCCAGCGATAGCGCACCTCACTGGATTCGCCGTTGCCCAGGTAAAGCAATTTCGCCTGGGTGACGGTTGTGTCGATCACCGGCGAAGGGCTGGCATCGACCTCGAGCCAGGCACCGGGGCGCCCCGTCACGGTACGACTGTCCGGGCTGGCCTGGCCAAGGCCGGACACCTGCCAGTCGCCGCTGAAGTACTTTTCGCTGCTACGGGTGTATTGGTAATGCGTACCACCGAGTGCAGCACCATGGTTGAAGCCGACATAACCGGGACCTGCAAAACCCACTTCCCCGGCCAGTCGCTGCACCAATTTGTTCAGATAGAAATCCTGCCCGGCGCTGTAGCTGTCACCGATCACCGAGATCGACAGCACCTTCCCGGCCTTCCCTTCGCGCCACTGGCCAAATCGCTCACGTGCGTCGCCGACTTCAACCACGGTCGCGGCAACGGGACGCACATCATCAACGGCAAACACGGCGCACGTCCTTCATTCGAACCCTCATCAAGTGGGCGTCACTGTAGCGATACGGGTGGCCGGTTTATTGGCCGCCGCGCGCTCACCCAGAAACAGTACCGAGGTGAAGTTGAAGCGGCTGAACACCATCGACAGCACGACCGGCCCGAGCAAACCGCAAGCCACGCCGCCCAGCACCAGAAGGCTTTCGTCCTTCACGCCCAAACGCCACAGGACGAACCGCGAAGTCGCGGCGAACAACACATGGAACAGGAAGATCGCGTAGGAGTAGCCGCCCAGCCAAGTCAGCCATTTGGAACGCATATCACTGGACAGCAACGCGATGCAGGACACGCACCCCACCGTCAGACCGATCAGGCTGCGACGATTGACGATCAACTCGCGATCCACCGCCGCCACATACAACAGCGTCAGCGAGATCAGCACGAACACCCATGGGCCGATCAGCTTGAGCGATTGCTTCAACGCACGGACATTTTCCTGGCCGATCATTCCGGCCACGAAAAACGGTAGCAAGTAGATCGCACCGTTGATGCCAAACGCATCGACTTTGAAAGGTGGTAACAGAAACACCCCTGCCGCAAACACAAACAGCAGGTATAGACGCGTCGCCGTGCGCAACAGGCCGCGCCACTCCAGCAGGCCGACAAACATGAAAATGATGAACACCGCCTGCAAGAACCAGAAGTGGTTAACCGGCACGTAGAACGACAGCAACGCGTCGATCACACCGACATCCTTGTTCACCCCGGGCCCCACCGCCTGCAACACCGAAAACGGCACCCCCACGCAAAACAACGGCACGATCAGCCGCCGCACCTTGCCGGTAAAAAACGCCGAAAAGTCATTGCCGCGGATTTTGTAAATGGAATAGATGTACCCCGAAATGAAGGTGAACAGCGGCATGCGCACGTACACCATGGAATCGGCGAGCACCCGGAACGGCGAACCCAGGTCTATTTTCAAACCGCCGCCCAACGGGCCGATCACGTGATAAAGCACCAGCAGCAGGCACGCCAGGCCGCGCAGGGTTTCGATTTCCAGGGACTTTTTATTGCCCGACATACAGCACCTGCCTCAATTCAGAATTCTTGATTCGACCAACACCGGTTTGTTGGCCCGCAACATCAAGCCCAGGCCCACGAACAGCACCGGCACCACCATGGAGAAGTGCCGGGCGAAAGAGCCGAAATCGGGTTCGAACAAGCCTTGAACCAACAAGAACGCCAGGGGAATCGCGATCAGTTCCTTGGGCTTGGTCTGGATCGGCGCGCCCTTGTAATCGGTGGAGGTGATGACTTTGAACAGCAACAACGCCGTCATGATCATCAATGCCACGAAGATCACTTGGCCCGGCCCCGACAGCAGAATCAGTTCCACCGGGAACGACAACCGGAAGAAGATGATCATCGAGTCCAGCGCCTGGGAAACGAAATCCCCACCGCTGAGCCAAGACACGATCAACGACTTCGAGCCCTCCTCGCCCGCCGTACGCAGTTCGTTGTTACTGGCGCGAATCGATGACACCGAATAACCGAGCGCCAATTGAATCGCCGTGGCGATCGCCAGGTAGAACAGGAACAGCATCAGGAAGAAAGTGAAACGCGACACGTATTTCTTCATCACGCAGACGCCGACCCAGGCCAACGAAAACAGGATCCAGTAGGGTCGGATCAAGACGCCATAAATCAACGCGGACAGGAAAAACCCACCGCGATATTTGTGGGTCAACGAGCTGAGCAAAATACTCAGCACCGCCACCGACACGATGATTTCCTTGGTCAGGTTTTCCAGGAAAAACGAACGCACGATCCCCCACAGACACAGGGTGCCGAAAATCGCCAGCGGCATGCGGCGAAAGACCACCACCGGAATGGCCGTGAGGAAAAAATTGCAGAACATGCCATAGGCCCAGGCATTGGTCAGATTGATGCCCGTGGGTCGGAGCAGGAACGCCGAGCACTCGTAGGAAGAACGATCCGGCGAGAACGGATTCCAGAAATTGCAGTTGTCAGCGCGGGCGTAGGACATCCACAGGGTCATGGCATCCGGGCCGGGATCGCGGGGCACCAACAGCGGCATGGCCACCGACAGGAACAACCCGGTGAACAGAATCAGAAACGAAATCGATGAATCGAGTTTCCTGCCCCGAAACTCGATGCACGGCAGCTTCAGGCCCATGACAACGCCGCCTTTTTCCCCTGGCTCACACGGGTCAGCACGGCAATGACGCCCAACTGCACGATGATCGCGAAGACATTGCCCCAGGCCGCGCCCAGGATCGAGTAATGCTTGATCAGCACGTAGCTGACCGGCGCTGATACCAACAGGCAGATGGCTGCACTGGCGAGTGACACCCGGCTGTTTTTCGAGGCGATCAGTCCGCCCCAGACAATGTCGCCGATGGCGCGCAGAGCAAAGGAGAAAATCAGCACACCGAGGATCGCGTTATCAGGACGCGCAACCTCAGTGCCGACGTAATCGAGCACGACATTGAAGAACAGATAGATCAGCACCGCCACCGCCGCCGACACGGCCAACGAGCGCATCACCCATTTGTTCACGAACAGCTGCCTGACCGTGAAGGGTTGTTGATCGGCCTGATAACGCTTGGCGAGCACAGGGATGCCCACCACTGCCACCACCGCGTAAGACAGCGCCTGCAAGGTGTTGGCCGCCGACCAGGCGTACACATATTTACCCAGGCTGGCGTAGGGTTCGAGGTCGACGATCAGAAAGCGCTCGGCATACTGACTCAACGCAATCAGACCCGTGCCCAAGTAAAACGGTAACCCGGCTTTCCACACGGTGGCCGTGGCCAGTGTCCCCGCCGCTCGCCCCTGATGAACCTTCACCACAATCAGGTAACCGGCCACAATCACCAGCACGTTAGCGGCCACCCACAGCCACAACACACTGGCGATTCCGGACACCCAGCCGAGCGCCATCGCGCCCACCGCCAACAGCGCCCACAGGCCGGTCTTGATGAAAAACAGAACCGCGCCCGCCGTGGCTTTCTGCGCGGAAAACACGAAGGAGTTGATTTCGAAGGACAGGTGCTCGGTGAGCAGCACCAACGTCACACAGAGGATCAGCGTGGTCGTTGCCTCGACCGTCTGGAACAGTGAATAAATCAGCACCGTCATCACCGACAACAGCAGCCCGACCGCCAGGTACAGCAGCAGTACCTTGTCGACGACCCGCCGCGAACTGCCACCGACACTGATCAGCCGATTGATTTCGGAACTGAAGCCGACGCTGTAGAACTTCGACGCGATCAAGGACGCCGCCATGACCACGCCGTAGAAACCCAACGCGTCATAACCCAAGTAATGGGTGATGGCCAACACCAGCAAAAACTTCGCGCCCAATGCTCCGCCCCGGAGCAACAGCCGCAATATCATCGAACGATTCCTTTGATGATCTCGTCCATGGCCACGGTCTTGGCTTCGATTTCACGACAGGTGTCGGTCAGGCGTTTACCGAAATCGGCCAGCGCGTTCGGTGCGTACACCGTGTTGATGATGGTATCGACATCGATATCGCCGCCATTGATCACCCAGTCCTCCACGCCCATGTCCTGGTAGGCGCCGAAACCTTTGCGCTCATAGCTGATGTGGAACGCCGGAACGCCGGACAGCAGTGATTCGATGGCGCCATGCAGCCTGACCGAGATCACCAGGTCTGGCTGATGCTTGGCCAGCGTTGCCTTCAATGGCAACAGCGCTTCGGTGATGCCCAGTTCCCGATAGAACGCGCCGTCGTCGTTGCCCCGCACCGCGCTCTGCACCGCGCAGACCACTTTGCTCTTGTTCTTCAAACGCTGCAGCAGCACTTTGAGGTTGGCGATGTAGGCGACCTTCTTTTCCTTGCTCCACTCAGGCGGCTTGCGCAGCACCACACACACCGTTGCCGGTGACGAAGCGCATCGAGTGAACTTGGGCTGCATGAGGATCTTGCTGGCCAATGCCTGGACCGCCAGGTCTGGTGCCCGGTACACATTCTCACAGGCATCGAACATCGCCGAGGACCTGTTATCGCGCACAAACACCGCATCGGCACGGGCGTAATGCTCGACGATCTTGCTGCTTTCGCCGTGGAAAGGACCGATGCTTTGCGGCAGGTACACCGACGGCACCTTGCTCAGGATCGCCGTTTCCAGTTGTTTGGCGTGCCCCAGTTTCAACTTGATATGTTCAAAGGCGCTTTTGGAGCGCATATAGCCGCCACCGACCCCGACAATCAAATCCGTGGTCTTCAACAAATTCGCCAGACCGGCATAAGACTGATTGAGGAACACCGCTTGCTTGACCCGCCCCAGGCCCTTGGCGGCCATCACCGGCGCGTCAAAACGCGGATGGGGCAAGTAACTGAATGATTGCGGGTCGGACGCCACGACATTGATCGAGGTGTCGGCGCCGAAGTTTCGTTGCACCAGGGCGATAGCCAGATCCACGAGCAGGCCATCACCGGAATTGGAGGCACTGTAGCCGTGCAAAATCGTTACGTTCATAAGCTGATGTCTACTTAATAAGTGGGAGCGCAATACAGGTCGTAGGTTTGCCGGATCATCAACGCGGCGTTGAAGCGCTCGCGGACGATTCGGCGGCCTTCGATGCCAAGGGCCGACAACGCGGGCTTCTGGATCTTCATCAAGCGGTCGGCGAGGGCCTGGTGGTCACCGGAGGGAAAGACGTAGCCCGTCACGCCATGGGTGACCAACTCAGGCAAGGAGGTGCAGTCGCTGGCGATCACCGGCAAGCCCATGGCCATGCCTTCCAGGGGCACCATGGCAAAGCCTTCCCAGCGGCTCGGGACGATCAGCGCATCGGCCTTTTGATACAGCGCCTGCACCTCGGCGGGCGTCACCCAAGGCAGGTATTCAACGCCATCCAGAGGCGGACACTCGACCGCCTCCTCATTGACCGCACTGCCCACCACTGTCAGCTTCAGATCGCTGCGCTGCACTTTGGCGTAGGCCTTGAGCAACACATCGAAGCCTTTCTGATAGTCGAGCCGCCCGACAAACAGCAGATGAATGGGCTCAGGGGCTTGGGTCTTGCGCTCTTCATCCTTGTGATGAATGCCGTTGTAGATCAGCTTCATGCGCTTGCGCTGAATGCCAAACGCCGCCGCTTTGTCCAGTTCGTACTGACTGACGCAAATGATCACGTCCGTGACCTTCTGCAACACACGCTCAATCAGCGAATAGACTTTCTGCTTGGTCGGCGAGCTTTCCATCAGGAACGAAAAGGCATGGGGGCAGTAGACGATTTTCGGCGAACGCCAGGGCCGCAGAACCAGGCACACGCAACGGCCGATCACCCCGGAGAACGTGCTGTGCAAATGCACTACATCGGGTTTTTCCTTGAGCATCGTCCGGGTCAGTTGCCAGGCAAAACGCAGCAACGACCGCACATCCCGCCCGGTTCTGACAAAGGTCCGAATCTGTTGCTCATCGACGCCGTGCAGTTCTTTTTTCTGGTCGAGTGGAACCAGATAGACCAGCTCATAGTTCGCGGCCTCGTCCTGGGGTGAAGTCGATATCGTCCGGATAACGGTAGCGACGCCACCTTTTATCGTTTCAGCCACGTGCAGTATTTTTTTCACAACCCACCCACTTCCATGCATGTAATGACAATCGCTGACACTCAGGATTTGTCCGACGCGTATTCGTAGTTGTAGTAACCGTAGCCACCGTTGCCGTAGTAGCTGGCGGCTCGCTTCTGGACACCGTTGAACACGGCCCCTTTCAACTCGATACCGTTCTGGGCAAATCGACGAATCGTCAGTTCGATCTCTTTGGCAGGGTTCACCCCGAAACGGGTGACGATCAGGCTGATCCCCGCTTCGCGGCCGACAATCGCCGCATCGGTCACGGCCAGCAGCGGTGGCGTATCGATAATCACCACGTCATACCGTTCGCTAAGTTGGGCCAGCAGCTCGCGGAAGTTGGCGTGCATCAACAGCTCTGAAGGGTTGGGCGGTATCTGCCCACGGCTGATGAAGTGCAAGTTCTCCACTTCGACCTCGTTGATCGCCTGCTCAATGGTGCAGCGCTTGACCAACAGGTCCGAGAGGCCATTGCTGATCGGGGTGTTGAGCGTGCGGTGCAGGTGTCCTTTGCGCATGTCGGCGTCGATCAGCACCACACGCTGTCCGCTTTGCGCCATGACGGCCGCCAGGTTGGAGGAGACGAAGGTTTTGCCGACCTGAGGACTCGGGCCGGAAATCATGATGCGATTGTTGGTCGAATCCAGCCCGGCAAAGTGCAAACAGGTCCGCAGGCTGCGGATCGACTCGATGGACAGGTCCGTCGGGTTGCGCAGCGCCAACAGATACGCCGGTGTGTCCGCCCCGTCTTTGGTGCGTACTTTCTTGCTGTCTTCTTCCTGCTGCAGCGGGCTGTAGGGAATCGACGCGTACACCGGCAACCCGAGTTGCTCGATGGCTTCCGGCGCTTCCAGCCCACGGCTCAGGGATTTACGCAGCAACACCAAGGCCACGCCGATAAAGGCGCCGAGGAAGGTCGCGATCAGGACGATCAGGGCTTTGCGCGGTTTCACCGGGTTGGTCATGTCGACATCCGCCGAGTCGACCAGCCGCACGTTACCCACCGCCCCGGCCCGGACGATGTCCAGTTCCTGGGACTTGTTCAGCAATTGCGTGTAGATCTGCGACGCCACTTCCACATCGCGGGTCAGGTTCAGCAGTTCCTGTTGCGTGGCCGGCAGATCCTGGACCTTGCTCTCCAGCGACTTCTGTTGCTGGGTCAATTCGCCGATCTGCGTCATCAGCGCGCGATACGCCGGGTGCTGTCGGGTGAATTTGCGATCCAGCTCCGCCTGTTGCAATTTCAACTCGGAGATCCGGGTATCCAGACTGACGGCCTGCCCCAGCACCGATTGGGTTTCGAGGGAAATATTGACGGTCTTGCCATGGGTTTGATAACTGTTGAGCGCATCGCTGGCCTTGGCCAGATCGCGTTTGACCTGAGGCAACTGGCCTTGCAGGAAGGCCAGGCTCTGCGCTGCTTCGGCTGAAGTGCGCTGCACGTTCTGCTGCACATACAGCGACGAAACCTTGTTGAGGATCTGCACCGCCTCAGGCGCGTCGGTGCTGGCCAGGGCGAGGCGGATGATGCCCGACTCCTTGCCTTGCTCGGAAATGTCCAGCGCATCCTGGTAGTTCTGGATCGCAACGATTCTTGGGTTGCGCACCACTTCGAAGCGGGTGCCGGGGTTCGCCAGCAATCGGGCGACCACCCCTTCTACCCCATTTTGAGCAAAGGCAATGCCGGCAACGCCTTCAACCAGCAGGTTGTCGTTGTCATCCAACAACTGGAATCGATGGTCCGCTCCCGCAATCAGCGTGAGCTTCTTGCCCAACAGTTCCTTGGGCAAATCGAGCCGCGTGAATTCCAGGCGTTCACCGCCCCAGGCGTAGCTGCTGAGGCCCAAACGGGGCGCTGCCACGCTGGACTCAGTGTCACCCCGATAACGGCGAGCAAGAAAACTACCGATCACCGGAAAGGTGTTGGGGGTGATGTCGATATCCAAGTGCAGGTCATCGACGGTTTTGCCGATCACCGCGCGGGACTTGATGATGCCGATTTCGGTCACCGACGGCGATTGACCGCCGAGCATGCTGCTGAGGTCCGCAAAACCGAGCATGTCGTTCTTTTTCGGTTCGACCTGCACCAGTGCGTTCGCCAGGTACACCGGCGTCGACAACACCGCATAGGCGACACCGGTCACCATGAACGCACCGGTGAGCGCGCCTATCAGCCATTTCTGGTCGATCAAGGTGCCAAATATACCGAGAAGATCGATATCGTCTCGTTCGTTTTCCCGGGTGCCGATTACTGTCGGTAACTGCATAAGTTTGTTCTTACCATTCACTGATCTGAAGAATATTCATCAATACCCGAGGCGCTGTGCCCATGAGCAAACAGCATCTTCAATCAATGCATGGGCATGAATAAAAGCGGCCTTTCCTTGACGATACGGATCCTGTATTTCTCGTTCGCTTTGCCACTTTCCGAGAAGAAACACTTTGCCCCTGGCGTGCGAGGCCACATTCAGCACTTGTTTTACATGTTCTTTTTCCATGACCAGTATCAAGTCGGATTCATTAACGATATCCGCCGTGATTTGCCGAGCCTTGAACCCCTCGGCGCTATGCCCGTGGTTTTCCAACACCTGGCGCGCAGCGGGTTCCATGGGCTCGCCAACCCGCGCGGCCAGGCCCGCGGAGGCCACGGAAATGGTTGAAGGTGCCAGCGCGTTACGCAGCAATAGTTCTGCTGTCGGACTTCGGCAGATATTGCCCACGCAGACAACAAGGATCTTTTTGAACAAGGTTTGCCTTCCGTGTAATGTCAATCGGCCAACATGTCGAATGGATTTAAATAAACCCATAAGACCTTCCTGCACTCGGAAATAAATTCGCCTTGTTAATACCGGTGCATTAAGTACCACAGCCCTTAAAAGCCCCCCAATCAGAATTACCGGACCAAAAATAACTGTGATTTTCAGTGCCGGGTTTTCCGACAAAAAATAACATTCGTGCACTTTGTGCCCTCGCCTTCATCAAAAGATGAATCTCGAAAAAACACATTCACACCGTTATTTCTCACCCGGAGAGCAGGCATGACATCAGCACATCTCAAACGACTCGGCGCACTGGCCCTGTGGGCGCTCGGTGTGGCCAGTCAGGTGCATGCCAGCGAACTGTTCCCGGTACTGGCGGATAACAAGACCATCGGCGTCCAGGTGAAGATCCAGAACTTCACCCCCGCCGACGCCGGGCAGATCAAAGCAGCGGGCTTCGGTTTTGTGCGTTTTGGCGTCTGGACCGACAGCCTGGGTGGCGCGACCTATCAAAAGCAGATCAGCGATGCCTTTGCCGCCGCCAGGTCTGCAGGCCTGCCGGTGCTGATGACCGTACGCGCCATCAAGCCGCTGACCGCCACACCCGACGGCCTGGCGACAGCGGGTGAAGCATTCGCCAGCGCGTTGACCGGCCTGGAGAAGTCGTACGGCCCACAGCTGGTGGCGATTGAAATATGGAATGAGCCGGACCTGGCAACGTACTGGCCGACGCACAATTTCGACACGACCTTTGCGCCGTTCATGAGCGCCGTGTGCAAGTCGCTGCAGGACACACCGCCATCGACACCCCTGATCGGCTTCGGCTTCGCCCGTCCGCCCTTTGCCGGCTCCGCATCCACGGCCACCCTCAACCGCATCGTCAGTGACTACCCACAATGCCTCAGGGCCATTTCCTACCATCCCTATGGCATGACGGGCTCCCAGATCAGCAAGGCCCAGGCGTTTATCCAGCAAAACTTCCATCTGCCGGGGGTCATCAGTGAATGGGGGGTATCAGCGCTCGGCTCCAACGGCGGAAACGAGGGACAAGCCAGTAAAATCCAGGCGTTCGTCAAAGACGTTAAAACGCTCAACATCCCGCTGACGTCGATTTATGAATGGAAAAACAGCGAGACCGGCGGTAATGATCGGGAGAGAAATTTTGGCCTGCTGAACGCTGACGGTCAGCCGAAACCGGCGAAAATGGCGGTCGACGCACAACTCAATGCGCAGTAAGCCCCAGGGTCACAGGTCAGTTGCTTTGAACCTGTGGCCAGTTTTGGCATCGTATTGACCAGTACCAGGCCCGGCCTTTCAAACAGCCGTTTTGAGGATGTTGCCGCTTGGGCCGTCTATACACGTAAGTACCCTTGAGCGGCTGTCAGCGCTCGGGTAATGTCATAAGACCCACAGGACAGAGCACGCCCATGACTTCCAAGCTGGAACAACTCAAACAAATGACCACCGTGGTTGCCGACACCGGCGACTTCGAAGCGATCGCTCGCGTCAAACCGGTGGACGCTACCACCAACCCTTCCCTGCTGCTCAAGGCGGCGGCCATCCCCGGTTATGCCGAGTTACTGAATGCTTGTGTCAGCGACTGCAAGGGTGATGTGGGCCTGGCCAGCGACCGCTTTGGCGTCGCGGTGGGGCAAGAAATCCTCAAAGTGATCCCTGGCCGCATTTCCACCGAAGTGGATGCACGCCTGTCGTTCGACACTGACGCCGTATTGAAGCGTGCGCACCGTCTGATCGAGCTGTACGAAAAGGCTGGCGTTGGCCGTGACCGCGTGCTGATCAAGATCGCCTCCACTTGGGAAGGCATCCGCGCCGCCGAGATCCTGGAAAAGGAAGGCATCCAGACCAACCTGACCCTGCTGTTCTCCTTTGCTCAAGCGGCCGCTTGTGCAGACGCCGGGGTGTTCCTGATTTCGCCATTCGTAGGCCGCATCTACGACTGGTACAAGAAAGCCACCGGCAACGAATACACCGGTGCGGACGATCCGGGCGTGCAGTCGGTGACGCGCATCTACAACTACTACAAGGCCAACGATTACAAAACCGTGGTAATGGGCGCCAGCTTCCGCAACTTGAGCCAGATCGAACAATTGGCCGGTTGCGACCGCTTGACCATCAGCCCGGACCTGATCGACAAGTTGGCAGCCGATACCGGCAAGCTGGAGCGCAAACTGGCGCCGGGGCATGCCGGTGAAGCGCGCTTGAACCTCAATGAAGCGCAGTTCCGCTGGTTGTCCAACGAAGATGCCATGGCAACCGAGAAACTGGCTGAAGGCATTCGTCAGTTTGCCCGGGACCAGGAGAAGCTCGAGGCGCTGCTTCAAGCCAAGCTGTGATCTGAAAGGCTGGAATGCAAAAAGGGCGAACCCTGATCGGGTCGCCCTTTTTTGTGGGTGGTTGCTTTTGGGTGTGCAGTGATTGGACTGACGCCTTCGCGGGCA
This sequence comes from Pseudomonas putida, assembly GCF_050990305.1. Lineage (GTDB taxonomy): Bacteria > Pseudomonadota > Gammaproteobacteria > Pseudomonadales > Pseudomonadaceae > Aquipseudomonas > Aquipseudomonas putida_AH. The sequence goes on along the minus strand of NZ_CP158817.1, from coordinate 2,034,283 downwards.
AGCCTCGCTCCTACGGAAAACCCACCCTCTGTAGGAGCGAGGCTTGCCCGCGAAGAGGCCATTACGCCAACTTCACATTGGGATCAATGCCGCTCCAGCGCGTTCACCAGGTCATGGAATGCTTCACGATTGGAATCGTTCAGGCCCATGAGAATCTTGTGCGCTTCGAGCACCTTGATCCGCACCACTTCTTCAGACTGGTCCTGGTCCGGCAAATCATCCAGGCATTCCGGGCACGGCACCGGCTTGTCAACGATGTTGAAGACTTGCTCAAAGCCCATGGACTGCAACAGACGGGTGATGTCTTCGTGGGTGGTGACGACGGTCGGCAGCAAGCCGACTTTTTGCCGCGACAGGATCGACAGCTTGGCCAGCAGGCCAAGAGTGGTGCTGTCGATGCTGCGGGTTTCGGTCAAATCGATCACGATCGCGTTGAAGTTCATCGCGGTGAAGATTTTCTCGATAGTCGCATCCAACGCCGAACACAGGGTCAGGCGAACTTCACCGATGAACTTGAGGACGAAAGTGCCGTCCTGCTCGGCGAACTGGATTCTACCAGTACTCATTAAAGATTCCTGCTCAACACCAACAGGGCGATATCATCCGGCATCTCCCCTAGCGTGGCCAATCCAAAAACCTGCCGCAGGCCATCCAGGCTGCCGCCCGCTGCCTTGACCCTTTGGGGCAATGCAGCTTCTTTTTCTTTGAGTGTGGGTTCCGGCAAAAGGTCCAGAATGCCATCAGACATCAGCGACAGGCTGAACGTCGGCGGCAGCTCCAGCACGTGGTCTTCGTAGGTGGCTTCGTTGAAAAGCCCCACCGGCAGGCCACGCCCTTCCAGATAACGAACACTGTCGGGTGTGTACAACACTGGCAACGGCAAATGACCGCCGATGCTATAGGTCAACAAACCTGTCTCCTCGTCGATGACACCACCGACCATTGTGACGTGTTTACCCAGCTTACAACTGATCAGGCCCCGGTTGATATGACCAAGCACCTCTGAAGGTTTGAATTCCGGCAAGGTACCGCTGCGCTTGGACTCGAACAGCAAGCGCGTGGTCATGAACTTCAACAGCACGGTGACGAAAGCTGAAGAGGCGCCATGACCGGAAACATCCGCCAGGTAGAACGCAACCCGACGCTCGTCGACCCGGAAATAGTCAACGAAATCACCCGACAGGTACAACGACGGGATGATCTGGTGAGCGAATTTGAACTCATCGATGGCCCAGGGACTGACCGGCAGCATGTTCATCTGCACCTGGCGACCGGCGTTCTGGTCTTCCTGGAGCAGGTTCAGGCTGGCCGCCAGCTCACGGTTGGCCTTTTCCAGCTTCTCGCGGTAGCGCTGGTTCTCCAGCAGCAAGCGCGCGCGATCCAAGGCCCGACGCACCGAGTGCTCGAGCACCGCCAGATCTTCGAGAGGTTTGATCAGGTAATCCGCCGCGCCCAGGCGCAGCGCCTCGACCGCGTCGTTCATCACGCCGGCACCCGACACCACGATCACAGGCGTTTGTGGCGACAGTTCGGTGACCTGGCGAATGAGTTCGAGTCCGCCCATCTGCGGCATGCGCAGATCGCAGATGACCAAGTCGGGCTTGTCTTGCTCGAATACCTGAAGGCCCTGCTGACCATTGCTGGCCTGCAAGACGCTGAAACCACTGTCTTCCAAATAGGCGGCGAGGCTCGCGCGCACTACTTCGTCATCATCGATTATCAGCAGCGTGGCACTGGTTTTTGGCATGTGGGCAAACGGCGCCAGAATTAGGTTGGCGTAGCGGCTCGGGTTTTGACCCGGCTCACACTACTGGATTCGCTTTCTAGCCTCTCTGTCGCACTGCTTTCGAGCATTTGCCCTACACACAGGTACACCAGAGGTGCCCTTCTAAGGCGCAGACGGTACTCCCATCCGCGAGGCGTTTCAAGCTCACGCCGATGGTCGCTTGACGTCGGCGCGCTGCAAATCACCGGGAGTTATAAGAACAGCTAAAACCGTAACTCAATGGAAGGACAAAACCAGGCGAAAAATGAAGAAGGCGGCTCAATGGCCGCCTTCTTCTACTACCGATCGAGATTAAAAATCGTCTTCGACCTGACCGTCTTTCACCTTGAACTCACGGTTCTGCAGGTACGCATTACGAATGAAGGTGTACTTGTCGCCGGTGATCAGCTTCTCGGACGACAGCAGGTCAGCACGGGTATCGACGACGTTCAGCGCGAAAATCGAATTACGCGCCGGCACGTCGTTGATGTAACGGTACGGGCCGGTATAACTGTCGACGAACTTCGATGGCGCGTCACGTACGGTACTTGGACCGAGCAATGGCAGCATCACGTAAGGACCGCTGCCCACGCCCCAGTAACCCAAGGTCTGGCCGAAGTCTTCGTCGTTGCGTTGCAGGCCCATTTTCGTGCCCACGTCAAAGAAGCCCAGCAGGCCGAAAGTGGTGTTGAAGATCAGGCGTGCGGTGTCGACACCGGCCGCGTGCGGCTTGGCCTGCAAGATATCGTTGGCGAGGTTGGTCACATCGCCGACGTTGCGGAACATGTTGTGAATGCCGTCTTCAAGGAACTTCGGCGTCACATACTGGTAGCCTTGGGCCAGGGGCTTGAGTGCATAGGTATCGACAACGTCGTTGAACTTGTAGATCGGGCGGTTGACGCTTTCCCAAGGATCATCTTCCGACGCTGCCTGGGCAACGAACGGAACCAGCAGCACACTGGCAGATACACAAAGCTGAGCGAGATAATTGCTCCAGCGCATAAAAAAACTCCTTGGTTTGTACTGTCACCGGGCGCCGAACTCGACGCAAAGGCTGTAAGTATAAGTCGCAAATGTCACTTTAGGCAGCTTTGTACACAAGTGCCGGCGAATGATTCGTGTCGATTGTGAGTGATTCACATCCATGTCACGCAACTGTCACCGACGGTCCCTAGCCTTGAGGCTATTTCAGGGACGTTGACATGCCGCACGCCGAAATCTCACCTCAAACCGCGCCCAACCTGACCGCGGTACTGTTCGGTCTCAGTGGTTGCCTGGTGGACTTCGGCGCACGTACACGCCTGCTTGAAGGCCATTGCGCCGAGCACGCCGAGGTCACCCCCGGCGCCCTCGACAGCCTGCATTCTCTGCAGCGCCAGCAGATCCCCTGCGCTTGGCTGGATGAACTTCCCCCGGCGCTCAGCCACTCCCTGGCCATTGCACTGCCGGAATGGATCAAATCCTTGCAACACCCTGCAACAATCCAGCCTTGGCCAGCGCCAAATGCATGCTGGCACGCACTGATGGCGTTGAACGTCGAACGACTGGATGGCTGCGTGTTGGTCAGTGGCGAACCGCGTCTGCTGCAATCGGGGCTCAATGCCGGATTATGGACGATTGGATTGGCCTCCTGCGGCTCACTCTGCGGACTGTCTCCCACGCAATGGCAGGCCTTGTCGCCACAGGAACGGGACATCAAGCGCGGCAAGGCGACGATGCAATTGTTTGGACTGGGGGTGCATTCGGTCATCGATCACCTGGGTGAGCTCGACACCTGCCTGGCGGACATCAACCTGCGCAGGCTCAAGGGCGAAAAGCCCTGATCGAGATCAAGCAGGTTTCACGCGAGTGGATTAATCTAAAGGGAAGCCATAGATCTTTGGCGCGCCGCTGCGGTCTATGCCAGTGCCTATCGAGAAATAAGGAAAAACGCCATGCCCGCCCGCGAACTGCAAGAACAGCTCAATGCCCTGCGCGAGCAATTGGACAAAAACCCTCCGCTGTCCGAAGCCGAGCGTGAAGATCTGCACGCGCTGATGGAACAGATCAAACTTGAGCTCGATCTGGAAACCAAAACCCAAGACGTCAACCTCGCCGATAACGTGAATCTGGCCGTCGATCGCTTCGAACTCGAACACCCGACCCTCGCCGCCACCCTGCGCCAAATTGGTCAGGCCCTGCACAGCATGGGGATCTGAACCCACAAATCCCTGTAGGAGCTGCCGCAGGCTGCGATCTTTTGATCTTGCCTTAAAAACAAATCAAAGGATCGCAGCCTCGTTGCTCTCGACAGCTCCTACAGAGTCCACACAGCGGGTCGTTACTGACGGACCAGGCGGTGGTTTGGCAACTGCACGGCTTCAGTACTGCGATACGGATTGATATCCAGCCCGCCACGCCGCACATAGCGCGCATACACCGTCAATTTCTCAGGTTTGAGCAAGCGTTGCAGATCGAGGAAGATCCGCTCTACACATTGCTCATGGAAGTCCGAGTGCTGGCGGAAGCTGACGATGTATTCCAGCAGACTGGCGTGATCCAGCGCCGCGCCGCGATATTCGACCACAACGCTGCCCCAGTCCGGCTGACTGGTCACCGGGCAATTGGATTTGAGCAAATGGCTGTGCACGCTCTCTTCAACAATCCGCGATTCATCACAGCGCAGCAGTTCCGGACGCGGATGTTCGTAGTTGCTGACGCTGATATCCAACTCGTCGATGCACACACCCGGCAACGCCACGACGCCCTCGACTTCAACCTCTTTCAGGCTGCGAACGCGCACACCAACCGGCTTGCCGGCAGCGGCGGACAGGTCTTTGACCAGCGTCGCCTCGAGGCTCGCCGTATCGGCAAACGGTGTCTGGTTCAGGGAGTTGAGGTACAGCTTGAACGACTTCGATTCGATAATGTTCGGCGAATCCGCCGGAATACTGAACTCGCCGATCGCCACCACCGGTTTGCCCGACGGCAACAACCACGACAGTTCGAAGCAGTTCCAGAAGTCCACGCCCTTGTAGGGCAATGTTTCTGCCGTCAGGCCCAGCTCGGCCCACTTCGCGGTACGCGGGATCGGAAACAGCAAGGACGGCGTGTAAGTGGCGATGTATTCGCTGGATTTGCCCAGCGGCGAGTGTTCGGCTGCGGGATGCATGGCGGAAACCTGACTGAAGAATCAGCGGATTCTATCAGCCTTTGCTCCCGCCTTTGAGTGCTTACTGACTGACTGTCAGTTTGCCGACCATGCCGGCCTGGTAATGGCCTGGAATATTGCAGGCAAACTCCAGGTTGGTGGCCTTGCTGAAGGTCCAGGTCAATTCAGCGGTTTTGCCCGGCTCCACCAGCACACTGTTGGGATCGTCATGTTTCATGCCGCTCTTCATGTCGTGTCCCATAGCACTGTGGTCCATTGCCTTCATGCCTGTAGGCGTGAGCATGCCGCTTTGCTGCATCTGCAGCATTTCCTGCTGGTGTTTGGCATGCATGGCGGCGTCACCGATGTTGAACTCATGCAGCAATTGGCCTTTATTCACCAGCACGAAGCGCACGGTTTCCCCGGCCTTGATATCGATCGCCTTGGGGGTGAACGACATGTCGCCCATCACCACTTCAACACTGCGGTTCGCCTTGGCCGCCGGGGCAGGCTGACCGAAGTCGTAGTGATGCTCGCCTGCCGCCCAGACCGGTGAACTCAACGCCATCAGACAGGCGGCCAGCACCGCGGATTTGCGTAAAAACATCGTCATACTCCAACAAGATAAGGTTCAGCCTGTGGAAAACTTTAAACTGCCCGCACTGCCCCCAACCTGACAGCCAGATTACAACTTTGTCAGGTTGCTCTGCACCCGCATCGCCCACGGTATAAAGCGTTCGTGCCATTAAACTTGAGTTCCCCATGAAACTGCTGATCGTCGAAGACCAACCGAAAACCGGCCAATACCTGCGCCAGGGCCTGACCGAGGCTGGGTTCAATACCGATCTGGTGGCCGACGGAAGCACCGGCCAGCACTTGGCGTTGAGCGGCGAATACGCCTTGTTGATTCTCGACGTGATGCTGCCCGGTCGGGATGGCTGGCAAATTCTGCAAGCCGTGCGCAGCGCCGGCCTGGATACGCCCGTGCTGTTTTTGACTGCAAGGGATGCCGTGGAGGATAGGGTTCACGGCCTGGAACTCGGCGCCGACGACTACCTGGTCAAGCCCTTCGCCTTTTCCGAACTGCTGGCCCGGGTGCGCAGCCTGTTGCGCCGTGGCAATTCAACGCCCCAGGAAACCAGCCTGCAACTGGCCGACTTACGCCTGGACCTGATCCGCCGTCGAGTGGAGCGCAGCGGCCAGCGCATCGACCTGACGGCCAAGGAATTCGCCTTGCTGGAAATGCTCCTGCGCCGCCAGGGTGAAGTACTGCCCAAATCGCTGATTGCCTCCCAGGTGTGGGACATGAATTTCGACAGCGACACCAATGTCATCGAAGTCGCGATCCGCCGTTTACGCCTGAAAATCGACGATGAGTTCCCCAGCAAACTGATCCACACCGTGCGCGGCATGGGCTACGTACTCGAGGAGCGCTGCGCCTGATGCACCGGCTATCGTTAAGCACTCGCCTGGCCTTGCTGTTTGCCGCCTGCACGGCAGTGGTTTCGCTGTTTGCCGGCGTCCTGTTCAGCCGCGCCAGCGAGGCACATTTCATCGAGCTCGATCAGCAATTGCTGGAGGGCAAGTTGGTGGGCCTGCGGTGGGCGCTGCATGATGTTCAATCGAGCGACAGCGAAATCAAGCTGGCCGATCAAGCTGATCTGTCGCTGCGCATCAGCGGCAGTGATGGCAAACGCTGGTATGACAGCTCGACAAATTTGCCTGATGAACTCCCCCAAGAATCGGGCCTGTCGACGATCAACCACGACGGCACGGATTATCGCGTCCTCAATGCCCCCCTGCAGGCCGACACGCCCGATTCACCGCAATTGACCCTGCTGCTGGACATCACCCATCACCAGCACTTTCTGCAACGCATGCAACACCTGATCTGGCTGACGGTCGGCCTGTCCGCCCTGGCCACCGCGCTGCTTGGCGCCTGGGCAGCCCGCAGTGGTTTGCGACCGCTGCGTCGCATGAGCGCCGTCGCCAAAGGTGTCTCGGCGCAATCGCTCAACGCACGCCTGCCTGAATCAAACATGCCACCGGAACTGGCAGAAATGGCCCACCACTTCAATGCGATGCTCGGTCGCCTTGACGACTCCTTTCAACGATTGTCGGCGTTCTCCTCCGATATTGCCCATGAATTGCGCACACCACTGTCGAATCTGCTGACCCACACTCAGGTCACCCTCACCCGACCGCGCCCCATCGAGGACTATCGCGAAGCGTTGCACAGCAACCTCGAAGAACTGCAATGGATGGCGCAGTTGGTCAACGACATGCTTTATCTGGCCAAAGCCGACCACGGTTTGTTGATACCCAAGCGAGAAGCGCTGGATCTGGCGGAGGAAACGGACCTGTTGCTGGAGTTTTTTGCGCCGCTGGCTGAAGACGCGAGGGTGAAACTGAGCCGAGAAGGCCAGGCGCGCGTCGAAGGCGATCGCAACATGCTGCGTCGGGCGCTTTCCAATCTGCTGGACAATGCGCTCCGTTTCACCCCAGCCCAGGGCGAGATCCGGATACGCATCGTCAATCAAACCAAAGGCTTGCACCTGATTGTCGAAAACAGTGGAGACGGGATTAACGAAGATTTGCTACCGCGTCTGTTTGACCGATTTTACCGGGCAGATCCGGCGCGTCATGAAGGCAGCAGTGAGCATGCGGGGTTGGGGCTGGCGATTACCCAGTCAATCGTGCGGGCCCATGGAGGGCAGATTCGGTGTGAATCGGAGCAGGGGTGGACTCGGTTTATGATCGAGTTACCAAAGGGGGATTGAGGCTGGCAGGGCCGGCCTCTTCGCGGGCAAGCCCGCTCCCACAATGACCGAGTTGAAACACTATTGTGTGAACGACTCATAATCCTGTGGGAGCTGGCTTGCCAGCGAAAGCGGTCTATCGGCTTACGAATACCGCAGAGCGGTAGCCGGCTCCACCTTCGCCGCCCGCCATGCCGGGTACAGCGTGGCGAGGAAACTCATGATGAATCCCGCCGAACAGATCAACAGCACATCCCCACCTTGCAGCTCGGACGGCAGGTTGCTGACGAAGTACACATCAGAACTGAAGATGTGCTGACCAGTAACCCGCTCCACCCAGCCCACCATTTCACTGACATTCAGCGCCGCGATCACGCCCAGCACACCACCGATCAGGGTGCCGACAATCCCGATCACCGTGCCCTGCACCATGAAGATCGCCATGATCTGTCGCGGTGTGGCGCCAATGGTGCGCAAGATCGCGATGTCCGCACCCTTGTCGTTCACCACCATGATCAGGGTCGCGATGATGTTGAACGCCGCGACGGCAACGATCATCAGCAACAACAGGCCGATCATGGTTTTTTCCATTTTCATCGCGCTGAACAGGCTGCCCTGGGTATGGGTCCAGTCATCAGCCCGATAATCCGCCCCCAGGCCGTTGGCGATGGCGTTCGATACTTGTGGCGCGGCGTACATGTCCTTCACCGCCAGGCGCACACTCTGTACCTGATTCGGTTCCCAGTGCTGCATCTGCGCGGCGTCGGCGACATGGATCAGTGCCATTGAGCCATCCAGCTCGGCGCCCACCTTGAAGACACCGACCACGTTCAAACGCTGCATCCGCGGCGTAATGCCACCCGGCGCATTACTGACTTCCGGCACGATCAGGGTGATTTTGTCGCCTACGTTCAGGCGGAAGCGGCGCGCGGTGATTTCGCCGATCACCACGCCAAACTCGCCTGGCTTCAAGGCTTCCAGGCTTCCCTGGACGATGTGTTTGGCAACTATGGACACCTGGCCTTCCAGCGCCGGGTCGACACCGCTGATCTGGATCGGTTGCATCGTGCCCTTGTAGGACAGCATGCCTTCCATCTCGGTGAACGGCACGGCGGCGGTAACTTCCGGATTTTTCATCGCAGCGGCTGCAACCGGCTGCCAATCATCGATCGGATTGACGCCAACGATGGTCGCGTGCGGCACCATGCCGAGGATGCGCGAGCTCATTTCGCGCTGGAAACCGTTCATCACCGACAACACCACGATCATCGCCAGCACGCCCAGGGCGAGGCCGATCATCGAGGTCATCGAGATGAAGGATACAAAGCGATTGCGGCGCTTGGCGCGGGTATAGCGCGTGCCGATAAAGATCGATAACGGTCTGAACATTCGCTGGGGCACCGTATAAAAATAAAAGACCCGACGTCTTTTCGGACGCCGGGTTTCAGCCAATCAGATAGGCGTCAGGCAGCCTTCCTGCAGATGCAGGACGCGATCCATCTGGCGAGCCAGGTTCATGTCGTGAGTCACCACCAGAAACGCCGTGCGCATCGAGGTGCTGAGTTCCAGCATCAAATCCTGAATGCCTTCGGCGGTGTGGGAGTCGAGGTTGCCGGTCGGCTCGTCGAGCATCACCAGGCCCGGATTGTTCACCAGAGCACGGGCGATGGCCACGCGTTGGCGCTCGCCACCGGACAGTTCCGCCGGTTTGTGCTCCAGGCGATGCCCCAGTCCTACCCGCTCCAGCAACGCGGTTGCACGCTTGCGTGCTTCAGGAATCGCCGTCTTGCCGATCAACAGCGGCATGCAGACGTTTTCCAGCGCGGTGAATTCCGGCAGCAAATGGTGGAACTGGTACACAAAGCCCAGGGCACGGTTACGCAGCAAGCCACGCTTCTTCTCACTCAGCGCCGACAGTTCTTCACCGTCGAGCCAGACGCTGCCCTTGGTCGGCGTATCGAGGCCACCCAACAAGTTGAGCAAGGTACTTTTGCCCGAACCCGACTTGCCAACAATCGCCACGCGCTCGCCCGGGTGCAACTCCAGCTGCAAACCGGCCAGAACCTCCACCGACTCCGGGCCTTCCTCGTAGGATTTGCCCAGGTTGCGGCAGCTCAAGATTGCTTTATCAGTCATACCCGACTCACTCATAACGTAGCGCCTCCGCCGGCTGGGTGCGCGCGGCACGCCAGGCTGGATACAGGGTGGCGAGGAAACTCAGGACCAACGCCGCCGAACAGACCATCACGACGTCCTGGCTCTGCACTTGCGACGGCAGGTAATCAATGAAATACACGTCGGCGTTGAGGAATTTGTGACCGATCAGGCCTTCCAGCGCCGAGATCGCGGCGCTGACATTCAACGCGGCGAAGATCCCGACCACCGCGCCGATGGCCGTGCCGACCACGCCGATAACCGTACCTTGCACCATGAACGTGCGCATGATCGTGCCCGGTGTGGCGCCGAGCGTACGCAGGATCGCGATGTCGCCCTTCTTGTCGTTCACCACCATCACCAGCGTGGAAATGATGTTGAACGCGGCGACGGCAACGATCAGCAGCAACAACAGGCCGATCATGGCTTTTTCCATGCGGATCGCCTGATACAGGTTGCCGTGGGTGCGGGTCCAGTCGCGGGCGTAGTAACGATCCTCACCCAGTTCCCGGGCGATGCTCCACGCGGTGCGCGGGGCCTGGAACAAATCGTCGAACTTCAGGCGAATGCCCTGGACCTGATCCGGTTTCCAGCGATGCAACCGTGCCAGGTCCTGAAGATTGGTGATGCCCAGGTAGCCGTCGATTTCGCCGGCGCCGACATGGAAGATGCCGACCACGGTGAAGCGCTTCATACGCGGGAACATCCCGGCCGGGGTCACGGTGACCTCCGGCGCCACGAATGTCAGCTTGTCGCCGATCGCTGCACCGAGCTTGGCCGCGGCCTTGTCGCCGATGACGATGCCGAATTCGCCGGCCTTCAGATCGTCCAGTTGGCCCTGCTGCATGAAGTTATCGATGATCGACACTTGGCGCTCAAGCGCCGGGTCGATGGCATTGAGCAGGACTTTGGAGACCTTGCCATTGTTGGTCAGCAACCCCTGCATCTGGGTAAACGGCGCCACTGCCGTCACCTGCGGGTTCTGCTTGACCTTCGCGGCCAGGTCTTGCCAATCACTGATCGGCTCGCCGGCCTCAATGGTCGCGTGGGGCACCATGCCTAGCACACGGGTGCGCATCTCATGATCGAAGCCATTCATGACCGACAGCACGACGATCATCACAACCACGCCAAGGGCGAGCCCGATCATCGAAGTGAGGGAAATGAATGACACAAAATGATTGCGACGTTTTGCACGGGTGTAACGCGTGCCGATAAATACGAAGAGAGGTCTGAACATGTCGGGGCTTGTTCGGAGGGAAAAGGAACGTCCTTGTGGCGGGGGTCGATAACCAGCTTTACACTCAGACCACCGCCGCTACCATGGGTTCGCCATGTCGACATTAGATGAAGAAGATCGCCGCGAATACTACCGTATCGAGGACATGATCGCACTGGAAATTCGGCCCCTGTCCGCTTCCGAAGCTGCTGGCCAGGAAGTGTTGCAGGATGCGTCCCCGCTCTTCAATGTGCTCAGTGAGTTGCACCTGAGCGAATTCGAGTCGCAACACCTGTTACGCCAGATCAGCGAACGCGACCGCACCCTCTCGGCTTTTCTGAAGTCCCAGAACAAACGTATCGACTTGCTGAGCCAGGTGATCGCGCTCACCGTGCTCGGGGAAATCGGTGAGCCGCAGCCGGTGATCATCTGCGAAGGTGGTATCGACTTTCAGTACCCGACCCCGATTGATGTCAATGCGCGCCTGTCGGTCAAGCTGGTGCTGATGCCGCAAGCCCTAGGCCTCTTGCTGCGCGCCCGCGTCACCCATTGCGACCGTAGGGGCGATGGCTACGATGTCGGCACCGAGTTCGAACACCTGAGCGACGCACAGCGACAATTGCTGGCCCGCCATATTTTGCAGAAGCAGGCCCAGGAACGACGCCTGGCCCGCGAACAACTCGACTCCGGCAATTAATTTAAGGAAGAACCGTGACCCTTATCTACGGCCACCGCGGCGCCAAGGGCGAAGCACCGGAAAATACCCTGACCAGTTTTCAGGAATGCCTCAAACACGGCGTACGCCGCTGCGAACTGGACCTGCACCTGTCCAAGGACGGCGAGCTGATCGTCATCCACGACCCGACGCTCAAGCGCACCACCGACCGACGCGGCAAGGTAGCCGAACACACTGCAGCGGAGTTGGTAACCTACGACGCACGCAAGGGCGGTCCAGGCTGGATCAAGCCCTGCCCTATTCCGACATTGGAATCGCTGTTTGAACAATGCGATTTCGATCACTGGCAGTTGGAAGTCAAAAGCGCTTCACGCACCCGCGCCGCGACGACCGTGCTGGCCATCCGGGAAATGGCGCAACGACATGGCTTGATGGACAAAGTGACCATCACATCAAGTTCGCGTGAGGTGTTGAAAGCCGCAGTGGACCTGGTGCCGGACGTGTCTCGCGGATTGGTGGCCGAATACGCCTGGCTCGACCCATTGAAGGTCGCGGCCAGCTATGGCTGCGAAATTCTGGCGCTGAACTGGACCCTGTGCACGCCGGAACGCCTGGAGAAGGCACAGCGTCAGGGATTGCATGTATCGGTGTGGACCGTCAACGAGCCTGCGCTGATGCGCAGACTCGCCGACTTCGGCGTTGACAGCCTGATTACAGACTTTCCCGGTTTGGCCACTGCCACGCTCGAGAATTGCTGAAATCGGTCTCCCCGGCCGGCTCAGGCCACCGGCCGGAGCCGCTCAAAAAAGCCGGTTGAGGCCGTCGTACGCCGCGACCCGATAGGCTTCGGCCATGGTCGGGTAGTTAAACGTGGTGTTGACGAAGTACTTCAGGGTGTTGAGTTCGCCCGGCTGGTTCATGATTGCCTGGCCAATGTGCACGATCTCCGACGCCTGATAACCGAAACAGTGCACGCCCAGCACTTCCAGGGTTTCGCGGTGGAACAGGATCTTCAGCATGCCTTGCGGCTCGCCGGCGATCTGCGCTCGCGCCATGCTCTTGAAGAACGCCTTGCCCACTTCGTACGGCACCTTGGCCTGGGTCAGTTCCTGCTCGTTCTTGCCGATCGAACTGATCTCCGGAATGGTGTAGATACCGGTTGGCACGTCATTGACGAAGCGCCAGCTGCCGTTGTCGACGATACTGCCAGCGGCCGAACGGCCCTGGTCATGGGCGGCACTGGCCAGGCTCGGCCAGCCAATTACATCACCGGCACCGTAGATGTTCTGAATAGCGGTGCGGTAAGCCTCGTCCACTTCGATCTGACCACGGCTATTGACCTTCACGCCGATGTTTTCCAGGCCCAACTGATCGGTGTTACCGGTACGGCCGTTGCACCAGAGCAAGGCATCGGCCTTGATTTTCTTGCCGGACTTGAGGTGCAGGATCACGCCATTGTCCACGCCTTCAACGCGGTCGTACTCTTCGTTGTGGCGAACCGTGATGTTGTTGTTACTGAAGTGGTAACTCAGGGCCTGGGAAATTTCCGAGTCCAGGAAGCTCAGCAACTGACCGCGGTTATCCACCAGCTCGACCAGAACCCCCAGGCCGCTGAAGATCGAAGCGTATTCGCAACCGATCACGCCGGCACCGTAAACGATAAGCTTACGCGGGGTGTGGCCGAGGCTGAGGATGGTGTCGCTATCGTAGATACGCGGGTGATGGAAATCGATGTCCGCCGGACGATACGGACGTGAACCCGTGGCGATGATGATGTGCTTGGCCACCAGTTTTTCGACCACGCCATTGGCACAAACCACTTCGATGGTTTGCTCGTCGGCGAAACTGCCGGTACCGAAGAACACGTCGACGCGATTGCGGGCGTAGTAGCCGGTGCGCGAGGCGACTTGTTTGGAGATAACTTTCTCGGCGCTTTTCAGCACGTCCGGGAACGAGAACCAGCGCGGCTCACCAATGGCCCGGAACATCGGGTTGGTGTTGAACTGCATGATCTGCCGGACCGAGTGACGCAGTGCCTTGGACGGGATGGTACCCAGGTGGGTGCAGTTGCCGCCGACCTGACGACGGCTATCGACCATCGCCACCTTGCGCCCTGCTTTGGCGGCGTTCATTGCCGCGCCTTCTCCCGCCGGGCCGGAACCCAACACCACCACGTCGTAGTTGTAGACAGCCATGCGTACTCCTCAGAACAGGCCGCGGCACCCTCGGCACCTGCGGCTAAATCACGCCGGTCTGTGGCGTGAAGGAACAATTTGGGGCCAATGCAGAACCCGGACACAGTCTATAGAAGCGTCAACGCCGCGCACATTAACCCTTGGTCGCGTCGTAGGCTACTTTTGCCTGCACTACAACACCAGTTTTCAATGCACGATCACCGCAATCACTCGGCTTGACCGCCACTGAGGCGATCAAAAGCGTGACTGGTGCGTGTGACGAAACCTGTATCGGCACGAATCACAAAAAATGCGCCGATATCGTGTTTTTCTGCGTAATCCCAACCGCGCTCGGGGCCGAGAATCAGCAACAGTGTCGACAAGCCATCGGCCATCAACGCCGAAGGATGAATCACCGTGACCGACGCCAGGGCGTTCGAGATTGGCGCACCGGTGCGGGCATCGAAGGTGTGGGAAAAACGCTGGCCACCCTGCACGAAATAATTCCGGTAGTCGCCGGAGGTGGAGAGGCCGTAACCGTCGATGGCGACAATACGCTCGGCCACTTGCTGATCGTCGCGAGGTTCCTCCAGGGCAATGCGCCAAGGCGAGCCATCGAGCTTCCTCCCCGCTGCCTTCAGCTCACCTGTGGCTTCGGCCAGGTAATTGTGAATTCCCATCGCCTCAAGCTTCACAGCGATCTTATCGACCGCGTAGCCGGCGGCGATGCTGTTGAAATCGACTTCCACAGCAGCGTCCTTGCATAGATCGTCACCTTCGATGCGCAGGTGCCTGTGTCCGACACGCCGCCGTACCTCGGCCAGCGCTTGCTCGGTCGGAACTTTTTCCTCGCGCGCCTGAGGACCGAAGCCCCAGAGATTGAGCAGCGGCTCCACGGTCAAATCGAATGACCCATCGCTTTGTGACGACAACTGCTCGCCGACCCGGACCAACTCAAGGACCGACGAGGGCATTTTCCGGCAAGCGTTGGCAGGCAATTGGTTGAAGCGCTCGATATCGGAGTCGCTGCGATAGGTCGAGAGTTGCCGGTCGACGTCGGCCAGGATCGTTTCGACCTCGGCCCGGACAACCGCTGGTGCGGGTAGACCCGCGTGTCGGATGTACTTGATTGACCAGGTGCTACCCATGGTCGGACCGCCGAGGATTTCCAGTGAATTGCCGTTGCCGCAACCTGAAAGAACTCCTGCCAATACAACTATCCCAATCAGCCGCCAGCTCAACAAGTCCCACGCCTCCCATGCAGTCCCTGAGAAATCGCCAGGATCGGCCATTATGCATCACCCCTGTAGGAGCCGGCTTGCTGGCGATAGCGATGTGTCAGGCATCATCCATTTTGACGATGCGCCGCCATCGCCAGCAAGCCGGCTCCTACAGGTTATGCGTGATTTCAATTGTGGTGTGTAACGCCCCGCGTTCGGCACACCGCACAAACAAAAACGCCCCGAACAAGTCGGGGCGTTTTCATGTGCGGCTAAGGCTTAGCGCGGGAATGCTGGCGGGTTTACACCGGCCATGTCTTCCATCACGCGAACCACCTGGCAGCTGTAACCGAATTCGTTGTCGTACCAGACGTACAGTACAACGCGGTTATCCTGGGTAATGGTCGCTTCAGCGTCCACAACGCCTGCGTGGCGCGAGCCAACGAAGTCGGTGGAAACCACTTCCTGGGAGGAGACGTAGTCGATCTGCTTGTGCAGTTCCGAGTGCATGGCCATCTGGCGCAGGTACTCGTTGATCTCTTCGCGGGTGGTGGCCTTTTCCAGGTTCAGGTTCAGGATGGCCATCGACACGTTTGGCGTAGGTACGCGAATCGCATTGCCGGTCAGCTTGCCCTTGAGCACTGGCAGCGCCTTGGCAGCTGCGGTGGCGGCACCGGTCTCGGTGATAACCATGTTCAGCGGCGCGGCGCGGCCACGACGGCTGCCTTTGTGGAAGTTGTCGATCAGGTTCTGGTCGTTGGTGAACGAGTGAACGGTTTCGACGTGGCCGTTGACGATGCCGTACTGGTCGTTGACGGCCTTGAGCACCGGCACAATGGCGTTGGTGGTGCAGGACGCCGCCGAGATGATCTTGTCGTCAGGGGTGATGTCGCCGTGGTTGATGCCGTGAACGATGTTCTTCAGCGCGCCCTTGCCAGGTGCGGTGAGGATCACGCGGGCAGCGCCCGGGCAGGCCAGGTGCTGGCCCAGGCCATCAGCGTCACGCCATACACCGGTATTGTCGACGATCAGAGCGTTTTCGATGCCGTACTGGGTGTAGTCGACTTCGCTCGGGCTCTTGGCGTAGATCACCTGGATCAGGTTGCCGTTGGCGGTGATGGTGTTGTTGGCTTCATCAATGGTGATGGTGCCATCGAACGGACCATGTACCGAGTCACGACGCAGCAGGCTCGCGCGCTTGACCAGATCATTCTCGGCGCCCTTGCGGACAACGATGGCACGCAGACGCAGACCGTCGCCACCACCGGTTTTCTCGATCAGGATGCGCGCCAGCAGACGACCGATACGACCGAAGCCATACAGGACAACGTCGGTGCCTTTGCGGGCGGAAGCGTTCTGCTGGCCTACCACGTCGGCCATTTCTTCACGCACGAACTGCTCGGCGCTGCGGCCGTTGCCTTCTTGCTTGAACTTGTTGGCCAGCTTGCCCAGGTCAACCGAAGCGGCGCCCAGTTTCAGCTCGCTCATGGCCTTGAGCAGTGGGAATGTCTCGTGGACGGAGAGTTCGGTTTCGTCGGTCTGGCGATGACGGGCAAAGCGGTGTGCTTTGAGGATCGAAATCACCGAGCGGTTGATCAGGCTGCGGCCATAGATCGAGCTCACCACGTTGTTATTGCGGTAGAGCTGACCGATAAGCGGAATCATCGCTTCTGCGAGTGCTTCACGGTCGATCCATTCACCAAGACACTGGTCGGGCTTCTGAGTCACGGGAACCTTCCACATGTAGGGGCAGAAAAAAGGGGCTACATTATGCCGCCGCACGCCCCGTGTAGCAATGCGCGCTTGTCGCAATTGCCGTAACAAATCCCCACTCAAAAAAATCACGCCTCTCTGAAGCCCAATGAAACCGGGGGTTCCAGCCTCGTCAATTTTTTGGAGGCAGCGCTACCTTGTCCGTAACCATCCGTAACACCGACTCGTTTTACCACTACATAATCAATAATTTTCGCTAAAAAACCGCCCGATTTTGTCATTACCACTACATTTCGCTTCAGCAGCGTAATAGACACATCTGCAACTGACAGCCGGCATCGTAGACCGCTACAATTACCGACTTTGTCGCAACGCTTGGAGCTCAACCTTCCGTGCCCGTTCTGCGTCTACCGCACCTCCCTGCCGCGGCAGGTAAACAGCATTGGGGCAACCTGCCCGGTGCCTCCCTGAGCCTGGCCATCGCCGAGGCCGCCAGCGCTGCCAAGCGCTTTACCCTGCTGCTGACCGCCGACAGCCAAAGCGCCGAACGGCTGGAGCAGGAGCTGAGTTTCTTCGCCCCGGATTTGCCTGTGCTGCATTTCCCCGACTGGGAAACCCTGCCCTACGATCTGTTTTCGCCGCACCAGGACATCATTTCCCAGCGAATTTCCGCGCTGTATCGGTTACCGGAGCTGAGCCATGGCGTTTTGGTGGTGCCGATCACCACCGCCCTGCACCGCCTGGCGCCGACCAAATTCCTGCTCGGCAGCAGCCTGGTGCTGGACGTCGGCCAGACACTCGATGTCGAGCAGATGCGCACCCGGCTTGAAGCCACCGGATATCGCTATGTCGATACCGTGTACGAGCATGGCGAATTCACCGTGCGCGGCTCGCTGATCGATCTGTTCCCGATGGGCAGCAAGTTGCCCTATCGCATCGACCTGTTCGACGACGAAATCGAAACCCTGCGTACGTTCGACCCGGAGAACCAGCGCTCCATCGACAAAGTCGACTCGGTCAAGCTGCTGCCGGCCAAGGAATTCCCGCTGGAAAAAGAAGCCGTCACTCGCTTTAAGGCGCGGTTTCGCGAGCGCTTCGATGTCGACTTCCGTCGTTGCCCGATCTTCCAAGACCTGAACAGCGGCATTACCCCGGCCGGCATCGAGTACTACCTGCCGCTGTTTTTCGAGGACACCTCGACGCTGTTCGATTACCTGCCTCAGGACACCCAAGTGTTTTCCCTGCCGGGTATCGAGCAAGCAGCGGAAAACTTCTGGAACGATGTGCGCAATCGCTATGAAGAGCGCCGTGTCGATCCATCCCGTCCTTTATTGCCGCCAGCCGAGCTGTTCCTGCCGGTGGAAGACTGCTTCGCGCGCCTGAAGAACTGGCCGCGAGTGGTGGCCAGTCAACAGGACGTGGAAACCGGCTCCGGCCGTGAACGTTTCCCCGCGCGGGAACTGCCGAACCTGGCCATCGAAGCCAAGGCCACCCAGCCGTTGGCGGCCCTGTCGGGCTTCCTCGACCAGTTCCCTGGGCGCGTACTGTTTACCGCCGAATCCGCTGGCCGACGCGAAGTGCTGCTGGAACTGTTGGAACGATTGAAACTGCGACCCAAGACCGTCGACAGCTGGCCGGACTTCGTCGCTGGCAAGGAGCGCCTGGCGATCACCATCGCGCCGCTGGACGAAGGCCTGCTGCTGGACGATCCGGCCCTGGCACTGGTTGCCGAAAGCCCGCTGTTCGGCCAGCGTGTGATGCAGCGGCGTCGCCGCGAGAAACGCGCCGACGCCAACAACGATGCGGTCATCAAGAACCTCACCGAGCTGCGCGAAGGCGCGCCGGTGGTGCATATCGATCATGGTGTCGGTCGCTACCTGGGCCTCGCGACGCTGGAAATCGACAACCAGACCGCCGAATTCCTCGCCCTGGAATACGCAGAGGGCGCCAAGCTCTACGTACCGGTGGCCAACCTGCATTTGATCGCCCGCTATACCGGCAGCGACGATACACTGGCCCCACTGCACCGCCTGGGCTCCGAGACCTGGCAGAAAGCCAAGCGCAAGGCCGCCGAACAGGTGCGCGATGTGGCGGCGGAATTGCTCGATATCTATGCCCGTCGCGCTGCCCGCGAAGGTTATGCCTTCGCCGACCCGAAAGCCGACTACGCCACGTTCAGCGCTGGCTTCCCGTTCGAAGAAACCCCCGACCAGCAAACCACCATCGAAGCCGTGCGCGAAGACATGCTCGCAGCGAAACCGATGGATCGCCTGGTGTGCGGCGACGTCGGCTTCGGCAAGACCGAAGTGGCGATGCGCGCGGCCTTCATCGCCGTGCATGGCGGTCGTCAGGTCGCCATTCTGGTGCCGACTACCCTGCTCGCCCAGCAACACTACAACAGCTTCCGTGATCGCTTCGCCGACTGGCCGGTGACCGTGGAAGTGATGAGCCGCTTCAAGTCGGCCAAGGAAGTAAACGCTGCAGTCGCCGACCTGGCCGAAGGCAAGATCGATATCGTCATCGGCACGCACAAGCTGTTGCAGGACGATGTAAAAATCAAAAACCTGGGCCTGGTGATCATCGACGAGGAGCACCGTTTCGGCGTTCGTCAAAAAGAACAGCTCAAGGCCCTGCGCAGCGAAGTCGACATCCTGACCCTGACCGCCACGCCGATTCCGCGCACACTGAACATGGCGGTGTCGGGCATGCGCGACCTGTCGATCATCGCCACGCCGCCGGCCCGTCGCCTGTCCGTGCGCACGTTCGTCATGGAGCAGAACAAAAGCACGGTCAAGGAAGCACTGCTGCGTGAGTTGCTGCGTGGCGGCCAGGTTTATTACCTGCACAACGATGTGAAGACCATCGAGAAATGCGCCGCCGACCTCGCCGAATTGGTGCCGGAAGCGCGGATTGGCATCGGCCACGGGCAGATGCGTGAACGCGAACTCGAACAGGTGATGAGCGACTTCTACCACAAGCGCTTCAACGTACTGATCGCCTCGACCATCATCGAAACCGGCATCGACGTGCCGAGCGCCAACACCATCATCATCGAACGCGCCGACAAGTTCGGCTTGGCGCAGTTGCACCAATTGCGTGGCCGGGTCGGACGCAGTCACCACCAGGCCTACGCGTACCTGCTGACACCACCGCGCCAGCAAATTACCCCGGACGCAGAGAAGCGCCTGGAAGCGATCGCCAATACCCAGGACCTCGGCGCTGGCTTCGTGCTCGCCACCAACGACCTGGAAATCCGCGGCGCCGGCGAACTGCTCGGCGACGGACAAAGTGGGCAGATCCAGGCCGTCGGTTTCACGCTTTATATGGAAATGCTTGAGCGCGCGGTCAAGTCGATCCGCAAGGGCGAACAACCAAACCTCGATCAACCGCTGGGCGGAGGCCCGGAAGTCAACCTGCGCGTACCGGCACTGATTCCCGAAGACTATCTGCCGGATGTTCATGCACGGCTGATTCTCTACAAGCGCATCGCCTCGGCCACCGACGAGGAAGGCCTCAAGGATCTGCAGGTGGAGATGATCGATCGTTTCGGCCTGTTGCCAGAGCCGACCAAGAACCTGATGCGCATCACCGCCCTGAAATTGCAGGCCGAGCTGCTGGGCATCAAGAAAGTCGACGGCGGTCCACAGGGCGGTCGAGTCGAGTTCGCGGCACAGACCCCAGTAGATCCACTGACCCTGATCAAGCTGATCCAGGGCCAACCAAAACGCTACAAATTCGAAGGCGCCACGATGTTCAAATTCATGGTTCCGATGGAGCGCCCGGAAGAGCGCTTTAATACTGTAGAGGCGCTGTTCGAGCGCCTCATTCCGAAAACTGCTTGAAGGACGCCGCATGCGCCTGTTTCGCTCCCTGACCGTGTTGATAATGACGTTGGTCACCCCATCGGTTTTTGCCGATGACCTGTATCAGATTGAAATGATCCTGGTACGGCAAAATGCCGTACCGGCGATTGTCAGCCGTGCCGCACCGGAAGACTGGGCGGCCGGCGCTCAACGCATCAGCCCCGACAGCCTGCGCACCCCAAGCCTCAACGGCGAAGTGGAAAAGCTCACGGCCAGCAATGAATACGAGGTCTTGCTGCACAAGGCATGGCAGCAGAACCTTGGTGAAGAAGCCACCAAGGTCGCGATCAGCGACGGCAAGGAACAATTTGGCCAGTTTCCCATTGAGGGCACACTGAGCATGAAACTGGGGCGGTTCACCGATGTTGACGCGGACTTCTGGGTCAACCAGATCAACACCGACGGCTTGGTCACTGCCAGTGAGCGCCTGAAGACTGAAAGCCATACCAAAAACGGGCAGCTGAACTTCCTCGATGCAGGCCATCTCGGCCTACTGATCAAGATCACTTCGTTGACCGCCCCTGCGCCTCGGCCAGCCCCCGAAGAAATTCCGGACTGATTGAGTCCTTATGTCAGCGACCCTGAGCAAACCCCTGGCACCTTCCTGGGTCAGCCGATTCAAAGAACAGAGCCTGGAGCGTGGCCGCCGCTACGCACTGGAGAATCGCGTCAGGATCGTCGAGGCCGGCGACGCTACGATCACCGCCGCCTGCGAAGGCTCTGGCGGCAATGTTTACCGTCAGACCATTCGCTTGCGGGAGTCGGCCAAAGGCACGTTGCTGATGATCGACGCCACCTGCTCCTGCCCGGTCCACAGCAACTGCAAACATTGCGCGGCGGTACTGCTGCAAGTGCAAGAAACCCTCGCCTACCCCGCAGCCGCCAAAGACGCCGAGCTTCTGGAAAAACTCCAGGCCGTACTGGAGAACCGTAGCGCGAAAGCGCCACCGCAAGTGCTGGTGGACAACGTGCAACCGGTTCCGCGCCTGTGGCTGGCGAGCATCGAATTCAGCGCCTTCGAGCCGCGCAATGGTCGGATGCAACGCTATATCCAGCACCGTGCAGCGTTGTCGTTCAGCTATTTGGATGAATACGTTTCCGGGCAGAAAAACAGCGACATCCTGATCCGTCAGGAGACACAGACGCTTCGGATAAAACGTCACCCGGAAGTGGAACAGTCCTACCGGGAACAGCTACGCATCCTCGGCTTCAAAATAGCCACGCGGCAAAGCAAAGCCTTGCCGGAAAGCGCGGGTGAACTGTTCGAGATGGTCAACGACAGCGCCTGGCTGACGTTCACCCTGAACGAGCTGCCGAAGCTGCGCACCCAAGGCTGGGAACTACAGATCAACGAGGACTTCGGCTTCGACCTCACCGCGGTGGACGACTGGTACGCCACCGTCGAACAAGCGCCGGAACGTGACTGGTTCGATCTGGAACTGGGGATCATCGTCAATGGCGAACGGCTAAGCCTGCTGCCGATCCTGCTGAACCTGATGCGCTCGCACACCGAGATCCTCAACCCGGAACGCCTGGCCCGACGCCGCGACGACGAACTGATCCTGGTGAACATCCCCAATCGACCAAATTCCGAGCATGGTCCCTTGCAAGTCGCCCTGCCCTTCGGACGCCTGAAACCCGTGCTGGCGACCCTTGGCGAGTTCTACCTGCAAGAGCCCGGCGAAACCACGCTACGCCTGAGCAAGGCCGACGCCACGCGCCTGAATCCGCTGGAAGACCTGCCGCTGCTCTGGGAAGGCGGCGAACAGATCCGTACCTTTGCCCAACGCCTGCGCGACATCAAGGATTACACCGCCAGCGTGCCGGAAGGCCTGAACGCAACACTGCGCCCCTATCAGCTGGAAGGTTTGAGCTGGATGCAGTCGCTGCGCCAGCTGGAGGTTGGCGGGATTCTCGCGGACGACATGGGTCTGGGTAAAACCTTGCAAACCCTGGCCCATGTTCTCAGCGAAAAAAACGCCGGACGCCTCGATCGCCCCTGCATGGTGATCATGCCGACCAGCCTGATCCCCAACTGGCTCGACGAAGCGGCTCACTTCACGCCGCAACTCAAAGTGCTGGCGTTATATGGTGCCAGTCGCAAAAAGCATTTCGAGAACCTGGCGGATTACGACCTGATCCTGACCACCTACGCATTGCTGCCCAAGGATGTCGAGCGTCTGGCCAAGCAGCCGTTGCACATACTGGTACTGGATGAAGCTCAGTACATCAAGAACCCAAGCAGCAAGGCCGCCCAGGCCGCCCGCGAACTGAACGCCCGCCAGCGTTTGTGCCTGAGTGGCACACCACTGGAAAATCACTTGGGCGAACTGTGGTCGCTGTTTCACTTCCTGCTCCCTGGCTGGCTCGGTGACGTGAAAAGCTTCAACCGCGATTACCGCGTACCGATTGAAAAACGCACCAGCGAAGTACGACTTCAGCATCTGAACGGTCGGATCAAGCCCTTCCTGTTGCGTCGGACCAAGGAACAGGTGGCCACCGAACTGCCGCCAAAAACCGAAATCATCCATTGGGTGGAACTCAACGAAGCCCAGCGCGACGTGTACGAAACCATGCGCCTGGCCATGGACAAAAAAGTCCGCGACGAGATTACGCGCAAGGGCGTGGCCCGCAGCCAGATCATCATCCTTGAGGCGCTGCTGAAACTGCGTCAGGTGTGTTGCGATTTGCGCCTGGTCAACGACACCACCCTGCCTGCGCGGGGGAGTACATCGGGCAAGCTCGACAGCCTGATGGAGATGCTCGAAGAATTGCTCGAAGAAGGCCGGCGAATCCTGTTGTTCTCACAGTTCACTTCAATGCTTTCGTTGATTGAAGATGAATTGAACAAACGCAGTGTGGCCTACGCAATACTGACCGGACAGACCCGCGATCGGCGCACGCCGGTAAGGGACTTTCAAAGCGGCAAGCGTCAGATCTTTCTGATCAGCCTTAAAGCCGGCGGTGTCGGGCTGAACCTGACGGAAGCCGACACCGTGATTCACTACGACCCGTGGTGGAACCCGGCAACGGAAAATCAGGCGACTGACCGCGCCTACCGCATCGGTCAGGAAAAACCGGTGTTCGTCTATAAACTGATCGCGCGCGGCACGGTGGAAGAGAAGATTCAGCTCTTACAGAAGGAGAAATCCGATCTTGCGGCCGGCGTACTGGATGGACGCCAGGCCGGGGACTGGAAGCTGCAGAGCGATGATATCGAGGCGTTGTTTGCGCCGTTGCCGGATAAGCTAGAGAAGCGCTGAGAGCTGCGGAGCCTGGCAAATTGCTTTCGCGGGCAAGCCTCGCTCCTACAGATTTCATGTTGATCACAATTGCTGTGATCGACTCAAGCCCTGTAGGAGCGAGGCTTGCCCGCGAAGACCACGGCTCGGTTCAAAACCTGGCTCAGCCCTTGAGCACCCGCGCCAACGTCGACTTCACCTTGCCCATCCCATCATGCAACGCCTGTTCGATCTCGGCCATGGTAATCACCGCCGTCGATTTGCCTGCCGCCGGATTCACCACCAGCGCCAGGCAGGCGTAATCCAGCTCCAGCTCCCGGGCCAATGCCGCCTCCGGCATTCCGGTCATGCCGACGATGTCGCAACCGTCGCGTTCCAGGCGGGCGATCTCGGCGACAGTTTCCAGGCGTGGCCCCTGAGTACAGGCATAGACGCCGTGTGAGCTGTAACCAACGCCTTCAGCCGCCAGCGCCGCGATCAATTGCTGACGCAACGACTCGCTGTAGGGGTAGCTGAAATCGATGTGCGTCACCTGTTCCAGATCGTCGGCAAAATAAGTGTGCTGGCGACCGCTGGTGTAGTCGATCAACTGATGAGGCACGCAGAAATGTCCGGTCCCCATCGCGGCATGAATTCCACCCACAGCGTTCACCGCGAGAATCGCCTCGGCGCCGGCCTGCTTCAGCGCCCAGAGGTTGGCGCGGTAGTTCACCTGGTGCGGCGGAAAACGGTGTGGATGGCCGTGACGGGCAAGGAACAAGACTTCCTTGCCAGCGTACTCGCCGATCTGCACGTCGGCCGAGGGGGCACCATAAGGCGTGTCGACCGCCAACGACTGACGAATGCTCAGACCTTCCAGTTGAGTCAGACCGGTACCACCGATAATCGCGTAAACCGTCATAACGAACAGTCCTTAATCAATCAATTGAGCTTCTTTGAGCGCGCCGACGGCAGCCAGCCAGCGCGGATCTTGACGGTAATCGGTACTGGCAAACGACTGCCCGCGCATCCGCGCGATGCGTGCCGACGGCTTGACCTTCAAGCGCTGAGCGGCACTCAGGGCCAGTTCGGCGGCCGCGCGGTCGTTGCACACCAGGCCCATGTCGCAACCTGCGGTCAGTGCGGCCTCGATGCGACTGGCGGCATCGCCCACCACGTGAGCACCGGCCATGGACAAGTCATCGCTGAAAATCACACCGTCAAATTGCAGCTCACCACGCAGGATGTCCTGCAACCAGCGGCGAGAGAAGCCGGCAGGCTGGGCGTCGACTTGCGGATAGATCACGTGGGCCGGCATGACTGCCGCCAGTTGCTTACTCAATCTGGCGAACGGCACCAGGTCATTGGCGCGGATTTCGTCGAGACTACGCTCGTCATTCGGGATTGCCACGTGGGAATCCGCCTCAGCCCAACCATGCCCGGGGAAATGCTTGCCGGTGGCAGCCATGCCGGCGCTGTTCATGCCGCGAATGAACGCACCGGCCAACAGCGCGGCACGCTCGGGATCGCCTTCGAACGAGCGGGTACCCACCACAGCGCTACGCTGGTAATCGAGGTCCAGGACCGGAGCAAAGCTCAAATCCAGACCAACAGCCAACACCTCAGTGGCCATGATCCAGCCGCACTGCTCGGCCAGGTATTCGGCATTGGGGTTGTCGGCAATGGCACGCATGGCCGGCAGCCGCACAAAGCCCTGACGCAGGCGCTGAACCCGCCCGCCTTCCTGATCGACCGCCAGCAAAAGATCGGGGCGAACGGCACGGATCGCCGCGCTCAATTCGCGCACCTGACGCGGATGCTCGATATTGCGCGCAAAAATGATCAGGCCGCCCACTTCGGGTTGGCGCAACAATTGGCGATCTTCGGCCGTCAGCCAGGTACCGGCGACGTCCACCATCAACGAGCCTTGCAGGCCAGCAGTCATAGAGATTCCTTGATTACGATAAACCCGACACGCAAAAATTCGCCGCCGTGGGCAGTGCCCGGCAGAATGGCGATTTCAATGGGAGTCGGATTCAGAACGAAAGTCGGCATGGGCGGCTAGCTTAACGGATGTCAGCTGCCGCGCCCACCCGTGAGCGGTCAAACCTTGGCGGCAACCGGTGTCGACTTGCTGCGCGGACGCAGTTGCGCGGTGGCCATGGCCGTGTCGGTGACGCCGGTTTCGGCACGCATGCCGGCCGCGAGGAACGGCACCATCAAACGCATGACTTGTTCGATGGACGTGTTCACCCCGAAATCGGTTTCGGCAATCGCACGCAAGGCTTTGATACCGGACATGCTGAACGCGGCCGCACCCAGCATGAAGTGCACGCGCCAGAACAGTTCGATGGGTGGAATACGGGGGGCAGCTTCGTTGACCAACATCATGTAGCGACGGAACACCTTGCCGTACATGTCTTCCAGATAACGACGCAAATGCCCCTGGCTCTGGCTGAAAGCCAGCCCCAGCAATCGCATGAAGATAGACAGATCGTTACCACTGCGCGGCTGCACCACCAACGCCTGCTCGACGAGGATTTCCAGCAGCTCTTCGAGCGTGGGCTTGATTTCAGGCTTGGCCTGGCGTCGCTCCAGCTCCTTGTCGAGACTGATGCAGAACGGCCCGAGAAAACGCGAAAAGACCGCTTGAATCAGCGCCTTTTTTGACCCGAAGTGATAGTTCACCGCCGCCAGATTGACGCCGGCCTTGCTGGTGATCAGACGCAACGAGGTTTCAGCGAAACCTTTTTCCGCGAACAATTGCTCGGCAGCATCAAGAATGCGTTCAACGGTTTCCGACTGGGCCATGGCTACTCCGCCTGACAAACACTTGTTTGAAACATACGTTTCAGCCTGTGCCTTGTCAAGTCTGGCAGTCCGTTTTGCGAATGGTCGGTCAGACATTTAATCATACAACTGCAAAGCTTCAATCATAAGGAGGATCGACCGTCTGGCGGACTGCAAAAAAACGGGCATTGCCAAGACGCTTTCACTGTATATAATCCCAGTCACTGTATAAAAAAACAGAGCGATCAATATGCTAAAGCTGACGCCACGCCAAGCCGAGATTCTGGCCTTCATCAAACGATGCCTGGAAGACAACGGCTACCCGCCGACCCGCGCGGAAATCGCTCAGGAATTGGGTTTCAAATCGCCTAACGCGGCAGAAGAGCACCTCAAGGCGCTGGCCCGCAAGGGCGCAATCGAGATGACGCCCGGTGCTTCCCGCGGCATTCGCATCCCCGGCTTCGAAGCCAAGGCCGATGACACCAGCCTGCCCATTATTGGCCGAGTGGCAGCCGGTGCACCGATCCTCGCCCAGCAGCACGTAGAAGAGTCCTGCAACATCAATCCATCATTCTTTCATCCGCGCGCCGACTACCTGCTACGAGTGCACGGCATGAGCATGAAGGATGTTGGCATTTTCGATGGCGACCTGCTGGCCGTGCATACCACCCGCGAGGCGCGTAATGGCCAAATCGTGGTTGCCCGGATCGGCGACGAAGTGACCGTCAAACGTTTCAAGCGTGATGGCAGCAAAGTCTGGCTGATTGCCGAAAACCCTGAATTTGCCCCTATCGAAGTGAACCTTAAAGATCAGGAACTGGTGATCGAAGGCTTGAGTGTCGGCGTCATTCGCCGCTAAAGGAGGCTTTATGCAGTTCCCACACACATCACAGCAAGCCCAACTGCCGTTGCTGTTCGAGGCATTCCTCGCGCAACCGATGGCACCGATTCTGAATGAAGTGGTCGAGTCGCCCTGGAGCGCCGAACCCGAGGTCTTCAGTGAGTTGTCTCTGCGTGGTGCAGCCGGGAACTGCTTGAACCTTCTGGCGCCAATCCTCAGGGAGCTGAGCCAGGACCAGGATGCGCGCTGGCTGACATTGATTGCCCCACCCGCCAGCCTCACCCAGGCCTGGCTGAGGGACGCCGGCCTGAATCGCGAACGCATCCTGCTGCTGCAACCGCGCGGCACCCAGAGCGCCCAGCAACTGACCTGCGAAGCCCTTCGACTCGGACGCAGTCACACTGTCGTCAGTTGGCTCAACCCGCTAAGCACAGCCTCGCGGCAACAGCTCATCGGCGCCGCCCGGACCGGGGATGCACAAAGCTTGAATATTCGATTGGGTTAACAGGTACGACGCGCGCTGCACCGTGCAAGGCTTCTCCAAGGATGAGAAGCCGATCTACAGAAGAGCTCGAAAAAAGCGACAGACGGGTATCAATGAAGAACCCGCGACCCCTCTTCCTTGTCGAATTCACCCTCAACCAGGCGTCCGGCCATCTGAACGCCGACGCTCAACATCGCTTTGGCGACTTCAACGTGCTGGCCTTGCAGAAACGCTTTGGCGTCCTCGGAGAAATCCAAAGTAACCAGAGAACCCTCGTCCTCAGCCCTGCGCAGCTCGATACGGCCGTCTGGTAACTCGACAATTTCTAGAAAGGACGTTGGCATAAAGGTCTGTTCTCCACGAAAGGCCGGGATTATATAGGCATCGGCCAAGCTTCGCTCGGGATCTTGAGGAACGGTAATCAACCAGCCGTAACAAGAAATCTCCTGCGATCACTCCCAGCCCGACGCACCTACCGTTCCATACCTTTCAAAAATTCGGCTTGTACTCAAAGGCCGTTGAGGCTTGGGAGTCGGAAAATGGAACGATCACCGACTTTTTGTTAAAGCAGCTGTTAACGAAGGAGTTAGGAAACATCTGAATGGAGTTATTGAACTCCTCTACCGCGCCATTGAAGATCGTGATGGCTGCACCGATATTTTCTTGCTGCTCGGTTATTTCCCGCATGAAGCTGTTAACCAGCTCGCTGGACTTGAGCTCTGGGTAAGCCTCAAATGCCACGGTCAATCCTGCTATCAAATCCCGAGTCCCTTTCTGCACCGGCGCGAGAGCATCACCATTGGCTTCTTGTGGCAACTTTCCAATGGCCGAGCGCAGCCCCGTGATCTTTTCCAGCAGCGCGCCTTCGTACTCTTTGAAACTCATGACTTGCTGCTCAAGCAAATCAAGCACCCTGGTTTTCTGACGCTCATAGACAAGGACATCGGCCCAGGCTCGTTGAGCCCGGTTATGACGCCCAATGATGCGGTTGTAACAGATCCAGAAGAAGAACCCGACTATCGCCGCGATAACCAATAGCAATCCCATCACTTAATGCTCCATGCTTTTCAAAGATTTGGGTGGAAGTGCAAAGTTGTCGTCATGCAGCTCAGCCAGGCGATGCACCCACGAAAGTAAAAGATCCAGGCGAGGCATACGAATCCCCGCCTCAACATGCCGCTCCAAGGCCTGCAAATCATTGAAGCCATCGGTTGCGGCTGATGCCAATAACTCGGGGTCGCTGAAACCAAGGCACAGACGGCCCTGCTCTGAGAATTCAAGATTGACAGCACTGAGTTGCTGACGAAGTTGCAGGAGATGCAGCACAGTCGCAGGCTTTGCAAAAACAGCGCAGGCCATCCGGGTCGCCCCTGTCAGGCAAAAAGCCTTGTTGAATTCATTGGAGGCTGTATCCAGTGACTCCTCAAGATCCACAGCCCGATGCTGGTCGCCGCGCACGGCCACATTTCTGACCCAAGGAAAATCAAGCACCAGACTGAAACGGGAAAATTCAAGATCTCGTGTTCTGGTTTCTTCCTTGGTACCACCCGCGCCATCCGGCACGTTGACCATATAGGTTTCCCGATCAACGTATTGCAAGCTCTGATAGCTGAAGGACAACTCATGAACTGCACCCGGGTAAACGCCCTGCACGGTTCTCATGATCGTCCGGCTATAGGAACCCCTGCGGAAATCCTTGAACTCACCAGCCAAACTCTCGAGCACCTTCACGTCGGGCTTGAAACGTTCCGTCAACCCATGGGTAAACAACGATGATTTGTGGACGATGCCTCTGGAAAGCGCCTCGATCGCACCCGATCTGTTCTCCATCACCAGCCAGCCACCTATCAAGAAGGCAATGCCCAGCACGATGAACGGCACAAAAAGGAATGTCGCGACTACCAAAGCCAAACCAACATACACAAACAACTT
The DNA here is from genome assembly GCF_050990305.1 of Pseudomonas putida. Taxonomy (GTDB): domain Bacteria; phylum Pseudomonadota; class Gammaproteobacteria; order Pseudomonadales; family Pseudomonadaceae; genus Aquipseudomonas; species Aquipseudomonas putida_AH. The sequence goes on along the minus strand of NZ_CP158817.1, from coordinate 2,004,342 downwards.
TGGGGTCGAGTTGTCGTACGCCAGCGCGCCGCCAAATGACCTTAATTGCTTGATCACATCAAGCAAATCAGCCGCGTTTGTGGCCGCCTCGACACGAGCGCCACATTGCTCAATCAGCTGGCGCAGTTTTTTGTTGTGCAAAACCGTCGGCATACTTCATCCCTGAAGAGCTAAAAAGCAGATTCCGATATCTTTATGCGCTTAGCACTCGTTCAAACCTTCGCGAAACCGAATTGCCAGACTCTTGAGGTTCTGACGCCAGCTCTCCAGCTCCTCTCGACTCAGCTCTTGAGGTGCCTCTACTTCATCCAGGTTTACGGCCTGAATCAGCGGTTGCGTCACGTCACCCTTGGGTTTGTGCGGCACCCGCGGTGGTTGAAACAGCGCGGTATGAGCCGCCAGCAGCTTGGCCAGCCAGGTTTCCGGGTTATTGGCCAGCTCGACCATCTCGGCCATTTCAGGAATCGCGATGCTTTCCAGTACTTCGCGAGTCAACAGCGATTCGGCCCGGGACGCATTGGCCTGAGGCAAGCGATAAAAACCGGCGATTTCATGGCACAGCCCCAGCAGCGCCCCGTACAGGTGAAACAATGCCGATTCGCGGCCAGCCTGAATCAGCGCCAGGGAATTCATCGCCCGCCCCTCTTCGGCCCTGGCGAGTGCTTCCAACGACAGGCCAGCGAAATAAATCTTCTGATTGGTGCGGGTATAAAGTTCGTGGGCCATGACGGCAGCCTCCACAACGAAATGATGCTTCACGCAGGTCTGACAGTGTCGTGGATCACCCGACTCGACCGCAAGCCCAAAACAAAAAGGCCGCATGAAAACCCGAAGGTTTCCATGCGGCCTTTTCTGTTCAGGACCTGTCAGGACTTCGCGGCGGGACGCTTGTCTTCAACGGTCCACTTGCCACCATCGTAATACGCTTTCCAGCCTGTCGGCTTACCGTCGACTTCCGACTGTACGTATTGCTCTTTGGTCTTGCGGCTGTAACGGATCACGGCTGGAAGACCGTCCGGATCTTTCTTCGGTGCTTCGCACAGGAAGTGGTACTTCGGATCGATCTCATCCTTGTGCGGGATGATCTCCATCACCAACGGAGCACGGGTCTCGCGGTTTTTCGGGAACTGGCTGGCCGCCAGGAACAGGCCGGAAGCCCCGTCGCGCAGGATGTAGGTGTCGTTGACCTTTTCGCATTTCAGCTCAGGCATCTTCACCGGATCCATCTTCGGCGGCGCCGCATCACCACTTTTCAGCAGTTTGCGGGTGTTCTTGCAAGTCGCGTTGGTGCAACCGAAGAACTTGCCGAAACGACCCGTCTTGAGCTGCATCTCGCTGCCACATTTGTCGCATTCCAGGCTCGGACCTTCATAGCCCTTGATGCGATACACACCCTCTTCGATTTCGTAGCCATCGCAATCCGGGTTGTTACCGCAGATGTGCAGCTTGCGCTTCTCATCCAGCAGGTAAGCGTCCATCGCCGTGCTGCAGATTGGGCAGCGATGCTTGCCACGCAGCACCAGCGACTCCGACTCACCCTCGTCGTCCGCGGCGATTTCATCGCCCGGCACCAGGTTGACGGTGGCCTTGCAGCGTTCTTTGGGCGGCAGGCTGTAGCCCGAGCAACCGAGGAACACACCGGTGGATGCAGTACGAATCTGCATCGGGCGGCCGCAGGTTGTGCACGGAATATCGGTCATCACCGGCTGATTGGCACGCATGCCGTTGTCCGGACTCTCGGCCACTTCGAGTTTTTTCTTAAAGTCGCCATAGAACTCGTCGAGTACGTTTTTCCAGTCGCGCTCGCCCTGCGCTACGTCATCGAGATGCTCTTCCATACCGGCAGTGAAGCCGTAGTCCATCAGGTTGGAGAAGCTCTCGGACAGACGCTCGGTGACGATGTCGCCCATCTTTTCCGAATAGAAACGACGGTTGTGCAGCGCCACGTAGCCGCGATCCTGGATGGTGGAAATGATCGCCGCGTAGGTCGAAGGACGACCGATGCCGCGCTTTTCCATTTCCTTGACCAGGCTGGCTTCCGAGTAACGCGCCGGCGGCTTGGTGAAGTGCTGGGTCGGATCAAGCTTGATCAGCTTCATCGCGTCGCCTTGGGCCATGTCCGGCAATACATCATCATCCCCAGGCTTGGCGATTTGCGGCATGACACGGGTGTAACCGTCGAACTTGAGGATACGGCCCTTGGCGCGCAGCTCGAAGTCGCCGGCACCAACGGTGACAGTGGTCGACAGGTATTGCGCCGGCAGCATCTGGCAAGCGAGGAACTGGCGCCAGATCAGCTCGTACAGCCGCTCTGCGTCGCGCTCCATGCCCGACAGCTTGCTTGGCTCGGTGTTGGCGTCAGACGGACGAATCGCTTCGTGAGCCTCTTGTGCGCCTTCTTTGCTGCTGTAGACGTTCGGGGTGTCCGGCAGGTACTTCTTGCCGAACTCGCCTTCAATATAGGTACGCGCCATCGCCACGGCATCGGCCGAGAGGTTGGTGGAGTCGGTACGCATATAGGTGATGTAGCCTGCTTCATACAGACGCTGGGCCATCATCATGGTCTTCTTCACACCGAAGCCCAGGCGGTTACTCGCGGCCTGCTGCAGGGTGGAGGTGATAAACGGTGCCGATGGCTTGCTGCTGGTCGGCTTGTCTTCACGCTTGACGATGCTGTAGCTGGAAGCCTTGAGCTTCTCCAGCGCGGCCATGGCCTGGGCTTCGTTCAACGGCTTGAAGGCCTCGCCTTTCTCGCGAGCGACGTCGAAACGTACGGTGGCGCCTTTGGCTGTGCCCAGGTCAGCGTGGACTTCCCAGTATTCTTCCGGGATGAACGCGCGGATTTCACGCTCACGCTCGACCACCAGCTTTACGGCTACCGATTGCACACGGCCAGCAGACAGGCCACGTGCGATCTTGGCCCACAGCAGTGGCGAAACCATGTATCCCACCACGCGGTCGAGGAAACGACGCGCCTGTTGGGCGTTGACACGGTCGATGTCCAGCTCGCCTGGCTGGGAGAACGCTTCCTGGATCGCCTTCTTGGTGATTTCGTTGAACACCACGCGCTTGTAGCGGCTGTCATCACCACCGATGGCTTCGCGCAGGTGCCAGGCAATGGCTTCCCCCTCGCGGTCCAAGTCGGTTGCGAGATAGATGGTGTCAGCATCTTTGGCGAGCCGGCGCAGCTCTTCGATGACCTTTTCCTTGCCCGGAAGGATCTCATACTTGGCTTTCCAGCCATGATCGGGATCGACCCCCATGCGAGCGACCAGCTGCTTGCGCGCCTTTTCTTTCGGCGACAGTGCCGGCGCTTCACCTGCAGCAGCCTTGCCGCGCTTGGCGGCTGGCTCTTTGCTGGCGCTAGCCGAACCGCTGGTGGGCAGGTCTCGGATATGGCCGATACTCGACTTCACCACGTATTCGTTGCCCAAATACTTGTTGATGGTCTTGGCCTTAGCCGGGGATTCCACAATGACCAGCGATTTGCCCATGGATCAGAAAATTCCTGAATTCTAGAAGTGAAAGGCGGTTGGCGCCTGACGCGGCACCGCTATATATAGTGGCAACAAGGTGAGGTCAAGCGCAGGGTTATGCGCGCACTCAGCTTATGGCTTGGTAAAAAGGCTCTCTTCGGCTTGCACCAAAGCAAAGCGTGGGACCTGTTCGCCGTCAACTTCGACCGACTCCAGGAACATGCTCAAGGGACGCACCCAAAAGCCGTAATCGCCATACAGGGCTTGGTAAAAGACCACTTCTTCCTCGGTTTCCGAATGCCGCGCGACACTGAACACACGGTACTGCGGCCCTTTGTAGTGTTGGTAGAGCCCAGGTTGTATCGGCATGCTTCGGCCCTCACTCAAATTTTTTCAAAATAAAAACAAAATAAATCCGGAAAAACAAAAACCGGGGCACTTGGCCCCGGCTTCCGTCAACGAAACGCTTAAACGCGTTCGAAGACGGTGGAGATGCCTTGGCCGAGACCAATGCACATGGTGGCTACCCCGAAGGTGCCGCCATTTTGCTTCATCACATTGAGCAAAGTGCCGGAGATACGGGCACCTGAGCAACCGAACGGGTGACCCAGGGCGATCGCGCCGCCGTGCAGGTTAACCTTCTCGTTCATCTTGTCGAGCACTTTCAGATCTTTCAACACCGGCAGGGCCTGTGCGGCGAAAGCTTCGTTGAGCTCAAAGAAGTCGATATCGTTGATGCCAAGACCCGCGCGCTTCAATGCTTTTTGTGTGGCCGGTACTGGACCATAGCCCATGATCGCCGGATCCACACCTGCCACCGCCATCGAGCGAATCACCGCCATAGGCTGGATGCCCAGGTCCTGTGCACGTTGCGCCGACATCACGATCATGCACGAAGCACCGTCGGTGATCTGCGACGAAGTACCGGCAGTCACGGTACCGCCCTTCGGGTTAAACGCTGGCTTCAAAGTCGCCAGGCTTTCCAGGGTGGTTTCCGGACGAATGGTTTCGTCGTAGTCGAACAGTTTCAGGAAACCATTCTCATCGTAGCCTTGCATCGGGATGATTTCGTCTTTGAACTTGCCTTCCACGGTCGCCTTGTGAGCGAGTTGGTGGGAGCGCATGCCGAAAGCGTCCTGTTGCTCACGAGTGATGCCGTGCATTTTACCCAGCATCTCAGCGGTCAGACCCATCATGCCCGAGGCTTTCGCCGCGTACAGGGACATGTGCGGGTTCGGATCGACACCGTGCATCATGCTCACGTGCCCCATGTGCTCGACGCCGCCGACGACGAATACGTCACCGTTGCCGGTCATGATCGCTTGCGCGGCGGTGTGCAGCGCACTCATCGACGAGCCACACAGACGGCTGACGGTCTGGCCGGCCGAAGTATGCGGGATCTGGGTCATCAGCGACGCCATGCGCGCGATGTTCCAACCCTGCTCGAGGGTCTGGTTCACGCAGCCCCAGATCACGTCCTCGACTTCGTTCGGGTCAACCTTGACGTTACGTTCCAGCAGTTTGCTGATCAGGTGCGCGGACATGTCTTCAGCGCGGGTGTTACGGTGCATGCCGCCCTTGGAGCGGCCCATCGGAGTACGACCGAAGTCGACAATCACGACGTCTCTAGGATTCAAGCTCATAAGTTCACTCTCACTCTAGTTGGGGGCGCTTAACCGAAGAAGCTCTGACCGTTTTTGGCCATTTCACGCAGCTTCGCGGTCGGGTGGTACAGCGCGCCCAAATCAGCGTACTGGTCAGCCAGGGCAACGAACGCTGCAACACCGATCGAATCGATGTAACGCAGCGCACCGCCACGGAATGGAGGGAAACCGATACCGTAGACCAGACCCATGTCGGCTTCGGCAGCAGTTTCAACGATGCCATCTTCCAGGCAACGCACGGTTTCCAGGCACAGCGGGATCATCATCCAGTTGATGATGTCTTCGTCAGTGACTTCGCGCTGTTCAAAGACGATTGGCTTGAGCACTTCCAGCACCGACGGATCGGCGACTTTCTTCTGCTTGCCGCGCTTGTCGGTCTCGTAGGCGTAGAAGCCCTTGCCGTTCTTCTGGCCCAGGCGCTTGGCTTCGTAGAGCACGTCCACAGCCGAACGGCGGTCGTCTTTCATACGCTCCGGGAAGCCTTCAGCCATCACGTCACGACCGTGGTGACCGGTGTCGATGCCGACCACGTCCATCAGGTAGGCCGGGCCCATTGGCCAGCCGAATTTTTCCATGACCTTGTCGATACGGACGAAGTCCACACCGGCGCTGACCAGCTTGGCGAAACCGCCGAAGTACGGGAACAGTACGCGGTTGACCAGGAAGCCTGGGCAGTCGTTGACCACAATCGGGTTCTTGCCCATTTTCTTGGCGTAGGCAACGGTGGTGGCAACTGCCAGCTCGCTGGACTTCTCGCCACGGATCACTTCCACCAGCGGCATCATGTGCACCGGGTTGAAGAAGTGCATGCCGACGAAGTTTTCCGGGTGCTTGAGCGCCTTGGCCAGCAAGCTGATGGAAATGGTCGAGGTGTTCGAGGCCAGGATGGTGCCTTCTTTGACCTGAGCTTCGACTTCGGCCAGAACGGCTTGCTTGACCTTCGGGTTCTCGACGACCGCTTCAACCACCAGGTCGACGTGACCGAAGTCACCGTAGGACAGGGTTGGACGAATGCCGTTGAGCACTTCTGCCATTTTCGCGGCGGTCATGCGGCCTTTATCAACGCGACCAACCAGCAGTTTGGCGGCTTCGGCCAGACCCTGCTCGATACCGTGCTCGTTGATGTCCTTCATCAGGATCGGCGTGCCTTTGGAAGCCGACTGATAGGCAATGCCACCCCCCATGATGCCGGCACCCAATACAGCAGCCTGCTTCACGTCTTTGGCGATTTCGTCGTACGCCTTGGCCTTTTTCTTCAGCTCCTGATCGTTCAGGAACAGACCCACCAGGCTCTGCGCAGCAGAGGTCTTGGCCAGTTTCACGAAACCTGCCGCTTCGACTTCCAGCGCCTTGTCACGACCGAAGTTCGCGGCCTTCTGGATAGTCTTGATGGCTTCAACCGGGGCCGGGTAGTTCGGGCCAGCCTGGCCAGCCACAAAACCTTTGGCGGTTTCGAAAGCCATCATTTGTTCGATAGCGTTCAGCTTGAGTTTTTCGAGCTTCGGCTGACGCTTGGCTTTGTAATCAAACTCACCGGAATTGGCGCGCTTGATCAGTTCCAGCGCAGCATCCTGCAGCTTTTCAGGGGCTACCACGGCATCGACGGCACCGACTTTCAGCGCGTCTTCAGGACGGTTTTCCTTGCCGGCGGCAATCCACTCGATGGCATTGTCAGCACCGATCAGGCGCGGCAGGCGCACGGTACCGCCAAAGCCCGGGTAGATGCCCAGCTTGACTTCCGGCAGGCCGATCTTGGCCTTGGTGGACATGACGCGGTAGTCCGCCGCCAGGCACATTTCCAGACCGCCACCCAATGCGATGCCATTGATCGCGGCAACAGTCGGGACATTGAGGTCTTCGAAATCGCTGAAAATCCTGTTGGCTTCGAGGTTGCCAGCCACAAGCTCTGCATCCGGCAGCTTGAAATTGTCGACAAATTCGGTGATGTCGGCGCCAACGATGAACACGTCCTTGCCACTGCTGACGATCACACCCTTGATCGAAGCATCTGCCTTGATGGTGTCTACAGCCTGACGCAATTCGTTCAGGGTTAGACGGTTGAACTTGTTGACGGACTCACCCTTGAGGTCGAACTTCAGTTCGACGATGCCACTTTCAAGAGCCTTAACCGTGATGGCTTTACCTTCGTAAATCATCAACTGATCTCCACGATATGGAAGCTGAACAGTACACGTCGGACGCAGGCGAATGGCTGGGCAGGGACGTCAATCGTCGATGCTACGCCTATCCACCTGGCACACCCGCCAACGCGATCGTCGGGATTCTGTAGGAGCGCTGTGTAAACAAACGCTCAATTCATACGCCCGTTTGATTTGGGTACGCCACCTTCACGGAATTTCCGACAATTGTCAATCGCCCAAAATGCGGGCTGAAACGCGACTTTGCGGTCATTTCTGTAGGACGAAGGACTGCAACACGCAACTGCATGTCGAGACATTCATAGGATTAATCATTAGAAAAGTCGCCCTAAATCGCTTCAGCTTTTGTTTAACAGGCTATGCTGGCGAAACCTCAGGGAAAATGTGAATGCATTTGGCGAATGCCAAGCAATCAGCCCAAACCGAATTACCGGCCTGCCTGGCCAATCCCCGCCCGATGCTGTTGTCGGGCTTTTTATTGCCTGCAAAAAACAGGCTGACTTTTGTAGGAGCTGCCGAAGGCTGCGATTTTTTGATTTTGTTTTTAAAAATCAACGTCAAAAGATCGCAGCCTCCGGCAGCTCCTACGGGGATCGGGTTTCAGGCGAGGGCTTTGAGGGTGGCGTCGATGTGTTGCAACACCTCGGCTTCGCCCTTCTCCCCCCAATACAAAGCGATCATTTGCTTGTCGGCTTCGACCTTGTAAACATTGCTTGGCAATTTTTCGAAATGATTGAGCAGCGCGCGATCGTCACAGATTTCCTGCCACTGGTTCACCCACAGCCCCGGAGATTTTTGCCAGTAACTCCAGCAGGCAGGCTGGCTGCCGCGTCGCGGCCGATGGTACTGCGCGCAAGGGTTTGGCGGCTCCTGAGCGAGCCAGTGCGGCCACTCCTGAGGTGCCAATTGCATGGCCAACCCGATGCGTCGAGCCTCCATGCGCAGAGCCATACGGCCGCTCTGGTGGCGGGACGGTCGCAACCATGCCAGGGGGCTGAGCACCACCAACAGGATTGACACCACTATCCAGACCGTCATATCTGTACTCCCGATTTTGAATGAGCGCATTCGATCACTTTGGAACCAATGCGCTTGAAACCAGCCATACTTACCAATATTGCGTTCCTCAGGAGGAGCACCTCATGCCCTACAACCATATTCTGGTCGCTGTAGATCTAACCGAAGAGTGCGACCCTGTAATCCACCGCGCTCGTGAACTCTCGGTGAGCAACGGTGCGAAATTGTCCCTGGTGCACATTGTCGAGCCGATGGCCATGGCCTTTGGTGGTGATGTGCCGATGGACCTGTCACAACTGCAACAACAGCAGTTCGATCAGGCCAAGGAACGACTCGACCGGTTGATCTTGAAGTATCCGGAGCTTTCCAAGGAGTACAGCCATCTGACCTACGGTCAGCCACGCCAGGAGATTCACCACCTGGCCAAGGAGCAAGGTTGCGACATGATCGTGGTAGGCAGTCATGGCCGACATGGCCTGGCGCTGCTGCTGGGCTCTACCGCCAACGACGTACTGCACGGCGCACCTTGCGATGTACTGGCGGTGCGCCTGCAAAGCAAAAGCTGACAACACACATCCTGCGTAGGAGCTGGCGTAGGCTGCGATCTTTTGATCTTGCTTGTGACAATCAAAGTCAAAAGATCGCAGCCTTCGGCAGCTCCTACAAAAAAGCCCGACACTCGAGCAATCGATGTCGGGCTTTTTCATGGTCGGATCAATCAGGCATCCAGCTCGGCCCAACGCTCAACCATTACATCGAGTTCAGCCTGCAACTGCGACAGCTGAGCGATCACCGCGGCGGTTTCGGCAGCCGGGCGCAGGTAGAAACCAGCATCTGCCATCTGCGCCTCAACAGCAGCAATCTGCTGCTCCATCGCTTCGATCTGGCCCGGTAACGCTTCCAGCTCGCGCTGCAACTTGTAGCTGAGTTTCTTCTTGGCAACCGGTGCTTCGACCGCCGCCGCGACAGGCGCAGGCTCGGCCTTGACCACAGCGGAGTTCAGGTCGGCCTTGCCGGACTTGCTCTCGGTCACACCCAGCAAGCGCGGCGAGCCGCCCTGACGCAACCAGTCCTGGTAACCGCCGACGTATTCGCGGACCTTGCCTTCGCCCTCGAATACCAGGGTGCTGGTTACCACGTTGTCGAGGAATGCCCGGTCGTGGCTGACCATCAGCACGGTGCCACTGAAGGTCAACAGGACCTCTTCAAGCAGTTCGAGGGTTTCGACGTCGAGGTCGTTGGTCGGTTCGTCGAGGACCAGCAGGTTCGCCGGTTTGCTGAACAACCTGGCCAGCAACAGACGGGCGCGCTCGCCGCCGGACAGCGCCTTGACCGGTGTGCGGGCACGCTGCGGGCTGAACAGGAAGTCGCCCAGGTAGCTCAATACGTGGCGGCTCTGGCCATCGATCTCGATGAAGTCGCGACCTTCGGCGACGTTGTCGATCACGGTCTTTTCCAGGTCCAGTTGATGGCGCAACTGGTCGAAGTAGGCGACGTCGATTTTCGTGCCCTCTTCCACCTTGCCGCTGGTGGGTTGCAAACCGCTGAGCATGAGTTTCAGGAGCGTGGTCTTGCCGGTACCGTTGGCGCCCAGCAGACCGATACGGTCGCCGCGCTGCAACACCATGGAGAAATCCTTGATCAGGAACGGGCCACCTGGATGCGCAAAACTCACGTTATCCAGCACCATGACCTGTTTGCCGGACTTCTCGGCGGTTTCCAGCTGGATATTGGCCTTGCCAGTGCGCTCGCGACGCTCGCTGCGCTCCACGCGCAGTGCTTTCAAAGCACGTACGCGGCCTTCGTTACGGGTACGTCGGGCCTTGATGCCCTGGCGAATCCATACTTCTTCCTGGGCAAGACGCTTGTCGAACAACGCGTTGGCGGTTTCTTCGGCCGCCAGTGCGGCTTCTTTATGCACCAGGAAACCGGCGTAGTCGCCATTCCAGTCGATCAGACCACCACGATCCAGTTCAAGAATGCGGGTCGCGAGGTTTTGCAGGAAGGAACGGTCGTGGGTAATGAACAGCACGGCGCCCTGGAAATCCTTGAGGGCTTCTTCGAGCCAGGCGATTGCACCGATGTCCAAGTGGTTGGTCGGTTCGTCGAGCAGCAACAGATCCGGCTCAGACACCAGGGCCTGGGCCAGCAGGACACGACGACGCCAGCCGCCGGACAATTCGGCGAGGGTCTTGTCGGCCGGCAACTGCAGACGGCTGAGTGTACTGTCGACCAGGGTTTGCAAACGCCAGCCATCGCGGGCTTCGAGGTCGTGCTGGACGTGCATCAGTTTGTCCAGGTCGGCGTCGGTAACGATGTTCTGACTCAAGTGGTGATATTCGGCCAGCAAGGCACCGACACCGTCGAGGCCTTCGGCCACTACGTCGAACACTGTCCGCTCGTCGGCTACCGGCAATTCTTGCGGCAATTCGCCGATCTTGAGGCCGGGTGTACGCCAAACGGAGCCGTCATCGGGCTTCTGGTCGCCCTTGACGAGCTTCATCATGCTGGACTTGCCAGTGCCGTTGCGGCCGATGATGCACACCCGCTCTCCACGGGCGATCTGCCAGGACACCTTGTCCAACAACGGCATAGCGCCGAAAGCAAGGGACACATCGCTGAATTTGAGCAGGGTCATGAGCTTCTCCAAAAACCGGGCGCGCATTCTACCTGAATCGAGGCTTCAGAAGGCCGGCAATTTCACTGTCGAAGCACTCTGCACCACAAATGTTGCGAACTGATGCAGACAGGTCCGCAAACCTTTCACCCACTGCTGGCAAAAGGCTAAGCTACGGATAATTCAGTGTGGCATCGCCAGCACTTGTCATGATTTCTCTGTCCGGACGTCTCATGCGCAGTCGCCTTCTCAAGCTTTTGTCCTGTTTTTTACTCTCTGCCGCTGCCGCTCAATCCGCACAGGCGGTGGACCTGTCCACCCAACGCCAATATTACGATGAAGCCAAGCGCGCGCTGGCCAAGGGCGATACCGGCCCTTACTTCCGTTACAGCCAAGCTTTGGCTGACTATCCGCTGGAGCCTTATCTGGCGTATGACGAGCTGACCGCGCGCCTGAAAACCGCGAGCAACGCCGAAATCGAAAAATTCCTCGCCGAACACGGTGACCTGCCGCAAGCCAACTGGATGAAACTGCGTTGGTTGCGCTGGCTGGCCGATCGCGGTGATTGGGCAACCTTCGTCAAGTACTACGACCCTAAGATGAACTTCACTGAACTGGACTGCCTGAACGCGCAGTATCAGATCAGCCACAACCTCAAGTCCGAAGGTTACGCCAACGCCAACAAGCTCTGGCTGACTGGAAAATCCCAACCCGAAGCCTGCGACGCACTGTTCGGCATGTGGGCCGCCGAAGGACAGTTGACCGAGCAGAAACGCTGGGAACGCGCCAAGCTCGCCGCCCAGGCACGCAACTATCCGCTGGCCAATAGCCTGGTCAACGGTTTGACCACCCTCGCCCCCCGCGGTCGCCTGCTGGTCGATGTGGCGCAAAAGCCCGAACTACTCAATCAGCCATCGCGCTTTACGCCAGCCGACGAGCCGATGTCGGACATCGTCAGTCTTGGCTTGCGTCGCTTCGCCCGCCAGGAGCCGGACAGGGCTATGGCACTGCTGGATGGCTATGCCAGCAGCATGCATTTCTCCCGAGACGAGAAAGTGGCCATCGCCCGGGAAATCGGTCTGACCCTCGCACGCCGTTTCGACAGCCGCGCGCTGGATGTAATGACCAAGTACGACCCTGAATTACGCGATAACACCGTGTCCGAATGGCGTTTGCGCTTGCTGCTGCGCCTGGCCCGCTGGGACGACGCTTATCAACTGACCCGCCGCCTGCCCCAGGATCTGGCCACCACCAACCGCTGGCGCTATTGGCAGGCCCGCAGCCTGGAACTGGCGCAACCGCGGAATCCGGAAGCGCAAACCCTCTATAAAAGCCTGGCTCGCGAGCGCGACTTCTATGGCTTCCTCGCCGCCGACCGCTCACAGTCACCTTATTCACTGGTCAACAAACCCTTGGTACTGAGCCAGGCGACCATCAACAAGGTGCGCAACACCCCAGGCATACGCCGCGCCCTGGAATTCCATGCCCGCGGGCAGATTGTCGATGGTCGCCGCGAGTGGTACCACGTCAGCCGCCACTTCAGCCGTGACGAGATGGTTGCCCAGGCAAAACTGGCCTATGACCTGAAATGGTATTTCCCGGCGATCCGCACCATCAGCCAGGCACAGTATTGGGACGACCTGGATATCCGTTTCCCGATGGCCCACCGCAATACGCTGGTGCGTGAAGCCAAGAACCGCGGCCTGCATTCGAGCTGGGTATTCGCCATCACCCGCCAGGAAAGCGCCTTCATGGACGACGCCCGCTCCGGTGTCGGTGCATCGGGCCTGATGCAACTGATGCCCGCTACCGCCAAGGAAACCTCACGCAAGTTCAGCATCCCGTATGCCTCGCCGCAGCAGCTGTTCGACCCGGACAAAAACATCCAGCTCGGCGCCGCTTACCTGAGCCAGGTCCACAGCCAGTTCAACGGCAATCGCGTCCTCGCCTCCGCCGCCTACAACGCCGGCCCCGGTCGCGTGCGCCAATGGCTGCGGGGCGCGGATCACTTGAGCTTCGACGTGTGGGTGGAAAGCATCCCGTTCGACGAAACCCGCCAATATGTACAGAACGTGCTGTCTTACTCGGTGATCTACGGGCAGAAGCTCAATTCACCGCAACCGCTGGTAGATTGGCATGAGCGCTACTTCGACGATCAATAACCCGGTTATGTAGGAGCTGCCGCAGGCTGCGATCTTTTGATCTTGAAAATGCCCGCATCGATTGATGCGGGCATTTTTGTTTGCGGCTTAAAGATCGCAGCCTCGTTTCACTCGACAGCTCCTACACAGTTCCTGCGCAGCCCCACACAACTGCTACAAGTGAAGATCGAGTTCGGTCTTGCCGTCACTGAACTGCAACGCCGCCAACCGCGCATATAGCGCATTGCTGGCAATCAACTCCTGATGCGTCCCCACCGCCACCAGTTTGCCTTGATCCATCACCGCGATACGGTCGGCGTTTTTGACCGTCGCCAGGCGATGGGCGATGACCAGGGTGGTGCGGTTTTTCATGAGGCTCGGCAGGGCCTGCTGGATCAGGTGTTCGCTCTGGGCGTCCAGGGCACTGGTGGCTTCGTCGAGCAACAGGATGGGCGCATCCACCAGCAGCGCCCGGGCGATGGCCAGCCGCTGGCGTTGACCGCCGGACAAACCGAGGCCGCCGTCCCCCAAATGAGTCTGGTAACCATTGGGCATGGCTTCGATAAAGTCGTGGGCGTAGGCAATTTTTGCGGCTTCCTGAACTTCGGCCAACGTTGCCGTCGGGTTACCGTAGCGAATGTTGTCTTCGATGCTGCCGAAAAACAGCGCGGGGGTTTGCGAGACCAGGGCGAAGCAGCGGCGCAGGTCCAACGGGTCAAGCCTTGTCAGTGGCACGCCATCGAGCAGGATACGGCCTTCGGCGGGGTCGTAGAAGCGCAACAACAAGTCATATACCGTCGATTTGCCGGCACCGGACGGGCCGACCAATGCCAGGGTTTCTCCCGCCCTGACCGTCAAGCTCAAGCCATCGACGGCATAGCTTTCGGGGCGTGACGGGTAGGAAAAACGCACGTTTTGCAGCAGCAAATCACCCTTCACCCTCGCGGGCAATTTCACCAAATCCGTGGCGGGAGGAAGGATGATGTTTTCCGAGCGCAGCAGTTCGGCAATCCGTTCCGCCGCACCTGCCGCACGCTGTAATTCGCCAATCACCTCGCTCAAGGTGCCGAACGCACTGCCGACGATCAGGCTATAGAAGACAAACGCGGCCAACTCCCCCGCGGAAATCCGCCCGGCAATCACATCCATGCCGCCCACCCAGAGCATGACCCCCACGGCCCCCAGCACCAATACGATCACCAGGGTAATCAGCCAGGCCCGCTGAAAAATACGCTTACGGGCTGTATTGAATGCGTCTTCCACCGTCACGGCAAAACGCCGCTCGTCCTGCTCCTGATGGTTGTAGGCCTGCACGGTCTTGATCTGGCCGAGGGTTTCGGAAACGTAACTGCCGATATCGGCGATCCGGTCCTGGCTCAGGCGCGACAGGTTACGCACACGACGACCGAAGATCAGGATCGGTGCGATCACCAATGGCAAGGCAACCACCACAATGCTGGTGAGTTTGGGGTTGGTGATGAACAGCAGCACGATCCCGCCAATCACCATCAGCAGATTGCGCAGGAACAACGACAACGAAGAACCGATCACCGATTGCAGCAGCGTGGTATCAGCGGTCAGCCGTGACTGTATCTCAGAGCTGCGGTTGTTTTCATAGAACCCCGGATGCAGATAGATCAGGTGGTTGAATACTTGGCGACGGATGTCCGCAACACAGCGCTCGCCGATCCAAGACACCAGGTAAAACCGTGCAAACGTGCCAATCGCCAGACCGATGACCAGCAGCATGAACAAGCCGATGGATTGGTTGAGCAGGTGCGGCGACTGAGTCATGAAACCCTGATCCACCAACAAACGGATGCCTTGCCCCATGGACAAGGTAATGCCCGCCGTGACAATCAATGCGAGCAAGGCACCCAACGCGTGCCAACGATATGGCGCGATAAAACGGCTGGCCAGGCGAATCGCACGACGATGTCGGATAGTGAGCATTGGCATCATCCAGAGCGGAGCAATTGACAGGTTCACCCTACACCGCTCAATGGGGTGGAACTTGGTAAATCACAATGAGTCAGGTTAATTATGACCGCCAACAATAGACCCTAGACGCTATTGGTCTAAAGTGCGGGTGGCAACGTCGCGGCATTTCTGGTGGACTGGTGTTACCGCCATGAAACGATCGCAGGGAGATGTCACAGCCTGGTCAACTGGCGGTTCTACAGTAGGCACACAACCTGAAGAGGAGACAGGCCATGTCCTTGCAAAACAGCAGCGAAGTCACGGTTCCAGTGATCCGCCCGAAACGAGATCAGTCTCTGGGTTGCTCGATCGTCGATGAAAAGGGCCGCGAAGTACCAATCACTGAAGACATGATCCAGACCGCTTGCCGGGAGCTGGAAGAACGATTGGTCAAGCCTGCCGAACAAAAGTGATATAGCCACCGTCTTCTTGACCCGGCCCTTAGTTGGCCGGGTTTTTTATTGCCCGGAATCTACTCGGCTTTTTGTGTAGGAGCTGCCGAAGGCTGCGATCTTTTGATTTTGTTTTCCAAGATCAAACGATCGCAGCCTTCGGCAGCTCCTACAGGGTGCGGCGAAAACTGTTTAGATGGCAGTAGCGCCGAGGGCCGCCACAATTTGGCGCAACACCGGGGACTCGCCTTCTATCCGCACCTTCAAACCATCGATCTCACGCCGCGACGGGTAGTTCTTGCGCAATGCATCGAACGCCGCTCGCTGCTCGCTGACGCTACCGACAAGACTGCGACGAAAGTCCGCATCGTCACGACGCGGGTCGTACACCCCACGGCACAACATCGCCAGCGCCCAGGCCGGATCGCTTTCGGCGCTCAAGGTCACATGCGACAGCCACGGTGCCGGCAGCAGATCGTTCAAACTGACCCGGGCCGGTTGCCCGATAAAATTGCAGTACGCCTCATAGATTTGCGCCGTGCCACGCTGCTTGCCATCCAGGCTATACCCGGCAATGTGTGGCGTTGCCAGCACACACAGCTCGGCCAACGCCACATCAACCTCCGGCTCGCCTTCCCAGACATCCAGCACGGCTTGCAGGTCTTCACGCTCCAGCAAGACATCGCGCAACGCTGCGTTATTGACCACCGGACCGCGACTGGCGTTGATCAGCCAAGTGCCGGGCTTGAGTTGATTCAGGCGTTTTTCATCAAACAGGTGCCAGGTCGATAGCGGGCCTTTCTTGGTCAATGGCGTGTGTAGACTGATCACATCGCACTGCTCGACGATGTCCTCAAGACTCACAAAATCACCGCCCTCAGCGGCTTGGCGTGGCGGATCGCAAACCAATACCTTCCAGCCCAAGCCTTGCAGAACCTTGACCAGTCGACCACCCACCTCGCCCGCACCAACCACACCGTAAGTTCGTCCCGTCAGGTCGACACCTTCGATTTCAGCCAGGGTCAGCAGACTGCCAAGCACATAGTCGACCACGCCCCGGGCATTGCAGCCCGGTGCGCTGGACCAGGTGATGCCGGCCTGCTGAAAGTAATCCAGGTCCAGGTGATCGGTGCCGATGGTGCAGGTGCCGACAAATCGAACCTTGCTGCCGTCGAGCAGTGCGCGGTTGACGTTGGTCACCGAGCGCACCAGCAGTACGTCGGCCTGTTCGACAGTGGCGCGGTCGATGGAACGCCCCGGCACTCGGCGTATTTCGCCGAAGCCCTCAAAAAAGGCTTCAAGCAGGGGAATATTTTCATCGGCAACAATCAGCATGGCAGGCTCCTTTGGCGGGTTGGCAGTGTAGGCGCAGTTCGTGCCCCGCGCCTAGCGCGCCCTCTGTAGGAGCTGCCGCAGGCTGCGATCTTTTGATTTTGATTGTTAAAAACAAGATCAAAAGATCGCAGCCTGCGGCAGCTCCTACAAAAGATTTGCGTCGGGGCTGGTTTACAAATCCCCAACACAGTCTTTTCCTGACCGTTGCGTCAAAGCGTAGAATGCGTCGCCTTGCGCATCAAAACCCTCTGGACGCTTCGCCTGTGAATTCTGTGACTGACACGACTGCCACTACCGCCCAACCTCGTACGACACCGGTTCGCCAGGAACTCAAAGGCCTGCTGGGGCTGGCGTTGCCGATCATGATCGCGCAACTGGCCACCACCGCCATGGGCTTTGTCGATGCCGTCATGGCTGGCCGTGTCAGCCCGAAGGACCTGGCTTCGGTGGCCCTGGGCAATTCGATCTGGATTCCGGTCTACCTGCTGATGTCCGGCGTTTTGCTGGCCACTACACCCAAGGTCGCCCAACGCTTTGGCGCTGCGCAGCTTGACGAGATCGCTCCACTGGTACGCCAGGCCCTGTGGCTGGCGCTGTGTGTCGGGCTGATGGGCAGCGGCCTGCTGCTCAGCGCCGAACCCATCCTGCACTGGATGAAAGTCGATCCGCAGTTGATCGAACCCAGTAAGGACTACCTGCACGGTATCGCCTTCGGTCTGCCGGGCATCGCTTTCTACTATGTACTGCGCTGCTACAGCGATGGCATGGGCCGCACCCGGCCGAGCATGGTCATCGGCCTGTGCGGCTTGCTGCTGAATATTCCACTGAACTATGCGCTGATCTATGGCCATTTCGGCATGCCCGCCTTGGGCGGTGTCGGGTGCGGCTGGGCCAGCGGCATCGTGATGTGGTTCATGGCACTGAGTATGGCCGGTTGGACCCGTTGGGCGCCCTTCTATGCCCGAGCCCGTGTGCTGGTGCGATTCGATCGCCCGCATTGGGCCGTGATCAAGCGTCTGGTGGGCATCGGCCTGCCGATCGGTATTGCCGTGTTCGCCGAGTCCAGCATCTTCGCGGTCATCGCCCTGTTGATTGGCAGCCTCGGCTCCACGGTCGTCGCCGGACACCAAATTGCCCTGAACATCAGTTCGCTACTGTTCATGATTCCTTATTCCCTGGGCATGGCGGTAACGGTCCGAGTCGGCCAGGCACTGGGTGCAGGCAACCCTTGGCAGGCCCGTTTCGCGGCGAAGGTCGGTCTGGGCGCAGCACTGGTGTTTGCCGCGTTCTCGGCCAGCCTGATCATGTTGTTGCGCGAACCCATTGCTTCGATCTACACGCCCGACAAGACGGTGATCCAGATTGCGTCGATGCTGATTGTCTACGCAGCGCTGTATCAGTTCTCCGACGCCATCCAGGTGATCTGTGCTGGTGCGCTGCGTGGTTACCAGGACACTCGGGTGACGATGATCCTGACGCTGTTCGCCTACTGGGGCATCGGCTTGCCGGTGGGTTATGTGCTGGGGCTGACCGATTGGTTCGGTCCGGCCAGTGGCCCGAGTGGGCTGTGGGAAGGCTTGATCGCAGGCTTGAGCTGCGCGGCGCTGATGCTGTCGATCCGCTTGGCGCGCAGTGCGCGCAAACGCATTCGTATCAGCCAGTCGGCAGGTTGAACCGAGACAAAAACCTGTAGGAGCAAAGCTTGCTCGCGATAGCGGCGGTACATTCAACATCGATGCTGACTGGCCTGACGCTATCGCGAGCAAGCTTTGCTCCTACAGGTTTGCGTTGTCCTTAGCTGGACTTCTTGCGAATCCAATACAGGTAGGTGCCGGCTTCTTCGTGCTGCCCCACCAGTTCATGGTCGAGAAACACGCAGAACTTGGGGATGTCGCGGCGGGTCGACGGATCGGTGGCGATCACCTTGAGCAGGCCGCCGGGCACCAGGTCACGGATGTGCTGATGCAGCATCATCACTGGCTCCGGGCAGTTGAGACCGGTGGCGTCGAGGGTGCCGTCAACCGGCGTATCAAGCATTTCACTCATGATTTACTCCTGAAACTGGCCGGCATTGTCGCGCATTGCCGAGGCTCGGTCATCTGTCGTACATCGCCCGCGTAGGAGCGAGGCTTGCCCGCGAAGCTCGCGCCGCTGTGTATCTGTAGGACCGAGGTGCGACTTTCGCGGGCAAGCCAAGCTCCTACACAGGTTGAGACGTGCGTTAACGGGACTTGGGTTTCTTTACATCGAGTCGGCGAAGGTGGCAGGTCACTTCCTCACGGTCGTGATACAGCTGCTTGCAGCCGATCTCGACCTTGATGCCCCGTGCCTTGAAACCGTCGGCGATGCGCTCCAGCAGGCGCTTCACTTCGGCGTAACGCTGTTTCATCGGCAACTTGAGGTTAACCACAGCTTCGCGGCAATGCCCTTCGCCAATCCATTCTTCCAGCATGGCGGCGTTGCGCGCCGGTTTCTCGACGATGTCGCAGACCATCCAGTCCACCGGTTGCTTGGGCTTGAAGGTGAAACCGTCGGCCATCAAATGTTGCACCAGGCCGGTGTCCATCAGGCTTTCGGCCATCGGGCCGTTGTCGATGGCGGTCACCAGCATGCCGCGATTGACCAGTTGCCAAGTCCAGCCGCCCGGCGCCGCCCCGAGGTCGACGCCCGTCATGTCGCTGTGCAGACGCTCGTCCCACTGATCGCGCGGGATAAAGTGATGCCAGGCCTCCTCCAGCTTCAAGGTCGAGCGGCTCGGCGCCTCGCGGGGGAACTTCAAACGCGGGATGCCCATCGGCCACATCGCCGAGTTGCCCGATTCCGCCAGCCCGATGAACACTTCGCGACCACTCTTGAAGGTCAACAGCAGGCGCGGCTTGGTGGCGTCATCCACCAGTTTGCCGGCACCGGTCAGCGCCTTGCGCAACGGGCCTTCGAATTTCTTGCAGAAGTTCGACAGTTCCTTGCCGTCGTTGGTGTCGAGCACTTCCAGCCACAGGCTGCCGCAGGTCGGAAAGTCCGCCAGGTGCGCCAGAATCACACTGATGCGGTCGGTTTCCGGCAGGTCGATAAACATCCCCCGGGCCCATTGGCGCGGGAAGATCAACTGGTCGAAACGTTGACCGCCCATCAGACGTTCGGCGCCGCCGTCTTCGGTGCAGACAAACTCGGCGCAGGCGCTGGCAGGTTTGGCCTTGGCATAACCGGCCACGTTCAGCCGTGCGGCGAGGTCGGAAATCTCGGAACAGACTTCACCTTCGAAGCCCGGCCGGCAATGCATAAAGAGGGTATTCATTCTTACTCCTGGGCAGATGGCGAAGAATTCGGCCACTGCGCGATGCCCAGGCTTGCGCTGGCGCAAAGCCTGTCACGAAAACCGGCGCATGATAGCCGAGTTCGGAACCTCGGGCTCAGCCATAGAGTCCAGTTATTAGCCAGCTACTTAAAACAGGGCTAGGTTTAATGCTCTGACCGTCCCCTCAGTCCGTAGCCGTGCGGATGCAAAGGAGTGATCGCAATGCCGTCCCTCGATAGTTTGAACACCCTGAAAACCCTGCAAGTCGACGACAAGACCTACCACTATTTCAGCCTGCCGGATGCCGCCAAAAGCCTGGGCGACCTCGACAAGCTGCCGATGTCGCTGAAAGTGCTGCTGGAAAACCTGCTGCGCTGGGAAGACGCAAAAACCGTCACCGGCGCCGACCTCAAGGCGATTGCCGCCTGGCTCAAGGAACGCCGCTCCGACCGCGAGATCCAGTACCGCCCGGCGCGGGTATTGATGCAAGACTTCACCGGCGTGCCCGCCGTGGTCGACCTGGCCGCCATGCGCGCGGCAATGGCCAAGGCTGGCGGCAACCCGCAGCGGATCAATCCATTGTCGCCGGTGGACCTGGTGATCGACCACTCGGTGATGGTCGACAAATTCGCCAGCAGCAGCGCCTTCGAACAGAACGTCGATATCGAAATGCAGCGCAATGGCGAGCGTTATGCCTTCCTGCGCTGGGGCCAAAGCGCCTTCGACAACTTCAGCGTGGTGCCGCCGGGCACCGGGATCTGCCATCAGGTGAACCTGGAATACCTGGGTCGCACAGTCTGGACCAAAGACGAAGACGGCCGCACCTATGCCTTCCCGGACACATTGGTCGGCACCGACTCCCACACCACCATGATCAATGGCCTTGGCGTGCTGGGCTGGGGCGTCGGCGGCATCGAGGCGGAAGCGGCGATGCTCGGCCAACCGGTGTCGATGCTGATTCCCGAAGTGATCGGCTTCAAACTCACCGGCAAGCTCAAGGAAGGCATCACCGCCACCGACCTGGTGCTGACTGTCACCCAAATGCTGCGCAAGAAAGGCGTGGTCGGCAAATTCGTCGAATTCTACGGCGATGGCCTCGCCGACCTGCCGCTGGCGGACCGCGCGACCATCGCCAACATGGCCCCGGAATACGGCGCCACCTGCGGCTTCTTTCCGGTAGATGACGTGACACTGCAATACCTGCGCCTGTCCGGTCGCCCTATCGAAACTGTGAAACTGGTCGAGGCGTACAGCAAGGCGCAAGGCCTGTGGCGCTTGCCGGGCAAAGAGCCGGTGTTCACCGACAACCTGGCGTTGGACATGGCCAGCGTCGAAGCCAGCCTCGCCGGGCCGAAACGTCCGCAAGACCGCGTTTCCCTGCCCAATGTCGCGCAAGCGTTCAGTGACTTCATCGGCCTGCAAATCAAGCCCACCAGCAAGGAAGAAGGTCGCCTGGAAAGCGAGGGCGGCGGAGGCGTAGCGGTGGGTAACGCCGATCTGGCGGGTGAAGTGGACTATGACTTCGAAGGACAAACGGTTCGCCTGAAAAACGGCGCGGTGGTGATTGCTGCAATCACGTCATGCACCAACACCTCCAACCCGAGCGTGATGATGGCCGCTGGTTTGGTGGCGAAAAAAGCCGTGGAAAAAGGCCTGCGACGCAAACCCTGGGTGAAAAGCTCGCTGGCGCCAGGCTCCAAAGTGGTCACCGACTACTATAAGGCGGCCGGACTGACGCAATACCTGGATGAACTGGGATTTGCCCTGGTCGGTTACGGCTGTACCACTTGCATTGGCAACTCCGGCCCCTTGCCGGAACCGATTGAGAAAGCCATCCAGAAAGCCGACCTGACCGTCGCATCCGTGCTGTCGGGCAACCGTAACTTCGAAGGCCGGGTCCACCCGCTGGTGAAAACCAACTGGCTGGCCTCGCCGCCGCTGGTGGTGGCTTATGCGCTGGCCGGCACCGTGCGCATCGACCTCAGCCGCGAGCCTTTGGGCGAGGACAAAAACGGCAAGCTGGTTTATCTGCGCGACATCTGGCCCAGCAGCCAGGAAATCGCCGACGCCGTGGAACAGGTCAATACCGCGATGTTCCACAAGGAGTACGCCGAGGTGTTTGCCGGCGACGAACAGTGGCAGGCCATCGAAGTGCCGCAAGCGGCCACCTATGTCTGGCAGGACGATTCCACTTACATCCAGCATCCACCGTTCTTCGATGACATCGGCGGGCCGCCGCCGGAGGTCAAGGACGTCAACGGCGCTCGCGTGCTTGCGCTGCTGGGCGACTCGGTCACCACCGATCACATCTCCCCCGCCGGCAACATCAAGGCCGACAGTCCGGCAGGCCGCTATCTGCGGGAAAAAGGCGTGGAGCCTCGGGATTTCAACTCCTATGGTTCGCGACGCGGCAACCATGAAGTGATGATGCGCGGCACCTTCGCCAACATCCGCATTCGCAACGAAATGCTGGGCGGCGAAGAAGGTGGCAATACGCTGTACATCCCGACCGGGGAAAAACTGGCGATCTACGACGCGGCCATGCGTTACCAGGCCACGGGCACGCCGCTGGTGGTCATCGCCGGGCAGGAATACGGCACCGGATCAAGCCGTGACTGGGCGGCCAAGGGTACTAATCTACTGGGGGTCAAAGCGGTCATCGCCGAAAGCTTCGAGCGCATTCACCGCTCCAACCTGGTGGGCATGGGCGTACTGCCGCTGCAGTTCAAACTCGATCAGAATCGCAAGAGCCTGAATCTCAAAGGCACCGAAACCTTGGACATCCTCGGCTTGACTGGCGTCGAACTGACGCCACGGATGAACCTGACCCTGGTCATCACCCGCGAAAACGGTACCCGCGAGAAAGTCGAAGTGCTCTGCCGCATCGACACGCTCAATGAAGTGGAGTACTTCAAGTCGGGAGGGATTCTGCACTATGTGTTGCGCCAGTTGATTGCTTCATAACCCACCGATAACGCCGGTCTCCTGTAGGAGCTGCCGCAGGCTGCGATCTTTTGATTTTGAAAAAACAAGATCAAAAGATCGCAGCCTTCGGCAGCTCCTACACAGGGCGGTGGCCAATTCCATATTCGCCGACTGACGCAAGAGTCATTTTGCGACGCGCCTCTGAAAATTGAAAAAAAACCTCAACAAACCGCAACGGTTGCCGATACAGCACTTGAAAGCCTTGCGGATTAAAACAGCCATGCGCAATAACCAGCCAATTACACAACGTGAGCGGACCTTCCCGGCTCAGCAACGGTTGATCTCCACCACTGATGCCAAGGGCGTGATCACCTACTGCAACGACGCCTTCGTCGAGATCAGCGGGTTCTCTCGTGAGGAGCTGATCCGTGCGCCACACAACCTGGTGCGTCACCCCGACGTGCCGTCCGCAGTGTTCGCGCACATGTGGGGCACGCTCAAACAAGGCTTGCCGTGGATGGGCATTGTCAAAAATCGCTGCAAGAGCGGTGATCACTACTGGGTCAACGCCTATGTGACGCCGGTCTTCGAAGGTAATCAGGTGATCGGTTACGAGTCGGTACGGGTTAAACCCACCGCCGAACAGATCAGCCGTGCCGAAACGCTCTACCAACGCATCAACCAGGGTAAGCCGGCCATTCCGGGCACCGATAAATGGCTGCCGGTCCTGCAGGACTGGCTGCCGTTCATTCTGGTCAGCCAGTTGAGCTTCATGATCGGCGCCTCGCTCAACTCTCAGTGGGGTTTTGCCCTGGCCGCCGGTCTTTCGGTGCCACTGGGCCTGATGGGCTTGAGCTGGCAGCAGCGCGGCATCAAGCGTTTGCTGCGCCTGGCCGAGCAGACCACTTCCGATCCGTTGATCGCGCAGATGTACACCGACAGCCGCGGTGCCCAGGCACGCCTGGAAATGTCGATCCTCAGCCAGGAAGCCCGCCTGAAAACCTGCCTGACCCGCCTGCAGGACACTGCCGAGCACCTGACCGACCAAGCCAAGCAATCCGATGCCCTGGCGCATAACAGCTCTTCGGGGCTTGAACGTCAGCGCGTCGAGACCGAGCAGGTCGCCACCGCCGTTAATCAGATGGCGGCCACCACTCAGGAAGTGGCCAGCCATGTACAGCGCACCGCCGATGCGACCCAGGAGGCTAATCGCCTGACCGGTCGTGGTCGTGACATCGCCGGAGAAACCCGCGAAGCCATCCAGCGCCTGTCGGTGGCCGTCGGGGAAACCGGTCTGACCGTGACCCAACTGGCCAAGGACAGCGATGAGATCGGTGGCGTGGTCGATGTGATCAAGGGCATTGCCGATCAGACCAACCTGCTGGCGTTGAACGCCGCTATTGAAGCGGCCCGTGCCGGTGAAATGGGTCGAGGCTTTGCGGTGGTGGCGGATGAAGTACGGCAACTGGCGCAACGCACCAGCGAATCCACCGGGCAGATTCATGCCCTGATCGCCAAGCTGCAACAGACCGCCGGCACCGCCGTGCAAACCATGGAAGCCGGACATCGTCAGGCCGAAGAAGGCGTAGCGCGGGTACTGGAAGCGGATCAGGCGCTGGTAGGCATCAGCGAAGCGGTGGCCAACATCACCGACATGACCACCCAGATCGCCGCGGCGACCGAAGAGCAAAGCGCCGTGGCCGAGGAAATCAGCCGCAACATCAGCAACATCTCGCACCTGGCCGACCAGACTTCGGAACAAGCGCACAACTCGGCATTGTTGAGTGAAGAACTGACCAAAACCGCGAATACCCAGTATTCGTTGGTGGAACGGTTTAACCGCTGATTGATGCGGTAAACAAAAAACCCGGACGGTGGAAGCCTCCGGGTTTTTTATTGCCAGTTTGAAAGTGATGTCGTCTGAGAGGGCCTCTTCGCGGGCAAGCCTCGCTCCTACGGATTATCCATTTGATCGCCCATGAACTGTAGGAGCGAGGCTTGCCCGCGAAGAGGCCCTGAAGGGCGCTGCAAATCTCACAGGAGAAATGCCGCCACCTTCCCAGCCGCTGCCGCCAAATGCTGCTCATGACTAAACCCGGAAGCCTTCAACGGCTTCAGATCATGATCCCCCGCCACCAGCCAAAACACCTCGATGCTCGGTGACAGAGCATAACCCTCCACCGCCTCACGATTGCCCAGCGCATCCCGCTCGCCCTGCACGATCAGCGTCCGCGTCGTCAACCCGGCCAAATGTTCGACCCGAGGTTTCTGCGGCTTGCCTACGGCATAAAACGGATAGCCCAGGCAGACCAGCGCGTCGGCACCCAGCTCATCGGCAAGCAGGCTGGCCATCCGACCGCCCATGGATTTGCCACCGATGGCCAACGGCCCGGCGACATGGCGTCGCACCTGGGCATACACCTCTCTCCAGCTCTCGAGCAGTTTGGGTGCCGGATTGGGTGGACGCTTGCCGCCATCGATGCGCCGTTGCGCCATGTACGGAAACTCGAATCGCAGCACGTTGACCCCAAGCGACGCGAGGCGTGCAGCCATGTCGTTCATCCAGTCGCTGTCCATCGGCGCACCGGCACCATGGGCCAGGATGAGGGTCGCCGAGGCCTTTCCTTGAGCCGCATTCCAAAGCCATCCGTGACCCTGTACGCACTGCGCCCATTGATCCCCGTCAATAACGGCGTTGTGCCATTTGTCCATGCTTGCCTCGCATTTAGTCTGCCTATAACTCCAGCCGAAGGATGCGTCGTTGGCGCTCGCTTGGGCTGAACCGTGGATGGGGAACCATGAACACTTCTATCAGTACCGCCTACAACTATAAGGTGGTCCGCCAATTCGCCATTATGACGGTGGTGTGGGGCATCGTCGGCATGGGGCTCGGGGTTTTTCTCGCGGCCCAGTTGGTCTGGCCCGAACTCAACTTCAATTTGCCGTGGACCAGTTTCGGGCGGTTGCGCCCGTTGCACACTAACGCGGTGATTTTTGCCTTTGGCGGCTGCGCGCTGTTTGCCAGCTCGTTCTATTCGGTACAACGCACCTGCCAGACTCAGCTGTTCGCGCCGAAAATCGCCGCGTTCTGCTTCTGGGGTTGGCAGTTGGTGATCCTGCTGGCAGCTATCAGCCTGCCACTGGGGTACACCAGTTCCAAGGAATACGCCGAGCTGGAATGGCCGATCGATATCCTGATCACCATCGTCTGGGTCGCCTACGCCATCGTGTTCTTCGGCACGATCATGCAGCGCAAGACCAAGCACATTTATGTCGGTAACTGGTTCTTCGGCGGCTTCATCATCACCGTCGCCATCCTGCACATCGTCAACAACCTTGAGTTGCCGGTGAGTTTCACCAAGTCCTACTCGCTGTACGCCGGTGCCACCGATGCCATGGTGCAATGGTGGTACGGCCACAACGCCGTGGGCTTTTTCCTCACCGCAGGCTTCCTCGGCATGATGTATTACTTCGTGCCCAAGCAGGCCGAGCGTCCGGTGTATTCCTATCGCCTGTCGATCGTGCACTTCTGGGCGCTGATCACCCTGTACATCTGGGCCGGCCCCCACCACTTGCACTACACCGCTCTGCCGGACTGGGCGCAGTCGCTGGGCATGGTGATGTCGCTGATCCTGCTGGCACCGAGCTGGGGCGGCATGATCAACGGCATGATGACCCTGTCGGGCGCCTGGCATAAGTTGCGCAGCGACCCGATCCTGCGCTTCCTCGTGGTCTCCCTGGCGTTCTACGGCATGTCGACCTTCGAAGGGCCGATGATGGCGATCAAGACCGTGAACGCCCTCTCCCACTACACCGACTGGACCATCGGTCACGTACACGCCGGCGCGCTCGGCTGGGTGGCGATGATTTCCATCGGCGCGCTGTACCACATGATTCCGAAAGTCTTCGGCCGCGAGCAGATGCACAGCATCGGCCTGATCAACGCGCACTTCTGGCTCGCCACCATCGGCACCGTGCTCTACATCGCCTCGATGTGGGTCAACGGTATCGCCCAGGGCCTGATGTGGCGTGCGGTGAACGAGGACGGCACGCTGACTTACTCCTTCGTCGAAACCCTGGTGGCCAGCCATCCAGGCTTCATCGTGCGACTGATCGGCGGGGCCGTGTTCCTCAGCGGCATGTTGCTGATGGCTTACAACACCTGGCGCACCGTACGGGCCTCGCAGCCTGCCGAAGTCGCCGCAGCCGCGCATATGGCTTGAGGAGTCCGCCATGAAACACGAAACAATCGAGAAAAACGTCGGCCTGCTCATGATTCTGATGGTGCTCGCCGTGAGCATCGGTGGCCTGACCCAGATCGTCCCGCTGTTCTTCCAGGACGTGACCAATAAGCCGGTGGAAGGCATGAAGCCCTACACCGCCCTGCAACTGGAAGGTCGCGACATCTATATCCGCGAAGGCTGCGTCGGCTGCCACTCGCAGATGATTCGTCCGTTCCGCGCCGAAACCGAACGCTATGGCCACTATTCGGTCGCCGGTGAAAGCGTCTGGGATCACCCGTTCCTGTGGGGTTCGAAACGTACTGGTCCAGACCTGGCCCGGGTCGGCGCGCGCTACTCGGATGACTGGCACCGCGCGCATTTGTACAACCCGCGCAACGTCGTGCCGGAATCGAAGATGCCGGCCTACCCGTGGCTGGTGGCCAATCAACTCGATACCAGTCACACCGAGACCAAGCTGAAGGCCATGCGCACCCTGGGTGTGCCCTACACCGATGCCGATATCGCCGGTGCAACAGCGTCGGTCAAAGGCAAGTCGGAGATGGACGCACTGGTCGCCTACCTGCAGGTGCTCGGCACTGCCATCAAGAGCAAGAGGTGAGCCATGGTCATTGACATCAGCACTGGAATGATTCGCGGCCTGGGCACGGTCGTAGTGTTCGTGGCCTTTGTCGGCCTGACCCTGTGGGTATTCAACGCCAAACGCAGCCCGCAATTCGCCGAAGCCCGCCTGCTGCCGTTCGCCGACGAGCCGCAGCCCGAAAACAGCCCCCAACAAGCATCCGCCGCAAGGAGTACCCGGCCATGACCACCTTCTGGAGTACGTGGATCTGCGTACTGACCATCGGCAGCCTGATCGGCCTGACCTGGCTGCTGATCGCCACCCGCCGGGGCGAAACCAAGGGCAGCGTCGACCAGACCATGGGTCACAGCTTCGACGGCATCGAGGAGTATGACAATCCTCTGCCGCAATGGTGGTTCATGCTGTTCGCCGGCACCCTGGTGTTTGCCGTCGGCTATCTGATCCTTTATCCGGGCCTGGGCAACTGGAAAGGCATCCTGCCTGGCTACGACAATGGCTGGACCGGCGTGCACGAATGGGAAAAGGAGATGAACAAGGCCGATGCGAAATTCGGCCCGATCTTCGCCAAATTCGCCGCTATGCCGCTGCAAGACGTGGCTAAAGACCCGCAAGCGCTGAAAATGGGGGGCCGGCTGTTCGCCTCCAACTGCTCGGTGTGCCACGGCTCGGATGCCAAGGGTGCATTCGGTTTCCCTAACCTGACTGATAGTGACTGGCGCTGGGGCGGCAGTGCCGAAACCATCAAGACCACCATCATGGGTGGCCGCATGGCGGCGATGCCGGCCTGGGGCGAAATCCTTGGCGAAACCGGTGTGAAAAACGTGGCGGCTTATGTGCGCCACGAACTGGCTGGCCTGCCATTGCCTGCCGACAGCAAAGTCGACCTGCAAGCCGGACAGCAAGTGTTCAACACCACCTGCACAGCCTGCCATGGGGCAAACGGCCAGGGCACTGAAGCCATGGGCGCGCCGAACCTGACGCACCCGACCGGTTTTATCTACGGTACGAGCCTGGCGCAGCTTGAACAAACGATTCGTCATGGCCGCCAGGGCCATATGCCGGCGCAGAACGAACTGCTCGGCAACGATAAGGTGCAACTGCTTGCCGCTTATGTGTACAGCCTGTCCCACGGCCTGAATACAGAGCGGTTGCAGACTGAAGGCAACAACGAGTAATTCACCACCGCTCTGCTGCCGCATTCTCACGGATGCGGCAGTTCCCTTTCCCTTTGCGACTCATTGTCGCACCCGTCGATAGTCTTCCTTTCGGTTCCTCTGATTCGGGTCTAAGCTTCCCCCGATGCGGACTGGCCAGTGCCGGTTCCAGGTCGACCCTGAACGATGTGTTCGACGAATCTGCCCGAAGACAGGCCGCAAAGGCTGGTAGATACCGGCTGTCGCGCCAATTACCTTCGGTCACCCAATCGTTGCGTTTGAACACACCTCGTTACATCCGACCTGACCCCCTCGCCTGACCAGTCTTCCGGGACGTTTTGTTCGCGGACAATTTTGACCCTACGCGGCGTATGGAAAGGCCGCAGAATCAGCATTTGAAAGCATTGACCGAGGTCATGGCGCGTTGCAATGACCCTACGCTTTCTACATACTTGCGGCCGATTTTTAATCCTAATAAAACACCCAAACCGTGGAACCTTAGAATGAGCACAGCAATCAGTCCGACTGCTTATAACTATAAGGTAGTCCGCCAGTTCGCCATCATGACGGTGGTCTGGGGGATCCTTGGCATGGGGCTCGGTGTCTTCATCGCCTCTCAACTGGTCTGGCCGGAATTGAACTTCGGTCTGCCGTGGACGAGCTTTGGACGCCTGCGCCCGTTGCACACCAACCTGGTGATTTTCGCCTTCGGTGGATGTGCACTGTTTGCCACTTCTTACTACGTCGTGCAGCGAACCTGCCAAACGCGACTGATTTCCGACAGCCTCGCCGCCTTCACCTTCTGGGGTTGGCAAGCGGTGATCGTCGGCGCCGGTATTACCTTGCCGTTGGGCTACACCACCAGCAAGGAATACGCTGAACTGGAATGGCCTCTGGCTATCCTGCTGGCGATTGTCTGGGTGACCTACGCACTGGTGTTCTTTGGCACCATCATCAAACGCAAGACCAAGCACATCTATGTGGGCAACTGGTTCTACGGTGCCTTCATTCTGGTGACGGCGATGCTGCACATCGTCAACCACGCCTCTCTACCGGTCAGCTTCTTCAAGTCCTACTCGGCTTATGCCGGCGCGACCGATGCGATGATCCAGTGGTGGTACGGCCACAACGCCGTAGGTTTCTTCCTGACCACCGGCTTCCTGGGGATGATGTACTACTTCGTGCCGAAACAGGCCGAGCGTCCTATCTACTCCTATCGCCTGTCGATCGTGCACTTCTGGGCACTGATCACCCTGTACATCTGGGCAGGTCCGCACCACCTGCACTACACCGCGCTGCCGGATTGGGCACAATCGCTGGGCATGGCCATGTCGATCATCCTGCTGGCTCCGAGCTGGGGCGGCATGATCAACGGCATGATGACCCTGTCGGGCGCCTGGCATAAGTTGCGCACCGACCCGATCCTGCGTTTCCTGGTCGTCTCCCTGGCCTTCTACGGCATGTCGACCTTCGAAGGTCCGATGATGGCGATCAAGACCGTGAACTCGCTGTCGCACTACACCGACTGGACCATCGGCCACGTACACGCCGGCGCTCTGGGCTGGGTAGCGATGATTTCGATCGGCGCGGTCTACCACATGATTCCGAAACTGTTCGGTCGTGCGCAGATGCACAGCGTCGGCCTGATCAACGCGCACTTCTGGCTCGCGACCATCGGTACCGTGCTGTACATCGCTTCGATGTGGGTCAACGGCATCACCCAAGGCCTGATGTGGCGTGCAATCAACGATGACGGCACCCTCACCTACTCGTTCGTCGAAGCGCTGCAAGCCAGCCATCCTGGCTTCATCGTTCGCGCCCTGGGCGGTGCGTTCTTCGCGGCCGGCATGCTGTTCATGGCCTACAACGTATTCCGTACCGTACGCGCCTCGAACCCGGCTGAAGCCAAAGCCGCCGAACAGATCGCTGTAGTTGGAGCTCACTGATGAAGCATGAAGCAGTCGAGAAGAACATTGGCCTGCTGGCCTTCTTCATGGTTATTGCCGTCAGCATCGGCGGCCTGACCCAGATCGTTCCGCTGTTTTTCCAGGACGTGACCAACAAGCCGGTCGAAGGCATGAAGCCTCGCTCCGCCCTTGAACTGGAAGGCCGCGATATCTACATCGCCAACGGTTGCGTCAGCTGCCACTCACAGATGATCCGCCCGTTCCGCGCTGAAACCGAACGCTACGGCCACTACTCGGTCGCCGGTGAAAGCGTCTGGGATCACCCATTCCTGTGGGGTTCCAAGCGTACCGGTCCGGACCTGGCCCGTGTCGGTGGTCGTTACTCCGATGACTGGCAACGTGCGCACTTGTACAACCCGCGCAACGTGGTGCCGGAGTCGAAAATGCCGGCCTACCCGTTCCTCGTGGAAAACAAGCTCGACGGCAAAGACACCGCCAAGAAAATGGAAGTCTTGCGCGCGCTCGGCGTCCCTTACACCGACGAAGACATCGCCGGCGCCAAGGATGCCGTGAAGGGCAAAACCGAAATGGACGCGCTGGTGGCCTATCTACAAGGCCTGGGCACCATCATCAAAAGCAAACGGTGATCTAAATGGATATCGGGATGATTCGTGGCCTGGGCACCGTTGTTGTCATGGTGGCCTTCATCGGTCTGGCCTTGTGGGTCTTCAGCCCCAAGCGCAAGTCGGAGTTTGAAGACGCGACCTTGCTGCCTTTCGCGGATGATCCCGAAGCCATCAAGCACGTCGAGCAAGCTTCTAGGAGTAACAAAGAATGACTACATTCTGGAGTCTGTACGTCACAGTCCTCAGTCTCGGTACGATCTTTTCCCTGACATGGCTGCTGCTGTCGACCCGCAAGGGCCAGCGAGCGGAGCAAACGGACGAGACGGTCGGGCACTCCTTCGACGGGATCGAGGAGTACGACAACCCGCTGCCGAAATGGTGGTTCATGCTGTTCGTGGGCACCATCATTTTCGCCTTGGGCTACCTGGTGCTCTACCCGGGCCTGGGTAACTGGAAAGGCTTGCTGCCAGGCTACAACTACCTGGATAACGAGAAGCAGACCGCGTTCGCCAACGGCCAGACCGGCTGGACCGGCGTTCACGAGTGGGAAAAGGAAATGGCTCGTTCGGACGCCAAGTTCGGCCCGATCTTCGCCAAGTTCGCTGCCATGCCAATTGAAGAAGTGGCCAAGGACCCGCAAGCCCTGAAGATGGGTGGCCGCCTGTTCGCCTCCAACTGCTCGGTTTGCCACGGTTCCGACGCCAAAGGCGCTTATGGCTTCCCTAACCTGACCGACGCCGACTGGCGCTGGGGCGGCGAGCCGGAAACCATCAAGACCACCATCATGGGTGGCCGTCACGCGGTCATGCCGGCGTGGGCCGAAGTGATCGGCGAGCAAGGCGTTTCGGATGTGGCTGCTTTCGTCCTGACCAACCTCGATGGCCGCAAGCTGCCGGAAGGCACCAAGGCTGACCCGGTTGCCGGCCAGAAGCTGTTCGCCGCTAACTGCGTGGCTTGCCACGGTCCGGAAGGCAAAGGTACCCCGGCCATGGGCGCACCTAACCTGACCCACCCGGCCGCGTTCATCTACGGTTCGAGCTTCGCTCAACTGCAGCAGACCATCCGTTACGGCCGTCAGGGCCAGATGCCTGCGCAAGAGCAAATGCAGGGTAACGACAAGGTTCACCTGCTGGCCGCGTACGTCTACAGCCTGTCTCATGGTGAGAAGGCTGCGGCGGCGGATGCCCAGTAAGGCAAACGCTTGATGCAACAAAAAACGGCTCCGTCATTCGACGGGGCCGTTTTTGTTCACCCTGAAGAAAACTGAATGGTGACGACCTCAATGCCGCTGGGCCAGTTGCGATGATTGGTTTCTACAAGCGATCCAAATTAAAAGCTCATAACTTGCTCCTCACGTACTCCTATTCACACAGGACGCAAGTATGCCCCTCCAGCTTACGGCGACGTACAGCGTGAACATTGCCCCCCCTTCGCAAGTAACTTGTGGCCGAGTAGCAGCCGAGGTCAAACGGTGCAGTAATGTGCCGCTGGTCCTGACGAGGGTGCCGGCCACGGTCGATTGCTTGCCAGGTGATGAGAGGGCGCCACTGTCCGAGCTGGAAAAATCTTCTTCGCCGCCCCCGCTTTCCATTCAAACCTTGTTTGTACTTCAAAAAAACCGTGTGGAAGCGGCGGCGTTCGCTCTCGACCAACTGGGCAAAGACACGACGGCACTCAAACATATTTCTGACCAGCTGCAATCCCCGCTCTTGAAAGTCGACAGAACGGCAACCAATGCTGAGCTGAAGAAGGCCAAGAGCCTGGACAAAGATATGATTGCGTTCATCGCAAGCCACTTGCAGCGGCCGGGAATAACTTCCAAAGCGCTGATGCGGGAGGCTCGGACGGCATTTATCAGCGCCAGGCAAGCGGTGCTGAACCGTAATGAATGGAAGAAGGTGGAAACCAGTTTCGAACACAATAACCAGCGTTATACCTGCACGATGCTGCCTGCGGCGCAGATGAAGCTGGGGGACGAGGATATTTTTCCGACTTCATACTGCGGCCGTGGAGTCACTTCGGCATCCACCCTCGAGATCAGGCACGCGACCAATTTGTGGACGTCGGAGATCCGGGCACAGGAGCACGATGGCCGGGAAAAAACACTGTTCAAGGGCGTCCGTCACGGCACTCTATCGCCTTATGGGCTGGAGAAGGGAAGCGCGCAGCGGCACTTAGGCGCACAGAATCGCGCGCGCGAGGTGGTGACTGCAGCACTGTTTGCGCGCCCCGAATCACTGAAGTTGGCGTTAACGGGGAATGTGGTCCCGCTGCAATTGGTATCAACATCGCTGTTGACGGGTGGGTTTGGTGGGGAAGGCGACATGCTGGACGATCAAATAAGGGCGTGGCAGGAGCTCTGTCAGATGCTGCCGCTGGTCTTGTCCCTGATTGGTGATGATGGCAAGCCACACGCTGTCCGCGTCAATCTGGAGGTCGCGGCATTTAATTTTGGAGTCAACGAGTTTGCGCTTAAGTTTCACATGGGCAACACACAAGCTGATGGTTACAACGTCAACGCATTTCACCAACTACTGGGGAGTGATCTGAGACCTTCTGCTACGCCGGGAGGCTGGGTGGGAGAGTATTTGAAGCGAGACCCGAGGCCCGTAAATGCCAATCGGGTGGAGTTGCTGAGCCGCCAGTTGAAGGAGATCTGGGCTGGCAAGACGCATAACCGCGACGGTGGCGAACCTTACAAAGCAGCGCTGCGTGCAGCGATGCTGGCATACGAGATTGGCGCAGTGCCTTGCTGGAACTGCAAGAGCGGCAAGGATAGAACCGGCATGCTGGATGTTGAGTTGAAGCGCGAAGCGGTGGCACTACATCAAAACCGCGAGCTTGCTCTCGGCAGTCCGCTGACAGAGGACCACCAGCAACTGCTGCGACAAGCACTGCTCCACGGCGGCAACTTTGAGGTGCAAACTTACAATACGGGGGCGCCGGGTAATAAAGTGATGATAGACGTGCCCGTCTTTGGTCTGTCGAACCGGTCACGCGTGGGCGATGATGAGGCCTGGAACCAGGCGAAAGGCCTGTCTCGACTGGTCTGAATTCCAGGGGGTGGAATCCTGTACATTGCGGCAGGCGGCTGATCAGCCAAAGGGCTGATTGGTCTGCGCACCTGCAAAACCGTCCATAAAATACAGGGCAACGACAAGGTTCACCTACTGGCCGCTCATGTCTACAGCCTGTCTCATGGCGAAAAGCCTCTGGCGGAAAATACTCAGTAAGGCACACGCTTGAAGCAACATGAAAAGGCCCCGCCAATGTGAATTGGCGGGGCCTTTTTCGTTCAAAACCACTAGGTATTTTTCGGGTCAGTCATGTGAAGCCAGTGGACTGACTCAC
Source organism: Pseudomonas putida (assembly GCF_050990305.1). GTDB lineage: Bacteria > Pseudomonadota > Gammaproteobacteria > Pseudomonadales > Pseudomonadaceae > Aquipseudomonas > Aquipseudomonas putida_AH. The sequence goes on along the minus strand of NZ_CP158817.1, from coordinate 1,969,479 downwards.
GTAAGTCTACCGCCTCCAAGGCTGTCCAAATTGCCAAGGGGCTTGGGCTTCCGGGCTTTTTGCGATGGGTCCTTCCGACTGTTTGCCTCACTTGTGAGACTCATGGCTTGAGGCAATTCCCGCCCTGCTTCAAGCACAGCGAGAGCCGCCTGCAGGTATGCAATCAAAACAGGGGTTGCGTTGATACCCGAATTGAGGATCGCCCTCAATGCATCGATGTCCAGGCGGACATCCGACTCTTGCTCAATAGTGTCATTCATACATTCTCATCCTTGAAAAATCCGCCGCAGAATCATGAAAATCAATTTTGCGGTGTTCGTTTTATTGCCGTAAGTGGCGCAAAAAATAATACAGTCGCGACACAGGCCCCTCTATCGGCCCTTTGTCTCAAGGCATGTGAGACAGCCTTTGATACGAGACCGTCGGTCGATCACCCGCCTTGATAGATTGCTCAGACAGGTAGTAACGTTTCTAGATCAAGATATTCAGGAGGGTCAGACATGATGGCCATCACCACCATTTCCAGCGGTGAATTCAACCAGAACACAAGTGGTGCCAAAGAAGCCACGCTTCAGGGGCCGGTTTTCATCACGGATCGAGGCAAGCCTGTCCACGTACTGCTAAACATTGAGGACTACCAAAAACTCGCCGCCATCAATGCCGATATCGTCGACTTGTTGGGAATGCCAGAAGCTGCAGACATCGTGTTCGAAACCGGGCGCGCCGTGATCACTCATCGCCCCGTAGATCTATCCTGATGTCAGTTGATCAACCCATGGGCTGATTGAGTTCTGCCCTGTGCAAAACCGGCCATAATTCATGAGTCAATTGATACAAGTCATTACACGGTCAGTTGATTTCCACCAACGTGACCAAAGGTCGCACCCGCGAGCTAGAGCGACAGGCGTATCATTGCGCCACTGCACCACCCCCATTTTGACCCCGGTTGGCACGTACTGACCGAGGCATTTTTCCACTGCCGTGGGATGCAACCGATGAGCAACCAGATTCCGGTACACGACGTCACCCCTCCCACCAAAAACGCGAACAACAGCGTCGACCTCTATGCCTCCCGGGAAAAGATCTACACCCGCGCCTTCACCGGCTTGTTCCGCAACCTGCGGATGGCAGGCGGTGCCGTGTTGTTTCTGTTGTATTTCGGTACGGTGTGGCTGAACTGGGGGGGGCACCAGGCCGTCTGGTGGAACCTGCCGGAACGTAAGTTCTTCATTTTCGGCGCAACCTTCTGGCCTCAGGACTTCATTCTGCTGTCGGGCATGTTGATCATCGCCGCGTTCGGCCTGTTCTTCATCACGGTGTACGCGGGCCGGGTCTGGTGCGGTTATACCTGCCCGCAAAGCGTCTGGACCTGGATTTTCATGTGGTGCGAAAAGGTCACCGAAGGCGACCGTAACCAACGCATCAAACTCGACAAGGCGCCGATGAGCGCCAACAAATTCCTGCGAAAATTCAGCAAGCACATCATGTGGCTGCTGATCGGCTTCGTGACCGGCATGACCTTCGTCGGCTACTTCTCACCGATCCGCGAATTGATCATCGACTTCTTCACCGGTGAGGCCGATGGCTGGTCGTACTTCTGGGTCGGTTTCTTCACCCTCGCCACCTACGGCAACGCGGGTTGGCTGCGTGAACAGGTGTGCATCTACATGTGCCCGTACGCGCGCTTCCAGAGTGTGATGTTCGACAAGGACACCCTGATCGTGTCCTACGACCCGCGCCGTGGCGAAGGCCGCGGCCCACGTAAAAAAGGCATCGACTACAAAGCTCAGGGGCTGGGTGACTGCATCGACTGCACCATGTGCGTTCAGGTCTGCCCGACCGGTATCGACATCCGCGACGGCCTGCAAATCGAGTGCATCGGTTGCGCCGCCTGCATCGATGCCTGCGACGCGATCATGGACAAGATGGACTACCCGCGCGGCCTGATCAGCTACACCACCGAACACAACCTGTCCGGACAGAAAACCCATAAACTGCGTCCGCGCCTGATCGGCTATGCCGTGGTGTTGCTGGCGATGATCAGCTTGCTGGTGACCGCGTTCTTCATGCGCTCCCTGGTGGGCTTCGACGTCAGCAAGGACCGCGTGCTGTACCGCGAAAACGCCGAGGGCCGGATCGAAAACGTCTACAGCCTGAAAATCATGAACAAGGATCAGCGTGACCATACCTATGTCCTTGAAGCCACCGGCTTGCCGGACCTCAAGCTGCAAGGCCGACGCGAGATCAAGGTGGCAGCCGGTGATATCGTCAGCCAGCCAGCCGAACTGTCCGTGGCACCGGAACACCTGCCATCGAGCACCAACGAGGTGAAGTTCATCCTCAAGGATGCCGATGACGCCAGCATTCACGTTGAAGCCAAGAGCCGATTCATCGGCCCACAAAATCGTTGAGAGAAGTGATCATGCCCGCAGCAAACGCCGCAAGTCCCTGGTACAAGCACCTTTGGCCATGGATCATCATCGGGATTCTGGCCTGCTCGGTGACCCTGACCCTGTCCATGGTGACCATTGCGGTGAACAACCCGGACAACCTGGTCAACGATAACTACTATGAGGCCGGCAAAGGCATCAACCGCTCCCTCGACCGTGAATTGCTGGCGCAGACTCTGCTGATGCGTGCCAACGTTCACCTGGATGACGTGACCGGTGAAGTCGACCTGCGCCTGAGCGGCAACAGCCAACCGCAAACCCTTGAGCTGAACCTGATCTCACCGACCCAACCGGAGAAGGATCGCAAGATCATCCTGACCCGCAGCGAAACCGAACAGGGTCGCTACATCGGCCAATTGAGCGACAAGATCGAAGGTCGCCGCTTTGTCGAGTTGCTCGGCAGCCAGGACGACCACGTCTGGCGCATGTTCGAAGAAGAATCGGTCAGCCATGACAAAGACCTGCTGCTGGGCGATGAACCGTTGCAGGGTGCCGAAGACCTGAAAAAATAAAACCGCGCTTCGCGCATCGCCAGCAAGCCGGCTCCTACAGAATTGCGTGTACCTTTGTAGGAGCCGGCTTGCTGGCGATGAGGCCCATCCAGACGCCATGGATTACCCATGACCACCCCACTCCCCTGCTACCACTGCGCCCTGCCCGTTCCGGCTGGCAGCCGTTTCACGGCTGCAGTCCTTGGGCAAACCCGCGAATTCTGCTGCCCAGGTTGCCAGGCCGTGGCCGAGGCGATTGTCGCCGGTGGGCTGGAGAACTATTACCAGCATCGCAGCGAAGCATCGGCCAACCCCGAAGCGTTGCCTGTGCAATTGGTCGATGAACTGGCGCTGTACGACCGCGCCGAGGTGCAGCAACCCTTTGTCCGTCACGAAGGTGAGCTGGCCGAAACCACGCTATTGATGGAAGGCATCAGTTGCGCCGCCTGCGGCTGGTTGATCGAGAAACACCTGCGCACTTTGCCGGCCGTGGCCGAGGCGCGATTGAACCTGTCGAATCATCGACTGCACGTGCGTTGGGCCGACGGGCAACTGCCGCTCAGCCGGCTGCTCGCCGAGCTGCGCCACATCGGCTACGCCGCCCATCCTTACCAGGCCGACCGTGCCAGCGAGCAACTGGCCAGCGAAAACCGCCTGGCCCTGCGCCAACTCGGCGTGGCCGGCCTGCTGTGGTTCCAGGCGATGATGGCGACCATGGCCACCTGGCCGGAGTTCAATATCGACCTCAGCCCTGAACTGCACACCATCCTGCGCTGGGTCGCGTTGTTTCTCACTACCCCAATCGTGTTTTATAGCTGCGCGCCGTTCTTCAAGGGTGCCATGCGTGATTTGCGCACCCGCCACCTGACGATGGACGTTTCGGTGTCGCTGGCCATCGGCAGCGCCTATATCGCCGGGATCTGGACCTCGATCACCGGTGTCGGCGAACTGTATTTCGATGCGGTCGGCATGTTTGCGCTGTTCCTGCTGGCCGGGCGCTACCTGGAGCGCCGCGCCCGGGAACGCACGGCAGCCGCCACTGCGCAGCTTGTCAACCTGCTGCCCGCCTCCTGCCTGCGCCTGGACAGCGATGGCCAGAGCGAACGGATCCTGCTGAGCGAACTGCGGGTAGATGATCGGGTGTTGGTGCATCCGGGTGCAATCCTCCCGGCCGACGGCAAAATCCTCGACGGTCAGTCGAGCATCGACGAGTCGCTGCTGACCGGCGAATACCTACCTCAACCACGCAGCCCAGGCGACGCTGTCACTGCCGGCACCCTGAATGTCGAAGGTGCGTTGACCGTGCAGGTACAGGCCCTCGGCCAGGACACCCGTCTCTCCGCCATTGTCCGCTTGCTGGATCGTGCCCAGGCGGAAAAACCGCGATTGGCGGAAATCGCCGACCGAGCCGCGCAGTGGTTCCTGCTGCTGACACTCATCGCATCCGCCTGCATTGGCCTGCTCTGGTGGGAGCTGGATTCGTCGCGAGCCTTCTGGATCGTCCTGGCGATGCTGGTCGCGACCTGCCCATGCGCCTTGTCCCTGGCGACGCCAACCGCCCTCACCGCTGCCACCGGTACCTTGCACAAGCTCGGCTTGCTGTTGACCCGCGGTCACGTGCTGGAAGGCTTGAACCAGATCGATACGGTGATTTTCGACAAGACCGGCACCCTCACCGAAGGCCGTCTGGCGCTGCGCTCGATCCGCCCTCTCGGCTCCCTGGACAGCGATCAGTGCCTGAGTCTCGCCGCCGCGTTGGAAAACCGCTCCGAACACCCGATCGCCCGCGCTTTCGGTCGGGCGCCGATGGCCGCTGAAGACGTGCACAGTACGCCGGGGCTGGGGCTCGAGGGTGTGGTCGATGCACAACGCCTGCGCATCGGCCAACCCGGTTTTGTCTGCGAACTCAGCGGCGTGACCCCGCCACCTATGCCAGACGAGCCGGGCCAATGGCTGTTGCTCGGCGATCAACAAGGCCCCTTGGCCTGGTTGGTGCTCGACGACCGTTTGCGCGCCGACGCCCCAGCCCTGCTGGCCGCCTGTAAGGCCCGAGGCTGGCACACGCTGTTGCTGTCGGGCGACAGCTCGCCGATGGTTACCAGTGTCGCCGCTGAGCTTGGCATCGACGAAGCACGCGGCGGCTTGCGCCCGGACGACAAGCTGGCGGTCCTGCAGCAACTGCACCAGAAAGGGCGCAAGGTGTTGATGCTCGGCGACGGGGTCAACGATGTCCCGGTACTGGCGGCGGCCGATATCAGTGTTGCCATGGGTTCGGCCACCGACCTGGCGAAAACCAGCGCGGATGCTGTGCTGCTGTCCAATCGCCTCGATGCACTGGTGCAAGCCTTCAGCCTGGCCAAGCGCACCCGCCGGGTAATCATCGAGAACCTGCTGTGGGCCGGGCTGTACAATGGCCTCATGTTGCCGTTCGCCGCCCTCGGCTGGATCACTCCGGTGTGGGCGGCGGTCGGCATGTCCATCAGTTCGCTGACCGTGGTATTGAACGCCTTGCGCCTGACTCGCCTGCCGAGCGCGCCGGCTGCCGGCACCACGCCAGAAACCCGCCCGTTACCGGCATGAGCCGCGCGAGCATGGAGTCCAGATGCCAGCTCTTTATGTGATGATCCCGGCCGCACTGCTGATCGTGGCCATCGCTATCTACATCTTCTTCTGGGCGGTCGACAGCGGTCAGTATGACGATCTCGACGGACCGGCCCACAGCATCCTGTTCGACGATCAGGACCCGAACCATACCGCCGCCGTCGACGAGGCCAGCGGCCATCCGGCCAAACCCGACGACAAGGCCCCGCCCCATGCTTGAATTGGCGCCCTTGCTGGTGTCTGCGGTGATTCTCGGTCTGCTCGGTGGCGGTCATTGCCTGGGGATGTGCGGCGGTTTGATGGGCGCGTTGACCCTGGCGATACCCAAGGAACAACGCAGCCGCCGCTTTCACCTGCTGCTGGCCTACAATCTCGGGCGAATTCTCAGCTATGCCGCTGCTGGCCTGCTGATCGGCCTGGCTGGCTGGGCGGTGGCCAACAGTCCGGCGGCGATGTTCATGCGAATACTCGCCGGACTGCTGCTGATTGCCATGGGCCTGTACCTGGCCGGCTGGTGGAGCGGCCTGACACGCATCGAAAGCCTCGGTCGCGGCCTGTGGCGACATATCCAGCCAGTTGCCAACCGACTGCTGCCGGTTTCCAGCATTCCCCGCGCACTCCTGCTCGGCGCACTCTGGGGCTGGCTACCCTGTGGACTGGTCTACAGCACGCTGCTGTGGTCGGCCAGCCAGGGTAATGCGCTGGACAGCGCGCTGTTGATGCTGGCGTTCGGCCTCGGCACCTGGCCGATACTGCTCGCCACCGGGCTGGCGGCCGAACGGGTGACGGCGTTGTTGCGCAAACGCAGCGTGCGCATGGCCGGTGGGTTGCTGGTGATGCTGTTTGGCATCTGGACCTTGCCGGGACCGCATCAGCATTGGCTCATGGGGCATTAGATTAGCGGTGCGTCCTTCGCGGGCAAGCCTCGCTCCTACGAGGCTCGGTGATGGTCTGTAGGAGCGAGGCTTGCCCGCGAAGAAGCCCGCACAAACGACGCTGATCCCGAACTTGACACAAATCAAGATCCCAAAATGCCACGCCCCTAGACTATCCGGAAACTGCCAGCCTGTTTCGGGGGATGCCCGCATGATGCTCGACGACATTCGTTGGGATACCGACCTGATCCGCCGTTATGACCTGGCGGGACCACGCTACACCTCCTATCCGACCGCCGTGCAATTTCATGGGCAGGTCGGCACGTTCGAACTGTTTCACGCCCTGCGCGAAAGCCGCAAGGCCATGCGCCCTTTGTCGCTGTATGTGCATGTGCCCTTCTGCGCGAACATTTGCTACTACTGTGCCTGCAACAAAGTCATCACCAAGGATCGTGGCCGCGCACTCCCCTACTTGCAGCGCCTGGAACAGGAGATCCAGCTGATCGCCTGCCACCTCGACCCGGCGCAAAAGGTTGAGCAATTGCATTTCGGCGGCGGCACACCGACCTTCCTCAGCCATGACGAACTGCGCCAGCTGATGGCGCACCTGCGCAAGCACTTCAATTTGCTGGACGACGATTCCGGCGACTACGGCATCGAAATCGACCCTCGCGAAGCCGATTGGTCGACCATGGGTCTGTTACGTGAGCTGGGCTTCAACCGGGTCAGTATCGGCCTGCAAGACCTTGATCCTGCAGTACAGCGCGCGGTCAATCGCCTGCAAAGCCTGGAAGAGACCCGCGCAGTCATCGACGCCGCCCGCACCCTGCAATTTCGCTCGATCAACATCGACCTGATCTATGGCCTGCCAAGACAGACACCGGAGAACTTCGCCCGTACGGTCGACGAAGTCATCAACCTGCAACCGGATCGGCTCTCGGTCTTCAACTACGCCCACCTGCCGGAACGGTTCCTGCCGCAACGGAGGATCAACAGCGATGAATTGCCGACCCCGGCGCAGAAACTGGAAATGCTCCAGCGCACCATCGAACAACTGACCACCGCCGGTTACCGCTACATCGGCATGGATCACTTTGCATTGCCCGACGATGAACTGGCGATCGCCCAGGAAGAATCGACCCTGCAACGCAACTTCCAGGGCTACACCACCCACGGCCATTGCGATCTAATCGGGCTGGGGGTGTCTGCGATCAGCCAGATTGGCGATTTGTATTGCCAGAACAGCAGCGACTTGAACGAGTATCAAAACACCCTGGCCACCGCTCAATTGGCCACCCGCCGCGGACTGGTGTGCAACGCCGATGACCGTCTTCGCCGCGCCGTGATTCAACAGCTGATCTGCCATTTCAGCCTGGTATTCGCCGAAATCGAACAGGTGTTTAATATCGATTTTCAAGGCTATTTCGGCGAACTTTGGCCGCAATTGCTGAACATGGCCAAGGATGGTTTGATTGAGTTGGATCGAGAAAAAATAACCGTGTTGCCTGCTGGGCGCTTGCTGGTTCGCTCGGTGTGCATGGTGTTCGATGCGTACCTGGAGCAGCACAGCCGTCAGAGGTTTTCCAGAGTCATCTAAACGTGCGACAAAAGCGCCATGCGCTGGCCTCAAAGTCCTTTGGTGGGTTACCCTTACGTCTTATGTGTGTTTTCCCACAAGGATTGAAGAAATGTCCGAGCCAGTAAAGTTGCGCGCTCACAATCAGGCCCATTGCAAGGATTGCAGCCTGGCCCCGCTGTGCCTGCCCCTTTCTCTGAATCTGGAAGACATGGACGCGCTGGACGAAATCGTCAAACGCGGCCGTCCGCTGAAAAAGGGCGAGTTCCTGTTCCGCCAGGGGGACACCTTCGACTCTGTTTACGCGGTACGTTCCGGTGCGCTCAAGACCTTCAACCTGAGCGATTCCGGCGAAGAACAGCTCACCGGTTTCCACCTGCCGAGCGAACTGGTCGGCCTGTCGGGCATGGACACCGAAAAACATCCGGTGTCGGCGCAGGCACTGGAAACCACGTCGGTGTGTGAAATCCCTTTCGAACGCCTCGACGAACTGGCGCTGCAACTGCCACAGCTGCGTCGTCAACTGATGCGGGTGATGAGTCGCGAGATTCGTGACGATCAACAGATGATGTTGCTGCTGTCGAAAAAGACTGCCGACGAACGCATCGCCACCTTCCTGGTCAACCTGTCGGCCCGTTTCCGCGCCCGAGGCTTCTCGGCCAATCAGTTCCGCCTGAGCATGTCGCGTAATGAAATCGGCAACTACCTGGGTCTGGCGGTGGAAACCGTGTCGCGGGTGTTCACGCGCTTTCAGCAGAACGAGTTGATCGCCGCCGAAGGCAAGGAAATCCGTATTCTCGACCCGATCCAACTGTGCGCACTGGCCGGCGGTTCGCTCGAAGGTTGATCTCGATCCGCGGTTGAGCGAAGCGTTTCAGCCGCGGGTATACTGCGCCGTTTGTAGCCTCACCAGGACACCACCACGATGGTCTTCGACTCCTTCGACATCAAATCCCTCATCCGCCCCGTGATCGACTTTCCCAAGCCGGGCGTGATTTTTCGCGACATCACCCCGTTGTTCCAGTCGCCCACGGCCCTGCGCCTGGTGATGGACAGCTTCGCCCATCGCTATGTAGAAGCCGATTTCACACATATCGGTGCTATGGATGCCCGCGGCTTTCTGATTGGCTCGGTGCTGGCTTATCAGCTGAATAAACCGCTGGTGCTGTTCCGCAAGCAAGGCAAGCTGCCGGCCGATGTGTTGGCCGAGGGTTATGCGACCGAGTACGGCGAAGCCTTTCTCGAAGTGCACGCCGACAGCCTGTGCGAGGGCGACTCGGTGGTGATGTTCGATGATCTGATCGCCACGGGTGGCACCCTGATCGCGGCGGCGAATCTGATTCGCCGCATGGGCGCCCGGGTTCATGAGGCGGCGGCGATTATTGACCTGCCGGAGCTCGGTGGATCGCAGCGCTTGGAAGACATGGGCATTCCGACGTTTTGCCTGACGCAGTTTGCGTTGAGCGATAAATAACAAAGATCAAAAGATCGCAGCCTTCGGCAGCTCCTACAGGGGGTGTGGCGTACATCCTGTAGGAGCTGCCGAAGGCTGCGATCTTTTACCCTCAAAGCCCCATCTGCTTGCTGATGATCTCGTTCATCACTTCCCGCGTACCACCCCCGATCGACAGAATCCGGTTATCCCGGTACAGCCTCTCCACCAGACTCTCGCGCATGTAACCCAGACCTCCGAGAATCTGCACCGCATCGTGGGTAATGCGGTCAGCCGTGTCGGTGGCGAAATTCTTTGCCATGGAAATTTCCTTGATCACGCTGTGCCCAGCGGCCATTTTCGCGGCCTGCCGGTAGGTGAATTCCCTGGAGACTTCCAGTTCGGTCGCCATTTCGGCTAGACGATGCTTGATCACCTGGAACTTGCCGATGGGTTTGCCAAAGGCTTCACGCTCCCGCGCCCACTTCAGGCTTTCCTCCAGCGCGAGCTGCGCGGTCATGTTGGCCATCAGGGCCAACGCCAGGCGCTCACTCTGAAAGTTGCCCATGATGCAGGCGAAGCCCATGTTCTCGCTGCCGATCAGATTGCCGACAGGCACACGACAATCGTCGAAGAACAGCTCGGCGGTGTCCGACGCCCACCAGCCCATTTTCTTCAACGACCGACCCACGGTGAAGCCAGGCATGCCCTTCTCGATCAACAACAAACTGATGCCAGCGAATCCCGGCTCGCCGGTGCGCACCGCGACGGTGTAGAAATCCGCACGCACGCCACTGGTGATAAACGTTTTGCTGCCGCTGACCCGGTAAAAATCGCCGTCTCTCACAGCACGGGTTTGCAGGTTGGCGACGTCAGAACCACCGCCGGGCTCAGTGATGGCCAGGGCGCTGATCTTCTCGCCTGACAGCACCTGCGGCACGATACGGTCGCGAACCTCGGGCCTGGCCCATTTGAGAATCGGTGGCAGTCCGATGTCCAGCGACCCCAGCCCCGCCACCAGACCACCCGAACCGCAGCGCATCAGTTCTTCGCTGGCGGCAACCTTGGCGAACAGATCACCCTCGTGGCTTCCGCCAAAACGTTCGGGGTAACCGATGCCAAGTATCCCCGCCGCGCCGGCCTTGAGGTAGAGCTCACGGGGAAAGCTTTCTGCCTCTTCCCACTGGTCGATATCCGGAAGAATCTCACGCTCAACGAAACGTCTGACGCTGTCGCGGACCAATTGGTGGCCGGGGTCGAAGTATTCCTGGAAGGCAGGCATCGGCGAACTCCACTGAAGGGTTCAGCGAAGTTAACCGAGCGCTTGCTTGGTTTTCAAGTACCTGGACGAAGATCAAAAGATCGCAGCCTTCGGCAGCTCTACAGGGTTCAGTGTTGTTCTGTAGGAGCTGCCGAAGGCTGCGATCTTTTTCGGTGCTACAACGAAATCGGTTTACGCCCCGCAAACGAATGCGCCAACGTCCCGCCATCCACCAGCTCCAGTTCGCCCCCCAGCGGCACGCCATGGGCGATCCGCGATGCGATCAAACCTTTGCTGCTGAGCAACTGGGCGATGTAGTGCGCGGTGGCTTCCCCTTCCACGGTGGGGTTGGTGGCGAGAATCACTTCCGTGAACGTACCCGCCTCCTCGATGCGTGCCATCAATTGAGGAATTCCGATGGCTTCCGGCCCCAGGCCGTCGAGGGGTGACAGGTGCCCCTTGAGCACGAAGTAGCGACCGCGGAAACCGGTCTGCTCCACCGCGTAGACATCCATCGGCCCTTCCACGACGCAGAGCAGCGTATCGTCGCGCCGGGTGTCAGCGCATTGCGGGCAGAGGTCATCCTCGGTCAGCGTACGGCACAATCGGCAATGGCCAACCCCTTCCATGGCCTGGCTCAAGGCCAATGCCAGCCGCGAGCCGCCGCTGCGATCACGCTCGAGCAACTGCAACGCCATGCGCTGGGCGGTTTTCTGACCCACGCCTGGCAAAACGCGCAGGGCATCGATCAGTTGGCGAATCAAAGGGCTGAAGCTCATGGGGAAAAATCCGGTCAAACAACGAGACGCGGTTTATACCCGCGCCTCCCTCAAGCGTCAAATAACGGCTTCAATCAGGCCGGGGCAACCCGGACTACCAGCTTGCCGAAGTTGCGTCCTTCCAGCAGACCGATAAATGCATCAGGCGCATTCTCCAGGCCATCGACCACGTCTTCGCGGAACTTCACCTTGCCATCGCGCACCCATGGCGCCATGGCGCTTAAGAACTCCGGCTGACGGTCGCCATAGTCGTCGAACACGATGAAGCCCTGGATGCGCACACGCTTGGTCAGCAGCGTGCGCTGCAACAGCGGCAAGCGATCCGGCCCGCTCGGCGCTTCGCTAGCGTTGTAGGAAGCAATCAAACCACACAACGGAATCCGCGCCTTGGGATTGAGCAACGGCACCACCGCATCGAACACTTTGCCACCGACATTTTCATAATAGATGTCGATGCCCTTGGGGCATGCCTGAGCCAATTCATCGACGAAGTCCGGACTTCTGTGGTCGATGCAAGCATCGAAGCCCAACGCCTCAACCACATAGCGACACTTGTCCTTGCCACCGGCCACGCCGACCACACGCAAGCCCTTGATCTTGGCGACTTGTCCGACCACCGAGCCCACAGCACCGGACGCAGCCGCCACCACCAGGGTTTCTCCGGCCTTGGGCTGACCGATGTCCATCAACCCCATGTAGGCGGTCATGCCCGGCATGCCCAATACACCGAGGGCCATTGATGGGCTCGGCAGTGTTGACGGGAGCGGCATGATGCCGCGCCCGTCATTGATGCTGTGGCTTTGCCAGCCCGTGACACCCACCACCAGGTCGCCTTCCTGAAACTTGGGATTGAGCGAGCGCTCGACCCGACTGACGGCGCCGCCGGTCATCACCTCACCGATTTCCACCGGGGCGGCGTAGGACGGAGCATCACTCATGCGCCCACGCATGTAGGGGTCCAGCGACAGATAGAGGGTCTTGAGCAACACCTGACCGTCGACGAGATCGGGCAACGCAACCCGCTCCAGGCGAAAGTTCTCCGGTGTTGGTGCGCCCACCGGGCGCGAAGCCAGGACGATGCGTTGGTTGAGGATCATGGGGTCGGACATGGCGGCGTCTCCTTTGGTCGATGGGTTCGGGGATATAGAGAGCAGACCTTTGTGGCGGTAGTGGGTTCGATGATTCTAGTCTGGGACCTCGTTGGATTCTTCGCGGGCAAGCCTCGCCCCTACAAGTCTCGGTCGCTCGCGCATATCCCGTACGACGCTAAATTTGTAGGAGCGAGGCTTGCCCGCGAAGGCGGCCGTAAAGACGCTGCATATCCAACAGACAGAAACAAAAATGCCAGGCGCAATGCCTGGCATTTTTATGTAGCCCATCCGAAGCGCTTTGGCGAATCAGAACGGCAGTTTCATGCCCGGCGGCAGTTGCATGCCAGCGGTCACGCTGCCCATTTTTTCCTGGCTGTTGGCTTCGATCTTGCGGACGGCGTCGTTGACGGCGGCTGCGACGACCGCTTCCAGCATCTCCTTGTCGTCTTCGCTCAGGCCTTCGACCAGGCTCGGATCGATGCTCACGCTCTTGACGTCGTGACGACCGGTCATCACCACGGTGACCATATCGCCACCGGCGCGACCGGTGACTTCGGCATTGGCCAGCTCTTCCTGCATCTTGGCCATTTTTTCCTGCATCTGCTGCGCCTGCTTCATCAGGCCGGCCATGCCACCTTTCATCATGGGAATCACCTCAAAAGTACTTGGATTAAAACGGCACCCGGCGCATTCGGCCGAACGCCTTCAGTTATTAGCCCTGACTGGCCAGGGCTTCGACAGGTTCAATAGTATCGTTACGGATCACCGCACCGAACTGCTGCATCATTTGCTGGATGAACGGATCACCGTGGATCGACTCCTCGGCCTCGCGCTGACGGTCGGCACGACGGCGTGACGCAGCTTGGGCCGGGGTTTCCTGCTCAGGCTTGATCAACTCCATGGTCAAGGTCAGCGTACGCCCGTGATGCTGGTTCAACGCATCGTTGAGGCGACGCTGCTGCGTGGCGTTGAACAAGGCGCTATGGGCCGGGTCCAGGTGCAACAACCAATTGTCGCCATCGACAGCGATCAAGGTGCAGTTGGCGGCAATGCTGCCGGTCATGCCGGAAATCGGCAATTTGGGGAACAGCTCCAGCCATTGCAGGGCCAAGCCGGTGGCTGGCGCAGCCGCAGGCTCAGGCTCGGGTTCCGGCGCTGGCTCGGCGACATGTTCGCTGGCCAGATCATCGAGGTAGCTGTAGGCCGAATCCATGTCCGGCTCGATGTAATCTTCGTCCAGCGGCGGCTCGTCATCCAGGTCCATGCCCGGCGTGGCAGCCTCGACCTCGGCCACAGAAGGCTCGGGAATCGGCGCAGCGGCCCACTCTGGAGCATCCGGCACCACGCTATCAGGCGTCGGTGTCATGATCGGAGGTAATTCGGGCTGTTCGCTGGTGGTGTCCAGTAACGGCTCCACCGCGGGTTGCTGGGCGACAACCGGTTCGACCGGGTCATTCCACGGCAAGTCAACCACTTCTTCGACCACGGCCGCCTCGACCACAGGCTCAGGCACCACCACTGGCACAGCCGGTTCAGGCGCTGGAATAGGTGCAGGCTCGGCGGGTGCAACTGCCGCAGCGACTACCGGCGCAACAACTGGCGCGGCAGCCACGGATTTGGCGGAATCAACTGTGGCCTGGCTGATCCCCACTGGCTTTAGCGGTTGCCTTGGGGCGTCCGCGGTGTCGGCAGGCCGGAAGGCAAGCATGCGCAGCAACACCATTTCGAAACCGCCCCGAGGATCGGGCGCCAGCGGCAGGTCGCGGCGACCGATCAGGCCCATTTGATAGTAGAACTGCACGTCTTCGGCCGGCAGGGCCTGGGCCAGCGCCAGCACCCGGTCACGATCGCCATGACCATTGTCGACGCCATCAGGCAGCGCCTGAGCAATGGCGACACGGTGCAGCACGTTGAGGATTTCCGAAAGTACGCCATTCCAGTCCGGCCCCTGTTCGGCCAAATGACGAACCGCCTCGAGCAACGCCTTGGCATCGCCTTCAATCAGCGCATGCAGGACGTCATAGACCTGACCGTGGTCGAGGGTGCCGAGCATGGCTCGCACGTCGGCGGCCATGACTTTGCCTTCACCGAAGGCGATCGCCTGGTCGGTGAGGCTCATGGCATCACGCATCGAACCATCGGCCGCGCGCCCCAGCAACCACAGCGCATCGTCTTCGAACGGCACGTTTTCGACGCCCAACACGTGGGTCAAATGCTCGACCACACGCTCCGGAGTCATGTTCTTCAGGGAGAACTGCAGGCACCGCGAAAGAATCGTTGCAGGAAGTTTCTGCGGATCAGTGGTCGCCAGGATGAACTTGACGTAGGGTGGCGGCTCCTCGAGGGTTTTGAGCAGCGCATTGAAGGAATGGCTGGAGAGCATGTGCACTTCGTCGATCAGGTAGACCTTGAAGCGCCCGCGGCTCGGCGCGTACTGCACGTTGTCGAGCAGCTCGCGGGTATCCTCGACCTTGGTACGGCTGGCGGCGTCGATCTCGATCAGGTCGACGAAACGACCTTCATCGATTTCACGACACACCGAACACTCGCCGCAGGGCGTCGAAGTGATACCTGTTTCACAATTCAGGCATTTGGCGATGATCCGCGCGATGGTGGTCTTTCCCACCCCTCGCGTACCGGTGAACAAGTAGGCGTGGTGCAGCCGCTGGCTGTCCAAGGCATTGATCAGAGCCTTGAGCACATGGGTCTGGCCGACCATTTCGCGGAACGAGCGCGGACGCCATTTACGTGCAAGAACCTGATAACTCATCGAAAACCATCGCAACGAAAGAAGCAGAAGCGGCTAATGCTAGCGGAGCAAGGGCAAAAATGCATCCGGCGCGCTCGTCTAATCTGGCTAAGCTGCTTTTTGGGGGCTTTTTGTTTCAAAAATACCGGAGTGTCTATGCGGCTGGCCTTGGGGGCGTTGCTGTTGATCAGCCTGGAGAGTGCCGCCGCGCAAGCGCCGCTGCGCTTTGTGGTGCCCGACAGCTGGGCGATGCCGATGGTGCAGCTTGAACATGGCCGACCCACCCAGGGCATTCTGTATGACGTGATGCTCAGTCTCGCGACCCAGGTCGGCGCGCCGGCAGAATTTCATGTGCTGCCACGCAGTCGGGTGCAAAACGCCATGGAACAGGGCGAAGTCGATGTTCGTTGCTATGCCGCGCAGTCCTGGCTGCCTAATCAGTCCGGAGACTACCTTTGGAGCATCCCGCTCTTCACTCAACCGGATTTACTGATCAGCCGCCCTGACCCGCAAACCTCAGTCGTTCCGGCAAGCCTCTCGCGGCAGTCCATCGGTACCGTGCTCGGCTACAGCTACCCGACCCTGCAACCACTGTTCGACGCCAATCAGTTGCACCGGGACGATGCCCGAAACCAGGAACAGGTGCTGGAGAAGCTCCAGGCCGGACGCAATCGCTACGCCGTCAGCAATCAATGGACACTGGACTGGTTCAATCAGCGGCTGTTGCCGGACAAGCAACTGCAGGGCGTGGCCGTGCTACAGGAGCAAAGCGTCGGGTGCTTTGTGCGCAATGATCCAAAGGTGCCGGTACAACGAATTCTGCGTACGTTGTTGCGCATGAAAATGTCCGGGGAGATCGATGAGATCATTGGACTCTATATCGGTGGCAAGCCATAAAGTCCTCGTGGGAGATTCTATGTTGGAGGTAAATCCGGCAGCCTTAGATACGATTGGTATTCGCTCTGGTTCTTCATGAGGCCGACTTGTCATACATGACAGGTCGGCCTCCTTTTACTCATTCGGAATCGGAAACGAGAAAAAGCCGCTATGGACAAGGACCATGGCAGCGCAATAAAAGTGCTTTTCAGATAGAAGCGCGAAGAGGGTTCGCGTGGCGTTAAGGTGGCGACCCCACCAGCCACACCCCGGCACACAATGTCACCGCTGCGGCTGCTCCCTTCCAGGCCTGACCGGGTTCACGGCTGATCGTTGCGGGGGGACCGATGGGGTCACCATAACGACGCTCACCTGACGGCGAGCCGCGCCATTGTACCTATCTGAGTCGAAGTTACAACCGTTCATGAGGATTAAAAAATATCAGGCTGGTCAATGACATGCGTCATGAGGAAAAGATCTCAGCCTGAGGCAGTGCCTATAGGTCCTGTACAACCTCGTCTGCCCTGCCACCCTCGCGCTGGATGACTAAATGAATGAAGTGCAGCTTGGCGATCACCGCCGGTGGCAGCACGAAGGGATAGAAGTCCGGCTGCCCCATGCTGCGCGACAGCTCATTGAGCATGCCGGCCAGTTCGATCCAGGCGTTGACGAATGACAGGAACGCCTCGCCACCGGGGTGCTGCGGATCGTAGAGGGTATCCAGCGCAAAGGGTTGATAGTCCAAATCCATGTCCCGAGCACTCATCCCAAACCCCAGCGCCGTATCCACCGCGTCCATCATATGCAGGTAATGCGCCCAGGTTTCGGCCCAGTCTTCCCAGGGGTGCATGGTCGCGTAGGCGCTGACGCAGTGCTGCTGCCAATCCAAAGGAGCACCTTGCTGATAATGGCGATCCAGCGCCTCGGCATAACTGGCGCGCTCATCACCGAACAGCCCGCGAAACGGTTCCAGCCATTCTCTGCCATCGATCAAACGATCCCAATAATAGTGTCCGACCTCGTGACGCAAATGCCCAAGCAACGTGCGGTAGGGTTCGTGCATCTGCGCCCGCACCTGCTCACGATGGGCATCGTCGGCCTCCTTGATATCAAGGGTGATCAGACCGTTCGCATGACCCGTGATGGGCGGTTTGCCTTCGAGGTTCACACCGATGAAATCGAAGGCCAGCCCTCGTTCTTCATCGACAGCCTTGGGGATCACCGGCAGACCCAGGCTGACCAATTGCGCAACCAGACGCCGCTTGGCGATTTCCACCTTGCGCCAGCGTTCGTGGCTTTCGGGTATCGATAGATCGGGAATGGTGCGATTGAGGCGACAGGCGATGCACAAGGCACCCGGTTCATGCGCCGAAAGCAACCAATTGCAGGCGGCCGGGGAATCGAGATTGGCGCAGCGTCGAAACAGGCCGGCATCGGGATCTGCATCCAGCCACCAGGTGCCTGACTGCTCACCTGGCTGCAGAGAAGACAAGCGACTCTGCTCGGGCTGATAGCCCAGCACCGCCGAACAGGCCAGGCACTGGCTGTTGCGAAAAAACAGCGACTGTCCACAACGACACGGCCAGACTTTGCTGTTGCGCGAGCTTTCACCCAGGAACGGTGCGGCAATGCGCGAGCTGAGCTGTTCGAAGAACCGGTACATGGCGATCTCTCCTTGGGGCCTGCCAAGACTAGATCATCCTCGAGCCACGATCGTTCCCAAGCTCCACTTGTGGAAAGCAAAAGATCGCAGCCTTCGGCAGCTCCTACAGGGGAATGCGTATCCCTGTAGGAGCTGCCGAAGGCTGCGATCTTTTGATCAACCGGTATCAGACCGAAATGCCGTGATCCTTCAGGAACCCAACAAACGCTTCCTCGTCCAGCACCTTCAACCCCAGCTCATTGGCCTTGGTCAGCTTCGACCCCGCCCCCGGACCTGCCACCACGCAATGGGTCTTGGCCGATACCGAACCCGCCACTTTGGCACCCAGACTCTCGAGCTTGTCCTTGGCCACATCGCGGCTCATCAGCTCCAGCGAGCCGGTCAGCACCCAAGTCTGGCCGGCCAAAGGCAAGCCTTCGACGACTTTCTTTTCGCTGTGCCAGTGCATGCCGAAATCAGCCAATTGCTTTTCGGCGGCGAGCGCGAGCAATCGATTGTCCTCGACTGCAAAAAACTCGCGAACCGAATTGGCCTGCTTTTCCGGCAACGCCTGGCGCATGTCCAGCCAGTCGGCCTCGATCACTGCTTGCAGAGAACCGAACTTGTCAGCGAGTTTCTGTGCGCCGCCCGGCCCCACCAATGGAATGTGAAGCTTGTCGAGGAAGCCGCCCAAGGTCGTGCTGGCAGCGAATTCGGCGCCCAGCTCACCTTGATCCTGGATCTGCAAACCATGCTTGAGCAGGTCGGCGATCACTTGCTGGTTATGCGTATCCTCAAAGAAGCTGTGAATCTCGTGGGCCACTTCCAGACCGACATCCGGCAGGTATGTGAGCACTTGAGGCAGCGCCTGCTGCACCCGCTCCAGCGAGCCGAGAGAGCGCGCCAGCACCTTGGCCGTTTCCTCGCCGACATCGGGAATGCCGAGCGCATAAATGAAACGCGCCAGACCCGGTTTCTTGCTGTCTTCGATGGCGCCCAGCAGCTTATTGCTCGACAGTTCGGCAAAGCCTTCCAGATCGACAATGTCCTCGAACTTCAAGGCATACAGATCCGCAGGCGAACTCACCAGCCCCTCATCGACCAACTGCTCGACGCTCTTGTCGCCCAGGCCTTCAATATCCATCGCGCGTCGGGACACGAAGTGAATGATGGCCTGTTTGAGTTGCGCACCGCAGGCCAATCGACCGACGCAGCGATACACCGCGCCTTCACTGACGGTCTCACGCCCCTTGCTGCGCTTGACCAATTGCGTGCGCTCGACCTGAGAACCGCAGACCGGACACTGTTGCGGAATGTCCACCGGCCGGGCATTGTCCGGACGTCGCTCGGCGACCACTTGCACCACTTGCGGAATCACGTCGCCGGCACGGCGAATGATCACTGTATCGCCGATCATCAGGCCCAGGCGTGCCACTTCGTCCATGTTGTGCAGCGTGGCATTGGCCACGGTGACACCGGCAACCTTGACCGGCTTCAGGCGAGCCACAGGGGTAACGGCGCCCGTACGGCCAACCTGGAATTCCACATCGAGCAACTCGGTGAGCTCTTCCATGGCCGGGAATTTGTGAGCGATGGCCCAGCGCGGTTCACGGGCGCGAAAACCCAATTCCCGTTGCGAGGCGATGCTGTTGACCTTGAACACTACGCCGTCGATTTCATAGGGCAGCGCGTTACGGCGTTCACCGATGTCACGGTAGTAATCCAGGCATTCATCGATGCCGTTCGCCAATTTCAGCTCATGGCTGATCGGCATGCCCCAGGCCTTGAGCTGCTGCAGATTGCCGATGTGTGTATCGGCGATATCCTCGGAAACCTGACCGATGCCGTAGCAGCAGAACTCCAGCGGCCGGTTGGCGGTGATCTTCGAGTCCAGTTGCCGCAAACTGCCCGCCGCCGCATTGCGCGGGTTGGCGAACGTTTTGCCACCGACTTCCAATTGCGTGGCATTGAGGCGCTCGAAACCGGCCTTGGACATGAACACCTCGCCGCGCACCTCCAGCGTCGCCGGCCAACCGGTGCCATGCAGTTTGAGCGGAATGTTACGCACGGTACGCACGTTGACGCTGATGTCTTCGCCGGTGGTGCCATCGCCACGGGTAGCACCGCGCACGAGCACGCCATCCTGATACAGCAGGCTGACGGCCAGCCCATCGAGCTTGGGTTCGCAGCTGTACTCCACCGCCGCACCACCGCCAAACAGATCACCGGCCGGCAAATCCAGCCCCTCGGTCACCCGGCGATCGAATTCGCGCATGTCGGTTTCTTCGAAGGCGTTGCCGAGGCTGAGCATCGGTACTTCGTGGCGAACCTGGGTGAATGCCGACAACGCCGCGCTGCCCACTCGCTGGGTCGGCGAGTCGCTGGTGATCAGCTCTGGGTGCTCGGCTTCGAGGGCCTTGAGCTCATTGAACAGCCGATCGTATTCGACGTCCGGGATACTCGGCTCGTCCAGCACGTGGTAGCGATAGTTGTGCAGATCCAGCTCGGCACGCAGCTCTAGGATGCGGTTTTTGGCGGCAGTCATGGGTGTTCTCTCATAAAGCAAAAGAGCAGCCGAGGCTGCTCAATGTTGATGCGGTGTAAATTCATGTAGGAGCCAGGCTTGCCGGCGAAGGCGTATTTAAAATCGACTTCGCCGGCAAGCCTGGCTCCTACAGGGTGTGGACGTCGCGGCACAATCCTCCACACCGTTTCGATATCAACGCTTCTGGGTCAGGGCGCGACGCTCGAATTCAACGATGCGCTGACGGTAATGCTCGATCGTCTGGGCGGTCAGTACGCTGCGCTGGTCGTCTTTCAGTTCGCCGTTCAGCTCCTGGGACAGTTTGCGCGCTGCGGCCACCATGACGTCGAAGGCTTGCTTGGGATGACGCGGACCTGGCAGGCCCAGGAAGAAGCTCACCGCCGGCGTGCTGAAATGGTCGATGTCATCCAGATCAAACACACCTGGCTTGACGGCGTTGGCCATGGAGAACAGCACTTCACCGTTACCCGCCATGCTTTCGTGACGATGGAAGATGTCCATTTCACCGAAGCGCAGACCGCTTTCCAGAATGTTCTGCAACAACGCCGGGCCTTTGAAGCCGGCTGCGTCGCGGCAGATCACGCTGATGACCAGGACTTCTTCAGCCTGTGGCTGATCCTTGTCGCTGACCGATGGCGAAGCCTTGGTCTCTTCAACGAAATCGTCGTCGCGACTGCTGAAGCTCGGGCCGCCATCCAGATCGAGGCTGAGGTTCATATCACCCTGGGTCGGTTCGCCACCACGCTTGCCGCGCTTGGAACCTGATTCACGGGGTTCACGGGCCGGCATGCTCACCGACGGTAGATCATGCTCGTCCAGTTGCGGTTCTTTATGAGTGTCCAGCACGCGAGACGGACCCAACAGCTCGGCGCTGGTGTCCTCGTCCGGCAGGTTGGACAGATTTCGGTCAAGACGGAATTTCAGTTTTCCCTTGCCGCCGCGCATGCGGCGCCAGCCATCGAAAAGAATACCGGCAATGACAATGATGCCGATGACGATCAGCCACTCGCGCAGACCGATTTCCATGTAATCCCGTGCCTCTATAAAAAATGCTGGAAAATAAGGGGTTTACAACCTGTAAACCGCTTTAAAACGTGGCGCCAACTCTATGTTCTGACAGGCGTTTTGCCCACGTATACGAAAAATTGACATTAAACTAGCACGACCAAAGACAACTTTACACCGTCTGTCACAATGGCTTCAGCGAATATGTCGATTGGCCAGCAAGTCAGGACAAGTAAAAGCGCCCTATAAGCCTGTGGTACCTATCCTACAGATACCGATCAGGCATCCACCATTGCCATCGCCTCCTCGACATCCACCGCCACCAGACGCGAACAGCCGGGTTCATGCATCGTCACCCCCATCAATTGATCGGCCATTTCCATGGCGATCTTGTTGTGAGTGATATAGATGAACTGCACCGTCTGCGACATCTCTTTGACCAACCGTGCATAGCGTCCCACGTTAGCGTCATCCAATGGCGCATCAACCTCATCGAGCATGCAGAACGGCGCCGGGTTCAACTTGAAGATCGCAAAAACCAGGGCCAATGCGGTCAGGGCTTTTTCGCCACCGGAGAGCAAATGGATGGTGCTGTTCTTCTTTCCTGGCGGCCGCGCCATGATCGTTACCCCTGTATCGAGTAGATCTTCGCCCGTCAGTTCCAAATACGCGCTGCCTCCACCGAAAACTTTTGGAAAAAGCGCCTGTAAACCGCCATTGATCTGATCAAAGGTATCTTTGAAGCGGTTACGGGTTTCCTTGTCGATCTTGCGAATCACGTTTTCCAGCGTTTCGAGTGCTTCCACCAGATCGGCGTCCTGGGCATCCAGATAACGTTTACGCTCGGATTGTTGCTGGTATTCGTCGATGGCCGCGAGGTTGATCGCACCGAGGCGCGCAATCCGCGCAGCAATGCGTTCGAGTTCTTCCTCGGCGGCTTTTTCGCTGGCCTCGGCAGTCAGCGTGGCGAGCACGCCCTGGAGGTCGTAGCCGTCTTCGAGCAACTGGTCCTGCAACGCCTTGCGCCGCACCGTCAGTGCTTGCCATTCCATGCGCTGTTGTTCGAGCTGACCGCGGATCAACTGCGATTGCTGCTCGGCCTGGCTGCGACGTTTTTCGGCGTCGCGCAGTTCGCGGTCGGCGTCCTCCATAGCGATCTGTGCGGTCTTGAGTTCTTCGTCGACCGTCATGCGCTTGTCGAGCAACTCTTCGAGTTTCAGGCGCAGCTCCTCCAGCGGCGCCTCACCCTCCTCCAGATTCAGACTCAACTGTTCGCGCTTTTCGGTCAGACGCTCGGACTGCATTTCCAGCCGCTCCAGCGCCTGACGTGTCGAATCATGCTGTGCCTTGAGTGACCCCAGGCGCACCGCCAGTTGATGGGCGTGATCCTTGTGCTGCCGCGCTTCCTGACGCACCCGATCCAGACGTTCACGCAAGCTGTCGCGCTGGGCCAGCAGCAATTCACGCTGCTCGGTGTCCAGCGCCATGCTGTCGAGGGCTTCCTGCAATTGCAGGCGCGCTTCGCCGATGTTTTCGTGCTCCAGCGCGCGCTGCTCGTCCAGCTCGCAAAGTTCTTCGTCCAGGCGCGTGCGGCGCAGGGTCAACTGTTCGGCCTTGGCTTTACCGGCCGACAACTGGGCTTTCAATTCACCTTGCTGACGGGCTTCGTCTTGCAGCAGCCGGCGCAAATGCTCGCGGCCGTTTTCCTGCTGACGCTGTTGCGCCCTGAGGTTCTGAAGCTGGGTTTCCAGGGTTTCGACGGCGGCTTCACGCTCTTCGCGCTCAAGGCTCAGTTGCTGGATTTCCTGCCCCCGGGCCAGCACGCCGCTTTGCGCTTCACTGGCACGGCGCACACGCAGGAAATGCCGGCCGACCCAGAAACCGTCACGGCTGATCAGGCTCTGCCCAGCACCCAACTGGCCGCGCAAGGCCAGCGCCTGCTCAAGACTCTCGACCGGCTTGACCTGACCCAGCCACGGCGACAGATCGATCTGTGCCTCGACCTTGTCCAACAAACTGCCGGCCACGCGCACGCCATCGCTGGCGGGACTGAGCAAACGCAAATCGCCTTGGGCAAATCCGGATAAGTCGAAATCGTTGAAGTCGTCCACCAGCACCGCTTGCAAATCGGCACCCAACACAGTTTCCACCGCCAGCTCCCAACCGGCTTCAACCTTCAGGCCTTCAGCCAGGCGCGGACGATCGGCCAGGTGTTGTTCGCGCAGCCACTCGGCAGTGCCCGTGCCAGGGTCGAGTGCGGCTTGTTGCAGGGCCTCCAAAGAGGCCAAGCGACCATTGAGCCGCTGCAAATCACCCTGGGCCTGTTGTTGCGCCGACAGGGTTTGCTGCAATTGCTGACGCAGTTGCTCAAGCTTTTCGACCTGAGCTTCTTCACTGGTTTGCAAATCTTCCAGGGTCGCTTCGGATTCAGCGAGCTGCTCGCTGAGTTCCATGATCGCCGCGTCTTCAGGGTCCGCCGACAGCAAGGCACGCTCTTCGCCAAGACGCTTATGGCGCTCGGCCAGACGCTCCAGGCTGGTTTCCAATTGCTGGATACGCGACTGCTGAACTTCGGCCTGACGCCTTGGTTCGGCGGCGGTCAGGTTGAACGCATCCCACTGTTCCTGCCAGCCATGCATGGTGGTTTCGGATTCTTCCAGCGCGGCGGCGGCCTCTTCGGCGG
Source organism: Pseudomonas putida (assembly GCF_050990305.1). GTDB lineage: Bacteria > Pseudomonadota > Gammaproteobacteria > Pseudomonadales > Pseudomonadaceae > Aquipseudomonas > Aquipseudomonas putida_AH. The sequence goes on along the minus strand of NZ_CP158817.1, from coordinate 1,945,423 downwards.
CGGCGCTGGTGACTTCCTGCTCGGGGGTGAGCATGTCCAGCTCTTCGCCGAGGGTCAGCAGCAAGGTGCGGTCATGACCCAGGTGCGACTCGGTTTCCAGGCGCGCGCGCTCGGCTTCTTTCAAATCGTCCTGCAGCTGCCGCAGGCGTTGCTGGCCGTGCTGGATACTCTGCTCAACCCGGGCGATGTCGCCACCGACCGAATAGAAGCGCCCCTGCACCAGATTGAAGCGCTCGGACAGATCATGGTGCCCGTCGCGCAAGCGTTCGATACTGGCGTCGGCGTTGCGTTGCTCGGCCACCAGGGCTTCGAAACTGATTTCCTGGGTGCCGATGATTCCTTCACGCTGGCTGACCTGATCGTTCAGATCCTGCCAGCGCAGGGCCGACAGTTGCGCCTTGAGCTGACGTTCCTCGCCCTTGTATTCCTGGTATTTCTTGGCGGCCTCGGCCTGGCGGTGCAAGCGTTCGAGCTGGCGTTCGAGCTCTTCGCGCAGGTCGGTCAGGCGAGCGAGGTTTTCGTGGGTGCGACGGATGCGGTTTTCGGTCTCGCGCCGGCGCTCCTTGTACTTGGAGATCCCCGCAGCTTCCTCGATGAAGTTGCGCAAGTCTTCCGGTTTGGCTTCGATCAGCTTGGAGATCATCCCCTGCTCGATGATCGAGTAGCTGCGCGGACCGAGGCCGGTGCCGAGGAAAATATCGGTGATGTCACGACGTCGGCATTTGGCGCCGTTGAGGAAGTAGCTGTTCTGGCTGTCGCGGGTGACTTTGCGGCGAATGGAGATTTCCGCGTAGGCGGCGTATTCGCCGATCAGGGTGCCATCGGAGTTATCGAACACCAGTTCGATGCTCGCCTGGCTCACCGGCTTGCGGCTGGTGGAGCCGTTGAAGATGACGTCGGTCATCGACTCGCCACGCAAGTTCTTGGCCGAGCTTTCGCCCATCACCCAACGCACGGCGTCGATGATGTTCGACTTGCCGCAACCATTGGGCCCGACCACCGCCGCCATGTTACTGGGGAAGTTCACCGTGGTCGGATCGACGAAGGACTTGAACCCCGCCAGCTTGATGCACTTGAGCCGCACCCTTAAGCGTCCGTCAGGGCAGAGATCACCAGATCGCAACTGCGCTGGCCGTAGGCCGTGAGCACTTCGCGGATCTGTACAAAATCACGGGCGATGACGGCGGCAAGCAGGCGCGCGAACAGCGCCAGGTACTCGCTCATCGAGGCCTTGCGCTGATCCAGGGCGAGGAAGTATGCGCGGCTCATGGCCGGCTGCAGATTCTCGACGGTTTCCTGCAGATAAGGGTTATCGGCGAACGGATACGTGGCGCGCATCACATTGAAACTGTCGTCGACGAAGGCATGGATGTCCTGGCGTTCATAGCTCGCGGTCAAGCGCTGCTGGATCTGCACGAACGGCGCCAGGTCAGCCTGGACCTTCCAGCCAGTGGCGACGGCGTTGGCCAGCAGGATGTACATCTCGCCCATCAGCGTGCACAGGCTCTTCACCTTGTGCGCGGTGAGCTCGGTCACGTGGGCGCCACGGCGCGGCAGGATCGCAATCAAATGACGACGTTCGAGAATCAGCAAGGCCTCGCGAACAGAACCACGACTGACGTCGAGCGCCTGCGTGACCTTCTGTTCCTGGATGCGCTCCCCGGGCTTCATTTCACCGCGAATGATGCGTTCGGCGAGGTGGTGAGCGATTTGCTCGGCGAGGCTGTCCGGCGCCTTGAACGTCATGGTTGTCCTTCAAACTCTTCGATTTGCACAAGCGGCGCAGTGTAGCGCAATTGATACGTCATGGCGCAGGGCCCAACCGGCGGAATTTGGCACGATTCAAGCAAAAAGCAGCCTATCCCGCGAGGGTCAATACTGTAGGAATGAGGGGTTGATCGACGAAATGCATTTTTCCTGACCCTTAAGTCAAAAAATCATTGACCGAAAAGTCAGACCTGCTAAATTCGGTCACATCGGTTAACAACAATAATGAGTCTGCGAGGCCATCCGTGATCCAGTTTTTACTCAACCAGGAACTCCGAAGCGAGCACGCCCTGGACCCGAACCTGACTGTGCTCAATTATCTGCGCGACCATGTGGGCAAACCCGGCACCAAGGAAGGCTGCGCCAGCGGTGACTGTGGCGCGTGCACCGTGGTGGTTGGCGAGTTGCAGACGGATGACACCGGCCGCGAACACATTCGCTATCGCAGCCTCAACTCGTGCCTGACCTTTGTGTCGTCCCTGCACGGCAAACAACTGATCAGCGTTGAAGACCTCAAGCACAAAGGCAAACTGCACAGCGTGCAGAAAGCCATGGTCGAGTGCCACGGCTCGCAGTGCGGCTTCTGCACTCCCGGTTTCGTGATGTCGCTGTTTGCCCTGCAAAAGAACAGCGACGCACCGGATCATCACAAGGCCCACGAAGCCCTGGCCGGCAACCTCTGCCGTTGCACAGGCTATCGGCCGATCCTGGAAGCGGCCGAGCAGTCCTGCTGCGGTAAAAAGCCGGATCAGTTCGACGCCCGTGAAGCCGAAACCATTGCCCGCCTCAAAGCCATCGCACCGACCGACATCGGCGAACTCAACAGTGGCGACAAGCGTTGCCTGGTGCCGCTGACCGTCGCCGATCTGGCCGATCTCTACGACGCTTATCCTCAGGCCCGGCTGCTGGCCGGCGGCACGGACTTGGCGCTGGAAGTGACGCAGTTCCACCGCACCCTGCCGGTGATGATCTACGTCGGCAACGTCGCCGAGATGAAAAAGATCGAACGCTTCGACGACCGCCTGGAAATCGGCGCCGCCACCGCCCTCTCCGACTGCTATGACGCCCTGAAGGCCGAATACCCGGACTTCGGCGAATTGCTGCAACGCTTCGCGTCTTTGCAGATCCGCAATCAGGGCACCCTGGGCGGCAACATCGGCAACGCTTCGCCCATCGGCGATTCGCCACCCCTGCTGATTGCCCTCGGTGCGCAGATCGTCCTGTGCAAGGGCGAAACCCGCCGCACCATGGTCCTTGAGGATTACTTCATCGATTACCGCGTCACCGCGCGTCAAGAAAGCGAGTTCATCGAGAAGATCATTGTGCCGCGCGCCAGTGCCGAACAACTGTTCCGCGCCTACAAAGTCTCCAAGCGCCTGGACGATGACATCTCGGCCGTTTGTGCCGCGTTCAACATCCGCCTGGAAAACGGTGTGATCGCCGACGCTCGCGTAGCGTTCGGCGGCATGGCGGCCATCCCGAAACGCGCCAATAGTTGCGAAACGACGCTGATTGGCGCGCCTTTCAACAGCGCCACCCTCGAACGCGCCTGCGCTGCGCTGGCTGAAGATTTCACCCCGCTCTCGGACTTCCGCGCCAGCAAGGAATATCGCCTGCTCAGCGCGCAGAACCTGCTGCGCAAATACTTCATCGAACTGCAAACACCGCACATCGAGACCCGGGTGACCGCTTATGTCTAACCATCACGCCGTAGAGAAGACCCAGGCCGAACTGGCTGAACTGTTCGCCAAGGACCTGACCACCGGTGTCGGTCGCAGCGTCAAGCACGACAGCGCCGCCAAGCACGTGTCCGGTGAAGCGCAGTACATCGACGACCGCCTGGAATTCCCCAATCAACTGCATGTCTACGCACGGCTGTCGGACCGCGCCCACGCGAAAGTCATCAGCATCGATACCAGCCCCTGCTACGCCTTCGAAGGCGTACGCATCGCCATCACCCACGAAGACGTGCCGGGCCTGAAAGACATCGGCCCGCTGATGCCCGGCGACCCATTGCTGGCCATCGACACGGTGCAGTTCGTCGGCCAGGTGGTGATGGCCGTGGCCGCCCGTGACCTGGAGACCGCACGCAAGGCCGCCATGGCCGCGATTATCGAATACGAAGACCTGGAACCCGTGCTGGACGTGGTCGAGGCCTATCGCAAAAAACATTACGTGCTGGACAGCCACACCCATGAACGCGGTGATTCGGCAGGCGCGTTGGCAACCGCGAAGAATCGTATCCAAGGCACCTTGGACATCGGCGGCCAGGAACACTTCTACCTCGAAACCCAGATCTCTTCGGTCATGCCCACCGAAGACGGCGGCATGATCGTCTACTGCTCCACGCAGAACCCCACCGAAGTGCAGAAACTGGTGGCCGAAGTATTGGACGTGTCGATGAACAAAATCGTCGTCGACATGCGTCGCATGGGTGGTGGTTTCGGCGGCAAGGAAACCCAGGCGGCCAGCCCGGCCTGCCTGTGCGCGGTGATCGCGCACCTGACCGGCCAGCCGACCAAGATGCGTCTGCCACGGGTCGAAGACATGCTGATGACCGGCAAGCGCCATCCGTTCTATGTCGAGTACGACGTGGGCTTTGACGACAGCGGGCGCCTGCACGGCATCCAGCTGGAATTGGCGGGCAACTGCGGCTGTTCGCCGGACTTGTCGAACTCGATCGTCGACCGCGCCATGTTCCACTCCGACAACTCGTACTACCTGGGCGATGCGACCATCAACGGTCACCGCTGCAAGACCAACACCGCGTCGAACACCGCCTACCGTGGTTTCGGCGGCCCGCAAGGCATGGTCGCCATTGAAGAAGTGATGGACGCCATCGCCCGCCATCTGGGCCTCGACCCGCTGGCCGTGCGCAAGGCCAACTACTACGGCAAGACCGAGCGCAACGTCACCCACTACTACCAGACCGTCGAGCACAACATGCTCGAGGAAATGACCGCGGAACTTGAAGAAAGCAGCCAATACGCCGAACGTCGCGAAGCGATCCGTCGCTACAACGCCAACAGCCCGATCCTGAAAAAAGGCCTCGCGCTGACCCCGGTGAAATTCGGTATTTCCTTCACCGCCAGTTTCCTCAATCAGGCCGGCGCCCTGGTGCACGTCTACACCGACGGCAGCATCCACCTGAACCATGGCGGAACCGAAATGGGCCAGGGCCTGAACACCAAGGTTGCGCAAGTCGTGGCCGAAGTATTCCAGGTGGAAATGGACCGCGTGCAAATCACCGCAACCAATACCGACAAAGTGCCAAACACCTCGCCGACCGCTGCCTCCAGTGGCGCCGACTTGAACGGCAAGGCGGCGCAGAATGCCGCTGAAACCATCAAGAAGCGCCTGATCGAATTCGCCGCACGGCAATACAAAGTCAGCGAAGAGGATGTGGAGTTCCACAACGGTCACGTGCGGGTTCGCGATCACATCCTGACCTTCGAAGCGCTGATCCAACAGGCGTATTTCAATCAGGTGTCACTGTCGAGCACCGGCTTCTACAAGACCCCGAAAATCTACTACGACCGCAGCCAGGCCCGTGGTCGTCCGTTCTACTACTTCGCCTTTGGCGCGGCCTGCTGCGAAGTGCTGGTCGACACCCTGACCGGCGAATACAAGATGCTGCGCACCGACATCCTCCACGACGTCGGCGCCTCGCTGAACCCGGCCATCGACATCGGCCAGGTCGAGGGCGGTTTCATCCAGGGCATGGGCTGGCTGACCATGGAAGAGCTGGTGTGGAACAACAAGGGCAAGCTGATGACCAATGGCCCGGCCAGCTACAAGATCCCGGCCGTGGCGGACATGCCACTGGATTTGCGGGTCAAGCTGGTGGAAAACCGCAAAAACCCCGAGGACACGGTGTTCCACTCCAAGGCCGTGGGCGAGCCGCCGTTCATGCTCGGCATCGCCGCCTGGTGTGCGATCAAGGACGCCGTGGCGAGTTTGGGCGACTACAAGCATCAACCGAAGATCGATGCGCCGGCGACGCCGGAGCGGGTGTTGTGGGGTTGTGAGCAGATGCGCCAGCTGAAGGCGGTGAAAGCCGTTGAGGCCGAAACCGAGTTGGCTCCGCTCTAGACTCAGGCGCCTGGATCGCCAGCAAGCCGGCTCCTACAGATGGGTGGTGAATCACGCAAAACCTGTAGGAGCCGGCTTGCTGGCGAAGACGGCTGAACAAACGACAACGATGTCGAGGTGAACATGTACAACTGGATCGACGCCCTCGCCGACCTGCAAAACCAGGGTGAACCCTGCGTCTTGGTGACCATCATCGAAGAGCTTGGCTCGACGCCGCGCAATGCCGGTTCGAAGATGGTCATCAGCGCCCACCAGGCGTTCGACACCATCGGTGGCGGGCATCTGGAATATAAAGCCATGCAGATCGCCCGCGAGATGCTCGCCAGCGGCAAGCAGGACACGCATCTGGAGCGCTTCAGCCTCGGCGCGAGTCTCGGCCAGTGCTGCGGTGGTGCGACCGTATTGCTGTTCGAACCGATGGGCCAGGTTCAGGCGCAGATCGCCGTGTTCGGCGCCGGGCACGTCGGTCGGGCACTGGTGCCGTTGCTCGCCAGCCTGCCCTGCCGGGTGCGTTGGATCGACTCGCGCGAAGACGAGTTCCCCGAGCAAATCCCCCATGGCGTACGCAAGATCGTCAGCGAAGAACCGGTGGACGAAATCGACGACCTGCCCGCCGGCAGCTACTGCATCGTCATGACCCACAACCACCAGCTCGACCTCGAACTCACCGCCGCGATCCTCAAGCGCAACGACTTCGCCTACTTCGGTCTGATCGGCTCCAAGACCAAACGGGTGAAGTTCGAACATCGCCTGCGCGATCGCGGTTTCGACGCGAGCGTGGTGCAACGCATGCGCTGCCCGATGGGCATCGGCGAGGTCAAAGGCAAGTTGCCCGTGGAAATCGCCATCTCCATCGCCGGCGAAATCATCGCCACCTATAACGCGAATTTCGGCCAGCACACTGCCAGCGCCGGATCGATTGCCAAACTGCTGCCCGCTTCACGCCGCAGCCAAGCGTCCAATTGATAAGACAGAGAACCGGGAATCCCATGCCTTTGACTCGCAAAGCCTACCGTGCCGCCATTCTGCACAGCATCGCCGACCCCGCCGAAGTGGGCATCGAAGCGTCCTACGAATATTTCGAAGATGGCTTGCTGGTGGTTGATAACGGCAAAATCAGCGCCGTTGGCCACGCCAGCGAACTGCTGCCGACCCTGCCGGCCGACATCGAAATCACCCATCATCAGGATGCGCTGATCACCCCCGGTTTCATCGACACCCATATCCATCTGCCGCAGACCGGCATGGTCGGCGCCTATGGCGAGCAACTGCTGGACTGGCTCAACACTTACACCTTCCCTTGCGAAAGCCAGTTCGCTGATAAAGCCCATGCCGACGAAGTCGCGGACATTTTCATCAAGGAACTGCTGCGCAACGGCACCACCACCGCCCTGGTATTCGGCAGCGTGCACCCGCAGTCGGTGAATTCTTTCTTTGAGGCCGCCCAACAGCTGGACCTGCGGATGATCGCCGGCAAGGTGATGATGGACCGCAACGCTCCGGACTACCTGACCGATACCGCCGAATCCAGCTACCTCGACAGCAAGGCGCTGATCGAGCGCTGGCACGGCAAAGGTCGCTTGCACTACGCGGTCACCCCGCGCTTCGCCCCCACCAGCACCCCGGAACAGCTCACCCTGGCCGGCCAGTTGCTGACGGAATACCCGGATCTGTACATGCAGACCCACATCAGCGAAAACCTCAAGGAAATCGAGTGGGTCAAGGCGCTGTTCCCGGAACGCAAGGGCTACCTGGACGTCTACGATCACTACCAATTGCTGGGTGAGCGCTCGGTGTTCGCCCACGGCGTACACCTGTGCGACGCCGAGTGCGCGCGCCTGGCCGAAACCGGCTCGGCGATCTCCTTCTGCCCGACTTCAAACTTCTTCCTTGGCAGTGGCCTGTTCAACCTGCCGATGGCCGAGAAGCACAAACTGAATGTCGGCCTGGGCACCGACGTCGGCGGTGGCACCAGCTTCTCGCTGCTGCAAACCCTCAACGAAGCCTACAAGGTCATGCAACTGCAAGGCGCGCGGCTGAGCCCATTCAAGTCGCTGTACCTGGCCACCCTCGGCGGCGCCCGTGCGCTGCGCCTGGAAGACAAGATCGGCAACCTGCAACCGGGTACCGACGCCGACTTCGTAGTGCTGGACTACAACGCCACGCCGCTGCTCGGTTATCGCTTGAAGCAGGCCAATAACATTGCCGAGACGTTGTTTGTGTTGATGACGCTGGGGGATGACCGGACGGTGCTGCAGACTTATGCCGCGGGGAATCTGGTGCATCAGCGGTAAGAAATAGCAGACCAAAAAAATCCCCCGTTGCTCTTCAGCCCGGGGGATTTTTATTGCCTGTCCTGCCGCCATCGCTGGCAAGCCAGCTCCCACAGGATTCGCGGTGGAACGCAAATCTTGTGAACCCCACAAATCACTGTGGGAGCTGGCTTGCCAGCGATAGGGGCAACACGGTCTATCAGATTTTCGCCGACGAACGCCCAGGCTTCTTGGTCTGCAATAAATGCGAGAACACCGCATGCAGATCATCCGACGCACTTTCTTCGTCGAGGTTGAGCTTGCTGTCGATGTGATCCATGTGATGCATCATCAGGTCCACCGCCAGCTCACCGTTGCGCGCTTCGATCGCGTCGATCAGTTGGGTGTGCTCGTCGTAGGAGCAATGGGAGCGGTTGCCGCTTTCGTATTGGGCGATGATCAGCGAAGTCTGGGACACCAGGCTGCGCTGGAAGCTGATCAACGGCGCGTTTTTCGCAGCTTCAGCCAGTTTCAGGTGGAATTCGCCCGACAGACGGATACCCGCGCCCCGATCGCCACGGGAGAAGCTGTCGCGCTCGTCATTGACCATTTGGCGCAATTCAGCGATCTGCTCGGCGGTGGCGTGTTGTACGGCCAGCTCCGTAATCGAACGCTCCACCAGACGCCGCGCAAAGAACACCTGACGCGCCTCTTCCACGCTGGGACTTGCAACCACGGCACCACGATTGGGCCGCAGCAGCACCACGCTTTCATGGGCCAGGCGCGACAACGCGCGGCGAATGATGGTGCGGCTGACCCCGAAAATCTCCCCCAGCGCTTCTTCGCTCAACTTGGTGCCGGGCGCCAGACGCTGTTCGAGGATGGCCTCGAAGATATGCGCGTAGACAATATCGTCCTGGGTACCGCTGCGGCCGGCTTTGCCTGCTCGCGGTTGTTTCTTGAGGGGTTGCAACTGTTCGTTCATGGGCACTCGAGTCGGGAGAACTGCGGCGAATAGACCGTGACTGTAATACGGCACAGTGGGTCGCTGGCAAGTATCGCGTAAAAAACACGGCGATTGTACACAATGGTTAGTGTCAAAACGACTGTACGGCTGTTTGTCGCTTCTGCTGTATGGCAACGCCTGCTTACATTTGAGTTTAGGCTTAAACCCACAATCCATAGCGTTTCTCTGTAGGAGCTGCCGCAGGCTGCGATCTTTTGACGTTGTTTTTCAAAATCAAAAGATCGCAGCCTGCGACAGCTCCTACAGGGAATGTCTTTTTCAGAACCAGGAACACCGCTGTCATGAACGACGCCACACAGACCCAGCTTCGCCCATGGGCCGATACCTCTCCCTCGGCCATCGTGGCCGGTTTCATCGCCATGATGACCGGCTACACCAGCTCCCTGGTGCTGATGTTCCAGGCCGGGCAAGCGGCGGGCCTGACCAGTGGTCAGATTTCGTCGTGGATCTGGGCGATTTCCATTGGCATGGCGGTGTGTTCGATCGGGCTGTCGTTGCGCTATCGCACACCGATCACCATCGCCTGGTCGACCCCCGGCGCAGCATTGCTGATTACCAGCCTGGGCGGTGTGAGCTATGGCGAAGCCATCGGGGCCTACATCACGTGCGCGGTACTGGTGACGATCTGCGGCCTAACCGGTAGTTTCGAGCGCTTGGTCAAGCGAATCCCGGCGTCACTGGCCGCCGCGTTGCTGGCGGGGATCCTGTTCAAGATCGGCAGCGAAATCTTCGTCGCCGCCCAGCATCGGACCGCACTGGTGCTGGGCATGTTCTTCACTTACCTGGTGGTCAAGCGCCTGTCGCCACGCTATGCGGTGTTGGGTGCACTGTTGATCGGCACGGCATTGTCAGGACTCATGGGTTTGCTGGATTTCAGCGCTTTTCACCTGGAAGTGGCCACGCCGGTCTGGACCACGCCGCACTTCTCCCTCGCGGCCACCATCAGCATTGGCATCCCGCTGTTTGTGGTGGCGATGACGTCGCAAAACATGCCGGGCATCGCCGTGTTGCGCGCCGATGGCTACAACGTGCCGGCCTCGCCACTGATCACCACCACGGGCATCGCGTCCTTATTGCTCGCGCCGTTCGGCTCACACGGGATCAATCTTGCGGCCATTAGCGCGGCGATCTGCACCGGGCCGCATGCCCATGAGGATCGCAACAAACGCTATACCGCCGCAGTCTGGTGCGGGGTTTTCTATGGGATCGCCGGCGTATTTGGCGCGACATTGGCGGCGCTGTTTGCCGCGCTGCCCAAGGAATTGGTGCTCTCGATTGCTGCACTGGCGCTGTTCGGCTCGATCATCAACGGCCTGAGCATTGCCATGAGTGAAGTGAAGGAACGGGAAGCGGCGCTGATCACCTTCATGGTCACGGCATCGGGGCTGACGCTGTTTTCCATTGGCTCGGCATTCTGGGGGATTGTCGCGGGGGTGGTGACGCTGATGATCCTGAATTGGCGTAGGACTTGAAGACCCGCTCTTCGTAGGAGCAAAGCTTGCTCGCGATAGCGGTATTACTGTCACATCGATATTGATTGTGATGCCGCCATCGCGAGCAAGCTTTGCTCCTACAAAAAACGGGCATAAAAAAACGGCGACCCTGAGGTCGCCGTTTTCGCTACATCACTTCGCCGGGTTGATCGGCTTTTCCGGGTACCACACGTCCAGCAGCGGGCTGACTTCAACGCTGGTCAGCTCGGAGCGGCCCTTGAGCCAGGCTTCAACGGCTGCACGTTGTTCGTCGGTCACCGAGCCACGCTTCTGCAGGCAAACCAGACCGTAGTCGTCGCCGCCAACATAGCCCAGACCGTTGGCTTCCATGGCTTCTTTGAGGAACGCATCGAGGAAAGCGTCAATGGCTTCTTCAGACAGGTCTTCTTTGAAGTCCAGGTTCAGTTCGAAACCCAGCTCTTGAAATTCATCGACGCACAGTTTTTTGCGCAGACGCTGGGAACGGTTAGTCGCCATTGGAACAATCCTCTTAAGTAATAACGGCCGGCACTTTAGCAGTTTAAGCCGCCAATTGCCCGCCTCTGAAGGGTGCACACCCTACCGCCGGTAAAAAAACAGCCGATAACAGGACCAAGGCACGGCACAAGGCACGATACCTTGGGGCATAATGCCGACACTTTCATGACCACTGAGGGCTTTTATGTTCATGCCCTCGTCTTTTTCCCCTCGGCTGCAGGGTTTTATTTCACATGATCAAATCGTTACGTCCATTGCTGCTGGCCAGCCTCCTTTTCCCGCTGGCCCTCCCCGTATCCGCGGAACCGATCAACACCGCGCTGTCGCCCAATGTTGAAAAAGCGCTCAAGGCCAGCAAGCTGCAGGACAACGCCCTGTCGCTAGTGATGATTCCGCTCACCGGTCCCGGCACCCCCACTGTTTTCAACGCCGATGTTTCGGTCAACCCCGCCTCGACCATGAAACTGGTCACCACCTACGCGGCCCTGGAAATGCTCGGCCCGAACCACCAGTGGAAAACCGAGTTCTACACCGATGGCACCCTCAGCGGCGGCATCCTCAACGGCAACCTCTACCTGAAGGGTGGCGGCGATCCGAAGCTGAACATGGAAAAACTCTGGCTGCTGATGCGCGACCTGCGCGCCAACGGCGTGACCCAGGTCACTGGCGACCTGGTGCTGGATAAAAACTTTTTTGTGCAACCGCAACTGCCTGAGTTCAACGACGACGGCAATGACGAGAACAAGCCGTTTCTCGTTAAACCCGACGCGTTGCTGGTCAACCTCAAGGCCTTGCGCTTTGTCGCGCGCAACGACTCGGGCAAGGTGCTGGTCTCGGTGGAACCGCCCATCGCCAGCATTCGTATCGACAATCAGGTCAAGGCCATCAATTCCAAGCAATGCACCGGCGGGGTGCGCTACAACCCGGTGCCCCAGGCCGATGGCAGCGTGACCGTCACGGTCGGCGGTCAATTGGGCGAAGGCTGCAGTTCGCAGACTTACCTGTCGCTGCTCGACCACGCGACCTACACCGCTGGCGCCGTGCGCGCGATCTGGAAGGAGCTGGGTGGCAGCATCCAGGGCCGGGATGTGCTGGCGGCAACGCCCAAAGATGCCAAGGTACTGGCCCGTGCATTCTCCCCGGACCTGGCGGAAATCATCCGCGACATCAACAAATACAGTAACAACACCATGGCCCAGCAACTGTTCCTGAGCCTGGGCCAGAAATACCGCACCGATGCCGACGCCGATGACGCCAAGGCCGCCCAGCGCGTGGTCCGCCAGTGGCTGGCGAAGAAAGGCATTACCGCGCCGCACCTGGTGATGGAGAACGGCTCCGGCCTGTCCCGCTCCGAACGCGTCAGCGCTCGGGAAATGGCTTCGATGCTGCAAGCCGCGTGGCACAGCCCCTACGCCGCCGAGTACATCAGCTCGATGCCGATTGCCGGCACCGATGGCACCATGCGCAAACGCCTGAAGACCACCGCGATGCGCGGTGAAGCCCACGTCAAGACCGGCACCCTGAACACCGTGCGCGCGATTGCCGGCTTCAGCCGCGACGTCAACGGCAATACCTGGGCGGTGGTGGCGATCCTCAACGACAAAGCGCCGTTCGGTGCATCGTCAGTGCTCGATCAGGTGCTGCTGGACCTGTATCGCCAGCCGAAACTGGCGCAGACGGCTTCGGTGTTGTAACCATCAATCCCCTGTAGGAGCCGAGCTTGCTCGCGATAGCGGCGGCACATCCAACTTAGATGTGACTGACACTCCGCCATCGCGAGCAAGCTCGGCTCCTACAGGTTTGCGTACAACGACGTCAATTCATCTCCCCCTGCACCCGATCCCTGCCCGCCTGCTTCGCCGCATACACCCCGGAGTCGGCGCGCAACAACAGCGCATCCGCGCCTTCGCCAACTCGCCAACTGGCCATCCCGAAACTGGCCGTGACCACGCCCACCTCATCGATCGGCGCACTGCGCAAGCTTTGCCACAGTTCCAGCGCCAGCACATTGGCCTGTTCGCCGTCGATGTCCGGACACAGCACCATGAACTCTTCACCGCCCAAACGGCAAAACACATCCGTGCGCCGCAACCGACGGCCGATTCGATCGCACACGGCCTGCAACACCCGGTCGCCCACGGCATGGCCATACTGGTCATTGATGCGCTTGAAGTGGTCGACGTCGAGCATGATCACCGACAGTTCGCCGCCACCGCGCTCGACCCGGGCCATCTCGGTCATCAGGCGCTCCTGGAAATAGCGGCGATTGTGGATACCGGTCAGGGAGTCGGTGATGGACAGCGCACGCAGTTCCTCTTCCACCCGTTTCATGTCGGAAATGTCCGAGATATAGCCATGCCACAGCACACCTCCGCCGGGCAGTTCTTCCGGGGTCGCTTCGCCACGGACCCAGCGTAAGCCACGCTCTGGCAGCTGCACGCGATACTCCTCGCGCCACGGGCTGAGGTTGTCCGCCGACTTGCGGATCGAAGCTCGGACGCGGGTCGTGTCTTGTGGATGAATCCGCGTGAAGATGGCTTCGGCATTGAGCAGCAACACGTCCGGGTCCAGTTCATAGATCTCGCGAATACCGTCGCTGGCGTAGATGACACTGAAACGGCCGTCGAACTCCATCTTGAACTGGTAAATCCCGCCTGGCACATGGGCACTGAGTTTCTTCAACAACAAGTCCCGCGCGGCCAGCGCCTCGTGCACGCGTTTGCGTTCGGTGATGTCGATGCACACCGCCAGGTGCCCGACCCACAGGCCTTGTTCGTCGAGCACCGGAGTGGCCAGCATGTTGACGGTCAAATGGCTGCCATCGCCACGCACCAGTGTCCACTCCCGCGCTTCATGCCGGCCTTCCACATTGCTTCCCACCAGCATGGCATGGCACGCCGGCACCGGCTTGTTGAAGCGTGCGCTCAATTCGGCCGACCGCGCCGCAAGCTCCCTGGGCAGGTGCAGGTTTTCCAGAGTCATGTGCCCCACTACATTGCCGGCCTTATAGCCAAGCATTTGTTCGGCACCGGCATTGAACGTGGTGATGACCCCGCGCAGGTCCGTGGCGATGATCGCCACTTGGGTAGCAGCATTCAGCACGCTGCGTAACTGACCATGGGTTCCCCGCAACTCTTGTTCGCGGGCGTGCAGTTCCTGGGTTCGCTGCTCGACCATTCTCAGCGCTCGCTGGCGCTGACTGACCAACACGTAGAGCAGTGCACTGAGCAATAAACTGAGCAAACCGCCAAGCACCACCATCGCGGTGACTGACGAATGGTTGGCCTGCAGAAAGGCCTCACTGGGCTGGATGTCGATTTGATAGTCGTGATCGGCCAGGCGCAACAGGCGAGTCGTGGACAACTCGCTGACGGCAGGCGGGTTTGGCGATTCGAACAGTACTTCGTGCTGTTCTTCCGTGGACAGGTCCAAGATGCGCACCGAGAGATAATCACGGCCCGCCTCAGGCAAACCATCGGCCAGCAACTGGCGCATGCTGATCACCGCCATGACATAGCCAAAGGGTTTGTCGGTCGCACCATTCGGGTTATCGCGCAATATGACTGGCGCGACCAGCAATACACCCCGCGCATAGGCCGGTTCAATGCTGACCAGGTGCATCGGTTGCGACACTGCCATGCGTCGATGCTGATCGGCACGCTCCAAGGTGGCGCGGCGCAACGGCTGGGCCAGCAAGTCGTAGCCCAGCGGCGCACCGAGTTTGCTTTGCGTCTGGCTGTACAGCACCGCCACGTACTCATCCCGCTCGCCCGCCAGTTGCAACTGGCCGTCGGCATTCAGTTCGCGCAGGGTAAAACCGGTCAGGCCTTCGTCCCGCGCACGCTGTTCGAACGCCGCCCGTTGGTCGCCACGGACTCGCTCAGCGAACGAATACGCCTGGGTACGATGTAACAAGGGTTGGGTATAACCGTTGAATTCCTCTCGGGAAACCGAATCGGAATTGGCAAAGAACCGGCGCAAGCCATCGAGGCGCTGCTCCTGGTCTTCGAAACGCTCTTCGATACGGCTATAGCGTTCACTGGCCAGCAGCTGGAAACGTTGTCGCAATTGATGGTGAAACAGATTGAGCGTCGACCAGGCGAGCAATCCTGTGAGAATCCCGCCGACGAGCAATACCAACAGCGCGACCCACCAGGCCGAGACATCTTCGTGGATAAACCCCAGGATTTTTGGGCGCACGGCGTGCAACGACATAAAACCCAACTCAAAACGCCAGGTGCGGGAAAGCCCTTTGGCCCTGAGTTGAGTTATAGCTATTAGCCACTAATTTGACCAGCACTGAACCCCTGTAGGAGCGAGCACGCTCTCGATGAACGTCAACGATGACGCGGGCTGACTGGATGCCCACGTTGTCCGGACGTTTTTCGCGAGCTTGCTCGCTCCTACAGGAGAGCAATCACCGTCAACGGGCGGTGATTTTCCAGGCGCGGTGGATCTTGGCGTTACGGGCAAAATCCGGGTCGATGGTCTGGGCGGTAATCTCTTCGATCGCATAACGCTCGGACAGATTGGCCTCCAGCTCGAACTTGCGGAAGTTGTTGGAGAAGTACAAAACGCCGCCGCTTGCCAGCCGTGCCATGGCCAGGTCGATCAACTGCACCTGGTCACGCTGCACATCGAAAACACCTTCCATGCGCTTGGAGTTGGAGAAGGTCGGCGGGTCGATGAAGATCAGGTCGTACTCGTCGCGAGCGTTTTCGAGCCAGGCCATCACATCGCCCTGCTCCAGGCGGTTCTTGTCGGAGAAACCGTTCAGCGACAGGTTACGGCGCGCCCAGTCCAGGTAGGTTTTCGACAGGTCGACACTGGTGGTGCTGCGTGCACCGCCCTTGGCCGCGTGAACACTGGCGGTGGCGGTGTAGCAGAACAGATTGAGGAAGCGTTTGCCGGCCGCCTCTTTCTGAATGCGCATGCGCATTGGCCGGTGGTCGAGGAACAGGCCGGTGTCGAGGTAGTCGGTGAGGTTCACCAGCAGCTTCACGCCGCCTTCGTTCACCTCGACGAACTTGCCCTGTGCCGCCTGGCGCTCGTATTGCTTGGTGCCGCTCTGGCGCTCGCGACGCTTGACCACCACGCGGCTCTTGTCGATGTTCAACGCCTGCGGAATGGCCGCCAGGGCATCGAACATGCGCGCCGAGGCTTTTTCCGGATCGATGGATTTGGGGGCGGCGTATTCCTGGACGTGGACCCAATCGTGATACAGGTCGATGGCCATGGAGTATTCCGGCATGTCGGCATCGTAGACACGGTAGCAATCGATGCCTTCACGCTTGACCCACTTGCCCATGGCCTTGAGGTTCTTTTGCAGGCGGTTGGCAAACATCTGCCCGCCTTCGCTCAGACGCGGTTGCTCGACCACCGGCGCGGGAGCCGGGGCCGGTTTGATCGGGTTGCCATTCTTGTTGAACTTGCGCTCTTGCGGCTCGCTCGGGGACTGATCATAAGCGGCCTGTTCACGCTCGGCCTGACGCTGTTCCGGGGTCCGGCGCTCGCCGGTGACGAACTGATCCGGCAAGACCTTGATCAGCAGCAGCTTGCACGGCAAGGCGCCGTTCCAGAACGAATACTGTTTGTGGCTGCGGATGCCCATGCGCTTGCCCAGGTCTGGCGCGCCGGTGAACACCGCCGCCTCCCAGTTCAGGCAGGCCTGACGCAGACGCTCGCCGAGGTTCTGGTAGAGGTAGAGCAGGCTCGCCTCGTCACCCAGACGCTCGCCGTATGGCGGGTTACAGATCACCAGGCCTTTCTGGTTTTGGTCCGGACGCGGCTCGAAGGTCGCGACTTCGCCCTGGTAGATCTTGATCCACTCGCTCAGGCCAGCACGCTCGACGTTGTTGCGGCCCGGTTGAATCAGGCGCGGGTCGGCTTCGTAACCGCGAATCCACAGCGGCGGCTTGGCCAAGCCGGCTTCGGCGCGCTCGACGGCTTCTTCATGGAGTTTTTTCCACAGCGCCGGCACATGACCCAGCCAGGCAGTGAAACCCCATTGTTCGCGACGCAGGTTTGGTGCGATATCGGCGGCGATCATTGCCGCTTCGACCAGGAAGGTCCCCACACCGCACATCGGGTCCGCCAGCGCGCCGCCTTCGGCCGCGATACGTGGCCAGCCGGACCGGATCAGGATCGCCGCCGCGAGGTTTTCCTTCAGCGGCGCCGCGCCTTGCTGCAAGCGATAACCACGCTGGTGCAGGCTGTGACCGGACAGATCGAGAGAAAGAATGGCTTCGCCACGGTCCAGACGCAGGTGGATGCGCAGGTCCGGATTGAGTTTGTCGATACTCGGACGGTCGCCCTGTGGGGTGCGCAGTTTGTCGACGATGGCGTCCTTGACCTTCAGGGCGCCGAAGTGGGTGTTGTCGATACCCGAGCCGTGACCACTGAACTCCACGGCCAGGGTACCGTCACTGAGCATGTGGTCTTGCCAGTCGATGTCCAGCACGCCGTGGTACAGGTCTTCGGCGTTTTTCATCGGGAAACGCTTGAGTACCATCAGCACCCGGTTGGCCAGACGTGACCACAGGCACAGGCGATAGGCGGTTTCCATGGTGGCCATGCCGCGCACGGCAGAGGTGTGCTCACGTGCTTCCTCAAGGCCAAGCCCGACGGCTTCCTCGATGAGCAGGCCTTCAAGGCCTTTTGGGCAAGTGAGGAAGAGTTCGAAACGATCGGACATGAGGATACGGAGCCTTTAGCTGAGTGGACCGGCAACGCATTGCCGGCCCGGTTTTCAATCAGGCGCTTTTCTCGAAGAGCGCCCGCGTGGCACGAAGGTGTGCCGTTCCACCCCTGCTGCTCGGGTTAAATGAGCTTAGATGCAAGGACAGATAAAAAAGTTGATGCAACAAAATGTCATAAGTCGACCCTTCGTCGAATAGTGCCGCACTGCAACGCGAGGCATTCTCACCAAAGGATTAACTGGTTCATTCTGCGGGGGGCCGATCATACAGGGGTTTGACTAATAAATACGTGACAACCATCGTGTTACTTATGGCCTTAACACATGAATGATTACGTGCTTATGACAAAACGATCATTCCCTCGATGTGACGCATTGGTTAGAACTCAATACAGGTTGGCGCCGCAATGACGCCAGCACCTTGGCTCGCCACGCCGGCAGCGAGCCCCCAACGGCAGAGTTTTTCTGCCTGACCTCGATTGAGGTCGACGCGATAAATACAGTCAACAAGTGAGGGCAACACCCTATGAGAAGACTTAAGCGTGATCCGTTGGAAAGAGCATTTTTGCGCGGATATCAATATGGCGTAGGTGGCAAGTCCCGTGAGCTTTGCCCATTTACTCTACCGTCGGTACGCCAAGCCTGGATCAACGGCTGGCGAGAAGGACGCGGCGACAACTGGGACGGTATGACCGGCACTGCGGGAATCCACAGACTCAACGAACTTCACGCCGTCGGCTAACACAGGGCACAACACTCCGACACGACAATCTGATTACGTAACCAATTAACCACGCGCGTCCCATCCGGACGGCGGGCTACGGCCCAGGGGCTCCTTCAAGGAGCCCTTTTTTATGCCTGTCGTTTGGCCGCCCCCCCTGTAGGAGCACGGCTTGCCGGCGATGGCGATTTCAAGGACGCCATCGCCGGCAAGCCGTGCTCCTACAGGAATTAGCGCAGGGCGGCGATGGCGTCCACGGATTCGCGGATCAGTGCCGGGCCT
The DNA here is from genome assembly GCF_050990305.1 of Pseudomonas putida. Taxonomy (GTDB): domain Bacteria; phylum Pseudomonadota; class Gammaproteobacteria; order Pseudomonadales; family Pseudomonadaceae; genus Aquipseudomonas; species Aquipseudomonas putida_AH. The sequence continues at coordinate 1,926,615 of NZ_CP158817.1, read as the reverse complement.
TTATAGATGAAGCCCGAGTAAATCTGTACCAGGCTCGCACCGGCGGCGATTTTCTCGGCCGCGTGCTTGCCTTCAGTAATGCCGCCCGCCGCAATGATCGGCAAGCGACCACCCAGCTCTGCCGCCAGCACCCTCACCGTGTGAGTGCTCTTGTCGCGTACCGGAGCGCCCGACAGACCGCCCGCTTCGTCACCATGCTCCATGCCTTCGACGCCTACGCGGCTCAGGGTGGTGTTGGTGGCGATAACCGCGTCCATGCCGGTTTCGATCAAGGCTTGCGCGACCTGTGCAGTTTCTTCGTCACTCATGTCCGGGGCAATCTTGATCGCCAGCGGGACGTGTTTACCGTGACGCAGTGCCAGTTCCGCCCGGCGCGTGGCCAGGTCGGCCAGCAATTGCTTGAGCGAGTCACCGAACTGCAGGCTGCGCAGGCCCGGGGTGTTCGGCGAGCTGACGTTGACCGTCACGTAGCTGGCGTGGGCGTAGACCTTGTCCAGGCAAATCAGGTAATCGTCCACTGCGCGCTCGACCGGCGTATCGAAATTCTTGCCGATGTTGATGCCCAGCACGCCCTTGTACTTGGCGGCCGCCACACGGGCCAGCAGGTTGTCGACACCGAGGTTGTTAAAACCCATGCGGTTGATGATCGCTTCGGCTTCCGGCAGACGGAACAAGCGAGGCTTGGGATTGCCCGGCTGCGCACGCGGAGTGACGGTGCCGATTTCGACAAAACCGAAACCCAACTGGGCGAAACCGTCGATGGCCGCGCCGTTCTTGTCCAGACCGGCCGCCAGCCCTACAGGGTTGGGGAAGTCCAGGCCCATGACCGTCACCGGCTTCTTCGCCGGCGCCTTGCACAGCAACCCGTTGAGCCCCAGACGCCCGCCTGCGCCGATCAGGTCCAGGGACAGATCGTGGGAGGTTTCCGGGGAAAGTTTGAACAACAGCTGACGGGCCAGGGTGTACATGGGCGACTTGGACTCGGGGCGGCGAAAAGTGGCGGCGATTATAGCCGGGGTTGATGGGTGCAGGCGACCTCTTTGCCTTGCCTCAAGGGCTTTCGATTTGTTCTGGCGCGTAGGTATTATCCGTGCGTTTGGCACTGCCAAAGATCAGTGGAAAATAGATCAACATCGCCATCATCGCCAGACAGCCGTTCAGGATGTGCCCCTGGTACCCCTCATCGATGTCGGATTCAATCAGCAAACCCGCTACCGCGCCAACGACCAGGTTGATCGCATGCCCCGCCGAAAGTCGCATCGCCCCAATATCTAACAGCGCATCGCCCAACTGCGCGCCGGTAGGTAGCTGTTGCTCGACACGCACCCTAACTTCCCTTTGCTGCCAGGCTTCAAGGTCAAACAAGGCCGAGTCTCGCCCCAGAGACGGATTCAACATGTGCAGACTTTTAAAGACAGCGGTGAGGACATCGTCCAGGGCCATGCCAAAACCGTTCAACGCCCCCTTGATAGCATCTGCCCCCAAGCTGTAGCCAAGCCCCGTGGCCGCCCGCGCAGCACCGCTAGTGGGAACCAGTTGCCCCAGCTCCGCCAGTAAAAACTGGGCGGCGCCGTAAGCAGCGGTTGTTGCCCCAGTGTTCAGCACATTGGCAGACCCGGCATTGCTCACTAGAGGAAACAGGGCATTGAGCAAGCCCCTGACCAGTGTGTAAATCGATCCACCCACCACCGCCGGTAACAACCTGCTGGTCGCGCCCGTTGTATGCGCAAAAATCAGCGCCCCCACCGAAACAACCGCCATACCGACACGTCCCAGGCGCGATGATGGGCTCGCCGTCCTGTCACATTCGTGTCGAATAGCTCCAATCAAGGATAACGTCGGTCCGATCATTGAAATCCCGGCCACCATCCACGCACGGGTTGCCTCAGTGGAATCACCTTCGCGCAGGGCTTGCTCAATGTGGTAACTCACGATCTGGCGCAGCACTTCACTCAACGCAACGATCAAACCCGTACGGCCGGTGATATTAAGCAGATTCAGCCCTGGGCCTTTGGCCGCCTCAAGCCACTCCATGCCCGCTTGAAGCAGAGTTTGCATTCGGCTGTCGCGGGTTTGCTCGCTGTCTGCGGCATTCAACGTATCGACCCGAGCAAAAAATTCTCCAACAAGCTCATCGGGCAAGTACCTGTTTTGATCGATGAATGCAGTGACCCTTCCCACCACAGTCTGGTCAATCTCACCTAATTGCCTGTAAGTCTCCTCCAGCTCAACCTTCACTACACCGCCCATTCGCCGCATAGCAACTGCTACTTGCCTGGACGTCCCCAAGCTCTCCACTTGAAAGAGCGGCGACGGTATAAATGCTGACGGATCAAGCGGCATTGAATTGCATGCTGCTGAGGAACTATCGGGTAAAGCAATGACCCGTATTGGTGAGCCGGCAATCGGTTGAACCATTGTCACGTCCCATTCATTGATTAAGGATGCTGTCCTGTAGCAGACGTTTCACCACTCACTCTTCTCCCATGCCTCATCCCCCATCGGCTCGAACACCTCTCGCATGAAGCCCTTCACGAACAGGTCCATGCCAAACGCCAGGCCGTTGGCGCCGCTGATTTCCTTATAAATCCGCGACGTTTCCAGACCCTCGTCTTTCAACCGGATCAGCACCTCAAGCGTGACCGCCATCAACGCCTTGGCAGTGGGGTACGCGGGTGATTGCCCATCCGGGCCACGCAACGAGCGGAGAAACTCATAAATGGACTTTTCACCCTGCCCCTCCATGGCCAACAGGTGTTGATACAAGCGTTCGAACTCAGGGTCCGGGCGCTGGCTGCCTGGCAGTTCGAGACCGGCGGCGATCAAGCGTGACTCCATCGTCTGGACCGACGGGCTCGCACCGTGATCAGGCGTACCGTGATGGTTCAGGGCATCAATCTTCATGACGTACCTCGGTCAAGGCCGTGTGAGTGGAGCCGGCAGAACGCTCGGCGAAGGTTGAGCACAAGTCCGTGAGCGCCTGCAGCGATTTTTGGTCGAGGGTGCGAACCGACGTCGGCAGGTGACTGACACACGCCAGCAACCGCGGCTCCAATCGTTGCCGGGTGGCTTGAACATCGAATTCCAGCAGTTGATCGGCAAGCCGCGCCACGTAGCGCTCTTGCGGGTGATAGTCGAGGACCAGTTCGCCGGACCAGAGCGTGTGCAATCGCTCGCGCAGTTCATTGCCCCGCGAGCGGAAATGCTTGGGCAGTAGCACGTGCAGCACCGCGCCGGATTCGTGAGGTTGCTCCGTCAACCAGCGCTCCAGCATGTCGTCCAACCATTCGGGACGGCTCAAAGCCTGTGCGAGCAAGTCATGGGCTGCCTGTGCAAGGTCTTTGCGCAATTGCATCCCCAGTGATTGCGACTCAAGCAAGCCATCAGCCAGATGTTCGGTCGCGCGCAAAATACCCTCGGCATACCCTTCCTCAAAGGCATGGGCGCGAACCGCAGCGGCATCCTGTCGAGCCTGTTCGACACAGTCACGGGCCCAGCGTTGTGCTTGTTGCTGCAAGGTACGACGCTGACGTGCGGCAGCCATGTCCTCACGGGACACATGCACGCTGCTCGACTCAGGCAGTTCAGTCAGGGTTCGGATAGCGTCGAGCATGCTGCACCGCCAGAAAGAAAAGAGCTGTATCGGGTTTTGAGACCGGCCATTGCCTGTACAAGCGCACAACCGGTTCGGAAAATTGCAGGGGCAAGCGCTCGAGCAACATCGGGGGGATTTGTTCGTGCCAACTCCATAGCGCATTGAGGCCGGCGGCTTCGACCTGCTCCATTGAAACGGGCGAGCGTTCGATTGGCAGACTGCGCCTGTCTCTCAGGTGGATACCGGCGAACCGACGCAGAGGCATTGGCAGGGATCGCAACGCTGCGCCTCGCGCCAACTCGGGCATCAAGCGATGAGCGCCCATCAGCCTGGCGATACAGGGCAATTGCCGCCAATGGAGAACCCATTGATTGGCCACCGCGGTCAGCGGCGTCGAAGGCCATGCCCCTTGCAGCTCGAGGCCTTGCAACTCGAGGCCTTCCAGCACGATCCGATTGAGCAGCGTCCGTGCCTGAGGCCCATCGAATCCAGGCGCAACCGTCAGGCGTTGCGGATGCAGATAGCCCAGCGGCTCGGCGAGAATTTCCCGCAGGCATTCAGCGTGCGACATCACGCCGTCCTGCGCCTGATTGGCGGTAGGCCCAGGCTGCGCCGCCAGCCAACAGCAACCCGGCGATCACAGACAGCAACCACACCCCGTGCAATGGCTGCTGCGATGCAGCCACGGACGGAGCAACATGTTGTGTCGGTGAACGCTTGCTCAAAATGACCGAAATGTTCTCGTACTCGACCGCCGCAAAACTGTTCTTGAGAAAACGCTTGATGTCAGTGATCAGCAATTGCGCTTCGACATCGCGCTCATGCATCACCACCGCCGAGAGGTGAATGGGTGGCGACTTGCGCCCGCCTTCGCCGGCATCCAGGTCGTAACTGACATGCACCCGCGCCGAGACCACGCCTTCGAGCACACCCAGTGACTGCTCGATGCGCTGCTCAAGTGCGGAATACAGCCGGGCTTTTTCCGCACGGGGCGACGCCACCAATGAATCGGCAGGAAACATCTGCGCCACTTGCACCCGAGGCCGGGACGGCAAGGAATAGAGGCTGAGCAAATCGACAGCGGCGGAAAAGTCGATCGGGTCGATTTTCACCGCATAACCGGTTTTACCGGCGTCGACCTTCACCGCCGCGATGTTGTTGCGCTGCAGGACCGACAGCACTTCATTGGCCTGTTGCTGGTCGAGCCCTTCAAGCAGATTCGGCTGTCGACACCCCGCCAGCGCCAGACACGCCAGCATCAACAACACCGCACGCCTCATGAGGCACGCAACAGTGTTTCGGCCGTGCCCACCGCTTTGCGCACCAGTACGTTGAGCAAATTGATGTCCACGTTGTATTGCCCGGTCAGTTCTTGCAGCTGACTCAGTACTTCGGGGTCGGTAATGTCCGGGCGTTGCATCATCTGGTTGATCGCTGAAACGTCTTGATGGCTGCTGACCGTCGAACCGGCAAACGCCTCGATTAACCGAGACTCCAGAGAAACGATCGAGCCTTCCTGATGGCCACGCAGTTCGACCAACGCTGACGGGCCAATGCCGGATAAGAGAATGTGTGGATAAGGCATGCCGTGCACTCATGAAAATGGCCATCGTCAAGCGCCGATGGCCGGGGCAAAAAAGGGATCAGCGAGCCGCCTGGATAATCGCCATGTCGATGTCCTTGAACCCCTTGATCGTGTTGGTCTGGGCGTTTCGAAACACGGTGTAGGAAGAGAATGCGGTCTGATAAGCGGCCAGCAGACCCGGGTCCGACGCATCGAGCTTGAGCTTATCCAGTGCCTCATCCAGTGCATCCTTGAGTTTGGAGGCACCTTTTTCGAATGCATCGGCCTGCCGCCCGAGAAAGTCATCGGGAAAGTTGATGGGGATACCAATTTCAGCCATGAATCACCTGTTAGCGTTGAGTTGGAAAATGCCAGGATGACGAGGTCATCTTGATGTAGCCCTGCGGGCCGGTTTGAAACGACTTGCCTACGAGCGCATCGTCCGCAAGCGCAACAGTGAAATGAACGTAGCGATCACCCCACTGCCGGTAAAAGCTGTCGACGTATTGGCGAACCGCCGCCCATTGCGAATCCTGCAAGTTGCCCGTCACCGCAAACGTGACACTGTCCCCCTGTTCGACGCGCTCAAAGCCCAAAGACAGGCGTTGCAAGCCTTCCTCAGCGAGTTCGGAGAGACGCTGGTCATCCTGCAGTTGCACGGCGATATCCTGGGCGTAAGGCGCCACCTCGAGCAGCGCGTCGAGCAGTTCTTTTTGCTTGTCGGGCGTCAGTAGAGTGCGTTGAGCGCTGAGCAACAGCCGCGGCATCGACGGAGTTTTCAGATCAATGGAATGCCAGGCCAGTTGTGGATCATGGTCAGTCAGCAACTGTTCCAATCGACGACGCTCCTGATCCATGACCAGCACTTTGCCGTTGTGCGTGTTGTGGCGCATCAGCACCTGTCGGCTCCAGCTGGCATCGCGTTCGGAAGACACAAAAACGTAAACTGACTCGTCACGACCGCGCAGTACTTCAACTTCTGCGCTGGCGCCGGCGATCAGTGCGCGGATGTCAGTTTCCGGCGTCGGTTCCTGCACCGACCAGAAGCCCACCACGAAGACCAGTCCAGTCAGTGCCAGGCCGCCGGCGACCCATCGTGCCCAGCCTCTGCGCCAACCGGCATCAACGACTGCATGGGCATAGACGTCAGGTAACGGTTGCAGGCGTTCAAGTGCCCAGGGTTGGTTATCGGGACGCAGCGCAATTTGCAGGCCGCCGATCTGCACCCTCGCGTGAAAGGCGCAGTGACGTATTTCGTCCGACTCATTGAACACCCGCAACGGCAAGCCATCGGCCGTAGCTTGATCGGCCAGCACCTCAAAATTGCATCCGCCGTCCTCCAGGGGAATGAAGATGGCCTGCTCCGGAACGCTGGCAGTCAGTACCCCCTCCCCCAGCAGATCTACAGCCCCGACCACAAACAGGGTAGAGGATTGGCCAAGGGGAAATTCGCAACCCTGCAGCGGACCGTTGAGTATCCGCAGAACGCAGGACCGAAATGCGGGGGCCGTCAGATCTGTCACCGTTCAAGCTCCGGAGCTGTGAAATGAGCGGACAAGGTAGAAGCGAAGGCGGCAAGATTCCTGATCAAATTCTGCTGATTGGGACCTGCAAAGGATCAGAATTGCCTCTCACCGCGACGTGATCACCTGATAGCGCTGCCAGACCATGCGCGCATAGCGAAGACGCGCGGCTTGTCGATGGGGTGAATTGCCGGCGTTGTAAGCGCCTACAGCCGTCCAGTTATAGCCGTAGCGGGCGATAAAACCGGCCAGCACCGACGCACCGACTTCGACCGACAGGCAAGGCTCATCCAGCAGGCGTTGTTCGGTGATGCCCTGGGCGCTTAATCGGGGAAGATGGCTGCTGTTGATCTGCATCAGCCCGATATCCCGCGAGCCGTCCTTGTTGACGTTGATAGCATCCGCTCTCTGCCTTGATTCGACATCGGCGATCGCCTGAAGCAATTCGGGCTCGATAGCATGCTGCTCCCCGGCCCGATTCCAGCAATAGGCGTGAGCCTGCTGCGCTCCAACCCACAGAATCACGATCAACCACTTGATCCTGCGTGACTTCATGCCAAACGCCGTCCATCATCGAGAGCAGGCAGATCCCGTGACGGGACATCCAGCACCGGTTCCTGACGCCGAAGATCTGTCGAGCGCAGCAAGGACTGCCACAGTGGCGCTACGACTGACTGACCCCGCCCCCCGCCAATGTCCGGGGACTTCATCAAGCGCAACCAACTTGCATACTGGCTTCGGGCGATGAGTGGGTTGCCGCCAAATAGCACGTTCCAGGCTGCTTGCCCTTGCTCACCGACAGCACTTTGAGCCAGACCCACTTGTTCAAGCTCATGCCAAGCTGCCTGATGCTGACCGAAATACGCCAACACCACGGCATGCAGAATCACCAGCAGAGGATTGCCAGTACCACCTTGCTGCAAGGCCCGACGGGCCATGAGCACAGCTTCGGTGGGGCTTTGCGCCAGTGCGATACGTACCCGCAACACCTGTGCCCGTACGCAATCCCGATCATGATGCAGACACATGTCGATACTCTGTGCGGCCTGCTCATCGCGCCGCCAGAACCAGTGGTGCCACGCAAGAAAGTAGTGAACGTCTGCTTGGTCAGCCACCAATAAGCAGCGCCGGAAAAGTACTTGGGCTGCCTGTTCACAGCCACGAAGACTGGTGAGCAGCGCCAGACGAGTCAACACCAGAGGGTTGTTTGAGTCCAGCGCCACGGCATTGGAAATTGCCGCTTGGGCCTCCTCAAGCGCACGCCCCTGGTAACACAGTCCGATCATCGCCAGTCCCAGCCAGGCATCCGCCAAGCCACACCACGACGGCGCATACCCGGCATCGAGCTTCAGGCAATGCCGAAACTGCACCAAGGCATCGCGCAAGCTTTGCGGTGTATGTTGATGCACGCTGCACAGGCCGTTGAGATACGCCACCGCAGCCGGGTATGACGCGCAAGAGTTACCAATAGGTCGCAGCCTGGGAATACGTTGCGCCACCACACAGGTCAAAGCACCGAGCGTCTCCCCGAGGTCGCTGGCATTCAGCGTCTGTCCATGCAGAAGGGATTGATCACTTCCCCGGATCAATTCGACTGACCATTGGTGCTGTCCACCCGCGCCAGAACAACGTCCACTCAAGAAGAAATCCGCGGACAATTGCCCCGCCAGTGACCGCACATCCATCGGATGCCCGCAAGATGCCATCAGCCCCGAGGGAATGATGTGCAATGCCTCGCCGAACGCAGCGGTCAACTGGCGGATCATCACATCCTGCAGATCCAATGCCACCGACTCGTCCAGATTTCGAAAGGGCAGAACGGCCAGCGAAGGCGTCGCTGTCCGCACCTGATTCGGCGCGTCGAGCTCGACTACTGGAAAGGTGAACCGATAACCCTGACCATAGACCGTCGCAATGAAATCCTTGTTCTCTTTGAGCAACTTGCGCAACGCGTAAATGCAGCGGGTCAACGACTCCTCGGCGGCATCCATCCCGGGCCATACCCGGTCCAGCACATGATCCTTGCTGACCACCTTGCCCGCTGACTTCAGCAACAGGCGCAATACGCTCAACTCTTTGGGCGGGACGTGAACACCTTGCCCATCTCGCATCAGCGTTCCATCGCTCAGCAATTGCCAGTGATCAAAAACGAATGATCTGACCGGCGTTTGATCAGTTGCACTGTCCATACTCGGAAACTTCTCTATAGAAAGGTACTGAAGCGCAAACGAGCCCGCGGGTGGGCGGGCTCGAGATAACAAGCGGCGTGACTATAGGAAGTTGAGTGGGACTAATCCGTAGTACAACAAGCCATGCAATCGATAGAAAATACGACTTAGACCGTAGGAAAATTCATCACTTATTCAGCCCTCAAGTTCTTGATGCTTTTTCCAACCTTGATCGACTCACAGATATCGCTCACCGTTTTCCACTCTTCGATGCCAGCCTCGGGCAACTCGAGACCGAACACTTCGTTGAGCTCCATGACTATTTCAACCAGACTGATGGAGTCTGCATACAAGTCTTCCACCAACCGCGAGTTCAACTCGATCCTCGGGTGGCTTGGCGGAAAATACTTCGAAAGCGTTTTTATTACCTGATGCTCAACTTCGAGTTCTGAACTCAGAAGAACCGACATGACTTTCTCCACTACGACCAAAAAGCAGGCACAACTTCGATTTAAACAAACCAGCGCAACGGTCGCCTGTTAACCCCGCAAATGAGCTGCCTTGCACCAAGCACTTCAAAAATTCAACATCGCCTTCAACATGTCCGCAAACTGATTAAGGTGTGAAGACAGCGTTTTATTGAAGTTGTCATGATAAGAGTTGGCATTCGAATACTTCTGCGTGAAGGACTGCAGCATGTTTTTCATGTGCTCTTCCTGGGCATTGAAGCCGGTTTGCCAGGCTTGGAATTTCGCGGTGTCCCACGTCACCGTACCGCCGGCCGGCAAGCTGTTTTTCATGGTCAGCAGCGGTCCCGTATCGATGACGACGCAATAAGAGCCATCAGCATTCTGTTTAAGGCAACTGGCAGGCAAGCCCAGTGCTTCTCGCCATTTTTCCGCTTCCTCCCGGCTTGCGCCGCCCTCACCGGGTTTGGGGAATAACACCGAGGCGGGGTTGGGATGGGAGTATTTCTGCAGAAGACTGTCCAAAGCCGCTCTCAATGCGCCGGCGTTCAACGTGACCTCTTTGCCATCGTTGGCGCCTTCGATCCAGTCCTTCAGCTTCGCGGTAATTTCGGCATTGAAGTCCTTAAAGAATTCCGAGTAAGCCGCGATGATGTGTTCGTAACCGGCCAGGTAGCCGTTCTTGATCAGATCGATGAGGTCGAGGAGCTTGTCGAAAAAGTCATTCGACGATGTCAATATCGCTATGTATTCGTCGGCGATCTCGGGTGGCGCAGGGTGTCCGAGCAGGTCTCGCAAAATACGGTCTTGCTCATTTTCAAGTTGCTGGCGTTGTTCCGAAGGCAACGTTGCCATGCAATGGGCCAACACCGCAAAGCACTGACGCATCTGCTGAGTCCACATTTGTGAACGGATACGCTTGGCCTGGAGCTGTTCGACAAACTCCGCGATGAAGCTTTGCGATGCCCCATCGCCTGCGCCTCCTTCCACTACTTTTGGCGTGGCTAACGGACACTTGAGCATGTTCTCGAGATGACGATTCGATGTTTTCACCGAACGCTCAAGCAAATGCATCAGGGAAAAACCGGCAGGTACCTCAGGTGGCATTTCCGGGGGCGGTGGTGCATCAGTGCCGATACTGAAGTCAGCCAGTGGTCTGGCCACTGGCGGGACGAAATCGTTGATTCTCATGTAGATCCCTTACTCAAGCACTGAGGGCGCGAATGACGTCAGCACGCGATTGAAAAAGTTGCATCACCATCTCCATCAGTTTTTGCAGTAACGCCGCCTCCGCCGAATCTTTCTGTCCGACCTCATCACTCAAGCTCTTCTGAGTGTTCTGCGCGCTTTGCTGCAGGACCTCTTTCTCCCGTGCCTCATGCTCGGCCATGCGCACGATGCTGGACACCACCTGACTCATACTCATCGACATGGCATTGAGCGCTCGACCGATTTCAAGTTTCTTTTCGATGCCCTTGCTGCCCATCTGGCTCAACCAGTCGGAGGTCTGGCTGACCTTTTGCGCCTTCAGGATCTCCCCGTCGAACCACGCCTGCTCCTGAGGCGTCAATGTGCTGCCCTTGGGTTTGAAATCAACTGATGTCGAGCGACCAAAATCGTCGAAGGTTTTTATTTTGTAGGTCGTTTCAGGGTTCCAGTTATCACGACCACGATCTTGCCGGAGGTCACCTGCGATGTTTCCGGCATCCAGGGAATTGCGCTTGTGCAGGCTGATGTCCGCATGCTTCAACCCTTGCCCCTGAAAGGTCTTGGCCATGGCAAAACCGGCAATGGCACCGGAAACCACCGCCGCAGTAATTGCACTGTTCAGTGCAGCTTTTCCGGACTCGACGATGGCGGCGCCCTGGGCCTTGGCGGCGTCGGCGGCCATAACGCTGAAGTGGCCTCGCAATTGCGCGTTGGCCACCCGCGAGATGTTCAGCGCGATGATGGCGGCGACCAATACGTTGGCATGTTTCTCCCAGGCGCCGGGGTCGAATATCAGATCGTTTCTGACTTCATCGTTCACCAAACTCATGCCCGCAACAAAGTCCTGCCAGTCGGACTCGGTGGCCTGGTGTGCGTTGATTTTCCTTTCAAGCTCCTCAGCCGCAGGTACCGAAGAGTGACTGTTCTGGAGTATTTGCTTTTCAGTGATCTGATCCATAGATACCGAATCTGTCAGGCGCTTGTCTTTGCGCTCCGTTGAGAACCGGTTCGAGACATTCGCTTCGAGCAGACCGGCATCGTTGACTGAGTCGTGAGTCAACAGCGTATGTGCAGCCCTTGCAGCAGGAAAAATCGTAAACATTAAATATTCCTTTTATCTATTGGTTCAAACGTGCCGAACCATCTGCAGGCTCACGGAATGGCTGCGTTGCAAATCGGCAAACACCTGCTCGATCTGGCGAGTTCTGTCCTGCATTGCCGTGCCGTAGTCTTCGACCAGCCGGGTGAGGTACGAGGTAATTTCTTCGCTGATCGCCATCCGCACTTTCACATCAGCCAAATGCACGGCAGCCTGGGCCTGGTGCATCCCACTGCGGATCTGCAATCCGCCCTGCACCGCCACGTTGCCGAACTCGGTAACGGCCTGAGCGATCTCCAGATTGGCGGCATAACGGGCGAGGGTCACAGGGTCGGCGCCATGGGTGATGAAGCCGCGCAACTGGGTCAGCATCTGGGTCAGCGAGTTACCAAGTGATGAAGCCAATTGCCGCATGGCCTGCATCGTTGCCGGCGCCGCCTGCGCCACCACCGAAGCCAGTTTCGAGGCAACGGCGCTGACCATCGGCCCGATTACCTGAGCCCCGACCACAGCTACAAGGGCCACCGCAGCGAGGGTCGAGGCAATCCCCTGGATCATGCCGGCGATTTGTGCGATGTCCCTGGCGGTTTGCTCATCGACACCCACCGCGATCAATAAGCGGGTATAGAGCTCGGTGAACAGTTTGATGGCTTCCTGCATCACGGTTGTCAGCGGCTTCATGGCTTCGGCCATGAACGAAGTGCCCGTCGCTTCCTTGACCACGGCATCGGAAATCATGATCGCCGCGCCGATCACACCCACGGCGATGAGCACCGGGTTGGCGGTCAGCACACCGGCAGCGATGGTCGCCACGGTCAGAATCGCCCCGACGATGGCACCAATGCAGCCCATGGTCTTTTGCAGCGCCTCGGCCTTGCGCACCTCTTCCAGATACTTGTCCGACTCAAGCTGCATTTTTTCCTGAAGCCTGGCCTGCAACTCCTGGAACAGCTCCTGACTGAGTTCTTCCTTGTTCTGTGCCGCCTCGCCGAGCATCTCGATGATCTTCAAGCGGTTCAGCAGAGCCAGGGCGCTGCTGCTCAGAGCCTTCTCATTGGATTCCTTGATTGAGGAACCGCCGAGACCTGTCTCCTGTACTTTGATGGCGACCACGGCCAGGGTTTTGGCGTTGGCATTAGCAATCTCGATCAGTTTCAGGTGAGCATCGGTGGCTTTTTGCAAGGTCTGGGTGTGGCCCGCAAGTTCGCCCTTGAGCTGGTCGCGCAGCGCCAGTTCACGCGCATATTCAGGTGATTCCGGATCCAGCCCCGCCAGACGTGCCTCGCATTCATCCAACAGCCCCTGCGCATGCTGGACACGCGATTGCAGTTGATCGAGATGCTCCTGACTGCTACCAACGGCGCCTTCGGCGGCCTCTAGTGCTTCGACAGCCGCTGCGTATTCGGCAGCCAGTTTTTCATGCCCCTGCTGCCTGGCACCCGCCATGGTTTGCAGCATCGCCAGTCGATTCTTCAGCTTGTTGACGTCAACCTCACCGATCAGCTCGCTGATCATCGCCATCAACAACGTAAACAGGTCGCCGTTGGTTTCCTGCTTGTTACCGTCTGCTCCAGGCGGTGGCGCCTGCAGCACTGGTCTTCCCGTACCCGTTGCGGACGCATTGTGCGCCCCCTGGTAATTCACCGACATCAGGCGCGCCAATGCCTCCTGGCCGGCTTTCTGAAAGTTCTCTGTCCTGGCAGCCTGGGCGGCGGCCTTTCCATATTTTTCAAAGGCTTCAGTTCGGCTTAATGCCCCCTGAATGACCGTATTGAAGGTGCTTCTGATTTCACTCATGTTCAGTCCTCCGAACAGTGCTGTTACATTTGCCCCAGTGCGTCGAGATACACCCGGGCCTGATCGCGCAGATCGTCTGGCGCGGCCTGTTCAAGTACATACTCGAAACACAACCTGGCCTTGCCGACCCTGCCCAAAGCGAGCTGGCATTGACCGGTGTAAAACATCGGCCGCCAATCGCTCTTGCCTTGGGCGAAAGCGATCGCGTATAGATCGATCGCTTTCTGATGGTTCTGCTTGAGTTGATGCACTGCCGCCAGTCCCATCCAGTAATGGCTGTTGTAAAAGTCGTAGATGCACAGGAAGTGAAAGAACTTCTCGGCATCGTCCAGTCGACCCTGCTCATAGAACTGGTAAGCGAAGGCATACAGGCTGTTCATCTGATCATCGCTGATGCCTTGCACGTCCTTTAACGCCGCGCCACCGAGCACCGCATCCACAACATCCAGCGCGATCTGTTCATCTTGTTTGTTGTTGCGACTCATCAGCCACACTCCTGAAAAAACGTCAGCGCTGCTGACAACTGCATTGAGCCAAAGCACGGATGGGCACGCTGCCAAATTGCGCTCACGCCGACGATGGAATGAATGAGCGCTTCGTCAACCACCGACTGTAGGAGCGAAGCTTGCTCGCGATGGTCAAGAGGGCGATGCGTTTCGTCAGACCGCACGCGTTATCGTTGACGTCCATCGCGAGCAAGCTTCGCTCCTACAGGCGGCCATTGGCCGTTGGCGGTTCATGGGGATCAGGCGTTTTCGACTTGTTCGAGCCAGATCAGCAGGCGCAGCACTTCTTCGATTTCCTGCACCTGCAGGAAGCTGTAGCGCTGGTGGGTCTTGTAGATCCGTCGGGCCAGGGCGATGTCGTTGATCACAGGCACGCCAACTTCCTTGGCATAGGCTCGAACGGCCAGGGCGCGCTGGTTGGTTTCCATCAGGGAGATAAACGGCAGCACGGTGATTTCCGGACGGAAGTACACGCCGATGGCAATGTGGGTGGGGTTGGCGATGATCATTCGCGAGCTGCGCACATCGGACTTGACCTGCTCCGATAGCAGCTCCATGTGCAGGTTACGACGGCGTCCCTTTATTTCCGGATTGCCGTCCTGTTCCTTGTGTTCACGCTTGACCGAGTCCTTGTCCATCATTTGATCTTTCATGAACAAGGCGTATTCGCTCAGCGCATCGAGCACGACAATCAATGCGATGCACGCCAGAAACGCCAGCACCAATACCAGCAGCAAATGCCCCCAGATCGCAAACAGGTCCGGTGCCTGAGCGAACAACTGGGCCAACAGCAATTGGCGCTGCGTGACCCAGACGATCCACAGCGCCATGGCAAAACTGCCCAGGTACAACAGCGCCTTGACCGTGTCCTTGACCGTGCGCAGGCTGAACAATTTCTTGAAGCCGTTGATCGGGTTCAGTGCCCCGAAGTTCAGCTTCAAGGCTTCGCTGGCCAGGGCAAATCCGCTTTGTAGCAACGCGGGTAGAGCACTGGTCAAGACACACACCAGCAATAGCGGCAGCAGCGTCTTGAGACCCACGACCACCAGCATCGCCGAGTACTTTTGCAGGTCGGCGTCGAAATCGCTGGCGATGATGCGTCGGTAGACCTCCATGATTTCAAGCAGCGAGCTGTTGAACACCATGTAGGTGATGCCGCACAGGGTCAGGCAGGTGATCACCAGATCCTTGGCCTTGAACGTCTGCCCCTTGCGTGAGGCATCGCGCAGTCGCTTGGCGGTGGGTTTCTCAGTCTTCGAAGCGCTGGACGACATCAACCGCCTCCCCGTCGGTCGCCAGATAGTGCTCCAGCACTTGGGATTTCGTGCCCATGCGCAGCACTTCGTCCGGCAGGTGCACGCCGAAATACAGCATCAACACCACCAGCGCCACCAAGCTCTTGACCGTCAGGGATACCGAGAAGGCGTTCATCTGCGGCGCGTATCGCGAGAGCAGGCCCAGCAGCGCCTCGCTGACCAACAGCGTGGCCACCACCGGTGCGCTGATCACCAGTGTCTTGCTCACTAGCGCATCCAACAGGCTCAGGATCGGTTGCAGGTATAGCTCGCAGCCGTTCACCGGCGCACAGATCCGGTAGCTGTGACCAACCGTTTCCAGCATCAACAGCATCCCGCCGCCTTCGAGGTACACCGCCGCCGCGAACAGCTGGAGAAAGTTCGCCAGTTCCGAGGTGTCGACGCCGTTGGCCGGGTCCACTGTGCTGCTGAGCATCGCCCCGCGCTGGTTGTCGATCAGGTTGCCCATGGCGTGCAGCACCCAGAACGGCCAGCACAACAGACAGCCCAACAAGACACCAATCCCGGCCTCGCGTAGCAGCAAGCCAAAAAACGCCACGCCATCAAGCGTGGGCAACGGCACACCGACGTAGACCCAAAACCCCAGCGCCACCAGCACAATCACCGCCTGACGCGCCGCACCGGTGAGTACGCTGCTGTTGAGAAACGGCAGCATGAAGAAAATCGGCGCCAGGCGCGCGACACCCAAAATCGCAGCAGCGAACAGTGCATACAGATCGAAAAACAGACTCACCGACATCGGCCTAACCCAGCGCCAGGCGCATGACTTCGCGACTGAAATCGAGCAGGGTTTCGCCATACCAACCCGAGAGCAGAAACAGACAGGCCGCCACCGACAACAGCTTGAAGCCGAACGGCAGCGTCTGTTCCTGCAACTGGGTCACGGTCTGGATTAACCCGACCACCAGGCCAACTACGGTGGCAACAATGATCGGCCACGCCACCAGCAACAGGATCAGGTACAGGGTTTTGTTGCCGGCATAGACCAGTTCGTTCATGAGCGGCGCCCTATGCCAGCAGGGTCAGGTATTGCTTGACCAGCCCGGTCGACAGCAACGCCCAGCCATCAAGCGCGACAAACAACACCAGTTTGATCGGCACCGAAATGATCACCGGGCTCATCATCATCATGCCCAGCGCCAGCAGGATGCTGGAGATCACCAGGTCGACGATCACGAAGGGCAAATACAAATAGAAGCCGATCTTGAAGGCGCTCTTGATCTCGCTCAGCGCATACGCCGGCAGCAGCGCAAACAGCGACGGTGTGACCTCCTCATCAGCTGGCAGGTCGGTCTCGGCCTCACTCTGTACCGCTTGGGCACGCTCAAAGAACAGCGCCAGTTCCGGGTCGGTGTACTTGCGAAGGTAGTCCTTGTAACCACCCAGACCGTTCTCGGCAAAATTCACCACCGACTCGATATCGGTGAACGCCACCGCTTCTGTCTTGTAGTAGCCGTAGCCCTGCTTCATCACCGGCGTCATGACAAAAATCGCCAGCATCAGGGCAATCGCGTTGAGGGTCATGTTCGAGGGCACCTGCTGCAACCCCAGGGCGTTGCGCACAATGACAAAGACGATGGAAAACTTGATGTAGCAGGTGCCCGCCGCCACCAGAAACGGCAGCAAGGACGCGAACGCCAACAGCGCGATCAACGAAACATCGTTCATCGCGAGTGTTCCGATAGGTGCCTGTAGACCTCAAGCAACTCGACGCCCAACTGATCATCCAGTTGCACCAGTTCGCCACGGGCAACAGGCTTGCCGTTGGCGCGGATCTCGATGCGATGCGCCGCCTCTTGAGCCAGCGGGATGAGTTGCCCGTCGATGATCTGCGAAAGCGTGGCGAGGCTGATCTCATGGGTCGCCAGCACGAACTCCAGGCGCACTGGCACGGAGCTGAGGTCAGGCACTGAGGTGTCCTGTCCATCGGCATCAGCCACGGTCGATTGCATGTGTAAACCCTCTTCAGTAATGGTGAAAACGCCGAGGCATCGCCGCGCCAGCCAGCATTGTTGAGTGCGCTGGGTGATGCGCAGGACATCGCCTTCGTTCAGTCGTATCCGGCGTCCACGACCGAGATGACTGATCCCCAGCACCAGCTCCAGGCGCAGCGGCAAATCCCCCAACCATGAGTCGTCCACCGTGGCCGCGTGAGCGGTGCGATGGGCGGGCAACCGGGTCAACCACACACGTCCCTGCGCCGTGTCGAGCCAAGGCAAATCGTCGGTTGGCAGTTGCGCCGGTTCGACCAGTTCGACGTCGCCCACCCCCCGGTAATGCAACTCTTGCACCTCCAGCCGCAACGGTCGTGGCACTGCTCGAAACAACTCGACGATGCTCGCCAATGGGCACTCGATCTTCAGCAACGATTGCAACTGAGGCAGCGAGTGATGCAACCAGTCACGGGCGACGATCAACCCCTGCCATCCCCCGCCGTCGCCTTGGGCGTGAAAATGCAAATAGTCGCGTGGCCCTTGCAGGCTGGCCGAACCTGCGCCAACGCCGGCGCGCCGCCAGCGTTGAACCGCTTGCGCGCAGGCATGGGCTTGCGCATCAACCCTGCGAAGCTTCAGTGCGCTCATGCCGGATGCTCGGAGTATTCGGCCTGCTCGTCATCAGGCGCCTGATGGGAACCCTGACGCTGCTGCTCGCCACCACTGTCGGTCAGTCGCCAGGCAGGTTCTCGAGCCAGCTCGAAAGGCGCCTTGAGTTGCTCGAACACCAGGGCATTGCTCGGGCTGATCTGCAGGTTTCGGATGGGTTCATCAGGCACACGGCTGATGGTCACCTGCCCACTGGCCGAAGCTTTGTTGAACGGCACCTGCAGCAGACCTCGGCCTGGAACGGATTCAAGCACTGCATCGAGCGCAGGCAGCGGTTGCAGCGGTTGCAGCGGTTGCAGCGGTTGCAGCGGTACGGGGGACAGGACAGGCGGTCGTGCCACTTCACAGACATGACGTGGGGTTGGAAGGCTCGACATGATCTCAGGCAATGGCCTATCAACGGTGGGTGACGACGGCGCGTTGTAACGCGTGGTTGTGTCGAGCTGCAGCGAGTCGGCCATGCTCGTCGAGCGCTCTATCAACGCCGGTTCGAGCTCAATTGAAATGTGGCGGTTCAAAGGCGTTGGCGCAGTCACCTGATTAATCTTGGGTGCAACCGACACCATAGGGTGGAGCAACGACGATGGTGCCGGCTTGCTGAGCAACGGCCCCGATTGTGGAGCAGGCTTTGCCACCGAGGCAGGCCGGTGTTCAACCTGCGAAGTCTCTTGGGCTGCCCCCATCGATTGCCAGGCAACGGCGCGGCCGGCATCCATCGCGGGCCGATGGCGCAGGATCAATGTCGCCATCAGTTCAAGCACACCTTGTGGCAGGTCATCCTCTTGCGCCGGTACAAGCGTGTCTCGCAACTCATCCATGGAATCTTCGGCGACAGGGCCCGGAATTTGAACCGGCATGAGTGCAATCACAGATACCTCTTTCATCGCCCAACTCCCCTCATCTCTTCCACCTCTCGTTCTTCACGGCGCACCTGCTCAAGCCGTTGCTCACGCAACAGTTGCCGGACAGACTGCTCGTACTTGTCGTGTTTGCGCTGCGCACAGCGCAGTTGCTCGCGCTGCTCAAGCAAGCGCTGCTCAGCCTCTCGGCACTGCTGATCGATCCGGTCACGCTCCAGACGCAGCCCATCGATCTGCCGCCGGATAACCGCCTGTTTGCGCAACAATGCCAACAGCTGCCCGTGATCGAGCACGCAGTCGTTCGCGTGATGGCTGGCCAACAGGTTGTGCAGTGCAGCCTCTTGCGCCTCGACACCCTCCCGCTCCAGCAGCAGCGGCTGCAATTGCCGCTGCGCATGCTGAAGAGCCTGCTCGCCGCGTTGTCGGCGCCACTGACTGAGCGCCACCAGGCGCCGACGATCAGGCAATGAGTTCATGCAAACGACGCAAGGTTTCGTCCGGCTCGCAGTATTCGTCCACCGGCTGACGCAACCACTGGTTGAGCGCTTCACGGCGCTGTAACGCATGGTCATTGGCAGCATCCACGCCCTGGGTGTACTCACCCATGTCGAGAAAAATCTGCAGTTGCTCAAGCCGCGACAGCGTTTCCCTCGTGGACGCCGCCAATTGCTGCACCTGAGGTGAGGTCACTTGCGTCGCCACGCGGCTGACACTGCGCAGAACATCGATTGCCGGGTAGTGACCTTTGGCCGCGAGCGCACGACTGAGGTACACATGGCCGTCGAGAATGGAACGAATCTCCTCCGCGATCGGGTCCGGCTCATCGTCACTTTCCAGCAGGACGGTGTACCAGGCGGTAATACTCCCGACCGCCGTCACGCCGGGACGCTCCAGCAAGCGCGGTAAGGCGTCGAACACTGAGGCTGGATAACCGCGCCGCGCCGGTGCTTCACCGGCTGCCAGGGCGAGATCACGACGAGCCCGGGCATAACGCGTCAACGAGTCCAGCAAAAGCACAACCCGCCGACCTGATCTCGAAAGTACTCGGCGATGGCCGTGGCCTGCAGGGCCGAGTTACAGCGATCCACCGACGAAAAATCCGAGGTGGCATACACCACCACGCAGCGGGAGCGTATTTCGCACTGGCGCAGATGCTCGATGAACTCGGTCACTTCACGCCCGCGCTCACCGATCAGGCCGATGACGAACACATCCGCATCGGTGTGATTGATCAGCATGTTGATCAAGGTGGTTTTACCGGAGCCGGCGGCGGCGAAAATGCCGATGCGCTGGCCCACGCCGCAAGTCAGCAAGCCGTCGATGACGCGGATACCTGTGTTTAACGGCTCCACCACCGGGCGCCGCTGCCGGTAGGACGGTGGGTCGGCGTCAACGGGACAGTCTCGTTGTGCAATTGCTGTTGAAGGCGCCAGACGCTCGACGATGCTGCCCTGCGGATCGACCACGCTGCCGAGCAAGGCATCGCCGCAAGCCAATTGCAGTGACGCCCCCGTGGGCACAATCATCGACTCCCTGGACAAGCCTTTCGCATCGCCCAGCAAGCTGAGCAGGACGGCATCGGGCTTGAAACCGATAACCTGCGCCCTGGCCGACACCTCAGGCGAACGCCAATGCCGACGCACCTCGCAGACTTCGCCGATCACCACGTTTCCCAGCGCCGCTTCGAGCAAAGGTCCACTCAAGCGCAAGGGGTGAGCCGCATGGCGCTCCAGACGCTCGCTCACAGGCGCAGGATGCCGCACAGTTCTTCGACCACGACCACAAAATGGTCCAGCGCCTGGGCAAAACTGGCGGCATCGCTCAATGCCTGCTCATTGCACATCAGCCGCAATTCGAGCTGGCCCTCTACCTCGCACAGATGCAACTGCCCACTGCGGGACCAGGGACAACCCTGCAGCAGAATCTGCAACAACTGCTCGGCACTACGACCCAGTTGTTGGGGACCGATCGCCATCACCGCAGCCCACACCCACACCTCCCCGTCCACGTTACCCACGTTGATACTGGGCAAGTCCTTCATCTGCATTTCAATCGTACTGTGACTGTCGAAATGCCCGATCTGGCTGTCCACACAGCCACTGCTGCGCAGCGCTTGGCGCAGCAGATCGGCGATATCCATCGGTCTCATTCGCAGGTTTTCCTTACAGGGTCTTGATGACATTGACCGAGACGGTTTCGCAGACTTCGCCGAACGACATCACGTCCAGCTCCCGGAACCGACCCTCGATCAATTTTTTGATGTAGCGCCGCACATCGACCGAACACAGCAACACCATGTCCTTTTGTGCGATGTGCACGCTGTCCAGACCGACGGTCAGTCGATCCATCAACTCTTCCGACTGGGCCGGTTCCAGGTTGATGAAACTGCCGCCGGAGGTCTGCCGGATGCCTCGTCGCACCACCTCTTCGAACTCCGCCGACAACAGCAACACGCGCAGATCATTGCCCTGGGCAAACTTGTTGCTGATGTAGCGGGCCAACGCACCGCGAACATGCTCGACCAGCGCCAGTGGGTCCTTTTCCCGGGATGCCCAATGGGCCAGCGCTTCGAGAATCAGCTTCATGTTGCGCACGGAAATGCGCTCACCGATCAACCGCTGTAGCACTTCGGCGATCTTCTGCACGGTGACATGGCGATACACTTCCTTGAGCAGGTCGGGATATTTCGCTTCCATTTCGTCGAGCAGTTGCTTGGTCTCCTGCACGCCGAAAAATTCCTGGATATTGCGCGCCAGCAGCGTGACCAGGCAGCGGTAGCATTCCTCGTCAGCCGGTCGCAGGTGATAACCCAACTGCTGCACCCGACTCTTGTCATCGGCATTGACCCAGACACCACCCAGGCGATTGCTGTCGTTGCCGCGCACCAGGGCAAACCCCAGGGATTCCAGTTCCGGCGAATAGTCGAGCAGACGCCAATGATCGAAATGGATATCGAACTGCTCGGCGCGCACCTCATTGATCAACACGGCCACTTGATGAGCCGGCAAGGCTTCGCTGGCGCGCAGCTGTGGTTCGGGAATGCGCAGCCCGTAATCGACGAAAAACTGGCTGCGAAAGCGGGCCGCCCAGCGGGCCTTGTTCAGTTCATCCAGTCGCGCCGTAGGCACCAGCAACATTAAGGGGACGGTTTCGGTGGCAACGTTGTCGACGTCATCGAGCAGGCCCGATCCAGAATGCAACGCATCCTCCTGCGCAGGCGCGGGGCGGTTGTCACCCTGCCCCTCCCCTTTGGAAGCCTTGCGTTGGCGGATAAACACCACCAGCGCCAAAGCAGCAGCGATGGGCAGGAAGGTCATCAGTGGAAAACCAGGCAGCAGGCCGACACCCACAGCCAGCAGCGCCGTCACGCCCAACACAAAAGGATGACCCAGCATCTGGGCGAGCATGTTTCGCCCCAGGTTGCTGTCATCGCCGTTGACACGGGTGACGATGAAGCCGGCGCCGATGGCGATCAACAGCGCGGGAATCTGCGCCACCAGGCCATCGCCGATGGTCAGCAGGGTGTAGGTCGACAGGGCCGTGGACATGTCCATGCCCATTCCCCCGACCCCGATGGCCATGCCGCCGATGAAGTTGACGAAGATGATGATGATGCCGGCGATCGCATCGCCCTTGATGAACTTCATCGCGCCGTCGAACGAGCCATACAACTGACTCTCACGTTCCAGCACGCTGCGTTTTTCCTTGGCCTCCTCGGCCGTGATCGCACCGGCCTTGAGGTCGCCATCAATGCTCATCTGCTTGCCCGGCATGCCGTCCAGCGAGAAGCGCGCCGCCACTTCCGCCACCCGTTCCGAGCCCTTGGTGATCACGATGAACTGGACAATGGTGACAATCGAAAAAATCACGAAACCCACCACCAGGCTTTCGCCGATCACGAACTCACCGAACGACGCGATGATCTCCCCCGCATCGGCCTGGCTGAGGATCAGCCGACTGGTGCTGATCGACAGTGCCAGACGAAACAAAGTGGTCAACAGCAGCAAGGCCGGGAAGGTGGAAAAGCTGAGGATGCGTTCGATGTAGAACGAGCACATGAACACCAGCAGCGAAATGACGATGTTCAAGCCGATCAGAAAATCCACCAGCACTGTCGGCAGGGGAATGATCAGCATGGCGATGATCATCACCATCAGCGTCAGGATCAGCAGCTCGGGGCGAGCGCCGACGTTGCGCAAAAACACAATGAGCATGTCAGGTCAGTTCCGGGCAAAATTCATGGGCAACCACCAAGACGTCGCTGTTCCATGCATTCGTGGGCGTAGGCGATGTCGGCCAGATGCGTGAACTGTTGTGCCAGTCGCAGCGGTGCCTCTTCATCGGCAAACAGTGGCGTGGGCAATTGCAGGCTCAGCCGACGCACCTTGTGCAACACGGTCGAACGTTCACGGTGCGGGCTCAAGAGCAGGTGCTCACCCAGCGCGCCCAGCAGCAACTGATCGAGTTCATCGGGGTAAGCCAACACGCCCAACAGGAACACCAGCCAGTCCGATTCATCAGGGTTGTGCCGGCAGATCAACGCATCGGCCAGCAGTTGGCCGATGAACAGTTCATCGGCTGAGCGCAGACGCTTGAGGTCGGTCACCCTGGCCAGCAGCTGCCCGAACTCCGACCGTGAGCAACTAGGGTCTTGCGCACAGATGTCGGTGAGCAACGCCGCTTCGATGAAAACCAGCACATTCATGCGTTGAGCGGGACCGTACAGCGCGATCCAGTCCTGGTAACAACTGACCGGGCCTTCGTCGGACTCGAGAAAATCACGGTAGGTCTCGCGTAACAGGCCAGCGCGCACCGCCATGCTTCTTCCGAACATCCGGGCTTTAAGGGCGGCGTTGATCCCGGCGTTCATGCGTTTGGGAGACGCCTGGGCAATCACCGTCTGCAGCAGCGTTTCGAGGCGCTGGCGCGTAGCGGGCTCCAGTTTTTTTCGGCGCAACAGTTCTCGCAGCACCAACGCCAGGTCGCTGTCATCGGCAAACAGCTTGCGCGCCATCTGCAGCAACCAGGCGACAGGCTTATCCGATAGCCGCGCGAGACTGAGAATCTGCTGTGCCTTGGGTACGGTGTCGTCGTCCAGGACCCTTTCGAAATTATCGGTCAGGGTGTCGGACTTGAGTTCGAAATGCCGTCGGCCTCGAAACTGCGCCAGTGCCGCCGACATCTCATCACTGATCTGCACGAAACGATGAGCGGCGGCGGCCGAACCGCTATCTTCGATATCAATGTCGGCATCCGCTTGAGGTTGCGGGTGCTCGGCGGCCTTCTCGGCGTTCAGCCGTGCCTGGGCAGCGCGTCCGCCTGTGGAAATCGGCGGGAGAATCATTTGATGGCCGCCCGGAAGTAGGACTGGCGCACGCGTTCGTGCTGCTCCGGGGTCAGCAATTGCGTGCCAGGCTCAACGCCGCCAGGTTCCAGTGTGTCGCGAATTTCCTTGGGTTGAATCAGGAACACTCGCACCGTGTTGGCCGAGCGGCTCTGCCGATAGCTGAACAAGCGCCCGACCCACGGGATCGACCCCAGCACCGGGACTCGCCCGATTTGTTCGCTGTGATCATCACGGGTGAAACCGCCCACCAACAGGCTCTTGCCCTGGGGCACCCGCGCCACCGTGCTGATACGGGTGCGACCGACGGTCGGCAATGTACCCGGTTGCTTGCCCTGATCAGGGCTTTCGACTTCGTTGCCGTCTTCGATATTGAGTGACATTTCGACCTCGTCCGCGTGGGCGAAACGGGGCAACACGCTGACCAGCGTGCCGTAGGTCACGTGCTGCAAATCGACACTGCGCTCCCCCACCAACGGGGCATAAAACGTGCGGTTGTTGTCGAAGATCGCCGGCACGTTTTCCTGCGTGAGGATGACAGGCCGAGAAACCACGTTCGCCCGGTTGGTGCGCTCCAGTGCCATGACCTGGGTCACGAACGATGCGCCATCCAGAGTGGTTGCCGACCCAGCATTGAGCGATGCGGAAAACTTCCCGCCCGAATTCACGGCGCCTTGCCAATTGATGCCCAACTGATTGAGCTCGTCCTTGTGCAGATCAATGATCCACAACGACAACTCCACGTGTCGCTTCGAAGTATCCAGAGCGCTTACCAGGTTTTCGATGAAACGCACCTGCTCCGGCAAACCCTTGACCAGCAGGCTGTTGGTGTCGGGATAGGCCACCACCCGGATGTTTCCAGCGGCGGTATCGCGCGCAATGATGCGTGGCGCTGCCGGGTCTTGATCCGAAAGGTTGGTTGCCAACCCTTCCAGCGGAAATGCCGGCATCAGCCCCTGCGGCCGCTGTGCCGGCACGTGTGCCACCGCCGACTCCACGTCTCGCTTCTCACCACGCAGCAATTGTTCGATCACGGTGGCAAGCCCAGGGATGGTCACCTTGTCATCGCGCAGTTCATATTTACGATCACTGACAAAGGTGTTGCGCACCTGGATGACACCGATCTGCTGCTTGCCCAGCAACAGTTCCGAGCGCTGGTTATCCATCATCCCGGCCGCTTGCACCACCAGATCGACATACATCGGCGGACCCGAGACATGGAAGGTCCGCAGGCCGTCGTGGCGCAATGGATAACGACCGTCGTGCAACCCGGAACGTTCTAGGAACGCTTGAAGCCTGGCCACCGTCAGGGTCTGCAACGACACCATCGAACTTTTGATTTCTGGAGCGTCGTACAGATAAATCGCCTGACCGTCGCTGTACCAGATCAAGCCCATTTTCGAAGCGGTCCGCTCAAAGGTTCGTTGCGGAGTACGCAGATCGAACGTGCCGGAAATCCGCTTGGCAGCAGCCGCCTTGCTGACGATCACTGGCTTGCCCAGTGGCCCGGACAGCTCGCTGAAAAAGGTGCGGGCGCTTTGTTCGCGGGCCTCGAAATTGTAGACATCAGCCTGTGTGGCAAAGGGCGCAAGCAGCAACGCAGCGCTCAAGGAAATGCGCAACAGGGATAGCGATCGGCAGTTCATTGGCTCACTTGCCTGAAAGGTAGGTAATGTCGGCCAGGCTGCTGGGCGTGAAACCGACCAGTTCGCGGATTTCCCTGGAGAAATGCGACGAAGAGGCAAAACCGAACTCCAACGCCACATCCGTCAGCGAGCCGTCCTGCAGACTCATGTTCAACAGCGCCTGGGCGGTTCGCCAGCCGCGCAAGGCAGGCTTGGCTGCCGTGCCCAGCGCCTGTCGGCATAACCGACGAAAATGCGACACGGACACCCCATAACGCTGGGCCAGGGTGGTCAGCTTTTCGCTGTGGGTGCCCTGTTCCAGCAGGAAGCGCACAAGCCCGTAATCCTCGGTATGACGCAGCACACCGGCAAACGCCTGATAAGCCGCGCCACCGGCCATGGCCTGCTCGATGTACCAGCGCTCGAGCACGCTCTGGCACTGAACGGTCGAACACGCCACCGGCAAAACCGCCCAGGGTGCATCGCTGGTGCGTTGATCCTTCAGCGCGTTCCCCAGGTCGATGAACACTTGCAGCTTCACCAGCCACGCTTGTGGAACCGGCAGGGCTTGCACACCTGCGCCCACCTCGATGACAGGGTTCATCGCAATCAACCCTTCCCAACCGGCAGGTAGATGACAGGCCGAGGCGAGATGCACGGGGGATTCGCCGACGCGCAGGTGCAGCACCCGCTCGCTGAAACGGGCATCGGGCAAACCTGGGGCGCTGAGTGAGTCGATGTGCACGCCAATCTCCTTCGCGGCCTGACGATCAAGGGTCGGCAGGATGAAAGACATGACGCGTTGAATCCTGATGAAAAGCTGATGAAACCCGGGCTGGCATATGCCTTGCACCTCTTCAGGTATCAGCACCCATGCCAATGGCGGAATGTGTGCCAGGACAATGGCGTCGTCACCCGGCCCTGCGCACAGGGACCCGGGACGACGCTTTTTTTTGCAAGGTGAACACGCGATGAACGAACCATCAGCCGGCCCTCTGGCCTGGGTCAATGGCAGCGATGCCCCGGAAAAGACCGACATCAACCTCGGCTTCATGGCCCTGAGCGACTGCGCCTCGGTGGTGGTCGCGGCCACCCAGGGCTTCGCCCAGCCCTATGGCCTGACTTTGAACCTCAAGCGCCAGCCCTCGTGGGCCAATTTGCGCGACAAACTGGTCAGCGGCGAACTCGACGCCGCCCACAGCCTGTACGGCCTGATCTATGCCGTACACCTGGGTATCGGTGGCGTCGCGGCAACCGACATGGCTGTGCTCATGGGCCTGAACCAGAATGGCCAGAGCATCAACCTCTCCCACGGCTTGCAGGGCCTGGGCGTGACCGGTCCTGAAGCACTGCACCGTCACGTGCACCAATCTCGCCCAAAACTGACCTTCGCCCAGACCTTTCCCACCGGCACCCATGCCATGTGGTTGTATTACTGGCTGGCCAGCCAGGGCATTCATCCCTTGCGGGATGTCGACAGTGTGGTGGTGCCACCGCCGCAAATGGTCGCGCACCTGCAAGCCGGTCGCATCGACGGCTTCTGTGTCGGCGAGCCGTGGGCCGAAAGTGCCGTACAACAGAATCTCGGCTTTACCCTGGCGACGACCCAAACCATCTGGCCCGATCACCCGGAAAAGGTCCTCGGCTGCACCCGCGCCTTCGTCGAGCAATACCCCAACACCGCCCGCGCGTTGGTAATGGCGATTCTGCAAGCCAGTCGCTTCATCGAAGACAGCGCCGAAAACCGCCGTGGCACCGCACAACTGCTCAGCGCACCGCAGTACCTCGACGCCCCGCTCGAGTGCATCGAACCGCGCCTGTCGGGCGACTACGCCGATGGTCTGGGCAATCGATGGCAAGACCCGCACGCCTTGCGTTTCCACGGTGATGGCGAGGTCAATCTGCCGTATCTGTCCGATGGCATGTGGTTCATGACCCAGTTTCGCCGCTGGGGTTTGCTGCGTGACGATCCGGACTACTTGGCGGTGGCCCGCCAGGTCCAGCAACTGGATGTGTATCGAGAGGCTGCGAGCGCCGTTGGTATCGCTTTTACGGGGAAGGAAATGCGCAGCAGCCAGTTGATCGACGGCAAGGTCTGGGACGGCTCTGATCCGGCCGGTTATGCCCGCAGCTTCACACTGCACGCCATGGGCGACGGCTCGCCCGTTTTCGCCAGCCGCTGACGGGAGATTGCGAATATGTTGCGTATCTTGCTGATCAACGACACCGCGAAAAAAGTCGGGCGCCTCAAAGCCGCCCTGATCGAAGCCGGCTTCGAGGTGATCGACGAGTCCGGCTTGACCATCGACCTGCCCGAACGCGTCGAAACGGTGCGTCCGGACGTCATCTTGATCGATACCGAGTCACCGGGCCGTGATGTCATGGAGCAAGTGGTGCTGGTGAGTCGCGATCAACCACGGCCAATTGTGATGTTCACCGACGAACACGACCCCGACGTGATGCGCCAGGCGATCAAGTCCGGGGTCAGTGCCTATATCGTCGAAGGCATTCACGCACAACGCTTGCAGCCGATTCTCGATGTGGCCATGGCACGCTTCGAAAGCGACCAGGCCCTGCGCGCGCAACTGCATGCCAGGGACCAGCAGTTGGCCGAGCGTAAGCGCATAGAGCTGGCCAAAGGGCTGCTGATGAAGATGAAGGACTGCAACGAAGAAGAGGCCTATACCCTGATGCGCCGCCAGGCCATGAGCCGCCAGCAGAAGCTGATCCAGGTGGCGGAGCAGATCATTGCCATGAGTGAGTTGTTGGGTTGAAGGACGTGTTCGCGGGCAAGCCTCGCTCCTACAGGGGATTGCGGTCCCTCGTAGGAGCGTGGCTTGCCCGCGAATGGCCATAACTCGGTTTCGGCCGTTGGCACAAATCTCGCTATGTAATCCCCACAGGTAACCAACGGCGGTTGCCCCACCTACGACAAAGACGTCGCTCACCCCATTTGCCCCTGGCGAATCGGGTAGCGGCGTTTTTTTGTTTTGGCCCCATTGCCCGGGGCCGGTGGTGCGGCCCTGCGGCGCCCCACCTGCACGACTCCCGTTCGAGACTCCTATCAGTTGAGGTGCGCGATGAATTCAAGCTTCTGGAAATCCGGCCATACCCCGACCCTGTTCGCGGCCTTCCTCTATTTCGATCTGAGCTTCATGGTCTGGTACCTGCTCGGCCCTCTGGCGGTGCAAATCGCCGGTGACCTGCACCTGACCACCCAACAGCGCGGTCTGGTGGTGGCGACGCCGATTCTGGCTGGGGCTGTATTGCGCTTTGTGATGGGCATGTTGGCTGATCGCCTGTCACCAAAAACCGCAGGCCTGATCGGCCAGGTGATCGTCATCTGTGCGCTGTTTGGCGCCTGGAAGCTCGGCATCCACAGCTATGAGCAAGCATTGCTGCTGGGACTGTTCCTGGGCATGGCTGGGGCGTCGTTCGCCGTGGCCCTGCCCTTGGCCTCGCAGTGGTATCCACCGCAGCACCAAGGCAAAGCCATGGGCATCGCCGGGGCCGGTAACTCGGGCACCGTACTGGCCGCGCTGATTGCCCCGGTGCTGGCGGCAGCATTTGGCTGGAGCAACGTGTTTGGCTTCGCCCTGATCCCGTTGGTCCTGACCCTGATCGTTTTCGCCTGGCTGGCCAAGAACGCCCCTGAACGGCCGAAAGCCAAATCGATGGCCGATTACTTCAAGGCGCTGGGCGACCGCGACAGCTGGTGGTTCATGTTTTTCTACAGCGTGACCTTTGGTGGCTTCATCGGCCTGGCCAGCGCCCTGCCCGGCTATTTCAACGACCAGTACGGCCTGAGCCCGGTGACAGCCGGTTACTACACGGCAGCCTGCGTATTCGGTGGCAGCCTCATGCGCCCATTGGGCGGCGCGCTGGCCGATCGCTTTGGTGGCATTCGCACCTTGTTGGCGATGTACACGGCCGCCGCAGTCTGCATGGCTGCCGTGGGTTTCAACCTACCAAGCTCCTACGCAGCCCTGGCCCTTTTCGTCTGCACCATGCTCGGTTTGGGGGCCGGTAACGGTGCAGTTTTCCAACTGGTCCCGCAACGCTTTCGCCGGGAGATCGGTGTGATGACCGGCCTGATCGGCATGGCTGGCGGAATTGGCGGATTTGCGCTGGCGGCTGGCATGGGTGCAATCAAGCAAAGCACGGGCAGCTACCAGATGGCGCTGTGGCTGTTCGCCAGCCTCGCTGTCCTCGCCTGGTTCGGCTTGCACGGTGTGAAACGTCGCTGGAGAACCACCTGGGGCTCGGCCGCCGTGACCGCTGCACGGGTCTGACAGCGCCATGAGCCTGCAACTGAGTTTCGCCGAAGCCACTGCCACAGGTCCGCGCGAGGAAAATCAGGACGCCTTGCGCCTGGTCACGCCGTCCCCGGCATTGGCTGCGAGCAAGGGCTACCTGTTCGCCATCGCCGACGGCGTCAGCCAATGTGCCGATGGCGCACTGGCCGCCCGCTCGACGTTGCAGGCCCTGGCACTGGATTACTATGCCACCCCGGAAACCTGGGGCGTTGCCCAGGCACTGGATCGCCTGCTGCTGGCTCAGAACCGGTGGCTGCAAGCGAACGGCGGTGGGCAGCCCTTGCTGACTACAGTCAGTGCGCTGGTCTTGCGTGGCCGGCGCTTTACCCTGGCCCATGTCGGTGATTGCCGGGTGTATCGCTGGCATGCCGATCAATTGCAGCGGGTCAGCGAAGACCACGTCTGGGATCAACCGGGCATGCAACATGTGCTCAAGCGAGCGCTCGGGCTCGATCAGCATCTGGTGCTGGACTTTCTCGACGGTGAATTGCGTCTCGATGAGAGCTTTGTGTTGCTCAGCGACGGCATCTGGGCGGTGCTGGGCGATACGGCGATTGCGGCGATTCTGCGTGATCAACCGGACCTCGACAGCGCCGCGCAGACGCTGGTGAATGCCGCCCACCTGGCCGGCAGCCAGGATAATGCCAGCGCTCTGCTTGTGCGGGTCGATGCCCTCGGTGAAACCAGCATTGGCGATGCGCTGATTCATTTGCAGCAATGGCCATTACCTGCGGCACTCAAGCCAGGCCAGGATTTCGAGGGTTGGCAGGTCGAGACAATACTCGGCCAGAGCCAGCAATCGCTGCTCTATCGGGTGCGCGACCGTCAGCAACAACCCTGGCTGCTGAAAACCCTGCCCGGCGCCCTGCGAGATGATCATCTGGCCGGGCAAGCATTGCTCTCGGAAGAATGGTTTCTCAAGCGCGTGGCCGGGCGGCATTTCCCTGAAGTCCATGCGGCCAGTCAGCGTCAGCATTTGTACTACGTGATGCGCGAATATGCCGGCACGACCCTGGCGCAATTGCAGGCGCAGGTGGGGCCATTGCCGCTGGCACAGTGGCAGGAGCTTGCCGAGCGCCTGTTAAAAGCGGTCGGCCTGCTGCATCGACGGCAAATCCTGCATCGCGATATCAAACCCGAGAACCTGCTGTTGGGCGACGACGGCGAACTGCGCCTGCTGGATTTCGGACTCGCCTGGTGTTCCGGCCTGTCCCAAGACCCGCTCTCTACCCTGCCCGGAACGCCCAGCTACATCGCACCGGAAGCGTTTCGCGGCGAAGCGCCGACACCGCAACAGGACCTGTATGCGGTTGGCGTCACCCTTTACTACCTGCTCACCGGACATTTTCCCTACGGCGAAATCGAAGCGTTCCAACGTCCACGGTTCGGGATACCGGTCAGCGCAAGTCGCTATCGACCCGACCTGCCGGAATGGCTGGTGCAAATCCTCGAACGCGCTGTGGCAGCGGATCCAGCCCAGCGCTATGAAACCGCTGAGGAGTGGTTACTGCTGATGGAACAAGGGGAGCGCCGCAGTTTGAGCGTGCGCCCCAGGCCCTTGCTGGAGCGGGAGCCGCTGAAGGTATGGCGGACGTTGGCCTCGGTGTCGTTGTTGATCAATTTGATGCTGTTGTTTTTGGTATTTCATGGCTAAGGCAGAGGAAAACACGATGAACGCAAAAGTCTGGCTGGTCGGTGCGGGACCGGGCGACCCGGAGTTGATGACGCTCAAGGCTGTGCGAGCATTGAGAGAAGCGGATGTCGTGCTGATCGATGATCTTGTGAATGATGCAGTCCTTGAACACTGCAGCGGCGCCCGGATCATTCCTGTGGGAAAACGCGGTGGTTGCCGCTCAACACCACAAGCGTTCATCCATCGCCTGATGTTGCGATACGCCCGCCATGGCAAATGCGTGGTGCGACTCAAGGGTGGCGATCCGTGCATTTTCGGGCGTGGCGGTGAGGAGGCTCAGTGGTTACGTGAGCGCGGGGTTGAAGTCGAACTGGTCAACGGCATCACGGCCGGGCTTGCTGGCGCTACACAATGCGACATTCCGTTGACCCTGCGTGGCGTGGCGCGGGGCGTGACACTGGTTACCGCCCACACTCAGGACGATAGCAGCCTGAACTGGCAAGCACTGGCCCAGGGCGGCACGACGCTGGTGATCTACATGGGTGTGGCCAAACTCGGGGAAATCCGTGAACAGCTGATCCTTGGCGGAATGGCCGTAGACACGCCGGTGGCGATGATTGAAAACGCTTCATTGCCTCATCAGCGCGAATGCCGCAGTGATCTGACGGCGATGGAAGAAGATGCACTTGCCTTCGAACTGAAAAGCCCTGCCATCCTGGTTATCGGTGCTGTGGCATCTGAAGGGAGGATCAAAAGATCGCAGCCTTCGGCAGCTCCTACAAGGATCCGTGTAGGAGCTGCCGTAGGCTGCGATCTTTTCAGACCAAGCTGAAACACCAAATCGCAGACAAAGAAAAGCCCGGCCTAAGCCGGGCTTTTCCTGGAGCGGCGAGGTAATTACTTACCTTGAGCTTCAACCTGCGCTTCTACGCGACGGTTTACAGCGCGGCCAGCTTCAGTTTTGTTGTCGGCAACTGGGCGGGATTCGCCGTAGCCAACAGACTGAACGCGGGACGATTCAACACCGTACTGGTTGGTCAGAACTTGCTTAACGGCGTTTGCACGACGCTCGGACAGTTTCTGGTTGTAAGCGTCAGGACCGACGGAGTCAGTGTGACCTTCAACAGTAGTGGTGGTGGATGGGTACTGCTTCATGAAGTCAGCCAGGTTCTTGATGTCGCCGTAGCTGTTAGGCTTGACTACCGACTTGTCGAAGTCGAACTTAACGTCCAGCTCAACACGTACGACTTCAGCCACTGCTGGGCAGCCATCAGCGTCAACAGTTACGTTGGCTGGGGTGTCCGGGCACTTGTCAACGTTGTCGCAAACGCCATCGTTGTCGCTGTCGGAGCAGACTTCAGGTGCTGGAACTGGAGCAGCAGCAGGCTTGTTGCCGCCACCGAAGTTAACACCCAGACCTACGGACGGGATGTAGTCCCACTTGCCGTTGTCCAGCTTGTAGTCAGCTTCTACGCCAGCACGAGCGAAGAAGTTTTCGAGGAAGTAGTACTTAACGCCACCGCCTGCAGTCAGGAAAGTCGACTGGTCACGACCGGTGTGGCCGTCATCGGCTACGTTGGTCATGCTGCCGTGCTTAACACCACCTTGAACGTATGGACGCAGAGCGTCGCCAGCGTTGTTGAAGTGGTACTGAGCGTTCAGACCGAACTGGTCGCCTTCGATTTTCTGATGGCCAGTACCGTTGTTCGAACGGGTGTGGTCGTCATTGTTGTAGGTGAAGTTCAACGATACGTCGTCGGTCAAGAAGTAACCGATGGAGGCGCCAGGAGTGTAGCCGTCTTCAACGTTCTTAACGCTGTCGTTGTACTTCTTCCCGTAGTTGAGCTCGCCTTCAACTGCGCCTTGGCCCTGTGCCAGAGCGCCGAACGAAGTAGCGGCAATAAGAGTACCAATGGCCAAGCCCAAGGTGTTTTTCAGTTTCATCCGTTAAATCCCCATCTGGTGATTGTGAAGCAGTCCCGCAAACCGGGGGACAACTCGGCGGCAATTCTATCAGAACTTGCCTACGCGTAAGAGATATTTGCGCCGAACTAAGTTTCGGCAATGCCTGCAAATTTCTCACGCAGTTTATCGAGAGCGCGTTTGTACCGCATTTTTGTTGCACTCAAACCCATGTGCATGATGTCTGCGATCTCCTGAAACTCCAGCTCTGCGACAAATCGTAGCACCAGAATTTCACGGTCAATCGGGTTCACATACACCAACCAGCGATCAAGTCCACCCTTTTCCTCCGGTTTCGGCGCCTTTTCTTCGGACGCTTCTTCGAGGGGGTCCAGACTCAAGGCGTCCATCAAGCGACGCTTTCGCCGTTCCTTCCGATACTGTGTGATGCACTCGTTGTACGTGATGCTATATAGCCATGTCTTGAACTTCGATTTGCCCTCGAAGTTCTTCAGACCATACAGCACCTTCAACATGACTTCCTGACAGACATCATCTGCGTCGCGATCGTTCCCAAGATATCGTGCACAGACGTTAAATAATGTTCGCTGGTAACGCCGCATCAATTCTTCATAAGCGCGCGTAACATGAAACAGCTCGGTATGCGAGCGCGCGACCAACTCCTCATCAGAGAGCTCGCGGGGGTCGTAGCGCGTGGATAGCGATTGGGCTTTATTCAAAACAAGTCGTGCCGACAGTCAGGTCAATGTCCGCCGCAGCCAGCATCAGCAGGCAATTTGCGGCGGCATACATTAGCAGGGTTTGCCGGGTTAGCGGCTACTCACATGCTGCTCAAGGAGAATCCGATTGGAAAGAGAGACTAGCTCACCCTCATCGGTCAGCAATGTGGTTTTAACCGTGCCGATCTCTTCGATCTGCCCTTCGACCTCGCCAACACGCACTTGTTGCCCAACCTGGTACAACTCACGCACATAGATTCCCGCAAGAATCTGACCGGCAATTTCCCGGCTTCCCAAGCCCATGGCCAGCGCAACCGCCAGACCAACGGTAATCAATACGATGACGATCACATGATTGAGCAGGTCAGTCTTGACCTCCAACTGGCTGATCGCAACCGAGATACTGATGATGATCACCAAGCCCTGGGCAATACGCCCCAGCCCGGAAGCGTAGTCCAGGCCTACGCCTTCTGCCGCTCCCCGCACCAGGCCATTGGCCAGTTGCGCCAGCAATACACCCACCAGCAGCACCAGCGCCGCGCCGAATACCTTCGGCAAGTACAACGCAAGCATATCCAGCGTAGCTGAAACTCGCTCAAGTCCAAGGGATTCTGCGGCAGAAACCAGAAAAATCAGCAGAACGAACCAATAGACGATCTTGCCGATCAGTGTAGAAATCGGAACTTGAAGGCCGGCACGAGACAGAAGCTTGGTCAGACCGGTACCGCCCATCAGGCGATCCAGGCCCAGTTTGGCGAGCAATTTGGACAGCAGCGTGTCCAGCAGCTTGGCCACCACAAACCCCAGCAGCAACACGACCAGTGCGCCAAACAGGTTCGGAATGAAGTTCGCAACCTTGGTCCATAACGCAGTCATTGCAGTGACGAGGCTCTGAGTCCAGAGATCAAGTTCCATATTCAATCAGCCTTATCAGCAGTGCGAGCGGTAGGTTTACGAAGACGGGATACCGGCGCCACGTGGGCCGAACCGTTATTGAGGGCAATCATCAGGGCGGGCAGCCAGCGGCCCAGCAGACTGAACAGATCGCCGGCGCCGACCTGGCGGTTGGCGGTTTTCAGTACGCGGCCAAGGCACGCATCGTCGTCCCGGGTGGACGGTGATGCCTTGAGCATGTCACGCAAAGACTGTTCAAACGGATCGTGCATACGCACCTCTCGTGATGTCTGTGAAAGACGCGGTCAAATTTGGTCGGGTCACAACGTTTACATTCAAACCCAGCGCAAACGTCGGAATAACCACCACTGCCCCAGCGCCACCGCGATCATCAGCAGGCAGGCAATGAGGAAGCCATAAGGACTCCCGGATAACGGAATCCCCCCGACGTTTATCCCCAAAAGACCGGTCAGAAAACTCATTGGCAAAAATATCCCGGTGATGATGCCGAAGCGATACATCGTGCGATTCATGCGCACGCTCAAGCGTCGGTCTTCAGCCTCCAGGACCAGCCCTACCCGCTCCCGCGTCAACTCAAGCTCCTCGAGATAGCGAGTCAGGCTGTTGTTCAATTCGTTCCAGTAATCACCATCGTCCTCGACGAACCAGGGCAATTTGATTCGCGTCAGCTGACCGAAAATATCGCGCTGCGGAGCGAGAAAGCGCTTCAACGCAGCCGCCCGGCGACGGATCTGTAAAACCTCTCCATGCTCAGGAGTATACCGTTCGTCGGCATCGAGTTTTTCTTCTTCCTCATCGACCACTTCCGAGAGGCTGCTGACCAGATCCTGCACCTTGTTGGTGAGGTACTGCGCCATATAAAGGATGAGTTCGGAGGCGGTTTTCGGCCCCTTGCCGTCTGCCAGTTGCGCCAAGAGCTCTTCAGTGGCGCGCAGCGGACGCAAACGCAGGGAGATCACTCGCTGGGCAGAACCAAAGATCCGTACCGAGACCATGTCTTCAGGCTCGGCACCCGGATTGAGATTGACCCCGCGCAAAAATAGCAGCAGTTCGCTGTCGGAAAGCTGTAGGAGGCGCGGACGGGTGTTTTCTTCAAGCAGCAAATCGCAGCTGAACTCACTCAAACCGCTGGTTTTACGCAGCCAGGTCTGGGTTTGCGGGTGACTGCGATCCCAGTGCAGCCACAGGCTTTCATGGGCCTGCAACTGCAAATCATCGAGTTCCGTCCGGGCTATCGAACGCGCACCGCCTTTACCGTCCAGCACCAGGGCATGGACCAACCCCCACTGCGCGTTTTCTTCCTCGAACATCCGCATTCCATTCTTCAAAAAAGTCGGCCAGATCTTACTCAGGCATTGCAAGCGGGCTTGGCGAAATGATCACGCCGTTGTTGTCCGCATAGATGTAATGGCCTGGATGGAAGGTCACGCCGGCGAAAGTCACGGCGACGTTCAGGTCGCCGATACCGCGCTTGTCGGTTTTCATCGGATGGCTGGCCAACGCCTGCACCCCGAGATCGGTTTGCGCAATGACGTCGACATCACGGATGCAACCGTAGATCACCAGCCCTTCCCAGCCGTTATTCGCCGCTTTTTCGGCCAACATGTCGCCCAACAAAGCGCGACGCAGGGAACCGCCACCGTCGACCACCAGTACCTTGCCGTTTCCCTTGAGTTCGACTTGCTCCTTGACCAGCGAGTTATCTTCGAAACACTTGATGGTCACGATTTCACCGCCGAATGAATCACGGCCACCGAAATTGCTGAACATCGGTTCCAACACCTGCACCAGCTCCGGGTAGGCGTCGCACAGGTCAGGCGTAAGGTAATGGATCATCGGGAAACTCCTGTAAAGAGGGAGACAGCACGAACATCACAGATGATTCGATCATCGAAAATGACCAGATAGGCTCAATGCGTCATATCTTAGCCGCTCGCCGATCAGAGCGAAATGCCTCTGATAGAGCGCCCTGCTTAGATTGCCGTGGTCAAATCCGTTTGCTCACCCAGCAAAGGCCTTTGCTGATCCGCCAGCCAGCGGGCCACCAAAGGCCAGACTTCGGCTTGCGCCGCTTTGCTGACCAGCATTTCCACATGGCCGAAATTATCGCCAAAACCCTGCTCGCGGCCCAGGTTGATAAATTGCTTGTGCTCGGAGCCCAACTGATCGAACAACTTGCGACACGCCCACGCCGGATCCTGATGGTCAGCCACGGCGCTCACCGCCAGCACCGGGACCTTGACCTCGGCCAAGCCCGCCCACCAGTCCTTGTCGGCATCGCCAAAGCGCCCGAAAAGGCCGTACCAGCGCATGCTTTCCAAGGCCAGGCCGATCGGCTCGTCTTCCGGGCCACGCTTGAGTCGCGAACCGGATAACTGGGCAAACCGATTGAGGATGAAGCGCCCACTCCACTCCACCGGCGGAATCTTCAATGGCCAGTAGGTGCGGCTGACTTGCGTACCGAAAAACGCCACCGACGCGACCACGGGCTCACCGATGTACTCACCTCCCAGCGCTGCCGCCAGGGTAATGCCGCCCAGCGAATGGCCGATCCAGTGCGGGACCTGGCCGCTTTGCTCGCGCACGAACGCGCCAATGGCCGGCAGGTCATAGCGTGCATAGTCGGCGACGCGGTTCTTGCGATAGCTCTGGTTGCGCTGGGACAGCCCGTGTCCACGCATTTCCGGAATCCAGACATCGAACCCCAGGCGTGTCAGATGCGCCCCCAGGCCCAGGCCTTTGGGAGAAAACCAGAAACGTCGATTGGAAAAACTGCCGTGCAACAGAATCACTGGCACGCCACGCACTGCCGGTTCGTCGGCCATGCCCAGGCGCGTCACAGCCAGCTCGACGGTACCGTCGGGGCTGTTTCCAGGCTTCAAACGATAGACATCTTCGCTCAGATCACCGCGCCGCTCGGCGCTGATCAGGGCGACAGGAAATAGGTTGCTGCTGCTTTGCATAATCTCTTGCACAAAAAAGGGCGGCATCCATCAGGAGCCCGCCCTACTTCAATCTCTAAAAACGCCCGCCCCCTGTAGGAGCACAGCTTGCTGGCGATGGCGATTTTGAAGACGCCATCGCGGGCAAGCCTTGCTCCTACGGAGAGCGAGCCGTTCTCACTCGATCAAGCCGAAGCTTGACCCTCAGCCAGGAAGAACCAGGTTTCCAGTACGGAATCGGGGTTCAACGAAACGCTTTCGATGCCTTGTTCCATCAGCCACTTGGCCAGGTCCGGGTGGTCCGAAGGGCCCTGACCGCAAATGCCGATGTACTTGCCGGCCTTGTTGCACGCGGCAATGGCGTTGGCCAGCAACTTCTTGACCGCCGGATTACGCTCGTCGAACAGGTGAGCGATGATGCCGGAGTCACGGTCCAGGCCCAAAGTCAGCTGGGTCAGGTCGTTGGAGCCGATGGAGAAGCCGTCGAAGAACTCGAGGAACTCTTCAGCCAGGATCGCGTTGGACGGCAGTTCGCACATCATGATGACGCGCAGACCATTGTCGCCACGGGCCAGGCCGTTTTCGGCCAACAGGTTCACCACCTGACTCGCCTCGCCCAGGGTACGGACGAACGGCACCATGATTTCAACGTTGGTCAGGCCCATCTCGTTACGCACGCGCTTGAGGGCGCGGCACTCGAGTTCGAAGCAGTCACGGAACGATTCGCTGATGTAACGCGAAGCGCCGCGGAAGCCCAGCATCGGGTTCTCTTCTTCCGGCTCGTAGAGCTTGCCGCCGATCAGGTTCGCGTATTCGTTGGACTTGAAGTCCGACAGACGCACGATGACCTTCTTCGGATAGAACGCAGCCGCCAGGGTACTGATGCCTTCGACCAGCTTCTCGACATAGAAGCCGACCGGATCGTTGTAACCGGCGATGCGCTTGTCGACGCTTTCCTTGATGTCCTGCGGCAGGCCATCGTAGTTCAGCAGCGCTTTAGGGTGCACGCCGATCATGCGGTTGATGATGAATTCCAGACGGGCCAGACCCACACCAGCGTTCGGCAGCTGGGCGAAGTCAAAGGCGCGGTCCGGGTTGCCGACGTTCATCATGATCTTGAACGGCAGCTCCGGCATGGCATCCACGGAGTTCTTCTTGATGTCGAAGCCCAGTTCGCCTTCGAAGATGAAGCCGGTGTCGCCTTCAGCACAGGAAACGGTCACGCCTTGACCGTCTTTCAACAGCTGGGTGGCGTTACCGCAACCGACCACGGCCGGGATACCCAGCTCACGAGCGATGATCGCCGCGTGGCAGGTACGACCACCGCGGTTGGTGACGATGGCGCTGGCGCGCTTCATGACCGGTTCCCAGTCCGGGTCGGTCATGTCGGAGACCAGTACGTCGCCGACCTGGACTTTGTCCATCTCGGACACGTCCTTGATGATACGGACCTTGCCAGCGCCGATACGCTGGCCGATGGCGCGGCCTTCCACCAGCACGGTGCCGGTTTCCTTCAGCAGGTAACGTTCCATGACGTTGGCCTGGGTGCGGCTCTTCACGGTTTCCGGACGGGCCTGCACGATGTACAGCTTGCCGTCGTCACCGTCCTTGGCCCATTCGATGTCCATCGGGCACCCGTAGTGCTTCTCGATGATCATCGCCTGCTTGGCCAGCTCGCTGACTTCGGCGTCGGTCAGGCAGAAACGCGCACGTTCGGCCTTGTCGACATCGACGGTCTTGACCGAACGACCGGCCTTGGCCTCGTCGCCGTAGATCATCTTGATGGCCTTGCTGCCCAGGTTGCGGCGCAGGATCGCTGGACGACCAGCGGCCAGGGTGCCTTTGTGGACGTAGAACTCATCCGGGTTCACCGCACCTTGTACGACGGTTTCACCCAGGCCGTAGGCGCCGGTGATGAACACCACGTCACGGAAGCCCGATTCGGTATCGAGGGTGAACATCACGCCGGCGGTGCCGGTTTCGGAGCGGACCATGCGCTGTACGCCGGCCGACAGGGCGACCAATTTGTGGTCGAAGCCCTGGTGCACGCGGTAGGAAATCGCGCGGTCGTTGAAAAGGGAAGCGAACACCTCTTTGGCGGCGCGAATGACGTTTTCGACACCACGGATGTTCAGGAAGGTTTCCTGCTGACCGGCGAAGGAAGCGTCCGGTAAGTCTTCGGCGGTGGCCGAAGAACGCACGGCCACGGCCACGTCAGGGTTACCGGCGGACAGTGTGGCAAACGCGGTACGGATCTCGGTGTTCAGTTTTTCAGGGAATTCGGCTTCCATGATCCACTGGCGAATCTGGGCGCCGGTCTTGGCCAGGGCATTGACGTCATCGACATCGAGGGCATCGAGGGCCTTGTGGATCTGGTCGTTCAGGCCGCTCAGTTCCAGGAAGTCGCGATAAGCCTGAGCGGTCGTGGCGAAGCCACCGGGCACCGATACACCGGCACCTGCAAGGTTGCTGATCATCTCGCCCAGGGATGCGTTCTTGCCCCCCACATGCTCAACATCGTGTTTGCCGAGCTTATCGAGGGAAACTACGTACTCTACCAAGGTGATCTCTCCACTAACTGTGTTGGAAAAGCTCAGACACCGGCTGCTCGGGGGAGCGTTTGCCAGCTGTATGGCCTGGACCTGGAAAATAAGTGAGAATGCGGGCCATTGGCGGCCGGCAAATCGCGCCTATCATATCCAAGATTCGTCACTAGCTTAAGGCCCAAGGTGCAAATGAAACGATCTGCTTTCTTTATCTCCGATGGCACCGGCATTACAGCCGAAACCCTGGGTCAAAGCCTTCTGGCGCAGTTCGAAAACATTACCTTCAGCAAAGTCACGCGGCCGTACATCGACAGCGTGGACAAAGCGCGGGCCATGGTACAACAAATCAACAAAGCCGCCGAAACCGACGGCTTCCGTCCGATTATCTTCGATACCATCGTCAATCAGGACATTCGTGAGATCCTCGCGACTTCCAATGGTTTCATGATCGACATTTTCTCGACCTTCCTGGCACCTCTCGAACAGGAACTGACCGAGCATTCCTCCTATACCGTCGGCAAGTCCCACTCCATCGGTGCAAACACCAACTACATGGAGCGCATCGAGGCCGTTAACTTCGCCCTCGACAACGACGACGGCGCCCGTACGCACTATTACGACAAGGCCGACCTGATCCTGGTGGGCGTGTCGCGTTGCGGTAAAACCCCGACCTGCCTGTACATGGCCATGCAATTCGGCATCCGCGCAGCCAACTACCCGCTGACCGAAGACGACATGGAACGCCTGACCCTGCCAAGCGCCCTGCG
Source organism: Pseudomonas putida (assembly GCF_050990305.1). Taxonomy (GTDB): domain Bacteria; phylum Pseudomonadota; class Gammaproteobacteria; order Pseudomonadales; family Pseudomonadaceae; genus Aquipseudomonas; species Aquipseudomonas putida_AH. The sequence continues at coordinate 1,885,178 of NZ_CP158817.1, read as the reverse complement.
AGCCCACCAGCACAAGCTGTTTGGCCTGACCATCGACCCGGACCGTCTCACCGCGATCCGCAATGAGCGCAAGCCCAACAGCCGCTATTCAAGCTACGCCCAGTGCGAGTTCGAAGTGCGCGAAGTGGAAAACCTGTTCCGTCGCGAAAACATTCCCAACATCAACTCCACGCATTTCTCCGTTGAAGAAATCTCCGCGAAGATCCTGGTGGAGAAAGGCGTCGAGCGGCGCTTCAAATAAATCTGCAGCGCCTGATCCATTGTTATCGCGGGCAAGCCTTGCGCCTACAGTTTCGAGTCGTGTCGCGTAATTTGTGATCGACATCAAACCTGTAGGAGCAAGGCTTGCCCGCGATGAACGATAACGCGGTCTCCTAGATAACGAACAAATCCACAAACCTATTGACCGGCGTTGCCTCCAGCCGCGCCTGGTCCTTGCACAACGCTAATATCTCCTCGCTTCTCTGCCCGACAAACCGCGTCCCCAGGCTCGCCCTGAACTTTTCCTCCAGTAACGCAATGCCCTCGGCACGCCGTCGACGGTGACCAATCGGGTACTCCACCACCACGTTATCGGTGCTGGAACCGTCCTTGAAAAACACTTGCACCCCGTTGGCGATGGAGCGTTTGTCAGCCTCCAGGTATTCACGGGTGAAGCGCGGGTCTTCGACGATGACCATTTTGTCGCGCAACACATCGATGATCGGATGCGCCTTGTGGAAATCATCCTCGTAGTGCTCTGCCACCAGATTGCCGAAGGCCAGTGGCACGGCGGTCATGTACTGGAGGCAGTGGTCGCGGTCGGCGGCATTGGCCAACGGGCCGACCTTGGAAATGATGCGGATCGCCGACTCATGGGTGGTGATGACGATCTTGTCGATTTCGTGCAGGCGATTACGCACTTGCGGATGCAAGGTCACAGCGGCTTCGCAAGCAGTTTGCGCGTGAAACTCCGCCGGGAAACTGATCTTGAACAACACATTTTCCATTACATAGCTGCCGTACGGCCGAGAGAAACTGAAGGCACGCTTGTCTTCGGGCTTGAGCGCCAGATCATTGTTGGTATGGCTGAACAACACGTCGTAAAAGCCCCACTGTTTTGCACTCAAGACACCTGGAATACCCATCTCGCCACGCATCGCGATATCCGCCAGGCGCACACCACGGCTTGTAGCATCCCCTGCCGCCCAGGATTTTCGCGACCCGGCATTCGGCGCATGACGGTAGGTACGCAGCGACTGGCCGTCGGCAAACGCGTGGGACAACGCCGAAAGCAGCTGCTCACGGTTGGCGCCCATTAGTTTGGCGGTAACCGCCGTCGACGCGACTTTCACCAGAATCACGTGATCGAGACCGACACGATTGAACGAGTTCTCCAAGGCGATCACACCCTGGATTTCGTGGGCCATGATCATCGCGTCGAGCATGGTACGAACAGTCAGTGGTGCATTGCCATTGGCCAGGCGCTTTTGTGATAAATGGTCAGCCACTGCCAGGATGCCACCGAGGTTATCCGACGGATGCCCCCACTCCGCAGCCAGCCAGGTGTCGTTGTAATCGAGCCAGCGCACGATGCAACCGATGTCCCACGCCGCCTTGACCGGGTCCAGCCGATAAGACGTACCCGGCACCCGCGCGCCAAACGGCACCACCGTGCCTTCGACAATCGGCCCAAGATGCTTGGTGCACTCGGGAAAACACAGCGCCAGCAGGCCACAGCCCAGGGTGTCCATCAGGCAGTGGCGGGCGGTGTCCAGGGCTTCGCTGGACTCAACCTTGAAGTTGAGGACGTAATCGGCAATGTCCTGCAGAACCTGGTCATAGTCCGGGCGATTGTTCAGGTCAACGTTGGCGCTCATGTTCGATTCACTCGGCAAGAGGTTTCTTGATGGGACCTCGGTCAGGGCAATCTCGCGGGGTGACAACATTCTTATTGTGGAAAACCGTTAACTGTAGGAGCAAAGCTTGCTCGCGATAGCGCACTTGAGAACGCCATCGCGGGCAAGCCTTGCTCCTACAGGGGGTTGTGTTGTTTAGAAGGAGTCGCCCGGCACGCGCACGAAACCTTCCATCAACACCCGCGCGCTGCGGCTCATGATGGCTTTGTTCACAGTCCATTCACCATTGACCTGGCTGGCCTCGGCGCCAACGCGCAAGGTCCCGGACGGATGACCGAAGCGCACCGCGTTGCGCTCGACGCCACCGGCTGCAAGGTTAACCAAGGTGCCGGAAATCGCCGCCGCCGTGCCGATCGCCACCGCTGCGGTGCCCATCATCGCGTGGTGCAGCTTGCCCATGGACAGCGCACGCACCAGCAGGTCGACATCGCCGGCGGCAATTGCTTTACCACTGGAGGCCACGTAGTCCGCCGGCTTGGCCACGAACGCTACTTTCGGCGTGTGCTGGCGTTTGGCCGCTTCATCAACGTTGGCAATCAGGCCCATGCGCAGCGCGCCGTAGGCTCGGATGGTTTCGAACATCAGCAACGCTTTTGGATCGCCGTTGATCGCGCCCTGCAACTCGGTGCCCGTGTAGCCGATGTCTTCGGCATTGACGAAAATCGTCGGGATGCCGGCGTTGATCATGGTCGCCTTGAAGGTGCCGACACCCGGCACGTCCAGGTCATCGATCAGGTTGCCGGTGGGGAACATCGAACCACCGCCACCCTCTTCTTCCGCAGCCGGATCCAGAAACTCGATTTGCACTTCAGCGGCCGGGAAGGTCACGCCGTCGAGTTCGAAATCGCCGGTTTCCTGCACTTCACCGTTGGTGATCGGCACGTGGGCGATGATGGTCTTGCCAATGTTGGCCTGCCAAACACGAACCACGGCAACGCCGTTGTGCGGGATGCGGCTGGCGTCCACCAGGCCATTGCTGACAGCGAACGAACCGACTGCCGCCGACAGGTTGCCGCAGTTGCCGCTCCAGTCGACGAAAGGCTTGTCGATGGACACCTGGCCGAACAGGTAGTCGACATCGTGATCGGCCTTGATGCTTTTCGACAGGATCACGGTTTTGCTGGTGCTGGAGGTCGCGCCGCCCATGCCGTCGATCTGCTTGTCGTACGGGTCGGGGCTGCCGATTACGCGCAGCAGCAAGGCATCGCGGGCCGGGCCAGGAACCTGGGCGGCTTCAGGCAAATCCTTGAGGCTGAAAAACACGCCTTTGCTGGTGCCGCCACGCATGTAGGTGGCGGGAATTTTGATTTGTGGTGCATGAGCCATGGTATTGCGTACTCCTTAGCATCAAAACGAACACGGGACTCAAAGTCCCGTGTTCGTACAGCCTGTGTTAAACGGCTACCGCCGACTCTTCGAGGAAGTCCTGGGCGAAGCGTTGCAACACGCCGCCGGCCTCGTAGATCGACACTTCTTCGGCGGTGTCGAGACGGCAAGTCACCGGCACCTCGACGCGTTCGCCGTTCTTGCGATGGATCACCAGGGTCAGATCGGCCCGTGGCGTGCGGTCACCGATCACGTCGTAAACTTCGGTGCCGTCGATGGCCAGGGTGTGACGGTCGGTGCCCGGCTTGAACTCCAGCGGCAATACGCCCATGCCCACCAGGTTGGTGCGGTGGATGCGCTCGAAACCTTCGGCGGCAATCGCCTCCACACCCGCCAGACGCACGCCCTTGGCGGCCCAGTCACGGGACGAACCCTGACCGTAGTCGGCGCCGGCGATGATGATCAGCGACTGCTTGCGATCCATGTAGGTCTCGATGGCTTCCCACATGCGCATCACTTTGCCTTCCGGCTCGACGCGGGCCAGGGAGCCCTGCTTGACCTTGCCGTTTTCCTGAACCATTTCGTTGAACAGTTTCGGGTTGGCGAAGGTCGCGCGCTGTGCGGTCAAGTGGTCACCACGGTGGGTCGCGTAAGAGTTGAAGTCCTCTTCCGGCAGGCCCATTTTCGCCAGGTATTCGCCAGCGGCGCTGTCCAACATGATGGCGTTGGATGGCGACAGGTGGTCGGTGGTGATGTTGTCCGGCAGAACGGCCAGCGGACGCATGCCCTTGAGCGGACGGGCACCAGCCAATGCGCCTTCCCAGTACGGAGGACGGCGAATGTAGGTGCTCATCTCGCGCCAGTCGTACAGCGGCGCGACTTTCGGGCCGTTGTCTTCGTGGATGGCGAACATCGGGATGTAGACCTGGCGGAACTGCTCCGGCTTAACCGATGCCTTCACTACCGCGTCGATTTCTTCGTCGCTTGGCCAGATGTCCTTCAGGCGAATTTCCTTGCCGTCGACCACGCCCAGCACATCTTTTTCGATGTCGAAACGGATGGTACCGGCGATGGCGTAAGCGACCACCAGTGGCGGCGAAGCGAGGAACGCCTGCTTGGCGTACGGGTGAATCCGGCCGTCGAAGTTGCGGTTACCGGACAGCACGGCAGTGGCGTACAGGTCGCGGTCGATGATCTCTTGCTGGATCACCGGGTCCAGCGCACCGGACATGCCGTTGCAGGTGGTGCAGGCGAACGCGACGACGCCGAAACCGAGTTGCTCCAGCTCATCGGTCAGGCCGGCTTCGTCCAGGTACAGGGCCACGGTTTTCGAGCCCGGTGCCAGGGACGATTTGACCCATGGCTTGCGGGTCAAACCGAGCTTGTTGGCGTTGCGCGCCAGCAGGCCGGCAGCGATCACGTTGCGCGGGTTGCTGGTGTTGGTGCAGCTGGTGATGGCGGCGATGATCACCGCGCCGTCCGGCATTTGGCCTGGAACGTCTTCCCACTGACCGGAGATGCCTTTGGCAGCCAGGTCCGACACCGCCACACGGGCGTGCGGGTTGCTTGGGCCGGCCATGTTGCGCACCACCGAGGACAGGTCAAAGGTCAGGCCGCGCTCGTATTGCGCGCCTTTCAGGCTGTCTGCCCACAAGCCGATTTGCTTGGCGTAGTTCTCGACCAACTGCACTTGCTCGTCTTCACGGCCGGTGAGTTTGAGGTAGTCGATGGTCTGCTGGTCGATGTAGAACATCGCAGCGGTAGCGCCGTATTCCGGGGCCATGTTGGAGATGGTCGCACGGTCGCCCAGGGTCAGCGCCGAGGCGCCTTCGCCAAAGAACTCCAGCCACGCGCCTACCACTTTTTGCTTGCGCAGGAACTCGGTCAGCGCCAGCACCATGTCGGTGGCGGTGATGCCCGGTTGCAGCTTGCCGGTCAGTTCGACGCCGACGCTTTCAGGCAGACGCATCCAGGATGCACGGCCCAACATTACGCTTTCGGCTTCCAGGCCACCGACACCAATGGCGATCACGCCCAGCGCATCGACGTGCGGGGTGTGGCTGTCGGTGCCGACGCAGGTGTCAGGGAACGCAACGCCGTCACGCACCTGGATCACTGGAGACATTTTCTCCAGGTTGATCTGGTGCATGATGCCATTGCCCGGCGGGATCACGTCGACGTTCTTGAACGCCTTCTTGGTCCAGTTGATGAAGTGGAAACGGTCTTCGTTGCGACGGTCTTCGATGGCGCGGTTCTTCTCGAACGCCTCCGGATCGAAGCCGCCGCGCTCGACGGCCAGGGAGTGGTCGACGATCAGTTGGGTCGGCACCACCGGGTTGACTTGCGCCGGGTCACCACCTTGCTGGGCGATGGCGTCACGCAGACCGGCGAGGTCCACCAATGCGGTCTGGCCGAGAATGTCGTGGCACACCACGCGGGCCGGGAACCACGGGAAATCGAGGTCGCGTTTGCGTTCGATGAATTGCTTCAGGGATTCGGTGAGCGTGGCCGGGTCGCAGCGACGCACAAGGTTTTCCGCCAGCACACGGGAGGTGTACGGCAGGGTGTCGTAGGCGCCGGGCTGGATGGCCTCGACAGCCGCACGCACGTCGTAGTAAGCCAGATGGCTGCCGGGCAGCGGTTTACGGAATTCTGTGTTCATCGGTCAGGACTCGGTCACGGTAGATACAAAGGGTGGGGCCTGCGCATTCCTGAACTGAACACGGACCTCTGTGGGAGCCGGCTTGCTGGCGATGGCGGTGGGTCAATCAACGAAGAAGTTGAATGACAAACCGCCATCGCCAGCAAGCCGGCTCCTACAGGGTCACCGGTTCATTCAGTGACCTGTGCTGGCGCCCCACCATTCAGCGTTGTTCGATTGGCACGAACTTGCGCTGTTCAACGCCGGTGTATTCGGCGCTTGGGCGGATGATGCGGTTGTTGGCGCGTTGTTCGAACACGTGTGCGGCCCAGCCGGTCAGGCGCGAGCAGACGAAGATCGGTGTGAACAACTTGGTCGGGATGCCCATGAAGTGGTACGCCGAGGCATGGTAGAAGTCGGCGTTCGGGAACAACTTCTTCTGTTCCCACATGGTCTTGTCGATGGCTTCGGAGACCGGGAACAACACCTTGTCGCCCACTTCGTCGGCGAGTTTTTTCGACCAGCCCTTGATCACTTCGTTACGTGGATCGCTGTCCTTATAGATCGCGTGGCCGAAGCCCATGATCTTGTCCTTGCGCTCCAGCATGCCGAGGGTGCCCTTGATCGCGTCTTCCGGCGACGAGAAGCGCTCGATCATTTCCATCGCCGCTTCGTTGGCGCCACCGTGCAGCGGGCCGCGCAGCGAACCGATGGCCGCGGTAACGCAGGAGAACAGGTCGGACAGGGTCGAGGCGCAAACGCGAGCGGTGAAGGTCGAGGCGTTGAATTCGTGCTCCGCGTAGAGGATCAGCGAAACGTTCATCACCTTGACGTGCAACTCGCTCGGCTTCTTACCGTGCAGCAGGTGCAGGAAGTGGCCGCCGATGGACTGCTCGTCGCTCACGCACTCGATGCGCTTGCCTTCGTGGCTGAAGCGATACCAGTAGGTCATGATCGCCGGGAAGGCTGCCAGCAGGCGGTCAGTCTTGTCGTGCTGCTCGGAGAAGGCATTCTCCGGCTCGAGGTTACCCAGGAACGAGCAACCAGTGCGCATCACGTCCATCGGATGGGCGTCGGCAGGGATGCGTTCCAGCACTTCTTTCAGCGCTTGCGGCAGGTCGCGCAGCTTGCTCAGTTTGGCGACGTAAGCGGCCAGTTGCGCCTTGCTCGGCAGTTCGCCGTACAGCAGCAGGTAAGCGACTTCTTCAAATTGTGCGTCAGCTGCCAGTTCGCGAACATCGTAGCCGCGATAGGTCAGCCCTGCGCCCGCCTGGCCCACGGTGGACAGTGCAGTTTGCCCGGCAACCTGGCCACGGAGCCCGGCGCCACTGAGTACTTTTGCTTCGGCCATTTTTGTCTCCAGCATTCTTGAATTTGTTAGGGAAACCAATCTCTCTTCTGTAGGAGCGAGCATGCTCGCGATGGGTGTCTACGATGACGCGGGAAACTGATTCCCCGCGGTGTTAGGTCCACCATCGCGAGCGTGCTCGCTCCTACAGGTACAGGGTGTTCATTACTTCTTTGCGGCGAACAACGCATCGAGCTTCTGCTCGAAGGTGTGGTAGTCGATGCGATCGTAAAGCTCCATGCGGGTCTGCATGGTGTCGATCACGTTCTGTTGCGTGCCGTCGCGACGAATCGCGGTGTAGACGTTTTCCGCGGCCTTGTTCATGGCGCGGAAGGCCGACAGCGGGTACAGCACCAGGGACACGTCGGCAGCTGCCAATTGCTCGGTGGTGTACAGCGGCGTCGCGCCGAATTCGGTGATGTTGGCCAGGATCGGCGCTTTCACGCGGCTGGCGAACAATTTGTACATTTCCAGTTCGGTGATGGCTTCCGGGAACACCATGTCGGCACCGGCCTCGATGCAGGCGGCAGCGCGATCCAGGGCGGACTCCAGACCTTCCACCGCCAGGGCGTCGGTACGGGCCATGATCACGAAGCTGTCATCGGTACGGGCATCGACGGCAGCCTTGATGCGGTCGACCATTTCCTGCTGGGTCACGATTTCCTTATTAGGACGGTGGCCGCAACGCTTGGCGCCGACTTGGTCTTCGATGTGAATCGCCGCCGCGCCGAACTTGATCATCGACTTGACGGTACGGGCCACGTTGAACGCCGAGGAACCGAAACCGGTGTCCACGTCCACCAGCAATGGCAGGTCGCAGACGTCGGTGATGCGGCGCACGTCGGTCAGCACGTCATCCAGACCGGTGATGCCCAGGTCAGGCACGCCCAGGGAGCCAGCAGCCACGCCGCCACCGGACAGATAGATCGCCTTGAAACCGGCACGCTTGGCCAGCAGGGCGTGGTTGGCGTTGATCGCGCCGACCACTTGCAATGGATGCTCGCTGGCGACCGCATCGCGGAAACGCTGGCCTGGAGTGCTCTTGTTCAAACTCATGACTCACCTCGTTTGGCTGTCGGGTTGGCGCCGTCCTGGTAATGACGGGCGATGTTGCGTTTGGAAGCGCCGATGTGACGGCGCATCAACAACTCGGCCAATTCACCGTCACGGTCGGCGATGGCATCGAGAATTCGGTGGTGTTCGGCAAAGGCCTGGTGCGGGCGATTGGGGGTGGTGGAGAACTGGATGCGGTACATGCGCACCAGTTGATACAACTCGCCGCAGAGCATTTGCGTCAGGGTGCGGTTACCGCTGCCCTGGATAATTCGGTAATGGAAGTCGAAATCGCCTTCCTGCTGGTAGTAACCTCGGCCGGCCTGAAACGCTTCATCGCGCTCGTGGGTTTCGAGGACGCGGCGCAGTTCGTCGATCTCTTCGACGCTCATGCGCTCGGCGGCCAAGCGACAGGCCATGCCTTCGAGGGACTCGCGGATTTCGTAGAGTTCCAGCAGCTCGGCATGGTTGAGCGAAACGACCCGTGCACCGACATGCGGCACACGCACCAGCAGGCGCTGGCCTTCCAGGCGGTGGATCGCCTCGCGCAGCGGCCCGCGGCTGATGCCGTAGATACGGGCCAGCTCCGGCTCGGAGATTTTGCTGCCCGGCGCGATATCGCCTTTGACGATAGCCGCCTGGATGCGTCGGAAGACATTCTCGGAAAGCGTTTCAGAATCATCTGAAATCGAAACCGGGGGTTCGAGTTGGTCCAGCATATTGTCGACACCTTGAAAGCCAGTGCCGCAAAAACTAACGAATACGGCCGCCACAGTCAAAGGATAATTAGATATTGTCGACAATCGTCTAATAACCACATTCATCGTAGGAGCCGGCATGCTGGTGATCGGGCTTTTCCAGCAGCCCAATCCATTGGCTGACCCTGCGCAATCGCCAGCAAGCCGGCTCCCACGATGGCATTGCGACGTGCGGCGTGCCTCCTGACGTCCGGCCAGCGCTGGCGCCACAAAACCACCGTGCTAGAATGCCGCCCGCATTTGTTTGTCACATCTGCACTGCCTGTCATAAATAGCTGATAGGCATACGAGGAGCTTGTGCAGCAATGCCAGGGTCTTGAATCAAAGTACAGACCGTTGCGCACCAGGATTTATGAGACTCAAGCCCTTCCCTGCATTCCTTTATTTTCTTTGCCTGCCAGGTGTCGCCGTGGCGGGGGAAAAGACTGTGTATGGCCTTAATGAGTACGCGTCCCTGGGTGGCATCGACCTGGAAGTGGCGGCCAAACTTGATACTGGGGCAAAAACCGCTTCCTTAAGTGCCCGGGACATCAAGCGCTTCAAACGCAATGGCGAATCCTGGGTACGTTTCTACCTGGCCATCGACGCCGCCCATTCGCACCCGATCGAACGCCCATTGGCCCGCGTCAGCAAGATCAAGCGCCGGGCCGGTGACTACGACCCGGAAGAAGGCAAGAAATACACCGCCCGCCCGGTGATCGAACTGGATATCTGCATGGGCTCGGCCCTGCGCAGCATCGAAGTGAACCTGACCGACCGTAGCGCGTTCCAATACCCGCTCCTGATCGGCTCCGAAGCGCTCAAACACTTCGATGCGCTGGTCGACCCCAGTCTTAAATACGCTGCCGGCAAACCCGCCTGCGCCACCGACGCTCATTCCGCAGAGTAATTTCAATGCGCTCTCTTACCCTTCATCTGAAAATGCTGATCGCCATCCTGGTGGTGCTGGGCATTTCAGTTACGGCCTATCAGATCTTCGTGCTGGGCATTCCCGTGACCGAAGACGCCACCGACGACTTGTGGAACATCGACGCCAAGGTCGAGTTCGTCGCCAGTGCCAAGGACCCGGTCAAGATCCAGATGTTCGTGCCGCCGCTGAGTCGTGACTATGTCAGCCTCAACGAGAGCTTTATTTCCAATAACTACGGTGTGGCGGTCAACCGGGTCGACGGCAACCGCAAGGTCACCTGGTCGGCTCGTCGCGCCAAGGGCAACCAGACTCTTTACTACCGCCTGGTGCTGACCAAGCGTTACAGCGCCGAAAAATCCAAGATCAAAGGCCCGACCTTCCGCGACAGCATCGCCATCGAAGGTCCGGAAAAAATCGCTGCCGAAGCCCTGCTGGCGCCGATTCGCCAACACTCGGCCGACGTCGAAACCTTCGTCGGCGAAGCGATCAAACGTGTCAACAATGTCAACGACGACAACGTGAAGCTGCTGTTGGCGGGCGATCCGTCCACGGCGCAAAAAGCCAGGATCGTCGAACTGGTGCTGTCCATCGCCCACGTGCCAGTGGAAAAAGTCCACACCATCCGCCTGGTGGCCGATCAACCGCAAACGCCGGAGCTTTGGCTGCGCAGCTTCAACGGCACCGACTGGCTGTACTTCAATCCGGAAACCGGCGAACAGGGCCTGCCGACCGACCGCTTGCTGTGGTGGACCGGTGACGAAAACCTGATCACCGTCGATGGCGGCAAGAAAGCTACTGTCACTTTCAGCATGAACAACAGCGAAATGAACGCCATTCGCCTGGCCAAGCTGACCGACGAAAACACCGACGCCAATTTCCTCGAATACTCGCTGTACGGCTTGCCACTGCAAACCCAGCAAACCTTCATGATCATGGTGATGATCCCGATTGGCGTACTGGTGATTCTGATCCTGCGTAACCTGATCGGCCTGCAGACCCTCGGCACCTTTACTCCGGTGCTGATTGCCCTGGCGTTCCGCGAGACCCAGCTCGGCTTCGGCATCGTGCTGTTCACGATCATCACCGCCCTGGGGTTGTCGCTACGCTCCTACCTTGAGCACCTGAAGCTGCAAATGCTGCCGAGGCTGTCAGTGGTGTTGACGTTCGTGGTGGTGCTGATCGCGGCCATCAGCCTGCTCAGCCACAAGCTTGGCCTTGAGCGCGGGTTGTCGGTGGCGCTGTTCCCGATGGTGATTCTGACCATGACTATCGAACGCCTATCGATCACCTGGGAAGAACGTGGCGCCGGCCATGCCATGAAGGTGGCGATTGGCACCTTGTTCGCCGCGACCCTGGCGCACTTGATCATGACCATTCCGGAGCTGGTGTACTTCGTGTTCACCTTCCCGGCGATCCTGCTGATCATGGTGGGCTTCATGCTGGCCATGGGTCGCTATCGCGGTTACCGCCTGACTGAACTGGTGCGCTTCAAGGCCTTCCTGAAGAAGGCTGACGCCTGATGTTTGGCTTCTGGAAGACCTGGAAAGCCCTGGAAGCCCGGGGCATCATGGGCATCAATCGGCGCAATGCGGATTACGTACTCAAGTACAACAAGCGCAGCCTGTATCCGATTGTCGATGACAAGATCATCACCAAGGAGCGCGCCATCAAGGCGGGCATCCATGTGCCGGAACTGTACGGGATCATCTCCACCGAGAAGGAAATCGACAACCTCGACGAGATCATCGGTGCGCGCAACGACTTCGTGATCAAGCCGGCCCAAGGCGCGGGCGGCGACGGCATTATCGTGATTGCCGACCGTTTCGAGGGGCGCTATCGCACGGTGTCGGGCAAGATCATCAGCCATGAGGAAATCGAGCACCATGTCTCCAGCATCCTCACTGGCCTGTATTCATTGGGCGGTCACCGCGACCGGGCACTGATCGAATACCGCGTGATCCCGGACCAGATCTTCAAGAGCATCAGCTACGAAGGCGTGCCCGACATCCGCATCATCGTGCTGATGGGTTACCCGGTGATGGCCATGCTGCGGCTGCCGACCCGCCAGTCCGGCGGCAAAGCCAACCTGCACCAGGGCGCCATCGGCGTCGGCGTCGACCTCGCCACCGGCCTGACCCTGCGTGGCACCTGGCTGAACAACATCATCGCCAAACACCCGGACACCACCAACGCGGTGGACGGCGTGCAACTGCCCTACTGGGACGGCTTCATGAAGCTCGCCGCCGGGTGCTATGAGCTGTGCGGCCTGGGCTACATCGGTGTCGACATGGTGCTCGATCAGGAAAAAGGCCCGCTGATCCTCGAACTCAACGCCCGGCCGGGCTTGAACATCCAGATTGCCAATGACTGCGGCCTGACCTTGCGCACCCATGCGGTTGAGGCACGAATGGAAGAGATGAAGGCCCGTGGCGTGACGGAAACCGTCGAAGAACGTGTGGCGTTCGTGCAGGAAATGTTCGGACATATCCCACCAGTTGAAGGCTGATCCCTCCCCCTGTAGGAGCGAGCACGCTCGCGATGGTCGTCAACGATGACGATGGAAACCTGACACTACGCGGTGTTCTGGCGCTCATCGCGAGCATGCTCGCTCCTACAGGTCATCAATCCCCTCTAGGACCAAATCCCGCAGGGGACTACAATCGCCACCCCGCCTCGATGGCTGATCCAACCCGCCCATGCCGACCTGTTCCGTACACCCGCTGCCCTATCGCACCAACCCCGCCGACTACTTCGCGGCCATCCGCCACGCCCCCGGTGCCGTGCTGCTCGACAGCGGCCGTCCCGCCGCTGAACGCGGCCGGTTTGATCTGCTCAGCGCCTGGCCGCTGGAACACCTGACGGTGGCGCCTGACGAAAGTGGCGGCGATTTTCTGCAACGCCTGCGGGATAACCTGAAGCGACTCGGCGAAGCTTCGCTGCCCGCACCTTACGAATTGCCCTTTGCCGGCGGTTTGATCGGTTACCTGAGCTACGATTTCGGCCGTCACCTGGAACACCTGCCGAGTCAGGCACAGGACGATTTACTATTACCCGATGCGCGTTTCGGCCTGTACGACTGGGCGCTGATCAGCGATCACCAGCAAGCCACCAGCCAGCTGGTGTTTCACCCGATGCTGGCCGACAGCGAGCGCCAGCGCTTGATCCAGCTGTTCAGCCAACCAGCCCTCGACGCGTTCGACCCGTTCAAATTGCTTACGCCGATGAAGGCCGACCTGAGCGCTGAACAGTATCGCCAGGCCATCGAGCGCATTCAGCAATACATCCAGGCCGGCGACTGCTATCAGGTCAACTTCGCCCAACGCTTCCGCGCACCCTGCCAAGGTGATTCCTGGGCTGCGTATTGCGCCTTGCGCCAGGCCTGCCCGACACCGTTTTCCGGCTTCCAGAGCCTGCCCGACGGTGGCGCGGTGCTGAGCCTGTCACCGGAGCGTTTCGTCAAAGTCAGCGAACGTCACGTAGAAACCCGCCCGATCAAAGGCACACGCCCTCGTGGCCTGACGGCCAGCGAAGATGCCGCGAACGCCGCCGAATTGCTGGCCAGCCCCAAGGACCGCGCGGAAAACCTGATGATCGTCGACCTGCTGCGCAACGACCTCGGACGCACCTGCCGCACAGGCTCCGTCCGGGTGCCAGAGCTGTTCAGCCTGGAAAGCTACCCCAACGTGCATCACTTGGTGAGCAGCGTGACCGGCGAACTGGCCGATGACCGCGATGCGCTGGACCTGATCGCCGGCAGCTTCCCCGGCGGCTCGATTACCGGCGCGCCGAAAATTCGCGCCATGCAGATCATCGACGAGCTGGAACCGACCCGGCGCGGATTGTATTGCGGCTCGCTGTTGTACCTGGACGTGCGCGGCGAGATGGACAGTTCCATCGCCATTCGCAGTTTGCTGGTCAAGGAGGGTCAGGTGTGTTGCTGGGGCGGCGGCGGGATTGTCGCGGATTCGCAGTGGCAGGCGGAGTACCAGGAATCGATTACCAAGGTGAAGGTGTTGCTCGATACCCTGCAAAACCTCTAAAAAACATCGCCAGCAAGCCGGCTCCTACGGCTAATAAATTAGTGAGCCGTAGGAACCGGCTCCTACGACTAATAAATTAGTGAGCCGTAGGAGCCGGCTTGCTGGCGATGGCATCGGACCGGATGCTTAAAGGCTCAAAGTCCGGTTCGAAGCCTTAATGAACTCCTGCTTCAACGCCTCAAAGTCGTGCACCGCCGGGAACTGCGGGAATTCGCGAATCACGTTGTCCGGCGCATGGAACAGAATCCCGGCATCCGCCTCGCCCAACATCGTGGTGTCATTGTAGGAATCCCCAGCGGCAATCACCCGGTAATACAGGCTCTTGAACGCCAGGACCGACTGGCGTTTGGGATCTTTCTGACGCAGTTGGTAACCCGTCACCCGCCCGGTTTCATCGGTAATCAGACGATGGCAAAGCAAGGTCGGGAAGCCCAGCTGACGCATCAGTGGCTGGGAAAACTCATAGAACGTGTCCGACAGAATCACCACCTGAAAGCGCTCGCGCAGCCAGTTGACGAACTCGATGGCGCCGTCCAGCGGCTTGAGCGTGGCGATCACTTCCTGGATATCGGCGAGCTTCAGTCCGTGTTCGTCGAGAATCCGCAGGCGTTGCTTCATCAAAACGTCATAGTCGGGAATGTCCCGGGTGGTGGCCCTCAGGGATTCGATCCCGGTTTTTTCGGCAAACGCGATCCAGATTTCCGGGACCAGCACACCTTCAAGATCCAGACAGGCAATTTCCACAAGACACTCCCATTTGTATTGTTTATTGAGTCGAGCGAGGCCGAACTCTAGCGACTCAAGCCCCACCGCGCAACGCAGAGGACGCCCCGGCCGGCGCAGCTTTTTGTTACCATCAGCCCCATATAGAGCGCCCAGCGCCACCGACCTGTAGGAAGCCGCCCTGATGAGCCCAACGTTCGACGTCGTGGAACTCGCCACGACCTATGCCAACAAATCTGCCCAGGACATCCTGAAGCTCGCGTTTGCCGAGTTTGGCGATGACCTGTGGATATCCTTCAGCGGTGCCGAAGACGTGGTGCTGGTGGACATGGCCTGGAAGCTGAACAAGAACGTCAAAGTGTTCAGCCTCGACACCGGCCGCTTGCACCCCGAGACGTATCGCTTTATCGATCAGGTGCGCGAGCACTACAAGATCGACATCGAACTGGTGTCGCCGGACCACACCAAGCTCGAACCGTTCGTGAAGGAAAAAGGCCTGTTCAGTTTCTACAAGGACGGCCATGGCGAATGCTGCGGCATCCGCAAGATCGAACCGCTGCGCCGCAAACTGTCCGGCGTGAAGGCCTGGGCCACCGGCCAACGTCGTGACCAGAGCCCCGGCACCCGAAGCGCCGTGGCGGTGATGGAAATCGACACCGCGTTTTCCACCCCGGAACGTACCCTGTACAAGTTCAACCCGCTGGCGCAGATGACCAGCGAAGAGATCTGGGGTTACATCCGCATGCTGGAGCTGCCGTACAACAGCCTGCATGAACGCGGCTTCATCAGTATCGGCTGCGAGCCGTGCACCCGCCCGGTGCTGCCGAACCAGCACGAGCGCGAAGGTCGCTGGTGGTGGGAAGAAGCGACCCAAAAAGAATGCGGGTTGCATGCGGGGAATATCATCAGTAAATCCAAAGCCTGATCCCGCGCCTTGTGAAATCCCTTGTAGGAGCCGAGCTTGCTCGCGATAGCGGTCGCCCAGTCAATGAAGCTGTCGACTGAACCACCGCTATCGCGAGCAAGCTCTGCTCCTACAGGATGTGTGATCGCCTTAAAAATGTGTACACACGAATGTCACCATCGGTGCCATTTATGTGTGCATTTTTTGTTTATACGCCCCTAAAAGTTACATTTCCCTCCCCGCCATGCCCTTCTGCATCCGCCCCCAAAAATAAATACCTGCTCGATCGGTCAGGTTATATCCCCCGATTTTCAGTGATTTAGCGCCCGTTGATAACCAAACGAAATCAGCAGCAAATTCCATAGATTCCGGACTGGCACAGATCTCGCTTAAGTGCATACATGTTTTGTATACAATCAACTCAAAACATAAAAACACTTTAGATCCGCAAGCCTGAAGCGCCCTATCCCGTACAGGCTGCAGATGCCCCGTAACCAATGATATTCGCCACCCGCG
This sequence comes from Pseudomonas putida, assembly GCF_050990305.1. Lineage (GTDB taxonomy): Bacteria > Pseudomonadota > Gammaproteobacteria > Pseudomonadales > Pseudomonadaceae > Aquipseudomonas > Aquipseudomonas putida_AH. The sequence continues at coordinate 1,869,061 of NZ_CP158817.1, read as the reverse complement.
ACGAAGATTGCCGAGCCACTGCTCATGCACAGTCATCGCGGCGTCGAGCATCAGGAGCCTGCCGGAATGCGTACAAGTCTCTCTAATAACAACATTGCGCTGGATCTGCCCTCTTCCCCCACCACTCCAACCGATTTCGATTCATCGTTTCATTCGCCTGTTGTACTCAGCCCCCGCCTGCATAACCAAGACCTGGCACCGACCAAAGCCGAAGGTCGGCGTTGGGGCAAGTACAGCATCTTTGCCCTGTGGACCAACGACGTTCACAACATCGCCAACTATTCGTTTGCCATTGGCCTGTACGCCCTGGGCCTGGGCGGCTGGCAGATTCTGCTGTCGCTGGGGATCGGCGCGGCGCTGGTGTATTGCTTCATGAACCTGTCCGGCTACATGGGGCAGAAAACCGGCGTGCCGTTTCCGGTGATCAGCCGGATCAGTTTCGGTATCCACGGTGCGCAGATTCCCGCGTTGATCCGCGCCGTGATCGCCATCGCCTGGTTTGGCATTCAGACGTACCTGGCCTCGGTGGTGTTTCGCGTGCTGTTGACGGCGGTCCACCCCGGATTCGCCGAGTACGACCACAACTCGATCCTCGGTCTATCGACCCTGGGCTGGGTGTGTTTCGTTGCGATCTGGTTCGTGCAACTGGCGATTCTCGCCTACGGCATGGAGATGGTGCGGCGCTACGAGGCGTTTGCCGGACCGGTGATTCTGTTGACCGTCGCCGCGCTGGCCGCCTGGATGTACTTCCAGGCCAACGCGACCATCGCCTGGTCGATCCGCGAACCGCTGACGGGCGGTGAGATGTGGCGCAACATTTTTGCCGGCGGTGCGCTGTGGCTGGCGATCTACGGCACCCTGATCCTCAATTTCTGCGACTTCGCCCGCTCCTCGCCGTGCCGCAAGACCATCAAGATCGGCAATTTCTGGGGCCTGCCGGTGAACATTCTGGTGTTCGCCACCATCACCGTCCTGCTCTGCGGCGCGCAATTTCAGATCAATGGCCACATTATTGAAAGTCCTACGGAGATCATCGCCTCAATCCCCAACACCTTCTTCCTGGTGCTGGGTTGCCTGGCGTTCCTGATCGTTACCGTGGCGGTCAATATCATGGCCAACTTCGTCGCCCCGGCCTTCGTGCTCAGCAATCTGGCGCCCAAGTACCTGACGTTCCGTCGCGCCGGCCTGATCAGCGCCACCATCGCCGTGCTGATCCTGCCGTGGAACCTCTACAACAGTCCGCTGGTGATCGTGTACTTCCTCTCGGGCCTCGGCGCCCTGCTCGGCCCGTTGTACGGCGTGATCATGGTCGACTATTGGCTGGTGCGAAAAGGCCGGATCAACGTGCCGCAGTTGTACAGCGAGGACCCGAACGGCGCTTATTACTACAGCCGCGGGGTCAATCTGCGCGCCGTGGCGGCGTTCATTCCCGCAGCGCTGATCGCTATCGTCCTGGCGCTGGTACCGGGTTTCCACCTGGTCTCGCCGTTCTCCTGGCTGATCGGTGCCAGCATCGCCGGGATGCTCTACCTGATCATTGCCAAACGCCAACCTCACTATGCAGACGTCAGCGGTGAAGCCATCGCCGTCGATAACGTCAGCCACTGACTCCATCGCGGCCCGGCAGCGTCGGGCCGCAGACCTACCCTGTTAAAAGCACCCCGTTATAAGGACTTCCCATGCGAATTCTCGTGGTCAACGTCAACACCACCGAATCCATCACCCAGGCCATTGCCCGCTCGGCACAGGCCGTCGCATCTCCAGGCACCGAAATCGTTGGCCTGACGCCGCACTTCGGTGCCGATTCCGTCGAAGGCAACTTCGAAAGCTATCTGGCCGCCATTGCCGTCATGGATCGAGTCATGTCCTACGACCAGCCCTTCGACGCGGTGATCCAGGCCGGTTATGGCGAACATGGCCGCGAAGGCCTGCAGGAACTGCTCAATGTGCCGGTGGTGGACATCACCGATGCGGCGGCGAGCACCGCGATGTTCCTCGGCCATGCCTATTCGGTAGTCACCACCCTCGACCGCACCGTGCCGCTGATTGAAGACCGCTTGAAACTGTCCGGGCTGTGGGACCGTTGCGCCTCGGTGAGAGCCAGCGGCTTGGCGGTGCTGGAACTGGAACACGAGCCGCAACGCGCCTTGGAGGCCATCGTGCACCAGGCCGAACTGGCGGTGACTCAGGACAAGGCTGAAGTGATTTGCCTGGGTTGCGGCGGCATGGCCGGGCTGGACGAGCAGATTCGCCAGCGCACGGGTGTGCCGGTGGTGGATGGCGTGACGGCGGCGGTGACCATTGCCGAGTCACTGGTGCGGTTGGGGTTGTCGACCTCGAAGGTGCGGACCTATGCCACGCCCCGGCCCAAACGCATCATTGGCTGGGCGGAGCGGTTTGCCCGGTAAACCGCGTCGCCCTATTCGCGAGCAAGCCCGCTCCCACTCTGGATTTGTGCGTTCACATATCCCCTGTGGGAGCGGGCTTGCTCGCGAAAGCGGACGACTCGGTTTTAAGCCAGGTTCAAATGGCACTAAACCGCTGCCCCAACCCCCACTCCGCAAACTGCTCAATAATGAATTCAACAAACACCCGGGTCTTGCCCGGCAGCAGTTTGTGTTCGGCGTAATAAATCGAAATGTTGCCGTCATCGACATACCAGTCCGGCAACACTCGCTGCAGCGTCCCCGCCTCCAGATACCCCACGGCAAACGGCATGCTCACCAGCGCGATCCCCAGCCCTTGGGTGGCCGTGGCGCAAGCCGCTTCCGAATCGCTCATGGTCATCCGCGCTTTCAGGGTCAACGGACTGTGCTGCCGGGTGCGGCTGGTCAATTGCCAGGAGCGCACGCGGCCTGTCTGCGGTGAGCGAATGAGGATGCCCTCGTGGTGCTTGAGATCCTCAGGTTCGATGATCACCTCGCGCGCAGCCAGGTAGTCGGCAGATGCCACCAACACACGATGGGCCGGGGTCAGCTTGCGCGCCACCACCCCTTGGGGCAATTCGAATCCACCGCCAATCGCAGCGTCGAAGCCCTGGCCGATCAGGTCGATCTGGCGGTTATCGAAATGCCAGTCCGGGTTGATTGCCGGAAAACGCCGCAAGAACTCCCCGAGCAACGGCACGATGTACAAGCGCCCGAACACCGTGCCCATGCTGACCTTCAACGTCCCCGCCGGACGCCCGCCAGCGCTGGCAAGGTTGGCCACGGCATTCTGGATCGTGTGCAAACTGCCACTGACCTCACCGAGAAACAACTGGCCCGCCTCTGTCAGCGCCAGGCGGCGGGTGCTGCGCTGGAACAGCCGCACGCCCAGTCGCGCTTCCAGCTTGGCGACGCTCTTGCCCACGGCAGCGGGGGTCAAACTCAAGCGTCGCGCAGCTTCGGCAAAGCTGCCCACCTCGGCGCTGCGAACAAAGCATTCGATACTGCTGAAGGTTTCCATGGTCACCACTATAAACTTTTGGTTTACACAGACTATCGCAATGTCCGTCTACACAGCGTGTCATCGCAAATCGATACTAGGCTCCATCAACCGGGACATCCTGCCTCGGGACTTTGGAGATCGATATGACTACTCAGAACCTCAGCGGCAAAGTGGCTTTGATCCAGGGCGGTTCCCGTGGCATTGGCGCTGCCATCGTCAAACGCCTGGCCGCTGAAGGCGCGACGGTCGCCTTTACTTATGTCAGTTCCACGGCCAAGGCCGAAGCACTGCGAAACCAGATCATCGCCGACGGCGGCAAAGCCCTCGCCATCAAGGCAGACAGCGCCGATGCCGACGCCATTCGCAACGCCGTCAGCGCGACGGTAGAAAGTTTTGGTCGACTGGACATCCTGGTGAACAACGCCGGTGTGTTGGCGGTTGCCCCCCTGGAAGATTTCAAACTCGAAGATTTCGACCAGACCCTGGCCATTAACGTGCGCAGCGTATTCATCGCCACTCAGGCCGCCGCCCGTCATATGACCGAAGGTGGTCGGGTCATCAACATCGGCAGCACCAACGCCGATCGCATGCCCTTCGCCGGTGGCGGCCCCTATGCCATGAGCAAGGCGGCACTGGTCGGCCTGACCAAGGGCCTGGCCCGGGACCTCGGCCCCAAAGGCATCACCATCAACAACGTGCAACCGGGCCCGGTCGATACCGACATGAACCCGGCCGAGGGTGACTTCGCCGACAGCCTGATTCCATTGATGGCCGTTGGGCGTTACGGCAAAGCCGAAGAAATCGCCAGTTTCGTCGCCTACCTCGTCGGCCCCGAAGCCGGGTACATCACCGGTGCCAGCTTGACCATCGACGGTGGTTTTGGCGCCTGATAAAGCTCAGTTAAATGCAATCCCCCTGTAGGAGCGAGCCTGCTCGCGATAGCGGTGTATCAGACAGCAATGATCTGTCTGGATGAACGCTATCGCGAGCAGGCTCGCTCCTACAGATTTTGCTCTGTCAGCCCCACTCGAGCGCTGGCAAGCCGAACGCCCCTGGTTTGAACGCCTTCAACGTACGAAGAATGCCATCGGCGTGTGCGTATTTTTCATCGGCCATCGCCGCATCCGGAATGGCAATCGCCGTCATCCCCGCCGCTTTCGCTGCCGTGACGCCGAAGGGCGAATCCTCGAACACCAGGCAATCCTGCGGCGCGACACCCAGGCGTCGCGCGGCGGTCAGGAAGATATCCGGCGCTGGTTTCGCTGCGCCGACTTCCGGGTCATCAGCGGTGACGATGGTGTCGAACAGGGCAAACCAGTCCCGGTGCAAGGTGGTTTTCTGGCCGAACGACTGACTCGACGAACTGGTGCCCACCGCGATGGGAATGTTGTTGGCCTTCAGATGCCGAACCAATTGCTGTGCGCCCGGCATCGCCTGTGCTGTAGGAAAGCGCTCGCGCATCAGCGGTTCGCGGATCACCAGGAATTCTTCGGCGCTGATCGGCAGTTCCAGCGCCTCGACCACGTAGCGCGCCAGGTCAGCAGCGCCGCGACCGATGATGTGTTGTTTGAGGCTCCAGTCGAAGGTCCGCCCATAGCGCCCGGCAATGATGGACGTGACTTCGGTGTAAATGCCCTCGGTGTCCAGCAGCAGGCCGTCCATATCGAAAATCACGGCCTTGATCGGGCCGAACTCATTCAGCGCTGCATTCATCGCATCTGATCCGTTTTCAATGACATCCGAGGCGGCTCAAAATCGGCCGGCTCCGTGACTGATTAAAGGTTTCAGCAGCATAACGAGCGTGGTTGGCATAGAGCAACGGGCAAAACCCGAGCGGTGCGAAGAGATGCCAATGATTTAGCGAATCGCCCTACATCAAACACCTCCTTTCCCGACTTCTTTCCCCGCTGATCCCACGCAGAGTTTCGCGCCTCCTCTACACCCGAGCGAAACACTGCGCATGTTCGATCCTGACAAGCTGCTGGCCCTGAATAACACCATCGGCCTGCTGGTGGTGGCGGCGATGAATCCGGAACACCCGGACTTCGAAGCGTTGCTCAAAGACTTCCGCCTTTGTCTCAACCAATACGACGCCTGGGCTGAGAACTTCTGGACCGGCGGCACACTGGATGTCGAGCAGGTGTTCACAGTCGGCAACGACGTCCGTCTCAGCGCGCCGAAGAACGCCACCACCCCCGTCAGTTCCACTGTTGCGCAATGCCCCGCCAGCGGTCCATTGACCCTGGTGCATATGTTCGAAGCCGCGCGCTTCGTGCCGATCGGCGATACGCCGGTAATGCTCGAACCGTTGATTTCCGATGGTCCGGATGGACCGACGTACGGTAAAGCCATTCACGAAACCATCGGCCCCAGCGGCATTCTCGAAATCCCCGATTGCTGGCGCGGCAATCGCTACCGCATCACCTTCTTCCCCAACGTCACCCGCGATCACGTCAAAGCGCTTTATGCCTCCTATCAAGGTGTCGTCGATGGGCTTGAAGGCTGGTTACGCAGCGAGTGGACGAACGAATTTCAACCACTGTGGGCCGGGTTTTCCGAAGCTGATTTCAGGGAACGCTACGGCATGCTGCAACGCGCCGATTGGCGAGGCTTCGAGAATTCCCTCAACCAGTTATGGGACGACGTCAAGCAGCTCTACGCCCTGATCGCCGACCTGCAAGCCAACAGCGCCAAGCTCCTTGAATACCTCACCGAAGCCGAACTTGAGACGCTGTTGAATGCGTCGACCGAGGCCATCGCCAATCTGTTGCTGGTATTGAGCGATGAACCCTTGATGTTCATTTATCTGGCCGCGTTCACCAGTTGGCTGAAGCTGTTACCGCCGCAGTACATCGCCGAAGTCGTGGCGCAAATTCGGACGGAGTTGCTGATCGGTTTCCTGCTGGCGTGTTTGACCGGCCCTGCCGGCCTGAAGCTTGGCATGAGCGCCAAGGTACTGGGCAAGGTCAAGTCCGAACGCGCCCGACGCTGGCTGGCTGGGGCGTCTGTGCGACTGGCCGAGCTGACGAGTCGCTCCGATCTGACCGCTCACGCGGGCACGCTCAAGCCGTTGATGGTCAATGCCCGAAACGCACAGCTGAAACCTGCGCCGACCGTGCCGCTTCGCATCAGTGCCGCAGGGTCGGCGGATGTATTGGTAGACAACCCCGTCGCCATTGCCCGGAACAAATCTGACGCCAAGACGCGCATCGGTCGCCAGGAACCTCACGACGACGCTTCCAAACAGGCGAAGAACCCCAACGGCGACAGCACCGATACCGCTGGGCACACCGCCACCCACGGTTGCCCGGTATCGCTGGTCACCGGTGAAGAACTGCTGACCCTCACCGATGCCACGCTCGACGGGATTCTGCCGTTCGAGTTCACCCGCCTGTATCGCACCAGCGCGGTGGAAATCGACAGCGGCCTCGGTTTCGGCTGGAGCCATTCGCTGAGCCAGCGCCTGGAGATCGACGGCGACAGCGTCACCTGGATCGATTCAGAGAACCGCCGCACGCCGTTTCCCCTGCCGACTCTGACGCGTCCGGCGATCCACAACAACCTGTCGCGGGCGGCGATCTTTCTCGGGGAAGCGCCGGAGGAGCTGATTCTCGCCCTGGTCGGTGAATCACCGCGCTTCTATCACTTCCAGCATGGCCGCCTGAGCGCGATCAGCGACGCCTACGGCAACCGGCTGAGCGTGCAGCGCGACCTGGCCGAGCGCATCCAGCGTCTGGACAACGGTGCCGGGCGCTGCCTGCACCTGCGCTATGACCGCCAGCACCTGATCGCCGTCGACTACCAACGCTGGCATCCGGCCGACGACCAGGAACCCGGTTGGCGCACCGAACAAACCCTGGTCAGCTACCGCTACGACGGCCGTGGCCGGCTGATCGCGGCGAGCAACGCGGTCGGTGAATCCGAGCGCTACGACTACGACGAACAGCACGTCATCCTGCAGCGGCAGCTGGCTGGCGGTGCGAGTTTCTACTGGGAGTGGCAACGCTCCGGCAAGGCCGCGCGCTGCATCCGCCATTGGGCGTCCTTTGCGCAGATGGACACCCGCTACGCCTGGGACGACGACGGCGGGGTGACGCTCAGGCACGCCGATGGCAGCCAGGAACGCTACGTCCATGACGAGCAGGCGCGGCTGGTGCATCGGCGCGCGGCCGACGGCGGCGAACAGCACAAGACCTATGACGCCCAGGGCCGGCTGATCGCCGAACAGGATGCCCTCGGCGCCGTCACCGAATACCACTACGACGAAGTCGGTCGGCTGATCGCGCTGATTCCGCCCGACGACGAACCGACGTCCTACGAGTACCGCAACGGTTTCCTGCACGCGCGGTATCGCGGTCAGGCCAAGTGGACCTACCAGCGCAATGCCCAGGGCGACATCACCTGGCTGATCGACCCCGACGGCCAGAGCACCTACCACGAATACGACGCGCAAGGCCGCCTGGTGCTGATCCGCTACCCGGACCGCAGCCTGCATCGCTTGCGCTGGAACGGCCTCGGCCAACTGCTCGAGGAAACCCTGCCCGACGGCGGGCGTCGGCAGTTTGCCTACGACGCCCTGGGGCGGCGGACCACGACCCAGGACGCATTCGGCGCCATCAGCCGTGAGCAGTGGGACGCGGTCGGCCGCCTGTTACAGACGACACTGCCGAGCGGCGCCAGCCGTCGTTTCAGCTACAACGCCTACGGCCAGGTCACCGCCGAGCGCGACGAACTGGAGTGTGTCACCCGCTACGAATACGCCGACGACCTGCACCGGGTCAGCCGGCGAATCAACCCCGACGGCACCCAGCTCAAGTACCGCTACGACCACGCGCAGCTGTTGCTGACCGAGATCGAGAACGAAGTCGGCGATAAATACCGCCTGGACTACACCCCCGGTGGTTTGATTCGACAGGAAACCGGCTTCGACGGCCGGCGCACGGCCTACGCCTACGACCTCAACGGCCAGTTGCGGGAAAAGACCGAATTCGGCGATGACGGTTCGTCGTTAGTCACCGGCTATGCACGCGACAGCGCCGGCCGTTTGCTGGTCAAGACCCTGCCCGACGGGAGCAAGGTCGAATACCGCTATGACCGCTTGGGGCGGCTGGTCAGCGTCGACGACGGCCAGGACCACCCGCTGGCGTTCGAGTACGACGCCCTGGACCGGCTGATCACCGAGCACCAGGGCTGGGGCACCCTGCGCTACGGCTACGACGCCAGCAGTCAGTTGCAGCACCTGCGCCTGCCGGACAACAGCCGCCTGCAATATCACCGCGCTAAAGGTGGAGCGCTGAGCGCCATCGACCTTAATGGCACGCGTCTCACCGCTCATCAGTTCGAATTCGGTCGCGAACGCCAGCGCCAGCAAGGCCGGCTGCACAGCGATTATGCCTACGACGATCAGGGGCGCTTGCAGGCCCACGCTGTCAGCCAACACCAGCGTCAACTGTACCGCCGCGATTATGCCTACGCCGCCAACGGCAACCTCCTGCACATCGGCGACACCCGCCACGGCCTGCGCCGCTACCAGTACGACCCGCTCGAGCGCCTGACCCGGGTGCACCACGCCCGCGAACAAACCCCGGAGCACTTCAGCCACGACCCGGCCGGCAACCTGCTGATCCACGACCGCCCCGGCCCCTGGCACCTCAAGGGCAACCGCCTGCTGCGCCACGGCGACCGCCATTACGCCTACGACGCCTTCGGCAATCTGATCCGCGAACGTCGCGGCCAACACACCACCGACTACCGCTACGACAGCCAGCACCGGCTGATCGGCGTCAGCCTGGCAGACGGCCGCACCGCCAGTTATCGCTACGACGCCTTCGGCCGACGCATCGACAAAACCGTCGACGGCCACACCACGACGTTCTTCTGGCAAGGCGACCAACTCGTCGCCGAAAGCAGCCAAACCCACTACCGCAGCTACCTCTACGAGCCCAACAGCTTCCGCCCACTGGCCCTGCTCGACGGCAAAGGCCCGAAAAACGCCCGCCCGTTCTACTACCAACTCGACCACCTCGGCACCCCGCAGGAACTCACCGACTGCGACGGCGACATCGTCTGGTCGGCGCAATACACGGCCTACGGCCAACTCCGCGAGCTAACCCAGGGCAGTGGCGAACAGCTGGAACAACCGCTGCGCTTCCAGGGCCAGTACTGCGACACCGAAACCGGCCTGCACTACAACCGCCACCGCTATTACCAACCGGACAGCGGGCGGTACATGACGCCGGACCCGGTGAAGCTGGCGGGTGGGTTGAATGCCTACCAGTACACGCGCAATCCGACGGGGTGGGTGGATCCGTTGGGGTTGAGTGAATGTCCGGGTTCTGGTGGGTGTAAGAAACCGGCGCCAGAGGATCTGGATCCCACAGCGAAGGTGAAAGTTGAGGAAGGCGAACCAAGCACTCCCTCTCCAAAACGCAACAATCGCTATTTATATCGAGGAGACTCACGTGAGCCATGGGAGATTTTCGAAGTTGGGTTTGAGCCACTAGGGGATAGCCTAGATCTTTACTTACATGCACGAGACAACCGAAATCCCCCCAGCTTTTTCGTCAGCACTTCGACTTCAGTAACAGAGGCTATAAAATTCGGGACGGGGTATGGATTTGAAGATGGATACGTTTACGTAATAAAAAATATTAAGGGGATAGATGTGAATAAGAAACTCGGCCTGCTTTCACCTCATAAAAATGAGGTCGAAATAGCTATGCCCGGAGGAATTGAGAGCAAAGATATTCTAGGCGTTACCCCCGTTCGTGCCGATGGCACCCATGAAGGCTACTCTATCCCCAATCCACATCGGAAATGGCCATGAAAATAATAGAAATATCCACAAGCACCCAAGGGGTCCCACAGAAGGTCGTAATCGAATGCGACCGGCAAAAGCGAACGTTAACTTTGATAATGGAAAACGGGGCTAAAAAAACCTACTCAGCCCATGATATTTATGAATGCCTTGGATTACTTCGAGCTGACTTCCCAGAAACAAGATTTTTATGCAAAGGAGCAAAAGTTAACGTTCACCCATCAAGAATGTCATCTCAAATGTCAGCCGGAATAGCCGCGTACGAACTTAAACTAGGAAGACCCAGCGAACCAGAAGACGTGGTAAATATATTCGATTATGACGAAAAGGACATTACAAATGACATCCAACAACAAAGAGATTTTTATAGGAATTGGATAAAATCACTAAATAAATAATCACACTAAAATTATTCTAGCCCCCTCCGCTGCCTAATTAGTGCAATAGCATCGAGTACCGATCCAGAAAGTAAGCATTCACTTCCGTGGAAGGCAGCATCCTGCCCTTATCGATCGGTGCATCGTTGCCGGCAATTCATGAAGCTCCCTCAAGCAACTCAAGGACAGGCCTGTACATTTCGAGGCAGACGCGAGACTCGGGTCGATCTGGCAGACCATCGGCCGACACCCGACAGACAAAAAATGAAAAACCCGGCACCAGGCCGGGTTTTCAGCTGTCGGTCGCTACCGACTCAATGATGTTTGTTTTTGTGCTTGTGATTATGTTTGTGGCTGCCACCGGAATGGTCGTGGTCGTGGTCGTCGTCACCGATGCTGTTGCCGACCGCACCGCCCGCCGCACCACCGAGGCCTGCGCCGATGGTCGAACCGGTGGAGCCGCCGAGACTGTGGCCGATCACTGAGCCACTTGCCGAGCCCAGCCCACCGCCAACCGCCGCTTCTGTGCGACTACCCTTATTCGCACCAACCGCGCTACCGGCTGCGCCGCCGACACCGGCACCTATCGCAGCGCCGGTACTGCCGCCCAATTGGCCGCCGACGACGTTGCCCAGTGCCCCGCCAAGCCCCCCGCCGACTGCCGCGTTGCCATCACCGCCGGCCATCGCCAAGGGGGAGAGCAACAGCCCGAAAACCAGGGCTGGCAGCATGAAACGTGGGGCCCGATAACCGTTTACGTCCTTGCTTCTGGTATTCGCTGTCATAGCGTGCCTCGCTTTCTTCAGGGGGGTTGTAGCTTTGAGGCCGCGCAGCGAGAAAGGTTCGTCAAGCCACTGCAATCAACCGGCGATGGCACGATCGGCCGAGAGTTTGCCGGCGCCTTCGATCAACACCGCAATGCTGCCACCGAGCAGGGCCAGGGCGAATTCATAACCGTTGTTGGCCATGAACAGACCGTTACTGATGTGCACCGAGAAGATCGCTACCAGCGAAAGAAAGGTCAGGCCCAGCGCCGCCGGGCGAACCAGCAGGCCAATGATCAGGGCCAGGCCGGCGAAGAACTCGGTGCCGCCCGCCAGCGTTGCCATCAGGTAGCCCGGTGCCAGTCCGATGCTTTCCATGTACTGCGCGGTGCCCGCCAGGCCGTAGCCACCGAATGCGCCGAAGAGTTTCTGCGAACCGTGGGCCGCGAAGATGACGCCGACGATAATTCGCAGAACGGTCAGGCCGTAGCCAGCGCGGGTAGACAGAACCTTGGTGATCAGTGTGCTCATGTTGTTTCATCCATTGTGAGAGTGTTTGGGTTGGTCGCCATATTAATCAGTAAACATCATAGTTAAAGCGCAAAAAACCGCTATAACACTTCAGTTTATTCGATCATTTACGCAGGGCAACCTTCTGCCCCTGGGGCTCCAACGACTCCCGCTCCCGATCGAACGCCAAGTAGTACTTGTTCACGCTATTAACATAGCTGACAGGTCCCATTCCCACCTGCTCCATGGCAATGCGCTCGACCTGGAAGAACCACTGATTCGGGTTCAAGCCCCGGCGCCGCGCCTCGGTACGCATGCCCTGCACCCGCTCAGGACCAATGTTGTAGGCCGCCAGCACGAAGGCCATGCGTTCGCGCTCGTTGAGTTTGGGGCTGGCAAAGAACTTGCGACGAATCATCGCCAGGTACTTGGCACCGGCCTGCACATTGCCATCGAGATCCTGAATATTGTTGACCCCCACTCGCTGCGCCGCGGACGGTGTGATCTGCATCAGACCGGTCGGGCTGCCGTCGCTGCGGGCCTTGGGTTGCAATCCGGACTCCTTGAACGCAAGCGCCGCCAGGTTCAGCCAGTCCATGCCTTGGGCGTCGGCGTGTTTCTGCAGCACGGGTCGCAGTTTTTCCAGACGCTGACGGTCAGCCTTGGCCAAGGGATAGTGCACTTGGTAGAGGCGTCGATAGATCCGCAGGAAGGCGGCATCCTGGTCCGATGGCTTTTTATAGCCGGCGAGGAAACGGTCGATGCTGGCCCGCAGCATCGACGCGTCGCGGCGCACGAACCAATACTCCTCGCCCGGCTCACTGATCAGCACTTGTTTATCGAATCGCAGTTTCGGCAGGATCTTGCCCCAGCGCTCGGCAATCGGTTGTTCGACGATGGTCAGGTGGAATATGCCGCCCTGGACCATCTCCAGCACGTCCTCGACCGCCAGGCTGGGATCGACCCACTCGATATTGATCGGCGGCAGTTTGTGCAGGGCGAGTTTCTGATTGATCTGGCTGACCGCATCCCCGGCGGCGCTGCCTGTGGGCAAGGCCAGGGTTTTACCTGAGAGTTGTTCGAGGCGGGTGTAGCGGCGTTCGCCCTTGATCCCCACCAGCACCAACGGGATGTTGCTCGCAATCGGCTCGCTGGTGCTGACGGCGAAACCGGCTCGCAGGTCGAGCAGTTCCCCCGGTGCCACCAGATCACCCTCCCCGCGCTGCAAGGCGCCGAGCAGTTGGTCCTTGGCCTTGGGGATAATCTTGAGGGTGATTTCCTGGCCGTCACGGGCGTGACCGTTGAGGTATTGCTCAAAGGCGCGCAAGCGGTGGTATTCAACACCGATGGCCTGTCCCTGGACCTCGCCGGAGCTGTTACGGCTCTGGTTGACCAATACCCGCAGCACGCGACTGCTGCGGATATCCGTCAGGTCGCGCACCTTGGCCGCCGGTACGGCTTGCAGCGGCCCGGGCAGACGCGCAACCGCCGACATCGGCAGCAGCAGCGAACAACACAGCAGGAGCAAAACCGAGGGACGAATCATCCACTCTCCGGAAGAAATTCGGGTCGATCACATGAGTATTTTCATGCCATCAAATGACGAAACAGGACGCCTGAAGCGCTGGAAAAGCACGAGATGATGTCACCATGATGGCACTTAAGTCATCCTGGATGGCATGAGGCTCAAGGTTGCGGTTCAAGGTCGTGGCTCAAAAGACAGCGATAACTCGTTGTAGTTCTTGGTTTTTCTTATAAATCTACAGCTCTGATATGCTTGGCGGTCTTGGGTCCGAGGTAGCACCATGCAACTCATCGATATCGGCGTCAACCTGACCAACCCCAGTTTTGCCGACAAACACCAGGCCGTTCTCGACCGCGCCTATGCCGCCGGGGTCTGCCAATTGGTGCTGACCGGCACCCATGTCGAGAGCAGCGAACAAGCGCTGGAGCTGTGCCGTCAACTGGACGAAAGCGCGCAACGGCTGTTCGCCACCGCCGGTATTCACCCCCACGCAGCCAGCGACTGGAACGTCGACAGCGCCCGCCGTCTGCGCAGCCTGCTCAAGGAATCGAACGTGGTTGCCGTAGGTGAATGCGGACTGGATTTCAACCGCGATTTCTCGCCGCGCCCACAGCAGGAAAAAGTCCTCGAAGAACACCTGGCACTGGCGGTCGAGTTGCAGATGCCGGTGTTCCTGCACGAGCGCGAGGCCAGCCAGCGTTTGCTGGAGATCCTGCGCGACTACCGTGATCGATTGCCGGCCGCGGTCGTGCATTGCTTCACCGGGGAAAAAAAGGCGCTGTTCAGTTACCTCGACATGGACCTGCACATCGGCATTACCGGCTGGATCTGCGACGAACGCCGGGGGACGCATCTGCATCCCTTGGTGAAAGAGATCAAGCGCGGGCGCCTGATGCTCGAAAGCGATGCGCCCTACCTGCTGCCACGCACTTTGCGTCCGAAGCCGAAGAATGGTCGCAATGAGCCGGCGTATTTGACTGAGGTGCTGCGTGAAGTGGCGTTGCATCGGGGAGAGACCCAGGAGGATCTCGCCGCTCATACCACCGCTTGTGCGCGGGCGTTTTATGGGTTGCCCGTGTTGGGGTGAAGATCAAAGGATCGCAGCCTTCGGCAGCTCCTACATTGGTTGCATTCCCGTGTAGGAGCTGCCGAAGGCTGCGATCTTTTCAAACAACATAAAGTCCGTTGACCCACATCAAGCTCCATCCCCTGAGTAGCGGCACAATGCTGGCACCTTGCCAAAACTGTTTCCGCTATCAGAGAAGACCTCCATGGGTGCCTGGCTTAGCAACATCTCGCTGAAATACAAATTCTGGGCGGTGAATGCCGTCGCCTTCGTCACGACCCTGCTGCTGGTGCTGTATGCCGTGCAGCTTGAACATCAGACTCGCAGCCAAGCCGCCCAGGCATCGGCCCAGGCCCAGGCAAGCTTGCTCAGCGCCTGGCCTGCCGGAAAACCGCTGCCGCAAGCCAGGCAACTACTGACCTTCAGTCGCGGGCAGGCGCCAATGCTCGATGGTCAGCCAATTCCGGAACTGGCCAATGCAAACGGCTGGGTCGATATCAATCCCCTGCCGTTGTTGGGTGACAACCCATTGCTGGGCGCCCAAGTGTTCACCCGTGAGGACGGGCAGCAAGCCGCGGTGATCGCCCATGGCCCGAGCCTCGCCCAGATGTTTGGCGAACGTTTCGCCAATTACGCGGTAGCCGTATTCATCCTGATGCTGGCGATGCTCGGGGCCTCGCAACTGTTGATCCGCTTCCTGCTCAGCCAGCTCAACACCTTGAAAGACGTCATGCTCCACGTCGAGAAAACCGGCGACCTGACAGCACGCGTTCCGCTCGCCGGTAGCGATGAAGTCGGGCGGATGGCCAACGCCTTCAACGCCATGCAGGCGGGCTATCAACGGGTGGTGAACACCGTGGCTAGCACCGCCCGCCAATTGGACGACGGTGCCGCGCGGTTGGCATCGAGCATGAACGAAGTGCGCCACGGCATGCTCGGCCAGCAAAGCGAAACCGATCAAGCCGCCACGGCGATCAACGAAATGACCGCCACCGTCCATCATATCGCCCAACATGCCGGCGCCACCCGCGACCTGTCGCAATCGGCCGATACCTTGGCTGGCAGCGGGCAGGCCGTGGTCATGCGCGTACAGAGTTCGATTGCCGGGTTATCCACTGGGGTGCAGCAGACGGCCGAGATGATTCAGCGCCTGGCCGAAGACAGCCAGAAGATCAATGGCGTGGTGAATGTGATTCACAGCATTGCCGAGCAAACCAATCTGCTGGCTTTGAACGCGGCGATTGAAGCGGCCCGGGCCGGTGAAATGGGTCGCGGATTCGCCGTGGTTGCCGATGAGGTGCGCAACCTGGCCAAACGCGTGCAAACCTCCACGGATGAAATCACCATGATGGTGTCAGCCCTGCAGGCCGGAACGCGAGACGCGGTGGATTTCATGCAGGAGAGTTCGTTCAAGGCCGACGATTGCGTGCAACAGGCGCAAGAGGCCGGCGAGGCGCTGGTGCAAATCACCGGAGCGGTGGCGCAGATGCGTGAAAACAATACGCAGATTGCAGTGGCGGCCGAGCAGCAGAGTCAGGTGGCGGAAGAAATGAACCGAGCGGTGGTGAGCATCCGCGATGTGACCGAAAACACGGTGCAGCAGACGGTCGGTTCGGCGACGACCAGTAATGAGTTGGCGGCGTTGGCTGGGGAGTTGAGCAAGGCGATAGGACAGTTGAAGTTGTGACGGCCTCTTCGCGGGCAAGCCTCGCTCCTACAGGAGACGGTGATCAATCTGTAGGAGCGAGGCTTGCCCGCGATGACGTCATCAAGGTCGACATCAACGTTGACCATGATCCCTATCACCCCGATAGCCAACCTTGATTCGCAGCCCGCATGGACCGCGCCTATTCTTCAATCATGTGTTCAACATGGATTTGAGGATCAGCATCATGGGCAAACGTCATCCCAACCTTCCCGCCTGGCAATGGCGTGCCTACCCGAACAATCACCAGCACCCGACCAATCTGGTGCTGCACCTGATCGCCGTGCCGCTGTTCATCGTGGCCTTTCTGCTGATTGTGTCCGGGGTGTTCGGCCTGAACCTGGCGAACTTCGCCATCGGTGTTGTCGGCGTGATTGCGGCTCTTGGTTTGCAGCGTCACGGTCACACGCTGGAGGCGCAAGCCGCTGAGCCGTTCAGTGATCGCAAAGACGCGGTGTCACGTCTGCTGGTCGAGCAGTTCCTGACCTTCCCGCGGTTTTTCCTCAGTGGTGGCTGGTGGCGCGCCTGGCGTGAGCGCCACCGTCGGCATTGATCAGGCAGCTTTTTATTAGGCAAAGACCGTTACCGTCTGCCGGCTCATGGCAATCAATCGACCTTCCACGTCCCACAACTTCGCCGCCGCATGGCCATAGCCGTCGGCGGCGTGTTCGGTTTCGACCAGGTATTTGCACCAATCCAGCGTGCTCAGCTCCAACAGCGGCTGGACGAATTCGATGGTCCAGGTCAAGGTGCTGCCCATGGCCGGCTTCTTCAGAAACGGCATGACCGCCGGCGGCCAGGCATCCACCAGCGCCAGGATGTGCGCCTCGCTGACCGCCTCCTCTTTCACATCACCACGTAACCGCACCCAGCCGCCCATCTGGCGCGAGGTGTTGCCGGTGAACGGCAACCCGCCGACGCTCCAGCGCATCGCCAGGTGCCGCATGAATTCCGGGATCACACCTTCGATGAATGGCAATTCCTGGCATTCGTCCCAGTGCTTCATCTCGGGAACCGGTTCAGCCATCACCGCCACTTCCGAAGGTCGCGAGGCGCCGAAGCTGCCCTGGATCAGCGTCACCACCTGGCCGTTTTGCATGGCCCGCCCCAGCACCTGGCTGACCGCCTTGCCTTCGCGTAGCACATCGACTTCAAAACTGACCGGCACCTCGGGTTCAACTGGGCCGACGAAGGTGATCGCCAGCGAACGCACCGGGCGATCCGTTGGCACCTTGGCGCGCATGGCTTCGTACTGCAAGGCGGCGACCAGGCCACCGAAGCTGGCACGACCCTGCGCCCATCCGGCCGGAATAGACAGGTCCAGCGGCTGACGGCGGACGGCGTCGAGCAGATCGGAAAAGCGCATGAAAACCTCGGATACAGGAAAGGATGAAGGGATCTTAACCAGCGGACGACGGCTGTACAGCGCCTATTCCGGCCAAATTGACTGACAGATAAGCCGTGTAGGAGCTGCCGCAGGCTGCGAACTTTTGATTTTGCCTTTAAAAAACAAGATCAAAAGATCGCAGCCTGCGACAGCTCCTACAGGAGATTGTGCTGAATTCAGAAACAGGCTTTGCTGAGTTTGTCGAGCACGCGGTCGGCGCGTTGTTCGGCCTCGGTCATGGTGGTTTTCCAGACGGCGACACAGGGCTGCAAATCCGCTTCGCGCTCAGCCATCGCCAGCCATTGCCAACAGTCATGCCAATCGCCCAAGGCACTTTGCGCTGCCTTCAACCGTGGCATCGCCGCTTTCGGCAAACGGTCAAGCTCGGGATAAGCTTCGATGCCATACCGCACGCGCTTGATCAAAAGACGCAGGCGGTGACGGTCGTGGGCGGGATCGTGCAGGGCTTTGTCGAGTTTCTTCCATTGTTTGGCCAGGCGTTTTTCGATGCGCTTGCGCAAACCCTTGAGCAACGCCTGACGCTGGGCTGCCCGCAAAAAACGTGGAAAAGCATCGAGAATCAACAGTAATTGCGCAAGCTCCGTGCTCGTCGCCACGGCCGGATAAGCCTGGGTCATCTGCACCATGCGCCGCTGCGCGGCTTCGGGTTGATCATGTTGCAGCAGATACGCCGCCAATACCTCACGATCGCGCAATGGAGTGGTCAGGACGCCTACGTGAGCGGCCGCCGCCTCCAGCTGTTCGACGCCGGGCAAGCCACGCAAGGGTCGCAACAGGCTGCGCAACTGGCGCACGGTGATGCGAAGGTCGTGCAATGCTTCCGGGTCGGTAAGGGCACTCAACCGTGCCTGACAGGCCAAAAGGCGAACTTCCAGGCCCAAGACATGGGCTACCAACCGGTCGATCATGGGCTAACTCCCTGAACAACAGCAAAACGGTAGGAGCTGGCTTGCCTGCGATGAATCCTCGAGTTCGCGGTGATCATTGAGGCCCCATCGCCAGCAGGCTGGCTCCTACAGGAGTAGCAGTGTTTTTAACGACCTGCCCGCGATTCACGAATATAGAAACGCGCCTTCTCGGCTTTGCTGGTGCAGCCTTCGTACCCTTCGAACTGCTGCTGGGTCTTGGCCGCAGTCAACAACGACAGGGCCTTGGAGTAGCTGACGGTGCCGGCGAAACCTTCGGCCTTGGCCAGGTCCAGCTCATGCCATGCGGCATCGAGGTTGTTACCGCAGCTGTCGCGATACGCGGTCTTACCAGCACAACCGGCGAGTGCCAGGGCAATCAGTGGCACACAGATCCAAGCTTTCATCACTTACTCCTCAAAGTATAGGAAACAGTCGTGCACGTAGGACGGCCTGGCGCGGTAAAAGTGCCGTCCGTCGCCTGCGCAAACTATAGCGCGGGCAAGAATAATCAAGTGCCGCCATTAGCTGTCGAAAAAACGACGCACTCGCTTCAGCAAGCGACCTGAACGATTGAAGCACGTCCCTCGATGGGTGCATTGTTCAATCATTAAAACGAGGGCGATTCATGAAAAAGCGTGTCGCACTGGTATTGGGCTCGGGTGGAGCCCGGGGGTATGCCCATATTGGCGTTATCCAGGAGATCGAACGGCGTGGCTACGACATTGCCTGCATCGCCGGCTGCTCCATGGGGGCGGTGGTCGGCGGCATCTATGCCGCCGGCAAACTGGATGATTATCGCAACTGGATCGAGAGCCTGGATTACCTCGACGTGTTGCGCCTGGTGGATGTCAGTTTTCGCTTGG
Organism: Pseudomonas putida; assembly: GCF_050990305.1. Lineage (GTDB taxonomy): Bacteria > Pseudomonadota > Gammaproteobacteria > Pseudomonadales > Pseudomonadaceae > Aquipseudomonas > Aquipseudomonas putida_AH. The sequence continues at coordinate 1,849,689 of NZ_CP158817.1, read as the reverse complement.
GCGCCATTCGCGGAGAAAAGGTGTTCGGGCAGATCCGCAAGATCGTCGGCGAGATCAATATCGAAGACCTGCGTATTCCCTACACCGCTGTGGCCACCGACCTGACCAACCAGCAGGAAATCTGGTTCCAGGAAGGCTGCCTGCACCAGGCCATGCGCGCCTCGGCGGCGATTCCCAGCCTGTTCACCCCGGTAATGCAAGGCAATCGCATGCTGGTCGATGGCGGCATTCTCAACCCCTTGCCGATCGTACCGGTGGTGTCGAGCCACTGCGATTTGATCATCGCGGTCAACCTCAACTCCACTAACCAACGTCACTACCAGATGCCGGTGATCCAGCGCCCCGCCGCGTTCAAGACCCGATTCGACAGCCTGATCAGCTCGCTGGGCTCGAAGATGCCCTTCCGGCGCAAACAGGCGGAACAATTATTGCGACTGGAAAAAGAGGCCCTGCTGGCGGAGGCCGCCGAGATCAACCCCTGGGTCGAATCCGCCGAACCTGAAGCCCAGCAGCCAGCCGCCGCTCCTGAACGCGCCGGCGCGCCGAAATCGGCCACGGGTTCGTTCATCATCGACAACGTGGGGCCGGCGTCGTTGTTGGACCTGATCAACCAGAGTTTCGAGGTGATGCAGACCTCGTTGGCGCAGTACAAGATTGCCGGGTATCCGCCGGATATCCTGATCAACGTGCCGAAGCGGGTGTGCCGATTTTTCGAGTTTTACAAAGCGCCGGAGTTGATCGCCCTGGGGCGGGAGATTGCGCGCGATACCCTGGACAGGTATGAGAATGAGCGGGAGTCCTGATGTTTCTCGAGTGAATTAGCGGGCCTCATCGCGGGCAAGCCTCGCTCCTACGGGGTATGGGTTTTGCGCAATATTTGTGATCGACATAAAACCGTAGGAGCGAGGCTTGCCCGCGATGAGGCCGGATCATTCAACACAAATCTAAAGACCACCCTCACTCAACAACCGATACCCCACCCCCGCCTCGGTCACGATAAACCGGGGCTGGGTCGGATCGTCCGCCAGTTTCTGTCGCAAATGCCCGACCACGATCCGCAGGTAATGACTGTCCTCGGTATGAGTCGGCCCCCAAATGTCCTTGAGCAATTGCTGCTGGGTGATGACCCGTCCCGGATGCCGCGCCAATTGCGCCAGCACGGCGTATTCCTTGCGGGTCAGGGCGACTTCGCTGCCGTCGAGCAGCACGCGGCGATACGCCAGGTCCACCGTCAGCGGGCCAAAGGTGAGCGCCGCTTGCTGCGCTTCGCCCACGGGCGCCTGACGCAGCAGCGCACGGACGCGCGCCAGAAATTCCTGAATGCCGAAGGGTTTGGTCACGTAGTCATTGGCGCCACCGTCCAGGGCTTCAACCTTCTGGCCTTCACTGGCACGCACCGAGAGCACCAGCACCGGCACCTTGGACCACTCGCGAAACTCACTGAGCACCTGTTGGCCGTCCATGTCCGGTAACCCGAGGTCGAGTACCAGCAGGTCCGGTTTGTTCAGCGCGGCCTGGGCCAGTCCTTCGCTGCCGGTGCCCGCCTCCAGCACTTTATAGCCTTGGGAAGCGAGGCTGATGCGCAGGAACTTGCGGATCTGTGGCTCATCGTCGATCACCAAAATGGTCGCGGTCTGGCTCATGAATTCACATCAACAAAGAAATTTGGCAAAAGAGTAACGCTAGCACGTTCAAGCTTCACCCTCGGCGCTCAAACTTCGAGGGCCGGTTGCGCCTGCAACGGCAGGTGCAAGGTGATGCAGGTGCCGCGCCCGCCGATGCCATCGGCGACGCTGATCCGACCGCCATGGGCGCCGACCATGCCCTGACAAATCGCCAGCCCCAGCCCGGTGCCCTGCCCGCCCCGATCACCACGGGCGGCGGTGTAGAACATGTCGAAAATCTTCTCCCGCTCTGATTCCGGTATCCCCGGCCCCTCGTCGCTCACTGAAAAAAACAGCTCGGTATCGTCAGCGCCGGCACTCAGTTGCAGGCAGCCATGGGAGGGCGAGAAACGCGCGGCGTTTTCCAGCACATTGACCAAGGCCTGTTCGATCAAGGCGGCGTGGACAAACAGCAGGGGCAATTGCGCGGGCACGTCGGTACTGACCTGCAACGGCGCCAGCACGGCGCGCAGGCGATTGAGCGCACTGCCGACGATGTCCGCCGGCGATACCCAATCCCGCGCCAGCTTCAGTGCACCGTGACCGAGGCGCGTCATGTCCAGCAGGTTTTGAATGTAGCGATCGAGGCGTTCGGCTTCATCGCGGGTGCCTTCGAGCAATTCGCGGCGATCCTCAAGCGGGATTGCTTCACCGAGGGCCAACAGGCTGTCGATGCTGCCGCGCATGGAGGTCAACGGCGTGCGCAAATCGTGAGACACCGAGGCCAGCAAGGCGCTGCGCAATTGTTCGGTTTCACCGTGCAGGCGCGCGGCTTCCAAGTCATCGGCCAATTGCGCACGGGCCAGTGCCTGGGCCAGCGGCTGGCTCAACGCAGTCAACAAGCGACGACGCTGGCCACTCAAGGTTTGGCCTTCCTTCGCACAAACACCGAGCAGCGCCAGCGGACCATCTTCCACCGACAACGGCCACCACCACCAACGCCCCAGCGGCAAGGTGCCGGTGCCCGCCCCTGCCGGTTGGTCGTGTTGCCAGGCCCAGTCGGCGGCCGCACGCTCGGCTTCAGTCAACTCAAGCGGGCCACCGGTCTCGACTTTCCAGCCGCTCTGGCCGTCGCGATTGAGCAGGCACAACTGCAAATCGCTCCAGCCATTGAGGTGCTGTGCCGCCGCACTGATCACGGCCTGGCGGTCGGTGGCGGCAGTCAGTTTGCGCGACAGGTCGAGCAGTTCGGTCGTTTCCTCCTGGGTGTCGCGCAACGCCTGCAATTGTCGGCGCTGGCGCGCCGCCAGGTTGCCGGTAAGGGCTGCCATCAGCAGGAAGAACAGCAAGGTCAGCACGTCTTCTTCGCGCTGGATGTGGAAGGAAAAATTCGGTGGAATGAATAAAAAGTCGTAAGTCAAAAACGACAGTGCGGCACAGAACAGCGCCGGGCCGAGGCTACTGCGCACCGCCACCAGCAGTACAGCGGCGAGGAATACCAACGAGATGTTCGGCAACGCCAGAACACTCGCCACCGCCCAGGCCAGGGCACTGGCCGACACCGTCGCCACTACAGCCAAGGCATAGTCGAACCACACCAGCGACTGTATCGAAGGCTGCCGTGGCTGATGCTGCTCAGGCTCGCCGTCGATGACGTTGATTTCCAGGCCGCTGGCAATACGCAGCAGTCGCGCCGCCAGGCCCCCGCCGAACAGACGCCGGCGCAGTCGTGGCCGGGACTGACCGACCAAGACCAGCGTGGCGCGACGTTCGGCGGCATGCTGGATCAGGGTTTTCGCCACTTCGCCGGCCCGCAACAACACCACTTCGCCACCCAGGCGTTCGGCCAGTTGCTGGGCACTTTGCAGGCGCAGGCGCGACTGCTCGTCACGCACGCTGCCGTTGTCCACATGCACCAGGCTCCACGGCAAATGCCGACGCTGGGCGACGCGACTGGCGTGACGCACCAGACGCTCGGCCTGGGCATCACCATCGACACCGACCAACAAGCGACCGCGTACCGCCGGCGCCGCCTGACCGAGCTGGCGATACCCCAGGGCCAGATCGTTATCGATCTGGGCCGCTGCGGTTTGCATCGCCAGCTCCCGCAGCGCGGTGAGGTTGGTCTGGGTGAAAAACGCATCGATCGCCGCCCGTGCCTGCTCCGGCACGTAAACCTTGCCGTCGCGCAAGCGCTCCAGCAACTCGCGCGGCGGCAAGTCGATCAGCAGCAGTTCGTAGGACTCCTGCAACACCCAGTCCGGCAGGGTTTCGCGTACCTGCACGCCGGTGATGCCGCGCACCTGATCGTTGAGGCTTTCCAGATGCTGGACGTTGACCGTGGTGAATACGTCGATGCCGGCGGCGAGCAGCTCCTGGATGTCTTGCCAGCGCTTGGCATGGCGGCTGCCGGGGGCATTGGTGTGGGCCAGCTCGTCCACCAACACCAGTTTCGGCTTGGCAGCCAGCAAGCCGTCGAGGTCCATTTCTTCGAGCATCACCCCTCGGTATTCCGAGCGCAACAGCGGTTGCTGCGGTAGGCCTGCGAGCAAGGCTTCGGTTTCCGCACGGCCATGGGTTTCGACCACGCCGGCGATGAGCTTCACGCCCTGACGCAGTTGCGCGTGGGCCGCTTGCAGCATGGCGTAGGTCTTGCCGACGCCGGGGGCGGCGCCCAGGAACACCTTGAGCCGGCCACGACCATCGCGGGGCAGATTGGCTAACAGCGCGTCGGCGCGGCCGGAGTCGGTCATTTGTCTTTGCCTTGTACGTCTTTGAATGGGGAGTGCCTTGAAAGATCGCAGCCTGCGGCAGCTCCTACAAGGGAACGCGTAGCCCCTGTAGGAGCTGCCGCAGGCTGCGATCTTTTGATCTACAGCTTTTCCAGCGCCAGGTTCAACTCAAGCACATTCACCACTGGCGGTCCCACCAACGGCTGCTCGATGTGCGTATCCAGCAGGTTCTGCAGGATCGACACCGGCAGGTTGCGCGCCGCCGCGACACGCGCCAGTTGATAGGCAATCGCTGCCGGTGGCAAGTGGGGATCAAGACCGCTGCCAGAGGTGGTGACCATCGCCAGCGGCACCGGCCCCTGGCCAGGCACCAACAGCTTGTTGGCGTCGTCGATCACGCGAGTGGCCAGGGCCGGGTTGCTCGGCGACAGGTTGCTGGCACTGCTCGACACAGTGGCAAAGGCACCGGCCGATGGCCGTGGGTGAAACCAAGCATCACCGACGAAATCCTGGGCAATCAGTGATGAGCCTCGGACCTTGCCCTCGGCATCACGAACCAGACTGCCATTGGCCTGATCCGGGAACGCCACTTGGGCCACGCCGGTGACCACCAAGGGATAGGCGACACCGGTAATCAAGGTCATCAGCACGAGCAGGCTCAGGGCCGGACGTATCATTGTGGACATTTCAAAATCCTCGAGTTCAGTGAACAAGTCTGCGTTCATTCTTTTGCATCGTGGTGCGCTCATCGCGAGCAAGCTTTGCTCCTACAGATTGAAATCAAACCCTGTAGGAGCCGGCTTGCTGGCGATCGAGCGCGCAGCGCTCGCCAAGGTCAAACCAGATGCAACGCCGTCAGCAGCATATCGATGGCCTTGATGCCTACGAACGGCACGGCAATCCCGCCCAGTCCATAGATCAGCAAATTGCGGCGCAGCAACGCCGCCGCGCTCGCCGCCTGTACCCGCACACCACGCAACGCCAGGGGAATCAGCACCACGATGATCAAGGCGTTGAACACGATCGCCGAGAGAATCGCGCTCTGCGGGCTGCTCAGGTGCATGATGTTCAGCACACCGAGTTGCGGGTAGATCGCGGCAAACAGCGCCGGCAGGATCGCGAAATACTTGGCCACGTCGTTGGCGATGGAGAACGTGGTCAACGCGCCACGGGTCACCAGCAATTCCTTGCCGATCTGCACCACGTCCAGCAACTTGGTTGGGTCGCTGTCGAGGTCGACCATGTTGGCCGCCTCGCGAGCGGCTTGCGTACCGTCGTTCATTGCCATGCCAACGTCGGCCTGTGCCAGCGCCGGGGCGTCGTTGGCGCCGTCGCCGCACATGGCGACCAGGCGACCGTCGTTTTGCTCGTGGCGAATGCGCGCCAGTTTTTTCTCCGGCGTGGCTTCGGCCAGCACGTCATCCACCCCCGCTTCGGCGGCAATGGCGGCGGCGGTCAGCGGGTTGTCGCCGGTCACCATGACGGTGCGGATGCCCAGCTTGCGCAGTTCGGCAAAGCGCTCGCGAATGCCGGGCTTGACCACGTCCTTGAGGTGAATCGCACCGAGCAGTTTGCCGTCGACGCAGACCAGCAGCGGCGTGCCACCGCTTTGGGCGATCTTGTCGATTTCACGGGACAGGGCCGGCGCCAGATCGGCACGCTTGAGGCCAACGAATGCCAGCAACGAATCCACCGCCCCCTTGCGATACACCCGGCCCTGATAGTCGACTCCGGACAACCGGGTTTCGGCGCTGAACGGCACGGCAGTCAGCAGTTCGGTAGCCGGCTCGGGCTGGGGTTGAGTGTTGCGCAGGTATTCGACGATGGATTTACCTTCTGCGGTGTCATCGGCCAACGAGGCGAACAAGGCGCCCTCGGCCAGTTCGCGGGCGGTCACACCCGGTGCCGCAACCACGGCGGTACAGCGACGGTTGCCGAAAGTGATGGTGCCGGTCTTGTCCAGCAGCAGGACGTGCACATCCCCCGCTGCTTCCACGGCGCGACCGGATTTGGCGATCACGTTCAAGCGAACCAGACGGTCCATCCCGGCGATGCCAATGGCGGACAACAGGCCGCCGATGGTGGTCGGGATCAGCGTGACCAATAACGCCACCAGGAACACCAGCGGCAGGCTGCCGTTGGCGAAGTGTGCGAAGGGTTGCAGGGTCACGACCACCAGCAGGAAGATCAGGGTCAGGCCGATCAGCAGGATGTCGAGCGCCACTTCGTTGGGGGTTTTCTGGCGTTTGGCGCCTTCGACCAGGGCGATCATGCGATCCAGTGTCGATTCGCCAGGGTTGGCGGTGATCTTCACCAGCAGCCAGTCAGAGACTAGCCGGGTATTGCCGGTGACAGCCGAACGGTCGCCACCGGACTCGCGGATCACCGGCGCCGATTCACCGGTGATCGCCGCTTCGTTGACCGCAGCGATGCCTTCGATCACTTCGCCGTCACCGGGAATCATTTCCCCGGCTTCGACACGTACCACATCGCCCTTGCGCAGACTGCTGGCAGGCACCACTTGAAAGGTGCCGTTGTTGGTCTTGCGACGTGCACTCAAGCCTTCGCTGCCGGCCTTGAGGCTGTCCGCACGAGCCTTGCCGCGACCTTCGGCCAGGGCCTCGGCGAAGTTGGCGAACAGCACGGTGAACCACAGCCACACGGCGATTTGCGCGGCGACGAAAGTCGGCACTGCCGTGTCCGGGATGAAGCACAGCACGGTGGTGAGGATCGCGGTCAGTTCGACCACCAGCATCACCGGTGCGCGCTGCAATTGCCGAGGGTCGAGCTTGACGAAGGCTTGCTTCAGCGCTGGGCGCCAGAGGGCCGAAATCGCGGTTTTCGGTTGTTCCGGCGCTTTAACGACGGCCGCTTTAGTTACGGGCATATTCATCATTAGATCCTCAGCTCCTTATTTAAAAAGCAGCCATGCTCAGATGTTCAGCAATCGGGCCTAACGCCAGGGTCGGCAGAAAGGTCAGGCCACCCACCAGCAAAATGGTCACGGTCAGCAGGGTCACGAACAGCGGGCCATGAGTCGGGAAGCTGTTCTGGCCAATCGGCGCGGTTTTCTTCATCGCCAGGCTGCCGGCCAAAGCCAGAACCGGGAGGATGTAGCCGAAGCGACCGATCAACATGCCCAGGCCCAGCATCAGGTTGTGGAACGGCGTGTTGGCGCCGAAACCACCGAACGCGGAGCCGTTGTTGGCACTGGCCGAGGTGTAGGCGTAGAGCAACTGGCTGAAACCGTGGGCGCCGGGGTTGCTTACCGAGGCCACCGGACCGGGCAAGCTCGCGGCAATCGCCCCAAGCACCAGCACGCCAATCGGCATGACCATCAAGGTCACTACCAGCAATTGCACTTCTTTGGCTTGCAGTTTCTTTCCGAGGTATTCCGGGGTGCGGCCGATCATCAGGCCGGCGAGGAACACTGCGATCAGCACATTGAGCAACATGCCGTAGAGCCCGGCGCCGACACCGCCGAAGATCACTTCGCCGACCATCATATTGACCAGCGCCACCATGCCGCTGAGCGGATTGAGGCTGTCGTGCATGCCGTTAACCGAACCGTTGGAAGCTGCGGTGGTGGTCACCGACCACAGCACGGTGGCCGTGGTGCCGAAGCGAGTTTCCTTGCCTTCCAGCGGCGCAGTCTGTTCGACGGCGACGTTGTTCAGGGCCGGGTTCGGTTGATACTCGGCCCACAGCGAGGTGGCGCCACCGATCAGGAACAGGGCCAACATACAAGCGATGATCGCCCGGCTCTGACGCAGGTCTTTGACGTAGTGGCCGAAGGTGAATACCAGTGCAACGGGAATCAGGATGATCGACGCCAGCTCGAACAGGTTGGTCCAGGCCGTCGGGTTCTCGAACGGATGCGCCGAGTTCACGCCGAAGAAACCACCGCCGTTGGTGCCCAGCTGTTTGATCGCAATCTGGCTGGCCGCTGGGCCCAACGGGATCACCTGATCGGCGCCCTGCACGGTCAGCGCATTCACGTACTGCGCGAAGGTTTGTGGCACGCCTTGCCACACCAGATACAGCGCCAGCAGCAGGCACAACGGCAACAGGCCGTAGAGGGTGGCGCGGGTCATGTCGACCCAGAAGTTGCCCAGGGATTGGGTGGACTTGCGGCCGATCCCACGGCAAAGGGCAACCAGAACAGCCAGGCCGGTGGCGGCGCTGACGAAGTTCTGCACGGTGAGGCCGACCATCTGGCTCAGATAGCTCAGGGAAGCTTCGCCGCTGTAGGCCTGCCAGTTGGTGTTGGTCATGAAACTGATGGCGGTGTTGAACGCCAGCGTCCACTCCTGGCCCGGCAGGTTTTGCGGATTGAGTGGCAGGTGATCCTGAAACAACAGAATCACGAACAGTAGCAGGAAACCTGCGAGGTTGAAGGCGAGCAAGGCCAGGGTGTACTTCTGCCAGCTCTGTTCGGCCTGCGGGTCGACCCCGGCGAGTCGATAACAGCCACGCTCCACTGGGCCCAGGATCGGCGTCAACCAGGTGCGCTGGCCTTCCATGACCTTGTAATAGAAGCGCCCGAGAAACGGCGCCGGGAGCAATACCACCGCGAAAAACGCGAGGATCAGCCAATAGTCATAACTGTGCATAGCCGCTCCTAGCTCCGATCCGCGCGCAACAGCGCAACCAACAGATAAATGAACAGCCCCACTGCCAGCAGTAGCGACACCCCGTCCAGAACGCTCATGGAAAATCTCCGTGTTACGGCGTATTGCCGCGTGTAGGGATATTGTCGGGAGGGAGGGTGTAAAGGAGCGAGATCGAGGGTGTGTGCGGGGCATAAAGAATGCGTAAAGAGTGGGTTTGCGCTGGGGTGATGGCGAGTTATCTAAATCGGCCCTCGCGCCGATTGGCGCTTTGAGCAAGAATGTCGGTCATCGTGCTAACAGCTAGAGAAACACCATGAATGTAATCACCACCGACTTGCCCGGTGTTCTGATCATCGAACCGAAGGTATTTGGTGATGAGCGAGGCTTCTTTTACGAGAGCTTCAACGCGAAGGCTTTTGAAGCGGCAACGGGATTGAACACTCAATTCGTTCAGGACAATCATTCGCGCTCGCAAAAAAGCGTCTTGCGCGGCCTGCACTATCAAATGGAAAACACCCAGGGCAAATTGGTCCGTGTGACCGTGGGTGAAGTGCTCGACGTCGCCGTGGACATCCGCCGCAGCTCGCCGCATTTCGGTAAATGGGTCGCCGTGCGCCTGTCCGCAGAGAACCATCGCCAGCTGTGGGTTCCGGAAGGTTTTGCCCACGGTTTCGTGGTGCTGAGTGACTTCGCCGAGTTTCTCTATAAAACCACCGACTACTACACCCCGTCGGCTGAACGCAGCATTCGCTGGGACGATCCGGACCTGGATATCGACTGGCAACTGGAAGAAGCTCCGCAACTGTCCGGGAAGGATCAGGCGGCTGCCTTCTTCAAGGATGCTGAAGTCTTTTCTTGAGGGGCGAGCCTCTGCATCTAATTAGAGGCTTTGGTGTTGGATTGGCCGACGCTTTCGCGGGCAAGCCCGCTCCCACAGTAATTGGCGTCGTACACAAATTTTATGTACGACGAAGAACCTGTGGGAGTGGGCTTGCCCGCGAAGGCGGCAGAACATGCAATAACGCCCCTAACTGGCGCACCCAAATACGCATAGACAACGCTGAACATCCCCGATACGACGCCATCTCCAGCTTTACGACTGCCATCACAACACTGGCACGCCCACTGCACACGCCCTCTCCCGAACCTTCCAAACCGTTTAGGGAGCACAGGCATGAACACACAACTCAAACCCACGCTGGGCACATTACATCTGTGGGGCATTGCGGTCGGGCTGGTGATTTCCGGGGAGTATTTCGGCTGGAGTTACGGTTGGGGCGTGGCCGGAACCCTTGGCTTTCTGGTGACCTCATTCATGATCGCCACGATGTACACCTGCTTCATCTTCAGTTTCACCGAGCTGACCACTGCGATTCCCCATGCTGGAGGCCCCTTTGCCTACAGCCGCCGTGCCTTTGGCGAGAAAGGCGGATTGATTGCCGGGCTGGCAACGCTGATCGAATTCGTCTTCGCCCCGCCGGCCATTGCCCTGGCCATCGGCGCTTACCTCAACGTGCAGTTTCCCGCCCTCGATCCGAAACACGCAGCGGTTGGCGCCTATCTGGTGTTCATGGGCCTGAACATCCTCGGCGTAAAACTGGCGGCGACCTTTGAACTGGTGGTCTGCGTGCTGGCGGTGGCTGAGTTGCTGGTATTCATGGGGGTGGTCGCGCCGGCCTTCAGCTTCAGCCACTTCGCCCTCAATGGCTGGGCCGGTTCTGATGTATTCGGTGCACCGGCGATTGCCGGGATGTTCGCGGCGATTCCGTTCGCGATCTGGTTCTTCCTCGCCATCGAAGGCGCGGCCATGGCCGCCGAAGAAGCCAAGGACCCCAAACGCACGATTCCCAAGGCCTATATCAGCGGCATCCTGACCCTGGTGATGCTGGCGATGGGCGTGATGTTTTTCGCCGGGGGTGTTGGTGACTGGCGCACCCTGTCGAACATCAACGACCCGCTTCCGCAAGCGATGAAAACCGTGGTCGGCGAAAGCTCCGGCTGGTTGCACATGCTGGTGTGGATCGGCCTGTTCGGGCTGGTGGCAAGCTTCCACGGGATCATCCTCGGCTATTCACGGCAATTCTTTGCCCTGGCCCGCGCAGGCTACCTGCCGGCCTCCCTGGCCAAGCTGTCGCGCTTTCAGACACCGCACCGGGCAATCATCGCCGGTGGCGTGATCGGCATCGCCGCGATCTACAGCGATGGCCTGATCAACCTCGGCGGCATGACGCTGACCGCAGCGATGATCACCATGGCGGTGTTCGGCGCCATCGTGATGTACATCATGAGCATGCTCAGCCTATTCAAATTGCGCAGGACCGAACCGAACCTCGAACGCACCTTCCGCGCGCCCTGCTACCCGCTGGTACCATTCATTGCACTGCTGCTGGCGGGGGTGTGCCTGGTGGCCATGGCCTGGTTCAACACCCTGATCGGCCTGATTTTCCTAGCTTTCATGGTGGTGGGCTTCCTGTACTTCTTACTCACCGCCCAATTGCGAGCCGATGCACCGGCAGATGCAATGCTCACCGGACTCTAAAACGCTATCTCATGTAGGAGCTGCCGCAGGCTGCGATCTTTTGATCCTGCTTTTAAAATCAAAATCAAAAGATCGCAGCCTGCGGCAGCTCCTACACGGGAAGGGTAAATCATGAGGTATTGAGCAGATCAGGCATAGAATGGAACCACTGCGAAAATAAATCGCTCAATAGTGGTAAGCACGATCGATTGACGAAAACCGCCAATCGGCCTGCCCTTTAGGAGAGTCCTATGCCCTGGTATGCCTGGTTGATTCTGATCGTTGCCATCGGCTCGATCGTTGGCGGTTTGATGATGCTGCGTGACACCGCCAACAAGGTCGAGCTGACCGATGAACAACGCCGACGCGTGGCTGAACGCAATGCAGAGGCGGACGCCAAGGATGCGCGGGACCGCTGAACAATCGCTGATTCGGTGATTCGTTAATTCTGTAGGAGCGAGGCTTGCCCGCGATGGCGTTCCTGAGATTGCCATCGCGGGCAAGCCTCGCTCCTACATCAACGGTCAACGGTCAACGGTCAACGGCGCGATTGGCTAATTATTTTTCCCAATCCGCCTTGGCAATGTGCAAGCCATGCAATCCTTTGTACACCGTACGCTGCGGGTGGCTCCTGCCGTCCAGCAACAAATGCCAGCTTGCACCCGTTAAACGCCACTGTTCGAAAGAGTTGGGCTTTCGAGTCAGTTTGAAGACGACTCCAGCAACTGATGCAAGTACTGACCATAACCGGTTTTTTTCAGGGCTTCGGCTTGAGCGGCCAACTGCTGGGCTGCTATCCAGCCATTGTTGTAAGCGATCTCTTCCAGACAAGCCACTTTCAAGCCTTGACGCTGTTCTATGGTATGCACGAAGTGGCTGGCTTCCAGCAATGATTCATGAGTACCCGTATCAAGCCAAGCAAAACCACGACCGAGCATTTCGACATTGAGAGAATTGCGCTCAAGATAGGCAAGATTGATATCGGTAATCTCCAGCTCACCACGTTGAGATGGCTTGATGCCTTTGGCTATCTCGACCACATCGTTGTCGTAGAAATACAAACCTGTCACTGCATAGTTGGATTTCGGCTTCAGCGGTTTCTCTTCAATACTCAGCGCACGACCGGTGTTGTCGAACTCAACAACACCAAATCGTCCCGGATCAGAAACATGGTAGGCGAATACGGTACCGCCCTGCTGCTGAGAACTTGCAGAACGCAAATTATCCGAGAAGTGCTGACCGTAGAAGATATTATCGCCCAAGATTAGGCAGCAAGGATCCGTCCCTATGAACTCTTCGCCAATAATGAAGGATTGCGCCAATCCGTCCGGACTGGGTTGCTCGGCATAAGCTAGTTTGATGCCATATAGGCTGCCATCGCCCAGCAACTTGCGAAAACTAGGCAAGTCATCCGGAGTAGAGATGATCAGAATATCGCGTATGCCCGCGAGCATCAGAACCGAAAGCGGATAAAAGATCATCGGTTTGTCGTATATCGGCAGCATTTGCTTGGACACACCAAGCGTCAGTGGGTGTAGACGAGTGCCCGAACCGCCAGCGAGGACAATACCTTTGCGATTTGTCGTGATCATTTATTCAGAACTTCCCTCAGCATTCGGATTACACCACTTTGCCATTCCGGCAAATCTAGATGAAAATTATCACGCAACTTCTGAGTATTCAGACGCGAGTTTAAAGGGCGGCGCGCAGGCGTTGGATAAGCCGCTGTTTCGATCGGATTAACCTCAGTCACTGCAAGCGCCTCGCCGTTGGCCTGAGCGAATTCGATTACGTAACTGGCGTAGCCATGCCAAGACACTTCTCCGCTGGCAACCAGATGATAAACACCCGCCAAATCGACGCGATTCATAATTTGCTGAATAACCAGCGCGGTCACGTCAGCAATCAAGTCCGCACCCGTTGGTGCCCCAATCTGATCGGCGATTACGTTCAGCGTTTCGCGATCCTTGGCCAATCGCAGCATGGTTTTGGCGAAATTGTTGCCACGGACGGCATATACCCAGCTAGTGCGAAATATCAGATGCTTGCACCCCGATGCGACGATCGCTTGCTCACCAGCCAGTTTACTGGCGCCATAGTGATTGATCGGCGCAACTGCATCTGTCTCTTGCCATGGCGCTGAACCTTCACCACTGAAGACATAATCAGTCGAGTAGTGAATCAACCATGCATTCAGCGATGCAGCCTCCTCAGCCATGACTTGACATGCCTGACTGTTCACACAATCAGCCAACTCTGTCTCGGATTCAGCTTTATCCACAGCAGTATAGGCGGCAGCGTTGACGATCACGTCGGGATTAACCAGGCGAATCGTCGTGCGCAGAGCATCCAAATCAGACAGATCGCCACACATGCCATCGACCGTTTGACGATCCAGAGCGATCAGTTCGCCTAGGGGGGCGAGAGACCGCTGTAGCTCCCATCCGACTTGGCCATTTTTTCCCAGCAATAGAATTTTCATTCCTTGCTCGAACGATCTGCGTAGTTCCTGTCGATCCACTGCTGGTAGCTGCCGCTCTTTACATGGGCAACCCATTCAGTGTTGTCGAGGTACCACTCGAGGGTCTTGCGGATACCGGTTTCAAAGGTTTCTTCCGGCGCCCAACCCAGCTCACGTTGGATTTTGCTAGCGTCGATGGCATAACGCTGGTCGTGACCCGGGCGATCCTGAACATAAGTGATCAGCGCCGCGTGCGGACGATAAGCAGAGTCAGGGAGCAACTCGTCAAGCAAGGAGCACAGGGTATGCACTACTTCAATATTCTGTTTTTCGTTATGGCCGCCGATGTTGTAAGTCTCGCCAACAACCCCCTCAGTCACAACCTTATACAGCGCACGAGCATGATCTTCCACGTACAGCCAATCACGAACCTGATTACCTTTGCCATAAACTGGCAATGGCTTGCCCTCCAGCGCATTGAGAATAATCAGTGGGATCAACTTCTCCGGGAAGTGACAGGGACCGTAGTTATTCGAACAATTGGTGACCAACGTCGGCAAACCATAAGTCCGGGCCCAAGCACGAACCAGATGATCCGAACTGGCTTTACTGGCCGAGTACGGCGAGCTTGGCTGATACGGCGTCGTTTCGGTGAAAAGATCTTCCGCCCCTCCAATATCGCCATAAACCTCGTCAGTCGAAATATGATGGAAGCGGAAATTGACTTTACGGGTATCGTCCAGAGCCACCCAATACTGGCGTGCTGCTTCCAACAAGGTATAGGTGCCGATGATGTTGGTCTGGATGAACTCAGAGGGCCCGGAGATCGAGCGATCCACGTGGGATTCTGCGGCCAGGTGCATGATCGCATCCGGTTGATGTTCGCGCAGGACACGGTCAATCTGGTCACGATCGCAAATATCGACACGTTCGAATGCGTAGCGCGAGTTCAGGCTAACTTCGGCTAAAGACTCAAGATTACCGGCGTACGTAAGCTTGTCGACGTTAACCACAGAGTCGCTAGTGTTGGAGATGATATGACGAATGACTGCCGAGCCGATAAACCCGGCGCCACCGGTTACTAAAATTTTCACGCGAAATCATGCCCTTGTGTTGCTAACAGGAATGCCTGCCAAGCTCTGCCTAATCCATGAAAGCGAAAGCTTGTCAGGTCTACTCCGAAGCGATATGGGAAATTGCCACTATCGAACAAAAGCCAAATCTTACAACTTAATGGCCGTTTTGCTAATCGATATAGGCAGATCGTGGTGCAAAATCAATAGATGTGACGCCCCCGCGCCCGCCCTTTGTTCCTCGCCCTAGCTCACACTATAGGGCAGTTCCTTATCCCGTTTCATGCTTGCTTGCGATAGAAAAATATCAAGGTTGCTATCGCAGGCAAGCCTCGATCCTACAACGGTCAACGGTGTGATTTGCTAATTATTTCTCCCACTCCGCCTTGGCAATGTGCAAGCCATGCAATCCTTTGTACGCCGCCCGCTCCGGCTGGCTCCAGCCCTCCAGCAACGAATCATCCAACCGATAAATCTCCACCCCCAACGGTCGGCAGACGCTCAAAGGATCCTGCGCATCCGGTCCCCACATGGCCAGCGACAGATCACCGCCAGGGCATGTTGAAAGCGCGCACAACAGATCAATCTCGGCAAAAAACTCCAGGTAGTCACCCTTCTGCGCCGGACAGGCTTTCATGAAGTACATGTCGTCGTGGTTCAGGCCCGTGCACTGGAAAATGTTCAGCACGTCATGCACATCAAACTCGGTCAGACCATGGGGCAGCACCGCACGGGTCAGGTTGGAGTGGCAGTGGTGATGGAAATCTTCGCCGGTGAGCATTTTGTTCACATAGGGATCACAACGGGTGCCCAGTAGATCGTGCAAGCGGCCGCCGTGTTCATCGATGCCATAACCGGCCAGGCTGTCATCGGTAATCGTCACCAGCGGTCGCAAAAACGGCAGGTTCGACCAGAGCCGGTCATGGGTGCTGACGTGCGCGCCCTGCAGCTGCCGGGTGCGCGAGGCCCACAGGCGTTCGCGAGGATCGTGGGCATTCCACACGTTGAAGTCCCCCACTTGCGGACCGACCGGCGTCGTCACCCGAAATACATGCCCAGCCGGCACATTCCAGGCGCGACCGGTGCGAATCGGCACTTCGAACGATTCGATCAGCGTGCGCCCGTCCTTTGTGTCGCGCACCCGCTCATAGAAGGCTTTGTCCACCTGCAAGGCCGAGCCTTTGCTGACTTGATAGGCCGCCGGATAGTCTTTGTACATGGCAAGAATCCTCGATCAGTGATGGGAAGAAGGGTTCAACATTTGCAACAGCAGGTGTTCGGAATCGTCGAGATAAAGGCTCATCGCATCCTCGGCGGCGCGCTTGTCGCCTTCGAGCAGCAACTCATGGATCTGCCGGTCACGCACCAGCCAGGGCGCCTGAAAACTTGATTCATCAGGGGCGGTGCAAAACACCAGGCGCAGTTGCGCGACGACATTGGTGAAGAATTCGTCGAATAACGGACTGCGCAGCAACCCGACGATGTGTTGATGAAAGGCCAGGCTATGGGTGCCGACGGCGCGCCAGTCTTCGCGCTCCCGGGCCAGTTCAGTGGCCTCAAGGGACTCGAGCATCCGGTCGGATTGATAGTCGCGCAGCGGGCGACTGGTGCTGATGGCTTGCAACTCCAGCGTGCGCCGAACCTTGAACAGGTCCTGCACATCCTCATACCCCAAACGCCGCACCATCACGCCTTTGTTGCGCACATAGCGGGTCAGGCCTTCCTGCCCCAGGCGATGGAGGGCTTCACGAATGGTATTGCGCGAGGCGTTATAGGCTGACACCAGATCGTTTTCCACCAACGCCATGCCGGGCAGCAAACGACCGCCGATGATGTCGGCGCGCAACTCCAAGGTGATGTGGTCGGCCAGTGACAGTCCGCTGCTCATACTCATTTGCCTCAGGATTGTTCAACAATCGTCAGTCAGAGAGTAATCACTATTCGTGCCAGTATTTATGTGGATTTAAACAAGTTCGACGCATCTGCACGCTTTTTAGAAGTAGAAGTACAGTCACCATCCAATTTTCATTGGTTAATATGGCGCATTGATGCGGAGATATCAGATGCGTTACTCGCAGGACCATAAAGCCCAGACCCACCAACGCATCATCAAGGAAGCTTCGGAACGTTTTCGCCGTGATGGAATTGGTGCGACCGGTCTGCAACCCCTGATGAAAGCGCTGGGCTTGACTCACGGTGGCTTTTATTCGCACTTCAAGTCCAAGGACGAACTAGTGGAAAAGGCGCTGCAGGCTGCTGGTGATCAGGTCGCCGGTATTTGCGCCGAGCTGTTCGCCCAGGATCGCCCGTTGCAGGCGTTCATCGAGGCCTATCTGTCTGAATGGCACCAGACTTCGCCACACGAAGGTTGCCCGCTGCTGACCATGTCATCGGAACTGGGCATGCGCGGGCAGCCCAGCCCGACCTCGGACGTGGTCCTCAATGCGCGGCTTGAGCAGATACAAGGCGCACTTTGTGGTGAAAATACCGTGGATCGCAGCATCGTCATCATGTCGACGCTCGTGGGGGCGCTACTGCTTTCGCGCAGCGTCGAGAATCCCGATTTTGCCCAGCAGATTCTCGACGTCACGCGGACTCATTTGAACGAGCCCCAGAGCTAACCGTTCCAACGCTTGAACAGCACACTGGCATTGACCCCACCAAACCCGAAGCCATTGGACAACGCGTATTCAATGGCCATCGGCCTGGCCTGACCGTGAACGATGTCCACGCCTTCGGTCGCGGGGTCCGGGTTGTCGAAGTTGAGCGTCGCGGGTACAACCTGATCACGGATTGCCAGCAAAGTGAAGATCGCTTCAAGGCCTCCCGCCGCGCCGAGCAAATGCCCAGTGGCCGACTTGGTGGATGTCACCGCGATCTTGTTCTGCGCACCAAACAGCGACTTGATCGCCGCCAATTCGCCCAAATCGCCCACCGGCGTCGAGGTGGCGTGAGCATTGAGATGCTGGACCTGCTCCGGCAAAACGCCTGCCTGAGCCAACGCCAACGACATCGCACGACGCGCACCGCTGCCGTCCTCGGGTCCTGCCGTCAGGTGAAAAGCATCGGCGCTGGTACCGTAACCCACCAGTTCTGCCAGCGGTTGCGCACCACGGGCCAAGGCATGCCCCAGAGACTCAATCACCAACAGACCGGCACCTTCGCCCATGACAAAGCCATCCCGGCCACTTTCGAACGGTCGCGAGGCGCGCTCGGGGGTGTCGTTGTAAGCGCTCGACAACGCACGAGCAGCGGCAAATCCGGCGAGGCTGACCCGATCGATCGCCGCCTCTGCTCCACCACACACCGCGATGTCCGCTTCGCCGGAACGAATCAGCCGCGCCGCGTCGCCAATCGCCTGAACCCCGGCCGCACAGGCTGTCACCGGCGCACCCAACGGGCCTTTGAAACCATGCTGGATCGACACATGTCCTGCTGCCAGATTTACCAGAAACGACGGGATGGTGAACGGAGACAAACGCCGAGGGCCACGGCTGTCGGTAGTGCGCACAGCCTCGGCAATCGCACCGAAACCGCCGACGCCGGAACCAATAATGGTCGCGGTACGCTCTTGTGCATCATCGGTCTGCGCCTTCCAGCCCGCCTGCTCCAGCGCCTGACGCGCCGCTTCCATGGCAAACAGAATGAAACGGTCCATCTTCTTCTGCTCTTTGGGAGGTGTCGCCAGGTCAGGATCAAAACCCGCCTCGACATCGTCCACCGCAGTTGGCACTGCACCGCCAACCTTGGCCGGCAAGTCAGCAACCACGTCCTCGGGCAAATTGCGCAGCCCGGAGCATCCGGCCAACAAACGTTGCCAGACGACCTCAACCCCGCTACCCAGCGGAGACACCAGGCCCATGCCCGTTACAACCACTCGACGATCACTCATACCGCAAGTACCTCATGCAGATTCAGTCGCTTCATTTGTAACGCGCAGCAGCGTGGTTTTTGGAGAGATTCGGCGCCATCACCAGACGAGCCGCCACAAAGGCATTCCAGTCGGCAGCATTCGGCAACGACGGAATGGTGACCAACTCGCCCTGATCCAGCCCTGACAACGCCGCGTCGACCATCTCCCCGGCTTCCATGACCATCTCCGCCGGAATCTGCGAAGCATCGATACCGGAGCGCTCCCAGATTTCGGTGCGTGTTACCCCTGGCAACACAGCCTGGACCTTGACTCCCGTGCCATCAAGCTCGGCGTTCAACGACTGCGTCAGGCTCAACACATACGCCTTGCTGGCGCTGTAGGTCGCATTGAAGCGCTCGGGAAACAGAGCCACTACCGAGGCGATGTTGATGATCGTGCCACGGCCCGCCTTGGCGAAACTGGCTGCCGCCGCCGATGCCAGGCGCGTGACCGCAGTAACGTTCAACTGAATCATGCGCTCCAATTGGTCGGTATCGGCATTGGCCAATAAGCCTTCCGCCGCCACACCGGCGTTATTGAGCAGCAAGCTGATACTCGAATCACTGCGCAACCGCTGCTCCAGTTTGAGTACGTCGTCCTTTTGCGTCAGATCCGCCTTGAGTACTTCGACCTGAACACCATAGTCCTCACGCAGCTTGTTCGCCGACTCATCCAGCCGCTGCTGGTCACGAGCGACCAGCAACAGATCAAAACCGCGCGACGCCAGACGCTGCGCGTAAACCGCACCGATGCCGGAAGAAGCACCAGTGACGAGGGCCGTACCTTGGGATTGGGCAGAATTCATGACTGTGCTCCTGTGGGATGCTTGAGGGCGATCCAAGCGCCTGAGTTTCAGGGAGCCCGGACGGGAAAGTTATTTATTATATGCATAATTTAAACTGAATATGATAGTCGTAATTTTCACCATCCCGACAGAAGGCAATTCTTCCCCAGCACCCGCGAGAAAGAAAAAAGGCCGGTCAATGACCGGCCCCTTGGCGTGGAATAATCAGCTTAGTTCACTTCCAGCTTGTCGCGATTGCGATCCAGAATCGCCTTACCGATGCCCTTCACTTCCAGCAATTCATCCACCGATGCGAACGACCCATTAGTTTCTCGGTACGCAACAATCGCGTTAGCCTTCGCCTCACCTATACCCGCCAACTCACGTTGCAAGGTCGACGCATCGGCCATATTCAAATCCACCTTGCCGCTCTGTGCTTTCTGGGCAACCTCTTGCATCTGCGGTGCATTGCCGGCCTCCGGCTTGACCGCTGGAGCCGAAATCACAGAAGTTGAGACGCTGGTGAGCAGGACAAAAACCAGAGAGGAGAAAAGACCAGTACGCATAATTGACGCTCCATGACATCGATTGAGAAAGCAGCTTTTCCGAAGCTGCCTCCCAAACTTAGGCGATGTGTGGAGCCTGTCAAAAATGTGTCCGTTACGGGATGTGAAACAATCAGGGTTCCTGACGGCGTTGCTGGTAGATCCAGTCGACGATCTCACCGTCGGGGGTGTAGCCACTGACGGTGTCACGCAGCAACTGACGGACACGTGTGTAATCGTCCTGATCAACAGCCACCAACAACTCCCGCAAACGGCCCTTCAGTACATCCCAAGGCAAGTGATCTTCATTGGCGCTCATGATCATTGGGTGCTGTGTTGCCGATACGTTGTCGCCAATCAGCAACTCTTCGTAAAGCTTCTCGCCAGGACGCAGACCGGTGAACTCGATCGAAATATCACCGTGCAGGTTTTTCTCCGAACGAACACTCAAACCGGAAAGATGAATCATCTTCTCTGCCAGTTCGACGATTTTCACCGGTTCGCCCATATCCAGCACAAACACATCACCACCCTGCCCCATGGAACCCGCCTGGATCACCAACTGCGCGGCTTCGGGAATGGTCATGAAATAGCGGGTGATTTTCGGATGAGTAACCGTCAGAGGCCCACCAGCCTTGATCTGGCTATGGAACAGGGGAATCACCGAACCGGACGACCCCAGCACATTGCCAAAGCGAACCATGGTGAAACGGGTTTTGTTGACCCGGGACACATTGGCCTTATCACCGAATAGAACCGGCGCAATCTCACGGCTCAAGGCCTGAAGCGTCAACTCAGCCAGGCGCTTGGTACTGCCCATCACGTTGGTCGGACGGACTGCCTTGTCGGTTGAGACCAGCACGAAGTTGGAAACACCTGACTGCAATGCTGCCTGAGCGGTGTTGAGCGTACCGATGACGTTATTCAGTACACCTTCGGCGATGTTGTGCTCAACCATCGGCACATGCTTGTAAGCTGCGGCGTGATAGACCGTGTCCACGCCCCAAGTCTTCATCACATCCAGCAGTTTGTCCTGATGACGAATAGAACCAAGAATCGGCAACAGCTTGACAGGACGCGACTCACGACAGCCGCGCTGCTCCAATTCCGTCAGGATGCTGTAGAGGTTGAACTCACTGTGATCGAACAGCAAAAGCGTAGTCGGACCCAGTGTGAAAATCTGCCGGCAAAGCTCCGCGCCAATCGACCCACCCGCTCCGGTGACCATGACCGTTTTGCCTTTGATACAACGCTCGAGCAAATCCGGCTGCGCCGGCACCGAATCACGCCCGAGCAAGTCGGCGATATCCACTTCTTGGATATCTTCGACCTTCACCCGACCACTGGCCAGGTCGCTGAAGTTCGGCACGCTTCGGATGTGTAGCGGGAAACGCTCCAGGAAAGTCAGGATTTCCCGACGTCGTGCACGGGTAGAAGACGGCAGCGCCAGAAGGATTTCCTGGGCCCCCGTCTCGTCGATCATCTGCTGAATGTGCTTGGGTTTGTAGACCTGCAGGCCGGCAATTGCCCGGTCCGCGATGCTTGAATCATCATCGATGAACGCCACAGGGCGCATGACCCGGCCCATGCGAAGCGCAGCGACCAACTGATTGCCGGCCACGCCAGCACCATAGATTGCAACCTTGGTGAGACCGTCATCACGATTGATGAACGGTACATGATGAGCACCGGCGAACCAGTCGCCCATGAAGTATTGGCGCATGCATAGGCGCAGGCCGCCGATGATGACGAGGCTTAGCCACCAGTAGTTGAAAATGATCGAGCGTGGGACGACGGCTTGATGATTGCTGTACCAATAAACCACCACTGCCAGGATCAGTGACGACAAACTGACAGCTTTGATGATCGCGATGAGTGCGTCGTTGCCGAAATAGCGCATGACGGCGCGGTACATGCCGAAGCGGATGAAAAGAGGAATGGCAACGATTGGGGCGCTGACAAACAGCCAGAGATGGACCCTAAAGGGGTTGTACATATCATCGATCCCCAAACGGACGATGAATGCCAACCACAGAGCAGCCCAGACTAGAACAATGTCTGTGGCAACCTGAAGCAATCGCTTGCGACGCCTGGGCAGCCCTAAAAGGTGTGCTCTGACCTTATCCATTAACTCTTCAAACACCTCAGTTTTCTCCTTTCAACTGCCATATCACCGTAGTGGAACCTTATAGGCGCATCTCATCCACTTTGAAACCCAAATGACAGAACTGTTACTCAGTTTTTTTCTGTGGTGCTTCAAGCTCACCGGCATGAAATTTAATGGCCAACACAACTAGTGGAGCATAGGCCAGAATCAACCCTATCCCTGAGTTCAGGCCGAATTGCGTAACGCCCAGTGCGATAGGCAACAACCAAAGCAAATTGATCGCTCCTACGACCGCTGTAACCGTCAAATGGCTGCCAAACCGACGAGAGGCGAACTGATAGGCATGACTGCGATGCGCTTCATAGACCTTGTCTCCCCGAAGCAAGCGGCGAAACAGCGTGAATGTCGCATCGACGATGAAAACTCCTAGCAAGATCAACCACGCCCAGAGCATCGGCGCACTTATCCAGGCTGCCTGCAGCGAAAGCCCACCCAACACAATGCCGAGAAATCCGCTGCCGGCGTCCCCCATGAATATGCGTGCGGGAGGGAAGTTCCAGCACAGAAAGCCGGTCACGGAAGCGGCGAGCAGTAGCGGAGCCCAAATAAGACTGTCCAGGCCTGACAACCAATAGAGCAGACAGGCCCCAAGGCAAACGCAGATGGCTTCAATACTGGCGATACCATCGATGCCGTCCATGAAATTGTAAAGATTGAGCATCCATACCAGATAAAAAGCAGCCAACACATGACCAATCCAGCCGAGGTAAACGGAAAAGCCAAACAACTCCATGGGAGGCAACCCACCGATCCAGGCCAGGAACCAGGCAGCGGCAGCAAAGTGACCCAGCAATCTCCAGCGCGCAGCAATATGGCCGTGATCGTCCATGAAACCAATCAACGCTATCGCGATACCAGCGCCCACGCCCGCAATTAAACCAGCTGTGGACATCAATCCAACGGCATATAAAAACCCCAACGACAGGACAAACGCAATGACAATTGCAACACCACCACCACGCGGCGTTGCAACCGTGTGAGAGCTGCGTGCGCTGGGAACATCGATCAGGCTGCGAGAAATTGCATACCTGCGCAACGCTGCCGTCAGCCCAAACGAAATACTGAAAGCCAGTGGAATGAACCAGGCGTAACTCATTGTTTGCGAGACTCCAGAAAACGTATCACCGTCGATTTCAATCCATCATCCATACTGTACGGCGGTTGCCAGCCCAGTAACTCCCGGTTTTTTCTGATATCGACCTGTAACGAACCGAATAGCCGCTGAGCTATCGCACCCCGCCCCAGCAGCCTGGCCACAGAAACGAGTAGTGCTCCTGGAATGGGCAACAACCAGGTTCTCCCCCCCAGGTGAGCAACAAGACGTCGCATCAACTCAGTCGTTGAAACATCCTCACCATCGCTAACTAGAAAAACCTGATTTGCTGCACAGGGATGATCGACACAGGTAACAACCAGATCGACGATATTTTCCAGAGATACAAAGCTTCGCTGGTTGGTCACCGCACCAAATGGCAGAGGAAAACCTTTTGAAAGCCAGTGCATCATTTGACGAAAGTTAGCACCTACACCCGGACCGTATATAAGGACTGGACGAATAATGACAACTTCCATTTGTGAACTTTCAGCAAGCTTCAACAGTGCTTGCTCAGCTTCGTACTTTGATATCCCGTAAGCATCCAATGGTGCCGGAGTATCATCTGCCGTAAAAGGCTGTCCAAACGGTGTAACTTCCCCGTTGACCTTAATGGAACTGATAAAAATAAATCTCTTCACCTCGGCCATTACAGCCTGATTGGCAAGCTGAAGCGTGCCTTTGACATTGACGGTGCGAAACTTTTCGAGCGACTGCTCAGGATTTTCGTGCATGACATGCACCCGCGCCGCCGCATGCACGACAATATCAACACCAGAGAGTGATGCGCCCCAGTCGGTTGCTTCATCGATATTGGATATATAAGTCTTCTCTACTGAATCGGGTAACTTAATATTTATATTTCTTAGCGGAGCTACAACCGATGTATTGGGAATAGTGGAAAAACGCTGTATCAAGGCATTCCCTAAAAATCCCGCTCCTCCGGTCACCAGTATTTTTTTCGACATTTCAAACCGATTCAGGAAATAGATAGCAAAGGATTAATCTATCACGAAAGCCCCTCATTTTGAGCGCTGTTTTTTGCTTTCCCCTTCGCCGCTCAAAGTCTCAAATCCGTTGCTGTCGACATGTCCTCCTCGTTATTCTGGACGATTTGCAATCAGAGCTGTTCGTGCAAGGCCCCGGGAACGATAGAGCCCCCCCCCCCCGTTATTTTGATTAAAAGCTCACACCGCAAGCATCTGGGGCTCCTTGCCTGATCCGGTGACCAGAACATTTCGAGTCAAAGTAATAACACCACACGTAGCGGATTACGCCTCAAGGGGAGTCTCTCGAGGCAACAAATCAATAACCTCAACGCGAAAACTGCAAAATTCCAGGACCAAATTGATGCATTCATTCTGCGTGTGGTGTCCAGCGAATGGGTGATCCTGGGTCTAGAGGTCAAACGCTTTGAAGCATCGTTTGCCGAATACCTTGACCCCGCTCACTGCATTACCGTCGCCAATAGCACCGACGCGATCGAACTGACCCTCAAGGCGCTGGGCGTTGAAAAAGGCGGCGTGATCACGACGGCAGCCAACGCCGGCATGTACACCACCACTTCCGTGCAGACCATCGGCGGCAAACCAGCTTTCACGGATGTCGACTTCGACACCCAGGTAGTAACGCTGACCGAAGTCAAACGTGCCGTGGAAGTGGACACCAAAACCCTCGTCGTTACTAACCTGTATAGTTTGGCCATCCCTGAAACTTAGGCTCTGTATGAAATCCGCTGAAACTCATTTGACTCCCGCAAACGTCAGGAATCAGTAGAGTCCGCGTCCATCAAAGGCAGGAGCCCACGATGGTTAAACGGTACGAACTTCCGGACGCAGCCTGGGACTTGGTTGCAGACATCTTCAGTGAAACCCGCCGTAACGGACGCCCTTAGACAGACGATCGGCTGATGCTCAACGGCGTGCTCTGGGTGCTTTGTTCAGGCGCCGCCTGGCGTGACATGCCCGAGCGCTTCGGCCCGTGGCCAACGGTGTATCAACGCTTTCGCGACTGGTGTAATCGCGGGCTTTTCGACCAAATGCTCAAACAACTCCACATCCGGTTGAACGAGCAAGGCCTGATTGACTTTGAAACCTGGATGATCGACTCCACTGCCGTTCGTGCAACCCGAGCCTCATCAGGCGCCGGGAAAAAAGGGGTCTGAAGTACCGCAAGATCATGCGCTCGGGCGCAGCCGGGGCGGCCTGACGACCAAGATCCACATGCTGTGCGACGCGAATGGTGTGCCTCTGAAATTTCTGTTGTCGGGCGGGCAAGCCAGCGACATCGCTTATGCCCAGCCCTTGCTGGACGAGGCACACATCCCAAGTTTGCGCGGTCGTCCCCGTAAGCGCTGTCGGTGGTTGTTGGCAGATAAAGGCTATGACGCCGAATCTCTGCGTCGTTACTGCGACCGGTATCGGATGCAGCCGGTGATTCCTCTGCGCAACATGAAGCGCAAACCCAAACCGGGGTTGCCGAGACCGTTCGACAAGCCCAAGTACCGCCAGCGCAACATCATCGAGCGTATGTTCGGGTGGCTGAAGGAAAACCGCCGCATCGTTACGCGCTTCGACAAACTCGCGAAAAGTTATGCCGCGATGGCCTCACTGGCTTGTGCCATGCGGTGTTTGCGACATTACTTTTCGTACAAAACCTAACACGCTCGATAGCAGATAGCAGATAGCAGATAGCAGATAGCAGATAGCAGATAGCAGATAGCAGCATATTATTTAGGCCTGCCACATCAAGCTAGCGTGGCAGGCCGACCGCGCAACCAACGCAGCCCCCCCTGCAACAATTGGTGCATACAACTCACACCTAGGTTATCATTCAAAAATTTGAAGGCATGAGACTGACTCCTTAGGCGGCCCCACTTCATACCCGACATGGACGTTGGCTTTCAGGATGATGATGGATTTCATGAGAATAATTTGGTGATTGCTCGTATGGTGGCAGTATTGAAACTCCCGATTATAAGGGCTTGTTAACACATGCCCTACGAACAGAACCGCAGTGATCACGAATATCGCCAGAAGCACTTTCTGAAGCACACGTTGTTTTTTCCGCGCCCGCTGTCCGTTCACCTTTATTCAAACCCGTAAAATAAAATCTCCATTTTTCATATACGTCGAATCTTCGATTCTGGAGCAAGCTGACGGCAGCATTGTAGCCCGCACAGAATTTTCAAATCCGGTAACCAATATGGCTTCAGTAAAACTTCACAACGGGAAATCATTCAGCTCCGAGACAGGCAAATCAATGCTCGACAGTGCCAGGGCTGAGAGCATCACTCTCGAATACAGTTGCAGGACCGGGCGCTGCGGCGTTTGCAAAACCAAAGTTCTCTCCGGTGAAACTGAAGCGTTCAAGGGTGAGACCTCTCTGACATCCGACGAGCGCGCCGCAGGACTGATCTTGACGTGCTGCCGCCATGCCGTCACCGATGTGGAGATCGACGCCGAAGATCTTGGAGCGCTCGGAAACATTGCCGTAAAGACACTCCCCTGCAGAATCGACACGATCAACAAGCTCGCCGACAATGTTGTGGAAGTCATCCTTAGAGTGCCGCCCAATAGCAAGCTCACTTATTTGCCAGGACAGTACCTCGACATCATCGGCGAAGCTGGTCTGCGCCGCAGCTACTCCATCGCCAATGCACAGCGCGCCGACGGAAAGCTGGAACTACAGATCCGGGAGGTCGAGCAAGGCATGATGTCGCAGTACTGGTTCGCCCGTGCAAAGGCCAACGATCTATTACGACTGGAAGGCCCGCTAGGCACCTTCAGCCTGCGTGAAAAGGACGCTAGGAACATCGTTTTCCTGGCTACGGGTACTGGTATTGCTCCCGTCAAGGCCATGCTTGAGCAATTGCTTGACAACCCCTCGCTGGCCGTTGGTAAGAAGGTCTTCATCTATTGGGGAGGCCGTACGCTCAACGACATCTATTGGAACCCACAACTTCAGGGATTGGACGCCACCTTCATACCGGTGCTTTCGCGAGCGGATGCTCAGTGGACAGGACGTACTGGCCATGTACAATCAGCGCTGATCAAAGACTCCATCGATCTCACACAATCGGTTGTCTACGCCTGCGGCTCGGAAGACATGATTCATTCCGCACGGGATGCACTGATAACCTCTGGACTGCCCGTCAAAAACTTTTATTCAGATGCATTTGTAAGCTCAAACTGATAAGGAGCAATCATGAAAGCGGTCATTTTGGCAGGCGGCTTGGGTACACGCCTGAGCGAAGAAACCAGTGTACGTCCTAAGCCAATGGTCGAAATTGGTGGAAAACCAATTCTCTGGCACATCATGAAGATGTATTCCGCGCATGGCATCAATGATTTCATTATCTGCTGCGGATACAAAGGCTATCTAATCAAAGAGTACTTCGCTAATTACTTTCTGCACTCGTCGGATGTAACTTTCAACATGCGTGAAAACACCATGAAAGTGCACGACAAACGCGCTGAAAACTGGAATGTCACATTGGTTGACACCGGTGACTCCTCGATGACCGGAGGTCGTTTGCGCCGCGTGGCCGATTACGTTCGAAATGAAGAAGCGTTCTGCTTCACCTACGGCGATGGCGTCGGTGATATAGATATCAGTGCCACCATTGCCTTTCACAAACAGCATGGCAAGGCCGCTACCCTCACTGCCACGTATCCACCAGGTCGCTTTGGCGCACTGGATATCAAGCAAGGCCAAGTGCTCAACTTCAAGGAAAAGCCCAAAGGCGATGGCGCCATGATCAATGGCGGCTTTTTTGTATTGTCACCCCAAGTCCTCGAATACTTGATCGACGACAGCACTGTCTGGGAGCAGGAGCCTTTGATGGGGCTGGCAGCGGATGGTCAGTTGATGGCGCACGAGCACCAGGGCTTCTGGCAGCCAATGGATACCTTGCACGATAAAAACCTGCTGGAAAAACTTTGGCAAAATGGCAAGGCACCTTGGAAATCCTGGGAATAATATGAAAGCTACCGTCTCAGCTGACTTCTGGAAGGGTAAGAAGGTATTCCTCACAGGTCATACCGGATTCAAGGGCAGCTGGTTGTCCCTGTGGCTACAAGACATGGGTGCGCACGTCAAAGGTTTCGCACTGGCACCACCTACGACACCGTCGCTGTTTGAACAGGCGCGCGTAGAACAAGGCATGGCTGCATCGCAGATTGGCGATATTCGCGACCTGCAAGCCATTGCTGAAAGCATGACGGCTTTTGATCCGGATATTCTGATCCACATGGCCGCCCAACCCTTGGTCAGGCTGTCCTACCGGGAGCCGGTTGAAACCTATGCCACCAATGTCATGGGCACTATTCATGTGCTGGAGGCGGCACGCAAATGCCCAAACCTGCGCGCAATCGTCAATGTAACGACTGACAAGTGCTACGAAAACAAAGAATGGGAGTGGGGCTATCGTGAAAACGAACCCATGGGCGGCCATGACCCTTACAGCAACAGCAAAGGCTGCGTAGAGCTGGTCACCTCCGCCTACCGCAATTCATTCTTTAACGCTGATGGCGCGCCAGCCTTGGCCTCGGCACGTGCCGGTAACGTGATCGGTGGCGGTGACTGGGCAGAAGATCGCCTCATTCCTGACATTCTGCACGCCGTCGAAAAAGGCCAGCCGGTGATCGTTCGCAACCCGAAAGCAACGCGCCCGTGGCAACATGCCCTGGAACCGCTCAGTGGTTACCTTGTCCTCGCTCAACACCTGTGGGAGCATGGCCAGGCATTCGCGCAAGGCTGGAACTTCGGTCCCCGAGATGAAGATGCACGCCCCGTCGAATGGATACTCGATCAAATGGTAGGAGCATGGGGTGCCGGTGCGAGCTGGCAACTTGACAGTGACCCCCAGCCCCATGAGGCGCGCTACTTGAAGCTGGATATTTCCAAAGCCCGAACCCACTTGAAGTGGGAACCCACCTGGAGCCTGGAAGCCACACTAACCCGCATTGTCACCTGGCATCGCGCCTGGTTGCGAGGCGAGGATATGCACGCCCATTGCGTCAACGAAATCAACGGTTATATGGCAGCCATGGCCTCTGGCGCCTAACCAACTAAGAGCTTTAAGCAGGAACTATTATGACCCCCGATATGCTCCGTCAGGAAATCAGCCAGCTCGTTGAGCGTTACGCCGAGCTTGCCTTGGCTGCCAAACCTTTTGTTGGGGGCGAAACCGTTATCCCTCCTTCCGGCAAGGTGATTGGCGCTCGCGAACTACAACTGATGGTCGAAGCCTCACTTGATGGCTGGCTGACTACCGGTCGCTTCAATGCCGAATTCGAAAAGAAGTTGGCCGAATTTCTCGGCGTCAATTACCTCATTACCGTCAATTCGGGCTCCTCGGCCAACCTGGTTGCGTTCAGCACATTGACCTCTCCCAAGCTGGGCGACCGTGCCATCAAGAAAGGTGACGAAGTCATTGGCGTGGCTGCAGGCTTCCCCACCACGGTCAACCCGATCGTGCAGTTCGGCGCGATTCCGGTCTTCGTTGACGTCGACATGGCGACCCACAACATTGACCCTGAGCTGATCGAAGCGGCCATCACTCCCAAGACCAAGGCGATCATGCTCGCCCATACCCTGGGTAACCCCTTCAACCTGGGTAAAGTCAAAGCCCTGTGCGAAAAATACAATCTGTGGCTGGTCGAAGATTGCTGCGATGCACTCGGTGCGACCTATGACGGCAAGCTGGTTGGGACCTTTGGCGACATCGCCACCCTGAGTTTCTACCCGGCCCACCACATCACCATGGGTGAAGGTGGCGCGGTATTCACCAATAATGCTCAGCTCAAACTGATAGCCGAATCGTTCCGTGACTGGGGGCGAGACTGCTATTGCGCGCCCGGTTGCGATGATACTTGCGGCAACCGTTTCGGTCAGCAATTCGGCAGCCTGCCACAAGGTTACGATCACAAGTACGTGTATGCGCACTTAGGCTACAACCTGAAGATCACCGACATGCAAGCGGCCTGCGGACTGGCACAGCTCGACCGCGCTCCCGAGTTCATCGAAACCCGCAAGCGCAACTTCAAGTTGCTCAAGGAGCGTCTGTCGTCCCTGAGCGATTTTCTTGAAATCGCCGAGCCGACCCCTAACAGCGACCCGTCCTGGTTTGGCTTCCCGGTCACCCTGAAGGAAAGCGCCGGGGTCAAACGTGTCGACCTGCTCAAGTTCCTGGATCAGAACAAGATCGGTACACGCCTGCTGTTCGCCGGCAACCTGACCCGCCAGCCGTACTTCCATAACGTCGAGTACCGCGTCGTGGGCGATCTGACCAACACTGACCGGACCATGAACCAAACCTTCTGGCTGGGCGTCCAGCCCTCCCTGGGCCAAGAACATTTCGATTACGTCGGTGAAAAACTGGAAGAGTTCTTCGGGATCGGTTTCTAACATATGAAAGCTTCGGATGCAGTAGCAAAAGTACTTGCAGACAGTAATGTCCTGTATGGTTTTGAGCTCATCGGTGGAATGATTACCCATCTGGTGGACAGTATTAACTTGCTCGGAAAAACCAAGTTGGTATCAATGCACCATGAGCAAGGCGCTGCCTTTGCTGCATCTGCTGTCGCACGTGCGACTCATCACAAGATCATGGGCGTGGCACTGGGTACAAGTGGACCCGGCGCCACCAACCTGATCACTGGCATTGCAGATTGCTGGCTGGATAGTCACCCCTGCCTGTTCCTGACTGGTCAAGTCAACACCCACGAACTCAAGGGCGACAGGCCCATACGTCAGCAGGGCTTCCAGGAGCTGGACAGCGTTGCTTTGGTGAGCAGCATCACCAAGTATGCTCACCAAGTCACCCATGTCGATGAACTGATCCCCTGCCTTATCAAAGCGATCCGAATCGCTCGAGAAGGCCGTCCGGGGCCTGTCCTGCTGGACATTCCCATGGACATCCAGCGCGCCGATATCGATGACGCGGTGCTGGACCTATTACTGTACGACTTGGCCAATGAAAAAACGCCTGCTGCCCAGCAGCGCACCTCGTTCAGCGACGTCTGGGCTGCACTGGCCAAGGCTCAAAAACCGGTATTCCTGATCGGCGGTGGCGCAGTCAACAGCCCTGAGTTCAGCCATTGGCTGAGCCTGGTGGGCAAATTGGGCATCCCCCATGTTGCCAGCCTGAAAGGGGCTGAAAAACTCACGGCAAGCGAACACTACCTCGGCATGCTTGGTGCCTATGGCACCCGCGCAGCCAACCATGCTGTCCAACACTGCGATCTGCTGGTGGTGTTTGGTAGCCGCATGGACGTGCGCCAGACCGGGGCCAAAGCCGAAACGTTCGCC
Organism: Pseudomonas putida; assembly: GCF_050990305.1. Lineage (GTDB taxonomy): Bacteria > Pseudomonadota > Gammaproteobacteria > Pseudomonadales > Pseudomonadaceae > Aquipseudomonas > Aquipseudomonas putida_AH. The sequence continues at coordinate 1,817,873 of NZ_CP158817.1, read as the reverse complement.
CCGAATGCGCGCATCATCCAGTTCGATCTGGATGCGGCCCAGCTGGACAACAGGGTCAAGGCCCAAGGGTCGATCCATGCCGACCTGGACGCGGTGTTTGCCGACTTCCTTGCGCATGCTGCCAAGCTGCAACCTACTCCAGCGGCCTGGCGCGCCCACTTGGCACAGGTTTTCAAGCGATCGTTCGTTGATGAGTACACGGCGTGGAACATCAGCCCGTTTGAGCTGTTCAACAACCTCAACGATCTGACTGCCGACCGTGCGCTGGACTATGTTGCCGACGTTGGTAACAACCAGATGTGGGCCGCGCATACCTTGCGCCTGGGCCCCGGCCAAGCCATGCACCACTCCGGCGGCCTGGGCACCATGGGCTTTGCCATTCCTTCCGCCGTGGGCGCCAGCATTGCAGGTGACAAACCGGTTATCGTCATCACCGGCGACGGCGGTGCGCAGCTCAATATCCAGGAACTCGACATCATTGCTCGCGACCAGCTGCCGATCCTGACCATAGTACTGAATAATCACTCGCTGGGAATGGTCCGCGGCTTCCAGGAAATGTACTTCGAGGGCCGTAACTCTTCGACTTACTGGGACGGCTATACCTCGCAGTTCCAGGCGCTGGGCGCTGCGTATGGCATACATTCGCTTAGCGTTGTCAATCTGGAGGCATTCAAGGCCGCTGTAGCCGAGTTTCTTGCCAACGGCAAACCCATGCTCATCGAAGTCATGGTGCCAGATGCTCGGGAATGCCGGCCGCGCCTTGAGTTTGGCCGCCCGATCGATGAACAGTCGCCAGTGCTGGATCTGGGTAAATGAATCTTGCCATCCTTGGGGCAAGCAGTCATATCGCCAAAGACCTGATAGCCAGCATCGCTGAACATACTGCTTATGAATGCACCCTGTTCGTGCGCGCACCGGGCTCGCTCGATGCCGAGTTTTGGGCCATTGCCGAGCGCAAGGAATTTACCGTACTCGACTACGCCGGCTTCGATTACAGTTGCCCGTTCGATGCGATCATCAACTTTGTTGGCGTTGGTGACCCTGCCCGGGCCGTACAGATGGGTAAGGATATCTTCACCGTCACCGAGCAGTACGACAATCTCGCCTTGGAGTATCTGCAACGCCACCCTCAATGCAGGTACATCTACCTAAGCAGCGGCGCGGCATACGGGACTAACTTCGAAACACCTATAACTGAGGACTCGAAGGCAATATTCACGATCAATGGGCTAAAGCCACAGGACTGGTACGGCGCGGCCAAATTCCAGGCCGAGTGCCGCCATCGAGCGCTGCCTAACGCCGCCATTGTCGATGTGAGGGTATTCAGTTACTTTAGCCATCGCCAGGCTCTAGAGGCTCGATTCTTCCTCAGCGACATTCTGCGTGCACTGCAAGCAGGCACCGTGCTGGAGGTGGCACCCGATGACATGCTTCGGGACTACCTCACCCCCGCCGATTTCCTACAACTGATCGACCGGATCCTGCAGTCGCCAGCGTGCAATGACGTAGTCGACTGCTACAGCCAGGCTCCCATTGGCAAGTTCGAACTGCTGACTGCCTTGAACGAGCAGTTCGGCCTGCGATACACAATTGCGGGTGACCAGGCAAGGGTCAATGCCACAGGCCCCAAAGCCCATTACTATTCGCACAATCGCAAGGCTGGGCACCTGTTTGACTATGTGCCGAGCGAATCTTCGCTAACTGGAGTCATGCGTGAAATCAGGCAGTATCTGAATGCTAGAGACTAAAAAGGCACCCTACATGCTGCGCAGACTTCTACAAGTAAAATTGTTCAGATTCCTGCTGGTGGGGGTGATGAACGCGGCGTTCGGTTACGGCTGTTTTGCCGGCTTTCTCTATCTCGGGCTGCACTACAGTGCGGCGTTGCTGCTCGCCACAATTTTAGGCATTGCCTTCAATTTCAAAAGCACCGGCGCCCTTGTATTCGGTTCGAAGAACAACAAACTGATCTTCAGATTCATTGCCGGCTATGGCGTCGTCTATGGCGCCAATGTGGCAGGCATTGCGGCGCTCAAATTACTGGGCGTCGACCCTTACTTGGCTGGCATGGCCTTGATCGTGCCAATGGCCTTACTTTCATTCGTCATTAATAACAGGTTCGTTTTCAATTATGCGTAAGCTTATCAGCATAGTGACACCCTGCTACAACGAAGAAGCCAACATTGATGAGCTGTACCAGCGCATCGTCGAGGTGATGTCCCGCCTTGACTATGACTACGAACACATTTTCATTGACAACTGCTCCACTGATAATAGCCACGCCAAACTGCGCGCCCTGGCTGCGCAAGACAAACGGATCAAGCTGATTTTCAATGCCCGCAACTTTGGCCACATCCGTTCGCCATACCATGCCCTACTGCAGGCCCGTGGGGACGCCGCCGTGCTGATCGCTTCCGACCTGCAAGACCCGCCGGAGATGATCGAAGAGTTCGTCAAGAAGTGGGAAGAAGGCTTCAAGACAGTGATGGCGGTCAAGCCGGAGAGCGAGGAATCGCGCCTGATGTTCCTGGTGCGGCGCGCATATTATCGGTTCGTTACGCGTATTTCCGAAGTGCCGCTGGTGCAGAATGCTACCGGTGCCGGCCTATTTGACCGGGTTGTGCTGGATATCCTGAAGCAAATCGATGACCCCTATCCGTATTTCCGCGGACTGCTCTGTGAAATCGGTTTCCCGATCGCCACAGTGCCGTTCAAGCAACCAAGACGGCAGCGAGGAATCACCAAAAACAACTTCTACACGCTATACGACATCGCCATGCTTGGCATAACCAATCACTCGAAGGTGCCATTGCGTCTCATGGTCATGGGCGGCGGGCTGCTGGCTGGACTCAGTCTGTTGATCGCATTCGGGTTTCTTGTGGCCAAACTGCTGTTCTGGAACTCATTCCAAGTGGGCATCGCCCCCATGCTGATTTCTCTATTCTTCTTCAGCTCGGTACAGATATTGTTTTTGGGCATGCTGGGGGAATACCTGGGATCGGTACATACCCAAATGCGCAACATGCCGTTGGTGGTTGAGTCTGAACGTGTAAACTTTGATTGAATTTATGGATGACCGACAATCGTGACATCAAAAAGTGCACCATTTGAAAAGCTGTCTTAAATTCGGAATTGCCACTAAAAACACTTAAAGTATTACTAATGAAAAACTGAAAGTTAGCACTTTCAGTGCGATGCCATATCCTTCTTTCTCGCAAGTACTTTGCTTACTGGCTGGACGGGAGGGTTATGGCCCAACGCTTCTTACCCGTACGCATATCGTGCGTGATAGTCTTTTCCATGCATGAATGGCTAAAAGCGCTTCAAAAGGATGGCTCATTAATAACGCCAGAAGTGGATACCCTTTTGGTTAAAACCTTATTGATTTTCCAGGTTCTGACTTCGGCACCAATCTAATCATCAAAGCATTTTTTGCTGTCCGGCAGCAGCTTTGCTGCAATAAACTTACTTTTCTTGTTTAGCTTCCCAACTGCCTTCATCTCCTCCTTCTGCGTCATCAGTGCCTTTGGCGTCTCGCGCACCTTTTCAATTGTAGGCGCTTTACTTTTCACATCCATGCCGTTCCACTTCCAGCGCATTTGTATGCGTCCGAATAACACATTTTCCTGACGCCACCGCCGAAGGCCATGGTGTCCATAAAGTGGACACTATTTCTGGCCCATCAAGCGGATACCTCTTGCACCCTCAGCTCCTCACCTACAGTAAATCCTTCAAAGCCCAGGTCGTTCAGAAGTGCTCTGAACCCGACGCTTCCACCGTAAACATCGCCTTGCGCCACAGCCTCAATAGCTACCTCATCCACAAATGGATTCGGCTGCACAATCAGAAAACCACGGCTCTACAGCCAGCGTTCATCGAGCTGCATCCCCAAATGCTCGACGCTAGATCGCACCCTGTCCCCACCAGTATTTGCCTTGAAATCCAATACCCGCGTACGCCCGTCAAAATGACTTGGCCAGTAGACAGCGCAGCCACCTGCGCAAGTTTTCTTCGAGAGCTGTTGCGGTGATCCAGATTGATGCCATCTGACTCGCCACTGAGCCGATGGACATGCGTGCGGCCCGCGTGATTTCGGTGTTCGGTGCAGCGTAACCGCACTGTACTTATCTATTCGCTATCCGGCAGCGCAATTGTCCGATAAGCCCATCATCGTGTTTACGCTGATCTGACAGGATCGGCGGTATGACTTCGATCCCCTACCTCAACCAACTGAACCCCCGAAAAAACTGCGCGCGCTGGCTACGCAGTTGCTGCAACGTGTCTCGGCGCTCGACGGACAAGTCGAGACGATGGGCAAGACCGTTCAGGCCATGAATTAGAAGATCCATCACAACAAGACGCTGATTGAAATACTCAGCCACGAGATCGCCCAGCTCAAGCGCTTCAAGTTCGCCAAGCGTAGCGAGCAAATGAGCCCCGAACAGACCAGTTTGCTCGATGACCTGATCGATACCGATATCACCGCCATCGAAGCGGAATATGAGTCTCTACAAGTTACTCCGGCGCCCGCCCAGAAAAAGCAGCAACCCAAACGTCGCGCCTTACCCCCTGAGTTTCCCCGCACGCTGATCCATCACGAGCCGGACAACATGGACTGCACCTTTGGCTGTGCACTTAAGCGCATCGGTGAAAATGTCAGCGAGAAACACCATTACACACTTGGTGTGTTCGCCGTCGAGCGCCATATTCGTGCCAAGTGGATCTGCGACATTTGCGAATCACTGATCCAGGTCCCAGCGCAGGTGATCGACAAGGGCATCTAGACCGCTGGTTTGTTGGCCCACGTCATGAACGCGAAGTTTGCCGACCATCTGCCGCTGTACCGTCAGGAAGCCGTGTTTGACCACGCAGGCTTGGCTATCCCGCGTTCGACGCTTGCTCAGTGGATCGGCGCCTACGATATGCAGCAGCAGGTCGTTCACGTTGATAAAACGCCGGTGCAGATGCTCATGCCGGGCACAAAAAAAACCACCGCTCTCACCTCTGGGCTTACGCCCCCAGCCCGTTTTGCGAAACCTCGGCAGTGGTTTACGACTTCAGCCAAAGTCGCGCCGACGAACATGCGCGTAACTTCCTGCAAGACTGGAAGGGCAAGCTGGTTTGCGATGATTTCGGCGGTTACAAGGACAGCTTCGAACTAGTCGTGACTGAAATCAGCTGTATGGCCCATGCCCGGCGCAAATTCTTCGAACTGCATGCGACCCACAAGAGCGCACTGGCTAAACAGGCCATGCGTTAGATCCAGGCGCTGTATGAGATCAAGGGTGAAATCAAGGATCCGGAACCGGACTTACGCCGCCGAATACCGCAAGAAAAGGCGGCGCCGATAATTGATGTCTTGCATACCTGGATGATCGCTCAACGCGATATCGTGCATAACGGTTCGGCCATTGGCAAAGCGCTGGATTACAGCCTGAAACGCTGGGCGGCGCTGTCGCGCTACCTCGATGACGGGACTGTGCCCATTGATAATAATTGGTGTGAGAACCAGATACGGCCTTGGGCGCTGGGGCGTAAGAACTGGCTCTTTACAGAGTCGCTATGCAGCGGCAAGCGCGCCGCCGCGATCATGAGTTTGATTCGGTCGGCACGTAACAATTGGCATGATTCGTATGCCCATCTGAAGAATGTGCTGACCCGCCTGCCGACGCGGCTTAGTCGCGCAAGACCGTTTGCCCGGACGCTTACTCCTGTTTAGCCGCTGACGACGACCCAGGTGACAGTGATCACCGATGAAGGGACGCCGAGAGAGAATATTGAAACGTTTGTTGTGCCGATGCGGGCGGTGTGTGAGTTGACGCTGGTGAAGAGGTTTAGTTATCCGTGAGGCTCAAGGGCAGACGCAAGCCAATCCGTAGCAAGCAATTCCTCGTCGAGATGTGGGGAATAGTTCAGACATGTCCACCAATTTACATCGACCTAGCCCGCCATTGCGCTGAGAATTCGCTCAGTCACCCACTGCTGGCCCCTCTGGCACACAATCTTTGCGGCGATAAACCGTCGCGTCGCGTACACCCACCGTCACTCGCGTTGCAATCGAGTACTGGCTGAGAAGTGTGTGATCGTAGCTGGAAAGTGGCGTCGCCCATTGCCAGTTATTCACAACCAGAACGTCTGGGCGATTCCTCTGATTGCTATAAAATGCCGCGGTTGCAATCGTGGCGGGGTTAGCGTCACCCGTGGGGTTCCATGTCGAAAGAGCAGAGGGTGCAAAGTCGCCTAATAAGTAGAAGCCTGGCCCCGTACCAAGAACCGCCATCTGAGTTCCGCAATAGTGCTGAGAGTTGATGGCGCGAGTCAATTCGCCAATGAACGATGCTTGCTCAGCATCAGTCCGGAGGCCTTTAAAGGCGCCCTCACGAACGAGAGTCATTGTGTGAAAAGGCGTAATGATCTGCCCGTAGTAAAAAGTGAAGGTTGACCATCCGATTGCACAGCATACGACCAAGCCAGCCACTAAGCTCATAGTGTCCGGCTGCCTTTCATGACTTGACGACAACGACGCCTGCGACGAGTTGAGTGTTCTCGATTCGAAGGGTATCAATGCCAGGCATGCCGAGAGCAAGCCACCAATCGGGAAATTGAATGGTCCGTTGAAGGCCGTAATCATGGTGGTAACGCCTGCCGCAAAACTCACCAGATAAATGATGCCAAAGGCGCGTATTCCCTGATCGGCGTTGGGTGCCCGTAGCGCCCGAAGTGCTTGACCTATCCCAGTGATGGAAAGAATCAGCACCAGGTCATGTGATCGCATGAAGAGTGCTGGACTATCAGTCGTCATCACTCCGAAGACGATTGCTATAAGTGCAATGGCCGTGATTCGTTGCTGGTTGCGACCATGCATCGACAGTCCACGGAAGAATGCGAGTGCCACAGCGCAAGCAAGAAGAATTGCGTAGCGCGGATGAGCAGAGAGTATCGATGCGGCAAATTGCGCTTTACGTGGAAGCCCTCCCGAAACGCCATTGAGCGCATTGGTGAACTGCACCATATCGAGCAATCGGGATGGACCAAAAGTAATGCCCAAGGCAATGATACCGACACCGAGCGTCAAGATGCATGCGATTACGTAACGCAGCATGAGGCCTCGATGGATCTTCGTTTTAAGAACTAAAAAACTGAGCGCGAGCAGCAAAACAAGCGGTGCCAGCATTGTCGGGTAGGCCACACAGGCGAAGACCCAGCCAATCGCCGACAGCGAAAGCGAAAGCGATATCGGTAACCCACGGCGTCGGCCAGTCGACGTGGCGTCTTGACTGAAGTGCATCGCAAACAGCGCTAATGCCGACAAAAGAGAATACATGCCAATAGTGTTGTAAGAAGGTGCGGGCAATCCAAACGGCACGAAGAGGAGCGCACACACTGCTACTAGGGTACCCATCCGCCGGCCGTAGCTTGGTGCCATGGCGCAATATAAAGCTGTCGACGCGAGGGCCGCGATTACCAGGTACACCATCCGGAGGAAGAGGACCAGGCCGTCTGAGCCCGCATTTACAGCACGAAAAGCCAGAGCGAGCGGGTACACCAGAAAGTCTGCGGTCTGATGGAGCATGAGATTGCGATCGTGCTCTATACCCGTCTTTAGCCAGCCGTCTATAAAGGTCGCGTAGTAGGACTCGTCGGAAAGGTCGATACCGATGGTAAGTCGCACGGCCAACAGAACAACGCAGAGCCCGAGAACGATTACTGGCAAGCTTGGATACTCCGTTTGCGGCTTGATTTTCAAGCCATCTTGAGTTTGGTTGGGTGATTTGATTTTATGGAAAGCAATCTTGAACATATCTACGCAACGATAGTTGCATCGGGTGTGGTGGTATAAACGGGATTTCCAGGGAGAAGCTGATTTTTCCGACTCGTCGGTCAGGGCCGAATTCGCGTGAAATGAAGCCTGTGTGTCGTCAAATTCTTTAGTCAATTTGAAAGTGGCAGCTTGCCTCACCCCCGATACTCGGGCAATTGGTTTGCCTGCCACCAATCGTTACGGCGGTGGGGCCGCAGCAATGTCTGGGGTAAATAATACAGTTGCAGGTTTTTTTAATCGACTAAAAACAATTAGTACTGCGACATGACTGAGTTATGCATTCGACGGTAAAGCCGTGGGGCGGCGTAGTTGTTCAGGAGTCAGGAGGGCGAGATTGGGGGGCGAAGTCATAGTGTCGATTTTGCCAGAGCAGACAATTTGCGACGATAGGTCGATGGGCTAGTGGCAGCCGTTAGCGCAGTGTGATCGAGCCTCTCGAACCTGCGCGTTGCCATAGCAGACCCAGCACCAATGCCTGAAGTTGCTCGGTATCCAGTTCCATTTCAGAACAATGGCAAATGCCGGGCCAGTGAAACTTGCCCTGGTTCAACCGGCGCGCCGCCAGCCATATTCCGAAGCCGCCATGCAGCAGAACTTTCATGCGATTGGCGTGGCAGCTGGCAAACAGATAAGCACAGTGCGGCTGTGCCGCTCCGAACACCGCAATCACTTAAGCTAACGCTGTTTTAGTGTCTGCGCGCATGTCCATCCGCTCAGTAGCGAGCCAGATAGAATCGATACGAATGATCACAGAAGGTCTCGAAGAAAGGTCGCGCAGGCAGCAGCATTTTCAGTTGGCTAGTTCACTTTGACGGTGCCGCACGAGTGCTGAATCTCAACGCGAATAATCGACGATGTAGCTTGCGAATTTGGTCCAGTCAGCCGAATGGGCATCTTAATAAATTTAGGTTGCAGCGCCGTGCTTATCGGCGTTTGCAGCCGAATCCATTTGTGGACGAGTTTGCGTTGAGGCTATAGCTCAGTGCGACGCTGGCAATCGACGCGCCGGGCTGCGCGCACTCTTGAATGACCTGGGCCTTGAAGGATTTGGAATAGGAACGGCGTTTTGACTGCGTGAGATACCCGCTTAAAAGGCTAGAACTGGTACCCACTTAAATTTGAGCGCACACCATATCTTGGCTTTGCGGGGATGGATAGATGACTTGGTCAGACGCATACAACCATGCTGCGTATCCATCTGTTGTAAAATTGGTTCTCCCAGAGCGGTCTAGCCACGGAAGAAGCGCTCTATGAAATTACGCCCATGCGCCAATCCGCACGCCTGTCGCTTGAGCGCGCCGATTCCCGAAGACACCACGGTGGCGCTCATCGACCCGCGTACCAGCGAGATACGTCAGGCGCAGATCTTCGTCGCCGTGCTGGACGCTTCCAGCTACACCTTCGCGGAGGCCACCCGGTCACAAAAACTTCCCAACTGGCTCGGATCGCACACTCGGTGCTTCGCTTTTCTCGGCGGGACATCGCAAATCCTGGTCCCGGACCATCTGCGTAGCGGCGTCATCAAGGCACACCGCTACGAGCCGGACATCAACCCCAGTTACCGCGATCTGGCCGAACACTACATATTGTGGGATTATCGCGCCGTTTAAACAGGAGTGAGGTGGGGGGAGATGGGCATTAAAACAGAGCGGGAACCAGTGGCAACGCCAGACGAACACGGCCAAGGGTTGCTACGACAGGCTAAGTCCGACTGGAAGTGGCTGGCTTTAGGTGCGATTTTTTCTTTCGAGTTCGCTAGTGTCCTGTTGATGGGGTGGCCGGGGGGATTGATTCCGTCGATTAATCTGCCATACGTTTTCGCGGGAGACGCGCTGCTTTCCCAATGGACAGGAAAACGTGCGATTGAAGGATGGTTCTTCGAAAACCCGCGTAACGGCTTCCCTTTTGGTTCCGAGCTTTACGATTACCCCAACTCGGATTCTGGTAGCTTGTTAATATACAAGCTTCTCGGCAATCTTACGCATTCGTTTTTTTCCGCCGTTGACCTTTATTTCCTGCTAAGTTTTCCTGTTATTTTTTCGGTTGCGTTCGTGGTTATCCGGTCCTTTGGGGTACGGAAAACTTACAGCGCAATGGCGGCTGTGCTATTCGCATTTATGCCATTTCACATGTCGCGCCTGTTATATGGGCACGATCTTTACACATGGTATTTCAGCATTCCCCTGTTTTTCTACTATGGCAAAAGCCTATTTCTTCACGGGAAGACCCATTGGGGCCTACACCGGCCGTCGCGCCTTCTGGCGTTCGTGCTCGTGATTGCCGCACTGAGTTCATTCGGTGTCTACTACGCGTTTTTTGGCGTGATTGTGCTGATGGTATCGGGCATTGCTGGGGCGGCTCGCATTGGACGCATTCGCCCAGCCGTGAACGCTTTGCTCGTATGCGGCGCCATAGTGCTTGGCCTGTTGGCGAATATGTTGCCGAACGTGATCTACCGAGCTGAGCACGGCATAAATCCGGAGGTGGCCGCTCGCGTACCAATAGAAAGCGAAGTGTATGCACTGAAGTTGGTTCATTTGCTGCTGCCCCAACCACAACACCGGGTCACGGCAATGGGCACGTTCACGACAAATTATAATGTCACGTTCCCGCTAGCCAACACGACCGCAGGACTCGGAATCGTTGGTTCAGTGGGGTTCCTTGCCGCTCTGCTTGCCGTCTGTGCCGCACTGATTGGGCGTAAAGTAGAACCGCGCATCGCAATGGTATCTCTGGTTGTACTTGCTCTGCTGCTGGCTTCGGCAGTCGGCGGTTTCAATGTGGTCTTCGCGATGTTCATCTCTCCGATGATCAGGGCGTGGGACCGGGCGAGCATCTTCATCGCCTTCGGCTCTATCCTTACTTTTGCTTTGCTATTGAATGGGTGTAGCCGTATCAACCGTTCCGCGCTCGTGGGAACCCTCTTTGCCATGGCAATTGCCGTGTTTGGCCTGCTGGATCAAACACCTACCTCGTATGCTTCGACGGTGGCGATTGGTCGAGCGAACGCCGCGATGGATCAACAGTTCATCCAGCAGTTGGAATCGTCTCTGCCCCCTGGCTCGGCGATCTATCAACTCCCTTATATCGCCTTTCCGGAGTCTGCGCCAATGGCGCAAATGAGCGCGTATCAGCCACTTACCGGATTCATCAATTCGGACACATTGCGCTGGAGTTCCGGCGGCATGCAGGGGCGTGAAGGCGACTTGTACTATCGCGCACTATCAAAGAAGAGTATTTCAGATCAGATTACTGCCATAAAGCAGCTTGGGTTTGTGGGCGTATATGTTGACCGGAGGGGATTTACCGACCATGGAGCCGCCATTGTCGATGACTTGACTGCGGCTTTCGGCGCAGGCCCGACTTTTGAGCGAGCGGATGGCTTAGTCGTTTTCTTTAAAATCCCTGGGTAGAACGATGCGCCGCTACGCTGGCTGCCTAATTCTGTTCGCAGTTGCTTTGGGCCGGTGTTTTCAAGGTAGTTGTCGCGTCAACGTTTAACTATGCTGCTTTTTATCGTGTTGCTGTTCCCGATCCGGGCTCAGTAGCACAGTGCCTATCGTCTCCTAGTCTCAGTTCTAACCTGACCGGCGTTCCGGGTTCATTTCCCTGGCCCGCCCGTATAATTCATGACTGCGGGTCTGGATCTGATGATCCAGCCCTCGGTGTCGCTCACCGGGTATCACGAAGCGGATTCGGCTATGCCAATGCTCGCGGTTGTACCATCGTATGAAGCCCTCACCTAACTTCGTGCAGTGTCCAAACCTGCAAACCCGTTCTGCGGCCACAGTAGGCAGTATTTTAGCGTTCTAAACAGCGACTCTGAGTAAGGATTGTCGTTGCTCACTTACGGGCGTCCACGTGACGGGTTAATGCCCAATTCATGCATTTTGCTTAACAGCGTCATCGATTTCATCGGCGCGCCATTGTCAGAGTGCAGAACCAGCGGCTCGCGTAAACATTGTTTGCCGATCACGCTGCATTGCAGCAGCGCTACTGCTTTCTCACCGTTTCATTCTTAGCAAACCTCCATGCCACGGCCTTGCGGCTGTAAATATCTTCGATCAAATAGGAAGTAGTGCTTGCCACGCACCGGCGATGTCAGGTACGTGATGTCCCACGACCAGAGCTGGTTGGGGCCTTGTGTAGCATGCGTCGTCGGTGCTGCATAGCGTTGAGGCCGTGAACACGGCCCCGGTGCTGCTGTTGGCCTACTTGCTCGCAGTACTCGATAAAACGTCGCTTCCAAGACCGGATAACGTGCTTGGTCGGCCAGACGTGGCACGATCTGGTCAGGCGGAAAATGGGCGTACTCAGCGCTACTGCACAACGTCACGATCGCTTGGCGTCCGAACTCGCTCAACGCATTACGCGGTGTGGGTCGCACCGTGATGGTTCGGGCATCGCCTCGAATCGCATCAGTCTCAGTCCAGCGCCGCAAGGTTCTTAGCGAAAGGCCCACTACCTGACACGACATGACTTTCCGGCTCCAGACGCCACAGCTTCGACCTGCCAATCCACGAGCAACTGCCGTTCTGGCAAAGACGTCAGTTGCCCTCGTTGTCGTCCCCACTAGTCGTTGAGCTTTTTTCGCAGCACCAGCAACGCTACGGTTTCAGCCAGCGCCTTATCTTTGCGGCGCAGATCACGCTCAAGTTCCTGGATGTGTTCCTTGTCTTTGCGGGTTTGTTCGTGGTTGAAGGGATCAACTGGACTTGCCCCTACAAAACCGGACACCAACTCCCCGTTAAATTGATGCCGCTGCCAAGCGCCTGAACTCCCTCGGTGAGCGATAGTTCAAAGCGCTGTGCGGATGCTGCTCATTGTAATGCTCGAAGGCAATTGCCAGGTTACGCAGCGCCGTTTCTCGATCCGGCTTGGGCATATGCGCTACGTAATCACGCTTGATTGTCTTTACGAAGCTCTCGGCCATGCCGTTGCTCTGTGGACTGCGCACTGGAGTGGTCACCGGCTGCAAGCCAATCTGCCGAGCAAACAGGCGTGTCTGTTCGGCGGTGTACGCCGAGCCGTTGTCGCTGAGCCATTGCACCGGTGTGGCGGGCAGTTGATCACCGAAGCGCTTTTCCACGCTTTCCAGCATCAGGTCGCGGATATCATCGCCGCTGTACCCGGTCGGGCTTGCGACCCAGCCGATGGCTTCGCGATCACAGCAGTCCAGGGCGAAGGTTACGCTCAGTTTGGCGCCGTCCTCGCAACGGAACTCAAAGCCGTCCGAGCACCAACGTGTATCGCTGGTTTGCACCGCAATACGGCCTTCGTGTCGACGCGGCACGCCGGGTTGTTTGATCCGGCGTTCAAGCAGCAGGTTGTGATCACGCATCACCCGGTAAACCCGCTTCACGTTGATCGCGGGTAGCGACTGGCTTTCACGGGCGCGACGCAGCAATCCCCAGACTCGACGGTAGCCATAGCTGGGCAGCTCACTGACCTGTCGCTGGATTTCAACTACCAGCTCAGCGTCGTTCACAGGTCTGATTCGCCGTGCTTTGGGCGATACCGATTGCTTGATTCGAACCGTTAATTGCGAGCGCGCCACACCGAGACATTCGCTGACCAGCTTCACTGGTCGTCCCCCGGCAACAAGGGTGAGTGCGCAATCCATTTTCGCGACTGGGCGATCTCCACGGCCTCTTTGAGGATTTCTGCTTCCATCGTTTTCTTGCCCAGCATCCGTTGCAGTTCACGGATCTGCTTGAGCGCATCGCTCAGCTCAGAGGCCGGCACCACGGCTTCACCGGCGCTGACTGCCGACAGGCTGCCGTCCTGATACAGCTTGCGCCACAGGAACAGCTGATTGGCATTGATGCCGTTGCGCCGAGCGACGACCGACACACTTTGCCCTGGCTCAAGGCTCTCGCGAACCATGGCCAGCTTTTGCTCTGGGCTCCAGCGGCGCCGCCGCTCCTGACCCAAAAGCTCCCCACTCTTATAGTTGCTGTTAGTCATAAACATAACCGTTTGCCTATCCCTTATCGTAAGGGGGAAACGGTGTCCTGTCTTTCATGGGGCTCGTTCATCAACCACATAGGTAACAGAAAAGTTCAGGCACATAGGTAACACCTGATCACTTATTTCTGATTACTTTGAGCGTCAGATAGGCATCTTTAGCGTCTCTTTCATCAACACGGCCCAGTACTACCGGCCCAAAGATGATGTCCCAAACACCCTCGCTGATGCTCTCTAATCCGATTATTTGGTGTTTGAGGACATAGCCGACATAGATTCTGAGCCTTCCTTTGTTCACCACCCCGTTGGAGTCCGTTCGGTAGGCTTCAACATGGCTTGGGTATCTCATCTCCGGCAGTTTTTCCGGAAATGGTCGTGAGGAACCTGTGTAGCATGAGCTCGGTGTTTTCTGCCCCAAAGCCTCATGAAGACGCTCATGATTATAGTGCTGCATGTACAGATCAAAATGCTTCTGCTGGGCTTCCCACTCAATTTCCGGCGGCCTTGGCAATGTACTTTTAAGCGTGCGGTGCATGCGCTCATGCCGTCCGTTTTGCTCGGGTCGACCAGGTTGAATCCTTTCGTGAATGATGCCCAGGCGGGCCCACCAGATGGACAACTGCGATAACCCAGCACGCCCATCGCTGGCGAAAGGAACACCGTTGTCCGTACGGATCCGCTCGGGCATTCCATACATCTTAAATAACCGCTCAAAGGTGGCCTTGGCGTCTTTGAACGTCGTGCTCGGCATGCTTTCACACGCCAGTAGAAAGCGACTGGCGTGATCCATCACCGTCAAGGGGTAACACCAGACACCGTCTCCCGTCAGGTATTGGCCTTTGTAATCGGCACTCCACAGCTGGCTGGGAAGATCAGCTTTCTGAAGTGGTTTGGGATAGATGGCGACACGCTGACGTAACCGCCGTGGCGCCACCAAACCCGCCTTTTTAAGGACGTTGTAGATCGTCGTCTTGGAGGGTGGCGGCTGATCTGGAAACCGCTCACTTAGGGCTGTCTGAATCTTTTTCGGGCCCGGCGTGGTTTGCCCTTGGCCGCGTAGCTCAAGAATGGCCTCTTTCACCGCAAACGGCACGGCCTGAGCTTGGGAATGCTGCTTGCGACTGCACTCCGCCAAGCCGTTAACACTGTCCGCGTTGTAGCGGGCCACCCACTTGTAGCCGGTTTTTCGACTGATGCTGTGAGCCGCACAGAGTTGACTGAAATTGAGTCGACCAGACAGATAGTCGGCAATGAACATCACTTTCAGGCCCATAGGTTTCAGCTCTCGCCAAGGCATGGTCAGATCCTCGGAATCGACCAGTGCCAGTTAAAAACTGTTACCTATGTGCTTGAACTGTTTTGTTACCTATGTGGGTGAGTCATACCTGGTCGTCTTTTTGTTGGCCTTTTTAGAGGGTTGACCACTAATAAAAGACTGCAGCCATGCGGTGATCTGTTCTGGGTACTGTAGTGGTCAACTAATCCCGGACACGACGTTAAGTTTTTTCTCGGCCTGAGCTGGGGCCAGTCCGTTGTTGAATTGGTGCGGTCTAATCCAGTTGTATCGATGCATCAGGTAATGACTGATGTCGCGGTGCGCTTCTTGAGCTGTCATGTAGCCCACGGTCGGTATCCATTCAGTTTTCAAGCTGCGAAATACACGCTCCATCGGCGCATTATCCCAACAGTTTCCACGACGGCTCATGCTCTGGCGAATGCGGTAGCGCCAGAGCCGTTGGCGAAACTGACGGCTGCCATATTGCGAACCCTGATCTGAGTGAAACAGCAGCCCTTGAGGCCTGCCACGCTGTTCATAAGCCATGTCCAACGCCTTGATCACCAACTCAGCGTCTGGTTTATTCGACAGCGCCCAGCCCACAATTCGGCGCGCGTAGAGATCCAGAACAACCGCCAGGTAATGCCATTTCCCTTGAGCCCAGACGTAGGTGATATCGCCACACCAGACCTGATTGGGTGCCGGCACTTCAAACTCTCGATTCAAAATGTTCGGAATGTCAGGCCGCTCGACCGTCGCTTGTTTGTAGGCATGTGATCCAGGTTGTTTGCTGACTAACTTCAGTTCCCGCATCAGACCACGCACCTTGAATCGCCCGATTTGCTCGCCGTCTTCCTGCATCATCGACACGATGCTGCGGCTACCGGCGGCGCTTCGGCTTTGCGTAAACAGTTCATTGACCCGACTGCGCAACCGAAGCCGCTCAACGTCCGGAGTTCGGCGTCTGAGGCGGTGGGCGTAGTAACACGAGCGAGTGATGTCAAAGACTGCGCAAAGCCAATCGACTGGCTCCTGGGCGCTTAACTGATCAATCAGCGTGTGCGCTCGTGCTCTTCCGACATCAAGAGCGCGGTAGCCTTTTTTAAAATGGATTTCTCCCGCTCAAGGCGAGCAATGCGCGCTTCCAGTTCTTGGATTTTCTGCTGCTCAGGCGTCAGCGCTTTGCTCTGCGGAGTCACGCCGTTGCGCTCCTGCTGGAGTTGGTTAACCCAGCGGCGCAACGCGGACTCGACCACCCCAAGCGAGCGGCTGGCTTCGGTATGGCTATAGCCTTGATCGAGCACGAGGCCTGCGGCCTCGCGTTTGAACTCAGCGGAAAAGGAACGACGTTGCTTGGTCATCAGACACCTCTATCTGGCGAGCATTCTCGCCTAAATGGGTGTCCGGTTTCATTAGACCACTACAGTACAGGCCTCTACGTCGGCAATCCTCCCCCAGCTCGATCTCGGACAAGCCGGCGGCTTCAAGAACCACGGCGAATTTGGTTTCCGCTGACCAGTTCTGGGGCGACTGCTTGGACTCGGACACTACACACGCTTCGGATCTGACCTGTTTGCGCTAGTTGGACAAAGACATTTCGCTAACACCTTCGCGCCAGGTAACCCCGGCCGTCGTCAGGCTCAGCGGGGGATGCAGCATGTTGAGTATTGCGGCTCTACGTTCAGATGAATAAAACGGCACAAGTTCTCTCTTTCCGCCCCCAATATGCTTTTTCAGGAAAAACCGGAGAGGCGACAACTATCCTGACACCGGGGGCCTGCCCTCCAGACAGTCTTCGGCTACTCAAAGGCAAGGTCATACCTCAAGACTTCTCCAACAACCTTCGATAGATGTCTGCATAGGCGCAAACCATCGATTGCGCAGAAAACACACCTTCATATCTCTTCAACGCACACTCGCCCATGGCTTGTGCGAGCGCAGGATCCGTCGACAACGTCATCATGGCCGTGGCAAGCGCAGCAGAATCACGCGGAGGGACCACCAGCCCGGTTTCATTGGCGATATTGATGTAAGTCGTACCCGAACCAATTTCACAAGAAATCAGCGGTTTGCCATACATGGCAGCCTCCAGCAAGGAGATGCCGAACGACTCGGAACGCAGATGCGAGGGAAACACAAAGGCGTGGCACAGCGTCAACAGTGCAGCCTTGTCGTCATCCCCCAAACCGCCCACAAAATGCACATTACCAAGCCCAAGCCTTCCAGCCTGCTCCTTGAGTTCAGTCTCCTGATGACCTCCCCCTAGGATCACCACAGGCAGACCCGTGATCCTGGCCGCTTCGAGCAAATAATCCAGCCCCTTGTAGTAACGCAGAGCACCTACAAACAGGAAAAATCTATCGCCGACCTTGCTACGCCAGTAAGCAAGGCGCTCTTCGGAGACCTCGGGGTAGGTCTCGCGATCCAGGCCATAGGGGATAATCTCGACCTTGTCGCGAAAGCGGGTCAACACCGGGCTACTCTGCGCATAGTTCGGCGACGACGCGACAATACAATCCACACTGGACAGAAAGCGGTTCATCAACGGCTGATACAGCTTGAGAAGTGTCTTCTGCTTGACAATATCGGAGTGGTAACTGACCACCGACGGCTTGCCATGGCGGGTGGCAAAATGCACCAGATCCATGAAAGGCCAGGGGAAGTGGTAATGGACCACATCAGCCTCCTGCGCCAGCTGCGAAAAATCCTTGATCGCCGACAACGAGAATCCTGTCGAAGCCACGTGCAGATCAAGCTTTGAGCGGTGTGTCAAATGATTACCGACCATTTCATTGCGGGCCGCCCCTCTTTCGCTCAGGTACAGGACCTGCGAGGAATACCCGTGCTCAGAACCGCCTTGGGCAATCTGAAAAATGACTTGCTCGATGCCACCCATTGTTTCCGGGTAGTAGGTTTTGAAGAAGTGCAGGACCTTGATCATTTTCCGTCGATTACTCGTCGATAAACCTGCAAGGTCTCCCTCGCACAACGCTCCCAGGAAAACCCCTGCGCATGCCGAATTCCGCTGACAACCGCAGTTGCACGCCATGCTTCGTCGGTCAGCCCGCGCTCGATCAATCGCGTCAGCTCATTGACATCCATCGGCGCGCACATCAGTGCGGCGTCTCCGGCGACTTCAGGTAGCGACGAACTATTGGAGCACACCACGGGAACTCCGGAACTCATGGCCTCGAGAACCGGCAAACCGAAACCCTCGTAAAGCGATGGGAATGCGAACAGGCGCGCCCCAGCGAACAGCAGAGGCAAGTCCTCGCTGGGAACAAATCCAAGATAGTGAGCCCAGCCTTCACGCCTAGCGGTTTCGAGCTTCTGATGGATCACATCATTGCGCCAGCCATGGTAGCCGGTGAGAACCAGCGGCCAACGCGTACGCACAGCAAGAGGCAGTCGACTGTAGGCCGCAAGCAAGGTTTCGATGTTCTTACGCGGCTCAATAGTGCCGACAAACAGCGAGTAGCCATCGACCTCTAGACCGTGCCGAGCAAGGGTTGCCTTTAGTTTCTCAGGCGGCCTTGGATAAAACTCAGGAGAGCTTGCCAACGGCACGGTATGAATCCGCTCGATGGGCCAAGAAAAATAGCTGGCTAGCTCCTGGCGAGTGAATTCCGAGTCAGTGATCAGGGCATCAGCTCTCACCAATGTGGTTTTAAGCTCTTTTTGCAGATAACGGACCAATTGCGGCGCATGACAGTGCGCCCAGGTGAAGGGCGAAAGGTCATGAAAAGTGGCCACGCTACGCCCGGAAAACGGCGGCAAGTAGTAATTTGGACTGTGGTATAGATAATCGCCATGACCTTTCAGGGCGGCCTTGCGCAAAATTGGCATCAGCAACCGATAGGCTTCTACGGCGAGAAAGTTCTTTTGCACCGCGCGCTTCAAGCCATAACCACTACCGGACTCATTCGCAGCTGTTGGCAGTTCAGGCAAAAAGCGTCGACCGGCAAAAAAATGCAGGTCTGTAATTTCTGGGCTTTGCTGAAGCCTCTGCGCAAGTTCGTAGGTATAGCGACCTATGCCAGTCAGCGGGTAGCGGATCGGCTCAACAGAGAGAACTAGCTTCATTTATTCCGCCGAAAGCATCCAGCTCAGAGTTTCATCCAGTCTTGGCGTACCCCATCCCTCGACCAATTGGCAGAGACGAGTGTTGTCACCACACAGGATCTTCACCTCATTGGCACGAACAAAGGCCGGGTTTACTTCAACCTCAAGGTGATGACCGGTAAACGCGGCACACATGTCGATCACTTCGCGAAGCGTATGGCTCTTTCCTGAGCTGACGTTCACCGTTTGCCCTAAAGGTCTAGCCTCGATCAACCCACGGTAGGCCTTGACCACTGACCGCACATCACTGAAGTCACGGGAGACATCCAGGTTGCCCAGCTCCATCTTGTCGGCGCGCCGACGGAAATGCGCAACTATCTTGGGCAACAGGAAACTTTCAGCTTGGCCGACACCGGTGTAATTGAATGGGCGCGTAATCACAATCGGCAGGCGGTCATGCCAAAGACTGGCCATATACTCCATGGCCAGTTTACTGACCGCATAGTCGTTGGCAGGAGCTGGTGAAGTTGATTCGCTCAACAACCCGGCCGAAGCATTACCGTACACATTGGCGCTGCTGGCCAGCAGCACACAGTCCGGCACCTTGCCGCAGGCGGCAATTGCCTCCAGCAAATGACGGGTGCCAATGAGATTAACTCGATAAAAGGCATCTGCGGCACCGTGCCCGACAAAGGCCAGGGCCGCAAGATGCACTACCACATCTGGTTGAATATTTGCCAGTGACTCACGCAGAGCAGGACCATCGGTCAGATCGACCTGAAAATAACCAGGCTCGCCTGAGGGTTGCGTCCCCATCCCTATCACCTCATAGCCACCAGCCTTCAGCTCGGCAGCCATGTATCGACCGGTGAAACCTTGAATACCTGTAATCAGCGCGCGTTTACCGGCAATACTCATCAGAACGAGAATCCTTTTTCATTTCGGCGCAGGTCAGCCTCTACCATCATGCAGCACAACTCTTCCAAAGTGGTTTTCGGCTCCCAGCCCAATGCTGCCTTGGCCTTGGCTGGGTTACCGATCAGCAGTTCCACTTCCGTAGGACGATAGAACTTCGGATTGATGGTGACCAGCACTTTGCCGGTTACCTTGTCGGTACCCTGCTCGTCTTCGGCAGCGCCGCTCCAGGAAAGATTGATCCCTGCAGCTTTGAACGCCATGGTGACGAAATCACGCACGGTTTCGGTACGGTTGGTCGCCAGTACGAAAGTGTCGGGCTCATCAGCCTGCAGCATGCGCCACATGCCTTCGACGTATTCCTTGGCAAAACCCCAGTCGCGCTTGGCATCCAGGTTGCCGAGTTCCATCTTGTCGAGCAGGCCGAGTTTGATCTTGGCCACGGAGTCGGTGATCTTGCGGGTCACAAACTCACGGCCACGTAGTGGCGATTCGTGGTTGAACAGGATACCGCTGGTTGCAAAAATGCCGTAGGACTCGCGGTAGTTGATAGTCATCCAGTGCGCGTACAGCTTGGCAACGCCATAAGGGCTGCGCGGGTAAAATGGCGTGCTCTCGACCTGAGGAATCGCCTGAACCTTGCCAAACATTTCGGAAGTCGAAGCCTGGTAGAAACGCACCTTTGGGTTGACGATACGGATCGCTTCCAGAAGATTCACACAGCCCATACCGGTGATGTCGCCGGTGGTCAGAGGCTGATCGAAAGACACGCCTACGAAACTTTGGGCCGCGAGATTGTAGACTTCGGTCGCTTCAGTAGTCTGAAGCAGTCGGATGCTGGCCGACAGGTCAGTCAGGTCATATTCGACCAGATGCAGGTTGGGATTCGTTTCAATCCCAAGTTCCTCAATACGCCAGAAATTGACAGAACTGGTCCGACGGTAGGTGCCATACACCGTGTAACCCTTTTCCAGCAGCAGTTCCGCCAGGTAGGCGCCATCTTGCCCAGTAATGCCAGTTACGATAGCTTTCATGCGAATCCTCTAAACTCCATTTGAGCGCCTTTAGCAGGCCCTTTTGTGTCATACGCGCCATTGAGCTCTGCAGGAGAGCCGCAAATTCTTACCGATCATACAGAATGCAGCTCGGAACGACGATACCCAACCTGCTATCAAGGCGTAACTGGGTGCACAGTGCCAGCCATCGCGGACGTTCCGCATGCTGCAACACACTCGGCACCGCCTCATGACACCGCTTTTCGAAGCGGCATTCGATCAAAAGAGTCAAGCGCTAGAGGACTCTCAAGACTGACCCGATACAACGCACCATAGGACGCAAAGAAATAGTGTAGAAAGAGTGACACTCCCCTCCCCCCCAGCCTAAAATGGCATGTTTTTTTGATCACTAATCTGGTGCTATTAATGCGCAATGGTTCTATAGGTATCGCGCTGTCGGACATCGTCGCTGCGACAAAACGATATGCCCTGGTAGGGATGCTAGGCTGGCAGGACGTTCGGCAGCGGTATAGAAGATCGGCATTGGGTCCATTCTGGCTGACTATCAGCATGGGTGTGATGATCGGGACCATCGGAGTGGTGTTCGGCCAGATCTTCAACTCTCCAATGCAAGAGTTTCTCCCATTTCTCGCCGTCGGCATGATTCTCTGGAGTTTCATTTCCTCAGTGATCACCGAGGGCTGCACCGGGTTCATCGCTGCCGAAGGCATCATCAAGCAATTGCCGATCCCCCTGTTTGCCCACATTCTTCGCATGATCTGGCGGAACCTCCTGATCCTGGGCCACAATATCGTGATCTTCCCACTGGTATTGCTCGCCGTCGGCAAGCCTCTTACTTGGCTCGCATTTATCAGCCTTCCAGGTCTTTTGCTGGCTATGCTGAATCTGACGTGGATAGCCCTGCTTCTTGGCATTCTGTGCGCGCGCTATCGAGACCTGCCACAGATCGTCGCAAGCTTATTGCAGGTTGTATTTTACCTCACGCCAATCATGTGGATGCCTAATTTGTTGCCACAACGGGCTGGCCTATACCTGCTTGACCTTAACCCCGTTTATCACATCATTTCGATCGTACGCTCGCCGCTGATCGGGCAACTACCGACTGCCACCAACTGGTGGGTCTCCCTGGGCATGGCCGCTGTCGGCTGGGTCGTTGCGCTCTTGGTCTACGGTCGTTACAAGCGTCGCATTGCTTACTGGCTCTAAGAAGAACTTCTAATGTCCTTGATCGAATTCAAAAATGTTTGTGTAGATTTCCCGATCTACAACGCGAACGGCCGCTCCCTGAAGAAACGCCTGTTTCAGGTTGCCACCGGTGGACAGCTCGGTGCAGACCAACAAGGCCGCGTGATTGTCCGAGCGCTTGAAGACCTGAACTTCACCCTGCGCGACGGCGACCGAGTGGGACTTCTGGGCCACAACGGCGCGGGTAAGAGCACAATGTTGCGCCTGCTCAGCAGCGTCTACGAACCCTCCTCGGGCACCGCCCGAATCGAGGGTGAGATTGGCTCTCTGATCGACATATCTCTGGGCACGGACCCGGAAGCCACCGGACGGGAGAATATTTACCTGCGCGGCGGCATACTGGGCATGACCAAGGCACAGATCACCGAAAAACTCGACGAAATCATCGAGTTTTCCGAGCTGGGCGACTTTGTCGACATGCCGATCCGCACCTACTCCTCAGGCATGCACCTGCGCCTAGCCTTCGCCGTATCGACCACGATTAAACCAGAAATCCTGCTGATGGATGAATGGCTATCGGTCGGCGACGAAGGCTTCAAGCACAAGGCCGAAATCCGCATGAATGAACTGGTGAAGTCGACCAATATCCTGGTGATCGCCAGCCATTCACGCGAACTGGTAATGCACACCTGTAACCGGGTGCTGTGGCTGGAGCATGGAAAAATAAAAATGGATGGCGATCCGGCAACGGTCACCGCGGCCTACTTTGGAGTTTGACGCTAATGAACAGCATTAAGCGCAATGGCGTGGATATCGAAGCCGCGCTTTCACTCGCATCCAGGCGTTTGCTCGTCCGTACCTGCCCACACCCAAACATCAGTGCGCCTACTAATGCAGCTCAAATTGATGCTGCTGAAATTGATACTGCTCAAATTGATACTGCTCAAATCGCCCCATCACTTGGGACCGTACTGCGGCACCACATCAAACAGGCACTGCGGCGAATCGCTCAGACGGGCTATCGTATCATCAGGCCCTTTGGGCGCCCGGTGTTCTTCCGCTTGCGCGCTTTTTTCAACTCCACCATCCGCCAGGACATGTTGAAAGAATCCGAAAAACTTCAGGAGGAGTTCGGAAAACTTCAGCATGAGCTCAGCAGACTTCAAGATCAACAGCGCGAGCAAACCCAGAAAATCATGTTGGAGCTTCGACGGCTGATCAACTCTGCGAATGTTCAGACTTCGCTTTCGCAAAAACTTTTCGCGAGCCAACTCCCAATGGAGAAAGCCGGCCCGCAACTCGATCGAATCGAGCAATATGCATTGCTCGATGTCAATCGCATAGCAATCAATTCCGGCCCCGATGAAACATTGGTCAAAACTGCAGTCGGCTATATGCTCTGCGGCGCCAGAGATCACGCCCTGCTGGCCAATCTTATGGAAGCCGGTGAGCTTGAGCCTGGAACGCGGATTCTGATCGAGCGCATCATCAAGCCTGGCGATGTCTATATCGATGTCGGCGCCAATATCGGAATGCATTCGATAGCCGCCGCCCGAGCCATGTCGGGACAAGGCAGGATCTTTGCCTTCGAACCATTCGAGCCGACCCGAAAACTGCTGGAAAGAAACCTATGGCTCAACGGGTTTTCATCCATCAGCGAAATCTCCCATTACGCACTTTCGGACACAGCGGGCAGCCACAAACTGCACCTTGGCGCTACCAGCGGCCACCACTCACTCTATGAGCTGGAAACCCCGTCATTTATCCCGACGACATCCGTGGATATCTCAACCATTACCCTGGACGAGTTTCTGCCGGAAGATCTGACTGCAAAGCTGCTGAAGATCGATGCGGAAGGCGCCGAAATCGACGTCATGAAAGGTGCGCGACGCCTGCTTGCTGCCAATCCGAAAATGCTTCTGATCGTTGAACTGGGCCTCTCCCACCTGAAGCGAAATGCAATAAGTCTCGAGAACTGGCTCAAGCATTTCACTGCCTCCGGGCTGGTATTCAGTGTTATCAACGACCGTACCGGCAACCTTGAAAACTGGTCGGTCGAGCAACTATCGCACACGGACTCGGTCAATCTGTTGTTTCACCGCCCGGAGTGGACTCATGCCGAAAGGAGTGCCCCATGAAGACTGAAATCATCGTTATAGGGGCCGGCGGCCATGCGAAGGTCTGCATCGAGCTACTGCAAGCCCAAGGCGAAAAAGTTGCTTGGTGCGTCGGCAACCCGGACAGTCCGGACACTTGCCTGGGCATCCCGGTACTGAAAAGTGACGCCCACCTGCCGGCACTGCGCAAGGACGGATACGAGCGAGCATTCATCGCCATCGGGTCAAACCCTGTCCGATATAAACTGGCGAAAAAAGCCACTGAGGCGGGCTTCAAACTGGTGAACGCCATTAGCCCTGCGGCAGTGGTTTCGCCATCGGCCAAATTAGGGGTTGGCATCGCCGTGATGGCAGGCGCGGTGATCAATGCGGATGCCGCGATATCCGACCTTTGCATTATCAACACCGGCGCAACCATCGACCATGATTGCGTGATCGGGCTGGCGGCTCACATTGCCCCCCAGTGCGCCCTGGCTGGCAACGTGCACGTAGGCAATTTAAGTTTCGTCGGTGTAGGCAGCAAAGTCATACCGGAAATTCACATCGGTGAGTCCGTCATGGTCGGTGCCGGCAGCGTCGTGATTTCGAATATCGATTCAGCAGTCACAGTTGTGGGTGTGCCTGCCAAAGCATTAAACAAATTTTGAAGGAAGAGACATGAAACGTATTTCCGTTGCACAACCGAAGCTTGCTGGAAACGAACGCAATTACGTGCTCGATTGCCTGGATACAAACTGGATCTCCTCCAACGGCAAATACATCACCGCCTTTGAAGAAAGCTTCGCCGCGTTCTGTGGCGTCAAGCATGCGATCGCCACCAACAACGGCACCACCGCCCTGCATCTGGCCCTGGTTGTACTTGACCTGCAGCCGGGCGACGAAGTCATCATTCCTACCGTGACCTACATCGCAACGGCCAACGCCGTACGCTATTGCGGCGCGACTCCGGTACTGGTGGACGTGTGCGCCGATACCATGAACATCGATCCGCAAACGATCGAAAGCAAGATCACCGCCAAGACCAAAGGCATCATCCCGGTGCACCTCTATGGTCACCCGGCACAGATGGACGTCGTCAACGAGATCGCCCGCAAGCACAAATTATGGGTCGTCGAGGACGCCGCCGAGGCGCACGGCGCCGAAGTCAAGGGCAACAAGGTGGGAAGCCTAGGCACTTGCGCAACCTTCAGCTTCTTCGGCAACAAGATCATCACCACCGGCGAAGGCGGCATGATCACCACCAATGACGACGAACTCGCCGCCAAGCTGCGCCTGTTCCGTGGCCAGGGCATGGATCCGAACCGTCGCTACTGGTTCCCGGTCGTTGGCTATAACTACCGTATGACCAACATCCAGGCAGCCATCGGCCTGGCCCAGATGGAAAACATTGCAACCGCACTCGCCGATCGCGAACGTCTGGCAGACTGGTACAACGAAGCACTGGCGGATCTCAAGGACAAGATCGTCCTGCCAACCGAGGCATCGTGGGCCAAGCAGGTCTTCTGGATGTACAACATCTTCCTGGCGGACGGTGATGAGCACAAACGCGACGCAGTCATGCAAAAACTGGATGCAATGGGCATCGAAACCCGTCCGGTCTTCTACCCGATGCACGTCCTTCCACCTTACAAGGAAGACAAGACCTACCCGGTAGCAGATCTGTGGTCCGGCCGCGGCATCAACCTGCCGACTCATCAGGATCTGACCCAGGAAGACATCTTCAGAATTGCAGCCAGCCTGCGCGAGGTCCTCGCGGCCTGATGAAAATCGTTCTTTGCTCCTCGTTCATACCTTTCATCAGGGGCGGTGGAAGAAACATTGTCGACTGGCTGGCCTCAACACTGACCGAAGCCGGACACTTGGTGGAAGTCGTGTACCTGCCGGAACTCGATTCGCCGCCGGATATACTGTTTCAGCAGATGATGGCGCTGCGCTGGGTAGACCTTCAGGCGGCAGACCGGATCATTTGCTTCCGGCCGCAGGCACATCTGATACCGCACCCACACAAGATTCTCTGGTTTATTCACCACATACGTACTTTTTACGACCTGTGGGACTCGCCTTATCGTGACTTCCCGGACACAGCGCAAAATCGTGCTATCCGCGAATCCCTGATTGACGTGGATACCCGAGCAATGGGTGAGGCAAAGACCATTTTCACCAACTCGAAGGTTGTCTCTGACCGCCTCAAGACCTTCAACGGCGTCGACAGCGAAGTACTGTATCCACCGGTTTTCGAACCGGAGCGTTTTTTCAGTGCCGGATACAACGACGAAATCGTGTGCATCTGCCGCCTGGAACACTACAAGCGCCAGCACCTGCTTATTGAAGCCCTCAGTTACACCAAGACTCCGGTTCGTTTGCGCATTCTGGGAACAGGCGCAAGTCCAGACTACGGTATTGCGCTTCAACAAAAAATCGAGACGTGCAATGTAGCCGATAGAGTGACTCTCGAAGACCGCTGGATCACGGAAGAAGAGAAAGTAGAGCACTTGTCGCAGTGCCTGGCCGCCGCCTATTTGCCGGTCGATGAAGACTCATACGGCTATCCAAGCCTGGAGGCCAGCCATGCGCAAAAACCTGTTCTGACTACCTCCGACTCCGGAGGTGTGCTTGAACTGGTTCAAGACGGTTACAACGGCTACGTCGTCGAACCAACTCCCGAATCACTGGCTCGCGCCATGGACATGCTGTACCGGGATAAAAACATGGTAGAAGCAATGGGCAAGAATGCCAGGCAGCGATTGGTCGACTTGAAGATTTCATGGTCGCAGGTGCTGGAGCGTCTTTTGGCATGAAAGTATTGATTGTAAACAACATGGCGCCTTTCATTTGGGGCGGTGCCGAAGAGCTGGCTGTCAACCTGCAGAAGAATCTGGTCATTGCCGGCCATGACGCGGAAATCCTGCGGATTCCGTTTCAATGGGAACCTTCGACACGCATTCCCTCGCAAATGCTGTTGGCGCGCACCATGGAATTGGCCAATACCGATCATGTCATTGCCTTAAAGTTTCCGGCGTATTTGGTTCGGCATCACCGCAAATCGCTGTGGCTACTTCACCAATACCGGCAAGCCTATGACTTGTTTGATGCAGGCCAGACCAATCTGCCACCGGGCCAGCACGGCGCGGATATTCGCAAGGCGATTGCCCATGCGGATAATGAAAGTTTCGCAGAGAGTCGGCATATCTACACCAACTCCGAAGTCACCAGACAGCGACTGCTTAAATACAACGGCTTTGACTCCAAGGTATTGCTTCCTCCGGTCAACGACCCGGAAGCATTCACCGGTGGCGAGTTTGATGACTACATCTTTGCCGGCGGTCGGGTAAACAGCATGAAACGCCAGTACCTGCTTCTGCAAGCACTGGCGAAGGCTGATCGACGAGCCAAAATGATCATCGCCGGACCACCCGAGTCTCCTGCCGATACGCAACAATTGCACGCCATCATTGAACAGTTCGGCCTACAGGATCGCGTGAAGCTCGACCTGCGCTTCCTGCCCCGCGCCACTTATGTGGACTATGTCAATCGTGCGCTTGCCGTCGCCTATATCCCGTTTGATGAAGACTCACTTGGCTACGTGAGCATGGAAGCTGCAACGGCTCGCAAAGCACTGATAACGACTACCGACAGTGGCGGGATTCTCGGCCTGGTGCAATCCGGCGAAACCGGCTGGAGAGCAGAACCGACTGCAGAAGGCCTGGCCGAAGCGATGAGCGCTGCTTATGAAAGCAAGGCTCGAACCCGACAGTACGGAGAAGGAGCTCAGGCGTTGTGGAACAGCCTGGGCATAAATTGGCCAGAAACTGTCGAGGCACTTCTGAAATGAAACTTGTCATGTTCACACCCGCGGTCAAAACCTCGGCTATCGGTCGAATGACTCGACTCGTCGTTCGTCAGCTCCTGGCCAACCAACATGAAGTTGTCGTGGTTCGTACCGAAAGCCAGCACGTCCCGGCCATAGAACTGCATGACTTCGGCTGTACCGTGCTGCCTTGGGAAAACGACGCGCAAGTCACCAGGGAAATCAAGAGCGCCGATTGCTGCGTCTATCAGATTGGTAATAGCTACGAATTTCACGAAGGTGCAATTGCCTGGCTCACAAACGCCCCAGGAATTGTTTGCCTCCATGACTTCTTCCTCGGACACCTGTTTTTCGGCTGGTCGCAAAACAGACGCGAAGAAGCCAATCGAGTATTGACCCAGTGGTATGGAGCAACGATTGCCGAGGAGTACTTCCAGATTCATGATGGCTCGGTGTTCATCAGCAAAACGCGAAACGAAGCTCCGCTCACCGAGTGGATCAGCTCGATGGCGACTTGCATGATCACGCACAGCAACTGGGGTTGCGATCGAGTGCTGGCAGCCTGTCCGGGGCCAGTTTTCGTTACTGCGCTGGCCTATGATGCGCCAGGAGCCACCGACTCAGAACTCCAGCCCGGCAACGACAAGCTGAATGTCCTGACCATTGGTCACGTCAATCCAAACAAGCGGGTTGAAAGCTGCATCCTAGCAATCGCCAGCAGTCCCTCGTTGCGAGCGAATGTTCGCTATCGACTGGTTGGAGCGATACTTCCGGAGACTGAAAAAAGGTTGCTCGAACTGGCAAATGACAACGGCGTCGACCTGATTATTTCCAATGAGGTCGACGATGCAACGCTGTCCATGGCCATCAGAGAAGCGGACATCATCAGTTGCCTGCGCTGGCCTAGCCTGGAAGCCGCTTCAGCCTCGGCCATCGAAGCCATGCTCTACGGCAAAACCACCATCGTTACGGATACTGGCTTCTACAGTGAACTTCCTGACGAATTTGTGCTGAAGATATCGGTCGAGAACGAAGTCGAAGACTTGAAGAAAATCTTTCTGTCTCTTCATAGCAATCAGATCTCGACCCACTCAATTGGGAAGCAGGCACAGGAATGGGCGCAGGCCACCTTTACTGCGCAAAACTATGCTCGGACGCTGGAACAGGCCGTTCCTGCAGCGCTTCGAGCGAATGTCCTCCTCTCGGCAGTCGAACACTTTTCGTCCATCATCGATAAATGGTCGGCCAACCCGGAGCTGCTGGGAACCTCGGACATACGACAACCATTGAGTGTGTTCAACACCAATACCATCGTGTGAACCAAATGCGGTGGATCAGCCCTGCGGCTCCACCGCGTTGCACAGTGCTTGCAGCACCTGCCTCTTACTTCAAACTGTCGAAGACAAACTGCGCCGTGTCCTTCCAGGCGACTGGCTTGTAGTCACGCTTGATCGCCTCCTCCCTCGCAGTTAGCGCTGCGGGATCGAACGCATACTTCTGCAGTTCCGCCACCCACGCCGAGACATCCCACGGCTCCAGATAATCCAGCAGTTCGCCGCCTACTTCCGGTATGGACGCCGCACTGGAGGCTAGACAGTACTTGCCGACAGCCAGACTCTCTGCAACCGGTAATCCCCAGCCTTCATACAGCGACGGAAACGCTGTCATCATGCAATGCTGGTACAGGTGCATGAGGTCCGAATCGGAGACATTGTTCAGGATGCGAATGTAGTCTCTGGTTCTCGGATCAAGCTGGATATCCGACAGCAAGTCGCCAACGCCCCAGCCCGGCATCCCGACAAACACCAGTTTTGGCAGATTCTGAACGCCGCTATCGATCAGACGCGTGTATGCACGATAAAGAACCTCGTGATTCTTGCGGCGCTCGATCGTTGAAACGAACAGCACAAACCGCTCTTTCAACAACGCATTCACCTCTTCACTGATGTCATCGCTCAGTTCATGCGAGAGCTGGCATCCCAGCTTGACCACGGCTGTTTCCGGCACCGGCGCACCCAGTTCTTCGAGCAGCACGATCAGGTCTTTACGGGTGCATTCCGAGATACACAGGATCTTGTCCGCGCACCAGGCAACATCAGTGAAATAGTTGGCGAACTTGGCCGCCACATCACCCACACACAAATGAGGAAGCCTCACCGGGATCACGTCGTAACAGAACAGAATGACGCGCAGGCCAACCTGTTTCTTGAGCTCATAAAGATGCGGAAGATCCTTGTTGTCCCAGTCCAGCCCCACGGAAATGTAACTATCACCCTTAGAGAACGGGTGGCCGGCCGTACTTGCCTTGACAGACGACGGACTGAAGACATGAGTACGATTGGCTGGCTTCAGGAACCCTTTGACCGCAGACCGCATGTGCCGGAGAGCGATCACGGCCTCGACAATGGACAAACGGCGCACCTGGAAGAACTGATAAATGCGTCCGCTGACCTTTGGCGGCAAGCGGTTGAGCACCTTTATCGCTTTTTCCTTCAGCCGGGCTTCGATCGAACTCTTATTCGCGCTGCCCACTGCAACCCCGCTCGGCGAAGCAGAGTGCGCACCGGAAATACGCTTGAGCGTCGCTGCCACCTCAGCGGAACCGACAGCGCTGTAACCCATGGCTCGGCTGTAAAAGCAAAACTTCACGTCCTCACCGGCAGCGATCAGCTCGAGCCCGTGGGCGGCCGCTTCCGCTTCAGTACGAATGATACCTACCGCCGGCCGCCGCCAGCCAAGGATGGTCGTTACGTCAAACCAGGTAGTCATGCTTGCGCCTTTTTCTCAATGACTTGTATTGCTGCACGCGGAATCGATTCCAGGCTTCTGGCCCAGGTCAATGATTCGCGGCCCCCTCTGTCCGGACCGTTACTATCAATCGTCGCCGGCCCGGTCAAGCGCTTGCGAATCGCCGCATGAAACTCGTTAGGCGTGCGGGCGACACTGATTTCCGATAGTTCCAGATGCTGCTCGAAGCCACGGAACGCAGACTCCGTTCCGACCACGTACTTGCCCGAGTAAATGGCTTCGGCAGTCTTGATGTTTGAACCGCCGCCATGGGGAATCGGCAGCAGAAACGCATGAGCCAGGGTTTTCACTGCATCCAGGTCATCGTCCGACAGCATGTACAACAGTTGCAGGCGCGACAGGTTCAACTGCCCCCAGCGACTTTCGCGAAGTGTCGTCTCCAGGTGTTCACACACACTGCCTACCACCACCAGCTTGCTGTCCGGTGGAATGCACGCCAGGGAACTCCCAAGGCACTCATTGAAGCCCTTGAAGTTGGGCGGATGAGCACTGGCGACGTAAAGAATCCAAGGCGAACCGGGCAGACGCTCCTTCCAACTCTCAAGTACCTCGGGTTTGGCTGACCACGGCGCAATTCCATTGGGCGCCAGCAGGGGCATCTTCGCCCCCCATGCGTTGAGAATATCGTAATCCGCCTGCGTGACTGCCACGGCAATATCAGCTTCTAGAGTCGCCTTGCGCTCGAGCGCGTCGATATCGGAAATGACTGACTCGGCCCCTTTGATACCGTAGCTATCGAGGATTTCCTGCTTCAGCGGAGCCTCGATGTTTTGCGAGCCATAAATCAGACAGGCGTTGGAGTATTGCCGCAGTTGCTTGATCCTCAGGACCAACGGCCAGAGCCAAGGCTGCTCGACATGAATCACATCGATAACAGGCGGCAATTTTTTGATGATTTCCGCGAACCCACCCTGTTCCGACGCGGCGAATTCGCCCGAAAGCAAGTCATTGATCAACGGCACATATGTACCCTTGTATTTCCTAAAACTGCTACCGGCGGGAAAACTGACATCGTTGGAACCCAATGTCGACGGTGGATAGCCCTCCGGCTCATAAACAGCCAAGTGCATAACGCACCAGCCGTTTTCGCCAAAGGTTTTTGCGATGTTGGCAACCCGGACCTGTCCCCCGTGTCGGGGACTGGTAATCGGGTAAGTGCTTAGCAATAAAACCGTTTTCAAAATGTGAACCTATAGAGTTGATATTTCACAACCGCGACAGCACCGCAATGTTCGCTCACTGAAGTCCTGGCGCCGTTGAATACCAAAGAGATCGGGAGTTCAAGCGCCCTTGATCAGCAATTCAAGCTCTTGCAAACGCTCCCACATCAGCGTTTGGTCGCCGCGAGCCTCAACGTTCAACCGCAATAGAGGCTCGGTATTGGAACCGCGCAGATTGAAGCGCCAATCGGGGAAAGACACGCTGATGCCATCCGTTCTGTCGACGACCGGGCTCTGCGGTAGAAAATGCTCCAAAACCTTGTGCAGCATCGCGGGCACATCCTCGACCCGATAGTTGATCTCGCCGGTGCACGGATAAGCGGAAATACGTTCATCGACCAGTTGCGCTAGGGTTTTGCCGGTGGTGGACATCAAGGCTGTCACCAACAACCACGGAATCATTCCGCTGTCGCAGTAGGCAAAATCGCGGAAATAGTGGTGGGCGCTCATTTCGCCGCCATAGATTGCATCTTCAAGACGCATGCGCTCCTTGATGAAGGCATGGCCTGTCTTGCACAGCACCGGCACTCCACCTGCCTGCTCAACCTGATCGACGGTGTTCCAGGTCAGACGTGGGTCGTGAATGATCTTGCTGCCCGGATGCTGCTTGAGTAGCATTTCAGCCAGCAAGCCGACCAGATAGTAACCTTCGATAAACCGACCTGTTTCATCGAAAAAGAAGCAGCGGTCGAAATCACCGTCCCAGGCCAGACCAACGTCACAGCCATTGTCCAGTAATGCCTGGCGCGTGAGTTCACGGTTTTCCGGCAGTAGCGGATTGGGCACACCATTGGGGAAATTACCATCCGGCTCGGCGTTGATCAGTACCCACTGGAAGGGCAACTTGTCGATCAAGGCCTGCAGCACCGGGCCGGCGGCACCGTTGCCCGGATCGGCCAGCACCTTCAGCGGTTTGAGGTCAGCGACGTCAATATAGGTGAGCAAATGATCAATGTAGCGGCCCTTGTCCAGCTCATGACTGATATTGCCAGGCTTGCCTGCCAACGCGCCAAGATCGCCGCTTTCCACCCGATCGCGTATAGCATTCAGGCCGGTGTCGCCACTGATCGGCCGCGACTGCGCCTTGACCAGCTTCATCCCGTTATAGCCCTTGGGGTTGTGACTTGCCGTGATCATCACACCACCGTCGGCTTCGAACGCGCTGGTGGCAAAGTAGACTTCTTCTGTACCGCACAGCCCAATATCGATTACATCCGCGCCGGCCTCGAGCAAGCCACGGGTCATCGCATCAGCCAGCATCGGGCTTTCCAGGCGCATATCCCGTCCCAGCACGATGCTTTTGCCTTGCAACTCAATGACCATTGCCCGGCCGATCCGATAAGCAATATCTTCGTTGAGGTCGGATGGCACCTCGCCACGGATGTCGTAAGCCTTGAAGCATCGGGTTTTGATAGGGGTATGCATTCTGATCTCTTACTGGAAATCTAGGACGACGCGCGAGGAACTGCGGGTGCGCGTCATCTATAGGGATTGAAATCAAGGGGGCACATGCAAATAAGCCTGAGCGGTCGAACAATCACCGATCAGGCTTATCACTGCCAGCGCGCTGTTACTTGTCTACGCGGCCGTAGTTGTCTTCGAAACGTACAATATCGTCTTCCCCCAGATAGTCGCCGCTTTGCACTTCTATGAGAACCAGGTCGATGACGCCAGGGTTCATCAGACGATGTTTATGACCGGCACGAATGAACGTCGACTCATTGGTGTTCAGCATCAGTTCTCGCTGGTCATTGACCACGACTGCCATGCCGCTGACGACAATCCAGTGCTCACTGCGGTGATGGTGCATCTGCAGCGACAACGACGCCTTCGGCTTCACGACAATGCGCTTGATCTTGAAGCGCTCACCGTTTTCCAGGGTGGTATAGGTGCCCCACGGACGATGAACCGTACGATGCAGCAAGTGAACAGTATGGCTGGAGGCCTTGAGCTGGTTGACGATGTGCTTCACGTCTTGAGCGTGGTCTTTGTGGGCAATCATCACAGCGTCGGGCGTGTCGATGACCAGCAGGTCTTCTACACCAACCAAGGCAGTCAGACGCCCCTCGCTGTTCACATAGTTGTTGCGCGAACCGTGGGACAGCACTTCGCCTTCGAAGCGGTTGCCGTTTTCATCGGGTGCGGTTAATTCGCTCACGGCGTTCCACGAACCGATGTCACTCCAGCCAATGTCGCAAGGAATAGTTGCCACTTTCTGGGAGCGTTCCATCAGTGCATAGTCGATGGAAATATCCGGTACCTGGGCAAAATTTTCGCTGTCCAGAGCCAGGCAACGGTATTTGCTTGACGAGGTCAGACGAGATACCTCAATGGTCTTAGCCACGGCATCAACGACGTCCGGAGCATGTCGGCGAAGCTCCTCCAGAACCGTGCCCACGCGGAAGCAGAACATGCCCGAGTTCCAGAAGTAGTTGCCGGCACTGATATAGCCCTGGGCAGTTTCCAGATTGGGCTTTTCAACAAACCGCGCGACCTTCAAGCCACCTTTGAGCGGGGCATCCTTTTTCGCTTCGATGTAGCCGAAGCCGGTTTCAGGATAGGTCGGCTGAATGCCGAAAGTAACCAGCCAGCCTTCGCTGGCCAACGCGACTGCATTGGCGACCGCCGTGGCGAAGGCCTTTTCGTCCTTGATCAGGTGATCGGCTGCCAGCACCAGCATCTTGGCTTCGGGGCCATGGGTGGCTTCCAGCTGAAGCGCTGCCGCCGCCACCGCCGCCGCCGTATTGCGCCCGAAAGGCTCAAGGATGAACCCTTGGGCGTGCTTGGCAGTATTGACAGCCCTGTACTCGTCTTCAGTCTTGAACAGCAAGTCACGGTTGGTGACGGTGAGGACTTCGACGACGCCCTCCAGATGTGAGGCACGCAGGAACGTCTTTTGGATCAGATTCTGGCCATCCGGTAAATCCATGAACGGCTTCGGATGGGCTTCTCGAGAAACGGGCCACAACCGGCTGCCCACGCCACCAGACAAAATTACGGGAATCAGTTCCATGCTCTAAATCCTTAATTCCCCTCCTGGCGAGTACGGCCAGCAAGCGGGGCTCAGTTATGTTTCCAGTCGTTCCTGCATCGTAGTCAATGCAAAAAATTGCTTGAAGCGATTGCAAAGGTGACCACTCAATATCGATCCATACCTATCGAGCCTTGCCAAACCCGCGCCCCTGATGTCTTGCTCTACCCTGACCTAATGCTCCTGCCTCGGCACTCCCTAAGGAAACTGCTCGGCATGGAAATCCTCGATGAAGGAAAGCAAGCCAATTGAGATCGCGATGCAATGCTGAACTAGGTCAGATTTGTCTGCCGGCCATTCTACAGGGAGTATCGAGAATTAATAACTCATGCGCCGACGAGAGACAAAAAATCATTTGAAAACAAATAAATGCTTCAACTAGGTGCTAGCAAAATAACATCAACTATCACAATCCATCAAATCTCTGAGGCGGGAATTTTCAGCAGTTTTTGCAAGTAATCCCCATATGCAGTCTTTTCAAGACTTTTGCCTGAGCT
Organism: Pseudomonas putida; assembly: GCF_050990305.1. Classification (GTDB taxonomy): domain Bacteria; phylum Pseudomonadota; class Gammaproteobacteria; order Pseudomonadales; family Pseudomonadaceae; genus Aquipseudomonas; species Aquipseudomonas putida_AH. Next base: position 1,782,149 of record NZ_CP158817.1, on the reverse strand, counting down.
GACTGCTCATCGGCGGAAATCCACCGATTGTTGTAGGCAATTTCTTCCAGGCAAGCCAGTTTCAAGCCTTGCCGCTTCTCAATGGTGTGCACGAAGTGGCTGGCCTCAAGGAGCGATTCTGGTGTTCTCCGGTATCCAGCCAGGCGAAGCCGCGACCTAGAATCTCGACCTTGAGCGCATTCCGCTCCAGATAAGCACGATTGACATCAGTGATTTCCAGCTCACCTCTCGCCGACGGCTTTATGTTCTTGACGATCTCGACCACTTGATTGTCGTAGAAATACAAGCCAGTGACTGCGAAGCTGGACTTAGGAATGACCGGTTTCTCTTCGGTGCTCAACACCTGACCACCCACAGCAAACTCTACCACGCCGAAACGCTCTGGATCAGATACGTGATAACCGAAGACCGTCGCGCCATATTCTTGAGTGCTCGCGGAACGCAGACTGCCCGAGAAGTGATGGCCGTAGAAAATGTTATCACCCAGGATCAGACAGCAAGGGTCCTTACCGATGAACGCTTCACCAATGATGAATGCTTGTGCCAATCCATCCGGACTGGGCTGTTCCGCGTAAGTCAGCTTGATCCCGTACAGACTGCCATCACCCAGCAGCTTACGAAAATTTGGCAGATCTTCGGGTGTAGAAATAATCAGGACTTCACGCATACCTGCGAGCATCAGCACCGATAGCGGATAGAAGATCATCGCCTTATCGTAGATGGGCAGCAGTTGCTTGGATACGCCCAGGATTAACGAGTATAGGCGCGTGCCTGAGCCACCCGCCAAAATGATGCCCTTACGATTTATCGCGATCATTTGTGCAGGACTTCCATGAGCATTCGAATCACACCACTTTGCCAATCAGGCAAGCATAGGGGAAATTGTCGCGAAGCTTTTGTGTATCCAAGTGTGAGTTCAGTGGGCGGCGTGCAGGCGCTGGATAGGCACTGGTCTCGATCGGATTGATTGTCCTGACCGCCAGTTGCTCGCCATTGAATTGAGCAAAGCCTATTATATGATTTGCATAGCCGTGCCAGGACACATCTCCACCGGCAGCTAAATGGTACAAACCCGCCAATTCAGGACGCCGTCGAGCCTGCTGAATAACTGATGCGGCGATATCCGCAATCAACTCAGCTCCGGTGGGCGCAACAAACTGATCAGCGACTACATTCAGAGCATCGCGGTCCCTCGCCAGGCGCAGCATAGTGAGTGCATAGTTAGTACCGCGAGCGCCATAAACCCAGCTGGTGCGAAAGATCAGGCACCTACATCCACTAACAAGAATCGCCTGTTCGTCAGCCAGTTTACTCGCAGCGTAGCGATTCAGAGGCGCGACTGGATCTAACTCGCGCCATGGAGTGGAGCCCCGGCCACTAAAGACATATTCGGAAGAATAGTGAACCAAGCCCCCCCAAAGAAGCCGCCTCGTCAGCCTTGACCTGACATGCCTGGCCGTTCGCACGACTGGCGAGCCCGGAGCCTGGACATAGCCCACCGAGCAAAGTGCAAATTGCGCGCACAACTACAATGTTTTGTTTTTCATTGTGGCCACCGATGTTGTAGATCTCTCTTACAACACCTTCGGTGACAACCTTGTAAAGCGCGCGAGCATGACCTTCGACATAGAGCCAGTCTCGCACCTGCTTGCCCTCGCCATAGACCGGCAGCTGATTGCCTTCCAGCACATTGAGAATAATCAGTGGAATCAGCTTCTCTGGGAAGTGATAAGGGCCGTCGTTATTTAAACAATTTGTAATCAGCGTCGGCAGACCATAGGCACGACCCCAGGCGCGAACCAGACGATCAGATGTAGTGGTCTAATGAAACCGGACACCCATTTAGGCGAGAATGCTCGCCAGATAGAGGTGTCTGATGACCAAGCAACGTCGTTCCTTTTCCGCTGAGTTCAAACGCGAGGCCGCAGGCCTCGTGCTCGATCAAGGCTATAGCCATACCGAAGCCAGCCGCTCGCTTGGGGTGGTCGAGTCCGCGTTGCGCCGCTGGGTTAACCAACTCCAGCAGGAGCGCAACGGCGTGACTCCGCAGAGCAAAGCGCTGACGCCTGAGCAGCAGAAAATCCAAGAACTGGAAGCGCGCATTGCTCGCCTTGAGCGGGAGAAATCCATTTTAAAAAAGGCTACCGCGCTCTTGATGTCGGAAGAGCACGAGCGCACACGCTGATTGATCAGTTAAGCGCCCAGGAGCCAGTCGATTGGCTTTGCGCAGTCTTTGACATCACTCGCTCGTGTTACTACGCCCACCGCCTCAGACGCCGAACTCCGGACGTTGAGCGGCTTCGGTTGCGCAGTCGGGTCAATGAACTGTTTACGCAAAGCCGAAGCGCCGCCGGTAGCCGCAGCATCGTGTCGATGATGCAGGAAGACGGCGAGCAAATCGGGCGATTCAAGGTGCGTGGTCTGATGCGGGAACTGAAGTTAGTCAGCAAACAACCTGGATCACATGCCTACAAACAAGCGACGGTCGAGCGGCCTGACATTCCGAACATTTTGAATCGAGAGTTTGAAGTGCCGGCACCCAATCAGGTCTGGTGTGGCGATATCACCTACGTCTGGGCTCAAGGGAAATGGCATTACCTGGCGGTTGTTCTGGATCTCTACGCGCGCCGAATTGTGGGCTGGGCGCTGTCGAATAAACCAGACGCTGAGTTGGTGATCAAGGCGTTGGACATGGCTTATGAACAGCGTGGCAGGCCTCAAGGGCTGCTGTTTCACTCAGATCAGGGTTCGCAATATGGCAGCCGTCAGTTTCGCCAACGGCTCTGGCGCTACCGCATTCGCCAGAGCATGAGCCGTCGTGGAAACTGTTGGGATAATGCGCCGATGGAGCGTGTATTTCGCAGCTTGAAAACTGAATGGATACCGACCGTGGGCTACATGACAGCTCAAGAAGCGCACCGCGACATCAGTCATTACCTGATGCATCGATACAACTGGATTAGACCGCACCAATTCAACAACGGACTGGCCCCAGCTCAGGCCGAGAAAAAACTTAACGTCGTGTCCGGGATTAGTTGACCACTACACAGAAACTGCTTTTCTGGCTGAGCACGGAGAACTCGGTTGATAGGGGGGGATTCAGAGAAACACCCTTCAGAGCTCTCGAGATCCCCCAAACACCTTATCTGTCGAAACATGATGGAAGCGGAAAGAGGTCTTGCGCACACCATCCAGCGTCACCCAATAGTTACGCACAGCCTCCGAAAGAGTGTAAGTCCCCCGATGATATCCGTCTGATTGAACTCAGCGGGCATGGAGATCAAGCGATCGGCATAGGAATCTGAGGCCAAATGCATAATGGCATCGGGATGGTACTTACGCAGAACGCGACCAATCTGCTCACGACTGCATTGACTGCCAGACAGCGCCTCGCCAGAACAAACCGAACAAACCATGTGCTGCAACTTAAACAACACTCAAGGCTTCATGTTGGCTCGGCAAACGGATATGGACAAGCAGTGACGCACATTCAATCAAGCTAGGCGCTTGCGAGAGACTCTGTATGTACGCCCCAGAAGCCAGCTAACAATCGGACCAACAACCATACCGACCAACAACACAATCACCATAACCAACGAAACCGGCAACTCCGGCCCATCCCAACCAAGAAACACCAACGTAACCGATTGCTGATTCTCAAGAACAAACGCCAGCACCGCCAATACCAGCAACAGCACGAACACAGCGAGCAATACGCGCTTAAGGTTACGCATCAACAAATCCTCGAACGGCGACAACCATCAAAGCCCCTCCTCCTCGTCCTCATTCACACGATCGCGCAGTTCTTTACCTGGCTTGAAGTGCGGAACGAATTTACCGTCGAGGCTGACGGACTGGCCGGTTTTAGGGTTGCGACCTACGCGCGGAGCGCGGTAGTGCAGGGAGAAGCTGCCAAAGCCGCGGATTTCGATGCGATCACCGGTGGCCAGACATTGGGACATTTGCTCAAGCATGGTCTTGATGGCCAGCTCCACATCCTTTGATGAGAGCAGCCCTTGATGGGTGACAATTCGTTCGATCAACTCCGACTTCGTCATATTTTTCCCTTCTTTTTCAAGCAGCTAGGAAAATCGCTCCGATGGTTTTAGCACGCCCCAGCGAATTTGAACAGCCTGAGTTTTGACATCTCCTTGCACGCCGTGCAATACCGGGTTTTGGGGCTGCAAGCCCTCTGCTCTCACCTGCAGATCACCAGCATGGTGCGTGTCAGGTACCCCGCTGGATTGAAGCCGAAGGGGAAATCATCCTCTTCTTTGGCATCGTCTGACCTTGCCACCACCTTGTAGCCTGTTCCTTTGCATTCCTTTGCCGCTCGTTTTCGGCATTTCTCCCATCCCGAGCCCAACCCCGAACAATCAACCTCAATACCGCTGACCCCACGCACGACGTGGGTCTTGGCATTGGTGGTACAGCCTGCGAGTGCCAGCATTGCTATTGCGACGATGAGCTTGTTCATCCACTTCCTTATGCCGGGCATCTTGCCGAGCGGCAGTGCGCTTAGCACCAAGACTAGCTGCAATTAAGCGGTTGATCCTGTTAAAGAAAGGGACAGTTTTGGTGGGGTATGGTTTCGCTGCCGAGCTCGAACCATAAGGTAGAGGGAAAAGATCGCAGCCTTCGGCAGCTCCTACAGGGGGAGCAGGTCAAATTTTGGGCATGAAAAAGGGCGACCGAAGTCGCCCTTTTTTACAGAAAGTCAGAACTTAGTTCTGTTTTTCCGCTTGTGCAGCACGCAGCAGGTCACCCAGGGTGGTGGCTACTGGAGCATCCGAAGCTACTGGCTTGTCGCGCAGGCTCTGGATGGCTTCTTTCTCGTCTTCAACGTCTTTCGACTTGATCGAGAGCTGGATTACACGGCTCTTGCGGTCAACGCTGATGATCTTGGCTTCTACTTCTTCGCCTTCTTTCAGAACGTTGCGCGCGTCTTCAACGCGGTCACGGCTGATTTCGGAGGCTTTCAGAGTCGCTTCGATGTCGTCGGCCAGAGTGATGATGGCGCCTTTGGCGTCAACTTCTTTCACTGTGCCCTTAACAATGGCGCCTTTGTCGTTAACCGAGACGTACTCGGAGAACGGATCGCTTTCCAGTTGCTTGATACCCAGGGAGATGCGCTCGCGCTCTGGGTCAACCGACAGGATAACGGTGTCCAGCTCGTCGCCCTTCTTGAAACGACGTACGGCTTCTTCGCCCACTTCGTTCCAGGAGATGTCGGACAGGTGAACCAGGCCGTCGATGCCGCCGTCCAGACCAATGAAGATACCGAAATCGGTGATCGACTTGATGGTGCCGGAGATCTTGTCGCCCTTGTTGAACTGGCCAGAGAAGTCTTCCCATGGGTTCGACTTGCACTGCTTGATGCCCAGGGAGATACGACGACGCTCTTCGTCGATGTCCAGAACCATAACTTCCACTTCGTCGCCGACTTGTACGACTTTCGAAGGGTGGATGTTCTTGTTGGTCCAGTCCATTTCGGAAACGTGTACCAGACCTTCAACGCCTTCTTCCAGCTCAGCGAAGCAGCCGTAGTCGGTCAGGTTGGTTACACGAGCGGTAACGCGAGTGCTTTCTGGGTAACGGGCTTTGATAGCAACCCATGGATCTTCGCCCAGTTGCTTCAGGCCCAGGGAAACACGATTGCGCTCGCGATCGTACTTCAGAACCTTGACATCGATCTCGTCGCCAACATTGACGATTTCGGAAGGATGCTTGATACGCTTCCAAGCCATGTCGGTAATGTGCAGCAGGCCATCGACGCCACCCAGATCGACGAATGCGCCGTAATCGGTGAGGTTCTTGACGATACCTTTGACTTGTTGGCCTTCCTGCAGGGATTCCAGCAGAGCTTCGCGCTCGGCGGAGTTCTCGGCTTCCAGGACGCTGCGACGGGAAACGACAACGTTGTTGCGCTTCTGGTCGAGTTTGATGACCTTGAATTCCAGCTCTTTGCCTTCCAGGTGCGTGGTGTCGCGCACTGGACGGACGTCAACCAGAGAACCTGGCAGGAACGCACGGATGCCGTTAACGTCGACAGTGAAGCCGCCTTTAACCTTACCGTTGATAACGCCCTTGACCACTTCTTCGGCTGCGAAGGCTGCTTCCAGAACGATCCAGCATTCAGCGCGCTTGGCTTTTTCACGGGACAGCTTGGTTTCACCGAAACCGTCTTCAACCGAGTCCAGAGCAACGTGAACTTCGTCACCGACGTTGATGTTCAGTTCGCCAGCGTCGTTGTAGAACTGCTCCAGCGGGATCAGTGCTTCGGACTTCAGGCCAGCGTGAACGGTTACCCAGCGAGCTTGGTAATCGATATCAACGATAACACCGGTGATGATGGAGCCTGCCTGAAGGTTCAGGGTCTTTAGGCTTTCTTCAAAGAGTTCCGCAAAGCTTTCGCTCATTTTAATTCCTGTTGATGAGGGCGAAAAATACGCCCATCTCCACATCCCAGACGATGTGGGTTAGTTTCATTTAAAAGAAGCGCTGCAGGACTATGACTGGTCCCCTGCGGCCTTCTTGGTCACCCGGCGATATCGCGGATGGCGATCTCGCTCATGATGCGTTCCAGCACCTGATCGATGGATAATTCCGTGGAATCCAGCTGTATGGCGTCAGCCGCCGGTTTGAGCGGAGCTACCGCTCGCTGGGTGTCACGCTCATCGCGCGCACGTATCTCATCTAGCAGACTCGACAGACTAACACCATCGACTTTACCCTTCAACTGCAAGTAACGACGGCGCGCACGCTCCTCGGCACTGGCAGTGAGAAAAATCTTCAGCGGCGCGTCTGGAAAAACCACCGTGCCCATGTCGCGACCATCGGCCACCAGGCCCGGCGCTTCTTGAAATGCGCGCTGACGTTGCAGCAGCGCCTCGCGTACAGCCGGCAGCGCAGCCACCTGGGAGGCACCGGAGCCGACGCTTTCCGTGCGGATCACGTCGCTGACTTCGTCACCTTCCAGAATGATTCGCTGCAACTGACCGTCGGTCGCCGCGATGAACTGAACATCCAGATGAGCGGCCAGTTTTTTCAACAGTTCTTCGTTGGTCAGGTCAACGCCGTGGTTGTGCGCAGCGAAGGCCAGCAAACGGTACAGTGCACCGGAGTCCAGCAGGTTCCAGCCCAGACGCTTGGCCAGTATCCCGGCTACAGTGCCTTTGCCCGAGCCGCTTGGCCCATCAATGGTGATGACCGGTGCAATGTTGTTCACGACTGAGCCTCTTGTGCCACGCGAATACCGGTTTGTGCACACAGCGCGAGGAAGTTAGGGAACGACGTCGCGACGTTGGCGCAATCATGGATGCGGATCGGCGCACTGGCACGCAGCGAAGCGACGCTGAACGCCATGGCAATCCGGTGATCGCCGTGACCATGCACTTCGCCACCACCGATCTGGCCGCCATCAATGATGATGCCATCCGGGGTCGGCTCGCATTTGACGCCCAGCGCCAGCAGGCCATCGGCCATGACCTGGATACGGTCCGACTCCTTGACTCGCAGCTCTTCGGCACCGGTCAGCACGGTACGCCCTTCGGCACACGCAGCCGCCACGAACAGCACCGGGAATTCGTCGATGGCCAATGGCACCAGCGCTTCCGGAATCTCGATACCTTTGAGTTTAGCTGCACGCACGCGCAGGTCAGCGACCGGCTCTCCGCCCACTTCACGCTGGTTTTCCAGGGTGATGTCAGCGCCCATCAGGCGCAGGATGTCGATTACACCGGTGCGGGTCGGGTTGATGCCGACGTGTTCGAGCACCAGCTCCGAACCTTCGGCGATCGAGGCGGCCACCAGAAAGAACGCCGACGACGAAATGTCACCCGGCACTTCGATGTGGGTCGCGGTCAGCTTGTTGCCAGACTCGACCGACGCAGTGGCGCCATCAACGGTGACTGGGTAGCCGAAGCCACGCAGCATGCGCTCGGTATGGTCACGGGTCGGCGCAGGCTCGGTCACAGTGGTCTTGCCATCGGCATACAGACCCGCCAGCAGCAGGCAGGACTTCACCTGGGCACTGGCCATCGGCATGGTGTAGGTCAGGCCCTTGAGCTTGTTGCCACCACGAATGGTCATCGGTGGACGACCTTCGGCTGCAGTTTCGATCACGGCGCCCATCTCACGCAGCGGATTGGCCACGCGGTTCATCGGGCGCTTGGACAGTGAAGCGTCGCCGGTCAGGGTGCTGTCGAAGTCCTGCGCGGCCAGCAGGCCGGACAGCAGGCGCATCGAAGTACCCGAGTTACCCAGATAGATCGGGCCCGGAGCCGGCTTCAGGCCATGCAGGCCGACGCCATGGATGGTCACGCGACCATGGTGCGGACCTTCGATCACGACGCCCATGTCACGGAAAGCCTGAAGGGTCGCCAGGGCATCTTCACCCTCGAGGAAGCCTTCCACCTCGGTGACGCCTTCGGCCAGGGAGCCGAGCATGATCGAACGGTGGGAAATCGATTTGTCACCTGGTACGCGAATCCGACCGGACAGGCGGCCACCAGGTTGAGCCAGGAAAATCAGATCGTTGGAATTCATAGCGTCCACATAGGCCCTGCGGGCCAGGATTTTACTGAAATGCTCGCGGGCAACCCGGGCGCGAGTGAAAACGCCCAACAATTGGTGCCCATCCCCTGCATCGACCGCGTCGCGCAAGGCGTCGAGGTCGCTGCGAAATGTATCGAGTGTGCGCAGGACGGCCTCGCGGTTGGCGAGGAAAATGTCGTGCCACATCACCGGGTCGCTTCCGGCGATTCTTGTGAAATCGCGGAAACCGCCCGCAGCGTAACGGAAGATCTCAAGGTTTTCATTGCGCTTGGCCAGCGAGTCGACCAAGCCGAACGCCAGCAAATGCGGCAAATGGCTGGTCGCCGCCAACACTTCGTCGTGACGCTCGACCTGCATGTGCTCGACATCGGCGCCCAATTCGCGCCACAAGCGGTCAACCACTGCCAGGGCTGCCGGATCGGTCTGATCCAGCGGCGTCAGGATCACTTTATGACGACGGAACAACTCGGCATTGGAGGCTTCTACCCCACTCTGCTCGGAGCCGGCAATCGGGTGCCCCGGCACGAAACGCGGCGGCATGCCGCCAAACGCTTCGGTGGCAGCGCGCACGACATTGCCTTTGGCACTGCCGACGTCGGTCAGAATCGCCTCGCCCAGGTCCATGCCCGCCAATCGAGCGAGCAGTTTTTCCATGGACAGGATCGGCACCGCCAACTGAATAACGTCGGCACCTTGGCAAGCAACGGCCAGATCGTCTTCACAGCGATCCACCACACCCAATTCAACCGCCAGTTTGCGTGACTGCGGATCGAGGTCGACCCCCACCACTTCGCGGCATACGCCACTTTCACGCAAGCCCTTGGCAAACGAACCGCCGATCAACCCAAGACCGACCACCACCAGGCGCCCGATCATAGGTTCAGCAGATTGCAGTGCAGTGACATCAACCACGGGCCAAAACCTTGGACAGCGCCTCGAGGAAGCGACTGTTTTCAGCCGGCAGACCAATGGTGATGCGCAAGTGGTTCGGCATGCCGTAGTTGGCCACCGGGCGCACGATCACGCCTTCGCGCAGCAAGCCCTGAAACACAGGCGCCGCTTCACGCCCGACATCAACGCAGATGAAGTTGCCCTTGGACGCAATCCAGCTCAGCCCCTGCTCGCGGAAACCCGCCTCCAGTTGCTGCATGCCGGCTTCGTTCAAGCGGCGGCTTTCTTCCAGGTACTCGGCATCTTGCAGCGCGGCACAGGCAGCGGCCAAGGCCAGGCTGTTGACGTTGAATGGCTGACGGACACGATTCAGCACGTCGGCGACCACTGCCGTGGACAAGCCATAGCCGACTCGCAACGCCGCCAGGCCATAGGCCTTGGAGAAGGTGCGCGAAACCAGCAGGTTCGGGTAAGCCGCGAGGAAATCCAGTCCGTCCGGCAAGTCGCTGCCTTCGGCGTACTCAATGTAGGCCTCGTCCAGCACGACCAATACGTGTTCCGGAACGTCTTGCAGGAACTCGTCCAGCGCTTCGGCTTCGAACCAGGTCCCGGTCGGGTTGTTCGGGTTGGCGATGAAGACCACCCGGGTGTTGGCGTCGATCGCCGCCAGCATGGCGGGCAGATCATGCCCCCAATCCTTGGCCGGAATCACTTTGGCCTGGGCTCCGACGGCCTGGGTCACGATCGGATAGACCGCAAAGGCATGCTCGCTGAACACCGCATTCAGGCCCGGTGCCAGATAGGCGCGCGCGACCAGCTCCAGAATGTCATTGGAGCCGTTGCCCAATGTCACCTGATTCAGCTCGACGCGGCACTGCTCGGCCAGCAGGGTCTTGAGCGCAAAACCGTTGCCGTCCGGATAGCGGGTCAGTTCAGCCAGCTCTTCGCGGATGGCGGCCAAGGCCTTTGGACTGGCGCCCAACGGGTTTTCATTGCTCGCCAGTTTGACGATGCTGGCCGGATCAATGTCCAGCTCACGAGCCAATTCGTCCACAGGCTTGCCCGGAACGTAAGGCGAAAGTTGCTGCACGCCCGGCTGTGCCAGAGCGAGGAAATTACCACTCATTTGCTACCGCCCTTAGAGAACTGCTTTGGGGTAGGAACCCAGCACTTTGAGTGCCACTGCTTCCTGACTGATTTTTTCCAGCACACCTTTTACCAGCGGATCGCGGTGGTGGCCGACAAAATCGATGAAGAACACGTAGGTCCATTTACCGCTGCGCGACGGACGGGTCTCGATACGCGTCAAGTCGATGCCGTTGTCATGGAATGGCACCAGCAACTCGTGAAGCGCGCCCGGCTTGTTGCTCATGGAGACGATGATCGAGGTTTTGTCGTCGCCCGTCGGCGGCACTTCCTGATTGCCGATCATGAGGAAACGCGTGGAGTTGTCCGGACGGTCCTCGATCTTCTCGGCCAGACGGGTCAACCCGTACAGACCAGCCGCCATGTCGCCGGCAATCGCCGCCGAGTTCCACTCCCCCTTGACCCGTTTGGCCGCTTCGGCGTTGCTGGACACCGCCACGCGCTCGACATTCGGGTAATGGGCGTCCAGCCACTTGCGGCACTGGGCCAGGGACTGGGCGTGGGAGTAGATGCGGCTGATGCTGTCGGTCTTGGTGTTTTCACCGACCAGCAGGTGGTGGTGAATGCGCAACTCGACTTCGCCACAGATCACCATGTCGTGCTCGAGGAAGCTGTCGAGGGTGTGGTTGACCGCGCCTTCGGTAGAGTTTTCCACCGGCACCACGCCAAAATTCACCGCTCCGGCCGCCACTTCGCGGAACACTTCATCGATCGCAGCCATCGGCTTGCTGATCACAGCGTGACCAAAGTGCTTCAAGGCCGCAGCCTGGGTGAAGGTGCCTTCAGGGCCGAGATAAGCCACTTTCAATGGCTGCTCGAGGGCCAGGCACGAAGACATGATTTCGCGGAACAGTCGCGCCATCTCTTCGTTACCCAGCGGCCCCTGGTTGCGCTCCATGACACGCTTGAGCACCTGAGCTTCGCGCTCAGGACGATAGAACACCGGCACTTCGCCTTCGGCCAGCGAGGCCATCTTTACTCGCGCGACTTCCTGGGCGCAGCGCGCACGCTCACTGATCAGCTCCAGGACTTTCTCGTCCAGGGCGTCAATGCGCAGGCGCAGTGCCTTGAGTTCTTGCTCAGACATTAGCCGTGTTCCTTCTCGAACTCTGCCATGTACGCCACCAGCGCGTTGATCGCGTTGATGTCGACGGCGTTATAGATGGAGGCGCGCATGCCGCCCACGGAACGGTGCCCCTTGAGGTTCAACAGGCCACGCTCGTCGGCGCCGGCCAGGAACGGCTTGTCCAGACGGTCGTCCGCCAGGCGGAACGGTACGTTCATCCACGAGCGGTCCGACTTGTTGATCGGGTTGCTGTAGAGACCGCTGGCATCGATGAAGTCATACAGCGTGCGCTGTTTCACTTCGTTGAGCTTGCCAATCGCTTCAACGCCGCCCTGCTCTTTGAGCCACTCAAACACCAGGCCGGACAGGTACCAGGCCAGGGTTGGCGGGGTGTTGTACATCGAGCCGTTATCGGCCGCGACCTTGTAGTTGAGCATGGTCGGGCAGAAGGAACGGGCGTGACCCAGCAGGTCTTCGCGAACGATGTTCACCACGATGCCGCTCGGGCCGATGTTCTTCTGGGCGCCGGCGTAGATCATGCCGAAGCGCGAGACATCGATCGGACGCGAGAGGATGTCCGAGGACATGTCAGCCACCAGCGGAACGTCACCGGTTTCCGGGACCCACTGGAATTCCAGGCCGCCGATGGTTTCGTTCGGCGCGTAGTGAACGTAGGCCGCGTCCTTGGACAGCTGCCATTCGTTTTGGCCGGGAATGGCGAAATAGTCGTAAGGCTTAGCGGTCGCGGCGACATTGACGTGGCCGTAGCGCGACGCTTCTTCGATGGCCTTCTGCGACCAGATACCGGTGTCGATATAGTCGGCAGTGCCATTTTCCGGCAACAGATTCAGAGGAATCTGAGCAAATTGCTGGCTGGCGCCGCCTTGCAGAAACAGCACTTTATAGTTCGAGGGGATATTCAGCAGATCACGCAGATCCTGCTCGGCCTTGGTGGCGATGGACACGAACTCATCACTGCGATGGCTCATTTCCATGACCGACAGGCCCTTACCGTGCCAATCAAGGAGTTCACCCTGGGCGCGCTGCAGGACAGCTTCGGGAAGCGCCGCAGGACCGGCGCAGAAGTTATAGGCTCTCTTGCTCACATCCAATCTCGCTCTTGGTGGTATCACGCAATAAATCTGAAAACGCTTAAACCCTGTAGGAGCTGTCGAGTGAAACGAGGCTGCGATCTTTTCTCGGTACCCACGAGGCAAGATCAAAAGATCGCAGCCTCGTTTCACTCGACAGCTCCTACAGGTCCTGCATTCAAACAGGAGAAACAAGAAGGGGCGAATTTTCATCCGCCCCTCATGTCCATTTACTCTTGTGGTTCTTCGTCAGCGGCGGCGTCGAGTTGCTGGTCTTCGGCAGCGTCGTCGTTCACGACTTCACCCACGAACCCTGCACCCTCTTCACCTTCAAAACCTTCACCTTCGAGTTCTTCACCCTCGACTTCCGAAGGCTCCTGAACCCGCTCAAGGCCAACCAGGGTTTCATCCTTGGCCAGTTTGATCAGGGTCACGCCCTGGGTGTTACGGCCCAGGCTGGAGACTTCGTCGACACGTGTGCGCACCAGGGTGCCCTGGTCGGAAATCAGCATGATTTCCTCACCGTCGAGCACCTGGACCGCGCCGACCAGACGGCCGTTACGCTCGTTGCTGACCATGGCGATAACGCCCTGACCGCCACGCTTGTACTCAGGGAACTCGGTGATCGCCGTACGCTTGCCGTAGCCACGCTCGGAAGCGGTAAGGATCTGGCTGCCTTCTTCAGGGATCAGCATGGAAATCAGCTTCTGGCCTTCCGGCAGACGCATGCCGCGAACACCGCGGGCGGTACGGCCCATGGCGCGAACGTCGGATTCCTTGAAGCGAGTCACCTTGCCGCCATCGGAGAACAGCATGACTTCGCGCTCGCCATCGGTGATCGCGGCCGAAATCAATACGTCGCCTTCGTCCAGCTCCAGCGCGATCAGACCGACGCTGCGCTGACGGCTGAAGGATTCCAGCGGGGTCTTCTTCACGGTGCCGTTGGCGGTGGCCATGAAGATGAAGTGACCTTCGGTGTATTCCTCGACCGGCAGCATCGTGGTGATGTATTCACCGTCATCCAGCGGCAGCAGGTTGACCAGCGGACGACCACGGGCCGCGCGGGACGCTTCAGGGATTTCGTAGGTTTTCAGCCAGTACACCTTGCCCTTGCTGGAGAACAACAGCAGCGTGGTGTGGCTGTTGGCGACCAGCAGGTGAGCGATGTAGTCCTCATCCTTGACGCCGGTGGCCGACTTGCCTTTACCGCCACGACGCTGGGCCTGGTACGCAGCCAGCGGCTGGGTCTTGGCATAGCCACCGTGGGAAATGGTCACGACGCGCTCTTCTTCCGGAATCATGTCGCCCAGGGTCAGGTCGAGACGGGCATCGAGGATTTCGGTGCGGCGCACGTCGCCGTATTCGGCACGGATCACTTCCAGCTCTTCGCGGATCACTTCCATCAGGCGCGTGGCGCTGTTGAGGATGCGGATCAGCTCGCCGATCTGGTTGAGGATCTCTTGATACTCGGCCAGCAGTTTTTCGTGTTCCAGGCCGGTCAGGCGGTGCAAACGCAGTTCCAAAATGGCTTGCGCCTGTTCTGGCGACAGGAAGTACTTGCCGTCGCGCAGACCGTATTGCGGATCGAGGTTTTCCGGACGGCACGAATCGGCCCCGGCACGCTCGACCATCGCCACCACCGCAGAAGATTCCCAAGGCGTGCTGACCAGCGCTTCCTTGGCTTCCGACGGAGTTGGCGAGGCCTTGATCAGGGCAATGACCGGGTCGATGTTCGACAGGGCAACCGCTTGACCTTCCAGGATGTGACCACGCTCGCGCGCCTTGCGCAGTTCGAACACGGTACGACGGGTCACGACTTCGCGACGGTGACGAACGAAGGCTTCCAGCAGGTCCTTGAGGTTCAGGATCCGTGGACGACCGTCGATCAGCGCGACGATGTTGATGCCGAACACGCTTTGCAGCTGGGTCTGGGCGTAGAGGTTGTTGAGGATGACCTCAGGCACCTCACCGCGACGCAGCTCGATCACAACGCGCATACCGTCCTTGTCGGACTCGTCGCGCAGCTCGGTGATGCCTTCGAGCTTCTTCTCTTTCACCAGCTCGGCGATCTTTTCGATCAGACGGGCTTTGTTCAGCTGATAAGGGAGTTCGGTGATGACGATCTGCTGACGACCACCGACCTTGTCGATGTCCTCGATGATCGAGCGGGCGCGCATGTAAATGCGGCCGCGACCGGTGCGGTAGGCTTCGATGATGCCGGCGCGACCGTTGATGATCGCGGCGGTCGGGAAGTCCGGACCGGGAATGTATTGCATCAGCTCGTCGACGGTCAGCTCAGGGTTGTCGATGAGCGCCAGGCAACCGTCGATGACTTCACCGAGGTTGTGCGGCGGAATGTTGGTCGCCATGCCCACGGCGATACCGCTGGAGCCGTTGACCAGCAGGTTCGGAACACGGGTCGGCATGACCGCCGGGATCAGTTCGGTGCCGTCGTAGTTCGGCACCCAGTCCACGGTTTCCTTGTGCAGGTCGGCCAGCAGCTCGTGCGCCAGCTTGGTCATGCGCACTTCGGTGTATCGCATGGCCGCGGCGTTGTCACCGTCCACCGAACCGAAGTTGCCCTGACCGTCTACCAGCAGGTAGCGCAGCGAGAACGGCTGCGCCATCCGAACGATGGTGTCGTACACCGCGGTATCACCGTGCGGGTGATACTTACCGATCACGTCGCCGACAACACGGGCAGATTTCTTGTACGGCTTGTTGAAGTCGTTACCCAGCTCGCTCATCGCGAACAGCACGCGCCGGTGCACGGGCTTCAAGCCATCGCGCGCATCCGGCAGTGCTCGCCCGACAATTACGCTCATCGCGTAGTCGAGGTAGGACTGCTTCAGCTCGTCTTCGATATTGACCGGGAGGATTTCTTTGGCCAGTTCGCCCATGAGAAGCCTGATTCCTTTTTCTGGTGAAACTCCGTCACATCCATATGGGACGAACGAAGCTCGCCGCTGCAGGCTGAGTGCCATGCACCGACTTACGACAAATCAACGAGTTATGCCATGGATCTGCGCAGTAAAGGTCGCCATATCGGACAACCCTGGAAACCGCCGGATGTTATCACAAGAGCCGCCACGCACCTATCCCCCAGATGCGCATGGAGTGTAGTTAGTTGACTGGTGGCAGGCCTGAGGGGGATCAGAGGGGCTCAGAGCCGTCAGAACCCGATATTTGCAAGGAAATAATGGGGATTTACAGAAGAAGACCGCGTCATCGTTCTTCGCGGGCAAGCCTCGCTCCTACAGTAGCGAGGAACCCGTAGGAGCGAAGCTTGCTCGCGAAAGCGATTTTTCAGACACGAATTACCGTCAATGCAGACGCTTGCGACACATCAACTGCGCCATTTTCGCTGTGTCCGGACGCTCGACGATGCCCTTCTCGGTCACAATCGCATCGATCAAATCCGCAGGCGTCACGTCGAATACCGGATTGAACGCATCAACTTCAGCACCAACCTGCTTGCCGCCAACCTCCAGCAACTCACGCCCCTCGCGCTCTTCGATCGGAATGTCGTCACCACTGGCCAGGTTCATGTCGATGGTCGAACTCGGTGCCACCACCATAAAACGCACACCGTGGTGCATGGCATTGACCGCCAATTGATAGGTGCCGATCTTGTTTGCCACGTCGCCATTGGCGGTAATCCGGTCCGCCCCCACGATCACCCAGGTAATGCCCTTGGTTTTCATGATGTGAGCGGCCGCGGAGTCGGCATTGAGGGTCACTGGAATACCTTCGTTGGCCAGTTCCCAGGCCGTCAGCCGCGAGCCTTGCAGCCATGGGCGGGTTTCGTCAGCGTAGACACGTTCGACCATGCCCTCGATGAACGCCCCGCGAATCACCCCCAACGCCGTGCCGAAACCGCCGGTGGCCAGCGCCCCGGTGTTGCAGTGGGTCAGGATCGCCTGGGCATTGCCTTGATGCTTGCGGATCAGGTCCACACCCAATTGCGCCATAGTAAGGTTGGCTTCGCGATCACTTTCGTGAATGGCGATGGCCTCAGCCTCCAGCGCTGCCAACGGGTCGGCATTGTCTTTCAGGCGATCCAGCCGGTCGTGCATGCGACCCAGCGCCCAGAACAGGTTGACCGCCGTGGGGCGGGAATCGGCCAGCAGCGCGAAATCCTCCTCCAGCGCCGCATACCAGTCACCGCCCTCGGCAATCCGGGCACGAGCTGCCAGCACGATGCCATAAGCGGCACTGATACCAATCGCCGGCGCACCGCGCACCACCATCGAGCGAATGGCCTCAGCCACGCCTGCGGCGCTGGTGTAGGCAATCCAGGTTTCTTCGAACGGCAAGATACGCTGATCCAGCAGATACAGGGCACCATCACGCCAATCGATGGCCTTCACCTTCTCCGCAGCCAACAGTCGATCGCGCATCCCACACCCCGCACTCATGAACAAAAGCCGCCGATTATAGCGATCCCCCCGCGAAGACGCTCGGGTATACTTCGCCATCCTTTACAAAAGCACTGGAACCGACCCTCGATGCCGAACACTGCCGCTGCGCTCGACCTGTTATTGCTGCCGACCTGGCTGGTACCCGTCGAACCCGCCGGCGTTGTCCTCAAGGACCATGGCCTGGGCATACGCGACGGGCGCATCGTCTTTATCGGTCCACGTTCCGCCGCACTGAAGCTTAACGCAACCGAAACCCGCGAACTGCCGGACATCTTGCTCAGCCCCGGCCTGATCAATGCCCACGGGCACGCGGCCATGACCCTGTTCCGCGGCCTGGCCGATGACCTGCCCCTGATGACCTGGCTGGAAAACCATATCTGGCCCGCCGAGGCCAAATGGGTCGACGAGGCGTTTGTCCGCGATGGCACCGACCTTGCCATCGCCGAGCAGCTTAAAGGCGGCATCACCTGCTTCTCTGACATGTACTTCCTCCCGAAGGTTGCCACCGAGCGCGTACACAACAGCGGCATTCGTGCGCAAATTGCGATTCCGATCCTCGATTTCCCGATTCCCGGTGCCAGCACGGCGGACGAAGCCATTCGTCAGGGCGTCGAGCTGTTTGGCGATCTCAAGCACCACGAACGCATCAAAATCACCTTCGGCCCCCATGCACCCTACACCGTGGGCGACGAAAACCTGGAAAAAATCCGGGTGATCGCCGAAGAGCTGGACGCCTCGATCCACATGCACGTGCATGAAACGGCCTTCGAAGTGCAGCAATCGGTCGAACAGCGCGGCGAGCGCCCACTGGCACGCCTGGCTCGCCTGGGCTTGCTGGGGCCGCGCTTCCAGGCGGTTCACATGACCCAGATCAGCGAAGAGGATCTGGCGATGCTGGTAGAAAGCAACGCCAGCGTCATTCATTGCCCGGAGTCGAACCTGAAGCTGGCCAGCGGTTTCTGCCCGGTGGAGCGCTTGTGGCAAGCCGGGGTCAATGTTGCGGTGGGCACCGATGGCGCGGCCAGCAACAATGACCTGGACCTGCTGGGTGAAACCCGCACCGCTGCCCTATTGGCCAAAGCCGTCGCGGGCTCCGCCACCGCCCTGGACGCCCATCGCGCCCTGCGCATGGCCACCCTCAACGGCGCCCGCGCCCTGGGGATCGAAGCCGAGGTGGGCTCGCTGGAAGTCGGCAAAGCCGCGGACATTGTGGCGTTTGACCTTTCCGGCCTGGCCCAGCAACCGGTCTACGACCCTGTTTCGCAACTTATATATGCCACAGGCCGGGATTGCGTGAAGCATGTCTGGGTCGCCGGCAAGCCACTGCTCGAAAACCGTCGCCTGACGCGCCTGGATGAAGAACACCTGGCCACCAGCGCCAAGGCCTGGGGCCAACGCATCAGCGGCCATACCGAATAAAACGCACCGCGCAGGCAATGCCGGGGCAACAGGATTTTTCAAGTTTTAGAGGACTGAACATGAGCAACGTCGACTACGCCGAAATCGCCAAATTCGAGGCCCTGGCCCATCGCTGGTGGGACCGCGAAAGCGAGTTCAAACCGCTGCACGATATCAACCCGCTGCGGGTCAACTGGATTGATGAGCGCGTCAACCTGGCCGGAAAAAAAGTCCTCGACGTCGGTTGTGGCGGCGGCATCCTCAGTGAATCCATGGCCCAGCGTGGCGCTACCGTAACGGGCATCGACATGGGCGAAGCACCGCTGGCGGTCGCACAGCTGCATCAACTGGAGTCCGGTGTGAACGTCGAGTACCGGCAGATCACCGCCGAAGCCCTGGCCGAGGAAATGCCCGAGCAGTTCGACGTGGTGACGTGCCTGGAAATGCTTGAGCACGTACCCGATCCGTCTTCGGTGATCCGCGCCTGCTTCCGCATGGTCAAACCCGGCGGCCAGGTGTTCTTCTCCACCATCAACCGCAACCCGAAGGCCTACCTGTTCGCCATCGTTGGCGCCGAATACATCATGAAGCTGCTGCCACGCGGCACCCACGACTTCAAGAAATTCATCCGACCTTCTGAACTCGGCGCCTGGAGCCGCATGGCTGGCCTAACCGTCAAGGACATCATCGGCCTGACCTACAACCCGTTGACCAAGCACTACAAGCTGGCGGCCGACGTGGACGTCAACTACATGATCCAGACCCTGCGCGAGGAATAAGCCGATGCCAATCAGAGCAGTTCTTTTCGACATGGACGGCACCCTGCTCGACACCGCGCCGGACTTCATCGCGATCTGTCAGGCGATGCGTGCCGACCGCGGCCTGCCACCGATGAACGAAAGGCACATCCGCGATGAAATCTCCGGCGGCGCCAGGGCGATGGTTGCCGTGACCTTCGCCATGGACCCGGAGTCGCCCGGCTTCGAGGAACTGCGCCTGGAGTTTCTGGAGCGCTACCTCGTGGGTTGCGCGGTCCACAGCAAACTGTTTGACGGCATGGGCGAGCTGTTGGCCGATATCGAGAAGTCCAACCTGATCTGGGGTGTGGTCACCAACAAGCCACTGCGCTTTGCCGAGCCGATCATGCAGCAACTCGGGCTGGCCGAGCGCTCGGCACTGTTGATCTGCCCGGACCACGTGAAGAACAGCAAACCGGATCCCGAGCCTTTGATCCTTGCCTGCAAGATGCTCGACCTGGACCCAGCCAGCGTACTGTTCGTGGGTGATGATCTGCGCGATATCGAATCGGGTCGCGATGCCGGCACCCGGACTGCGGCCGTGACCTTCGGCTATATCCACCCAGATGATAATCCACGCAATTGGGGTGCGGATGTGGTGGTTGATCACCCACTGGAGTTGCGCAAGGTGCTTGATAGCGCGCTCTGCGGCTGCTGAGCCACCCCACATTCGTAGGAGCCGGCTTGCTGGCGATGGCGCCTTCAGAATCGAATCGCCAGCAAGCCGGCTCCCACAAGAACCGCGTAACAGTCGCGTTTTCCGATTTGTTGAGGTTTTTTATGTTTGATTATTCCGCCCGCCCCGATCTGCTCAAGGATCGCGTCATTCTCGTCACCGGCGCCGGTCGCGGCATCGGTGCCGCCGCCGCAAAAACCTACGCCGCCCACGGCGCGACCGTCCTGCTTTTGGGCAAAACCGAAGCCAACCTGGCCCAGGTCTACGATGAAATCGAAGCCGCCGGCCATCCGCAACCGGCCGTGATCCCGTTCAACCTGGAAACCGCCCTGCCTCATCAGTACGACGAATTGGCGGCGATGATCGAGAACGAATTCGGTCATCTCGACGGCTTGCTGCACAACGCCTCGATCATTGGCCCACGCACACCAATCGAGCAGCTTTCCGGCGAGAACTTCATGCGTGTGATGCAAGTCAACGTCAACGCCATGTTCATGCTCACCAGCACACTGCTGCCGTTGCTCAAATTGTCCCAGGACGCTTCGGTGGTGTTCACCTCCAGCAGCGTCGGACGCAAAGGACGTGCGTACTGGGGCGCCTATGGCGTTTCCAAGTTCGCCACCGAAGGCCTGATGCAGACCCTGGCCGACGAAGTCGACACCGTCGCGCCGGTACGCTCAAACAGCATCAACCCGGGTGCCACCCGGACCAGCATGCGTGCCCAGGCCTACCCAGGGGAAAACCCGCTGAATAACCCGACGCCCGAAGAGATCATGCCGGTCTACCTGTACCTGATGGGGCCGGACAGTACCGGCATCAACGGCCAAGCCTTCAACGCCCAGTAATGCCGTACGTCGCTTTTGTGCCGCGCCGGCTTCCCGTCGCGGCATAAGAGCATCCTTTTCTTGTACAAAGCCGTCTAAACTTGTACGAAATGTCCTACGGGACTGACGGACCAGTATGACGCGCAGCCCTAAGCCGCTCTCACCCAGCTTGTAAGACAGCCTTACTGTCCAAAGGCGCACGCCATATGAAATCACCGTCCCAGACCAACGCAATTGACTTCGATAGCGCCAAATTGCAACGCCTGGGCTTTGGTCAGCAGCAACCGACTCTGGAAACACCGGTCAGTCTTGCGAAACTGCGCCAGCAACTGAGCATGCAGTTGCAAACCAGTCTTGAGCCTCAACGTATTCTCGGTTTGTTTTTCCGCGAGATTCAACGCCTCGTCCCGCTTGATGCCTTGAGCTATGAGCACAAGAGCAGTGACTTGCGCCTGGAATTCGGCCAGCGCGGCCATCACTCGATCAGCTACAGCCTCAGTCATGAGGGTGAGCATTTGGGGGAGTTGGTGTTTCGCCGCAACCAGCGCTTCAACGAGCAGGAGCGGGGCAACCTCGAATCGCTGCTGGCCGCGCTGCTCTACCCGATGCGCAACACCCTGCTCTACCGCGCCGCGACCCAAAGCGCCTTGCGCGATCCGCTGACAGATACCGGCAACCGTATCGCCATGGATCAGACGCTGCTGCGGGAAATCGAAATTTCGCGGCGTCACCAGCACCCGCTATCTGTATTGATGCTGGACATCGATCACTTCAAACAGATCAACGATAGCCATGGGCACAGCGTCGGTGATGAGGTGCTCAAAGCCGTCGCGGCGTCGATCAAGGGCCAGCTGCGCAATGTGGACATGGTGTTTCGCTACGGTGGCGAAGAGTTCCTGGTATTGCTGTCCAATACTGCCCGGGAGGCGGCGGCGATGGTCGGCGAACGACTGCGATTGACGGTGCAGACACAAGAATATGTGGCCGAAGGCCGTCTGATCGAACTGACCATTAGCCTGGGCTGTTCAACGTTGTTGCCCGGTGAATCGGCCGAGAGCCTGTTGCGACGGGCCGATAATGCGCTGTATGTCGCCAAGCGCGAGGGGCGTAACCGCTTGACGATGGCGGGCTGAGTTTGCGCTAACACCACAAAAACAATGTGGGAGCGGGCTTGCTCGCGAATGCTGAGTGTCAGTCAATGTTGAATTGCCTGACGCACCATCTTCGCGAGCAAGCCCGCTCCCACATTTGGTTTGTACTGCCTTTGGATCAGCTCTCGGCCAATGCCAGTCGCTCACGCGTTACCGACGCTCTTTCCGCGTGCTCCAGCTGCATGCAACGCTCCAGGAACAGATACATGTAGTCGTAGCTTTTGCACACGGCCTGACGCAGCTCCATCTGCAGCGCTTTGCTCGGATTCGTGCCCGCCAGCGTGCAGATAATTTCCAGCGCCTCCCAGGGATGGGCATCGTCATACTGGGCATGCATCTTCAGCCACTTCATCGCCCGCTTGCGGTCTTCTTCGGGGAACGAGGCAGCGTACACACCATTGGAACAGACCACTGCCGACCACTCTCCCGTCGCCCCTTCGATGGCGTAGTTGGTGGCGGCAATGGCGACGATCAGCGAATCTGCCGAACTGGTGTGCCAGCACCAGTGGCTCAGGGCGTGAAGTTCCGGAGGAACCTGTTGCGCCTGCAGATCTTCCAGGCTGACACCGTGAGCACGGCTCCAGTGCACCCAGTAATCCGCATGGTTCAATTCAACGCGAATGTTGCGCATGAGCCAGCGACGCGCCATGTCTTCGCCAGGATGACGGGCAAAACGGGTCTTGGTCAGGTTTTGTGCCATGTATAACGCGAACTGTTCAACCACTGGCCAGCCACCGATCAGGTACTGACGCATGGTCTTTGCGCTGAGCTTGTTGTCACGCATGCGCTGATACAGTTCGTGTTCGACAACCCGGCGCTTGCTCTCGCTGCAATCCTGGATCAGGCGCTGGGCCCAGGCCGGATAACTTGCAGCTTCCATGAGGGGTCCGGTTCGATTGAATGTGTCGATCACTGTCGAGCTCCTTTTGATTGTGATTGTTTGGACCGGCAAGAGACTTCAACGGAATGTGCCAGGGGCCTTGAACAACAAAGGCTGTGGCCTGGCAGGACGACTTTGCAAACTATCGCAGGTAAACAAATGCGGGCGCTCGATGAGATACCCTTGAGCGTAATCGACCCCGATCTCCAGCAATGCCTGCTCGATCTGGGGCGTCTCTACAAACTCGGCAATCGTGCGTTTACCCATGACATGGCCGATGTGGTTGATCACTTCGACCATGGCGCGGTTAATCGGGTCGTCCAGCATATCCTTTACGAAACTCCCGTCGATCTTCAGGAAGTCTACAGGCAAATGTTTCAGGTAAGCGAATGAAGACATACCGGCGCAAAAGTCGTCCAGCGAAAAATGGCAACCCAAACCTTTGAGTTCATTGATAAAACGGATTGCGCTGCCCAAATTGGAAATTGCACTGGTTTCAGTGATTTCAAAACAAATCATTTCAGGCGGAACCGAATAAGTCACGAACTGTTCCCGCAGGAAGTCCAGAAACGCCTCATCGCCGATCGTTGTGCCTGACAGATTAATCGCACACATTGCCAAAGGCCCCTGACGCTTTTCGGTCATGCATTGGGCGATGATCTTGAACACATTCTCTACCACCCAACGATCGAGGGACGTCATCAATCCATAACGCTCGGCGGCGGGGATAAAACTGTCGGGCAAAATCATGCGCCCGGCTTCATCATGCAAGCGCAACAGAATCTCGACATGCCCGCCAGCGTCCACAGCATGACCCAGGGGTGCTATTTCCTGGGAATAGAGGCAAAAACGATCCTCTTCCAGCGCCATGTGCAAGCGCTGCACCCAGGCCATTTCACCGAAACGCAGGGACAATTCCGAGTCGTCGGGATGATAGACCTGAACCCGATTGCGCCCCTTTTCCTTGGCCATATAACAGGCCATGTCAGCCGCACGCAGCGAGGCTTCGAGGGTCGTCGGATTTTGCACGACATGGACCAAGCCGATGCTCACGGTCGTGACGAATGGTCGGCCCTTCCAGACAAAATGCAAATTCTGCACAGTCTGGCGCAGACTCTCAGCAACCTTTTCTGCGGCCTCGGGCGCGCAGTTCTCCAGCAGAATTCCGAACTCGTCGCCACCGAGACGGGCCAGGGTATCGCCTTCGCGCAACCCCGATTGCAACAGCGCACAGATGTGTCGCAGCAATTCGTCACCCGCCGCATGGCCACAGGTATCGTTGACCAGCTTGAATTGGTCCAGATCGAGGAACATCAGAGCGTGGCGTCCCGAGTACCGGGTCAGGTTGTGCAACGCCTGCTCCAGGCGGTATTCGAATTCGCGACGGTTGGCGAGCCCGGTCAAGGCGTCGTGGGTCGCCTGCCATGACAGATTGGCGATGTACTGCCGCTCCTGAGTCATGTCGTGCAGCACCAGCACCGTACCGCTGACTTTGCCCGCATTGCGAATCGGCGCGCCCACCAGGGTGACCGAAACCGTGCTGCCGTCCAGGCGCTGGATCAACTTCGAATGCTCACTGCCGCCGCTGAGCTGCCCACTCAAGATGTGCTCGATCAGCGTAAAGCCATCGGCCTGCGCGTTTTCATCCAGCAGGTTGAACAGCGCCGCCAGCGGCAACCCCGCGGCCTGCTCGGCCTTCCAATGCGTCAATACCTCGGCGGCCGGGTTCATATAGGCAATAGCACCCGCCACGTCCGTGGTGATTACCGCATCGCCAATCGACTGCAAGGTGATCTGCGCCCGGTCTTTTTCCAGCTGCAACGCATCGGCGAAGGCATGGCGCTGCTTGAGCAGTTTATGGGTGCGCATCAACGCCAACGCAATCAAACCCAGGGCCGTGGCGAGGTTGGTCACCAGTAGCAGGCGAAGAATGACCCGCGACCCCTCGCCCAGGGCATCACTGAAGGCCTTCGCCGCCGGTGTCACTTCATCGTTAATCGCGAAGATCTGCGCCTTCCAGCGCTGGATATCGGTGTTGGAAGCCGGGATGGCCGCGATGTGGCGATGCATGTCTCGCGCAACGTCATCGAGCTTGACCAGGTACTCGTCACCCACGGTCCAGAGGTCGATGGCTTTTTCGAGGTAGCTGAAATGCCGGAAATTGAGGTACAGCCAGATCAGGCTGGAAACATCGTCTGGATGGTTGCCGCCCTTGAGGATGGCCACCCGTGCCGCCTCGATGTTCGGCGGTTCGAGATCCAGCGCCACACGCAACTCATGACCGCCCTGGGGCACAGAAATGGCGTTCTGGTACTTTTGGAAAATCGCTTCGTCGCCGCTGTCGGCGTAAAGATTGAGGTAATAGATGGCGTCCTTCTGGCCCTTGGACCACAGGCTTTCACCGGCGACGTAGCCACGAACGGCGGACAGCACGTAAAGGCTGACGCCACCCAACAAGGCTTGAAACAACACAACCGCGATAAATGGCCAGACGATGCCCAACAACCGTGGCGTTCCGAGAGTCCGCGTTTGATTCATGAGATCCCTTGCATTAGCACTGCTTGATCGTCTTCCAGACGAAATCGCTACCGCTAGACTAGGTGGCGATTCCGATCCCGGCAAGAGGCGCGCGCTGACCAAAAAGGCCTGCGTTGCGACTGTCCCAGGTGACGATGTTGTTATTGATGATCTTCAAACAGTGTTCGTTCTGCTCAATGCCATGTCGCTACAGCTGCTGCAAATGACCGTACAGCTTGGCATACAAACCACCCTCGGCAATCAGTTGCAAATGATCGCCATCTTCGGCAATTTGCCCGCCATCGAACACCAGCACCCGATCCGCCTGCTTCACGGCCGACAACCGGTGCGCAATGATCAGCGTGGTGCGGTTGTTCAGGAACCGTGCCAGTGCCTGGTGCAGGTTGTATTCGGTGGCGGCGTCCAGCGCAGAGGTGGCTTCATCAAGGATCACCACTTTCGGTTCGGCCAGAACCATCCGCGCTATCGCCAGGCGTTGGCGCTGGCCACCGGACAAGCGCACGCCGGAACGCCCGACAATACTGTCCAGGCCATTGGGCAGTTCACGAATCGTGGCGTGCAGTTGCGCGATTTCCAACGCCTGCCAGCAAGCTTCGTCGCTACGGTCGCGGCCCATGGTCAGGTTGGCGCGCACGGTGTCGTTGAACAGCGCTGGGTGCTGCAAGACCACGGCGACGTTTTCCCGTACGGTCTCCAGGCCGATTTCCTGCTGGGTCGAACCGCCGAAGCGGATGGTCCCGGCCAACGGCGTATAGAGCCCCAGCAACAACTGCACCAGCGTACTTTTGCCGCCGCCGCTGGCACCGACAATGGCGACTTTTTCACCAGGGGCGATGGACAGGTTCATCTGATTGAGCACCAACTCGTCGCCGTAGCCAAAGCTCAGGCCCTGAACCTCGATACCCACGGTTTCTCGACCGCTGAACGGATCGACACCGATCGGAAATTGCGGCTCATCGGCGCGGGACAGCAATTCGTTGATCCGCGACAGCGCACCGCCGGCGGCGTAATAGGCATATTGCAGGTTGAGCAGCTGTTCCACCGGACCAATCATGAACCACAGGTAGCTGAATACCGCGAGCATCTGGCCGATGGACAGGTCGGAAAACAGCACGGTGAGCATGGCCGCAGC
Source organism: Pseudomonas putida (assembly GCF_050990305.1). Classification (GTDB taxonomy): domain Bacteria; phylum Pseudomonadota; class Gammaproteobacteria; order Pseudomonadales; family Pseudomonadaceae; genus Aquipseudomonas; species Aquipseudomonas putida_AH. The sequence goes on along the minus strand of NZ_CP158817.1, from coordinate 1,755,582 downwards.
GCGGAAAATATCGATGCCAAACTGGAACAGCAAACCACTGGCGCGGTTCGAGGCGTCGGTTTTCCACTGTGAACTGACGGCGTAATCGCGAACTTCCCTGGCGCGCAGCCCCAATCGACCGAGGAAAAAGCCCTGGCGGTTACCGGCGCGAACTTCCTGGATGGCGTCCAGGGTTTCGGTCAATGCCTGGGTGAAGCGCGAGGTGCTGTCGTTCTCGAGCTTCTTCAGGTGCTTGACCCGCTTGCCCAACTGCACAGTGGCGTAGATCACCAGCGGGTTGAACAGCAGAATCAGCAACGCGAGTTTCCAATGCATCCACACCAGAATCCCGGCAGTACCGACCAGGGTCAGCATGGCCACCAGGAAACGACTGAGGGTTTCGCCGACGAATTTGTCCAGGGTATCCAGGTCAGTCACCAGGTGCGTGGTCACCGTGCCGCTGCCCAGGCTTTCGTATTCGCCCAACGAAATACGCTTGAGCCGTTCGATCAGGCGGATGCGAATGCGGTACACGATGTCCTTGGCCAACGCGGCGAACAGCCGCGCCTGCACCACGTTGAACAGCAATGCCGAACAACGCAGGACAAGGGTCACCAGCAGCATGAGGCCGATGTAGCCCGCAGCTTTTTGCCAGACCTCGGGCAGTGCCAGGTTCATGACTTTCAGCGCCGCGTCACCGTGCCCCAGCAACACTTCGTCCACCAGCAACGGCAGGAGCAACGGGATCGGCACGCTGCACAGGGTCGCCAGTACGGCCACGCCGTTGGCGATCCACAGGGATTTCTTGTGATGAAGGGCCAGACGACGGATTTCTGCCCAGCTCAGCCGGTCGACTCGTTTAACGGGAGCTGTATCGTCAGGCAGGTCATGCACAGGCAGCACGCTCCAGCCAGCGGCCGAGCAGCGGAGACAATGCACTGAGCGGTTGATAACCATTGGTCAGCAAGGCCAATTGGCCATTTCGCTCAGCCAGCAAGGTCGGGAAACCGGCGATGCCCAGGTCCTGGACCCAGGTGAAGTCGGCAGCGGTGGCGGCATGCATATCGGCACGGTCGAAGGCAGCGGCGAATTCAATGCGCGGCAGCCCCGCCTGCTCAGCCAGCTCCACCAGCACGCTGGCGCGGGTAACGTCGCGGCCTTCGGCGTAAAAGGCGTGCTGGATCAACCCGAGCAGCTTCCACGCACAATCCGGCGCCAGGCTGCGTGCTGTCACCAGTGCCCGGCAGGCCGGTTCAGTGTCGTAGACGAACCCTTCAGGCAAGGCGCCGTCCAGTTTGAACGGCTGCCCGGTGGCCTCAGTGACCGCCTGCCAGTGCTCGAGGATGTAGCGGCGGGTCGTCGGCTCCAGCGCCGAGCCACTGCCGGTGCGAAGCCCCCCCACTACCAGGTGCACGTCCACCCCGGCGGCCGCCGCCTGCTCGACCAGTGCGTTTGCAACCGGGGCAAAACCCCAGCACCAGGAACACATCGGGTCCATCACATACAGCAGGCGGCATGCAGACATGGTTCAGGCCTCGGTGGATGCTTGCTTGTAGTTGTAGCCGATCGGGTGCGGCATGTTGCGAGCCTTGGCCAATTCGATCTGCTTTTGCCGATCGATGGCGCTGCGGCGGGTTTTCTCGCTCAGCGTGTCCCAGCAATGCGGGCAGCTGATGCCGGCGACGTAATGTTCAGATGCGCGATCTTCTACGCTGACCGGTGTACGGCAGGCATGGCATTGATCGTAGTCGCCTTCGCTCAGGTCGTGGCGAACCGTGACCCGGTTATCGAACACGAAGCAGTCGCCCTGCCATTTGGTTTCTTCCTGAGGCACCTCTTCGAGGTATTTCAGGATGCCGCCCTTGAGGTGGTAGACCTCATCGAAGCCTTCGCTGAGCATGTAGCTCGATGCTTTTTCACACCGAATGCCGCCGGTGCAGAACATCGCGACCTTCTTGTGCACGGCCGGATCGAAGTTGGCTTTGATGTAGTCGGGAAATTCGCGAAAACTGGTGGTTTTCGGATCGATCGCGCCTTCAAAGGTGCCGATCGACACTTCGTAATCGTTGCGGGTATCGATCAACAGCACTTCTGGATCGCTGATCAGCGCGTTCCAGTCCTGTGGATCGACGTAGGTACCGACCTTCTTGTTCGGATCCACGCCTTCAACGCCCAGGGTCACGATCTCTTTCTTGAGCTTGACCTTAGTGCGGTAGAACGGCTGTTCGTCGCAGTACGACTCTTTGTGATCGATATCGACCATGCGTGGGTCGTTTTTCAGCCAGGCCAACAGCCCGTCGATGCCTTCGCGGCTACCGGACACGGTACCGTTGATGCCTTCTTCGGCGATCAGCAGCGTGCCTTTGATGCCGTTGTCGACCATCGCTTGCAGCAATGGCTCGCGCATATCGACGTAATTTTCAAGGGTGACGAACTTATACAGTGCCGCCACGACAATCTGTTGTGTCATGGGTCAATCTCCAGGTGGCTACCCTCGTAAGGGGTGAACCGGATGCGAAAAAAAACGCGCCGGGTTAGCGGCGCGTTACACATTCTATCAAAATAGTGCTCTTTGTAGGAGCGAGGCTTGCCCGCGATGGCGCATTCAATATCGCCATCGCGGGCAAGCCTCGCTCCTACAGCGTATCAGTGGCTACCACCGGCACAGGTCGGCGAAGCCGGAGCCGCGTCAATCTGTGCCCATTCTTCTGGCGTGTAGGTGTGCAGCGCCAACGCATGAAACTCGCCCATCAGCTCGCCGAGCGTGCCATAGACTTTCTGGTGACGCTTGACGCGATTGAGCCCTTCGAACTGCTGGCTGACCACCACGGCCTTGAAGTGGGTTTCCAATCCACGGCTGTGCATGTGGCTTTCATCCAGCACCTGCAGGTGCTCGGGCTGTAACAGGCCCAGCGTGGATTCGATGCGTTGTTGCATGGTCATACCGAACTCCGCTTACGGCTTTTTCTTGGCTGGAGCAGCTGCGTCTTTCGGCGTCAGCTCGGCCGTCATGTCAGCCAGCAACTTGTTGACCACCGGCACTGCGCTTTCGAGCTTGGCCTGAGTCATCTGGGCCGATTGCTGAGTCAGCTGCGGCATTTTTTCCAGGACTTTCTTGCCCAGCGGCGACTGGTAGAACGCAACCAGGTCCTTGAGCTCGGATTCAGTGAAGTTGGTGGTATAGAGCTTGACCATGTCCGGTTTCAGCTTGTTCCAACCGATGGCTTGGTCCAGCGCGGCGTTGGCCTTGGCCTGGTAGGTTTCCAGAACGGCTTTTTTCGATTCTGGGGCTTTGGTTTGCTGGAAGCGCTGGGCGAACATTTGCTGTACTTGCATGTACACCGGAGTGCCCAGTTTGTCGGCATGCGCCAGGGTCAGGAATGCCTCGGCACTGGCGTTGTGGCTGGCGGTATCGGCAAAAACCTGGCCGCTGGCACACACCAATGCAACCGCGGTACAGATGGCACGAAGACGAGTCATCGAGTTTCCTTTTCTAGCAGACGAGGTAAGACCCCAAGGACGTCCATTCTGCGCCTGAAAAAGTGTTTCGCTCAACCCCAAGCCTTGTCGACCCTGATTTAGAGGGATTCAATGGCAGAATCGAGACTGATGGAACCCCAGCCGTCGATCTCGGCCTAAACTGCGCAATCAGACCTACAGGAGTGTGACCGATGAGCCGTATCGAAACCGACAGCCTTGGCCAGGTTGAAGTCCCGGAAGAAGCCTACTGGGGCGCTCAGACGCAACGCTCGCTGGTCAACTTCGCCATTGGCAACGAACGCATGCCGCTGGCGGTGCTGCACGGCCTGGCGCTGATCAAGAAAGCGGCGGCACGGGTCAACGACCGTAACGGTGATCTGCCCGCCGATATCGCCCGCCTGATCGAACAAGCAGCGGATGAAGTGCTCGATGGCGAACATGACGATCAATTCCCGCTGGTGGTCTGGCAGACCGGCAGCGGCACCCAGAGCAACATGAACGTCAACGAAGTGATCGCCGGACGCGCCAACGAACTGGCCGGCAACCCGCGCGGCGGCAAGTCGCCGGTACACCCCAACGATCACGTCAATCGCTCCCAGAGCTCCAATGACTGCTTCCCCACGGCCATGCACATTGCCGCAGCCCAGGCCGTGCAACAACATTTGCTGCCGGCGATTGCCGAGCTGTCCGGCGGCCTGGCCGAGCTGTCGGCGCGGCACATGAAACTGGTGAAAACCGGGCGCACCCACATGATGGACGCCACTCCGATCACTTTCGGCCAGGAGCTGTCCGGTTTCATCGCACAACTGGATTACGCCGAAAAGGCGATCCGCAGCACCCTGCCGGCGATCTGCGAACTGGCCCAGGGTGGCACCGCCGTGGGCACCGGGCTGAACTCGCCGCACGGCTTTGGTGAAGCGATCGCTGCAGAGTTGGCGGCGCTTTCCGGCCTGCCCTTCGTCACCGCCCCGAACAAGTTTGCCGCGCTGGCCGGGCATGAGCCGTTGACCGCCCTGTCCGGCGCCCTGAAAACCCTCGCCGTGGCCCTGATGAAAATCGCCAACGACTTGCGTCTGCTGGGTTCGGGACCGCGCGCCGGCTTTGCCGAAGTGAAGCTGCCGGCGAACGAACCGGGCAGTTCGATCATGCCGGGCAAGGTCAACCCCACCCAATGCGAAGCGCTGTCGATGCTGGCCTGTCAGGTGTTGGGTAACGACGTGACCATCGGTTTCGCCGCGAGCCAGGGGCATTTGCAGCTGAACGTGTTCAAACCGGTGATCATCCACAACCTGCTGCAATCGATCCGTCTGCTGGGCGATGGCTGCAGCAACTTCCAGCAGCATTGCATCGCTGGCCTGGAGCCGGACGCCGTACAAATGGCCGAGCATCTGGAGCGCGGCTTGATGCTGGTGACGGCGCTCAATCCGCATATTGGCTATGACAAGTCGGCGGAGATTGCCAAGAAGGCCTACAGCGAAGGGCTGACCTTGCGCGAGGCAGCGCTGGAATTGGGGTATCTGACCGATGAACAGTTTGATGCGTGGGTAAGGCCGGAGAATATGCTGGAGGCTGGGGCCAAGGGCTGAGTTGCTCAGCGCCTGTTAGTCAGTCTTCGCGGGCAAGCCTCGCTCCTACGGGGTTTGCGTCGTTCACGGATTTTGTGTTCGACGCAACCCCCGTAGGAGCGAGGCTTGCCCGCGATGAAGCCCATGAAAATCATCAGCCGACCGCCATTCTGGCCTTGCGTGCCTTGAGCCCGGCAATCAACGACGGCCCCAACGCCACCAATGCCGACCCCAACACCACCAGCACCGCCCCGCCATACCCCAGGCCATTGATCGTCTCGGCATGCACATAATCCGGCCACCACCACGCGGCCAGTGCAACAGCACCAAAGGTGACCAGCGGCGTGATCGCCAATGTCGCGCTGACCCGGGACGCTTCCCAATGGGCCAAAGCTTCGGCAAAGGCGCCATAAGCGATCAGAGTGTTCATGCAGCACGCCAGCAACAGCCAGCCTTGTAGCGGGTTCAGTTGCAGCGCTTCCAGCGGATGCACCCACGGCGTCAGCAATAACCCGCAGAACAGGTAGATCACCATCATTACCTGCAACGAATTCCACACCGTCAACAACTGCTTCTGCCCCAGTGCATAAAAGGTCCAGACGGTGGAGGCCAACAGCACCAGCAACACGCCAGCGGTGTAGTCAGTCAGCGAGGTGAGCAGCTCACTCAGGCGTTGATTGAAGAACAGGGCGAAACCGATCAGCAGCACCAGCAAACCAATGCCCTGCCCCAGACTGAAACGCTCCTTGAACACAAACACACTGGCGATCAGCAACATGATCGGGCCCATCTGCACCACCAGTTGCGCGGTGCCGGGGCTGAGCAGGTTCAAGCCCATCAGGTACAACACGTAGTTGCCCACCAGGCCAAGCACCGCCATCAACACCAGCCAGCCGCCGCGCGGGCCGAGCACTTTGCGGCTCGGCAGGCGTTTGGTCGCGGCCAGGTAAATGAACAGGCAGCTACCGGACACCATCAGGCGAAACCAGGTCACTGTGACCGGGTCCATCACCAGCAATACCTGTTTGAGCTTGATCGGCAGGATTCCCCACAGCAACGCGGTCAGCAAGGCCAGGAACAGACCGTAAACCCAGCGACCGGATGAAATGTGCATGCGAACCCCAAAGCCCAGTGTCAAGAACCGTCATTCTAGGCGCACCCGCGTGTGGCACACAGAGACAGTTTGCACTTCGCCGCGAATGAAACTGTGCAGGTCGCAAGCGTTTGCCATGTGCGGCATGCGCGCCCAGAACAACGCCCCCGCCACGCACTTTCGCAGTGACTGGTTGTGTCGGGTGAACGGGGAGTTGTATTTCAGCACCCGGGAAAACACGCTAGAGGGGCCGTTGGACCGGTAAACCGAGTGACTGCTTCGCGGGCAAGCCTCGCTCCTACGGGGGTTTGTGTCGACGGGTGTTCGATGCTAAACCCGTAGGAGCGAGGCTTGCCCGCGAAGGCGACCTCTCAGATTTAACGCACCGCCTCAAACAACCCCGTAGCCCCCATCCCGCCGCCCACGCACATGGTCACAATGCCGTAGCGCAGGTTGCACCGCTGCAACTCGCGAACGAGGTGCCCGACCTGACGCGAACCGGTCATGCCGAAGGGATGACCGATAGAAATCGAGCCGCCATTGACGTTGTACTTCGCGTTATCGATTTCCAGGCGATTGCGCGCGTACAGACACTGCGAAGCGAACGCTTCGTTGAGTTCCCACAGGTCGATGTCATCGATCCGCAAACCTTTCGCCTTGAGCAGTTTCGGCACGGAAAAAACCGGACCAATGCCCATCTCGTCCGGCTCGCAACCGGCCACTGTGAAACCACGGAAGAACGCCTTGGGCTTGAGCCCCAGCGCCAGCGCTTTTTCCAGGCTCATCACCAGCGTCATCGAAGCACCGTCGGACAATTGCGAAGAGTTGCCTGCCGTCACCGACCCGTCCTCGGCAAACACAGGCTTCAACCCCGCCAGGCTTTGCAGCGTGGTGTCAGGGCGATTGCAATCATCGCGATCAACAATGCCCTCCAGGATCTGCACCTGGCCGGTGGCCTTGTCTTCAACGCGGTACTTCACCGCCATCGGCACGATTTCATCGTCGAACAAACCGGTGGCCTGCGCCTTGGCGGTGCGCTGCTGGCTTTGCAGGGCGTACAGGTCCTGTTCTTCGCGGCTGACGTTATAGCGGCGAGCGACGATTTCAGCCGTCTGGCCCATCGGGAAGTAGATCCCCGGCACCTGCTCCTTGAGCAGCGGATTGATCAGATTATCGGTGTTGACGCTTTTCATGGTCAGGCTGATGGACTCGACGCCACCGGCGACGATGATGTCACTGCACCCCGAGGCGATCTGGTTGGCGGCAATGGCAATCGCCTGCAAGCCCGACGAGCAGAAACGGTTGAGGGTCATGCCGGCGGTGCCGATACCCAGCCGCGACAACACCGCGACATTGCGACCGATATTGTAGCCCTGGGCGCCTTCGTTGGAACCGGCGCCGACGATGCAGTCCTCGACGCTGGTCGGGTCGATGCCGGTGCGCGCCAGCAAAGCGTTGACGCAGTGCGCGGCCATGTCGTCCGGACGGGTCTGGTTGAATTTACCGCGAAAGGATTTGGCCAGGCCGGTCCGTACACTGTCGACGATCACCACTTCACGCATGGCATACCTCATTGTTGTTGTCGGTTGAGAGTGGGTCGAGCATAAGCCCACCCAATTACCGACCGCGACAATCATTCACCCCGCGTATGCGCAACCATCGACTCACTTCTTGTCTTTGCGCTCGTGCTTGTCTGATCTTTCGAACGCTTCGTCCAACGCCCGGTTGATCGTGCGCAAGACTTTGACCCTCGCCCAGCGTTTGTCATTGGCCTCGACCAGGGTCCAGGGCGCGATTTCGGTGCTGGTGCGGTCGACCATGTCGCCGACGGCCGCGCGATAGTCATCCCACTTGTCTCGGTTGCGCCAGTCATCCTCGGTAATTTTGAAGCGCTTGAAAGGAATTTCTTCACGTTCCTGGAAGCGCTCCAATTGCGTCTGCTTGTCGATGGCCAGCCAAAACTTGACCACGATGACGCCAGCGTCGGCGAGCTGTTCTTCGAAGTCGTTGATTTCACTGTACGCGCGCAACCAGTCCGCCGGGCTGCAAAACCCTTCGACGCGCTCAACCAATACCCGGCCGTACCAGGAACGGTCAAACACGGTGAACTTGCCCCGCGCCGGTATGTGTCGCCAGAAACGCCAGAGATACGGCTGCGCCCGCTCTTCTTCCGTCGGTGCGGCAATCGGCACGATGTTGTACTGACGCGGGTCCAGTGCCGCCGCTACTCGGCGGATCGCCCCACCCTTGCCCGCCGCATCGTTGCCCTCGAACACCGCCACCAAGGCGTGACGACGCATGCGCTTGTCACGCATCAACCCGGAGAACCGCGCCTGCTCGGTGATCAATTGTTCTTCATAATCGTCCTTGGACAGGCGCAGGCTCAGGTCGAGGCTATCGAGCAGGTTCACCTGATCAACGCTTGGCAACACAGGCGCGGCGCTGACTTTTTCCGGGTGGATTTGCGGGCGCTTCAGCGCGCCTTGCAGACCTTCGAGCAGGATCTTGCCCACCGCCAGGCTGCGATAGTGCGGATCCAGGCCGGCGATGACATGCCAGGGCGCATAGTCGCGACTGGTGCGGCGTAAAACGCGTTCGCCATATTTCACGAACTTGTCGTAGGTTTGCGACTGCTGCCAGTCCAGCGGACTGATGCGCCAGCTGTGCAGCGGGTCGTCGGCCAAGGCCTTGAGGCGCGCCTTCATCTGCTTTTTGGAGAGGTGGAACCAGAACTTGAAAATCAGCGCGCCTTCATCGCACAACATCTTTTCCAGGCGCTCGGCGGCGTTGATAGCCTGATCGAGCCGAGGGTCCTTGATCTCGCCATGGACCCGACCCTGCAGCATCTGGCTGTACCAGTTGCCGAAGAAAATACCCATGCGCCCCCTGGCCGGGAGCATCCGCCAATAACGCCACGCCGGCGGCCGTGCCAGTTCTTCGTCGGATTGCTGATCGAAGGTGCGGACCTCGATCTGACGCGGGTCCATCCATTCGTTGAGCAACTTGACCGTCTCACCCTTGCCGGCACCTTCGATGCCATTGATCAGGATGATCACCGGGAATCGCTGTTGCTGCTGAAGTTCGAACTGCGCTTCGAGCAAGGCTTCGCGCAGGGCGGGCACTTCGGCCTCGTAGGTTTCTTTGTCGATGGTGTGATCTATTTCGGCAGATTCGAACATGGACGGCTCCCTTCCAGATGTGAGCAAGACTAGCGGAAATTCAAGGTTTTCGTGTCACATCGCTGGCCAAAAGATCGCAGCCTTCGGCAGCTCCTACAGGAAACAGCGCACACCTGTAGGAGCTGCCGAAGGCTGCGATCTTTTGGCTAAATCCGCCATTGTGAATAAGTCGCCCATCGCGTGCGTTGCCATGAATCAAGCAGCTGGCCCGCGATCGGCTAGAATGGCCGCCTTGCCATTGCCGAGCCTGCCATGAAACCTGTAGCACCCCACGCCCAACTCGACTGGGACGACCAAGGGCTCCCGCGTTCGCGGGTGTTCGACGATGTGTATTTCTCCGACTTGTCCGGGCTGGACGAAACCCGTTATGTCTTCCTTGAGCAGAACGCATTGCGTGAGCGCTTTGCCGCGCTGCCAGTGGGCGGACGGTTGGTCATCGGCGAGACCGGTTTCGGGACGGGGCTGAATTTCCTGTGCGCCTGGCAGTTGTTTGAGCAACACGCGGTGGCCGGCGCACGACTGCATTTTGTCAGCGTCGAAAAGTACCCGCTAAGCTTGCCGGACCTGCAACGGGCGCTGGCCTTGTGGCCGGAACTCAAGGTATTTGCCGACCAACTGCTGGCGCAGTACGTGGCGATTCATCAGGGCTTTCAGCGTCTGGTACTCGATGGCGGTCGCATCACCCTCACCCTGCTGATCGGCGATGCCCTGGAGCAGTTACCGCACCTGGACGCGCAAATCGATGCCTGGTTTCTCGATGGCTTCGCCCCGGCGAAAAACCCCGACATGTGGACCTCCGAGCTGTTTGCCGAACTCGCCCGGCTGGCCGCACCCGGTTCGACCATCAGCACCTTCACCAGCACCGGCTGGGTACGACGTTTGCTAAACGCCGCCGGCTTCAAGATGAAGCGCACGCCGGGCATTGGTCACAAATGGGAAATCCTGCGGGGCGCGTTCATCGGCTGGCCTGAGGAAACCCCAAAACCTGCAGTGGCCAAACCGTGGTTTGCGCGACCAGCGCCACTGACTGGCGAACGCCACGCACTGGTGATCGGCGCTGGCTTGGCCGGTTGTGCGACAGCCGCAAGCCTCGCTGCTCGCGGTTGGCAGGTCAGTCTATTGGAGCGTCACGCGGGTATAGCCAAGGAAGCCTCGGGTAACCCCCAAGGTGTGCTGTATCTGAAACTGTCCGCCCACGGGACGGCATTGTCGCAATTGATCGTCAGTGGTTTCGGCTACACCCGCCGCCTGTTGGAGTCACTGCAACGCGGCGTCGACTGGGATAGTTGCGGCGTGCTGCAACTGGCCTTCAACACCAAGGAAGCCGAACGCCAGGCGCAACTGGCGGCCGCCTTTTCCGAGGACTTGCTGCACATCCTCGATCAAGCCCAGGCTGAGGCTCGCGCCGGTATCGAGCTGCCGTCGGGTGGTCTGTTTTACCCCGAAGGCGGTTGGGTGCATCCACCTGCCCTGTGCCAATGGCAAGCGACGCAATCGAATATTCAATTGCTGACACACCACGATGCAGTGGAACTGCACCGTGTAGACGAACGATGGCAAGCGTGGAGCGGCGACAGGCTACTGGCCGATGCGCCTGTGGTGGTGCTGGCCGGAGCGGCCGAGATCAAACGTTTCCCGTACAGCAGCGAGTTACCGCTCAAACGCATTCGCGGACAGATTACTCGCCTGCCCCAGACACCTGAAAGTCAGTGCCTGGGCACCGTTGTCTGTGCCGAAGGTTATGTGGCGCCAGCTCGTTTGGGTGAACATACGCTGGGTGCCAGTTTCGACTTCAACAATGACGATCTGACACCCACAGCGGCCGAGCATGCAGGCAACTTGCAGATGCTCGAAGAAATCTCATTGGACCTTGTGTCTCGACTCGGTGCGCACACCCTGCAACCTGAAACACTTGCAGGACGCGCAGCCTTTCGCTGCACCAGCCCGGATTACCTGCCAATAGTCGGCCCGTTGGCTGATTCACGGGCATTCGTCGATGCCTATAGCGTCTTGAGCAAGGATGCCCGGCAAACACCGGACATCCCTTGCCCATGGCTGGAGGGGTTGTACGTTAACAGCGGCCACGGCTCACGAGGATTGATCACCGCGCCGCTGTCCGGCGAATTGCTCGCCGCTTGGCTGGATAACGAACCGCTGCCATTGCCCAGAGCCGTGGCCGAGGCCTGTCATCCGAACCGTTTTGCCTTGCGCCGCTTGATTCGAGGTAAGGCCTGAAGAGGTCAATCCAGCGCAAAGCAAACCTTTGACGCGTTTGCCTGGATGGCGGCGTCGGTCAGACGCTTCAACAAGACCGTCTCGGCTATGTTCAACTCATTGGCGATACCGTCGACTCGCGGCCGATAATCCACACCCAGCGCTGCCTCGTCATCAAAAGCCGCCTCCATCCGCGCGTGGAAAGGCGCAGCCAGGTCGGTGAATTGCTTGGCGTGATGCTGTCGCAAGAAGTCGCTCCAGAACGTACGGCCACTCATGTACGTCGATAGTTCAGGGGAGGTTTCTGCGCTGACGACCTTGTTATACGCGGCATCCAGGTTTGCGGGTTTAACGCCACCAAGCGCTGCGTAACGCATATGCCGGGGCTGCCCGACCAGTTCTAGCCTTTCGGCCAGCCCGGTGCGATACGCCAACTCCACCTCCACCGGATCGAGCGAAGGATTAGCACTGGCATGCTCCCGAGCGATTTTGGCGAGATAATCCTGGCGGAACAGGCCTCGCCCAAGACTCAACAACCGAGCAGCCTGATCATGGGCATTTGCAGATTGGCGAACCACCGTATCGAGGTTCACTGCCACCTCAAGGTTGCTGAAAATCGTGGCCGCCGAGTCAGCGCAATTGGCTTTCACCGCCATCGACAGCAATTGATCGCGCAGGGCCGGGTCGGTCTGGGTCGCCTCGATGACACTCCAAACCCGCCGACTCATATCTTCGCGCACGAAGCGACTGTCCGCAGAGCTGCCAACATCTGCCAGCAACTCGAAAAATCCATCCGAACCGGGCTCGTTCTTCAGTGCCAGCCAGGTACGATTGCGCGAGGTGTAGTCAGCTTCAGCGGGTTTCGACATCCAGAAATCCCGAGCCCTTTGCTCATTAAGCACTTGGGTATTTTCGTCCAGAAGCCCCATCCCTATCCCGGTATTGTCCCGATAGGTTTCCAACTTCGTACGACTTGTCGCCGATATCGGGTTGTTGCGCAGATTGATCGTCTGGGCGAAACGCTGAGGCATCTGGAACAGCCAGTCCGGCAAATCCCGAATCTGATTGCCGCGCAGGTCCACCATGTCCAGATAGGGCGGTAGAGAAAGTCCAACAGGCAATTCCGTGGCGTGGGTATCGCTGAGGAACAGCGATTGCAGATCCAGCATTTTGCTGACATTGATCGTGGCCCCCAAGCGATTACCGCTGAGCCCAAGCGAGCGCAAATTGCGCATATCGGCCAGCTTGGTCAACGTGTGCTCGGTCAGCTTTATCTGATTATCGTCCAGGCTCAAATGTTGAAGGTTGGGCATGTGCGACAACACCTCAGGCAATCGTGTGAGTTGATTGCGGTCCAGCTCCAGGCTGACCAGCCCTTTGAACGGTTTGAGGAAATACACCAGTTCATCGCCGGCCTGCATGTCCTTGATCGATAGACTGCGCACATGAGCAACGTCCTGCTCAGTCAACGTCGGCAAGCGGCCAACCGGATTGCGCTCCAACTTGAGCGTGGTAGAAGGCTGATCTTGCCGCGATACCCGGCGCCAGCAACTTTCAATGGCGTTCGCCACCTGACGACGATTGGTCCGGATATCGTCAAGTTTCCCCGACACCGTTTTCATTTGTGCTTCATCATCACGCCAGGCGTGCAGCAGCTTACGCAAATGCTTGAGCTTAATGCCCAATTCCTTCAGTCGCTTTGCCCGCTCCATCGGTGTACTGCCGGCGTTGTCGAGAAACGATGAAACCTGAATATCAGTGAACAGCGGGTAGATTTTTCTGACTTTACGAATCAAGCCCCTGGGATAGGTACTTACTCCGGGCGGGCTTGCTTGAACACAGCCAGCAAGATGTTTCGCTGTTTCATTGTGCTCGCTACGCAGCACCCGACGGGTGCGTGCCGGATCACCGGTGGCAGCCTTCGACAGTCGTGATCTTAGTGTCGGGATATCGAGCGTTTCGTCCCCCGCGAGCCCCATGCGGGTGCGCTGATTGGCAGGCAATGCATCGAGTATCGTCTGAAGCAACGTTTCGCTCGTCAACGTGGACGACACATTGCCATTGGCCTGGGTGAACTGGTAGCCGGTGCTCGTCTTGACGATCACCCCGCGAGCCTGTGCATCAATGCTGCCTACACTGTCCAGCAAGGTGCCGGTCACTGAACCCAGGCGGATTTCAAGTCGATAATCCTCATCCCAGCCTTGAATCCGATCCATCAGCCCCAGCGTCAACTTTTCGGTATCGGCATTGGCCAGTTGCGGGAGCTGCAACCCCGTGAGCGCGCGATCCTGCCTGATGAGAGCCCGCATCTTGCTGACCTGCCGCGCCAGATCCACCCCGAGGATCTGGCGCTCGCGCAGAAAAACGCGATCCCTGCCAGAGGCGTTTTCCAGCAACTCCTTGCATACACGCACCGGAAGGTCAGCGGCCTGTTCGTGCAGCGCCGTAACATCGCCGGCAGGGGTGCCGTCATAGTTTTTATAGAGCCACTCGAACAGCGGTTGACGATTGCCCTTGAGGCTTTCCGCGATTTTCTTTGCCAGCAACTGCGATTTGGACTCAGTGGTCGTACTGCCGATCATGTTATCTACCTCATTGGGGTAGAGACCACTGATGACGGTATCGAGCAGTTTCCCCGAATCCAGTTGCGCCTGATCAACGTGCACGCTGTTGTTCTCATCATTCGTTGGCGCCGATTCAGGAAAGCGAGATGTAATCACGTCGTCCCCATCGCACACTTCAATGAAGCGCTCGGCGGGCCAACCGGATAGCCTCGGCAATGTGTGCAGTTGCTCCTGGATGAAATCGGTACTCGTCGTTTCCCCATTCTCCATTGCCGTGATCAGCGTGGAGATACGCCGGTGGATTTTGAAGCGCTCGACACAGTCTTTCAGCCGTTGGGGCAACGGCAAGCTGCTTTCATGCAACTGGTGAATTTTGTCAGGCGTCATGTCGGTGATGTCGGCAATCGCATCGAGGTCGATGCCGGAATCACTCAAGCGCTGATCTGTACGCCCCAGCGCATAAGCACCGTCGCGCCACTCGTGTGCGTGCTCATGAACATGCCGCCATCCACCGTCCATGCTTCGCTCGATGGCCGGCTGAAACGCATCGTCACGCTGAGGATGCTTGATGGTCCATCCCGTCCCTGCCGCCTTGCGGGTAACGCGATAGGGGGCGCCGTCGATGACGACCGAAGTCTGCCCCGCATGCCTGTAGATCCCTTGAGCATCAGGTTGCGCATCGGCTGGCAGTGACGTGGTCTGCTGATAGGACTCGAGTTCGGGTCTCCAAAGCCTGGCTTTACCATCAGGAGCGGCGACGGTCTCGAAACCGTCGAAAAACGCTGTCGACTCTTTCACACCTGCGCCGACGGCTTTGGCGATAATTTTGCCGCCCGCAGCAAATGCCGCCAGTTGAGCGACGTTTTCCACAACACTCAGTAAATGGGACAACGCCTCGGTGCGCTTGCCGTGCGTCCAGTCAACCACGCCTTCGTACACTTCGCTAACGATGTCGACCACAACGGCCGCCAGCATCAATTGGCCGATCACAGGTACGAAAAAAGCAGCGGCGTTCAACAGCACAAGACCTCCATCCAGCAAGGTCTGGAGGTTATTTTCCCGTTGTTGCTCATCGACGTCTTCAGTCGGAACGGCGAGGATTCGCGCGTCCTCCTGGGTCTTGCTGACAAATGCACTGTAGAAAAAATCGGCCACACAGGTGTCGGCGTCAGACGCAGCCAAGGTACCCAAGGTCCTGCCTTTGTCGAATTGGGTAAAGAAACCGGTCTTATCATGACCATGCAAGTACTGCCCGGCAAAAAACTTCCGGTAACTTGTGCTTTGCAGCTTCAGGGCGAGGTAGACCTTGAACTCATCGAGTGACGCATATTCATAAAGCGGTCGCCGGGGTTCGTTCGGCATATAAACCACGCACCTGGCCCTGGGCTCGGTATCAATGGAGACCTTGGTAAAGACCAGCACCCCACAGATGCAGGTGTCATGAATCATCAGCCCTTGCCAAAGCACCGGCCCGCCATCGAAGACAGCACCTTTTGTTCGAGCCGCAGGTTCATCCTGTTCGATCACCTTCAGCAGCATGGTGTAAGCGGCTTGGGTGATGTCCTTTTTCAGGTAGGCCACGTGAAGGGCGACTTGCAGGTCCAGCACCTTCAACCGCCGGATGTCGGCGACAGAGGCCCGATCCTCGACAGGCGCGCCCTCAACGGGTTTGGCCGGCAATGCCAGAGCCTCGTCAATATGCTGCTGATAGCGGGCACCCAGGTCGAGTTCACGACAGAACGTCGCGAATTGCTCAGGGGTCATTTCAGATCCGTATTGGGGCTTTGCATCGATCCGTATCACTGAGCCCGCTGCCACTGCGCCGGTCTTCGCTTCCCTGGGGGTGAAGTTTTCCATGGCGGCGTGAAGCAGGCTGCGCGAGATAGTGTCCGCGTTAATCAAGTAGCCGAGAGGGAACAGCCCTGTTGAGGAATACTCTTTTGTAGGAATGTCCAGCGTGTCCCGCTCGACGTCGAAATCGATTGTCCATTTGCCCTTGAGAAAGGTGTCCAGTTGCTCTTTGCAGAACTCGTCCAACGGCTTGAGCTTTTCGAGCGCCGTCGCGACCTTGGCTTGCGCGAGAAAGGACTGCTCGAGTGAGGTTTTCAACGCCTGCACCACTTTCAGATCCGCAGTGGCCAGCCATTGTGGAATAGACGCTTGCAGCACTTGAGCCTTATCCAGGTCACCGGTGTGACCCAGCAGGGCCTCGAGACGTTCCGCGTCTGTCATCGGCACCGCCGCCGGGGTTGCCTTGGGTGTTGTGGGGAGCATGAGCAATATCCTTATTGCATAAAAGGGTGCTCAGTTTAAGAAGCCCCGCAGACGATGAATAACTCGAATAGCGGGTCGAACCGGCCTGTATTCCAGCAGCAACCCGTATGCATCGCATCACTAATTACTACCAGTGCTGCGCCCACGTGTGCGCCCTCCGCCATTTGCCCTGCATTCCCTGCTTATAACCGATCGGTCTAAAACTCCCGTTAGCGAGGGGAGTCAGTTTCTGAGTACCCGCCATTTTGGCCGGGTATCGATTGACCCTCCCCAACGGAAAAACCGGTAAGGAATTTATGTGCGGATTAGCTGGCGAGTTACGTTTTGATCACCAACCTGCAGACCTTGCAGCCATTGAGCGAATCACCCATCACCTGGCGCCACGCGGCCCCGACGCTTGGGGTTTTCACAGTCAGGGGCCGATTGCCCTGGGCCATCGACGCCTGAAAATCATGGACCTCTCCGACGGTTCGGCGCAGCCGATGGTCGACGCTCAACTGGGGCTTTGCCTGGCCTTCAACGGCGCGATCTACAACTTCCCGGAGTTGCGCACCGAGCTGGAAAGCCTGGGTTATGCCTTCTATTCCGGTGGCGACACCGAAGTGCTGCTCAAGGGCTTTCATGCCTGGGGTGAAGCGCTGCTGCCCAAACTCAATGGCATGTTTGCGTTCGCCATCTGGGATCGCGATGCCCAACGCCTATTCATCGCTCGCGACCGCCTCGGCGTGAAGCCGTTATACCTGTCGCGGACCGGGCAGCGACTGCGTTTCGCCTCGTCCCTGCCGGCCTTGCTCAAGGGCGGTGATATCAACCCGATTCTCGATCCGGTCGCCCTCAATCACTACCTGAACTTTCACGCCGTGGTTCCCGCGCCGCGTACCTTGCTGGCCGGCATCGAAAAGCTGCCCCCAGCGACCTGGATGCGCATCGAGGCGGATGGCACTACCGAGCAGAAAACCTGGTGGACCCTGCCCTACGGCCCTCATGCCGATGAAACAGATTTGACGCTGGAGGACTGGCGCGACCGGGTACTCGACAGCACCCGTGAGGCGGTGGCGATTCGTCAGCGTGCGGCAGTGGATGTGGGTGTGCTGCTGTCCGGCGGTGTCGACTCGAGCCTGCTTGTCGGCCTGCTGCGTGAAGTGGGCGTGGAAAATCTCTCGACCTTTTCTATTGGCTTTCAGGATGCCGGCGGCGAGCGCGGCGACGAATTTCAATACTCGGACCTGATCGCCCAGCACTACGCAACGCAGCATCACCAACTGCGCATCGATGAAAAAGAAATCATCGAACAACTGCCCGCCGCATTCCGTGCGATGAGCGAGCCGATGGTCAGTCATGACTGTATCGCCTTTTACTTGCTGTCCCGAGAAGTAGCCAAGCACTGCAAAGTGGTGCAAAGCGGCCAAGGGGCCGACGAGCTGTTCGCCGGGTATCACTGGTATCCGCAAGTCGACGGGGCCAGTGATCCCTACACGGCCTACCGCGAGGCATTTTTCGATCGCAGCTACGAGGACTACGCCGCCACCGTGCAGCCGAAATGGCTGACGGCCAATGACGCCGCGGGCGACTTCGTGAAGGAACATTTCGCACAGCCCGGCGCCGATGCTGCCGTGGATAAAGCCTTGCGCCTGGACAGCACGGTGATGCTGGTGGACGACCCGGTCAAACGCGTCGACAACATGACCATGGCCTGGGGTCTGGAAGCGCGAACGCCGTTTCTCGACTATCGCCTGGTCGAGCTGTCAGCGCGGGTGCCAGGCAAGTTCAAGCTGCCCGACGGCGGCAAACAAGTGCTCAAGGAGGCCGCACGCCTGGTGATTCCGAGCGAGGTGATCGACCGCAAGAAGGGTTACTTCCCGGTGCCAGGGCTCAAGCACTTGCAGGGCGATACGCTGAACTGGGTGCGCGAACTGCTGCTCGATCCGAGTCAGGATCGCGGCCTGTTCAACCCAGCCATGCTCGATCGCCTGTTGACCGACCCGCAGGGCCAGTTGACCCCGTTGCGCGGTTCCAAGCTGTGGCAATTGGCAGCCCTGAACCTGTGGCTCAGCGAACAAGGAATCTGATCGATGAAACCTCACGCTACGGCCATCAACCAGCGTTTGCTGCGCGGTCAGACGCCCTCTTATGAACGCTTGCAGGCACGCCTGGCCGAAGACGGCAGTGAACTGGGTGCGGCACCGATCGCGGTGCATTGCGGTTGGGGCCGGTTGCTGATCGGCCACACCTTTGCCGATGCAGCCAGCCTCGCCCAGGAACTGCTCAACGAGCAGCCCGGTGAACGCGACATTGCGCTGTACGTCGCCGCGCCCCAGCAAGTATTGGGGCTGGAGCCGACCCAACTGTTCCTCGACCCGTCCGACACCTTGCGCCTATGGTTCAGCGATTATCGCCAGGCCACCCGAGTGTTTCGCGGCTTTCGCATTCGCCGCGCGCAAAGCGAGACGGACTGGCAATCGATCAATCAGCTGTATCAAGCGCGTGGCATGCTGCCCATCGACGCGACTTTGCTGACCCCGCATCACTCAGGCGGCCCGGTGTATTGGCTGGCCGAAGACGAGGACAGCGGCGCGGTGATCGGCAGTGTCATGGGGCTCAACCATCGAAAGGCCTACAACGACCCGGAAAACGGCAGCAGCCTGTGGTGCCTGGCTGTGGATCCGCACTGTTCGCGACCCGGTGTTGGCGAGGTATTGGTACGGCATTTGATCGAGCATTTCATGAGTCGTGGGTTGAGCTACCTTGATCTGTCGGTACTGCACGACAACCGACAGGCGAAAAATCTTTACGCCAAGCTCGGTTTTCGTAACCTCTCGACCTTTGCCATCAAGCGCAAGAACGGCATCAATCAGCCGCTGTTTCTCGGCCCTGGCCCTGAAGCCGAGTTCAATCCCTACGCACGGATCATCGTCGAGGAAGCTCACAGGCGTGGCATCGATGTGCAAGTGGATGACGCCGATGCCGGGATGTTCACCTTGAGCCATGGCGGACGCCGGGTGCGCTGTCGTGAGTCCCTCAGTGACCTGACCAGCGCGGTCAGCATGACCTTGTGCCAGGACAAAAGCCTGACCCATAAAGTGCTGAAGGCTGCCGGCCTGAATTTGCCTGCGCAGCAATTGGCGGGTAACGCCGATGACAACCTGGCGTTTCTCGACGAGCACCACCGGGTGGTGGTCAAGCCACTGGATGGCGAACAGGGGCAAGGCGTGGCCGTGGACCTGCACACCATCGAAGACGTTCAGCAAGCCATCGAAGCTGCCCGCCGATTCGACAGCCGCGTGCTGCTGGAAAGTTTCCACGAAGGTCTCGACCTGCGGATTCTGGTGATCGGATTTGAAGTGGTCGCCGCCGCGATTCGCCGGCCGGCCGAAGTGGTCGGCGATGGTCAGCACTCGATTGGCGCACTGATCGAAGCCCAGAGCCGACGGCGACAGGCAGCCACCGGCGGCGAAAGCAAGATCCCGTTGGACCACGAGACTCAGCGCACCCTGCATGACACGGGTTATGACTACAGCAGCATTCTGCCGGCGGGGGAGCATTTGTTCGTACGGCGTACTGCGAATCTTCATACGGGTGGAGTGCTTGAGGATGTCACCGCAATCCTGCACCCGACGCTGGTGGATGCCGCAGTGCGCGCCGCGCGGGCGCTGGATATTCCCGTAGTCGGCCTCGATCTGATGGTGTCAGCCGCCGATCAAGCGGAGTACGTGTTTATCGAAGCCAACGAACGTGCCGGGTTGGCCAATCATGAGCCGCAACCGACGGCTGAGCGGTTTGTGGATTTGTTGTTTCCGCACAGCCAGTCGGTGGCCTGCAAGTGACGCTTCGCCTGAGCTGACGCCTTCGCGGGCAAGCCTCGCTCCTACAGTTGATCGCATCCTCCTGTAGGAGCGAGGCTTGCCCGCGAAGGCGTCAGAACAGGCGAAAACGACCTCCCTCATCGAAACCATCGATGCGCTCAACCCATCAGGAGTTTCCATGACCATCAAATCTCCAGAACCGGACCTGACCTACCTGCAAAAAGTCCTGCTGGAAATGCTCGCCATCCCCAGCCCCACCGGGTTCACCGATACCATCGTGCGCTATGTCGCCGAACGCCTTGAAGAACTGGGCATTCCATTTGAAATGACCCGACGCGGCACTATCCGCGCCACACTCAAAGGTAAGAAAAACAGCCCTGACCGTGCCGTTTCCGCGCACCTGGACACCATTGGTGCGGCCGTGCGTGCAATCAAGGACAACGGCCGCCTGACCCTAGCTCCCGTGGGCTGCTGGTCCAGCCGTTTCGCCGAGGGCAGTCGGGTGAGTCTGTTCACCGACAACGGCGTGATCCGTGGCAGCGTGTTGCCGCTGATGGCATCCGGACACGCCTTCAACACCGCGGTGGATGAAATGCCGATCAGCTGGGATCACGTTGAATTGCGCCTGGACGCCTACTGCGCGACCCGTGCCGATTGCGACTCCCTGGGGATCAGCGTCGGTGATTTCGTCGCCTTCGACCCCCTGCCGGAATTCACCGAAAGTGGCCACATCAGCGCCCGTCACCTCGACGACAAGGCCGGTGTCGCAGCCCTTTTGGCGGCGTTGAAGGCAATCGTCGACAGCGGTGAAGAGCTATTGATCGACTGTCACCCGCTGTTCACCATCACCGAAGAAACCGGCAGTGGCGCGGCGGCGGCACTGCCATGGGACGTCAGCGAATTCGTCGGCATCGACATTGCGCCGGTCGCGCCCGGTCAGCATTCCAGTGAACACGCCGTGAGCATCGCGATGCAGGACTCCGGCGGGCCCTATGACTATCACTTGTCGCGGCACCTGCTGCGCCTGGCCAGCGACAATGAGCTGCCGGTGCGGCGCGATCTATTCCGTTACTACTTCAGCGATGCCCACTCGGCGGTGACCGCCGGCCACGATATCCGCACCGCCCTGCTCGCCTTCGGCTGCGATGCGACCCACGGCTATGAACGCACCCACATCGACAGCCTCGCCGCCCTGAGCCGCTTGCTCGGTGCCTACATCCTGAGCCCGCCGGTGTTCGCCAGCGATGCGCAACCGGCCACGGGCTCATTGGACCGCTTCAGTCATCAGCTCGAACATGACACGCAGATGGAGAGCGATACGCGGGTGCCGTCGGTGGACAGTCTGGTGGGGCAGCGGTCCGATAGCTGATCCGGGATTGTTAGCGCTTGGTCTGACCCCATCGCGGGCAAGCCATGCTCCTACGGGTTTTGCGTCGAGCAGAATATCTGCGAGCGACACAAAACCTGTAGGAGCATGGCTTGCCCGCGATAGCGCCAGACCAGACATCGCAGAAGCCAAGGCTAGCCGGCATCAATCATTCGCCGTAGCATCCCGTCATTGTTTACCCGAGGTGCTTATGCTGATTCCCCACGACCAACTTGAAGTCGACACCCTGACCCGCCTGATCGAAGATTTCGTCACCCGCGACGGCACCGATAACGGCGATGACACGCCGCTGCAGACCCGTGTCTTACGCGTGCGCCAGGCCTTGATCAAGGGGCAGGCATTGATCGTCTTCGACCCGGAAAGCGAGCAATGCCAGTTGATGCTCAAGCACGATGTGCCCAAGCATTTATTCGACTGACTGTTCCTTTTTGGGCTGTTTGCGCTGGATCCGTTCATAAATCTCGGATCGGTGCACATTGATGCTGCGCGGCGCCTCGACGCCGAAACGCACGCTGTTTCCATCGATAGCAATGACGCGTATGGAAATGTTGTCACCGATGGAAATCAATTCGCCCACAACGCGACTGAGTACTAGCATGACCTTTGTCCTTCAGGGTTACCGGTCCCTGAAGATGCCCGGCGCGCGACGCGCCTACAAGGCAATGGCCCTAATCCAGAACGATCTGACAGCTAATGACCAGCCCACCTGACGGAAATGTCTGACAGTTCACTTGAATGTAGGAACGATCCTTCAGGAGGCGGAAAAGCGTGGTCCGAACAGGATGACAGTCGCCCCGATCACGCACAGCGCCACGCCGATCCAGTCAGAGCCCAGTGGACGAATCCGCTCGACCACCGCCAGCCAACCAATGGATGCAATGATGTAGATGCCGCCGTAAGCGGCATAGGCGCGCCCGGCGTAGGTGGCTTCGATGCGGGTCAGCAGCAGTGCGAACAAGGTCAGGCTGAGCAGCGCCGGCAACACCCACAAAAAACTTTTGCCCTGACGCAGCCACATCCAGAAGGCGAAGCAGCCGGCAATTTCAAACAGCGCGGCAAGGAAAAACCACAAGTAATTGAGCATGCAAATGTCTCGCGAGGATGGCCGATGGCGGCCACCCTAACGAGGCTGTCGCTCAGGGGCAAGTTCAGCCCACGTTTTGTTTGGCCTTGGCGCGCATCTTGTCGGCCATGATGGTCATTTCGCTGTACAGCAACTGCGGGTTCTTCTGCTTGAGTGCCCAGGCCATGCGACCTTGCTCGTGAGGCAGGATCATGAACTCGCCGGCGGCAACTTGCTGGTAGATGTAGTCGGCAATGTCGGCCGCGCTGATTGGCGAGCTTTCCAGCAACTTGCCGACCTGGGCCTTCATGGCCGGGGTCGGGCCGCGGAATGAATCGAGCAGGTTGGTCTGGAAGAACGACGGGCACACCACATGTACACCCACTTCCTGATGCGCCAGTTCGATCAGCAGGCTTTCGGACAACGCCACCACACCGGCCTTGGCCACGTTGTAGTTGCTCATGGCCGGGCCTTGCATCAGTGCCGCCATGGACGCGATGTTGATGATCTTGCCTTTGCTCGCTTCCAGCAGTGGCAGGAAGGCCTTGCAGCCTTTGACCACGCCCATCAAGTTGATCGCGATCTGCCAGTCCCAGTCTTCCAGGGACAATTCACTGAAAAAGCCGCCCGACGCCACGCCAGCGTTGTTGACGATCACATCGATGCCGCCGAACTTCGATTCACAAGCCTGGGCGAAAGCCGTCAATTGGCTGTAATCGCGCACATCGCAACGTTGGATGAAACCATCGCCGCCTGCTTCGCGCACAAGTTTGAGCGTTTCTTGCAAACCGGGCTCACTGACATCGGACAAGGCCAGTTGCCAGCCTTCACGCGCCCAGCGCAGCGCGATTTCGCGACCCAGGCCAGAGCCCGCACCAGTGATCATCATGCGATTTTGCATAGCAAACAGCCTTGTTGTTCCGGGAGAGATGCGCCTGAGTGTAGCGAAGGATATTGCCCGACCCACGCTCCATCAGATTGCTGAATGGCCCGAGCAAAATGTCGGCAACTAGCGCTTGCGTAGCGAAATAATTCGTTGTTCGAAAAACATGAAAAAAAACTTGGAATTTTCTTCGAAGCGCGACAGTCGGATTTTTTAAGCAGCTCGAATTAAAGACATTCCTGCTGATCATTAACAACTCGGTCATTCCTGACTACTTACAGCAAGGAAATAGACATGGGCACAATTCTACTCATCATTCTGATCCTGTTACTGATCGGTGGTCTGCCGGTCTTCCCGCACTCCAGGAGCTGGGGATATGGGCCGTCCGGTATCATCGGTGTAGTGTTGGTCGTGATATTGATCCTGTTGTTACTCGGCAAGATATGAAGTTTCTACCTGCAAAAAAAAGAGGCCCTTGAAAGGGCCTCTTTTTATGGCGGCGGCTACTTAGTCCGGCTTGCTAT
Organism: Pseudomonas putida; assembly: GCF_050990305.1. Classification (GTDB taxonomy): domain Bacteria; phylum Pseudomonadota; class Gammaproteobacteria; order Pseudomonadales; family Pseudomonadaceae; genus Aquipseudomonas; species Aquipseudomonas putida_AH. The sequence goes on along the minus strand of NZ_CP158817.1, from coordinate 1,731,574 downwards.
CGACAACACCAGCGGTGTTGTCGAGCAGGCTCTTGGTTGCCGTTTGCAGGAACGATTCCAGCTTGGTGCGCAACTCCGCGGTACGCGGCGCATCCGGGATGATCTCCGCATGCGGGTTGGAGCCCAATTCGTAAGCGTACATTCTCGGCGCCATGTCCTTGTCTTTCGGCAACACCAGAATCTGGTCCGCCGTCACGATAGCCGTGGTCTGCTCGCTACCCGATGGCTTGATCACGCCGAAGCCGGTATCGCCTTCCGGCAGGTTCAGCAGGTCGCGACCCCAGCACTGGTGACGCACTTCCCCGCCGATCCGGCCCATGATGGTTGGCACGATATCGATCTGGGTACCGACCGTGTGATCACGCTTGCCGAACTTTTCCTGGATGCCCGGTGCGATCATCAGCATCGGCACGTTGAAGCGGCCCAGGTCCATTTCGGTGATCTGACGCTCGTTGCCAAAACCGTGGTCGCCGACGACGACAAACAGGGTTTCCTTGAAGTACGGCTCCTTGCGTGCCTGTTCGAAGAACTGGCCCAGCGCCCAGTCCGCATAACGCATGGCGGTCAAATGCTCGTTCAAGCTACCGCGGTCAGTCACGCGCTCGACCGGCAATGGCGTCGGCAAGGCATACGGGGTGTGGTTGGACAGGGTCTGCAGCAAGGCATAGAACGGTTTCTTGTCCTTGCCGTCGCGGGCCTTCAACTCTTCCAGGCCGCGGTTGAACATGTCTTGGTCGGACACGCCCCAGGTCGGGTCGGAGAACACCGGGTTAACAAAATCGTTACGCCCGATGAAGTTGGTCATGCCCTGGTTGCTGAAGAAGCCCGACTGGTTGTCCCAGGCGAAGTCACCGTTGTAGACATACACATCGTCGTAATGACGGGCGCTGAGCAGTTGCGGCAGGCCGGACAGCTTGTGGCTGCCTTCCGGTGTCTGCATCAGGTATTCGAAACCCGGCAGGTTCGGGAAGCAAGCCATGGTGGCGAACATGCCCTGGTGGGTATGGGTACCGTTGGAGAAGAAGCGATCAAACAGCAGACCTTCCTGCGACAGCTTGTCGAGGTAAGGCGTGATGTTACCCGGTGCACCCAGTGCGCCCACCGAGTGGCCGGCCATGCTTTCCATCAGGATCACAACGACGTTCTTGATCGGCAGGGTCTTGTCAGCCGGTGGCGTGTAGTCGCGACGCACTGCAGCGGTCTCGCTGTCCACCAGTTTGTCGTCCTTCACCAACAGCATGTCGCGTACGGTCTGCTGAGCCATCGGTTGTGGCAACGTGGCCTTCCAGATGTTGTCGCGATCTTCGGACATCCGGCTCTTCGCCGCCGCCGCCAGGGACAGCGTGCCGTTGAGGCCCAATTGGTTGGCGAAGTTGGAGTCGGTGGTATAGACGTCACCCCAGCGCATTGGCGGGCCCTGGCGCAGGGTGCCACGGGCCGCTACCACGCAGATCAGCAGGCAAACCACGAACACCACGACGCGCATATACCAAGGGGCCACCTGGCGGGTGCTGACGCTGCCACCGCTGAAGGGACCACGCGGACGGGTAGCGCGGTCGGCGCCTTTGAAAGCCAGGCTGAGGATCCAGGTACCTACGGCCCAGGCCAACAGGTAGCGGACCACCGGAAAACCGTACCAGAGCATGCTCATCACGGTTTTCGGGTCTTCCTTCACATACTGGAAGACCAGTCCGTTCAAGCGCTGGTGGAACTCACGGTAGAAGTCCATTTCCATCAGGCCGAGGAACAGCGCAATGCTGGAGGCCAGCGTCAGCCAGAAACGGAAGAACCCACGCGCGGCCATGGCCCGGGCACTGAACAGCGCCAACAGCAACGGAACGCAGAGGTACACCACCAGACGCAAATCGAAACGCAGGCCGTTGGCGAACGCCTCGACAAAGGTCGATGCCGGTGTATCGAGGATCATTTCGCGGTTGTAGACCAGCAGCGCGAGGCGCAGCGCGGAAAACATCACCATCATGACCAATGCGCACAGCAGCGTGTAGGCCAGATGCGATTTGACGGTCGGTTGCAGCAGGCGAGTTGAAGCTCGCTGCTGATTCAGGGCGTCCGGGATTGCCATGTCGTTTTAGGACCCATTGGAAGTTGAAGTTTCAAAAATGCAGCTGCGCCCTGCCCTCTATCGGCCCGTACTCGGCCATGGGGTTTGCGCGGTGCGCAAATGTTGCACGATCAACCGTGGCATTGCCATTGATTACTGTTCGATCATGCCGACGCGCGCGAATTGTCTTGGAGGCGTTGTGAAAATTTCGTACAGCGAATATTAGGAAACACAATAAAGACTGCTAGCTGAATGCAGGCTGTAGGAGCTGTCGAGCGCAGCGAGGCTGCGATCTTTTGATCTTTAAAAGCAAGATCAAAAGATCGCAGCCTTCGGCAGCTCCTACAAAAGAGGTGCCAGTACCTGGGAGGGAGATTTACTTCTCGGCGCGAGCCTTGAGGTTTTTCAAGGTGTTGAACGGTGCATCGACCACGAACTTGTTGGCCACCATCGACGGAACGCTACCGCCCGGCTCAGTGTGCACCTGATAGGTCACTTCAACCTGATCGCCCTTGGGGACGAACTTCCAGAAGCCATCGACCTTGGCCACCCGCACAAAGCCCTTTTCTTCAGGCAGGTACTTGGGCACGCCTTCGAGTTTGCGGGTCAGGCTGCCGTCGGCACCTTCGACGGTGGTGACATGCAGCACCGAATCTCGCGGGGTGACCGGCCATGGGGTATTGAATTGGGTGTAGGTCCAGCTTTGATCGCCTTCGTGCTTGAGCAGCTTCTGGACCTTGCATTCGTGAATCCAGGTGCAGGCACCCGGCACGTCTTCCTGCAAGGCACGCAGTTTGGCCACGGTGGTTTTCATCAGGGTGACGCCTTGGTACGCCTTGTAATCGGAACCAGGCACTTCACTCAAGGACACCTTGATGCCGTCCTCATTCTTGGCGACTTTCCAGTCTTCGGCCTGGGCGACCGACGTGGCCAATACCGCCGTCAAACCACACAACACAGCCATACGATGCAGCGAACCCATAATTTTATTCCTTATTGTTGAAGTTCCGTTCGTCAGGCTCGCACCTGCGATTACCTGCAGGTTTTTCGCAGGTGCGAGCCCGCACATTACGCGGCGGTCATTTGCTCCCACCAGCCCAGTAGCCGGATCGCTTCTTCGCTGCTGCTCCCACATACCTCAGGGTCGGCTTCAAATGCCGAACACACTGCCGGGCGTTCTGGCTGACCAAAAATCTTGCACAGGTTATCGGCAGACAGTTGCAGGCAGCGCTCCCCAGCGGTTTTGCCATTGGGCATACCGGGAATGGGTGAGCTGATGGATGGGGCAATGCAACAGGCGCCACAGCCTTCACGGCATTTCATGACGACGAGCTCCTCGCGACGGGCAAAGTGTTAAAGGACGGGGCACAGAGTAACCGCTAAAACAGTTGTTTTAAATTGCCGGAACGTGGGTTTTTATCTGCAAACGGGCGTGACCGGGCAGTCTCCGACAAAATGTCTGCGCAACACGCCGACACAGGCAGGATTTACCGCTTGAACTCGAACTCCAATGCGGCGCCTTCAATTTCCCGGCGCTCTTCGTTGCGCAATTGCAGCTGCATTTCGTTATTGATCAAGCGACCGTTGAGCTGAAACTGGCTGTTGTCGGACTTGTCACCGAACATTGGTGGCAACACTGGATCGCGTTTGGACAATGGCACCGTGCCGACTGGCTTCAACTCGTCGACCATGCCCTTGGGCAGGCTCAAGTCCAGATTGGCCGCAGGCAATTGAGTTTTCACCACTTCGCTGGCCGGTTTCGTCTTGGAGGCGATTGGCGCACGTTTCTTGACCGTCGCGGCTTTCTTTTTGACCGGTGCAGTTTTGTTGGCGGAAGGTTTTTTGTTCGACGTTGTGCTTGCCGCCGGCTTTTCCTGAACGGAAGCGGCCATGACAGGTGCCGACTGAGCGCTCAACAACAGGCAGATCAACAACCAGGTGGCAGGAAAAATCGGCTTCATGGATCCAACGGCGAACATCGCGAAAACGACAGAGGGGGACATATGCTCGCCTGTTGCAGACGCCATGACAAGCGCGGACAGGAAGAACCTGTCCGCTGCGTCACAAGCCCAGCGCCGTCTCTTGGCAAAGCTGGGTTGCCAGCATGCCCAAAGTCATCAATGCGCGCTCAGCCTCTCGATTCCAGGGAATGCCGCAGTTAAGCCGAATGCAGTGATTGAACTGCTCGGTATTACTGAAGATCAGCCCCGGCGCAATACTGATGCCCTGCTGCAGCGCGCGCACGTGAAGCTCTTGAGTGTTGACCCGCCCCGGCAGGCTCACCCACAAAATGAAGCCACCGGTGGGCCGCGTCATTTGCGTGCCTTCAGGGAAATACTGCTGCACCGCCAACTGGAAGGCACTGAGGTTTTTGCGGTACTCCTGGCGGATGTAACGTAGATGCCGGTCGTAACCGCCATTCTCCAGATAGGCGGCAATCCCCATCTGCGTGACGCTGCAGGCCGAATGGGTACTGAAGGTCTGCAAGCGCTGGATTTCCTGCTGATACTTGCCGGCAATCATCCAGCCGATACGCACTCCCGGCGATAGGGTCTTGGAGAAACTGGAGCAATAGATCACCCGGTCCAGCCGGTCATAAGCCTTGAGCGCCTTGGTGCGCCCCTGCTCAAACATCAGCTCGCCGTAGATATCATCCTCAACCACCTGTATGTCGAAATCCGACGCCAGACGCAGCAGTTGTTTCTGCCGCTCTTCGGGCATGGTGCCGCCCAATGGATTACTCAGGCGGGTGGTCAGTACCAGCGCCTTGATCGACCATTGGTTAGCCGCCAGTTGCAGGGCCTCGAGACTCATGCCAGTGGAGGGATCGCTGGGGATTTCGATGACCTTGAGCCCCAACAGATCGGCCAGTTGCAGCAATCCGTAATAGGTAGGCGACTCGGCCGCAATCAGATCACCCGGTCGAGTCAGCACCCGCAAGGACATCTGCAAGGCATCGACGCAGCCGTGGGTAATCACCACTTCCGATGGGTCGACCACCACGCCGGCATCGCGCATGCGGATGGCCACTTGTCGGCGCAATGGCTCGAAACCAGGGCTGAACATGTAGCTGAACGCACGAGGGCTGTGGAAACGCGTGACTTTGGCCAATTGCTGATGCAGTGCCCGCACCGGCAGATAATCAACACTCGGTACTGCGGCGCCCAGGGGGAACACACCTTCGCGGCGGGACTCGACCAGTACCTGTTGAATGATGCTGCTTCGGGTCACCAGGCCCGGACGCTCGACCCGGGCGATATCCGGCGTCGGCGCGGTCAAGGCCGGGGTCTGGTGTACGTAGTACCCCGACTGCGGCCGGGCACGGATCAGTCCTTGATCTTCGAGATTGGCATAGGCCTGTAACACCGTGGCATGGCTGACATTGAGCTGCGAACTCATCTTGCGCACCGAAGGCACGCGCTCCCCCGGTTGATAGACACCACGGCGGATATCTTCAGCCAACTGCTGAGCAATACGTTGGTAGAGCAAGAGATTGGTCATGACGCAGCACTCGATTTCACAGGCATTTTATTCTTGTGGGAAACGATACCGGAACAGTTTAGAAGTGTACTGGGACAGTTGCCACAATAGTCGACCGTACAGTGCAGTGTCAGCAAAATCTGTACTGCTTTTATCGGAAAGTGCGGAGTACTTCGCAGGCGAAAAAAAACCCGGCACTGTCTGGCAGGCCGGGTTTGCAGGAGCTATGTCGAAGGCGTGTAGGAGCAGTGTAGGAGCTGACGAGTGAAACGAGGCTGCGATCTTTCCCCACACACTTGAGTCCCAAGTGAACGATTGAAAGATCAAAAGATCGCAGCCTCGTTTCACTCGTCAGCTCCTACATAGCTCCTACATAGCTCCTACGCAGGGGGTTCAGTGTTTACCGGGCGGCGCCGAGCTGACCCTTTTCGTCGGAGAACACAATCTCCACACGGCGGTTCTGCGCCCGCCCCCGCTCGGAAGCATTGGCGTCCACCGGGTACTCATCGCCGTAACCTTCGACCTGGATGCGCTTGTCATCAATGCCCAGGTCCATCAACACGTCCGCCACCGATTGTGCTCGATCACGGGACAGCTTGAGGTTTTCCTGCTTGCCACCTGTACTGTCGGCATAACCTTCGATACGCACCGTGCGCTTGGGGTTGAGCTGCAGGAACTGCACGATCTTGAGCACCACGCGGTTCGCCGAATTTTTCAGCTCCGCTTCGCCGGTGTCGAACAGCACATCGCCCAGGGTCATCACCAGACCACGGTCGGTCTGCGTGGTGGCCATCGCCACAATCTGCTCCTCAAGCCATTTGCCCTGTTGCTGCACGCTGAGCAGCTTGGATTCACGCAAGGCCAGTTGCAGGCGTTGGCGCTCCAGTTCGAGCTTGTCGGCGCGCTCTTGGTTGAGCACCTGATTGGTGTGCTCACGAGCGATTTCGCTGTAGCGCTGGCTCAGATAAGCGTAATGCGCCACATCCCAACCGCTGCCCCAGTAGGAGGACAATCGGTCGGCGCGAGCCAGAGACTCACCAGCGCGAATCACGTCCTTGGGCGCAATTCGCAATACGTTGGAATCTTCCTTGACCTTCTGGAAGTCGGCACTGGCCTGTTGCAGCGCCACTTCGCTCTTTTGGCCGGCGCAACCATAAAGGCTCGCGCACCCGACCAGAATCAAACCACCGATAACCTTGGACCCGAGCTTCATTGGGCGTCTCCCAATTGCTTGCGCAGACGGGCGATGCGGGTATTGAGCACGTTCAATTGTGCCTCGCTCTTGAGGGTCAGGACCCGGGCTTCAGCCAGGCGCGCATCCAGTTCGGCCTGTTCGGCACGCATGCGTGCGTTCCTGAAGGATTGGTCGTTCATGTTGCCCTTGGCACGGTTGAACTTGTCTTCGGCCAGCTTCATTTCCGGTACTTCGTCGGCGGTGGCGCCAACGGCCCGGGCCTGCTCGACGGCCTGCTCGGTCAGGCGCATTTGTTCATTCGGCGCCGGATCGGCTGCACAACCCGCCAGAGCCAGAACGGCCAGGGCAGCGAAAAGAGGTCGAATAGTCACTAAAGATCCCTACTGTTTTGGGGTACTGACAGATAGTTTCTGCTGCGCATTCCAACGCTCGATATTGCGTTGCAGCACAGCCTCCGTCAGTCCGGACGCGGGCAATTCTGTCATCTTTTTGGCCAACTGTCCGCGCAACCACGGATCGTTACAGGCCGAGTTATGAGAAACCGCCAGATACAGACCCGGCCTGTCTACCGGTTGCGCCCGGGCGATCAGGTCATTGGCCATGCCCAGTGTCTGCGCCATGGCCATGCCCGAATAACGACCGGCTAATACGAATTCCACCTCGCCCAACAGCAACTTCTGAAAGGCCTGGGTCAGATTGGGTGTACGAATGATCGACAGTTGCTGCTGGGTGAACGTGGCGAACTCCGTGGTCAACCGGGATTTTTCCGACAAAGCACCGACATGGCCATGCAGGTCCTGTGCGTCGTTGTAGGTCAGTGGCGAATCCTTGCGGGTCCAGACAAGATAATCGTTGTCCAGCAATGGTGGATGAATGTAGTCCAGAGACTCCAGCTCGCTGACTGTCAACGGCGCATCGGCCAACATGTCCATGCGTCCACTGCGAACTTCCTCCAGGGCCTGGGAGCGTTTGCCGGAATAGAGCAGCTCGACCTTGATGCCCAACTCCCCCGCCACTTGCTGCAACAGGTCTGCACTGGCGCCAATCAGGTGCTTGGGGTTTTGCGGGTCTTGCCACAAGTACGGCGGTGCGTCGGGGCTGCCGGTGACCACTAGACGCTCGCACTTGCCGGCGGCATTGGACAGCGCCGGCAATAGCGCCAATCCCAGAAAACTCCACGCGAGACGCAGATCCATGGCGGTGTACTCCTCTGGTTTACGACACCTGACACCTGTAGGAGCGAGCATGCTCGCGATGGTCGTCAACGATAACGCGGGCAACCTGACACTCCGCGGTGCACTTGAAACCATCGCGAGCGTGCTCGCTCCTACAGGTAAACGAAAAGCAAAAAAAAGCCCGACCAAAAGGCCGGGCTCTTTATAAGTGAAGCAGCCGGATTAGACCAGCTTCTCCAGCTCAGGGATGGCTTCAAACAGGTCCGCCACCAGGCCGTAATCGGCCACCTGGAAGATCGGCGCTTCTTCGTCCTTGTTGATCGCAACGATCACCTTGGAGTCTTTCATGCCGGCCAGGTGCTGGATCGCGCCGGAGATACCGACGGCGATGTACAGCTGTGGAGCAACGATCTTGCCGGTCTGACCGACCTGCATGTCGTTGGGTACGAAACCTGCGTCAACCGCGGCGCGGGAAGCACCGACAGCAGCGCCCAGCTTGTCGGCCAGGGCGTACAGGTGTTTGAAGTTGTCGCCGTTCTGCATGCCACGGCCGCCGGAAACGACGATCTTGGCAGCGGTCAGTTCCGGACGATCGGACTTGGCCAGCTCTTCACCGACGAAGCTGGAGATGCCAGCGTCGTGAGCAGCACCAACGGATTCAACGGCAGCCGAACCACCTTCTGCTGCAACCGGGTCGAAACCGGTGGCACGTACGGTGATCACTTTGACCGCAGCGTTCGACTGAACGGTAGCGATGGCGTTACCGGCGTAGATCGGACGCTTGAAGGTGTCGGCGCTTTCTACCGAGATGATCTCGGAGATCTGGTCAACGTCCAGTGCAGCGGCAACGCGCGGCAGGATGTTTTTGCCGTTAGAAGTAGCGGCAGCCAGGATGTGGCTGTAGCCCTTGCCCAGCTCTGCAACCAGAGGAGCAACGTTTTCCGGCAGCTGATGCGCGTAAGCGGCGTTGTCAGCGTTCAGGACCTTGCTCACGCCAGCGATTTTCGCAGCGGCTTCAGCCACGGCGCCAGCACCCTGGCCTGCAACCAGAACGTGGATGTCGCCACCGATTTTGGCAGCGGCAGCAACGGTGTTCAGTGTGGCCGGAGCCAGCACTTTGTTGTCGTGTTCAGCAATAACCAAGATAGTCATTTAGATTACCTTCGCTTCGTTTTTCAGTTTCTCGACCAGTTCAGCCACCGACTTGACCTTGATACCCGCGCTGCGTGCAGCAGGCGCTTCGACTTTCACGGTCTTGTTGGTGGAGGCGGTGGAAACGCCCAAAGCGTCAGGAGTCAGCGTCTCGAGAGGCTTCTTCTTGGCTTTCATGATGTTTGGCAGGGACGCGTAGCGCGGCTCGTTCAAACGCAGGTCGGTGGTGACGATGGCCGGCAGTTTCAGGGAAACGGTCTGTGCGCCGCCGTCGATTTCGCGGGTAACAGCTACGCTGTCGCCGCTGATTTCGACTTTGGAAGCGAACGTGCCCTGACCGTAGCCGCTCAATGCAGCGAGCATCTGGCCAGTCTGATTGTTGTCACTGTCGATGGCTTGTTTGCCAAGGATCACCAGCTGTGGCTGTTCCTTGTCGACAACCGCTTTCAACAGTTTGGCAACGGCCAGGGAAGTCAGATCTTCGGCGGATTCGACGAGGATGGCGCGGTCGGCACCCAGAGCCAGCGCGGTGCGCAGTTGCTCTTGAGCGGTGGACGGGCCCACGGAGACGACGACGATTTCAGTCGCAACACCTTTCTCTTTCAGGCGTACGGCTTCTTCCACTGCGATTTCGCAGAATGGGTTCATCGACATCTTGACGTTGGCGAGGTCGACGCCGGAATTGTCCGCCTTGACGCGGACCTTGACGTTGTAATCCACAACGCGTTTGACAGCTACAAGAACCTTCATGGATTCCTCGTTACTCTCCGGTGAAATGAAAGTCGCCTAGGCGAACCTGGCGGTTGATGCTCATCGGGCGCAAGGGCACCTCTAAAAACGCCGGCGTACGTGTCAAGTGATCATCGCTCACGATGTTCATGACCATTCGTCAGTGGTGACCAACGAGTCATTCAATATCGCTGCGTGTAAACTGCGCGCTGAACCTGAACCGCGCATCACCTTTTACTGCCATCGCCCTGTCTTTAGAGGTGCTCTTGAAACCAACAGTCAGCCTACGGCGAGCGCAAAACCGCCCGTATCTTGACCGGAACACCTATTCCGGTCAATACGGCAAAATAGCCGTTCATAAGCCGCGTGACTTTGATTTCTCTGGCTTTGAGCCAATTCAAACAAACGTTTGTATTGGACCCTGAGAGTGGTGTAGATATAATGCGCCACCCAAAGAGAAAGGTGGTCGATCGATTGTCCGCTCCCGACGTTGCGCCGGGATTCATGGATGCGACACCCAACCTTAAAAATTAGAAAAAAACTGTTGAGCCTTGAGTAGGAGATAGCCTGTGGAACGCGAATACATGGAATTCGACGTGGTCATCGTCGGTGCCGGCCCCGCTGGTCTGTCCGCTGCCTGCCGTTTGAAGCAGAAGGCCGCTGAAGCCGGTAAGGAAATCAGCGTCTGCGTGGTTGAAAAAGGCTCCGAGGTCGGTGCTCACATCCTGTCCGGTGCGGTGTTCGAACCCCGCGCCCTGAACGAATTGTTCCCGGACTGGAAGGAACTTGGCGCACCGCTGAACACCCCCGTCACCCGCGACGACATCTTCGTGCTCAAGAATGCTGAAAGCGCGCAGAAAATTCCTGACTTCTTTGTGCCCAAGACCATGCACAACGAAGGCAACTACATCATTTCCCTAGGCAACCTGTGCCGCTGGCTGGCCCAGCAGGCCGAGAACCTGGGCGTAGAGATCTACCCAGGCTTCGCCGCTCAAGAAGCGCTGTTCGACGAAAACGGTATTGTCCGCGGGATCATCACCGGCGATCTGGGCGTTGACCGAGAAGGTCATCCCAAAGACGGCCTGTACACTCCGGGCATGGAACTGCGTGGCAAATACACGCTGTTCGCCGAAGGTTGCCGTGGTCACATCGGTAAACAGCTGATCAAGCGCTTCAACCTCGATAGCGATGCCGACGCCCAGCACTACGGCATCGGCCTGAAAGAAATCTGGGAAGTCGATCCGGCCAAGCATCAGCCTGGTCTGGTGGTTCACACCGCCGGTTGGCCGATGGACATCATGGGCACCGAAAACACCGGCGGCTCGTTCCTCTATCACCTGGAAAACAACCAGGTAGTGGTCGGCCTGATCGTCGATCTGTCCTACAGCAACACCTATCTGTCGCCATTCGACGAGTTCCAGCGCCTCAAGCATCACCCGGTGCTCAAGCAGTATCTGGAAGGTGGCAAGCGCATCAGCTACGGCGCCCGTGCCATCTGCAAGGGCGGCCTGAACTCGCTGCCGAAAATGGTCTTCAAGGGCGGCGCGCTGATCGGTTGCGACCTCGGCACCCTGAACTTCGCCAAGATCAAGGGCAGCCACACCGCAATGAAGTCCGGCATGCTGGCTGCAGAATCGGTGGCTGACGCGCTGTTCGCCGAGAAGGACGGCACTGAAGAACTGACCACCTACGTGGACGCGTTCAAAAAGAGCTGGCTCTACGAAGAACTGTTCGCCAGCCGCAACTTCGGCCCGGCGATCCACAAATTCGGCGCCATCGTTGGCGGCGGTTTCAACTGGCTGGACCAGAACATCTTCGGCGGCAAACTGCCGTTCACCCTGCACGACACCAAGCCTGACTACGCGTGCCTGAAACCGGCTGCCGACTGCCAGAAGATCGACTACCCGAAACCGGACGGCAAGATCAGCTTCGACAAACTGAGTTCGGTGTTCATCTCCGGTACCAACCACGAAGAAGAGCAGCCGTGCCACCTGAAGCTGACCGACCCGAGCATTCCGCTGGCGAAGAACCTGCCGCTGTATGACGAACCTGCCCAGCGCTACTGCCCGGCCGGCGTGTATGAAGTGGTGACCAAGGAAGACGGCGAGAAGCGCTTCCAGATCAACGCCCAAAACTGTGTTCACTGCAAGACCTGCGACATCAAGGACCCTGCACAGAACATCACTTGGGTTGCTCCGGAAGGCGCCGGCGGCCCGACTTACCCGAACATGTAGGCCGAACAGCTGAACAGCAAATGCCCCGACTTGTCGGGGCATTTGTTTTTTATGAAGCCTGAATCCGTAGAAGCCGGCTTGCTGGCGATGTCGGTGTGCCAGATGTCATGGATGAGACTGATACGCCGCTATCGCCAGCAAGCCGGCTCCTACGGCTCAACGATACGTAAAAAAAATGCCCGCATCTTGCGATACGGGCATTTTCTTTAACGACTTGATTACCTGGCTGCAGTCCCCACCACAACAGCTTCCATGTCACGGCGCTTGTTCTTGATGCCGTAGCAGACCCACATGAACACGACCCACACCGGAATCGCGTACACCGAGATCTGAATCCCCGGAATCAGCAGCATCACGCCAAGAATGAACACCACGAACGCCAGGCAGATGTAGTTGCCGTACGGGTACCACAAGGCCTTGAACAAGGAGGTCTGGCCGGTCCTGTTCATGTGCTGGCGGAATTTGAAGTGCGAGTAGCTGATCATCGCCCAGTTGATCACCAGGGTAGCCACAACCAGCGACATCAACAGTTCCAGCGCGTTTTGCGGGATCAGGTAGTTCAGCAGCACCGCGATCAACGTCACGGCCGCCGAGGCCAGAATCGAACGCACGGGTACGCCGCGCTTGTCGATTTTCGCCAGGGCCTTCGGCGCATCACCCTGCTCGGCCATGCCCAGCAGCATGCGGCTGTTGCAGTAAGTGCCGCTGTTGTACACCGACAATGCCGCAGTCAAGACCACAAAGTTCAGGATGTGCGCGGCGGTGTTGCTACCCAGCATCGAGAACACTTGTACGAATGGGCTGCCGCTGTAGGAATCGCCGGAGGCATTCAAGGTTTCCAGCAGGCTGTCCCAAGGGGTCAGCGACAGCAGGATCACCAGCGCACCGATGTAGAAAATCAGGATCCGGTAGATCACCTGATTGATGGCTTTGGGGATCACGGTTTTCGGCTTGTCGGCTTCAGCAGCTGTGAAACCGAGCATTTCCAGGCCGCCGAAGGAGAACATGATGATCGCCATGGCCATCACCAGACCGCTGACGCCATTAGGGAAGAACCCGCCGTGGGACCACAGGTTGCTGACCGCCGCTTGCGGGCCGCCATGGCCGCTGACCAGCAAGTAGCTGCCCAGACCAATCATGCCGACAATCGCCACGACCTTGATGATCGCGAACCAGAACTCGGCCTCGCCAAAGACTTTGACGTTGGCCAGGTTGATCGCGTTGATCAGTACGAAGAAGGCGGCAGCGGTGGCCCAGGTCGGGATATCCGGCGCCCAGTAGTGGATGTATTTGCCGACTGCGGTCAGCTCCGACATGCCCACCAAAATGTACAGAATCCAGCAGTTCCAGCCCGACAGAAAGCCGGCAAAGCCGCCCCAGTATTTGTGGGCAAAGTGGCTGAAGGAGCCGGCTACAGGCTCTTCGACGATCATTTCGCCCAGTTGGCGCATGATCATGAAGGCAATGAAGCCGCAAATGGCGTAGCCAAGGATCATCGACGGGCCGGCGGATTTCAGCACCCCGGCCGAGCCGAGGAATAAACCGGTACCGATCGCGCCACCGAGGGCGATCAATTGAATGTGGCGATTTTTCAGGCCGCGTTTCAGCTCGCCTGAATGCGAGTTTTGTCCACTCATGAAAAGGGTCTCACGCAAGGTTTGATGATGTTGGGTTGCAGCTTGGAAAGGGCATTAAGCGGCACCGATCAAACCCCAGCGCAGGCACCAGGAGTTCAGCGTATTTACAACGGTCATGCGTCACCTGTTTGTTTTTATCTGTGACGAAATCGAACCCGACACGCTCGTGACGTGGCGGAGTGAACAAGGCGGATAGCCTTGAGGTTTGCGCAGGTGCGCAGGAGGTCACAGGTAAAACGCGGCGCATTGTACACCGCTAACCCCCTGCTGCCAGACACCACGGATCAGTGTGTCGTTTGCCGGGATTGCCTGTGTCCGCCCCGAGAGGCTCGGGCGGCTGCAAAAAGGGGATCAGGCCTTTGCGGGCCATTGACGAGGACGGTTGAAGAACCGGCCCAGAATGGGAGCTGGAAACGGATTGCGGCGTTCATTGCGCCTCCTTTTTGTTATGCACCTGCACGACAGGCATGGCGCGCATGACACCTTGCTTGGGTGAGTGAAACAAGCGGGTTAGAGCGTCGGGAAGCGTTTGAAAGGGCTATGGAGCGGAAGAAATTTCTTACAGCTTCTGCGCACTGGTGGTTTCACGGGGCCGATCGGTGGAATTCGTCAGGTTTTCTTTACATCGCGTAACGTCGGATTTCCATTCTGACAGGGCGGTGTTGCCGCTGACGCCTTCGCGGGCGAGCCTCGCTCCTACAAGTTTGGCGCATGTCACACGAACGCCTGTAGGAGCGAGGCTTGCCCGCGAAGACGAACTGGCAGTCACCGCACCTCTCAAGCCAGGCCAAAAAAAACGCCAACCCGAAGGTTGGCGTTTTCATTTGTCGCTAGAAGCTTACTGCTACTTCATTCCGGCTTACGACGCCCAAAACCAGGACGCTGACCGGAACCGGCCGGTGCACCACGGCGCTTGCCCGACGGCTTGTCACCGTCGACCAGCTTGATTCCCGGACGCTTCGGCGCAGGCTTGGCCGGGCGCTTGGTTTCGACCGGACGATCCGCCACCGGCGTACCACGACCCGCTGGAGCACCACGACCTTCGCCACGCTCGGTACGACCATTGGCCGGACGCGGAGTGCGTGGACCGCGCTCACCATCCTGACGCACGGCTGGTTTGCGACCTGGACGCTCACCTTCGATCTGCGGCTCGCGGCTGGTGCGCGAACTGGTCGCCGGCGCATCAGTGGCAGGACGCAGGGTGCGTACGCGCTCGGTCCGGGCCATTGGCCGCGACGATTTGCGCTGCATGCGCTCAAGCTTGTCTTTGCTCTTGGCGTTCAATTGCGGCATGGCCACAGGCGTCAGGCCGACTTCGGCACTGAGGATGTCGACTTCGTACTGGCTCATTTCGCGCCAGCGGCCCATCGGCAAGTCAGAGTTGAGGAACACCGGACCGAAACGCACACGCTTCAGACGGCTGACCACCAACCCCTGGGATTCCCACAGGCGACGCACTTCACGATTGCGACCTTCCATCACCACGCAGTGGTACCAGTGGTTGAAACCTTCACCACCGGGTGCCTGCTGAATGTCGGTGAAACGCGCCGGGCCGTCTTCGAGCACAACACCCGCTTTCAGGCGCTCGATCATCTCGTCGTCGACTTCACCGCGTACACGCACTGCGTATTCACGGTCCATCTCGAAGGATGGGTGCATCAGACGGTTGGCCAGCTCACCGTCGGTGGTGAACATCAGCAAACCGGTGGTGTTGATGTCCAGGCGACCGATGTTGATCCAGCGCCCTTCTTTCGGACGCGGCAGCTTGTCGAACACAGTCGGACGTCCTTCCGGATCGACACGGGTGCAGATTTCGCCATCGGGTTTGTTGTACATGATCACGCGGCGTACCGACTCGGCGGCTTCTTCGCGCTTGATCACCTTGCCATCAATGGTGATGGCGTCATGCATATCGACGCGCTGACCGAGGGTCGCGTCCTTGCCGTTGACCTTGATGCGGCCGTGGCTGATCCAGGCTTCCACGTCACGGCGCGAGCCGACGCCGATGCGGGCGAGGACTTTCTGCAGTTTTTCGCCTGCTGGGCCGATTGGCTGGTCGTCTTGCTGGTCGTTGATACTCATCTGGGCACCTCCCGGTGTGGTCTGAAAACTGGGTACTTTGGCGAAGGGATCGCCGAAGGGTCGCGAATCATACGCGCATGAGGACATTTGCGCATCAGAGACTAGTTGATCGATGCCGGGTTAGTGGCTTTTCCGCTGACCGGTGGCGCGAAACTTGATTATCCGACGATCACAATGCCCTGTAGGAGCCGAGCTTGCTCGCGATAGCGGCGTGTCAGTCACCTTGATGCTGAATGTGCTGGCGCTATCGCGAGCAAGCTCGGCTCCTACAGGATCTACGTCAATCTTCAAATTGGCGGCGTTCTGCCTCAATGGCTTCGGCCAAGGCCAAGGCCTCAGCCTCTTCGTCGCTCAGCTCAGGCTTGGGTTGTTCCAGCGCGGCAACAGCTGCCAGGAGCTTTTCACGGGCCTCTGCAACGCCGAGAATGTCGTATTCCTGCTCCGGTTCGATTTCCGGCTCAGGCTCGCTTTCCGGTTCAGGCTCGATCTGCAACGCCTCGACTTGCGGCTCGACATCCGGTTGCTGCGAGTCGAACCCGGACACTTCCCCATCGCGCAACAAATCATCGAAATCGGTCTTGATCCCCTCCTCCATGCTGTCCAGTTCCAGCAGCAAAGTATGGAAACTGGTTTCCTCCTTGGGCTCTTCCGGCTCGGCGCTGGCATCCGCCAACTCCTGCAACGCGGCAGGGACCGGAGCGTCATCGAACTCAAGCACCGGATCAGGCTCCAGCTCTCGCAGCTCTGCCAGCGGCGGTAAATCGTCAAGGTTCTTCAGGTTGAAGTGATCGAGAAAGGCCTTGGTGGTGGCAAACATCGCCGGTTTTCCCGGCACATCGCGGTAACCGACGATGCGAATCCACTCACGTTCCATCAGTGTCTTGACGATCTGGCTGTTGACCGCAACACCTCGCACGTCCTCAATCTCGCCCCGGGTGATGGGTTGGCGATAAGCAATCAGGGCGATGGTCTCGAGCATTGCCCGGGAATAACGTTGCGGGCGCTCTTCCCACAAACGGCCGACCCAGGGCGAAAACTTTTCGCGGATTTGCAAGCGATAACCGGAAGCGACTTCCTTCAATTCGAATGCGCGGCCGTCACAGGACTTGCCCAGAATTGTCAGGGCTTTCTTGAAAACCGCGGGATCCGGCCGTTCGGCCTCTTCGAAAAGTTCGAACAGGCGCTCAAGGGATTGCGGCTTTCCCGAGGCCAACAGAAAGGCTTCAAGCAATGGCGCCAGCTCGCGGGGTTCACTCAGGTTCATGATTCAACTCGTTATTCGGCTCGGGCTCGCACGTGGATCGCGGCGAACGGCTCATTCTGCACCAGCTCGACCAAGGATTCCTTGACCAGCTCGAGGACTGCCATAAAGGTCACGACCACGCCCAGTCGCCCTTCCTCGGCGGTGAACAGCTCGACGAACGGCACGAAACCGCCGCCCTTGAGCCGCTCCAGCACCTCGCTCATGCGCTCGCGGGTGGACAGTGCCTCGCGGCTGACCTGGTGGCTTTCGAACATGTCGCCACGGCGCAAGACCTCGGCCATGGACAGTAACAACTCCGACAAGCGTACATCCGGCAACAACTTGCGCGCCCGGGCTTCCGGTGCATCAAGCTTGGGCACCACCACGTCACGACCGACACGGCTCAACCCATCGATACCTTCGGCGGCATTCTTGAAACGCTCGTATTCCTGCAAGCGACGGATCAGTTCGGCGCGCGGATCTTCTTCCTCTTCCTCAACGGTTTCCGCCCGGGGCAGCAACATCCGCGACTTGATCTCGGCCAGCATCGCGGCCATCACCAGATACTCGGCGGCCAGTTCCAGGCGCACCGACTGCATCAACTCGACATAACCCATGTACTGGCGGGTAATTTCCGCCACCGGAATGTCGAGAATATTGATGTTCTGCTTGCGGATCAGGTACAGCAGCAGGTCGAGCGGACCTTCGAAGGCTTCAAGAAAGACCTCCAGCGCATCCGGGGGGATGTACAGGTCCAGCGGCATTTCCATGACCGCCTGGCCATAGACCATGGCGAAGGGCAGTTCTTGCTGGGCACCGGCCTGACTGTCGACGGGTTCTACTGCTGACATCTAGGCCTCGGCCATGAACGGCGCAGGGTCGCCGCAACCGACGCGGATCACTTCCGGCTCGCCGTCGGCGAGGCTGATCACGGTGGACGCCTTGATGCCGCCAAAACCGCCATCAATGATCAGTTCGACCTGGTGTTCGAGCAACTGGCGCATTTCGTAGGGATCGGTGAGCGGATCGTCATCGCCGGGCATGATCAGGCTCACGCTCATCAGTGGCTCGCCCAACTCGGCCAGCAAGGCCAGCGCGATCGGGTTGCTGGGCACTCGCAGGCCGATGGTGCGTT
Organism: Pseudomonas putida; assembly: GCF_050990305.1. Taxonomy (GTDB): domain Bacteria; phylum Pseudomonadota; class Gammaproteobacteria; order Pseudomonadales; family Pseudomonadaceae; genus Aquipseudomonas; species Aquipseudomonas putida_AH. Next base: position 1,713,450 of record NZ_CP158817.1, on the reverse strand, counting down.
TTTTCGGGTGCAACAGCAGCCGCGGGACTTCACGGGTGGCATTGAGAATGAAGGTGTATGGCCCTGGCAGATGGGCCTTGAGAATGCGGAAGGTGCCGGTGTCGATCTTGGCGAACAGGCCCAGTTGCGACAGATCGCTGCAGATCAACGCGAAATTGTGCTTCTCATCGAGCTGGCGCAGGCGTCGAACCCGCTCCACGGCGACCTTGTCACCGATCTGGCAGCCGATGGCGTAGGACGAGTCCGTGGGATAAATCACCACCCCGCCGCCACGGATGATTTCGACAGCCTGTTTGATCAGGCGCGCTTGCGGGTTTTCCGGATGAATCTGGAAAAATTGACTCACATTCTCTACCTGTTCAGACGGCGGCAATAATTGGGTCATGTTTGAACCGACACCACAGTGGTGGCAGATCCTCCGGGAGCGGGCGGTATTCACCGATCTCGGACCAGCCTCCAGGGCCATGAAAATCACTGCCGGCGCTGACCAGCAGACCGAACTCTCGGGCCAGGATCGCCAGGCTGCCCACTTGCTCGGCAGGCTGATGACCATTGACCACCTCGATCGCATGGCCCCCTGCTTGAATATAGTCGGCAATCAGGCGACGACGCTTGCTGCGGGTGAACTCGTAGTGACAAGGGTGCGCCAGACTGACCCAAGCCTTGGCCGCGCGCAGGGTTTCGACGGTTTCTTCCAGGGTCGGCCAGTGTTGCTTGACGTCCCCCAGCTTGCCGGCGCCCAGCCATTTGCGAAACGCTTCGGCGCGATCCTTGACGAAACCTTCGCGCACCATCCAGTCGGCGAAGTGCGGGCGGGCCGGCGCGTTGCCGCTGTCGCCCAGTTCCTGCTGAATTTCCCGGGCACCCTCCAGCCCACCCGGCATGCCCTTCAATGCCAGCTTGCGGCTTATTTCTTCGGAACGTAGCCAGCGGCCATCGCGCAATTTGGCAATCGCCTCGACCAACGGTTCGGCATTGACGTCAAAACCGTAGCCAAGCACATGAATGGTCGCGCCGCCCCACGTACAGGACAATTCGACGCCATTGACCAGTTGCATCCCCAGCGCATTCGCAGCGTTGCGTGCCTCTTCAAGGCCCTCCAGGGTGTCGTGATCGGTCAACGCCAGGACCCGCACGCCGTTCTCGAACGCACGCGCTACCAGAACCGCAGGCGCCAAGGCGCCATCGGAGGCCGTGCTATGGCAGTGCAAATCAACATTCACAGGGCTTTGTAACCTCAAATCAGCTGGCGCTATCGCGCGCCCATATGTTTGTTATTATGCCGCCACATCCTGCTTCTGGCTGCCACTGTGAAACAATTCATCGATTTCATCCCGCTCCTGCTGTTTTTCATCGTCTTCAAAATCGATCCACGGGTCGTCGACATTGCCGGCCACGAGGTAACTGTAGGCGGTATTTACAGCGCCACCGCGATGCTGATCATCAGTTCGCTGGTGGTCTACGGCACACTGTTCATCAAGCAGCGCAAGCTGGAGAAGAGCCAGTGGCTGACCCTCATCGCCTGCCTGGTCTTCGGCAGCCTGACCCTGGCCTTCCACAGCGAAACCTTCCTGAAATGGAAGGCCCCGGTGGTCAACTGGCTGTTTGCCCTGGGCTTCATCGGTAGCCACTTCATCGGTGACACCCTGCTGATCAAACGCATCATGGGCCACGCACTGACCCTGCCGGAGCCGGTCTGGACGCGCCTGAACATAGCCTGGATCGTCTTTTTCCTGTTTTGCGGTGCCGCCAACCTGTTCGTCGCGTTCACCTTCCAGAGCTACTGGGTCGACTTCAAGGTCTTCGGCAGCCTGGGCATGACATTGATATTCCTGGTCGGCCAGGGCATCTACCTGTCCCGCCACCTGCACGACGCCGATACCACATCGCCTAAAACCGAGGACTGACATGCTTTACGCCATCGTTGCCACAGACGTCGCCAACTCCCTGGAAGCTCGCCTGGCCGCACGGCCTGCGCACCTTGAGCGCCTGCAAGTACTCAAAGGCGAAGGTCGTATCGTACTGGCCGGTCCGAACCCGGCGATCGACAGCAATGATCCGGGCGCGGCGGGTTTCACCGGCAGCCTGATCGTTGCCGAATTCGACTCTTTGAGCGCCGCACAGGCCTGGGCCGATGCCGATCCGTACATCGCCGCCGGCGTCTACGCCAACGTTTCGGTCAAGCCGTTCAAGCAAGTCCTGCCGTAATTTTTGTGGCGAGGGGATTTATCCCCGTTGGGTCGCGAAGCGGCCCCAATAGCATCCAGACAAACTTAATTGTCTGATTTACGACTGCTTCGCAGCCGAACGGGGCGGTGCAACGTTTCGCTAAATCCCCTCGCCACAAAAGTATGTGAGCCCCTTCTAAGTGAGCAGCAATCCCCCCGCGCGGTGAACCTTATCGGTTCATCGCGCTCTCAATCGCTCATTATTCTCGTTTGCCGGCCGACAACTTCCCAATACTTGTATTGGAATCAGGAGTCGCGATGCGCAAAGGTCCGTTGTGTCTGATGTTGGTCACGTTGTCGATCGTGGCTCCCGCCCACGGTGAGGAGAGCAGCGCGAGTTCGACGCCTCTGTCACTGAGCGCCGGCAGCCAGATCAACGAGTTGCAACAGCGCTTGAAAGAAAGCGAACGGCAACGAGAGGAACTGAGCAAACAACTGCAGAATGCCGATGGCGAGCGCGAAAGCCCTCAACTGGCACGATTGCGCCAGGAAAACCAGCGTTTGAAGCTGCAACTGCGAGAAACCCAGGCAGGTAATTCGACGCCACGCTTGCTGACCGATCAGCAACAATGGTTCGTCATCGGTGCCGGAGTTGCGCTATTGGCCCTGCTCTGCGGTATCTTCGCCAGTGGTGCAAGTCGAAAACGTCGACAATGGCTAAATTGAGTGATTCATGAGCGAGCTGTTACTGATTGATGATGACCAGGAGCTGTGCGAGCTCCTGGGTAGCTGGCTGGGCCAGGAAGGCTTTCAGGTGCGTGCCTGTCACGATGGCCAGAGCGCCCGCCGCGCGCTGGCTGAAACCGCTCCGGCGGCAGTGGTACTGGATGTAATGTTGCCCGATGGCAGCGGCCTGGAACTGCTCAAACAGTTGCGCAGCGATCACCCGGATTTGCCGGTGTTAATGCTTTCGGCAAGGGGAGAACCGCTGGACCGAATCCTCGGCCTGGAACTGGGTGCCGACGATTACCTGGCCAAACCTTGCGACCCCCGGGAACTGACCGCCCGCCTGCGTGCCGTATTGCGCCGCAGCCATCCGACGGCGATCTCCAGTCAAATCGAACTGGGCGACTTGTGTTTCAGCCCGGTACGCGGCGTCGTCAGCATTGATGAACAGGAGTTCACCCTCACTGTTTCCGAAAGCCGCCTGTTGGAAGCCCTGCTCAAGCAACCTGGCGAGCCTCTGGACAAACAGGAACTGGCGCAAATCGCCCTCGGCCGCAAGCTGACCCTGTACGACCGCAGCCTCGACATGCACGTGAGTAACCTGCGCAAGAAAATCGGCCCGCACCCCGATGGCCGTCCGCGCATCGTCGCCCTGCGCAGCCGCGGTTACTACTACAGCCTCTGAAATCAACACGCCCCCCTGTAGGAGCTGCCGAAGGCTGCGATCTTTTGATCTTTAGTGTCATCCCCTACGCTAAAAATCAAAAGATCGCAGCCTTCGGCAGCTCCTACAAGGTTTGTCAGGCCTTCGAGAAATCGTCTTTACCTAAGCTTTACGCTCCGCTGACCGCGGCTGACCTTGAACTCCGTAATCTGCACACATCCGGAACGTACCGGGAATGAGACAAGGAGATTCACCATGCGCAAGACTCTTATCGCTCTGATGTTCGCCGCCGCCCTGCCAACCGTTGCCATGGCCATGCCTGAAGGTACAGGCCCTATGGATGGCCCGATGGACGGAGCGCGCCACGGCGGTCAGATGCACGGCATGCACGGTAAAGGCCCGTACAGTCAACTGGACCTGAGCCGCGAACAGCGCGAGCAGATCCGCAAGATCATGGGCGAGCAAATGCACGAGCGTAAGCAAGTGGTCGAAAAATACCTGGAGAAACTCTCGCCAGCCGACCAGAAAGCCATGAAAGACGAGATGGCCGCCAACCACAAGAAAGCTGAAGCCGATGTGCGGGCTGTGCTGAAGCCGGATCAACAGAAGAAGTTCGACGAGATCCAGAAGAAGCAGGCTGAACGTCGCGCCGAATGGGCCGAGTTCAAGGCGTGGAAAGCGCAACAGGCGCAAAAAGCGCAATAATGATCTATCCCGGGACCCAACGGCTGAACACCGTTGGGTCTGTTACCACCCAGTTGAATGTAGGAGCGGGCTTGCTCGCGAAAGCGGTGTATCAGATACAGATATGTTTACTGACACACCGATTTCGCGAGCAAGCCCGCTCCCACACACGTTTGTGTTTGTTTGAGGATTTTCTGTGCGCTCATTGTTCTGGCGGATCCTGGCCAGCTTCTGGCTGGCCATCGCTCTGGTTGCAGGGCTGTCCATCTTGCTTGGGCACATGCTCAACCAGGATGCGTGGATTCTCAGTCGCCACCCGGGCCTTAACACCCTGGCCGAACAATGGACGCAAACCTATGAGTCCGAGGGCGAAGACGCCGCCCAGGACATTCTGGAACAGCGCAAACACCAGTATCACATCGACGTTCAAGTGCTCAACGAAAGTGGAGACCCGGTGGTGCGCGGCACCTTTCCACGACGCGCAGCGGCCTTTGAAGCGCGGCAGAACAACGATGACCGACGCCTGCCATGGCGGCGCCTGACTGCTGAATACACCAGCGAAAAAACCGGCGACACCTACCTGTTTATCTACCGCATTCCCCATCCGGAGCTGGACGCCTGGCACCGGGAAAGCCTGCTTTGGCCATTGAGTGCACTCGGTATCGCCCTGGTGGTGCTGACGCTATTCAGCCTGTTTGTCACCCTCTCCATCACCCGTCCGCTCAGCCGTCTACGCGGTGCGGTGCATGACCTGGGTCAAACCACTTATCAACAGAACAGTCTGGTCAAACTGGCCAATCGCAGAGACGAATTCGGCGTGCTGGCCAACGATTTCAACCGCATGGGCGCACGCCTGCAAAGCCTGATCGGCAGCCAGCGCCAACTGCTGCGTGACGTGTCCCACGAACTGCGCTCCCCCCTGGCCAGACTGCGCATTGCACTGGCCCTGGCAGAGCGAGCCACACCTGAAGAACGGCAAAAACTCTGGCCACGCCTCACCCGTGAATGTGACCGCTTAGAGGCCTTGATCAGTGAAATCCTGGTGTTGGCACGGGTCGATGCTGACAACGCCAGCGCCGAAGAGGTGGACCTGAATGCGCTGCTCACCGGACTGCAACGGGACGCGCAACTCGGTTCGTCAGAACAGAACGTTCGACTTGAAGCCGAGCCGCAATTGAACCTCAGGGGCTGGCCGACCATGATCGAGCGCGCCGTGGACAACCTGCTGCGCAATGCCCAGCGTTTCAACCCGGCGGGTGGACGACCGATCGAAATGCAGGCGATGCGCCAGGGCGAGCGGATTGTGGTGACCGTGCGCGATCATGGTCCAGGTGTAGACGCCGAGCACTTGAGCCAATTGGGCGAACCGTTTTTTCGGGCTCCCGGCCAAACCGCAGCCGGGCATGGCCTCGGCCTGGCTATCGCCCGCCGCGCAGCGGAACGGCATGGCGGCAGTTTGATGCTGGCCAATCACCCGCAAGGCGGATTCATAGCCAGCCTGGAGTTGCCGTTGGTGCCGGGGGCCATCGCCCAACCCTGACTCCTGGGGAGTGAGCTGTGGCGAGGGGATTGGGGGCTCAGTTGCTACCAGGCCAGGCGCTGACGAACTCGGCCAGATCCACCTTCTCCGCCACGCGCGGTTCCTTCTGCGGCGTGCCCAGGTAGAGGAATGCAATCACCTCTTCCCCTTCCGCCAGCCCCAAACCCTTGGCCACATGCGGCGAATAGGCCAGGTCGCCCGTGCGCCACACCGCACCAATGCCTTGCGCATAAGCCGCCAGCAGAATCCCGTGGGCAGCACAGCCGGCCGCCAGCAATTGCTCGGATTTCGGGTATTTGACGTGATCCTGTACCCGGGCAATCACCACCACGACCAGCGGCGCACGCAGCGGACCATTGCGCGCCTTGTCGATGGCCGCTTCGGTGACTTCGCCATCCTGCAGCTTCGCCGCTTCAGCCAGCAGCTCGCCCATTTGCTCACGCGCCGCGCCTTCAACGGTCAGAAAGCGCCAAGGCTGCAAATGGCCGTGATCCGGCGCCCGCATGGCCGCGGCGAACAACACGTCGCGTTGCGCTTGAGTCGGTGCCGGTTCGACCAGTCGTGGGACGGAAACACGGTTGAGCAAAACGTCGAGAGCCTGCATCGGCCACCTCCTGAAAAAAATGTGCGGCTATTCTAGCTGTAACTGCCGCGCCAGTGCCGGTTTACATGCCCTGCCCCGCAGGTAGAATGGCGCCCTTCCTTATTTCAGCCGAGCGGACTTCATGGCGTTGCCGACCTTACGTCTCATTGGTTTCATCATCGGCATCTTCCTGATAACCCTGGCCATCGCCATGGTCGTGCCCATGGCCACCCTGGTGATCTTCGATCGCACCAGTGACCTGCCGTCCTTCCTCTGGGCCAGCATGATCACCTTTGTCGGCGGCCTGGCCCTGGTTATTCCCGGACGTCCTGAACATGTCCACCTGCGGCCACGGGACATGTACCTGCTGACCGTCAGCAGTTGGCTGGTGGTGTGCATCTTCGCTGCGCTGCCGTTTTTGCTGACCCAGCACATCAGCTACACCGACTCGTTCTTCGAAAGCATGTCCGGCATCACCGCCACCGGTTCGACCGTGCTCAATGGTCTGGACAACATGTCTCCCGGCATCCTGATGTGGCGTTCGTTGTTGCACTGGATCGGCGGCATCGGCTTCATCGGTATGGCGGTCGCGATCCTGCCGTTGCTGCGCATCGGCGGCATGCGACTGTTCCAGACCGAGTCTTCAGACCGCTCCGAAAAGGTCATGCCCCGCTCGCACATGGTGGCGCGCTTGATTGTGGCGGCCTACGTCGGCATCACCATTTTGGGCAGCCTGGCGTTCTGGTGGGCCGGGATGAGTCCATTCGACGCCATCAACCATGCGATGTCGGCCATTTCCACCGGCGGTTTTTCCACCTCGGACCAGTCCTTGGCCAAGTGGACACAACCAGCGGTGCATTGGGTGGCCATCGTCATCATGATTCTCGGCAGCCTGCCGTTCACTCTTTACGTGGCCACCCTGCGCGGTAACCGCTGGGCGCTGTTCAAGGACGAGCAAGTGCAAGGCCTGATCGGCATGTTGCTGGTGACCTGGCTGGTGCTGGGCACCTGGTACTGGTGGACCACCAAGTTGCATTGGCTGGAAGCGCTGCGGCACGTGGCGCTGAACGTGACGTCAGTGGTGACGACCACCGGTTTTGCACTGGGGGACTACAGCCTGTGGGGCAATTTCTCGCTGATGCTGTTCTTCTATCTGGGCTTTGTGGGCGGCTGTTCAGGTTCGACCGCTGGAGGAATCAAGATTTTTCGCTTCCAGGTCGCCTATATCCTGCTCAAGGCCAACCTTAACCAACTGATTCACCCCCGCGCGGTGATCAAGCAGAAGTACAACGGTCACCGTCTCGATGAAGAGATCGTGCGTTCGATCCTGACTTTTTCGTTCTTCTTCGCCATCACCATTTGCGTGATTGCGCTGCTGTTGTCGCTGCTCGGCGTGGACTGGATGACCGCCCTGACCGGCGCGGCCAGTACCGTGTCCGGTGTCGGTCCGGGCCTTGGCGAAACCATTGGCCCGGCCGGCAACTTCGCCTCGCTGCCGGACGCCGCCAAGTGGATTCTCTCGTTCGGCATGCTACTGGGCCGACTGGAGATCATTACGGTGTTTGTGCTGTGTATTCCGGCATTTTGGCGTCATTGACCGCTTCAGAGGTTTGCATCATCCGCACCCGGTACTCGCCGGGGGTGGTGTCGAACCAGCGCCGGAAGGCGCGAAAGAAGTTGCTCGGATCAGCGAAGCCCAGCAGGTAGGCAATTTCCAGCAGGGTCATGGTGGGTTGCGCCAGATACTGCTCGGCCAGTTCTCGCCGGGTGTCGTCCAGCAAGGTCTGAAAACTCGTGCCCTCTTCCTGCAAGCGCCGCTGCAACGTGCGTTGCGACAGGTGCAGCGTCTGCGCCACGGCATCGCGCTTGGGTTCGCCCTGAGGCAACAGACGGCATAACACCTGGCGTGCCTTGTGGGTCACGCGACTCTCGGAAAACCGCGCCAGGTACTCTCCGGCAAACCGATCATGCAACAACGCCATCGCCTCGTTGGCGGTCGGCAACGGCGCCTCCATGTCCGCGCGTTCGAAAATCAACGCATCGTAGGGCGCGTTGAACACCAGCGGCGCATGGAAGGCTTGTTTGTAGGGCTCGAGATCGACGGGCTGGTCGCCCTGCACCAACACCTTGCGCGGGTGCAGCGTGCGTCCGGTCAGCCAGCCACATAACGCCAGGGCGCAGGCCAGCGAGGCCTCGGCACTTTGACGGGTCGGTGGCAAGTGATCGCCGTGCACCGTCAGAATCAGCGCATAGCCCTCGTCCAGCAGCCGAAAACTCAGGTCGGCACTTTCGGCAATGATTCGCTGGTAGCGCACCAAACGCTTGAAACCTTCGGCCAGGGTCTGGCTGGACATCAAGGCGTAACCCGTCACATGAAATTGTGCCGGTCGCACCACCTTGCCCATGTTCAGGCCGATCGCCGGGTTGCCGGACAGCTCAACCGCGCGTTGCCAGAGTCGTGTCATGGAATCTTGCGGGAAGCGTGCATCCGGATCATCCAGTGCCGCGTAGTCGAGCCCCAGTTGTTTGAACAGAACCCGGCAATCCAGGCCGTCCATTTCCAGTGCTTTGACAATCCCCATTGCCCAGCTTGCAGATGTCGTTCGTTCGCTCATGTCGGGTTCTTACATGATGAGCCGCATGCCACGGCTGATTTCCGAAGGATACTAAAGTGGCGCCGATTGTCACTGGCCGACGCCTTTGATCACTCTAGACTTAATTAAGCTACCCGCAGAACAACTTGCAGTCATAACAAAAACCACAGAGATCGCAGTCGTGGAAAACATCAAGCGTTTCAACAGTTTCGCTGAGTTTTACCCGTATTACCTCAGCGAACATAGCGACAGTACCTGTCGACGGTTGCACTTCATTGGCACCACGTTGGTCATTTTCATTCTGGCGATGACCATTGGCCGTGGCGCCTGGATGTTGTTGTGGGCGCTGCCGCTGGCCGGCTACAGCTTCGCCTGGGTCGGGCACTTTTTCTTCGAAAAGAATCGCCCTGCGACTTTCCAGCATCCCTTCTACAGCCTGCTCGGTGATTTCGTCATGTACCGGGACATGATCCTGGGACGCGTGCCGTTCTAGTCAAGAGGAATGCCGATGAATGCCAATGCTCGCTTCACTCATATGAAAGATGGTACGCAAGAAGACTGGGCGATCATCGCCGCGGACTTCAGTGCCTACGCCAGCCAATTGCCCTCGCGGATCGTTGCGCACCTAAAGTTGCTGGAAGGTGATTTCGGCGGTTTCCCCGTGGATCGCCTGACCCACTCCCTGCAAACCGCCACCCGTGCCTGGCGCGATGGTCGCGACGAAGAGTATGTAATCTGCGCCCTGCTCCATGATATTGGCGACACGTTGGGCTCCTATAACCATCCGGACATCGCCGCAGCGATCCTCAAGCCGTTCGTCAGTGCCGAGAATCTGTGGATGGTGGAAAAGCACGGGATTTTCCAGGGCTATTATTTCTTTCATCACTTGGGGATGGATCGACATCTACGCGAGCAATTCAACGGCCATCCGCAGTATCAGGCGACCATTGAGTTTTGTGCCAAGTACGATGCGGCGGCGTTTGATCCTGCGTATGAGACCCTACCGTTGAGTTTCTTTGAACCGATGATGGAACGGTTGTTTGCACGGCCGAAGAACTCGATCTACAAGGCTGCACTGCAAGAACATCTGCCTGTTTAAGATCAAAAGATCGCAGCCTTCGGCAGCTCCTACAAGCACAGCACAATCCTGTGTAGGCGCTGCCGAAGGCTGCGATCTTTTGATTTTATCTTTTACGCTGGTTCCGCAACCTTCAATGCCCTCAACTGCGCCTCCCGCGCCTGGGCATCCGCCAACCGATACAACTCGATCGTGCCGTCCCAGTGCTCGATCAGCGCCGTGCACGACTCCACCCAATCGCCGCAATTGAGGTAATCCACCTCGCCGACCTTGCGAATCTCGGCATGGTGGATGTGCCCGCAGACCACGCCATGCAGCTCGCGTTTGACGCATTCATGGGCGATGGCTTCTTCAAAGTCGCTGATGAAACTGACCGCGGTTTTCACCTTGTGCTTGAGGTACGCCGACAGCGACCAATAGCCGTAGCCATAGCGGGCACGCCAGTGGTTGAGCCAGCGATTGAGGGTCAGGGTGAATTCGTAGGCCGAATCGCCGAGAAACGCCAGCCAACGGTGGTAGCGGGTAATCACATCAAACTGATCGCCATGGATCACCAACAGATGCCGACCGTCAGCGGTCACGTGCACCACTTCGTCCACCAACTGAATGTTGCCCAGAATCAACTTTGAATAGCGACGCAGGAACTCGTCGTGGTTGCCAGTGACGTAGATCACTTCGGTGCCGCGCTTGCTCATGGTCAGCAAGCGTCGGATCACATTGGTATGAGCCTGAGGCCAGTACATACCGCCGCGCAGTTTCCAGCCGTCGATGATGTCGCCGACCAGGTAGATTTTGTCGGCGTGATAAGCCTTGAGAAACTGCGACAGGTGCTCGGCCTGGCAATCGCGCGTGCCCAAGTGCACGTCGGATATCCACAGGGTCCGTACACGCTGTTTACGGGTGGGTTTGGCGAGCTCGGCGCTGGTCATGGACAACCCTCAGGACAAGTTTTGGCAAGCTTGCGCCCGTCGGGTGAATCGACCATGACAGCGGCAAGTCAGTCCTGTGACAACGCACATGCGCCAGGCCGGTGTAGACTGCGACCTGACTCGTCAAACCCGCCACGAGATCCGTGATGAGACCGATCCTCACCCTGCGCCAGTACACCGAAGACCTGATCGTCCACAGCCACGAACACGCGCAACTGGTGTTCGGGCTGTCGGGTGCTCTGGATTTCGAAGTCGACGGGCGTGGCTCTCAGGTGGTTCAGCAGAGTTTCGTGGTGGTTCCGTCGGGGTTTCATCATGCCTGCGGCAGTGCCAATGGCAGTCGTTGCCTGGTGCTGGATGTGCCTGGCGACCAATGGATCAGCCAGTCCCTGGGTGATCATGCCGAGGCCAGTCGCCGCTTGCTCGACAATGCCGGTCGGTTATCGCTGGATGCCGGGCAAAGCCAGTTGGTCAGCTGGCTGGCCAACAGTCCGGTCGATGACCCGGTGATTGCGCAACAAGGCGCGGTGCTTTTGCTGGCCAGCCTCAATAACGCCAGGCCCGACAGTGTCGGCGGGCGGCGTCTTCCTTACGCAGCATTGAATGCCCACATCGATCAATACGCCGCCTACCCTCTGCAAGTCGCCGATCTGGCGCGTGTGGCCGGCCTCTCCAGTGCGCGCTTGCACGCGCGGTTCGTCGCCGAATGCGGACAAACGCCGATGGATTACATACGCAGCCGACGCCTGCACAAGGCCGTGGGATTGCTATGCAGCTCTGACCTGCCCATTGGCGAGATTGCCTGTCGCATTGGGTACAGCTCCCAGAGCGCCTTTGCCGCCGCGGTGCTGCGTGAGTTCGGTGCCTCACCCGGCAAGCTGCGACGCGAGGCTGGCGACAAAAGACGATAGTCCAGCGACAGACATAACTGGCTGAAATACGCTCCAATATGTAGGAGCTGCCGCAGGCTGCGATCTTTTGATCTTGATTCCAAGAAACAGAATCAAAAGATCGCAGCCTGCGGCAGCTCCTACATTTTCGAATGTTTGCTGTTAAGGATTGCCATGACGCCCCGTACCGCCCTTGGCGCTTTGCATATCGGCGCACTGATGTTCGGCCTGACCGGTGTGTTCGGCAAACTCGCAGCCGCTTCCCCGGCCATCATCGTCTTCGGCCGGGCGGCATTCGCAGTGCTGGCGCTGGCGTTCTTCGCACGATTCGCCAGCACTACCCGCTGGCAAAAACTCGAAGCCGTGGATTGGCGCCGGTTGTTGCTCAGCGGCCTGCTGCTGGCCGGGCACTGGGTGAGCTTTTTCATTGCGGTGAAGGTCGCTGGCGTGGCCATCGCGACCCTGGGCTTTGCCAGTTTTCCAGCCTTTACGGTGATCCTCGAAGGGCTGATTTTCCGTGAACGGATTCGTGCCAATGAAATCCTGCTGGTGGTGTTGGTGAGCGTCGGGCTGGTACTGGTTACGCCAGACTTCGATCTGGCCAGCGGCGCCACGACCGGCCTGCTCTGGGCAGTGGCTTCCGGCTTGCTGTTCGCCCTGTTGTCGCTCACCAACCGCGCAAGCTCTGGACGCATCCCGCCGGTGCAGGCGGCGTTGTGTCAAAACGTGGTGGTCGGATTGTGCCTGCTGCCTGTAGCAGCACCGCAATTGAGTGAAGTACGCGCCATCGACTGGCTGTGGATCGCGTTGCTCGGCATATTCTGCACTGGCGTGGCCCACAGCCTGTTTGTCGCCAGCCTGGCAGTGATCAAGGCACGAACCGCCGCAGTGGTCTTCGCCTTGGAGCCGGTATACGGCATCACTGTGGCCTGGCTGTTGTTCGATGAAAACCCGACCCTGCGCATGTTGCTCGGTGGTGCGCTGATCATCGTCGCGATTGTGGTATCCAGCAGACTCGCCGGCAGTTCAAGCCAAAAAACCGTTGCCGTCGAAGCCTCTTCTCACTGAGTGCGGTCGTTGTGCCCCAGGTCGCGGTCCGGATCGATCAGGTCTCGGACCCGTTGCTTGAGCACCTTGGCTTCAGGGAAACCGCCATCGGTTTTGCGCTCCCAGATCTGTACCTCGTCGCAGACAATCTGAAAGACCCCGCCGGTACCCGGCACCAGGGACACTTTGCCCAGGTCGTCGCCAAACGTACTGAGCAGTTCCTGGGCCAGCCAGGCCGCACGCAATAGCCACTGGCACTGTGTGCAATAGGTGATGATGATTTCCGGTTTGTGGGGGGGCATGGCGGGTGTAACTCCTGAGACAGAGGGCAACATCATGATAACTGCACTGACCGTTTTTGATCTGTAGGAGCAAAGCTTGCTCGCGATGCAAGCACCGCGCAGTGTCTGTCAGACCGCATGATCGTTCATCGCGAGCAAGCTTTGCTCCTACATTATCGGATGCTGGCCAATAGACCGTGTGCCGTCTGTTTCATTTGCTCATCGGCGTCCGTTTACCTGCGTTATTCGGTTCGGACGGTTCCTGGTTGAATGGTTCAAGCTCAAACGACGGACTTGATTCGCTGAGCTCGTCGAGAAAGCGGTCGTCCAGGGGCTCGGAGGCCGGTTCGATTTCCCACTCAATCTCTGGCTCTGGCAGTATGGGCTCGCTTGAAGGAGGGGAGGTGGACGACGAATGTTCCAGCGGATCGATCAAATCCCAATTCGTATCCATCGACAGGTCGTCCAGGTTCAATTGGAACTCATCCACGACCGGCTCCGACGCCATGGGCGACATCACCGTTGGCGCCAGCGCAACCGGTGCAATAGCGCGCAATGTCGGATGGCGCGCGCGAATGCCTTCAAGCTTTTGCGCGTCAAACCCGGCACGGCGCAAGGCATTTTCCTGCGCCTCATACGCTGAGACAGCACCTTGCTTGCCCAGGACCTCCAACAGTTGCACCGCCAGATCGGTCCGCTGCGGCTCCTTGATCATCGCCTCTCGCAACAGCTCGGCGGCTTCGGTATAGCGGCCGTAGGTCAGGTAGATCGCCACCGCTTCCAACGCATCGCTCACTGGGGTTTCTTCATGGTGTGCGTGTGTCGATTGAAGTGCAGCGGCGTGCGTTTGGGGTTCTGTCGTGTGACTGCGCGGCGGTTCATGGATGGACGATTGACCATCGGCCGGCTCGAGCATCGCCCGCCCCTGCTGCCGTTGACGACGCACCCATACAGCCAGCAACACCAGTACCAGCAACAACAATCCACCCAGCAATAGCCAGTTCGTCCCGGGCTCCTCGACGACTACAGGTGCAGGAGCCACGGCCACCGGCGCAACAGCTTCGCCAGGGGCCTGCCTGATTTCGGCCGGTTGGGCTTGCAGGGCCGCCAGCTGCTTTTTCTCACCGGCGATCTGCTCATCCTGGGCCTGAAGCTTCGCGTTGAGTTCATCAACGGTTGCCTGCAACTGCTGGTTCTGTAAAACGCTGGCAGCCAATTGCTCGGCAAGAGGATCCGGTGCGAGTGCGGTAGCAGGCGTTGGCAGCGCACTCTTCGGCGCAGACGCGGACGCGGTGGCAGGCTGGACACTGGGAAACGCAGACGCCGGCCGACTGGCCAATGGCTCATCAGTGGCAGGCACAATGCCTGGCGTGCCCGGAGGATCGATCAAAACCGTGTACTCACGCAGCAAGCGGCCATTGGGCTGATTGAGCTGCACAAGAAAATTCAGGAAGGGTTCATTGACGGGTTTAGTGGACGTCACCTGAATCAGGTTGCGGTTACCCCGCAGGACCGGTGTGAACTTCAGGTCGTTGAGGAAGAACACGCGCTCGACACCCGCGCGGCTGAATTCGTCCGCCGAGGCCAGGCTGACCGACAATTCACCCTCCTCCAGGCCAGCGACATCCAGCAGGGCAATGTCAGCGCGTAGCGGCTGGTTCAGCGCCGAATGCAGGGTGATCTCACCCAGCCCCAGCGCTGGTGCCAATGCCGACCAAGTGACCGCAGCGCCGGCCAGTAACCACCTGGCGCAACACCGTACAACGACCCGCCGACATTCAAGCATGAGCATCCCTTAGGTAACTAAAACTAACTTGCACGTGTTCGCACATCCGGTACGAACACGATATTGCCAAGTAGTTCTTATAGTCTGCTCAACGCGGCATCTCAGAAAACGGGCCTGGAGCAATGCCTCAAGATTTTTCCAGGTTGGCCAGAATGTGCCCGTGCACCCGCATGCAGACCACCAAATCCGCCTCATCGACGCCTTCGAACAATTCGTGGCGCAGTTGGTTGGCAATGGTTTCTATTTGTTCGATCAGAGGACGCGCCGGAGTGCAGAGGACAATTTTTTTCGCCCGACGGTCTTCAAGGACCGATTGGCGTTGCACCAGGCCCTGGCTTTCCAGGCTGTCGAGTAGCCGGGCCAGGGTCGGTCCTTCGACGCCGACGCTTTGCGCCAGCTCACGTTGGGTCGGGGCTTCGTTGAAACGCGCGAGGTGCAGCAGCACCAGCCAGCGTGCCTGGGACAATCCGAGGCCAGCCAGACGGCGGTCCAGTTCGGCACGCCAGCCGCGCGACATCTGGGCCAGTTGCATGCCAAAGCGGTGTTGTTCGGTTAACGGCATAAAACACTCATGATCAGACTGAAATAAAGAAAAACTAATTATTAGTCAGCTAAGCATGAGCCTCGCTTCGAGGCAAGGTTTGTTCTGTACTGAATCGTTACACTAGTGAAACCCTTATCAGGGAACCTCTCAAATCTCGAATTCGGACTGCAACGCCGCCCGAACACAGTACAAAACGCCTTCTGGTACTCGGCCCGCAAACAGCGCGGATACTTCCGACACTGGCGGCAACTCGCCTTCGCCATCGAGGAACGCGTCCTGCACTTCGCCCATCAAGTCTTCGGGCAAATCCAGCGCCTGCTCCAGCGACAACTGCTGCTTGCCAATAGCTTCGGCGAGCATGGTGTAGACGTTCTTTTCCGAGCATTGCAACTGACCGGCAATCTGCAACGGCGTCATGCCGGCCCGCGCCAGAGTGATCAATTCGTGGCGTACGTCGGCCACCGGTTTCGGTGCTTCGACCTGACCGCCGAGCACCTCGAGGAAAGCCTCGCCGTAACGTTCCAGCTTGCGTGCGCCAACGCCGCTGACCCTGGCCATTTCCGCCAACGAGGTGGGTTGGCTGCGCAGCATTTCCAGCAAGGTTGAGTCGGGAAAGATGACGTACGGGGGCACGCCATGCTCTTCGGCAAGCTTGCGACGCAGGGCACGCAAGGCCTCCCATTGTTCGCGTTCTTCGCCACGGACCAGTTGGCTGGCTTGGCTCTTGCTGGTTTTCACCGTGGTTTGCGCCTTGAGATCGCGGCGCAGCTCCAGGGTCACTTCTCCCTTGAGCAGCGGTCGGCAGGTGTCACTCAGGCGCAGCCCGCCGTAGCCCTCATGATCAACGTCGGCCAGGCCACGGGCCACCAACTGACGGAACAGCGAACGCCATTCGCTCTCCCCCAGCGCCTTGCCGACACCGTACACCGACAGATGCTGATGACCGAAGCTGCGCACTTTTTCGTTGTCCTTGCCCAGCAGGACATCCACCAGATGGCCAACACCGTAGCGCTGGCCGGTACGGAAGATCGCCGACAACGCCTGACGCGCCGGTTCGGTGGCATCCCAGGTCTGTACGCCATCGATGCAGTTGTCGCAGTGACCGCAGGGCTCGGGCATTTCCTCGTCGAAATAGGCCAGTAGCGCCTGGCGGCGGCAGCGAGTTTCTTCGCACAACGAAAGCATGGCGTCCAGCTTGTGGTGCTCCAGACGCTTGTGGCGCTCATCGCCTTCAGAGTTTTGCAGCATTTGCTTGAGCATCACCACGTCTTGCAGGCCGTAGGCCATCCAGGCATCGGCCGGCAGACCGTCACGGCCACCACGCCCGGTTTCCTGGTAATACGCCTCAAGGGATTTCGGCAAATCGAGGTGCGCGACAAAACGCACGTTGGGCTTGTCGATGCCCATGCCGAACGCCACGGTGGCCACCATGATCAGGCCTTCCTCGTTAAGGAAGCGTTTCTGGTGATAGGCACGCAGATCATTGGGCAGGCCGGCATGGTACGGCAGCGCCGGGAAGCCTTGCTCAGTGAGGAATGCTGCGACCTCCTCAACCTTTTTGCGCGACAGGCAATAAACGATGCCGGCATCGCTGCGCCGCTCGGCCAGGAACGCCAGCAACTGCTTGCGCGGCTGCTCCTTGGGCACGATGCGATAAAAAATGTTCGGCCGGTCGAAGCTCGACAGGAAGCGTTCGGCGTTCTGCAGGTGCAGGCGGGTGACGATTTCTTCCCGAGTGCGCTTGTCGGCGGTGGCGGTCAGGGCGATCCGCGGCACCTCGGGGAACATTTCCGCCAGCTGACCCAGTTGCAGGTATTCCGGGCGGAAGTCGTGGCCCCACTGCGACACACAGTGCGCTTCGTCGATGGCGAACAGGGCGATGTTCAGCCCTTGCAGGAAAGACAGCATGCGCGGTTGGACCAGGCGTTCCGGGGCGAGATAAAGCATTTTCACTTCGCCGCGGCGGATGCGGGCCGCCAGATCGCGTTGCTGTTCGGCACTGAGGGTGGAGTTCAATGCCGCCGCGGCCACACCCAGCTCTTCGAGGGTAGCGACCTGATCGTCCATCAGGGCGATCAACGGCGACACCACCACCGCCAGACCCTCGCGCAACAGCGCCGGTACCTGGAAGCATAGGGATTTGCCGCCACCGGTAGGCATCAGGACCAAGGCATCGCCGCCACTGGCCACGCGCTCAATGATTGCACCCTGACGGCCACGGAAACTGTCGTAGCCGAAGATGTCCTTGAGGACGCGTTGAGCCTGTTCGAGCATAGAAACTCCAAAAATCACCGAAACATCCCTGCACAGGCTGGTTCAGAACCCACAAAGCTGCACCGACAAATCGTAAATGCACATTGCATGACGCTTCACATTCCAGCCGTGACGCCAGCAGGGCATCACAAAACGCGCGAGTATACCCGACCCCTCCCCTGCAAAGGGCGCCGCTGAGAAGAGCGAATCGACATGATCCTTTGTAGGAGCTGCCGAAGGCTGCGATCTTTTGATTTTCAATAGACAAGATCAAAAGATCGCAGCCTTCGGCAGCTCCTACACGTAGAGGGGCAGCAAATATGCCGTGCGGCTGGCCCCAGCGCTCAAGAAGGCCTAGAATTCCCGCATCGAATATTCCCCAAGGTAGTCCATTAATGTCCTTCGCTGAGCAACTAACCCGCCTGCAAGTCTTCCTCGACGCCGATGAACTGCATGACGAGGCGCTGGACTACGTGGCCGCCCACGGCTACCTCACCGCCCTGTCGATCTGTGCCGAAACCGTTCCCGATCGTGAGTGGATCGATGCCCTGTTCGCTGAAGAGCCGCATTACAGCGGCGAAGCCCAGCGCGAAGAAATCGAAGCCACGCTGATCGGCCTCAAGGCCCACATCGCCCGCCAATTGGCTTCCGACGAAGAGTTCGAGCTGCCTTGCGATCTCGACCTGGGCGACGACCCGGACGATTCCGAGCTGCGCGGCTGGTGCATCGGCTTCATGGAAGGCGTGTTCCTGCGTGAAGAAGCCTGGTTCGAAACCGCCGAAGACGAAGTCAGCGAAATGCTGTTGCCGATCATGGTCGGTTCGGGTCTGTTCGACGAGCAACCGGAGTTCGCCGACATCGCGGCCGACGCCAACCTGATGGACGACATGATCGTACAAATCCCGGAAGCCCTGACTGCGCTGTACCTGCTGTGCAACGCACCGGACGAAAAACCAGCGATCCTCAAGCCTCGTCACCACTAAGGTCCTGCCTATGGACAACCCCATAGGCAACCGCCCCCTGATGTTGCGCTACGTGCTGCTGGCCATTGGCTGGCTGAGCGTAGCGTTGGGGGTGATCGGGATTTTCCTGCCGGTACTGCCCACCACCCCTTTCCTGCTGCTGGCGGCCGCCTGTTTCGCCCGCAGCTCGCCGCGCTTTTACAACTGGCTGGTGGAGCATCCACGGCTGGGTCCGTGGATTCGCGACTACCTCGACGGCAACGGCATCCCATTCAAGGGCAAGGTCTACGCCATCGGCCTGATGTGGGTGAGCATCCTGTTTTCCTGCTACCTGGTGCCCCTGCCATGGGCACGTGGTTTTATGTTGACCAGTGCGGTGCTGGTGACGGTATACATTGTTCGGCAGAAGACCTTGCGCAAGTCTTGAATGCCTCTGCTTTGATTAGCGGGTAAAGACGACCTTAGTTGCCCGAAGCCCATCTCCACTCATCGGAAACCCGTTGAAACCTGTTATTTCTGACAGTAGTCAACCCGCTTATCCGAGGCATTAAATCACTCCGTACCTTTCCCTGAACGGAGTCATTGCCATGACCGATTCTCCCTCGAACATTTCACCGCCGTCCCACGACAAGCTTGATGAATTGCAGCCTACTTTTCGCCGATTGGATGACAGTCAAGGCAATCCCATTACCAACCGAACTACATTCGACAGGCAAATCAAGATTACCGGCAACAACATTCAGGCTAACAGTGGTGTCATCATCATGAATTTTGATGATGAATTGGGTAGAGCCCGGAGCGATGCACTTGGAGAGTTTGAAACTGCTCTACTACCACTATCGAAGTACGATTGCCATGAAGTGCGTATTGTTGGCGATTACGATATCGGACCTTCATCGCTGCCCAGAAAATTTACAGCGGCGAGAGACAAACCGGCTATTACTGAAGTATCCAGTAATGGCCTGCCGGTTTCTCCTGGCGACACCATTCCGGGCCCTGATGTCACGGTGGCCTGCGACTCTTTGCCGAACGCGGATTCGCGGTTATTCAATGGTGAAACGTTACTGAAAACCGAAACAGCCAATGCATGCGGCAAAATCACTTTTGAGTTGAGTGCATTGGAGCCAGGCGAGTACAGCATCACGTTGAAGGACTCCAGTGATAATGAGTCGCAGGCTTTCAAGTTTATTCTGGGAGAAGCCGCTGTTACGCCGGCAACCCTCGACAAAGTCACCGACCTTGACGGCAACGAAATTCCGAAAAACTCCACAACGTCCAAAACTTCCCTATATGTCGAAGGAGAAGGTGAAAAGGGTCAGAAGGTAGAAATTTTCAACGGCACCGATTCGCTTGGCGAAGCAGACGTAGATGCCACGACAGGTCGCTACAAGTATGAGATTGGCCCGCTTGCTCCAAAAGCGTACAACCTCACCGCCGTCGCAAAATGGGAAAATGGCGGCACTTCCGATCCGTACCCGTTTACCGTAGCGGCTATCAAACTGGCAACCCTCGACAAAGTCACCGACCTTGACGGCAACGAAATTCCGAAAAACTCCACAACGTCCAAAACTTCCCTATATGTCGAAGGAGAAGGTGAAAAGGGTCAGAAGGTAGAAATTTTCAACGGCACCGATTCGCTTGGCGAAGCAGACGTAGATGCCACGACAGGTCGCTACAAGTATGAGATTGGCCCGCTTGCTCCAAAAGCGTACAACCTCACCGCCGTCGCAAAATGGGAAAATGGCGGCACTTCCGATCCGTACCCGTTTACCGTAGCGGCTATCAAACTGGCAACCCTCGACAAAGTCACCGACCTTGACGGCAACGAAATTCCGAAAAACTCCACAACGTCCAAAACTTCCCTATATGTCGAAGGAGAAGGTGAAAAGGGTCAGAAGGTAGAAATTTTCAACAGCACCGATTCGCTGGGCGAAGCAGACGTAGATGCCACGACAGGTCGCTACAAGTATGAGATTGGCCCACTTGTTCCAAAAGCATACAACCTCACCGCCGTCGCAAAATGGCCAAGTGGCGGCACTTCCGATCCGTACCCGTTTACCGTAGAAGCGACCGTCGTAGCACCAACAGAAACCCGCATTTATGATGCCGACGGGAACGTAATTCCTGATGGAGGCGACATTGCTAAGAACTGGTTAATAGCCAGGGGAAATTACCTTCCGGATAGTAAGGTCCAGATCAAGCTCAACGGGGTCATTCAACAAAAGCAAGAGGACACCAACGCTGAAGGCCAATGGGTGTTTTTCTTCAGCCCGCTCACAGTCGGCACCATCTATAAAATCAGTGCCCTGACTCCAGATGGGAAAGCTGAATCCAATGAGTGGAGTGTCAAAGCGATCCCCCCTGTCTAAGGCTGGAAAAACTGATCGTCTGCAGGACGAAAAAAAACCGCTCATCAGCGGTTTTTTTTCAACCCAGACTTTTAAAACCGGTAGCTCACACCCAATGTAGCCGCCACAGGCTGCTCGATGTTTTTACCCTTGGCATAGTCCACGCCTACATCAAGACGCAGCTTCTCGGACAATGAAACCGTCACCCCAACGCCGGCTTCAATACCCGTACCCGCAAGGTTATTGTTGATCGGATTTCCATTGACCTGAACATTGTTGTCGTTCGATGCGAACTCATGCACCAGCGCCGCCCGCCCGTATGGACGCACCTGAGTGTCGCCCAGTTCGATGCTTCGACCGACCATGGCGCCCAGCTTCGTGCGCAACGAATACGTGCGGTCACCTTCGGCTTCCATGCCATTGTCCAAGTGATAGTTCTTGCCCTGAATCACTGCAGTGGAAACCTGGGCAGATGGTTTGGCAAACCAGCCATCTGCAAGTTCGATATTGCGACCGCCTTCGACGATCGCGCTTATTGCCGAGTTGCTGTAATCGCCTTCTGCACGTTTTCCATCGCTCAGGGTGACTTTGGACTCGTTACGCAAATGGTTGAACTTCAGTGCCCCATCGACGTAGTAGCCATTTTCCCTATTCAGCCAACCAAAATAAGGACCGAAGTAGTAGCTGTTGACCGTGGCAGAGGTGCCACCATTGAGGTCAAGATCGGATTTGCTGTAACCCATCAACAGACCGACAGTCCAGGGACTGTCACCGAGTCGAGTGTCAGCGCCCAGGGTGAAACCCTGCTGCCGTTGACGATAACCCACACCTGACGAACCGTCGTCAACGTTCCATTTGTTGCCATACGACCGGACCCAGAGGCCGTGGAGTTTGTCGTCCGATTGCAACTCGCCCATGCGGTTTTCCAGCGACTTCAACTCGCCATACGACACGGTTAAGGCCGTTTGAAACAGGGCCGCCACCGATTGCGCACCGGGAGTGAGGCGGGTGGTGGGATTCAGATAATACTCAGCCTCGCCAGCAGCGTTGGTTCGCTCGGCCAAATCGTACTCGAATGTTCCTACATCGACTCGACCGCCCAGTAGGGAGAACGCAGCCTGATTATTGCCGATTTGCACCAGCGTCAATTGTTGAGGCGACTTCGCGTCCGTACCCGAAGCATTGACGGCCAATTCATAGCTGCCGGTGGCCGTGCCGGCCTTCAGCAAATCGCTTTCACCGGTCTGGAAATTGCCCTGCATGGCAATGATACCGCTGCCAGAAAGCGTACCCACTTCGAGCTGCCGATTCGCACGCACCGCGCCAGGTGCACCGAAATTAACCGTACCATCGTTCATCGCCAGGTTGTCGATGCTGTCATTGCTGACCATGGTCAGGCTTGACCCACTGTTGAGACTGAGGGTGCTGTTATTCAAGCGCCCGGTGAACGATGAGCCATTGTTCAAGGTGACATTGGCGGTAGAGCCATCCTCGCGCAGGATGTCACCTACCATCGAAGCCCCGTTGAAAGTTAGGTCGACGCTACTGTTCCGGAGGACCTGCACGTTACCCTCCAGGGCACTGCCGACGACATTCATCGCCGCGGTGGAGGCACCCTGCACTTTCAACAGATTGCCATCGGAAGCACGCAGGATGGCATTGTTCTGCACCTGAATCGCCGCGCCTTGAACGCCGCCTTCCACCAGAATCGCCGGCCCGTTGCGACCTTCTATAGTGGAGTTGTCCAGTAACAATGAATTGGTACCACGGCGGTTGGCGTCATTGGTCATTCGTACGCCCGCGCTGTCGCCGCTGATCAGCGTACCCGCCAATGCGCGCACTTCACCGCCACGATTGTCAAGGCCGACGCTGCCGGCATTGGTGCCTCTGAGTTCGCTGCTGACCAGCGTCAAGGCGCTCAGACCGGTGACCAGTGCGCCGGTTTCACCGCCATGGAATGTGCTGTCAGTTGCGGTCACAGTCGAGCCAGCAGTGGCTGATGGCGCACGGCTGAGCCACAGCGCTTCAGCGTCGGCAGTGACGGTGGCCCGTTGAATCGTGGCCTGGCTTTCAGTCACCAGAATTCCATGGAAGCCACTATTGCCATTGACGGTAGTGCCATCGATGTTCAAGGTCGACCCGGTTTGGATGGTCAGGCTTTGTGTCGTGACTGTCCCTGCATTGAGTACGCCACCATCTTGCACCAGGTAGTCGCTGATCGGATCAGTCGGATCGATTGTCCTGTTCTCGCCAGCACCAACAATGATCGCCGCCATTGCCGACGGGCTCATCAAAAAAAAAGCCGGCAACAATGCCAGCACTTTGAACGTGACTGCGGTACTAGGTTTATGTGGGATCGGCTTGTCAAAGCTCATGGGGGCTGTCCTTTCGTCTTCTTATCTCCTGCAAGGAAGCGGAGAACGTTGAGGGCTGCGGACGATACAGAGACTACCTACAAAAAAATGTAGGATTAATCTCTGAAAACGTAAGAAAAAACCAACACGGATTGGTTAACAACAGACGTATATCCGGCACCTCGACACCGGATATACGCAATTAACTTTACCGGAAGGATTTCTATATATTTTCACTCACGGAAAAGGAACGACCCCAGTGATATCGCAAGTATCTCCGCCATAGCTCATATTGATTCGAAAAACTTCACTTTCGGTATGGACAAACTCACCATCGATAGTAACGTCATAGAAAAGTTTCCCCCAAGCATTTCGTGTCACCAACAGGTATTCATAGGGAACAAGAACATGTGCGCCGGTCCCTACGTTTGCCGGATCAAATGTAAACTCGTCCTCCACTGTTGAATCCGGAATAATATCGGGCTCAGTTGCTGCTGCGCTAGAGTAGCCGACATATTTCCATTTAACCGTGAGATTTTCCAGTTGTGAGTCACCAGGAACTCGAATGACGGCCCCTACCTCGCCACTCATCTTTCTCAACGACGAACAAATGATGCCAAAATCTTCGTCTTCGTGAACAAATGTTGGAGCCTGCAGGACAATTGGGTTTAATCTCACATTCGCCAACCCCAGCACAGACACTGACTGATTATTGTTTTTTGTATGTTCTGCATAGTACTGAAGCTGTGTAGTTGCATTACTACCTACGCTATCAATAAAGTCCCACTTTAATGTAAGAGGTATTGGATCCGGTGGGGTTCCGGTCGCTGGATAGGCGTAAACTCCGCCAGGTGCCGGAATTGATCGACCGCCGTATAAACCGTAGATCGTATCTCCCAAATTAAATTCAGCATGACGCGGCACGTTGAGAATAACGTCGCCACCATTTTGCTTATCAGCCACCGTCAGTATGTTGGACTGAGAGACCGGCCCTTTAAGTGTAGGGACAAGTGCAGTAACATCCGGCGGGGCATAATTTGGAGGTACTATGGGAGCCAACGGCATTTCTACATCAATCGGAACCTGTCTGGTAAGAGGTGTCGATGGGAACAAAAAGCCCAAGCGTTCAATCTGATAATCCAGTTTTACTTCTCTGCTGTGCCCCTGAGCAAGCAGGGCCGAGAGACTGAGTTGAGACTGGAACGGAAATTGGCTGATAGACGATGGAGGTTGCTTTACGCCATCGATAATAAACACAATCTTATCCAGTGTATTGCTGTAGTTTGTGTACGCGTTTTGAAGACCCGCTGTGACCCCATCAATAAATTGTTGAATTTCCAGCTTATCGCCCGGAGCAGTTATCTGAGGAAGATGCAGCGCATTGAAATTAGTTGGGCGTCGCTGCTGAAATACAAAAACCTCTTTAACGGGCGATCGCGTGGCCTTAACTCCTGGATAAGTGTTACCCTCGACAATAATAACGCACTTCCCACTAAAAGTTTCCACATGACTCGCGGCCAATTGAAAAACGATTGGATCATCTTTGTTGGCCTCCGTAACCCTCCACGTACCCACCACATTAGTAATGTCAACGGACTGCCCGATCCTGCACTCAATAACGTCTCCCAATCTTGGATTTTGATAAGCAAACATCAAGGGAATGGTATTGCCGTCATCAAAATCTTCCGGAGCGATGCCCGATTGATCCACAGATGGGTTGACACTTATCGGCCGGTCAAAAACTTGAGGATCGGGCTGTACAATGTATTTGAATGTTTCATACGGACCAGTGTTACCACCGAAGTTAATTCGATTACCAATTAACTTCACCCCGGGTGTATCTTTAGCCGGCAATGTTAGTTTAAGGACGATAGGAGTTTCCGGATCGGCTGGTGATTCGCCTCTATATCGAT
The DNA here is from genome assembly GCF_050990305.1 of Pseudomonas putida. Lineage (GTDB taxonomy): Bacteria > Pseudomonadota > Gammaproteobacteria > Pseudomonadales > Pseudomonadaceae > Aquipseudomonas > Aquipseudomonas putida_AH. The sequence continues at coordinate 1,688,106 of NZ_CP158817.1, read as the reverse complement.
CCGCTGCATTGTTCGGAGATCCATCAAGCATTAAGTCAATCAGAAAAACGGTTGACACCGGATCAGTCATATCCGGAAATGGTGCAACTAGCCATTCTGTCACCTGCCCAAACGAGCTAGCCGGTTGATAGTGCCCTCCTCCCTCAACCAAAGGGGACAAAAATGAATTTTCTGGATAAGGGGTGGGCGCCTTGTGATCATCAACAGCGAGACTGGCTCGATACGCCAGGTACTCCGCTCTTTTTTTATTAGCACTTACAGAAAAGTTCTGTTTACTAGACATCTTAATGCTCCTTTGCTTTGAGCTTTATTGCCCTGACGTTTCGGACCACAAATGCCAGACTCAGAACTCCGGCACTTTCATTCGCAATGACCGTGTATTGAATAAAACTTTGTCTTAAGCCCTGATGCCTTGATTTAAAGACAGAGAGCCGAAACTGACTACTGTCAGAAATCACAGGTTTTGCTGCCGCTGGTCGGATACTTCCCAAAACTGCGCACAACAAAAACCCGCCCCCTTACACAAAGTTGGCGGGTTCTGTTGTTCGAGGCGTCGTCCGACGACCTGCCCTCCCTCGCCGTAAACACCACCTAGACTTCAGGCAACCTGCATCCGAGCAGTCAGACATGCCCCGCAGTCCGCGTAGTCCAGGATGGCCAGCGCTCCGGCTTCGGTTCGGCGGATGGTTGTTGCTGACCGCTTTTCTGCTGGCCGAGCTGGGGAACGTCTGGGCCAACTGGAATTTTGCGCAGATCCTGCAAACCGCCGAAAAGCGCTACGGCACGCTCGGCCCGGCGCGGGGGCGAATCGAAGCCTGGAATCAGATGCTCCAGGGCGAGCACGATGCACCTGAGCGCGAGCAGCTGTCGGCGGTCAATCGCTTCTTCAACCAGCAACTGAATTTTCAGGACGACATGCGCATTTGGCGTCAGACCGATTACTGGGCCACGCCCATCGAATCCCTGGTCAAGGGTGCGGGGGACTGCGAGGACTACGCCCTGGCGAAATATTTCAGCTTGCGCGAGCTCGGGATTCCCAGCGAAAAACTGCGCATCACCTACGTCAAGGCGCTGAACCAGAACCAGGCGCACATGGTGCTGACGTTCTACAGCAGCCCCACCGCTGACCCGCTGGTGCTGGATAATCTGATCGGCGACATCCGCCCCGCCTCACAGCGCAAAGACTTGCTGCCGGTGTACGCCTTCAATGCCGAGGGCCTCTACCTGCCGGGTGCCAACGGCGGAAAACGCAGCAGCGACTCGAAAAAACTGTCGCGCTGGCAAGACGTATTGCAAAAGATGCAGGCCGAAGGCTTCCCTGTGGGCGACGGCTAAAGACTGCAGCAAGGAGCATTCAATGAAACTGCGTAATCAGTTGTTTTTAGCCATCTGCCTGTTCCTGCTGGTGGCTTTCAGCGGCAGTTTTTTTGTCAGTCTGGAAAGCTCTCGCGAACAGATGCTTGGCCAGTTGCGCTCCCACGCCCAGGATGCGGCCACCGCGCTGGGCCTGTCGCTGACCACGCAGATCGATGACCCGGCCATGATGGAGTTGATGGTCAGCTCGATTTTCGACAGTGGTTACTTCAGCAGCATTCGTATCGTCGATGTCGAGGGTGAGCAGGTGCTGGTGGAGCGCAATGCTCCTGCGCGGATCGAGGGCGTGCCGGGCTGGTTTGTCACTCTAGTCAATCTGCGTCATCAGGGCGGTGACGCGTTGATCATGCGCGGCTGGGAGCAGGCCGCACGGGTGGAAGTGCTGAGCAACCCGCAATTTGCCCTGGCCAAACTCTGGGACAGCACCCTGGGCAGCCTGATCTGGTTGCTGGTGTGCGGGCTGCTCAGCGCCGTGTTCGGTGGCTGGTTGCTGCGTCGACAGCTTCGTCCGCTCGAAACCCTGGTCAAGCAAGCCGAGGCCATCAGCAAGCGCGAGTTTCTCAGCCTGCCGAAACTGCCCCGCACGCCGGAATTGAAACGCGTGGTGCTGGCGATGAATCAGATGGTCGAGAAGCTAAAGGCACTGTTCAACGAAGAGGCGGCACGCAGTGAAAAGCTGCGCAGCGAGTCCTACCAGGACAGCCTGACCGGGCTGGCCAACCGGCGCTTGCTGGATGAACAACTGGCGGACCATTTGCTGGTGGCCGAGCAGCATAGCGACGGTCATCTACTAATGTTGCGGATCAACGACCTGGCCGGGCTCAATCAACGCTTGGGTGGTCAGCGCACCGATGCATTGATCAGTGCCGTCGCAGAATTACTCAAGCGCTTGACTCAATTGCCGCAGCGACGCACCTGGCTGGCGGCGCGCAACCGCGGGGGTGAATTCAGTCTGCTGGCACCTGGGCTGAGCACCGAGGACGCCGCGCGCCTGGCCGCCGAAATCAGTGCCACCCTGGAAAACCTGCGTCAGACCGGTGCCAGTGACTGCATACCGGTCGCGCATGTGGGCATCGTGGCCTACCGCCCCGGCGAACCGGCCAGCAACGTACTGATGCGCCTTGATCAAGCGTTGACCCAGGCCCGACAAATCCCCGAACGCCCCTGGGTGCAACTGAGCCACGACCAGAGTGCACCGAACCACTCCCAACACGACTGGCGCCTCTGGATCGACGACGCCCTGACCCAAGGTAAATTGCAGCTGTATTTTCAGCCGGTGGTGCAATGCGCCGATACCAGCCAGGTGCTGCATCACAAAGTCCTAGCGCGCCTGCTCGACCCGCAGGGCCAAGCGATTACCGCCAGCCACTTTCTGCCCTGGATCGAGCGCTTGGGTTGGTCGGCACGCTTCGACCTGGCCATGCTCGAAGCGACCCTTGATTACCTGGCGGTCAATCGCTGGCCGCTGGCATTGAGTCTGTCGGGCAGTACCTTGCGCGATCAGTCACAGCTGCGACTGATCCTGGACATGCTCGAATCACTGCCGGAACTGGCGCCGTTGTTGATCCTGGAAATCGACGAACGCCAACTGCCACCACCCGAAGAACTGCATCGGCTGAGCCATAGCCTGCTCGAAACCGGCTATCGCATCGGCCTGCAGCATTTTGGCGGCAGCTTCAGCCAGATCGGCAACCTCACTCAACTGGGCCTGGCTTATTTGAAAATCGACGGGGCCTATATCCGGCATATCGATGAGCAACGGGATAAACGGCTGTTTATCGAGGCCATCTTCAGAGCGACCAACAGCATTGATTTGCCGTTGATTGCGGAAATGGTCGAGACCCAAGGGGAGTTGGAGTCGATTAGGGAGCTGGGGGTATATGGGGTGATGGGCCGGTTGATCGGGCCACCGGAACCGATGTGAACTGAACTGTAGGAGCTGCCGCAGGCTGCGATCTTTTGATCTTAAACAACTAAATCAAAAGATCGCAGCCTGCGGCAGCTCCTACAGGGGGACTCGCACTACACAGTATCCACCTTCAACGAATGGTCATTGAGCATGCCGTTGATGATGGTGGCCGAATCCGCACCGGAGATTACCCCGCCCGCCCCTGGCGTCACACCGTAATGGCTGGCCAGGTTGACGCCGGCCAGATCGATGGTCTGGTTCGGTGCCGCGCCAGCCATGGCACTGACGTCAATGCTGGTCACCAGTGACGCGCCGCTGCCACTGACGGTGAAGTGCAGGTAGTCATCCAGCGAGCCTGCGGTGTTGTTCTCCCCTTGCAGCAGTTGCGACAGATCAAGCTTGTCGGTGCCGGGCGTGAAGTCGGTGATCACGTCATGACCACTGTTGCCCTTGAGCCACTGGAAGGTGTCGGCGCCACTGCCACCGGTCAGGGTGTTGTTGCCCAGGCCGCCAATCAAGAAGTCATCACCCCCTCCACCGTTGAGTACATCGTTACCCAGACCTCCAGTGATGACGTTGGCGTTGTTGTCGCCGGTCAGGTTGTCGTTGTAGTTGGAGCCGACGAGGTTTTCGATGCCCGTCAGGGTATCGGTGCCGGCGCCCAGGGTGTTTTGCGCACCAGTGATGCCCAGGTTGACCGTGACACCTGCGGTGGCATGGGCATAGCTGACGGTGTCATTGCCGGTGCCGCCGTCGAGCAGATCCGTGCCCGTCCCGCTGAACAGCAAGTCATTGCCAGCGCCGCCATGCAACTCGTTGGTGCCGTTGCCCGCCATGAGGATGTCGTTGCCGTCACCGGCATTGAGGATGTTGTCGCCATCGCCCGCCACCAGCGTGTCGTTGCCGGCGGTGCCCGTGAGGGTGTGGCCTTCCTGATAGCTGATGGTCACGTTGGCGCTGTCGCTGCCGCCATGGTTGTCGCTGGTGGTGTAGGTGCCGTGATAGTCCGGGGTGGTGTCATGGGCCCCGGAATAGTCGAGCTTCATCGTCAGTTGGTAGCTTTCGTTGTTGCTCGCGTCCTTGCCGCCTTCGGTGTTGGTGATGTTGGTGATGTGGATCTGGTACGCACCGTCCGATGCTGCGGTGATGGTCTGACCATCGGCCAGCGCAATCCAGGCGCCGCCATCGATGGAGTACTCCATGGTGATATGGCCGGCGGCCAGGTTGTGGTCCAGGTTGAGGGTTTCACCTTGCTTGAGGTTGACGGTGATGCGGTCCTCATCGTTGGCGTTGGCATTCGTGACTGGGCCCAGATAGCCACTGATCACCAGCAACGCCGTCATCGTTGCGGTATTGGCCGCGAACGAGCCACGCACGTTGTCCAGGTTCTGGTTGCTCGGTTTGACACCGTTACCAGAGAAGTCGATCGCCCCCGTGCCCTTGAAGTCCGCGGCTTTGCTGACCCAACCGGTGTTGAAGTTGGTCGGCGATGCATTCAACGGATCGCCATCGGGATCGGTGTCGTTGGCCAGCAACAACTCAGCCGGCACCGTGATGTTGCCCGACAGCACGTTGGTGATGATGTGATCGTCGGTGGCCACCGGTGCCGCGTTCGGAATGACCTTGACCACCAGCGTCGAGCTGGCCAGATCGCCGTCATTGTCGCTGAGGGTGAAACCGATGTTTTCGGTGAGCACCACCGAGGTGGTTTTCTGCGACACGTAGTTGTATTCGCCGGTATCGAGGTTCACCACCAGAGTGCCCTTGTTGTCGGTGGCGATGCTCAAGGTGTTGTTGACGGTGTTGAAGGTGCCATGGTTGGCGCCGCCGCTGAAAGCCAGCGAACCCTGGTTGCTGTTGCCTTTCGGATCGTAGGTGTAGGTGGTGCCATCGACCGTGATGGATTTGATAAACCCGCCGTCGGCCCCGAACGTACCGCCTTCGAGCAGCGAACCGGTGACCGGTGCGCCGATCACGGTGCCCGACAGCACCGAGTTGAGTTGACCCAGGTCGGTGACGATCACCGCATTGGTATCGGTGCCCGTGCCGGTGCTGCCGTCATAAGCCAGTGGATTGAGGTCCCCGCTGCTGACACCGGTACCCAGGCCGATCGCGTAGTTCTTGATGTGATTGTCGGTGAGGAATTGTTTCCAATCCGCTTCGTCCCCTCCGCCGATCGACCCTTCGTTGGGCTTGCCATCGGAGAAGAAGTAGCCGACGTTTTGTGCGCCCGTCAGTTTGCCACTGGTATTGAACGCGGTTTGTGCGACGTCGACCGCTGCGTCGTAGTTGGTACCGCCGCCTGACGACAAACCGGCAACAATCGACTTGGCGGTCGCAACGTCCACCCATATGGAAGTCTTGTCAGTGGCGTTGCTGCTGAACGTCACGATCTGCACTTTGACGTCGCCCAGATCGTCGTACTTGTCGAGCAGCGCACTGATCGCCTGCTTGGCCAGCTCCAGTCGCGTTAGCCCCGGTACGCCGGAAGCGTCGCCCATACTGCCGGACACATCGATCACCAGCAGCAGGTTGGTGTCGATCTCCACGGCCGCCACCGAACGTTCGGCACCCACGGCCTTGGGCACGTCATCGACGATGTTGACCACGATGGTGCTGGTGGTGCTATTGCCGCCCGCATCAGTGGCTTTGTAGGTGAAGGTGTCGGTCAGGGTGTTCGGGCCATCGTTGGCACCCGGCGAGGTTTTGGGTGCCGAGGTCAGGGTGTAGGTGTAGGTGCCGTTGGGGTTGAGCAGGATCTGTCCATACGTCCCGGTGGCGCTGCCGACCAAGGTGTAGGTGATCGCGCCCGCAGCACCGGTGACCGAGCCAACGAGGGTACCGCTGGCGGTTTCCCCGGTGTTGCCCGGTTCGCTGCCGGTGACAGTGCCGGCCGCCAGATCCTGACCGTCCTTACTCAAGTCCAGGGCTTTTTCGTAGACCGTCACGTCGGTGTCGGTCACGGCCTTGATGTTGCTGTTGCTGACATCAATGGTGATGGTGGTGGTGCTTTGATCCCCGTCGGCATCACGCACGGTGTAGGTGAACGTATCGGTCGCCCCTGCGGGACCGACCGAGTTCGGGTTGCTGTGATAGACCGCGTTACCCGCCGCATCCAGGGTCAGGTAACCATAATTGCCGTTGATCTGCGTGTTGAGCCCGCCCACAGCCGCGGTCGAGATGTTGCTGCCGGCGCGTACGCCGATGACCGCCGCCAGGCCGTCGGCGCCGCCAATGTCGTTGTCCAGCACGTTGCCGCTGACCGTGCCGCCTTCAATCACCGATTGGGTGTCCGCCTTGGCGGTTGGCAAATCATCGACGATGTTGACGTTGATCTGCCCGGACGCCGTGCTGCCGTCGGTGTCGATGGCCACGACATCCAGGTTTTCGGTGATGCTGTTAGCACCGTCGGCGTTCGGGTGGGTTTCGTTGTCGACCAGGGTGTAGCTGTAGCTCACCACGCCAGTAACTGGGTTGTAGCCAGTGATGGTCAGGGTGCTGCCCATGGGTGTTTCGATCGACTGCGGAATGCTCGCCGCGACCCCGTTGCTGACCAGCGCAATACCGCCCACGATCAAGGTTTGCAGGCCATCCAGTGCGGTAACGGTGAAGGTGCCACTCTGGGTCAGTTCCGGCGTATTAGGGTTGGTGCCATCGCTGAGGTGTTTTTCGTAGACCGTCAGCTCGCCGCAATCGACGTCCAGGCCTTTGATGATAACCAGGTCGTTGTTGTTATGGACGTTCAGCACTAGGTTGGCGGTGCTGATATCGCCATCGGCATCGGTGAGGGTATAGGTAAAAGTTTCCGTCCCGTTGCCGCCGCCATGCAAGCCTTTGAAACCTGCGTCATTGGCATTCAGGGTGTAGGTGTAAGTGCCATTGGCATTGAGCACCAATGTCCCGTAAGTGCCCGTGAAGGTGCCGGGGGTGATCGGGCCGCTGTTGGGGCCGGTGGCCACGGCATCGGCACCTTGCACATCATTGGTCAACACATTGCCGCTCAGGGTCAGTGCCGACTCCGAGGCGATGTTGGCATTGCTGTCATTCATCGCCTTGGGCACGTCATCGACAATGTCGACCACGATGGTGCTGGTGACCACGTTGCCCAGAGAATCCGTGGCCTGGTAGGTGAAGGTTTCGTGGGTGACGTTGGCGCCGTCATTGGCGTGGGGCGTGCTGCCTGGTGGCGAGGTCAGGGTGTAGGTGTAGGTGCCGTTGGGGTTGAGCTGGATTTGCCCATAGGCTCCGGTGGCGCTGCCGACCAGGGTATAGGTGATTGCCCCCACCGCGCCGCTGACCGAGCCGACCAATGTGCCGCTGGCGGTTTCGCCGGTGCTGCCCGGTTGGCTGCCGGTGACGGTGCCGGCGGCCAGGTCCTGGCCGTCCTTGTTCAGGTCCAGGGCTTTTTCGTACACGGTCACGTCGGTGTCGCTGACTGCTTTCAGGCAGCTGTTGGACACGTCGATGGTGATGGTGGTGGTGCTTTCGTCGCCATCAGCATCGCGCACAGTGTAGGTGAACACGTCCACCGCACCAGGGCCGCTCACGCTGTTCGGGTTGCTGTAATAGACCGCGTTGCCGTGGGCATCGAGGGTCAGGTAGCCGTAGGTGCCGTTGATCTGGCTGTTCAGGCCGCCGATGGCCGAGGTCGAAGTGTCCGAGCCGGCGCGCACGCCGACCACTGCCCCGCTAGCGGCCGGGCCGTCGGCGCCGCCGATGTCGTTGTCCAGCACGTTGCCGCTGACGATGCCGCCTTCCTGCACCGAATCGTGATCCGCCATGGCTTTCGGCACGTCATCGACGATGTTCACCACGATGGTGCTGGTGACCACGTTGCCCAGCGAATCCGTGGCCTGGTAGGTGAAGGTTTCGTGGGTGACGTTGGCGCCGTCATTGGCGTGCGGCGTGCTGCTTGGCGGCGAGGTCAGGGTGTAGGTGTAGGTGCCGTTGGGGTTGAGCTGGATTTGCCCATAGGCCCCGGTGGCGCTGCCGACCAGGGTATAGGTGATTGCCCCCACCGCGCCGCTGACCGAGCCGACCAATGTGCCGCTGGCGGTTTCGCCGGTGCTGCCCGGTTGGCTGCCGGTGACGGTGCCGGCGGCCAGGTCCTGGCCGTCCTTGTTCAGGTCCAGGGCTTTTTCGTACACGGTCACGTCGGTGTCGCTGACTGCTTTCAGGCAGCTGTTGGACACGTCGATGGTGATGGTGGTGGTGCTTTCGTCGCCATCAGCATCGCGCACAGTGTAGGTGAACACGTCCACCGCACCAGGGCCGCTCACGCTGTTCGGGTTGCTGTAATAGACCGCGTTGCCGTGGGCATCGAGGGTCAGGTAGCCGTAGGTGCCGTTGATCTGGCTGTTCAGGCCGCCGATGGCCGAGGTCGAAGTGTCCGAGCCGGCGCGCACGCCGACCACTGCCCCGCTAGCGGCCGGGCCGTCGGCGCCGCCGATGTCGTTGTCCAGCACGTTGCCGCTGACGATGCCGCCTTCCTGCACCGAATCGTGATCCGCCATGGCTTTCGGCACGTCATCGACGATGTTCACCACGATGGTGCTGGTGACCACGTTGCCCAGCGAATCCGTGGCCTGGTAGGTGAAGGTTTCGTGGGTGACGTTGGCGCCGTCATTGGCGTGCGGCGTGCTGCTTGGCGGCGAGGTCAGGGTGTAGGTGTAGGTGCCGTTGGGGTTGAGCTGGATTTGCCCATAGGCCCCGGTGGCGCTGCCGACCAGGGTATAGGTGATTGCCCCCACCGCGCCGCTGACCGAGCCGACCAATGTGCCGCTGGCGGTTTCGCCGGTGCTGCCCGGTTGGCTGCCGGTGACGGTGCCGGCGGCCAGGTCCTGGCCGTCCTTGTTCAGGTCCAGGGCTTTTTCGTACACGGTCACGTCGGTGTCGCTGACTGCTTTCAGGCAGCTGTTGGACACGTCGATGGTGATGGTGGTGGTGCTTTCGTCGCCATCAGCATCGCGCACAGTGTAGGTGAACACGTCCACCGCACCAGGGCCGCTCACGCTGTTCGGGTTGCTGTAATAGACCGCGTTGCCGTGGGCATCGAGGGTCAGGTAGCCGTAGGTGCCGTTGATCTGGCTGTTCAGGCCGCCGATGGCCGAGGTCGAGGTGTCCGAACCGGCGCGCACGCCGACCACAGCCCCACTGGCGGCCGGGCCGTCGGCGCCGCCGATGTCATTGTCCAGCACGTTGCCGCTGACGGTGCCGCCTTCCTGCACCGAGGTGGCGTCAGGTTTAGCCGTCGGCAAGTCGTCGACGATGTTGACGTTGATCTGCCCTGAGGCGGTACTGCCATCGGTGTCGGTCGCGACGACATTGAAATGCTCGGTGATGCTGTTGGCACCGTTGGCGGTCGGATGAGCTTCGTTATCCACCAGGGTGTAGCTGTAGTTGACCACGCCAGTGGTCGGGTTGTAGCCGGTGATGGTCAGGGTACTGCCCAGCGGGGTAGTAATCGACTGCGGGAAACCCGCGGCCACGCCACCGCTCACCAGTGTGATTCCGCCCACGGTCAGGGTTTGCAGGCCATCAAGCGCGCTAACGGTGAACGAGCCGCTTTGGGTCAGCGCGGAGGCATTGGGGCTGGTGCCATCGCTGAGGTTTTTCTCGTAGACCGTCAACTCGCCGCCTTCGACGTTCAGGCCGTTGAGGGTCACCCCATCATCGTTGTTGTGGATGTTCAGCACCAAGTTGGCGGTGCTGGTATCGCCGTCGGCATCGGTGAGTGTGTAGGAGAAGGTCTCGGTGCCATTGCCACCGCCGTGCAGGGCTTTGAAGTCCGCATCGTTGGTGTTCAGGGTGTAGGTGTAGGTGCCGTTGGCATTGAGCACCAGGGTGCCGTATTTGCCGACGAAGGTACCGGCGGTGATCGGACCGGCATTTTCACCGACCGCTACCCGGTCCGCGCCCTGCACGTCGTTGGTCAGCACGTTGCCGTTCAGGGTCAGTTGGGTTTCGGACGCTGTGCCATTGCTGTCATCGACCGCTTTGGGCACGTCGTCGGTGATGTTGACGTCCAGGGAACCGGTGACCGTGTCGCCATTGCTGTCGCCGGCCACCACGGTGAAATGTTCGCTGAGGGTGGTGCCGTTACCGGTGGTATGGGATTCGCTGCCATTGAGGGTGTAGCTGTAGCTGACCACGCCGGTGGCCGGATTGTAACCGGTGATGGTCAGGGTACTGCCCAGGGCCGTGGTGATCGACTGCGGGAAACCTGCGGCGACGCCGCCGCTGATGACATTGATTCCGCCAATGCTCAGGCTGGTCAGCCCGTCTGGCGCGGTGACAGTGAACGTACCGTTCTGGGTCAGCGCCCCGGGATTGCGCGCCGAGCCGTCGGGCAGATTGGCTTCGTTGAGGGTCAACTCGCCGCCCTGCACCGTCAGGCCGCTGAGCGTAACGGGATTGTTGACGACGGGCGTGACCACCGGCGCATCGACGACCGCCGCAATGTCGGGATTGCCATCGTGGCGTTCTTCGGGAAGTTCGGGGATGCCATTGAATCCGGCGGTGGGGAAGCCAATGGTCGGATCGACTCGCCCGCCGACTTCTTCAAGCAGTACAAAACTGTGGCCCCCGCCTGCGGCACCACCAGGCCCGGTAGAGCCCGGTCCGGCCGCCGTGGCTTCAGCGGTTTGGGTCGGGTCGTCACCGGCAGCAATGGCTTTTTGCAGTTGCTCGACATCGCTCAATTGCGACTGGCTCGGCGTCACCGCCTCGCCCGATTCCACGTGAGGCGATTGATTGGCCAGCAACTGCGCATTCATCTGCAGGCTGCTGCCCCGTCCGAGGGTCAGTTCCTGGCCATTTTGCAGTTGCACCGCCACGGCACCTTCGGCCCCGGTATTGAGTTGATCACCGGCGAACAATCGGTCGCCCTCGATCAGCATGCGGCGTGTGCCGTCGCCCGCCACCGCGAACACCTGACCGATGACTTTACTGACGATACCGATGAGCGTAGCCATGTGCATTTCCTCCGCTGCCAACCGCTGTCGGCACCTTTTTTATTGCGGAGAGCATGCTCATGGATGGCTCAAGCGGGTTGCCCGGCGGATCGCCTGCCATTCAGCGGCATTTTCTGACTAGCCGCTGCCCCGGCGGCGACCGCGCCCGGCGTGTTGCTCGCAGGTATCGTCTACGAACGGCGTAAACCCTTTGCAATCAATGGCATTGGGTAGCACGTCCAAGAAAACTTGCCCTGCGAGCGATGCGTAACAGTCCTGAATCACCAGAGTGACAAAATTCCGTCACCCGTATTCCGTTACGCTTCCCTCCCCTCCAGCACTTCTCCGCCCTATGTCGATAAATGGATCGGAACTTTTCACCAGCCCTGGCGAGCGCCCTAAAGCTCATAAATCAAGGGCTTTCGAGATGAACAATGTGCTGGATTTCACGAAGCTCATAAGTTTTTTTTTGCATAAGTCTTATGAAAAATAGTTCTTAGCTTCTCCCCAGAATGTTCTTAGCTCTGTTGTTAAGAGGGTGAAACGGTTTACCCATAAAAGTCGTCAAATAATTGGCGACGAATAAAGCACCATCAGGACTTCAGGGAGATTCACCATGCGCCTTTTAACCCCCCTATGCAGCGCGGTTCTATTGGCCATGGCCTGCTCATCTCAAGCTCACGCCATGTCGCTGACTGAGGCGATCCAGAGCACCATCGCCACCCACCCGGATCTAGCGTCGCGGGTGGACAGCCGTCTGTCGGCTGATGAAGACGTCAAGGTCGCGAAAGGGGGCTTTTATCCATCTGTCGATTTGAATGCCGCGTACGGGCGCGGGTACAGTGATAACACCAATACCCGGGCGTTCGGCGATCACCACACGGCAATCCTCAACTACACCCAATCGGAACTGCGCCTGCGGCAGATGATCTTCGACGGTTTCAATACCGCCAATGAAGTCGAGCGCACCAAAGGCGTGGTCAACTCCCGGGCCTATTACGCCCAAGGCACCGCCCAGGACCTGGCCCTGCGCACCATCGAGGTCTACCTCGAAGTGCTCAAGCGCCGTGAACTGGTGACGCTGGCCAAGAACAACCTGCAAGCGCACCTGCGGGTCAACGACCAGATCGGCCTGCGTACCCAACGTGGTGTCGGCAGCACCGCCGACGCCGACCAGTCCACCGCCCGTCGGGCGCTGGCGGAGAACAACCTCGACACCGCCGAAGTGGACCTGGCCGATGCCGAGTCAAATTTCTACGCCGTCGTCGGGCGCATGCCCGATGAACTGGAAGCACCGCCCTCGACCCGCGGTGAAGTGCCGGGCACCTTGCAGGAAGCCCAGCAAAGCATGGTGGACAATAACCCGTACCTGAAGTCCGCCCAGGCCGACGTGCAATCGGCCGAGAGCCAGTACGAGGTCGCCAAGTCGCCGTTTTACCCACGCCTGGACGGTGAAGCCGCTGTAGGCGCGAACAACAACATCGCCGGCGACGAAGGCCATGACAACGAATGGCGGGTCGGTGTGGTGATGAACTACAACCTGTTCCGCGGCGGCAGCGACAAGGCGCGCCTGCAATCGGACGCACACAAGATCAACCAGGCGATGGACATCCGCAATAACGCCCTGCGCCAGCTCAACGAAAACATCCACCTGGCCTGGAATGCCATGGTCAACGCCAAGAAACAAACCCCGACCGCCCGTGAATACGCCGATACCAGTAAGCGCGTACGCATGGCCTATCAGGATCAGTTCGGCCTCGGCCAACGTACCTTGCTCGACCTGCTGGACAGCGAAAACGAACTCTACAACGCCAATCGCCGCTACACCGAAGTGCGCTACACCGAAGAGTTTTCGATGTACCGTGTATTGGCAAATATGGGCCAGTTGCTGAGCAAACAGCGGGTCGTGCTGCCCGCCGATGCGATCGCCCAGAGCGAAGTAAAAAACGAAGCGCGTTTGCCTGAACTCAAATGAAATAACCCCGTGTAGGAGCTGCCGCAGGCTGCGATCTTTTGACTTTGCCGTTGAACAAACATGAGCAAAAGATCGCAGCCTGCGGCAGCTCCTACAGTGAGTTGTGCAAATAAGGGAGCGATCAATGTGACCAGCATGGAACCCGGCAACACCGGTGTCGATCCGCGCCTGAGTTTCGATGACCCGCTTTTGGATGGTCTGTTGATCCTCTGCAAACTCCACGGCGCGACGGTCAGCCGCGCCAGCCTCAGTGCCGGGCTGCCAATGGCACACCAACGCCTGAGCCTGGACTTGCTGCCGCGCGCAGCGGCCCGCGCCGGTTTGCAGGCGCGCTTGCTGCGCCGCGACCTCAAGGACATTTCCCCGCTCAACCTGCCCGTCCTGTTGCTGCTGAACAATGGCCGCACCGCTGTCATGCGCCGCATCGGCGAAGGCGGCCGGGTGCTGATCCTGCCCAGCGAAGCCGACGGCGGCGAACAGTGGATCACCCCGCAAGAACTGGAAGAGCATTACGCCGGCCAGGCCCTTTTCGCCAGGCCTCGGCATGAACTCGAAGACCTGCGTTCGCCACTGGTGCCGCGGGTGCAGGCCTGGTTTCGCGACACCCTCAAACTGTCGAAATGGTTGTACAGCGATGCGATCCTGGCGAGTTTCCTGATCAACCTGCTGGGCCTGATGGTCCCGCTGTTCGTGATGCAGACCTACGACCGCGTGGTGCCGAACCAGGCCACCTCGACCCTGTGGGTGTTGTCCATCGGCTTGCTGATCGGCACCGCGTTCGAATTGGTGCTGCGGGTGGTGCGCGCACATTTGCTCGACACCGCCGGGAAGAAAACCGACGTGATCCTGTCGGCAACGCTATTCGAGCGCATCACCGGCATGGCGATGAAAGCGCGGCCGGCGACCATCGGCGGGTTTGCCCAGAGCATTCATGATTTCCAGGGGCTGCGGGAATTTCTCACCGCGGTCACTCTCACCAGCCTGATCGACCTGCCCTTCGCCTTACTGATGCTGCTGGTGATCGGTTTGCTCGGCGGCTGGCTGGTGGTGATTCCGATCCTGGCGTTTCCGATTACGATCATTTTCGCCATGGTGATACAGGCGCGCCTACGGGACACCGTGCAAAAGAGTCTCAGCCTCGGTGCCGAACGCCAGGCCCTGTTGATCGAGACCCTCGGCGGCCTGGAAACCCTCAAGGCTTGCAGCGCCGAAAGCGAACGCCAGCACAAATGGGAAAGCACCCACGGCGCCCTCACCCGCCTCGACAGTCATGCACGCAACCTGGCGGCGCTGGCGACCAACGGCACCCTGTTCATCCAGCAATTCTCCGGCATGGCGACCATCGTCGCCGGGGTCTACAGCATCATTGCCGGCAACCTCAGCGTGGGCGCGCTGGTGGCGACCTATATGCTTGGCAGCCGGGTACTGGCGCCGTTGGGGCAGATCGCCGGGTTGATCACCCGCTACCAGCAAGCGCAATTGACCATGAAAAGTACCGACGCGCTGATGTCGCTGCCCCAGGAACGAGACGCCCGGCAACGGCCGCTGGAACGCACGCAACTGCAAGGCGCGCTGGATGTCACCGGCGTGACCTTCCACTACAACGGCCAGAGCGCTCCAGCGCTGGCCAATGTCAGTTTCAGCGTCAAGCCTGGTGAGCGGATCGGCATCATCGGCCGCAGCGGCTCGGGCAAAAGTACCCTGGCGCGACTGGTGATGGGGTTCTACGAACCTGCCGAAGGCCAATTGCTGCTCGATGGCCTGGACCTGCGGCAATTGGACGTGGCCGACCTGCGCCATCAAATCGGCTACGTGGCTCACGACCTGCCGCTGCTCGCCGGCAGCCTGCGCGACAACCTGACCCTCGGCGCGCGCTACATCAACGATTCGCGCATGCTCGAAGTGGCGGAACTGACCGGTGTCACAGAGCTCGCCCGGCAACACCCACAAGGCTTCGACCGGCCCGTAGGCGAACGCGGACAATTGCTGTCCGGCGGTCAACGCCAGGCGGTATTGCTCGCCCGAGCCCTATTGCTTGACCCGCCGATCATGCTGCTCGACGAGCCCACCAGCGCCATGGACAACAGTAGCGAAGATGTATTGCGGCAAAAACTTCATGGCCTGGTCCAGGGCAAGACCGTGCTGTTGGTGACCCACCGAACGTCGATGCTCAGCCTGGTGGATCGGCTGATCGTGCTGGATAACGGGCGAGTCGTTGCCGACGGGCCGAAAGAAACGGTCATCGATGCACTGCGCAAGGGCCGCGTCGGCTCTGCGCCAGTCTAGGAGTCGCCCATTGCACAACCTGTGGCGAGGGAGCTTGCTCCCGTTGGGTTGCGAAGCAGCCCGCTCGTTGTGTCAGTTGCAATGCGTTGACAGGATTTATGACGGCTTCGCCGCCAAACGGGAGCAAGCTCCCTCACCACAGGTTTGTGCTCGGTATTATTTCTCCTAATTGACGGGTATCGCCCATGTCTGCTCAAACGCCGGACTCAGCGCCTCGAGGCTACTTCAACAGCTTTTCAAAAAGCGCCGAAGCCGAATTCATGCCGGAAACCGCCGGCGCCTCGTTGCAGGACTCCCCGCGTTGGTCGCGGGTCACCGTGTGGCTGGCGGCGGCATTGCTGATCAGCGCCTTGGTCTGGGCCAAGTTCGCGGTGTTGCAGGAAGTGACCATGGGCGAAGGCAAGGCGATTCCGTCGAGCAAGGTGCAAGTGATCCAGAACCTTGAAGGCGGCATCGTCACCGAGATCTTTGTGCGCGAAGGACAAATGGTGAACAAGGGCGACACCCTGTTGCGCCTGGATGACACGCGCTACCTGTCGAACAAGGGCGAAAGCGAGGCCGACCGTTACGCATTGACCGCGCAAGTCGAGCGGTTGTCGGCGGAAGCCGAAGGCCGGCCCTTCAAGCTGTCGGATGAAGTGATTGCCAAGGCGCCCCAAGTGGCCGAAGACGAACGTTCGCTGTACGAACAGCGCCAGCGTCGACTGGCCAGCGAACAGCGCACACTGAGTGAGCAACTGCGGCAAAAAACCCAGGAACTGGCGGAATTTCGCTCCAAAGCCGCGCAATTCAACTCAAGCCTGGCGCTGGTCAATCAAGAGATGGCCATGTCCGAACCACTGGTCAAGACCGGTGCCGTTTCGCCAGTGGAAATCCTGCGGCTCAAGCGCAGCGCCGTGGAAATCCGTGGCTCGCTGAACGCCACCACCCTGGCGATTCCCCGGGCGGAATCAGCGATGGCCGAGATCAAGAGCAAGATCGATGAATCGGAACAAACCTTCCGCTCCGAGGCCGCCAAAGAGCTGAATGAAAAACGCACCGACCTGTCGAAAATCACAGCATCGAGCATCGCCATCGACGACCGCGTCAGCCGCACAACCGTGACCTCGCCAGTCAAGGGCATCATCAAGATGCTCAAGGTCAACACCATCGGCGGCGTGGTCCAGCCGGGCAGCGACATGGTGGAAATCGTGCCCCTGGAAGACAACCTGCTGATCGAGGCCAAAGTGCGGCCACAGGACGTGGCGTTCCTGCATCCTGGCCAGAAAGCCATGGTCAAGTTCAGCGCCTACGACTACACGATTTATGGTGGTCTGAGCGCCAAGCTTGAACTGATCGGTGCCGACACCATCACCGATGACAAGGGCAACAGCTTCTACCTGATCCAGGTGCGCACCGATAAAAACCACTTGGGAGGGGATGTGAAACCGCTGCTGATCATTCCGGGGATGGTGGCGACGGTGGATATCATTACCGGGGAGAAGACGGTGCTGGATTACCTGCTCAAGCCGGTGCTGAAAGCCCGGACGGAAGCGATGCGTGAGCGCTAGACATTATCCAAAAGCTGCAGTGATTGATTCGGCCTCTTCGCGGGCAAGCCTCGCTCCTACGAGTCATTCGTCGTTTTCGCGGCACACACAAACCCCGTAGGAGCGAGGCTTGCCCGCGAAGAGGCCGGAACTGACAGCGATCATTTCTCAGCATGATTACGCTGGAAAACCTCCTCCCCCATCGCCGTAATCTGCCCCTCGATCAACGCTTCGAACGGCTTCAACAACGCCTCGAATGAAGCCGGCGCCTCAAGCACCTGCAACGCCTGCACAATCGCCTCCACCGTCGACAACGCCCCCGGCCCCGGTGCCTTGCGCAGCCGATAGCGGGACACGCCGCCTTCGGCCAGGGTTACCCTCGGCAATGCCGCCAGCAGCGGATTCAAGTGCAGCATCTTGCGCGCCTTGCGCCAGGTGCCATCCGGAACCACCAGCAGCAATGGATCATCGGATTCGGTGTAAGCCTGCATCGGTTGCGCATCGTCGGCGGGAAACAACAAACGTGCCTGATAACCCGGCTGATTCAACAGCTTCGGCAGATCTTCGAAGACTTCGCCAACGATCAACTCGGCATTGTTCAAGCCCAACGCCGCAAGACGCGCGGTGTTCAACGCATGATTGACTTCGCTCGGGTGCTGCAACAGCAGCACCCGAGTACGACTGTCGAGGCTGGGAATCAACGGGCACAGGCAATGGCTTTGCGGGCGCAGGCAGCGGGGACATTGAGGTCTGGACATGTTGGCTTTTCCTTCAAGCTCAGGCCTGATTGAGCTGTGCTTTGAGCAGATCGCGAAAGGTCTGGATCAGTGGTTCGCGACTACGCCCCCGACGCACAATCATCGAAAACGGCGCCTGATAACCGAAGGTCGCCGGCAACAGCACCCGCAGGTCGCCCTTGTCGGCCCAGGCCTGGGCGTAATGCTCGGGCAAGTAACCGATGTAGGCGCCCGACAGAACCAAAATCAGTTGCGCCTCCATACTCTCCACCGTCGCCGCGCTGTGCTTGAAGCCATGGCGCGCCAGCTCGGCCTGACTCCAATAGCCGCGACCGACCATGCGCTGTTGGGTGATGACCTGCTCGGGAATGCGCCGTTCGTTGAACAGCGGATGCCGCGTGCTGCAATACAACCAATGCTGCTCGCGGTACAGCGGCATGTACACCAGGCCGCTCATGCGCGTGGAAAACGCGCCGATGGCCAGGTCCAGACGGTTGTCCTGCACCCCCAATTGCAGTTCGTAGGGACTCATCACCGACAAATGCAAATGCACCGCCGGGTGTTCCTGGCTGTAGGCGCCGATGGCTTCGGCGAACGGCAGGGCCTTGTCGCTGACGGTGGAGTCGATCACCCCCAGGTTCAGCGTACCGCGCAATTCGCCCTTGAGCGCGGCCGCGTATTGCTCGAAGCCTTCCAGCTCGCCTAAAAGGCGCAGGGTTTCCTGATGGAACAACTCGCCCTTGCTGGTCAGGCTGAAACCACCCCGGCCGCGATGGCACAGCACCAGCCCCAGCGCCGACTCGAGCTGGCTCATGTAGGTGCTGATGGCCGACGTAGAGAGGTTGAGCTCTTGCTGGGCGTTGGCGAATCCCTGATGCCGCACCACGCTGACGAAGATGCGTAATAGTTTCAGGTCGGGTAAAGCGTTGGCCATGGGGGCTCCGTACAGGGTTCGAGTGAGTCTGCGTTGACCGATTGGCGGTTGCTTCGCAACCGATCGCCAGCAAGCCGGCTCCTACCGGGCAATGTGAAACCTGTAGGAGCCGGCTTGCTGGCGATCAATGACCCCGCCGACGCATCTCGCAGCCGGGAAGTCTATCGCCGTCCTCGCCATTAGTTTAGAAAAATCTGAACTAAGTATTTGCGCGTAGCGATTCTTCCCGGCCACTACATTTCGCAGAATCGGCCCAAAGCAGGCGTCCATGCCTTCCGTGAGCGGCTGCCTGCATAAATAAAACAACGACGATGAGGCCCTACCCGTGGACAAGATTCTTCACCAACCACTGGGCGGCAACGAGATGCCACGCTTCGGCGGCATCGCCACCATGCTGCGACTCCCCCATGTACCTACCGCTGCCGGTCTGGACGCTGCCTTCGTAGGCGTGCCCCTGGACATCGGTACTTCGCTGCGCCCTGGCACCCGTTTCGGGCCGCGTGATATCCGCACCGAATCGGTGATGATCCGTCCATACAACATGGCCACCGGTGCTGCACCGTTCGACTCGCTGTCGGTTGCCGATATCGGCGACGTGGCGATCAACACCTTCAACCTGCTCGATGCCGTTCGCATCATCGAAGAGGCCTACGACAACATCCTCGAACACGATGTGATCCCGCTGACCCTGGGCGGCGACCACACCATCACCCTGCCGATCCTGCGTGCCATCCATAAGAAGCACGGCAAGGTCGGTCTGGTGCACATCGATGCTCACGCTGATGTGAACGATCACATGTTCGGCGAGAAAATCGCCCACGGCACCACCTTCCGTCGCGCCGTCGAAGAAGGCCTGATCGATCCAGACCGCGTTGTACAGATCGGTCTGCGCGCCCAGGGCTACACCGCTGACGACTTCAACTGGAGCCGCAACCAGGGCTTCCGTGTGGTCCAGGCCGAAGAGTGCTGGCACAAGTCCCTGGAACCGCTGATGGCCGAAGTTCGCGAGAAAGTCGGTGGCGGTCCGGTGTACCTGAGCTTTGACATCGACGGTATCGACCCGGCTTGGGCGCCAGGCACCGGCACCCCGGAAATCGGTGGTCTGACGACCATTCAGGCGATTGAAATCGTCCGTGGCTGCCAAGGCCTCGACCTGATCGGTTGCGATTTGGTAGAAGTCTCGCCCGCTTACGACACCACCGGCAACACCTCGCTGCTGGCCGCCAACCTGCTGTACGAAATGCTCTGCGTACTGCCTGGCGTAGTCCACCGCTGAGGATTGGTCATGACCGAACGCGATCAGGTTTTGAAAGCGGCCGCCGATCTGGTGTCCGCCTTCGCCCGTAACGATCGCGAAGCCTACTTCGGCGCATTCAGCGCCGATGCCAGCTTCGTGTTCTACACCCTCGAACAACCTCTGCTGTCGCGCGATGCCTATCAGGTGTTGTGGGACAGCTGGCGTTCGCAGGATGGCTTCGAGGTGCTGTCGTGCACCTCGAGCAACGCCTTCGTCAGCCTGCAGGGTGACGTGGCGATTTTTATCCATGACGTGGCCACCGAGCTGCGCATGCAAGGGGAGCAACACTTCAGCCAGGAGCGCGAGACGATTGTTTTCAAGAAACAAGCGTCTGGCCAAGAACAACAAGGCCTTTGGCTGGCCTGCCACGAACATTTATCCGCAATGCCGGAAGGGCTGCCAACCCCTTAGCCAACACAGGTGACGCTCACGCACGATGAGCGCGCCTTTATGATCGGAGCAGATCATGAATAACAAAAACAACGACCAAAGCCTTACACAAATTGAAACCCACGGGGTCGAGCAGATCCCGGACAACGAACGCACCGCAGGCCCGACGGACTTGTTCCGGATGATCTTCGGTGGTTCTAACACGTTTGCCACCGCCGTTCTCGGCAGTTTCCCGGTGCTGTTCGGCCTGTCATTCCAGGCTGGGGCCCTGGCGATTGTGCTGGGCGTGCTGCTCGGTTCGCTGATCCTGGCGCCGATGGGCCTGTTCGGTCCGATCAACGGCACCAACAATGCCGTGTCTTCCGGTGCACACTTCGGTGTTCACGGGCGAATCGTCGGTTCGTTCCTGTCGCTGTTGACCGCCATCGCCTTCTTCTCGCTCTCGGTATGGAGTTCGGGTGATGCGTTGATCGGTGGCGCCAAGCGCCTGATCGGCCTGCCGGAAACCGACCTGACCCTGGGCCTGGCCTACGGTCTGTTCGCGGTGCTGGTGCTTACTGTATGCATCTATGGCTTCCGTTTCTTGCTGTGGGTCAACAAGATCGCGGTATGGAGCGCCAGCCTGTTGTTCCTGCTGGGTGTCTTCGCCTTTGCCGGTCCATTCGATGTGAACTACGCCGGTACCGTGAACATGGGTCAGCCTGGTTTCTGGGCCGCCTTCATTGGTGCTGCGCTGGTGGCCATGAGCAACCCGATTTCCTTCGGTGCGTTCCTGGGTGACTGGTCGCGCTACATTCCGCGTGACACCCCTAAAGGCCGGATCATGGCCGCGGTGGTGCTTTCGCAGATCGCGACCTTCATCCCGTTCCTGTTTGGCCTGGTCACCGCCACCATCGTTGCGGTCAAGGCGCCGGACTACATCGCGGCCAACAACTACGTGGGTGGCCTGCTGGCGGTATCGCCAAACTGGTTCTTCCTGCCGGTGTGCCTGATTGCGGTGATCGGCGGCATGTCCACCGGCACCACTTCGCTGTACGGCACCGGGCTGGACATGTCCAGCGTGTTCCCACGGGTGCTGTCGCGGGTCAAGGCCACGCTGCTGATCGGCGTGATGTCGATCGCGTTCATCTTCATCGGTCGCTTCGCGGCGAACCTGGTGCAGAGCGTGTCGACCTTCGCCGTACTGATCATCACCTGCACCACTCCGTGGATGGTGATCATGATCATCGGCCTGGTGGTACGTCGCGGCTTCTATTGCCCGGATGACCTGCAAGTGTTCACCCGCGGCGAGAAAGGTGGCCGCTACTGGTTCAGCCACGGCTGGAACTGGCGTGGCCTGGGTGCCTGGATCCCGAGCGCAGCCGTCGGCCTGTGCTTCGTGAACCTGCCGGGGCAGTTTGTCGGACCACTGGGCGAAATGGCCGGCGGCATCGATATCAGCCTGCCGATCACTCTGGGCCTGGCCTCCGTGATGTACCTGACGTTGTTGAGCCTGTTCCCGGAACCGACTGCAGTGTTCGCCCCGAATGATTCACGCAACAAGAGCAAGGATTCGCTCGCTAAACCGGCGATGCGACAAGTCGCCTGATAAACGCATTACCTGTGGTTGACGCATGACCTGTAGGAGCGAGGCTTGCCCGCGAAGAATGATGACGCGGTCTGCCTGAAGGACCGCGGAGCACCCTTCGCGGGCAAGCCTCGCTCCCACAGGGATCGATGATTCCTCAGGAATTGATTTTTAGTTTCACCATAAAAAAGACAATCGGAGACACGCCATCATGGCTTTGGATTTATTCGTCGTACTCATCTACGCCGCCGCGATGCTGATACTCGGCTATTACGGCATGCGCAAGGCCAAGACCAACGAGGAATTTTTGGTCGCCGGTCGTAACCTCGGTCCGAGCTTGTACATGGGCACCATGGCGGCGACCGTCCTGGGTGGCGCGTCCACCGTGGGCACCGTACGCCTGGGCTACGTGCACGGCATCTCCGGTTTCTGGCTGTGCGCCGCACTGGGTTGCGGGATCGTCGCGCTGAACCTGTTCCTCGCCAAGCCGCTGTTGAAACTGAAGATCTACACCGTTACCCAGGTGCTGGAAAAGCGCTACAACCCGATGGCTCGCTCCGCGAGCGCCGTGATCATGCTGGCCTACGCGCTGATGATTGGCGTGGTTTCGATCCTGGCGATCGGCACCGTGCTGCAAGTGCTGTTCGGCCTGCCGTTCTGGATTTCGGTTCTGCTGGGCGGTGGCGTGGTCGTGGTCTACTCGGCAATCGGCGGCATGTGGTCCCTGACCCTGACCGACATCGTCCAGTTCGTCATCAAGACCGTGGGCCTGATGTTCATCCTGTTGCCAATCTGCCTGTACCGCGTCGGCGGCTGGGATCAGCTGGTGGCCAAACTGCCGGAGGCGAGCTTCAGCTTCACCACCATCGGCTGGGACACCATCATCACCTACTTCGTGATCTACTTCTTCGGCATCCTGATCGGTCAGGACATCTGGCAACGGGTGTTCACCGCCAAGACCGCCAAAGTCGCGCAGGTCGCCGGTACCGCTGCAGGTCTCTACTGCATCGTCTACGGCCTGGTTTGCGCCCTGATCGGCATGGCCGCTCACGTACTGATCCCGGATCTGGACAACGTCAACAACGCCTTCGCCGCCATCGTGAAACTGTCCCTGCCGGACGGTATCCGTGGTCTGGTTATCGCTGCCGCACTGGCCGCCATGATGTCCACCGCGAGCGCTGGCCTGCTGGCTGCCGCAACTACCCTGAGTGAAGACCTGCTGCCGAAACTGCGCGGCGGTAAAGAGTCGAGCCTGGGCCTGAACCGCCTGGTGACCCTGTTGACCGGTATTGTCGTGCTGGGTATCGCTCTGGTGGTGCACGACGTGATCAGCGCCCTGACCCTGGCCTACAACCTGCTGGTGGGCGGCATGCTGGTTCCGCTGATGGGTGCGATCTTCTGGAAACGCGCGACCACCGCCGGCGCCATCGCCAGCATGGGCCTGGGCTTCGCCACTGCCCTGCTGTTCATGGTCAAGGACGGTCTGGACGCCAACACCCCGATCTACTACAGCCTGGTTGCCAGTCTGGTGAGCTTCATCGTGGTGAGCCTGATGTCCCGCCGCCCGGTCGCGGTGGCCAGCGCCATCTAAGCTGAATATAACGACTTGATGCTTTCTTCGACGGGTGTGGCGTCGGTTGCCACACCCGTTTTTTTTCGTCTGGAGAAAACCCTTGATGAAGATTGTTTCCCGCGATCAGTGGTTCGAGGTCAAGCAAGTCAGCGACGGCATCCGTCTGATTCACGAGCCGTACATTCGCCCCTTCTACCGCTGCAACCTCTGGCATGTGCAAGGCCGTGACAAAGACCTGTTGCTCGACAGCGGTTCGGGGCTGGTCAGCCTGCGCGAGCAGTTGCCGTGGATCACCGAGCGGCCTTTGGTGGCAGTGGCCAGCCACTGCCATTTCGACCACATTGCCGGACACCACGAATTCGCTGAACGCCTGGTGCACCCGGCCGAAGCGCAGATCCTTGCCGCACCGGATGGTGAAAACGATTTGAGCCGGGCCTTTGTCGGTGATGACATGTTCGAGGCGCACCCCGATTGCCCGTTGTGCTATGCGGAATATCGGGTCAAGGCCGCGCCGGCCACGGGTATGATCGAAGAAGGCGATGTGCTGGATCTTGGCGATCGAGTGCTGCAAGTGCTGCACACGCCAGGGCATTCGCCGGGTGGCATTTGTTTATACGAAGCCGCAACCGAAACCCTGTTCAGCGGCGACATCATCTACGACGGCCCGCTGATTGAGGACGCCTACCACTCCAACCTCGAGGATTACGCCCGTAGCCTGCAACGGTTACGGGCCCTGCCGATCCGCACGGTGCATGGCGGACATTTCGGCAGTTTTTCCGGGGAGCACCTGCGCCACATGATTGACGAGTGGCAGCGCTCGCACGGCTGAAGCCTGCTGTACTCAACGCAAGGGCCAATAACAACAACGCCCCTGAAGAATCCTCATGAAAAGAGCCGCCATCCGCGCTGCCGTGCATCGCTACATCAGCCGCTTGCTGGAGGGTCAGGATGACTTCGACGACAACGCCAGTCTGGTGCAGTTGGGATTGGATAAAACAGATATCGAAGATCTGATCTTCCATCTGGAAGACGAGCTCGGATTGACGGCGTTTACCGCCGAAGAAGACCGGATGCTCAAGTCAGTCAGGACAGTGAATGACTTGAGTCGGTTTTTGATGGAGATTGGGCGGCATTGACCTACAAGCCTATCTGTACCTTTCGACCGCCAAGATCGCAGCCTTCGGCAGCTCCTACAGGTACACCGACAATCGCAGCATTTACGCAACCCCCTGTAGGAGCTGCCGAAGGCTGCGATCTTTTAAGAACTTGGTGCGTTACCGGCGACGCTGCTGGCGTCGGCGTTGCTCATCGTCGGTACGAATAGGCACAGGTTGTAGAGGCGGTTCGATCAAACCGAGCGCGACACCCAGGTCATGCAGCCAGTTTTGGATTTTCTCTTTCATGATGCCCCCTTCAGGGTAGTGCCGAGCGACCGGAATTCTTGAGTCGCTTCGCACTGATAATAGTCCGAAGTCCCGAGCAATGCTCACCCAAAGTGGCAATGATCTGTTACTGAATCGATCACAATCCGACGGCATTAAATCACGCAATCGCCCGTGCCTGGCTTCGCGCCGACGGAAAGAGCGCCTGTTGTTCCTCGATCCATGCGTTCAGGTTGGCGCCGACCATGCCCTTGCGCCACATCAGCCAGGTCGTCGCCGTGGCAAAGGGTTCGGCCAGGGGGTGCACCGCCACGCTTTCACGACCCGGCAGGCTGGCCAACATCGACTCTGACATCAGCGCCACCCCGGAGCCGGCAATCACACAGGCGAGCATCCCCGGATAGGATTCGATCTCGATGGCCCGACCCATGGCCGCGTGATCGTGGGAAAACCACGACTCCAGGCGCATCCGGTAAGAACATCCCTGACGAAAGGTGAACACCGAACGCCCTTCCACGTCCCGCGCACTCTGCACCGGCGGATGGTCGGCCTCGCTGATCAGCACCAGCCGTTCTTCACACAGCATCACACCATCGAGCACGGCCAATTCCGGCGGACCGTCCACCAGCGCCGCGTCGAGCCGACCGGTGATCAATCCCTCGAACAATTCACCACTGGGCCCGGACTGCACTTGCAGGTTAACCGCCGGGTAACGCCGGTGATAACGCGCCAACAGCGCAGGCAGATGTATGGCCGCCGTGCTGTACATCGTGCCCAGAACGAAGTCGCCGGCCGGTTGCCCACCCTGTACCGCAGCATGGGCTTCGTCGTGCAGGGCGAACAACTTGGCGGTGTAGTCCATCAGGACTTTTCCCGCAGGCGACAACTGCAAACGCTGACGCTCGCGAACGAACAGCTCGACGCCCAATTGCTCCTCAAGCTGCTTGAGCCGGGTCGACAGATTGGACGGCACCCGATGCAGGCGCTCGGCGGCGCGGGTGATGGACTCTTCCTGCGCCACCGCCTGGAAGATCCTTAACTGGCTGAACTCCACGATATTCTCCAAACAAGAACAAGTTTCTCAATATTATTCATTTTTAAAGAAAGTCAATCAGTCTTAGCCTGACGGTCATTAAAACCTTTGCTGGAGCCTCGTCCATGTCTCCCTTGATTCGCCTGTTCGCCAGTTTTATTGCCCTGATGATGGCCATGGGGATCGGTCGTTTCGCCCTGACGCCGCAATTGCCACACCTGATCAGTGAAGGCCAGATTGACCTCACCGCTGCCGGTTTGATCGCCGCTGCCAATTACCTCGGCTACTTCATCGGCGCCGTGGACGCGATGTTCTCCCGCCGTCCCGCGCAAGTCCGACGCCGGCTGCTGGGCGGCTTGTGGCTGTGTGTGCTACTGACGCTTGCCTCGTTCTGGGCTCACGGCTTCTGGTCGCACCTGATCCTGCGCTTCGGGACAGGTGTGGCCAGCGCCTGGGTATTGGTGATGATCACCGCGTTGAGCCAGCCGTTGGCCACTGCCTTGGGACGCCCCCGACTCGGGGCGCTGGTATTTGCCGGACCGGGCCTGGGAATTTTTCTGACAGGATTGTTGGCCTTGGGCTCGAACCTAGTGGGTCAGACGTCCGCCACCTTGTGGCTGGTGTATGCCGTGGTCGCCTTGATCATGCTGCTGGGGGTTGTGCGCGTCCTGCCGCAACCGTCCGTGACTGTGCCTGCTGTAGCCACTGTTGCACCATCAGGCAACCAGGGTATCGGTCGCCTGGGGGTGGTCTATGCGTTGTATGGCGTGGGCTACATCATCCCGGCTACGTTCCTGTCGCAGATGGCCAGCGCGCAGTTCCACGGCCAATGGCGAGCCGACCTGTTCTGGCCGTGTTTCGGCCTGGCAGCGGCGATCGGGGTGGTATTGGTGAGTTTGCGTCGGCAAACCGCCAACACCACTCGCCACTGGTTGACGGCGACTTTGTGGATGCAAGCCGCCGGTGTCTTCGCTTGCCTGCTGGGCAACTCGGCAGGCCTGGCCCTGGGGGTGATCCTGTGTGGCACGCCGTTCCTGGCGTGCATGCAACTGGTGATGCAACGCTCCCGGGAACTGGCTCCCCAGGCCAGTCAGCGCAATGCCGGGATGTTGACAGCCTGCTTCGCCGTGGGCCAGCTCAGTGGCCCCTTGCTGGCTTCGTTGAGCAGCCACTTCAGTGGCGGCCTGCAACCTGCGTTGGTGATCGCCGGCGTAGGCCTGGTGATCGCCGGCGGTTTATTGTTCGCCCCACTCAGGACTGCCCCAGCGCTTTGCGCAAACGCCGACGCACCCACTGCTCAGCGCTGACAAAGGTGATGCCCAGCAGCACCAACACGGCGCCGACGACAAAATTCAGCGTCAGCTTTTCCCCCAGCAACACCACGCCGAACGTGACGCCGAACAACGGCGTCATGAACGAAAACACCGCCAGGTTCGCTGCCAGATAACGGCGCAACAGCCAGAACCAGACCAGGTAGCTGAAGAACGACACCACCACGCCTTGAAACAGCACACTGGTGACCGTCACGTGGGTCAAACTGACGTGGGTGATCTGACCGCTGAGCGCCGCGATCAACAGCAGGCCGACGAAACCGACAATCAACTGGTAGAACAAGGTCAGGGTGACCGGCGCTTCCGACAACCGTGAAGCTCGCACCACCACCGTGGTTGCGCCCCAGGCCGCCCCGGCCAGTACGCCCAGTGCATCGCCCATCAACAGGCGGTAATCGAGGTTGTCCCAAGACATGCCACCGGCAAACGCGATGGCGATGCCAACGAAGGCGAGGAGGATCCCCAGCCATTGCACGGGACGCAAACGCTCGCTCGGCAACAACCAGTGCACGCCCAGCGCGGTGAAAATCGGCGCCGTGTAGAGAAACACCGACATATGTGCTGCCGTGGTCAATTGCAGGCCTTCGGATATGAAAAAGAACTCCAGACCGAACAAAGCCCCGGCCAACAGGCCACCGCGCCAGGTATTGCCGACCTGGTCCCAACCGCCCTTCCAGCAGATCAACAACCCCACCAGCAACGCAGAGATGCCTGAACGGCCGGCCGCCTGCATCACCGGCGCGATGTCGGGCGCCGCCCACTTGATCATGACCTGCTGGACACCCCAGACCAGGCACAACACCAACATCACTTGCAGGGCGAACCCATCGGCGCTGCGCCGGGTAGCGCTCATTGGAGAACCTCGACGATACAATCCATGGCAGAGACTCGAAGTGGAAAGCAAAACCCCGACACAGGGTCGGGGCGAGAAATGATGCTGGCGATTATTAACCAGATGGACAGAAATTGCCCCTGTAGGAGCTGCCGCAGGCTGCGATCTTTTGATCTTGATTCTTTAACGTCAAAAGATCGCAGCCTGCGGCAGCTCCTACAGGGATCGGTGTCAGGTCAGTTCAATGCGGTCGGCATGAATGACGATCTGGCCGTTCTTGTACAACGCACCGATGGCCTTCTTGAAGTTGCCTTTGCTGACGCCGAACATACTGCTGATCAGCGTCGGGTCGCTCTTGTCGCTGACCGGCAGGGTGCCATTGTTCTCGCGCAACTTGGCGAGGATCTTCGAGTTCAAGCTGGTGGCCGCTTCCTGACCAACCGGTTGCAGGCTCAGGCTGATCTTGCCATCGGCGCGAACTTCCTTGATGAAGCCCTTCTCTTCCTTGCCGGCGCGCATGAACTTGAAGATTTCGTTCTTGTGAATCAGGCCCCAGTGCTTGTTGTTGATGATCGCCTTGAAGCCCATGTCGGTGGCTTCGGCCACCAGCAGGTCAACCTCCTGGCCCGGCGTGTAGTTGGCCGCAGTCTTGTCCAGGTAACGGTCCAGGCGTGCCGTGGCGGTGATGCGGCGGGTGTGCTTGTCGAGATAGACGTGCACCACGACGTATTCGCCGGCTTTCATCTGGCGTTTTTCTTCGGAAAACGGCAGCAACAGATCCTTCGGCAGCCCCCAATCGAGAAACACGCCGATGCTGTTGACTTCAACAACTTTCAAACTGGCGAATTCACCCACTTGAACTTTCGGCTTCTCGGTAGTTGCGATAAGTTTGTCATCGCTGTCCAGATAAACAAATACGTTTAACCAGTCTTCATCTTCGCTTGGAATATCTTTTGGAATATAACGATTAGGCAAAAGAATTTCGCCGTCCGCACCACCGTCCAGATATAAACCGAAGTTAGTGTGTTTAACCACTTGCAAACTGTTGTAACGCCCGACTAAAGCCATGTCCAATACCCTCATTACGTGGGCGGCATTCTACCCGGTTTTACGAGCGGCGTTCGGCGGCCGGTCCGTTGCCGAGCGAAAATCCTGTGAAGGCCTTCATTTTCCTGAGGCTTCGCCGCTCGGCCGGCCGCTCGTCAGACCAGCCTCACGATTCTCATCACCGCCAGCCAGGCAAAAAACGCTATTTTTCCAAGCCACGTTTTTATTTAAAACAGCGACTTAGGAGAAACCTGAAAATAATAATCCGCTGTTTATCCTGCACCCTGCGACAATTACCCACGGGATATTTGCCAAGCAAATTTTAGGCAATTGCTGTACGATGCCTGGCCAAATTAATTTTCTACAGGTTAATGGCCGCCATGCGCGTAAAAGCATCCAACAGCAAAGCAAAGCCAGCTCCAGCCGTCGAAACCAGCGAATCGATCAACGACCAGATCGCTGCGTTCCTCAAGTCCGGCGGTGAAATCCAGCAAATTGCCAAGGGCGTCAGCGGCCAGACCTTCGGCCCATCCAAGCAGATCTCCCTGGGCAAGAAGTAATTCCCCGCATCATCTGGTCCGTAAGCGCTTTGAGCTTCGAAGCGCTTGGACTGGAAGCCAGCAAAACCTTCCCTGCCACTGAATCAATCCAGTAAAAAATCGACGAACGGCCCTCGATGCCGATCATTCGCCGGTATCCTTGCACGCGTCTGGATCAAGCGTTTCAGCAGGCCCACCAACCTGCCCTCGCAGTCATGGAGAGACGCATGCTCAAACTTTCCCGTTTCTTGATATCGCTTTGCGGCCTTTTGGCGTGCTCATTGACGCAGGCGCAAATCTTCCAGCGCGAGCTGGGTGATTTCGATCTCAAACTTGGCACCAGCCCCAGTCGCAGCATGGCCCAAGGTTTGGTCAAACCGTCGGCTGCCGGCTCTTTTCATGGAGGCCTGGACCTGACCCATGACAGCGGCTTTTACGTCGGCCAATGGTCACCCAGCCTGGGTATCAGCCAGGGTAATAATCTCGAAATCGATTCCTACGCCGGGTTTAAACAACCTTTCGACCAAACCCTCGGCTACGAAGTGGGTGCCATCCACTACAGCTACCCCGAAGTGGACACCCTCGACAGCCAGGAATTCTTCGGCGGCCTGACCTTGCTGGGCAGCCGTTTCGGTGTCGCCTTCAGCAATGACCCGGACAAACGCAACAACACCCTGTTCGCCGACCTGAGCGGCAACCAGCCATTCGGCATCGGTATCAGCATGAAATACACCGCCCATCGGTTGAACACGCCGGTCGCGGTGGACAATGGCTATGTAGGCAGTTTTACCGATTGGTCGCTGAAATTGTCCCGACCGTTCATGGGCATCGACCTCGATCTGATCTACAGCGACTCCAGTCTCAGCGGCAGCTATTGCTCAGCCTATTCCGGACACAATAGCCAGTGCGATGGGTTGGTGACCCTCAAGGCCGAACGCGCCTTCTATTGATCGGCTGAACTGCCGGGCTCATCCTGCGTTCACATGAGAATCAGACCCCGAAGCCAGGCTTTCGCAAGGATTCGCCCATGTCGCGCTGGTTCAAACACATCGCCTTCGTGCTCACTGTCACCCTCGCCCTCGGCGCGTGCAGCCGCATGGGCCTGGCTTACCGCAACCTCGATGTGATCATTCCCTGGACGCTCAGTGATTACCTGGACATGAACGGCGAGCAAAAAGGCTGGTTCAACGAGCGCCTGAAGCAGCACCTGAGCTGGCATTGCACCACGCAGATGCCGGGTTACCTCGACTGGCTGGACCGTTTGAAAACCATGGTCGCGACCAACCAGGTCACCGATGCCACCCTGCAAGCCCGCAGCGAAGAGGCCGAACAGGCCATCGCCGAGACCGCCCGAAAAATCACTCCATCAGCCGTCGAACTGCTGCAAGGGCTGGATGACAAACAGGTCGCTGAAATGAACGAAGCCTTCGCCAAGGACCAGCGCAAACACCAGGCGCAATACCTCAAACCGTCCCTCGATGAGCAGATCAAGGAACGCGGCGAGCGCATGGAGAAGCGCCTGAATGACTGGCTCGGGCCACTCACGCCCCCACAACAGCAACGTGTCGTGACATGGTCGAACGCCCTGGGTGACCAGAATACCCAGTGGCTGGCCAACCGAGTCCATTGGCAAAAACAATTCAGTGCGGCCGTTGCGCAACGCCATGACCCGCAATTCCCACAACGAATCGAGACGCTTCTGGTGAATCGTGAGCGTTTATGGACGCCGGAGTACCGCCAGGCTTTCGCCAAGACCGAAGCCCAGGCGCGCTCGTTGTTTGTGGATTTGATGGCCCAGAGCACACCGCAGCAACGTGAGCGGTTGCTGACGAAAATCGAGGGTGTCAGGAAGGACTTCAGTGATCTGAAATGTCTCAAGGCGGCAAAACAGGGCTGAACGCTATATCTGTAGGAACGGTGTAGGAGCTGTCGAGTGAAACGAGGCTGCGATCTTTTGATTGTAAAAAAGCAAGATCAAAAGATCGCAGCCTCGTTTCACTCGACAGCTCCTACACAGGCTCAGGCAATCTGTGCCTTCGAAGCCACCTCATCAAAGGTCAATTCATCCAGTGCATCTTCCTGCTCATCCAGCACCTGGCGCGGATGGTCATTACCGGGAATGCTGCTGTCGATCAGGCTCAGCAACCTCGAACCCCGCAGGGTCAACCAGTAGTTCGCGCCACTGCCGCCCTCTTCCTCGGGCCGAGGCTCGATATAACCTCGTAGCAACAGTAACTTTTCATACTCACCGGCCAGTGTTTTCAGGTGGTCAAGGTTTTCAGTGGCTTCGCCTTCCGTCGCTTTCTGCGCCGCGTATTGCTCCGCATAAGGGCGTGGCGTGAAGCGAGCTTCACCGCGCTGCACTTCGTGCAACAAGCGTTCAATCAAATCCCAGTTATAAGTCGTCATCCTGATTCAACCTCCGGTGCCCGTGATTGAGAGGGCTTTCATAGGTTGTGACCGACAGGGCCTACGGCCGTTCAGCTCGGCTTTCTGTCGCTACCGACCGGCGGTATGTCGAATTGCCGGCCGCCCAAACGACTAGGCTGTGACAGTCGCCTCCCCGCCCCACGCAGGAGAAATCACCATGAACCTACAGAATCATCCCGTCGTATCCCGGGAAGAATGGCTCGCCGCGCGCAAACAACACCTGGCCCACGAAAAAGCGTTTACCAAGGAACGGGACAAACTCAGCGCCGAACGCCGTGCCCTGCCTTGGGTGAAGATCGACAAGGACTACCATTTCCAGGGCCCGCAGGGTGAGCTGAAACTTGCCGACCTGTTTGGTGGCCGCAGCCAATTGGTCATCTACCACTTCATGTTCGCCGAAGGCTGGGACGAGGGTTGCCCCGGTTGCTCTTTCCTCTCCGATCACATCGACGGCGCCAACCAGCACCTGGCCCATCACGACATCGCCGTGGTGGCGGTTTCCCACGCACCGTTCGCCGAATTCCAAGCGTTCAAGCGGCGCATGGGCTGGAAGTTCGACTGGGTGTCATCGGTCGGCTGCGATTTCAACTATGACTTTGGCGTGACCGCCCGGCCCGAAGACGTGGCCGCTGGCACGGCCACCTACAACTACGAAAAAACCGACGGGTCGGAGGAAGAACTCCCAGGACTCAGTGTGTTTTATCGCAATGAGTCGGGTGAGATTTTCCACACTTACTCGACCTACGCCCGTGGCCTGGACCTGCTGGTGGGCGCCTACAACTACCTGGACCTGACGCCCAAGGGGCGCAATGAGGAGGAAATCATGGAGTGGGTGAGGCATCACGACAAATATGAGGAGGGGGTGAAATCCAGCTGCTGCCACTCCGCATAATCCGGGTGCAATGCAAGTCCTTTGTAGGAGCGAGCATGCTCGCGATTGCTGGATGTCAGGCAATATCAATGTCGACTGACATTGCGCTATCGCGAGCATGCTCGCTCCTACAGTTGGCGAGATGTGCCCTGGAGTGATTTCTGCGGCTGAACTTTTTCCATCCTGTAGCCCTCAACCGGTTAACCCGCCTTAACCGGTACCGAGGCCTGACCGATGAAAACCCTGCTGAAACTCACCCTCGCCGCCACCCTCGCTTGTGCCCTGCCCGTCTGGGCCTGCACGCCGGAGGAAGCGACTGCCAAGCGCGAACAATTGGCCAGTGAAGTGGCCAAACTCACCGAACAAAACCCGGCCAAGGCCAAGGAAATCAACGATGAGTTGCAGAAAATGGATCTGGGAACGGCTTCCAAGGATCTACCGGACAAGTGCCAATTGATCGATCAGCGCCTGAAAGAGTTGGCAACGGCAGAAAAGAAAGCAGAAAGCTGATCAGGGTTACACCTTCAAACCCAGCTCCGCCGACAGCCGTGCGGTGACGCCTTTGATCAGCGGAATCAACTCGGCCATTTTTTCCAGCGGCATGTACGGCACGGTACTGGCGATGCTGATGCCGGCGACAATGCGTTTACTGGCATCGCGAATGGGCGCGGCCACGCAGCGGATCGACGGTTCGTTGTCTTCCAGGTCGAAGGCATAACCACCGGCCACGTATTCCAGCATGCGCTGCTGGAACTGTTCCCAGGATTGTTCCGGGTGTTGTGGCCAGAACTGATTTTTCCCACCGGCAGGCAGGCTGACTTCGTACAGCCGTTGCCACTCTTGCGGCGTGTCATCGAGCATCAACGCCTTGCCGATTCCGGTACGCGCCAGCGGCATGCGATGCCCGACCCGTGAACGCATTTCCGGGCCATTGCGCCCCGGATTTTTGTGCAGGTACAACACCTCGTCACCTTCGCGGATCGCCAGGTGGATGGTGTCGCCGGTCAGCGCCGACAACTCATCCAGGTAGGGACCTGCCAAGGTCACCAGCGGCAACTCTTCCCGCGCCTGAAACCCCAGCTCGATCAGCTTCGGCCCCAACAGATAGCCGACTTGCGGCACCACCCGCAGATAGCGCTCGTCCACCAAACAGCTGGCCAGGCGATGGGTGGTGCTGCGCGTGGTGCCGATCAGCCGGGCGATTTCCTTTAGATCGCGGGCGCCGCTGGCCACGGCCTGAACCACACCCAGGCCACGAAGCAGGGTCTGGGTACCGGTCGGCGCGGCGTCCTTGGCAATTTTTGGGGCGTCTTCCTGCATATCCAGCCTTTACCGTTGAGCGAGTGAACGGGCGGCATTATGGTCGCCCGCGTGCCACGACTACAACTTGATCCGCTCGACCTTGCCCACCAGCAAGATGTAGGAAAGCGCACCGATCAACGCCAGCACCGAGATGTAGGTGATCGCCGGCGCGAAGGAATCACCGGTGGCCAGGAAGCCGATGACAATCGGCGTGGCGATGGCCGACAGGTTGCCGATGAAGTTGAACACCCCGCCGGTCAGCCCCAGCAAACGCGCCGGTGCCAGGGTCGACACCAGCGACCAGGTGATCGACGCCAGGCCGTTGCCGAAAAACGCCAGCGCGAGGAAGGCAATCACCAGCGGTGTCGACTCCACGAAGTTGGCGCCGATGATCGAGGTTGAAATCAGCAGGCCACTGATGATCGGCAACTTGCGGGCGAAACCTACCGTGTAGCCACGACGGATCAGGAAATCGGAGAAGAAACCAGAGCACAGCACGCCGATGAAGGCCGCGAGAAACGGCAGCGACGCCAGCAGCCCGGACTTGATGAAGTCCATGCCACGATATTTCACCAGGTAGGTCGGGAACCACGTCAGGAAGAACCACAACGTCGAGTTGAGGCAGAACTGGCCGAGGTAGATGCCCCAGAGTTTGCGCTTGCTCAGGACGATACCCAGGTCGGTCCAGCTGAACTTGGCTTTGACTTTGGCCTGTTCGGACTGGATGTCCACCAGACCGCCGCCTTCGCGGATCAGCTCGATTTCGGCGTCGTTGGCGCCTTTGAAATCCCGGGGTTCGCGATACACCGCGTACCAGATCACCGCCCACAGAATGCCCACCGCACCGGTGGTCACGAACACCATGTGCCAGCCAAATTCATGTTGCAGCCAGGCCAGGACCGGCGTCAGGAAGGCCAGGCCGACAAACTGCCCGGAGGTGTAGAAACCGATGGCCGTGGCGCGTTCGCGCTCGGGGAACCAGGTGGTGACCACGCGGCTGTTGATCGGGTACGCCGGGGCTTCCAGGGCACCGACCGCCATGCGCAAGACGAAGAGCGCGATGAAGCTGGCGGCGAAGCCGAGCATCACCGTGGCGATCGACCACAGCAGCAGTGCGACGGTGTACAGGATGCGCGGCGGCACCCGGTCCACCAGCCAGCCGCCGGGAATCTGCATGGCGGCGTAGGTCCAGCCGAAGGCGGAGAAGATCAGGCCGACGTGAATCGGGTCGATGCCCAGGTCACTGGTCAGCGCCGGGGCGGCAATCGACAGGTTGCTGCGGTCCAGGTAGTTGATCACCACGGTAATGAACAGCAGGACCATGATGAAAAACCGCTTGCGGCTGGGCGTCACCAACGACGCCTGCCCGGTGAGGGTTTGCGGTTGCATGGGGGTGCCTCTTGTTATGTTTATTGAGGTCGATGCGGCGCAACACCCCACTGTAGGAGCGAGGCTTGCCCGCGATGGCGTCAGTACCGACGCCGTTGAAAACCAGGTAGACCGAGGCGTCGCCTTCGCGGGCAAGCCTCGCGCCTACAGGGACAGCGTCAACTCACCACTCGGCAAAACTGCCATCGGCATGGCGCCAGATCGGGTTGCGCCAGCGGTGGCCGACGGCGGCGCGTTCGATCACGTATTCCTCGTTGATCTCGATGCCCAGGCCCGGGCCGTTCGGAATTTTCACGAAGCCTTTGTCGTAGTCGAACACTCGTGGGTCTTTGACGTAATCGAGCAGGTCGTTGCTCTCGTTGTAGTGAATACCCAGGCTCTGCTCCTGGATGAACGCGTTGTAGCAGGCCGCGTCCAGTTGCAGGCAGGCCGCCAGGGCAATCGGGCCCAGCGGGCAATGCAGCGCCAGCGCCACGTCGTAGGCTTCGGCCATGTTGGCGATTTTGCGGGTTTCGGTGATGCCACCGGCGTGGGACGCATCGGGCTGGATGATGTCGACGTAGCCTTCGCTGAGCACGCGCTTGAAATCCCAGCGCGAAAACAGGCGCTCACCCAGGGCAATCGGTGTGCTGGTCAGCGGCGCCAGCTCCTTGAGCGCTTCGTAGTTTTCGCTGAGCACCGGCTCTTCGATGAACATCAGTTTGTACGGATCGAGCTCCTTCATCAGCACCTTGGCCATGGGCTTGTGCACCCGGCCATGGAAGTCCACGCCAATGCCGACGTTCGGCCCCACCGCGTCACGCACGGCGGCGACGTTGGCCAGGGCCAGGTCGACTTTTTCGAAGGTGTCGAGGAACTGCAGTTCTTCGGTGCCGTTCATCTTCACGGCGGTGAAACCACGACTGACCGCTTCTTTCGCCGCCCGCGCGGTGTCGGCCGGACGGTCGCCGCCGATCCACGAATACACACGAATCTTGTCCCGCACCTGGCCGCCCAGCAGATCGCTGACCGACACCCCCAGCGCCTTGCCCTTGATGTCCCACAGCGCCTGGTCGATACCCGCCAGGGCACTCATGTGGATCGCACCACCACGGTAGAAGCCACCCCGGTAGAGCACAGTCCAGATGTCTTCGATGTTGCGTGGGTCTTTGCCGATCAGGTAGTCGGACAATTCCTCGACGGCGGCGGCAACGGTATGGGCGCGGCCTTCAACCACGGGCTCGCCCCAGCCGGTGACGCCTTCGTCGGTCTCGACCTTGAGGAAGCACCAGCGCGGCGGAACGATGAAAGTGGTCAGTTTGGTGATTTTCATCTGTCGGTCTCTCTTGTTAGATGCGGCGCTCATTGCGCCAAAAAAGTCTTAGCGAAGGGCCTTCCAGGCAGCGACGTAGGCCTTGGCATTGGCCGCCACCTGCTCAGGGGTCATGCCCGGTTTGAACAGGCCCGAACCGAGGCCGAAGCCCTTGACGCCCGCGTCGATGAACACCTGCATGTTGTCCGGGGTGATGCCGCCGACCGGGGCCAGGATCGTTCCCGCCGGCAGCACAGCCAGCCAGGCCTTGGCCACGGCCGGGCCCATCTGTTCGGCCGGGAACATCTTGAGGATGTCCGCGCCTTCGGCCAGTGCCGCGAAAGCCTCGGTGGGCGTGGCGACACCTGGCGACAGTGACAAGCCCGCCGCTTTCGCCGCACGCAAGACCTTGGGGTCGCAGTGCGGCATGACGATCACCTGACCGCCCGCCGCCTTCACCTGCTCGACCTGCTCCGGCGTCAGCACCGTGCCCGCGCCGATCAGGCAATCGGCGGGCAAGGTATCGCGCAGGATGCGGATGCTGTCGTAGGGCTCGGGGGAATTGAGCGGCACTTCGATGACGCGAAATCCGGCGGCGTACAGGACTTCGCCGATAGCGGCAGCCTCTTGCGGGCGCAGGCCGCGCAGGATGGCGATCAGACCGTTTTGCGCCAGTGCTTGTTTGAGCATTTCAGGGCTCCAGTCAGGTTTAACGGGATGGGGTTGCTGTGATCAGTCCGGCGGCGACCGCCAATTGCCACAGCCCACGTTCGGTGGCCTGCTCGGCCAGGGTCACCCGGGCAAAGCCGCAGGCATCCAGTGCACGGCTATAGCGGCTGCACAACTGAGCGTTGCCGATCAGCACGATCGATGGCAGGTGCACGCTGTTGCGACGCTGGCGCTGAACGTTCGCCAGGGCCGCCAGTTCGTGACCGATCAACAGGCCGGACAGGTAATCGGTTTGCGCGGCGCCACTGAGCTCACCGGTCAAACCCAGGCTGCGGGCGCTGAACAGGGTTGAGAGCACGCCGATGTCACCCTCGGTCGATAGCGCCACTTGCACGCCACGATCAAAAGCCTCGCCGTCGAACGAGCCGCCGCGCTGCTGGGTGCGTCCCAGAATGCTGTGGTCGCTGAGCACGGCGAAGACTTCGCCGGTCATGAAGGTATCGAAGTGGACGATGCAACCATCGCTCACTTCCACCCATTTCGAATGGCTGCCCGGCAGACCGATCAACAGATCGGCGCCCGCCTCGTGCGACAAGGATTGCAGCACACCGAGGACCTGGGTTTCTTCGCCGCGCATGACATTGGGCAGACGCGAACGCTGGATCACTCCGGGCACGATGTGCACATCGATACCGCGCTGGCTGCGCACGGTTTGCAGGGAGGTGCCGAGACTGGCGACGTTCGCCGGTGTATCGCGGTAGGCCGCTTCGCGCCAGCCCTGGGCACTGCCGACCATGCCGCAGGCAATGACCGGCAGATCAGGCTGAGCGTCAAGCCAGTCACCGCAGGCCTCATCGAACGCCAGTTCAAAACCGTCGGTGCACTCCAGGCCCTTGATGATTCGTGGCGCCTTGGGCAACTGCATGATTCCCGACGACAGCGAGCGCTGTTCGAGCACCTGGCCGCCCTCGGCAAGTTTGTAAGCACGTAATGAGGTCGTCCCCCAATCGAGCGCGATCAATTGCGCCTGCATCGCTTCACCTGTTCTGGTTTTTGGCAGTGAGTGAGGCGGACTATAAACCTGGACGAAGCAAAATCTCAATATATAAATATCAATCCCATATTTTGGGATTTTGGCAAAAAAAGATCGCAGCCTTCGGCAGCTCCTACAGGTGGAATGCGTTCCCTTGTAGGAGCTGCCGCAGGCTGCGATCTTTTAAAGGTCGACTAATTTCCCTCGGCGAACTCGCGCAACACCTTGCCATCCATGCGATAGCGCACCCACTCTTCCTGCGGCTGCGCGCCCAGGGATTTGTAGAAGTCGATGGCCGGGGTGTTCCACTCCAGCACGCTCCATTCGAAACGGCCGCAGTCATTGGCACAGGCGATCTTGGCCAGATGCCGGAGCAAGGTTTTACCCGCCCCGCCACCACGTTGTTCCGGGGTGATGTAGAGGTCTTCGAGGTACAGGCAGTTGCTGCCCAGCCAGGTGGAGTAGCTGAAGAAGAACACGGCGAAACCGATGGCCACGCCATCACGCAGGCAGATCAAGCCATGGGCGGTGGCACCTTCGCTGAACAGGCTGCGCTCAATGTCGGCGACGCTGGCGATGACTTCGTGGCGAGCACGTTCGTAGTCGGCCAGTTCTGTGATGAACGCGAGGATTTGCGGGGCATCACTGGGGGTCGCCGGGCGGATTTCGATCGTCATGGACGTGCCTTGTCGGAAAATGGAAAACGCCATACTAAGTCGGCGCACGAATTGTGGCGAGTGTAGGAGCGAGCATGCTCGCGATGGTCGTTAACGATGACGCTGGACGCCTGGATGCCCGCGTTGTCTGGACCACCATCGCGAGCATGCTCGCTCCTACAGGGGGGTATTTACTCCGGTGGTTACTGATCCTGAAATCATGAACCTCGGACCTAACATAGACGCGATGCATGATAGATAGATGACCTGCGCATTTATCAGGTCAAGGAACCGCGTCATGTCTACCGCAACACCCCGTGTCTCCGGCAAGTTGTTCGGCCTGTTTTGCCTGGCCAGTTACTTGCTCTCGCTGTCCTATGGTTCGACCTTTTTGCTGTCATTGCTGATCGGTTCACGCGGAGGTAACGAGCACGATGCCGGCACCGTGATTTCGGCGGCGATGCTCAGCACCTTTGCCGCTGTGATTGCCTCAGGTCATCTGTCCGACCTGCTCGGCGCGGCCCGCTCCGTGGCGCTGTTCGGTCTGTTGCTGGTGGCCGCCAGCCTGGGCTTTGCGATGACACCGGGCTTCGGCCATCTGCTGCTGTTTTTCGGCTTGCTGCTGGGGTTGGGTTGGGGTGTGTTCTACACCCTGGGGCCAATCATCGTCGCGAGCCTGGTCAGCCCTGCACAGCGCGCCAAATATTTTGCCTTGCTGTCGGGCAGCATGATGACCGGGATCGGCAGTGGTCCGTTGCTCGGTCGCGCCGCGAGCGCTTTGGGCTATCCAGTGACCGCCGCGTTTTACCTGGCTGCGCTGGCCAGCCTGATCGGCGTGGTGCTGTTCTGGCGGCTGGATCGACACTTGAAAGCCGCCTCGGTGCAGTCGACGTCGGTGTCACGGATTTCC
Source organism: Pseudomonas putida (assembly GCF_050990305.1). GTDB lineage: Bacteria > Pseudomonadota > Gammaproteobacteria > Pseudomonadales > Pseudomonadaceae > Aquipseudomonas > Aquipseudomonas putida_AH. The sequence continues at coordinate 1,647,868 of NZ_CP158817.1, read as the reverse complement.
TGGCGAGCTACAGGGCAAGTGCTGAGCTCCAAAGCCGTGTTCCCGATCATCATGGTCGGCCTCGGCGGCAGTGTTTTCGGGGGGCTGTCGAGTTTCCAGACCAGCTACGCCGCCGCACGTTCGCTCGACTATTCGCTGTTCTTCCTCGGCTTCATGAGTGCCGCGATCAGCAGCCGGATGTTGATCGCAGGCATCGTGGTCAAGCGTGATCCGTTGCGGGCATCGTGCCTTTTGTCAGGGGTGATGCTGGGCTCGATCCTGATGTTCGGTTACGGGGTCAATGATGGCTTGAGCTATGTGCTGGCGGCCGTGATGCTCGGGGTCGGTTACGGCCTGACCTATTCAGTGATCAATGGCCTGGCTGCCAATGAAGCACCGGGCGGCACCACCGCGCAATCCTTGTTGCTGTTCAGCCTGTCGTACTTCATCGGTGTGTTTGGCTTTCCATTGCTCGCTGGGAAAATCATCGTCGAGCACGGCATGGCAACCTTGCTGCTCACGGTGCTGACCGTCGCTTCGATCAACTGGCTGATCACCGTAGGCCGGTTGATCTGGCGTCGGGTCGTTACAGCCAAGGCACTGCAGCAGGCTTGAACTCTTGTTTTGAGTCTGAGGACCCCATCGCGGGCAAGCCTTGCTCCTACAGAATGGGTGGTCGCACCCATCGAGTGCGACTCCAAACTGTAGGAGCAAGGCTTGCCCGCGATGACGGCAGATCAGTCACCGCATGTTTTACTGATCAACGCATCGACTTCAGCCGTCCCCGGCGAAGTCGCAGGCCCCCACCGGGTCACCGCCAACGCTGCCGCCGCATTGGCCCGACGCGCGGCGTCAATCGGCGACAACCCTTGCGCCAACCCCGCGACAAACACCCCGGCATGGGCATCGCCGGCGCCATTGCTGTCCACCGCTTCAACCTTGAAACCTGGCACATGCCGACGCTCGGAACCCTGGCTGACCCAGCAACCTTGCGGCCCGTCTCGCACCACCATCAGCACCTTGGCCGGCAGATGTTCGGCCATGCGTTCCAACGCTTCATCGATATCCGGCGCCCCGGTAAACCGCAGCGCCTCGACGCTGTTGCTGGTCCACAGATCGATACGCGGCAACAAGGCTTTCATCAACGGCGCATCCGGCGAATCCACCAACGGCCCCGGATCGAACACCACCTTGACCTCACTCGGCAGGTCCAGCACCCAGTCAACCAGCGCCTGTGCCTTGCCGACATGCAGCAGGCTGTAGCCGCTGACGCCGACATAGTCCCCCGCCTCGACCGGCACACTGGCCAGGTCCTCGGCGGTCAACTCGCCCTCGGCGCCGATGTAGGACACAAAACTGCGCTCGGCCGAAGCGTCGGTGATCGCCACGCACAACCCGGTATCGCGTTCGGCGGGATGCGCGATGCCGATGCGGATGCCTTCGGTATTCATCGCCTCACGGGCCAGGTCGCCAAAACGTCCTGTGCCGTGGCGACCGAGGTAGACCACCGGCAGGCCATTACGCTGCGCGGCGGCCATCACGTTGAAACCGCCGCCGGCTTCGAAACTGGCCGATTGCGCCAGCACGTCGCCACCTGCTTGCGGTAATTGATCCACGGCCATGACCAGATCGATGATGACCTGGCCGGTGTACAACAATTTAGGCATGAGCATTCTCGACCTGCGCGGCACGACGATCCTTCGCCCCGCCGAGTACGAAATAAAGGCCGCCGGCAACCACAAAGGTCACGATCCAGCCCAGGCCGTTATGCCCCAGCCACGAGTCGGACAAAAAGCCTTTGAACCAGACGTTTTCTGCCGTGGTGCCGATGGTGGTGAAGCTGAAGCCGAGCACGATGGCCACCGCCCAGGCACCGAACGCGCGCCATTCGACGCCGCCGCGATACCAGTAGGCGCTGCTCGGACTGACGTCCAGCAGATCCTTGGGGCTGTAGTAGTGACGGTGGATCAGATCGATCACGAAGATCCCGACCCACGCGGTGATCGGCACCGCCAGCAGGGAAATGAAGGTGATGAACGGACCGTAGAAACTGTCGGCGATCAACATGAAGTAGATGGAGCCAGCGAAGATCGCGACGATGTCCACCACCACCGCGTAGACGCGCTTGACCTTCAGGCCCAGGGTCAGCGTGGTCAAACCGGCGGAGTAGACCGACAGGTTATTCGACAGCAGCAAGCCACCGAATGCGGTGATCAGGTACGGCACGGCCATCCAGGTCGGCAGCATGTCGCGAATCGCCACGATCGGGTCGGTGGCCGATGCCAGGTCGTTGTTGCCCACCGACAGCAAGCCACCGAGGGTGATCAACAGCACCAGCGGAATTCCTGCGCCGAACGCGGCCGAGGCCACCAGGCGCACGGCTTTGACACTGCGGTGCTGATAGCGCGACATGTCCGCGCCGGCGTTGGCCCACCCGATCCCGGTGCCGGCCGCCATGGTGCCGATGCCGATGATCATTGCGCTCATCGGTGCCGGCGTGGCGTTGAACACCGCACTCCAATCGATGGTGGCGCACAGGAAGCCGCCGACCAGAATGTTCAGCGCGCCGAACACATAGGTCGCCCACTTCTGGATTACCAGCAGCGTGGCGTGACCCAGGCCAGACACCGACAAGGTCAGCAGCACGAAAATCGCGATGAACACCAACGTCAGCAGCGGCGCGCTTTTGGCTTCCACCGGCGAGCCGAAGAGGATTGAGCACAGCGACAACAGCACGAACGCGGCGGTGGTGGTGTTGACGGTTTCCCAGCCCAGGCGCGACATCAGCGACACCAGCGTCGGGCCGATATTGCCGCGCACGCCGAAGATCGCGCGCGAAAGCGTCAGGCTCGGCGCGCGACCGCGACGACCGGCGATAGAGATGATCCCGACCACCGCGAAAGAACCGGCAGCGCCGAGAATGGCAACGATGATCGCCTGCCAAATCGCCAAGCCGCGAAAGGCCACGAGGGTCGCACCCAGTGGCAGGCCGAGGATGGAAATGTTGGCGGCGAACCAGACCCAGAACAGCTGCAACGGATGACCGTTGCACTCGGCTTCCGGCACCGGTTCGATGCCACGGGTTTCCAGTTGCCCGGCGTTCTGCCCGGCGTTCGATGAACTCATGAAAAATGCTCCTGTTGCCATTCTTGTGGTTGTGGGCAAATCAGATTTTTACAGTCGGTAATGCCCCCCTGTAGGAGCGAGCATGCTCGCGATGGAACCGAGAACGGCGCGGGGTATCAGGAATCCCTGCGTTATCGTTAACGACCATCGCGAGCATGCTCGCTCCTACAGGGGAAGGCGTCAGTTCTGTCAGCGCAAGGCAAGAAGTCCTGTCACCAACGGCTCAAGCTCCAGATCATTGACCGCTTTGACCTTGTCGATCATCGCCGTTGGCCAACTTTCGAGGCCCAGGCAAGCCCCCAGCATCGCCCCGAGAATCGCGGCGATGGTATCGGTGTCGCCACCCAGGCTCGCGGCCATGCACAGCGCGTCGAAGGCGTTCATTTCGCCAACGGCCACTTGCTGGGCCAAGGCAAACGACACCACCACCGACTCCTGCGAAGCCACCGACGTACCGATCACCTCGTACAGCAAATCGGCGAGCATCGCCTTGTCGTTGTCGACGCTGATGGTCCTGGCCCAGCTGATTCGTGAAGCGATGCGCCCACCGGCAACCCAATAGCCTTGGTTCTGCGCTTGCTGGGCGATCTGTTGACCGAGGTTCAAGGCCTCGCCCAGATCCAAGCCGTTGATCCCGGCCGAGATCACTGCCGCCACCGCCGCTGCACTGGAGATGCCCAGTGTGGTGTTGTGAGTGACCTGGCAAGCCTGCACCACGGCGGCGATGAAACGCTCGGGATCAGCCACGTCCGAAGCAATCCCGACCGGTGTGATACGCATCGCCGCGCCATTGGTGGTGCCATAGCGCCCCGCCTCTTCCGGCGAATGGCCGGCGAGGATCATCTCGATGGCGCGCTTGGTCGAAGGACCGAGCAGATCCTGCGAGCCCTTGGCCTGCATCTGCGCTTCCCATTCGATGAGCCGTTGAGCGAGCAGTGTCGGCTCGATCCGGCCCTTGCCGTCGAGCAACAACTGACCGACCAGGATCGCCTGTTCGGTGTCGTCGGTAATCGAACCCTTGGGCATGTTGGCGGCGATCGGTTGATGGGGACCGGCGTCTTGCAGGTCGCTGATTTCGCCGAAACGCGCCTTGATCTCATCGCGGCTCAGCGATTGTGTCGGCATACCCAGGGCATCGCCCAGGGCCAGGCCGTAGAACGCGCCCAAGGCACGATTGAGCGCCGTCATTTCATCGTCCCAAATTGCAGGTGCATGCGAAAATGCACGGGATCGAGCAAGCTTTCCACTTGCTCCATGAAGCGGTTTTGTCGATCGTAGGTGGTGCGCAAGGCCTTGATGAAGACCGTGCCGACCGGCCGTCCGAGCAGTTCGGCGTCTTCGGCGTTCAGGGGTTCGGCGCCGATCCATTGATCGCCGCGCTCACCGATATAACCGTAGGCGGCCAGGGTGATGGTCAGGGAATTGTCGATCAGACCGACTCGCGGCAAGCCTTCCAGGCCTCCGGTGGCGGGCATCAATGAGCGTTCGAGGGAGACCAGCGTACCGTCGTTGGAACGGCGGCGACGGTCGAGGGTGATGAATTGGTCAGTGCCGAAACGTGGCAACAGGTCAGGACGGGTCACCGCCTCCAACCGCAGCACTTCGGTATTGACCAGCGCGCCGCTGTCGGCCAGGGCCTGGGCCCAGCCGCTGCGCTGGTCGAGCGCTACACCGTCGAACGTGACGATGGAGCCCACCCCGCTTTGCGTCGCGATGTAATTGCGCCGTTTCAATTCGGCCAGGGCTTCACGCAACGTACCTCGGCTGACGTTGAATTCTTGGGCCAACTGATGCTCGCCTGGCAAATGAAAGCCGTCTTCCATGAGACCGCTTTCAATACGCCGGATGAGTTCGTCGACCACCCGTTGTTTCTTGTCGAATCGTACCTGTCTAATCATGTACAAATTGAAACCGAAACGGGTTAGGACGGGCAAGGGATATTTGGGGGGAAGTGACGGAAGGGTGTGGAATCAGTTGTACCGCTTTCGCGGGCAAGCCTCGCTCCTACAGGTCATGTGTCATTCGCATAATTGGCTAACGACACACTGTAGGAGCGAGGCTTGCCCGCGAAGGGGTCAGCACAAAAAACAAAAATCTTAGCGTTGTTTCAAGCGATCGATGACGACAGCCAGCAGCAAGATCGAACCCCGAATCACGTACTGATAAAACGTATCGATGTTCTTCAGGTTCATCGCATTCTCGATGATTGCCAGAATCAGCACACCGGCAATCACATGCCGGATCATGCCGATGCCGCCACTGAGCGAAACACCACCCAGCACGCAGGCCGAAATCACCGTCAGCTCGAAACCCTGACCGATCATGGGCTGGCCCGAGGTCATGCGCGACGCCAGGATCACACCGGCCAGCGCACCGATCACGCCGTGCACCGCGAAGATGATGATCTTGGTCCGGTCAACGTTGACCCCCGCCAGCAACGCCGCTTCCTGGTTGCCGCCGATGGCCATGGTGTTGCGCCCATAGGTGGTGTAGTTGAGCAGCCAGCCGAAGAACAGGAAGCAGACGATGGTGATCAGGATCGGCACCGGCACGCCGAACAACTGGCCGTTGCCGAACACGAAGAACGATTCCTGGGACACGCCCACTGCTTTGCCGTTGGCGAAGATGTAGGCCAGGCCGCGCACGATCTGCATGGTCGCCAGGGTGGTGATCAGCGCATTGACCCGCAGTTTGGCGATCACGATGCCGTTGATCAGCCCGACGATCAGTCCCATCACCAGCGCTGCACTGACGCCGAGGAACACGCTGTTGGTGTCGCGCATCACCACGGCCGCAACCACGCCAGCACAGGCGATCACTGAACCCACCGACAAATCGAAATGCCCGGACGCCAGGCAATAGAGCATGGTGCACGCGGCGATGCCAGTGGTGGAAATCGCCAGCCCCAGGCCACGCATGTTCAACGGCGAAAGGAAGTTATCGATCAGCAAGGTGCAGAGCACGAAGATCCCCACCGCCGCCGCCAGCATCACCCAGTCATCGAGAAAGCGCCGCAGGTCCAGGGGTTTGCGCGCAGTCGGCAGGGTTTCGTTTTGGGTTGTCATCATAGTCACCTCTCAGTTCGCCACGCCGTCAGCGCGTTGGCGCGGCAAAGCCAGTTGCAGCAGGTTGGATTCATTGGCCTGTTCGCGGCTCAGTTCGCCGCGCATCGCGCCTTCGCACAGCACCAGGATGCGGTCGGAAATGCCCATCACTTCCATCAGGTCGCTGGACACCACGATCACCGCGATGCCGCTGGCGGCCAGGTTGTGGATGATCTGGTAGATCTCGGCCTTGGCGCCGATATCGATGCCACGGGTGGGCTCGTCGAGCAGCAGGACTTTCATTGGCATCGACAACCAGCGACCGAGAATCGCCTTCTGTTGATTGCCACCGGACAGGAACTTGATCGGTTGCCCGGCGTGGGGCGTCTTCACCCGCAGTGCCTTGATCTGTTTGTCGGCGTTGTCCTTTTCCCAGAGCCCGCGGATCAGGCAGCCAAGACCGGAGTGGGCGCCACGGGCACTGATGTTGATGTTCTCGGCGACGCTGGCCAGCGGGATAATCCCCTCTTTCTTGCGGTCCTCGGGACAGAGCAATATCCCGGCGGCAATGGCGTCTCGCGGCGAACGCAGTTTCAGTTCATGACCGCGCAGCTCCAGACGCCCGGCGCTGTTGCGTTCCAGGCCGCTAAGCAGACGAAACAGCTCCGTACGACCGGCGCCAACTAAGCCGAACAACCCCAGGATCTCGCCTTTGTGCGCCTCGAAACTCACCGGTTCGCGCAGGCCAGGCCCGAGCAGACCGTCGACCTTCAACGCCACCGCGCCGCGCGGGCGAGGACGATAATCGTAGATATCCTGGATATCGCGACCGACCATGCAGGTGACCAGTTGATCGTGGGTCAGCGCACCCATGTCCTCGAAGGTGCGCACATAACGGCCGTCCTTGAACACGGTTACTGCGTTGCAGATGCGGAACACTTCTTCCATGCGATGGGAGACGTACAGCACCACTTTGCCCTCATCGCGCAGGCGACCGATGATCGCCATCAAGCGATCGATCTCCCGTGCCGAGAGGCTGCTAGTGGGCTCGTCGAAGGCGATCACATGGGCGCCACGGGACAAGGCCTTGGCGATCTCCACCAGTTGCCGTTGGCCGAGGGACAAGCGCCCGACTTTCTCCTGCGGATCGATTTCATCGGCCAGGCCCTTGAGGCAGGCCAATGCTTGCTGCCGCAAGGTACGGCGATTGATCAGGCCGAAGCTCGCCGGCAAGTGGCCGAGGAACAGGTTCTCCGCCACGGTCATTTCCGGCACCAGGTGCAATTCTTGGTGAATCACCGCCACGCCGCTGCCAATACTGTCGGCCGTGGACTTGAAATCCATCGTGTGCTCGCCGATCTGCAACGTGCCGCTGCTCGGGATATAGGCACCGCCGAGGATTTTCAGCAGCGTTGACTTGCCGGCGCCGTTCTCGCCCATCAAGGCATGAACTTGCCCTGGATGCGCGACGAAGTTGATGTTGTCCAGCGCCTTCACGCCGGGAAAGGTCTTGCCGATCCCGTTGAAGCGCAGGCTGCCGCCCGTTGGCTGTTGCTGTACTTGTGTTTGCGCGTGCATAACCACCTCATCACACAGTTCAGGCAGCCCCGTTGCCGAGGCTACCGAGGACATCAACCGGCCTTCAGTTCCACAGGCCGATCTTTTCCAGTTCCTGCTTGAAGTTGTCGCGGGTGATCAGCGTCACGTCGTCCATGGCGGTGTATTTCGCCGGTTCTTTGCCGGTGGTGACCCACTCGTACATCATGCTCGCGGTGTTGTAGCCCTCGATGTGCGGACTTGGCAGCATCGAGCCGTGGAAACCGCTGTCGGGTTTCTTCAGCTCGCCAATGGCGTCGGTGCCATTGATGCCGATGCCAATCACATTTGCCGCGGCGAACCCGGCGCTCTCGGTGGCGCGCACGCCGCCCAGCACGGTGTTGTCGTTCATGCCGCCGATGATCAGGTTCTTCGCCGCGCCCGGCAGTTTCACCAGGGCCGAGTTGGTGGCGTCCATGCTGCCCGGTACGTCGAGGGTTTTGAGGGCCGAGAACAGGATGTGATCCTTCGGCATGCCCGCCTCTTCCAGCGCCTTGACCGAACCGTCGGTGCGTTTCTTGCCGGTGTCGAGCTCGTTGTAGGTGTTGATGACCGCGTAAGTGTCCTTCCAGTCCCAACCACGTTTTTTCGCTTCGGCGGCCATGGCGTTGCCCTGCTTCTGACCAACCTCGAAGGCAGCCATGCCCAGGTAGGGAACGTCCTCCATGAACTTGCCGGTGGCGTCGACGAAGCGATCATCCACGGCGATCACTTTCAAACCGTTGAGCTTGGCCTTGGCCATGATCGCAGGGCCCAGGGACACATCCGGCGGGCAGATCACGAAGCCTTTGGCGCCGTTGGCCGCCAGGCTGTCGATGGCCGAGAGGGTTTTCTCACCGTCCGGTACGGCGATCTTGATCAGAGTGAAGCCCTTCTCCTTCCCGGCTTTTTCAGCGAACGCCCACTCGGTCTGGAACCAGGGCTCTTCCGCTTGCTTGACCAGAAAACCGATTTTCACTTCCTCGGCCGCCAACAACGTGCTGCTCAGGCTGACCGCCGTGACCGCCAGGGCGGCACAGCACAGGGATCGGATGGCATGACGACGATTCATAAGCTGACTCCTTGTTATTTTTGTGAGCGTTCTTTGAAACCGTACTGCTAATAGTCATATCGTATGATGATTGGATTTCAGGCGTGGTTATGCGCCTGAACCCCCGGACACTCAGTCGTGGTACATCACCGAGCGACCACCATCGATGGTGATGCAGGAAGCGTTGATAAACGGTGCTTCATCGCTGGCCAGGAACACCGCGGTCATCGCCACTTCGATCGGCTGGCCGATGCGGCGCGGCGGATGCAGGTCAAAGGCACGCTGACGCTCGGCATGAGGGTCGGCAAAGCCGTTCCAGTAATCGACATTCAATTGGGTTTCGATGTAGCCCGGCGCGATGGCGTTGACGCGAATGCCCTTGGGCGCATATTCGATGCCCAGGGCTCGAGTCAAACCGAGCAGGCCGTGTTTGGCCACCGGGTACGGAAAGCAGCCGGGAATGATGTGGGTGGAATGGGTGGAGGCGATGTTGATGATGCTGCCGATGCCCTGCTCGATCATCTGCGGCAATACCGCCTTGCAGCCGTACCAGGCGCCGTCCAGGTCGATGGCGAAGCAGCGACGCCAATCTTCCTCGGTCATTTCCAGCGGATCGCGGAACACGTTGACCCCGGCGCAGTTCACCAGCACATCGATGCGACCGTGGCGCTCAACCGCCAACTTGGCCATGGCGTGCAGGTCCTGCTGGCTCGATACGTCAGCCTTGATCGCCACGACGTCCGCGCCTTTGTCCCGCCAGTGCGCCGCGACCTGTTCGACTTTTTCGGCCTGGATATCGCTGATGATGAGCCTGGCTTGCTGTGACGCGAAGGTCGCCACGATAGCCTCACCGATGCCTTGGGCGGCGCCGGTCAGCAGCACGACTTTGTTTTTCAGGCGCTCGCCCTTGGGCGGTTCGGGCACTGGTGGCAAGGAAAGAGGTTCAGCCATGGATCAGGACTCCTGTTCGAAAGCACGACGAAAACCGGACACCTGTTGGTGTTCGGTCAAAAGCGCTGGGAAAGAAACAGGCGGGCGCGAAAACGTTTCAGCAAGTGGGCGGTCTGAAACGCTGACTCCATCGAGGAGTGCGGGGGAATATCGCTGCATCACTTCACCTGTTTTGTTTTTTTAAGTGTGAGTGCATGTAACTGAGCGTGGAACGATGGTGCCGACTATAAACCCGACGCCCAAAAAATCTCAATATATAATTTTGTATCCCATATTATGGGATTTAACCCGCAAACCGAGTACACAGCTTGCCGGGGACATCGACAGCAATTGCCAACACCGCTCCATCTAGAGGATGTTCAAGCGGGCTGGCGGCACTGGTGATGTACAGGGTTTTCAGGTCAGCACCGCCGAATACACAACTGGTCGGACGGCTCACAGGCAGTTCGATGACCCGATCGATCTTGCCGTCCGGCGTCAACCTCAGCAGGCAACTGCCATCCCAACGGGCATTCCAAATAAAACCTTCGGCATCCATCGCCGATCCATCCGGGCCACCGCGTCGGTGAGGGCCGAACCAGGTTTGCGCAGGCTCAAGATTGCCGTCAGTGCGAATGAAATGCCGGTACAGCGTGCCGTCGAGGCTGTCGCCGAAATACACGGTGGTGCTGTCTTCACTCCACAGCAGCGTATTGGGAATGCCCAGGCCACGGAGCAACGGCGTCACCCGGGCGTCGCGATCAATGCGGAACAGACCACCGCAACGGCGCTCGATGGGCAAGTCTTCGCCTTGTACACCGATGTTGTTCTGCATAGTGCCGAGCCAGAGCCGGCCGAAGGCATCGCAACGGGCTTCGTTGGCGCGGTTGCCCGGTTGCGGGTCAGCAACACAGAACAAGGTCAGGCGCGGTTCAAGTCCCGGTGAATTCAGATCGAGCCGATATACACCACTGCTTAACGTGACCAGTGCATCGCCACTTGCGCAGGGGATGAACGCCGAGACGTACTCCGGCATCTGCCAGATCTGCACGTTCGCGCCGATCAGCCGTAGAGCCTGCTTGCCAGCGATGTCCACCCAATACAGCGCCTGGGTCGGAGCATCCCAGAACGGGCCTTCGCCGAGTCGGGCGCGGTGTTCAGTGACTGCGGTCCACTCCATGAAACCTCCTTTTTTATTGCTTTTATGTGGGGGCGAGCCTGCTCGCGAAGGCATCGTTGGATTCAACTACTCTGGTACCTGACACATCGCATTCGCGAGCATGCTCGCTCCTACAGGGGTTCATCATTGTCAGCCGGTTTTTTTGTCGGCCATGACCTGAGGGTAATAGCGCTTGATGGCCAGGTCGGCGTTGTCGATCAGGGTCATGCAGGCCCAGACGCCCCGCGCGGAATCTCGCGCAGCGATCGCGTCAGCCATGTCTTTGTGAATGGGCAACGTACGGCGCAGTTCGTCAGGGTCGGCGGCGGAGACTTCGAAACACACCGCCAGCAGTGCGCCGAGGGCCGGGACCATTTGTTCGATGAATTGATTGTGGCTGGCGGCGAGGATGCACTCGTGGAAAAGCTGGTCGGCGCGGTTGTAATCGACGCCGCTGTCCACCGCCCGTTCCAGAGCGTTGTAGGCCAATAGAATCGCGTCCACTTGTGCAACGGTCGCGCGCTCACAGGCCCAGCGCACGGCCATTGGTTCGATGGTGCGGCGCAGGTCGAGCAAATCATCGACGAAATTTTCCGGCAAGCCGCTGCGCGACAACCAGCCCACGACCTGCGGATCGAAGAGGTTCCAGCGACGCACGGGCAACACCCGCGTGCCGACTTTCGGCCCGACTTCGAGCATGCCTTTGGCGACCAGGGTTTTGATGGCTTCGCGGATGACGGTGCGGCTGACACCTAGCTGCTCGCCGAGGTCGGCTTCGACCTTGAGGCTTTCACCCGGTTTGACCTGCCCGGTGGCGATCCAGCAGCCCAGCCAATCGACGGTTGACGCATGAAAACTGCTGGACATGGACACCTCAAAGACGTGTGCGATGGAGGCACACGCTAATCATCATACGATTGGGTGTCAATTTGATTTTCAGGAAAGTACAGATCCCCTGTAGGAGCGAGCCTGCTCGCGATGTGGCCAGCACATTCAACATTGATGCCGCATGTTCGACCGCCATCGCGAGCAGGCTCGCTCCTACAGGGACTTGTGTCAGGGTTCCAGACCAATGGGGAAAAACTCACCGCTGCTCCAGACACCTAGCCAACGCTGCCCGTCGATCTCGCGGGTAACGGCCAGTTCCACCAACTGATAGAACACATTGCGGTGAATCAAGGCTTCGAGGTTGCTGCGCACATGCACGTAAGGGGACGGCTCCTGCGTCTCTGGATCGATCAGCACACGAATCGGGTGCTCGTCCCCCGCGTCGGCAGTCTCATCGACGTTGGTGGTGAAACGCAGGACCTGAGCCTCGCCCTCGCCTTCCACGTCCAGCGCAACGGCCACGAAAGGTGCGTCGTCGACCTTGATGCCGACTTTCTCGACCGGGGTAATGAGGAAATAATCATCGCCGTCGCGGCGAATGATGGTGGAGAACAGCTTGACCATCGGCTTGCGTCCGATCGGTGTACCCAGGTAATACCAGGTGCCATCGCGGGCGATACGCATGTCGATGTCACCGCAGAAATCGGGGTTCCATAGGTGAACCGGCGGCAAGCCTTGGGTCTTGGGGATTTGCCCCAGCAGGTCGTTGGCTTTTTGCGGGCCACTCATGGCGATCTCCTTGGATTACTGGTCGCTGAGCCCCAACAGGCTGCGAGCATATTGCTCCAGCGGCGGGCCCATCAGGTCTTCTGGTTTTTCGTCGTGGAGCGTCAGCAAACCGCCACGACTCTTGATCCGTGCAGTATCAATCAAATACTGGGTGCTGGTCTCGATCAACATGATCTGAATCACGCCGGTGTCGATGCCGAGGCGGTCCAAAGACTCCTGATCCAACCACTCATCCGAGTTGCCGATGCGGTCATCGGACTTGGCGAAGCGGGTATAGAGCAGGTAATGAGCACCGGCTGAGCGGGCTTCGTCCATGGCCTGGTCCAGCCCCAAGGGGGTACGTGCGCGGCGGATCATCGGGAAATATTCGATAAAGCCATCGAAGGCAACTTCGGCGATCACATTGGGGCGTGGGTAAGCGGTGCCGCCTGGCGGCATAAAAGCGCCTTGGGCGATGTAGACGAACGAGTCCGGTTGAATGCGCAGGTTATTCACCCGGCGACTGTCGCTGTGATCCAGAAAGCCGGCGTCGCTCATATGGTAGCGAGCCCCTTCGGCCATATCGCTGACATTCATGCAGCCACCGAGCGCCAAAACGGCCAGCAGCAAAACCAGGCTACGCATCCTATCCTCCAAAGGCCGGTGACGGAAAACCGGCGAATGGCCGTGGGATGCAGCTTTTGCGCCAGCTCGCGATCGTCGGTGCCTGATTGAATGCCTTCGCGGGCAAGCCTCGCTCCTACAGGATGTGCGTAATCCATTGTAGGAGCGAGGCTTGCCCGCGATGAGGCTGGATCAGCCGCCGATGATCTTCATGACGGTCGCGCCACCAGAGAATGCCACTTCCTGCTTGTCACCCAAGGCTTTCACCAGCAGCCGTTGCAATGCGGGTAGCGCTTGATGTCGTGGCTTGTCCAGCAGATCGCCGACATAGTGACGGTTGCTCGACGACAGGCAGCCATGCAGCCATCCCGTGGATGAAAGACGCAGTCGAGAACACGTGCGGCAGAAAGGCACGCTTTCGTTAGCGATCACACCGAAATACCCCAAGCCTGGAATCTCGTAGCGCACCGCTGTTGCATCCACAGGCGCATCAGCCTGCAGATACTCATAGCGTTCGCCAATCAGGCTCAGCAGTTGTTGAAGGCTGACGAACTGTTGCAGGAAGGTATTGGCGTCACTGGCCAGGTGCCCCATGCGCATCAACTCGATAAAACGCAGCTCGTAGCCGCGTTCCAGGCAGTAATCGAGCAACGGCATGACCTGATCGAGGTTCTGACCGCGCAGCGGCACCATGTTGACCTTGATCTTCATGCCGGCCGCACGGGCCTGTTCCATGCCGCCAAGTACGGTCGCCAGGTCGCCGCCACGGGCAATGCTGCGAAAGGCACTGGCGTCCAGGGTATCGAGGGAAACGTTGATGCGCCGGATGCCGGCGTCCACCAGCAGCGGTAGTTTTTTCGCCAGCAATTGACCGTTGGTGGTCAGGCTGATGTCCTCCAGGCCCATCCGCCCGACTGCGGTCATGAAGGTTTCGAGCTTGGGACTGACCAGCGGCTCGCCGCCCGTGATACGCAAGCGCTCGATGCCTGCGGCCTCGATCAGATAGGCCACGCCGCGCGCCATGGCTTCGGCCGACAGTTCATCCTGCGCAGCCACCAGCCGCTTGCCGTTGGGCACGCAGTAGGTACAAGCGTAATTGCAGGCTGAGGTCAGGCTGACCCGCAAATTGCGAAAACGCCTGCCTTGACGGTCAACGATCATGGTCACTCCGGCGAAAGAATATTCGGACCGCCAAAACTTGACTCACAATTCAAGTTTTAGCAAGTCCTAAGCCTGAGTATATTCCTGCGGTAGTGCGCCATGTAACGAAATAATGGCGCCATCAGGCTACTGAATGGTTCAGCTGCTCGGGGTGTCGGTGTCGCGCTTGCGCTTGTTGCCCATACGTACGCCGATGTCCATCAGGAACTGGAAGAAACCTTCCTGATCTTCCAGCACATTGCTCCAGAACGGCGAGTGATACAGCGCCACGGCACCGTGTACCAGCGCCCAGGATGCGCAGTAATGGAAGTAAGGTGGCACGTCTTCGAGCTTGCCTTCGCTGATCCGCCCCTTGATCAACAAAGTCAGGCGTTCGAAGTTCGAGGCGCGGATCTTGTGCAGCTCCTCGATCATCTCCGGCACCTGGTTGCCCTTGACCACCTTTTCTTCCAGACGATCGAACAAGCGATAACGTTGTGGATCACGCATGCGGAATTCGAAATAGGCGCGGGACAGGGCTTCCTTGTCCTTGTCGACGTCGGCGGAGTGCAGCAGTTCGTTCAAATCACGCTCGTAGTCGAGCATCAGGCGCAGGTAGATCTCTGCCTTGGATTTGAAGTGCTTGTAGATGGTGCCTTTGCCGATACCGACGGCATCAGCAATCATCTCGACGGTGACACTGTCTTCACCTTGTTCGAGGAACAGCTTGAGCGCGGTATCGAGAATTTCTTGCTCGCGGCGACGAAACTCACGGACCTTACGAGGTTCTTTATGCATAAGAAAAGGTCTGTAGGGGTCAAAATTCGAAGCCGCGTATTATGCCTAAATTACGCAAAAATGCACGGATCATCCAACCATAACTGTGTTTCTTGAGTATTTCCTGCAGGGTCGCCAGTGGATGAGAACTCTTCTGAAGCGCCTGTATTCCAAATTTGTTTAAAAACCGCGACCGACAAACTGGACTGGGTGAAATACTGATCAATACTTGAACTGTCGGCGGG
Source organism: Pseudomonas putida (assembly GCF_050990305.1). Lineage (GTDB taxonomy): Bacteria > Pseudomonadota > Gammaproteobacteria > Pseudomonadales > Pseudomonadaceae > Aquipseudomonas > Aquipseudomonas putida_AH. The sequence goes on along the minus strand of NZ_CP158817.1, from coordinate 1,632,622 downwards.
GCATCTCCCCCAAGTGTCACGCCGGTATTGGTACCAACGGACCGCGTACCATTGTTTTACTCCTAATGGTCTTAACCCGGATTCACCCCCCAGAACCCGGGTTTTTTTTGCCTGCGATTTAAGGGCAAAGCCCCGTAGGAGCTACCGCTGGCTGCGATCTTTGCGGCGCTACGCGGATGCCCTGACACGCGCCAACGGAAACAGCCGCTTGAAATTCTCCGTCGTCTGCTCGGCAAATCGCTCGAAAGACTCACCACGCAACATTGCCAAAAATTCCGCCACTTCCCGCACATACTGCGGCAAGTTCGGCTTGCCGCGATACGGGATCGGCGCCAGGTACGGCGAATCGGTTTCCACGAGCAATCTGTCGGCCGGCACCTTGCTGGCCACATCACGCAACGCATCGGCATTGCGGAATGTGACGATGCCGGACAGGGAAATGTAGTAGCCCATGTCCAGCGCGGCTTTGGCCATGTCCCAGTCCTCCGTGAAGCAATGCAACACGCCTGCCTGGGGCAGCGCCGCTTCACGCAACAGGTTCAAGGTATCGGCGCGGGCGCCGCGAGTGTGGATGATCACCGGCTTGCCGGTCTGCTGCGCGGCTTGCAGGTGCAACTTGAAGGACTCCTGCTGCAACTCGGCCGCTTCAGGCTCGTAGTGATAATCCAGGCCGGTTTCACCGATCGCCACCACACGCGGGTGATTGAGCTCGTGCAGCAACCAATCCAGCGCGGGCGCCGCCCCAGGCTGAACGTCCAAAGGATGCACGCCGACCGAACAATCGACATCGTCGTAGCGTTCGGCCAGGGCTTTGACATCGGCGGCGTTGTCAGCGCTGACGCCGATACACAGAAAGTGCCCTACCCCGCGCTGGCGGGCCGCATCGAGCGCGGCATCCAGGGAGCCGTCGTGGGCGGCAAGGTCGAGACGATCAAGGTGACAATGGGAATCTACGAGCATAAAAGGGCTGCAACTTACATCGTATGGGTGGGACGGTCGGACTTCAGGGCTCCGGCCAGATGGGTTTCGATTCGACTGCGCGCGGTGTTGTCGCCTTCATTGAACTGCACGCCAACCCCGGCGGCGCGATTACCTTGCGCACCCTTCGGGGTGACCCAGGTGACCTTGCCGGCCACAGGGATCTTTTCCGGCTCATCAAATAAGTGCAGCAGCATGAATACCTCATCGCCCAACTTGTAACTTTTGTTGGTCGGGATAAACAGGCCGCCGTTCTTGATGAACGGTATATAGGCCGCGTAAAGCACGGACTTGTCCTTGATGGTCAGGGACAATATACCGTTACGTGGCCCCGGGCTGACTGATTCCTTCATGCTGACCTCCACTGCTGAGCTCCTCTAGCGACAATCGGAGTCTAGGTGCAGACGGTTATCTCTGGGCAGGTAACGTCGCCCATTGCACCAGCAACGCCTCCAGCAGCAACACTCGATTGAGGTTGGCTTTGCTCAACACTTTCTGGCGTTGTGCAAGGATCCAGTCCTGAATATCCAGGACCTTGCCCTGGCCGGTTTTCTGCGCCAGGTATTGAATGACTTTGCGCATATCCGCAAGCCCCAGGCCTTCTTCATCCTGGGTCAGTTGATAACGAAGGATCAGGCTCGACCAGTCGCAGAACCAGTCGAACAACAGCAACAACGGGATCGCATTCCAACCTTCGGCCAGTTGTGTCGGCGACTGTTGCTGCTTGAGCAGTTTCTTCACGCCATCGACCACTTGCGCACGCTGTTCGCGAACACCTTGGGCGTGCAGATTGACGGCAGCCAACGGAGAGCCGGCCGCCAGGGTCAGCAATTCGATTCGCTCTTCTTCGGAACAGTCCGGGAGCGCCTTGGCCAACCACGCCAGACTCACGGCCTCGCTCGGCAGCGGACAAGCCTGCTGCACGCAGCGACTCTTGATGGTTGGCAGCAGACGGCTGGGCTGATGGCTGACCAACAGCAAGACCGTGTCGCCGGAAGGCTCCTCAAGGCTTTTGAGCAAGGCGTTAGCGGCGTTGATGTTCATCGACTCGACCGGCTCGATCAGCACCACTTTGCGTCCACCCAGCTGTGCCGTCTGGACCACGAAGCTGACCAGATCACGGACCTGGTCGACCTTGATGGCCTTGTCGGCCTCCTCCGGCTCCAGAATGTAGTTATCGGGGTGACTACCCGCCTTGAGCAACAGGCAGGACTTGCATTCGCCACAGGCGCCCTGCGCCGTTGGGCGCTGGCACAACAGGCTCGCCATCAAGCGCTCGGCCAGGGCCCGCTTGCCGATTCCGGCCGGACCATGCAGCAAATAGGCATGAGCATGCTGCTTACGGCCCGCCAACTGCTGCCACAGACTGTCCTGCCACGGATAGGCTTCAGCCACGGCTCAACTCCAGCAAGCGCGGCAACAAGGCATCGAGGGATTGTTGAACCTGCGTCAATGGCTGCGCGGCATCGACCAGCACATAACGCGCCGGTTCCGCGGCCGCGCGCTTGAGGAAGGCGCTACGCACGGCATCGAAAAAGGTCCGGCCTTCGAGTTCGAAGCGATCCAGGCGCCCCCGGGCACTGGCGCGGGCCAGCCCCACTTCCACCGGCAAATCGAAAATCAGCGTCAGATCAGGACGCAGATCGCCCTGCACAAAAGTTTCCAGCGTAGCGATACGCTCCAGTGACAAGCCGCGACCACCGCCCTGGTAGGCGTACGTCGAATCAGTGAAACGATCGCACAGCACAACCGCACCGCGGGCCAGGGCCGGGCGAATCACTTCGGCCAGGTGCTGGGCCCGCGCCGCGAACACCAGCAGCAACTCCGTATCCGGATTCATGACTTCATCGACTGGCGCCAACAGCACCTCGCGGATGCGTTCGGCCAGTGGCGTGCCACCCGGTTCGCGGGTCAGCACCACCTCGATACCTACGGCGCGAAGGCGCTCGGCCAGGTATTCGCGATTGGTGCTCTTGCCGGCGCCTTCCGGGCCTTCCAGAGTAATAAACAAGCCAGTCACAGGCAGTCCTTAGTCAGATTCATTGCGGGCTTTGCGGTGCATTTGCTGCCGGCCCGGAGGCTGATGCGGGTGCAGATTCAGGCACGGGCTCCTGAGGTTGTACCGGCGGCTGAGCCTCGGGCGTGGTATTGGGCGAAACGGCCGGGATAGGAGCCTGATCCTGCTCTACCTGGGGTTCGGGATCTGGAGTGTCCGAGGCTGGAGCTTGCGCAGCCTGGGTTTGCGGAGTCTCGGACGCATTGACCGGTGCCGGGCTGGAACGATAGTCGGCGCGACGCTTGAGCTGGTATTCACGCACCGCATTATTGTGGGCGTCCAGATCATCGGAGAACACGTGGCTACCATCTCCGCGCGCCACGAAGTAAAGGCTATTGCCGGCCACCGGGTTCAACGCCGCATGGATCGCTTCGCGGCCGACCATCGCAATCGGGGTCGGCGGCAGGCCCGCAATCACATAGGTGTTGTAAGGCGTCGGTTCCTTGAGATGAGCGCGGGTCAATTTGCCGCTGTAGCGATCACCAAGGCCATAGATCACCGTCGGGTCGGTCTGCAGTAACATGCCGATCGCCATGCGCCGCACAAATACGCCGGCAATCTGCCCACGCTCCTGTGGCACGCCGGTTTCCTTCTCCACCAGCGAAGCCATGATCAGGGCTTGATAGGGATCGGTGTAAGGCACGTCCGCCGCACGCTGATTCCACTCTTTGGCCAGCACTTCGTCGAGGCGGTCGTAGGCTGTTTTCAACAGCTCGACGTCCGTCATGCCGCGCACGAAGCGGTAGGTGTCAGGGAAGAATCGCCCTTCAGGGAAAACCCCGGCATGACCAAGCTTGTCCATGACCTGGCTGTCGCTCAAACCTTCAAGGGTACGATCAAGCTTGTCCTCTTTGGCGAGCGCCGCGCGGACCTGATGGAAATTCCAGCCTTCGACCAGCGTCAGGCTGTACTGCACCATTTCTCCACGCTTCCACAGTTCGATCAGACCTTCGACGGTCATGCCGGGAACCATGCGGTATTCACCGCTGTGCAGCGGTTGTTTAGGCAAATTGAAGCGCCAGTACACCCGCAGCCAGAAAGCGTCCTTGATAAGGCCATCAGCCTCAAGTCGCAGGAAGGTGCGATTCGGCGTGGTGCCTTTGGGCACCTCCAGCAGTTCTTCCTGTGTGATATTCAACGGCTGCACCAGCGCCGAATGAATTTTCCAGGCGGAAGCACCCAACATCAGCCCCGCCAGAACCAGTCCGGTTTCCAGCAGCAGCAAGAATTTACGTCTCACGTATCAAGCATCCAGTAGCGCACGGGCAATGGTTTGGAGTTTACGGGTGAGCGGCCCAACCGACCAGCTCAGTGCTGCATAGGTGTGGACCGGCCAAATGCCATAAACGCTGTTGCAGGCAAAGACTTCATCGGCGCTTTGCAGCTGTTCGAGGGTGATGTCGGTGATTTTCGTGGGAATGCCCAAAGATTCGGCCTGAGACAATAACTCGGCACGCATCACACCTTCTACGCCGCACAAGCTCAAATCCGCTGTGATCAACACACCGTCACGCACCAGAAAAATGTTGCTGAACACACCCTCGATCACGCGACCGGCCTGATCGAGCATCAAGCCTTCGGCATGCGCGGTGTCCTGCCATTCGGCGCGCGCCATCACCTGCTCAAGACGGTTCAAATGTTTGAGACCGGCAAGAAGGGGCTGAAAGGACAGTCGTGTGGTGCACGGGAACAGGCGAATGCCCTGTTCTGCATGGACGTGCGGGTAAACCGCAGGAGGATTACCCGACAGGATACGACGGGCCGGGGCCGAAGGATCGAAAGCGTAACCACGCTGGCTGTCGCCGCGAGTAACGATCAGTTTGAGCACGCCTTCTTTCAGTTGCTCGGCATAGGTCAACACTTCTGCGACCACGGCACCATGATCCAGATTGATTGCCAACCGCCGGCAGCCCTTGGTCAACCGAACCATATGACGATCCAGCAGGACTGGAAAGCCATCATGCACGGCGATCGTCTCGAACAGACCATCACCGTAAGCCAGGCCGCGATCCTTCAGCGACAACGCGTCAGCCGGCTGACCGTCGACCCAGCTGTCCATCAGCCTTCGAACCGACGGAACACCAGCGAGCCGTTGGTGCCACCAAAACCGAACGAGTTGGACAGGACCACATCGATATCCATATTGCGCGCCGTGTGCGGCACGAAATCGAGATCGCAGCCTTCATCCGGCTCATCGAGGTTGATGGTCGGTGGCGCTACCTGGCTGTTGATCGCCAGCACGCTGAAGATCGCTTCGACGGCGCCCGCCGCACCCAAAAGGTGACCGGTCATGGACTTGGTCGAACTGACGGCCAGCTTGTAGGCGTGATCACCGAACACCGACCTGATTGCATTGGCTTCGGCGAGGTCGCCTGCTGGGGTCGAAGTACCGTGGGCGTTGATGTACTGGACCTGGTCGCCATTGATCCTGGCGTCGCGCAAGGCATTGGTCATGCAGCGTGCAGCTCCGCCACCATCGGCAGGTGGCGAAGTCATGTGGAAAGCATCGCCACTGGTGCCGAAGCCGATCAGTTCGGCATAGATGGTCGCGCCGCGGGCCTTGGCGTGCTCCAGCTCTTCCAGAACCAAGGCACCTGCGCCATCGGAGAGCACGAAGCCATCACGGCCTTTGTCCCATGGACGGCTGGCGCGGGTCGGCTCGTCATTGCGGGTCGACAGTGCGCGGGACGCACCGAAGCCGCCCATGCCCAGACCGCAGGCTGCCATCTCGGCACCACCGGCAATCATCACGTCGGCTTCGTCGTACATGATGTTGCGAGCGGCCATGCCAATGCAGTGTGTACCGGTGGTACAGGCAGTGGCGATGGCGTAGTTAGGCCCCTGTGCACCCAGATGGATGGACAGGAAACCGGAAATCATATTGATGATCGAGCCGGGTACGAAAAACGGAGAAATCCGTCGCGGACCGGTCTCATGCAGCGTACGGCTGGTTTCTTCGATATTGGTCAGTCCGCCAATACCCGAGCCCATGGCCACGCCGATACGCTCGCGGTTGGCGTCAGTGACTTCCAGACCGGCATTGCGTACTGCCTGAAAACCTGCGGCCAGGCCGTACTGAATGAACAGGTCGAGCTTGCGGGCTTCCTTGACCGACAGGTACTCCTCGACATTGAAGCCCTTTACCGAGCCGCCAAAACGGGTGGAATAGGCAGAAAGGTCGGTGTGTTCGATCAGACCAATGCCACTGCGGCCAGCCAGAATGCCCTGCCAGCTGCTTGGCACATCCGTGCCCAGTGGCGACAACATACCCATACCGGTGACTACGACGCGTCTACGCGACACAGCACTCTCCTTTTTTCAAATGACGACTTTGCATCAGGCCTAAAGAAAAAACCGCACGCCATGTGGCAGTGCGGTTTTTCCATGACAGCGAGCAACGATTACAAACTATTACGCCTGGTGGGCAGTAACGTAATCGATAGCAGCTTGTACAGTAGTGATCTTCTCGGCTTCTTCGTCAGGGATTTCGGTCTCGAATTCCTCTTCCAGAGCCATCACCAGCTCAACGGTGTCAAGGGAGTCAGCACCCAGGTCTTCAACGAAGGAAGCAGTGTTGACCACTTCTTCTTCTTTAACGCCCAGTTGCTCGGCAACGATTTTCTTGACGCGCTCTTCGATGGTGCTCATACCTTGTTTTCACTCCTAATGGACAAATTCAGGCAGCTGGCCAGTGGGTAAGTGTATAGAAAGGCTTTTCAGCTTTTCAACTGAAAGCTTCACTCCTCAAACCCTGCAGCCCTCTGCCTATAAATAGATTGCAGCTTTATAACGGATTTTAGACAGCTCGTATGACATTTTTTTGAAGCAATCCGTCACATTTAACTTACATGTACATCCCGCCGTTCACCGGGATTGTAGCCCCGGTCACGTAGGCTGCACCGTCGGACGCAAGAAAAGCGACCACGGACGCGATCTCTTGAGCTTGCCCCAGACGACCCAGCGGAATCTGCGTTTGCAAGGCTTCACGCTGCGCTTCCGGCAGTTCACGAGTCATATCGGTATCGATGAACCCTGGGGTCACCGAGTTGACCGTAATCGAACGCGAACCGACTTCACGCGCCAGCGCTCGGCTGAAACCTTCCAGACCGGCCTTGGCGGCGGCATAGTTTACTTGGCCTGCGTTGCCCATGGCACCCACAACCGAACCAATACTGATAATTCGTCCCCAACGGGCCTTGGTCATGCCGCGCAAAACGCCCTTGGACAGGCGATACAGACTGTTCAGATTGGTATCGACCACGTCATACCATTCGTCGTCTTTCATACGCATCATCAGGTTATCGCGGGTGATACCGGCATTGTTGACCAGAATCGCCGGTGCACCGAATTGCTCCTGGATGCTTGCCAGGACAGCCGACACGGATTCGTCGTTGGTGACATTGAGCTCCAGGCCAGTGCCTTGAATGCCGTTTTCCTTCAGGGTGGCGGCAATGCGCTCGGCCCCCGAGGCGGAGGTCGCGGTGCCAACAACAATGGCGCCCTGACGACCCAGTTCCAGGGCGATAGCCTGGCCGATACCGCGGCTCGCACCGGTGACCAGTGCAACTTTACCTTGCAGACTCATGCAAGTTTCTCCTGATTCAGGCCAGCGCTGCACGGGCGGCAGCGAAAGCATCTGGGGTATTGAGGTTGGAAGTCGATACGCCGTCGGCGCAGCGCTTGTTCAGACCAGCGAGCACTTTGCCTGGGCCGCACTCGACCAGGTTGGTCGCGCCCTTGGCTGCCAGCGCCTGGACCGATTCGACCCAGCGCACAGGCTTGTAAAGCTGCTCAAGCAGATCACGCTTGAGGGTTTCCAGATCGGCAGGCACATCGGCACTGACGTTCTGCACCACAGGAATCTGTGGCGCCTGCCAGTTGATCGCGGCGACCGATTCGGCAAAACGCTCGGCGGCTGGACGCATCAGCTCACAATGGGATGGCACGCTGACCGGCAATGGCATGGCGCGCTTGGCACCGCGCGCCTTGCAGCCTTCGATGGCGCGCTCGACCGCAGCCTTGGCACCGGCGATCACCACCTGGCCTGGGGAGTTGAAGTTGACCGCACTGACCACTTCGCCTTGCGCCGCTTCGGCACAGGCGGCGATAACATCGGCATCGTCCAGACCCAGGATGGCAGCCATCCCGCCCTGCCCGGCCGGTACGGCTTCCTGCATCAGCTTGCCACGGGTTTCAACCAGCTTCACTGCCTCACCCAGGCTCAGACTGCCTGCGGCGACCAATGCGCTGTATTCACCCAGGCTGTGACCAGCCACATAAGCAGGACGCGCGCCACCTTCAGCCAGCCACAGGCGCCACAAAGCGATCGAGGCGGTCAAAATGGCAGGCTGGGTTTTATCGGTTTGATTGAGTTGCTCTTCCGGCCCTTGCTGGGTCAGTGCCCACAGGTCATAACCCAAAGCATCGGAAGCTTCTTTGAATGTTTCGAGGACAACCGGATGTTGCGCGCCCAACTCGGCCAGCATGCCGAGGGACTGCGAACCTTGTCCCGGAAAGACGAATGCGAGGGAAGCAGACATGTAACAAGCCCCTAATGATCTTGTCGTCGGAGAATTGACGCCCCGCCTTTGGGGACGCAAGAAACTGACAGTTGGATGGCCAAATGAACAGAGCGGTCACATTTAAGCATTGTCCGACGAAAACGCCTAAAGCAACAAATCCTCCAGACGACCGTGGATGCGTTCCGGCAGGTTTTCCTGAATCTCGATCAAAGCGCGGGAAATGGCACTCTGAAACCCCTGCACGCCGGCAGAACCATGGCTTTTCACCACAATCCCCTGCAAACCAAGGAAACTGGCGCCGTTATGCCGCGCGGGCGCCAGGTCAGCCTGCAGACGCTTCATCAACGGCAAGGCCAGTGCACCGACCATGCGCGATGGCAGGCTTTTCTTGAATAATGCCTCGATGCGCCCGGCAATCATGGTCGCCAGCCCTTCGCTGGACTTGAGCAAAATGTTGCCGACAAAACCGTCACACACCACCACATCCGCCTCGCCGCGATACAAGCCGTCACCTTCGACAAAACCGATGTAGTTGATGCCACGAGCACTCTGTAGCAAGGTGGCGGCCAGCTTCACTTGCTGGTTACCCTTGATGTCTTCGGTGCCAATATTGAGCAAGGCCACCCGCGGGCGAACGATGCCCAGGGTTTCGGCCGCCACTGACCCCATCACCGCAAACTGCAACAGATGCTCGGCACTGCAATCGACATTGGCCCCCAGATCCAGCAACTGGCAATAGCCCTTCTGCGTGGGGATTGCCGCCACCATGGCCGGGCGGTCGATGCCTGGCAATGTCTTGAGCACGAACCGCGACAACGCCATCAGCGCACCCGTATTGCCGGCACTGACACACGCCTGAACCTTATCGTCGCGCAATAACTCAAGCGCCACGCGCATCGACGAGTCAGGCTTTGCGCGCAAGGCCTGGGCAGGTTTTTCGTCCATGGTGATGACTTCGGACGCCGGAGCAATCGACAGGCGCGCGCGATCCACAGCCGGTTGGCCAGCGATCAATTCTTCAAGGAGGGAGGGTTGACCGACGAGGGTCAGGTGCAGCGAGGGGGTTGCAGACAGGCAAGCGAGACTGGCCTGAACAATGCTGCGGGGACCGAAGTCCCCGCCCATTGCGTCAATCGCGATGACTTGAGCGGACAAGTGATTACTCGTCAGCGCCCTTGTCGATCACTTTACGGCCACGGTATACGCCTTCTGGCGATACGTGGTGACGCAGGTGAACTTCACCGGTGGTTTTTTCTACAGACAGAGTGCTAGCCTCGAGAGCGTCGTGCGAACGGCGCATGTCACGGGCAGAGCGGGATTTTTTGTTCTGCTGAACAGCCATAATTGATTAACTCCTAAACGTTTGGGTCACGCTTTAACTGCGCCAATACACTGAACGGGTTGGACCGCGTTACCTCGTCCTCGCTCGGTTCGGGCTCATCTGCTCCCGCCGGCTGCTGGCATTCTTCCGGATGATGAGCAGGCACAATGGGCAAGGCGAGCAGAAGCTCCTCCTCGATCAGTGACTGCAGATCCAAAGGATCTTCGCCCAGTTCCAGCACGTCATAACCTTTCGGCAACGACTGGGTATTCGCACCCTCCTTCACCACAGCATAACTGCATTCGCTATGGATCGGCAGGGTGACCAGCTCAAGACAACGCTGGCAAACCATTTTGACTTCAGTGTCGATAAAGCTGTGGATCACCACAGATTTACGTTCATCTCGTTCAAAAACGAATTTAGCCTGCACCGTACCGACATTGTCGGAAAGCGGGTCGCAGAGTCTCTCCAAATCGGCCAGCAGCATTTCACCTTGAAGGGTGGTGCCACGGTCAGCCAATTTGCGCGGGTCAACGTGAGGTGGAATCGGGTCATTCAACATAGGCGCAGCATTATAGGGATGCCCCCGCCCATGTCAAAGGAAATTCAGCCCTGTCGGTCACTTGCAAGCCCCGTTAAAATCCGCATTCGCCTTCAGGAGCTGCCCATGCTGCCTTTAATACTCGCTTCCAGCTCGACCTATCGCCGGGATTTGCTGGCCCGCCTGCAACTGCCGTTCACCTGCAGCTCACCGGATATCGACGAAAGCCACCGCCCGGGGGAGTCCGCCGTTGATCTGGTCAAACGCCTCGCCGAGGAAAAAGCACGAGCGCTGGCCAGCCTTCACACCGCCCATCTGATCATTGGCTCCGACCAGGTTGCCGTGCTCGGCGAGAGGATCATCGGCAAGCCCCACACCTTCGAAAAGGCCCGGGAGCAGCTATTGGCGGCCAGTGGCACCCGCGTGACCTTCCTGACTGGCCTGGCACTACTCAACAGCCACACCGGACATTGCCAGGTCGACTGCGTGCCTTTCACCGTGCACATGCGCACGCTCGACACCACGCGCATCGAGCGCTACCTGCACGCAGAACAACCCTACGATTGCGCAGGCAGCTTCAAGGCCGAAGGCCTGGGGGTGAGCCTGTTTCAAAGCACCGAGGGCCCTGACGCCACCAGCCTCGTCGGCCTACCACTGATACGTCTGGTCGACATGTTGCTGGCCGAAGGTGTGCAAATCCCCTGAAAAGCAAAAGATCGCAGCCTTCGGCAGCTCCTACAGGTGATTTGTGTAGGAGCTGCCGAAGGCTGCGATCTTTTAGGACTTTCAGCGCAACGATGGACCGTTAAACCCCATCCACATCGCCAGATGCTCGGCCACGCTGGCACCGAGCTTCTTCGAGAAGCGATCGAATGGCGACTCCTGAACAGTGAAGTCCACCAGCTCTTTTTCGCCAATCACATCACGGGCAACCGAGCTTGCATTACCCAGACCATCAATCAACCCCAACGGCAGCGCCTGCTCGCCAGACCAGACCAGCCCGGAGAACAACTCCGGATGCTCCTTATCCTTCAGCCGATCGCCACGACCCTGCTTGACGCTGTTGATGAACTGTTTATGCGTGGTGTCGAGCACACCCTGCCAGAAAGCGGTTTCTTCCGGTTTCTGCGGCTGGAATGGATCGAGGAACGATTTGTGCTCACCGGAATTGTAGGTACGACGCTCAACGCCCAGCTTCTCCATGGTACCGACAAAGCCGTAGCCGGCCGCGGTCACACCGATAGACCCCACCAGGCTCGCCTTGTCGGCGTAGATCTGATCGGCCGCACTGGCGATGTAATAGGCACCGGAGGCACCGAGATCGGAAATCACCGCATACAGCTTGATATCCGGGTGAAGCCCGCGCAAACGGCGGATTTCATCATAGACATACCCCGACTGTACCGGACTACCGCCCGGACTGTTGATTCTCAGGATAATGCCCTTGACCTTTTCATCTTCAAAAGCAGCACGCAGGCTGCCGACGATGTTGTCGGCGCTGGCCGGTTCCTTGTCGGCGATCATGCCAGTCACGTCGATCAGCGCCGTGTAGTTGCCACTGCGGGTAGCGGCTTTTTCCATGTCCATCAGCGGCGAGAACAGCGCCAGCGCGATAAACAGGTACACGAACGTCAGCAGCTTGAAGAAAATCCCCCAGCGACGGGACCGACGCTGCTCCTGAACACTCGCCAGGAGTGTCTTTTCCAGCAGCTTCCAGCTTTTTTCGTCACCGTTTTCTGCGCTCGCCTTGGCGGGCGCTTTCCATTCGTCGGCCATGCCATCTACCCCAGCAAAAAACGTATTAAGCCCGCTGACTCAGCCAGGCATGCAATTCTGAAAAACGATCGATGGCCAGCCGCGGCTCGAACAGCTTCAGCGCCTCGATCGACTGGGCACCGTAGCTCACCGCCACCGAGTCCATGCCGGCATTGCGAGCCATCTGCAAATCGAACGACGAGTCACCCACCATCAGCGCCTGCTCCGGGCGAACCTCGCAATGGGCCAGGATCTGCTCAAGCATCAGCGGATGCGGCTTGCTGGCAGTCTCATCAGCTGCGCGGGTGATATCGAAGTAATCTTCCCAGCCGTGAGACTTCAGCACCCGGTCCAGCCCGCGCCGTGCCTTGCCGGTCGCGACAGCCAGATGATAACCCTCGACCCGAAACGCCTCGAGTGATTCGGCAACCCCTTCAAACAACGGCGAAGGGGTCGCCTCGGAAGCAATGTAGTGATCCGCATAGTGCTGACGGAACGCCACCAGCTCAGCATCACCGATTTCGGGATACAACGTACGAATGGCTTCCGGCAACCCCAGACCGATAATGCCCTTGACGGCAAAATCATCGCGCAACGCAAAACCGGATCGCTCGGACGCCACGTGCATCGCCTCGACAATCCGACCAATGGAATCGGCCAGCGTGCCGTCCCAATCGAAAATCAACAGCTTGTAGTCAGATGGGTGCACTCAGGCGCTCCACGGTTTTGGCCCACATCTCATCGACCGGCGCCTGAAGCTTCAGTTCGCCGCCATCGGGCAGCGGCACGGTGAGCATGTAAGCGTGCAGGAACAAACGCTTGCCGCCCAGATCACGAATTTCTTTGCTGAAATCGTCATCCCCGTACTTGGTGTCGCCGGCGATACAGTGCCCGGCGTGCAGGGTATGGACGCGAATCTGGTGAGTTCGACCGGTGATCGGCTTGGCCTCGATCATGGTGGCAAAATCACCGAAGCGACGCAGGACCTTGAACACGGTCACAGATTCCTTGCCCTCCTCCTCGTCGACCTCGACCATACGCTCACCGGAGCGCAGATTGCTCTTGCCCAGCGGCGCACGAACCTGCTTGATCGAAGAGGCCCAGTTACCACGAACCAGCGCCATGTAGCGCTTGTCGACACCATCACCACGCAATGCCGTGTGCAAATGGCGCAACATGCTGCGCTTTTTGGCAATCATCAGCAGGCCGGAGGTGTCACGGTCGAGACGGTGAACCAGCTCAAGCTCCTTGCAATCCGGACGCAACTGGCGAAGAGCCTCGATCACCCCAAAACTCAGGCCACTGCCGCCGTGAACGGCGATGCCGCAAGGTTTGTTGATCACGATAAGCGCCTTGTCCTCATAGACAATCGAGGCTTCGAGCCGCTGCAGCAGCCCTTGGGCAAGCGGTACCGGCTCGTCACGCTCAGGCACACGAACCGGTGGCACGCGCACGACATCGCCCGCCTGCAGCTTGTATTCGGGCTTGATCCGCCCCTTGTTCACTCGCACTTCGCCTTTGCGCAAAATGCGGTAAATCAAAGTCTTGGGCACGCCTTTTAGCCGAGCGAGAAGGAAGTTATCAATACGTTGGCCGGCATATTCCGGCGAGACCTCAAGCAGTTGTACGCCTGGAGTCGGGGGGGTAGTCGTCGTCATGGCGCGGATGATATCAATTTTTTATGGAATTGAAGCACTTAATCATTACTGCTATAGTCGCGAACGCCGCCAAAAGCGGCCTGGACAGCGGACCAACGGTCAAAAACCGACCCTGACCAACGCAATTCACCAGGACGCGAGGCCGTCCTACGGGGCTTTCGCTACGTAACGGTGGAGTTTGCAGGTGTAACGAGCGCAGGTGACATGAGGCCTGAATCACGCCGCAAAGCAGAGTTTCCACTCGCCACGCGAGCCAATATTCACGGCCAGTTCACAAAGTGCAGTCAGCTGCAAATGACCCCGAGCGAACGCTTCGGAAACAACGCCTAAATTAGCCATGATGCGTGACCTCCCCTTTCGGAGCTCACGGTAAATGCCAACCCGCTGCGGATTCTGCGCGCGGCAGCACCCGAATTATCAGGGATACGTGTAGGGTGGAGATGCACAACCGCTGGACTGTGTAGCAATAGGCTTTATCAAGACGCTTCATCTCGTCCACAGCCGCCGGTTGATTCCTCCTCCTGACTGAGTGCTTAAGTAGCCACAGCAAGCAGGACGCGTACGTCGCGATGCTGGCCCACATTGGCCGCACATCGCTGGACACGGGAATGGCCAACCACTCCCGACGCACCTGACACCGACCGTGAGAAGTCGTGTGTGCCGAACGCCGTTTCCGGCAGCCCGGAAACCGACGGTACTACATGAAAAGAATGCTGATTAACGCAACTCAACCCGAAGAGTTGCGTGTTGCACTGGTAGATGGCCAGCGCCTCTACGACCTGGACATCGAATCCGGTGCACGCGAGCAGAAGAAAGCCAACATTTATAAAGGCCGGATCACTCGCATCGAACCAAGCCTTGAAGCTGCCTTTGTCGATTTCGGCTCTGAGCGCCACGGCTTCCTGCCACTCAAAGAAATCTCCCGCGAATACTTCAAGAAAGCTCCCGAAGGCCGCGTCAATATCAAGGACGTCCTGAGCGAAGGCCAGGAAGTCATCGTTCAAGTTGAAAAAGAAGAACGTGGCAACAAGGGTGCAGCCCTGACCACCTTCATCAGCCTGGCCGGTCGTTACCTGGTCCTGATGCCGAACAACCCGCGCGCAGGCGGCATCTCCCGTCGTATCGAAGGCGAAGAGCGTAATGAACTGCGTGAAGCCCTGAACGGCCTGGTTGCCCCAGCCGACATGGGTCTGATCGTGCGCACTGCCGGCCTGGGCCGCAGCAGTGAAGAAATGCAGTGGGACCTCGATTACCTGCTGCAACTCTGGACCGCCATCAAAGAAGCATCGCTGGACCGTTCCGCACCTTTCCTGATCTACCAGGAAAGCAACGTGATCATCCGCGCAATCCGCGACTACCTGCGCCAGGACATCGGCGAAGTCCTGATCGACAGCGTTGAAGCCCAGGACGAAGCCCTGACCTTCATCCGCCAGGTCATGCCGCAGTACGCCAGCAAGATCAAGCTGTACGAAGACAGCGTGCCGCTGTTCAACCGTTTCCAGATCGAAAGCCAGATCGAAACCGCGTTCCAGCGCGTCGTCGAACTGCCTTCCGGTGGTTCCATCGTTATCGATCCGACCGAAGCCCTGGTGTCCATCGACATCAACTCGGCGCGCGCCACCAAAGGCAGCGACATCGAAGAAACCGCCCTGCAGACCAACCTTGAAGCGGCTGAAGAAATCGCCCGTCAGTTGCGCCTGCGCGACATCGGCGGCCTGATCGTCATCGACTTCATCGACATGACCCCTGCCAAGAACCAGCGCGCCGTGGAAGAGAAAGTCCGCGAATGCCTGGAAGCCGACCGCGCTCGTGTACAAGTCGGTCGCATCTCGCGCTTCGGTCTGCTGGAAATGTCCCGTCAGCGCCTGCGTCCATCCCTGGGTGAAAGCAGCGGCATCGTTTGCCCACGCTGCAGCGGCACCGGCATCATCCGTGATGTTGAATCGCTGTCGCTGGCAATCCTGCGCCTGATCGAAGAAGAAGCCCTGAAAGACCGCACCGCCGAAGTTCGCGCCCAGGTGCCGATCCCGGTGGCAGCGTTCCTGCTCAACGAAAAACGCAACTCGATTACCAAGATCGAACTGCGCACCCGTGCTCGTATCGTCATTCTGCCGAACGATCACCTCGAAACGCCGCACTTTGAAGTTCAGCGCCTGCGCGATGACAGCCCGGAAGCCGCCACCAACCAGTCCAGCTACGAAATCGCTGCTGCCGCTGCCGAAGTGGAAGACGTCCAGCCAGCCGCTGCGACCCGCACCCTGGTTCGCCAGGAAGCCGCGGTCAAGACTGCACCGGCCCGCGCCAACGCTCCGGTTCCGACCGAAGTTGTCGCTCCGGTTGCCGCACCGGTCGCCGCGCCAGAGCCAAGCCTGTTCAAGGGCCTGGTGAAGTCGCTGGTCAGCCTGTTCGCCGGCAAGGAAGAGCCTGCCGCTCCGGTCGTGGTTGAAAAACCGGCTGCCGAGCGTCCGGCCCGTAACGAAGAGCGTCGCAGCGGTCGCCAGCAGAGCCGCAACCGTAACGGTCGCCGCGATGAAGATCGCAAGCCTCGCGAGGAACGTGCACCGCGTGAAGAGCGTGCACCACGTGAACCACGCGAAGAACGTCAGCCACGTGAAGTCCGTGAAGTCCGTGAAGCCCGCGAGGAAGCGCCAGCAGTAGCCCGTGAAGAGCGTGCACCACGTGCGCCACGTGAAGAACGCGCACCGCGTGCCCCACGTGAAGACCGCAAGCCGCGTGGCGAGCGTGAAGAACGAGTACGTGAACTGCGTGAACCCTTGGACGCCGCTCCGGCCGTCGCAGCTACCGCTGAAGAACGTCCGGCTCGTCAGCCACGGGAAGAACGTGCTCCGCGCCCACCGCGTGAAGAACGTCAACCACGTGCCGAGCAAGCCGCTGCTGCCGTTGCCGAAGAAGAGCTGCCAACCAACGAAGAGCAACTGCAGGAAGAAGGTCAGGACGGCGCCGAAGGCGATCGCCCACGCCGCCGCTCCCGTGGCCAGCGTCGTCGCAGCAACCGTCGTGAGCGTCAACGTGATGCCAACGGTAACGTGATCGAAGGTTCGGAAGAGTCCGAGTCCGGCGAAAGCAGCGAAGCGCCAAGCTCCGCCGATCTGGCCGCAGGCCTGGCTGTTACCGCAGCCGTTGCCAGCACCGTGATCAGTGCTCCAGCTGAGGCTCAAGCCAACGAGCAAGCCGAACGCGCTACTGCCGCTACCCTGGAGGCTGCTCCAGCCGAAGCGCCAGTGGTTGAAGCGACAACCCCGGTCGAAGCCAGCGCCTCGCCGGAAATCGAACTGGCTCCAGCACCTGAGGCGCAGCCTGTGGTTGAAGTGGCCGCCGAGCCTGCCGTTATGGCAGAACCTGTGGTCGCCGCCGAGCCGGTTGTCGAAGTCGTGACTGAAGCCGTTCGTGAAGTTCGCGAAGAGCAAACTGCGTTCAACTGGGTTGCCGAGCCAGCTGTTGCCGAAGTACAAGCACCGGCACCAGAGCCAGTTGCTGAAGCCGAAGTGGCTGAAGCAATGGTCTCCGAGCCAGTGGTTGTCGCCGCCGAGCCTGCTCCAGTGGTCGAAGCCCCGGTTGTTGTCGAGGCCCCTGCTCCAGTGGTGGAAGCTGCACCTGTCAGCGCCCTGACGCCAAGTGGCCGTGCGCCAAACGACCCGCGTGAAGTGCGTCGTCGCAAACGTGAAGCCGAGCGTCTGCAGAAGGAAGCCGAACTGGCCGCCGCTGCTGCTCCAGCTGAAACGGTTGTCGCTGAAGTCGTTGAGGCCGCACCAGCCCCGACAGCTGAAGTTGCTGCCGAGCCCGCTGAATCCGTGATCCACGAAGCCCCGCGCTCCGTTCAGAATGCGGTAGAGCAACACGAACAGGCCCAGGAAAAAGAGCACGAGCCTAAACCCCTCGTCTAATTCCATCGGCCATTGAAAAAGCCCCGCCTGGTGAACCCAGGCGGGGCTTTTTTATATCGAAAGCAAGGCAGGAAAACCGCGTTATCGTTCATCGCGGGCAAGCCACGCTCCCACAGGTTTTTTTGTTGTTCAATCATGTTGTGTACGACACAAAAACCTGTGGGAGCGTGGCTTGCCCGCGATAGCGGTCTAACAGGCGAAGACCAGTTTTTCTGGCACATCCACATCCCACAACACACCGGGGTCATCCACCGCGACTTCAATCACCCGCCCCTGCGCAAACAACGGCCTGGCTCCGCGATCACCCGATAGCGCCATTAATCTCGGGCCGAAGCAGCCGCCAAAGCCCACTGGATGCCCAAATTCGCCCTCCTGGACCGGCACATTGATGCAATCCCCTGCCATCTGCGCAACGACTTGTTCAATACTCGACGGCAGGATGAACGGCATATCCCCCAGCACCATCAACCAACCACCGAGTTGCGAGCAAGCCGCCACCCCTGCCGCAATGCTGTCCCCCATTCCCGTCGACTCGATCAATACAATCTCGCAACCATACGCCTTGGCCAAACGGATGACTTGCGGGCGATCGGCGGTGGTCACCAGGACCCTGTTACCCAGTCCGGCCGGTAAATTCACCAGCACGTGCTCGATCACCGAACGGACAACACCATCACACCCCACACAGTCCGCCAGCAATTTGTCCTTGTCATCGCCCGCGATTTGCCGAAACCGGCTGCCCTGCCCCGCCGCCAGAACGACGACACCGATAGGCTCGATCATGCACCCTCCCGCAAAGGCTTTTTCTGTTTCAGCTCCACGCCATTCTTGATCGCCACAATTTCTGCCATCAACGACAAAGCGATTTCCGAAGGGTTATGGCTGCCAATGTGCAAACCAATCGGGCCGTGCAACCGATCGATGGCCTTCTGTGACAAACCCAGCTGAGCCAGATTGTCCCGGCGTTTCTGACTATTGACCCGCGAACCCAGAGCCCCCACATAGAAAGCGCTGGAATCCAGCGCCGTTAACAAGGCCATGTCATCCAAGCGTGGATCATGGGTCAGGGCCACAATGGCCGTGCGCTCGTCGGTCTGGATGTTCAACACGGCCTCGTCGGGCATACCCGAGACAAATCGGCCATGCTGTTCTTCCCAGCCATAGACGAACTCACTGCGCGGATCACAAATCAGCACTTCGAAATCCAGCAGCCGCGCCATCTCCGCCACGTAACGGGACAATTGCCCCGCGCCAATCAGCAACAAACGCCATCGCGGCCCGTAGATCGCGCGCAAGACCTGCCCATCAAACGTCAACACGTCCGACTTGCTGGCCGGAGTCAACTTCACTTCCCCGGTTTCAAGGTTTAGCTCGCGCGCGATGATTTCGTGGGCTTCACATCGGGCCAGCAATTGTGCAACCCAATCCGCATCGCGAATGCGCTCCTCGGTCAGACGCAAGGTGCCGCCACAGGGCAAACCGAAGCGCGCCGCCTCCTCACGGGTCACGCCATAGGTGATGAGTTGTACGGACGGCCCATCGGCCAGGATACGACCGTCATGCAACCGCGCAATCAAGTCATCCTCGACGCAGCCGCCGGACACCGAGCCAATCACCACCCCATCTTCACGCAGCGCCAACATCGCACCCGGTGCCCGGGGCGCAGTGCCCCACGTCTGGACCACGCTGTACAACACCACCCGGTGGCCTGCGCGATGCCACTCCAGCACGCTACGCAGGACGTTCAGATCGGCGCTGTCCATCACGCCCCTGCCTTGTTCCAGCCCTGCAGCTGGTAACGGACCGGCAGGTCGCGGATACGCTTGCCCGTGGCGGCGAAGATCGCGTTGCACAGCGCCGGGGCAATCGGCGGTACGCCCGGCTCACCAACGCCACCCAAGGGCACGTTGCCGGGTGGTGTCACCAGATGCACAGCGACTTCCTTCGGCGCCAGGGACATACGCGCCACTTCATACATGTGGAAGTTGTCCTGCTGGACTTTGCCGTCCTTGAAACTGATCTCCCCCAGTACTGCGTTGCCCAGCCCCATGACGCACGCACCCTCGAACTGTGAGCGAATCCGCTCGGGATTGATTTGCGGCCCACAATCCACGGCGATGTCAGCTTTGTGCACAATCAACGTGCCATCATCTTTGACTTCGACCTCGATCACCGCCGCCACATAGGTGACGAAGCTGTAATGCACCGCCAACCCCAGACCTCGCCCCTTGGGCAACTCGCGCCCCCAACCGGCCGCCTTGGCGGCGGTTTCCAGCACCGTGCGCAAGCGCCCGGTATCGATGGGATAACGCTCGGGAGATTCACCGTAGTTCCACTCTTCACTCAAAGTCCTTGGATCGATCTGCCTGTCCGGGCCGAGCAATTTGATCTGATACTTGAGCGGATCTTCCTTGGCCTTGTGCGCCAACTCATCGATGAAACTTTGAATCGCAAAGCCGTGAGGGATGTTCGACACCGAGCGGTACCAGCCCACGCGGGTGTGGACAGTCGCTTCGGGGTTTTCCAGACGGATGTTGGGAATCGCGTAGGCCATGTTGGTGAAGCCCATGCCTAACTCAAAAGCCGCCTCGTGGTTCATCCCCGGTGCAAACAGTGCGGTGATGCTCGGCGCTACCGTACGGTGCAACCAGCCGGACGGCAGACCATCCTTATTCAGGCCGGCTTTGAGGTGTTCGACCGAAACCGTGTGGAAATACGAGCAATGGATGTCGTCTTCACGGGTCCACTGCACCCGCACCGCTTTGCCGGGGAACTCCTTGGCCAGGATGGCTGCTTCGATGATGAAGTCGGGCTTGGACTTGCGACCGAAACCGCCGCCGAGCAAGGTGACATTGAAGGTGATGTTGTCGAATGGCAGCCCCAGGCGTTCGCCAATCCGCTCGCGAGTGACTTGCGGGGCCTGGCTCGGGCCCCAGGCTTCGCAGATGCCATCTTTGTAACGGGCAATGGCGACCATCGGCTCCATTGGTGACTGCGACAGATGCGGCAGGTAATAGGACGCTTCCAGGGTGCTGTCAGCGCTTTTCATGGCTTCGTCGATGTTACCGGTGTTGCGCACCACTTTACCGGCCGTAAGGGAAGCAGCTTCCAGCTCCTTGCGGTAGGCGATCGAGTCGTAACTGGCGTTGGGGCCGTCATCCCATTCAATTGTCAGCGCCTCGCGCCCCTTGATCGCGGCCCAAGTGTTTTTCGCCACCACGGCAACACCGCCCAGCGGTTGAAACTCCGATGGCAGCGGACGACTCTCGATCTGCACAACCTTGACCACGCCTGGGACTTTCATGGCCGCCGAGGCATCGAAACTTTTCACCTTGCCGCCATACACCGCTGGCCGGGCAATGGTCGCGAACAGCATGCCGTCGAAATGCACATCGGCGCCATACACCGCGCGACCGTTGACGATATCGTCACCGTCGATGGCCTTGGTGCCTTCCTTGCCGATGTAGCGAAATTCCGATGGTTGCTTGAGCCGCAAGCTGTCGCGCGCTGGCACAGCCAGGGCACTGGCAGCCGCGGCCAAGGCGCCATACTCCAGTTCTCGCCCGGACGGTGTATGGATGACCTTGTGCAATTGAGCTCGGCATTCACTGACCGGAACCTTCCACTGGTCGGCCGCAGCCTGTTCCAGCATGGTCCGCGCGGCAGCACCGCAACGGCGCATCGGCTCGTACCAGTGGCGCATGCTGCGCGAACCGTCGGTGTCCTGGTTGCCGAAGCGCACTTCATCACCCGGCGCCTGCCGAACTTTGACCCGTGCCCAGTCGGCTTCCAGCTCATCAGCCACAACCATGGTCAGGCTGGTGCGAACGCCCTGACCCATTTCCGAACGGTTGCAAACCACGGTCACCGTGCCATCCGTGGCGATGCTGACATACACCTTTGGATCATCGACCCAACCGTTAGGCATGCCGTCAGCACCGAATTTCTTCTCTTTCTCTTCAGCAAAAACGTCTTGCCAGCCCCAGCTCGCAGCGACCACCAAAGCGCCGGTGGCCCCCACACCCTTGAGGAACCCACGTCGACTGAGGTTGCTCAGGGCAAAATCATTCGGTAACCGGCTCATGCCTTGGCCTCCTTCAGGTGGGTGGAGGCCGTACGGATAGCCGTCTTGATGCGGTTGTAAGTGCCGCAACGGCAGATGTTGCCGACCATTGCCTCTTCGATCTGTTCGTCGCTCGGGTTCGGGTGGATCTTGAGCAGTGCGGTGGCGGACATGATTTGCCCGCCCTGGCAGTAACCACATTGGGCTACAGCGGTATCCAGCCAGGCTTGCTGCACCACTTTGCCGACCGGGTCGGCGTGGAGATTATCGATGGTGGTGACGTTCTGCCCAACTACCGAACCGATCGGTGTAATGCAGCTACGTGCCGGTGCGCCCTCGATATGAATGGTGCAAGCACCGCACAGACCCAGGCCGCAGCCAAATTTGGTGCCGTTGTAACCAGCCACATCACGAATGGCCCAGAGCAGCGGCATGTCCTCGGTGACGTCGAGTTGATGGTCTTGACCATTGAGTTTCAGGGTAATCATGGGCACGCCCGCATAGTATTGGGTTATGGGGTCGAGCAATCTGCCGCCGGAAGGTCGGCGGTTGGCATCACGCAGATCGACTCAGGCTAAGGAGGCTCTCTTATGCCGACGGGATCGTCTGCACCGGGCCTTTGGTGGAGGAAAGCATTACATCGTTAGCTCACTAAGTTAACCCAGCATTAACAAAAAAGCCCTGCACTTTTCATCGGTGCAGGGCTTGGGAGCTCACTTTGAAAGCTTAGCCTCAATAGCGGTTCGGCTCCATTTCCAGGTCGACATGAAAACGCTCTGAAATGTCCTTCTGGATACGCTGCGCCAGGTCGAGTAGTTGCAGACCGGTCGCGCTGCCGTAGTTGACCAGCACCAGTGCCTGCAATTTGTGTACGCCAGCGTCAGCTTCGCGGAAACCTTTCCAGCCAGCCCGCTCGATCAGCCAACCGGCGGCCAATTTCATCTGCCCGTCGGGTTGCGCATAGGCCACCAGATCCGGGTGTTCGACCTTGAGTTGTGTAACCAGCGCCGCCGACACCAAGGGGTTTTTGAAGAAGCTGCCGGCATTGCCCAGCACTGCCGGATCCGGGAGTTTTTCGTTGCGAATGCTGCAAATGGCCTGACTGACATCACTGGGCGTCGGATGCTCGATGCCTTGCTCAGTCAAGCGCTGACGCACCGGACCATACTCCAGATGCAAGTGCGCAGCACGGTCGAGGATGAAACGCACGCGCAGGATCAACCAGCGCCCAGGCTCCTGCTTGAACAGGCTGTCACGGTAGGCGAAGTTGCATTCATCCAGGGTGAACTCGCGCAGCTCGCCGCTTTGGCGATCGAGAGCGGTCAGGCCGGCGAACACGTCCTTGATCTCCACGCCATAGGCGCCAATGTTCTGCATCGGCGCCGCACCCACGGTGCCGGGAATCAGGCTGAGATTTTCCAGTCCGGACAGACCGTGCACCAATGTGTGCTGCACGAAGGGGTGCCAGGGCTCGCCCGCCTCGGCTTCGATCACCACTTGGCGGCCATCATCGCTCAGCACGCGAATCCCGCGGGTAGCCATGCGCAGCACCAGCGCCGGAATATCCGCCGTGAGCAGCAAATTGCTGCCACCGCCAATCACCAGCAGCGGTACGTCATGTTGCCGTGAATAGGCCAAGGCCTCTCGCACATCGGCGTCGCTGTGGGCTTCGGCAAACAGGCGGGCCTGAACGTCGACGCCAAAACTGTTGTAGGGCTTGAGCGAAACCTGTGATCGAACCTGCAAACTCATAAACGTCCCTTCAGTTCGATCACCAACCGATCGCTGGCACGCTCGATCAAGTCCAGCACCTGCTCGAAGCCCTGCTCCCCGTCGTAATACGGGTCCGGGACTTCATCGACTTCTGACTCATAGCGGCGCAGGAACAGATCCAGCTCGGCCTTGCCCTTGGTCGGCTGCAAGGCCTTGAGGTTGCGCAGGTTACTGTTGTCCATCGCCAGAATCAGGTCGTAGGTGGCGAAATCGGCGCGGGTCACTTGCTGGGCGCGCTGGGCGGACAGGTCATAACCACGCAATTTTGCCGCGGCCTGGCTGCGTTTGTCCGGCGCCTTGCCGACGTGCCAGTCGCCGGTACCGGCGGACGCGACTTCGACCTGTTCGGCCAGCCCCGCCTCTCGCAGCTTATGCCGCAGAACGCCTTCGGCCGTGGGTGAACGGCAGATGTTACCCAGGCAGACAAACAGTACCCGCATCAGGCCTCCAGCAAGCGACGAACGCGCTCAAGGTCTTCAACGGTATCGACACCGGCAGGCGGTGCGATCAGCGCGTCAGCGACGTGAATCCGCACGCCATGCCAAAGCGCCCGCAGCTGCTCCAGACATTCGGTGTTTTCCAACCAGCACGGTCCCCAGCTGACGAAGTCATGCAGGAATCCGGCGCGGTAGGCATAGATGCCAATATGGCGACGGTACGGCACTCCTTCGGGCAGGGATTCGCGGCTCTGGGCAAAGGCATCTCGCGCCCAAGGCAAGGTCGCACGACTGAAAGTCAGGGCCATACCGTTCAAGTCACTGACGACCTTGACGACATTTGGATTGAACAGGGAGTCAACGTCTTCGATCGGCTCGCCCAGGGTGGCCATGCGGGCTTCGGTGTGGGTGGCCAGGTTGGCGGCGACCTGATCGATCACGCTCGGCGGGATCAACGGTTCGTCGCCCTGGACGTTCACCACGATGGCGTCAGGCGCCAGGCCCAGTTTCGCCGCGACTTCCGCCAGGCGATCAGTGCCGGAGTTGTGGTCCTCGCGGGTCATCACCACTTCGGCGCCAAATTCGATGCAGGCCTGACGGATGCGCGCATCGTCGGTAGCTACCACTACACGCTGGGCGCTGCTTTTGCTGGCCTGTTCCCAGGCATGCTGGATCATCGGCTTGCCAGCGATCAGTAGTAGCGGTTTGCCCGGTAACCGGGTGGAGGCATAGCGCGACGGGATGACAACGGTAAAGGCTGTAGTCATTTATCCAGGCGCTCGTCGGTGGTCAGAGTACGGGCTTCAGTTTCGAGCATCACCGGGATACCGTCGCGAATCGGGTACGCGAGGCCTGCGCCCTTGCTGATCAGCTCGGTCTTGTCGGCGCTGAGTTTGAGCGGGCCCTTGCAGACCGGGCAAGCGAGGATATCGAGCAATTTGGTGTCCATGAGCATTCCCTGGATAAAAACGAATTTATGGCAACAGACGTGCCGGCAACAGGCGCATCAACTGTGTGTCGAACCAGGCCACGAAAGCCGGCGACGGCACGGCATCGACCGCCAGATACCACCAATCGGCAGCAGCGAAGGCACGGCACTTCACCGCGTCCTTTTCGGTCATCACCAATGGCAATGACGGGGTGAAATTCAACGCCTGCACACTGTATTGCGCGTGGTCGGCGAAAGCGTGCGGGACTGGCTGCCAGTGTAGCGTTTCGAGGGTCTTGAAGAAACGCTGTGGGTTACCGATGCCGGCCACGGCGTGCAACGCCTGGCCTGGGGCAAAGTGATCGAGGGAGCAGCGCTGGCCGCTGAGCAAATTGATCAATGCAGTGGGTTGCAACTGGAAGGCAAAGCCGCCCTCGCGATCAGCCTCGGCACCGTTGTAGAGCACCGCGTCAACGCTTTGCAGACGCTCGACCGGTTCACGCAATGGTCCGGCCGGCAGACAACGCTGATTACCCAGGCCTCGAGCGTTATCGATCAGTACCAGCTCCAGATCACGGGCTAATCGGTAATGTTGCATCCCGTCATCGGACAGGATCAGGTCCAGCGGCTCACTCGCCAGCAAGGCTTTGACGGCGCGGCTGCGATCCGGGTCGATCATCAATGGCACCCCGGTGCGCTGGACGATCAGCAGCGGTTCGTCGCCTGCTACCCCTGCGCTCTGATCCGCCTCGACCCGCCATGGCAGTTGCGGCGGCTTGGCGCCGTAACCGCGACTGACCACGCCGACTCGCAAGCCGCTGCGCTGGCAATGCTCGATCATCCACAGAATCAGCGGCGTCTTGCCGGTGCCGCCGACGGTGATATTGCCGACAACGATCAGCGGCACGGACGGCTGATAGATGTCACCCTCGCCCGCCAGAAAGCGCCTGCGTTTGTTGTTGACCACGCGTCGGTACAGCCACTCCAGTGGCTGCAACAACTTCAGGGCCGGATGACCTCGGTACCAGGCGGCGAGCAGGCGATCGGACATGGCCATCAGGGTGCGGTCGGCGCCGCCTCGACTGTCGTCATGCGCAAGTGGCTGAAGCCAAGCTTGCCGGCGGCGTCCATGGCGGTGATCACCGACTGATGCTGGGACTTGCCATCGGCACTGATCGACAGCGGTCGGCTGGTGTCACCATTGGACTCTTTCTGCAACGCGTCCATCAGCGTCGCCAGATCGCTTTTCGGCAACACTTGGTTGTTCACCGAAAACACGCCATCGGCACTGATGGCGATGTCCAGTTGCCGCGTCTGCTCGTCGGAAGGCGCGCCGCTGACCGCTTCAGGCAGTTCCACGCGCAGCTGAGTTTCACGGGTAAAGGTGGTGGTCACCACGAAAAACAGCAGCAGAATAAACACCACGTCAATCAGTGACGCGAGGTTGATGTCCACATTCTCCCGTTGCTTGCGGCGAAACTTCACGCTTTGCCCCCTGCCAGGTCCACATCACGATCGCCCTGCACGACTTCGACCAGCTTGATCGCTTCCTGCTCCATACCCACCACCAGTTCATCGATCCGGCGTTGCAGGAAGCGATGGAAGAATACCGATGGGATACCGACCATCAGGCCCGCGGCCGTGGTGATCAGTGCCTTGGAGATACCACCGGCCAGCACCGCGGCATTGGTGGTCATGCCCGTGCCCATGAACGCGCTGAAAATATCGATCATGCCCAGTACCGTACCCAGCAGACCCAGCAGCGGTGCCATGGCGGCGATGGTGCCGAGGGCGTTGATGTAGCGCTCCAGTTCATGGATGACCCGAGCGGCGGCCTCTTCGATGCACTCCTTCATGATCTCGCGACCATGCTTGGAGTTGGCCAGGCCCGCCGCCAGGATCTCGCCCAACGGCGAGTTGGCGCGCAGTTCCTTGAGTTTTTCTTTATTGAGTTGCTTGTCCTTGATCCAGACCCAGACCTGCCCGAGCAAATGCTCCGGGGTCACGCGACTGGCCCGCAGGGTCCACAGGCGCTCGGTAACGATCGCCATGGCCGCGATGGAACTCAGAATGATCGGCAGCATCATCCAACCGCCGGATTTGACCAATTCCCACACAGTGACAGTCCCCTCGAAAAAGTGCGCCACTCTAACATAGGGGGTGAGCGCACCGAAGACCGTGATGTCGCATCCGGTCGGGCTTTAATAGCTCATGGTTATTTGTTCAGGGGCGGTGGATCACGCCAGAAACGCCGTTCCTGACGCATCGAACGCGGCGACTCGAAACGCCCCAGTTGCAGATGAATGGCGCCCTGCTCCGCACTGTCATAGATCGCCATGCCGTGTTTTCGGTAGCGTGCCAGCACCGTGGGATGGGGGTGGCCAAACGAGTTGCCCTGGCCACGGGAGATCAGTACGGCATGGGGTCGCAAGCCATTGAGCAGCGCCGTTGAGGAAGAACTGCGACTGCCATGGTGCGGCGCCTGTAACCAGTGGGTCTTCACACCCAATGGACTGTCGAGCAGGGCACGCTCGGCGGCCATGTCAATATCGCCGGTCAGCAACAATCGCTCGCCGTTGGCCTCAATCTGCAAAACACAGGATTTTGGATTGCTTTCACGGGCACTCGCCCACTGCCAAAGCTCAAAGCTCACACCGTCCCAGGTCCATCGCCGACCGCTCTCGCAGTCATCGGATAGCAGCTCGCTCGGCAGTGCCTCAGGTTCACCGCCCAGCACCTGCTTGACCGGCAACCCTTTGGCCACCGATCGAGCCCCGCCGGCATGATCGGCATGGGCATGACTGATCAGCATAAGGTCCAGATCTTTCACGCCCAGTTTGCGCAAGGTCGGCAGCACCACGCGCTCACCAAGGTCAATTTCGCCAAAACGCGGGCCAGTGTCATACAACAGCGTGTGATGACGCGTTCGCACCAGGATCGCCAGGCCTTGGCCGACATCCAGCTGCCAAATATCGGCGACCCCTTGCGGCACCTCGCAGCGCGGTGGAAAAACCAGCAACAGCAGCATCGGCCATCCCAGCGGGCGCAATGGCACGCCTCGCGGCAGCAAAAGCAGAAAGGCTCCCAGGGCGCCGAAACCCCATACCCACAGCGGGATCGCCACGGGCACCCACGCCGGAACCCGGCCAGCCGCCCATCCCAGCACCTTGAACAGTCCATCGATCAAGCCGCCCGCCAGCCACAGCAAACCTTCGCCGATGTCAGGCACCGGCAACAAAAGTGTCCCGAGCAACGCGGGTGGCAGCACCGCCAGGCTGATCCAGGGCACAGCCAGCAAGTTGACGAGTGGCCCACTGACACTGATCGGCAGCCCCAAGACCAGCAATATTGGCCCCAGACCAATTGCGATCAACCACTGTGCGCGGGTCCAGGTTTGCCACCATCGCCAGGGACCCAATCGACCACTGAAGGTAAAAATCAGCACCGCCACAGCAGCAAAGGACAACCAGAACCCCGGTTGCAGGCTGGCCAGCGGATCCAGTAACAAAACGCCATTAAGCGCCAGCAGCAGCGGCCACCAGGCGCCAAGATGACGAAATCGCAGGCGCCATAACAGCACCAGGCCGATCATCAGGCAGGCGCGCCGCACCGGCACCTCGAAGCCGGCCAATAACCCGTAACCGAGAGCAGCGGCGAACGCCAGGCCGCAGGCCCATGGGAGCCAGGGCAAACGGCTTGGCCAGAGGCCATACCGGGCAAGGCCGGCGATCAGCATGTACACCAATCCCGCCAGCAAGCCGACGTGCTGTCCGGAAATTACCAACAGATGCACGGTGCCGGTGTCCTGCAACACCTGCCAGTCTTCGCGGCTGAGCCCGGCACCGTCGCCGAGCACCAACGCCGCCAGTGCGCCCGATCGCCCCTGTGCATCCACGGCCAGCAACGTCTGGCGAATGCCGTCACGCCAAGCCCCGCTTGCCTCGGAAAGCCGCTCGCCATGCTTGACGGTCCCGGTCGCACCAATGCGCTGCGCGAGCAACCAGGCGTCGTAATCAAAGGCATGGGGATTGAGCAACCCTGAGGGACGCTTCAACTTGACCGCCAGTCGCCAACGCTCACCGCTGTTCACCGACGGTCCGTCGTACCAGGCCAGGCGCATGAGGCGTGGCACCTTTGCGTGCCGCGACCCACCATCTGCCAATTCGAATCGCACCACGGCTTCGCCCTGCTGGGGCAGTCCCGTTACCCGCCCCTCGATCCAACGCGTCTCGCCATCCAGGCCTGGCGCCAACCGATCATCCAGCGCCCACTGCGCCTGCAGGCAGGCCCAACTCAAACCGAACAGAAAAAACGCCACCGGGTACGTCTTGAATGGCAGCAACAGCACACCCACGACCGGCAACAATAACCACAATCCGACCGGCGGCAACGCCGGTAAAAAACGCAGGGTCAGCAAACCCAGCGCCAATGCCACCATCCCTGTGCGCATACGCCCGTCCTTGAGAGTTCCGTCTCTAGGAGTAGCCGGTCGATCGCACGAGCGCCGTTAACAATTGTCACAAAGTCTGAATGGGCGCTTCATGGAATCCAGACATACTTGCCGCCTTGACCGACCGAGAAGCCTTATGCCCCGGCGCTTATTCAAACGTTACATGCCAGACCCGACCAGTATCAGGGAACACAAATCCTTACGATTCCTCGGCACGCTGCTGCATGACCCAAACCTTTGGCACCTCAACCGTCACTCGGTCGCCCGCGCCATGGCCGTTGGCCTGTTCGCGGCATTCCTGCCGATTCCGATGCAAATGCTGGTCGCCGCTTTCCTCGCCATCGTCGTGCGCGGCAACATGCCGATTGCTGTCAGCCTGGTCTGGCTGACCAACCCGATCACCATGCCCGCCGTGTTCTTTTGCACTTATCAGGCGGGCGCCTGGTTAATGGACGTTCCCGCTCGCCAATTGCCGGACGAGTTGACCTGGGAATGGATCAGCGGCGAGCTGTCGACCTTGTGGCAGCCGTTTTTGCTGGGGTCCGTGGTGACCGGGCTGGCGCTAGGCGCATTAGCCTATTGCCTGGTGATGATGTATTGGCGCTGGTGGGTTGCTCGGCAATGGAAGCGGCGCAAGCAGCGCCGGATGTGAGCATGCAAAACGGCCTCCGATTGGAGGCCGTTTTTTATGGTACATGCACACCTGTAGGAGCAAAGCTTGCTCGCGATTGCGGTGTATCAGGCGACATCATTGAAGACTGGACTGCCGTCATCGCGAGCAAGCTTTGCTCCTACAGGGCAATGCAACAGTGATCTTATGTGCGCATCCCCCGCCCACTCACCAGCAACCGTGCGCAACCGAAGTACAGAATCACCGTCGCCACCAACATGAACGTAATCGCAATGCTGATGCGGATATCCGACACGCCAAGGATCCCGTAACGAAACGCATTGACCATGTGCAGCACCGGGTTGGCCAGCGAGACGGTCTGCCAGAACGGCGGCAGCAACGTAATCGAGTAAAACACCCCGCCCAGGTAGGTCAACGGTGTGAGCACGAAAGTCGGAATGATCGAGATGTCATCGAAGTTGCGCGCGAACACCGCGTTGATGAAGCCCAGCAGCGAGAAGATCGTCGCCGTCAGCACCACCACCAGCAGGGTCACGCCCAGGTGATGCACCTGCAAATGGGTGAAGAACAGCGACAGCAGGGTCACGATGATCCCGACCATCAATCCGCGCAGCACACCACCCAAGGTGTAGCCGATCAGAATGGTGTGCGGCGAGACCGGCGACACCATCAGCTCTTCGATGGAACGCTGAAATTTGCTGCCGAAGAAACTCGACACCACGTTGCCGTAGGAGTTGGTGATCACCGACATCATGATCAACCCTGGCACGATGTATTCCATGTAGGTGAAGCCACCCATGTCACCGATCTGCCGACCGATCAGGTTACCGAAGATCACGAAATACAGAACCATGGTGATGGCCGGCGGCAGCAGGGTCTGCGGCCAGATCCGGGTAAAGCGCCGGATTTCACGGTAAACGATGGTGTTCAGGGCGACAAGGTTGGGGCGAAACTCGGAACTCATACCGCCACCTTCGACAGATTTTTCTCCACCAGGGACACGAACAACTCCTCGAGGCGATTGGTTTTGTTGCGCAGGCTCAGCACTTCGATGTTCTGCTGGGCAAGCTGAGTGAAGAGCGCGGTGATGCCCATGCTTTTGTCTACCTGGACTTCCAGGGTGTGAGCATCGAGCAATCGCGAGGGATAGCCGATCAGTTGCGGCGGTACGCTCAGGCTGTTTTTCAGATCCAGCAGGAAGGTCTCGACATGCAACTGGCTGAGCAACTGCTTCATGCTGGTGTTTTCGACGATGGTGCCGTGGTCGATGATGCCGATGTTGCGGCACAACTGTTCAGCCTCTTCCAGGTAATGCGTGGTGAGGATGATGGTGATGCCTTTCTGGTTCAGCTCGGTAAGGAAGGTCCACATCGAGCGACGCAGTTCGATGTCCACACCGGCAGTCGGCTCGTCGAGGATCAGCAGGCGCGGTTGGTGAACCAGCGCACGGGCGATCATCAGTCGGCGCTTCATGCCGCCGGACAACGAACGTGACGGTACATCACGCTTGTCCCACAGCCCTAGCTGGGTCAGGTATTGCTCGGCGCGTTCCTTGGCGACTTTCGCCGGAATGCCGTAGTAACCGGCTTGGGTCACGACGATGTCGAAAGTCTTTTCAAACTGGTTGAAGTTGAATTCCTGGGGCACCACGCCGATGGAGCGCTTGAGCGCCGCCGGGTTCTTGTCCAGGTCGTGACCGAAGATATTCACCGTGCCGCTGGTCTTGTTCACCAGGGTCGAAAGAATGCCGATGGTCGTGGATTTGCCGGCGCCGTTCGGGCCGAGCAAGGCGAAAAAGTCACCTTCGGCGACGTCCAGATCGATACCACTCAAGGCCTGGAAACCGT
This sequence comes from Pseudomonas putida, assembly GCF_050990305.1. Taxonomy (GTDB): domain Bacteria; phylum Pseudomonadota; class Gammaproteobacteria; order Pseudomonadales; family Pseudomonadaceae; genus Aquipseudomonas; species Aquipseudomonas putida_AH. The sequence goes on along the minus strand of NZ_CP158817.1, from coordinate 1,600,757 downwards.
TGCCGTAGGTTTTGGTTAGCTGCCGGATGGACAGAGCGGAACTCATATCGGATTTACGCACCAAGAAGGAAAGAAAAAGATAGATAAGGGCGGGCGGCGAGCAACACAACCACAGCGCGCTGGCACAATGGTGCTTGTCGCCGCCACACAAGTACAGTCAAGTGTGTCGATAGTGAGTATTAAGTCAACGCGGTCATGACCGCCTTGCGATACGCCGGACGCTGTTTCAGTCGTGCATACCAGGCCTCAAGATGAGGCTGCGATGCGCGCTCGATCGGCATCTCGAACCAGGCATAAATGAAACTGCCCAAGGGAATGTCGCCCATGCCGATTTGATCCCCGGACAGGTACGGCTGTGTCGCCAACGCTTGATCGGCCATGGCCAGCAGCGCCTCACACTCTTTGATCGCCGCCTTGATGGCGGGCCAGTCCTGCTGCTCTGCCGGGGTACGCAAGACGCCCCAGAACACGGTGCGGAAAGGACCGGCAAAACTGGAAGTGGTCCAGTCCATCCACTTGTCAGCGCTGGCTCGTGCGTGCAAATCCGACGGATACCAAGTGCTATCCGCAGCATGTTTGGTCAGCAGGTAGCGAACGATGGCGTTGGATTCCCACAACACGAAACCGTCGTCTTCAATCACCGGCACACGACCATTAGGGTTCATGGCCCGGTATTCGGGCGTATCGACGACACCAAATGCACCACCGGCATCGATGGCTTCATAGGCCAAGCCAAGTTCCTCGGCGGCCCACAACGGCTTTCTGACATTCGATGAATTCTTCCGACCCCAGATCCTCAGCATGACCGCCTCTCGATTGATGAATGCGCAGGCAGCATACGCCGGATCAGGCGCGACTCAAATCGCTCTGCATGTCCCCCAGCAGCGGTTGCTGATGCTCGCCGAACAGATGCGGATAGCACTTGCGCAGGTGCTCGAAGAAGAACGCTTCGGGTACATCGGTGAACTGCCCGTGATCGATCAGGTACTCCATCAATTTCTCGCCGTCGCGATTGAAGGAATGGAAAACGCTGTCGTTGATCCCGTCGAACTCCAGGGGCGCGACATTGAACAAATCGCACAAGCCCTGGTTGAACGCCGGCGTGGCTTTGACCCAGCGACCGTTCAGATACAACTCGGTGTAACCGTGCATGGCGAACACGTCGCTCTTGAGCAATTCAAGCAATCGCGGCGTCGACAAATGATTGCGCACATCCGCCAGGCCGATCCGCGCCGGGATCCCGCAATGCCGTGCCGCACCAGCCAGCAACGTGGACTTTGGCACGCAATAACTCTCCCCGGCCGCCAGCGCATAACTGCCGCGCAAGGTCTGCGGATCCAGGCTGAAGGTATACGGGTTGTAGCGCACCGCCTCGCGCACGGCGTAATAAAGATGGACCGCCTGCTCGATCGGCTCGCGGCGACTGCCACGATGCTTTTCGGCGAACTCCACCACCGAGGGATGGTCACTATCGATGAAGCGGCCGGGGCTCAGATACTCGTGCATGCGAGCAATCTCCATGCTGGTAATGTTCAGGGCAAGCCCCGAGTCTAGCGAGAGGTTCAGCACAGAGTTAACGACGTTTCGGCCAAACATGGGCGCTTTGTCGCCCGCTCAATGAACGATTCTTCACGGTCTGTCGCGCTTGAGGCCTACAAAATCATCCAGGGTCTCCCACGATTCGAGCACACCGCTCTGACCCGCCTGTTTCGCGGATGCCGTCTAAGCTCTGTGGGTTGGTTCGCCCTGGTTTCACGGAGGATTAAATATGCTGCTGTTGTGGATACTGGTTCTGGTTGTCGGGATAGCTTATTTAGCCCACCGTCGCATCGCGCCACTGCCCGCCCTGGGCATTGTGGCTGTCTACCTGCTGGCAATGGGTGCCTTCGGTCACGCACCGGGTGGGTTGTTGTTGATTTTCTGGGTGTTGGTCGCCGCCGTGGCTGCACCGTTGCTATTGCCTGATCTGCGTCGCAAATTTTTCAGCGCGCCAATGTTCAACTGGTTCCAGAAAACCCTGCCACCCATGTCGCAAACCGAACGCGACGCCATCGAAGCCGGCACCGTGTGGTGGGACGGCGAACTATTCAGTGGCCGTCCGGACTGGAACAAACTGCTGTCCTACCCCAAGGCGCAATTGAGTGAAGAGGAACAGGCCTTCATCGACGGCCCCACCGAAGAACTCTGTGCGATGGTCAGCGACTGGCAACTCGGTCAGACCATGGATTTACCGGCCGAGGCCTGGACGTATATCAAGGACAACGGCTTCTTCGCCCTGATCATTCCCAAGGAGTTTGGCGGCAAAGGCTTCTCGGCCTACGCCCACTCGCAAGTGGCGATGAAACTGGCGAGCCACAGCGGCGACCTCGCCTCCACCGTGATGGTCCCCAACTCCCTGGGCCCCGCCGAACTGCTGCTGCACTACGGCACCGATGAACAACGCAATCATTACTTGCCGCGCCTGGCGCGAGGCGACGATATCCCTTGCTTCGCCCTGACCGGTCCACTGGCCGGCTCCGACGCCGGCGGCATGCCAGACACGGGGGTGATCTGCAAAGGTCAATGGGAAGGCCAGGAAACCCTCGGCCTGCGCCTGAATTGGGAAAAGCGTTACATCACCCTGGGTCCAGTCGCCACCCTGCTCGGCCTGGCGTTCAAGGCCTACGACCCGGACCATCTGCTGGGCGAACAGGAAGACCTGGGCATCAGCCTGGCACTGGTTCCAACCGATACCCCCGGCGTGGTCATCGGTCGACGCCACCTGCCTCTGGGCGCGGCATTCATGAACGGCCCGAACTCAGGCAAGGACGTATTCATTCCGCTGGAGTTCTTGATCGGCGGACAGGAAATGCTCGGTAAGGGCTGGATGATGCTGATGAATTGCCTGTCGGTGGGTCGTTCGATCTCCCTCCCGGCGGTGGGCACCGGCATGGCCAAGTTCACCAGCCTGGTGACTGGCCAGTACGCGCAGATCCGCGAGCAGTTCAACGTGCCGATTGCAGCCTTCGAAGGCATTCAGGAAGCCATGGCCCGCATCGGTGGCAACGCCTGGATGATGGACGCCGCACGGATGTTGACCGCCAACGCGGTGGACCTCGGAGAAAAACCTTCGGTGCTGTCAGCGATTTTGAAGTATCAGCTCACCGAACGCGGCCGCGAGTGCATCAGTCATGCGATGGATGTGCATGGTGGCAAGGCGATCATCATGGGGCCGAAAAACTATCTCGGGCGCATGTGGCAAGGCGCGCCCATCTGCATCACCGTGGAAGGCGCGAACATTCTCTCGCGCAACCTGATGATCTTCGGCCAGGGCGCGATTCGCTGCCATCCCTTCGTACTCAAGGAAATGGCACTGGCCACCCGCGAGGACAAGGACCAGGCTTTGGCCGAGTTTGACACTCTGTTGCTCAAGCACATCGGTTTTGCCGTCGGCAATGCCGCCAGCACACTGGTGCTGAACCTTGGTTTCGGTCATTTGGAACACGAGCCGGGCGACAAGCTCAGCCAGGGTTATTTCCGCGCACTCAACCGTCAGGCGGCCGCGTTCGCACTGCTGGCCGACCTCAGCATGATGCTGCTGGGCGGTGAGCTGAAACGTCGCGAACGCCTGTCGGCACGATTGGGTGATGTGCTGAGCAACATGTACCTGGCCAGCGCCGCGCTCAAACGCTACAACGACCTCGATGCCCCGGAGCACATGGAACCGCTGTTTACCTGGGCCATGGAGGAAAGCCTCGGCCAGGCCGAACGGGCCATGGATGAACTGCTGAACAACTTCCCGAACAAGGTGCTGGGGTGCCTGTTGCGGGTGATCGTGTTCCCGTTCGGTCGCAGGCACAAAGGGCCGTCGGACAAGCTTGGCGCCGAAGTCGCCAAGGTGATCGGCCGTGCGAAAGGCGATCCGGCGCTCGAGGAAGTGCTGCTGGGGTGCTACCGCCCGCAATCGAACGAAGACCCGGTCGGCGTCCTGCAACATGCCTGCAACCTGTTGAACGCTGCACAACCGCTGCAGAAAAAGCTTCATGTGGCGCTCAAGAGTGGCCAGGTCAAACCGGCCGCCGGCGAGCCTGTCATCGATGCCGCATTGGAAGCCGGCGTGTTGCAACCTGTGGAGGCTCAAACCCTGCGTGAGGCAGAAGCGGCACGGCGCAAGGTGATCGACGTCGATGATTTCGACAAAGAAGCGATCGCTCTGACCGATGGCAAGGTCCGCTGATCCAACCAATCCCGTCCAGCATGTAAAAAAGGGCGCAGGGGCTTTATACTCCCGCGCCCGTTTTGCTCTTGAGGACTTATCTCGTGTCCAACATCGTTGCCGATCATCTCGTTTTGCTCGACCACCTGCGCAGCATCCTGGTCGCCGTAGGTGAGGCCGACCAGGTTCCCGAAGAAAGCCATGCCTTGTTCCTGGAGCGCTTTGACGAACTGCGTGCCCTGCTGCCGGTCGATCCGATCGAAAGCCAATACCTGGGCCAGGACATCCTGTGCCAGGTGATCACCCGCTACCCGCAAATCGCCCACCTGGTCCCACGCGACTTGCTGTGGTACTTCGCCGGCGACTGCCTGCACTACATGCCCGATGACGAAATCAACCTGTATCAGGCGCTGGAAGAACGTCGCTTCGAAGCCGAACAGAACGACGAACCTTTCGACTGGAATCAGGAAAAGCAATTGCTGGCGTTGTCGGATCAGGACAGCAAGCACTGATCCACGATCTGTAATGCAAAAGGCCCGCCTGGTAATCCAGGCGGGCCTTTTTGTTGAAGACGCCTTCGCGGGCAAGTCGGGTCGCCGCATCGCTCGCTCCTACAAAAAACACTCCCGGACCTGTAGGAGCGAGCGATGCGGCGACCCGACTTGCCCGCGATGAGGCCCGTCAGAACAACCCATCACTCTCGGGCAGCTCATACTCCGAAACGGCAATATTCACAGCGCTCGACTTGCCTGGCCGGCCCAACGTCGGCTCCTTCTCCAGACACGCCACCAGGTAATCGATCAACACCCGAATCTTGGGGGGCAGGTATCGGGTGGGCGAATGCAGCAACCAAGCGCCTCCGTGGTACGACGCCAGAAAGGTCCAGTCCGGCAGTACTTGCACCATCAACCCCTTCTCCAGGGCCCGACGCGCCGTGAAATACGGCAGGCTGCCAATGCCGATGTGCTGCAAAACGGCGCCGAAACGCACGCCCGTATGATTGGCGGCATATCGCCCGCGTACACCCACCGTGACGGTTTTATTGCCCTTCTTGAACTTCCAGCGCGCATCGCTCGGCGTTTCCCCCAAGTAGATGCAACTGTGATTGAGCAAATCATGGGGATGAGTCGGCGTTCCGTGCTCGGCCAGATACTGCGGTGTCGCGCAGAGCAAATGATCGATGGTCAGCAATTGCCGCCCCACCAGCCCCGGTGGCGGCCGATCGGTAATACGAATCGCCAGATCGACCTGATCGTCGATCAGATCCACCTGACGATCCTCCAGCAACAGCTCCACATCCACTTTCGGATAACGACGCAGAAACTCCGGCATATGCGGGTGAATCACGATTCGGCCTACCGCTTTCGGCACGCTGATTCGCACCACACCCTCGGGTTCATCGGTGAACTGACCACTGATTTCCATCACCGACCGGGCAGCACTGACCATGTCCTGACAGCGCTTGAAGACTTCCTCGCCACCGTCGCTCAAACGCAATTTGCGTGTGGTGCGTTGCAGCAAGCGTATGGCGAGGGCCTTCTCCAGTCGCGAAATGCTGCGGCTGACCGCCGAGGGTGAAGAGCCCAACTGGCGAGCCGCTTCGGAGAAGCTGCCGGTCTCGACAACCTTGACGAATATCGCCATCTCACCCAGCAGCGGCAGTGGTAGATTTATGCTCACAACGCAACAGTCCTTTGAGGTTTGAACGGATTATCACGTAATTCCACGCTCCATATAATAAAAAATGGAAACATCAATACGAGCATGGAATATGACGCTTCGCCTCTTTTTCCATAGTGATGACCTCAAGGCCGATGTGGAAGTCCTGGAATGCACACCCCACGAGAACGAATTCGCCGTGGTGTTGCGCGCAACATTGTTTCACCCTCAGGGTGGAGGGCAGCCCTGTGATACCGGCTGGATCGGCGACAGCCAAGTCATGCGGGTTGTCCAGGATCCAGATCGGATCGTCCACTTTGTCGACCGCCCGATAGCACTCGGCATGACACGGATCCGGGTCGATGAACCGCGTCGCCATTTCAATACACGCATGCATTCCGCCGGCCACCTGATCGGACACTTCGTTCAGGCCATGGGCTGGATGCCGATCAAGGCCCATCACTGGCCGGGCGAAGGACGCGTGCAATTCAAACCTGCGGATTCAGCGCAGGATGTCGAGGCGCACACCCTGCAACACGGCATTCAACAGTGGATTGCCCATGACCTGCCACGCCTGACTTCACTGCGTGAAGGTGCGCGGGAAATTGGTTTCGGCGAGCTGCCCGCTTACGGTTGCGGCGGCACCCATGTACGTAGCCTGAAGGATCTGGGCGCGGTCACGATCGAATCCCTTTCGCACAAAAAAGGGACGCTATCCGTTCACTACCACGTGGACTGAGCACCTTGGGCGATGCCGCCAACGACATCGCCTGACGCGGCAGGCGCCTGCCTTCGCAGGCTTCAATGACTCTCTGACAGATGGACCTGAGACATGATGCTAGACGTCGAGCGTCTCGATGAGACGTGCATAAGAAAGCTGGCCAACGAAGAAGTCCTCGCCATCCGCATCAAAGGCTGGCTGCCTGCGCCTCTGGCGATTCAGATCGGTGACAAGATTCTCGCACCGGGATTCGAAGGCTACATCAATGCGCCCAGTATCGGTCGCATCGGCATGGCGTTTTATGAGGCGGAAAACCAGCCGCTACTGGTCGAAGATTACTTCGAACGTGCCACCCGCAATATCGCGGAACTGCGCAACCGCTGCGCCCCCTATTCGTCGCCGATCGACACTTTGCGTTGCATGCTTGATGAGTCCTGGCCGGCAGGGGCACACCTGGAAATTCTCGACGGTCGCAAGATGTACGTCGGACTGTCCCGGGTGGTAAAGCCCGGCGTGTGCTTTCTCGCCCATCACGACATATTCGCCAAGGATGCGCCGGACAGCCTGCGGGCACGCAGCCTGAATGCACAGTTCGCCTGCAATGTTTACCTGAACATGCCCACTGAAGGCGGCGCCTTGCAGATCTGGGACCACGACATTTCCCCGGAACGGTTCGATGAGATGCGTGGCGACAGCTACGGCATCGAACCCGCCCTGCTCGGCAAGCCAAGCCTGGAGGTTCGCCCGGAGCCCGGCGACTTCATCATGTTCAATTCGCGCCGAATGCACGCAGTGACACCGGGCGTTGCCGATCCACGCTTGAGCCTTTCCTTCTTTGTCGGCTACCGCGACACGGCTTCCCCCCTGACTTTCTGGAGTTAAGATGCTTTCGAATTACCTGGGCGAGTTTCTTGCGCTGGCGACCATCCACTTCCTGGCCGTGGTCGCCCCCGGACCGGACTTCGCCGTGACGATCCGCCAAAGCGTTCGTTTTGGTCGATGGGTGGGAATCTGCACAGCACTGGGAATCGGCGCCGGCATTTCCGTGCATGTGCTGTACACCTTATTAGGCGTCGGTGCGTTGATGCACACGACGCCTTGGCTACTGACCGCAGCCAAGGTGATCGGGGGGGCTTACATCCTGTACCTCGGCATCAGCCTGTTACGCAGCAAACCCAAGCCTGTGCTTGAAGGCGAAAAAGATGTAGATGAACCGAATGGGGAACAAACCCTGATGAAGGCGTTCACCACAGGTTTTTTGACCAATGCCACCAACCCCAAGGCCACCCTGTTTTTTCTGGCGATTTTCACCACACTCATCAGCGCCACCACACCACTCCAGATACAGGCGCTGTACGGCGTTTGGATGTGCTGTGTGAACGCCCTGTGGTTTGTAGTCGTTGCACTGTTCTTTTCAAGCCATAAAGTTCGACTGCTATTCCTGCGCATGGGTCATTGGTTCGAACGCACCATGGGCGTGATCCTGATTCTGTTCGCCGGCCGGTTGATGCTGTCGATGTAAAAACGCCGATCATGCAAAAGGCCCGCTCAGTCTGACTGGCGGGCCTTTTTTCTAATATGGATACAAATCGTGCACAAACAAAAACGCCGCTCTATTGAGCGGCGTTTTCGTTAAATATGGAGCGGGAAACGAGACTCGAACTCGCGACCCCGACCTTGGCAAGGTCGTGCTCTACCAACTGAGCTATTCCCGCAAATGGCGTCCCCTAGGGGACTCGAACCCCTGTTACCGCCGTGAAAGGGCGGTGTCCTAGGCCACTAGACGAAGGGGACACGCTACCCGGAACACATGGTGTGTGTTTCGGTGTCCAGACCCTCATCCGAAGACTTGGTTCTGGTTTCACTCAGCCCTGCCCGAAAGCAACGCTGTTTAAAATTGGAGCGGGAAACGAGACTCGAACTCGCGACCCCGACCTTGGCAAGGTCGTGCTCTACCAACTGAGCTATTCCCGCATTGGCGTCCCCTAGGGGACTCGAACCCCTGTTACCGCCGTGAAAGGGCGGTGTCCTAGGCCACTAGACGAAGGGGACACGCTACAACATTCACTCCCTGCTTCGTTTCGCTGTGTGCTTTACGCTGCAAGTGGCGCGCATTCTATGGATGGTTTGAGAGGTCGTCAACCCCCTGTTATAAATTTTTTTAAATCAATGACTTGGCCCTGCTTTCAGCCCCCATCCGGTTTTTCCGTTGACCGGTGTTTGGCGCCTATATTCTGACGCTCATCAAAACGCTATAGTCCATGCTTTAAATGATGGCCATTTGCTTTGCTGGTGCCAGCATTTATAAAGCAGGGCCGTGGCCGATACAGGCAGTGCCTTGTCGAACCAACCCGTCGAGCAGTGCTAGGCGCCTAAATGCCGGGCCACTACACTCGCACGCGAACCCTATAAAGAGGTCTTACCGGTGACACCACTCATGATCACCCTGCTCGTCGTAGTCGGGATCGCCTTATTGATCGCCATTGGCTACATCAACCATGTGGTGGAGAACAATAAGCTGGAAAGGGCCCGAACCAAGGTTGAACTCAACGATCGCCTGCGTCGTTGCGGAGAGATCACCGAGACCTTCCCCGGCCAATTGATGACACCGGCGCTCAAGCTGTTACTGGCCCGCCTGGAGTTGAACGTCTGCCAGCGCCTGTTGAATCTGGAAAAAACCAGCGCCAACCTCAAGGCACGGATCGCCGAACTGGAAACCCTGGTTGCCCAAGGCGAATCGATCCCGGTCAACAACCCACCCGCGCCAATCCAGACCGAAGCCAAGGCCAAGGACGTGCGCTTTCTGCTCGAAGCCATGCATGGCCAGATCACCCGTGCAGCCCAGGACGGTTTCCTGCCACCCAACGAAGCCAAGCGCTGGATCCGCGAAGTCCGGCATATCCTGGTGCTGCTGCACATCGAATTTTTCAACAACCTCGGCCAGCACTCCCTGCAACAGAACCAGCCAGGCCAGGCACGCCTGGCATTCGAACGCGGCGTGCAATACCTGCGCAAACAGCAGGAGCCACAGGTTTACGCAGAACAGCTCGAATACCTGGAAAAGCTCCTGGCTCGTGCCGACGCACAAGTCATGGACCGCATCGCCCCGGTAGAAGGCGAAATGAATCAATTGACCGAAGGTCTCAAGGACGTCGAGGCGGATGCGGACTGGAAGAAGAAAGTGATCTACGACTGATCACCGGAGCGGTAACGGAAAAGCCACCGAGACCGGTGGTTTTTTTTGACGATTCAAGATCAAAAGATCGCAGCCTTCGGCAGCTCCTACATTGAAATGCGTCCCTGTAGGAGCTGCCGAAGGCTGCGATCTTTTACGGTCACTAAAGCCTGAAATGCCCCACCATCCCCTTCAACTCAACGCCCAACTGTGCCAATTCGATACTCGACGCCGCATTCCCCTGCATCGCCAGGGATGACTGATCGGCGCTGGCACGAATGCTGGTGACACTGCGATTGATCTCCTCGGCCACCGAACTCTGCTCCTCGGCAGCCGCCGCGATCTGCTGGTTCATCTGCTGGATCAACGACACCGCCGCCGCAATACTTCCCAATGCACTTTCGGTTTGCAGGGCGTCGCTGACCGCCAACTTCACCAGTTCGCCACTGTTCTGAATCTGCTGTACCGATGTTTGCGCCGCCGAACGCAAGGCGCTGACCAATCGTTCAATCTCCTCGGTCGACTGCTGGGTCCGCTTGGCCAGCGCACGCACCTCATCGGCCACCACCGCAAACCCCCTGCCCTGCTCGCCCGCCCGTGCAGCCTCGATAGCTGCGTTCAGCGCCAGCAGGTTGGTCTGTTCGGCCACACTTTTAATGACGCTGAGCACGGTGCCGATGTTCTGGATTTCCGCGCTCAGGCTCTCGATGCTCGAACTGGCTGAAGTGGCCGAGTCCGCCAGCTGTTCGATCCGCGCCATGCTTTGGCGCACTACGAGTTGACCGCTTTCCACCTTGCCGTCAGCCGTTTGCGCGGCCACGGCAGCCTCCTCGGCGTTACGCGCGACATCGTGCACGGTGGCGGTCATCTGATTCATCGCCGTGGCGACTTGCTCGGTTTCCTCCTTCTGGCTGCTAACCTCAAGGTTGGTCTGTTCTGTCACCGCCGACAGCGATTGCGCTGAAGTCGCCAGTTGTTCGATGCCCGCCTGCAAACCGCTGACAATATGGCTCAGCCCCGCCCCCATCTGCTGCATGGCCTGCATCAATTGCCCGATCTCGTCTCGACGGGTGACGTCGACCGTTCCGCTCAAATCCCCCGAGGCAATCTGTTGCGCCACGCGAATCACACGGCGCAACGGCCCCACGATCAAACGGGTAATGACCCAGGACGCAATCAATCCGACCAGCAATGCCAGTGCCGAAGAGCCGATGATCAACAACGAGTTCTTTTTCAGTTCTGCCTGCATCGATTGGTCTTCGGCGACATAGGCCTGATCCACCCGCTCCACCACCTGGGCTGCGCGTTGATGCAACTGCTGATAAACGGTTTTTTCCTGCTCCAGAAGACCGGTGTACTCAGCGAGTTTGTCGCTGAAACTGGCGATATGACCCATCACTTCATTGAGGACAGTCTGGTAGCCCTCATCCTTGACGGTGGTTTTCAGCTGCTGTGCCATGTCCAAAGCCTGACTGGCCTGTTCGATCTTGCCCTGTCCAGCGCTGTCGTCGCCCTTGCGGCTCTGATCCAGGCGTACGCGGGCTTCGTTCATCGCCTGCAACATCAAGCGGGACACCTGGCTGACCTGATTGGCCTGCTCGACAAATTGCGCACCGTCCTTGCCCTCGGAATCCTTCAAGGTGTAGGTACCGTCATCGGCAAGACCGGACTGCAGTACATCAAGGTTGTTGGCCACGCTGGACACCGACCAACTGGCCATTTCCAGCGCCAGATCCTTGGCCTGACTGAGCGAGACAAACTCGTCGAACGCTTTGCGATACGCACCGAGAGACTGCTCGACGTCATTCATCACCGGCACGTTGGCCGCCGACTCAGTCTTGAGCCGGTTGGCCAGGGCGATCAGGCCATCCACCCCTTCATGCAGGGCATCGGCAGTTTTCGGATTACCGTGCAAGGCATATTCCTGCTCCAACAAGCGTACCTTCAGTAACCCGCTGTTGAGCGATGACATTTGCTTGAGCCCATCGAAACGATGGCTGATGGTTTGCAGGGACCAGACTCCGATGGCCGCCACCAGGGCAGTCAACAACAGCACCAGCACAAACCCGATACCCAGTTTTTTTGCCATACCGAGGTTGGCGAAACGTCCTTGCACGGCCGAAATCATTGCACTCAGTCCCCTGCCATTGTCTATAGGCGCAGATTCGCAACGGGCCCGTGGCAACACAAGACTCTGGCGCCGGAATAATGGCAAAAAGCTACGTCTGCGTCGTTTTCAGAACGCTTGAGGTCGATTCGCAAGCGGTAGCCTGGAAAAAGGCCCGGGCTCGCGAATCACACGCATAGGCCACATTGATACGCAGCCAATCAGTGGTCGCGCCGGTTGGGCTGAAGACCGTCATTGATGGCAGCGAGACGCCAAAACGCCGAGCCTGTGCTCGCACTTCAGCACAGTCCTGGATCCGCGATCGCGCCCAGAGAAACAAGCCTCCCGCAGTTGTGCCGAACACCTCCCACCCGGCATCTTCGAGCCGCTGCAATACCACCAGGCGATTACGGCTCAAGCGCTGCCGCTGACGTTGCACCATTTGACGGTAGGTGCCATTGGCCAATAGACAAGCCACCACCGCCTCGCAAAATCGCGAGGCGCCCAGGCTGCTGATCATCTTGACCTCAGCCAATCGCGCAATCATCTCGACACTGGCAACGACAAAACCGACCCGCAAAGAGCTACTGAGGGTTTTCGAATAGCTGCCGACATAAATCACCTCCTCATCCAGTGCGGCGAGGCGTTTGCCGGGCCCGTTGTGCAGGTCTGCATAAACATCGTCTTCGATCACCAGCACACCCTGTTCTTTTGCCAGTTGCAGCATCCGCTGCGCCACCTCGGGCACCAGGCTGCAGCCAGTCGGATTGTGGTGGAAGCTGTTGATGAACAATCCTCGAGGACGGTGCTTCAGCAGCAGCGCCTCCAAAGCGGCGAGGTCCGGCCCGCGCGGGGTTCGCGGGACCCCAAGCATTTTGACGCCATGCAGGCTGAGCAGATCGAACAACGCCGGATAACCGGGGCTTTCCACCACCACGCAATCTCCCGGCTTGAACAACGTCCGCACGATCAGGTCCAGCCCCTGACTGGCCCCCGCCGTCGTCAGGATTTGGCAGTCCTCGACGACGATATCCAGCTGTTTCAGGCTCTTGAGGATCTGCTGGCGCAAAGCGGGCAGACCCAACGGCGAGCTGTAGTTGAACAGGCCAGCCATGTCGGTGCGACTGACCTCTCGGATTGCGTACGCCAGATCGTCCGTCTCGCGCCAGCTTTCGGGCAAGCCACCATCACCCAATGGCAACTGATACAAGGCAACGTCCTGTTGCTCAGTGGAGCTCGAAGCCGGGTTGGCCACGACGTAACCGGCGGCATGACGCGACGCCAGCACCCCTTGTGCAACCAGTCGCTCGCAGGCTTCGACGACACAAGACTGACTGAGCAAATTGATGTGCGCGATCTTGCGCACGGAAAGCAAACGCGTGCCGGGGGCTACGTCGTTGCAACGGATCCAGCAGGTTAACGCGTCAACGATTTGTTGTACGACCGGCACCAGGGCCCGTCGATCAATTCTCAATTCCATGAGCAAGCAACTCCTGTTGGTTAGCGCAAACCAGTTAATCACAGGAGCGTTCACCGGGATGTGCGACAACGCCGTCAGGATCCGCGGTTTCAATCGTTTGAAACACAGTGCCAGGCCCCATATCCAGGGCGACAAAAAACCTGTGGGAGCGGGCTTGCTCGCGAAAGCGGAGTATCAGACAACATTGATGTCGACTGACACTCGCACTTCGCGAGCAAGCCCGCTCCCACAGGTTCGGTGTTGTTTACAGATCAGTGGCTAATCTCAGAACGCGGTCACACCGCCATCCACCGCCAGCGAATGCCCGGTGGTAAACGCTGCCCCGTCGCTGCACAGATACAGCACCGCGCTGGCGATTTCCTCGACCTTGCCGATGCGCCCCACTGGGTGCATGGCATTGGCGAATTCACCTTTCTTCGGGTCCGCTTCATAGGCGCGGCGGAACATGTCGGTGTCGATCACCGCCGGGCAAACCGCATTGACCCGGATCTTTTTCTTGGCGTATTCAATGGCCGCCGATTTGGTCAGGCCGATCACCGCATGCTTGGAAGCGGCGTAGATGCTCATTTTCGGCGCAGCGCCGAGACCGGCCACGGAAGCAGTGTTAACGATCGCTCCGCCGCCCTGGGCCAGCAGTAAAGGTAACTGGTACTTCATGCACAGCCAGACGCCTTTGACGTTGACGCCCATGATCGCGTCGAATTCGTCGACAGTGCCTTCGGCCAGCTTGCCTTTCTCGATCTCGATGCCGGCATTGTTGAAGGCATAGTCGAGGCGACCGTAGGTATTGATCACCTCGTCCATCAGGTTTTTCACTTCGTTTTCCACGGTGACGTTGCAGCGTACGAAGGTCGCTTCGCCGCCCGCCGTACGAATCAGCGCCACGGTCCCCTCACCACCCGCCGTGTCCAGGTCGGCCACCACCACCTTCAGGCCTTCGGCGGCGAACGCCTGGGCCGTTGCGCGACCGATACCATTGGCAGCGCCCGTCACTACGGCGACCTGTCCGGAAAACGTCATGCTCATTGTTATGTCCTCAAAGAGAAGATTGCGGGGATGGCTTTTCCCGCAGTCTAGGCACAGCGCCCCATGACACGGCAGCACTATCAGAAGGCCAGTTGGGTGCCCATGAGTTGCAGTGATGGAACTGCCGTACCAACTATCACTGCACTGGATCAACCTGCATTCGCCGCATCAGCCAAACTTGCGGCCTCGTTCATGAAGGTCTATCAACAAGGCTTCATTCATCTTGAGTGCCTGTCATGACTGCCCAGACCAATCGCCAATTCCTGCTCGCCAAACGTCCCATCGGCGCGGCAACCCGCGAGACCTTCACCTATCAGCAAGTACCGGTCGGCGAGCCGGCGGCGGGTCAGATCCTGGTCAAAAATGAATACCTTTCGCTGGACCCGGCCATGCGTGGCTGGATGAACGAGGGCAAGTCCTACATCCCGCCGGTCGGCTTGGGCGAAGTGATGCGCGCCTTGGGCGTGGGAAAAGTCGTGGCGTCGAACAACCCCGGGTTCGCAGTGGGGGACTACGTCAACGGCGCACTGGGCGTGCAGGACTATTTCCTCGGTGAGCCGCGAGGCTTCTACAAGGTCGATCCGAAACTCGCTCCTCTGCCGCGTTACCTCTCCGCATTGGGCATGACCGGCATGACGGCCTACTTCGCCCTGCTCGATGTCGGCGCCCCCAAGGCAGGCGAAACCGTGGTGCTGTCGGGCGCGGCCGGCGCGGTGGGCAGCATTGCCGGGCAGATCGCCAAGATCAAGGGTTGCCGCGTAGTGGGCATTGCCGGGGGCGCCGACAAGTGCAAGTTCCTGATCGATGAGCTGGGTTTCGACGGTGTCATCGACTACAAGAACGAAGACGTCATCGCCGGCCTCAAGCGTGAATGCCCGAAAGGCGTCGATGTGTACTTCGATAACGTCGGTGGCGACATTCTCGACGCGGTGCTCAGCCGCCTGAACATGAAGGCCCGGGTGGTGATTTGCGGCGCCATCAGCCAGTACAACAACAAGGAAGCGGTCAAGGGCCCGGCCAACTATCTGGCGTTGCTGGTCAACCGCGCGCGGATGGAAGGCTTTGTGGTGATGGACTACGCCGCACAATTCGCCGCTGCCGGGCAGGAAATGGCCGGATGGATGGCCAAGGGGCAGCTCAAGAGCAAGGAAGATATCGTCGAAGGGCTGGAGACGTTCCCGGAGACGCTGATGAAGTTGTTCAGCGGGGAAAATTTCGGGAAGTTGGTGTTGAAGGTTTAACGTCGACCTGTAGGAGCCGGCTTGCTGGCGATCACTTCACCTCGGTCTATTTGAAATACCTCGGTGACTGCATCGCCAGCAAGCCGGCTCCTACGTTCAGGCCAGTTCGGCCACTACCGAAGCCAACGCCTGCGCCGGATCGGCCGCCTGGCTGATCGGACGGCCGATCACCAGGTAATCGGAACCGGCATCCAGCGCCTGACGCGGGGTCAGGATACGGCGCTGATCGTCTTGGGCGCTGCCCGCCGGGCGAATCCCCGGGGTCACCAGTTGCAGCGACGGGTGCGCCGATTTCAGGGCCTGGGCTTCCAGTGCCGAGCACACCAAGCCGTCCATCCCGGCTTTTTCCGCCAGGGCTGCCAGGCGCAGCACTTGCTCCTGCGGTTCGATATCCAGACCGATACCGGCCAGATCTTCACGCTCCATGCTAGTCAGCACGGTCACGCCGATCAGCAGCGGTTGCGGGCCGCTACGCTTGTCCAGCACTTCACGGCACGCGGCCATCATGCGCAGGCCACCGGAACAATGCACGTTGACCATCCACACACCCATTTCCGCGGCGGCTTTAACGGCCATGGCGGTGGTATTGGGAATGTCGTGGAACTTGAGGTCCAGGAACACTTCGAAACCTTTGTCGCGCAAGGTGCCGACAATTTCCGACGCACAGCTGGTGAACAGTTCTTTACCGACTTTGACCCGGCACAGCTTCGGGTCCAACTGATCGGCCAGCTTCAGTGCGGCGTCACGGGTGGGGAAATCCAGGGCGACGATGATAGGAGTCTGGCAGGCGGACATGAGTGGGCTCTCAGGCAAGTCGAAATCGGCGCGCATTGTAGCGGAACCGGCGCCGCTGCGGGACCCGATGATCGGTAAATCGTCGAGAACGCTCAGGCAAGCCTAGCTTTTGCGGCCATTGTGTCGAATTCGGTACATTCCCGACACGTCCACAACACCCCTGGCCGCTACCCTCCCCAGCCGCAACATGTCCTTACAGCACTTCCCGCCTCAGGGCCGGACGCCTATGCTGAAGCCACAACCTCGCCGCCTATCTTTGTGGTTGGCAGCCTATACGGCAGATGAACGCACGCATGCACACGACCCACGCACCTCTTAACGACGATCAAAAAGCGCCCGGCGACGACAAGCGCTGGAGCATTCGCGCCCTGATCGTCGACGATGACGTCCCGATCCGCGAATTGATGATCGACTACCTGGCCCGGTTCAACATCCACGCCAGCGGTGTCACCGATGGCGCCGCCATGCGCCTGGCCATGCAGGCAGAGCATTTCGACGTGGTGGTGCTGGACCTGATGCTGCCCGGCGAAGACGGGCTATCGCTGTGCCGCTGGCTGCGCGCCGAATCGGACATCCCGATCCTGATGCTCACCGCCCGCTGCGAACCCACCGACCGGATCATCGGCCTGGAACTGGGTGCCGACGATTACATGGCCAAGCCATTCGAACCCCGAGAGCTGGTGGCGCGCATCCAGACCATTCTGCGTCGAGTCCGCGACGACCGCACCGAACAGCGGGCGAACATCCGCTTTGACAACTGGCGTCTGAACAGCGTGCTGCGCCAGTTGATCGCCGCCGATGGCCTGGTGGTGCCGCTGTCCAACGCCGAATTCCGCCTGCTGTGGGTGTTCATCGAACGGCCGCGACGGGTCCTGAGCCGCGAACAATTGCTAGACGCCGCCCGTGGCCGATCGATCGAAGCCTTTGATCGCAGCATCGACCTGCTGGTGTCGCGCCTGCGGCAGAAACTGGGCGATGACCCCAAAGCTCCCCAACTGATCAAGACCGTGCGCGGTGAAGGCTACCTGTTCGACGCCCGAGATATCGGCTGATGCGCGGGCGCTTCGATACGCTGTTCGGCCGCCTGTTTGGCGTGCTGTTAGTGGCGATTATCCTGGCGCACCTGCTGGCCTTTGCCTGGTTTCATTATTACGGTCCGCCTCCACCGCCACCTCCGCCACCTCCGTCAGGGTTCTCCGAAGGGGTCGACGGTCAACGCCCGCGACCGGATCCGCGCCTGGAAAAACGGCCACCCCGGCCATGGTTCAGCGGACCGCTGGTACCCCTGACCTTTCAATTCATCTCGCTGATCATCGCCGCCTGGTACGGTGCCAAATTGCTGAGCCGGCCTATCCAGCGTCTGAGCGCCGCCGCCGAGCGCCTGAGCGAGAACCTCGACAGCCCGCCGCTGGATGAGTCCGGGCCTCAGGAAGCGCGGATGGCCGCACACACCTTCAATCAAATGCAGCGACGGATCATAGAGCAAGTCAAGCAACGCTCACGGATGCTCGGCGCGGTGTCACACGACCTGCGCACGCCCCTGTCGCGGCTCAAGCTGCGGCTGGAACAGATCGACGACGACAAGTTGCAGGGCCAGATGCGCCAGGATCTGGACGACATGATCAGCATGCTCGACGCCACCCTCACCTACCTGCACGAACAGCGCACCAGTGAGGCACCGCAGTGGATGGATGTGCAGGCGCTGGTGGAGTCCTTGAGCGAAAACGCCCAGGATCAAGGCGCCGATGTCCAGACCCAGGGGCACTGTGCGCCGCTGCAAGTGCAACCGATGGCCTTGCGTTCCTGCATCAATAACCTGCTGGACAATGCCTTGCGGTATGCCGGCCAGGCATCGATCACTCTGGACGACCGGCGCGATCATCTGTTGATCAGGGTCATCGACCGTGGGCTCGGCATCGCGCCGGAGCAACGCGAAGCAGTGTTTGAACCCTTCTTCCGCGTGGAAGGTTCGCGCAATCGCAATTCCGGCGGGGTCGGCCTGGGCATGACCATTGCCCGCGAAGCAGCGGAGCGTATGGGCGGGCAATTGAGCCTGGAAGAAACCCCCGGCGGCGGGTTGACCGCCATCATCCGCCTGCCGCGTACCTGAATGTCCCTCAGGGCACTTGGTTGACCTGATGAAGATGTATTCCAACCGCTACAAAGCCCACATACCCACGACACCTTATCCATTGAGGCTGCATCAGCCGGTACACCCACCGGTTTTGCCTTCCAAGGAGTGAACCCAATGATAGGTAGCGTCAGCAACTATACGAGCTACACCAGCACCAGCAGTGCCACCGCCAATAGCGCCCGTTCGCAGCAGTTTCAGAAAGAACTGCTCGCCAAACTGGACACCAATTCCGACGGCGCGGTGGATCAGGATGAACTCAAGAGTGCGCTGTCGCAGAAAAACGACGACGGCCTGCTGGTCAGCCTGAGCAAGAATTTCACCGACCTGGACAGTGACGGCAGTGGCAGCCTGAGCAGCGACGAGATGGCTGCAATGGCACCCCCGCCGCCACCGCCACAGGATCAGGCGCCGAACACCGAACTTGCTGACACGTTGATCAGCGCTCTGGACGCCGACGGTGATGGCGCCATCAGCAATGATGAGCTGAGCAGCGGCCTGACCAGCGCAGGCAGCAGCGCTAACAGCACGGAAATATTCTCTGCGCTGGACAAAAACCAGGACGGTCTGGTCAGCCAGGACGAACTCGCCGCCAGCCTTGCGCCACCACCACCGCCACAAGGGCCAGGCAACGAACAGTTCAGCAGCCTCGACGCCGGTACCGCGCAGACTTCGGCTCAATCGGTCACAAGCGAAGCCCTGAACAAAATGATCGCCAACCTGAGCAAGCAGTATTCGCTCGACAGCGTGGCAAGCGTGGGCAAGTACTTGAACGTGGCGACCTGACTCCAAAGCTTCGCGCTTACCGATGCTTCAGAAAAATGTGGGAGCGGGCTTGCTCGCGAAGGCGGTGGATCAGTCAATATCGATGTCGACTGATACACCGCCTTCGCGAGCAAGCCCGCTCCCACATGGGTTTTGCGTAAACCTCAGAATTAGCGTTTGCGCAGAATCACGCTGCCAATCGAGTAACCGGCACCGAACGAGCTGAGCACCGCCAGTGAACCGGCTGGCAGGTCATCCTGATTCTTGTGGAAAGCGATTACGGAACCGGCGGAGCTGGTGTTGGCGTAGGTGTCGAGAATCACCGGTGCTTCTTGCTCGGTGGCGTCGCGACCCAGCAGTTTCTTGACGATCAGGTGGTTCATGCTGAGGTTGGCCTGGTGCAGCCAGAAGCGCTTCACATCGCTGACGTTAAGCTGGTTCTCTTCCAAATGCGCACCGATCAGCTCGGCCACCATCGGGCAGACTTCCTTGAATACCTTGCGACCTTCCTGCACGAACAGTTTGTCCCTGGCGCCAATGCCCTCCTCCGCAGCGCGGTTGAGGAAGCCGAAGTTGTTGCGGATGTTGTTGGAAAACTTGGTCAGCAACTTGGTGCTGACGATATCGAACTGATACTTGGACGTGGCTTGGTCAGCGCGTTCGATGATCACCGCGGTGGCGGCATCGCCGAAGATGAAGTGGCTGTCGCGGTCGCGGAAGTTCAGGTGACCGGTGCAGACTTCCGGGTTGACCATCAAGATCGCCCGGGCCTGGCCCAGCTGGACGCTGTTGGCAGCGGCCTGGATGCCGAAGGTCGCCGAAGAACAGGCCACGTTCATGTCGAAACCGAAACCCTGAATGCCCAACGCTTCCTGAACTTCGATGGCAATGGCCGGGTAGGCGCGTTGCAGGTTGGAGCAAGCGACGATCACGCCATCGATATCCGCGGCAGTCCTGCCGGCACGCTGCAACGCTTGTTCAGCGGCGCCAATGGCCATCTGGCAGAGCACCGACCACTCGTCGTTGGAGCGCTCAGGCAGGCGTGGCGCCATGCGTTGCGGGTCGAGGATGCCGTCCTTGTCCATGACAAAGCGGCTCTTGATGCCGGAGGCTTTTTCGATGAACGCTGCGCTGGACTCCGTCAATGCCTCGACTTCACCGCGGGCAATGGCGTCGGCGTTGTCGGCATTGAATTGCGCCACATAGGTATTGAAAGACTGCACCAGCTCTTCGTTGGAAATGCTGTTGGCCGGGGTGTAGAGGCCGGTGCCGCTGATGACGACGTTATGCATGGTCGTGTCTCTAATCTGTTCAGGCAGAAAGCATTGGCACTGTCGTACCAACACGCAAAGGGTCTATTCCCATCCTGGGGACGCAAACCTGGCATCGCTGTAGTCCGACAAGCACCCCGGCCGAAGGCTCTGGGTCGCGAAACCGGCATTTATGGTCGCGAAGTTTGCCATAAACGTTAACTTTTGGCGCCTTTTGCACGATAAGGCGGCCCAACACGATTCCTGTAGGAGCTGCCGAAGGCTGCGATCTTTTGATCTTCATCGTCGAAGCACAGAAAGATCAAAAGATCGCAGCATTCGGCAGCTCCTACATTGGATCGAATTCAGGGCTCTACCTGGCTCCACTGCTTGCTCAGGCGCTTGTCGGAGATCGGCACCTTGGTCCCCAGCTGCTGTGCAAACAGCGACACCCGGTACTCCTCCAGCCACCAGCGATACAGCTCCAGCTGTGGATCGCGCTTGCCTTCCTGAGCGTGTTTGTTGGCGCGGGTCTGGTACTGAGTCCAGAGATTGGCCAATTCGCCACTCCAGACCCGATCCTTCTGCACCTGAGATCCGAGCTTTTCAAAACGCTGCTCGATCGCCTTGAGGTAACGCGGCAGTTCCTTGAACCATTGCATCGGTGTTTCCCGGACAAAGCCCGGATACACCAGTTGGCTGAGCTGCTGCTTGATGTCGTTCAGGGCCACGGCTTGCGCCAGATCGATCTTGCCCTTGAAGCGCTTTTGCAGGCCGTGCCACAGCTTGAGGATTTCCAGGGTCAGCCTGGCCACGCGTTCGGCGTGCTCGGTCCAGGCACCGCGCTTGCGCTCGGCCAGGGACGCCAGCGCGGCGCCGTCACGGGGCAACGGGTCTTCGCCCTCGAGAATGCAGCTGTCGAGGCTGGCCAGCAGAATGTCCTCCACCAGCGCATCGACGCGCCCCATGTCGCGGTACAGCAGGCCCAACTCGGTCAGCCCCGGCAGTTTGCCGCGCAAGAACTTCGCCGACTCCGCCAATTGTTGCATCAGCAAGCGCTGCAAGGCCCGGCGATGCTGGAACTCGGCTTCGGCCGGCGTCGAGAAACGCCCTTCCTTGACCGTGCCGCCCTCCTCCACCAGCGCCGGATAGACAGTCATCGACAGCCCGGCAATCTTCTGCTGGGTTTTCTCGGCCACCGCGGCGAAGACTTTCGGCTCCACCGGTTGCTGGCTTTTCGCGGTTTGCGGCACGGCCAACGCCGCCTGGCTGGCCTCGGCGAAACGCGCCGTCAGTTCAGCCAGATCACGACCTTCACCAAGGAACTTGCCCTGGGCGTCGACGATTTCCAGGTTCATGCGCAGATGGTTTTCCACCTGCTGCGCAGCTTCCGCCCAAGCCTCATCGCTGACCCGTGCACCGGTCATGCGCAGCAACTCACGACCCAACGCCTGGGGCAACGAACCCTCGGCAAACGTCATGCGCTGCAAGGCGGCTTTGACGAAGTCCGGCACCGGCACGAAATTCTTGCGCAAGGCCTTGGGCAGGTTGCGCACCAGGGCAACGCATTTAGCTTCAATGACACCCGGCACCAGCCATTCCAGGCGCTCTGGCGGCAGCATCGGCAACAGCGGCGCCGGCACGCGCAGGGTCACGCCGTCGCGGGGGTGGTTGGGTTCGAAGTGGTAGCTCAGCGCCAGCTCCAGGTCCCCGATGTGCAGGGTGTCAGGGTAATGCTGAGCGGTGACTTCGCTGGCCTCGCGGGCCAGCACGTCTTCTTCACGCATGATCAACAGCCGCGGATCTTTCTGGCTGTTGACCCGATACCAACTGTCGAAGGTCGCGGTCTGATGAATCTCCGCCGGCAGTCGCGCATCGTAGAAGGCGAACAAGGTTTCTTCGTCGGCGAGAATGTCGCGGCGACGGGCCTTGGCTTCCAGCTCATCGAGCTGTTCCAGCAACTGCTTGTTCGCGGTCAGGCATTTGGCCTTGGACTGGATTTCGCCGCGCACCAGCCCTTCGCGGATAAACAGTTCGCGGGAGACCACCGGGTCCACCGGGCCGTAATGCACCGGACGGCGACCAACCACAATCAGCCCGAACAAGGTGATCTGCTCGTAGGCCACCACTTGGCCGCGCTTCTTCTCCCAATGGGGTTCGAAGTGGTTTTTCTTGATCAGGTGCCCGGCCAGCGGTTCGATCCAATCGGCATCGATCTTCGCCACCATGCGCGCATAGAGCTTGGTGGTTTCCACCAGTTCGGCGGTCATCAGCCATTGCGGGCGTTTCTTGCCGATGCCCGACGACGGGTGAATCCAGAAACGCCGCTGACGGGCACCGAGGTAGTCACCCTCTTCGGTCTTCTGGCCGATCTGGCTGAGCAGCCCCACCAGCACCGCCTTGTGCAGTTTCGGGTAATCCGCCGGCTCTTTGTTGAGGCTCAGCTGCATGTCGCGGCAGATCAGGCTCAACTGACGATGGGAGTCACGCCATTCGCGCAGGCGCAGGTAGTTGAGGAAATTCTTGCGGCACCAATTACGCAGCGGATTGGCGGTCAGCGCCTGGCGCTGCTCTTCGAAACCGCGCCACAGATTGACCAGCCCGGCGAAGTCCGAATCGACGTCTTTCCACTGAGCGTGCGCCTGGTCCGCCGCTTGTTTACGCTCCGGCGGACGCTCGCGCGGGTCCTGGATCGACATGGCACTGGCGACGATCAGCACTTCTTGCAAGCTGCCCAACTTCGCCGCTTCCAGCAACATGCGGCCCATGCGCGGGTCCACCGGCAAGCGCGCCAGTTGCCGACCGAGTGGGGTCAGTTGGCTGTTGCGGTCCACTGCCGAGAGTTCTTGCAGCAGGTTGTAACCGTCGCTGATGGCCTTGCCATCCGGCGGCTCGATAAACGGGAACGCGGTGACTTCGCCGAGACGCAGATGCAGCATCTGCAGAATTACTGCCGCGAGGTTGGTGCGCAGAATTTCCGGATCGGTGAATTCCGGGCGGCCAAGAAAATCTTCTTCGCTGTACAGGCGCACGCAAATGCCCGGCTCGACCCGCCCGCATCGACCTTTACGCTGGTTGGCGCTGGCCTGGGAAATCGCTTCGATGGGCAGGCGCTGGACCTTGGCGCGGTAGCTATAGCGACTGATGCGCGCGGTGCCGCTGTCGATCACGTAGCGAATGCCCGGCACGGTCAGCGAGGTTTCCGCGACGTTGGTCGCCAGCACCACGCGACGGCCTGGGTGCGACTGGAAAATCCGTTGCTGTTCGGCCGGCGACAATCGCGCGTACAACGGCAGAATCTCGGTGTGCTTGAGCTGGGCTTTGCGCAGCATCTCGGCGGCGTCGCGGATCTCCCGCTCGCCTGGCAGGAACACCAGCACATCACCAGGGCTGCGGCGTTCGCTGCGTTCATAGGCGGCGATCTCATCGAGGGTGGCGAGAATCGCCTGATCCACGGTCAGGTCGTCTTCGACGCGGTTGCCCTCTTCGTCCTGCTCCAGAGTCAGCGGGCGATACCAGGTCTCCACCGGGAAGGTGCGGCCGGAGACTTCGACAATCGGCGCATCGTCGAAATGTTTGGAGAAGCGCTCCAGATCGATGGTGGCCGAGGTGATGATGACTTTCAGGTCCGGACGACGCGGCAGCAGGGTTTTCAAATAACCCAGCAGAAAATCGATGTTGAGGCTGCGCTCGTGGGCTTCGTCGACGATGATCGTGTCGTAGCGTTCCAGGTAACGGTCGTTCTGGGTTTCCGCCAGCAGGATGCCGTCGGTCATCAACTTGATCAGGGTGTTGGCGTCGCTCTGGTCCTCGAAACGCACCTGATAGCCGACCAGCGCGCCCAATGGCGTGCCCAATTCCTCGGCAACCCGACTCGCCACGCTGCGCGCGGCAATACGGCGCGGCTGGGTGTGGCCGATCAGGCCGTGCTGGCCGCGACCGATTTCCAGGCAGATTTTCGGCAACTGGGTGGTTTTACCCGAGCCAGTCTCGCCAGCGATGATCAGCACCTGATGCTTTTCCAGCGCCTTCTTGATTTCGTCGCGCTTGGCGGCAATCGGCAGGCTGTCGTCGTAACGAATCACTGGCAGGCTGGCCTTGCGCGCCAGCACCTGATCGCAGGACGCCTGCATCCGCGTCACCCACTGGGCAAGCTTGGCCTCGTCGGGCTTCTTGCGCAGCTCAAGCAATTGCCGCCGTAGTCGGTGGCGGTCGGCGAGCATGGCGTGATCGAGGTTTTTCAGCAGTTTGTCGATGGAGGGCGATTCGTCGGTCATCGGGTAGGCAATTCGGTCGTGTAGTGGCGCAAAGGGGCCGATTGTCGCAGATTTGAAGGGCAAACGAGATCCCTTGTAGGAGCCGGCTTGCTGGCGATAGCGGTATGACCGTCAGATTGTCGGTGCCTGTCAGACGGCTATCGCCAGCAAGCCGGCTCCTACGGGCTTACAGCTGCTTCCTCCGATACGGGAATACATCAATCACCTTCCCCGCCCGGATCGCCTCTTGCAAACCCTTCCAGTAATCGGCGTTGTACAGCTCGCCATGCAGCTTATCGAACAACTTGCGTTGCCCGGCATCGGCAAACAGGAACGGCGGAAACTCCTCCGGAAACACGTCCAGCGGCCCGATCGAGTACCAGGGCTCGGAGGCCATTTCGTCCTCGGGGGTACGCGGTGCCGGGATGTGGCGGAAGTTGGCTTCGGTCAGGAAGCAGATTTCGTCGTAGTCGTAGAACACCACGCGCCCGTGGCGGGTGACGCCGAAGTTTTTCAACAGCATGTCGCCGGGAAAGATGTTCGCCGCCGCCAATTGCTTGATCGCCAGGCCGTAATCTTCCAGCGCCTCGTGCACCTGCGCCTCGCTGGCGTTTTCCAGGTACAGGTTCAGCGGCGTCATCCGCCGCTCGGTCCAGCAGTGGCGAATCAGCACTGTGTCGCCTTCCACTGACACGGTCGACGGCGCTACCTCCAGCAGCTCTTCCAGGCACGCCGGGTCGAATTTACCCAGCGGGAAACGGAAGTCGGCGAACTCCTGGGTATCGGCCATGCGCCCGACGCGGTCGACGCTTTTCACCAGGCGATACTTTTCGATCACCGTGGCACGGTCGACGTTTTTCGACGGCGAGAAACGGTCCTTGATGATCTTGAATACGGTGTTGAAGCCCGGCAGGGTGAACACGCTCATCACCATGCCCCGCACGCCGGGGGCCATGATGAACTGGTCGTCGGTGTTGGCCAGGTGATTGATCAGCGCCCGGTAGAACTCGGACTTGCCGTGTTTGTAGAAACCGATCGAGGTGTACAACTCGGCGATGTGCTTGGCCGGCAGGATGCGTTTGAGGAAGCCGATGAACTCCGCCGGCACCGGTACATCCACCATGAAATATGAACGGGTGAACGAGAAGATGATCGACACGTCGGCTTCGTCGGTGATCAGCGCATCGATCTGGATGCCATGACCTTCAAGGTGCAGCAGTGGAATCGCCAGCGGCCACTGCTCATCGGCGGTGTAGATGCGCCCCACCAGGTACGCACCCTTGTTGCGGTAGAGCACCGAGGAAAACAGCTCGACACTCAACTCCGGGTCCTTGCACACCCAATCCGGCAGGTTTTCGCGCAACTGTGCTTCGAGGCGCAGCAGGTCACCGGGCAGGTCGGCGTAGTCCTCGCTGAAACGATAGTCGGCAAAGATGCTCGCCAGCATGCCCGACAACTGGCCCTGGGGTTTGTAGGTACGGGTTTGCGCTGCCCTCGCCCGGCGCAGGCTCGGCCGGGTGGTGTGGATGAACATGCAGCCGTCGCTGATCAGATCGTGGCTGAACAGCCCGCAGAAAATCGAGTTGTACCAGGTCTCGGACAACTCATCGTCGAAGCGCAGGTCGATCAAGGTGATATAGGCGCTCTTGACCAGCGGCCAGCAGCTGACGTCCAGGGTGTCGGCGTCAAACGCCGTGCGCAGGCGCTCCACCGTTTCGCTGACCTTTTCTTCGTACAGATTGATCCGTGCCGCCGACGCCGATTGCGTCTCCTGCCACTTGGCCTGCTCGAATCGGGCTCGGGCACCGTCCGTGATCTGCCGGAAATGCTCGCGGTAATCGTCAAAGCCATCGAGGATCAAGCGGGCGATATCGGCGGCTGGCCATTGCTGCGGCATGGTGAGACCTCTGCGGGAATTCGTGAGCCTTGAGCTTAGCCAGTGAAGCCGGTGCAGGAGAAGCGTAATTTTCCGGACGCCGGGTCAGCGAAGCCGTAAAGGATTAAATGCCCGTTTTTCGGTTGCCATCAATCAGGCGCTCGGCAACACTCTCGTCCCGATCATGCCTGGAGCGCGCCGTGAACCCCGTCGATCTATTCCGATTACTGTCGCTGGCGGCCATTTGGGGAGCGAGTTTCCTGTTCATGCGCATTATCGCCCCGGTGATTGGCACGATCCCCACCGCGTTTTTTCGCGTGTCCATCGCCGCCGTCGGCCTGCTGGTGATTCTCGGGCTGATGCGCGTGCGCTGGGATTTCAAGGGCAAGCTGAAAACCGTGATGCTGTTGGGGGTGATCAACTCAGGGGCTCCCGCGACCCTGTATTCGGTGGCGGCACAGGTGCTGCCGGCCGGTTACTCGGCGATATTCAACGCCACCACGCCCTTGATGGGCGTATTGATCGGCGGCCTGTTCTTCCACGAACGGCTCTCCCCCGCCAAGCTCGGCGGGGTGTTTCTCGGATTGTTCGGCGTCGGCATCCTGACCCGCGCCGGTCCGGTGGCCTTCGACATGGAACTGCTGATGGGCGCCCTCGCCTGCCTGCTCGCCACCACCTGCTACGGTTTCGCCGGCTTCCTTGCTCGCCGCTGGCTGGATCAGGCCGGTGGGCTGGACAGTCGTTTGTCGGCACTGGGCAGCATGCTCGGGGCGACCCTGTTCGTATTGCCATTGTTCGGCTACAGCGTTATCACCCAGCCACCGGCGAGTTGGGGCGGCTGGAACGTCTGGCTGTCGTTGCTGGGGTTGGGCCTGGTGTGCACGGCGTTTGCGTACATCATCTACTTCCGCCTGCTCACCTCGGTCGGGCCGGTGAAATCAATGACCACGACCTTCCTGATTCCGCCATTCGGGGTGTTGTGGGGGGCGTTGTTTCTGGATGAGCCGCTGTCGATGGCGCACATTTATGGCGGGGTGTTGATTGCAGCGGCGTTGTGGTTGGTGTTGAAGCCCGGGGCGGCCAAATAATTTTTGCTAAGGCTGCTGACGCCTTCGCGGGCAAGCCTTGCTCCTACAGGGTTTGTGTCGTTCGCAACAATCGCACACGACACCAAATCCTATAGGAGCAAGGCTTGCCCGCGATGGCGTCAGCTCAAACGCTACAAGGCTGAATCACTCACCTCCCCATCCACCAACCGCCGAATCCCCAGCGGGTTCGCATCCTGCAACGCCTCGGGCAGCAGCGCATCCGGATAGTTCTGGAAGCACACCGGCCGCAGGAAGCGGTCGATGGCCAGGGTGCCAACCGATGTGCCACGCGAATCCGAAGTCGCCGGGTACGGCCCGCCGTGCACCATTGCCTCGCACACTTCGACCCCGGTCGGATAACCGTTGAGCAAAATCCGCCCGACCTTTTCCTGCAGCACCTCCGCCAGCCAGCGGTGCTCAAGTAACTCCTCGGGTTCGCCGATCAGCGTCGCGGTCAATTGCCCACGCAGGCCGTGCAATGCTTCTGCGAGCTGCACCCGATCCTCGACTTCGATGACGATGGTGGTCGGCCCGAACACTTCTTCCTGAAGCAATTCATCGCCCTTGAGCAACAGGCTGACGTCCGCCTTGAACACCTGCGGCTGCGCCTGAGTGCCTTGCTGCGGTTTGCCCGCCAAGTGTGTCAGGCCCGGATGCTCATGCAGTTCACTCAACCCCCGGCTGTAGCTGGCCAGGGCGCCGGCATTGAGCATGGTCTGCGCCGGTTGCTCGTTCATGTTGGCGCAAAACGCTTGGAGAAACTGGCTGAACTGCGGCGAACGCAGACCGATAACCAACCCCGGATTGGTGCAGAACTGACCGCATCCCAGCGTCACCGAACCGGCCAGTTGCGTTGCGATCTGTTCGCCGCGCACCTTCAACGCCTCGGGCAGCAGGAACACGGGGTTGATGCTCGACATCTCGGCGAACACCGGAATCGGCTGGGGCCGGGTCGCGGCCATATGGCTAAGGGCATTCCCACCCTTGAGCGACCCAGTGAAGCCCACGGCCTGAATCGCCGGATGCTTGACCAGCCATTCTCCCACACCACCGCCGAAGATCATGTTGAACACGCCAGCGGGCATTTGCGTACGTTCGGCGGCGCGGATGATCGCGTCCGCCACCCATTCCGCAGTAGCCATATGCCCGCTGTGGGCCTTGAACACCACCGGGCATCCGGCGGCCAGCGCCGACGCTGTATCGCCGCCAGCAGTGGAAAATGCCAGCGGGAAGTTACTGGCGCCGAACACGGCGACAGGTCCCAGCGCGATGCGGTACTGACGTAAATCAGGGCGTGGCAACGGCTGGCGTTCGGGCAAGGCGCGGTCGATCCGAGCACCGTAGAAGTCACCCCGACGCAGCACCTTGGCAAACAGCCGCAACTGACCGCTGGTACGACCGCGCTCACCTTGAATGCGCCCGGCCGGCAACGCGGTTTCACGGCACACGGTGGCGACGAAATCATCGCCCAGCGCGTCGATCTCATCGGCAATAGCATCAAGGAAAGTCGCGCGTTTTTCCGCACTCAGGTTGCGAAAGATCGGGTAGGCCACGGCGGCGGCCTTGGCAGCGGCATCCACTTCGGCTTCGCTGGCCTGGAAGAACCGGGCCGGCAAGGGCTCACCGGTGGTGGCGTCGAGGCTTTGCAGTTGCACGGTGCCGTTGGCGCTGCGACGTCCGCCGATGTAGTTGTGTCCAGGAAATTGAGTCATGGGAGTTCCTTGATTAATTGCCAACCGGGTAGGAGTCGGCTTGCTGGCGATGGCGATTGGGTGCGCGACCTTGATATTGAGGGTGCTATCGCCATTGCAATCGCCAGTAAACCGGCTCCTACAGGGATCACAGTGCACGCACCTGGCCGATGGGCAATGGCTGGGCACTTTCACCGATACCGTTGACCAGCGGCGCACCGAACTCTTCGAGGCTGATCTGGAAGTGATCCCCCGGCTGGGTCCTCACACCGTCGGCAAACGACAGTGTGGCGGTGCCGAAGTAATGCACGTGGACATCGCCGGGGCGCAAAAACTGCGTGTACTTGAAGTGGTGGAATTCGAGGTTGGCGAGGCTGTGACACATGTTGTCTTCGCCGCTGAGAAACTCCTGCTCCCAGATCGTTTCGCCGTTGCGCTTGATGCGGCTGGTGCCCACCAGGTGACTGGGTAACTCACCGACGCGCAACTCCGGGCCGTAGCTGCAACTGCGCAGTTTCGAATGAGCCAGGTACAGGTAGTTGCGACGCTCCATGACATGGTCGGAGAACTCGTTACCCAAGGCAAAGCCAACTCGATACGGCAACCCATCGTCGCCGATCACGTAGAGCCCGGTCAGCTCCGGTTCTTCACCGGCGTCTTCGGCGAACGGGGGCACCGGGAAGTCCGCGCCGGGACGCACGACGATGCTGCCATCACCCTTGTAGAACCACTCCGGTTGCGCACCGACCTGCCCTTGTGCCGGTTTGCCGCCCTCCAGGCCCCATTTGAAAATGCGCATGGTGTCGGTCATGCCGGCTTCGACCGCACCGTCCTGCTGGTGCATCTTGTCCCGGGCCGAGGCACTGCCCAGATGGGTCAGGCCAGTGCCGCTGATCAGGCAATGGGCCGGGTCTTCATGGTCCAGCGGCGGCAGGACCCGACGTTCTTGCAACAATTGCGCATAATCGAGGCTGGCATCGGCGCCACGCTGCGCCACCTCGTCCTGCAGGCTGCGCTTGGCGCGGATCGCTGCCAGTGCCAGTTCGCGGGTGCTGCGGGTGTCATTGAGCACCCGTACCTGCGAGCCATCGACAACGCCCACCTGGCGCTGACCGTTAGTGTTTTCGAATTGAATCAGGCGCATGTCGGCCTCCGCAAAGTCATGGACACAGGGCATTTGGAAAGCACGCGTACCTGTAGGAGCCGGCTTGCTGGCGATTGCGCCAAGTCAGGCCCTGCTCGATTGACTGGACTGGCATGATCGCCAGCAAGCCGGCTCCTACAGGAGTAAGCCTTTCCATCTGGTGTTAAGCGCCCGTAAGCGGCGCTTGCGGGTCACTCGATAATGTTGAAATCGCTCAGGTACTCATCGGAGATTTCCAAGCCCAGACCCGGCTTGTTGTCGTCGAGCTGGATGTAGCCGTTGACCGGCTGCGGCTCGCCCTTGAACACGTAGTAGAAGAGTTCGTTGCCGACCTCGACATCGAACACCGGGAAGAACTCGGCCATCGGCGAAGCGGTGGTGGACATGGTCAGGTGGTAGTTGTGCATCTGTCCGGCATGGGGGATCACCGGCACCGACCAGGCTTCGGCCATGGCGTTGATCTTGCGCGCCGCGGTGATGCCGCCCACGCGGTTGGTGTCGTACTGGATCACGTCGACGGCGCGGCGCTCCAGCAGGTCCTTGAAGCCGTACGAGGTGAATTCGTGCTCGCCGCCGGAGATCGGCATGATCCCCATTTTTTTCAGCTCGATGTAGCCCTCGATGTCATCGGCGATCACCGGCTCTTCCAGCCAGCGCGGTTCGAACTCGGCCAGTTTCGGCAACATGCGCCGGGCGTATTCCAGGGTCCAGCCCATGTAGCATTCGAGCATGATGTCGACGTCGGGGCCGGCCAGTTCACGCAGGGCACGCACTTGTTCGATGTTGCGACGCATGCCCGCCGGGCCGTCCTTCGGACCGTAGCCGAAGCGCATTTTCAGCGCAGTGAAACCCTGGCTCAGATAGCCCTGGGCTTCTTCGAGGAACAGGTCGAGGTTGTCGTTGGCGTAGAGCTTGGAGGCGTAGGTCCAGATCTTTTCCTTGGTGCGTCCGCCCAGCAGCTTGAACACCGGCTTGTTCACGGCCTTGCCCATGATGTCCCAGATCGCGATGTCGATCGCCGAGATCGCCGCCATGCCGATACCTTTGCGGCCCCAGGCATGGCTCTGGCGGTACATTTTCTGCCAGATGTATTCGTTGTCGAACGGGTCTTCGCCGATGGCGATGGGGGCTAGGTAGGTGTCGATGATTTCCTTGGCCACACGGGGCGCCAGCGCGCAGTTACCGATACCGACCAGACCGGTGTCGGTCTCGACTTCCACCACCAGCCAACCGTGGAAACGGAACGAGCCCATGGCGTCGCCGCGTTCGAACAGGATGTCGCTGGCGTTGGTGCAGAAGTGCGCTTGAGGCGGAACGACCTTGCCTTTCCATTCGAAAACGCGGGTACGGATTGCTTTGATTTTCATGAATACAGTTCCTTGCTAACGCTTGGGTAGTGATCAGCCAACCTGAGCCGGTGTGAGCTGCGAGGGGGATGTGTGGGTGGTGCGAAGTCGGGCCAGCAGGATGGCACCCAGGATGCCGACCATGGCCAGGGCGAACATGCCGGCACGGGGGTCTGCGAACGAGGTTTCCATCACGGTTTTCAGGTTTGGCGCAACGAAGCCGCCGAGGTTGCCGAGGGAGTTGATCAGGGCGATCCCGCCGGCTGCGGCGGCACCGCTGAGGTAGCTGGTGGGGATGGTCCAGAACAGTGGCTGCACCGAGACGAAACCGGCAGCGGCGAAGCAGAACGCGAGGACCACCGGCACCATGCTGGTGCCCAGCGCCGACGCGGCGATGCCCAGGGCGGCCATGGTCAGCATGCACACGGCAAGGCGACGGTGCTGGCCAGTGCGGTCGGCATAACGGGTGACGATGCGGGTCACGATCAGCGCACAGATCCACGGGATCGCCGTGATTAGGCCGACGTTTAGACCGACGTGCCCGTCGAGCAAACCGGCAATGCGCGTCGGCAGGTAGAACACCACGCCGTACACACTCATTTGAATCGTGAAATAAGCCACGCAGAATTGCAGCACCCGAGGGTTGCGCAAAGCACTGAGGAAGCCGTGGGGGCTGCTGTGTTTTTTCTGTGCGTCTTCATCCGCCAGGGCTTTTTCCAGCGCCAGCTTTTCTTCGTCGCTCAGCCAGGTGGCCTGGGCCGGACGGTTAACCAGATAGAAGTACGCGGCGATGCCGACCACCGACGCCATCAGACCTTCGACGACGAACAGCCACTGCCAGTTGGTCAGGCCGAATACACCATGGAAATCCAGCAACCAGCCCGACAACGGACTGCCCAACACCAACGCCAGCGGCAGGCCGAAATAGAACAGGCCGAGGGCCTGGCCACGGCTCTGCGCCGGGAACCAGTAGGTGAGATAGAGGATGATCCCCGGGAAGAACCCGGCTTCGGCCACACCGAGCAGGAAGCGCAGCACGTAGAAGGTTTCGGCGTTGTGGGCAAACATCATCGCTGCCGACACCAGCCCCCAGGTGACCATGATCCGGCACAGCCAGACCTTGGCACCGAGGCGGTGCAGCATGTAGTTGCTCGGCACTTCGAAGAACGCGTAGCCGATAAAGAAGATGCTCGCGCCGAAGGCGAAAGCGGCATCGCCCAGCCCGGTGTCGGCCTGCAAGGCGGCCTTGGCGAAGCCGACGTTAGAGCGGTCGATGAAGGCCAGGATGTACATCAGGATCAGGAACGGCAGCAAACGCAGCCGGCTTTTTGAGATGGCACTGGACAGAACCAGGGCGGAATCTGGACGGGTCATGGGTGTGTTCCTTTGCTGCCGGTCTATGCCTTGCGGAAGTGACAAGGCGGGCTTTTTGTAGTTGTCATTCGCCTGATCGCAGCGGCCCGAAGTGGCCGGTTGCGTTCATTCGATGGAGCGACTTTAGCCAGCGCAAAAGGGTCCGGATAATCACTTATGCACATCCATCGATAACCTGGGGTGATAGCAAAATCCGGATATTGGGTAGA
This sequence comes from Pseudomonas putida, assembly GCF_050990305.1. Classification (GTDB taxonomy): domain Bacteria; phylum Pseudomonadota; class Gammaproteobacteria; order Pseudomonadales; family Pseudomonadaceae; genus Aquipseudomonas; species Aquipseudomonas putida_AH. The sequence goes on along the minus strand of NZ_CP158817.1, from coordinate 1,567,228 downwards.
TCGAGTTATCAGCCACCACCCCTGTAGGAGCCGGCTTGCTGGCGATAACGGTCTACCGGCCACCATAGGGGTGTCTGTCAGCCCGCAATCGCTAGCAAGCCAGCTCCTACAGGGGGGATGTGCGATGGATGTCAGTAGTGGTTGCCACACCACACGTAGGAGCCGGCTTGCTGGCGATAACGGTCTACCGGCCACCATAGGGGTGTCTGTCAGCCCGCAATCGCTAACAAGCCAGCTACAGGGGTGATGTGCAATGGATGTCAGTAGTGGTTGCCACACCACACGTAGGAGCCGGCTTGCTGGCGATAACGGTCTACCGGCCACCATAGGGGTGTCTGTCAGACCGCAATCGCTAACAAGCCAGCTACAGGGGGGATGTGCGATGGATGTCAGTAGTGGTTGCCACACCACACGTAGGAGCCGGCTTGCTGGCGATAACGGTCTACCAGCCACCATAGGGGTGTCTGTCAGACCGCAATCGCTAGCAAGCCAGCTCCTACAGGGGGGATGTGCGATGGATGTCAGTAGTGGTTGCCACACCACACAGTAGGAGCCGACTTGCTGGCGATAACGGTCTACCGGCCACCATATGGGTGTCTGTCAGACCGCAATCGCTAACAAGCCAGCTCCAGGGGGATGTGCGATGGATGTCAGTAGTGGTTGCCACACCACACGTAGGAGCCGGCTTGCTGGCGATAACGGTCTACCGGCCACCATAGGGGTGTCTGTCAGACCGCAATCGCTAACAAGCCAGCTACAGGGGGGATGTGCGATGGATGTCAGTAGTGGTTGCCACACCACACGTAGGAGCCGGCTTGCTGGCGATAACGGTCTACCGGCCACCATAGGGGTGTCTGTCAGACCGCAATCGCCAGCAAGCCAGCTCCTACAGGGGGGATGTGCGATGGGTGTCAGTAGTGATTGCCACACCACACAGTAGGAGCCGGCTTGCTGGCGATAACGGTCTACCGGCCACCATAGGGGTGTCTGTCAGACCGCAATCGCTAACAAGCCAGCTCCAGGGGGATGTGCGATGGATGTCAGTAGTGGTTGCCACACCACACAGTAGGAGCCGGCTTGCTGGCGATAACGGTCTACCGGCCACCATAGGGGTGTCTGTCAGACCGCAATCGCTAACAAGCCAGCTACAGGGGGGATGTGCGATGGATGTCAGTAGTGGTTGCCACACCACACGTAGGAGCCGGCTTGCTGGCGATAACGGTCTACCAGCCACCATAGGGGTGTCTGTCAGACCGCTATCGCTAGCAAGCCAGCTCCTACAGAGGGGATGTGCGATGGATGTCAGTAGTGGTTGCCACACCACACAGTAGGAGCCGGCTTGCTGGCGATAACGGTCTACCGGCCACCATATGGGTGTCTGTCAGACCGCAATCGCCAGCAAGCCAGCTCCTACAGGGGGTGATGTGCGATGGGTGTCAGTAGCTGTTGGCGCCCATCCGGCAGGCGATTTCGAAGGCCTGGCGCGTCGCGCCGACATTGGCCTTGCCCTGCCCCGCAATGTCGAAGGCAGTGCCGTGGGCCGGGGTGGTGATCGGGATCGGCAGGCCGCCCTGTACGGTGACGCCACGGGAGAAGCCCATCAGCTTGATCGCGATCTGCCCCTGGTCGTGATACATAGTCACCACCGCGTCGAAGGCGCTGGCATCGCCCTGGACCTTGAGGAAAATCGTGTCCCCCGGATATGGTCCTTCCGCAGCAATCCCCAGCCCCTGAGCCGTACGCACCGCCGGGCCGATGATGTCCAGCTCCTCACGACCGAACGAGCCGTTATCGCCGTTATGCGGGTTGAGCCCGCAGACACCAATGCGCGGCTTTTCCAGGCCGCTGCGTTTGAGGGCGGTGTCGATCAGTTGAATTGCTTCCACCACACGTTTCTCACTCAACAGGCCCGACACTTCGGACAGCGCCACATGAGAGGTCACCCGCGAAGTCCAGAGGTTGTCGAGTACGTTGAACTCACAGAACGGCCCGTGGAAATCCAGCAGCTCGGCGAACCAATGCAACTCGTCGTTATGGGCCATGCCGGCCATGTGCAGCGAGGTCTTGTTCAGCGGGCCGAACAGCACCGCGTCGGTGGTGCCGGCCTCGGTCAGGCGCAGGGCTTTTTCCAGGGTATCAAGGCTGTAGCGACCGCCAATTACGCTGGCCTCGCTGCGTGGGAATTCACCGATCGCGTCACCGCGAAAATCGTAGAACAACGGCGTGTCATCGGCGAACGACAACTGCTCCAGCGACTCCACCCGGCGATAGGGAAATTCAACCCCGGCAATGCGCATGCCGCGACGCATTTCCGCCTCGTCGGCGATCAGGATCACCTGCGCCTTGCTGCGCACCTCGGGTTCGCCGAGCAGCCGCGCGATCAGTTCCGGGCCGATACCTGCCGGGTCACCCAGGACCATGGCGATGGTGGTTTTTTTCATGCTTCACTCCTCAAGGGTTCAAGCCACGCCCGGTCAATGGCGCAAGGCTCGCAGCGATAGATGCGCTGCGCGTTGCTGTAGAACAGTCGCTCCTGATCGGCCACGGGCAGATCGGCGACGATGGATTTGAAACCGCTGTAGATGTCGTTGAACGAACCGCACAGGCTGTCCACCGGAAAGTTGCTGGCGAACATCGCCCGATGGCTGCCGAACATCGCAATGATCTCGCGCACGATCCAGGCGTTGTCGATGGCACGCCAAGCCCGCCCCGCCTGGCCCAGGCCAGAAATTTTCACCTGCACGTTCGGCCACTGGGCCAGCCGCGCCATTGCCGAGCGCCAGCCGGCCAGGCCCTCGGCGCTGCGGTCGTTGGGCAAACCGGCGTGGTTCAGGATCAGGGTGATACCGGGAAAGTCCCGGGCCAGCCGTTCAGCCTCGGGCAGGTTCCACCAGGGCGTCTGCAAATCGAAATGCAGACCCAGGCCTTCGAGCGCGGCGTAACTGCGCCGCCAGTGCTCGTCGCTCATCAGGCTGCGCACGCGACCGAACTGCTCGGGCGACGTCGCGCCGCCGGGTTTGTGCCGCACGCTGCGCACGCACTTGAAACTCGCCTGCTCGGTCAGCACGGCGATGGCGTCCGGATGATCCAGCCAGGCCTGCGCGACGATTGCATTGGGCACGCCGTAGCGGGCAGCCAATTGCTCGATGAAACGGGTTTCGCCAATTGGGTCCTGCGGGTTCCATTCGGTCTCGACGTACACCGTTTGCACCACTCGATGCTCACCGGCGTCGGCGAAGTAATCCTCGGGAAAATAGCGGCGCTTGATCGCGCTGTAATCACCATAGCGAAACGGGATGTTCGCCTTTGGCGCAAGCCAGGGGTGATCGTTGACGGTCGGGTCCCAGAAGTGATGATGGGCGTCGATGATCGGCCCGCTCCAATGATTACCCATGGCGCACCTCATCAAGACTGATAAACAAGGTTGCAAAGACGAACACCGCCGAGCACGCCGCAAAGAACCCGAGCACCGGGGCAAACCCACCGGACATTTGCAGAATCACGCCAACCAGAATCGGCACCGCGATGCCGCCAGTGCTGCCGGCCATGTTCATTACGCCGCCGATCAGGCCGACCCGCGCCGGGGCCGCCAGCAGCGCCGGGAAACTCCAGTAGAGGCTGCCCCACATCAGGAAAAACGCGGTCATGGCCAACAACGCCACCGCCGCAAAAGGATCGCTCAGGGTCGGCAACAGCAGGAACGCGCCGAGGGCCACCAGGCCGGAAAACGCCAGCAGGCTCTTGACCGCTACACCGCGACTGACGCCCTTGCGAATCAAACCGTCGCAAAGGAAGCCACCGGTCAACGACCCCAGCGCGCCGCAGATGAAAATCACGAAGGTCGCCGCACCTATACCTTTGATATCAAAGCCTCGGGCCTGGGACAGGTAGCTCGGCCCCCAGGTCAGCAGACCGAAGTACACCATCGCCCAACTGGCGCGGCCGATCAGCAAGCCACTGAGCGAACGGGCGGCGATGCCCAAGCCTTTGACCGGTGCACGGGCGGCTTCGGCGGTTGGCGTGGCGCGGCCGGCGTTGATCTTTTCCAGCTCCAGGTCATTGACCTGCGGGTGGCTGGCGGGATCGTCGCGCAGGTAACGCCGCGCCAGCCAGGCCAGGGCCAGCGTTGCGACACCGGCAATCACGAACGCCAGACGCCAGGAATCCAGGGACGCAATCAAGTAGGCGATGATCAACCCGCCCAGCGCCACGCCCAACGGGCTGCCGCTGTCCATCAGTACCGCACCGCGACTGCGTTCGCCGGGCGCCAGCCACAGGGAAATCAGCTTGCCGCCAGACGGGAACAAAGGGGCTTCCGAGGCCCCCAGCGCCACGCGGGCAAACAACAGCGACAAGCCACCGGTGGCAAACGCCGCCAGCACCTGGAACGTGCCCCACAACCCGGTGGACCATCCGATTACCCGGTGCGGGCCGAAGCGATCGATCAGCCAGCCGCCGGGAATCTGCAACAGCGCATAGGCCCAGAAAAAACTGCTGAGGATCAGCCCTTGCAGGCTCGGCGACAGTGAAAACTCATGGGCGATGGTCGGCATGGCGATGGACAGCGACACCCGATCGATCAGGTTGACCATGGTCAGCGCGAAGATGATCGCGAAGATCCGCCAGCGCACATTGCTGGCCTTGAGGGGGGTGGCCTGCGGGATTGCAACGGCGGCGGATGGAGCGTCGGCGCCGGGCAATTGCAGGGAAGCACTGGGACGAGCCATGGTGCGTACCTCTTTTATTATTTTTGTGTAGTTGCAAACGATTAACTGTAGGAGCCGGTTTGCTGGCGATGGCGGTGTGTCAATCAACTTTGAGGGTGCCTGATACACCGCCATCGCCAGCAAACCGGCTCCTACAGGATTGGCGTTTTGCCGCGTTGTTTGCGGCGTCTCTGAGCACTATCGAAGCCCCAGCGATAACCGTCTAATCAAACCTGGAAATAAGGCGATAGCCTCGGGTTATGGCATATCCTGCTTTCAATGGGCTTTCAGCCCGCAAGCACTGTTTCTGCTTGTTACAGCAACGGCTCTATTCCGGGTCATTGCGCTAGCGCTTCAAGCTTCGCATCAAGCAGCTATAACCCCAGGCTATCGGTGTATGTATTGTTTTGACTAGACGCGGCGACGCGGCGTTCCCACACTCGGCCCAGGCTTGCGGCTTTACCGCGCAGACAAGCCACTCATAACAACTACAAAAAACGAGGCCCTTCCATGCGAAATGCATTCGTCCGTCGCACATCCCGTCTGTTTCTTGGTTGCACCCTGCTCACCGCAGGCGCCCTCCCTACCCTCGCGCAGGCTGCCTGGCAGCCTGACAAGAACGTCGAAATCGTCGTCGCCGGTGGTCCTGGCGGTGGCACCGACCAGCTCGGTCGCCTGATCCAGTCGATCATCACCACCCACAAGCTGCTGGACGTCAACACCATCGTCCTCAACAAGGGCGGCGGCAACGGTGCCGAAGCCTTCCTCGACATGAAGATGAACAAGGGCGATGCCGAGAAGCTGGTGATCGGCACCAACAACATCTACCTGCTGCCACTGGTATCCAAACTCGGTTACCAATGGCAGGAACTGACGCCGATTGCCGCCGTGGCCGAGGATGACTTCATTCTCTGGAGCTACAAGGGTGCGCCGTGGAAAGACGCCAAGGGCTTCTATGACGCGGTCAAGGCCGACCCGTCGAACCTGCGCATGGGCGGCAGCCAGTCCAAGGACGTCGACCAGACTCTGACCCTGCTACTGAACCAGACCAACAACAGCAAACTGGTGTACATCCCCTTCAAGAGCGGCAGCGAAGCCGCGACCCAACTGGCCGGCAAGCACATCGCCGCCAACGTCAACAACCCCAGCGAGAGCATCAGCCAGTGGCGTGGCGATCAGGTCGAACCGCTCTGTGTGTTCAGCAAGGAGCGCATGGCCTACACCGAAAAAGTCGCCGGCGACAAAGCCTGGGCCGACGTTCCCACCTGCCACGAACAGGGCCTGGGTATCGATCAATACCGCTTCCCGCGCACCGTGTTCATGCCCGGCGACGTCAGCGCCGAGCAGCGCGCGTTCTACGTCGAGCTGATGCGCAAAGTCACCCAGACCGATGAGTTCAAGGCCTACGTGAAACAGAACGCGCTGGTACCGACCTTCCTCGAAGGTGAGCCGCTGACCGCCTACATCGAGCAGGACACCGCCCGTGTCACGCCGGTGTTCAAGGAAGCCGGCTGGCTGAAAAACTGACGCTGCCACGGCCGCTCGCTCGCGGGCGGCCGTCACCTGCTGGAGATTTTTTCATGTCCCATTCTTCGGATTCACCGGCGCTGGTCGGTACCCGTTGGGTCGAGCTTGGCCTGACGCTGTTCACCACTCTGATCGGCGTGGTGGTGATGTTCGGCAGCCTCGAACAAGGTATCGGCTGGGGCGATGCCGGCCCCGAGCCGGGCTACTTCCCCTTCTACATCGGCCTGTTGTTGAGTGCCGCGAGCGTAGCCAACGGCGTGCTGGCGTTGGTGCGCTGGCAAGCCTTGAGCGTTGCCTTCGTCAGTCGCAGTGCGTTCCGGCAAGTGATGTCGGTGTTCGTACCCATTGCGCTGTTCGTCGGCGCCATGCCGTTCACCGGCATCTACCTCGCCTCGGCAGCGTTCATCGCCTGGTTCATGTGGCGTGACCGGGTGCGAGCCAAACCTTATGGCAAGTGGATGATCGCCAGCGTGTCCTTCGGCGCGGTGCTCGCCAGTTACCTGATTTTCGCGCTGTGGTTCAAGGTCCCACTGGATGCAGGCCCCCTGGGCGACTGGATTGCCCTGGCCGGGAGGCACTTCAAATGAGCGAATTCGATTCCCTGCTGCAAGGCATGAACCTGATCCTTACTCCAGGCCATATCGGCCTGATGGTGGTCGGCGTGCTGCTGGGCATTCTGGTCGGCGTGTTACCCGGCCTCGGCGCCCCCAACGGCGTGGCGTTGCTGTTACCGCTGACGTTCACCATGTCACCGGTGTCGGCGATCATCTTACTGTCGTGCATGTATTGGGGGGCGTTGTTCGGCGGTTCGATCACCTCGATTCTGTTCAACATTCCCGGTGAACCCTCATCGGTGGCAACCACCTTCGACGGCTACCCGATGGCCCGCGAAGGCCGCGCCGCCGAAGCGCTGACTGCCGCGTTCAGTTCGGCGTTGATTGGTGCCCTGTGCGGCGTATTACTGCTGACATTCCTGTCGACCCGCATCGCCGAGTTCGCCATGTCCTTCAGTTCGCCGGAGTTCTTTGCGGTGTACCTGTTGGCGTTTTGTACCTTCATCGGCATGAGCAAGAACCCGCCGCTGAAAACCGTGGTGGCGATGATGATCGGTTTCGCCATGGCGGCGGTGGGCATGGACACGGTGTCCGGCAACCTGCGCCTGACCTTCGACCAGCCGATCCTGATGACGGGCATCAGCTTCGAAGTGGCGGTGATCGGTTTGTTCGGCATCGGCGAAATCCTCTGCACCGTCGAAGAAGGTCTGGTGTTCCGTGGCGAACATGCACGCATTACACCGATGGTGATCTTGCGGACCTGGGCCAAGCTGCCCCGCTACTGGTGGACCATTGTGCGTAGCACCCTGGTGGGCTGCTGGATGGGCATTACCCCCGGCGGGCCGACGGCGGCCTCGTTCATGAGCTACAGCCTGGCCCGTCGCTTCTCGAAGAACCGCGACAACTTCGGCAAGGGCGAAGTCGAAGGCGTGATCGCCCCGGAAACCGCCGACCACGCCGCCGGCACCAGCGCCCTGCTGCCGATGCTGACCCTGGGCATTCCCGGTTCGGCCACGGCGGCGGTGATGCTCGGCGGCCTGATGATCTGGGGCTTGCATCCCGGCCCGACGCTGTTCGTCGAGCAGCATGACTTTGTCTGGGGGCTGATTGCGAGCATGTACCTGGGCAACGTGGTGAGTCTGATCGTGGTGCTGGCCACCGTGCCGCTGTTCGCCTCGATCCTGCGCATTCCGTTCTCGATCATCGCGCCGATCATCATCATGGTCTGTGCCATCGGTGCGTACTCAGTGCACAACTCGTTCTTCGACGTGGTGCTGATGCTGGGCTTCGGTGCGCTGGGCTACCTGTTCAAAAAGCTCGGCTACCCCATCGCACCACTGGTATTGGCGGCGGTGTTGGGCGACAAGGCGGAAGATGCATTCCGTCAGTCGATGCTGTTTTCTGACGGGCACATCGGGATTTTCTGGTCCAACCCACTGGTGGGTAGCCTGACCACGGCGGCACTGCTGATGCTGTTCTGGCCGCTGATTTCCAAAGCCCTGCAATCACTGATGGGGCTGCGCAAATCCCCCGTCGCCAAAGCAAAATCGGTGCTGTGACACAGCAATGCTGGCAACGCCTGACATTTATTGTCAGGCTTGCCGCAGTCTTTCTTGCGAGCGCGGCCCATGACCCGAATTCCTGATGCCCGGATTCCTGATGCTAATGTGATCCACAGTCGCCTGCGTCTGCGCCAACTGCGGCTGATGCTGGCGTTGCAGGAATTCGGCTCGTTGCGCCGCGCTGCCGACCACATCGGCATGACGCAACCGGCGGCCACCAAAATGCTGCATGAGGCCGAGGACTTGCTCGGTGTCGAACTCTTCGAACGCCTGCCCCGGGGCATGCGTTCGACCCCGTTCGGGGAAACCGTCATCTACTACGCGCGCATGGTGTTTGCCGAACTCAGCGGCATGCGTGAGGAGCTGGTGGCGCTGGAGTCCGGCAACCTTGGCCGGGTCGCCGTCGGGGCCATTCCGGCGCTGGCGTCGGGCTTGTTGACCCGCACCATCGCCACTTTGAAACAGAGCCACCCACGCTTGTCCATGAGCATTCAGGTCGATACCAGCGACGTGCTGGTGCAGGCATTGTTGCAGGATCAACTGGATGTGGTGCTCGGGCGAATCCCGGTCGGGGCGCGGGCCGAAGAGTTGCTCTTCGACAGCCTCGGTGAAGAGGCCTTGTGCGTGATTTGTGGTGCGCAGAACCCATTGGCAAATGAAACACAACTGACCTGGGCTGAATTGCAGAATCAGACGTGGGTGCTGCAACAACACCCGAGCCCGATGCGCGCAATCATCAATCAGGTATTCCACAATGCGCGGGTCGATATCCCCAGCAGCATCGTCGAAACCACCTCGATCATGACCTTGCTCTCGTTGATCCAGCAGACCGACATGCTTGGCGTGACGCCGGTGTCGGTGGTCGAGGATTACCCGGGGCGTGATCTATTGGCGGTACTGCCGATCAAGTTTGAAGCACGACTGCCGCCGTACGGGTTGATCACCCGCCGTCATCGCATTCAATCGTCGGCGATGCAGGCGTTCATGAATTCGGTGCGGGCCGAGCATGCGCTAGCCAAATGAAAAAATCCTGTAGGAGCTGTCGAGTGCAACGAGGCTGCGATCTTTTGATTGTTAAATGCAAGATCAAAAGATCGCAGCCTCGTTGCACTCGACAGCTCCTACAGGGGGAAGCGTTTAGGCTGTTTTACGGAATACGAAGACCAAGCCGACGATGATCAACAACATGCCAAGCATGCTCAAGGTCGCCAATCGATTCCCGAAAATCAGGTAGTCCATCACCGCCGTCACCGCCGGCACCAGGTAGAACAGACTGGTGACATTCACCAGATTGCCCCGGGCGATCAAGCGATACAACAGCAAGGTCGCCAGCACCGACACCACCAGCCCCATCCACAACACCGGCAGAATAAAACCGCTGCTGTGCTCGAAATGAAATGGCTGGAACGGCACGAAGATCCCGCAAAGCAACAGTCCGGCCAGGTACTGCACCGGCAGCGTCCCGAGCGGATTGTCGGTGATGCGCTTCTGCATGATCGAGCCGAACGTCATGCTCGCCAGCGCCAGCAAACCGAAAAGCATCCCGGCCAGCGACATTCCGGCCAGGCCGATGCCCTGATAAACCACCATGATCAACCCGGCCAACCCCAGCGTCAGGCCAAACATCCGGCTGGCCGAGCGCTGCCGCTCCATAATCACCACCGTGAGAATCGGCTGCACGCCCATGATGGTCGCCATGACCCCCGGCGTAACTTTCAGGTCCAGGGCCAGCAGATAGAAAATCTGATAAGCCCCCAGCAACACCACCCCGGTGGCCATCGCGTACAGCATCGGTTTACCGCCCTTTGGCAACTTCAGCTTGAGCAACGGCACCAGCAACAACAAACCGCACAAGGCGATGACAAAGCGAATCAGCAGAAAGGCAAAGGGCGCCGCATGGGCCAACCCCCATTTGGAGAAAATCGCCCCGCTGCTCCACAGCAGGACGAACAGGCTCGTGGAAGCCGCCGCGAGCGCGGACTTTTGAGTAAGGACAAACATGAATACCACCTGTAGTCAGGCAAAGAGCCAACTCAGCCGAAGCTGAAATTCAGTAGTTTTTTCAGGCGGGTGCAGGAAATCAGCAGAAAAACGCTGATCAGCCCCGAACGCCAACGCCCGGCGGTGATACGACTGCGTACACCGACGTGCTACTGACAGGTGGAGGGTAATGACTGATCTGCACAGGCTGCTGATTCCCGCACGGCACGACGCCAGCGTTGACCGCTGAATCGACTACCGCGTTGATGTGGGATGCAGGCATGGGCTGATCTTTTGTAGAGGGATGAAAAAGTAAGTTCTGAGACTCACGGTGCGCCGACTATAACCAGCGTTCGACATGGATTGCAATAAGTTGAACGGCCTCCTGTAGGAGCGAGCCTGCTCGCGATGGTCTCAAGGATGCCGCGTTCACCCAGCACGTACGCGTTATCGTTAACGTCCATCGCGAGCAGGCTCGCTCCTACAGAGAATTTGCTTCAACCGAATAGCCAGTAGCCCAATAACGTCAGCACCGCCACTGCCAAAACCGGGCGCATTACACGGTAGGCTTTAGGGTTGCGCCGCTTCCATTGCTTGACCACACCACTGAACTTGTCACTGGAATTCTTGCTCCAGGCATAGGCCCGGTTGATCCCGCCCACCCTTTCCTCATCAAGGTTTTGTGGCGCGGTGGCGCGGCCTAGAAAAGCACTGATCGAGCGGTTGAGGCGAGTCATCAGGCGATTGTTCAGCGGCCGCTCGATATCGCAAAACAGGATAACCCTGGTTTTGTCGGTTTCGTTCTTGACCCAGTGCACATAGGTTTCATCGAACATGACATCTTCACCGTCACGCCAGGCGTAGACCTGACCATCGACGAAGATGCGGCAATCGTCGGAGTTAGGTGTGGACAAACCCAAGTGGTAACGCAGGGAGCCACCAAACGGATCACGGTGCGGATTGAGGTGGCTGCCACCCGGCAACAGCGCAAACATGGCGCCTTTGACATTGGGAATGCTGCTGACCAACTCTACGGTTTTCGGGCACAGAAGTTCGGCCGAAGGCAGCGGTTTGTCGTACCACTTGAGATAGAAACGCTTCCAGCCTTTCTTGAAGAACGAGCCAAATCCGGCATCGTTGTTCTTCTCCGCTGCGCGGATATAACCCTCGTCAAACAGGTGCATCGCTTCGTCGCGAATGACTTGCCAGTTGTCCTTGAGCACGTCCAGTTCGGGGAATTTGCTGCGGTCCAGATAGGGTTTGGAGGGTACACCGGAAAACAGGTACATCAATGCGTTGTAGGGTGCGAACAGGGCCGAATGGTTGACGAACTGCCGCAGGACCGGCAACCGCGCCTTGCCGCGTAAATGCACGTACAGCGTACTGCCGAGAAACAGCAGCAATAGCGAGGCTTTTGCGACAAAGGAAAACGTCATCAACAACTCCTTGGTAATAGACAGTTTGCACAACGCCATCATCCCGACGTCGTTTTCTGCATGATACCCACTGCCAACCCGGGGAAAAACCCGCCTGTCGCAACATTCAGTATTAAAGATTGCGTAATAAAACGCTTCTTAACATGCAATGCCTGAACGCAGGCTGACATGAATCAGCCCGGATGAAGAAGGCATCGCCTTCTCCACCTCCCTCTGTCTGCAAATCGTTACTGCTGATTCTCCTGTTCGGTGAACAGATCGCTGAACAGCATGCTCGACAGGTAACGCTCCCCGGAGTCCGGCAGAATCACCACAATTGTCTTGCCCTGCATTTCCGGGGTTTCGGCCAACCGGGCCGCCACCGCCATCGCCGCACCACAGGAGATGCCGCACAAAATCCCTTCTTCCTGCATCAGACGCAGGGCCATGGCCTTGGATTCCTCGTCGCTGACCAGTTCCACCCGGTCAACCATCGACAGATCCAGGTTCTTCGGTACAAAACCCGCGCCTATACCCTGGATCTTGTGCGGGCTCGGCTTGATCTCCTGACCAGCCAATGCCTGGGTGATTACCGGCGACACCGCCGGTTCCACCGCCACGGAGAGAATCGGTTTGCCCTGGGTATTCTTGATATACCGCGAAACGCCAGTGATGGTTCCACCGGTTCCGACGCCGGCCACCAGCACATCGATAGCGCCGTCGGTGTCGTTCCAGATTTCCGGGCCGGTGGTTTTTTCATGGATGGCAGGGTTGGCCGGGTTATCGAACTGCGCTGGCATGAAGTATCTGGACGGGTCGCTGGCGACGATTTCACCTGCCTTTTCGATCGCGCCCTTCATGCCCTTGGCCGGCTCGGTCAACACCAGTTCTGCCCCCAATGCCTTGAGCACTTTGCGTCGTTCGATGCTCATGGACGACGGCATGGTCAGCATCAGCTTATAGCCCCGGGCGGCAGCGACGAAGGCCAGACCGATACCGGTATTACCAGAGGTCGGCTCGACAATGGTCATGCCAGGCTTGAGTTTGCCGGTGCTTTCGGCGTCCCAGATCATGTTTGCGCCGATGCGGCATTTGACCGAATAACCTGGGTTGCGCCCTTCGATCTTGGCCAGGATGGTCACACCGCGCGGGGCGATACGGTTGATCTGCACCAGCGGCGTGTTGCCGATGGAGTGGGCGTTGTCAGCAAAAATACGACTCATGGCTGGGTCCTTGATACAGCATTCAATAAGCGCACAAAGGTAAGCCTGTTGCCCGTGGGCGTCCAGTCAGGTCGAACGTCCAGTTATCAGCGCAGTCAATGGCTTTAGATTGCCAGAGATTTGCCGCCATGAAACGTCGATACAGCTGGCCGTTATGGACCTTCGCCGGCCTCGTTGCACTGCTGATTGCCTTGCACTTAGCCCTGCCCTGGCTGGTGCGTGACTACCTCAATGACAAATTGGCGAACATGGGTGACTACCGCGGCCAGATCGCGGACGTGGACCTGGCCCTGTGGCGCGGCGCCTACAAAATCAACGGTCTGAAAATCGTCAAGGTCGATGGCAAGGTACCGGTACCTTTCGTCAATGCGCCGTTGATCGACCTTTCAGTCAGTTGGCACTCCCTCTGGCACGACCACGCAGTGGTGGCCAAGGTGCAGTTCATCAATCCCGAAATCAATTTCGTCGACGGCGGCGCCAATAAAAAGAACTCCCAGACAGGCGAAGGCACTGATTGGCGCGCCCAATTGGGAAAACTACTGCCCATCACTTTGAACGAAGTGCGGATCGATGACGGCAAGATCAGCTTTCGCAACTTCAATTCCAATCCCCCCGTGAACATGAATGCCACAAAAATCGACGCCAGCATTTACAACCTGACCAATGTGGTCGACAAAAAAGGCAAACGCGACGCTCGTTTCGAAGGCAAGGCGCTTCTACTGGGGCATGCACCACTTGAAACCAGCGCCACGTTCGACCCGCTGAGCAACTTCGAAGACTTCCAGTTTCGCCTAAGAGCCAGGGACATCGAGCTCAAACGCATGAACGACTTCGCGTCGGCCTATGGCAAGTTCGATTTCAATGCCGGCCATGGTGATGTGGTGATCGAAGCGCAAGCGCAAAAGGCCAAACTGACCGGTTACATCAAACCGCTACTGAGGGACGTCGACGTCTTCAATTGGCAACAGGACGTGGAAAACAAGGACAAGGGAATTTTCCGATCTATTTGGGAAGCCATCGTCGGCGGCTCCGAAACCGTGCTGAAAAACCAGGGCAAAAACCAGTTTGCCACTCGTGTCGAACTCAATGGCAACGTACACCGACAAGATATCAGCGCGTTCCAGGCGTTTTTGCAGATTTTGCGCAATGGTTTCATCGAGGCCTTCAATGCCCGCTATGAACAGCCGAAGCCGGATGCCGGTTAACGTTTGCGCGTGACGGTGTAGCGGCCGGTCTCTTCAGCTGCCCGTGGCGTTCTGGATTGCTGCTGCAGGAAGTCCCAGCCCAAGCAAGCCAGGGCCAGTGAGCGCGGCACGGCTTCTCGACCGCTGCTGTATCGGCTGATGCTACGGGCGCTCACTCCAAGCGCCTCTGCGGCCTGATTCAATGGCAATCCGGTACGAGCGCGCCAGTCGATGAAAATCCGGGTATTTTCGTCCGACGCGTTTTGCGCCAGCGCATCCAGATACAGGGTGTCGGCGCCGATCTGGATATCCTGTTCAGGCCATTCGACACTCCAGCCATCATCGCCCAGTACCGCGCCGTCAAAGGCACTACCCAGGAGTGGTTGTAACCCTGGAAAGGCCAACAGGTCGCGGCTCAGGTCAAGGGTCAGCTGTTGACCATCGATAAACGTCAACGCCAAGTGATAGTCCGGTAACACCCGCACTGCCGATAGCCGCGGTCGCTTCATGGGTAACATCGTTTCCACTCCTCCAGCAATTGCGCCTGATGGGCCCTTACCCATTCCAACGCTTCCCTGATAATCAACGGTGGTGCCTTGCCCACCATCACCTCGATGGTTTCAAGGCTGAGCATGACATCCAGCCCACCACCGGTCAGGTGAACATGGGGTGGCGGATGATCTTTCTCACGCAACTGAATGCGATATGTATCTCGAAATCGATATTTAGTAGACATGCCTCGCAAGCTATCGCCAATATGGCGATAGCTCAATGCTGGCCCAGCGCCGAGACTGAGTCAAGATGTGACGCTCCATTCAGAGACTGAATAAGCCGTCTGCGTTCACAGTCGACCGGGCAGCGCGTTATAGTCGAGGCTGACCATTTATTGCGCCCCGCCCTGCCTCGTTCAGGTCGGCATTTTCGTTCGAGGATTAGCAAATGAAGTTCGAAGGCACCCAGGCCTACGTCGCCACCGATGACCTGAAGCTGGCGGTCAACGCCGCCATCACCCTGGAGCGGCCGTTGCTGGTCAAGGGCGAACCGGGCACCGGCAAGACCATGCTCGCCGAGCAACTGGCCGAATCCTTTGGCGCCAAGCTGATCACCTGGCACATCAAATCCACCACCAAGGCCCATCAAGGCCTCTACGAGTACGACGCCGTCAGCCGTCTGCGCGATTCGCAACTGGGCGTGGACAAGGTCCATGACGTGCGCAACTACCTGAAGAAAGGCAAGCTTTGGGAAGCCTTCGAGTCCGACGAGCGGGTCATTCTGCTGATCGATGAAATCGACAAGGCCGACATCGAGTTCCCCAACGACCTGCTGCAAGAACTCGACAAGATGGAGTTCTACGTTTACGAGATCGACGAGACGATCAAGGCCAAGAAACGCCCGATCATCATCATTACCTCGAACAACGAAAAAGAACTGCCGGACGCCTTCCTGCGCCGCTGCTTCTTCCACTACATCGCCTTCCCCGATCGCACTACCCTGCAGAAAATCGTCGACGTCCACTACCCGGACATCAAGAAAGACCTGGTCAGTGAAGCGCTGGACGTGTTCTTCGACGTGCGCAAGGTGCCGGGCCTGAAGAAGAAGCCCTCGACCTCCGAGCTGGTGGACTGGTTGAAGCTGTTGATGGCCGACAATATTGGCGAAGCGGTGCTGCGTGAACGCGATCCGACCAAGGCCATCCCACCGCTGGCGGGTGCTCTGGTGAAGAACGAACAGGACGTGCAATTGCTCGAGCGTCTGGCATTCATGAGCCGTCGCGGTACTCGCTAAGAGGCTGATCGCCATGTTGCTCAACCTGTTCAATGAAATGCGCGCCGCCAAGGTCCCGGTCTCGGTGCGCGAGCTGCTGGACCTGATCAACGCGCTGAAACAGCGCGTGACCTTCGCCGACATGGACGAGTTTTACTACTTGTCCCGGGCGATCCTGGTGAAGGACGAACGGCATTTCGATAAGTTCGACCGGGCGTTTGGGGCCTACTTCAATGGCCTGGAAAAACTCGACGACCATTTGCAGGCGCTGATTCCGGAAGACTGGCTGCGCAAGGAATTCGAACGCTCCCTGACCGATGAAGAGCGGGCAGCGATCCAGTCCCTCGGTGGCCTGGACAAGCTGATCGAAGAGTTCAAGAAACGCCTGGAAGAACAGAAGGAACGCCACGCCGGCGGTAACAAGTGGATCGGCACTGGTGGTACCAGCCCGTTCGGTTCCGGCGGTTTCAATCCCGAAGGGATTCGAGTCGGCGATGCCGGCAAACGCCAGGGCAGAGCGGTCAAGGTGTGGGACCAGCGCGAGTACAAGAACCTCGATGACTCCGTGGAGCTGGGCACGCGCAACATCAAGGTCGCCCTGCGCCGTCTGCGCAAGTTCGCCCGCCAAGGTGCGGCGGAGGAGCTGGACATCGATGGCACCATCGACCACACCGCCAAGGATGCCGGGCTGCTGAATATCCAAATGCGACCGGAGCGGCGCAACACCGTGAAGTTGTTGCTGCTGTTCGACATCGGCGGCTCGATGGATGCTCATGTGAAAATCTGCGAGGAACTGTTCTCGGCCTGCAAGACCGAGTTCAAGCACCTGGAGTACTTCTACTTCCACAACTTCATTTATGAGTCGGTGTGGAAGAACAACATGCGCCGCACGTCCGAGCGCACCTCAACCATGGACCTGCTGCACAAGTACGGTGCTGACTACAAAGTGATCTTCATCGGTGACGCCGCCATGGCGCCCTACGAAATCACCCAGCCGGGCGGCAGCGTCGAGCATTGGAACGAAGAAGCCGGTTACGTGTGGATGCAGCGTTTCAAGGAGAAGTACAAGAAACTCATCTGGATCAACCCGTACCCGAAAGACACCTGGGGCTATACCTCGTCGACCAACATTGTTCGGGATTTGATCGAGGATCAGATGTATCCGCTGACATTGCGGGGATTAGAGGAAGGGATGCGGTTTCTGTCCAAATAGTCCTCATTGACTGGACTGACGCCATCGCGGGCAAGCCTCGCTCCTACGGGTCGTGTGTAAACCCTGTAGGAGCGAGGCTTGCCCGCGATGCTTTTAACGGTTCAAAACCGCTGCAAATACTCGACCTGCTCCCGATGCGCCACTTCCTGCACCACCGGCCGCAACCGCACCTGCGTCCCCGGCAGGCACTGTGCCAACCGGGCCAGCGCCAACGGCGTCAACGCCCCCAAGCGCGGATAACCGCCAATGCTGACGCCATCGCGGGCAAGCCTCGCTCCTACGGGTCGTGTGTAAATCCTGTAGGAGCGAGGCTTGCCCGCGATGCTTTTAGCGGTTTAAAAACCGCTGCAAATACTCGACCTGCTCCTGATGCGCCACTTCCTGCACCACCGGCCGCAACCGCACCTGCGTCCCCGGCAAGCACTGCGCCAACCGGGCCAGCGCCAACGGCGTCAACGCCCCCAAGCGCGGATAACCGCCAATGGTCTGCCGGTCATTGAGCAACACAATCGGCTGCCCATCCGGTGGCACCTGGACCGCGCCCAGCGGGATACCTTCGGAAATCATCGGCTTGCCCAGGTACTGCAACGCCGTACCCAGCAGGCGAATACCCATCCGGTCGGCGCGACTGTCGAGGCTCCACACGCTGTTGAACGCATCGAACAGGCTTTGCCCGCTGAACTCGCCGATTTGGGCACCCAGCACCAGGTCCAAAGGTGCATTGAGGCTCAAGTCCGGTCGCTGTTGCGCCGTCAACTCTCGCAGCAAAATCACGCAATTGCCCGAATAGCTCAAGCAGGCACCTTTACTCAACGCACGCCCCATGCCATCCAGCCCGCCCAGTTCTTCACGAACCACCGTCGCGCTGCTGCCCAATACCTTGGGTGCATCAAACCCGCCCGGTGCGGCCAGGTAAGCGCGAGCGCCGAGTATCGGCTGGGTGAATTGCAGACGTTGACCTTTGCGCAGCCGGAAACTGCGCCACGGTGCCAGCGCCTCGCCGTCCACCTGTGCGCCCAGATCCGCCCCAGACAGCGCCAGCACGCAATCCTCGTCAGCCACCACGGTGAAACCGCCCAGGGTGATTTCGACGACAGGCGCATCCAGCCCGTTACCCAGCAACCAGTTGGCCCAGGACATCGACCGCCAATCCAGTCCGCCGCCCTGGGTCACACCCAGATGGCGCACGCCGAATCGACCGGCGTCCTGCAACAGGCACAGCGGTGTACTGGCTTCAATCGTCAGTCGGCTCATGCCAGGGCCTCCAGAGGTGTGTCGTCACCGCCCAAATTGATGAACTCGGCATGACCGACCGCTTCGAAACGCACGGTGTCGCCCGGTTGCATCAGGCTGTAGCCATCACGGTTGCGGTCGAACAATTTGGCCGGGGTGCGGCCGATCAGGTTCCAGCCACCCGGCGATACCACCGGATAAGCCGCCGTCTGCCGTTCGGCAATGCCGACACTGCCGGCGGCGACTTTCTTGCGCGGCGTGCTCAGCCGCGGCGCGGCGAGCACTTCTTCCACCAGTCCCATAAAAGCGAATCCTGGGGCGAAGCCCAAGGCGAATACTTGATATTCACGCTCGCTGTGACGGCGGATCACCTCTTCCACCGCCAGTCCACTGCGCTGCGATAGCAGGGTCAACTCCGGGCCGACACTCAAGTCATACCACACCGGCAACACATGACAGGTGCCGCGAGTACGTGCGTTAGGGGACAGGTCAATCAACGCTTCGGCGATCAATTCCCGGGCCTGGGCCGGGTTCAACGCAATCAGGTCGTAATGCACCATCAAGGTCGTGTAGGACGGCACCAGGTCGATCAGGTGTTCGCCGAACGCTGCCCGCAGGCTTTCGCTGGCCGCCAGCATCCAAGGCATGTTGGCCTCGGCGATTTCATCGAACAGGCGCACCATCAGGCAATCGAGCGCCACCACTTCCACCCGCAGCTTCATGACGCGCCCTGCTCATTCAAGGCTTGGCGGATACGTTGCACGGCCGCCACCGAACTGGCGTTATCGCCGTGCACGCACAGGGTGTTGGCCTGCAAATGCAAGGCACTGCCGTCGCTGGCCGTCAGGTGATCACCACGGGCGATGATCAACGCCTGCTCAATGATTTTCTCCGGTTCGTGATGCACCGCCCCCGGCAGGCTTCGCGAAACCAGCCGGCCGGCGCTGTCGTAGGCACGATCGGCAAAAGCTTCGAACCACAGGGTCACGCCGTACTCAGCGCCTAATTGCTGTGCGGCGCTGTTGTCGCGGGTGGCCATCAACATCAACGGCAAGCTACGGTCGTAGGCGGCCACGGCCTGCAGCACCGCACGCAACTGCGCCGGATTGGCCATCATGTCGTTGTACATCGCGCCGTGGGGTTTGACGTAACTGACCCGACCGCCCTGAGCCCGGCAGATGCCGTCGAGGGCGCCGATCTGGTAATGCAGGATGTCCTGGAGTTCCTGGGCGGCGTAGGTCATGGAACGACGGCCGAACCCCACCAAGTCCTGATAGGCCGGATGCGCGCCGATTTGCACGCCGTGACTGAGGGCCAGGCTGACGGTCTTGCGCATGATGCTCGGGTCGCCGGCATGGAAACCGCAGGCGATGTTGGCGCAATCGATAAAGGGCATGACCTCAGCGTCCAGACCCATGTTCCAGTTGCCGAAACTCTCGCCGATGTCGCAGTTCAATAGCAGGCGGCTCACGATGAACACTCCTGTAGGTTTTATTCTTTTTTTGCTGCGGGACATATCCGTAGGACACTCCCGCAGGTTATCAGTTACTGGGCGTCGAGTTGTTTGCCGCGGGTTTCCGGCAGGCTCAGGGCGGCGAGGATAACCACGCCGTAGGACACCGCCGCAAAGGAACCGATACCCACGCTAAGCGGCACGGTCTGGCTGAGCAGGCCGATCAACAGCGGGAACAAGGCCGCCAGCGCCCGACCGATGTTGTAGCAAAAGCCCTGGCCCGAACCGCGAATGCGCGTGGGGAACAACTCCGTCAGGAACGCGCCCATGCCACTGAAAATTCCCGAGGAGAAGAAGCCCAGTGGAAAGCCCAGCCACAGCATCACATCATTACTGACCGGCATCTGGGTGTAGAGCAAGACGATAGTGAACGAACCCACCGCGAACAGGATGAAGTTCTTTTTTCGGCCGAGGATGTCGGTCAAATAAGCGCTGATGACGTAGCCGACGTAGGAACCGATGATCACCATCGCCAGATAACCGCCGGTGCCCAGTACGCTCAATCCGCGCTCGTTCTTCAGGAAGGTCGGCAGCCAGGAGGTGATCGCGTAATAACCACCCAGCGCCCCGGTGGTCAGCAACGAAGCGCGAATCGTGGTGAAGAGCATGCCAGGAGCGAAAATCTCGTAGAACTTCGAGGGATTGCTGGGCGCTTCCTTGGCTTTGGCTTGACGGTAGATTTCCGGGTCTTTGACCAGACGACGGACGAAGATGACGAAAATCGCCGGCACGATGCCGAGAATGAACAGTGCGCGCCAAGCGTCTTCCGGTGGCAGCACCGAGAACAGCAACGCATAGAGGATCGCCGTCAGACCCCAGCCCAATGCCCAGCCGGACTGGACCATGCCCACCGCCTTGCCGCGGTCCTTGGCCCGAATCACTTCACCGATCAGCACTGCACCAGCGGTCCACTCGCCACCAAAGCCGAAACCCATCAGGGTGCGCGCGATCAGCAGTTGTTCGTAGCTCTGGGCAAAACCGCAGAGAAAGGTGAAGAAGGCAAACCACAGCACTGTCAGTTGCAGCGTACGAACGCGGCCGATGCGATCAGAGAGAATTCCTGCGACCCAGCCACCAATGGCCGAGGCGATCAGCGTGCTGGTGTGAATCAGTCCGGCCTGGCCGGTGGTGATGCCCCACATGGCAATCAGGGTCGGCACCACGAAGCTGAGCATCTGGGTATCCATGCCGTCCAGGCCATAGCCAATCTTGCAGCTCCAGAAGGTGCGGCGTTCCTGTTGATTGATGTTGCGATACCAGTCGAAAGGTCCCGGGCGAGCCGTGGCTTTCGGAATGGCGGTCGTGTCGGGCGCACTCATGGCAAATCTCCGCGCTGATTTTATTGGTATTGTTCTGAGCCCCGACGACGCCTATCGTGGGAACCGGATGGCCTGATTCTTGGGCGCACCGCCCTGTCGCGTCCAACTAATAAAACCCCGCCTTAGGCATAAGAAATTTTTATCCCATGAACCTGAAGTTTCTCGAGACCTTTGTCTGGGTCGCCCGACTCAAGAGTTTTCGTCTCACCGCCGACAAGCTTTTCACCACCCAGGCATCGATTTCCAGCCGCATCGCCGTGCTCGAAGGCGAGCTCGGCGTGAAGCTGTTTCTGCGCGACTCCCGAGGCGTGAGCCTGACGCCCGAAGGCTTGAAGGTGCTCGATTACGCCGAGCAGATGATGGACACCATGCAGGCGCTCAAGCAGTCGATCGAAACCCGTTCGAGCAAGGCCGGACGCGTGCGCATTGGCGTGATGGATACGGTCATCCACACCTGGCTGAGCCCGTTGGTCGCGCAGATGACCGATCACTACCCCTTGGTGGAGATCGAGCTGGTTGCCGATACCTCGCTGAACCTCTGCGATCAGCTGCAAAAAGGCTTTCTCGATGTGATCTTGCAAACCGATCTGTTGCGCCAGGAAAGTGTGCGCAGCCTGGAACTGGCCAGCCACCCCATGGGCTGGATCGTCGCCAGCAATTCCCTGTACAACCGTGAGTATTCAGGTGTTGCCGATCTGGCGAACGAGCGGATCATTACCTATTCGAAAAACTCCCATCCGCACCAGGAAGTGCTCGCCCTGATGCAGGCCAACGGCGTGATGGCGCCCAGGCTCAACTGCGTGAATTCAGTGTCGGCGATTACTCGATTGTTACGCGACGGGTTCGGCATCGGAGCCCTGCCGCCAGTGCTGGTGGCCGAGGAGTTGGCGCGCGGAGAATTGACGTTGCTGGCCATCGACCAACGCCCACCGAACCTGCAAGTGGTGGTGTCGTGGCGGGTGGGTGTGGAATGGGTCGAGGAGATTGTGGCGTTGTGTCAGCAGGTGCTGGAGGGGTATGCGCGTCAGGTGGGTGAGCACTACATCGTTTTAAATCGCTGAAAATCAAAAGATCGCAGCCTGCGGCAGCTCCTACATTGGAATGCGATTTCCTGTAGGAGCTGCCGAAGGCTGCGATCTTTTTTCTTAAAGCCCGCGCAAATCCCGCTCTTCGATCGGCCGGCTCTGGCGCAGGCGTTTGCCGCCCAGTACCACCCAGTCGATCAATCGGAACAGGCATTCCAGGCCAAACGACAGCAGCATCGCACCGCTCATGCCCCAGATCATCGCCTCTGGCGTCAACAGGATCTGGTAGCTGTAGCCATTCCAGGTTTCCTTGCGAATGTCCGGATCGGCGGCCAGCACCACTTGCAGGAAGCGGATGTACCACGGGCCCTGCATGGCCTGAAACTGCTTGTCCAACGCCAGTTGACGGGTCAACAGGTTGTTCAGGCTCTCGGCGTCGCTGCGAAAGATCGGGTCTTCGCTGGCTCGGTAGTGGGCCACCAATGCCTGCATGTCACCTTTGAAGAACTGATTGGCCGTGCCTTGAAACCCACTCAACCCGGCCTGCGCTTCAATCAGGTGCGCTTCAACCCGCTTGGCGTAATCGTTGATGAACCCGGGCACCTGGACACCGATCAACAGGCCCGCCGCAAACAACACCAGCCGTAGATAACTGAGCAACATGGGGAATAGATCCTTATTCGGTCCTGCCCTGACTGACGCATTCACCGCGCCGCCACAGGCTCCATTGGCCCGGCTCGTAGCGGGTCCAGGTTTCGTTTTCGGTCAAGGGTTCGGTGGCGATCACCGTGACCACGTCGTTGGGCGTGGTTTCAGCCTGGAAATCGACGATCACATCGACGTCCTTCAAGCGCGCCGGGCCGAAGGGAGCACGACGGGTAATCTGCGCCAGCTTGGTCGAGCAATAGCAGAACAGCCAGTCGCCATCACTGAGCAGGCAGTTGAACACGCCTTTGCTGCGATATTCGGCGCAGGCAGCCACCAGATCTGGCAGCAGTTCTTCGACCTCCACCGGCTCGGGGAACGCTGCACGAACACGGTTGAGCAAATCGCAGAACGCCGCTTCGCTGTCGGTATCTCCAACGGGACGGTAAAAGCTGGCGGTTGGCTGGAAGTTCGCCAATTGGCCGTTATGGGCGAAACACCAGTTGCGGCCCCACAACTCACGGACGAACGGATGGGTGTTGGATAAACAGACTTTGCCGACGTTGGCCTGGCGTATGTGGCCGATCACCACTTCGCTCTTGATCGGGTAGCGTTGCACCAGGTTCGCGACTTCCGACTCGCAACTCGCCGCCGGGTCCTGAAACAGGCGCAAGCCCCGGCCTTCGTAGAACGCGATGCCCCACCCGTCCCGGTGCGGACCGGTGCGCCCGCCACGCTGCATCAGACCAGTGAAGCTGAACACGATATCGGTCGGGACATTGGCGCTCATGCCCAATAACTCACACATGCTTGGACTCTCGCTCGATGGCAGCGGCCAGGTTACAGGCGGGGCTCGACCCGCATACGCTGAGGATTGCTCGGTACAGGCGGACGGCCATAACGATCGTCCCCGGCACCGCCGAACGTATGCACTTCATCCGGTTCGTCAGCAAGGGCCGCGGCTTTCGCGGCGGCGGCTTTTTCCTTGCGCGCCTTGGAAGCACGTTCGATGGGAAAGCGGATCGCCACGAACACCAGATAGATGCCGAAGGCGATCATGCCGTACATGAACAGGTCGGAAATCGCCCGCCATGCGTTATTACCGACCTTGAACAACAGGTCCAGGGCCGTAATGGCGATGGCCGGGGCAACCTTTTCCTTTACCGGGTCGATAATGGTCGGGCTAAACAGCAAAACCGCCATCAGCAACCGCAACGGCTCACGCAGCCAGCGCCACATCCAGCGGGTAATGCGCATCCACACCAACAGGCAGCCCAAAGCGGCAAAGGCGTAGAGGCCCCAAGCGATCAGATAGTCGTTCTCGGTCATGGTGTCCATGGCAAGGCAGGCAAAGAGGCGCTTATGATAACGGCTTTTCGCCCGTCAGGCTGCATCAATGCCTGTGTAGGAGCCGAGCTTGCTCGCGATGAGGCCATAACAGTCAACATTGATGTTGCCTGCCCCGACGCTATCGCGAGCAAGCTCGGCTCCTACAATGACCTCTGTAATGCCCTTATTCCGTACATTGTTCGAGAACCATTCATGTCCTTATCAGCGAACGCCACCCTCCCCCCGATCGCCCAAAAGGCTGAAGGCGCCGACCCGTATGCCTGGCTGCAGGAGCGCGATACCGCTGCCGTGCTCGATTACCTCAAGGCCGAAAACAGCTATCAGGAGGCGCAAACCGCCGATCAGGCCGACTTGCGCGAAACCCTGTTCGAGGAGATCAAGGGCCGGATACTCGAAACCGACCTGTCCCTGCCCTCACCGTGGGGGCCCTACCTGTACTACACCCGCACCACGGCGGGTGATGAATACGCCCGGCACTACCGCTGCCCCCGTCCGGCCGACGACAGCCTGCAACTCGATGAAAGCCGGGAGCAACTGCTGCTCGACCCGAACGTGTTGGCCAACGGCGGTTTCTTTTCCCTCGGCGCCTTCAGCATCAGCCCGGACCACCAGCGCCTGGCCTACAGCATCGACTCCACGGGCGATGAGATCTACACCCTGTTCGTGAAGGAATTGTCCGACGGACGCGTCAGCGAGTTGGAGTTTCAGGACTGCGACGGCAGCATGACCTGGGCCAACGACAGCCTGACCCTGTTTTTCGGCGAGCTGGATGACACCCATCGCCCGCACAAGCTGTTCCGCTATCGCCTGGATGGCACCGCGGCCGAAGAAGTGTTCCATGAGCCGGACGGCCGCTTCTTCATGCATTGCTACCGTTCCAGTTCCGAACAGCAATTGTTGCTGTCCCTGGGCAGCAAGACCACCAGCGAAGTCTGGGTGCTGGATGCCAATCAGCCGCAGCAGGCCTTTACCTGCATCGCGCCCCGGGTCGAGGACCATGAGTACGACGTCGACCACGGCGCGCTCGATGGCCAATGGACCTGGTTCATTCGCACCAACCGCGACGGCATCAATTTCGCCCTGTACACCGCAGCCGATATTGGAGAGGCACCGACCGAGGCCGCCTGGCAGAACCTGATTCCCCATAGCGATACGGTCATGATCGACGGCATGAGTCTGAACGCCGGCGCCATGACCTTGAGCCTGCGTGAAGGCGGTTTGCCGATCATCGAGGTCCATCCACAGGATTTGCCAAGCTACCGGGTGCAACTGCCGGACGCTGCCTACAGCCTGCACGTGCAGAACAGCCTTGAGTTCGTCAGCGAACGGATTCGCCTGCGCTACGAAGCGTTGAACCGTCCGGCGCAGATCCGCCAGCTAGAGTTGGTCAATGGCGAGCAGAAAGTTCTCAAGGAAACCCCGGTACTCGGCCCGTTCGACGCCGATGCCTACATCAGCCAGCGCCTGTGGGCGACCGCGCCTGACGGTACGCAAGTGCCGATCAGCCTTGTCGTCAAACGCGAAGCCATGGGCAAGCCGACGCCCCTGTATTTGTACGGCTACGGTGCCTATGGCGAAAGCCTCGACCCTTGGTTTTCCCACGCACGCCTGAGCCTGCTCGATCGCGGCATGGCGTTCGCCATTGCTCACGTGCGCGGCGGCGGCGAGCTGGGTGAAGCCTGGTATCGCGCTGGCAAGCAGGCGCATAAACACAACACCTTCAGCGACTTCATTGCCTGCGCCGAGCATCTGATCGCCAATGGCTTCACCACCGCGCCACAACTGGCGATCAGCGGTGGCAGTGCCGGTGGCCTGTTGATCGGTGCAGTGCTCAACCAACGACCAGAGCTGTTCGGCGCTGCAATTGCCGAAGTGCCATTCGTCGATGTGCTTAACACCATGCTCGACCCGGATTTGCCACTGACCGTCACCGAATACGACGAATGGGGCAACCCCGAAGAGCCGGACGTCTACGATCGGATCAAGGCTTACGCCCCGTACGAAAACGTCTGCGCACAGGCGTACCCCGCGACACTGGTGATCGCCGGCTACAACGACAGCCGCGTGCAGTACTGGGAGGCGGCCAAGTGGGTGGCCAAATTGCGTGCGACCAAAACCGACAGCAATCCTCTGCTGCTCAAGACCGAACTGGGCGCGGGACATGGCGGAATGAGCGGCCGATATCAGGGATTGCGTGACGTAGCGCTCGAATACGCATTTTTGTTCAAGGTTTTGGGCATTGCGTGAGGAACTTGGCCTGATGTGCAAGTCTTACAACTCACCACAATAACCTTGTAGGAGCGAGGCTTGCCCGCGAAGAGGTCGCAGCATTCAACATCAATGCTGGCTGAGAAATTGCCTTCGCGGGCAAGCCTCGCTCCTACAGGGGCAATGTCAAACCTGCAAAATCAGACACAACAATAAAGATCGCCCGACATGTCAGAACCCACTTATCTGAACAACGAAATTCGCGACTGGCTGATGGATTGCGGCCTGTTCAATCAAATGCTGCCAGCGGACTTCGCCGCAGCCTCGGGCTATTTCAGTATCAGCACCATTGCCCAGGGCGAAGAGATTTTCCATGAGGGCGATGCCGGCAGCTTCATGTGCATCATCCACACCGGTCAGGTGGCCGTGCAAAAGACCACCAGCGATGGCCAGCTGGTGACCATTGCCACCTTGCGCAGTGGCCGCTCCTTCGGGGAGATGGCTGTGCTCGATGGCGAACGCCGTTCGGCCAGTTGCGTGGCGGCGAGCAACTGCCAGTTGCTCAATCTGGGCAAGGACTCGCTGGAAAAGATGCTCAACGACGCGCCGAAAATCGCCGCCAAGATCATCCGAGCACTCGCCGTTTCCCTCTCCAAGCGCCTGCGCATGGCCGACGGGCAACTGTTATCGCAGCAGGTCTAACCGCCGGGCGACTTGACCTTGGGCGGGTTCTGCTCGATCCCCGGCACCGGTTGATCCTTGCTCGGCGGGCTCGGCCTCTCGATAGGAACCAACGGTGGACCGCCGCTGCCGGGCCCGACTTTCGGCAGTGGCGCGGGTGTGATTTGTGGATACGGCGTGGGTGTCGCGGTGCCAGGCGAACCGGGCATCGGTGCGGGACTGACGGGCATGGCCTGCAACTGTTGGGCCTGCACTGCAGTAATCGAGAGCGCGGCCAGGGCAATGACCGTTAGAATGGTGCGCTTCATCAATGGCTCCGTTGGCCTTGTTGTCATTTGCAGGCTACTCCCAACTGTGGGTGTTTGCCTTCCCCCTGCTGCCATTTTCTCCTCAAGTGAGCCCCATGAAACGTTTCGTTCTGCTCGACACCACGCCTATTCCCGAGAACGGCGGTGCCCTGTGCCTGTTCGAATACGGCGAGGATTTCGTCATCAAGATTCAGGGCGGTGACGGAGGGCAACTGATGAATACGCGCATGCACGGCTCCGAAGATGCCCTGGCCGAAATCCCTTGCCGCAAGGTGGCCGGCCGCCCCGGCTCGCGGGTACTGATTGGTGGACTGGGCATGGGCTTCACCCTGGCCTCGGCGCTCAAGCACTTGGGCAAGCAGGCTGAAGTGGTGGTCGCCGAACTGGTTCCGGGCGTGGTTGAGTGGAATCGTGGACCTTTGGGTGAAAAAGCCGGCAACCCATTGCAGGACCCGCGCACCGTCATCCGCCTGGAAGACGTGGCCAACGTGCTACAAGCCGAGCCACAGGGTTTCGACGCGATCATGCTCGATGTCGACAACGGCCCCGAAGGCCTGACCCAGAAGGCCAACAGCTGGCTTTACTCCGCTGGCGGCCTGAGTGCCTGCGCCAAGGCCCTGCGATCAAAAGGCGTGTTGGCGGTCTGGTCAGCCAGCGCAGACAGGCATTTTTCCGACAAACTGAAAAAAGCTGGCTTCAAGGCCGAGGAAGTACAGGTCTTCGCCCACGGCAACAAGGGCACCCGCCACACCATCTGGATTGCCGAGAAGCTCAAGGGCTGAGCTAAACTCTGTTGTAGAACCGTCATTAGTCTTTTACAAAGGTGAACCCATGAGTTCGTCCACCCCAACCAACACGTCGAAGCTGGACCGCATCCTGGCCGACAACCAGCGCGACAAAGAAATGGGCTACCGCGACAAGGCCCTGAAAATGTACCCGCACGTCTGCGGTCGCTGTGCCCGTGAATTCTCCGGCAAGCGCCTGAGCGAACTGACCGTGCACCACCGCGACCACAACCATGACAACAACCCGCAGGACGGTTCGAACTGGGAGCTGTTGTGCCTGTACTGCCATGACAACGAACACTCGCGCTACACCGACCAGCAGTATTTCGGCGAAGGCTCGCTGAGCACGCCGAAGATTGCCAAGGCGACGCATAACCCATTTGCCGCGTTGGCCGGGTTGATGAAGAAAGAAGACTGAAGATTTTCGCTGGACATGCAGGCCTCTTCGCGGGCAAGCCTCGCTCCTACAGGGATTGCGCAAAACCTGTAGGAGCGAGGCTTGCCCGCGATTGCAATCGGCTGAAGACCACCAATCTCAAACTGAACACCCCTCCCCCAATCCCCGTATAATCGCGCTTTTTTCCCGAAAGGCACCCCGCTCGTGGCAGACAAACGGTACAGCTGCATTGGTTTGTATAACCCCAAATCACCGGAGAATGTCGGTTCGGTGATGCGCGCCGCTGGCTGCTATGGCGTGGCGTCGGTGTTCTACACCGGCAAACGCTACGAACGCGCCGCCGACTTCGTCACCGATACCAAGCGCGTCCATTACGATATCCCGCTGATCGGCATCGACGACCTGAAGAAAATCCTGCCCCTGAACTGCGTTCCGGTCGCCGTGGAGCTGGTCGATGGCGCTCGCCCGTTGCCCGAGTACACCCATCCGGACCGTGCGCTGTACATCTTCGGCCCGGAAGACGGCTCGCTGGATAAAGAGATTCGCGATTGGTGCGAAGACGTGGTCTACATTCCGACCACCGGCTGCATGAACCTGGCCGCCACCGTCAATGTGGTGCTGTACGACCGCATGGCCAAGGGCCTCAATACCCGTTCGGGGCCGAAATTCCGCTGAGTTGCGACACATTCAGTGGAACCCGCTGACTGTCCCGGCAGTCAGCTGACTATCCATGACAGAACCGACGCCTGGAGACAGATCATGAGCGAACTCAAACGTGTAGAACGCATCGAATCCACCCCGTTCCAGACTCATGACAACCACAACGTTCAGGGCTGGGAGCGCATAGGCTCACTGGCCGGTGGAGCGGTGATGGTGGGCAAAGGCCTGCGTCGTGGTGGCCTCTTCGGCTTGATTCAAGTGGCCATCGGCGGCGTAGCGCTGGCGCGCGGTATCACGGGCCATAGCTCGGCGAAAAGCCTGCTGGAAAAGAGCCGCCAGGACATGGATAACGTGCGGGCGAAAATCCAGCGCGCCGCTGAAGATTTGAATCGCTTGAAGGCCAATGCTGAAGCGGCGACCAAAACCGCGACGGTCACCGGTAATGACTCGTTGGAATCGCCGAAAGCCGGGGTTTGAGCCGGATAGTTCAGAGGGGCCTCTTCGCGGGCAAGCCTCGCTCCTACAGACGTTGTGTCGACTGCAATATTTGTGAACAACACAACGCCTGTAGGAGCGAGGCTTGCCCGCGAAGGCGATATTACTGAAGCAACTCGGTATCAAGCACTTTGGAGGAATCGCCAATCACGCTTTCCGAGAGCTGCACAAACTCCTTGGTATCCACGCTCCCCAACCGCATCGCCCCGCGTAACACGTCATCCAGCGAACGCTTGTTGCGGGTCTTCAGGCGAATCTCGCGATCCAGCTCCTGCAACAACACCACCGCTTTCGAAATCTGCGCCGGGTTGAGTTGCTCGCCGCGCAAGGTGGTGACTTTCTGCCCTTCCTTCACCAAACGCCCCTGCAAGTTCTGGAAGCGCTCGTCACTCATGCCGCCGGCGCGGCGTATCAGTTCGATGGCGTAATACTGGGCAAAGCCTTCGCTGATCCAGTCACTGCGCTGCCGGTCATTGATCTGCCCGAACAGCTGCGCCAACTCGCGTACCACCGCACTGGTGCCGCTTTCGCTGACCAGCGGCAAGCGGCTGTTCAGGTAAATGGACTCGTGCGCTGCCAGGCTGCCGCGCCACATGGGATCGTTGGCGCCGACGATCAACAGCTTGGTGGGATGGCGAGGAAACACGGCTTGCACTTGCGGCCAGACAAAGGTCAGCAGCGTCAGCACATCCATGCGCCGCATACCTTGGCCCTGAGGCGAGGCCACGGTGACTTCGGTTTCTCCCAGGCGGGTACGACGACTGCCAAGTTGGCCTGCGAGCATCCAGCCAGTGGGCCGATCGAACAATCGGGAGACGTTGTCGATGCGAAACTTGTTCTTGCCGATTCGCGGCCAGGCGGTTTCGACGCTTTTCCAGCCGCTGGGCAATTCGAACTCGAGGCGCGATACCAGCTCGGTGCCGTCCTGTTGGTCAATTTTGGCGGGCGGCACCAGATCGTCACCGCGCAACAACGCCCAAGTCGGGGTCATGCGCGTATCGAAGCTGCCGCTCTTGCGGCCGTGACTGATGCGTACGCGATAGGTCAGGCTGGCCTTGTCGGCGGCTGGGTGCCAGACACCACGGGCCTGTTTGCCCGGTGTCAGTTGCCACTGGCCGTCGGCCTTGAAATCGCTGTAATGGCTGCCGTCGCCAAGGTCGAAATCCAGATAACGAACTGCCGAGCCTTGCGCCAGGGTCAGGCGTACTTCAGCCTGGTCGCTTTGCGGCAACAGCCGCACGTGATAATCCAGATCGACCTTCTTCGCCGCCCACACAGGCGAACTCAGGGTCAGCAATCCTACGACCAACGCTCGCCGCCATCCCACAGCCATACACACTCCTAGTGTGGCGAGCGAGCTTGCTCGCGCTGGGCTGCGTAGCAGCCCCAAATTATTGTGATCACTTGCGACTTTGTGAGTGCTCCGCACTCAAGCGGGAGCGAGCTCCCTCGCCACATAGTCAATAGCAATGACAATTAGCCCGCCCGGAAAATCAGATGATCCTCCCAATCCTCTTCCGACACGCTGCCTTCGGCGAGCATGCGCCCAGACTGGGAAATACGCTCATGATGCACCGCCTCGCGATCACCGCACACCAAGTGATGCCACAGGGGCAGGTCCTTGCCCTCGCTGACCAGACGATAACCGCAGGTCGGCGGCAGCCATTTGAACTCGTCAGCCTTGCCCGGCGTGAGTTGGATGCAGTCCGGCACCGACGCGCGACGGTTCGCGTAATCGCTGCACTGGCAGGTTTTCAGGTCCAGCAACTTACAGGCGATACGGGTGTAATAGACGCTGTTATCGTCTTCATCTTCAAGCTTTTGCAGGCAGCACAGGCCACAACCGTCGCACAGCGATTCCCATTCCTCCTGATCGAGTTGATCGAGGGATTTGCGTATCCAGAACGGTTCGACTTTAGCGGCCATGGTTCAAACATCTGCATCAGGTGGTGAAAAGGCCGCCAGTCTAGTGCCAGCGGCTCTGTGGGCCAAGCACTGGCGACTGCCGGTAGATCGGGGCTTGTCAGTTTTTGCATCGCCAAGTAGCTTTGCCAGTCGCAAGGAGCCAAACCTGCATGCCATTAACGCTCGACCGCGTTGCATTGCGGTGAATCGCCACGGCTCTCGACAAACCTTATCGCCCAGCTCAACTGTGCCCGCAGGTTTCTGACGTCCCTCACGTTCAAACGTAGCAAGGAATCTCTTGATGAGTGCAAATCCACGCATTGCCGATTACGCCATCCACCCTCAGTTCACCGATCGCTGGTCACCTCGCGCCTTCACGGGCGAAAGCATCCCCGAAGAAACCCTGCTGAGCTTCTTCGAAGCCGCGCGCTGGGCACCGTCGGCGTATAACTCGCAGCCATGGCGCTTTCTCTACGCGCGCCGCGACACGCCGAACTGGGAGCGTTACCTGGGCCTGCTGAACGAATTCAACCGCAGCTGGGCGCAACATGCCTCGGCCCTGGTGATCGTAATCTCGAAAACCACCTTCACGGCGCCCGGCGCCAGCGAAGAAACTCCGGCTCTTTGGCACACCTTCGACACCGGTTCGGCCTGGGGTCACTTGGCACTTCAAGCGAGCATCAGCGGCTGGCACACCCATGGCATGGCCGGCTTCGATCAGGAACTGACCCGCAAGACCCTGAATATTCCAGAGGGCTATGCCCTGCACGCCGCCGTGGCGATCGGCAAACTGGGTGACAAGGCGAGCCTGGCCGAGTACCTGCAAGCCCGTGAAGAACCAAGCACGCGTCGTCCATTGAGCGAGTTGGCTACCGAGGGTGATTTCACCCTCTAAACCACTGTAGGAGCCGAGCTTGCTCGCGATGGCGGTGTAACAGTCAACAATGATGTTGAATGTGATGGCCCTATCGCGAGCGAGCTCGGCTCCTACGGGTTCAGCGTAGGTTCAATACCCGCGCTTGAAATCCACTTCCCCGCGCAACCCCTCTCCCGCCTGATACGCCCGCAGGTTCTCGACAAACAGTTTCACCATGAGTGATGGCGAAGTCGGTGCCGAACTGTGGCCGGTCAGCAGCAGCCCCCAGGCGGTCCAGAACGGGTGACGCTGCGGCAATGGCTCCTGACGGCAGACGTCAATCACCGCCCCCGCCAGATGCCCTTCTTTCAGGGCTTCCACCAGATCCGCATCGACCACCGCCACACCGCGACCGACGTTGATGAACAACCCGGTCGGTTTGAACTGCCTGAACAGCGGTGCATTGTAAATATCGTGGGTGTGCGGGGTATTTGGCAGCAGATTGACTACGTAATCCACGTGACCAACCAAACGCGGCAAATCAGCCAGCGAGCCGACTTCGACAAACGGCGCCTGCTCCCGTGATTCACTGGCAATGCCATACAACTCGACACCGAAGGGGGCAAGGAACTGCGCCACCGTCTGGCCGATGTCACCGGTACCGACGATCAGCACCTTGCGACCCGCCAGGCTCTGGCCATGGCGACTGTCCCATTTGCGCTCGACCTGGCTGACCAGCCGCGCCAGCACTTCGCGTTCGTGTCCGAGCATGTAGGTGAGCACGTATTCGGCCATGACCTGACCGAAAATCCCCACCGCGCGGGTCAAGCGATAGTTGCGCGCAAGACCATCGGCAAGCAGCGGTGTGATGCCTGCCCAGGTCGATTGCAGCCACTGTGGCTGGTGGCCCTGTCGAAGCAGGGTCGCCAGCAAGTCGGGTTGGCCGAGCCAGACCGAACATTCGGCGGCCTGACGAGCCAATTCGGCGGAGTCACCGCTGGTCAGCACATCCAGCTCTGGCGCAGCCTCGCGCAGCAGTTGGGCGTACACAGGGTGGTCGTGTTCAGCAATCAGAACGCGCATGCTTCAACCTTTCAAAAAACGCTGCAGACGACCGCCGACGCAAGACTGTTGCATCGGTGCGGCCACCGCCAAAATCATTCCAGTGTTTTCACGAAGGCTCTGAACAGAGCCTGCCTGGCATCAGACCGGGTCGTTGCGTCGCAGCAACTCTTCCGGCAAGTGCTCGATGTACTCTTCTTCGGCCGGCGGCATTTGCAGGTGGTAACCCTGCTTGTCGAGGTTTTCCAGCACGACGGTGATGTCCTCGCGCGACAGCTTGCGCTCGGGGGTGAGCACCAGGTCGAAAGCGTGGATGGCCTTGCCGAAGGCAGCCATCAGCGGCTCCGGCACACGCTCCAGTGCGTCGCTTTTGAGCACATAGAGGTACATCTCGTTTTTCTTCGAACTGCGATAAATGGAGCAAATACGTTTCAAGGCTGTTCTCCGGCGGTGGCCAGGCTGTCGAGCAGTGCCTGGCCCATCAATTCGCGGCGCCAGCCACGCAGCGAATCAGGCAATAGGTAAGGACCATTGGGGAAGCCGCTCTTGAGCAGCGCTTCCAGGGTTTTCTTGCGTAGCATCAGTTCGGGCGCAATGTTCAGGCGCTCAGCCTCGCTCTGGCCAATGGCCTTCATCTGTTTGAGCAAGGCAGCGGCATCCACTGGCAGTGGCTCCGGCACGGCGGGCGGCCATTGATCAGGAGGCACATTGCCCGAGCGCTTGATCAGATCAAGCAGAAATTCACCGTCCTGGCGCACGGTACGCGGGTGCATGTCTTCGATTTTCGCCAATGCTCCGAGATTATCCGGTTGCGTGCGCGCCAGTGGCCACAGCGAATGTTCACGGATGATCCGATTGCGCGGCAGATCACGAGCACGGGCCTGTGTCTCGCGCCAGGCACAGAGCTCACGCAAAACAGCGAGTTGGGCACGGGACAGCTTCCAGGCGAGCTTGGCGTCGCGATAGACCTCATACGGGTCAGTCTCGCGGCGCAGGTTGGCGACCAGCTCGGCGCCGTCTTCCAGCACCCAGGCGTATTTGTCATCGGATAGCTTCGGACGAAGCGCTACGAAAACCTCCGCCAGGTGCACGGCATCTTCGGCGGCATAGCTGATTTGCGTGTCGGAAAGCGGACGTTGCAGCCAGTCGGAACGGGTTTCGCCTTTGGGCAAGTCGATACCGAGCACCTCCTGCACGAGTCGCGAATAGCCCATGGAAAATCCCAGGTTCAGGTAAGCGGCAGCCAGTTGTGTGTCGAACAACGGCGCGGGCAGGCTGCCGGTCAGGCGCAGCAGGACCTCCAGGTCTTCGCTGCAGGCATGGA
This sequence comes from Pseudomonas putida, assembly GCF_050990305.1. Lineage (GTDB taxonomy): Bacteria > Pseudomonadota > Gammaproteobacteria > Pseudomonadales > Pseudomonadaceae > Aquipseudomonas > Aquipseudomonas putida_AH. Next base: position 1,532,334 of record NZ_CP158817.1, on the reverse strand, counting down.
GGACCTTGACCACCGCCGGGTTTTCCAGCAACGCCGCAAGGGGTTGCCAGTTGTCGATCGTCAGAGGGTCAATCAGGTAGGCGCGCGAGCCATCGCCCACCTGTAGCAGGCCGGCAATCGGATAGAAGGTGTCGACCCGCATGAATTCGGTGTCGAGGGCAACGTATGGCAGCTGCCGCCACTCGGCGCAAAACCGAGCGAGGCTATCGTTGTCGCGAATCCAGTGAATATCGATGGCCACACGGCTCTCCCTTGAAGAATGGCGCGCAGTATATATCGCTACCGGCGATTTCCGCGCATCCACTGAACAAGAGCTTTAGCGAAAATACCTTCTAAACAAAAAGAATAGTCCGACAAATCTGAGTTAACCGACCTTACGCAGCACGTAAACCCGCATTGGCGCGAAGACGGGGAAAAACTCCTGGTGACTGATCACTTGAAAGCCAGCCCGCTTGAACTCGGTTTCCACTTCACACTTGCTCGCCATGGGGCGGCCTGCAAGCCCTTCCGCCTCTGCTTGCCGGGCTTTGAAACGACGTCCGGCCCGTACCGCCACGATCACCGTATCGCGACTGACGCGGTGGAACTCGTCGAGCAACGCCAAACGATGCTCAGGATTGGCGATATGCTGAAACAGTTGCATGCAAAAAATGCAATCCACCGCATTTTCCGGAAGGCCAATGTTGAAGGCTGAACCTTGAAAGGTTCTGATCCGTTTCAACAAATTCTGTGGATGATGGGTTCGGGCATGGTCGAGCATGTCCTGGGAGGGGTCGGACGCCAGAATCACCCGATTCCCATACTCGGCCAGCATTGGCCAGAAACGCCCAACACCGCAGGCGACATCGAGGATCAACCCCGGCTCACCCGCGACCTTGAGCGCATGGCGTACCAGTTGCTCCTCACGCCAAAGTGCCAAACGCCCGGCCAGGTTCTGCTGCCGCGGCTGTAAACAGACGCGGGCGTGTTCCTGCTCGTAGCGCCGAGCAAACTCAAGCTCAACGGCGGTCGGGGACTGGGCAGACATGTTCAATCGCTCTTTGAGATCGCTTGACAGGCCGCAGGTCGGCGGCCGCTGCGTGAAAGAAAATCAGGCACATCATTCCTTGGCCAACACGCCGTCATTCGCCGCGCCACGGCATCCGGCAAACATATCCAGATCCTGGTTGTAGACCTTGCTGTTGACCTCCAGCAGACCCAACATCGAATGGAACAGGTTGTCCTGGCTCAGGGGTTTTTCACGGCTCAGTTGCAGGCAATGGGTGTCCACCGAAAACGACTTCTGATAGCTGTCGGAGAACCAGGCCAGCATCGCCACATGTTTCTGTTGCTCCGGCGCCAGCATGTAAGGCGTGCCATGCAGGAACAGGTTGTATTCGCCCAGGGATTCGCCGTGGTCCGACAGATACAGCATCGCGGTATCAACTTTGTTCTGGTTATTACGCAACAGATCGATCAGTGTCGACAGCACATGGTCGGTATAGACCAGCGTGTTGTCATAACCATTGACGATACTTTCGCGACTGCAATTGTTCAGCGCGTTGCTTTCACATACCGGCGTAAAGCGTTCGTACTCTTTTGGGTAACGCTTGAAGTACTCAGGGCCATGGCTGCCCATCTGGTGCAACACCAGAACCGTGTCTTTATCCAGGTTATCGATAAAGTGCTGCAGGCCTTGCAACAGGATTTCATCGCGGCATTCACTATTGGCGCACAACGCCGGGTCTTTCAAATCACTGACATCGTCAAGGGTCACCCGGTCGCAAGTGCCTTTGCACCCGGACTGGTTGTCACGCCAGATAACATCAAGACCCGCACGCTTGAGCACGTCCAACAGGCCTTCTTCATTTTTTGCCTTACTGGCGTTGTAATCCTTGCGACCCATATTGGAGAACATGCAAGGCACCGATACGGCGGTTTCCGTACCGCAGGAATGCACATTGGTAAATGCGATCAAACCTGCCTCTTTACTGAGCTTTGGCGTGGTATCGCGATCGTAGCCAAGAATGCCGAAGTTCTCGGCCCGGGCACTTTCACCCACCACCAACACGGTCAGGGACTTGCGGCCATGGTTTTGCCAGGCAGGATTTCGCTGAGCGTCCTCACCGACTTTGACAAAGGGTTGGTGCACAGAGGCGACTTGTTCACGCAAGTAACCGAAGGAGGCACCGATGTAGTTGCTCGGCACGACCATCAAGCGCAATTCATGGTGATTGCGAAACAACGACGAAAGCCCTTGATAGTTAACTAGCGCTACGCCGCCAATGACCGCAGCCGACGCCACGCCCACCAGAACTTTACTTAATAGTTCGCGATGCCAGCGACGATAGTTGATCGGAGTTTTCCACAACAACCACGACGGCAAGACGCCCAACAACACAATATAAATAAACAACTTAATCGACAGCAATCCACGCACTTCCGTGGCATTGGTCTCAGCAAAGTTGCGCAGCATCCCGGCATCGATCAACACGCCGTATTGGCTCATGAAGTACGCCACGCCAGCGCTGACCATGAACAAAAGCGTCAGGAGAGGCTTCATCACGGGACGGAACGCCAACAAGGTAAGCACGATGTTGAAGGCCGCCAGGATCATCGCTCCGAATGCCAAGCGCATGACGATGCCTTGGCCATCTGCCGCGGTAATTTCAAACAGGTGTTGCCACAACACTAGATTGAAGGCGGTCAATAGAAAGGCGCTGGCAATCAGTGTCACCCATTCCGGGCGCACGGCTTTAATCTTCAACATTGTGATCGGCTGGTCCTGAAAAGAAGTGCCATCGGCAAATGTGAAAATTTCATTTACCCGTGGCAACACTCACTGTAGGCAGCCGACCATCAATTTTTTGTGAAAAAGAAGCCAACGATTGGTTGGCCTAGTAGATTTCGGTCAAAGCGCCAGATTATTTGACAATGATTCAGCTCGGGTTCAGGACACCGCGACTGATACTCCATCGCGAGCAGGTTCGCTCCTACACACCGATGGCCGTCTTGGTGTAGGACTCACGATCGATGTCGAGGAGCTCTACACACAGTTGGACTTCAACGCCCGCCGGCCATTCACACAGTTCCTTCACTACCGCCAGCAGGCTTTCGGACAGCTGCCGTTTGATCTGCGGCGAACGCCCACTCAACAGCGCCAACTTCACATGCACGAACGCCCGCTCTGCCAATGCAGTGCCGACCTTGAATGTCTCGATCTTCACCGCGCGACTCTTGATATCGAATTCGGCGCCGAACTGGCCAGAACCCACCAACGTGTTATTGAGCCGCATCAACGCCACATCGGCATTCAGACCAGGCAAGTTAGCGGTGTACTCCAGGTGCAGGTGAGGCATGGCATTACTCCTGTGGGTCGGTAAAAAAACTCGTCTATAAACAAAGCGCAGCCCCGCTCATTGGGGCAGCGACAGCAGATTGCGCTCTCCCATGAACGCCTCAAGTCGTGAACGCAACCAGCGCTCGGCGGGATCACTGTCGACATGACTGAGCCAGACCATGGAAAGCTCAAGCGTCGGGGTCTTGAAGGGAAAAGGTTCCTTGTACAAATGCCCGGACGCCGCCATGGCCTCGGCCGTGTAATCCGGCAGGCTGGCAATCAGGTCGGTCCCGGCGAGCAACGCCGGCAACGAACTGTATTGCGGCACCGAAAGCACCACCTGACGCGAACGGCCGATCTGCGCCAGCCATTCATCGGCAAACCCACTGACATTGGCGATATGAGACACCAACACATGGGGCCGCGAACAATACTCGTCGATGGTCAGCGGCGTATCGGATGCATCGGCACGCAGCACACTGGGATAGATATGGCGCAATAATTTGCGCTTGGCATTGGCCGGCAGGCCACGGCTCTGGGAAATACCTACCGTTATATCGCCGGACGCCAACAGATCGGAAATCCGCCAGTGGTCGACATTCTGCACCACGAATACCACCTTCGGTGCTTCCTGGCGCAGCGCGTGCAACAACGGCGGCAGCAGTCCGTACTCGACATCGTCAGACATACCGATGCGAAAGGTCATGGTGCTGCTGCTCGGATCAAAGTCATGGGTCAGGCTCAACGCCACCGACAAGGAGTCCAGCGCTGGCGACAAATGCCGAAAGATCTCTTCGGCCCGCGCTGTCGGCTCCATGCGATGACCGACGCGAATGAACAACGGATCGTTGAACATCGTACGCAAGCGATTGAGCGCCGAACTGATGGTGGGCTGACCAAGAAACAGCTTCTTCGCCACCTTGGTGACATTACGCTCAAGCATCAGCGCTTCAAACACCACCATCAGATTGATGTCGGCCTTGCGTAGTTCGTTGCGATTCATCCATTGCCCCCGCGCCCGTTCACTACCGACAGTTTAGGGACGTGTCGCAATCGACGTCTATGCGACTGAAGGAATGCCTCAAGCATTTTGCGTTTAATGCAAATGCGATCACACGAGGGCTCCCAAAAGACTTCTATGACTAGAAGCTGCTCTGAGCGAGCAGCTTCATCGCTCAAAACCTAGATTTCCTTGATCGGCGTCTGATCGCCAGTTCCTTTGATCAAACTGATTGCATGTACACAATCAGACCTGTTGACGTAAGCCTCGCCACTGGCAATCGTTTCATGATTCCCCGCGCGTAAACGCCAACGCCACTGACCTTTACCGGTCAGAAGGGTGCCACGGGTTTGCCTGTATATCTCAAAATACATTGTTCGCTCCTTGCGATTGCGGGTGATGGCAGATCAGTGATCGGCGAAAAACAGGGTAGTAGAGGATTTTCGTAGCTGGAGTGTTTGAGTGTCAGGGGGTATTTCACCAGGGAAAAACCTGGATCGCCGGGTGCCCAATGGATTCGGGGGTGGTAAATCGCACGACTGGGATCAGTAACTTTTCTTCTGTATTGGCATACTTTTCTTACGCGAGGAGACTGCTGATCCGACATTGCTCGATACAGTATCCCGCTCAAGAACAAAAGCAAAAGATCGCAGCCTTCGGCAGCTCCTACACCGGTTCCTGTAGGAGCTGCCGAAGGCTGCGATCTTTTATTTTCGGGGTGCAAACAAAAAAGCCCCGAAGCTTATTCAGCTACGGGGCTTTTTCTATGTAATGGCGGAGAGATAGGGATTCGAACCCTAGGTACCCGCGAAGGTACAACGGATTTCGAATCCGTCCCATTCGGCCACTCTGGCATCTCTCCAACGGCGCGCATCATAACAACACTTTCGCCGGAAGCGAACCCCCTTTCGCGAAATATTTCTGTGCTATCAGATGCTTGCGTCGATTAAAGCGGTACACCCAGGCGATTGGCCACTTCTTCATAGGCTTCGATGACGTCACCGAGGCCCTGACGGAAGCGGTCCTTGTCCATCTTCTTCTTGGTGTCCTTGTCCCAGAGGCGGCAGCCGTCCGGGCTGAATTCGTCGCCCAGGACGATGGAGCCGTCGCTGAATACGCCGAATTCCAGCTTGAAGTCGACCAGCAGCAAGCCAGCGTCGTCAAACAGTTTGGTCAGCACTTCATTGACCTTGAGCGACAGTTCTTTCATGCGAGCAAGTTGCTCTACGGTGCCCCAACCGAACGCCACAACGTGGGATTCGTTGATGAACGGGTCGCCCTTGGCATCGTCCTTCAGGAACAGCTCGAAGGTGTAAGGGTTGAGCTTCATCCCCTCTTCAACGCCCAAGCGCTTGACCAGGCTACCGGCGGCGTAGTTACGCACGACGCACTCGACCGGGATCATGTCCAGCTTCTTGACCAGGCACTCGTTGTCGCCCAGCAGCTTATCGAATTGGGTCGGTACACCGGCCGCTTCGAGTTTCTGCATGATGAAGGCGTTGAACTTGTTGTTCACCATGCCTTTGCGATCGAGCTGTTCGATACGCTTGCCGTCGAACGCCGAGGTGTCGTTGCGAAACAGCAGGATCAAGCGGTCAGCGTCATCGGTCTTGTAAACCGACTTGGCTTTGCCGCGGTAGAGTTCTTCACGTTTTTCCATGATGGGCTCCGCTTGCTAAGTTGATGGGCTAGGCGATGTGTCGCCAGTCGAGCCCTGAATCTTGATCGGCCAATTGCAGCCAGTCCGGGTCGCACCCAAGGGTGTCGACAAAACATTGCCGGGCCAGCTGCGGCAGGTTGTTCTTGCTGCTCAGATGGGCCAGGACCAGGTGTTGCAGGCCTTGCCAGCCCAACTCGGCCACCAGGAATGCCGCCTGGTGGTTGTTCAAATGTCCCAGTTCGCCGCCTACCCGCTGCTTGAGAAAGTATGGGTAGTGACCACGAGCCAGCATGTCACGGCAATGGTTGGCCTCGATCATCAATGCATCGAGATCCCGATAGCCGTCCAGCACCTTGTTGCAATACGACCCCAGGTCGGTCAGAAGGCCAAAACGCCGCTCACCGTCACTGAACACATATTGCGTCGGCTCCTGCGCATCATGGGCCACGGCAATGACGCCAACGCTCAAATCGCCGATCTGCAGTTGCTCACCGCCCGCCAGAAAGCCTGCGGGTTCGATGGGCTTGCGCATGCCACGCAAGGTCCCGCGACTGAGGTAGACAGGCAGATTGTAGCGCCGAGACAGCAAACCCACGCCATGCACGTGGTCGGCATGTTCGTGGGTTACGAGTATCGCGCTCAGCTGCGCAGGGTCGACACCCAGGCGAAGCAGGCGTTTTTCGGTTTCCCGCAGGGAGAAACCACAATCCACCAATACAAACGTATCAGCGCTGGCTATCAGCGTGCCGTTCCCTTGGCTACCGCTGCCGAGAACGGCAAAACGCATGTGATCAGCCCAGATTGTCCTGAATCACAGCCAACACTTTACGCGCCACGTCAGCCGGCGCCACGGTGTTGATGTTTTTCTCCACGGTCACCTGGACGCTATCACCCACCTTGCTCAGGCGAACCTGATAACGCTCGGCGCGGGCTTCAAGCTCTTCCTTGTTCGGCTTGCTGCCAAACAGGCTGCTGAAGAAACCTGGCTTGTCGTCCTTCTTCTCGGCCTTTTCGGCCAGGTTGATGTAGTACAGGCCCAGGCTGCGGTTGATGTCCTCAACTCGCCATTCGCCCTGTTCCAGCGCACGACCGACGCTCGACCAGGCACGATCCAGGTCGGAACCGACGTTCAGGACAGGGTTACCGCTGCCGTCCACGCTCAGGCTGACACGGCTTGGGGTGTCGAAATCACGGGAAGCCAGCATGGAAACTGAACCGCCCTTCTCCGAGATACGGCTCATGCTCGCGAGCATGTCGTCAACCAGAGCGGCGTCCAGGCCAGTGTTGACCGAACGATTGGCGAAGGCGACGTCATCGGTGCTTCCCGCAGGGCGCTCGGCGCTGACCACATAGACTTCACTGGTGTTGCGCTGCACGCCAGGCTCGATACGTACCCGTACACGAGTCTCGCTATCGGTGCCGACGCCCGCCGCGCTCAGGCGCTTGGCCATGGCTGCCGACAGTTCATCGGAATGCTGCCAGGTCGTGGTGAACTCGCCGGTCTGCGGGCGCTGTTCATCCAGGCGGAAACCGTTGTCCTGGAAGAACTGCACAGCCACGGGCCAGACTTGAGCCGGAGGGTTTTGCGCAAGGATCGAACGCGAATCGCCGCTCTTTTGCAAGGAGTAGGCGCTGGCATCGGCAGCCGCCGTCAGTGGCAGCGGCCGAGGGACAACGTACTCACCCTTCACCGTGTCATCGGCCACGTTGCGCGGGATCGGCAATAGCGGGTCCAGACGCTTTGAGGTCTGGACATCCGGTGGCAGTTGCATCGGTGCAGTTTGTTGCGCGTCCAGGTAATCGCTACCACGGTCACGGAAATAACCTTCCGGGCCCCAGATCCATCCGCAGCCACTGGTGCTGGAGATAATCAAGGCAAGTGCGGAAAGTCCGGCCATTCGCTTCATGCGTTGTACTTCCTCAATTAAACCAGGACGCCGGACAGGCGCATGGCCTGGCGCAGCGGTTCGTGACATTCGGCGCTGAGCCAGGTGAGCGGCAGACGGATACCGTCCGGCATCAAGCCCATTTCGTGCAGCGCAAATTTCACGGGAATAGGGTTGGATTCGATAAACAGGGTTTTATTGAGTGGCATCAGCTTTTCATGAATGGCACGCGCCTTCTCGGCGTCACCGTTCAGGGCAGCGATGCACAGGTCGGCCATCTCGCGCGGAGCGACGTTGGCGGTAACCGAAATATTGCCCTTGCCGCCCAGCAGGATCAGTTCGACTGCGGTGGCGTCGTCACCGGAGATTACCAGGAAGTCGCTGCTGACACCGTCGATGATGGCTTTGGCACGCGACAAGTCGCCGGTGGCTTCCTTGATACCGATGATGTTCTTGACGGTCGACAGACGGATCACAGTCTCAGCCTGCATGTCGCACGCGGTGCGACCTGGCACGTTGTAAAGGATCTGCGGGATGTCGACGGCTTCGGCGATGGCCTTGAAGTGCTGGTACAAGCCTTCCTGGGTCGGCTTGTTGTAGTACGGAGTGACCAGCAGGCACGCATCGGCACCGGCGGTCTTCGCATTGGTCGTCAGCTCGATGGCTTCGCGGGTCGAATTGGCGCCAGTACCGGCGATGACCGGAATGCGGCCATTGACCTGCTTCACTACGCGACGGATGACTTCGATGTGTTCGTTCACATCAAGGGTGGCCGATTCACCTGTGGTGCCGACCGCCACGATGGCGTGGGTGCCGTTTTGCAGGTGAAAGTCCACCAGTTTGCTCAAGCTATCCCAGTCGAGACGACCTTGTGCATCCATGGGAGTGACCAGTGCCACCATACTGCCCGCAATCATGCAACCGCTCCTGCCGGAAAAAGAGAGCCGTAATGGTACTGGCGCCAAGATGCTTGCACAAGCGAAGTACTGCGCTGCCGCCATTCCCCTTGGCGCCGCTTTTCGCTACCCTTCAGACTTTGATCGTTACCGAAAGGCTCGTACATCGGGTTTCAGCCTCCATTTTCGACCTCATAAGCCCATTCCAGCGTTGCCACCGCTTGCTCCTGCCATACTGGAGTACGTTGCAACCTGCGCCTGACGCTTTGCGAGTTCGCATCCGCAGGTTTTCCCCCGGTAAATCGAGCCGACAGAAGTACCGACCGCTCATCGCTTTAGGAATGCTGCATGTCCACCCCCACAGTTCGCGAACAATTCCTTGTCATCAGTGCCCTCGGCGCCAACCCCATGGAGCTGACTAACGTTCTGTGCCGCGCCAGCCATGAAAACCGCTGCGCCGTGGTTACTTCTCGCCTGACCCGTCATGGCGAGTGCAGCGCGCTGGTCCTTGAAGTATCTGGTAGCTGGGACGCCCTGGCGCGCCTGGAAGGCAGCCTGCCCGTATTGGCAAAGCGGCACGCTTTCACCGTCAATGTGGTGCGCAGCGCCGCCCTGGAAAACCGTCCACAGGCGCTGCCTTACGTTGCCTACGTCAGTTCGGCCTACCGCTCGGACATCATCAACGAGCTGTGTCAGTTTTTCATGGACCACAACGTCGAGCTGGAAAACCTGACTTGCGACACGTATCAGGCACCGCAAACCGGCGGCACCATGCTCAATGCCACGTTTACCGTAACCTTGCCTGCCGGCGTACAAATCAGCTGGTTGCGCGATCAGTTCCTCGACTTCGCCGATGCGCTGAACCTGGATGCCCTGATCGAGCCGTGGCGCCCTCAAAACCCAATGTAAGGAAACTTTCATGGCCGTTGCCATCGACCAACCGGTTGCCGACTTCGAAGCTCCCGCCACCAGCGGGCAAACCGTCAACCTGGCGGCGCTCAAGGGCAAACAGGTGGTGATCTACTTCTATCCGAAGGACAGCACGCCAGGCTGCACGACTCAGGGCCAGGGCTTTCGCGATCAGCTTGAAGCCTTTAAAGCAGCCAATACAGAAGTGTTCGGCGTTTCACGGGACAGCCTGAAGTCCCATGAAAACTTCAAAGCCAAGCAAGCGTTCACTTTCGAGCTGATCAGCGACAAGGAAGAAGCGCTTTGCCAACTGTTCGATGTCATCAAGCTGAAGAAGCTTTACGGCAAGGAATACATGGGAGTGGACCGCAGCACGTTCCTGATCGACAAGAATGGCGTGCTGCGCCAGGAATGGCGCGGCGTGAAGGTGCCTGGGCATGTTGATGCAGTTTTGGCAGCTGCTCAGGCCCTGAACAAGGCCTGACCCCAAATTGTAGGAGCCGAGCTTGCTCGCGATGAGGTCCTCACATTCAACATCATTGTTGACTACAAGACCGCCATCGCGAGCAAGCTCGGCTCCTACAGAAGGATGCGATTTTTTTATCTAAAGCAGCGGCGCCACGATCGGTTCCTTGCGCGGCCACGCGTCCAGCACGGCTTTGAACAGGGTCGCCAGGGGAATCGCAAAGAATACACCCCAGAACCCCCACAATCCGCCGAACAACAGCACCGCGCAGATGATCGCTACCGGATGCAGATTGACTGCTTCCGAGAACAGCAACGGCACCAGCACGTTACCGTCCAGGGTCTGGATGATTCCGTACACCGCCATCAAATAGATGAACTGATCGCTCCATCCCCACTGGAACAACGCGATCAGCAGTACCGGCACGGTCACCACCACGGCCCCGACATAGGGCACAACCACCGATACGCCCACCAGCAACGCCAGCAGCGCCGCGTAATTGAGCTCCAGGACGACGAAAGCGACGTAGGTCACCCCGCCGCAAATGAAGATCTCGATGACCTTGCCACGAATGTAGTTGGCGATCTGCCGGTTCATTTCATGGGCGACACGAGTAATCAACGCTCGCTCGCGCGGCAGGTAACCACGCACCCACTGACCGATCATTGCCCGGTCCTTCAAGAAGAAGAACACCAGAATCGGCACCAACACCAGATAGATCATGATGTTGACCAACAGCGGCAGGCTCGACAGCGAGAACGTCAGCGCCCACTGCCCGAATTTGCCGATCTCGCCTCGCGCGACCTCAATGGCCTGCAACACCTGTTCGTCGGACACCAGATGTGGATAGCGCTCCGGTAGCAGTAACAACAGCGATTGCCACTTGGCGAGCATGCCGGGCAACTCGTTGAACAAGGTGATCAACTGATGCCAAAGCAGCGGTACCACGACCACCATGAACACCAGCAACACACCCATGAACAGTGCAAATACCAATCCCACCACTGCCCCGCCAGGCACACGCAGCCGCTCGAGGGTGAGCACCAATCCCTGCATCAGGTACGCCAACACCATCCCGGCCAGCACCGGCGCCAGCATACCGCCCAGCGTCAGCACAGCGGTGAACGCCAGAAATAGCAAAACAGCCAGAACCACAGCTTCTTCATCCGAGAAGTAGCGCTGAATCCAGTCGCGTAACACTTTGAACATCAATAATCCTTAAGAACAAACGCCGCAGGTTTCAGGCTTTTTTCAACCAATAGCGGTACACACCCGCCTCATCTTCTTCACGAAGCAGCGTATGACCGGCCAATCGGGCAAAGGTGCGAAAGTCGCGCTGAGAACCCGCATCGGTGGCGACCACCTTGAGTATCGCGCCACTGGCCATCCGGTTGAGTTCCATCTTGGCCTTGAGCAACGGCAACGGGCAATTCAAGCCACTGGCGTCCAGTTCAACGTCATGGGCTACAGCGTCGGTCATTGCATCACTCCGGTTCAGGTGGTTGAGAGTTGCCTAGAATATCTGGTCGCAAGGCTGGTGTCCGGCTACAGTAAGGTCTTTGTCGACTAAGGCTCTGTGCATGACTTTTTTGCGCCCTACCCTGCTGACGCTCGCTTGCCTGCTCGCCTCACCGGGCTTCGCCGACGACTTGCCGTCACTCGGCGACGCCAGTTCTGCCATTGTCTCGCCGCAACAGGAATATCAGTTGGGCCGCGCGTGGCTGGCGCTCTTGCGCAGCCAGGTGTCGCAGCTCAACGATCCGCAGCTCAAGGATTATGTCGAATCCAGCGTTTACCGACTGGTGGAGACCAGCCAGGTCAATGATCGGCGCCTGGAGTTCATCTTGATCAACAGCCCGCAACTCAACGCCTTCGCAGCGCCGGGCGGAATTGTCGGGGTCAACGGTGGCTTGTTCCTTAACGCCCAGACCGAAGGCGAGTATGCCTCGGTACTGGCTCACGAATTGGCTCACTTGTCACAACGCCACTTCGCCCGTGGCGTCGAAGCCCAGCAGCGCATGCAAGTACCCATGATGGCCGCATTGCTGGCCGGGATTGTGATTGCCGCGGCGGGTGCCGGCGATGCCGGGATCGCGGCCATTGCGGGTACCCAGGCAGCGGCGATCCAGGAACAACGGCGCTTCTCGCGCCAGAACGAACAGGAAGCGGACCGCATCGGCATTCTCAATCTGGAAAAGGCCGGTTACGACCCACGCTCGATGCCCACCATGTTCGAGCGCTTGGGGCGTCAATACCGCTTCGATGCCAAGCCACCGGAGTTCCTGCTGACTCACCCGGTGACTGAATCGCGGATTGCCGACACCCGCAACCGCGCAGAACAAGCTCCACAGGGCGGCATTGAAGACTCGCTGCGTTATCAATTGATTCGCGCACGGGTACAACTGATCTATGAGGAAACCCCTGGATTGGGCGCCAAGCGCTTCCGGGCGCAACTTGATGAGAACCCGAAAAGCGATGTCGCCCGATATGGCCTGGCGATCGCCCAGGTCAAGGGCGGCCAACTGAACGAGGCACGGGAAAATCTCAAGCTACTGCTGGCCAAATCGCCAAACGAGATCATTTACAACCTCGCGCAAATCGATCTGGATATCACCAACAATCGCCTGCCGGACGCACAGTCCCGGGTGGACCGGATGCTGACTCAGTACCCCGGCAACTATCCACTTAACCAGGTACGCGTCGATCTGTTGCTGAAACAGAATCGCACCGCCGATGCCGAAAAAGCACTTGAAGGCTTGCTCAAATCGCGCCCGGACGATCCAGACGTGTGGTATCAGGTGGCTGAAACTCGCGGCCTGTCGGGCAACATCATTGGTTTGCACCAGGCACGCGCAGAGTACTTCGCGTTGGTCGGCGATTATCGCCAGGCCATCCAGCAACTGGATTTCGCCAAGCGGAAGGCTGGCAGCAACTTCCCGCTGTCGTCACGCATCGATGCCCGTCAGCGAGAACTGATGGAACAGGAACGCATGATCAAGGACATGATGGGCTGACCGTTTCATATTTCAGGCACAAAAAAACCGCCTCTTGCGAGGCGGTTTTTTATTGGCCCAACAACTGGATCATTCAGCCAGTTTGAACGTGATGAAGCTGGCACGACCCTGGCGTAGAACCCGCATCGATACCGAACGATTCTTCGGTAGCGCCTTGGCAATGTCAGTGAATTGCTTGGTGGACTCGATGGCCTGATTGTTCAGGTGGGTAATGATGTCACCCGGTTGCAGGCCGATCATCGCAGCAGGTCCGTCTTGAACCTCTTTGATCAGTACGCCGCCTTTGAGGTCGTAGGTTTTCTTCTGTTCGGCAGTCAGCTCAACGACCGAAACTCCGAGACGATTGCTGCTGCTCTCGATGCTCGATTTCGGCAGTGCATCCAGCTCCTGGTCTTCGTCAGGAATGGCTCCAACTGTCAGTTCGACGTTCTTGCGCTTGCCCTCACGGATCACTTCCAGATTGGCCTTGGAGCCAGCTTTCAGCGCACCAACCAGGTGTGGCAGGTCGGCGGACATGACGATCGGTTGACCATTCATGCTCAGGATTACGTCACCCACTTGCAGGCCCCCCTTGGCTGCCGGGCCGTCATCCTGGATCTGGGCGACCAGCGCACCAGCTGGTTTCTCAAGACCGAACGATTCGGCCAGATCCTTGTTCACTTCCTGGATCACCACGCCCAACCAGCCACGACTCACTTTGCCACCGCTTTTCAGCTGGTTCGAAACATCCATGGCCACATCGATCGGAATTGCGAAGGACACGCCCATGAAGCCGCCGGAGCGGGTGTAAATCTGCGAGTTTATCCCGACCACCTCGCCGTTCAGGTTGAACAGCGGTCCACCGGAGTTACCCGGGTTGATCGGCACGTCGGTCTGGATGAACGGCACATAGTTTTCGTTCGGCAGACTGCGACCGACTGCGCTGACGATGCCTTGGGTCACCGTGTGGTCAAAGCCAAAGGGTGAACCGATTGCCACGACCCACTGGCCGGCTTTCAGATCCTGAGACTTGCCGAGCTTCAGGACCGGCAGGTCCTTGCCTTCGATTTTCAGCAACGCCACGTCAGAACGTGGATCGGTACCGATCAGCTTGGCCTTCATTTCACTGCGGTCGGCAAGGCGTACGAGAATCTCGTCGGCATCGGCGATCACGTGATTGTTAGTCAGGATGTAACCATCCGAAGAAATGATGAAACCCGACCCAAGGGATTGAGCTTCACGCTGGCGATCACCGCGAGGCGAGCGAGGTTGTGGCGGCATCCCTCGTTCGAAAAATTCGCGCAGCATCGGCGGCAAGCCTTCGAGATCAGGCATCTGCTGGTTTACTTTACGATCCGGCAGTTTCTGGGTGGTACTGATATTCACCACCGCAGGTGAGGCCTGCTCGACCAGCTGCGTGAAGTCAGGCAACTCGGCCGCTTGTGCAGAGACAGCCTGACCGAGCACCAGCACAGTGGCAAAGATGGAGAGATAGGACTTTAAACGTGGTATCGACATACGGCTCCCGTTACGACGAGCATGGTTAAGCGATATGGATCAAGGAACACCGGGAAAGATACGCCGGTATTTTTGTTCCGGAAACAAAAAACAAGGCCAGAGCCGAGGGGCTCTGACCTATAAAAAATTCCGAGGGTATTTGCAAATTGAAATGTTCACGAAACATTTCGATCTCGGCTCACTGCTTGGTGGCAGCAGCGGCATCCGTTCGCATGGATAACGCTATCCGCTCAGCGGTGCCTGCCGGAATCTCGCCGACCACAGTCACCATCATCTCGCCTTGTGGTGTCGTCAGGCGCCGGGAAACAGCAACGGTTGGTCCAAGCTGAGTGCGGGTATCGGTGAATGCAGCACCATTCAATTGCTCGAGGAATACCGAAAAACGCGCCAAGCCATCGTCATACAGCAAGCTGTTGACTTGGGTTTTTGTCTCGGGATCCTTGCGAGCGGTACTGCTGGTGAGCTCAAAGCCCGGCGGCAGCCAGTCTGAGTGCCAAACCTGTGCCGTTTTGACTGCCGAAGCCTTGTCACTTTCGAGGTTGACTACTTTGCAATCGGCGCCAGGCTGCAAATCCGTGTCGGAAGGCGTATCCACGGTATCGAGTTGCGTGAACTGGAATCGCTCAAGCAGTCGCCCTTTGTCATCGAGCAACAGTGATTTGAGCGGCAAGCCGGTTTCTTTATCCAGATGCAGTTCAAACCCATAGCGGTGTTGATCGCGAGGCGTCAGTGAAACAATCACTGCCGCACGGCCGGCCACACGCGACTTGCCAATAACGGCAAGGTCATACCAATTCTTGAGTTTTTGAGGATCGAGTGGACGAGCTGCAGAGTTCGGAGAGTCGCCCAACCCTGCGATCAGGGTGCCGCTGACGCATTGAGTATGCCCATCAATGCGTACAACCTCCTGCGCCGAACCATCGAGCTGGAGTAGACGCTCGCGGACCTTACCATCCTGGACGCGGTGCCAGATGTTGTGGGTAGAAAAACTACCGTTACGCTCGTAGACGAAAGTACCGCGAAAGCTTTGCTGCTGCTCGGCCTGACCAAGACGGGTCAACCAGTCCTGAGCTTCATCGGCGTGGGCTGGAACAATAATCCAGCCACCAAGCAGAAGCGTAAGTAGAGGTATGGCGCGCATGATCCTCCTTAGCGGTTTTCCAGGCTTGCTGCACGAGCGTAAGGCAGAGCGCTCTCAGAACCTTTCAGTGCAGCCTGCTGAGCATGTTGGCGCAAGTAGCCTGGCAGACGTTGATCGTGCCAGCCTGGCTGACCTTGCAATACGCCGCTGGCCATGGGACCGGTGGCTTCCGAACTCTCATTGTAGCCTGCCAGAACAGCCGGACCCTTTATTTGAGGAGCGACCAGATTCTGCTGGCTGGACTGCTGCGCCAATTCGACACCAGCGATTTCGTCTTGGTTGTACAGACGAACACCCGCCAGCACAGCAACGGTAACCGAAGCAGCAACAGCCAGTCGGCCCAGGCTGCGCCATGGTCCACGGGAGGCCTTTGCCGGCACGGCTTCGTCAGCCAGCGCTGCAGAGACGGCTGCCGCGATATCCAGACGTGGAAGCAGCAGGTCCTTGTGCATCGCTGCCCGAGCGATCTGATAACGAGCCCAGGTTTCACGGGTTTCAACATCGTCGCAGGCACTGAGTACCCGACGCAATTCCAATTCGTCCGCTTCGTTATCCATCACTGCGGACAGCGATTCCTGCAGGGCTTCACGACTCATGGCGTTCCTCTCTTGGCTGTCGCCGCTGTCTTTAGTTTTCCTGCAACAACGGCTGCAGGGCTTTATCGATGGCCTCCCGGGCGCGGAAGATCCGGGAGCGCACGGTGCCCACCGGACATTGCATGACGCTCGCAATGTCCTCGTAACTCAGACCATCGAATTCACGTAAAGTTAACGCCGTACGCAAATCTTCCGGTAGTTGCTGAATGGTTCGATGGACGGTGCCCTCGATCTCATCCCGCAGCAAAGCCCGTTCTGGCGACTCGAGATCCTTGAGGCCATGATCGCCATCGTAGAACTCTGCATCCTCGGAACTGACATCGCTATCCGGCGGCCGACGGCCGCGTGAAACCAGATAGTTTTTCGCCGTATTGATGGCGATGCGGTAAAGCCACGTGTAAAACGCACTATCTCCGCGAAAATTTCCAAGCGCCCGGTACGCCTTGATAAAGGCTTCCTGCGCCACATCCTGGGCTTCATGGGTGTCGTGCACGAAACGCACGATCAACCCGAGAATTTTGTGCTGGTATTTCAGCACTAGCAGATCGAAAGCACGCTTGTCGCCGCGTTGAACGCGTTCGACCAGCTGCTGATCCTCTTCCTGGGTTAGCATGAACACTCCTCGATAAGCTCGGAGGAGGCTTGCATCACTAAACGACCGGGCTTGCAAACATAGACTCGGGCTTTTCGCAAAAGTTCTCCCCCTCCAGGCAAGTTTCCTGCGGGCTCTGATTCGGCACGCACGAAAAGCGCAGCGCGAGATTCCCCGGCTGCGCGAATAATCTTGTCATCGGATTCGCCGACAAGGATCCAATCTCAAATCCTGCTCTGAAGCCGACACTGTCCTTTTAATCAGGCAACCGTCTATTGATCTTGGGCCTTTGGCAAAAGTTCCAAATATTTATAGCTGCGCGAAACCGACATTGTGCAACCGTGAAGGGAAAAAGACTGTTAAATCCGAGATAAAGTGCTGTTGTCACCCTTTCGGTGAAAAAAACATCCGACGAAGCGTCAAGTCTTTTCAGTCACAGTAGTTTCACAATGCCATATAGGCCCGGCTATTGTGCCGCTCCCCCCCTCTATATACTAGTGGGCTGTGCAGTTGCCGACCTTGCCTTCCAGATGTCCAGCGCCTACCCCGACCCGGGTCGCTTTGAGCGGAATCCTGAAATGAGCCAACAGTTTCAACACGATGTTCTGGTAATTGGCAGCGGTGCTGCCGGCTTGAGCCTTGCGCTGACCTTGCCCGATCATTTGCGCATTGCCGTACTGAGCAAAGGCGATCTCGCCAATGGCTCAACTTTCTGGGCCCAGGGGGGAGTTGCTGCCGTCCTGGATGATACCGACACCGTAGAATCCCACGTCGATGACACCCTCAATGCCGGTGGCGGGTTGTGCCATGAAGACGCCGTACGCTTTACCGTCGAGCACAGCAAAGAAGCGATTCAATGGCTGATCGACCAGGGGGTTCCCTTCACCCGTGACGAACAATCCGGCAGCGAAGATGGTGGTTTCGAATTTCACCTGACCCGCGAAGGCGGTCACAGTCATCGCCGCATCATCCATGCTGCCGATGCCACCGGTGCAGCCATTTTCAGAACCCTGCTCACCCAGGCCAAACAACGTCCGAACATCGAGTTGTTGGAACAACGGGTGGCCATCGACCTGATCACGACAAAGCGCCTGGGCCTTGAGGGTGATCGCTGCCTGGGAGCCTATGTACTCAATCGCGGCACTGGCGAAGTCGACACCTATGGCGCCCGCTTCGTGATCCTCGCCTCCGGTGGCGCAGCCAAGGTCTATCTCTACACCAGCAACCCCGATGGCGCCTGCGGTGATGGCATCGCCATGGCCTGGCGTTCCGGCTGCCGGGTGGCAAACCTGGAATTCAACCAGTTTCACCCCACCTGCCTGTATCACCCGCAAGCCAAGAGCTTCCTGATCACCGAAGCCCTGCGCGGCGAAGGTGCACACCTGAAGCTGCCCAACGGCGAACGTTTCATGCCGCGCTTTGACCCAAGGGCCGAACTGGCACCGCGGGATATCGTCGCCCGCGCCATCGACCATGAAATGAAGCGCCTGGGTGTCGACTGCGTTTATCTGGACATCAGCCACAAGTCCGAAGATTTCATCAAGACGCACTTCCCGACTGTGTACGAGCGCTGCCTCGAGTTTTCCATCGACATCACCAAGCAACCGATTCCGGTGGTTCCGGCGGCGCACTACACCTGTGGCGGCGTCATGGTCGACCAGCAGGGTCGCACTGACGTACCCGGGCTCTACGCGATCGGCGAAACCAGTTTCACCGGCCTGCATGGTGCCAATCGCATGGCCAGCAACTCACTGCTGGAGTGTTTTGTTTATGCCCGTTCGGCAGCGACAGACATCATGGAGCAGTTGTCACAGGTTGCAGCGCCCGTCGCCCTGCCCGCCTGGGATGCGAGCCAGGTGACTGACTCCGATGAAGACGTGATCATTGCGCACAACTGGGATGAGTTGCGGCGTTTCATGTGGGACTACGTCGGCATCGTGCGCACCAACAAGCGCCTGCAGCGGGCTCAACACCGGGTTCGCTTGCTGCTTGATGAAATCGATGAGTTCTACAGTAATTACAAGGTCAGCCGGGACTTGATCGAACTGCGCAACCTGGCCCAGGTGGCCGAGCTGATGATCCTGTCAGCCATGGAACGCAAGGAGAGTCGTGGCCTGCATTACACCCTCGATTACCCGAACATGCTGCCGATCGCCCTGGACACTATTCTGGTGCCGCCCACCTACGCCGACTGAACTTGAGCCGGACCCGCAAGCGTCGGTGCAGATCCGCCGCTTGCGAATCCCGGGGCACGCAAACCGCCCTGACCCGTCGCTCACCGCGCATTCGAAAGCGCAGCACCACGACCAATGGCAGCGCCAGGCTGTCCGGCATCAGTTGCACGGGCTGCCATCCCATTGACTGACTCCACAACTGCCAGCCCTCGACATTGCGCCGCAAGCCGCGAAATGCCTGCGGATGGGTCAGCAGTATCTGACGCGGCAGCGCCCAGACGGTATGTAGCAGGCAGCACAAAACACCGAGCACAATGGCCCAGATCGGTAGATTGAGTAAAAACAGCGAACCCAGCGCAAGCACCTGGGCGAAAAGGTACGCCGCCAGCAACAGCCCTGAGGCCTGCCAGCGGCATTCAAACGAATCACTTGGGCTGGACACGATCCAGAATCATGCGAACCATGCGCTGAAGCTCCGGATCTTCCGACTCGGAACGCTCCATGAACCAGCCGAACATGTCCTGATCTTCGCATTCGAGCAGCCTGACATAGCAGGCGCGATCCACATCGTTGAGGTGCGGATAGACCTCTTTCACAAACGGCACCAGCAACACGTCAAGCTCAAGCATGCCCCGGCGGCTGTGCCAGTAGAGGCGATTCAGTTCAACATCTTCGACCATGGAGCGCTCCTCAAATAGGCCGCAAGTATACAGCCCCTCGCCTTATCGAACAGTCGGCTTTGGTCGGTCACCGACGATCCTTTGTGAACTACCCATTTCATGGGCGCCCCCTTATCATGTCCGCCAGACTCTTTACCCTGCGATGACCCATGGCCGATTCTGCTTTTTTCTGCACGCTGTCTCATGAAGGTGTTCTGGCGGTCCGCGGCGCGGACGCCAGCAAGTTCCTGCAAGGACAATTGACCTGCAACCTCAACTACCTGAGCGATTCCCAGGCCAGTCTTGGCGCGCGCTGCACGCAGAAAGGCCGGATGCAATCGAGTTTCCGCATCCTGCTCGAAGGTGACGGTGTGCTCATGGCCATGGCCACCGAGTTGCTGGAACCGCAATTGGCTGACCTGAAAAAGTACGCGGTGTTCTCCAAGTCCAAACTGACCGATGAAAGCGCCGCCTGGGTCCGCTTTGGCGTCGAGCATGGCGATACCGCGCTCGATAGCCTCGGACTTGCATTGCCGGCAGACACCGACAGCGTCGTGCGCCATGAGGGACTGATCGCCGTTCGCGTTTCGCCGGGCCGCGCCGAAATCTGGGTCACTGCCGATCAATCCGCCAACATCAAGGGCAAGCTGTCCGCCCTGCTGGCTGAAGGCGACCTGAATCAATGGCTACTGGGCCAGATCCGTGCAGGGATCGGCCAGGTGATGCCGAACACCCGCGAATTGTTCATTCCGCAAATGCTCAATCTGCAAGCCGTAGGCGGTGTCAGCTTCAAAAAAGGCTGCTATACCGGTCAGGAAATCGTCGCGCGGATGCAGTATCTGGGCAAACTCAAGCGCCGCCTGTATCGCGTGCAACTGGATGCCAGCGAACTGCCTGAACCCGGCACCCAACTGTTTTCCCCAAGCCATGGCAGCTCAATCGGTGAAGTGGTGCTCGCCGCCCGTGCCGAACAGAACATTGAACTGCTGGCGGTGTTGCAAGCCGAAGCGGCGGAGGCCGGTGACATCCATGTCGGCGCGCTCGACGGCCCTGCCCTGTGCTTGCTCGACCTGCCCTATTCACTGGACCGCGACCGCGAAATCCAGCGTTAATCGCTGTATTTTTTTTGCGACACCTAGAGAAACGAAATGAGCGAGCTGGCGGAAAAGGTCCAAAAGGATTTGGTTGAGGCCATCGATAACGATGACCTGGTTCTGCCGACACTACCGGAAGTGGCGTTGCAGATTCGCAAGGCCGCTGAAGACCCTGACATCGGTATCAGTGATCTGAGCAAAGTGATCGGTCGCGATGCGGCGCTGTCGGCGCGGCTGATCAAAGTGGTCAACAGCCCGCTGCTGCGCGCCACCCAGGAAGTCACTGACCTGCATACGGCGATCACACGCCTGGGCATCAATTACAGCAGCAACCTGGCTATCGGCCTGGTGATGGAACAGATTTTCCATGCCCGCTCCGAAGTAGTGGAGCAGAAAATGCGCGATGTATGGCGTAGAAGCCTGGAAATCGCCGGCGTCAGCTATGCGTTGTGCCGTAGCTACACCAAGCTCAAGCCTGATCAGGCAGCCCTTGGTGGATTGGTGCATCAGATCGGTGTCCTGCCGATCCTGACCTACGCCGAAGATCACTATGAATTGCTGTCCGACCCGGTCAGCCTGAACCATGTGATCGAGCACATTCATCCACTGCTGGGCGACAAATTGCTCAGGGTCTGGGAATTTCCGGACATGCTGGTGCAAGTGCCGTTGCTGTATCAAAACTTCAAGCGCCAATCCGAACAGCTCGATTATGTCGATCTGGTGCAGGTGGCCAGCCTGTATTGCCATAAAGACACCGATCACCCGCTCTCGCGCATCGACGCCTCCAGTGTGCCGTCCTTTATCAAGCTCGGGATCGATCCCGACAACAAGGCGATGTGCGCTGACCTGGAGGAAACGCGGTCGATGTTTTATTGATCATTGTGGCGAGGGGATTTAGCGAAACGTCGCACCGCCCCGTTCGGCTGCGAAGCAGTCGTAAATCCAGGCAAATCGGCCTGTCTGCTGGGGCCGCTTCGCAGCCCAACGGGGATAAATCCCCTCGCCACAGGGTGCAGTAGTCACTCCCCGGCAACAAAACTCACCCGCACCTTCAACCCGGCCCGCTCGCCATCGTGCAGGCTGATCTGAGCCAGGTGCGCACGGCAGATCTCGCCGACAATCGCCAGGCCCAAGCCCGACCCCGCCACTTGCTGGTTGCGCCGATAAAAACGCTCGAACACCCGTTCACGTTCGTCGAGGGGAATGCCCGGCCCGTCATCCTCAACTTCCAGCACCGCCGGTGCCGACACCCGCAGAATGACATTGCCGCCCGGTGGCGTGTGGGCCAGGGCGTTATCGACCAGATTGCTCAACAGCTCGTTCAATAAGGTCGGCTCCCCCCGTAGCCAGACCGGCTCGTCGGCCTCCAGCGCCAAAGCCACCCCGCGCTTATAGGCCAGCGGCGCCATCGCCATACCCAGCTCCCGCGCCAACTGACTCAGATCGAGCAACTGCGCACCACCCTCGGCAATCGCCCGCGCGCCATTTTCGACCCGCGCCAGCGAGAGCAATTGATTGGCCAGATGGGTCAGGCGATCAGTGCCCTGAGCCGCGGTTTCCAGGGTGTCGCGCCAAGTCTGCGGCTCGGTCGAGCGCAAGCCCAGTTCCAGTCGCGCTTTGAGTGCCGCCAACGGCGTACGCAGCTCATGGGCGGCATCGGCAATGAACTGCGCCTGACGCTCGAACTGACCGCGCAGGCGCTCGGTAAAGTGATTGAGCGCGCGCACCAGCGGCCACAATTCGTGCTGCACTTCCACCAACGGCAATGCACGCAAATCATCCGGCTGGCGCTCTTCCACCGCCGTGCGCAAGCGCTCCAGCGGGCGCAAGGCCGCACTCACTGCAAACCACACGATCATCAGCGCCCCGACCGCGAGCATTCCCAGACGCAGCAACGTATCTGCCGCCAGGCTGCGGGCCATTCGGACGCGGGCCTCATCGGTTTCTGCTACGCGGATTTCCGCCATGCCATTCATGTTTGGCTCACTGACGGGTTTGAGCAGGCTGACCACGCGAACATTCTGTCCTTGATAGGTCGCGTTGTAGAAACGCGCCAGCGCCGGATAGTCATCGGTACGCGGTGTACCCGGCGGTGGTGGTGGCAGGTTTTCGTACCCGGAAATCAGTTTCTGGTTGATGTCGTTGACCAGATAGAAAATCCGCCCGGCGCTGTCGTAGGCAAAGGTATCGAGCGCAACATAAGGCACATCGGCGCTCAGCGTACCGTCGCGCTGGGTAACGCCAGCGGCGATTGTCCGCGCCGACGCAAGCAAGGTTCGGTCATATGCGGTGTCCGCCGCTTCGCGACCGTTCCAATAAGCACTCAAGCCACTGGCCAACATCAACACCACCAGCAACAGCGCCAGGTTCCACAGCAAGCGCCAGCGCAGGCTGCTGGGCTTATGCATCACGGCTTTCCAGCAAATAACCGAGGCCACGGAAGGTCACGATGGCGACCGGTTGTCCGTCGAGCTTCTTGCGCAAGCGGTGCACGTAGATTTCGATGGCATCGGGGCTGGCCTCTTCGTCGAGACCGAAAACCTGGGAGGCCAGTTGCTCCTTGCTCATCACTCGGCCGGGACGGGCGATCAGGGCTTCGAGCACGGCCTGCTCGCGGGAGGTCAGGGTCAGCAACTCTTCGCCGAGGGTGAAGCGTCGGGTGTCGAGGTCATAGGCCAATACGCCGCAGCGCTGTACACGTTCGCCACCCAGCACGCTGCGGCGCAGCAAGGCCTTGACCCGGGCTTCGAGCTCGGTCAGCTCGAAAGGCTTGGCCAGGTAATCGTCGGCGCCGAGGTTCAGCCCGTGGACCCGATCCTTGACGTCGCTGCGGGCAGTCAGCATCAACACCGGCAGGTTCTTGCCCCGCGCTCGCAGACGCGCCAGCACTTCGAAACCATCCATGCGCGGCAGGCCGACATCGAGTATCGCCATGGCGTACTCCTCACTGCCCAACGCGAGGTCGGCAGCCACGCCATCGTGCAACACGTCCACGGTCAACCCGGTGCTCTTGAGCGCCTGGGCAACACTTTCGGCGAGCTGCAGATGGTCTTCGACGAGCAGAACACGCATGGATCTTTACCTCATTCAGGGATGGTCGACGCCATTCTTTGGCGCGGAGTTTACAGCGGCATCCGCCGCTGTGAAGCCCGAAAAACCGTGAAAGCCCGATGAAAGGTTAGCGAAAGGTTAGCCCGTTACAGTCCTGCCACGGACAGTTTCGACTGCCGTCGCTGCTGCCAGACAGCGATCCGAAAAACGCCTCGAAGCGTTTTCGACCAATAAGAACAATAAACGGAGTAAGTCATCCATGCAGTCCTTGCAGACCCAGGCTATCGCGCCTGCTCGCCTCTCCCGTTTCAGCTACACCGCCCTTGCCAGTGCCACCGCGCTTGCCGGTTTTTCGCCGTTGAGCCAGGCCGATTTCATCAAAGACAGCTCCGCCACTTTCGAAACCCGCAACATGTATTTCAATCGCGACTTTCGCGACGGTACCAGTGCCCAACAATCCAAGCGTGACGAGTGGGCCCAGGGGTTCATGCTCAATCTGAAATCAGGCTACACCGACGGCACCGTGGGGTTCGGTATCGATGCGTTGGGCATGATGGGGGTCAAGCTCGATTCTAGCCCTGACCGCACCGGTACAGGGCTGCTGCCAACCCATGACGACGGACGCGCGGCTGACGAATACTCCAAGCTCGGCCTGACCGGCAAAGTGAAGATCTCCGCCAGCGAATTGAAAATCGGCAGCCTGATTCCGGAACTGCCGATCCTCAAGCCCAACGACGGGCGCATCCTGCCGCAGACCTTTGAAGGCGGCATGCTGACCTCCAAAGAGATCAAGAACCTGACCTTCACCGGCGGGCGCCTGGACAAGGCCAAGGATCGCGACAGCACCGACTTCGAGGACGTTGCCCTCAACAACAAGAACAGCCGCTTCGCCGGAACGGTGGCCGGCGAACACTTCGATTTTGGCGGCGTGGACTACAAGTTCACCGACAAGATCACCGGCAGTTACCACTTTGCGCAGCTCGATGAAGTCTACAACCAGCACTATCTCGGGCTGATAGCTTCGCAGCCGTTCGGCCCCGGCACCTTTGCCAGCGACCTGCGGTTTGCCATCAGTGATGACCAGGGCGAGGCCCGTGGCGGCAAGATCGACAACAAGTCCCTCAACGGTCTAGTGAGTTACGCCTTGAGCGGACACAAGTTCAGCGCCGGCTACCAGCACATGTCCGGCGACAGCGCATTCCCGTATGTGGATGGCACCGACCCGTATCTGGTGAACTTCGTGCAAATCAACGACTTTGCCGGCGCTCAAGAGCGCTCCTGGCAAGCACGTTATGACTTCGACTTCGTCACCCTTGGTGTCCCCGGTTTGAGCTTCATGAGCCGTTACGTAAGCGGTGACAATATCAAGCTCAAGAACGGTGACGAAGGCAAAGAGTGGGAACGCAACACCGAAATCAAATACGTCGTACAAAGCGGTGCCCTCAAGGACGTCGCCGTACGCCTGCGCAATGCCACTTACCGTTCCAATTATTCTGCTCGCGATGCCGATGAAGTGCGTCTGCTGGTGAGCTATAGCGTTGCCCTTTGGTAATTCAGTACGTCCATAACAACAACTCCCAAGGAGACTTGAATGAACCTGTCAATGCGTAAAAAAGTAGTGCTCGCCGCCAGTTGCATGCTGTTTGCGGGTCAATTGATGGCCGAGCCAAAACGCCCCGAATGCATCGCTCCTGCGTCGCCCGGTGGCGGCTTCGACCTGACCTGCAAACTGGCGCAAAGCGCACTGGTCAACGAAAAACTGCTGACCAAACCCATGCGTGTGACCTACATGCCCGGCGGTGTCGGGGCGGTGGCCTACAACGCAGTGGTCGCCCAGCGCCCGGCGGATGCCGGCACTCTCGTGGCTTGGTCCAGCGGCTCGCTGTTGAACCTGGCGCAGGGCAAGTTCGGTCGCTTCGATGAAAACAACGTGCGCTGGCTTGCCGCTGTCGGCACCAGCTATGGCGCTATCGCGGTGAAAAGCGATTCGCCCTACAAGACCCTGGACGATCTGGTACAGGCCCTGAAGAAAGATCCGAGCAAAGTGGTGATCGGTTCCGGCGGCACCGTCGGCAGCCAGGACTGGATGCAGACCGCGTTGATCGCCAAGGCTGCCGGTATCAATCCGCGCGACCTGCGTTACGTAGCCCTCGAAGGTGGCGGTGAAATCGCCACGGCCCTGCTCGGCGGCCACATCCAGGTTGGCAGCACCGACATCTCCGACTCCATGCCGCACATCCAGAGCGGTGACATGCGCCTGCTGGCGGTGTTCTCCGACAAGCGCCTGGACGAGCCGGAAATGAAAGACATTCCAACCGCCAAGGAGCAAGGCTACGACATCGTCTGGCCAGTGGTTCGCGGCTTCTACCTCGGGCCGAAAGTGAGTGACGAAGACTACGCCTGGTGGAAAGACGCCTTCGACAAACTGCTGGCGTCCGAAGACTTCGCCAAGTTGCGCGACCAGCGTGAACTGTTCCCGTTCGCCATGACTGGCCAGGAACTGGACACCTACGTGAAGAAACAAGTCGCCGACTACAAGGTGCTGGCCAAAGAGTTCGGCCTGATTCAGTGATCGCCTCTGTCTAGCGGCCACGGTCCCGTTTCGCGGGACCGTGGCACAGGAGTTCCTCATGCTCTTACAACGCATTTTTGCTTCGGTGCTGCTGCTCGTCTGCCTGGGGCTCGCCCTGATGGCATGGCCGTATCAGGCGGCATTTTCCTACGAACCGGTGGGTCCCAGGGCCTTTCCCCTGCTGATGCTCGGCCTGATGGGCCTGGCGCTGCTGTATATGGTGTTTCGCCCTGCACCGCTCAAACACAGTGAAGATGAACCGCCGCTGGACCGAGAAACCCTGACCAAGATTGGCCTCTGTATCGTGCTGTTGCTGGTGTTCGCCGGCACGTTCGAGCCCCTTGGTTTCATCGCAGCCAGCATCATCACCGGCGTACCGATGGCACGTCTCTATGGTGGCCGCTGGCTCCCAAGTCTGGTGATCATCAGCCTGATGGCTGTCGGTCTCTACCTGCTGTTCGACAAGTTGATGGACGTGCCGCTGCCCCTGGGCCTGCTCGACGTTCTGGAGAACTGATATGGATACGCTTGGCTATTTGGGTCAGGGTTTCGGCGTCGCGCTGAGCCCGTATAACCTGGTGACCGCCTTGTGCGGCACTTTGATCGGCACCGTCGTCGGCCTGTTGCCGGGCCTGGGGCCAATCAACGGCGTGGCATTGCTGATTCCGATTGCTTTCGCACTGGGCCTGCCACCGGAGTCGGCATTGATCCTGCTGGCGGCCGTTTATCTGGGTTGCGAATACGGCGGCCGCATCAGCTCGATTCTGCTGAACATCCCGGGCGAAGCCTCTACCGTTATGACCACCCTCGACGGTTACCCGATGGCCCGCAAAGGCCTGGCCGGTGTCGCGTTGTCACTGTCGGCCTGGAGCTCGTTCATCGGTGCCTTCATCGCCACCTGCGGCATGGTGCTGTTCGCCCCGCTGCTAGCGAAATGGGCAATTGCCTTCGGCCCGGCGGAATACTTCGTGTTGATGGTGTTCGCGATTGTCTGCCTGGGCGGCATGGCCGGTGATCGTCCGCTGAAGACTTTCATTGCCGCACTGATCGGCCTGTTCCTGTCCAGCGTCGGCATTGACGCCAACAGCGGCGTGTACCGCTTCACCGGGGACAACATTCACCTGACCGACGGCATTCAGTTCGTGGTGCTGGTGCTGGGCCTGTTCTCCATCAGCGAGATCCTGCTGTTGCTGGAAAAAACCCATCACGGCCAGGAAGCCGTGAAAGCCACCGGGCGCATGATGTTCAACTTCAAGGAAGCGGCTTCGGTCTTCGTCGTCAACATCCGCTGCGGTGTGCTGGGTTTCATCATGGGCGTATTGCCGGGTGCCGGCGCGACACTCGCCAGTGCCGTGGCCTACATGACTGAAAAACGCATCGCTGGTGCCAGTGGCACGTTCGGTCAAGGCGACAAGCGTGGCCTCGCTGCACCGGAAACCGCCATCGGCGGCGCTGCCTGTGGAGCGCTGGTGCCGATGCTGACCCTCGGCGTTCCAGGCTCGGGCACCACGGCGGTAATGATCGGCGCATTGTCGCTGTACAACATCACTCCCGGCCCACTGCTGTTCCAGGAACAACCGGACATCGTCTGGGGGCTGATCGCTTCGTTGTTCATCGCCAACGTCATGCTGGTGATCCTCAACATTCCGATGATCCGTGTCTTCACCCGCATCCTCGCCGTGCCGAACTGGGCACTGGTGCCGGTGATCGCGATCATTACCGGGATCGGTGTCTACGCCGTGCACGCCACGACGTTCGACCTGTTCCTGATGATCGGTATCGGCATCTTCGGCTACATCCTGCGCAAGCTGGATTTCCCGTTGTCGCCACTGCTGCTGGGCTTCATCCTTGGTGGCCTGATGGAGCAAAACCTGCGTCGCGCGCTGTCGATTTCCAACGGCGCGCTGGAAATCCTGTGGTCGAGCCCGATCACCTTCGGTTGCTGGGTACTGACTGCGATCATGCTGTTGATGCCGATCATCCGCATCTGGCGCAAACGTTCGGTTGCCCGGCGCGCTGTCGCCGATGTCTGATCGAACACCCTTCAAAGCCTGGTGGGGCACCCCCCTGGTCGGCCTGCTGGGCGGTTACCTCGCCAGCCAGGTCGGCTGGCCGCTGCCATGGATGGTCGGCTCGTTACTTGCGATCATCCTGGTGCGCTGCCTGACACCCTGGCAATTGGCGGAAATCCCTGGCGGCCGCAAGTGCGGCCAGTGGATCGTCGGTATCGGTATCGGCCTGCACTTCACTCCAGTAGTGATGGAACAGGTGCTCAGTCACTTCGGTCTGATTTTCTTCGGTGCTTTGGTCACCAGCCTGTCCGCAGTGGTCGGGGTCTGGCTGATGCGACGTACCGGGGAGGATCGAGCCACAGCATTCTTCTCCAGCATGCCTGGCGGCTCCGGGGAGATGGTCAACCTTGGCGCCCGCAATGGCGCGGTGCTCAGCCGTGTCGCGGCGGGGCAAAGCCTGCGAGTGCTGGTGGTGGTGCTCTGTGTGCCGGCAGCCTTCAAGTACCTGTTGGGCGACGGTACGCCAATTTCCCATGCCAGCAGCATCGATTGGCGTTGGCTGGTTATCCTGTTTCCCGCCGGTGCGTTGGCGGCCTGGATCTGGGAACGCCTGCGCCAACCTAACCCTTGGTTGTTCGGGCCGTTGCTGGTCAGTGCGGCAGTGAGCATTGGTTGGGACCTGCACATCGGATTGCCCAACGGTGGCAGCCAGATCGGCCAATGGCTGATCGGCAGCGGTTTGGGCTGCCATTTCAATCGGCAGTTTTTCCGTCGCGCGCCGTCGTTCATGGGCCGGACCTTGATTGGTACGGTGCTGACCATGTTGATTGCGACGGTGGCGGCACTGGGCTTGAGTGCCCTGACCCATCTGGATTTGCGCTCACTGACCTTGGGCATGATGCCCGGTGGTATTGCAGAGATGAGCCTGACGGCGGAAACCCTGCAACTGTCGGTGCCGTTGGTGACAGCGATGCAGGTGATGCGGCTGTTGTTTGTGCTGTTTCTCGCGGAGCCGTTGTTCAAGTACTGGAATCGTAGTCCAGAGTAGGACCGAGTCGACTTCATCGCGGGCAAGCCTCGCTCCTACGGGACATGTGTAATCAACAAACAACACAAATCCCGTAGGAGCGAGGCTCGCCCGCGAAGCTTTTCAGAGAGACGGCAACCGCCACTCGATCGGCGTCTCGCCATTCTGTTCCAGAAACTTGTTGGTCCGGCTGAAATGCCCGCAACCGAGGAAGCCGCGATAAGCCGACAGCGGTGACGGATGCACCGACGTCAGTACCAAATGCTTGGTGGCGTCGATCAGCTTCTGTTTGCTCTGGGCATGGGCGCCCCACAGCATGAACACCAGATGCGGTTGCCGTTGGCTGACCACTTCAATGATCCGGTCCGTGAAAAACTGCCAGCCTTTATCCTTGTGCGCATTGGCGTTGGCGCGCTCGACAGTCATGGTGGTGTTGAGCATCAATACGCCCTGCTCGGCCCAACTCTGCAGGTAGCCGTGGTTGGGAATGTCGATGTTCAGGTCGCGCTTGAGCTCTTTATAGATGTTCACCAGCGACGGCGGTGCCGGCACTCCCGGTTGTACCGAGAAGCACAAGCCATGGGCCTGGCCCGGACCGTGATACGGGTCCTGACCGAGGATGACCACCTTGACCTTGTCCAGTGGCGTGGAGTTGAGAGCGTTGAAGATCATCGGCCCCGGTGGATAGATTTCCTTGCCGGCCGCCCGCTCCTGTTGCAGAAAGTTTCGCAACTCTGCCATGTAGGGCTGGTCGAACTCGGCACGCAGTGCCTCCTTCCAGCTCGGTTCGAGTTTGATACGGTCGTCAGCAGTCATGGTCACATCCGGCAAAAACAATGGGGCGAACCCTAAGAAGGTGCTCCACGCTTGTCAATTGATCTGACACGGATCCGGCACTTTCCCACACAGCGATCATACTTAATCCTCAATTTCCCGAGCGAGGTCACGATGAATCTGCACTTCGAAGAACTCACCGGTACGGACGGTGCCCGCATCGGCATTGCCACCCTGGATGCCGAAAAGTCGCTCAACGCCCTGTCCCTGCCGATGATCAACGCCCTGCGAGACCGACTGGACGCCTGGGCCAAGGAGCCGCAAATCGTCTGCGTCCTGCTGCGCGGCAACGGCGCCAAGGCGTTTTGCGCCGGCGGCGAAGTGCGCAGCCTGGTGCAAGCCTGTCGCGCCCATCCCGGCGAAGTCCCCCCCTTGGCCGCGCACTTTTTCAATTCGGAATATCGTCTGGACTTTCGCCTGCACACCTACCCCAAACCGCTGATCTGCTGGGGCCACGGCTATGTGCTCGGCGGTGGTATGGGCCTGCTGCAAGGGGCAAGCATTCGGATTGTCACACCCAGCAGCCGACTGGCCATGCCGGAGATCAGCATCGGCCTGTACCCGGACGTCGGCGCCAGTTGGTTCCTGTCGCGTCTGCCCGGCAAGCTCGGGTTGTTCCTCGGTTTGACCGGCGCCCATATGAACGGGCGCGACGCCATTGATCTGGATCTGGCGGACCGTTTCCTGCTCGACGAGCAGCAGGAACAGCTGATCGAGGGTCTGTTGCAGTTGAACTGGCAGGAGCAAACGCCGATGCAGCTCAACAGCCTACTCAAGGCCCTGCAGCAGGAAGCCGTCGCGCAGCTGCCTGAAGCCCAGTGGCTGCCACGGCGCCAGCACATCGATGAGCTGCTGGACGTCAGCGATGTGCGCTGTGCCTGGAAAGCAATCAGCGCGCTGCGCGATCACACCGACCTGCTGTTCAGCCGCGCTGCACGAACCCTGAGCGAAGGCTCGCCGCTGACGGCTCATCTGGTGTGGGAGCAAATCATCCGCGCCCGGCACATGTCGCTGGCGCAGGTTTTCCAGATGGAGTACACCCTGAGCCTCAATTGCTGTCGCCATCCGGAGTTCAGCGAAGGGGTGCGGGCGCGATTGATCGATAAGGATCAAAAACCGCACTGGCACTGGCCGGATGTGAACACTGTGCCGGATGCGGTGGTGGAGGCGCATTTCAAAAAGGTTTGGGAAGGCCGGCACCCGCTGGCAGACCTGACGGAATACTGAAAACAACTGTAGGAGCGAGCATGCTCGCTCCTACAGGAAATGGCATTCAGGCCGGGTTAGCGGTGATTACCCTGGCCATTATGATTTCCGTGCCCATTACCGTCGCCTCGACGCTCGTGATTGTCGTTGTGTCCATCTCGATGATCATTGTCCCAGTTGCCACGGTTGTGACCGTCCCAACCATGGTTCTGATGCGCCCGGTAATCGGGCCGTGTTTGATAGTAACGGGACGACGGCTGGTAATAGTGTGGTGTCGGCTGATAAACCCGTGGCTGGTAGTAATACCGCGGCGTCGGTTGGTAATACCTGGCGGGCGGTGAGTAATACCGGCGAGGCGGCGAGTAGTAACTGTCGTTCGTGTAATAACCGCCGCTGGAGTAATAAGCCGGTGCTGGCGAGGTATAGACCTCGGAGCCGTAATAACTGCCGCCTCCCTCGTAATAAGGCTCGCACCCACCCAGGGACAATCCCAACACAGCCATCATTAGAAATCGTCGGAAACTCTTTCGACAGAGCATGGCGGCCTCCTGGACCGCGAGTGAGCCATACCAGCGACGCTGGCAGGCGACAGCTGATAATTCATCGGCTGTCGAAACATCTGACATCAAATTCAGAATCCGGTGCGTCCTGGTAACAAGTTGAAACATCTCGCCGATGAAAGGTTTTTCATCCATTCAACCGCCAATTAATGGTGATACCCCCGATATCCACCGCCGTGATAATGCGAGTGCCCGCTCCAGTGGTAGTAACGATAACCGCCATAAAAGCGCGGGCCGCCGTAGTAATAGCCCGGACCGTAATAGTAGGAATAAGGCGAATAACCGGGATAGGGATAGTAATAAGGCGAGGAATACACATCGTAGCCACCGTCGTAGTAATAGCAGCCGGACAATCCCAAGCCGAGCACAACACCGAACAACAATCGACGAAGCATGGCGGCCTCCTGAAAGACCTACAGCCGACACGGGCCGGCTGATACCACTTTTGACTCGCAATCGGCGATCAAGTGCGACCCAGCGCCAACCTTCGGATCAGCGGCCAACACGGTCCATCGAGGTGCACCCACGCACCATCACGAGGCAAGACAACGTCCGTCTCAAATCCCATCATTCGCGCAACGCCCCAAGCCAGAGCGCTTCGCTCGACTTGGCACGGCTCTCGCTTTAGCAAAGCCGTGCAGGAGTCATCACAGGTTCGCGGCACCACAATTTGCAATGGCTGACTAGGGTTCCGGCGCGCTACGGCGTGCGACTGGTCCGAGAGTTGGCGACCTCCAGTTGAGGTTACACGGCGGGACAAAAGCCCGGGAGACAAGCCACCGTTCGCGGTGCCGCATTGCCTTCTGCCCGCCCTTGATCAACTGGAGAACCACCATGTCCCAGCTTCGTTTACCCGCCCTGGTCGCCGCTGCACTGGCAGCCCTTGTGAGCCTCTCTTCCCACGCCGCACAAAAAGACCATTTCAGCGTCTGCTGGACGATTTATGCCGGCTGGATGCCCTGGGAATATGCTGGCAGCCAGGGCATCGTCGACAAATGGGCGAAGAAGTACGGCATCAAGATCGATGTGGTGCAGCTCAACGACTATGTCGAATCCATCAACCAGTACACCGCCGGCCAGTTCGACGGCTGCACCATGACCAACATGGACGCGCTGACCATTCCGGCAGCCGGTGGCGTCGACAGCACCGCGCTGATCGTCAGCGATTTCTCCAACGGCAACGACGGCATCGTGCTCAAGGGCGAAGGCAAGAAAGTCGCCGACCTCAAGGGCATGGACGTCAATCTGGTGGAGCTGTCGGTCTCCCACTACCTGCTGGCCCGGGCACTGGATTCGGTTGACCTCACCGAGAAAGACCTGAAGGTGGTCAACACCTCCGACGCTGACATCTCGGCGGCCTTCAACACCGATCAGGTCAACGCCGTCACCACCTGGAACCCGATGCTCTCGGACATCAAGGCCAAGCCTGCAGTGACTGAAGTCTTCAACTCCAGCCAGATCCCCGGCGAAATCATGGACATGATGGTGGTCAACTCCCAAACCCTCAAAGACAACCCGGCCCTGGGCAAGGCGCTGACCGGTGCCTGGTTCGAAGTGGTCGAGTTGATGAACGCGAAAAACGCCGCCAGCCAATCCGCGCTGGAACACATGGCCAAGGCTTCGGGCACCGATCTGGCGGGCTTCCAGGCGCAACTGGATACCACCAAGTTGTTTGCCACGCCCAAGGAAGCCCTGGCGTTCAGCACCAGCAAGCAACTGCCGGAAACCATGCGCCGGGTCGCCGAGTTTTCGTTCCAGCACGGCTTGCTCGGTGAAGGCGCCAAGGACACCAGCGCAGTCGGCATGGCCTTCGCCAACGGCGTGACCAGCGGCGACAAGGGCAACCTCAAGCTGCGCTTTGACCCCAGCTACGTGCAAATGGCCGCCGACGCCCAGTTGTAAGAAGAGGACTTGGCCATGCGCCTGATCAATCGCCACCCGGATCGACCGAGTCGCCTGCTACTGGTGATCCTGCCGTTCGCCCTGGTGTTGCTCGCTTACTTCCTGGGCTCGGCCGAGCGGCTGATGGACAACCCCAACGACAAACTTTTGCCCAGTGCCGTGCAGATGACCGATGCGGTGAAACGCCTGGCCTTCGTCGCGGATACCCGCACCGGTGAATACGTGTTGTGGCAAGACACCGCTTCCAGTCTGCAACGCCTGGCCATTGGCCTGGGCATCAGCGCATTGGTCGGGCTGTGCCTGGGCATGGCCGCCGGTACTCTGCCGCTGTTCGGCGCACCGTTGTCGCCCTTGCTCACGGTGCTGTCGATGGTGCCGCCACTGGCGATCTTGCCGATCCTGTTCATCGTGTTCGGTCTCGGTGAGCTATCGAAAGTGATGCTGATCGTGATCGGCATCACTCCGGCGCTCGCTCGTGACCTGGAACAGCGCGCCCGAGAAATTCCCGTGGAGCTACTGATCAAGGCCCAAACCCTCGGTGCCTCGACCTGGACCCTGATGCTGCGGGTGGTGCTGCCGCAATTGCTGCCACGCCTGTTGATCTCGCTTCGGCTGATGCTCGGCTCGGCGTGGTTGTTCCTGATTGCCGCCGAAGCCATCGCCTCTATTGACGGCCTCGGCTACCGGATTTTCCTTGTGCGCCGCTACCTGGCGATGGACGTCATCCTGCCCTACGTGGTGTGGATCACCCTGCTGGCCTGGCTGATGGATTGGGGCCTCAAA
This sequence comes from Pseudomonas putida, assembly GCF_050990305.1. Classification (GTDB taxonomy): domain Bacteria; phylum Pseudomonadota; class Gammaproteobacteria; order Pseudomonadales; family Pseudomonadaceae; genus Aquipseudomonas; species Aquipseudomonas putida_AH. Next base: position 1,497,484 of record NZ_CP158817.1, on the reverse strand, counting down.
TACCTGATCCGCCGAGCGTTCCCCTGGTATGAGGGGGCCGCCAAATGAGCTTCATTTGCGTAAAGAACGTCTGGCAGCAATACGCCGATCAGGTGGTACTCGAAGGCCTGAACCTGAGCGTCAATGAAGGTGAGTTCTGCACACTCGTCGGTGCCTCCGGTTGCGGCAAGTCGACCTTCCTGCGCTTGCTGCTCGGCCAGGAAAAAGCCAGTCGCGGCGAGATCCTGCTCGACGGCCAGCCGCTGGCCGGCGAACCGGACGCCAGCCGTGGCGTGGTGTTTCAACGCTACTCGGTGTTCCCGCACCTGAGCGTGCTGGACAACGTCGCCTTGGGCCTCGAATTGCCGCGCTCACCGCTGCTCGGACGTCTGTTTGGCAGCGCAAAAAAAGAGGCCCGCGAACAGGCCTCGATGCTGCTGCACAAAGTCGGCCTCGGTCACTCGCTGGACAAGTACCCGGCGCAGTTGTCCGGCGGCATGCAGCAGCGGCTGGCCATCGCCCAGGCGCTGATCATGAAACCTCGCGTGCTGCTGCTCGACGAACCGTTCGGCGCCCTCGACCCTGGCATCCGCAAGGACATGCACGCCTTGCTGCTGGAACTGTGGCGCGAGACGCAACTGACAGTGTTCATGGTTACCCATGACCTGTCCGAAGGTTTCAGCCTCGGCACTCGCCTGCTGGTGTTCGACAAGGTTCGCCTCGACCCGCACGCCCCCGGCGCTTACGGCGCGCGCATCACCTATGACATCCCCTTGAACAGCGACCGCCGCGTCCAGCGCGCCGCCGTCGACACCCTGCCGGCCCCACTGGCAGGCACGCTTCGTATCGCTTAGAGGAATCTGCACATGACTGATTCGACCCAACTGTTCCCACCCTTCGCCGAAGAAATGCTCCCCGGTGGCGGCCATCGTTCATTCGTGCTCAAGCGCGGCCAGTTGCTGCGCCTGACCGATATCCGTGGCGGCGCCAACGTCAGCTTGACGCTACTCAATGCCAACGAAAAAACCGAACGCCTGAACCTGCCCGACAGCCTCAAGTGCCAGCACACCGCCAAGCTCACAACGGGCCATTGCCTGTATTCGGACATGGGCCGTGTGCTGGCGGCGATCACCGCTGACACCTGCGGCTGGAGCGACAGCCTGGGCGGTGTTCTTTGCGCCGAGGAAGTCGCGGAAAAATACGGCGCCGGGCGTTATCAGGAACTGCGCAACGGTTTTTTCCGCAATGGCACCGACAACCTGCTGGTTGAACTGGGCAAGTGGGGCCTGGGCCTGTCGGACTTACTGATGACCCTCAATCTGTTCAGCCGGGTGAACGTCGACGAGACAGGACGCTTCCACTTCGTTGAAGGCAACTCCAAGGCCGGCGACTACATCGAGCTGTACGCGCCGATGGACACCTTGGTGGTGCTCACCGCCCTGCAACATCCGATGGACCCGGCGCCGGACTATGCGCCGAAACCCTTGAAGCTCAGTTGGATGAACGCCGACCCCAGCGTCGCCGAACACTGCCGCACTTCGCGCCCGGAAAACGAGCGCGGCTTTATCAACACCGACCGTCTGTTCGCCTGAGGATCGCTGCCATGTCACTTGCACTCGCTACCGCTGCCAAGCAACCCGAAGCCGCGATCTACCGCGCCACCATCCCCGCCGGCGAGCCCTGGCTGATGGAGGTCAAGGCCGGCCAGACCCTGCGCATTCTCGATCTGGAAGGCAATCAGGCGGTCGATACGCTGTTCTACAACGTCGCCAACCCGAAGGAACGCTACGACGTGCAGCGCACCCTGCGCCGGCAGAACAGCGTGTACCTGAGCACCGGCAGCGTGCTGTATTCCAACCTCGGCAAGCCGATGCTGACCATCGTCGCCGACACCTGCGGTCGTCACGACACCCTGGGTGGCGCCTGCGCGCAAGAGAGCAATACCGTGCGCTACGCCCTGGAGAAACGCTACATGCACAGCTGCCGCGACAACTACCTGCGCGCCTGCGTCCACGATGGTCGGCTCGGCAAAGGCGACATCGGGCCGAATATCAATTTCTTCATGAACGTGCCGGTCACCGCCGACGGCGGACTGACGTTCGAAGACGGGATTTCCGCGCCGGGCAAATACGTCGATCTGCGCGCCGAGATGGATGTGATCGTGTTGATCTCCAACTGCCCGCAACTGAACAACCCGTGCAACGCCTACAACCCGACCCCTGCGGAGCTTTTGGTATGGAACTGAAAATGAGCCGTTTGCGCCGCTGGTTGTTTGCCCTGTGCCAGGCCCGATCCGGGCAGTGCATTAAATAACCGCCCCTGTAGGAGCTGCCGAAGGCTGCGATCTTTTGATCTTGATCTCCAAAAGATCAATGAAGATCACAAGCAAGGTCAAAAGATCGCAGCCTTCGGCAGCTCCTACAGGAGATCGGTGTCATTTTGTGCACCCGGGACGGCCCAGGTGCAGATCGAAAAACTGCGGGACGGCCCGCATCCCCTTCAGGGGTCATGCCATGTTCGAAAAAGTCCTGATTGCCAACCGTGGGGCCATTGCCTGCCGCATCCTGCGCACCTTGCGTGAACTGCACGTCCAGGGTGTTGCCGTTTACTCCGAAGCCGATGCCGCCAGCCTGCACATCCTGCAAGCCGACGAGGCTCACAGCCTTGGTGAAGGCGCGGCCGCCGGTACTTATCTGGCGGTAGAAAAGATACTCGCCATCGCCAAGTCCAGCGGCGCCACGGCGATCCACCCCGGCTACGGGTTTCTCTCGGAAAACGCCGAGTTTGCCCAAGCCTGTGAAGCAGCGGGTATTGCTTTCATCGGCCCAACGCCGGAGCAACTGCGCGTATTCGGCCTCAAGCACACCGCCCGCGCCTTGGCCAAGCAACACGGCGTGCCGATGCTCGAAGGCACCGAGTTGCTCGACAGTCTCGATGCAGCGTTGATAGCCGGCGAACACGTCGGCTACCCGGTCATGCTCAAAAGCACCGCTGGCGGCGGTGGCATCGGCATGCGCGCGTGCCGCAGCGCAGAGGAGTTGAGTGAGTCCTTCGAAGCGGTCAAACGTCTGGGCCAGAACAACTTCAGCGACGCCGGGGTGTTCATCGAGAAATACATCCAGCGTGCCCGGCATCTGGAAGTCCAGGTGTTCGGCGACGGTCGGGGGGACGTGATCGCCCTCGGCGTGCGCGACTGCTCGGTACAACGGCGCAACCAGAAAGTCCTCGAAGAAACCCCGGCCCCCAACCTGCCAGACGGCATGGCCGATGAGTTGTGCGCAGCGGCGATCAAGTTGGCCAAGGCCGTGAACTATCGCAGCGCCGGCACCGTGGAATTCGTTTTCGACAGCGAAGGTCAGCGCTTCTACTTCCTTGAAGTGAACACCCGTTTGCAGGTGGAGCACGGCGTCACCGAACAGGTGTGGGGCGTAGACCTAGTGCGTTGGATGGTCGAACTGGCGGCCGGCGATCTGCCGCCGTTGAACGCACTGAGCCAGAGCTTGAAAGCCAGCGGCCATGCGATTCAGGCGCGGCTGTATGCCGAAGATCCGGGCCGGGATTTCCAACCGAGCCCCGGCCTGCTCACCGCCGTGAATTTTCCCCTCGCCGATGGCAAGCAGCTGCGCATCGACACCTGGGTCGAAGCCGGTTGCGAGATCCCGCCCTACTTTGACCCGATGATCGCCAAGGTCATCAGTTGGGCACCAACCCGCGAAGCAGCTCGCGCCGATCTGCATCAGGCACTGGGCGACAGCCTGCTTTATGGCGTGGAAACCAACCGTGATTACTTGCGGCAGATTCTGCTGGATACACCGTTCGCCAGCGGCCAGCCGTGGACCCGTTGCCTCGAAAATCTGGTCTATCAGGCCAACACCATTGAAGTGCTCAGTGCGGGCACCCAAACCAGCGTCCAGGACTATCCCGGCCGCCTCGGCTACTGGGCCGTCGGTGTACCGCCTTCCGGGCCAATGGACAGTCGCGCCTTGCGTCTGGGCAATCTTTTACTCGGCAACGAAGAAGGTGCCGCCGCGCTGGAAATCACCATGAGCGGGCCGATGCTGCGCTTCAATTGCGATGGGGTGGTTGCTGTAACGGGCGCAGAAATCCCACTGACGCTCAACGGCGAAACCGTACCGATGAATACGTCTTTGCGGGTGCCGGCAGGCGCAACGTTTAACCTCGGCACAATCGCCGGTGCGGGCGCGCGCAGTTACCTATGCCTGCGCGGCGGCTTGCAAGTGCCGAATTATTTGGGCAGTAAAAGCACCTTCACCCTGGGTCAGTTCGGTGGCCACGGCGGTCGCGCCTTGCGATCCGGCGATGTACTGCATGTGCCGGCCTTGAGCGACCACAGCACAGGTGCGCAACTGCCGCAAACCCAGGCCACCGAACTGCCCGCCGTACGACAAATCCGGGTGATTTATGGCCCCCACGGCGCGCCGGAATACTTCACGGAAAACTACATCGCCACCTTCTTCGCCACGCAATGGGAGGTGCATTTCAACTCCAGCCGCACCGGCGTGCGCCTTATCGGACCGAAGCCGGAATGGGTGCGTGCCGACGGTGGCGAGGCCGGGCTGCATCCGTCGAACATTCACGACAATCCCTACGCGATCGGCGCGGTGGATTTCACTGGGGACATGCCGGTAATCCTCGGCCCGGATGGCCCGAGCCTGGGCGGGTTCGTGTGCCCGGTGACGGTGATCGAAGCGGACCTTTGGCAGCTGGGGCAGCTCAAGGCTGGCGATAAGGTGCAGTTCCACCCCGTCGACCTCAAGACCGCCCGCGCCCTCGCCTGCAAATGGGATACCTGTGGGAGCTGGCTTGCCAGCGATGAGGCCCGACCAGGCACCGCATCACCTTCATCGCTGGCAAGCCAGCTCCCACAGGATCTCATCTCGCCTGTTGTTTTAGAGTTAGGTCAGGGAGACACACATCTGGTGGCGAGGCTTTCGGGCGACACCCACCTGCTCCTCGAAATCGGCGCCCCCGAACTCGATCTCGTCCTGCGCTTCCGCGCCCACGCCCTCATGCAAGCCTTGGAAAGCCAACACCTGCACGGTGTAATCGACCTGACCCCGGGCATCCGTTCGCTGCAAGTGCACTACCAACCCGAGCAACTGCCGCTGGCGGATCTACTGGGCATCGTCGCCGGCCAATGGGACGCCGTGTGCGCCGCCAAAGACCTGCAAGTGCCGTCGCGCATCGTCCATCTGCCGCTGTCCTGGGACGATCCGGCGTGCCAGTTGGCCATCGAGAAGTACATGACCACCGTACGCAAGGACGCGCCCTGGTGCCCGAGTAATCTGGAGTTCATCCGCCGCATCAACGACCTGCCGAACCTCGATGAAGTGCAGCGCACGGTGTTCGACGCCAGCTACCTGGTGATGGGTCTGGGTGACGTCTACCTTGGCGCACCGGTGGCCACGCCTCTCGATCCGCGTCATCGACTGGTCACCACCAAATACAACCCGGCCCGCACCTGGACCGCGGAAAACTCGGTGGGCATTGGTGGCGCCTACATGTGCGTCTACGGCATGGAAGGCCCCGGCGGTTATCAGTTCGTCGGGCGCACCTTGCAGATGTGGAACCGCTATCGCGAGGTCGCGGCGTTCGAGGGCAAACCCTGGCTGCTGCGCTTCTTCGACCAGATCCGTTTCTACCCGGTGAGTGCCGATGAACTGCTGCGCATTCGCCGGGATTTCCCCCTCGGGCGCTTCGAACTGGGCATCGAACACAGTCAGCTTAACCTGGCGGATTACCAGGCGTTTCTGGCAAAGGAAGCCGAGACCATCGCAGCATTTCGCGACCAGCAACAAAGTGCGTTCAACGCCGAGCGCGAGCGCTGGATTGCCAGCGGCCAGGCGCATTTCGACAGTGAGGAACCGACGCCGCAAGCGACTGATGACGCGCCTTTGACGAGTGGTCATCAGAGCATCGACAGCCACATCGCCGGTAACCTCTGGCAGGTCCAGGTGGACGCCGGCGACCGGGTCGAGGCCGGCGATGTGCTGGTGATTCTGGAGTCGATGAAGATGGAAATTCCGCTGCTCGCGCCTCTGGCTGGCGTAGTGCGCGAGATTCGCGTGCAACCGGGCTCATCGGTGCGCGCCGGACAGCGCGTCGTGGTGCTGGAACTCGACTGAACCCATTGGAAAAGGATTAACGCCATGAATCTGCAACTCGATACCCTGCGTGCGGCCTACCGCACCGGCGAGACCACGCCACGCAAACTGCTGCTCGCCTTACGGGAAAAAGCCGCCGCGCTGAATCCGGACTATCACCTATTCATCCATTTGCTCAGCGTCCAGGAACTGGAGCCCTATCTGGCTGCACTCGAGGAGCGCGACATCGACAGCCTGCCGCTGTACGGCGTGCCGTTCGCGATCAAGGACAACATCGACCTGGAGGGCATTCCTACCACCGCGGCCTGCCCGGCATTTGCCTCCATCCCCCAGCGCTCGGCCACAATCGTCGAGCAACTGCTGGCCCTCGGCGCGATTCCATTGGGCAAGACCAACCTCGACCAATTCGCCACCGGTCTCAATGGCAGCCGCTCGCCCTACGGCGCCTGCCCTAACAGCGTGCTGCCGGAATACCCGTCGGGCGGTTCCAGCGCCGGTTCTTCGTTGGCCGTCGCATTGGGCGTGGCAAGTTTTTCATTAGGCACCGATACAGCGGGTTCCGGGCGGGTGCCGGCAGCGTTGAACAATCTGGTCGGGATGAAAGCCACCAAAGGGTTGATCTCCACGGCCGGCGTCATACCGGCCTGCCGCACGCTCGATTGCGTGACCACCTTTACCGCCACCGCCCGGGAGGCCAGTCAGCTGCTCGCGCTCACGGCGCAACTCGATCCGCGGGATGAATACAGCCGTAGCAATCCACTGTGGAATGACGGTTCGGCGTTCGGCGCCGTGCGCTCGTTCCGTTTTGGTGTGCCACGACCGCAAGACCTGGAATTCTTCGGCTGCCCTCAAGGCCCGCTGTTGTTCGCTGACGCCATCGAACACCTGAAAGCGCTGGGCGGCGAAGCGGTGGAGTTGGATCTGTCGCCGTTTCTCGAAGCGGCGCGCTTGTTGTACGAAGGGCCGTGGGTGGCGGAGCGTTACAGCGTGGCCGGCGAATTGATGGAGAAAAACCCCGACGCCGTGTTGCCGGTGATTCGCGCGGTGCTGGCCAAAGCCCCGGCGGTCAGCGGTGTGCAAACCTTCCGCGCCCAATATCGGCTGCAAGCGTTGAAAGCCCTGTGTGATAAATCGCTGGAGAACCTGGACTGTGTGATCACACCGACTATCGGCCGCCCGGTCACGTTGGCTGAGCTGGAGGCTGAACCGGTGCTGCGCAACTCCGAGCTGGGTTACTACACCAACTTCATGAACCTGCTCGACTACGCCGCCATTGCGGTGCCTAGCGGCTTCATGGACAACGGCTTGCCCTGGGGCGTGACGCTGTTTGGCCGGGCGTTCACCGATCAGTATCTGTTGAGCGTGGCCGACCGCTTGCAGCGCCAGCAAGGGTTGACCTCGCCTGCGCCTACGGCGGTCGCTCGCAACGATCGTGCGCGGCTGGTGGTCTGCGGTGCGCATCTGGACGGCCTGGCGCTGAACTGGCAGCTCAAGCAACGCGGCGCCAAGCTCGTGGAAACGACGTTCAGCTCACCCGACTACCAGCTGTATGCCCTGGCCGGTGGCCCGCCGTTTCGTCCGGGCATGGTACGAGTGAAAGATGGCGGCGTGGCCATTGCCGTGGAAGTGTGGGAACTGCCGAGCAGCGAGTTGGGCTCCTTCTTGACCGGCATCCCGGCGCCGCTGGGACTGGGCAAGGTGCAACTGGCGGACGGGCACTGGGAGTGCGGGTTTATTTGTGAGGCGTATGGCTTGGACAACGCCGTCAATATCAGCCATCTCGGGGGCTGGCGGGCCTACCTGAAGTCTCTGGGTTGATCTCACGATTCGCGGGCAAGCCTCACTCCTACGGACTTGCACAGTCCCCGTAGGAGCGAGGCTTGCCCGCGAAGGCGTCACCCCATGTGCCATGCGACCCCTGATCCTTGCCGATTCATCCTACAAATCCCGCAGTTATTTCCTCGCCATAACACTAGAATGCCTGCCATCGGATCATTGCCAATGGAATTGCCATGCCGCTTCGCTCGCCGCTGTACTCTCAACGCTCGTTGGTACTCACGCTGGTTGCATTGCTGGGCGCAGGTTTCCTGGCCACCTCCCTCCTCAGTTACTACGCCTCGCGGGCGTCGATCCGCGACAACATCGTCAACACCGAACTGCCGCTGACATCGGACACCGTCTACTCGGAAATCCAGAAGGACCTGGTCAGACCGATCCTGATTTCCTCGATGATGGCCCGCGATACCTTCATGCGCGACTGGGTGGTCAACGGCGAACGCGACTCCGACCAGATGACCCGCTACCTCAATGAGGTCATGACCCACTACGGCGCCTACACCGCGTTCTTCGTTTCCAACCAGAGCCTGACCTACTACCACGCCAAGGGCGTGCTCAAGCAGGTCAAGGCCACGGAACCGCGGGATACCTGGTACTTTCGCGTGCGCGACATGAAAGATCCCTACGAGATCAACGTTGATCCGGACCTGGCCAACAAAGACAACCTGACCGTCTTCATCAATTACAAGGTCTATGACTACAACGACCGCTTCATCGGTGCGGCAGGCGTCGGGCTGACGGTCGACGCCGTGATCAAACTCATCGACAAATACCAGCAGCGCTACCAGCGCAGCGTGTACTTCGTCGACACCTTCGGGCGCCTGGTGCTGACCGGCGCCGAAGGCGGGCCGGACGGCGCAATGGCCGGGCAAACCCTGGGTGAACTGACTTCCATGAAAAGCCTGGTCAGCCAATTACCCAAACCCCACAGCGGCAGCTACGAATATTCCGGCGAGGGCCAGGGACACTTCCTCAACGTGCGCTTCATTCCGGAATTGAACTGGTACTTGTTCGTCGACAAGCGCGAAGACGGCGACCTCAGTGACATCCGCCGCTCGCTCTACCTCAATCTGCTGATTTGCCTGGTGGTCACCCTGACCGTGCTGGCCCTGCTCAAGCGGGTGATCAACCGCTATCAGAGCCAGATCCAGGCCCAAGCCACTCTCGACAGTCTGACCGAGCTACCCAACCGTCGCGGCTTCGACCTGCTGGCCGCGCAGGCCATGCACGAGGCTCAGCGCGAGCCCAAGCCACTGACCGCGTTGTTGCTGGATCTGGACCACTTCAAGGCCCTGAACGACACCTACGGTCACCTGGCTGGCGATCAGGTGCTGATCGGTTTCGCCCGGGACCTGGAAAGCTGCCTGCGTCATTCCGACATCGTCTGCCGCTGGGGCGGTGAAGAGTTCATCGTACTGCTCAAGGACACCGACGGTGAAACGGGGCTGATGATTGCGGAGAAAATTCGCCAGCATGTGCAAGGGCAGCGTTATGCCTACAACGGCAGCCACTTGCACCTGACGGTCAGCATCGGCCTGACCACCCTGCAAGCCGACGACACCTTGCATACCCTACTGTCGCGGGCCGATCATGCGATGTATCGAGCCAAACAAAGTGGCCGCAACCGAACCTGCGTGGAAATGCCTCACTCCAGTTATGCCTATCCAATTGAGCCAGCCTGACCTCTGCCCAGCCTGCGGCGCACCCAACGACTGCGCCCTGGCCGACCCGCGAACCGCCGACCGGGCGTGCTGGTGCTACGGCGTCAGCATCGATCCCACTGTGCTCGAAGCGTTGCCAGCCGAGCTGCGCAACGCTGCCTGCCTGTGTCCGCGCTGCGCCGAAGTCGAGGCCCAGTTGCAAGCAGCGCCCAAGCCGATCAAGTAAGATGCGCGCCCCTTTCCCCACCGATACTTGAGTCATGCGCGTCGACCGTTTCCTCAGCAACCTGACCCGCTTCAACCGCAAGCAGGTGCGCCTGTTGCTGGTGGAAAAGCGCATAAGGGTTGACGGCAAAGTCGTCAGCGACCCGCATACCGAAGTCCGCGAGTTCAGTCGCGTCGAAGTCGATGATGAGGTCCTGCAGGCCGGCAAGCCACTGCGCCACTTCATGCTGCACAAACCCGCCGGTTGCGTCAGTGCCACCCGCGACCCGCACCACCCCACCGTACTCGACCTGATCCATGAACCGGACAAGGACGAACTGCACATCGCCGGTCGCCTGGATTTCAACACCACCGGGCTGATGCTGATCACCAACGACGGCAGCTGGTCACGTCGCCTGACTCAGCCGCAGACCAAATTGCCGAAGGTCTATTACGTCGAAACCGAGCAGGACATCGGCCCCGAGTACGCCATCAAATTCACCGAAGGCCTGTACTTCGCGTTCGAAGACCTGACCACCCAACCGGCCGGGCTAGAGCTGCTGGGGCCGAAATCGGCGCGCCTGAGCATCGTCGAGGGTCGTTACCACCAGGTGAAGCGCATGTTCGGCTACTTCGACAACAAGGTACTGCGCCTGCACCGCGAGCGCATGGGTCCATTGGTGCTCGACGAAACGTTGAAACCGGGCGAATACCGCCCCCTCAGCGATGAAGAGATCGCCCTGATCTAAGCCGGCGACCGCTCAGCAGAAAGTTGTCGAACAATTTACCAACGGCACTTGCGCAATGATGTGACCCCTGCTTGAATCAGGACGTCGGCCGAAATGTGACCGACGAGTCACAACATACTTCTAAGAAACTTTTTGCCGGTAGGAACCCTTGGGTTCCGGCCTCACCCGGCAAACTGCCCGCCAATAACAATACCCGTCGACCGGACTGCATTGGATCGACATGGGCCAGCAAATTCCCAGGCATATGCCTACCTGTCACAAAGCTCGTGCAATCTCTTTTGCGCGCATACCCGCTTGCCAGGAGTCTTATGACATGAGGCCAGAAATCGCTGTGCTGGATATACAAGGTCAGTACCGGGTTTACACGGAGTTCTATCGCGCAGACGCCGCAGAGAAGACCATTATCTTGGTCAACGGCTCGATGGCCACGACTGCGTCGTTTGCCCAAACCGTGAAAAACCTCTACCCGCATTTCAACGTGGTCTGCTACGACCAGCCCTACGCGGGCAAGTCAAAAGCCCACAACCTGCATGAGAAAATGCTGACCAAGGAAATCGAAGGGCAGATCCTGCTGGAGCTGATCGACCACTTCGCCGCCGAACACGTGCTGTCGTTTTCCTGGGGTGGCGCCGCGACCATGGTCGCGCTGTCGCAACGGCCACGACGCATCGAAAAAGCCGTGGTCAGCTCGTTCTCTCCAGTCATCAACGCCCACATGCTCGATTACCTGGAGCGCGGCGTGGATTACCTCGGCAGCCGTGACGGCGACCGGGTTGGGCATCTGGTCAACGACACCATCGGCAAACACTTGCCGTCGTTGTTCAAGCGTTTCAACTACCGGCATGTCAGCTCGTTGGCCGAGCACGAGTACGGGCAGATGCACTTCCACATCAACGATGTGCTGCACAGCGATCGGCAGTGCTACCTGAACGCGGCGAAGAAAATCAACGTTCCGGTGCTGTTCATGAACGGCGAATGGGACGAGTACACCGCAGCCGAAGACGCCCGGCTGTTCGCCAACCATGTGCAACACGGCACGTTCAGTACCCTGCAAGCCACCGGCCACTTTCTCGACCTGGAGCACAAAGCTGCCTGCCGAGACAGCCGCAACGCACTGATGGGGTTCCTGAAACCGGCACAGCATGCAAGCCGACCGCGTTTTAACTACGTCCAGGACCACCATGCATTGGCCATCTGAAACAGCGTCATCGCGAGCAAGCCCTGCCCTACGGTTGAAACGAATACCTGTAGGCGCGAGGCTTGCCCGCGAACGACCGCAACTCGGTCCATGCTTTGTTTCACCCGCGCCAAAGCCCTCCAGCGCAAAGAAAAACTTCATTTCCATGCGCACATCTGGTACAAAGTCAGCCGCTCCAGGCGGGTGTCGTATAATGGCATTACTCCAGCTTCCCAAGCTGATAACGAGGGTTCGATTCCCTTCACCCGCTCCAATCGAATTTCAGTCTCACGTTGGTTTTTGACGGGGGATGCAGGTAAAGAAAAAACCGGCCTTGATGGCCGGTTTTTTTGTGTCTGGGGGTTTGTCTCCTGGCAGGTAGCGGTAACCTGAAGTTCGTTAGCGTTTTTGTTGAAAACCACGAATTTATTATCAAATTTCATCCCGCATTAGCATTTTCATACCTTCCAGTGCGTAAAAGATGTTGGCCATCTTCGGCTGAGATCTGAGCTATTTCCCCCTTCGTAATCACTCGCAACACACAAGACACCTCAATTCCGCCCTGCGTGAAGCCATCGCTACGGTGCCTTCTAGACTCGATCCCTACACCTAGTGTCATCAAAGCCAGGACGGCATTGGTGGTTATGGTGTTGATTGGAAAATATCAGTAGGTATAGTAACCACAAGCACACCACATGGAGGTGATGTGAATAGCCGATTTTTGATAAGCCAGCTCGTTGCGGACGGTTGGTATCTGGTACGAATCAGAGGCAGCCATCATCACTTCAAGCATCCGACCAAGCCAGGGCTGGTGACTGTCCCTCATCCAAAGAAGGATCTTCGTAAGAAAACGGCAATTAGTATTTTGCAACAGGCGCTGCTCTAACGAGCCAGACGTGCCGAGTCCTCGGAGGACAAAGAACATGCTTTACCCAATTGCGATTTCAATGGGCGACGACGAACACGCCTGGGGTGTGGAAGTCCCCGACATTCCAGGATGCTTTTCCGCAGGAGATGATCTGGATGACGCTATGGCCATGGCCCGAGAAGCTATCGAGGGTCACTTCGAGATTTTGGCCGAAGATGGTTCGCCAATCCCCCCCGCGAATAAAGTGACTCTGCATGCAGCCAACCCCAAGTACGAGGGATGTGCATGGGCACTGGTGGATATCGACGTTACCAAATACTTGGGCAAAGCCCAGAAGCTGAACATCACATTGCCTGGCTACCTGCTGAATCGGATAGATGAGTACGTACTTCACCACCCGGAGGAGAAAAGCCGTTCGGGTTTTCTGGCATCGGCAGCGCTGAAGGTGTTGCAACAGGGCTGATGTCACCTGTAACCCTATTCGATGGATGTCTTCCCTATGTCTCAAAACATCTACGACGACCCCGCATTCTTCCAACGCTACAGCCTGATGGCCCGCTCCATTAATGGCCTCGACGCCGCACCGGAATGGCCCGCATTGAAGGCAATGCTGCCGCCCATGCAAGGTTTGACGGTCGTGGATCTAGGCTGCGGCTACGGCTGGTTTTGCCGCTGGGCCAGTGAACAAGGTGCTCAAAGCGTGCTCGGCCTGGACGTGTCGAAAAAGATGCTCGAGCAGGCGCGCAGTACCACCTCAAATAGAAACATCCGCTACAGACGCGCCGACCTGGAACACCTCGACCTGCCAGCCGACAGTTTCGATCTGGCCTACAGCTCCCTGGCCCTGCACTACATCAAGGACTTGCCAGGGCTCTTCGCCAACCTTCACGCCGCCCTGAAACCCGGCTCGCACTTTGTGTTTTCCATTGAGCACCCGATCTTCATGGCACCGCGCACTCCTGGCTGGATCACCGATGCCGAAGGCCGCAAGAGCTGGCCCGTAGACAGTTATCAACTGGAAGGCGAACGCGTGACCCACTGGTTGGCGGACGGCGTGATCAAGCAACACCGCACCCTTGGCACCTTGCTCAACACCTTGATTGCCACCGGTTTCAGCATCCGGCATGTCAACGAATGGGGTCCAACCGATGCCGAGGTCACGGCGCAGCCGGCGCTGGCCGAAGAGTGGGAGCGACCGATGATGCTGCTGATCAGCGTCCAGCGCTGAGTGTTTCTTTGCGCATCAACGCGTCGCCACCAGAAACAACCGCGGAAACGGCAACAACACCGAACCATCGGCCAACGCCGGATAAGCTTTCTCGATGGCTGCCAAATACTGCTTCAGGTACTGCGCCCGTTCCGCCTCATCCAACGGATCGAGAAACGGCCGCAGTCCGCTGCCCTTGAACCACTCGACCACACCCGACGCACCACCCGCCAACGGATGATGGTAAGTCGTGCGCCACACATCGACGCGGGTGCAGCAAGCCTTGAGGATCGAGTAGTAACCGCTGGCGCTTTCCATTTCAGTTCGCTGGCCGGCAGCGCCAGTCAGTTTGCTCGCCCACGGACCGTCAGCGGCCACGTCACGCATCAACCGGTGCGAAGGCTCATTAAGGTTGTCCGGCATCTGGATCGCCAGGCTGCCACCGGGCGCCAGCTTGTTCACCAGTGACGGCAGCAACGTGGCGTGGTCGGGCACCCACTGCAACACCGCGTTGGCGAAGATCACGTCGAACGGCCCATTGTCGTTCCAGGTGTCGATGTCGGCGATATCGAATTGCACCCCAGGCAAGCGCTTACGTGCGGCGTCGATCATGTCGGCCGAACTGTCCAGCCCTCGCACCGTCGCACCGGCAAAGCGCTCCACCAGCAGCTCGGTTGAGTTACCGGGACCACAACCGATGTCGACCGCCGAGCGCACATCCCCAGCGGGAACAGCCGCCAGCAGATCACGAGCGGGACGGGTGCGTTCATCTTCAAAAGCGACGTATTGCTTGGCGGACCAGCTCATTGCGTTCTCCTGTCATGGATGCGCCAGCATCTTAACCCATGGCCGACAGGTGCTTTTCTCAGAGAAGTAGAATTTTCAACCGTCCGCCATTGTCTGAAATTCAGGCGCCCTCTCATAAGGAACACGGCCATGAAGTTCGCAAAAATCGCACAGAAACTCGCCCTGTGGGCCGGTAGTCCCAAGACGTTCCTGGGGGCGATCCTGCTGATTTTCCTGTGGGGCTTGAGCGGGCCGATTTTCAAGTTCAACGACACCTGGCAACTGATCATCAACACCTCGACCACCATCATCACCTTTCTGATGGTGTTCCTGATCCAGAACACGCAGAACCGCGATACCGACATTTTGCATTTGAAGGTCGATGAATTGCTGCGGGTGACGAAGGATGCACAGAACGCGATGCTGGGGCTGGAGGCGTTGGACCTCAAGGAGCTGGAGGCGCTGAGAAAGCACTATCGTAGCCTGGGCGAGGGCCAGACCATTTCGATTGATGGCACCGTCGTTCAGGAAAAAGGTAAGCACGATTTGAATGAGTGTTGATGGGTACTGCGCAGGTGACCGAAGGTCGCCCGCGCATGCAAACGGCTAGCGACTGGCCTGCAACGCCCTGGCCATTTGCAGGTGATGCTGCAGCTTGGGCAGGGTTTCTTCGGCGAATGCCTTGATTTGCGGCACATCGGTGGTTTGCGCCGTTTGCTCAAGTTGCTCGATGGCCTCCTGAGTGGTTTTGACCTGACTGGCCGCGTAGGCCTCGTCGAAGTTCGCGCCATCCATGACCTCTGGCATCAGGGCCTTGGCTTTATTTTCCACCTCTTCGCGTGGAGCCACCGGCAGATCCAGTTGCTTGGCGATTTTGGCCAAATGCTGATTGGCCGTCGTACGGTCATTGATCACCACGATGGTGTAATCCTTGACCTCCTTGGATTCGGATTTCTGGTGTGCCAGCCGACTGGTTTCAATTTCGGCGACACCCTGGGCCGACGCATCGTTGATGAATTCAACAGGTGTCTGGGCGAAAGCGCTGCCGGCACACAGGCCCAGTAAGGTGACAAAAACGCTGTTGCGAAAACGGGTGGCCACAGGGTTCATGGTCGCGCCCTCCTCTAAAAATTCAAACGGGAGCTTTCACCCCCGCGCTTATATCAAAACCACCGGCTCCGTCATGTTGTGTAGGAGCGAGCTCGCTCGCGATGATCACAAGGGCGCCGCGTTTAGCCAGTCAACACGCGTAATCGTTAACGTCCATCGCGAGCATGCTCGCTCCTACAACAGTTGAGCATTGCATCCATTAGCGGGATTTTTGCCCGCCCTGTCCGCCCTTACGGCTCATATCGGGTTTTGGCTCTTTGTCGACAGTCATGGTGGTGGTTTTCCCACCTTTGCGACCGGCTTCAGACGCCTTGGTTCGATCGTTGGCGAAGTTTCCCGAGTTCGAGTTTCTTGAGTTAGGCATGATTCTCTACCTCTTGGTGATGTTCGCGGCGAGCTGGCGCCCGCATAGTTTCTGAATTTACGCGTGCCAAAAGGTTTAGAAAAATCCGAGCATGCCGCGACGAACGGCAACCGCCATTCAGACCAGACGCAGGTGTTGTGCGCGTTTGGCGGTGTACATCGCCTCGTCGGCGTGCCTGAACAGCTGCTTTTCTTCCGTGCCGTTTTCAGGGTATTGCGCCACGCCGATGCTGGGCTGGATGTGCAGATTGTGCCCATCCAAGCGCAACGGCTGGGCCAGGACCTGACGGATTTTGCCGGCCACCGTGTCGGCATCGCCCGAAGCGTGGATGCTGTGCAACAACACCACGAACTCATCACCGCCAATACGCGCCACCGTGTCGGTTTCGCGCACGCAGCCTTTGAGCCGGTTGGCAACGGTCTGCAACAGCATGTCGCCCACCGCATGTCCGTGGGTGTCGTTGACTTGCTTGAAGCGGTCGAGGTCGACATACAGCAGTGCCATGCGCCCGCCCGCTTCTTGTGCCGATTCCAGCGCAATCTTGAGCCGCTCACGCAGCAATTCGCGGTTGGGCAATTGGGTCAGCTGGTCGTACTGGGCCATGCGTTGCAATCGCGCGTGCAACTGCTTGCGCTCAATCGCCGTCGCAACCTGTGCGCAGACATACTGCAACAGCTCTTTATCCTGCTCGGTGTAGCGCTCACCACCTGGGATGCTTTTGACGATCAGCGCACCGATGGTGCCGTTTTGCGAATTCAGCGGCACACCCAGCCAACAGGGCGAATTCTGCCCTGTCACCAACGCCTCGAATCCGACACAGGGTTGCGTCTGCTCTGGCGTCAACAGAATAGGCATGCCGCTGCGAATGACCTCGGCACACAAGCGCTCGGTCATCGTTCCCGGTTGCTCGGGTTGCTGCTCGTGGTCATCGACGTGATAAGGAAAATTCAGCTGCGCGCAGTGTTCGTCATACAACGCCACGGAAAAATTCAGCGCCGGCAGCCATTCGCCGATGATCAGGTGAACGCGCTTGAACAGCGCCAGCAAGTCTTCAGCCGCATGGGCTGCTTCGGAAATCGCGTACAGCGCCGCCTGGCGGGATTCGGCCTGCTTGCGCTCGGTGATGTCACGGGCCACGGCGATGCGCAATTGGTCGACCTCCGACCAACGTGCAGACCACAGGATGTGTACCACCCGACCATCTTTTCGCAGGTAACGGTTTTCGAAGTTCAGCTTGGGTTCGCCACCCATGATTTCCCGGGCGGCATCGAGGGTGCGCTGACGGTCAGCCGGGTGCACCAGATCGATCATCGGTTGGCCGATCAGTTCGCAAGGGGTGTAACCGAAAATGCGTTCGCAAGCGGCACTGACAAACACGAAGCGACCTTGTTTATCGACCGCACAAACGGCGTCCAGCAAAAGGTCGATGTAGCTCGCCAATGGGGCGGAATTTCTGGTGGTCATGGTGCCGAGAACGTATCCGAACGAAACCGCAATAAGTAACCATCCCTGACCGAAACGTTTGCCACTGATGCAGTCCCGCGATCAGCTTCAAGCCTTGTTCGTCACCAGCCCCGGCAAGGCATGCGCCAGGGCGTTGATGGCGAAACCGATAAACATCACCCCACACAACCGGGTAATCGCCAGCTCATGACGTTGGTACAAGGTGCGCACTCGGCGTGCCCCGACAATGCCGATGAGGATAGCGTAGGCGAAAAGCCCCCCGACGAAACTCAGGAAAATCAGCCACGGCAACATCGACCAGGTCAGCAACTCCGCGCGGCTGGACAATAAGGCTGTGAAGGTAGCCACCGCCACCGGATAAGCCTTCGGGTTGGTCAGGCCAAACAGGATGCCATGCCAGAACGGCTGACGCGCCGGCCCTTGCGGCGCTTCAACACCGCTGCGTCGCGCCCGCACCGCACGCCAACCGAGCCAAAACAGATACAGGCCACTGAGCACGCCCAGCACATCGAACGCGGTGCTGCCGATTTCCCGCGCACCGACAATCACCACCAGCGCCGTGCTGCACCAGATCACATCGCCCAGCAAATGCCCGCAAAGAAAGCCCGCGCCTGCCCGCCGTCCATGGGCCGCGCCAATCCCGAACACCGCCAGCACACCCGGCCCCGGGGTGATGCCATAAATGAAACCCGAGGCTAGAACGGCCATTAGCAGCGATGGGGTCATGAGAAGTCCTTTTGAACCGTTTGGTGAATGGTGGCCAGTCTATATCAGGTTATTGGGCGTTGAATGACTGATCGTCGAAGAACTTCATCAATGCCTTATCCCCTCGCCAATCTTCTGATTCAACCAATTCAACGCCTGATCCCCACCCCGCCGCGTGTGCCACACCAGCACAAAGCTGAACGAGGGAATGTGAAACGGTGGCGGGACAACGATCAGTGACGACTCATCGACATCGCGCAAGGCCCGGGATGCGACGGTGAGGATCAAGTCAGTGCCGCTGATGAGGTCCGGGGCAACATTCCAGTGCGGCAGGCTGATCGCCACTCGACGACGTTCACGCAGAGCGGTTAAAGCGCGTTCGATTTCCGGGGTGCCGCTGCCGCGCATTTCCAGCAGCACGTGGGGGCGGCTCAGGTAAGCGGGCAGATCGAGGTCACCATTGAGCGTGTTGCGGTCCAGCAAACACGCATAGTGCTCCTCGAACAGCGGCGTGCTGCGTAACTCGTTGGGCATTTCCGGAAACACGCCAACGGCAACATCGATGTCACCATTGAGCACGCCTTCGAGCATGCCTTCGCGGCTGGCATGACTGATTTGCAGATCGATACCCGGTGCTTCGCGGCGCAGCTGGCGACTCAAACCCGGCAGGACGATGGCGGCACCGTAGTCGGACATCGCCAGGCGAAAAGTGCGCTTGGCGGTGGCCGGATCAAAGGCGTTTGGCGCCAGCAGCGATTGCACCTGAGCCAGCGCGTCGGCCAGCGGTGCCTTCAGTTCCAGCGCTCGCGGAGTCGGCACCAGGCCGGCGCCGGCTCGCACCAGCAACGGATCACCCAGCAGATCACGCAACCGCGCCAGGGCATGGCTGACCGCCGGCTGACTCAGGTGCAGACGCTCAGCTGCGCGGGTCACGTGCTGTTCACTGAGCAAGGCGTCGAGGATCACCAGCAGGTTGAGGTCGATGCGGCGCAGATCATTCATTTGATGCATGTTCTGGATTACAAAACGGAATTTAAATCTGCGCGATGAATACCCTAGAGTCCAGCAAAACCTGCTGGAGCATGAACATGAATACGCTGCACGGAATCGGTCTTCTTTTACTCGCCGTGTTTGCCGGGGCGGTGGTGCCTTTGCAAAGTGCGATCAACTTCAACCTTGGGCGTGGCTTGGGTCACCCGCTGTGGGCGACGTTGGCGTCGTTGCTGGTGAGCATTGGGGTGTTGCTGCCGATCGTATTGGCGATGCGCTTGCCATTGCCTTCAATGGCATTCATCACCAAGGCCCCTCTGTGGATGTGGGCCGGTGGCGCATTCGGGGTGTGTTTTATTTCATTGGCGGTGGTGCTGCTGCCCAGGCTGGGGGCTTCCGGGTTCCTGGCCCTGTCGCTGGCGGGGCAAGTGGTGGCGTCGCTGGTGCTGGATCACTTTGGATGGTTTGGGCTACTGGAACGGCAAGTCAGCTTGCCGCGAATGGCCGGGGCGTTGTTGTTGGTTGGCGGGGTGGTGTTGATTCAGTTTGGCGACGCGGTGGGGAAAGCGGTGACTGCGACTTCTTGAAGATCAAAAGATCGCAGCCTTCGGCAGCGCCTACAGGGATGCGTGGTCACTATGGGAACTGCCGGGGTCTGCGAAACCTTAAATCTTGTCGAGGGTCCGCAGCTTTTGCGGTAATCCCCACATCAACAGCGCCACGGCGATCAGTGCGCAAACGCCGATGACGTACAGCGCCGGGGTGGTGCTGCCGGTCAGGTCCTTGATCCGTCCGACCATGACCGGGCTGACGATGCCGCCGAACTGGCCCAGAGTGTTGATCACCGCGATCCCGCCCGCCGCACCTGCACCGGCACCAGCAAGCAGTTTTGGCGGTAGGGTCCAGAAGCTCGGGATCGAGGCGATGATGCCGGCGCCGAGCAAGCCCAGGGCTACGATCAAAAAGGTCGTGTGATTGGCAAAGATCCCCGCGCAGAAGAAGCCGATGGCGCCCACCGCGACCAGCCCGGCGACAAACTTGCGTCGCTCGCCCGAAGCATCGGACAAGCGCCCGATCACCACCATGCTGATGGCACCGCAGATGTACGGGATGGCGGTCAGCAGACCGATCATCACCGGGCTTTCGGTACCGGCGCTGCGGATCAGTTGTGGTGCCCAGAAGTTCAGGCCGTAGGACGCTACCTGGATCAGGAAGTAGATCAGACCCAGGGTCAGAAACCCCGGAATCTTCAGCGCCGCGAGCAATGAACCGCCGGATTTGTGTGGTTCATGGTGAGCGATGCGACTGGCCAGCAGCGTCTTCTCCGAGGCGGTCAACCAATGGGCATCTTCGATACGGTCCTTGAGCAGGGTCAGTACCAGCAAACCCAGGCCAATGCACGGCACGCCGCCCAGCAGGAACAACCAGTGCCAACCGCGCATGTCCAGAACACCGTCGAGATGTTGCAACACCAGCCCGGAGAACGGTGCGCCCACCAGACCGGCAAAGGCCGACGATAGGAACAGCATCGAAGTGATGCGCCCGCGATAGTGCTGCGGGAACCACAGCGTCAGGTAGTAGAGCACGCCCGGCGCAAAACCCGCCTCCATCGCACCAATCACGAAGCGCAACACGTAGAACTGCCATTCGCTGTTGACGAAGACCATCAACGCCGTGGCCAGGCCCCAGGACATCATGATCCGGGCGATCCAGCGGCGCGCGCCGACCTTGTACAGCATCATGTTGCTGGGCACTTCGAAGATCACGTAACCGACCACGAACAACCCGGCACCGAGGCCGTAGGCGGTGTCGCTCAGGCTCAGGTCCGTCTGCAGCTGGAACTTGGCGAAGCTGATGTTGATGCGGTCGAAGAACGCGAACAGGTAGCAGACCATGATCAGCGGCATCAGCCGCCAGGCGACCTTGCTGACCAGAGCTTTTTCTTCGTCGTGGCTGACGGCCGGGCTCGCCCCGGCCTCCATTGCATTGAGGCTCATTGCGTTTCTCCAGGCGGACTTCCCTTGGGGTGTCCGATTGTTTTTGTTGTCTGGTTAAGAAGTGCTTTCCTGTAGGAGCCGAGCTTGCTCGCGATGACTGCGTCACATCCGACATAAATATCGACTGGTACACCGCTATCGCGAGCAAGCTCAGCTCCTACAAGGGAGATGTGTGGTCAGGACGGCACGGGGTGCAAATCGCAATTGCGCCCGGCCTTGGCCAGTTGGCCGGGGACTTCGTGACCGAGCAGCGCCGGCAGTCCTCGGGACAATTTCAGCAACAGCGGCAAATCGATGCCGGTGTGAATACCGACTTCATCGCACAGGTTGACCAGGTCTTCGCTGCAGATGTTTCCCGAGGCCCCCGGCGCGAACGGGCAACCACCGAGCCCACCAAGCGCCGCGTCGAAACGCCGTGCACCGGCCTCGTAGGCCGACAGCACATTGCACAGGCCCAGGCCCCGGGTGTTGTGAAAATGCAGGGTCAGGTTCGCCGGCGATACCCGCTGCAAGACTCGCCGCACCAGGCGATCCACCTGACGTGGGTTGGCCATGCCAGTGGTGTCGGCCAGGGTGATGCCCTGGATACCGAGTTCCTGATAAGCCTCGACAATCTCCAGCACGCGGTCCTCATCGATCCTGCCTTCGAATGGGCAGCCAAAGGTGGTGGCGATGCTGGCGTTGAGGCGCACCGTCGAGCCCTGCACGAATTGGACGATTTCGCCGAACGCGGCCAGCGAGTCCTCACAGCGCATGCGCATATTGGCCAGGTTGTGAGTCTGGCTGGCGGACATCACCAGGTTCAACTCATCGGCATTACTATCCAGCGCCCGTTGTGCGCCCTTGAGGTTGGGGATCAATGCGACATAGATCACCCCCGGTTGGCGGTTGATACCCTTGAACACCGACTCGCCATCGCGCAATGCTGGAATGGCCTTGGGCGACACGAACGAGCCGGCTTCGATGCGACTGAATCCAGCCAGGGACAGTTGATCGATCAGGGCGATCTTGTCGACGGTCTCGACCCAGGTCGGCTCTATCTGCAAGCCGTCGCGAGGGGAGACTTCCTGCACGATCAGGCTGCCTGCGTAATCAGTGATCATTGCACCACTCCTTCGACTTTCAGGCGATCGATGTCGGCCTCGGTCAGGCCCAGTTGCGCGAGGATGCCGTCGGTGTGCTGGCCCAGTCCGGGGCCCGACCAGTTCACGCCGCCGGGAGTTTCCGAGAGTTTCGGCACGATGCCGGGCATCTTCACCGTGGCACCGCCCGGCAACTGGGCGTTGAGCAACATGTCACGCGCCTGATAGTGCGGATCGGTAACGATGTCGGCCACCGAATAGATGCGCCCGGCCGGGACTTCGGCGGCTTCCAGGGCCGTCAGCACCTCATCGATCGGCAGGCTGCTGGTCCAGTGGGTGATGGCGGCGTCGAGCAGGTTGCTCTTGGCCGCACGTCCGTCGTTATGGGCGAATTCGGGTGCCTCGGCCAGATCCGACCGGCCGATGGTGTTCATCAAACGACGGTAAATCGGGTCGCTGTTGCCGGCAATGACCACGTAAGCGCCGTCCGCCGTGAGGTAGGTGTTGGACGGTGCGATACCCGGCAAGGCACCGCCGCTGCGTTCACGGACATGACCGAGCATGTCGTACTCCGGCACCAGGCTTTCCATGACGTTGAACACACTTTCGGCCAGCGATACATCGACGATTTGCCCACCGCCTTGCCCGGTCTTGACGCGCAGAAGCGACATCAACGCCCCGATCACCGCGTGCAATGACGCCAGCGAGTCGCCAAGGCTGACCCCCACCCGTGCCGGCGGCGAACCTGGGGTGCCCGTGGTGTAGCGGATGCCGCCCATGGCCTCGCCAATGGCGCCGAACCCCGGACGATCACGGTAAGGGCCGGTCTGGCCATAGCCAGAGATGCGCACCAGGGTCAGGTTAGGGTTGAGGGCGTGCAGCACGTCCCAGCCCAGGCCGAGCTTTTCCAGCGCGCCGGGGCGCAGGTTTTCGATCAGTACATCGGCGCTGGTCGCCAGCTGCTTGACCAGTTCAATGCCTTCAGGGGATTTGAGGTTCAGTGCCAGGGACTTCTTGTTGCGCGATTGCAGGTACCACCACAACGAGGTGCCTTCATGCAGCTTTCGCCATTTGCGCAGGGGATCACCCTGGCCCATGGCTTCGATCTTGATCACCTCGGCGCCGAACTCGGCGAGCATGCGCGCGGCGAATGGCGCTGCGATCAGCGTGCCGATCTCGATCACTTTGATTGCACTCAAGGGGGCAGTCATCGCGGGGTACCTCTTGTTCTTGGAATATGGAGCCAAGGCTAGAGGACGACGGGGAACGGAATCCAACCTTCAGTTGGCAACAAGCGTTCGCGAAATGCGAACGCCCGGCGGGGAAACAGTCGCGACCTCAAGGCCGCCTTCGCGGGCAAGCCTCGCTCCTACAGGCTCAACGTGATCCCTGTAGGAGCGAGGCTTGCCCGCGAAGAGGCCGGCCCGAACAACGAAAATCTCAAACCTGCCCACGCAAATGCTCAAACAACATCCGGCTCACCGGCGACAGCAGTGCCTCATCGCGCACCACCAGAATCAACGCCCGATCCGACCAGTCATCGATCAACGGCACCGCATGCAGCCCCAGCGCCCGACCAAACAACTCATAAGCCCGTTGCGGCAAGACGCCAATGCCCATGTTGGCCTGGATCATCCGACACATGGCATCGAAGCCCGGCACATGGATGCGCACCCGCAATACCCTGCCCGCCTCCCGTGCCGCCGCATGGGTGCGCATGTTGATCGAACTGGCCGCGTGCAGGCCGACGTAATCGCTGTCCAGCGTCTCGGCGAAGGCCAGGCTCGGACGGCTGGCCAACGGATGGTCCGGCAGCATCAGCACCATCAATTTGTCCTGACGGTAGACCACGCTGTGCAGTCCCTTGATGTCGCTGTCGACGGAGCAAATCCCGAGGTCGGCCACCCCATCGAGTACCCCCTGAATCACCCCGGCACTGGGGCGTTCTTCCAGGTCTGTCTTGACCTGCGGATGGCGCTCGGAAAAGTCCCGCAAGTCCTCCGGCAGAAACTGGATGATCGCCGACAGGTTCGCCAGCATCCGCACGTACCCACGCACACCGTGACTGTGCTCGCCCAGCTCCAGGCCCATTTTCTCGACGTTGAACAACATCTGCCGGGCATGGTGCAGTAAGGTTTCACCGGCCGGCGTCAGCGTCATGCCCTTGGCCTGGCGCACAAACAGGCTGATCCCCAACGCCTCTTCCAGCTCCATCAAGCGCTTGCTCGCCGCCGACACCGCAATCGCCTCACGCGAGGCGGCACGGGTCAGGGTGCCTTCTTCGTGGACGGCGACGAACAGTTGCAGGGTGATCAGGTCGAGGCGGCGGATCAGGCTTTTTTGCAGCATCAGGGACTCGGCGATGTCAGTTCGGGCGAAGCCGCAGCATAACGCCCTTCGTCCGGGCTGTGCCGTGGTCCGGGCACTCGGTCGTGATAAAGTCGCCGCCCATCAGACCTTTTGCCTTGAGACCTTAACAGCAATGACCGATTTCCTGGATGTCGACGCCCACCTTGAAGACTGGAACACCTTGCGCAGCAGCGCTGCGTTCGCCGGCCTGCTGGTGGGCAACGGCGCCAGCCGCGCGGTGTGGGACGATTTTGGCTACGACTCGCTGTTCGAAAACGCCCGCACCGTTGAAGAAAAGCCCCTGAGCCCTTCCGAACTGGCCGTGTTCGATGCGATGCAGACACGCAGTATCGAGCAAGTACTGAGCGCTTTGAAGACCACCAGCCGGGTCAACAAGGCCCTGGCCGTCAGCTCCGCCGCCCCGCGCAATCGCTACTACGCGATCAAGGAAGCGCTGATCAATACCGTGCACGCGGTGCACATTCCGTGGCGTCTGGTAGAGGCGTCGACCCTGGCGACGATCAATCGGGAACTGGCCAGTTATCGCACGGTGTTCACCACCAACTACGACCTGCTCAACCACTGGGCGATTCAGCATCAGGCGGACACGATCAGCGACCTGTTCGAGGGCGCCGAACCGTCCTTCGATTTGAGCGCCACCGCCACCGACAAGACCCGCCTACTGTATTTGCACGGCGGGCTGCATCTGGTACGCAACCAGGACGGTACGGCGCGCCGGTTGATGTCGACCGAAGGCACGCTGCTGGGCAATTTCGCCATCAACAACACGATCAAGACCCTCGATGACGTGCCGCTGTTCGTCAACGAAGGGCCGAGTGCGGACAAGCTCAAGACCATCCGCAGCTCGGATTACCTGTCGTTCTGCTACGCGCAGTTGCTAAGCCATGGCGACGGTTTGTGCATTTTTGGCCATGCGTTGGGTGAGCAGGACAGCCATATCGTGCAGGCCTTGCGCCAGGCGCGACCGAAGGTTGTGGCGATCTCGATTTATCCGCGCAGCAAGGCGTTCATTCAACATCAGAAGCGGTTTTACGCGAAGGTGTTCGAGGGGACGGGGGTTGAGTTGCGGTTTTTTGATTCCAAGACCCATGCGTTGGGGAGCACAAAGCTCGCGGTGCCGGTCGAGGTTTAAGGTGCCTCCTGTAGGAGCGAGCATGCTCGCGATGAGGCCATGACATTCCACGCAGATGTTGACTGTCAGACCGCCATCGCGAGCATGCTCGCTCCTACAGGGATAGGTGTTGAGTTCAGAGGACTGGCAGGGTCTTGTCCTTGATCACCTTGGTCGGGCCATTGGCCTTCACGGCGGCAATCCCCTTTTCCATCGCAGCCGCCGAGGAATAGGCCTCGCTGCTGCCAATGATCTCGTGGTTGCCGGCCTTGAGATTGAAATACGGATGGCCATCCTTGGTGGTCTTTCTCTCGTAGCGCTCATCCAGCGGGCTGTTGACCTGAACCGACGCAATGCCTTTGTCGGCCGCGGCGTGGGTGGTATACAGCTCACTGGTCAGAATGGTTTCGGCGTTCGCCGCCTTCAGCACGAACCTGAACTGACCGCTGCTGCTTTTGCTCACTTCATACCATCCGGACATGCTCTTTCTCCTTGGCGATTGAGAGGTTGCGCGCTTCAGAGTAAAGACCAGCCCAGGATTTTTGTCGCCTGTACCGGCCCCATCGCGGGCAAGCCTTGCTCCTACAGTTCAGCGTCGTATGGCCTGTAGGAGCGAGGCTTGCCCGCGATGAAGTCACCACAGTCCCGTCTACTTCACCACTGCCCGCACCACCGCCAGCTCCGGCACCGCCACCCGCCGCTGACTCAGATACCGCGTACAACTCACCCGCAAGAACGAGGCGAAGTTCACCACTTCGCCACGGTAGTCCATGACCTCTTCATACAGCTTGGCGATCAACTGGTTGGTGGTCATGCCATCAACCTCGGCGATTTCGCTGAGGATGTCCCAGAACTGATTCTCCAGCCGCAAGGTGGTTACCACCCCACAGATACGCAGCGAGCGGGAGCGCGATTCGTAGAGGATCGGGTCGGCTTTGACGTAGAGCTCGCACATGGACAGGTTCCTTGTTACAGCGTGATTTTCGTACCCAGCAACCCAAGGAAACCGGCGAGCCAGCTCGGGTGGGCAGGCCAGGCCGGTGCCGTGGCCAGATTGCCTTGTACGTGACCGTCCGTCACCGGAATGTCGATAAACGTCCCGCCGGCCAGACGTACTTCCGGCGCGCAGGCCGGGTAAGCGCTGCACTCGCGGCCTTCCAGAACCTCGGCCGCCGCGAGCAACTGCGCACCGTGGCAGACGGCGGCGATCGGCTTGCCGGCCTTGTCGAAGGCGCGCACCAGCTCCAGGACATTTTCATTCAGGCGCAGGTACTCCGGTGCACGACCGCCGGGAATCAGCACGGCGTCATAATCCTCGGCCTTGACCTTGGCGAAATCGAAGTTAAGGGCGAACAGGTGGCCGGGCTTTTCGCTGTAGGTCTGGTCGCCTTCGAAGTCGTGGATGGCCGTACGCACGGTCTGGCCGGCGCTCTTGTCCGGGCAGACGGCGTGCACCGTATGGCCGACCATCAACAGCGCCTGGAATGGCACCATCACTTCATAGTCTTCGACGTAATCGCCAACCAGCATCAGAATTTTTTTCGCGGCCATGGGTAGGACTCCTCCGGGAAATGCGTAGGCATGCAGGAGTATTCAAGGTAGTCCTTATCCGGAAAGTCGGGTAACAGCCGGCTATTACGGTGTCATCGTTCTTCGCGGGCAAGCCTCGCTCCTACAGGTTCAATTTCCCCGTAGGAGCGAGGCTTGCCCGCGATAGCGTCCTTGAACTGTACGCCTAACTCTTTGCCTAGCTGTAACAGCGCGAAACCTGCGGATTATGGCTAGATGAAGGCTCTTCCAATCACAACAATTCCGGTTGCCATCATGTCCTCCCGCGAAAACACCGGCATGGCCCTGGGCCTGCTCGGCGTCGTCATTTTCAGCCTCACCCTGCCCTTCACGCGCATCGTCGTGCAGGAGCTTCATCCACTGCTCAATGGCCTGGGACGAGCCTTGTTCGCGGCCGTGCCGGCGGCAATTTTGTTGCTGTGGCAGCGTGAAAAATGGCCGAGCTGGAAACAGGTCAAAGGCCTGGCACTGGTGGCGGCTGGGGTGATTCTTGGTTTTCCGGTGTTGTCCGCCTGGGCGATGCAAACCTTGCCGGCGTCCCACGGCGCGCTGGTCAATGGCCTGCAACCGCTGTGCGTGGCCCTGTACGCCGCCTGGCTGTCCCATGAACGCCCATCGAAAGCCTTCTGGGCCTGCGCCGCGCTGGGCAGTGCGCTGGTGCTCGGTTATGCGCTGATCAGCGGCGCCGGCAGCATTCAGGCCGGGGACTTGCTGATGCTCGGGGCGATTGCCGTGGGCGGTCTGGGCTATGCCGAAGGCGGCCGGTTGGCCAAGGAGATGGGCGGCTGGCAAGTCATCTGCTGGGCGCTGGTGCTGTCGACGCCGCTGCTGATCGGCCCGGTGCTGTACCTCGCACTGCAACATCAGGGCGAAGTCTCGGCCAAAACCTGGTGGGCGTTTGGCTACGTCTCGCTGTTTTCGCAGTTCATTGGTTTCTTTGCCTGGTACGCCGGGCTGGCCATGGGCGGCATTGCCCGGGTCAGTCAGATTCAGTTGCTGCAGATCTTCTTCACCATCGCCTTTTCAGCGCTGTTCTTTGGTGAGCACGTCGAGCCGATCACCTGGCTGTTCGCGGCCGGGGTCATCGTGACGGTGATGCTCGGACGCAAGACCGCCGTTCAACCCGCGCGCGTTGCCACGACATGAATCTGTAGGAGCCGGCTTGCTGGCGATAGCGATTGTGAAAACGCAAATCGCCAGCAAGCCGGCTCCTACAGAAGAGGGTTAGAGGTAGCCATCGGAACGCAACAGGGTTTCCAGGCAATGCTCGGTGATGCGGTAGAAATCCTTCAGCTCCTGGATCTTCGCCAACAGCTGAGTCGGATCGACCGGCTCGGCGCGTTTGACCGCCAGGATCATCTTGTTCTTGTTGGTGTGGTCCAGTGAAATGAACTCGAACACTTTGGTCTCGTAACCACAAGCCTCAAGAAACAGCGCGCGCAAACTGTCGGTGACCATTTCCGCCTGCTGGCCCAGGTGCAGGCCGTATTGCAGCATCGGCTTGAGCAGCGCCGGGCTCTGGATTTGCAGGCGGATCTGCTTGTGGCAGCACGGCGAGCACATGATGATCGACGCCCCGGAGCGGATGCCGGTGTGAATGGCGTAGTCGGTGGCGATGTCGCAGGCATGCAGCGCGATCATCACGTCCAGTTCGCTCGGAGCCACACTGCGCACGTCACCACACTTGAACACCAGCCCAGGATGCTCAAGCTTGGCCGCTGCGGCATTGCACAGGCTGACCATGTCTTCACGCAGCTCGACACCGGTCACTTCGCCTTCGGCCTTCAGGGTGTTGCGCAGGTAGTCATGGATGGCGAACGTCAGGTAGCCCTTGCCCGATCCGAAGTCCGCCACCCGCACCGGTTTGTCCAGCGCCAGCGGTGATGACGTCAGCGCATGACTAAACACCTCGATGAACTTATTGATCTGCTTCCACTTGCGCGACATCGCCGGGATCAGCTCATGCTGCTTGTTGGTCACGCCAAGGTCGGCGAGAAACGGCCGACTCAAGTCCAGAAAGCGGTTTTTCTCGCGGTTGTGCTCGGCCGATGGCGCTTCACGCAATTGCTGGGGTTTGCTCTTGAACAGTGAAGACTTGCCCTTTTTGCTGTATTCGAGCTGGGCTTCGTCGGTCAACGACAACAAATGCGCATTTTTGAATGCCGCCGGCAACAGCCCGGCGATGGTCGCCACGCCTTCGGTAACGGGCAGGTTCTTGGTGATATCGCGGGTTTTATAGCGATAAACGAAGGACAGGCATGGCTGCGCCTTGACCGTCACCGGCTTGATGATGATCCGCTGCAGGTCCGCTTCTTCGCCGACGTATTTGGCCAGCACCAGTTTGATGAACGCGCTGCCATCGAGGCTGGTTTGCAGCAGATCGATGAATTGGGCGTGATGATCCGGCGCGGGGCTGGCGGAAGTGGCGGTGACAGACATGGAAAAAACGGCCTCAGGGCGGGGCGGATCGGGAGTGGCGGGTATTTTAGGGGGGATGGCGTTTCAGGACACGCAGTTATTTACGAACGGCGCCATCCCCTGTAGGAGCGAGCCTGCTCGCGATTACGATCTCACATTCGACATCTCTGTTGCCTGACACTCCGCCATCGCGAGCAGGCTCGCTCCTACAGGGGATCAGCATCAGCCCAGGACCACCAACCGATTCGGCAATTCATTGCGCACTTGGGTCACCGGCACATGCACCTTGAGCAATTCGCCACAGGCCTCGACGCAACTGACGAAGCCTTGCAACGTCTGCCCTTGCCGCACTTGCTGGGTAAACGCTGCAACTATCGCGTCCCAGCTCTTGTTGTCGAGTCGACTGGAAATCCCCTCGTCCACCAGAATTTCCACATAGCGCTCCGCCTCGGACACGAAAATCAGGATGCCGGTGCTGCCCACGGTGTGATGCAGGTTTTGCTCGAGGAATTGCCGACGCGCCAGGTTCGAGGCGCGCCAGTGGCGCACCGAGCGCGGGATCAGGTGAGTAGTGATTTTCGGCAGCCGGAACACCAGGCACAGCACAATGAAGCTGATCCATTGCACCAGCAGCAGGCTGTGCAGGGTCAACCAGCCTGTCAGGTAATGCACGATACCCGGCACCACCAGCGCCAGCAGGCTGGCCCACAGCAGCGGGATGTACGCATAGTCGTCGGCGCGAGCTGCGAGCACGGTCACAAGCTCGGCGTCGGTGTCACGCTCAACCCGGGCAATTGCCTCGGCGACTTTGCGTTGTTCGTGTTCAGTCAGTAATGCCATGTCTTGAAATGCCCGTTCATTATTGTTGTATCACCAGCCGCCCGACGAACCGCCGCCCCCGAAACTGCCCCCTCCTCCGCCGAAGCCCCCGCCGCCACCGCCGCCAAAACCTCCACCGCCCAGGCCCCCGCCAAAACCGCCTGAGCCGCCCGATCCGCCACGGCCGGCGGGAAGGATACCGAGCATCTGGCAGACAAACACCGTCAGGATGAATAACAACACCAGAAACACGAACAACGTCGGATGCCGCGAGACGAAATCGGCATTCGGATCACCGCTGGACTCAAACACCGTCGACGGCTCGTCCAGGGGATTACCACCCAACACCACCAGCATCGCTGCCACGCCGTCGCTGATGCCTTTGCTGTAATTGCCCGCCTTAAAGGCCGGGGTGATGACCTGGTGAATGATCACCGAACTCTGGGCGTCGGTCAGTCGATCCTCAAGGCCATAGCCGACTTCAATGCGCAATTTGCGCTCATCACGGGCGACGATCAGCAACGCACCGTTGTTTTTGTCTTTCTGGCCGATGCCCCAGTAGCGCCCCAGTTGATAGCCGAAGTCGGCAATGTCGGTGCCCTGCAAGTCCGGCAAAGTGACCACCACCAACTGTTCACCGGTGGCTTTCTCATGGGCCTGAAGCTGTTGCGTAAGCTGATCGCGCACCGAGGGCTCGATCATCTGGGCGTTATCCACGACCCGCCCGGTCAATGCCGGGAACTTCAATTCGGCATGGACCGCCAGGGCGAACACCCACAGTAACAGCACCAGGCCCAGCTTCATCGCGCGCATGAGCAACCTCATTTATGCGCCGTGTAGGAGCCGGCTCGCTGGCGATTTGCGTTTTCACAATCGCTATCGCCAGCAAGCCGGCTCCTACAGGCGTTTTCATCCAGATCAGAATTTGACCTCGGGTGCCTTTTCCGACCCCGGCGTGGCCTCGAAGGTCTCGCGCATCGGCAGGTTGCTGTACATCACGCTGTGCCACAGGCGACCAGGGAACGTGCGGATCTCGGTGTTGTACTTTTGCACCGCAAGGATGAAATCGCGCCGAGCCACGCTGATCCGGTTTTCGGTGCCTTCAAGCTGCGATTGCAGGGCGAGGAAGTTCTGGTTGGCCTTGAGGTCCGGATAGCGTTCGGACACCACCATCAAGCGGCTCAAGGCGCCACTGAGCTGATCCTGGGCCTGCTGGTACTGCTTGAGCTTCTCCGGATTGTCCAGGGTGGACGCATCGACCTGGATCGACGTGGCCTTGGCCCGGGCCTCGATGACAGCGGTCAGGGTGTCTTGTTCATGGGCGGCATAGCCCTTGACGGTCTCCACCAGGTTGGGAATCAGATCGGCGCGGCGTTGATACTGATTCTGTACCTGCCCCCAAGCGGCCTTGGCCTGTTCATCGAGAGTCGGGATGTTGTTGATGCCACAGGCGGTCAGCAACGTGGCCATCACCAGCAACGTGGCGACTTGCAGCCGCGACCGGTAAGACTGTCTTACATTCATCACAGTGATGCTCCCTTCACATTTCATGGAAAAAACAACCGGCGACCCTCTCGGCTGGCTCTTGGGGCATAATCGGCCGCGCCACTGGATTGCATCGGGGCAATGGGCTAAAAGATGCCCTGCGCAAAAAACGCATCGGGTATTTGGCTGCCGTTTTTCGCAGCAGCCCCCGAACAACAATAGTCGCTCCCTAAATTTTGGCTGGCCGGCATTTGCATCGCCGCTTGGGCCCTTGAGAAAACTATTCATGAAGAAGCTGTGTTTGCTGGGCCTGCTCGTCAGCCTGGCCAGTCATAACGTATTGGCCGCCACGACACCCCCGCCGCTGGAAAACAAGGACGCCTTCATCAGCAACCTGATGAAGCAGATGACCCTCGAAGAAAAAATCGGCCAGTTGCGCCTGATCAGCATTGGCCCGGAAATGCCTCGGGAGCTGATTCGCAAGGAAATCGCGGCCGGTAACATCGGCGGTACGTTCAACTCGATCACCCGCCCGGAAAACCGTCCGATGCAGGACGCGGCCATGCGCAGCCGGCTGAAGATCCCGATGTTCTTCGCCTATGACGTGATCCACGGCCACCGCACCATTTTCCCGATCCCCCTGGCTCTGGCATCGAGCTGGGACATGGACGCCATCGGCCTGTCCGGGCGCATCGCCGCCAAGGAAGCCGCAGCTGACAGTCTCGACCTCACCTTCGCGCCGATGGTCGACATCTCCCGTGACCCACGCTGGGGCCGCACGTCCGAAGGCTTCGGCGAAGACACCTATCTGGTGTCGCGCATTGCCGGAGTGATGGTCAAGGCGTTCCAGGGTACCGGCGCCAACGCCGCCGACAGCATCATGGCCAGCGTCAAGCACTTCGCCCTGTACGGTGCGGTCGAGGGCGGTCGCGACTACAACGTGGTCGACATGAGCCCGGTCAAGATGTACCAGGACTACCTGCCACCGTACCGCGCGGCGATTGACGCCGGTGCCGGTGGGGTGATGGTTGCGCTGAACTCGATCAACGGCGTGCCGGCCACCGCCAACACCTGGCTGATGAACGACCTGCTGCGCAAGGAATGGGGCTTCAAGGGCTTGGCCGTCAGCGATCACGGGGCAATTTTCGAGCTGATCAAGCACGGCGTCGCCTCCGACGGTCGCGAAGCAGCGAAGCTGGCGATCAAGGCCGGTATCCACATGAGCATGAACGACACCTTGTACGGCAAAGAGCTGCCAGGGCTGTTGAAGTCCGGCGAAATCCAGCAGAGCGACATCGACAATGCGGTGCGCGCGGTACTGGACGCCAAGTACGACATGGGCCTGTTCAAGGACCCGTACCTGCGCATCGGCAAGGCCGAGGATGATCCGGCCGACACCTATGCCGATAGCCGCCTGCACCGCACCGAAGCCCGTGACGTGGCACGTCGCGGCCAGGTGTTGCTGAAAAACCAGAACGAAACCCTGCCGCTGAAGAAAACCGCGAAGATCGCCCTGGTCGGCCCGCTGGCCAAGGCGCCGATCGACATGATGGGCAGTTGGGCCGCCGCCGGCAAACCGGCGCAATCGGTGACGCTGTTCGATGGCATGAGCAATGTGATCGGTGACAAGTCGAACCTGATCTATGCCCGTGGCGCCAACATCACCAGTGACAAGCAGATCCTCGGTTACCTCAACTTCCTCAACTTCGATGCCCCGGAAGTGGTGGATGACCCACGTCCGGCCAACGTACTGATCGATGAAGCGGTGAAAGCCGCCAAGGACGCTGACGTGGTGGTCGCTGCCGTGGGCGAGTCCCGTGGCATGTCCCACGAATCGTCGAGCCGTACCGACATCAATATCCCGGAAAACCAGCGTGAGCTGATCCGCGCCCTCAAAGCCACCGGCAAACCGCTGGTGCTGGTGTTGATGAACGGCCGCCCGCTGACCCTGCTCGAAGAGAAAGAACAGGCTGACGCGATCCTGGAGACCTGGTTCACCGGCACCGAAGGCGGCAACGCCATCGCCGACGTGCTGTTCGGCGACTACAACCCATCGGGCAAGCTGCCGATCAGCTTCCCGCGTTCGGTGGGGCAGATTCCGACCTACTACAACCACCTGACCATTGGCCGGCCGTTCACGCCGGGCAAACCGGGCAACTACACCTCGCAGTACTTCGATGACACCACCGGTCCCCTGTTCCCGTTCGGCTACGGCCTGAGCTATACCGACTTCAGCCTGAGCGACATGGCGCTATCGGCGACCACGCTGAACAAGACCGGCAAGCTCGACGCCAGTGTCACCGTGAAGAACACCGGCAAGCGTGACGGTGAAACCGTAGTGCAGTTGTACATCCAGGACGTGGCCGGTTCGATGATCCGCCCGATCAAGGAATTGAAGAACTTCCAGAAAGTGATGCTCAAGGCCGGCGAACAGAAAGTCGTGCACTTCACCATCACCGAGGATGACCTGAAGTTCTACAATGCCCAGCTCAAGTACGCGGCGGAACCGGGCAAGTTCAACGTGCAGATCGGCCTGGACTCCCAGGATGTGACGCAGCAGAGCTTTGAATTGCTGTAACCGTTCAAACACCGCAAAACCTGTGGGAGCGAGCCTGCTCGCGAAGGCGGCCTGACATTCAACAAAGATGTTGAATGTGATGGCCTCTTCGCGAGCAGGCTCGCTCCCACAGTGGTTTGTGGTCTTCAGACGATCGAGATCAGCCGCGCTTATCCAGCAGATTCACCACCAACCGATCCACCCATCCCCAGACCCGCTGCTTGACCCGCTTCCACAGCGGACGGCGGCGCCATTCCTCCAGGCTGACCTCCTGACTCAACGCAAAGTCCCGCTCGAAACTCGCCGCCACTGCCCGGGTCAGTCCAGGGTCCAGCGCTTCGAGATTCGCCTCCAGATTGAACCGCAGGTTCCAGTGATCGAAATTGCACGAGCCGATGCTCACCCAGTCATCGATCAGCACCATCTTCAGATGCAGGAAGCACGGCTGATACTCGAAAATCTGCACCCCGGCCTTGAGCAGGCGCGGGTAGTAGCGATGCCCGGCGTAGCGCACTGAAGGGTGATCAGTGCGTGGCCCGGTCAGCAGCAAGCGCACATCGACGCCTCGGGACGCTGCGCGGCGCAGTGAGCGGCGTACTTTCCAGGTCGGCAGAAAGTACGGCGTGGCCAGCCAGATGCGCCGCTGGCCGCTGTTCAACGCACGCGTCAGCGATTGCAGGATGTCCCGGTGCTGGCGGGCGTCGGCATAGGCCACGCGCCCCATGCCCTCGCCGGTAGAGGGCACGCGGGGCAGGCGCGGCAGGCCGAAATGCGAGGCGGGTTTCCAGGCGCGGCGATGGCGGTTGGCGATCCATTGGCGGTCGAACAGCAGTTGCCAGTCAGTCACCAGCGGGCCGGTGATCTCCACCATCACCTCATGCCACTCGCTGACGTCCTCCCCCGGTGTCCAGAACTCATCGGTGACACCGGTGCCGCCGACCACCGCCATGGTCTGATCCACCAGCAACAGCTTGCGGTGATCACGATAAAAGTTGCCGACCCAGCGCCGCCAACTCAGGCGGTTGTAGAAACGCAGCTCGACCCCGGCGGCCATCAGGCGCTGGCGCAAGGTCAGTGTGAAAGCGAGGCTGCCGTAATCGTCGAACAGGCAACGCACGCGCACACCGCGCTCGGCGGCCTGGACCAGCGCTTGCACCATCGCCTCCGCACAGGCCCCCGCCTCCACCAGATACAGCTCCAGCTCGACTTGCTCCTCGGCGCGGGCAATCGCCACCAGCATGCGTGGGAAAAACTGCGGACCGTCGATTAATAGTTCGAAGTGGTTGCCTTCACGCCAGGGAAAGATCGGGCCGGCCATGTCAGCGCGCCGTGAAGATCAGCACGGCGCCCACGGGCACCGACAGGCTGATGGCCGTCAGACCGGCGACCTTTCGCAGTGCTTCAAGCCCCGGTGCCAGGTCGAAATCTTCGGCATTGATCACCACCGGTTCCAGGGTCACTACTTGAAAGCGCCGGTCATCCAGGCGCGTGGCCAGCAATTGGGCGTTGTAGGTGTGTTGTTTGCCATGCAAGTCGACGGTCAGCGGCAGGCGCAATTCCAGTTGCGCACCAGGGGCGAGGTCGTTGATCGGGCGCAGATCGATTTGCGTGGTGATCAAGGCTTCGGGAAATTTCTCGATCTCGAACAGATCCTTGCGCATGCGCTCATCACGCAAGGGAATGCCGCTGTTGATCGACTCGAGCTCGACTTCCACCTGCGCAAGGCCTTTGGGATCGACCTTGCCATGCAGCACCAAAAAGCGCTGCACTTCGGAAATATTGGCGTTTTTGGTGCTGACCAACGACAGCCGCGAGGACTCGCCGTCCAGATACCAATCGGCCCGGGCCGACAGGCTTGCGCCGGCCAACAGGAGGATGGCGAGGGTTTGAGTGACAGACCGCTTGAACATAAAGACTCTGGGGGCAGATAAACCTGTGCTGAACCTTAACTGGCTTGTCACAAGTTGCAAACTTTCCGTTCCTCCCAACCGGCCTTTGTGGCGAGGGAATTTATCCCCGTTGCGCTGCGAAGCAGTGCTAAAACCTGTAAATGCAGTCTGTCTGTTAAAACTCGTTGCGTGGTTTTGGGAGTGCTTCGCACTCCAGCGGGGATAAATCCCCTCGCCACAAAAGCGCTCATACCACAGATCAGGCCATCACCCGCTGCACATCGCTAATGGTGGCCGCCAGGCTATTGAGATGCAGGCTCAGCACCCGCTCCACCGGCGCCTCGTCCATCGGCCAGTGCAGCGCCATGCTGTCGACCAGACGGCCGTCGGCACGAATCGGCAATGCCACCGCGCGGATCAGGAAGGGCAGGCGCACCGGGTATTCCCAGTGGCCTTC
This sequence comes from Pseudomonas putida, assembly GCF_050990305.1. GTDB lineage: Bacteria > Pseudomonadota > Gammaproteobacteria > Pseudomonadales > Pseudomonadaceae > Aquipseudomonas > Aquipseudomonas putida_AH. The sequence goes on along the minus strand of NZ_CP158817.1, from coordinate 1,460,505 downwards.
GGTACGCTGGCCGAAGCCCTGATGCAGTGATTGCCCGGTGACGCGATACAGCGATTCATCGCTGATCCGCTCACGGGCCGCCAGGCGCGCGACTTCATGGCTTTGCAGCTCGCCCAGGCAGGCACGGCCCATGGCGGAATGAAACAGGCTGGCATTGTGACCGACGATCTGGCAGTTGTTCGGATAGCGTTTGCGCAACGCCGAAGGGATCGAGCTCTCCATGACCTCGACCCGTTCGCCATCAAAGCACGACAGGTCCGCCACCAGCCCGGTGCGCTCGCTCAGCTCCACCAGCAAGGGCGCTGCGCTTTCCACCAGGCGCCGCTTGAAGCGTTGTTGACTGTCACCAAACAGGCGCTTGGCGCACAGTCGGTATTGCCGGTCGCTCAAGCCGCGATAAACCCAGCCCTGCTCCTGTAAGGTCAGCAACATGCGCGACACCGTGGCTTTGGGCAGGGCAGTCAGATAGTGCAACTGCTCAAGACCCAGCGCCTGATGCTCGCCGAGCAATTCGACGATCGCCAGGGCGCGCTCCACGGATCGTACGCTGCCGGTTTCTGCCTTGCTGTCCATGTGTTCGATCTCCCAATCAGCTCTTGACCAACATAGGCTCCTTTCACAAGTTACAGCAAGTTACAGGCCCATCCCGAACGCTCAAGTCAGTTGCAGACAAGCGGGCGGCCGACGCTTGACCCATTGCGTCAACTGCTCATGGGCATAAGCCAATTGCAACACCGCACGGTCGGCCTGGGCCGGGCCAATGATTTGCAGGCCCATCGGCAGGCCGGCCGGGTTGAATCCCACGGGCACGTTCATCGCCGGCAGACCGGCCAGGGTCGGGCCGATCACCACTTCCATCCAGCGGTGATAGGTGTCCATGTCCCGCCCACCGACGGCACGCGGCCACGGGGTCTGTGCATCAAAAGGGAACACTTGGGCGGTGGGCAGCAGCAGGAAGTCGTAACGCTCGAACAACTCGTTCAAGGCCCGGTACCACTCGCTGCGACTGACCGAAGCCTGATAAACGTCCGCCGCACTCAGGTGCAAGCCGCCCTCGATTTCCCACTGGGCTTCGGGCTTGAGCTGCTGGCGTTTCCGGGGATCGGCATACAACCCGCCCAGGCTCCCTTGCACCAGCCAATGCCGATGTACCAGCCAGGTTTGCCACAAGCGCTCCATCGAAAAATCCGGCTGACAGGCTTCGACCTTGCAACCCAGCGCGGCGAAATCCTGCAGCGACGACTCGCACAGGCTCATCACGCCGGGCTCCATCGGCAGGTAGCCGTTGTAATCGCCGAGCCAGCCGAGCCGGACATCGCTGAAATCCTGCGCCAGCGACTGCTGGAAAATCTCCGGACTGCCGGTCAGCGACAGCGGCACGCGCGGATCGTAGCCGGCCTGGGTGCCAAGCAAACGGGCGACGTCGGTGACGGTGCGGCCCATCGGCCCTTCGGTGGCCAGTTGCTGGACGAACACTTCCGGCGCCGGTCCGTGAGGCACGCGGCCCAGGGACGGACGAAAACCGAAGACATTGTTGAAGGCCGCCGGATTGCGCAGCGAACCCATCATGTCGCTGCCGTCGGCCACCGGCAGCATGCGCAAGGCCAGCGCCACCGCTGCCCCGCCGCTGCTGCCACCGGCAACCCGCGAGTGATCGTAGGCATTGGTGGTGGTGCCGAACACGCTGTTGTAGGTCTGCGAGCCGAGGCCAAACTCCGGGACGTTAGTCTTGCCGATGATGATCGCCCCGCTCTGGCGGACACGCGACACACTGATCGCATCCTGTGCCGGCACTTGTTCGGCGAACAGCGGCGAGCCCATGCTCGTGCGCAAGCCGGCGGTGGCCGCCAGATCCTTGATCGCCTGCGGCATGCCGTGCATCCAGCCGCGGGACTGGCCCTGATCCAGCTGTCGGTCGCAGGCATCGGCCTCGGCCAGCAGTTCCTCTTCCGAACGCAGGGACACCAGCGCATTGACCTGCGGATTGAAGCGCTCGATCTGCGCCAGATACGCCTGCATCACTTCACGGCATGACACGTCCCTGGCGTGAATGGCCCGGGACAACGCAGCGGCGTCCATTTCAACGATCGGATGGATGCTCAAGATTTCACCTCAAGGTTCAGTGCGACAGAGTTTGTTGCTCGCGGCTTCTCCTGCATGCAGTAGGTACCCAACAGCGTCAGCAGGCAAGTGAACAACACGTAGAAGGAAGGGGCCACCGGTGTCGCCAGTACCTTGCTCAGCCAGGTGACGATCAACGGGGCAAAACCGCCGAAGATCATGACCGCAACGTTATAGGCCACCGAGACGCCGGTGGAGCGCACTTCGACCGGGAACTGCTCGGCCAGCGCCGTCGGTGCCGGGCCGAAGAAGCCGCCGATCGCGCTGCACAACAGCAATTGCATCACCAGCAGGCGCTCCACCGATGGAGCTGCCGCGACCCACACGTACAACGGATAGACCATCAGGAAAAACGCCAGGGTGAACGCCATCAGTACCGGGCGGCGGCCAAGTCGATCAGACAGCGCGCCGGACAACGGGATCACCACGGTCATCACCGCCACCGCGAGCATCTGCACCAGCAATACCTGATCCAGCGGCAGGCCGAGGTTCTTGTGGGCAAAGGTCGGCATGTTCACCAGCACCACGTAGAACGACACGGTCGCGCCACAGGCCAGGCCCATGGACACCAGGATCGCCCGCCGATGTTCGCGGATCACTTGCAGCAAACCGGGGCCTGCACCTTTTGCCTGTTTGCGCGCTTGCAGGAACTCCTCCGGCTCTTCCATGTGTTTGCGAATCCACAGACCCACCGGGCCGATCAGCAGACCGATCATGAACGGAACCCGCCAGCCCCAACTGTCCAGCGCCTCGGGCGACAGCAGATGGGTGAACAACGCCACCATTGCCGCACCGGAAAACACCGCCAGGCATTGCCCGACCAATTGCCACGAGCCGTACAGCCCTTTGCGGTGCGCCGGTGCGCTTTCCACCAGGAACGCTGTGGCGCTGGCGTACTCGCCGCCAGTGGCGAAGCCTTGCAGCATCCGCGCGACCACGATCAACAGCGGCGCGCCCATGCCGATGGCCGCGTAATTGGGCGCGAAGGCGATCAAAGCGATGGACACCGTCATCAGGCGAATAATCAGCTGCATCGCGGCCTTGCGCCCTTTTCGGTCCGAATACATGCCCAACAGGATGCCGCCCACCGGGCGCATGAAGAAGCCGACGCCGAAGGTCGCCAGGGCCATCAACAGCGAGGCGTAGTCGTCGTCGGAGGGGAAAAATTGCCGGGCGATAATGCTGGCCAGAAAGCCGTAAACGATGAAGTCATACCACTCCAGCGCATTGCCGATAACGGCGGCGACCACCTGCCGGGTACGCGAAACGCCAGTGCTTGAACTGTGCATGGGGAACTCTCCAGAAACCTGTTGGGTTTTAACGGGCGCGAAGAGGCGCGCCCGGTCCAGCGGCAGTAGAAAGTGGAAAGGTCAGGCCGGCTTGAGCCAGCTCTCGGCCAACGCGCCCCAATACGCAGCGCCGGTCAGCAGGATGTCGTCGTTAAAGTCGTAGGCGGGGTTGTGCACCATCGGCCGCGACACGCCGTTGCCGATGAACAGGTAGGCGCCGGGGCAGCGTTGCAACATCCAGGCGAAGTCTTCGCTGCCCATGAGTTTGGCGGTGTTGCCATCCACGGCGTCTTCGCCAACCAACTCGACCCCGACCTGGCGGGCGAACTCGGTTTCGGCGGCGTGGTTGACCAACACCGGATAGGCCGGGCGGTGTTCGATGCGAGAGGTGCAGCCGAAACTGGTGGCCTGGGTTTCGATGATTGCGCGCACGCGTTCGAGGGTCTGTTCGCGCACTTGGGCATTCAGCGCCCGCAAGCTCAAGCGCAGGATCGCCTGCTGCGGGATGACGTTGGCCGCTTCGCCAGCCTGCAACGCACCGACGGTCACCACCGCCGCCTGCTGCGCATCGATGTTGCGCGCGACCACGGTTTGCAAGGCCATGACTATACTGGCCGCCGCCACCAACGGGTCCACCGCCAGATGCGGCATCGAGCCGTGGCCGCCGACGCCTTCGATCGTGACGTTCAGCAGGTCCTGCGAAGCCATCATCGGCCCTACGCGAAAGCCCAGGTGCCCCGCCGGCAGGCCCGGCATGTTGTGCATGCCGAACAGCGCATCGCAGGGGAAACGTTCGAGCAACCCATCGGCGAGCATCGCCTCGGCACCGCCCTGGCCTTCTTCGGCGGGTTGGAAAATCAGGGTCAGGGTGCCGTCGAACTGGCGGGTCGCCGCCAAATAGCGCGCAGCGCCCAGCAGCATGGTGGTGTGGCCGTCATGCCCGCAGGCGTGCATGCAGCCTTGATGCTGGCTACTGTAGGCCACGCCGGTGTTTTCGATGATCGGCAGTGCATCCATGTCCGCCCGAATCCCCAGCTTGCGCGAACTGCTGCCGTTGCGCAGCACGCCGACCACACCGGTCTTGCCGATGCCGGTGTGCACTTCGTAACCCCATTCTTCAAGCGACTGGGCGACCAGCGCCGAGGTGCGGTTTTCCTCGAAGCCGAGTTCAGGATGAGCATGGATGTCTTGGCGGGTGGCGTGCAGGTCGCTGGCGACGTCGTTGAGCCAGGCAAGAATGTGCTGATGTCGGGTCATGACGATTGTCCTCGGGCCGGGTGTATTCCCGTTCTTTTTGTTCGTGGTGATTTCGCGACACATCAAGGCAGGTCGCGCTCACCGCCAGATAACCGCGAGTCGCGGGCGAGGACAATCGAATCTGGTTCCACGGTGTGGAACCATAGAGCCAGAGGCACCGAAATACCTGTAGGAGCGAGCATGCTCGCGATGGTCGCCAACGATAACGCTGGCGGCCTGACACCCAACGGAGTTGTCGGATTCATCGCGAGCATGCTCGCTCCTACAGGTGTTGTGTGTGGATTCAGGGGTTCAGGCGACAGCCCTGGCGTTCGCCAACCCACACAGCGCTGTTGCTGCGCCCCATGCCGCTGACGGTGATGCGCTTGCTGGCGGTGTCATCGGTAAAGCTGCTGGTGGGCAGCCACTGTTTCACGTAGCTGTGGCAATACCCGGCGTCGTTGTTCATCACATAGCGGCACGAACAATATTCCTTGGCGGTGTAGGCGCTGATGATGTCCGGGAATGCCCACAACGCGACGCGTTCGTGCCAGATCCAGCCGAGCAAGGCGACCAGCAGCAACAGCAAAACTCGACCCAACCATCGACGCATCATGGCTGCACCGTCCCGGCAAACGCCTGGCGCACGAGTTTGAGCAATTCGTTGTGCCCGTAGCTGCCATCGCGATCATCGGCATAACGGACGATCACCAGCTTTTCGCTGGGGATCACGTACATCGCCTGCCCCCAATGGCCCAACGCGGCAAAGGTGTCGGCAGGAGCATCGGGCCAGGGTTGGGCCGCTCCATCCGCAGCGCGATTGAGCCACCAATGGCCGCCTGGCACCGCTTCATCCTGATGGGCCCGGTAATACGCGAACGGCTCGCGGTTGAAGGCGATCCAATCCCTGGGCAGCAACTGCCGCTCGCCCCAGCGACCGTCGCGGGCCATCAACAAGCCGATGCGGGCCAGATCGCGAGCGGTGAGGTAAGCGTAAGACGAGGCGACGAAGGTGCCCGTGGCGTCGGTTTCCCAAGTCGCATGACGAATGCCCAGCGGCTCGAACAACGCAGTCCACGGATAGTCCCCGTAGCGCTGCGGCCCGACGATGTTTTTCAGCGCAGCGGATAATAGATTGCTGTCACCGCTGGAATAACGAAACGCCTGTCCCGGCGCCGCGTAGCTGTCATGGCCGGCGGTGAACGCGGCCATGTCCGTGTGACCGCGGGTATAGAGCATGGCCACCACAGAGGATTTCAGTGGGGCGTATTCATAGTCTTCTTGCCAGTCCAGACCCGAGGCCCAATGCAGCAGATCGGCCACGGTCAGATTCGGGTGTTTTTGCAGCGGTGAATAGTATTTGGCGACCGGGTCCTCAAGCTTGAAACGGCCTTCGCCGTAAGCCACACCGAGCACCGTGGCCAGCAGGCTCTTGCTGATCGACCAGGTCAGGTGTGGGGTGTCGGCGGTGGTCGGACCGGCGTAGCGTTCGTAGATCAACTGGCCGTCGCGGATGACCAGCAAGGCGTCGGTGCGGATGCCCTTGTGAGTGCTGTCATCGCGGGGTGGGAAGGCGTAGGCCTCCAGTGCCTGGAGCGCCGGACCGGTGGTGGCCGGGCCGGTCGACCATTGTTCGGCGGGCCAGTTTTCAGCGTGTGCCGTGAGGCTGAGCAGCAGGATGAAAAGCAGGGACAAGCCTTTGGACATGGCGGGGGCTCTTGGGGATAAACCTGATGAGCCTAGTCGAGGTTGATGACAGTTCCGGGATTTGTGTTGTCTGTGTGGCCGCCTTCGCGGGCGAGCCTCGCTCCTACGGACTCAGCGTCGGTCGGCACTAAACCTGTAGGAGCGAGGCTTGCCCGCGAAGAGGCCCTTCAGATTGCCGCCAGTGCCTTGGCCAACCGTTTGCCCCGCGCGCCCGCCGCCAGGTCCATCACCGCCTGATCGCGCTGCCACATCGCTGCCCACTGTGGCGGACCATCGGCCAGTGCTTGGTTGATCTCAGCCTTGAGCGCCTCGAACTGCGCAAACAACCCACCCAGCAACACATGTCCCGCCGGATTACTCGGCGCCTGCCGGCTGACTTCCGCGCAACCGGCCAGCAGTGCCAACAAGCGCAATTGCAAGGATTGCGGCCAGTCGCAGTCCTGACCGACGCCATACAGCCACGCCGTCATCGCGCTGAGTACACAGGTGTCTTCCAGGGTGCGGAACGGTTTGACGTACGCGTCCCAACCATCCCCCGCCAGCAATTCGCACAGTGCGTTATCCAATAACAATCGGCCGTGGCTGATGTCCGGCATCAACGGGATCGCCGGGAGTTTTTCCACGCGCACGCCCGGTTCACCGGGATAGACCACCGTCAGGCTCAGGCGCGGATCGTCGCCGGGTTGCTCACTGCGGGCAGCCACCAGCAACCAGTCGGCAGCGTCGCCCGCCGTGACGAAATCCTTGCGCCCGCTCAGGCGCAACCCAGTCAGGCGGGTCTGCATGTCGGCCGGTCGCAGGCTGCGCTTTTCGGTCGCGCACAAGGCGCCAAGGCTCGGCGGCGCACTCGGCCACAACATGCGCAACGCCGCCTGGTAGCCCACCAGAAATGCCAGGCCGGGTGTCGCCATCAGACGTCCGCCGGCCACGGCCAACTCGAATGGAGTGACGTTGCCCAACAACTGCAACAGCGTCACGAACCCCTCGCCCAGGTCCGGGTTGGCGGGCAAGCGATCGCGGCGATTCAACAGGGTTTGCCAGGGCATAAGAGGCTCCTTGTGGGCTGTCATACAAGCATCACCAAAGCTTAACGGCGATGACACCGGGGCTACATAGCCTGACTTTGCACAACACGGCTAGACAAAGAAAGTCGATTCGCTGTAGCCCAAAGACGGGTGAGCAGCCCGCACGGAGATTCGCCATGACTCAGATCGCCCGCATCAGCGACACCGGCAACGAACGCCGCCTGCAAGCCGAACGCCTGGTGGGCGCCGAGGCTTTGCAAGAAGCACAGGCCTTGCGTTTCAACGTATTCAGCGGCGAATTCAACGCCAAGCTGAAGGGCGCGGAGTTGGGTCTGGACATGGATGACTATGACATTCACTGCTTCCACATCGGCGTGCGCGACTTGAACACCGGGCGCCTGGTGGCAACCACCCGCCTGCTTGACCACACCGCCGCCAGCAGCCTGGGCAAATTCTACAGCGAAGAAGAATTCAGCCTGCACGGTTTGGTTCACCTGCAAGGCCCGATCCTGGAAATCGGCCGCACCTGCGTCGACCCGGCCTACCGCAACGGCGGCACTATCGCGGTGCTCTGGGGCGAATTGGCGGAAGTGCTGAACCAGGGTGGCTACAGCTACTTGATGGGCTGCGCGAGCATTCCGATGCAGGACGGCGGCATCCAGGCTCACGCGATCATGCAGCGCCTGCGCGAACGCTACCTGTGCACCGAACACCTGCGGGCCGAACCGAAAAAGCCCCTGCCGACCCTGGATATCCCGTCGAACGTCATCGCCGAAATGCCGCCGCTGCTCAAGGCGTATATGCGTCTCGGAGCGAAAATTTGTGGTGAGCCGTGCTGGGACGAAGACTTCCAGGTCGCCGACGTGTTCATCCTGCTCAAGCGCGACGAACTCTGCCCGCGCTACGCCAAGCACTTCAAGGCGGCCGTGTAATGAGTCGGTTGCGCGTGTACGCGCGAATCACACGGGTGTTGCTGGTGGTCGCGCTGGGCCTGTGCATGGCCAGCGTGTTCGGTGTGTTTGAACGCTTGGGTCTTGCTCATTCGATGGTGCGTCGCCAGCGCTGGTCGCGGTTTTTCATGGCACGCCTGAGCAACGCCCTGCCCTTCGACGTGACCGTTCACGGTGAACTGCCGAAGACGCCGATGCTCTGGGTCAGCAACCACGTGTCCTGGACCGACATCCCGCTGCTGGGGATGCTCACGCCGCTGTCATTCCTGTCCAAGGCCGAAGTTCGCACCTGGCCCGTGGCGGGCTGGTTGGCGGCCAAGGCTGGCAGCCTATTTATCCGTCGTGGTTCGGGCGACAGCCAGTTGATCCGCAAACAGATGACCCGCCACCTGCAACAGGAACATCCGCTGCTGATGTTTCCCGAAGGTACCACTACCGACGGTCGCTCGCTGCGTACCTTTCACGGCCGCCTGCTGTCAGCGGCGATTGATTCCGAGGTCAAGCTGCAACCGGTGGCCATCCGTTATGTCCGTGATGGCGAGCCTTGCGCGCTGGCGCCGTTCATTGGTGATGACGATTTGCTGTCGCACTTGATGCGGTTGTTTGCCAATGATCGCGGCGATGTGGAAATTCACCTGCTCAAGCCGATTGCCTGCGAAGGCCGTGAGCGCGCGGCACTGGCGTTCGAAGCGCAGCAGGCGGTGCAGAAGGCGTTGTTTGGTGATGTGGTCAAACCTGCAGAACCACGTCGCGCCGGCGAACTGATCGCCGCCTGACCCCCGTAGGAGCCGGCTTGCTGGCGATCACATCCGTCCAGCCAACGTTGTAGGAGCCGGCTTGCTGGCGATGGCATCCGTCCAGTCAATATTGCAGCGCCTAACCCTTCGCCATCGCCAGCAAGCCGGCTCCTACGGGTTTATGGGGTTTGCTCGGTTCTGTGCGAACGCCTGAAGCTGCGGATAGAACAACCGGAAATCCTCGCTCAACGGCTCATACAACACCCGCAACTCCTGCATCGCGGCCGCCAGTTCCTCTGGTCGGGTCAAGCGCCGCGAAATCCCTCGCAGCACCTGCTCCAGCACTTCGAACTCCCGATAAGAACCCAACCAGTCATTGGCCACCATGTGCGGCGCAATCCTGGCCAGGCGTTCCGGCAATTGTTGTTGGCTAGACAGTACCCGGTACACGTCCGAGGTGAACAGCTCCAATGGCCGGTCCGCGTACAACCGCCAGTCCCGCGCCAGGCAATGGTCGAAAAACACGTCGAGAACGATCCCCGCATAGCGCCTGCGCGTCAGGGAAAACCGCGACAACGAGGCATCTACCAGCGGATGGCGGTCAGTGAATACATCGATGCTGCGATGCAGCTGAATGGCGGTTTCGATCTCCGGCTCGAACTGCCCTTGCAGCCGTCCCTTGACGAAATCGCCATACAGGCTGCCAAGCAATTGACCGGGGCGCTGGCCACCGAGGTGAAGATGTGCGAGATAGTTCATGGGCGCAGCTTAGCACTGCCCCTTCGCATTGTTACACTCAACGTATCGTTATAACTCGATATACCGATTTACTCGGTCATCAGAGCAAAATCATATTGGTATATCGCGAAATACCGATTTAAAGTTCGCTTCATCGCGATATAGCGTTTTACACATCACGAGCCCTCAACCATGAACCTAGACCTCGACGAAATTATAAAAGCCCTGGCACACCCGGTACGGCGAGAAATCCTGCACTGGCTGAAAGACCCGACCGTCGAATTTCCCGATCAGTCTCACAGCAACGAGCACGGCGTTTGCGCCGGGCAGATCGATCAACGTTGCGGCCTATCGCAGTCCACGGTCTCCGCGCACTTGGCGACGCTGCAACGCGCCGGCCTGATCAGCAGCCGCAAAGTCGGCCAGTGGCATTTTTTCAAACGCAACGAGGAAACCATTCAGGAGTTCCTCAAAACATTCAGTAAAGAGCTCTGACCCTTCAAGTCAGCCAGCCGACAAGGAATCAACCATGCCCCTCTCGCTACTTATACTGGCGTTAAGCGCCTTCGCCATCGGCACTACCGAGTTCGTCATCATGGGCCTGCTGCCCAACGTGGCGGCCGACCTCGGTGTGTCGATCCCCGGTGCCGGCTGGCTGGTTACCGGTTATGCGTTGGGCGTGGCCATCGGTGCGCCGTTCATGGCGCTGGCCACCGCCAAACTGCCGCGCAAGGCAGCGTTGGTAACGTTGATGGGCATCTTTATTGTCGGCAACCTGCTCTGTGCGGTGGCCAGTGACTACAACGTGCTGATGTTTGCCCGTGTGGTCACCGCCCTTTGCCACGGTGCCTTCTTTGGTATCGGTTCGGTAGTGGCAGCCGGCCTGGTGCCCGCCAACAAACGAGCCTCGGCCGTGGCCCTGATGTTCACCGGCCTGACCCTGGCCAACGTTCTCGGCGTACCGCTGGGCACCGCGCTCGGTCAAGAAGCCGGCTGGCGCTCAACCTTCTGGGCGGTGACCGTGATCGGCGTGATCGCCCTGTTCGGCCTGATCCGCTTCCTGCCGGCCAAGCGCGATGAAGAAAAACTCAATATGCGCGCTGAACTGCGTGCCCTCAAAGGCGCCGGTATCTGGCTGTCCCTGAGCATGACCGCGATGTTCGCCGCCTCCGTATTCACGTTGTTCACCTACGTTGCGCCGCTGCTGGGTGACGTCACCGGCGTGTCCCCTCGCGGTGTGACCTGGAGCTTGATGCTCATCGGCCTGGGCCTGACCGTCGGCAACATCATCGGCGGCAAGCTGGCCGACAAAGGCCTGGCCGCGACGCTGATCGGTGTGTTCATCGCAATGGCCGTGGTGTCCACGGTGCTGACCTGGACCAGCGTGGCGCTGATCCCGACCGAAATCACCCTGTTCCTCTGGGCCACCGCGTGTTTCGCCGCCGTGCCTGCCCTGCAAGTCAACGTGGTGACCTACGGTAAGGCTGCGCCGAACCTGGTCTCGACCCTGAACATCGGCGCCTTCAACGTCGGCAACGCCCTGGGCGCCTGGGTCGGCGGCAGCGTCATCGCAAACGGCTACGGCCTGACCAGCGTGCCCCTGGCGGCCGCTGCACTGGCGGTCTTCGCCCTGGTCCTGACCCTGATCACTTTCCGTCAGAGCGGTAACCCCGAACTGGCACCTGTTACTAACTGATCTTCACAAGAGAGCTATTTCATGACGACTATTTTCGATCCGATCAAACTGGGCGACCTCGAACTGGCCAACCGCATCATCATGGCCCCGCTGACCCGCTGCCGCGCCGACGAAGGTCGCGTGCCCAACGCGCTGATGGCCGAGTACTACGTGCAACGCGCCTCCGCCGGCCTGATCCTCAGCGAAGCCACCTCGGTCACCCCGATGGGCGTCGGCTACCCGGACACCCCAGGCATCTGGTCCAACGACCAGGTGCGCGGCTGGACAAACGTGACCAAGGCGATCCACGGCGCGGGCGGCAAGATCTTCCTGCAACTGTGGCACGTCGGCCGTGTCTCCCATGAGTCGTACCTGAACGGCGAAAAACCGGTCGCCCCGAGCGCCATCCAGCCTAAAGGTCACGTCAGCCTGGTGCGTCCGCTGTCCGACTTCCCGACGCCACGTGCACTGGAAACCGCTGAAATCGCCGACATCGTCGACGCCTACCGCGTCGGCGCGGAAAACGCCAAGGCCGCCGGCTTCGACGGCGTGGAAATCCACGGCGCCAACGGCTACCTGCTCGACCAATTCCTGCAAAGCAGCACCAACCAGCGCACCGACCAATACGGCGGCTCCCTGGAAAACCGTGCTCGCCTGCTGCTGGAAGTGACCGACGCCGCCATCGAAGTCTGGGGCGCCGGCCGTGTCGGCGTGCACCTGGCACCGCGTGCCGACGCCCATGACATGGGCGACGACAACCTGGCCGAAACCTTCACCTACGTCGCTCGCGAACTGGGCAAACGTGGCATCGCCTTCATCTGCTCGCGCGAGAAAGAAGCCGATGACAGCCTTGGCCCACAGATCAAGGAAGCCTTCGGCGGCCCGTACATCATCAACGAACGCTTCACCAAGGACAGCGCCAACGCCTGGCTGTCGGCTGGCAAGGCTGATGCAGTGGCTTTCGGTATTCCGTTCATTGCCAACCCGGACTTGCCGGCTCGCTTGAAGGCCGATGCGCCGTTGAATGAAGCGCGCCCAGAGTTGTTTTATGGCAAGGGGCCGGTGGGTTACATCGACTATCCGACGTTGTAATCGTTAGCGGTTGAAATGCGAAAGCCCCGGACTCGGAAGAGCCGGGGCTTTTTATTTATCGTGGGCTTGACGCAACTCTTGTAGGAGCGAGCCTGCTCGCGATGGACGACAGAACACCACGGGGTGTCAGGCTGCCAGCGTTATCGTTGACGACCATCGCGAGCAGGCTCGCTCCTACAGTGGATTGAGGTACATCAGCAAGAAATGGGTTGGCTGTCAGGCCGCCATCGCTGGCAAGCCAGCTCCTATAGGGGATGCTGTACACCCGACTGGCTCTTCACCACTCAACAGGCCGAGCGTTAGCTCGCCTGCGAGCTTCTGATTTTGATCTGCCCGCCCCTTCGGGAGGCTGAGTGGAGGCATTTATTCGGGGGAAAGGCGCGTAGCGCCGTGCGGCGAAGCCGCACACATCGAGAGGAGGTGCAGCGAAGCAAACCGGAGGCGATGCCCCCGGATGAATGCCGGAGCGAAGGGACGCCGAGCCTTGGCGAGAGGCCGGACGCCGGGGCGAGACCTTTGCTTCCTTTGGGTCGTTTGCCAAAGGGAGTCGGCCGCCAGGGCGAAACCACCAGCAGCCGTTACCGCAGCAATGGATATGTACTCGGTCAGCAAGAGACAGGTTGGCTGGTAGGCCGCCTTCGCGGGCAAGCCTCGCTCCTACAGAGGGCGACACAAATTCCCTACAAATTACTGAGCTTACTAACTGTCAACATGCCAATCGTAAGTATATAAAAGCACCCTTCTGCGTCCGTGCCTGTGAATAACTGTTCATTTACGGTTTGAGCGATTGACCACGGCAAGCCGATTACGCATGTTGCTTCACTTACGCAGGGCGGGGCTCAGGCGCAGCATGTCCAGCGCGATATCGACCCAATGCTCGGCCTCGGTGTGCAACTGGAAACTGTCGGGGGCAAGCAACCATTGGTACAACAGGCCGTCTATATAAGCATGGATACTGATAGCGGCGCGGTTGGTGTCGAGGTCTTCCGGCAGCTGCCCACGATTCACGGCATTGCGCAGGGTCAGGCCGATGCGCATGTTGCAGTCGAGGCTGGCGGTCTGGCGCTGCTGGCGCAGGTCGCACATTTCATCGGTGAGTTCGCACTTATGAAACAGAATCTCGTTGATGCGCCGGGTCTTGGGATCCAGCGCAACCTCATGAAACAAATGAATCAGCAGACGGCGCATGCACCCCAGCGGGTCGAGTTCGTCTTCGCTCTCGGCAGCTTTGGCCAGTTCATCCAGAGGCTCTTGCAAGGTGTCGAGCATCGCCTGCAACAGATCGGCCTTATTGCTGAAATGCCAGTAGATGGCGCCGCGAGTGACGCCGGCCAGGGTCGCGATGTCCGCCAGCGTGGTACGGGCCACACCCCGCTCGAAAAAGGCTTTTTCAGCCGCTTCGAGAATCTGGTTGCGGGTTTCCTGGGCTTCCTCTTTGGTGCGACGGACCATGGCAGTACAACCTCAATCAGGATGCTTCAGCGATGTCTGAATATCAGCTGAATAAAAGCGGGGCGAGCGTTCTTGGGGCTCGTCCCCGAGCCTACAATTCCAACCTTGCGACGGCATCTGTAACGGCGGGGATACACAGCCAAGGTATTTACAAACAACCGTGAATGTAAGTATATTCCTTAGCAAGCTACTTATCCACCCGATACTCATTTTTTAACTTTCCATCTTTTCTTGTGCGTTTCATGCGCGCCTGACCCGAGGATTTTCATGCAATTCAAGCCAGCTGTTACCGCTCTGGTCGCCGCCGTCGCCCTTGCTGCACTGCTCAGCGGATGCAAAAAGGAAGAAGCGGCACCGGCCGCACCACCGCCTCAGGTCGGCGTCGTCACCCTGCAGCCGCAAACGTTTACGTTGACTTCCGAGCTGCCGGGCCGCACCAGCGCATTCCGCATTGCCGAAGTGCGTCCGCAGGTCAATGGCATCATTCTCAAGCGTCTGTTCAAGGAAGGCGGCGATGTCAAAGCCGGCCAGCAGCTGTACCAGATCGATCCGGCGGTCTATGAAGCGACCCTGAAAAGCGCCGAGGCCAACCTGCGCTCGACCAAATCGATCTCCGACCGCTACCAGCAACTGGTCAACGAGCAGGCCGTGAGCCGCCAGGAATACGACACCGCCGTGGCCAACCGCCTGCAATCGGAAGCCGCACTGCAATCGGCCCAGATCAACGTGCGTTACACCAAGGTCTACGCACCGCTGACCGGCCGCATCGGTCGTTCTTCGGTGACTGAAGGCGCCTTGGTCGCCAACGGCCAGACCGAAGCGATGGCAGTCATTCAGCAACTTGATCCGATCTACGTCGATGTCACGCAGTCCTCCGTGGAACTGCTGCAATTGCGCCGCGAACTGGAAAGCGGTCGCCTGCAAAAGGCCGGCGACAACACCGCAGCGGTCAAGCTGACCCTCGAAGACGGCAGCCCATACAAGCAGGAAGGCAAGCTGGAGTTCTCCGAAGTCTCGGTTGACCAGACCACCGGTTCCGTGACCCTGCGCGCCGTGTTCCCGAACCCTGATCACACCCTGCTGCCGGGCATGTTCGTTCACGCCCAGTTGAAGGCCGGGGTGAACAGCGCCGCGATTCTGGCCCCGCAACAAGGCGTGACTCGCGACCTCAAAGGCTCCCCGACCGCACTGGTCGTCGGTCCCGACAACAAGGTCGAACTGCGCCAGCTCAAGGCCAGTCGCACCGTTGGCAACCAATGGCTGATCGAAGACGGCCTGAAGGCTGGCGACCGCCTGATCACCGAAGGACTGCAATTCGTCAAACCTGGCGTCGAAGTTAACGCCAGAGAGGCGACCAACGTTGACGTTAAGAACCCGGCCCCCGCGAAAGACGCTGCACAGGCTTCCGTAGGCAAAGGGGAGTAAACCATGTCGAAATTCTTTATCGACCGTCCGATTTTCGCCTGGGTAATCGCCCTGGTGATCATGCTGGTCGGGGCACTGTCGATCCTCAGACTGCCAATCAACCAATACCCGAGCATTGCGCCACCAGCGATCGCCATCTCCGTGACCTACCCGGGCGCTTCCGCGCAGACCGTGCAGGACACCGTGGTCCAGGTGATCGAGCAACAACTCAACGGTATCGACAACCTGCGTTATGTGTCTTCGGAAAGTAACTCCGACGGCACCATGACCATCACGGCGACCTTCGAGCAAGGCACCAACTCCGACACCGCGCAGGTCCAGGTACAGAACAAGCTGAACCTGGCCACCCCGCTGCTGCCGCAAGAAGTACAGCAGCAGGGTATCCGCGTGACCAAGGCAGTGAAGAACTTCCTGTTGGTGATCGGCGTCGTATCCCGCGACGGCAGCATGACCAAGGACGACCTGTCCAACTACATCGTGTCCAACATGCAGGACCCGATCTCGCGTACCGCCGGTGTGGGTGACTTCCAGGTGTTCGGTTCCCAGTACGCCATGCGTATCTGGCTCGACCCTGCCAAGTTGAACAACTTCAACCTGACCCCGATCGACGTCAAAACCGCCGTCGCCGCGCAAAACGTGCAGATCTCCTCCGGCCAGCTCGGCGGCCTGCCGGCCCTGCCTGGTACGCAGCTGAACGCGACGATCATCGGCAAGACCCGTCTGCAGACCGCCGAGCAGTTCGACAAGATCCTGCTCAAGGTCAACAAGGACGGTTCCCAGGTTCGCTTGAGCGATGTCGCCAGCGTCGGCCTGGGCGGCGAGAACTACAGCATCAACGCCCAGTTCAACGGCGCACCGGCTTCGGGCCTTGCGGTGAAGCTGGCTAACGGTGCCAACGCACTGGATACCGCCAAAGCCCTGCGCAAGACCATCGAAAGCCTCCAGCCGTTCTTCCCGGAAGGGATGGAAGTGGTGTTCCCGTATGACACCACCCCGGTGGTGACCGAGTCGATCAAGGGTGTAGTTGAAACCCTGGTCGAAGCGATCGTGCTGGTGTTCCTGGTGATGTTCCTGTTCCTGCAAAACTTCCGCGCTACCGTCATCACCACGATGACCGTGCCCGTGGTATTGCTCGGTACGTTCGGCATCCTCGCGGCAGCCGGCTTCAGCATCAACACCCTGACCATGTTCGGTATGGTACTGGCCATCGGCTTGCTGGTGGACGACGCCATCGTTGTGGTGGAAAACGTCGAACGGGTGATGAGCGAGGAAGGCCTGTCACCCAAGGAAGCCACCAAGAAATCCATGGGGCAGATCCAGGGCGCCCTGGTCGGTATCGCTCTGGTGCTTTCGGCGGTATTGCTGCCGATGGCGTTCTTCAGCGGTTCCACCGGTGTGATCTACAAGCAATTCTCGATCACCATCGTCTCGGCCATGGCCCTGTCGGTACTGGTCGCCCTGATCTTCACCCCGGCGCTGTGCGCCACCATGCTCAAGGCGATTCCGAAAGGCGAGCACGGCACACCGAAACGCGGTTTCTTCGGCTGGTTCAACCGCAACTTTGACCGTGGCGTTCGCAGCTACGAGCGTGGCGTGGGCAATATCCTTGCGCGCAAGGCGCCGTACCTGCTGGCGTACATCATCATCATTGTCGGCATGATCTGGCTGTTCACCCGCATTCCAACGGCGTTCCTGCCTGAAGAGGACCAGGGCGTACTGTTCGCCCAAGTGCAAACTCCGGCCGGTTCGACCTCCCAGCGTACCCAAGTGGTCGTGGACGAGATGCGTGAATTCCTGCTGCGCCCAGGCAAGGATGGCGGTGAAGGCGATGCGGTGAACTCGGTGTTTACCGTGACCGGCTTCAACTTCGCCGGCCGTGGCCAAAGCTCCGGTATGGCGTTCATCATGCTCAAGCCATGGCACGAACGGAACGCTGACAACAGCGTGTTCAAAGTGGTGGCCCGTGCGCAGCAGCACTTCTTCACCTTCCGCGATGCGATGGTGTTCGCCTTCGCACCACCGGCGGTACTGGAACTGGGTAACGCCACCGGTTTCGACGTGTTCCTGCAAGACCGCGCCGGTATCGGCCACGAAAAACTGATGCAAGCGCGCAACCAGTTCCTCGGCATGGCCGCACAAAGCAAAGTGCTGTCGCAGGTCCGTCCGAACGGCCTGAACGATGAACCGCAGTTCCAGTTGGAAGTCGATGACGAGAAGGCCAGCGCCCTGGGCGTTACCATCGCCGACATCAACAACACCCTGTCGATTGCCCTGGGCAGTAGCTATGTCAACGACTTCATCGACCGCGGTCGGGTGAAGAAGGTGTATATCCAGGGTCAGCCAGCCTCGCGCATGAGCCCTGAAGACCTGCAAAAGTGGTACGTGCGCAACAGCGCCGGCACCATGGTTCCGTTCTCGGCCTTTGCCAAGGGTGAGTGGATCTACGGCTCGCCGAAACTGGCTCGCTACAACGGCGTAGAAGCGATGGAAATCCTCGGTGCCCCGGCGCCGGGCTACTCCACCGGTGAAGCCATGGCCGAAGTCGAAGCCCTGGCCAAGAAGCTGCCGGCCGGTGTCGGTATTTCCTGGACCGGCCTGTCCTACGAGGAACGTTTGTCCGGCTCCCAGGCGCCTGCGTTGTACGCCCTGTCGCTGCTGATGGTGTTCCTGTGCCTGGCGGCGCTGTATGAAAGCTGGTCGATTCCGATTGCGGTGATGTTGGTGGTGCCGCTGGGGATCATCGGTGCACTGATGGCCACCAGCCTGCGCGGTCTGTCCAACGACGTGTACTTCCAGGTGGGCTTGTTGACGACCATCGGCCTGGCGGCGAAAAACGCCATTCTGATTGTCGAATTTGCAAAGGAGTTGCATGAACAAGGGCGTAGCCTGCGCGACGCGGCGATCGAAGCCTGCCGTATGCGTCTGCGACCGATCATCATGACCTCGCTCGCGTTCGTCCTCGGTGTGGTCCCTCTGGCTATTTCCACCGGCGCAGGTTCGGGTAGCCAGCATGCAATCGGTACCGGTGTGATTGGCGGTATGATCACCGCCACCGTATTGGCGATCTTCTGGGTCCCACTGTTCTTCGTCACCGTATCGTCCATGGGCCAGCGCAAGGTCGCCGACCAGGACGCTGCTTTTGAACCTTCTAAAGAGGCTGGCTAATGAGCAAGTCGCTACTCTCCCTGGCAGTCGCCGCCTTCGTGCTCGGTGGTTGCTCGCTGATACCTGATTATCAGCGACCGGACGCGCCGGTGGCAGATCAATACCCGCAGGGCCTGGCGTATTCGCCGGCCCAGGCGCCGGCTCAGGCCGCCGCAGAGCAAGGCTGGAAGCAGTTTTTCCATGACCCGGCGCTGCAACAGCTGATCCAGGTTGCGTTGGAAAACAACCGTGACCTGCGTGTCGCGGCCCTGAACATCGACGCCTTTGCGGCTCAATACCGCATCCAGCGTGCCGACCTGTACCCGGCCATTTCGGCCAATGGCAGCGGCAGCCGCCAGCGGGTTCCGGATAACTCGTCGCAAAACGGTCAGTCGGGCATCGTCAGCTCCTACTCGGCCACCGTCGGCATCAGCGCCTATGAACTGGACATGTTTGGTCGGGTTCGCAGCCTGAGCGAAGAAGCCCTGCAGAAGTACTTCGCCACCGAAGAAGGCCGGCGCAGCACCCAGATCAGCCTGGTGGCCAGCGTGGCCAATGCCTACCTGACCTGGCAGGCCGACAAGGAACTGTACAAGCTGACCCAGGACACCCTTGCCGCGTTCGAGGAGAGCTACAGGCTCACCTCCCGCAGCAACGAAGTGGGGGTTGCCTCGGCCCTGGACCTGGCGCAGTCGCGCACCTCGGTAGAAAACGCCCGTGCGCAACTGGCCCGCTACACCCGCCAGGTCGCCCAGGATGAAAACAGCCTGGTGCTGTTGCTCGGCACCGGTATCCCGGCCAACTTGCAAGCGGCCCAGCCGCTCAACGATGACTTGCTGAGCGATGTTCCGCCTGGCCTGCCGTCGGACTTGCTGCAGCGTCGTCCGGACATTCTGCAAGCCGAGTACAACCTCAAGGCCGCCAACGCCAACATCGGCGCGGCGCGGGCGGCGTTCTTCCCGAGCATCAGCCTGACCGCCAACGCCGGGACCCTGAGCCCGGACCTGTCGGGCCTGTTCAAGGGCGGTTCGGGCACCTGGCTGTTCCAGCCGCAGATCAACTTGCCTATCTTTAACGCCGGCAGCCTGCGCGCCAGCCTGGATTACTCGAAAATCCAGAAAGACATTGGCGTGGCGAACTACGAGAAGTCCATTCAAACGGCCTTCCAGGAAGTCGCCGACGGCCTGGCCGCCCGCGAGACCTACACCCACCAGTTGCAGGCGCAGCGTGATTTCGTCAGCGCCAACCAGGACTACTACCGCCTGGCCGAACGTCGCTACCGCATCGGTGTCGACAGCAACCTGACCTTCCTCGACGCCCAGCGTCAGTTGTTCAGTGCCCAACAGGCATTGATCACCGACCGTTTGGCTCAGCTGGTCAGCGCGGTGAACCTGTACAAGGCTCTCGGTGGTGGCTGGAACGAACAGACGGCAAAAAACGAGCCGTTGAAAGAAGAAGCGCCGAAGATGCGGTTGTTCTGATAGCGCTGTGAAATCAAAGAGCCCACCGATTGGTGGGCTTTTTGTTGCCAACTGGAAAGGTGTGGTGGCAGGCCTGGCCCCTTCGCGAGCAGGCTCGCTCTCACAACGAACCGCATTCTTCCTGAAGGAACTCAATCAACTGTGGGAGCGAGCCTGCTCGCGAAAAGGCCGCCCCAAACAACATAAAATTCAATCAATCTTATGTTCGATAATCGCCCAAAACCCGCTTTTCTCGATTGAACCATCTAGTACATTCACATCACCATTCGATCCACAAAACCAATAACAACAGGTTCGACACCATGCCCCCGCGCCCTGCCCTGTCCGGCTGATCCCCAGGCTTCATCCAAACCTGTCGACTGCATGTCTGCGCCCTCCCGGCTGCGGCACTACCCCGTTTCACCCCCAAGAATTAGAGAGACCGAGCCCATGACGCCTTCCACCGCACCGTATTTCGTTCCCAGTCTGATCGCCCTGGCCCTGGCAAGCGCAGCTCTGCCCGCCCAAGCCGAGGACTCAGGCTTTGTCGAAGGCGCCAAGGTCAACCTGAACCTGCGCAACTTCTACATCAACCGCAACTTCACCAACCCGACCAAGGCTCAGGGCAAGGCCGAGGAATGGACACAGAGCTTCATCCTCGACGCCAAGTCCGGCTTCACTCAAGGCACCGTCGGCTTCGGTATGGATGTGCTGGGGTTGTACTCGGTGAAACTCGATGGCGGCAAAGGCACCGGCGGGACGCAACTGCTACCGCTGGACAGCGACGGTCGCCCGGCGGACAACTTCGGTCGCACCAACGTGGCGTTCAAGGCGAAGTTGTCGCAGACCGAAGTGAAGGTTGGCGAATGGATGCCGGTGCTGCCGATCCTGCGCTCGGACGATGGCCGTTCCCTGCCGCAAACCTTCCGCGGCGGTCAGATCACTTCGAAAGAGATCAATGGCCTGACGCTTTACGGCGGCCAGTTCCGCCAGAACAGCCCGCGTGACGACAGCAGCATGGATGACATGTCGATGACCGGCAAAGCCGCGTTCACTTCGGACCGCTTCAACTTCCAGGGCGGCGAATACCTGTTCAACGAAAAACGCACTCAGATCGGCCTGTGGAATGCCGAACTCAAGGACATCTACAGCCAGCAGTTCATCAACCTGACCCACAGCCAGCCAATAGGTGACTGGACCTTGGGGGCCAACCTCGGTTTCTTCTATGGCAAGGATGACGGCAGCGCTCGCGCAGGCGATCTGGACAACAAGACGATGTACGGCTTGTTTTCGGCGAAATACGGCGGCAACACCTTTTACGTCGGCCTGCAAAAACTCACCGGCGACAGCCCGTGGATGCGGGTCAACGGCACCAGTGGCGGTACCCTGGCCAACGACAGCTACAACTCCAGCTACGACAATGCCCGGGAAAAATCCTGGCAGGTGCGCCACGACTACAACTTCGTCGCTCTCGGCGTGCCGGGCCTGACCCTGATGAACCGCTACATCAGTGGCGACAACGTACACACCGGCAGCATCACCGACGGCAAGGAATGGGGACGGGAAAGTGAACTGGGCTACACCGTACAAAGCGGTGCGCTGAAGGACCTGAACGTGAAATGGCGCAACTCGACCATGCGTCGGGACTACAGCAACAACGAGTTCGATGAGAACCGGCTGATCATCAGCTACCCGATCAGCCTGTTGTAAACCTCGTCGCCCTCCTGTAGGAGCAAGGCTTGCCCGCGATGGCGTCCGTGTGATCGCCATCGCGGGCAAGCCTTGCTCCTACAGGGATTGTCGGTGAACACAAAACTGATGTTCACACCGAAAACGGTGGGAGCGGCCTTGCTCGCGAAAGCGGCGGGTCAGCCAACCTCGATGTCGACTGATACGACGCCTTCGCGAGCAAGCCCGCTCCCACATTGGATCTTCGGTGTACGCGAAATATCACTCCCGCGACTCAACCCCCAACTCATCCCACACCGATTCCGCCAGGTGGAACGTGGCGTTGGCCGCCGGAATCCCGCAATAAATCGCGCTCTGCATGATCACTTCCTTGATCTCGCCACGGCTAACGCCATTGTTGGCAGCGGCGCGCAGGTGCAGTTTCAGTTCGCCTTCGCGGTTCATGCCGATCAGCATGGCGATGGTGATCAGGCTGCGGGTGTGACGTGGCAGACCCGGACGGGTCCAGATGTCGCCCCAGGCGTGACGCGTGATCATCTCCTGGAACTCGGAGTTGAACTCGGTCAGGGTGCTCAAACTGCGGTCGACGTGAGCATCGCCCAGCACCGCGCGACGGACGTTCATGCCCTCGTCGTAACGTTGTTTCTCGTCCACGGGATTTTCCTCAACGAGCCGTCAAAAAGGCCACTACACGTTCGCTGAAATCAGCGCCGGCCTGGACGTTGGACAGGTGCGCGGCATAGAACTCGGCGTACTCGGCGCCCGGCACATGCTCCTGAATGAAATGCCCACCGGACGGTGGTGTGACCGCGTCTTGAGTCCCGGCGATAACCAGCAGCGGCGCCTTGATCGAGGACAATTGATCACGGAAGTCGGCGTCGCGCACCGCCGCGCAGTTGGCCGCGTAGCCTTCTGGCGAGGTGGCCGCCAGCATGTCGGTGATTTGCTTGGCCGCCGCCGGATTGGCTTCAGAGAAGTCTGGGGTGAACCAGCGGGCAATCGATGCATCGCGCAGGGCGACCATGGCCGCCGGACCGTCGCGCAGCACGGTTTCGATACGTGGGTTCCAGATCGACGGATCGCCGATTTTCGCCGCGGTGTTGCACACGATCAGTTTGTTCAGGCGCTCGCCGGCATTGATGCCCAGCCATTGCCCGATCAGCCCGCCCATGGACAGCCCGCAGAAATGCGCACGTTCGATGTGCAGCGCATCCAGCAGAGCCAGCACGTCGCGGCCCAGTTGTTCGATGCTGTACGGCCCCGGTGTCACCAGCGATTGGCCGTGGCCACGGGTGTCGAAACGCAGCACACGAAAATGCTCGCTGAATGCGGCGATTTGCGCGTCCCACATGTGCAGGTCGGTACCCAGGGAGTTGGACAGCACCAGCACCGGCGCATCCACCGGGCCATCGAGTTGGTAATGCAGTTCGCCATCGGCGAGTTGTACGAAAGCCACAGCAATCTCCTTCAAGCAGTCAATGCAGAATGTTCAGCCACCGCTCGCTCGACCCAGGTACGGGCCTGGCCGAGGTAATGCGCGGGGTCCAGCAGATGATCGAGTTCTTGTGCCGACAGTTCGGCGGTCACTTGTGGCTCGTCGCCGAGCACCGCGCGCAGATGACGCTGCTGCGCCACGGCGCGTTTGCAGCATTGCTCCAGCAGATGATGCGCGGTGTCGCGCCCTACCCGCTGAGCCAGAACAATGCTTACCGCTTCGGCGAGCACCAGGCCCTGAGTCAAATCGAGGTTGCGTGCCATGCGCTCGGCATCCACTTCCAATCCGCCGGCGACCAACAAGGCTTGCTTCAGGCTGCCGGACACCAGGCAACAAATCTCCGGCAGGGTCTCCCATTCGGCATGCCACAAGCCCAAGCTGCGCTCGTGCTCCTGGGGCATGGCACTGAACAGGGTCGAGAGCAGGCCGGGTACGCGGGTCGCCGCGCCGATCAGCACCGCCGCGCCCACCGGGTTGCGCTTGTGCGGCATGGTCGATGACCCGCCCTTGCCCGGCGCCGAGGGTTCGAACACTTCGCCCGCTTCGGTCTGCATCAACAGGCTGATGTCACGGCCGAGTTTGCCAAGACTGCCGGCGATCAACCCCAGAACAGAGCCGAACTCCACCAAACGATCACGCTGGGTGTGCCACGGTTGATCGGGCAACGCCAGCTGCAACTCTTCGGCCAATGCCTGGGCAATCGGCATCGCCTTGTCACCGAGGGCCGCGAGGGTCCCGGAGGCGCCGCCGAATTGCAGCACCAACAGGCGCGGCTTGAGCTCTTGCAAGCGCTGGCGGCTGCGGGTCACCGCACCCAGCCAACCGGCGATCTTCATGCCCAACGTCACCGGTGTCGCATGTTGCAGCCAGGTACGCCCGGCCAGTGGCGTGGCCACATAGCGTTGGGCCTGGGCGGCGAGGGTTTGACCCAACTGCGCCAGATCGTTGTCGATCAGTTTCAGCGCCCGGCGCAATTGCAGCACCAGACCGCTGTCCATCACGTCCTGGCTGGTCGCGCCCAGATGCACATACCGTTCGGCCTCGGCATCGGTTGCCGTGATTTGCTTGCCCAGCGCCTTGACCAGCGGAATCGCCGAATTGCCGGCAATGGCAATCGCCTCACCGAGGGCGGCGAAATCAAAATGCCCGGCCTGACAGGCGGCTTCGATGGGGGCCACGGCGCTCTGCGGAATCAATCCGACCCGCGCCTCGGCCCGGGCCAGCGCCGCTTCGAAGTCGAGCATGGCCTGGACCCGGCCCTGATCGCAGAACACCTCACGCATATCGCGGGCAGTGAAATAGACATCGAACAATTGATTGCCCGGTCGCTGGTTCATAAAAAGTCCCTGGAGACGCGGGCCACTCAGGGCCCGCGTATGGATCAAAGGTCGTGGTGCAGGTATTTGGCTTGTTTCGGCAGGCGCAGGCTGAACAGGAAGGCAATCGCCATCATCACCGTCACGTACCAGTAGAAGGAGTTTTCCATGCCGCCGGCCTTGAGGCTCAGGGCCACGTATTCCGCCGAGCCACCGAAAATCGCGTTCGCCACCGCATACGCCAGGCCGACGCCCAGTGCGCGCACTTCCGGCGGGAACATTTCGGCTTTTACCAGGCCGCTGATCGAGGTGTAGAAACTGACGATCGCCAGGGCCAGGGTGATCAGCACAAAGGCCACAAACGGGCTGCCGACACTTTTCAGGCTCAACAGGATCGGCACGGTGCACAACGTCCCGAGGGCGCCAAACCAGAGCATAGAATTACGCCGGCCGATCTTGTCGGCGAGCATGCCGAACAACGGCTGCATGCACATATAGAGAAAGAGCGCGCCGGTCATGATGTAGCTGGCGGTCTTGGCGGGCATGCCGGCAGTGTTCACCAGGTACTTCTGCATGTACGTGGTGAAGGTGTAGAAAATCAGCGAGCCACCGGCGGTGTAGCCGAGCACCGTGATGAAGGCGGCTTTGTGGTCGCGGAACAACGCGCCGATGCTGCCGGCGTCCTTGTTTTCGCGCATTTCCTTGCTGGTGGTTTCTTTCAGCGAACGACGCAGGTACAGCGAAACCAACGCCGCACACGCACCGACCACGAACGGAATCCGCCAGCCGTAGGCACGCAATTCCTCTTCGGACAGGAACTGCTGCAGGATCACCACCACCAGCACCGCCAGCAATTGTCCACCAATCAGCGTCACGTACTGGAACGAGGCGAAGAAACCGCGCTGGCCCTTGAGGGCAACCTCACTCATATAAGTGGCCGTGGTGCCGTACTCCCCGCCCACGGACAAGCCCTGGAGCAAACGGGCGAACAGCAACAGGATCGGTGCCCAGATGCCGATGCTGCTGTAAGTCGGCAGGCAAGCGATCAGCAACGAGCCGAAGCACATCATCAAGATCGAAATCAGCATCGAGTTCTTACGCCCGTGCCGATCCGCGACACGACCAAAGATCCAGCCGCCGATCGGGCGCATCAGGAACCCGGCGGCAAACACACCCGCCGTATTTACCAACTGAACGGTGGGGTTGTCGGAGGGGAAAAAGGCCGGCGCGAAATAGAGCGCACTGAAGGCGTAGACGTAGAAGTCAAACCACTCGACCAGGTTGCCGGATGAGGCACCGACAATGGCAAAAATCCGTTTTCTGCGCTCTTCGCCGGTATACAGCGCGGGTGTAGCTGTTGGTGTTGTCATTGTTTTTCACTCAATGGGGACAGTGAGAGTCTAGACATACTTTGCAACAGTCCCGTTCCGCAGATGAATCTCAAACACCTATCCCCTGTGGGAGCGGGCTTGCTCGCGAAGGCGGTGTGTCAGCAACATTAATAGCGGCTGACACGCCCTCTTCGCGAGCAAGCCCGCTCCGACAGGAATTGTGGTGTTCTCAATATTCATAGAACACCACCTTCAAACAAGGTCAGACGCGCTCGATCGCCAAAGCCAGACCCTGACCGACACCGACGCACATGGTCGCCAGCCCTTTCTTGCCACCGGTTTTCTCAAGCTGATGCAGCGCGGTCAGGACCAGACGCGCACCGCTCATGCCCAACGGATGGCCCAAGGCAATGGCGCCACCGTTCGGGTTGACCTGAGGCGCATCGTCCGCGATGCCCAGTTCACGCAGCACCGCCAAGCCTTGGCTGGCGAAGGCTTCGTTGAGTTCGATCACGTCGAAATCGCTGACCGCCACACCCAGGCGTTCGGTCAACTTGCGCACCGCAGGGACCGGACCGATGCCCATTACCCGTGGCGCAACACCGGCGCTGGCCATGCCCAGCACTTTGGCACGAGCGGTCAGACCGTGTTTTTTCACCGCTTCGGCCGAAGCCAGGATCAAGGCGGCCGCACCGTCGTTCACGCCCGACGCGTTGCCGGCGGTGACGGTTTTGTCCGGGCCGTTGACCGGTTTGAGTTTGGTCAGGGCTTCCAGGGTGGTGTCGGCGCGCGGATGTTCGTCCTGGCTGACCACAGTCTCACCCTTTTTATGGGCAATGCGCACTTCGACGATTTCCTCGGCGAAGAAGCCGGCGGCCTGGGCGACGGCGGTGCGTTGCTGGCTGCGCAGGGCGAAGGCGTCCTGGTCAGCGCGGGAGACCTTGTAGTCATCGGCCACGTTGTCGGCGGTTTGCGGCATCGCATCCACGCCGTACTGGGCTTTCATCAACGGGTTGATGAAGCGCCAGCCGATGGTGGTGTCTTCCAGCTTCATATTGCGCGAGAACGCAGCATCAGCCTTGCCCATCACGAACGGCGCGCGGGACATCGACTCGACGCCGCCGGCAATCGCCAACTCCATCTCGCCACTGGCGATGGCGCGGAACGCGGTGCCAATGGCATCCATGCCCGAAGCGCAGAGGCGATTGAGGGTCACGCCCGGAATGGTGTCCGGCAGACCGGCCAGCAGCAGCGCCATGCGCGCCACGTTGCGGTTGTCTTCACCGGCCTGGTTTGCGCAGCCGAGGAACACCTCGTCCACGGCTGCCCAGTCCACGCTCGGGTTGCGCTCCATCAGCGCCTTGATTGGCACGGCGGCCAAGTCGTCGGCACGCACCGTCGAAAGGCCGCCGCCGAAGCGGCCGATGGGGGTGCGAATCGCGTCGCAGATATAAACGTCACGCATCACGCTTCTCCAGGGGCTTGGCCGTGGGCTGCAGCGGTACGGGCTTCCAGATCACGCAGCGCGGTCAGCTCGACCTCAGTCGGCTCGGCGGTGACGGCAACACTGTCGGCAAAGCGGATCGGCCAACCGGTGGCAGCGACCACTTGCTCGCGGGTCACGCCCGGGTGCAGTGCGGTGACAACGAATTCGTTGGTGCCGGCTTCTGGTTCCATGGTGCACAGGTCGGTGATGATCCCCACCGGACCTGCGCCTGGCAGACCGAGACGCTTGCGCGAATCGCCGCCTTCACCGTGGCCAACCGAGGTAATGAAGTCGAGCTTGTCGACGAACGAACGCGCCGATTGCTTGAGGATGATCAGCACGCTCTTGGCGGAACCGGCAATCTCCGGTGCACCGCCGGCGCCCGGCAGACGGACTTTCGGCGCGTGATAATCACCGACCACAGTGGTGTTGATGTTGCCGAAACGGTCGACTTGGGCAGCGCCGAGGAAACCGACGTCAATACGACCGCCCTGCAGCCAGTAGCGGAAAATCTCACCGGTTGGCACTACGGTGTCAGCGGTTTCCGCCAGCTCGCCGTCGCCGATCGACAGTGGCAATACGCTCGGCTTGGCACCGATCGGGCCCGACTCGTAGATCAGCACGACATCCGGCGAGGACGTCAGGCGCGCCAGGTTGGCCGCTTTCGATGGCAGGCCAATGCCCACGAAGCACACCGAGCCGTTCTTCAGGCGACGGGCAGCGGCGACGGTCATCATTTCATTGGTGGTGTAAGTCATTACTTCGCCTCCGAAGCGGCGGCCAGTTTGGCCTGGAACTCGCTGAAGTCAGCGCTGCCATGGATGTATTCGTTGATCCACGCGGTGAAGGTGTCACGGTCGCGGGCAATCGGGTCCCAGGCCTGGTAGAAACGGTTGTCACGTTCGGTGTAACCGTGGGCGTAGGACGGATGCGCACCGCCCGGTACATGGCAGACCGCGCTCAAGGCCCAGGTCGGCAGGACGCAAGCGTTCATCGGTGCCTTTAGGTCATCGACGATTTCTTCGACGGTGACGATGCAACGCTTGGCAGCCAGCGCGGCTTCTTTCTGCACACCAAGGATGCCCCACAGCAGCACGTTGCCCTTGCGGTCGGCTTTCTGGGCGTGGATCACGGTGACGTCCGGGCGTACCGAAGGCACGGCGGCCAGCACTTCGCCGGTGAATGGGCAGGTCACGGATTTGATCAGTGGGTTGACCTTCGGCAGGTCGGAACCGGCGTAGGCACGCAGCACCGCGAACGGCAAGCCGGAAGCGCCTGCGACGTAGGCGTTGGCCAGGTCGGCGTGGCTGTGTTCTTCGATTTCCATCGCGTGAGGCCACTGCTTCTCGACTGCATCGCGCAGACGGTGCAGCGAACCAACGCCTGGGTTACCGCCCCAGGAGAAAATCAACTTGCGTGCACAACCGGCACCGATCAACTGGTCGTAGATCAGGTCAGGCGTCATCCGTACCAGGGTCAGGTCTTTTTTACCCTGACGAATGATTTCGTGACCCGCCGCCGTCGGGATCAGGTGAGTGAAGCCTTCGAGCGCAACGGTATCGCCGTCATTCACGAATTGCTTCACCGCGTCGTGCAGCGAAAGAATCTCAGCCATTTGGGGCAGGCTCCCATTTGTTATTAACCAACGTGGTCGAAAAAGGCGCCGATGCGCAGCGCCGGAATGACTGAAGATTAAGCCTGTGAAAAACGCCAAACAATCCGATAATCGACTGAGTGTTCGTTTATCGAACACATTGTTACTTACCTATCGACCCAAAAAGCTTCGCGGGCAAGCCTCGCTCCTACAGGTTTTTTGACGATCGCTCACATGGGAAACGACGAAAAACCGTAGGAGCGTGGCTTGCCCGCGATGAGGCCATCAAACACGCCGATGATTCTGAATTAACTGTCAGGTCGCATCCGCATGACTGACCACACCCTTGATCACCACCGCCGTGGTCGCCAGCGCTGCGGGAATCACCAGCGCCGTCAGCACCTGCTCGAAATTCCAGCCCAACCCCAGCAGGGTTGCGCCCATCCAGGCGCCGAGGATGGCGCCGAAACGGCCGATCCCGAGCATCCACGACACACCCGTGGCACGCCCCTGGGTCGGATAAAACCGCGCGGCCAGCGAGGGCATTGCCGATTGCGCGCCGTTAACACACATGCCGGCCACCAGCACCAACGTCGCGAGCAGTGTGATGCTGCCCAGGCTTTGTCCCACCGCGTAGGCAAACACCCCGGCCAGCAGGTAGAAAATACCGATCACCTTGTGCGGATTGAACCGATCCATGGCCCAACCTACACCCACCGCACTCAACACTCCGCCGAACTGGAACAGCGCGCCGATGAACGCGGCCTGCTCCATGCTCGCGCCACTGTCGCGCATCAGGGTCGGCAGCCAACTGGTCAGCAGGTAAACAATCACCAGGCCCATGAAATAGGTCAGCCACAGCAATAAGGTGCCGACGCTGTAGGTGCCGGAGAAAATCACCGCAAACACGTTGCGCGCCTTCACGGTTTTCTGTTCCGGCACGCTGAAACTGGCGGCCTGGGCAACCATTACCGGGTCGATGGGCGCCAGGGTCTTGCGCACTTTGTCGGTGCCACGGTTACGGACGACAAGGTAGCGCGCCGATTCAGGCAGCCAAAGCAGCAAAACGACGGCCAGGATCAACGGCAAAACCCCGCCGATCAGCAACAGGCTGTGCCAGCCGAATGCCGGAATCAGCTTGGCCGAAATGAATCCGCCACCGGCCATGCCCAGGTTGAAACCGCAAAACATGCTGGTCACCAGCAGGGATTTCTTGCGTTCCGGGGTGTATTCCGACAACAGCGTGGTGGCATTCGGCATCCCGGCGCCCAACCCCAGGCCTGTGAGGAAGCGCAGCACCAGCAACTGTTCGACGTTGGTGCTGTAGGCCGAGGCCAGGCTGAACGCACCAAACAAAAATACGGCCCCGACCAACACGACTTTTCGCCCGAAGCGGTCAGCCAAAGGACCGGAACCCAGGGCGCCGAAGACCATGCCGATCAACGCCGCACTCATCACTGGCCCCAGGCTGGCGCGGTCGATGCCCCAGTCTTGTGACAAAGCCGGGGCGATAAACCCCATGGCTGCGGTGTCGAGGCCATCAAGAAAGACAATCAGGAAGCACAGAATCACTACGCGCCACTGGTAGCGCGAAATGGGTTGAGCATTGATAAAGGACTGCACATCGAGGCAGTTGCCTACTGCGGACTGGGGCTGGTTCATTATTTTTATTCCATGGATCACAGTCGAACGGGGGCCGGCCAACGCCGGCGCAGCCGCGACAGTAATGATCCGGAGGAAACAGCGTCAATTCACCAGAAACGACTCTGTGCGATTATCGAACAGCTTAGGCAAACAGTTGAGCACTGAGGTCGCGACTGGCACTTAACAGGCCAGGCAGGAAGCGCTGCTCCAATTCGTTGCGACTGACCCGCCCTGCATGGGTGCTGACGTTGAGCGCCGCGACCACCTGACCGGAAGCGTCGTACACCGGGACGGCTATGGAACGCAGACCCTGCTCCAGTTCCTGATCGACAATGCACCAGCCTTGTTGACGCACCTCTTGCAGGCATTCGAGCAACGCCTCGGGCGTATGGATAGTGCGACTGGTCTTGGCCTGCAGGTCGGCGTGATCGAGGTATTCGCCCAATGACGTGTCATCCAGGGCGGCCAGCAGAATTCTGCCCATCGACGTGCAATAGGCCGGCAGGCGACCGCCCACCGAGAGGTCGACCGAAATCAGGCGCTGGGTGGTCGCCGAACGGGCGATGTACAAGATGTCATCCCCTTCCAGCGTGGCCATGTTGCAGGCCTCATGCAGTTGCTCACTCATGCGGTCCAGATACGGCTGGGCGGAAACCGCCAGCGGTGTCGACGAGACATAGGCATGGCCGAGGGTCAGGACTTTGGGCAGCAATGAATAGGTGCGACCGTCCGTGGTGGCGTAGCCGAGCTTGATCAGGGTATGCAGGCAACGTCTGACGGCGGCGCGGGGAATTTCCGTACGATGGCTGATTTGCGCGATGGTCAGGTGTCGCTTGCGCTCCTGGAACGCTTGCACGACAGCCAGGCCCCGGGCCAGCGAGGTCATGAAGTCGGGATCACCGGTCATGGCCTGAATCCGCTTGGCGGGCGAAGCGACGATCGGCGGAGCCACGGAGGCGAAGGAGTTGCGCAGTTGATCGTTCATATAAGGCCCTTTTTCCCACACGGATCAGCGACTATTACAAGCGGCATGGGGCCGGCAAACAAGCCCGAGCCACCAGGATCGGGCGATTATCGAACCATTGATCGATAATCGCAATCCACTGCCTGTACCTTCCTGCACGCGCCCTGCGCGCCAAAAAATCGGGCCAAGCCTCCCTCCTTATATGTATTCGCACAGGCCTGAATGCAGATTTAAGGATGGATGTAGTTGACCTAAGTTGTTCGACTTAATGACGCCAGAAAGGCATCGCTGCTAAGTGACATCCAGCAATGCGTTAGTTGACAGTAAAAGTTACGAGTAACAAAACAATCACACACCAATATCTACTTTTAGCCCTTCAACGATAGTGTTCTCTGATTCGCTCGCTATAATACAAATCAGTAGCCAGGCGGTTTTATAGCTGCCGATCCCGCTACCCGGTGGCACGAGACTTCATCGCCATCGCCCTAGGCAAGCGTGCGACGCGGACTGCATTTACATCGCCAACGCGCTCGCCGAAACAGGAATTTGATGCTACGTCAGCTATTGACCTCTGGTGCCGTAGCCGCCTGCAACATGGACGTACTGATCACTCTGCCGTAAACGATGCCTTCATGGGCCTTGTCCTTTCGACGAGCGTGGTCAATACATTGAACGCAGCGCGATTCACCAGAATTTACCTCAACTCAAACAGGTAGCACTGTGACGAAAGACGAACTGCGCGCGGAACTTGAGCGCCAGGAACAACGTTACAAGGAAGTTTACGGCGGGGAAGTCACCACCTACGCCGCCCAACCCGAACCGGAACGTAAACCCTGGCGTAAACGCGCCACCGTTCAGGACCAGGTTTTCAAGCAAGAACTGGAAAAAATGGAAAAGGAACTCAAAGCCGAAGAGCCTTGACCGCTTCGGCTTGCCTTCCTTAAAGGGACTGTGGTTACACCCGTTAAAAGCGGGATGTATCAATGTTGCCTTCTGCGCCCGCTATCAGCGGGCAGCGGCCACCTTGCCCATCTGACAGGGTAAAAAGGCTCATATCTGACTCCCCTTTCAGAAATTTCATACAAGCATTCAGATCGTACCGCCAAACGACTGAAACCCTTGTGGCATCAGTGTTTTCAATGAAATTCAATGACTTGCGCTCCCCGAAAAATCACCGGGGCTGAGGGTACGGCCGCAAAATATTTCATTGAAGAATGTTACCGATGAGCAGCAAGTGCATCGATTGACAGTCTTTTCTGGCATAATCGCGCCCCCTTATGACCGGGTCAGAAAACCTTCATGATCGATTTATTCAGCGGACTGGATGCTTGGGTGCTTGTGAGCCTCTTGCTCGCCCTGGCTTTTGTCCTCGCCTTCGAGTTCATCAATGGATTTCATGACACCGCTAACGCGGTAGCCACTGTTATCTACACCAAAGCGATGCCCCCTCATCTGGCGGTGTTCTTTTCCGGTGTGTTCAATTTCCTCGGCGTGTTGCTCGGTGGCGTTGGCGTGGCGTACGCCATTGTCCACCTGCTGCCGGTAGAGCTGCTGATCAACGTGAATACCGGCCATGGCCTGGCGATGGTGTTCTCGTTGCTCGCTGCAGCCATCACCTGGAACCTGGGCACCTGGTACTTCGGTATCCCCGCCTCCAGCTCCCACACCCTGATCGGCTCGATCCTCGGCGTGGGCCTGGCCAATGCCCTGATCAACGAAATTCCGTTGGCCGATGGGGTGAACTGGCAAAAGGCGATCGATATCGCCGCTTCGCTGGTGTTCTCGCCCATGGCAGGTTTTCTGATTGCCGCACTTATATTGATCGGCCTTAAATGGTGGCGTCCGCTGTCAAAGATGCACAAGACCCCGGAAGAGCGCCGCAAGATCGACGACAAGAAACACCCCCCGTTCTGGAACCGTCTGGTGCTGGTGATCTCGGCCATGGCCGTGAGCTTCGTGCACGGGTCCAACGACGGTCAGAAAGGTATCGGCCTGATCATGCTGGTGCTGATCGGTATCGTGCCGGCGCAGTTCGTTCTCGATTTGAACAGCACCACCTACCAGATCGAGCGTACCCGCGATGCCACCCTGCACTTGAGCCAGTTCTACAAGCGCAATGCCGATTCCCTGGGTGAGTTCCTGGCCCTGGGCAAAAGCGTCGAAGGCGATCTGCCGGAGAAATTCCGTTGCAACCCGCAACAGACCGAACCGACCATCAATGCCTTGCTCGGCACCCTGAAAGGCGTTGCCGATTACCACTCGCTGTCATCGGAAAGCCGCATCGAAGTACGCCGTTACCTGCTGTGCCTGGACGACACGGCGAAGAAAGTCAGCAAATTGCCAATCCTGAGCGCCCGCGAAAAGGCTGACCTGGACAAGCTGCGCAAAGATCTGACCACCACCACCGAATACGCCCCGTTCTGGGTGATTCTGGCGGTCGCCCTGGCTCTCGGCCTGGGTACCATGGTGGGTTGGAAGCGCGTGGTGCTGACCATCGGTGAGAAGATTGGCAAGCAAGGCATGACGTACTCCCAGGGCATGTCGGCCCAGATCACCACCGCCAGCCTGATCGGCATGGCCAACATCTTCAGCCTGCCGGTATCCACCACCCACGTCCTGTCTTCGGGTGTGGCGGGGACCATGGTGGCGAACAAAAGCGGTCTGCAAGGTGGCACCGTCAAAACCATCCTGCTGGCCTGGGTCTTGACCCTGCCCGCCACGGTTGCCCTGTCGGCCGGCCTGTTCTGGCTGGCATCGAAGGCACTGGGTAGCTGATACGCAGTCAAACGAAAAAGGCGCGCTCCGTGAGGACCGCGCCTTTTTTATTGCCGCAATAACCGACGATATCCTCAAACCTGTAGGAGCCGAGCTTGCTCGCGATAGCGGTTTACCATTCGGCATTGATGCTGAACTTTAAATCGCTATCGCGAGCAAGCTCGGCTCCTACAGGTATTTTGTTTACCCAACAAAAATCGCAGGCAAAAAAAAAGGCAACCGAAGTTGCCTAAAATGCCTTGCGTGCTCATTACATCTCGAAGGAACTACGGTTATTTCCGCTTGTGCGAATCCTTCCAGATAAAAAATCCAAACCCGGCGAAGAATACAAACATGAGGCTGACGGTCAGCACTCCGGCGATCACTACGTTGTCGAGAAACATGACGCGTCTCCTGCAGTTGCCTTGTTGCGATGGAGCTAAGTTAACCAATCAGACAGGAGAAAATATTGACCGGGATCAATATTGCCGGGGGTGAGGCGCCGGAATCGGGCACTAAGGAAGGGGAAAACTGACCTGCATCAGTCGATGCAGGTGGGGGTCAACGTTTCTTGGGTTTGTTCTTCGGCTTTTTCTTTGCCTTACCCAACGGCATGGCCTGTTCGAACGCCTGACGCACTTCGTTCAGGCGCTTGTCGTTAAGGTCATGAACACGCTTGGCGCGTTCGGCGTTGAGGTCTATCAGCTTGTCGTCTTGGCTCATGGCGTTCAGTGCATCGTTCGAAAGGAGATTCAGCTGCCGTATCAACCGGCAGGATTGCACTCATAATGCGGTCTGGAGGCGGCGCTGACCAGCCGCGCCCTCAAATCTGGATATCGACCCACAAACCCTGGCGAGGCTGGTCTTCCATCAGCGGCGCCACCGGCACGGTGTTATCGGCATTGAGTTCGGTGCCGGGAATCGCCAGGTGGGCTTCGGGATCTTCATCGGCTTCGCGACGGCGACGCTCGCGCTCCTGCTTTTTGCGTTGTTCCTCACGCAACAGTAGAACGGCCTCTTCGGGGTCGCGATTTTTCAGGTCGATGGTGCTGTCGGTTGAACTCTCCTGCATCGGCACCACCGGCGTGATGTCCGGACGCGGACGGACCGGGTCATGCTGGGAAGTGATGGGCACGGCACTCAAGGGGAGCATCGGTGGCAGCATATTTATTAGTCTCCTGTCTTCAGGCTGTCGGCTGCGGTAATGGCGACTTGAGCCATCGGTCGCAAACTGTGACTCAATTGACACTCGAGGGTGCCGTTGCCCGCGCGCCGTGCATTAGTGGGCTAACGTAAAGCCGAGAGTTTTTCTGAGAGTCTTTTGGCCCTCAAGCCCTCATTCCGTTAAGATAGCCCGCTTTTTCAAGGTGGGAGTCAGGCAGCATGGCGCAGCAGTATCAACCGGGGCAACGCTGGATCAGTGACAGCGAAGCCGAGCTGGGATTGGGCACCGTTCTGGCACAGGACGGCCGCTTGTTGACCGTGCTCTACCCGGCCACTGGCGACACTCGCCAGTACGCGCTACGGAATGCGCCCCTCACCCGTGTGCGATTTTCGCCGGGTGACACCATCACTCACTTCGAAGGCTGGAAGCTGACCGTTCGCGAAGTTGACGACATGGATGGCCTGCTGGTCTACCACGGCCTCAACGCACAAAACGAAGTGGTCACCCTGCCGGAAACTCAACTGTCGAACTTCATCCAGTTCCGCCTGGCCAGCGACCGTCTGTTCGCCGGCCAGATCGACCCGCTGGCCTGGTTCTCCCTGCGCTACCACACTCTGGAACACACCAGCCGCCAGTTGCAGTCCTCGCTCTGGGGCCTGGGTGGCGTACGTGCACAACCGATCGCGCACCAGTTGCACATCGCCCGCGAAGTGGCCGACCGTATCGCGCCACGGGTTCTGCTGGCGGACGAAGTGGGCCTGGGTAAAACCATCGAAGCCGGTCTGGTCATCCATCGCCAGTTGCTCTCAGGCCGCGCCAATCGCGTATTGATCCTGGTACCGGAAAACCTCCAGCACCAGTGGCTGGTGGAGATGCGTCGCCGTTTCAACCTGCAAGTCGCGCTGTTCGACGAAGAACGCTTCATCGAAAGCGATGCCTCCAACCCGTTCGAAGACACCCAGCTCGCACTGGTTGCCCTGGAGTGGCTGGTGGACGACGAAAAAGCCCAGGACGCGCTGTTCGCAGCCGGTTGGGACTTGCTGGTGGTCGACGAAGCGCACCACCTGGTGTGGCACGAAGATCAAGTCAGCCCTGAATACTCGCTGGTCGAACAACTCGCCGAAACCATTCCGGGCGTGCTGTTGTTGACCGCAACCCCGGAACAACTGGGCCAGGACAGCCACTTTGCCCGTCTGCGCCTGCTCGACCCGAACCGTTTTCATGACCTGCACGCCTTCCGCGCCGAAAGCGAAAACTATCGCCCGGTGGCCGAGGCCGTTCAGGAGTTGCTGGATCAAGGGCGCCTGTCGCCACAAGCGCACAAAACCATTCATGGTTTCCTGGGTGACGAAGGCGAAGCCCTACTGACGGCGGTCAACGACGGTGACACCGAAGCCAGCGCTCGCTTGGTGCGTGAACTGCTGGACCGCCACGGCACCGGCCGCGTGCTGTTCCGTAATACCCGTGCTGCCGTGCAAGGTTTCCCGGAGCGTAAACTGCATCCATACCCGCTGCCGTGCCCGGATGAATACCTCGAACTGCCGTTGGGCGACCATGCCGAGCTGTACCCGGAAGTCAGCTTCCAGGCCCAGCCGGACGCCAACGAAGAAGAGCGCTGGTGGAAATTCGACCCTCGCGTCGAATGGCTGATCGACCAGCTGAAAATGCTCAAGCGCACCAAAGTGCTGGTGATCTGCGCCCACGCCGAAACCGCCATGGACCTGGAAGACGCCTTGCGCGTGCGTTCCGGCATTCCGGCCACGGTGTTCCACGAGGGCATGAATATCCTTGAGCGTGACCGCGCTGCCGCCTACTTCGCCGACGAAGAGTTCGGCGCGCAAGTGCTGATCTGCTCGGAAATCGGCAGTGAAGGCCGCAACTTCCAGTTCGCTCATCATCTGGTGCTGTTCGACCTGCCGTCCCACCCGGACCTGCTGGAACAACGTATCGGCCGTCTGGACCGGATCGGCCAGAAGCACACCATCGAATTGCACGTACCGTACCTGGAAACCAGTCCGCAAGAGCGCCTGTTCCAGTGGTACCACGAAGCGTTGAACGCGTTCCTCAACACCTGCCCGACCGGCAACGCCTTGCAGCATCAGTTCGGCCCGCGCCTGCTGCCGCTGCTGGAAGAGGCCGACGACACTGAATGGCAGACGCTGATCGACGAAGCGCGCACCGAGCGTGAGCGCCTGGAAGCCGAACTGCACACCGGCCGCGACCGCTTGCTGGAACTCAACTCCGGCGGCGCCGGCGAAGGCGAAGCCCTGGTTGAAGCGATTCTGGAGCAAGACGACCAGTTCGCCCTGCCGATCTACATGGAAACCCTGTTCGACGCTTTTGGCATCGACAGCGAAGACCATTCGGAAAACGCCCTGATCCTCAAGCCGAGCGAAAAAATGCTCGACGCCAGCTTCCCGCTGGGCGACGACGAAGGCGTGACCATCACCTACGACCGTAACCAGGCGCTGTCGCGTGAAGACATGCAGTTCATTACCTGGGAGCACCCGATGGTACAAGGCGGCATGGACCTGGTGCTGTCCGGTTCCATGGGCAACACCGCCGTGGCGCTGATCAAGAATAAAGCGCTGAAACCTGGCACCGTGTTGCTGGAATTGCTCTACGTCAGCGAAGTGGTCGCGCCGCGCTCGCTGCAACTGGGCCGTTACCTGCCCCCAGCCGCCCTGCGCTGCCTGCTCGACACCAATGGCAATGACCTGTCCGCGCGGGTTGCGTTCGAGACGTTGAACGATCAACTCGAAAGCGTACCGCGCGCCAGCGCCAACAAGTTCATCCAGGCCCAGCGCGATCAGCTGACGCCACGGATCAACGCCGGCGAAGACAAGATCTACCCGCGTCATGCCGAGCGTGTTGCCGAGGCGCAACGTCGCCTGGCGGCCGATACCGATGAAGAACTGGCACGCCTGACCGCATTGCAAGCGGTCAACCCGACCGTACGCGACAGCGAACTGGTGGCCCTGCGTAAACAACGCGAACAAGGCCTGGCAATGCTCGACAAGGCGGCACTGCGACTGGAAGCGATTCGGGTGTTGGTAGCAGGTTAAGTCCCCTGCTCCACCGCTAATAAGAAGGCCCGCGCAATGCGGGCCTTTTTGTTTAAAAAGATCGCAGCCTTCGGCAGCTCCTACAGGTGTGCACAAACCTATGTAGGAGCTGCCGAAGGCTGCGATCTTTTGAAGTTAAGCAGTCACACCCTCAACCTGCGGCTCAACCACAGCCACCAACCCCTCCCTCATCCGCTTCGCATCGCGCACAAAACACCGCGAAGCCAACACCAGAAACACCATGGTGAAAAACAGCGCCACCGGGATCAGGTACATCGCGTCATGCAGGCCCACCGCCTTGAACGCTTCGGTCATCTGCTCCGCCCCTGCCGACAGCATGGCCGTGTGCGCAAAGTGATCGGACAAGGCACCGACCACTACCGGGCCCAGACCACCCCCCAGCAAATATAACCCGGCAAAGAACAGCGCCATGGCCGTCGCCCGCAGGCGCGGTTCGACCACGTCCTGGATCGCTGTGTAAACGCAGGTATAAAAGTTGTAAGCAAACAGCCAGCCCACACTGAACACGGCCACGAACACCCCGATCTCGATCCGCCCCGAATGCAGCGCCCACGCCGTACACACAGTGGAAATGATCAGGCTGAACGCGGCGAACAGCAGGCGACCGTTGGCAACGCGCTGGTGAATCTTGTCCGCGACCCAGCCACCCAGTGTCAAACCGACCAGTCCGGTGACACCCACGATGATCCCGGTGGCCACCGCCGCTTCCTGCAACGGCATCAGGAAATAGCGTTGCAGCATCGGTACCAGGAATGAATTGCAGGCATAGGTGGCGAAGTTGAAACACAAACCGGCCAGCACCAGCCACAGGAAGGTCGGCACCGCCAGGACACGGCGGATCGGCCGGTCGATCTGCTCCTGCGACACCTGCACGCTTTCAGCCGCACCGCGCTTGGGCTCCTTGATGTAGAACATGAAGATCGCCAGGATCAGCCCCGGCACCGCAGCGATGAAGAACGGCGCACGCCAGCTGTCGAACGCCTTGACCATCGCGCCAATGGTGAAGAACGCCAGCAACAGCCCCAGTGGCAGCCCGAGCATGAAGATCCCCATGGCCCGCGCCCGACGGTGAGCCGGAAACAGATCACCGATCAAGGAGTTGGCAGCCGGCGCGTAGCTGGCCTCACCGATGCCGATACCCATGCGCACGATCAGGAAGCTCCAGAAACTGCCCACCATGCCATTGACGGCGGTCAGCCCGCTCCAGGCCGCCAGGCCCCAGCCCATCAGTTTGCTGCGCGAACCGGTATCGGCCATCCGCCCAAGGGGCAGGCCGGCGATCGCGTAGACAATGGTGAATGCGGTACCAATGATCCCCAGCTGAAAGTCGCTCAGATGCCACTCCATGCGGATTGGCTCGATGATGATGGCGGGGATGGTGCGGTCGAAAAAGTTGAACAGATTGGCCAGGAACAACAGGAACAGAATGCGCCAGGCATTCGCCGCTTGGGTCGAGTTCTGCATGGGTCCGTCTCTTTTATTGTTATTGGGGCGTCACTGCCCCCGGAAACGTCAATCTAGACAGGCCCGTCACTGCTGTCTGTAATTATTCGTAAGGCTGATGTCAGCCCATGGCGACGCCTCGCCCTGAGAACTGACAAGAGCCAATATTCATAGGCTCGAGGCGATTGTTTGCACCGCACGTCAACCCGCTGAAAAATACCCTTCGCCCCCCCTTCCCAAGCCGCTGGCGAAGCCTAGAATAGCGGCCTTGTCCTCCCCCTGCTTCCTCACCTTTCCTTAGATAATCGCCCATGTCCGAAGCCAGTCCGTGTCTGAATTGCGGTGCCTGCTGTTCCCATTTTCGCGTGTCGTTTTTTTGGGGTGAATGCGCTTCATCCGGCGGGACAGTGCCCGACGAGTTGGTCGAACAGATTACCCCCAGTCGTGTGGCCATGCTGGGAACCGACCGCAAAAAACCACGCTGTGTCAGCCTGGAGGGGGAAGTAGGCAGCACCGTGAAATGCACGATTTACGACAAGCGTTCGAGCCCCTGCCGAGAATTCGAAGCCTCCTGGGTCGACGGCCAGCACAATTCCGATTGCGATATGGCGCGGGCCGCTTTCGGCTTGGCGCCCCTGGAACCTGCGCCTCAAATGCTTGAGCTGCAAAGCGCCTGATCATTAGCACTATTCGCTATTAGCCTCATGCCAAAATCATTGGGGCTAATGTGCCACTACTCCTTGCACGCCATGCATGCCCTCTATACTCCAAGACATTCAACGGCGCTCCTTGCACCGGTCAGAAACACAACATGGGGCATGCTATGGAGTGGCTTGGTCTGCATTTCATTACCGAGCTTCCAGAGAGTGGGCAGGTCATACTCAACTGCATCCATGACCCTTTTCTGGTGCTACTCGCTTATCTGGTCGCCTGTGCCGGCTGTTTCGCCACACTGGACATGGCCGAGCGGGTAGCGCATGCGGAAAAAACGGTTTCGCGCCGGCTCTGGTGCTGGGTCGGTGCCGGTTGCCTGGCCGGGGGCATCTGGGCCATGCACTTCATCGGCATGTTGGCGTTTCAAGCGCCGATCAATGTGCATTATCATTTGCCGATTACCTTCGTCTCACTATTGATCGTACTGCTCGCATCATGGCTGGCGATGCAGACTCTGAGTCGGCCTACCTTGGACTTTTGGGATTGTTTCAAGGCCTCGATCACGGTCGGCCTGGGCGTTGCCACCATGCATTACGTTGGCATGTCCGCCCTGCGCTCGCAGGCCGTGGTTTTTTACCAACCCTCACTGTTTGCCCTTTCCATCCTGGTTGCGATTGCCGCCAGCCTGGCGACATTGCTGTTGGCCAGCTACCTGCGCAACGGCGCCGGCATGTTCCATCAACTGCTCAAATACAGTGCCAGCCTGGTCTTGGGAACAGGCATCTTCAGCATGCACTTCACCGGCATGGCCGCCTTCAATCTGGTGCTGCCCAACGGCAGTCTCCTGACCCAACCCGGGGAAAACAACCACCTGCAACTGGGCCTGATGGTGGCGATCATGACGCTGCTGATCATCGGCAGCAGCATCAGCGCGGCGCTGGCGGACAAGAAGCTGCAACATAAGGAGCATGACCTGCAGCGGGTCAACTCACTGCTCAGTCAGCTGGATCAGGCTCGCATGTCCCTGCAGCAAGTAGCGCACTTTGATCCGTTGACCAACTTGACCAATCGCCGTGGTTTCAACCAACTGTTCGCCGAAAAACTCATCGAAAAAACCCACTCAGGCGGCATGCTGGCCGTGCTGTTCCTCGATATCGACCACTTCAAGCGCATCAATGACAGTCTCGGTCACGACGCCGGCGACGAATTGCTCAAAGTACTTGCCAACCACATCAAAGGTTCGGTGCGCAGTCACGAAGATGTGGTGGCGCGTTTCGGTGGCGATGAGTTCTGCATGCTCATCAACCTCAACGATCGCGAGGAAGCGCGGCACCTGGCGCAGAGCATCATGTCGAAAATGAAGGAGCCCATAGAACTGGCAGGGCGACGCATGGTCATGACGACCAGCATTGGCATCAGCCTGTTTCCCGAGGACGGCAAAACCTGTGACGAGCTACTGAAAAATGCTGACCTGGCGCTGTATCAGTCCAAGGGCACCGGCCGAAATGGCCTGAACTTCTTCAGTGCCAACCTCAAGGCCCGGGCCACGCTCGAACTGCAACTGGAAGAAGAACTGCGTTACGCACTGCGCGAAGACACCGGTTTGGCGCTCCATTACCAGCCGATCTACGACCTGAAAACCGGTCGGGTCAGCAAACTTGAAGCGTTGATTCGCTGGCAACACCCGGTACATGGACTCCTCGCCCCAGACCGTTTCATCTCCCTCGCCGAGGCCAATGGCCTGATCACTGAACTGGACAACTGGGTATTGCGCAAAGCCTGTGAGGACCTCGGTGAGTTGTCGCGCCAAGGCTACGAAGCGCTGAAGATCGCCGTGAACTGCTCCCCCCTGAGCCTGGCGCGTGCAGAACTGGCCGGTCAAATTGAACAGGCACTACGCAGCACCGGGGTCGCGCCACAACGACTGGAGCTGGAGGTAACCGAGAACGCACTGATGGGCAATATCGCCGAGACGCTGGAACTGCTGCGACAGATTCGGGCCTTGGGCGTGTCGCTGTCGGTCGATGACTTCGGCACCGGTTACTCGTCCTTGGCCTACCTCAAACGCTTGCCGCTCAACACGCTGAAAATAGACCGATCGTTCATTCAGGACATCCCCAACTCCACCCAGGACATGGAAATCGTCCAGGCGATCATCGCCATGGCCCATACCCTGCACCTGGAGGTCGTCACCCAAGGCGTCGAAACCTTCGAGCAATACCAGTTTCTGGAATGCTACGGCTGCGACTTCGTTCAGGGTTACCTGCTCAGCCGTCCGGTACCACTGGATGAACTATGTCCGGTGCTGAACGACATCAACCAGCACAAGCACGCATACCCCCTTACCTCGTTGAGTCTGGTTCACGGTACATCTGCACTAATGTAGACGGGTCTTTTTCCAGAAACCCCTGGGCGCCATGCAGCCGCATCAGCTGTGCCGCCAGCCCACTGATCGGTGTCGCCGAACCCTGCTCGCGGGAAAACTTCACCGCTGTATCCAGATCCTTGAGCAACGTGCGCACATGCCATTTCACCGGTTCGAAGCAGCTTTCGGCCATTTGCGGGGCAAGGATCTGCAAGGGCTTCGAATCGGCAAAGCCGCCCGCCAGCGCCTCGGCGATCAAGCTCGCATCAACTCCGGAACGCTCTGCCAACGCGATCACTTCGGCAATCACCAAAGCATTACAGGCTACGATCATCTGATTGCAGGCCTTGGTTACCTGCCCCGCACCGACAGCGCCCATGTGCGTCACACGCTGGCCAAGGTTGAGCAATATCGGTTTGACGCGCTCAAGATGTGCCGCGTCGCCACCGACCATGATTGCCAGGCTGCCAGCCTGCGCCCCCACCACACCACCGGAAACCGGCGCATCGAGCCAGCCCATGCCAGTTTTTCCGGCAAGCTCTGCCGACATTTCCCGCGTCGCGGTGGGTTCCAGGCTGGAAAAATCCACCAGCAACTGTCCGCTTCTCGCGCCTTCGACCACCCCTTGCGTGCCAAACACTACCTCGCGCACCACCGAGGTATCCGCCAGGCACAAC
This sequence comes from Pseudomonas putida, assembly GCF_050990305.1. Taxonomy (GTDB): domain Bacteria; phylum Pseudomonadota; class Gammaproteobacteria; order Pseudomonadales; family Pseudomonadaceae; genus Aquipseudomonas; species Aquipseudomonas putida_AH. The sequence continues at coordinate 1,416,791 of NZ_CP158817.1, read as the reverse complement.
ATCACCACGTCGGCGTGCCCGCACAATTGTGCCGGGGTGGTGACCTGGCGGGCACCGGCCTCGACCAGCGGCGCACATTTGGCCGGATTGCGGTTCCACACCGTCAGTGGATAACCCGCCGCCAGCAGGCGCCGACACATCGGCAATCCCATCAGACCAATTCCGGCAAACCCCAACGAAGGTAGCGTTGACATCATTTCGCCTCTTTTTGATTAAAGATCGCCAAATATTGGCCGATTCATCATGACTTAGGAAAGGATTCCCCTGAGTACGTTCAGGCCACGGCGCTGACGCTCGGGCCAAATACGCGCTAATAAAAGACGCGAGTTCTATTCCGTGACGGTTCGACGACAGCGTGTCGCCCGAACAAAACAGCCCAGGTAGATGGCAAACAATGACTTCTAAAAACAATCCGGCCCCTGCGGTATCCGACCTGACCTTGAGCCCTGCGGCCAACAGCCCGGTCTCGTCGAAGCCATTGCTTGCACCACGCCCGCTGGCAACCCAGCAATACCTGTACTTCACAGAAACCAACACCGACCGCATCCTCGACAACCTCGACGGCCTGCGCGACATGGTGTTTCCGCGCCCGCCGCACCTGGAGGGCGACAACGAACAGCACAACGACCAGCAGTTCCCGTCGGTATGCCTGATCGGCCTGGGCCGCTGCGGTTCGAACATCGCCCTGGACGTGGCGGAACTGGTGTACAACGCACGCAAGTTCTACCTCAACGAATTCAACAACGAAGACCGTGTGTCTGCGGACAAGCGCTTTGCCGAAAAAGGCTACAGCCCGGCCCAGTGGATTCGCACCAACTTGCGCCTGATGCCGAACAAGGCCACCAAACCGGTGTTCCTGGTAGAACCGCTGGTGATGCTCGGTGACTTGGACAAAGACATTGCCGGTCGTATCCGCTTCTCGCGCAAGGGTGAAAAAAGCGGTTTCCTGCGCGACTACAGCAAAATGAAAATCATGGACTTGTCAGAAGTCCACGCCGGTGGTGCCGGTAACGCGCCGATTCTCGGCCAATACCTGGCCAAGATCATCCTGAACAAGGACACCCAGCGCTTCTCCAGCCCTGACTGGAAGATGATTCACTCGTACCTGATCGACAGCTGCGGCATCAAGGCCAACCAATCGCGCCTGTACTTCTCGATCTTCAGCGCCGGCGGCGGTACCGGTTCGGGCATGGCGTCGGAGTTTGGCCTGGCGCAACAGCACTCTTACATGAACAAAACGTTCGACACCAAGCCGGTGGACGAGCACGACAGCAAGAGCGGTCATTCCTTCGTCTTCGAACCGATTTTCACCAGCGGCATCTGCGTACTGCCGAACATTTCCGATCACCGCAGTGAAATGTCCGAAGCGCTGCACATCAACGCCGGACGACTGCTGTGTAAATACCTGTCGGAAGAATGGGATTTCTCCTACAACTTCGCCAACGAAGACAGCAGCGAAGCCAGCGTCATGGGGCGAATCCGCCCGTGGAACGCGATGATGCTGATCTCCAACGACATCATGCGTTACGCCGAAGAGAGCGACGACGGCAACATCCAGAACATTGATGTCAATGCCATGGAAAAGCATGCCAACCAGTACATCTCGCAGCAGATCTTCAACATTCTGACGGCGCAGGCGGTCACCACCGACTACGACCAGAACTATTTCCGTCGCGCCGGCATCGACATCGGCGAAACCATTCGCTTGGACGCCAACGACCTGTTCATGAGCCTGGCCGGCCCGGTGGCGATTGCCTACGCCGAATCCGTGGTTCCGGAATCCCCGGTGCCCACCAGCGACAAGTTCAAAGTGTTCGAAAAAGAGCCACAGCGCTTGAACATCGACGACCTGTTCTTCCGCTCCATCGACCTGCCGCACTTCAACAAGGTCACCCAGGCCATCGAGGGCATCAGCCTGCTGCCGATCGAGTCCAAGCGCTATCGCGCGTCGCTGGAGCAGTACAAGAACTCCGGGTTCGACGCGGCGGCCCTGCACGACCTGCACTTCTTCAAGAACTGCTCGTCGGTGGTGTCGATCGTTTCCCTACCGAAGGACTACAAACTGTCCTACATGGACTTGAACCGGTTGAAGACACACCTCAACAACCTGTTCCCCAACACCACGCTCAAGCGCTATGCGCTGGTGATCGGGGCCTCCGCCAACCTGTCGCTGACTACTCTGATCGCCAAGAGTCCGTGCCTGTCGGACGACTTCCTGACGCTGATCGTGGCCTTCATCAAACGCTGTTTCGCCCGCAGCCCTTACCGCTTTGACGAGACCCTGGACAACTCGATGCTGGACTTCATCATCAACGAAGAGTTTGACGAAGACCGGATCGACGACCTGCTCAACGAGTTCGAGAATCCGGCGAAGATCCTCGATACCAACTGGTACGCGATCAAACCGATGTACGAGAAGAAGTACCGCGAGCTGATCAACGACAAGGAAAAATTCGTCTCGATCAACGACATTCGCCTGTCCCGGGATTGCGTGAAGAAAGCGATCAAGTACCTGCGCGAGATCTACCGTCACCGCATTGGCAAGACCAAGGTCATTTCGTTGAATAACCACACGGGCAAGACGTACTAAGGCCGGCGCAAAACCGGGTCGCCGCCAATCGCGAGCAAGCTCGGCTCCTACAGGTTCGGTAGTGCACACAGCATTTGTGTGCGGCACCGCCCCTTGTAGGAGCCGAGCTTGCTCGCGATGGCGCCTGTACATTCAACACAAATCTCAACCCCCAGAAACAATCAAGCAGCCCTCAGGCTGCTCGCTCAACTGTTCCCGTTACGTTTACGTCACCGTGAGGCTGTGGCCTTTCTCTACGGCAACCTGCCATCACGCTACTCGGCTACACACTTTGATCGGACAGCACCGCGCACCAAACAGGTGCGCGCATTCAGACTGCCGCTCTTTCCTGGATCAGGATCCACGGCGAAACGACCACCGCCCACAACTCGGGATCACGTTCGAACAGATCCAGCGCCCGCGTTTCAGACAGCTTGGAGACCTTGTCGGCGGCCAGCCAGGCGGCCACTTTCTCACCTTCGTCGGTAGCCACGGCCTCGGCGACAGCGATCAAATCCAGGCCGGGATCGACCCACAATAGGGCACCCTTGGCGAAGAACGGTTCCAGCTCCTTCCAAGTAATAGATGCGGTTTCTCCAAGCAGCTTGGCATAGAGGGTGCTAGGTTCTTCAGTCATGGGTCCGGTCCGGAAAAGAAATCGACGCAATCATAACGTCGGTGGTCGGGCAGAAAAACCCAGAAGCAATTTGTATAACTGAACGAAAAGCGCAGGAAGGCCAAGGAATGCACGGAGTCCAGCTGTAAGCCCGTCAAAACCACGCCGCAATTCTGTCTTTTTATTTCATAAAAGCGACACCCCTAAGTTTTGCCCCCCGGCGCCAGCTTCACAGGCTGACAATCGGCGCTCTACACTGTACCGGTACAGTTGCCGAGGGGCTTTTCCGGGGAATGTCGTAGATACTGACCCGGTTCTGCTGCCTACGGCGCCAGGACTATAAAAACTACAACAGTAAGAGTGGAGCACTATGACTAAGGCTACTAAGCAGATTTCCAAACTGTTTGCCGCTATGGTTCTGGCCGGGGTTGCCAGCCATTCGTTCGCAGCTGACACCATCAAGATCGGCATCGCCGGCCCTAAAACCGGCCCTGTAGCCCAATACGGCGACATGCAGTTCAGTGGCGCCAAAATGGCCATCGAACAAATCAACGCCAAAGGCGGCGTAGACGGCAAGAAACTCGAAGCCGTTGAATACGATGACGCCTGTGATCCAAAACAAGCGGTAGCGGTCGCGAACAAAGTCGTCAACGACGGCGTCAAGTTCGTGGTCGGCCACCTGTGCTCCAGCTCCACTCAACCGGCTTCGGACATTTACGAAGACGAAGGCGTGATCATGATCACCCCGGCTGCCACCAGCCCGGACATCACCAACCGTGGTTACAAAATGGTGTTCCGCACCATCGGCCTGGACAGCGCCCAAGGCCCTGCCGCCGGTAACTACATTGCCGATCACGTAAAACCAAAAATCGTTGCTGTCCTGCACGACAAGCAGCAATACGGTGAAGGCATCGCCACCGCCGTTAAATCGACTCTTGAGAAGAAAGGCGTGAAAGTCGCCGTGTTCGAAGGCGTCAACGCCGGTGACAAGGACTTCTCCTCGATCATCGCCAAGCTCAAGCAAGCCAACGTCGACTTCGTCTACTACGGCGGCTACCACCCGGAGCTGGGCTTGATCCTGCGTCAATCCCAGGAAAAAGGCCTGAAAGCCAAGTTCATGGGTCCGGAAGGCGTGGGTAACGACTCCATCTCGCAAATCGCCAAGGACGCTTCCGAAGGCCTGCTGGTGACCCTGCCGAAATCCTTCGACCAGGATCCGGCCAACCAAAAACTGGCTGAAGACTTCAAAGCCAAGAAAGAAGACCCAAGCGGCCCGTTCGTGTTCCCGGCCTACTCGGCTGTGGAAGTGATCGCTGAAGGCATCAAGGCTGCCAAGTCTGAAGACACCGCCAAAGTGGCTGAAGCCATCCACGCAGGTACCTTCAAGACGCCTACCGGCGACCTGAGCTTCGACACCAAGGGCGACCTGAAAGACTTCAAGTTCGTGGTTTACGAGTGGCACTTCGGCAAACCAAAAACTGAAGCTTCGCCTCAGTAAGGCGCTGCCTGACTGACTGCCAACAAAGCCCACGGCGTGCCGTGGGCTTTGTTTTACGAACGTATTTGGGCCGCGCTGGCGTGATCCGCTAGTCTCCCCACCTGAAAATCTCAAAACCGTCATCAGCGGTTCGCTGGCAAACCCCGAATTCGAAGTGGATGCAGATCCACGGGGCTCGGGCGGGAAAATGACTCCACCAGTGAAATGCGTATCAGGTTTTTAGGAGCGCTGTAATGCCTGACATCTATCACTTTTTCCAACAGCTGGTTAATGGCATGACCATTGGCAGCACGTATGCCCTGATCGCCATCGGCTATACGATGGTTTACGGCATCATTGGAATGATCAACTTCGCCCACGGCGAGGTGTACATGATCGGCTCCTATGTGGCGTTCATCGCCATTGCCGGGCTGGCCATGCTGGGACTCGACAGTGTTCCGCTGTTGATGACCGCCGCTTTTCTGGCGACCATCGTCGTCACCAGTGCCTACGGCTACAGCATCGAACGGATCGCTTACCGCCCCCTGCGCGGCAGCAACCGTCTGATCCCGCTGATTTCCGCCATCGGCATGTCGATCTTCCTGCAGAACACGGTTCTGCTGGCGCAAGACTCCAAGGACAAATCCATCCCCAACCTGATTCCGGGCAACTTTGCCTTCGGGCCAGGTGGCGCACATGAAGTGCTGATTTCCTACATGCAAATCGTGGTGTTCGTGGTGACCCTGGTCGCCATGCTCGGCCTGACCCTGTTCATCTCCCGCTCTCGCTTGGGTCGCGCCTGCCGCGCCTGCGCCGAAGACATCAAGATGGCCAACCTGCTGGGTATCAACACCAACAACATCATCGCCCTCACCTTCGTCATCGGTGCTGCGCTGGCGGCCATCGCGGCCGTGCTGCTGAGCATGCAATACGGCGTGATCAACCCGAACGCCGGCTTCCTGGTCGGCCTCAAGGCCTTCACCGCAGCGGTACTGGGCGGTATCGGCAGCATCCCGGGTGCCATGCTCGGCGGGCTGGTACTGGGTGTGGCAGAAGCCTTCGGTGCCGATATCTTCGGCGACCAGTACAAGGACGTCGTGGCCTTCGGTCTCTTGGTTTTGGTGTTGTTGTTCCGGCCAACCGGCCTGCTGGGTCGCCCGGAGGTTGAGAAAGTATGACTAGGAATCTTAAACAGGCGTTTTTCAGCGCCTTGCTGGTTTGGGCCGTGGCCTACCCGGTATTGGGTCTGAAGCTGACCATCGTCGGCATCAACCTCGAAGTACACGGCACCAGCACCGCCACCTTGATCACCATCGCCGTGTGTTCGGTGCTGATGTTCCTGCGTGTCCTGTTCGACCAGCAAATCAGTTCGGCCTGGCACTCCTCGCCGCGCATGCCGCTGGTTCCGGCCAAGGCCAGCAACTTCCTGACCCTGCCGACCACCCAGCGCTGGTTGATCATTGCCCTGATCGCGGGTGCCCTGGTATGGCCGTTCTTCGGCTCCCGTGGCGCGGTCGACATCGCGACACTGGTGTTGATCTACGTGATGCTCGGTCTGGGCCTGAACATCGTGGTCGGCCTGGCGGGCCTGCTCGACCTGGGTTATGTCGGCTTCTACGCCGTCGGCGCCTACAGCTACGCGCTGTTGTCGCACTACTACGGTTTGAGTTTCTGGATCTGCCTGCCGATTGCCGGTCTGATGTCGGCCACCTTCGGCTTCCTGCTCGGTTTCCCGGTGCTGCGCCTGCGCGGTGACTACCTGGCGATCGTGACCTTGGGCTTCGGTGAAATCATCCGTCTGTTCCTGCGTAACCTGACCGGCCTTACCGGCGGTCCGAACGGTATCAGCAACATCGAGAAGCCGACGTTCTTCGGTCTGACGTTCGAGCGCAAGGCCGCTGAAGGCATGCAAACGTTCCACGAGTACTTCGGCCTGGAATACAACTCGATCAACAAGGTGATCTTTCTGTACCTGGTTGCATTGCTCCTGGCGCTGCTTGCACTGTTCGTCATCAACCGCCTGCTGCGTATGCCTCTGGGTCGTGCCTGGGAAGCCCTGCGCGAAGACGAGATCGCCTGCCGCGCACTGGGTCTCAACCCGACCGTGATCAAGTTGTCGGCCTTTACCCTGGGCGCCAGCTTCGCCGGTTTCGCCGGCAGCTTCTTTGCCGCCCGCCAGGGCCTGATCACGCCGGAGTCCTTCACCTTCATCGAGTCGGCGATCATCCTCGCCATCGTCGTACTAGGTGGCATGGGCTCGCAACTGGGTGTGATCCTGGCGGCCGTGGTGATGATCCTGCTGCCGGAAATGATGCGTGAGTTCAGTGAGTACCGCATGTTGATGTTCGGTGCCTTGATGGTACTGATGATGATCTGGCGACCTCAGGGTCTGCTGCCCATGCAACGTCCTCACATGGAGCTGCGCAAATGAGCCGCGAGATCCTTAAAGTAGAAAACCTGAGCATGCGCTTCGGCGGCTTGCTGGCGGTCAATGGCGTTGCCTTGAGCGTGAAAGAGAAACAAGTGGTTGCGCTGATCGGCCCCAACGGCGCCGGCAAGACCACCGTGTTCAACTGCCTGACCGGCTTCTACAAGCCGAGCGGCGGCAGCATCAAGCTGGACGGCGAGTCGATCGAAGGCCTGCCAGGGCACAAGATCGCCCTCAAAGGCGTGGTGCGTACCTTCCAGAACGTGCGGTTGTTCAAGGACATGACAGCGGTCGAGAACCTCTTGATCGCCCAGCATCGCCACCTGAACACCAACTTCCTGTCCGGCCTGTTCAAGACCCCGTCGTTCCGTCGAAGCGAGCGCGAGGCCATGGAGTACGCCGAGTACTGGCTGGATAAGGTTCGCCTCAAGGAGTTTGCCAACCGCCCGGCCGGTACCCTGGCCTACGGCCAGCAACGGCGCCTGGAAATTGCTCGCTGCATGATGACCCGTCCGCGGATCCTCATGCTCGACGAACCAGCTGCCGGCCTGAACCCCAAGGAAACCGAAGATCTGAAAGCGCTGATCAGCGTGTTGCGTGAGGAGCACAACGTCACCGTTCTGCTGATCGAACACGACATGAAACTGGTCATGAGCATTTCCGACCACATCGTCGTGATCAACCAGGGCACGCCTCTGGCCGACGGCACGCCGGAACAGATCCGCGACAATCCTGAAGTGATCAAAGCCTACCTGGGGGAAGCGTAAATGCTGCAGTTCGAAAACGTTTCCACCTTCTATGGCAAGATCCAGGCCTTGCACAGCGTCAACGTCGAAGTCCGCCAGGGCGAAATCGTGACCCTGATCGGCGCCAACGGTGCCGGCAAGTCCACGTTGCTGATGACCCTGTGCGGCTCGCCTCGCGCTCACAGCGGCAGCATCCGCTACATGGGTGAGGAACTGGTCGGCCAGGATTCTTCGCAGATCATGCGCAAGAGCATCGCCGTGGTTCCGGAAGGTCGTCGGGTGTTTTCCCGTCTGACCGTGGAAGAAAACCTCTCCATGGGCGGGTTCTTCACCGCGAAGGGCGACTACCAGGAACAGATGGACAAGGTCCTCGGACTTTTCCCACGCCTGAAAGAACGCTTCAACCAGCGCGGCGGCACCATGTCCGGCGGCGAACAGCAAATGCTCGCCATCGGCCGTGCGCTGATGAGCAAGCCCAAGCTGCTGCTGCTCGACGAGCCGTCGCTGGGCCTGGCACCGATCATCATCCAGCAGATCTTCGACATCATCGAACAGCTGCGCAAGGACGGTGTAACGGTGTTCCTGGTCGAACAGAACGCCAACCAGGCGCTAAAAATCGCTGACCGTGCTTACGTACTGGAAAACGGCCGGGTGGTGATGCAAGGCACTGGTGAAGCCCTGCTGACCGACCCGAAAGTACGCGAAGCGTACCTCGGCGGCTAAGCCATTGCGGTAAACAAAAAACGGCCTACGGGCCGTTTTTTGTTTTTAACACCCTCCCCTGTAGGAGCTGCCGCAGGCTGCGATCTTTTGACCTTGCTCTTGAAAATCAAAATCAAAAGATCGCAGCCTGCGGCAGCTCCTACACAGGGGACGGTGTTTCGTTAGAGCCGATCCAGTGCCTCCCCACTGTGCTTGAACCACCCCATCAAATAATCCGCCAACACCTGCGTGCGTTTCGGCAATCCGCCCTGATACGGATGCACCAGGTACATCGGCATGCTCCGGGTCTGATAGTCACGCAGGAGCCAGCGCAATCGTCCGTCGGCTAATTCCGCCGGCAGCAGGTAGGACGGCAAACGGGCAATGCCGGCGCCGGCCAGCGCGGCCTTCTTCAACAGACTGTAATGGTTGCTGGCAAACGGTCCGGAAACTCGCACTCGCAACAATTCATGCTGCTGGTGATACAGCCATTCCTCGCGGCCACTGTAGTGACTGTTGAGCAGGCATCGGTGCTCGGCCAGCGCCTGAGGTGTCTGCGGTTCACCGTATTGCTCTAGATACGCCGGGCTTGCACAGGTCATTTCGTGCCAAGCCAACAGCGGGCGCGCCACCAGTCGCTGATCCATGGACACGTCAGAGCGGATCGCCAAATCGAAACCGTCGCGGGACAGTTCGCGGTATTGGTTGTTGAGCTCCAGCTCAATCTGCACCTCGGGGTACTTGGCGGAGAACTCCAACAGCAAGCCATCGAAGAACGTTTCCCCCAATGACACCGGAACCGTCATACGCACCGGACCGGCCATGTCGTCCTTCAAGCGCGCCAGGGCCTGACGCGCTCGCTCGACTTGTACGACGAGCGCCTGGGCTTGCGGTAACAAGGCTGCGCCCGCCGCAGTCAGGCTCAAGCGTCGCGTGGTGCGCTGCAGCAACACCACGCAAAACTGCGTTTCCAATTGGCTGATGCGCTTGGACAGTTGGCCCTTGCTACAACCGAGCTGCTGCGCCGCCAGGGTAAAACTGCCCGCCTCCACCAATACTGCAAACGCTGCCAGATCATCCATTTCGCTCATGGATTGTTTCCAATAGAAAACCAAAGGTTGCCTATTAGTGCGCTTATCACCAGAAAAAATCACTCTAAACTGAAGCCACATTCAACCCACGGGAGGCACGGCAACATGAAAATTCTTCTGATTGGCGCAGGCGGCACCATTGGTTCAGCCATCGACAAAGAACTGTCCCAACGCCACGAAATCGTCCGCATCGGCCGCAACAGCGGTGATTATCAGGTCGACATCAGCGACAGCGACTCGATTCGCAAACTGTTTGAGCAAACCGGCAAGTTCGATGCGCTGATCTGCGCCGCTGGCAACGTGACCTTCGCCCCCTTGGCTGAAATGACCGAAGAAAGTTTTGCCCTGGGCCTGAAGGACAAGCTGATGGGCCAGGTCAATCTGGTGCTGATCGGTCGCGAATTCGCCAACGATGGCGCATCGTTCACCCTGACCACCGGCGTGCTCAGCCATGACCCGATCCGCAGCGGCGCCTCGGCAGCGTTGGTCAACGGCGCCCTGGACAGCTTCGTCCGTGCCGCGGCCATCGAACTGCCGCGCGGTCTGCGGGTGAACTCGATCAGCCCGAACGTGCTGGTCGAAGCCATGGGTAAATACGCACCGTACTTCCGAGGTTTCAAACCGGTTCCGGCGGCTGATGTGGCATTGGCCTACGCCAAAAGTGTCGAAGGCCTTCAGACGGGTCAGACCTTCCACGTCGGCTAAACCCGAGCCGAACCCCGTAGGAGCAAAGCTTGCTCGCGATGGCGTCCTTGAAATTGCCATCGCGAGCAAGCTTCGCTCCTACGGGTATGTGTGTTTGCCAAAACAGATATGAACACCGTAACCGCTGTCCGGGATGACTTGTTGGCAACAAATACCCCGACATGTAGGAGCGAAGCTTGCTCGCGAAGACGGCAGCCCCGTCGAACATAGTCTGCATGACACACCGCCATCGCGAGCAAGCTTCGCGCCTACGGGGTAATTGACAATAATCTTCAGGGTTGTGATGAACAGTCAGGCTGCGTAACGTGGCGGCACTTGTCAGGAGACCCCAAGATGCGTGTTGCCCGTTCCCTAGTCCTTGTTGCCCTACTCCCCCTGTTCGCGGCCTGCCAATTATTCGACACCTCACGTGAAAGTGCCTCCCACGTGGGTCAGACCCGCATGCAGGGCCAATTGAGTGCTGCCGAAGGCAAGCTGATGTTCCAACCCTGCGGTCAGCAGCAACGTTATGTGGTCAACGACACGGGCGGCACTAGCATCCTGCAGCAGGCCGCGAGCCTGGCCGATGTCCAGGGCAAACTGTTCGCAGACGTGCGCGGCCGGATTGTTTCCGGCGCAGGCGATGGGCAACTCGACCTCGAACAGCTGTACCGCCTCGAGCATTCGGGCAACGCCTGTAACGATCCCGATTTCAAAAAGCTGATCCTGCGTGCGACTGGTCATGAGCCCGAGTGGAGCGTGAGAGTCAGCGGTAAAGGCATGATCATCGACCGCGTCGCCCAACCACCCTTGGCCGTGCCCTATGTCGAAGAGCAACTGGGCGATGGCCGCTTCAACCTCAGCACCGAAGCCAACAATCAACACATCGAACTGTGGGTCGCACCGCAGCGCTGTATCGACAGCAGCACCGGTAGCGTCCAGCACATGAGCGCCGAACTGCGTATCGACGGCCAGGTGCAACGCGGTTGCGGGTATTTCGGCGGTTCGCGCGACGACTGATCGTTTAAGCCTCACGGGACCCGGCCTTTGCGGCTTATAATCGCCGCCTTCAAACGCCCTGGCGCAGTTGTGCGCCCCGCGAACCGGATCCCGTCATGTTACGAATCACCGAACTCAAGCTGCCGATCGACCATCCCGATGAAGACCTGCGCCCTGCCATCGTGCAGCGGCTGGGCATTGCCAGCGATGATCTGCTCGACTTCACCCTGTTCAAGCGCAGCTACGATGCGCGCAAAAAGTCTTCTGAACTGTGCTTCATCTACACCATCGACCTCAGTGTTCGCGACGAGGCCTCGGTGCTGCACAGGTTTGCCGAAGACCGTAACATCAACGTGGCACCGGATGTCAGCTACAAAATGGTTGGCCAGGCGCCAACGGACCTGAGCGCACGGCCGGTTGTCGTCGGTTTTGGCCCGTGCGGCATTTTCGCCGGGCTGCTGCTGGCGCAAATGGGCTTCAAGCCGATCATTCTCGAGCGCGGCCCGGATGTGCGCCAGCGCACCAAGGACACCTGGGGCTTGTGGCGCAAAAGCGTGCTTAATCCCGAGTCCAACGTGCAGTTCGGCGAAGGCGGTGCAGGAACCTTCTCCGACGGCAAGCTCTACAGCCAGATCAAGGACCCGAAATTCCTGGGTCGCAAAGTTCTGCATGAGTTCGTCAAGGCCGGTGCACCGGAAGAAATCCTCTACGTCAGCAAGCCGCACATCGGTACGTTCCGCCTGACCGGCGTCGTGGAAAACATGCGTGAGGAGATTCGCGCCCTGGGCGGTGAAGTGCGCTTCCAGCAGCGGGTCACCGACGTGCTGATCGACGACGGGCAACTGGTCGGCGTCGAACTCCACGGCGGCGAGCAGATCCACTCCAAACACGTGATCCTGGCGCTCGGCCACAGCGCCCGTGACACCTTCCGCATGCTCCACGGCCGTGGTGTGTACATGGAAGCCAAGCCGTTCTCGGTGGGTTTCCGCATCGAGCACCCGCAGTCGCTGATCGACCGCGCGCGCCTGGGCAAGTACGCTGGCCACCCGAAACTGGGCGCCGCCGACTACAAACTGGTGCACCACGCCAAGAACGGCCGCTCGGTGTACAGCTTCTGCATGTGCCCAGGCGGCACCGTGGTGGCGGCGACCTCCGAGCCGAATCGCGTGGTCACCAATGGCATGAGCCAGTACTCGCGTAACGAACGCAACGCCAACTCCGGCATCGTCGTCGGCATTACCCCGGAAGTCGACTATCCGGGCGGCCCGCTGGCCGGTATCGAGTTGCAGGAGCGTCTCGAATCCCACGCCTACGTGCTGGGTGGCAGCAACTATGAGGCGCCGGCGCAACTGGTTGGCGACTTTATCGCTGGCAAGCCGTCCACCGAGTTGGGCAGCGTTGAACCGTCCTACAAGCCAGGTGTTGCCTTGGGTGACCTGGCGCTGGCCTTGCCGGCCTTCGCCATCGAAGCCATTCGCGAAGCCTTGCCGGCATTCGAGAAGCAGATTCGCGGCTACTCGCTGCACGACGCGGTATTGACCGGAATCGAGACCCGCACCTCCTCGCCATTGCGGATCACCCGCAACGAGTCGATGCAGAGCCTGAACGTAAAGGGCCTGTTCCCGGCCGGTGAAGGCGCGGGTTATGCCGGTGGGATTTTGTCGGCGGGTGTCGACGGGATTCGCATAGCCGAGGCCGTGGCACGGGATATCCTGGGCCTGGAAGCCTGACACGCATTCTTTGACTAAACAAAATCCCGTAGGAGCGAGGCTTGCCCGCGAAAAACGATAACGAGGCCATTCAGGCAAATCTCGTCATCGTTTTTCGCGGGCAAGCCTCGCTCCTACGGGGCGTCTTCGACTTCAGATATTGGCCCGCAACACGCTCGCTGGCAGCGCCACGCCTTGCTCGACACTGGCCGCGACTACCGCCATCAACCCGCTCAACTCATACCCCTCGGCCTTGAGCCATTTCTGGTCGTAATACGTCGTGGCATAGCGCTCGCCGCTGTCACACAAGATCGCAACGATCGACCCCGTTTCCCCCGCTTGCGCCATGTGCTGCGCCGCCATCAATGCACCGATCAGGTTAGTCCCGCTCGATCCACCGACATGCCGCCCCAATCGCTCGGCCAAGTAATGCATGGCCGCCAGCGACAAGGCGTCCGGCACTTTGACCATCGCGTCGATGACCTTGGGCAGGAACGATGCCTCCACCCGTGGCCGACCAATGCCCTCGATTCGGGAACCGTGATCCAGACGCAGGCTGGCATCGCCGGTCTGGTAATAATCGAAGAACACCGAACGCTCAGCATCGGCGCACAGCACACGGGTGCAATGCTGGCGATAGCGCACGTAACGCCCCAGGGTGGCCGTGGTACCACCCGTGCCGGGGCTGGAGATCAGCCAGCTCGGCTCCGGGTGTTTTTCGAAACGCATCTGCTGGAAAATCGATTCGGCAATGTTGTTGTTCGCCCGCCAGTCAGTGGCACGTTCGGCGTAGGTGAACTGGTCGATGTAATGCCCGTCGTGCTCCCGCGCCAGGCGCTCGGACTCGGCGTAGATCTGCGTTGGATCATTTACCAGATGAGTCTGGCCACCGTAGAAAGCAATCTGCGCGATCTTCTCTTTGGAGGTACTGGCCGGTATCACGGCAATGAACGGCACCCCCAGCAACCGGGCGAAGTACGCCTCGGAAATTGCCGTCGAACCGCTGGAGGCTTCAATCACCGGAGCACCGGGCTTGAGCCAGCCGTTACACAGCGCGTACAGAAACAATGAACGGGCCAGGCGATGCTTGAGACTGCCGGTGGGGTGGCTGGACTCATCCTTGAAGTACAACTCGATGCCTGGAAAACCCGGCAGCGGCAATGGAATCAAGTGGGTGTCGGCACTGCGCTGGAAGTCCGCTTCGATGATCCGGATGGCTTCGCGGGCCCACTGTCGGTTGTCGCTCATGGTGGTGTTCTCGTTGGATCGGGCAGGAGACGGCTAATCGACAAGCTTAGGAAAAAACCTACATCCCGCACAGGTACAGCTGAGGTTCAATACACCGGACAACTGCTAGGCTCAGGTCCATACGGAAATCGGCTTGTAACGACATATAACAAAAAAGAATATAACTTTTGTTTTAACTTCTAAGGGTACGGGTTAGGGTGTCCGACCTTTTTGAACTCATCGATGGAGAGCGACATTGCCTCTGCGTAGCACTTTCACGCGTTTCTTTCAGTTGGAAGCTGCCAGCGGTCTGTTATTGATCGCCGCGGCCATTCTGGCTTTGATCATCAACAACTCCTCGCTGTCATGGCTGTACAACGGCCTGCTGGACACCCCCGTGGTGGCTCAGGTCGGCGCATTGAAAATCGCCAAGCCGCTGCTGCTGTGGATCAACGACGGCCTGATGGCCCTGTTTTTCCTGCTGATCGGTCTGGAGGTAAAGCGCGAAGTCCTCGACGGACAGTTGTCCAAGCCATCGCAAATCGTCCTGCCCGGTGCGGCGGCCATTGGTGGCATGGTAGTTCCGGCGCTGATCTATTGGTTCCTCAACCGTGACAACCCGCCAGCCCTCAGCGGCTGGGCGATCCCCACCGCCACCGACATCGCTTTCGCGCTGGGTGTATTGGCCCTGCTGGGCAAACGGGTGCCGGTGTCGCTGAAACTGTTCCTGATGACCCTGGCGATCATCGACGACCTCGGCGCGATCATCATCATTGCGATCTTCTACTCCGGCGCGCTGTCGACTCTGTCCCTGGCGCTGGCCGCCGCCTGCATCGCAGCGCTGATCGGAATGAACCGCCTCGGTGTGGTCAAGCTCGGGCCGTACATGATCATCGGCTTGATCCTCTGGGTCTGCGTACTCAAGAGTGGTGTCCACGCCACGCTAGCCGGTGTCACCCTGGCATTCTGCATTCCCTTGCGTACGAAAAACGCCGAACCATCACCGCTGCTGACCCTGGAGCACGCGCTGCATCCTTGGGTGGCCTACGGCATCCTGCCATTGTTCGCCTTCGCCAACGCGGGTCTGTCCCTGAGCGGTGTAACTGTCGAGAGCTTCACCCATTACGTCCCCATGGGCATCGCAGTCGGCCTGCTGCTGGGCAAGACCATCGGTGTGTTCGGTCTGACCTGGCTGGCGGTAAAGTCCGGCATCGCAGCCCTGCCCCAAGGCGCCAACTGGGGCCAGGTGCTGGGCGTGGCAATCCTCTGCGGCATCGGCTTCACCATGAGCCTGTTTGTCGGCTCCCTGGCCTTCGTACCCGGAGACAGCGAATACGCCGGGATGGACCGGATGGGGATTTTGACGGGTTCGATATTGGCGGCACTGATCGGTTATGCGGTGACGGCGGCGGCGAGTCGCAAGAACACGGCCCTGTTGACCATCAGAGAAAACTCCTAGGGTCATTACCGATCCATCCTACAGCCACAAACCGTCCCGCTCGTTAACGTCGCGCAGCCCTGATCCGGGGCTGCCGATGGACGAACTCACAAGGACAGTCAGTGGCTCGCAACAAGCACCTCCCCCTGATTCAAACCCCGCCCTCCGGCGATGGCCATCACGTCAGCTACCGCGCCATGACGGCCGATGAAATGGCCGTGTTCGACGCCCTGCAAGCTGACTACGACGCCATGCTCGCCAGGCAAGAAGCCTTCATGCGCCGTCGTGACGTGGTCGAGGAAAAACAAACCATCACGCCTCACGGTTGCGTCTTCGCCAAGTCCTGCAAGCTGCCGGACGCGATTATCAGCTATGCCAGTCCCTCGGGCATGGTGCCCACCGACAGCCTCAGTGACTACGGCGAAATCGCCTGGCTCGGTGCTCGCGAGGTCGACGATGAAGGGCTGCTGAATCTGCAAACGATCAGCGGCTCGACTGTTGCACTGGGTGTTGGCCGGCTTGCACTGCGCGCTCCGACCCTTGGCGCCGCCGCTGCGCTCGGTACTGCGACAACGGCTGCATTGGCCGGCTTGGTCGCCGTGTTCTGGACGCCCAGCCTCGGTGACAGCGCCCTCTACACCGAAGAGCAACTCCGTGCCCTCAAGCAGGCCCGCTCGCGCATGCGCCTGCAGGTCGAACAACAAGCCGACGGCAGCCTCAAGGGCTACGCGTTCTACACCGGCAAGAACCTTGACTGGGAAATGGTCGATGTCGTGCAGATCGCGAGCCGCGGAAGCCAGTACGTCGCCGATCTCGGTGAAGGTATCGAACTGATCTGGACCCCGGCCGTCGACGGCGCCGACATCCTCGGCATTCCGAAACTGGAAGCCGCTCCGCAAGCGCCGCACATATGGGTTTTCCCGCCGAACAAACACGCTGACGCGATCATCGTGAACCCGATCTACCCGCCGGAGTACAAGGATTTCATTCTGGTGTTTCCGGTGGGGTCGGGGGTTAGGCCGGTTTATGTGGTGGTGAGTGTTTCTGACCACAAATACCATCCAGCACCAGAGGGACTTATTGCTTTCCCCGACGCGACAAAAGCAAAGCGTAAGACCGCAGCGCAAGGTGGCGGGGCCCTAAGAAAGCGATGGAAAAACCCAAGGGGGATAATTTTTGAATGGGATTCTCAGCACGGAACTGTCGAAATGTATAACAAGCGAGGTCACCATCTCGGTGAATATGATCCGAAAACCGGTGAGCAAACCAAATCCGCGGACAGTACTAGAAAGGTGGAACCATGATTTATGTTATTGAGGCTTTCGATAAACAAAGCGAACTCCTCGTATTCGAAGAAGTACTTCCAAACGGGCACGATCAGGAGCTAAAAGAAATCATGGGATGGACAGACATTCAACAAGGATGGGAAGGATATAACCTTACCGCCAAGCAGCTTGAAGCCCTCGAGGGAGTACTGGGAAAGCAAATTCACAACTCGGCCTATTCATTCCAACTCAGTTGTAATGAGTAGATACAGAAACATTTTCATCACAAAAAAACCCCGACCAGTCACCCGGTCGGGGTTTTCTTTTACCCGTATTCCCGCTTAGTGCGAAACGCGGCTCGTACCATCAACCGTGGCAATTCGCACACGCTCGCCAACACGGAACACTTCGTTTTCCTGAACCTGTTGCACGTAGGCGCGCATGCTGCCGTCGTCTTCGCGCACGGTGATTTCGACACCTTGCGTACGGGTCAGGCCTTCTTCGGCCGCCGAGCCTACCAGGCCGCCCGCCACTGCACCGATGACGGCAGCAACGATGCTGCCTTTACCGCCACCGATGGCGCTGCCGCCAACGCCACCCACCGCTGCACCGGCGACACTACCGATCGGGGTCTTGGTGCCTTCGATTTTCACCGGGCGCAATGCTTCGATGGTACCCATGCGGATCGTCTGCACGCGACGCGCTTCGTCACGGGAGTAGGAGTCACCGGTCAAGCTCGATTGGCAGCCAGTGAGCAACATCGCCATCGTGGAAAAGGAAGCAACCAGCAAAACAGACTTACGCATAGCATCAACTCCAAAAGACAGGTAATCATTAAACTGCGCAGCTTGACGCGTGTCACGGCACAGCCGGGATAAATTTGCTTTGATTCAGGCCCTATACAGGGACATCTACGAACTCACCACACCGTAGTGGCAAATGGCGCGATCTGCCTTACTGAGACAGGATTTTCATGGATTATTTTATCATTGCCGTCACTACCGCTGCCGGTCTGTATTTCCACTGGTGGCTATACGTAAGGATCAGGCGCTGGATGGACCGCGATCTGGCGTTAGCGCTGGCGGGGAACGACGAACGCAAAAAAGCGTACATGCTCCAGCAACTGGCGAACGCTCAAGCGCAAAAGATCAAGCGTCGAGACTTGCCGCAATGGCTGGAGGCCGCAGCGGCAAGCTATCTCGAGCGGTAGACTGCTCAGGGTGCCAGACGTTCAAGAATCCAGTCAGCGCCCTGCAAACGATAGTTGAGGCGATCGTGCAGGCGGCTCGAACGGCCCTGCCAGAACTCGATGCGCTCCGGTAGCAAACGATAGCCACCCCAGTGCTCAGGGCAATGTGGCTGACTGTCGCTGAAACGTTGCTCGGTGTCCTTGAGCAGCGCTTCCAGTTCGGCGCGATCGGCGATCACCCGGCTTTGCGGCGATGCCCAGGCCCCCAGGCGGCTGCCCAGCGGGCGAACTTGATAGTAAGCGTCGGACTCTTCAGGGGTGACTTTCACCACCCGCCCTTCGATACGCACCTGGCGCTCCAGGGTGGGCCAGAAGAAGGTCATGGCCGCGCACGGGTTCGCAATCAGCTGCTGGCCCTTGGCACTGTCATAGTTGGTGAAGAACGTGAAACCCGCTGCATCCAGCCCCTTGAGCAGCAGGATGCGGCAATGCGGTCGACCCTCCTGGTCAACCGTGGCCAAGGTCATGGCGTTGGCTTCCACCGGTGCCTGCTCGGTTTTCACCGCATCGGCGAACCATTGATGGAACAGCGCGAATGGCTCGGCCGGGGCTTGCGCCTCGGTCAGGCCATCACGGGTGTAATCGCGACGCATATCAGCCAGAGCCTTGGTCATGGCACATTCCTTTTAGTCAGCAAATCACTTCTTTGTGGTATCGGCGGCGACATTCTTGTCCGCCGCCGCAGCAGCTTTGGCCGGTGCAGTCTTTTTCGCTGGAGTCGCAGTCTTGGCCGGTGCCTTTTTGGCAGGGGCCTTGGCGGCTTTCTTCGCGGGTGCTTGTTTGGCCACCGGCGCGGCGGCCTTCTTCGCGTCGGCTGGCGCTGGAGTCACAGGCTTGGCCGTCGGCTTGACGTCCTGGGCTGCGACCATGTGCACCGGCGCCGGGGCTGGCATGTTGTATTTGCTCAGCAGCGCGACCATGGTGTCTTGCGGCGTCACCAGCAATTCTACCCGGCGGTTCAGTGCGCGCCCTTCGACGCTGTCGTTGGCCGCACGCGGAGCGTCACCGCCCAAACCGCGCAGCATCAGACGATCACGTTGCAGACCGCTGAGACGGAAGATCGCCGCCACGGCCTGTGCACGCTCCTGGCTCAACTTCACGTTGGCCGCTGCGGCGCCCGAGGTATCGCTATGGCCGAGCACCAGCACGGCAGTCTTAGGGTCCGCTTCAAGGATTTTCGCCACCCGGGTGAACGGGCCGAGGGTCACTGGCAGCAGCATGGCCGGACGGTCCGGGTTGAACGAGCCTTCAACTGGCGCAATAACCACCAGCACGTTTTCACGACGTTCCAGTTGCAGATTGCTGTCCTTGATCGCAGTGCGCAAGCGCGGTTCGTAGTCATCGAGCCAGGCCTGGGTCACTTTCGGGTCCGGCATCGGTACGGCCTTGGCAGCGGCTTTGTCGTTGCCGCCGAACGGCCACCACCACTTGCCACCGGACTCGGCATCCGCCTTGGCCACCGGGGCCGTCGTTGCTGGTTTCAAGGGTGCCGGAGCGGGCTCTTTGGCCGCGACTTTGTCGGAGGAACTGAACGGCCACCAGCTGCCGCCGTCCGTATCACTTTTCGGATTCTGTGCGCAACCGGTGATTGCGAAGCACAGTGCCAAGGCGAGGGTTGGTTTGGTTGACATTGGATATCCACAAAAATGAAGTCGAAAAAATATCAGGCCGGTATGCCCGTATAAGCAGATGATTTGAAACTGAAAAGGCTTTCGGGTTCCGGACCTGGGACCTTCGAGCGGGGTTTACAGACAAGTGGCCAGTGCCCGCACAAGCCCTTGTGCGCGCGGATCCATCAAGACGTACGGCCCCAGTGTATTTGTCACAAAACCGAAAGCCACATCATACTCCGGGTCAGCAAAACCGATGGAACCACCGGCACCCGGATGGCCGAACGCTCGCGAGCCAAGACCGTATGTGGCATTAGGCACGTCTGGCTGATCGAGCATGCAGCCCAGGCCGAAACGAGTCCGGGTCAACAAGGTCTTGTCCTCGCCGACACTGTGCTCTCTGGTCAGCTCGTCGAGCATTTCGCTTTCCAGCAGACTGCCATCGAGCAACCCTGCGTAAAACCCGGCCAGGCTGCGGGCGTTGCCGTGGCCATTGGCCGCCGGTTGCTGCATACGCCGCCATTCCGGCTTGTTGGTGCTGGTCAGAACCGACGGCGGGTTGGTAAAGGCGCGGGTGGTCATGGCCGTCGGTTCACGCATGGTCACTTGCAGCAGGCGCTGGGCCGCAGCGTCGCCGACGTTGCCTTTGCCACGGGCGATATGCGCCACGCGATGGAACTCCTCATCGGCCAGGCCGACGTGGAAATCCAGGCCCAAAGGCTTGGCGACCCGGGCCACGATGGATTCACCCGGCCCACGACCGTCGGCCCGACGCAGCAACTCGCCAATCAGCCAGCCATAGGTGATCGCCGCATAGCCGTGGCCTTCACCCGGTGTCCACCAAGGGGCTTCGGCCGCCAAGGCGTTGACCATCGTTTGCCAGTCGTACAGCGCTTCGGGGGCTAGCAATTCACGCAGCGCTGGCAGACCAGCCCGATGGCTGAGCAATTGGCGCAGGGTCACGGACTCTTTGCCGGCCGCCGCGAATTCCGGCCAATAGCGGGCAACCGGGGCATCCAGTTGCAGCTTGCCTTCGGCTACCAGTTGCAGGGCCGTCACGGCAGTGAAGGTTTTGGTGCAGGAGAACAGGTTGGCGATGGTGTCGCTGTGCCAGGCCTCAGCGCCGTCCTTATCGGCGGTGCCGGACCACAGATCAAGCACGGTTTCGCCGCCGATGCGAATGCACAGCGCCGCGCCACGCTCCTGAGGATCGTCGAACAGTGCCGCGAACGCTTCACGCACTGCCTCGAACTTAAGCTCGTAATGACCCTGAATCTGCACCCGCAACTCCCCGGATAAACGCTCTAAAAAGTGGTCCGCATTGTTCCAGCCCTTGAGGAATTTGGGAACAGGGGCGGGCTGGGCGGTCGACCGCCCTCACAATTGATCAGAATTTTTTTGGTGACTGTACAGACGCCTTCGCGGGCAAGCCTCGCTCCCACAAAACTCTACCGAACCTGTAGGAGCGAGGCTTGCCCGCGAAGAACGATGACGCAGTGCTAGATCTTAATGGCCATTACCTGAATGCCCACCCGCATGTCCTGCGCCCTTCCCCGGGCCTTTACCGGCTTCGCCCTGGCGTCCACCTTCGGCGTCATGGCTGGCTTTATCGGCCTCGGCGCTGGCGCTTTTCGCTTCTTTGGCCAATTGATCGACGGTCGCCAGGTTGCTCTTGCGCACGCTGTCGACGAACCCCTGGAAGGGCAGATCGGTAATGCCCACCAAACCGAAATGCCCATTCTCACCATCCAGCAGTCGTCCCGTTACCGGCTGATCGAGGTACTGGAACCAATGCACACCCACTATCGACGGCTCGCTCAGCGCTTGCTTGAGGAAATTTGCGTAGGCCGGGCCTCGGTCTTCCTCCTTCGCCAGTTGCGTCACACCGCCCCAGAAGGGGCCGCGATCGGTCGAGCCGAAGTTGAACTCAGTAATCAGGATTGGCTTGTCGAGGCTGCGCAGTTTGGCGAAGTCATAGCCATCCTGCGGTTGCAGGGTGTACAGGTTAAAACTCAATACATCGCAATACCGGGCGCAGGACTCAACGGCTTCCGGGGTGCTGATGGCAAAGCGACCACCCAGCAACAAATGATTCGGCGCGTGCCACTTGAGCGAGTCGGAAATGGTTTTGAAATAAGTGTCGGCGAAGACTTTCTGGAAGTATTTGAAGTCAGCCTCGATTTCCGGGTGCTCCGCGCTGGGTAGCGGCGGCACGAAGCCCGGATCTTCCATCAACTCCCAGGCTGGCAAATCAATACCCCAGGCTTTGGACAAGCCCTCCTGATTACGGTACTTATCGCGCAGTTGCTTGAGGAAGGCACGTTTGGCCGGTACATCGGTGGTCATTTTCAAGGTGCCGTAGGCCAAGGCATAGCGCGCCTTCGGGTCGTCACCCGGACCGGCCCAGGCCAGCTCGTTATCGGCGTAATAACCGATCAGCCATGGATCGTCACGGTGGTCGCGGGCGGCGATGGCCACGGCGCGTTCGGTGGCCATGGCAAAACGCGGGTCGAACGGGTCTGGCATGCCGCCCCACCAGTCATTACCGGTGCTGATACTGGTGTAGTCGCCGACGATCGACAGCGGCAAGGTGTACGGCATGCGCTCCGAGTCCCCCAACACCGGCGCGCTCCAGTTGCCCAGCGTGTTGAAACCCCAGGCTTGCAGGCGATCAAGGGTCTGGCTGGCCCAGCGTTTTTCATCGAACGGCGCTTTGCAGGGTTCGGCCGATGCTGGCTCGATCGCTTGCGTCGCCGATGCTTGTTCGGCACCCGCCCTGGCCGCTTCGGCGACACCGGATTCGACGGTCGATGGAGCAACCGGCAGTTCGGCCGCCTTCTCTGCCGTTGTCTCTACCGCATCGGCTTTGGCTGCTGCCGCAACGCCGGCCTTGGTTTCGCGGCCCGGCGCACAAGGGTCGCCGTACAGGCGCTGCAGATTAGCGCCGTAGAAGTCATACCAGCGCCCGAAATTGAAGCCGCGTCCTTGGTCGACGCCGTTGCCACCACGGTGATCACCTTCACCGAAATGATTGGCCAGCGGCTCGCCAGCCTTGGGCAGGGATTCGAACATCCATTCGCGACCGGCGATGTAGGTCTGATTGACGTCTGCGGCGACCGTATTGACCCCCAATGAGTAGAACGGATACCCCTGCGGCGTTACCAGGTACCAGCGACCATCGCGTTTTTCCGTGCGAAAAAAACCGCTGCCTTTGAATGCCGGGCCCTGGGTCCAGCCACCGAACTTGTCCAGCGACGACTTCTCGCGCTCGACTAGCCAGGTTTTCAGCTGTGGCTGTTCCTTGGCGGCAGCGGATTTCAATTGTTCGTCATTGGCGATCTTTTCCGGCCATTTGCCCCGAGTCGACTGGCCGTAGGCGTCCACCAGATTGCCGTATACGGCGTGGGTGATCGCTTCGCCGTCCTGTACGCCAAAGCGCTCAAGCAGAATGCTTTGGGCTGCCTTGGGTTGATCCATCCACAGGCTGACCGACACCACCTGGCCACGATCCAGCTCACCGCTGCTGCTGGCCAACAAGACACGCTGGCCATCAACCGTTGTCGGCATCGGCGGCCCGGCCTTCATGCCCTGGCTCAGCGGCGAAGTCGCAACCAGCGGCACCAACAATGTCTGCGCCGGACCTGCCGGCAAGTCGATACGGCTAATCAAGGTCTTGCCGTCGTTACTCTGGATTTGCACATAGAGCGTGATCGCCCAGTTCATCGCGCTCTGAATGCGCAGGCTCATCATGCCGGACTGCGACCAGTCCCAGGCGCCGGTTTGCGGGGTCAGGCGCAAGGTCGGGCGGGCCACCGGATTGAAGGTCACCCGCCGCAGCACTTCGCCTTCAGGCGTTTGCTCGGCGTTGGCTTGCGGCAGGTCGGCGTTCTCGGTGACCACCCGAACCACATCGGCGGGCCGGACAAAATTGAACAGCGTCTGCTGGCCGGCGGGCGCTGCCAGCAACGGGCCAGCGAAGATCAAGGCAAATACGGCAGGCAACGAACGGCGAATCATGAGAACGAAATTCTCCCTAACGACCTCAATGGGCCAGTGGAAAAGCGGTGGCAGAGAGATAGACAACGCGGTGGGCAAATTTGCCCACCGGTACATCAGGAAATTTCACGACGGAAGGGAGGCAACGCATTGAGGATCGCCTTGCCATAGCGCTGGGTCACCAGGCGCCGGTCGAGCAAGGTGATGGTGCCGCGGTCTTCTTCGGTACGCAGCAAGCGCCCGCACGCCTGGACCAGTTTCAGCGAGGCGTCGGGCACGGAGATTTCCATAAATGGATTGCCGCCCCGGGCTTCGATCCACTCCGACAGCGCGGCTTCGACTGGATCATCGGGCACCGAGAAGGGAATCTTGGCGATGACCACGTGCTCGCAATAGGCACCGGGCAAGTCGACCCCTTCGGCGAAGCTCGCCAGGCCGAACAACACGCTCGAATCCCCGCCATCGACCCGCGCCTTGTGCTTGTTCAGGGTTTCCTGCTTCGACAGGTTGCCCTGAATAAACACCTGCTTGCGCCAATCGCGGTCCAGACCATCGAACACGTCCTGCATCTGTTTGCGTGAAGAGAACAACACCAGCGTGCCCCGAGAGCCCTCGACCAGTTCCGGCAGATCGCGAATGATCGCTGCGGTGTGTGCCGCAGCATCGCGGGGATCCGCATTGAGATTCGGCACCCGCAACACACCCGCGTCGGCGTGATGGAACGGGCTTGGCACCACGGCGGTCACGGCTTTTTTCGGCAGACCGGCGCGCATACGGAAACGGTCGAAGGTGCCCAGTGCGGTCAATGTCGCCGAGGTCACCAGGCAGCCATACGCGACGTTCCACAAGTTGCGCCGCAGCATTTCTGCCGCAAGGATCGGGCTGGCATTGACCTCGATATCGAACAGCGAACCGCTTTCGGCCAGGGTCAACCAGCGCGCCATGGGCGGGTTGTCTTCCGGGTCTTCGACGGTGAAGGCGGTCCACAACTCCCAGTTGCCCGAAGAACGGGACAACAGGCTGCCAAACAACGGATACCACTCTTCGGCCTGATTGCTGGCGATACCGATGTTGACCTCGCCATCCATGCCTTCCTTGAGCAAATCGGTCAGGCGGGTGAACAGATCGGTCAGGCGGGCAAAGCCTTTCTTCAGTTCGATACCCATCTCGCGCATGTGCTCGGGGATTACTCCGCCGACGAAACGGTGACGCGGTCGCTCGCGGCCCTCGACGTCTTCGCCAGGTTTGAAATCGGCGATCTGTTCACAAGCGGTAAACATGAACTGCTGCTGGGTCTTGATCTCCCGCGCCAGCTCCGGCACCTGCTCGATCAGCTTGCCCAAATCGCCCGGCAGCGGGTGCTGGGCCAGCAGTTTGGTAAGGTTCTTGGCCGTGGTTTCCAGCCAGTCGGCGGTGGAGCGCAAACGCGTGTAATGAGCGAAGTGGCCGATGGCCTTGTCTGGCAGGTGATGGCCTTCGTCGAACACGTAGATGGTGTCCCGCGGGTCCGGCAGTACCGCGCCGCCGCCCAGCGCCAGATCAGCCAGCACCATGTCGTGGTTGGTGACGATTACGTCGACCTTGCCCATCCCTTCACGAGCCTTGTAGAAGGCGCACTGGCCGAAGTTCGGACAATGGCGGTTGGTGCACTGGCTGTGATCAGTGGTCAAACGTGCCCAGTCGGCATCTTCCAGGGCGTTCGGCCAACTGTCGCGGTCACCGTCCCACTTATTACCGGCGAGTTTCTCGATCATGCTGGTAAACAGCTTCTGACTGGCTTCATCGACCTCGATCTTGAAGCCTTCCTCTTCGAACAGCTGGGCGGTGGCGGTTTGCGCGTGCCCTTCCTGAAGCAACATGTCGAGCTTGGACAGGCACATGTAGCGGCCGCGGCCCTTGGCCAGGGCGAAACTGAAATTCAGCCCGCTGTTGCGCATCAGATCGGGTAAATCCTTGTAGACGATCTGCTCTTGCAAAGCCACGGTGGCCGTGGCGATCACCAGTCGTTTGCCGGCGGCCTTGGCCGTGGGGATCGCCGCCAGGCTATAGGCTACGGTCTTGCCGGTACCGGTACCGGCCTCCACTGCAACAATAGCGGGCTCGCCGCTGCGCCGGCCTTCGTCGTCAGTATCGATGTCACCGAGGACCTTGGCGACTTCGGCGATCATCAGGCGTTGACCGTAGCGCGGCTTGAGGCTCTTGGCTTCGAGAAAACGCGAGTAAGCGCCCTGGATCGTGGTTTTGAGTTCAGTGCTGATCATGGATTGTCGGACGCAAAAAACGCTGGATAAATTTTCAGTAGTTCGGTTCGGCCGCTATCATACCCCGCTAATGAATCCCGCGCAGAACGGAGTACCCCAATGACCGCTTTTAGCCTTGTTTATAGCCTGCATATCCTCGCCGCGCTGGTGTGGGTAGGGGGCATGTTTTTCGCCTGGATGGTCTTGCGCCCCGCGGCGATCAAGGCATTGGAGGGCCCTGCCCGGTTGAAGCTGTGGCTGGAAGTGTTTCAAGGTTTTTTCCGCTGGGTGTGGGGGGCGGTGGTGCTTTTGCCCGTCAGCGGCGTGGTCATGCTGAATTTGCACTTCGCCGGTTTTGAACAGGCACCGCGTTATGTACAAGTGATGATGGGCTTATACGTGGTGATGACCGCGCTGTTTATCCGGATTCAGGCGTTGATGCTGCCCGAATTGCGCACTGCAGTAGAAGCGCAGGATTGGCCAGCGGGGGCTGCGGTGCTGGGACGGATTCGCAAGGTGGTGGGGATTAATTTGCTGGTGGGGTTAGTGGTTGTGGCAATTGCTTCGGTTCGACCAACATTTTAAGGCGCTTGAGCTGACGTCATCGCGGGCAAGCCTTGCTCCTACAAGGTCCATCGTCCGCGATCGACGTAAATCCCGTAGGAGCGTGCGATGCGGCGACCCGACTTGCCCGCGAAAGCAATGGATCAGGCCACACACATTTCATAAACGGCTTACAACCGCTGCACCACCACCGAACCCTCGGCTCCCGCGAGCCCTGGCTGTCCGTCAGCCCCTGGCTTGCCGCTCTTGCCGCCTTCCGTTGTATAAATCAGGCAACCCTTGGCTTTACCCCCCGCTCCCGGCTTGCCACCTGACCCGGCCAGACCTCCGGCTCCACCTGCGACCTGAACCTTGATCTGCTCTGCCGGGTAATCACGCGGCACTGCCAATTTGACCAACGCCCCCGGTGCGCCAGGCTGACCGTCAGTACCGTCGCTGCCATCGGCACCTCGGCCCGCCTGGCCCCAGGTGCAGCCCGGAGCCTGACCATTGGCCCCATCGAGCCCGACAAAACCCGGCGCGCCCGCGCCGCCGCGAGCATCCACCAGCAATTGCGGTGCGCTCAGGGCCTTGATCTGCAGGTTCAGATTGCGCCCGGAGCGGGCGGCTTTCTGGTAAGTGCCCGGCGCGCCGCGGGATGTAATCTGGCTGCCTTGCGACAACTCGGCGCGACTGACCTTCAGCTCCAGCACCTGTTCGCTGGGCACGATCGCGATCCGCGCATCACGTCCCAGGTGCAGTTCGCCCACGGTGACTTCGGTCACGTTCGAAGGAATCAGCAGCGTACCGTAGTCGGCCACCTCAAGGCGCTCCAGTTGCAAGGTACTGGCGGTGTTGGGCAGGCGCATCAGCGAATTGGATTCAACGCTTACCACCTGGGCGCAAGCCAATGGACTGATGAGTGCGGCGAGCAGACAGAATTTACGCATGGGAAGCCTTAGGTGCGGTGGCAGCCGGAATGGTTTGCAGGTGGAAAACGCCGAAAACGATAATCTTCAAGCGATCGAGCCACGGATGGGCGCGACCTCTGAGGCTGCGATAGCACAGCAGCGCTTCGAGAAGATGGAGGGTCGCCAGCAGGCCGCCGGCCAGGTTGACCAGCAGGTGCAGCGGATAGACGAACGGCATGAGCAGATTGGCCAGCACCACCAGCCAGAACAGCAGGGTCAACAGCTTCCCCAGCCCCCATATCACCTTCATACGCCCCCCGATGAGAATTATTCTTTGGGCGCACAGTAACGGCTTCCACGCGGGATATGCCAGAGGGTGGACGAAAATTCTTCATGAAGATCGCCGAATGGCCGTCGAAACGCTGCGAAATTTCGCTCGACGGCTCTATTTCGGGGCTCAGTGATTGATGTGCAATTCCACGCGACGATTTTTCGCGCGCCCTTCCTCTGTTTCGTTGTCGGCCACTGGCTGGGTTTCGCCCCTGCCTTCACTGGTGAGCTTGCTCGGCGCCACGCCCTGGCTCAGCAGGTACTGCGCTACGCTGCTGGCACGTCGTTCCGACAATGCCTGATTGTAGGCATCGGCCCCGACACTGTCGGTATGCCCCACCACCTTGATGCTCGACACGCTGGCGTCCAGCAGCTTGCTCATGATCGAGTCAAGCTGGCTCTGCGCGGCGGGAGTCAGGTCGGATTGATTGAAGCCAAACAGCACGTCATTACTCAACGTGATGACTTCTGGCGCTGCAGGTTCCGCAGGTTTCTCGCTGGCCGGGTATTGCGGCAGCGGGCAGCCATGATGTTCAACTGGAGTGTTGGCCGGGGTGCCGGGGCAACGATCACGACGGTCGAAAACGCCATCGCCGTCTTCATCACCGTCCTGGGCGTAACAAATCAAACCACCGGTCAAAATACCGAGCGCCGCTCCACCGGCCGCCCAACCGCCACTTTCGATAGCGCCCAGGCCTCCGCCGACCAGTCCGCCAATGACGCTGCAGATCGGCCAGTTACTTTGATTGAGGGGGGCAGTGCCATCACTGTGAGTAGCGCAACCGGTCAACAGGCTGCCTAGCAGCAGAACCGGCAAGACGGTCCGTGTGAGATTGCTCATTTTTGAAAGCTCCTGTGTCACCGGCCAATGCCGGTTACACAGGAGTAAAGACCCGCATCCGCGACTGCACAAGCCGCGGACGCGAGGGACTCAGCGCTCGATTTTGATTTCCGTACGACGGTTTTGTGCACGGCCGTCGGCGGTTTTGTTGTCGGCAACCGGCTGGCTTTCACCGGCACCGGAAACAGACACGAAGTTACTGCGCGGCACACCTTGCTGGATGAGGTACTCAACCACAGAGTGAGCGCGTTTATCCGACAGTTTCTGGTTGTAAGTATCACTGCCCACGCTGTCGGTATGACCGGTCACTGTCATCCGAGCGGTTGGGGCTTCCGCTTTCAAGCGAGTGGCAATCTTATCCAGGACCTGTTTGTCAGACGCGGTGAGTGTCGCTTTATCGAACTGGAAGTGAACATCGCGGATGACAATGGTTTCTTCCTTGACTACCGCCGCTTCTTCAACCACAGGAGCAGGTGCTGGTGGTGGGCAACCATCGGCATCGACCCTCACGCCGTGAGGTGTGCCCGGGCACTTGTCACGGCTGTCCGGCACGCCGTCGCCGTCTTCATCGCCATCGCCATGAACCCAGCAATACGCCGCCGCCGTACCGCCTACAAGCAGTGCACCATACCCTGCCCATGACGAACTCTCGGTGGCTCCGAGACCCGCGCCTACGACACCGCCGACCGCTGCACAGGTCGGCCAGTCGGTTTTCTGCAAACCTGCGCAACCAGTCAACACACTGGTTAGCAGAACCAGGGGTAATGCTGTCCGAACTATGCTCATCTAGTTTTCTCCTGAAGGATCGGCTTAGAACCGATTCAGGGAGTAAAGACCGGAGTTTAAAACTCCGCCAGCAATAGGCCATTGCTGTTTTGTCCAGCATGCAGACGCGATCACCACTTTAACGATCAAGCCGCTCTAGGCTCGAAGTTGCAGGCAGGCTAGTCTTGGCACATCTGAGTGAGGATCATCGATGACTGCAGGTATTTCTTCGCGCACGCCACAACAGGCGCTGGCCGCTTTACTGGATCGTTACGCCCCTTCGCGCCTTTTGCTGATTGGCGCGAGTGAGTTCCCCGCGCTTGAGGCCTTCAAGCTCGCGCACCCGGACAGCTGCGTGGCTCACGCCGCCCCCGGGCCGCTGCCTGCCGAACTGGCGGCGCAACGTTTTGATCTCGCGCTGGCGGTCGATTGCCTTGAACATTTGCCCAAGCGCGACGGCCTGAATTTGCTGGGCGGCATCCGCAACCTCAACGCCAGTCGCATCGCAGTACTGGCTGATCTGCCGGCCAGCGGTTGGCAGGAGACGGATTTTTTCTCTCTGGCCCTGCAAGCCAGCGAGCGCTTCCAGCGCGATGACCAGGTATTGACACTGTTTACCTATGATTTGCTTGACTACAAGCAGGTGCCCGACTGGCTCAACTCGCGCTTCTGGGCCAATCCGGAAAACTTCGGGAAATATTGGTGGTAATGCCATGAGTACATCCATTTGCCCTTGCGGCAGCGGCACCCTCCTCGACGCCTGCTGCGGTCATTACCACGCCGGGCACCCGGCCCCTTGTGCCGAAGCCTTGATGCGCTCGCGCTACAGCGCCTACGTGCTCGGCCTGATCGATTATCTGGTGGCGACCACCCTGCCCGCCCAGCAGGCCGGCCTCGATCGCCAGTCGATCAGCGACTGGAGCGCCCAAAGCACCTGGCTGGGTCTTGAGGTGGAGAGCTCTGAAGTGCTGGGTGGGCAGCCTGAGCATGCCTTTGTCACCTTCACTGCGCGTTGGCACGACGGCAGCGGCGAGCACAGCCACCGCGAGCGCTCGTCATTTGTGCAGAATGCCGGTCGCTGGTATTTCATCGACCCCACCGTGCCACTGGATGTAGGGCGCAACGACGCCTGCCCTTGCGCCAGCGGACAGAAGTTCAAGAAGTGCTGTTCGGGGTATTTCGGCAGTTGAGCCAGGGTAAAAAGATCGCAGCCTGCACAGGGGAATACATACACCTGTAGGAGCTGCCGAAGGCTGCGATCTTTTAACGGCTAGACTGGGGTTCAAGGGAGAACCACGACCATGATCATCCGCCGACTCGCATGCTGTTTTATTACGTTGACCTTTTGCCTTGGGCTCGGCGGTTGCGCGTCCTGGTTCAGCAGTGATGAGCCGGACCCGGAAGTCCATCTGGTCAAGGTGGAAGTGGTGCGAGCCAAGCTGTTGGAGCAGCGGTTCGTGCTGCACTTTCGCATCGACAATCGAAGAGACAGTGACCTGACCGTGCGCGGCCTGGAATATCGCATTCACCTGGGTGACATCCTGCTGGCCGAAGGCGAGCATGAACACTGGATCACCGTCGACCCCAAGAGCAGCCGTTTTTACAAGGTACCGATCCGCACCAACCTATGGCCCAAGGTCAAGGGTCTGATCAAACAGCTCAAAGAATCCAAGGATGGCATCCCCTATCGTCTGGAAGGTGAGATGGAAACCGGTTTATTCATCGCGCACTACGTGCACCTGGCGCGTAATGGCGTGATAATCCCCGCCGATCTAATTCCGGAGTAACCCCGATGACCCAGCAACCCCATGTCCATGGCCCAGACTGCAACCACGATCATGACCACCATGATCACGACCATGGCCATGTCCACGGCCCGCACTGCAACCACGCCCCTCAGGAACCGGTGCGCAACGCCCTGAAAGACGTCGGCCGCAACGACCCGTGCCCATGTGGCAACGGCAAGAAATTCAAGAAGTGTCACGGCGCTTGAGGCTTCGGGCTGAAATCATTTTCGCCTGATAGACCGACTTCGCGAGCAAGCCCGCTCCCACATTGGTTTTGTGCACGACACCAACCAAATGTGGGAGCGGGCTTGCTCGCGAAGAGGCCCTCAAAATCACCATCAATTCAGAATCTGCGCCGTACTGACTACCGTCGCATACTCCCCCTGCAGATTCCCCAGCGACATCCCATGAACCTCCTCGGCTGAACGGGCATTTCCAAAGAAATCAGCCTTGTCGAAGGTGAAACAGGCATCCTCCACCACCCAGGTATCAAACCCCAAATTGCCCGCCGTTCGCGCCGTGGACTCCACCGAGTTGTGGGTGGCCACGCCAACGATGATCAACTGCTCGATCCCCGCCCCGCGCAAACGTGCCTCCAGCGTTGTGGAACAAAACGCATCCGGTACCTGTTTTTGAATCAGTTGCTCGCCAGGCAAAGGCTCAAACCGCTCCTGAAACTCCACCCCCGATTGCTGCGGCCAGAACACGGAAGTCTCTGAGCGAGACAAGTGCTGCACATGAAAGATCGGGCGTGCGCTGCGACGCCAATGGCTCAGTAATTCCAGCATTCGCTCCTCGGCCTGAGGATTATTCCGGCGACCGAGTTTGGGGTGCAGGATGCCTTTTTGTTGATCAATGATGATCAGTGCTGCGTTTTGTTTGAGCACCATGCCTGAGTTTCTCCACCAGCCGTGATTGAACATTGAAAAGATCGCAGCCTTCGGCAGCTCCTACATTCGATCGGCGAACTACTTGTAGGAGCTGCCGAAGGCTGCGATCTTTTTCAATTCTCAGACAAATCCTGAAATAACCCCATACCCCGCTTGCACGGCCACCTCCTGCTCACTAACGTAGCGACTTTATCGCGCCACCACCCCCCGCAGGAGCTTTGCCATGGCCTCGCCAGCCCTTACACATTTTCTACCCCGGTTCGGCGTTGCCGCAGCAGTGGCGGGGGTTTTGAGCCTGACCGGCTGTCAGAGCTTCAATGCCCAAGACACCCTCCCGCCGGTTTCCGGCGTGCAGCCGCTCAAGGGGTTGGCACAGAACGTTTCGGTGCGCCGCAATGCGATGGGCATGCCGTTGATCGAAAGCAGCACGTTCCACGACGCGTTGTTCACCCTCGGCTACGTGCATGCCAGCGACCGCATCACACAAATGGTCACCCTGCGCTTGCTAGCCGAGGGACGCCTGGCCGAGATGCACGGTTCAGACCTGCTGGATGCGGACCGCTACATGCGTGCCGTCAATCTGAAGAAAAGTGCCGGCGAACTCTACAAAGCCTCTTCACCACGCCTCAAACGGTTCTTCGAGGTTTATGCCCGCGGGGTCAACGCCTACCTGTTCCGCTATCGCGACAAACTGCCGGCCGACCTCGCGGCCAGTGGCTACAAGCCTGAATACTGGAAACCGGAAGACTCGGCGCTGATTTTCTGCCTGCTGAACTTCAGTCAGTCGGCCAACCTGCCCGAGGAAATTTCCTCACTGGTGCTGGCCCAGACAGTCACTACCGACAAACTCCCGTGGCTGACCCCTTCCGCCCCGGA
Organism: Pseudomonas putida; assembly: GCF_050990305.1. Classification (GTDB taxonomy): domain Bacteria; phylum Pseudomonadota; class Gammaproteobacteria; order Pseudomonadales; family Pseudomonadaceae; genus Aquipseudomonas; species Aquipseudomonas putida_AH. The sequence goes on along the minus strand of NZ_CP158817.1, from coordinate 1,383,802 downwards.
TGAAAAACTGCCGCTGGCCGAAAGCGAAAAGCTGCAGGGCATCAAGCTCACAGGGCAAATACCGGGGCTGACTGAGATCAGCAAGGCCACAGGACAACTCTCTGACCTGAATTTGCTGGGCGCCACGTCGTCGAACAACTGGGCCATCGGTCCGCAGCGCAGCCGCAGCGGCAAAAGCCTGTTGGCCAGCGACAGCCATGGCCCGATGGGTGTGCCGTCAATATTCAGCTATGTGCAGATTCGCACCACGAAATATCAGGCATCCGGCGTGACCATCGCCGGATTGCCAATGATCCTTGGCGGTTTCAACGGCAAAGTTGCCTGGAGCACCACCACGGTCATGGGCGACAACCAGGACCTGTTCCTGGAAAAAATCAAACGCCAGGGTAACGGCCTCGCCTACGAATCCAATGGCAAATGGACGCCTGCGATCGTGCGCAACGAAACCTATTTCGTCAAAGGCCAGCGGCCGATTCGCGAAGCCGTGTACGAAACCCGTCATGGGCCACTGCTCAATAGCGCCCAAGGCCTGGCCCAAGGCAGCGGTTTCGGCCTTGCCTTGCAGACGCCGAACTTCACCGATGACAAAACCCTGGACGCCTTTTTCGACCTGTCCCGCGCGCAGAACGTAGAAAGGGCGTCGGACGCCAGTCGCGAGATCCGCGCCATCGCTTTGAACCTGGTGTTTGCCGATGCCAGCAACATCGGCTGGCAGGTCACCGGTCGCTACCCGAACCGCCGCGAAGGCGAAGGTTTGTTGCCTTCGCCAGGTTGGGACGGTCGCTACGATTGGGACGGTTACGCCGACCCAATGCTGCACCCTTACGATCAGGACCCGGCGCAAGGTTGGCTCGGCACCGCCAACCAGCGTGTCATTCCCCATGGCTACGGCATGCAACTGTCCAACTCCTGGTCGGCGCCGGAACGCGGCGAGCGCCTGGCTGAACTGGCCGGAGCGGGTAAACACGACACCCGCAGCCTGATCGCCATGCAGTACGACCAGACCACCACGTTCGCCGCCAAACTGAAGAAAATGTTCGAAGCTCCGGGCATGGCCCAGCCACTCAAGCAGGCCATCGATGCCTTGCCAGCGGCCGATCGCGACAAGGCACGCGAAGCCTTTACCCGCCTGATGGCATTCGACGGCAAACTCAGCCCGACGTCCGCCGATGCCGCGATCTACGAGCTGTTCCTGCAAGAAAGCACCAAGCAGATATTCCTCGACGAACTGGGCCCGGAAAGCAGTCCGGCGTGGAAAGCCTTTATCGCCAACGGCAAGCTGTCGTACGCCGCACAGGCCGATCATCTGCTGGGTCGCGAAGACAGTCCGTTCTGGGATGACACGCGCACCGCGCAGAAAGAGGACAAACCGACCATCCTCGCCCGCAGCCTGGCCGCGGCGATCAGCGCTGGCGACAGTCAGCTGGGCGGCAGCCACAACACTTGGCAGTGGGGCAAGTTGCACCGCTACGAATGGAAGAACAGCAACGGCCAGACCGTGCGCGGACCGCTGCCGGCCGGTGGCGATCACACCACGCTCAACACCGCGGCGTTCGCCTGGGGCCAGGACTTCAACACGACGCTGGCGCCCGCCATGCGCTTTATCGTCGACTTCGGCCAGGCAGAACCGCTGACAGGGCAACTCGCCACGGGCCAGTCCGGCAACCCGGCCAGCCCGAACTACCTGAACAGCATCGATCCGTGGTTGAAGGGGCAATACATGAGCCTGCCGATGCAACCACAGAACTTTGACAGGGTTTACGGCACCCAGCGCCTGACTCTGACACCGGGTAAATAAGATCAAAAGATCGCAGCCTGCGGCAGCTCCTACATCAACCTCTGTAGGAGCTGCCGCAGGCTGCGATCTTTTAGATTTTCACATCAACCCGATCCACAACAGTGCAGGCTTTTCACGCCGCCCATTTTCGTGCACTAATCGCTTCCGGCAATTTCCCCGACACCATTTAAACGCTTGTTCGTCACTCTGGTTCGGAAATTGCTACTTTCATTAAGTCTTACGCGTACCAGTAACAATAATTCTGCGCCACAAGCGCCCATATTGGTTCTTAGGGATTGAATAATGAAAAAAGCATTGCTGACCCTGTCTGCACTGGCATTGTGCGTAGCTGCTGGCTCTGCGCTGGCGAAGGAATACAAGGAATTGCGTTTCGGCGTTGACCCTTCCTACGCCCCGTTCGAGTCGAAAGCGGCCGACGGCAGCCTGGTAGGCTTCGATATCGATCTGGGCAACGCAATCTGCGCCGAGCTGAAGGTCAAGTGCAAATGGGTCGAAAGCGATTTCGACGGCATGATTCCTGGCCTCAAGGCCAATAAATTCGACGGTGTTATCTCTTCGATGACCGTCACCGAAGCCCGCGAAAAAGTCATCGACTTCTCCAGTGAGCTGTTCTCCGGCCCAACCGCTCTCGTGTACAAGAAAGGCTCCGGCATCACGACCGACACCGCTTCCCTCAAAGGCAAAACCGTCGGTTACGAGCAAGGCACCATTCAGGAAGCCTACGCCAAGGCCATTCTGGACAAGGCCGGTGTGAAAACCCAGGCCTACGCTAACCAGGACCAGGTTTACGCCGACCTGACTTCCGGTCGTCTCGACGCGGGCATCCAAGACATGCTGCAAGCCGAACTGGGCTTCCTGAAGTCGCCACAGGGTGCCGACTTCGAAGTCAGCAAGCCGGTTGATGACCCTCTGTTGCCAGCCAAAACCGCAGTTGGCATTAAGAAAGGTAACACCGAGCTGAAAGCCCTTTTGGATAAAGGTATCAAAGCGTTACACGATGATGGCACCTACGCCACCATTCAGAAGAAGCACTTTGGCGACCTGAACCTGTACAGCGGCAAATAATGCCCGGCGCCCATCTCGCGATGGGCGCTTTTTTCTTCCGATCAGGCTGCTGATTTATGTTCGAAAACCTATTACAAAATCTGGGGCTCTCAGCCTTCAGCCTCAAGGGCTTCGGTCCTTTGCTGATGCAAGGCACCTGGATGACCATCAAATTATCGGCGATGTCGCTGCTGGTGGCCGTGTTGCTCGGTCTGCTCGGTGCCAGTGCCAAGCTGTCAAAAGCCAAACTGCTGCGCGTGCCTGCCCTGTGCTACACCACGCTAATTCGCGGGGTGCCGGACCTGGTTCTGATGCTGCTGATCTTCTACAGCCTGCAAACCTGGCTGACGTCGCTGACTGACTATATGGAATGGGAATACATCGAAATTAACCCATTCAGCGCCGGGGTCATTACCCTGGGCTTCATTTATGGCGCTTATTTCACCGAAACCTTCCGTGGCGCGATTCTCGCGGTACCACGGGGCCAGGTCGAAGCGGCCACCGCCTATGGCCTCAAACGTGGCCAGCGCTTCTGGATCGTGGTGTTCCCACAAATGATGCGTTTTGCCCTGCCAGGTATCGGCAACAACTGGATGGTCATGCTCAAGGCTACCGCGCTGGTATCGATCATCGGTCTCGCCGATCTGGTCAAGGCCGCGCAGGACGCCGGTAAAAGCAGCTATCAACTGTTCTACTTCCTGGTACTCGCCGCCTTGATCTACCTGGTGATCACCAGTGTCTCCAACTTCATCCTGCGCCGACTCGAACGCCGCTACGCCGCCGGCACACGGGAGGCCGTACGATGATCGAACTCCTGCAGGAATACTGGAAACCTTTTCTATACAGCGACGGCCAGAACATCACCGGCCTGGCCATGACCATGTGGCTGCTCAGCGCGTCGATTTTCTTCGGTTTCATTGTCTCGATTCCGCTGTCCATCGCCCGGGTTTCGCCGCACTTCTACATTCGCTGGCCGGTGCAGTTCTACACGTACCTGTTCCGTGGCACACCGCTCTATATCCAGTTGCTGATCTGTTACACCGGGATCTACAGCCTGGCAGCGGTGCGCGCACAACCACTGCTCGACAGTTTTTTCCGCGACGCGATGAACTGCACGATCCTGGCGTTCGCCCTGAATACCTGCGCCTACACCACGGAGATTTTCGCCGGGGCGATCCGCAGCATGGCCCACGGTGAAGTCGAAGCGGCCAAGGCTTACGGCCTGACAGGCTGGAAGCTGTATGCCTACGTGATCATGCCTTCGGCCCTGCGCCGTTCGTTGCCCTACTACAGCAACGAAGTGATTCTGATGCTGCACTCGACCACCGTGGCGTTCACCGCAACTATTCCGGACATTCTGAAAGTCGCTCGGGACGCCAACTCGGCAACCTTCCTGACCTTTCAGTCGTTCGGCATCGCCGCGCTGATCTACCTGACCGTCACCTTTGCGCTAGTCGGCCTGTTCCGTCTTGCCGAACGCCGATGGCTGGCCTTCCTCGGGCCGACCCACTAGGACTTCATACACATGCGCCACCAGATACATGACTTGCTGGCCCCACTGCCGGGGACCGCACGGCAGATCCACAGTTTCCACTTCGGGCCTGCAACAGCGCCTACCGTTACAAGCGCCCGAGGCAAGATCTACATCCAGGCGTCCCTGCATGCCGATGAAATGCCCGGCATGTTGGTGGCCTGGCATCTCAAGCAACGCCTGGCCGAGCTGGAGGTCGCTGGCCGCCTGCGCAGCGAAATCGTCCTGGTCCCGGTCGCCAACCCGGTCGGTCTGGAACAAATACTGATGGACGTGCCACTGGGCCGCTACGAGCTGGAAAGCGGGCAGAACTTCAACCGCTGGTTTGTTGACTTGAGCGAAGAGGTCGGCAACGACATCGAAGGCCAACTCGGCGACGACCCGCAATACAACCTGCAATTGGTCCGCAACAGCTTGCGCCAGGCACTGGCACGACAGACTGCCAGCACCCAGCTGCAATCCCAGCGCCTGACCTTGCAACGGTTGGCCTGCGATGCCGATATGGTGCTGGACCTGCATTGCGACTTCGAAGCAGTTGCGCACTTGTACACCACGCCAGAAGCCTGGCCGCAGGTCGAGCCGCTGGCACGTTACATTGGTGCCGAAGCCAGCCTGCTAGCCACCGATTCCGGTGGTCAATCGTTCGATGAGTGCTTCACCCTGCTCTGGTGGCAATTGAAGGAGCGTTTCGGTGAGCACTTCGATATTCCGCTGGGCAGTTTTTCGGTCACCGTCGAGCTGCGCGGACAGGGCGACGTCAATCACCCGCTGGCCAGCCTCGACTGCCAGGCACTGATCGATTTCCTGATTCACTTTGGCGCGATAGCTGGCGAACCGGCACCTCTGCCCGACCTGCCCTACCCGGCCACGCCGTTGGCCGGCGTCGAACCTGTGGCCACCCCGGTCGGCGGGCTGCTGGTGTTCACAGCGCTACCGGGAGAATACCTGGAGGCCGGGCAACTGATCGCCGAAATCATCGATCCGATCTCTGACCGAGTCACACCGGTCCACTGCACCGCCGCCGGGTTGATGTACGCCCGTTCGCTGCGCCGCATGGCCACTGCTGGCATGGTGATCGCCCACGTCGCGGGCGCCGAAGCCTATCGCAGCGGCTACCTACTTTCGCCTTGAGGATGCTTGTTTCATGTACAAACTGACCATTGAAGGCCTGCATAAAAGCTATGGCGATCATGAGGTGCTCAAAGGCGTTTCGCTCAAGGCCAATACCGGCGACGTCATCAGCCTGATCGGCGCCAGCGGCTCGGGTAAAAGTACCTTTCTGCGCTGCATCAACTTTCTCGAACAACCCAATGACGGCGCCATGAGCCTCGATGGTCAGGCGATCCGCATGGTCAAGGATCGCCACGGCATGCATGTCGCCGATCCCAACGAACTGCAACGGATCCGTACCCGCCTGGCCATGGTGTTCCAGCACTTCAACCTGTGGAGCCACATGACCGTGCTGGAAAACATCACCATGGCACCCATCCGTGTTCTCGGTTGCAGCAAGCAGGAAGCCACGGAGCGTGCCCGCCGCTACCTGGACAAGGTTGGATTGCCCGCGCGAGTGGCCGATCAATACCCGGCCTTCCTCTCCGGCGGTCAGCAACAGCGCGTAGCGATTGCACGGGCGCTGGCCATGGAACCGGAAGTCATGTTGTTCGACGAACCGACTTCGGCGCTGGACCCGGAGCTGGTAGGCGAAGTGCTGAAGGTGATCCAGGGCCTGGCCGAAGAAGGCCGGACCATGATCATGGTGACCCATGAAATGAGCTTCGCCCGCAAAGTGTCGAGCCAGGTGCTGTTCCTGCATCAAGGCCTGGTAGAGGAAGAAGGCGCGCCGGAAGACGTGCTGGGCAATCCGAAGAGTGAGCGTTTGAAGCAGTTCCTGAGCGGTAACCTCAAGTAACACCCAAATATTGTAGGAGCAGAGCTTGCTCGCGATAGCGGAGTGTCAGACACAACGATGTTGAATGTGCCGACATCGCGAGCAAGCTCTGCTCCTACAAAGCCAAATCTCCACTCTCAGGCCACAGGCGCGGGAGGCGGTTCATCCGGCAAAGTCGGCTCACCGGGTTCGCTGGGTTGTTCGTTGGGAGTATCGGGATCAGGCTGGCCAGGGATGCCCCCGGCCATGCTGATGGGCGGGTGTGCCAGCAACGACCAGGCTAAAACGCCAACCTGATTGGGCTCAAGCCTTGCCAGTTCGGCACTTATTCGCGGGTCGATCTTCATAAAGCACTCCTGAGCGATGGCCCGATCCGCCTTGCGCGAATCGGGGCGGTACACTCCATAGAGTGTACGCTCGCCCAGGAATTCCCACGTTTTGTCAGACGGCTGACTCAGGTCCGTGGCAGGGTTACGCCGCGTTGGCCCTGGTACTTGCCGCCGCGATCCTTGTAGGAAACTTCACACTCCTCGTCGGACTCGAGGAACAGCATCTGCGCCACGCCTTCGTTGGCGTAGATCTTCGCTGGCAGGTTGGTGGTGTTGGAAAATTCCAGGGTCACGTGGCCTTCCCACTCCGGCTCGAGCGGGGTGACGTTGACGATGATGCCGCAGCGAGCGTAGGTGCTCTTGCCCAGGCAAATGGTCAATACGTTACGCGGAATACGGAAGTATTCGACGGTGCTGGCCAGGGCGAAGGAGTTCGGCGGGATGATGCAGACGTCGCTGTGGATATCGACGAAACTGCCGGCATCGAAGTTCTTCGGGTCGACGATCGCCGAATTGATGTTGGTGAACACCTTGAAATGATTGGTGCAGCGAACGTCGTAGCCGTAGCTCGACACGCCGTAGGAGATCACACGGCTATCGTCGCTGCCACGCATCTGACGCTCGACGAACGGCTCGATCATGCCGTGTTCCTGCGCCATGCGGCGAATCCACTTGTCCGATTTGATGCTCATGGCGGGTGTCCTGAATAGCGAGGTGGAAAAATCTGTCCGGCATCTTACCGGGGCGCGCTGCCGGGTTCAAAGCGCTGGGCACATTTCTCGACGATCCTGCGAGATTTCTGGACCATCGGAGCAATACGCTGCACCGTCGATCATGAAAACCCAGAAACCTTCGCAAGAAGCATTGGCACGTTTCCGAAAAAGGGTTAAGGTGGCGCCACTGTGCTGCTTGTGTCACTGAGAATCTCTACACGATATGTTGAATTTCGATCCAACCGTCTACAAGAATTTTTCCTGCTCTTTGCACTCAGTCTCGGCCAGGGTTCTTCCTGAGTCGCAGTTATCTTTGTTCAAGGAGTTACACCATGTCTAATCGCCAAACCGGTACCGTTAAGTGGTTCAACGATGAAAAAGGCTTCGGCTTCATCACTCCACAATCCGGTGACGACCTGTTCGTTCACTTCAAAGCTATCCAATCCGACGGCTTCAAAAGCCTGAAAGAAGGCCAACAGGTTTCTTTCATCGCTACCCGCGGTCAGAAAGGCATGCAAGCTGAAGAAGTTCAAGTTATCTAACTTGCACTTGCTTTAGTAAAAAGCCCCGCCCTCAACAGCGGGGCTTTTTTGTGCCTGTGTGTTTTTTGCCGATCGATCATTATCGATTGTGCTGACGCCTTCGCGGGCAAGCCTCGCTCCTACAGTGTTGTGTCGTGCGCGATACCGCGTCTCACACGATACTGTAGGAGCGCGGCTTGCCCGCGAAAGCGATCTTATAGAAGAGCGAGCTTTACCAAGTCACACCAAACCCCGCGGTGTACCGTGTCTTGTCCAGATCCGAATCATCAGTGCCACTGATAATGTCCCGTTCCGCCTTCAGATTGAGCGAAGCCCAGTCCGTCACCTTGTAGCGCAAGCCCATCTCCGCATCCAGCGCGTAATCAGCCACGCCTGACATCGGCTTGCCCACCTCTCCATTGGTGAAGAACTCGACCTTCTTGCCAACCAAATAACGGTTGTAATCCCACTTCATCGCCACGGAATAGAAGTTTTCCTTGCTGCCATCGGCGAATTCATAGTCCGTGCGGTTGACCAGCGACCCAAGGGAAAACGCCCCCAGCTCATCATCCCAGAACTGATAACCAGGGCCCGTACCCACGGTTCGCTGACGAGACAGATCTTCGACCTTGTCGCGCTTGTAGACCAGGCGACCTTGCCAGAACCATTTATCCGTCAGGAAGCGATCGAGGGAATACTCGGCGCGCCAATTGTCCGTGGTGACCACGTCATCCTGGAACTCGCGGTTGTACTCGCCTTCGGCAATGTGTCGCCAACGCCCATGCCGTGCAGTGGTCTTGAAGTCGATGTTGTAATCGTCGGTATCGTTGTCGGCCCGCTGGTAATCCAGAGCCGCGTCGATATTGCCCTTCCACACCAGGTCCTCGACCACCGGCTTGGGCTTGAGGATCTGTTGGACACTTGTCAGCTCCACGGTCTTGGGCGCCTCGCCGTTGGCCAACGTGACCTTGCCATCTTCTGCGGCATGCAGAGACTTGGCCTTCTCGCCGGTGTAGGCATCTTGCTTGACCAGCAACTCCTGATCGCTTTCCAGGGTTTTGACCTGCTTCCAATCGATAGGTACCGCACCGGCGTACTCGGTCTGGATCAGCAACTTGCCTCCATCGAAAAGAACGATCTTGCCGCTCAGCTTGTCACCGTTCTTCAACCAGACGGTATCGGCGAGCAAAGGTGTGGATACACTGATGACAGCGAGGCACAGCAAGGTTCTGGACAACATAAGCAAAAACAAACTCAAGATTGCGAAAAAAAGTCGGCTTGACCCGATCAAATAAGGCCTTAGCTAGGACTGACCCGACTATTTCTATTGAGTTCATTTCTCAACGGGCAATCCACGATTTACTCTACAGACGGTACTGTGAGTCTTTTCAGGGATACTTTTGCAGGAACACCAGACGTGAATGACCCCATCACTGAACCAGAGAGTGCGGCACAAATCCGACGCACGGCGCTCTACCTGACCCTCGCGCAAGTCCCCGAGGGCAAGGTGGTGAGTTATGGTCAATTGGCCGAGCTCGCCGGTCTGGGTCGCGCCGCCCGCTGGGTGGGACGGACACTGAGCCAACTGCCCGGGGACAGCAAATTACCCTGGCACCGCGTACTAGGCGCCGGCGGGCGCCTCAGCCTGCCTGCGGGCAGTCAATCCGGGGACGAACAACGGGCGCGATTGCGCACGGAGGGCATCAGCATCCTGAACAATCGTGTTGATATTCAGCGCCATGGCTGGCGCCCGGTAGAGCACAGCGGTTAGAGTGCGCGCTTTGTTTCCGTATTTCTTGAGGCAGACTCCAGCCCATGCCCCGTAAAACCTGGCGCGCCGCGCTCGCTGCCTATGCCAGCCCCTCGACGCTTGTACTGCTGTTGCTGGGTTTCGCTGCCGGCCTGCCCTACATGCTGGTGTTCTCGACACTTTCGGTCTGGTTGCGCGAAGCCGGTGTCGCTCGCGAAACCATCGGCTATGCCAGCCTGATCGGCCTGGCCTATGCCTTCAAATGGGTCTGGTCACCGCTGCTCGACCAATGGCGCCTGCCATTGCTCGGTAAACTGGGTCGACGACGTTCCTGGCTGGTGCTTTCCCAAGCGCTGGTGATCCTCGGCCTGATCGGCATGGGCTTCTGCGATCCGCAAAAGCACCTGTCCTGGCTGATTGCAATCGCAGTGGTCGTCGCCTTCGCTTCGGCGACGCAGGACATCGCGGTAGACGCCTATCGCCTGGAAATCGCCGAAGACAATCGTCAAGCCGCCCTGGCCGCCAGTTACATGTCCGGCTATCGAATTGCTGCACTGCTGGCGACCGCCGGCGCGCTGTATTTTGCCGAAGGGTTCGGCTCCACCGGTTTCAACTACCAGCATTCCGCATGGGCTGGCACCTACATACTGTTCGGTGTCCTGATGGTTCCGGCGCTGTTGACCAGCCTGTTCATGCGTGAACCGCCTGTCCCGTTGCGCACGCAACTGCAGGCCGGGCGATACAGCTTTGTGCATCAACTGGCGTCGGTGTTCGTATTGATCGTGCTGCTGGTTTCCGTACCGGCTATGTTCACCCAGCTCTACAACACCGACTTTGCCAGCGTGCTGTTCAATGGCGTGAGCCTGCTCGACCTGCTGCTCGAAGACCGTGCATTCCTTCGCGCCATCCTCTACACCACGCTCACCGCCCTGTGCCTGTCTGCCATTGGCCGTCGTGGCCTGGCGCCGGTGCTGACACCGGTCAATGACTTCATTCTGCGTTACCGCTGGCAAGCGCTGCTGCTACTCGGGCTGATCGCCACCTATCGCATGTCCGATACGGTCATGGGCGTGATGGCCAACGTGTTCTACATCGACCAGGGCTTCACCAAGGACCAGATCGCCAGCGTCAGTAAAATCTTCGGCCTGATCATGACCCTGGTCGGCGCCGGCATGGGCGGCCTGCTGATCGTACGTTTCGGCATCCTGCCGATCCTGTTCATCGGCGGCGCGGCGTCGGCCGCCACCAACATATTGTTCCTGCTGTTGGCGGACATGGGGCCTAACCTGCAGATGCTGATTGTCACCATCTCCCTGGACAACTTCAGTTCAGGGCTGGCGACATCGGCATTCGTGGCTTACCTGTCAAGCCTGACCAACCTCAAGTTCTCCGCCACCCAATACGCCCTGCTCAGCTCGATCATGCTACTGCTGCCACGCCTGATCGGCGGTTATTCCGGGGTCATGGTGGAAAAGTTCGGTTATCACAACTTCTTCCTGATCACCGCCCTGCTGGGCGTTCCGACCCTGGTATTGATTGCCTTGCACTGGTTCCAGGAGAACCGTCGCGAGGGTCCGACACCGACGCCGGAACCCGTACCGACCCAGGTCGCGGAAGAGTCGTAGGAAACACTTTCAGGATATTCGGAGGGGGCGCGACGATTTGCGCCCTCCTGCCACACCGCCGACCGCACGCCTGTACGACAGCGGATCTCGCCCGTACAATGCTGCGTCATTTCTCGTCATCAGCAATCGATAACGGCCAACCATGCGCACCAGTCAATTTTTGCTCGCCACACAGAAAGAAACGCCTTCCGACGCGGTCGTGATCAGCCATCAGCTGATGCTGCGCGCCGGCATGATCCGCAAACTCGCCTCGGGCCTGTACACCTGGCTGCCGATGGGCTTGCGGGTAATGCGCAAGGTCGAAGCCGTCGTTCGCGAAGAAATGAACGCCGCCGGCTCGCTCGAAGTGTTGATGCCAAGCACCCAACCGGCTGAGCTGTGGCAGGAATCCGGTCGCTGGGAAGAGTACGGCCCTGAGCTGCTGCGCTTCAAGGATCGCCACGGTCGCGATTTCTGCGCCGGTCCAACCCACGAAGAAGTCATCACCGATCTGATGCGCAATGAGCTGAGCAGCTACAAACAGCTGCCGATCAACCTGTACCAGATCCAGACCAAGTTCCGTGATGAAATCCGCCCACGCTTCGGCTTGATGCGCGGCCGCGAATTCATCATGAAAGACGCCTATTCCTTCCACGCAGACCAGGCCTCGCTGCAAGTCACCTACGACCGCATGCACCAGGCGTACTGCAACGTATTCACCCGCCTGGGCCTGAAATTCCGTCCGGTTGAAGCCGACAACGGCTCCATCGGTGGCGCCGGCTCCCACGAGTTCCATGTACTGGCCGAATCCGGTGAAGACGATATCGTCTTCAGCAACGGTTCCGACTACGCCGCGAACATCGAGAAGGCCGAAGCCGTACCGCGCGAAACCTCCCGCGCCGCGCCGACCGAAGAGCTGCGCCTGGTTGACACGCCAGACACCAAGACCATCGCCGCGCTGGTGGAGAAATTCAATCTACCGATTGAAAAGACCATCAAGACCCTGATCGTGCACGCCGAAGAAGAAGGCAAGCTGATCGCCCTGATCATCCGCGGCGACCACGAACTGAACGAAATCAAGGCCGCCAACCAGCCTGGCGTTGCCAGCCCACTGGTCATGGCCTCTGACGCCGAACTGCGTGACGCCATCGGCGCCGGCGCCGGCTCCCTCGGCCCGCTGAACCTGCCATTGCCAATCATCATCGACCGTTCCGTCGAGCTGATGAGTGACTTCGGCATCGGTGCCAACATCGACGACAAGCACTACTTCGGCGTGAACTGGGAACGTGACCTGCCGATTCCGACCGTTGCCGACCTGCGCAACGTCGTCAGCGGCGACCCAAGCCCGGATGGCAAGGGCACCCTGGAAATCAAGCGCGGCATCGAAGTCGGGCACATCTTCCAGCTGGGCAACAAGTACAGCAAGGCGATGAAGTGCGAAGTGCTGGGCGAGAACGGCAAGCCAGTCACCCTGGAAATGGGTTGCTACGGCATTGGCGTTTCCCGCGTGGTCGCCGCCGCCATCGAGCAGAACAGCGACGAGAAAGGGATCATCTGGAGCGACACCCTGGCGCCTTTCCAAATCGCCCTGGTACCGCTGCGCTACGAAACCGACCTGGTTCGCGAAGCCACTGACAAGCTGTATGCAGAACTGACCGCTGCCGGCTTCGAAGTCCTGCTGGACGATCGCGACAAGAAGACCAGCCCGGGCATCAAGTTCGCGGACATGGAGCTGATCGGCATTCCACACCGGATCGTGGTCAGCGACCGCGGCCTTGCCGAAGGCAATCTGGAATACAAGAGCCGTACCGAAGCCGAGCCGCAAGCGCTGCCGGTTGCTGACGTGCTGTCGTTCCTTCAGGCCCGTATCCGCCGCTGAAACCAGATAGAGACGTCATGTTCAAGCGAAACACCTTAGGCCTCGGTGGTGCTGCCCTGTGCGGCACCCTGCTGGTCAGCGGCTGTGCCAACCACATGTCACAACGCAGCGAGCACGAGGAACGTGTCGAGCGCAAACTGCTCGATCACAGCCTGCAGATCGATGTTGGTGAGCCCAAGGTGCTTGAGCTGCCGCAACGCCGGGTGAAAATCCACGAGCAAAAGACTTTCGAAGTTACCGAGTTCGAAGTCACGCGCCATTACGATCGCTATACGCCCTACCAACCCTGGCGGGAGATCTACGAGATCCCGCTGGGTGCGGTGGCCGTGGTCGCCGGTGTCGGTGCCAACGTGGCCAATGTGTTCGCGCTGGGCAACCTGCCAGACAGCATGACAAAAGACTGGTTCAGCTATGGTTTCGCCGGGCTGAACCCGTTCATGAACGTACAGTCCCACGGTCGTGCGCAGCAGAACCTGGCGGGGATCGACGAAGTCCAGCGCGACAAGCGCACCGAGTACTCGAGCCTGCCGTGGAGCGAGCGCCCGGTCGAGGTCAAGGCCGGCAAGGAGACGTTCGAGCTGAGCACCGACAAAAACGGTGTCTTGCGCCTGAACCTGCTGGACAGCCCGTTCGCCGAACATGACCTCAATCACCTGAGCAAACTTCAGATCAGTGTCGCGGATGCCAAGGATGACGTGCATAGCGATGCGTCCCTGGCGCTGAGCAACACCTTGCGCGGCAAACTGCTCGAAGCCCACGAACTGATCTACGAGGACCTCGAAGACGACGAAGTGAGCCAGTGGGTCCACCGGGTCAAACGTCTGTCGGAACTGGGCCTGGAAGAAGAAGCTACTGAGCTGGAACAGAGCCTGATCGAACTGACCCGAAACGATCCCGAGCTGCAAACCGAATTCCTCAAGTCCTTGACCAAGGATGCCGGGCGTCTGGTGGCGGATCCGGGGCCGAATTGAATAGCTGAAAGATCGCAGCCTTCGGCAGCTCCTACATGGGAATGCGCTCCTTCTGTAGGAGCTGCCGAAGGCTGCGATCTTTTGCTTTAAGGCGTCAACGCTCAAACAACTCCATCTGCTCAAACCCGCCCCGTAAATCCTCCAGCCTCACCCCCACCCCCAACAACCGCACCGGCTTGCCTGCGCGATTGAACGCCTGGGTCAGCAACAACTGATAACTGCCCAAATCCCGCCCTGCTCCGGCCTGCTCAATGGTGGTCTGGGTGAAATCGTGAAACTTCACTTTGACGAATGGCTTCCCCGGCCTATAGCTGCTATCGATTCGTGCCATGCGACCGGCCAGGGTTTCCAGTAGCTCGGGCAACTTATTCAGGCAGCTCACCAGATCCGGCAGGTCGACGTCATAGGTGTTCTCGACGCTGATCGACTGCCGACGGCTGTCGTTATGCACCTGACGCTCATCGATCCCACGCGCCAGGCTCCAGAGTCGCTCTCCAAAGCTGCCGAACTCACGCACCAGCGCCAACTTGTCCCACTCACGCAATTGCGCGCAATCGAGGATGCCGAGCTTGCCCAGCTTGTCGGCGGTGACTTTACCGACCCCGTGCAACTTGCTAACCGGCAACCCACTGACAAAGTCCTCGACCTGATCGGGTGTAATGACGAATAAACCGTTGGGCTTTTTCCAGTCGCTGGCAATCTTGGCGAGAAACTTGTTGGGCGCCACGCCCGCCGAGACGGTGATGTGCAACTGATTCGATACCCGCCGACGGATGTCTTGGGCGATGCGTGTGGCGCTACCTGCGAAATGGGCGCTGTCCGACACATCAAGGTAAGCCTCATCAAGGGATAGGGGCTCAATGATGTCGGTGTAATCGCGAAAGATCGTGTGAATTTCCTTCGACGCTTCCCTGTAGGCATCCATGCGCGGCTTGACGATGGTCAGGTCCGGGCACAACTTCAACGCATGCCCGGAAGACATGGCCGATCGCACGCCATATGCCCGAGCTTCATAATTGCAGGTAGCAATCACACCACGCCGATCCGCCGCCCCACCCACCGCCAGCGGCTTTCCGGCAAGGCGCGGGTCATCACGCATCTCAATGGCGGCGTAGAAACAGTCACAATCAACGTGGATGATTTTTCGCTGGGTCATGTCAACGTGGTATTCAGAATAAAAAATGGCGGTGCGCCCTGCGGGATAAGCAGTATCTCACCGACACCTGTATATAGCACCAGTAGTCTGAATGTTCTTCGTCGAATGTAGGAAACGTGACTGATAAATTTATTTTTTCAATCACAAAACGCTCACCAATAGAGCTTGAAGCCTTGCCACGCGTGCCTTTCAGACCGATCAGCAGCGTCGTATTCAAGCTAAGCGATTGAACCTGAAGAGATTTTATCGACAATTGCGGTTGACAGCCTGTCGATCCTCTGTAGAATGCCGCCACACAGACGCGGGATGGAGCAGTCTGGTAGCTCGTCGGGCTCATAACCCGAAGGTCGTCGGTTCAAATCCGGCTCCCGCAACCAAACATCAAAAAAGGCTACTCGAAAGAGTGGCCTTTTTTGTGCGCGCGTGTTTTACCCAGCCAGCTATTAACCGTCACAGCGCCGGAATGAGAATTCGTTCAGATTCCGAAACTTAGGCCTGGACTGCGACCGTTTGCCGCGCTTGTACGTTTATTTGACCCGACTGGGGATTATCGGTTGACACACCGGCGTATCTCTATAGAATGCCGCCACACAGACGCGGGATGGAGCAGTCTGGTAGCTCGTCGGGCTCATAACCCGAAGGTCGTCGGTTCAAATCCGGCTCCCGCAACCAAACATCAAAAAAGGCTACTCGAAAGAGTGGCCTTTTTTGTACCTGTTGAAAAAGTCCTTTCGCAACAATGATCTGTCACTGTGTCGCAAGCCATTCGTGGCCACCAAAGCGCTGAGTTCAGACTATGCTGAATTGCAGCCTGAGCCATCGCCGACACCCGGTGAGAGGCGTTAATATTTGTGATTATTTTTTTCTACAGGGATTGGTAACTTGGCTGGATACCTCCATCCTGTCGCGCACAATCCAAGAGGTGATTGATGCGCGCCAACTCGTCTGATTCTCAAGACACCGTCACAGCAACACAACCGATCAAGGCTGAGCGGTTGCGTTTGCTTGATCGCGTCAGCAAATACCGTCAGCCCATAGGCCTGGCGGTCACATTGCTGTTGTTTGCGATCGCACTGATTGCCTGTCGCCACCTGCTGAGCGAACTTGACCTGGATGCCCTGCACGACTCGATCCTCGAGGTGCCCAAGCCCGCGTTGCTTGGCGCGCTGGGCGCGACCGTGGCGGGCTTCATCATTTTACTGGGTTACGAATGGTCGGCCAGCCGCTATGCCGGTGTGAAACTCGCACCGCGAACCCTGGCACTGGGCGGCTTCACCGCGTTCGCCATCGGCAATGCCATTGGCCTTTCGATGCTGTCGGGTGGGTCGGTTCGCTATCGCCTCTATGCGCGTCACGGCTTGGGGGCCACTGAAGTCGCCCACATGACGCTGTTTGCCAGCCTCTCCCTCGGCTGCGCCCTGCCACCGCTTGCCGCGCTGGCAACCCTGAGCAACCTGCCAGGGGCTTCTGCAGCGCTGGGGCTCTCCGAAACCGTGCTGGGCGCCATCGCCGCCGTCGTGTTGTTGCTGTTCACTGTGTTGGCGATTGGCATCTACCGCCGACGCCTGCCGGAACAGCCTTATGCCGATAACCTGCTGGTGCAGGTCGGCCGTCGCACCTTGCGTCTGCCGGGGCGTCGCCTGACCTTCCTGCAACTGGTGATTACCGCACTGGACGTGGCTGCCGCCGCGACCGTGCTTTACCTGTTGTTGCCGGAAGCGCCGCCCTTCGGTGCGTTTCTCCTGGTTTATCTGCTGGCACTGGCCGCCGGCGTGCTTAGCCATGTGCCAGGTGGTGTCGGGGTGTTCGAGGCCATTCTGCTCGCTGCCTTTTCCGACACCCTCGGCGCCGCCCCGCTGGCGGCCGCCTTGCTGCTTTATCGTCTGATTTATGTCGTGCTGCCGATGCTGGTGGCGTGCCTGTTGTTGCTGATCAACGAAGGTCAACGCCTGTTCCAGACGCGCCAGACCTTGCGCGCCGCCTCGGGCCTGGCAGCACCGATACTTGCTGTCCTGGTGTTCCTGTCTGGTGTGGTGCTGCTGTTCTCCGGCGCCACTCCGGAAATCGACACCCGCCTGGAGCACATCGGCTTTCTGATTCCCCATCGCCTGGTCGACGCTTCGCACTTTGGCGCCAGCCTGATTGGCGTACTGTGCCTGCTGCTGGCCCAGGGCCTGCGGCGGCGACTGTCGGCGGCGTGGATGCTGACCACCATTCTGTTGCTGGTGGGCGCCCTGCTCTCCCTGCTCAAGGGTTTCGACTGGGAAGAAGCCACCCTGATGACCCTGACCGCCGCGTTGCTGGGGGTATTCCGCACGTCGTTCTATCGCCCCAGCCGTTTGACCGAACTGCCGTTCTCACCGCTTTATCTGGTGGCCAGCCTTTGCGTACTGGCCGCCTCGATGTGGCTGCTGTTGTTCGCCTACCAAGACGTTCCGTACAGCCACCAGCTCTGGTGGCAATTCACCCTCGACGCCGACGCGCCCCGTGGTTTGCGTTCGCTCCTGGGGGCAGTCGTATTGCTGCTGGTGGTGTCCCTGACCTGGCTGCTGCGCACGGCGCGCCCGGTGATTCACTTGCCGACCCCTGATGAGCTGGAGCGTGCGAGCAAGATCCTCATGGCTTCGGCACAACCGGACGGCGGCCTGGCCCTGACCGGTGACAAGGCGTTGCTGTTTCACCCTAACGATGAAGCCTTCCTGATGTACGCCCGACGTGGCCGCAGCCTGGTGGCGCTGTATGATCCTATCGGTCCGGGCCAGCAACGGGCGGAAATGATCTGGCAATTCCGCGACCTGTGCGACATCCACCACGCCCGCCCTGTGTTCTATCAAGTGCGCGCGGAGAACCTGCCGTATTACATGGACATCGGTCTGACCGCGATCAAGCTCGGCGAAGAAGCCCGGGTCGATCTCAAGCGTTTTGATCTCGAAGCCAAAGGCAAAGAGATGAAAGACCTGCGCTACACTTGGAACCGTGGCACCCGCGATGGCCTGTCGCTGGAGATCCATGAACCAGGCCACGCGCCGATGGATGAGCTCAAGGTGATCTCCGACGCCTGGCTGACCGGCAAGAACGTGCGCGAGAAAGGCTTCTCCCTCGGTCGATTCGGCGATGACTACCTCAAGTATTTCCGCATTGCGGTAATCCGTTTCGAAGGGCGCCCGGTGGCGTTCGCCAACCTGCTCGAGACTTACAGCCATGACCTGGCCAGCCTCGATCTGATGCGCGCGCACCCGGAGGCCCCCAAGCTGACCATGGAGTTCATGATGGTCGGCTTGATTCAACATTATAAAAATCATGGATACGCGCGCTTCAGCCTGGGCATGGTGCCATTGTCGGGGTTACAACCCCGTCGCGGTGCACCCTTGACCCAGCGCCTGGGCTCGATGGTATTCCGCCGTGGTGAGCAGCTCTACAACTTCCAAGGCTTGCGCCGCTTCAAAGACAAATTCCAGCCTGACTGGGAACCCCGTTATATGGCCGTGCCCGCCGGACTGGATCCGCTGGTAGCCCTGGCCGACACTGCCGCCCTGATCGCGGGCGGCTTGACTGGATTGGTGAAACGCTGATGATTCAACGCTCCTTGCGCTACGTACTGGGCACGCTGGTTGTGCTGGCCCTGATACTCGGTGGTGGCTACTGGTACCTCAAACGCCCGGCTCCCGAACCGACTCTGGAACAACTGAAGCCGGCCGACGGCACCGTGATGACCCGCGTCATCCCCGGCAATACGCCACGCGCCCAAGTGCTGGTGGCGGTCAACGAAGACCAGAAACTCAGTGACAAGCAATTGCTGACCCTGAGCCGCAGCGGTTCGGCGCAGATCGTTCAGGTGATCCTGCCCAAGGATTGCCTGCTGCAAAGCCGCGCCCTGCAAACGGGCCTGCGTGAGCTCAAAGGCCCGGCAACGCTGGTCAGCGGTATCGGCCCGGGTGCCGTACTGGCGTGGCGCTGGTTGTCCGAACAGAAGAACGACAAGGCCCAGGCCGTTTCGGTGGACCTGGCGCTGGAAAAACCCGGTTGCACCCACCTGTTGCCGAAAAGCGCCGCCCACGGCCACTGGCTGGTGGCCTGGAACGACAACCCGGACGACACCAGCGCCGGCTTCGTACGCGACCAGCCGAATGCCGAAACCAGCATCAGCGACTACGACATCAACCTGCCGCAAGTGCTGAATAACGAACTGCGCAAGCTCCTCGTCGGTGGCGACAAAGCCGCGGGTGGCCTGCAGATTCCAGTGGTCGAAGTGCCCGCCGGCCAAGCCAAGGACACCGTGACGCTGTTCCTGTCCGGTGATGGCGGCTGGCGCGACCTGGACCGCGATGTCGCGGGCGAAATGGCCAAGATCGGCTATCCGGTAGTCGGCATCGACACCCTGCGCTACTACTGGCAGCACAAGAGCCCCGAGCAAAGCGCCCTGGACCTGACCGAACTGATGCAACACTACCGCCAGAAGTGGGGCACCAAACGCTTCATCCTGACCGGCTACTCGTTCGGTGCCGACGTTCTGCCCGCGATCTACAACCGCCTGCCCGAAGCGGAGCAGCAACGGGTCGACGCGATTATCCTGCTGGCCTTCGCCCGCACCGGCAGCTTCGAAATCGAAGTCGAAGGCTGGCTCGGCAACGCTGGCAAGGAAGCCGCTACCGGCCCGGAAATGGCCAAGCTGCCAGCCGCCAAAGTGGTGTGCATCTACGGTGAAGAAGAAACCGACGAGAGCGGCTGCACCGACAAGACAGCGGTGGGCGAAGCCATCAAGCTGCCAGGCGGCCACCACTTCGACGAGAACTACCCGAAACTGGCCCAACGGCTGGTGGATGTGATCGAGAAGCGTCAGGCCAAGGAAGAGGCGACGGCGCAGGAGTGATCTAAACAGCGCTGAAAAAGAAGCCCCCGCAACCTCTGGCTGCGGGGGCTTTTTCATTCAACACCGCCCCCTGTAGGAGCGAGCATGCTCGCGATGGTCGTCAACGATAACGTTGGCTGCCTGAATGCCCGCGGTGCACTCAGGCTCATCACGAGCATGCTCACTCCTACAGGAAGGCGACTTACATCTCCACCTGCGTCCCCAACTCAATCACCCGGTTCAGCGGCAGATTGAAGAAGCGCAGGTTGCCGTTGGCGTTCTGCAACATGAAGGCGAACAGCGCTTCACGCCAGCGGGACATGCCTTCGAGCTTGGAGGCGATGACCGTCTCGCGACTGAGGAAGTACGTGGTGCGCATCGGGCTGAAATCCAGCTGTTCCAGATGGCACAGTTTCAGCGCCTGCGGCACGTCCGGCTCATCGGTGAAACCGAAATGCAGGATCACCCGGAAGAAGCCTTCACCGTAGGAATCGACCTCGAAGCGCCGACTCGGCGGCACCCGCGGGATGTCTTCGTAAACGACAGTCAGCAGCACCACCTGCTCATGCAAGACCTGATTGTGCAGCAGGTTGTGCAACAGCGCGTGAGGCACGGCATCCGGTCGCGCGGTGAGGAACACGGCGGTGCCTTGCACGCGATGTGGCGGTTGCACGGCGATGCTGCTGATGAAAATCGGCAACGGCAGCCCGCCCTCATCGATTCGGTCCACCAGCAACTGCTTACCACGCTTCCAGGTGGTCATCAGCACGAACAGCGCGAGACCGGCGATCACAGGGAATGCGCCACCCTGGACGATTTTCGGCACGTTGGCAGCGAAGTACACGCCATCGACCAGCAGAAACCCGAGACAGACCGGCACCGCGAGCACCGGCGGCCACTTCCACAACAGCAACATCACTGCCGACACCAGGATGCTGGTCATCAGCATGGTACCGGTCACCGCCACCCCGTAGGCCGAAGCCAGGGCACCGGAGGATTCGAACCCCAGCACCAACAGCACCACGCCGACCATCAGCGACCAGTTCACTGCACCGATGTAGATCTGGCCCTGCTCGGCGCTAGACGTGTGACGAATGTGCATGCGCGGAATGTAACCGAGCTGGATCGCCTGACGTGTCAGCGAGAAGGCACCGGAGATCACTGCCTGGGAGGCGATTACCGTGGCCATGGTCGACAGGCCGACCAGGGGAATCAACGCCCAGTTGGGTGCCAGCAGGTAGAACGGGTTTCGCGCGGCTTCCGGATCACCCAGCAGCAGCGCCCCCTGGCCAAAGTAGTTCAGTACAAGCGCCGGCAGCACCAGGATGAACCAGGCACGGGCGATCGGTTTGCGGCCGAAATGGCCCATGTCGGCGTACAGCGCTTCAGCACCGGTCAAGGCCAGCACCACCGCGCCAAGGATCGCCACGCCCATGCCCGGATGCACGATGAAGAAACGCACACCCCACACGGGGTTCACCGCCTTCAATACTTCCGGATGATCGATGATGCCATGAACACCCAGCGCGCCCAGTACCAAGAACCAGGTGACCATGATCGGCCCGAACAGAATGCCGATGCGTGCGGTGCCGTGGCTCTGGATCAGAAACAGTGCGACCAGCACGATCAGTGAAATAGGCACCACCCAGTGATCGATACCCTCAAAGGCCAGGCCCAAACCTTCAATGGCCGACAGCACGGAAATCGCCGGGGTAATCATGCTGTCGCCATAAAACAGCGCCGCGCCGATCAGGCCGCAAACCACCAGCATGGTGCGTAGTTTGGCGTGCCCCGCCGCCGCTCGCCGGGCCAGCGCGGTCAAGGCCATGATCCCGCCTTCGCCCTGGTTATCGGCGCGCAGCACGAACATCATGTACTTGATCGACACGACCCAGATCAGCGACCAGAAGATCAGCGACAAAATCCCCAACACGCCGTCATGGGTGACCGGCACGCCGTAGCCACCGGAGAACACCTCTTTGAGGGTGTACAACGGGCTGGTGCCGATATCGCCATAAACCACTCCGACCGCCGCGACCAGCATGCCGATCGGCTTCGCCGCCGAATGCCCGGCGTCTGCCGCGTGACTACTTGCCTGACCCATCCAACACTCCTGATTCCCAGACCGGCTTCTTCGAACGAAGCACTATGCTTTGTGATGCAGCATGCGCTGTTTTACCTGTTGTTACAGTCGTTTTGTTGACTGCAAAAAATCGGTAAAGCCCAACGGCGCGAAGCATAGCGCAGCACTCGTCGTATTTCCCTGCATAAAGCTGGTCAAGAGCGCTTACCATCGCTAGAATTGCGCACTTTTTGATCAGAGGCGCGAAAAAGCGTCCGTCTGTCGCCTTGCCGTTATCGGCTGGAGGCGTCACAAATACCGAGGTTAGACATGTCCACCACTCCTGCGCCGGCCAATCCAAAAGTTGGCTTCGTATCCCTGGGTTGCCCCAAAGCACTGGTCGACTCCGAGCGCATCCTGACCCAGCTGCGCATGGAAGGCTATGATGTCGTGTCCACCTACCAGGACGCTGATGTCGTGGTGGTCAACACCTGCGGCTTCATCGATTCGGCCAAGGCAGAATCCCTGGAAGTGATCGGCGAAGCCATCAAGGAAAACGGCAAGGTCATCGTGACCGGTTGCATGGGCGTCGAAGAAGGCAACATCCGCGACGTACACCCAAGCGTGTTGGCCGTGACCGGTCCGCAGCAGTACGAGCAAGTGGTCAACGCCGTGCACGAAGTCGTGCCGCCGAAACAGGATCACAACCCGCTGATCGACCTCGTGCCGCCACAAGGTATCAAGCTGACCCCGCGTCACTACGCCTACCTGAAGATTTCCGAAGGCTGCAACCACAGCTGCAGCTTCTGCATCATCCCGTCGATGCGCGGCAAACTGGTCAGCCGCCCGGTGGGCGACGTGCTCGATGAGGCCCAGCGCCTGGTCAAGTCCGGCGTCAAAGAGCTGCTGGTGATTTCCCAGGACACCAGCGCCTACGGTGTCGACGTGAAATACCGCACTGGTTTCTGGAACGGCGCGCCGGTGAAAACCCGCATGACCGAACTCTGCGAAGCTCTAAGCACCTTGGGTGTCTGGGTGCGTCTGCACTACGTTTACCCGTACCCGCACGTCGACGAGCTGATCCCGCTGATGGCCGCCGGCAAGATCCTGCCGTACCTGGACATCCCGTTCCAACACGCCAGCCCGAAAGTGCTGAAGTCGATGAAACGCCCAGCCTTCGAAGACAAGACCCTGGCGCGCATCAAGAACTGGCGCGAGATCTGCCCGGACCTGATCATCCGCTCGACCTTCATCGTTGGCTTCCCTGGCGAAACTGAAGAAGACTTCCAGTACCTGCTCGATTGGCTGACCGAAGCCCAGCTCGACCGCGTCGGCTGCTTCCAGTACTCGCCGGTTGACGGCGCTCCAGCCAACGACCTGGATCTGGAAGTGGTGCCAGACGACGTCAAGCAGGACCGTTGGGAGCGCTTCATGGCGCACCAGCAGGAAATCAGTTCGGCGCGCCTGCAAATGCGCATCGGCCGTGAAATCGAAGTGCTGGTCGATGAAGTCGACGAGCAAGGCGCGGTCGGCCGTTGCTTCTTCGATGCCCCGGAAATTGACGGCAACGTGTTCATCGACAACGGCAGCAACCTCAAGCCGGGCGACAAGGTCTGGTGCAAAGTGACTGACGCCGACGAGTACGACCTCTGGGCCGAACAGATCTAAACCAAAGAAATATGAAAAGCCCCGCTCTCTTGACGAGATGCGGGGCTTTTTTACGGCTATTGTTTCGTGTGGAATGGATTCTCACCTCTCACTACATAAGGGGCAGACGGGCATGCGCCAACATTCGGTTATCCACACACCGAAACTGAGCGACTACGAAGAACTGACACGGGTCTGGGAAGCGTCAGTGCGCGCCACCCATGACTTTCTGCCGGACAGCTACATCGAACTGTTGAAGAATCTGGTGCTGACCCGCTACCTCGACGCGGTGATGTTGATCTGCACCAAAGACTCACGCCAGCGCATCACCGGGTTCGCCGGGGTCGCGGCAGGCAAGATCGAAATGCTCTTCATCGACCCGGATTATCGCGGCCAGGGCCTGGGCAAACAGTTGTTGCGCTATGCCATGGAACACCTCAACGCCGATGAACTGGACGTCAACGAACAGAACCCTCAAGCCCTGGGGTTTTATTTCAAGCAGGGGTTCGAGGTGATCGGCCGTTCGGAAGTTGATGGCATGGGTCAACCGTATCCGTTGCTGCACATGCGTTTTCGCCAGAACCAGCAGCAAACGCAGCACGGCTGACACAACACTGATACCCGTGTAGGAGCTGCCGAAGGCTGCGATCTTTGTTTTTAAGATCAAAAGATCGCAGCCTTCGGCAGCTCCTACAAATGGTTCCGGGATTAACTGGCGCCACGCAGGTACAATGCCCACCCTTTTTTTGTTACGGCCCTGTCATGACTGACCCGATTCGACTCTCCAAACGCCTCATCGAACTTGTCGGCTGTTCCCGTCGGGAGGCTGAGCTGTTCATCGAGGGCGGCTGGGTCACCGTCGACGGCGAAGTCATCGACGAGCCGCAGTTCAAGGTCGGCGACCAGAAAGTCGTACTCGACAAAGACGCCAAGGCGACCGCGCCAGAGCCGGTGACCCTTCTGCTCAACGTGCCCGCCGGCATGGACACGGACACGGCCATGACAAGCCTGAGCGCCGACACCCTGAGCGAAGAGCACCGCTACGGCAAACGTCCGCTGCGTGGTCACTTCCTGCGCCTGACCGCCAGCACCGATCTGCAACCCAATGCCAGCGGTTTGCTGGTGTTCACTCAGGACTGGAAGATCCTGCGCAAACTCACCGCCGATGCCAGCAAGATCGAACAGGAGTATGTGGTTGAGGTCGAAGGTGACATGGTTGAGCATGGCCTCAACCGTTTGCAGCACGGTTTGACGTACAAGGGCAAGGAACTGCCGCCGGTCAAGGCCAGCTGGCAGAACGAAAACCGCCTGCGCTTTGCCATGAAAAACCCGCAACCAGGCGTGATCGCCCTGTTCTGCCAGGCCGTCGGTCTGAAGGTCGTGGCCATTCGCCGCATCCGCATCGGCGGCGTATCCATTGGCAAAGTGCCCCAGGGGCAATGGCGTTACCTGTCCGGCAAAGAGAAGTTCTAAGGCTTTTCACACCGCCACACATTTTGGCGCCGCGCTTGCCTGCGTCGCCCACAGCTGAATATCAGGACTGCACACATGATTCATAACGACGTACTGCGCAGCGTGCGCTACATGCTCGACATCAGCGATAAGAAACTTGTCGAGATCATCAAGCTCGGCGGCATGGACGTGAGCCTGGCAGATGTTGTGTCTTACCTGGACAAGAAAGAGGAAGACGAGGAAGGCTTCGTACGGTGCCCGGACGAAGTCATGGCGCACTTTCTCGACGGCCTGGTGGTCTTCAAGCGTGGCAAGGACGAAAGTCGTCCGCCGATGCCCATCGAAGTGCCGGTGACCAACAACATCATTCTGAAAAAGCTGCGCGTGGCCTTCGAACTCAAGGAAGACGACATGCACGCCATTCTCAAGGCGGCCGAGTTCCCGGTGTCCAAGCCTGAGTTGAGCGCGCTGTTCCGCAAGTTCGGCCACACCAACTACCGCCCGTGCGGCGACCAGTTGCTGCGCAACTTCCTCAAGGGCCTGACCCTGCGCGTACGCCCGCAGTAACCGCCACCGTCCTGTAGGAGCCGGCTTGCTGACGATGGCGCCCTGAAGATCGCCATCGCCAGCAAGCCGGCTCCTACCAGGGATGGAAACTGACCTGCTGTATGAATCCCCATTCCTCGTAAAAATAGTGGCTCCGCTTCCGGCGGCTGACGACTAGGGTGTAGAGACCCTCAGTTCTCAGGACTCGCCATGCATCCCTACTTTTCCCTGCAAGGCCGCACCGCACTGGTGACCGGCGGCACCCGTGGTATCGGCAAAATGATCGCCAAGGCTTACGTTGAGGCGGGCGCTACCGTGTACGTCTGCGCCCGCGATGCCGAAGCCTGCCAGCAAACCGCTGATGAACTCTCGGAGTTTGGACGTTGCCACGGCGTGGCGGCCAACCTGGCCACCGAAGAAGGCGTGCTGCAATTGGCCGCGCGCCTGGGCGAGCAGATCCCCCATCTCGACATCCTGGTCAACAACGCCGGCACCACGTGGGGCGCGCCCTTGGAGAACTACCCGATCAAGGGGTGGGAAAAGGTTATGCAGCTCAACGTGACGTCTGTCTTCAACTGCATACAACAATTCCTGCCACTGCTGCGCAAGGCCGGCTCTGCGGCGAATCCGGCACGGGTCATCAACATCGGCTCGGTGGCCGGAATTTCATCCTTTGGTGAACAGGCGTATGCCTACGGACCGAGCAAAGCGGCCTTGCATCAACTGTCACGGATTCTGGCGCGGGAACTCGTGAGCCAACACATCAACGTCAACGTGATCGCACCGGGACGCTTTGCGAGCAAAATGACCCAACACATCGGCAATGATGAACAGGCATTGGCGCAGGACACAGCGCTGATCCCGATGAAGCGCTGGGGCCGCGAGGAGGAAATGGCAGCGCTGGCGATCAGCCTGGCGAGTACGGCGGGGGCTTACATGACCGGGAATATCATTCCGCTGGATGGGGGGTTCAGTCTCTGAAATCTGCGGCGCGGCCATCGCGGGCAAGCCACGCTCCCACAGGGATCATCTGAGTTCACACCATATGTGTAGAGCGGGCTTGCCCGCGAAGAGGCCAGCACAGGCACAACTGAACCCGGGTCGATCGGGTTATCATGCCCGCCCCTTACCCGCCTCGACCGCCCACCATGACCTACAGCGTCTCCCCCATCGGCTTCGTACGCTCCTGTTTCAAGGAGAAGTTCGCCATCCCTCGTCAACCGCAACTGGCCCCGGCCGCGCGCGGTGTACTGGAATTGGTGGCACCGTTCGATCAAGGCGATGCCGTGCAGGGGCTGGAGCAGGTCAGTCACGTCTGGCTATTGTTTCTGTTTCACCAGGCCCTGGAAGAAAAACCCCGCCTGAAAGTCCGCCCGCCTCGCCTAGGCGGCAACAAATCCATGGGTGTATTTGCCACCCGCGCCACCCACCGCCCCAACGGTATTGGCCAGTCGGTGGTCAAACTGGACAAGGTCGAAGCCAATCGCCTGTGGATCTCCGGCATCGACTTGCTGGACGGCACGCCGATTCTCGATATCAAACCCTACGTGCCTTACGCCGACATCATCGACAGCGCCTCCAATAGCATCGCCAGCGCCGCGCCGCAGCTGATTCCCGTGCAGTGGACCGACAGCGCCCTGCAACAGGCTCACAGGCACGCTCAGCGCCTTGCAGAGCCGTTGGTTGAGCTGATTGAGCAGTGTTTGGCGCAAGATCCGCGCCCGGCTTATCAGACGCCCGTCCCGGAGCGGGAATATGGCGCGCAATTTTGGGATCTGGATGTGCGCTGGCACTATCCCACGCCACATTCGATCCGAGTCCTCGAAGTCATCCCCGTATCCAACCTGTAGGAGCTGCCGCAGGCTGTGATCTTTTGATCTTGCTTTTAAAAATCAAAAGATCGCAGCCTGCGGCAGCTCCTACAAGGGAACATCTCAGACACAAAAAAGCCCCCATTGCCTGATCAGTCAATGGGGGCTTTTCTTTAATGCGATCAAGTGACCTGCGGTTACTTCTCGACGAACGCACGCTCGATCAGGTAGTCACCCGGCTCACGCATCCGTGGCGAAACTTTCAGACCGAAGCTGTTGAGCACTTCGCTGGTCTCGTCGAGCATGCTCGGGCTGCCGCACAGCATGGCGCGGTCGTCCTGCGGATTGATCGGTGGCAGACCGATGTCGCTGAACAGCTTGCCGCTGCGCATCAGGTCGGTCAGGCGACCTTCGTTCTCGAATGGCTCGCGGGTTACGGTCGGGTAGTAGATCAGCTTGTCACGCAGCGCTTCGCCGAAGAACTCGTTCTGCGGCAGGTGCTCGGTGATGAACTCGCGGTAAGCGACTTCGTTGACGTAACGTACGCCGTGGCACAGGATCACTTTTTCGAAACGCTCGTAGGTTTCTGGATCCTGGATGACGCTCATGAACGGCGCCAGGCCAGTACCGGTGCTGAGCAGGTACAGATGTTTGCCAGGCTTCAAATCATCCAGCACCAGTGTGCCGGTAGGCTTCTTGCTGATGATGATCTCGTCGCCTTCCTTCAGGTGCTGCAACTGGGAAGTCAGGGGACCATCAGGCACTTTGATGCTGAAGAACTCGAGATGCTCTTCCCAGTTCGGGCTGGCAATCGAGTAAGCGCGCATAAGCGGGCGGCCGTTGGGCTGTTGCAGGCCGATCATCACGAACTGACCGTTCTCGAAGCGCAGGCCCGGATCACGGGTGCACTTGAAGCTGAACAGAGTGTCGTTCCAGTGATGAACACTGAGGACACGCTCGTGGTTCATGTTGCTCATGTACGGGGACTCCTGGAGATTGTCTGCGCATGCTCCGCACTCTATGAACGGCGCGCAATTGCATCGCATTCTAATAGCAGTGACAATATCTGTTAAATGGATTATTAAGATAAGGGTTATCGGTTATATCGATATGCGATTTACTCTCCGTCAACTTCAAGTATTCGTCGCCGTCGCCCAGCAGGAAAGCGTCTCACGCGCCGCGGGCCTGCTCAATCTGTCGCAATCGGCGGCGAGCACGTCGATCACCGAACTGGAGCGCCAGTCCAGCTGCCAGCTGTTCGACCGCGCCGGGAAACGGCTGAGCCTCAACGCGCTCGGCAAACAGCTGCTACCGCAAGCGGTGGCCATGCTTGATCAGGCCAAGGAAATCGAAGACCTGCTCAATGGCAAGTCCGGCTTCGGCTCATTGGCCGTTGGCGCGACCCTGACCATCGGCAATTACCTGGCAACCCTGTTGATCGGCGGCTTCATGCAGCGCCACCCGGAAAGCCAGGTAAAGCTCCATGTGCAGAACACTGCCAATATTGTGCAGCAAGTAGCCCACTACGAAATTGATCTAGGTCTGATCGAAGGCGATTGCAGCCACCCGGACATTGAAGTGCAGAGCTGGGTCGAAGATGAGCTGGTGGTGTTTTGCGCCCCCCAGCATCCATTGGCCCGACGCGGCACCGCCACCATGGACGAGTTGAGCCACGAAGCCTGGATTCTGCGTGAACAAGGCTCGGGCACGCGGCTGACGTTCGATCAGGCCATGCGCCATCACCATCGCGCGCTGAACATTCGCCTGGAACTGGAGCACACCGAAGCGATCAAGCGCGCGGTGGAGTCCGGTCTTGGGATTGGTTGTATCTCGAGATTGGCGCTACGCGATGCGTTCCGTCGCGGCAGCCTGGTGCCGGTAGAGACGCCGGATCTGGACCTGGCCCGGCAGTTTTACTTCATCTGGCACAAACAGAAGTACCAGACGTCAGCAATGCGTGAGTTTCTCGATCTGTGCCGCGCTTTCACCGCCGGGGTCCAGCGCAGCGACGAGATCGTATTGCCCGCGATTGCTTAAAGCAGGATCACAGCCCACACCAGCGCGATCATGGTCAATGCCACCAGTTGCGCGGCGCTGCCCATGTCTTTGGCATTTTTCGACAGCGGGTGCCGCTCCAGGGAGATGCGGTCGATGGCCGCTTCCACCGCCGAGTTGAGCAACTCGACAATCAAGGCCAACAGGCAGACCGCAATCAGCAACGCCTGCTCGACACGGCTGACATTCAGGAAGAATGACAAGGGGATCAGGATGACGTTGAGCAACACCAATTGCCGGAAAGCGGCTTCGCCGGTAAAAGCGGCACGCAGGCCATCAAAGGAATAGCCGGAGGCATTGAGGATGCGTTTAAGGCCGGTCTGGCCTTTGAAAGGGGACATAGAGTAGGTAACTGACCAAAAAAGAAGTGGGAAAGCTAGATTAACCAAAGTCAAAAAAGCGTGAAGGTGCCAACCCTCAGTGGCTCGAAATTGACTCAAGTTGTTGCAGGAGCAACGCCGCCTGGGTCCGGGTTCGCACATTCAGTTTACGGAAAATCGCGGTCACGTGCGCCTTGATAGTCGCTTCGGACACACCCAATTCGTAGGCAATCTGCTTGTTCAACAACCCCTCGCAGACCATGGTCAAGACACGGAACTGTTGGGGTGTCAGGCTGGCCAGGCCCTCACTGGCCGCCTTGGCTTCATCGGAAACGCTGACCGCTTCGAATGCCTGCGGTGGCCAGTACACGTCGCCATCCAGAACGGCACGCACGGCTTTCTGGATCACACTCAGGTCGCTGGACTTGGGAATGAAACCGCTGGCGCCGAACTCACGGGACTTGACCATCACCGAGGCTTCTTCCTGGGCCGAGACCATCACCACCGGAATCTGCGGATACTGGCCGCGCAACAGCACCAGCCCGGAAAAACCGTAAGCACCCGGCATGTTCAGATCCAGCAGCACCAGATCCCAGTCGGCCTTTTCAGTCAGGCGGACTTCCAGTTCGGCAATGCTCGCCACTTCGACCAAACGGACATCCGGACCAAGACCCAGGGTCAACGCTTGATGCAAGGCAGAACGAAATAGCGGGTGATCATCGGCAATCAGGATTTCGTATGTGGCCATTTTTCAAATGATCCTGTTCTTCAAACAACTCGAGGTGCAGCCACACAGCGGCACCCACAGGGCACGCTCAACACCAATACACACGGCGTATCAAACTTTGGCCGCGCCCCAATCGGCGCCCAGCATGCCCAGCGGAGCCGGGGTGGTCAAGCCACATGGCCAGCACAGTCTTTTGCAGTATGGGCGACAATCAACCCGTGACAGTGGCGGCGTTCGGCACAAAGGGCAGTAACTCTGCATGTGCCGGGGTTTCAACGTTCATGTCCAACTGCCGCTTGGCGTCAAGGTAGTGCTGGCTGAACACATCGAAATAGGCATCCAGTGCCGTTGCTGCTTGCACATCACCCGCCAGATCAAGGCACAGCGCCGCGACTTCTGCGGTACACAGGTGTTCGCTGCGGGTTGATCGACGCAATTGATAGCGGGAGAGTTTTTCGGGCAGCAGGCTGAGGATCGGCAATCCATCGAAATAAGGGCTTTTGCGGAAAATCTTCCGGGCCTCGGTCCAGGTCGCGTCCAACAGGATGAACAGCGGCCGCCGGGCACTGTCCACGGCGACGCTGTTGGTTACACGCTCAGGCTCGACATATTCGCCGGGAAATACCAGGTAGGGCTGCCATTGCGGATCGGACAACAATGCCAGCAATTGCTGATCAACTTCTGTCCTGGACCAGATGAATGCATGGTTATCACGCACCACGTCGGCGATCAGCCAACCGGTGTTGCTCGGCTTGAACACTTCTTTGCCGGTCATGATCAAGCACACCCCGGAGCGAGTCTCGACCTGTGGGCGCCAGGCGCACAGGCAATGGCTCTCGATCACACGGCAGGCACGGCAACGAGGGGCGCGCCAGCCTCGGGCCTGAATCGGCTTGATGCCCTCATCTTCGCGCTGATCGCGCAGGCGGGCTACGGCGTTGGGAGCATGGTTCATCGTGGACAACACCAGCAGACAGGGAAACTCGACACGAATAGCACTCAGGGCAGTAAAGGCCGGCAGTTTACCAGAGCGATTGGCACAAACCTGTACCGTCCAGTCGGGCTCCCCTATAATTCGCCGCCACTGAACGCACAGTCACGTGACGGGTCGAAGCACCAGTCACTGAACCAGGAGAGTTTCATGCTGCGCCTTATCGTTCCCACCGCTGCCATTCTGCTGGCGTCGTCCTTCACTGCTCAAGCTGCGTCCCTGAGTGAGCAGAATCTGAACAGAGAGCTGCAAAACGTCGCCGCACAAAGCAGTGTCGGTACGCCGCGGGCGATCAATGAAGACATTCTTGACCAGGGCTATACCGTCGAAGGCAAGACATTGATCAACCACCTGAGCGTGCAGAGCAGCCACGCCCAGCAGATGCGGGCCGATCCGAAGGCAGTGTACTTTCAGCTTGGCGCCTCCGTGTGCAGAAACGAGGGCTACCGCAAGCTGATGAAGAAGGGCGCGATCATGCGCTACGACTTCACCGAGGTGAAAACCAATCGCGCAGTCGGCTCGGCCAGCTTCCAGGAATCGGACTGCCCGAAAGCCGCACCGGTGAAGAAGAAGTAACTATCGGGATTTGGCGCGTCGCTGTTCATCCTCGGCGCGCAGATCTGCCAACAATGCCTGCAGGTAACGTGAGCGCAGCTCTGACCCTTCCAGACGTCGGCAGCACTCCTCCTCGAGACTCACATGATTGGTCTCGGCTGATGATTTCAGCAATCGATACAGTTGCGTATCGATCTCTATTTCCAGAATGACTCTGGCCATGACTCCCGCCTCCTTGCACCTCGCTCTTGTTGAGCGATAAATCCTTCTACCGCCGGTACCCTGCGTCCTGCCATTGACGCGAAGTTGTCGTTTGTTGCCTGTAATTTAGTAAATCAGAGTGCAGGACGGGTGGCGTGCGTTCAGACGAGCGGTGAAACCACCTTGCAAATCATCAATAAGCGGTTGCCAGGAAAGACTTTGCGGCGCAATGATCAAGCAAGCGCAAATCACTGCGAGGGTCTAGATTTCAGGGTACCCATGTTCATTTTTCAGGGCAGGAAAGGAGCTGCCCGTTACGTGTTGTGTTATGCGAACGTTTCTTTCACCCAAGGGAAAAGCAGAGCCCGTATGGATGACCCGATGACCATTCGGGTCAAGTGATCGCCCAGGCATGGGCTTGGGCAGACAGCGACACAGGAGTGTCGTGGTGTCGACGCTTGTTTTGTCGGGGCCGAGGGTTCTGTGCAGAAGGAGAAGTTGAATGCCTTACCAACCGAATGATCTCCTGAGCCGTCATTTTCAAGAGAGCGGCCACGACCTCATCAGCAAGGTCGAAGAACAACTCAACCTTGTTTCGCCCAACAGCCCGAATATCCCCATCTACCGTGACATGATCCTGACCGTGCTGCGCATGGCCCAGGAAGACCACAACCGCTGGAATGCCAAGATCACCCTGCAGGCCTTGCGCGAACTGGAGCACGCGTTCCGTGTGCTGGAACAGTTCAAGGGCCGGCGCAAAGTCACGGTGTTCGGCTCCGCCCGCACCCCCATAGAACATCCGCTGTATGCGCTGGCCCGCGAGCTTGGTGCCGCGCTGACACGCTCAGACATGATGGTCATTACCGGTGCCGGTGGTGGCATCATGGCCGCGGCCCACGAAGGTGCCGGACGAGACAACAGCTTGGGCTTCAACATCACTCTGCCGTTCGAGCAGCACGCCAACCCCACCGTCAACGGTACGACCAACCTACTGCCCTTCCACTTCTTCTTTACCCGCAAGCTGTTTTTCGTCAAGGAAGCCGATGCACTGGTACTTTGCCCAGGCGGCTTCGGTACTCTGGATGAGGCGCTGGAGGTGCTGACACTGATCCAGACCGGCAAAAGCCCGCTGGTGCCGGTGGTTCTGCTCGATGCTCCGGGTGGCAAATTCTGGCAAGGGGCGTTGGACTTCATCCATCAGCAACTGGAGGAGAATCGCTACATCCTTCCCACTGACATGAAACTGGTCAGGCTGGTCTACAGCGCCGAGGACGCTGTCGAACACATCAACCAGTTCTACAGCAACTTCCACTCCAGCCGCTGGCTCAAGCATCAGTTCTTGATTCGCATGAACCATAAGCTCAGTGACAAGGCGCTCGAACACATGCAAGAGGCATTCGCCGACCTGTGCCTGAGCGACCAATTTCACCAGCATGCCTACAGCGGAGAGGAACACGATGAAGCGCAGTTCAGTCACCTGGCTAGACTGTCCTTCGCGTTCAACGCCCGCGACCATGGCCGGTTGCGAGAGTTGGTGGACTACATCAACCTGCCGGAAAACTGGGCACACACCCAACCCCAGACGCAGCAACGCACGCGGGAGCCCTCAAAGGTTACGTAAGGCAAAAAAAAACGGCCCGCTATCGAAATAGCGAGCCGTTTCAGTCAATCGTCCATTCCCCGACCACTGAACAAGCGGTTGATCATTTCCATGGAGTATCCCCGATACGCCAGGAACCGGCCTTGCTTGGCACGCTCCCGCGCATCTATCGGTAACTGCCCGGAGAACTTGCGTCGCCAGGTGTCTTCCAATTGGGCCTGCCAGTCGATACCGCTCTCGCGCAAGGCGAACTCGATATCACTGCGCTGCAGTCCGCGCTGACTCAGTTCTTCGCGTATACGCAACGGGCCGTAACCAGAACGGGCACGGTAGGAAACGAAGCTTTCGAGGTAACGGGATTCAGAAAGCAAACCCTCTTCCGCCAATCGGTCGAGTGCTGTTTCGATCATTTCGGGGAGAGCGCCGCGCTGACGCAGTTTACGCGTCAGCTCGACTCGACCATGCTCGCGTCGCGCGAGCAGGTCCATTGCGGTTCGCCGCACCGCGACGAGTGTATCGAGTACGGCGGTCATCGGATCAATCAGATATCAGCGTCGACCAGATCGTCTTCGGTTTCTTTGACCGCAGAAGCCTTGGAGTCTGCTACTGCTGCCGGGGACAGCAATTTGTCGCGCAGTTGCTTCTCGAGTGCTGCGGCAACATCCGGGTTATCCGCCAGGTACTTGGCCGAGTTGGCCTTGCCCTGACCGATCTTGGTGCCGTTGTAGGCATACCATGCACCGGACTTCTCGACAAAGCCGTGCAGAACGCCCAGATCGATCATCTCACCATTGAGGTAGATACCCTTGCCGTAAAGAATCTGGAACTCGGCCTGACGGAACGGCGATGCCACCTTGTTCTTCACAACCTTGACACGGGTTTCGCTACCGACGACTTCATCACCTTCTTTCACCGCGCCAGTACGACGGATGTCCAGACGAACCGAGGCGTAGAACTTCAGCGCGTTACCACCGGTGGTGGTTTCCGGGCTGCCGAACATCACACCGATTTTCATACGGATCTGGTTGATGAAGATCACCAGGCAGTTGGCGTTCTTGATGTTACCGGTGATTTTACGCAGCGCCTGGGACATCAGGCGGGCTTGCAGGCCCACATGCATGTCACCCATTTCGCCTTCGATTTCAGCCTTTGGCACCAGCGCTGCCACGGAGTCGACGATGATCACGTCAACCGCGTTGGAACGCACCAGCATGTCGGTGATTTCCAGGGCTTGTTCGCCGGTGTCCGGCTGGGAAACCAGCAGGTCGTCGACGTTGACGCCCAGCTTGCCGGCGTATTCAGGGTCGAGGGCGTGTTCGGCATCGACGAACGCGCAAGTCGCGCCGGCTTTTTGAGCCTGGGCGATCACGGACAAGGTCAGTGTGGTTTTACCGGAAGATTCAGGACCGTAGATTTCAACAATGCGGCCCTTTGGCAGACCGCCAATGCCCAGTGCGATGTCCAGACCCAGAGAGCCAGTGGAGATGGATGGGATCGCCTGACGGTCCTGATCGCCCATACGCATTACGGCACCCTTGCCGAATTGACGTTCGATCTGACCCAGGGCCGCAGCCAAGGCTTTCTTCTTGTTGTCGTCCATTAAAGTCCTCACGTAATCAATAAGGCCTGACGGCCAACACCTGTATAAGTAGCCAGTATTATTCCACAGCGCTGGAGGCTCGCCTACCCCTGATTTGAGATTTCTGCCGCGGTATAGCGCAGCAACCCCTCTAGCGCGGCCTTCACCGTTTGTCGGCGAACCTCGTCGCGATCACCGGCAAAGTGCTGCAACTCGCTATACACCCGCTCACCCACGCCCCAGGCCAGCCAGACCGTGCCGACCGGTTTGCTCGGCGAGCCGCCATCCGGCCCGGCGATACCACTGACCGCCACGGAAAAAAACGCACGGCTTTTGTCCTGTGCGCCCTTGGCCATGGCCTCGACCACCTCGCGACTGACCGCCCCCACCGTAGTGAACAATTCCACCGGGACATTCAGTTGCAGGTTTTTCTGCAAATTGGAGTACGTGACATAGCCGGCTTCGAACCACGCCGAGCTGCCGGGGATACGGGTAATGGCCTCGGCGATCCCGCCACCGGTACAAGACTCGGCCGTGGAGACATGGGCGTTGAGCATCTGCAATTGCCTGCCAAGGTCAGCGGCCAGTTGGGTGATTACTTTCACGGTCATCTCCTGTCGGGGCGGAATAAGACCTACCGTACACGAGCGCATCGCGCTTGCAAGTTACAGGGTCGATCAAAATGTTAGCGGATCAGCGCCCTCACCTATGCCGGACTGCTCTGCCAGCGCTACCGGACCACCTACTGACACGTCCGGTAATGCAACCGAACACAAAAACCGCTTAAGTCGCCAGGATCAGACCGGAGGCTGGCATAACACCGCCCTCGCCCGCGCCCAGAGTTGCAAGCGATCCTGCAGTCCGTTCAGCCCGCCGTTGATACGGCGGGTGATACTGTTGAATTGATCACGATCAGCCAGTGCATTAAGGCCATTCTGTTCCCAGAACCACGCAGCGGATTCGGCCGCCCACTGCGGTTGCTCCAGCAACTCAGGCAACGTCAACAGACGTTCGTCGCCGAAAAGCCCGAGGCTGCATTGGCGATAGTTGTTACGACCAGTGATCTGGATCAGGCCTCGACCGCAATAGCGCTGGCCGTCGCCGTCGGGTTCCGGTGTATTACCCAGACGCGAAGCGAGCGCACCGGTATCGTATTTGCTCAAATATTGATCGCTGCCCAGCTCACGGACGTATTGCAACTGTCCCGATTCGTGGCCCACCTGGGCGAGGAACGCCGTGATGCGCTTGGGTGTATTGATGTTGTGGTGAGTCATGGCGTCGTTGAGGGCGGAAATGAAGACGCCCGCTTGGGAGCGAGCGTTGGGGAAAATCTTGAGTAACTGCTGCTCGGTGAGATGCATCGCTCGCTCCGGCGATAATTAGGTGAGACGAGACTACAGGCCCAACCTGCGAGGATGAGCCATGTAATTGCATCGTGTTATGTCGCCCCCGAAGGCTGGACTATGTGTCAGATGGAGGCGAAGGAACGACAGAAGAGTTGGCGTACTAGCTATTGATCCGGACGAGAGTCAGGTGGCAACACTTCCCCCACGCCAATTCGCTTGGCCGTCCAACGCTCATAAAGGCCAATGGTGACATCAGCGCCGGCCATTGCAGTCAGACAACCGAACGCGCCGGCCACCCAAATAGACATACCGGCGGCATACAGCAACATGAACGCAGAGATCCCACAAATCATGCAGGCTCCGGAACGTAGAGCCAGGCGCCGCAGCAATGACCAACCGCGAGCACCTTCCTTGTCGGCACGCCACATTTCGCCAGATACCCCACCCATCAAGGCGAGCACGAGAGGTAACCAGATTGGCATGTCCAGTAACGCTTGTTGCTCGCTCGTCATGTCACGTGCCTCCCAGGTGATTGAAGAATGATAGGTGTGATCAAACCTTGTCTCTTGAGGGCCTGACGGTAACCCGACATTCCCAAAAGCCCGGTGCAGGCCCGGCTTTTCAGTAATGCAGCCCTTCGCCCTGGGGCGAAATATGTAGTCGACCTTTCGGTGCTATTGGCGCGGTGGGCTCATTCAAATTGTTCTTCCGACCGCGGCCCCCACCCGCCAAATAACTGCTTGTGGTGCTTTACGCTGCACACCCGGGGCAATTGCCTACCCTCTAAACCGTTGAGGCCGGTTCATCGCTGCCTTTTTGGGTGGGACTAAAGAGCTTCGTTTCGAGCCGCTTTGCTGCGTGGCTTGAAACAAAGAGTATGCATTAACGCATATTTAATCAATGCATTAATGCATTTATATAGTCACACAGAATGCGCTAGCGCATGAAACACTTGTAAACAAAGGCGATGACAGCGTTTGCCAGGCGAAAAAAAACCGCCTGCTGGCGGGTTTTATCTGACAGGGGTGAGGTTAACGGGCGTACATGCCCCACCAGAAGACGTGACCGAGGATGACGATTTGTTCTTCCTGCATTTCCTGGAAGCTGTAGTCCTCGTCCGGATGTTCATCGCGGTTGAAGCTGCGCAAACGAATGCCGGTCGGCAAGCGATAAAGCTGCTTCACTCGCAACTGACCATTGTGGTTGATCGCATAAAGATCGCCATCGATGATGTCGCCAATCCCGCACTTGCCGGCATTGACCCCCACGGTGGCGCCGTCGCGCAGCACCGGCAACATGCTGTTGCCCCGCACGGTCACGCATTTTGCCTGATCGAACTGCACCCCGTTATGGCGCAGACTGCGCTTGCCAAAACGCAGGCTAGAGCGCTCGCTTTCTTCGATGACGAATCTTCCTGATCCCGCAGCCAATTCAACCTCGCGAAGAAAGGGGACTGATACTTCGTCGTCATCGATGGGGGTATCGTCATCCCACAGACTTATGTCCTTGAGTTCAGAATGCACTTGATCGCGCCCGCCACCCGCCGTCGGCGCGACGCCTGCTCGGCCGCGCAACTGGTCAGTACTCACGGCGAAGTACTCTGCAATTTTTGAAATGTGTTTATCCGAAGGATCGACAATCTTGCCGCTGAGGATCCGCGAGAGCGTGGATTGAGGCACGCCCGTGCGACGGTGAAGCTCCGTGGGGGAGATCCCGTGTTGATCGAGCAGCGCTCTTAAGACGGTAGAAACATTGCGTTTTTGCATAACGCGCATAGTGCTTGTTCTTCCCGCAGAAAACAAATGCAGTTATGCATGGAAAGCGCATAAAGCAACACCCGCGGACCATATAGCGTTCATGCCTGCGTCCGGCAGACCGCCCATGTTAATCTTGCGCCCATCGCGGAAAAGCCGGGCCGATGCCCCACCTTTGCCCCACACCTTTCAACGAGTTTTCCGATCCCCAATGAATAAAGCCGTTTCCGACCTCTCCTCCCACACGCCGATGATGCAACAGTACTGGCGCCTGAAGAACCAGCACCCGGACCAGTTGATGTTCTACCGCATGGGTGACTTCTACGAGATCTTCTATGAGGACGCGAAGAAGGCTGCCAAGCTGCTGGACATCACCCTGACTGCTCGCGGGCAGTCGGCCGGCCAGGCGATTCCGATGTGCGGGATTCCTTATCACGCTGCCGAAGGCTATCTGGCAAAACTGGTGAAACTCGGCGAGTCGGTGGTGATCTGCGAGCAGGTCGGCGACCCTGCCACCAGCAAAGGCCCGGTCGAACGCCAGGTGGTTCGGATCATCACGCCGGGAACGGTGAGTGACGAGGCGCTGCTGGATGAGCGTCGGGACAACTTGATCGCAGCCGTGCTGGGTGACGAGCGCCTGTTCGGTCTCGCGGTACTGGACATCACCAGTGGCAACTTCAGCGTGCTGGAAATCAAGGGTTGGGAAAACCTGCTGGCTGAGCTGGGGCGGGTCAATCCGGTGGAACTGCTGATACCGGATGACTGGCCGAAAGACTTGCCGGCAGAAAAACGCCGTGGGGTTCGTCGCCGTGCTCCGTGGGATTTCGAGCGTGATTCGGCGCTGAAAAGTCTTTGCCAGCAATTTTCCACCCAGGACCTCAAAGGTTTCGGCTGCGAAAACCTGACCCTGGCTATTGGCGCCGCCGGTTGCCTGCTGGCCTATGCGAAAGAAACCCAGCGCACCGCCCTTCCGCATTTGCGCAGCCTGCGCCATGAACGCCTGGACGATACGGTGGTACTGGACGGTGCGAGTCGTCGCAACCTGGAACTGGACACCAACCTCTCCGGCGGTCGTGACAATACGCTGCAATCAGTCGTGGACCGTTGCCAGACCGCCATGGGCAGCCGCTTGCTGACTCGCTGGCTCAATCGTCCATTGCGAGACCTGAACGTTTTGCTGGCACGCCAGACCTCAATCTCGTGCCTGCTCGACGGTTATCGATTCGAAAGGCTGCAACCCCAACTCAAGGAAATCGGCGACATCGAGCGGATTCTCGCTCGAATCGGCCTGCGCAATGCGCGTCCACGTGATCTCGCTCGCCTGCGCGATGCCCTCGGCGCCTTGCCTGAACTGCAAGTGGCGATGACTGAGCTTGAAGCTCCACACCTGCAACAACTGGCGGTCACTACCAGCACTTACCCGGAACTGGCCGCGCTGCTGGAAAAAGCCATTATCGACAACCCGCCAGCGGTGATCCGCGACGGTGGAGTGTTGAAAACGGGTTACGACAGCGAACTCGACGAACTTCAATCGCTGAGCGAAAACGCCGGGCAGTTCCTGATCGATCTCGAAGCCCGGGAGAAGGCCCGCACTGGCCTGTCGCACCTGAAGGTCGGCTACAACCGCATCCACGGTTACTTCATCGAGTTGCCAAGCAAGCAAGCAGAGTCGGCACCGGCTGATTACATCCGCCGCCAGACCCTCAAGGGCGCCGAGCGCTTCATCACGCCAGAACTCAAAGCGTTCGAAGACAAGGCGTTGTCGGCCAAGAGCCGTGCCCTGGCCCGGGAGAAGATGCTCTACGAAGCGCTGCTCGAAGACCTGATCGCACAATTGCCACCGCTGCAAGACACCGCGTCCGCATTGGCCGAATTGGACGTACTCAGCAACCTGGCCGAGCGTGCGCTCAACCTCGATTTGAACTGCCCGCGTTTTGTCAGCGAACCGTGCATGCGTATCAGCCAGGGCCGTCACCCTGTGGTTGAGCAGGTGCTGACCACGCCATTCGTGGCCAATGACCTGAGCCTTGATGACAACACCCGCATGTTGGTGATCACCGGTCCGAACATGGGCGGTAAATCCACCTACATGCGCCAGACCGCACTGATCGTACTGCTGGCACACATCGGCAGTTTTGTGCCGGCAGCCAGCTGTGAGTTGTCGCTGGTCGACCGGATCTTCACCCGGATCGGCTCCAGTGATGACCTGGCGGGTGGGCGCTCGACCTTCATGGTTGAAATGAGCGAAACCGCCAACATCCTGCACAACGCCACCGAACGCAGCCTGGTGCTGATGGACGAGGTCGGACGCGGCACCAGCACGTTCGACGGTTTGTCCCTGGCCTGGGCGGCGGCAGAACGATTGGCGCATTTGCGCGCCTATACGCTGTTCGCCACCCACTACTTCGAGCTGACAGTGCTGCCGGAAGCCCAACCGCTGGTAGCCAACGTTCACCTCAACGCCACCGAGCACAACGAACGCATCGTGTTCCTGCACCACGTGCTGCCGGGACCTGCCAGCCAGAGCTACGGCCTGGCAGTGGCACAGTTGGCCGGCGTGCCGAGTGAAGTGATCGTGCGCGCCCGTGAACATTTGAGCCGACTGGAAGACACCGCCCTACCCCATGAGGCGCCCAAACCTGCCAAAGGCAAACCGGCCGCGCCACAACAGAGCGATATGTTCGCCAGCCTGCCGCATCCGGTACTCGATGAACTGGCCAAGCTCAATCTGGACGACATGACACCGCGTCGTGCACTCGAAATGCTCTATACACTAAAGACACGGATCTAACGCATAGGCTTGCAAGCTGTTAGAATCTCGCGCGGTTTGGGATGCTGCTGGCTTTTAGCCTGGCCAGCAGACTATCGCTCCCAAACCTTGCGACCCCTACGTGAAGGGGCGCAGCAAGCCGCGCCTGAGGAGAAAATTAGAAATGACCTTCGTCGTCACCGACAACTGCATCAAGTGCAAGTACACCGACTGCGTAGAAGTCTGTCCGGTGGACTGCTTTTACGAAGGCCCGAACTTCCTGGTGATTCACCCGGATGAGTGCATCGACTGCGCACTGTGCGAACCTGAATGCCCTGCCGTGGCCATCTTCTCCGAAGATGAAGTCCCTGCTGGCATGGAAAACTTCATCGCATTGAACCTGGAACTGGCCGAGGTCTGGCCAAACATCACTGAACGCAAGGATCCCCTGCCGGATTCTGCTGACTGGGACGGCAAGCCAGGCAAGATCGAACACCTCGAACGCTGATCACCCCCGCGTTCCCGAAAAAGGCCCCACAAGGGCCTTTTTGCTTTTCAGGATTAAACTCAAAAGATCGCAGCCTTCGGCAGCTCCTACAAGTACAAAACTGTGTAGGAGCTGCCGAAGGCTGCGATCTTTTGTTCTTCCAAAAAAAAGGGGCGGTTTGACCCGCCCACATTTTTTCCCTATTCCCTGTGTTCCTTTTCATCGTCCTGATGAATCGCTTCCTGCGATGTCCTTTCCCCCTCGTCCTTGAAGGGTGTGTCTATCCGTCGACACAAGCCAGATACTAATGCGATCCCCACGGAGAGCAACTGAGTTTCCGGGGCGGAACTGCCTGTCACATGCTTTTAATCTAAAAAATATTACTTATTTTTCATGTAGTTATAGATTCAATTGAGCACTAACAGCGGACTGCCACCCCGTAAAAATAACGAACACTTACGAAAGAGTAAGCCGAGACTTACAACGCACGACGACAAACCCGAGACCGCCTCGCCATCAGGAGACAGCCTTCTTGCGCGCAATAAAAAGCCCCGAACCAGTCGGGGCTTTGTTGCCTGTTACACGAGTCTGTTACTGAAACAGCGACTCGCTGGAAAGGCCGTTTTTCTCCAGGATTTCTCGAAGGCGCTTCAAGCCTTCAACCTGAATCTGCCGGACCCGTTCCCGGGTCAGGCCAATTTCCAGGCCTACGTCCTCAAGGGTACTGCTCTCGTGACCTCGCAGACCGAAGCGGCGCACAACTACTTCGCGCTGCTTGTCAGTCAACTCCGAGAGCCATTGATCAATGCTCTGGGACAGGTCGTCATCCTGCAACAGTTCGCATGGATCGGTTGGGCGATCATCGGTAAGAGTGTCCAGCAGGGTTTTATCCGAATCCGGCCCCAAGGAGACGTCGACCGAAGAAACACGCTCGTTCAAGCCAAGCATACGCTTGACCTCTCCGACTGGTTTTTCCAGCAGATTGGCGATTTCTTCGGGTGAGGGTTCATGGTCGAGTTTTTGCGTCAGCTCCCGAGCAGCCCGCAAGTACACGTTCAGCTCCTTGACCACGTGAATCGGCAACCGGATGGTCCGGGTCTGATTCATGATCGCGCGCTCGATGGTTTGACGAATCCACCAAGTAGCGTAGGTCGAGAAGCGGAAACCGCGCTCAGGGTCGAACTTCTCTACCGCCCGAATCAAGCCGAGGTTGCCCTCTTCGATCAGATCGAGCAGCGACAAGCCACGGTTGACGTAACGCCGGGCGATTTTCACCACCAGCCGCAGGTTACTTTCAATCATGCGTTTGCGCCCGGCCGGATCGCCACTTTGCGACAGGCGTGCAAAATGGACTTCTTCTTCGGGGGACAACAGAGGGGAAAAGCCGATTTCATTGAGGTACAGCTGCGTAGCGTCGAGTGCCCGCGTGTAGTCAATGTACTTGTGCTGCTTTAACGAAGCGGAGTGTCTGGATTTGGCACGAACGGAAGGTGGAGCTGCCCCTTCATCATTCGACATCGAATCCGTATCGATGCCGGTCTCCATCAGGAGAACCTCATCGTCGATGTCAAACTCCGGCACTTCTTTACTGAGAGCCATTGTTATAGTCCTTTGGTGAGTTCGACCTCAAGCTCAAGCGGCGCCTTTATCCTTGGCAACGCTGGAGCCTGTCCCCCCTACGCGGTGGAACAGGCTGGTAGCGATCAACGACGTGGCAGGAATTGCAGCGGATCTACAGGTTTACCTTGGCGGCGAATCTCAAAATGCAGTTTCACCCGGTCTGTACCCGTTGACCCCATTTCGGCAATTGTCTGTCCGACCTTGACCTGCTGCCCCTCCCGAACCAACAACCTGCGGTTATGTCCGTAGGCACTGACGTAGGTTTCGCTGTGTTTGATGATGACTAATTCGCCGTAGCCCCTTAAGCCACTCCCGGCGTATACCACCGTCCCATCAGACGCAGCTAAAACAGGCTGTCCCAAATCTCCGGCGATATCAATTCCTTTATTCAAACTACCGTTTGAAGAGAATTTTCCAATCAAAATGCCACTAGATGGCCATCCCCAGCCGGTCGGGGCCGGGCCAGGAGGAGGCAATGGGGCGGGCGCCGGCTTGCTGGCGACGGACGGTACAACCGCCGGCGAAGTCGTAGTGGCACCGTCTACCGGACGCCGGATGATCGTGGTTTTACTCGACGACGAAGGCGTGGAATTGGACGAACTGACCACCGTTGTCGACGTTGAACCAGTACGGCCATCGAAACGAATCGTCTGACCCGGATGGATCGTGTAGGGCGCAGGAATGTTGTTGCGGGCCGCAAGGGCCTTGTAGTCCCAGCCATAGCGAAAGGCGATCGAGAACAAGGTGTCTTTCGGTCGGACGACGTACTGCCCCGTCGTCACCGCCGGGCGCTGGGCTACGGCATTGTTGCGGTCAACGACGCGTACGTCGCTGGATTTATTGCTGGAACAACCGACCAGCAAGGTGCTCATGACAAGGCCAGTCACCAGGCGCTGAAAGCTCGTTTTACCCATACGCTGCGCAATGACTGTGAGACTCACCCGCC
Organism: Pseudomonas putida; assembly: GCF_050990305.1. GTDB lineage: Bacteria > Pseudomonadota > Gammaproteobacteria > Pseudomonadales > Pseudomonadaceae > Aquipseudomonas > Aquipseudomonas putida_AH. The sequence continues at coordinate 1,339,321 of NZ_CP158817.1, read as the reverse complement.
GCTCCCTATGTGGTGGCTGAAAATGTGATTTACCGTGTTTCGGCACGAAATGTCGCCAGTATAACGGGCCGTGCCGGCTTTACCTTTAATGTAGCGAAATGGCGCCGCGCACACGTTTGCTGTTTGGCAAAGGAAGCCGTTTAACCCATCGATGCCGCTGTAAGACAAAGACCATCGAAGAGAATTCAGCGCGTTTAAACAAATGCTCAGGCCAGTGGCCCATTGAGCAACGGGACGAACCGTACCGCTCCTAAAACGCGCCTGGAAAAGCCGTGTTCCTCGCGAATGATCAGCATCAATTGTTGCACTTCACCAGAACCGACCGGAATCACCAGGCGCCCTCCGGGTGCCAGTTGATCGAGCAACGCCTGAGGGACATCGGTCGCCACCGCCGTCACGATAATGCCGTTGTACGGCGCCAGCGCCGGCCACCCCTCCCAGCCATCGCCCCAGCGAAACACCACGTTGCGCAGATTCAACTCGACCAGGCGCTCCTTGGCCCGGTCCTGTAGCACCTTGATACGCTCGACGGAGAATACCCGCTCGACCAATTGCGACAGCACCGCGGTCTGATAACCCGAACCGGTACCGATCTCCATCACCTTGTCCAGGGGACCTGCCTCCAGCAGCAACTCGCTCATGCGGGCCACCATGTAAGGCTGGGAAATCGTCTGGTTATGCCCGATCGGCAGCGCGGTGTCCTCGTAGGCACGATGCGCCAGCGCTTCATCGACGAACAGGTGGCGTGGAGTAGAACGAATGACTTCCAGCACCTTGGCGTTGGACACCCCTTCCTCATACAACCGCTGAATGAGGCGCTCACGAGTCCGTTGCGAGGTCATGCCGATGCCGCGACGCAGCATATCGTCTTGTTCACGAGACATCAGCGCAGCCCCTCCAGCCAGCCATCAAGACTTCTGAAGGCATCATTGAAGGTTCGATCCAACTGCAGCGGCGTAATGGAGACATAGCCTTGCATCACCGCATGAAAATCAGTGCCCGGGCCGCCGTCTTCAGCATCCCCTGCCGCCGCAATCCAGTAGCCGGATTTGCCACGCGGATCGACCACTTTCACCGGCGCGGCAGCACGGGCGCGATGCCCCAGCCGCGTCAGCTGGACGCCGCGGATGTGCTCGAGTGGCAGATTGGGAATGTTCACGTTCAGTACCGTACGCGGTGGCAGTTCGAGGTCAGCATGAGCCTCGACCAACTTACGTGCAAAGTACGCAGCCGTAGGAAGGTTGTCGACTTGTCGTGAGACCAGCGAAAAGGCAAACGCAGGACGTGTCAGGAAACGTCCTTCGAGCGCCGCCGCCACGGTTCCGGAGTACAGAACATCGTCCCCCAGGTTAGCGCCCAGGTTAATCCCGGAAACCACCATGTCAGCTTCACGTTCCAGCAATCCGTTGAGGCCCAGGTGCACGCAATCGGTTGGTGTGCCATTGACACTGATAAAACCATTGGCCAGCGTCTGAGGGTGCAACGGACGGTCGAGCGTCAGCGAGCTGCTGGCGCCGCTTTTGTCCTGGTCAGGGGCGATAACCACGCATTCGGTGTAATCCGCCAGCGCAGCATAAAGCGCGGCGAGACCGGGTGCGGTTACCCCATCGTCGTTAGAAATCAGAATACGCATGGGCTGTCCGTCTGCCCCACCGGCACCAGATCAACAAGCTCGCGCACCAATACGGTGGCGAAGCATCCGGCCGGCAGGACGAATTCCAGTTGCAGAATGTCAGGCTCGGGATAATGCCACGTCAACCCGGCAATGGGCAGCCGCAGGATGCGACGTTCGTGGCTCATACCGGCGTTGATCAACCAATCGCGAAGGTCCGCTTCGCGCGCGGCGATAGCCTGCTCCAATTCATGGACAGCGCCCGTGGCCGGCGAGTCACCTTCACCCCACTGGGGCCCGGTCGGGTGCAGATCGAGAATCGCCAGGCGCGGGTCGTTGCACTCGGCCTCACCGGCCGCAAAGAAGCTGCGGCTATCGGTGAATGCCAGCAGATCACCAACCAGCGCACGCTGCCAGGTGCCATCGGCGACACGCGCGGCCAACACCTGGTTAAACAGAAAACTGCGGGCGGTCGAAAGCAGACGCGAACGCACATTGCGCTGCTCCGGCAAGGCCTTGCGGGCCGCCCAGGCACGGGCGTCGACCACATTGCCACCGTCATGCCCGAAGCGCTGGGCGCCGAAGTAGTTGGGGATACCTTGCTTGGCGATCAGTTGCAGGCGCGCTTCGATAGCCGCCTTGTCACCGGCGAACTGCGTCAGGCGCAAGGTAAAGCCATTGGCCGAATGGGCACCGCGTTGCAACTTGCGTTTGTGCCGGCTGGTCTTGAGGATTTTCAATGTGTCGTTTTCTGCCGCCGACAAGTCGGGGTCCGCCTTGCCCGGCAGTTGTACGCTGAACCACTGGCGGGTCAACGCCTGACGGTCCTTGAGCCCGGCATAACTGACGGTGCGCAGGGACACGCCAGCCGCCTTGGCGATCCGCCGTGCGGCTTCTTCGGTGTTCAGGCCGCGTTTTTCCACCCAGATCCACAGGTGCTCACCGTCGCCGCTCAAGGGGATATCAAGGACTTCGTCGACCTGAAAATCTTCCGCGATGGCTTTCAGCACCGCCGTCCCGAGGGCTTCACCATAGGCCCGTGGGCCAAGTAACTGCAGTTCGTTCATGCGCGCAGCAACAAGGCAACGGAGTGCACGGCAATGCCCTCTTCGCGACCGACAAAGCCGAGCTTTTCGGTGGTAGTAGCTTTTACGTTCACTTGATCCAACTCAACTTGAAGATCGGCGGCAATCAGCGCACGCATCGATTCGATATGCGGGGCCATTTTCGGCGCCTGAGCGACGATGGTGTTGTCGACGTTGCCGACCTTCCAGCCTTTGGCGTGGACCAGTGCGACGACATGACGCAACAGCACACGGCTGTCGGCGCCCTTGAATTGTGGGTCGGTGTCAGGGAAATGCTTGCCGATATCACCCAGCGCTGCCGCGCCGAGCAAGGCATCGCTCAAGGCATGCAGCAAGACATCACCGTCGGAGTGAGCGAGCAGCCCGAAGCTGTGTGCGATACGCACGCCGCCCAGAGTAATGAAATCGCCTTCAGCGAAACGGTGCACATCATAGCCGTGGCCAATACGCATAAAAAAACGCCCCGATTTTTGTCAGGGCGTGATTCTACCTGCATTAGGCGCTTAGAGCGCGTGCGTGATGCTGTAAGTGATCGTCGATGAAGCTGGCGATGAAGAAATAGCTGTGGTCGTAGCCAGGCTGCAGGCGCAAGGTCAGCGGATGACCGGCCAGTTTGGCCGCCTGTTGCAAGGCTTCAGGCTTGAGCTGGTTGGCCAGGAAGTCGTCGCGATCACCCTGATCGACCAGCAGCGGCAGCTTTTCGTCGGCCTCGGCAATCAACACACAGGCATCCCATTCGCGCCATTTCGAGCGGTCTTCGCCCAGATACCGGGTAAACGCCTTCTGCCCCCACGGACAGTCCATCGGATTGTTGATTGGCGAAAACGCCGACACCGACAGATAACGTCCCGGATTGCGCAGGGCACAGACCAGCGCACCGTGGCCACCCATGGAATGACCGCTGATGCCGCGCTTGTCCGAGGCCGGGAAATGGCTTTCGACCAATGCCGGTAATTCCTGCACGACGTAGTCATGCATCCGATAGTGGCGCGACCAAGGTTCCTGGGTGGCATTCAGGTAAAACCCGGCGCCGAGACCGAAGTCCCAGGCACCATCCGGATCACCTGGCACATCGGCGCCACGAGGGCTGGTGTCGGGCGCGACGATGATCAGCCCCAATTCGGCGGCCATGCGCATGGCGCCAGCCTTCTGCATGAAGTTTTCATCGGTGCAGGTCAGGCCCGATAGCCAGTAGAGCACCGGCAGTTTGTTGCCCTGCTCTGCCTGCGGCGGCAGGTAGACGGCAAACACCATGTCGCAGCCGAGCACATCGGAGCGGTGTCGATAGCGCTTGTGCCAGCCACCAAAACTTTTCTGGCAGGAAATATTTTCAAGGCTCATGGCAGACCTCAGAAATGAATGACAGAGCGAATGCTTTTTCCTTCATGCATCAGGTCGAACGCCTTGTTGATATCTTCCAGGCCCATGGTGTGGGTAATGAACGTGTCCAGCGGAATCTCACCGGTTTCAGCCATTTCCACGTAGCTTGGCAATTCGGTACGACCGCGTACGCCACCAAACGCCGAACCGCGCCAGACGCGCCCGGTCACCAGTTGGAACGGACGGGTAGAGATTTCCTGGCCGGCACCGGCCACGCCGATGATCACCGACTCGCCCCAACCCTTGTGGCAGCACTCAAGTGCGGCGCGCATCAGTTGCACGTTGCCGATGCACTCGAAGGAGAAGTCGACGCCGCCGTCAGTCATGTCGACGATGACTTCCTGGATTGGACGGTCGAAATCTTTCGGGTTGACGCAATCGGTTGCACCCAACTGCTTGGCAATCTCGAATTTTGCCGGGTTGATGTCGATGGCGATGATGCGAGCCGCCTTGGCTTTGACGGCGCCGATGACCGCCGAAAGACCAATGCCGCCGAGGCCGAAAATGGCCACGGTGTCACCGGGTTTCACCTTGGCGGTGTTCAGCACTGCACCGATGCCGGTAGTGACGCCACAACCCAGCAAACAGACTTTTTCCAGCGGCGCTTCCTTGGCGATTTTGGCCACGGAAATTTCCGGCAGCACGGTGTACTCGGAGAAGGTCGAGGTGCCCATGTAGTGGAAAATTGGCTGCCCTTTGTAGGCAAAACGCGTCGTGCCGTCCGGCATCAAACCCTTGCCCTGGGTCGCACGAATGGCCTGGCACAGGTTGGTCTTGCCCGACAGGCAGAACTTGCACTGACGGCATTCCGGGGTGTACAGCGGAATCACATGATCGCCCACGGCAACAGAAGTGACGCCTTCGCCGATTGCCTCGACGATCGCCCCGCCCTCGTGACCGAGAATCGACGGGAAAATGCCTTCCGGGTCAGCCCCGGACAGCGTGTAGGCATCGGTATGGCAAACACCGGAAGCCACCACACGCAGCAACACTTCACCCGCCTTGGGCATGGCAACATCCACCTCAACGATTTCCAGCGGTTTCTTGGCCTCGAAGGCAACGGCGGCGCGTGACTTGATCATGGTGATTCTCCAGTGAATGAAATCGAGACAGGGAGTGTAATACAGCCCATAACGGTGAATAATCCGGACAAAAGCAAAACATTATTGCTATGCAGGGATAATCATTGATGTCCGAGAACCGATGGGAAGGTATCGACGAGTTCGTGGCCGTCGCCGAATGCAGCCAATTCACCGCTGCCGCAGAGCGACTGGGGGTTTCCTCCTCCCACATCAGTCGACAAATCGTACGTCTGGAAGAGCGTCTGCAAACCCGCCTGCTCTATCGCAGTACCCGCCGGGTAACGCTCACCGAGGCCGGACAAACCTTTCTGCAACATTGCCAGCGCCTGCAGGATGGTCGCGAAGAAGCGCTTCGAGCGGTGGGTGATCTGACCAGCGAGCCCAAAGGCATGCTGCGCATGACCTGTGCCGTGGCATACGGCGAACGCTTCATCGTACCGTTGGTGACGCGTTTCATGGGGCTGTATCCACAACTGCGAATCGACATCGAATTGAGCAATCGCCAACTCGATCTGGTGCACGAAGGTCTGGACCTGGCGATCCGCCTGGGACGCTTGCAGGATTCGAGACTGGTCGCTACGCGCCTGGCCCCCCGACGCATGTACCTATGTGCTTCACCGTCCTACCTCGAACGTTATGGTCGCCCACACAGCTTGTCGGAGCTGAGCCGTCACAACTGCCTCATCGGCAGCTCGGATCTTTGGCAACTGGAACAGAATGGGCGGGAATATTCGCAGCGGGTCCAGGGAAACTGGCGTTGCAACAGTGGGCAAGCGGTACTGGACGCGGCGCTACAGGGCGTTGGCTTGTGCCAGTTGCCGGACTACTACGTGCTGGAGCATCTGAAAAGCGGCGCGTTGATTTCGCTGCTGGAAGCGCATCAACCACCCAACACGGCCGTTTGGGCGCTGTACCCACAGCAACGGCATCTGTCGCCGAAGGTGCGCAAGCTGGTGGATTACTTGAAGGAGGGGTTGGCTCAAAGGCCGGAGTATAAAATTTAAGATCAAAAGATCGCAGCCTGCGGCAGCTCCTACATTGGAAGGCGATCGACTGTAGGAGCTGCCGCAGGCTGCGATCTTTTAAGGACGATTAGCCCAACGCTGACGCAACCATTCGAGGTCTTCGGGCCGAGTAACCTTGAGGTTATCGGACCGCCCTTCGATCAGACGCGGCGCCATCCCTGCCCACTCCATGGCCGAAGCTTCATCGGTGATGACGACGTCAGCCACCAGGCTGTCCGCCAACGCCCGATGCAAGGCACCGAGGCGAAACATCTGCGGCGTGTAGGCCTGCCAGATCACGCTGCGGTCCACGGTTTCGACGACACGCCCCTGTTTATCGACCCGTTTGAGCGTATCGCGCGCCGGAACCGCCAGCAGTCCACCTACCGGATCATCCGCCAGTTCGGCCAGCAGGTTATCCAGATCGTCACGCCCCAGATTCGGTCGCGCGGCATCGTGAACCAGCACCCAATCTTCATCGCCAGCGCCTTGCGCGTGCAAATGCAACAGCGCGTTCAGCACCGACCCGGATCGCTCGGCACCGCCTTCGACACGGGCAATGCGCGGATCGCTGGCACAGGCCAGGTTCGGCCAGTAGGGATCATCAATAGCAAGACTGACCACCACGCCTTTGAGGCAAGGGTGATCAAGGAAACAGCCAAGGCTGTGTTCGAGAATTGTGCGCCCACCCAGTTGCAGGTACTGCTTGGGGCGGTCTGCGGCCATACGGGCTCCGACGCCCGCGGCAGGAATCACGGCCCAGAAGGCCGGTAGAGACGGGTTCATTGCGCCAACTGGTAAAGAGTTTCACCATCCTTGACCATGCCCAACTCATGGCGAGCCCGTTCTTCAACGGTCTCCATGCCCTTTTTCAACTCACTGACTTCAGCGTCCATCACCCGGTTGCGCTCCAGCAACGCCTGGTTCTCGGCTTGCTGATCAGCAATCTGCTGAGTCAGCTCGGCCACTTGCGCCAGACTGCCATTACCCACCCACAGGCGGTACTGCAGGCCAGCCAGCAGCAGAAGCAAGACGAGGAACAACCAATTGGGACTGCGCATCGAATATCAGGTATCCAGTGAAAAAAGACAGCCACTGCAAAACATGAAGCGACTGATAGCACGAAGCCTGGAAGAACCAGGCCTGTGCTTACAAGACATCAGATTAGTGGCAAAAACGTCGCTTTAGCGATTTTTCGACACAATCCAGTGTCTTTTTTTATCAGCCAGCAATCAACCGCGGAATTCGCCGCGACCGTTGTACTTGGCTTTGCCGTTCAACTGCTCTTCGATACGCAGCAGTTGGTTGTACTTGGAAACGCGGTCGGAACGGCACAGGGAACCGGTCTTGATCTGGCCAGCCGAGGTGCCCACGGCCAAATCGGCAATGGTCGAATCTTCGGTTTCGCCGGAGCGGTGCGAGATCACGGCGGTGTAACCGGCAGCCTTGGCCATCTGGATGGCTTCCAGGGTTTCGGTCAGGGTGCCGATCTGGTTGAACTTGATCAGGATCGAGTTGGCAATCTTCTTGTCGATGCCTTCTTTCAGGATCTTGGTGTTGGTCACGAACAGGTCGTCGCCCACCAGCTGGGTTTTCTCGCCGATCTTGTCGGTGAGGATTTTCCAGCCAGCCCAGTCGGACTCGTCCAGGCCATCTTCGATGGAGATGATCGGGTAACGCTCGGTCAGACCTTTCAGGTAATCGGCGAAACCTTCAGCAGTGAACACCTGGCCTTCGCCGGACAGGTTGTACTTGCCGTCTTCGTAGAATTCGCTCGCGGCGCAGTCCAGGGCCAGGGTCACGTCGGTGCCCAGCTTGTAACCGGCGTTGGCTACGGCCTCGGAGATCACTTTCAAAGCGTCTTCGTTGGAAGCCAGGTTAGGCGCGAAACCACCTTCGTCACCGACAGCGGTGCTCAGGCCACGGGCCTTCAGTACGGCTTTGAGGTGATGGAAAATTTCGGTGCCCATACGCAGACCTTCCGAGAAGGACTTGGCGCCAACCGGCTGAACCATGAACTCCTGGATGTCGACGTTGTTATCGGCGTGCTCGCCACCGTTGATGATGTTCATCATCGGAACCGGCATCGAGTAGACACCCGGGGTGCCATTCAGGTTGGCGATGTGAGCGTACAGCGGCAGGTCCTGGTCCTGAGCGGCTGCCTTGGCCGCAGCCAGGGAAACGGCCAGAATTGCGTTGGCGCCCAGGGAACCTTTGTTTTCAGTGCCGTCCAGCTTGATCATCGCCAGGTCCAGCGCTTTCTGATCGCTTGGATCGGTACCTTTCAACAGGTCGCGGATCGGACCGTTGATGTTGGCAACGGCTTTGAGTACGCCCTTGCCCAGGTAACGGCTCTTGTCGCCATCACGCAGCTCGAGCGCTTCACGCGAGCCAGTGGAAGCACCGGACGGCGCGCAGGCGCTGCCGATGATGCCGTTATCGAGAAGCACATCCGCTTCCACGGTGGGATTGCCACGGGAGTCGAGAACTTCACGACCTTTGATGTCGACGATTTTAGCCATTGTTGTAAACACTCCAAAGTTGACGAAAACGCTGCAGGAGCGCGGCTTGCAGGCGATGGCCCCCTCAAGGACGCCATCGCTGACAAGCCAAGCTCCTACAAGAGCAGTGCGGCCAGCGGGCCAGAGCGATAAATCGAGCGGTAATTTACAGGAGAATTGAGGATTACGCGGTTTCTACCGTCGGAAAACTCTTAACCAGTTCGTCCAGGGCTTTGAGCTGGGCCAGGAATGGCTCCAGTTTATCCAGACGCAAGGCACAAGGGCCGTCGCATTTGGCGTTGTCCGGATCCGGATGGGCCTCCAGGAACAGGCCGGCCAGGGATTGGCTCATGCCAGCTTTCGCCAGATCAAGGACCTGGGCGCGACGTCCACCTGCGGAATCAGCGCGACCGCCCGGCATTTGCAGGGCGTGGGTCACGTCGAAGAACACCGGGTATTCGAACTGCTTCATGATGCCGAAGCCGAGCATGTCGACGACCAGGTTGTTGTAGCCGAAGCTCGAACCGCGCTCGCAGAGAATCAACTGATCGTTACCCGCTTCCACGCATTTGTTCAGGATGTGTTTCATTTCCTGAGGCGCAAGGAACTGGGCTTTCTTGATGTTGATCACCGCGCCGGTCTTCGCCATCGCGACTACCAGGTCGGTCTGGCGCGACAGGAAGGCTGGCAACTGAATGATGTCGCAGACTTCAGCGACGACCGCAGCCTGCTCAGGCTCATGGACGTCGGTGATGATCGGCACGCCAAAGGCTTGCTTGATGTCCTGGAAGATTCGCATGCCCTCTTCCAGGCCGGGGCCACGGTAAGAGGTCACGGAGGAACGGTTGGCCTTGTCAAAGCTGGCCTTGAACACGTAAGGGATACCCAGTTTCTGGGTAACCTTCACGTACTCTTCACAGACCTGCATTGCCATGTCGCGACTTTCCAGCACGTTCATGCCACCGAACAGCACCATTGGCTTGTCGTTGGCAATCTCGATCTCGCCTACACGGATGATCTTCTGCGCCATAAGGTTCAAGCCTTCTTCTGGTGTTGAGCCAAAGCGGCTTTGACGAAACCGCTGAACAACGGGTGACCGTCACGTGGAGTGGAGGTGAACTCAGGGTGGAACTGGCAGGCGACGAACCATGGATGATCCGGCGCTTCTACCACTTCGACCAAGGCACCATCACCGGAACGACCGGAGATTTTCAGACCGGCTTCCATGATTTGCGGCAGCAGGTTGTTGTTCACTTCGTAGCGGTGACGGTGACGCTCGACGATCACGTCCTTGCCGTAGCAATCGTGCACCTTGGAGCCGGCTTCAAGCAGGCATTCCTGAGCGCCAAGACGCATGGTGCCGCCCAGATCCGAAGCTTCGGTACGGACTTCAACCGCGCCAGTGGCGTCTTCCCATTCGGTGATCAGACCCACGACCGGGTGGCCGCTGGCACGATCGAACTCGGTGGAGTTGGCGTCTTTCCAGCCCATGACGTTACGAGCGAACTCGATGACCGCCACTTGCATGCCCAGGCAGATACCCAGGTAAGGAACCTTGTTTTCACGAGCGTATTGAACGGCAGTGATCTTGCCTTCCACGCCACGCAGACCGAAACCACCAGGGACCAGGATCGCGTCGACGCCTTCCAGCAGCGCGGTGCCCTGGTTTTCGATGTCTTCGGAATCGATGTAGCGCAAGTTGACCTTGGTACGGTTGCTGATGCCGGCGTGACTCATCGCTTCGATCAGCGACTTGTAGGCGTCCAACAGCTCCATGTACTTGCCGACCATGGCGATGGTGACTTCGTGCTCGGGATTGAGCTTGGCATCGACGACCTTGTCCCATTCGGACAGGTCGGCACCGCCACATTGCAGGCCGAAACGCTCGACGACGAAATCGTCCAGACCCTGGGCGTGCAGGATGCCCGGGATCTTGTAGATGGTGTCGGCATCTTCCAGACCGATGACGGCACGCTCTTCAACGTTGGTGAATTGCGCGATCTTGCGACGCGAAGAAACATCGATCGGGTGATCGGAGCGGCAAACCAGCACATCTGGCTGCAGGCCGATGGAGCGCAGCTCCTTGACCGAGTGCTGGGTTGGCTTGGTTTTGGTCTCGCCGGCGGTGGCGATGTACGGCACCAGTGTCAGGTGCATCAGCATCGCGCGCTTGGCGCCGACTTCGAAACGCAACTGACGGATGGCTTCGAGGAACGGTTGCGACTCGATGTCACCCACGGTGCCGCCGATCTCGACCATCGCCACGTCGGCATCGCCGGCGCCCTTGATGATGCGGCGCTTGATTTCGTCGGTGATGTGCGGGATTACCTGGATGGTTGCACCCAGGTAATCACCACGGCGCTCTTTGCGCAGCACATGCTCGTAGACGCGGCCGGTGGTGAAGTTGTTGTTCTGGGTCATGGTCGTGCGGATGAACCGCTCGTAATGGCCCAGGTCCAGGTCGGTCTCGGCGCCGTCGTGGGTGACGAACACTTCACCGTGCTGGAACGGGCTCATGGTGCCCGGGTCGACGTTGATGTACGGGTCCAGTTTCAGCATGGTGACCTTAAGTCCCCGCGCCTCCAGGATGGCCGCCAATGATGCCGATGCAATGCCTTTCCCCAATGAAGAAACAACACCGCCCGTGACGAATATGTAGCGCGTCATGAAAAACCCTAGAAGTCTGCGTTAAAGCGGTCCGAGCCGCCGGGGAAAGCGAAGGAAGGCCGAAGCCCCCGATCACCTGCATTAATCACAGTGCACCTTTCAAAAAAACCGCCGCGTTGGGACAGACCGGAAGATGAAACACCGGTACGTTGCTCGCTACACATTTTTTGGAATCGCCCAGCAAAGACTGCTTGGTAATCGGCAACTCCTGCAATTCAGGCGAATCCACAGAAGTTGTATCAAGAAGGGAGCGTAGTCTACCGGAAAGCCCCTTTCAGCTCAAACCTTGATCTTCGCAAGACGGCTGCCAATGCAAATGCCAGCCACCCACCGCACCGCCATCCAGCCCCGCAAGATTAGCCACCGCCAGCAATCGCTCGCCCTGGAACAGCAGCGGCAATCTGCCGCGCACGAACGACGGCACTGCGCGCTCATTAAGCAAGCGCTTCAAATCGCGATGTCCCCGACCCGGTAAATCCATTATTTCTCCCCCTTCACGATAGCGGATCTGCAAAGGGCCATCGGGGATTTGTCCAGACAGTGTAAGCACACCGTTATCGGGCAATGACAGTGGCAACGAGGGTTGAGTCCATACCTCAACAGGGAGTGGACTGCGTAGCCAATTGCCGGATAACCACCAGATTCTCCCTCCCGCCCGATGCAATTGGCCATCCGCCAGCCCCCAGATCGGCCGGGCATCACCGGTGGCATCGCGTAAACTCTCCCAACCCGACCAATGGTCACTGTCCGGCAGGCGTGTCAGCGGTTCAAGCCAGTGCCTGAGGGCGTTGCGCTGACGCGCAGAGGAAAGACTTTCCAGGGTTGCCAACTCCAGCGACGGCAACCCCAACCAATCGAACTCACTGGCGGAGCGTGCCTGGCTCAAGTCGATTTGTGCCAGCTCATCGAGCAATTCCTGGGCTTCACTCAGATGCGCAGCGCTACGCGCCATGGTTGCCAACGCTTGTGGCCAGCGCGAAGTCAAAACGGGGAAGACCTGTTGTCGCAGGTAGTTACGCGAAAATTGTTGATCCTGATTGGAAGGATCTTCGACCCAGCTCAGCTGATGCTCCGCGGCATAGGCTTCCAGCTCCCTGCGGGCAACGTCGAGCAAGGGTCGCAGCATAGTCCCGCCACCCAGCGGACGATGCCATGGCATTCCTGACAAGCCTCTTACCCCGGCTCCGCGCAACAAGCGAAACAGCAGGGTTTCCGCCTGATCGTCCCGGTGTTGGGCAGTCAGCAATACTTCATTGGTTTGAGTGATTTCGCTAAACGCCGCATAACGCGCATCCCGAGCCGCGCGCTCAAGACTCGCGCCGGACTGAACCCGCACGCGAATAACCCGCAGCGGCACCCCAAGCGCTTCACATTGTGCTCGACAATGCTCCGGCCAAGCGTCAGCCGCGACCTGCAAGCCGTGATGCACATGAATGGCGCTCAACGCCGGCAGGGACTGGTTTTTTGCGAGGTGTGCGAGAAGATGCAGGAGGACGGTGGAGTCAAGACCGCCAGAGAAGGCAATGTGCCAAACCTTTGCATTGCGCCAAGGTGACAGCTGCTTGAGCAGTGTTGCGCTGAGAGTCATGAACACACCAAAAACCTGTAGGAGCCGAGCTTGCTCGCGATGAACGATAACGCGGTCGGTCTATTAAACCGAGGCGTCCCAATCGCGGGCAAGCCTTGCGCCTACAGGATGCAGGAGCGCTCGATCAGAGACCGTAGCTCATCAGGCGCTCGTAACGACGATCCAGCAGCGCCTTGTGGTCGAGTTTCTTCAGCATCGCCAGCTGCGAGCTCAACTCGGCACGGATCGAAGCCGCCGCGGCAGCTGGATCACGGTGTGCGCCGCCCAGCGGCTCGCTGATCACCTTGTCGACGATACCCAGGCCTTTGAGGCGCTCGGCCGTGATGCCCATGGCTTCGGCAGCGTCCGGTGCCTTCTCGGCGGTTTTCCACAGGATCGAAGCGCAACCTTCCGGCGAGATCACCGCGTAGGTCGAGTACTGCAGCATGTTCAACTGGTCGCAAACACCGATCGCCAGTGCACCGCCGGAGCCGCCTTCACCGATCACAGTAGCGATGATCGGGGTTTTCAGGCGAGACATGACGCGCAGGTTCCAGGCGATCGCTTCGCTCTGGTTGCGCTCTTCAGCGTCGATACCCGGGTAGGCACCCGGGGTGTCGATGAAGGTCAGGATCGGCATTTTGAAGCGTTCGGCCATTTCCATCAGGCGGCACGCCTTACGGTAGCCTTCCGGACGCGGCATGCCGAAATTGCGGCGAACCTTTTCGCGCACTTCGCGGCCTTTCTGGTGACCGATGACCATGACAGGCTGGTCGTCCAGACGGGCAATACCGCCCACGATGGCGGCATCGTCGGAGAAGTGACGGTCACCATGCAACTCGTCGAACTCGGTGAAAATGTGTTCGATGTAGTCCAGGGTATAAGGACGTTTCGGGTGACGCGCCAGACGCGCGATCTGCCAGCTGGTCAGCTTGCCGAAGATGTCTTCGGTCAGCGTGCTGCTTTTATCCTGCAGGCGGGAGATCTCATCGCCGATATTCAGCGAATTGTCATTACCGACCAAGCGCAACTCTTCGATCTTGGCTTGCAGGTCGGCGATCGGCTGTTCGAAATCTAGAAAATTCGGGTTCATAGGCGTCCGTCTTGGGTCGACATCCAAAAGAGCTTGGGCCGGCCGGTTGTCTATTCGCGCCCTACCTTAAGGGAGAGGCGCGTTCAGGTCGAGATTAAAAATTCGGGTCAAGATCAGGGCAAACTGATAGCACTGACCGTCAACGGTATTGGAGGAAGACGTTGTCTCGCCCAAACTGGTCACGCAGGGCTTGAATCAACGCATCCGCCGGATCAATTCGCCAGCCCTCGCCGAACTGCAGCAAGGCCTTCGCATCGGGGCTGGTGTAATCCATGGTGATCGGGCACGCACCACGGTGACGCTTCAATAATTCACCCAGCCAGCGTAGCTGATCGCCCTTGAGGTCCTTGGCGTGCAACTTCAAGCGCAGGCTCTCGGCCAGGTTGGTGCGCGCATCTTCCATGCTCATCACCCGTTTGACCCGCAACCTCAGGCCTCCGGAGAAGTCATCGTTGCTGACTTCGCCTTCGACCACCACCATCGCATCGGTCTGCAACAACGCCTGCGCGGAGTGGAACGCATCGGCAAACAGCGACGCCTCGATTCGGCCCGAGCGGTCGTCGAGGGTGATAAACCCCATCTTGTCGCCCTTTTTGTTCTTCATCACCCGCAGGGCGATGATCATGCCCGCCACGGTCTGGGTATCACGCGCAGGTTTCAGGTCAATGATGCGCTGACGGGCAAAACGGCGTATTTCACCTTCGTATTCGTCAATCGGGTGCCCGGTCAGGTACAGGCCCAGGGTGTCTTTTTCGCCTTTCAGGCGTTCTTTGAGCGTCAGCTCCCTGGCTTTGCGGTGATTGGCGTAGACGTCGGCATCTTCTTCAACGAACAAGCCGCCAAACAGGTCGGCATGACCACTGTCATGGGTACGGGCGGTTTGCTCGGCGGCCTTGATCGCCTCTTCCATCGCCGCCAGCAGGACCGCACGGTTGCGGTCGATATTGGCCTGATAGGCTTTCGGTTCGTCGTGGAAATACGGCCCCAGGCGATCCAGCGCACCGCTGCGAATCAAGCCATCAAGGGTACGCTTGTTGATACGCTTGAGATCGACCCGAGCACAGAAGTCGAACAGATCCTTGAACGGACCGTCCACGCGCGCTTCGGTAATCGCCTCGACCGGCCCTTCGCCCACGCCCTTGATCGCACCCAGACCGTAAATGATGCGGCCCTCGTCGTTCACCGTGAATTTGAACTCCGAGGTGTTCACGTCCGGCGCGTCGAGACGCAACTTCATGGTCCGCACTTCTTCGATCAAGGTCACGACCTTGTCGGTGTTGTGCATATCCGCCGATAGCACCGCCGCCATGAACGGCGCCGGGTAGTGCGTTTTCAACCATGCGGTCTGGTACGACACCAGGCCGTAGGCTGCGGAGTGGGATTTGTTGAAGCCATAGCCGGCGAATTTTTCCACCAGGTCAAAAATGTTACCGGCAAGGTCCGCGTCGATGTTGTTGGTGGCGCAACCCTCAATGAAACCGCCACGCTGCTTGGCCATTTCTTCGGGCTTTTTCTTACCCATGGCCCGGCGCAGCATGTCTGCACCACCGAGGGTGTAACCAGCCATGACCTGGGCAATCTGCATCACCTGTTCCTGATACAGGATGATGCCGTATGTCGGTGCCAATACCGGCTTGAGGCCCTCGTACTGGTAATCCGAGTGCGGGTACGCCAGCTCGGCACGGCCGTGCTTGCGGTTGATGAAGTCGTCCACCATGCCTGATTGCAGCGGGCCGGGACGGAACAGTGCCACCAGTGCGATCAAGTCTTCCAGGCAGTCGGGCTTGAGCTTCTTGATCAGCTCCTTCATGCCGCGCGACTCGAGCTGGAACACCGCCGTGGTTTCGGCTTTCTGCAACAGGTCGTAGGTTTTCTTGTCATCGAGCGGGATAAAGTCGATGTTCAAGTCATCCAGGCCTTTCTTGGCCTGTTCGCGGTTGATGGTTTCCATCGCCCACTTGATGATCGTCAGGGTCCGCAGACCCAGGAAGTCAAACTTCACCAGCCCGGCCGCCTCGACGTCATCCTTGTCGAACTGGGTCACCAGCCCCCCGCCCTCTTCATCACAGGCGATAGGCGAAAAGTCGGTGAGTTTGGTCGGGGCAATCACCACGCCACCGGCGTGCTTGCCGGTACCACGGCAGACGCCCTCGAGCTTGCGCGCCATGTCCCAGATTTCCTTGGCGTCTTCGTCCACCTTGAGGAAATCGCGCAGGACCTCTTCCTGCTCGTAGGCCTTCTCCAGGGTCATGCCGACCTCGAAGGGGATCATCTTCGACAGGCGATCGGCCAGGCCATAGGATTTGCCCTGCACCCGCGCCACGTCACGCACCACCGCCTTGGCGGCCATGGTGCCGAACGTGATGATCTGGCTCACCGCGTTGCGCCCGTAGGCGTCGGCCACGTACTCGATCACCCGATCGCGACCGTCCATGCAGAAGTCGACGTCGAAGTCGGGCATGGAGACCCGTTCCGGGTTGAGGAAACGTTCGAACAGCAGGTCGTACGCCAGCGGATCAAGGTCAGTGATCTTCAGTACATAAGCGACCAGAGAACCGGCACCCGACCCCCGACCAGGACCAACCGGCACGCCGTTGTTCTTGGCCCACTTGATGAAGTCCATAACGATCAGGAAGTAACCGGGGAACCCCATCTGGATGATGATATCCAGCTCGAACTTCAGCCGATCCAGGTAGACCTGGCGCTTCTCTTCGTAGTTGGGGGTCGTGTCTTTGGGCCACAACACCGCCAGACGTTCTTCCAGGCCCTCGTGGGAAACATGGCGCAGATAATCATCGATGCCCATGCCATTGGGCGTAGGAAAGTCCGGCAGGAAGTGCTTGCCCAGCTTCACGTCGATATTGCAGCGCTTGGCGATCTCGACCGTGTTTTCCAGCGCCTCAGGGATATCGCCGAACAGCTCGGCCATTTCCTCGGCGCTTTTGAGGTATTGCTGATTGCTGTAATTCTTCGAACGTCGCGGATCGTCGAGAGCCCGCCCCTCGCCGATGCAAACGCGGGTTTCGTGGGCATCGAAGTCTTCCTGTTTGAGGAAGCGCACATCGTTGGTCGCGACCAACGGTGCGCCGAGCTTCTCGGCCAAGGCCACGGCGCCGTGCAATTGCTCTTCATCATTGGGACGGTTAGTTCGCTGGATTTCCAGATAGAAACGGTCCGCAAACACCGCCATCCATTCACGCGCCAGGGTTTCAGCTTCGTCCGGGTTGCCGCTGAGCATGGCCAGGCCGATCTCGCCCTCTTTCGCCGCCGACAGCATGATCAAGCCTTCGTTAGCTTCGGCTACCCACTCGCGCTCGACGATGACCGAGCCATTGCGCTGACCATCGATGAAGCCGCGAGAGATCAATTCGGTGAGGTTGCGATAACCCAGCGGATTCATGACCAACAGGCTGATCCGGCTCAGTGGACCATCCGGATCCTTGTTCGACAACCACAGGTCGGCACCGCAGATCGGTTTGATCCCGGCACCCATGGCGTTTTTATAGAACTTGACCAGGGAACACATGTTGTTCTGATCGGTGACCGCGACAGCAGGCATATTCATGCCGACCAGGGTCTTGACCAGCGGCTTGATCCGCACCAGACCGTCGACCAGGGAATATTCAGTGTGCAGGCGTAGGTGAACGAATGAAGCCGGCATGGTGATCCTGTAAGTCATGAAAACAACAAGGCCCGGATTGTACCGGGCCTTGGTAAAAAAAATCAGCCTTGCGACTAACTCTCGATCAGGCTTTCTCGCGCTTCGTAAGCTAGACGTACAGGGGCAAACGAGCGCCGATGAATCGGCGTTGGCCCAAGACGCACGAGCGCTTCCAGATGAACGGGCGTCGGATAGCCCTTGTGGCCGCCAATGCCGTACCCGGGGTAAATCAGTTCGAAGGCTGCCATCTCGCGATCGCGACTGACCTTCGCCAGAATCGACGCAGCAGCGATGGCCGGAACCTTGCTATCACCTTTGACGACAGCTTCGGCACGCATCGGCAGTTTCGGGCAACGGTTGCCGTCAATCATCGCCAGCTTCGGCTGAATATGCAGGCCAGCCACGGCACGCTGCATGGCCAGCATTGTGGCATGCAGAATGTTCAGTTCGTCGATCTCTTCGACTTCCGCGCGGGCGATGCACCAGCTCAGGGCTTTTTCGCAGATTTCATCGTAGAGCTTTTCGCGACGGGCCTCGGTGAGTTTCTTCGAATCGTTCAGGCCAAGGATCGGGCGCTGTGGATCAAGGATCACTGCTGCGGTCACGACAGCACCACAGAGCGGCCCCCGGCCGACTTCGTCGACGCCGGCCACCAACTCTTCCACTTCGGCCACCAAGGTGAAATCCAGCCCCATTTGCATGCTTGTTTTGCTCATTGTGCTTGGCCGATCAGGTTCAATACCGCATCAGCCGCCTGATTAGAGGCATCGAGACGCAGGGTACGGTGGATTTCGTCGAAACCGCGAGTTTGCTCCTGGCCACCCTCAATCAATGGCGACAGGGTCTGGGCCAGCGCCTCGACCGTCGCATCATCCTGCAGCAGTTCGGGCACCAGCAGGCGCTGGGCCAGCAGGTTCGGCAAGGACACGTAGGGACTCTTCACCATTCGCTTGAGAATCCAGAAGGTCAGCGGTGCCAAACGATAGGCAACCACCATCGGCCGCTTGTACAACAAGGCTTCCAGCGTTGCAGTGCCGGATGCGATCAACACGGCGTCACAGGCTGCCAGGGCCAGATGGGACTTGCCATCCAACAGGGTCAGCGGCAGGTCGCGACCGGCCAGCATCTCTTCCAGTTGCACGCGGCGCTCGGGACTGGCGCAAGGCATGATGAACCGCACGCCAGGTCGCATTGCTCGCAGACGCTGAGCGGTATCGAGAAACAGCGCACCCAGGCGACCCACTTCACCACCACGGCTGCCCGGCATCAACGCAACCAACGGCCCGTCGGGCAAGCCCAGCTCGGCCCGCGCGGCAGCGCGATCGGCTTCCAGTGGAATGGCATCAGCCAGGGAATGCCCGACAAAGCGCACCGGGACACCCTTCTCTTCGTAGAATTTCGCTTCGAACGGGAACAGCGTCAGCATCAGGTCGCAACCTTCGCGAATCTTCAGCACCCGCTTCTGTCGCCAGGCCCAGACCGAAGGGCTGACGTAATGCACGGTCTTGATCCCGGCCTGACGCAGTTTGAGTTCGATATTGAGGTTGAAATCCGGAGCATCGATGCCGATAAACACGTCCGGCTTCGCGGCAATCAGGTCCGCCACCAGCTTTTTGCGACGTGCCAGTAACTCGCGCAGCCGCCCTAAAACCTCCACCAGGCCCATGACCGACAGGCGTTCCATCGGGAAGTAGGAGCTCAGGCCTTCGGCCTGCATCAGCGGACCACCGACACCGATGAACTCGATCGCCGGATGACGGGCCTTGAGTGCGCGCATCAGACCCGCGCCGAGAATGTCGCCGGAAGCCTCACCCGCCACCAGCGCAATACGCAGATTGGCCATGGTTAGCGGGTGATGCCGCGAGTCGAAGACTGGATGGAGTCACGAAACACCGCGACTTCCGGGAACTGGATCGACGGCTCGGCCAGTTCGGCGAGTGCCTGCTCGACTGTCAGCCCTTGGCGGTAAACAACCTTGTAGGCGCGACGCAGGGCGTGAATGGCATCTTCGCTGAAACCACGACGGCGCATGCCCTCGAAGTTCATGCTGCGGGCCTCGGCCGGATTGCCAAAAACGGTGACATAAGCCGGAACGTCCTTGCCGATAGCCGTTCCCATGCCGGAAAAGCTGTGGGCACCGATATGGCAATACTGGTGGACCAGGGTAAAACCGGACAGGATGGCCCAGTCTTCCACGTGCACGTGACCAGCCAGCGCCGTGTTGTTGACCAGAATGCAGTGATTGCCGATAACACTGTCGTGACCGATGTGCGCATAGGCCATGATCAGGTTGTGGTCACCCAAGGTCGTTTCCGAGCGGTCTTGAATCGTCCCACGGTGAATCGTCACGCCTTCGCGGATGACGTTGTGATCGCCAATCACCAAGCGTGTTTCTTCGCCCTTGTATTTCAGGTCCGGCGTGTCCTCGCCTACCGAAGAGAACTGGTAGATGCGATTGTGCTTACCGATTCGGGTCGGGCCTTTGAGAATCACGTGCGGGCCGATTACCGTTCCCTCGCCGATTTCCACACCTGCGCCGATGATCGACCATGGGCCGACCTCGACACCGTCAGCCAGGATGGCTGTCGGATCGATGATTGCGCGAGGGTCAATCAAACTCATAGTTTGCGTTCCGCACAGATGATTTCAGCAGAGCAGACTGGCTTGCCATCAACCGAGGCCTGGCACTCGAACTTCCAGATCTGACGCTTGCAGCTGATGAACTTGGCTTCGAGAATCAACTGATCACCTGGCAATACCGGCTGGCGAAAACGCAGCTTGTCGGAGCCAACGAAGTAGTAAAGGGTGCCATCGGCCGGCTTCACATCGAGCATCTTGAAACCAAGGATCCCGGCGGCCTGAGCCATCGCCTCGATGATCAGCACACCCGGCATGATTGGATGCGCGGGGAAGTGACCATTGAAGAACGGTTCGTTGATGCTGACATTCTTGTAGGCGCGGATGCGCTTCTCTTCCACATCCAGATCCACGACCCGGTCCACCAGCAGGAACGGGTAACGGTGAGGCAGGTATTCGCGAATCTCGTTGATGTCCATCATTTCGGGGGGAAGCCTATGTAAAGATTGGGAGCGCGCGACTGATGCGCACTCCTCTAGCAAATCAAGGACGCAGTCTAGCGGCTGTGCACACTTGATATGGAAATGGTATCAGCCATCTGATGAAGCATTACCGCCAGGGGTCACTTCCCCTGCTTGCTTTTCCAGCTGTCGCAAACGCCGCGCGATGTCATCGAGCTGACGGATACGTGCCGCGCTTTTGCGCCACTCGGCTGCCGGCTGCATCGCCGTACCGGAAGAATAGGCACCCGGCTCCGTGATCGAGTGGGTCACCATGGTCATCCCGGTGATGAAAACGTTGTCGCAAATGTCGATATGCCCCACCAGCCCTACGCCACCGGCGAGCATGCAATGCTTGCCGATTTTGGTGCTGCCGGAAATGCCCACGCACGCCGCCATGGCGGTGTGATCACCCACTTGAACGTTGTGGGCAATTTGAATCTGGTTGTCGAGCTTCACGCCATTACCAATGATGGTATCGGCCAGCGCGCCGCGGTCTATGGCGGTATTCACGCCAATTTCCACATCGTCGCCAATCAGTACACCACCGATCTGGGCAATTTTCTGCCAGATACCTTTCTCGTTGGCAAATCCGAAACCTTCGCCGCCGAGCACTGCACCGGATTGAATCACCACCCGCTTGCCGACACGCACGTCGTGATACAGGGTAACGCGCGGCGCGAGCCAGCCACCTTCGCCGATGACACTCCGGGCGCCGATGAAACAGTGCGCACCAATGGTCGCCCCCGCATCAACCCGTGCCCCGCTTTCGATGACCACGAAGGCACCGATACTCGCTGCGGGATCAACCACTGCATCCGCGGCAATCACCGCAGTCGGGTGTATGCCGGCAGCCGCCTTGGGCTTGGGATCGAACAGGTGAGACACGCGCGCGTAAGCCGCATACGGGTCAGGTACCACCAGCGCATTACCGGCAAAACCTTCAGCGTCAGCGGCTTTGAGCAACAAAGCAGCAGCCTGACTGCTAGCAAGGTATTTTCGGTATTGGGGGTTGGCGAGAAAGCTCAACTGAGCTGGGCCAGCCTCCTGCAAGGTGGCTAGCCCAGTAATTGCTTTCTCCGGGTCGCCACGCAAGGTGGCGCCGAGGAACTCGGCCAACTGGCCGAGCTTAATGGTCGCTGTCATGGATTACTTCAGCTGATTCATGCGCTCGATAACCTGGCGCGTGATGTCGTACTGAGGTTTGACATCAATCACTGCACCACGCTCGAAGACCAGGTCATAAGCACCTTTTTTGATGACTTCCTCCACAGCGCTATCCAGTTTCGGCTTGAGCTGCTTCAGCATTTCGCGGTCGGCGACGGCTTTGGCTTCGTTCAGCTCCTTGGACTGGAACTGGAAGTCACGGGCCTTTTGCTTGAATTCAAGCTCCAGGCGCTCGCGCTCGCCCTGCTGCATTTTGTCGCCACCGGCCACCAGGCGATCCTGGATACCCTTGGCGCTGCTTTCCAGCGCCTTGAGCTTGGTCAGCTGAGGACCGAACTTTTTCTCGGCATCCACGGCATATTTCTTGGCCGCATCGGATTCCAGCAGCGCCATCTGATAGTTCAGAACGGCAATTTTCATGTCGGCAAATGCCGGGCCTGCTACCAGTACGGAAGCCAGGAGAACCAATTGAGTCAACTTACGCACGATGCACTCCTACAAAATCCATTGTCGTTATCTTGGGTCAGACGCTTAGAACGTCTGGCCGAGGGAGAATTGGAAAACTTGAGTCTCAGCGTTATCCGGTTTCTTGACTGGCATGGCCAACGCGAAACTCAGAGGACCCAGTGCGGTGACCCAGGTCACACCCACACCGACGGAACTTGCCATATTGCTCAGGCTGATATCGTTACACTGCGTATTGGACTTTGTGCCATCGGTATTGATGACATCCGAGCATTTGGAGTCGAATACGTTACCCACATCCCAGAATACCGAAGTCCGCAGGGAACGCTGGTCCTTGACGAACGGCAGCGGGAACAGAACTTCTGCACCACCTTGAATCAGGACGTTACCACCGAAAGGCAGTGGGTCCTGGTCCGGGTCGAACTGCGTCCCAGGGTTCTTGCCGGTACTCGGAGTACTGCGAGGACCCAGGGTACTGTCCTTGAAGCCACGCACCGAGTTGAAACCACCTGCAAAGTAGTTTTCGTAGAATGGCAAGCCATCGGTCGAACCGTAACCATCGCCATAACCCAATTCAGTGTGCAGGCGCATGGTGTAATTTTCAGTCAGCGGCTGGAACAACTGGCCACGGTAATCCAGTTTGAAGAACGACAGATCGCTGCCTGGCGTCGTGGCTTCCAGCACCAGACTCTGGGAGTGACCGCGGGTCGCCAGCACACCCTTGTTCAAGGTGGACTCGGACCAACCGGCCGAAGCCTTGAAGTTCAGGTATTGATCGCCTTCCTTGTTAACGAAGTCGAAAATCTCGTCAACGGTGTAAATGCCTGTCTTGATCTTGTCTTGCTGCGCGGTCAAACCGAAGGTCAGACGCGACGTCTCGCTGATCGGATAACCGACGCTGACACCTGCGCCAAAACTGTCTACGGCATAGCTGGCCACATCGACGTCAAGGTCGTTGTAGTCGGTGGTGCGGTAGAACGCGTTGTAACCCAGGCTCACGCCATCGGCGGTCCAGTAGGGGTCAACGAAGCCGAAGTTGTAGCGGGTCTGGTATTGGCTTTTGGTCAAACCGACACTGACCTTGTTACCGGTACCCAGGAAGTTGTTCTGGGTGATCGAACCACCGAGAATCAAGCCCGCACTCTGGGCGAAACCGACACTGGCAGTAATCGAACCGGACGCTTGCTCTTCCACACTGTAGTTGACATCCACCTGGTCGTCGACGCCCGGTACGGCCGGAGTCTCGACGTTGACTTCCTTGAAGAAGCCCAGACGCTCGAGGCGGGTCTTGGATTGGTCGATCAGGTAGGTCGAAGCCCAACCACCTTCCATCTGACGCATTTCACGACGCAGCACTTCGTCTTCCGACTTGGTGTTGCCACGGAAGTTGATGCGGTTGACGTAAGCACGCTTGCCAGGATCGACAGCGAAGGTGATGTCTACGGTGTGATCTTCATCGTGAGGCTGTGGCACGCCGTTGACGTTGGCGAAGGTGTAACCCTCGTTACCCAGGCGACGTGTGATCAGTTCAGAAGTGGTGGTCATCAGCTTGCGCGAGAACACCTGGCCCTTCTGCACCAGCAGCAGGGACTTGACCTGGTCTTCCGGTACCTTCAGGTCACCGCTCAGCTTGACATCACGAACGGTGTACTTTTCGCCTTCGTTGATGTTGACGGTGATGTAGACGTGTTTCTTGTCCGGGGTGATGGAGACCTGGGTCGAAGCGATATCCATGTTGATATAGCCACGGTCCAGGTAGTAGGAACGCAGGCGCTCCAGGTCACCGGAGAGTTTTTCACGAGCATACTTGTCGTCGTTCTTGAAGAACGACAACCAGTTGGTTGTCTTGAGTTCGAACAGGTCGATCAGGTCTTCATCGGGGAAAACCGTGTTACCCACCACGTTGATGTGTTGGATAGCCGCAACGGTGCCTTCGTTGATATTGACCTTCAGGCCTACACGGTTGCGAGGCTGCGGGATCACTTCGGTGTCGACGGTAGCCGAGTAGCGACCCTGAGCGACGTACTGGCGCTGCAACTCGTTACGCACACCTTCGAGGGTGGCACGCTGGAAGATCTCGCCTTCGGCCAGACCGGATTGCTTGAGGCCCTTCATCAGGTCTTCAGTAGAGATCGCCTTGTTACCTTCGATCTCGATACTTGCAACCGATGGGCGCTCGACTACCGTGATGACAAGGACGTTGCCATCGCGGCCCAGCTGGATATCTTGAAAGAACCCGGTTTTGAACAGCGCACGAGTGGATTCCACCAGACGACGATCATCCGCCTGTTCACCGACGTTCAACGGCAAAGCACCAAAGACGCTACCCGCGGAGACCCGCTGGAGGCCATTGACGCGAATATCAGAGATAGTGAAGGACTCGGCGTGAACTTCGGCGATCATCAATACGGTGAGAACCGCAGTTAGCAGCAGACGTTTCATGAAGTCCTTTCTTATTCCAACTGGCAATAAACAAACTGCCGCAAAATGCGGCAGATTCGCAATTCAGCGACGTTACAGACGGCCTAGATCGTTGACCAGAGCGAGCAACATCACTCCGACCACCAAACTGATACCGATCTGAATCCCCCAACCTTGCACCCGATCCGACAAGGGACGACCACGCGCCCACTCAATCAGATAAAACAACAAATGCCCCCCATCCAGCACAGGAATGGGCAGCAAATTCAGAACCCCCAAGCTAATACTCAGATAAGCAAGGAAATTCAGGAAATCAGCGACACCCGACTGGGCCGAAGCGCCCGCCACTTTAGCAATGGTTATCGGTCCACTCAAGTTTTTTACCGAGAGCTCACCGAACAACATTTTCTTCAATGAATCGAGGGTCAGCAGGCTCATGGTCCAGGTACGGCGAGCCCCCTCACCAATCGCAGCCAATGGACCGTAACTGACTTCACGAATCATCTCTGGCGGCCAATCGACTGCCTTCACCCCTGCCCCCAGGTAACCACTTGGTGCCTTTTTCTCGCCGCGCGCGGCCAGTGTGACAGGGACGTCGATTTGAGCACCATCGCGCTCGATCCGCAGCATGATTTTGGTGTCAGGACGCATACGGACGGTATCGACCACTTGCTGCCAGTCATCCAACGACTGACCATCCAGTGCCAACAACCGATCGCCCATCTTCAGGCCCGCAGCCTGCGCCGGACCTTTCGGATCAAGCTCGGCCAGGATCGGCGGCAATGCCGGACGCCAAGGACGAATGCCCAATGAACGAATCGGATCCGGTTCATCAGCGCCCTTGAGCCACTTATCCAGTGCCAGTTCACGCGCAGAATCGACCGTCGACCCCTGCTCACGAACCAGCAGCTGCAGGGAACCACTTTCCCCAAGACGACGGACCAGTTGCAAATTCACCTCGGCCCAGCCGGAAGTCGGCTCGCCGTCGATGGCGATGATTTCCTGCCCAGCGCTCAAACCTGCCTTGGCGGCAATGCTACCGGACTCCACGGCGCCGATGACCGGGCGCACCTGCTCGCTGCCGAGCATGGCCAGCACCCAGAAAAACGCCAACGCCAGTAAAAAGTTGGCAATCGGACCCGCCGCTACGATGG
The DNA here is from genome assembly GCF_050990305.1 of Pseudomonas putida. Lineage (GTDB taxonomy): Bacteria > Pseudomonadota > Gammaproteobacteria > Pseudomonadales > Pseudomonadaceae > Aquipseudomonas > Aquipseudomonas putida_AH. The sequence goes on along the minus strand of NZ_CP158817.1, from coordinate 1,313,385 downwards.
CAATGCGCTGACGAACCGATTTGCGATTGAAGGAATGGTCGAGCTGATCAACAGGCACTTCGCCTTCACGCTCATCGAGCATCTTTACGTAGCCGCCCAGCGGAATAGCAGCGACCACGAACTCAGTACCCTGCTTGTCGTGCCAGCGAAGCAGCGGCATACCGAAGCCTACGGAGAAACGCAGCACCTTGACCCCACAACGACGCGCGACCCAGAAATGGCCGAACTCATGGAAGGTGACCAGCACGCCCAGAGCCACCAGGGTGCCGACAATCATATAGAGCGCGCTCATCTACTTTCTCCGCATTCCTATCAGGTGCTGCTTGGACAACGCCTTGCAGCACTTATCGCCCGTGGCGACTCAGCCATTGTTCGGCCAGCACACGCGCCCTCGCATCCGCCGCGAACACCGCCTCGAGATCACCCACCGCCACCACTGGCTCAAGATTCAACGTTTCTTCGATGATACTCGCGATTTCCGGGTAACGAACCCGTCCGTCGAGAAAGGCCGCCACAGCGACTTCGTTCGCCGCGTTCAGCATGGCTGGAGCGCTATTACCTGCTTCAGCCGCCAGGCGAGCCAGCCGCAGGCACGGAAAGCGCTCTTCATCCGGCGCCTGAAAGTCCAGACGGGCAACGGCAAACAGATCCAGCGGCGGCACCCCCGAATCGATTCGCTCGGGCCACGCCAAGGCATTGGCGATTGGCGTGCGCATGTCTGGATTACCCAACTGGGCCAGGACTGAGCCGTCTATATAGTCGACAAGCGAGTGAATGACGCTCTGCGGATGAATCACCACTTCGACCTGGGAAGGTTTGGCATCGAACAGCCAGCAGGCCTCGATCAACTCGAGCCCTTTATTCATCATGCTGGCCGAATCGACTGAAATCTTGCGCCCCATGGACCAGTTCGGGTGAGCACACGCCTGATCAGGCGTGACATGCGCCAACTCGGCGACTGGCGTCTGCCGGAAAGGACCGCCGGAGGCTGTCAGCAAAATCCGACGCACACCGACCGCGCCCAGACCACGGGCATAATCCTGTGGCATGCACTGGAAGATCGCGTTGTGCTCACTGTCGATCGGCAGCAGTACCGAACCACTTTTGTGCACGGCTTGCATGAACAATGCGCCGGACATCACCAGCGCTTCTTTATTGGCTAGAAGGATTTTCTTGCCGGCCTCCACTGCTGCCAGCGTCGGACGCAATCCCGCCGCTCCGACAATGGCCGCCATGACCGCATCCACTTCAGGATCGGCAGCGACCTGGCACAAACCTTCCACGCCCACTAATACCCGAGTCGAAAGCCCCGCCGCACTCAAGTCATCCTGCAACACTCGAGCGGCGCGAGCCTCAGGCACAACAGCGAACCGCGGAACGTGACGCACGCACAGCGCCAGCAGCTCGCTCAAACGGGAATACCCGCTCAAGGCGAAGACCTGATAGCGCTCAGGATGGCGAGCGATCACATCAAGGGTGCTCAGACCGATCGAGCCGGTTGCCCCCAGAACGGTAATCTGCTGAGGGCGGCTCACGGTGCAGCCATCCACAACAGTACGGCAAACACGGGAATTGCCGCAGTCAAACTATCGATCCGGTCCAGCACACCACCGTGACCAGGCAATAGATTGCTACTGTCCTTGATCCCGGACTGACGCTTGAACATGCTTTCGGTGAGATCACCCACGACAGAGATAAACACGATCACGGCTGCGCCGATCAACCCCTTGAACAGTTCGGCCACGGTCCAGTCACGGAAAAATCCGACGATGACCGTAATGACCAGGCTCAGAACCAAACCACCGTAGACACCTTCCCAACTCTTGCCAGGGCTGACCTGCGGCGCCAGCTTGCGCTTACCGAAGGCCCGACCAGAGAAGTACGCGCCGATATCAGCCCCCCAGACCAGCACCATCACTGCCATGATCAGCCAGTTACCCAGCGGGTACTGCTTGATCTGCACCAGGCCTTGCCAGGCCGGCAGCAGGATCAGCAGACCGATCAGCAGCTTACAGGCGGCACTGGCCCAATGCTCACTGGAACGTGGGTACGTCAGAACAAGCCAGGTCGCAATCCCCCACCACAGCACCGAAGCCCCCAACACCCATGGAGCGAGGCCGGGCAGGATGTGCATGATAAACAGCATCAACGCCACGACTGCGGCATACGCCGTACGCATCGGCTGGGCAGTGAAGCCCGCCAGACGCGCCCATTCCCACGCACCAAGGGTCACGACCAACCCGATGAACAGCGCAAAACCGGACCCTTCAAGCAGGAAAAACCCGCACAAGGCAATCGGCAACAGGATCAGCGCAGTGATGATTCGTTGTTTAAGCATTAAACCCGGGCTCCAGCCTCGACCTGCTCACTTGTTTTACCGAAGCGACGCTGGCGGGATGCGAAATCGGCCAGCGCGTTACGCATGGCGTCGTGTTTGAAGTCCGGCCAGAACAGGTCGGAGAAGTACAACTCGGCATAAGCCAGTTGCCACAGCAGGAAGTTACTGATGCGGTGCTCGCCACCGGTACGGATGCACAAGTCGGGCAATGGCAGGTCACCGGTTGCAAGGCACGTCTGCAGCAGGTCCGGTGTAATGTCTTCCGGACGCAAGTGCCCGGCCTGAACTTCTCGCGCCAAGCGCTGCGCAGCTTGCGCGATATCCCACTGGCCGCCGTAGTTGGCGGCGATCTGCAGCACGAAGCGATTGGTGCCAGCCGTCATCGCCTCGGCCTCACGCATGGCAGCCTGAAGCTCCGGATGAAAACGCGACCGGTCGCCAATGATGCGCAAACTGATGTTGTTGTCATTCAGGCGCTTGGCCTCGCGACGCAGCGCCTTGAAGAACAGGTCCATCAAGGCACTGACCTCATCGGCCGGACGTTGCCAGTTTTCGCTGGAGAACGCGAACAGGGTCAGGACTTCAACCCCGGCTTCGGCACACACCTCGATAACCGCGCGAACTGCATCCACACCCGCTTTATGCCCGGCGACACCCGGCATAAAGCGTTTTTTCGCCCAGCGATTATTACCATCCATGATGATCGCGACATGGCGCGGCACCACGGTCGGCGCTGTCTGCTTGGTCTTGTCCATTAACACGCGACCCTTATACGGCCATCAGGTCTTTTTCTTTCTCTGCCAGCTTCGCGTCGATTTCAGCCACGAATTTCTTGGTCAGGTCGTCGATCTCGCCAGTGGCGCGACGCTCTTCGTCTTCACTGATCTCTTTTTCCTTGACCAGGTCTTTCAAAGAGCTGTTGGCATCACGGCGGATGTTGCGCACAGCAACACGAGCGTCTTCAGCCACATCACGGGCCTGCTTGGTGAAACCGCGGCGGGTTTCTTCGGTCAGGGCCGGCATGCTAATCAGCAGCAGCTCACCCAGGTTGGTTGGGTTCAGGTTCAAACCTGCACTGCCGATCGCCTTGTCGACTGCACCAAGCATGTTGCGCTCGAAGGCAACAACTTGCAGGGTACGAGCGTCCTTGACAGTGATGTTGGCCACTTGCTTGATTGGGGTATCAGCGCCGTAGTACGGCACCATTACGCCTTCGAGGATGCTCGGGTGCGCCTGGCCGGTACGGATGCGACCGAAGTTATGCGACAGGGAGTCAACAGACTTCTGCATGCGCTCTTTAGCGTCTTTCTTGATTTCGTTGATCATTGCTGGCCTTCCTCGATCAGGGTCCCTTCAGCGCCACCATGCACGATGTTCAGCAGGGCGCCGGGCTTGTTCATGTTAAATACGCGCAATGGCATCTTGTGGTCGCGGCACAGGCAAATGGCGGTCAGATCCATCACACCCAGCTTGCGATCCAGCACTTCATCGTAGGTCAGATGATCGAACTTCTCGGCATGCGGGTCTTTGAACGGGTCAGCGGTGTAGACGCCATCGACCTTGGTTGCCTTGAGCACGACATCGGCATCGATTTCAATCGCACGCAGGCAGGCAGCCGAGTCCGTGGTGAAAAACGGGTTGCCGGTACCGGCCGCGAAAATTACCACGTCCTTGGAGTTCAAGTGACGCATGGCTTTGCGGCGATCATAGTGATCGGTCACGCCAACCATGGAGATGGCCGACATCACGATGGCCGAGATATTGGCACGTTCCAGCGCATCGCGCATGGCCAGAGCGTTCATCACAGTGGCCAGCATGCCCATGTGGTCACCGGTAACCCGGTCCATGCCTGCCTTGCTCAGTGCTTCGCCACGGAACAGGTTGCCGCCGCCGATCACCAGACCGACCTGGACACCGATGCCGACCAGTTGGCCAACTTCCAGGGCCATGCGATCCAGAACTTTCGGATCGATCCCGAACTCTTCCGAGCCCATCAGGGCCTCGCCGCTAAGTTTGAGTAGAATGCGTTTATAGCGAGCCTGATAACCACTGCCCTGCTGAGCCATTGCGAATCTCTCCTGCGGCGTATATTAAAAAATTCTTTGCGAGCTGTTTTCAGCAAGCGTTCACTCTAGCGTGGCGCTGCTTCAGCGCCATCGGAACATGGCTTTGTAAGCCAGTTCCAAATGGAAACCAAATAAAAAATTGGTGCCCCATCTGAAAAGAGGCTGCGCGCGTGAGCGGGCAGCCTCTTCAGGGCGACAGTTAAAAAACCGTCTTATTGCTTGGCAGCAGCCAGTTGAGCAGCAACTTCTTCAGCGAAGTTATCAACTGGCTTCTCGATGCCTTCGCCGACCTTGAAGTAGGTGAAGGAAACGATTTCAGCGCCGGCTTTCTTGGCCAGAGCACCCACGGTGATTTCCGGGTTCATCACGAAAGCTTGCTCAACCAGGCTGGCTTCGGCCAGGAACTTGGTGATACGGCCAGCGATCATCTTCTCGACGATTTCAGCTGGCTTGCCTTTCATCTTGTCTTCGTTCAGCTGCAGGAATACAGCCTTCTCGCGCTCGATGGCTTCTGGCGAAACCTGCGATGGCAGCAGGAACTCAGGGTTGCTTGCCGCTACGTGCATAGCGATCTCTTTGGCCAGTTGGACGTCACCGCCCTTCAGGACAACAGCAACACCGATCTTGTTACCGTGCAGGTAGGTACCTACCACGTCGCCTTCAACGCGAACCAGGCGGCGGATGTTGACGTTTTCGCCAACTTTGGCCACCAGGGCTTCACGAGCCGATTCCTGAGCGGCGATCAGCGGAGCTGCGTCGGTCAGTTTTTCGGCAAAGGCTTTTTCTACGCTGGCAGCAACGAAGTTTTTGAAGTCGTCTTGCAGGGCCAGGAAGTCGGTCTGCGAGTTAACTTCCAGCAGGACGGCAGCTTTACCGTCGTCCTTGATGGCGATAGCACCTTCAGCGGCAACGTTGCCAGCTTTCTTGGCAGCCTTGATGGCGCCCGAAGCGCGCATGTCATCAATGGCTTTCTCGATGTCGCCGCCAGCCTTGGTCAAGGCCTTTTTGCAGTCCATCATGCCTTCGCCGGTACGCTCGCGCAGTTCTTTGACCAACGCTGCAGTAATCTCTGCCATTTCAAAATTCCTCTTGGATAGGTTATCAACCATTCCACCCGATCGAACGGGCGTTCAATTCTTCCCGAACCACCTTTGTTAGCTGCCGCAGGTTACAGATAGGCAACCGGGCGCCGACAAATGGTTTTCAAGGTGGCAAAAAGGGGGCCAAGCCCCCTTTTTGCTTACTGAGTCAACGCCAGGGCGTCAATTACTCAGCTGCAGCTGCCGGAGCTTCTTCAACGAAAACTTCGGTGCCGCCAGCAACGTTGTTGCGACCACGGATAACAGCGTCAGCCATCGAACCCATGTACAGCTGGATAGCGCGGATTGCGTCATCGTTGCCTGGGATGATGTAGTCAACGCCTTCCGGGCTGCTGTTGGTATCGACTACGCCGATAACCGGGATGCCCAGCTTGTTGGCTTCGGTGATCGCGATGCGCTCGTGATCAACGTCGATAACGAACAGAGCGTCTGGCAAACCGCCCATGTCCTTGATACCACCCAGGGAACGATCCAGCTTTTCCAGGTCACGAGTGCGCATCAGCGCTTCTTTCTTGGTCAGCTTGGCGAAAGTACCGTCTTCGGCTTGTACTTCAAGGTCACGCAGACGCTTGATGGAAGCACGGATGGTTTTGAAGTTGGTCAGCATGCCGCCCAACCAGCGGTGATCGACGTACGGCGAACCGCAACGTGCTGCTTCTTCAGCAACGATCTTGCCAGCGGAACGCTTGGTGCCGACGAACAGAATCTTGTTTTTGCCCTGGGCCAGACGCTCTACGAAAGTCAGAGCTTCGTTGAACATTGGCAGGGTTTTTTCAAGGTTGATGATGTGAATCTTGTTACGCGCGCCGAAAATGTATTTACCCATTTTCGGGTTCCAGTAACGGGTCTGGTGACCGAAGTGCACACCGGCCTTCAGCATATCGCGCATGTTGACTTGGGACATGATAGTTCCTTAATAAGTCGGGTTTGGCCTCCACGTATCCCAATGACCAACCAGCAGCATCAGCTGAAGGCACCCAGGTCATCGTGTCGACACGTGTGTGGATTTAAGCTTTTCGGGACATCCCCGGAAAGCGGCGCATTTTATACCACAGGGCAGGTAAAAACGGAACCCGGATTCTGAAATCCTGGTGAGCAGGCTGTTCCAGCCCTTGGAATCCGCGCAGATTGCACCATTCTATATAGAGAAGCGATGTACAGAGGCGCGGATTTGCACTGTTCGTCTGATAGAATCGCGTTTTTCAGGGCGGCGAAGTTCGATCACGCAATGCCCATTCCGTTTGTGAAGCGCCGCCGAGCGCAGAGAGAGCCTGTATGACCGTCACCCTCAAAACCGCCGAGGACATCGCCAAAATGCGCATCGCCGGCAAACTGGCCGCCGACGTGCTGGAAATGATTGCCGAATATGTCAAGCCGGGCGTTACCACCGATCAACTGAACCAGATCTGCCACGACTATATCGTCAACGAGCAGAAAGCCATCCCTGCCCCGCTCAACTACAAGGGCTACCCGAAGTCGATTTGCACCTCGATCAATCACGTGGTCTGCCACGGCATCCCGAACGACAAGCCTCTGAAGGATGGCGACACTCTCAATATCGACGTCACCGTCATCAAGGACGGGTACCACGGCGACACCAGCCGCATGTTCCACGTCGGTACCGTGCCAGTCTGGGCCGAACGCCTGTCGCAAGTGACCCAGGAATGCATGTACAAGGCGATTGAAATCGTCAAGCCTGGCTGCCGCCTCGGCGACATTGGCGAGATCATCCAGAAGCATGCCGAAAAGAACGGCTTCTCGGTGGTTCGCGAGTTCTGCGGCCACGGAATCGGCAAAGTCTTCCACGAAGAGCCGCAGATCCTGCATTACGGTCGCGCCGGCACTGGCATGGAACTGAAGGCCGGCATGACCTTCACCATCGAACCGATGATCAACCAGGGTCGCGCCGAGACCAAGGTGCTGGGCGACGGCTGGACCGCCATCACCAAGGACCGCAAGCTCTCGGCGCAGTGGGAACACACCCTGCTGGTCACCGAAACCGGTTACGAGATCTTCACCTTGCGCAGCGATGACACCATCCCTCGCGTTTCGGCCTGATCCGATACGTAAAGCTCCGAGCCCTATAGATAGGAAAGCCAATCGATGCCGCAGGTGGATCCCGAACTCTTCGACCGCGGCCAGTTCCAGGCTGAACTGGCCCTGAAGGCTAGCCCTATCGCGGCCTTCAAGAAGGCGATCCGCCACGCTCGCGAAGTACTCGACGCGCGTTTTCGCAATGGCCGGGACATACGGCGGTTGATCGAGGATCGCGCCTGGTTCATCGACAATATCCTGCAAAAGGCCTGGGACCAGTTCACCTGGAGCGAAGACGCCGATATCGCACTGGTTGCGGTCGGCGGCTACGGTCGCGGAGAGCTGCACCCCTACTCCGACATCGATTTGCTGATCCTGCTGGACAGCGCCGACCATGAAGTTTTCCGCGACTCCATTGAGCGTTTTCTGACGCTGTTGTGGGACATCGGCCTGGAAGTCGGCCAGAGCGTTCGCTCGGTCGAGGAATGCGCCGTCGAGGCCCGCGCCGACCTGACGGTGGTGACCAACTTGATGGAAAGTCGCACCATTACCGGCCCGGAGCACCTGCGCCAGCGCATGTTGGACGTCACCAGCACGGCGCATATGTGGCCCAGCAAAGACTTCTTTCTGGCCAAGCGTGCCGAGCAGAAGGCCCGCCACCACAAGTACAACGATACCGAATACAACCTGGAACCCAACGTCAAAGGCTCGCCGGGCGGTCTGCGGGACATCCAGACGATTTTGTGGGTAGCCCGTCGCGAGTACGGCACGCTGAATCTGCGCGCCCTGGCAGGCGAAGGTTTCCTGGTAGAGAGCGAAAACGCCCTGCTGGCCTCCTCCCAGGAGTTCCTGTGGAAAGTGCGCTATGCCCTGCACATGCTGGCCGGACGCGCCGAAGATCGCTTGCTCTTCGATCACCAGCGCACCATTGCCAAGTTGCTGGGATTCGAAGGTGACGACGTCAAGCAGGCCGTCGAAAACTTCATGCAACAGTATTACCGGGTGGTGATGAGCATTGCCCAGCTCAGTGACCTGATCATCCAGCACTTCGAAGAAGTCATCCTGGCTCCGGAAGATGAGGCACAGCCGCAACCGATCAACTCGCGATTCCAGCTGCACGACGGCTACATCGAGGCGCGCAGCGACAATGTGTTCCGCCGCACCCCCTTCGCCATGCTGGAAATCTTCGTGCTGATGGCCCAACAGCCGGAAATCAAAGGCGTACGCGCCGATACCATTCGTCTGCTACGGGAAAACCGTCACCTGATCGACGACGATTTTCGCAACGACATCCGCAACACCAGCCTGTTCATCGAACTGTTCAAGTGCAAGATCGGCATCCACCGCAACCTGCGCCGGATGAACCGCTACGGCATTCTCGGGCGCTATCTGCCCGAATTCGGCTTTATCGTCGGGCAAATGCAGCATGACCTGTTTCACATTTATACGGTCGATGCACACACCCTTAACCTGATCAAACACCTGCGTAAGTTGCAATACACCCAGGTCTCGGAAAAATTCCCGCTGGCTGCCAAGACCATGGGCAAATTGCCCAAGCCCGAGTTGATCTACCTGGCCGGCCTGTACCACGACATCGGCAAAGGTCGGCATGGCGATCACTCGGAAATTGGTGCAGTGGACGCAGAAGCCTTCTGCCAGCGTCACCAACTCCCCGTATGGGACAGCCGCCTGATCGTCTGGCTGGTGCAGAATCATCTGTTGATGTCGACCACTGCCCAGCGCAAGGACTTGTCCGACCCGCAGGTCATCCATGATTTCGCGCACACGATTGGTGACGAAACGCACCTCGACTACCTGTACGTACTGACCGTCGCCGATATCAACGCCACCAATCCGACGCTGTGGAACTCCTGGCGTGCCAGCCTGCTGCGCCAGCTCTACACCGAGACCAAGCGCGCGCTGCGTCGCGGCCTGGAAAACCCGGTGGACCGCGAAGAACAGATCCGCCAGACCCAAAGCGCCGCCCTGGACATCCTGGTGCGCGGTGGCACCGATCCCGACGATGTCGAGCAATTGTGGGCGCAACTGGGTGATGACTATTTCCTGCGTCACACCGCCGGCGACGTCGCCTGGCACACCGACGCGATCCTCCAGCAGCCGGCAGATGGCGGGCCACTGGTACTGATCAAGGAAACCACCCAGCGAGAATTCGAAGGCGGTACACAGATTTTCATCTATGCGCCGGACCAACACGACTTCTTCGCCGTGACCGTGGCCGCGATGGACCAGCTCAACCTGAACATTCACGACGCCCGGGTCATCACTTCCAGCAGCCAGTTCACCCTCGACACCTACATCGTGCTCGACACCGACGGCGACTCGATTGGCGATAACCCGGCGCGGGTCAAACAGATCCGCGATGGCCTGACCGAAGCCCTGCGTAACCCGGATGACTACCCGACGATCATCCAGCGTCGAGTGCCGCGCCAGCTCAAGCATTTCGCCTTCGCTCCGCAGGTGACGATCCATAACGACGCACAGCGTCCAGTGACCGTGCTGGAACTCACAGCGCCCGACCGCCCGGGCCTGTTGGCGCGGGTCGGCACGATTTTCCTGGAATTCGACCTGTCGTTGCAGAATGCCAAGATCGCCACCTTGGGCGAGCGCGTGGAAGACGTATTCTTCATCACCGACGCCAACAATCAGCCGCTGTCCGATCCGCTGCTGTGCAGCCGCCTGCAAGATGCGATCGTCGAGCAACTGACCGTCAACCAGGAACCCGATATCAAACTGTCGCGCATCAGCATCTGACTTAACAACGGTCTGCTCTTTGTAGGAGCGAGCCTGCTCGCGATGGACTCAAATACGCCGCGCGGTCATGACAAAAACGCGTAATCGTTGACCACCATCGCGAGCAGGCTCGCTCCTACAGGGAACAGCGCCGCTCCTACACCGAACGAGATTTATCGATGAACAACGCTTTGTCCCAGCTCCAGCCCTACCCGTTCGAGAAACTCCGCGCCCTGCTCGGCAGCGTCACGCCCAACCCGGACAAGCGCCCTATCGCATTGTCCATCGGCGAACCAAAACACCGTTCACCAAGCTTCGTCGCCGAGGCCCTGGCCAACAACCTGGAAAAAATGGCGGTGTACCCAACCACCCTCGGTATTCCAGAGCTGCGTGAAGCCATCGGCGCCTGGTGCGAGCGTCGTTTCGGCGTACCCACCGGCTGGATCGATCCGGCGCGCAATGTGCTGCCGGTCAACGGCACTCGCGAGGCGCTGTTCGCCTTCACCCAGACCGTGGTCAATCGTGGTGACGATGCGCTGATCGTCAGCCCGAACCCGTTCTATCAAATCTACGAAGGCGCGGCGTTCCTGGCCGGTGCCCAGCCACACTACTTGCCGTGCCTGGACGAAAACGGCTTCAATCCGGATTTCGACGCGGTTTCGCCGGACATCTGGAAGCGCTGCCAGATCCTGTTCCTGTGCTCGCCCGGCAACCCGACCGGGGCGTTGATCCCGCTCGAAACCCTGAAAAAGCTGATCGCCCTGGCCGACGAACATGACTTCGTAATTGCCGCGGACGAGTGCTACAGCGAACTGTATTTCGACGAACAAACCCCGCCACCCGGCCTGCTCAGCGCCTGCGCGGAACTGGGCCGCAATGACTTCAAGCGTTGCGTGGTGTTCCACAGCCTGTCCAAGCGCTCCAACTTGCCGGGCCTGCGCTCCGGTTTCGTCGCCGGTGATGCGGACATCCTCAAGGGTTTCCTGCTCTACCGCACCTACCACGGCTGCGCGATGCCGGTTCAGACGCAACTGGCCAGCGTGGCCGCCTGGAATGACGAAGTACACGTGCGCGCCAACCGTGCGCTGTACCGTGAAAAGTTCGACGCCGTACTGGAAATCCTCAGCCCGGTACTCGATGTACAGCGTCCCGATGGCAGCTTCTACTTGTGGCCGAATGTGGCAGGCGACGATGCTGCCTTCTGCCGCGACCTGTTCGAGCAGGAGCATGTCACCGTGGTACCGGGCTCCTATCTTTCGCGAGATGTGGATGGTGTAAACCCGGGCGACGGGCGCGTGCGCATGGCCTTGGTCGCGCCATTGGCAGAATGCGTTGAAGCCGCCGAGCGTATCCGCGATTTCATCCAGCGCCGCCGATAACCGCTCTTTGTAGGAGCTGCCGCAGGCTGCGATCTTTTGATCTTAAAAAACAAAATCAAAAGATCGCAGCCTGCGGCAGCTCCTACAGTAGCCGAATTTCATTTCACCTGACCGAGCTTGGCCTCGCTCAAATCCAGTTCCGCCAGCACCTCACGCAACACGTCATCACCAATCTGGTGCTGACGACTGAGGCTGTACAGCTCCAAGCGTTGCGCCCGCAATGCCTTCAAGCGCAAGCGCCGCTCCAGCAAATCCATCTGAAACGCCAGGGCCTGGGCTTCGGCGGAGTCGTTGAACACCTCCAATTGATGGCGATACTCGGACATGATCCGCGCCTTGAGTTCTGCTGCCAGCGCGGCCTCGGCGGCGTCCTGCGGACTGACCTCTTCAGTTTCCAGGGAGTGAATGGCCGCTTCGGCCGTCTTGCGCCACGCGTCGCGTACCTCGTTGCGGCGTTTGTCGTCAGGGCTTTTGTCGATGCCACGCAACAACAACGGCAAGGCAATGCACGCGGCAATCAACGACATCAGAATCACTCCGGCAGCGATGAAGATCAGCAGGTCGCGCTCGGGAAACGCGCTGCTGCCCATGAGCATCGGCACCGACATCACACCCGCCAGGGTCACCGCACCGCGCACACCGCCGACGGTCAGCAACCAACATGAACGCGCGCTCGGCACCCGGGTGATCTCCTCCTTGCCACGCCAGCGCCGCAGAGCAATGGCTAGTCGCCAGGTGCTCTGCACCCAGACAAACCGCAACACCAGCAGCACCAGGAAAATCGCCACCACATCGAAGCAGCGATACAGCAGAGTCGGCCACAACGAAGATTCGTGACTGGCCACCGCCTTGATAATGTCCGGCAATTGCAGGCCCAGCAGCAGGAAAATCAGGCCATTGAAGGCGAACTCCAACAACGACCAGACACTGCGATTGAGCAAGCGGGTATTGGTCTGGCGCGGCAGCAGATCCAGCCAACTCTGCATCATCCCCGCCGCCACCGCGGACAAGATGCCCGACGCCCCCACGCGCTCGGCCAACACGTAAGCGGCAAACGGCAGTAACAGCATGAACACGACATGGGTGGCCGGGTCATCCCAGCCACGGGCAATCATCCACGCGCGCAAGCGCCCGACCAGCCAGCTCAAGGCCACACCAATGGCCAGGCCGCCCACCGCCACCAGGACAAAGGTGACACTGGCGTTGGCCAGTGAAAACACGCCAGTCACCGCCGCTGCCAAGGCAAACTTGAACGTCACCAAGCCCGAGGCATCGTTCATCAAGGCTTCGCCTTGCAGCATGTGCATCAGCGGCGTCGGCAACCGGTTCTGTGAAATCGCTGAAACCGCCACGGCGTCGGTAGGCGACAGTACCGCTGCCAGGGCAAACGCCACCGGCAGCGGGATGCTCGGCAACAACCAGTGGATGAAATACCCGGCGCCGACCACAGTGAACAACACCAACCCCACCGCCAGCGTCAGGATCGGCCCGCGCAAGCGCCAGAACTCGCGCTTGGGCATGCGCCAACCATCGGAAAACAACAGTGGCGGCAGGAACAGAAACAGAAACAATTCGGGGTCCAGCGCCACATGCAGCCCCAGCGTCGGCCAGGCAAGCAAGGCGCCCGCGGCGATTTGCACCAACGGCAACGGCAGCGGGATCACCCGTCCGACCAGGCGCGAAACGCCTACCAGCATGAGCAAGATCAGGACGGTATAAGCGGTTTGCATAAAGCGGGATTCCCGGACAATCGACAGCACTGAGGCGTCATATTAGCCGCTTAAACTGCTGATGACCCTTGCACCTATGTCGCACTCAGACGCCACGACTCCCTGTAGGAGCCGAGCTTGCTCGCGATGGCGTCGGATCACCCAACATCAATGTTGAATGTTAAGTCGCCATCGCGAGCAAGCTCAGCGCCTACAAGCTTTATGCCATGACATACATACAAACCCGACCACAGCCGCCGCGAAACCGTCCGGTCATGGCATAATCCGACACCTTTTTTCTCCAGCACCTGTAAAGGGGGCGATTCCTTGACCGTTTCAAGCAAAACGTTGCACCTTTTCGGCATCAAAGCCTGGGATGCCGCATAGGAATCGACAAAGACCTTTCTAATCAAGGCCTTGAGCTACAAATCAGCCACAAAAATCAGTGCCTTTTGCGACTCTTTAGAACTCAATAAACATTGGTCCAAACGGTTGCGTTTTGGGGAAGAATTCCCCGCAGAAAATCCCACCTCCGGCGCCCTGCCGACAGCTTCATTGCTCAGCTTCTGCAGCTCACCACCAACTGGCGGTTTGAGCCTTACAGTGCCACTGCACATAAAAAATAAAAAATGACTAAGAATAAACTTCTGGTCACACCCAAATGCGGTTTCAGCAGCTTTTCAGCTACCACATCGCTACAGACCACGGATTACAACGACCGACCGGGGGTTTAAATCCCCCGGATGGAAAAAGCACTCATCAATCGAAAGGGAATAGGCATGAAGATTAATTTGGACGGATCGACCATCACCATCGACGGAAAGACGTTTTCAGGGCGATCCGTCAGCATTAGCGGCGACAAGGTAATAATTGACGGGGTTGAGCAGAATGGATCGCTTGCCGGCCCTATCAGTGTCGTCGTAAACGGCAACGCTGAGTCGGTCGAAACAAGTTCTGGCAGGGTTGAAGTCAAGGGCTCTGCCGGATCGGTAAAGACCACCAACGGCAACATATCGTGCGGCGACGTGGCTGGCGATGTAGGCACCGTTAATGGTGACGTGACCTGCGGCAAAGTTTCCGGCGGCGTGAAAACAGTAAACGGCGACATACGCAACAAGCCGTAATCCCGGGGATCAGGCCAGCACCTTCAGCGCTGCCTTATAGAAGGTCTCGCGCTCTGCCAGGCCATTCAGCCCACCATTGATTCGCCGGGTGATCCCTTGCAAGTCACCCTTGTCAGCCAGCGCGTTCAGGTTGCGCGAATTCCAGAACCAGGCCGCCGACTTGCACGCCCACTCGGCCTGCTCCAGGAGCTCAGGCGTGCGCAGTAATCGGTCGTCACCGAAAAGCGCCTTGCTGCACGCGAGATAGTTGTCGTGACCGGTGATCTGGATCAGGCCGCGGCCTCGGTACTTCTGCCCGTCGCCGTCAGCCTCGGGCGTGTTGCCCAGGCGCGCAGCGAGCGGCCCGGTGTCGTACTTGCTAAGGTACTGGTCGCCGCCCAGCTCGCGCACGTAGCGGAACTGGCCGGATTCGTGGCCGACCTGGGCGATGAAGGCGGCCATGCGAAGGCGCGTGTTGATCTGGTACTTGTCCATAGCCAGCGTGAGCGCAGACGCAAAAACGCCGGCTTGTTTGCCGGCGCTCGGGAGGATCTGAAGGAGTTGCTGCGAGGTAGTCGGCATGTTTTCTCCAGGCAAAAAAATACCCGCTCGATGGCGGGTCGGGTCGCGGATTCGCGATCAGACAGCTTCAGGTGACAGCGCGGCTGGATCGGCGGTAATGTCGGGGATTGCCGGGGCAGTCGGCCAGTTCGGCGCCAGGGGCCAAGTCGTCTGCGTGGCGACCTTGCCAAGTGCGAACTTGTAGGCCTTCCAGGCTTTCAGGCTGATGATCAGTGCTGCCTGCTCAGCTTCGTCCTCCGCTGTGGCCTCTCCCGAATCAATGCCATAACCCAGTGTGTCAATTCGATCTTGAATTCGAAGGATCTGCGCTGCGGCTACCGCGTTTCGCCCCGCCAACTCCGCTTTCGCTTCAGCAAGAACCTTCACGGCCTCAGCGGCATCCTTCATTTCCTTGGTGATCAGTTGTGACCAGTCGATAACGCCCGCTTTTTCCGGAATATTCGGCAGCAATATATGTTCTTCGACTGGCGGTTCGCTAGGCAAAGGCTTGGGAAGAACGACCGATCCGTCCGGAACACTTTGTAACGGCACCGGGAAAGCTTGCTCCTGGCTGTAATTCCATGGAAGCGGCAGAAAGAGGGTAAGAACAAGTTCGCCTTCGATACGGCAAACCTTGTCGAGAAACCATGTCGAAGAAATCGCCAGCGCTGGCAGGGTGTCGCCCTCGCCAATCGGAGAGAAATCGAAGTCCTCGCCATTGACGGTTAGAACGTCGCCAGTTTTGATAACTTCCAGGGTATCGTCCCGGCGTAGTGGGGATAACTTGATTAGCATCAGAACCATCTCCCGATAGCGATAATGGTGTAGGTGTAGGTCTGAACGACGCTCCACGCCTGGATAATCTGGTACGTGGTGGCAGTGGTTTGGACTGTTCGACAGCATCCAGAAAAAACGTTGTTGACGTTGATTGCCGACACGTTTGCGACGACGGTGTAAGCACCCACAAAAACAGCCGGAAGCCCGAAGATGGTCGCATAGGCGGTGTTCGCGACGTTCTGGTCTATCGCGCCCGGGGAGCTTCGACAAATCAGTGTGCCGTCCGCGTATTTGGTGTATGTCCCGGCTGCGTTGGTGCCGGTCTCGACAATTGCACCGGTCGGAACGCCGCCTGACTGATACACGGCGCCGACAATTGGCGCCACAGCTGCTGCTCCAAGTCCTAGCCCTGTCCGCGCCGCGGCCTGAGTGGTTCCGCCAGTACCTCCCTTGTCCACAGGAACTGTGCTTTCAGTAGCCACTGAACCGAGCCCAAGCCCCGCTCTCGCGCTCGCCTGGTCAGTCCCGCCCGTACCGCCTTTGATGACAGGGACAACGCTTTCAATTGCTACCGATCCGAGACCAAGGCCTGAGCGAGCACTCGCCTGATCAGTTCCGCCCGTACCACCCTTGTTTACAGGCAATATGTCGTAATTGCCGGTAGTGCCCAGTGCGGCCAACTTGGCCCCGTACTGATTCACCAGTGCCCGCAGAGCATCGGCCGAGTCTTTGACATAGCCCTGCATCGGAGCAAGCGCGTAGGTTCCGGCGGAGACCGTCGCGCCGAGGTAGGCAGGGAGGATCGATAGCACGGTATCGCTCGCGATATTCGCGACCTCATACCATCGCCCATCCGGGCCTAGGAAGGCATCGCCCACCCGAGCATTAGCTGCGAAGGCGGTGCCTGTACCGGTTACCGTCGTCGAATTTAGGGTGCACGCTACCGTTCCTGATTTGTACCAGGGCATTAAGCATCTCCAGAAAGTTGAGTCTTAGGCCAGCAATTTGGCGCAGAGAAATGGCCGGTGGCCTTGATCGGTCCAGGCATTTGTTGCGAGGCTGTACATCATGATGCGAGCGTTGGCGTAATCGACGCCCAGCGCGCAGCCGCCGCCAGTAGAGGCGTTGTGGCAGTTCATGGCGAAGGGGTTGAGCGAAATGTATTCCCCTGCGCCAAGCAGCTTATTGATGGCCCATATGTAACGGCGTCCAACGGACAATTCCTCAGATCCGATGTAGGTCCAGTTTCCTGCGGCGAAGGTCACCACCACTGCCGGCGCCCCGCTGTCGTAAACCAGTTCACCACCCGCCCCCCACAGTCGAAATCCATATGCAGCGGTGCCCATCGAAGCCCAGGCCGCCACGAAATATTGACCGCTCAGCGTTGCCGTGACGTTGGACGCTTTCATGGTGAACCCGGCCCAGTTACCTGGTCCGCCGGTAAACCACACCGATATGGGCACCTGGATTACTCCAGCATCTGGGCGAATGAAAACTAACGGTGGATCTTGGCTAGTAACCGGCCTGGCAAACGTTCCGGAAGCATTGGTAGTTCCTGAGTACGACCCTTTGGTCAGCACGCAAAGCCTGGGCGCCTCGGAGTCGATCTGAACAAGCAAGCCGTCATTGATGCTTAGAAATCCATAGCTCATGTCGAGAACCTTATCGCGTAGCCTTTGGCGACAATCCTTGTCTGAGTGACACCTGCGGAGGCTGATGGATTTTTCGGAAGGACAGTCACCTGCCCTACGGCAGTGGTGACATAGGGGTATGACTTGGTGTTTCCCAGGCCATCGTTCTCCGCCGACTGCACGTCCTGTGCTCTCGTCGGGATGATCATGAACACGCAGTTGGCTGGGTTGAATCCCGGGATACTCAGCGTGTAGCTGGGCGTGGCGCCACTGAAGTCGATCACGCCCTGCCAGAGCACCTGGTAAGTGAATGTCGTGGTGTCCATGGTCAAATTGCCATTTTCATCCCAGACTCTTGCGCCGTAACTCATACGCTCAGATCCCCCCACTGGTAGCGTTTCGTGCCATTGGGATCGAACACCTTGCCGCCGGAGTTGTTGATCAGCTGCCGCCCACCACCACCGAACGCCGAGTTGATCTCAAACGTTCCGTCAAACCACAGCCGCCAGCCTTGAGTGCCCGCCACATAATTGTTCGACTGGATGTAATTGCCGATCTTGGCGTTGGTAATGGTCCCGTCCTGGATGAACGCCGAGTTCATGAACACCTGCCCGCCTTGAACCGCAAACGGAACCGAAACGGTCCCGCCAGCGATGGTATTGACGATGGCGAACCGGTCAGCACTGACCAGGAACTGGCTTTGCAGGCCGGCCCCCGTGTTCTCGATGCCGAGACCAATGCCCGCAGCGACGTACTGCCCGCCAGCGGTGACCTGCATCTTCACCGACCACATCGTGCTCAGCTTGCCGGCAGTGTCGGCGTAGGCCGTCGATGTCTCCTGAATTGCGGCGGTGTTCTGCCCAACAGAGACATTCAGCTGATTGATCTTCGTTGCTGTCGCCGATTCGTTCGTGGCCACCACCTGCTCCAGATCGGTGATGCTGGCCTCGTTCTCACCTACCTTTGCGTCGAGCGTGGTCTGCCGCTGAGCCATTGCAAAGTTTTCAGAGGTCCGGACCTTCTCTTCCGAAGCAATGGCCGCCGTGCTTGTCCATCCTTTCAGCGCATCCGCCAGATCGCCTTCCCCGTTGTCGTCTCTCGACGATGCCCGCAACGTCTGGATTGCCGTCGCTTGAGAGGTGACCACGCCGTCGATCTCGGTGATATCAGCGGTGTTGGTCGCAACCTGTTGCGCCAGACCATTGGCCGTCTCGACTGTCTGACCAACATCGAGCCAGTAGGCCGGGTTCGGTGGTGGCGTGTTGATTGGCACTGCGCCAGTAGCCTGGTAGATCCGTTTGCCCTGCACCACAAGGTCGTATTCCTCGTAGGTGTCCTCAGGGACGTAGCTCTTGAGTCCGTCCAGAGCATCTATCTGTGCCTGAAGCCCTGGGATCTTGTCGATTTCATCAAGAATGTCCTGACCCAACTCCGAGCGACCGACCTGTCCGGCTATCAACTCCAGCACCGGCGCAGCCTCAGAGCTTGATTGTCCTTGCACCCCCATACCTACTGGATGCCAAGGGCCAATGTTGCCGATTCGGTCCACCAGCCGTGCCCAGAAGTAGAACGTGACCCCGGCAGCCAGGCCGAGCATCGAGAAGTCGCTTTGCGGGTATGACAGATCCGTAAGCTTGGTTGCCGCATCCAGGCTGGTTGTCGGGCCGTACCAGATTTCCGTGCGCTGCGTGTCCTCGGCGCCAGCCGGGAAGCCCCACTTCAGATAGATGCCGAACAGCAGCGGCGTGGCCGTCAGGAACGACACGGCAGGCGGAAATCCTTCCTTGCCTTTGAGATTGGTCAGGATCGAGTTGCGCCAGATCGACGAGATGTCGAAGGCGCTCACAGCTCGCACCCGGGCCACATAGGCGCCGGCGTAAATGCCGACGACGTCCACGCTGGTCATGCCGGTGCGCTGCAATTTGATCCAATTGCCGCTGTCCTTCCGCCATTCGACGTCATAGCCGACAGCGCCCGGCACCGCTGGCCAGGTGATGGTCATGGTAGCCACGGCCAACCCCTGCGATACAGCCGAAGTAGAGGTCAGCGTGACACTAGCCGGCGCCGGCACCACGGTGATCGGAATCACGCTGATTGGCCGCTCTTCCAGACGGGCACCGGTATCGATGAAAGCAAACTTGCTTGGCTCGAATTGCAGCGCGCTGATTTCGAAATCGCCTTCTGTCGTGCGCCTGGTACGCAACACGCGATACAGGGGGATAGCCAGATCATCGGCATCGAGCGCCCACTGCAATTGCGGCATCGGTGCTTCGCTGTAGGCCACGGTCACGGTGATGGCCCGGCCGCTCACGCTCTGAACAGTTCGCCCTTCTGCGCGTCCGCCCGGCAGGTTGATGATCAGCCGGTCACCGGCCTTGGCCTGGGTGTCGCGATCGAGCGTCACAACCCGATCAGCCGCCGCCGAGATACGCCCGCCGACCTCACGGCCTGCCAGTAGCGAATCCGCCACCGGAATGATGTGGCCCGGCAGCGGGATCACGCCCTCCATGCCGGTCTTGAACGTAATGGTGCGGTCCTGGTTATTGCTGAGGATCGCCCACTTGCCGCGGCGCTGTGCCTCCGATGCCCGAGTGCAGCCAATGGCGCTCAGCTCGGTGGGCCGGTCGCCGTAACGGCGTTGCAGATCCAGATCGGCGAACGGAATCACGTCGGTGTCGTAGTTGTTGGCCGGGTTGTCGTAACTGACCAGCGCCCGGGTGTATCGGGTTTTCGCCGAAGCGCTGCCGTAGGAGAACTTGCCGTCGATGACGTTGGCCCGGGTGAACACGTAGTCGAAGTCCTGCGCACGCGGCATGTCGGCCTGCATCACCAGCTGGCCTTGAGCCCAGTAGGTCATGCCCCGGTAAATGCCGGCAATGTCACGCAGAAGCGACCAGGCATCAGCCTTGCCCTGCAGGTTCATGTCGCAGAGGAAACGGGGCTCCTGACCGCCGAGACCGTTCGGCACCAGTTGGTCGCAGTATTGGGCAATCCGGTACAACTCCCACTTATCGACCATGAACGACTTGATGCGTTTACCCAGGCCGAAGCGGTCTTCGGTGCATACGCCATAGGTGATCCAGGCCGGGTTGTTGGTCCAGGCCTGTTTCATGGTGCCGTCCCACGTACCGGTATAGGTGCGCAGGATCGGGTCGTAGTTGCTCGGGACCTGCCACTTGCGCGCGCGGCACTTCACGGTGACGGCTGGGATGTTGGTGAACTGTTCAGCATCGAATTCGATGTAGAGCAGCGCTGTGTTCGGGTAGCGCAGCTTGGCGTCAATCACCTCGGTATAACCGGCGATCAGCATCGTGTCGGCGATCTTGTTGCTGTTCTGGTTCGGCGTCAGCCGGCGAACGCGAATCTGCCAGCCGGTGGTAGCGTCCGGCAGGTTGATACGCGGCGAGCGCTCATAGCGCGTGGTGGTCTTGCCGTCCACTGCATCTAGCAGCACCTGCTGATAGGCCCCGCCGTCGGTGGCCACGTCGATGGCGTAGTCGATGCGGTACCCGACGACATTGCCCTCATCGTCCTGTTGTTGGAGTGCAGGCCAGGCGAGGCGCACACGCACGGCCGACAGCTGAATGTTGGTGATCGAGCGCACCCAAGGCGCATCGCTGCGCAGCTCAACGTTGAGCGATGTTTCGTTTTCCACGGACGGAATGCCCGGGATGTAGGCCTGATCGACAGAGCCTGAGCGCCAATCCCACTTCACGTTGGGAAAGTTGACGCTGCCGCTGGCATCGCGGATCGGCGTGTTGTCCAGGTAGATGTCGTAATCCGTCGGGACTTCGTCGAACTCCCCCTCACCCACAGCGATCAGCAGCTTGGCCAGGTTGGTCGAGCGCAGGCTGTCACTGGCTTCGGTCGGAGTCTTGGGCTTGCTGCTACCGCCCTTCTCGCCGTGGATGTCGATCTTCTGTGCTGCGCCCATGCTTTCCTCCAGGCGAAAAAAAACCGCCTCATGGGCGGCCTGCTTGCTACGTGTGGATTACGCTTTGTCCTCGGCGTAGATCGATGCGGAAATGACCATGCCGCCCCACCGGCGCTCGCCGATGCAGATTGGTACCGGGTTGCCGCTGGCCGTGGTGTTCTTGGCGCTACCGAAGGCGTAGGACGGGGCGTTGTCGGGGGAAGCGCTCTGCTTCAGGCCTGACGCCTGGGGGCTGAGCATTTGAATAACGCCGCCGGCGACGAGGCCGATACCCGCACCTATCAAGGGTGCACCAAATGGCGTAGCGGCAAGGAACGTACCAGCCACAATCAAGACTGCACCGACAATGGTTTGAATGAGGCCGTCTCGTTTGCTTCCCTGGATAACCGGGACAATTCGAATCTCGGAAGTGCCACCCAGACCAAATTCAGCCTCACCAACGTTTTTACCGTTACGGAAGATGCCGAATCGCATGCCAAGACGGTCCAGCCGCTGAATCTCTTCCTTGAACCCGCCCAACGTTGCTTTCAGTGCTTTGAATGCCTCCCATGCCTGACCGGAGTCCAACTGGCGCCGATGAACCCTGCCAAATTTTGCAGCGAGTGACCCAAAAAGCTTGATAGTGGTCATGGGCTGATAATGTACGACAGTCGACTGCATGCCTTTCTCCAGCTATAAAAAAACCGCCCGAAGGCGGCTGATTGAAATCCACTTACTGATAATCGACATATGGCCCGATGAAAAAGCCACTCATGTCGCCACTGATTCGGTAAAGGCTCTCTTTGCCATTTTGCACACTGGCTGGGATCGTTCGAATTGCGGCCCCGGCGCACAGTCCAGAACCCGCGAGCCCCACTCCGATGCTGGGTGTCCCCGGCGGCAAGTAGAAAGAGGCGCGTTGACCAGTTCCGATCTTGGCGGCCTTTCGACCGTCGATATAAACGACTATGTCGCAGCCTGAGCCGACCATACCGGTGTCTCTGACAACGGTAATCTTGCCACTCTCTCCAGCGGGCTTTGATTGGAATGCATATAACTCATCCTGCGGTACTGGCTCCGCCTGGTTCACAGGGATTGCAGAAGATGCACACCCCGCCAGCAACGCGATAGCCAATGCTCCTACGATCAACTTCATGCAGGTCACTCCTGTGGGAAAGACTGCAAGATATCACCGAGCATCCCGATGGCGCAGCACAAGACGGGTGCGGTCCAGCCACGGGCCGCCGAACACGATGATCTCACTTGGTCTTCCGTACAGGTGATGCAGCAGGAAAGGCCCGGGGCCGAACGTGGCCGCATCTTCACCTGGCATGGCCGGATCACTGCCAAGGAATATTCCCGCATGGTTCGGGTAAACCGTGCGCCCCACTTCCATCACGATCATGTCGCCGCGTCGAGGTTGGTCGACCCGATAGAAACCTGCGGCCTCATAGTTCGCCTCGTACAGACTGGCGTTATCCTTGCTCTCCCACCAGCCATCGGCACGCTTAAAGGCTTCAAACTCAAGACCCCACTCGCGCTTATACCAGTCGGCACAGACCTGCCAGCAATCCCAGGCACCGTGCACGAATGGGCGCTTCAGCAATTGGACGTCACCGGTTGGCATGACCGTGCGCAAGTCACCCTCGGGCCAGCTGAGGATGTGCCACGGCATCGCCATTGCTTCACACATGGCCAGGTCGCGCGGTGACGGCCGGCTGCTAGCATCCGGGTGCGAGTGAACGATTCCGATCACCTCGCCGACTTCTTCCGCCGCCGCGTACTCTTCCAGGTCTATCCGGAACTCCTCGTTCGGCTCCGAAGCGGTATTTCGGCAGGGGTAATACTGTTGTTTGCGACCGATGCCCAGTAGCAGGCCGCAGCACTCTTTCGGGTACTCGGCCGCCGCATGAGCCTGGATCGCGCTCAAAATGTGCTTGTGCATGGTCAGCTCCGGGCGATCAGGGAAACGGCAGGGAAGCCGCCGAACGGCAGCGGGTTGCCTACGCCGAAGCGAGGCTCGCACCCCTTACCCAGCGTGGCGTCACAGGCATCGAGTTCCGGGTTGTCGGTGACGACGCCATCCTTCGTGACATATGGCCCGGTGTAGCCGCAATTAGGGCCTCTGTATCCACCAGTGAGGCACCAGTGGCACAGTGTCGTGGCCTGCCGACCGATGGACTCGCCGCCGACGTCACCGGGGCTTGCCAGCTCCCAGCTAACCGTCTCCCCGTCCTCGCTCGTCTTCTGGTCGATGTACCAGACCCCGATCGTCTCTTGGGTTGGGTCAGCTGACGGGTTGCCGGCCGGGAAGTTCGCCGCATCGAGGTACGTGCCCAGCGTATGACGCATGGTCAATTTGAACTCGAGCAAATCCTCGAACGCCAGGCAAAGTGCGGTGATGCGTCCGTTGACGTTACCCACCGACAACGTAGGTCGAACTGCGGTACCGTCACCGTTCGCTTCGACCCCATCGACTTGCATCGGCCAGGCGCTGTACCCGTTGCCCTGCCAGTAGATCGCCTTTGCCGGGAGCAGGTCAGCATCGGCGCCAGCGGCGATCAACTCGGCCGGGGTGTGCGGGATCGAATGCCCGTGGAAGCGCAAAACGTCTGCCCCGTATTCCGTGCCGTCCAATTCAAACAGCAGCACTTCGCTCCCAGGCTCAAGAACCTGGATGTCACTGATCAGCGGCATGGATGAACCTTATGGAAGAAATGACTGTGTGAAGGTAGTGGTGAGCGTAAAAATGCCCGCGCCGTTCGGAGTGACGGTTGGTGCTGTTGCCCGGAAAAAGCTCAGCTGACCGAGTGGCGGTTTCCATAGGAAGGACCTGAACCCACCATGCCGATCAAGAAACGCCTTGATTTCAACCGCGACTTCCTCGCCAACAACGAAGGTCAATGGCCAGCCATCAACCTTGTTGTTGATCCCGTCGCCGACGACCTGCTCGTATCCATCGCCAAACTTAGAGGTTCTTACTCGATACTCTGGTGTGCTGGTAGGCTCGACTTTCGGGCACCAGATGAAGGTTTCAACGGCCATTTACCAACCTCCAGATTTGCCCACCGGGTTGTAATTCTTGAGCGATCGCTTGTTGTGCGCCGCGCTTGGCCACGTCGGCATAGACCTGCCCTACAGCTTTCATGTCTTGCTGCGAAGATGCTCCATCTCCGGATCCGGAGACTTCGATGGTCTGCTGGATTAGCACCTGGTTAGCGCTGATCGACCCCCCTTCCGAACCACCTATGGCTTTCACGCCCAATGATCCATCGGCTGTGCGCGTCAAAGGCATAATCGCCTCCGGCCCTGCCTCCCCCATCAACCCGGTACCGCCAGCCATCCCAAATGCGGTGGGCTGGGTGACGACGCTGTTGGTGAATGCTCCACCTTTGGCGAACATCTGAACGCCTGACGCCCAAGCACCACCTTTGGCCTGGATGCTGCCCGGACTGAAGCCGGAGAGATCTCCGCTGTAACCTGCCTGGGTGGAGCCAGCAGATGCCCCCGCTCCTGAGCCAGTAAAGTAGCTGGTGCCCGCCCCGACCAAACTACTCAGCAATGCTGAGCTGGCCTGTCGCGTGGCGATCCTAGCCATATCCGCAAGGATCGACTTCGTGAAGTCGGAGAACGATGCTTTACCCGTAACAGCGAAATCCACGACCGCGTCTTCCATCGAGCTGAAGGCGTTCCCGAAAAGGTTCCGGGTCTGCCCGGCCACATCCTTGGCACTGTCGAGGTAGTCCTGCCATGCACCGCGCGCGCCGTTGGTCCAGTCACTTTGGGCCGCATCCATCTGCGCCCAACCTTCTTTCATAGCCTCAATTTGTTTGGGCAGGTAAGCATTGGTCAGGTCGATCTGGTCTTGCAGGGCCTTACGCTGCTGATCCGTGGTGGCAGTGGCGAGCTCTGTCCGCAGGGACAGAACCTGATCGTTGGTTTGCCGCTCTAACTCCAACCGCTCAAGGTAGCGATCAGATTCCTTGCTCCCCATTCCGACGGCTGCGGCTTGTGCGGCGTACTGCGCCCGCTGATTGTTCAGCTGCCGCTCAAGGTCCATCTGGTATTGGAGCGCCTGGGAAAGGCCGTTCGCGGAGTTGACCGCTTCGTTGAACTGGCTGGCCAGCCACGCCGTGGCCTGGCCATATTGCTGTTTTGTGATTTTTCCATTCTTCAGCAGCAGCTCAACCTGGGCTGTCTGCTTGGCGAACTCACTGGCCGCTGCTCCGACCGGGTCATAGGTTTGTCGGAGTTGGTCAAAAGCGGTGGCAGCCTGTTTCAACTGCTCTTTGAGCTTGTTCTGAGCATCGGTCGCTGACTTGGTCGTGCCGTTTAGCTGTGCTACCTGTTTGTCGATTGCCGCGATTGCACGGGCGTAGCGATCAGCGTTGTCCGGATCCTTGGCCATGGCGGACACCAAGGTGGCGCGATCCTGCTGAAGTTTGTTCAGGCGGTCATAGGAGTCCAGCAACTTCTGGGTCGCGACGTTGTTTCCGGTGCGAGCAGCAGCGACTTTCTGCTCCTGCTGCTCGACCTGTTTATTTCCCTCGACAAGCTTCTGGTCACCCCAGCCGCGTAAATCGGTGTACGCCTTATAACTGGCTAGGCGATCGTCCGATGCCTTCTTCGCAGCCTGCAGGTCCTGGCCGAAAAGGTCACCGACAAACAGCGTCGGATTCGTGGCGAATTTGTTCAGACCGCCTTCGGCTTTGTTGTACGCATCCAACGAACGATTGGTGTTTTCCTCAGTTGCGACACCCGCCAGATGCTGCTTCTTCCTGTCGCCGAAAAAAAAAGAGGTGACCTGCTCGAGGTCGGTCATCATTGAACGAAGGTCGTTCGGTAGCTGGGCCAACCCACTTGCCGCTGCACCGGTCAGCTTTACGACCAGTGCCGCCAGATCGGCCATGCCCTGCTGAAAGCCTGGGTCCTTGACGATATCGCGCAGGCCGTCGAGCGAGTTCTGGAGCGGGCTCATATCGACATTTGCGAGCCCCGAGACGAACTCGTTACGCAGCCCTTCCGCCTGGGCTTGCAGATCCTGAATGATCTCGTTCGCCCGCACCAGGTTGGCGATCTGCTGGGGATCCATGGCGATGCCAAAGTCCTTGGCCTGCGCGAGGTACTTATGCAGGCTTTCGCCGCCCTGATCGAGCAAAGGCAGCAAGCGCGACAAGTCGTTGCCCAGGCTTTCGAGAATGTTGATCTTCTCAGACTGGGTCGAGACGGACTTGAGTCCATCGGCAATGGCCAGCAGTTGCTTGTCCGGCGACAGTGCCGCCAGACTTTCAGCCGACAGGCCGAGTTTGTTCAGCCCGTCGATGGCTTCGCCGCCGCCGGTAATGACCGCATCGCCGATCTTGTCCCCGATATCCTTGAAGATATCGGCCATCTTGTCGCCGCTCAGGCCGGCACGCTCCGCTGCATACTGCCACTGCTGCAGAACAGTCGTGCCAATGCCGAGGGATTTTGCCCAGCGATCCGTCTCGGTGGTTGCCGCGGCGGTGTTCTTGAGCATCACCAGTGACGCGGTACCGACGCCAAGAGTTGCCGTCACGACCGTGGCCAGGGCGCCGCCAATCTTCTTGCCCGCTTCCTCCGCACGGGCCTGCATTTCCTTCATGCGCTTTTCAGTAATGCGGCCGGCCTTGTCCATACCCTGCTCAAACCCGCCGATGCGGGCGATCAGATCCAGCGTCAGGGTGCCAAGAGATCGGGTAGCCATGGGTTATTTCCTGTTAAGAACCGGGTCAAACCCATTCGGCCATTGCCGTTTCGAGGGAGACACCTGCTTTTTCCTGATGCGGCATGAAGTCGATCAATTCGGCTTTTCCCCCACCCATTCGATGCACTTGCAGCGCGACGATCGCACCCATCTGTTCGGCGCGTGAGGCCAAGTTGAAAGAGCCGTATTTGTTTCGATAAGCCACCCAGGCCATCGCCTCTGGATAGCTGATACTCGCCTTTGCCTCAGCCACTGTTCGCCCGCCGACTCCGTTGAGCACCAGTTCGTGCCAAAACTCATCGGCGGCCGTCAGTTTTTTGCGCGGTTGGCCCCGGTGTTGTTCACCTCGTGAACGGCACCGAGCAACGCCCAGCCGAGGCTTGGCTCAAGCCGGTAGGCATCCTCGTAGGAGATTGCCTCCTCCCCTTTCGGACCGAGCGTTACGCAGGCAGCGATGTACTTGGCGTTGCGGCTTTGCTCCGACTCGGTGGAGGAAAACAGCTGCTCGATCATGCCGAACGATTGCGGCATGACATGGATGAAGAACTTATTCTCGATCGGCTTGCCCTTGCTGTCCGTGTGGTTCCAGACAACGGCCTTCTTCACCATGGCGCCGCCGACGATACCGCCGGCTGCTTTCAGTTCACTCAGGTTCATGGGGTGCCCTTACGTGGTTTTCTTGATCCAGGCGGAACCGCCCGAACGCTGAATGGTTGCGGTAGTGGTCACCACGGTGTTGGCTGCGAACGAGAACGGGAAGTCGGAGACGTAACCCTCGAACACGAACCAGGTGCGCGTGGCCGGCAACTCGAAGTCGTCGCCGCCGGTATCCAGCGTCGGGGGTGCAACACCGTCAGACCAACCCACCGCCCACTTCACGCTGGTATCACCATCGGCTTCGGAAAGCTGGTGCAGGCGAATGTGACTGGCGTTGTTCGGATCGGCATTCAGGCCGAGCGAAGCCTGGCCTGGTGTGCGCAGACCCTTTTTATAACTGCGCTCTTTCGCGCTGAGGCAGGTGTCTTCGATCTGGTCAGCCGGCGCACCGCCGGGATCAAAGCTGGTGGCGCATTCGACTTCCATGACGGTCAGGGGGCCGGTACCGGTCAGAGGTGGAACAAGGGCAAAGACTTGCGTGCCCTGGGTGAGAATGGACATAGGTGTCTCCTACGGACAAAAAAAGCCCGCACATGGCGGGCTGGGGATAAGGCTCTGTTACCTAGGCACAAGCCAGTCGACGTCGAAGCTCGACCGGTAGAGATTAGTTGTGGTGTCTTTTTTCTCGCCACCCCAGCTGACAATGTTGGCTTTGAGTTCAATCGCGTGGACGATTGCATCGGTGACCGACCTGGCGGATGCAGCTGTCGTTGCGTATACATCGACTTGCAGCGTGTAGCCGTCAATGTCAGGTCGTCCAGCCAGATAGTTTTCCGGGCTACCAGTGACTAGCTGCCAAACCGCATACGGCTTGGTCACCCCTTCGGGCGCCTCACCAAACGGGTAAAGCCGATGAGGTGTAATGCCGAGCAATGCACGGACGCCAGGATCAGCAGAACACACAGCAAAGATAGGTACGGCCGGCATCAGTCGCTCCCGGCAGCCTTGGCCGCCCGCTTGATTGCACGATCAATGGCTTTTTCGTATTCGGTAGCGAACGTGTTGGTGGCTTCGCTGACATGGTCGGCAAGGGCTTTACGCATAAATGGCTGGGCCTCCATGTTCGCCGTACCGAACTCCAACAGGCGCCAATGTGGAGTAGGTCCGCCGACGGAAACGTCTGGCTGTTGTCCGGCTTTCGCCAACACCGCTCCCTGCATCACACCGACACGAAACCCCAAGTCGCCGGTTCTCTTAAACAGTCGACCGTTCCACCGCAATGCAACGTTGTTGGCTATGGAACGTCCTGTTTCAGCATCATCCAGGGATTGAGCGCCCTCCTTGGCTTTGTCCGCCACCAACTGCGCGGCGCGCCGCAACGCAGAGCGCCCGCCCTTCCGTTTCAAGTCGTACGTGAGGGACTCAAACTTTCCGAGGAGCGAATCCAACCCGGTAATGCTGAACTCCACACCGTCAGCCATCGTTCACCCCCTTCGACACCAGAATGGTGAGGTACTCAAGACCTGAGTCAGGATCTGGAAGCGGAGGCCCCTGAATGTTGTAGATGTCGCCACGGTGCAGAATGCGCATCGTCGGCAGCACACCGGCGCGGTAGCGGATAACCATGCGACCGGAGGCTTCGGACTGGCCCGCCTGTGCTGCGATCAAATCACGGGCGCTGAGCGGCTCAACTGAGGCTGGCACGCTCTCCCACACAGGCACCCAACCTGGAAGCATCTCGCCTGTTTCTGGATCCTGAGTCTGACTCAGTGCCTGGAACGTGATTCGATGCCTCAGTGAACCGGCTCTCATGGCGTCACCACTGGATCTGGCGGACCAGACCAATTTCGAGAAGACCACAGCAGCGATTCAACTGCCATTGGAACTTCGGCAGTGATGGTGCCGACCACGACGGCCTCACGGTTTGCGTACGAATGGCCAATCAGCAACAACAGAGCCGCCTTGAAACTGGCAGGAAAATCGTTGATTTCCAATAGCTTTGGGTTGTCACAAAACCAAAGAGCCCACGCCAGTGCCGACTCGGCGTACAGGACAATGAGGTCATCTTCATCCTCATAATCCAGACGCAAGTGCTTGCGAATCAGCTCGATGGGGAGCAGATCAGCAGCGACTACGGTCATTTTTTGTCGGCCTTTTCCTTCGCCTTGGCGTCTGCTTCGGCTTTCGCCTTGGCATCTGCTTCAGCCTTTTCCTTTTCGAGCGCTTCGGCCTTGGCCTTTTCTTCAGCCTCCGCCAGAGCCTTGGCGTCTGCTTCGGCTTTCGCCTTGGCATCTGCTTCAGCCTTTTCCTTTTCGAGCGCTTCGGCCTTGGCCTTTTCTTCAGCCTCCGCCAGAGCCTTGGCGTCTGCTTCGGCTTTCGCCTTGGCATCCGCTTCATCATCGAGATAGACGGCCAGCTTCATACCGACTAGAGCTTCAGCAATATCGTCAGGCACCGAACGAACTTCATGCTGATCAAAGGTGCCGGCATTGAAATGCGAGAACTGTTGCAACGCGCGAATCTTCTTCATGCTCAACCCGGGGCAGTTTCCTGCCCCGGCCCTATGGTTATGGAGTTGGTACGGTGAAGGTGCCCTTGATGATCGCGGTTGGCCGGTAATGAGTTACCGCCAGGCGCTCTTCACAGAGGATGGTCAGCATGTTCTTCACGAAGTTGTCGCGATCCTGGTTGCTGATTTCAATGGTCGCGTCCATGCGGTCCCAGATCTGCGAGGCCAGGTCGAAACCACCGACGGTGAAGGTACCCTGTGCCTGAGCCTTGGTGGCCACCACCGGCAGGCCCCACATGACCTTGGCGGCAAATGCTGCAGGACCGCCGAAGATGTAGCGGCCTTCTGCGTCCTTCAACAGGGCAATGGCATGCCAGTCACGCGGGTTGAGGATCAGGCCTGAGGCCTCGAATTCGGACTCGCTAGTCTGAAAGATCGCGTGAGCAATCTGGTCGGCGCGGGTATCGCCGGTAGCGTTGAGCCCAGTGTCATATGCACTGGCCACTTTGTTGAGACCGATCAGGTTGTCACCGGTGCCGTCACCATTGAGCAACTGACCTTCTTCTACTAGGTCCAGACCGAACAGCAGGCGACCATTCACGTACGACTCCAGCATCGGCGCGTCGTCCATGATCTGGCGAGAAGCCTGAATCCAGTGCGCGATGGTTCTGACGTTGGCTGTTTCCTTGGTGAAGGTCAGTTGCGACTCAGGTTTTTGCGCACCCTCGGCGACTGGTGCAGCGCTGTTGGTGAATACATTCTCACGCACGTATTCGATGGCGTTCGATGTGGTTCGGCCCTGGGCAAGCAGGTCGCGAATGGTCAAGCGGCGCAGGCCAGGCATCAGAATGCCGGGATTCTGTTGAGGCTGAACCAGAGTGCCAGCTGAAGCCGCACCGGACCCCAGGGCTTTGCTGAAACTTTTTACGTCAACCTTGCCAGTGCTGGAACCGTTCCAACCTTTCTTCAGGTCTTCTGCGGCGCGCTCAGCAAAGGTTTTTTTGGCTTCTGGGTTGTCGAGACCGCCGGTGGCAAGTTTCGATTCCAGGTCAAACAGACGGGTACCGGCTGTCTTCAGTTCGTCCTGTACGGTCTGTAGATCAGACTGCAGCTTTTTGCTGATCTCGCCGGTGCTGCTGATTTCTTTCTTCTGCGCATCGAACAGATCGGTCATGTTCTTTTGCGCGTCTTCGATCGCCTTTTGGATCTGGGCCAATTCGGACATGGTTTATTTTCCTACAGATGGGAAGGACTTGATGCGCTCCAGGAGCGCGGTGATTTCGCCACCTTCGGAATCACTCCGAACTGCGGACTTGAACCGGGCAATAAAGCCCAGTGCTTGCGACTTCGAGAGACCGGCCGAATCCCTCAGCCAGTGCTCTACATCGCGAATGGTGGTGATTGCCTCCATGCTTTTCATGGATTCGATAGTCGCCTGCTCATTGGCAGGGAAGGTGCAGATGCTGATTTCACGAAGCGCGGCGACATTTTTAAAGGCGCGGCCCGTGGCGATGATGTCGAAGTCGTCCTTCATCACAGTGAAACCGACTGACATACCCTCGACCGTCTTATGCTCCATGGCAGCTCGGAGGTCGTTCGAAACAGAAAGCCCAGGGGTTAACTCACCGCGGACTATCAGCCCCTTACTGTCCTCTTCAAGCGACTGCCACTTTCCGACCGGGATTTCCCAGGTCTGGTGGTTGAAGAACATGCCGACCTGTCGACTTTGCGTTGCCAAGGCTTTCTTGTAGGCCCCCGGAAGGATGATGTCGCCATCCGAGTCGATGACGTCAAAGACACTGGCATACCCCTCGAAAACCCCAGCCTTTCCGTCCGAAGAAAACTTAATTTCGGTCTCGGTGAAGGCCAGCGTCTTTTGAATATTTGACATTGGATAGCTCCAGAAAAACTAAACCCCGCTCGGGGCGGGGTTTGGTTTGCCAAGTTGATCAAGCGGCACGTTCTGTGACTGTCGTGTCGCGACATCGCCACCGGGTAGCTTGGGCCGGTTGTTGACTCGACGGCCTTCGTTCGGAGTCAGCAGGCCTGTATCGATCAGAGTTTTCAGGTAGTTCGCACGGGCAGTTGAATCGCCACTCAATAGGCCATCACGATTGTGCTCTGCGTGGATCCGGCCCAGATCTAGGGGCTTCACAAGCCAGCGCAGGATGCACCCCTCCCAAATCTCCAGGTACGGATCAAGCGCGTACTGAAGAAAACCGAGGTTCTGCTGCTCGATGCCGGAACCCCAGCTGGTGGACTTCTCGACATCTCCCACCAGGTGCGGTGGTACACCAAAGAAACGGGCCAACTCACTGACCTGGAACTTTCGGGCTGCCATTGTTTCCGCATCCTGCGGGCTCACGCCGATGGCTTGAGTGGTGAAGCCACCCTCAAGAATCCACAAGCGCTTCTTTACCGGGCCGCCGGATATCTCCTTGAAGTTCTCCTCCACCTGGGCACGTTGCTCCTTGTTTAGGACCTTGCCCTCGCCAGTCATAAGTAACTGGGGAGATTTCGCACCGTTGGCATAGAAGTCGCGCTGCTGGTCTTCCATGGCGACAGCAACGCTCGCTGTTTTAGCAGCGAAGGCGATCGGGGAAAGCCCGACAAGCCCATTGAATCCGAAGCCTTTGAGGTGGAATATTTCGCTTTGCTTAAAATCTGCGTACTCGGTGTCTCGGCGATATCGGTAGATAATTCGCTTCCCTTCGAGGCGAACGTCCATGTTGACCGACATCA
Organism: Pseudomonas putida; assembly: GCF_050990305.1. Lineage (GTDB taxonomy): Bacteria > Pseudomonadota > Gammaproteobacteria > Pseudomonadales > Pseudomonadaceae > Aquipseudomonas > Aquipseudomonas putida_AH. The sequence goes on along the minus strand of NZ_CP158817.1, from coordinate 1,280,450 downwards.
GTGGCACAAGACTGATGACATCGCCCGCGCTGTTGCGCTCGATGAGGGCGTAGGCATTTCCGTAGTAACAAAGCTGCATCGTCATCGCAACGCGGAAGTCAAAGGCCGTCATGAAGTCGTTTGGCCGATATTTCAAAAGCCGGGCAAGCGGGTTGTCCAGTCCAACCTTTGACCGGTCCTCACCCTTTGTTTCGAACACGTCCAGTGGCATGCAAGCCGTTACGCTCGAGATAAGCCGCACACAAGCGAACACCGTGGAGATTTGCAATGAGCGCTCGTCTGTTACAACCGAGTCGCCAACCTGGCCGGTGGCGGAGACCGGCCCCGTCTGAGATCCCTTGTTCGGCGTCGACAAGCGTCCGCCGACAAAGAAGCTCGCCATACGCGCCCAGAATGGACTGCGCGTGCGTAGGTCGATGCTGTAGTCGGTATCTGCCATTACATGCTCATCGGTCTGGATAGGAAGTCGTCAACAGAACCTTGCACCTCAGCATTCGCCAGGACTCGGCCTATCGCCATAATCAGCGCAACAGCGCCGTCGATCTTGTTGTCATCGCCCTGCTTGATCGGGCGCACCACGTCATCGTTACCCGGCAAGTTCTTTCCAATCACGTTGCCGATACACCAGGTCATGATTGGATTACCGTCATGATGGAACCGGCCTGCCTCAATGGCAGCCTCGAGCTCTTTCATTGGGTCCGACATGTTGGTGTAGTTTTGCGTGATCGTAATGGGATTGAACCCTTGGTCATCTAGGTCATGACTGAGGCCAGTTGCACCATGGGGGTCAATCGGACACTCGCGCACAGGGGCATGATGGTTCGCCTCCTTAGTGTCTTCGAGGATTTCGCGGTAATCGATCTCAGCACCATCTGTTACTTCCAGGTGCTTGGAGTGAATCCAGGCCTGATACCGATCAGCCATCCGCTTGTTGTCGGTGTTGAAGGCGGTGTCGTATGGCACCCAAAACTTGGGGGCCACGCTGTAGTAATGGATCTTTCCGTCGATCTCACGCCAGAACAGACGAGACCTTGAGTTCATGTCGAGCTTGCGCGCTAAGTCAAAGCCCGCGTTCCACTCTTGGCCTTCGAACTGCTCAAGGGTCAGCGTGGTGTCCTCGCAGGCCTTCCAGCTTTCCATGTTGTAGTAGCCAGACTTGGCACTCACCCACAGATTCAAGTGCTTTGTCTTGAACGTGTTGGTGAACCGCGCCGAACGAATTGCGCGGGCCTGCTGGCTCTCCAGATACTCCTGGAACACCGACACGCCGTGGTTGGGATTGGCCTTGGCCAGCATCTTCGGATCGGTCCAGTCATCGCCCTCGTCGAGCGTCCAGATCCAACCAAAGAGCTCGTCGTCCGGCACCGTGCCCTCGAGCATTTCGATGACCTGGCGACGCTTGTCGTAACACGGCCCCTCGATGTCGGCACCAGCGGTGGTGATGATGAACATCAGCGGCTGCCGCCGGGCACCCATGCCGGTGAGCATGGTGTCGTATTGGGCTGACGTTGGGTGTTCGTGGTATTCGTCGACGATGGCGCAGCTGGGTGAAGCACCGTCACCCGGGTTGCCTATCAGCGGCTCGAAGCGGCTGAAGTCGGACGGTATGTTCATGTTCGAGGCGTTGACCTCGATACCCGCAGCCTGGACCAGCATGGGCGACTTGCTCACCATCAACTTGGCTGGACGGAATACTTCCCACGCCTGCTTCTCGGTGGTCGCTCCTGAGTAGACCTCGGCGCCGAACTCCCCGTCGGCAACGAACATGCTGATGCCAACGCCGCCGGCGACCACAGACTTTCCATTCTTGCGAGGCACTTCCCAGTAGCTTTCGCGGAAGCGGCGGTGGCCACCCTTTTTCTTGACCCAGCCGAAAGTGACTGCCAGACCGAACAACTGCCAAGGCTCCAGGCTTATCAGTTGACGCTTGAACGCCCATTCGCCTTTCGTATGCGGCAAGAGCTGGATCAGCTTGAGCTTTTTCTCAGCCTTCGCCGGATCGAACTTGAACCGGTAACCACGTTTGCGACTGGCTGCCAGGTCGTCGAAGTGACGCTGCACCGCTTGGTGGATGTAACGACATGCCGGGACCTTCCCACGAAGTAATGACCGCCCCCACGCCATCGCCTTGTCGACGTTTGGATGCAGGGATTTGGTCATTTATGAGCTCAGTAGTTGGGCAAATTCATTGGTGGTCTTCTCCTTGTTTCCGCCTATCAACCGGGTTCGGCTCGACGGGTCCAGGCCCAGCAGCGACCCGAAAGTCACCATCTGTCGCATCGTTTCGTTGGCCGCGGTCAGCGCAGGATTTTTCACGGGTCCACCGGTCGCGCCGGCCACAACAATTCCGTTATCCCTTATCGACTCTTGAGCCATCCGCCAGTTGTCATAGGCAGTGCAGAAGGCCTCGACGTTGTGCAGATCGGTGAGAGCTACGACGTTCTCGCGCAGCAACTCGGGAAGAATCATTTTCCACATCACGGCAGCGCGCTCGCTCAACCACTCCGGCGGATCAACGTCGGTGATCTTGGAGAACTCAGGCTCAGCAGTATTGAGCGCTCGCTTACCTGGGTTACCGGCGAGCTGTTTCTTGGCCGTCGGCTTGGGTTTGCGACCACGGCCGGCGACCGTGGCGGTGCCTCCCATCGCGCAACTCCTGAATTTTTAATTTCGCGGGTATGAAAAAACGATTGAGGGCGCGGTCTAGAAGCGAAAAGGCCCAGACTTTCGACCCTCCCCCTCCCTCTGGGTGGGAATTCGTCTCATTTGCCTCATTTTCTCTGTTTTTTCACGGTTTTTCTGATTTTCGCCGACCGGCATTGCCGAATCCGCCGTCCTCTCCCGCAGTCTTGACCGAATGGCAGGGGTGGCACAGGGACTGCCAGTTGGTCCGATCCCAGAACAGGCTCATGTCACCACGATGCGGCTCGATGTGGTCAACGTCGGTGGCCACAACCACCAGGCCGCGCGCTTTGCAGTGTCGGCACAGCGGATGCTTGGCAAGCCAGCCAGCGCGGGCCTGCTGCCACTTGTATCCATAGCCACGGGCAGCGCTGGTCTCGCGAGGCTTCTCTCGCACATGACTCTTGAGCAGATGCGCATGAGCATCACAGTAGCGAGGGTTACGGGTCAGCACGTTGCAGCCTTGGGCATTGCACGGCTTCTGTGGCCTCAACGGCATGGCGTGCCATCCATGTAAGTCAGCGGCGGCGCATCGGGATCCTCTGGTTCATCAGCGGCCATCGCCTGGATCAGTAGGTCCAACCTGCCGGCGATCTGATGCATCGACTGAGCTGTGCTCTCTTGGGCTGCCACCAGTCTTTCCAGTAACGAGATCAATGGATCGCTCATATGCCACCTTGCTCCACTTCTTGATCCACTCGCGCCGGGCGGCGCACCCACTACAAGCCATGGCCCCGCTCCTACTTGCTCTGGCTACGCTTTATTTGGGCGTCCACCTGGTCGGCACAGGTATCGAGCAGGTTGACGGCGCGATCCTTCATGGCCCACAGGTCCCCATTGAGCGAGAGGTCGTCATCGCTGAAGCTGATGCGCTCGCACGGCACAAGCTCAGGGGGCTCGACCCTTACCGTTGTTGTCTTTACTGGCTGTGGCTGCTGGCTTCCCGCGCAGGCCGTCAGGCAAAGGCTGAGCAGCCCAATCACGAACAGCCGGGCTGGTGCGTTTGAGTTGTTCAAAGTCTTTCCTCGCTTGCCGGGCCTTGTCTTCGCTGGCCTTCAGGCGCTTGTTGAGATCGGCCTGATAGTCCTTGTTGCGCTGGGCTTCGGCTCGGAGCGTGGTGATCGTGGCTTGGCTTTCGAGGTTGGCATCGAGTGCCTTCCTCTTCTCGCCAGCCTCGAACGCCACCTCGCCGCGCAGGGCAACCACTCGAGATTGCTGAATGCCAACCAGCAGCAGGCCGACCAGAGCGATGATGATCGCTGTGGCAAAGGCCTTCATGTTGCATCCGCCTTGCGCCCGAGGAACTTGATGATCAGCTCCCGGATCGCGGTCACGCCGATGAACCCGATGGTGCCGCCGGCAGCCACCGATAGGCTAGAGGGCCAGGCCATCCATTCAATGATGCTGCTTGCAGAAAGACTGAGCGCGCCGCAGATGAGCGCCTCAAGGATCACGCGCCATTTATTGGCCTCCTTGCCTTCGTACAGCACGCGTAACAGTGAAATGGTTGCGGCCATGATCGCTCCTTGCCAGAGCGGATTACTGAGGACGAGCCAGACCTGCGCCCAGAAGTCAGGATTTTTCTCAGGCATTTAGTAGATCCGACTGACCTCCCGTTCGGGAGCAGAAATGAAAAAGCCCCGCACATTGGCGAGGCTCGGATTAGAAAGCAAAAAGCCCAGCAATGGGCTGGGCTTTGGTGTCGTCTCTCATAACGCGCAAGATCGACATGATGGGGCTAATTTATGATCATTCCGCCACTACGTCAAGCAGCGTCGATGAAGATTTCTTCCCGGTCGAAAATCTCTGTCGCGTGGATGACTGCGGCCTCTTCAAGCGACTCAAGACGCTTTGCGATGCCGGTCTTCCAGCGCCGGCGCGTCGACTCTGGCTTTCCCTCCACGTCCCAGGTGTTCATGTCGTAGAACTCGGCCGGCAGCACGATCATGTCGGTGGAGCGCTTGCCGTTCTGGACACCCTTGAGCTTCGGGATCGCCCACGCAGTGAGCGCCTTATAGATGAACAGTTGTGGGGCCGGGGAAACCATGCGGGCCACCAACCGGCCAATGGCAGCGACCTTGTTCGCCTTGTGCGTGGAGTATTTGGCGACCAGTACATCCCACTGGGCCGGCTCAAGCTGGCGATGCAGGAGCGCATAGAGACAGCAGTCGTAATCGAACTTGTCGCGCACCGAGAGCGAACTGCCGGTACCACCTGAGCGAAGGTCGGCGTCGATCAGCTTCTGCCACGATTGCTTGGTGCTGTTGTCGATATTGTCGGCGGCCAGTACTCGAACCAGCGTGCTCATCACGTCCTTATAGATACCCATGACTCAATCCCCCTTGTAAGACGAGCGGCCGGCGCCGCGGCTGTTGCTCTGCTGGTACTGCTCAACCGTCCCGCCTGCTACTGGCACTTGCTCCCCAAGTTGACGCACCCGACGAACCATCCGCCCAAGCTGGACCACCAGGTCTTCGATCAACAGCGGCTCCAGGGTCTGGGCATGAACGAAGCCGGATGAATGACAGCCAATGCAATCGAGCTCATGAAACATCCCCTTGATCAGCCCCTTTCCAGCACATGACGGACACTCGGTCATCGGTATCAAACTGCGCACAAGGGCGGGGCCATGCTGCTTTTTCATCATTTTTAAACCTCGCCTATGGTTGATTCTTGAGTGGCCTTGCAGCCCTTGTCCTGCGCGGCTTCCAGCGCATTACCGGAATCTCCGAATCTAAAGCCGGTCAATCCGTGAATCAGGGCAAAACCCTTCTGGTCTAGATGCGCGTGCCACTGCTCCAGGGCATCACGCTTGCGCCCCATCACGTCCGACTGGATGTACACCTTCACGTTGTGACCCATCGCGTGGTTGATCAGCAGCTCGCCGATTAGATGGTCGATGCCGAGGTCTGCCCAACCAGTACGGGCTACCTTGCGCAGGTCATGGCTGGTCCACTCGCCCTGCCCCAACCGGGCGAACACGGCGCTGGCCTGGCCTTCGCTCAGGGCCTTGCCATTGCGTGCCGGGAACAGGAACTGACCGTCGTAGCCCTTGGCGTACTGGCCTTCGCGGTAACTGACGAGCAGTGCGCAAACTTGCTCGGTTAATGGCAGGTGATGCTCAACACCCGTCTTGGTGTGTTCGGCCGGAATGAACCACTCACGCTCGGCCAGGCTGATGTGCGACCAGCGTGCCTGCCGGGTTTCGCCGATGCGCGTACCGTGACAGAGCATCATCAGTGCGAGCATGGCATCCAGTGGCGCCGTCTCCATGACGGGAGCCAACTGCTCCAGCAGCCCCCCAAGCTGCACCCCACGCAGGCGCGACGGCTTGATCCCGACCTTGGCTTTCGAGAAGTCGTTGAACTTGATGGCAGCCATCGGATTGGCCGAGATTAGCCCCAGCTTGAAAGCCTGACGGAAGGCCAGGGCCAGCAGCTGGAACACCGAGCGCACGTAGTCGATGGAAATGTTTTCCTGAAGCGGCCACATGAGCTGGCTGTCGAGGGTCGCCTTGTCGATGCCGGTCAGTGGCAAGTCGCCCAGGCGCGGCATCAGGTGGCATTTGATCGCAGAGGCTCCGGTCTTCTTGCGCTTGCTCGACAGGTTTCGGTCGCGCGACATGCGCTCGGCGTACCAGGTCAGCAACTCGCCAACAGTGACCCACTTCGACAGGTTCGCCCCGGTGCCGGCTTCCAGGCGCAGGCGGATGGCCGGCAGCGCGGCAACGACTTGCTTCGCGTTGAGGTCAGGAAAGGCGCCAATCCGGTTCCATTCGCCCTTCACCACCAGGTACCAGGACGCACGTTCGCGAGCACGGGTGAAGCGCAGGTATAAACCGCGATTTTCGATGTCGCGCAGATCCCGTACGCCCCCGGCAGCCTGACGCTTGATCTCGGCGTCAGTGATCTTCACGGCAGCACTGGTCATGCGGCCACCACGGTAGGCGCCATGCGCAGGTAGGCGCGAATCTGCTCCACCGTGTCGAAGTGCCCGCGGCACACGACTGCCAGGTAACCATGGTCATTAAGCTTGCGAATGCGTTCGTGCTGGCTGGTCGAAATTGCTGCGTCGTTTGGTGGCGTGGCCTTGAATTCGATGTACAGACCGAAGAACCCGCCGCGTGCCATCGGCAGGACCAGATCAGGGATGCCGGCTTTCACGCCCTGAGCCTTCAACTTCGCAGCAACGGCCTTCACGCGATGTCCGCCGTTCGGGACGTGGAAGATCAGGTCAGCAACTTCAGGCATGCGGGCACGTAGCTCTGCCATCAGTGCCGCCTGCTCCAACCCCTCGCGGTCGACCGGCTTGGCGCGTACTGGCTTCTGCTTGAATGCCCTGAGTTTGGCTGGCGTCATACTTGCTCCCCGGTAAATCGATCAATCACTTCAAAGGTCGTAGGCCACATCCGTGCCCCGTAGGTTTTGGCCATCTCAGCGCATCTGAAAACCGCGACAGCGAGGTCTGGCTCATAGGTGAGATCCCACTTGTAACCGCAGCAGTGCACAGCGAATCGGTACTCGGTAGGGTCTGTAGGAGCGAGATACGGGTTAGGCATGCTGAGCAACTCCGACAACTCGCGCCGACGGCTTCAACCCGAAACGGCGCAACAGCTGTTCACGCGCCGACTGACCGTCAGCAGGAATGTCCATCCTCAATACCTGGGCCTGCGCAACGCGCTCGGTCAATTCGGATGCCCATTCAACGGCCGATTTCTGGCTGTCGTGGCCGATTCCGATGGCGATGTCTTCCAGCGGAAGACCGGCGACCAGTCGGCGGATAGTGATTTCGTAGGCCCGGTCAAAGACCTCGCTGGCTTTCTCCGGCTTCAGGTCGCCCAGATTGTGCATCTCGCACTGCAGAGCCGCGTGCCGGATGGCCGGGTGCGACCAGACGCGGGCACCGAAACGGCTAGGGTGCGCATTCTCCAAAGCCTCACGAAACGCCCGATCGCTGGAAGGTATGCCCAACATTTCCGGGGTTGGCATACACAGCTTTATGAATTTGCCCACGCTAGGGATGAAGTCGGTACCCAGCTCGCGGCACCGCTCGACGCCGAACTGGATTTGCTCAAGCTGCGTGATCTTGGCAACGATGAAAGCTTTGACCCAGCTGCGCCGGGCCGCCTGCAGAGAGGGGTCGTCTGGCCAGGCTTGCTTCCAGGCGGGAAAAATACTTCGAAGCTCCTTGAACAATGCGTTAACGACCTCGACCGTGCCGGATGGCAGGGATTCCGGCATAGGCATTGGCGCTGGTGGCTGGTAGTTACCAACGGCAGTACGGAGGTCTTCGGTTGCGCCCGCCAGCTTCAGCAACTGACCTGCGCTGCGCGGAGCCTTTAATTTGGCGCTCATAGACCGCCTCCGAAGTCGTCAGCCCAGGTGGTGTCATCAAAGTCAGGGCCATTGGACTGGCGCGCCGGAAACTGTCGAACGTTCGAAGCGGCAGCTCGGGCATTGTCGTTGAGCACCCACTTGACCAGCATCTGCACCCATTCGGCCTGGGTGTTCACCTGCCCGCGGGATTCGTAGTGCGCGGTGAATGCGCGGCGCATCTCATCGGTGAACATGGTAAGAACCACACCAGAATGGGTGGCATAGGTTTTCAGCAGCTTGGCATCGGGCTGCCAGTCGAGGGTCATCTCGCTTGGCATCCGAGGATCAACAGGCTCGTGCGCAGAGAGAGGTTCTTTATTCTTCTCTTTCTCTTCTTTAGGTAACGCACCGCTAACGTTCGCAGCGTTACTTTTACCGTTACTGGCTTTGTGATTAGCCACCCGCTTTGCCGTGAGAAGCCTGTTTTTAGCGGTCTTTCCGTTGTGACGGTCGAAATGCGGCAGGCTGATAATGCCTTCGGCCTCGATCATCCAGGCGACCGATTTCATGTGTTCACAGAAACCGATAACGCCCACGAGACGATCAAGTAACTTTTTACTAACGCTCGGAGCGTTACCGTTTTCGGTTTGTTGGTCGAACCAGCCCCACACGCGCATCAACTTGCCGACGACCGCATCAGGGTCTATGTCAGCCAGGTCAGCGATCTGGCAAACCTCGGGCTTGTCCAAGGTGGTGAGTTCGAATTTGATCCAGTCGCCGGCCATTACGCGACCCTCTGCATGTTGTAGGTAGCCCACTTGCCGGCAATCCAGTTCACGCCTTTCGGGGTGAATCGGGCTTGGGCGAATGCGTGGCTGTTTCGTTCGGATGTGCCGGTTTTCACGTCAAAGCGGCCGGCGTCGATGTGGGGCTGTTTCGCCATCAGGTCGCCGTTCAGGTAGTACATGACGCCTGTATCGATGAGCATTTGACGAAAGGCCCGCTCGTTTGCCCTGAGGACTTTTGCGACCTGGCGGAAGCCCAGAAGCCCTTTCGTGTCGACATAGCGGTCAACGAACTCAGCTTTCGGTGCAGCGAGCGCGAGAGCTTGTGTTGCTTCCTGGGTGCGCTCGTACTGCTCTGCCCACGCACGGGCAGCAGCGGCAGGACTTGAAAAATCGGGAAGTTCGGTTGTGACTGGGTGTCGCGACACGTTTTCGAGTTCGTTCAAACGTGTCACGACACGGTGCCGTAACTGGATGCTGTAACCGGTCAGGAGGGTTTCGGTGAGGATTCTGTCAAGGAAGAACTCGGTCTGACGCCGGTTCGAGTCATCCATATAGATGCGCTCAAAACTGAGCGCATCTAAGCCAAGCTCCAGAAGCATCTTCTGAGCATCGCGCTTGACGTTTTTGTGTTCTTTTTCGCAGAGCTGGGCGATCTCCCGGCTCGACATTGTGACCGTATTGCTTGGAGCGACGATCGTGTTCATAATGGCCCCTCAGTGTTTTGCGTTTTGAAAGAGCCGGGTTGCAGCCCGGCTTTTTTGTGCCTGTAATTCAGGCGATTACTTTTCCGCAGACGCGACCAATCCCGCCGACATGGCTATCGCCCTCAGCGTTCAGTGTCCCCATACGTCCTGATTTACTGCCGTCCATTTCCTTTCCCCTAATGGTCTTCCTGGTGGATCTTTTCTACTGGATGAATTAACAGCTAACTTCGCGTTCTACCTCGATTCCCAGCTAAACCCGATACTGGTGCTACTCGACCTTCTTGCTATTCCTCAATGCCCTGAAGGTCTTTCCGCAACCGCTCAAGATCTTCCTTGAGCAAATCGAGGTGGTGATCCATGTCTTCCAGTCGCTCCAAAGGACTTTCCGGAGTAGGCATAGCCCCCGCTATGCCACAGCCTTTTTTGGATGGACTTCGGCAACACGAAGCACTTTGTGGGCGAGCTCAACAAGGTCAGGCCGTAAACCAGCGATAGTGATCTCGCCGTCAGAGGCGTCTTGAAGACGCTCGGAAAGCTCGGCAGATGCTTTCCGATGACCGCCAGCAAGCTGCCAGAGATGTCCGACGGTGGTCTTCGCTGCTTTGGCTACCAGCTGACGTCGGTCAGCTGTTGCGCTGGCGAGCCAATCTCGCAAATGGTCATTCATAGGGGTTCTCCTAAAACCTAGGAGAAATTTAGCTTAGGGCTAATATCAGAGCAAGGAATATTTAGCTGTGAGCACATTTAGCATTGAGCTAAAGAATGGCATTCTTGCTCGCATGGATATCTACGCGATTCGCAAACGCCAATTGGTCAATTTGATCGGCGACCAAAAAAAAGGCGCCTGTGCCGAGCGCTGGGGGATGGCGCCTGCGCACTTGAGCCAAATCCTTTCGGAAAAGACCGCCAAGAATTTGGGCGATGACGTAGCTCGCCGGATTGAGGTGGTTGAGAAGCTGCCCAGGGGGTGGTTTGACTCCCTTCCCACCGACGAAGAGTCGGTCGGACTTGGTCCGAAAGAGATCATCACAGCGTCGGCTGTTGAATCGAATTCATCGGCCGCAGACCAAGTAAAGCGAATGCTTGGAAAAGTGAAGGGACTTTCGATTGAGGCACGAGATCGAATTGTCGCCGCTGCCGAAGAACCTGACGATGGGTTGCCCCATCAACTCTCGGTGAGCATCGCAAACCTACGACCGACCAATGACGAGATCGTCATCCCTCAGTACGACATTCGAGCTGCAATGGGTCATGGCCAGGTTCCGCCTGACTACACCGAGGTTGTCCGAAATCTGGTGGTGCGCGAGGAAATCCTGCGCGAGAAGGGCATCACCTACACGTCGAAGACATCTCTGGGAATGATCAACGGATGGGGCCAGAGCATGGAAGGCACCATCAACGACAAGGATTTGGTCATTGTCGATAAAGGCGTGCGGGACTTCATCGGAGAAGGAATTTACGTCTTGACCTGGCATAACGAGCTTTACATCAAGCGGGTCATGCGTCTCGACGAAGATAATTACCGGCTTATATCTGACAACCCACACTATGAAAACCAGACGGCTCGGATCGATGATGTAACCATTCATGCGAAGGTTCTGTTGATCTGGAATGCCAGGAAAGCCTGACCAATCGCAACAAATCAAAGCCCGCCTCTTCAGCGGGCTTTTTTGTGCCTGCTAGAAAGGCGCTGGCTCTTCCACAGCGTCGAATTCTTCATGAGCTTCCGCACGAGGATCTTCATCCGCTGGAGCTTCCCACCGCAACGTAACCGAATCGTCCTCGTCATTGAATGTCATTTCAATGCCGTCGACATCGGATAGCGCGTCCATCACCTCATCCCATTCCCTATCCCCATCAGTGTCGAGCCGATGAATCGTCGCCCACTTCCGATCCTGCGCAATTGGGTGGTTGATCATGTTTGCAACTCTCAGGGTCAATCGCTCCATCCCTGACATCGGCTTCGACTCTTGCGGTTTCTTCTTCTGCGGGCTTGCCATCAGCTACTCCTTGATTACTGTATGCATGTACAGCCTTTCCAAATATTAGCTTGATGCTAATCCCCGCGTAAAGACCGATTTCGATCTGGTGCTTTCGAACCCTTCCAGCATAAAAATTTCACCCAAAGCTAAAATATTTAGCTTGCAGCTATTGACTGATCTTTAGCTCATGGCTAAATTTATCTCAACGCCAGCGACTAAGGCGCCAGAGCAAAACGGCTCGCCGCTCTTTAACAGTCAGCGCAACAAACAACAGACCGCATTGCCTCTACCGGCGACCGGCGAGCAGACAGGCCCGAAAGCCTGCCAACGACAGGACCAGCCTGGACGGTTGCTCGATGGTGAAACGCCAGAACCGTGTGAATGACCCGGCAAGCAATGCGCCCCGCCCCTCCGGCGGCAATAGGACGGAAAGTTTCACTGATGCACCTGGTTTGCCGGGTGCATTGGGAAAACAACCGGGAGTCAAAACGATGGAAACAGAAATCGTAAATGGCACATGGAAGGGTCACCTCGGTCGTGGCCTGGCACCGCGAGAGCTTCAGTTTCTTCTCTGGGTTGCCCTTGGGCTCACCGCAAAGGAAATCGCACGGGAGGTAGGCATCTCGCCGGCCACCGTAGCGAAGCGCCTCACCAACGCAATGTTCAAGCTTGGAGTTACCCGACGCGCCGCACTGGTGGCCGAAGCGATGCGCCGCCAAATCATTTCCCCGATGTGCTTTGTTCTGGCAGCACTGATCGCCATGCACGCAATGCTCGATGGCGACTCAATGCGGCGTGATCGCCGAGTCCCTGAGCGACGTATCGCCCAGGTCAGAACGGCAAAACGCGCTGAGGCATACGACCACCACGCATAAGCAACACTGCTGCACCTTGACGACAGGGTGCAGCGGGATGCGGATGTTTCTGCACCGCGCAACGCGGCCCCCTGCGTCCAACCTATCCGGAAACAAATTGCACCTAACCGGAATAGTTTTTCCACTCCAACAGAGGGCGACAGCCATGAAATAGACCATGACCCGAAAACCACTGCATCTGTGAAAGGCCCGAACGTCCAACGGGTCTTTCTTTTTGCCCGCGTTTATTGCGCCAGCACTCTCCCCAGCGCCCAACGGTAACCAGCAGGAGGACAGAGTGCTGACGAATACACGCACCCCATCGAGGAATCGCCATGCATCCATCAATACAACAGCGAGTCGACGGGGTTGCGGCCCTGAGCATTCGCTCCAGCATCGCCACCGCCGCGTTCTATGCCCTGATCGGCAAGGAGCAGCCAGTGCCAGAGATTCGCTACCAGGTCCAAACCAAGGGCAATGCCTACCATATCGTCGAGCGCTCCACCGGCAAGGTGAAGGGCTTTCGCTGGACATGGAAAGACGCCATCAGCTTCGCCCAGGTACTGGAAGCGCGGGCCGACGGCATCAAGGTCGCGCTGTCGGGTGAACGGAAATGATCGGTCAGCCAATGCCAAATCCGAAGGATGCGATCACGGCTCGCCTGAATCAGCAGATTGACCAGTTCTTCGGCGCCGGCGGCAACGCCCAGGCTGAAACCTGCACTGCGATGAGGCCTCGCCCCGCCCGGTCGGACAAGATCGATCCTGACACCGTCTTGAAGCGCCGTCGCCCTTCTCCATCCCATGCTGAACGCATCGCACTGCGGCGTATCACGGAGGCGCTATGAGCAAGCGCAAACCGAACAATGGATTCGCCCGGGCCGAACGAAGCTGCCGGGCATTGCTCCGAACCAACTATGTCGCGGTCGTGAACATCGACCCAAGTGGCGCCCAGATCATGGCGAACTGGAAGAGCTGCCGGCAGATCCGCAGCCTGGCCATCGCCAATGCCCTGTTCGATTTTTCCTACCGCTGGACGATCTACATCAGCGCCATGTGTCGAGACGAGCGCGGCGGTGAGTACGTCAAGTCGGTGGAGATCTCGCCGGAGGGCATCTACAAGGTCGAGCGCCTGACAGATGCCATCGAGCATTACTACCTGGAGCTAAGAGATAGCTGCAACCCAAACCACCTGGTTGCTTCTGGGTGGATCGCCGTTCCCGCGGAAGTGACGCTCGAAGAGGCGCAGGCCGCGAAGCTGTTCTACGCCGCCGGCGCTTGGCATCAGGTGAAGGTCGCAGCATGAGACGCCTAAGCATCCAGGTGCGCCAGCGCCGACGACAGACATGGCTGGATCTGCCAGCCCACGGAATTGAAGAGACAGGCCATGGCCAAGAGCAACGCGGATATTCAGAGGGACAAGCGCGCCAAGGAGAAAGCCCTGCTCGATCGGATCGGCGCCGAGAAGCGATCGCTGATCGTGTCGAAGTCATTGGATGACGCCCTTAATGTTTTGGGCGAGCGCCACGGCTTCGAGGAATGGCAGGAAACATTGTCGACGCTTCTGATCAACCTGGCCAAAGCGCCAGCCGAAGACACCGCCCGCTTCGCTTCGATGTCGCGACCGGTAATTGTCATCACTGAAAAGCAGTCGCGACAGCTAAAAGCTTTTGCCAATCGCGAGGCCGCTCAACATGTCGAGTAACAACACCCCCATCAGCAAGGTGGAAGCCGAGACCCTGGGCTTTATCAAAGGCTTCATCGAGAAGAACGGCTACTCGCCCACCATTGCTGAACTGGCCACTGCCGCCGGCGTAAACGGAAACGCAGTAGCCGAGCGCGTGGCCCGTCTGCTTCTGAAAGGCGCGATCACCAAGACGCCACGAATCGCACGAAGCATTCGCCTGGCGTAACCACCACCCACAGTCGCATCCGGTCACGGAGGGCGGCGCCTACCTGAGGTAACCGAATTGCCTGTTCTCCACAGCATCATCCACAAGATCGACAAGAAGCCCGACGGCAGCCCGGCGATCCTGCACTACAGCGGCGCTGAATTGGTCGAGAGCCAAGCCCGCGACGAGCTGGTCAACCAGTTCAACGAAAGCTACAACGCTAAGGCCGGCAAGGCCTGGGGCTTCTTTCATGCCGAATCGGGCGCCTTCCCTCTCAGTGGCTGGCTCAGCAAGTACATGGCCGGCACCGAAAACTTTGTGGATTTCAGCGGCGACGCCGTAGAGCACCTCACAAGGCTCATGGAAGAATCCAATCTGACGATCGGTGGTAGCGCCCTCTTCTGCCATTACGTGCAAGGCATGACCGACTATTTGGTCATTGGCCTGCTTCAGGAAACCGAAGCGGTGATCATGACCGAAGGGCTGACGCTGATGCCTATTCGACGCCTGGATCTCGATCATATCCATCTGGCCGCGCGGATCAATCTAAGCGAGTGGAAGAGCAATCCAGCATCCCGTCAGTACATCTCGTTCATCAAGGGCAAGAACGGCCGAAAGGCAAACGATTACTTCCGCGACTTCATTGGCTGTCAGGAAGGTGTCGACGGCCCGGGCGAGACCCGCACTCTGCTCAAGGCGTTCAGCGACTTCGTTGAAAGCGAAGACCTGGCCGAAGATTCCGCCCGCGAGAAGACCAACACGCTGGTGAGTTACGCGATGTCCCAGGCCAAACTTGGCGAGGCGATCACCATCGATGAGTTGTCGGAATTGCTTGATGAAGTCCAGCCGAAGAACTTCGCGGACTTCATCAAGGGCAAAGACTACGGGCTTTCCGCCACTTTGCCGCCGGACAAGAAGACCCTAAACAAATTCCGGCGCTTCACTGGTCGTATCGATGGCTTATCGATCAGCTTCGAGCAGCACCTGCTCGGTTCGAAGGTCGAGTTCGACGAAGCCGGCGGCACCCTGACGCTGCGAAGTCTGCCGACTCAGCTCACAGACCAACTCAAGCGCGCAGCCGCCTGACACTCACCGCAACGCCGCGCTCTGGACGGAGGGCGGTGCCTGACTGGAGAAATCCATGATCGAAGTCACCGAAACGCAGCTTGGGCTGCTCTGGCACACCTTAGGGCTTCGCCCAGATGATGGTCGCCATCGCGAGATCAGCCGAAACTACTTCCTTACCAGCCCGGGCTACGACGACGCGAACAATCTCGACGTGCTGGTTGAAGCCGGCCTGATGCGCCGCGGCAAGGCTCCGGCCTTCTGTGCTGACGATGAGGTGGTCTATCGCGCGACCGACGAGGGCGAGCTGTTTGCTCTGCGAAAAATGCCGCCATTGCCACCTCCGCCCAAACGCACCAAGTTTGATGCATACCTTGATGAGTGCGAGTGCTACGACGGGTTTGCCCACTTCCTCGGCATTAATCAGCCGAAGTTCCAGCAACGTGGCGAGTGGGGGAAGTGGGAATACAGAATGGTGCGCTACCCGCGTGGCAGCGCTTATCGCCATTCCAGATCCTCTTACTGGTCGCCATACGAATCGCTGGAAGTTGCTGGCGAGTGGGCTCCAACCATGAAGGCGGCAAAGGCAAGCTACAAGCTCGCGCTGAAGGAATTCCGCCAGCGTCCGCGCCATCCATTGAGCGACTGCGACCGGGCCTATCTGGCCTGATCTGCCGGCGCCAACCCCGCGCCTCACCACTTCCACAAATCACGCCAGCCGCATTCAAACAGGCATGATCTTGTACTCATGTTGATGCCATGAGCTTTCCATAATCGAATCCACAAACTCTTTGAAGGCGAACTCGAACTCAAGAGACATCCCTCGATCAGACGATGTGCCTTCGATATACGAAAACTTGGTGAGTGCGCTCAATACCATCCCCATAACTGGCAAGGCCCGCTTGAAGTTTTCCATTGAAATTTCTGATCGAACATGGCCGCCAAGATAAATTTGAATCTTGTCAGCTTTGAGGAAGGTGTAATGCATATGGCCTGACAGTGAGGCGAAGTCTCCAACCCAGTCCGCAACTTCCCGCCTACTTGGCTGAATTGGTTTACAAGCGAGATCCGCAAGTCTTTTGAAAGCTTTCTGCCATGAAACAACTTCGAAATGCCCTACTTCGCTGAATCCGAGTGATGGATTCCGATTGTCTGGAAAGATCGCGTCATAAAGTTCGTATCGACGGAAAAACTGGATATTGAGTGAAGACTCAGTCCCGTCCAGCCACTCGTTAAATGACTCGAAATGCATTTTGTGGGTTTGACGTCGTATCGATATCGAAGAGTCGAATGACTGCTTTTGTGCAGCGCTTGCCGCACTCCATGCAGCGAAAGCTGCGAAAGCCGTTGCTACGGCAGAGATGATCGCAAACAGGTCGACGATCTTGAAACCTTCAGATTTTCCTCCTGAAAAGGCATAAGCGAATAATCCACCGGTCAGAAAAAGACCGACGCAACCGCCCCAAATCACTCTGTCCTTAATCACGATCTTGTCCCCCGGGTTGATTCGCGATTATGCCGAACTGCTGAGCCTATCGGGAAATAACCCCTCACCCTCCACCGCCCGGGCATGACCCGGTTTAGGACGCCCCATGCCCACAGAAAACCGGCCAACTGATCCATTCGGCCCGAACGGTCGCACCTTCCATATTCACTTGAGTGTTCGCGGCGCACTGCGAGACTTCAGTAAACGCCAGCTCAAAGGCATGTTCCGCCTTGAAGGTGGCCGGGAGTGCACAGCCGACGAGGCCAAGGATCATCTGCTTGAAGCGCTGGCCCAAGGCAAAGAAGTGCTTCCCTTCGGACCGCCCTGTGATGGATTCGACTTCACCGGAAACGGCTGCCCCGGCCACGACAACCCTCCACCGGTTGTGAATTCCCATGATCTGGTATCGATGGAGATTGCAGGATGAGCGAAGCACAGAAAACCCCAGCCGCGAAATGGCGGGAATCCGGCGAAGATGACCCACACGGTGAGCGCTACAACTGCCAGCGCGCGGCATTGAGCCTGGGCGAATACACGGACGATGAGCTGGCCAACGGTGTATTTCTTCACGGCAACGAACCGCTGAATGTGAATGCGATCCTTCGCAAGACGCCGGGTTATCACTCATCCATCGTCTGGCTCACTGCGGCGAAAGATCGGATCCGCTGGCTGTCCCGGGCGCTTGAGGAATCAGCCGCTCGCGAACAAGCCTTGCACCAGCGCCTGAACGAAGCGGATCAACGGGTTGATGATCTACTGGCGGAAATTGCAACTGTGCGGAAAGGCCCCTGCAAAATGATAGTGGGGGACGAACTGCCATGACCCACAAATGCTACCGGCGCGACCCGGACGTAAAAGCGGTCACCGACCTTGTGACCGACGAGCAAATGCACAGCGTGTTCCAGGGCACCAACTTTGGTCACACTGATTACCGCGGCCTGTTGGCCCAAGGCTGCATCAAAGCGCTGGCAGCCTGGCACCAGGGGCACACGCTCACCACCATCCTTGACGAGCTGCGCTTGATCAGCTGGAACAAGCAGAAGGACAAAATCAAAGTCACCGCCAAAGGCCGCCACTACATCTGGCTGGCTTTCAAAGGCCGCCCGGGCGTTTGATGCCGACAGGAGTACATCTGTACTCCCCCGCCAAAATTACTCCCCCCCCCTTCAAAGTCAGCCGCTATAGCGGCAAAGGAACAGTCATGCCTGAAATAAAGGAACGGCCGATCTTGTTCTCGGCCCCGATGGTGCGCGCCATCTTGGAAGGCCGGAAAACAGTCACGCGGCGAGCTCTCAATGCGCGAGTTCTGCGGGACATCGGCTACGGCGTACAGCTCGGTGAGTGTCACGAACTGCCGGCAGATGGTGCGCTGCATCCGAACAGCATCGGGTACTACACCAGCTTCTGCCCCTACGGGTTTCCGGGCGACCGGTTGTGGGTGCGCGAGAGCCTGGGCTATGACTGCGAATACGGCCACTACTTCGCCGCCGGCGGCGCACACGGAGAGACTGTCTATCTGTGCTCACTGTTCGATGATGACGTAGCCGAGACAGGCTATAGCTACGACGGCCTGCTCCCAGAGCGCTCAGTGCCAAGCATCCATGTTCATCGCCAATACAGTCGCGTCCTGCTGGAAATCACCGACGTGCGCGTTGAGCGGTTGCAGGACGTCAGCGAAGAACAGGCAACTGCCGAAGGGCTTCAAGCCTGGCGCGTGACCGGCGATGGCGGTTATTCCGATGACGGTGAATCAGCTCGCGATCAATTCATCGATCTGTGGCGCGATATCAATGGCGCCAGTGCCTGGGCTGCCAACCCGTGGGTCTGGGTCGTCGAGTTCAAGCAGGTGACGCCATGACGGTATTCATCATGGAGTATCGGAAGATTGGCTACACACTTTCCGATGGCCTCAGGCCAGATCCGAAATGGGGTAAGCGACGGTTTACGGTCGATTCAAAAGATGTCGGAACTGATGACGTCAACGTGGTGCTAGTGGCGGCCAATGCACCAGAGAACACGCCCGACGGCTACAAGCTGTTTTCAGTTCGGGACCGTGACGCAGGTGTTGAGGTACGGCCATGATCGCCCTCGTCTGGTTCGCCTACGTGTACTGCTACAAGGGGCCGCGGTGATGAATACCTATCGACACACCTTCGCAGCTACCTGCCCTAATGATGGCGACTTGATCGTATATCGGCTCGAGATCCGCACCACCGGCATCATATGGGTCGAGCACATCAAAGCTGCTACGGCGCTCATAAAGTCCGGAATTCAAGAGCAGATCGCAGACCTGCTGCACGAAAGCCTTGGCGGTGATCTGACTCTACACGGCGTCCACCAGAGCATCGAGATTGAATCAGTGAGGCCCAGCAGATGATCGCTTATCACGGCACACCAATTGGCGGTACTCGGCAGGACGGCGCCCGCTTCCTCGCCGGGAGGCACGCTCTGGTGCCGTTCCCGCGACAAGACGACATGGGCA
This sequence comes from Pseudomonas putida, assembly GCF_050990305.1. Taxonomy (GTDB): domain Bacteria; phylum Pseudomonadota; class Gammaproteobacteria; order Pseudomonadales; family Pseudomonadaceae; genus Aquipseudomonas; species Aquipseudomonas putida_AH. The sequence goes on along the minus strand of NZ_CP158817.1, from coordinate 1,261,201 downwards.
TTGTCGCTGACGTATGCCAGTCGTTCGTGTTCGACAACGGTGCGTTTTCGGTCTGGAAGAAAGGCGGGATCCTGGACGTTGACGGGTACACCCGCTGGGTCGAGCAATGGCACCGACACCCGGGCTTTGACTGGGCGCTCATCCCCGACGTTATTGATGGTGATGAAGCAGAGAACGACTCGCGTCTGGCGGAATGGCCCTCGGAATTGCGCGGCGTGCCGGTTTGGCATCTGCACGAATCGCTCGAGCGGCTTCAACGACTGGCTGCTGACTGGCCGACGGTGGCCATCGGTAGTTCCGGCCAGTGGGCAAGCCCGGGAACGCCTTCATGGTGGAAGCGGATCAGTTCAGCGATGGACTCCATCTGCGACGACCAGGGCAGGCCAGCATGCAGACTTCACGGCCTGCGCATGCTCGACCCTGCGATCTTCCAGCACCTTCCCTTCGCCTCGGCCGACTCCACAAACGCCGCAGTGAACGGCGGCAGCATCAGCCGCTTCGGTATGTACGCCCCGCCGACTGCCGGCCAGCGCGCCAACGTCATCGCTGATCGCATCGAATCACACAACAGTTCGCCGATTTGGCAACGAGAAACCCAGGCCGAAATGGCCATCTAATATCCATCTTCTGCCGCCACGCGCGGCATGGAGCCTTCATGAGCAAAGTTACCCTGGACGAATGGGCAGCGGCCGAGTTCAAGACGCCCCCCAGTCCCAACACCTTGCGCAAATGGGCGCGAGAAGGCCGGATCGCACCGGTACCGGTCAAGCACGGGCGAAACTACTATGTAGAATCCGACGCCCACTACCAGGAACCTGACCAGCAGCCCGCCCGGATTGTCGGAGGCAGCCTGATCAGCAGAATAGAGAGAGCACGCAATGGCGCCCAGGCCGCGTAACACCGGGTCAAAGGATCTTCCGCCCAATCTCTACCGTAAGACCGACGCCCGCAACGGCGTCACCTATTACACCTACCGCGACCCGATCAGTGGTCGCGTGTTTGGTCTGGGCAAGGATAAGGAGGCGGCCATTCGCGAGGCCGTCGCCGCCAACCACGCCGACACAATCAAGCCCACCCTGACGGAACGCATCAGCACTCCAGCGCCACTACCGGGCAAGCTGTTCTCAGAATGGCTGGTCGAGTACCGCGAGTTGTTCACCGAGCGCAAGCTGTCTGCCAGCAGCAACAAAAACGTGGGCATGCGGATCAACCGCCTTGACGCGGTATTCGGTTCGAAGGGGATCAAGGACATCACAACGATGGATGTGGCCGATTACTTGACAGGTATGGCCAAAGAAGGAAAAGCGCAGATGGCCAGGGCGATGCGCTCACTGTTGCGAGACGTGTTCGTCGAGGCCATGGCCAGGGGATGGGTCGGCGCCAACCCGGTCGAAGTGACCAAGGCAGCACGGGTGAACATCAAGCGCGAGCGGCTGACGCTGGAACTGTGGAAGGCAATCTACGAGGAAGCCGAGAAGCCGTGGCTTCGCAGGGCCATGGAGCTGGCGGTGCTCACGGGGCAACGCCGGGATGATATCGCCTCGATGTTGTTCAAGGATGTGCATGACGGTTTCCTGCACGTCGTGCAGTCCAAGACCGGCGCCAGGCTCCGGATCAGTACCGAGATTCGCCTCGAGTCTGTCGGCCTGGACCTGAACCAAGTGATCAAACAATGCCGTGATCGCGTTCTGTCACAACACCTGGTGCATCATGCCCAGGCACCGGGCCGGGCCAAAGCTGGCCAGCCGGTGGTGCTGGACACCCTGAGCTCGGCTTTTGCTGAGGCTCGGGACAAGGCCGGCGCGAAACTTGGGATAACTTTCGGCCGCCAGCCACCGTCCTTTCACGAGCAGCGATCGTTGGCAGCACGCCTCCATGAGGCCGAAGGCCGGGATGCACAGAAACTGCTCGGTCACCGTTCGGCCACCATGACCGACCTGTACCGCGACAGTCGAGGCGCTGAGTGGATCGACGTGGCATAATCGACGGCTGAATTTTAGGGCGATATTGGGGAAGTTTTGGGGAAGAATTTATGCCCAATAAAATCAAGCACTTAGAGCTTTACGGCATCAAAGCCTGCGACACCATGAAAAAGGCGCGCACCTGGCTCGATGAACACGCTGTCAGCTATGACTTTCATGATTACAAGGCGGTCGGTATCGACCGTGAACACCTGACCCAGTGGTGCAACGAGCACGGCTGGGAAGTGGTGTTGAACCGTGCAGGCACGACCTTTCGCAAGCTCGACGACGAACGCAAAGCCGATCTCGACCAGTCGAAAGCCATCGAACTGATGCTCGCACAACCTTCGATGATCAAGCGCCCGGTGCTCGATCTCGGTGACCGAACCCTGATTGGCTTCAAGCCAGACATCTACGCGGCAGCTCTCAAGTAAGCAGCCCGTTTCAATTTGTTAGAGGTATCAACATGTCCACTACCCTGTTCAGCCTGGCCTTTGGTGTCGGCACTCAAAACCGTGAAGGCGCTTGGCTGGAAGTGTTCTATGCACAGCCATTGCTCAAGCCGTCGGCCGAACTGGTCGCCGCCATTGCACCAGTCCTGGGCTACAGCGAAGGCAACCAGGCTATCGCTTTCACCACCGCTCAAGCCTCGCAACTGGCTGAAGCCGTCAAAGGCGTCGACGCAGCCCAGGCTGCCCTGCTGACCCGTCTGGCCGAGAGCCACAAGCCGCTGGTCGCCACCCTGCTGGCCGAAGATGCCCAGCTGTCGTCCACGCCTGAGGCCTACCTCAAGCTGCACCTGCTGTCCCATCGCCTGGTCAAACCGCACGGCCTGAACCTGGCCGGCATCTTCCCGTTGCTGCCGAACGTGGCCTGGACCAGCCAGGGCGCCATCGACCTGTCGGAACTTGCCGAGCATCAACTCGAAGCCCGTCTGCGCGGCGAGTTGCTGGAAGTATTCTCGGTGGACAAGTTCCCGAAAATGACCGACTACGTGGTGCCGGCCGGCGTGCGTATCGCTGATGCCGCGCGTCTGCGCCTGGGCGCCTACGTGGGCGAAGGCACCACCGTGATGCACGAAGGCTTCATCAACTTCAACGCCGGCACCGAAGGCCCGGGCATGATCGAAGGCCGCGTCTCCGCTGGCGTATTCGTCGGCAAGGGTTCGGACCTGGGCGGCGGCTGCTCGACCATGGGTACCCTGTCGGGTGGCGGCAACATCGTGATCAAGGTCGGCGAAGGCTGCCTGATCGGTGCCAACGCCGGTATCGGTATCCCATTGGGCGACCGCAACACCGTTGAATCGGGCCTGTACGTCACCGCCGGCACCAAAGTGGCGCTGCTGGACGAGAAGAACCAACTGGTCAAAGTGGTGAAAGCCCGTGAACTGGCCGGCCAGACCGACCTGCTGTTCCGTCGCAATTCGGAGACCGGTGCTGTGGAATGCAAAACCCACAAATCGGCCATCGAACTGAACGAAGCGCTGCACGCTCACAACTAATAAGCCACACGCCTTCTGTAGGAGCGAGGCTTGCCCGCGAAGTTTTTGGCGGCCTCAAGGCCCCCTTCGCGAGCAAGCTTCGCTCCTACAGGTTCGGCGTAGACCCGGCCATCAGGTCTGGCGTATATCCGCCCATGGTTATCAGGGCTCGACAACATGATGATTCTCTCCCCCTGGCGCGCCGACTTTCCGGCCATCGCCGCGCTGCAACGGCAAGCCCAGACCTATCTGGACAACGCCGCCACCACACAAAAACCTCAAGCCCTGCTCGATGCCCTGGCGCATTACTACGCCAACGGCGCGGCCAACGTCCATCGGGCGCAGCACCTGCCCGGCGCACACGCCACCCAGGCCTTCGAGGACAGCCGCCGTAAAGCCGCGCAATGGCTCAATGCCGGTGACAGCGGGCAGATCATCTTCACCCACGGCGCAACATCTGCGCTGAACCTCCTGGCCTATGGCCTGGAACCTCTATTCCATCCGGGCGATGAAATTGTCATCAGCGCCTTGGAGCATCACGCCAACCTGCTGCCGTGGCAGCAACTGGCACACCGCCGAGACTTGAAACTGGTCATCCTGCCGCTGGATGCCGACGGCGTGATCGACCTCGAAGCCGCCACACAATTGATCGGCCCACGCACGCGCCTGTTGGCGGTCAGTCAGTTGTCCAACGTGATCGGCGCCTGGCAACCACTGCCCGCGCTGATATCGATGGCCAAGGCGCACAACGCACTGACAGTGATCGACGGTGCCCAAGGCGTGGTCCATGGCCGCCACGACGTTCAAGCACTGGGTTGCGACTTTTATGTGTTTTCCAGCCACAAGCTCTATGGCCCCGATGGCCTGGGCGTGTTGTTCGGGCGCAACGAAGCGCTGCAATGGCTGCAGCCCTGGCAGTTCGGCGGCGAGATGGTGCTGGACGCCAACTACCACGAGGCACGCTTCCGTCCAGCACCGCTGGGTTTTGAGGCGGGTACGCCGCCGATTTCCAGCGTGATCGGCCTGGGGGCGACGCTGGACTACCTCTCAGGGCTCAATCAAGACGCCGTGTCTGCCCATGAAGCGGCGTTGCATGACTATTTGCTCAAAGGACTCCAGGCCCGCAGCGGCGTCCTCCTGCTGGGCAAGCCGCAAGTGGCACTGGCGAGTTTTACCATCGAAGGTGTACATAACTCAGATTTGGCGCACCTGCTGACCGAACAAGGCATTGCGGTGCGCGCCGGTCATCACTGCGCCATGCCGCTGCTCAAAAGCCTTCACCTGGCCGGAGCGATTCGTGTGTCGTTGGCGCTGTACAACGATTCCGAAGACCTGGAGCGGTTCTTTAAAGCGCTGGATCAAGCCTTGGAGCTACTGCGATGAACTTGCCTGCCGAAGCGGCCACAGCGCTGGAAGCCTTCCAGAATTTGCCCGGCTGGGAACAACGGGCGCGCCTGCTGATGCAGTGGGGCGAGCGCCTGCCTGCATTGAGCGATGAGGAAATCTGCGAGGCCAACCGGGTGCACGGCTGTGAAAGCCAGGTGTGGCTGGTGGGAGAGTTGAAGGATGGCCGCTGGCTGTTCAGGGCCAACAGTGATGCACGCTTGATCCGTGGGTTAGTGGCGTTGCTGCTGGCACGGGTCAACGGGTTGTCCGTGGCGCAGCTGAAGCAGTTGGATTTGGCGGACTGGTTCAATCAGTTGGGGCTGGGTCGCCAGTTATCCGAGTCGCGTAGTAATGGCTTGAATGCCGTACTACAACGGATGCGCGATTTAACCCTGTAGGAGCTGCCGAAGGCTGCGATCTTTTGATCTTGATTCAAAAAGACAAAATCAAAAGATCGCAGCCTGCGGCAGCTCCTACAGGGGGCGGTGTCAGGCTTGGGGTTTGATGCGTTCCGCTGGCCGCCGCACACCCGCCACAATCTTGTCCACCGCCTTGGTCGCCGCAACCATGCCGAACGTCGCCGTGACCATCATCACCGCGCCAAAGCCACCGGCGCAGTCCAGCTTCACGCCATCGCCGACAAAACTCTTCTGCAGGCAAATGCTGCCGTCCGGTTTCGGGTAGCGCAGTTGCTCGGTGGAAAACACGCACGGCACGCTGTAATGACGGGTCACAGTGCGCGAAAAGCCGTAGTCGCGGCGCAAGGTGGAGCGCACTTTCGAGGCCAGCGGGTCATTGAAGGTGCGGTTCAGGTCGCAAACCTGGATCAGCGTCGGATCGATTTGCCCGCCCGCGCCGCCGGTGGTGATGATCTGGATCTTGCGGCGCTTGCACCAGGCAATCAGCGCCGCCTTAGCGTTGACGCTGTCGATGCAGTCGATCACGCAGTCGATGTTCGGCGTGATGTACTCGGCCATGGTCTCGCGGGTGACGAAATCCGGCACCGCGTGAACCGTACAGTCCGGGTTGATCCCGCGCAGGCGCTCAGCCATCACCTCGACCTTGGGCTTGCCGACGGTGCTGTCCAGCGCGTGCAGTTGACGGTTGGCGTTGCTGACGCAGACGTCATCAAGGTCAAACAGCGAAATCTCACCGACACCGCACCGGGCCATGGCTTCCGCCGCCCAGGAACCGACGCCACCCACGCCGACGATCGCCACATGCGCCGCGCGCAGACGCTCGAGCCCCTCAATGCCATACAAGCGCGCGATGCCTGCAAACCGCGGATCTTCTGTACTCATGACCATCACCTCAAAAACCGGCGCGCATTATAAAGGGTGTCCTGCCTCACAAGCACTGTTCCTTTTTGACGGCGTCTGTTGCCGTCATGCTGCGTTGCCGCTCCTCGCCATAGCGGGCTATGACTCGTCGCGGCGCCATGCCTGACGACAACAGCCCCTCGTCAAAAGAGGAACGTGCCTGCGAAGCAGGACACCTTCACCGCCACAAGTTTTAAGTTTCAAACTCAAAGTGTAAGAACTTATACGAAAGCCGATTGCCCAATGTCAGGCATTTCCCTGTCCGATAGGCGTTCAGTGAACTGCCGGTGTAGGATGCGCGCCCTTTTGCGGCACCCAACCGTTCCCTCGTTCCACAGCCTTTGGAACCCGAAATAACCATGTCATCCCGTAAATTTGGACTCAACCTGGTCGTGGTGCTCGCCATCGCTGCCTTGTTTACCGGCTTCTGGGCGCTGATCAACCGCCCGGTCACCGCCCCCAACTGGCCTGAACAGATCTCCGGCTTCTCCTATTCGCCGTTTCAGCAGGGTCAATTCCCACAGAAGCAGCAGTATCCGACTGACGATCAGATGCGCCGTGATCTGGAGATCATGAGCAAGCTGACGGACAACATCCGCATTTACTCGGTCGATGGCACGCTGGAAGACATTCCGAAGCTGGCAGAGGAATTCGGCCTGCGGGTGACCCTGGGGATCTGGATCAGCCCGGACCAGGAACGCAACGAGCGGGAAATCGCCCGCGCCATTGAACTGGCCAACTCATCCCGTAGCGTCGTGCGTGTAGTGGTGGGTAACGAAGCGATCTTCCGTAAGGAAATCACCGCCCAGGAACTCAGTGTCCTGCTCGATCGCGTCCGCGCCGCCGTGAAGGTGCCGGTGACCACCTCCGAGCAGTGGCACGTCTGGGAAGAACATCCGGAGCTGGCCAAGCACGTTGACCTGATCGCCGCCCACGTCCTGCCTTACTGGGAATTCATCCCGATGGACAAGGCCGGGCAGTTCGTTCTCGACCGTGCCCGCGACCTGAAAAAGATGTTCCCGAAAAAACCGTTGCTGCTGTCCGAAATCGGCTGGCCGAGCAACGGCCGCATGCGCGGTGGCGCCGATGCGTCGCCGGCAGACCAGGCGATCTACCTGCGTACCCTGGTCAACAAGCTCAACCGCCAGGGCTTCAACTACTTCGTGATCGAAGCCTTCGACCAGCCATGGAAAGCCAGTGACGAAGGTTCGGTGGGCGCTTATTGGGGCGTGTTCAACGCCGCGCGCCAGCAGAAGTTCAACTTCGAAGGCCCGGTGGTGGCGATCCCGCAATGGCGCGTGCTGGCCATCGGTTCGGTGGTGTTGGCACTGCTGTCGCTGACCCTGCTGATGATCGACGGCTCGGCCCTGCGCCAGCGCGGTCGCACCTTCCTGACCTTTATCGCGTTTCTCTGTGGTTCGGTGCTGGTGTGGATCGGCTATGACTACAGCCAGCAATACAGCACCTGGTTCAGCCTGACGGTGGGTTTCCTGCTCGCCCTCGGCGCCCTCGGGGTGTTTATCGTGTTGCTGACCGAGGCCCACGAACTGGCCGAAGCGGTATGGATCCACAAGCGGCGTCGGGAATTCCTACCGGTGGTTGGTGATTCCAGCTACCGCCCGAAAGTGTCGATCCATGTGCCGTGCTACAACGAGCCGCCGGAGATGGTCAAACAGACCCTCAACGCCCTGGCCAACCTCGACTATCCGGACTTCGAAGTCCTGATCATCGACAACAACACCAAGGACCCGGCGGTCTGGGAACCGGTGCGCGATTACTGCGCAACCCTCGGCCCGCGCTTCAAGTTCTTCCACGTTGCGCCACTGGCAGGCTTTAAAGGCGGCGCGCTGAACTACTTGATTCCGCACACCGCCAAGGATGCCGAAGTGATCGCGGTGATCGACTCCGATTATTGCGTGCACCCTAACTGGCTCAAACACATGGTGCCGCACTTCGCCGACCCGAAAATCGCCGTGGTGCAGTCGCCTCAGGACTACCGCGACCAGAACGAAAGCACCTTCAAGAAGCTCTGCTATGCCGAATACAAGGGCTTCTTCCACATCGGCATGGTCACCCGCAACGACCGCGACGCGATCATCCAGCACGGCACCATGACCATGACTCGTCGCTCGGTACTCGAAGAACTGGGCTGGGCCGACTGGTGTATCTGCGAAGACGCCGAACTGGGCCTGCGGGTGTTCGAGAAAGGTCTGTCGGCGGCCTACTACCACGACAGCTACGGCAAAGGCTTGATGCCCGATACCTTTATCGACTTCAAGAAACAGCGGTTCCGCTGGGCCTATGGCGCGATCCAGATCATCAAGCGCCACACCCGCGCCCTGTTGCGCGGCAAGGACACCGAACTGACCCGTGGTCAGCGCTATCACTTCCTTGCAGGCTGGCTGCCGTGGGTGGCGGACGGCATGAACATCTTCTTCACTGTCGGTGCGTTGTTGTGGTCGGCGGCGATGATCATCGTGCCGCAGCGGGTCGATCCGCCGCTGCTGATTTTCGCGATCCCGCCATTGGCGCTGTTCGTGTTCAAGGTCGGCAAGATCATCTTCCTCTACCGTCGCGCCGTGGGCGTGAACCTCAAGGATGCGTTCTGCGCGGCGCTGGCGGGATTGGCCTTGTCGCACACCATCGCCAAAGCGGTGCTGTACGGTTTCTTCACCAGCAGCATTCCGTTTTTCCGCACACCGAAAAATGCCGATAACCACGGCTTCTGGGTGGCGATTTCGGAAGCGCGTGAAGAGCTGTTCATCATGCTGTTGCTGTGGGGCGCGGCACTGGGGATCTTCCTGGTCAACGGCATGCCGAGCAACGACATGCGCTTCTGGGTCACCATGCTGCTGGTGCAGTCGTTGCCGTACCTGGCGGCGCTGATCATGGCGTTCCTGTCGTCGCTGCCAAAACCTGCCGCCGAAGCCGAAACGGCACCAGCGGTCTAAATCTTCACCGATGCACTAAACGGCGGCCTATGGTCGCCGTTTTGCTTTAAGATAACCGCCATTTTGCAGGACCTGCCTCCCAATTCCCGTAGGAGCGAGGCTTGCCCGCGAACGAAGCGACTCGGTGTAACAGATACACCTCATCATCGTTCTTCGCGGGCAAGCCTCGCTCCTACAAGTAATATTTCCGGAGTTTTATCCATGACGGCCCACGCCGACCTTTCGCCGACCCTTCAACTCGCCATCGACCTGATCCGCCGTCCGTCCGTGACGCCGGTCGACGCCGATTGCCAGAAGCAGATGATGCAGCGCCTGGGCGATGCCGGTTTCATGCTGGAACCGATGCGCATCGAAGATGTGGATAACTTCTGGGCCACCCACGGCAAACACGATGGCCCGGTCCTGTGCTTCGCCGGCCACACCGACGTGGTGCCAACCGGTCCGGTGACCGCTTGGCAGATCGACCCGTTCAACGCAGTGATCGATGAACACGGCATGCTTTGCGGCCGTGGCGCGGCGGATATGAAAGGCAGCCTGGCGTCCATGACGGTGGCGGCCGAGCGCTTCGTCGCCGACTACCCGGATCACAAGGGCAAGGTCGCCTTCCTGATCACCAGCGACGAAGAAGGCCCGGCACACCACGGCACCAAGGCTGTGGTTGAACGCCTGGCGGCGCGAAAGGAGCGCCTGGACTGGTGCATCGTCGGCGAACCGTCGAGCACCACCCTGGTGGGTGATGTGGTCAAGAACGGCCGCCGCGGCTCCCTCGGTGCGAAATTGACCGTACGCGGCGTGCAGGGCCATGTGGCCTATCCGCACCTGGCGAAGAACCCGATCCACCTCGCCGCCCCGGCCCTGGCCGAACTTGCCGCCGAGCATTGGGACCATGGCAACGATTTCTTCCCGCCGACCAGCTTCCAGATCTCCAACGTCAATTCCGGCACCGGCGCGACCAACGTGATCCCAGGAGACCTGGTGGCGGTATTCAATTTCCGTTTCTCCACCGAGTCCACCGTCGAAGGTCTGCAAAAGCGCGTCGCCGACATCCTCGACAAGCATGATCTGGACTGGCACATCGACTGGGCCCTGTCCGGCCTGCCGTTCCTCACCGAGCCGGGCGCGCTGCTGGACGCGGTGTCGTCGAGCATCAAGGACATCACCGGTCGCGACACCAAGGCCTCTACCACTGGCGGCACCTCCGACGGGCGCTTCATTGCGACCATGGGCACACAAGTGGTCGAACTGGGTCCGGTCAACGCGACCATCCATCAGGTCAACGAGCGCGTACTGGCGGCTGACCTCGATGTGCTGACCGAGATCTACTACCAGACCCTCGTCAAGTTGCTCGCCTGATGTTGGCTTGCCCGATCTGCAGCGAACCGCTCAACGCGGTAGACAACGGCGTGGTGTGCCCCGCCGGGCACCGATTCGACCGTGCGCGCCAGGGTTACTTGAACCTGCTGCCCGTGCAGCACAAGAACAGCCGTGACCCTGGGGACAACCAGGCGATGGTCGAAGCCCGTCGCGATTTCCTCAACGCCGGGCACTATGCACCGGTGGCCAAACGCCTGGCAGAACTGGCGGCCGGTTATGCGCCGGTGCGCTGGGTCGACATCGGTTGTGGCGAGGGTTACTACACCGCGCAAATAGCCGAGGCCCTGCCGGATGCCGACGGCTATGCGCTGGACATTTCCCGCGAAGCGGTCAAGCGCGCCTGCAAACGCAACCCGAACCTGACTTGGTTGATCGCCAGCATGGCACGGGTGCCGTTGGCGTCGGGCAGCTGTCAGTTTCTGGCCAGCGTGTTCAGTCCGCTGGACTGGCAGGAGGCCAAACGCCTGCTCAGCCCCGGCGGCGGCCTGATGAAAGTCGGACCGACCAGCGGCCACCTGATGGAACTGCGCGAGCGGCTGTACGACGAAGTCCGTGAATACACCGACGACAAGCATCTGGCCCTGGTGCCCGAAGGCATGGCGCTGGCACACAGCGAAACCCTGGCGTTCAAACTGACCCTTGCCAGCGGCCAGGACCGGGCGAACCTGCTGGCCATGACCCCTCATGGTTGGCGCGCCAGTGCCGAGCGACGGGCAGCGGTCATCGAACAGGCAGAGCCGTTCGAGGTCACCGTGTCGATGCGCTACGATTATTTCGTACTTCAATAACCCGAATAATTTTTGGTCTTGGGCAATGACTCAAGACCGGCTAAATCCGCGAATGGATTTTTCAGACACGCAGTGAGGACATCCATGCGCCAGCCCGATATCGAGATTTACCTGAAAGACGCCGACGTCGACCATAAAGCCATTTCAACCTGGCTCGGCGCCGCGCTGGGCCCATGCAGCGACTGGGTGCAGAAAGGCCAGACCTACAAGTGCAAGGCCGGCAACGTGCCGGTGACCTGGTTGCCCAAGGCTGTAGGAAAATGGAACAGCCTGTACCTGGAAAGCGACCAGACGCCGTGGGACGACGACATCGCCTGCGCCCGCGCCGCGTTTGCCGCGCTGAACGTCGAAGTGCGCTGCGCACCAGGCAGTTGGGTCGAAGAAGAAGGCGAGGAGACGGCGGATCGCTGGATTCGCATCAGCGCCGACGGTGAAGAAGAGATCACCTGGAAAACCGCTTAAAGCAAAAAAGAGAGCAGCCTTCGGCAGCTCCTACAGATTAAAGACCTACAACATCCTCAGCCTGCAACCCCTTCTGCCCTTCCACCACCGCGTACTCGACCTGCTGGCCTTCGGTCAGCGAACGGTGGCCTTCGCCGCGAATCGCGCGGTAGTGCACGAACACATCCACCCCGTCCGCGCGTTGAATAAAGCCGTAGCCCTTGGCGTCGTTGAACCACTTAACGCTGCCGGTTTCACGTGTTGCCATCTGTTCATACTCCCTTTTTATTATTGATCGGGCTTTTCGCAGGAAAGCCTCGGAACATCAGCCTGCACTTGCCGTCCCATGAAAGGCTGCGGCGACAGAGCGCCGAGTATATGTCAGACGTTTAATCTCTCAATAGCACTTTGATTGCCGCTTTTTTGCCGATTTTCGATGAATACGGCACACTAACGCCCGCCCGAGCAAACGCTCGGTTTTATTCACTCATGCAGATGCCGTATGACCCGCTCCCCGCTCCGCCGTCTTGTGTTTGGCACCCTGCGCCGACTGTTGTACCTCTGGGTTCGCTCCGAGACGATCAACCAGTCGTCGTTCACCCTCAACCTCGACCGCAGTCGTCCGGTGTTCTACGTCCTGCAAAACCCTTCGCTGACTGACTTGGCCGTTGTCGATACCGAATGCAGCAAGGCCGGCCTGCCACGTCCGGTGCTGCCGGTATCGGTGGGCAACCTGCTGGAACCCGCCGCGTTCTTCTACCTCACGCCAGATCCGGACTGGCTCGGCCGTCAGGACAAGCGCGGCGCACCGCCAACCCTGACCCGTCTGGTCAGCGCCCTGAGCCAGAACGCCGCCGAAGACGCGCAGATCATTCCCGTCAGCGTTTTCTGGGGCCAGTCGCCGGACAGCGAAAACAGCCCATGGAAACTGCTATTCGCCGACAGTTGGGCGGTCACCGGGCGTCTGCGTCGCCTGCTGAGCATCATCGTGCTCGGACGCAAGACCCGCGTGCAGTTTTCCGCGCCGATCCACCTGCGCGAGCTGATTGCACAGGACAAGGGTCACGAACGCACCGTGCGCATGGCCCAGCGCATCCTGCGGGTGCACTTTCGCAATCTCAAAACCGCTGTGATCGGCCCGGATATCTCCCACCGGCGCAACCTGGTCAAGGGCCTGGTCAACCAACCGCAGGTCAAGCAAGCGATCCTCGACGAAGCTGAGCGCGAAAATATCTCGGTGGAAAAAGCCAAGGCCCAAGCCCTGCGTTACGGCAACGAGATCGCCTCGGACTACACCTACACCGCGATCCGCTTTCTGGAAGTGGTGTTGAGTTGGTTCTGGAACAAGATCTATGACGGCATCAAGCTCAACAACATCGAAGGCGTACAGACAGTCGCCCCGGGTCACGAAGTGATCTACGTGCCGTGCCACCGCAGCCACATCGATTACCTGCTGCTGTCTTATCTGCTGTTTCGCAACGGCCTGACTCCGCCGCACATCGCCGCCGGGATCAACCTGAACATGCCGGTGATCGGTGGCCTGCTGCGTCGTGGCGGCGCGTTCTTCATGCGCCGCACGTTCAAGGGCAACCCGCTGTACACCTCGGTGTTCAACGAATACCTGCACACCCTGTTCACCAAGGGGTTCCCGGTGGAGTACTTCGTCGAGGGCGGACGCTCGCGTACCGGGCGCATGCTGCAACCGAAAACCGGGATGCTGGCGATCACCCTGCGCAGTTTCCTGCGTTCGTCGCGCATGCCGATCGTATTCGTGCCGGTATACATCGGCTACGAGCGCGTACTGGAAGGCCGCACCTACCTCGGCGAACTGCGCGGGGCGAGTAAGAAGAAAGAATCGATCTTCGACATTTTCAAAGTCATCGGCGCGCTCAAACAGCGCTTTGGCCAGGTGGCGGTGAACTTCGGCGAGCCAATCAAATTGGCGCAATTCCTCGACAGCGAACAACCGGACTGGCGCCAACAGGAACTCGGCCCGCAGTTCAAACCGGCCTGGCTCAACGAAACCACCAATCGCCTGGGAGAGAAAGTCGCGCAGCATCTGAACGAAGCGGCGGCGATCAACCCCGTCAACCTGGTGGCATTGGCGCTGCTGTCCACCAGCCGCCTGGCCCTGGACGATCGCGCCATGGCGCGGGTCCTCGATCTGTACCTGGCGCTGTTGCGCAAGGTTCCGTATTCGCCGCACACCACCCTGCCGGAAGGTGACGGGCGTGCGCTGATCGAGCATGTCAAGGACATGGATTTGCTCTCGGAACAGAGCGACGCCCTGGGCAAGATTCTGTATCTGGACGAGCAAAACGCCGTCCTGATGACTTACTACCGCAACAACGTGCTGCACATCTTCGCGCTGCCGGCGCTGTTGGCGAGCTTCTTCCAGAGCGCCTCGCGCATGAGCCGCGAACAAATCCTGCGCTACACCCGCGCGCTGTACCCGTACCTGCAAGCCGAACTGTTCATACGCTGGTCGCTGGAGGAGTTGGACGGGGTAATCGATCAATGGCTGGAGGCCTTCGTCGAACAAGGCCTGCTGCGTTTCGAGAACGACGTCTACTTGCGCCCGGCACCGAGCTCGCGGCATTTCGTGCTGCTGACCCTGCTGTCCAAAAGCATCGCCCAGACCCTGCAGCGCTTCTACATGACCGTTTCCCTGCTGCTCAACAGCGGCCAGAACAGCATCAGCGCCGAAGAACTGGAAGACCTGTGCACGGTCATGGCCCAGCGCCTGTCGATCCTGCATGGCCTGAACGCCCCGGAATTCTTCGATAAGAGCCTGTTCCGCCACTTCATCCAGACCCTGCTCGATCTGGACGTGCTCAAGCGTGACGAGGCCGGCAAGCTGGGCTATCACGAATTGCTGGGCGAATTGGCCGAGGGCGCGGCCAAACGGGTGTTGCCGGCGGAGATTCGCTTGTCGATCCGGCAGGTGGCGTTGCATCGCAGCGAAGATGCGGCTGATCAACCTGCCACACCGTCACAGACCTGATGCAAGCACCTGTGGGAGCGAGCCTGCTCGCGAATGCGGTCTAACATTCAACATCACTGTTGACTGACACACCGCTTTCGCGAGCAGGCTCGCTCCCACATTTTTAAATGGAGTTATCCAATGAAAAAACTCTCTCTACTAGCCATGACTGCACTGCTGGGAGCCTGCCATTCAATGCAGCCTGCCCCCAAAGCCAGCCTCGACGGCGAAGTCTTCTACCTGCAACGCATCGCGCTGCCACCGACCGCGATCCTCAGCGTCAGCCTGCAAGACATTTCCCTTGCCGATGCCCCGGCCAAGGTCATCGACGAACAACGTGGCCCGGTCAAAGGCCAGGTGCCGCTGCCGTTCCACCTGAGCTACGACCCTCAGAAGATCGAGCCCAATCACCGTTACTCGATCAACGCGCGCATTGAAGTCGACGGCAAACTGCTGTTCATTACTACCGAGAACCACGCCGTGCGCCTGGACGGTACTGACCCGCAACCCGTGAAGGTCCGCGTTGACGCGGCCCGCTAATTTTTTAAAAAAGGAAGTTGCCATGTTCCGCCCTACCCTTCGCTTTGCTGGCCTGTGCGCAGGCCTGATGATCAGCGCCAGTGCCATGGCACTGTCCCTCAGCGACCTGTCGCAAAAAGACGCCACTGGCGGACTCAAGGACGCCTTGACCCAGGGCGCGCAAATAGCCGTGAAACAATTGGGCACACCGGGCGGCTTCAGCAACAACCCGGACGTAAAAATCGAATTGCCAGGCAAGCTGGGCAAGGTCGCCAGCAAAATGAAACAGTTCGGCATGGGTGATCAGGTCGATCAACTGGAAGCCAGCATGAACAAGGCAGCGGAAACCGCTGTGGTTCAGGCCCAGCCGATCCTGGTCGATGCGGTGAAGAAAATGACCGTCGAAGACGCCAAGGGCATCCTCAGCGGCGGCAACGACTCGGCCACCCAATACCTGAACAAGACCAGCCGCGAACAGATCCGCGCCAAGTTCCTGCCCATCGTCAAGCAAGCCACCGACCAGGTCGGCCTGGCTCAACAATACAACTCGTTCGCCGGCCAGGCCGCAACCATGGGCGTGATCGACGCCAAGAGCGCCAACGTCGAAAACTACGTCACCGAACAGGCGCTGAACGGCTTGTTTGAAATGATCGGCAAGCAGGAAGAAGTCATTCGCAAGGATCCGGCGGCGGCAGCGACCAGCCTGGCGAAGAAGGTTTTCGGCACGCTCTAAGCCTCACCGTCAGAACCCTGTAGGAGCGGGCTTGCCCGCGAAGAGGCCACATCAGCCAACATCAATCCCTGACTGAGTGCCCCACCGAAAAAAGCCCGCTGGCCTCCACAGGTTCAGCGGGCTTTTTCCGTTTGCGATTACTGCGGCTCAATCTGATCCAGCACACGGTTCACCGACAACTGCGCCAGCACAATCATCTGCTGGATGCCCAGCACCAGATTGCACGTCGGGCCGGTGAGGCTGGAGGACAACTCCGTGGCCATGACATTGGCTGATGCAAAGATTTAGAGAGCCATCGCGAGCAGGCTCGCTCCTACAGTCTGGAATGGGAAAAATCCGCAAAATCAGGTCGGCTGTCAGGCCGTCTTCGCGGGCAAGCCTCGCTCCTACAAGGGCATTGGCGGCATCTGCAAAATCAGGTCGGCTGTCAGGCCGCCATCGCGGGCAAGCCTCGCTCCTACAAGGGGATTGGTGGCATCTGCAAAATCAGGTCGGCTGTCAGGCCGCCATCGCGGGCAAGCCTCGCTCCTACAAGGGCATTGGCGGCATCTGCAGAATCAGGTCGGCTGTCAGGCCGTCTTCGTTGGCAAGCCAGCTCCCACAGGTATGTGGTCACCTGTGGACCCGTAGGAGCTGTCGAGTGTAACGAGGCTGCGATCTTTTGATTGTTTAGAAGCAAGATCAAAAGATCGCAGCCTTCGGCAGCTCCTACAGGGGGTCGTGCCGGCAATCAGGTCGAGTGTCAGCTCGCCTCGGCCGCCCTTGATCCACCCGCCCCTTCGGTAGGCTGAGTGGAGGCGTTCATCCGGGGGGTAGGCGCGGAGCGCCGTGCGGCGAAGCCGCACACATCGAGAGGAGGTGCAGCGAAGCAAACCGGAGGCGATGCCCCCGGATGAATGCCGGAGCGAAGGAACCCCGAGCCTTGGCGAGGGGCCGTACGTTCGGGGCGAGCGTTTTTTTGGTTACTTTTTTTAGGCGTTTGTAAAAAAAGTGACTCGCCGTAAGGGCGAAACCATAAGCAGCCGTTACCGCAGCAATGGATCTGCACTCAATCAACCAACGACTTGGTCGGCCCGTAAGCCGCCAAGTCAAACGAACTCAGGCCGACTCTTTCTTGACCCTGAACCACGCCGCATACAACGCAGGCAAGAACAAAAGCGTCAACGCCGTCGCCACAATCAACCCACCCATGATCGCCACCGCCATCGGCCCGAAGAACACACTGCGCGACAACGGAATCATCGCCAACACCGCCGCCAGCGCCGTCAACACAATCGGCCTGAACCTACGCACGGTGGCCTCGATAATCGCCTGCCACGGCTTCAATCCAGCCGCGATGTCCTGCTCGATCTGATCCACCAGAATCACTGAGTTACGCATGATCATCCCCGACAGCGCGATGGTCCCGAGCATGGCGACAAACCCGAACGGTTGGCGGAACACCATCAAGAATAGCGTCACCCCGATCAAGCCCAACGGCGCCGTCAGAAACACCATCGCCGTGCGTGAGAAACTGCGCAGTTGCAGCATCAGCAACGTCAGTACGACCACGATGAACATTGGCACACCGGCATTGACCGACTTCTGCCCACGCTCGGAGTCTTCTACGGTGCCGCCGACATCCAGCAGATAACCGTCGGGCAATTCAGCACGGATCGGATCAAGCGTCGGCATAATCTGTTTCACCAGGGTCGCCGGTTGCTCCTTGCCGTAGATGTCGGCGCGGACCGTCACGTTGGGCAGGCGGTTACGGTGCCAGATCACACCTTCTTCAAAACCGTATTCCAGGGTGGCGATCTGCGACAGGGCGACACTGCGCCCGTTGTCCGTCGGCACCGCCAGGCTTGGCAGCAACGACAGCTCGGTACGTTCATGCACAGTGCCGCGCAGCAGGATCTCGATCAGTTCGTTGTCTTCGCGATACTGGCTGACGCTGGAGCCGGTCAGCGAGCTCTGCAAGAACTTCGACAGGTTCGCCGTGCTCACGCCCAGCGCCCGCGCACGGTCCTGATCGATATTCAAGTACACGACTTTGCTCGGTTCTTCCCAATCCAGATGGACGTTGGCCACATGGGGATTTTCCCGCACCTTGGCCGCGACCTTGCGGGCCAGCGCGCGAACTTCCTCGATGTGCTCGCCGGTCACCCGGAACTGCACCGGATAGCCAACCGGCGGGCCGTTTTCCAGGCGTGTGACCCGCGATCGCAGGGCCGGGAATTGCTCGTTAAGCGTGGTGATCAACCAGCTGCGCAGGGTTTCACGTTCCTCGATGGTTTTGGCCAGTACGACAAACTGAGCGAAACTCGCCGCCGGCAGTTGCTGATCCAGCGGCAGGTAAAAACGTGGTGAACCCGTGCCGACGTAGGCCACGTAGTTGTCGATTCCGGCCTTGTCCTTGAGCAAGGCTTCGAGGCGTTTGACCTCGTCGGTGGTATTGCTCAGGGAAGCACCTTCGGCCAGTTTCAGATCGACCATCAATTCCAGTCGCCCCGATGCAGGGAAGAATTGCTGCGGCACAAAACGAAACAGGAATACCGAAGCGATGAACAGAATCACCGTCGCCGCGATCACCGTCTTGCGCCGACGCACGCACCACTCCACCACACCTCGGACTCTCTGATAAAACGACGTGCCGTAAGGGTCAGGCTGATCGGGACCGTGTTTGGCTGCATGAATTTTCGCCAGATCCGGCAGGAGTTTTTCCCCCAGATACGGCACGAACACCACGGCCGCCACCCACGACGCCAACAATGCGATGGTCACCACCTGGAAAATCGAGCGGGTGTATTCGCCGGTGCCCGATTGCGCAGTGGCAATCGGCAAGAACCCGGCGGCGGTGATCAGCGTACCGGTGAGCATCGGGAACGCAGTGCTGGTCCAGGCATAGCTCGCCGCTTTGATCCGGTCGAAGCCCTGCTCCATTTTGATCGCCATCATTTCCACGGCGATGATCGCGTCGTCCACCAACAAACCCAACGCCAGCACTAACGCACCGAGGGATATCTTGTGCAGGCCGATGCCAAGGTAATACATGGTGGCGAAGGTCATCGCCAGCACCAGCGGAATCGCCAGCGCGACCACCATGCCGGTGCGCACGCCGAGGGAGAAAAAACTCACCAGCAATACAATGGCCAGCGCTTCTACCAGCACCTGAACGAACTCACCGACCCCGGTTTTCACTGCTGCAGGTTGATCGGATACCTTACGCAGCTGCATACCGGCGGGGAGGTTCTTCTGGATGCGGGCGAACTCGACTTCCAGCGCCTTGCCCAGCACCAGAATGTCGCCGCCGTCCTTCATGGCCACGGCCAGGCCGATGGCGTCCTCGGCCATGAAGCGCATGCGCGGCGCCGGTGGATCGTTGAATCCACGGCGCACGTCAGCCACATCGGAGATGCGGAAGGTGCGATCCCCTACCCGAATCGGAAAGTTTTTTATCTCATCGACGGTCTGAAAATTCCCTGAAACCCGTAGCTGCAATCGCTCGCTGCTGGTTTCGAAGAAGCCGGCGGTGGACACCGCGTTCTGTTCCTCAAGCGCCTGCTGCACCGCTGCCAACGGCAAGCCAAGGGTGGCGAGTTTGACGTTGGACAGTTCGATCCAGATCTTTTCGTCTTGCAAGCCGAGCAACTCAACCTTGCCCACGTCCTTCACCCGTTGCAGCTGGATCTGGATGCGGTCGGCATAATCCTTGAGCACGGCGTAATCGAATCCGTCGCCGGTCAGCGCGTAGATGTTGCCGAAGGTGGTGCCGAATTCATCGTTGAAGAACGGTCCCTGAATACCTGGTGGCAAGGTGTGGCGAATGTCACTGACCTTCTTGCGCACCTGATACCAGAGCTCCGGAATCTCCACCGAGTGCATGGAGTCGCGGGCAATGAATGTCACCTGGGATTCACCCGGACGGGAGAACGACACGATGCGTTCGTACTCGCCGGTTTCCATCAGCTTCTTTTCGATGCGCTCGGTCACCTGGCGCGAGACTTCCTGCGCGGTGGCGCCCGGCCAGTTGGTGCGAATTACCATGGCCTTGAAGGTAAAGGGCGGGTCTTCGCTCTGGCCGAGCTTTGTGTAGGACAACGCACCGACGATGGCCAGCAAAAGCATCAGGAACAGTACGATCTGGCGGTTACGCAACGCCCATTCGGAGAGATTGAAGCCCATCGGGGATTACTCCTTGTCCGCCAGATTGACCACGCGGTTGGAGCGATCCACCGGGCGCACTTGCTGCCCGTCCAGAAGCACATGGACGCCTGCAGCCACCACCCAGTCGCTAGCGTTGAGTCCTTCGAGCACCGGCACGGTTTTCTCGCCGAAGGCACCGACCCGCACCGGCGTTTTTTTCAGGGTGTTGTTGGCGCTGACGACCCAGACGTAGGTCACACCGTTTTCTGCGGTCAGTGCTGACAACGGCACGGAGAGTGGCACGGTCTCGGCGGTTTGCACGAATACCCGGGCACTCTGGCCCAATTCCACCGGTACCTTGCCGGCATTGAAAGTGATGCGCGCGGCGAAGGTGCGGGACTTGGGATCGGCCGCGGGAGACAGTTCGCGGATATGCCCGGCAAAGCGCTGATCCGGTTGCGTCCACAGCTCCACCGACACAGGCTGGCCGACCTTGAAGCGGCCAAAGCTCTGTTCCGGCAGGCTGATCAACACTTCGCGCTCGCCATCGGTGGCCAGGGTGAACACGGTTTGACCGGCGGCCACCACTTGCCCCACTTCCAGCGCTCGCTTGGCCACGACACCATCCTGGGGCGCGCGCAATACGGCGTAGCTGGCCTGGTTGGTCGAGACATTGAATTCGGCTTTGATCTGTTTGAGGCGGGCCTCGCCGGAGCGATAGAGGTTTTCCGCGTTGTCGTACTGCGAACGACTGACCATCTGGCGGTCCATCAGGGTCTTGTAGCGATCACGTTCGGCGCGCACCAGATTGAGATTGGCCTCGGCGGCGGCGACTTGGGCGCGGGTGGCTTCCAGTTGCAAGCGCACGTCTTGCGGGTCGAGCTCCGCCAGCGGCTGATCGGCCTTGACCCGCTGCCCCTCTTCTACCAGTCGTCGGCTGACTTTACCGCCAATGCGAAACGCCAGGTCCGGCTCAAAACGAGCCCGGACTTCACCGGGATAACTTTCCATTGCCTGGGACGAAGGCTCTGGCTGGACCACCATGGCCGGGCGAACACTGACTTGGGGCGCCTCTTCGTGACCACACGCTGTCAAAAAAAACGCCAGACTGACTGGCAACGCGAGGGGCAAGGCATAGCGGAACATGGTGGAGGACCTTTCGCTAATGGTGCTTGGAATAATTATACTGACCAGTATGTTATTAATAGCAAACTCACCAGTCCAGTAATAAAAGCGCATATGCCGAACAATCCTTCAGTACCCAACGGCCCAGGCCGCCCCAAGGATCTGGCCAAGCGCCAGGCGATCCTCGACGCGGCGAAAACGCTGTTTTTGACCAAGGGATATGCCAACACCAGCATGGATGCTGTCGCCGCCGAAGCAGGCGTTTCGAAGCTGACGGTCTACAGCCATTTCAATGACAAGGAGACGTTGTTCTCCGCCGCCGTCGTGGCCAAGTGCGAGGAACAGTTACCGACGCTGTTTTTCGAATTGCCCGAAGGCGTGGCGGTGGACGCCGTACTGCTGAACATCGCCCGTGGCTTTCATGTGCTGATCAACAGCGACGAATCAGTGAACCTGCATCGCTTGATCATGACCCTGGGCAGCCAGGACCCGAGCCTGTCGCTGATCTTCTTTGAAGCCGGTCCCGAGCGCATGCTGCACGGCATGGAGCGGCTGCTGAGCAAGATCGACCAGAGTGGTGCGTTGCGTATCGAAAAACCGCGCAGTGCGGCGGAACACTTCTTCTGCCTGCTCAAGGGCGCGGCGAACTTTCGGCTGCTGTATGGCTGCGGCGAACCGTTGACCGAGGACGCGGCGGAGAGCCATGTACGGGAAGTGGTGGAGTTGTTTATGCGGGCTTATCGGCCCTGATTCAGACATCGAAAAAGATCGCAGCCTTCGGCAGCTCCTACATCGGGCGATGTAAACCCGGTCCTGTAGGAGCTGCCGCAGGCTGCGATCTTTTCAGGGCTTCAATGCTTTCTTGGGATAGATGTCATACCGACTGGATTTGCCATCCAGCGCATGACTCGGCTTTGGCCCTTCGATGCACGGCGCCTTGCGCGGGCGCTTGACCACCACACGGTGGGTGGCCAACGCCAATGCGGCTTCGAGCAATGCCGGTGCATCCGGGTCATCGCCCACCAGTGGCCGGAACAGGCGCATTTCCTTCTTCACCAGCGCGGTTTTCTCACGGTGCGGGAACATCGGGTCGAGGTAGATCACCTGCGGCGGCTCGCCTTCCCAATTACGCATCACCTCGATCGAATTGCCCTTGAGCAAGCGCATGCGCGCCACGATGGGCGCCACGTCGAAATCTTCCGCGCCACGGGCCAAGCCATCTTCGAGCAAGGCACCGATCAGTGGCTGACGCTCGATCAGACTCATCTCGCAACCCAGACTGGCCAGTACGAACGCATCCTTGCCCAGTCCCGCCGTGGCATCCAGCACCCGAGGACGCACGCCCTGGGCAATACCGACGGCCTTGGCGATCATCTGCCCGCTGCCACCGCCGTATAACCGCCGATGCGCCGCGCCGCCCTCAACGAAGTCCACCCGCACCGGCCCTGGCGCGTCCGGGCCGAGCTGTTGCAGCTGCAAACCCTGATCGCCCACCTGCAATGCGAATTCGCCGTCATCCACCTGCAGCGGCAGGCCCAGGCGCTCGGCCCAGTGCTCGGCCTGTGGCTGAAAAGTCTCGCCCAGGGCCTGGACATGGATGCGGCACGCGGCCGGTTGCTCAATCATGGGAAAACACGCTCAAAAAATTAATGATCGGCAAAAACTGCCGATAACAAAACTATCGAGCATTTTGCCAGAGCTGAGCGTCGACCGAGAGAAATGTCAGACATTCAACCCACAATCACAGGTTTTATCTCGCCCTACGGCGATTACAACCTGCGAAACACCCAGGCACTGAGCGGCGTCAGCCACATCTGGCAGGATTTCTTTGCCCGAGCGCTGGCCGAACAGTCGGGTGAGGTGCTGCCGCAATCGCTGAACTTTCCACCGGTCGATCTCGAAAGCCCGGTCGAACCCACCGTTGGCAGCGACTTGCTGGCACACATCATTTCCCAGCGCGAATGCGACGTGAAGGACACCGAAGTCCGCCCGCCCGAGCCGCTGTTCCTGCCGATTGCCGAATTCGAAATGGACCTGGCCGACAAGCCATTCCCTCCGTTCCCGCCGGAAGAAATCGTCGCCCAGCAGAAACAACAGAACTTCGAAAGTGGCTGGGTGCGTCCGATCGTATTGACCGCAGGCCAACCGGTACCCGAAGCCGGCCCGGCACCTCAACCGCGTCCGCTGCACCTGCCAATCGCCGAATTCGAACTCGACCTTTTGGACAAGCCCTTCCCGCCGTTCTCGCCGGAAGAAATCGTGGAACAACAGAAACAACTCGATTTCGATAACGGCTGGGCGCGCCCGATCATTCTGCAGAACCTGCGCCTGGCCGCCTGATCCCCAGCGCCCCCGCGCTCAACCTTTGAACAGTGAGTTGGCCTGCTGATAAGGCATGGATCGCGACGTGAACCCGAACGTACCCGACGCCTTGATCTCCTGAGCCGCGCGGTAGAACTCGCCCAGTGCCGCCAGCGCCAGCGCCGAGCCGACACTGATGCGCTTGACGCCCATTTCACCCAGCTCTTGCACCGTCAGCTTCAAGCCACCGGACATCAACACGTTGACCGGTTTCGGCGCCACGGCACGGACCACGGCCAGGACCTCTTCAGCGCTGCGCAACCCTGGTGCGTACAACACATCCGCACCGGCCTCGGCGAACGCCTTCAAACGGCGAATCGTGTCCTCAATGTCCGGATTGCCATGCAGGAAATTCTCGGCGCGGGCCGTCAGCATGAAAGGGAAAGGCAAGCTGCGAGCGGCGGCGACAGCGGCCTTGATACGCGCCACAGCATGTTCGAAGCAATAGATTGGCGTCTCTGGTCGGCCCGTGGCGTCTTCGATCGAGCCACCGACGGCACCCGCCTCGGCTGCCCGCAAGATGCTTTTAGCGCATTCGGCAGGATCATCGGCAAAACCGTTTTCCAGATCGACGGCTACCGGCAAGTCGGTGGCGGCGACAATCGCCCGAACATTGACCAGGGTCTCGTCCAGGTTCAGCCCGCCATCGGGTTGAGCCTGAGAAAAAGCGTAACCGGCACTGGTGGTCGCCAGTGCCTCGAAGCCCAGGCTGGCAAGCATTTTTGCTGAACCGGCATCCCATGGGTTGGGGATCACAAAAACGCCGTCGCGTTCGTGTAAGGCTTTGAAGGCTTGGGCTCGAAGGGTTTGCGCGTCCATTGGCAGGCTCCTGCAAAAGGGGAACGTATCCGCCTTCAGAGCAAGCCAAGTTGCTCGGCGGCGGGTTCTCTGTATAGCTCAGGCAACGCTGGCAAGCCAGGCAAACGCAGCATCAAGCGGGCGTGGAAACGCTGCGCCAGTTTCGCCGCCAGTACGTTGTCGGCGGTGTGCAGGAAGATATAGGGCGTGCGGCCCTCTTCGATCCACAGAGCGATTTTCTCCACCCAGGGCGACAGGAACGTATCGTTGGCTTCCAGTTGGGGATGACCGATGAAACGCACTTGCGGGAACTGGGTGAAAGCAGCCGGGCGCGGCGGCACCCTGGGCTTTTTCGACTGAGCGTGGAGCACTGAAGGATCGGTCGAGGTGCAACTGAACAGCGCGCGCGGATCGAGGCAAATGCGCTCGACGCCTCGATCAAGCAACAGACGATTGAGCAGTCGCTCACTGTCGCCCTTGGCGAAGAAATCGTCATGGCGCACTTCCACCGCCAAGGGGCGCTGCAAGGCGTCGATAAATCCGGCCAGTTCGGGCAAGCGCTGTGGCGTGAAACTCTTCGACAGCTGCAGCCACAGTGGCGACACCCGTTCACCGAGCGGGCTGAGCAATTGGGTGAAAGTTTCGGCGGCGGTCAGTTGTTCGCGCAGGTCACCGCCATGACTGATGTCGCCGGGGAACTTGGCGGTGAAACGAAAATGTTCGGGCATCGTTTCGGCCCAACGCTGCACGGTGCTGGCAGCCGGGCTCGCATAGAAGGTCGTGTTGCCTTCCACGGCATTGAAAACGTGGGAATAGAGATCGAGAAACTCGGCGGGTTTGGCGTCTTGCGGATAGAGGTAATCGCGCCAGGCGTTTTCACTCCAGGACGGGCAACCGAGGTAGTAAGGCAGCAACATCAGATGTACAGGTCAAGCCCCAGCACTTCCCCTTCCCACTCAACGAAACCGGCGGTGCTCAGGTAACTGGCCAGGGCCATCGCCACGCTCTTGCTCATGGCGCGGTGGTAAAGCATGTCTTGCTGACGGGCGGGAAGATTGCTCAGGCGTTGTGCTGCGGCTTTGGCGGCACGGGCGGCCAATTGCTCTTCGGACGGAAATTCCAGCTCGCCGTCGATATCGACGACTGACTCGTCTTCCACCACATGGCCTTTGCGGGGCTTGCGCTTGATGGGGTAGGACTGAGAGGAAAGGCCGTCTATACGCATAAGTGTATGCTCGGTATCAGTGATGGCAGTCTAGTGGCACACATTCCACTTCGCAAACCGCCGAGTGATAACTAGAACACATAAAGAGCAAAAGGTTTAAAAGCTGGGGTTAGAAAGCGATGATTGGCTGTGTTCGTCAGATTGCCTTCGCGGGCAAGCCTCGCTCCTACGGGGTTTGTGTCGCTCCCCTGTACGACACAAACCCCGTAGGAGCGAGGCTTGCCCGCGAATGGGCCAACTCGATCTCCAGGATTACCGCGCCTTGGGCGTCGCCACCTTGTCCCGAAGATAAACCGGCTGCGCCTCATCGGCCACGATCGCTTCGCCGCGTTCCCAGGCAAAACGCGCGAGCGTCAGCAGATCTTCGGCATGGGGCAGCATGCCCGCATCCTGGCCGCTCAGGTTGACGGCGATACGCTCGCCATAACCCCAACCGGTGCCAGCGCCGAACCACTCACCGCTGGCATCGACCGGCAATGCAGCGGCTTCCGGCGGCAATACCGCCTCAGCGCCAACCAGTCGCATCTCCCCCGCCGTCTCGCGGTAGCAGCCCCAATACACTTCATCCATGCGCGCATCGATGGCGGCCGCGACCTGGCTGGCGCCGTGCTCGCGATAGGCGCGCTGGGCCAAAACGGCGAGGTTCGACACCGGCAACACCGGACGATCCAGGGCAAAGGCCAATCCCTGCACCACGCCGATGGCAATTCGCACACCAGTGAATGCACCCGGCCCGCGTCCGAAGGCGATGGCATCGACAGCCTGCAAGGTGGTCCCGGCATCGGCCAGCAATTGCTGGATCATCGGCAGCAGCTTTTGCGCATGCAGGCGCGGGATCACCTCGTAATGGCTCGTGACCTTGCCGTCATGCAGCAAGGCAACGGAGCAAGCTTCAGTCGCGGTGTCCAGGGCCAGCAAGGTGCTCATCGATGTTTCCACAAGAGGGTTGGTAAAAAGAGGAATCAGAAAAAGGGCGACAGTATAAACAACTACGGCCCGCAAGCGGGCCGTGGATGATGCAGCGGATCAGGTTTTTCAGCTCAGGGCTGCAAGCACCTTGGCGGTGATCGCTTCAACCGAACCGACACCTTCGATGTGGCTGTACTTCGGCTTGCCATTGGCAGCCGACAGCTTCTGGTAGAAATCCACCAGCGGCTTGGTCTGGGAGTGGTAGACCGACAGGCGATGACGCACGGTTTCTTCGGTATCGTCCTTGCGCTGCACCAGGTTTTCACCGGTGACGTCGTCCTTGCCGGCCACTTTCGGCGGGTTGTAGACGATGTGGTACACACGGCCGCTGGCCTCGTGAACGCGGCGACCAGCGATACGCTGGACGATTTCTTCGTCTTCAACGGCGATTTCAACGACTGCGTCCAGCTCGATGCCAGCGGTCACCAGGGCCTCGGCCTGAGGAATGGTGCGCGGGAAACCGTCGAACAGGAAACCGTTGGCGCAATCGGACTGGGAGATACGATCTTTTACCAGCGCGATGATCAGGTCATCGGAAACCAGGCCACCAGCATCCATGATGCCCTTGGCCTTGAGGCCCAGCTCGGTGCCAGCCTTGACCGCTGCACGCAGCATGTCGCCGGTGGAGATTTGCGGAATACCGAATTTCTCGGTGATGAACTGTGCCTGAGTACCTTTACCGGCCCCGGGAGCTCCCAGCAGAATGACGCGCATCGATGTGCTCCTCAATTTTTTATATGGATAACGTCAGATTCGCCTCGTGGGGCCAATCTCAAAAAAGGGTCGTGACCGCCCAAACGGCCAAAGGCTGATCAAGATACACAGCAGGCTGCGCCCACACAAGCCGCCAAAAGTCGGAGAAACCGCAGGGGCTTTTGACCCTTTGGCGCGGTTCCCCAAGTCGCAACCCCATCATTTACTGTCGCCTGCCCGCACTTTTTTGTCAGCCATCAAGGGGCATCCGACGCCTGTGCCGGATGCCCGTCCCCACGGCAAAAACCTTAGCCGGTATTTCGCAAACCGGCGGCAATCCCCGCCACAGACACCAGCAGCGCCTGTTCTACAGGGCTATCCTGGGCCACTTCCTGTTGCCGCGAACGGGCCAGCAACTCTGCTTGTAATAGATGCAGCGGGTCGAGGTAGGTGTTGCGCAAGCGGATGAACTCCAGGGTGTCTGGGCTATGTGCCAGTAGCTGCGACTGACCGGTCATCCCCAAGACGATCGAGCACGCCTGCGACAATAGGTCGCGTAAGTGCGCACCCAAAGGCAGCAACTCAGGCTCCACCAAACGCTCATCGTAGGACCGGGCGATGTCCGCGTCGGCCTTGGCCAGCACCATCTCCAGCATGTCGATGCGGGTGCGGAAGAACGGCCATTGCTCGCGCATCTGCCCCAGCAACTCGCCCTCGCCGCGCTCCAGTGCCTTGCTCAATGCCGCTTCCCAACCGAGCCAGGCCGGCAGCATCAGGCGGGTCTGGGTCCAGCCGAAGATCCACGGAATCGCCCGCAGGCTTTCGATCCCGCCAGCGCGGCGCTTGGCCGGGCGACTGCCCAGCGGCAGGCGGCCAAGCTCCTGTTCAGGAGTCGACTGACGGAAATACTCGACGAATTGCGGGTTTTCCCGCACCACGGCGCGATAAGCGCTGACACCGTCGGCCGCCAACTCATCCATCAGATGGCGCCACTCCGGCGTCGGTGGTGGCGGTGGCGGTGGCAGCAGGGTCGCTTCGAGTACCGCCGCCAGATACAGATTGAGGTTTTGCTCGGCGATGTCCGGCAGGCCAAATTTGAATCGGATCATTTCCCCTTGTTCGGTGGTGCGGAAACGCCCCGCGACCGAACCTGGTGGCTGCGACAGGATCGCCGCGTGGGCCGGGCCACCACCACGGCCCACGGTACCGCCGCGACCGTGGAACAACAGCAGTTCCACTTGTTGTTCGCGGCAGATGTCCACCAAACGCTCCTGCGCCCGATATTGCGCCCAAGCCGCCGCTGTGGTGCCAGCATCCTTGGCCGAGTCCGAGTAGCCAATCATCACTTCCTGCGGCCCTTGCAGACGCGAGCGGTAGCCCGGCAGCAGCAACAGCTTTTCGATCACAGGCCCCGCGTTATCCAGGTCAGCGAGGGTTTCGAATAGCGGCACCACGCGCATCGGCCGCAACACGCCCGACTCTTTGAGCAGCAATTGCACCGCCAATACATCGGAAGCGGCACCGGCCATGGAGATCACATAGGAGCCCAGGGACGCCGCCGGCGCAGCGGCGATTTCCCGGC
This sequence comes from Pseudomonas putida, assembly GCF_050990305.1. GTDB lineage: Bacteria > Pseudomonadota > Gammaproteobacteria > Pseudomonadales > Pseudomonadaceae > Aquipseudomonas > Aquipseudomonas putida_AH. Next base: position 1,232,388 of record NZ_CP158817.1, on the reverse strand, counting down.
AGGTGGCCAACACTTCAGCGGTGTCGGCGGACGGTTTGTAGTGAGGCGGCAGCAAGGGCCGACGGTTGTTCAGTTCGCGGGTCAGAAATGCAATGCGATCGTCTTCGCTCCAGTCTTCGTAGCGACCCAGGCCGAGGTAGTCGGTGATTTCGGTCATGGCTGCGCTGTGCCGCGACGAGTCCTGACGGACATCCAGGCGCACCAGGAACAAGCCAAACGTGACTGCCCGGCGCAGGCAATCGAGCAGCGGACCATCGGCAATCACGCCCATGCCGCACTCATGCAACGACTGGTAGCACAGCTCCAGCGGATCGAGCAGGTCGCGGTTATTTTGCAGCACATCGGCGGATGCCGGTGTGGGCGTCGACAACGCGGTGTGCGCCCAATTACGTGTGGCACGCAGACGGTCGCGCAGCTGCTTGAGCACGGCACGGTAGGGTTCCGCGCTGTTACCGGCCTTGGCGCGCAGCTCTTCACTGGCCTGCTGCATCGACAAATCGGCGGCCAGTTGGTCGACATCGCGTAAGTACAAATCAGCCGCCATCCAGCGCGCGAGCAGCAGCACTTCACGGGTCACGGTGGCGGTTACATTGGGGTTGCCATCACGGTCGCCGCCCATCCAGGAGGCGAAGCGGATCGGCGCAGCTTCCAGCGGCAGGCGCAGGCCGGTGGCGGCATGCAGCGCCTGGTCGGCCTTGCGCAGGTAATTGGGAATTGCCTGCCACAGCGAGTGTTCGATCACCGCGAAGCCCCATTTGGCTTCGTCGACCGGTGTCGGGCGGGTGCGGCGGATTTCTTCGGTGTGCCAGGCTTCGGCAATCAGGCGCTGCAGCGTCGACTTGATCTGATTGCGCTCTAAGGGGGTCAGATCGCGGTGATCCTGGGCGGCAAGTTGTGCAGCGATGGCGTCGTACTTCTGGATCAGCGTGCGGCGCGCGACTTCGGTCGGGTGCGCTGTGAGCACAAGCTCGATTTCCAGTCGGCCCAGTTGGCGGGCCAGGGACTCGGCGCCATGCCCTTCTGCGAGCAGGCGAGCGAGCAATTCGGGCAGGACTCGCGCTTCGAACGGCGCGGGCTGCGACGCTTCGCGACGGTGAATCAGCTGATATTGCTCGGCGATGTTGGCCAGGTTGAGAAACTGGTTGAACGCCCGCGCCACCGGCAGCAATTCGTCTTCGGTCAATTGGTTGAGGCTGGCGCTCAGCTCGGCGTCCATGGAGCCGCGACGATCCGCCTTGGCACCCTTGCGGATTTGCTCGATCTTGTCGAGGAAGCCGTCCCCGTACTGTTCACGAATGGTATTGCCCAACAGCTCACCCAACAGGTGAACGTCCTCGCGCAAGCGTGCATCAATATCGGTCATCAGCAGTTCTCCAGCAAAGAATCCGGGCGGCCAAGTCACTCATTTCCTGACTAGAGAGTGCCGTTCCAGGCCGGTTCTTACAACCCGGACGACGAAGGGACTTTAAACCTCTTGCGCAGAAGCTAGTCTGAACAATAAGCCGTACAACGGCTTTCGCCGGCCACCACCGGACACTCCCCCGACCTGCCACGAGCAGGCCTGCCATGAGGTCATTATGAAAATCCGCGAGCTTGCCCGTCACTGGGAAGAAAACGCCAAGGGTCGACTGACCGATACCGGCTACTCGATTCATCTGGACGTCGAAGCGGCTGCCAGGCTGGCAGCCATCATCGACATGTACCCCAAACGCCACCCCGAAGAATTGCTCGGTGAACTGATCGGCGCAGCCCTGGAAGAACTGGAAAAAAGCTTTCCCTACGTGAAGGGCTCGACAGTGGTCGCCACCGACGAAGAAGGCGATCCGCTGTACGAAGACATCGGCCCGACGCCTCGTTTCCTGGCGTTGTCCCGCCGTCATCTACATGACCTGTCGGCCGGTCACGACAAACAGAAACACTGAATATCTCCTGTCCCCCCTGTAGGAGCGAGCATGCTCGCGATGGTCGTCAACGATAACGCGTGATGCCTGAATCAACGCGGTGTATCGAAGTCCATCGCGAGCATGCTCGCTCCTACATTGGTTTTCCCCTCGCTCCAAAACCCCGCCCATTCGGTCAAAGGTTTTCCAACCCCCGGCCAATTTCTCTGAACTTTTAAAAAACGCCCCGGGTCAACCCCAGTATCCACGCCTGGGATGGCCGTTGCAAAACGCCCCGAAAACGAAGGTTGCGGCTCCATGCCCAGGATGGATTTTTTGTTGTTCAGGAGTAAGCCCAATGGAGTTGAAAACCATGAAAACCCGCACAGGCAAATCCTCGTTCTCTTCGCTGCACGACCTGACAATGGCGGCCCTGGCCATCGGCGGCAGCTTCGTGCTGGCCGGTTGTGCCGGCAACCCTCCCACCGAACAGTTCGCCGTGAGTGAATCAGCGGTTAATACCGCCGTGAGCGCCGGCGGCACCGAATTCGCCGCGGTGGAAATGAAAGCCGCTCAGGACAAACTCAAGCAAGCCGAAATTGCCATGCACGACAAACAGTACGACCAGGCCCGGACCCTCGCCGAACAGGCTGAGTGGGACGCTCGCGTGGCCGAACGCAAGGCTCAGGCGATGAAAGCCAAACAGACTGTGAAGGACTCTCGCCAAGGGGTTCAAGAACTGCGTCAGGAAAGCCAGCGCACCGTTCAGTAACGGCGCGGCACGACGTATTTCTTACTCGATTAAAAGGACGAAGCCATGATTTCCAAACAACTGATGTTCCCTGCCCTGCTGGCCGCCAGCGTTACATTGGCGGCGTGCTCGACGCCACCGAACCCCAGCCTTGAACAGGCCCGCACAAACTACAGTGCCCTGCAAGCCGATCCGCAAGCGAGCAAAGTCGCGGCACTGGAAACCAAGGACGCCAGCGACTACCTGGACAAGGCCGATAAGGCGTATCTGGATAAAGAAGATCCGGCCAAGGTCGATCAGCTGGCGTATCTGACCAACCAGCGGGTGGAAGTGGCCAAACAGACCATCGCCCTGCGCACCGCCGAGGCCCAGATGAAAAATGCCTCCGCGCAACGAGCCCAGGCACGTCTGGATTCGCGTGACCAGCAGATCAAACAACTGCAGAACAGCCTCAACGCCAAGCAGACCGATCGCGGCACGCTGGTGACCTTTGGTGATGTGCTGTTCGCCACCGACAAGGCCGAACTGAAATCCAACGGCCTGATGAACATCAACAAACTGGCGCAGTACCTCCAGGAAAACCCCGATCGCAAAGTCAGTGTCGAGGGCTACACCGACAGCACCGGTACGGCGTCACACAACCAGTCACTGTCCGAACGCCGCGCCAGCTCCGTGCGCATGGCGCTGGTGAAAATGGGCGTCGATCCGACGCGCATCGTCGCCCAGGGTTATGGCAAGGAATACCCGGTGGCGGATAACACCAGCGTCTCGGGTCGCGCGCAGAACCGTCGGGTGGAAGTGACGATTTCCAATGATAATCAGCCGGTGATTCCGCGGTCGGCGGTGAGTGCCAATAGCCAATAGGTGGCTTTGCGCTCTTGTGTAGGAGCGAAGCTTGCTCGCGAAGAAGGTAATTCGAGCTTCCAGACTTTTCGCGTTATCGTTCTTCGCGGGCAAGCCTCGCTCCTACAGAATCTACTCCTCGAGTTTTTGTGGGGTTTCCTGCCCCATGCACCGCACGGCTTTCTTGCGGTCGTTGACCAGCACCCCGGTCAACCCTTTCTGTTCAGTGTCGAACAACACCAACACCCCATCAATGCACTGCGCCACTTGCGCCGCCGGCTCCAGCGACACTTTGTAGTCTTCGCCCGGCACGGTCTTGAGCATGGTGAATTCGTTGAGCAGCAACGCATCCTCAGGCTTGGCGAAATGCAGGTAGCCGTACCACCACAGGGCACCGACGGTGCCGAGGATGCTGCAGATACCGGTGATGATCAGCGGGATGGCGTTACGTTCTTCACTCATTGCGGGCTCTCTGATGGTTCATCTTCTGAATTCTTGGGTGCTGGGTAATTGGGTACTTCGCCCAAGCGGCGCAGACCGTCGAAATGCTGCGGGTCTTCAAGGTAACGCAGCATGACCTTGCGCCAGGTCGGGTCGGCAAACGTCTGCACATGGCCGCCACGGGTCAGTTGCAGGACGCGCGGCGGCGGCGCAGCTTGATACAGACGGATGCCGTTGGAAAGGGGCACGATCGGATCGTCGATGCTGTGGTAGATCAGTTTCGGTACGCCATTGAGCTGCGCCATGGAGTTGATCGCGCTATCGCCGTCCGGCACCAGCCAGGACAGCGGCACCTGGAACGTCCAGAACACCCAAGAGTTATTCAGGGCAAAACGCCCGACATCGCGATAGCTGGCAGGCGCGCCATCAAGGACCAAAGCCTTGAGTTGTTTCTGCCGTTCGGGGTGCTGAACGAGGTAGTGCACGGCCATCGAACCGCCAAGGCTCTGGCCTAGCAGGATCAGCGGCTTGCCCTTGACCTCGGGGGCCTGGTCGAGCCATTTGAAGGCAGCGTCGATGTCTTGGTAGATCTCCGGCAGGCTGGGTTTGCCTTCGGACAATCCATAGCCGCGATAGTCCACCAGCAGCACTTGATAACCCTGCTTGGGCAGCCACCAACTGCCCCCAAGGTGCATGGGCAGGTTGCCGCCGTTGCCATGCAGGTGCAGCACTGTGCCTTTGACCTCGACGCCTTTTTTCGCCGGCAACCACCAACCATGCAGCCTGACGCCGTCGGCGGTGGTCAGGGTGACATCGCGGTATTCGAGATGGGCTTTTTCCGGGGTGAATAGCTGACCAGGTTCGGGGTAGAACAACAAGGAACTGCAACCGTTCAAGGCCAAGAGCAGGCAAAGAATGCCGAGGATTCTCATCCGTTGAAACCTCGCAAGAAATGGGGCTGAAACACTGCCCCTGTAGGAGCCGAGCTTGCTCGCGATGGCGGCGTGTCAGGCGATGCACATGTTGAATGTGATACCGCTATCGCGAGCAAGCTCAGCTCCTACAGGGGGAGGTGTCGATTACAAAATGTTGGAGTAATCCGCCTCGATCCGATCCAGGCTCAGGTGATTGAGGAAGTTGGAGAAGCACATCCACGCCGACAGTGCGTTCATGTCGCGGAACTGTTCCGGCAAGTACTTGGGTGGCACCACCAGGCCTTCATCCACCAACTGACGCAAGGTACGCATGTCCTCAAGCGTGGTCTTGCCGCAGAACAACAGCGGTATCTGTTCCAGCTTGCCCTTACGCACAGCCAGTTGAATGTAGTTGTAAATCATGATGAAGCCCTTGAGGTAGGACAAGTCTTTGGTAAAGGGCAGACCTGTCGGCACCGAGCCACGGAACACGCGGCTGGCGTTGCTGTAACTCTCGGGCATTTCGAAGCCTTGCTCGCGGAAGAACTCGAACACCTGCAGGAAGTCCGCCCCCTCCTCCACCATATGGATCGCGCGGGTACGGTTGGTCAGTTTGCGCAGACGGCTCGGATAAGAGGCGAAGGTGATGATTTCCATCAGGATCGCCAAGCCTTCCTGGGTCACCGTCGACGAGGGCGGGCCCTTGGCCAGGAAGGTGCAGATCGGCTGGTTCAGACCATTGAGGGTGGTGCCGACGTGCACCAGCCCTTCATGGACCTCCAGGGCACGCACATCGCGCTGGTTGAACATCGCGTCGGTGCGAATCTTGATGTAGTCCGCGCCCGCCGCCGCATCCGCGACGATCCCGTCGGACTCGAACACCCGAATGGTTTCTTCCGCCTCGCCGAACACCTTGTTCAAGCGATGTTGCAGCATTTCGACGGCTTCCTTGGCGGTCAGCGTCTTCGGTTCATCCTTCAGATCGCCACGGCCATCGATGTTGTTCAGGTACTCGGACAGCATCATGCCCAAGTCCGACAGTGTCGGGTCGCCGGCATGGAATGCATCGGAAGCGGCGCCGTACAATTCCTGGGAAATCAGGCCAAAGTCCTCGGTGCCGCGCGCTTCGAGCATGCGCACCACCATCCGGTATTCCTTGCACATGCGGCGCATGATCTGGCCAACCGGGTTGAACTGGCCGAGCTGACGGGTGATGTCGCGCTCGATGTTCTGAAATTCCAGCTTCACTTTGCTGGAATCGAACGACAGCGGTCGGTTGAGGTAGTAGTCACGGTCCACCGCCGGCATTTCCTTGCCCTTGGCCTTGAGGAAACCCTTGCGGATGTTGTCGTCCCACTTGACCGCATCGAGAACGCGGATCGGCGTCTGCGCCAGCACAATGCGATCGGACAATACGCGTATCGACTGCTGGTAATCGTCCACCGGAAACTCCTGAAAAACATACTGATTATTTGGCTTTGGCCTGGCGCTGATAGCGTACCGCTTCGACGAACACATCGGAATTGGCCGGATCGTCGAGATACGCGGACACCTGATCCATATGACTATCGATCAATACGCCCTCGCCGTCGTCGGTCTGCAAGCTTTCGCCCTTGAGCGCTTTCTGCCCCAGGGCCTGTTTGATTTGCTCAAGGTCGAGGTTGTACACCACCAGTTCATGCTTGTCGGTGAGTTCGAACCCGGCAATGGTGAAATGCCCGCCGAGTTGTGCCGGCACCTTGGCCGATAGATACCAGCGACTGCCGTGGCGCGACACCGTGAAGGGATAGGCTTCACGCTCCCCGGGCTTGGCCCTGAAGTAGCTGACGGCCTGATAGCGATTGTCGCCGACGCGGGTCAGTTCCAGGTTGACCGGCTCACCCCAGGCGTTGGTGCTGGTCCATTTGCCCAGCAACCCCTTGGGCGCGGGTTCGCTCGAAGGCAACGGCTCCATGAAGGTCACCAGGCAGCCACTGAGCAGCAGGAACGACAAGGCGATCACAACGACACGCCAGGCTTTCATTCAACACTCCCTTGAAGATCACACTGCCTTTTCATGTAGGAGCTGCCGCAGGCTGCGATCTTTTGATCTTTCCTATAAAAAACAAAATCAAAAGATCGCAGCCTGCGGCAGCTCCTACACGGGGTCTCGCGTTACACCGATGCGAGTACCAAATGCATATAACGCGTCAGGATCCCGAGCATTTCCGCTTCGGCGACCGGCTCGGCGTCGTTGAGCAGGCCCTGATATTCCATCCGTCCGATTATAGCCGTCAACACTTTGGCATCCTGTTGTGGCTCGCGCGAACCCAATACCTGGAAAAGCTGGCAGGACCCCTGAAGAAGGATCTGCTGATGCGAGCGCACCAATTTGGCCAGGCGCGGGTTCAGCAGCGCTTCCTGGCGGAACGCCTGCTCTGCCATCAAATGTTCGCGACGGGTGACCAATTGCCGGTGAACATAATCGGCCATCAGCCGGGCAATTTCGTCCGCCAGTCGTTTGCGCGCCGGCGGACTGCCATCGCCGCTGGCGATCATCTCGCGCAACAAGCCCTGGTTGTTATCCCAAAGCTTGGCCATGTAGGCCGCGCTGCGCTCCACATATTGAGCGAAGGTATCGGTGAGCAGGTCATCGATGTCTTTGAAATAGTAAGTGGTGGCCGACAGCGGCACGTTGGCCTCCGCCGCCACCGCTCGGTGACGTACCGCGCGTACGCCATCACGCACGACAATGCGCATCGCCGCATCGAGAATGTCCTGTCGACGCTGCTCACTGCCCTGCCGGCTGGCCTTGCGGCCCTGGTACTGAACACTTTCAGCGACCGCAGTAGCAACGCCCGCTGCACCTTCTTGAGTCAATGCATGGATCACGACCGGAATTCCTCCCTCGACGTCAAAAGTAACCATTTGATACGTTTGTACCAGACAGGCAATAAAAAGCCGCCCATTTCAGGCGGCTTTTTAATTGAAACACTTACGCTTGTGGCCGCATGTGCGGGAACAGGATCACGTCGCGGATCGACGGTGAGTTGGTCAACAACATCACCAGACGGTCGATGCCGATGCCTTCACCCGCCGTTGGCGGCATGCCGTACTCCAGCGCGCGAACGAAGTCGGCGTCGTAGTGCATGGCTTCGTCGTCGCCCGCGTCCTTGTCGGCCACCTGGGCCATGAAACGCTCGGCCTGGTCTTCCGCGTCGTTCAACTCGGAGTAGGCGTTGGCGATTTCACGACCACCGATGAACAGCTCGAAGCGGTCGGTGACGTTCGGGTTTTCGTCGTTGCGACGGGCCAGCGGCGACACTTCGAACGGGTACTGAGTGATGAAGTGCGGTTGCTCCAGCTTGTGCTCGACCAGCTCTTCGAAAATCATCACTTGCAGCTTGCCCAGACCTTCGAAGCCCAGCACCTTGGCACCCGCCTTCTTGGCGATGTCACGGGCTTTGTCGATGTCGTTCAGGTCGTCAGCGGTCAGCTCTGGGTTGTATTTGAGGATCGAGTCGAACACCGACAGGCGCACGAACGGCTCGCCGAAGTGGAACACCTTGTCGCCGTACGGCACGTCGGTGCTGCCCAGAACCAGCTGTGCCAGTTCACGGAACAGTTCTTCGGTCAGGTCCATGTTGTCTTCGTAGTCGGCGTAAGCCTGGTAGAACTCCAACATGGTGAATTCAGGGTTGTGACGAGTCGAAACGCCTTCGTTACGGAAGTTGCGGTTGATCTCGAACACCTTTTCAAAGCCACCGACCACCAAGCGCTTCAGATACAGCTCTGGCGCGATACGCAGGAACATTTCCATGTCCAGCGCGTTGTGATGGGTTTCGAACGGCTTGGCTGCCGCGCCGCCCGGGATGGTTTGCAGCATCGGCGTTTCCACTTCCAGGAAGTCACGCTTCATCAGGAAGCTGCGGATGTGGGCGATGACTTGCGAACGCACACGGAAGGTCTGGCGCACGTCTTCGTTGACGATCAGGTCAACGTAACGCTGACGGTAGCGCTGCTCGGTGTCGGTCAGGCCGTGGTGCTTGTCCGGCAGCGGACGTAGGGATTTGGTCAGCAGGCGCACGTGGGTCATTTCGACGTACAGGTCGCCCTTGCCGGAACGGGCCAGAGTGCCTTCGGCGGCAATGATGTCGCCCATGTCCCAGGTTTTCACCGCGGCCAGGGTTTCTTCGGACAGGGTTTTACGGTTGACGTAGACCTGAATGCGTCCGGTCATGTCCTGGATCACCATGAACGAGCCACGGTTGAGCATGATGCGACCGGCAACCTTGACCGGGATTGCAGCCTCTGCCAGCTCTTCCTTGGTCTTGTCCGCGTACTGTTTCTGCAGTGCATCGCAGTAGTTTTCGCGGCGGAAGTCGTTGGGGAAGGCATTGCCCTTGGCGCGCTCGGCAGCAAGCTTTTCCTTGCGCAGGGCGATCAGGGAGTTTTCTTCCTGTTGCAGGGCTTGCGGGTCGAGTTCTAGGTCGCTCATGTCTTTAAAAATTCCATCACGGGTTTGTTGTCCCCGGCCTGCGGCCGGGGATCGCCAGCAAGCCGGCTCCTACGGGGGATCGGACCGATCCCGTTTTACAGGCCTGATTTCAGGCTGGCTTCCAGGTATTCGTCGATATCGCCGTCGAGTACCTTGTCGCAGTCGCTGCGTTCGATGTTGGTGCGCAGATCCTTGATCCGCGACGCATCGAGTACGTACGAACGGATCTGATGACCCCAGCCGATATCCGACTTGGTGTCTTCCAGCGCCTGGGAAGCGGCGTTGCGCTTCTGCATTTCCTGCTCGTACAACTTGGCCCGCAGCATTTTCATGGCGGTGTCCTTGTTGGCGTGCTGGGAACGTTCGTTCTGGCAGCTGACCACGGTGTTGGTCGGTACGTGGGTGATACGTACGGCCGAGTCGGTGGTGTTTACGTGCTGACCACCGGCACCGGAGGAACGATAGGTGTCGATCCGCAGGTCTGCCGGGTTGATTTCGATTTCCACCTTGTCATCGATCTCTGGCGAGACGAAAACAGCGGAGAACGAGGTGTGACGACGGTTGCCGGAGTCGAACGGGCTCTTGCGCACCAGACGGTGCACGCCGATCTCGGTACGCAGCCAGCCAAAGGCGTATTCGCCCTTGATGTGCACGGTAGCGCCCTTGATCCCGGCGACTTCACCGGCCGACAGTTCCATGATGGTCGCGTCGAAACCGCGTTTGTCGGCCCAGCGCAGGTACATGCGCAGCAGGATGTTGGCCCAGTCCTGGGCTTCGGTACCGCCGGAGCCAGCCTGGATGTCCAGGTAGGCGTTGTTCGGGTCCATTTCGTGGCTGAACATGCGGCGGAATTCCAGCTTGGCCAGACTTTCCTCGAGACGGGCCAGCTCGGCGACGACATCGCCCACTGCGCCTTCGTCGTTTTCTTCGACGGCCATGTCCAGCAGGTCGCGGCAATCGGCCAGACCGGTGTTCAGCTCATCCAGGGTATCGACGATTTGCGCCAGCGCAGCGCGCTCGCGGCCCAACTCCTGGGCGTATTCAGGTTTGTTCCAGACACTCGGATCTTCAAGCTCGCGATTGACTTCGGTCAGACGCTCATGCTTTTGATCGTAGTCAAAGATACCCCCGAATAGTTTCGGAGCGCTCGGACAGGTCCTTGATGGTGTTCAGGATCGGGTTGATTTCCATGGCGGGCAGCACTCGTAGGCGAACTTTTGAAAGCCGGCGAGTATAACGCCAAACGACTGCAAACGGCAGTCCGCCTGGCGGCTTTAGCGGCGAATGGTTTTGGCGAAACCTGTAGGAGCTGCCGAAGGCTGCGATCTTTTGATCTTGTTTTTTAATACCCAAAGTCAAAAGATCGCAGCCTTCGGCAGCTCCTACAAAATGTTATCCAGCGCCTTACCCAATCCCCACCTGATTGCGCCCATTGTTCTTCGCCAGGTACAACCCCTTGTCCGCCGCTGAGATCAGTTCCCGGCAATGGCTGCCCGCCGTCGGGGTGATGGTCGACAGGCCGATGCTGATGGTCAGGTTCGATCCTTCCTTCGGCGAGCTGTGAGGAATCTTCAGGGCTTCCACGGTCATGCGCAGTTTCTCTGCCACCAACCGCGCCCCGCCTTGAGAGGTATTGGGCAGTACCAGGGCGAATTCTTCACCGCCGTAGCGGGCCGGCAGGTCAGACGGCCGGGCACTGGCGTCCTTGATCGCCGCGGCGACCTTGCGCAGGGCTTCGTCGCCTTCCAGGTGGCCGAAGGTGTCGTTGTAGGTCTTGAAGTAGTCGACATCGATCATCAACAGCGACAACTGGCTTTGTTCGCGCAACGAACGTCGCCATTCCAGCTCCATGTACTCGTCGAAATGCCGGCGATTGGACAGCCCGGTCAGGCCGTCGGAGTTCATCAGGCGTTGCAGCACCAAATTGGTGTCAAGCAACTGCTGCTGGCTGACCCGCAACGCGCGATAGGCCGCATCACGCTGCAACAGGGTCATGTAGGAGCGCGAGTGATAACGAATTCGTGCTACCAGCTCGATGTTGTCCGGCAGCTTGACCAGATAATCGTTGGCCCCGGCTGCGAATGCTGCACTTTTGATCAGCGGGTCTTCCTTGGTCGACAGGACGATGATCGGAATGTCCCGGGTCGCCGGGTGATTGCGGTACTCGCGCACCAGGCTCAGGCCATCGAGGCCTGGCATGACCAGGTCCTGCAAAATGACCGTCGGCTTGATGCGCACCGCATGGGCAACAGCCTGGTGCGGATCGGCACAGAAGTGGAAGTCGATGTTTTCTTCGTTCGACAACCCGCGCCGAACCGCCTCGCCGATCATCGCCTGATCGTCCACCAGCAACACCATGGCGGCATTTTCGTCAGTTTTGAAGTCGTCGAGCTGTAATTCGTTCATGTGTGTTCCCTGAGTACTGCCTGGGCCAGGATTGCTGCTATTGGTCGTCATTTTGGGAAAATCTCCAGCAATCGTGGCGCGATCTTGTCCAACGGGCGTATTTCCACGGCGGCATCGATAGCCGCGGCCGCCTTCGGCATGCCATACACCGCACTGCTGTTTTGGTCTTGTGCAATGGTCAGGTAGCCCTGCTGGCGCATGAGTTTAAGCCCCTGAGCGCCATCACGTCCCATGCCGGTGAGCAAAACGCCTACCGCGTCACCGTTCCAGTAACTGGCCACGCTCTCGAAAAACACATCGATCGAGGGCCGATAAATTTCGTTGACCGGTTCGGCGGTGTAGGCCAGCGTGCCATTTTTCAACAGCCGAATATGGTGGTTGGTACCGGCCAGCAATACCGTGCCGCTTTGTGGCGTTTCACCTTCCCGGGCCAGGCGAACCTTGAGCCCGCTGGCGCTGGCGAGCCATTCGGCCATGCCGGCGGCGAACACTTGGTCGACGTGCTGCACCAATACGATGGCGGCGGCAAAGTCCCGCGGCAGGCCCTTGAGCAAGACTTCCAGCGCCGCCGGACCGCCCGCGGAAGAACCGATGGCGATCAGGCGCTGACGGGAGGGGGAACTGCGCAGGGAACTCGGCGCGCTCGGTGCTTGTTTACTTTTCTCGCCGATCAGCCAGCCGATGTTCATGATCTTGCGCAGCAATGGTGCCGCCGCCTCCTGGGCATTGCCGGCGCCCAAGGCCGGGGTGTCGACCACATCGAGCGCGCCATGCCCCATGGCTTCGAACACCCGGTGCACGTTCTGCTCGCGATCCACGGTCACAATGACGATGGCGCACGGCGTCTCGGCCATGATTCGGCGAGTGGCCTCCACCCCGTCCATCACGGGCATGATCAGGTCCATCAAAATCAGGTCAGGCGTGTGTTCGGCACACTTTTGCACCGCCTCCTTGCCATTGGCCGCGACCCAGATCACCTGGTGCGCCGGCTCGAAGGCCAGCGCCCGGCGCAAGGCCTCCACCGCCATGGGCATGTCGTTGACGATTGCGATTTTCATGCCCGTGCTCCTCCTATGAGCTCCACCACTGCATCGAGCAGGGCGTCGTCATGAAAACTGGCTTTGGCTAGATAATAGTCGGCGCCGGCATCCAGTCCACGGCGACGATCCTCCTCACGATCCTTATAGGACACCACCATCACTGGCAACGATTGCAGGCGGTTGTCCCGGCGCAACAGCGACACCAGCTCGATGCCGTCCATGCGCGGCATATCGATGTCGGTGATCAGCAGATCGAAATCCTCCGAACGCAGGGCGTTCCAGCCATCCATGCCATCGACCGCCACCGCCACGTCATAGCCACGATTGAGCAACAGCTTGCGTTGCAACTCGCGCACGGTCAGGGAATCGTCGACTACCAAAATCCGCTTGCGGGCCGCTTCAGTGGCCTGATTGCTCTGGCGCGCGATGCGTTCCAGCCGACCGGTGTTGAGCAGTTTGTCCACTGAACGCAGCATGTCTTCGACGTCGACGATCAACACCACTGAACCGTCGTCGAGCAAAGCGCCGGCGGAGATGTCCTGAATCTTGCCCAGGCGCTCGTCCAGCGGCAGCACCACCAGGGTCCGCTCGCCAATGAAACGCTCCACCGCCACGCCATACATCGTATCGCGCTCGCGGATCACCACGACTTTCAGGGTTTGTTGAGCGCTCTGACTCGCCGGGCGTTGCAGCAGCTGACTGGCGGCGACCAGCCCGACGTGCCGGCCCTCATGCCAGAAATGTTGCCGGCCCTCGACTTGCACGATGTCCTCAGGTTCCAGGTCGCACATGCGTTCGATATGGGCCAGCGGGAAAGCGTAGGCCTCATCGCCGACGTCCACTACCAGGCTGCGCACCACCGACAATGTCAACGGCACTTCGAGGTGAAAGCGACTGCCCTGCCCCGCCGTCTGCTCCAGCACCACCGCGCCGCGCAATTGCCGGACCATGTGCTGCACCGCGTCGAGACCGACGCCACGTCCGGAAACCTCGGTCACGGTATCGCGCAGGCTAAAGCCCGGCAGGAACAAAAACGTCAACAGTTCCTCTTCGCTCAACTGCGCAGCAGTCTCAGCCGGGGACAATTGGCGTTCGACGATGCTGCGGCGAACCTTTTCCAGGTCGATGCCGTTGCCATCATCGCTGAGTTCCAGCACCAGTAATCCGGCCTGATGGGAGGCGCGCAAACGAATCAGGCCTTCCTCCGGCTTGCCCGCCAACAGCCGTTGTTCCGGGGTCTCGATGCCGTGATCGACCGCATTGCGCAACAGGTGCGTCAACGGTGCTTCGAGCTTTTCCAGCACGTCGCGATCGACCTGGGTTTTCTCGCCCTCGATCTCCAGCCGAACCTGTTTGCCCAGGCTGCGTCCCAGATCGCGGACCATGCGCACCTGGCCGGTCAGTACATCGGCGAATGGCCGCATCCGACACGCCAAGGCCGTGTCGTACAGCACCTGCGCGCGCTGACTGGCCTGCCAGGCAAACTCGTCCAGCTCAGCGTTTTTTTCCACCAGCAATTGCTGGGACTCCGCCAGCAACCGGAGCGCGTCATCAAGGGCTTCCCTGGCTTCGAGGCTCAGTTCTTGGTCATTGAGATGGGCGTTGAGGCTTTCCAACGCTCGCAGGCTGTTGCTCTGCATGCGCTTGAGACGCTGCATCGTGGCCAGGTGCGGTTTGAGCCGCTGGGTTTCCACCAGGGACTTGCTCGACAGATCGAGCAGGCTGTTCAGGCGCTCGGCGGTGACGCGCAGCACCCGCTCGCCATTTTCGGTGGTGCGCTTGGTCTTTTTCGGCGCAAGCACAGGCTCAGCCGCAATCGGCTCGGCAATTGGCGAAGGCTCTTCGATTTTGGCGGCCGGCGCTTCGATTTTGGCGGCAGGCGCTTCGAGTTGCAGCTCCGCCATCACCGGCGCGACAACGGTGTCGACGGCTATGGCAGGCGCTGTCGGGTCAAGTAAACGCGCCATCAAGGCCACATAGGCCTCGATATCGGCAGGCCCCGGAGCGTTGTTCGGTGTAGCGATGCGCATCAGCAGGTCGGTGCCTTGCAGCAAGGCATCGATGTGCTCGGGACGCAGGTACAAGCGCCCTTCCTGGGCGCTGACCAGGCAATCTTCCATGACATGCGCGACGCTGACGCCGGCATCGACGCCAACGATCCGCGCCGCGCCCTTGAGCGAGTGCGCCGCACGCATACACGATTCGAGTTGATCGGCCTGGGTCGGGTTGCGCTCCAGTGCCAGCAGACCGGCGCTCAGCACCTGGGTCTGGGCTTCCGCCTCCAGGCTGAACAGTTCCAGCAAAGAGGCATCGCGCATTTGCTCAGGGGTCATGAAAGGCTCCTGGTCACGGCGGACAACAGTTGTTCTTCATCCAGCCAGCGCAGGCTGCGACCTTTGAATTGCAACACGCCACGGGTGTATTTGGCGCTGGCCTGACTGCCCGCGCGGGAGGCGGCATCGAGGATGCGTTCTTCAATGGCGTGGATGCCGTCCACTTCGTCCACCGGCACCACCACCGGCCCGCCGTTGGCAGCAATGATCAACATCCGCGGCATGACCCGCGTGCCGGAGGCTACGTTGTTGACGCTGTCCAACCCCAGCAACTCGACCAGCGACAGACATGCCACCAGCGCCCCGCGTACGTTCGCCACACCGAGCAAGGCCCGGGAGCGCTGGTGCGGCAGTGAATGAATGGTTTGTTGCGGCGCCACTTCCACCAGACTGCGGGTGGCCAGGCCCAGCCATTCTTCACCCAGGCGGAACATCAGCAGCGAGCGGGTTTTTACCTCGCTCTCCAGCACATCGGACAGCTGTTCGCGCTCTTGCTGCTGCAACGCATATCGATCCAGCAGGCGCGTCGCGGCAGCCGAGTACACCGCGCAGTTGCGACAGTGAATATGTTCGATCAGCAGCGGGCAGGACTTGTCGCCACGGATACCGATGCGGTTCCAGCAATCATCGATGGCCTGGGCATCTTCTCGGGTGACGTTAAAGGTGTCGGGGACGATCATCGTTTACGCTCACTGTCGGCGGCACGCTCGCTGCGAGCGGCGCGGTCCTGCAATCGTCTGGCGCCCACGGTGTCGCCCTGGGATTGCAACAAGGCTGCCAGGTGCATCAACGCGTCGGGATGTTGCGGTTCAAGGTACAACGCCTTGCGATAAAAACCCTGGGCTTCCAGGACGCTACCAGCGACATCGCTGAGCAGCCCCAGCCAGTAGAACACCTGGGCCACCGGCTCATGGCTGCGCAGGTAACGTTCGCAGGCGGCGCGGGCTTCGGCACTTTTGCCTTCGTTGGCCAGCGCGGCGATGTTCGCCAGCAACGTGGCGGCATCGACATTGCCCGGTGTTGCTGCCTGCGGGACTTGTGCAGCGCGGGTAAAGGGCCGTCGGGTTACCGGCGGCGGGACGACGTTGCGCACCGGCTGCGGAACCGGTAAAGGCAGGGGTATAGCCGCGAATGCCGGCAGCGGCTCAGGCTCCGCCCTGCTTTGGCGGCTGAAGGCAAAAGATTGCGCGATACCGATCGAACGCATGCCCAAACGTCCCAGCAGACTGCCCTCGGCCGGGCCGATGAACAGCACGCCGTCGACATGGGTCAGGCGTTTGAGAACTTCGAACACCTGCTTTTGCGTGGGCTGATCGAAATAGATCAGCAGATTGCGGCAAAACACGAAGTCATAGGGCGGCTCGTTGGCCAGCAAGGCCGGATCGAGCAGATTGCCGACCTGCAAGCGCACCTGTTCCACAACCCGATCGCTCAGACGGTAGCTCTCGTTTTCGGCGGTGAAATGCCGGTCTCGAAAAGCAATGTCCTGGCCGCGAAACGAGTTCTTGCCATACAGCGCACGCCGGGCTTTTTCCACCGACAGCGGACTGACATCCATGCCGTCGACTTTGAACTGGTGTGGTTTGAACCCGGCATCCAGCAGCGCCATGGCAATCGAGTAAGGCTCCTCGCCGGTCGAACATGGCAGGCTGAGTATCCGCAGGGCGCGCAGGCTATTGATGTCGGCCAGGCGTTTGCTCGCCAGTTTCGCCAGGGTGGCAAAGGATTCCGGGTAACGGAAAAACCAGGTTTCCGGGACGATCACCGCTTCGATCAGTGCCTGTTGCTCGTCGCTTGAACCCTGCAGGGTGCGCCAGTATTCGTCAGCCGTGTGCACCTGGGACGCCATGCTGCGTTGACGCACCGCGCGCTCAATGATCGCAGGCCCCACCGAGGCGACATCAAGGCCGATGCGCTCTTTGAGAAAATCGAAAAAACGCTGATCACTGCTCATGGCCGCGCCTCAAGCAACGCCAGGTCCAGCGGCGGCGAAGGGAACAACAGTGCGCGAACCCGCTCATCCAGCAAGTCGGCGACTCGCACCCATTGCAGCAGGCCCTGCTCATCCTTGCGAACCGGCCCCAGATACGGGGCTTGGCGATTGTCCAGGCCATAGGGCTGAAAGTCCGCCGGATTGCAGCGCAAGGTGTCGGTGGCCTGCTCCAGAATCAGCCCAAGCAACTGCGCCTGTGCGCTTTCATCCGGCCGGTAATGCACCAGCACCAACCGCGTGCTCGTACGTGCCTGGGCCGGTGTACCGAAGGTCAGCGCACTGAGGTCGATCACCGGCACCACGGCACCGCGCCAAGCGAATACCCCGGCCACCCAGTGTGGCGCATGGGCGATCGGTTTCAACGGGACGCGCGGCAGCACCTCCGCCACCTCGATCGCCTGCAAGGCATAGCGTTCGCTGCCAATGCGAAAGACCAGGAACAATGCGTGCAACGCCTGCTTGGGCGCCGTGCGTTTGGCCGTCAGTTCGCTCATCAGACTTTGAATCGCGAAACGCCGCTGCGCAGCCCGACGGCCACCTGGCTCAGTTCGTCGATGGCGAAACTGGCCTGGCGCAGGGACTCAACGGTCTGGCTGCTGGCATCGCCCAATTGCACCAACGCGTGGTTGATCTGCTCGGCACCGGTGGCCTGGGCCTGCATGCCCTCGTTGACCATCAGCACCCGTGGCGCCAGCGCCTGCACCTGATGGATGATCTGCGACAGCTGCTCGCCGACCTGCTGCACCTCGGACATGCCACGACGCACCTCTTCGGAGAACTTGTCCATGCCCATCACCCCGGCCGACACCGCCGACTGGATCTCGCGCACCATCTGCTCGATGTCGTAGGTGGCGACGGCGGTCTGATCCGCCAGACGCCGTACTTCGGTGGCGACCACGGCGAAACCGCGACCGTACTCACCGGCCTTTTCGGCCTCGATGGCAGCGTTGAGCGACAGCAGGTTGGTCTGGTCGGCGACCTTGACGATGGTCACCACCACCTGATTGATGTTGCCGGCCTTCTCGTTGAGGATCGCCAGCTTGGCGTTGACCAGATCGGCCGCGCCCATCACCGAGTGCATGGTTTCTTCCATGCGGGCCAGGCCCTGTTGCCCGGAGCCGGCGGCCACCGACGCCTGGTCGGCAGCGGTGGAGACTTCGGTCATGGTGCGCACCAGATCCCGCGAGGTCGCGGCGATTTCCCGGGACGTCGCACCGATCTCGGTGGTGGTGGCGGCAGTTTCGGTGGCGGTGGCTTGCTGCTGCTTGGAAGTGGCGGCGATTTCGGTGACCGAGGTGGTGACTTGCACCGAGGAGCGCTGGGCCTGGGACACCAGCGAGGTCAGCTCGGCCATCATGTCGTTGAAGCCGGTTTCCACGGCGCCGAATTCGTCCTTGCGCTCCAGGTTCAGGCGACCGCTCAGATCGCCCGTGCGCATCACTTCAAGGATCTGCACGATGCGGTTCATCGGCGCCATGATCGCGCGCATCAGCAGCAGGCCGCACAAGCCGGCGGCCAGTACCGCGATCACAAGGGAAATGCCCATGATGATCTTGGCGGTGAGCACAGCGTCGTCAATGGCGGCGATATCTTTGTCTGCCACCACCTTGTTTTCGCGGATGATGTCGTTGAGTTTCATCCTTCCTGCGACCCAGGCCGGGGTCATTTGCTCATTGAACAACTGGATCGCTTCGGCGTCCTGATTGCGCTTGTGCAGATCGAGCACGGTCGCGAGGATTTTGTCGTAGTCATCGTGAAGCTTTTCAAAGGCCGCGTATTCGACCTTGTCTTCATCGGTAGTGATGGTGTCGCGATAGGCCTTCATCTGTTCCTCCAGGCGCGCCTGGAAGTTCTTGAAGCTTTCCATCTGCTCGGCGCTCAACCCCTGCCCCGCCTTGAAGCCGAGCATTTCCTGGGCCCGCAGGTAAGTGTCGACCCAGGCGCTGCGCACCATGGAGCTGTAGTACACCCCGGGCAACGCATCCTCACGCACACTGGCTTCACTGCTTTCAATCTTCAACAGCCGTGAATACGAGACGACCACCATCAACAGCATGATGGCGATGATGACTGCAAAACTCGCCAAAATGCGTTGGCGCAACGTCCAGTTCTTCACAGGCTGTCCTCGGGTTGTTTCCAAATGTTGGGGAGTATAGCCGAGGGCGGTGTTCCATTTATAAGACAGTTGCTCGCCACGGCTCATCCTGCCCGCATAAAACAGGGATTGGCTTGGGGTGCGGAATGTCGGCTATCGCGGGGGATCTGTGCCAGTGGTGATTTGGCACAAAGGGGCGGTGGAATGGTCATTGAGCGATGTGGCGTGAGTGAAATTATCCTGTGGGAGCCGGCTTGCTGGCGATAGCGGTGTGTCAGGCACCATTCATGCTGACTAATGCGCCGCCATCGCCAGCAAGCCGGCGCCTACAGATCGATGGCGGTTTCAAGACTTACACAGCAGCCAGCCGCACTTGCTTCTCCAACTCGGCCTTCAACCCCGGCTCCAGCTTGAGCTGACGCGCCAGCTCATCGAGGTAGGACTTCTCCATGAAGCTCTCCTCGTCCACCAGCATCACACTGGCGATGTACATCTCGGCCGCCATTTCCGGCGTGCGGGCAGCACGGGCGACATCGCTCGGGTCCAAAGGTTTGTTGAGCTCGGCGTGGAGCCAGTGTCGTAGCTCCTGGTCGTTGTCGAGTCGGGTGAATTCGCCTTCGATCAGCTCGCGCTCACGCTCGTCGATGTGACCGTCCGCCTTGGCCGCCGCCACCAAGGCCTTGAGGATCGCCTGGCTGTGTTGCTCGGCTTGCGCCATCGGTACGCGATCAAGGGTCTGCGGCTCGGCCTTCGGCGCACCGCCCTGTTGTGCCTGCCAGTTTCCATACGCCTTGTAGGCCAGAACGCCCAATGCCGCGAGACCGCCATAGACCGCGACCTTGCCGCCGACTTTGCGCGCCTTCTTGTTGCCCAACAGCAACCCCATCGCGCCAGCCGCCAAAGCGCCGCCGCCCGCCCCTGAAAGCAGGCTGCCGAGGCCGCCGGCGCTCTTGCTCTGTGTGCCACCGGCCTTGTTCTGCAATAGCTCCTGCCCTGATTTCAACAGCTGATCGAGCAATCCACGGGTGTTCATTCTTCACCTCCGTAACAAGATTTATCCGGCTGATAAGGCCCCCAGCCTAGATCGAAAGTGCCCGACGCCCGCCCGTGAGAGTGCTTCCAGATGTTGCTTGCTGCGCTTTTCACTTGCCGCCGAAGCTTGCGGTCCGCAGCTGCTTTCAGAAAATTCGATATACACTCGACAAAATCGATAAAAATAGCCCACCGGGTACCCTTCCATGATGACCTTGCGTCAGATCCGACACTTCATCGCCGTGGCCGAGACCGGCTCGATCTCCGCCGCCGCGCAAGCCGCGTTCATTTCCCAGTCCACCCTGACCCTGGCGATCCAGCAACTGGAAGAAGAGATTGGCGTCAGCCTGTTCAGCCGCCATGCCAAGGGCATGACCCTGACCCACCAGGGGCATCAGTTCCTGCGCCAGGCGCACCTGATTCTCGCCACCGTCGATAACGCCAAGCGCAGCTTGCAACAGAGCACCGATCAGGTAGCCGGGCAGTTGACCGTCGGGGTGACCAGCCTGGTGGCCGGCTATTACTTGGCGGACTTGCTCACCCGTTTCCAGCGCGCCTACCCCAACGTCGAAATCCGCGTGATGGAGGATGAACGTCCTTACATCGAGCATTTGCTGGTCAGCGGCGAGATCGATGTCGGTGTACTGATCCTGTCCAACCTCGAAGATCGCCACGCCTTGCAGACTGAAGTGCTGACCCATTCGCCCCATCGGCTGTGGCTGCCGGCCCAGCATCCATTGCTCGAGCACGACAGCATCAACCTCGCCGATGTGGCCCGCGAGCCATTGATCCAGTTGAACGTCGATGAAATGGACCGCAACGCCCAGCGCATGTGGACGGCGGCCTCTCTGCAACCGCGAATCACCTTGCGCACCGCCTCGACCGAAGCGGTGCGAAGCCTGGTGGCGGCGGGCCTCGGGGTATCGATTCAGCCCGACATGACCTACCGCCCATGGTCCCTGGAGGGCGACATTATCGAAGCGCGGCCGATCGCCGACCTGAGCCAGACCCTCGACGTCGGCCTGGCCTGGCGTCGCGGTACCGCACGCCCGGCGCTGGTGGACCCATTCCTGACGGTGGCCCGAGAGCAACCCCACGGCGGGCGTAAGCCATCTATTTAATCGAACGCCACCTTCAGTATTTAGAATTTGTAGACCTCGGGCCCGCGCACTAGTCTTGATTCAACTAATAAAGACGGCCGGCCCCAGTCACAGGGAGCAGCATGGCCTTACAAGAAAAGAGAACCCGAAAGATGGCTGGCGCACAGACCCCGCTGTTCACCGCGTTGTTGATCGATGGCGAATTGGTCGCGGGCCAGGGTTTTGTCGAACCAATCCTCAACCCGGCCACCGGCGAAGTCCTCACGCAGATCGCCGAAGCCAGCACCGAACAAGTCGAAGCCGCCATCCTTGCCGCCCACCGCGCGTTTGCAGGCTGGTCGCGGACCACGCCGCAGCAACGCTCGAACCTGTTGCTGGACATCGCCAACGCCATCGAAAAAAACGCCGACCTGCTGGCCCGCCTCGAAGCCCTGAACTGCGGCAAGCCGTTGCACCTGGCCCGTCAGGATGACCTGACGGCCACCGTCGACGTGTTCCGCTTCTTCGCCGGTGCCGTGCGTTGCCAGACCGGCCAGCTCAGCGGCGAATACCTGCCGGGTTACACCAGCATGGTGCGCCGCGACCCGATTGGCGTGGTGGCTTCGATTGCGCCGTGGAACTACCCGATCATGATGGCCGCGTGGAAAATCGCTCCGGCCCTGGCCGCCGGCAACACCCTGGTGTTCAAGCCATCGGAGCACACGCCGCTGTCGATCCTGGCGTTGGCCCCGGCGTTAGCCGAAATCCTGCCGCGCGGTGTAATCAACATCGTGTGCGGTGGCGGTGAAGGCGTCGGCAGCCATCTGGTCAGTCATCCCAAAGTGCGCATGGTGTCGCTGACCGGCGATATCGTCACCGGGCAGAAAATCCTCCAGGCGGCAGCAAAAACCCTCAAGCGCACCCACCTTGAACTGGGCGGCAAGGCCCCGGTGATCGTCTGCAACGATGCCGACATCCAGGCCGTGGTCGAAGGCGTGCGCACTTACGGTTACTACAACGCCGGCCAGGATTGCACCGCTGCGTGCCGGGTGTATGCCCAGGCAGGCATTCACGACCGCCTGGTAGCGGAACTTGGCGCAGCGGTGAGCAGCCTGCGCTTCGCCGGCAAGCGCGATGGCGATAACGAAATCGGCCCGTTGATCAGCACCCGTCAGCGCGACCGCGTGGCCAGCTTCGTCGAGCGCGCCCTGGGCCAGCCGCACATCGAGCGAGTCACTGGTGCAGCGGTGCATTCCGGCGCCGGTTTCTTTTACCAACCGACCTTGCTGGCCGGTTGCAAACAAAGTGACGAAATCGTCCAGCGCGAAGTGTTCGGGCCAGTGGTGACCGTGACTCGTTTCGACGAACTGGAACAAGCCGTGGACTGGGCCAACGATTCGGAATACGGCCTGGCGTCCTCGGTCTGGACCCAGAACCTGGACAAGGCGATGCAGGTCGCTGCGCGCTTGCAGTACGGCTGCACCTGGATCAACAGCCATTTCATGTTGGTCAGCGAAATGCCCCACGGCGGCCTCAAGCGCTCGGGCTACGGCAAGGACCTGTCCAGCGATTCGCTTCAGGATTACAGCGTGGTGCGGCACATCATGGCGCGCCACGGGCAACATCTCTGACTACGCTAATAACGAGCCGTCAACGGCATGCTTCACCACGTTCAAAACTGCCCCGACCATAATTTAAAGAAGAGGGAAACCCCATGTTCGTGCACAAGACCGCACTGCTCAGTGCAATCACCACAGCGCTGCTGGCCAGTGCCGGCGTTCAGGCCGCCGAGCCGCTCAAAGCTGTCGGCGCTGGCGAAGGCCAGCTGGATATTGTGGCGTGGCCCGGCTACATCGAACGTGGCGAAAGCGACAAGGCCTATGACTGGGTCACCGGCTTCGAGAAGGAAACCGGCTGCAAGGTCAACGTAAAGACCGCCGCCACCTCCGATGAGATGGTCAGCCTGATGGCCAAGGGCGGCTACGACCTGGTCACGGCGTCCGGCGACGCCTCCCTGCGCCTGATCGTCGGCAAGCGTGTGCAGCCGATCAACACCGCGCTGATCCCGAACTGGAAGAACCTCGACCCACGCCTCAAAGATGCGCCGTGGTACGTGGTCAACAAGCAGGTCTATGGCACCCCGTACCAGTGGGGCCCGAACGTGTTGATGTACAACACCAACGTATTCAAGACCGCGCCGGACAGCTGGGGCGTGGTGTTCAACGCCGAAAACCTGCCGGATGGCAAAGCGAACAAGGGCCGCGTTCAAGCCTATGACGGCCCGATCTACATCGCCGACGCGGCGCTGTACCTCAAAACCGCCAAGCCGGAACTGGGGATCAAGAACCCCTACGAACTGACTGAAGAGCAATACAAGGCGGTACTCGATCTGTTGCGCGCCCAGCAGCCGCTGATCCACCGCTACTGGCACGACACCACCGTGCAAATGAGCGACTTCAAGAACGAAGGCGTGGTCGCGTCCGGCGCCTGGCCGTATCAGGTCAACGGCCTGGTGAACGAGAAACAGCCGATCGCCTCGACCATCCCCAAAGAAGGCGCCACCGGGTGGGCCGACACCACCATGATGCACACCGATGCCAAGCACCCCAACTGCGCCTACAAGTGGATGGACTGGTCGCTGCAACCGAAAGTCCAGGGTGACGTAGCGGCCTGGTTCGGCTCGTTGCCAGCGGTTCCGGCGGCGTGCAAGGAGAGCGAACTGCTCGGCGCCGAAGGTTGCAAGACCAACGGTTTCGACAATTTCGACAAGATCGCCTTCTGGAAAACCCCGCAGGCCGAAGGCGGCAAGTTCGTGCCGTACAGCCGCTGGACCCAGGATTACATCGCGATCATGGGCGGTCGCTGAGCCCTTTAAGATCAAGAGATCGCAGCCTGCGGCAGCTCCTACACCGACCGCAGGCACCGCAAATTCGGCGTCTTCTGCAAATCCTGTAGGAGCTGCCGAAGGCTGCGATCTTTTCAACGCCACATCGGATTCAGATTTTTAGAAAGCGCGCCTTTTCGGAGCACCGCACCATGACGCTTGCAGTCCAGTTCACCAACGTTTCCCGTCAGTTCGGCGAAGTGAAGGCCGTTGACCGGGTTTCCATCGACATCCAGGACGGCGAGTTTTTCTCCATGCTGGGCCCTTCGGGCTCGGGCAAAACCACCTGTTTGCGCCTGATCGCCGGTTTTGAACAACCGAGCGCGGGCTCGATCCGTATTCATGGCGAAGAAGCCGCCGGGCTGCCGCCGTATCAGCGTGACGTGAACACCGTGTTCCAGGATTACGCGCTGTTCCCGCACATGAACGTACGCGACAACGTCGCCTACGGTTTGAAAGTCAAAGGCGTGGCCAAGGGCGAACGCCTCAAGCGCGCCGAAGAAGCCCTCGATATGGTCGCCCTCGGCGGCTACGGCGAGCGCAAGCCGGTGCAGCTTTCCGGCGGCCAGCGCCAACGTGTGGCCCTGGCCCGAGCCCTGGTCAACCGCCCGCGGGTACTACTGCTCGACGAACCACTCGGCGCCCTGGACCTGAAGCTGCGCGAGCAAATGCAGGGCGAACTGAAGAAGCTGCAGCGCCAGCTCGGCATCACCTTCATTTTCGTCACCCACGACCAGACCGAAGCGCTGTCGATGTCCGACCGCGTCGCGGTGTTCAACAAGGGCCGCATCGAACAAGTCGATTCGCCGCGCAACCTGTACATGAAACCTTCAACCACGTTCGTCGCCGAATTCGTCGGCACCTCCAACGTGATTCGCGGCGACCTGGCCCGTGAGTTGAGCGGCAATCCACAGCCATTTTCGATTCGCCCCGAACACGTGCGTTTCGCCAATGGCCCGCTGGCCAGCCACGAGATCGAAGTCAGCGGCTTGCTGCACGACATCCAGTACCAGGGCAGCGCCACCCGCTATGAACTGAAGCTGGATAACGGCCAGACCCTGAACATCAGCCAGGCCAATAACCAATGGCTCGACACCAGCGCCCAGCACCAGACCGGGCAACGCATGACCGCGCGCTGGGCCCGTGAGGCCATGATCCCGCTGCACGACACCCTGGCGAGCGGGATGTGAGATGAACACCATGACTATCTCTCAAACGACAGCGGGCGGCTCCGCACTACGCAGGTTTTCCAACCTGCTGTATCGCCGGCCGAACCTGTACCTGTCGATGCTGCTGGTGCCGCCGCTACTGTGGTTCGGCGCGATCTACCTGGGCTCGTTGCTGACGTTGTTGTGGCAGGGTTTCTACACCTTCGACGACTTCACCATGGCGGTCACGCCGGAACTGACCCTGGCGAACTTCACCGCACTGTTCCAGCCCTCGAACTTCGACATCATCCTGCGCACCTTGAGCATGGCCATCGTCGTGTCCATCGCCAGCGCCATCGTCGCGTTCCCGATTGCCTACTACATGGCGCGCTACACCACTGGCAAAACCAAGGCGTTTTTCTACATCGCGGTGATGATGCCGATGTGGGCCAGTTACATCGTCAAGGCCTATGCCTGGACCTTGCTGCTGGCCAAGGGCGGCGTGGCACAGTGGTTCGTCCAGCACATGGGGCTGGAATCGCTGTTGCACTTCGTGCTGGGCATTCCGGGAGTGGGCGGCAGCACCTTGTCGACCTCGCACCTGGGGCGCTTCATGGTGTTCGTGTACATCTGGCTGCCGTTCATGATCCTGCCGATCCAGGCCTCGCTGGAACGCCTGCCGCCGTCGCTGCTGCAAGCGTCCGCCGACCTCGGCGCCAAGCCACGCCAGACCTTCATGCAGGTGATCCTGCCGCTGTCGGTGCCGGGGATTGCCGCCGGTTCCATCTTCACCTTTTCGCTGACCCTGGGCGATTTCATCGTGCCGCAACTGGTGGGTCCGCCGGGCTATTTCGTAGGCAGCATGGTGTATGCCCAGCAGGGCGCGATCGGCAACATGCCGATGGCCGCCGCCTTCACGCTGGTGCCGATCGTGCTGATCGCCATCTACCTGTCCATCGTTAAACGTCTGGGGGCCTTCGATGCACTCTGAGAAAGCCTCTTTAGGCCTGAAAATCGCAGCCTGGGGCGGGTTGGTGTTCCTGCACTTCCCGATCCTGATCATCTTCATGTACGCCTTCAACACCGAAGACGCGGCGTTCAGCTTTCCGCCCAAGGGCTTCACCCTGAAGTGGATCGGCGTGGCGTTCGCGCGGCCCGACGTGCTGGAAGCGATCAAGCTGTCGCTGCAAATCGCCTCGATCGCCACGCTGATCGCTCTGGTGCTGGGCACCCTGGCGTCGGCGGCGTTGTACCGCCGGGACTTCTTCGGCAAGCAAGGCATCTCGCTGATGCTGATCCTGCCGATTGCCCTGCCGGGGATCATCACCGGGATCGCGCTGCTGGCGACCTTCAAGACGCTGGGGATCGAGCCGGGGATGTTCACCATCATCGTCGGCCACGCAACCTTCTGCGTGGTGATCGTCTACAACAACGTCATTGCCCGGTTGCGCCGCACTTCTCACAGTCTGATCGAGGCGTCGATGGACCTCGGCGCCGACGGTTGGCAGACCTTTCGCTACATCATCCTGCCGAACCTCGGCTCGGCGTTGCTGGCCGGCGGCATGCTCGCGTTCGCACTGTCGTTCGACGAAATCATCGTCACCACCTTCACCGCAGGTCACGAACGGACCCTGCCGCTGTGGCTGCTCAACCAGCTCAGCCGCCCACGGGATGTGCCGGTGACCAACGTCGTGGCGATGCTGGTAATGATGGTGACCATGCTGCCGATTCTCGGCGCCTATTACCTGACCCGTGGCGGTGAAAGCGTTGCGGGGAGTGGTGGGAAGTAACAGATCACTCAATACCCATTGAAAGAACTCAATCCTGTAGGAGCGAGGCTTGCCCGCGAAGGCGGTGTATCAGCCACCATCCATGTCGAATGTGATGGCCTGTTCGCGGGCAAGCCTCGCTCCTACAGGGAACAATAACAACAGTTCTGAAGAGGACAATGCCATGCAAACCCAACTCTTGATCAACGGCCAACTGGTCAACGGCGAAGGTCCCGCGCAGCCGGTGTTCAACCCGGCGCAGGGCCGTGTGCTGGTGGAAATCAACGAAGCCAGCGAAGCCCAGGTCGATGCCGCCGTGCGTGCCGCCGATGCTGCGTTCGACAGCTGGTCCCACACCCCACCCAAAGAACGCTCGCTGCTGCTGCTCAAGCTCGCCGACGCCATCGAAACCCATGGCGAAGAACTGGCGAAGCTGGAATCGGACAACTGCGGCAAACCCTACAGCGCAGCGCTAAACGACGAGATTCCGGCGATTGCCGACGTGTTCCGTTTCTTCGCCGGCGCCAGCCGTTGCATGAGCGGTTCGGCCGGTGGCGAATACCTGCCCGGCCACACCTCGATGATCCGCCGCGACCCGGTGGGTGTGATCGCTTCCATCGCGCCGTGGAACTACCCGCTGATGATGGTCGCCTGGAAAATCGCCCCTGCCCTCGCTGCCGGCAACACCGTAGTGCTCAAGCCGTCGGAGCAAACGCCATTGACCGCTCTGCGCCTGGCGCAGCTGGCGTCGGAGATTTTCCCGGCTGGCGTACTCAACCTGGTGTTTGGCCGCGGTCCTACCGTGGGCAGCCCGCTGGTCACCCACCCGAAAGTGCGCATGGTGTCGCTGACCGGCTCGATCGCCACCGGCTCGCACATCATTTCCAGCACCGCCGACAGCGTCAAACGCATGCACATGGAACTGGGCGGCAAGGCGCCGGTGATCATCTTCGACGACGCCGACATCGACGCCGCCGTCGAAGGTATCCGCACCTTCGGTTTCTACAACGCAGGGCAAGACTGCACCGCCGCCTGCCGCATTTACGCGCAAGAAGGCATCTACGAGAAGTTCGTCGAGAAGCTCGGCGCCGCCGTGAGCAGCATCAAGTACGGCGTGCAGGATGATCCTTCGACTGAACTCGGCCCGCTGATCACCGCGCAACACCGCGACCGCGTCACAGGCTTCGTCGAACGTGCGATTGCGCAACCGCATATTCGCCTGATCACCGGCGGCAAACCCGTCGACGGCAATGGTTACTTCTTCGAACCGACAGTGCTGGCGGACGCTCAGCAGGACGACGAGATCGTGCGCCGCGAAGTGTTCGGGCCGGTGGTGTCCGTGACCAAATTCAGTGACGAGGCACAAGTGCTGGCGTGGGCCAACGATTCGGACTACGGCCTGGCGTCCTCAGTGTGGACCGCCGACGTGGGTCGCGCCCATCGTCTGTCGGCCCGTTTGCAGTACGGCTGCACCTGGGTCAACACGCACTTCATGCTGGTCAGCGAAATGCCTCACGGCGGTCAGAAGCTGTCCGGTTATGGCAAGGACATGTCGATGTATGGGTTGGAGGACTACACCGTCGTTCGCCATGTGATGTTCAAGCACTAGCCCTGTAGGAGCTGGCTTGCCAGCGATGACGGTGTATCTGACACACCGCGTTGCTCTATCGCCAGCAAGCCGGCGCCTACAAGTGATGGCGTCACCTCGGTTTCAAGGCCGAAACCGGCATTACGCACCACCAGGTTTCAAACACAACAATAACCACCGATCCTGGCGGCGTCCTCAAGACTGCGCCACGGTTTCGGACATCCGAAATCTGCCGATTTTCCGGAGAAAACACACATGAGTTCATCATCCGATCTCACTGCAGCCATTGTCGACAGCGATGCCGAGCAACTACGCAAACTGGGTTACACCTCCAACTTCAACCGCAGCATGAGCCTGTGGGAAAACTTCGCCCTGGGCTTCACCTATCTCTCGCCGGTCGTTGGGGTGTATACCCTCTTCGGCCTGTGCCTCGCCGCTGGCGGTCCACCGATGTTCTGGGCCTATCTGCTGGTCGGTTGCGGCCAGTTGCTGGTGTGCCTGATCTTCGGTGAGGTGGTTTCGCAGTTCCCGATTTCCGGTGGCGTGTACCCGTGGGCCCGTCGCCTGGTGGGCAAGCGCTGGGCGTGGATGGTTGGCTGGATCTACTCCATTGCCCTGTGCGTGACCATCGCTGCGGTCGCGGTTGGCGCCGGCCCCTATCTGGCGGCAATGCTGGGTTTTGAGCCGAGCAACAACACCAACATCGTCATCGCCCTGGTGCTGACGCTGTTCGCCACCCTGGTCAACCTCAGCGGCACCAAGGTGCTGGCGCGCATTGCCATGTTCGGCTTCCTCTGCGAACTGGTGGGCGCGGTGATCGTTGGCGTTTACCTGCTGATCTTCGAGCGTCATCAGTCGATCGGCGTGCTGTTCGACACCTTCAACATCAGTGTCAACGGTTCGTACCTGCCCGCCTTCCTCACCGCCTCGCTGGCGGGGATGTTCCTGTACTACGGCTTCGAGGCCTGCGGTGACGTGGCCGAAGAAACCCCGAACCCGAGCAAGAAAATCCCGGTGGCCATGCGCATGACCATCTACATCGGCGGTATCGCGGCCATGTTCGCCTGCCTGGCGTTGATCCTCGCCGTGCCAGACATGAATGCAGTGATCGACGGCACCGACAAGGACCCGGTGGGCACCATCCTCAACAACGCCTTCGGCCCGGTCGGTTCGAAAATGGTAATGGGCGTGGTGATGATTTCCTTCATCTCCTGCGTTATCAGCCTGCAAGCGGCAGCCAGTCGCCTGCTGTACTCCTACGCTCGGGATGAAATGGTGATCGGCAGCCGGTTGCTGAAGAAGATTTCGCCTCACACCCAGGTGCCGGTTGCCGCTCTGTTCGTGTCTGGCATCCTGCCAGCGCTGATCATCGTCCTCGGCTTCTTCCTGCAGGATGCCGTCGCCACCATCGTCAGCTTCGCTGCCATCGGCATCTACCTGGCCTTCCAGATGATCGTGCTCGGCGCGCTGTACGCACGCATGAAAGGCTGGAAACCGAGCGGCAAATTTACCCTCGGCGCCTGGGGCTGGCTGGTCAACATCGGCGCGCTGGCCTACGGCATCGGCGCCATCATCAACATGGCCTGGCCACGTACTCCGGACGCGGCGTGGTACATCAACTACGCCATGGTTCTGAGTACTGCGATCGTGATTGGTCTGGGGCTGCTGTACATGTGGATTGCCAAACCGTATGACCACGGATCGGCGCCTGCGGGGGATGCGTGGAAGGTGAGTCGCTAATAGTTCTTCGCTCGGACACCTTGCCTGCAGCGATGCAGGCAAGGTTCAGTTGCTAAAGCGTCTTATCGAGCATTTGGATAGACATAAAAAAACCGCCCCTAAAGGCGGTTTTACTTTCACAGAAAAGGGTATTAACCCTGTCACCCGGGTAGAGTTCTGCTCTCTTTGCCAGACCATGTCAGCCCACACGACTCAATTTATTACCGAGATTTATTTCAGTTCAGTTAGGAACAATCAAATTAACTGAAGGGAAATAGCTGCGATATCGCCTGGCATCTCGCGTAAGCAGTGGAAGCTTTTTCACGGCCGCATGGGCGCCAATGAAAAAATCTGCCAACACATTGTGCTTGCTACCACCCAGCTTCCGATATCGAACGAATGCTTTACCAGCCAGAAATAACGCTGGGCGTGGGACCTCCTGCATCACCACTCCGAGTTGATTCACCACTTCATCCAACGCTTCAAATGTTGAGAACGTCTGAGACAGCTCGGCATAGATAATTGGGTTGATCGCTAGTTCATGAACCCGGGATTGGGCGCGGAGCTGCTGGATAGACCATTCGGCCCAATCCGGATCGTCTTCCAGCACATCGATCAGAACATTCGTATCAACCAACACCATCAATCGTCCCCACGAAGTAAAGCCATCAGTTCATCTGTTCGCCATTTGATGTCCGCTTTGCCTCGCACCGCATCAAATCTATCCGGAGCATTCGCCTTGCCGTGTTTGACCCTGGCACTGTGCAGCACCACTTCGCCTCGTTCATTGACACTGAATTCAATGTCCGACCCCGGCGTCAGATGCAATGCATCTCGAATAGGCTTAGGAATGGTTACCTGGCCTTTGCTGGTCATAGTCGACATATTTTTCCCCACGAGTATTACTAGTCAAAACAAAGTAATACCCAGCCTAAACATCTGCAACCGCCATCTATCGAGAAGAGTTGCGCGTCATCATTTATTGAACAGATAACGGAAAAATTCACTTTAGGTACTGTTTGCCTACGCTCGATGCAAAAACAGGAAATTCCTACAGACCTTGCCTGCTTGCGAAGACTCTCATTCCTACGAGCAGCGTCCCCGGAGTAGACTTGGCGCCGCGAGCGCCTGACCGATAGGCTTTGTCCCCTTCGCTGCCAAATCAGCGATCCGGAGTCGAAGCCGGTAACTCATCAACATGGCGCATCCGCGCCCCCATATGAACTGGGGCATTTTTTTGCCTTTCAGTTTCACTCTATGGTGGGCCGTGTGGCGCGGGCCTCTCATGGCTTCCATGTTGAACGAGAATGTCCCGACTTCGAACGCCACACGGTCCGCCACCCAAATCTGTCGAAGGATTTAGTGGCGGCTCCTTTTTCAACATGGAGTCGTAACATGCTTAACCACACATCAAATCCATCTGAAACACATCCCTGCTTCACCCCCACCGCTTTCACCCGCCACAACCGCTTCCTCCATACCTTCATGCAGGACCATCAAGCCTGGTTCTGCGTCCAGGATCTGGGTCGCCTAATGGGCAAACCGCTGAATGAACGACTGATCCAAAAGCTCGATCCCGATCAGCGTCGCCATGTCTTGTTGCTCAAAGGAGGCAAAACCCTAGAGTCACTGATGGTCAGCGAGTCGGGGGCGTACGCTTTGCTGGTTCACCACTTCATTCCGGAAAACCGCAACTTGAGGCAATGGTTGAGTCACGAGGTTGTGCCGATGCTGCGAAATGCACAGACAACGGCGGTGGAAAACTTGCCGAGCCTGAGTGCCTTGAATTGGGCCGGCGTCACGGTGCCATTGCTGCATTACCAGCATCACGCGTGGATCAAATGGCGGGACATGCCTGATTTGATGCAGGTACAGCGACCGTTTCCAGTTGTGGGTACTTGCAACTGAAGAAAGAAACCCGGTCCCCTGTAGGAGCGAGCATGCTCGCGATGGATTCAAGAACGCCGCGTACATCCAGAAAGTACGCGTCATCGTTGACGACCATCGCGAGCATGCTCGCTCCTACAGAGGTTCACTCAAAACCGCGAAACACTGCGCATCGCATCCACCAGATACCGCATCGCGATCCGGTCGCTCTCCGACAGCTCCCGATAGCGCTCCACCAGTTTCATTTCCTCGCTGTTGAGACGACGTCTTCGCCGGCCACTGCTCAGGCACGGAAAGATACCCAGTATTTCGGTGATGCCTTGTACTTTCGACATGGACGATGTCCTTCTCTACGTCAAAGAAAACTTCAGAAACCGCATCGCCCTCATCCCTTTTTCGGCAGCACCTCATGGCCACTGAACCGCACCGGCCCGAAGGGCATAAACCGGTCATGAGCACAGAATAGAAATATTCCCGGCGCTGAAAAGCTGTTTTTAGAGTAATTAGTCAAAAAAAGCAGAAATGCCCTGTAAATCAGAAACCGCTGTCGGAAATGTTTCCCGACATGTCTTGTTTCACTCCCCGCCAGCGTCGTGCCATCAATCAATTTTGCCCTTCGATCGAACGGTTTATGCTATCGGGCATCTGTTTAAAGTCCGTTGCGTTTGGCCGAAGGCATGTCCGAACCGTTTTTTCAGATCCAGAGCGTGCCAGGAACGGCGCGGGATTGTTCACGACAGGTTGAATTTATGCACCGCAGGAATTTGCTCAAAGCCTCCATGGCCATTGCGGCCTACACCGGTTTGTCCGCCACCGGCCTGCTCGCCGCCCGTGCCTGGGCCGCCCCAGGGACCGCCGATGGTGAGGCCAAGGCCTTCGACTTCGAAGCACTTAAGATCCAGGCCAAGCAACTCGCCAGCAACCGTTATCAGGACACCAAGCAAGTGTTGCCGCCCACCCTGGCAACCATGACCCCGCAGAATTTCAACGCCATCCGTTACGACGCCGATCATTCGCTGTGGAAAGACAACAAGGGCCAGTTGGACGTGCAGTTTTTCCACGTCGGCATGGGCTTCAAGCAGCCGGTGCGCATGTACAGCGTCGACCCGGCGACCCGCATGGCCCGCGAGGTGCATTTCCGCCCGTCGTTGTTCAACTATGAAAACACCACGGTGGAGACCAAACAGCTCACCGGCGACCTGGGTTTTTCCGGGTTCAAACTGTTCAAGGCGCCAGAGCTGGACAAGCACGACGTGGTGTCTTTCCTCGGCGCCAGCTATTTCCGTGCGGTAGATGCCACTGGCCAATATGGCCTCTCGGCTCGCGGCCTGGCCATCGACACCTACGCGAAAAAGCGCGAAGAGTTTCCCGACTTCACCAAGTTCTGGTTCGAGACCCCAGACAAGGACAGTACTCGCTTCGTGGTCTATGCCCTGCTTGACTCCCCGAGCGCGACCGGCGCCTACCGCTTCGACATCGACTGCCAGGCCGAGCGCGTGGTGATGGAAGTCGACGCCCACGTCAACGCCCGCACCGCCATCGATCAACTGGGCATCGCACCAATGACCAGCATGTTCAGCTGCGGCACCCATGAGCGCCGGATGTGCGACACCATCCACCCGCAAATCCATGACTCGGATCGCCTGGCCATGTGGCGCGGCAACGGCGAGTGGATCTGCCGCCCGCTGAACAACCCGGCCACCCTGCAATTCAATGCCTTCGCCGACAACAATCCGAAAGGCTTCGGCCTGGTGCAGACCGACCACGAGTTCGCCAGCTATCAGGACACCGTCGACTGGTACAGCCGTCGCCCGAGCCTGTGGGTCGAACCGACCACCCAGTGGGGCGAAGGCTCGGTCGACCTGCTGGAAATCCCCACCACCGGCGAAACCATGGACAACATCGTCGCCTTCTGGACCCCGAAAAAACCAGTGGCCGCCGGCGACTCGCTGAACTACGGCTACAAGCTCTACTGGAGCGCCTTGCCACCCGTCGGCACGCCTTTGGCTCGGGTACATGCCACTCGTTCCGGGATGGGCGGTTTCACCGAGGGCTGGGCGCCGGGCGAACACTACCCGCCAGTCTGGGCACGCCGATTTGCCGTGGACTTCACCGGAGGAGGCCTGGATCGCCTGCCGCAGGGCACCGGAATCGAACCGGTGGTCACCTGCTCCAATGGCGAGGTGAAGGACTTCAGCGTGCTGGTGCTCGATGACATCAAGGGCTACCGGATCCTGTTCGACTGGTACCCGACCAATGACAGCGTGGACCCGGTCGAGCTGCGACTTTTCATCCGCACCAATGAACGCACGCTGAGTGAAACCTGGTTGTACCAGTACTTCCCGCCGGCACCGGACAAGCGCAAATACACCTGATTCGCGGTTGCGCCCCGCTGCCATTCGGTTTTCCGAACGCGACCTATCGGTCGGTTCGGTAAACCGGATTTTTTCGCGTTAAAAACTCCGCCACAAATATTTATTTGCCTTATAAATCAATAAGTTGATCCGTTCATCCTGGCCTGGCACGGGTCATGCTCTACACTTCTTCGACGAATGCCTGTTGCGCCAACACTTCAGGAGCCGTCAGGCATTCGAAGCACAAAAGGGCCGATGAACTGGCTCCATAAAAAAAACAATGTCGAGGAAAATTTGATGCGCATCGTTCCCCATATCCTGGGCGCAGCCATTGCTGCCGCTCTGATCAGCACACCAGTTTTCGCAGCCGAACTCACCGGCACCCTTAAGAAGATCAAAGAGTCCGGCGTTATCACCCTGGGCCACCGTGACGCTTCCATTCCTTTCTCCTACATCGCGGATGCGTCCGGCAAACCGATGGGCTACTCCCACGACCTGCAACTGAAAGTCGTCGAGGCCCTGAAAAAGGACCTGGACCTGCCAAACCTTCAGGTCAAGTACAACCTGGTGACCTCGCAGACCCGTATCCCACTGGTGCAGAACGGCACTGTGGACCTGGAATGTGGTTCCACCACCAACAACGTCGAACGTCAGCAACAGGTTGACTTCTCCGTCGGTATCTTCGAAGTCGGCACCCGCCTGCTGGCCAAGAAAGACTCCGCCTACAAGGATTTCGACGACCTCAAAGGCAAGAACGTCGTGACCACCGCAGGCACCACGTCCGAGCGCATCCTCAAGGCGATGAACGCCGACAAGCAGATGGGCATGAACGTCATCTCCGCCAAAGACCACGGCGAATCCTTCCAGATGCTGGAGAGCGGCCGTGCAGTAGCGTTCATGATGGACGACGTATTGCTCGCTGGCGAAATGGCCAAGGCCAAGAAGCCGTCCGACTGGGCCGTGACCGGCACTCCACAGTCCTACGAAATCTACGGCTGCATGGTTCGCAAGGGCGATGAGGCATTCAAGAAGGTCGTGGATGACGCCATCAAGGCCACCTACGCATCGGGCGAGATCAACAAGATCTACGACAAATGGTTCCAGCAGCCTGTCCCGCCTAAAGGCGTAAACCTGCAATTCCCGATGAGCAACGAGCTCAAGGCCCTGATCGCCACGCCGACCGATAAAGCGGCTGACGACAAGAAATCCTGATTTCTGACTAACCTTATCTCCTGAGAGGGCCACCGCCCTCTTGGGAGGTTGTCATTCCCTGCTGGCATTTTTTGGAAACACTCGAACCGGTGGCTGTCGAGCCGGTGGCGTGTGCCCGATCACCAGATCGGGCGGGAACGGAGCTTCCCCCAAGCGGGTACATCGATTGATCTCAAGGGGAGACCCTAATGAATTACAACTGGGACTGGGGCGTGTTCTTCAAGTCCACCGGCGTGGGCAGCGAGACGTATCTCGACTGGTACATCTCGGGACTTGGCTGGACCATTGCCATCGCCGTCGCGGCCTGGATCATCGCCCTGACACTGGGCTCGATCCTGGGCGTCATGCGTACCGTGCCGAACCGCCTCGTATCGGGCATCGCCACCTGCTACGTCGAACTCTTTCGTAACGTGCCGCTGCTGGTTCAGCTGTTCATCTGGTACTTCCTGGTGCCCGACCTGCTGCCCGAGAACCTGCAAGAGTGGTTCAAGCAGGACCTGCACCCGACCACCTCGGCCTTCATCAGCGTCGTCGTGTGCCTGGGCCTGTTCACCACCGCCCGGGTTTGCGAACAAGTGCGCACCGGTATCCAGGCGCTGCCCAAAGGCCAGGAATCCGCTGCCCGCGCCATGGGCTTCAAGCTGCCGCAGATCTACTGGAACGTGCTGCTGCCCCAGGCCTACCGGATCATCATTCCGCCGCTCACCTCGGAATTCCTCAACGTCTTCAAGAACTCGTCCGTGGCCTCGCTGATCGGCCTGATGGAGCTGCTTGCGCAGACCAAACAGACCGCCGAGTTCTCGGCCAACCTGTTCGAAGCGTTCACCCTGGCCACGCTGATCTACTTCACCCTGAACATGAGCCTGATGTTGCTGATGCGCATGGTCGAGAAGAAGGTCGCGGTACCGGGCCTGATTTCCGTAGGGGGTAAATGATGGAATTCGATTTCTCGGGCATCGTCCCGTCCCTGCCGGGTCTTTGGAACGGCATGGTCATGACCCTCAAGTTGATGGCTATGGGTGTGGTCGGTGGGATCATCCTCGGCACCATCCTGGCACTGTGCCGTCTGTCCCACAACAAACTGCTGTCGAACCTGGCCGGCGCCTACGTTAACTACTTCCGTTCGATTCCACTGCTGCTGGTCATCACCTGGTTCTACCTGGCGGTACCGTTCGTGCTGCGCTGGATCACCGGCGAAGACACCCCGATCGGTGCGTTCACCTCGTGCATCGTGGCATTCATGATGTTCGAAGCGGCGTACTTCTGCGAAATCGTCCGGGCTGGCGTGCAGTCGATTCCCAAGGGGCAAATGGGCGCGGCAAAGGCGCTGGGCATGACCTACGGCCAGATGATGCGCCTGATCATCCTGCCCCAAGCGTTCCGCAAGATGACGCCACTGCTGCTGCAACAGAGCATCATCCTGTTCCAGGACACTTCGCTGGTGTACGCCGTCGGTCTGGTGGACTTCCTCAACGCTTCGCGCGCCAGTGGCGACATCATTGGCCGCTCCAATGAGTTCCTGATCTTCGCAGGTCTCGTGTACTTCATCATCAGCTTTGCCGCCTCGCAGCTGGTCAAGCGTCTGCAAAAAAGGTTCGCCGTATGATCTCTATCAAAAACATCAACAAGTGGTATGGGGACTTCCAGGTGCTGACTGATTGCAGCACCGAGGTCAAAAAAGGTGAAGTGATCGTGGTGTGCGGACCGTCCGGCTCCGGCAAATCGACCCTGATCAAGTGCGTCAACGCTCTGGAACCGTTCCAGAAAGGCGACATCGTGGTCGATGGCACGTCCATCGCCGACCCGAAGACCGACCTGCCGAAACTGCGTTCCCGCGTGGGCATGGTGTTCCAGCATTTCGAACTGTTCCCGCACCTGTCCATCACCGAAAACCTGACCATCGCGCAGATCAAGGTACTGGGTCGCAGCAAGGCAGAAGCCACCAAGAAAGGCCTGCAACTGCTCGAGCGCGTCGGTCTCTCGGCCCACGCCCACAAGCACCCTGGCCAACTGTCCGGCGGCCAGCAGCAGCGCGTGGCGATTGCCCGCGCGCTCGCAATGGACCCGATCGTCATGCTGTTCGACGAACCGACCTCGGCGCTGGACCCGGAGATGGTCAACGAAGTGCTCGACGTGATGGTGCAGCTGGCCCACGAAGGCATGACCATGATGTGCGTGACCCACGAAATGGGCTTCGCCCGTAAAGTGGCCGACCGCGTGATCTTCATGGACGCCGGCAAGATCATCGAAGACTGCAAGAAAGAGGAGTTCTTCGGCGACATCAACGCCCGGGCCGAGCGTACACAGCACTTCCTCAACAAGATACTGCAGCACTAAGAAAGACACCGCTCCCCTCGTAGGAGCCGGCTTGCTGGCGATCCAGACAACGCGGTCTGCCTGTCAGATCGCTTCGCCAGCAAGCCGGCTCCTACAGGAAGCACTGCAAGACTTGAGATTTGTGTTGTGGTTGACCCAAGGCATCTGTGATGAAATGCGACCCCAATTCCTATCGCGACACATCGCCATCACTCGCCGTGAAACCCCGTCTGATTCGCCATCTATTCCTGCCGCCGCTGATCATCGCGTTGATGATCGGATTGGGTTACATCGGCTTCTGGGTCAGTGAACACTACGGTATCCGCAGCCTGAGCGAGAGCGGCCAGCGCCAGCTGGAACTGCACGCCCGCGCCGTCGAGAGCGAAATCAGCAAGTACACCTACCTGCCCAGCCTGCTGGAACTGGAAACCAGTGTTTCACAGCTGCTGGCCGACCCGACACCGGAGCACCGGAAAACGGTCAACGATTACCTTGAAGGCCTGAACCGGCGCAGCCGCAGTCGGGCCATTTACGTGATGGACACCACCGGTCGCGTCATGGCCACCAGCAACTGGCGCGATGTCGACAGTTACCTGGGCGAGGACCTGTCCTTCCGCGCCTATTTCCAGAACGCCGTGCGCGGCCAACCGGGGCGGTTCTATGGCATCGGCAGTACCAACGGCGAACCCGGTTACTACTTGGCCCATGGCCTGGAGGAACACGGCAAGATCATCGGCGTCGCGGTGGTCAAGGTCCGCCTCGAAGCCATGGAGGAGCGCTGGCAGCGGGCGCGCCTGGAGGCCTTCGTCAGCGACGAAAACGGCATCATCATTCTGTCCAGCGACCCTTCGCGACGCCTGAAATCCGTGGTGCCACTGAGTGAGCAGACCAAGGAAAAACTGGCCCGCAGCCTGCAGTATTACTGGTTCCCACTCAACGAATTGCAACCGCTGGCCCGAGAGACCCTGTCCGAAGGCGTGGAAAAACTGACCTTTCCAGCCAACAGTGAACTGGTCTCCGACGAAGAAAACATCAGTTATCTGTCGCAGACCCGTCCCTTGAGCGACACACCGTGGAATTTCACCCTGCTGACGCCGCTGCAGGATCTGCGCCGCGAAGCGATCAATCAGGGGATTCTGGTGGCGGTAGCCTTTGGCCTCGTGGCGTTCCTGCTGATTGCCTGGAACGAGCGACGCAAGGTGATCGCCACCCGCCTCGCCGCCCGGGAAGCCTTGCAGGAAGCCAACAATCAACTGGAGCGTCGGATTACCGAACGCACCGTCGATCTGCGCGCCAGCAACGAACGGCTCAAGGGTCAGATCCGCGAAAGGCGTCACGCCGAAGAGACCTTGCGCCGTGCTCAGGATGAACTGGTACAGGCCGGGAAACTCGCGGCCATCGGCCAGATGTCCACCAGCATCGCCCACGAACTGAACCAGCCGCTGGCCGCGCTACGCACCTTGTCCGGCAACACGGTGCGCTTCCTGGAGCGCGGTCAACTGGACGTGGCCAGCACCAATCTCAAGACCATCAACGAATTGATCGACCGAATGGGCCGGATTACCGCCAGCCTGCGTTCATTCGCCCGACGCGGTGACGACAAGGGCCAGGCCTGCCTTGGCAAGGCCGTGGACGCCGCCTTGCAGTTACTCGGTGCCCGCGTGGAAAACGCCCGGTTGCAACTGCATCGCGACTTCGAGGCGGTGCAGGTGCAGATCGACCAGACCCGCCTGGAGCAGATTCTGGTCAACCTCATCGGCAATGCCCTCGATGCCATGCAGGCGCAGCCACAGCCGGCATTATGGCTCGAAGGCGACACCGCCGATGGCAAGTACCGGCTGCGCGTTCGGGACAACGGCCATGGCATCGACGCCGAAGCGCGCAAGCACCTGTTCGAACCGTTCTTCACCACCAAACCCGGTGAACAGGGCCTGGGTCTGGGCCTGACCCTCTCCGCGAGCCTGGCCGCCGCCACCGGTGGTCACCTGGGTGTCGAGCACCCGGTCAGCGGTGGCACCGCGTTCGTCCTCAGTTTACCGTTGGTAAGCCCCACTCCCGCCGAGCCCGTATGAACAACGACCTTAGTGTATTGATCGTCGAAGACGACCCCCATGTGCTGCTCGGCTGCCAGCAGGCGCTGTCCCTGGAAGACATTCCCTGTGTGGGGGTGGGCAGTGCCGAAGAGGCCCTGGAGCGTGTTGGCGACAACTTTGCCGGCATCGTCATCAGCGACATTCGCCTGCCGGGCATCGATGGCCTGGAGCTGCTGACCCGGCTCAAGGCCCGCGACCGCAGCCTGCCGGTGGTGCTGATCACCGGTCACGGCGACATTTCCATGGCCGTTGGCGCGATGCAGAAAGGCGCCTATGACTTCATGGAGAAACCCTTCTCGCCGGAACGCCTGGTGGACGTTGCCCGCCGAGCCCTGGAACAACGCAGCCTGGCGCGGGAAGTCGTGTCGCTGCGCCGGCAACTGGCGGAACGGGACTCCCTCGAAGGCCGGATCATCGGCCGCTCGCCGGCCATGCAGCACTTGCGCGAACTGATCGCAAACGTCGCGGACACTTCGGCCAACGTGTTGATCGAAGGCGAAACCGGCACCGGCAAGGAACTGGTCGCGCGGTGCCTGCATGACTTCAGTCGCCGGCACACGCGGCCATTCGTGGCGCTCAACTGCGGCGGCCTGCCGGAGAACCTGTTCGAGAGCGAAATCTTCGGCCATGAAGCCAATGCCTTCACCGGCGCCGGCAAACGGCGCATCGGCAAGATCGAACACGCCGACGGTGGCACACTGTTCCTCGATGAAGTGGAAAGCATGCCCCTGCCCTTGCAGATCAAACTGCTGCGAGTGTTGCAGGAACGCACCCTCGAGCGCCTGGGGTCCAACCAGAGCGTGGCGGTGGATTGCCGGGTGATCGCCGCGACCAAGTCCGACCTCGACGAGTCGAGCAAGGCCGGCGAATTCCGTAGCGACCTGTACTACCGCCTCAACGTGGTCACCCTGGAGCTGCCGCCGCTGCGCGAACGCCGCGAGGACATCCTGCAACTGTTCGAATATTTCCTGCAGCAGTCGTCCCTGCGCT
Source organism: Pseudomonas putida (assembly GCF_050990305.1). Taxonomy (GTDB): domain Bacteria; phylum Pseudomonadota; class Gammaproteobacteria; order Pseudomonadales; family Pseudomonadaceae; genus Aquipseudomonas; species Aquipseudomonas putida_AH. Next base: position 1,191,144 of record NZ_CP158817.1, on the reverse strand, counting down.
TCGACCGCACCGCGCCGGAACTGGACAACCAGACCCTGTCGCACTTGATGAGCCACGACTGGCCGGGCAACGTTCGCGAGCTGCGCAACGTCGCCGAACGTTTTGCCCTCGGTCTTCCGGCGTTCAAAAAACCTGGCGCGGGCGGTAATACCCAAGGCCTGGCCTTCGCCGAGGCGGTGGAAGCCTTCGAACGCAATCTGCTCAACGATGCCCTGCAACGCAGCGGCGGCAACCTGACCCAAGCCAGCCAGGAACTGGGCATGGCCAAGACCACCCTATTCGACAAAGTGAAGAAGTACGGGCTTAACCACTGATGGACCTGATTCTCAAGGCAACCCTGGGCGCGGCGGTGGTGGTGATCCTCGCCGCCCTGGCCAAGACCAAAAATTATTACATCGCAGGGCTAGTACCACTGTTTCCCACCTTTGCGCTGATCGCCCATTACATCGTCGGCAAAGGCCGTTCGATTGACGACCTGAAGACCACCATCGTGTTTGGCATGTGGTCGATCATTCCGTATTTCGTCTACCTGGCGACCTTGTATGTGATGGTCGACCGGATGCGGCTGGAAGCTTCACTCGCCGTGGCGGCGGTGGCCTGGTTGATGGCGGCGACGTGCTGGTTTCGATCTGGGTCCGCATTCACGCCTGATACCCTGTAGGAGCTGCCGAAGGCTGCGATCTTTTGATCTTGATTTTTAAAAACACAATCAAAAGATCGCAGCCTTCGGCAGCTCCTACAGAGTCAGTGCGCGTAAACCTGCTGCAACTGCACCTGGGTCATCGCATCCTCAAACGGCACCGGCACCGACTTCACCGCGCCAAAGAGGTTGCGATAGCGCCAGTAGCTACCGTTGTTGGCCAACTGATAACCGCGTTCGACTACCCGCTGGCCATCCAGCACATAACGCAAGGTTTCCTGGGCGGCCGCAGGCGCGGGGGGCTGCATCAGGTCGGTGGCCAATACCTGCATGGATTCGTCGATGCATTCATCGAGCGCAGCGGTGACTTTCGCCAGGTCAAGACTGCCATCGTCGATGCACTGCTTACCGCATTGGCGAATCGGCTGGCTGGCCACCTCGATGCGCATGCGGTATAGCGGCGAACCGGCAATGTCCTGCACCTGCACTCGATTGACCAGGATAAAACTGCCACGATCGGCGGTCAGCATCAGTTTGGGCTCGATCATCAGGCGAGCCGTCACCTGCCCCTCGCCCTGCTTGAACCCGGCCCCTTTCGACGCATCCTGAAAACGCTGTTGCAGACGCTCCTGCAACGGCACCCCGGCGAGCAGATCAGCCATCGGTCGCGAGTCCTTGAGCGCGGCTTTTTCCGCATCGCGTTGCAAGCTGCCACTGCCCATCTGCGTATTGACCAGGCTGGCCACCATGATCCCGGCCAGCCCGGCGCTTTGCCCCGAACTGGATACCAGGTTGTAACTCGATGAAGCGGCTTTGAGGGCCCCCTCGGAATCGATCACGGTGCTGGCACCGACAAACACTTGTGGTAGCTGCACATCGACTTTGAGCCCGTGTTTCTGAACATAGCTCAAAGCCGTCTGGTCCTTGAAACCGGCCTCGGGAGCCGGTTTCTGTGCGCAGCCAGCCAGCGTCAGCAGTAGCACAGCTGTCGCTACGGCTCGACGTTTCATTGCGCGAACGGGGTGATCATTTGCTGGCGGCTGTTATCCACGGCCTGGTAGAAGGCATTGGACAGGTTGCTGTAGGTCGGCTCGTCCCACTCGCCCTGAGCGGCCTGGGTCACGACAAATGGCTTGAACCACAGCAATTTATTGTCCGCCAGATCCACCACCATGCCCTGACCGCCCACCTGAGCCATCGGTGCACTGGTCGGCACGATGCTGTAGTAGCTGCGGGTCGCGCCGGTACCGGTGACATACACCAGCAGCAGGCGATCGACGCCATACTTGGCCTTGATCGGGGTCAGGTCCTTGGTGGTGTAGCCTTCGCGGAACTTGATTTCTTTATACGTCGCGAGGTCGACCTTTTCGTCGATGCGCTTGGCTTTGTAGCCCTTGGCCTGCAACTTGGCGACAATCACCTCCGGCAAGGTCTCGAAATCCCGCACCTGCCAGGTTTTGACGTTGTCACTGAGCTTGCTGTTGACGCCCGAGTTGATGGCGTAATCGAGAATGCCCTGATTGCCGGTCAGTGCCAGCACCGGTGGCGGTACGACGGTGATGGCCACGCCAATGGTCGGCTCCTTGGCATCCCAGAATTGATGGTCCAGCGGCACAGGAGGTTGAACGTTGGCGCAGCCGGTGAGTGTGAGGCAGGCAAGCAGAGTCAGCACCGCCCAGGTGCGTAAAGCGCGGAAAGTCATGGATCAAGTCCCTATGATTGAAAAACATCACTGCCTTCATCGGCAGCAACGACCCCAACAATAGTGGCACATTGATATCTTTTTGACGACAGCAAACTGTCACCTGATCGTTCCCCCCTTCGCTTCGCTCATGATTTGGCGAATCGCTGCGACAAAAGCCTCTACCGGTTGCCCACCCGTAACGGCGTATTGGCCGTTGAAAACCACGGTCGGCACCGAACTGACGCCGCGTGACAGCCACAGCTGTTCTTCCTGACGAACTTCTGTGGCGAACTCATCCGACGCCAGTATCGCTTCGGCTCGTAGTCGATCCAGCCCGACGCCTTGCGCGATCTGCGCCAGTTGAGCAGGGTCGGAGGGGTTGCCGCTGTCAGTGAAGTACGCCTTGAACAAGGCTTCCTTGAGCGGCAGCTGCCGCCCTTCCAATTCCGCCCAATGCAACAAGCGGTGGGCATCGAAGGTGTTGTAGATGCGGCTGTTGTCATCGGTACGAAATGCAAAACCGAGCTCGGCGCCACGGGCACGGATCATCTCGCGATTTTTTTGCGACTGCTCCGGCGTCGAGCCGTATTTCTCGGTGATGTGCTCGGTGATGTTCTGTCCTTCGGGTCCCATTTTCGGATTCAACTCGAAGGGCTGGAAATGGATCTCGGCACGCACTTCATCACGCAGAATGTCCAGGGCCCGGGTCAGGCCGTACAAACCGACGACGCACCAGGGGCAAGACACATCGCTGACGAAATCGATTTTCAATGGAGCACTCATTGCGCACCTCGCTGGCTGTATCGCATGGGAAAGTTCGACGATACACCCGCCTACATCGATTTTGTGTAGGAGCTGCCGCAGGCTGCGATCTTTTGATCTTGGTCCTGCAAATCAAAAGATCGCAGCCTTCGGCAGCTCCTACAGAGGGCGCGGTGGTTACAGGAGGTTTGGTTCAGTTACAGGGTCGATCTGCGCCCAGTGCGAGGTGTCTTCACGATGAGCCCGTAAGTACGGCAACACCGCTGCCAGCAACGGCGCCTTGAACGCTTCCTGAAAACGATGGGCCAAGCCCGGAATCAGCTTCAACTGACTGCCACGCAAATGCGCCGCCAGATGAACGCCGTGCATCACCGGTAGCAGCGGATCGGCCGTGCCATGGACTACCAGTGCCGGCACCCGCAATTGATTGAGCAGCGCCACACGGCTCGGCTCGGCGAGGATCGCCATGATCTGGCGCTTCACGCCTTCTGGATTGAACGCGCGGTCATAGGACAGCGCCGCCTGATGCAGCAATGCCTGTCGATCATCGATGACTGTCGGGCTGCCCAGTGCAGCCAGCAGATCGGCTTGCTGCTCCAACGCCACTTCACGACTGGGCGCGCCACGGCGGGAGAGCAATTGCACCAGCGCCGCACTCGGTGCTGGCAAGCCTTCGGCGCCTGAGCTTGTCATGATCAGGGTCAGGCTCTCGACCCGCTGTGGCGCCATGGCCGCCATGTGCTGCGCGATCATCCCGCCCATGCTTGCGCCCAACACGTGGAACTGCTCAATGTGCAAAGCGTCCATCAAACCCAGGCCATCGTCCGCCATATCAGTCAGCGAGTACGGCGCCGACACTGGCAATCCCAGCTTGTAGCGCAACACTTCAAACGCCAGGTTGGCCTCGGCAGGTGCCTGCCGCCAGGTCGACAAACCGACATCGCGATTGTCATAGCGAATCACCCGGAACCCTTGCTGACACAACGCGACGACCACCTCGTCAGGCCAGTGAATCAACTGTCCGCCCAAGCCCATCACCAGCAGCAACGCCGGGTCCGAGGCACGGCCAATGCTCTGGTACGCCAGGCTCACCTGCGCCAGATCGACGTGTTCGGTCGGAACATTCACATCGCAACGGGACGCTGCCATCGAGGGCAGGCTGAACAATGAGGCCAGAAAAATGGCCGCCGATAAAAACAAAGCACGCATGAAAAAACACCAAAACGCAGAACCCCAGTAGAGCGCGAGTCTGATGATGTTTGTTCAAGCGCGCTGCCACAGTTCCATGACAGTTTGATGAAGAGTGCCGAGCGGTCATTTTCAAGACCGCGTTATCGTTCTTCGCGAGCAGGCTCGCTCCCACAGATGTTGAGTACGACACCGATCCATTGTGGGAGCGAGCCTGCTCGCGATAGCGTCCTTAAGCCAATTGACTGCGCAACTGCCGCGCCGCCGCCACCATGTTCACCAACGCCGCTTCGGTCTCCGGCCACGCCCGGGTTTTCAACCCGCAATCAGGATTGACCCACAGGCGCTCGGCCGGTATCCGCTGCACGGCCTTGCTCATCAATTTCACCATCTCGGCCGTGTCCGGCACCCGTGGCGAGTGGATGTCGTAGACGCCCGGACCGATGTCGTTCGGGTAATCGAACGCCTTGAAGGCTTCCAGCAATTCCATGTCCGAACGCGAGGTTTCGAGGGTGATCACGTCGGCATCCATCGCCGCGATGGCTTCGATCACGTCATTGAATTCGCTGTAGCACATGTGGGTGTGGATCTGGGTCTCGTCACGCACGCCGCTGGCGCTCAAGCGGAAGGCTTCCACCGCCCAGTCCAGATACTCCTTCCATTGTTCCCGGCGCAGTGGCAGGCCTTCGCGGAACGCGGCTTCGTCGATCTGCACGATCTTGATGCCGGCGGCTTCCAGGTCCAGCACCTCGTCACGCAGGGCCAGCGCCAATTGCTGTGCCTGCACCTTGCGCGACACGTCTTCACGGGGGAACGACCACATCAGCATGGTCACGGGACCGGTGAGCATGCCTTTCATGACCTTGTCGGTCTGACTCTGGGCATAGGTGATCCAGTCCACGGTCATGGCGTTCGGACGGCTCAGGTCGCCGTAGATGATCGCCGGTTTCACACAGCGCGAACCGTAGCTCTGCACCCAGCCGAAACGGGTGAAGGCATACCCATCGAGCTGCTCGGCGAAGTACTCGACCATGTCGTTGCGCTCGGCTTCACCGTGTACCAGCACGTCCAGTCCCAGGCACTCCTGAACCTGTACCGCATGGCGGATTTCATGGCGCATGGCGTCGTTGTAATCGTTGGCCGACAGCTTGCCTTGCTTGTAGGCCTGGCGCGCCAGGCGAATCGACCCAGTCTGCGGGAACGAGCCGATGGTGGTGGTCGGGAACGTTGGCAGTTTCAGACGTGCGCGCTGTTGCTCGATGCGTTTGGCGAACGGCGAATGGCGCTGGCTATCGGTTGTCTTGATGGCGTTGATTCGAGCCTGTACTTCGGCCTTGTGGATACGTGGCGATTCGGCACGGCTGACGGCGATGGCTCGGCTTTCGGCCAGTGCGGCTCGCACTGTCGGCGCTTGTGGATCATTAAGGGCATCGCGCAGCACGGCAATTTCGCCACACTTTTGCACGGCAAACGCCAGCCAGCTTTTCAGCTCCGGGTCGAGTTTGTCTTCGCGCTCCAGGTCCACCGGGCTGTGTAGCAGCGAGCAGGAACTGCCGACCCACAGGTTATCGCCAAAACGTTCCTGGGCAAATTGCAGTTGTTCGAGGACAGGCTCCAACTCGCAACGCCAGACGTTACGGCCATTGACCAGACCCACCGAAAGAATCTTGTAGGTCGGCAGACGATCGAGCACGTGCAGCAGTTGATCCGGAGCGCGCACGGCGTCGATGTGCAGGCCTTGCACTGGCAGGCCGACGGCCAGGCCGAGGTTGTCTTGCAGGCCGCTGAAGTAAGTCGCCACGAGTTTTTTCAACGGCGAGTACTGCAGGATGTGATAAGCGCGTTCGAAGGCGTTTTTCCATTCCTGAGGCAAGTCGAGGGTCAGGATCGGCTCATCGATCTGCACCCACTCCACGCCCTGGGCCGCAAGGCGCCCGAGGATTTCGCCGTAGATCGGCAGCAGGCGCTCCAGCAGGTCGAGCTTGTCGAAGTCGTTGCCTTTCGCCTTGCCCAGCCACAGGTAGGTCAGCGGGCCAATGATCACCGGTTTGACGTTGTGGCCCAGGGCCTTGGCTTCTTCGACTTCATGGAACAGTTGTTCCCAGCTCAGCTTGAATTGTTGGTCAGCGGTGAATTCCGGGACCAGATAGTGGTAGTTGGTGTCGAACCATTTGGTCAGTTCCTGGGCGTATTGCGCCTGGCCATGCTCGCCACCGCAGCAGGACGTCGTGGCGCCACGGGCCATGGCGAACAAGGTGTCGAGGGTCGGCAAGCCGCGTTCGTCCTGGGTGCTGGCGAAACGCTCGGGGATCACGCCGAAGGCCAGGGAATGGGTCAACACCTGGTCGTACCAGGCGAAGTCGCCCACCGGCAGCAGGTCGATGCCGGCGTCTTTCTGCAATTGCCAGTGGGTGGCGCGCAATTGGCGGCCAACGCTTTTCAGCGTGTCCTGGTCCAGATCACCCTTCCAGTAGGATTCCAGGGCCTTTTTCAGTTCGCGGTCGGCGCCAATGCGCGGGAAACCCAGGGTGTGTGCCACGGCCATGTTGAAGGTGCTCCTGTGTAAAAGATGGCGCTATTGTCGACAGCCAACCCAACATGAGACAAACTCAACCTTTTCGTGTTGATCACAAGTTTTCCTCATGGAGCCCTCCGGTGCTTGAACTCCGTCACCTCAAGACCCTGCACGCCTTGCGCGAAGCCGATAGCCTGGTGGATGCCGCCGACCGCCTGCACCTGACCCAGTCGGCGCTGTCGCACCAGTTCAAGGAGCTTGAAGAACGGCTGGGGATGCCACTGTTCGTGCGCAAGACCAAACCGGTGCGCTTCACCAGCGCAGGTTTACGCCTGCTGCAATTGGCCGACGCCACCCTGCCGCTGTTGCGTGCTGCCGAGCGTGATATCGCGCGTTTGGCCGGTGGCACCGCCGGGCGTTTGCACATGGCCATCGAGTGCCACAGTTGCTTCCAGTGGCTGATGCCGACCATCGACCAGTTCCGCGATGCCTGGCCGGAAGTCGAGTTGGACCTGGCCTCGGGCTTCTCCTTCGCCCCGCTGCCGGCCCTGGCGCGTGGCGACCTGGACCTGGTGGTGACGTCCGACCCGGTGGACTTGGTCGGGATCACCTATGTGCCGCTGTTTACCTACGAAGCGATGCTCGCGGTAGCCAATCAGCACCGCTTGGCCAGCAAGGCCTACATCGTGCCGGAAGACTTGCTCACGGAGACCCTGATCACCTACCCGGTGGAACGCGATCGACTGGACATCTTCACCCGCTTCCTGGAGCCCGCCGACGTCGAACCGGCGCAGGTGCGCACCTCGGAACTGACGGTGATGATGATGCAACTGGTGGCCAGCGGACGTGGTGTGTGCGGCATGCCCCATTGGGCGCTGCATGAATACAGCTCACGGGGTTACGTGAAGGCCAAGCGCTTGGGCGAGAAAGGGTTGTTTGCGACGCTGTACGCGGCGATTCGGGCGGACATGCTGGATGCGCCGTACATGCGCGATTTTCTGTTGACGGCCAAGGACACGTCGTTTTCGACACTCGACGGTGTCAGCGCGGTTCGCTAGAAACACACATCTCCCTGTAGGAGCCGGCTTGCTGGCGAAGGCGGCGGTATTGTCGCCATCATCGTCGCCTGTCATATCGATATCGCCAGCGAGCCGGCTCCAACGGGGGCTGGTGTGATCTCAGATTTCGCGCCACATGTGGATTTTGTCGAGGTACTCCTCGCCCACCCGCACCGCCATCGGTTCCAGGCCGTACTGGACGAAGCCGCAACGCCGGTACAGGTTGAACGCGGCCTCATTGCCGGCAGTGACGGTCAACTTGATCAGGCGCAGTCCCTGATGAGTTCTGGCCTCATCCAGCACCGCCTGCACCAGTTGCTGTCCAAGCCCTTGCTGGCGTACGCCGGCTGACACATACATGCCAAACAACGTCGCCTTGTGCCGAGCCTTTTCACGGGCCTCGAAGGCCAGCCCGACAATGCCCGCCAACTTGCCCTCCACGAACGCACCGAACACCACTTCAAGCTTGCCCGTCAGGCGCGATTCCCACCAACTCAGCGGCATCGACGCACGCTCGCGCACGCTGGAGGTGAACGCCTGTGGATGGCGGTCGTAGGCTTCAAGCATCAGTGCCCGGTAATCGAGAGCATGGCTGGCGCCCAGTCGCTCGATCCACATGCTCAGGCCATCCGGCGTTGTTCAAGCATCAACCGCAGCGCCAGCCCCGACAGTACGAAGCCCATGAAATAACGCTGCATGGCCAGCCAGGTCGGGTTGTTGACGAACCACGAAGCGATCCCCGCGGCAAACAGGGCGATGAGCAGGTTGACGCAGAAACTGACGCTGATCTGGGTCAGGCCCAGGACGATGCTTTGGGTGAACACCGAACCGTGTTCGGGCGTAATGAACTGCGGAAACACCGACAGGTAGAACACGGCGATCTTGGGGTTCAGGGCGCTGGTGAGAAAGCCCATGGTGATCAGTTTGCGCGACGAATCAGGCGGCAGTTGCTGCGCTTGGAACGGCGAACGTGCGCCGGGTTTGACCGCCTGCCAAGCCAGCCACAACAAGTACAAGGCACCCGCCCACTTCAGCACTTCATAGGCCATTGGCACCGCCAGGAACACCGCCGTCAGACCGACAGCAGCGGCAAATACGTGGACGAAAAACCCGGCCACCACACCCAGCAACGAAGTCACGCCGGCCCTGCGGCCCTGGCAGATCGAACGGGAAATCAGGTAGATCATGTTCGGCCCCGGCGTCAGTACCAGTAGCAACGCGGTGGCGGCGAAAATCAGCAAATCCTGGAGCGGGATCATGGCGGGTCCTTCTTTTTGCAAAAGCAGGCGTGAAAGATCAGGCGGTCGCGGTCAGCGAAGCCCGATAAAACGGCAGGATGAGGTCCTGTGTCAATGGCGCCAGGACGAGATCGCCATCCACGGTCGGGTCGATCCAGATCACCTCTTCGATCTCGGCGGCCGGAGTGACATCCGCCTCGATATTCAGCAGAAAAATCTCGGCCTTCACAACAAAGCCCGGTTCGTTGGCGGCGGGCGCCGAGAACTGGCCGAGAAAGGATGCCTGCGCGGGATCGATGACCAGCCCCAGCTCTTCTTCCAGCTCGCGGGCCAAGGCGTTGACCGGTTGTTCATGGGCTTCGATCTTGCCACCCGGCTGCATGAACGCCTCGGTGCCGCGCTTGCGTACCAGCAGGGTTCGGCCGTCGGGGCCGATCAGCAGGGCGGCGGCGATGTGGATAAGTGCGGTGGTGGGCGTCGACATGAACAAAAGACCTTTGACTCAAAAACGCCAAGGATCCCATGTCCACCGCAGTCACGCAAAAGCCCCGAATCCCCTGTAGGAGTGAAGCTTGCTCGCGATGAGCGTCCAGACAACGCGATCATTCAGACAGCATGCGTTATCGTTGACGTCCATCGCGAGCAAGCTTCACTCCTACAGGGGACTGGCGGTTGCTCTAGCAAGGAGATTGCCCGCAAACTGGAAATCTCCATCGAAACCGTGAAAGTCCATAAGAAACACATGTACAGCAAGCAGGGGATCACATCCCAATCCGAGCTGTTTACGATTTTTCTCCAGGCACAAAATGCCTGACATAACACCGAACTGCTTTTCTGTAGGAGCGAGCCTGCTCGCGAAAAACGCAAGGACAACGCGGCCATTCAGACAGCACGCGTTATCGTTAAAGTCCATCGCGAGCAGGCTCGCTCCTACAGTGGTGGGTGTGTAGCCAAAAAATTTGAGTCCGAACCCAAGGAAACCGTATGAGCCTGTCACTCCTGAGCCGCTACGCCTTCTTTGCCGTCTGCGTGATGTTCACCCTCGCCAGCCTGCCCTTCCTCGAATATGACTGGCTCTGGCCAATCACCGCCGTCACCGGTGTGCTGAGCCTGATCGGCATAGGCGACTTGCTCCAAAGCCCCCACGCGGTGCGGCGTAATTACCCGATCCTGGGCAACATCCGCTACCTCGTCGAAGGCATTCGCCCGGAAATCCGCCAGTACCTGCTCGAATCCGACAGCGATGCCCTGCCCTTCTCCCGGGCCCAGCGCTCGCTGGTCTATTCCCGGGCCAAGAACGAAAGCGCCGATAAACCTTTCGGGACCTTGATCGACGTGTACCAATCGGGTTTCGAGTTCATCGGCCATTCCATGCGCCCGGCGCCGTTGAGCGATCCGAACGGTTTTCGGGTCACAGTCGGCGGCCCGCAGTGCACCCAGCCGTATTCGGCGTCGGTATTCAACATCTCGGCCATGAGCTTCGGCTCGCTCAGTGCCAACGCCATTCGCGCGTTGAACCAGGGCGCCAAACTTGGCAATTTTGCCCATGACACCGGCGAAGGCAGCATCAGCCCGTATCACCGCGAACACGGTGGCGACCTGACTTGGGAGCTGGGCAGCGGCTATTTCGGTTGCCGCACCAGCGACGGTCGCTTCGACCCGGAACGCTTCGCCGCCCAGGCGCAAACACCGCAAGTGCGAATGATCGAAATCAAGTTGAGCCAGGGTGCCAAACCCGGCCACGGCGGGATCTTGCCCAAGCACAAGGTCACCCAGGAAATCGCCGACACCCGTGGCGTTCCGATGGGCCAGGACTGCATCTCGCCGTCGCGACACAGCGCTTTCTCCACGCCGATCGAGATGATGCATTTCATCGCGCAACTGCGTGAACTGTCTGGAGGCAAACCGGTTGGCTTCAAGTTCTGCCTGGGTCATCCATGGGAATTCATGGGCATCGCCAAGGCCATGCTGGAAACCGGCATCCTCCCCGATTTCATCGTGATCGACGGCAAGGAAGGCGGCACCGGCGCCGCACCGCTGGAGTTCACCGACCACATCGGCGTACCGATGCGCGAAGGCCTGCTGTTCGTGCACAACACGTTGGTGGGCTTGAACCTGCGGGACAAAATCAAACTCGGCGCCAGCGGCAAGATCGTCAGTGCGTTCGACATCGCCAGCGTCCTGGCCATCGGCGCCGACTGGGCCAACTCGGCACGCGGCTTCATGTTCGCCATCGGCTGCATCCAGTCGCAAAGCTGCCACACCAACAAATGCCCGACCGGTGTCGCCACCCAGGACACCCTGCGCCAGCGCGCGCTGGTGGTGCCGGACAAGGCCCAGCGCGTCTACAACTTCCACCGCAACACCCTCAAGGGCTTGGCCGAAATGCTCGCCGCCGCCGGCCTGGAGCATCCATCACAGCTCTCAGCCAAGCACCTGGTGCGACGCATGTCGGCGACCGAAATCAAACTGTTCTCGCAACTGCATGTGTTCCTCAAACCCGGTGAGTTGCTGACCGGGGAAGTGAACGGCGAGTTTTATTCGCGGATGTGGCAGATGGCGCGGGCAGACAGTTTCGAGCCCAACGAAATCGCGGCCGCCTGACACAGCCCCTGTAGGAGCTGCCGCAGGCGGCGATCTTTTGATCTTCAACCTGCCCCGATCAACGCTGCTCACCAACGCAGTGCCTTGATTGGGGCCGGTTCTTTCATGACGATAAAACCGTAATCGCCGATCAGGTAGATCCGGTAATACGGCCCCTCCACCAACGGCGCAAAATGCTGATACCCCACCCGTGTAGCGTTACGCCGCTCCCGCTCGGCGACCACGTTGCTGATGCCCACCTTGGGCAGGTTTTCCGCCAGCATGTAAAAGTCGATGTTCAGCAGATAGTGCAGCACCGGCATCTGCTTGAACGAGCCGGCGGCCCCCAACAACCAGTGATCAGAGTACGTCACCGACAGGTAAATACGCTTGGCCTCGTGCAGGGCCGGATGGCTGCTGATATCGCGTTCAAGACTGAACAGCGCGCGGGTGGCGAAGGTTTTTTGCACCGTCAGCACCCGGCCATAGGCAAACGACAGCGACAGCATCGCCAGTAGCGGCACCAGCAACAGCAGCGGCATTCGTTCATGCACCGTCGCCAGTGCCAGATGACTCAAATAGAACAGCAGCACCAGCAGCACCGCAAAACCCATCAGGGTTCTGGCGCCTTCGTTGAAGTCGCGAAACAACAGTGCAACACCTGAGACCAACAGCAGCACTATCGGAACAGTCAGCACACACAGTAAACCGATCAATAACCGCCTCGGCCCGCTCTCTTTGCGCTCAACAATGTTCTTTGCCAAAAGAACCGCCCCGGCAATGGCGCACAACGACAGCGCGGCAAATACCCAGGCGAATCCGCCATGAAACAGCAGTACGACTTTTTCCAGCACTCGACCGATGTTGACGTCGATTTGCTGCAAAGGCTGGGCCGACAGGTTGAGCAGCAAGGTGCGATTGTTCCCCATGAACGGATAAGCCGTGACGCCGTAAATCAGCCAGCCCAGCAGCACTTGGGCACCTTTCCAGCCGATCAAGGCGCCCCACTGTGGCCAGGGTATTTTGTCGTTGGCAGCCCTGAGCAATTCCAGGCAGCACAGCCCGAGAAACACATTCAAACTGATCTGATACAGCCCCAGCGCCAGCGCAATCAAAAACGAAGGCACCAGCCATTGCACACTGCGCGAAGGATGGCGAAAGGTGATGGCGTAGATCACCACCACCAGACTCAAGGCCATGGGTGCGCCGTCGTATTGATAGGAGAGGTTTTGCAGCAAGAACGGGTTGTACCAGAGCGGCAGCACCACCAGGCAACACGCGATGGTCGGCTGACGGAAGTAATGAAGGGTCAGGCTCGACAGTGCCGAAGACATCGCCAGAACAGCGATCAACAATGGCAACGGAAAGATGTTCGGCGCCGCATCGGTGAAGGTCAATGCGTTGTAGAACAACTGCGTGAACAAGCGCCCCTGCTCCGCCCAGGCCATGCCGGCCGAGAGTGAGCGCCAGTTGTCATCGATGTAGGGATAGTCCGCAAGGATCAGCGGCAGGACATACACACCTGTCGCCAGCAGGAAAAACAGCCAGATTTGACGATGGCCAAGTTCCTTGATGAAGAAATCGCTGAGCCTGCCCATGCTATCGCTCGCGCCGGGGGATACCGCCGACAATGTCTTTGATCACGTAGCGCGGTCGGTGCTTGGCCTCGATATAGATCCGCCCGATGTACTCCCCGAGGATGCCGATGCCGATCAATTGCACGCCGCCCAGAAACAGAATGGCAGTCATCAAAGATGGGTAACCGGGCACGCTGTTACCGTTGAAAATCTTGTCCAGCACCATGTATACCGCGTACAGCACGGCGAAAATCGAAATACCGCCCCCTACATAGGTCCACAAACGCAACGGCACGGTGCTGAACGACGTCACGCCTTCGAGCGCCAGGTTCCACAGTTTCCAGCCGTTGAACTTGCTTGTGCCCGCGATGCGCCGGGCCCGTTCGTATTCCACCACCACGGTGTTGAACCCGGCCCAGGACAACACGCCTTTCATGAACAATTGATGCTCGGGTAGCGTGCGAATCACGTCGACGACCTTGCGGTCCATGAGACGGAAATCCCCAACGTTTTCTTCGATGCGGGTGTACGAAATGCGATTCAACAGGTGGTAGAACAACGAGGCACTGTGGCGTTTCAGATAGCTGTCGGTATGACGGTCCCGGCGCTTGGCCAACACGACATCGGCGCCCTTCTGCCATTGTTCGACCAGTTGCGGGATGACGCTGATCGGATCCTGCAGGTCGACGTCCATCGGGATCACAGCATCGCCACAGGCATGTTCCAGGCCGGCAAACAGCGCCGGCTCCTTGCCGAAGTTGCGGGAGAAATTGATCAGCATGACCTGCTCGTCCACCCGCGCCAGGGCGGTGGCCCGTTCGGCCGTCAGGTCCGTGCTGCCATCGTTGATGAAGACGATTTCCACGTCGGCCTCGGCGAGCTTCAGCTCACGCCGTACGGCTTGATAAAACACCTCGATTGCCTGTTCCTCATTGAACACCGGAACGATCAGCGAGATTTTCATGTTTCACGCTCGCGAAACACCACGTACTTGGAGAACAGAAAACCCAATACCAGGCTCAAGGCCGAGAACAGCGCGACCGTCAGCAAGCCGTGTAACCGCCATAGGTCACCGGCGTAACCGACGCCATAGCTCAACGCCCCCATTGCCGCCATAAACAGCAGATAGCCGCCGACCGACATCCTGCTGTCAAAGGTGTAGAGCCCATTCATGTAGAAGGAAAACGAAGCGGCCACGCAGAACGCCAGCAGATTGCTGACCGCCTGACGCAGGCCCGCTGCCACGCTCAGCAGGAAGAAGATCTGCCAGTGAATGAGGGTGTTGGCGATACCGATCACCGAGTAACTGGAAAAGCCTTTCCATAACCGTCTCATGGTGAAGTCCCGAACTGAGCACGCTTCACGCTCCCCCATGTATTTGAGTCTGTCTACTGTCAGAAATCGCAGGTGACACCACCTTTCAGACTAGCGGCTAAACACCACGTCAACATCCCGAAATACCCCGACTTTGCAATTACCGGCGAATCGGTCCACCCTGCGCGCCGCCGATGTGCGGCGCGCAACCTTTCGCGCCGTCGGCTACTCCTTTGTTCAACACCTGTTTACGAGCCTGCCGTCATGACGCTAGCGCGCGATCACCGGATCGATTTTTTTCGCGGTCTGGCACTGATCTTCATCTTTTGGGATCACGTGCCTCACAACCCCCTGGGCCAAATCACCCTGCGCAACTTCGGCTTCAGCGATGCCGCCGAAGTCTTCGTGTTTCTGGCCGGTTACGCGGCCGTGCTGGCCTACGGAAAAGTGCTGGCGCGCGAAGGCTTCCTGATCGCCTGTGTAAAAATCCTGCGACGCGCCTGGGTGCTGTATGTGGTGCACATATTCTTGCTGGCGATGCTCATGGGCATCGTGTTCTTCGCCAACAGCCACGTGGAAACCCGAGATCTGGTGGAAGAAATGGGCATGCACCATTTCATCAGCGACCCGCAGCAAGCCCTGATCGATGAACTGCTGCTGCGCTTCAAACCGAACCTGATGGACCCTTTGCCGCTGTACATCGTGTTGCTGGCGGGCTTGCCACTGGTGCTGCCAATGCTGGTGCGTAAAACCTGGGTGGTAGTCGCGCTGTCAGTGGCGCTGTACCTGATGGTGCCACTGGCCGGCTGGAACCTGGCCGCGATCAAAGATGGCGTGTGGTACTTCAACCCCGTCGCCTGGCAGTTGCTGTTTGTCCTGGGCGGTGCCGCCGCGATTCATGCACAACGCCCACGCGCGCCCGATCCCCGTCCATTGCGGCGCCAGCCGTTGTTCATGACCGCTGCGGTGTACGTGATCGCCGCTGGTGTGCTGACCCTCTCGTGGCGCTGGCCGCACATTCACGATGCGCTGATGCCCGCCAGCCTGAGCAATCTGCTGTACCCGATCAGCAAGACCAACCTGTCACCGGTGCGCTTGCTGCACTTCCTGGCGCTGGCCTACGTCACGGCGAAACTGCTGCCCGACACCGGCTGGACACAAAACTGGCTGGCCCGGCAAAGCTGCCGAATGGGGCGTTTTTCCCTGGAAATCTTCTGCCTTGGCGTATTGCTGGCGCCGTTGGCGGACATGATCAACGCCATGACCGAGGATGCCTTCGCCATGCAAATCTTCACCGCACTGGTGGGCGCCGGGTTGATGATGTTGCTGGGGGCTTGGCTGGAGTTCAACAAGCGGTTGAATCAACCTCCCCGCTTGGCCACAGCCTAAGAAAACCCTGAGTACAGTGGACTGGTGGATAGAGGATTTATCTGTGGCGAGGGGATTTATCCCCGTCGGGTGGCGCAGCCACCCTCAAAACAGTAAGTCTGTATTTAAAGGATTTGGGACTGCTGCGCAGTCCAGCGGGGATAAATCCCCTCACCACAAAGGCCCTATGCCACAGATAAGTGCCATCGGGGCCGGAAATCCTTCAAAAACATCAGATTTTTCACGCAACCAATAGAGATTCGACTCGGATAGCAGTGCACTAGCCTCAAGGAGCTGAACCAAACCAACTCCCCAGGAGGCAATGGATTGCCTGCTCATCCAAACTCTCACCGTTTGCGTTTCGGCCGATGCTCGGAAATTGGCCGGGCCTATCTAGTCACAGCCGTTACCCACAAGCGCCAGCCTGTCTTTTCAGATTGGCGTATAGGGCGCCTCCTTGTCACAGAGCTGCGACGAGCCCACGAAATGGCTCATGTCGATTCGCTCGCCTGGGTAGTGATGCCTGACCATTTCCACTGGCTGTTGCAAATGCAAGACAACACCTTGAGCAATGTCATCGGCGCTGCCAAAGCACGCTGCACCCACGCGGTGAACAACATGACCGGGCGGCGCGGTCCGCTGTAGCAAACCGGCTTCCATGATCGGGCCATCCGGGACGGAGAAGATCTTTTGCCGTTCGCTCGTTACATAGTTGCTAACCCATTGCGCGCAGGACTGGTCGAGAAAATCGGCGACTACCCGCTCTGGGACGCCTGTTGGATCTAATGTCGGAACAACATATAGGCTGTCGGGGATTCATTTGTGGCGAGGGGATTTATCCCCGTTCGGCTAAGAAGCAGTCGTAAACCGGTTGAACCCGTTCTTTTTGAAAGGTCGTGGTTGAATGGTTTTGGGGTGGCTGCGCCACCCAACGGGGATAAATCCCCTCGCCACAAATATTCCCCACAACTCAGATCAATCCCACACGCCACAAGTGCATCGCCTTGCCACACAAGCCCATTTGGCACGAATCAGAATGGATCCACGATATTTGGAGCTCCACAATTTTTTCACCTTTGCCAACCACCGTCTAAGCTTCAGTCAAGTCCGATCAATCTGCGTGAATGGATCAATCGACTATGGGCGCTTTGTGGCAAACCGATTCGAGTGAAACCGTGGTCCCGACTGAACGTGTGGATGCAGAAGCGCCTTTACCTGAAAAACCCCGTCGCAACCGGCACGGCTGGAAGGCGTTCTGGTTACTGATGCTGATTATCGCGATTGTCGTGGGGCTGGCGGCTGCCAAGGAGATGCGCACGTCGAGGTATCAGGCCCGGGAGGTCAGCAAATTCGCCAAGACCCTGAGTTACGAGCTCAAGCCGGGGCCCAGCGATGCCATTCATTATCCAGGCGCTGGCCCGTTCGATTTGCGCTTGGGCTACAGCTCGCTGGGAGAGTTCCTGCCTCGGCTGATCAAGCGTGATTATGTGATTTCAGCCCAGACCCGCTTTTCTCCGGCGTTGATGAATTACACGGACAAAGGCTTGTTCGTGCCCTATTCGGAAAAAATCCAGGCGGGCCTGTCGATCACTGACTGCAAGGCAGCGCCGCTGTATCAGTACAACTACCCGCAACAGCTCTATTCCAGCTTCGAATCAATCCCACCGGTGGTCGTCAGCAGCTTGCTGTTCATCGAAAACCGATTCCTGCTCGACCCCAACCAACCCTTGGCCAACCCGGCAGTCGACTGGCCGCGGTTCGGCATGGCGGCGTATACCCAGGTCGCCAAGATGCTGCACTTGCCCGGTCAATCGGCGGGTGGCAGTACCTTGGCCACGCAACTGGAGAAATACCGGCATTCGCCCGACGGCTTGACGGTGTCGGGTGGGGAGAAAATCCGCCAGATGATCTCTGCCAGCGTGCGCGCCTATCAGGACGGGCCAGAAACCCTCAAGGCCCGGCAAAACGTAGTGCGCGATTACCTCAACAGCGTGCCGCTGTCGGCGGTGCCTGGCCATGGTGAAGTGCACGGCATGGCCGAAGGCTTGCGGGTGTGGTACGGCGCCGACTTCAACGAGGCCAACGCAACCCTCGCCAGTGACGCGACGGATCCAAAAACCCTGGCGGACAAAGGCCTGGCCCTGCGCGAGATGCTGTCGCTGATGATTGCCCAGCGTCGCCCTTCCCATTACCTGACCAAGGGGCGCGACGAACTGGCCGACCTCACCGACAGCCATATTCGTTTGCTGGCACAAAATGGTGTGATCGATAAGCCTTTCGCCGATGCGGCGCTCGCCAGCAAGGTAACCTATCGCGACTGGGCGACCCAGCCGACCATCCAGCCGATCGAAACCAACAAAGGCATCAGCGTGGCGCGCAGCCGGCTGGCCGGTTTGCTCAATCGTCCGCTGTATGACCTCGACCGCCTCGACCTCTCGGCCACCAGCACCCTTCAAGGAGACCTGCAAACCCAGGCCACCGCCTACCTGAAAAGGCTTGCCGACCCGGAATATGCCAAGGAAATCGGTCTGATGGGCGAGCGCTTGCTGACACCCACCAGTACCTCCCAGGTGCGTTACAGTTTCACCCTGTTCGAGCTGACCCCGGACGGTTCGCGAGTAAGGGTGCAAACCGACAGCACCGATCAACCGTTCGACATCAACGAAGGCAGCAAACTGGAACTGGGCTCCACGGCGAAAATGCGCGTGCTGACCACCTACCTGCAAATCATTTCCGAGCTGCACGACAAATACGCCGGCATGAGCGTCCCGGAACTGAAGAAAGTCGAGGTGCCGGAGCTCGATCGCCTGAGCCAGTGGGTCATCGAGTACCTGACCCAGAACAAGGACCGCAGCCTGCCGCCGATGCTCAGCGCCGCGCTGGACCGCAAGTACTCGGCCAGCCCCGGCGAAGCGTTTTTCACCGGTGGTGGGTTGCATGTGTTCCATAACTTCCGCAAGGAAGACAACGGCCGCATGCCGACCCTGCGCGACGCCATCCGCGAGTCGATCAACCTGCCGTTCATTCGCCTGATGCGTGACATCGTGCGCTACACCACCTATTCCGGCCCCAACAGCAGCGCCGAATTGCTCAAGGATGACCGCGACCCGCGCCGTCAGGAGTACCTGGCCGAGTTCGCCGACCGCGAAGGCACTTCGTTCCTGCTCAAATTCTGGAAAAAGTACCGCAACAAGGACACTCAGGAACGGCTGGAAACCTTCCTCGACAGCATGCACCCTACACCCATCCGCCTGGCTGCCGTGCACCGTTATCTGCTGCCTAGAGCCCGCCAGGAGAGCTTCAACACCTTCGTGCGTTCGCACCTGGCCGGTACCAAGCTGACCGAAAAACTGACCGACGAACGTCTCGTGCGTCTCTATGAGGCCTATGGCCCCGGCATCTACGACCTGCCGGACCAGGGCTTCATCGCCAAGGTCCACCCGCTGGACCTGTGGATGATGGGCTACTTGCTCAACCATCCGGACGCTACGTTCAAGGACATCGTCAAGGCCAGCCAGTTCGAGCGCCAGGAAGTCTACAGCTGGCTGTTCAAGAGCCGGCACAAAGGCGCCCGCGACAATCGCATCCGCACCATGCTGGAGATCGAGGCGTTCCTCGACATTCACGCGCGCTGGCAGAAGCTCGGCTACCCGTTCGACCATCTGGTGCCATCGCTGGCCACCGCCATCGGCAGCTCCGGCGACCGTCCGGCGGCGCTGGCAGAGTTGATCGGCACCATCCTCAACGATGGCGTGCGCATGCCGACGCTGCGCATCGACAGCCTGCACTTTGCCGCCAACACGCCTTATGAAACCAAACTGATCAATGACCCGGACGTCGGCAAACGGGTGATGCCGTCCGAAGTCGCCACGGCCATGCGCGAAGCGCTGTCACAAGTGGTAGATGCCGGTACCGCCAAACGGGTGGCCGGGACCTTCAAAACGGACAATGGCACCCCATTGGCCATGGGCGGCAAGACCGGTACCGGGGATAACCGCATTGAAGCGTTTGGCTCCGGTGGACGGATTCTGAGTTCGAAGTCGCTCAACCGCACGGCGACCTTCGTGTTCTACATCGGTGATACTCACTTCGGCACCCTCACCGCCTTCGTGCCGGGCCGTAGCGCCGAGAGCTTCACCTTTACCTCGGCATTGCCTGTGCAGGTGCTCAAGGGCATGGCGCCGATCCTCAACCCTTATCTGCAACCGGGTACGCATACGCAATGTCTGCCGATTGAGATGGTGCGGCGCTGAAGGAAATTAACCTGCAGCGCCGTCTGTTCTCAGGATCCGCCCCCTACACCTCGGAATCCCAGACCACCGTGACATTGCCAGAATAGGTCTTGCCGACACCGGTCAACATCTGCTCGACCTGGTCCCTGGCGATCTCGAAATGCAGTGTTCCGGGTTTGCGATCGACGTAAAAACCGGGCTGGAACAACTCGGTACCGCTGCCATCACGCAGCAACGGTCGACGATTGACCGGTTGCCCGGCAGCGTCCACCAAACCGTTGGGCAAGCTGACGCTGACATTAAGTGGCACGTCATGACCCGACTTTGGCTCCAACAGCGAACAGGTATTGCCACCGTTCGTGTACTGACACTCAAGGCGCATCTTGAAACGACTCGATGATGAGATGTTGAAGGTCTGGTCGCGAAACAAGCGTGTCGGTTTGCGTCCCTGGTTCAGCCAGGCTTGCCAGCCGCCCTGGGGTAGCAACTCCACATGGTGCCCGCCCGGTGGGACTTCGACCTTCAGGGCGTGCTGCACGTCGAGGGTAAAGTTGAAGGTGAAGAGATTGTCATTTGGAATCATGACGTCGCCGAAATCAAAATCCGCTCCAGGTCCCATCGTGTAGTTGATGCTGCCGGTGTATTGGCCGCTGGACATTTTCAGGGGATTGGGAGTTTTGATCGCGTAGGCGTATTCGATATTGCTATACCAAAAACTGGAAATATCCGAGCCCGGTTGCCGACTGCAAACACCTGCCCCCTCTGGGACGAGCCAGAAAAATAGCGCGAGGTTGGTCGCTGCAGCGATGTAACCCGTGCCTGTGCAGGGGGCAGGTGCCTGGCGCCACTGATTACTCCAGGAGATCACACCTGGTTTCTCCCATGCACTAACACCCGGCCTGATGTCCCAACGATGCCCGATACCGGCAATACGAACTTGCACCGTTTCCACTTCCCCGGTGGCCGTGTGGGTGACTTGCAAGTCCCGCCACTCCGACGGCACTTTCCACATGGCTCCCTGACGCGGATCTGTGTGATTAGCCAGAATGGGGCTTATAGCGTCCGCTCTAAACGGAGCACGAATAGTAAAAATGTTCATCTGCTTGCAAATAGCAGGAATGTGAAATGTACAGACACCACTTTCGGGGGTGGTATTGACGAACTCGTTCTTCAGCGGATTCGTCGGATCTGGAGTGAACGTCGCGGTAATTTCCTGAACAAGCGCGTTGGTACTGCTGGAAATCAATAAAAGAAGGGTGCTACCCAAAAAACGTAATCGCCCAAAGTAAGCGCATTTTGAAATACCCATGAAACTGTCCTTCTGTAGTAATTCTATGCTTGGTATCCACGACACCATTCGAGGATGACGACAGATAAAAACTGAGATCCCGACTGGGGCATGACCGACCTTTTTCAAGGTGCAACCGCTTCAAAAATCATGTGCACACTGCCGTAATAATCACCGGGCTTATAACCACCACCCGGCTTTACAGCGGCGATTTCCAGGCCGACGCGCTTACCGGTCCTGCCATCCGTTTCCGAGATAACTTCATCAGGATCGAGGGTGAGCCTTTTATTGTTGAACATGACTTTCAAAGGAATGTCTTCGCCATCCCTGCCATTGCTCAGGTAGGGTTCGAATCGCAGGCGAGCCGCTATCGCACCATTTTCGTTTTTGACGTCGAAGTATTTACGCAGCGGGCTGAGCTCTGAAGTTACGGGATTCCAGGGCAAACGTTGTTCCCGGTGAATCCAGTCGGGATCAGAGGGAATGACATGAAATGCCGCAGTAGGAATAGTGACCGACACTTCAAAGGTTTCACTTATTCTAATGGCGAATACGCAGGTGCTGACCAAAGTCAGGAGCACCATTGAGGTCGCCGTCATTATTGACTTAAACATGTTTGACACCTGTTACTTTCACGTGGATGCACGGAACAAGAAATGAAACGGCGTTATCCCTTTACTTCGAGCTTCTTCGTCGCTGAACCTTCGATCAAAGTGAACCGGTATTCACGGCCGGACTGCTTGTCGAACTGAAAAGTCTTGCCCGCCATGATGTGATGTTTGGTGGTCGGCTGACATTCCGTCTCTTTTTTAACCGAGCAGTCCTTGAACTCATCGATCACCACGACGGTATTGCCGTTGTTACGAACTTCGTATTTGCCAGGGGCGTCGTTGATCACACTGTCGTAGCGTGTGTCTTTGGGTCGCACAAAGAAGATCGTTCCATACCCGGCCAGTACGTTCACCCCGGCCGATAGGCCTTTTTTGTAGTCTTCCCGCTCCTCGGCGGTCACCGCGAACTCATCTTCCTTTTCCGGCACCACCGGCACGAAGCGCACACGGAAATAGCGCTCTTTTTCCCGTTCGCCCATATACAACAAGCGTGTGCCCTGCATACCGTTGGCCGGTACGATCAGTCTGGCCGGGCTCGCCATCAAGCCATCGCGAGCGCTGGCATCAGCTTGCGTGCTGAGCGGAATTTCCCGCGACGTTCCATCAGCGTCATAGACAATTTCGAGAATATTGACCTTCACGAATGCCGTGCTGTCGCCGCCATTGAAGACCCGTTTCAAGAATGTGCTCTTGTCGCCATCTAGATAGTCGTAGACAACTCCGACATTGATCTGCGGCCCTGCAAACACAACATTGGAGAACAGAGTAAATCCAAACACCGTCAGTAAACGCTTCATAAATTCAAACCCTGAAAGATGAACTGAAAATAAAATCGGCTTTTAACGCCTGCAATTAATCAACTGCCGTTCAACCCGCGCTTCCATCTTTTAAAGTCGTGCCCGCCAAGGTTTCTGGCGTACAACGCAAATCCCCGATCATCAACACGTTGTTTTCACTGCGTGCATTGCTCGTATCGAGACGGAACTGGCACAACAACTGATTGCCGTGACGCACTTCCAGGGTCGGGGAGCCGGCGTTCATTTCCATGGAGAAGAACCCGTCGACTTCGCTGACGCCACGGCTGGCGTGGTTGATGACGTGATGGCCCTTGAGCGGTTTGCCTTGGGGGTCGACCAGGCGACCTAGGACGGTCAGGGTCTTACTGACGGTGATCTTGCGGTAGTCCACACCACCCTTGTTCAAGTGATAGCGGGTGCGTGGCGGCTGGATGCTGGCAGCTGGCGGGTGGTTGCCCTCGAAATCGAAACTCACCGAGCTGCTCTTGTAGGCAGTGATCGGGATAAAGTTGCGCCCTGGTCGCAGGCTGGCGCTGCCGCCGCTCAAGTCGTCGGCACGCAAGGCAATGTCCTCAAGGTCGGACTCGACGTCGACGATCATCCCGGCGCCGGAGCCTTGATGCTGACTTGTCATGACCCATTGCTGGTCGCCAATGGCAACGGTGCTGTCAAAGTTCAAACCACCGGTAAGGTTGTCATTGAAGGAGGAGCGCTGGACGAAAGCATCGCCATTGATGGCGTCATTGCGAAAATTGGCGGTGCCGGAAAGACCTACACCGTAGGTATCGGTAATCGCTGTGGCAGAGACGTTTTGCAGTACATGATCCTGCAAGTCCTTGCGATAGGTGAGCGAGGCGTTATTGTCGCGGCCACCGTCACGGGAGGTGCGTGTGCCGATGCTGCCGGACCACTGCTCACCCGGCCCGCCCAGCGCCAGGCTAACGCTTAAGTCGACGCCGCGATTGCGTTGATCGCCACTGCTGAAACTACCGGGGCGATCGAAGACCGAGAAGCGCCAATTGGCATCGCTGCCGAACAAGTTGCCGCGCTGAGTCCAGCCCAGGTCAACGCCTACGCCTTCGGTGTTGCCATCACTGTGGGAAACGCGTCCATTGATCGAATTCCTGCTGTTCACCCGGTGATTGACCGACAACGACGACGAGCTGGTCTGGCCGATAAATACATTGCGCTGACGCACCCGTGTGCCATCAGGCAGGGTTTCATAGGTATTGGTGGTGTCTAGCCAACTGCGGTTGTGGGTGGCAAATACGCTGCCGTCGCCATAGTTGTACATCGCCTGCAGGTCCATGCCAGTGCCATGGTCTTCGGTCTCATAGACGTTGGCGAACAAACTGGTGTTGTTGGCCAGGGTCCAGTCGACCGAGGTGCCGTATTGCATCTTGTCCCGTACCTGCCGTCCCGAGACCCCGAGAATCACCCGGGGGTGCAGCAGGAAATTGACGGCGGCACCGGCAGTCATGTCGCCATAGGCCTGCTCATCCCAGTTGCTGAGCAACTTGCTTTCCTGTCCGGCGAACAGGTTGTAGCGCCAGCGGCTGTCGTGGCCCCGCCAGTTGGTCGGTTTGTACACCAGCTCCTGTGTGGTGGAGGTGATCTGGCCATCTTCGATCAGGCGCACTTCCACTTCGTAGATACCACCGGGCAAAGGTCGGGTGTCCAGGGTTTGCATCCCGGCATCGACCGGCTGACTATTGATCAGCAAGCCGTTGCGAAAAATCTCGACCGATGCCTGACGGTTGGCGGTGACATAGATGGGGTAAACACTGGGTTTTGGGCTGTTGATGGCCAGGCTGTCGGAGCTGCCGTACATCACGCCTGCCGCCGTGTCGGGGCTAGCGCCGAACGAGCGCGGTTGCCGACTCAGGCCTTCGGAGTTGGGGGTGAAGTAGCCAAGGCGCAAGAAGTTGCCTTCAAGTTCGCGCTGGGTATAAAGCTCGTGCACGGCGTGATAGAGCGTGTCGTCCGGGCCACCCAGGCGGGCGAGTTGCATGTTCAGACTCTGGGTCCAGTTGCCCAGGCTGCTGCTGGCCTCAAGGCCATAACGTCCGCCAAGGTCCTGTTCCTGGCCACCATTGAGATTGAGCTGATTGCGTACGATCAAGCCAGTGCTGCCGTCCTCCGGCAAATCGTAGTACCGCTTGGTTTCGGTATTGCGTTCGGCGTTTTCGGTGACTATCGAGACCAATGAGTTCTGCAGGTTGTAGTGCACGGCCAACATCTGTTCCGGGCAACTGCCCTGGCACGCGCCAAGGGCCACACCTTTCTTTAAATAGGTGGCCCATATTTCCCGTTCGCCACTAGAAATATTACTGTCGCCCACGTCGGAAAATTCCAGCAGGGTAATTCGATCATCGCGCGTCAGCACGATCATCGCCTCACCCAAAAGTTGTTGATCCAGTTCCACCCGAACAGCCAATGGCACATCGAAGAAGTGTTCTTCGAAGTCCGCCGGTAAACCTTTGGCCTGGGCCAGCAAACCTCGAGGTGTCGTGCCATTGTTAGTTGGCGCAGCCAGTGCGTTTGCGCAAATAAAAAGTGCAAGCGCAGCCGCGATGGGAGTCATCGGGAACATGAACGAAATACTCTGAGTTTTAACAATCGAGACTGTAAAGAACCCGGTCGACAGGCATTAACCTGTCGACCGGTCATGAATACCCGATGAGACTTGCTCTCATCGGGCTTCAAGCAACATCAAGGAGTAGGAAGCATCGCATCGAAGCGCATGGCGACGACACCGGTGTACTCACCTGCCTTGTAGCCACCGGACGTTGGCTTGGTGGGAGCGACCAACAGTTCGACACGCTTGCCTGGGATGGACTCCGCGTCACCGACCACTTCCACCGCCGTGGAGTTGTTCAGCGCCTTGCCATTGAACGTCACGGACAATGGAATCTTGTCTGTGAGGACGCCATTGGACAGGTAGGCCTCTTCCTCGAGCATTGCGTGAATCGAACCGTTGGTATTTTTTGTATCGAACTGCGCACGCAAAGTGCTCAGTTGATCGGCAATCGGGTCGTAGCTCAAGCGTTGATCCTTGACGATCAAATCAGGGTCCACTGGCAATACATGGAAAACATTCGTAGGAATCGAAGCGACCAGATTGATGGCGTGACGCGCTTCGCCTTCTGCAAAAGCCATCGAAGAGTTAAGAGCCAGAACAGCCAGTGGAGCAGCGATTGCGAATTTCTTGAACATTATTCAGTTCCTGTTTTCTTGAAAGGATCGATTCATTAAAAGTTCAAACAACGCTTACTTGCTAAGGGTTGTATTGGTTTGGACTTTCAACGCCGGCGCATGATCGACTGTTCATTCTGGAAAGTAAGCAGGAAAACTCACCTGACTGTGTAGTTCAAAAGGCACATGACAAGTACGAAAAAACAACAAAGAACAAACAAGTAAGTTTGTAACTGTAAGCTTCACCCTACACACAATTACAAGATAAAAACCATACAGCAATATCGAGCAATGAATCCGGGAACATCGCTTTACTTTAGGACATAAGCCTAATCATTTAGAGTAATCGCTTTAACCTTGAAGATATCCCACCTGAAAAAACTCGGAAATGAAAAATCGTTGACCGACTCATGATTTTCGTCACCCTGCCGACCGCCATTCGTCGAGCGATGAAAGTCATTCTCAACAAAAGCCTTGCTTTCATCACAAGATATATCTTACGTTGTATCTAAACGTGACGAGAGAAAGCAAAAAATGAGAGACCATCATTCCCCCCACCGAGAACACGGTGACGGCCGCGACGGCTTCGAAAGGCGGCCCGGTCGCGAGCGCGGCGGCCGCGGGCCCCGTGTTTTCGCCCCCGGTGACCTGAAATTGCTGCTGCTGGCGCTGATCGCCGAGCAGCCCTGCCATGGCTACGACCTGATTCGTCAGATCGAAGGCATGTTCGACGGCGCCTACAGCCCCAGCCCCGGCGTGATCTACCCGACCCTGACGTTCCTTGAAGAAAGCGAAATGATTACGGGTGATGCCGAAGGCGGGAAAAAACGCTACAGCGTGACTGACGCCGGACGCCTTTCGCTGAGCGAACAGGCGATTGCATTGGATGGCGTGCGCATGCGCATCGAGGTCAGCAAGCGCTCGCTACGTGGCCATGACCGTCCACCCGAAATCCATGAGGCGGTGCATAACCTGCGACACGCCTTGCAAATGCACCACGGCCGCTGGAGCCCCGAAGAAATCCTGCGGGTGCGCGACCTGCTCAATAACACCGCCAAAGCCATCGTCGACGGCCCCGCCGTTCAATCTGCCCAGGAGACCGACGAATGACCGACGTTATCGATCCTTCCCAAACCATTCACCGTGTCATGCACGAGATCAAACGCCGCCGCCTGCAAGTGCTGCGGGTGGTCGACCTGACCCCGCGCATGCGCCGCATTACCCTGGGCGGGCCTGAACTGGCGGGCTTCATCAGCCTCGGCACCGACGACCACGTCAAATTGCTGTTCCCGCAAAACGCGGCGGAACAGGCAGCGCTGGAAAACCTGGTACTTGGGGCCGGCAAAAACGAGGGGCCGATGCCTGCAATGCGTGACTACACGCCTCGTCGCTACGACCTGAACACGCTGGAGCTGGACATCGATTTCGTCCTTCACGGTGACGGCCCTGCTTCGACTTGGGCCGAACAGGCTCAACCCGGACAATTCCTGCACATTGGCGGTCCCCGGGGCTCAATGATCGTGCCGGACATCTTCGACAGCTACCTGCTGATCGGCGACGAAACCGCCCTGCCCGCCATCGCTCGGCGCCTCGAAGGCCTGGCGGCCAACCGGCGTGCCTTGGTGGTTATCGAAGTGGAGAACGGCAAGGAGCAGCAAGTGCTGGAGAGTGCAGCCCAGGTGAATGTGATCTGGGTGCTGCGCGAAGGGGGCAAGGATCATTTGCTGACGACCGTGCGTCAGATCCAGGTGCCCGACGGCAGCCTATATGCCTGGGTGGCGACCGAGAGCAAGGTGTCTCGGCAGATTCGCCGGGTGTTGCTGGATGAGCACGGGCTGGATGATCAGTTCGTCAAGGCGGTGGGCTACTGGCGGCTGGGTGACAGCGACGAAGAATAAGCACTAAAAGATCGCAGCCTGCGGCAGCTCCTACAGGGTACGCATTCCTAGGTAGGAGCTGCCGCAGGCTGCGATCTTTTCAATCAGCGCCGCCACCGATCCAGTCCGATCACCCCAAGTGCAATCCCCACAAACCCCATCAACAACCCGGCTGCATTGATAAACACCTGTGGATAACCCAGCTTATCCACATCAATGAACGGATACGGGTACGTGGCCAGCAAATGCCCGCGCAACAGCACATAGGCGAAGTACACCAGCGGATAAATCGCCCACAACGGGATATGCCTTAGCCGCAATGTGCCCTTGGGCACCCAGCACCACCAATAGACCAGAAACAGCAGCGGCACAATGTCGTGCAGCAGTTCATCGGCCAGCCACTGCCAGCCTTCGGGGTGCCATAAATGGCGCAGCAACAAGTTGTACGCCAGGCCGACCAGCGCGATGCTCACGGCAATCCCGCTGCTGACCCACGGCTGCAAGAACCAGCGCCGTGCGGCAGATTCCCGGGACGTCAGTTCACAGGTCAACACCGTTGCCACCAGCGTGTTGCTCAGTACGGTGAAATAGCTGAAAAAGCTCACCAACCCGCCCAACAGACTGGCCGCCAGTGTCCACCGAGAATGAAAAATCAGGTACATCTGAATGCTCAATCCGGCCCAGCCGAGGACGGCAGCCACGGCCACAAAACGACGCCGTGCGACTGATTGTTTGACCATGTTCAGAGCGGACGCTTGGTGCGCATCAACTTCACGTACAAGCGTTCGACCTTCTCCCGCGCCCACGGGGTTTTGCGCAGGAACGTCAGGCTCGACTTAATGCTCGGGTCACTCTTGAAGCAGCGGATATCGATGCGCTCGGCCAGCCCCGACCATTCGTAATGCTCAACCAGAGCACGGAGGATTTGCTCCAGGGTGACGCCGTGCAGCGGGTCGTGGTTGTGTTCGGTCATGCCGGGCCTTCAGCGTTGTAGGGATAGGAAGCCGCGCACCTTAGCCGAGGGGGTGATGAGGTGGAAGGGCTATGCAATAAATGTAGGTGAACTGATAGCTATCCGTAGGAGCGAGCAATGCGGCGACCCGACTTGCCCGCGAAAGCGATCTCGAGAATGCCTTCGCGGGCAAGCCTCGCTCCTACGACAAACAGGCACTGTTACCAAATCCGAAAGGATGCATGTCAGTAAAAGCCCTTCCTCTATTTGTAACAGAACATTATCCTTACGCACGCACCTTGCTGAAACGCTTCTGCAACCTCTTCCGCCTTTCGTTTCCGTTTACCTCCCAGAAAAAGATCAAGAATTTCCTCTCTATGCCTGATTTTCGATTGTCGCAAGACAGCGCTGTCTTACTGCCTGTCACTCGCCGTAACTCCCTGAGCCTGCTTGGTGGGTTCACCCTGTTCAGCCTCGCCACCTGCGTCCACGCCGCCCCGGCCTTCGATAGCGAATCACCCTGGATGCTCGGCGACTGGAACGGCACGCGCACTGAGCTCGCGGAAAAAGGCTACGACTTCAAGGTCGACTACACCGGCGAGATGGGCAGCAATCTGCACGGTGGCTACGACCACGACCGCACCGCCCGCTACAGCGACCAGTTCGGCTTCGGCACCCACATGGACTTGCAGAAGATCCTCGGCTGGGACGACGCGGAATTTCAGTTGACCGTCACTGAGCGCAGCGGCAACAACATCAGCAATGACCGCATCAATGATCCGCGTGTCGGCGGCTTCACTTCGGCCCAGGAAGTCTGGGGTCGTGGCCAGACCTGGCGCCTGACGCAGATGTGGTACCAGCAGAAATTCTTTGATCAGAAGCTGGACATCAAGGCCGGCCGTTTCGGTGAAGGCGAAGATTTCAACAGCTTCCCCTGCGACTTCCAGAACCTGGCGTTCTGTGGCTCCCAGGTCGGTAACTGGGCGGGCGACATCTGGTACAACTGGCCAGTCAGCCAGTGGGCGCTGCGGGTCAAATATCACCTGACGCCTGAGCTTTACGCACAGGTTGGCGCCTACGAGCAGAACCCTTCTAACCTCGATCGCAACAATGGTTTCAAGCTCAGCGGTAGCGGCACCCAGGGCGCGATCCTGCCGGTGGAACTGGTGTGGACGCCCAAGCTCAATGGCCTGCCGGGCGAGTATCGCGCCGGTTACTACTACAGCACTGCCAACGCCACCGATGTCTACAAGGACAGCAATGGCCAGCCCGCCGCCCTGAGCGGTGAGGCGTACCGCAGTGCCTCGAGCAAGCACGGTATGTGGCTCGGCCTCCAGCAACAAGTGAGCAGCGTTGCCAGCGATCACAGCCGGGGCTTGAGCCTGTTCGCCAACGGCACGATGCACGACAAGAAGACCAACGCCATCGACAACTACGTCCAGGCCGGCATGGTCTACAAGGGCCTGTTCGACGCCCGTGCCAAGGACGACATCGGCTTTGCCATGGCTCGTGTGCACGTCAACCCGGCGTATCGCAAGAATGCCGAGGCGATCAATCAGGCCCACGGGGTATTCGACTACGACGATCCCTCGTTCCTGCCACCCCAGGACACCGAATACAGCGCCGAACTCTATTACGGCGTGCACGTCACGAACTGGCTGACCGTGCGCCCGAACCTGCAATACATCCGCCACCCCGGTGGTGTGGACGACGTCGACGATGCGTTGATTGGTGGGATCAAGATCCAGTCACAGTTCTAAAGAAAACCGCAAAACCCGTAGGAGCCGGCTTGCTGGCGATAGCGGTGCATCAGCAGGCATTTACGCTAGCTGACATACCGCTATCGCCAGCAAGCCGGCTCCTACAGGGACTGCACCAGCTTTTATCTGAACCATGCCCGCTCAGGATCATCATCTACAGTGAACTTGCGCGGGACTACTTGAAACGTCACGGAGAACCACACTATGAGCACTGATGGTGCTTTGAGTCGAAGCCGTCTGCTGCCGAGCCTGCTCGGCATCCTGCTTCTGCTAATGGGCCTGGCCATGCTGGCCGGGGGGATCAAGCTGAGCCTGCTCGGCGGCTCGCTGTATTACCTGCTGGCCGGTATCGGTCTGGCGCTGACCGGCATCCTGCTGATCGCCGCCCGCCGCGCTGCGCTGGGCCTGTACGCGCTGGTGCTGTTCGCCAGCACCGTGTGGGCCTTGTGGGAAGTCGGCCTCGATTGGTGGCAACTGGTGCCGCGCCTGGCGATGCTGTTCGCCCTGGGCATCGTCATGCTGCTGCCGTGGTTCCGTCGTCCGTTGTTGCGCGCAGGCGCTGCACCACTGGGCACCGGCGCCCTGAGCGTGGCCGTGGTGGTCGCGGGTGCCGCGGCACTGGCCAGCCAATTCACCAACCCTGGTGAAATCAAGGGTCAACTGGACCGCGACAGCGTCCCTGGCATGACCAACACCGCACCGGCCATGCCGGACGGCGACTGGAACTCCTACGGCCGCAGCGCTCACGGTGATCGTTACTCGCCACTGGCGCAGATCACCCCGCAGAACGTGCACAAACTGGTGCCGGCCTGGACCTACCGCACGGGCGACCTGCCAGGGCCGAACGACCCGGGCGAAACCACTGCCGAAAACACCCCGCTGAAAGTCAACGGCATGCTCTACGTGTGCACCCCGCACAGCCAGGTGATTGCACTGGACCCGGACACCGGCAAGGAAATCTGGCGATTCGATCCGAAGCTCTCCACGCAGAACGCGGCGAACTTCAAGGGCTGGGCGCACATGACCTGCCGTGGCGTGACCTATCACGATGACGCCGTGTATGCCTCCGAGCAAAGCCCGACCGGTAGCGCCAGCGCACCGGTGGCCAGCCTCTGCCCGCGTCGCATCTTCCTGCCGACCGCCGACACCCGCCTGATCGCCCTCAATGCCGACACCGGCAAGATGTGCGAAGACTTCGGCGACAAGGGCCAGGTCGACCTGCGCGCCAACATCGGCGGCTTCACGGCCGGTGGTTACTACTCCACCTCGCCGCCCGCAGTCACCAAGGACCTGGTGGTGATTGGCGGCCACGTCACCGACAACGTCTCCACCGACGAGCCAAGCGGCGTGATCCGCGCGTTCGACGTGCACACCGGCAAACTGGTGTGGAACTGGGACAGCGGCAACCCGGACGAAACAACACCGATTGCCGAAGGCAAGACCTACACCCGCAACTCGCCGAACATGTGGTCCCTGTTCGCCGTCGATGAAAAACTCGGCCTGCTCTACCTGCCGATGGGCAACCAGACGCCAGACCAGTTTGGTGGTGCACGCACCCCTGAATCGGAACTGCACGCCGCCGGCCTGACTGCCCTGGACATCGCCACCGGTAAAGTGCGCTGGCACTTCCAGTTCACCCACCACGACCTGTGGGACATGGACGTCGGCGGCCAGCCGACCCTGATGGACCTCAAAACCGCGGATGGCGTGAAGCAAGCGGTACTCGCCTCCACCAAGCAAGGCAGCATCTACGTGCTGGACCGCAACACCGGCCAGGCTATCGTGCCGATCAATGAAGTGCCGGTGCCGCAAGGCGCGGTGGAAGGCGACCACACCTCGCCGACCCAACCAAAATCCGACCTCAACTTCATGCCACCGCCGCTGAAAGAACGCGACATGTGGGGTGTTACGCCGTTCGACCAACTGGTGTGCCGGATCACCTTCAAATCCATGCGCTACGACGGCCCGTTCACCCCGCCATCGCTGCAAGGTTCGATCGTGTACCCAGGCAATTTCGGTGTGTTCGACTGGGGCGGCATCTCGGTTGATCCGGTGCGTCAGATCGCATTCGTGAACCCGGACTGGATGGCGTTCAAATCGAAAATGATCCCGGCAGCAGAAATCGCCGCCCAGGGTCCGCGTAAAAGTGAAACTGAAGGCGTCCAGCCAAACAAAGGCGCGCCGTACGGCGTGGTACTCGAGCCGTTGTTGTCGCCCATGGGCCTGCCGTGCCAGGCACCGGCCTGGGGCTACGTGGCCGCGGTCGACCTGACCACCCATAAAACCATCTGGATGCACAAGAACGGCACCGTGCGCGACAGCTCGCCGGTTCCAATTCCCCTGAGCATGGGCGTGCCAAGCCTGGGCGGCACCTCCACCACCGCCGGTGGCGTCGGCTTCCTCAGCGGCACCCTCGACCAGTTCCTGCGCGCCTATGACGTGAAAAACGGCAAGCAACTGTGGGAAGGCCGCCTGCCGGCCGGCGCGCAAACCACGCCAATGACCTACACAGGCAAGGACGGCAAGCAATACGTGCTGGTCGTGGCCGGCGGTCACGGCTCGCTGGGCACCAAGCAGGGTGACTATGTGATTGCGTACAAACTGTCCGAGTAAGTTGTAACGGCAGTAAAACCAAAGGCGACGCCCTCACAGGCGTCGCCTTTTTTCGTCTGTGCCGCCTGGAATCGAGAACATTTGCCGACAGCGCCTCAATCGCCAAATGATCTAAAAACCTGTCAACTCTGACAGTAGCTGCCTGACCCCTTTCTGCTCATCCTCGATCGTACGCACAACACCGTGCTTACTGACTCGAACTGAGGTGCAAAGGATGCTTCCCCCCCGAAATGCCCCTGACTGGATCGAGGCGCTGGCAGAAGGTGAAATAAGACTCCACCAGCTGCCAAAGGCGTTCTCCCGCGATGAAGCCGCCTTCATCCGGCGTGAGGCCCTGCAGCGCATCAGCGGAACGACTCTGGAGACCATCGGCAGCTACACCTTCGATGCGAAACCCGCCAAATGCGAGAACTTCATCGGGGCCATTCAGGTCCCGGTGGGGGTCGTCGGGCCGCTGCAAGTCAATGGACAAGCGATCACGGCCTGCGAACAGGTATTTGCACCGCTGGCCACCACCGAAGGGGCGTTGATCGCCAGTGTCTCCCGCGGGTGCAGTGCCGTGCGTGCCGCCGGTGGCGCCATGGTTCGGGTGGAGGAGATCGGCATCACCCGGGCACCGGTGTTTTGTTCCAATGGAATTGTGCAAACCCAAGCATTCCTGGCCTGGATCCGCGACCACTACAAGGAAATCAAGCAGCTCTGCGAAGAGGACAGCGTCCATCTTTGCTTGCAAGACATTGAACCCGCCGTGGTCGGGACCTCGATTTACCTGCGCTTTCGCTTCCACACCGGCGATGCCATGGGTATGAACATGGCGAGCATCGCCTGTGACCGTGCTGTCACTCAACTGATCAGTCCGGCGACGGGCGTGCGCTGCATCAGCATTTCCGGAAATTACTGCACCGATAAAAAGCCGACTGCGGTCAATTTCCTCAACGGTCGCGGCAAGCGCATTTATGCCGAAGCACTCCTGAGTGCCGATATTCTGCGCGATATTTTGAAAACCGACGCACCCGCGCTGTGTGAGCTTCAATACCGGAAAAACCTGCTGGGCTCGGCCATGGCCGGGGCGATTGGTTGCAACGCCCACCATGCCAACATTCTTGCCGCGTTTTTCATCGCTACCGGCCAGGACGTTGCCCAGGTGGCTGAAAGTGCCATCGGCATCACCTGCGTCGAAGCCCGCGAGCATGGTGCCGTTTACGCCTCGGTTTTATTGCCGGACACGCCCTTGGGCACGATCGGTGGTGGCACAGGTCTGGGCACGCAATCGGAAGCCTTGGCGTTGATGGGCATTGTTCCTGGCGAGAAAAACGCCGGGACGGATACACGGCGCCTGGCGGAAATACTCGGCGCCCTGGTTCTGGCGGGTGAGCTGTCCATCATGGCGGCGCAGGCTTCTCATCAACTGGTCGATGCTCACGTGAAACTGGGGCGTTGAAGGGTGATTGCCATTCAAGCGAGCGCACCGGGAAAAATCATTTTGATGGGTGAGCACGCCGCATTGCATGGATGCCCCGTAATCGCCAGTTCCGTGGGGTTGTATTGCAATGTGCGGGTACATCCACGTCGCGACAGACAGATTGAACTGAAATTACCCGACCTGGCGATCCAGCGGGTTTACGACCCTCTCCAACTGGTCGACTACACCCAGCAGGTGCGTCAGGCGTGGCAGCGCTATAGGGGCGACCCGACGTCCGAGACTTTTGCTCAGGTCAAAGGCAGCGACCTTGATCACCCGATCAAATGCGCCATTGGAGAAATCCTGCTCAGGTTGGAACCGCAAGACTGGCGCGGTTTCTCCCTGCGGGTGCACTCGCAGATTCCTGTCGATGCAGGATTCGGCAGCTCCGGCGCTCTGGCCGTTACGTTGGCCGCGGCACTGCTGCGATTCTTTCGGCTGCCAACGATGGAAAATACA
Source organism: Pseudomonas putida (assembly GCF_050990305.1). Taxonomy (GTDB): domain Bacteria; phylum Pseudomonadota; class Gammaproteobacteria; order Pseudomonadales; family Pseudomonadaceae; genus Aquipseudomonas; species Aquipseudomonas putida_AH. The sequence continues at coordinate 1,155,971 of NZ_CP158817.1, read as the reverse complement.
GTGCAATCCCTGGCGCAAACCCTTGAACGCTACGTACATGGCCAGCCTTCGGGTATCGACCACAACACCAGTTTGCATGGCTCAGTGCTCGAGGGGCGTGCCAACGGGGAAGGTGGTTTCAATCTCCTGCCATGGCCCGACGAAAGCCTGAGCGTACTGCATGGGTTGCAGATCTATCACACGGGTCCCGCCCGCGAGAGTACCGGGCAAGTCATCGCCGCCACCCGGCACAAACTGGCAGGCGATGGCAACCCTCTGCTGGCGAGCATGCGTCGCAACACTGAGCGCTTTTGCTCGTTGATGCAGCAAACACGTCCGTTGCCTGAAACACTCAAGACCGTGTTACGCGACTATGAAGCCGATCTGGAAAAGCTTGGCGTCGTACCGCCAGCCGTTGCCGACGTGATACGCGCCATCGAAAAGGCCGGCGGCGCGGCAAAGGTCTGTGGGGCCGGAGCGTTGTGCGGAAAGAGTGCCGGTGCGCTGCTGGTAGTGGGCGCACCGGGGTTGCCGGCACTTGAGCGTTACCAAAGGATCGATGCAGCACTGGCCGTCAGTGGCCTGCAGGTCAGCGAGCAATGAACCCTGTCAGCGTCTCCTCGCCCAGCAACATTGCGTTGATCAAGTACTGGGGCATGAGCGATGAACAACGGACGCTGCCCAACAATGCTTCGTTGTCGATGACACTGAGCCAATGCGTCAGTCTGTGCACAATCGAATCGCTGAGCGCAGGCACAACCGATGAGATCCTGTGGAGAACCCGCGAAGGCAAGCTGGTGCCCGCCAATGCCTCACTGCGTTTCGGTATCGAATATCACGTGGGGCAACTGCGCCAGCACTTCGATCACTGGCAACCACTGCGCATCGCTACCAGCAACAGCTTTCCGACCGGTGTTGGAATCGCATCGTCGGCAGCAGGCTTCAGTGCCTTGGCCATGGCTTTTGCGCTGCACTGCGATCAAGCGTTCGACGGCACTCGCATCAGTGAACTGGCACGCCTGTCCGGCTCCGGTTCGGCGGCGAGGTCAACGTTCGGTGGATTTGTGCAATGGCCCGGCGATGCCCGGCAACTCGCCGGACCGGCGCAACAATTCGCACCGGCGCATCACTGGTCACTGCATGACCTGATTGCCGTGGTCGACACCAGGCACAAGAAAGTCAGTTCCCGTCAGGGTCATCACCTCGCCGCCAGCAGCGCTTTTTACCCGACTCGTCTGGACCTGTTGCCGCAGCGTCTGAACACCGTGCGCCGGGCCATCCTCAACCGTGACTTCAATGCATTGGCCGACGCGGTAGAACGCGAAGCCATTGAGCTGCACATGATCGCCATGACGTCCCAACCACCGGTGTTCTATTGGCAACCGACAACACTGGCGATCCTGGAGCGGGTACGACAACTGCGTGGCGAAGGATTGCAGGTGTGCGCCACGATGGACGCTGGCCCCAATGTCCACGTGCTGTGTACAGAGCAACATCGGTCCCTGGTTTTCGCAGCCCTGAGCAACCTGCCAGGCATCGTCCGCTGGATCTTCGATCAGGTTGGCGACGGCCCCCGCCAACTGGATCATCATCTGTTTTAAGTGACCACCGGGACCTCTCGAGGTCAGGTATCGCGTCAAAATCCAGCTAACCTGAATTCCTGCTGGACACACCTTCGAAACACCACTTCGCAGAAAATGACCGTTGAAACCACCGCCAACCTGCCCCATCTAAGACCCATACCCATTGCGCAGGTGCCCAAATGAGCGACCAGCAGGAATTCCCCGAAGACCCGAGTGAATACGCCGATCCGGAAAACACCCCGCATCACACCACCGGCAAAGGCCTGGCCCTGCCCGGCCAGAATCTGCCGGACAAGGTCTATATCATCCCGATCCACAACCGACCGTTCTTCCCGGCCCAGGTGCTGCCGGTCATCGTCAATGAAGAGCCCTGGGCGGAAACGTTGGATCTGGTGGCCAAGTCCGAACACCACTCCCTGGCCCTGTTCTACATGGACACGCCCCAGGAAGACCCGCGCCACTTCGACACCTCGGCCCTGCCGCTGTACGGCACGCTGGTCAAGGTGCACCACGCCAGCCGTGAGAACGGAAAACTGCAATTCGTCGCCCAGGGCCTGACCCGCGTACGCCTCAAGACCTGGCTCAAGCACCATCGCCCACCGTATCTGGTGGAAGTCGAATACCCGCACCAGCCCACCGAGCCGACTGATGAGGTCAAGGCCTACGGCATGGCGCTGATCAACGCGATCAAGGAACTGCTGCCGCTCAATCCGCTGTACAGCGAAGAGCTGAAGAATTACCTCAACCGCTTCAGCCCCAACGATCCGTCGCCGCTGACCGACTTCGCTGCCGCGCTCACCTCGGCCACCGGCAATGATCTTCAGGAAGTGCTCGACTGCGTGCCAATGCTCAAGCGCATGGAAAAAGTCTTGCCGATGCTGCGCAAGGAAGTCGAAGTCGCGCGCCTGCAGAAAGAAATCTCCGCCGAAGTGAACCGCAAGATCGGCGAACATCAGCGCGAATTTTTCCTCAAGGAACAGCTCAAGGTCATCCAGCAGGAGCTCGGTCTTACGAAGGACGACCGCAGCGCCGACCTCGAACAGTTCGAACAGCGGTTGACCGGCAAGGTGCTGTCGTCGCAGGCGCAGAAGCGCATCGAAGAAGAGATGAACAAGCTGTCGATCCTCGAGACCGGCTCGCCCGAATACGCAGTCACCCGCAACTACCTCGACTGGGCGACCTCGGTGCCGTGGGGCGTGTACGGCGAGGACAAACTCGACCTCAAACACGCACGCAAGGTGCTGGATAAACACCACGCGGGCCTCGATGACATCAAGGATCGCATCCTCGAATTCCTCGCGGTGGGCGCTTACAAGGGCGAAATCAGCGGCTCCATCGTGTTGCTGGTGGGACCACCAGGCGTGGGCAAGACCAGCGTTGGCAAGTCCATCGCCGAATCCCTGGGGCGGCCGTTCTATCGCTTCAGCCTCGGGGGCATGCGCGACGAGGCCGAAATCAAGGGGCATCGCCGCACCTACATCGGCGCACAGCCGGGCAAACTGGTGCAGGCGCTCAAAGACGTCGAAGTGATGAACCCGGTGATCATGCTCGACGAGATCGACAAGATGGGCCAAAGCTACCAGGGCGACCCGGCCTCGGCGCTGCTGGAAACCCTCGATCCGGAGCAGAACGTCGAATTCCTCGATCACTACCTCGACTTGCGGATGGACCTGTCGAAAGTGCTGTTTGTTTGCACCGCCAACACCCTGGATTCGATTCCCGGCCCGCTGCTGGATCGGATGGAAGTGATTCGCCTGTCGGGCTACATCACTGAAGAAAAAGTCGCTATCGCCAAGCGTCACCTGTGGCCCAAGTTGCTGGAAAAGGCCGGGGTGTCCAAGGGAAGCCTTTCCATCAGTGACACCGCCTTGAAGGCTCTGATTGACGGCTACGCCCGTGAAGCCGGTGTGCGTCAGCTGGAAAAACAGATGGGCAAACTGGTGCGCAAGGCCGTGATGAAGCTGATCGACGACCCCAATGCCGTCATCAAGCTTGGCCCCAAAGACCTGGAAGCCTCCCTCGGCCATCCGGTGTTCCGCAACGAGCAGGTGCTGTCCGGTATCGGCGTCATCACAGGGCTTGCCTGGACCAGCATGGGCGGCGCCACCTTGCCGATCGAAGCGACACGTATTCATACCCTCAACCGCGGCTTCAAACTCACCGGGCAATTGGGCGATGTGATGAAGGAGTCGGCGGAGATCGCCTACAGCTACGTCAGCTCGCACCTGAAGTCGTTCGGCGGCGATCCGAAGTTCTTCGACGAAGCTTTCGTGCACCTGCACGTGCCGGAAGGTGCGACGCCAAAAGACGGCCCGAGCGCTGGCGTGACCATGGCCAGTGCCTTGCTGTCGCTCGCCCGCAACCAGCCGCCGAAAAAAGGGGTGGCGATGACTGGCGAATTGACCCTGACCGGGCATGTACTGCCCATTGGCGGTGTGCGCGAGAAGGTGATTGCGGCGCGGCGGCAGAAGATTTTCGAGCTGATTTTGCCGGAGGCCAATCGTGGGAATTTCGAGGAGTTGCCGGAGTATCTGAAGGAAGGGATTACCGTGCATTTCGCCAAGCGGTTTGCCGATGTGGCGAAGGTGTTGTTCTGACAGTTCTCTAGCGCCTGCTCTATCGCCATCGCCGGCAAGCCAGCTCCTACAGGTTTTGTATGAACGCACAAAATTTGTAGGAGCCGGCTTGCTGGCGAAGGCGTCGGCACTGACGACGCCGATACCTGGCTGCTGTCACATTTTGTCTCATCTTAAGTTATGCTCGCCGTTCGTCGTGAACGCTGGAGCCCCTGACCTTATGTCCCCCACTCGCCTGTTCGTCCCACTCGCCTTCGCGCTGCTGGCCGCCTGCGCCACGCAACCGAAACACAACGTGACCGTGGAAAAACAAAGCGAATGCCCGGTGAAACTCACCAGTGGGCAAAACCTGATTCTGACCCTACCGAGCAACCCGACCACGGGCTACCGTTGGGCCATTCAGGATTCGGCCGGTGGCGTATTACGTTCGTTGGGCCCTGAGGTGTATCGCAACCCCGAAGATGCCGGAGTAGTCGGCGCCGCCGGCGTTTCCACCTGGCGTTTCCAGGCATTCGCCCCCGGCACCGGACGTTTGCGCCTGACCTCGCAACAGCCCTGGGCGCCCGAAGTACTGCCGGTGGAGTCCTTCGACTGCGCGATCTCGGTTAACTGATCGTGGGCTGGCTGATCCTGGCGCTGATGGGCGCGGTGACCTTCCTCTACGGCCTCAGCGTGCACGCTTCGCTGCTCTGTCTGCTGGTCAAACCGATGCCCGTCCTGGCCCTGCTCGGCTGGCTGCATGACGCACCGCCCAGCGACTATCGCCACTGGATCAGCCTCGGCTTGATCTTCTCCCTGATCGGCGATGTGTTGCTGGCGTGGCCGGGGGACTTGTTCGTGTTTGGCTTGGGCGCGTTTCTAGTGGCGCATCTGGCTTATCTGAAAGCCTATTTAAGCGATTGCCGGCGGTTGGCGCTGCTGCCGTTGCTCATCGCCTTGAGTGTGGGCGTCGTGCTGCTGGGGATTCTGATTTCCCACGGGTTGGGGCCACTGCTGATCCCGGTGATCGTCTACGGTTTGGCCATCAGCGCCATGCTCTGGCGAGCCCTGGCGCGGCTCGGCACCGATGTGCCCCGGCGTTCGGCGCTGCTGGCGGCGGCGGGTGCGGTGGGCTTTGTGTTCTCGGACAGCGTGATTGGTATCAGCCGTTTTGTGGTGCCGTTCGATGCCGCGCCCTATGTGATCATCCTCAGTTACTGGCTGGGGCAATGGGGGATTACCGCGTCGGCGTTCACCCGGGAATCGCATTCAGTCTGAGAAAAGATCGCAGCCTTCGGCAGCTCCTACAGAGACCGCGCTCCAATGTAGGAGCTGCCGAAGGCTGCGATCTTTTGATTTTGCGGTTTATCAGACAACCCGCGCATCCCCTCGCCAACTTGGCTAAAATGCCGGCCTTTTCATCGACACCGCCGGAACCGCCGTGAGCAAAGAATCCGATCGCCTTTTCGCCCAGCCATTGGCCCAGGTGCCTGACTTCGCCTTTAACGAGGACGTGGTGCGGGTGTTTCCGGACATGATCAAGCGCTCGGTGCCAGGTTATCCGACCATCGTGGAAAACCTCGGCGTGCTTGCCGCGCAATTCGCCCAGCCGGGCAGCGTGCTCTACGACCTCGGTTCGTCCCTGGGCGCGGTGACTCAGGCACTGCGTCGACATGTGCGCACCGATGGCTGCCGCGTCATCGCTGTGGATAACTCTGCCGCCATGGTCGAGCGCTGCCGCGAATACCTCAACGGTCAGGATTCGATGTTCCAGGAGCTGCTGCCGGTGGACGTGATCGAGGGCGACATCCTCGCACTCGATTTTCAGCCCGCCTCGGTGGTGGCGTTGAACTTCACCCTGCAATTCATTGCCCCGGACCAGCGCCTGGCGTTGCTCGGCCGCATCCGCCAATCGCTGCTGCCCGGCGGTGCGCTGATTCTCTCGGAAAAGCTGCGTTTTGAAGACGAACAGGAACATGCGCTACTCACCGACCTGCACATCGCCTTCAAGCGCGCCAACGGCTACAGCGAACTGGAAATCGCCCAGAAGCGCAGTGCCATCGAAAACGTCATGAAGCCCGACAGCCTCGAAGAACACCGCGAACGCCTGCTGGCCGCCGGGTTCTCGAAAGTCGTGCCATGGTTCCAGTGTCTTAACTTTGCCTCGTTGATTGCCTTGCCATGATTGATCTGTCCCCCCTCGCCCGCCGTCTGGCCGGCACACCGCTGGCCGATTGGGCCAACACCCTGCAAGCGCAACTCGACAAGAAAATGGAAAAGGGTCACGGCGACCTGGAGCGCTGGCAAAGCGCGCTGGATGCCTTGCCGAAGATCCAGCCGAGCGAAGTCGATCTGCTCAACGGACTGAAACTGGACACCGATTGCGACGATGAAACCCGCGCGCAAATGCGCACGGCGTTGATGGGCTTGTCGCCATGGCGCAAGGGTCCGTTCGACCTGTTCGGCGTGCACGTCGATACCGAATGGCGTTCGGACTGGAAGTGGTCGCGGGTCGCGCCGCATCTGGATTTGAAGGGCAAGCGCATCCTCGATGTCGGCTGCGGCAACGGCTACTACATGTGGCGCATGCTCGGTGCCGGTGCCGACAGCGTGATCGGTGTCGATCCGAACTGGCTGTTTTTCTGTCAATTCCAGGCCGTACAGCGCTACCTGTCAGAGCCTAATGCCTGGCACTTGCCGTTTCCGTTCGAAGACCTGCCGCCGAACCTCGAAGGCTTCGACACTGTGTTTTCCATGGGTGTTTTCTATCACCGTCGCTCACCGATCGAGCACTTGCTGGCGCTGAAGGATTGCCTGGTCAAGGGCGGTGAACTGGTGCTCGAAACCCTGGTGGTCGAAGGTGACAAACATCAGGTGCTGGTGCCGGAAGACCGTTATGCACAGATGCGCAACGTGTGGTTCCTGCCTTCGGTGCCGGCGCTGGAATTGTGGCTGCGCCGTGCCGGGTTTACTGACGTGAAATGCGTGGATGTGAGCGTGACCACGGTCGAAGAACAGCGCGGGACGGAGTGGATGAAGTATCAGTCGCTCAGCGACTTCCTCGATCCAGAAGATCACAGCAAGACCATCGAAGGCCTGCCAGCGCCGATGCGCGCTGTCATCGTCGCCCGCAAATAACCACAAAACTGTAGGAGCTGAGCTTGCTCGCGATAGCGGTCTGACATTCAACATCGTCGTTGACTGAAAGGCCGTCATCGCCAGCAAGCCGGCTCCTACAGGGGTGGTGTTCAGTCGGTGGGCTTGGCGCGGCGGGCCTTGAAGAACTCGCTTAAAACAGCCCCGCATTCCTCCGCCAACACCCCACCCTCATACAACACCCGGTGATTCAAAAAGCCCTGGGTAAAAAACTGTCCCTGGCTCTGCACAATCCCGGCCTTGGGCTCCAGCGCGCCGTACACCACCCGTGCAATCCGCGAGTGCACAATCAGCCCGGCGCACATGCTGCACGGCTCCAGCGTCACATACAGCGTGCTACCCGGCAGACGATAGTTGCTCACGGCCTGGGCCGCGGCGCGGATCGCAACCATCTCGGCATGGGCGCTGGGGTCGCTGCCACTGATCGGGCAATTGAATCCTCGGCCGATGATCTCACCGCCCTGCACCAGCACCGCGCCCACGGGCACTTCGCCAAGCGCGGCACCTTGGGCAGCCAGGGCCAGGGCTTCGCGCATGAAGTCACGGTCGCGGCTGCGGTCGATGATGGCAGCGGGTCGAATCTGACGCATCACGCCACCTCGATGGCGGCCATCAGGCCGGTTTCCATATGGTCAATCACGTGGCAATGGAACATCCACACCCCAGGGTTATCCGCCACCAACGCCACTTGCGCGCGCTCGTTCTTGCCCAGCAGATAGGTGTCGGTGAAATACGGAATGACCTTGTGCCGGTTGGAGGCGATGACCTTGAAAGTCATACCGTGCAGGTGGACAGGATGCTGGTACTGGGTCATGTTTTTCAATTCGAAAATGTAGCTCTTGCCCTTTTCGAGCTTGGCAATCGGTCGGTCGGCGCAGGTCTTGTCGGTGATGTCCCAGGCCTTGCCGTTGATCTGCCACAGGCTGGGTGGCTTACCGTTGTCGACGTTGACCGACACCGAACCGACCCATTCGAAATTGAAGTTGAGTTTCTCGGCATTGGCCAGGTCCGGCTCAGCCACCGGGTTAGCGGGCAGCGCCGGTGGCCACTCGGTCGGCGCGTCATTGTTGGCCACCGAACGAAAGGTGCCCAGGCGCACCGGGCCGTTGCGCAGGGATAACTCTTCACCGGCCGGCGGTGCCTTGATCGCCAGGCAAATACGCATGCCGGGCCCGAGCCAGTACTCCTTGCCGAGCGGGCGCGGCTCGATGGGGTTGCCGTCCAGTGCATAGATTTGCGCTTCGACGCCGGGAATGTTCAGGCGATAGGTCAAGGTGTTATCGAGGTTGAGCAGACGTACTCGAGTGATCTGCCCAGCGGGCAAGTCGATGACCGCTTGCGACACGCCGTTGATCGTCGCCAGGCGCCCTGCCGTACCGCCACGGGCCGCTTCCCGGGGAATGCTGAACTCGACGAAATTGCCCACTTCATCGACATGCCAACTCTTGAGGCTCAAGGTCTTTTCATACTTGAAACCGGTCGGCTCGCGCTCTTCGACAATCAACGGTCCCACCAAGCCACGGCCAAGCTCTTCGCTGCTGTTCACGTGCGGGTGATACCAGTAACTGCCGGCATCGGGCACGCGGAACTTGTAGTCGAAGTATTCACCCGGAAGCACCGGCAATTGCGAAACGTAAGGCACACCGTCCATTTCCAGCGGCAGGCGAATACCGTGCCAGTGAATGGTCGTCGCCACTGGCAAGTGGTTGATGAAACGCACCCGCAGCCATTCACCCTGACGCACGCGCAACTCGGTACCCGGCGCCGACGGGCCGAACGCCCAGGCCTGGGTCTTGTGCCCTGCCACCAGTTCGACGTCCAGCGGCGCGGCAATCAACTCGTAATCGTGCCCCGCCTCGGCGTCGGCTCTCTTGCCCAGCCAGTAACGCGACGCGCCGCCCGCTCCCACGCCAACGACAACAAGACCGGCCAGGCCACCGAGGATTTGGCGACGGGTAAAGGACATGAACTCAACTACCTCACGTATCAGCGACAGGCATCGCGCCTGCAAAAGGCGAATACGATACACCTGCGGTTGCGAAACAGTAAGAGTAGCGCGGCGGATGGTCACAGTCTGGGCCGGCATTACACCGCAACGGATGGTGCCTGGCGGTACATGGACAGCGCACCTTGCCCGAGTGAATGGGTCATTTTCATTGCCCATTTCTCAAGGATAGAGCGCCCATGAAACTGACCGATATTCACCCACTGCCCAACGCTGCGGACAAAGCGGCCCTCAAAGTGATCGCCGCCCATGTCGTCAAAGCCTGCCCGAGCTTGCACGATACGGCCCACGAGGTAGCCTGCGACCTGCTCGTCAAACACGGTGTCATTGATCTTGACCCCGATCAGATCTGGTTCCACCGGTTCAAATCAGCACAAAGTCAGGCGGCATCGTTCACGGGTTGGCAGCACTACAACGAAAAACCTTATGAGTCCCTGACCCTGACCCAACTGGTCATCCATCGTTTCCGCGCCACCGATCAGGACAATGCCGATCTGCTCGACTTGTACGGCGGTTTCTACAGCGCAGGACCGGACGAAAAGAACTTCGATGCCAGCAACGAGGTGCGATTGCATGGCAACGAGGTCTTGAAAGATTTCTGGAGCATCAATTTCAGCGAGCGTTACCGCACCAAACTACAGAAGTTCTGGGAGGATTATTCCGACGAATTCCGCACGCTGGCCAAGTGCAACTTTTTCAGTAAAGCGGTTAAAGCGCGCGACAGCGGTCAACTGACTGACAGGGATTTTCAGACCGTGGTGAGCGCAGTCATCGGCCCGTTGACGTGGCCGATCAGCCTGAAGAGCCTGCAAAGTGAAACACCTGTTGGCGCCGGACTGCGGGTGTGCGCGCTGGATATTGCCGGGTACGTGACCACCGACATCCTGCGCATCATTGACATGCAGGGTCGACAGATCCTTTACGTGCCGGGTGAGGCAGAGTCGTTTCATGTGCTCGAAACACCCTTGGACATGCATTGGTGGGCGTTGACCAAAATGAACCATGAAGCGCCCCATGGTGCATTCATGAACCATTTTCCGCTGGCCGAGCGCCAGGCCATCACCGAGAACATCACCGATCTGATGAATCACCTGGTGGGTAGTTGGGGACGCGCCGACCATCACCTGATCAACCAGAAAGACCTGCCCGTGACCGGGGATGCCTTCAGTTGGTTGCGCGACTCGACCCGCTCGGCCATGTTCGCCGAAGCGGGCCTGTCACTGACCTCCAATGGCGATCTGCGGAAAAAACTGTGGATCGGCTACCTGAGCGCAGGCCTGAAGATGTTCGGCCCCATGGCGGCCGTTGGCTGGCCAGTGGCGTTGCCGGTGATCGGTGCCAGCCTGGCCAACATGGGGCTCAACATCGATCAGGCCGTCAATGCAAAGACCGCGAGCGAGCGCAAGGAAGGCGTGATCGGGGCGATATTCAGCGCCATCGATGCGCTGTTCAATCTCCCCTACCTCAAAGGCGCCGGGGCGATAGAGGACGTGGGTGCAGAGGTCGAAGCCGCAGAAACGGCTGAGTTGCCGCACACTCCACTCAATGAGCAGGAACCATCAATCCTCCCCGAGGAATCCGAGACAGCCCTGCTGCCCACTGTAGAAATCCCGCCCCTGCCGCCAGAAGCTATTCAGCCCCCCGAAATACCACAAAGGTATCAAGCCAATGAGCTGCTGGAAGGACAGACGCCGGCCTCCGAGCCCGGAAAATTCCAGGGTATCTACCGACTCGACTCCGACCCGCCCTACGCCGTCTTGATGAATGACACCGCTTATTACGTGCAGTACTTCCCCGACTCGCGGGGCGGTGGTTACTGGGCGATTGTCGATCCGGCCAGACCGAATCAGTTCAGCCACGCTCTGCCGATACGATTGAATGCTGAAGGCCGGTGGGAACGCATGGCGAAACTGGGATTGCAGGCTGGAGGCCAATGTCTGGGTAAAGAGTGCCCCGTCGAACTGGAAATGGAGGTGCGCGGTGGGGATGGCCGGCCTTCACCCGACATTGACGAAGGCGTTTTACAAGCGAGCGAGCCACAACCCGCGACATCGGCGCCACCGCGACTGGTCACCACGTCCTATGACGTAGAACCTCATGCCGGGGCAGGTCTTAAAAAATGGGCGTTGGGACTTCGGGAAATCCATGTCCAACTTGAACTCGGTCCGCAAGGTGGTTTGGTTATCCCGGATCGCTACGCATCTAACTTCGCAGAGAAATCCAGAGTGCTCCAGTTATCTGCCAGGCGCTTCTATCAAAATCTTCCCTGGACCAATCTGCCCCCACGCCCGCCCTTGCCTGCGGTGGACGCCACCACGACCTTCAGCACACTCATTGAACGCCTTTTCAAAGTAGCGCCCGGATTGGTGGTTGGCGAAACACTGGACCGCATCACCAGCATGCGCCTGATGATCGAAAACATGCCGTCGTTCGCCGCAGAAGGCGTGAAAACCATTTACGTGCGCCGATTGCTCAGCGACTTTGCGCAGATTGATCTGAACGACTATTTCCAAACGGGGGCGATGCCTGAAGATTTGCAGGCCTATCTGACCCGACTCGGCACCGACCCTGCGGAACAATTTAACGAGCTGGAGCTGGTAAAAACCGCCAGACAAAATGGTATCCGTGTCCAGGCGACCGAGTGCGCCGCCAACTACAGGAAACCGACAGCCTTGCTGCCGTTGGACGAGCAAATGATCACCAATCACCTGACAAGCGACATCATGTTTGCAGACCGGACACTCAATCCACCCGGCAAATGGGTGGTGTTGACCGGCCCCGAAAGCACCAACACCTTCCGGGGACTCGCCGGGATCAGCGAACTGGAAGGCGGCATCGGTTTGCGGATAGACGAGGTCAACCCGGGAGAAGGACAAGACGTCGCCATTGATACCGGTATCGACATGGCAAGCCCCATTCAGGACAACGGTGCCATTCGCGGGGCTGTCGAAACGCTTCACGCCGACTTGCACTTGCAGATCGAGGCTCCCGCGGTCATCAGGACTGCGCAACAAACAGCCCGACTGCTTTATCGCCGGGGGATGTACTTGTTCGAAAAGTCCGAGGGTGTTTATACCTTGGTACACCGAAACCAGCAGGATACGATCGTTCGGACCGTCGTAGAGTCGATGGCCGACGGTCATTATCGGATCGATCGCCCTTCGTGGACGTCGGTGAGCGGTATTCCATTCTCCAGCGTCGAGCAGTTATCCGCCGGGTTGAACAAGATGGGGTTGAGCTTGCAGAGCCGAATTCCTGCCTGAATCGGACATTTTTAAGCCACAGAAATACAAAAGCCGTGTGAAACACTGTTTCACACGGCTTTTGTTTACCTGCAATCAAGCCATCAAGGCTTGTGCCGGATCATTCCCACTCAATGGTCGCCGGCGGCTTGCTCGACACGTCGTAGGTGACGCGGGAGATGCCTTCGATTTCATTGATGATGCGGCCGGAAACGGTTTCCAGCAGTTCGTACGGCAGGTGTGCCCAACGCGCGGTCATGAAGTCGATGGTTTCCACGGCGCGCAGGGCCACGACCCAGGCGTAACGACGGCCGTCGCCGACCACGCCCACCGATTTCACTGGTTGGAACACCACGAACGCCTGACTGACCTTGTGGTACCAGTCGGCCTTGCGCAGTTCTTCGATGAAGATGTGGTCGGCGCGACGCAGCAGGTCGGCGTATTCCTTCTTCACTTCGCCGAGGATGCGCACGCCCAGGCCCGGGCCCGGGAACGGGTGACGGTAGACCATGTCGTACGGCAGACCCAGTTCCAGGCCCAGACGACGGACTTCGTCCTTGAACAGTTCGCGCAGCGGCTCGACCAGTTTCAGGTTCATTTCTTCCGGCAGGCCGCCCACGTTGTGGTGCGACTTGATCACGTGGGCCTTGCCGCTTTTCGCGCCAGCCGACTCGATCACGTCCGGGTAGATGGTGCCCTGGGCCAGGTACTTGATGTTGTCCAGCTTGCAGGATTCGGCATCGAACACGTCGATGAAGGTGCGGCCGATGATCTTACGCTTCTTCTCAGGGTCGGACTCGCCGGCCAGGTTGTTGAGGAACTGCTCCTCAGCGTTGGCGCGGATCACCTTGACACCCATGTTCTCGGCGAACATGGCCATCACTTGCTCGCCTTCGTGCAGGCGCAGCAAGCCGTTGTCGACGAATACGCAAGTCAGCTGGTCGCCGATCGCTTTGTGCAACAGCGCGGCAACCACGGAGGAGTCCACACCGCCGGACAGGCCCAGCAGCACGTTGTCGGTGCCGACCTGTGCGCGGATGTTGGCAATGGCGTCTTCGGCGATCTTCGACGGCGTCCACAGCGCTTCGCAGCCGCAGATATCGAGGACGAAGCGCGACAGGATGCGGCCGCCCTGCTTGGTGTGGGTCACTTCCGGGTGGAACTGCACGCCGTAGTAAGCGCGTTCGTCGTTGAACATGCCGGCGATCGGGCAGCTCGGGGTGCTGGCCAGGATGTGGAAGTCGCCTGGCATTTTGGTGACCTTGTCACCGTGGCTCATCCACACGTCGAGGCCGAACAGGCCGTCGGCGTCGATGTGGTCTTCGATGCCGTCCAGCAGGCGGCTCTTGCCGACCACGTCGACACGGGCGTAACCGAACTCACGCAGTTCGGAACCTTCGACCTTGCCGCCCAGTTGCTCGGCCATGGTCTGCATGCCGTAGCAGATACCGAAGACCGGTACGCCCAGGTCCCAGACCGCCTGTGGTGCACGCGGGCTGTCTGCCACGTGTACCGACTCCGGGCCGCCGGCGAGGATGATCCCCTTTGGCGCGAATTCGCGGATCGCTTCGTCATCCATGTCGAACGGGTGCAGTTCGCAGTACACACCGATTTCACGCACGCGGCGGGCGATCAGTTGGGTGTATTGGGAACCGAAGTCGAGGATCAGGATGCGGTGAGCGTGAATATCGAGGGCCATGATTCAGTCTCGTCTAAGTCATTCAGAAACAGTCGTGATTCAGAAACAACTCGGGGCTGAATCAAACAGCCCCGGTCGTTAACTTTTTACTTGAAGGCTCAACCTACGCGGTAGTTTGGCGCTTCCTTGGTGATCTGTACGTCATGCACGTGGGACTCGGCCATGCCAGCGCCGGTGATCCGCACGAATTCAGGGATGGTGCGCATTTGTTCGATGTTGGCGCTACCGGTGTAGCCCATCGAGGAACGCAGGCCGCCCATCAACTGGTGGATGATCGCGCTCAGGGTGCCCTTGTACGGAACACGCCCTTCGATGCCTTCCGGAACCAACTTCTCGGCGCCTGCCGAGGAGTCCTGGAAGTAACGGTCGGAGGAACCTTGAGCCTGGGACATGGCGCCCAGCGAACCCATGCCACGGTAAGCCTTGTACGAACGGCCCTGGAACAGTTCGATTTCGCCCGGCGCCTCTTCGGTACCGGCGAACATCGAGCCCATCATCACGCAGGAAGCACCGGCAACGATGGCCTTGGACAGGTCACCGGAGAAGCGGATGCCGCCGTCGGCGATCAACGGAACACCGGTGCCTTCAAGGGCAGCGGCGACGTTGGCGATGGCACTGATTTGCGGGACGCCGACACCGGCGACGATACGAGTGGTGCAGATCGAGCCAGGGCCGATACCGACCTTGACTGCGTCAGCGCCAGCTTCGGCCAGGGCCTTGGCGGCAGCGCCGGTGGCGATGTTGCCGCCGATGACCTGCACTTGCGGGTAGTTTTCCTTGACCCAGCGAACGCGGTCGATCACGCCTTTGGAGTGACCGTGGGCGGTGTCGACCACCACCACGTCAACGCCGGCATTGACCAGGGCGGCAACACGGTCACCGGTGTCTTTACCGGTGCCGACGGCAGCGCCGACGCGCAGACGACCTTGATCGTCCTTGCTGGCCAGCGGGTAAGCCTTGGCTTTTTCGATGTCGTTGACGGTCATCATGCCCTTGAGGGCGAACTTGTCGTCGACGATCAGCACGCGTTCGATGCGGTGCTTGTGCAGCAATTCGCGAACGTCGTTCTTGTCGGCGCCTTCCTTGACCGTGACCAGACGCTCTTTAGGCGTCATCACTTCACGGACACTGGCGTCCAGACGGTTTTCGAAACGCACGTCACGGGAAGTGACGATGCCAACCAGGTCGCCATCGTGCAGTACCGGAACGCCGGAGATGTTGTGCAGGCGGGTCAGTTCGAACAGGTCACGGACCGTGGCGTCAGCCTCGATGGTGATCGGGTCTTTGACGACGCCAGCTTCGAACTTCTTGACCTTGCGGACTTCGGCAGCTTGCTGCTCGATGGTCATGTTCTTGTGGATGATGCCGATGCCACCTTCCTGAGCCATGGCAATTGCCAGACGGGCTTCAGTAACGGTGTCCATGGCGGCAGAAACCAGAGGAATGTTCAGCTCGATGCCACGGGTAAGGCGGGTTTTCAGACTGACTTCGTTAGGAAGCACCTCGGAATAACCGGGCACTAGGAGAATGTCGTCGAATGTCAGAGCTTCTTGGCTGATACGCAGCATCGCGGGGGCTCCCGAGCGGGAAAATGGAAGCGCGCCATTATAGTCAGACACCCCTTCGGGTTCAATGTAAAACTCTGTCTATTATCGATGCGGTGATCGACGGGGTTTCTCGCGCCAAAATCCGCTTGGTTCCTGATGCAACCCGTCAAACCGCCAAACGGCCTCGCTCCTACAGTTCTACCTTAATCCAACTCACTGGCTGATCCAGCCAATCGGCAAACTCGTCGAGAAAACTCTGCTTGAACCCGGCTTCGGCCCAGTTGTTGAAAATGAAGCCCAGGTTAGAGAAGCCGCATTCTTGCAGGAACAGAAAGCCGTTGATGTCGTCTTCATGCCCGCATTCCGGGCAGGTGAAGTTGTCGGTACGTCCCGGCATCCAGTCTTCCAGGCTTTCAAACAGGGCTTCACCCACTTCCTGGCGGCATTCGGCGCAACCCGCCTCGCCTAGAAACCCCTTGGCCGGCGTGTAGATGCAGCGTTTGGTGATGATCTCCAGGCCATTGATCGGCTCGCCAAACGGCAAAACCTCCGGGTGCAGCACCACCTCGCGCGCGCCTTCGCCAATGGCGTGAGCCATGCGATTGCCCGTGCGGCCGCATGTGGTCAGCTCTTCCTTGATGATGTTCTTGCGCACCAGCCACCGCACAATCGCCCGAGCCCGGGGCTCGTGCACCGGCAGTGTGGAGATTTTCGGGACGATGATGCTTTGCGAATTCATGGAGTACAGGCCTGGAGCAATGGTGAAGGGTCTTGAGCACCACAAATTATAGGTCGCCCCGAAAACCGGGGTGGATCGCTTAACCTGTGGGAGCGGGCTTGCCCGCGATTGCGGTGGAACAGTCGACATCAATGTTGGATGTGCTGACGCTATCGCGGGCAAGCCCGCTCCCACAGGGTTACGGGCCGCCCGCAGCGATTTTTACAGCTCGACGACAACCGCTTGGGAAGCACGGGTCGCCTTGGCGCGGGCCGCTTCGATCGACTCGTCGCGCGCCAGTGCCACACCCATGCGGCGCTGACCGTTGACCTCAGGCTTGCCGAACAGGCGCAGCGCGGTATCCGGCTCGCTCAAGGCGGCGCCCAGATTGGCGAACGCGGTCTGGGTCGACTGCCCTTCCACCAGAATCACCGCCGAGGCCGAAGGCCCGAACTGACGCACCACCGGGATCGGCAGGCCGAGGATCGCCCGTGCATGCAGGGCGAACTGCGACAGGTCCTGGGAAATCATCGTGACCATGCCGGTGTCGTGCGGACGTGGCGAGACTTCGCTGAACCACACTTGGTCGCCCTTGATGAACAGTTCGACGCCGAACAGACCACGACCGCCCAAGGCTTCGGTAACGGCCTTGGCCACGCGCTCGGATTCGGCCAGGGCAATCGGGCTCATGGCTTGGGGCTGCCAGGATTCCTGGTAGTCGCCTTTCTCCTGACGGTGGCCGACCGGCGCCAGGAACGTCGTGCCACCGACGTGGCGCACGGTCAGCAGGGTGATTTCGTAGTCGAAATCGATGAAGCCTTCGATGATCACCCGGCCTTTGCCGGCACGGCCGCCTTCCTGTGCGTAGTCCCAGGCTTTCTTCACGTCATCGGTGCTGCGCAGCAGGCTCTGGCCCTTGCCCGACGAACTCATGACCGGCTTGACCACGCACGGAAAACCGAGGTCTTCAACGGCCTTGCTGTAGTCCTCGAAGGTGTCGGCAAAGTGGTACGGCGAAGTTGGCAGGTCCAGCTCTTCGGCGGCCAGACGACGGATACCTTCGCGGTTCATGGTCAACTGCGTGGCGCGTGCCGTCGGGATCACGGTGAAGCCTTCGGCTTCCAGTTCCACCAGGGTCGCGGTGGCGATGGCTTCGATTTCCGGCACGATGAAGTGCGGCTTCTCGGCTTCGATGACCGCACGCAGGGCCGCGCCGTCGAGCATATTGATCACGTGGCTGCGGTGTGCGACTTGCATGGCCGGCGCATTGGCGTAACGGTCCACGGCAATCACTTCAACGCCCAGGCGTTGCAGCTCGATCACCACTTCCTTGCCCAGCTCGCCACAGCCACACATCAATACGCGGGTCGCCGTGGGCGACAATGGAGTTCCGATACGGGTCATCTGAAGGTCCTCAAGGGAGCGGATCATCGAGGATACGGCGCAATACGCGCGATCCATGGGGAGAAAGCGCGGCATTTTACATGAACTGCAAGGTTTGGCTTCAGCTGGCGAGGGCCTGTTTGCGCAGGCGCCAGGCCATGATCAGCCACACCACCGTCACACCGGCGAATTTCGAGCCCAGGGCGGTGAAGATGACCGGTGGAGTCAGGGCATCGATCATGCCGAAGAAGATAAAGGTATCCAAGGGAATGCTCAGGGCCGAACTTATCCACAAGCGATCATGCAATGGGCGCTTGGTAATGCTGAACACCAGCCAGTCGATGCACTCGGAGACTGCAAACGCCGTGGCGCTGGCCAGGGCGATGGACGGATCGGAGGTGATATAGGACAGCACCAATGCCGCGAGCATCGCCGCAATGGCACCGTGGCCGAAGCGGGTTTGCACCATGTCGCGCAGGATGAACACCAGCCCACCCCAAGCCGACCAGATGATGTCCAGGTGCGGGGCGGTGGAAAAGGCGAAGTTGATCAGCACGACGCTGCTGATGTAGGCGATGAGGAAGAGCATGGAAGTACCTGTCAAATTGGTGCACAGGATACTGCCGCCAAAAACAAAATCAAAAGATCGCAGCCTTCGGCAGCTCCTACAGGGAATCGTGTAGGAGCTGCCGAAGGCTGCGATCGTTTGATCTTCGGGTTACTGACCGGGTGTTTTACCCATCATCCACACCAACCCACTGGACTTGGCCCGCTCATGGCACAACTCCAGCACCTTGCGGCGTTCTGCGTTGTCCATCCGGCTCCACCGGGTGATTTCTTCCACTGTGCGCTGGCAACCGGTGCAAATGTCATCGTCATCCAGGGCGCAAATGTTCACGCAGGGCGATAACACCGGGCGTTCTGGCGTGTTCATTCTTCCTGCTCGGCCAGGTCGCGGGCGTAACGCTGCGAGTTATGTACATAGTGGGCGGCGCTGGCTTCCAGCATCTTTTTCTGCGCTTCGGTCAGTTCGCGCACCACCTTGCCCGGTGAACCCATGACCAGCGAACCGTCCGGAATCTCCTTGCCTTCGCCGATCAGCGAATTGGCGCCGATGATGCAGTTCTTACCGATTTTCGCGCCATTGAGGATGACGGCATTGATGCCGATCAGACTGTAGTCACCCACGGTGCAGCCATGCAGCATGGCGTTGTGGCCAATGGTCACGCCGGTGCCGATGGTCAGCGGGTAACCCATGTCGGTGTGCATCACGGTGCCGTCCTGGACATTGCTGTTCTTGCCGATCAGGATCAACTCGTTGTCGCCACGCAGCACGGCGTTGAACCAGACGTTGGCGCCCTCTTCCAGTTTGACCTTGCCCACCAGCACCGCATTGGGTGCGACCCAGCTCTGTGGGTGGGTTTCGACACGGGCGTCGCCCAGGCGGTATTTCATCGTGTTGTCCTCAGGCTTCGCGTGTTCAGGCCATTCGAATGATGGCTTCAGGTGTTGATAAAACTTTTCGGTGGTTGGTGCAGGCTGATCTTCGCGTCATAGAGCAGATTGATCAACTCGACAACCATGATCGCCGTCAGCCCCCAGATCTTGAACTCGCCATAGCGATAACTCGGCACATACCAACTGCGCCCCTGGTAATCGATGCGATGGGTGTGTTCCCGCGGGTCTTCACGGAAGAATTCGAGAGGGACGCTGAACACCGCGGCGATTTCGGCATCGTTGGCCTGGTATTCGACGAAATCCGGAATCACCCCCACATAAGGGGTGACCTTGATGCCGTGCAGGGAGATCAACGGGCTCAACGGGCCGATCACTTCGACCAGCCCAGGCGGCAGGCCTATCTCTTCTTCGGCTTCGCGCAGGGCGGTGAACACCAGGTCTGGGTCTTCGGGGTCGCGCCGACCACCGGGGAAAGCGACTTCGCCGCCGTGGGTCGAGAGCCCGCTGGCTCGCAGGGTCAGAACCAGTTCCGGCTCGTCACTGCGAGTAATGGGCACCAACACGGCGGCCTCGGGGAAACGACGGTCAGTCTCCAGCGTACGCGGGGTGTGTTGACTTACCCGATGCAGTAGCTCATCCAGCATGAGTGTTCTCGATCTGTGCCTTACTCCGCATCATGCACCAATCGCTTGAGTCGCCCAAGCCCCCGGATAGCGGCGTGTCGCTAAACGACAACTTGCCGACAGACACCGGCGCACGCCAAGATAGGCGCAGCATTCAGGAACCCAAGCATGAAATTTTGCAGCCAGTGCGGCAACCCGGTCACCCAACGCATTCCCGAAGGCGATTCGCGCCTGCGTTATGTCTGCGACAGTTGCCAGGCCATTCACTACCAGAACCCCAATATCGTCGCCGGCTGCCTGGCGACCTGGGGCACCAAGGTCTTGCTGTGCCGCCGTGCCATCGAGCCGCGCTTGGGCTTTTGGACCCTCCCCGCCGGTTTCATGGAAAACGGCGAAACCATCGAACAGGCGGCTGTTCGCGAAACCGCCGAGGAAGCCTGTGCCCGGGTACGCAACCTGAGTATCTATACGCTGATCGATGTGCCGCATATCAGCCAGGTGCACGTGTTCTTCCGCGCCGAACTGGCCGATCTGGACTTTTCTGCCGGCCCCGAAAGCCTCGAAGTGCAATTATTCGACGAAGCGGACATCCCTTGGGACGAGCTGGCTTTCCGCACGGTGGGCCGTACCTTAGAATGCTTCTTCGCTGACCGGCGGGCCGAGGTCTATCCCGTACGGTCTGAATCGATCCCCCCGCTCGCTCAGTCAGTCATCACTTGATTCAATTTGGGCACCATTGCAGGCGCTGAAAGATCGCAGCCTGCGGCAGCTCCTACAAAAACATCTATAAATACATAGTCGCGACACCTGCTGGGGAATCGTTTCAATGCGCTGGTTGCTTGCCCTGTTCTGCTTGTCGTTCGTTGCGGTATCCCAGGCGTCTGCCGTGGGGTCGCTGGACGGCAAGGTCATCGAAAAAATCCTGGTTCTCAAGTCTGCCCACCAATTGCAATTGATCAATGACGGCAAGCCACTCAAGACCTATCGCATTTCCCTGGGCCGCAATCCCAGGGGACAGAAGCTGATGGAAGGCGACCGCCGCACCCCTGAAGGCTTCTATTGGATCGACTGGCGCAAGGTCAGTGACAAATTCAACCTGGCGATGCACATCTCCTACCCGAACATCAGCGACTCCGCCCGATCACGGCGTGAAGGCGTCGATCCGGGCGGCATGATCATGATCCACGGCACCCCCGACACCGAAGACAACCCTGAAGCCTTGTTTCACACCCTCGACTGGACCGACGGCTGTGTCGCCATGCGCAACGTGGACATGCGTGAAATCTGGAACCTGGTGCCCGATGGCACGATGATCGAAATTCGTCCGTAGTCTCCTCTTTTCTGGCATGTGAGATTTTTTGTGGCGAGGGGATTTATCCCCGTCCGGCTGCGAAGCAGTCGTAAATCAGCGAACGCGGTGTGCCGGCAAGACTGTAATGACCGGTTTTGGCACTGCTTCGCAGCACAACGGGGATAAATCCCCTCACCACAGTTGACCGAGCCAGCTGGAATTTCTGCGTTTGACCTCTACCTTCGGTCGCCTTCAAAAAATAAATTCAAAAGATCGCAGCCTTCGGCAGCGCCTACAGGGCAGATACCACTTGCACCTGTAGGCGCTGCCGCAGGCTGCGATCTTTGCTTCTGAATCCCCCACCACTAATACCACTTAAAACCAAGCAACCTCTTGGTCGCCAAAAGCGGCCAGCTTTACTGCGCCAGCGCCCACCACCCGCGTTGACATGGTATTCAAGTGGTATTAGCTTTTGTCCCACAACCGTGCGACAACAATCCTATAACCGCATCGGAAACCCCAACATGAACGACCTCCACGCCCTGCGCCCCGACGACTCCCAGCCCACGCCGTTGTACCTGCAACTGGCGCGCAATCTGGAAACTGCGATCCATGCCGGCCAATGGAAAGCCGAGCAAGCGATGCCCTCGGAACGCAATTTGAGCGAAATGCTGGGAATTTCCCGAGTCACGGCGCGCAAGGCACTGGAAGTGCTGCTCGAACAAGGCCTGATCCGCCGTAATCAGGGTTCCGGCACCTTCATCACGCCACGCCTGGAACAACCGCTGTCGCGCCTGTCGGGTTTCAGCGAAATGCTGCGCCTCAAGGGGTTTGTCCCTGGCTCCCAATGGCTGGAGCGGGAAATCACCCTGCCGACCCACGAAGAGCTGATCCGTCTCGGCCTGTCACCCAACGACAAGGTGGCGCGCCTCAAGCGCTTGCGCAAAGCCGACGACACGGTGATGGCCATCGAGATGAGCACCCTGCCCGCTTCGATCATTCCTAAGCCGCAGGCGGTGGGCGACTCCCTTTACGAATACCTCGATGGCATCGGCAAACCCGTTGTCCGCGCCTTGCAACACATCCAGGCCATCAACGCCTCGGACGAGTTCGCCGCGCTGGTCGGCATCGCCCCTGGCACTGCCATGTTGCTGATGACCCGGGTGGGCTACCTGGAAGACAACACGCCGATCGAAGTCACCGACACCTATTGCCGCAACGATTACTACGACTTTGTCGCAGAGCTTCGCAGGTAAAGAGCTTCGTAGATAAAGAACTTCGTCGCTAACTCCGAGACCCCGTCATGTCCGAAGACAACATCCTCACCGCCCAGGGCTGGGTTCGCGGCCGGCTGCATCACGAACACGGCAAGGTCGTGTCGATCGAAGGCGTGCCCTGCGATCCGGCAGATAATGACTTGCCCTACCTGTTGCCGGGCTTCATCGACCTGCACGTTCACGGCGGCGGTGGCAAAGACATCATGGAAGGCGCACCCGCCTTCGAAACCATCACCCGGACCCATGTGCGCTTCGGCACCACCTCGCTGCTGGCCACCACCATGACCGCGCCAAGCGAAGAGATTTCCCGGGTGCTCAAGGCCATCGGCGAGTTCTGTGCGGATCGACCCAAGGGCAGCGCCCGGGTGCTCGGTGTGCACCTCGAAGGCCCCTACATCAATCCCGGCAAACTCGGTGCGCAACCGAATTTCGCCCACACGGCAATGATGGCCGAAGTCGAGCAATACCTGGCCCTGGCGCCGATTCGCGTCATCACCATCGCCCCGGAAATCGCCGGCCACGAGGCGCTGATCCGTACACTCAGCGCGCGCGGTGTGCGCATGCAGATCGGCCATACCCTGGGCAGCTACGAAGAAGGCGTGGCCGCGCTGGAGGCCGGCGTCACCAGCTTCACTCACCTTTATAACGCCATGAGCCCGCTGCATCACCGCGAACCAGGCATCGTTGGCGCGGCGCTGGCCCACGCAAAATATGCCGAACTGATCCCGGACTTGCTGCATGTGCACCCCGGTGCGATCCGCGTGGCCCTGCGCTCGATCCCGTGCCTGTATTGCGTCACCGATTCCACCGCCGCCGCGGGCATGCCTGACGGCGAATACAAGCTGGGCAGCCACACCGTGACCAAATGCCTGGGCGGTGTGCGCCTGCCCGACGGCACCCTGGCCGGCAGCACCCTGACCATGGACCAGGCTTTGCGCAATCTGGTGAAGATCGGCCTGCCCATCGCCGAAGCCTCGCAACGCCTGTCGCAATTCCCCGCCGATTACCTCGGCCTCAACGAACGCGGCCGCCTGCAACCCGGTGCCTGGGCCGACTGCGTGCGCCTGGATCGCTCACTGAAACTGACCGCCGTCATGGTCGAAGGAGAAGACATTGACTTCAAAAATGCTTGAAGAGGCGCTGTCCTCGTTCGAGGCAGTGCATGCTCAACTGCAGCAGCTCGACCCATCAATGATCGAGATCGCCGGGCGCTTGCGCCGTCAGCCACCGCAAGTGGTCATGACCGTGGCTCGCGGCAGTTCCGACCATGCCGCCAGTTACTTCGCCTACCTGACCATGCAATTGCTGGGTATCCCGGTGTCGTCGGTGCCCATGTCAGTGGTGACCATGCAACAGGCGCCGCTGAAGGTCAGTGGCCAGGTGGCGTTCGCCTTTTCGCAATCGGGACAGAGCCCGGACCTGGTCAACAGCCTGCGCCTGTTGCGCAAACGTGGGGCGCTGAGCATTTCGATGGTCAATGCCGCCGACTCGCCGCTGGAAGCCGCTTGCGAATTCAGCCTGCCGCTGCTGGCCGGCACTGAAAGCAGTGTCGCCGCCACCAAGAGTTTCATCGCCACCCTCAGCGCCAGCGCCCGTTTGATCGGCCACTGGAAAGAAGACGCTGAACTGCTCGAAGCCGGCCGCGCCTTGCCCGAAGGCTTGCGCGAGGCCGCCCGACAGGACTGGAGCCCGGCCATCGAAGCCCTGCGTGATTGCCAGCGTTTGATGGTGATCGGCCGCGGCGCCGGTTTTGCCATCGCTCAGGAAGCGGCGCTGAAATTCAAGGAAACCTCGGCGATTCAGGCCGAAGCCTTCAGCAGCGCTGAAGTCCGTCACGGCCCGATGGCGCTGATCGACGAACATTACCCATTGCTGATTTTCGCCCCACGCGGTGCCGAGCAGGCCGGCCTGCTGAGCCTGGCGGCAGACATGCGCCAACGCGGTGCCCGGGTGTTGCTGGCGGCGCCGGATGATGTGAGCGAACGCGACCTGACCCTGACCCGCGCCGAACACCCGGCCCTCGATCCGATCCTGGCGATCCAGAGTTTCTACGTAATGGCTGCCGGTTTGGCCGTTGCACGCGGCATGGACCCGGACCAGCCACGGCACCTGAGCAAAGTCACGCGCACCCACTAACACCACCGCCCTGTAGGAGCCGAGCTTGCTCGCGATGACGGCATTCCAGCCGCAGATGAACCATCGGATGTACCGACGTCATCGCGAGCAAGCTCGGCTCCTACAAGGGATGTGTTGATCCGAACTTTTTTTGAGACCGAGCCATGCACAACAACAATAAAGAGCTGACTTTAAGCGCCCCGCTCAGCGGCCCGGTGCTCACCCTCGCCAAAGTGCCGGATGCGGTGTTTGCCAGCGGCGCCATGGGCGACGGGATCGCCATCGACCCGTTGAACGACACCCTGCACGCGCCGTGCGCCGGCGTCGTGGTGCATGTCGCGCGCACCGGCCACGCCGTGACCCTGCGCGCCGACAACGGTGCAGAACTGCTGCTGCACCTGGGCCTGGACACCGTCGAACTGCAAGGCCAGGGCTTTTCGATGCTGGTCCAGGAAGGGGCGCGGGTCGCCAACGGCCAACCGCTGCTGCGCTACGATCAGGACAAAGTCGCGCAGCAGTGCAAAAGCCTGGTCAGCCTGTTGATCCTCACCAACAGCCAGGACTTTCAGGCTCGCCCCATCACACTTAAATCAGTGAAGGTCGGCGAGCCACTGCTGCACATCATTCGCCGCCATGGCGTGGGTGCCACGACGGAGGTAGAAGGCGTCGGCGAAGAACAGATCGGTCACATTCGCATTGCCCTGCGTGGCGGTTTGCATGCGCGGCCAGCGGCGCTGATTCGGCAGACGGCCCAAGGTTTCAAGAGCAAATCAAAGCTGCATTTCGCTGGCAAATCGGCAAACTGCGACAGCCTGATCGGACTGATGGGTTTGGCCATCGGCGAGCAGGACGACGTGCAAGTCAGTTGTCAGGGGCCGGACGCCGAAGCTGCGCTCCAAGCTTTGTTGACGGCCTTGTCCACGCCATTGCCCGAAGAACATCACGCCGCTGCGCCGCCCCCGATAGCCCAGCGTAACCGCCCAGCCGAAGCCGGTGTTTTGCACGGTGTCTGCGCCGCCCCCGGGCTGGTTGGCGGGCCACTGGTGCGCTTGAGCGCGATCAGTCTGCCGGTGGATGCCGGGGACAATGATCCGATCCAGCAACGTCAGGCCCTCGACACTGCGCTGACCCAGGTGCGCAGCGAAATCGCCGGCACCCTGACCCAGGCCAGAAAACACAAGAACACCGACGAAGAAGCCATCTTCGCTGCCCATCTCGCCCTGCTCGAAGACCCGGCCTTGCTAGACGCCGCCAATCTGTCCATCGACCAGGGCAGCGCCGCGACCCACGCCTGGAGCCAATCGATCGATGCCCAGTGCGAGGTGCTCCAGCAATTGGGCAGTTCGCTGCTGGCCGAACGCGCCAACGACCTGCGCGATCTCAAACAACGGGTGCTGCGCGCCCTGCTTGGTGAAGCCTGGCATTACGACATAGCGCCGGGTGCCATCGCTGCCGCTCACGAACTCACCCCCTCGGATCTGCTGCAGCTGAGTCAGCAAGGTGTAGCCGGGTTGTGCATGGTCGAAGGTGGCGCGACCTCCCATGTCGCGATCCTCGCGCGCGGCAAGGGATTGCCATGCATGGTTGCGCTCGGCTCGGCGCTGTTGGATCAGGAGCAAGGTCAGGCAGTGGTGCTGGACGCCGACAGTGGTCGCCTCGAACTGGTGCCCAGCGCCGAGCGTCTGGCTCAGGTACATCAGGCGCACATGCAGCGCGAGCAACGTCGTAAAGAGCAACAATCCCAAGCGCACACACCGGCGAGAACCGGCGATGGACTGCGCATCGAGGTCGCCGCGAACGTCGCTTCCAGCGCCGAAGCCGCGGATGCCCTGGCCAACGGCGCGGACGGCGTTGGCCTATTGCGTACCGAATTTCTGTTCGTCGACCGCCATACCGCACCAGACGAACAGGAACAACACCGCGCCTATCAAGCCGTGCTTGATGCCATGGGCGACAAGTCGGTGATCATCCGCACCATCGACGTCGGTGGCGACAAACAACTCGACTATCTACCTCTGCCCGCCGAAGCCAACCCGGTACTCGGCCTGCGCGGCATTCGCCTGGCCCAGGCCCGACCGGAATTGCTCGACCAACAACTACGCGCCCTGCTGCATGTCACTCCGCTGTCTCGTTGCAGAATCCTGCTGCCGATGGTCACCGAAGTCGATGAGTTGCTGCACATCCGCCAGCGTCTCGACGCCTTGTGCACCGAACTGGGCCTGTATCAGCGACCGGAGCTGGGCGTGATGATCGAAGTGCCAGCCGCCGCGCTGCTGGCCGAGCAACTGGCCGAACACGCGGACTTTCTGTCCATCGGCACCAACGATTTGTCGCAATACACCCTGGCCATGGACCGCGACCACGCCGGCCTCGCCTCGCGGGTCGATGCCCTGCACCCGGCGCTGCTGCGATTGATCGCTCAAACCTGCGCCGGTGCCGCGCAGCACGGACGCTGGGTTGGGGTTTGTGGCGCGCTGGCATCCGATCCGCTGGCCACGCCGGTGTTGATCGGCCTGGGGGTGAGCGAACTGTCGGTGAGCCCAGTGCAGGTCGGTGAAATCAAGGACCGCGTGCGCCACCTCGACGCCCGCGAATGCCGTCGCATCAGCCAGGACCTGCTCATGCTGAGCAGCGCCAGCGCAGTGCGTCATGCCTGTCACCAACATTGGCCTCTGAGCTAAAGAACAACAAAAAATCCAGGGAGAATCGCCATGTACCAATACTTCATCGAGGGTTTACAGCGGCTTGGCCGCGCGCTGATGCTGCCGATCGCGATCCTGCCGATTGCCGGCCTGCTGCTACGCCTGGGCGATACCGACCTTTTGAACATCGCGATCATTCACGACGCCGGCCAGGTGATTTTCTCCAACCTGGCGATGATCTTCGCCATCGGTATCGCGGTGGGCTTCGCCAAGGACAACAACGGCACTGCCGGCCTGGCCGGGGCCATTGGTTACCTGGTGATGGTGTCCACGCTCAAGGTGCTGGATACGAGCATCAACATGGGCATGCTCGCCGGGATCATCAGCGGTTTGTTGGCCGGTGCGCTGTACAACCGCTTCAAGGACATCAAGCTGCCGGAGTACCTGGCGTTCTTCGGTGGCCGACGCTTCGTGCCGATTGTCACCGGGTTCAGCGCGGTCGGCCTGGGCGTGGTGTTTGGCCTGATCTGGCCGCCGATCCAGCACGGCATCAACAACTTTGGCGCCTTGCTGATGGAAAGCGGCAGCTTCGGCGCGTTCGTCTTCGGCGTGTTCAATCGCCTGCTGATCGTCACCGGCCTGCACCACATCCTCAACAACATGGCGTGGTTCGTGTTCGGCAACTTTACTGACCCAACCACCGGCGCCCTCGTCACAGGCGACCTGTCGCGCTACTTCGCCGGTGATCCGAAGGGCGGCCAGTTCATGACCGGCATGTTCCCGGTGATGCTTTTCGGACTGCCCGCCGCCTGCCTGGCGATGTACCGCAACGCCCTGCCAGAGCGGCGCAAAATCATGGGCGGGATCTTCCTGTCGATGGCCCTGACCTCGTTTTTGACCGGCGTGACCGAGCCCATCGAATTCGCTTTCATGTTCCTCGCGCCGCTGCTCTTCCTGCTTCATGCATTGCTGACTGGTCTGTCCATGGCCGTCACCAACCTGCTGAACATTCACCTTGGGTTTACCTTCTCTGGCGGTTTCATCGATATGATTCTCGGCTGGGGCAAATCCACCAATGGCTGGCTGGTGGTCCCGGTCGGCCTGGCCTATGCGGTGGTTTACTACGCAGTGTTCGATTTCTGCATCCGTCGTTTCAACCTCAAGACGCCGGGGCGCGAAGACTCAGCGCCAATCGAAAAAACCACGGTGGCGGAAAGCGACCGTGCCGAGGCTTACATCAAGGCACTGGGTGGTGCCGAAAACCTGATCACCATCGGTGCCTGCACCACGCGCTTGCGCCTGGACATGGTCGATCGCAACAAGGCTTCGGATGCGGATTTGAAAGCACTGGGTGCAATGGCGGTGGTGCGACCGGGCAAGGGTGGCAGCTTGCAGGTGGTGGTCGGACCAATGGCGGACAGCATTGCCGATGAGATTTGCCTGGCGATGCCGGCATTGGGTCGCGCGATGACCGCCACCCCGGCTGGTGTTATCGACACCCCCCAAATCCTCACGGTGGCAGCACCCGAAGCCCAGCAATGGCTGAAGGCCCTCGGCGGTGGAGATAACGTGTTGCAACTGGACTGCGTGGCCATGACCCGCATTCGCCTGCAACTGGCCGATGGCAAGGCGTTGTCGGAGTGTGATTTGAAGGCGCTGGGCTGTCTGGGTGTCAGTCAGCTGGAGGGCGGGATCTGGCACCTGTTGGTTGGGGACAAGGCTGCTAGCTTGAGTGCTGCGCTGGAGGCGTTGGTCAATCGTAATGAGGTGAGTGCGAAGGTTTAAACCACGACACCGCCCCCTGTAGGAGCTGCCGAAGGCTGCGATCTTTTGATCTTGTTTTTAAGATCAAAAGATCGCAGCCTTCGGCAGCTCCTACGGGGACTGGGATCAAATTCGAGGCATTAAAAAACCCGCTGAAATCACTTTCAGCGGGTTTTTCATTTCAGCAGCCAGGAGAATCAAAAATCTTCCAGCCGCCACACCTCATACGCCGGTGTCTCGTAGGGATGGCTCTGTTTCAAAGCCGCCACCACTTGGCGAATCAACTCATCGGCCACCACCAGCTCAACCTTCCATTCCTCGACCCGTTCGACCTGCCCGGCTTCGCCAATGAACGGCTGACTGCCGTCCAGTGGTCGAAACTGGCCCTGGCCCAACACCTGCCAGGCGCAATGATCGTAAGCACCGATCCGCCCGCCACCGGCGGCGAATACGGCACTTTTGACCACCTCGACATGACTGTCGGGAACAAAAAAGCTCAGCTTGTACATGTCGCCTTAGTTCACCCACACACGAGCATTACGGAACATGCGCATCCATGGCGCGTCTTCGTTCCAGTCATCCGAACGCCACGAGTTCTGCACTGCACGGAACACACGCTCAGGGTGCGGCATCATGATGGTCACGCGACCGTCGCGGCTGGTCAGACCGGTGATCCCGCGCGGCGAGCCGTTCGGGTTGGCCGGGTATTTCTCGGTGACTTTGCCGTGGTTGTCGATGAAGCGCATCGCCACGCAACCGGACAGATCGGCTTCCAGCAGTGCTTCTTCGCTGGCGAATTCGGCATGGCCTTCACCGTGAGCGATGGCGATCGGCATGCGCGAACCGGCCATGCCTTGCAGGAAGATCGAGTTCGATTCCTGGATCTGCACCATGGCCACACGGGCTTCGAACTGCTCGGAACGGTTACGCACGAAGTGCGGCCAGACGTCGCTGCCCGGAATCAGCTCGTGCAGGTTGGACATCATCTGGCAACCGTTGCACACGCCGAGGGTGAAGCTGTCGTTACGCTCGAAGAAGCCCTGGAACGCATCGCGGGCACGGGTGTTGAACAAGGCCGACTTGGCCCAGCCTTCACCGGCACCCAATACGTCGCCGTAGGAGAAACCGCCGCAAGCGACCATGCCCTTGAAGTCGTTCAGGTCGACACGACCAGCCAGGATGTCGCTCATATGCACGTCGATCGCGTTGAAACCGGCGCGGTCGAAGGCGGCCGCCATTTCCACCTGACCGTTGACGCCCTGCTCACGCAGCACGGCAACCTGTGGGCGAATGCCTTTCTTGATGTAAGGCGCGGCGATGTCCTGGTTGACGTCGTAGCTCAGCTTGACACTCAGGCCCGGGTTGTCTTCTTCCAGCAGCACGTCGAATTCCTGATCGGCACAGTCGGCGTTGTCACGCAGACGCTGGATCTGGTAGCTGGTCTCGGCCCATTGGCGTTGCAGCAGACGACGCTGGCCTTCGAACACAGTGTCACCGTTGAAGGTAATGCTGATTTCGCCGTTGTTGATCGGCTGGCCGATCACCGAGACGCACTCGCCCAAGCCCGCTGCGCTGAACTGCGCAAGGACGTCCGCGGTGGAGTCCTGGCGAACCTGAATCACGGCGCCCAGTTCTTCGTTGAACAGAATCGCCGCGATGTCCTTGGAAGAATCCGCCAGGCTGTCGAGGTTCAGGCTCAGGCCGCAATGACCGGCGAAAGCCATTTCCACCACGGAGGTCAGCAGACCACCATCGGAACGGTCGTGGTAAGCCAGCAGGTGACCGTCGGCGTTGAGGCCCTGGATCACTGCGAAGAACGCTTTCAGGTCTTCGGCGTCATCGACGTCCGGTGCCTGCTTGCCGAGCTTGCCGTGAACCTGTGCCAGGATCGAGGCGCCCATGCGGTTCTGGCCACGGCCCAGGTCGATCAGGATCAGGTCGGTGGTGCCCTTGTCCATGCGCAGTTGCGGGGTCAGGGTCTGGCGGATGTCGGTAACCGGCGCGAAACCGGTCACGATCAGCGACATCGGCGAAGTCACCGTCTTGTTCACGCCCTCATCGTTCCAGCGAGTGGCCATGGACATCGAGTCCTTGCCCACTGGAATGGTAATGCCCAGCTCAGGGCACAGTTCCATGCCGACCGCTTTCACGGTGTCGTACAGACGCGCGTCTTCGCCCGGGTGACCGGCGGCGGACATCCAGTTCGCCGACAGTTTGATGTCGGAGAGCTTGCCGATGCGCGAGGCCGCGATGTTGGTCAGGGTTTCGCCGATGGCCATGCGGCCCGACGCCGGAGCGTCCAGCAGTGCCAGCGGAGTACGCTCGCCCATGGCCATGGCTTCACCGGTGTAGACGTCGAAGCTGGTGGCGGTGACGGCAACGTCAGCCACCGGAACCTGCCACGGGCCGACCATCTGGTCGCGGGCCACGAGGCCGGTGATGGTGCGGTCGCCGATGGTGATCAGGAAGCTTTTGCTGGCCACGGCCGGGTGATGCAGAACACGCTCGACGCAGTCGGCGATGTTCAGGGTCGACGGATCGAAATCGTCGCCCAGCTCAGCCTCACGCACCACCGAACGGTGCATGCGCGGCGCCTTGCCCAGCAGCACTTCCAGCGGCATGTCCACCGGGCTGTTGCCGAAGTGGCTGTCGGTGACCGTCAGTTGCGGTTCGGCAGTGGCTTCGCCGACCACGGCGAACGGGCAACGCTCGCGTTCGCAGATCGCCTTGAAGCGCTCGAAGTCAGCTGGGCCGACCGCCAGTACGTAACGTTCCTGGGATTCGTTGGACCAGATTTCGTGCGGGGCCATGCCCGGCTCGTCGTTTGGAATGTTGCGCAGCTCGAAACGGCCACCGCGGTCGCCGTCGTTGACCAGTTCCGGGAAAGCGTTGGACAGACCACCCGCGCCCACGTCGTGGATGAAGCTGATCGGGTTCTTGTCACCCAGTTGCCAGCAACGGTCGATGACTTCCTGGCAACGACGCTCCATTTCCGGGTTTTCGCGCTGTACCGAAGCGAAGTCCAGGTCCGCCGAGCTGGTGCCGGTGGCCATGGAGGAGGCCGCGCCGCCACCCAGGCCGATCAGCATCGCCGGGCCGCCGAGTACGATCAGCTTGGAGCCAACGACGATTTCGCCTTTCTTGACGTGTTCTTCACGGATGTTGCCCATACCGCCGGCCAACATGATCGGTTTGTGGTAACCGCGAACTTCATCACCATGTGGCGTCGTGATGGATTGTTCGAAAGTACGGAAGTAACCGGTCAGTGCCGGACGGCCGAATTCGTTGTTGAACGCAGCGCCGCCCAGCGGGCCTTCGATCATGATGTCCAGGGCAGTGACGATGCGCTCGGGTTTGCCGTACGGCACTTCCCAAGGCTGTTCGAAACCAGGGATCTGCAGGTTGGACACGGTGAAACCGGTCAGGCCCGCCTTTGGCTTGGCGCCACGGCCGGTTGCACCTTCGTCGCGGATCTCGCCACCGGAACCGGTGGACGCGCCCGGAAACGGGGCAATCGCGGTCGGGTGGTTGTGGGTCTCGACTTTCATCAGGATGTGCACCGGCTCCTGCACCGCACCGTACTGGCGGGTTTCAGGGTCCGGGAAGAAACGACCGGCCACGGAACCGACGATCACCGAAGCGTTGTCCTTATAAGCCGACAGCACGCCTTCGTTGTGCATCTGGTAGGTGTTCTTGATCATGCCGAACAGGCTTTTTTCCTGGCTCTCGCCATCGATATCCCAACTGGCGTTGAAAATCTTGTGACGGCAGTGCTCAGAGTTCGCCTGGGCGAACATCATCAGTTCGATGTCGTGAGGATTGCGCTTCAAGCCGACGAACGCGTTGACCAGATAGTCGATCTCGTCTTCGGCCAGGGCCAGGCCCAGCTCGGTGTTGGCTTTTTCCAGCGCGGCACGGCCGCCACCCAGCAGGTCGATAGCGGTCAGCGGCTTGGGTTCGGCGTGGCTGAACAGACCGGCGGCTTGTTCAAGGTTGCCCAGGACGATCTGGGTCATGCGGTCGTGCAGCGCATCGGCGATCAGCTGTGCTTGAGCGTCGCTGAACTGGCCGGCCACGTAGAAGGCAATACCGCGCTCCAGGCGCTGGATCTTGGTCAGGCCACAGTTGCGAGCGATGTCGCTGGCCTTGCTCGACCAAGGCGAGATGGTGCCGAAACGTGGCAGCACCAGGAACAGACGACCGGTCGGCTCCTGGACCGGAACGCTTGGACCGTACTTCAGAAGGCGCGCCAGCACCTGCTGTTCGTCGCCGGTCAGGACGCCGGTAACTTCGGCGAAGTGAGCGAATTCAGCATACAAGCCACTGACAGCCGGAACCTTCTGGCTCAGTTGCTCAAGGAGTTTGCTGTGGCGAAAGGCAGAAAGGGCAGGAGCGCCGCGCAGGATCAACATCTTCGGGACAGCCTCGGGAAGGGGTGTGCTTTGAGGCCGTGCATTCTAGCCTAAACAGCTCGCGACATCACCCGAAACGCTACGCACGGTTGCACTCGGGTGCCATTCTGTGTTTCTGCCTCGAAAGTCAGGTAAATCGGGCCCTTGATGACCGCTTATTTTTAAGGCGATAAATCGTTGTCAAGGCCCATTCCTGCTAGGTTTCGGCCGGTTTTGTGATCGCTAGCAGACTCGCCCGTTGCTGTCGAGATATGGCGCTCGTGGTCCTTTGCGTATACTGCGCAAATGTTTTCCCCAACGGCTTTGCGTCCGCGATATGCCAAATGGCTGATCGCAACCGGACTCTTCCTGATGCTTGGTGGCTGTGTTGATAAACCCAACACGCTCGAGCGCGTAAAGGAGGATGGTGTGCTGCGGGTGGTTACCCGTAACAGCCCCGCCACCTACTTTCAGGATCGCAACGGTGAAACCGGCTTCGAATACGAGCTGGTGAAGCGCTTCGCCGACGATCTGGGGGTGGAACTGAAGATCGAGACCGCCGACAACCTCGATGACCTGTTCAATCAGGTGGGCCAGCCAAACGGCCCGGTGCTGGCGGCTGCCGGCCTGGTCAGCAGCGAAGAACGCAAGAAGCAGGTGCGGTTTTCCCACTCTTATCTGGAAGTCACCCCGCAGGTCATCTACCGCAATGGCCAGTCCCGCCCTACTGAGGCGAAGGATCTGGTAGGCAAAAAAATCATGGTGCTCAAGGGCAGCACCCACGCCGAACAACTGGCACAGCTCAAACAGAAACTTCCCGGCATCGAGTACGAAGAGTCCGACGCGGTCGAGGTCGTCGATCTCCTGCGCATGGTGGACGAAGGCCAGATCGACCTGACCCTGGTCGATTCCAACGAAGTCGCGATGAACCAGGTGTATTTCACCAACATCCGGGTGGCCTTTGACCTGGGCGATGCCAGGGACCAGAGCTGGGCCGTGGCGCCTGGCGACGACAACAGCCTGCTCAACGAGATCAACGACTACCTCGACAAGGTCAAGAAAAACGGCACCCTGCAGCGCCTCAAAGACCGCTATTACGGGCACGTCGACGTTCTCGGCTACATGGGCGCCACGACTTTCGCCCAACACTTGCAGCAGCGCCTGCCCAAGTACGAACAGCACTTCAAGGCGTATGCCAAAAAAGAGAAGGTCGACTGGCGCCTGCTGGCGGCCATCGGCTATCAGGAGTCGCTGTGGCAACCGGCCGTGACCTCCAAGACCGGTGTGCGCGGCCTGATGATGCTGACCCAGAACACCGCGCAGGCCATGGGCGTGTCCAATCGCCTGGACCCCAAGCAAAGCATCATGGGCGGTGCCAAGTACCTGGCCTACATGAAAGATCAGCTGGACGAATCCATTCAGGAACCGGACCGCACCTGGTTTGCCCTGGCGGCCTACAACGTCGGCAGCGGCCACCTGGATGACGCGCGCAAACTGGCGGCCAAGGAAGGGCTGAATCCGGACAAGTGGCTGGACGTGAAAAAGATTCTGCCGCGCCTGTCCGAGAAGAAATGGTATAGCAAAACCCGTTACGGCTATGCCCGTGGTGGCGAGCCCGTGCATTTCGTGGCGAACATCCGTCGCTACTACGACATCCTGACCTGGGTCACGCAGCCGCAGCTTGAAGGCGATCAGGTGGCCGAGGGCAAACTGTTGGTACCGGGTATCGACAAGACCAAGCCGGCGCAGGAGCCTTCACCGCTTTAAATCAAAAGATCGCAGCCTGCGGCAGCTCCTACAGGGTGTAGGAGCTGCCGCAGGCTGCGATCTTTTGATCTTAGCCCTTCAAGGCAGCCGCCAGAATCAGCGCCTTCATCTCCGATACAGCCGACTTGAATCCAACAAACAGGGCATGAGCCACCAGCGCATGGCCAATGTTCAACTCGTTGATGCCCTTGATCGCCGCCACAGCCTCGACGTTGTGATAATGCAGGCCATGGCCGGCATTGACGATCAGACCCTGGGCCAAGCCAAAGGCGACGCCGTCGGCAACGCGCTTCAACTCCTCAGCCACCTCGGTCGGTGTCTCGGCATCGGCATAACGGCCGGTATGCAACTCGATGGCTGGCGCGCCAACACGACGGGACGCTTCGATCTGCCGCTCGTCGGCATCGATGAACAGCGACACTTCGCAACCGATCTTCGACAGGCGATCTACAGCGGCCTTGATCCGCGCTTCCTGCCCCGCCACATCCAGGCCGCCTTCGGTGGTCAGCTCCTGACGGGTTTCCGGCACCAGGCAAATGTGTGCCGGACGAATTCGCTCGGCAAACGCCATCATTTCTTCGGTGACGCCCATTTCGAAGTTCATGCGGGTTTGCAGCACGTCCTTGAGCAGCAGTACGTCGCGCTCCTGAATGTGTCGGCGGTCTTCACGCAAGTGCACGGTGATACCGTCAGCGCCCGCCTCTTCTGCATCCAGTGCTGCCTTGACCGGGTCCGGGTAGCGTGTCCCCCGGGCCTGACGCAGGGTGGCAACGTGGTCGATGTTCACGCCAAGAAGAATGCGGGTGCTGGTGGTCACGGAAGCGCTCCAGAAGAAGAGAAAGTTCGGTGCACAGCATACGGGGTGATCAGGGCTTGCGAAACAGCTCACGACTGACAAGTGGCCGACCGCCCAGGTGGACGGCCAATGCCTGACGCATCAATCGCTTGGCAGCCGAAAGCGCGCCGGGGGCAGACCAGTCGGCTTCGGCCATCGCGAGCAGCTCGGCGCCATTGAACAGCCCCGGTTGCAGTAGGTGGACCCGTTCCAGTCCGGCATCCACTTGCAGGCGATAGAGACCCTGCGCAGCGATGGGCTCGCCATGAATGTCGGTATTGAGCGCGAAGCCGTAACCAAGATCGTCGAGCAATCGCCACTCGAACGAGCGCAACAAGGGTTCCAGCGGCCGGCCCTCGGCCAGGGCCAGCAACGTCGCGGCGTAGTGATCGAACACGCCGGGATGCGGGTCTTCCGCAGGCAACAGGCGAATCAGCAGTTCATTGAGATAGAGACCACTGAACAGCGCCTCGCCGTGGAGCCAAGTGGACACGCCAGCGCTTTCCATGCGCCCTACGTTCTTCAACTCGCCGCGCCCGCGAAACTCGACCTCCAATGGCACGAACGGCCGCGCCAGCGTCCCGGCCTTGCCCCGCGCACTGCGCAACACTGCCCGTAGCCGACCTTGAGGCGTGAGGAAGTCCACCAGGGCGCTGCTTTCGCGGTAGGCTCGGGAGTGGAGGACGTAGGCGGGTTGGCCGATGGGTGCCGAGGTCGACATGGTTTCGTGTCCCATTCAGGGATTGCAAAAAAGATCGCAGCCTTCGGCAGCTCCTACAGTTGTACACAAACCCTTGTAGGAGCTGCCGAAGGCTGCGATCTTTTGATCTTGATTTTTTACAGGTCGCCGTAACCCAGCGAACGCAGTGCACGTTCATCATCGGACCAGCCACCCTTAACCTTCACCCAAAGGTTAAGCATGATCTTGGAGTCGAACAGCAGTTCCATGTCCTTGCGGGCTTCGGTGCCGATGCGCTTGATGCGCTCGCCCTTGTCGCCAATGATGATTTTCTTCTGGCCGTCACGCTCGACGAGGATCAACGCATGAATGTGCAGGGTTTTCCCCTGCTGCTTGAACTCTTCGATTTCGACGGTGATCTGGTACGGCAGCTCGGCGCCCATCTGGCGCATGATTTTTTCACGCACCAGCTCAGCGGCCAGGAAGCGGCTGCTACGGTCGGTGATCTGGTCTTCCGGGAAGAAGTGATCGTTTTCCGGCAGATGCTCGGCAATCACCCGCTCCAGCGCATCGAGGTTGTGCCCGTGCTGGGCAGAAATCGGGATGATCTGAGCGTTCGGCAGCTGCTCCTGCAACCAGGACAGGTGCGGCATCAGCTCG
This sequence comes from Pseudomonas putida, assembly GCF_050990305.1. Taxonomy (GTDB): domain Bacteria; phylum Pseudomonadota; class Gammaproteobacteria; order Pseudomonadales; family Pseudomonadaceae; genus Aquipseudomonas; species Aquipseudomonas putida_AH. Next base: position 1,118,602 of record NZ_CP158817.1, on the reverse strand, counting down.
GCCTTGTCTTCGATGCGGTCGGTCTTGTTCAGCGCGACGATCAGCGGGCCAGTCACGTATTGCACGCGCTCCAGGACCATCTGGTCCTCTTCGGTCCACTTGGTGCGATCCACCACGAAGATCACCACGTCGACGTCTTTCAACGCCGCCGAGGCGGTCTTGTTCATGTAGCGGTTCAGGGCCTTCTCGCCACCCTTGTGCATGCCGGGCGTGTCGACGTAGATCGCCTGCACGTCACCCTCGGTCTTGATGCCGAGCATGTTGTGGCGAGTGGTTTGCGGTTTGCGCGAGGTGATCGCCAGCTTCTGACCCAGGATGTGGTTCAGCAACGTGGACTTGCCCACGTTCGGACGGCCGACGATGGCAACATAGCCACAGCGAGTTGCATTTGTATCAGTCATTGCCATTCTCCACACCCAGGGCAATCAGTGCTGCGGCGGCCGCTACCTGTTCGGCAATACGACGGCTCACACCCTGACCTCGGCTTTTTTCATTCAGTAGGATGATTTCGCATTCGACGAAGAACGTCCGGCAATGCGGTTCACCCTGGATATCCACCACTTCGTAACGCGGCAGTTCGCAACCACGGGACTGCAGAAACTCCTGCAGGCGGGTTTTCGGATCCTTGTTGGTATCGACCAGCGTCAAGCCCTCGAACTCACCGGCCAGCCAGGCCAGTACGCGCTCACGCGCCACTTCGATGCCGGCGTCCAGGTAGATCGCACCAATCAAGGCTTCCAGGGCATCGGCGAGAATCGACTCGCGACGAAAACCGCCGCTTTTCAGTTCGCCCGAGCCCAGGCGCAGGTATTCGCCCAGATCGAAACCACGGGCCAGCACGGCCAGGGTCTCACCTTTCACCAAGCGTGCGCGCAAACGCGACAACTGGCCTTCGCGGGCCAACGGAAAGCGATCGAACAGCGCTTCGCCGGCAACGAAGTTGAGGATGGCGTCACCGAGGAACTCCAGGCGTTCATTGTTACGCCCGGCAAAACTGCGGTGAGTCAGGGCCAGGACCATCAGTTCCTGGTCCTTGAAGGTGTAGCCGAGCTGACGCTCGAGACGGCTTAAGGAGACGCTCACGGTTTACCCACGCTGAGTTCGTGGTTGGATTCCACCGCCATCGCCGGAATTTGGCGCAGGCTTGGGACAATTAAAGCTGTGTTCAAAAATAACGTCCTGAATATCGTTGGCTTCATGCTTCTGTTGCCGATTGTGCCGGCTCCAGAAATGCATTCGGCGCTGTGTTCAACAGCGCCGTGTTTGATTACTGGATCAGGCCAACCCGCGAGAAATTCGGCAGGTGACTGAGTTTGGGTTCCGGCCAGCTCATCCAGACTGCAAAGGCCTTGCCGACGATATTCTTGTCGGGAACCATGCCCAGCAGATCCTTGGGAATGTTCGGATCATCCCAGTAGCGACTGTCGTTGGAGTTATCGCGGTTGTCGCCCATCATGAAGTAGTGCCCGGCAGGCACGGTCCAGGTACGGTCCGGCGTTGCACGGTAGCGACTCATTTCCTTGCGGATCAGGTGCTCGGCGGCGCCGAGTTTTTCCTTGTAGAGCTCGGCGCTGCCCAGAGTGCCGGGCTCGGAGCCGATCAGTTGCTCGGCAATCGACTGCCCATTGACGAACAGACGCTTGTCGGCGGTGTAGCGGACCTGATCACCCGGCAAACCGACGACACGCTTGATGTAGTTGACGTTCGGATCGCTCGGATAACGGAACACCATCACATCGCCGCGTTGTGGCTCACCGACTTCGATGACTTTCTTGTCGATCACCGGCAAGCGGATTCCGTAGGAAAACTTGCTCACCAGAATGAAGTCGCCAACGTCCAGGGTTGGCTTCATCGAGCCGGATGGAATCTGGAACGGTTCCACCAGGAACGAACGCAGCACCAGCACGATGAACAACACCGGGAAGAACGACTTGCCGTACTCGACAAGCAGTGGCTCTTTGTTCAGCTTCTCGACCACCACCACATCGGGCTGGCTGACGCTGCCCTCATAGGAGGCGATGGCGGCCCGCCGACGCGGCGCCAGGAACAGCACATCAAGCAACGCCAACAGGCCGCAGACGAACACGGCGATGACCAGCAACAGCGGGAAATTTAGTGACATAGGACCTAACTATCCAACCTGAGCACGGCAAGGAAGGCTTCTTGTGGAATTTCCACGTTGCCGACCTGTTTCATGCGTTTTTTACCGGCCTTTTGCTTTTCCAGCAGCTTCTTCTTACGACTGACGTCACCGCCGTAGCATTTGGCCAATACGTTCTTTCTGAGTGCCTTGACGGTTGTACGCGCCACAATCTGACCACCAATGGCGGCCTGGATTGCCACGTCGAACATCTGCCGCGGAATCAGGTCTTTCATCTTCTCGGTCAGCTGGCGACCTTTGTAGTGCGAGTTGTCACGGTGCACGATCAGCGCCAGGGCGTCGACCTTGTCGCCGTTGATCAGCACATCCAGTTTCACCAGGCTGGCCGATTGGTAACGATCGAAATGGTAGTCCAGAGAAGCATAGCCGCGACTGGTGGATTTCAGACGATCGAAGAAATCCAGCACCACTTCGTTCATCGGCAGGTCGTAGGTCACTTGCACCTGGGAGCCGAGGAACAGCATATCGACCTGTACGCCGCGTTTTTCGATGCACAGGGTAATGACGTTGCCCAGGTGCTCTTGCGGTACAAGAATGTTGGCCCGCACGATCGGTTCGCGCATGTCTTCGATCGACGACAGATCCGGCAGTTTCGACGGGTTATCGACGTAGATCGTTTCACCGGTCTTGAGCAGCAGCTCGAAGATTACCGTTGGCGCCGTGGTGATCAGATCCAGGTTGTATTCGCGCTCGAGGCGCTCCTGGATGATTTCCATGTGCAGCATGCCGAGGAAGCCGCAACGGAAGCCGAAGCCCAGGGCGTCGGAGCTTTCCGGGGTGTATTGCAGCGACGAATCGTTCAGGGTGAGCTTTTGCAGCGCTTCACGGAAATCTTCGAAGTCGTCGGAGCTGACCGGGAACAAACCGGCATAAACCTGCGGCTGGATGCGTTTGAACCCTGGCAGCACGTCGACGTCCGGGGTCGAGCTCAAGGTCAGGGTGTCGCCCACTGGCGCGCCATGAATGTCCTTGATGCTGGCAATGATGAAGCCCACTTCACCGGCCTTCAGGTCAGCAGTAGGTGTGTGTTTCGGGTTGAAGACACCAACGCTGTCCACCAGGTGAACCTTGCCGGTGGACTTGACCAGAATCTTGTCGCCTTTCTTCACGCGACCGTGGCGCACGCGCACCAGGGACACAACACCCAGGTAGTTGTCGAACCAGGAGTCGATGATCAACGCCTGCAGCGGATCTTCGATGTTGCCGGTCGGTGCCGGGATGGTGTTGACCAGGCGCTCCAGCACGTCATCGACGCCCAGGCCGGTCTTGGCACTGCAAGTGACCGCGTCGGTGGCATCGATGCCGATGATTTTTTCGATTTCTTCCTTGACGCGATCCGGATCAGCCTGAGGCAGGTCGATCTTGTTCAGCACCGGCATCACTTCCAGGCCTTGCTCGATGGCGGTGTAGCAGTTGGCAACCGACTGTGCTTCCACACCCTGACCGGCATCGACCACCAGCAGTGCGCCCTCACAGGCCGCCAACGAGCGGCTGACTTCGTAGGTGAAGTCAACGTGGCCTGGGGTGTCAATGAAGTTCAGCTGGTAGTTGATACCATCTTTGGCTTTGTAATAGAGGGTAACGCTGTGAGCCTTGATGGTGATCCCGCGCTCACGCTCAAGGTCCATGGAATCCAGTACCTGGGCTTCCATTTCACGCTCGGCCAGGCCGCCGCACATCTGGATGAAACGATCGGCCAGCGTCGACTTGCCATGGTCAATGTGGGCGATGATGGAGAAATTGCGGATATGACTCAAATCACTCACGGATCAACACTCAAAAAGGCTGCAGGCATAGCCCGCCGAAAAATAGCCGGGAATTGTACCTGATCCACGGCGCAAGCGTCACGTTCGCAGGTCAGACGGCGCATACAAAAACGCCCCGGTCTTGTGACAGGGGCGTTTTTTGACTCGTGAGGCCGGAAAAAAACCGTCCTTAACCGGCGCGGCGCAACAGCCAGAGCCCCGCCACGGCACAAATACCGGCAGGCACCAGCACCGCAAACAACGGCGAGAAACCGAACACCAGGCTCGAAGGCCCGAGCAAATCCTGCGCGATGCGGAAGGTGAACCCCACCAGCACACCGGTGAACACCCGCTGACCGAGGGTTACCGAGCGTAACGGACCAAAAATAAAGGAAATCGCCATCAGCACCAGCGCGGCGGTGACCAGCGGCTGCAACACCTTGACCCAAAATGCCAGCCAGTATTGGCCGTTGCTCAATCCTTGGTCCGCCAAGTAGTGGATATACCCCCACAGGCCGCTGATCGACAGCGACTCAGGCGCCATGACCACCGTACTCAGCAACTGTGGGCTCAACGCCACGTCCCAGCGCTCCTCCGGGGTATTGACCACTTCACTGCTTTTTCCATGGAACAGCGTGGTGGTGACATCCGTCAGCTGCCAGTGGTCTTTGTCGAACTCGGCACGTTTGGCAAAACTCGCCGACAACATATGGCGCTCTTTATCGAAGTGATAACGGGTAACGCCATACAGCAGACCATTGGGTTGCACGGAGTTCACGTGAATGAACTCTTCGCCCTGCCGGTGCCACAGACCGTGCTTGGCGCTTTGCGCATTACCGCTGCCCTGCGCCAGCGAACGGTTGGCTTGAGCGGTACTTTCAGTCGCTGGTGCGATGTACTCACCAATCAACACGCCCACCACCATCAGCACCAGCATCGGTTTCATCACCGCCCAGACGATCCGCCCGATCGAGACACCGGCTGCGCGCATGATGGTCAATTCGCTGTTGCTGGCCAGGCTGCCCAGACCGATCAGGCAACCAATCAGCGCGGCCATTGGCAGCATGTCGTACAGACGGCGCGGCGCGGTCAGCAAAACGTAATTCAGGGCATCGACCAGGGTGTAGGTATCGCTGACTTCGCTCATCTCGTCGATGAATGCGAACAAAGTCGCCAGGCCGAGAATGATCCCCAGTACTGCCAGGATCGACATGAACACACTGCTACCGATGTAGCGGTCGAGCTTAACCACGAGCCACCTCCAGCGCGGCGCGACGGCTCGCCAGCTTCAACTGCAAAGGCTCCCAGTAGAGCAGGCCCAGACCAATGACCAGGAATATTCCGTGCACCCACCACAAGCCCATGGCCGCCGGGATCTTGCCTTTATCCAGTGCGCCGCGAGCAGCAATCAGGAGGGTCAGGTAAGCCATATAAAGGAGAATCGCCGGCAGCAACTTGAGGAACCGGCCCTGGCGTGGGTTGACCCGCGACAGCGGCACGGCCATCAAGGTCACGACAAACACCAGCAACGGCAGCGATATGCGCCATTGCAATTCGGCACGCAGACGAATGTCTTCGCTGCCCATCAAGGACGCGGTGCTCATGGCGTCGCGATCGGTCACTTCGTCACTGACATCCGGTTTGGGCAACAGGACGCCGTACTCGTCATACTTGATCGCCCGGTAGTCGGCTTGCCCCGGATTACCGTCATAGCGGTAGCCATTGTCGAGAATCAGGTAGCGATTGCCGTCAGGACGAATCTCCTGGCGACCCTTTTCTGCCACCAGCACGGAGATCCCGCGATCTTTATTGTCGGTACTCATGTTCTTTTGCGAAATGAACACGCCACCCAGGTTGATGCGGTCATTAGATAACTGTTCGGTGTAGGTCACGCGAGTCCCATCACGCAGGGCCTGGAAGCGGCCTGGCTCCAGGGTATCGAACTCAGTCAGGGCATCTTGCTTGTTCAGCAGCAACTGGAACTGATTGGCCCCCTGTGGCGCCAAGCTTAGGCTCAACCATGCAACCACCAACGCCACCAAAGTGGCCGGGAACAGAGTCATGCGAAACAGGCGTTGCTGGCTCATGCCGGTGGCGGAAAGCACGGTCATTTCGCTCTCGAGGTACAAGCGGCCATACGCCAGCAAAATCCCGAGAAACAGGCCCAGCGGCAGGATCAGTTGCAGGAAGCCCGGCAGGCGAAAGCCCATGATCAGAAACAGCGAGCCCGGATCCAGCAGGCCCGAGGCCGCTTGTGCCAGGTATTTGATGAAGCGTCCGCTCATGATGATGACCAGCAGCACGGCACTGACGGCGCTCAAGGTCAACAGGACTTCGCGGGATAGATAACGGAAGACGATCAAACCAGACACTCCAGGGTTGTCAGGCTAAGGCGGCCGAACAAACAAACAGATCAGACAGCCCGCAAGGCAGGGCCGCCGAAAAAGATGGCGCATTATCCTGTGATTGGGTGCGCCTGTCACTGCGCAATGCATGGAAGCACCTGTAGGAGCGAGCCTGCTCGCGATGGTCGTCAACGATAACGCGGGGAGCCTGACACCCCCGCGCCGATCTCAGGTTCTTCGCGAGTGGGCTCGCTCCTACATTCATGCCGGCGAGGGTTGTCAGGCCCCGGTAGCGAGGTTCAAACTGCGGCCTTCGTCGTCGGCCATTGCTGGCGCCCGTCTATTTATAAGCAAGCGACGCACACACGCTGTAGAGCGCTTGCGAGTTGACCATCAATTCAGGGACCCGGACATGGAACTGGTTGTAAAAAGCGTTAACCCGGAAACGTTGAAGACTGCCACGCTGGTCGTCGCCGTCGGCGAGGGCCGCAAGCTCGGTGCCGCCGCCAAACAACTCGACGAACTCAGCGGTGGCGCAATCAGCGCCGTGCTCAAGCGCGGTGACCTGGCCGGTAAAGTCGGCCAGAGCCTGATGCTGCACAGCCTGCCGAACCTCAAGGCCGAACGTGTTCTGCTGGTCGGTGTTGGCAAGGATGAAGAACTGGGCGACCGCCCATTCCGCAAAATCGTCGCGGGCGTGCTCAACACCCTCAAAGGCCTGGGCGGCAGCGACGCGGTACTGGCCCTGGACGAAATCGTGGTGAAAGGCCGCGACAGCTACGGCAAGACCCGCCTGATGGCAGAAACCCTGGTGGACGGCGAGTACACCTTCGACCAGTTCAAGAGCCAGAAAGCCGAACCGCGCGCCTTGAAGAAAATCACCCTGCTGACCATCAAGGCTGCCCAGGCCGAAGTGCAACGCGCCGTGACCCACGCCACCGCCATCGCCAACGGTATGGCCTTCACCCGCAACCTTGGCAACCTGCCGCCGAACATCTGCCACCCGACCTTCCTCGGTGAACAAGCCAAAGACTTGGGTAAAGAGTTCAAAGACCTGAAAGTCGAAGTCCTCGACGAGAAGAAGATCAAAGCGCTGGGCATGGGTTCGTTCTACGCCGTGGGCCAGGGCAGCGCCCAGCCACCGCGCCTGATCGTCATGCAATACAACGGCGGCAAGAAATCCGAGAAGCCGTATGCACTGGTCGGCAAGGGCATCACCTTCGACACCGGCGGCATCAGCCTCAAGCCGGGTGCCGGCATGGATGAAATGAAGTACGACATGGGCGGCGCCGCCAGCGTGTTCGGCACCCTGCGGGCCGTGCTGGAACTGAAGTTGCCGATCAACCTGGTGTGCATCCTGGCCTGCGCCGAGAACATGCCGAGCGGTACCGCTTCGCGCCCAGGCGACATCGTCACCACCATGAGCGGCCAGACCGTGGAGATCCTCAACACCGACGCCGAAGGCCGTCTGGTGCTGTGCGATGCATTGACCTACTCCGAACGCTTCAAGCCACAAGCGGTGATCGACATCGCCACCCTGACCGGCGCCTGCGTCGTTGCACTGGGCTCCCACACCTCGGGCCTGCTGGGCAACAACGACGAGTTGATCGGCCAACTGTTGAGCGCCGGCAAGGCTGCCGACGACCGCGCCTGGCAACTGCCGCTGTTCGATGAGTATCAGGAGCAACTGGACAGCCCGTTCGCCGACATCGCCAACATCGGCGGCCCTAAAGCCGGCACTATCACCGCAGCCTGCTTCCTGTCGCGCTTCACCAAGAACCTGAACTGGGCCCACCTGGACATCGCCGGCACGGCCTGGACCAGCGGCGGCAAGGACAAGGGCGCCACTGGCCGTCCGGTCCCCCTGCTGACCCAATACCTGCTGGACCGCGCCAAAGCCTGAAACCGATGACTTCGGGCAGCGTCACTTTCGGGTGACGCCGCCTGAAGCTCAGGAACCGCAATGACCAAAGTCGACTTCTATATCCTGCCCAGCGCCGATCCTTCGGCACGCCTGGATTTTGCCTGCAAGCTCACCGAGAAAGCCTGGCGCATGGGCCACCGCGTCTACCTGCACTGCAGCGATGCCGCCCAGCGCGACGATCTCGATGCGCGCCTGTGGGCCTTCAAGGGCGAAAGCTTCGTGCCCCACGGCCCCGCCGAAAGCGAACCGGACAGCCTGATCGTACTGGGATGGGGCGATGATTGCGGTCAACATCAGGATTTGCTAATCAACCTCGACCTGAAGGTCCCGACCTTTGCCCAACGCTTCGCCCGTGTGGCGGAAGTGGTGGTCGAAGACCCGGTGATCCGCCAGGCCGCGCGGGAGAGTTTCCGTTTCTACCGCGAACAGGGCTATCCTCTGCAAGATCACCGTTTACAGCGACTCTGAGCACTCCGATGGACACTCCAAAACCGCTGCAAAAGCCCGTGGAATTGCTGGACGACCTTGAGTCGATCCGTCAATTGCTCGGCGATGACAACCTGCAACCGCCGCTGCTGACCGACACGGTCGAAGCCGGTGACCAGGAACAGATTCCCATGCTGTTCGACACTGTCAGCGAACCCGCGCCGACCGTCGAACCAACACCTGCCAAGCCCGCCGCCGAACCGGCACCGAGCACCAACCAGAACGCCGACGCGCAGCTATACCTCGACAGCGAACTGCGCGCCGCCGCGCAATTGATCATGCAAGACGTGATCGACGACTTCGCACCGCACATCGAAACCGAAATCAAGCGTCGCCTGAGTGCACGGCTGGAGCGGTTATTGAGTCAGTACAACGATTGAAACCGATTTGGCGTCATCACCACGAACCGCTTGTTTTTTTTGTAGGAGAGAGGCTTGCCCGCGAAGGCGTCCGTGAGATCGCCTTCGCGGGCAAGCCTCGCTCCTACGAAGAGCAGAAGTGCGGGTCAGGTGCTTAGATAACGCCCGATCAGCGCAATCCCGCTCGCCAGCACCAACCACGTCACCAGCCGCACAAAGGCCTCGCGAGACAAACGCATCGTCAAACGCCGGCCGAACCACAACCCCAGCGCCATGGCCGGCAACAAGCACAACGCCAGAACCAGCAACGGCAAATCGGCATACACCCCCGCAATAGCGAATAGACTCAGGCGCACCACCGTGCTGCAACTGATCAGCGCGCTTTGGGTCGCCCGCGCTTCCTCCTTCGGCAATCGGCTGTTCAAATAGATCGCATACAAAAAGCCGCCGCTGCCGAACAACGCACCGAACATCCCGCCCACCGTGCCCATCGGCAGCGCCCAAACGGCTGACAATTGCGCCGGACGGACTTTTACCCACAGGCTGTAAATCGCGTAGGCGCTGATGAACAGCCCCATCAACAGCAGCAAGAGATCGGATTTCAGGTTCAGCAGAAAAATCACCCCCAGGGTGCAGCCTACGGCCATGCACGGCAGCAACCGCAACAGCTCCGGCCTGGCCACGTCCCGTCGTGATGGCAACAGATTGCCGAACGCAGCGACGAAATCCAGCAGCACCAGCAACGGCACGATTTTCGACAACGGCATGAACAAGATCAGGATCGGCCCGGCCACTAATGCGGTACCGAACCCGGCAATGCCGAACACGATGTACGCCAGAGCGATACCCACCCCAATTACCAGCCAATTCACTGCGCCAAATGGCCATTGGTTCAACAACTCAAACACATTCATCAACCCATCTTCCTTGATTACCCATGATCACTGTAGGAGCTGCCGAAGGCTGCGATCTTTTGATCTTAAGAATCAAGGCCAAAAGATCGCAGCCTTCGGTAGCGCCTACAGGGTATCGTGCATTCCGTTGAGGATTGCCTTTATCATGCGCCCCATGATTAAAGATCCCTTTGCAAGACTCGGCCTGGACCGCGAAGTCCTGACCGTCAGCCAGCTCAACGGCCGCGCGCGGGTGTTGCTGGAAGACGTGTTCAGCAATATCTGGGTCGAAGGCGAAATCTCCAACCTCGCCCGCCCGGCATCCGGCCATGTGTATTTCACCCTCAAAGACAGCGGCGCCCAAGTGCGATGCGCACTCTTCCGGCAAAACGCTGCACGGGTGCGCCAGGCATTGAAGGACGGCCTGGCTGTCAAAGTGCGGGGTAAAGTCTCATTGTTCGAGGGACGCGGCGATTATCAGCTGATCCTCGACACCGTAGAGCCGGCCGGCGACGGCGCGTTGCGCCTGGCCTTCGATGCCTTGAAGGAAAAGCTCAGCGCCGAAGGCCTGTTCAGCGCCGACCGCAAAGTGCCATTACCGGCCCATCCGCAACGCATCGGTATCGTCAGTTCGCCCACCGGCGCCGTGATCCGCGACATCATCAGTGTGTTTCGCCGTCGCGCGCCTCAGGTGCAGCTGACGCTGATCCCCACCGCCGTCCAGGGTCGCGAAGCCACCGCACAAATTGTCCGTGCACTGAAGTTGGCAGACGCCCGTGGCTTCGATGCGTTGATCCTGGCCCGTGGCGGCGGCTCCCTGGAAGACCTCTGGTGCTTCAACGAGGAAGCGGTAGCCCGCGCAGTAGACGCCTGCGTAACTCCGATCGTCAGCGCCGTCGGCCATGAAACCGATGTATCGATCAGTGACTTCGTGGCCGACGTTCGCGCACCGACGCCTTCCGCCGCCGCCGAGCTGCTGGCACCGGATTCCAGCGACCTGCTGCGGCGGGTTGAAAGCCTGCACCGCCGATTGGTGATGCGCATGCGCGATCGCCTGATGCGGGATCGGCTGCGCCTGGAAGGCATCTCGCGCCGACTGCGTCATCCCGGCGAACGTCTGCGTCAGCAAGCCCAGCGCCTGGACGATCTGGACATGCGCCTGCGCCGCGCATTCGAGCGCAGTCTCAATACCCGTCGCGAACGCCTGATCCGTCTGGAAACGCGCCTCGCCGGGCAACATCCCGGCCGGCAGCTGGCAATGCTCCGCCAACGCCTCGACAGCCTTGCCGAGCGTTTGCCCCGTGCGATGCGCGAAGACTTGAAAAGCCGTCGCCTGCAACTGCAGAGCCAGATGCAGACACTGCATGTAGTCAGCCCCCTGGCGACCCTCGGCCGTGGCTACAGCATTTTGCTGGATGAGCGCGGCAACGCGATTCGCAACGCCGGGCAAACCCATACCGGCCAACGCCTGAAAGCCAAACTGGGCGAAGGCGAACTGCAAGTGCGGGTCGAAGACAATCACCTGACGCCCGTCACCCTTTCTCTACTGGATTGATCCATGCCGCGTTTTCTAGCTTCGCTTTTGTTGCTGTGCCTGACCTTCAATGCCCACGCCGACAGCTACATCACGCGGCTGCTGAATAAACCCGTGCCGGGTGGCGTGGCGGTGGTGGACCTGGGGGCTTCCCCTCAAGCACCAAAAGCCAGCTACCAAGGCAAGCCGGTGCTGGTGATCAAGGAACAAAACAACTGGCTGGCCATTGTTGGCGTGCCACTGACGGCCAAGCCAGGCACACAATCCATCATCAGCGGTGGTCGCAACCTGAGCTTCACCGTCGGCAACAAGAAATACCCGGAACAGCGCATCACCTTGAAAAACACACAACAGGTCAATCCCGACCCGGAGAACCTCAAGCGCATCGAGCGTGAGCTGGCCGAGCAGATCGCGGCCTACCGCACGTTCAGCCCGAACACCCCGAGCAACCTGCTGCTGGATAAACCGGTCAACGGTCCTCTGTCGAGCAAGTTTGGCGTGCGCCGTTTCTTCAACGGCGAAGAGCGCAATCCCCACTCAGGCCTGGATTTTGCCGTGCCTGCCGGTACGCCAATCAAGACCCCGGCGGCGGGCAAGGTGATTCTGATCGGCAACTACTTCTTTAACGGCAACACGGTATTCGTCGACCATGGCCAGGGCTTTATCAGCATGTTCTGTCACATGTCGAAGATTGATGTGAAGGTTGGCCAGCAATTGGCTCGCGGTGGCGTGGTCGGTAAGGTCGGCTCCACTGGTCGGGCAACCGGGCCGCATATGCACTGGAATGTCAGCCTCAATGATGCGCGGGTGGATCCAGCGATCTTTATCGGGGCATTTCAGCCGTAAGCAGGATCAAGAGATCGCAGCCTCATTGCACTCGACAGCTCCTACATATCTGGTCTGTAGGAGCTGTCGAGTGCAACGAGGCTGCGATCTTTTCAGAACCCTACTCAGCGTCCAGGTCCTCAATCCCATGGACTTCCCGATCCGCCAGACAGTGCCTGACCCACTCCTGAGTCTCCACCGAAAATCCGGTCAATTCCTGCGGCGTGATCAACTCCCGGGCGCACAAACCCAGCAGGTGCGAGCGCGCTTCATGGCGAGAAAACCTGAAGACGCCAAACGCCCAATACAGCTCTTTTTGCCCAGCCTTCAGCAGTTCCTCGCTGGCATCGATGCGCTCGTAAGGCGGGACACTCTTGTCCAGCACGATCTTTTCGACGTCGCTCATGATCCGGTTGCACATACGCTCATGGGCTGCCGGTCGTAACAGGCAATACAATTTCCAATCGGACTCGTTCATCGCCGACTCCCACTGACCCGTCGGGGCTCTAATGAAGGATAGCCTCGATGCGAGTGCCCGACGCTTAAACCATCGATTGCGCAGCGTTGAATCCTTGCGCAAAAAACCACAAGAACAGGGTTATTCAGAGCAATAAAATCTCGATCTGAAGGCCTCAGCGAGTATTCCTCTCAATTTTTTCCGACTGCTTGCCATCCTTACCTACGGCGGTTAGGGTTGAAGACATGAAAACCTCTCACACCCTCATTCAGCTCCGTCAGCATCGCAGTTTGTGCCTTGTCAGTGCACGACTGCCGGGCTGAATCGCGGCGCCTCGTCTCACGCTTTACCCCCAGAACATTTGATCCACCGGCAGGCCGCCTTTTTTCGGCCCACACAATAAGGATTTCCCGATGAGCATGCTCAAAGACCCGTCTTCGAAATACCGCGCGTTCCCCGTGATCAACCTGCCGGACCGCACTTGGCCGTCGAAGACCATCACCGCCGCCCCAATCTGGTGCAGCTCCGACCTGCGTGACGGTAACCAGTCGCTGATCGAACCGATGGACTCTGCCAAGAAGCTGCGCTTCTGGAAAACCCTGGTGCAGGTTGGCGTGAAGGAAATCGAAGCCTCCTTCCCATCCGCCTCGCAAACCGATTTCGATTTCGTCCGCACCCTGATTGAAGACGGCCATATCCCGGACGACACCACCATCCAGGTATTGACCCAGGCACGAGAAGATTTGATCGCGCGTACGTTCGAATCCCTGCGTGGCGCGAAAAAAGCCATCGTTCACCTGTACAACGCTACTTCTCCTTCGTTCCGCCGCATTGTCTTCAACCAGGACAAGGAAGGCGTCAAGGAAATCGCTGTGAACGCGGCCAAGCTGTTCGTCAAATATGCCGCCCAGCAACCTGAAACCGAGTGGACCTTCCAGTACTCCCCGGAAACCTTCAGCGCTACCGAGCTCGAGGTCGCCAAGGAAGTCTGTGATGCGGTGATCGAAGTCTGGAACCCGACGCCCGAGCGCAAGATGATCCTCAATCTGCCGGCCACGGTGGAATGCGCCACGCCGAACATCTATGCCGACCAGATCGAATGGTTCGGCCGTCACATCAACCGTCGTGACAGCGTGATCATCAGCCTGCACACCCACAACGACCGTGGCACCGGCGTAGCCGCCACCGAGCTGGGCCTGATGGCCGGCGCTGACCGTGTCGAAGGCTGCCTGTTCGGCAACGGCGAACGTACCGGTAACGTCGACTTGGTGACCGTGGCGCTCAACATGTACACCCAGGGCCTGAACCCTGAGCTGGACTTCTCTGACATCGACGGCGTGCGCAAGGTCGTCGAAGAGTGCAACCAGATCCAGGTTCACCCACGTCACCCGTACGTTGGCGACCTGGTGCACACCGCCTTCTCCGGCTCCCACCAGGACGCGATCCGCAAGGGCTTCGCCCAGCAGAAACCGGACGCCCTGTGGGAAGTGCCTTACCTGCCGATCGACCCGGCCGACATCGGCCGCAGCTACGAAGCGGTCATCCGCGTCAACAGCCAGTCGGGCAAGGGCGGTATCGCCTACCTGCTGGAACAGGAATACGGCATCAGCCTGCCACGTCGCATGCAGATCGAGTTCAGCCAGGTCGTGCAGCGTGAGACCGACCGCCTGGGCCTGGAAATGACTGCCCAACAGATCCACGAACTGCTGCGCAGCGAGTACTTGCAAGCCAACACCCCGTACGCATTGGTCAGCCATCGCCTGCAAGAAGAAAACGGCCACAGCGCCGTCGAAGTGGAAGTGGCGAGCAAAGGCCAGGGCGAGACCAACCTGCACTGGCGCGGCAAGGGCAATGGTGCCCTGGAAGCACTGGTGGCGGGCCTGCCGATTCCGGTGGAAATCATGGACTACAACGAACACGCCATCGGCGCGGGCACCAATGCCAAGGCTGCGGCCTACATTGAACTGCGAGTGAATGGCGAGCGTGCGGTGCACGGCGTCGGTATCGACGAAAACATCACCACCGCCAGCTTCAAGGCCCTGTTCAGCGCGCTGAACCGCTCGCTGAGCCAGCCGGAAGCGAAAGCGGCGTAAGCCTTCGCTGTAATGCAAAAGGCCCCGGGGTGCGAACCTCGGGGCCTTTTTTATTGCTTGAAGATCAAAAGATCGCAGCCTTCGGCAGCTCCTACATTGGAATGCGGTCCTCTGTAGGAGCTGCCGAAGGCTGCGATCTTTTCGTCACCAACAAAGTATCAGGTGAACTCGAAAGTATCGGCATCCAGATTTGCCGGAAACCTAGCGCGATACGCCGCCAGTTCCGCTGCATCCAGCACGACCTTGAACACCCCGTCCGCCTCCCCCGCACTGAGCAATGTCTCGCCCTGGAAGTCCAGGACCTGACTGTCACCGGTATAGGCAAAACCTTTGCCATCCGTACCGACACGGTTCACCGCCGCCACATAGCACAGGTTCTCGATCGCCCGCGCCGGCAGCAAACGATTCCAGTGCAAACGCCGTGCTCCCGGCCAGTTGGCGGTGTACAACAGAAGATCCGTGTCCTGGGCGTCGCGACTCCATACAGGGAAGCGCAGGTCGTAGCAAATCAGCGGTCGCACCCGCCAGCCCTTGAGCTCGAACTGCACCTGGCGGTCACCCGGGGTGTAGTGGTTGTGCTCACCGGCCATGCGGAACAGATGGCGCTTGTCGTAGTGCAGCACCTCGCCATCCGGCCGCGCCCACAGCAGGCGATTACGATGACTGCCATCAGCGACCTGTACGATGACGCTACCGGTGACCACCGCATCGAGCTTCGCCGCCTGGGCCCGCAGCCACTTACTGGTGGGGCCGTTTTCCGCCTCGGCGAGCGTCTCGGACTCCATGGAGAAACCGGTAGTGAACATCTCCGGCAGGATGATCAAATCAGCACCACGGGCCTGTTCGAGCAAGGGCTCGAAGTGCGCCAGATTTGCCTGGCGGTCGTGCCAGGCCAACGTTGTCTGAATCAGCGCAACAGTCAGTTTCGGCAAGGTACTCAGATCACGCATAGTTTTTCCGCCGCTTCACGCAACGTCTCCTCGCGCTTGGCAAAACACAGCCGAACCAGACGCTGGCCTTCAGGCGGAGTCTGGTAGAACACCGAGATCGGAATGCTCGCCACACCGTGTTCGCGGGTCATCCATAGCGCCATCTCGACGTCGTTGAGGTCCGGGCGGATTTGCGAGTAATCGACCAACTGGAAATACGTACCCGCGACCCGACTGAAACTGAAGCGCGATGGGGACAGCAGGTCGCAGAACAGATCGCGCTTGGCCTGATAAAAACCCGGTAGTTCTTCAACATGCTCCGGGTGCTCGGCCATGTAATCGGCCAGGGCAAATTGCAGCGGCGTCACACCGCAAAAACTGACGTACTGGTGCACCTTGCGCAGCTCGGACGTCAGGGCTAGCGGTGCGACCACGTAGCCGGTTTTCCATCCGGTGACGTGATAGGTCTTGCCAAAGGAACTGACCACGAATGCACGCTGATACAGCTCTTCATGGGCCAGCACGCTGACGTGGGGTACGCCGTCGTAAACCAGGTGCTCGTAGACTTCGTCGCTGATCACGTAGATATCGCGATCGCGGATCAACTCTGCCAACTGGTCCAACTCGGCACGACTGATCAAAGCACCGCTGGGGTTGTGAGGCGTATTGAGGATGATCATCCGTGTGCGCGGACTCAGCGCTTCGGTGAGTTTCTCGAAGTCGATGCTGAAATCCTTTACGCCCAGTTGCACATGCACGCAACGTCCGCCGGCCAGTTCAACCGAAGGTTCGTAACTGTCATAGGCGGGATCGAACACGATGACTTCGTCACCGCTGTGGATAACCGCCTGGATGGCGCAGAAGATCGCCTGGGTCGCACCTGGGGTGACGGTCACTTCGTGATCGGCATCGACGCTAGCGCCATAGCTACGGGCGATCTTGGCCGCAATCTGTTGACGCAAGGCCGGCAGGCCAGTCATTGGCGAATATTGGTTGTGGCCACTGGCGATATGCCGACCGACCGCGTCGCGCAGGGCTTGCGGGCCGTCGAAATCAGGAAAACCCTGGGATAGATTGAGCGCGCCGGTCTGAGCCGCGAGCTGAGACATCTGAGTGAAGATAGTGATGCCGACATTCGGCAGCTTACTGGTGATCATCGGTGATTCCCTGCTCTACACCCGGCTCTAACGTCGGCGCGGGAGAGCCCGAGGATAGCCCATCCGACAGCCATAAAAAAAGGGCGCCAGAAGCACCCTTTTTTTGAATCCGATCCTGTAGGAGCAAGGCTTGCCCGCGATGGCGACATCACGGCTGTACAGATACACCGCATTATCGTTCATCGCGGGCAAGCCATGCTCCTACAGAAAGCAGGCAGCCCTGAATCAACGCTTATCGCGGCGCTTCTTGTCGGCTTTCTTGTGGTGCGACATCAAACGGCGCTTCTTGTTGACCTGGCGGTCGGTGAGCGAGTTCTTGTTGCCTTCGTACGGGTTTTCGCCGCCCTTGAACTCGATGCGGATCGGCGTGCCGACCAGCTTCAGGACACGACGATAGGTGTTTTCCAGGTAACGAACGTAAGACTTCGGCACCTTCTCGATCTGGTTACCGTGAATCACGATGATCGGCGGGTTCGCGCCACCCAGGTGAGCGTAACGCAGCTTGATACGGCGGCTGTTGACCATCGGTGGCTGGTGCTCGCTGACTGCGTCTTCGAGAATTTGCGTCAGGCGGCTGGTCGGCCAACGGGTGACCGCCGATTTGAACGAGTTCTGCACCGAAGCGTAGAGGTTACCGACACCAGTACCGTGCAGCGCCGAGATGAAGTGGATGTCGGCAAAGTCAACGAAGAACAGCCGGCGCTCCAGCTCGGTCTTCACATAATCGCGCTCGCCCGGCGTCATGCCATCCCACTTGTTGAGTGCGATCACCAGCGCACGACCGGCTTCCAGCGCAAAGCCCAGCAGGTTGAGGTCGTGATCCACCACGCCTTCGCGGGCGTCCATCACGAAGATCACCACGTTGGCGTCTTTAATCGCTTGCAGGGTTTTGACCACGGAGAATTTTTCGACTTCTTCGTGGATCTTGCCGCGCTTGCGCACACCGGCGGTGTCGATCAGCGTGTACTTCTCTTCGTTACGCTCGAACGGGATGTAGATACTGTCGCGGGTGGTGCCGGGCTGGTCATAAACGATGACTCGTTCTTCACCGAGCATGCGGTTGACCAGGGTCGACTTGCCGACGTTCGGGCGACCGATGATGGCGATCTTGATCCCGTCCTTTTCGCTCGGACCAGGAATGCGCTTGGCTTCCTCGCCTTCGGCAACGATCTCTTCCTCTTCGCCTTCCTGCGGCTCGTCATCATCGCGCGGGAAATCGCCCAAGGCGGCTTCCAGCAACTGAGTGATGCCGCGACCGTGGGCACCGGCGATCGGGATCGCGTGGCCCATACCCAGCGGGGCGAATTCGGCGCGGGCCATTTCAGGATCGATGTTGTCGACCTTGTTGGCGACCACATACGAACGCTTGTTACGTTTGCGCAAATGCTCGCCGATCATCTGGTCGGCGGCGGTAAAACCGGCCTTGGCATCTACCAGGAACAGAACGACATCCGCTTCTTCAATGGCCAGCAGCGACTGCTCGGCCATTTTCTCGTCCATACCATGTTCGTCACCGGAGATACCGCCGGTGTCGATCAGAATGTAGGAACGCCCTTGCCACTTGGCCTCACCGTACTGGCGATCACGGGTCAGACCGGACAAGTCGCCGACGATGGCGTCGCGAGTCCTGGTCAGGCGGTTGAACAAGGTGGACTTGCCGACGTTCGGTCGGCCCACCAGGGCGATTACGGGAACCATGCGGCTCTCCACTTCGTTATTTCAGAAAATACAAAAGCCGCTGCGAGGCAGCGGCTGGTGCTCGGGGCAATCACTGTAGAAGCGAGCATGCTCGCGAAAAACGCAAAAACACCGCGTTCATTCAGATAGCCAACGCATTTGTTGGCGTCCATCGCGAGCAAGCTCGCTCCTACAAGTGAAGCAGCCTGGGGGATTAACCCCAAGCATAGTCAAACCTTTACTTGATGGTCAGGGCTTCCAGTTTGCCGCTGTTGCCATACACATAAATCGTGTCACCCACCACCAGCGGACGGGCACGGATGCCGTCGCTGTCGATGCGCTCACGGCCGACAAAACGACCGTCTACCTGACTGAGCAGGTGCAGGTAACCTTCCAGGTCACCCACTGCAACGTAACTGGAGAACACTTCCGGAGCCGACAATTGACGGCGGGCCAGCGAATCGTTGCTCCACAAGGCTGTGGTGGAACGCTCGTCGACGCCTTCAACGGTGCCCGAAGACAGGCTCACGTACACGCTGCCAAAACCCTGGGCCACACCGGCGTAGCTGGAAGCATCACGCTGCCACAGCTGACGACCGCTTTGCAGGTCCAGTGCCGCAACGCGCCCCTGGTAGCTGGCGACATAAATCGTCTCGCCGGACAACAGCAGGCCGCCGTCGATGTCGACAACGCGCTCCAGCTCCGAACGACCTTGTGGAATCGCTACACGCTGTTCCCACACCGGCACACCGTTGGAAATGTTGAGCGCGACCACTTTACCGGTCGACAAGCCAGCCACCGCGAGGCGGTTGGTAACGATCGGCGCACTGGTGCCACGCAGGGTCAGTACCGCAGGCGTGCTGTCGTACAACCAGCGCTGGTTGCCGGTGGCGGCATCCAGACCGATCAGACGGTCATCCTGGGTCTGAACCACGACCACATCGCCGTTGTTGGCGGGTGGAGCGAGCACTTCGCTGGACACGCGAGCGCGCCATTTCTCTTCGCCGTTGATGGCGTCCAGGGCAACGATTTCACCCTTGAGCGTACCGATCGTCAGCAGACCGTAACCGACGCCAACGGCACCGGAAACAGGCAGTTCGAGATCTTTCTTCCACTTGATGTCGCCATTGCTGCGATTCAGAGCCATCACCACGCCGGTCACGTCGGCCGCATAGATGGTGTCGCCATCGATCGCCGGAACCAGCATGTTGTAGGTTTCGCCCTGACCGTCACCGATCGAACGACTCCATTGTTTTTGCAGAACCACTTCTTCCTTGAAATCGGTCAACTCGGCTGGTGGCAGTTCTTTCTTGCTGTTGCTGCTGCAACCCGCGGCCAAAATGGCCAGAGCCAGCAATGCTGCATGTTTCCAACGGATCACGTCACGCATCCCCTTTGGCCAGGTCGTCCAGCTTGATTTGTAGGCCACCGACCGCCGCTTCATCAGACAGTGCCGCCTTGGCTTTTTGATACGCTGCGTGGGCTTCGTCGGTACGACCCAGCTGCACCAGCAGGTCGCCCTTGAGTTCTTCGCGAGTGGCCAGGAACGCCTTGTCGGCATCGCCTTCCAGCAGTTTCAGGGCTTCATCTGCCTTATTCTGCGCACCCAATACCTGCGCCAGGCGCTGACGGGCGATTTCGCCCAGTGCCGGGTTGGCCGGTTTGGCGACAATGGCTTTCAGCTCGCTGGCCGCGTCATCGAGCTTGCCGCTGTCGACGGCGACTTTCGCCACGAACAGGCTGCCGTACTGCGCATAGGCACTGCCAGCGAACTCACTGTTGAGCTTGGTTGCCAAGTCCGAAACACGGGCCGCATCCGGCTTGCCGTCAGGCGTGAGCGTGGTTTCCAGCAATTGCTGATAGAGCATCGAGGCGCCTTGCGACTGATTGCTCTGATACTTCTGGAACGCCTGCCAGCCGAACACGATGACCAGCGCCAACAGGCCGCCAGTGACCAGGGGCTTACCGTTGCGTGACCACCATTCCTTCAAATCCGCCAGCTGTTCGTCTTCGGTACTCGACACCCCAATACTCCTTAATCGCTAATTCGGCTGTTTAAGACAGCTTCAACCCTGCACGACGCAGGTGGCCAGGTGTGCAGCAAGCGCATCCCAGGCAATGCTTTGTTGTTCGCCCTGGCCACGCAGGGGTTTGAAACCTACCACTTGCTGGGCCATCTCGTCGTCACCCAGGATCAGTGCATACAGCGCACCGCTCTTGTCGGCTTTCTTGAACTGGCTTTTGAAACTGCCGGCACCGGCGTTTACTTGCAGGCGCAGGTTAGGCAACTGGTCACGCACACGCTCTGCCAGGGCCAGACCGGCCAACTCGGCTTCTTCACCGAAGGCGCAGAGATAGACGTCGACCTGACGGGAGATTTCTTCTGGGATCTGTTCCAGGGTTTCCAGCAGCAACACCAGGCGCTCGATGCCCATGGCGAAACCCACGCCCGCAGTCGGCTTGCCGCCCATCTGCTCGACCAGGCCGTCGTAGCGACCACCGGCACACACGGTGCCCTGGGCGCCCAGTTTGTCGGTGACCCATTCGAAAACGGTCTTGCTGTAGTAATCCAGCCCGCGAACCAGCTTCGGGTTGATGACATAAGGAATGCCGGCAGCATCCAGACGAGCCTTGAGGCCCTCAAAGTGCACGCGGGACTCTTCGTCGAGGTAGTCGGCCATTTTCGGCGCATCGACCAGGATCGCCTGGGTATCGGCATTCTTGGTGTCGAGCACGCGCAGCGGGTTGGTCTTCAGGCGGCGCTGGCTGTCTTCGTCCAGCTTGTCCAGATGCTTGGACAGGAACTCGACCAGTGCTTCGCGATAACGGCCACGGGACTCACTGGTACCCAGGCTGTTGAGTTCGAGCTTGACCGCATCACGGATGCCCAGCTCGCCCCACAGGCGCCAGGTGAGCACGATCAGTTCGGCATCGATGTCCGGACCGTCAAGGTTGAAGACCTCGACACCGATCTGGTGGAACTGGCGATAACGACCTTTCTGCGGGCGTTCGTGGCGGAACATCGGGCCGATGTACCACAGTTTCTGTACCTGGCCACCGCCGGTGATGCCGTGCTCGAGCACTGCGCGCACACAGGCCGCAGTGCCTTCAGGGCGCAGGGTCAGGGAGTCGCCGTTGCGGTCGTCGAAGGTGTACATCTCTTTTTCGACGATGTCGGTCACTTCACCGATGGAGCGTTTGAACAGCTCGGTGAACTCGACGATCGGCATACGGATCTGCTTGTAACCGTAGTTATCCAGCAGGCGCGAAACTTTGCCTTCGAAATGACGCCACAGCGGCGTCTGTTCGGGCAGGATGTCGTTCATGCCACGAATGGCTTGCAGAGACTTGCTCACAAAATTTCCTTAATTCGTTCGATCAGCCGCGCGCGATAACGGCAGCGTCAGCTTCGACCTTTTCGGCCGCTTTCTCGCGGATCAAGCGTTCAAGCTCATCCACCAGATTGTCATTCGTCAGCTTCTGCGACGGCTTGCCGTCGATGTAAATCAGGTTTGGCGTACCGCCGGTCAAGCCGATATGGGCTTCCTTGGCTTCACCGGGACCGTTGACCACGCAACCGATGACCGCAACATCCAGTGGAACCAGCAGGTCTTCGAGGCGCCCTTCCAGCTCGTTCATGGTCTTGACCACATCGAAGTTCTGCCGCGAGCAACTCGGGCAGGCGATGAAGTTGATGCCACGGGAACGCAGGTGCAGGGACTTGAGGATGTCGTAGCCGACTTTCACTTCCTCGACCGGGTCGGCCGCCAACGAGATGCGAATAGTATCGCCAATCCCTTCGGCGAGCAGCATACCGAGGCCCACGGCGGATTTCACTGTGCCTGAACGCAATCCACCGGCCTCGGTGATACCCAGGTGCAGTGGTTGGACGATTTCCTTGGCCAGCAGGCGATAGGCTTCGACGGCCATGAACACGTCGGAGGCTTTCACACTGACCTTGAAGTCCTGAAAGTTCAGGCGCTCAAGGTGCTCGACGTGACGCAGGGCCGACTCGACCAGCGCTGCCGGCGTCGGTTCGCCGTATTTCTTTTGCAGGTCTTTTTCCAGAGAGCCGGCGTTGACGCCGATGCGAATCGGAATCCCGCGATCGCGGGCGGCATCGACCACGGCGCGCACACGATCTTCGCGACCGATGTTACCCGGGTTGATCCGCAGGCAGTCGACACCCAGTTCAGCCACGCGCAATGCAATGCGGTAGTCGAAATGGATGTCGGCAACCAATGGCACTTTGACCAATTGCTTGATCTTGCCGAAGGCCTCGGCGGCGTCCATGTCCGGTACGGACACCCGCACGATATCGACGCCGGCCGCTTCCAGACGATTGATCTGCGCCACGGTGGCAGCGACATCATTGGTGTCACTGTTGGTCATGCTCTGTACAGCGATGGGAGCATCGCCGCCAACAGGTACATTACCGACCCAGATCTTGCGCGACTCGCGACGTTTGATTGGAGATTCGCCGTGCATGACTTATTGACCCAACTTCAGGCGAGCAGTCTCGCCACTGGTGAACGGAGCCACATCGACCGCCTGGCCGTTGTAGCTGACCTGCGCGCCGCGGGCGTAGCCCAGGCGGACGGCGAACGGTGGCTTGCCGCTGACGGAAAGACTATCGCCCTTGCGCTTGAGACCGCTGAACAGCACCTTGCCACCACCATCGGTGACTTGCGTCCAGCAATCGGCAGTGAATTGAACTTGAACCTGACCCTGACCCTGGCCGGCAACCGGAGCAGCCGTCGGAGCTGGTGCCGCAGCGGCTGGCGCTGGTGCGCTCGGGGCTACCGGAGCGGTCACGGTCGGTGCGGACACAGCTGGAGCAGCCGGGGCCGGTGCTGCGGGCGTTGCGACTACCGGAGCCGCACTGTGAGCCGGTACAGCAGGCGCGGGTGCGACCGGTGCTGTTGCAGATGCAGCCTCTTGAGTGTCAGCCGGCGCTTCAGCCGAGGTCTCGGCTTGTGGCAA
Organism: Pseudomonas putida; assembly: GCF_050990305.1. GTDB lineage: Bacteria > Pseudomonadota > Gammaproteobacteria > Pseudomonadales > Pseudomonadaceae > Aquipseudomonas > Aquipseudomonas putida_AH. The sequence goes on along the minus strand of NZ_CP158817.1, from coordinate 1,095,034 downwards.
TGCCAATGCGGTTGTGGTTTCAGCCTGACCTTCCACGACAGCCTGGTCCTCCGGCTCGTCCAGCGGATGAATCTGGGTCGTGCCGTCGGCACCTTCCACTTCAACGTGTTCAGGGCTCAGACCGATCAGATCCTTGGTACGCAGCGATGTTTGGTCCTGCCACCAGACAAAGCCACCGCCGATCACTGCCACCAGCAACAGCAGGCTGACAATACGCAAGATGGTGTGGGAAACCCGGACCGGCTCTTCGATACGACCCAGGCTATGCACGCTGCTGCCCTTGGAGTCGGTACCGGTGGATTGGTCGAACTGCTGAACCAGAACGGCCTGGTCCATGCCGAGCAATTTGGCATAGGCGCGAATATAACCGCGAGCAAAAGTGTGCCCAGGCAGCTTGTCGAACTCGCCGGCTTCCAGATTGCTCAGGGAATTGACGGTCAGGTTCAGTTTGAGAGCCACTTCAGCCAGCGACCAGCCATTGCTTTCGCGGGCCTGGCGCAAGGTCTCACCGGGATTAACGCGATTCGCTACTACAACTTCGGGATGCGCCGCTTTCATCATTGCTCCGACAGGTATTGCTGATATTCCGGTGTACCGGGATAGAGTCGTTTTAATTGCAGGCCAAAACTGGCGGCCTTGTCGCGATCTTCAAACACTTTTGCCAGCCGAACGCCGAGCAATAGACTACGTGCATTTTGCTCAGTGAGCAGGCTAAAACGATCGTAGTAGTCACGCGCGGGCACATAATGCCTGTCTTCGTAAGACAACTCAGCCATTTCCAGCAATGCGCGTGGTTGTTGGCGATTCAAACGCAGGGCTTTTTCCAGTTGGTGCTGGGCTAACTCGCGCTGGCCGAGCATCGAAGCGGTCATGCCCAGGTTCTCGAACACTCGCGAACGCTCAGGATACAGGGTATCGGCGGCGGCCTGCTCAAAGCGCTCGTAGGCTTCCTTGTAACGTTTTTGCTCGAAAAGAAAACTGCCGTAGTTGTTGAGGATCCGTGGGTCGGCGGGACGGGAAGACAGCGCCTTGCGAAAAAACTGATCCGCCAGTTCCGGCTCCATCTCGGATTGGAACACCAGCCCCAGCGCGGCGTTGGCGTCCGGGTCGGCATTATCCAGTTCCAGTGCTTTTTTCAAGGGCACTTTTGCCCGCTCGGTCATGCCCTGCTGCAGATAACCGATGCCCAGCTGTACATACGCCTCACGCGCTTCGTCTCGGCCCTTGCTGGTCTTCATCGGGTTGTAATCACCCGAAAGAACACAGCCAGCACAGAGGCTGGCCAATAACAAAAGCAGCGCAAAGCGCAGGGACATAGAGATCCTCTCTTGGTTACTTATTCGCAGCGCTCGAAGCAATATCGTTGTCGGCGCTCAGTTCGCGCACGGCGATATAACGTTCGCTGCGACGGGTGCGATCCAGCACCTGCCCTACCAATTGACCACAGGCGGCGTCGATGTCTTCACCACGGGTGGTGCGAACAGTGACGTTGAAACCGGCATGATGCAGCTGATCCTGGAACCGACGAATGGCATTGTTGCTCGGCCGCTCGTACCCGGAATGCGGGAACGGATTGAAAGGAATCAGGTTGATCTTGCACGGGATGTTCTTAAGCAACTCGATCATCTCGACCGCGTGCTCGACCTTGTCGTTCACATCCTTTAGCAGGGTGTATTCGATGGTCAATACGCGCTTTTCGCCCAGGGACGACATGTAGCGCTGGCACGACTCGAGCAGCATCTTAAGCGGATACTTCTTGTTGATCGGCACCAATTGGTTACGTAATGCGTCATTCGGTGCGTGCAGGGACAACGCCAAGGAGACGTCGATGTGCTTGGCCAGCTCATCGATCATCGGCACCACGCCCGAAGTGGACAGGGTCACGCGGCGCTTGGAAATGCCGTAGCCCAAGTCATCCATCATCAGATGCATGGCGGCAATTACGTTGTCGAAGTTCAGCAGCGGCTCACCCATGCCCATCATCACCACGTTGGTGATGGCACGGTCGACGGTCGCCGGGACGCTGCCAAAGGATTTGTTGGCAATCCACACCTGACCGATGACTTCGGCGGCGGTGAGGTTGCTATTGAAGCCTTGCTTGCCGGTGGAGCAGAAACTGCAATCCAGGGCACAGCCTGCCTGGGACGAAACGCACAAGGTGCCGCGTTTGCCCTGGGGAATGTACACGGTCTCGACGCAGCTGCCGGACGCCACGCGCACCACCCATTTACGGGTGCCGTCGCTGGAGATGTCCTCGCTGACCACTTCCGGACCACGGACCTCAGCAACAGCCTTGAGCTTTTCGCGCAAGGCCTTGCTGACGTTCGTCATGGCGTCGAAATCATCGACGCCAAAGTGGTGAATCCATTTCATTACCTGACCGGCACGGAAACGCTTCTCCCCGATTGAGTCGAAGAATTTTTCCATTTCCGACTGGGTCAGACCCAGCAGGTTGGTTTTAACAGTCGATGTCGTCATGGATTCACCTTCACTCTTTAAGCCAATGCTTAGCGAGTGGTTACTTCAGTAGCTGCGAAGAAGTATGCGATTTCGCGAGCAGCAGCGGCTTCGGAGTCCGAACCGTGTACAGCGTTGGCGTCGATGGATTCAGCGAAGTCAGCACGGATGGTGCCTGGAGCGGCTTCTTTAGGGTTGGTAGCGCCCATCAGCTCACGGTTACGAGCGATAGCGTTTTCGCCTTCCAGGACCTGAACGACAACCGGACCGGAAGTCATGAAGGCAACCAGGTCGCCGAAGAAACCACGAGCGCTGTGCTCAGCGTAGAAGCCTTCGGCTTCGGCTTTGGACAGTTGCTTCAGTTTCGAAGCTACAACGCGCAGGCCAGCTTCTTCGAAGCGAGTGGTGATCTTGCCGATCACATTTTTGGCAACGGCGTCAGGCTTGATGATGGAGAAAGTACGTTGAACAGCCATGGTGTAACTCCAGAAACGGTAATTTGCGAAAAATTAAACCCGCGAATTATACGCGGGTTCTTGGGTATTGCCTAACCTGCGGCGTGGCTCAGTCGCGTTCTTCGATCCAGTGGGCCTGAATGGCCTCCAGGATCTTTTCGCCACAGTGCTCAGGCTTGTCGTCGAACTCGGGCAATTCCATCACCCATTTGCGCAGATCGACGAAGTTGACCGACATAGGGTCTACATCGGGCTTGCTTTCAGCCAGCTGGATCGCGATTTCCAGCACATCAGTCCACTTGAGTTTCATGACAATTCCTTGAATCAGTGCGGTGCTTCAGCTGCGTGGTTGAGCGAGTATTTCGGAATTTCGACGGTCAGGTCTTCCGTCCCGACCTTGGCCTGACAGCCCAGACGCGACTGCGCTTCCAGCCCCCAAGCCTTGTCAAGATAGTCCTCTTCCAGCTCGTCGGCCTCTTCCAGCGAGTCAAAACCCTCACGGATGATGCAGTGACAGGTGGTGCAGGCACAGACGCCGCCACAGGCACTTTCCATCTCAATATGGTGCTCGTGAGCCAGTTCGAGGATGGACGTACCGGTCTCAGCCTCCACGACCATGCCGTCCGGGCAAAACTTTTCGTGTGGCAGAAAAATGACCTGCGGCATCGTTATTCCTCAATCTCATTCAGGTTGCGCCCCGCCAGCGCGGCTTTCACCGTCGAGTCCAGGCGGCGGGCAGCAAAGGCATCGGTCACTTGCGACAGACGCTTGGTCTGCTGCTCGATGGCGTAACCATCGGTACCTTTCATCAGTTCGGTCAGTTCCTGCACCTGCAGTTCGATAACCATGCGCTCATCGGCATCGAGCAGACGCTCGCCGTCGGCTTCCAAGGCTGCCTGCACTGCTTCGATCAGACGCTGGGCATCGACCTGCTGCTCACGCAGCACACGAGCCACCTTGTCATCATTGGCGTGCTGGAACGAATCCTTGAGCATCTTGGCGATTTCGCCGTCGGTCAGGCCGTAGGATGGCTTGACCTGGATGCTGGCTTCGACGCCCGAGCCCAGCTCACGGGCAGAGACACTCAACAGACCGTCGGCATCGACCTGGAAGGTCACGCGAATCTTCGCCGCACCGGCCACCATCGCCGGAATGCCACGCAATTCGAAGCGCGCCAGGGAACGGCAGTCACTGATCAGTTCGCGCTCCCCCTGCAACACATGGATCGCCATGGCCGACTGACCATCTTTGTAGGTGGTGAAATCCTGGGCACGAGCGACGGGAATGGTGGTGTTGCGCGGAATCACCTTCTCCATCAGGCCGCCCATGGTTTCCAGCCCCAGGGACAACGGAATCACGTCAAGCAACAGCAACTCACTGCCGTCACGCTTGTTGCCAGCCAGGGTATCGGCCTGGATCGCGGCACCAATGGCCACCACTTGATCCGGGTCGATTTCGGTCAACGGTTGACGACCGAAAGCTTCGGCAACGGCTTCGCGAACACGCGGCACGCGAGTCGAACCACCAACCATGACCACAGCGTGCACGTCTTCGAGCTCGATACCGGAATCACGCACTGCACGACGGCAAGCTTTCAGGCTGCGGGCAACCATTGGCTCGATCAGCGCGTTGAAGGCTTCACGGGTCAAATCAGCCTTCCAGTCACCATAAGCAACTTCAACCGACGCAGTGTTGGTCAGCGCCTCTTTCGCCGCGCAAGCGGTTTGCAGCAAGTTGCGCTGCGCACCCGGATCGAGATCGGCGGACAAGCCAGCGCTCTCAATGATCCAGCCTGCAATCGCGTGGTCAAAGTCATCGCCACCCAGGGCGCTGTCGCCGCCGGTAGCCAGGACTTCGAAGACACCGCCGGTCAGGCGCAGAATCGAAATATCGAAGGTGCCGCCGCCCAGATCATAAATCGCCACCAGGCCTTCGGCATGCTGATCCAGACCGTAAGCCACGGCGGCCGCGGTCGGCTCGTTGAGCAAACGCAGCACGTTGAGACCCGCCAGCTTGGCGGCGTCCTTGGTGGCTTGACGCTGAGCGTCGTCGAAATAGGCAGGAACCGTGATCACCGCGCCCACCAATTCTCCACCCAGGGTGGCTTCAGCACGCTGACGCAAGACCTTGAGGATATCGGCGGAGACTTCGACCGGGCTTTTCGGGCCCTGGATCGTGTCGATGAACGGCATGTGCGACTCGCCACCGACGAAGCGATACGGCAGTTGCTCGCCCAATTGCTTGACGTCGGACAGACCACGACCCATCAAGCGCTTGACCGACAGCACGGTGTTCAAAGGGTCGGTAGCGGCAGCCAGTTTGGCGGATTCGCCCACCTCGACGCGATCGGCGTGATAGCGCACGGCAGACGGCAGGATGACCCGCCCTTCTGCGTCGGCCAGAGGCTCGGAAAGACCACTGCGCAATGCAGCGACCAGCGAATTGGTAGTGCCCAAGTCAATCCCCACAGCCAGGCGACGCTGGTGCGGTTGAGGACTTTGGCCGGGTTCGGCGATCTGCAGTAGGGCCATCGTTATCAGGACTTATCTGTATATCAGGCGTGCGACCGGAGCGGCACTGGGTTAATCGTCGAGGCGCTCTTCTAACTGGCGCACTTCGTAGGTGAGCTTGTCGAGGAACTGCATGCGCCGCATCAGGCGTTCAGCCCGCTCACGGTGCGCAGCGTCGTTCCAGCAGGCTGCGAAGCTTTGGTTCAGTTCATCCTGGGCTGCCTTCAGGCGACGCTTGAATGCGGCAACGCCCGATAGGTCGGCGCTGTCCTGCAGATCCTCGAGCTCTTCACGCAATTCCATTTGTTGCAACAGGAATTCCGGGTCATGCACCGTGACCTCCAGCGGCAGCTCGCCACCGCTCAAGGCGAGCAGGTAACGCGCGCGCTTGGGAGGACTCTTGAGCGTCTGGTAGGCCTCGTTGAGGCTAGCGGATTGCTCTAGCGCCAGCCGCTGCTCACGCTCGGAAGCGTCGGCAAAGCGGTCCGGATGAACGCTGCGCGCCAGCTCGCGGTAGCGCGAAGCCAGCTGATCGAGGTCCAGATTGAAGCTCGGTTGCAGCTCGAATAAAGCGAAATGACAAGGAGTACCCACAAGCAGCCTCAGATGTTGAAGCTTTCGCCGCAGCCACATTCACCGCGCACGTTGGGGTTGTTGAACTTGAAGCCTTCGTTCAACCCTTCCTTGACGAAATCGAGCTCGGTGCCGTCCAGGTAGGCCAGGCTTTTCGGGTCGATGATCACTTTTTCGCCGTGACTTTCGAACACTTGGTCCTCTGCAACCACCTCGTCGACAAACTCCAGCACGTAGGCAAGACCGGAACAGCCTGTGGTGCGAACACCCAGACGAATCCCCTCACCTTTGCCGCGCCCGTCGAGGGAGCGTCGCACGTGTCGAGCAGCCGCTTCTGTCATGCTGATAGCCATCGGTGACTCCTTACTCGTCGCCAAATCCTGAAAGTCAGATCAAGCCTTTCTTCTGCTTGTAGTCGCGAACGGCCGCCTTGATGGCGTCTTCAGCGAGCACGGAGCAGTGAATTTTCACTGGCGGCAGGGCCAGTTCTTCAGCCAGCTGGGTATTCTTGATGGTTTCCGCTTCGTCCAGGGTCTTGCCCTTCATCCACTCGGTAGCGAGGGAGCTGGAAGCGATAGCCGAACCGCAGCCGTAGGTCTTGAACTTGGCGTCTTCGATGATGCCAGCGTCATTGACCTTGATCTGCAGGCGCATAACGTCACCGCAAGCCGGCGCGCCGACCATGCCGGTGCCGACATCAGGGTCTTCCGCGTCCATCTTGCCGACGTTGCGCGGGTTTTCGTAGTGGTCGATGACCTTTTCGCTGTAAGCCATGATTCTTAATCCTCACTCATCAGAGAGTCGCTCTTTGGGCCCCGAAAACTGAGTCCTCGGGGCTGGTTCGCGGCGACTTGAAATCAGTGTGCCGCCCACTCGATTTTCGAAATGTCGACACCGTCTTTGTACATGTCCCACAGCGGCGACAGAGCGCGCAGCTTGGTAACGGCCTCGCAGACTTTCTGCGCGGCGTAGTCGATTTCTTCTTCGGTGGTGAAACGGCCGAAGGTGAAGCGGATCGAGCTGTGTGCCAGTTCGTCGTTGCGGCCCAGGGCGCGCAGTACGTACGAAGGCTCCAGCGATGCCGAAGTGCAGGCCGAACCGGACGAAACCGCCAGATCCTTGAGCGCCATGATCAGCGACTCGCCTTCAACGTAGTTGAAGCTCAGGTTCAGGTTGTGCGGAACGCGGGCGGTCAGGCTGCCGTTGACGTACAGCTCTTCCAGGTGCTCGACCTGTTTGTAGAAACGGTCGCTCAGGGCCTTGATGCGAGTGTTTTCGGCTGCCATGTCTTCCTTGGCCACGCGGAAAGCTTCGCCCATGCCGACGATCTGGTGAGTCGCCAGGGTACCGGAACGCATGCCGCGCTCGTGACCGCCGCCGTGCATGGTCGCCTCGATGCGAACACGCGGCTTGCGGCTGACGTACAGGGCGCCAATGCCTTTAGGGCCGTAGGTTTTGTGAGCCGAGAACGACATCAGGTCGACTTTCAGCTTCTGCAGGTCGATGTCGACCTTACCAGTGGACTGAGCAGCGTCGACGTGGAGCAGGATGCCCTTGGAACGCGTCAGCTCGCCGATGGCGGCGATGTCGTTGATGGTGCCGATTTCGTTGTTCACGTGCATGACCGAAACCAGGATGGTGTCGTCGCGCAGGGCGGCTTCGACCATCTCTGGGGTCACCAGACCGTCTTCACGAGGCTCGATGTAAGTCACTTCGAAACCTTCACGCTCCAGTTGGCGCATGGTGTCCAGGACAGCCTTGTGCTCGATCTTGGTGGTGATCAGGTGCTTGCCTTTGGTGGCGTAGAAATGTGCCGCACCCTTGATTGCCAGGTTGTCGGATTCAGTGGCACCGGAGGTCCAGACAATTTCACGCGGATCGGCGTTGACCAGGTCGGCCACCTGACGACGGGCGTTTTCGACGGACTCTTCAGCTTTCCAGCCAAACACGTGGGAACGGGACGCCGGGTTACCGAAGTTTCCGTCAACCAGCAGGCATTCACTCATTTTTTGCGCGACACGCGGATCAACCGGGGTAGTCGCAGAGTAATCAAGGTAAATCGGCAATTTCATGGACTATCTCCTAAATCAGGCTGGCTGGCGCGCCGTTAGCTCTATGGCTGTCATTCGACGGCGGACGCTTCAATCTTGTCCAGGCGTGGCGCCTTGCTGTTGCAACGGCGTTGATCCTGACGCTGGGCTACTTCTTGCACCTCACGGCGAGTCACAAGGTCAGCCAAGCTGATACCGCTCAGAAATTCGTGAATCTGCAGGCTCAGATCACACCACAAGTGGTGAGTCAGACAAGTGTCGCCTTGATGGCAATCACCCTGGCCCTGGCATTTGGTGGCATCGACCGATTCGTTCACCGCATCGATCACCTGGGCAACCTGGATACCCTGCATGTCACGCGACAGCTGGTAACCGCCACCTGGACCGCGAACGCTGGACACCAGATTGCTGCGGCGCAGCTTGGCAAACAGCTGCTCGAGGTAGGACAGGGAGATGCCTTGGCGCTCGGAGATATCGGCCAGGGACACGGGCCCGTGCTGCGCGTGCAACGCCAGATCGAGCATGGCGGTCACGGCGTATCGGCCTTTTGTAGTCAGTCGCATGGACAATTACCACGGAGTTCGGAATGGGGCGAGTATGCAATTCCTGAGTATTTAAGTCAACTATAAGACCTAGTACTTTAGTCAGGTTTACCCGCAAAAGAGCGGGCGCATGATATCAGGGTCTGCGGCTTAATGGCACACCGCTTAGCGCTGCGCCATTGCCTGAAAGCGACCTTGTGTAGGAGCTGCCAAAGGCTGCGATCTTTGGATCTTGTCTTTTAAAAGCAAAAGATCGCAGCCTGCGGCAGCTCCTACGTTAGGCATCAGCTGGCCTTGCTTTCGTCTTTGCCTTTCACACAGGCGAAGTCTTCTTCGCGCAGTTCAGGCAGATCTTTCGCACAGTAATTACTGCCCAGATCCTTCAACGCCCCGCACATACCCTCCAAACGCCCATCGACCGCCTGCAGGTGATCGAGCAATTGCCCGATGGCCCGCGCCACCGGATCCGGCATGTCTTCGCTGACGCCATAGGCATCGAAACCGATCTTCTCGGCCATGGCCTTGCGCTTGGCATCCTGCTCCTCGTCGGACTTGACGATGATCCGCCCAGGAATCCCGACCACCGTCGCACCCGCCGGAACCGCCTTGGTCACCACCGCATTGGAGCCGACCTTGGCCCCGGCACCGACCGTGAACGGGCCGAGCACCTTGGCGCCAGCCCCGACCACGACGCCATCCTCAAGGGTCGGGTGACGCTTACCCTTGTTCCAACTGGTACCACCCAGGGTCACGCCCTGATAAAGGGTGACATCATTGCCGATTTCGGCAGTCTCACCGATGACGATGCCCATGCCATGATCAATAAAGAATCGACGACCCACTTTGGCACCCGGATGAATCTCGATCCCGGTCAGCCAGCGACCGAAGTTCGACACCAGACGCGCCAACCATTTCAGATCCGCCCGCCACAACATCGCTGATAAACGGTGAATCCAGATGGCGTGCATGCCCGGGTAGCACGTCAGGACTTCAAAGGCATTGCGCGCCGCCGGATCACGATGGAAAACGCTCTGGATATCTTCACGCAAACGCTCGAACATCTTTAATCCTTCCGCTTCAGGAGCTCACCACGGGCCGCTTTTTGGGTTTCCGTGAGGATGCCACGCAAAATATTCATTTCCGCCCGGCTGACCGAGCTGCGTCCGTACAACCGGCGCAGGCGCGCCATCAAGTGCCGTGGCTTTTCCGGATCGAGGAACTCAATGGCCACCAGGGTTTGCTCCAGGTGCTCATAGAATCGCTCCAGCTCATCCATGGTCGCCAGCTCCATGCTTTTGACCGACGCCACTTCATCCTTCTCGACCTTGCTCGGCTGACCTTGGGCCGCGAGCCAGGCCATACGCACTTCATAGCTCAACACCTGCACCGCCGCCCCCAGGTTCAGCGAGCTGAACTCAGGGTCGGATGGGATGTGTACGTGATAATGACATCGCTGCAGCTCGTCATTGGTCAGGCCGGAATCTTCACGACCGAACACCAAGGCAATCTCGGCTCCCTGCGCAGCCTCCTCGACCACTTTCGTACCGCATTCACGGGGATCGAGCAGCGGCCAGGGAATCCTGCGATCACGAGCACTGGTGCCGAGCACCAGATTGCAGCCGACCAAGGCATCTTCCAAGGTGGCGACGACTTGCGCTTTTTCAAGGATGTCACCGGCGCCGGACGCACGGGCATCAGCCTCGTGGTGCGGGAACAAGCGTGGCTCGACCAGCACCAACCGCGACAGACCCATGTTTTTCATGGCGCGCGCAGTCCCGCCGATATTGCCCGGATGGCTGGTATTGACCAGGACGACACGAATGTTTTGCAGCAAGGGAGGCGCTCTCGAACATATATAGGGGGAGCAGAATCTTACAGCTCAAACTACCGTTAAGCCATGAAAGCGAACGTCGTCCTTCTCCTGTAGAAACTTTCTGATAGAATGCTCGGCTTTCTTTAACAACCTTAGGTGACACATCCATGCAGCCCATGCTGAATATCGCGCTGCGCGCCGCCCGCGCCGCCAGTGAATTGATCTTCCGCTCCATCGAGCGCCTGGATACCATCAAGGTCGACGAAAAAGACGCCAAGGATTACGTATCCGAGGTGGATCGCGCCGCCGAACAGAAAATCATCGACGCCCTGCGCAAGGCATACCCGAACCACTCGATCATGGGTGAAGAGACTGGCCTGCACGCCGGCACCGGCATCGAAGGCGAAGAGTACCTGTGGATCATCGACCCACTGGACGGCACCACCAACTTCCTGCGCGGCATCCCTCACTTCGCTGTCAGCATCGCCTGCAAATACCGTGGTCGCCTGGAACACGCCGTTGTTCTGGATCCGGTTCGCCAGGAAGAATTCACCGCCAGCCGTGGTCGCGGCGCTCAACTGAACGGTCGCCGCCTGCGCGTCAGCGGTCGCACCAGCCTGGACGGCGCCCTGCTGGGTACCGGTTTCCCGTTCCGTGACGACCAGATGGATAACCTCGACAACTACCTGGGCATGTTCCGCGCCCTGGTTGGCCAGACCGCCGGCATCCGCCGTGCAGGTTCGGCGAGCCTGGACCTGGCCTACGTGGCCGCCGGCCGCTTCGACGCCTTCTGGGAGTCAGGCCTGTCCGAGTGGGACATGGCTGCTGGCGCCCTGCTGATTCAGGAAGCTGGCGGTTTGGTGAGCGACTTCACCGGTGGCCACGACTTCCTCGAAAAAGGCCACGTCGTTGCCGGCAACACCAAATGCTTCAAGGCAGTATTGACGGCAATCCAGCCGCACCTGCCGGCCTCGCTGAAGCGCTAAGCTTCCAGCGACAAAAAAGCACCCCTCAGGGTGCTTTTTTTATGCCTGGAGTTTGATCTCCCAAAACACCACAAATCCAAATGTGGGAGATTCTATGTTGCAGGTAAATCCTGCAGCCTTCGTGAGCAAGCCCGCTCCCACAAGGGATTAGCGACGGCACTTAAATCCCGAACACAAAAAAAGCACCCCGCAGGGTGCTTCTTTTTGAACCAGCTTCAGCGTCTCAATGAGCCTGCTCATTATTCGACAGGATCAACTGACCGTTTTTATCCACCGGAATCTGGTTACCGGGATCGCGATCCATTCGCACTTTCCCCTCTTTACCATCCAGCGAATACCGCACGTCGTAACCCACGACCTTGTCACTGATGTCATTCACCGTATTACAACGGGTTTGCGTCGTGGTGTAGGTGTCACGCTCCTGCATGCCCTCCTGAACCTTGTTACCGGCATAACCGCCGCCGACCGCACCCGCCACCGTGGCAAGCTTCTTGCCGTTGCCGCCGCCGATCTGGTTACCCAGAAGACCACCAGCCAGCGCACCGACCACCGTACCGGCGATCTGATGTTGATCTTTCACCGGCGCTTGCCGGGTGACCGTGACATCCTTGCACACTTCACGTGGAGTCTTGATTTGTGTCTTGACCGGCTCAACGGCGAGCACTTGTGCGTACTCAGGGCCGCTTTTTTTAACCAGGCTGTAGGTGGCCAAAGCGCCTCCGGCAGTCACACCGACAGCACCCAGTACAGCACCAACCAACATCGACTTGTTCACATGAACCTCCTGACCATCTCATGCGGGATAAACCCGCGCTTCTCCCAGCCTTGGAGCATAAAAAAAGGCGCGAGTTCAACTCGCGCCTTTTTGGACTACGTCGGTAGGGGAACTGCTCTGGGTTAGAGACCTCTCAAGGACGGTCGTCGACTTCCTTCTCGGTATTCGCCGGCGGAATCAGGTCTTCCGAACTCAGGTTCAACCAGATCAGCACCACGTTGGCGATGTAGATCGACGAGTAAGTACCCGCCAGAACACCAATGAACAGGGCGATGGAGAAGCCAAACAGGTTATCGCCACCGAAGAACAGCAGCGCCGCGATTGCCAGCAACGTGGAGATCGAGGTCGCCATGGTCCGCAGCAGGGTCTGCGTTGTCGAGATGTTGATGTTCTCGATCAGGCTGGCCTTGCGCAGTACACGGAAGTTCTCGCGAACCCGGTCGAATACCACGATGGTGTCGTTGAGCGAGTAACCGATGATCGCCAGTACCGCCGCCAGCACCGTCAAGTCGAAGGTGATCTGGAAGAACGACAGAATACCGATGGTCACGATCACGTCATGGATCAGGGAAACGATCGCACCGACGGCGAATTTCCACTGAAAGCGGAACGCCAGGTAGATCAGGATGCCGCCCAGCGCCATCAGCATGCCGAGGCCGCCCTGGTCGCGCAGTTCCTCACCCACCTGCGGCCCCACGAACTCGACGCGCTTGACCGACGCCGGGTTCTCGCCACCGATCTTCTGCAATGCTTCAGCGACCTGGTGACCCAGCTGCGGGTCTTCGCCCGGCATACGCACCAGCAGGTCGGTAGTTGCACCGAAGTTCTGCACGATGGCTTCGTGATAACCGGCCGTAACCAGTTGCTCACGCACCTTGGTGACGTCGGCCGGATGTTCGTAGGTCAGCTCGATGAGCGTACCGCCGGTGAAATCCAGGCCCCAGTTCATGCCCTTGTGGAAAACACTGAAGATTGCCAGTGCAGTCAGGAACAATGTGACGCCGAACGCGAAGTTGCGAACGCCCATGAAGTTGATTGTACGTAACATGGCAGCCCCTTAAATCCACAACTTCTTGAAGTCACGACCGCCGAAGATCAGGTTGACCATTGCGCGGGTCACCATGATGGCCGTGAACATCGAGGTAAAGATCCCGAGGGACATGGTTACTGCGAAGCCTTTGACCGGACCTGTGCCCATGGCAAACAGGATCCCGCCCACCAGCAAGGTGGTCAGGTTGGCGTCGAGAATCGCAGTGAACGCCCGGCCGAAGCCTTCGTTGATTGCACGCTGCACGCTCATGCCAGCGGCGATCTCTTCACGAATCCGCGAGAAGATCAGTACGTTGGCGTCGACCGCCATACCCATGGTCAATACGATACCGGCGATACCCGGCAGGGTCAGGGTTGCACCCAGCAGCGACATCAGGGCCAGCAGCATCACCATGTTCACCGCCAGGGCGACGGTGGCGATGACGCCGAAGAAGCGGTAGATGGCGATGATGAACAGCGAGACGAACAACATGCCCCACAGCGATGCATCGATACCCTTGGTGATGTTGTCCGCACCCAGGCTCGGGCCGATGGTGCGCTCTTCAGCGAAGTACATCGGCGCCGCCAGACCACCGGCACGCAGCAGCAGTGCCAGCTCGGACGACTCACCCTGGCCGTTCAGGCCAGTGATACGGAACTGAGCACCCAGCGGCGACTGAATGGTCGCCAGACTGATGATCTTCTTCTCTTCCTTGAACGACTGCACCGCCACGTCTTTCTCGACGCCGTCGACCATTTGCTTGGTGTAAGTGGTGACAGGGCGCTGCTCGATGAAGATCACCGCCATGCTGCGACCGACGTTCGAACGGGTCGCACGACTCATCAGCTCGCCGCCGTGACCATCCAGACGAATGTTCACTTCAGGCGTGCCGTGCTCGCCGAAGCCAGCCTTGGCGTCAGTCACCTGGTCACCGGTGATGATCAGGCCACGCTCGATCAGAGCCGGAGGACGCTTGCCTTCACGGAACTCGAACTCCTCGGAAGTGGCTTTCGAAGCACCAGGCTCGGCGGCCAGACGGAACTCCAGGTTGGCCGTCTTGCCCAGAATACGCTTGGCTTCTGCGGTGTCCTGCACGCCCGGCAGCTCAACCACGATGCGGTTGGCGCCCTGACGCTGGACGATCGGTTCGGCAACACCCAGCTCGTTGACGCGGTTACGTACCGTGGTCAAGTTCTGCTTGATGGAGTATTCGCGGATTTCCGCCAGCTTGGCCGGGGTCATCGCCAGACGCAGCACCGGCTGACCATTGAGGTCGGCCGGAACAATGTCGAAATCATTGAAGTTCTTGCGTACCAGCGCACGAGCCTCTTCGCGGATCGCTTCATCGGTGAAGCCCAGCTGAATGGCACCGCCCAGTTGCGGCAGGCTGCGATAACGCACTTTCTCTTTGCGCAACAAGCTCTTGACGTCGCCTTCGTAGACTTTCAGGCGGGCATCCAGGGCTTTTTCCATGTCCACTTCCAACAGGAAGTGCACACCACCGGACAAGTCCAGACCCAGCTTCATCGGGTGCGCAGCGAGGTTGCGCAGCCATTGCGGGGTGGTTTGTGCCAGGTTCAGCGCGACGACGTAGTCATCACCCAGGGCCTTGCGCACAACGTCCTTGGCAGGCAACTGGTCTTCAGCCTTGACCAGGCGAACCAGACCGCCCTTGCCACCGGCCGTCAGCGAAGTCGCCTTGACGTTGATCCCGGATTCCTTGAGCGCAGCGCTCACGCGATCCAAATCGGCCTGAGTGACCTGCAGCGCAGTACTTGCGCCGCTGACTTGAATAGCCGGGTCATCGGGATAGAGATTGGGAGCGGAATAAATCAGACCGATCGCCAGCACCGCCAGGATCAGAATGTATTTCCACAGAGGATATTTGTTCAGCATCACGCCGCCCGTTTATGACGCGGGGCGCCTTGCGCGCCCCGTCGATTGAGTAGAAGTTGAAACTTAGATCGCTTTCAGCGTGCCTTTAGGCAGGGTGGCGGCGATAGCGCCTTTCTGGAACTTCATTTCGACGGTGTCGGAAACTTCCAGAACGACGAAATCGTCAGCAACCTTGGTGATCTTGCCAGCGATGCCGCCGGTGGTCACAACTTCGTCGCCTTTCTGCAGGCTGCTCAGCAGGTTCTTCTGCTCTTTGGCGCGCTTGGCCTGTGGACGCCAGATCATCAGGTAGAAGATGACCAGGAAGCCGACCAGGAAAATCCACTCAAAGCCGCCGCCCATTGGGGCTGCAGCTGCCGGTGCAGCAGCGTCAGCCATGGCATTAGAGATAAAAAAGCTCATTTAGCACTCCAGTTGCAAATGTTGAATCTTGGGGTCAGAAAACTCAGTCCAAAGGCGGCACGGGAAGCCCGCGTTTGGCGTAGAAGGCATCGACAAAGGCGGCCAATGTACCCTGTTGAATTGCCTCGCGCAAACCGGCCATAAGCACTTGATAATGGCGCAAGTTATGGATGGTATTGAGCATGCTCCCCAGCATTTCGCCGCACTTGTCCAGGTGATGCAGATAAGCGCGGGAGAAGTTCTGGCAGGTATAGCAATCGCAGGTCGGATCCAGCGGCGAATCATCATGGCGATGGAACGCGTTACGGATCTTGATCACGCCTGTATCAATGAACAGATGCCCATTGCGGGCATTACGGGTTGGCATCACGCAATCGAACATGTCCACACCGCGGCGCACACCCTCCACCAGATCTTCCGGTTTGCCAACGCCCATAAGGTAACGAGGTTTGTCAGCGGGCATCTGGGCCGGCAAATAATCCAGCACCTTGATCATTTCATGCTTGGGCTCGCCTACCGACAGGCCACCAATGGCCAGGCCATCGAAACCGATCTTGTCCAGGCCTTCCAGGGAGCGCATGCGCAGGTCCTGGTGCATGCCGCCCTGAACGATGCCAAACAGCGCCGCCGTGTTGTCGGCATGGGCGTTTTTCGAGCGCTGGGCCCAACGCAGGGACAATTCCATGGACACGCGTGCCACGTCTTCGTCGGCCGGATACGGCGTGCATTCGTCGAAAATCATCACGATGTCGGAGCCCAGGTCACGCTGAACCTGCATCGACTCTTCCGGGCCCATGAACACCTTGGCGCCGTCGACCGGGGAGGCGAAGGTCACGCCCTCCTCCTTGATCTTGCGCATGGCGCCCAGACTGAACACCTGGAAACCGCCGGAGTCAGTCAGGATCGGGCCTTTCCACTTCATGAAATCGTGCAGATCGCCGTGCTTCTTGATCACTTCCATGCCCGGGCGCAGCCACAGGTGGAAGGTGTTGCCCAGAATGATTTCAGCGCCAATCGCCTCGATATCCCGTGGCAGCATGCCCTTGACCGTGCCATAGGTGCCCACCGGCATGAAGGCCGGGGTCTCGACGGTGCCACGGGGAAAGGTCAGGCGACCACGACGAGCCTTGCCATCGGTGGCAAGCAGCTCAAACGACATACGACATTGGCGACTCATTCTTTGTCCTCAGGGCCACGTGGTGCGGGGTTACGGGTGATAAACATCGCATCACCGTAGCTGAAAAAGCGGTATTCGTTGTCGACCGCGGCTTTATAGGCGGCCATCGTTTCCGGATAACCGGCGAACGCCGAAACCAGCATCAACAGCGTGGATTCGGGCAAATGGAAGTTGGTGACCAGGGCATCGACCACATGAAACGGCCGGCCGGGGAAGATAAAGATGTCGGTATCGCCACTGAACGGCTTGAGCACGCCATCGCGCGCGGCGCTTTCCAGGGAACGCACGCTGGTGGTCCCCACTGCAATCACTCGACCGCCGCGCGCGCGACAGGCGGCAACGGCATCGACCACGTCCTGGCCGACTTCCAGCCATTCGCTGTGCATGTGGTGGTCTTCGATCTTCTCCACACGCACTGGCTGGAAAGTACCGGCGCCAACGTGCAAGGTCACGAACGCGGTCTCGACGCCCTTGGCGGCAATCGCCTCCATCAACACCTGATCGAAATGCAGCCCCGCCGTCGGCGCCGCCACCGCGCCCAAACGCTGGGCGTAGACGGTCTGGTAACGCTCACGGTCCGCGCCTTCGTCCGGGCGGTCTATATAAGGAGGCAGCGGCATGTGCCCGACGCGGTCGAGCAGCGGCAACACTTCTTCGGCAAACCCCAGCTCGAATAGCGCATCGTGACGCGCCAGCATCTCGGCCTCGCCACCGCCATCGATCAGGATCTTCGACCCAGGCTTAGGCGACTTGCTGGACCGCACATGGGCCAGCACGCGATGACTGTCGAGCACCCGCTCCACCAGGATTTCCAGCTTGCCGCCGGAAGCCTTCTGGCCAAACAGCCGCGCCGGAATCACCCGGGTATTGTTGAACACCATCAAATCGCCCGGGCGCAAATGCTCAAGCAAATCAGTGAATTGACGGTGTGCCAGGGCGCCACTGACCCCATCCAGGGTCAACAGGCGACTACCGCGACGCTCGGCCAAAGGGTGGCGGGCGATCAGCGAATCAGGAAGCTCGAAAGTAAAGTCAGCAACGCGCATGATGGGGTTCGTCTAGCAGGGCCGGGAAGTCTAGCGGAAATATCAAAAATTCTCCATGTACCTGATTGACCGACGGTTATCTCATCTTTATACTCCGCGGCCATTGCCCTGATGGCGGAATTGGTAGACGCGGCGGATTCAAAATCCGTTTTCGAAAGGAGTGGGAGTTCGAGTCTCCCTCGGGGCACCAAATTAAGAAAGGTCTTGCTTAGCAAGGCCTTTTTTTTCGCCTACAGAAAACTGGTCACCACGCCTTCGATCCGTAGGAGCCGGCTTGCTGGCGATGCTCTTGACCTTGCTCCCCCGCTTCTCTTGTTCCGGACTTGACCCTTTCACAAGGACTCCCCATGGAATCGCACCTGGAAACCATCGCCCTCTACTCCCTCAAACTGGCCTACGAAACTGAAGACCAAAGCCCGATCTTGCGTGACGATTTGGTGATGGGTGATTACCAGCGGGATGTGTTTGAGCTGTTGGTGCGCAGAGATGATGTAGCGACTATCAAGGGCAAAGTGGCTGAATGCGTGGAGCTGGCGCTTGAGGCGATAGGTGGGGCTGGTACGCCACTGGGTCGAGAGCTGAATAGATTGTCAGTTGATTTCAGCACTGCGCAGACGCTGGAGCAGCTTGATACCCCGCTCATCGCGCTTAAAGATTACTTGAAAGATATTCAGTGATTTTTTGGGTTGAGAGCAAGATGAGTGCCTCGTTACTCTGACTGATCAGACACGCCGAAAAATTTTCGGTATCACAAGGACGTTTCAATGCGACGCATTGCTGTCAACAACAAGCCACTCAAAGGCATTCACCGTCGCCTTCGCGCTCTGGAACATTGGGCCTCCACTTTTCGCGACGAATTTCACCCGCGATCCGAGCACATGGAGCGCTACACACACTGGAAGATCCCGGTGCACGCGGCTTTAGTCGAGGGCCCTCACGCCAGGATCGAAGATCAGGCCTTTTGCATTCAGCAACTACTCGAAGCTGCCTGCCACCTGTCCAACGCAGCTGACCGCACACAGGGTTACTACCGGGTCGCTTGCCTTCTGACATGGCCATGGGTTCATCAGAGCGAAATCGCCATTTTCTATGATCAGGACTACTACCTACGCTTTCTCGGTGAGAGCAACACGCTCAAGCCAAAGCGGATCAGTCATACGCTTGCATTGCGCACGCCAACGCATTTCATCGAGCATGGGAATGACGTCACTCAAGCTGATGATGAGGTCGCTGTTCAATGGTGGTGCATTGGGGAACCGGCCTGACATAGATTTCTCTACGCTAGGATAAGGCAGTTTGAGTTGCTGGTGCGTCAGCAAAAAAGTAATTCCACCCCCCCTTTTGGTCCGCCCCTGATTGGCCCATGAGTGTAGTGGTCTAATGAAACCGGACACCCATTTAGGCGAGAATGCTCGCCAGATAGAGGTGTCTGATGACCAAGCAACGTCGTTCCTTTTCCGCTGAGTTCAAACGCGAGGCCGCAGGCCTCGTGCTCGATCAAGGCTATAGCCATACCGAAGCCAGCCGCTCGCTTGGGGTGGTCGAGTCCGCGTTGCGCCGCTGGGTTAACCAACTCCAGCAGGAGCGCAACGGCGTGACTCCGCAGAGCAAAGCGCTGACGCCTGAGCAGCAGAAAATCCAAGAACTGGAAGCGCGCATTGCTCGCCTTGAGCGGGAGAAATCCATTTTAAAAAAGGCTACCGCGCTCTTGATGTCGGAAGAGCACGAGCGCACACGCTGATTGATCAGTTAAGCGCCCAGGAGCCAGTCGATTGGCTTTGCGCAGTCTTTGACATCACTCGCTCGTGTTACTACGCCCACCGCCTCAGACGCCGAACTCCGGACGTTGAGCGGCTTCGGTTGCGCAGTCGGGTCAATGAACTGTTTACGCAAAGCCGAAGCGCCGCCGGTAGCCGCAGCATCGTGTCGATGATGCAGGAAGACGGCGAGCAAATCGGGCGATTCAAGGTGCGTGGTCTGATGCGGGAACTGAAGTTAGTCAGCAAACAACCTGGATCACATGCCTACAAACAAGCGACGGTCGAGCGGCCTGACATTCCGAACATTTTGAATCGAGAGTTTGAAGTGCCGGCACCCAATCAGGTCTGGTGTGGCGATATCACCTACGTCTGGGCTCAAGGGAAATGGCATTACCTGGCGGTTGTTCTGGATCTCTACGCGCGCCGAATTGTGGGCTGGGCGCTGTCGAATAAACCAGACGCTGAGTTGGTGATCAAGGCGTTGGACATGGCTTATGAACAGCGTGGCAGGCCTCAAGGGCTGCTGTTTCACTCAGATCAGGGTTCGCAATATGGCAGCCGTCAGTTTCGCCAACGGCTCTGGCGCTACCGCATTCGCCAGAGCATGAGCCGTCGTGGAAACTGTTGGGATAATGCGCCGATGGAGCGTGTATTTCGCAGCTTGAAAACTGAATGGATACCGACCGTGGGCTACATGACAGCTCAAGAAGCGCACCGCGACATCAGTCATTACCTGATGCATCGATACAACTGGATTAGACCGCACCAATTCAACAACGGACTGGCCCCAGCTCAGGCCGAGAAAAAACTTAACGTCGTGTCCGGGATTAGTTGACCACTACAGAGCGTGCCCCTCTCAAAGCTGTGCGTAAGCCTTCTCAAAATTATCGAAAGTTTGGTCAACCTTGTATCGAAGCATCAAAGACGCGGAGAGTTTTACCATCGCCTCGAACAAAATATGCCCCGATGGAATCTCGCATTGTCCAACGCATCGACCGTAAGACTCATTGGGCTCATATGCATAGACGGTGTAAAAAACACCACGAGACTCTCGGTGCAATCCAGCTGTTATGTGCGTAACCGAGTTATCCCTAGCACTTGACTCTGGCAGTGAAAATTCCAGTACATCATCGAACGGAATGAACATAGCAGAAGCTGACATCACAAAGAGACTCGCGACATCCAGCGACTCCTCTACAGCTTGAAGATCAGGAGCTTCATATTCATGCTCAAGAACATTTCGCATCTTAACTACTTTCCGCAGAAGGCTTGGTGCTAATAAGCCTAGCGCCCGTAATTGCTCAATTTTTTTCGGTACATTCCATTCGAAAGACGGATAACCAAAAGAAATCAACAACTGATCAAGCTGACAAACAATCGCCCGCTTTGCATTAGTCGTTGCATTGATAAGTGCAGGCAGGCCGCCTCGCTCAAAATCCTCTTCTGCCAAACTCAAGAAATCGACAGGCGATGTTTTTAGCTCCGTCAACGTGAAGCTGCCACCACCTAAATTTACTGCACATTTACTCATATCGAATTCATGAACGTGGCAAAACTCTTTGATATTCATCTCACGACCGGGCTAATGAGCAGCCCAAGTGGCTGCGGAAAATTCAGTCTATCAGCGACTCAACTAAGATGATCTATTTCACCCAACGTTGATTAACGTTCAATAGAACATACCGAACGACTGTCGATGGAAAACCGCATTATCGTCGAGGTTGCAGGTACAAGGCCTACACGTTAACCTCCCACCCGTCGCTGCCAATTCAGCGACCGGGTGTGGAAACCCGTGTAATTCAAGGCGCAACAGCGCCCCCATCACGTCTGCCGGCGCTTTTTTTATGCCTGCGGCGTGAGTTATGGCGGCTGTGCGTGGGACGCCCTCGGGCGTGCCGGTTTCCTTGATTCCCGGTTTTCCACCCTGCGCACAGCTGTCACCCATTCGTGTGGAAACGAACGTGACAGCTCCTCATATCAAGGAGTTGGATAATGCGCAGTATCAATCCGTTTGAAATTTGGCTTTCCTCTCTACGCAATTCCCAATCGCGCAACACCCTCCCCCATCGCCTCTCCATCCTCGGAGGTGGCCAATGACCAACCAACCCGAACTCAAAACCATCGGCCTGACACCTGCGATCTATTGCACGGATCAACCGCTATTCCACGTCACCCGCGATGTCCCGCTCGGCGATGCGTTGGCCATGGCTTCTGATTTTCTGTTTCTCGCCAAGGCGCTGACCAAGGATGCGGCTTATGCCAGGGACACGGATTACCACGCCTGGGCTGCGCATTATTTGACGGCGATGAGTAAGGCGGTGGTGGATGATGCGGTGAAGGTGCTGACTCGGGATCGGGAGTTTGTGCCAGTGCCTAAGCGGGCGGCGAAGGCTGAGGGGTAGTGGCTGGAGCCTGTGGATAAACGGTTTGCATGTGGGGTGGGTTGCTTGCGGTTGCGGTAGTGCATTTGGCATTGGTGTTGGATGGGCTGGCGCTATCGCGAGCAGGCTCGCTCCCACAGGGGTTATGTTGAGTTGGCAGGCAAAATACTGACCCATTGCAGGGTGGAGACAGTTGCTCCAAAGGGAATAGGGTGGACTGTGTGCTGAAGCACGATTGAAAAACCAAACAATTAAATCGATACATATGGAGCAACAGAAAGACCCGCCTACTCCGGCTGCAAGGTATTGCTGACAACTGTTCATCGCCCCGATGCTAGGCGGTGTTCAAAAAGCCAAATGGACCTGGTCAGAATGCGACGGAAAGCTCGAATACTTGTTCTCTGCAAGACATATCCCTCCCCCAGCGCTACATATGCCGAAACGTCCTGCGTCGCAGGTATGGACGAACAAGGCAATCTCATACGTCTCTATCCCGTTCCATTTCGCCTGGTCACCGAAGATCAGCAGTTCGCGAAGTGGCAATGGATTGAGGCCTTTATTGAAAGAAGCCCGGCAGACAGACGACCAGAAAGCCACAAAATTGGAGTGGACACTATTTCTGTGGGTACAAAGTTACCTGCGGGAGACTGGAAAGAACGACGCACGCTTTTGGATAAGCTGACCATCTACGATAGCTTTGACGAGCTAGAGAAGGCGCGACTGAATGACGGTGTCACCTTGGGCCTGCTCAGGCCTGCTCGCATAGTAGCTCTGCATATCCGTAAAGCAGCATCACAGGAATGGACACCTCAGGAAATCGAAAAGCTGGAGTTTCTACAGCGACAGCCCAACCTGTTCGATGAGCATCAGGAACGAGCGAGCATAAAACGGCTGGAGAAAGTGCCATTCGACTTTCACTACACCTACGAATGCTTAGTCGATGGAGAGATCAAATCCTATACCCACAAGATTGTGGACTGGGAAGCCAGCCAGCTTTACAGGAACGTTCGTCGTCAACATGGCGCAGAAGGCTGGGAAGCTCCGTTTAGAAAAAAGCTCGAAGTCGACCTCCCAAGTAAGGACCTTATGCTGCTGATGGGAACCATCCATCGATTCCCAGGGCAATGGCTGATTGTCAGCCTCGTCTATCCACCTAAGCTACAGCATCAAACAGATCCGCAACTTTCTCTATTTTGATTGGAAGGTGTTTGGCTTGCAGAGAACACTCAAGTTCTTGAGCGGCTTGCGCAATCAGGCTTCGATGACAGAAGCTTGAATCCGCCTCATAGCAGACCATGCAAATGCGCTGTTCTGCGACGCTGGAAACGAGGTTACTTAACACTGCGTCTTGAGTACGGATGTAGGCTCGAAAGTCGCGGGAGTACACTGACCAATCGCCATCTACTTTGTAACGATTTCGTATGGGTTTCGGGCATCCGAGCGGTGGACTGTGCTCATACGAAATGCCTGCTGCGGCCAGGCATTCAGCAAATGCTTTCTTGGAAAAACCCTTTTTTCGAGAGATCGGATACTCCCGGACATCAAGCACCTTGTCGATCTGGGCTTGTTTGAGCCTTGCGATGAACGCGTCGATGGTGAGCCCTTCGTAGCCTGCGGTGTAGATTGTCATGAGTATTCTCCCTTTGCTTCCGTGCTCTTTCGAAGCTTAAAAACGCGGCGGACTATAGCATTCGACGTAGGTAACCGACCGATGCTGTGATGGGCGGGGCAGTCCTACGATGCCAGAACATGGAGGCGAGGAAGCTAGTGCTTCACGTCTAAAATCTACATCTACATGTAACGGCCGACCTCTCTTCGGCAGCAGCCAATGACCGAAACCACGAATACAACCGACCCTGCATTTGTGCTGGATGGACTGGCGCCTTCGCGGGCAAGCCTCGCTCCTACAGGATTGTGGTTGGCTGAGCGGTGATGCGGCAGCCAATCAGGTCAAAGCAGATGCTCAGAAATCAGCTTCGAAATTTCCACCATCGATGTCTTGCCGGTGAATTCGAATTTCACTTTCCCCAATGACGAGAAGTAAATCTCCAGCTCGGAATCAAGGTCGAACGTGCCTGAGGTTTCTACCGAGTACGCCACAATGTTTTTGTACGGCAATGAGGTGAAGTCTTTTTTGCTGCCGGTAATGCCCTGCACGTTCACCGAGATGATGCGTTTGTTGGTAAATACCACGCCGTCGCGCATGGATTTGTAGGAATCGATGACGTGTTCGCCGTCGATCAGCAGGCCGGAAACGCGTTCGGCGTATTCGTCGTTCTGCTTGAGCTTGAAGAAGCCTTTGTTGTTGAAATCAATCATTTGTCTTTCCCTGTGTTTCAAATGAACAGCTTGAGCGTGACTTCATAGCGTATTTCGATCGATATTGCAGAGCCAGCCCCCACGCCGCATTCAGCATTGGTGTTGTCTGGGCTGGCGCTTTCGCGAGCAAGCTTTGCTCCTACAGGGGTTGTGGTGAGTGGTCGGGCAAGTCAGCCCGCACACACTGGCGCTTCTCTATACCTACCTAAGGTCATAAATTTATCTGACGAGGGATCGTAAATGATCAGGGCAGCACTCACCGGCATCACCTGCTTTACCGTCGGTTTTGCTGCGCTCGCGGCGGACGGTGAGGATCAGGACGGTTATTGGTATGTGCAAACCAGCGCCTATACCAAACACTGGACCCATGACCCCGAGCACAACAACCATCAGGAGCTGGTCGGTATCGAGCGCGTCTACGGCGATGGTTTGCTATGGGGGGCGGCCACGTTCAAGAACTCGTTCTACCAGCGCTCGTATTACGCCTATCTGGGCAAGGTCTGGGAGCATGAGCGCTATCCGGTTTACGCCAAGCTCAGCGGCGGCCTGATCGAGGGTTACAAGGGTCAGTACGACGACAAAATCCCCCTGAACCATTTTGGTGTCGCCCCCGTCATCATTCCCTCGTTCGGTGCCCACTGGGGACCGGTGGCGGCTGAATTCGTGGTGCTTGGCGGGGCTGCCGGGATGGTCAACGTCGGGCTA
This sequence comes from Pseudomonas putida, assembly GCF_050990305.1. Lineage (GTDB taxonomy): Bacteria > Pseudomonadota > Gammaproteobacteria > Pseudomonadales > Pseudomonadaceae > Aquipseudomonas > Aquipseudomonas putida_AH. The sequence goes on along the minus strand of NZ_CP158817.1, from coordinate 1,070,156 downwards.
CGGTTCTAAAGGCTAGACTTTAAGGACAGTCGTAGACAGAACCAAACACGTCGCTTTGGTACGGTTTAATAAAAGGCTCCGTGGCAATCTGCCTTTTATGCCCTTCAAGAGGCACAACAAGATGCCCACTCAGGGCACCCTGGCCACCGGCCTGAAATTGCCACGATACCGTGACGTGGTGTGAGTGCCGCAGCCGACACTTTCGGACAACCGACGACCTTCTGGATTGTCCGTGACCGTGAGGATTGCTGAATGCCTGATGTTGAGTTGCACCTGCCTGTGGTCAACACGCTGCTGGAGCGCCATAAGGGTACTCCCGGTGCGCTGTTGCCCATTCTTCATGATATTCAGGAGCGCATCGGCTACGTCCCCGATGCCGCCGTCCCCGAGATTGCCCATGCCCTGAACCTGAGTCAGGCCGAGGTGCGCGGGGTGATCAGTTTTTACCATGACTTCCGTACCTCCCCGCCGGCCCGCCATATTTTGCGCCTGTGCCGCGCCGAGTCGTGCCAGAGCCGTGGGGCCGAGCAGTTGGCGGCGCAGTTGCGCGATCGGCTGCAACTGGATGATCACGGTAGCAGCGCCGATGGCAGCATCAGTTTGCGCCCTGTTTATTGCCTCGGTGCCTGCGCCTGCTCGCCGGCGTTGGAGCTGGATGGCCGGGTGCATGCGCGGCTCAGTGCCGAGCGGCTGGATGCGTTGCTCGATGCTTGCAGGGAGGACGCATGATGCCCGCTTTCTATCTGTCTAGTGATTCAGTGGCCCGTGCCGTAGGTGCAGAAGATATTGCAGCAGCCCTTATTATCCACGGCCGGGGCCGATTTGTACCCCTGGTGCTGAATCGCACCAGCTCGCGTGGCCTGTACTGGCTGGAACCGTTGCTGGAAGTGGATACCCCGCAAGGTCGGATCGGCTTCGGCCCGCTGACCGAGGCCGATGTGCCATCCGTGCTCGATGCTTTAGAAAGCGATCCGTCTGCTCATCCGCTGGCCTTGGGCCTGGTGGAAGAATTGCCCTATCTGAAGACGCAACAACGCCTGCTGTTTGCCCGCGCCGGCATCACCCGGCCGTTGTACATCGACGATTACTTGGATCACGGCGGTTTCGAGGGCCTGAAACGGGCCATCGCCATTGGCGGCGAACAAACCGCGACCGCCGTATTCGATTCAGGCCTGCGCGGCCGTGGCGGCGCAGCCTTCCCCGCCGGGATCAAATGGCGGACGGTGCGCGGCACCCAAGCCGCCCAGAAATACATCGTCTGCAACGCCGACGAAGGCGACTCCGGCACCTTCGCCGACCGTATGTTGATGGAAGGCGACCCCTTCCTGCTGATCGAAGGCATGGCCATTGCCGGTCTCTGCACCGGCGCCACCTTCGGCTATATCTATGTTCGCTCTGAATACCCCGACGCCGTGGCCACCCTGCGCGCAGCGCTGAACATCGCCCGCGACGCCGGTTACCTCGGCGCCAATGTCGGCGGCAGCGGCCAGGCTTTCGACATGGAAGTACGCGTCGGTGCCGGCGCCTACATCTGCGGTGAAGAAACCGCGCTACTGGATTCGCTGGAAGGCAAACGCGGCATCGTCCGCGCCAAGCCGCCAATTCCCGCGCTGCAGGGCCTGTTCGGCCAGCCAACGCTGGTGCACAACGTGCTGACCCTGGCCTCGGTACCAATGATTCTGGCCAAGGGCGCGCAGTTCTACCGCGATTACGGCATGGGCCGCTCCCTGGGTACCATGCCGTTCCAACTGGCCGGCAATATTCGCCACGGCGGCCTGGTGGAACGGGCCTTTGGCCTGACCCTACGCGAACTGGTGGAAGACTACGGCGGCGGCACCGCCAGTGGCCGACCATTGAAAGCGGCACAAGTCGGCGGCCCCCTCGGCGCCTGGGTGCCACCCTCTCAATTCGACACGCCACTGGATTACGAGGCCTTCGCCGCCATGGGCGCGATGCTCGGTCACGGCGGTGTGGTGGTGGCGGACGACAGCCTCGACATGGCCCACATGGCCCGCTTTGCGATGCAGTTCTGCGCCGAGGAATCCTGTGGCAAATGCACGCCCTGCCGAATCGGCTCGACCCGTGGCGTGGAAGTGATCGATCGCCTGCTGGCCGCGCCCGACCAGAGTGCTCGCGATGAGCAGGTGATCATCCTCAAGGACCTGTGCGACACCCTGCAATACGGTTCGCTCTGCGCCTTGGGCGGCATGACGTCTTATCCGGTGGCCAGCGCCCTCAAACATTTCCCTGCCGACTTCGGTCTGCAAGCCTCGGAGGCCGAATAATGATCACGCTCTTCGACCCGAAAACCGATATCGATCTGGGCACGCCGGCCCGCGAAAGCGATGTGCAAATCACCCTGAACATCGACGGCCGCAGCATCACCGTGCCCGAAGGCACCTCAGTGATGCGCGCCGCCGCGCTGATGGGCACCACCATCCCCAAACTCTGCGCCACCGACAGCCTGGAAGCCTTCGGCTCGTGCCGCATGTGCCTGGTGGAGATCGACGGCATGCGCGGCTACCCGGCGTCCTGCACCACGCCGGTCACCGAAGGCATGACCGTACACACCCAGACGCCCAAGCTGGCCACGCTGCGTCGAAATGTCATGGAGCTGTACATCTCCGATCACCCTCTGGACTGCCTGACCTGCTCCGCGAACGGCAACTGCGAGCTGCAAACCGTGGCCGGTCAGGTCGGCCTGCGGGAAGTGCGTTATGGCTATGAAGGCGAGAACCATCTGGCGGACGTGAAGGACACCTCCAACCCGTATTTCGATTACGATCCGAGCAAGTGCATCGTCTGCAACCGCTGCGTACGCGCCTGTGAAGAAACCCAGGGCACCTTTGCCCTGACCATTACCGGGCGCGGTTTCGAGTCCCGTGTCACGGCTGCCGGTGGCGATAACTTCCTCGATTCGGAATGCGTGTCCTGCGGCGCCTGTGTACAGGCCTGCCCCACCGCGACCCTTATGGAAAAGAATGTGGTCGAGATGGGCCAGCCCGAACATGCCGTGATTACAACCTGCGCCTATTGCGGTGTGGGCTGTTCGTTCCGCGCCGAGATGAAAGGCGACCAACTGGTGCGCATGGTTCCTGACAAGAACGGCCAGGCCAACCACGGCCACTCCTGCGTCAAGGGGCGCTTTGCCTGGGGCTACGCCACCCATCCGGATCGCATCACCAAACCGATGATCCGCAAGCACATCAACGATCCGTGGCAGGAAGTCAGCTGGGATGAGGCGGTGACCTACGCCGCCAGCGAATTCCGCCGCTTGCAGCAAAAATACGGCCGCGATTCCATCGGCGGCATCACCTCCAGTCGCTGCACCAACGAAGAAACCTATCTGGTGCAGAAACTGGTGCGCGCGGCCTTCGGCAACAACAACGTCGATACCTGTGCGCGGGTCTGTCACTCGCCAACCGGCTATGGCTTGAAGCAGACGTTGGGCGAGTCCGCCGGGACCCAGAGTTTCGATTCGGTGATGCAGGCCGACGTGATCCTGGTGATGGGCGCCAACCCCAGCGACGCTCACCCAGTGTTCGCCTCGCAACTCAAGCGCCGGCTGCGTGAAGGTGCGCGGCTGATCGTCATCGACCCACGGCGCATCGATCTGGTGGATTCGGTACACGCCCGCGCCGAATATCACCTGGCCCTGCGCCCCGGCACTAACGTCGCCATGCTCAACGCCCTGGCCCACACCATCATCACCGAAGGCCTGCAAGACCAGGCCTTTATCGACGCCCGTTGCGAAGGCAACGATTTCGCTCGCTGGAGCGAGTTCGTCAGCCGTACGGACAACTCGCCGGAAGTGATTGGCCCAATCTGCGGCGTACCGGCTGCGGACATCCGCGCCGCCGCGCGCCTGTACGCCACCGGCGGCAACGCGGCGATCTACTACGGCCTGGGTGTCACCGAACACAGTCAGGGCAGCACCTCGGTGATGGGCATCGCCAACCTCGCCATGGCCACCGGCAACATCGGCCGCGAAGGCGTGGGCGTGAACCCGTTGCGCGGGCAGAACAACGTGCAGGGCTCCTGCGACATGGGCTCCTTCCCCCACGAGTTGCCCGGCTACCGGCACATCTCCAACGTGGCGGTCCGGACCGAGTTCGAGCAGGCGTGGAATGTCACCCTGCAACCCGATCCGGGCCTGCGCATTCCCAACATGTTCGAGTCAGCGCTGGCCGGCACCTTCAAGGGGCTGTACTGCCAGGGCGAGGACATCGCCCAGAGCGACCCGAACACCCAGCACGTCACTGCGGCACTGTCGGCCATGGAGTGCGTGGTGGTGCAGGACATCTTCCTCAACGAAACCGCCAAGTTCGCCCACGTGTTCCTGCCGGGCGCCTCGTTCCTGGAAAAAGACGGCACTTTCACCAACGCCGAGCGCCGTATCTCGCGGGTACGCAAGGTCATGGAACCGCTGGGCGGCAAGGCCGATTGGGAAGGCACGGTGGCCCTGGCCAACGCGCTGGGCTATCGGATGGACTACAAGCATCCATCGGAAATCATGGATGAAATCGCCCGCCTGACACCAACCTTCACCAACGTCAGCTACGCGGAACTTGAGCGCCACGGCAGCCTGCAATGGCCGTGCAACGCTGACGCACCGGACGGTACGCCGACCATGCACATCGAGCAGTTCGTGCGCGGCAAGGGGCGCTTCATGCTCACCGGTTATGTGCCCACCGAGGAGAAGGTCAACAGCCGTTATCCGTTGTTGCTGACCACCGGGCGCATCCTCAGCCAGTACAACGTCGGCGCCCAGACCCGGCGCACCGACAACGTCGCCTGGCACGACGAAGACCGCCTGGAAATCCACCCGACCGACGCAGAAAGCCGTGGCATCAACGAAGGCGATTGGGTCGGCATCGGCAGCCGCGCCGGCCAGACCGTGCTGCGCGCACGTGTGACCGAAAGGGTTGCGCCGGGCGTGGTGTACACCACCTTCCACTTCCCGGAATCGGGGGCCAACGTGATCACCACCGACAACTCCGACTGGGCCACCAACTGTCCGGAATACAAGGTCACGGCGGTGGAAGTCAGCCGCGTGTATCACCCGTCCGAGTGGCAAAAACGCTTCCAGGCATTTACCGAAGAACAGCACCGCTTGCTCAAGGAACGCCGTCAAGCTGCCAAGGCGGAGGTACGTCGATGAGCACCGCCAACCTGATCAAGATGGCCAATCAGATCGCCCAATACTTTGCCAGCGAACCGGACCGACAGCAGGCCGTGACGGGTGTGCGCAATCATCTGCAGATGTACTGGACACCGGGCATGCGCAAAGAATTGCTGGCCTGGCAGACCGAGCATCACGGAGCGGATTTGCATCCATTGGCGCAAGAAGCCATCAGCGGCGCGGGCTGGGAGGCCTGACACCGTGCGCCTTGTAGGAGCTGCCGCAGGCTGCGATCTTTTGATCTTGCTTTGAAAAATCAAAAGATCGCAGCCTGCGGCAGCTCCTACAGGGGCGCACCTTATTCTTCCTCGTCCGTCTCCCGCACCGCCGTTTCGATTGCCCGCACGCTGATCGCCGCGAAGATCGCCGTCAGCAGCACACCATTGAACCCGAGCAATATCGCCAGCAACCGTGAAAGCGGCAGTTTCGGCACAAGTTCGCCATAGCCAATGGTCAAGCCGGTCACGAAGCCAAAGTAGATGCCGTCAAACGCGTCCCAGCCTTCCAGGTAGCTGATGATCAACCCCACCGTCACGATGATGATCAGCATCGTGGAAAAGATCGGCCAGGCCAGTCGAAGATAGAAGCCCACCGCCTTGTAAAACTCTCGACGGATGTGCGACGCAGGGGCGTGTTTCATGTCTTGGCTTCCTGAGCGACAGGCGAATAGGCGTCCCATCAGCTTGGCACAAATCCAGGAATATGAAGGCGGACCAACGGCGCGGTGCACGTGCAGAACAGCGATTACGCTGCAAGGGTCCGGCTCTGGAGAATCCCCATGTCCAAGCACTCGATAGCGCCGCTGCTGCTCTTCGTGTTCGTGGCCATCAGCGGGTCGTCATGCCATGACACTCGCCAGGACAACCAGACAACACCGCCCGATCCCCGAGGCAGTGGCCGGATTATCCCCGACATACAACGCATACCTTCGACGCTACCGCGCCCCAGGAGGTAATGGCTACTCGATCTCGATCGGCCCCTTGGTCCCGGCAGCGCTGTCGGTCCAGTAATCCTCGTTCTGCAACCGCCGATCGCCCTGGATCGTGAAGGTGAGCTTGCCCTGGTGGAACTGCAACGTGCCGTCGGTGCGCTTGGCGGCTACCGGTTTGCCGTTGACCCAGACGTTCTCCTTGGCATCGATCCGAATCGTGGCGACGGTCCCGCCGGCATCGGTCTTGGCGACCCATTGTCCGGCATAAGGCGTCTGGGTGTTTGCATCGTTGGCGGCAGGATTGATAAAGCCGGCCTTGGCATTTTCAGCCTTACTCTTGTGGATATCGCAACCCTGGGTTTCGCTGACTTGCGTGCAGCCCGATTGCTCGAGTTGTTGGCGGTACTTGTCGCTGATGGCGTAGGCCGGGGTTTGCGTAGTGATAAGAATGGCCAGTGCCGGCAGGATGATCCTGTTCATTACTCCTCTCCTCTGGTCAGCGCCTTCCCGAGCGTCCGCAAGGTGCATGGATCACTCACTGTAGCCTGAATCCTGTAGTCGAATGCACCGGCAACACAATTACGCTTCCCGGAAAAGGAGATATTCAACTCAATGTTCGGCGAGAGGAAATCTGAAAACCTGGTGACCACGAAAGTGGGCACCAAGCAACCCATATAAACTTATTACTTCCACTTTCTATTTTTTTGCAGCCCCCTACTCCCTTTCAGTATCAGGAGCAAAACTGACGGATCGCCCATTAAACTTGTCGCGGCTTCGTGCACCTACCAAGTCAGCGCCTACTTCACTAATAAAAACATTGTGCGAAGTTGCCAACTCAGTATATTCATCCCATAAAGCCTCTTCTGCATCAGCAAACCCCTCTTTAGAGGCGTAATAAAGATTATTAATTGAAACAGAATTGGACGTCAGATTGGATGGTTTCGGATGGCTGTTATGAGCATGGATTTCCACCAGACATTCAGACATTCGCGAAAACTGTGACGGTATTTTCTCGACAGCCGCCTGCTTTTGCGAGATCGATAGCTTCGGATCGTTAAGTTGCAACCTCAATTTTGATAAACCTTGCTTTACAGTTCCAAGCTTCGATACTAGCTGGAAAACACTTCTTTCATAAGCACCTGCGCTATTAAAGGCTTGCGCCGAAAACGAAGAAATATTACTGCCTGACACGACCATTTATTTACTCACCTTTATAAAAACATCTGACTAACTAAAAAACATCACAAAAAAAACCAATCTCATTCTTGATATCGCCAACAACATTAATCTATCAATTTCCGCTCATTATTTAAGCCATCGACTCTCCGCCCCCGGTATTTCAAATACATTCGAAAAAATCCGAACATACGAATGCCCAATCAATAAGCAGTGCACAACGCTTAACAGGCAACAGCCTGCACCTGCGCTATCATCGCCGCCCTGCACTTCAAGAACCCTGACCCCGGATGTCCGTACCCTTGCCATCTCCCGACGATCATCAATCCCTGCCCCCCGTTCTGGCCGGCCCGCTGTTACGGCGCCTTGAGCCCACGCGACTGGTCTTGTGGCTGGTGGGCTCCCGAGCGCTGGAACTGACGCTGCGCTTGCAGGGCGTGGGCGATAGGCGCCTGGGTGCCGGGCAATGCACGGTCATCGCGGTGGGTGCTCATGCCTTTGTGCACCTGATCGACGTGACGCTGGACACCGCCCTTCCCTGTGACGAGCAGATCGCCTACGACCTGTTGCTGGAGGATGGCACCGGCATCGCCGACTGGGCGCCGCATCTGCTTTACGGCGATGCCCGTACGCCGAATTTCGTCCTGCGCTCGCGTATCGATCAATTGCTCCACGGTTCCTGCCGCAAGCCCCATCACCCGGCGACCGATGGTTTGCTCTGTGTGGATAACCTGCTGGGGCAGGTACATGAAGCTATAGATCGCCCGGCCTTGCTGATGATGAGCGGTGATCAGGTTTACGCCGACGATGTGGCGGGCCCGATGTTGCGGGCCATTCATGCCTTGATCGAACGGCTGGGGCTGTTCGGCGAGCATCTGGAAGGCGCCGTGGTCAGCGACAGCGCCAAGCTCTACGAACACCCGGCAAGCTACTACCACCGCGCGGATCTGCTGCCGGCGCTGGAGAGCAACGAGACCTTGCGCGATCGGTTTTTCGGTGGCGCGCGCAAGCCGATTTTCACCAGCAGCAGTGCCGACAATCATCTGGTGACCTTCGCCGAAGTCATGGCCATGTACCTGTTGGTCTGGTCACCGGTGCCCTGGACGTTGATCAACCCGCAACCACCAGTGCTGACACCGCAACGGCGCGAGCGTTACGGGCTGGAGCAGGAGTGCATCGACGGTTTCAAGGCGGGTTTGGACAAAGTGGCACGAGCGCTGGCGCACCTGCCGACGTTGATGATTTTCGACGACCATGACATCACCGATGACTGGAACCTGTCCGCGCAATGGGAGGAAACGGCCTACGGTCATCCGTTCTCCAAGCGCATCATCGGTAATGCACTGCTGGCGTACATGCTGTGCCAGGGCTGGGGCAACAACCCGGATGCCTTCGATGCCGTGCTGGAAAAAGCCGAGGGTTTCAGCTCGACCGGGGAGGACGGCTACCTCGACAGCGCCGTGCAGGATGCGTTGATCGATGAGCTGCTGAAATTTCAGCACTGGCATTACGTACTCCCCACCACCCCGGCCATGGTCGTGCTCGACACCCGCACCCGGCGCTGGCGCAGCGAGATGAACCTCAAGCAACCGTCCGGCCTGCTGGACTGGGAAGCCTTGAGCGAGCTGCAACAGGAACTGCTGGATCACCCGTCTGCGATCATCGTGTCCCCGGCACCGGTGTTCGGCGTCAAGCTGATTGAAACCGTGCAACGGGTCTTCAGTTGGTTCGGTCACCCCCTGCTGGTGGACGCGGAAAACTGGATGGCCCATCGCGGCGCGGCGCAGGTGATCCTGAACATTTTCCGACACTCGCGTACACCGGGCAGCTACGTGGTGCTATCGGGCGATGTGCATTATTCCTTTGTCTATGAAGTGCTGATCCGACACCGCAAGGCCGGGCCACGCATCTGGCAGATCACCAGCAGCGGCATCAAGAACGAATTTCCGCCCAGACTGCTGGAATGGTTCGACCGTCTCAATCGCTGGCTGTATTCGCCGCGCTCACCGCTCAACTGGCTGACCAAACGCCGGCGCATGCGCATCGTGCCGCACACCCCCGAGCATGCTGAAGCGGGCGAGCGTCTGTGGAATTCGGCGGGGATCGGGCAGGTGTTCTTTAATGAAAAAGGGCAACCACGGGAGATCTTTCAGCTCAATTCCAACGGTGCGCCGAAAACGCGGATGGTTGCCCCGCAAGACGATGATCAGAACCTGTAGGAGCGAGCATGCTCGCGATGGACTTCAACGATGACGCGGGCAACCTGAACAAACGCGGTGACGGGACGTTTTTCGCGAGCATGCTCGCTCCTACAGTAGATCGGTGTCGCCCATGGACCTCACCCGAACCCTGATCATCGGCAATTCCGGCTCCGGCAAAAGCTGGCTGGCCGAGCGCATATCCCTGCACCTGCAGATCCCCTGGACCGACCTCGATCAAATCCACTGGCTATCCGACGAACACAGCATCCCCCGCCCCCGAGGTGACGCGTTGGCCATGGCACGCATTGCGGCCAGTGAAGAGTGCTGGGTGATCGAAGGGGTGTACGGCTGGATCATCACTGAGCTCCTACCCCAAGCCACGGCGTTGATCTGGCTGAGTGTGGAAGATGAGCAATGCGTCGCCAACATTCGCCAGCGCGAGATGAATGACGACGAGCGCTTGATCGCCTTGCTGGACTGGGCCGGCAGCTATCGAACGCGGGATGAATCGACCGGGTTTGCAGCGCATCAGCGCCTGTTCGACGCGTTTGGCGGTTCGAAGCGTCAATTGAACAATCTGGCTGAAATCACAACGTTCACCCGTCACCTGTAGGAGCTGCCGCAGGCTGCGATCTTTTGATCTTTAAAATCAAAATCAAAAGATCGCAGCCTGCGGCAGCTCCTACAAAAGGCGCGTGCAGACCTGATTGATCACTCGGCTCACCCCTCTCACAATCATCGCCACCTCCCCCTCATCAATCGTCAACGGTGGCAACAACCGGATGGTCTGCCCCCGTGTCACGTTGATCAACAAGCCGTGATCCCGGGCGGCGATCAGGGTCAGGTCGCGGATCGGTTGCTTGAGTTCGATGCCGATCATCAGGCCCAGCCCGCGAATGGCCAGGACGTTCGGGTGATCGGCCAATTCCATGCGCAATCTGTCGAGCAGCCGTTCCCCCTGAAGCCGGGTGTTTTCACGCAGGCCTTGTTCTTCGATGATCTCCAGCACAGTGCAGGCGACCCGACACGCCAACGGATTACCGCCGAAGGTGCTGCCGTGGCTGCCTGGCGTGAAGAGTTCGGCGGCTCGGCCGCGCGCCAGGCAAGCACCGATGGGGATACCGTTGCCCAAGCCTTTGGCCAGGGTCATGACGTCCGGCACGATGCCTTCGTGCTGACAGGCGAACCACTGACCGGTGCGACCGATGCCAGTCTGGATTTCATCGAGCATCAACAACCAGCCGCAGCGGTTGCACAGTTCGCGCACAGCTTTGAGGTAGCCCGGTGGCGCCAGTTGCACCCCGCCTTCGCCCTGGATCGGCTCCATCAGGACTGCAACGACGCGTGGCCAGTGAGCCTGTTGCACCCGCTCCAACGCCTTGAGGTCGCCGAACGGCACCTTGATGAAATCCCCCGGCAGTTGGTTGAACGCTAACCTGACCGCCGGGCCGTCGCTGGCAGACAGGGTGCCGAGGGTCCGCCCGTGAAAGCCATTCTCCATGACCACCACCAGCGGCTGCTCGATGCCTTTGCGCCAACCGTGCAGCCGCGCGATCTTCAGCGCGGTTTCATTGGCCTCGGCACCGGAGTTGTTGAAAAACGCCCGATCCATGCCAGCCAGCGCAGTGAGCTTGTGCGCCAGCCGCTGCTGCCAGTCGATGCTGTAGAGGTTGGAGGTGTGCAGCAACAACCCGGCCTGTTCGCTGATGGCGGCGACGATTTTCGGGTGGGAGTGACCGACGTTGGTCACCGCCACCCCGGACACCGCATCCAGGTACTCACGCCCGTCTCGATCCCACAGACGCGTGCCCAGGCCTTTCTCGAAGCTCAAGGCCAGCGGTTGGTAAGTGCTCATCAGGCAGGCGGCGGTCATGACATCAGGCTCCATGAAATTGTCGTTGTTTTTGCAGTATGGTTAGCCACTTGAGCTGGATAAACTGCGAAAAACTTCGATCATTTAAAAGCCGAGCTTGATAATGGACCTGTTCCAGGCAATGACCGTTTACGTAAGAGTTGTGGAAGCCGGCAGCATGACCGCCGCCGCGCAGCAGTGCGAAATGTCCACGACCATGGTCGGCAATCACCTCAAGGCACTGGAGCAGCGCCTGGGTGTGCGACTGCTCAACCGCACCACGCGGCGCCAGCGCCTGACGGAATTCGGTAGCGCCTATTACCAGCGCTGTCTGGAAGTGCTGGGTCTGGTGGCGGACTCCGAACGGCTGGCGGAGCAAACCCTCGACGAACCGAGCGGTACCCTGCGCATCACCGCGCCACTGACCTTCGGCACCGAGCGACTGGCGCCAGCGCTGAGTGAATTCAGCCTGCACAACCCACGGGTGAAACTTGACGTGGTGCTGACCAATCGACGCCCGGACCTGCTGGATCATGGCTTTGACGTGGCCTTTCGCTTGGGCGCGCTCGAACCGTCCAACCTGATTGCCCGCCCGCTGATCGACTACACCCTGACCATGTGCGCCTCAAAGGAATACCTCGCGCGTCGCGGCACCCCGCAAGAACCGGAAGACCTGCAACACCACGATTGCCTGGCGTTCGCCTACCCCGCCGGCGATGACTGGCAATCGGTGGCGCGGCAATGGCGCCTTAACGGTCCTGAAAGCGAGATCGTGGTGGCGGTCAGCGGTCCGATGGTGATCAACAGTTCAGCCGGCCTGCATCAAGCGGCGCGCACCGGGATGGGCATCGTGATGGTGCCTGATGCGCTGGTGGAGCAGGACCTCAAAAACGGCACACTGGTGCCCCTGCTGCTGCGTTATCGATTGCCGAGCCGCCCGATGCATCTGGTCTACGCCCAGGACCGCTACCGTTTGCCGAAACTACGTCGTTTCGTCGACTTTGCCGTGGCGATGTGGGGCAAACACTAGCCGCGCCAATGTGCCATGCACTAATCTCCCTGACGCATAGGTCATTTTGATATCAGAGCCGCAAGGAGAGCAGCAATGGGCGAAGCATCGAACATCGAACCATTGAAGTTCAATGTGTCAGACATGAACGACGGCATGCTGCACACCATCCTGGAGCTGGTCAGCGATGGCATCTGGGATTGGAACGCCAACACCGGTTTCGTGTACCGCAACGCCCGCTGGTACGAAATGCTCGGTTATTCCCCGCACTCACTGGATAACAATGTGCTGACCTGGGAAAACATCATCCACCCCGATGACTATCCACAGGTCATGGCCCGGTTTGACGATCACCTGAGCGAGCGCTTTCCGGTGTATCAAGCCGAATATCGTTGCCGGACACAGGACGGCAGTTACATTTGGATCGAAGACCGCGGCCAAGTGTTGGCGCGCAATGCCGACGGTTCGGTGGCACGCATGGTCGGCGCCCACCGAAGCATCGAAGACAAGCGGCGCCTGGTCGAAGCGCTCGAACGGCGCAACCAGTCTCTGGAAGCCACCATTGAAGAGCGTACCCGGGAACTGTCCCGGGTCAATCAGCAGCTGCAACTGCAGCTCGAAGAAAACCGCAAACTGGCGCAGACCGACGCACTGACGTCCATTGCCAATCGTTATCGCCTGGAACAAGTGCTACCCCAAGCATGCGAGCGCTCCCAGCGTTTTCGCGAACCGCTGTCGCTGATCGTCATGGACATCGACGACTTCAAAAACATCAACGATCACTATGGTCATGCACTGGGTGATGCGGCATTGGTGCATGTGGTCGACAACGTCAAACGCTTCGTGCGCGGCAGCGATCTGCTGGCCCGCTGGGGCGGCGACGAATTCATCATGATCCTGCCCAACACCCCGCTGGCCGAGGCCAGAACCCTCGCCGAGACCATTCGTCATGGCCTGGTGGATTTACTGCCGGTGGGCGACTTCCAGGTGACCATGAGTTTCGGCGTGGTCCAGCGCTTTGACGAAGAGCAGCAGACCGGCCTGATGGCCCGCGCCGATCAGGCTCTGTATCGATCGAAGATCGCCGGCAAGAATTTGATCTCTGGATAAAGCGTTACATCCCAGCCTTCACCAACACCGGTTTGTCCTGATAGCGATCCGGGTACAGCTGTTTGAGTGCCGCCACCTTCGGCAAATCGTTGATCACGATGTAGGGGTGGTTCGGATGCTCGGTCAGAAAGTTCTGATGTTCTTCCTCTGCTGGGTAAAAGCCGTTGTAGCTTTCAAGCTTGGTCACTATCGGTTTGTTGAATGAATTGGCAGTACCGAGCTGAGCGATATAGGCCTGCGCCACCCGCTGCTGCTCGCTGCTTTTGGTGAAAATGGCCGAGCGATACTGGGTGCCGGTGTCCGGTCCCTGGCGATTGAGTTCGGTCGGGTTATGGGCCACCGAAAAGTAGATCTGCAGCAAGGTGCCGTAGCTGATCTGGCTCGGGTCGAAGGTGACCTCCACGGATTCCGCATGACCGGTATCCCCATTGCTGACACGCTCGTATTGCGCGGTATTGGCGGCCCCGCCGGCGTAACCGGACACGGCATTTTTTACGCCTTTGACATGCTGGAACACACCTTGAACGCCCCAGAAGCAGCCGCCGGCGAAGACGGCGGTTTCGCTGTGGGCCTGGGTGATTTCATCGAGGGTCGGTGGTGGGATAATCACCGCGTCTTCAGCGCCGCCGAAAGGGAACGCCGCGCATTGACCGATGACGCTGGCCGCCACAAGTCCCAACCATGTACGGCGCCAAGTGAACAGGGTTTTCATGGAACAGACTCCTGAAAGATTGAAAGAGGATCAGCCGAACGTAAAGGCGTAGGCCGATGCGCCGGGGTCGAGAAATTCGATGCTGAAAGTCCGGTCTTGCACACCGTCGTTCTGACGCACCAGTTGATACAAGCGCTGCTCAGTCACCGTGCCGCTGCCATCGGGTGCCACGTCCATGCCGTGGTCGCCACCGGGGGCCTTGCCATCGATCAGCACTTTGAATCGCACCGGTTTGCCGTCCGCGTCAGGGCCGAGCACCAGATGCAGGTCCCGCGCATGGAAGCGATAGACGATGCGACTGGCCGGCGCACTGGCGGTGGCTCGCTCCGGGCCGACGACCCACTGCCCGTCCAGGCTCCAGTCGTTGAGCGTCAGTTGCGCCGGGGCGCGATAAGCCGACCGTTTGTCCGGCACCAGGCTGGTTTCCGGTACGAAATGCTCTGCACGCTGGTAGCCGACGTAGGTTTCCGGCGATTGCACGGCGTTGTTGTCCGGCGCCATTTGCACGCCCTCGGCCTTGGCCGAGATCAGCCCGTCCGATACCTGGCTCGCACCGGCTTCGCGCAGCAGCTGCTGGATGACCCGCTCTGACTCGGCGTACTCGCCTTCGCCAAAATGGTGGTAACGAATGCGCCCCTGGGCGTCGGCAAAATAGTGCGCCGGCCAGTACTCGTTGTTGAAGGCGCGCCAGATCTTGAACTCGTTGTCGATGGCCACCGGGTAATCGATGCCCAGGTCCTTCATGGCCTTTTTGACGTTGTCGACGTTGCGTTCGAAAGCGAACTCCGGTGCATGCACGCCGACCACCACCAGGCCCTGATCGCGATACTTCTCGGCCCAGGCTTTGACATAGGGCAGCGAACGCAGACAGTTGATGCAGGAGTAGGTCCAGAAATCCACCAGCACCACTTTGCCCTTCAGCGTCTGTGCATCGAGAGGGGGCGAGTTGAGCCACTGCACGGCGCCCTCCAGCGGTGGCAGGTTGCCTTCGACCGGCAAGGTGCTCGGTGCCTGATTGGCGACTTGCATCGCGCCTTCGGACGGCGATTTTTGCGCCATCATTGCCGTGCTGTTACGCGGTGACTTGCCCGCCAGTTGCTCCACCAGCGCTTGTTCGATCCCACCGGTGGATGCTGTAGAAACCCGCGCCAGAATCCCGGTGTCCAGCCCCAAAGCAATGGCCGCCACACCGGCCAGCATCGCCGCGCCGAGGCCGCGACGCAGCCACTCCCCGGCCCCAATCGAACGCTTCATTGCGGCAAACACCTTGCCGCCCAGCAACAGCGCCACGGCCAGTGACGTCGCGGCGCCTGCGGCATATGCCAGCAGCAACAGGGTCGTGGCGACACTTGCGCCCTGCAATGCCGCACCGGTCAACAACAAGCCAAGGATCGGACCGGCACAGGGTGCCCACAGCAGGCCCGTGGCGACCCCGATCAGCAACGAGGCGCCGGGACGTGGCCGGGCATCGACACCCGCCGCCTCGGACAAACGACTGCCTGCAGCCACCAGCGGCCGGGTCAAGCGTTCGGCCAGTTGCGGCAGCAACAGCGTCAGACCGAACAGCGCCACGAACACCAGCGCCAGCCAGCGCCCATATTGATTGAGCTGCACCACCCAGCCACCGCCCACCGCCGCCAACGTGGCGACGACCGCGAAGGTCAGCGCCATCCCCACCAACAGCGGCAAACCACTCTTGATGAATGGCTGCCCAGTGCGAGCGAAGACAAACGGCAACACCGGCAAAATGCAGGGGCTGACAATCGTCAGTACACCGCCCAGATACGCCAGGATCAGAAGCCACATAACCGTTACCCGCTAGAAAGGAAGGAATCAGGCCGACTTGGGCTCGAATTTCATCGCCAGGCCATTCATGCAATAACGCAGGCCGGTCGGTTTGGGGCCGTCATCGAACACGTGGCCCAAATGGCCGCCGCAACGCCGGCAGTGAACTTCTTCGCGGACCATGCCGAAGGTGCGGTCCTGGCGCGTGGCCACGGCCTTGTCCAGAGGCGCCCAGAAACTGGGCCAACCGGTGCGGCTGTCGAACTTGGTTGCCGAGGAAAACAGCGGCAGCTCACAACCGGCACAGACGAACGTGCCCTCACGGTGCTCGTTGTTCAGTGGACTGCTGTAGGCCCGCTCGGTGCCCTCTTTGCGGAGGATTTCGTACTGCTCATCGCTGAGAATCGTGTGCCATTCGCTGTCGGTGTGGGTCACTTCGAATTCCTCCGCTGCTTGCGCCTCGTTGATCAACGCCGTTTGAGTGGAAAACTTCGGCAATACGCCAATTGCGATGGCTGCAACGCCCAACCCGCCGCTGGCTAAAAGAAATTGTCGTCTTGAGAACATGGTCGTCTCCGAAAGTCCTTAAGGCCTGTCATGGAACAAAGCCTAAGCTTGGGGTGATCGCCAAATCCTCACGGGAAGTTAAACAATTCGTGATAACTCAAGCACCGAAAACACCGCACAATGGCCCATACCGATCGATGCACTTGTAGGAGCGAAGCTTGCTCGCGATGGTCGTCAACGATAACGCGTACATACCGGTCAAACGCGTAGCCCTTGAGTCCATCGCGAGCAAGCTTCGCTCCTACAGGTACAGGGGATTAACCGAAGGATGAGTGGATGGAACAGACCAAACGTGTCCTCGTGGTCGAGGATGACCTGCACATCGCCGACCTTATCTGCCTGCATCTGCGCGATGAGCAGTTCGAGGTGGTGCACAGCGCCGACGGCAATGAAGGCATGCGCCTGCTGCAGCAAGGCAATTGGGACGCGCTGATCCTCGATTTGATGCTGCCCGGCGTCGATGGCCTGGAAATCTGCCGGCGTGCGCGCGCCATGGCCCGCTACACCCCGATCATCATCACCAGTGCCCGCTCCAGCGAAGTACACCGGATTCTCGGCCTCGAACTGGGCGCCGACGACTACCTGGCCAAGCCATTTTCCATGCTCGAACTGGTGGCCCGGGTCAAAGCCCTGCTGCGCCGGGTCGATGCCATGGCGCGCAACCTGAAGATGGATGCCGGCAGCCTGAACATCGACGGCCTGGCCATCGACCCGATCACCCGCGAAGTGGCCCTCGACGGCCACCGCCTGGACCTGACGCCACGGGAGTTCGACCTGCTGTATTTCTTCGCCCGCCAGCCCGGCAAAGTGTTTTCGCGCATGGACCTGCTCAATGCCGTCTGGGGCTACAGCCACGAAGGCTACGAACACACGGTCAATACCCACATCAATCGCTTGCGCGCCAAGATCGAGGCCGATCCGGCGCAACCGATGCGCATCCTCACGGTGTGGGGCCGCGGCTACAAATTTGCCTCCAGCCAAGAGCCGCAACCATGAGACTGACCCTGACACAACGCCTGTCACTGGTATTCGCCGTGCTGCTGCTGGTGTGCTGCGGCACTTCGGCATGGCTGCAGGTGCGTTCCAACCAGATGCATGAACAGGAAGTAGTGCAAGGGTTGTCCCGGGATCTGGCGCAACACATCGCCCGCGACACGGTGCTGATGGACGCTCAAGGTCTGATGCCCGATGCCGTGCGCGATCTGTTCAGCAAACTGATGCAGGTCAACCCCAGCGTCGAGGTGTACCTGCTGGACACCGAGGGCAAGATTGTCGGCAACGCCGCGCCGGAGGGCCGGATACGCCGGGAACAGGTCGACCTGGCTCCGATCCAGCGCCTGCTCAAGGGCGATGCCCTGCCGATTCTGGGCGACGATCCGCGCAGCGTCGATGCGCGCAAGGTGTTCAGCGCCGCACCACTTAAAGTCAATGGCAAGCCGGCCGGTTATCTCTACGTGGTCTTGCTGGGTGAAGACCACGACCGCCTCGCCGCACGCGGGGCCACCAGCGCCGCACTCAACACCGCCCTGCTGTCCATCGGTCTGGTGGCGCTGCTGTGCCTGATTGCCGGTCTCACGGCCTTTGGCCTCATCACCCGGCCGCTGCGACGCTTGACCGAGACGGTCAGCCGCTTCGACATAGACGGCGTCCCGGTCACACCGCCGGCCACCGCGCCACAGGAAAAAACCGGCAGCCATGATGAAATCGCCATCCTCGACGCCACGTTCCGACAGATGCAGACGCGCCTCAGCGAACAATGGCGCACGCTAACCCGCCAAGACCAGGAACGTCGCGAACTGGTGGCGAACATCTCACACGACCTGCGCACGCCGCTGGCCTCTTTGCACGGCTATCTGGAGACCTTGTCGCTCAAGGACGCCACGCTGTCCGCCGCCGACCGCCGTCGCTATCTGGGCATCGCGCTGGATCAAAGCCGCAAGGTCGGCGGCCTGGCGCAATCGTTGCTGGAGCTGGTGCGCCTGGAGCACGGTTTCGTGCAACCGGTGCTGGAGCGTTTTTCCCTGACCGATCTGGCCCAGGACATTTTCCAGAAATTCGAACTCACCGCCGAGGCGCGGCAGGTGGAACTCAAGGCCACCTTCGCCCCCAACGTGTCGGCGGCTTGCGCTGACCTGGGGTTGATCGAACGGGTGCTGACCAACCTTTTCGACAATGCACTGCGCCATACACCGCAAGGTGGAGAAATCGAACTGAGCCTGAGGCCCCAAGGGTCTTTTATTGAAGTGACCGTCAGCGACACCGGCCCCGGTATCGCCTCGGAACTGCGCGAAGGCCTGTTCCTGCGGCCCTTCAATATTGGCGGTGCGCGGCGTGATGGCGGGTTGGGGCTGCGAATCGTGCATCGCATCCTGCAATTGCATGGACGAGAAATTCAGCTGATCGATGTACCGGGGCGCGGAGCGACCTTTCGCTTCTCACTGGCGATAGATGAAGCGACAGCTACAGCGCTGGCCGTGCGTTCGATGAACCTCAATACACCGGGGCAAGCCTGACAGACCGCCTTCGCGGGCAAGCCTCGCTCCTACGCATCCGAGTCGTACCTCGCCTACACAAACAACCACAACCCGTAGGAGCGAGGCTTGCCCGCGAAGGCACCAGCCCATTCAACACAGAACCAGGATCAATCCCGGTAGCCCGGCGCCACCCGATCCAGCATCCGCAACAACGCCGCCCAGGCCAGTTGCATCGCATCCGGGTCGGCCAGCTCGCCTTCCTCCAACGGCCGTCCCGGATCATTGAACTGCCGTTCGGTGTGTTCGCACACCTCAGCCGACGGCAATACCAGTTCGCCCGCCGCCTGCGCCGCCAACTGAATCTCGCAGGCTTTTTCCAGGTAATACATGCGCATGAATGCCTGGCCAACCGTCTCACCCACCGTCAGCAGGCCATGGTTACGCAGCATCAGCACTGGCTTGTCGCCCATGTCCGCCACCAGGCGTTGCTGCTCGCTCATGTCCAGCGCCACGCCCTCGTAGTCGTGGTAAGCGACCCGCCCGTAGAACTCCATGGAAATCTGGTTCACCGGCAGCAAACCACACTTCAATGCAGCCACCGCGCAGCCGGATTTGGTGTGGGTGTGCAGCACGCATTGCGCATCGTCACGGGCGGCGTGAATCGCACTGTGAATGACAAAACCGGCCGGATTAACCGGGTACGGCGATGGCTCGACCGCCTGCCCATTCAGGTCGATTTTCACCAGGTTGGACGCGGTAATCTCATCGAACATCAGCCCATACGGGTTGATCAGGAAATGATGCTCCGGCCCCGGCAAGCGCACCGAGATGTGGGTGAAGATCAAATCGGTCATGCGAAAGTGCGCAATCAGGCGATAGCAGGCCGCGAGTTCCTCACGCAGCCGTTGTTCGACAGGACTCATGCCTTCACCCCCGCTTTCACCGAACATGCCTCAAGCCCCTGTCCCAATGCCTCCCAGCCATCGAAGCCACGGCGTGCGATAAACACCAGCCGCGAACCATTGGCGCTGGCCTCATCCCCGGCCGGCAGGAACTGACTGCGAGTCCCGACATGCTGCAACCAATGCGCCTTGTCACCCTGCGCCAGCCGCACCAGGCCCTTGACCCGAAACACATCGCTGGGCAAGGCCTGCAACCAGCCACGCAAGCCCTCGGCATCCAGCGCCGAGTCGCTCTGCCACAGCCAGCTGCTGAACATGTCTGCGTGATCGCCATCGGCCACCCGTGTCAGCGGCTTTATTGCACGCGGTTCAAGCTCCAGTTCGGTTTCCAGCCACAATGCGTCCGGCAACTGCGCCTGCACGCTTTCGTGGATCCGGGTGCGCAGCCCCAATGCCTCGCGTAGCGCCTGCAATTGCGGTTCGTCCACCAGGTCGGTCTTGTTCAGCAGCAACAAGTCGGCGGCGGCCACCTGCGCCCGGGCCAGTCGTGCGTATTCACCCTCAAGCTGCAGATGCCGAGTGGCATCGACCACGGTGATCACCATGTCGAGCTGCATCTGACTGCGCAGTTGCGGGTAAGCCAAAGTCTGCACGATGCGCTGCGGGTCGGACACGCCGCTGCACTCGATGACGATGCGCTCCAGCCGTGGCTGCAACTGTGCCAGGCTGCCCAATTGCGCCAGCAGGTCTTCTTGCACGGTGCAGCAGATGCAGCCGTTTTGCAGGCTGTACACCGCATCGGTTACTTCCGAGACGATGGCCGCGTCGATGTTCAACTCACCGAAATCGTTAACGATCACGGCCAGTCGGCTGCCCTCCGCACGGCGCACCATGCGGTTGAGCAAGGTGGTTTTACCGGCGCCGAGAAACCCCGAGACGACGGTCACGGCAATGCGTGGGTTGCTCATTGATCCTTGCCCTCCAGCACCGGTGGTTCGCCCTGCCACACAGCCTTGAGCCCCGAGGCTTCGAGGGTCGAATGGCGGTCGTAGACCAGTTGCCCTTCGACGAAGGTCAGCAGCACCTTGGTCTGGTGGATGTAGTTACGCGCCGGTTCAGCGAACAGGTCGCGGTCGATGACGATCAGGTCCGCCGACTTGCCGACTTCCAGGCTGCCGGTGGTGTTTTCCAAGCCCATGGCTACGGCACCGTTGCGGGTGATCACATTCAGCGCCTGTTCAAGGCTGATCGGCTCGCCAAAGCACGCCGGGTCGTCGTTCCACGGGTTCTGCCGGGTGACCATGGTTTCCAGCGCCAGCCACGGATCGATGGACGCCACCGGCCAGTCGGTGCCCATCACGGCCGTACCGCCCGCTTCCAGCACGCCTTTGAAGTCGTAGATACGCTTGAGGCGCTCCTGGCCATAGCCCGAACGCGCGCCACTGGCGAACGGCGTCGGGTACCACGCGGCCGGGGAAAACTCGGCGATGACATTGAGTTCCTTGAAGCGCGGCAGGTTGCCCGGATGCAGCAAGGTGCTGTGGGCGCATTGGTGGCGCACACCGCTGAAACCGTTGCGTCGACGGGCCTCGGCCACGGCGTCGAGGAACACGTCGGACGCGCCGTCACCGGTGCAATGGGCGATCACGCGGATACCCTTGCGGTCCATGTCCACCACCATGTCGGTGATGTGTTCCGGGGTCAGGTTGAGCTTGCCGCGCCAGCTCTTCTCTTCCGGCCACGGGGTCAGCAGGTACGAGGATTTCGGCTCGACCGTGCCGTCGAAGTGGAATTTCACCGCGTTGGCGCTCAGGCGCGCGCTGCGGTAGTAGTGACGCTCACCGGCCAGCAGTTCCCAGCGACGACGCACCGGGAAGATATCGTCCTGCCAACTGATCGCCGCTTCGATGCGCACCGTCAGTTCGCCGCTGTCATCCAGCTCCTTCAAGGCTTGCAGGCGTTGCTCGCAGACGTGCACATATTTGCTTGCGGTCACGCCACGGGAGCTTTGGAAATGCACGCCATCGCGATAGGCACGGCGCAACACGCTGACCGGCGTCGGCGGCATGGCGGCGTGGATCATCGCGTAGGCGCCGTCGATCATCAGGCCGGTGGGCTCGCCGGTCAGTTCGTCACGCTCGAAATAGCCGTTGCGCGGGTCGGACGTGTGGCGGTCGATGCCGGCCAGTTCCAGGGCCTTGGAGTTGACCATCATGGTGCCCCACATGCGGTCCAGCAGCGCCACCGGCCGGTCCGGCATGACGCTGTCGAGCCAGGCGCGGCCCGGCGTCAACCCGGCTTCGCGGAAGGTGTAGCGCACCCAGTACTGACCGTAGATCCAGCCATCGCCGGGATGGCTGTCGGCATAGGCGAGGATGCTTTCGCGCAGTTGTTCAGGCGTTGGGTCTTCGATGCCCACGTCCAGGTCATCGGCGTAGCGTGGTGCCAAGGCCAGGTCGGGATGGGTGTGCATGTCGTGCAGGCCCGGCATGCAGAACGCGCCTTGCAGGTCATGCTGCACGGTGTTCGGCCCTTTGAACGCCTGGAGCGCGTCCAGGCTGGCGACACCGATCAACTTGCCGTCACGGATGGCCACGGCCTCGGCCCACGGGTTGGCCGGGTCCTGTGTGTAGATACGACCATTGGCGAGGATCAGATCGGCGTATCGACCTTGTGTGGAATGGGTCGAGGAAAAGTTGTCGGACTCAGCCATGTAAGCCACCTTCGAGTTCAGGGCAGTTGAAAGGTCCCTCGCGCTTTGCGCTGTTCGGAACCTGAAATTTTTTGTTTTTTTAACGCGCAGTGCTCAATCTTTGAGGAAATCCGCAGCATCCAGCTCGATCATTACGGGCTCGCTGCTCCCTCCGAGCTGGCCGAGCAGCTCTCTCAAACCGGCAAGATTGCCCGCCCGGTGATGGGCGACGTGGCAGCTTTTTGCGAGCGCGGCGAAGTCCGGCGCGAGGATGTCCACACCCAGCAATGGCACTGAGCGGGCATTCATGTAGTCGCGGATTTCGGCGTAACTGGTGTTGTTCCACAGCAGCAGAATCACACCGGCGCCCGCCTCTTTGGCGGCGATCAACTCGGCGCTGGAAAACTGCAAGCCACCATCGCCCACCAAGGCCACCACCGGACGCTGCGGCCGGGCCAGCTTGGCGCCGATGGCAGCGGGCAGACCGTAGCCGAGGGTGCCGTAGCCGCTGCCGGCGTTGAACCAGCTATTGGGTGTCGGAGCCCGGTAACCCAGGGCACCCTGGTACACCGGTTGGGTCGAGTCGCCGACGATCAGCGGCTGCGGCAGGGCATCGCGGACCGTATCGAGCAACGCCTGAAGGCAGTTTTGCTTGGTGCTCCAGCCCGCGTGCTCGAGGGCGTTGATGCGGGCTGCCCGCTCACTCGCCCACTCAGGATCAGCCTGGCGTTGCGGCAGTCGCGCCAGCAGTGCACGCAGGCCTTGCTCGGCATCGCCCAACAAACCCACGGTGGCGGCTTGTACGCCCAGCACTTGCAGCGGATCGATGTCCAGGCGAATCAATGGCGCCTTGAAGGCCACGGGCCCAAGGCCGAAAAAGTCGTAGTCGGTTTCACCCAGCTCCGTGCCGACAGCCAGCACCGCATCGGCCTCGTCGAACAGTTCGCGACCGTGGGCCGAGGATTGCACGCCATCAAGCAGCAACGGATGCTCCGGCGCCAGCAAGCCCCGGGCGTTGGTGGTTAGCGCCACCGGTGCCTGCAAGCGCTCGGCAAGCAAGGTCAGGGCTTGGCTGGCGCGACGGGCACCGCCACCGGCCAGGATCAACGGGCGTTTAGCGCGGTTGATCAAGGCGACGGCCGCGTCGATCGACTCAGGCGCCGGGGCCGGTGCGGCCGGCAACGGGCGCGGGCTCAGGTCCAGGCCGTCGGCGGACATGTCCAGCATATCCAGCGGAATCTCGATGTGCACCGGGCGTGGCCGGGTGCAGCCAAACAGAGCAAAAGCCCGCGCCACCAGTTCCGGCAATTGATTCGGGTGTTGCACGGTATGGCTGAAGGCACAGACGCCAGCGACCATGGCGCGCTGATCGGGCAGCTCATGCAGGTGACCATGACCCAGACGCAAATGCTCGCGGCGGTTGCAGGTGGAGATCACCAGCATTGGCACCGAGTCCGCATAGGCCTGGCCCATGGCGGTGAGGATATTGGTCATGCCGGGGCCGGTGATGATGAAGCACACACCGGGCTTGCCACTGGCACGGGCGTAACCGTCGGCCATGAACCCGGCACCTTGCTCGTGGCGCGGACTGATGTGCGTCAGGCGGCTACCGTGCAAACCACGGTAAAGCTCGACGGTGTGCACGCCGGGAATGCCGAAGACATGTTCAACGCCATAGCCTTCCAGCAACTGAACAAGCGCCTGGGCACACGTGGTCATGCAGCACCTCTTTGATGAAGGGCCAGACCGGCCCGATGACAAGTGGGGCTAGTATTGTTGAATCAACCGATACAACAATCGATTTTTTTTGGCCTGACTGTTCGATTTACGTCAACATACAAAAAGACCAACATCGCTCCTGTGGTGAGGGGATTTATCCCCGTTGGACTGCGCAGCAGTCCCCTTCTTTAGGGATAAGCGGGGCCGCTTCGCTGCCCAGCGGGGATAAATCCCCTCGCCACAGGGATGATTTTTTCAACTTTTCAGCGGAATGAGTGATGCGATTTCCTTCGATGACAGCCCTTCGCGCCCTGGACGCGGTTGCCCGCCTGGGCAGCGTGTCGGTCGCCGCCCGTGAACTGAACCTGACCCGCAGCGCCATCAGCCACCAGATCAGCAAGCTTGAGGAGTGCGTCGGCTTCCCCCTGACCGAACGCATTGGCCGGGGGATTGGCCTGACGTATCAGGGCGAGCGTTATGCGCGGGAAGTGCACGGGATTCTGTTGAGCCTGCTCGACGCCGGTCAGCTCATCGACGATCAGGAAATCTCCGGTCGGCTGTGCGTCAGTTGCGCGCCGGGGTTCGCCACCTATTGGCTGTGCCACCACATCGGCGCGTTTTTGCGCCAGTACCCGCAGGTGCAGTTGCAGTTGATTTCGCCGCGCACGCCGGACGACATCAACAACCCCAACGCGGACCTGTTCATCGCCTACGGGATTGGCGATTGGCCGGAAATGCACGTTGAAGAGATCGTGGCCTTGCGCTTCTTCCCGGTGTGCAGCCCACGACTGATCAACGCGCAAAGCGGATTGAAGCACCCGCAGGAACTGAGCCATTTCCCGTTACTGCACATGACCGACTATTCGGACTGGCGCGTCTGGCTGACCGCCGCCGGGGCTTCGGGGGTCAACGCGGTGAGCGGCATTTTGTTCTCCGATGCGCACTGCGCGCAGTCGGCGTGCATTGCCGGCCAGGGCATCGCGATCGGCGACAACCTGATCAGCGGCGATGCCTTGTCCAAGGGCCTGCTGGTGCGCCCGTTCGACATCACCATCGACCTGCATCGCGGCTATTACCTGGCCGCCGACCCGCAAAAGGCCGAACGCGCGGTGGTGCAAGCGTTCAGCAACTGGGTCAAGACCCAACTGCAATCGTCCCACCAGACCTGGCAGGACACCCTCTGAAGATCACATCGAACCCGTAAGAGCCAGGCTTGCCGGCGAAGGCGCCTTCCAGATCACTTTCGCCGGCAAGCCTAGCGCCTACGAAAAGCGATTCAGGGTGCATTTTTTTCCACCAACAATTGAGTAATAAAACTAACCAATAACTGCAAAATAATTCCATTGATGTAGCGATATTTTTAACAATAATAAGCCCAAAGCCCGTTTCGGATTCGCATCCGTCCTCGTACGTCAGATGGGCAATAAAAAGAGGAACCAGATAGTGTCCAGCCGTTCAGCGATTCAGCTCAGCGCACAAGGTATCAGCCAGTATTACGGTCGTTTCGCGGCGCTGGATAACGTCGATCTCGACGTTCGCCAAGGCGAATTTCTCACCCTGCTGGGCCCTTCCGGCTCGGGCAAAACCACCTTGCTGATGATCCTGGCCGGCTTCCTCAGCCCGACGGCGGGCAAGTTGATGGAGCAAGGCGTCGACATCATCAAACGCCCGGCCGAACAACGAAACTTCGGCATGGTGTTCCAGGGTTATGCGCTGTTCCCGCACATGACCGTGGCCGACAACGTGGCTTATCCGTTGCGCATCCGCAAAGTCCCCGTCGAAGAACGCAACCGCCGGGTCAAGCACATCCTGGAAGTGGTCGGTCTCGGCGCGCACATGCACAAGAAGCCCGCCGAAATGTCCGGTGGTCAGCAGCAACGTGTGGCGATTGCCCGGGCGCTGGTGTTCGAGCCGCAACTGCTGTTGCTCGACGAGCCACTGTCGGCGCTGGACAAGAACCTGCGCGAACAGCTGCAAACCGAGTTGCAACGCATCCACCGTCAGGTCGGCACCAGTTTCGTGTTCGTCACCCACGACCAGAACGAAGCCCTGGCGCTGTCCTCGCGCATCGCGATTTTCAACCACGGCAAGCTGACCCAGGTCGACACCCCGGAAAACATCTACAACCGTCCCGAGAGCCGTTTCGTCGCCGAATTCCTCGGCAAGATGAACCTGTTCCCGTTGGACGGCCTGACCCGCAACGGCCCGACCGCCAGCGGCCGTTGCGGCACCAGCGTGCTGCACGCCCTCGCCCCGACAGCCCTGGGCAAAGAGCCGATCGTGCTGGCGGTACGTCCCGAGCACATGGAATTGCACAGCGAGTGCCCGACCCTCGACGGCTACAACGTGATGCCGGCGCAGCTCACCGACAAGGTCTACCAGGGCTCCAGCACCCACCTGGCACTCAAGGTCGGTGGCGATACCTTGCCGATCAACCTGTCCGTACACGGCAATCACCCTGGTGCATCGATGCCCAGCGGCGCGCCGGTATGGCTGAGCTGGCCGGTCCAGCAAAGCTTCCTGCTGCCGGCCTGAAGCCCTGAAAAACTTGCCTCACAAAGCGCTCTTCCAATGACAACAATAAGGCCGGTGCCCCACGAGGCACCCGCCGCTTGAGGACTTGCCCCCATGCGCCAGGATCACCAACAAGACTGCATCGAAGTGCTCATCGAAAAGGCCCGCGACGGTCAGATCAACCGTCGCACCTTCATCCAGGCCATGGGCTTGCTCGCGGCGGTGCCACTGGCGCTGCGCAGCGGCATCAGCTGGTCGGCGGACAAGCCGATGGTCGTGGTCAACTGGGGTGGCGACGCCCTGAATGCGTTCAAGTCGGCCTGGACCGACACCTTCACCAAGAGCACCGGCATTCAGGTGCGCATCGACGGTGCAGGCCCCACCGAGGGCGCGATCCGCTCGCAACTGGCCAGCGGTCAGCCGAGCTGGGACGTGGTTGACGTCGAGAGCTACAGTGCCATCGTCCTGGGTCGGGAAAAGATCCTGCAACCGCTGGACTACAACGTGATCAAGCGCGATCAAGTGGCCCCGGCGCTGGCCTCCGATTTCGGTATCGCCAGTTACCAGTTCAGCTACGTGATGGCCTGGGACAGCGCCAAATTCGGCGACAACGGCCCCAAGACCTGGGCCGATTTCTGGGACGTGAAGAAATTTCCCGGCAAGCGCACCTTGTACAAGTGGATGAACGGGATGCTCGAAGCGGCGCTGCTGGCCGACGGCGTACCGGCCGATCAGCTCTACCCGCTGGACGTGCCACGGGCCATGAAGAAGATCGACGAGATCAAACCCCACGTCCTGTCGTTCTGGAGCTCGGGTGCCGAAAGCCAGCAACTGATGGTCGACGGCGAAGTATCGGTGGGTGCGATCTGGCATACCCGCGCCAAACTGCTCAGCGAAGACACCGACAACCGCGTGCGCTGGAGCTTCGACAACGGCTTCATCAACTCCAGCAGTTGGGCGGTTCTGCAAGGCAACCCGGCCGGTACGCAACCGACCATGCAATTCATCCAGCAGGCGCTGCAACCGGAAGGCCAGCTCAAATTGTTCGAATTGCTCGGCAACGGCCCGTCGAACAGCGCCACCGAAAAACTGATGTCGGCCAAACAGCTGCAAGCCAACTGCGCCTCCGAAGAAAACCTGAAAAAGCAGATCGCCCTCAACGCCCAGTGGTACGCCGACAACTACTCCAAAGCCCTGGAAGAGTATTTGACGCGGCTGTCCAAGTGAGCCATCGATCATGACCATGACAATGACTTCCACCTTGAGCAAACCCCAGCACCGATTCAGTTCGGCGCGCCTGGAGCGGGGTTTGCTGTTGTTTCCGCTGCCGGTGTTGCTGCTGGTGTTCTACGTGCTGCCGTTCCTCGGCGTGGTCGGCTGGAGCTTCACCCTGCCGACGCCCGGTATCGAGCAGTACCAACGCATCGCCACCGATCCTGCAATCATCGAAATGCTCTGGCGCACCCTGCGCCTGTGCCTGACGGTCAGTTTGCTGGCCCTGGTGATCGGTTACCTGCTGGCGTACTGCTGGGTGTTCAGCCCGCCGTTCTGGCAGCGCGTGGTGGAGATCTGCATCTTCATTCCGTTCTGGATCTCGGTGCTGGTGCGGGCCTTTGGCTGGTTGATCGCCCTGCGCAGCAACGGCGTGCTCAATAACGGTTTGATGGGCATGGGCCTGATCGATCAACCGCTGCAACTGAGCCGCAACGAAATCGGCGTGGTCATCGGCATGCTCCACGTGATGATCCCGTACGCGGTGTTCCCGCTGCTGTCGACCATGCGCCAACTGGACGCTCGCGTGCTCATGGCCTCTCGCGGCCTGGGTGCCGGCCCGTTGCGAACCTTCTGGCAAGTACTGCTGCCGCAGACCCTGCCGGGCATGCTCGGTGCCTTCATCATGGTCTTCGTGTTCTGCCTGGGCTTCTTCATCACCCCAGTGCTGTTGGGTGGCGGGCAAACGGTGATGATCGCCGAGTATGTGTTCCTGCAAATGTTCCAGACCAGCAACTGGGGCCTGGGCGCTGCACTGAGCGTGGTGTTGCTGGCACTGGTCAGCGCGCTGATCTGGGTGTTGCTGAAAATGACCCGCGTGAACCGACTGGTAGGCTGAGACAACTATGAATACTCATCGCACAAGTCTGAGCACCCGGCTGCTGGCCGTGGTCGCCATGGCCTTCATGCTGTTCCCGCTGCTGACGGTCATCCCGGTGTCGTTCACCAGCAAGCGTTTTTTGTCGATGCCCGAAGGCAACTGGTCGCTGCGCCACTACGAGGCGCTGGTCAGTAACCCTGACTGGTTCCATGCCATCAGCCAGAGCCTGACCATCGCCTTCGCCACCAGCGTGATCGCCACCTTGCTGGCGGCCAGCTTCAGCCTCGGCATCTGGTACATGCGCTCGAAACTGGCCACGGCGCTGATCGGCCTTGTGCTGCTGCCGATGGCGATTCCGCCGGTGATCTCCGCGCTGGTGCTGTACTTCATGGAAACCAAGCTCGGTCGCCTGGCGCCGGGCATGGGCTACGACACCCTGACCGGGGTGGTGATTGCCCACGTGATCATGGTGGTGCCCTACGGCGTGGTGACCATGCTGGTCGCCCTGAGCCAGATTGACCGGCGCATCGAGTTGGCCTCGCGCAACCTCGGCGCGAGCCTGATGCAGACCACCTTCATGGTGATCCTGCCGAACCTGAAACTGGGCCTGGCCTCCACCGCGCTGCTGAGTTTTGCGCTGTCGTGGGAAGAGGTGGCGGTGACACTGTTCATCACCAGCGTCGACGTCGACACCCTGCCCAAACGCATCTGGAGCGGCCTGCGCGACAACGTCGACCCGAGCGTTGCGGCGATTTCGGTGATCCTGATCAGCTTGACCTTGGCTGTGCTGATTGGCCGGTTGGTGGTTCAGCATCTGGCGGACAAGCGGGCGCAGAAGCTGCTGCACCCCTGATATACCGTCTGGCACACAAAGCCCCGCTTTCGTCATGAACGCGGGGCTTTTTGCTTTTACCGACACCGCCAATCCCCTGTAGGAGCCGGCTTGCTGGCGATGGCGGCGCATCAACCACCATGGATGGCGCCTGACACACTGTTATCGCCAGCAAGCCGGCTCCTACAGGGTTGTGTAAACATCAATATCAACGTGATCCGTCGGTGGATTTTGCCCATCTGCCCCTTGGCCCGTGACATTGCCGCCCCGGTCCAATAAACAACGTCGACCCAAGTGTCGCGGCGATTTCGGTGATCCTGATCAGCCTGACCTTGGCAGTGCTGATTGGCCGGTTACGCGGGGCTTTTTGCTTTTACCGACACCGCCAATCCCCTGTAGGAGCCGGCTTGCTGGCGATGGCGGTGCATCAACCAACATGGATGGCGCCTGACACACTGTTATCGCCAGCAAGCCGGCTCCTACAGGGTTGTGTAAACCTCAATATCAACGTGATCCGTCGGTGGATTTTGCCCTTCCAGCCGTTGGGCCGTGACAATGACTTCCCGGTCCAATAGATTAGTCGGCCCGAAAAAGCCCCCCACGCTTTCTCGCCCCTATTCAAGCTGAAAAAAGTAGTGAAATTTCAATGTCCGATTCCAACACCGCTGAAACCGTAGTCACCCTGTCGTCCAAAGCGGAATACGAAAACTCCATCAATCTTTCACAACACGTCCCCCAGGCCAAAACCATCAGCGAGATGGTGCTGGACGCTTTCCAGTCCACCCGTGAAAGCGACCAGATCCGCGAACTGCGCGCCGCGATCCGCCAGGCGCACGACAGCTTCGACGATGACAAGGCCTATGAACTGATGGGCCAGCTCAAGCAACTCAAGGATGCCGAAGCGGCGGACATTGCCGCCCTGGAAGACCTGAGCAGCAAGTTCCCGATCAGCCGTATCCTGTCCAGCTTCAAGGACGATCCGGCCTTCCAGGAAATCGTTTACGGTCTGGCACTGAAGGTGCTGAACCAGACGCACCAGGCCATCAGCAACCCGAGCGGCGGCAAGAGCAAGGCCGCGCGGGCGAAGAAAGAGGCCGAAGTGTTCACCATCAGCAAGGACGGCATCAGCGTCACCCTGCCCCTGCGCACCCCGCGCTCGCGCCTGAACGTTGACCGCGAGGCCCTGGAGTTCCTGGGCTTCACCTTCGTCGGCGAAGGCGAAGAAGCGGAGCTGGAAAGCGAAACCTTCCTGGACAACAGCGGCGCCGAACAAGCCGTCAACCGCAAGAACATCATCACCGCGCTGCAACAGCAGACGGCGTTCGACGGCTACAGCATCGCCGCGCAGTAAGCTACGCCCCACCCTGTAGGAGCTGCCGCAGGCTGCGATCTTTTGATTTTGATATTTTAAGATCAAAAGATCGCAGCCTTCGGCAGCTCCTACACAGAATCAAGCTGCTGTGCCCCCATGAGCCCCGCCACCGAGCGGGGCTTTTTATTGCCTGCGATCCGGGCAAATCCACGATTAATCTTCCAGTATCGACAGCAGTACTTCCCTTCACCCAACAGCACCACGGGTCAGCCTGCTCTGAATGAAGTTGGGGAGCGTCTACTCACTTTCCAGCCAATGACCTCAGTGGTGCAACTGCTGAGGTCATCATGAACACTCCCCCGCTCTACCGTCAGCTGGCCAACCATTACCTGGACGCCATCCGCAGCGGCACCCTGAAAACCGGTGAGCGCTTTCCCTCCATTCGGCTGATGATGGAAAAACACGCGGTCAGCCTGTCGACCGCCGTGCAGGTCTGCCGGGAACTGGAAGACTACGGTGTTCTGGAGGCTCGCCCCCGCTCGGGCAACTACATCCGCCAGCCTGACACCCCCGCTAAACCCGCGCCGACCATCCTCCCCCCGCCACTCGATAGCGGTGCCTATGTGGGCATACACGAGCAGGTGTCTTCGGTGCTCAAGGCCAGTCAGCGCGCAACGATCAAGGTCAACTTCGCCAGTACCTACTGTGCGCCGCAGTTGTACCCGCTCAAAACCCTGCAAGACAACATGATCAAAGCACTGCGCCAGGATCCGCATCTGCTCGATAAGGCGGGGCCGACCAGCGGCAACCTCGTCTTGCGCAACATCCTTGCCCGCCGGGCGCTGACCAGCAAAACCCAGCTGAACGCCGAGCGCATCGTGATCACCAACGGCGCGACCGAAGCGATCAACCTGGCGTTGCGCGCGGTGACCCGTCCCGGCGATACCGTGGCCGTGGAATCGCCGACCTTCTACGGTTTGCTACAAATTCTCGAAAGCCTGAACCTGCGGGTGCTAGAGGTCCCGGCCACGACCCACGGCGGCATCAATCTGCCGGCCCTCGAACACGTGCTGCAAGGCCCCGAGCGGATCAAGGCGCTGATCGTCATTCCCAACCTGCACAATCCGTTGGGCAGCATCATGCCCGACGCCCACAAGGCGCGGCTGGTGCAGTTATGCACCGACTACGAGACCGTGCTGATCGAAGACGACACCTATGGCGACCTGGTGGACACCGAGCAACCCTTATCCACGCTCAAGCACTGGGACCGCAGCGATAACGTGATCTATTGCGCGTCACTGAACAAAACCCTGGCACCCGGGGTGCGCCTGGGCTGGATCAGCGCCGGCAAATGGCACGACCGCGTGGAAATGCTCAAGCACACCCAGTCCCGAGGTTGCGAAGCCCTGTCACAACTGGCGGTCAGCGCCTATATGGGCACACCGTCCTACGAACGCTATCTGCGCCGCTTGAGGAGAACCCTGACGCAACAACGCTTGCAAATGAGCACGGCGATCCTGCGCCACTTCCCCGAAGGCACACGGGTGAGCAATCCCCGGGGTGGGACGTTGCTATGGGTGGAGTTGCCTGGGAAGCATTCGTCCATGGCGCTTTTCCACGAGGCCCTCAAAGCCGGCATTTTGATTTCTCCTGGGGATATCTTTTCCAATGCCAAGCGCTTCGATCACTGTGTGCGGATCGGGTGTGGAGCACCGTATTCGCCTCGAATCGACGAGGCGCTGCGAACCCTCGGTCAACTCCTCAAAAACCAGAGCTGACGCATTCCCCTGTAGGAGCTGCCGAAGGCTGCGATCTTCTGATCTTAAAAATCAAAATCAAAAGATCGCAGCCTTCGGCAGCTCCTACAGGGATTTACAGAGGGTTTTGGTGCAG
This sequence comes from Pseudomonas putida, assembly GCF_050990305.1. Taxonomy (GTDB): domain Bacteria; phylum Pseudomonadota; class Gammaproteobacteria; order Pseudomonadales; family Pseudomonadaceae; genus Aquipseudomonas; species Aquipseudomonas putida_AH. The sequence goes on along the minus strand of NZ_CP158817.1, from coordinate 1,037,201 downwards.
GCAGATGATATGCGGGTCATCATTCCAATGCGGGAAGCGTTCGGCGATCAATGGGTCGTGGCCGGGGATGACGTGGTCTTCGCTGTCGGCCAAGCGGTCGATTTCGCTGAAGGCTTCCAGGGTTTGCGCCAAGTCATCGAGGATCGGAAACGGACTGCGCTCACGGATGTTGACCCATAGGTGCGCCGCATCCGAGGCCAGCACAATCCAGCCGCGCGCGGTGTTGACCCGCACCACCTGGCTACCGGGTGTATGCCCCCCCACCCCGTGCACCGTAACGCCAGGCATCACGGTAGCCGTGCCATTGTGCAAACGCATGCGCCCTTCGAACAGCGGCGGCAGCGCCGACATCACGTCCTCGACTTCGTAGGTTTTATTCACCGTGCGATGGCTCATTTTCGGCCCGGTGCAGAAGCGCAGCTCCGCTTCCTGCAAGTGCACCGTGGCCTTGGGAAACAGCCCCAGGTTGCCGGCATGGTCCCAGTGCAGGTGGGTGAGGATCAGGTGCTCGACCTGCGCCGGATCGATGTCCAGCTGGCGCAGGGATTCTTCCGGCAGGCGATACATTTTCCGGTTGCGCCGATCTGCCGTGGCCGGTTGAAAACAGGTGTCGACTACGATCACTTGCTGCTCGTTGCGAATGACCCAGAAGTAATAGTCCAACGGCATCGGCGCATTCGGATCACCGCAGCAGGCGTCGTAGAGAAAATTCTCCTTCGCGGTGCGCTGGGCGTTGGCGCCGACACGGATGGCGAACACTTCGTACACAGGAACGGACATACGTACCTCCAGATTCAGGCGGCCGCGTTGGCTTTGAGGGTCGGACGAAAATCGAAATCGATCAGCTCGCTGATCCCCAGTTCCTGCCCCAACTTATGCAAGCCGCTGTAGTCGCGCATGATCGTCGCGTTCTTGTTGCTCTCGCGGGTGTCGGCAATGATCAATGCGGCGTCCGCCACCCCGAGCTGCGTCAGGATCGCTTCCCACATCGAGTAGTCCTGGGCGACAAAAGCACTCAACGCGACCGACAAGGTGCGTGCGAAGAATTCCCGCTGCGTTGGCTGCATATTGGCGTACATGACCTTGGCCACTTCGGCGAGCACTTTGCTGTGGGCGTATTCGTCGCGGTTGTGCAGTTCGGCGACGCGGCGGTTTTGCGGCTGGATGCTTTGGTCATCCGCCAACAGGTCCAGATAGGCGTTGACGCTGATCTCGGCCACCACCGCAAAGGTGATCGCCGCCAGATCCTTCTGCCATGGTTCGGCCAGGGTTTCACGCAAAGCCTGTAGTCGCAGATAGGTGACGGATGGCGGCAAGTTCAGGTCTTGATCGAGGGCGCGCTCCAGTTTGGTCCGCTCGATGGCGCGCAGGTGCATGAGCGTGTGGTAGTGCTCGTCGATCAAGGTCTGCTGCATGGCTTCGCGAAAGTGCCAGTCGTCCTTGCCCAGGTACTGATTGGCGATGACGCTGAGCGCCGGGTTGACCACGTGTTCCTCGGCGGTCACGGTACGCAGGTTGTAGCCGATCCAGCCCCACGTCACCACGCTGCTCTTGAGCTCTTCGCTCAAGGCTTGGAAACTCGGGTGATGAAAAAACGGCACCATGCACTCCGGGTAATCCGGGCGCGACGGATCGAACACTTCATCGACTGCGGTCTTTTCCGGCGAGCAGACCGTGGCACGTCGGGTCCAGGCCTGATTGAGCCGCACGACCAGTTGATGATCGACCTGGGCGATCTCGATTGCTGTTTGCATGACGCGATACCTGTAGAACGCGTACCCGCTGCCGGGTACGCCAATGGAATAGAAAGGAAAGAATCAGGCCAGCCAGTAGCGGGTCAGGTGGCGCGCCGGGTCAGTGTATCGACTGCGGGCGTGGATCATGCGCCAATTGTCCCAAATCAGCATGCAGCCATCGGGAATCAGCACTGGAATGTTGTGCTCGACGAAATACGTCTCACCGAGCACGGCAAATTTGGCCAGTGGCGAGGTGCTGTGGGTAACCTGGGACTGCTGCAAGGCTTGCTTCGACGGGTTCACATCGCCGTAGTGAAACTGGTTGTAGCTGAAGCGAAAAATGTCACCGTCCTCGGTCGGCGTCAGGATGTATTCCCTGACCCGGGTCTGCTCGGGTTCACCGGGTTTGGCGGTGGCGACGAATTCCACGGGGGTGTCGTCGAGCCATTCGCGCAGCTCCGGCTCACTGCGCTCCAGCGACTTCAGAAACTCATAGCCGTCCACCAATCCCGTATGACCACCACCGCACGTCGCTTGTCGATGGCAATGCAGCGCCAGGTAACGCGGCGGCGGGCCATACACGGGGGCCTCGGTGTGCGGGCCGATACCGTTCATGCTCTGGGAATACGGCAAGTCTTCATATCCCGGCTTGCGGGTGATGGCGAAAGCGGTCTGGCCATTAAATTGCGGAATGATCGGGCCGAACTCATGCAGTGTGCCGACAACGTCGTGGGCGAATTCGCCGGGGGTCAGCACCGTCCAGCCGCGGCTCGACAATTCTTCATGGCGATGGCCCAGTGAAACGTAAGGTGTGGACGCAACAATCCCTTGATTTGGCATGGTGAGATTCCTGGCTGTTTTATCAGGCGTTGACGGTTGAGGTGTAAGCGGCAATCAACTCGCGGCAGGCGTTACCCGGCCGGTAGCGCTGTTCATCGATGCTCTGTACGGGGGTAATTTCGGCGGCAGTGCCCGTCAGGAAACACTCGTCGAAGTCGCCCAGGTGCGCAGGCAAGATCGTGGTTTCGATCACCTGATAATCCAGGGCCCTGGCCAGCTCGATGACGGTCTGGCGGGTAATGCCGTTGAGGAAACAATCCGGCACCGGCGTGTACAAAGTCCGACCCTTGACGAAGAACACATTGGCACTGGTGGCCTCGGCAACATGCCCGCGCCAGTCGAGCATCAACGCGTCGTGGTAGCCGTGGTTTTCCGCGTCGTGCTTGCTCAGCGTGGCGATCTGGTAATGCCCCGACGCCTTGGCTTCGAAGGGGCTGCTGCTCGGTGGCGGACGGCGCCACGTCGCGGTCTTGAGGCGAATGCCGGCCATGCGTGCCGCCGGGTCGAAATAGCTCGGCCATTGCCAGCAGGCAATCGCCACATGCACCTTGTTGAAACGCGCAGAGGTGGAAATCATCTCGCTGCCGCGCCAGGCCACCGGGCGCAGATAACCCTCGACCACATCGTTGCGTTGCAGCAGTTCATGGCTGGCCGCTTCCAGTTCGGCGGGCTCGAACGGGATGGCAAAATCCATCAACTTCGCCGAGCGATACAGCCGCTCGGTATGCTCGCGCAGCTTGAACACCTTGCGGTTGTAGACGCGCTCCCCTTCATACACCGTGCTCGCGTAATGCAAGCCGTGGGTCAGTACGTGCAGGCGCGCTTGGGACCACTCGACGAACTCGCCGTCGAGCCAGATCCATCCTTCGCGTTGATCAAACGGGATACCGCTCATGTCCTTGTCTCCTGATAATTCGTCCTACGCTGTTTGCAGCAGGACCGGTATCAATTCCGGCGCTGGCGCCAGCAAAAGCTCAGGTTCGTTCTGAAAGAAAAATGCGCGCTCGCCGAAGGCCGGGCGCAACTGGTCGAACCAGGTCGCCTGCGGGTCGAATCGCGCATAGAAGGTGCGCAACACCCATTGCGGGTCCCGGGCCTGGAGAAACTGCAGCACGAAGACTTTCTCCCCCGCCACGGTCTCGATGCCATTGATCAACACCTTTCCGTAGAAGGTGCTCATGGACGGACCGCGCACCGTGCGTGCCAGGCCGGACACCGTGCGATACGCCGCCTGGAAGATCTCGAACGCCCGCGCCAACGGCATCGCGAAGTAGTGGCTGGGCCCTGTGTCGCGCTCGACAAACATGTAGTACGGCACCGCCCCCAGCCGTACACCTTCGGTCCACAGATCGGCCCAATCGGCAGGGTTTTCGTTGATGTGGCGGATCACCGGCGCCTGCATGCGCAGGGTTGCGCCGGTGCTGCGAATGCGTTCGACGGCTTGCCGGGCGATGTCCTGGTGGATCTCCACCGGGTGGTTGTAATGCCCCATGATCGACAGGTTTTTCCCCGCCGCGACGATCCGCCGAAATAGCTCCAGCAGCTCTGGCGCGTCCTTGTCGCTGACAAACCGCTGCGGCCAATACGCTACGGACTTGGTGCCGATGCGGATGTTTTTCAGGTGGGGCAGTTCCAGCAACGGCTCGAGGTAACCGGCCAGGGAGCGAGTGTTCATGATCAACGGGTCGCCGCCGGTGATCAGCACATCGGTGACCTCCGTGTGCACCCGCAAGTAGCTCACCAGCTCCTGGGATTCCCGTGCGTTGAACTTGAGCTCTTCCTCGCCGATGAACTGCGCCCAGCGAAAGCAAAAAGTGCAGTACGCATGACAGGTCTGACCGGCACCGGGGAAAAACAACACGGTCTCGCGGTACTTGTGCTGAAGGCCCGGCAGGACTTTTCCGTCGAGCATGGCGTTGTTGTGCGTCAGCTGTCCGGCCGGATGAGGGTTCATGCGCAGCCAGATCGCTTCGATCCGACGCTTGATGGCTGGGGTGTCGTCCAGTTCGATCAGTTGCTTGAGCGACGCGTATTCATCCGGCAACAACATGTCCTTGTGGGGAAAGGTCATGCGGAAAATCGGATCGTCCGGGATGTTGTTCCAGTCGATCAGCGTCCCCAGTACATATTCATTGGTGCGAAACGGCATGACCCGGGCCACGACCGTCATGGCTTCTTGCAAGGCCGGCGTCAGCTTGTGCCAGTACGGTGTGTCTCGGATAGTGCGTGAGTTGTAGGGCTTGTATCGTTCCTGCTCCGACATTCCTTGCATGGCAGCGCTCCTGGTGTTGGCGAGTGGCGTTTACTGGATGGCTGGCGCGACGCGCTCTATGTCCATCCATGCCCGGACGCTGTCACGGTCCCACTGACGGCGAACGTACGCCGCCAGTCGCGCAGGCACCGGATCGCCATTGGCGACCAGTCGGTTGAGCATGATTGCCAGGTCGGTGTCCGCGATGCTCCAGTCACCGAACAGATGCTCGGCGCCCTCCTCCAGCAAGCGATCCGCGACGAAGAACAAGCGATCGACCGCCGCTTTGGCGTCGTCGGACAGCGGGTTGTCTTTCTTGCCGAAGTACACCAGGTCAAACGGGCGCTCCTTGCGCACCACCAGCAGATCGCTGCGCAACCAGGCTTGCAGCTGTCGGGCACGGGCGCGTTGCTGGATGCCTTGGGGGAAGAGTTTTTTATGCCCTGGGGAGAGTTCTTCCAGGTATTCGGCGATGGCGGAGGACTCCGACAACGCGAAACCGTTATGAACCAGGGTTGGAATTTTGTTGGTCAGCGAAAGATCACGGTAAGTACCCTGATAGTTTTGCCGAGCCTTAAGATCCACCGTGACAAACTCGAATGAAAGTTGCTTTTCTTTCAACGCCACGAATGCAGACATTGCAAATGCGCTGACAAAATCCGCACCCACATACAATTGCAATTTCGTACTTTCCATAGAACGCTCCCTTGCATTAATCACACTAATCCGTTGCATTGGGAGTGATCGTAGTTAGGCGCTTAAACGCTGAACAGATACAGAAATTATCTGTTTATACGGATACAGACATTCAGCTATCGCACAGGCCGGAAAATAAAAAAGGGAGTCCGTGAACACGGACTCCCTTGGGCGGAGCGAGAGGCTGATGAGGCTTGAATGGTGATCAGCCGATGGCGTCTTCAGCGCTCAGCTGGGCCATTTGCGGCATGTTGCTCATGTTCAGCATGGCCAGCGGCTCGGTGGCGCTGGTGTTGACGAAGCCGTGCCGGGTCCAGGCCGGAACCAGCAAGACATCGCCAGGGCTCACGCTGACCGCGTCGTCATCGCCCAGGGTCAGCTCACCGTTGCCCGACTGAATGATGAACAGGTGCCACCAGGAATGGGTATGGCCATTGAGCACCGCGCCGGGGATCAACCATTGCATGGACACCGCCATCCCCGGGCTCAAACTGCAACCTTCAAGGCTGTTTTCGTGGGCCAGCGCGACAATATCCACGTCGGTGGATGACAGTTGTTGACGCATATCCGTTAGTTCACTGTCTTTCCATACCCGCGCACTGGCCGTCGGCTGCTGCAAACTCTGACGAAAATGCTGATAGGAAAAAAAACCACCTTGAATATTATTCATCCGCAAATTCCAACCGTCTGGCGACTTAAGTCACCAGACACTAGGCGAACAACTAAAAACTGTAAAGCCAAGTCATTCATGACTAAACAGCCGAAGGGCGAAGCGCGGCGATCATATCAACTTCCACAGCGGCATTTTTAGGCAACTGATAAACACCCACCGTGGTGCGAGTGTGTTTACCGGCATCGCCCAATACATGACTGAAGACATCCGAGGCACCGTTGGCCACTTCACTGAGATCAACAAAGTCTGCCGTGGATTTCACATACACCGAGACCCGAATCAGCGCTTTGATTTTATCCAGTGAACCGATGGCATCGACGATCAGCGCCAGGCCGCGCAGCGCACTGATGCTGGCTGCCGCTTGCGCATCCGCCAGGCTGAGATCGAGCCCGACCCGACCAGGGTAAAGAATCTTGCCGTCCACGCGCGGCACCAGGCCGCTGATGTACAGCTCATCGTGGTGACGAATCAGTGGCGCGTAATGGCCGCCGACGGTGTTCTCACCGTAGATGTCGAAACCGAATTCTTTCGCCAGGGCGATGAAGCGCTCATCACACGTCATAGGTTCAATCATTGTCCGAATCCTCTTGATCAATACTGCAAAAAACATCGATCGCTGCAACACGACCCTTCACTCAAACAGCGGCCCTGACGGGCGGTGCCAAACGGGTGATCCCCACCCGTGACTCGACGGCCTCGGCCAGGCGCAACAGGTCATTGCTGAGCTGCCCGTAGTGCTCGTTGAACAACACGATGTGGCCGATAAACGAGAAGTTGTCCTTCACCAGCGCGCTGACCGAATCACCGACACGCTTGGCAAAAGTGGCTTCCACCACCTCGATATCCAGCGTGCGGGCCAATGCTTCGACATCGGGGGTGGAACGCAGGATTCCGCCCGCTGGCGCCCTGAGCAGGCGAATGCCGCAATAACCGCGCGCCACCGGTTCGTGGTGCTCGATCCGGCCCTCCACGGCCCAGCGCACCCAGCGCTCCCAAGGGTTGAAATCGACGAAGGCGCGCTTGGCCAAGTCCCAGATGTGCATGCCACCGGGACGCATATTGGTTTCCACCGCCGACGTCAGTTGGTCAGCCCTGTGGAAGATTTCGTTGTGCCACGCACCGTTGTTCTCGGAGACCAGATCGGCCATGTGTTGGCCGGCGGCCATCAGTCGCTGCTGCACGTCGTCCGCCAAGGGGGCTGGCACCACTTGCTGGATCTCTGCGCGGTAAGCGCCTTCGGTCGTGGTTTTTTCGGTGACCCAAGTGCTGCCGGCGACACAATCCCAGCTGTATTCCCGGGCGCCCTGGATCAACTCTTCGAGGACGATGCCGCCCTCGCGGTAAGGCTTGAGTGCTTGCCAGACTTCATCGCACTCGGATGGATGCTGGATCACGCGACAGCCACGACTGGCCCCTTCGCACGCCGGCTTGATGAAGGCCTTGCCCCCGAGCTCGATCACCCGCTCACGCAATTGCGCCAGGCTCTCGACCCGCTCGGAATACACCCGACGGTAATCCTCCGGCGAGGTTTCAGCCGTCGCTTCAAGATGGCGGAAAATCTGTTTGTCCAACCCTGCCCGCGCCTCGGCTCGGGTGATGCCGGGCAAGCCGAAATGACTGGCCAGTGCCGCGCCGAGTAATACACCGCGATCGGAGAACGGCAGCACGCCGATCAGCTTCCAGCGGTCGGCGTTCAGGCAACCCACCACCAATTCAAGGGAGGCCGCCACGTCCTTCTCGGCGAATGAGGTGCTGCACACGTGATCGGCCACTTGATCATCATGGGGCTGAATCTGCTCGACCAGCAGGATCAGCCGGGCGTTGTAGAGCGACTTGCACAAGTCGCGCAATTTCTGGATGTCGTGAACCCGACTGCCGTTGTAACCGACCACTACTACACAAGAAGTCGTATTCATCATGCCCCCGAACTGCAAAGTGAAAACCGAAGCCGCGAATCAGTCCTGCAACGACGCGATGGATTTACGGTTGAACCAGTACCAGGCCAGGATCCCGGCGGCACCAATGGCGGCCAGTACCAGAGCGTTGTAGGGTGGCGGCACGACCCGCATGAGCAGCACGGTCAGCCCGGCACCGACGCCCAGGGACACTTCCTTGACGAACATGTTGTTCTGCTTGACCGAGAAGTAATCGAGGTAGCTGAAGGCGCACTCAGCGAGGGACAGCAGCGCCACCCAGATCAACGCGCCCACCAGGGTTTGGACATGGAACGCGGCCGGTGACGACAGCACCGCAAAACCGCCGGCGATGATCCCGATCACCGCCAGCACCTTGAAGCGCCCGGTGCGCTCAATCAGCTTCATCATCGGCACCTGGGCGAACACCACCACGGCGCTGTTGAGGATCAGCATCAAGCCGTACCAGGTTGGCAGCTCACCGGTTTCGAGCAGGATCGCTTGCGGCAGGATCGAGAACACCCCGAACAGTTTGATGCCCATGATCACTCCCGCGATCACCCACGGCAGTTTGTTGCGCCAGCCACTGCCGTCGTGGCTGATCGGGCTGGCCGTCACCGGTTCTGACGTGAAGGTCGCCCCCATGGCGATCGGCAGGCACAACAGGACGAAGCACGCGGCACCGAGAAAGAACATCGTTGGCGTCAACAGCGGCGATAGCAAAATCAGGCCGGCCAGCAGGCTGCCCATGTTCATGGCGACGCGGTTGTAGGCCGCGCCTTCCTTGGTCTGCGCCGCTTCGCTCTTGATCAGGTAACCGGCAATCGCAATGCCGTAGGCGAACAACGCTGCGGCAAACATCACCACGCCCTGATTGCGGGTGACCGCCAGCAGCACCAGCCCGAGGGCAGCGCAGAACAACGTCACGCTCAGGGAACGACGACCCAGTACCAGCAAGGTCAGCGGCAGCAGCAAGAGCAAGGCCCGATAACCGAGGGCGAGGATGCTGTTGGTCGCGGTGTCGAGCCAGACGTTGGCCTTGCCCAACACAGCGAACAACGACACGGCAGTGATGATCCGGATCATGAACAGGCGGATGTTGATCACCGGCTTGGCCACGGCGGCCGTTGTTTGAACACTCATGCAGCACCTCTGGAACCAGCAATTGTCCGGGCGTTACGCACGAACAATCAGGAAAGTCTGTAAGGTGATGGTAGAGAGGGACGCTTGATTTCATCAGAGCAAGTTCGTATAGAATCAAACGAACTTTACTGCCGGAGAGACCAGTAAAATGCAGGTTCAGCGCGCAGTGATCGCTGCCATCGAGTTCCAGCCAGGAGTGCCGCTGGTCCAGCAAATCGTTGATCAGTTGTCGGTGGCGATCAGTCAGGGCGGCCTGCCCCACGGCTCGCGACTGCCACCGATCCGTGAACTTTCCGAGTTGATGAACGTGGGCAAGTCCACGGTGGTGGATGCACTGGACCGCTTGCGAGCCAAGGGTCTGGTGGTGTCGCGCCAGGGTTCTGGGCACTTTGTGCATCGTTCCAACGTCACGTTCAAGATCGATGCAGGGCCGGATCTGCAGCCCCAGGACACGCTGAGCGTGGTCCGCCGCGCGGTCCTGCAAGACACGGGCGCACTGCGTCCCGGCGCCGGCTTCCTGCCTTCCTCCTGGCTGCCGGCCGAAGAACTGCTCAAAGCCGTGCGCAGCACCCTACGTGCGTCCTCTCTGCAAATGGGCGAGTACGGCGTTGCCGCCGGTTACCTGCCATTGCGCGAAGCATTGCGAGTCAAGTTGTCCGCTATCGGCATCGAAGTACCGGTGGACCAGATCGTCACCACGGCCAACACCGTGCAGGCCATCGACATGCTGATGCGCCTGCTGGTCAAACCCGGTGATACGGTGCTGCTCGACGACCCCTGCTACTTCACCATGCACACCAACCTGGCGTTGCATGGCGCCAAGGTCATCACCATTGCCCGCGGCGCCGAAGGCATGGACATGGAGGCCTTCGAGCAATTGGTGAGTGCTCATCGCCCTGTGCTGTACATGACCAACAACGTCCTGCACAACCCGACCGGACACTCGTTCTCTCCGGCGCAGGTCTATCGTCTGCTGGAGCTGAGCCATCGCTATGGCTTCCACATCGTTGAAGACGATCTGTACTGCGACCTGCAACAACGCATGACACCGCGCCTGGCGGCGGGCGGGCTGGACAATGTCAGCTACGTTTCCGGATTCTCCAAGACCCTGACGGCCAATAGCCGAGTCAGCTTCGCGGTGCTTTCGCCGCAACTGGCGGCACGCATGGTCACCTTGAAAATGGCCTGTGGTGGCATGACCTCGGAACTGGCGGAGCAAATCGTCTGCGCCATGCTCAGCGATGGCAGCTATGCCAAACACACCCGACGCACCGTGGACAGGCTCTACGAGTCGAGCAGTCGAGTGACGAATTGGCTGTTGGAAGCTGGTTGCTCGGTGTCATCGCGTCCCCATGAAGGGTTGTTCATCTGGACGCGCTTGCCTGAAGGGTTTCACGCCGAAACCCTGGCCAGAAAAGGCCTGGATATCGACCTGGTCCTGGCCCCCGGCACCCTGCTCAGCAAAGCACCGGATGCCAGTCAGTTCCTGCGTTTCAACGTCGGCCACAGCGATAGCACCCTGGTGCGCGAGCGGTTTTTCCGATTGCTCGACACCCAATAATCACCTAACCACCACCTGCTCTGTAGGAGCGAGCGATGCGGCGACCCGACTTGCCCGCGAAGAACGATAACGCGATCTGTCTGATACACCGCGTTATCGTTCTTCGCGGGCAAGCCTCGCTCCTACAGGGAGGCCCGATTCATTGTGGGAACAAAGCGCCGGATGCCAGTCAGTTCCTGCGTTTCAACGTCGGCCACAGCGATAGCACCCTGGTGCGCGAGCGTTTTTTCCGATTGCTCGACACCCAATGAACACCTGACCGCCACCTGCTCTGTAGGAGCGAGCGATGCGGCGACCCGACTTGCCCGCGAAGAACGATAACGCGATCTGCCTGAGACACCGCGTTATCGTTTTTCGCGGGCAAGCCTCGCTCCTACAAGAGTGCCCGATTCATTGTGGGAGCGAGCCTGCTCGCGAAGGCGGAGACTCGGGCCACCAAAAAATCCCCAATAAAAAACCCCGCACCTTCTCTCGAAGGGCGGGGTTTTCTTTTCAGCAATCCGACGCTTAAGGCGCGTACGTCAGCAGCAACTCGGTCGGCACTTTGAAGTCCAGGGACATCGCCACGCTCAACGCGGTAATGGTGAAGATCGAGAACACGAACAACTTGCGTGCCCAGACCGTGTCATCCACTGCCTTGTAGCCGGTCCAGGCCATGTACAACCAGTACATGCCCATGGCCGCGGCGACGGCGAGGTAGCTCATGCCGGCGTAGCCGCTGAAGGTCAGCATCAAGGTCGCCACGAGGAAGGCCAGGATGTAGATCAGGATGTGCTTCTTGGCCACCTGGATTCCGCGCTTCACTGGCAACACCGGGATCGATGCGGCCAGGTAATCGTTGAAGCGGAAGATCGCGATGGCGTAGGAATGCGGCATCTGCCACAGGCTGAACATCACCAGCAACGTCAGTGCAGCCATGTCGAAGGTGTTGCTCACCGCGACGTAGCCGATCACTGGCGGCATGGCGCCCGACAGACTGCCCACCAGCGTGCCGTGAACCGACTTGCGCTTGAGGTACAGGCTGTAGAAACCGACGTAGATAACGAAGCCGATTACCGCAAACAACGCGGCCAACGGGTTGGCCACCTTGTACAACAGCGCAACGCCGGCGACACCCAGGACGGTCGCATAGATCAGGGCCAGTTTCAGGGAGATCAAGCCCTGGACCAGCACCCGGTTCTTGGTGCGTTCCATCTTCAGGTCGATGTCGCGGTCGATGCAGTTGTTGAACACGCAACCGGAGGCGACCACCAGGGACGTGCCGATCATCGCGGCCAGGAAGATGGCCAGATCGACATGCCCTTGGGAGGCCAGGAAAAATCCGCCTGCCACAGAAAGCACGTTACCGAAAATGATCCCCGGTTTGGTGATTTGGATAAAGTGCTTGAGGGACATGCGGATTTACCTCACTTCGCCATCATGAACGTGTGGATGCTGAACATGATCCAGATCGACAGACCAACCAGCAGTGCAATCACGATCGCGGCAAAGACAAATGCGATGACGTTGTTACGCTGAGCCGACGAACGATCCAGGTGCAGGAAGTACACCAGGTGCACCAGCACCTGGATCACGGCGAACGCCACGACGATCAACAAAGTGATCGACTTTGGCAACGTCGGGTACATCACCAGACCGAATGGAATCAGGGTCAGGATGACCGACAGGATGAAGCCAATGCCGTAGGACTTGACGCTGCCGTGGCTGCCGTCGTCGTGGCCATTGTGGGAATGAGCGTTAGCCATTTACATAGTCCCCATCAGATAAACAACGGTGAATACGCAGATCCACACGACGTCCAGGAAGTGCCAGAACAGGCTCAGGCAGCTCAGACGGGTCTTGTTGGTCGCCGTCAGGCCGTTTTTCTGCACCTGATACATCATGATCGCCATCCAGATCAGACCGCTGGTCACGTGCAGACCGTGGGTACCCACCAGGGTGAAGAACGCGGACAGGAAGCCGGAACGGTTAGGGCCGTAGCCTTCGGAGATCAACATGTGGAACTCGTTGATCTCCATGCCGATGAAGCCGGCACCGAACAGGAAGGTCAGGGCCAACCAGCCCAGGACCTGCTTCTTGTTGCCACGGAAGAACGCCAGCATGGCGAAGCCGTAGGTGATCGAACTGAACAACAGCAGAGCGGTTTCGCCCAGCACGTATGGCAGTTCGAAGATGTCGTGGCCCGACGGGCCACCCGCTACGTTGTTAACCAGTACCGCGTACGCTGCGAAGATCGACGCAAACAGAATGCAGTCGGTCATCAGGTAGAGCCAGAAACCGAATACGGTCATCTCGCCCGAGTCGTGGTGGTGGTCATCGTGCCCATGGTCATGACCATGGGCGTGTCCAACATTGGTCACTAAGTTCGACATGGTTTAAGCCTGTTCCAACGAGGTTTCAACACGGGTGGTGGTGGCACGGACTTTACCGGCCGCTACCAGACGCTTGTGCTGCTCGGCTTCGATGCGCTCGATCACGTCGACCGGCACGTAGTAGCCTTGATCATCACGGGCCGCGTGGATCGCGAAGTAGATCACGGTGCCAGCCAGGCTCGCGATTGCCAGCCACCAGATGTGCCAGATCATCGCGAAACCGAACACGGTCAACAGCGCGCCCATGACCACACCGGTAGCGGTGTTGTTTGGCATGTGGATCGGCTCGTACTTGGCCGGGGCCTTGTACGCGGTGCCGTTTTCCTTGGCTTCGGTGAACGGATCGACAACGTCGGCTTTTGGCAGCACGGCGAAGTTGTAGAACGGAGGTGGCGACGAGGTCGACCATTCCAGGGTATGGGCATTCCACGGGTCACCGTGTTCGCACATGTTTTCTGGCTTGTTGCGGTCACGCACACTCACGTAGAGCTGGATCAGCTGGCAAGCGATACCCACGGCAATCATCACCGCACCGAACAGAGCCACGTACAGGTAAGGCACCCACTCAGGGTTGGTGGTGGCGTTCAGACGACGGGTCATGCCCATGAAGCCCAGTACATAGAGCGGCATGAACGCGACGAAGAAGCCGGTGATCCAGAACCAGAATGCAGCCTTGCCCCAACCTTCGTGCAGCTTGAAGCCGAACGCTTTAGGGAAGTAGAAACCGAAACCTGCGATGTAACCGAATACCGCGCCGCCGATGATCACGTTGTGGAAGTGCGCGATCACGAACAGGCTGTTGTGCAGAACGAAGTCAGCACCCGGAATGGCCAGCAGTACACCGGTCATGCCGCCGATGGCGAAGGTCACCATGAAGCCCAGGGTCCACATCACCTGGCTGGTGAAACGCAGACGGCCTTGGTAAATGGTGAACAGCCAGTTGAATAGCTTCACACCCGTCGGGATGGAAATCAGCATCGTCGCCAGACCGAAGAAGGCGTTGACGCTGGCGCCCGAACCCATGGTGAAGAAGTGGTGCAGCCAAACCATGAAGCCCAGGATCGAGATCGCGCCCGATGCGTAGATCATCGAGTGGTGGCCAAACAGTTTCTTGCCCGAGAAGGTCGAAACGACTTCCGAGAAGATACCGAAGGCCGGCAGAATCAGGATGTAAACCTCAGGGTGACCCCAAGCCCAGAACAGGTTGACGTACATCATCGGATTGCCACCAAGTTCATTGGTGAAAATGTGGAAATCCATGTAACGGTCAAGCGTCAGCAGTGCCAGGGTAGCGGTCAGGATCGGGAACGAAGCCACGATCAGAACGTTTGCCCAGGTGCAGGTCCAGGTGAAGATCGGCATGTCCATCAGCTTCATGCCAGGGGTACGCATTTTCAGCACAGTGGCCAGGAAGTTGACCCCCGTTAGCGTCGTACCTAACCCGGATAGCTGTAGCGCCCAGATGTAGTAATCCATCCCCACGCCCGGGCTGTATTGCAGGCCCGACAGCGGCGGATAGGCAACCCAACCGGTCTTGGCGAATTCGCCGACGCCCAGGGACAGGTTGATCAGCACCACGCCGGAAACCAGCAGCCAGAAGCTCAGGGAGTTCAGGAACGGGAAGGCAACGTCACGCGCGCCGATCTGCAGCGGCACTGCAAGGTTCATCAGGCCGGTGAAGAATGGCATCGCCATGAAGATGATCATGATCACACCGTGAGCGGTGAAGATCTGGTCATAGTGTTCAGGTGGCAGGTAGCCAGGCGAACCCTCGGTGGCCATGGCCAACTGGGTACGCATCATGATGGCGTCGGCAAAGCCGCGCAGCAGCATAACCATGGCGACGATGATGTACATCACGCCGATTTTCTTGTGGTCGACCGACGTCAGCCACTCGGTCCACAGGTAGGTCCACTTCTTGAAGTAGGTGATTGCAGCGAACAGTGCCACGCCACCCAGCGCGATCATGGCGATGGTCACCATCACGATCGGCTCGTGGAACGGGACCGCTTCCCAACTTAATTTACCAAACATCGTTTACTCCTCTGCCCCGGCAGCTGAATGCGAGTTCATGTCCGTAGCGGCCACTTCTTTCTCTTTCTTCTCGTGGTGCACCTTTGGACCCGGTTTCATGCCTTCGTACTTGTCGACGATGATCTGGAACAGGTTCGGTGTAACCGAGGAGTAGAGCTCGACTGGGTTGTTCTGGCTCTGCTTGGCAAGAGCTGCGTATTCAGCCTGTTCAAGCTTTTTAGGTGCCTTTTTGACTTCATTGACCCAAGCGTCGAATTCTTCCTGGGTCGTTGCGGTCGCTTTGAATTTCATGCCGGTGAAGCCAGCGCCGCTGTAGTTGGCGGAGATACCGTCCATTTCAGCGTTCTCGTTGGCGATCAGGTGCAGCTTGGTCTGCATGCCCGCCATCGCGTAGATCTGGCCGCCCAGCGCAGGGATGAAGAACGAGTTCATCACAGCGTCGGAAGTGATCTTGAAGTTGATTGGCGTGTGCGCCGGGAACACGATCTTGTTGACCGTGGCAATGCCTTGTTCCGGGTAGATGAACAGCCACTTCCAGTCCAGCGCGACCACTTCGATGGTCACAGGCTTGACGTCGGATTCCAGCGGCTTGTACGGATCCAGGGCGTGAGTCGACTTGTAGGTGACGTAACCCAGGGCAATGATGATCATGATTGGCACAGCCCACACCGCGATCTCGATCTTGGTGGAGTGGTTCCACTTCGGCGTGTAGGTGGCGCTGGTGTTGGAGGCGCGATATTTCCAGGCGAACAGGAACGTCATCACGATCACCGGAACCACGACCAGCAGCATCAGCAGCGTTGCGGTGATGATCAGGTTTCGCTCATCCAGACCCACCTGGCCCTTGGGGTTGAGCAAGGTCATGTTGCAGCCTGACAGCAACAACGCGCCGATCAGGGGCAATAAGCCTAGTAGTCTGGGGTACCTGTTTTTAATCATCTCACGACCTCTAAAGCAGCTTGCGCCATGCAGTTGGGTTTTGATCGCCAACACTTCACCCTGCCAAGGGTTGGCATTTTTCTTGGATTGAATAAGGGCTTTCCCGTCGTGCGTCAGACGCGTTTCGACAAATCCTGGGCTAGCGTTGAGTTCTTATTCGAATTCGTGGTCAAAGGCCTTGTTACAGACCAATTCCATTTGGTGCGGATAGTTGGAGGCACCGACACCTGGAGTCGCATGAAGCCATCTTGGCCTCCCGACACCCTGCATCTGCTCATGCTCCTCAGTGAGGGTGAGCAGCGTCGGGATTTCAGTGCGGGCGATTGTAGATATGTAACGTTTTATAAACCATGTCTTATCCCGAAATAATTTATATCCACAGTCGCAACAATTCGTCGCAGAACGTGCAAAAGTGGCGCATCTTAACGAAATTGATTCTCAACAAAAACACCAAAAATAGTAGGGCTACCATCCACAATTCAGACAGCATCGAAGACTGCCCTACTGTGCTTTACCCGGCCGAAGCCCCCATATGGCAAGGGCTCTGGCAAATTGCCAGAGGCTGTTAAAACTGCCTGCTCCAGCCTGACGACGGCAAGACGGCCAATCGGAACAGCAGGCCAATTTCATTGCGTGAAGACGTACCAATTGGCGACCTTGAAACACACTGCGACACTCATGATGTGACAACATGTCGCACACCTGTCGCACCCTCCGTTGCCGCACATCACAGACTTTTTACCTGCCCTCTGAGAATGCAAAACGCCCCGGTCCTCTGTGCAAGGACCGGGGCGTTTTTTGCTGCCGTTATGGGTTTGCCGATGATCTCAGCGCAGTGCCTTGCGGTTACGCACAGTGAGCAGTGGCACCAGAATCACCACCAAGACGAAGGCCACCAGCGCCCATTGCGCCAGGGACAAACCGAGGATCGGCGGGTATGGCGTGGAGCAGAAACCATCGACCTGGAAGCCCAGCGGGAAGATCTTCGCCAGCGGCAAATCATCGACAATCGGCTGCAGCACATCGATGCCACAACTCACGGCCGGATAGAACTGCGTATAAACGTGATGCCCCGCCACACCGACGCCTGCCAGCGCGCAGATCACCACCAGGGTTTCAAACACCGTGATGCTGCGACGGCCGCGCATGGCCGCACCGATAAAGGCAAAGATCGCGATCAACAGCAGGGCATAACGTTGCAGGATACACAGCGGGCAAGGTGCCTCGCCCAGTACGATTTGCATGTACAGCGCGCCGCCGATCAACGCCAGACAGATAATGCCCAGCAACACCAGATAGCGCCGTTCACGCCCCAACCGCATTGTTTCCTCGCTCATCGCGTTTCCCTTCAAGATATCGATTGCCCGCCAGTCTACACGCTGAGTTTGCTCTTGGAGAGAGCCGGGGGATATCGGGGAAATAGACGATAGGCGGGTTAAGAAGGGATTAACTTTCGGGTGGATTTTTTAGTTTGAGACCGGGGTGAAGCAATCGCGGGCAAGCCTCGCTCCTACGGGATTTATGTCGTTTGAATAAAATCCCGTAGGAGCGAGGCTTGCCCGCGAAGAAGGCGACGCGGTGAGCCTGACTCACCGCGCCCAACCGTTTACTCCAACACCGCAGCCGGCCCGAAGAACTCGTAACGGCTTTGCTTCTCAGGCACGCCCAGTGCCTTGAGGTGACGCTTGACCGCGGCCATGAAGCCTTTCGGCCCCAGGAAATAAGCATCCACGTCACGCTCGGCAGGCAGCCATTGGCCCAACTGCTCCTGACTCAGCAACCCGACCTTGTCCGCCGCCGGGCTCACGCCGTCGTCTTCGTCATAGCAGTAGAAGCGCTTGAGTTGCGGATGACGCTCGGCCAGTCCGTCGATCCAGTCACGGAAGGCGTGAGCTTTGCCGTTGCGAGCACAGTGGATGAAATGCACCGGCCGCTTGGTTTCCAGCGCTGCTTCGAGCATCGCCAGGGTCGGGGTGATGCCAACGCCGCCACTGATCAACACCAGCGGTTTGTCGCTGGCGGTCAGGGTGAACTCGCCCGATGGCGGGAACAGCTCAATGCTGGAACCGACATGCAAGTGGTCGTGCAGGTGGTTGGAAGCGCGACCGCCCTCTTCACGCTTGACGCTGATGCGGTACTGACCTTTGTTGGCCAGGGCAGACAGCGAATAGTTGCGACGGATTTCTTCACCGTCGAGGAACAGTTTCATGCCGATGTACTGGCCAGGCTCTGCCTCGAGAATCGGGCCTTTGTCCACCGGTTCGAAGTAGAACGAGGTGATTTCCGCACTTTCCTCGACCTTGGCCGCGACGATGAAATCCCGCGAGCCGCGCCAGCCGCCCGGTGCCTGTTCTTTCTGGTCGTAGATGCTGGCTTCAGCACCGATCAGGATGTCTGCCAGTTGCCCATAAGCCGCCCCCCACGCCGCGATCACTTCCGGGGTGGCGATTTCTTCGCCCAACACTTCGGCGATGGCGCGCAGCAGGCAGCTGCCGACAATCGGGTAGTGTTCCGGCAGGATCTGCAAGGCCACGTGCTTGTTGATGATCTTGGCCACCAGGTCGCCCAACTGGTCGAGTTGGTCGATGTGGCGTGCATACATCAGTACGCCATTGGCCAGCGCACGGGGTTGGTCACCGCTGGTCTGGTGGGCCTGGTTGAACAGTGGGCGAACTTCCGGGTACTCGGACAGCATCATGCGGTAGAAGTGAGTGATCAACGCTTCACCACCGCTCTCCAGCAGCGGCACAGTGGATTTGACGATGGCACGGTCTTGGACGCTAAGCATAAAGTGACTCCAGAGCTACAAGGGTTTCTAACTATTGCCCTATGCTTATCAGGTTCCGTGCCAACATAAAATTCCTTGAAAATCAGCACCTTAACAACATGATAGTCATATCGACACAGCTTGCTTTATAGTCACACCGACTACATGGAGTCACTATGACTGCAAAATCCCTGCTTACTGCCCTGTTGCCACTGGTCTCGGACCTGTCCCGCGAACTCCCCGAAGGCGAGCGTTATCGGCGCTTGCTCGAAGCCATGCGCGCCCTCCTGCCTTGCGACGCCGCCGCCCTGCTGCGCCTTGATGGCGAATGGCTGGTGCCACTGGCTGTCGACGGCTTGAGTACAGACACCCTTGGCCGACGATTCAAAGTCAGTGAACACCCACGCTTCAAGGTGTTGCTCAGCAGTCCCGGTCCAACCCGGTTCGCCGCCGACAGCGACATGCCCGACCCTTACGACGGCCTAGTCGATGGCCTCGAAGACCACCTGGAAGTCCACGATTGCATGGGCTGCCCACTATTCATCGACGAGCGTCCATGGGGGTTGCTGACCCTGGACGCCCTCGACCCCGAGCGATTCGAACCGATCGAACTGGACGCCCTGGAAGCTTTTGCCAGCCTCGCGGCCGCCACGGTCAATGCCGCCGAACGCATCCAGCGCCTGAACAACCGCGTCGAAGACGAACACCATCGCGCCGAGGTTTACCGCCAGGCCAGTGGTCAGCAGAACCGTGAAATGATCGGTCAAAGCAAGGCGCACAAGCGTCTTGTGGAGGAAATCAATCTGGTGGGCGGCAGCGATCTGACCGTGCTGATCACCGGGGAAACCGGGGTTGGCAAGGAGTTGGTGGCCCAGGCCATCCACGCCGCCTCGCCCCGGGCCGACAAGCCAATCATCAGCCTCAACTGCGCCGCGCTGCCCGATACGCTGGTGGAAAGCGAACTGTTTGGTCACGTGCGCGGCGCCTTCACCGGGGCGCTGAGCGATCGGCGCGGCAAGTTTGAACTGGCCAATGGCGGTACGCTGTTTCTCGATGAAGTCGGCGAGTTGTCGCTGACGGTACAGGCCAAGTTGCTGCGTGTGCTGCAAAGCGGCCAGTTACAACGCCTGGGTTCAGATAGGGAGCATCGGGTCGACGTGCGACTGATCGCGGCGACCAACCGTGACCTGGCTGAAGAAGTGCGCAGCGGTCGTTACCGCGCCGACTTCTATCACCGCCTCAGCGTTTATCCGTTATTAGTCCCGGCCCTGCGTGATCGTGGCCGCGATGTGCTGCTGCTCAGCGGCTACTTCCTGGAACAGAATCGCTCACGCATGGGCCTCAACAGCCTGCGCCTGAGCAGCGACGCCCAGGTGGCGCTGCTGGCGTACGACTGGCCGGGTAACGTGCGGGAACTGGAACACTTGATCGGCCGCAGCGCCTTGAAGGCCTTGGGCAACTGCAAGGAACGGCCAAAAATCCTCAGTTTGAGCGCTGCCGACCTCGACCTGCCCGATGGCAACATTGAAGTGAGCGCCGAACAACCGCCCGTGGCTGCGGTGGCGCTGGTGACGGGGGATTTGCGCCAGGCCACCGAAAACTATCAACGGCAGTTGATCGGCGCGTGTCTGGAGCGGCACCAAAACAATTGGGCGAGCGCGGCGCGGGAGTTGGGGCTGGATCGGGCGAACCTTGGGCGAATGGCCAAGCGATTGGGCATGAAGTAAAGCCAAAGATCGCAGCCTTCGGCAGCTCCTACAGGGAAGCGCACCCTTTGTAGGAGCTGCCGCAGGCTGCGATCTTTTGAATCAGTTAAAGCCTGCCCCCAACAAGTCGATAACCCGGCATCGATAGCTGTTGGCGAACGTCGTAATCGCCCTTCACCTTTTTTCAAAGAAGGTTTTTATGTCCACCACCAAAGCCCGCGCGGATTCACTTTCGCTTCTGCTGTTTACCTTGCGCAGTGGCAAGCTGATGGCGATCAACCTGCTCAAAGTCAGTGAAATCATCCCCTGCCCGCCGCTGACCAAGTTGCCGGAATCGCACCCGCACGTAAAAGGCATCGCCACGCTGCGCGGTGCGTCGTTGTCGGTGATCGACCTGAGCCGCGCCATCGGCGAGCGCCCGCTGGAAGATCCGAACGGTGGTTGCCTGATCGTCACGGATGTCAGTCGCTCCAAGCAAGGCTTGCATGTCCAGGCGGTCAGCAAGATCGTCCACTGCCTGACCACCGACATCCGTCCGCCGCCCTTCGGCTCCGGCGGCTCACGCGCGTACATCACCGGCGTGACCTCGGTCGATGGCACCTTGGTGCAGGTGCTGGATATCGAAAAAGTCATCCACGGCATCGCCCCGGCTCAGATTGAAATGGCGCCGACCGAACTCAGCATGGAAGACGCCGAAGTGCTGGGCAACGCGCGGATTCTGGTGGTCGATGACAGCCAGGTCGCGCTGCAGCAATCGGTGCACACTCTGCGCAACCTCGGCCTGCAATGCCACACGGCGCGCAGTGCCAAGGAAGCCATTGATTGCCTGCTGGACCTGCAGGGCACCGCCCAGCAAATCAACCTGATCGTCTCCGACATCGAAATGTCCGAGATGGACGGCTACGCCTTCACCCGCACCCTGCGCGAAACCCCTGACTTTGCGCACCTCTACGTGCTGCTGCACACCTCGCTGGACAGCGCAATGAACAGCGAAAAGGCTCGTCTGTCGGGTGCGAACGCGGTACTGACCAAGTTCTCTTCGCCGGAACTGACCCAATGCCTGATCACTGCGGCCAAGGCCGTGGCCGCACAAGGTCATTGAACCTTGGCCGGGGATTATTGCTGGCTGATGCGGCGCGACCTGGTTGAGGTGGTGCCCGCCGTCCGCTGGCCAACCGGTATTCAATTGACCCACTACCGGCCCGAACTTGCTGCTGCCGTGCATCACCTGATGGAGCAGGGTTACCGTGATGGCGGCGGTCGCGTGCCGACGCTGGAAAGTTGGCAACAGTTATATGAAACCGATCCTGAACACGATCCCGACCTGTGCTTTGTACTCGTCGATGCCGAAGGCGTGGTTGCCGTGTGCCAGTGCTGGACCAGTGCCTACATCAAGGATCTGGTGGTGCATCCGCGTGCTCGGCGACAAGGCCTGGGTCGCGCGTTGCTGTTGAATGCATTCAAGGTGTTTCAACAGCGTCGGGAAGGATTTGTGGACCTGAAGGTGCTGGAAGACAACCTTCGGGCGCGGCGGTTGTATGAGAGTGTTGGTATGCGTGAGGTCCGCCGGGAATTGGTACCTGCCTGATATGAGGTCTTCGCGGGCAAGCCTCGCTCCTACAAGTACGATGCAATCTGTAGGAGCGAGGCCTGCCCGCGAAGAGGCCCTTACAAACGCGACCAAACCATCAGGCATACTCCAACCTTTACCATTACCGCCATGGATGCCTGCCTCATGAAAGCCGTAACCCTTATCCTCCTCTGTCTCACCGCCCTCGCCACCCAGGCCCATGCCTCCAGCCCCGACGCCTGGGCTGCCTACGACAAAACCGTGCTCGCCAGTTGCACCAAGGCCAGCGGCTTGAAGAACGCCAAACCGGTCGGCACCCCCGCACAGTTCGATGATCGTGTCGGCTACACCGCCGTCCTGCTGCAAGGCCAGTACCCGCAAAAACACATGAAAGGCGCCCAAGGCACGGAGCTGTGTCTTTACAACAAGCAAAGCAAAACCGCGTATGTCACCGAGTGGGATTCCATCCGCACGACCGCCAAGGCGCAATGAGTGGCGCATAACTTGCACCGGTAGCGGCCTTTGCGGCGGCATTCTGGCGCCGTTTCATGCCCTCGGATGCGACTGACCGTTCAATGAATACGACGTTTTCCTGCGTAGGCTGCGGCAAATGCTGCAATGACCACCATGTGGCCCTGACCTTGTCCGAAGCCCGTCTGTGGGCCGCCGACGGCGGTCAGGTGATCGTGCTGGTGGAAGCCTTTTTGAGCAACGGCCTGGGCTTACCGGCAGAGCAACGGGAACATGCCCAACGCCGTTCGGCACTCGTGCGCAGCGCCGACGTCGACGCCTACGTCGCCATCACCTTTGCCGCCTATAACGTTGGTGCCTGCCGGAACCTTGACGAGAACAACCTGTGTCGCATCTACGAACGCAGGCCGCTGGTGTGCCGCATCTACCCGATGGAAATCAATCCACACATCCCCCTGAACACCGCCGTGAAGGAATGCCCGCCCGAGTCGTGGGAAAAAGGTCCGGATCTGATTGTCGGCGGGGAATTGGTCGACCGGGAGCTTTCGGAGCTGATCCAGCGCTCCCGACAGGCGGATCGCGATGACATCCTGGTGAAAGATGCGATGTGCGCGTTGCTGGGGATTCGGACGACAGCACTGAAGGGTGATGGATTTACCGCGTACCTGCCGGACATGAACGAGTTCGTCACGATCTTCGACGATTTGGACGGGCAGACATTGCCGCAATGGAACAGCGAATGGCAGTTCCATGTCTCGGGTGAGGATATTGCCAGGCAGGTTGTGGCGGCGGGCGCGCAGGTCGTGACAGAGGCGCAGGTGAACTATGGGTTTATTTCATTGAGGGCTGCTTGATCAGATAGGGCCTCATCGCGGGCAAGCCCGCGATGACGGCAGGCCTGTCACCGCAAAATCGGATCTTAACGCTTACCCATCGACCGCCGAGTCCCCGGCGGGGCCATGCCCGGTGTCTTGGTGTGGCCATTCTTGGCGCCATTCTTGTACCAAGGCTGGTTGGAACCTTTGGCGGCCGCCAGCTCGCCCGGCTTGAACGGGAACTTGAACGCCAGGATCGCGGCTTTGGTTTCGCCATCGGCGCTGGACTCGACGCCTTCTGGCAGCACGGTTTGCTCGTCGCTCAAGGTCTCGTCAACCGGCGGTTGTTTCGGGGAAGTCATGAATGCTCCGGGTGATGCATAAAGTGTCGGGCCCGGTCAGCGAGCCACGAAAGGCGCCAGTATAACTGGATGACGCGCCGTAATCTGCTGCCAAGCGACTCGCACAAATCCCGGGAAGAATGTTAGCGTGCTCAGTATTCTCCTCCGCCCGACGAGCCTGCATCCATGAAAAAAACCGTCCTCGCCTTCAGCCGCGTCACGCCTCAAATGGTTGAACGCCTGCAACAGGATTTCGACGTCATTGTGCCGAATCCGAAAAACGGCGACATCAATGCCCAATTCAACGAAGCCCTGCCCCATGCCCACGGTTTGATCGGTGTCGGCCGTAAACTCGGTCGTGCGCAACTGGAAAACGCCGCGAATTTGGAAGTGGTTTCCAGCGTTTCGGTGGGCTACGACAACTATGACGTCGCGTACTTCAACGAACGCGGGATCATGCTGACCAATACACCCGACGTGCTCACCGAAAGTACCGCCGACCTGGCTTTCGCCCTGTTGATGAGCAGTGCCCGCCGTGTGGCCGAACTGGATGCCTGGACCAAGGCCGGTCAATGGCAAGCCACGGTTGGCGCCCCGCTGTTCGGTTGCGATGTCCATGGCAAGACCCTGGGGATCGTCGGCATGGGCAACATCGGCGCAGCCATCGCCCGCCGTGGCCGCCTGGGCTTCAACATGCCGGTCATCTACAGCGGCAACAGTCGTAAAGTCGAGTTGGAACAAGAGCTCGGCGCGCAATTCCGCAGCTTGGATCAATTGCTGGCCGAAGCCGACTTCGTGTGCCTGGTCGTGCCGCTCAGCGAGAAAACCAAACACCTGATCAGCCATCGCGAACTGGCGCTGATGAAGCCAAGTGCGATCCTGATCAACATCGCCCGCGGCCCTGTGGTGGATGAACCGGCGCTGATCGAAGCGTTGCAAAACAACCGGATTCGCGGCGCCGGGCTGGATGTGTACGAAAAGGAACCGCTGGCCGAGTCGCCGCTGTTCCAACTGAAAAATGCCGTGACCTTGCCCCACATCGGCTCGGCCACCCAGGAAACCCGCGACGCGATGGCCAACCGTGCCCTGGACAACTTGCGCGCCGCACTCTTGGGCGAGCGACCTCAGGACCTGGTCAACCCGCAGGTCTGGAAAGGCTGACCCCTGTATGACTTTGTAGGCGCTGCTGCAGGCTGCGATCTTTTGATCTTGTTTTAAAGATTAAAAAATCGCAGCCTGCGGCAGCGCCTACAGATTTAGTGTGACGACATAACTTGCAATTCAGTACCCGGCTACTCTGCTGGAAACGGCTATAAACTCCGACGAAATAACGGCACTTACCGTACATTCGGAGTATTTCCATGAGTCACTTCACTACTGCCGGCATCATTAGGCGGAGCAAAATATTGGTCGTCCTGATGGCGGCTCTTTTCGGACTGATAACCCTCACCAACAACTTCACCGACTATGCGGCCTACTCCGACTACATCGGGCGAATCATCAGCATGAGCGATACCGTGGGCAATGATTCCCGGCGTTACCGGTCCAACACCTCTGCAATTTTCCATCACCGCTTTTACTGGGCCATCATCACTCTCGAGATCATCTATACCTTCAGTTTCCTGGCTGGCACTTATCAGCTCTGTCGGAAACTCACAGGAACTCGCAGTGAATTTCATGAAGCCAAGAAGTTCGCCATCATCGGTTTCAGCACCGCACTTTTCGTTTATCAGACTTTATACGTGATCATTCTCAACGAATGGTTCGACATGGAATATTCCGCTCAGCGAAATGCCTTTGACTGGGCCACCACCAATATTGAATACATGTTCTTCGGCCTGATCTATCTATTGGTGGCGAAAGACAATTAAACCCATTGTTGTTCAAGCCAGCTTGCCCGACACGGGGCTCACACTTGCCCTGGGCTTGCGGAACACCAATACGTTACCCAGCATCACCATCACCAGCCCGGCCAGCGCCGGAGCGGTCCACTGGTAGCCTTCTGCAACGGCCGAGACATTGAGCGCCACCACCGGAAACAGCACGGTGCAATAGGCCGCACGCTCCGGCCCCATGCGACCGACCAGTGTCAGGTAAGCGGTGAAACCGATCACCGAACCCGGAATCACCAGATACAGTAGCGAACCGATGTAGCGGGCATTCCACTCCATGTCGAACGGAATGCCTTTGACCAGGCACCACACCGACAGCATGGCCGCTCCGTAAGCCATGCCCCAGGCATTGGTCGTCAAGGGTTTGAGCCCGGCCTTTTGTTGCAGGCTCGACAATATGTTCCCCGCCGAAAAACACAAGGTGCCGCACAAGGCCAGGCCCAGGCCGAGCAGCGTCTGCGGGCTGGCGGTGTGGCCGGCCAGTTCAGGCCAGAACAACAGCCCCAGCCCGAGCAGGCCCAACGCGCCGCCCATCAACACATTTCGGGCGATTTTCTGGCCGAAGAACACCCGCGCATTCAGGGCGTTCCACAGCGTTGCCGTGGAAAACACCACCGCCACCAGACCACTGGGAATCCATTGACTGGCGGTGAGGAAGCACATGAAGTTGACGCAGAACAGGCAGAGTCCCTGAGCCAGGCAGATCAGATGCCCGCGCCGATTCATCACTTGCAGCTTTCGGCTGAGCAGCAACAGCACAAACAGCACGAGCGCGGCGAGGCCGAAGCGGTAAACAATCGATACGGGAATCGCCACCACACCCAGTTGCCATTTCAGGGCAATCCAGGTGGTGCCCCAGATCAGCACGGTCAGCAGGTACAAAGAAAGGTTCATGGCTAAGGCTCCTCGATAGGAGCCCAGTGTCCCGCGCCGCCCCCTGGCGCACTTGCATAAACTTGCGGTTTTGTCGCGGGGCGGGCTGGCAGGGCAACGCCTACGGAGTAGGATGCAGGCATTAGAGAGCACTGAACATGTCCGCACTGGAAACCCTGCAAGTCTTTCAAGCCCTCAACCGCTCGCCCAATGCTCGTCTGGAGCACAGCGCCGAGCTCGGTGACGGCCTCTCTGCAGCCTTGTGGAGCAACCATCACGACGCCCAGGACTACGAAGCGCCGAGCCATCACACGTTGTCGTGCTACATCGCCGGCGGCACCGGCACCTTTCGCCGCGACCAGCCCGGTACCAAGGGCGGCCCGGACAAGCTGTGCGTCCTGCCCGCCGATCATCAGTCCGGTTGGGTGATCAACGGCGATATTCGCCTCGCCCACCTCTATTTCAGTCCCGAACAATTCGCCTTGGGGTGCGTCACGCTGCTGGATCGTGAACCCCGGGAATTGCAGCTGCGCGAGCAAACCTTTCTCGAAGATCCGCGGCAGGCGCAGCGCTTTCGGCAGTTGATTACCCTCAACTGGGACGAGCCCGGCGAACGCCTGCTCACCAGCAGCCTGGCCCACGAAATCCTCAGCCATGCCTTGCTCAGCCAGGTCAGCAATCGACCGGGGTTGCGCCTCAAGGGAGGTCTGGCGGCGCACCAGCGGCGGCTGTTGGTGGAGTACATCGATAGCCATCTGGACGCGGCGATCAGCCTGGGGCAACTGGCGGCGTTGTGCACGTTGTCCGAGTACCACTTTGCCCGGATGTTCCGCGAAAGCTTCGGCCTGCCGCCGCATCAGTATGTATTGGCGCGGCGCTTGAACCGGGCGCGAGAGCTGCTGCGGTCGACATCGCAGCCGCTGGGCGAGATTGCACTGGCTTGCGGATTTGCCAGTGCCAGTCACTTCACCAATCGGTTTCGCCAAGCGTTGGGTGGGACGCCGGGAGAGTATCGGCAGGCGTTCTTGCGTTAGCCTCGATATTATTTTCTGTCTGTTCGGGCCTCTTCGCGGGCAAGCCTCGCTCCTACAGGGATGTGCCATTGCGCATCGACGCAACCCTGTAGGAGCGAGGCTTGCCCGCGAAAAACGATGATGCGGTATCCCGTCAGAACTCCAGGGTGCTCGACAAAACCACCTGCCGCGAATCGCCCATCGATACGAAGAACCGACTCGCCGCCGAGGTGTAGTACGTGCGGTCGAACAGGTTTTTCACGTTGAGCTGCAACTTGACCTTCTGCCCGTCGAGTTGGGTGTCGTAAGTGGCGAATGCGTCGGCAACGGTGTAGCTCGGCAGATCGAAATCGTTCACGGCGTTGCCCGACCGCTCCCCGACGTAACGCGCGCCCGCGCCGACCCGAAATTGATCACCGCCCATGATGCGGCCGAAATCATAGACCGCCGACAGCGAGCCGCTGTTCTTCGCCACGTTCTGCAGCTGCTTGCCTTTGTAATCCGGGTCTTCGGTCACCTCGGCGTCGGTGTAGGCGTAGTTGCCGATCATGCTCCAGTGGTCGCTGAGCTGCCCGCTCACATCCACTTCCAGACCACGGGAGCGTACTTCACCGGCGGCGCTGTAGATCGTCACCGGGCCTTCGGAGTTGGCGATCAGTACATTGCGCTTCTTGATGTCGAACAACGCGACGTTGCCCGTTACTCGTCCTGGCAGATCGAGCTTGGCGCCGATTTCCAAGGACTTGGCCTCCTCCGGCGCGACACTGCCGTCGAGTACGACGGTACTGCCGCTCAATGGCGCGATGGTCGAGTTGGGTTTGAACGATTCGGTGTAGCTGCCGTAGAACGACAGCGCATCGGTATAGCGATACACCAGACCCGCGCGCGGCACCCACTTCTGGCCGTTGCTGTCGGTGTTGGCGTGGAACGGAACGCCTTTACCGGCGTATTGGTCGTACGCCTGGAAACGCCCGCCCGCCACCAGAATCCACTGATCCGTCAGGTGAATGGAGTCTTGCAGAAAGACCGAATCGCTGCGCAACTGATCGGTCTGGGCACTGTCTGCCGGGCTGACCGTAGTGCCTTCAACCTCTCGACCATACACCGGGTTGAGGTAGCTGAAGGTGGTCAGGCTTTTCTGGCGGATCAAGTCTTCACGGTAGATCTTGCGGTACTCGTCATCGATGCCAAACACCAGGTCATGGCGCATGCCGAGGACGTCGACATTGCCCTCCAGGCTCAACGTGGTGAAGCGATCGGTACTGATCGCATTTTGCGTGCCGTCCATGCTGCGGGTCAGCGTGCCTTTGTTGGTGTCGATGGCGGTCACGCGCACCTGGCTGGCATCGTAGGTTTCGCGGTTCCAGCTATAGCCCAAGTGGGCTTTCCAGTCGTCGTTGAGCTCGTGATCGGCTTGGAAGTGATACAGGTCCGAGCGCCCTTGCATGTTGTTGAAGGGTTCGTCGAGCCGGCGATCCCGGGGGATGTCCAGCGGGTGGTTGTCACGTGGGTCGATCACCGTGCCACGGTCGAACGGTGTGAGGAATTCACGATGCTCGTAGGCGAACAACAGCTTGGTACTTTCACCAAACCAGGCCAACGACGGTGCAACCAGAGTCTCGCGATGCACGCCGAAGTTACGCCAGTAATCTTCGTCCTCGTGGTCCAACACCATGCGATAGGCGAACCCGGAAGTCCCCAATGCGCCCGTACTGTCGAAGGTGCCACCGCCGCCATTCTTGCCTTCGCCATAGGTGGAGCCGCGCAGGGTCAAGGCGTTGTACTGTTCAAGCTCGGGCTGCTTGCTGACCATGTTCACCACCCCGCCCGGGTCCTGAATGCCATAAAGCAACGAAGCTGGCTCCTTGAGCACTTCAACCCGGTCCACCGTGGCGTTCATGCCGCGGCCCTGCACAATCGGCATGCCGTCGCGCATGATCGAGCCGTTGCGGTTGTCGCCGAAGCCGCGGGTCATCACCGAGTCCTGGGTACTGCCCAGCGTGTTGCCCTGAGTGATGCCGCTGACGTTGGCCAGCGCGTCATCCAGATTACGCGGAGCCTGATCGCGAATGACTTGGGCCGCGACCACGTTGACGGTCTGCGGGATTTCCTGAATCGGCGCCGAGCTGCGCATCACCGAACTGATCGGCGGTGGCTGGTAGCTGGTGGACTGCTCCATTGTCGAGGTGATGGTGGTCGCGCCCAGATTCAAGGCGCCTTCGGTGGGCAGCGGTTCCAGCACCAGGGTGTGACCATCGGTCCGGCGGAAGGTGAAGCCGGAACCGGCGAGCAACTGCTGCAATGCCTGCTCGGCACTCATCTGGCCGCTGACGGTGGGGGCGGTGATGCCATACGGCGCTTCATCGGTGTAGACCACGCTGATGCCGGTGATTCGGCTGAAGTCGCTCAATGCCTGGGGCAATGGTTTGGCGGCCAGCGAAAAGCTGAATTGCGCCGGTTGCTGCGCACCGGTTTGCGCGGCCATCGCCGCGCTCAGCGGCAGCATGGCCATCGCCGAGAAACTCAACGCAGAAACCTTCAATGTAGAAGCAATCAACCACTGATTGACCGAACCCGATTTTGCCCTGGACTTCATGACTCATGACCTGTGTAGAACCGCAACGGATGCGAATGAATCGCAGTTTCAGTCACTACACGGATGGCGTTCGGTTTTACCTCAGCAGAATGTTGAAAATATTTTTTGAGAAATTTGGTGTTTGAGCGGACGCCATCGCGGGCAAGCCTTGCTCCTACCGGATTGGGGTGATCCACAATGATGTGCTCGACGCAATCCTGTAGGAGCAAGGCTTGCCCGCGATGAGGCCGGTTTCCTCACCGCAAAATGATCAGATGCCCCAACACCTCATGCTGTTCAAACCCCAACGCCCCTTGCAACGAACTCAACACCGCCTGTGGATCCTTGCTCGGAAAGCTGCCACTGACCCGTCTCTGGGCCAGTTCATCATTGAGCAGCACAATCCGCCCCGGGTAATACCGTCGCAGGTCCTCCACCACATCGGCCAATGTCGCCTTGTAGTAATTGAGCCAGCCCTGGCGCCACGCCAACTGCGCTTCACTGTCCACGGCGTGTAGCGGTTGTATCGCGCCTTCGCCATAGGCCACTTGCTGGCCGTCGGTGAGGATTTGCTGCGTGGCCGCTTTATCTGCCGTCACCCCGACCCGGCCGGACAACACCGTGACCTGCGCGCCATGGGGTTGCAGGCGCACTTCGAACTGCGTGCCCAGCACTCGCGCCTGGCCCTTTTCGGCATCGACCACAAACGGTTCGCCGGTGTGGGTCACGTGGAAGAATCCGGCACCACGGCGCACCTGCACACGCCGCTCACCACGGCTGAAATTCACGGCAATGGCACTGTCGGCGTCGAGGGTGACTTGCGATTGATCGGCCAGGGTGAAGGTCCGGACTTCCCCCGGTGCCGAGACATAATCGGCGCCCATGTCATCGATCCAACGCGACGGTTGCCAGCCGGTGCCGAGACTGATCATCAACAGCAAACAAGCCGCCATCGCCAGCGCACCGGACCAATGCCGGACACGGTAGCCGCGCGAGCGATTCATGACATTGAGGTAATGCTGCAAGGCCAACGCGTCTTCATCGGCCAAGGTGCGCGCCGGCACTTCGCTCAACTCCCACAACACTTGCGCACGGGCATAGGCCTCGGCATGGGCCGGGTCAGCCTGAAGCCACTGGCTGAACGTGGCCTGGTCACCGCTACTCGGCTGATCATGCAACAGGCTCAGCCAGGCCAACGCGGCCTGTTCCTGGGCGGGCGTCGGGGTGACGCTTTGAAGGTTGTTCACGGTGCTTTCCCTGGCGTACGTGGCGGCGACTCCCGCAGGCTGGCCTTGCAGGCCTCGAGCGCGCGCATCATATGTTTTTCCACGGCACTTTGGGACAGACCCATGGCCTTGGCTATTTCGGCGTATTTGCTGCCGTGGATGCGGTTGAGCAAAAAGATCTGCCGCGTGCGCTCGGGCAACGCGCGCAACGCCGCTTCGACATGCCGCAAGTCGTTGCCCGCCTCCAGTACGGCTTGCGGTTCACTGCTGACGCTGTCCGAAGATTCCACCCTCAAGCCTTCGCTGGCCCGCACCCTCGTACCTTCGCTGCGCAAATGGTCGATGGCGATGTTGCCGGCGCAACGCAACAAGTAGGTGCTGAGCTCCTCGACCTGTACCAGCGGCCTCCGCCAGAAACGCAGGAACAGGTCCTGTACCAGGTCGGCGGCAGTCGCCCGGCAACCGACGCGGCGGCTGACCAGCGCTTCCATTTGCGAGCGCTGCGAGAGGAACACTCGGAGAAAATACGCGCGGTCGCCGCGCAGCTTGTCATGCGCAAGATCGTGGGGTTCGGGGGGACGGGTGATCATCGGTTCGGTACTGCGCAAAGGGCAATCGGGCGGGCCAGCGGGGCGCAATACTAATGATAAATATTATCATACGCAAAGCTGTCGGATGAGCAAGATCACTTTTGTGGCGAGGGAGCCCTCCCCCAACCCAATAACTGAACGCTGAAAACAAAACGGGCCTGCATGGCAGGCCCGTTTTCATGGGGAGGTTAAATCAGGCTTCAAGCGTTTTGTGCAGCCTGTTCGTTTTCCAGAAACTCTTCTTCCAGCAGCTTATCGGCATGAGGCCTGCGCTCGAATGGCACCACGGCGGCGCGGGGTTTGCCGCGCAGTTTGCCGAACAGGTGTTCGAGCGCGTGCTCGAGTTTCTCGGCGGCCCCGTCGATCGCCAATTCCAGGTTGGCGGCTTTATGGGTGACAGAAATCGGTTGATGGCCTTTTGGCCGCGCTTCCAGCTGACAGCGCAAATCGTGGGGACCGGGCTTGTCGCCGTTCTCGTCCCGCAGGTGAACCTCGACTCGGGTCAAGTCCTCCTCATAACGTTCGAGCGTGCTCTCAATGGTGGTTCGTACCCACTCCTCCAGTCGTTTACTGCTTTGAATATGGTTATCGCTATTGACTTGGATTTGCATAGTTCATCCCTTATTTCAGCTAGCTCGCGAGAGGCCGGTCAGCTAAGCCCTTGGGCGTCGTCACCGTGACCTCTTAGTTACACAATCGGTCTGTACGCTGAACAATTCAACCCCTGAAAAAAGATAAATTTTTATCGTAAAAAAAGCCGGACAACCGCTAAAAGCGCTGGTAAGGTCGGGAGTTGATTCGCTCCGCCCCCTTGTCACAAATTCTCACATTTGCCGCTCTCCAAGCGGATGCAAGCCGCGAAAAATCCCCGCCTCCTCCACCAGCCAGTCATGCACCGCACGCACGCCAGGGTGGCTCAGCGCACCCGGCGCATAGAGCACCATGTAGCGCTTGTGATTGGGCACCGCTAAGCCAAAGGGCACGATCAGCGCCCCGCGCTCCAACTCGTCGTTCAATAGCGTGCGCCGGGCAATCGCGACGCCCATCCCGGCGATGGCCGCTTCGATGGTCAGGTGATTGCGATTGAACGTGTGCCCACGCCGCACATCTGCGCCTTCGAAGCCGATGGCATTGAGGTAGAACTCCCATTCCGCGTACTCGTAACTGCCGCGCCAGGCGGTGATGTCGTGCAGCAACGGAAAATGCATCAGGTCTGCGGGGCCATGCAGCGGCGGGCGACCGCGCAACAGGCCCGGTGCGCAAACCGGAAAGATCTGTTCATCGAGCAAGGCTGTGGATAACAACCCCGGATAACTGCCGTCATTGAGGTCAATGGCCAAATCGAAGTCGCCCTCATGCAACGGCACGCTGCTGTCTTCGGCCACCAGGCGCAATTGGATGTCCGGGAAACGTTGTTGCAGGCGCGGCAAACGCGGGGTCAGCCATTTACTCAGAAACGACGGGATCGAACGCACCCGCAAGGTGCCGCTGATCATCCCCGCATCCAGCCTGCGCAATTCCGCATCGATGCTGCCGTAGGCCTCGTTGACGGTGATGGCCAGTCGCTGGCCTTCGGCGCTCAGTTCCACGCCACGGGCACGTCGATGAAACAGTCGAAAACCCAGGCGCTCTTCCAACTGCCGGATCTGCTGACTGACCGCTCCCGGCGTGATGTGCAGTTCTTCGGCGCAGCGGGTGAACGACAAGTGCCGGGCGGCACAGGAAAACACCTGCAGCCACACATAAGTCTGGGCATGCAATTGACGACTCATCGTTTAGTCCTGCTAAAGGCTTTCTTAGGAAGTTTCGTTGGTCACGTAGGACCGAGGTTGGCAGTATCGCTGAAAGTGCGCTTGTCCTACAAAAATGGCAGCGATTCATCTTCCATTGCAGGCATAGGCTTTAGCATGGCTATCAGTG
Organism: Pseudomonas putida; assembly: GCF_050990305.1. Taxonomy (GTDB): domain Bacteria; phylum Pseudomonadota; class Gammaproteobacteria; order Pseudomonadales; family Pseudomonadaceae; genus Aquipseudomonas; species Aquipseudomonas putida_AH. The sequence continues at coordinate 1,003,284 of NZ_CP158817.1, read as the reverse complement.
TTTTCGATCTTTTCAAAGTGGGCATCGGTCCGTCCAGTTCCCATACCGTCGGCCCCATGCGTGCAGCAGCGACTTTCGCCCAGGCACTGGTCGACAAGGGACATTTACCCGACGTGCGGCGGGTAGAAATCCGACTCTATGGCTCCCTGTCGGCGACCGGCGTCGGCCATGCCACCGACCGCGCCTGTGTCATGGGGCTGATGGGCGAATGGCCTGACCGTATCGACCCCACCACCATTGATAGTCGAATCCACACCCTGCGCGAAACCGGCGAATTGCCCCTCGCCGGGCAGATAACGATTCCCTTCGTCTGGTCCCGCGACCTCCTGCTACTCGATGAGAGCCTGCCCTACCACCCCAACGCCATGTCTCTGACAGCTTTCGGCGAAACCGGCGAGCTGTTCGAGCAAACCTATTACTCCATCGGCGGCGGTTTCATTATCGAAGCGGCCGAAGCCGAGTCGGGCATCGCGCCCGCCAGCGACGTGGTGTTGCCGTACGATTTCTCCAGCGCTGTGGAATTGCTGCAACTGTGCAATCAACACGGTTTGCGGGTTTCGGAGCTGATGATGGCCAACGAACGGGCCTGGCGCAGTGACGAAGATATACGTCAGGGCCTGCTGCACATCTGGTCGGTGATGCGCGAGTGCGTCGAGCAGGGTCTACACCACGAAGGCATCCTGCCCGGCGGTCTGAATGTTCCGCGTCGCGCGGCGAAATTGCACCGCAACCTGTTGGAAATCGGCAAGCCGAACGTCATCACCTCGACCCTGTCGGCCATGGAGTGGGTCAACCTGTACGCCCTGGCAGTGAACGAAGAAAACGCCGCCGGCGGTCGCATGGTCACCGCCCCGACCAACGGTGCGGCCGGGATCATTCCGGCAGTGCTGCACTACTACATGAAATTCAATTCCGAGGCGTCGGACGATGATGTGGTCGCGTTCTTTTTGGGGGCGGCGGCTGTTGGCATTCTCTGCAAGAAAAACGCTTCGATTTCCGGTGCCGAAGTCGGTTGCCAGGGCGAAGTCGGCTCGGCCTGTGCCATGGCCGCTGCCGGCCTGGCCGAGGTATTGGGCGCAACGCCAGAGCAACTGGAAAACGCTGCGGAAATCGGCCTGGAACACAATCTCGGACTGACCTGCGATCCGGTAGGAGGACTGGTGCAAGTACCGTGTATCGAGCGCAACGCCATTGCCGCGGTGAAGGCGATCAACGCCACGCAAATGGCCCTGCGCGGTGATGGCAAGCACTTCATTTCCCTGGATCGGGTGATCCGCACCATGCGCGATACCGGTGCCGACATGCACGACAAGTACAAGGAAACGTCACGCGGTGGCTTGGCGGTGAGTTGGGTGGAATGTTGATCGCTTTAGTGGCACGTGGAGACTTCTTGCCCTGAAACGGGCACTCCTGTAGGAGCGAGCTCGCTCGCGAAAAACTCAAGAGCGCCTCGGGGCATCTGGTTTCAAGCGTCATCGTTCACGTCCATCGCGAGCAGAGCTCGCTCCTACAAGGGGGGCGGATTGTCTGACAATCTTTCCGGCATGCCCCTTGCTATGTCCTGTGTAGGAGCTGCCGCAGGCTGCGATCTTTTGACTCCTGGCGTTTCTGAAGACGCCGAAGATCAAAAGATCGCAGCCTGCGGCAGCTCCTACAAAAAGCGGATTGTCTTGGCCAGGGAGGCCGATGGTCTGGTGTTGCGAACTTATCCCGATCACGACTGGTCAACAACTGCACGTTCAATCAGGCGGTGACGCATCATGGACAACCCTTTTCAGCTCATTACCGACGCTTTCGCAGCGGATTATCAAATCAACCTGAGCATTCAGGGGCTCGATGGCAGCATCATGCTGACCCTGTCCAACAGCGGTCGGGTCGTCGCCAAGCGCATGATCAGCGCCGAACAACGTAATGACCCCGCGCGTCTCAAACGCCTGGTGCAAAGCATTCAGTTCGGCATTGCCATCGAACAGGGCCACAGCGCGGTGGCCATCCTTGAATCCATGACCGACGGCGGCACGCGCAACCTGCCGCCGCCGACGGCCAAGGGCCGTCACCGCCCCGCCATGCGGTTTTAAATTTCGCCTTTCTCTACTTCTGGATGTTCGCTGGAACCCGCACCGGTCTTGCGTTGCGGGTTTTCAATTTTCACCGAAGGAAATTGCGACGAAGCGTAACGCACCACCAGGATCGCGAACGCCAGCAGCAGAATCCCGCCACACAGATAAATGATCCCCAAGTCCGGTGGATTGTGGTGCGACACGTTGGAAATCAATAGGCGGGTCAGCGCGGTGATCGCCACGTAGATCAGGAAACGCACCGGCATGTGATTGGTCTTGAAGTAAATCCCGACCATTGCGCCCAGTTCCAGGTAGATGAACAGCAGCAAGATGTCATCGATCTTGATGTGACCCTGTTCGATCATCCCGAGAAACTCCATCACCGCCGCCCATGCGGTCACGGCACCGATGGCGAACAGTGCCATGTAGTGAAAGGTCTCGACGAACAGATTGCCCAGGGACTCCGCCAGCTGGTGCACGTTCTGCCGCAGATTTTCGGCCCAGTTGATTTTCACGATGATGCTTCCTTAGGTCGGTTCGACCGGATAATGCAGGTTGGACGTGACGGTTGTTCTGCATGCAGAAACAAGGCCAGTGGTTTACAGGTGAGATGATGGCCACGTGAGATTAGGCACTTCGGTAGTGGCCACAAAGACGCCTTCGCGGGCAAGCCTCGCGCCTACAGGGGCATGCGGTCCGTAGGAGCGAGGCTTGCCCGCGAATGACAATCCTCAAAATCGGACTACATTAAAAAGCCACTACCCAAACTCCAGCGATTCGCTTATCCTTTTCGCTGTATATAAATACAGTAGTCGAATCAGACAACCCAATGTGAAGGCATGTGAGGTGGTGAATGGCCGTCGAAGTGGTATACCGCAGCAGCCGAGATCTGGAGCGCTTGTTCATGGATAAAGCCGAAGCTGACCGTCATGACAAAATGCTCGAGCTGGCCGAGTTGCTGGCTGAGGTGTTGCAAAAAGCCGTTCCGTCCCTGACTGAACAGCAAGTGGAAGAAGCCGGGATCTACATGGCGAAAAATCGCGATGTGTTCGCCAAGGCGTTCAAGAGTCAACCGGACGCCCTGTCCGAATTGCTTGCAGCGCCTGTGGAAGCCCCGCAATCGGTGCCAGCACCTGTTGAAGAAGTGGCCGCCGAGCCTGCTCCTGCGGCCAAGCCAGCCAAGGCCGCCAAAGCAGCAAAATAAGTAACAGCCGAATTGAATAGGCCCTGAGTCGAATGGCTCAGGGCCTTTTTCATGGCAAAAATCAAAAGATCGCAGCCTTCGGCAGCTCCTACAGAAAACGCAATCTCATGTAGGAGCTGCCGAAGGCTGCGATCTTTTAATCTTCTACCGATACAGAACCTTTTCCGCGAGCTCATCTGCCACCCGCGCCGGCGAACGTTTTTCCGCCTGGGCGTGGGCAAACACCTCAGTCAATCGCGAGCTGATTTTCGACAGGTGCGCAGTGATGGTCGTCAACTGTTCACCACGGTGCTTGAGGGAAACGTAGATCAGCCCGCCAGCATTGATCACATAATCCGGTGCATACAGAATGCCGCGCCGCTCCAACTGATCGGCGACGTCCAGGTGAGTCAGCTGGTTGTTCGCCGAACCCGCCACCGCCGAACAGCGCAATTGCGTCACGCTGTGACTGTTGAGCACGCCTCCCAGGCCACACGGGGCCAGAATATCGCACGGTGTGCTGAGCAGTGCGTCATTGGCAATCGGGTGAGCACCGAGTTGCTCCATCGCCAGTTGCACCTTGCCGTGATCGATGTCGCTGACCAGCAGTTCGGCGCCGGCGGCATGCAACTGTTCCGCCAGGGCATAGCCCACATTTCCCAGGCCTTGAATGGCCACGCGCAGGCCTTCGAGATTGTCGCTGCCCAACCGCGCCATGGCGGTGGCACGAATGCCGGTGAATACGCCCATCGCCGCATGGGGAGCAGGGTCGCCCGCTGAGGTAGTGCTGGTGACGTGTTGAGTCTGTTGAGCGATGCAATCCATGTCCGCCACGGAAGTGCCGCTGTCGATGGCGGTGATGTAGCGCCCGTCGAGTTGCTCTATGCAGCGCCCGAAGGCTTCGAACAGCGCACCGCGATTGGCCACATGAGCCGGGCGGACAATGACCGCCACGCCACCGCCCTGGGCCAGGCCGGCCAGTGCAGCCTTGTAACTCATGCCTTGGGCAAGGCGCACGGCATCCTCGACCGCGGACTCGTCGCTGGGGTAGGCGAGGTAACGACAACCGCCCAGGGCTGGCCCCAGGCGACTGTTATGAATGGCAATGACCGCCTTCAACCCGGTGGCCGGGTCGACGCTCAGATGCAGCGATTCAAGGCGAGTGCTTTGCATGAGAGCGAACATCGTAAGGCTCCCGAATCACTTCTTGTAGTCGCCAGTATAGGCTTGCGCCCAAAAATTGCTGAAGCGCACCGGAATAAGCGCAGCGGCCATTCAGGTATTCGGAAATAACCCGTCCTACCCCCGTGCAGCACTGGACGAATGACAGAGACGGGGCTAAAACGAGGCATTGACCGGAGATTTTGATGACCCCGCGCCAATTGTTTTTCACCTGCCTGCAACGTTCGCCGCCCGCCCTGTTCGAGGCGGGGCTGTGGATTGCCGCCGAACATGACCGCGAGGTGAACCCCGAGGCGTCGCTGGAAAACTTCAAGGCGCTGCAACAGCGAATCAGCGGCAGCCTGCCGATGTTGCCGGTGAGTGAACTGGCGCAACCCTTGCTGCGGCGCATGAATGATCTGGGGTTCGCCCAGGACGACTTCACCCCGTTGCGCCCACAGGTGGCGCTGCTCAATCGAGTGCTCGAGCGTCGACGCGGACAACCCCTGGCCTTGGCCCTGATTGCACTGGAGTTGGCCGCAGGCCTGGAAATCCCCTTGGTCGGGGTCAACTTCCCCGGCCATTTTCTATTACGCGTCCCGGGTGCCGACCACCTGCTCGATCCGTGCGGCGGTCGTCGCCTCTACCCCAACGATTGCCGGGAACTGCTGCAACGCCAGTACGGCCCGAACATGAAGCTCAGTGCTGAACACCTGGTGACCGCCGAGCCTGTGCAAATGCTGCAACGCCTGTCGCGTAACCTGCGCCAGTTGCACCTGTCCAACGATGACTACATCGGCGCCCTGGTCGACGCCGAGCGCGTCCTGGAGCTGGGCAACGGTACCGCCGCCGACTACCTGGCCCGCGCCAGCCTCTACCAACGGCTCGATTGCCCCAACGCCGAACGCTTCGACCTGGAGCATGCTCTGCTGCTCAGCGATGACCCGATCCAGCGGATTCGCCTGACAGAACGGCTGGGGCATTTGCCGCCCAATGCCATTGTTCATTAATAGAAAAAGATCGCAGCCTTCGGCAGCTCCTACATTGGAATGACGTACATCCAGTAGGAGCTGCCGAAGGCTGCGATCTTTTGATCTCGCTTTTATGGAGTGTCCGGCTGGTTAGCCGGATGCGCCTTGATGAACGCCGGATGCGTAGCCGCCAACGCCGCGACTCGACGAATCCGAGGGTAGGCCTCAAGGGATATGTTGAAACGTTCAGCCGCGTACAGCTGTGGAATCAGGTACACATCCGCCAAGCCTGGCTGCGGCCCGAAGCAGTAGCCGTCATCACCGATCAGTTGCTCCACCGTCGCCAGCCCCTGACCGATCCAGTGGCCGATCCATTCGACTACCTGCGTTTCATCGTGACCCAACTGACGCAGTCGGTTGAGCACGCTGACGTTGTGCAACGGATGCACATCGCAACCGATGACCGCCGCCACACCACGCTCATGGGCACGGGCAGCGAGGTCCTTGGACAGCAGCGGCACCTGTGGATAACGTTCTTCCAGGTACTCGATGATCGCCGGTGACTGAATCAGCAGTTCGCCTTCATCGGTACGCAAGGCCGGCACTCGACCTTGCGGGTTGATGCTCAGGTACGTCGGCTGGCGATGCTCGCCACCTTGCGGTGCGATCAGGTTGATCGGCTGCGCCTGGTAATCCAGCCCCTTCAACGCCAGCGCGATGCGCACTCGATAGGACGAGGTCGAACGGTAGTAGGTATAGAGTTCCATGACCCATTCCCCTTAGCGCGCCGGCAACACTTTGCCGCGGCACTCGCCGAAACCGATGGAGGCAAAACCCTCGCGACTGCAACGGCCACGCAGGATGATTTCATCGCCGTCTTCAAGGAACTTGCGCACTTCACCCGAGGCCAGTTCGATCGGCTTCTTACCGCCCTCGGTGATTTCCAGCAGGCTGCCGAACTGACCGTTTTCCGGCCCCGACAGCGTGCCCGAACCGAACAGGTCACCGGCCTGCAACTGGCAGCCATTGACGCTGTGGTGCGCGACCATTTGCGCCACGGTCCAGTACATGTGTTTCGAATTGCTCAGCGTCAGGCGATGAGCCGGCAGGTTCTGCTCGCGCATGGCTTCGGTCAGCAGCAACACTTCCAGTTCGATGTCGAAGGCACCGGCGGCCTGATCGCGTTTGTCGAACAGGTACGGCAACGGCTGCGGGTCACCTTCCGGGCGCGCAGGCTGGGCTCGGCGGAACGGCTCCAGCGCTTCGGCGGTCACCACCCACGGGGAAATGCTGGTGATGAAGCTCTTCGACAGGAACGGCCCCAGCGGTTGGTATTCCCAGGCCTGGATGTCTCGCGCCGACCAGTCGTTGAGCAGACAGAAACCGGCGATGTGGTCGGCGGCATCAGCAATGGCAATCGAGTCGCCCATGTCATTGCCCCGGCCAATCCAGATACCCAGTTCCAATTCGTAGTCCAGGCGCGCGCAGGGACCGAAGGTCGGCTCGGTCTGGCCGGCCGGCAAGGTCTGGCCTTTCGGGCGGCGTACGTCGGTACCGGACGGACGAATCGTCGAGGCGCGGCCGTGGTAGCCGATGGGCACGTATTTGTAGTTCGGCAGCAATGGGTTGTCTGGACGGAACAGTTTGCCGACGTTCTGCGCATGCTCGATGCCGACGTAGAAATCGGTGTAGTCGTTGATTTTCGCTGGCAGGTGCATTTGGCAATCCGCCGCCAGTGGCAGCAGTTTTGCGCCTTGGGCTTCGATCTTGCCGTGCAGGGTGCTGCCTTCGCTCAACAACTCCAGCAGGCGTTCGCGCAAGGCAACACGCGCTTGGCGGCCCAATTCGAAGAAGGCATTGAGCTGACCGCCACGGGTGGCTTCAACGGCGGTTTTCGCCGCACCGTCGAACAGGCCGGCGTCGAGGGCGGCCTCCAGGTCGAAGATATGTTCACCGATGGCCACGCCGCTGCGTGGTGCCGAGCCCTTCACGCTGAACACGCCCAGCGGCAGGTTTTGCAGCGGGAAATCAGCATGGCCGTTGGCGGATGCAACCCAGCTGCGAGTGATGGATGTCTGCGTCATGGGTTATCTCCGGGTCGGGTCGAAAGTGGCGGGCAGCGTGGCCCAGCAAGCGTCGTAGTTGGTTTGCAATTGCGGGCAATCGAGGGCGAAACGGCTCGGGCGCAGCACCTGGCTGGTCTCGAACATGAAGGCCATGGTGTTGTCGATTTTCGCAGGCTTGAGATCGGCGTTGATCGCCTTGGTGCAAGTTTCGCCGTCGGGTCCGTGGGCACTCATGCAGCTGTGCAACGAGGCGCCACCTGGGACGAAGCCTTCGGCCTTGGCGTCGTACTCGCCCTGGATCAGGCCCATGAATTCGTTCATCAGGTTGCGGTGGAACCACGGTGGACGGAAGGTGTTCTCGGCAACCATCCAGCGTGGCGGGAAGATCACGAAGTCGAGGTTGGCCAGGCCGTGGACGCTGGTTGGCGACGTCAACACCGTGAAAATCGACGGGTCCGGGTGATCGAAGCTGACGGTGCCGATGGTGTTGAAACGGCGCAGATCATATTTGTACGGCACGTTATTGCCATGCCAGGCCACCACGTTGAGCGGCGAATGATCAAGCTCGGTGGCCCACAACTGGCCGAGGAATTTCTGCACCAGGGTCGTCGGTTGCGCGAGGTGTTCGTAATGGGCAACCGGGGTCAGGAAATCCCGAGGGTTGGCCAGGCCGTTACTGCCAATCGGCCCCAGATCCGGCAGGCGCAGGGGCGCGCCATGGTTCTCGGCGATGTAACCGCGGGCTTGAGGGTCGAGCAGTTCGACACGGAATTTCAGGCCCCGTGGCAGTACCACGATTTCAAGCGGCTCCACTTCCAGCACGCCCAGTTCGGTGGCAATACGCAGACGACCCAGTTGCGGCACCAACAGCATTTCGCCGTCGGCATTGAAGAACACCCGTTCCATGGAACGGTTCGCACGGTATTGATGGATGCTGATCCCGGAAGGTTTTTCCGCACCGGCGTTGGCGGCCATGCTCACCAGGCCGTCGATGAAATCCGTCGGCTCGCAGGGAATGTCCAGCGCATTCCAGCGCAGGCGGTTGGGGGTCACTTCACCCAAGGGACCGCCGGCCAGTTGCCGATCAAGCTTGACGAAGGCCGGGTGATTGGCCGACGGCTGGATGCGATACATCCAGGTCCGCCGCGCTTCGCTGCGAGCCATGGTGAACGCGGTGCCGGAAAACAGTTCGGTGTAGAGACCGTAAGGGGCTTTTTGCGGGGAGTTCTGACCGACCGGCAATGCGCCGGGCAATGCCTCACTGCTGAATTCATTACCGAAGCCTGACTGATAAGCCAGTGCCGGTGCCGTTGAATCGAGGTTCATGGAGCCTCCTGAACAGGGCGTTGGCCGTGGCCTGTCGCTCTATAGACGAGGTCCTGGCACGCCGGAATTGTTTTTATCGTAATTCAATTACGAATAACGTAATTTGATTGGCATTGACCGTCAAGCTATAAAGACGCCCATTCATCCCCGGAACTCATCCCTTGAAAGACGGCGCCACCATGGAAAAGCCCGCTAGCGACAGCAATGGCAAACAGAAAGTCCGCTCCGCCGAGGTGGGTACCGACATCCTCAAGGCGTTGGCCGAGTTGTCGCCATCGACCTCACTCTCGCGCCTGGCCGAACACGTGCAGATGCCGGCCAGCAAGGTTCACCGCTATTTGCAGGCGCTGATCGCCAGCGGCTTTGCCGAACAGAATCCGGCGACCAACCATTACGGGCTGGGCCGCGAAGCCTTGCGCGTGGGATTGGCGGCACTCAACAGTATGGACGTGCTGAAAGTCGCCGCCCTGCCCTTGGCCGAGTTACGCGACGACCTGAACGAAACCTGCTTTTTGGCGGTGTGGGGCAATCAGGGGGCGACCGTGGTCCACATCGAACCGGCAGTGCGAGCGGTCACGGTGGTGACTCAGTTGGGTTCGGTGTTGCCATTGCTCAGCTCTTCGACCGGACTGGTGTTTGGTGCGTATCTACCCAAGCGCGAAACCGTCGATCTACGAGAGCAGGAACTGCAGGCTCAAACCGGCCACGCGCTGACGGACGATCAAGCTTATGCCGACCTGTGCGAACAGATCCGTACACGAGGCCTGCACCATGTGCATGGCTTGCTGATGCCCGGCGTGGATGCCTTGTCGGCACCGGTCTTCAACGCGATGGGCAATGTCGTGGCGGTATTGACGGTGGTTGGCCCAACCTCGCTGTTTCATGCCGATGAAAACGGCCCCGCCGCCCAACGCTTGCTGGCCGCCACTCGCGCGGTCAGTTGGCGGATGGGGTATGAGCCTGACGCCTGCCCCCTGTAGGAGCAGAGCTTGCTCGCGATGGCGGTGAATCAGATGACGCATTGTTGGCTGTAACGACGCCATCGCGAGCAAGCTCTGCTCCTACAGGGACAGCCCCTACCCCTGTGCAATCAAGCCCAGCTTCTTCGCCGTGGCCACGGCTTGGGTGCGACGCTCGACACCTAACTTGCTATGAATGCGCCGCGCATGGGTTTTCACCGTATGCAGTGAGATAAACAACTGCTCGGCGATCTGTTGATTGGAATTACCCTGAGCGATCAACCCCAGCACCTCCAACTCTCGTCCACTCAACGGATTGGCGTCCAGAGTCGCCGCAGGCTCGTCGTCCACACCCAGCCGAGCGAGCAAGGTCGGCTGACGCAACCGCAACTCATGTATAGCCTGCTGCAGATGGCAACGCCTCGCTAAAGCCAGCCCCGCCTGTAACGTCAAGCGTGCCAGATCTGTATCGCCGATGAGGTCAGCCACTTCGCAGATGGCCAGCTGCAATTCGGTTTCCAGCGCCAGCAACCCATGCTGCTGCGCGTGATCGAGCAAAGCCTTGAGCCGCTCCAGCGGAGCCTGAGCCAAATTCAGTTGGGTCTCGGCGATGATCAGCAAGTACTCGACCCGTGCAATCAGCTCCACAGTAGCCGGAGGTGCCTGCCTGGCATGAGGCCCGCGGTAATGGCGCAGCACGCGAGTCAGCGCTTCCTGGACCAGCTCCGGTCGACCTTGCTGCAACCAGAAGTGGCTGCTGATTTGCAGCAGCGCACTGCGATAAACCGTGTCAGGAATCTGCCGTTGTTGCATCAACCGCTCGGCCTCGCGCAAGCGATCAAACGCGTGGGCGTAATCCCGTTGATTGGCCGCCACCTGGGCCTGCCCGAGAAGGCCGTACAACGCACGCTTGTCCTGACTGTGTAGGCAATCCTGAAGGCCACTATGGAAGAACTCGGCGGCCAATTCATCCTGCCCCTGCCACAACGCCAGACGCCCGCGCCGCAATGCAATACGCCCCAGCAAGGGTGTCGGGCGATCAGCCTGGCGGCTCAACAGCTCATGAATATCGGCCAACAGACTCTCGGCGCGCCGGGGGGCGCCACGGTGTTCAAGCAACTGCGCGTGATCGAGTTCGAGCAAGCCTTCGAACAGCAACGAGCCTTGTGCCCGCGCCAGACACAGCGCCTCACGGTTGAGTGCCTGCGCGGCATCCAGCTCGGCGTTGAGCAGCGCCTGTTGAGTCAACCCGGACAGACACAGCAAACGTGCCGGCCAGGCCTCTGCAGTTAGTGCTGCCAATGCCTCGACGAAATGCCCGCGCGCGGCTGGCATGCGCCCCTGCAAATGCAGCAACCACCCCTGTTGCGCCTGCCAGCGCGCGAGCAGTTGCCGCTGTGTTGCCGCCGTCGGTTGCGGAACAAACCGCGCCATTTGTTCGATGCACACCGCCGCCTGCTCGAACCGTCCGGCAAACAGCAGCGCCGCCGTGATCAGACTGACCAGTTGCGGCGAACCAAGGGTCAAGTCTTGACCATGACGCTCATGCAGGTTCAGCAACAGGCGCACGTTCTCGCGCCGGAACAAATGTTCGAAGTTGAAGTGCTGCAATAGACTGACCGCCACCTCGAACTCTTCAGCCAGCAACGCCTGCTCGAATGCACCCTGCCAGTCCTCCTCGGCGCAGAACCACTGGCACGCACGCCGGTGCCAGGAACGCCCCACTGCACACTGTTCATCACGCATGGCCTGGGCCAGTGGTACGAACACACGAAACCATTGCGTAGAATCTTCCCAGGGTTCGATAAAGCACCCCATTTCCTGCAAGGTCTGCAACCACTGCGCACCCTCTCCAGCACCGAACAGATGTTCGCAGAGGCCAGCATTGAAACGCGGCAAATGAGCCAGCACCTGCCAGGCCTCGACCAGTTCCGGTGGCAAAGTGTTGAACAGTTCATGCTGCAGATAGTCGAGCAATGTCGTCGAGCGCCCCTGCCTGTCCTGCCCGGCAGACCACGGGCAACCTTCGAGCAATGCAATGCGCACAGCGGCCCCCCATCCACCGCTACGCTGTACGACACGTTTGGCCAAACCGACCGCCTGGGAGGGCTCTACATGGCCGAGCAATTGCCCGACTTCCGCCTCGGTAAACGCAAGCGCCGGACCGCTGCACTCATATAACTCGTCATCGAGCAGTAAACGCGGCCAGTTGCAGGACGGGCGTCGCCGCGAGCCCAGCCACCAACTCAACGCAGGGCTTCTGACGGCCAGTAAACGGTCCAGCAGACGATCGAGTTCGGGATGGGGTGCGCGGCAATAATCGTCGATAAACAGCCAGGTTGGCGCCTGCAAACGGGCCAGGTGCTCCAGCAATGCAGCCTCCTCCGTTGAAGCCAGCTCCAGCACTTGCGCCAAGCGCTGCCGGAAATCAGCAACACTCAACGAATCGCCCGCCAATGGCAGCCAATACACTCGACAAGGCGCCGGCGCGCGTAACAGGCATTCGGTCAGCAGCGCACTCTTGCCACTGCCGGCCGGTGCGCAGAGTAATTTCACCCGCGCCGTGGACGACAGCAACGGCTCGACCAATCGTTCGCGGGACAGGTGATGAGCAGACAAACGAGGCAGAAATCCAGGACGGTCCAGACACGTCGTCATGGCAGTCATAGTGGGGCGCCTTTTTATAGTTGTGGCACCACCCTAGCCCCCTCCGGAGCGCTTGTTGAAGAAGTATTCAGCAGGCTTATCTGTAGCCATAAAAAAGGTGACCAGGAGGTCACCTTTTTGTGTAGGAGCCTGTAGGAGGATTACCTCACTCCCGTGCTCCGCAGGGCTGCTGGCGTGTAGTCCCCGGCTTTTGCGGCGATGTTGAATTCGAAGCTGCGTTTCTCTTCATTCTTCATCCCCAGGGCGATGTAGCGACCGGCGATCAGGTCATACAGGGCTTCGACCGTATAGGCTGGCACCTGATGATCGTAATAGAACTGGGCATGCCCTTCGGCCACACGCCAGAGCTGGCCGCGACCGTCATAGTGATCGGCCAATGCCACCTGCCAGGTGTCTTCGTCGATGTACATGTGGCGCTTGGCGTACACGTGCCGCTCGTTGGGCTTGACCGTGGCGACCACCTCCCAGACCCGATGCAACTCATAACGAGTCAGGTCCTGGTTGATGTGGCCGGCCTTGATCACATCGGTGTATTTCAGGTCAGGCGAGTCGAGCTTGTAACTGTTGTACGGAATGTACATTTCCTTCTTGCCGATCAGCTTCCAGTCGTAGCGATCCGGCGCACCGGAAAACATGTCGAAGTTGTCGGTGGTCCGCAGACCGTCGGACGAAGTACCCACACCGTCATAGGCCACTTGCGGTGCCCGCCGCACACGCCGCTGACCAGCGTTATAGATCCAGGCCTTGCGCGGCTCCTGGACCTGATCGAGGGTCTCGTGAACCAGCAGTACGTTACCCGCCAACCGCGCCGGCGCCGTCACTTCCTGCTTGAAATAGTTGAGCACGTTGTCATCGCTGCCAGGTTTCAAGTCCCCCAACAGCGAGGGGACGGCCACTTCGTCCTTGAAGCGGATGACGGTGAAGTCGCCGTTGGACTGCGGCGTAGCCTGGGTGATGGTGCGCCGCAAATTGCCGCCGTGATATCGGGTGATGTGGTTCCAGATCACCTCGACCCCGTTCTTCGGAATCGGGAAGGCGTAGTAGCGATTGCCGGTGAAATTGGCCAGGCCGTTGCCGTCATTGATCGGGGTCACGTTCAGTGCACTGCGCTTGGCCGACTCGTAGATTTCCGGTGGCAGCGCGGCGGTGCGGTGCGTTGGATATACCGGGATTTTATAAGTCTCGGGGTAGCGCTTGAACATTGCGACCTGCCCGTCGGAGAGCTTGTCCTTGTACTTGTCGACCGTCGCCGCCGTGATGATGAACAGCGGTTTTTCATTGGCGAACGGATCGGCCAGGAACCCCTTGCTGTCCACCGCACCAGCGTTTTTCGGGATACCACCGGTCCACGGCGGAATCGAACCGTCGGCGTTACCGGCCTTCTCGGCACCCAGCGGGGTGAGGCTGGTGCCAAGCTTGTTCGCTTCCTCCGGTGACACCGCCGCCATCACGTTGGCGGCCAGCAGACCGAGGGCCAGGACGCCGCACTGCAGAATCATCTTGCGCATGGAAATCATCCTTTTGAGACAGATCAGAAGTTCACGCCAAAGCTCAACGCCACGAAGTCACGGTCTTCGAGCGTGTTGTAGTCACCACCGAAGAAATCGGTGTAACTGAGGCTTGCGGTGTAGGTGTTGCGATAGTCGGCATCGACACCGAGGCTGACGGCCTTGGCGCCTTCGTTGAACAATCCGTTGGGGCCGTAACCGGAGACGTCGTGAGACCACGACAGGTTGGGCCTGAAGTTGATCCCGGCGATCACGTTGTTGTAATCGAGGATCGCCCGGGCGCGATAACCCCAGGAGGTCGAGGTCACGAAACCGTCGGTATCACCGCCGAATCCATACTGGCCGTACACCGAGTCGCGGCCATAACGCAGTTTGCTGCGAGGCTCCAGACCGCCCACATGCACCACCGCCGCCTCGCCCACCAGCGTCAAGCGATCCGCGCCCGCGACCTGGTCGATGAAGTGAGTCAGGGTGCTCTGGACCTGCGTCACTTCCTTGCGCCGATAGCCTTTGTTGTCAGCGCCCGGCGTGGTCGCGATAGGCGATGCCGCGCCGCCAGCGATCGGATTGAGCATCGCCAGGGTCAGGTCGTTGGTGTTGACCTGCACCGGTGCGTTGGGGCGATAGCTGATCTCCCCGGTCCATGCCGTACCGGTGGGCAATGTGGTGGAAAAACTGGCGCCGTAGAGGCGAATGTCTTCCGGGTACTCAAGGAAGTACTGGCCACGACCGAGCATCACGCTTTGCGCCAGGCCCGAACCACTGCCGGGCGCGATACGGTTGGCCGCGGTGACAATCCCCGGAATGCTCGCCAACGTGGAGAGCCCGGCCGTCGTCGTTCCGACGTTAGGTGTGCGGCTGTGGTAATTCATGAAGTACAGACCGTACTCGGTGTCATCCCCCAGCCAGCGCAGCGCGGTGCCCCACTGCCCCGAATCCCGGGCATCACGGTCCTGACCGCGCGGTACGACCACGCCTTCGCGAGTGACCTCGAAGCCCTGGCCAAAGGCCGCGGCTACCGGTTGCAGCGGCGCAATGGCCGGGCTGGCGACGGTGTAGTTCTTGTTGCAACCGTCGGCCACCACATCGTTGCCGAAGAAGGTGCCGCAGTTGTCGACAACGGTCTGGTCCCACTCCAGTTGATAGAAACCTTCGACCGTCAATTTGTCCGTCAGGCCCTGGGACGCAAACAGCATATTGACCGGAATCAGGCCTTCCTTGATCTCGGCACCGGGACGGCGGAACGCGGAGACGTCGACCGGGTTGATGCTGTTGATCGAGTTACCGATGAAGGTACTTTCACCCCAACTGACTACCTGCTTGCCCGCACGCACCGTGCCTGGCAGTTCACCAAGGGAGTAGTTGTGGTAGACAAACGCATCGAGGATTTCTCCACCGGAGGACTTCGCGCCCTCCTTGCGATTGTGATCGCTGATCGGCTTGAACTCTCGATCTTCGTCCTTCAATTCGAAGTCGTACCAGTACTTGCCACGGACAAACACACCGGTGTCGCCATACTTCAGTTCAAGGTCGTGAATACCCTTGAAGATTTTTGAGAAGGTTTCGCCTTTCTTGAAGTTCAAGCGCCCGTCGTCACCGGTCGACGCCTGACCACTGCCGCCATTGGGGATACCCACCAGCGACTTATCCGCATCACGCATGCCCCAGCTTGCGCCCACCGACAGCGACGAATCGAACGTGCCCTCGATTTCCCCAATGTTGAATGAAACCGCCTGCGCCTGGGCACAGCAGCCCAAGGCAACCGCAGCCGCCAGCGCCTGCGGTGTGAAGATGGCGCGCATTGTTGTTTTTGTCATGCGTCTTCCCCGGTGAGTGACAGAAGGCCTCACCCTACTGCCGCCGGTGGGGGTCGATAAGCGCACCAAGGAGGTATTCGCGGTGTACCTCTAAAGGATGACTGGGCCCCTGAACAGGGCTTTTGCGCGAGGCATGGATGACCTCGATGGCGAGCCATCAGCAGAACGCATGGGGGCGATAAACACCTGATCTGCTCGGGCGCTGTGTAGGAGCTGTGTAGGAGCTGACGAGTGCAACGAGTCTGCGATCTTTTAAGGGCAAGATCAAAAGATCGCAGCCTGCGGCAGCTCCTACACAGCATTTCCTTGTAGGAGCTGACGAGTGCAACGAGACTGCGATCTTTTAAAGGCAAGATCAAAAGATCGCAGCCTACGGCAGCTCCTACACAGCATTTCCTTGTAGGAGCTGACGAGTGCAACGAGGCTGCGATCTTTTAAGGGCAAGATCAAAAGATCGCAGCCTGCGGCAGCTCCTACAGTCAGCTGCTACAGTGAAAGAGCCTACAGCGCATTCGACTGTTGCGCACCCCGTAACAGTGCATGTCTGGAATCGCTGTTTTTCCTTTGCCGGCAAAGACTTATTCTTGCCGGGCTTTCACGGGAACCAACTTGGAAGCACGAAGCGACAGCGCAGGTTTGCCCCGCGCCGCTCGCGACAGATTTCAGATGATTCGAATCTTTCGAGTCATCGCCCTGTGTACACCGACGTTGATTTGTAGCTCCTGGATCCAACGTCTTGCTTTGGCCGCTGCGTTTGCAGCGGCCTTTTTTATGGGCGACTGGTTTGTAGCAGCTGTCGGTTTCAACTTGGCGTTTAACACAAGCCCTACAAGTAGTTTCCTGTAATCACATAAGAAATATCTTCTTACGCAGAAGATTATCTCGCCTTTATTTCAGCCTCATCGAAACATCTCTCAACATCCTACGTAAATTCCCGCATCTCTCTCAGACCCATTACTTTCCATATCGCTGTAACTTTAATTGGCACGACGGAACGACTATCTGTTCACGCATGACAACAAAAACTCGCCTCCAACGACGTGCCAACTCAAAAGGATATGAAAATGCAAAAACCTCCAACAGGTATAAAGCTAAAAGAGAAGAGACCTGGCTTTATTGAATTTGAAACAGGTGTCGAAATAACCGGTGGTGCACCTGACCATCTTATTTCACCCCAGCGAGGATCAAATGGTATCCCCGGAGGACCATCTGGATGGCAAGGAGGGACTTACAATGAAAATAGAACATTCATCCAGCGCACAAGCAGGGAGCTTGAGCAGGAATATCAGATAAGACTCGGTCAACTACCTCAAACCATTGAGACGGATTTGACTGCAGTTAGATTGGAAAGCCCCAACAACGCAATAACACCGGCGCAGTCAATCGTCCGCGAGCTGGGTGCATTACATACACTATGGCAACGAAAATCCGCCCAACACCATCATCAAGCATCGATTGCCAACTCGTTTTATGGAGGGGATCCATTTAACCGGCATGTTAACGAGTTCATGTTAAAGGCCACAAAGATGGAAAAGTGGCCGGGGCCGAATGGCATTGCCATGCAGGCATTGAATCAATCACTCAGGGCTGCCATCGAAAGCCGATTACTGCTGCAAACCTTACAGTCGCTTAATCAGCGAGCTGCCAATCTGGAGCAGACCCTGAATGTCTTGCAGGCGGCTGAACAAGCGCGACTGGCAGTGGAACAGGAAGCACAACGCGTCGCCGCTGAACAGGCGCGCATCAGGGCGGAAGCTGAAGCACTCGCCCATGTTCAAGAGCAGGCACGATTAGCAGCGTTGGCAGAAGCCGAACGAGCAGCTGCCGAGCAGGCCCGGCTTGCCGCTGAAGCAGCGGCACAATACATCGCCGCCGAACGGGCACGCCTCGAAGCCGAGGCCGAGGTTCAACGGCAAGCCGAGCAGTTGCGCCTTGAGATGCAACGGCAAGCGGAGGAACAAGCGCTCCGTGAGGCGATGGACCCGCTGAACACCGGCATTGGTGTTCGTCCGTTTTCTGTATCGGAAGCGGCGGCGGCAAATGGTCCAGTGTTTGCCGTTGGAGCGGGAACGCTGGCCCTTGAGACCGCAACCACCCTGGCGATCAGAACCGCCCTGCGAACAGCCGCAGCCTCGGCAATCACAGCGCTGGCCGCCGCCGTTGGGACAGCGTCTGGCGCAGCCATCGTTGTCGGTGTCGCCGCGCTGGTGTACCACGCCTTACGGGATAACAAGGAACCGTACGCCTTGAGCGTCCCGCTCTCGGACCTCACGACCTATGACGGCGACCAGCTGCGCACCATTGCCCAGACCAACGGGGAGATCGATCTGCCGGTCGCTATCGGCTCCCGGACTGTGGATAACAAAACAGAATTTTCCGTCGTTGCGACAAACGGCACTACAGTGTCCGGCAAAGTCCCGGTGCTTCTTGCCACTTACGATCCAGTTCTGAACGTCTACAGGACCGAGAGACCGAACGCCCAGTCCCCCGGCATGACATGGACGCCCATTGTCAGCCCGGGCAACGCGTCAACAGCGCTTCCTGTGGCACAACCTGACGTTGCCCCCTACACCGGCGCTACCGCAACCCCACTTGAAGGCAGGCTAGATCCAAACCCGGAGCTGGATCTGTACAGCTTCGGAGGTGAGATCTACGTATTCCCGATCGAGTCGGGGATTCCGCCTCAGTATGTGATGTTCAGGGATCGGCGGAACGAGCCCGGCGTTGCCAGCGGTGCAGGACAGTCAGCATCTGGAAATTGGAAGAGGTCTGCCTCAACACCGGAAGGCGCACCGATTCCTGCGCAGATTGCGGATAAACTCAGCGGAAGAGAGTTTTCGAGTTTCAAAGCGTTCCGTAGAGCATTTTGGAGGGCAGTAGCAACTGAGCAAGGCCTTATTGAGCAGTTCACCCAGCTGAATAAAATTGACATAAGAGATGGATGGTCGCCAAGCGCTCCTCTTTCAGAGCAAGTAGGCAGTCGGAAAAAGTATGAAATTCACCACGTCATGCCAATAAGTGAAGGCGGCTCAGTTTACGACCTTGACAATCTTCGGATACTGACACCTAAGAAACACATCGAAACTCACTCCATTAAGGGAGAGTAAACATGGACCTTAAAAACAAGCTTGAAGAATATACAGAGTCCGAGTATGCAGCTCTTATCAATAGGTTATTCCAAGGCGGTATTTCTTCAGAGGAAGAACACGACGCGATAGTCGACAATATTGTCTCCACTTCGGAACACCCAAACGGAACAGATATTTTGTACTACCCAGAGGAAGGAGTTGAAGATAGCCCAGAAGGGGTATTAAAAGTGATTAAGTCCTGGCGAGCCGCTAACGGCAAACCAGGTTTCAAAGCCGAATAATAGAAGCACTAAAAAGGGGAGCAAGCATTCACGCTTGCTCCCCTTCTTTTTGATTCTCTTTACAACGAATACTTCTGCAAATTCCCCATCATTTCCTTCAGCGCTTCAATGTTGTCCTTCGGATGCGCCGCCCCTTCGAAATCACAAATCTGCGACCAATTCGCCGCCACGTCTTCCGGTGAGAACCCGGCCCTTGGGTCGAAGCCGACACCAAGGCTGCGCTCCCAGCGCACCTTGCCCATCCATCCGCCGCCGACTTCGAACAGGCCAGAGGTGTCCTGGCAGTTTTCACTGGCCAGGTACACCACCAGTGGGCTGACCAGTTCCGGTTTGAGTTGTTCGAACACTTGTGGCGGGATCAGCCCTTCGGTCATGCGGGTGCCGCCGGTGGGGGCGATGGCGTTGACCAGGATGTTGTTCTTGCGACCTTCCAGGGCCAGGGTGCGGGTCAGGCCGTAGAGACCGAGCTTGGCCATGCCGTAGTTGGACTGGCCGAAGTTGCCGTAGATGCCCGAGGTGGATGCGGTGAAGATCACCCGACCGTAGTTTTGCTCGCGCATGTGCGGCCAGGCGGCGCGGGTTACTTTGTAGGCGCCTTCGACGTGGACGCGGTAGACCAGGTCCCAATCGGCATCTTCCATTTTGTGGAAGGTCTTGTCCCGCAGGATGCCGGCGTTGTTGACCACTACATCGACGCGACCGAAGGCGTCCATGGCATGTTGAACAAGCTTGTCGCCGTCGGTGACCGAGTCGTGGTTGGCCACGGCGGTGCCGCCGGCCTCGCGAATTTCCGCCACCACACGATCCGCCGCCGACGCGTTGGCGCCTTCGCCCTGGGTCGAACCACCGAGGTCGTTGACCAGCACTTTCGCACCCTGCTTGGCGAACAGCAGTGCGTGCGCCCGTCCCAGGCCGCCACCTGCACCGGTGATGATCACGACTTTATCTTCGAAACGCACAGACTCATTCATGGGGAACTCCAGCAGGCCAGGGACATTGCCTTGGAGTTTCAGGTACGGCGCGGCGGGTCACAATGAACAACGGGGAGGCTGAATAGCGTGTGATAAGGCAGGGGGATGATGATTTTGTGATTGGGAGGTATTTAAAAGATCGCAGCCTTCGGCAGCTCCTACAGTAGAAATGCAAATCCATGTAGGAGTTGCCGAAGGCTGCGATCTTTTCAGGAACACGCCACCTTCAACGGCGGCAACATCAGCCGCTCGCGAAAGGCCAGATAATGCTTGAGCACCTGGCACGGTGCCTCGATCTGCGGGTAGTGGCCGATGTCGTTCAGCAACACTACATCGGGATCGGGAACCAGCTCCCGATAACGTGCCACCATGTGCGCCCCCGAGATCGGATCAACCTCGCCATCGATCACCCGCAGCGGCACCTGGCCGCGCTGCATCGCGCCGACCCAACGCTCGCGTTGCGCTCGCCGCTCGGGAATGTAGGTGATCAATTTGTGCATGATCCGCGGGCCGTGATTGCTTTCGATCAGGCTCCAGAAATCATCCATCTCGCTTTCAGTGGGGCGCGTTTTTGGGCCAAATATTTGGCGAAAACTTTTCACCAACCCGTCACGGCTGAACGCACGGCCGATCATCCAGCCCAAAGGGCTGAGCAGCAGTTTTTGCATCAGGACAGGGCGATGGGTTTCCGGAAACAACCCGCCATTGAGAAACACACAGCTAGCGACGTTGATGTGTGCTTCGTAGTGCCGGGCCAGCAGTTCCTGGGCCACACTGTCGCCATAGTCGTGGGCCAGCACGTGCACCGGTTGCTCGACCTTCAAGTGCTCTAACAGCGCCTGTTGCAGATCGGCCTGTTCCAGCAGGCTGTACTCATGGTTCACAGGTTTGGCCGAGTCGCCGAAGCCGAGCATGTCGCAGGCGATGACCCGATAGCGCTGGCTCAGTGGCTGCCACAGGTAGTGCCAATCCCAACTGGCGCTTGGGAAGCCATGAATCAGCAGCAGAGGCTCACCCTGCCCCGCCGCCCAATAACGGATGGTCTGGTCACGAAACACGAATGTCTGGCCGCGCTTGCGCCAGACCGACAGGGGAATCTCGGCAAGTGCCATTAGAGTTTGTATCCCGGGTCCAGTTTATCGAGTTTGCGCAGCAACGCTGGCCAGGCCAACGCCCCACCCATGCCTTGAGCACTTTTGGTCACGCCGGCGATCATGGCTTTGGCGCCCGCCAGTATCTGCGGCTCAATGGCGATCAGCTCCGCGCCACCGTTCTGCGCCATGACCTGGATATCGCAGGCACGCTGGAAGATGAACATCATCAGGAAGGTGTCGGCGATGGTGCCGCCGCAAGTCAGCAGACCGTGGTTGTGCAGCATCAGGAAATTGTTTTCCCCCAGGTCGGCTTGCAGCCGTACCTTTTCCTCGTGGTTGAGCGCAACCCCTTCATAAGCGTGGTACGAGAGGCTCGACAGGACGAACAGCGACTGCTGGCTGATCGGCAAAACGCCCTGTTTCTGCGCCGACACCGCTACGCCGGACGCGGTGTGGGTGTGCAGTACGCAGACGACATCGTGTCGAACTTCATGCACTGCGCTGTGGATGGTGTACCCGGCCGGGTTGATCTCGTAGGGGCTGTCCATCAGCTTGTTGCCAGCCTGATCGACCTTGACCAGGCTCGACGCGGTGATCTCATGAAACATCAACCCAAAAGGGTTGATCAGGAAGTCTTCGGTGCCCGGCACCTTGGCGGAAATGTGGGTGAAAATCAGATCATCCCAACCATGTTGGGCGACAAGGCGATAACACGCGGCGAGGTCGACACGGGTTTGCCATTCGGCGGCGCTGACAAGGTCTTTGACACTGTGTGGCGATTGAACGGGGGCTACGCTCACGACTCGGAACCTCTGGTTTTTATTATGGAGTGTTTCCAATGACTATCGAGTCTAGTCAGCCCTGTCGGATCGCGTAGTTGCATTGGCAGCCAGCTTGATGGCCGAACGAGTCAGCGGCCGAGGAATATTGGATTCCTGTCAAATGACCGCCGCCAGAGAGGTGCGGGGCATGCATTGTGCTGCCCCGCCGGAACCATCACGGGCCGGTTCAGCCGCGCAGAGCGTCGACCAGTTGCGCCAGCCAGGGCTCGGCGTCCGCCTCTGGTGTCACGCTTTCACTGGCATCCAGGCGCAGCATCGGCAGGACTTCGCGAATGCCCAGTTCACCGAACAACTCTCGCATCAGCTCGCCACCGCCGCAGAAAGTATCGCCATAGCTTGCATCGCCCAGGCCGATCACGGCACCCGGCAAGCCACGCCAGGCGGCGGGCAACTGGTCGCGAATCGCGAAATACAGTGGCTGCAGATTGTCCGGCAACTCGCCCATGCCAGTGGTCGAAGTCACGGCCAGAAAAGCCTCGGGGCCAAACGCCTGAATCTCGGCCAGACTTGCGCGTGGGTTGTAAAAGGTTTCGAAGCCGGCGGTTTTCAATAGGCTTGCGGCGTGACGGGCGACTTCTTCAGCCGTGCCGTACACCGAGCCGGAAATGATGGCGACTTTCATCAATCTGATCCTGTACCTGAGTAAAAGACCGGGATATTAACAGCACGGTCTACATTGTTCTTTTAGAATGCCTCAGACAACCAACAAGGATGGGTTTCACCGATGATCAACGCAAAATTGCTGCAACTGGCCATCAACGCCTCCAACGACGGTATCGTGATTGCCGAAAAGGAAGGCGATCAAGACAAGATTCTGATTTACGTCAACCCTGCATTCGAGCGCCTGACCGGTTACAGCAGCGAAGAAATCCTCTATCAGGATTGCCGTTTCCTGCAGTCCGGGGACCGAGACCAGGACGCGTTGCCGAAAATTCGTGATGCATTGAACAGCGAAGGATCGTGCCGGGAAATCCTGCGTAACTACCGCAAGGACGGCACACCGTTCTGGAATGAGCTGTCTATTTCGACAGTGAACAATCCGAATGACGGCCAGGTTTATTTCATCGGTGTGCAGAAAGACGTGACCATTCAAGTCAAGGCGCAGCAGCGGGTTGCGCAGCTTGAAGCGCAATTGGCTGAAGTCCAGGCGGAACTGGCCGCCCTGAAGGCGACGAACGGCACAAACTAAACAGCGAATTAATGGTCATTAACTACAATCACCAATGACTTTGTAACTATTTCTTTCGAGCTAGCCATGCAACGCGACGCACTCCTGACCCAGGATGAGCTGGACTTCATCCAGACCATGCAACACAACCCGCAACTCAATGTGCGGGATGCGACGTCGAGTCTGCTCGTTAACGGTGGTTCGCAAATTCGTGACTTGCTCACGCGCCTTGCCGCGCATGAGCAAGTCACCATTCACGCCAGCTTCGAAAACCAGCAAATGACCTTCCCCCTGCACTTGGTGGAAGACGAGTTCCACGCGTTGCACCTGCGCCTGGGCGTTCCCAGCATCTATGAAGACGGGCCACTGGTGCGGCCATGGCGACTGGTGCTCGACGAACCGGTGGCACTTGAAAACGCCAACGGCCAACCTGGCACGATGTGGGTGCACGAAGTGTCATGCAAGGGCGTATTGCTGGAAGTTCGCAACAAGACCAAGGCACCAAAACATTTTGCGTTGTGGTTCAGCCCGTCAGGCTACGAACGGATCGCCTTGCGCGGCACGCTTGAGAAAGAAACCGAAAACGGCTTCTACGCCTACCAGTTGAACCAGAGCGACAAGGATGAAACCGAACGCCTGCGTCAGTTCATTCTGCAACAGCACCGCTTGACCCATCCCGCCCTGCATCTCTGACTTCAAGTATCCAGATTGCCCGCCAGAAACTGTTTCAGTCGCTGGCGCATCACCGTGCCTTCGTTACCCAGGCAGCCAATCGATGACCCAGCGAGGCTTTCCTGGGCCAGATCGGACGCATCGCCAGCCAACAACACCGGACAATCCAGACTCATCGCCAGGCGATTCAATCGGCGTGGCAATTCGGGGGTGGGCACGTGATTGGAGAACAGCACCAGCGCCTGGGGCTTGATCCTTTCGCAGACCAGCGTCAATTCGTCGAATGGCTGGCCGATGGTCAACACGCGCACGCCGGTTTGCCCGCTGCTCAGAAACAGGGCTGCGATCAGCAACTCGAGCTCCCGGCACTGCCCTGCCAGGGCGCTGACGATGACTCGCCTTGGCTGCTTGTCACGGATCAATAGCAAACGCTGCAATACCCTTGAACGCAGAAAGCCATCCAGGAACAGCCACTCACTGGTCCGGCCGAATGAGTCCTGGCGCTGCAGTAGCTGCTTCCAGAGCGGGATCAGGATGTCCTGGAACACGACGGGCTGGGAGTATGTGGAAAAGATCTGTCCGTAGACCTGCTCCAACTGGACATCGTCAAAGGCACTGACGGCGGCCTGGACCTGATGCTGCCATTGCGCATAGTCGGCTTGTACAAGGTCATTGGGGATGAAGTGCGACAGCGCCTCGAGCGGTGCTGACTTGGCCAGGATCCTGCCGATCTTGCTGACGGCCACGCCGCGCTCGATCCAGTCGAGAATACTGCGCACACGCTCGATATCAGTCATGGAGTACAAGCGATGCCCACTGTCGGTGCGTGTGGGCACGATCAGACCGTAACGTCGCTCCCAGGCACGAAGCGTGACCGGATTGACGCCGGTCAGTCGTGACACCTCTCGAATGGGAAAGAGTTCTTCCCGATCAAGAGAAAGCTTGGATGACACATCAGGAACAGCATCGGACAGTATGGGCATCTGCTCTCAACATCCCTGTAAGTTCGAGTCTCATTCTAACGCCCCTAGCCCGTAAAGATTCCGTAAAAATTATTTGTCGTGGATAAACGATAAATTTCACAGATGCAAGGGAACAGATTCAGGAATAATCCTTGCTTGTCACGAGACGCAGCCCACTACCCCGGTGTTGCGCCTGGCGAAACTCCTACCCGGAGCGACGCGTTTGTTTTACGGAGATACAGAATGTCTACCTCACCCGTCACACTGATGGTCGCGCGCCGCGTCGCCAATGGCCGCTATCAGGACCTGATTGCCTGGTTACGCGAAGGCGAACAAC
Organism: Pseudomonas putida; assembly: GCF_050990305.1. GTDB lineage: Bacteria > Pseudomonadota > Gammaproteobacteria > Pseudomonadales > Pseudomonadaceae > Aquipseudomonas > Aquipseudomonas putida_AH. Next base: position 978,150 of record NZ_CP158817.1, on the reverse strand, counting down.
TGGCCACCGACTTCCCCGGTTATCTCGGCTCCGGCGTGCTGGCTCCGCCACCCGACGATGACGAATTCCAGATTATCTTTCGCTTTGCCGATGAACAGACCCTGCATGCCTGGGAGCACTCCGTGTCGCGCACGGCGTGGCTGGCACGGGGCAGTGAGTTGTTCGCCCATCCGACGGAACATCGGGTCAGCGGCATCGAAGGCTGGTTCGGCGCTGCCGGTCAACGCCCGCCACGCTGGAAGCAAGCAGTGGCAATCTGGCTGGCGTTCTTTCCGGTGTCACTGCTGTTTAACTTTGTATTGGGGCCGTTGCTGGGCGAAATGACGCTTCTGCCACGCGTGCTTATCAGCACCCTGTGCCTGACGCCGTTGATGGTTTATTTCTTCATTCCGTTGTCGACACGGTTGTTGTCGGGTTGGTTGAATAGCACGCCAGCACGACCATTGTCCGCCGAGCCAAGTCCTCAAAATCGCTGAAAGATCGCAGCCTTCGGCAGCTCCTACAAATGCGGGACAGCATCCATTCTGTAGGAGCTGCCGCAGGCTGCGATCTTTTCAGGGCACCGCACGGCTTGTCGCTGGTATAGTTTTGCTCTCACCGCGACGCGAGCCCTTCATGACCTCCTCCGCAGCCCCTATCCTCATCACCGGCGCTGGCCAGCGTGTTGGCCTGCACTGCGCGCAGCGATTGCTCGAAGAGGGCCATCGCGTGATTTTCAGCTACCGCACTGAACGCCCCGGCGTGCAAACCCTGCGCGATCTGGGGGCGACTGCGGTATATGGAGATTTCTCCACCGAGGCCGGGATTTTCGCCTTCATTAGCGACTTGAAAGCCCATGCCGACAGCTTGCGGGCCATTGTCCATAACGCGTCCGAGTGGCTGGCCGAAACACCGGACACCGATGCGGCGGCGTTCACCCGCATGTTCACCGTGCACATGCTGGCGCCTTACCTGATTAACCTGCATTGCGCTGATTTGCTCGAACGCTCGAACCCCGCCGACATTGTGCACATCTGCGATGACGTGACCCGCAAGGGCAGCAGCAAGCACATCGGCTACTGCGCCAGCAAAGCCGGGCTCGAGAGCCTGACCCTGTCCTTCGCCGCGAAGTACGCACCCGGCATCAAGGTCAACGCCATTGCGCCGGCCCTGCTACTGTTCAATCCTGATGACGACGCGGCCTACCGCGCCAAGACGCTGGCCAAATCCGCGCTGGGCATCGAGCCCGGCAGCGAAGTGATCTACCAAAGCCTGCGCTATTTGCTCGACAACCCGTATGTCACCGGCACGACCCTGACCGTCAACGGCGGAAGGCACATCAAATAAGTGTCCCGCGAGGATCTTCCATGACGCTAACCCTGCCCCACAACGCTCTGTCCGAGAGCTACCGTGAAATCCTCCTCGGCCTCGGGGAAAATCCCGACCGCGAAGGCCTGCGCGACACCCCGATGCGCGCCGCCAAAGCCATGCAGTACCTCTGCCATGGCTATGAGCAAAGTGTCGAAGAGATCGTCAACGGTGCGCTATTCGCCTCCGACAACGATGAAATGGTGATCGTCGACAACATCGAGCTGTATTCGCTCTGCGAACATCACCTGCTGCCCTTCATCGGCAAGGCGCATGTGGCTTATATTCCAACCGGCAAGGTATTGGGCCTGTCGAAGGTTGCGCGGCTGGTGGACATGTTCGCCCGCCGCCTGCAAATTCAGGAAAACCTCACCCGGCAGATTGCCGAAGCGGTGCAAAAGGTCACCGGTGCGGCTGGCGTTGCGGTGGTCATTGAGGCCCAGCACATGTGCATGATGATGCGCGGCGTCGAGAAACAGAATTCGACCATGAACACCTCGGTAATGCTCGGCGCGTTCCGCGAATCGAGTAATACCCGCCAGGAGTTCCTGCAATTGATTGGACGGAGCAAGTAGTAATGCCACAACTTCAACCAGGCATGGCACGCATCCGGGTCAAGGACCTGTGCCTGCGCACCTACATCGGCATCAACGAGGATGAAATCCTCAACAAGCAGGATGTGTTGATCAACCTGACCATCCTCTACGCGGCCCAGGAAGCGGTGCGAGACAACGACATTGATCACGCGCTGAACTACCGCACCATCACCAAGGCAATCATTGCGCACGTGGAGGGCAATCGCTTTGCCCTGCTCGAACGCCTGACCCAGGAAATTCTCGACCTGGTCATGGCCAACGAATCGGTGCTGTACGCCGAGGTCGAAGTCGACAAGCCACATGCCTTGCGCTTTGCCGAGTCGGTGTCGATAACACTCGCGGCAAGCCGCTAAGCTTCAAGCCGCAAGCCTCAAGCGTTAAGCTACAAGCCACCGAAACCCAACTTGCAGCTTGAAGCTTGTAGCTCGCAGCTGTCTCGCAGAGACCCTTATGACCGCTCAAGAACGCCTCGAACTCGAAGCCGCCGCCTTTCGCCGGCTAGTGGCCCACCTGGACAGCCGCAAGGATGTGCAGAACATCGACCTGATGAACCTCTCCGGTTTCTGCCGCAATTGCCTGTCCAAGTGGTACAAGGCCGCCGCCGACGAACGCCAGATCGACGTCAGCCTCGATGAAGCCCGCGAAGTGGTTTACGGCATGCCGTACGCCGAGTGGAAAGCCCAATATCAGCAAGAAGCCAGCGCCGAACAACAAACGGCGTTCGCCAAAGGAAAAACCCATGAGTGATTTGAACACCCTGCGCGCCAGCCTCCAGAGCGGCGAACACGCCTTCGCCGACACCCTGGCGTTCATCGCAGCCGGTTACGATTACCAGCCCCAGGCCTTCAACAATGGCGGCGTGGAAAACGCGGCCGGGCAGAACGAAGGTTCGTGCAAGACCCTGGGTCTGGCACTGCTGGAAGGCCTGAGTGATGACGAAGCACTGCTGGCGTTCGGTGAACATTACCGTTCGGTGCTGGCGACGCCAGAAGGCAGCGATCACGGCAACATCCGTGCGTTGATCGCCCATGGTCTGGCCGGCGTGAAGTTCACCCAGCAGCCCCTGACCCGCCGCTGATTCAATTCGACGCTGATCAATCCTGTAGGAGCGAGCCTGCTCGCGATGGACTGAAGAACGCCACGGGGTGTCAGGCTCCCAGCGTTATCGTTCACACCCATCGCGATCAGGCTCGCTCCTACAGGTGTCCTGCGACACGTCCCGACTTTTAAGATTGACCCGGCGACTTTATTTCGTTTGCCGCCCGGTGCTGCTCACGGCTTAGATAAAAAGAAGTCCTCCTTCTTCCGAGCCGGCCCTCCATGCACAGCGAAACCATCAGCCAGTCGATCAACATCGTTCACCCTGTCACCCTCAGCCACGGCAAGAACGCCGAGGTCTGGGACACCGATGGCAAGCGCTACATCGACTTTGTCGGTGGCATCGGCGTACTGAACCTCGGTCACTGCCACCCACGCATCGTCGGGGCCATCCGCGAGCAGGCCACACGCCTGACCCATTACGCGTTCAATGCCGCGCCCCATACACCCTATCTCGAACTCATGGATCGCCTGGCGGCGTTTATCCCCGTCACCTATCCGGTCAGCGGCATGCTCACCAACAGTGGCGCCGAGGCGGCCGAGAACGCGCTGAAGATCGTGCGTGGCGCCACCGGCCGTACCGCGGTCATCGCTTTCGATGGCGCCTTTCACGGGCGCACCCTGGCCACCCTGAACCTCAACGGCAAGGTCGCGCCCTACAAGCAGAAAGTCGGCGTGCTGCCGGGCCCGGTGTATCACCTGCCCTACCCCAGCCAGGACAATGGCGTGACCTGCGCCGAGGCCCTGAAGGCCATGGAGCGGCTGTTCAGCGTCGAAATCGACGTCGAGGACGTGGCCTGTTTTATCGTCGAACCGGTGCAGGGTGAGGCGGGGTTTCTGGCTATGGATATCGAGTTCGCCCAGGCACTGCGCACGTTTTGCGATGAGAAAGGTATCGTGTTGATCGCCGATGAAATCCAGTCCGGTTTCGGCCGTACCGGCCAGCGCTTTGCGTTCTCGCGACTGGGCATCGAACCGGACCTGATTCTGCTCGGCAAAAGCATCGGCGGCGGTTTGCCGCTGGGCGCGGTGGTCGGACGCAAGTCGTTACTCGACACCTTGCCCAAGGGTGGGCTGGGTGGCACTTACTCCGGCAACCCCATCGCCTGCGCCGCCGCCCTGGCGACCCTGGACGAAATGACCGATGCGCACCTGCAAGCCTGGGGCTCACAACAGGAAGAGGCGATTGTCAGCCGCTATCAATCCTGGCGCGATCGCAACCTGTCGCCCTACCTCGGACGTCTGACTGGAGTTGGCGCGATGCGCGGCATCGAGCTGGCCAAGGCCGATGGCACGCCCGCATCGGCACAGTTGACCCAACTGCTGGCTCTGGCACGGGACGCAGGCTTGTTGCTGATGCCGAGCGGAAAATCCCGGCACATCATTCGGTTGTTGGCGCCGTTGACGACTGAAGCGCCTGTTCTTGAAGAAGGCCTGGACATCCTTGAGGCGTGCCTGCAGAAACTTGTCTGATCGACGAAGTCCCCTGTAGGAGCGAGCATGCTCGCGAAGAACCTGAGAGCCCCACGGGGTGTCAGGCTCCCCGCGTTATCGTTGACGACCATCGCGAGCGTGCTCGCTCCTACAGGGGTATGTGTATTTTTCGAAGGCACAAAAAAACCGGCCGGAGCCGGTTTTTTCATGTTTACAGCATCAAGCGTTCTGCAGATTGTCCAGGTAACGCTCGGCATCCAGTGCCGCCATGCAACCGGCGCCAGCCGAGGTGATGGCCTGGCGGTAGACGTGGTCAGCCACGTCACCGGCCGCGAAGATACCTTCGAGGTTGGTGGCGGTGGCGTTGCCGTCACGGCCGCCATTAACCACCAGGTAGCCGTCTTTGAGGGTCAACTGGCCTTCGAACAGCGAAGTGTTCGGGGTATGGCCGATGGCGATGAACACGCCGTCAACTTTCACTTCGTCGAAGCTGCCGTCGTTGTTCTTCAGACGGGCACCGGTCACGCCCATGTTGTCGCCCAGCACTTCATCCAGGGTCGCGTTCAGCTTCAGGATGATTTTGCCTTCAGCCACGCGGGCATTGAGCTTGTCGATCAGGATCTTCTCGGCGCGGAAGGTTTCGCGACGGTGAATCAGGGTCACGGTGCTGGCAATGTTGGCCAGGTACAGGGCTTCTTCAACAGCGGTGTTACCACCGCCGACCACCGCTACCGGCTTGTTGCGATAGAAGAAACCGTCACACGTTGCGCAGGCCGAAACGCCTTTGCCCATGAACGCTTCTTCGGACGGCAGGCCCAGGTAACGAGCGCTGGCGCCAGTAGCGATGATCAGGGCGTCGCAGGTGTAGGTCGCGCTGTCGCCGATCAGGGTGTACGGCTTGGAAGCGAAGTCCACGGCATTGACGTGATCGAAGACGATCTCGGTTTCAAAGCGCTCGGCGTGCTCACGCATCCGTTCCATCAACGCCGGGCCGGTCAGGCCGTGGACGTCGCCCGGCCAGTTATCGACTTCGGTGGTGGTGGTCAGTTGACCGCCAGCCTGCATGCCGGTGATCAAAAGTGGCTTGAGGTTGGCACGGGCGGCATAGACCGCAGCGCTGTAACCGGCAGGGCCGGAACCGAGAATAATCACTCGCGAATGACGGACTTCAGACATGACCTGCTCCTGTTGACCGGCCCGGAACACCTGGCACGGAACGCCGGATTGCCGGCTGGAATAAAAAAGAACGGTTGAAAGCACTTGGGGAAGGCTTGAACACGACCGTCCTGTAAAAGATTGGGTGCAGCGTATCGAGGGGGCGAAGATTAAGGAAATACGGTTTAACAATCCAGCTCATAGGTGGTCTCTATGTGTTCGCCGTGTGTATTCGGACGCCTTTGTTACAGTTAATGTCGATACCGCTGCCGCGCTTTCGCACCTCAAGCAAAGCCGGTAAGGTCGGCGCGTTTTCTCTTTGCTCGGAGCACGTTATGCCCGCCCCTGCCCTCTCTGGCCCGCAATACCTGCGCGAAGGCCTGAAACTGGTTCTCAGCCCCAGCTTGCGACTTTTTGTATTGCTGCCACTGGTGATCAACCTGGTGCTGTTCGTCGGATTGATCTTCTTGGCCGGCCATCAATTCAGTCTGTGGGTCGATTCACTGATGCCGACCCTGCCCGACTGGCTGAGCTTTCTCAGCTATGTCCTGTGGCCACTGTTCGTGGTGCTGGTGGTGTTGATGGTGTTTTTTACCTTCACAATGCTCGCCAACGTTATCGCTGCGCCGTTCAACGGTTTCCTGGCGGAAAAAGTCGAGGTGGTGGTGCGCGGCACCGACGACTTCCCGGCCTTCAGCTGGGGCGAGCTGATCGCGATGATCCCGCGAACTTTTGCCCGGGAAATGCGCAAGCTCGGCTACTTCCTGCCCCGGGCTATCGGTCTGTTTATCCTCTCGTTCATTCCCGTGGTGAATATCATCGCCGCGCCACTGTGGCTGTTGTTCGGGGTGTGGATGATGGCGATCCAGTACATCGACTACCCGGCGGACAACCACAAGCTGGGCTGGAACGAGATGCTCGCCTGGCTGCGGCAGAAACGCTGGCAGAGCATGAGCTTCGGCGGCAGCGTTTATCTGGTGCTGCTGATTCCGGTGGTCAACATCCTGATGATGCCGGCTGCCGTGGCCGGAGCGACGCTGTTTTGGGTGCGTGAACGCGGGGCCGAGAACCTCGTGAGCCAACGCTGAGCCATACCTGCAAAAGCGTTCATAAATCCATCATCTGAACGTCACAACGCCGACATGGCCTCAGTCGACACTGGGGCCATGACGACAGCTCTGCATATCACCCTGATCACCGAAACTTTCCCTCCCGAAATCAACGGCGTGGCCAATACCCTTGGTCGCCTGTGCGACGGTTTGCGCGCGCGCGGGCATCAGGTGGAGTTGGTGCGACCGCGCCAGGGTTGCGATCAGTCAGCAGGCAGCGACGACGAATTGCTGTTGTGCCGGGGCTGGCCGCTACCGGGTTATCCCGGTTTGCAATGGGGGCAGTCGTCGATGCACAAGCTGCTCAGACGCTGGAAGCGCCATCGCCCGGATGTGCTGTATATCGCGACCGAAGGGCCGCTCGGGTTGTCCGCACTACGCGCGGCTCGGAGGCTGGGGATTTCTGTGGTCAGTGGTTTTCACACCAACTTCCAGCAGTATTCCAGCCAGTACGGGCTCAGCCTGCTCACGCGCCTGCTGACCCACTATCTGCGCTGGTTCCACAATCGCTCGACCTTGACCCTGGTGCCCAGCGTCAGCCAGCGAATGGAACTGGAGCGTCGGCACTTCGAGCGCCTGGCGCTGTTGTCCCGTGGCGTCGACAGCCAGTTGTTCCACCCGGCCAAACGCCTGAACGCGTTGCGCGAGCAGTGGGGCCTGGGTGAGAACGACATTGCCGTCATCCACGTAGGACGCTTGGCACCGGAGAAAAACCTGGGCTTGCTCAAGCCCTGTTTCGACACGCTCAAGGCCACTTATCCACAACGGAACATGAAACTGATTGTGGTGGGCGACGGCCCGCAACGACCGATCATGGAAAATGAAATGCCCGATGCGATTTTCTGTGGGACGCAACGGGGTGAGGCCTTGGCCAGTCATTATGCATCGGGGGATGTGTTCGTGTTTCCCAGCCTGACTGAAACCTTCGGCAATGTGGTGCTTGAGGCGCTGGCTTCCGGGTTGGGCGTGGTGGCTTACGATCAAGCGGCAGCGGCGCAGCATATTCGTCACGGCTACAACGGCGTATTGGCGATGCCGGGGGATGAAGCAGCGTTCTGCGATGCCGCTGCGTGGCTGCTGGAGCAGGATGAAACCTTGCGCTGTGTGCGACTTAATGCCCGTCAGCATGCCGGGCGACAGGGATGGGCGACGATTATCGAGCAGTTCGAGGGGCAGTTGCGGGGGGCTTGCGTTCAGGGGCAAGTCTTGCCCGACGCAGCGTTGCTGCCTTAAGAGCTTCGCGGGCAAGCCTCGCTCCTACAGGTCATAGGGTGTACCTGTAGGAGCGAGGCTTGCCCGCGATAAGACACCGCTTAAACCAGCGTCATCAACGCCTCACGACTGAACGGCAGGATGTCCTGCTCACGACCGTCGCGCACTTTCTGCGCCCAGTCCGGGTCCACCAGCAGCGCACGGCCGACTGCCACGAGGTCGAACTCGTCGTTGTTCAAGCGCTCAAGCAGTTTTTCCAGGCTGGCCGGCTGGGCGACTTTGTCGGTGTTGACCATGAACTGCAGGAACTCGCCGTCCAGGCCGACGCTGCCCACGGTGATGGTCGGCTTGCCGGTGAGCTGGCGGGTCCAGCCGGCCAGGTTCAGTTCGGAACCGTCGAACTCCGGTTCCCAGAAACGGCGGGTCGAGCAATGGAAAATATCCACACCGGCGTCGGACAGCGGCTGGAGAAACTCGCCCAATGCCTCCGGTGTTTGTACCAGGCGCGCGGTGTAATCCTGCTGTTTCCACTGGGAGAAGCGCAAGATGATCGGGAAACCTTCACCGACCGCCGCACGTACGGCCTGAATCAATTCGATGGCGAAACGCGAACGGTTGGCCAGGCTGCCACCATATTCGTCGCTGCGCTGGTTACTGCCTTCCCAGAAGAACTGATCGATCAGATAGCCGTGGGCGCCGTGGATTTCCACGCCGTCCATACCAATGCTTTGGGCATCCTTGGCCGCTTGGGCGAACGCGGCGATCACGTCCTGAATGTCCTGCTTGGTCATGCCGTGAACCACGACATTGCCATCCTTCACCTTTTCCGACGGGCCATACCCCGGCACGCTGGCGTCCGGCTCGGTGCCGATACGGCGCACGCTGCCCACGTGCCACAGCTGCGGAACGATCTTGCCGCCTTCGGCGTGTACTGCATCGACGACTTTTTTCCAGCCGGCCAGCGCGGCTTCACCGTAGAAATGCGGCACGTTCGGGTAACCGTTGGACGCCTTGTGACCCACGGTGGTGCCTTCGGTGATGATCAAACCCACGCCGGCCGCGGCGCGACGACGGTAGTACTCGATCACTTTGGAATTCGGCACGCCACCAGGGGAAAACGAACGGGTCATCGGTGCCATGACGACGCGGGTCGGCAGCTCGAGACTGCCGAGGTGGAACGGTTTGAACAGGGCTTTTACGGGCATGAGGACGCTCCACGGACATAGAGTTTATGACGGCGATAATATGGAGGTTCGCAAGCGCTGAACAGCATTATTGATTTTGGTGATTAAGGTTTAAAAGGCGGAATACTGTAGGAGCGAGCATGCTCGCGATGAACCTGAGAACGCTGCGGGGTGTCAGGCACCCAGCGTTATCGTTCACGTCCATCGCGAGCGTGCTCGCTCCTACAGAGGGGGATATCAGCTCAGGGCTTTTTCTATCGCCTGAACGACGCTCGGATCGTCCGGAGCAGTGCGTGGCGAGAAACGCGCCAGTACTCGCCCGTCTTTACCCAGCAGGAATTTTTCAAAGTTCCAGGTGATGTCGCCGGGAAATTCAGCCCCCTCACCCGCCAGCAATTTATACAGCTGATGCCGCTCATGACCGTTGACTTCCAGCTTGCTGGACAACGGAAAAGTCACGCCATAGTTGAGGCTGCAAAATTCCTGGATCTCTTGCTCGGAACCCGGCTCTTGCCCGGCAAACTGATTGCACGGCAGGCCCAGCACGCTGAAACCCTTGCCCTTGTATTGCTGGTAGAGGTTTTCCAGCGCCGCATATTGTGGGGTCAAGCCACATTTGGAGGCGACGTTGACCACCAGCACGACTTGCCCTTTGAAAGGTGCCAAAGGCAGCGCCTGACCATTCAGGGCGGTCAAATTAAGGTCGTGAAAAGCACTCATGACGTACTCCAGATTCCCGTGTTTTTCTCGAAACAACCGCTTGGCGGTATCGCCTGAGACAGCCGCAGACTAAAAAGGCGCCCTCGGGGCGCCTCTCCAGTTATCTGAGCTTAGCGCAGAAAATCAGTGGTGATGGCCACCTTCGCCATGGACGTGGCCATGAGCGATTTCTTCCTGGCTGGCGTCACGGATAGCAACGATCTTGACCTGGAAATTCAGGCGCTGACCGGCCAATGGGTGGTTGCCGTCAACGGTGACGTCGTCGCCGTCCAGATCGCGGATGGTGACGATCTGCATTTGGCCGTCTGGAGCGGAAGCGTGGAACTGCATGCCCACTTCCAGTTCATCGACGCCTTCGAACATGCTGCGGCTCAGGGTGCTGACCAGTTCGGCAGCGTATTCGCCGTAGGCATCTTCAGGTTCAACGGATACTTTCAGCTCGTCACCGACGGTCTTACCTTCCAGAGCCTTTTCCAGACCAGGGATGATGTTGCCTGCACCTTGCAGGTACACCAGCGGCGCGCCGCCGGCGGAGCTGTCGATGACCTCACCAGCGTCGTTGGTCAGGGTATAGTCGATAGAGACAGCCTTGTTGGCGGCGATCAGCATGGGGCGAGACCTTTTGCATAAGAATGATGAAAGACCCAGTTTAGCGAAGCAATCGCCCGAAAGCGAACACAACCCAGACAGACGGGGGGCGACGATCATAGGCTTCCATCAGGACGAGGACGGACACTGGGTGGCCGAACTTTCCTGTGGCCACACCCAGCACCTGCGCCACCAGCCGCCGTGGCAGTCACGGGCCTGGGTCATGGATCCGGTGCAACGCCATGAAAAAATAGGCCAGCCCTTTGATTGCGGTTGGTGCGCACAGGGCTCGGTTAGCGATAACCTTGGCGACTGAATTTCGGTAGTCGACCAGCCATAGGTCGTCACCATTGCCATGCTCCTTCAGAGAATTCGCATGCAAACTTTTTTTATTGCACCCACCGATTTTGGTGTGGGCCTGACCTCCATCAGCCTCGGGCTGGTGCGTACGCTTGAGCGGGCCGGCCTCAAGGTCGGCTTTTTCAAACCGATCGCCCAGCCACATCCGGGGGATACCGGCCCCGAACGTTCCACCGAGCTGGTGGCCCGCACCCACGGTCTCAAACCGCCACAACCACTGGGCTTGGCCCATGTCGAGCGCATGCTCGGCGACGGTCAGCTGGACGAGTTGCTCGAAGAGATCATCACCCTCTATCAGCAGGCCGCCATCGGCAAGGACGTGCTGGTTGTCGAGGGCATGGTGCCGACCCGCAGCGCCAGCTATGCCGCACGGGTCAATCTGCACCTGGCCAAGAGTCTGGATGCCGAGGTGATCCTGGTCTCAGCGCCGGAAAACGAAGTGCTGACCGAATTGTCCGGTCGCGTGGAATTGCAGGCGCAATTGTTCGGCGGCCCGAAGGACCCGAAAGTCCTTGGCGTGATCCTCAACAAGGTCAAGACCGACGAGAGCATGGATGCCTTCGCCGCGCGCCTGAAGGAACATTCGCCGCTGTTGCGAAGTGGCGACTTCCGTCTGCTGGGCTGCATCCCGTACCAGCCGGAACTGAATGCGCCGCGTACCCGCGACGTGGCCGACCTGATGGGCGCCCAGGTGCTCAACGCCGGCGACTACGAAACCCGGCGCATGACCAAAATCATCATTTGCGCGCGCACCATGCGCAACACCGTGGAGTTGCTCAAGCCCGGCGTCCTGGTGGTGACCCCCGGCGATCGCGACGACATCATCCTGGCCGTGAGCCTTGCGGCCATCAATGGCGTGCCGCTGGCCGGCCTGTTGCTGACCAGCGACACCCTGCCCGATCCGCGCATCATGGACCTCTGCCGTGGCGCCTTGCAGGCTGGCCTGCCGGTACTGTCGGTGAGCACCGGTTCCTACGATACCGCCAACCTGCTGAACGGCTTGAACAAGGAAATCCCGATCGACGACCGCGAGCGCGCGGAGATCATCACCGATTTCGTCGCCGGCTATCTGGACGCCAACTGGTTGCACCAACGCTGCGGCACGCCACGGGAAATGCGCCTGTCGCCGGCGGTGTTCCGCTATCAATTGATTCAGCGTGCCCAGAACGCCAACAAACGCATCGTCCTGCCCGAAGGCAGCGAGCCGCTGACCGTACAAGCTGCGGCGATCTGTCAGGCCCGTGGCATTGCCCGCTGCGTGTTGCTGGCCAAACCCGCCGACGTCGAAGCCGTGGCGCGCGCCCAGGGCATTGAGCTGCCACCGGGGCTGGAAATCCTCGATCCGGATCTGATCCGCGAGCGCTATGTCGAGCCGATGGTGAAGTTGCGCAAGAGCAAAAGCCTCAACGCGCCGATGGCCGAGCAACAACTGGAAGACACCGTGGTGATCGGCACCATGATGCTGGCGCTGGATGAGGTCGATGGGCTTGTCTCAGGCGTCATTCATTCCACCGCCAACACCATTCGCCCAGCCCTTCAACTGATCAAGACGGCACCGGGCTGCACCCTGGTGTCGTCGGTATTCTTCATGCTGTTTCCCGAAGAAGTGCTGGTCTATGGCGACTGCGTGATGAACCCGCACCCGAGCGCCAGCGAGCTGGCTGAAATTGCCCTGCAAAGCGCCGACTCGGCGGCGGCATTCGGCATCACGCCACGGGTGGCGATGATCAGTTATTCCAGCGGTGAGTCGGCCAGCGGCGAGGAAGTCGAGAAGGTTCGCGAAGCGACATTGCTCGCCCATGAACAACAGAATGCGTTGCTGATCGACGGCCCGTTGCAGTACGACGCCGCCGCCAACGAAACCGTGGCCAGGCAATTGGCACCGAACAGTCAGGTCGCCGGTCGCGCCACGGTGTTCGTGTTCCCTGACCTCAACACCGGCAACACCACCCACAAGGCCGTGCAGCGTAGCGCCGATTGCGTCAGCCTCGGGCCGATGTTGCAAGGCCTGCGCAAACCGGTGAACGATTTGCCGCGCGGTGCGCAGGTCGACGACATCGTCTACACCATCGCGTTGACCGCGATCCAGGCAGCCAACCGACCTATGGATGTTTAAATGCTGGACTTTCTACCTGCCCCCGTGCGCGGTGTTATCGCTTCGCTACTGTTGGCATTGAACACGATTCTGCTCTGCTCGTTCCTGTTCTGCGTGGCGTTGGTCAAGGCATTGCCATTCGCCCTCACACAACGCATTGCCGGATGGTTGATGAGCCACACCCACGAAGCCTGGATCAGTCTCAACAAAGGCTGGATGAATCTGGTCCGCCGCACCCGCTGGCACGTCAGCGGCCTGCAGGGTCTCGACTACAAGCACTCCTACCTGATCACCAGCAACCACCAGAGCTGGGTCGATATCCTGGTGCTGCAATACGTGCTCAACCGGCGAATTCAGCCGTTGAAGTTCTTCCTCAAGCAGGAGCTGATCTGGGTGCCGGTGATCGGGCTGGCCTGGTGGGCGCTGGGCTTTCCGTTCATGAAGCGCTATTCCAAAGCGTATCTGGAAAAGCATCCTGAGAAGAAAGGCAAGGATCTGGAAACCACCCGCAAGACCTGTGCGAAATTTCGCGACAACCCGGTGGGCATTTTCAATTTCGTAGAGGGGACGCGCTTCACGGAAGGCAAGCATGCCCAGCAGCAATCACCCTTCAAGTACCTGCTCAAGCCCAAGGCCGGTGGCATTGCGTTTGTGCTGGATGCCATGGGTGAGCAACTGGAATCGATCGTCAATGTGACGATTCACTACCCGGCCGGTCGCCCCGGTTTCTGGGACCTGTTGTGCGGGAACGTTGCGGACGTGGTGGTGCACTTTCAGGAACTGAGGATTCCGCCGCAGTTCATCGGCAAGAACTACGACCAGGACGGTGAATACCGCTTGCAGTTCCAGGGCTGGATCAATCAGTTGTGGCAGGACAAGGATGCGTTGTTGGGGCAGATGCATCGCGAATATCCAGCGAAGTAATTCGGTGAATGTTCCGGCCTCTTCGCGGGCAAGCCTCGCTCCTACAGGGAAATGTGTTCCTCTGTAGGAGCGAGGCTTGCCCGCGAAGGCGTTCGAAAAGACACAAAAAAAACCGCCGATGATCACTCATCGGCGGGTTTATTTTTTTCTGCCTGACGCTTAGATCGCGCCGCGTTTACGCAGCAGATCCAGCACTTGCTTGACGCCTTCTTCCAGCGACACGGATTGGGTATCAACCACCAGATCGGCATCCAGCGGCACGTCGTACGGGAAGGATTCGCCCGGGATGTTATCCCCGGCCGCCGCGTACAGGCCTTGCGGATCACGTTCGGCACACACCGTTGGCGAGGCCTGGACGTAGACCGTCAGCAGACGCTCCTTGCCGATCAGTTCTTTGGCCTTTTCGCGACCTTCGGCACTCGGTGCAACGAACGCGGCCAGGGTCAACAGGCCGGCTTCGTTGAACTGACGCGCCACGTGCGCGGCACGGCACCAGTTCTCGGTACGCCCGGCGCGGTCCTGTGGCAGACCTTTGTTCAGGTCGTGACGCAGGTTCTGGCCATCAAGCACAAACACCGCACGGCCCAGGTCGAACAGCTTGCGCTCGACCGCGTAGGCCAGTGTGCTTTTGCCCGCGCCCGACAAGCCGCTGAACAACACGGTGGCCGGTTGCTGGCCGAAGCGCAGGGCGCGCTCTTCGGTAGCCACGTGAGCCAGTTTGCCGTGGTGGGTGCTGGTGCCGTGCACCACCGGTTGCGCGACGATCATGCCCGCGCCAACAGTGCCGTTGGTCAAGCGATCAATGACGATGAACGCGCCGGTGGTGCGGTTGCTGTCGTAACCGTCGAGCGCAATCGGCGCATCAAGCGCGATCTTGACCTTGCCGATTTCGTTCAATTGCAACGCACTGGCAGGACCTTCCTCCAGAGTGTTCACGTCGACCTTGTTGACGATGCTGGCGATGGAACCTGGCACGTAACTGGTGGCGCGCTTGATGTCGTATTTCTTGCCCGGCAGCATCGGCTCTTCGGCCATCCACACCAGCATCGCTTCGAAGCTGTCGGTCACCGGCGGCACGTTGTCGGCGTGCACCAGCAGGTCGCCACGGGAGATGTCGATTTCGTCTTCCATGGTCAGCGTCACGGCCTGACCTGGACCTGCGTGCTCCAGCTCACCTTCGAAGGTGACGATGGATTTCACGCGGCTGCTTTTGCCCGACGGCAGAACCACAACTTCGTCGCCCTTCTTGACGATGCCGCTGGCCAGGGTGCCGGCGAAACCGCGGAAGTTCAGGTTTGGACGGTTGACGTACTGCACCGGGAAACGCAGGTCGGTGAAGTTGCGGTCGCCCGCCACTTCCACGGTCTCGAGAATTTCCATCAGCGACTGACCGGTGTACCAAGGCGAGCGCTCGGACTTGTTCACCACGTTGTCGCCCTTGAGGGCCGACATCGGCACGAAGTGCATACTGGTCGGCTTCATCTTCAAGCCTTCGGCGAACTTCAGGTAGTCGGCCTTGATCGACTCGAACACGCCTTGGTCGAAGTCCTTGAGGTCCATCTTGTTGATGGCGACGACGATGTGCTTGATGCCCAGCAAAGAGGCGATGAAGCTGTGGCGACGGGTCTGGGTCTGCACGCCGTAGCGAGCATCGACCAGGATAATCGCCAAGTCACAGGTGGATGCACCGGTGGCCATGTTGCGAGTGTACTGCTCGTGGCCTGGGGTGTCGGCGATGATGAACTTGCGCTTGGCGGTGGAGAAGTAGCGGTACGCGACATCGATGGTGATGCCTTGCTCACGCTCGGCCTGCAGGCCGTCGACCAGCAATGCCAGGTCGATGTCTTCACCGGTGGTGCCGACTTTTTTCGAGTCACGGGTAATGGCTTCCAGGTGATCTTCGTAGATCATCTTGGAGTCGTGCAGCAGGCGCCCGATCAGCGTGCTCTTGCCGTCGTCGACGTTACCGCAGGTCAGAAAGCGCAGCAGCTCTTTACGTTCGTGCTGGCCCAGGTAGGCGAGGATGTCCTCGCTGATCAAATCAGATTGATGCGACATGACAGCCCCTTAGAAATAACCTTGACGTTTTTTGTCTTCCATCGAGCCTGCGCCATCGTGGTCGATGACACGGCCCTGGCGCTCGGAAGTTCGCGTCAGGAGCATTTCCTGAATGATGTCCGTGAGGCTTTCGGCCTCGGACTCCACCGCGCCCGTCAACGGGTAGCAGCCAAGGGTACGGAAACGCACTTTCTTTTTGACGATACGGGCTTTGTCTTCATCGCTCAGGTGCTCGAGGATGCGCTCGTCGTCGATCATGATCAGGGTGCCGTTCTTCTCGATGACTTCGCGCTCGGCGGCGAAGTACAGCGGCACGATCGGGATGCCTTCGAGGTAGATGTACTGCCAGATGTCCAGCTCGGTCCAGTTCGACAGTGGGAATACACGAATGGATTCGCCCTTGTTGACCTTGCCGTTGTAGACGTTCCACAGCTCCGGACGCTGGTTTTTCGGGTCCCAGCGGTGCTTGCTGTCGCGGAACGAGTACACACGCTCCTTGGCGCGGGATTTCTCTTCATCGCGGCGCGCACCGCCGAAGGCGGCGTCGAAACCATGCTTGTCCAATGCCTGCTTCAGGCCTTCGGTCTTCATGATGTCAGTGTGCTTGGCACTGCCGTGGGTGAACGGGTTGATGCCTTGCGCCACACCTTCAGGGTTCACGTGGGTGATCAGGTCCAGGCCCAGTTCGGCGACCATCTTGTCGCGGAACTTGTACATCTCCTGGAATTTCCACTGGGTGTCGACGTGCATCACCGGAAACGGCAGCTTGCCGGGGAAGAACGCCTTGCGTGCCAGGTGCAGCATCACGGCGGAGTCTTTACCGATGGAGTACAGCATCACCGGGTTGTCGAACTCGGCGGCCACCTCGCGGATGATGTGGATGCTTTCCGCCTCCAGCTGTTTCAGATGCGTCAGTTTGTCGACCATGGCTACTCACGAAATCTTTCTTATGAACGGCCAGCGGGCCGTGTTCGAGCGGGGATCCTAGCACAGCGCCCCGCTTCTAATCAGGGCGCCAGCTAGATCGAAAGGGCATATGAATATGCCTGCTCGTTTGGCCACTGCACCCCGTAGGAGCGAGGCTTGCCCGCGAAGAACGATGACACGGTGTACTTGATGCACCGCGTCATCGTTCTTCGCGGGCAAGCCTCGCTCCTACAAGGGCTGTGTTGAAATCAGATCGGATTCGGACAATCGATGAAAATGTGCTCAAGGGCAAACCGTCGCGCCAGGTAGTCGCCTAGCGCCTGCACACCGTAGCGCTCGGTGGCATGGTGACCGGCGGCGATGAAGCTGATGTCGTTTTCCCGGGCGCTGTGGAAGGTTTGTTCCGAGGCTTCGCCGCTGAGGTAAAGGTCGACGCCGGCCAGGATCGCCTGATCGATGTAGCCCTGACCGCCGCCCGTGCACCAACCCACACGGCGAATCATCGCACTGCCTTCGATCAGCAACGGTTCGCGCCCCATGACTTCCTGCACGCGGCGGGCAAAATCCCGGGCAGTCACCGGCTCGTTCAAGGAGCCGACCAGGCCGACGACTTTCAGGTTGTCCGGATCTAGCGGTCCTTCGACAGTGATGTCTAGCTGACGCGCCAACTGCACGTTGTTGCCGACATCCGGGTGCAAATCCAGCGGCAGGTGATAGGACAGCAAGCTGATGTCGTGCTTGAGCAGGGTCTTCAACCGGCGCTGTTTCATGCCGGTGATGCACGGGTTCTCGCCCTTCCAGAAATAACCATGGTGCACCAGCACCAGATCGGCGTTGGCTTCGACGGCGGCATCGAGCAAAGCCTGGCTGGCGGTGACGCCACTGACAATGCGCATCACTTGCGGCCGGCCTTCGACCTGCAAGCCGTTGGGGCAATAATCGGCGATCCTTGCACTATTCAGATAACGGTCGGCTTCTTCGACGAGTGTGCTCAGGGCGACGGCCATAAAAGACTCCTAAATATCCCGTTCAGAGGCGCGCGCGGCCTCGTATAATGCGCGACATTATGGGCGGTCTCCATTCGCCTGCAAACTTCTCAGGACGTGCTTAATGCTCAAGGCGCTGCGTTTTTCCGGCTGGCCGTTGTTGGCCGGCGTGCTTGTCGCTCTGTTAATCATCCAGCGTTACCCACAGTGGGTCGGGCTTCCAAGCCTCGACGTCAATCTGCAGCAAGCCCCGCAAACCAGCAGCATGCAGCAAGGCCCGGTGTCCTATTCCGACGCAGTGACCACCGCCGCCCCGTCCGTGGTGAACCTGTACACCACCAAAGTCATCAACAAACCCAACCATCCGCTGTTTGAAGATCCGCAGTTTCGCCGTTTCTTCGGCGACAACTCGCCCAAACAGAAACGCATGGAATCGAGCCTGGGTTCCGGCGTGATCATGAGCCCGGAAGGCTACATCCTGACCAACAACCACGTGACCAGCGGCGCCGACCAGATCGTGGTAGCCCTCAAGGACGGTCGGGAAACCCTGGCCCGCGTGATCGGCAGCGACCCGGAAACTGATCTCGCGGTGTTAAAAATCGACTTGAAGAACCTTCCTTCGATCACTGTGGGCCGCTCCGACAACATTCGCATCGGCGACGTTGCACTGGCCATTGGCAACCCCTTCGGCGTCGGCCAGACCGTGACCATGGGCATCATCAGCGCCACCGGGCGCAATCAGCTGGGTCTGAACAACTACGAAGATTTCATTCAAACCGACGCCGCGATCAACCCCGGCAACTCCGGCGGTGCATTGGTAGATGCCAACGGCAACCTGACCGGCATCAATACGGCGATTTTCTCCAAGTCCGGCGGTTCCCAGGGCATCGGCTTTGCCATCCCGGTGAAACTGGCGATGGAGGTGATGAAGTCAATCATCGAACACGGTCAGGTGATTCGTGGCTGGCTGGGGATCGAAGTGCAGCCATTGAGCCAGGAACTGGCGGAATCCTTTGGCCTATCCGGTCGTCCAGGCATCGTCGTCGCCGGGATTTTCCGTGACGGTCCGGCGCAGAAGGCCGGCCTGCAATTGGGCGACGTGATCCTCAGCATCGACGGCGAGCCGGCGGGCGATGGTCGTCGCTCGATGAATCAAGTGGCTCGCATCAAGCCAACCGACAAGGTCGTGGTCCAGGTGATGCGCAACGGCAAGGAACTCAAGCTCACGGCGGAAATCGGCCTGCGCCCACCTCCCGCCCCGGCCAAGGAAACAGAAGAGAACTGATCCTGGTTCGACTCCCTCGATCGATTGGAAGATATTCTCATTAGACATGTTATATTGTTTCAATTATTGCAATTGGAACAATATGACATGTCGCCTCATTCTCTCAAACCCTTCGCACTACTGGCCCTGCTGTTTGCTACCGAAGTATCGGCCCACGGTCTGTGGACCGAACAACGTCGAGGCAACATCGAAGTGATCTACGGCCACGGCGCCGAGGACGACGCCTTCAAGGCGCAGAAAATCAGCGGCGCCTGGGCGTATGACGTCAACAGCAAAATGATTCCGGTGACAGTGCAGCGCCTGGCTGACCACGCACGCCTGCAACCACTAAAGCCCCCCGCCGTTATTGCCGTGGCACTCAACAATGGTATGTGGTCGCAAACCGCCGAGAAGAAATGGATCAATGAAGGCCGCAGCAAAGTGCCCGGCGCCATTGAATCCACACAGACGTTCAAGTACAGCCTGGCGATTTATCAACTGGGGGCGAAGTTGCCGAAACTGGATCAGATCAAGTTGCTGATCCTGCCGGAGGTCGACCCGCTGACCGTCGGGCCGGGCCAGTCGCTGCCGGTCCGAGTACTACTGGATGGCAAACCAGCAGCGGGTGTGAAGCTGGTGGGTGACTATCGCAATACGCCGAGTACCCTGATCACCGAAACCGACGCGGACGGTCGGGCGCAGGTGTTGGTGCGCAATGAAGGTTTGAATGTGATTTCGGCACAGGTGGAAGTGCCGGTGAAGGACAGCGCGGACGTGACCAGTCGAGGGCTGTTCAGCTCGCTGACATTCCTGGGCGAGCCGCATCACGAGTAATTAATCACCCTCGCGCAAACTCGGTGATGGTTCAAAGGTCGCCGATTTGTTATAGCCGATGCTTATAAACAAGCCAAAAGACAATGAAAACAACATTGAAAAACTGTCACTTATGACAGATGCCATCTTTCCACAAAAAATCTACAGTCAGCACTCCCTGCTGAAACTAGATTTTTAAGGAGATCGTCATGCAAATCAATGAAATTGAGCTTGATAAAACTTCAATCAAAAGTATTGGCTATATCAAAATACAGACCGCTGATTCAAAAATGGAAACAGAACACGCAGTTTTATACCTACAGCCGAAACCAGGCGAACCGGATGTTGCCAAGGGTGCAGTCTATGGTTGGTCCGCCGATAAGCAAGATACAGTCTCGATTAGCTTCCCTGAAACCAGCGGTGACGGAAAGTTCACATACCATTACAAGAGGGACTTTGGTTCGCAGGAGATGCGCTGGGGCTTTAAAATTGGCGATATCGTCAAAGTTGCTGACTCAGGCGAGATAACCATTGAATTCAAACACTCAAAAAATAATGCAGAAGGAACTTTCAAATTTTTTTATGATAAGACCAAAGAAGCAACTGGCACGTTTAAATTAGAACGTCGCTAAAATCTTTGTTCGCTTTAGCTCACTACCTTGAAGCAAACGGCCCTCGTACCTTGCAAATATCAAAGTACTAGGGCCATTCTTTTCAAACCGTCAGATCACCAAGCCCATCGATTAATGCCTGGTTCTGCTCCGGTGTGCCGATGCTGATCCGCAGGAACTGCGCAATGCGCTCCTGCTTGAAGTGCCGAACGATCACACCCTGCTCGCGCAACTTCGCTGCCAGCCCCGCCGCATCGTGCTTGGGGTGACGGGCAAAGATGAAGTTCGCCGCCGAAGGCAAAACCTCAAAGCCCTTTGCTTGCAGTTGCGCGACGACCTTCTCGCGACTCTCGATCACCAGGCGACAGGTCTTGTCGAAATACTCGCGATCCTCGAACGCCGCGGCCGCACCGACATTGGCCATGCGATCCAGCGGATAGGAGTTGAAGCTGTTCTTGATCCGCTCCAGCGCCTCGATCAGGTCCGGATGCCCCACCGCCAGCCCCACCCGCAGGCCGGCCAGCGAGCGGGACTTGGACAGTGTTTGCGTCACCAGCAGGTTCGGATAACGGTCCACTAGGTTGATCGCCGTTTCTCCGCCGAAGTCGATGTACGCCTCGTCCACCACGACCACCGATTCCGGGTTGGCCTTGAGGATCTGCTCCACCGCCTCCAGTGCCAACAGGCAACCGGTGGGTGCGTTCGGGTTGGGGAAGATGATCCCGCCGTTCGGCTTGGCGTAGTCCGCCGGGTTGATCCGGAACTGCTCGTCCAACGGCACGGCGTCGAACTGGATGCCGTACAACCCGCAGTAAACCGGATAGAAGCTGTAGCTGATGTCCGGGAACAGCAGCGGCTGATCGTGCTGCAGCAACCCGTGGAAGATGTGCGCCAGGACTTCGTCGGAACCGTTGCCGAGGAACACCTGGTTGCTCTGCACGCCGTAGTACTTGGCCACGGCGTTTTTCAGCAAGTCGCTGTTCGGATCCGGGTACAGGCGCAGGTTGTCGTTCAGTTCGGTTTGCATCGCCGCCAGCGCCTTGGGCGATGGACCGTACGGGTTTTCATTGGTGTTGAGCTTCACCAGTTTTGCCAGTTTTGGCTGCTCGCCCGGTACGTAAGGCACCAGGTTCTTGACGAAAGGGCTCCAGAATTTACTCATGATCAGTTCCCCTTCTTTTCATCAAGAATGCGGTATTCAGCGCTGCGCGCGTGGGCGCTCAGCGATTCGCCTCGGGCCAGAATCGAAGCAGTCTTGCCGAGCTCGGAAGCACCGGCCTCGGAACAAAAGATGATCGAGGAACGCTTCTGGAAGTCGTACACACCCAACGGCGAGGAGAACCGAGCCGTGCCGGAAGTCGGCAATACGTGGTTAGGGCCTGCGCAATAGTCACCCAGGGCTTCCGAAGTGTGGCGGCCCATGAAAATCGCACCCGCGTGGCGGATGTGCGGCAACCAGGCTTGCGGATCGGCGACCGACAACTCCAGGTGCTCCGGCGCAATTCGGTTGGCCACTTCCATGGCTTGCTCCATGTCACGCACCTGAATCAACGCACCACGGCCATTGATCGAGGTTTCAATGATGGTGGCGCGTTCCATGGTCGGCAGCAGCTTGGCAATGCTGGCGGCGACCTTGTCGAGGAAGTCGGCATCCGGGCTGACCAGAATGGCTTGCGCGTCTTCATCGTGTTCGGCCTGGGAAAACAGGTCCATGGCGATCCAGTCCGGATCGGTCTGGCCGTCACACACCACGAGGATTTCCGAAGGGCCTGCGATCATATCGATGCCGACCTGGCCGAACACATGGCGCTTGGCAGTGGCGACATAGATGTTGCCTGGACCCACGACCTTATCGACCTGCGGTACGCTTTCGGTGCCGTAGGCCAATGCAGCAACAGCCTGGGCGCCGCCGATGGTGAACACGCGATCCACACCAGCGATGCATGCGGCAGCCAGCACAAGCTCGTTGACTTCACCGCGTGGCGTCGGCACCACCATGACCACTTCGGTCACGCCGGCGACCTTGGCCGGAATCGCGTTCATCAGTACCGACGACGGGTACGACGCCTTGCCACCAGGGACATACAAACCGGCGCGATCCAGCGGCGTGACTTTCTGGCCCAGGACGGTGCCGTCGGCTTCGGTGTAGCTCCAGGAGTCCTGCTTTTGCTTTTCGTGGTAGCTGCGCACGCGGGCGGCGGCATTTTCCAGGGCTTCGCGCTGAGGTACGGTGATGCGCGTAAGCGCCAGCTCCAGACGCTCGCGCGGCAGGATCAGGTCGGCCATGGACGCGACGTCCAGCCCATCGAATTGGCGGGTGTAATCCACCAGCGCCGCATCGCCACGCTCGCGCACGGCCTTGATGATGTCCAGCACGCGCTGATTGACCGAGTCGTCAGACACACTTTCCCAGCTCAGCAGATGATCCAGATGATGCGCGAAATCCGGGTCAGCAGCGTTGAGTCGGCGAATTGCAGTCGGTGCGGTCATAGCGAGAGCCTCATAGGATTGGCAAAAAACTCAGGCGCCCGAAGCTAACATTCGATCCGCTTGGGCACCTGAGAATTCTGGCTATGAGGCGGATAGACGGCGCGACGTGACGTCGCGCAGGTGAATCAGCCGCGGTGTCGAGACTCCACTGCCTTGCGCAGGGTGTCGATCAACGCCTGGATACGGGCGTGCTGCATTTTCATCGAAGCTTTATTGACGATCAGCCGGGAGCTGATGGCAGCAATGAAATCCTGTGGCTCCAGGCCGTTGGCCCGCAGCGTGTTGCCGGTGTCGACCACGTCGATGATCTTGTCGGCCAGACCGATCAGCGGCGCTAGTTCCATCGAGCCGTACAGCTTGATGATATCGACCTGACGGCCCTGCTCGGCGTAATAACGCTTGGCAACGTTGACGAATTTGGTGGCGATGCGCAGACGGCCCTTGGGCTCGACGGCGCCGACCTTGCCGGCAGTCATCAGCTTGCACTGGGCAATTTGCAGGTCCAGTGGCTCGTACAGGCCCTGGCCACCGTATTCCATCAGCACGTCTTTACCGGCGACACCCAGATCGGCGGCACCATGCTCGACATAGGTCGGCACGTCGGTGGCGCGTACGATCAACAGGCGTACATCTTCCTGGGTCGTGGGGATGATCAGCTTGCGGCTCTTGTCCGGATTCTCGGTCGGCACGATGCCCGCTTCGGCTAGAAGCGGCAGGGTGTCGTCAAGGATGCGGCCCTTGGACAGTGCGATGGTCAGCATGGAAAACGCCTTAATCAGGAATCTTATGCCCGGTCACAATCGGTGCCGGACACGCGTCGAGCCGCAAACCGGCTCGACCTGCAACAATCCAATGGGCACGTCCTTGTGCCCCATCTGCAACGACTAGCCCGGAACGCGACGGATCTTCGCGCCCAGCATCTGCAGTTTCTCTTCGATGCACTCGTAACCACGGTCGATGTGGTAGATGCGGTCGATCAGAGTGTCGCCATCGGCGATCAGTGCCGAGATGACCAGGCTGGCCGAAGCACGCAGGTCGGTGGCCATGACTGGCGCGCCCTTGAGTTTTTCGGTACCGGTCACGATGGCGGTGTTGCCTTCGACCTGGATCTTGGCACCCATGCGGTGCAGTTCGTAAACGTGCATGAAGCGGTTTTCGAAGATCGTCTCGATCACAGCACCGGTGCCTTCGGCAATGGCGTTGAGGGAGATGAACTGCGCTTGCATGTCGGTCGGGAACGCCGGGTACGGAGCGGTCCGCACGTTGACGGCTTTAGGCCGCTTGCCGTGCATGTTCAACTCGATCCAGTCGTCACCGGTGGTGATTTCAGCGCCCGACTCACGGAGTTTTTCCAGAACGGCTTCGAGGATGGTCGGATCGGTGTCCTTGACCTTCACACGGCCGCCGGTCACGGCAGCGGCAACCAGGTAGGTGCCGGTTTCGATACGGTCAGGCATCACCTTGTAAGTGGTGGTGTGCAGACGCTCAACGCCATCAATGGTGATGGTGTCGGTACCGGCGCCGGAAACCTTGGCACCCATGGCGTTCAGGAAGTTCGCCAGGTCGACGACTTCAGGTTCGCGCGCGGCGTTCGCCAGTACGCTGCGACCCTTGGCCAGAGCAGCCGCCATCATGATGTTTTCGGTACCGGTCACGCTGACGGTGTCGAAGAAGAAGTGCGCGCCGCGCAGGCCGCCTTCAGGCGCCTTGGCCTTGATGTAGCCGCCTTCAACGTCGATGATCGCGCCCATGGCTTCCAGGCCACGGATGTGCAGGTCAACCGGACGCGAACCGATGGCGCAACCGCCAGGCAACGCCACTTCGGCTTCACCGAAACGGGCAACCATCGGGCCCAGCACCAGAATCGACGCACGCATGGTTTTAACCAGTTCGTACGGAGCGACCAGGGTCTTGATGGTGCGTGGGTCGATTTCGACGGCCAGCTTCTCGTCAATGACCGGCTCGATCCCCATGCGACCGAACAATTCGATCATGGTGGTGATGTCGTGCAGGTGCGGCAGGTTGGCAACGGTCACCGGGCCATCGCACAGCAGCGTGGCAGCCAGGATCGGCAGGGCAGAGTTCTTCGCCCCGGAGATGCGGATTTCGCCGTCAAGACAAGCACCGCCAGTAATAATCAATTTATCCATAAGAATCTCGACGCCCTTGGGCTCAGGTGCGCTCGGCCCAGGCCGCGCTGCTGAAAAATTTCATAGTGACCGCATGGATGCTGCCATCGGCGATCCACGGGTTCAAATGGGCATAGATGCTCTGCTGACGCTTGACCGGGCTCAATGCCGCCAGTTCATCGCTAATCACGTTCAGCTGGAAATTGCAGCCTTCGCCTTCAACTTCAATCCGAGTTCCTGGCAGCTTTGCTTCAAGGAAGCTTTTCACTTCTACGGCCTGCATGCTCAACCTCAATCGGCGCCCTGTGCGCGCGGGTCGGACATCATACAAAAAAGCCCCGCGCCTGCGAACCCCGCGAAGCAGGACTCTGACGGGGGGCTTATTTGTCGATGCGGGTTAGGAGTTCGTCAACAGCTCGTCCAGTTCACTGACCTGAGCGATTTCACGCATATCTTCCGGCATCCCACGCAGGCTCAGCGACTTGCCGGCCGCTTTGGCGTCACGCATGAAGCACAGCAACAACGACAGACCGACGCTGCTGGACTTGGTGACCTGCGAACAGTCGACAATCAGCGCTGCTGCCTTGCTGTCCTTGATCAGCACCCGGCCCTCTTCACGCAAGCCAGGACCGGTACGGTAATCCAGCACGCCACTCAGATGCAGCTCGCCGGATTCGTCCATCAGGACCGCCGACTCACTCATTGGGTTTTCTTCTCGGAGGACTTGTCAGCGCTTTCCTTGGCCTTGGCGACTTCCCCGGCCCAACCATTGATGGTCTTGTCCAGGTCGTTACCATTGCGCTGCATGGCATCGGCGAACTGGTCGCGGAACAGCTTGCCAATGTTGATACCGTTGATGATGACGTTACGCAGTTTCCACTCGCCATTGATCTTTTCCAGGGTGTAGGACACCGGATAGATCGCGCCACTGCTGCCCTTGACCGTCATGCCAACGCTCGTACGGTCGCCTGATTCGTCCTTGGCTGGATCAACGGTGATGCCCTGGTTGTTGTACTCGAGCAAGGCATTGCCATAGAACTGGAACAGGCCTTTTTTGAAGTTCTCTTCAAAGGTTTTCATCTGCGCGGGTGTGGCTTTGCGCGAGTATTTGACGGTCATGATGCTTTTGGAAATGCCCTCGGCATCCACGACCGGCCCGACGATGGTGTTCAGCGCAGCATAGAAACCATTAGGGTCCTGCTTGTACTTCTCTTTGTTGGCGGCCAGGTCGGCCAGCATACGGTTTGTAGTGTCCTGCACCAGGTCGTGCGCGGAAGGCGCTGCCACGGCGTTAGCCACCAACGGCAAGGCTGCGAGCAATACCAACAGGCCACGTCGCAAGGTAGAGATCATTTACAAATTCCTCATTTAGGGTCTTTGCTAACGGTGTTGAGAAGAAACTTGCCGATCAGGTCCTCGAGCACCAGCGACGACTGGGTGTCGTGGATGGTCCCGCCATCCTTGAGCAGAGCTTCTTCCCCGCCGACGCTGATGCCGATGTATTTCTCACCCAACAGACCAGCAGTCAGGATAGATGCAGTAGAGTCCGCCGGTAGATTATCGACGCTTTTTTCCAGCTGCATGGTCACTCGACCGGTGAAACTGTCGCGGTCCAGATCGATCGCCGTGACCTTGCCGATGGTCACACCAGCCATGGTCACTTTAGCTCTGACAGTCAATCCGGCAATATTGTCGAAGTAGGCATAAAGTTTATAGGTATCGGTACTTGGGCTTGGGGACAGGCCACTGACCCGCAGCGCCAACAGCAGCAAAGCCAGGACGCCAGCCAGCAAGAAAAGGCCGACACCGATTTCCAGGGTGCGGTTTTGCATCAGAAATCTCCAAACATCAAGGCGGTCAGAATAAAGTCCAGGCCGAGCACAGCCAGGGAGGCATACACCACGGTCTTGGTCGTGGCACGACTGATCCCCTCGGAAGTGGGCTCGCAGTCATAGCCTTGGAATACGGCAATCCAGGTAACGACAAAGGCAAACACCATGCTTTTGATGGTGCCGTTGAGTACATCGTCAGTGAAGGTCACGCTGTTCTGCATGTTCGACCAGTAGGAACCGTCATAGACGCCGAGCCAGTCGACGGCGACCCATGAACCACCCCAGATGCCCACCACGCTGAAAATCATCGCCAGCACCGGCAGGGAAATGAAGCCGGCCCACAGGCGTGGGGCAATGATGTACTTGAGCGGGTCGACCCCGATCATTTCCAGGCTGGACAATTGTTCGGTGGACTTCATGTTGCCGATTTCCGCAGTCAATGCGGAACCCGCACGCCCGGCGAACAGCAACGCCGTCACCACCGGCCCCAATTCGCGCAACAGGGTCAACGCGACCATCTGCCCTACCGCCTGCTCCGAACCGTAGCTGGACAGGATATTGAAGCCCTGGAGTGCCAGCACCATGCCGATGAAAATACCGGAGACCACAATGATCACCAGCGACATCACGCCGACTGAATGCAGCTGCTTGACCAGCAGGCCGAAACCGCCGCCAATGCCGCCGCGACCGAGCAAGGCGTGAAACAGGAACAGGGTCGAACGACCGAACACCGCAACGGTATCGATTCCGGCTCGACCGAACCGCCGCACGCGTTCCAATAATGTAATTCTGCGCATCAGCGGCGCTTCCCTAGAAGATCTGCGCGGTAATCCGGCGCTGGAAAGTGGTACGGGACGGGGCCATCTGGCTCCCCGGTCATGAATTGACGAATTTTCGGGTCTTCCGAGTTCATCAACTCTTCAGGCGTACCCTGCCCCAATACTTGCCCATCGCCCACCACATAAATGTAATCAGCAATGCTCGCGGTCTCGGCCAGATCATGGGAAACCACGATGCTGGTGATACCCAGCGCATCGTTGAGCAGGCGGATCAGGCGCACCAGTACACCCATGGCGATCGGGTCCTGGCCGACAAAAGGCTCGTCGTACATGAGTATCTGCGGATCGAGCGCAATCGCCCGGGCCAATGCGACACGACGCTTCATGCCACCGGACAGTTCGTCGGGCATCAGGTCAATGGCGCCACGCAAGCCCACAGCCTGTAATTTGAGCAGGACGATATCGCGGATCATCTCCTCGGGCAGCTCGGTGTGAACGCGCAAAGGAAATGCCACGTTCTCGAACACATCGAGGTCGGTGAACAGCGCACCGCTCTGAAACAGCACACCCATGTGCTTGCGGGCATCGAAAAGATCGCTGCGCGAGAGCTTCGGCAGGTTCTGACCGTTGACCCAGACTTCGCCCTTGGTAGGCCGCAACTGCGCGCCCATCAACCGCAACAGCGTAGTCTTGCCACACCCGGAAGGCCCCATGATGCCGGTGACCTTGCCGCGCGGAATACGGATATCGACGTTATTGAAAATGCTGCGCGCACCGCGCTTGAAGGTCAGTCCCTTCAGCTCGACCGCGTAGGCGTTATCGGCACTCATCTAAACTCCTTGCGATGCAGCCTCTCACTCGGACGCCTGACTTTCTGACGAAAGCACATCTCTCCCGGGCGGGCCGAACTGGCGGCGAACTATATCACTGCAAACGCCATGCACCCAAGGTCATTGCCTGTCCTTTGTTTAATAACATGACTGGGGAAAAGCCTAATTTAGAAGGATCAGGTAACAAGGAATAACAATGCGCGACGAACTTGCGTGAGGGTTTTGAACATAACCGCTATAATCGCCGCCTTTTCATCAGGCTATACGATTTCTGACATGAGCCAATCCAGCGACCTGATTCAATCCGCCCAACGCACCATCCGCCTCGAAGTGGAAGCCGTACAAGGCTTGCTGCCGCATATCGACGCAGATTTCGTACGCGCTTGCGAGATGATTCTGGCCAGCAAAGGCCGCGTAGTCGTGGTCGGCATGGGCAAGTCGGGGCATATCGGCAACAAGATTGCCGCCACCCTGGCCAGCACCGGCACCACGGCATTTTTCGTCCACCCGGCTGAAGCCAGCCATGGTGACATGGGTATGATTACCCGCGACGACGTCATCCTGGCGCTGTCGAACTCAGGCTCCACCAATGAAATTGTGACCCTGCTGCCACTGATCAAGCGCTTGGGCATCCAGCTGATCAGCATGACCGGCAACCCCGATTCGCCACTGGCCAAGGCCGCCGAGGTCAACCTCAATGTTCACGTCGAACATGAAGCCTGCCCACTGAACCTTGCCCCCACGTCCTCCACGACCGCGGCGCTGGTGATGGGTGATGCCCTGGCCGTCGCCCTGCTGGAAGCCCGCGGCTTCACCGCTGAAGACTTCGCCTTTTCCCACCCCGGCGGTGCCTTGGGCCGACGCCTGTTGCTGAAAGTGGAAAACGTCATGCACGCAGGACAGGAGCTGCCGCAAGTTCAGCGCGGCACGCTACTCAAGGATGCACTGATGGAAATGACCCGCAAGGGCCTGGGCATGACCGTTGTTCTCGAAGCTAACGGCAAGCTGGCCGGCATCTTCACCGACGGTGATTTGCGCCGCACACTGGATCGCACCATCGACATCCACAGCGTCACCATTGATCAGGTCATGACCGCCCACGGCAAGACCGCCCGCGCCGAGATGCTCGCCGCCGAGGCCCTGAAAATCATGGAAGACCATAAAATCAACGCACTGGTCGTAGTCGACAGCGAAGACCGCCCGGTCGGCGCCTTGAACATGCACGACTTGTTGCGTGCAGGAGTAATGTAATGAGCACGGACCTGCTGCAACGCGGCCAACAGATCAAACTGGCAGTTTTTGACGTCGACGGCGTTCTGACCGACGGGCGCCTGTACTTCCTCGAAGACGGCAGCGAGTTCAAGACGTTCAACACCCTCGACGGCCAAGGCATCAAGATGCTCATGGCTGCCGGCGTGCAAACCGCCATCATCAGTGGCCGCAAGACACCGGTGGTTGAGCGACGAGCGAAAAACCTCGGCATCCCGCACCTGTATCAGGGGCGCGAAGACAAACTGGTCGTGCTCGACGAGCTTCTTGGCCAACTCAACCTAAGCTATGAACAGGTCGCCTATCTGGGCGATGACCTGCCCGACCTGCCGGTTATACGCCGTGTTGGCCTGGGCATGGCGGTGGCCAACGCCGCCAGCTTCGTGCGTGAACACGCTCACGGCATTACTCAGGCCCGTGGCGGTGAAGGTGCCGCCCGCGAATTCTGCGAACTGATCCTGCGTGCCCAGGGCCGCCTCGATGCGGCCAACGCTGCGTACTTGTGAGCCAAACATGCTGAGCAAAAAGATTCGCAACACCTTGATGTTCGGTTGCATCGCGGCAATTTTTGCCGCGGTCGGCTACTGGAACATCAGCCCCGAACGCTTCCTCGACAAGCCGGTCGTGCAAGTCGACAACAGCGAAATCGACTATTACGCCACCAACGCCCACAGTGTGCAGTTCCTGCCGGACGGCAGACTGCAATACGAAATGACGTCGGACAAGGTCGAACACCTGAAAGCGAGCGAAGTAACATTGCTGACCAATCCCGACCTGAACATGTTCCGCGGCACCGAGTACCCGTGGCACGTCCAGAGTGAGAAGGGGGAAGTCAATCCGGACGGCACACAGGTCGAACTGATCGATTCGGTTCGCATCACGCGCTTCGATGAGAAGAACCGCAGGACCCTGATCACCACCACCCGCATGACCGTGTTCCCGCAGCAGCAATATGCGCAGACTGATCAACCCGTTAGAATCGACGGCGCTGGTGGCGTATCGACAGGCAACGGAATGAAAGCGTACTTGAAAGAAAGCAGGATACACCTGCTCTCGAACGTAAGAGGACAGTATGAGGCTCGTTAAAACCCTCCCTATTTTGCTCAGTCTGGGCGCAGCACTGGGAAGCGTGAGCGCCTGGGCTCTGCCAAATGACCAAGAGCAGCCAATCCGCATCCAGGCCGACGACGCCCAACTGGACGACAAGAACGGTATCGCCACCTACACGGGCGACGTGATCATCACCCAAGGCTCGATGAAGGTCACCGGCAACAAAGTGACCATGACCCGCGCGCCCAACGGCGATATCGACGTGGTGACATCGGTGGGTAACCTCGCCTACTTCGAACAACTGCAAACCGCAGGTGATGCGAAGCCTGTTCAAGGCTGGGGCGTGACCATCCAGTATCACGCCGCGCAAAACCGCGTCGTTCTGATCGACAAGGCCAAGGTCGTCGACAAGGACAACAACGTCACCCAGGGCGAGAAAATCGTCTACGACACCGTTAAAAAACTGGCCAGCGCCGGTCGCGCTACTGGCAGCAAGGTCACCGAAGCGCGTCCGCGCATCGACATGGTGATCCAGCCGAAAAAGAAAACCGACGAGCAAAAGGCCCAGTAATGGCAACTCTGAAAGCTCAGCATCTGGCCAAGAGCTACAAGAGCCGCCAGGTCGTGCGTGACGTGAGCCTGTCCATCGACAGCGGTCAGATCGTCGGCCTGCTTGGCCCCAACGGTGCCGGCAAGACCACCTGTTTCTACATGATTGTCGGCCTGGTAAGGGCCGACCAGGGCCGCGTCCTGATCGACGACCTGGACGTCAGCCACCAGCCAATGCACGGTCGTGCGAAGGCCGGTATCGGTTATCTGCCGCAGGAAGCCTCGATCTTCCGCAAGCTGTCGGTGGCCGACAACATCATGGCGATCCTCGAGACCCGCAAGGAACTCGACAAGGCCGGCCGTCGCAAGGAACTGGAAAGCCTGCTGCAGGAATTCCACATCAGCCACATCCGCGACAACCTCGGGATGAGCCTGTCCGGTGGCGAACGTCGACGCGTGGAAATTGCCCGTGCGTTGGCTACCAACCCGAAATTCATCCTGCTCGACGAACCCTTCGCCGGCGTGGACCCGATTTCGGTGGGCGACATCAAGCAAATCATCCACCACCTCAAGGCCAAGGGCATTGGCGTGCTGATCACTGACCACAACGTCCGTGAGACCTTGGATATCTGCGAAACCGCCTACATCGTCAACGATGGCCAACTGATTGCCGAAGGTGATTCCGACACCATCCTGGCCAACGACCTGGTCAAGGAAGTGTACCTGGGCCATGAGTTCCGCCTGTAAGAGCAAGGTGCCTGACTGGTCGAGCGAGCGCTTGTCCCGATAAAAATCAACACTTTTTTATTGTTACAGCGCTCTA
Organism: Pseudomonas putida; assembly: GCF_050990305.1. Taxonomy (GTDB): domain Bacteria; phylum Pseudomonadota; class Gammaproteobacteria; order Pseudomonadales; family Pseudomonadaceae; genus Aquipseudomonas; species Aquipseudomonas putida_AH. The sequence goes on along the minus strand of NZ_CP158817.1, from coordinate 945,918 downwards.
GGCAAACACTGCAAATTCGGGCATATAATTTGCTTATGTTTGGCGCTTCGGCGCCCTGTAGTGGATGGCGCATGTGCGCCGGCGAATAAGGTGTTAAGCCCCTGCCATGAAACCATCGCTAGTCTTGAGAATGGGCCAGCAGCTGACGATGACACCGCAGCTGCAACAGGCCATCCGCCTGCTCCAATTGTCGACCCTGGACCTGCAACAGGAAATCCAGGAGGCCCTGGAGTCCAATCCGATGCTCGAACGCCAGGAGGAAGGCGACGACTTCGATAACTCCGACCCCTTGGCCGACAACGCCGAACAGAAACCCAACGCCGAGATTCAGGAACCCTCCTACCAGGAAAGCGCCCCGACGGTTGATAACCTCGACGAAGGCGACTGGAACGAGCGCATTCCCAACGAGCTCCCCGTCGATACCGCATGGGAAGACGTCTACCAGACCAGCGCCAGCAGCATGCCAAGCAACGATGACGACGAGTGGGATTTCACCACCCGCACATCGGCCGGCGAAAGCCTGCAAAGCCATCTGCTGTGGCAATTGAACCTGGCGCCGATGTCCGACACCGACCGCCTGATTGCCGTGACCCTGATCGATTGCATCAACAATCAGGGCTACCTGGACGAAACGCTCGAAGAAATCCTTGATGCATTCGATCCGGAACTGGACATCGAACTGGACGAAATCGAAGCCGTCCTGCACCGCATCCAGCAATTCGAACCTGCCGGCATCGGCGCCCGCAACCTGGGCGAGTGCCTGCTGCTGCAATTGCGTCAGTTGTCGGCCAAAACACCTTGGCTGGCCGAAGCCAAACGCCTGGTCACCGACTTCATCGACTTGCTTGGCAGCCGCGACTACAGCCAGCTGATGCGCCGCATGAAGCTCAAGGAAGATGAACTGCGCCAGGTGATCGAACTCGTGCAGAGCCTCAACCCTCGTCCGGGCTCACAGATCGAATCCACCGAAGCCGAGTACGTCGTCCCCGATGTCATTGTGCGCAAGGACAACGAACGTTGGCTGGTGGAGCTCAATCAGGAGTCGGTACCCCGCCTGCGGGTCAACGCCCAGTACGCCGGCTTCGTGCGTCGCGCCGACACCAGTGCCGACAACACGTTCATGCGCAATCAGTTGCAGGAAGCCCGCTGGTTCATCAAGAGCCTGCAAAGCCGCAACGAAACCCTGATGAAAGTAGCCACCCAGATCGTCGAGCATCAGCGCGGCTTCCTGGAGTACGGCGACGAAGCCATGAAACCGCTGGTCCTGCATGACATCGCTGAAGCCGTCGGCATGCACGAGTCGACGATTTCACGGGTGACCACGCAGAAATTCATGCATACCCCTCGGGGCATCTATGAGCTGAAATATTTTTTCTCCAGCCACGTCAGCACCTCCGAGGGCGGCGAATGCTCGTCCACGGCAATCCGCGCGATCATCAAAAAACTGGTTGCCGCGGAAAATCAGAAAAAGCCGTTGAGTGACAGCAAGATCGCTGGTTTACTGGAGGCACAAGGCATTCAGGTGGCTCGCCGCACCGTCGCCAAGTACCGCGAGTCCCTCGGGATCGCGCCTTCGAGCGAACGCAAGCGGTTGATGTAGAGCCACGCCACAGCGTTCCAGTGGTAGATCATCTGGTCTACCGCTTTATGCACTGGCAACGAAGGAGAAGCTGTATGCAAGTCAACATCAGTGGACACCAACTGGAAGTGACCGAACCTCTTCGCACCTACATCGGCGAAAAACTCGAACGATTGGAGCGACATTTCGACAAGATCACCAACGTGCAGGTCACGATGACGGTCGAAAAGCTGAAGCAAAAAATCGAAGCCACGCTGCATATTCCCGGCAATGAAGTGGTCGCCAACGCGGAACATACCGACATGTACGCGGCGATCGATGCGCTGACCGACAAGCTGGACAAACAACTCAAAAAGCATAAGGAAAAGACCCAGAGCCTCCTCCAGGGCGCTACCGGTCGCTAACACCCCCAACCCATGATCCGACTTGAAAGCATCCTGACCCCCGGCCGTTCCCTGGTGAACGTGCCGGGCGGCAGTAAAAAGAAAGCCCTTGAGCAAATTGCCAACCTCATCCATCGCGAAGTGCCGGATCTGGAGATGCAAGATGTCTTCGAGGCGTTGATTGCCCGTGAAAAACTCGGTTCTACCGGTTTTGGCAACGGCATCGCCATTCCTCACTGCCGCCTCAAGGGTTGCAGCTCACCCATCAGTGCCTTGATGCACCTTGACGCCCCTATCGATTTCGACGCTATCGATGGCGCCCCGGTCGACCTGCTGTTCGTACTGCTGGTCCCGGAAGCCGCTACCGATGCGCACCTGGAGTTGTTGCGCCAGATCGCCAGCATGCTCGACCGCAAGGATGTGCGCGACAAACTGCGCAGCGCCCCGAGCAATGAAGCCTTGTATCAGGTTGTCCTGGACGAGCAAAACGGGCAGTAACCATGCGCTTGATCATCGTCAGCGGCCGCTCCGGCTCAGGTAAAAGTACCGCCCTCGATGTACTGGAGGACAACGGTTACTACTGCATCGACAACTTGCCTGCCGGGTTGTTGCCGGAACTGGCCGAACGCGCGTTGATTCACACCGAGATGCTACAGCCGCTGGTTGCCGTATCCATCGACGCCCGCAACCTGCCCAGCCACTTGTCGCGCTTTCCGGAACTGCTGGACGAAGTCCGCAGCCGGTATATCCAGTGCGACGTCCTGTACCTGGATGCCGACGAAGAAACCCTGCTCAAGCGCTTCTCGGAAACCCGGCGTCGCCACCCGCTGAGCAGTGCCAATCGCTCACTGGCCGAAGCGATCAAGGATGAAACGAACCTCCTTGGCCCGATCGCCGACCTGGCCGACCTCAAGATCAACACCACCAACCTGAACCTGTATCAGTTGCGCGATACCATCAAGCTGCGCCTGCTGAACCAACCGGAGCCCGGTACAGCGTTCCTGGTGGAGTCTTTCGGCTTCAAGCGCGGCATGCCGGTGGACGCCGACCTGGTGTTCGATGTGCGCTGCCTGCCCAATCCCTATTGGAAGCCGGAGTTACGTGCGCAGTCCGGACTCGATCAACCAGTTGCCGAGTACCTGGAGGCTCAGCCGGATGTCGAAGAGATGTTCCAGGACATCTCCACTTATTTGCTCAAATGGTTACCTCGCTTTGCTGCCAGCAACCGTGCCTATGTCACCATTGCCATTGGTTGCACAGGTGGGCATCACCGTTCTGTCTACCTGACCGAACGCCTTGGCAAGACCCTGCAGCAATCCCTGAAGAACGTCCAGGTCCGCCACCGCGACCTCAGCTAAAGGATTCACATCGCGATGCCTGCTCTGGAAATCGAAATCATCAATAAGTTGGGTTTGCATGCCCGGGCGTCAGCCAAATTCGTAGGGGTCGCCGGCCAGTTCAAGGAGTGCACCATCAGGGTAGGACGCACGCCAGAATCCACCGTCGATGGTAAAAGCATCATGGCCATGATGATGCTCGCCGCTGGCAAGGGCACCAAGATCCACCTGAGCACGGAAGGTGAGCAGGAACAGGAAGCGATGGATGCGTTGGTGGCTTTGATCAACAACTACTTCGACGAAGGCGAATAATGCCGGATCTGCGGACTGGCTCCTGTGGCGAGGGGATTTATCCCCTCGCCACAAAGGCAGTGCTGTTTTTAAGTGAACGGTATTAGCTTACCGACACCCCCTTACGCGAGCGCCGTATCCATCACCATCATCAAACAGAATCCGCCCAGCAACCCAAGGCTGGCCAGCTTGTCATGACCGTGACGACGGGATTCAGGAATGACCTCGTGGGTGACCACCAGCAACATGGCTCCGGCCGCCAAAGCCAATCCCAAAGGCAACAGCAGTTCGGCCAGGCTCACCAACCACGCACACAGCAGGGCGAACACCGGTTCGACCAGCCCTGACGCAGCACCGATCAGGAATGCCTTGAACCGCGACATCCCTGCCCCGGCCAACACCAACGCGATCACCAGGCCCTCCGGCACATCCTGCAACGCAATACCCATCGCCAAACTGTCGGCATCAGGCGTACCGCCGCCGGCCGAAACGCCCACGGCCATGCCTTCGGGAATGTTATGGGCAATGATCGCAAACACGAACAGCCAGATACGCGGCGCGATCACCGGATGATCCACCGTACCAATGAGCATGTCCGGCGATGCAGCGGAAACTTTGCGATCGACGAGAAACAGACCGAATGCACCGAGCATGATGCCGAAACAGATCAGGCCACTGGCCGCCCATGGCGTCATGCCCAGGCTTTGCGCCGCCGCAATGCCCGGCACGATCAGCGAAAACGCTGTCGCCGCCAGCATCACTCCAGCACCAAACCCCAACAATGTATCGCTGAGCGCCTGGGGAATACGCCGGATCACCAGCACCGGCACCGCCCCCAGCGCGGTACCCAGGGCGCAGATTGCACCACCCTGCAACGCCCCTGACAGCTTCGGCTCCAGATCCAGCCGCTCCAGACCGTGCGCCACCAGCAGGCTCATGCCCGCCAGCACCAACAGCGATCCAAACGCGTAACGAAACATTCGCCCACTCGCGACCGCCAGTGTTTCAGTGCCCATAGTCAGCCTTGAATTATTTTTGAACACTTAAACCAGCGCAGCCTGATAACGCGCAGCAACTTCAGGCCAGTTGATCACGTTGTAGAACGCGCTGATGTATTCCGGACGACGGTTCTGGTACTGCAGGTAATAGGCGTGTTCCCACACGTCCAGACCAAGGATCGGTGTATTGCCGCTCATCAGTGGACTGTCCTGGTTGCCACTGCTTTCCACGACCAGTTTCTTTTGCGGTGTCACGCTCAACCAGGCCCAGCCACTGCCAAAACGGGTCAGCGCGGCTTTGGTAAAGGCCTCCTTGAAACTGTCGAGACCGCCCAACTGCTCGTCGATGGCCTCAGCCAATACGCCTTCAGGCTTGCCGCCACCGTGAGGCGCCATGACTTCCCAGAACAACGAATGGTTGGCATGTCCACCGCCCTGATTGATCACTGCCGCGCGAAGCTTTTCCGGCAGTTGCTGCACCGCCGCCACCAGTTTTTCCACCGGCCACTCGGCGAACTCGGTGCCTTCAACCGCAGCGTTCAGGTTGTTGATGTAAGTCTGGTGGTGCTTGGTGTAATGAATCTCCATTGTCTGCGCATCGATGTGCGGCTCCAGAGCGTCGTAGGCATACGGCAAGGCAGGCAAGCTAAAAGCCATTTCAGTGGACTCCATGATGGTGAGGCGCAGGCGAAGCGGTATCGATTTGCAGCAAACGATGGGTGCGCGGGTACTCGCCGTGTTCGCTGATGAAATTCAGCAGCTCGACATAGGTTTTGCTGCTCTGACGCAGTGCGGCTTCACGCAGCGCCGGCGACAGTCGCGGGTCCTGCATGGTCTGCAACAGTCGTTGGTGGATGGCGCACAGGTACTCGGCGCTCTCCTCCGGCTGGTTCAGACGCAAATGCAGGTCCGCCAGGTTGTGATGGGAAATCACGCAAGCTGCCACCGCTTCCTCGGCATCCGCCCAGCGCTCGAACAGCACTTGGGCCAGGGCCAGCGCTTGCAAGTAAGCCTCGCGGGCGTCGACCAGCTCGCCCTGCATGAAAAAGCGGTTGGCTCTTTCGATCGTGCGTTTCCAGTGCTCCATGGTGAGCCTCCAAAGCGGCGTGGCCAGTTACACGCCGCCTGCGGTGAGTTTTTCCGGGTTCAACAACTCTTCCAGCTGGTTGCGGGAGAGGTCGGTGTGTTCCAGTGCGACATCAATCACCGGTCGACCTTGCGCATAGGCCTTCTTGGCGATTTCGGCAGCTTTCTGGTAACCGATGATCGGGTTGAGAGCGGTCACCAGAATCGGGTTGCGTGACAACGCTTCCTTGAGCCGAGCGTCATTGACCTTGAAGCTGGCGATGGCTTTTTCACCCAGCAAACGACTGGCGTTGGCCAGCAACTCGATACTGCTCAGCAGGTTCTGGGCAACGATCGGCAGCATCACATTCAACTCGAAGTTGCCCGATTGCCCGGCGATGGTGATGACCGTGTCATTCCCAATGACCTGGGCGGCCACCATGGCAGTGGCTTCCGGGATCACCGGGTTGACCTTGCCAGGCATGATCGAAGAGCCCGGTTGCAGAGCCTCGAGCTCTATCTCACCGAGACCAGCCAAGGGCCCCGAGTTCATCCAGCGCAAGTCGTTGGCAATTTTCATCAGCGATACGGCGGTTGCCTTGAGTTGACCTGAAACAGCCACCGCCGTGTCCTGGGAGCCGATCAGGGCAAACAGATCCGTGCCTGGCGTGAACTCCACGTTGGTCAATTGGCTCAATTGCCGGCTGAAACGCGCCGCAAACTCAGGATGCGCATTGATACCCGTGCCCACCGCCGTGCCGCCCTGGGCCAGGGATTGCAGGCTTGGTTGCAAATCCTGCAGATGACCAATGTTGGCTTTGAGCTGTTGCGCCCAACCCTTGAGCACCTGGCTCATGCGCACGGGCATCGCATCCATCAAGTGGGTGCGTCCGGTTTTGACATGGTGATGAACTTGCTCCGCCTTGTGCTCGATTGCCTGCACAAGCCCGATCAGAGCGGGCAACAGTTGCTCATGCAACGCCAGCGCCGCACTGACATGGATGGTGGTTGGAATGATGTCGTTGCTGCTCTGGCCGCAGTTGACGTGATCATTGGGGTTCACCGGCTCGCCGAGCAGACGGCTGGCCAGGGTGGCGATCACTTCGTTGGCGTTCATGTTGGAACTGGTGCCGGAACCGGTCTGGAAGATATCCACTGGGAAGTGCTGCATGAAATCACCTTCCAGCAGGCCCTGCGCCGCATCGACGATGGCCTTGCCCTGGGATTCGCTGATCTGCTTGAGATCGACGTTGGTGCGGGCCGCCGCCGCTTTGGCCAGGATCAGCGCGCGAATGAATTGCACCGGCATCGGCTTGCCACTGATTGGAAAGTTATCCACTGCACGCTGGGTCTGTGCGCCGTAGAGGGCGTCTTCCGGGACCTGAAGCTCGCCCATGCTGTCGCGCTCAATACGTGTCTTGGTCATCTGAAAATCCTTGCACCAGTTCAGTTAAGGGAATCGAGGGCTGCAACTCGCAGGTCGCCAGTTGCCAGGTGTAGCTTTGCCAGCGTTTGAGGCGGCATTTGCAGAGGGAAAGGCGTTCCAGGTCACGCAGCGGGCGCCAGGCCTGGTCGAGGCAATAGGTGCGCCAGTGCCAGGGCAGAGCGACATCCGCGGCGGTGTCGAGTAATAAACGGAAAGAGGTTTCAGCGACGGTCCAGGGTGAGGTCGCCGTGCAACAGGCCAGATACCGGCCTTCAGCCAGGTAATGTTCGATCAGACGAGGTTCGTCAGGATCCATCGCGCAACGGATCTGGCGGCTCATCCAGCGCCAGTTTTCGAGGTAAGGCTGCTCGTGCAAGGCAGAACTCATGATCCGGGGCTCATTCGATAATGAGATTTATTATTAAATGATAATCAGAAGCAAAACAAGAGCGGAAAGATCGCAGCCTTCGGCAGCTCCTACATAAATTTTGTGTAGGAGCTGCCGAAGGCTGCGATCTTTTGATCCCGAAAAAAAAACGCCACCCGGTGGGTGGCGCTTTTTTGTGTCCAGTAGCGAGATTTAACTCCCCGCTACCATCATTCGCTCGATCAACACCGACCCCGTACGAATGTTGCTGCGCAGCTCCAGGTCGTTCCCCACGGCCAGGATTTGCTTGAACATGTCGCGCATGTTGCCGGCGATGGTCACTTCCTGGACCGCAAACTGGATTTCGCCGTTCTCCACCCAATAACCTGCCGCGCCGCGGGAATAGTCGCCTGTCACCATGTTCAGGCCCTGGCCCATCAGTTCGGTGACCAGCAGGCCGCGCCCCATGCGGCGCAGCAAGGCCGCCTGGTCTTCATCGCCATGGGTAACGAACAAGTTGTGCACGCCACCGGCATTCGCCGTGCTCGGCATGCCGAGCTTGCGACCGGAATAAGTCCCAAGGATGTAGGACACCAATTCGCCTTTTTCGACGAACGGCTTGGCGTAGGTCGCCAGTCCATCGCCATCGAACGCCGCGCTGCCCAGCGCACGCATCAAATGCGGACGCTCGTCGATGGTCAGCCACTCGGGAAACAGTTTCTGCCCCAGCGTGCCTTCGAGGAACGATGATTTGCGATACAGGCTGCCGCCGGAAATTGCCGACAGGAAACTGCCGAACAAACCACCGGCCAGCTCAGCGGAAAACAGCACCGGCACCTCGCAGGTCGGCACCGGACGCGCACCCAGGCGGCTAGCGGCCCGTTGCGCGGCGCGTTGGCCGATGCTCACTGGGTCCGCCAACAAATTGCCCAGTCGGTTCACGTCGTACCAGTAATCGCGCTGCATCTGCCCGTCGGCCTCGGCGATCATCACGCAACTCAGGCTGTGCCGGGTCGAGGCATAGCCGCCGATAAAGCCATGGCTATTGCCGTAAACCCGGCAGCCCTGATGGGTGCTCAACGTGGTGCCGTCGGCGTTTTTGATCCGCGCGTCGGCGTCGAATGCTGCAGCTTCGCAGAGCAAGGCTTTTTCGATGGCCTGCTCCGGGGTGATGTCCCATTGATGGAACAGATCGTAATCCTGCACGTCCCTGGCCATCAGCGCGGCATCCGCCAGGCCCGAGGCTTCGTCTTCAGACGTGTGCTTGGCGATGGCCAGTGCAGCGGCGACCGTTTCGCGAATGGCTTCCGGGCCACTGGCCGAAGTGCTGGCCGAACCTTTGCGCTGCCCGACGTACAAGGTGATGCCAAAGCCCTGATCGCGGTTGAATTCGACAGTCTCGACTTCGCGCTGGCGCACGGTGGTCGACAGGCCCTGCTCCAGGGACACCGCCACCTCACAGGCACTGGCGCCCTGACGCTTGGCTTCAGCGATGATCTGCTCGACTTGTTCCTGCAGTGCCGGCAATGCTTGTGGGCCGACGCTTTCAACTGCACTCATGCTGTTCTCCACTCAAATTCTGCTTTCGGTAACGGTCATCGAGCGACCGGGCCGGACAAGCGGCCCCCGACTGGTTATCATGGCGGCGTTTCTTTGCGGACTGCCACCATGGTTGATTCTTACGACGACTCCCTCGATACGGGAGAAAAAAGCAAATCCCAGGTCAAACGCGAGCTGCATGCTCTGGTTGACCTCGGCGAGCGCCTTACAACGCTCAAGCCTGATTTGCTCAACAAACTGCCCTTGACCGACGCCTTGCGCCGGGCCCTGGCCGATGCGCCCAAGCACACCGCGCACATCGCGCGTAAACGGCACCTTCAGTTCATCGGCAAACTGATGCGCGATCAGGACACTGACGCCATTCTGGTTCTGCTCGATCAACTCGATGCCTCCACTCGCCAGTACAACGAACGCTTTCATAACCTGGAACGCTGGCGCGATCGCCTGATTGCCGGTGACGATGCGGTTCTGGAAAAATTCGTCGTCGAATACCCAGACGCCGATCGCCAGCAGCTGCGTTCCTTGATCCGTCAGGCCCAGCACGAGGTTGCGCACAACAAGCCTCCTGCTTCCAGCCGTAAAATCTTCAAGTACATCCGTGAGCTGGACGAGACTCAACGCGGCTTGCGCTGATTAACGTCCATCCCCTGTAGGAGCTGCCGCAGGCTGCGATCTTTTTAAGATCAAAAGATCGCAGCCTGCGGCAGCTCCTACAAGGGATGCGCATTTCCTTACGCGCCCGTGCCGCCCACGGTAATCGCATCAATTCTCAGCGTTGGCTGGCCGACACCGACCGGCACCGACTGCCCATCCTTGCCGCATGTCCCGACGCCGCTATCGAGCGCCAGATCGTTGCCGACCATCGACACTTTGCTCATGGCTTCCGGACCGTTACCGATCAAGGTCGCGCCTTTGACCGGAGCTGTGATCTTGCCGTCTTCGATCAAGTACGCTTCGCTGGTGGAGAACACGAACTTGCCACTGGTGATATCCACCTGACCGCCGCCAAGGTTGGCGCAGTAGATGCCCTTCTTCACCGAGGCGATGATTTCCGCCGGATCGCTTTCGCCGGCCAACATGTAGGTGTTGGTCATGCGTGGCATCGGCAGGTGGGCGTAGGATTCGCGACGGCCGTTACCGGTGCGTGCCACACCCATCAGGCGCGCATTGAGCTTGTCCTGCATGTAGCCCTTGAGTACGCCGTTTTCGATCAGCGTGGTGCACTCAGTCGGGGTGCCTTCATCGTCGACGCTCAACGAACCACGACGACCGGACAAGGTGCCGTCATCGACGATGGTGCACAGCTTGGAGGCAACCATCTCGCCCATCCGCCCGCTATAGGCCGAGCTGCCCTTGCGATTGAAATCCCCTTCCAGACCGTGGCCGACCGCTTCGTGCAGCAGCACACCCGACCATCCCGAACCGAGCACCACTGGCAAGGTACCGGCCGGCGCAGGAATGGCTTCCAGATTCACCAGCGCCTGACGCAGCGCTTCACGGGCATAGCCCATGGCGCGGTCTTCGGCGAGGAAATAACGGTAGTCCGTCCGACCGCCACCGCCGTGGCCACCGCGTTCGCGACGGCCATTCTGCTCGACGATCACACTGACGTTGAAGCGCACCAGCGGTCGCACGTCTGCGGCCAGCCCACCATCGGTGGACGCCACCAGAATTCGCTCCCAGACGCCGGCCATGCTCACCGTAACTTGCTGGATACGCGGATCGAGCGCACGCGTGGCCGCATCGATACGCTTGAGCAGGTCGACTTTCTCGGCGCGGCTCAGCACTTCCAGGGGATTGTCTGGCGCGTACAACTGCGCAACATCCTGAGTGGTAAACGCTTGTACCTTGCCATTCTGGCCGGCACGGGAAATCGAACGGGCGGCACGGGCCGCCGCGCCCAAGGCTTCCAGGGTGATGGCGTTGCTGTAGGCAAAACCGGTCTTTTCACCCGATTGCGCCCGTACACCTACCCCTTGGTCGAGATTGAAGCTGCCTTCCTTGACGATGCCGTCTTCCAGCGCCCAGGACTCGGAAATCTGCCCTTGAAAGTACAGGTCGGCGGCATCGATTCCCGGGCCGGCCAGATCGCCGAGCACGCCTTGCAGACTTTCGATCGTTACGCCGCCGGGTGCCAGGAGGTGTTCACTGACGGAGGACAACAACTCGCTCATATGCTTTACGCCTTAAATTCGTCGTTCTGATGCAGGTCGCTGGGCGCCCTGCGAGAAAAAGCGCCGGTGACTGGACACCGGCATCCGCGCCCGAATGGACGCCTGTTCACTGCTGTCTCGTTCGGCCAGCAGCACGGCCTCGCCTTGATCCTGTTGCGCCAGCACACGCCCCCACGGGTCGATGATTGCCGCATGGCCCCAGGTTTCCCGAGGCCCCGGATGTGTCCCACCTTGGGCGGCCGCGAGCACATAACACTGGGTTTCGATGGCCCGTGCACGAATCAGCACGTCCCAGTGAGCGGCGCCGGTCACGGCGGTAAAAGCCGACGGTGCGGTGATCAGCTGCGCGCCAGCAGCGCGCAATTCACTGTAGAGTTCCGGAAAACGCAAGTCATAACAAACCGTCAGACCCACTCGCCCCACCGGCGTATCCGCCACCACGACTCCACTGCCGTAAGCATAGTCATCGGATTCGCGATAACGGCCGCGATTGTCCGCCACGTCGACGTCGAACAGGTGCAGCTTGTCGTAGCGCGCCACCGTTTCGCCCTGATCATTGACCAGTAACGAGCATGCATGCGACTTAGCTGACGGTTGACCCGCCGGCGGTAATGGCAGAGTACCGGCCACTATCCATAACTTGAGGTCGCGGGCAGTCTGACTCAACCATGGCAGGATCGGACCTTCGCCCAAGGCCTCGGCGCGACCAATGTCGGCGATGTCGCGCCGGCCCATGGCGGCGAAGTTTTCCGGCAGCACCGCCAGTAATGCGCCAGCAGCCGCAGCCTGTTCCAACAAACGACGTGCCTGGGACAGGTTGGCCAGCACATCGCTCTGGCTGACCATTTGAATCACCGCAACAGACATGGCCTTTTCCTTATTGAAATCATCACAATCCTGTAGGAGCTGTGTAGGAGCTGTCGAGTGCAACGAGGCTGCGATCTTTTAAAACAAGATCAAAAGATCGCAGCCTGCGGCAGCTCCTACAGTCGGAGTGTTCAGCCATGCTACTCCATAGGTCCGCAGATTGGCTTTTCAAAAAGGCTTGTCGAAGGTGATTTTCGGATCTTTCCAGGGGCCTTGGACTGAGTATTTCACACTGGCAAAACGCGACACCCGATCACCGATCAACTTGTCGATCAGGAACAATGCACCACCAACGGCCGGAGCCCCCACGATCAGCGCGGCAATCGGCAGGTTATTGGTCACCGGCAGGGTTACCAGCAGTTTTGCGTCAATTCGATCGGCCACCATATTCAGGGTGCCATCGAGTTCAAGGGTGCTTGACGGTCCAGTCACGCGGATGGGTTCTCGGGTAACGTAAACGCCGTTGGTCCCTACCAGCAGGCCCTTGACCCGGTCGTAGCTCAGGCCTTTGCCAAACAGGTCCGAGAAGTCCAGACGCAGGCGCCGGCCGATGGAGTTGAAGTTGAGCAGGCCAAACACTCGCAGTGCCTGGGCACTGCCTTCGACTTCAACAAACTGCCCCTCTTTCATCGACGCATCAAGGGTGCCGGAGAAGCGCTTGCTGGCCAGCCAGGCCGGCGAACCGGGCCAACTGCCGTCGATATCCATGCGGAATTCCTGGCTGGTCACGCTCGGCGCAAAGCCCCAGCCCTTGAGTACATCAGCAAGATTCTTGCCGCTGATCCGCCCCTTGTACCAGCTCTTGCTAGCCCCCGGTGCGCCTTCCCAACCGCCAGTGCCCTGCAGCAGGATGCCCTTGAGACCCATATCCAGTGAATTAAAGGCAACGCCCTTGGCTGTCGGACGCACCTTCAGTGACCAGGCCCCCACCAGGTCCTTGCCCAGAAACAGTTGGTTGATGGTGATGTCCATTGCCGGGATCTTGGTCGGGTCCACCGAGGCCAGCGGGTCTGGCGCGTTTTCGTCAGTGATGACCGTAGGGTCGGGTGCCGGCAGTCGCACGGTTTGCAGATTGATCACCATCGGTGCGGCTTTCGCATCAGGGATGCTAGCGTTGCCTTTGACCTGCTGACTGTCGAGTTGCAAGGCCCAGGTAGACGGTTTGCGCGTCAACTGTATCGATGCCTGATCCAGCGTCGTGCCAAGGGCGCTGAGCTTGTCGACCTTGAAATCCGCGCCACTGAGCAACTGCTTGGCGCTGCCACCGGGATCCTGTCCGGCGTATTTGTTCACCAGATCCTGCCATGGGCCGATATCCAACTCCGACAGCACCCCGCGTACCCGCAGGCCTTTCGTGCCGGGTAGAACTGCGTCTCCGTTGCCCAGGAACAACTCACCACGACCGCTGGCAAAATCACCGGTCGGCGCGGTAAAGGTGAAGTTGGCCAATTCGCCGTAATTCACCCAATAGCGTCGTTCCGCGCCTTGCAGGGTCATGCGGAACGTCGTATCCCGCCCGGCATCTGCCGCCATGCCGAAAGGTGCCGGCAGATCTACCGTCACGCCCTTGAGATTGGAATTGACCCTCAACTGACTGTCGGCACCGTCCAGGGTCAACTGCAATTGATAGGGGATCACGCCGCTCACCGGCAACGGCTGGGTTACGCTCAACCAGTCTGTGAGCTTCTTGACCTCGACCTGCCCCGACGCGGTGACCCGGGTATTGAGCTTACCCTCGCGCCCATCGGCAAAAATCTGCGCCGTCACCGGCTTGTCGAACGCTCGGGCGCTGATGTTCTGTCCGCTCAGGCCTTTGGCACTGTCGAACCGGAAATCGCCCTTGAGCTGTGTCAACTCCAGCGGCGGCTCGGGCAGTTTCAGACGGGATTTAGCAGTTTTGAAGTCGACCAGGATCTTCGGCTGCTCGCCCTTGACCAGCGGAATATCCAGTTTCAGTTTGCCTTGCAGGTCACCCTCGCCCTCCCAACCGGCAAAGGTCTCGGCAGTGCCGATCGGCGCTTGTTGAAGGATTTTCAGGCCATCGCCCAGCCCCCCGGCGAACGCACCGTCGAGAAACAGGTGAGAGCTTTGCCCTTCCGGCACATGGGGTATGTTGACGTAAACGTCGCTGACCTGAGTGTCGAGCAATTGCCCCTTGCTGGCCAGAATCCGCACACCGCTGTCTTCAACGAACACATCGCCGGTGACCTTGCTGACATGAGGCCATCCCGGCTGAAAAGCCAACTCGGCATCGTGTACCTTGAAAAACAGGCTGATGCTGCGTGCCGTGTCGGTTGCGCCGTGATTCAACGAACCTTGGTATTGGAAGAAGCCCTGATCCACGGCACCTTTTAGAATCGCCGTGCGCAACCACTCGTCCAGCGCAGGGCTGAGGACCGCCGGCAGGTACTTGGCGGTGTAACGGCCGTCGCCGTCCACCAGACCGACCCGCAGGTCCATGTAGTCTTCCTGGGTGTGATCGAAATGCAGGCGAATCAGGAAGTCGCCGGCAATCTTGCCTTCTTCGCCCAACACCTTCAGGTACGGCGCGATCAGGGTGAAGCCGTCTTTATCGAGCTTCCAGGTCAAGGTTGCGTTGGCCTGAAGGTATTGCCACGGCTTGGCGAAAATCGGGTCCAGGTGCAGCATGAAGTCCTTGCTGTCCATGCGCAGCTCGCCATGGCCAAGGTCACCGCTGATGCTGCCCGTAACGTTTCGTGCTGCCGGCGCGCCGTGATAAGCGTCGAAACCAACTCGATCGAGGTTGGCGGCAAAGCTGAATTTGCTGTCATCGGTGGCGTTGGGCCGCACGTCGATCAATATATTGCGAAGTCCACCTGTCACCTTGAGTCGCTCGACCACCGTGGCAAAGCCTTCCGGCAATGGCGCCAGGGCATTGAGCAAGGGGGTGAGCGGTGTGAGGTCGAGACGGTCGGCTTGCAGGTGCCAAAGTTCTTCCGACTCGTCACTGGCCGCCGTTTGTTTGACTTGCAGACGCGACTCCCAGCGAGTCTCGCCAAGATTCATCGCCAGGGAATCCACCGTCACCAGCATGCCTTTGGCGTTGCGCTGGAAATAGCCGTTAAGCGCCAGATTGTTGATCTTGATCGGCTTTCGATCGGCGTAGGCGCCCTTGAGTTGCGGTGCATTCAAACGCACTGCGGCGCTTTGCAACAGGCCCTTGCCCCAAGTCGCCCACACCTCGCCACCGGCCTTGATCTCGGAGAAATTCCACTGTTGGCTGACACTCTCGGGCAGCCATTTCGACCAGTCACTTTGCGGCAGACTCAAGTAGACCTCGGCTTCACCCTCCTCCCACTCGCTGGCACGAATGCGGGTGCGCAGGCTCATGGCCATTGGCTGGCCATCGGGCAGGGTCAAGCGGGCATCGAGTCGCTGACGAATGGCACCGGTTTTCAGGTTCAGGCCGACGTAAGTCAGGGTCAGCGGCGAGGCTCCCCACGGTTGTAAAGTGACTTGGCTGTCGAGCAGCGACAGCTGCTGGATCATTTGCATGCGATTGAGCAACTGCTCCGGATCGAGAGGCTTGTCGTCTTTGACCGGCAACCCTTCCAATGCCCATTGACCGTCATCGCCCTGTTTGACGCTGATCTTCAGGCCGCTGAATTCCAGATGAGCGATGCGTACTTCGCGCGCCAGCAGGCTGGCCCACAGGTCCGGCACCGCACGCACCTTTTCCAGGTGCAGGGCCTGGGCACCTTCACCGACCGTCACATCTTGAGCCGACAAAATAGGTGCGAAACCACTCCAGCTGCCTTTGAGCTCGCCGATTTGCAACGGCATGCCCAAGGCCTCACTGGCCCGGGTTTCGACTTCGACACGGTATTCGGCCACCAACGGCGCGAGTTCGCGCCCCAGACTGACGTACAACGCCATCAACACCAAAACCAACGCGCACAGGCCCAGACCCCAACGGATCAGTGCGGCCAGAATGCGTGTCAGACGCTCCATGTCAGTTGGCTCCCATGGCAAAAGTTTTGCAGAAAGCTGAAGCCAGCCGTGCAGGAAAAATTAAAACGCAGCGACTCAGAGCAACACCACGTCGTATTGTTCCTGGGAATACATGGTTTCTACCTGGAACCGAATAGTGCGCCCGATAAAGCTTTCCAGTTCGGCGACATTGCCCGACTCCTCATCGAGCAGGCGGTCGACAACTTTCTGGTTGGCCAATACACGATAGCCTTCCGCCTGATAGGCGCGAGCTTCCCGGAGGATTTCGCGGAAGATTTCGTAGCATATCGTTTCAGGGGTCTTGAGCTTGCCACGCCCCTGGCAACAGGTGCACGGCTCGCACAACACTTGCTCGAGACTTTCACGGGTACGCTTGCGCGTCATCTGCACCAGGCCCAATTCGGTAATGCCGATGATGTTGGTCTTGGCGTGATCACGTTCCAGCTGCTTCTCCAGCGTGCGCAACACCTGGCGCTGGTGCTCTTCATCTTCCATGTCGATGAAGTCGATGATGATGATCCCGCCCAGGTTGCGCAGGCGCAGCTGGCGAGCGATGGCGGTCGCCGCTTCCAGGTTGGTCTTGAAGATGGTCTCTTCGAGGTTGCGATGACCGACGAAGGCCCCGGTATTGACGTCGATGGTGCTCATGGCTTCCGCGGGATCGACCACCAGATAACCACCGGATTTGAGCGGCACCTTGCGTTCCAGGGCTTTCTGGATTTCGTCTTCGACGCCATAGAGGTCGAAAATCGGCCGCTCGCCGGGGTAATGTTCCAGACGATCGGCAATCTCGGGCATCAGTTCGGCGACGAACTGCGTGGTTTTCTGGAAGGTTTCCCGAGAGTCGATACGAATCTTCTCGATCTTCGGGCTCACCAGATCACGCAATGTACGCAGCGCCAGACCGAGGTCTTCATAGATCACGCTGGGAGCGCTGATGGTTTTGATCTGTGCGCTGATCTGATCCCACAACCGGCGCAGGTAACGAATGTCCATCAGGATTTCGTCGCCCCCGGCGCCTTCGGCCGCGGTACGCAGGATGAATCCGCCAGCCTCCTGGATGCCTTCTTTGGCAACGCAATCGCTGACCACTTGCTTGAGCCGTTCGCGCTCGGCCTCGTCTTCGATCTTCAGCGAAATGCCAACATGCGCGGTGCGCGGCATGTACACCAGATAGCGCGAAGGAATCGACAGTTGGGTAGTCAGCCGTGCGCCTTTGGAGCCAATCGGGTCCTTGGTGACTTGCACCACCAGGCTCTGTCCTTCGTGCACCAGGGCACTGATGCTCTCGACTGCCGGGCCCTCGCGCAAGGAAATTTCCGATGCGTGAATGAACGCCGCACGATCCAGGCCGATATCGACAAATGCCGCCTGCATGCCCGGCAATACCCGCACGACTTTGCCTTTGTAGATGTTGCCGACGATCCCGCGCTTTTGCGTGCGCTCGACATGGACCTCTTGCAGGACACCGTTTTCGACCACCGCCACGCGTGATTCCATCGGCGTGATGTTGATCAGGATCTCTTCACTCATGGCAGGGTCTCGTTCAGGCATGTTCACGATAATGGCCGCATCTGGTCAGTACGACGCTTAACGCGCGTTATGGGTTTGCCAACAGGGTATGCCGAAATGGCCGAGCAGTTCCGCGGTTTCGCACAGCGGCAGTCCAACCACCGCCGAGTAACTTCCATCGAGCCCGGCGACAAACACCGCGCCCAATCCTTGAATGCCATATCCACCCGCCTTGTCCCGCGGCTCACCGCTGGCCCAGTAGGCGGCTGCCTCATCGGCGCCGATGGCGCGAAATCGCACCGAGCTGCGCACAACCCGCGATTCACAGCGCTCACCATCGAGCAACGCAATGGCTGTCAGGACTTCATGTTCTTTACCGGACAACATCTTCAGCATGGCGCAAGCGTCAGCTTCATCAACCGGTTTGCCAAGAATTTTGCCGTCGAGGACCACGGCGGTATCGGCGCCCAATACACAGAAGGGAACGTCGGACACCACAGCCTCGTGTCCAGCCGCTGCCTTGCTGCGCGCGAGACGCTCGACATAGTCGCAAGGGGATTCGTGAGTCAGGGGGGTTTCATCGATGTCCGCGCTGATGGCGGTGAATGGCACGCCGATCTGCGTGAGCAGTTCGCGCCGACGCGGCGAGCCAGAGGCGAGATAAAGGTGTTTCATCAAGACATCTCCCTGTCCAAGTGGCAAATGCCTGACCGAATTAATTGATTTTGTAGCGTCGACGCAATCCACGCAAACCGAAGCTGATCCAGGGCCAGAGCAATGCGCTGACCAGTGCCGGCAGTACCAGCGCCAGCGTTGGCTGACGGTTGCCGGTCAGGGCGCTCAACCACAGTTGAACCAGTTGCGCGAGACCGAAGATCACCAGGATAACCAGGCTTTGTTGCCACATCGGGAACATCCGCAGGCGTTGTTGCAGCGCCAGCACCAGGTAAGTGATGAGGGTCAGGATCAATGCGTTCTGGCCCAGCAATGTGCCGTACAACACGTCTTCGGCCAGCCCCAGGCACCATGCGGTGACCATGCCGACTTTCTGCGGCAGGGCCAGCGCCCAAAACGCCAGCAGCAAGGCCAGCCATAGCGGGCGCAAGATTTCCATGAATTGCGGCAAAGGCGAAACGCTGAGCAACAGGCCGATGGCAAACGTCAGCCATACGATCCAGCCGTTTCGGGAGGCTTTGACACCGACCATTATTCTTGCCTCCCAGTGGCAGCCGGTGCGGAGACAGGCGGTTTGGCAGCAGGTTTCACGGCAGCAGGTGGCTTGGCAGCTGCCGGTGGCTTGGCATTCGCGGCTGGCTTCGCAGCGGCCGGATGTGCGGCTACAGGCTTGGCCGGGGTAGCCGGTGTCGGAGCGGTCGCCGGTGCAACCGGAGTTGCTGGCGCAGCAACAGCTGCCGGAACGATCGCAGGTTTCGGCACGGTCGCCGGAATGATCGGCCCGCCACCCTGCGCATCCAGTGACTCCTGAGCTTGAGCGGCATCGTTGGCCCGCTCTTCGGCGGTGCGTCCATCGCTGAACACCAGCAACAGGTAACGACTGCGATTCAGGGCCGCGGTCGGTACGGCTCGGACGATGGCGAACGGCTGGCCGGAGTCATGAATCACTTCCTTGACCGTGGCCACCGGGTAGCCCGCCGGGAAACGCTGGCCGAGGCCGGAGCTGACCAGCAAATCGCCTTCCTTGATGTCGGCGGTATCCGCCACATGGCGCAACTCGAGGCGCTCCGGGTTACCGGTGCCGCTGGCAATCGCCCGCAGGCCGTTGCGGTTGACCTGCACCGGAATGCTATGGGTCGAGTCAGTCAGCAACAGGACGCGGGAGGTGTAGGGCATCAACTCGACCACTTGCCCCATCAGGCCGCGGGCATCGAGCACCGGCTGACCGAGGATCACTCCGTCGCGTTCACCCTTGTTGATGATGATGCGATGAGTAAAAGGATTCGGGTCCATGCCGATCAATTCGGCCACTTCGACCTTTTCGTTGACCAGTGCCGACGAGTTGAGCAACTCGCGCAGCCGAACGTTCTGCTCGGTCAGGGAGGCCAGCTTTTGCATGCGCCCCTGCAACAACAGGTTCTCGGTCTTGAGTTTTTCGTTTTCGGCGACGAGCTCGGTACGGCTGCCAAACTGGCTGGCCACACCCTGCCATAGCCGCTGCGGCAGGTCGGTGATCCAGTAAGACTGCATCAACACCAGCGACATCTGGCTACGCACTGGCTTGAGCAGTGTGAAGCGGGCATCGACCACCATCAGCGCGACCGAAAGCACGACCAGCACCAACAAGCGCACGCCCAATGAGGGACCCTTGGTGAAAAGCGGTTTAATAGGCCGCTCCTCCCAGGCAAATGTTCTCTTTATTCATACGGCAGACCGGCCTGGATGCAGACTGACAGAAGATAAACGCGAACAGGCAGCACTGCAAAGTGCTGCCTGCGCGCTGAACAGCATGGAGGCGATCCGGCGATTTATTCGCTGGAGAGCAGATCCATGGTGTGCTTATCCATCATTTCCAATGCACGGCCACCGCCGCGAGCAACGCAGGTCAACGGGTCTTCGGCGACGATCACCGGCAGACCGGTTTCCTGGGCCAGCAACTTGTCGAGGTCACGCAGCAAGGCGCCACCACCGGTCAGTACCAGACCACGCTCGGCGATATCGGAAGCCAATTCCGGAGGCGATTGCTCCAGGGCGCTTTTCACCGCCTGAACGATAGTGGCCAGGGACTCTTGCAGAGCTTCCAGCACTTCGTTGGAGTTCAGGGTGAAGGCACGTGGAACGCCTTCGGCCAGGTTACGGCCACGAACATCGACTTCACGGACTTCGCCGCCCGGGTAGGCCGTACCGATTTCCTGCTTGATGCGCTCGGCGGTGGATTCACCGATCAGGCTGCCGTAGTTGCGACGCACATAAGTGATGATCGCTTCGTCGAAGCGGTCGCCGCCCACACGTACGGATTCGGCGTACACCACACCGTTCAGGGAGATCAGGGCGATTTCGGTAGTACCACCACCGATATCCACGACCATCGAACCGCGAGCTTCTTCAACCGGCAGGCCGGCACCGATCGCAGCGGCCATTGGCTCTTCGATCAGGAAAACTTCACGGGCACCGGCACCGAGGGCCGATTCGCGGATGGCACGACGCTCAACCTGGGTGGATTTGCACGGAACGCAGATCAACACGCGAGGGCTAGGCTGCAGGAAGCTGTTTTCGTGAACCTTGTTGATGAAGTACTGCAGCATCTTTTCGCAGACGCTGAAGTCGGCGATCACGCCGTCCTTCATCGGACGAATGGCAGCAATGTTGCCCGGCGTACGGCCCAGCATGCGCTTGGCCTCGGTGCCGACAGCAACGACACTTTTCTGATTACCGTGGGTCCGAATGGCCACAACCGATGGCTCATTCAGGACGATACCGCGCTCGCGCACGTAAATAAGGGTGTTGGCAGTGCCCAGGTCAATGGAAAGATCGCTGGAAAACATGCCACGCAGTTTCTTGAACATGGGAAAGGGACCCTAGGCAACGCGTGGGTAAAAAAGTGCGGCAAACTCTAACAACGACAGGGATTTTGGGCAAGGCGCCAATATGTTAAATTGGCCGCTTTTCTGTGCACCAAGCCCCACAATCGCGGCCGTATGACCGCAGAAGTGCGGTAGTGTTCCGACAATCTAACACACGGACGCCGTCCGTCTTGTTTTCCACTGGAGACTCCCAATGGCGCTTGAACGCTCCGACGTGGAAAAAATCGCGCATCTGGCCTGCCTTGGCCTTAATGATGCCGATCTTCCACACATCACTTCGGCCCTCAACAGCATTCTCGGGCTGGTCGACGAAATGCAGGCGGTCAATACCGACGGTATCGAGCCGCTGGCCCACCCACTGGAAGCCAGCCAGCGCCTTCGTGCAGACGTCGTCACCGAGAGCAATAACCGCGAGGCCTACCAGTCCATCGCACCAGCGGTCGAAAACGGCCTGTACCTGGTTCCGAAAGTCATCGACTAAAGGGAAAGAGCCTGCAATGCATCAATTGACTCTGGCCGAGATCGCCCGCGGACTCGCCGATAAAAAGTTTTCCTCCGAAGAGCTGACCCAAGTCCTGCTGGCGCGCATCGCCCAGCTTGATCCTCAGCTCAACAGTTTCATCAGCCTCACCGAAGACCTGGCGCTACAGCAGGCGAAAGCCGCTGACGCACGCCGCGCCAAGGGTGAGAACGGTGCCCTGCTTGGCGCGCCAATAGCCCATAAAGACCTGTTCTGCACCCAGGGCATTCGCACCAGCTGCGGCTCGAAGATGCTCGACAACTTCAAGGCACCGTACGACGCCACGGTCGTCGCCAAGCTGGCCGCCGCCGGGGCCGTGACCCTGGGCAAGACCAACATGGACGAATTCGCCATGGGCTCGGCCAACGAGTCGAGCTACTACGGTGCGGTGAAAAACCCGTGGAACCTGGAACACGTACCAGGCGGCTCCTCTGGTGGTTCGGCTGCCGCAGTGGCCGCTCGCCTGTTGCCTGCCGCCACCGGCACCGACACCGGTGGCTCCATTCGCCAGCCCGCCGCGCTGACGAACCTGACCGGCCTGAAACCGACGTACGGTCGTGTATCGCGTTGGGGCATGATCGCCTATGCCTCCAGCCTCGATCAGGGCGGCCCCATGGCACGCACTGCCGAAGACTGCGCAATTTTGTTGCAAGGTATGGCCGGCTTCGATCCGAACGACTCCACCAGCATCGACGAACCCGTGCCGGACTACAGCGCCAGCCTGAACGGTTCGCTGCAAGGCCTGCGCATCGGCGTACCGAAAGAGTATTTCAGCACCGGTCTCGACCCGCGCATTGCCGACCTGGTCATGGCCAGCGTTGAAGAACTGAAAAAGCTCGGCGCCGTGATCAAGGAAATCAGCCTGCCGAACATGCAGCACGCGATCCCTGCGTACTACGTGATCGCCCCGGCAGAAGCGTCTTCCAACCTGTCGCGTTTCGACGGCGTGCGTTTCGGCTACCGCTGCGAAGACCCGAAAAACCTTGAAGACCTGTACAAGCGCTCCCGTGGCGAAGGCTTCGGAACGGAAGTGCAGCGCCGCATCATGGTCGGTGCCTACGCCCTGTCCGCCGGTTACTACGATGCCTACTACCTCAAGGCACAGAAGATTCGTCGCTTGATCAAGAACGACTTCATGACCGCCTTCAATGAGGTCGACATCATCCTCGGCCCAACCACGCCAAACCCGGCCTGGAAGCTCGGCGCCAAGAACAGCGACCCGGTCGCTGCGTACCTGGAAGACGTGTACACCATCACCGCCAACCTCGCGGGCCTGCCTGGCCTGTCGATGCCGGCTGGTTTCGTCGATGGTCTACCGGTTGGCGTGCAACTGCTCGCGCCGTATTTCCAGGAAGGTCGCCTGTTGAACGTTGCCCACCAGTATCAGTTACACACTGACTGGCACACCCGCACCCCAACCGGCTTCTGAGGAGACACACATGCAATGGGAAGTCGTGATCGGGCTGGAGATTCATACCCAGCTCACCACCCGGTCGAAAATCTTTTCCGGTAGTTCCACCACCTTCGGCTCCGAGCCGAACACCCAGGCCAGCCTGATCGACCTGGGCATGCCCGGCGTACTGCCGGTGCTGAACCAGGAAGCGGTGCGCATGGCGGTGATGTTCGGTCTGGCGATTGACGCCGAGATCGGCCAACACAACGTGTTCGCCCGTAAAAACTACTTCTATCCTGACCTGCCCAAGGGCTACCAGATCAGCCAGATGGAATTGCCGATCGTCGGCAAAGGCCACCTGGACATCGCCCTGGAAGACGGCACAGTCAAACGCGTCGGCATCACCCGCGCGCACCTGGAAGAAGACGCCGGCAAGAGCCTGCACGAAGAATTCAGCGGCGCCAGCGGCATCGACCTGAACCGGGCCGGTACGCCACTGCTGGAAATCGTCTCCGAACCGGACATGCGCAGCGCCAAGGAAGCCGTGGCTTACGTCAAGGCGATCCACGCCCTGGTGCGCTACCTGGGCATCTGCGACGGCAACATGGCTGAAGGTTCGCTGCGTTGCGATTGCAACGTCTCGGTGCGTCCGAAAGGCCAGGCCGAGTTCGGTACCCGCTGCGAGATCAAGAACGTCAACTCGTTCCGCTTCATCGAGAAGGCGATCAACTCCGAGATCCAGCGCCAGATCGACTTGATCGAAGACGGCGGCAAAGTGATCCAGCAGACCCGCCTGTACGACCCGAACAAGGACGAAACCCGTCCAATGCGCAGCAAAGAGGAAGCCAACGACTACCGTTACTTCCCCGACCCGGATCTGCTGCCGGTGATCATCGAAGAGTCGTTCCTGGGCGATGTACGCGCCACCCTGCCGGAACTGCCGCCACAGAAGCGCGAGCGCTTCCAGAGCCAGTTCGGTCTGTCGGCGTACGACGCCAACGTGCTGGCAACCAGCCGTGAACAGGCGGATTACTTCGAGAAAGTCGCGAGCATCAGCGGCGATGCCAAACTGGCGGCCAACTGGGTCATGGTCGAGTTGGGCAGCCTGTTGAACAAGCAAGGCCTGGACATCGAAGAGTCGCCGGTGTCGGCCGAGCAACTGGGCGGCATGCTGTTGCGCATCAAGGACAACACCATCTCCGGCAAGATCGCCAAAGTGGTGTTCGAAGCCATGGCCAACGGTGAAGGCAGCGCGGACGAGATCATCGACAAGCGCGGCCTCAAGCAAGTGACCGACACCGGTGCGATCTCGGCGGTGCTGGACGAAATGCTCGCCGCCAACGCCGAACAGGTCGAACAGTACCGCGCGGCAGACGAAGCCAAGCGCGGCAAGATGTTCGGCTTCTTCGTCGGCCAGGCCATGAAAGCCTCCAAGGGCAAGGCCAACCCGCAACAGGTCAACGAACTGCTCAAAAGCAAGCTCGAAGGCTGAGTGGAATGGAGCCAGTATTCAAACCTGGCTCTATCCCCCTGTGGCGAGGGAGCTTGCTCCCGCTCGACCGCGAAGCAGTCGCAAAGATGGCTAGTGCATTTTTTAATGAATGTGCTGTCCGATTTGGGTCTGCTTCGCAGACCAGCGGGAGCAAGCTCCCTCGCCACAATCACTTTGGGAGCCTTTGAATGAAGCGTCTACTGGGTGCCTGCGCCCTGCTCTCTCTTCTGGCCGGTTGCGCCAGCACTGACACCGTCGATCCGCATGGCTACGACAAAACCGGTGTGGCTTCGTACTACGGCGCCAAACACCAAGGCAAACGCACCGCCAGCGGCGAGCGTTTCGACAAGAATTCCATGACCGCCGCCCATCGCCAGCTACCCTTCGGCACACGGGTGAAGGTCACCAACCTGAACAACGACAAATCCTGCGTGGTGCGCATCAATGACCGTGGGCCTCACACCCGTGGCCGGCTGATCGACCTGTCCCACGAGGCCGCCGCACGCCTGGGTATGCTCAAGAGCGGCACGGCCCGGGTTCGGGTCCAGGCCCTCGACGACTGACCGATGGAGCCCCGACCATTTTCGGACTAGCCGATTTACCCCTGATCAGCGTGATCGAATTGTTCAGCGGGCTGCTGCTGTTGATTGCCGGGGCCGAACTGATGGTGCGTGCCGCCGTGCGCCTGGCCGCGCGCCTGCATGTGCGACCGCTGATCATCGGCCTGACCATCGTCGCTCTCGGTAGCAGCGCCCCGCAAATGGCGGTAAGCCTGCAAGCGACCCTCACTCACAACGCTGACATCGCCGTCGGCAGCGTGATAGGCAGCAGCATTTTCAACATCCTTGTCACCCTCGGTTTGTCGGCGCTGATCATCCCGCTGCGGGTATCACGGCAACTGGTGCGCCTGGACATTCCGCTGATGATCGGTGCCAGCCTGCTGGTGTTCGTGCTGGCCTGGAATGAGGAGCTGACCCGAGTCGACGGTGTGATGCTGCTGGCGGCACTGCTCATCTATCTGGCGTTATTGCTGCGCCAGTCGCAACATTCGACGCGCCCACATTCGATCACCCACGACACCCCGCAGGCGCCATGGGTCAGCAGCCTGCTGATGATCGTTGCAGGCCTGGGGATGCTGGTCTACGCCGGACACTTGCTGCTGGGGGCCGCGGTATCGGTGGCCACCGACCTCGGACTGTCGGAACGGATCATCGGCCTGACCATCGTCGCCGTCGGCACATCCCTGCCGGAACTCGCCACCTCCTTGATCGCCGCGTTGCGCGGTGAACGGGAGATCGCGGTGGGTAACGTAGTCGGTAGCAACCTGTTCAACCTGCTGGGTGTTCTGGGTGTCACGGCGCTGGTCGCGCCAGCACCGCTGTCGGTATCGCCCAACGCCCTGGATTTCGACCTGCCGGTGATGCTCGGCGTCGCGGTGCTGTGCCTGCCGATGTTCTATTCGGGTTATCGGGTGACCCGCGCCGAAGGCTTGCTGTTCCTGAGCTTGTACCTGGCCTACGGCCTGCATGTGGTGTCGTTTACCACCGGCATGCCACTGGCCGGCAAGCTAGAACACCTGATGCTGTTTTTCGTTCTGCCGGCGCTGGTGGCGTTCTTGCTGTTCACGTCGCTGCGCGCCTGGCGTCGCCAACACCACAAGAGGGAATTGCCATGACCGAGAATAAGAAAACCGGCGTTGAAGTGCGCCGCCAAGTAATGGGCGACGCCTTCGTCGACCGCGCCCTGGGCAATGCCACCGAGTTCACCCAGCCGCTGCAGGACTTCGTCAATGAACACGCCTGGGGCGGCGTGTGGAACCGCGATGGCTTGCCCCTGAAAACCCGCAGCCTGATCACCCTCGCCGCGTTGACTGCGCTCAAGTGCCCGCAGGAGTTGAAAGGCCATGTACGCGGCGCGCTGAACAACGGTTGCACCGTGGAAGAGATCCGCGAGGCGCTGCTGCATTGCGCGGTGTATGCCGGCGTACCGGCGGCGATCGATGCGTTTCGGGCGGCGCAGGAAGTGATCGATACCTACCAGAAGCCGGAGTGAAAACACGGTATTTGCAGTGACTATCTGATCGCCATCGCGGGCAAGCCTTGCTCCTACAGGTTTTGTGTTGTTCGCATAATTTGCACCCGACCACGATCCTGTAGGAGCAAGGCTTGCCCGCGATGCGGCCCCAGAGAGCAAAGCAAATCTGAAGCTAGATCCACCCGCCCCACTGCAACAGAAAGATCCCGATATTGGTGGTCACTGCCGCCATCAACGTAGTGATGACGATGATCGCCGCCGCCAGTTCATGGTTGCCATCCGCCGCCCGGGCCATAACGAAACTGGCCGCAGCGGTCGGGCTGCCGAAGTACAGAAACAGAATCCCCAGCTCCGCTCCTCGAAAACCCCAGAGCCATGCGCCCAGCGTCGCCAGCACCGGCAGGCCGAGCATTTTCACCAGACTCGAACTGAGCGCCATCGAACCGCTTTTGCGCATCGCTGCCAGCGACAGCGTGCCGCCGATGCAGATCAACGCCAGTGGCAAGGTGGTTTGTGCCAGATACTGGCCGGACGTCTCCAGCCACCCCGGCAAGCCAATCTTGAAATACGCGAATGGCGCCGCCGCAATCACACTGATGATCAGTGGGTTGCTGAACACGCTTTTGCAGATGCTCCACGGGTCGGACTTGATCACCGGGCTATACACCGCCAGGACGATGGTGGACAGCGTGTTGTAGAACAGGATCACCAGCGCCGCGAGAATCGCGCCGAGGGAAATGCCGTAGTCGCCGTACATGCTCGCTGCCAGCGCGAGACCGATCACGCCGTTGTTACCGCGAAAGGCTCCTTGGGTGTAGATGCCACGGTCTTCTCGCGGACACCTGAAAATCGCCCAGCCCCAGGCAATGGCAAAGCACACAAGGGTAGCGATTGAGAAGTAGATCAGCAGCGCCGGTTGCAGCGCGGCGTGCAGGTCGGCATGCAGGATGCCCAGAAACAGCAACGCCGGCATGGTGACGTTGAACACCAGGGACGACGCGGTGTGGATGAAATTGTCGTTGATCCAGTCGATGCGCTTGAGCAACACCCCCAGAAACAGCATGGCGAACACCGGTGCGGTGATGTTCAGGGTTTCGAGGAAAATTGCCAGCATGCCGGGGAGGACCTTGAAGTGGGCGTCGTTAGGGGGCTAATGATAAGCCACCCAGGGCATCGGCGTCTGTTAGACCGTCATCGCGGGCAAGCCTTGCTCCTACAGAACCGGGTCATACACATTTCCCGTATACGACGTAAATCCGTAGGAGCAAGGCTTGCCCGCGATGCAGGCGACACGGTCTTAAGTGATCGGCGCCGGATTGAACAGGGTGATGTCGTTATGCAGCTTGTGCCGCTCAGCCCAGGTCTGCTGCTTGCCGCTGGCCACGTCCAGGTAGTAGTGGAACAACTCCCAACCCAGCTCTTCGATGGACGCCCGACCGGTAGCAATGCGCCCGGCGTCGACATCGATCAGGTCCGGCCAGCGCTGCGCCAGTTCGGTCCGGGTCGACACCTTCACCACCGGCGCCATGGCCAGCCCGTAAGGCGTGCCGCGACCAGTGGTGAACACGTGCAGGTTCATCCCCGCCGCCAACTGCAACGTCCCGCAGACAAAATCGCTGGCCGGGGTCGCGCAGAAGATCAGGCCTTTTTCCTTGAAGCGCTCGCCAGGGCCAAGCACCCCGGTGATCGCGCTGCTGCCGGATTTGACGATCGAGCCCAAGGACTTCTCGACAATGTTCGACAGCCCGCCCTTCTTGTTGCCCGGCGTAGTGTTGGCGCTGCGATCCGCTTCGCCCTTGGCCAGGTAACGGTCGTACCAGTCCATTTCACGCACCAGCTCTTGGGCGACGGCTTCGGTTTTGGCCCGGGACGTCAGCAGGTAGATCGCGTCGCGCACTTCGGTGACTTCGGAAAACATCACCGTCGCACCAGCCCGCAACAGCAGGTCCGAGGCATAGCCCAACGCCGGGTTGGCGGTGATCCCGGAGAATGCATCGCTGCCGCCACATTGCATGCCGAGGATCAGCTCGGACGCCGGCACGGTTTCCCGACGGCGTTGATCGAGCTTCTTCAAGCGGGTTTCCGCCAGTTCCATGATCTGCTCGATCATCTCGGTGAAACCGTGGCTGGAATCCTGCAACCGATACAGCCACGGCTCGCTCAAATCGACCGAGGCATCGTCTTCGTGCATCACCTGCCCGGCCTGCAATTTCTCGCAGCCCAGGCTGATGACCAACGCCTCACCGCCCAGGTTCGGGTTGCGCGCCAGGTTGCGCACGGTGCGAATCGGGATGTAGGCGTCGGTGGCGGTAATCGCCACGCCACAACCATAGCTGTGGGTCAGTGCAACCACGTCGTCGACGTGCGGGTACTTGGGCAGCAATTCGTCCTTGATGCGCTTGACCGCGTGATCGAGCACTCCGGTCACGCATTGCACCGTGGTAGTGATACCCAGAATATTGCGCGTACCGACGGTACCGTCAGCGTTGCGGTAGCCCTCGAACGTGAAGCCTTCCAGCGGTGCCTGCGCGTCCGGCACTTCGGTGGACAGCGGCAGGCTGTCCAGCGGCGGCGCGGTCGGCATGCGCAGTTGATCTTCCTTGACCCAGCTACCGCGCGGAATCGGCTGCAAGGCATAGCCAATGACCTGGCCGTATCGAATCACCTGGCCACCCTCGGGTATGTCCTCCAGGGTGACCTTGTGGCTCTGTGGCACGAAGTCCACGGTGACCAGACCGTCCGAAAACTCGGTGCCGGCCGGTACGCCCTGATCGTTGACCACGATCACCACGTTGTCCCGCTCGTGCAGGCGGATGTAGCGCGGCGAATCGGAATGTTCAATCAACTGCATGACGCCGCTCCTCAGGAATGCGCTTGAGACAATTTGTTGTTGGTTTCAGGACCGCTGACCGGTGGTTCTTTGAGCACCACACGTTTGATCGGACCTACGATGACCAGATAGCTGAACACCGCGACCAGTGCGTTGCAACCGACAAACACCAGCGCCCATTTGAACGAGCCAGTGGAGCTGATGATGTAGCCGATGACGATCGGTGTCGTGATCGATGCCAGGTTGCCGAAGGTGTTGAACAGGCCACCGCTCAGACCGGCGATCTGTTTCGGCGAAGTGTCGGACACCACCGCCCAGCCCAATGCGCCCACGCCTTTGCCGAAGAAAGCCAGGGCCATGAAGCCGACGACCATCCATTCAACGTCCACGTAGTTGCAGGCCACGATGCTGCTGGACACCAGCAGGCCGGCGATGATCGGCGCCTTGCGGGCGAAGGTCAGGGAATGGCCCTTGCGCAGCAGGTAGTCGGAAATCACCCCGCCGAGCACACCGCCGATGAAGCCGCAGATCGCTGGCAACGAAGCAATGAAGCCGGCCTTGAGGATGGTCATGCCGCGCTCCTGCACCAGGTACACCGGGAACCAGGTCAGGAAGAAGTAGGTGATGCCGTTGATGCAGTACTGGCCCAGGTATACGCCGAGCATCATGCGGTTGGTCAGCAACTGGCGGATGTAGTCCCATTTCGGACCGTCGGTTTTTTTGCCTTGCTTGTGGTCCATGTCGACCATGCCGCCGTTTTCGGCGATGAACTTCACTTCCGCTTCGTTGGCCAGCGGATGTTGGCGCGGACTGTGGATAACTTTCAGCCAGACCAGCGAGAAGACGATGCCGAAGATACCCATGACGATGAACACGTGTTCCCAGCCAAAGGTGAACACGATCCAGCCCATCAGCGGTGCGAACAACACGGTGGCAAAGTATTGCGCCGAGTTGAAGATCGCCGAGGCCGTGCCGCGTTCAGCGGTGGGGAACCACGCCGCCACGATGCGGGCGTTGCCGGGGAACGACGGTGCTTCGGCCAGGCCGACCAAAAAGCGCAACATGAACAGCGCCACCACGGCGGTGGACATGCCGAACTCACCGACGAAGCCTTGCAGCACGGTGAACAGCGACCAGGTGAAAATGCTCAGCGCATAGATTTTTTTCGAGCCGAAACGGTCCAGCAACCAGCCACCGGGAATTTGCCCGGCCACGTAGGCCCAACCGAATGCGGAGAAGATGTAACCGAGAGTGACCGCGTCGATACCGAGATCTTTTTGCAGGCTGGAGCCAGCGATGGCGATGGTCGCCCGGTCGGCGTAGTTGATCGTGGTCACCAGAAACAGCATGAGCAGGATCAAATAGCGGACGTGAGTCGGCTTTTGGGTCGATTGCATGTAGATGTACTCCCACTGATTATTTTTATGCGGGGTGAATCTTTTGTTCCTTTTTTGTAGGAGCCGGCTTGCTGGCGATCCAGGCACCTCGGTGTGTCATTTACACCGCGTTGATGCGATCGCCAGCAAGCCGGCTCCTACGGGGGTAGCGTCAGGAACCGATGTAGCTGGTTTTCACTACGGTGTAGAACTCTTGCGCATAGCGACCTTGCTCACGTGATCCATAGGATGAACCTTTACGCCCACCGAACGGAACGTGGTAATCCACGCCGGCGGTCGGCAGGTTGACCATCACCATCCCGGCCTGGGAGTGGCGCTTGAAGTGATTGGCGTACTTCAGGGACGTGGTGGCAATACCTGCCGACAACCCGAACTCAGTGTCATTGGCCATGGCCAGTGCGGCGTCGTAATCGGCAACACGGACAATGTTGGCCACCGGGCCGAAGATCTCTTCGCGGCTGATGCGCATCGACGCTTCGCTGTCGGCAAACAGCGTTGGCGCAAGGAAATAACCTTCGGTGTCACAGGTCACCAGACCACCGCCACTGACCAGGCGAGCACCTTCGGACTGACCGATGTCGATGTACTTCATGTCCTGTTCAAGCTGAGCCTGGGAAACCACCGGACCGATATCGGTACCCGCTTTCAACGCGTGGCCGACTTTGATCGACTTCATGCGCTCGGCCATGGCTTCGACGAACTTGTCGTGAATACCGGCGGTGACAATCAGGCGGCTGGACGCTGTGCAACGCTGGCCGGTGGAGTAGAACGCGCTCTGTACCGACAACTCGACCGCTTGCTTGAGGTCGGCGTCGTCGAGAATGATCTGCGGGTTCTTGCCGCCCATTTCCAGCTGGACCTTGGCTTGACGCGATACGCAGCTGACGGCGATCTGACGACCCACACCGACGGAGCCGGTGAAGCTGATACCGTCGACTTTCGGGCTGTGTACCAGCGCATCGCCGACTACGCGACCGCTGCCCATCACCAGGTTGAACACACCAGCCGGGAAGCCGGCGCGGGAAATGATTTCAGCCAGGGCCCAAGCGCAACCTGGCACCAGATCCGCCGGTTTGAGCACTACGCAGTTGCCGTAGGCCAGGGCCGGGGCGATTTTCCACGACGGAATGGCAATCGGGAAGTTCCACGGTGTGATCAGGCCAACCACACCCAGGGCTTCACGGGTGACTTCGACGTTGACGCCCGGACGGACCGACGGCACGTAGTCGCCGGATAGACGCAGGCATTCACCGGCGAAGAACTTGAAGATGTTACCGGCACGGGTCACTTCGCCAATGGCTTCGGGCAGGGTCTTGCCCTCTTCTCGGGCCAGCAGGGTGCCGAGTTCTTCGCGGCGGGCGAGGATTTCGGTGCCGACTTTATCCAGCGAATCATGACGCGCCTGGATGCCGGACGTGGACCAGCTCGGGAATGCGGCACGGGCGGCGTCGATGGCGGCATTGACCTGGGCCAGGTCAGCCTTGGCGTAGTCGCCGATGTTGTCGCTCAATTCAGATGGGTTGATGTTGGCCGAGTAATCGGCACCGGCGACCCATTCGCCATTGATGTAGTTGTCGTAGCGCTTTGTCACGGGACGGCCCTCGAAACTAAGAAATCTCACGCAAAAGGCCGCTGAATACTCAGCGGCCTCGTTTAATCGGGTGTGTTACTGCGCACCCTGCTTGTCGATCAGCGCGGCAAGCATTTCGTACTCTTCGCCGGTCAGGTCGGTCAGTGGTGCACGGACAGGGCCTGCGTCGTAGCCGGCAATTTTTGCCCCGGCCTTGACGATGCTCACGGCATAGCCGGCCTTGCGGTTACGGATGTCCAGGTACGGCAGGAAGAAGTCGTCGATGATCTTGGCCACAGTGGCGTGATCTTCGCGGGCAATGGCGTGGTAGAAGTCCATCGCGGTTTTCGGAATGAAGTTGAACACCGCCGAGGAGTAGACCGGTACGCCCAGCGCCTTGTAGGCCGCTGCGTAGACTTCGGCGGTCGGCAGACCACCCAGGTAGCTGAAACGATCACCGAGGCGGCGACGGATCGACACCATCAATTCGATATCGCCCAGGCCATCCTTGTAGCCGATCAGGTTCGGGCAGCGCTCGGCCAGACGTTCCAGCAGCGGCGCATTCAGGCGGCAGACGTTACGGTTGTAAACCACGACGCCGATGTTGACCGATTTGCACACGGCTTCAACGTGGGCGGCAACGCCGTCCTGGCTGGCTTCGGTCAGGTAGTGCGGCAGCAGCAACAGGCCTTTGGCACCCAGGCGCTCGGCTTCTTGAGCATATTCGATGGCCTGGCGAGTCGAACCGCCGACACCGGCCAGAATCGGCACGCTGGTGGCGCAGGTGTCTACGGCCGTCTTGATGATTTCCGAATATTCGCTGGCTGCCAGCGAGAAGAACTCACCGGTGCCGCCTGCGGCGAACAGTGCCGAGGCGCCGTACGGGGCCAGCCACTCCAGACGCTTGATGTAGCCAGCGCGGTTGAAATCGCCCTGGGCATTGAAATCGGTGACCGGGAAAGACAGCAGACCGGCAGAAAGGATGGACTTCAGTTCTTGTGGATTCATTATTCGAACACCCTGCGTAGCGACGTTTGTGTGAGAAGACCGTTCAGCCTGCGCTGAAGTTGTAGGTCATCGTACAACTTAAAATACAACCGTCAACTGCATTTCATCGTCGTGGGTGAAAATTGTTCGACTGGGTGGAGTGATCGCCCTGATTTAGGGGGGTTTTCAGGGCGGGGGGATTAGGCAAGGTGACGCGACCAACGGATTGAAAGAGATACGTTGTCGGAAGATTCGGAGTGAGAACCCAGAAGATTGCGCAATGGCTCATGACCCCTTCGCGAGCAGGCTCGCTCCCACAATGGATCACCTGCGGACACAGATTATGTGAACGACCGCAATCAACTGTGGGAGCGAGCCTGCTCGCGAAGAGGGCCTGACAGGTAATGGACCACTCAATCCAACATCTTTGAGCAGGCCGATTCCGCTTGTCGGAACTGTTATTTTTAACAGTTTCCGACACTGCACCCTCAGTGGATAAGTATTCGCAAGCTAAGGGCCGGCTTCTGTCGTATTCCTCATGGCCTGCTAATAGGAGCTTTTATCATGGCCAATCCAGCGCCGACGCTGAATATCCCCACCACCGGCTCTCCTGTGCAAGCGCAGATAGATACTTCCACATTCAGCGGGTCGTTGTTGCTCACCATCCCTGATCACGCAACATTGCCTGCGGAAGGAAGGGTCTATGCAATTCTGGGTGATCCGGAGGATCCCGAATTGACCGGAGCCGAGGTCGCCGCAGGCAGGTATGTGCCACCCAAGCCACCGGCAGAGCCGGACGAGGGCGAATTTAAACAGGACAAGAACCTGATGGTCGAGATTTCCAACGCACAACTGCAAAAGTTTACCGGCCGAACAGTGGAGTTGCGCTACCAGGGAATGGGAGAGTCTAGCCTGGCCTATGACTCGGACCCTGTATTACTGACAATCAAGTGAGCCAGCACACTGCTCGCACCCCGGGGCTACCCGCCCCGTGTCTGCGCGTGGTGAAAGCAGCGAAGATTCGTCGGAAATGATCGCCGTCAAAATCATCGCTTGGTCTCAGCCCCGCTGCGCCTCAGCCTCTTCATGGGCATGACGCAACCGCTCACGGCTGTTGGTCAGGTGCAGGCGCATCGCGGCACGGGCGGCATCGGAATCCTGGCGGGCGATGGCCTCGTAGATTTCCTCGTGCTCGCGGCTCAGGCGATTCATGTAGTGCTGCTGATCGTCATGGGCCAGGCGCGCGGAGTTCAGGCGGGTACGCGGGATGATGCTGGTACCCAGGTGGGTCATGATGTCGGTGAAATAGCGGTTGCCTGTGGCCAGGGCAATCTGCAAGTGGAACTGGAAGTCCGAAGCCACGGCATCGCTGGCGTGGGCCACACTTTCGTTCAGCGCATCCAGTGCCGCGCGCATCAGGCCAAGCTGCTCGGGGGTACGGCGTTGCGCGGCCAGGCCTGCGGATTCCGTTTCGAGGCTGATGCGCAATTCCAGAACGGCCAACACATCACGCAAGGTGACCACGGTCGCCGGGTCGATGCGGAAACCGCTCGGGCTCGGGGTGTCGAGTACGAAGGTGCCGATGCCGTGACGGGTTTCCACCTGGCCGGCCGCCTGCAATCGGGAAATCGCTTCGCGCACCACTGTGCGGCTGACGCCATGGGCATCCATGATCGCCGACTCGGTGGGCAATTTGTCGCCACGCTTGAGGTGACCGTCGCGGATCTGCTCGGACAGCACCGTCACCAGTTCCTGAGCGAGGCTGCGGCGCTTGCGAGGGAGGCGGGGTGCGTCGTTCGGGTTTTCCATGGTGAACATCTGTCTCGAAAAATTCGGCTGAAACCGCATCATAGCTCAACGCGGTTGTACGATCACCACCACCCCTTGTAGGAGCTGCCGCAGGCTGCGATCTTTTGATTTTGCTTTTTAAAGACAAGATCAAAAGATCGCAGCCTGCGGCAGCTCCTACAAGGGGTGGTGGTGTTTAGGCGGTCACGGTCTGGTCCACCAGATGGCCATTGTCGATACGCACATGCCGCGGGTGGAAACGCTTGAGGCTGCTGCGATGGCCGACGCTGACGATGCTCAACCCAGGCAGTTCATCGATCAGCGCCTGATACAGCGACGCTTCGTCTTCTTCATCCATCGCCGAGGTCGCTTCGTCCATGTACAGCCATTGCGGTGCGTACAGTAGCGCACGGGCGAAGGCCAGGCGCTGCTGCTCACCCGGCGAAAGCATGCGCTGCCAGTGATTGGCTTCATCGAGACGTCCCACCAGATGCGGTAACCGGCAGGTTTCCAAGACATGCACATAGCGCTCGTTCGGATAGGTGTCGCCGGGCTGTGGATAACTCAGCGCTTCGCGCAGGGTGCCAATCGGCAAATAGGGTTTCTGCGGCAGGAACAGATGGCGTGCCGCCGGCATGCGGATGCTGCCATGCCCCGTCGGCCACAAGTGCCCCATCGCCCGCAGCAGGGTCGACTTGCCACTGCCGGAACGGCCGCTGAGCATGACGCGCTCGCCCTCCTCCACCGTCATATCGGCATTGGTCAGCAAATGACGGCCGTCAGCGAGGTCGAGACCAAGGTTATGCACTTTCAATGCATCCCCATGACTCTGCACATCAATGGCCGGTGCGCGATCTTCGTTGTCAGCCATGGCCTGGCGGAAACTCAACAGACGATCACAGGTGGCGCGCCACGAGGCAAGGCTCTGGTACGCACTGATGAACCAACTGAAGCTTTCCTGCACGTTGCCAAACGCCGAGCTGATCTGCATCAGTTCACCGAGTTCGATCTTGCCGGACAAGTAACGCGGCGACGCGACGATGAACGGAAAGATGATGGCGGCCTGGCTGTAACCGGCGGTGAAGAACGTCAGGCGCTTGGAGACTTTCATGATGTCCCAGAAGTTGTGCCAGACCATCCCGAAGCGGCTGCTCAGGCGACGATTTTCATTCGGCTCGCCGTTATACAACGCGATGCTTTCGGCATTTTCACGAATCCGCACCATGGAAAAACGCAGGTCGGCTTCGAAGCGTTGTTGTTGGTTGTTCAGGCCGATCAAGCGACGACCGATCAAATGCGTCAGCCAACTGCCCACCACGGCATACACCAGCACGCACCAGAACATGTAGCCGGGAATGGTAAAACCCCACACTTCGATACTGCCCGACACGCCCCACAGGATGATCGAGAACGACACCAGGCTGACAATGTTGCGAAGCAAGCCAATGCCCAGCTCCAGCGTGTTGGAGGTGAAGTTGTTGAGGTCTTCGGAAATCCGCTGGTCCGGGTTATCGGTGTAGCCGCCCTGCTCCAGCCGGTAGTAATTTTTGTCATCGAGCCAGCGGGAAAAATACTGTTCGGTGAGCCATGCTCGCCAGCGGATCGTCAGCATCTGCGTCAGGTACAGCCGGTACACCGCCCCGACAATCGCCACGGCGGCGATCACGCAGAAATACAGAATCAGCTGCCAGAACGCCGCCTCGTCCTTCTTTTGCAGGGCGTTATAAAAGTCCTTGTACCAGGTGTTAAACCACACCGAGATACCGACGCTGATGAGCGAAAGCGCGATCACGGCAATCAGCAACGTCCAGGCCTTGCCCTTTTCTTCGCTGCGCCAGTAAGGCGTGGTCATCGCCCAGATTTTTCGGAAAAACTGCCCGCGCACAGCATCGTTGACCGCGGAATATTCAGCGTTCTGATTCATGGAAAAGGCTCGATAAAGAAAAAGGCACGCACGAACCGATCATAGATGATCGGTTCGATTTGTCGCGAGGAGCGGCCCGCATTCGTTCAGCGCAGGTTCAGCGGCGAACGGGGCGTTTCTGCAGTTTGCGCTGCAGCGTGCGGCGGTGCATGCCCAGGGCGCGGGCAGTAGCGGAAATGTTGCCTTCGTGCTCGGTCAACACGCGCTGAATGTGCTCCCACTGCAAGCGGTCCACGGACATCGGGTTTTCCGGCACCAGGCTGTCGAGGTCAGCGTGTTCGGACAGCAACGCAGCCAGCACATCGTCGGCATCGGCCGGTTTGCACAGGTAGTTGCAGGCACCGCGCTTGATCGCTTCCACGGCGGTGGCAATGCTAGAGTAACCGGTGAGGATCACCACGCGCATTTCCGGGTCCATTTCCAGCAATTTGGGCAGCAGCACCAGGCCCGAATCGCCGTCCATTTTCAGGTCCAGCGCGGCATAGTCCGGCAAATCAGCCTGGGCCAGCACCAGCCCTTCTTCGGCGGAGCTGGCGGTGCTGACACGAAAGCCGCGCCGAGCCATGGCGCGGGCCATCACCCGAGTAAAGGTCGCATCGTCGTCGACCAGCAGCAAATGCGGCAGTTCTTCGCCTTCAACCTGGATTTCGTCACTCATGTTGGTCTCCTCGGGCGCCGTGAGGCAGGCGCAGCTCGGTGAGCGTGCCGCCTTCCTCATGACTATAGAGTTTCACTGAGCCGCCGGCGCGTGTCACGCTGGCCTTGCTCAAAAACAGGCCCAGGCCGAAGCCTTTGCCCTTGGTGGTAAAAAACGGCTTGCCGATCTGTTCGGCAATGGCCAGCGGCACGCCAGCGCCGTGGTCGCGGATGCTGATGGTCAAATCTTCGGCATTCCAGTCCAGGGTGACTTGCAGCCCTTCAGGGCAGGCATCGGCGGCGTTGTTCAATAGGTTCAGCAAGGCCTGGGTCAGGTCCGGCGGCGGCGCCATGCGCGGCACTGTGCCCTGGCCCAGGCGCTGGAATCGATAACTGGCTTCCGGGCGCATCAAGTGCCAGCGGTTAAGTGCCTCATCGAGCCAATCGGTGACGTCCTGCATTTCCACCGCCAGACGGCGATTGGCCTCGGCGGCGCGCACCAGCTGCTGCAAGGTTTCCTTGCAGAGTTTGACCTGGTCCTGCAGCACACTCAGGTCATCCTGCAACATCGGGTCGTGGTGGTCCTGGCGCATCTCCTTGAGCAGCACGCTCATGGTCGCCAGTGGCGTACCCAATTCATGAGCGGCACCGGCAGCCTGGGTGGCGACGGCCAGCAATTGCTGATCGCGCAGGCCTTCTTCGCGGCGAATGGCACGCAGTTCTTCCTGACGACGCAACTCTTCAGCCATGCGCGCGGCAAAGAACGTGATCACTGCCGCGGCGAGGGCAAAACTCAACCACATCCCGTAGACCTGAAGGTTTTCCCGGGCAATCGGGAAGGTTTGCAATGGGTAGAAGCGCGCCAGCAGCAGCGTGTACATCGTCAGCGCAATGCCCGACAGGATCACCGAATAGCGCCACGGCAAGGTCACGGCGGCAATGGTCAGCGGCACGAGATAATAGGAAACGAACGGGTTGGTCGAACCACCGGAGAAATACAGCAAGGCACTGTGGATAAACAGGTCGCAAGCCAATTGCACGGCGTATTCAAGCTCGGTCACCGGCCACGATGTGCGCAGGCGAATCGCTGTGAACGCGCACAGCAGCATCGAGCAACCGAGGGTCGCGGCCAGTTGGAACCAGGGTAGCGGCAGCAGTTCGAGCCAGTAGGCCAGGCCCACGGAACCGGCCTGGGCAGCCAGTACCAACGTACGGATGAAGGTCAGCCGCCAGAGGTTCTGGCGAGTGGCGGAGGTGATTTGAACGGGGGCGAGCATGAGCTCTCCTGATGAGCGCTCCAGGCGGATCGCAGGGAGTATAACCAAGCGTGGGGGCTGACAGGCAAAAGTGCGGCAAACCGCCACACGTGTAGATGGCTTGCAGGCCTTTGTGGCGAGGGGATTTATCCCCGTTGGGTGGCGAAGCCGCCCCAAAATCAGTGACCTCGTATTCAAGGTTATGCAAAAGACTGCAGGCGACTGCTCCGCAGCCGAACGGGGATAAATCCCCTCGCCACAGAAACCCCCTCGCCACAGGGTTAATTGCCATACATCTGTATAGAAGTTGTAACTGTGCGAACCGGATCATTGAAGCTAGAGTCTGATGGTTTCAAGCAGGCCCGGACCACGCCTGCGCACCATTTAAGGAGCCTTCATGCACACATTCCGCCGCAGCGCCGCCCTTCTCGCCCTGAGTGTCGGCACGATCGCCAGCCTTCCGGCCATGGCTGCCGACGAGCTTCATTACAACCAGATTTCCCTGCGTGCCGAAGTCAGCCAGGAAGTGGCGCGCGACCTGATGATCGTGACCCTCTACACCGAAGAGCAAAACACCGACCCGGCCAAACTCGCCGCCGACGTCAGCACCACCATGAACAAGGCGTTGGCCCAGGCCAAGCAGGTCAAGGACATCACCCTGCGCCAGGGCAGCCGCAACAGCTACCCGATCTATGATGCCAAGGGCCAGAAAATCACTGGCTGGCGTGAGCGCGCCGAATTGCGCCTGGAAAGCACGGATTTCGCCGCACTGTCGAAATTGACCGGCGAACTGCTCACCGACCTGAAGATGGGCGGCATGGACTTCGCCATTGCCACGCCAACGCGCAAGGCCAGTGAGGACGCCCTGCTCAAGGAAGCCGTGACAGCCTTCAAGGCCCGCGCCCAACTGGCGACCGATGCCCTGGGCGGCAAGGGCTACAAGATCGTCAACCTGAACTTCAACACTAATGGCTACCCGCAACCGTACATGCGCGCACCGATGATGATGAAAGCCGCCAGCATGGATGGTGCCGCACCAGTAACACCCGAGGTTGAAGCCGGGACCAGCCAAGTGAGCATGACGGCTGACGGTTCGATTGAAGTGTTGATGCCTTGAGTCAGTAACCCGCAGGCAAAAAAAAGGCGATCACCTCCCGGTGATCGCCTTTTTTTCTGCAAACAGCATCTATGCTCAATGTCGGGACGGGAAGGCAACCTGACAAAAACGACATCAGTTGCACTTGGTACAACCAACTACCAAAGCGCAATTGCGGAGCAACAATAACCAATCCCATTCAACCCCACAGGACCGGGTTTAAATAGGTAACACCCTCGCCCCGCCCACGGGCAACCCAAAGCCTGAACGCACCAAAAAAGTGCGCGAAATGCACTG
The DNA here is from genome assembly GCF_050990305.1 of Pseudomonas putida. Taxonomy (GTDB): domain Bacteria; phylum Pseudomonadota; class Gammaproteobacteria; order Pseudomonadales; family Pseudomonadaceae; genus Aquipseudomonas; species Aquipseudomonas putida_AH. Next base: position 905,628 of record NZ_CP158817.1, on the reverse strand, counting down.
CAAAAACGCCTCGCAAACGGTTAAATGCGTCAAAAATTACACATATGCGACATTAAGGTACGTTCGTGCCACCGTTTAAGGCTTATAAACGCATCGCATCTTGCATTGGGTATGGCCCCTGCATAAGTATCCGCAGGCACGACTCACGAGGTCGTCCTCAAAATCAAAAAATGACAACAAATCATGAGGCCACCATGCTCAAACACGCGGTCATTCCGTTTTTAGTTGGCGCCAGCCTGTTGGCTAGTGCACCGTTCGCTCAAGCTGCGACTAACCTGGTGTTCTGCTCCGAAGGGAGCCCGGCCGGTTTCGATCCGGGTCAATACACCACCGGAACCGACTTCGACGCCTCTGCAGAAACCATGTTCAACCGTCTGACTCAGTTCGAGCGTGGCGGCACCGCCGTTATTCCTGGCCTGGCGACCAGCTGGGACGTCTCCGCTGACGGCCTGACTTACACCTTCCACCTGCGCGAAGGCGTCAAGTTCCACACCACCCCGTATTTCAAGCCGACTCGTGAGTTCAACGCCGACGACGTGCTGTTCACCTTTAATCGCATGATTAACAAGGATGACCCGTTCCGTAAGGCGTACCCGACCGAATTCCCGTACTTCACCGACATGGGGATGGACACCAACATCACCAAGGTCGAGAAAGTCGACGACAAGACTGTCAAGTTCACCCTCAAGGACGTTGATGCCGCGTTCATCCAGAACCTGGCCATGAGTTTCGCCTCGATCCAGTCCGGCGAGTACGCTGCCCAGCTGCTCAAGGAAGGCAAGGCTGCCGACATCAACCAGAAGCCGGTCGGCACTGGTCCGTTCGTGTTCAAGAGCTACCAGAAAGACTCCAACATCCGCTACACCGGGAACAAGGACTACTGGAAGCCTGAAGACGTCAAGATCGACAACCTGATCTTCGCCATCACCACCGACCCTTCGGTGCGTATCCAGAAGCTCAAGAAAGGCGAGTGCCAGATCACTCTGTTCCCGCGCCCGGCCGACCTGAAGGCGCTGAAGGAAGACAAGACCCTGAAAGTGCCTGACCAGGCTGGCTTCAACCTGGGTTACATCGCCTACAACGTGATGCCCAAGCTCAAGGGTCAAACTGCTCCAAACCCGCTGGCCGACCTGAAAGTGCGTCAAGCGCTGGATATGGCAGTCAACAAGCCACAGATCATCGAATCGGTTTATCAGGGCGCCGGCCAGCTGGCCGTCAACGCCATGCCGCCGACCCAGTGGTCCTACGACACCACCATCAAAGATGCCAAGTACGACCCTGAGAAAGCCAAAGAGCTGCTCAAGGAAGCTGGCGTTAAAGAAGGCACCGAGATCGTTCTGTGGGCCATGCCTGTACAGCGTCCATACAACCCGAATGCCAAGTTGATGGCTGAGATGTTGCAGTCCGACTGGAAGAAGATCGGCCTGAACGTCAAGATCCAGAGCTACGAATGGGGCGAATACATCAAGCGCGCCAAAGGTGGCGAACAGCAAGGCATGCTGATTGGCTGGAGCGGTGACAATGGTGACCCCGATAACTGGCTGAACGTGCTGTTCGGTTGCGATTCGCTCGATGGCAACAACTTCTCCAAGTGGTGCGACAAGAAGTTTGACGACCTCGTCAAGCAAGCCAAGCGCACTTCGGACCAGGCCAAGCGCACCGAGCTGTACAAAGAGGCGCAACACGTCCTCAAAGATGCTGTTCCCTACACACCTATCGCTCACTCGACGGTGTTCCAACCCATGCGTGCCGAAGTACAGGACTTCAAGATCAGCCCATTTGGCTTGAACTCCTTCTACGGCGTCAGCGTCAGCAAGTAAGGTTTGGTAACGGCGACGTTTCTGACGTCGCCGTTACTCTATCTACCGAGAAAGCAGGAAATCACCTACATCCAAATCGTCTGCTGCCTACAGCAGTACGCTAGGACGCGTTGACTTTTCCCACAAGTCTTTCGGACTTTTCGCATTTACTGCCGGGCCTACGGTTCATACCGTCGGGACCTGACCAGTTCATGCGTGGGTCATCGGTTACTTTTGCTGTACGTCATGGCTGGAAACCAATGAAGCCTCCACGTCCCCGGACGGGACGAAGGCTCATTGCCAATACACTGAACAAGAGGGAGCGTCATGCGCCATACCTTGGTTTTATCCGCCTTGCTGGGCACCGGCCTGTTGGCTGCCACTTCCATGAGCCAGGCCGCCAATAACAGCCTGGTGTTCTGCTCCGAAGGCAGTCCCGCCGGTTTCGATACGGCGCAGTACACCACTGCGACCGACAACGATGCCGCCGAGCCGCTGTACAACCGCCTGGCAGAGTTTGAAAAAGGCTCGACCAATGTCGTACCGGGCCTGGCGACCAGTTGGGATATTTCCGAGGACGGCCTCAAGTACACCTTTCACCTGCGCCCTGGGGTGAAGTTTCACACGACCAAGTACTTCACTCCGACCCGCGACTTCAATGCCGATGACGTGCTGTTCACGTTCAATCGCATGCTCGACCCGCAACAACCTTTCCGTAAGGCTTACCCGACCGAATTCCCGTACTTCAACGGCATGAGCCTGAACAAGAACATCGCCAAGGTCGAAAAGACCGGGCCGCTGACCGTGGTCATGACGCTCAACAGCGTGGACGCCGCGTTCATCCAGAACATTGCCATGAGCTTTGCCGCAATCCTCTCCGCCGAGTACGCCGACAAGCTGCTGGCTGAAGGCAAGCCGAGCGACATCAACCAGAAACCGATCGGCACCGGGCCGTTCGTGTTCAAGAGTTACCAGAAAGACTCCAACATCCGTTACACCGGCAACAAGCACTACTGGGACCCGAGCCGCGTGAAGCTCGACAACCTGATTTTCGCCATCAACACCGACGCCTCGGTGCGCGTGCAGAAACTCAAGGCCAACGAGTGCCAGATCACCCTGCATCCGCGTCCGGCCGACGTGACCGCACTGAAGAACGATCCGAAACTGCAACTGATCGAGAAGCCCGGTTTCAACCTGGGCTACATCGCCTACAACGTGCGTCACAAGCCTTTCGACCAACTCGAAGTGCGCCAGGCACTGGACATGGCGGTGAACAAGCAAAGCATTCTCAACGCCGTTTACCAGGGCGCGGGGCAACTGGCGGTCAACGCCATGCCGCCAACTCAGTGGTCCTACGACGAGACGATCAAGGACGCCGCCTACAACCCGGAAAAAGCCAAGGAACTGCTCAAGGCAGCCGGCGTGAAGGAAGGCACCGAAATCACCCTGTGGGCCATGCCCGTCCAGCGTCCGTACAACCCTAACGCCAAGTTGATGGCCGAAATGCTCCAGGCGGATTGGGCGAAGATCGGCCTCAAGGTCAAGATCGTCAGCTACGAGTGGGGCGAGTACATCAAGCGCACCAAGAACGGCGAGCATGACATCAGCCTGATCGGTTGGACCGGTGACAACGGTGACCCGGACAACTGGCTCGGCACGCTGTACAGCTGCGATGCCATCGGCGGCAACAACTACTCCATGTGGTGCGATCCGGCTTACGACAAGCTGATCAAGCAGGCCAAGGTCGTGACCGACCGCGAGCAACGCACCGAGCTCTACAAACAGGCGCAGCAGTACCTCAAGCAGCAGGTACCGATCACGCCAGTCGCCCACTCGACGGTCAACCAGCCGTTGAGCGCCAAAGTCGAAGGGTTCAAGGTCAGCCCGTTCGGTCGCAACGTGTTCTCGGGTGTCAGCATCGAAAAATAATAAAACCGTGTAGCTAAAACGCTGGGGGTGCAATGCACCCTCACGCAAGCGTATTGCCGTTATTCGCCAATTTGGCACACAGCAAACGTTTGCAGAGCGTGAAATGAGTTCCAAAGCGAATAGCCGGATCACCCAAAAAGACCGGCATAACAATAAAGAAAGTAAGGAGCTTCACCCATGAAACTGAGCAGCACCGCAATGTTGGCTGTGGCCATCAGCAGTATCACCGCCACGGCTTACGCCGAAACCCAAAGCCAGGCATTCACCCCGGTGACCGTGAATGAAAAGAGCGCCCAAGCTGAAGCCACCGGCTTCCTCGAGGGCCAGTCGATCAGCGGCACGACCCGTAACTGGTATGCCAATGAACAACTCCAGCGCGGCGGTAAATTCGCCTACAAGAAAGACGGCGTATCGACCCCGACTGACCGTCGTATCAACTGGGTTCAGGGCACCATCGTCAAGTACAACTCGGGCTTCACCGAAGGCGCTGTTGGATTCAGCACTGAAGTGGCGGCCTACAACGCCATTGCCCTGGACCGTGACCGCAAGGACCTGGCCTCCAACAACGGTGGCGCACCGGGCACTCGTCCTGGCGCAGGCAACAACCGTACGCTGACCGAAGAAGGCGGCGATGCTGTTGGTCAGTGGAGCAAACTGGGCCTGGCCAACGTCAAGGCCCGCGTTTCAAACACCACCCTGACCGCCGGCCGCATGAACTTCAGCAGCCCGATGGTCGATGTCATCGGTAACCGTGCACTGCCATCGAGCTTCCAGGGTGTGGCGATCCACAGCGAAGAGCTGAACAACCTGCAGTTCGACCTGGCCACGTTCGACCGCAACTCACCGCGTACCGAAGAAAGCCAGCGCAAATTCCGCACCGAATACGCCAACGGCATCGTCGAAACCGACCACGTCTACACCGGCGGTATCACCTACAACCCGCTCGCCAGCCTGACCACCAGCCTCTGGGCGACCCAGGCTGAAGACATCTGGAACCAGTACTACTTCGGCGCCTCTCACGTACTGGGCGATAGCCAGGTACTGAGCCTGACCACCGGCCTGAACTACTACAAAACCAAGGAAACCGGTAAGGCCCTGATCGGCGACATCGACAACGACACGTACTCGCTGTCGCTGGGCCTGACCCACCAGGCTCACAGCCTGACCTTCTCGTACCAGGAAGTGAACGGTAACGAGTACTTCGACTACCTGCACGAAACCAACGGCATCTACCTGGCCAACTCCCTGCTGTCGGACTTCAACGGCCCGAACGAAAAATCGTTCCAGGTGGCCTACGGTCTGAACATGGCTGAATACGGCGTGCCTGGCCTGAAGTTCAACATCTACCAGGCGCGTGGCTGGGGCATCGACGGCACCCACTACACCGGCAACGGCGGCGTGGTTGGCAAGGGTTACGACGGCATCCAGAGTCAGGATGGCGAAACCCATTATGAATATGGCATCGGCGCAACCTACGCCGTGCAGAGTGGCCCGCTCAAGGCCACCACGATCCGCGGCACCTACACCGCTCACCGTGCCAGCGAAAACCAGGCTGACGGCAGCATCAACGAGTTCCGTCTCGTGACCACTGTTCCGTTCAACATTCTGTAATGCACCGGTCGAACGACTGGCTCAACGATGAGCCGGCCGTTCGGCTTTTGTCCTTCAAACCGATTGCAGAGGGTTCTTGATGAAAATGCTTCCCCTACGTGCGGCCATCGCGGCCGCCTTGCTGAGTGTCGCGGTGGGTGTATCGGCCAAACCCCTGGTGGTTTGCACCGAAGCCAGCCCCGAAGGCTTCGACATGGTCCAGTACACGACTGCCGTCACCGCCGACGCGGTGGCCGAAACCATCTTCAATCGGCTGGCGGACTTCAAGCCCGGCACCACTGAGGTGATTCCGGCCCTGGCCGAATCCTGGGACATCAGCGACGACGGCCTGACCTACACGTTCCATCTTCGCAAGGGCGTCAAGTTTCACACCACCGAATACTTCAAGCCAACGCGCGACATGAATGCCGATGACGTGGTCTGGAGCTTCCAGCGCCAGCTGGACCCGAACCATCCATGGCACAAACTCTCGAGCGTGGGCTTCCCGTACTTTGAAAGCATGGGCTTCAAGGAACTGCTGAAAAACGTCGAGAAAGTTGACGACAACACGGTCAAGTTCACCCTGACTCGCCAGGAAGCGCCCTTCCTTGCCGACATCGCCATGGCGTTCTCCTCGATCTACTCCGCCGAGTACGCCGACCAGTTGCTCAAGGCCAACAAGACCGGCGACTTGAACAACAAACCGGTCGGCACCGGTCCATTCGTCTTCCAGCGTTACAACAAGGACGCCCAGGTTCGCTTCAAGGCCAACCCGGACTACTTCCGCGGCAAGCCACCGGCCGATTCGCTGATCCTGGCCATCGCCACCGACAACAACGTGCGCCTGCAAAAGCTCAAGGCCAACGAGTGCCAGGTCGCGCTGTACCCCAAACCGGATGACATCCCGAGCATCAAGAAAGACCAGAAGCTGAAGGTCGATGAGCTCAATGCCATGACCGTTTCGTACATCGCCATGAACACCCAACACAAGTACATGAGCGACGTACGCGTGCGCAAAGCTATCGACATCGCCTTCGACAAAGAGGCTTATGTCAACGCACTGTTCGGTAAGGGCAATGCCACCGTGGGCGTCAACCCGTTCCCGGACACCCTGCTGGGCTTCAACCACAGCCTGAAAAACCCGCCACGGGACCTGGACAAGGCCCGCGCCCTGCTCAAGGAAGCCGGCGTACCGGAAGGCACCACGTTCACCCTGTTCACCCGTAACGGTGGCGGCCCGACCAACCCGAACCCGATGCTCGGCGCGCAGATGATGCAGGCCGACCTGGCCAAGGTCGGTATCAAGATCGACATCCGCGTGATGGAATGGGGCGAAATGCTCAAGCGCGCTAAAAACGGCGAGCACGATATGGTGTCCGCCGGATGGGCGGGCGATAACGGCGACCCGGACAACTTCCTAACACCTATGCTCAGTTGCGAAGCCGCCAAGAACGGCGAAAACTACGCACGCTGGTGCAATGATAAATTCCAGGCCCTGATCGATCAGGCCCGGGAGAAAACCGACCCGGCCGAACGTGCAGCACTCTACGAACAGGCTCAGGTTATCTTTAACCAGGACCAGCCATGGATCAGCATGGCGCACACTAGAATGTTTACCGCAATGCGCAACAACGTAGAGGGCTACCAAATTAGTCCGCTCACAACAAATAACTTCGCCACCACCCAGGTGAAGTAGATAAGAAACTCCCGGTGTGCCTGACCCCAGGCACGCCGGGCACGCCTAACCGGCTGATGAGGTACACCACACGATGTTTAGTTTTATTGCCCGCCGACTGGGGTTACTGATCCCCACGTTCTTCGGCATCACCTTGCTGACTTTCGCGTTGATTCGCATGATCCCCGGCGACCCCGTGGAAGTGATGATGGGTGAACGTCGGGTCGACCCCGAGATGCATGCTCAGGCAATGGAACGCCTAGGTCTGAACAAGCCCCTGTATGCCCAGTACCTGGATTACATCGGGAAACTGGCCCACGGCGACCTGGGGGAATCCCTGCGTACCCGTGAAAGCGTCTGGACCGAGTTCACGTCCCTTTTCCCCGCGACCCTGGAACTGTCCATGGCCGCCCTGCTGTTCGCCGGCATCCTGGGCCTTCTGGCCGGGGTGATCGCGGCACTCAAGCGAGGGTCCCTGTTCGACCATGGGGTCATGGGTGTCTCCTTGGCGGGATACTCGATGCCGATCTTCTGGTGGGGCCTGATCCTGATCATGTTCTTCTCGGTGTCCCTGGGCTGGACCCCGGTGTCCGGGCGGATCGACCTGCTGTATGACATCGAGCCGCGCACCGGTTTCATGCTGATCGATACGCTGCTGGCCGATGACGTCAGCGCCTTCCTCGACGCCTTGCATCACCTGATCCTGCCGGCCATCGTGCTCGGCACCATCCCGCTGGCGGTGATCGCACGGATGACCCGTTCGTCGATGCTAGAAGTGCTGCGCGAGGACTACATCCGTACCGCCAAGGCCAAGGGCCTGTCGCCATCGCGCGTGGTCTTCGTGCACGGCCTGCGTAACGCGCTGATCCCGGTACTGACCGTGGTCGGCCTGCAAGTCGGCACCCTGCTGGCCGGTGCGGTCCTGACCGAAACCATCTTCTCCTGGCCGGGCATCGGCAAATGGCTGATCGAAGCCATCGGCGCCCGTGACTACCCCGTTGTGCAAAACGGCATCCTGTTAATCGCCTGCCTGGTGATTCTGGTCAACTTCGTAGTGGACATCCTCTACGGCTTTGCCAACCCACGCATCCGTCATCAGCGCTGAGGTCAATACCCATGAGCACTCCAACATCCTCAGTAGCCACCGCCGCCACCGCCGTGGATCAAAGCCTGCTGTATCCGTCGCCGTACAAGGAATTCTGGCAAGCCTTTGCCAAGAACAAAGGGGCCGTCGCCGGCCTGCTGTTCATGCTGCTGGTGATTTTCTGCGCGATCTTCGCGCCGTGGGTCGCCCCTCATGATCCGAGCGAACAGTACCGTGACTTCCTGCTGACCCCGCCAGCCTGGCTGGAAGGTGGGCAGATGCAGTTCCTGCTGGGTACCGATGAACTGGGTCGCGACCTGCTGTCGCGCCTGATCCAAGGTTCGCGCCTGTCGCTGCTGATCGGCTTGTCGTCGGTGGTGATGTCGCTGATTCCCGGCATCCTGCTGGGTCTGTTCGCCGGGTTCTTCCCGCGCGTGGTCGGCCCGACCATCATGCGTTTGATGGACATCATGCTGGCCCTGCCCTCCCTGCTGCTGGCCGTGGCGATCGTCGCCATCCTCGGCCCAGGTCTGATCAATACCGTGATCGCCATCGCCGTGGTGTCCTTGCCGTCCTACGTTCGTCTGACCCGCGCTGCGGTGATGGGCGAGCTGAACCGCGACTACGTGACCGCCGCACGCCTGGCCGGTGCCGGCCTGCCACGCCTGATGTTCGTGACCGTGCTGCCCAACTGCATGGCGCCCCTGATCGTTCAGGCGACGTTGAGCTTCTCCTCAGCGATTCTCGATGCCGCCGCCCTGGGCTTCCTCGGTCTTGGCGTACAACCGCCAACCCCTGAGTGGGGCACCATGCTGGCCTCGGCCCGCGACTACATCGAACGCGCCTGGTGGGTCGTCAGCCTGCCTGGTTTGACCATTTTGCTCAGCGTGCTGGCAATCAACTTGATGGGCGACGGCCTGCGCGACGCGCTGGATCCGAAACTCAAGAACGCCGCCTGAGGAGATTCCCATGTCACTGCTAGAAATCAAGAATCTCAATGTTCGCTTCGGCGACAAGAACGCTACACCCGTGGTCGACGGCCTCGACCTGAAGGTAGACAAGGGCGAAGTCCTGGCCATCGTTGGCGAATCCGGTTCCGGCAAGTCCGTAACCATGATGGCGCTGATGGGCCTGATCGAGCACCCGGGGATCGTCACTGCCGACTCGCTCAGCTTTGACGGCAAGGACATGCTCAAGCTCAGCAATCGCCAGCGTCGGCAGATCGTCGGTAAAGACCTGTCCATGGTCTTCCAGGATCCGATGACCGCGCTGAACCCAAGCTACACCGTCGGTTTCCAGATCGAAGAAGTGCTGCGCCTGCACCTGAAAATGTCCGGCAAGGCCGCCCGCAAGCGCGCCATCGAGCTGTTGGAAAAAGTTGAAATCCCGGGCGCGGCCAGCCGTATGGATGCCTACCCGCACCAACTGTCCGGCGGTATGAGCCAGCGTGTCGCGATCGCCATGGCGATTGCCGGCGAGCCGAAACTGCTGATTGCCGACGAGCCGACCACCGCCCTCGACGTAACGATCCAGGCGCAGATCATGGACCTGCTGCTGGCGTTGCAGAAAGAGCAGAACATGGGCCTGGTGCTGATCACCCACGACCTCGCCGTCGTGGCCGAAACCGCCCAGCGCGTGTGCGTGATGTACGCCGGCCAAGCCGTTGAAGTCGGCCAGGTACCGCAACTGTTCGACATCCCGGCGCACCCGTACAGCGAAGCGCTGCTCAAGGCGATTCCGGAACACAGCCTGGGCGCCTCGCGCCTGTCGACCCTGCCGGGCATCGTGCCGGGCCGTTACGACCGTCCACAGGGCTGCCTGCTGTCGCCGCGCTGCCCGTACGTTCAGGACAACTGCCGCGCGCAGCGTCCAACCCTTGACCCGAAAAGCAACAGCCTCGCCCGCTGCTTCTACCCGCTGAACCAGGAGGTGGCGTAATGGCCGTCGTACTTACCGCCCGCGACCTGACCCGTCACTACGAAGTGTCCCGTGGCCTGTTCAAGGGGCATGCCACCGTGCGCGCCCTCAACGGTGTATCGTTCGAACTGGAAGCCGGCAAGACCCTCGCCGTCGTAGGTGAATCGGGCTGCGGCAAATCCACCCTGGCCCGCGCCCTGACCCTGATCGAAGAGCCGTCGTCCGGCTCCTTGAAAATCGCCGGCCAGGAAGTGGCTGGCGCCGACAAGGCCCAGCGCAAGCAACTGCGCAAAGACGTGCAGATGGTGTTCCAGAGCCCGTACGCCTCGCTCAACCCACGGCAAAAAATTGGTGACCAGTTGGCCGAACCGCTGCTGATCAACACCAACCTGTCGGCCGCGGAGCGTCGCGAGAAAGTCCAGGCGATGATGAAGCAGGTGGGCTTGCGTCCTGAGCACTACCAGCGTTACCCGCACATGTTCTCCGGCGGCCAGCGCCAACGGATCGCCCTGGCTCGCGCCATGATGCTGCAACCCAAAGTGCTGGTGGCGGACGAACCGACCTCGGCGCTGGACGTGTCGATCCAGGCGCAGGTGCTGAACCTGTTCATGGACATGCAGCAGGAGTTCAACACCGGTTACGTGTTCATCTCCCACAACCTCGCGGTGGTGCAACATGTGGCCGATGACGTGATGGTGATGTACCTCGGTCGCCCGGTGGAAATCGGTCCGAAGGAGGACATCTACGCCCGTCCCCTGCACCCGTACACCCAGGCACTGCTGTCGGCGACACCGACCATCCACCCGGACCCGTCCAAGCCGAAAATCAAGATCGTCGGTGAGCTGCCCAACCCGCTGAACCCGCCACCGGGCTGCGCCTTCCACAAACGCTGCCCATACGCCACCGAGCGTTGCAGCAGCGAAGTGCCGGCCTTGCGCGCGCTCGATACTCGTCAGGTGGCTTGCCACTACGCCGAGCAGTTCTTGTAAAAGCGCCAAAAAAACTGTGGGAGCGAGCCTGCTCGCGAAGGCGTCATTTCAGCCAACATCATTGCTGACTGACACACCGCTTTCGCGAGCAGGCTCGCTCCCACAGGGATATGTGTTAACCCAACCCCTTCTATTTCGATTGCGCATCAATCGAGGCAGAAGGGGTTTTATTTGGCCTGTGATCTAAGTCTGGCTATCGCCTTCGTCCGAGTCATCGGAGTCCGGCTCGTCGGTGGTCGAATCATCGTCACCTTCGCTTCCACCCTGCCCTTTATCGCCTGGTTCCGAATCGGAGGCGGCAATCATCAACTCACCCTGCCCCGCCTGACCGCTCGACGCCTGAGTATCGTGATTCTCACATTCTGCCCAGGCCATCGACGTCCCGAAGGACAGCATCACCAATACCTTCACCAGCAGTAAAACGCGCAATAACTTGTTCATAGCCGAATCCATCCTTTCTTGAGGGCCTGTCTGGCGCTGAATGAAATTTAGTTCCGATCAGCAAGGTTCTCCAGATAGGACGCTAACGAAGGGACGGAATGCGGTGGTTGTAGAGATTGGATTTGAATAAGAGTTATAACCAGATCAGCTATGGTGCCGTTTCACTTGGCGAAGGGAAGCTGACGATTCGCCTGGGTGTAAGCGTGTTGCCTGGTAAATCAATGGCATCGATAACAATGCCAGGAACGCGCCTGCAATCCAGACACTGTGCCCTCCCAGGTGGCCGTACAGCTGGCCGCCCAATGTCGGTGAAAGAAGCACACTCGTACTCCAGCACATTGAAAAAGCACCAAAATAAAGCCCGCTTCTACCTGCTTGCGCACGCTGCATGACCAGGACGTTCAACGTTGGCATAAACAGGATTTCGCCCAGCGTCCAAATTACGGTCGACAGGCACGCATAAAAAACATCTGTTCCCCAGGGCAACATTCCAAGTCCACAGGCCAGCAAAACGGCGCCCGCCAGTAGTTGCCGGCGCGCTCCCCATGTTTCGCTCAGATGGGATAACGGAATTTGCAGTAAAACCACAAGCACCGCATTGAGGGCAAATAACCATCCCACAACCTCAGGCCCCAGTTGATAGAAATCGAGTAAATAGTTACCCAACATGCTGTAGACCGGTTCGAATGCAAGGCCGAGAAAAACAGAAGCCGCCAGTAACCAAAGAAAGGGCTTGTCGCTAAAAGGAACACCTGAACCTGAAGTAGTGTCGGCAAACTCTTCCGGCGTCAGCACCTTTCGACGGGCAGTCGCCCGGACAAACCAGACCAAGGCCAGCAGCGTCATGGCTGCACTGACGAAAAACACCCATCGAAAATCAGTCTGTGCCAAAAATCCCCCGATCACTCCTGCTACCGCCATACCAAGGTTACTGGCAACACGGCTTAAAGACTGCGTACGGGCACGTTGTGCAACATCGCAATACTCCATGATCAAACGCTGATGCAGCGTACGATTCGCACCATCGAGCGCACCGCTAAACAGCAGCAATCCAGCTAACAAAAACACATTGGTTACCAGACCCAATAAAATCAGGATCCACGCCGATAAAAAAAACAACAAGGTAGAAAGCCGCGCAGTGGAGAAATAATCGCTCAACAGTCCACCGCCCATCGATCCAATCAGTAACCCTGCTCCGTAACCCGATAACAGCCAGCCAACGGTCTCAATTGGCAGTCCCAGCTCCTGACGCAGATACAACGCCATGAACAACTTGACCATGGCGCTCAACCGACTGATGAAGATCAATGCAGCAAGTACCCAAGCCATTTTTGAGAAATAGCCGTCCAACCGAATCAGGTGAGCGAACCGGCTAGTCATGCCATTGATCCAGGTTGTGACTCACTTGGCTGTAAATGCCTTTTGAAGCAAATGGAATATCCAAACGAATCTCGTGATCCGAATCATAAAAATACTGAGCTTGAAGCTGTCTGTCAGAATCCAGACCAATGAAAGGATTGTTAATCAAAAACTGTCGAGCGGCAGCGGAAAGTGTCGGTACTCGAATCAATATTCGCATTAGACCGAACGGGTTCGCGGGAACAATGGCCTGAGCGCCGAAGCGCTTTTTGTATTGGAACGTACCTTTGCTCAAAAATGGCTCACAACCTTGGAAGTCGACACTGTCAATCGACGATTGATTGGAGGCCCACTCCAAGATCGCGTGATAAACAAAATTCTGCGCCCCATTTTCCCGATAAAGTGCTCCACCGTCTTTCACTCCGATCAAGCGTGCATTCAAAGTGCGCGCCGCCCAATCTATCTGGGAAACACTCCCTGCTATCCACTCCTTGTTCAAATGGACGCGAAATAACACTCCCTGCTTGAACAAATCTTGATATGCCGACTGCTCCTGTACGCTTCGAGCAAATGCCCCATAGCGCGCGTTCATTGTCGGAACGTGCATGGAGCGATAAAAAGAAAAAAAGTCTTCATCCTTAGTTGATACATCGAAATTAAAACCCTGTTTTATCGATTGAGTCCTGCGCTTGCTTTCCCGATGGGAGAGTTCCCCCAACACATACTTCCACCCCGCAGACACATCGACTTTCTGGTGAATCCTGCTGAGCCCGACAATATCGCCCGGTTGCTGGAATCGCTGGACGACCGCCGACAGCGCCATCAACAAACTCATGTCGGTTTGATTCTGCTCTAGAAAAACCTCAAGTTGCTCCCATTCCAAAACACCCTCTCGCTCCACGGATGAATGCTCGAAAAAGCATTGATCCACAAAAGGGGCAATGTAGAGCAACCCCTCTGCCACCCCGACATACATAAAGCGAGCCGGACAACCGGCTCTGGAACTCCCACTGTAAATACGAAAATGGCAGAGCGCTTTCTGAGTCATTTGAATATCAGCACTCATGTATTGTTACGGTTACGAAGGGTTTCTATCATCTCTTCAGCACTGCCTATTAATGAAAAACCATCGAGCGGCAGGACTTGATAGTCTCCATGACAATAGGTACCTGATGCATGAATGGTGAAACCATCCACCCCCTCCAGCAACTCTCGATCAATCGCATTCAGGCACCCGGTCATCGCCATCACCAACGACCACTCTTTTAAATCCCGAGGATCGTTGGGCAGTCGAACAGGGGTACTGGCGAGCAAATGAGCGCATTCGCTGTAGCGTTGCATGCATTCATAGAGCGAAACGACAATTCCTGACCCACCACTGGCTCTGACATACTTGGACATTTCCACAGCTGTCGTTGGCTGATGAGTGTAAAAAGTGGGCTCAAGGATCTCTGCGGGACTCCAGGTCTTTGCAGGAAAATGTGCAGATTCCGATTGCGTCCACAGACCGTTCCCCTCCTGAATGTAACGTGGAGTGGAAGCGCCCTCGAAATTTCCGTCCAGCAAGTGCAGAACCATGTCACTGGTAGCTAAGTGTTGAACCAATAAAAATGAAGGAGTGGAAACTTTTTCTCTCTGACGCTTCAATAACTCCACACCAGAGCAATATCCCAGAAGACCATAAGCGCTCGACACCGCATGCACATGTACCGTCTTGCGATCAGTGTCCCAAGCGTCTCCGTACTCGAAGTCGAAAAACGCTCGAGCCTGATCAGAGAATCGGTAGTTCTCAAGTCGCAATGAATGCCACAGCTTCGAATCACCCACTGGCTGGCGATTAAAGAGATCCTTGAACTGCTGTCCTACAATTTTCACAGCCTCCGGCGACTCTGTATCAAGGACGAATACCGGATTAAGATCACGCAGCCGAGGGTCATCGTAAAGCTCAGTCTTTCGCAATTTCCCGATAGTCTGCATAGGCGTCAGCGTGACGATACGCAACTGCTCTGGGTGAACCAATTTGGCTTTCAGTGCACGTAGAACCGCGTCACGTAGTGCAATGGCTTTATTTCCCGATGAAGGGGAAAACAACAGAATGTTTTCACCAGTTTCCTGAATATGCCGGATGGCACGAGCAACGATCAGCGTGGAGGCAAAGGTTTTTGTCGTTTGCGTATTTTCGTTTTGTCTCAGGTCGAATAAGCGCAGCGGCACATTTCGATAGCTACCTATCTCGAAAAGCTGCGCAGTGGCAACGGATAGAAAAGACTGCATACGGGAGTCAAGTTCAGGCAATCTCATAGATGGTTCGAAAGCCGCGTCGCTGGTACTTATCTCAAATTCGGAAGAACTGCTGACGATCAGATCGTAATAACGCTCGATAAGAGAAACAGGCGTTTCAGGTCGCTTTGTTGCCAACGCTCCGATATCAATTTTCATCGCATCCATTTTTCATATGCTCCTGATCGAGGTAATTCGCTTTTTGCAAAATGCCCCTCGAACGCTAGACGTCAAGGAATGCGTTGTCGTGGGTAAAACCCAGTGGAATGGAAAACCAGACTCAAGCTACAGACTCAGGAAAGCGTTCCGACAGAAAAGTCCTACACAGCTTCGACTTGGTACTCCACGCAAGGTGAAAACGAATAACTAAGGAAAAGGTCAACGCCATGAATTTGTCTCAAACACTTCTACGACTCGAACAACGCCTACTATCCGAAGCAACCCGATGCAATGCTGATGAACTCTCCGGCCTGCTCGCCGATGACTTCATCGAGTTCGGCGCCAGCGGCAGCATCTGGACTAAGGCCGAGGTGATCCAGCAGTTGCCAAAGGATAGTTTCAGCCAACGAACCATCAGTCAGTTTGCAATCAAACCGCTGTCTGAGAACACCGCGCTGGTGACCTATCAATGTCATACCGAAACCAGCAATAGCTTGCGCAGTTCAATATGGCGCAAGCAGAACGAGCAATGGCAAATGCTCTTCCATCAGGGCACCCCGATTCTGTAGCAGCGCGCTCGCTATGGACGCAGCGCCCTTGAGATCACTGCGGGCAAACTTGCCCGCGAAACATCCGCCATCAGACTTTTCACACCACCCTGTAGGCCGTTTCTGAAATCCATCCAACCGGCTACATCAGCTTGCGGCGTTACCTACAACTCCTCCAGAGTCCGCCGGCTTGTGCGCTTCGAGGGCCATCACTAACTTGATCCGTGTCACTGAATACTCAGTGATCGGGTTTAGTAGCCCGTGGTCGTATGAAGTGCGTTTGCGCTCCTGATAGGCAGGTATCCCCATACCTGCCCTTGACGGCCGCTGTGCGCAGGGCACCTTCGGGTGCGCCGGATTCATACGACCCGGTCTACTAACCTGCGCACAGCTGCCACCTTCATTAAGAAACGCGATTCGGGGTTGGCGCCCACTCTTCAAGGACCTGAATCATGGCCACATCCCGCCAGCCCAGCAGCCTTTTCCTCATCACCCCCAACGCCGACAACCACACCCTGCTCGAATACGCCTGCGTCACTCTGGCCTCCGCCAGCGCCATGGCCAGCGACTTTGCACGGAATCTGAAAGGCCCCGAGGGCCACCAGCTACTGGGTATCCAGCAATCCATCATGCTCGGAGAAATGGCCGTCAATCGAGCACTGGACAACCTCGATCCCCCGTAACACTGCCCCTTGTGCAAGCGAGCCTCCCCGTCATGAAAAATATCGCGAGCAGATGCCCACCTGCGTAAGTGAATGCCAGTAAAAAGCCCCGGTGCTTTCGGACCGGGGCTTTTATGTGTTCCTGACAACCTGTAGGAGCAAAGCTTGCTCGCGATGGCAATTTCGAAACCGCCATCGCCGGCAAGCCGTGCTCCTACAAATCAGTGATGCTCACGCGTCGCACGGAATTTGATATCCGGCCAGCGCTCTTCCATCAGCGCCAGGTTGACCCGCGTCGGAGCCAGGTAGGTCAGGTGACCGCCGCCGTCCAGTGCCAGGTTTTCCACAGCCTTGTTGGAAAATTCCTCAAGCTTCTTCTTGTCGCTGCATTCGATCCAGCGCGCGGAGTACACGGTGATCGGCTCGTAGGAGCACTCGACCTTGTATTCCTCTTTCAGGCGGCTGGCGACCACATCGAACTGCAGCACACCGACGGCGCCGAGGATGATGTCGTTGCTGCGCTCCGGGAAGAACACCTGGGTCGCGCCTTCTTCGGCCAATTGTTGCAGGCCCTGGCGCAATTGCTTGGATTTCAGCGGGTCCTTCAGGCGTACGCGGCGGAACAGTTCCGGGGCGAAGTGCGGGATGCCGGTGAAGCCCAGGGTTTCGCCTTCGCTGAAGGTGTCGCCGATCTGGATGGTGCCGTGGTTGTGCAGGCCGATGATGTCGCCGGCGAAGGCTTCTTCGAGTTGCTCACGCTCGGAGGAGAAGAACGTCAAGGCATCGCCGATGCGCACGTCCTTACCGGTGCGCACGTGGCGCATCTTCATGCCTTTTTCGTACTTGCCCGAGCAGATACGCATGAAGGCGATACGGTCGCGGTGTTTGGGGTCCATGTTCGCCTGGATCTTGAAAATGAAGCCCGAAAACTTCTCTTCCACCGGCTCCACGGTGCGTTCGTTGGCCACCCGTGGCAGCGGACGCGGCGCCCAGTCAACCACGGCGTCGAGGACATGGTCGACACCGAAGTTACCCAGCGCGGTACCGAAGAACACCGGGGTCAGCTGACCATCGAGGAATTCCTGCTGGTTGAACTCGTGGCAGGCGCCCTGCACCAGCTCCAGCTGTTCGAGAAAACGCTCGTACTCGTCGCCCAAGTGCGCGCGCGCTTCATCGGAATCCAGCTTCTCGATGATCTTGGTTTCGGTGCGCTCGTGACCGTGACCGGCGGTGTAGACAATGATGTAGTCACCAGCGAGGTGATACACGCCCTTGAAGTCGCGGTAGCAACCAATCGGCCAGGTGATCGGCGCTGCCTTGATCTTCAGGACCGCTTCGATTTCGTCGAGCAGTTCGATCGGGTCGCGGATGTCACGGTCGAGTTTGTTGATGAAGCTGACGATCGGCGTGTCACGCAGACGGCAAACATCCATCAGGGCGATGGTCCGTGGCTCTACACCCTTACCGCCGTCGAGGACCATCAAGGCCGAGTCCACCGCAGTCAGGGTGCGGTAGGTGTCTTCAGAGAAGTCTTCGTGGCCCGGGGTGTCGAGCAGGTTGATCATGTGCTCGCGATACGGGAACTGCATGACCGACGTGGTAATCGAGATACCCCGCTGCTTTTCCATTTCCATCCAGTCGGAAGTGGCATGGCGGTCGGACTTACGGGATTTCACCGTACCGGCCACCGCAATCGCCTTGCCCATCAGCAAGAGCTTTTCGGTGATGGTGGTTTTACCGGCGTCGGGGTGGGAAATAATGGCGAAAGTGCGGCGTTTCGCGACTTCGGCGGCCTGTTTGGTCATGGGAAATCGCCTGGCAGGTGATTCAAAAAAGGGCGCAGATTATAGCCCAAGTTGATCAAAGAACCGAACCGTTGAGCACATTAGGGGTGGCCAAATGCTGCTTCAGATGGGAACCTTTTAAAGCACGGAGACGTCCACTCCCCCGTAACGACCACTCGTCGGGGGCCTGAAACACCTGCAATTCGGCCTGACGAGGCTGTGCTCATGGCTCAATTGCCATACGCGTCCCCCTGTAGGAGCGAGCATGCTCGCGATAGCGTGATTTCAGTCAGCATCGCTGCCAACTGACACACCGCCATCGCGAGCATGCTCGCTCCTACAGGGGACCGCGTTCGGTATTGAGAGCTGCTTCTCGCGACGTTTTTCCGGCAGCCAGGAATGGCCTGCCCCACGGGACTGCGTTCGCCGACTTAAAAAAGGAGTCCGCCTGTGGCTATCCACCATGGCAAAGGGCTGATAGGAGGCGCGCTGGTAATCGCCCTTCTGGCCCTGCTGATCCACTGGATCGGCATCGATACGATCGAACATTACCGCGACGATTTGTTGTTTTACCTGCAAGCTCATCTGCTGCTCGTCCTCGCCTCCATGCTGGCCGCCCTTGTCGTGGGTCTCCCCGCCGGTATCTACCTCAGCCGCCCGACCCGCGTCGCGCGTGCCGAACGCTTCATGCAGATCTTCAACATCGGCAACACCATTCCCCCACTCGCCGTCCTGGCCATCGCCCTGGGGTTCCTCGGCATCGGCAGTGGTCCTGCGATCTTCGCCCTGTTTCTCGCCTCACTGCTGCCCATCGTGCGCAATACCTACGAAGGCCTGAAAAACGTTCAGGGCTCGCTCAAGGAAGCCGCCGTCGGCATCGGCATGACCCCGCGCCAGGTGCTGTGGAAAGTCGAACTGCCGAACGCCGTGCCGATCATCATCGGTGGCGTGCGCGTGGCGCTGGCGATCAATGTCGGGACGGCGCCGCTGGCGTTCCTGATCGGCGCCAACAGCCTGGGCAGCCTGATTTTCCCTGGCATCGCCCTGAACAATCAGCCGCAGCTGCTGCTCGGCGCGGCTTGCACCGCGCTGCTGGCCTTATTGCTCGACGGCCTGGTGACAATGGCTAGCCGCCTCTGGCTTGAGCGCGGGCTGCGCCCGTCTTAAGCACTGGCAAAGGAACTCTCATGAAGACAACAAGCTTTTTACTAGGCTGCATTCTGCTGTGCGCAGGATTTGCCCAAGCCGCGGATAAACCGCTGATCCGCATCGGCGCCCGGGTATTCACCGAACAGACCCTGCTGGCGGAAATCACCTCGCAATACCTGCGCACCAAGGGCTACGAGGTTCAAGTAACCGGCGGCCTGGGCAGCAACCTGGCCCGCAGCGCCCACGAAAGCGGGCAACTGGACATGCTCTGGGAATACACCGGCGTGTCGCTGGTGGCCTACAACCATGTCACCGAAAAACTCGACAGCGAACAGTCCTACGCCCGGGTAAAAGAACTCGACGCGAAAAAAGGCCTGGTCTGGCTCACCCCGTCGAAGTTCAGCAACACCTATGCCCTCGCCCTGCCGAAAAGCGTCGCCGACGAGTACCCGCAGATCAACAGCATCAGCGACCTCAACAAAGTGCTACGTGACGAAGCGGACACTCATCATCTGGTCGCTCTGGATACCGAGTTCGCCAACCGCTCCGACGGGCTGGGAGGCATGGTGCAGCTGTACGACATGCCCCTGACGCGCAAGAACATCCGCCAGATGGATGCCGGCCTGGTGTACACCGCACTACGCAACGGTCAGGTGTTCGCCGGGCTGGTCTACACCACCGACGGTCGCCTCAACGCCTTCAAGCTCAAGTTGCTCAAAGACGACAAGCATTACTTCCCGGACTACACCGCGGCCCCCGTGGTGCGCCAAGCGTTTCTCGATGCGCATCCGCAATTGGCCGAGCAGCTCAAACCGCTGGCCGAACTGTTCGATGACGAGACCATGCGCCAGCTCAATGCGCGGGTGGATGTCGATCATCAAAGCCCCTCCACCGTGGCCGCCGACTTCCTGCGCCAGCATCCACTCAATTAAGGAGGAAAAGTCATGGAATTCTTGAACGCCTTTTCCCATCTCGACTGGCAGCAGGTGATGCACCTGACCTGGCAGCACATCACCCTGGTCGGGATCGCCGTCACCCTGGCGATTGTCGTCGGCGTGCCGCTGGGCATTCTGATGACGCGCTTTCCGACCCTCGCCGGCCCGCTGCAGGCCAGCGCGACAGTGCTGCTGACCGTGCCATCGATTGCCCTGTTCGGCCTGCTGCTGCCGTTCTATTCGAAATTCGGTCAGGGTCTGGGACCGCTGCCGGCGATCACCGCGGTGTTTCTTTATTCGCTGCTGCCGATCATGCGCAACACCTACCTGGCCCTGACCGGCGTCGAGCCGGGCATTCGCGAAGCCGCGCGCGGCATCGGCATGACCTTCGGCCAGCGCCTGCGCATGGTCGAACTGCCGATCGCCGTACCGGTGATCCTTGCCGGCGTGCGCACCGCCGTGGTGATGAACATCGGCGTCATGACCATCGCCGCCACCATCGGCGCCGGCGGCCTGGGCGTGCTTATCCTCGCTTCCATCAGCCGCAGCGACATGTCGATGCTGATCGTCGGCGCCGTGCTGGTCAGTGTGCTGGCCATCTTCGCCGACTTGATCCTGCAACTGCTGCAACGCTCGTTGACCCCAAAAGGACTCCTGAAATGATCGAACTTCAAAACCTCAGCAAGACCTTTCAAAGCAACGGCAAAGACGTGAAAGCCGTGGACTCGGTGAGCCTGACCGTCAATGAAGGCGAGATTTGTGTGTTCCTCGGGCCATCGGGTTGCGGCAAAAGTACCACCTTGAAAATGATCAATCGTCTGATCAAACCCACGTCGGGCAAGATCCTGATCAACGGTGAGGACACCACCGACCTCGACGCCGTGACCCTGCGGCGCAACATCGGTTACGTGATCCAGCAGATCGGCCTGTTTCCGAACATGACCATCGAGGAAAACATCGTGGTCGTGCCCAAGTTGCTCGGCTGGGATAAACAGAAATGCCACGACCGCGCGCGCGAACTGATGAGCATGATCAAGCTTGAGCCCAAGCAGTACCTGCATCGCTATCCCCGTGAATTGTCTGGCGGTCAACAGCAGCGGATCGGCGTGATTCGGGCGCTGGCGGCCGATGCGCCGCTGTTGCTGATGGATGAACCGTTCGGCGCGGTCGACCCGATCAACCGCGAAATGATCCAGAACGAGTTCTTCGAGATGCAGCGGGCGCTGAACAAGACGGTGATCATGGTCAGCCATGACATCGACGAAGCGATCAAGCTCGGCGACAAGATCGCGATTTTCCGCGCCGGCAAGCTCCTGCAGATCGACCACCCGGACACCCTGCTCGCCCACCCTGTGGACGACTTCGTCAGCAATTTCGTCGGCCAGGACAGCACCCTCAAGCGCCTGCTGCTGGTGAAAGCCGAAGATGCGGCGGACAACGCACCGTCTGTCAGCCCGGAAACGCCGGTGGCCGAGGCGCTGGAATTGATGGATGAACATGACCGGCGTTACGTAGTGGTTACCTGTGCTGAGAACAAAGCGCTGGGGTATGTACGACGTCGCGACCTGCACCGCCAGACTGGCACCTGCGGTCAGTACTTGCGTGAGTTCAATGCCACAGCGGCGTACGACGAGCATTTGCGCATCCTGTTGTCGCGCATGTATGAGTTCAACCGCGCGTGGTTGCCGGTGATGGATGCTGAGCGGGTGTTTTTGGGCGAGGTGACACAGGAGTCAATTGCCGAATATCTGAGCTCTGGCAAGTCCCGTGGGGGCAAGACAAGTATTGTTTCGCCGGCTGAGATAGCGCTGGCCTGATCTAAAAAATTCCGCCGCTAATTCATATATTTAGCGGCGGAATTTTATTAACCAAGAAAAACGAATCAAGCAAAAAGCTCTAAAAAAAAACCACTTATTACAAATCAATAGTTACAACTGTTAAATCTAACAGGTTCTTTTTCATGCCAAACTTATTTAACTAAAGACGTACAACTGACCACCCTTTTTTTTCGCGGGTCAGCTGTCAGAAACCGAGCATTGCCCTAAGTTCGCTTGTTCCTCTTCGGGAGTAGACAATGAAAGATCTTACAATGAAATCGCAACCTGGTGTAGCTTCCATCGCCGCAGGGCCTCCTGTTTCGCTTCGCTTCAACAGTGCTAGCAATCCAAACAAAGTCCGCCGAGGAGGCAACCTTGAGAAACTCCCAGCGGCCGATGCACTAGATGCATCTGGCAATATTGTATCTGGTGTGTCCGGAAACTACACATTGGGCACTCCATTACCTGGGGTAACTGTATCTAATAATCCAGGCAACTTGAACGGAAAACTTACTGTCACCAACGTGCAAAACAACATGAGCATCGACGTCGTGCTACGCACGAATACCACACCGCAATTGACGGGCATCTACCACGTAGTTGTTGAAGTAATAGGCTGATAAATTGGTTATGCCCCTTTGGCTGCACCCCCAGTGTTTGTTTGCCTCCCTCCCCTTGATCACCTCAGGTTCCCCCTCGGGGGGGGGGAACATCAATCCGTCATCACTGTCAGCTACACAGGTAGCTGAGCGGTGCCGCACGACGGAAGCGTGCAAAAACGCGACATTTTTTGTTGATCTCAAGCCCCTCACGCCCTAAAGTTCGCGCCGAGCGTCCATGCTGGAAACGATCCATCCGGCTCAAGTACTGACGACGAGACAGCAAGGCCAAGGGTAAAGCAGCACATCCCATGGCCTTTTTGCTTTCGGCGACATGCCTTGGGAAGTAGGCGAACCAAAGTGGGGATACGGAGGACGTTCATTTGCACCCATTGTTTTTTTCCGTTTGCCAATAGGAGCTTCCAAGCATGTCGATTCAGGTCGAAGATTATTTCGCGCGCGAAACCTTTCAAAAAATGAAGGCATTCGCCGACAAGCAAGAAACCCCATTCGTATTGATCGACACCGGCATGATCAGCCAGGCGTATGACGACCTGCGCGCCGGTTTCGAATTCGCCAAGGTCTACTACGCGGTCAAGGCCAACCCGGCTGTCGAGATCATCGACCTGCTTAAAGAGAAAGGTTCGAGCTTCGACATCGCTTCGATCTACGAGCTGGACAAAGTGCTGAGCCGCGGCGTCAGCCCCGACCAGATCAGCTACGGCAACACCATCAAGAAATCCAAGGACATCCGCTACTTCTACGAGAAGGGCGTGCGCCTGTACGCCACCGACTCCGAAGCCGACCTGCGCAACATCGCCAAGGCCGCGCCGGGTTCGAAAGTCTACGTACGCATCCTGACCGAAGGCTCGACCACCGCCGACTGGCCGCTGTCGCGCAAATTCGGTTGCCAGACCGACATGGCCATGGACCTGCTGATCCTGGCCCGCGACTTGGGCCTGGTGCCTTACGGCGTGTCGTTCCACGTCGGTTCGCAACAGCGTGACATCAGCGTCTGGGACGCGGCGATCGCCAAGGTCAAAGTGATCTTCGAGCGCCTGAAAGAAGAAGACGGCATCGAACTGAAACTGATCAACATGGGTGGCGGCTTCCCGGCCAACTACATCACCCGTACCAACAGCCTGGAAACCTACGCCGAAGAAATCATCCGCTTCCTCAAGGAAGACTTCGGTGACGACCTGCCGGAAATCATCCTCGAGCCAGGCCGCTCGCTGATTGCCAACGCCGGCATCCTGGTCAGCGAAGTGGTACTGGTCGCGCGTAAATCCCGTACTGCGGTAGAGCGTTGGGTGTACACGGATGTGGGCAAGTTCTCCGGCCTGATCGAAACCATGGACGAAGCCATCAAGTTCCCGATCTGGACCGAAAAGAAAGGCGAAGTCGAAGAAGTCGTCATCGCCGGCCCAACCTGCGACAGCGCCGACATCATGTACGAAAACTACAAGTACGGCCTGCCGCTGAACCTGGCTATCGGTGACCGCCTGTACTGGCTGTCGACCGGTGCGTACACCACCAGCTACAGCGCTGTGGAATTCAACGGCTTCCCGCCGCTGAAGTCCTTCTACGTGTAAGCGCTACACGCAGACAACAAAAAGCCCATGACCTGTCATGGGCTTTTTTGTATCTGAAACTTGAACATGTTCTCTGTAGGAGCTGCCGAAGGCTGCGATCCTTTGATCTTGGTTTTGAAGATCAAAAGATCGCAGCCTTCGGCAGCTCCTACAGTTCAGCGCAGCGCCGGAGGTAATCGCCCGCCAATGCCTGAATGCGTGCATCGGTCGCCCCCGCAAGTGTCTGACTCGCCACCCGCAGAAAATTCAGATTTCCCCCCTCCAGCGCCTTGCGCAACCAGACCAGTGCCTCATCGATATTGCCTTCGTCCGCCAACATCGCGGCATAACTGAACTGCCCACGAAAATCCCCGCCGACGGCCGAGCGTCGATACCAGTCGCGGGCTGCTTTGGTATCTGCCGGGCAAAAGCGCCCCTCTTCCAGATATCGCCCCACCAGGTTCATTGATTTTGCGTGACCCAATTCGGCGGCGCGCTGATAGAAACGCAATGCCTTTGGCTGATCCTCAACGACACCACGCCCGGTCGCCAGCAGGTTGGCGTAGTTGTACATCGCCCAGTCCAGTCCAGCCTCTGCCGCGATCCGATAATGGCGCGCAGCGAGCGAAGCCTCGGCGGCACACCCCCAACCATGCTCATGGCACCGGCCCAGCATGTTGCGCGCCATCAAGTGTCCCTGGCGGGCAGCAATGCCGAACCAACGCAGCGCCAGCGACTGATCCTGCGCAATCCCTCGACCGTCCAGCAGGATCTGCCCAAGCAACGCCTGGGCATCGACAACGCCCTCACGGGCCGCCATCAGAATCGCCTGAGCCGCACGCGCCGGGCTTTCGTCGAGCATGGTTTTAAGGCGCTCACCGTCGAGCACTTCCTCACGGCGCAGTTGAAACGTCATACCTCGACCCACCGGCGCAGCAGGTTGTGATAGGTGCCGGTCAGGCGGATCAACGAAGGGTGGTCCGGCACATCCTGTGTCAGTTGCCGGATCGCCCCGTCCATCTCGAACAGCAGGGCGCGCTGGCTGTCTTCGCGCACCAGGCTTTGGGTCCAGAAGAACGAGGCGTAACGCGCGCCACGGGTCACCGCGTTGACCTTGTGCAAGCTAGTGCCGGGGTACAGCACCATGTCGCCGGCGGGCAGCTTCACCCGCTGGGTGCCGTAAGTATCCTGAATTTCCAGTTCTCCACCGTCGTAATCCTCAGGCTCGCTGAAAAACAGGGTGGCCGACAGATCGGTACGCACCCGTTCGATGCTGCCCTTGGGCTGGCGCACGGCATTGTCGATGTGGAAGTCGAAACTGCCACCGGCCGTGTAACAGTTCACCAGCGGAGGAAAGACCTTGTGTGGCAGCGCCGCTGACATGAACTGCGGGTTTTTCCACAGGCGGTCCAACATCGCCGCGCCAATTTTCTTGGCTAGCGGATGCCCTTCCGGCAGTTGAAGATTGTGCTTGGCCTTGGCTGACTGATAGCCGGCCGTGATCTTGCCATCGGCCCAATCGGCCTGTTCCAGCGCCTGGCGAATGCGCTGCACTTCTTCTTTGTCGAACAAGCCGGGAATGTGCAACAGCATGGAATAGACGCCTGGATGCAAAGGGGCGCCAATGGTATTGATTCTTATTGCCGAAGTAAAACCCGCTAGACGAACGAAACAGTAAAAACCGTAAGGATAAATTGTAAAGATTGTAAATTCAGTGCGAATAGTAACGTTTCGCAATTGATACAAAGACGCGTCTACCCTATATTCCGCCGCCTCAAATCCTTGGGGAGGGGAATTAAAAATGTCACGTCTATACCCACAACTACCGGTCAGTTCACCACGCCTGCTCGCTTCTGCCATTGGCGTGGCAATCACTGCCGGCTCTGCGGGCCACATGGTCTTCGCGGCAGAGAAAGCCGACGAGAAAGCGCCGAGCAACACCATTTCGCTGGGTGCTACAGCGATCACCGGCGAAGCCCAGGACGAGACTTCCTACAACGTCGAAAAAGCCTCCTCGCCCAAGTACACCGCACCGCTGATCGATACCCCGCGTTCGATCACGGTCATTCCACAACAAGTCCTGAAGGACACTGGCGCCCTGAACATGCAGGACGCGCTGCGCACCGTGCCGGGCATCACTTTCGGCGCCGGTGAAGGCGGTAACCCACAAGGCGACCGTCCGTTCATTCGCGGCTTCGATGCCCAAGGCGACACTTACCTGGACGGCGTGCGCGATACCGGTTCACAGAGCCGCGAAATCTTCGCCGTCGAATCGATTGAAGTCAGCAAGGGCCCGAACTCCGCCATCGGCGGTCGTGGCGCGGCGGGCGGCAGCATCAACCTGGTCAGCAAAAAAGCGCACCTGGGCAACTCGCTCGACGGTGGCTTTACCTGGGGCTCGGACCAGACCCAGCGCTACACCCTGGACGGCAACTACCAGTTCTCCGACACCGCCGCCGGCCGTCTGAACCTGATGAGCCACGAAAGCAACGTCGCCGGTCGCGACAGCGTCGATTACGATCGCTGGGGCGTCGCGCCGTCGCTGGCCTTTGGCCTGGGCACCGACACCCGCGTCAACCTCGACTACTACCACCTGGAAAGCAACGACACGCCAGATTCGGGCATTCCGTACTCGATCCCGACCGGTGGCTCGGCTGCGCGCACCAAGTCCAACCCGGACAAGCCCAACGATGGCGGCGACAGCACCAATTTCTACGGCCTCAATGACCGTGACTTCCGCAAGACCCGCGTCGACACCGCGACCTTCGCCATCGAGCACGACCTGAACGATGCGCTGACCGTCAAGAACACCCTGCGCCACGGCACCAGCATGCAGGATTACATCCTGACCCAGCCGGACGACAGCAAGGGCAACGTCAACAATGGCACCGTGTGGCGTCGTGCCAACACCCGTGTCAGCAACGTCTCCACGACGACCAACCAGACCGATCTGTTTGGTGACGTGTATATCGCCGGGTTCAAGAACAGCTTCGCCACCGGCATCGAGTTCACCCGTGAAGAAGGTGAAAAGTCCTCGTACAACGTGAACACTGACACCACGCCGAGGACCGCCGCCGTCACGACCAACTGCAACCCGGCACTGATCGGTGTAAGCAGCGGCTACAACTGCACCTCGCTGTCCAATCCGAACCCGAACGACCCATGGAACGGAGCGATCTCGCGTAACTACGCCGGCACCGACACCGATGCCAATACCCGTGCCATCTACGTGTTCGACACCCTGGAGCTGTCGCAACAATGGCTGGTCAACATGGGTCTGCGTTACGACCACTTCGACACCCAGTACAAGACCTTCACCGCGTCGGGTGTGACTACGGCCAAAGGCAAGGACACCAGCGAGTTCGTCACCGGGCAGTTCGGCGTCGTCTACAAGCCGGCGGAAAACGGCAGCATCTACGCGTCCTACGCCACCTCCGCAACACCACCAGGTAACACCCTCGGCGAAGACACTGAAGGTAACCCGCTGAGCGGCACGCCGGATCGCAATGGCAACCTGCTGAACAGCGACATGGAGCCGGAAACCACCAAGAACTACGAGATCGGCACCAAGTGGGATCTGATGAATGATCGCCTGTCGCTGACAGCCGACATCTTCCGCACCGAGAAAGACAACGCTCGCGTGCAAACCGACGCCACCACGTACGAAAACGTCGGCAAGACCCGCGTGCAAGGCTTCGAGTTGTCGGCCAGCGGTAAGCTCACCGACAAATGGCAAGTGTTCGCCGGCTACGCCTACATGGACAGCGAGCAAGTCGATGGCGGTGACTTGCCAGCCAACAAGATCAACGACGGCAACGAACTGCCGAACACGCCGAAAAACAGCGCCAGCCTGTGGACGACCTACCAGGTCACGCCGAAGCTGACCATCGGTGGCGGTGCGTTCTACGTCGACGACGTGTTCGGCAGCGTGGCCAACACCACCATGGTCGACTCCTACGTTCGCTACGATGCGATGGCTGCCTACAAGCTGAGCAAAAACGTCGACCTGCAACTGAACGTGCAGAACCTGACCGACGAAACCTACTACGACAAGGCCTTCTCGACCCACTTCGCCAACCAGGCGGCGGGCCGTACGGCGCTGCTGAGCACCAACTTCCACTTCTAATGGAAATGTAACCACCGGCCCTGTAGGAGCTGCCGCAGGCTGCGATCTTTTGATCTTCAGCGATGTCATTACCGCCAAGAATCAAGATCAAAAGATCGCAGCCTGCGGCAGCTCCTACATTGGCAGCGGGTACAGCCCCGTTCACCCAGGTGAACGGGGCTTTCGTGTGTAAAAAAGAATGTTTCTCGACAACCCACGGCATCATAATGCGCGCCGTGATGACTCTTTCGAACGAACAAGGCGAGTGACGTGTTGAAGAAAACCCTGTTCCAGTTGCACTGGTTCTTTGGCATCAGCGCCGGGCTCGTCCTGGCCTTGATGGGCATCACCGGCGCGACGGTTTCGTTTCAGGATGAGATCCTGTACGCACTGAACCCTTCCGTGCTGCAGGTGCACAAGCAGGTCGCCGGCGTGCTGCCGCCCGCCGAACTGGTGGAAAAAGTCGAAGCGGCGACCGACCTGAAAATCGCGATGCTCTCGGTCGACATCGACTCCAACAACGCCGCACGCGCCTTCTTCACCCCGCCACCGGGCGAGCGTCGCGGCCCCATGCGCTACTTCGACCCGTATACGGGCGAGCTACTGGGCGACGCCACCGGCCAGCAATTCTTCGGCCTGATGCTGCAACTGCACCGCTTCCTCGCCATGGGAGACACCGGCAGACAGATCACGGGGGCCTGTACGCTGATCCTGGTGTTCTTCTGCCTGTCCGGCCTTTATCTGCGCTGGCCACGCCAGTGGAATAGCTGGCGCGCCTGGTTGACTCTGGACTGGAAGAAGAAGGGGCGCAGCTTCAACTGGGACCTGCACTCGGTCGCCGGCACCTGGTGCCTGGTGTTTTATCTCCTGGCAGCGCTGACCGGGTTGTCCTGGTCCTACGAGTGGTACAACAAGGGCCTGACCCAATTGCTCTCCGACTCGCCGCAGAACGAACGCGTTCGCGGCGGTCGTGGTCCGGCCCCCAAGGGCCCTGCGCCAACGGCCGACTACTCGGCCATGTGGAGCAGCATCTACAGCGCGGCCGGTCCCGACCTGAGTTTCTACAACACCCGCATGCCACCGGTGGCCGGGCAACCGGCGACTGTTTTTTACCTGTTGAAAGATTCTCCTCATGACCGCGCCCTGAACCAGATCACCCTCGACCCGGTCACCGGCGTGATCAAACGCCACGACCGTTACAACGACAAGAGCTTCAAGGCGCAGCTGCTCACCAGCATCTATGCACTGCACGTCGGTAGTTACTTCGGGATTGGCGGGCGCATTATCCTGACCATCACTGCCCTGACCATGCCGCTGTTTTTCATCACTGGCTGGCTGTTGTACCTGGATCGTCGCCGCAAAAAACGCCAGATCAAGGATGTGCGCAAAGGCCTGACCCAACCGGGCAGCGATGCGCCGGCGTGGCTGATCGGTTTCGCCAGCCAGAGCGGGTTCGCCGAGCAACTGGCGTGGCAGACCGCTGGCCAACTGCAAGCCGCCGGCCTGCCGGTGAAGGTGCAGCCGCTGGCGAGTGTCAGCGAGCAGGACTTGCACGATTCGAGCAACGCGTTGTTCGTGGTCAGCACTTTCGGTGACGGTGAAGCGCCGGACAGCGCCCGTGGTTTTGAGCGCAAGGTGCTGGGCCGGACCTTGAGCCTGGAAAGCCTGAACTACGCCGTGCTCGGCCTCGGTGACCGGCAATATCAACACTTCTGCGGTTTTGCCCGACGTCTGCACAACTGGCTGGGTGACCACGGTGGCAAGACATTGTTCGCCCCCGTGGAAGTCGACAGTGGCGACCCTTACGCCTTGCGTCACTGGCAACAGCAATTGGGCCTGTTGACCGGCCAGGCGCCGGTGGACAACTGGCAAGCGCCGAGCTACGACAACTGGACCTTGAGCCGTCGCGAATTGCTCAACCCGGACAGTTGCGGTTCGCCGGTGTACTTGTTGGGCCTCACTGCACCGACCACCAGCAGTTGGTTGGCCGGTGACTTGGTGGAAGTGCTGCCGCGCAATTGCCCATGGGCCATCGAGCATTTCCTCGAAGGATTGGGCATCGACGGTCGCGCGACCATCAACCTCGATGGTTTGTCGCAACCCTTGGAGCAAGCCCTCGCCGGCCGACAGCTGCCCGAAAACCGCAGCCATCTAGTCGGCTTGCACGCCCAGGCGTTGGTGGATGCGTTGGTGCCATTGGCCATGCGCGAGTACTCCATCGCCTCGATTGCCGCCGACGGCATTCTTGAATTGATCGTGCGCCAGGAACTGCACCCCGATGGCAGCCTGGGCGTCGGCTCCGGCTGGCTCACCGAACACGCGCCGGTGGGTGGTACTGTCAGCCTGCGGGTTCGACGCAACAGCGGCTTCCACCTGCCGAACGAGCCGGTACCGATGATCCTGCTCGGCAACGGCACGGGACTTGCCGGGCTGCGCAGCTTGCTCAAGGCGCGGATTGCCGACGGTCAGCAACGTCAGTGGCTGTTGTTCGGCGAGCGCAATCGGGAACACGATTACCTGTGCCGCGACGAGCTGGAAGAGTGGCTGATTTCGGGCGATCTGCAGCGTCTGGACCTGGCGTTTTCACGGGATCAGGCTGAAAAGATCTACGTGCAGGACCGCCTGCGTGAATCGGCCAATGAACTGAAAAAATGGCTGGCGGACGGTGCCGTGATCTACATCTGCGGCAGCTTGCAGGGGATGGCGGCCGGGGTTGATCAAGTACTCAACGACATACTTGGCGCTGCCGAGGTTGAGCGACTGATCGAACAGGGCCGCTACCGCCGCGACGTTTACTGACCCACATTGCCCCTGTAGGAGCTGCCGCAGGCTGCGATCTTTTGATTTTGTTTTTCAAGATCAAAAGATCGCAGCCTGCGGCAGCTCCTACAAGGGCGGTGGGGGTGTTATGCAGGTTGTTGTTTCTGCTCGTACACCGCCATGCCATCCAGATCGCGCAATACCACGCTCAACTCCCCGCTCTGCCTCTCAATATTCACCTCGCCATCCGGTGCCTCGAGCCCGATCGATATGTCGGCGGCAATGACTGTCCATTGGGTGGTGGTGATGTAGCGCCACACCCGGCCGCTCTCGGTGACGAGCTGTGCTGGTATGGGGTTGTCGGCGTAGAGGGTGTCGCCGCTGTGGATAAAGAAGTCCGGCAGGCGCAGGCGCATGGCTTCGTAGATGCGCATGCCACCGATGTCCGGGTTGATGCCGGCGGCCGGGATGACGCGACGGCGGCCAGGGTTGAATTCGCTCATGGTGTTCTCCCTGGAAAGGGAAAACTCAAACAGGCATCACTCGAGTGTGCGACATACAACCCGTAGGAGCGAGGCTTGCCCGCGAAGCCTATTTAACATTCAACACAGATGTTGATTGATAGATAGCCTTCGCGGGCAAGCCTCGCTCCTACGGGTGGTGGTGTCAGGCTTTGGCGGGCTCCAGGGCCAGCTCTACGGTTTCAGGCCTTTTGACCAACGCATACACCACCGCCGTCAACACACTCCCCGCCACAATCGCCAGCAAATAAAGCAGTGCATGGTTGATCGCATTCGGGATCGCCAACACGAACAGACCACCGTGGGGGGCCATCAATTTGCAGCCGAAATACATCGACAATGCACCGGTCAGCGCGCCACCGGCAATGCTCGCCGGGATCACTCGCAACGGGTCCTTGGCGGCAAACGGTATCGCACCTTCGGAGATAAAGCACAGGCCCAGCACCAGCGCCGCTTTACCGGCCTCGCGCTCGGTCTGGGCAAACTTGTGCCGGGCGATGAACGTGGCGATCCCCAGGCCAATCGGCGGCACCATGCCTGCGGCCATGGTCGCCGCCATCGGTGCATAACTCTGCGACGCCAGCAGCCCGACTGAGAACGCATACGCGGCCTTGTTGATCGGCCCGCCAAGGTCGACGCACATCATCCCGCCCAGCAACACACCCAGCAGAATCGCGTTGGTGGTGCCCATGCTGTCGAGGAAATGCGTGAGCCCTGCAAGCATTCCGGCCACCGGTTTGCCCACCACGTAGATCATCACCAGGCCGGTGAACAAACTGGCCAGCAACGGGATGATCAGGATCGGCTTCAACGCTTCGAGGCTTTGCGGTAAACGCGCATAGCGATTGATCGCCTGAGCCGCGTACCCGGCGATGAAGCCGGCAACGATCCCGCCGATAAATCCGGCACCGAGGGTGCTCGCCAACAAGCCACCGATCATCCCCGGTGCCAGCCCCGGACGGTCGGCAATGGAGTACGCGATATAACCCGCCAGCAGCGGCACCATCAGCTTGAACGCGGTGTCGCCGCCGATCTGCATCAGCGCTGCCGCCAGCGTCCCTTCTTCCTTGAACGCGGTAATGCCGAACACGAACGACAAGGCGATCATCAGACCGCCCGCCACCACCATCGGTAACATGAACGACACGCCGGTCAGCAGATGCTTGTAGACCCCGGTTTTCTCTTGCTTGGCCGGACCTTTAGTGCCCGTCGAGGCGCTTTCCTGCACACCTTCAGCCAGCGCTTTATTGAGCGTCGCCTCAGCTTGTTTGAGGGCAATGCCGGTGCCGCAGCGGTAGATTTTCTTGCCGGCAAACCGCTCGGTGGCGACTTCGATATCTGCCGCCAGCAGCACCACGTCGGCCTCGGCAATCGCTTGCGCGCTCAGCGGATTACGCGCCCCGACCGAGCCCTGGGTTTCCACTTGCAAGTCAAAACCCAGACGCTTGGCTGCTTGCTGCAAGGCTTCGGCGGCCATGAAGGTGTGCGCAACGCCGGTCGGACATGCGGTGATCGCAACCAGGCGCGGGGCATTCTTTGCAACGGCAATAGGCTCGACGATGGCCTCGGGTGCTCGATAAACCTTGGCCTCCTCGGCGCCACGTCGCAACACCGCTTCCACATCCTGCAGGGCTTGGGCTGGCGTGCTCTGGAACACGCGTTTGCCGACAAATCGCGACATGTCCACGGGGGCGCTGGTCACCAGCAACACCCACTCGGCGGCGTCAAGGGTCGCCGCCGACAGTTGCCGTTCGGGGTGTGCTGCATCGGTGACTTCGACGCTGGTGCTCCACCCCTGACGCTGGGCCGCCGCATCGAGCAAACGGGCGCACAGCACACTGGTGACCATGCCATTCGGGCAGGCAGTAACAATGGCTAATTTCATGACCAACCCTCTTATTGTTCTGTCAGGGGACGCACGTGCACACCCTGTTCGAGCTGCGCCAATTGCCCGGCATCGCCGATGCCGAAACCGATCTGGGTGACCGCCATCGCGGCAATTGCCGTGGCGGTGCGCAAGGTCTGCTCGGGCGTATCGGGCTTGAGCAAACCGTGAAGCATGCCCGCCAGCAACGAGTCACCAGCGCCCACCGTACTGGCGACACTGACCCTGGGCGGTGTGGCATGCAGCGCCGAGCCGACGCTGAACCAGTTCACACCCTCGGCGCCGTGGGAAATCACCACATGCTCGATGCCTTGGGCGTGCAAGCGATTCGCCGCTTCGGCCTGGGCCAGTACCGAAACCACCTCGCTACCCAGCACCTCCGCCAGCTCTTCGCTGTTGGGTTTGATCAGCCACGGGCCAGCCTTGAGCGCTGCTACCAAGGCCTCGCCGCTGGTATCGAGCGCGACTTTCAAGCCCAGGTTTTTCAAGCGCAGGATCAGCGCCTGCAACCACTGCGGGCTGACGCCTTGCGGCAGGCTGCCGGCGACGACTACGGCGTCATGGCCTGGCGCAATCTGCTCCAGTCGATCGAGCAATGCCTGCTGCGCTGCCGCACTGACCCTGGGGCCAGGACCATTGAGGTCGGTAATGCGGCCATCGTTTTCCGCCAATTTGATATTACTGCGCGTTTCACCGGGTACGCGGATGAACGCGTCGTTGAAACCCCGTTTGGCGAATAGGGTTTCAAACGCTTGCGGGTTGTCTTCGCCGAGGAAACCGCTGACGGTCAGCTGATGCCCAAGGTCCGCCAGCACCTGCGCCACGTTCACCCCTTTGCCGGCGGCGTGGGTGTGCATGCCGTCGCTGCGGTTGACCTGACCGGGCTCCAGGCGCGGCAACTGTACCGTCAGGTCCAATGCCGGGTTGAGGGTCAGGGTTAAAATCCGGGCCATTACAGGGCCTCCACTAATGCACGTACTTCATTGGCGCTGCCCACGGCGAGCGCCTCTTGGGCGAGGGTTTGGCTCTGGCTGAGGCTGAGCTCGCGAATCCGCGCCTTGACCTCGGGGATGCTGCGTCCGCCCACGCTCAGCTCATCCACCCCCAGCCCGACCAGCACCGGCACCGCCAGCGGATCGGCCGCCAGCTCACCGCAGACGCCCACCCACTTGCCATGGGCATGGGCCGCACGGACGGTGATGTCGATCAGTTGCAGCACCGCCGGGTGCAAGCCATCGGCCTGGGCCGACAGCGTCGGATGACCCCGGTCGATGGCCAGGGTGTATTGCGTCAGGTCGTTGGTGCCAACGCTGAAGAAGTCGACTTCTTTGGCCAACACCGGCGCCAGCAATGCCGCCGACGGCACTTCGATCATGATCCCCAGTTGCAGATCCGCGACCGGGATTTCCACACGCAGGCGCTCGGTCATGTCCCGAGCCTGGCGCCACTCTTCGACGCTGCCGACCATGGGGAACATGATGCGCAGCGGGCGGTTGTCGGCGGCCCGCAGCAAGGCGCGCAGTTGCGCTTCCATGATCTGCGGCCGTTGCAGAGTCAGCCGAATGCCGCGCACGCCGAGGAACGGGTTTTCTTCTTTGGCGATGGGCCAATAAGGCAAGGGTTTGTCGCCACCGACGTCGAGGGTGCGCACCACCAATGGCCGTCCGGCGAGGCCATCGAGTACGCGACGGTACTCAGCTTCCTGGGTGGCTTCGTCCGGCGCTTGGGGGTGGGCCATGAATATCAGTTCGGTGCGCAGCAGGCCGATGCCTTCGGCGCCCTGCTCCACCGCGCCGATCACACCAGCGCTTTCACCGACGTTGGCGAACACTTCGACGGCGTGACCATCGGTGGTCAGGGCCGGTTGGTGGCGTTGTTCGGCAGCGGCTTTGAGCCGTTGTTCGCGGGTGTCTCGTTCTTCGGTGGCGCGCTGCAACGTTGCCGCGTCGGCGTCTACGTGCAAACGGCCTCTTTGGGCATCAAGCAACAATGGCGTGCCCGGCGCCAGCAGCAACACAGCCGCACCGGCACCGACCAGCGCTGGAATTCCCAGGGCTCGGGCGACGATGGCGCTGTGGGCGGTGGCGCCACCCCGGGCGGTGAGAATGCCGGCGACGCGGGCCGGATCGAGGCGCGCCACATCGGACGGGCCGACTTCATCCATCACCAGAATGTACGGCTGCTCGGGTTCGCTCGGCGTTTCAATGCCGCACAATTGCGCCAGTACACGACGACCGATATCGCGCAAGTCGGCAGCACGTTCGGCCAGCAATGCGTCCTGTAAGGCTTCCTGTTGCCGCGCGGCCGCTTCGATCACCGACATCCAGGCCGCTTCCGCGCTTTCGCCCTGTTTGAGGCGGGTGTCGACTTCATCGGTCAATTCCGGGTCGTCGAGCATTTCCTGGTGCGTGACGAAAATCTCGCGAATCGCCTTGGCCTTGCTGCGTTCGATCAAGCCGCCAATGTCGCTGCGCACCTGCGCCAGCGCTTGCTTGAGACGTTCGCGCTCAATGGCCGCCGACTCGCCGCGCAGTGGGTAATCGATGTGTTGCTGCACTTGAATGTGTGCCGGGCCGATCGCAATACCGGGCGCGGCGGCAATGGCTTGAACCAGGCTGCCGGACGCCGGGGCGAGCAGCACAGGGGCCAACTCGACAATCTCTTCACGCGCAGGGCTGACCGCCGGGAGCGGCTCGACGTCCTCGCCGAGCCCCTCTTCGATAGCGGCCAGCAGCACGGGCAACGCATCGGCGGCGATGCTCGGTTCGGCAATGATTTCCAGCACCTGACCGCGACGGGCACCCAGGCTGAGCAACTTGCTCAAGCTCTTCACCGACACCGCGTTGTCCTGGCTATCGACGATGCGGATGCGGATCTCGCCTTCAAAACTTTTCGCCAGTTGCGCGAGGATTTTCGCCGGTCGCGCGTGCAGACCGTGGGCATTGGCCAGTGCAATCCGCGCACTCGGCCAATCTGCCGGCAACTCACCGCCGAGCACTTCAAGCACGGCGCGGCAACTGGTGGCACGGCCCAGTTCATGGCCGCGACCTTCAATCAGCAACGCACACAGGCGTTCAAGCAACGCTTGGTGGGCCTCACCAAGGCTGGCCAGACAGAACAATCCGTTCAACGGTTGACCGAGGTATCGCAGCGGCTTGTCCGGGGTGACAAAGGCCAACCCCGGCCGCTTGACCGTTTGCTCGCTGTGCAACCACCACAGGCCGTCGCCCAACGGCAGCGCTTCGACTTGCTGCAAGACAGCGGAGAAACCATTGCTGACGCAATCGGCCTGGCGCAGCAAACGTGCGCCGCGCCAGACCAACTCTTCGAAATCCTCGGCGGCCACGCCCAGGCCAATCATCTGCGCATCCAGCGCCAGCTCTTGCGGCGCGCCTTGCAACAGTTTCAGCAAGGCTTCGGCGGAACTGGCGCGGCGCAAGGCTTGGCCCAGATCGGTCTCGCCGAGGGCGCGGGTCAGCAATTGCAATAAACGCAGATGTTCATCGGATTTGGCGGCGATACCAATCGCCAGGTAAACGATCTGCCCATCGCCCCAATCCACGCCCTCGGGAAACTGCATCAGGCGCACGCCGGTGGTGTGCACCTGATCGCGGGTTTCGGGTGTACCGTGGGGAATGGCAATACCTTGACCGAGAAAGGTCGAGCCCTGGGCTTCGCGCGCCTGCAAACCAGCCAGATAACCGTCGGCGACCAGGCCGTCGGTAACCAGATGACGGGCCAGCAACTGCAACGCGGCGGACTTATCCACAGCCGATTGGCCCATGGAAATCTGCTCTACAGTGAGCTCGAGCATGCTTTCTCCTTTTTGGCGCCTGTTGGCACCAGGTATTGTTTTGAATGATTCAGCTTAGGCGCCTGACTTGAGACCGTATTTGGCAGTTTCGCGGCAGAACTGACCAAAGACGCCAATAACGTAGAAAATACGCTTGCTGAAACGTTTAATCTAGAATGATATGCACGTTACTCGATAATCCCTTTCGCTAGAAGTCCAATTGTCGGATGCGTCGCGACAATGGTCGACTGCCAGAATCGGGTAGGATTGACGAAAATGTCGGGCATGCTCGAAAAAACAAGGAAATAACGGGTTGAAACTCAGTGATATCGCCCAGTTGGCCGGTGTGTCCGTTACCACCGCCAGCTATGTCATCAATGGCAAGGCCGAACAGCAACGCATCAGCAGCGCGACCGTCGAACGTGTGCGTGCGGTGGTTGATCAACACGGCTTTACGCCCAATCCCCAGGCCGCCGGGCTGCGCAGTCGCCACACCCGTACCCTGGGCTTTATTTTGCCGGACCTGGAAAACCCCAGTTACGCGCGAATCGCCAAGTTGCTGGAACAAGGCGCACGGGCTCGCGGCTATCAATTGCTGATCGCCAGCTCCGACGATGCGCCGGACAGCGAACGGCAATTGCTGAAACTGTTCCGTGCCCGGCGCTGCGACGCGCTGATCGTCGCCAGTTGCCTGCCAAGCGGTGACGACAGCTATCGCCAATTGCAGGCCAAAGGCATTCCGATCATTGCCATCGACCGGGTCATGGAACCCGAGCATTTCTGCTCGGTGATCAGCGACGACCGCGAAGCCAGCCTGCAACTGACCCGCAGCCTGCTCGACCCGTTGCCCAAACAGATCGCCCTGATCGGCGCCCGCCCGGAACTGAGCATCAGCCAGGAACGGGCTGCCGGGTTCAAAGAAGCACTGGTCGGGTACACCGGCGAGGTTATCGTTGAACACGGCGAATCGTTCAGCCGTGAATGCGGCAAACAATTGATGGAAGAACTGCTCCAGCGTGTCGGCCATCTGCCCGAAGCGCTGATCACCACCTCTTACGTGCTGCTGCAAGGCGTGTTCGATGCCTTGCATGACTTCCCGCTGAAATCCCGTCCCTTGCGCCTCGGCACCTTCGGCGACACCCAACTGCTGGACTTCCTGCCATTACCGGTCAATGCCATGGCCCAACAGCATCAGTTGATCGCCGACAAAGCACTGGCGCTGGCCCTGGCGGCCATCGAACAGTCCGATTACCAACCCGGCGTACAGGCCATCGCGCGCACCTTCAAGCAGCGTATTCGCCAGGACTGAACCGTGGAGCTGATCGACACCCACACCCATCTGGACTTTCCGGACTTCGACGCCGATCGCGAGGCGCTGATGACGCAAAGCCGCGCCCTTGGCGTGCGGCGGATGGTGGTGTTGGGGGTCTATCAAGGCAATTGGCAGCGGGTGTGGGATCTGGTGCAAAGCGATCCCGACTTGCACGCGGCACTCGGCTTGCACCCGGTGTATTTGGACGATCATCGCCCGGAGCACCTGACGGAACTCGGCGACTGGCTGACGCGGCTGGCTGGTCATCGACAACTGTGCGCAGTAGGCGAAATCGGCCTGGATTACTTCATTGAAACCCTTGACCGCGATCGCCAGCAGGCGTTGTTCGATGCACAACTGCAACTGGCGGCGGATTTCAATTTGCCCGCGCTGATTCACGTACGGCGCAGCCACGCGGCGGTCATTGCCACGCTCAAACGCTTCAAGCTCAAACGCGCCGGCATCATTCACGCCTTCGCTGGCAGCCGCGAAGAGGCCCGGGAATACATCAAGCTGGGTTTCAAACTGGGCTTGGGCGGCGCCGCAACCTGGCCTCAAGCACTGCGCATGCACCGCGTTCTGGCGCAGCTACCGCTGGAGTCGGTGGTACTGGAAACCGACTCACCGGACATGGCGCCCGCCATGTTTGCCGGACAACGCAACAGCCCGGCGCACTTGCCGGCCATCTGCGCGGCATTGGCCGACATCATGGCGATCAGCCCCGAGCAATTGGCGGCTGCCAGCACCGTCAATGCCTGTGAGTTGTTTAACTGGTAGTCAGTCGACGTGGGCCTTGGCGGCCTCGAGAATCAGCGTCATGTGCTGACGCTGACGGGCATATCGAACAGCGATGAAGTAAACGAAAATCGCCACCAGGGAAAAGTTCAGCTGTTCGAGGACGCTGAACAAACCCATCCACTCCAGCACCAACAATACCAGCAGCGCCGTAAACACCATGACCAGCAAACTCGCCTTTAACATGGCCAGTGAGTCGAGGGACTTGAAGCGTTTGATCTGTTTGGGGTCGTTCAACCGCAAGGTTTTCTGGCAGTGGGAACAGGTGAAGGGCTCATTGATTGCGATGGCATTGAGCTGCCAGGGTTTGAGTAACAGCGTGCACTGACAATGGGCGCAGTGACCCTGGATTCCTTGCGTTGCGACAGTCATGACCGGGCCTTCTCCATGCGGGCGATGAAATGAATCTTCCTTCATTGAAGACGAAAAAGCAGAAAGCGTAGAAAAAACAGGAAGTTTCTGACTCCAACAGGGAAAAAGTACTACAGCAATTTCCGCAATACTTCCAGTAGGAAACAATTCCCCCTGTGGGAGCGGGCTTGCTCGCGAAGGCGGTGTGACAGTCGAAATATGCGTTGCCTGACACACCGTCTTCGCGAGCAAGCCCGCTCCTACATTTTTTATCGTGGTGTTTGTTAAACCCGAAACGCGCTGATCAGATGTTTGAGTTCCACTACCTGTACTGAGAGTACCCGACTGGCATCCTCGGTCTGGTGCGCCCCTTCAGCGGTCCGTTCACCAGCGCGATTGATCTCGACGATATTCTGGTCGATGTCGTGGGCCACGGCGGTTTGCTGCTCCACGGCCGCGGCGATCTGCTGGTTCTGGTCGACGATCATGCCCACCGCGCCGAGGATGTTCTCCAAGGCCCGCTGGACCTTTTCCGACTGACCTACCGTACCGTTTGCCATTTCATGGCTGACGCCCATGGCCTTCACCGCCGCGCCAACGCCACCGTGGAGCTTGGCGATCATCTGCTCGATCTCTTCGGTCGACTGCTGGGTACGCTTGGCCAACGTGCGAACCTCGTCCGCCACCACCGCGAAACCACGCCCCTGTTCCCCGGCCCGCGCCGCTTCGATGGCGGCGTTCAGCGCCAACAGGTTGGTCTGTTCGGCAATGCTCTTGATCACTTCCAGCACACGACTGATGGACTGGCTGTCACTGGCCAACTGATTGATCACCCGTACAGATTGATCGATCTCGCTGGCCAGTGCAGCGATGCTGCCTTGTTGGGATTGCACCAGTGCGCGACCGCTGATGGTTTCGTCGTTGACGCTGTGGGCACTGCTCACCGCCGCAGAGGCACTGCGCGCCACTTCCTGGGATGTGGCGGACATCTGGTTCATTGCCGTGGCGACCTGCTCGATCTGCGTGCGCTGTCCGGCCACGGCCTGGTTGCTTTGCGCAGAGACATTCTCCACCTGGCCGGCCTGGCGCTCGACTTCGCTGACGGTCTGTCCCACGCGCTCGATCAAGTCATGGATCTTTTTCACGGTGCCGTTGAACACTTCACCCAACTCGCCCAACTCATCGTCGCTGTTGGCGCTGAACGTGACGGTCATGTCGCCTGCCGCCACTTTGTCCATCACTGCGCCAAGGCGCTTAAGCGTGGTCCGGGTCGAAGCGTAGAAACCACCGTACAGGTAGAAAATCAGGACAAACACCACCGACAGCGCTACGGCCTGCAAGATCATGTGAGTGCGGTTCTGCTCCAGGCGCTGCTGCAATTGAGTGCCAAGGAACTTCAGGGTGGCTTCGTTGAGCTGGTAAGTCTGCTCCATCAGGGCGGTGACCTGGTCGTAGAAACCCTGCCACGGCGCATCCAGCGTGTCGGCCATCACCACTTGTTCTTCGAACAGCTCACCGGCTTTTTTCAGCGACGCTTTGCTGGTCTCAGCCTGGGAAGCCAAGGCTTCCCGCGCGGTTTTACTGGAGGCCAGTGCGTCTTGCAGTTTCAAGCCATATTCGGCCTGGAGTTTTTCGATCTGCGCCAACAGTTCATCGAAACGGGTGCTTGAGGACGAATTGAGAAAGCCCTGCCCCAGTGAATAGGCCCCCATCGCCCGACCGTCGCCCAAGACCTGCGTAACCATAGGTGTCACGCTGGTGACGAGCTCACTGAGCTGACGCATGTCGCTTTGACTATCACGGCTCAGACCGGCCTGACTGGCGACAATCTGGCTGAAGATTTGCGCATTGCTTACCAGTTTGCCGATCAAGGCACTTTTGCTTTGCAGGGAGTTTTCCGTTTGTTGAGCCTTCAACGCGGCGATCATTTCATCGCGTTTGCCATCGAACACCACAACCTGCTCCGGATCGTTGGTCATCGCCGCCAGCCCTTGCAGGCGCGTCAACACACGTTGCTCCAGCGTGGCGATCTGTGACTCGAGATTGCCGGCCTTGCCGGACTGGCCAAGGGTGACGTTGATCTGTACCAGGTTGTTCAGGGTTTCCAGATCGCGCCGCAGAGTCAAGCTGCTGCCCAACAGGTCGAGGCTCTGCAATTCGATCCGGGTGCCCTGGAATTCGCGATAGGAGTCACGTACCAGATAGAAGTTAGTCACCAGCATCGGTACCAGGAACAGAACACTGATCAGGCTGAACTTCATGCCGAAGCTCAAGCGGTTCATCAGCGCGACGGCGGGATGGAGCAAACTCTTCACTGGAAGTCTCCCCTTGATTTTTTATTTTTATTGGCAGGCGCAGCCAGACAGCAGATAGCCACTACTGGGCGCTGTCTCTATATAGCTCAAATCGAGGGAGGGTTTTGTAACTTAAAGTAAACGGAAAACTGCGACAGCTATCACCTTGTAGGAGCTGCCGCAGGCTGCGATCTTTTGATCTTGATCTTCAATTCAGGGCAGGACAGTCCACAACGCAAACCCCGCATACCAGAGCACCGCTGCCCGCAGCAGCAGCGCCCAGATTCGGTCGAGGCTGTTGATACCCTCCGTTCCGACCACCGGGGCAGGGATTTCAGCCGCTGCCAGTCCGGCCTTTTCGATCAATTGGGCGGCGCTGATATTCCAGTTCAGCAGCTCGTGCAACATCACCCGGCCGACCGCGACGAAGTTACCGACCAGGGCAACACTCGCCGCCAGCAGGCGCACCGGCACCCAATCGAACGCGTGGCGCATTTGCCCTGCGCGTTCGGCAACCGCTGGGTTCTGGCTGTGTTCTTCAGCCAAGGCCAGCAGCCGGTAACTCAGGGCGGCGACCGGCCCCAAGAGGAAGTACCAGAAAATCACCGCGAAAAAACTGTGGTAGGCCTCCCACAACAAATGCCCTTCGACCCGTTCCAACAGTTGCTCGCTGTTGTCGGCGCAGATATCGAGGTCGCGTTTTGCGACATGAGCCGCGGCTTGCAAGTCCTCCCGGCGCCAGGCATCGCGAAACGGGCCGAGCTCGCCCAGAAGATCGCCGCGCCCCAAACTGTAAATCACCACCAACAAGTGCACCGGAAGCGCCAGCAAACCGTAGGCTACCGGGTCCAGCACCAGCAACAGCAGACCCAACAGCGCGACCGGCAACAGCACCAGCACGACCAGAACCAACCATGGACTTTTCGCCAGTCGCGAATCGGACTCGAGTTTATGCAGCTCCCGCACCCAACCGCCATCTCGCTGAACCTGGTGGCGCAGGGCCGAAAATTTCTCGATCCATACCGCCAACAGCAACACCAGAAAACTCATCGTTGTTCCTCTTGTTCCGGAGCGGCGCTTACCAGAGCCGCACGATAGCGCGCCCAGTCGAACGCGGGGCCCGGATCGGTTTTGCGTCCGGGTGCGATGTCGCTATGCCCGCAGATACGTTGTGGCGTGATGGCCGTGAAGGCGCTTTGCAGTTGCCGGGTCAGGTCAATCAACGCATCGTACTGAGCATCGGTGAACGGCAAATCATCCGTGCCCTCGAGTTCAATGCCCACGGAAAAATCGTTACAGGTTTCCCTCCCTTCAAAACTCGAAACCCCGGCATGCCAGGCGCGCTCAAGACAGGAGACAAACTGGGTGACGGTGCCGTCACGCTCGATCAGAAAGTGCGCGGACACACGCAGGTCGGCAATCCCTTCAAAGTAAGGGTGCTCGGTGACATCCAGACGATTCTGGAAAAACTCCTGCACCTTGCCGGTGGCGAACTGCGCCGGCGGCAAGCTGATGTTGTGAATCACCAGCAGGGAGATTTCACCCGTAGGGCGCGCATTGAAGTTGGGCGAAGGACACAAATGCACGTCCTGACACCAACCGCTCGCGAGGTCCAACTGCATACCGATTCCTTCAACGACGACTGTATTGGTGCCCAGTATGCCGCGATAGTCCCTCCGCGCGCGATCACTTGCCGCGATTGAGATGGAACGGGCCGTCTTCAGTGCTCGGCAAAACGATTTCCTCCCGCACTTCGACCATCGCAAGGTTTTCACCGGCGCTGCCGGGCTCGGGTTCAAACAACTGAACGTGCAAACCTTCCAGCTCGGTAAAAAATTCGCTGACGGTAAACGGATCGAATGCCGAGCCAGTCAATCCCTCACGCAATCCCTTGAGCAAGTCCGGCACCAACGCCAACAAGCGCGAGCGCGCATCGGGCTCCACATGGCGTTGGACGCTCCAGATCAGCTGTTCCATGGTCTGCACAGCGACATGCCATTGCGTGGACTGATCGCCATGCTTAAGGCTGGTCAGCAGTAACACGTTGCTCCAGACCTCATGT
Source organism: Pseudomonas putida (assembly GCF_050990305.1). Lineage (GTDB taxonomy): Bacteria > Pseudomonadota > Gammaproteobacteria > Pseudomonadales > Pseudomonadaceae > Aquipseudomonas > Aquipseudomonas putida_AH. The sequence continues at coordinate 861,463 of NZ_CP158817.1, read as the reverse complement.
ACGAACACCACCACGCTTCGCGGCAAGGTCTTGCCGATCAGTGCCTGGTTTAACGCCAACTCGACACGGCGCCGAGCCAGCGCAGTTTGGGCGCGACTTTGCGAGGCATCGCGGGTTCGTTGCTCAAACCATTCACTGCGACGACGCTCAAGCAGCGCGTCAGACTCAAACAGCGCACCGGTGAGTGCAGCCTCCCCGCCCTGGCATGCCGGAGCGGGCTGGAGATCGGCCAGTACACCGGTGGCGATCAGCAGTTGGTTAGCTTGGGCGTAGAGCTGACCAGCCTCGCTGAGCACATAGCGATCAAACAGTTTGAGCATGATCAACTTGACCTTGATCTCCACCCCCAGACTGCGCCAGGCCTGCAAGAAGTACCCGCAAAGCATCGTCGGCCCAATGGGATTGTGCTGCTCCATCAGCGACCTGCCCAGCAGTGTGCTGAGGCGAGCAGTGAGCTGATCAAGTGCGAAACCGTCCTGGTTCAACACCTTGTTGACCATCGCCTCCACCGCGCCATTGCGCTCCTGTTCATCACTGGGCAGCGTTGCATGGGGCTCGGAGAACGAAGGTTGAGACAATATCGTGTGAGTGGCGTCGTACCGGGTGAGATGGATGAACCCGTCGAAGAATTGCTCGAAGAAAATACGTTCGATGCTTTTGCGCTTTAACCGCAGATCACGCATCGCCTGGAAGAAAACATTCTGATCAACATCATTGCGGGCTCGGTCGGACATTTCGAAGAGGGAGTCGTCGGCGTTGTCGAACAGCTGCTGCAACCCCTGTCGCAGTTGTTGTGCTGCCTTGTCGCGAACCTGAAGCAGAACCACGGGCAGCCGGGCGAGCGGCGAGTGAATCGCCTGGCCGGTAGTCGCCTTTCGCAAAGGCACTACATTCCCGTCGTTGCGCATTCAGCCTCCTGAAACGGTAACCCTTCGATTCGTCAAAGCCATGACGTCAATTACAAGGCGAATTATCTTGTAAAGACCCCTGCTGTGCCAGAAGACTCTGCACTGGCTTGCGGGCAGACGCCCTTCTACCCGCAGGAATCGATCAAATGCAGGTTTCGCAGCAGCATGAACCACGCGGATACCTTGGGTTGCTTCGCGCCATGGCCCTATAATCGGAGCACTTTGTTTGTGGAGCCCGTTATGCCGAATCTACGTCTCGCCGATTTGACCGCCGAAATCGAAGCCAACGTGCGCCGTGCGCTGCTCGAAGACGTCGGCAGCGGCGACATCACCGCGCAATTGATCCCGGCCGAACGCTTGGCCAAAGCCACCATCATTACTCGCGACGCCGCCGTCATCAGCGGCACCGCCTGGGTGGATACCGTGTTTCGGCAACTGGACCCACGGGTGGCGGTGCACTGGCAAGTCGCCGATGGTGAACGGGTCAAACCCAATCAAGTGCTGTTTCACCTCGAAGGCCCGGCCCGCTCGCTGCTGACCGGAGAACGCAGTGCACTGAATTTCCTGCAGCTGTTGTCCGGTGTGGCCACTCGCGCGCAGCACCTGGCGGACTTCGTGGCCCAGACTCAGGTGAAGTTGCTCGACACCCGCAAGACCTTGCCGGGTCTGCGCCTGGCGCAAAAATACGCCGTGACTTGCGGCGGTTGCCACAACCATCGCATCGGCCTGTATGACGCTTTTCTGATCAAGGAAAACCATATCGCGGCTTGCGGAGGGATCTCACAGGCTATCGCCGCCGCACACAAAATCGCACCGGGCAAACCGGTGGAGATCGAAGTGGAAAGTCTGGATGAGCTCAAAGAGGCGTTGGCAGGTGGTGCAGACATCATAATGCTTGATGAACTGAGCCTGGACGATATGCGCGAAGCTGTACGCCTGAACGCCGGCAAGGCCAAACTGGAGGCCAGTGGCGGAATCAATGAAAGTACATTGCTGCCGATCGCCGAAACCGGTGTGGATTACATTTCGATCGGGGCGATGACCAAGGATGTGAAGGCTGTCGATCTGTCGATGCGCTTGAGTCTCTGAGTCGCCTGTAGGAGCCAGGCTTGCCGGCGATGGCGTTCTCAGGGACGCTATCGCCGGCAAGCCTGGCTCCTACAAAAGCGGGTAAGCAGGCTGACGTCAGACCACCAGATTGTTCATCTCGCAGTACTCTTCCCACTCGACACCCAGCACCTCAGCCGCTTCTTTATGCAGTTTCAGGCGTTCAGCCTCGAACTCTTCCGGGGTCGTCGTGTATTTGAGCGTCAACTCCCACGGCTGTAGTCCCTGGGCTTCCGCTTCGTCCTCGAACGCCCACTGGATCTGGTCTTTCTGATCATCCGGACTCAAGTCCTTAATCTCGTCCAGTAGCTCGGGCGCGTCCAGTATGTACTTTTTGAGCGCCTCTTCGTGTCTGGCTTCCTGGCTCAATGCTTTCACGGTCATGTTGTTCTCGCTGATCGGGGAGGAATGGAAGATGGATGTGGATCATCAAGGATCTCTCTGACGCAAAAAACCGTTGGCAGTCCGGTCGATTGGCCTTCAGAACCATTCGGGATCATCTGAAAACAGAGTGTTGCTGGTGCCCGAGACAGGAATCGAACCTGCGACCTTCGCGTTACGAGTGCGCTGCTCTACCGACTGAGCTACACGGGCAGTGGGCTAAACCTAGCATCGCGAAGCAATACCAGCAACTTCGTCCAGCATCTTGATGAATTCCGACCAAAAAAAGGCCCCGCAGTTTTCACTGCGGGGCCTTCCTACAACGTTGTAGCGGTCAGACTTGAGGGTAATTAAACGCCCGAAGCCTTGGCTGCTGCTACATCTTTGATGGACAGCTTGATACGGCCGCGGTTGTCCACGTCCAGTACCAACACTTCCACTTCCTGGCCTTCTTTCAGGATGTCGGTCACTTTCTCAACGCGAGCGTCGCTCAACATCGAGATGTGAACCAGGCCGTCCTTGCCAGGCAGGATGTTCACGAATGCGCCGAAGTCGACGATGCGCTCAACCTTGCCGACGTAGATCTTGCCGATCTCGGCTTCGGCGGTGATGCTCAGAACGCGTTGGCGTGCTGCTTCTGCTGCATCCTTGGTTTCGCCGAAGATCTTGATCGAACCGTCGTCTTCGATGTCGATCGAAGCCTTGGTCTCTTCGCAGATCGCACGAATGGTCGCGCCGCCTTTACCGATGACATCACGGATTTTGTCGGTGTCGATCTTCATGGCGATCATGGTCGGAGCATTGGCCGACAATTCGGTACGCGATTGGCCAATGATCTGGTTCATTTGACCGAGAATGTTCAGGCGCGCTTCCAGGGCTTGGCCCAGGGCGATTTCCATGATTTCTTCGGTGATGCCTTTGATCTTGATGTCCATCTGCAGCGCGGTCACGCCTTTGGCGGTACCGGCTACTTTGAAGTCCATGTCACCCAGGTGGTCTTCGTCGCCCAGGATGTCGGTCAGAACTGCGAATTTCTCGCCTTCTTTAACTAGACCCATGGCGATACCGGCAACGGGTGCCTTCATCGGTACACCCGCGTCCATCAGCGCCAGGGAAGCACCGCAAACGGAAGCCATCGAGCTCGAACCGTTGGATTCGGTGATTTCCGAAACCACGCGGATGGTGTACGGGAACACGTCAGCAGCTGGCAGCATGGCCTGAACCGAACGACGGGCCAGACGGCCGTGACCGATTTCGCGACGACCGGCGCCACCCATGCGGCCACACTCGCCCACCGAGAACGGAGGGAAGTTGTAGTGCAGCATGAACGGGTCTTTTTTCTCGCCTTCCAGAGTGTCCAGCAGTTGCGCGTCACGGGCGGTGCCCAGTGTTGCAACGACCAGTGCCTGGGTTTCACCACGGGTGAACAGCGCCGAACCGTGAGTCTTCGGCAGAACGCCGACTTCGATGTTCAGCGGACGAACGGTACGCGTGTCACGACCATCGATACGTGGCTTGCCATTAACGATGTTTTCGCGAACAGTGCGGTATTCGATTTCACCGAAAGCCGCTTTGACGTCGCTGGCCGAAGGCTGGCCTTCTTCGCCGGACAGCTTGGCAACAACCTGGTCTTTCAGCTCACCCAGGCGAGCGTAGCGGTCGGCCTTGACGGTGATGGTGTAAGCCTGGGAGATCGCTTCGCCGAACTCGGCACGGATAGCGCCCAGCAGCTCGGTGGCTTCGGCTTGTGGAGCCCAGGTCCAGGTTGGCTTGGCTGCTTCGGCGGCCAGTTCTTTAACGGCGTTGATCACAACCTGGAACTCGTCGTGAGCAAACAGTACCGCGCCCAGCATCTGGTCTTCGGTCAGCTCTTCGGCTTCCGATTCAACCATCAGCACGGCGTCCGAAGTACCAGCAACGACCATGTCCAGGCTCGAAGCAGCCAGTTGCTCGTAAGTCGGGTTCAACAGGTAGCCAGTGCTTTCGTGGAAAGCGACGCGGGCTGCGCCGATCGGACCATCGAAAGGAATGCCGGAGATGGCCAGGGCAGCCGAGGTACCGATCATCGCAGCGATGTCCGGATCGGTCTTCTTGCTGGTGGAAACGACGGTGCAGACGACCTGCACTTCGTTCATGAAGCCTTCTGGGAACAGCGGACGGATCGGACGGTCGATCAGTCGGGAAGTCAGGGTTTCTTTCTCGGAAGGACGGCCTTCACGCTTGAAGAAACCGCCAGGGATCTTGCCGGCAGCGTAAGTCTTTTCCTGGTAGTGAACAGACAGTGGGAAGAAACCCTTGCCTGGATCGGCTTGCTTGGCACCGACTACGGTCACCAATACGCTGACGTCGTCGTCAACGGTGACCAATACTGCGCCGGAGGCCTGACGGGCGATACGGCCAGTCTCGAGGGTAACGGTCGACTGACCGAACTGGAATTTTTTGATGACCGGGTTCACGGTGTCCTACCTTCTTCTGTGGCTCTTGGGGAAACTGGTTTCTTGCGAAATTCTTGGGCAACATCGGGAATCGGCCCGATCGATTTGTCCAGGTGTTGTCACTCAGGTAAAGCCAATATCCAGATAAAACTTGAGGCTGGGAGCCTGCCGTTCGCCAACGGAAACCCGCTGACGCACGACAAACAACCAACCTCTAGCGCAATCGCTTATTAGCGACGCAGACCCAGGCGAGCGATCAGAGCGCTGTAACGGCTCACGTCTTTGCCTTTCAGGTAGTCCAGCAGCTTGCGACGCTGGTTAACCATGCGGATCAGACCACGACGGGAGTGGTGATCTTTACCGTTGGCCTTGAAGTGACCTTGCAGTTTGTTGATGTTGGCGGTCAGCAGTGCAACTTGCACTTCTGGCGAACCAGTGTCACCAACAGCTTGCTGGTAGTCAGCTACGATTTGAGCTTTTTCTTGAACGTCGAGAGCCATGAGGCAATCCTTTTATCAGGAAACTGTTTCAGAAAAACAGTTTCAACAGGCCAGGGACAAATCCCTGTATCTAAAAATGAGTAGTGACCGTGCCTGTTAACAGCCACCCTCGTTCGGTCATTCTGACCGAATCAGTCGACGCGGCGCGATACGCCCGTCTTCGCTCACTTCACCGATACCGATGAAGCGACCATTGTGATCCTGTACTCGTACCATGCCAAACTTCGGTGCATCCGGGGCGCGTACCGGCTGGCCGTTGAGCCAGTAGAACGCACTCGCTTCCGAAAATTGCAGCAGTGGCCAATCCAGCAAGCCACTGTCCGATGGCATCAGGAAGCGATCAACCGCTTCGTTGCCGCCTTCGGCATGTACTGCTTCCAGCTCTTCCAGTGTGACCGTCTGGGCCAGCGTGAAGGGTCCGGCCTGGGTACGTCGCAGTTCTGCAACGTAAGCGCCACAACCGAGCTGCTCACCGATATCCTCCACCAAGGTACGGATATAGGTGCCTTTGCTGCAATCTACCGCCAGCCGTACAGTGTCGCCTTCGAAGGCCAGCAATTCCAAGCGCGTAATAGTAACAGAACGCGGTTCACGCTCCACTACTTCGCCAGCACGGGCCAGCTTGTACAACGGCTGACCATCACGCTTGAGCGCCGAGTACATCGGTGGTATCTGACTGATTTGCCCACGAAATTTCGGCAGCGCGGCCTCGATTTCGGCGCGACCAACGGTCACTGGGCGCTCCTGCAAAACTTCACCCTCGGCATCTGCCGTGGTGGTGGTTTTGCCCAGTTGCGCCAGCGTTTCGTAACCCTTGTCCGAATCGAGCAGGTATTGCGAAAACTTGGTCGCTTCACCGAAGCACAACGGCAACACGCCGGTAGCGAGCGGATCGAGACTGCCAGTGTGACCGGCCTTTTCGGCGTTGAGCAGCCAGCGGACTTTCTGCAGGGCCGCGTTGGAGGTGAACCCCAGCGGCTTGTCGAGCAGGATGATGCCGCTGACGTTACGACGGATACGTTTGACCTGAGCCACCGATTACTCCTTGGTGTCTTCGGCTTCTGCCGCAACCGGATGCTGATTGTCTTCAGCCACTGCACGCTCGATCAAGGCCGATAGATGCGCACCGCGCACGACACTTTCATCGTAGTGGAAGTGCAACTGTGGAACGCTGCGCAGCTTCATTTCGCGGGCCAACTGCATGCGCAGGAAGCCAGCGGCGGAATTGAGCACCTTGATGCTCTGCGCGATCTCTTCGTGACCATCCTGCCCCATCACGGTGATGAAAATCTTGGCGTGACCAACGTCACGGCTGACTTCCACAGCGGTAATGGTAACCAGGCCGACACGTGGGTCTTTGACTTCACGACGGATCAGTTGTGCCAGCTCGCGCTGCATTTGATCGCCGATGCGTTGGGTACGGCTGTATTCTTTTGCCATGTCTTGTTACCTGTTACTGCCCCATGGTGAAACCCATGAGGTCTGAAAGCGGCAAACGCCCGGCCTGACAAAAGCCAGACCGGGCGTTGCGTTTAGAGTCCTGGCGATGCGCCGTGCATTTGCATGCGGCTGGCCATCACGGCTCTTGAAGTGCGCGAGTTAGAGGCTGCGAGCAACCTGAACCTTCTCGAAGACTTCGATCTTGTCACCGACTTTGACGTCGTTGTAGCTCTTCACGCCGATACCGCATTCCATGCCGGCACGTACTTCGGAAGCGTCATCCTTGAAGCGGCGCAGGGATTCCAGCTCGCCTTCGAAGATAACGATGTCTTCACGCAGTACACGGATTGGACGGTTACGGTGAACGACACCTTCGATAACCATGCAACCTGCGATCGCGCCAAACTTCGGCGAACGGAACACGTCACGCACTTCAGCCACACCGAGGATGTTCTCGCGAACGTCGCTGCCGAGCATACCGGTCAACGCTTTCTTCACGTCTTCGATGATGTCGTAGATCACGTTGTAGTAACGCATATCCAGACCTTCCTGCTCGACGATCTTGCGAGCGCCAGCATCGGCACGCACGTTGAAGCCGAACAGTACAGCGTTGGAGGCCAGTGCCAGGTTGGCATCGGACTCGGTGATACCACCGACACCGCCACCGACTACACGCACTTGCACTTCGTCGTTACCCAGGCCATTCAAGGCACCGTTCAACGCTTCCAGCGAACCACGGACGTCGGATTTGAGGACGATGTTGAGCGTCTTCTTCTCTTCCTGACCCATGCTTTCGAAGATGTTTTCCAGCTTGCCGGCGTGAGCACGAGCCAGCTTGACTTCGCGGAACTTGCCTTGACGGAACAGAGCCACTTCGCGGGCTTTCTTCTCGTCTGCCACAACGCTCATTTCGTCGCCAGCATCCGGAGTGCCGTCCAGGCCGAGAATCTCGACAGGGATAGCTGGACCGGCTTCCTTGATTGGCTTGCCGTTCTCATCGAGCATGGCGCGAACGCGGCCATAGTTCGAACCGACCAGGACCATGTCACCCTGACGCAGGGTACCGTCTTGAACCAGTACGGTAGCCACCGGGCCACGGCCCTTGTCCAGACGCGATTCAACCACGACACCACGGCCAGGAGCCGAAGGCGTAGCCGTCAGTTCCAGAACCTCGGCTTGCAGCAGAACAGCTTCGAGCAGTTCGTCGACGCCGGTACCCATCTTGGCCGAAACCGGTACGAATGGAGTGTCGCCACCCCAGTCTTCCGACGTCACGCCATGCACCGACAATTCGCTACGGATACGATCGAGGTCGGCACCCGGCTTGTCGATCTTGTTCACTGCCACGACCAGCGGAACACCGGCGGCCTGAGCATGCTGAACAGCTTCGATGGTTTGCGGCATTACGCCGTCGTCCGCTGCAACCACCAGGATCACGATGTCGGTTGCCTTGGCACCACGAGCACGCATTGCGGTAAACGCGGCGTGACCCGGGGTGTCGAGGAACGTCACCATGCCACGGTCGGTTTCAACGTGGTATGCGCCGATGTGCTGAGTAATACCACCGGCTTCGCCAGCGGCTACCTTGGCACGACGGATGTAGTCGAGCAGGGAGGTCTTACCGTGGTCAACGTGACCCATTACGGTCACGACCGGCGCACGGGCAACCGCCTCGCCTTCAAACTTCAGGGACTCGGCCAGGGAATCTTCCAGGGCCGTATCGCTGACCAGGGTCACTTTGTGGCCCAGCTCTTCAGCAACCAGCTGGGCAGTTTCCTGGTCCAGTACTTGGTTGATGGTCGCTGGAGTACCCAGTTTGAACATGAATTTGATGATTTCAGCGGCCTTGACCGACATCTGCTGGGCCAAATCGCCCACAGTGATGGTCTCGCCGATCTTCACTTCACGCACGACAGGGCCGGTTGGGCTCTGGAAACCGTGAGCGTTGCGCTTCTTCAGCTTGGCCTTGCCGCGACCACCACGACGGAAGCCATCGCTTTCTTCGTCGGTAGTACGTGGGGCAACACGTGGAGCAGGCGCCTTTTCCTTGACCGATGCACGATGCGGAGCGTTTTTGCGCTCGCCATCGCCACCACCGCGACGATTGTTATCATCGGCACGTGGTTTGTCCGGGCGACGTTGCTCATCGCGCTTACGGGTATCGGCAGCAGGAGCCGGCGCGACAGCTACAACCGGTGCGCTTTCGCGAACAGGCTCGGCGACCACGGCAGGTGCTGCAACGGGTTCAGCTGGAGCGGTCGGCGCAGCAACAGGCTGGCGACGCGCTTCTTCTTCGGCGCGACGCTTGGCTTCTTCTTCAGCCTTCTGACGTGCAGCATTTTCTACTGCGCGACGTTCTTCCAGTTCACGCTTGCGCTCGGCTTCGATTTCTTCCGGGCTGCGCTGTACGAAGACTTTCTTCTTGCGTACTTCAACGCTGATGCTTTTGCTGCCAGCAACACGCAGGGTGCTGGTGGTTTTACGCTGCAGCGTAATCTTGCGTGGTTCTTCCACTTTCGCCTTGTGGCTGCTTTTCAAGTGAGTCAGCAAGGATTGCTTCTCACTGTCAGTCACATGTTCTTCGGCGGCGGTGTGCGGCAGACCTGCCTCACGCATCTGCTGCAACAGGCGCTCTACCGGTGTTTTGACCTCATCGGCCAGTTGTTTCACCGTGACTTGCGTCATGCACTTCTCTCCTCAGGCCGCGCCTAATTACTCGAACCAATGGGCTCGGGCGGCCATGATCAACTTGCCGGCACGATCATCGTCAATGCCGTCGATGTCGAGCAGGTCGTCAATAGACTGCTCGGCCAGGTCTTCGCGGGTAATTACGCCGCGCACCGCCAGTTCCATCGCCAAATCCTTGTCCATACCCTCAAGCGAGAGCAGGTCTTCGGCCGGATGGGCGTCTGCCAGCTTTTCCTCTGTAGCGATGGCTTTGGTCAACAAACGATCCTTGGCACGAGCACGAAGCTCGTTGACGATGTCTTCGTCAAAGCCGTCGATGTTGAGCATTTCTTCCAACGGTACGTAGGCAATCTCTTCCAGGCTGGTGAAGCCTTCATCTACCAGCACCTGAGCCAGCTCTTCGTCGACTTCCAGCTCGTCGATGAAGTTACGCAGGATGTCGCCGGTTTCTGCTTGCTGCTTAGCCTGGATGTCCGATTCGGTCATCACGTTCAGGGTCCAGCCAGTCAATTGGCTAGCCAGACGCACGTTCTGACCACCGCGACCGATGGCCTGAGCCAGATTGTCTGCGCCAACGGCGATGTCCATGGCATGGGCATCTTCGTCAACGATAATTGCCGCAACCTCGGCCGGGGACATGGCGTTGATTACGAACTGAGCCGGGTTGTCGTCCCACAGAACGATGTCAACACGCTCACCGCCCAACTCACCCGACACTGCCTGGACACGCGAACCGCGCATACCGATGCAAGCGCCCTGAGGGTCGATGCGTTTGTCCTTGGAACGGACGGCGATCTTGGCACGGGACCCCGGATCACGGGATGCAGCCATGACTTCGATCAGACCTTCAGCGATTTCCGGCACTTCGATTCGGAACAACTCGATCAGCATTTCCGGCGCGGTTCGCGACAGGATCAACTGCGGGCCACGGTTCTCGGTGCGGATTTCCTTGAGCAATGCGCGCAGGCGCACACCAACCCGGAAGGTTTCGCGAGAAATGATGTCTTCACGAGCCAGCAACGCTTCGGCGTTGTTGCCCAGATCAACGATCACGTTGTCGCGGGTCACTTTCTTGACGGTACCGGAGATGATTTCACCCAGGTGTTCGCGGTAAGCGTCAACAACCTGAGCGCGCTCAGCCTCGCGAACCTTCTGCACAATGACTTGCTTGGCAGTCTGTGCAGCGATACGGCCGAACTCGATGGATTCGATCTTCTCTTCGACCACGTCGCCAACCTTGGCACCAGGATGCGTTTCGGCAACCTTGCTTGGCCAGGTTTCGATTGCTGGATCGTCCAGGTCGTCTTCTTCGACGACCGTCCAGCGACGGAATGTCTCATAAGCACCGGTGTGGCGATTGATTTCCACACGCAGATCAACTTCGTCCTCGAAACGCTTCTTGGTAGCAGTGGCCAGAGCCAGCTCCAGCGCTTCAAAAATCACGTTTGGCGGTACGCCTTTTTCATTGGATACCGACTCAACAACCAGCAGTACTTCTTTGCTCATCGTACGCCTCGCCTTTCGCAAGCCATTGGATCCGCGGGATCCGCGTCTCAGTCAAAACTGGGAATAATGTTGGCCTTGTCGATCATATCGATCGGCAACAGGAACTCATGGTCATCTACCTGCACCACGACATCCTGCTCTTCTACACCGCGCAGAAGGCCCTGAAAGTTGCGTCGACCTTCAAAAGGCGAGCGCAGCTTGATCTTCACTTGTTCACCGGCAAATTTGGCAAACTGCTCAAGAGTGAACAGCGGGCGTTCCATGCCAGGCGAGGAAACTTCAAGGGTGTATTCAACGGAGATAGGATCTTCAACATCCAGCACACCGCTGATCTGACGGCTGACAATGGCACAATCGTCCACCAGCACGCCGCCCTCTTTATCGATATAAACGCGCAACATTGAGTGGCGGCCCTGGGCCGTAAACTCAATACCCCAGCATTCATAGCCTAGGGCCACGACCACCGGGGCCAGCAAGGCCTGCAACTCTTCTAGCTTGCTCGACACCTGAACCCCCTAGTGCATGTATGTGCATGCTATGCAAAATAAAAAAATGGGCGAAACGCCCATCCTTGAAACGCCGTCGAACAGCGGCGTTGAAAGTGTCCAGCTAACAAAAAGCCCCTTAAAAGGGGCTCCTTAAACTGGTTGCGGGGGCCGGATTTGAACCGACGACCTTCGGGTTATGAGCCCGACGAGCTACCAGACTGCTCCACCCCGCGACAAAGCTGGGGCGGAAGTATACGACCGATCCCTGACAGGGTCAATGTAACCTTCCACCTGCAAGAAAGCCCGCAACAGCGGGCTCTCCTGACTAATTGGTACCGAGAAGGGGACTCGAACCCCTACACCCTATGGGCACAACCACCTCAAGGTTGCGTGTCTACCAATTCCACCACCTCGGCAATACTACGTTTGAAACCCTTCTTACTTCTGCTCTTGAGCTGGAGGTACGTCAGTCGCTGGAGTAGCCGACTTTTGCTCTTGAAGCACCGGGACATCATCAGAAGCCGGTTTTTGCTTTGGAACTTCCAACACCGCTGGATTTGGGAGACCTACTTGAGTCAGCTGGTGAGCCTTCTCTTTAGCAAAGTATCCTAACCCCAAGCTAGTCATGAAAAAACCTGCGGCGAGTATAGCAGTAAACTTACTAAGAAAGGTAGAGGAACCTTGGCTTCCGAACACAGTATTTGAAGCACCTGCTCCGAAAGACGCGCCAGCATCCGCACCTTTACCCTGCTGCAGCAATACCAGAGCCACTACGCCCAATGCACCCAGCAGATGAAAAACGACTACGACTGTTTCCAGCATTTTTTCAGTTTCCCGCGGCGCGACAAATCGCACCGAACTCATCTGCATTCAGGGAAGCCCCACCAATGAGGCCCCCATCGATATCCGGCATGCCGAACAGTTCGACCGCATTGGCCGCCTTCACGCTGCCGCCGTATAGAAGCCGCACACCTTGCGCGACCTCAGAATTCTCTGCCGCCAACTGAGCCCGGATGGCTGCATGCACATCCTGCGCTTGTTGCGGCGAAGCCGTCAGCCCGGTACCAATGGCCCAGACCGGCTCATAAGCAATGACTGCCTTTGCAAAAGCACCGACACCCAGCTCCTCAATGATACTGCCCAGCTGACGCGAGACAACCTCAAGAGTTTTCCCGGATTCACGCTCTTCAAGGGTCTCCCCTACACAGAGCACCGGAATCAAGCCACATGCCTGTGCCGCTGCGAACTTGCGATTCAGCATTCCGTCCTGCTCGCCCATGATAAGGCGGCGCTCGGAGTGCCCGACAAGCACCAGGGAACAGCCTGCATCCACCAACTGACTCGGCGCAACCTCACCGGTCAACGCACCCTGCATGGATTCCACCGCAGAGTTCTGCGCGCCGACCGAAATCGACTTTCCTTTCAAGCCATCAATCACTTGATTGATATGCAGGCAAGGCGGGAATACCGCAACATCAACACCGCTCGGCAAGGCCAATTGATTCAGGCCATTGATCAGCTCAGCGACGCTGGCGCGGGTACCGTGCATCTTCCAGTTACCAGCTACCATAGGGCGACGCATGCTGTACCTCGTCGGTCAAAGTGGGCGCAGATGTTACCCAACACAATCATGGCTGGCAAGCCGAATTCAGGCAGAAACTTCAGTAACCAGTTTTGCCAGCTCTTCGGCATAGCTGCGAACCTGTGTTTCATCCTCACCTTCGACCATGACACGCACCAGTGGCTCTGTACCGGACTTGCGCAACAACACACGCCCGCGCCCTGCCATAGCCTTGGTTACACGCTCGCTGGCTTCTTTCACCGACGGGTGCTCGAGAGGGCTTGCCCCACCACCGAACCGTACGTTGATCAAAACCTGAGGGCACTTTCGCAGCGCCTGGCGAGCCTGAGCCAACCCTTCGGAGCGGGTTTTCAATGCCATCAGCACCTGCAAGGCTGCAATGATCGCATCGCCGGTCGTGGTGTGATTGAAGCAAACGATATGCCCCGAGTTTTCACCCCCCACCAACCAGTCACGCTCTAACAGATCAGCGATCACATAACGGTCACCGACATTGGCTCGCACAAAGGGAATAGCAAGATCCGCCAGGGCCAGCTCTAGACCCAGGTTACTCATCAATGTGCCGACTACACCGCCCTGCAACTTGCCGCGCTCATGCAAATCGCGAGCGATGATATACAACAGCTCATCGCCATCGACGACAGCGCCAGTGTGATCGACCATCAGAACGCGATCGCCGTCGCCGTCGAAGGCGATCCCCAGATCAGCATGCTCAGTCAGAACAGCGGCCTGCAATTGCCCCATATGGGTCGATCCGCAGTTCTCGTTGATGTTCAAACCGTTGGGCTGCGCTGAAAGCACTACAACGTCGGCGCCCAGCTCACGGAAAACGCTGGGGGCGACCTTGTAAGTCGCACCGTGAGCGCAGTCGATAACGATTTTCAGGCCCGAGAAGCTGCTGCCGGTCGGCACACTGCTCTTGCAGAATTCGATGTAACGGCCAGAGGCGTCATTGATTCGCGAAACCTTGCCAATTTTGCTTGATTCAACCACGGTCATCGGGGTGTCCAGCAGCTCTTCAATCATCTGCTCGACTTCATCCGGAAGCTTGGTGCCCTTGCCGGAGAAAAACTTGATGCCGTTGTCATCGTGAGGGTTGTGAGACGCACTGATTACGATGCCGGCTTCAGCATGGAAGGTGCGTGTCAGGTAGGCAATGGCCGGTGTCGGCATCGGCCCCAGGAGCATGACATCGGCGCCCGCCGACGTGAGCCCAGCTTCGAGCGCCGACTCGAACATGTACCCGGAAATCCGGGTGTCCTTGCCAACCAGCACCTTGCAGGCTCCCATCTTGCGGAATGCCATACCCGCGGCCCAGCCGAGCTTGAGCATGAAGTCAGGAGTAATCGGGTATTCGCCGACTCGACCACGAATGCCGTCAGTACCAAAGTATTTCCTAGCCATAGGTGCTCCATCATTCTTATTCGGCTGATTCAACTGCGGCGATCATTCTCACCACGTCGACTGTTTCGGCCACGTCATGGACGCGCAATATGCGCGCGCCCTTGCTCGATGCCAGCGCCGCGAGGGCGAGCCCACCATAAAGGCGCTCACCCACCGGGCGACTCAATGCCTGGCCTATCATGCTCTTGCGAGAAACCCCGACCAGCAAGGGGCGCCCCAAGGCGTGCAAGGCTTCCATATGCTTGAACAAGCTTAGATTGTGCTGCAAGGTTTTTGCGAAACCGAACCCCGGGTCGAGAATGATCCGCTCAGCCGGAATGCCCACCGACTCACATTGAGCCATGCGCTCGGCGAGGAACTCACCCACTTCTTTCGTAACGTCTTGATAGTGCGGGTTATCCTGCATATCGCCCGGCTCGCCCAGCATATGCATCAGACAGACCGGCAAACCCGTTGCCGCTGCCGCATCAAGCGCGCCATCGCGGCGCAACGAACGCACATCGTTGATCAAACCGGCCCCTAGCCGCGCAGTTTCACGCATGACAGCTGGCGTGGACGTATCGACCGAGATGATCACATCCATTTCGCGGTTAATGCGCTCGACAATCGGGGCAACACGCTCAAGCTCCTCCAGTGGCGAAACCGCCCTGGCGCCTGGTCGCGTGGACTCACCACCGACATCGATCAGTGTCGCGCCAGCCGCCACCATAGCCTCGGCGTGGCGCAAGGCCGCGTCGAGCTGGCTGTACTGGCCACCATCGGAGAAGGAATCGGGAGTGACATTGAGGATGCCCATGACATGCGTCTGGGCCAAATCAAGAACCCGGTTGCCGCAAGGCAACCGGGTCGAGGACTGAACAAAAGTCATTTCAAGCCTTAAACGTCTGCAGCCGGACCGCCGATAGGTGTTTGCGGGCGCTCATCCTGCACCACCGGAGGCGTTCCGGAAGTACCGGTACCACCTGACCAATCGCGTGGTTCGCGAGGTGTACGCCCAGCCATGATGTCGTCAATTTGCTCGGCATCAATGGTCTCGTACTTCATCAGGGCATCGGCCATGGCGTCGAGCTTGTCGCGGTTATCCGTGAGAATCTGCTTCGCCGTGCCATAGCACTGGTCGATGATGCTGCGAACTTCGGAGTCAATCAGTTTCGCCGTCTCACCAGAGAAACTTGCATTCTGACCACCACCGCCACGACCAAGGAACACTTCACCCTCTTCTTCGGCGTACATCAGCGGGCCGAGTTTTTCGGAAAGCCCCCATTTGGTCACCATGTTCCGGGCAATTTGACTTGCACGCATGATGTCATTGGAAGCACCGGTGGTAACACCGTCGAAGCCCAGCGTCATCTCTTCGGCAATACGGCCACCGTACAGCGAGCAGATCTGGCTGATCAGCGCACGCTTGGACAAGCTGTAACGATCTTCCTCCGGCAAGAACATGGTCACACCCAGCGCTCGACCGCGCGGGATGATCGACACTTTGTACACTGGATCATGTTCAGGTACGACGCGACCAACGATGGCATGACCTGCTTCATGGTAAGCCGTGTTTTGCTTCTCTTTCTCGGACATGACCATGGATTTGCGCTCAGCGCCCATCATGATCTTGTCTTTGGCCAGTTCGAACTCTTTCATTTCGACAATGCGTTTGCCGGCACGGGCAGCAAACAGCGATGCCTCGTTCACCAGGTTGGCGAGGTCCGCACCGGAGAAGCCCGGCGTACCGCGAGCAATCACGGCCGGAGCGACATCGTCACCCATCGGCACTTTACGCATGTGAACCTTGAGAATCTGTTCACGACCACGGATATCTGGCAGACCGACCACAACCTGGCGGTCGAAACGGCCTGGACGCAGCAGCGCAGGGTCAAGCACGTCAGGACGGTTGGTTGCAGCAATCACGATGATGCCGTCGTTCATTTCGAAGCCGTCCATCTCCACCAGCAACTGGTTGAGAGTCTGCTCGCGCTCATCATGACCGCCGCCCATGCCGGCGCCACGGTGGCGACCAACGGCGTCGATTTCATCGATAAAGATGATGCATGGTGCGTGTTTCTTGGCCTGTTCGAACATATCGCGAACACGACTGGCACCGACACCGACGAACATTTCGACGAAGTCGGAACCGGAAATGGTGAAGAAAGGCACTTTGGCTTCGCCAGCGATTGCTTTGGCCAGCAGCGTCTTACCGGTACCCGGAGGACCGACCATCAGCACGCCGCGTGGGATTCGACCGCCCAAACGCTGGAATTTACCCGGGTCACGCAGGAACTCTACCAGCTCACCAACTTCTTCTTTGGCTTCGTCGCAACCGGCAACGTCAGCCAGGGTAGTCTTGACCTGATCTTCGGAAAGCAGGCGCGCCTTGCTCTTACCGAAGCTCATCGGCCCGCCCTTGCCGCCTGCACCACCCTGCATCTGCCGCATGAAAAACATGAACACGGCAATGATCACCAGAATCGGGAAGCTGGCGACCAGAAGTTGAGTCCAGATGCTTTGCTGTTCAGGCTGCTTGCCTTCAACCACGACATGGTTATCCACCAGGTCGCCGATCAGACCGTTATCCTGAATGGCCGGACGAATGGTCTTGAAGCTGTCGCCATCGTTGCGCTTGCCGGTGATCACGTAGCCATCTACCGCCACGCGCTCGACCTTGCCATCCTTGACCTGCTGGATGAAGTCGGAATAGTTGAGGGTCTGCGGCTCGTTAGGGCTGGAGAAGTTGTTCATCACCGTCACCAGGACAGCCGCGATGATCAACCACAGGATCAGATTCTTTGCCATATCGTTCAATTAACTACCCTCTGAAGCTAGCACCGCTGGTGGCGCGCGCTTCGCATGATATTCACCGGCCTAACTTACTACATTACCTACAACTCTGGCAGGCGCCGTCTGTAACCCTTTGTGAAACACTTCCTACACAATATTCGCTAATTCTCACAAGGCGAAATACGAAAATCCTATCGCCCCGGTCGAAAAATCTCTCTTTTCACTCAGTACGCCCACGATAGCCCCAAGCCAGCATGTATTGCTCGCGGGAACTCCCACGGGAGGAGTCTGGCTTGAGCATCTGGATCTTGTCGAATTTCCGACGCGCATCCTTCAGGTAAACATCAAACCCTTCGCCCTGGAAAATCTTGATCACGAAATTACCACCCGGCTTGAGTATCCGTTCCGCCAAATCAAGCGCGAGCTCGCAAAGAAACATGGCTTTTGGCATGTCTACTTCAGGCGTACCACTCATATTGGGGGCCATATCGGAAATCACAAGGTCCACCTGTGAATTACCCACGGCTTCAAGTATCCGAGCGAGCACCTCGTCCTGGGTGAAGTCACCCTGAATGAAAGTCACGTCCGGAATGCTGTCCATTTCCAGGATGTCCGAGGCAATCAGACGCCCCTGACCACCGATCAGCCGGCTGGTGACCTGCGACCATCCGCCGGGCGCTGCACCCAGGTCGACAACGCTCATGCCCGGACGGATCAGCTTGTATTTCTCCTGGATCTCCAGAAGCTTGTAACTCGCACGCGAGCGGTAGCCATCCTTCTGCGCCTGCTTCACATAGGGATCGTTGACATGTCTTTTCAGCCAACCAAGGCTTGTCTTGGAACGCGCCAATTGGGCACCTCGATGATAAGGGTCGTGATTAGTTGGGCGGATCCACGAACCCTCGGGTAAAATGGCCGCCATTTTACAGAATCCAGACGAAAGGGTCAGATTATGCCGCTCACTCAAGAGCAGAAGAAACAGTACAAATCCATTGGCCACCATCTGAAACCAGTTTTGATTGTGGCTGACAATGGCCTGACTGAAGGTGTATTAGCCGAACTTGAACGCGCTTTGGCGGATCACGAGCTGATCAAGATCAAGCTCAACATCCTGGATCGCGAATCGCGCCTGGCGTCCATTGCAGAACTGTGCAAGGTCGGCAAAGCGGATCTGGTTCAGGTCATCGGCAAGATGGCACTGATTTACCGCAAAAACTTCAGCGTCAACAAGCAGCTGTCGAACGTCCATCGCTTCAAGTGATGACAAGGGTCAAGGGTGCGCTTCGCGCGCCCTGCCACCCCATCCCGGCACCGGCTGCAGCACCAGTACCAGCCCGGAAAAGCCCAAGACAAGATAGCTGAACACCTGCCACCGCATCGCATCCGGCCAACCGATACGCACCGCGAAGTACATTGCACTCGCAAAAAGCGCCATCAGCAACAGCTGCCCGCGAACATCGCGCCATAGACTGGCAAGGCCCTCGGCCTGAACCAGCACCAAAGCCTGAAACACCACGCACGCTGCGGCAAATCCCACCATCAGCGCATTCGACATACCTGCAATTTCATCGATCAGCAACGGCGCCAGGCCAATTCGACCCAGCACCGGCGGCAGACCAATGTGCAACAACCACAAACCGCCGACCCACAACATCTGGGTCAGCTGCCAAAGCATGGCGCCCGCACGTAGCGGGCGCCTGCCTTTAGATGTGGCGAACTTCGACAATCTCATACTCAATAACGCCGCCTGGCGTCTTGACCGCAACCACATCACCTTCTTCCTTGGCAATCAAGGCGCGAGCAATGGGCGAGCCAACGGAGATCTTGCCGAGCTTGATGTCAGCTTCGTCCTCACCCACGATCTGGTAAGTCACGCTTTCATCGGTTTCGACGTTGGCGATTTCGACGGTCGTGCCGAAAATCACCTTACCGGTGTGAGGAATGGTCGTGACGTCGATAATCACCGCATTCTGCATGCGACCTTCAATGTCACGGATCCGCGCCTCGACCATACCCTGCTGCTCACGAGCAGCGTGGTATTCGGCGTTTTCCTTCAAGTCACCCAATTCACGGGCCGTACCGATGTCCTGGCTGAGCTTCGGACGGACGACCTTGGTCAGGTGAGCGTGCTCTTCTTCCAGGGCGCGAGCGCCCTGAACGGTCATTGGGTACTTCGTTATGCTCATGCCTTCAATCCTGCGTGTAGATCCTGCAAGCGGCGTACGGTCTTCTCCGGACCGAACTTCAGCGCTTCGCAGATCGCTTCGCCAGCAGCAATGGTAGTGGTGCAGTAGATCTTGTGCTGCAGGGCATTGCGACGAATGGAGTAGGAGTCAGCGATCGACTGGCGACCTTCGGTGGTATTGATGATCAAAGTGACTTCGTCATTCTTGATCATGTCGACCACGTGCGGACGGCCCTCGGTCACCTTGTTCACGCGGCGCACTTTCAGGCCTGCCGCTTCAATCAGCTTGGCAGTACCGACAGTGGCAACCACTTCAAAGCCCAAGTTGATCAGATCACGGGCCACGCCTGCAACCAGTGGCTTGTCGTCATCACGTACGCTGATAAACGCAGTACCGCCGGTCGGCAGCACTTCGCTGGCGCCCATCTGAGCCTTGGCGAACGCCTCACCGAAGGTGTCACCGACGCCCATGACTTCGCCCGTCGATTTCATCTCTGGGCCGAGGATCGGGTCAACACCAGGGAATTTGGCGAATGGGAACACCGCCTCTTTCACGCTGTAGAAGTTCGGAATGATTTCCTTGGTGAAGCCCAGTTCTTTCAAGGACTTACCTGCCATCACACGTGCGGCGATCATCGCCAGGGAAACACCGATGCACTTGGACACGAACGGCACGGTACGGGAAGCACGTGGATTGACTTCGATGACGTAGATGTCTTCGCCTTGCAGCGCCAACTGTACGTTCATCAGGCCGACCACGCCCAACTCCAGGGCCATTTTCTTGACCTGTTCGCGCATCTCGTCCTGGATGTGCGCCGGCAGCGAGTACGGCGGCAGCGAGCACGCGGAGTCACCGGAGTGAACACCGGCCTGCTCGATGTGCTGCATGATCGCACCGATCACAACATCTTTACCGTCGCTGACTGCATCCACATCCATTTCGATGGCGCAGTTGAGGAAGTGATCCAGCAGCACCGGGCTGTCGTTGGACACTTGCACCGCTTCGCGCAGGTAACGCTTGAGCTCTTCTTCCTTGTAGACGATTTCCATTGCCCGGCCGCCCAACACGTAGGATGGACGCACCACCAGCGGGTAACCGATCTTCGCCGCAGCACGAACGGCTTCGTCTTCGCTGCGCACGGTGGCGTTTGGCGGCTGACGCAGGTTCAGGCGCTGGACCATCTGCTGGAAGCGTTCACGGTCTTCGGCGCGGTCGATTGCATCAGGGCTGGTACCGATGATCGGCACACCAGCGGCTTCCAGGGCACGAGCCAGCTTCAGAGGGGTTTGACCGCCGTACTGGACGATCACGCCTTTTGGCTTCTCGACGCGAACGATTTCCAGCACATCTTCCAAAGTCACTGGCTCGAAGTACAGGCGATCGGAAGTGTCATAGTCAGTGGATACGGTTTCCGGGTTGCAGTTGACCATGATGGTCTCGTACCCGTCATCACGCAGGGCCAGTGCCGCGTGCACACAGCAGTAGTCGAACTCGATGCCCTGGCCGATACGGTTCGGACCGCCGCCCAGAATCATGATCTTGTCGCGACCCGATGGTGCGGCTTCGCACTCTTCTTCGTACGTGGAGTACAGGTACGCAGTGTCGGTAGCAAACTCGGCGGCACAGGTGTCGACGCGCTTGTAGACCGGGAATACTTCCAGCTTGTGGCGATGAGCACGCAAGCTCTTCTCGGTCACACCCAGCAACTTGGCCAGACGCTGGTCAGAGAAACCTTTGCGCTTGAGGCGGAACATCAAGTCGCGGTCGATGCTGGTCAGACCCAGGGTCTTGACCTTCTCTTCGTCCTTGATCAGATCTTCCATCTGAACCAGGAACCAAGGATCGATCATGGTCATGCCGAAGATATCTTCAACACTCATGCCGGCGCGCATTGCGTCCGCCACGTACCAGATACGCTCGGCGCCCGGCACGGTCAGCTCGCGCTTGAGTACACCCATGCTTTCCGGGTTGCTCAGATCAACCTTCTCGTCCAGGCCACAAACACCGACTTCCAGGCCGCGCAGGGCTTTCTGCAAAGATTCCTGGAAGGTACGGCCAATAGCCATGACTTCGCCGACCGACTTCATCTGAGTGGTCAGGCGCGCGTCAGCCTTGGCGAACTTCTCGAAGGCAAAACGTGGCAGCTTGGTCACGACGTAGTCGATGGATGGCTCGAAGGACGCCGGGGTCTTGCCGCCGGTGATGTCGTTCGACAACTCGTCCAGGGTGTAACCCACCGCCAGTTTGGCCGCGACCTTGGCAATCGGGAAGCCGGTGGCTTTCGAAGCCAGCGCCGAGGAGCGGGACACGCGCGGGTTCATCTCGATGACGACCATGCGACCAGTGTTTGGGCAAATACCGAACTGGACGTTGGAACCACCGGTTTCCACGCCGATCTCGCGCAATACCGCCAGGGAGGCGTTACGCAGGATCTGGTATTCCTTGTCGGTCAGGGTTTGCGCAGGCGCCACGGTAATCGAGTCACCGGTGTGCACACCCATCGGGTCGAAGTTTTCGATGGAGCAGACGATGATGCAGTTGTCCTTCTTATCGCGGACAACCTCCATCTCGTATTCTTTCCAGCCGATCAGCGATTCGTCGATCAGCAGCTCTTTGGTCGGCGACAGGTCCAGACCACGGGCGCAGATCTCTTCGAATTCTTCACGGTTATAAGCGATACCGCCACCGGTGCCGCCCATGGTGAACGACGGACGGATGATGCACGGGAAGCCCAGTTTCTCGAGAACCGCGTTGGCCTCTTCCATGCTGTGAGCGATACCGGAGCGTGGGCACGCCAGACCGATTGCCTTCATGGCCTTGTCGAAACGGGAACGGTCTTCAGCCTTGTCGATGGTATCGGCATTGGCACCAATCATTTCCACGCCGAACTTCTCCAGAACGCCTTCGCGCTCCAGATCAAGGGCGCAGTTCAGCGCCGTCTGGCCGCCCATGGTAGGCAGCAGCGCGTCTGGGCGTTCTTTCTCGATGATCTTGGCAACGGTCTGCCACTTGATCGGCTCGATGTAAGTGGCGTCGGCCATGGCCGGGTCGGTCATGATGGTGGCCGGGTTGGAGTTCACCAGGATGACGCGGTAACCCTCTTCGCGCAGGGCTTTACAGGCCTGGGCGCCGGAGTAGTCGAATTCGCAGGCCTGGCCGATTACGATCGGGCCAGCGCCGAGAATCAGGATGCTTTTAATGTCTGTACGTTTTGGCATGGGTTTGTCACTCAAATCCGCAGGTCAGTCGGCAAGCCGTCTTGTTCAATCTCTGAAGACCTGAGGGGGCCACCGGTGCCGGGACCACCCTCAGGTTTTGCTACATCAGGGCGAGCGATCAGCGTCGCTTGGCCATCTCATTGATGAAGCGATCGAACAATGGCGCTACGTCGTTCGGGCCAGGGCTGGCTTCCGGGTGACCCTGGAAGCTGAAAGCGCTCTTGTCGGTGCGCTCGATCCCTTGCAGGGTGCCGTCGAACAGCGATTTGTGGATCGCACGGACGTTGGCTGGCAGGGTTTCTTCGTCAACCGCAAAACCGTGGTTCTGGCTGGTGATCATCACAACACCGGTGTCCAGATCCTGGACCGGATGGTTGGCACCGTGGTGGCCGTGGCCCATTTTCAGAGTCTTGGCGCCGGAAGCCAGGGCCAGCAGTTGGTGACCGAGGCAGATACCGAATACCGGAATCTCGGTTTCCAACACGTCCTTGATCGCCTGGATGGCATAGTCGCAAGGCTCCGGATCACCAGGGCCGTTGGACAGGAACACGCCATCCGGATTCATTGCCAACACATCGGCAGCAGGCGTTTGCGCAGGGACCACAGTCACACGGCAACCGCGCTCGACCAGCATGCGCAGGATGTTCACCTTGACGCCGTAGTCATAGGCCACAACGTGGTAAGGCAGCTCGGATGCTTCGATGGTCGCGTGGCTGTCGGTTTTCAGATCCCAGACGGTCGAGCGCCACTCGTAAGTGTCTTTTGTGCTGACGACTTTCGCCAGATCCATGCCTTTCAGACCAGGGAATCCCTGGGCAGCGGCGATGGCGGCTTCTTCGGTAATGTTGTCACCGGCCATGATGCAGCCGTTCTGCGCGCCTTTTTCACGCAGGATGCGCGTCAGGCGACGAGTGTCGATACCAGCGATGGCTACAACGTTGTTGGCCTTCAGGTAATCGGACAGGGACATGGTGTTACGCCAGTTGCTCGCCACCAGTGGCAGGTCACGGATAACCAGGCCAGCGGACCAGACGCGGTTCGATTCGGCGTCTTCCGGCGTGGTGCCGGTATTGCCGATGTGCGGGTAAGTCAGGGTAACGATCTGTTGGGCGTAGGAAGGATCGGTAAGGATTTCCTGATAGCCGGTCATTGCGGTGTTGAACACCACCTCACCAACGGTCTGACCGTCGGCTCCAATGGCTTCGCCGCGAAAAATGCTGCCATCAGCAAGGGCGAGTATGGCTGGCTTAGTCAAGAAGACCTCCCGTAAATAAAGCCTGAAAGGGCGATCGCAGGTTGTAAAAAAGCGGAGTGACGTATGGACACGTCACCCCGCTTCTTCACTGAATTATTCTGCGCGCTTTTAGTGGACACACTAAAGCTGTAGCTTACAGAAAAAGGCATTTTTGGTCTACCGCCAATGAGCCCGAAAGGCCAGAGAATGCGACAGGTCGTCGCTTGGCGGAGTAAAACCGGGCTCAAACGCTGGGTTCGAGCCCGATTTCGAGCGCATCTTAACGCAAGTCGAGCACGTCTTGCATGTCGTACAGACCAGGCTCGCGCCCATCCAGCCAGAGCGCAGCACGCACCGCGCCCTTGGCGAAAGTCATGCGACTGGACGCTTTATGAGTGATCTCGACGCGCTCGCCATCGGCGGCGAACAGCACAGTGTGATCACCCACAATGTCACCCGCACGCACAGTGGCAAAGCCAATCGTTTCGCGATCACGGGCACCCGTCTGACCTTCACGACCATAAACCGCCACCTTCTTCAGGTCTCGACCCAAGGCATCGGCAATAACCTCACCCATGCGCACAGCGGTCCCCGAGGGTGCATCGACCTTATGTCGATGGTGAGCTTCGGTGATTTCGATATCGACGTCATCACCCAGCACACGAGCGGCCGTATCGAGCAGCTTCAGGCACAGGTTTACACCGACACTGAAGTTGGCCGCGAAGACGATCGGGATATCCTTGCCCGCCTCGGCCAGCAACTGTTTCTCTTCAACGCTGAAACCGGTGGTACCGATGATCATCGCCTTACCGTGTTTGCGGCAGAACGCGAGATTCTTCAAGGTCACCGTCGGGTGCGTGAAATCGATCAACACGTCGAACTCGTCAGCCACTCGATCCAGATCACCGGACAGCGGCACGCCGATACGACCCAGCGCAGCCAGTTCGCCAGCATCAGCGCCGACCAGCGTGCTATCAGGACGATCCACCGCTGCCGTCAACCCCGCGCCAGGCGCTTGATGCACCGCCTCGATCAAGGTTTTGCCCATGCGCCCGGCGGCGCCCATCACAGCAATACGTCGCATGCCAGTCTCCTTACAAGTCGCCGAAGAAGCGCTTCACGCCTTCGAACCAGCCCGTGGTTTTCGGCGAATGACTATTGTCGTCCGCGAGCGAACTGCGGAACTCCTCCAGCATCTCGCGCTGACGACGACTCAGATTGACCGGCGTCTCGACCGCCACACGGCACATCAAGTCACCAGCACCACCGCCACGCACAGGAGCAACGCCCTTGCCACGAACACGGAACTGCTTGCCGGTCTGAGTCCCCTCAGGGATCTTCAGCTTGACCCGACCATCGAGGGTCGGAATTTCCAGCTCGCCACCCAG
The DNA here is from genome assembly GCF_050990305.1 of Pseudomonas putida. Taxonomy (GTDB): domain Bacteria; phylum Pseudomonadota; class Gammaproteobacteria; order Pseudomonadales; family Pseudomonadaceae; genus Aquipseudomonas; species Aquipseudomonas putida_AH. The sequence continues at coordinate 836,226 of NZ_CP158817.1, read as the reverse complement.
TGCCGCATCGACGAAGCTGATCGGCACCTCACAGAACAGGTGCTTGCCATCGCGCTGGAAGATCGAGTGCTCGCGCACATTGATCACCACGTACAGATCGCCGGTTGGCCCACCTTGAGCGCCCGCCTCGCCTTCGCCCGACAAGCGAATGCGATCACCGGTATCAACACCGGCCGGCACCTTCACCGACAGGGTCTTGTATTCTTCGACACGACCTTCGCCGTGGCAGGAATCGCACGGATCGGAAATGATCTTGCCTTGGCCATGGCAGCGCGGGCAGGTCTGCTGCACCGAGAAGAAGCCTTGCTGCATACGCACCTGACCGATACCACCACAAGTCGGACAGGTAACCGGCGAAGAGCCTTTCTTGGCACCGGAGCCGTCGCACGGCTTACAGTTGACCAGCGTCGGAACGCGGATATTCACGGTCGTGCCACGCACCGCTTCTTCCAGATCCAGCTCCAGGGTGTAACGCAAATCGCTGCCGCGCTGAGCACCGCCACGGGAACCACCGCGACCGCCACCGAAGAAGTCACTGAAGACATCGCCAAAGATGTCGGAGAAGTTCTGACCACCGAAACCGGCACCGCCACCACCCATGCTCGGGTCGACACCCGCATGACCATATTGGTCGTAGGCTGCACGCTTGCTGGAGTCGGACAGCACTTCGTAGGCCTCGTTGGCCTCCTTGAATTTCTCTTCCGATGCTTTGTCATCGGGATTACGGTCCGGGTGATGCTTCATCGCCAGGCGACGGTAGGCCTTTTTCAGGTCCGCCTCGCTTGAACCTCGCTCAACACCCAATACTTCGTAATAGTCACGCTTTGCCATATGTCTTCTGCACTCTTGAGGACGTTCGGCCAACCTCTCCTGAGCTTCGCCAAACTCGTTGAGCCCCAATACAGGCCCGGACCCAACTCACGTCAATTCAACGATCCTGGTCTTTGTTTCAATGCGGCACTTTCAGCTCGGAAAGCAGGAGCATTCCCGACCATGCCACCAACACGCGAACACTGTCGCATGCTGTAAAAATTCGTGTACTCCAGACACGCCAACGCGGGAGCAGGCTCCCGCGCGGCGACATCCTACCAGTCACCGCCTCAAGGCAGTCAACCGGCCGACCAACAACTTACTTGTGGTCTTTGACTTCTTCGAACTCGGCATCGACAACGTCGTCAGCCTTTTCTGCCTTGTCGTCGTGCGGTGCCGCGCCTTCAGCAGGCTGAGCCTGTTCGGCGTACATCTTCTGAGCCACTGGTGCGGAGACCTTGGACAGCTCTTCAACCTTGGCTTCGATAGCCGCCTTGTCGTCGCCTTTAACAGCAGCTTCCAGGGCAACCACGGCCGCTTCGATTGCGGTCTTCTCTTCAGCGCTTACCTTGTCGCCAGCATCAGCGACCATTTTGCGCGTCGAGTGAACCAGTGCATCACCCTGGTTACGGGCAGCGGCCAGTTCTTCGAACTTGCGGTCTTCCTCGGCATTGGCCTCGGCATCACGCACCATGCGCTCGATCTCTTCGTCGGACAGACCGGAGTTGGCCTTGATCACGATCGACTGAGTCTTGCCGGTGGCCTTGTCCTTGGCACCTACGTGCAGAATGCCGTTGGCGTCGATGTCGAAGGTCACTTCGATTTGTGGCACGCCACGTGGTGCTGGTGGAATCTCGGCCAGGTCGAACTTGCCCAAAGACTTGTTCTGAGCCGCTTGCTTACGCTCACCCTGCAGCACGTGAATGGTCACGGCACCCTGGTTGTCGTCGGCAGTCGAGAACACTTGCGATTTCTTGGTAGGAATCGTGGTGTTTTTCTCGATCAGCGCGGTCATCACGCCACCCATGGTTTCGATACCCAGGGTCAGCGGGCTGACGTCCAGCAGCAGAACGTCTTTCACGTCACCAGCCAGAACAGCACCCTGAATCGCGGCACCCATGGCAACAGCTTCGTCCGGGTTCACGTCTTTACGAGCTTCTTTACCGAAGAACTCGGTGACCAGCTTCTGAACCAGCGGCATACGAGTCTGACCGCCAACCAGGATCACATCGTTGATCGAGCCAACATCGATACCGGAGTCTTTCAGAGCGATGCGGCAAGGCTCGATGGTGCGTTGAACCAGGTCTTCTACCAGCGCTTCCAACTTGGCGCGGGAGATCTTCACGTTCAGGTGCTTAGGACCGGTGGCGTCTGCAGTGATGTACGGCAGGTTCACGTCGGTCGACTGAGCGGACGACAGCTCGATCTTGGCTTTTTCAGCAGCTTCTTTCAGGCGCTGCATCGCCAGCGGGTCACCTTTGAGGTTCATGCCGCTTTCTTTCTTGAACTCGTCGACGAGGTAGTCGATCAGACGAATGTCAAAGTCTTCACCACCCAGGAAGGTATCACCGTTGGTGGCCAACACTTCGAACTGGTGCTCACCATCGACTTCGGCGATTTCGATCACGGAAACGTCGAAAGTACCGCCACCCAGGTCATAAACGATCACAGTGTGGTCGCCTTTGGCCTTGTCCATGCCGTAAGCCAGAGCAGCCGCGGTTGGTTCGTTGATGATACGTTTTACGTCCAGGCCCGCGATGCGGCCGGCGTCTTTGGTGGCTTGACGCTGGCTGTCGTTGAAGTAGGCCGGAACGGTGATCACCGCTTCAGTCACTGGCTCGCCGAGGTAGTCTTCGGCAGTCTTCTTCATTTTCTTCAGAATTTCAGCCGAGATTTGTGGCGGCGCCATTTTCTGGCCGTTCACTTCAACCCAGGCGTCGCTGTTGTCAGCCTTGACGATCTTGTAAGGGACCATCTGAATGTCTTTCTGAACCACATCTTCTTCGAAGCGGCGGCCGATCAGACGCTTTACTGCGTACAGGGTGTTGTGCGGGTTGGTCACAGCCTGACGCTTGGCCGACTGGCCGACCAGGATTTCGCCATCGTTGGCGTACGCGATGATCGACGGCGTGGTACGCGCGCCTTCAGCGTTTTCAATCACTTTGGCTGTGCCGTTTTCCAGCACGGAGACGCAGGAGTTGGTAGTCCCCAGGTCGATACCGATAATTTTGCCCATGTTCACTCTCCCGAAACTTTGGATTTGGTTGCCGCAGTGGTTGTGGCCATCTGCGGTAGCACTTAAACGCTTGACTTCTAAATGGGGGCCTTACGGCTAATTTCAAGCCTGCTCGTCAATAGAAGGCGAAACAGGTGCCGGAGCCTTGCTGACCACGACCATTGCCGGGCGCAGCAGGCGACCGTTGAGCTGGTAGCCCTTCTGAAAAACCTTGAGCACGCTGTTCGGCTCAACGTCAGCACTTTCCTGCATGGCCATTGCCTGATGAAGAACGGCATTGAACGGTTCGCCATGCGGATCGATCGCTTCCAGCTGATAACGCTTCAGGGTGTCCTGGAACATTTTCAGGGTCAGCTCGATGCCTTCGCGCATCGGACGGATGCTTTCGTCATCCGGGCTGGACAATTCCAGGCCGCGCTCCAGGCTGTCGATGATCGGCAGCAGGTCGCCGGCGAATTTCTCCAGCGCGAATTTGTGAGCCTTTTCTACATCCTGCTCGGCGCGACGGCGGACGTTCTGCAGATCGGCGGCAACACGCAAAGCCTGATCCTGCGCGCCTGCCAGTTGCTCTTCGAGCACTTGTACACGAGCCGCCAGGTCTTCACCCGAAGCCTCGGGCGCCTGGTTAGCGTCTGGGTTTTGCGTATCCACTGTCTGTTCGTCAGCCATAGAATTCTCCTTTCAATATCGTCCGCGAGCCTGACTCGCGCTTCTGCCCAGCTATATGGGGCCGCAAAATCGGGCTTCAAGGGGCACCAACACATTACCCCTACAAAAAACACCTGCATTGTCATTCCAGGGCGCGCTAAGGATTTCGTCGGGTCAAGCGAATCGACCTAACGAGGGGCATTGTCAGCCCGAAACAAAACACTGTATAAATAACCAGACCTAATGCCTGGGAGCGGCCTTTATGCTGGTGCACCTGTCCGTACACAACTACGCCATCGTTGAACATCTCGACCTCGAACTCGATCGCGGGATGAGCGTGATCACAGGGGAAACCGGCGCCGGCAAGTCGATCATGCTCGACGCCCTGGGCCTGACCCTCGGCGATCGCGCCGACAGCGGCGTTGTCCGACCTGGTGCAGACAAGGCCGACATCCTGGCAACATTCGATCTCGTCGATATTCCGGAAGCCGGAGCATGGCTGGCCGAGCGCGACCTCGAAAACGATGGCCCGTGCATCCTGCGCCGAGTGATTACCGCAGAAGGCCGTTCGCGCGGCTATATCAACGGCACGCCTTGCCCGCTGGGCGACCTCAAGGCGCTAGGCGAACTGTTGATCGACATCCACAGCCAGCACGAACACCAATCCCTGCTCAAGACCGACACCCATCGCCGCCTACTCGACGAATACGCCGGCGCGACCGACCTTGCCCGCCAGGTGCAACTGGCCGCCCAGCGCTGGCGCCAGACTCGCCAGGAACTGGAGCGACTCTCCAACTCCGGCGATGAGCAGCGTGCCCGCCACCAACTGCTCAGCTACCAACTTGAAGAACTGGAGAACCTGGGCCTCGGCGACAATGAACTGGAGCAGCTTGAGCAGGAACACAAGAACCTGACCAATGCCGAAACGCTGCTGGGTATCTGCCGGCAAGTGGTCGAGCAATGCAGCGAAAGTGATTCCGGCAACGTATTGAATGCCCTGACCGCCAGCCTTAACCGCCTGTCGAGCGTGAACAACTCAATCGGCGCGCTGGGCGAAGCCAGCAGCCTGCTGACCAGTGCACAGATCCAGGTCGAAGAAGCCGTGGGCGAATTGAACCGCTTCCTCGACAACTTCGACGCCGACCCCTCTCGCCTTCAGTATCTGGAAGAGCGCCTCGACTCGATCTACACCCTAGCTCGCAAACACCGCATTCAACCCACCGAAGTCGCCGAAATGCAGCAGAAACTGCTGGATGAAATCGAAACCCTGAATGCCAACGACGAATCCATCGAGCGACTGAGTGGCGAGCTGTCGTCCTATGCCCGTCACTATCAGGAAAAGGCCCGGGAATTGAGCGACTTGCGCCAACAGGCATCCAGCAGCCTGGCCAGCGCCGTGGAACAGGAAATCCAGCGCCTGGGCATGCCCGGTGGCCGCTTCACCATTGAACTACGCCCCAACAGCGGCGATGAGCTGCTGCCTAACGGGCTTGAGCAGGTGGAGTTATTGGTCAGCGCCAACCCGGGACAGCCTTTGAAAGCCTTGGCGAAAGTCGCCTCCGGCGGCGAACTGTCGCGAATCAGCCTGGCCATCCAGGTGATCACCGCACAAACCTCTCGCGTGCCGACCCTGGTGTTCGACGAAGTGGACGTGGGTATCGGTGGCCCGACAGCCGAGATCGTCGGTCAATTGCTGCGTCGACTTGGCGAAAGAGGCCAGGTTCTGACCGTGACTCATTTGCCACAAGTCGCTGCGCAAGGTCATCAGCATCTATTTGTGCACAAAGTACGAGGCGAGGATGCGACGCGTACCGCCGTCTCGAAATTGAGCAAGAACGACCGCATCGAAGAGGTGGCTCGAATGCTGGGCGGCATTGACCTCACCAAGGAATCCCTGGCCCACGCCAAGAAAATGGTGGTCGCTGCAAAAGTTTGAGACCGATAGAAAGCACGAAGGCGACCCTTGGGTCGCCTTCGTTCGTTTCGCGAACCTTGTGTTCGCGCGACATGCTTACTTTTTCTTGCGTACGTACAGCACCAGATTGTGATCAACCATCTCGAAGCCATATTTGTCGACGATCGCTTTCTGCAAGCGCTCGATTTCTTCGTCGAAGAATTCGATCACTTCGCTGGTCTCGACGTTGACCATATGGTCGTGATGCTTGCCGTCGTCCAACTCGAAGACCGCATGGCCTCCGTCGAAGTTGTGTCGCACCACTAGGCCAGCTGCCTCGAACTGAGTCAGTACACGGTAAACCGTGGCCAGACCGACGTCCTCGCCAGCCTCCATCAGTGCCTTGTAGACATCCTCGGCACTCATGTGGCGCTGCTCGGCAGAATCGAGCATTTGCAGAATTTTGACCCGTGGCAGGGTCACTTTGAGGCCGGCTTTGCGTAGTTCGCTATTTTCAACCATGGTCAGCTTTCTCGCGATGCTGCTTCGCAGCTTCTCTTAATGCGGGTATGATCGGCGTTTACGTTGTCCCAGCCAAGATAGTGGAAGTCGCCCACCGATGCAAAACACCAAGCTCTTGCTAACCAGTTTCACCTTAGTGGGACTGCTCGCACTCGCCGGTTGTTCATTCCCCGGGGTTTACAAAATCGACATCCAGCAGGGCAATGTCGTCACGCAGGACATGATAGACCAGTTACGCCCGGGAATGACCCGTAAGCAAGTAAGGTTTATTATGGGCAACCCTCTGTTGACCGACACGTTCCATGCCGATCGCTGGGATTACCTATACAGCCTGCAACCAGGGGGCGGTGAACGCCAACAGGAACGCATTAGCGTAATCTTCAACTCAAATGATCAACTTGTCAGCCTCTCCGGTGATTTCATGCCAGGCGTGAGCCGTGACGAAGCCATTCTCGGAAAGGACAGCGGCACCAACGTGACCGCACCGGCTGAAAACGCCGAGAAGCCGAAGCCGGAAAAGCCGGTCAAGCCGGGCTCGCTGCTGGATCAGATCCAGAAGGAAGTGGACGGTGTAGAAACTGTTCCAGTCCCGACCCCAGAACCACTGGAAACCTCGCCGCAATAATTTGCGACGCAATAAAAAACCCGGCATGCCCGGGTTTTTTATTGCCTGGCATTTATACCACTTACTGATTCCGGGCCTTGGCCTCGGCAGCTTTGGCCGCACGGAGTCGACGGACTTCTTTTGGATCAGCAAGCAGTGGCCGGTAAATCTCGATCCGATCCCCGGATTGAACCGGACGAATATCCGGATCAGCGATCACCTTGCCGAAGATACCCACAGTACATCCTGCCAGATCCAGGTCCGGGAACGACTGACCAATCCCGGACTCAAGCAACGCCGCCCGAACAGTCGTACCTGCCGGCACCGTCACCGACAACAGCACCTGACGATCAATGGCGGCATACACCACCTCGACCTCAACTTCGCCTCTCGCCTCAACCATACATTTGCTTGGCCCGCTGGCAGAATGCATCCACCAGCGTATTGGCCGCCTGATTGAACAATGGCCCAAGGGTCGCGCGAATAATCGGCCCAGCATAATCGAACGACAGGTCCAGACTGATTTTGCAGGCCTTCTCGCCCAATGGCTTGAACACCCAGACACCGTGCAGTTGAGTGAACGGCCCTTCTTCAAGGTTCATCTCAATTGACTGACCGGGAACCAAGGTATTGCGCGTCACGAAATGCTGGCTGAGTCCTCCCTTGGCTACACCTACGCTTGCGCGCATGTGCTCGGAGGAACTCTCCAACACTTCGGCGGACGAGCACCACGGCAAAAACTCCGGGTATCGCGCCACGTCGTTGACCAGGTCATACAGGGCCTGTGCCGGGTACGGCAGCAAGGCCGAACGTGAAATGTGTGTCGTCATGTCAGCGTCACTTCCACAGCTGGGCGGCAAACACTACGAGAATGCCGATGGGCGCCACATAGCGCATCAAGAACAAAGACCGGGCGAACAATGCCGGGTGCGGATCGACAGTTCGTCGTGCACCGCTTCCCGGCCCATTGCCCAGCCTGCAAACACCACGAAATACAAACCACCGACTGGCTACATGGTTCGCAACGTGTAGAAAACAATCACACCAAAGAAATAATCCGCTCGCGGCGCCCCACTGTTAGAGGTGGAACATACCGCCCTCGTTCACGAAAACTCCGGCATTCAAAAAAGAGCGCGCATTGTCCGGGATTCGATCAACCTGCTCAAGCACGTAGCATCACCGTAGCCGACTTGCTTGCAACTCCCTATAATGCCGCCCCTATGGCTAAACAGAAGAAACACCCCACAGGGACCATCGCGCAAAATAAAAAGGCGCGACACGATTACTTCATCGAACACAAGTTCGAGGCTGGTCTGGTCCTGGCCGGCTGGGAAGTAAAGAGTTTGCGGGCGAACAAGCTGCAACTGGTCGACAGTTATGTCCTGCTCAAGGATGGCGAAGCCTGGCTGCTCGGCAGTCACATCACACCCCTGACGACCGCCAGCACCCACGTCATCGCTGACCCGACGCGCACGCGCAAGCTGCTGCTGAACCGGCGCGAGCTGGACAAACTGTCCGCCGCCGTGGCGCAAAAGGGTTACGCCTGCGTGTGCCTGTCCTGGTACTGGAGCAAGCACATGGTCAAGTGCGAGATCGCTCTGGGCAAGGGCAAGAAGGAATATGACAAGCGTGATACCGAGCGCGAACGCGACGCCGGTCGCGAGTTGCAACGCGCCGTGCGGAACAAGGGCAAGGAAGAGTAATTCTTCCGACCTGAGGTTTGCGGGGCCATCGAAAAAGATCGCAGCCTTCGGCAGCTCCTACAGTAGGAGCTGCCGAAGGCTGCGATCTTTTTTGCGTTTAAGCGCAATCACATCCCCTTGCGCCGCTCCGCCCTAGCCATGCGCTGCACTTCCTGGCGCACCTCCTCAAGCACCTCCTGCACATAGAGAATATGGCGACTGGAGACTTCACGTGCCTGCTCCGCCCTGCCTTCGATAATCGCCTGGTACAACTCCCGGTGCTGCTCGATCAGCATGTCGCGGGTTTCAGTGCGCTGCTTGTACATGCCGCCAATGTTGGTCACCACGTTGCGCTTGAGCAAGTCAAACAAGCCACGAATGGTGTGCAGCAGCACCGCGTTATGACTGGCCTCGGCAATCGCCAGATGGAATTTCGCATCCGCCGCGCCTTCTTCGGCCCGACTCACTTCCTCATGCCGCGAATAGCAGTCCTGCAATTCATTGAACGCCGCGGTTAGCCGCTCACGATCAACATCCGTAGCGCGCAATGCGGCGTAATACGCACAGGACGCTTCCAAGGTATGACGAAACTCGAGCAGATCGCGCTGGGCCTCCGGGTTGCTTTCAAGCAGTAACAGCAATGGATCACTGAAGGTCGTCCCCAGGGACTCCACCACATAATTGCCGCCGCCCTGGCGACTGACCAGCAAACCCTTGGCGACCAGCTTCTGAATGGCTTCGCGCAACGAAGGTCGCGACACACCGAACTGCTCAGCCAATGCTCGCTCGGCCGGCAAGCGCTCACCCGCCTTCAGCGTGCCTTCGAGGATCATGCCCTCCAGTTGCTCGACAATATCGTCAGACAAACGGCGCTGACGAATCTGATCAAAGCCCATAACTCGATTTCTCCACCATCCGACGACACGCCGGGGCTCTATTCTGGCCTATCCACAAGGCATCGGCACCTGTCAGTCAAGATTCAGCCAAGCGAACCAGACAAGCGAAGGGTCACGCATTCGACAAAAGTTTTAGGGCGGCAAATTGACACACCGCCCACAAGACTTTTACCCTACCCAACAGCGATTGTAAATTGGTCTTACCAATTATCCAAGAACGCTGATCAGTGCCTGACCAACAACAATTAGGGGCCACCCCATATGCAAACCTGGCAACAGCTCTACAGCCCGCTCGGCAGCCTCGGTTTATCCGCACTCGCAGCCGTCATCCCCATCGTGTTCTTCTTTCTGGCCTTGGCTGTGTTTCGCCTTAAAGGTCATGTGGCCGGTAGCATCACGCTGGCCTTGTCGATCCTGGTGGCAATCTTCGCCTTCCAGATGCCGGTCGACATGGCATTCGCTGCCGCCGGATATGGCTTCGTCTATGGCCTGTGGCCGATTGCCTGGATCATTGTGGCGGCCGTATTCCTCTACAAACTGACGGTCAAGAGTGGCCAGTTCGAAGTGATCCGCAGTTCGGTACTGTCGATTACCGACGACCAGCGCCTGCAAGTGTTGCTGATCGGCTTCTGCTTCGGCGCCTTTCTTGAAGGTGCCGCCGGGTTCGGTGCGCCGGTGGCAATTACCGCTGCGCTGCTGGTAGGCCTGGGCTTCAATCCGCTGTACGCAGCGGGTCTGTGCCTGATCGCGAACACCGCTCCGGTGGCGTTTGGCGCCCTGGGTATTCCGATCATCGTTGCCGGCCAAGTCACCGGCATCGACGCGGTCAAGATTGGCGCCATGGCCGGTCGCCAATTGCCGCTTCTGTCGCTGTTCGTGCCGTTCTGGCTGGTGTTCATGATGGATGGTCTGCGTGGCGTCCGTGAAACCTGGCCTGCTGCACTGGTCGCTGGCTTGAGCTTTGCCGTCACCCAATTCTTCACCTCGAACTTCATCGGCCCGGAACTGCCGGACATCACTTCGGCCCTGGCCAGCCTGATTGCCCTGACCCTGTTCCTGAAAGTCTGGCAACCGAAACGTGCTGCCGGCCAGCACATCGCCGGCGCCGTCTCGGCTTCCGTGGTCAGCGAAAGCGCCGGTGGTTTCGGCCAGAAGCGCACCACCGTGGCTTCGCCTTATAGCCTGGGCGAAATCTTCAAGGCCTGGTCGCCGTTCCTGATCCTCACCGTCCTCGTCACCATCTGGACCCTGAAACCATTCAAGGCAATGTTTGCGGCCGGCGGATCGATGTACAGCTGGGTGTTCAACTTCGCCATCCCGCACCTTGATCAACTGGTGATCAAGACTGCACCGATCGTGGCTGCGCCGACCGCCATCCCGGCAGTGTTCAAGCTCGACCCGATCTCGGCGACCGGTACGGCGATTTTCTTCTCGGCATTGATCTCGATGCTGATTCTGAAAATCAATGTCAAAACTGGTCTGACCACTTTGAAAGAAACCTTCTACGAACTGCGCTGGCCGATCCTGTCCATCGGCATGGTGCTGGCGTTCGCGTTTGTCACCAACTACTCGGGCATGTCTTCGACCATGGCCCTGGTACTGGCCGGCACCGGCGCAGCGTTCCCGTTCTTCTCGCCGTTCCTCGGCTGGCTGGGCGTGTTCCTCACCGGCTCCGACACATCGTCGAACGCGCTGTTCAGTTCACTGCAATCGACCACCGCCCACCAGATTGGCGTCAACGACACCTTGCTGGTGGCGGCGAACACCAGCGGCGGCGTGACCGGCAAGATGATTTCGCCACAATCGATCGCCGTGGCTTGCGCCGCGACTGGCCTGGTGGGCAAGGAATCGGATCTGTTCCGCTTCACGCTCAAGCACAGCCTGTTCTTCGCCACCATCGTCGGCCTGATCACCCTGGCCCAGGCCTACTGGTTCACCGGCATGCTGGTGCACTGAGTCCTACGGCCACCCTGAAAAAAACCGACGCCGGACCACCACTCCGGCGTCAGCTATTCACAACCCGGTCTGTAAGGCTGCTGAAAGCCTGCATCTCTATATTCAGCAGCCTCGACGGACGGACAACCGGCCGAGAGACACGCCTGATGAGCGAGCTTTTTTACAACGCTGTGCCGAATGCGACCCGCGTCGCCCCGCCACTGCCCGAGCCTCGGCAATACCCCAGCGAGAAACCGCAACGGGTGTACCTGTTCGGGACCTGCGTAGTGGATCTGTTCTACCCGCAGGCTGGTATGGACGCGATCCACTTGCTGGAGCGCGAAGGCATCCGTGTCGAGTACCCGCAAGAGCAAAGTTGCTGCGGACAACCGGCCTACACCTCGGGTTACACCGAGCAGGCCCGGACCGTCGCACGCTCGCAATTGGCGCTGTTCGCCGGGGATTATCCGGTGGTGGTGCCGTCAGGCTCCTGTGCCGGCATGTTGCGCGAGCACTATGCCGACCTGTTCAAGGACGAACCGGAAACCTTGAAACAGGTTCAGGCCCTGGCGGCCAGAACCTATGAATTGGCCGAGTTTCTGTTGTTTGTCTGCAAAGTGCAGCTCAAGGACAGCGGCGAGCCGGTAAAAGTGGCGCTGCACACCTCGTGCTCGGCACGTCGCGAGATGAATACTCACTTGCACGGGCGTGAGCTGTTGTCGCAACTGAACAACGTCGAGCGGGTCAATCACGATCACGAAAGCGAGTGCTGTGGCTTCGGTGGGACTTTCAGCGTCCGTATGCCGGACATTTCCGGAGCGATGGTCGCCGACAAGACCCGTTCGTTGAAGGAATCCGGCGCACACAAGGTACTGAGTGCCGACTGCGGTTGCCTGATGAACATCAACGGATCTCTTGAGAAACAGAAGGAAGCGTTGCGTGGCCAACACCTGGCCAGCTTTCTCTGGGAAAGAACTGGAGGCGCGCAATGAACGCTTCCACGATTATTCCTACGGTCGCCGTAGAAGAAGATTTCCGCACCCGCGCACATAACGCGCTGGGTGACGCGCAATTGCGAAACAACTTTCGCAAGGCGATGGATTCACTGATGACCAAACGGGCAATGGCCTTTGGCGATGCCCACGAACGAGAACATCTGCGAGCGCTGGGCAATGCCGTCCGCGCCCGTGCATTATCCAAGCTGCCCGACCTGCTCGAGCAGCTTGAACAAAACCTGACCCGCAACGGTGTGACAGTGCACTGGGCGGAAACGGTGGACGAGGCCAATGGCATCGTTCTCTCGATCATCCGCGCTCACGAGGGGCGGCAAGTGATCAAGGGCAAATCGATGGTCAGCGAAGAGATGGAGATGAACCATGTCCTCGCTGAACAGGGCATTGAATGCCTGGAATCGGACATGGGCGAGTACATCGTCCAGCTCGACCACGAGAAGCCTTCACACATCATTATGCCGGCGATCCACAAGAATGCCGGTCAGGTCGCGTCCTTGTTCCACGACAAACTTGGCGTGGAATACACCAAGGACGTTGACCAGCTTATTCAGATCGGTCGCAGGGTCCTGCGGCAGAAGTTCTTCGAAGCGGACATCGGCGTCTCCGGCGTTAACTTCGCCGTGGCCGAAACCGGCACCCTGCTGCTGGTGGAAAACGAAGGCAACGGTCGCATGACCACTACCGTTCCACCGGTTCATATCGCCGTCACCGGCATCGAAAAAGTCGTGGAGAATCTGCGCGACGTAGTGCCGTTGCTGTCGCTGCTGACCCGATCAGCGTTGGGCATTCCGATCACCACGTACGTCAACATGATTTCCGGCCCGCGCAAAGAACATGAACTCGACGGCCCCCAGGAAGTGCATCTGGTGCTGCTGGACAACGGTCGCAGCCAGGCGTTTGCCGACAGCGAATTACGCCAGAGCCTGAACTGCATCCGCTGCGGCGCGTGTATGAATCATTGCCCGGTCTATACCCGAATCGGCGGCCATGCCTACGGCGAGGTGTACCCCGGCCCTATCGGAAAAATCATCACCCCGCACATGGTCGGCCTGACAAAAGTCCCGGACCATCCGAGCGCTTCCTCGTTGTGCGGTGCCTGCGGTGAAGTGTGCCCGGTCAAGATACCAATCCCGTCGCTGCTGCGGCGCCTGCGCGAAGAAAACGTCAAAGCACCCGATAGCCCGAATCCCGTGATGCGCGACCAAGGCCGCAAATATTCGCGCAAAGAGCGGTTTATCTGGAACGCCTGGGCAAAACTCAACAGTTCGCCGACGCTGTATCGCCTGTTTACCCTCGCCGCCACCCGCCTGCGCGCGCTGACGCCGAACAACGTCGGCCCCTGGACGCAAAACCATAGCGCGCCAAAACCCGCCGCCCGCTCACTGCACGACATGGCTCGCGAGCATCTGGCCAAACAGGGAGATCGTTGATGAGTGCCAAGCAAAACATCCTCGGCAAACTGCGTAAAAGCCTGACAGGCACCACACCGGTGCCTGACAACTTCGATGTCGATCTGGTGACCGTGCCCTACACCTACACCCCGGAACAGCGCATCCCGCAACTGCGCAAACTGATGGAGGCAGTGCACACGGAAATCCATCTGACCTCGGCGCAAGAATGGCCAAGCTTGCTGGCCAAACTGCTGCAGGATCGTCAGCTGCCAAGCCTGCTGATCGCACCGACCACCGAGCATGGCCAACAGATCACGCAGCATTGGGCGGAAAATCCGACGCTGCCTACACTCAAGGCCTACAACCGCCCGGTAGAAGAGTGGAAAGCCGAACTGTTCAACGACACCCCGGCGAGCCTGACAGGTACTTTGGGCGCCATCGCTGCCACCGGTAGCCTGATTCTCTGGCCAACGCGCGAGGAACCGCGCCTGATGAGCCTGGCGCCAACGGTGCATTTCGCCCTTCTCAAGGCCAGTGAAATCCGTGACAACTTCTATCAGGTGCAACAGGAGTTCGAATGGGCCCAGGGCATGCCGACCAACGCGTTGCTCGTGTCCGGTCCGTCAAAGACTGCCGACATCGAGCAGGTGCTGGCCTACGGCGCCCACGGCCCGAAAGATCTGGTGGTGTTGATTCTGGAGGACCAATGAGTCTACCGGCCGCTTTTCTGCGTGATGCGCAGCAACTGATTCCTCGGGAACGACGTTTCGACGACCCGTTGTCGACCCTCGCGTTCGGCACCGATGCCAGTTTCTATCGCCTGATTCCGCAACTGGTGATCCGCGTCGAGTCGGAAGAGGAAGTAGTGTCGCTGCTAAAGCTGGCACAGCGCGACCAGGTCCCCGTGACCTTCCGCGCCGCCGGCACCAGCCTGTCCGGCCAGGCCATCAGCGATTCGGTGCTGATCGTCCTTGGGGATAACTGGAACGGTCGCGAGATCCGTGGCCAAGGCACGCAAATCCGCCTGCAACCGGGGGTGATCGGTGCTCAGGCCAATGCCTGGCTGGCGCCGTTCGGGCGCAAGATCGGCCCAGACCCGGCGTCGATCAACGCCTGCAAAATCGGCGGCATCGTCGCCAACAACGCCAGCGGCATGTGCTGCGGCACGGCGCAAAACACCTACCACACGCTGGCCGGGATTCGACTGGTGCTGGCCGATGGCAGCCGTCTTGATACTGAAGATGCGACGAGCGTCGCAGCGTTTCGGCAAAGTCATTCAACGTTGCTGGAACGCCTGGCAACCTTGGGCCGCGAGACCCGCGCCAACACCGAACTGGCTGAAAAGATTCGCCACAAGTACCGTCTGAAAAACACCACCGGCCTGTCACTCAACGCCCTGGTGGATTACGACGAGCCTGTGGATATCTTGAGCCACTTGCTGGTGGGCTCCGAAGGCACCCTGGGCTTCATCAGCGCGGTGACCTACGACACGGTGATCGACCACCCGAACAAAGCCTCGGCGCTGATCGTCTTTCCAAACGTGGAAACCTGCTGCAATGCGGTCACCGTGCTCAAAAGCCAGCCAGTGTCCGCCGTGGAACTGCTGGATCGCCGCAGTCTGCGCTCGGTACAGAACAAACCCGGCATGCCGGCTTTCGTACAGCACCTGTCGAACAATGCCTGCGCCTTGCTGATCGAATCCCGAGCCGCGTCGTCTACGTTGCTACAGGAACAACTGGCGCAAATCATGGCGTCCCTGACCTCGTTTCCGGTGGAGAAGCAAGTCGACTTCACCGAAGACCCACTGGAAAACGCCCGCCTCTGGGCGATCCGCAAAGACACCTTCCCGGCCGTCGGTGCGGTGCGCAAAACCGGCACCACGGTGATCATCGAAGACGTGACCTTTCCGGTGGAACAACTGGCCACCGGCGTGAACCGCCTGATCGAGTTGTTCGACAAACATCACTACGACGAAGCGATCCTTTTCGGACATGCACTGGAAGGCAATCTGCACTTCGTCTTCACCCAGGGCTTCAACAGCCCGGAAGAAGTCGTACGCTACCAGGCGTTCATGGACGACGTGGCACAGTTGGTCGCCGTGGAGTTTGGTGGCTCGCTCAAGGCCGAACACGGCACCGGGCGCAACATGGCGCCCTTCGTCGAACTGGAATGGGGCAGCGATGCCTACCAGTTGATGTGGCAGCTCAAGCGCCTGCTCGACCCCAATGGCATTCTCAATCCGGACGTGGTGCTCAGCGAAGATCCGCAGATACACCTCAAGCATCTCAAACCGTTGCCTGCGGCTGACGAGATTGTGGACAAGTGCATCGAATGCGGTTTCTGTGAGCCGGTCTGCCCGTCGAAAGGCCTGACCCTGAGCCCGCGCCAGCGCATCGTGATCTGGCGAGACATTCAGGCGAAGAAACGCGCCGGCGTAAATACACAGGAACTGGAGGCCGCTTATGAATACCAAGGCATCGACACCTGTGCCGCCACGGGTCTGTGTGCACAACGTTGCCCGGTAGGCATCAATACCGGTGAGCTGGTGAAAAAGCTTCGCGGCCAGCACGCTACCCATACGAAAACCGCTAACTGGCTGGAAGGAAATTTCGCCACGGCACTGCAAGGTGCACGCTTCACCCTGCACGTGGCCAACGGGGCGCGGATGTTGCTGGGCGCGCCACGACTGGCCAGGCTTTCGGCGACGGTGACGCGCCTGTCCAAAGGGCAAATCCCGCAGTGGACCAACGCCATGCCGCAACCGGAACGGGCGATCCGCTTCAGCCCACCCGTGACGGACGAGCGCCCGCGCGTGGTGTACCTGGCCGCCTGTGTTTCACGGGCCATGGGGCCGGCGGCTGGCGACAAGGAGCAAATGTCGTTGTACGACAAAACCCGCGGCTTGCTGGAAAAAGCCGGTTATCAGGTGGTCTTCCCGGACAACCTGGACAACCTCTGCTGCGGCCAGCCGTTTGCCTCCAAGGGCTATGCCGAACAAGCCGAGCACAAGCGCCAGGAGCTAATCGGTGCCTTGCTCCACGCCAGCCGTGGCGGGCTCGACCCGATCTATTGCGACACCAGCCCCTGCACCTTGCGCCTGACTCAAGACCTTGGAGACGTGCGCCTGGATCTGTACGACCCGGTGCGTTTCATTCGCACGCATCTGATGGACCGACTGGAGTTCACCCCGCAGGACACACCGATCGCCGTGCATGTCACCTGCAGTACCCAGCACCTGGGGGAAAGCCAGGCGTTGATCGATCTGGCGCGCAAGTGCAGCAAGCACGTTGTCATCCCCGAAGGCATTCACTGCTGCGGGTTTGCCGGAGACAAGGGTTTCACCACGCCGCAATTGAACGCCCATTCGCTGCGCACGCTCAAGGACGCGGTACAGCAGTGCAGCGAGGGTATTTCCACCAGCCGCACCTGCGAGATCGGCCTGACACAACACGGCGGAATCGACTACCACGGACTAGTCTATCTGGTGGACCGCGTTACCCAGGCTAGGGTGCCCTGATGACAAGGCCTCAAGTAAGGCGCATTCAATCGCCTGTTCAGTAGTTTCTTGCGGGTATCAACACAGAAAATCAGAACCCTGACGTACCGCTACGGTCCACCGATCAAGTCCCGTCAATGCGGGACTTTCACAATCCTCGGCAGCCCGTCCTGATGACCAGCGATGCCTGGCCCTCAGTTCAAGGAGATACACATGAAACGTTCTGTGCTGTTAGGTCTGTTCGTTACTGCTTCCATAATGGCTTCCCCTTCGTTTGCCGCTGACGATCTTTGCACGATCAACCTGAAAACCATCGAAAACGGCAAGGCACAGATTCCTCCGGAAATGGCTGACCAGGTAATGGCCTCCGTCGAGAAAGCCAAGGCCGACCATGCAAAAGGCACCAAAGAAGGCACTGATGATTGCATTGCCGAGACCAACCAAACGATTCAGGACCTCAAGAACGCGAGCAAAGGGGGAAAGTAACTCTGCGCTCAAGGCCAACCTTCGGGTTGGCCTTCCGGGTCACATTGACGTAGACTGTACAGGCTTGTTGCTCATCAAGATTTGCGAGCAATGAGTTCGGGGCCGTTTAGGATTCGACGCCGGTCGCGAAACTTTAGGTGCATGCCGAGTTGGTAACAGAACTCGTAAATCCACTGTTGCAACTTCTTATAGTTGCCAATGACGACCAATACGGTGCTGCTCTCGCTGCTTAATTGCAGCTGACATGCACTCCTGGTACCTTCGGGTCCAGCAATCATCAGGGGATGTCTGTAAACCCGAAATGATTGTCATATAGAACAGAATCGCCGTGCAGTACGTTGTGGACGAAGCGGCTAAAACTTACACAACTCGCCCAAAGCACCCTGCCCGTCGGGTCGCTGAGGGTTAACTTAATAGACACGGCTACGCATGTAGTACCGACAGCGGAGTACTGGCGGACGGGGGTTCAAATCCCCCCGGCTCCACCAAATTAACATCTAAAGACGTCCACGGACGTCTTTTTTTGTGCCTGAAATCCAGTGAATACAGGGGCTTAGAGTCCGCGAGCGTCCACCAGCATCCGTGACCATCTACGATTTCGTGTATTCCAAGTGGTATTCCAAGCCCTCACCTGCTATTTTTTGGAATACATAAACAGCACTGGAATACACCATGGGGGCCCAAGCCACGCGCCTTTCAGACGTAAAAGTCAAAGCCGCGAAGCCAAAGGAAAAGGACTACATACTCACCGATGGCAACGGCCTTCAGATGCGAGTGAGAATCAATGGCTCAAAGCTATGGAATTTCAACTACATCCAACCAGTGACGAAAAAGCGGATAAACATGGGATTGGGCACCTTTCCTGAGGTAAGCCTGGCTCAAGCACGCAAGAAAACCGTGGAAGCGAGAGAGCTCGTCGCCCAGGGGCTGGACCCTAAAGAGAAACGCGACGCCGAGCGGCACGCGAAAAAAGCAGCCACGGAACACACTTTCGAAAATATCTCGGCAGCGTGGTTCGAGCTCAAAAAGGACTCAGTGACCCCAGCGTACGCCGAAGATATTTGGCGCTCTCTCACGCTGCACGTTTTCCCTGATCTGGCCGCCACCCCGATCTCTGCTATCACCGCCCCAAAAGTCATAAATTTGCTTCGCCCCCTTGAGACGAAGGGCAGTCTTGAAACTGTTAAGCGCTTGACCCAACGCCTCAATGAAATCATGACCTATGGTGTCAACTCGGGATTAATTCACGCGAATCCACTCAGTGGAATCCGCGCCGTCTTCAAAAAGCCCAAAAAGAAAAATATGGCCGCCCTGGCGCCCGACGAGCTGAAAGAGCTCATGCTGGCAATTGCTAATGCCAGCATAAAAAGAACTACGCGCTGCCTGATTGAGTGGCAACTTCACACCATGACTCGGCCAGCCGAGGCGGCCACATCGCGCTGGGCAGATATCGACTTCGAGAAGAAGATCTGGACGATACCGGCTGAGCGCATGAAGAAACGTCGGATGCACATCATTCCGCTTACGGAACAAGCTTTGGCGCTCTTGGAAGCAATCAAGCCCTACAGTGGACACCGGGAGTACGTCTTCCCTGCAGACCGGAACCCTCGCACCCACTGCAACAGCCAGACAGCCAACATGGCGCTGAAGCGCATGGGCTTCGAAGGGCGTCTAGTAAGTCATGGCATGCGCTCAATGGCGAGTACCATCCTTAATGAGCGCGGTTGGGATCCTGAGTTAATCGAGGTCGCGCTAGCCCACGTCGATAAAGATGAGGTGCGCAGCGCCTACAACCGAGCCGACTACATTGAGCGCAGACGCCCGATGATGGCCTGGTGGAGTGAGCACATCCAAGAGGCGGCAACTGGCAGCCTGTCGGTGGCAGCTATCAAAGAAGATAGAGACCGAAAAGTCGTGCCAATACGCTGACAGAGGGCAGCGATCGGTCGACACAATGGCTCAATCCGCATTGCCCCCAAGTGCTTGTGCGATCTCATGGAATACTGCTGGGCAGTGGTGATCATGGCATTCATCGCACTGGGTTATCGGGTTTGAGAGCAAACCTAACCGAAATTCGAGCCCCCCATGGGTTGCAAGTTGCGACAGTATTAATCCACTAAATTCAGAAATCCGAGTCGTCACCAGGATTCTGGGGGCTCGGCGTTGCTTCAGCTCCATTTCCTGAACCCAGGAGTGGGATCAACGTCGCTCGATGACACTGAATCGGTGACAAGGCGATTTTTCATTCATCAAACGGCTGCCTGCCCAGCATGTCCGTCACATGGTCAACGAAGCAGGTGATGCGCGATGCCAGCGTCGTGTTGTGGTAGTACACCGCATTGATTACCTGGTGCACATCGAACGTCTCCTTGGGGAGTAACTGCACTAGCCGCCCACTCCCACGGTCCTCAAGCGTCATAATGTCCGAAAGGCAGACGATGCCAAGACCAGCCAGCGCCATTTGCCGGAGCGTCTCGCCACTGGACGATCCGATCGTTGGTTTGATGTGCAAGTTCGTATCGCTGTAAGCGTCCGCCAAACACCCCTTGCGTAGTTAAACGAGCGCCCACTTGTACGGAAGCAATTCCGTAATCTCACTCGCCCGTTGCGTCGGCAGACGAGTCAGGACGTCTTTCAGATAAGCATACGGATCATGGGTGTCTTGGTGGGTGTGCTGATACATGTGGGGACGCAGGTTTTCGTGCACGGGTGTTTGCCACGATTACATGCGCAGAACTTAAAGCTCATTAGTGACCAGCCGATAACCTTCCGACTCGCCTGAAAGGCATCGTCGGTCAACCCAAAAAGGATGATGAAGTGACCCCTGATCTGATCAAGAATCTTGAACACGCCGTGGCCGGCGTCCTGGATGTAGTGGCCGGGCTCGATAGCCGTTCCGCCCACCGTGCCACGTTGAAGTCCGTGTTGCGCAAATTGCGGATTACGCGCGAACTTTCGTCCCTTTATTACATCTGCGTTGCCGGTAGCCAGAGTGCGGGCAAGACGCGCCTGGTCAGGGAACTCTATAACCTCAACGGTGAACACGAGTGGTTGGTTGATAACCAGGGCCGTGGTGAGCGAGTACCGGTTTTTATCCTTGAGAAAGACTGTGCCGAACCTTATGCCGTCGGCGTGCGTTACAAGCCAGGTCCTGATGGCAGTGAGGAAGAGACACTCGACAAGGCGTCCTTCCGCCGAATCATCAGCGCTTACGACGTCAACGACGATTATCTGTTCACCAAACTTTATGTACCGAAACAATATTTTTCGGCTCAGAGTTTCGGGCTTGTTCTGTTACCGGGTTACGAAATGCTCAACCGCGACAACGCCGAATGGCAGGGGTTGATGCGCCACACGTTGATCCACTCGCTTGGTAGCGTACTGGTTACCGACCGCACTCGAATTGCCGATAACGCCCAGGTCAAGATTCTGGCTGATCTCAAATCCCGGTATTTCCCCGACCGTAAGCCCGTCATTGCCGTAACCAAAACAGAAGCCTTGGAAAACCAGCAGATTGAGGACCTTACTGCAACGGTTGCCGATGTGTTCGAAGTCCCTGGACACGAACTGGATCGAATCATCTGCACGGGCGTGGGAGATGAGGATTATCGGAGGAAATGGACCCGCAACATCATGGATGTTGTCGGCAAGTACGCCTTGTCTTCGGCGGGCTCGGAGACCGTTCGGATCGAAGAGTTGGAACGCATCATCAATGATGAACTGGACAACGTTTCTGCAGCGCTTCGCGAGGAAGCGGCGGGCGAAGGTATCAGCGAGCACCTGAAGGAGCGCCAGGTTGAGAAAGTTCGTTCCGCATTCCGCAAAGCGTCCGATCGCTATCGGCGCGGGTACGCGAAGGAACTGCGAAACAACATGATCGGCTATGCCGGCCACGCCATCGGCATGGCGACAGACAAATACATCGAAGAAGAGGAAAACCTGACAGCCAAGCTGCGTCAGGCCGGTAATTTTCTGACGTTCCAGTCGGGTGAACATGAACAGCGCTTTCACAAGCGCATAGTCGACTGCTGGAACGGCGCGGACGATCAAGGCCAGTCACCTTTGATCAGTGACTATCGCGCCATCACCGATATGTCTCGCAAGGAACTTGATATCGAACCGCCTACAGAAGGGACGCTGGCACTGACACAACAGCCACTGCAAAACCTGATCGGTCATGGGACAACCAGGGAGCAAATTCCCGACGATAAGCTCCTCGCACTTCGCCAGGATCTGCGCTTGTTAATGGGGCAAAACCTGAAAGACGAGAAAGACCTCACCCCGCAACTGTTGCAGAGTGAGCAGCTGGAAGAGGTCCTGCGCCAACTGCCCGCGATGACGATGGAATACGTTCGGATTACTCAGGCAATTGCGCTGCGTAAGCCCGAATTGCTCAACAAAGAGTTGGCGAATTTCGACTTCAACGCACTGCGAACGGAAATCGAAACCGAGCTGCCACAGGCTCAAAAAACCTTCGGTCCGCTGCTCAAGTCCATTGCCGCCATCATGGCGGTAGACGTTGTCATTGATGGGCAATTCGATGTCTTGAACACCCTTACCGGTGGGGGCGCGGCGACTGGGCTGGGCGGTACGCTCTCGATGGCGGCTGCGGGAGCCATCGCGGTTGGCTTCATCGCTTACAAAACGGCCAATCAGGTTCAGGCGTACGACGCCGCGAAAAAAGGTTTTATTCGGGAAAGCCTGATGCACTTTGCCGAATCGCACATCCAGAAAAGCCTCGAACTCTACGATGACCTGATGGAAAACCTCGACGACCGGATGACCAGGAACCTGCGACTGGCTTATGGCCTGGGGGGTGAGTTGACGACGCACGATTCGTTGACGCGCAACTTGCACCGCATGGACGTGGCCCGCACCAACGTGATCAAGGCGCTGGACCGTGGCTGATATCTGGACGCAAAAGTTTCGCCAACGCAACGATTGGGCCCAGCACGCCTATGACCGCTTCGTCGCCGAGGTGGACCCTGAGCTGGTCGGGGATTTCACCCGCTCAGAGCATATTACCGTGGTGGTCTACGGCACGACTCAGGTTGGCAAGACCACGTTGATTCTCGATCTGCTCGGCATTCGCAAGGAGACGTTGCCGGCGGTCTCCGAGGTATTGCGGGGCGGGCAACGGCTGGGTAAATCGTCTACCGCCGCTCCTATTCGCTATGGACGCTCCCCTGACGATCTTTGGTATTTGGGGGAGGACGCGACGGGCTTGAGCAATGACCAGGCCGCCGAGCGCTTCGGTGAAATTCGCGAGCAGGTCATGAATGGGAGCGCTCATTCCTCGCCCCTCCTGAATGTCCGTATTCCGGGCATGTTTTTCCAAAATGAAGGAGAGGGGGCGCTCAGCCTGGATCTGCGGCTGATCGATATTCCGGGGATCAATGCGATCAACGAGCACGAACAACAGGCCGTCAGGCGAATCGCCGAGCGATATGTCGCCTCGGCTGACTTGATCCTGTTAGTGGGGCGGGCGGACAACCTCGGCTTTCTTCATCCTCGTGCCCTCGATTTTGAGGCACTCAACGATTGGATGCTGCAACCCAGCCGGTTTCGCGTGGTATTGACCTATACCTTTTCTCCGGCAAGTTTCCAGACCTGGTTCGGCAAGGCCCAGGACGCGAGCCCCCTTACGGCCCGCGACGTTCAGCAGCACCTTTACGATGAAATGTGCACCCACGATGAAAAGCCCCCCTCGGAGATGCTCAAGCATATTTATCCGCTGGAGTTTGGTGATTCTCTGGAGAACATGCGCAACCATTCGCAAGCTTATTACGAGCGCGCGAGTAGCGTCATCGAGGCATTACGCCGTGAATTGCTGGCCAGCATTACGGACGCGGCCAGCCCGTACGCTCGATTGTGGTCTGCCTTTCGGGTGGGGGAGTTCATCGAGGCAAAGGTCCAGCGCCACAACGACGCATTCGAGAGCCAGCGACCTGCTCTGGAACAGGCGATTACCAAGGCGCAACAGCGTATGGGGGAAGCCGAATCGCAGTTGAACGATGCAATAGGCGAGCACCTGGGCATGGAACTGCTGCGCCGTCGCCATGAGCAGCGTCTGAGGCATTTCAATCGAGGCGTCTATGCACAACGACTGAAGCGGTACTTTACCGCCTATATCAAACTCGATAGCGGTGAAACCGTGCCCGTGCTTCAGAACGCACTGAATGAGTTCCGGCTCCGTATTCGCCGCCTTTGGAGCGATCTCTGGGATGGGTTGAGGTACTCCTCAGCCAATCTCGATGTGGGCGATGTAAGCCCTCCCTCCACCGCAGCATTGCGCATGATCGAGGACCGGCTCGACGGATACTGGACCGACAGTTACTTGCTGAGCAGCAACTTCCAGACCGATGCCTCGGTCCTCCGGAACCAGGCCGGCATCGTGTGTTGCACCTATGCCCAGGAGGCTGACCAGGTGCTGGGAAAACTACTCAGGACAACACTGGCTCGCGCCGTCCAGCAAACGCGTAGCAGTGAAACGATGCTCAAGGCAATGAAATTGGAAGCGCAGCGCCATGAGCTCAAGCTGAAGGAGGCCGAAGCGCAATTGCTCAACGCCGAGCAGCAACATGCGCTCTTCAATGAGCGGATGGAACAAGGCCTGGTGCACGCTCAAAAATTCAAACAGTACATCTTCGAAGCATTCAGGACTGAGCTCAGCACCGTGCGCGGTGCGGTTGCCCGGCCCAAGAACAGTGTCGAGCAGCTGTGTGATGCCTTTTATGGGCTTTTGTTGCCGAACGAGCTCGACAAGATGCTTAAAGGAGATGAAAAGTGATGGACCGTGCAACCCTTGAACCCGAGATCCAGCAGGCGCGTGAAGAGCTTGGTCGCTTGCTCGACGATCTGATAAACCAACCGTTGGTTGAAGAGGCCCGGCGTATAGCAGGTGACAACCTCGACCAGTTAAAAAGCGATATAAAAACTCAGGGAGGCGGTCTTCGGCGACAGATCGATACGGGCTTCACAACGACCAATGATGACCTTGGGGACGCGGTGGACAAGGTGCGCTCAGCGGTTACGAAAATCGGCAACGACCTCACCCAGGCGGCACAGAGTACCCAACTGCGGCTGGAGGGTATTGAGCCGTTGCTGAACAACCTCGATGCAGGGCTCATGTCCAGTGAAGAGCGTCTGACGAAGTTGATGCAGACGCAACTTCACCACAGTGCCACGTCATTCAAAGCCATGACTGTACTTCTGAATACTCAACAAGAGGAGTACAGCAAGACCGTCGCCAACGTGTCGGAGGAACTGGAGAGTGTGAAAGGAATGCTGTACGTCGAGCGTGAAGACTTCCAGCGGGCGCTACAGGAACAACGCTTTAGGTTTAAAACCCTGTTAGGACTGTTTCTGCTGACAGGCGTTGGAACCTCTGCCATTTTACTCAAAATGTTTCTTGGTTGATCACCTGCCTGCAGGGACCTCAAGGCGCCCTGCAGCGTAACTTTTAATTTAATTTTAGATCAATGCCACCCGTCCAAAAAACATCTCTAACATTTCGTTAAGTTTTTAACGACTACATTGTTGTGCTCTTTAATAAGATCAAAAAAAGATCTTGGCTGAACTTTACTCTTATCCAGGAGCAGTCCAGGATTTTTCAGCAAGGCCTCCTTGACGCCATAATCCCCGCCTTCCACCAATAGCTCCTGAGTCTCTTTTGTCAAGCCTGGGTTGTTGGCCAAATTTACTCTTACACTCTGCTCCGGATCATTGGCGAGCCTCACCTGGACTTCCTTCGAAAGTTTTTGATGTACGGTAAGGATTATTTTCAATGCCGTATCAGCATTTTCCAATAGCAGTAACTGTTCGCTCTCTGTCAACTCTGGACGCCTGGCGAATGCCTGCTTGATACTGATTCCGCCATTCTCAAGGAGTTGAGATTTTACACTGCTTGTAAGTGAGGGGTTCGAGATCAGAGCAGCGCCAACCGAAACGTCTTTATCTAAAGCCAGTTGGAGCAGCAGGATTTCACTCAGTATCGGGTTACGAGCCAGCGTGGCTCTTACTTCGGCGTGCTCATCCTCTACCAGCTGCTCAGCGGCACCGTCGGATAGTGTTCTGTTGTTTGCCAAGTTCTTGCGCACAACCACATCGCTGTCGTTAGCGAGTGCCGTTTGGAGCGCTCCGTTCAAATCATTTCTGGTGGAAAGAGTTCGACGGACACCCGCCTCGCTATCCGCTGTCAGCTTCTGCTGAAGAGTTATGCCTTTCACCCTGCTTGCCAGCTTGGTGCGTAGGTCTTTGGCAAGAGTGCCGTCATTGATCTGGCGAATCAGCAAATCTTCCGGCGCATTGCCGTTCAAGCAAGCCAGCTCTAGCAGCTCCAGATCGTACTGTGGGCTGTTCTGGGGAATATTGATGCGAATCGACAACAAGCGCTCCGGACATCGCGGGTTATCGTAAACGGCCTTGATCACAGTACGCTGCGAATCCATTGCCAGCTTCTCTAACTGATCATCCGGACAATCAGGGTTACTCGCGACTTCCTCACGTTTCACATGGTTAGGGTCGGCAGCCATCTTGATCATCTGTGCGACACTGAGCCCCTGGTACTCAGATGCCGGGCGCAACTTGAGCTTTTCAAACAACTCCTCGTACTTGCCGACCTGATCGCGCAGGGTTTCACGCAGAGGAATGGTGGATTGAATTGCCTCTTCCAACAGTTCCTGAGTCAACACGCTGTCGCTAATAAACGCGTTGGCCAAGGCTTCGTTGACCGCATTCTCGATGTCGGCACCGCAGTAATCGCGGCACTTCTTTACAAGCGTCGGAATATCAAAATCGGCAACCTTTTGGCGGGACTTGCCCAAATGAATCTTCAGGATGCTTTCCCGCTCCACAGCGTTGGGAAAGCCCACATAAAAGATCTCGTCGAAACGCCCTTTGCGCAGAAGCTCCGGCGGCAATGCGCTGATGTCATTGGCAGTGGCGATAACGAAAACCGCTCCGGTTTTTTCCTGCATCCAGGTCAGGAAGTAGCCCAATAGGCGCGCAGTCACTTCCGAAGCATTACCACCGCCCATGCCAACGAAAGCCTTTTCCAGCTCATCAACCCAGAGAATGCAGGGGCTAACAGTCTCGGCCATACTCAGGGCGCGACGCATATTGTGCTCGCTTTCGCCGACATACTTGCCCAGCAGCGAGCCGATATCCAGACGCAACAGGGGCAACTGGAACAGATTGGCAGCGACCTTGGCCGTCAACGACTTACCGCAACCAGGCATACCAGCAATCAGCACCCCCTTAGGCGCCTTGACTCCACGCTGAGCGGCCTCGTCCAGCCGACGGATGATGGTAGCGCGCTGCTCCAGCCAATGTTTCAGGTTCTCTAGGCCGCCGATGTCGCCCAGCTCCACGACGCTGGGGACCATCTCCAGCACCCCGCTCTTGGCGATGATTTGCTCCTTCTCATGGAGAATTATCTTCAACGCATTTTCATCCAGCGTCGCGACCTGCCTCCCCATCATCCTCAGTAACTGGCCGATTTCGCTCGCGGTCAGTCCACTGAGCCCTGAAACCACCCGGTCATTCAGACTCTCCGGCACGATTAGTCGTCCGCTGGCTTTGGCCTGGGCCAGCAAGACCTTAATTTCCTCACGATCTGGAAGAGGCAGAGATAGCAGGGTGACCTGGGCCTCGATCGAAGCTGGGATGCAAACAGCCTCCGAAACCAGAATGACCGAGCATTCGCCAGCGTGATGACGCTCGATCAGGTTTAGCAATTGCTTGAGACGGGCGATCGCGAGCGTGTTGTGTTCCAAGGCGAGCCGAGCGCCCTTGATCAAGATCAGTGACTGCTCCAAATCCGCGTCCAGCAACGCCAGCAGCGAATGCTCCAGCTCGGTTTTTCCAGACTCAAGGTTACTCAACGGTCGCTTGTTATCGAAGTCGACCCAGCCATGTCCAAGGTTCCATTCGTGGATGCGCTTTAGCCCGAGTTTATCCTGAAGTCGGACCAGCAATTGGTCGACACGGGCCTCTTCTGCAGACTGGATATAGATGGCGGGAGCTCCAGCCAGGAAATGCTCTTCCAGCTTTACTTCGAAATTCTTTTTGCTTTTCATTGCGAGCTCTCAGCTAAACAGACCGCTAACAAAATTCCTGAAGCCATCCACTACAGCGACGGCGGCCTCTTTAATGCTCTCAGTCACTTTGCGGACTACCTTGCTGGCAACCTCGACAATCTTCCTGCCACCCTTTTCAATAAGCGTGCCCACCGCCTTCCCCGCTAAACGACCGGCAATGCCGCCAACAAGACCACCCACAGCCGTTCCTCCAGGACCAAAAACGGAACCTAACGCAGCTCCCCATTTGGCGCCAAGTTGGGTGCCTTTTTGTTCGACTACTTGCGCCAGCGAGCGAGCGGCCACCATGGTTGTCTGCTCGATGGCATTAATTGCGGTATCGGCGAGGAGGTCGCCCTGCCCTAGCTTATACAACGCCTTGGAACGCTCCAGGCCCGTATAGGTAGTAGTCGCGATCACCTCGGTTGGCGTATCGCGAAAAAAACTCAGCCAACCGCTTTTGGCAGCAATTACCACGCCACCGGAAACGGCAACCTGCGCACCGATATGCCGGGTGGACTTCAGCGAACTATCGAAAAATTCCTGCAGGGCCACACTGACCGGTGCGTTTTCATGGCCACGCATCCAGTTCCAGGTGCGCTGCCCGAGGATGCGGGCACCATGGCAGGAAGCATTCAGCGCCGCATTGAGCAACGCCTGATTGTTGATGTCCTTGGCAATGGCCAAACGGGAGTTTTCGTCCCAGATAGTCGGTTGTTTTTCCGTAGTGACTGTCGTACCGCCAATGGCGACGCCGGCTGGTACCGTAGTGTGACGAACATCTGGCTTGAGTGTCTGCATCAGCGATACGTTGGCCGACTCCAGCATGTCCTTCACATGTCCGGCGTACTCGCCCAGATTCAGGTCGGGATTGTCCTGAGCGTCCTGCTCCAGCTCCTTGGCCAGCCAGTTAGCCGTGCTTTTCCCCTTGTCGAGATGTCGTTGCAACGACTCTTTATGCTGATTGGTACGCGTGATCGACTCGATGAGCGAGCGCGCGACACTTTCGACTTCGGCGTTGTTTTCCCAGAGATGCGGATACTTGTTGAATTCATGCGTGAGCCACTGATCCAGGGGCACCTCGTGGCGATGCTGGTCGTAGGAACGAATGAAGCTCCAAATGACCTCTACAGCCTTGGGCGCATTACCGGAGTCAACGAATGCGACTTGGCTCAGCAGATCTGCTTGGCGCTCGTGCTCTTTTTCATCGTTAAGCATCGGCTCGGAAACGTTCGACATAGAAAATCCGTCTGATTGGCTCATGGCAGAGTGTCCTTTGGGGTTCAGCAAGGGTGACAAAAAAAAGAAATGATACCCGGCAAAGTGCCTATGGTCTCGCTAACGAATGGCCTTTTGCCATGCGACCCCACCCAGATATCACTGGACATGCACTTAGAGACGCAGAAGCAACCCTGCTAACGTCCGATCAACCCACCCCGCATCGCGCATCTTCAACGATTCGCTCCCGCATTTCGGGCACTGCTTGAACCACTCCCCCGGTCCCAGCGCATCACTCTGGGGTGCCATCGTTTTCTTCCAACCACATTCACCACACACAAACGTAAATGGCCTGGGCCTTATAGGCATCGCAGCTCTCCTGAAAATTTATCCATAGTCGTCTCCATCAGCGCTCTCAACTACCGGGATACGCCAACTCGATCTGCTGATCGAACACTCCACCAAATCCACAGTACTCACGCGGAATGCGCTCCATGTCCTCGGCGACTTGCACAATCACTTCGCGCAGCTCCAATTGCTCGAACCACCGAGCAGGAATCGCTGCAGCACCATACTGAACACCCAACAAGTGCCCGGCGATGAGCCCGGTACTGTCGCTATCGCCACTGTGATTCACCGCCGTGATTACGCCTTCTTCGAACGAAGGCGCTGCCAGGGCACACCACAATCCGATAGCCAGCGTTTCTTCGGCGACCCATCCGCCACCGAGCTCGCCTATTCGTTGCGGAGTGGGCTGGTAGCCCTCGTAAAAGAAGAAAAGTACGCGCTCAATGAGGCTCCGTATTTCTTCCATACCGGGCACTTGTCCATATTGGGCCAGGCTCTGAGTGACTGCGTGTTCCAGGCTGTCTTGCCGATCGACAATGCGCTGGAGAATATCGGCAAACAACCCGGCCGCCAGGTAGCCCGTAGGGTGTCCGTGAGTCAGGCGCCCTGACTGGACAGCGTAGTCAAAGGCGTTTGCAAAGAAGGCGCAGGGCGCAACGCGCATCAAGGCGCCACAGCCTTTGCTGTTGTTCTCGGCAACTGCGCCCAGCCGCGGACTGGCCTTGAGTGCACCTAGGCAAGTAGTGCCAGGGGCACGCCGAGACCAGAGCTCCGATTGCTTGATCAGCCAGCCGTCCACGCCGATCGGCATCGCCGTAGGGTAGTCCTGGGTTATCAGCCAGCGCAGCAACGAATGGTGAATAATGCTGGGGACGTGGCAAGGCCCTCTTGAGCTGCCGCACACATAAGCCCGTAGCAAGCCTTCTGCGGTGAAAAGCATCATCTGCGTGTCGTCGGTGATGGCGCCGGTGGTACCGAAAGCAGGGGCAAAATCAACGATACCTTGCGGACCGAACTTAGCTTCAATTGCAGACCACTCGAGAAACTCCACTGGGGCGCCTAGCGCATCTCCGACGGCGCCGCCGAGCAGGCAACCCTTGATCCATTCAAGTCTGTTCATGTCCTTTCCTCATCCCTCTGCAGGGATCAATTCCTGCAGAATCACCAGCTTTCTTTGCAACTGCTGGACGTGCTCTTTCTCGGCTCGCAACGCCGAACGCAGTTCGCGGTTTTCCATTTCCCAGATCCGCGCCCAGCGCACATTTTTTTGGCAGCCCATAGCCATCTGCCAGAGCTCACGCAATCTCAGACACTGATGCAGTAACACCAGCAGGATTGCTCCCATCATCAGCAATGCACCCGTCGAAACCGCTTCCGACATACTCATGTCCACTTCCTTTCGTGACTTCAATTCATTTTGAAGACAGACACACGATATGTAGTGTTTAACGACAGGTCTAGAATGTAGACTTATACAGGTAAAGTATTCGCGCACATGGAGAGGGTATGAAACGCAAGCAGTCCATCGAACAGGTCCGCTGGGATCTGGCACTTCGCTATCGTTTGATTGAGACCGTTGCCTGGTGGGAGGGCCGGTTGACCACGGGACACTTGATGCAGAGCTTCGGCATCAGCCGTCAGCAGGCGTCCAAGGACATCAACACCTACATCACAGAACATGCGCCTAAAAATCTTACATATGACAAAAAAATAAAAGGTTACGTGCCCAGCAAGACGTTCACGCCGCTGTTCATCGACAACAGCGCCAGCGCCTATTTGCACCTGCTCTATCAGAACAACGAACGCGCCCCGCACATCGATGGACTCGCCCTAGCCTACGCCCACACCAAGGTGCTGGAAGTCCCGGATCGTCCAATTCGGCCGGAAGTCCTGCGCCCATTGCTCAAGGCCTGTCGCGACGGCCTGCGCCTGGAAACCGAGTACGTGTCGCTCAATACTCCGAACGTGGAGATTCGCCTCATAGCCCCTCACACGCTGGTCTACACCGGTATGCGCTGGCATGTGCGGGCTTACTGCGAGAAGAACGGCCAGTACCGCGACTTTGTGCTCAGCCGTCTACGGGGCCAGCCGGATTTGCTCGACGAATCGCCAAACACTCGTGAGCTGGATGAAGACTGGAACACCGAAATACCGGTGATATTTGCCGCCGATGGGCGATTGAACGCGGCGCAGAAGTCAATCATCGAAACCGACTTCGGCATGATTGATGGCCAGCTCGTGGTGCCCAGTCGCAGGGCGCTGGTGAAGTACGTATTGCAACGCTATCAGATCGACCCGAGAAACCAGGCCACTAACCCCGAGGCCCAGCAAATCGTGGCAACCAACCTCAAGGAGCTGCGCCCCTGGCTCATGCATGACTGATCCTCAATCCTTTGGGCGAAGGCGTGTTGCCCCGAGTCGATCGCTGTCTGTCAGGCGTTTCGACTCGGCAACATCCATGTCCACCCGGCCGACATCTCGTGCCAGATACGCGCAGCGCTGATGCAGTTGTTGATCTCCCGGATCAGCAGTTGCTCAGCGATGTCGTTATGGCCATAGAGGATGGCCAGATTTCGAGCGGTATTGCCCTCGTTGTTCTTCGCGTTCATATCAAGTTCGAACATATTGTAGTTATCAGTGAAGTACTTGACGGCCTTGAAGTGGCCGTTTATTGCGAGCCAATGAATAGGCGTATTTCCGCCCACATCACGATGGTTGAGACTCCCGCCTAGCCGGAAACGCGTTTCAAGAGTTTTTATTTTTCCCTGCCTGGCGGGAAGATGCATGTATTTATCGTGCGGCATGAAGCTGCCGAGGCCTTTCCAGCCCCGCAGTTGCTTGTCCCCCAAGGCACCGAGTGCCTCCAGCTTCTCGATCAGGGCGATTCGGTTCAGCCGATAGGCGATGTCCAGTGGGGTGTCCCCCACAAGATTCCGGTCATTGAACGCCAGCGGATCAAACGACGACAGATACTGCGTATTGTCGAGAAGCACTGAAGCGTGCCAGTCCCCCAAGCCGAGCCCCTCCATGTCATCAACGCAAAAGCTCGTCGAGGCCAAAGCCTTCTGCAGCAGAGGAAGCAAAGCGGGCGTGTATGGCATTACTGTCTTCCCTGTTGCGGATAGATGACAAAACCCTTGATGGCACTACTCACACCGGGCGAGAGCATTGCCAGCCGTCCCGTACCTGACAGCCATGCACAAACCGTTGACTAGGCTCATGTCGTGCGGAGTCAGGCAGCGTATGGCAGTTAGATCGGGGCTGGCGACGATACAGGCCAGCGATTTCGCCCGGCT
Source organism: Pseudomonas putida (assembly GCF_050990305.1). Lineage (GTDB taxonomy): Bacteria > Pseudomonadota > Gammaproteobacteria > Pseudomonadales > Pseudomonadaceae > Aquipseudomonas > Aquipseudomonas putida_AH. The sequence continues at coordinate 803,672 of NZ_CP158817.1, read as the reverse complement.
GACGGCTACATTCAAGCGATTTTTCGAGTACAGGAAGCCAATGTCTCTGGGCAAATAGTCTTCATTCGAGGTCGCCATCGATACGATAACAATCTCCGCTTCCTGCCCCTGAAACTTATCCACAGTACCGACACGAGCGCCCGCTGGCAGCACCTGTTTCAACAACTGTACTTGCAGGTTATACGGGGCTACTACCAGGATGTTTTCGATGCAGATCGCGTGCTCTACGCCCTTGTTATCCACATAACGTTGGCGCAGGAAGTATGCGTAAAGCTCTTGGACTTGCGCCGCTTCTTCGTCCGAACTCTGGCTGTTGCCATCGTGCTCCACAGGGCAAAACATCAGCCCGCTGTTCGGCACTTCCGGTCGCTGGCCATCCAGTAACAACACCCGCTTCTCAGTACCGGGCGCCGAAGAAAGTTGCCCTTCGTACACGGCTTGCGAAATGAACGAGCAAACGTTGGGGTGCATCCGCCAGGTTTGCGCCAGGAACACCCCACGATCAGGTGCGATTGTGGGCGTGCCATCCAACAGATAGTCGAGGATGGAATCGCCGGAGCGGCCCGGATGCACGCCTTGCACTGGCTGCGACAATTGCATCTGGTCGCCCATCAGGACGATGTTTCGCGCAGCCAAGCCCATCGTGACCAAATTCGCCACACTCACCTGACCAGCCTCGTCGATGAAGAGGTAATCCAGTTGCTCGGTGAAGACGGGATCGGCAAATAGCCAGGCGGTGCCGGCCGTCAAGTTAATGTTCGGCCCCCAGGCATCGAGGAACTCCTTTTTTTCCTCGATGGAACGGATGCAGCGGCCGGTGAACTCCGTGCCTTCGCCCTCCGAGGACTTTTTCAATCCCGTGAAAGTGAATCCCTCTTCTTGCGCACGAAATTCAACCGCCGCCAGCAGGTTATTGATGGCGTGGTGCGAATTGGAAGTTACGCCGATGCGCTTGCCCGCCTTGAGCAAGTCAACGATGACGTGCGAGCCGGTGTAGGTCTTGCCTGCACCTGGCGGCCCCTGAATAAACAGCACGCTGTGCTCGAGGTTTCGCACCACCTGCTTGATGGCATCAATCGTCGGCAGGCTTGAATCAAGCAGTGGTCCACCCGGCTTAATGCCCTTCACCCGCGGAGCGCGTCGATTTAGAAAGTCGGTAACCGCCTGGAATCGCTGTTCACCGGCCAAGAGGCTGTCGGCATAACGGAACAACGCCTTGCGGAGCGAAGTAGACGGAATCGGCCTCCCGGGAATCATGTCGAAGTAATCAGGCGGTGCATTTCTCTCGGTAGCCTTGAATGTCGCCAGACCGTTGTCATGGTCCAAATTAACCAACAGTACGCTGGCCAGGGACTCGGTGATGACGCCCTGAGAACCGGTACGCATTTTGGTTTCTTGAGGGTCGAAACTGTACTCATACAAAAACGATTTCTTGTTAGGTTCAGGCGGTGTATTTGTGCGCCGCAAACCGGCCAGACTCTCGATATCCTCCAGCAGCTCCTCGGTTGTCATGTCCTGCCGACTGAACAGCTGCCACCACGTTGGCTTCTCTGCACGGCGGTGGAAGTCGAGTAGCTGGAAGGTGAGCAACGTGACCTGATCCTCGTCACTCATGGCCTCTTCGTCGGCTTGCAGACCACCCAGCAGACGAACGCGATAATTCTCCAGAAGAATCTCGATTTCCTTTTGCTCCACGACTGACTTCTCGCTTTCGGCTTCAGTCCCGAAAAAAGCGGCTGCATTTGACGGCTTGATCTCCAGCAGCCAGTTGCGCAAAAGGTAAGTGGACAGCACGTCGTCTTCGTTATAACGCTCGATTTGCTCAAGCAATGCCGACTCGCCGGTCTCTTTCCATCGCTCATAAAACACGATGCTCGCGCCAGCATTGGTCACGTCGCCGTCGCGCCGGCCCATGTAAAAATGCTCGATATTCTTGATCGAGTAGCTGGGCTCGGACACCCGGATAGCTTCGCGCACGACCTTGTACAGATCGATCAGTTTGCCGTTGCGCAGCAACCAGTCCACTTGCGCTTCGCGCGTCCCGTGTTGGCTCATCAGTCGCTTAATAGCTGTTTCTTCGTAGCTGGCGTAGTGGTAAATATGCGCGTCGGGGTAACGCTTGAGATGGCCGATGACCCAGTCGATAAACTGCTCGAAGGCGATCTTTTCTTCATCCCGGGTATGCGCCCAAAAGGGTTTGAAGATTTGCTGCCCACCCTCCTCTATGTAAAGACCGAAGAGGTATTCCAGACCACCCTCTTCCAGCGGATTGCCCTCCATATCGAAGAACAGGTCGCCCTCGACCGCCTTGGGCATCCGATAAAAGCCACGTCGCTCACCCGACACGGGAAGCAGTTCGAATAGCGGGACATCACTGGAACGCCCCTGGAACTGCAAACGCGCCTGATGCCGCAACTTGCTCAATGACTCTGTCTGCAGTTTTGGAATGTGCAGGTCGTCAGTACTGTCCGCCAACTGGTGCAATGTGGTCACGCCGGCACTCTGTAACTTCTTGATTTGCGAACGGCTGATACCCGCTACCGCCGAGAGATGATCGTCCTGCAGTCGTTGTTCGTCGCAGCGATCACGCCAGGCGCAGAACCCACAATGCCCGCATGGCTCCGGGTAAGTAACGGGTCGCTTGGCACTGTTCACGAACGCTTCGAAACGCTGTAGCACATGCTCCAGATAATCGGCGTAGTCAGCGACCCGAAATGCCTGCTCGGTACGCGCAGCATCACCGAGTACGACATACATAAACGTTGGTTGCACACCTTGGATCGAGATCAGCATTCGTGAATAAAGCGCAACCTGTACAAGGAACTTGGCCTTGGCCGTTTTCGCCAGTTTGGTGTCGATCACCTCATAGCTGTGGTCGCCCAGCGCCGACGCCCGCGGCACTTTGCGCAGGAAGTCGGCATGGCCAATAAAGGCACCTTCCTGAAGCGACGCCTGGAAGATGATATCGACACCGGCCTTCATGGCCTGGATGGTCAGTTCCACCCGACGCGCGAAACTCGGATTGCCCTCGGCAATGTCGACAACGTTGGCGTATTGGTTTTTCAGCCGTTCGAAAAAGGCCGCTTCATGGGCCAGACCTTTGTCCTGGATCAAACGGTTCTGCTCGCTTGCCGCCGTTTTTTCCATAGGGCTGACAAGGTTCTGAAGGTCCAGCGCCGTTAGGTGCTGGCACTCAAGAAAACCGCAAATATCTGAGGCAGAGTACAACTGAATTCCGTTTCGGCTTTGCATGGTCGCTTCCAGTCCGGTGAAGCGTCCAGGAACGCTTCACGCTGATTCAATGTTGTGTGTGAGTCAGGCGTCGAGCGAGCATCCGCGGAAAAACTGCTCGAACAAGTTCGTCGGCAAATGTTCTGCATCGAGCAGCCCGAAATGCTTGCCCACGTTGCGCCCCAACGCCATCAGCGTCTTGGCAGAGTTCTCGGTACCTGCATATCCGGTGCTCACGATGTAGTCGATACGTGCCTTTTCGGTCGTCGCCCGCAGATACGCATTGCCCGTGATCAACACATCCACCAAACAGACGCTTGCCCGTTCATCACCCAGGGTGAACGGTTCCAATGTCTCGGTGGCCAATGCCGCGCACAATCCGTCCTTGCCACCGTCGACGATGCGTTCGAGCTCTTCGAGCGGCCGGCCGAACAGGTCGAATTCATCAATGGAAAACGCGAAACAGTAGCCCTGCGCGGTGGCACGCGTGAGCGGGTTCTCGTTACGCGGGTTAGTCAACAACCATGCAACGAAGGACGCTTTATTGTCGTGCGAACCGCTGTGGCGGAAAGCCAGATAATCCTTCAGAACCTGACTAAAGGGGTGCCCGGTAGGCACCCAGCCAGTGCCCTCACGTTCGCTTTTCTGCGCATCAATCACTGGCACTGCTGCCTTCGGATCAGTCGCCAGCATCACACCAAAGCACCGCAGGTCATAGCCGAGCATAAACAGGCTGGCCTCGAAGGCGTGGCACCGCGCGGACAGAGCCCCTTGTTCGGCAAACCAGCCGGTACGCTCGAGCAGGGCTCGGATAATCCACCCCAACCGCACCTGCCAACGTGCCCATGCGGCATAATCGATCACCGAAAATTGCGGCGCCGGCAAACCGTTCAAGAACGCTCCCGGATTGCGGATCTGGCTGCCACGAGCGGCTCCGGACGGGAACGCCAGCAAGGGTTTGCCACTCCCCGTCCATCGTTGGCGAAACAGCGAGTACAGCATGCCTATCGCTGCGCCGACGCGACTGTCATAGATGGGTGACCCCGACGCATCAAGCAAGGCGTGAATCTTGGTTAGGCCAGCATCGAAACGCTCGACACTGATCGCGTCGAGATCATTCAGATTATTGTCGCCGTCGAGCGACATGAGCCCGGCCATTTTTTGCAGGTAGCTCGACAGCTCGCCCTTTGCGGCCAGACGGTGCAAAAATGGAATGGCTCCCCGGACACCACCCCAACGAAGTATCTGCAAGCACGCCTGAAGCGCTTGTTGTTCATCCCCTAGGTTGACCGCACTCGTCAGCCACTCGCGAAGTTGCCCGAGAGAACGTTGAGTTTCAGCCCAGGTTTGTGAATCCACCGAGCTTTGGTTGGTATCTTGCCAACTTGCCTTCCAGCGATAGTGCTTAAGCACCTGCTCGAAACCTCGGACATCCGCCTGTAAACCGCCCGGCACGAATTTGCTGGATTTGAAACGAAGCTTGAACGTGAGCGTCGGCAAGTTCGCCGCCAGCCATGCAACGAAAGACTCAACTTCAGGTTGTGCCAGGAACTGTTCGCGCTTCATGCAGACTGCCTTGCAGGTAATATCGAATAGCCATACCCTAAGCAAATAAGAAGGCCCCGTCCACGTTGTCTGTCCATACAGGTAAACAAACGGAGCAGGTTCTGAAGCTCCTGATAGACGCTTCTCTACCAACGTCGGCGTTTAGCACAAAGTGCGTAAAGTTTTCAGACACTCCCTTACCCGTTCGCACGCCCCATGACATCAAGGATCGGCATCCATGGACCATCAAGCACTCAAGACCCGTCATCGCCTGGAACGTGAAAATCATCACCCCAATCTCACCTTGCGTGTTCATCGGGCGTTGAGCTGGCTCAGTCGTGCCGAGCAAGCTGACGATGCCGATGGGCGTTTTATCTTCCTGTGGATTGCCTTCAACTCGGCCTACGCCACCGATATCGACGAACAGTACCGCCTTTCCGAGCAATCCACGTTCAAGGCGTTCCTGGACAAACTCTGTGCGCTCGACACTGCCAACCTGATCGAGAATCTGGTCTGGTCCGAGTTCTCTGGCAGCATTCGCGCATTGTTGGACAACCCCTTCGTGTTCCAGAGCTTCTGGGATCACCAGAACGGCAAGATCAGCGAGCAACAGTGGACCGAGCGCTTTGCCAGCGGTCGGCGAGCAGCGCAGCAAGCGTTGGCCAACCGCAATACCCCGGCAGTGCTCGGAGTGCTGTTCAATCGAATTTATACATTGCGTAATCAGGTAATGCATGGGGGCGCAACCTGGAACAGCAGTGTGAACCGAGATCAACTGCGCGACTGCTCGAACCTTCTCGGCAAGCTGGTGCCGGTAGTTATTTTGCTGATGCTGGATAACCCGGAAACGCTATGGGGTGATGCTTGTTATCCCGTTATTGCTTAGGTAGCGGGACTTTCCAATCCCACGATCACAAACGAAGTGATTCCGCTGGCTGCTCACACAGCCAAACCGCCAACATGGCGCTGAAGCGTATGAGTTTCGAAGGGCGCCTGGTAAGTCATGGCATGCGCTCAATGGCGAGCACCATCCTTAATGAGCACAGCTCGTGATCTTGAACTGATCGAGGTTGCGCTTGCTCATATCGGTAAAGACGACATACACAGCGCCTACAACCGAACGAACTACATCGAATGCAGACGCCCTATGATGGACTGGTGGAGCAAGCACACTCAGGAAGCCGCCACTGGGAGGCTGTCAGTGTCAGCACTCTGTCAGAACCAAGATCGAAAAGTCGTCTCAATACGCTAACGAGTGGCTTCAACCAGTGATAAGCAATCACTCGACCACGACCGACGTCTGCCTGGACTGTGCATCGGGCTCGCCCCGCACTCTCAGTGTATATGCCAAGCAGTCGATACAAGCGATAGAGACACCTAAACCTCAAAGGAATTGTTTCAGCTGTCGCCGCGAGGAAAGGAAACGCGCAAATGACGAAGAAGATCGTTCGGTAGTACTGCTGGGAGCTTTGCAGTGCCGTTATTGGACAGCTGAATGGCGACTGTCTTATTAAGGCCGGCGAATTTCACTTGGACTTTTTCCAGCACATGCTTGCGGCCGGCTAGCAGGATATCAGTAGCTTCGCGCACATCCCTTACCCCTTTGAGCAAGATTTTTCCCGTCACCCCGTCGTCTATTTCGACGCCCGAGACCTGGAGCGAGTCGACAGTGATGTCCTGATCCACGGCAACCTGCAGAGCCGAGACCCACTCAATCAGGTTAACCGTAGGAGGCGTTACTACTAGGTTGAAACTGCAAGCTTCAAGCAGGCGACTGATCAATTCCTTGATACTGCGCTGGTAGCTCCTTAGTTCGATGTGGGGCGGCGAATCAAAAAGGGTGAACTCTGTCGTCCGGTACCCAATCCGATCAAACACCTCTTCACTACCAAAAGGAGTCGAGATCACCTCTTGGTAATTGTACTTTTCGATGTAACGTCCCTCGATGAAATCATCCCGGATTCGCTCTATAGCGAAGCCATCCATTCTTTCATCGGTAAATGGCATCTCGATGAGCCTCTTCCCAACAGCTCGAATCGACGAGGGCCATTGGGCATTCAGCCATCTAACCCTGTTCATGTCGGTTCTCCTTGCGGCTCAGCGCCCGCTTGAGCTTGCGCTCTCAGCCCCCTGATAACCTTCGCAGCGGTTTCTTCGATGATGCCCAGATAGGTTTCTTTGTCTTCGGCGCTGACCGGTCGGATCGTTTTGGTGTACTGAAGCTCAACGATACGATAGGCGCCTCGGACGAAGTACTTGAAACCTTTCCCTTGTACCGGATCCTCAAAAGCGGCCTCAAACTCCACCATCGGTTGTGGTGCCTTGTTCAGCAACGAGCGCCAGATGATCGACGTGATGAAGAAGCCCTTTCGGGTCAGACTCTGGTACTCCTCAGACGCCAGAAGTGTCTCACCTTTCAGTGCGACGTTCTTGACCAGAGCCAAGGCCTCCTCTTTGGCCACCTCAGCTTCCTGGTCATCGTCCAGGTCGAGCTCGTCTTCCTCAGGCTCCTGGGGCAAGCGCTCAACCCTCACACTAGTGACGTTCTTCAGCGAAAAGCCCGTGAGATCTCTGATCAGGGACGTAAAGAACTCTGTGCGCAGCGCTGATGACTGAAACTCGCCGAGTTCGATGCGGATGGTGGGAATCTCAGCCTTGGCCTTGGTATCCAACTTGTCCTTGAGCTTCGAGAAGATAGCCTTCACACGGTCGTTCGCAGGCATCCGAATAACCGTCTTGTCCGCCGAGACGTGGAACTCGATCGAGGCTTCTTTCGGTGTGCGCTGGACAAGTCGCGTCTTGCCATAGTCGACGTCGGAGTACTTAATGTTGGCGACCACTTGGTTGCCGTCCTTGATCTGCTGAGTGACCTTCTCGTCTTCCGGAGATTCCTCAATGTATTCCCGGAGGACCTCACGGATTCCTTCCACGGTCAGCGCGGTTGGCAGCGTTACCGAAGTGAGTTTTTCCTGTCGGCCAGAGTGCTCCCGCTGTTCCAGCAGGGTGTTCAGATCATGATAATCGTGCGGGAGGAGCGAGATGGCACTGACCAAGTCATCCCGGCTGTCCTTGGCAGAGTAGAAGATCCCCCTGTCCTTCGCGAGTTCAAGCAGAACCTTTTCGTTAATTTTCTGCTTAGCCGACATCAAGGCATCGTAGATTTCCTTATCCGTAGCACAGTACTGAAGCGCGTTTTTGCTCATTGCCGAGACAGCTCCAATTCACAGAAGGTGGTGCGTACGTGTTCAAGTTTTCCGAAGTCAATGGAGTCTAGGATCTGCCGAAGGTCGCCTCCGCCCTGATAGTCAGCGATGTACTGGTCTTTGGCTTTGGCGAAATTGGCCGAAGCATTCTGATGCGGGTCGACCATGCGGATCGTGACCTCCGTTTCGGCCTTTATTACCTGGTAGTGCATCAGGTACTCGATGAGGTATAGAAACTCATCGGTCGTGAATCCCCGCTTACGCATGAAGATCACGAAGCCCTGCTTGCTCCCATTCTTGGGGTTCACATAGGACAAGATGATCCAAGGAGCGGTCAGCATATCCAGCGTCGCAGCTTTGGCGTGCTCCAATTGGACATTCTTCCTGCGAACCAGATGGGGGTAATAGAACTTGCAGTAATCCCGCTCCGGCACGAGACCTGCACCTCCGCGCAGGTGGATGATTTCGTGATGAACGTTGTTTAGCCAGTAAATATCCTCAGGCCCCATCACAACGATCTTAGAGCCCTTCGGGATGTCCAAGTCGTCGCACTTCACCTTTTCAAGGATCTTGGCGAAGTCCTTGTCATACTCATTATCGTGGTTGTAGACGAAAAGAAGTCCCTGGATGTTCGCCGACACATCCGGATGGATGTAAGTGTCGCTAAACTCCTGACTGATCTCGGCGCATCGCAGACTCTTGGCCAGACTCTCGATCGCCTCCCGGATAGCCTTCGTTTTGATGGTGCCCTTCGCGTAGCTCTTGAGATCGCAGTTCACATAGGTGCGGGACTGCGAATAGGGCTCGTTGTACCAAAAGACGACATCAGAGGGATGGGTCTTGACCTCATGTGCCTCCTGGTTCTCGCACGGCCAATTGATGTTGGTGTGCTCCATGCGACCCCAGAGAAACTCGTTGAAAATCCCCTTCGACAGCTTCTCTGCCATCTTTGCGATGTTTATCGTCTCGGCCATGATTCCCTGGGCTCTTTATGTTGGTCAAAGCAGCGCTAGCGCCATGACGGCACTAATACTGGCACAGTAAACACGATGGTCGAGCCAGCTACAAGGCGATCCCCTGTTCGACCTTGGCACTATACCTTCCCGCGGGTACATCTCTAGGACGAAGTGGCTTCAACATGGATAAGACTGCTTGGGAGAAATGAGCCACACCTAGAGTAGCCGGACATCGCAACCAGCCGTCGAATGTCGGTTCGCAAAATGGGCCTGGTAAAGGTTGTCGATCCAAATCGCTGGTGAGTTCCCGCTTCGGCTCGACTGTAGCCCGTCGCACGCTTGGGCGAGCTGCTAGCAACAGAGACTTTCGATTAAAAAAATCTCAGTCCTACATAACCATAATGACATCAACAACGAGAAGGTTCGTCCCATGTCATTACAGTGCCCTCGCTGTCATTCCCCCAAAGTTGCCTCTTTCCATCACGCCATGAAAATCGGCGCTGCCATCGGCACCGTAGGCGGTGCAGCCCGTGGCGTCAGCGCAGCTCTAGCAGGTGGTCAGGCTGGTGCGCTTATCGGTGCTATCGCTGGGCCCGTCGGCATCACCCTCGGCTCAGTGTCAGGCGCCATCCTAGGCGGCCTGGCCGGCGGTGTCGGTGGCTGTGCGCTAGGCGCCCAAATGGGTGAGTCGCTCGATCGCCATGTGCTTGCCCACAACCTCTGCCTCGCCTGCAATCATCGCTTCAACCTACCAGCCTAATCCTCTTACAAAATTCTCCGGCCAGTGCTGCACGAGTGCACCACTTATGCCGGCACACCCAAAGGAATCACTCCCATGGCTCATCTCGTCGAACAAATGGCATACGTAGGCGCTACTCCTTGGCATGGTTTGGGTAACCGTCTGACGCAAAAACAACCGCTGGAAGTCTGGCAGCGCGAAGCTGGCATGAACTGGCAGATTCAAGAAAGTCCAGTTCACTTCAAGGCCGACACTGTCGGCAACCTAGGCACGATTCACTCCTTTCCGGAACAGAAGGTGCTGTATCGCTCCGACACCAAGTCCCCCTTGTCGGTAGTTTCCAACCGCTACCAAGTTGTGCAGCCTCGCGAGGTCTTGGAGTTCTACCGGGATCTGACTGAGGTCTCCGGTTATGAGCTGGAAACAGCTGGAATACTCAAGGGTGGTCGTAAGTTCTGGGCTTTGGCCAGGACGGGGCAGACAACCGTACTGAAGGGTAACGATCAGGTGAACGGCTATCTGCTGCTAGCCACCTCCTGTGACGGTACGCTGGCCACCACCGCGACCCCGACCACCGTGCGTGTAGTTTGCAACAACACCCTAACCATCTCCTTGAATGGCGCTACCCGCGCAATCAAGGTACCGCACAACACGCGCTTTGATCCGCAGGCAGTGAAGAAACAACTGGGCATAGCCGTCTCGCAATGGGATGAATTTATGTACCGCATGCGCGCACTGGCGGAGCGCAAGGTCCAGTGGCATGAGGCCATGGGCTTCTTTATGAATGTGCTTTGCGACGTCAACCCGAACAGTCCGTTGCCCGAAGTCCTGCCGAATGAGCGAGCACTGCGTAAGGTGCAAAACCTGTATGAAGGCCAAGGTCGTGGAGCGACGCTTGAATCAGCCCAAGGAACTGCGTGGGGCTTGCTCAACGCCGTGACCGAGTATGTCGATCACGAGCGCCGTGCACGCAGTACTGAATATCGTATGGACTCTGCGTGGTTCGGTAACGGCGCAGCCCTCAAAGAGCGCGCACTGAACGCCGCGTTGCAACTTGCCGCCTAGCCCAACCCACCAACTCAACTAAATGCGCCTGGTTAGCTTCTGCTGGCCGGGCGTTTTTATGCCGCACAGGAAAACAACATGGGCACAAAAACTCTGCAACAACCCAGCAACAAATCCCGCCCCCCGCTGCGTCTGGTGAACACCAAACAACTGCCGCGCGAGGACTGGCTGGCCGTGCGTAAACAAGGCATCGGCAGCTCGGATGCCGCCGCGGCCGTTGGCCTTAACCCTTACAAATCCCAGTTGGAGCTGTGGCTGGAGAAAACCGGGCGTGATAGCTCACTGCCCAAGCTCGATCCCAATGATGAAGAGAGCCCTGCTTATTGGGGCAACATCCTCGAACCGATTGTCGCATCGCATTACACCAAGCGTAGTGGTCACCGGGTACGACGTATCAATGCTGTATTGCAGCATCCTGATCCTAAACTGCCCTGGATGCTGGCCAACATCGACCGCGAGGTCATCGGCGCCGACGATGTACAGATCCTTGAATGCAAAACTGCTGGTATCAATGGCGCACGCCTCTGGGAAGAGGGCGTACCCGAGTACGTGCAGTTGCAAGTGATGCACCAGTTGGCCGTGACCGGTAAGCAGGCGGCGGATGTGGCCGTACTGCTGGGTGGCCAGCAACTAGAGATCCATCGCATCGAACGGGACGAATCGATGATTGATCGGCTGGTCGAACTTGAGCGGCTGTTCTGGGATTACGTGGTCAGTGATACCCCGCCACCGGCCGATGGTACGGACTCAGCAGAAGCCGCGTTGCGCTGCCTTTATCCCGAGGATAACGGCCAGACTCTGGATTTCAGTCAACACACAGAGCTGGCCAGCACTTACTTGGAGCTCAAGTCTGTTCGCCAGAGCATTGCTCAGCAAGAGACGCGCGAGGCGCAGCTCAAGCAAGTCCTGCAGCAGGCCATGGGCGCAGCCGCTCGTGTCGATTTTACCGAGGGCTATATCAGCTGGAAGAAGTCCAAGGACAGCACCATGCTCGATGTCGAACAGATGCTCAAGGATAAACCCTACCTGCAGGCCCGCTACCCCAAGATCAAAACAGGCAGTCGTCGCTTTTTGATCATCTGAGCCATTCCCGCCCCAAGCCACCCGGACCGCTCACGTCCCGGTGGCTTGTTTATTTCCAGATCTAGGAGAACCGCCATGCTCAAAGGTTTAGCCATTACCCCACCGGTGCTAGGGCGCATTTCCATCGGCAAAGTTGTCGAGAAAAACGGCAAGCGTATGCCCGAGAAAGACGATCAGTTCACCCTTACCTCGCAAGTACAAAACCGCGACGGTTGGTTGCTGCACCCACTCAATGAGGAACTCCGCAATGGCCAGGACGGCAAGCTGCGCAGCATTCCGATCCGCGTGCTGTTCAACGAGCCGGACCTGAACTTTCGCGCCGACTACAGCCTGTTCGACCGCACCACTGGCCGGCCGCTGTGCGTTGGCAATGGGGAAACCTGCAAGCGACAGTGTGAGGGCGGGATCAAGACACTGCCCTGCCCTTCACCCGACGGCTGTTCACTGGCCCAAGGCAATGCCTGTAAGCCTTACGGACGACTGAACGTGGTGATCGGCGACGATGATCCGCTGGGCAGCTTTGTGTTTCGAACTACCGGGTTCAACAGCATTCGCACCCTGGCTGCACGCCTGCAGTATTTCCAAGCCATCTCCGGCAATCGCCTGGCCTGTCTGCCGCTGGAGCTGCGTCTGCGTGGAAAGTCCACTCGGCAGAGTCACGGCTCACCGATCTTCTACGTGGATATCACGGTGCGCAGTGGCTTGAGCATGGAAGACGCCTTGCTGGAAGCCAAGCAGCTTGATGAAGCCCGACAAGTCTCTGGCTTTGACCAGACTGCCTTGGATCGCTCGGCACGACAGGGCTTTAACAACGGGGCCTTCGAAGACAGCGAGGAGGACACCGGCGCTATCGTCGAAGAGTTCTTCCCCGCAGCTGAAGATCATCCCAGCGAGGAAGAAGCCCCCAAACCAGCAGCCCCTGCCAAAACCTCACTGGCACAGAAGCTGGAATCTATATACCTCCAAAGCAGCAGTGACCACTCCGCTCGCGCCCACTGATCAAACTTCCAACATGACCACGGTCTTCCAATCCAGGAGAGTCCCCATGAAATATCACAAGCTCATAGCCGGTGAAGAGACCGGTACTTATGTCATGGAATCACCAGTCACCGAGGCCGACATCCTGCAGATGGCTCAACAACTCGCGATGAGTCGCCTATCTAAAGGACGGGCCTTGACTGAGCCGAAGCAAGTATTCAGCCATCTACAAACACTGCTGCAATACCATGAACACGAAGTCTTTGCTCTGCTACTGCTCGATACCAAACACAGGATTATAGGGTTTAGGGAGCTGTTCAGAGGCACGTTGGATGGTGCCAGCGTGTACCCTCGAGAGGTGGTCAAGATCGCCCTGGATCAAAACGCTGCGGCAGTGATTCTGGTTCACAATCATCCATCAGGAGATCCCGAACCCAGCCAAGCCGATCGTACGCTGACCACAACCCTCAAGAACGCTCTCAACATGATCGGCACTCGGATATTGGATCATGTTGTCGTGGGGCATGAGGGCTGTGTGTCATTGGCTGAGCGGGGTTATCTGTAGCGGTTAACAATGATCAGAAATACCTCCTCTGGATCGAATGGCTAATCAAGCCATTCGATCCAGAGGAAAGCCGTTCCTCTAAACTTAATTTTTTATTTGAACAAAATAAGTCTCAACACTTCCATCCCCATAATCACTCGACTTTTGCCTTCAATAAAGCATCCCGCGCGTCCTGATAGAATCTGGTCCTTCGTTGACTTCGATCCGATAGAGGCCAACGTCATCGTCGACATCTACACAACCTTCGCTATCCGCAGAGCAAGCGCCACGTATTCTTCGATTGAGGACCGAAAGCGCGGACAACCGTTCAAAAACCTTTGCCCAGCTATATTCAATGGCTCGATGGAGGCTAATGCATTGTTCTCGCTTGCAGGTGTACACCCATTACACTAGACGCCAGCTCAACCTAAGTATCTCAAGCATGCTTTGCTGGCGACGTTCCGCAACCATCGGTGTCCACTCAGCCTCGTGGAGAACCTGGCTAGTCAAGGCATAGGCGTTAACGCCGCTGCTACCGGAAAAATAGGCCGACTTCTTCTTATCGAAGTCATAATTCAGCGCCTTGGAGTTACGCGCCCGTGTCAGCGGCACCAAATTGGCTAGACGATGCAGCCAGCGTGCACGATCATCGACATCTGGCCAGGTTCGCGCCCACTCACTGCCCGGATCGACTGTCTGCGGTAGAACATGCTCGATAGTCAGCACATTGGGCGTGTAGTTGGCCGACATAGCGGACATAAAAGAGTCCAGACGTAGAATCACGTAGTTGCGCCGGCGAGCGGTCATTTCGTAGACGTTGCCATCTAGCGCCCGGAGCATATCGGCACACTCTACCGGCGCTAATTCAATACGGTAATCCAGCGTGCTGTTGACTAGATCCTCCAATACAAGAGCGTAGCGCTCGATCCGCTGGTTCACATTCTTAGCGGTGACATGCAGGTAGGCCGCCAGGCGCTCCAGCCGGGTAACGAAATCCAGTACCGTATTTGCATCGCCACCGTGACGTGCCAAGAACGCAATCGCCACCGGCACCCAGTCGGAGTTGTCGATCCGGTTTAGCCAAGTAAATAGCTCGTTGATTTTGTCGGCAGCCGAGGAAGACACGTACTGCGCGCTCTTCGCTATCAGATACGCCTCGGCATAGGGGGCGACTACGTGCTCGATAAGCGCTTCAGATGACTCCACTTTGCTAAGAACGTGGTCGCGGAACTCCTCCAGCAGCATCCGCCGCGCCTTGAAGCGGGCGTAAATCATGCGGATATGACCGAATAGCTCGTTGAAGCCATCACGCCCGGTGGCGACCTCCAGATCCTCCCAGCGGTCATTGAAAGCCTCGCGCTTACTCTCCGACAGCTTGCCGATCACCTCAGCCTTGATGATGTCCGTGGGCAGCAAATCCAGGCCCCGATTATTCAGCACTGAGAAAACCCGGAACGCTGACTGCTGGCTCGGAGTAGTGACCGCCACCAAGAAACAGCGCATCACTAGGAAGGAACCAAAAGCGATAAGGTGCGACTCATTACTCGCGAACTTTTCTGCCAAGCGCTCCAGGAGCAGACGAGCGTTGGCCTGTATGTTGCGCTGCGACTCATTGCCCAATTGCGCCGGATCAATCTTCGCCAGATCTGAGAACTGGAGCTCTTGCACATACTGTACGAAGAAAGCACGGTCCCGCTCACGCAGCGCCAAACGCGGTTTGGCCGCCAACTGCTGAGCCACACTTCCCGGCTCACGGATAAAGCGCTGAAAATCTGAACGATTGTCCCCGGTCAACAACGAAGTGAGGGTAGCCAGCAGAATGGTCAACGTGGTCAAACGCTGTTGTCCATCGATTACTTCAGCCTGCGGCGTTCCTTCATCCTTGATAAGGACAATGGAACCCAGGAAGTAACTGTCCTCGGGCTCCTTTTCAAAGAAATCGAACAGATCGTCGAACAGCTCGCCCGCCTGATCCCGGGTCCAGGCATAAGGTCGCTGATACGGCGGGATCACATAATCGAACTCGGAACTGAATATCTTCGCCAGTGGGTACTCGGCGCCACTAATTTTCTTGCTCATCTGAATCGCTCGCTCGTCATACCCCGCAACGTCGGGGCAAATTCAAAAGGGAAAAATTACGCGCCGTATGTTCCCCGTCTTACCGCTGCTACATTCACATTGCGGATCATTTCTACGCCGGCCGCAATAGCTGCAAGTGCTGTAGTAGAGCTACTCCTTTACCAGCAGTGACGTCAGTGAAAAAAGACTATAGGGCTTACTTGCGGCTTCATGGTGTGCTCAAACGGCTCCCCAGAACGAGGTAAGAAATAACCCGCATGAAGCAACCAGGGCAGCTGTTGAGCTGCCCTGGTTGCTTCAATACCGATCTTTTTATTAACTCAGAGCCTGCCAACCACTCAAGTCCTGAACGCTGGGCAGCTTGGTGGCCATGTTGGTGTGGCCGCTCATGGCGCCCGCAATGTCCCGAACGGCTTTCGACGGCAACTGCCCCTTCAAGACAGCTGACGATTCTTTTTGACCATTTGCCCTGTCGTATTGTCCATCCGGAACTGTGTGATTGTCCCATCAATGATTCGGCTTATCACTTCCCTTGCCACCTCTAACGAGACAGCGAACCACTCACGTGGGCGATAGTACTTCCCGTCCTTTCCGACCAAATCCACGTTGAGTCGTTGAACTGCCAGGAAGCCGTGAACGAGGGACTCGAACCGTTGCGGGTTCATGTTGTAACACTCGAACTCTGTCACCTTCTGTACTGGCCCCTCCAGGAAGGCTATATCACGCTCTGCATTACGAATCCGCTGATCTACCGTAAGTTCGGTGTAACCGATTTTGTACAGGTGCGGAAACTGCGCCAGAGCTGGATTGTTGCTCATAGACTTGACGATATAGATGACCCCGGTGCGCTGGTCACGATGGGTCAGGCGAATATCTTGGAAGGCCTCAGCCAACGTATCGTCTCGATCACGCAGTATGCGACGGCCTGTTTCCTCCATGTAGAGCGCCCGACCAAGAGAACGGCGCAGCATGTTCGACTCCGTTCCGTTCTCGAAGATCAGCCGCAACCGTGCATCTTTATGCTCACCACGCCCGTGCTCATCGCCAACCTCATCCACAAAGCAGATGACACCATTGAGGATGAAGGCATTGCCTACCGTAATCTGCCAGTTCTCAGCAAAGCGCACGGACTCTGCCTTGCCGCTTTTGAGGTCGGCATGCAGGTTTTTGAAGATCGTCTCAAACTGCCAGTAGTCCTCGCACTTTGTGCGTTGTGCTACCTCATCCGGCATATCCCTTTCAGACGGCACGTGCTTGATGTCGAGGATACTCATATCACCTAAATCGAGCAGCCCCAAGTCATCACCATCCAATATATCGTCGATGCTCATCACATCCTCGGGGGGGACAGGCGGTGAGGACGTGACGATTTTGGCCAGCTCACGTCCGGCCAGTACATTGTGCCGATCTAGGGCAGCTAGAGTGGCGTGATCGCCACCCTCGACGATCGCCCTCAAGCGCTTCGCCATTTGCCGTTCAGACAGGCTTTCACCGTGTTCGGACGGCAGGTGAACATGCTGATCAATGAACTGGTTGACCTCTTCAAACCGAGAAGCCATCAGGTCATATTTACCGGGCGCAACAGATCGTGGTTTGACGTTGAGTAGACCAAAATCATCCGACGCGCCAAAAATCTCATCCAGCGAACTTAACTCGCGGCGTTTTTTACCCTGAAGGATCATTTCATTGCCCTCAATCACACCGCTTGCTGTTGCTGGAGTTTTTCGCGCTTACGCTTCTTGATGTACTCCAGCCCCTCGGCATAACGCACCTCAATAGGGTCAGTTGAGACTAGAGATGGCTCGCGTCCTTTCTCTTGACGAAATGCCACTATGCGCGGCCAGAGGATCACCGCTTCCTCTTCGGTCATGTTGATACGGCCTGCCGCAACTACACCCTGAATTGTCTTGAGCATCGCGGGAGTCACGGATTTCGACAGGATTTCGTAAGCGCCGTGGAACGGGTTGACCTGATCAATCAAGTCGATAGTTAAGTTTTCGATGTTGATGAACTTATCGCCCATTTTCACAAACTGCCGACTTCCTTCCGGTAGATTGGAAGGCTGAGGGATCGGCTGTGTGCCGTACTCACCACGAGCCCCCTCTATCGGATAGCATGCGCCATCAGCCGTACTGCCGCACTCAATAATCACCGCATCCGGAGGGAGGTCTGCCTCATCAAACAGTCCACCAGAAGTACCGATCAATACTTTGGTCAGGACCCCTTCGCGTACCTGTTCGACCTCCTCAGGGGTCAGGTCGGGGTATTTCGTCTCAATAATTTTGGGTAGCTCGTTCTCATTGATGACCTCAGGTTCAACCCCACCACCTACCAATGACTTCCCAACCTCAGGTTTCTGAATCAGCGTGGCAATAATGTCGTCGCTGTCGCCATTCAAAATCTTGATGACCTTATCGGAGACAGGGGCAGTTACGTCATTGATGATGATTGTGCCTGGCTCAACCCTCTCGCCCTCTTTCATCTGCGAGCGTGGTTTAAAGGTAACAGTCGGGGCTAGCACCTGCTCCATCAGAAGCGACAAAGTGATCGCCTTGAGCATGTTGTTTACCGACACTTTCACGTCCTCATCCTCAGCGTCAGGCTGAGCGATCAGGTTAGTAAACTGAGCGTGGGCTTTACCCTCAGAGTCGCGGGTGGCACGGCCGATGATCTGCACAATTTCTGTCATCGAGCTTCGATAACCGATGGTCAGAACATGCTCGCACCAGGGCCAGTCGAAACCTTCCTTCGCCATGCCAAGGGCGATCACAGCGTCCAGGTCATCCGCCTTCTTGATGTTGCGTAGATATTCGACAACCAAGGGGCGTATCGGGCCGTCATCAACCAGGTTGGCCACCTTCATCTGCGACCCATCAGGGCGTTTAACGGTGATAATCCCAGTGTTCGGATCTTGCTGCTGCACAGTCCCCATCACATCGAGAATATGATCGACCTCTCCGTGCTTGTCCTTCGTGGACTCACCGCTGTTGACGTTCGGAATATGGATGATGGTCTTCTTGCGACTATCCAGCACGTCCTTAAGTGCATCGATGAAGCGCCCTTGGTAGAAGTGGTAACCAATGCCCAGTGACTTCAGGTAACGATAGCCGTTAAGTTGCTCGTAATAGGTGTACGTCACCTTGTTGAACTGCACCTCATCTTCCGGCAGTAGGATCGGCACCGTGTCGCCACGGAAGTAAGAGCCGGTCATCGCAACGATGTGTGCATTGGACTGCTTCATCAGGGAGTCAATCAGCGCTCCCAGGCGGTTATCGCCATCGACGGAGACGTGGTGGAACTCGTCAATCGCCACCAGAGTGTCGTTGAAATCAGCCGGGGTCAGCTTCTCGAAGGCAAAGCGCAGGGTCGCGTGCGTGCAAACCAAGATCTGCTCATCAGGTGCTTGCATAAAGCGACGGAACGATTCAACTTTAGAGCCCTCACCACCTGGCAAGCACAGGTTGTTCGACGGCAGCACCAACCAGTCCGCAAAGAAACCATGATCGGTCAGCATAGTGTCGCGAAACGAAGCACCGATGGACATCTCCGGCACCGCGACAATGACCTTACGCAGTCCCTGGCTCACCAACTTGTCGAGCCCCAGAAACATTAGGGCGCGGGATTTGCCGCTAGCTGGGGGGGCCTTTAACAACAGGTACTGACTGGTGCGCGAAGCGAAGGCCCGAGCCTGCATCTCGCGCATCCCCATCTCATTCAGGTTCGCGCTCTTGCCCGTTTGGGCGTACTCCACCTTCAACAAATCAACCATATTCTTGAGTCCTTTCCAGTTACTAGGCGGCAGTCTTGGATGCACGGGGCTTACGGATTTTCTTGGTCGCAGCTTGAGCAGCCAGCAGCTGACGCTCCTGCTCAATCAGCGTCTCATAACGGTCAAACAGGTGATCTAGGCGTTCAGAGATGTCACGGAACGGTCGGGATCGATACAGACGTTCAACCGCCGTATCCAGCGCCTTGTGGGCGGATGTGAGGCTATCTGGCATGCAGCTAAGGTCGTACAGGTCAGCCAGCGATTTGTCCGGATAGTGCTCCCTAACCATCAGTACTTCTTCAGCTAGAGCTTCGATTTGCGTGCGCTGAGCTTCGGAGGCTTCGGGCCATGGGAAAGTGTTGTAGACCAATGAGGCGGAATAGCGATAATCGCTTTTCATACGCCCAGCCACAACACGTATCCAGTCATTGTGCATGGTTGAAGTAAGTACGCCAAACTCGTAGAGAGTCGCATTAGGGATAATTTGCAAGTCGTTGTTAGCTATAACAGAACTGTCTACATAGCCAATGGGAACATACATTCGGTTCTCCGAGGATGTTCTGGGGATGGCCAGATAATTACCTACTCGGGGCTGGCGGTTTTCTGTGAATAAATGAGGGGTATTCGCCTTTTTTTTCGTCTGTTCCTTCGGACTGAGGAGTCGAGTACCTTTCACACGCTGAACACGCTTTGTTACCTCGGGCATACAGTTCAGTTCATCGAGTGTGCAATCAGCCAACCACAAGCAATATCGAGTAATTCCGGAAAGAAGATCGTCTGCCCCACGATAGTGCTTAATCCATTTAGCAGAAGCCGGTTCAGAGGCAATAAGCTGCTCACGCTCAGCAGCATCTAAGATAAGGTGCCCACCATCGGCGGCAATACTTCCGTTGGCAAAAGGAGTGACTTGGGCGATTGGTTTGCGTCGTCCATAAGCGACGGTGTTGCCTCCTTCCAGCAAGTATGGGCTGATATTGGAAACGGTCTGAGCGTGCCATTCATTCCCAATGCTTTTAAAAATCACTCGACTCGAGGGATTTGTAGACAGCCCAACAATCACGACATGGACGGCTGCGTTTTTCTTGGCACTATTTTTCCACTTGAATGGTTGGTAAGCGAAGCTGATATTCAGGCCGAGATTAAGGATACCTGGCCAAAGCATTGCTACCTGCTCGCCTTGGCAGATTGAGTTGGTGGATACCAAGGCCAATTCAGATCGAGTGCCATTAATGTACTGTGCGCCCTTCCAGAACCAACAAGCTACTAAATCAAGGTCCTTGTAGCTGTCAAACCCTTGGAAAGTCAGGGCCATATCATCATCTTGCTCTTTGGAGCGATCTTTACCAGATGCAACGAACGGCGGATTCCCGATCACATACACCTCGTCATTGGCCGTATTAGGGCAAATACGATTCCACTCAAGGCGCAGGCTGTTTCCATGGACAATACTGCCGCTCGCCTTCAGCGGCAACATCGGTTCCGCGTGACCAAAGGCCACTTTGAACTCAGTGTGCATCTGATGCTCAACAAGCCACAACGACAGCAAAGCAATCTCATGAGCGAAGTCGTCAATTTCGATGCCGTAGAATTGCGACAATTTGATGCCGCTCATGAACATCACACGCTGTTTACTGAAGTCATTCAGCGCACGGAAGACCTCCATCTCGAAGCGGCGCAACTCCTTGTAGGCGATAATAAGAAAGTTACCCGAGCCACAGGCAGGGTCGAAAATCTTGATTTGAGCAACACGCTCCAGCAATGCCTGCAGCTTTTTCTCACTACCGCGCGAAAGATCTAACTCCGCATATAGCTTGTCTAGGAACAATGGCTGGATGACCTTCATGATGTTACTCACGGAGGTATAGTGCTGGCCCATGGTACTGCGCTGCTCTTCGTCGATCACCGCCTGGAACATGGAACCAAATATGTCCGGATTGATCTGCGACCAGTCCAGAGTTCCGCACTCCAACAGCAAACGCCGAGATTTAGCCCCGAATGAGGGGATTGTCATCTGCTGCTCGAACAAACCGCCGTTTACATACGGGAAAGCTTTCAGGTGCGCAGGCATCGACTGGCGCAGGGCACCTGTTTCAGTAGCGTTCAGAACCGCGAACAGCTTGCCAAGAAACTCCGAAACGTCCTCACCATCTTCACGAGTCGTGGACTTGATCGCATCGGTGAACTGATGCTTGAGAAAAATTTCGGTATCTTCAGCAAAGAAGCAGAACAACAGGCGAGTCAGGAAGACGTTGAGGCTATGCACGTCCTCAGCGGTAGTGATCTGGTTACGCTCACGGATCAAGTCAAACAGCCGCCCCATCTTCTCCGCGGCTTTTACGTCCGCCACGCTTTCGCTGTGAATGTAACTCTTCTCCAAGCCCGCGAGCGGCAAGAAAAAACTGTACTGCTGATGGAGTTCGGTGAATGCGGTTTCCAAGCGCTCATCCGCCTTCAGGTCATAAGCAACCAGCTCCTCGAAGTCGGTCGCAATCACAAAACGGATCTTCTGCGTCTTTACCGCATCAGAACCCCTGAGGCGCTCCGCGACTTCGTGGAGATCCTCACCGGCTTGAACAGGGTGAAAATAAAGTTGACCTTTCAGTGCGACATCACCAGCGAGCTTAGCCACGTTACGGGCGCCGCCATTTCTTAGCTGAGTGATCGTGCTCTTTGCGAAGCCATAGGCATCCAGGAGTCCATAGATGAACTCAGACCTCACATCCATATGCTGGGTCAACCCTTGCAGCGCGTCATAGAGCTCAGTTTGATTGATCGACATGAATACTTCCTTGATGAAGAACTGGCCGGATGTCTCGACTTCCAGCTGACGCAATACGGGGAGTGCAGGGCAGGAGGTCAGCACTGACTGCCAACTGCTCGCTGCGATGTACTACAAAAAATTAGCTGAACCTTACCCGCTCGAACGAATCCAAACCAGCTGCGCGTATTCAACCTGTAAACTTTTCAAGCAGTTGCCCGCCGAACGCGGCCAGTGCGAAAGGCTCTCGCCCCTGCAGGCTTGATGCGTAGATGCTGGCTGTCTTTGGCCAGATAGCGCATGGCCTTGACGACCTTTTGTCGAGCCTGGATGTCTCGACGCTGGATCACCCCGATACCGACTTCATCGCCGTAACGGTCCTTGTCATCATTGCAGCGGTAGCAGTACCCACGCCCACGACTAATCTGCTCCCACAACTCACCAATCTCCCTAGCTTTATTAAAGTCGCTACGCACCTCAGCACCATTGAAGAAGAAGGCTGCATGGATGTGGAACCCCTTGTCCTCTCCTTGCTCGACTGAACAGATATAGCCCGTCTCGTGCTTGAAGATCGGATTACGCTCCCTCGCACGGACCAGCAAATCCAGGTCCTCGAACACATGTTCGATACGCAGACGTGCTTGTGCTATCGCTTGATAATGCAGGTCCACACGCACCACAACCGTACGGGAATAGCGATCAAGCACCCGTCCCACATACTCAGTAAGCATGGCCTGCTTCTGGCTGGCCTCATAGCGGCGATCATTCTCCTTACGCTTGAACTCCTTGCTTCGGATTATCTGACGAATCCGAGCGACCAGTACGTTCATGGAATGGTGGAAATCTAGGTATCCCGTCCCTTGCTCATTCAGACAGGTCAGACCTACAGGACTACGCTCTAGGCCAATGTCCTGACACGCTTGCCAGAAGGCTCGCAGGTGCTCGCTGTAGACGTAGGCTTCGTCATCGTAGAAGAGATCAAGCATCTGCTGTATGGAGTCGAAGTAACTGGAGAGCTTGGTCCTATGTACCTGTTCGAATCCTGATGGAGATTGGATGATCTCGAAAGCTGGTCTGTCAGTACGCTCAATAGATTCAACAAGTCGCTCGATCAGGATCGAGGCTTTTGACTGAGACACGCGTGTGCATGTGGTAGAGCTGGATGAGTGCATCGTTGAGTACCTGGTTGGGTGATGAACACACCAAGTACTCACTGAGTAATTTTTTACTGCCGAGACAACTCCTTGCTTGAGACTATTGAAATGTAGTAGTTAATTGAATATGGCTATATCAATAAAACCAGCTTAACCAAGCAAGGCACTGCCCAGAGAAGCGGGGCAGTGGAAAGCGATATTGCCCCGCATACCGATACTTTAGCTAGGAGCCTACCGCGGGAATTGTCTGAGGTGTCGCCACGGCAACCGGCCGACGCAGCATAAAGCGTCATGACCGGGGAAGCCCCGGTCATGACGTATTAAGACTGCTTGGAACGGGCATCCAAAGCTCATCCCTGATGCCTACACGGATCCCCCTCGGCTAAGTCGCGCACCTCAATCCTAGCCAGGATCCAGTCGTGAACTTCACTTTCCACCCAGGCAACGCACCGATCACCCAGTGAGACCTGTTTTGGGAAAGCTCCTTCACTAATGTACTTATAGATGGTGGACCGGCCCAGGCCGGTGCAGTCGATAACTTCTTTCAGACGGATGATCCTCATGAACGGGCTCCTCTCGTATCGTTCAGAGGATTCGCAAGGTCTGTAAATAAATACTCAACACGCCTACTGCTTAACGTTGACCGCTCAGGTTTCGCAGAGAATCCCATCAGAACGAAATAGTCTGTGCCGCTCAGTTGAAGACTTATCAACCCAAGATTTGACCAACGCCACTTAGCCAAGCGGAGACGCAAACCTAGGGAGCTTGGCCAATATCTGCCCAAGATGCCCGACGACGATTCAATTCGACCTTTTACAGAGCATTACTCACCTCTGCACCCGCCCGACTTCGGCCACCACCTTTGCCACACTCCAAAGACTCGAAGCATTCTCGGTCAGTCGTTCGAAACAACTGCGCACGCTGTGCACTCGCGCTTTGTCGAAATTGACATGCGCAACCTATTTGCACCAGCAGCATGTCCTGACAATCTCGCCGCCACTCGATATCAGCACCCACAAGGCCCCGTTTTTACTAATGGACGTTTAACGCCATATGCACCACCAACTCCAGGGAACGCGACAAACACGTCACTGACGCCATGGCAGCCTTGAACGTCCGGATCGATTCACACGGTGAAAATACTAGGAACGGCTAAAAAACCAACAACCTATGGCTACAGAGCCCATATTTACTGACCAT
The DNA here is from genome assembly GCF_050990305.1 of Pseudomonas putida. Lineage (GTDB taxonomy): Bacteria > Pseudomonadota > Gammaproteobacteria > Pseudomonadales > Pseudomonadaceae > Aquipseudomonas > Aquipseudomonas putida_AH. The sequence goes on along the minus strand of NZ_CP158817.1, from coordinate 779,368 downwards.
ATTAAAAAAAATATTCTAGAATATTCCTAGAATAAACATATAATGCCAATTAATCAGCAATAGATTCCATGTAGAACGCCCATAGAACACGCATAGAATCCTACTAGAATTACACCCAATTAATAATATTAGTATTTTAAAATTGATAGAGTGCGACTATGGATGAGACTTTTATCGTTGACGATAGCGGGCTTGACGAGCTGAGCCAGCTACTCAAGGAACCACGACAAAACACTCGTCATGACATCTGGCTATGGCTGTACCTGAACCAACATAAGCGGGCTAGGTTTGACGCTAGTACATGTAATGGCTCGACCATGCGGGACGAGATCGCAAGATTTCTGAAACGCAAGACCGAAAACCTTAAATTCATAGCGTCAAAAAAGGACCGATCGCTGGTCCCGCATGACTATCTCAAGTGGATTGAGGAAGATGAGCGGCAGCATCGATGGCTACTTCGCAGGATTGAAGACCTCACTGAGTTGAGACCTACTCAGGGACTGCCTAACGGACTGGTACGACTCAATGGTAGGAATCATCTCATCGCCATCCTTGATCTCTGGGATGTGGATATCGCAAAAAAAACAGACGAAATCGAGCGCCTTCGCAATCGTTGGCTTAGACACAAGGCTGGCGACAAAACTTTCGAGTGGTTCGAAGACAAAAAGGATGGCCTCAAACGCTGCAAATGCGCTTGGGAGTGGCTAGAGAAGCACCATGTATCCATATTTAAAAGCCAGAGCCCTATCAACAATTACAAAGAGCTGCTCATGTACTTTGATGAAGCAGAGCTCGGCCGCAATGAGCTGAAAGCCATCATCCAGTCGATCAAGAAACGATGGAACCGTAAGCAGTTCGACGAACGCACAGCAGACAAGAAGCAGGTTAATGTCATGCTATCGAAAACCGCGATCGAGCTACTCGATACGCTGGCAAAAAAGCACGAGCTGAAACGAGCTCAAATCTTGGAGATTCTGATAACGACGGAGTCTGAGGATGGCATGTACTTCACAGGCAGGCTGAAAGGTGGCTAGTAAACCTTAGACACCCTCCTTGCCTCTGCACCGCAAGCCCAAAGCCTTGGTATTCCAAATGGTATTCCAAAGAATTTTTTAACCGACATTTATAATTTAAAATCAATAACTTAGATAATCAGTTCAGATTACCCCGGCCCACCAAACCCGAAAAAAGCCGTAAAGCCAACGCTTTACGGCTTTTTTGTTGCCCGCGATTCTCCATGCACTCGCGCCCGCCAAAGTGCCTCACCTCAAACGAAAGCCACTCAAGTCAATCGACACCATCAAGCACTCACGCACGGGCTGCAACTTACCGCCCCTCACGATCATGGTCGCAGCTCCATGAAGATCGGCGCAGTGCTTTGTGTAGGAGCGAGCCCTGCTCGCGAAAAACTTGAGGGCACCGCGCAGCCTCCGATTTTACGCGTTATCGTTCACGACCATCGCGAGCCGGCTCGCTCCTACAGGGTATTGGGCCGATGCGAAAATCGGCCGCGCGCGCCCTGAAAAGTCAGCAGGTAGGCACTGATGACCATCAGCGTGCCGCCCATCGCCCCATACATGAACATTTCTTCACCCCACCTTAATCCCGGCACCTGTACATTTCCCTCGCTCATTCAAGAAACTACGGTTTGCCCGCCCTCCCGCGGGCTTTTTTTTGCCTGTAGATTGCTCGTCATTCACTCCACCAATGGGGCAATGCGCCCCGGAGCGCCAGATGACGATCCTCACCCTGCCCTGCAAACGCCTGACCCTGGCGATCCTGAGCCCCAGCCAAGCGGCGCTGGAGAGCGACTTTTATCGACGCAACCAGGCGCACCTGGCGCCTTGGTCACCGGTCCGTTCAGACGACTACTACAGCCCAGAAAGAATCCGTTCGCGCCTGGCACAACAGGCCATGGCGTTCGATGAGGGGTATGCGGTGCATTTCGCCCTGCTGGATCGCGACGACGGGCAGATGATCGGCGCCTGCAATTTCAGCGGTATCGTGCGCGGGGCATTCCAGGCCTGTTATCTGGGCTACCACATTTGCGAGTCACGTCAGGGCCAGGGCTTGATGCAAGAAGCGCTTGAAGCGGGTATTGGCTACATGTTCGAAACCATGAACCTGCACCGGATCATGGCCAACTACATTCCGGGTAACGAGCGCAGTGCGCGGTTGTTGGAGCGTTTGGGCTTCGAGCGCGAAGGATATGCCAGGAACTATCTGAACATTGCCGGGCGCTGGCAGGACCATGTGCTGACGGCCCTGGTGAGCAAGGTTTGGGAAGACCCGGATCGACAATGGTCGCGACAGTTGGGATAGGCGTCCTACAAGGACGCGAAACAAGGGGAAAGATCCCACAGGTGTTTCAGGTTGTCGGTCGGAAACGGGCTGAATAGTCTCTGGCGGTCGCTGAAAAATTCAGTGACCGGGTGTGAGATCTCGGGAGTATGAATCCAGTACCAGTACCACCATAATTGCCGCCAGCTATCCGCTGTCCGCAATGCTTTATGGCGGCTGTGTGCGGGCAGGCTTCGGTCTGGCCGGTTTCCTACTCCCGGTGATCTCACTCCGCACATAGCTGCCACCCATCTCGCCAGGTGAGATCGGCGAATGGTGGCTCTGCAACCGAGTGGAGAACAAAGATGGATAAGCTAATTCCTGACCCCCCTTGCACCGAAAGACCCTACAGCCCCACCACCTTTTTCACCGTCCTGCCCGACATCAGCACCGAAAACCTCCTCGCCCATGCCTGCGAGTCACTGGCTTCAGCCAACGTCATGCTCAACGACTTCGCCACCTACCTCAACGGCCCGCAGCGCAACACGGCGCTGGCCATTGCGCAGATCGTCATGCTGGCGGAACTGGCGGTCAACCGGGCGTTGGATAACATTGACCCCCAGGGATAGGAGCGAGCCTGCTTGCGAACGCTTTATCCCGGACAACAAAAAACCCGCCCCTGACTCAGGAAGCGGGTTTCGCCGTTCAACCACGCCTTCAGTTCACAGGCTCAGCCTCTGCCACCACTCGCGCTTTTTCATGCTTGTTCAACACAGGCTGATCCAGCCGTGCCCATCCATAAAACGCCAGCGCCGTCAGCAAACAGGTCAGCCACACAAAGATACCGGACCACAAGGTGTGAGACATGTAGTGCCAGCCTTGCAGAACCCGGGTCGTGCCGTAGACGAACCCCAGCAACAGCGAGCCGTAGAGCACCGCGCTGGAAAACCGCCAGCGGTAGCGACGAGCCACAAAGTACAACGCCATCATGGTGAAGCCACCCGACGCATGTCCGCCCGGCCAGCAGCGGCCATCACCCGCTTCCTGGAACAACTTGAAATTGTTGTACCACTCGATATGGGCCATTTTTCCGCCGTACAGCGTGGTCTCGACCGGGCAGTACACGCTGGTGTGGGACTTGAGAAAATGGATCACGCCTGTACACAGCGCAAACGCGATGACCACAAACAGAAAATCCCGACGATGAGCGGCTGCAAACTGCAACACGGGCGCGACCTTGCTGCGCTCGAGAAACCCACCGAGCCCAGGACGCTTTTGCGGGTTGACCAGCGGCCATACGAACGACAGCACGGCACCAATCAGCGCAATTTCAGCCGTCCAGTTCGGAATGATCCGCGCCCACTTGTGCGTCAGCTTCTCGAAGAAGTGAATCTGGTCCAGCGGGAACGTCTGGGTCAGCGGATCGAATAGCAGGTTGCTGAAAGCGACGTCGATATTGGTCATGTCGAACATCAAAAACACCGCGACCGCACAGGCCAGCGGTATTCCAAAATTCATACAGTAAAAGCGGGCACGGGAACGCGTCGGCATTGTGTTTCCTGATCCAGGGTTTGAGTTTATTTGGAGCTCACCGACTGCCAGTCCGAGGCTTCAATGAAGCCCAGCATACGCGGTTCCTTGAGGGTTTCGGCGGTGATAAACAGTGAAGCGCCGTAACCCAGGGTCGAATCCGGCAACTTCAGGTCTTTTTCCAGTTGCGACATGCATTCACTGTGGGTCACCAGGATCAGGTTGCGCCCGGCCACCTTATGCGCCAGTGCGTCACGCAGCATGGTGCCCTTGCAGTTGATCAACCACTCGTCGCCCGTACCGACCTTGTTGAACATGAATCCGGCGGTTTGCGCCGTGCGCATCATCGGGCTGTTATAGATGTCGGCCTTGTCCAGCCCCATCTGTTTGAACTGTGCGCCGACGGCCACCGCAACGCTGCGCGAGCGTTCGGTAATCCCGTCGTTGCCAATCAGGCAAGGGGCGCTGGAGTGATCGCAGCGCTCGACATGCCGCACCAGTGCGATCACATCGCCCTTGGACCAGGCCGTCTGCAGCGCCAGTGCGCCAGCGGTGTTGCCATGGGCCAGGTCCGGCACGGCGGCGGGTTGCAGCAAGAACACCGTCAACGGGATCACCAGCAGCGCCGAGGCCAGCACCACGGCAGCATTGCGATAACGGACCAAACCATTGAGGTCAATCGAGCGGCTTACACCGAAAAGACTCAGTCTCAATTCCACATTAAGCCGCCTCGCCGGCATGCACCCCTTCATTTGATGCCAGGAGGGTAGAGAGGCAGGCGTGGGCAGGCAGTGAAACGTTTGTGAAAAAAAGCTTAAAAGATCGCAGCCTGCGGCAGCTCCTACAGGGGATCCCATTTCCCTGCAGGCTGCGATCTTTTGATCTTCAGCTCTTGGCGTTGCGGCCGATACAGACCTTCTACACACCTTGCTGGCACCAAAAACAACAATCTTCCAGCCAACCGACGATCGAGAAGCACCACGTTCCTGGAGGAATTTTGATGAATAGCTGGTTCGGCAACATCAGCGTGAACCTGAAACTGGGCCTGGGATTTGGCCTGGTTCTGGCTTTGACCTGCATCCTCGCCCTGACGGGCTGGACGAGCCTGGGCAGCCTGATTGACCGCAGCAACTGGATGAGCGACATCACGCAGCTCAACGCCGGGCTGACCAAGTTGCGGGTGGTGCGCCTGCAATACATGCTGACCAACGGCGACGAAGCCACCGCCCAGACCGTGCAGACCACCCTTGAAGCATTTTCGGCTCAGCAACAAGCGCTGCTGGTGAAGTTCAAGAGCCCCGAAAACCTTAAGTTGCTCAAAGAGCAAGGCGTCGTCATCGACGCCTACAAAACGTCCCTGAACAAAATGCGTGGCGCTTATCGCGCCGGCAACAGTGCACGGGATGTCATGACCGCCAACGCGGAAACTGCCAACTCACTGATCAACGCCTTGAACACCCGCGTTCTACAGCTGCCACCGAGCGATGAGCGCTTCGAGCAGTTGCAGGCCATCACCGCAGCCAAGGAAGCGTTTCTGCTGGCGCGTTATGAAGTACGCGGCTACACCGCAACCACCAACGCCGAGACCGAACAGAAAGCGGTCACGCAACTGGACGCCGCCATCGCTAGCCTGAAGCCACTCAACGTCCATTTTGCCGATGTGCAGCCCGATGCTCTGTCGAAACTGGAAGCCGCCCTGGGTAACTACCGCGCGGCCTTGCAGGACTACAAAACCGCGAGCAACGTGGTGGTAGAGGCGCGCAAGGAAATGACGGACGAAGGTGCCGCCATCGTCTCCTTGAGCGAACAGCTGTATCAGATCCAGCTTGATCGACGCGATGCCGAAAGCGCCAAGGCGCAAACCCTGCAACTGGTCAGCACCTTGCTGGCGTTGCTGGTGGGCATCATCGCCGCCGTGCTCATCACCCGTCAGATCACCGGCCCCTTGCGCGAAACCCTGGCCGTGGTCGATCGCATTGCCAGTGGCGACCTGTCCCACAACGTCCATGTAACCCGCCGCGATGAACTCGGCGTGTTGCAGCAAGGCATCGCTCGCATGGGCGTAACCCTGCGCGACTTGATCAGCGGCATCCGCGACGGCGTCACTCAGATCGCCAGCGCCGCCGAAGAACTGTCGGCGGTGACCGAACAAACCAGCGCCGGGGTCAACAGCCAGAAAGTCGAGACCGATCAGGTCGCCACGGCCATGCACGAAATGACGGCCACCGTGCAGGAAGTTGCGCGCAACGCCGAAGAGGCCTCGCAAGCGGCCGCCGCTGCCGATGGCGAAGCCCGTGAAGGTGACAAGGTGGTCAACGAAGCCATCGCCCAGATCGAACGCCTGGCCAACGAAGTGGCGCGCTCCACCGAGGCCATGAGCGTGCTGCAACAGGAAAGCGACAAGATCGGCAGCGTGATGGACGTGATCAAGGCCGTGGCCGAACAGACCAACCTGCTGGCCCTCAACGCCGCCATCGAAGCGGCCCGCGCCGGTGAAGCGGGTCGCGGTTTCGCCGTGGTGGCCGACGAGGTTCGTGGCCTGGCCCAGCGCACGCAGAAATCCACCGAAGAAATCGAAGGCCTGGTGGCCGGCCTGCAAAACGGCACGCAACAGGTAGCAGCGGTGATGAACAACAGCCGCGCCCTCACCGACAGCAGCGTGGCCCTGACCCGCAAGGCCGGCGACTCACTGGAAAACATCACCCGCACGGTGTCCAACATCCAGTCGATGAACCAACAGATCGCCGCCGCCGCCGAACAGCAAAGCGCCGTGGCCGAAGAAATCAGCCGCAGCATCATCAACGTTCGCGACGTGTCAGAACAAACCGCAGCGGCCAGCGATGAAACGGCCAAGTCCAGTGTTGAACTGGCGCGGTTGGGCAATCAGTTGCAGATGATGGTCAGCCACTTCCGGGTTTGACGCTCAATCTGCGTTGAATGAAAGAACGCCATCGCGGGCAAGCCTCGCTCCTACAGGTTCACTCAATACCTGTAGGAGCGAGGCTTGCCCGCGAAGGCGAACTAAAGCTCAAACACTAATCGCATTGGTAAACACCAACCGATTGCCAAACGGATCGCTAATGGTCATGTCCTGGCTGCCCCAGGGCATGGCCTGGATCTGCGGGCGGGAGAAGGGGTAGTCCTTGGCCAGCAATTGCTGCTGGAAGGCTTCCAGTTCATCGGTCTCGATACGCAGGGCCGAGCCCGGTGTTGCATCGCCATGGTGTTCGGACAGGTGCAACACGCACTCGCCACGGGAGACTTGCAGGTACAGCGGGAAGTTGGCTTCGAAGCGGTGCTGCCAGTCGATCTTGAATCCAAGGAAGTCGACGTAGAATTCAACCGCTTTGGTTTCGTCGAAGATCCGCAGGATCGGGGTGGTTTTGCCGAAGCTCATCAAGTTGCTCCCAGACAGAAATAGCCCGCAGTGTAGCCGGGCTGTGTGTCAGCGAATCGGCTTGGTGGCGGCATTCTTTAATTGCAATGTGCCATCACGCAAAGATCAAAAGATCGCAGCCTTCGGCAGCTCCTACAGAAGAATGTGATCCCATGTAGGAGCTGCCGCAGGCTGCGATCTTTTCTGTCATTGAAATCCCGTGCGCAAATCCCCTTCCCGCGCCAGGAACCGCCCTTCCCTGCGGCCGTTCGCCTGTCCGTCGCGATAGCTGAGCACCCCGTTGACCCACACACCTTCGATGCCTTCGGCCGCCCGTTGCGGATCGTTGAAGTCCGCCACATCGCGAATGGTCGCCGGGTCGAACAGCACCAGGTCCGCCCAATGCCCTTCGCGGATCTCACCCCTGCCCTTCAAGCCGAACCGCGCCGCCGAGAGCCCGGTCATCTTGTGCACGGCGGTGTGCAGCGGAAACAGGCCTACGTCGCGGCTGAAATGGCCGAGCACCCGCGGGAAGGCGCCCCACAGGCGAGGGTGCGGAAACGGATCTTCCGGCAAGCCATCGGAGCCGACCATCGACAGTGGGTGCGCGAGGATCCGGCGCACATCGTTTTCGTCCATCCCGTAATACACCGCGCCAGCCGGCTGCAGCTGGCGGGCCGCGTCGAGCAACGACAGGTTCCATTCGGCGGCGATGTCCATCAGGTCGCGACCGCCCATTTCCGGGTGCGGCGTAGACCAGGTGATGGTAATGCGATGGGCATCGGTGACTTGCTTGAGGTCCAGGGTCGAGGAACTGGCGGCGTAGGGGTAGCAATCGCAGCCCACCGGATGGGTTTTCGCTGCCTGCTCAAGCGATGCCAGCAGTTGCGGACTGCGCCCCCAGTTACCGGCGCCGGCACATTTGAGGTGGGAAATGATCACCGGGGATTTTGCATGGCGGCCGATCTGGTAAGCCTCGTCCATGGCCTCCAGTACTGGTTCAAATTCGCTGCGCAGATGCGTGGTGTACACCGCGCCGAAAGCCGTGAGCTCTTCGGTCAGTTGCATGACTTCATCGGTGGATGCCGAGTACGCACTGGCGTAGGCAAGGCCGGTGGACAAGCCCAGCGCGCCGGCTTCGAGACTCTCGCGCAGTTGCTCGCGCATCGCGGCAATTTCTTCGGGTGTCGCGGTGCGGAACAGGTCATCAAGGTGGTTGCTGCGCAACGCGGTGTGCCCCACCAGCGCAGCCACGTTCAGGGTGGTGTTCGCCGCCTCGACAGCGGCGCGGTAATCGCTGAACGTCGGATAAGCAAAGGCCGCCGAGGTGCCGAGCAGGTTCATCGGGTCCGGCGGATCACCGCGCAGGCTCACAGGCGATGCACTGATGCCGCAGTTGCCGACGATCACCGTGGTCACGCCCTGGCTGAGTTTGGGCAGCATCTGCGGCTGGCGGATCACCACCGTGTCGTCGTGGGTGTGCACGTCGATGAAACCCGGCGCCAACACGTGGCCCTGCGCGTCGATTTCCTCGGCGGCTCTGGCCTCGCTCAGGTCACCGATGCGCTCGATGCGACCGTTGAGAATCGCTACGTCGGCGGGGTAACCGGGTTGGTTGCTGCCATCGATGATCAGGGCATTGCGAATCAGCGTGTCGTACTGCATGTCAGTCTCCCAGCGGCAGGTGATCGTCGCCGCCGCGGTAATCGTCCAGGGCGAGTTTGATCCGCCGCAGACGCTCTTGATTGTCTTGAGGATTGGCCAGTGCCAGCTCGGTGGCAAGCACATCAATGGCCAGCAGCATGCCGTAGCGCGCCGCCGTGGGTTTGTAGATGAAGGAGGTTTCGGCGCTTTGCAGCGGCAGGACGATGTCGGCCAATTGCGCCAGCGTCGAGTCGCCACGGGTGATGGCCAGAATCCGCGCACCGTAGCTGCGGGCCAGCTCCACCGTTTCGATCAGTTCCGGGGTGATGCCGGTCAGTGAGCAGACGATCACCACGTGCTCGGCGCTCAGGCTGGAGGCCGTGATGCGCATCATCACGGCGTCATGGCAGACCGAAATCGGGTAACCCAGCCGCACCAAACGCACCTGCAATTCATCGCTGCACAGGGTCGAGCAGCCACCCATGCCGAACGCATGAATCATACGCGCCTTGCCCAGCAGTTTTACCGCATCGGCAAAGCGCGACTCGTCGAAACCCGACAGATGCTGGCGCAGGGTCGACTCGATATCCCCGACGATCTGCCCATAGAACGCCGACTGCTCGGGGGTGCCCGCCGGGTCGAGAAAACGGCTGCCAACGCCGCTGGCCTGGGCCAGTTGCAGGCGCAGGTCACGCAAGTCGCGACAGCCCACGGTGCGGGCGAAACGCGACAAGGTGGCGGTGCTGACTTCCGCCCGCAGCGCCAGCTCATCGAGGCTGGCGGAAGCGGCGAACCCGACGTCGTCGAGCATCAGGCGGGCGATGCGTCCTTCACCGGCGCTGAAAGAATCCTGGCGGGCGCGAATCTGGTAAAGGATGTCCATGGCAAATGGCTCCGTTTAAATCAGGTAGGAAAGGCCAACGGTCAGGCCGAAGGCAACCAGCGAAATCAGGGTTTCAAGCACGGTCCAGGTCTTGAAGGTCTGGGCCACCGTCATGTTGAAGTATTCCTTGATCAACCAGAAGCCGCCGTCGTTGACGTGAGAAAAAATGACCGAGCCGGCACCGGTGGCCAGCACCAGCAATTCCGGATGCGGATAACCCAGGCCGATAGCCACCGGCGCGACCACGCCGGACGCGGTGGTCATGGCCACGGTGGCGGAACCGGTGGCGATGCGCATCAGCGCGGCGAACAACCAGCCCATCAGCAGTGGCGACAGATGGAATTCGTGGGCCAGGCCGACGATCTGGTCGGTGACGCCGGCATCCACCAGAATCTTGTTCAGACCGCCGCCAGCGCCCACCAGCAGGGTGATGCTGGCGGTCGGTGCCAGGCACTCGTTGGTGAACTTGAGGATCGATTCGCGATTGAAACCCTGAGCGATGCCGAGCGTCCAGAAACTCAGCAAGGTCGCCAACAGCAGGGCGATCACCGAGTTGCCGATGAACAACAGGAACTGGTTGAGCCCCGTACCCGGCGTGGAAATCAGGTTGGCCCAGCCGCCGATCAGCATCAGCACCACTGGCAGCAGAATGGTCGCCATGGTGATGCCGAAGCCCGGCAGGTTGTCGCGGGGTTCACGTTCGAGGAACTGGCGCTCCAGCGGGTTTTCCGCCGGCAACTGGATGCGCGGCACGATGAATTTGGCGTACAGGGGACCGGCGATGATCGCGGTGGGAATGCCGACGGCAATCGCATAGAGCAAAGTCTGCCCCACCGACGCCTGATAGACCTGCACCGCCAGCATCGCCGCCGGATGTGGCGGCACCAACGCATGCACCACTGAGAGCCCGGCGACCATCGGCAAACCGACCATCAGGATCGACACGCCCACCCGCCGCGCCACGGTGAACGCAATCGGCACCAGCAACACGAAACCGACCTCGAAAAACAGCGGCAGGCCCACCAGGAAGGCGATGCAGACCATCGCCCAGTGGGCGTTCTTCTCGCCGAAACGGTCGATCAGGGTCCGCGCCACCTGCTCGGCGCCCCCGGACTCGGCCATCATCTTGCCGAGCATCGTGCCCAGCGCCACCACCAGCGCGATGTGTCCCAGCGTCTTGCCAACCCCCGCCTCGTAAGCCCCCACCACACCGGACGGCGGCATCCCGGCGACCAGCGCCAGGCCGAGGGTAATCAGGGTGATGACGATGAACGGATTGAGCCGATAACGGGCGATCAGAACGATCAGGGCAATGATGGCAACAGCGGCATACACCAGCAGCCAATAGCCGAAGGACGGGGTCATGCGGTACTCCTCGAGAGGGTCACGTCGAAAGTTTTGTGAAACTCTTAAAACATTTCGAAGCGTGAAACTCAAACGAGGTGAAAGTAATTTTCGTATAGAGGTAAGAGGTGTCGTTTTTGGGTATGTTTTGTCGTTAATAATGAAAATCGGACCGGCGAATTTTCATTTTGAAGATCAAAAGATCGCAGCCTGCGGCAGCTCCTACAGAGGACCGGTGTAGGAGCTGCCGCAGGCTGCGATCTTTTGATTATTCAGTCGTGAGCGACATGGGCTCGCTTGAGCAGCTTCTTGCAGCGCTCGGACAAGTGCAGCACTCGCAAATGCTTGCCGGCCTTTTCGTAGCGCTCGCGCAAGGTCTTGAGGGCGGCGATGGCGGAGTAGTCGACGAAGCTCAGGTGGCGGCAGTCGATGGTCACCACGGCCGGGTCGTTGGCCGGATCGAATTGATTGAGAAACGGTGTGGTCGAGGCGAAAAACAGCGTGCCGTGCATCAGGTACAGCTTGCTGCCGTCGGCTTCAAGATGACTGTCTGCGTAGAGCTCGCGAGCCTGTTGCCAGGCGAAATTCAGCGCCGCAATGATGATCCCGCACAGCACCGCCGTGGCCAGGTCGGTGAACACGGTGATCACAGTCACCGCCATGATCACCAGCACATCATTGAGCGGCACCTTGTTCACCACCCGCAAGGAAGCCCAGGCGAAGGTCTGCTGCGACACCACGAACATCACCCCCACCAACGCCGCCAGCGGAATGCGTTCGATCAGCGGCGACAGGAACAGAATGAACAACAGAATCGCCACACCGGCCACCACACCGGATACCCGGCCACGTCCGCCAGAACTGAGGTTGATCACGGTCTGACCAATCATCGCGCAACCGCCCATGCCGCCGAACGCACCGGACACCACGTTCGCTGCGCCCAGCGCCACGCACTCACGGTCCGGGTAGCCGCGGCTCTCAGTGATCTCGTCGGTAAGGTTCAGGGTCAGCAGGGTTTCCAGTAGGCCGACCAACGCCATCAGGATCGCGTAGGGGGCAATGACGCGCAGGGTGTCGAGGTTCCAGGGAATGTCCGGCAAGGCGAAAGTCGGTAAGCCACCGGCAATGTGCGCCATGTCGCCCAGGGTACGGGTCGGCAGGCCGAGCAGGTACACCGCCAGGCCCACGCCGAGTATCGCCACCAACGCTGGCGGTACTGTCCGGGTCAGGCGTGGCAGCACATAGACAATCGCCATCGTCACGGCGACCAGCCCGATCATCATGTACAGCGGCGTGCCGCTCAGCCACGCCTCGCCGCTTTTGAAATGTTCCAGTTGCGCCAGGGCAATGATGATTGCCAGACCGTTGACGAAACCCAGCATCACCGGGTGCGGCACCATCCGCACCAGCTTACCGAGCTTGAGCAGACCGAACGCCATCATGATCAACCCGCCCAGCAGCACCGTGGCCAGCAGGTATTGCACACCGTGCTGCACCACCAGCGCGACGATCACCACCGCCATGGAACCGGCGGCACCGGAGACCATGCCCGGCCGACCGCCGAACAGCGCGGTCAGCGTGCAAATGATGAATGCGCCGTACAGCCCCATCAGCGGATTGAGGTGAGCCACCAGCGCGAAGGCGATGCATTCGGGCAGCAGGGCAAAAGACGTGGTGAGGCCGGCCAGGATGTCGGCGCGCAGGTTTTTGGGTTTCATGGAGGACCGCAGGGAGTAGCGAGAAAGAATGTGCGGATGTTACGGAATCGAGGGCAGCCCGGCCAGTTGTTGCGACGCTGAATATGCCATCGCGGGCAAGCCTTGCTCCTACAGGTTTTGTGTCGTTCACAAAATTCATAGACGACATAAAACCTGTAGGAGCAAGGCTTGCCCGCGATGAACGATGACGCGAACTACAGCGAACTCACACCATTTCTTTCAGAATCCACTCCACCACCGACGTGCGCTTGGGCACCCACCCCAGCAACGCCCGCGCCTGCTTGCCACGAACCCGACTGTTGGAACCCAAACCATAGTTGGCCATTTCATAACCCCACTCAGCCTCGGCCTCCTTGAGCGGCCAGTCTTGCGGTTCACCTAGACCCAGCGCCTGGGCCATGGCTGTGGTCATGTCGATGAACGATGCTTCACCGCTTTCGACGAAGTAGAAGGTGCCCGGAATGTTTTTGGTCAGCGCCAGCAGATACAGCGACACCACGTCTTCGATGTGCACGTTGGACCAGATGTTCTGCCCTGGACCGACATGGCGCACGACGCCGCTTTTACGCGCTTGTTTCAACAAACGCGGCAATTGCACGCTGTCACGATTCACGCCCAGGCTATGGCCGTAGATCAGGGTGTTGCAGATGACTGCCGAGTTCACCCCATCCTTCGCCGCAGCAAGAATCAGGTTGTCGATGGCCACGCGGGCGGCCTTGTCGACGGTCGGTTCCGGCAGGTTGTCCTCGAAGTAGATGACATCGCTGGATTTACCGCCCGACGCATCGCCGACGATGCTCGAACCGCTGGTGTGCAGGAACACCTTGTTGGAGCCGCGCAAGGCATCGAGCAAGGCTTCTACCGCACCGCGATGGTCGCTGCTGGCAGCGTTGATCACGGCTTCGGCGGCACGGGCCTGTTCGGCCAACAGGGCGCTGTCGTCCAGCGTGCCGACCACTGGCGTGATGCCCAGCGCTTTCAGCTCATCGGCCTGTTCGGCGTTGCGCACCAGACCGGTGACGCTGTGACCAGCCTTGATCAGGCCCGTGGCGATGGAACCGCCGATAAAACCGGCGGCGCCGGTGACGAATACGTTCATGGAGAAACTCCCTGCGTTGATCAATGATGCAACGAGTATCCGGCAGCGGTGCGCGACGAAAAATCCCCGCTGACCCAATTCACTCTTGTCCAGGAATCACGAATCAGCCTTGAAATCCTCACTCGCATACAACGCCAGCTTGCCCTGGATGAAATCCAGGAAACACTGAATGCGCAGGGCCAGTTGCGAGTTGCGGTAATACACCGCGTTGATCGGCTGGCGATAGCCGCTGTTGAACTCGGCCAGCACGACTTTCAAACGCCCGGCACGAATGTCTTCGATGGTCATGTAGTGCGACAGACTGGCAATGCCCTGGCCTTCCAGCGCCAGATGGCGAATGGTCTCGCCGCTGGAGGCGCTGAGCGCGGCCTCGATCGGCCAGCGATCACCGTGCACGTAGCGCAATGGCCACTGGTTCAGGCCTTCGTTCTGGGTGAATCCCAGCAGCGTGTGATTGGCCAGGTCGGCCACCGCCGTCGGCGTGCCGTGTTTTTCCAGATACGCGGGGCTGGCGACGATATGAATCGGGCTGCACCCCAGGGAGCGGGCGTGCAGGGTCGAGTCAGCAAGCGTGCCGATACGGATGGCGATGTCGGTGCTTTGTTCGAGCAGGTCGATGATCAGGTCGTTGCTGTTGAGCTCAAGCTGGATATCGGGATAAAGCCTGCGGAATTCATCGATGTAGGGCACGATGGCGTGCAACATGAAGGGTGATGCGGCGTTGATGCGCAAGCGTCCGGACGGCGTCTGCTGGCGTGACGACAAGCGCTCTTCGAGCTCATCCATCTGATCGAGAATCCGCTTGGCGTGTTCGAAGAAGTACTTGCCTTCTTCGGTGAGGTCCATGCGCCGTGTGGTGCGGTTGATCAGGGTCGTGTCGAGCTTGGCTTCCAGACGCGACAAGGTGCGGCTGACCGCCGACGGCGTCTGCCCGACCTGCTCGGCCGCCGCCGAAATCGACCCGCACTCAATCACGCAGACGAAGATCTGCAACTCATCGGATCTGGCTTTCACCTGCATTCCTTTTCGAAAAATTCAGCGCATCAATCGATTTTCGTAGGAGCCGGCTTGCTGGCGATGGCGGTCCTTCAGAAAAACCGCATGCGCTGATCGCCAGCAAGCCGGCTCCTACAGGTTTCGGTTCCCGCTATCGATAGTAGCCGAGCGTCAGGCCTTGAGGCCAAACACCTCGGTCAAATGTTGCTCGTAACGCGCCACATCGCCTTCGATATTTGGGCGCTTCATCACGTCCACGCACAGGAAGGTCGGCAAGCCGGTCATACCTAGGAATTCGTTGGCCTTGTGGAACGGGAAGTACACCGCATCCACGCCCTTGCCTTCGAAGAAGTCAGTCGGGTCGTCGAAGGCTTGCTGCGGTGCGTTCCAGGTCAGCGACAACATGTACTGCTTGCCCTGGATCAGGCCGCCGCTGCCGTACTTCTGCGAGGCATCGGAACGGGTGCGGCCATCGCTGGCGTAGAGGCTGCCATGACCTTCGGTGAAGACTTCGTCGATGTACTTCTTGACGGTCCACGGCGCGCCCATCCACCAACCGGGCATCTGGTAAATGATCACGTCGGCCCAGAGGAACTTGGCCACTTCTTCAGCGATGTCATAACCCTCATCGATGAAGGTGGCTTTGACATCCAGCCCGCCACGGTCCAGCACGCTCAACGCAGCTTCGTGCAGGGTGGCGTTGTAGCGGCCATCGGAGTGGGCGAATTTTTTGCCACCATTGAGCAACAGGACTTTTTTCATGGGGGATCTCGGGAAGGTCAGAAATTGGATGGCGGCAGAGTAACGATCCGCCTCGCGCGGAATAAGCCTTCGTTTGGCAAAAATCATTTGACCTAAACGCACGAATCTACAGCCGATTGTTGCCTTAGACTGGCGCCGATTCTGACTTGAGGAGTGATGTTCATGAGTGACCTGCAAGGCTTCATCCTGCACGCCAAGACCCGCCCGGAAAAATCCGACGCCTTTGAAGCGTTTTTCAGCGGTTACGTGGAAGCCAGCCGCGCCGAACCCGGCTGCATCGAGTACCACATGTTGCGCGACAAACAGGACCCGACCCTGTTCATTTTCTACGAGATCTGGCAGTCCCAGGCGCACCTCGACGTGCATTCGAACCTGCCACACATGAAGGCATTTCTCGCTCAGCGCGATGAGTACCTGGAACGTGACTTCGAGATCCGCGCCATTGAGATGATCAGCCGGTCGTCCGCTACCCGCTGATCAGCAAATGGCCGCCAAGCAAGCCAAGGCCAATGAAAAATACGCGCTTGAACAACACAGCGCTGATCCGCTGGCGCAGCCACTGCCCCAGCCACATGCCGAGCACCGCCGGGATCAGCGCCAGCAGCGAGGCGCTCAACTCGCCACCGCCGAGGGCGCCGCGCCATAACAACCCAGCGGCCAGGGCCAGGGTCGAGACAGTGAACGACAGCCCCAGCGCCTGCACCAACTCGTCCTTGCTCAAACCCAGCGCTTGCAGGTACGGCACCGCCGGAATCACGAACACGCCGGTGGCCGAGGTGATGATGCCCGTCAGCACGCCGCACAGCGGACCGAGCCAATGCTCGCTACGTTCGCCCACGCGCTGGACCGGCAGGAACAGTCCGCTCAAGGCGTAGAGCAACAACGCCGCACCCAGTCCTCGCACCACCCAATGCCCGCCGACCATGCCGATCCACAACGTACCCGCGCCGGTGCCGATGAAAATCGCCAGCAGCATCGGCCACAGACGTTTGATCAGCCCCCGTAGATGACCGCCGAATGCCAGTTGCCAGACGTTGGTCAGCGTGGCCGGGATGATCAACAGCGCGGCAGCCTGCGACGGCGCCATAGCCAGACCGAGCAAGCCCATGGCAATGGTCGGCAGGCCGAGGCCGATGACGCCTTTGATGGTGCCGGCCAGCAGAAAGGTGGTGATGACCAGTAAAGACAAGGCCAGACCGAGGTTTTGGTAGAACGCGGCGAGAGTATTCATGGGGCTATCGTGCGCCCACGAGGGGTGATTGAAAATCTGCCATATACTGAGGGTGCCTCTTGTAAGACAAGAGGCTGAATGTTGGGTTGTAGCTGCCGACGTCTTCGCGAGCAGGCTCGCTCCCACAGTGGTTTTGCGTCGCTCACCAATCCATTGTGGGAGCGAGCCTGCTCGCGAAGGCGTCCGCCCTGACAACACACCTATCTGGATTGCCCACATGCACTTCGACCTCACCGACCTGCGCCTCTACCTGCACATCCTCGACACCGGCAATATCACCGCTGGCGCCGCCCGCAGTCACCTGTCCCTGGCGGCGGCCAGTGCGCGCATTCGGGCGATGGAGTCGTCATTGGGCATTGATTTCCTGGAGCGCGGTCGGCGTGGGGTCTCGCCAACCCCGGCGGGAAAAGCCTTGGCGCAGCACGCCCGGCTCCTGCTGCAACAGGCCGACCGCATGCAGCAGGATCTGGCCGAATACGCCAAGGGCGTCAAAGGCCAGGTGCGCTTGCTGTGCAACACCACGGCGATCACTGAGTACCTGCCGGAAGTGTTGGCGGACTTCCTTTGCCACCATCCCAACCTCGACATCGATGTGCAGGAAATGCCGAGCCTGCGCATCGTCCACACCTTACGCCAGGGTGCGGCGGACCTGGGCATCGTCTCCGACGCCGTCGACACCCACAATCTCGAAACCCTGCCCTTTCGCGATGATCCGCTGGTGCTGATCATGCCGCCCGGACACCCATTGGCCGAAGGCACAACGCCACGCTTCAGCGATACGCTGCACTACGACTACGTCGGCCTGGCCGCCGACAGCGCCCTGTCGGTGTACCTCGAAGAACAGGCACTGCACGCCGGGGTCCGCCTGCAAATCCGCATCCGTGCGCAAGGCTTCGACGGCGTGATACGCATGGTCACCCGCGGCGCAGGGCTGGCCATCGTGCCGCTGGCGGCGATCCAGCGACGGCCTGCTGATCAATCCTTGAAAAGCTTCATGCTCGAAGAAAACTGGGCACAACGAAAACTGCTGCTGTGCACCCGTTCATTCACCGACCTGCCCGGCTATGCCAGAACCTTGCTCGACGCGTTGCGTGCCAAGTGAGGCCGGTTCCGACTTCCTGAAGAAAACCCAGTAGACCACCGTCAGCAACAGCAGGAACGGCGCGCCGAACACCAGGGTCATCTTGAAGGCTTCAGTGAAGTAGGTGGTGATCATCACCGCGCCCATCAGCAGCAATCCCAGCAAAGTCGTATACGGGAACAGGCGCATGCGGAACGACAGTTTGCGCTCGCCGTGACGCTGGTGATAACGACGGAAACAGTAGTGCGTCAGGAAGATCATGAACCAGGTGAAGATGGCGCCGAACATGGAGATTGCCATCATCAGGGTGAACGAGCTTTCCGGATACAGGATGTTGAGCAAGGTCGCCAGGGCGATGCCAGAACTCGACAGCAACAGGGCGTTCAGCGGAATGCCGGTCTTGCTCAACTTGCCCATGGATTTGGGGGCATAGCCACCACGGGACAGACTGAACATCATGCGTGTGGTGATGTACAGCTGGCTGTTCATCGCCGACAGTGCCGCGATCAGGATCACGAAGTTCATCACCCCGGTCGCACCCGGAATGCCGATGGCTTGCATGACCGTAACGAATGGGCTCTGGGCCTGGCCGGCCTGGGTCCATGGCACGATTGCCAGCATCAGCGCCAGGGTCAGCAGGTAGAACACCACCAGGCGCACGATGGTCGCGCGAAAGGCCTGCTTCACGGCCCGCTCCGGGTCCTTGGCTTCACCGGCGGCCACCGCGATCATCTCCACACTCAAGTAGCTGAAGATCGACACGATCACTGCCACCCACATGCCTTGCAGGCCATGGGGGAAAAAACCATCGTGGGCGGTGTAGTTGTGCACGCCGTATTCAGGATTGCCGGAGCCGAACACCACATACACCGCCAGGATGATGAAGCCGACAATGGCGCCGATCTTGATGGTCGAGAACCAGTACTCGAAGGTGCCGAAGGTCTTCACGCTAATAGCGTTCAGCACGATCAGTACGCTGGAAAACGACACGATCCACACCCACTCCGGTACGTTGGCGAACCAGTACTTCATATACATCGCCACCGCTGTCACTTCGGTGCCGACCGCCAGCACGATGGCCGCCCAATAGGCGTAGCGCACCAGGAAACCGGCCAGCGGACTGACATAGAACTCGGCATAGGCACCGAACGATCCCGAGGTCGAATGGGCCACGGTCATTTCCGCCAGGCAGCCCATCAACAGCAAGGTGATGATCGCGCCAATGGCATAACTGAGCAGCACGCTCGGCCCGGCATAGCCGATGGCGTAGGCACTGCCCATGAACAGCCCGGTGCCGATTGCGCCGCCAATGGCGATCATGCTCATCTGTCCCGACGTCAACTGACGCCGCAAACCGTGTTCACGGTTGGATATCGTTTCAAAACCGGCGTTGTCGGCCATGTGTATGTCCTCTGAATATTGTCTTTCTTGAAGAGCACGTCGTTGTTTGGGCAGTGGGATCACACGGATCAGAAAATACTCAGTGGATACTCGATGATGACGCGAACCTCGTTGTTGTCCGTGGTGTCCGCCCGTGCGACCTGGGCCGTCGAGCGCACGCTGGCCTGGCGCACCCGCACCGACAGGTCCCTGGCCGGGCCCGATTGCACGACATAGCGTGCCTCGAGGTCGCGCTCCCAGCGCTTGCCGTCATCGCCATAGCGTCCATAGGCACCGTTGGGGCCGCCATCGTAATGGCTGTCATCGATATGATCACCGCTGATGTAACGTGACATGAAACTCAGGCCCGGTACGCCGAACGGCGCCATGTCCAGGTCGTAGCGCAGTTGCCAGGAGCGTTCGTTGGGGGCGTTGAAGTCGAGCACTTGCACCGAGTTGGCGAGAAAGATCGACGTGCCTGGCTGCTGATCGAAACCCAGGTAGTCGAACGGCTCGTCGCCATCGACTTGCTGGTAAGCCAGGGTTAATCGATGGGCGCCGAATTTGTACGCGGCGGCCAACGACCAGGTGGTGTTGTCGATCTCGCCGGCCAGGCGCTGGCCCTCGTCGAGGGTGCGGTAAAGGTTGAAGTCCAGGTTCAGCGATCGGCCCTCGCTCAGCGCAAAGGTGTAGTTGGTGTTGGCGTAGTACTGGCGCCAGATATCGCTGAACTGCGAGCCATACAGGCTCACACTCAGCCGGTCGCTCAGGGCGTAGCTGCCGCCCAGGTAATCGACGCTGCGGGTTTCCACCCCGGCATACAGGGCCTTGAGTGCGCCATCGTCATTGGTCGAGTTGCCGTCGTTGCCGGAGGTGAAGTGGCCCATGTCCAGTTGCAGTGCCTCGAGCTCGTGGCTGGTCAGCTGAAAGCCGTTGGTCACGGGGGTGAACAGCCGCGCATTGCCGGTGCCAAACACCGGATTGAGCGGCGTCAGGTTGCCGTACTTGAGCTCGGTGCGGGAGATCCGCGCCTTGAGCGCACCACCGGCTTCGGAATACTCATCCTCGGGGCGACCGTCGGAATCGACCGGCAACAAACCGGTGCCGGTTCGTCCCCTGCCGCTGTCGAGCTTGAGCCCCAACTGCGCATAGGCATCGACCCCGAACCCCACCGTGCCCTGGGTATAACCGGAGCGAAAATCGAGCATGATCCCGTGGGCCCATTCGTCCCGGTAATTCTGCCCACCCGGATTATTGAGGTTGTTGCGATAGAAATAGAAGTTACGGTTGGTCAGGGTCAGACTGCTGTCTTCGACGAATCCATTGTCGGCGGCATGGGCGATTGACCCCAGGCAACTGGTGATGGCGAGCGGCAAGGCGGGCCAGTGGGACAACTTCATTCTGCGTGCTCCTTATTATTGTGTTTGCACAGAACTGTTTATTGGCGACGAGCCACGCCCTGCTGCCAGGAACTCCCCGGCAGCAAGGCATGAGCCATGGATCGATCAGGTGACGCTGTGACGGACCTGGAATTGCGCTTGCGCCCAGGTTTTCTCATCGAGAATCTCGCCCAGGATCTGCACCGCATCCCAGACCTCGGTGAAGGTCGTGTACAGCGGGGTGAAGCCGAAGCGCATGATCCGCGGTTCGCGGTAATCACCGATCACGCCACGGGCGATCAGGGCCTGGATCACCGCATAACCTTCGGGGTGTTCGAAGCTGACGTGACTGCCGCGTTTGGCGTGTTCGCGGGGTGTGACCAGGGTCAGTTCATGGGCCGCGCAGCGCTGCTCGACCAACTCGATGAACAGGTCGGTCAGGGCCAGGGATTTGCGCCGCAGGCTGGCCATGTCGGTCTGGGCGAACACGTCCAGGCCACACTCGACCATCGCCAGCGAAGTAATCGGCTGGGTGCCGCACAGATAGCGAGCGATGCCCTGGCTTGGCTCGTAGTGCGACTCCATGGCGAACTGCCGCGAATGGCCGAACCAGCCGGACAGCGGTTGCGACACCAGATCGCATAACGACGGCGAGACCCAAACAAACGCCTGGGAGCCGGGGCCGCCATTGAGGTACTTGTAGGTGCAACCGATGGCGTAGTCGGCACCGGCCTGATGCAGATCCACCGGCACCGCGCCGGCAGAATGCGCCAGGTCCCAGATGGTCAGCGCGCCGCACTCGTGGGCCAGCGCGGTCATGCCCTGCATGTCATGCATATAGCCAGTCTTGTAGTTGACGTGGGTAAGCATCACCACGGCCGTGTCCTGATCAATCGCTTGCGGCAGCTCTTCGGGGCTGTCGACCAGCCGCAGGGTGTAGCCCTGCTGCAGCATGTCGGCCAGGCCTTCGGCGATGTACAGGTCGGTGGGGAAGTTGCTGGACTCGGTGACGATCACCCGCCGCTGCGGCGAGCGTTGCGCCTGCACGCGCAAGGCGGCGCTGAGCACCTTGAACAGGTTGATCGAGGTGGTGTCGGTGACCACGACTTCACCGTCGCGGGCACCAATCAGGCCGGCCAGGCGGTTACCCAGACGCTCGCTGAGGTCGCGCCAGCCTGCGGTGTTCCAGCTGCGAATCAGGCCGTTGCCCCACTCTTCGGCGATCACCGCCTGAGCCCGGGCCAATGCCGCGACGGGGCGCGCACCCAGAGAGTTTCCGTCGAGATAAATCACCCCTTCAGGCAGGGCGAATTGTTGACGCAGAGGAGCCAGGGCGTCCTGAGCATCAAGCGCCAGGCAATCGTTTCTTGTTGTCATGGTGAGTCCTGTTTTCTAAGTAATCTGCCGTCCGGGCAGATCGCAAAAAGTCGCGGCGAGCAGAGAGCCAAACCCCGTGCTCCGGGCCAGATTCCCGCCGTTTCGGTGGAGAGATAATGAACGAAGCCCTGGAGAATTTTCGTGCAAAGTGAGCGGCCGTATAGTAGTTATCTCGCAGAAAATTCGAATCCAACCACAATAACCGCGGATTTATTTCACCCATGAATCTCGACTCGACAGACCTGCGAATCCTGCATCAACTGCAACAGGACGGGCGCATCAGCAACCAGGAATTGGCGGAGAAAGTCGCCCTTTCACCCTCGGCGTGCCTACGCCGATTGCGCCTGCTGGAAAGTGAGGGAATCATCAGCGGCTATCGCGCCGTGCTGAATGCCGAACGGCTGGGCATCGAGCTGGAAGCCATCGTCCATGTGTCGTTGCGACAGGATGTCGAGGACTGGCACGAGACCTTTATCAAGAAGGTCCAGTCGTGGCCGGAAGTGGTCACTGCGTACGTGATTACCGGGGCGAGCAACTATGTGTTGCGGGTCCAGGCGCGCAACCTCAAACACTTCTCCGATTTCATCGTCAACCACCTGAACCGCACGGCGGGTGTCACCGATATCCGCTCGGAAATCGTCTTGCAGAAAATCAAGGAACGCGATGAGTTGCTGGACCTGGTGGTGCGCAAATAACCCAAGAGTGACGTGACATTGTTGTAGGAGCCGGCTTGCTGGCGATCGCGGTCGGGCATTCAACATTAACGTCGACGATTACACCGTTATCGCCAGCAAGCCGACTCCTACAGGGATTGTTGGTAAACCATGGGTTTCGGGTAAATAAAAAGGACCCGCTGCGCAGGCCAACGGGGCGGTGCGACGCTTGGCTAAATCCCCTCACCACAAGAGCGGCGGCCTGTCCCCAGGTGCCTGGCACTAGCGCAGGCGGCGGGCGTCGTTGCGCTGCAAGGTCATGCTGGGGGATTCGTCGAACAGCTTGCGGTACTCGACAGAAAACCGCCCGAGGTGGGTGAAGCCCCAGCCCAAGGCGATCGCGGAAATATTGCGCGCCGAACGCTGCTCAAGGATCTCCTGGCGCACGGCGTTCAGGCGGTGCTTCTTCAGATAAGCCATCGGTGACAAGGCGAAGTACTTCCTGAAGGCCTCGAACAATTTGAAGCGCGACACGCCAGCCGCCGCTTCGATGTCTTCCAGATGCAGAGTCTCGCGGGCATTGTCGTGGATGTACTGCCGGGCCCGGATCAGATAATGCGGCAGCTTCACGCCAAGCACATCCCGCAGTTCTTCCGAGTAGTTGTTCGGCTGCGCGAGGATCAAGCCCTTGATCAGCGAACTTTCGATGTCCCGGGTAAATGCCACCTGTTCATACAGTTCGTTGCTGCGCTCCAGTTCAGCGATGAAGTAACGCGCCATGCGCCACCATGAGGCTGATGCCCCGTCGACTGCATCCATGACCGGTTCGAAACGCAGCGGCGCGTCCAGCGGGCGCTGCAGCAAACCTTCCAGCGACTCGCTCATGGCAAGACGCGTGATCACAACCTGCACCTTTCGACAGTCCCCGGAGATCGCCAGCAACTGGTTTTCATTCGGCGAGATGATCACCCCCTGGTCGCGGTCGGACCTCACCACACTGCCGTCCTTGCTCAACTCCTGCTCGCCCGACAGCGGCAGGCTCAGGCTGTAGCTGCTGAAGTGCTCGGGGTCTTCGATGTCGATGGTGACATCGGTGCCGTATGAGAGAGTGCCCAGGGTCGTGGCCATCGACTTGAACGTGTTGGCCGTGTGATGAAAACGGATGCGCTCGGGCGTCGTGGTCACCAGTCGGTGCGGCCCACAGATGCCGGACATCCAGCGTCTCGCGGCTTCAAGGTCATCGCTGTCGACGCGAATGTCGCGACACTGCGGATCGGAATGGCGGCTCATCACGGTGCACTCATGGGCTATTTGTTCAGCGCGCTCTGACGGCGCGTCTCGGTCCTGCAAAGGCAAGTTCCAGACCACAAAACGTCGAAGCCAACTTAACGGATAGTCATCCTCGATTAAGCGGATAAACCCGTTGGTTCGAAGCAGAAAAAAGCGCTCAAACCGCACTCGACGTTTCGTCGAACAGTACCTGATTGCCGCAAACCGGCGCAGCCGTTCATCGCCTTGAGTAGTCACTGCCCAACTGACGACCGACAGATTGTTACCGCCCCCACTTTACGGACTGCCTTCGCCAACAAACCGGATAGCCCCCACCTGCCCCACTCTCTCTAATGAGCGCACCGATACGCCCCAATAAAAACCGGTACACACCATGAGTGGCGAAAAGAACGTCGAAGAACGCGGCCAGCGCCACCCCGAGCAGTTCTATGGCCGTGCGACCTGCCGCCTCAAGCCCTACGCCGACAGTTGGCTGATCACGCGCAAGCCTGTGCTGCTGCTCAACGACACCTTCAACTCGGCTCTCGACTTCTACCACCTCTGAATCCCTGGAGACCGAGGCATGACTCACAAAGTAGCGTTCAGCTTTGCCGACGGAAAAACCCTGTTCTTTCCCGTGCAACCCAACGAAATCCTGCTCGACGCCGCCCTGCGCAATGGCATCAACATTCCCCTGGATTGCCGCGAAGGCGTCTGCGGCACCTGCCAGGGCCGCTGCGAATCGGGCGACTACAGCCAGGATTATGTGGACGAAGAAGCACTCTCCAGCCACGACCTGCAACAGCGAAAAATGCTCACCTGCCAAACGCGGGTGAAGTCGGATGCGGCGTTTTATTTCGACTTTGCCTCCAGCCTGTGCAACGCCAGCGGTCCTGACCGATTGAGCGCGACGGTCACCAACGTCAGGCAAGTATCGGCCAGCACGGCGATCCTGTATCTGGACCTGGGCACCGCCACGCCACCGCTGGATTACCTGCCAGGGCAATACGCACGGCTACGGATCCCCGGCACCGAGAGCTTGCGTTCCTATTCCTTCGCCAACCGGCCGGGCAGCCACAAGCAATTGCAATTCCTGATTCGCCTGCTGCCCGACGGGGTCATGAGCAATTACATCCGTGAGCGCTGTCAGGTCGGCGACGAGATTGTTCTCGAGGCTCCCCTTGGCGCGTTTTACCTGCGACATGTCGCCAAGCCGCTGATTCTGGTAGCGGGCGGAACCGGGCTGTCAGCGTTGCTGGGGATGCTCGATGAATTGGCCGAACGCGGCTGCGGGCAACCGGTGCATTTGTATTACGGGGTGCGGGACGCCGCCGATTTGTGCGAACAAGCGCGCATCACCGCCTATGCTGAACGCATTCCGGGATTTCGCTACACCGAAGTGGTCAGCGAGCCGTCGCCGCAATGGACAGGAAAACGCGGCTACATCGCCGAGCACTTCGATGTCAGTGAACTGCGCGATGCCCAGGCCGATATGTACGTCTGCGGCCCGCCGCCGATGGTCGAATCGATCAAGACCTGGTTGCAGGAACAGGCGCTGGATAACGTGCATCTGTATTACGAAAAGTTCACTGAGAGTAATATCTGACCTTTCAATTCTGATGTAACTACAAAAATCTATAGGGAACGCGATGGCGGACGAAATTTTACAAACGGGAACACTCAAGCGGGGGTTGAAAAATCGACACATTCAACTGATCGCCTTGGGTGGAGCCATTGGTACCGGGTTGTTCCTGGGCTCTGCCGGAGTGCTCAAGTCCGCCGGGCCGTCGATGATCCTGGGCTACGCCATCGCCGGTTTCATTGCCTTCCTGATCATGCGCCAGCTGGGCGAGATGATTGTCGAGGAGCCGGTCGCCGGCTCCTTCAGTCATTTTGCCCACAATTACTGGGGCAGCTTTGCCGGCTTCCTGTCCGGCTGGAACTACTGGGTGCTGTATGTGCTGGTGGGCATGGCGGAGCTGACGGCCGTCGGCAAGTACATCCAGTTCTGGTGGCCGGAAGTACCGACCTGGGTCAGTGCCGCGGTGTTCTTCGTGCTGGTCAACCTGATCAACACGCTGAACGTGAAGATCTTCGGCGAGATGGAGTTCTGGTTCGCGATCATCAAGGTCGTGGCGATCATCGGCATGATCGCCCTGGGCTGCTACATGCTGTTCAGCCACACCGGTGGCCCGCAAGCGTCGGTGAGCAACCTGTGGGACCACGGCGGGTTCTTCCCCAACGGCTACAGCGGCCTGCTGATGGCGATGGCGTTCATCATGTTCTCCTTCGGTGGCCTGGAGCTGGTCGGCATCACCGCCGCCGAAGCCAGCGAGCCGCGCAAGGTG
Organism: Pseudomonas putida; assembly: GCF_050990305.1. Classification (GTDB taxonomy): domain Bacteria; phylum Pseudomonadota; class Gammaproteobacteria; order Pseudomonadales; family Pseudomonadaceae; genus Aquipseudomonas; species Aquipseudomonas putida_AH. The sequence continues at coordinate 753,018 of NZ_CP158817.1, read as the reverse complement.
ATTCCCAAAGCCATCAACCAAGTGGTTTACCGGGTGCTGATTTTCTACGTTGGCGCACTCACTGTGCTGCTGTCGCTGTACCCCTGGGACCAGTTGTTGCAGACCCTGGGCGCGTCCGGCGATGCCTACAGCGGCAGCCCGTTCGTGCAGATCTTTTCCTTGATCGGCAGCGACACCGCCGCGCAGATTCTCAACTTCGTCGTACTCACCGCCGCCTTGTCGGTCTACAACAGCGGTGTCTACTGCAACAGCCGCATGCTTTACGGTCTGTCTGAACAAGGCGATGCACCCAAGGCGTTTATGAAGCTGAACAAGCAGGGCGTACCGTTGCTGGCACTCGGCGTGTCGGCACTGATCACGATGCTGGCGGTGGTGGTCAACTACGTCGCGCCGCACGAAGCGCTGGAGCTGCTGTTTGCCCTGGTGGTTGCGTCCCTGATGATCAACTGGGCGCTGATCAGCCTGACGCATTTGAAGTTCCGCAAAGCCATGGGCCAACGCGGCATCGTGCCGGGCTTCAAAGCCTTCTGGTCGCCGTACACCAACTACCTGTGCCTGGCGTTCATGGCCGTGATCATTTACGTGATGTGGATGATTCCGGGCATTCGTGCCTCGGTCTATGCCATTCCGGTCTGGGTGGCGATCATCTACGTGTTCTATCGGATACGTATGGCTCGGCATCGCGATCTGCCAGTGACGCAGTAATCACGCAAAAAAAAGCCCCGGCATTCAGTGAATGCCGGGGCTTTTCATTTACCCGAAATTCACGGTTAACCAACAATCCTTGCAGGAGCCGGCTTGCTGGCGATAACGGTGTAACCGTCGACGTTGATGTTGAATGTCCGACCGCTATCGCCAGCAAGCCGGCTCCTACAACAGCATGTTTCCCGGCAATTGGTGATGAATCTTTTTTGCCCGTTTTCAGAGGGTCGAACGCAGTCGCCACAGTTCGGGGAACAGCACGGTGTCGAGCATTTTGCGCAGGTAACCCACGCCTTCGGTGCCACCGGTACCTGGTTGAAAACCGATGATTCGCTCCACCGTGGTGACATGCCGGAAGCGCCATTGACGGAACGAGTCTTCCAGGTCGATGAACTTCTCCGCCAGCTGATACAAGTCCCAGTAACGCGTCGGGTCGGTGTAGACCTCGCGCCAGGCGGCTTCGACCGAGCTGTCGTGTTCGGTCGGGCGAGACGGATCACGCTCGAACCGTTGCGGGTCGATCGTCAGGCCGGCATTGGCCAACAAGCGAATCGCCTCGTCATACAGCGAAGGCGTGGCAATCGCTTTTTCGAGCTCTGCCAGGACCTCAGGGCGATGGGCATGGGGGCGCAGCAGGGTCGCGCTTTTGTTGCCGAGAATGAACTCGATCTCTCGATACTGAAACGACTGAAACCCCGAGGACTGCCCCAGAAATGGCCGGATCGAGTGGTACTCGGTGGGCGTCATAGTCGCCAGCACGGTCCAGGCATGCACCAGTTGATCAAAGATGCGCGAGACCCGCGCCAGCATCTTGAACGCCGGCGGCAACTGGCCCAGGCGCACGTGTTCGCGGGCGGCCTTGAGCTCGTGCAACATCAGCTTCATCCACAACTCGGACGTCTGGTGCTGAATGATGAACAACATCTCGTTGTGATCCGGCGACAAGGGATGCTGGGCACTGAGAATGCGCTCCAGATCCAGGTAGTCGCCGTAGCTCATGGCGTCGGAAAAATTCAGCTCGGCGTTATGCCACTCCCCTTCAGGATTGGCCGATGAATAAGGGCATTGGCTCATTGGGCAGCCTCCTTGTGCGTCAGTGGATTGAGTGGACGCAAGATCGCCCTCACCGGGCTGGCGTCGAGATGGGCAAAACGCAGCGGCAGCGCGATCAACTCATAATCGCCTTCCGGGACTTCATCCAGCACGATGCCCTCGAGGATCGCCATGCCGTGACGCGCCACGGCATTGTGCGAGTCCATGGTTTTGGATTGTTGCGGGTCAAGCGACGGCGTATCGATGCCGATCAGGCGTACGCCCAGACTGGCCAGCAGCTCGACCGTTTCCTTGGCGACCGCTGTGAAGTCAGGGTCCCAGGTCGTTGTCGGGGCCTGATGATAGGTACGCAACAGGACGCGCTCGGGCAGGTTGGCCAATCGACCCAGCAGTTGCTCCGGTTGCACCAGCGCGCCGCTGTCCAGGCAATGCAGGACACGGCAAGGTCCGATGTAGACATCCAGCGATACTTCGCCAATCGGCGCACCTTCAGGGCTGTAATGCAACGGTGCATCGACATGGGCGCCGGTGTGTGGCGACAAGGTAATGCGCCCGACATTCACCGGGCACTCGGGCCCATAGGTCCAGACGCGCTCTTCCTGAAACGGCGTGTCACCGGGCCAGGTCGGTGTGGCGGCACTCAAGGGCGGGCTGATGTCCCACCACGACATTGTTTTTTTCATTGCAACGCTTCTCGGATTTTTCCGGAGTAAATGATACGAGTGATGACTGTATAGATTCTTGCAAAGATCTTCGGGAACCGCCGGCTCGCTCGCAAGAAATGCGAGGAAAACGACATAGCTGCGCAGGAAATTCGACAAGGCCGGGCCACCGTCACTGCGCTTCTGGATAGCTCGATGTCGAGCACAGACAACTCGGCCCCGACCAAGCCGGTCAGGATGCGCCTTCAGTTATCCCAACGCATGGAGTCGTCATGACCGCCAACTCACCGATTACCGTTCTTCGCGACACCCACCCGCTGCCCGTGCTCGACGCCTGCAAATGGGAAAAACTCGAAGGCGACCCGCACACCGTCAACCTCAACGCCTACACCAGCGAAGACGGCAACAAGATCATGGGCACCTGGATCTGCACGCCGGGCAAGTGGTACGTGGAATACGTGAAATGGGAATACTGCGACTTCCGCGAGGGCTACTGCATCATCACCCCTGAAGGCAAAGAGCCGATTCACCTGCGTGCCGGTGACATTTTCGTCATCGAACCGGGGATGAAGGGCACCTGGGAAGTGGTGGAGACTGTGCGCAAGTATTTCGTCTTCGCCTGATCCCTGCGCAAAACGACACCTGATTACAAAAGCGACACCGGCAACGAGTAGTTTTCCACCGCGCTACTCGTTGCGCACCCAGCCCTCCATGGACGCATTCGCATCCCCCTGCCAAACACCCCCTTCACGCTCCAGATTCCCGCGCTAAACACTTCGCCGCTGCATCGGCAGAACGCCCGGAAAAACACCGCGATTGCTTTTTGCCACTCGGTGACCGACTGGTTCTCATAACGAACACAAAGTTTTCCCGTGTCGATTTCAGACACCGACGTGGCGCAATCAGGAAACTGGATTGTCGGACAAGCCGGGTAAGGTGGCGCACGCTCAAATGTCGCCACCAGAGAAAAAAAATAATGATCAGCCCGAGCTCAAAGGATTCCAGTGGCCAATTGGCGCAGGGCTTCAAGCCTCGTCACGTCACCATGCTGTCTATCGCCGGGATTATCGGCGCCGGTTTGTTCGTAGGCTCGGGGCATGCCATCGCGGCCGCCGGCCCGGCCGTATTGCTGGCTTATCTGTTCTCGGGCCTGCTGGTCGTTCTGGTCATGCGCATGCTCGGTGAAATGGCGGTGGCCAATCCCGACACCGGTTCGTTCTCCACCTATGCCGACCAGGCCATCGGTCGCTGGGCGGGCTTCACCATCGGCTGGCTCTATTGGTGGTTCTGGGTGCTGGTGATCCCAATTGAAGCGCTGGCTGCCGGCCATGTGCTGAACCAGTGGTTTCCCCAGATCGATGCCTGGCTGTTCGCCCTGGCGTCGATCATTGCCCTGGTGATCACCAACCTGTTCAGCGTCTCCAAGTACGGCGAGTTCGAATTCTGGTTCGCCATGGCCAAGGTCGTGGCAATCATTGGTTTCATCGGCGTGGGTTTTGCGGTGTTGATGGGCTGGATTCCCGATCGGCAAGTCAGCGGCTTGAGCGGCCTAATGGCCGAACACGGCGGGTTCGCTCCCAATGGCCTGTCGGCGGTCGTGGGGGCCTTCATCACCATCATGTTCAGCTTCATTGGTACCGAGGCTGTAACCATCGCCGCCGCCGAATCCGACAACCCTTCGCAGAACATTGCCAAGGCCACGCGCTCGGTGATCTGGCGCATCGGCGTGTTCTACCTGTTGTCTATTTTCGTGGTCATCTCGGTGGTGCCCTGGAACGATCCGCTGTTGGCCGAGGTGGGTTCCTACCAGCGAGCGCTGGAGATCATGAACATTCCCCACGCCAAGTTCATGGTGGACGTGGTGGTGCTGATCGCCGTGGCCAGTTGCATGAACTCCTCGATCTATATCGCCTCGCGCATGCTGTACTCGCTGGGGCGTCGTGGCGATGCGCCGAAGGCGCTGAAGGTGACTTCCTCCGAAGGCGTGCCCCGGGCGGCGGTCATCGCCAGCACCGTATTGGGTGCGGCGATTACAGTGTGGAGCTACTTCATGCCCGCCGGGTTGTTCGAGTTCCTGCTGGCCAGTTCCGGCGCGATTGCCTTGCTGGTGTACCTGGCCATTGCGGTGTCGCAGTTGCGTATGCGCCGGATGCTGCGTCGGCAGAACGTCGAGCTGACCTTTCGCATGTGGCTGTTCCCTTGGCTGACGTGGCTGGTGATCGCGTTCATTTGCGCTGCGCTGGCCGTGATGATGATCTCCCCGCAACACCGTACCGAAGTGACGACGACCATTGGCCTGGCACTGGCGATTTCCTTTATTGGCCTGATCACTTCGCGTCACCCGGTGCAGCCTGCACGAGCGACGTCCGTGGGATAAGCCGGGAGACATACCGGTTGCGCACACCAGCGGCACGGCGCTCCACGCTACCGTGCCACTGACCGTCATCGCTCTTCGTGAGGACATGAGCACGATGTCATCAAGGCTCACCCTGCCGGACGGCAAGCCGACTCAATGCATCGGCTTTCTGCTGCTGGATCAATTCACCCTGATTTCCCTGTCTTGCGCCGTGGAGCCGTTGCGCATGGCCAATCAATTGTCGGGGCAGGAGCTGTATCGCTGGCATACGTTCAGCCTCGGCGGCCAGCCCGTCTGGGCGAGCGACGGCGTGTCGATCACCCCGGATGCGTCCTGGGACAAGCCCTGGGAGGCAGACACAGTGATCGTCTGCGGTGGCGTTGGCATCCAGAGTGTGGTCACCCGCGAGCACATCACCTGGCTCAAGGCCCTGGCGCGTCAATCCCGACGCCTGGGAGGCATCTGCACCGGGAGCTGGGCACTGGCCAAAGCCGGACTGCTCGACGGGTACGAATGCAGCGTGCATTGGGAGTTTCTGGCGGCCATGCAGGAGGCTTTTCCACGGGTCAGCATGAGCGCGAGCCTGTTTACCCTCGACCGCAACCGGTTCACCAGCTCCGGCGGGACGGCGCCCATGGACATGATGCTGCACCTGATCGGGCGCGATCATGGTCGTGAGTTGTCGGCGGCCATTTCCGAGATGTTTGTCTACGAGCGCATACGCAACGAGCAGGACCATCAGCGCGTGCCGCTCAAGCACGTGCTGGGCACTCATCAGCCCAAGCTACAAGAGATCGTCGCGTTGATGGAGGCCAACCTCGAGGAGCCGATCGACCTGGATCACCTGGCCGATTATGTGGAGCTGTCACGCCGACAGTTGGAGCGGCTGTTCCAGAAATACCTGCACTGCACGCCCTCGCGTTACTACCTCAGATTGCGTCTGATCCGGGCGCGGCAATTGCTCAAGCAAACGTCAATGTCGCTGATTGAACTGGCGACGGTCTGCGGCTTCGTGTCCACGCCGCACTTTTCCAAATGCTATCGCGAGTACTTCGGCGTTCCACCGAGCGATGAGCGTGCAGGCTCTGAGATGAGTCGCAAGCCGGCGGCGCTTGCCATTGCTCAACCGGCATTGACCCGGCCGTTGACGGCCCTTGAGCAGGCGAGAAACGAGTCGACGTTTGCCAGCGTGAGGATGCCCGATCGAACCGGGTCATGATCTTTGAGACATAAAAAAGCCGGGAGATCACCCGACGTGATGTCCCGGCAAATGTCGATACGCAGATGAGTTACCTGGCTGCAATATCTGATGTAGGAGCGAGCCTGCTCGCGAAAATCTCGAGAGCAACGCGGGGAACCAGATTCCCCGCGTTATCGTTAACGACCATCGCGAGCATGCTCGCTCCTACAGGGTTTCAGTCGTTATTGCGGCTTGCGATAGCTGTTGATGATCGCCGAGAAGTCACTGCCGCCTTCGCCTCGCAAACTCATCGCCTGATACAGCTGCTGGGCCACCGCACCAAGCACCACCGGCTGGTGCGCCTGTCGCGCCGCTTCCGTGGCCAGCCCCAGATCCTTGAGCATCAGCTCGGCACCGAAACCACCGGTGTAGCCGCGCGAGGCAGGCGCCGTTTCGACGATGCCCGGCCAGGGGTTGTAGACCTCCGAACTCCAGCAGCGCCCGGTGGAGCTGTTGATGATGCCCGCCAGCACCTTGGTGTCGATGCCCAGGGCATCACCCAGCGCCATGGCTTCGCTGACGCCGACCATGGAAATCCCCAGCAGCAGGTTGTTGCAGATCTTGGCGATTTGCCCGGTGCCGACTTCACCACAATGGACGATGTTGCGGCCCATCTGCGCCAGCACCGGTTGCAGGGTGGCGAACAGTTCGGCGGTGGCGCCGACCATGAAGGTCAACGTGCCCGCCGCCGCACCGCCAGTGCCACCAGAGACTGGTGCATCGGCCATGGCCACGCCCTGTTTGGCCGCAGCGGCGGCTACATCGCGGGCGGTCTGTGGGTCGATGGTGCTGCAATCCACCGCGGGCACGCCTTTGCCAATGCCGGCGAGCACGCCGTCTTCACCCAGCCAGACGCTGCGCACATGCACAGCAGCCGGCAGCATGGTGATCACCAGCTCCGCGCCCTTTGCCGCGTCACGGGCCGAAGGGCTGATGGTGCCACCCAACTGTTCCAACTCCGCCAGCACGACTTTGTTCAGATCGACCAGATTGAGCGAGTGACCGGCCTTGATCAGGTTTCGCGCCATTGGCGCGCCCATGTTGCCGAGACCGATAAAAGCAATTTTCATGTCCGGCTCCTTAACGCAAGTTAATGGTGGTGTTCACGCCGTCGTTGACGCTGTCATCGTCGAACCAGCGGCTGGTGACGGTCTTGGTCTGAGTGTAGAACTGCACCACTTGCTTGCCATACGGGCCGAGGTCGCCGAGCTTGGAACCACGGGAACCGGTGAAGCTGAAGAACGGGACCGGCACCGGAATCGGGATGTTGATGCCGACCTGGCCGACGTCGATTTCGTTCTGGAATTTGCGCGCCGCCGCACCGCTCTGGGTGAACAGGCCCGTGCCGTTGCCGAACGGGTTGGCGTTGACCAGCGCAATGGCCTCATCGAGGGTGGCGACTTCCAGCACCACCAGCACCGGGCCGAAGATTTCCTGGGTGTAGATCTGCATGTCGGTGGTCACGCCGGAGAACAGGGTCGGGCCGACAAAGTTGCCCTTCTCGTAACCGGGCACCGTGATGTCGCGACCGTCCAGCTCCAGCTTGGCGCCTTCCTTGATGCCGCTTTCGATCAGGTCGAGAATTCGCGCCTTGGCTTTCTTCGAGATCACCGGACCAACATCTGTACCCGGCTCGCTGCCCGCGTTCACTTTGAGTTGCTGCGCCAGCGCTTTCAGGTCCGGCAGCCACTGCTTGGCCGCGCCCACCAGTACCACCACGGAGGTGGCCATGCAACGCTGACCGGCCGCGCCAAAACCGGCACCCACCAGGGCATTCAGTGCTTGTTCGCGATTGGCGTCGGGCAGTACCACGGCGTGGTTCTTGGCGCCCATCATCGATTGCACGCGCTTGCCGTGTTTGCCAGCCAGGTCGTAGACGTGGGTACCGACGGCGGTCGAGCCAACAAAGGACACCGCCTTGATGTCTTTGTGGGTGCAGAGCGCATCCACCACGTCCTTGCCGCCGTGCACGACGTTGAGCACGCCGGCCGGAATACCCGCTTCGATAGCCAGTTCCACCAGCAGCATGGTCGACATCGGGTCCTGTTCGGACGGCTTGAGCACGAAGGTGTTACCGCAGGCGATGGCCATCGGGAACATCCACAGTGGAATCATCGCCGGGAAGTTGAACGGGGTGATACCGGCGCACACGCCAATCGGCTGGCGCAGGGTGTAGGTGTCGACGCCGCCGGCGACGTTCTCGGCGAACTCGCCCATTTGCAGGCTGCCGATGGAGCAAGCGTGCTCGACCACTTCCAGGCCACGGAAAATGTCGCCTTCAGCGTCGGCAATGGTCTTGCCTTGCTCGGCGCTCAATACCTGGGCGATACGCTTGGAATGCTGGCGAATCAGTTCCTGGAGCTTGAGCATGATGCGCATCCGCGCACCGATCGGGGTCAGTTTCCAGGTCTGGAAAGCGCGATGGGCCGCACTGATCGCTGCGTCGACTTCTTCAGCGGTAGCGAATGGCACTTTGGCCAGCACTTGCTGGGTGGCCGGGTTGACGATGTCGTGCCATTCGGTGGATTTGGATTCGACCCACTGGCCGTCGATCAACAGCTTGACCTTGTGCACGGTGGTTTCGTTGGGCGTAAGCGATGCGTTCATGTGGGTCTCCTGGGCATTATTCTTGTTGAAGAGCGCTATCAGGGAAGCCAAGGCGAGAAAGTCGCCTTGAGATGAGGCGTGTGCCGCAAATTGGTTATCGGGCTGTTTTTGGAGTATAGATGTGCAAACTTCTGATAAGAACGCACATAAAAGCCGGTTCAACATGCAAAAAAACATCACGTCACTGGGCTCGCTGAACTGGGATGACCTCAAGTTTTTCCTCGAAGTGGCCCGCACCCGCAAGGCCAGCACCGCCGCCAAGCGCCTGGCGGTGGACTACACCACCGTGTCGCGACGCATCAGTTCGCTGGAAGCGTCATTGGGCACATTGTTGTTCGAGAAGTCCCGGACCAACGGCTTTGTCCTGACATCCGAAGGCCAGCGGCTGTTGGGCTATGCCGAGTCGATCGAAAGCACGTTGCACATGGCCTGCGAGCAGGTGTCGGGCTCTGGCGTGGCGTTGTCCGGGCATGTGCGCATGGGCTGTACCGAGGGATTCGGCAGCTTCTTCATCACCCCACAACTGAGCCATTTCGTCGACGCCTATCCGGCGATCTCGGTGGACATTCTGCCCCTGCCGCACTTCATCAGCCTGTCCAAGCGTGAGGCCGACATCGTCATCGCCCTGGAGCGCCCGGAGCATGGGCCGTACGTCTGCTGCAAGCTCTGCGACTACCGCTTGCAGCTGTACGCAACCCAGCAATACCTGGACACCCACCCGCCCATCCGCCGCCCCGCGGATCTGGCTAACCATTCATTCATCAGTTATGTCGACGACCTGGCCTTCAGCTCGGAACTGCTGTACCTGGCCAACGTACTACCCGGCGCCAGTGCCAACCTGCGCAGTACCAGTGTGATCGCGCAGTTCGTGGCGGCGCAGCAAGGCCGATCACTGGCCATCCTGCCCTGCTTCCTCGCCGCACAGGACCCACGCTTGCTGCCGGTGTTGCCGGAGGAAATCAATATCACCCGACAGTTCTGGATGTACTGCCGCGAGGATCTGCGCAAGTTGAAACGGATCACCCTGTTGTGGGATTACATCCGTGAGGTGACGGAACTGAATGGGCCGTTGTTGATGGGTGAGTCACGGGAGTTGCGGTTTACGGATTGACAGAATTTCAAGGAATCAGGTGGTCGAATCGTAACGAGGTCAGCAACCCTTTTCCAACGATTTGTAACAGGAGTTGGTACTCAACTTGTAACACCTCGACGTCGACGCTCAGAGAAGCGGAGGCACCCATGGGGATGCGGACCGTATAGCTGATCTAAATGTGGGAAATCCCACAATTACTCCGCCGACGTCGGCCAACGCCTGATGATGAACAGTAGAGAAATTGCGAAATTGATTGGCGAACTCCGAAGCGAAATGAAATCCAGACAAACCGCTTTTCAGTAATCTCCGGGTTTCCGATCTGGATATTCGGGTTGAAGCAGCGTTGCTACCGCCGTCACCAAATCATCCATTGACCATGGCTTATGCAAACAGATTGTTGCGTCGGGCACAGTTGAGGGGGCGAGTTCGTAGCCAGATGTAAGAACGGCGGCGGTGGATGGCCATTTCATTTTTACTAACTTAATGAAATCCACACCCTTAAGCTGGTCAGGTAGGCCGTGATCAACGATCACCAGCGGGCAACCATCTGGCATTCCCAGTAAGTAGATCAAAGCATTGTCGGCAGACTGGAAATCCAAGGAGTGAAGTCCGATCTCGGCCAGAGTGTCCACCATCAACATCCTCTGCGTGGGATCGTTCTCGACAACGATGACCCATCCATCTAGCGGTAAGAGCTTTTCCCACTTTGCCTTCATGCTCGATCCTTATTCAGGTACTACCAAGGCATTGATTGCGGTTGTCTCAGTGTAGGCATTTTTCCGGAACTATCCCTGATTGCTGCCTTGGATAGATAGTCCCGACGCCGACACCATATTTGGGAACTCAGCACCGTATGCAAGGAAAGCTCCCCCGCTTTTGGGGAATTGTCGCAGGCAAGAAGCCTAGGCTTGACTGTGCCGGATGGCTGGCTTGGTTATTGCTCAGAAGCTCGTACTCAACGATTTGTTGATCGACTGGAGATTAGAGCCTTGTGGAAAAATCCTCTGCTTCTGGGCATCGCATGTGGAGTTACAATCCTTGCTGTTGGAATGATCGCGAGCTTTATCCTGCTCCAGTGGCTGCTGAGATAAACAATCCAAAAGGACACATCTAAGGAGCTTGAAGGCGGGGGGGAACTTGCCTATCAGCTAGGATTGCCGCAATCGCAAGATGGCTTCTGTTATAGCTTGTGCGTTCCTATCCAAAGTCTTCATGGCGGCTATGGCATTAGCTGCAACACTCTCAACACCGTTCTCTGAGAGCCACTTGGTCACTTCCTCTATGGCTGCCGCTAGACCGTGTTGGTTGTGGAGAAGCAAAGTCAGTGCGTCCGCTGTGGCGATGTTGGCTTCTGAGTTATTCGACATGGCTTCCGCCCTTGAGTGATGTTGCGAGAAGCCTAGATCAGTGCCTGCTGGCGGGAGACACTTTTCAAATCCGCCAAGACCTAGATTTTTCAAAACGCACACTTGCCCTGCCCAAATATCGCCTGTGAATCTGAGGCGAAAATATTATTGGGGGATATCTGGTGAAACGGTCGAAATCCTGCACAGGCGGGGTCGGTCCTTAACGCCACTTCCATACCACCTTGGTATCGACGCTAGATTTCCAGAAATATCACGGCCACGAAAAAGCCACCCGAAGGCGGCTAGTTGCACACTTGTGAAGTGTTTAGGCTTCAGCCTTCATTGCACGCTGAACAGTGCTCAAGCTCACACCTAGGTGCTCAGCTGCCTTACGGAACGACAGACCCTTAGTCTCGCTATCACCAGTTACAACGGCACGGATAGCAGCATCATCAACGGTCTTGGTCCGCCCCTTGTACACGCCCTTCTCCTTGGCCTTAGCGATGCCTTCCTTACGGCGCTCTGCAATGATTGCGCGTTCAAACTGTGCAACGGCACCCATCATCGACAACATCAGCTCTTGAGTGGGGTTGTCTTCCCCTGTGAACAGCAAGCCTTCCTTGTCGAAGTGGACGCAAATGTGCCGGTCGGTTAGGCCTTTAACCAGTTCAAGCAGATCCGCAAGAGAGCGAGCTAGGCGGTCAATCGAGTGGACGACGATAGTGTCACCCTCACGAACGTATTCAAGCATTGCTTGGAGCTGTGGGCGATCAAGGGTCGCGCCACTCATCTTTTCCGTGAACACTTTATCCAGAGCTACACCGTCAAGTTGACGGGCTGTGTTCTGGTCTACCGAACTCACGCGAATGTATCCGACTCGTGCCATCTTCCCTGCCCCCTGTATTCATTTGCTTCTAGATGCTGGAATAATGGCTGTATTCACAATAAAAATCAATTCTAATGAATACGGATTTTAAGGGGATTTGTATTCACCTGCCAGTGACCCCTAGGGTTTACCCCAATGAGTACAGGCTGGGGTGCTGGTAGCCCTCAAAACTGGGGCGTGGCACGTTGGGGGGCCAGCTCTGGGAATGAGACCCTATCGGATTTCCACCAATGGTGGAAAAGTCGCACTTCTATGTCCGCCAAGAAGAATAATTGCCGGAAATCTTGGCAACTCGAAAGAAACGAGCGATCTGCTTGACACTAATAGCAGGATACCCCCGGAAATAGGGGCTTTGGCGGGATGGAGATGGTGCAGGAGCTGTAACCGACAGCTGTAGGGGGATAGATACCCGAATAGCTTTACATTAGTTACTTGGCTGTCGCGACTTTCTTTGGCGAGTAAGCCTTTTACAGATCAGCCATCGCCCGTGCTTCTTCCGTCGCCTGATGCTCTGCTGCAACTTTGGTGGCAGCGTGGGTAGGCTTTGCGTGCATCGCCAGTAGATCCGCCATTGCTGTCTGCACCTCAGTTGCCTCCTGTTTCGCTGCTGCCTTGGCGACTTTGGCTGCTGCCTCTGCCTCGGTTGCACGCCGCTTGTTGAAGATCGTTTCTTCCAGCACCTGGGCGGTTTTGGTTTTGTTAAGTTCGAAGCGAGCCTGCTCGTACTCTTCGCGTGTTGTTTCAGCCAAGCTCAGAAGTTCAGCGGACACAATCTCTTCTGGCTTCCGCAGAATGGCCTTGAAGAATAGAGACTCAGCGTTAGCCTTAACGATGGAGTACCCTTGCCGGATAAGGTCCTGTAGCTCTATCAGAGCAAGTTCTAGCGGCATATATCGAACGAAGTCCACGTTAACTGCCTTGTCCTTGTGATGTAGCCCTTCAGACCATCGGTTATAGTGCCCAACATTCTTGCTCAGAAGTGCCTGATACTCGTCCTCATCATAAGGGTAGAATTCGACAACTGTTTCGCCGTAAGTGTGGTTTGTGCTAGTCATTGTAAGTTTCCTTTATTACTTGTTTGAACGATGTGCTTTCAAGGCCGCGATGAAGCGTTCCTTGGCGTTTTGATTGGCGGCGTGTGGGTTGGCATTGCGGGGTTTGTTGGCGGCCTTTACGGGCTGCTGAGAGCCTTTAGGGATTGCCCCCATGGGTGTACGGTAGCTTTAGCCTTCTTGGCGGTTTGGACGCGCGTTCTGTGCGATTCCAAGTCACTGATGGTGGCGACCATCCCGGCTGAAAATACTGCGTCTTCCAATGCCGACAAGTACGTCAATTCGTCCTGAGTTGCCGGGATATAATCCACTTTGTCGGATGCCGTTGGTTGCTCCAGAAAGTACGAGAGAATTGCCTGATTGGTCTTATCGACTTCAAGCCACACTGTCTTGTTATCCATCAGGCGGCTCCTTGTTCTGATTGGCTGGTGTTCACCTGCTCTTGGGCGATGAACTGTGCTTCTCGCTGTTCATGCGTGAACTTGTTGTTGGCTCTCCAAGTTTTAACTTGACAATGCCCCCCACAAAAACGGCTAAGGTTTGAACGGCTGAAAAAGTTTCGATTGCAGCACTCGCAGTTGTGCTTGCGTAATGGGCGTTGTGCCATAGTTTGTTACCTCTGAATGAATGTTGATTTTCCCGAGGGAATAAAAAACCCGTTCTCAGAGCGAGGTTACGGGTGTGGGGGTACTACTAGTTGCACTCGTTATGGGCAAGTGCGGCATTGCTCTGTTGCAGGGCGAATTAGTGGCCAGTTTCGTTGCACCTCTGGCCGAGGCTTTACATTGAAGGATTTTGAAATCTCGAAAAGTCTAAGCCTGTCTTTGGCAACTATTTACCGATCATTCTGCTTCGGAATCGGGAACGAAGTTTTGCATCATGGTTCGGAAAGGAATGGTCCAAACTATGATATAGCAGGGGGAGGGTTGTTTTGAGTATTGCGAGAGAGTGGGTAAGTTGTTACTACCACTAAGAGAATATTAACACACCTTGTTCTAAAGTCAATACATGCATGCAAAATAAGTTGATTTTATTTTGCTCTTGCGGGTGAGTTTTGGCTCCCGCTTAGTTGTAGTTGATCCACTGCTCATTATGTTATTGGGTTTACACTTAGTTATCTCGGCGGCAGATGGACATCCTGATGTTTACGCCCGGTAGAGTAAACTCAAGCAGGAGTAATGTGTGGCGTTCCGCCACGGAGCAACATACTTTATGCCTCTCGGCATGGTACAAGCGAAGAGCAGGGTGGTGCAGCACCACTCCACCCAACTAGTAGAAGTTGTTACCTTGACAAGTTAATTGTGACGTTTACGTCACGCAGGAATCCTCTATTCAGTACTTTTGTTAGTTAATAACTGTAGAAGTTTAAGAGGGGAAGGATAGGGGGCACCCTTCCCGCTCTTGCTGTTAATTGTGCGGATAGCGCTGGTGCCTTCAGGCACAGGTTGTTACGATGAATAGGGTGTAACCTTTCCTAAGAAGTCTTTTAGGATAGGTTACACCCTGTCGGGAAAATCAGGCCGCTTTGTGCATCTTCTTCATCTTCGTTATTTTCGGGCGTGAAACTCCAGTTTCTCGATGGATCTGAGAGATTGAAGTGCCGAGCGATATCAGGCGTTTAACTTCTTCTTCGATCTTCTCGTCCAGCTTCCTGCTATCTCGCTTGATCGGCATCGTACTTGCAAGTGACCAGTCAACCGTTGCATCTGGGAAGTACGTCGATACCAAGTAATCAACAACTCGGTAATCCTGAACGTAAAACTTGATGTTTTTTGTGTTGTGGTGACACCGAATAGCCGTGCGTGCCACTGCTTGCAAAGTTGGTTCCAGAAGCCTGTTTGTCACAAACGATTCTTCAAAATTAATCCCGTATTTTGCCTCCAGATACTCTAGTCCCTTTCCATCAGATGGACTGGGGTTTCCGCCAAACAACACAGCGGCTTCTGTTGCTTCGGTATAACTGTTTAGGCCACGGCAGTCTTTGTCGACGTATATAGCACCAGGTGTAGTCTTGAATCCGGCCCATTTGTTTGAAAAAAGAAGTGGGGTGCTTTCTGCACGCTCCAGTACGTTCGCGAGAGCGATATCAATTAGGCGCGAATTTCCATGTAGGGTGGTCATCATCCGCCAACTGAATTTCTGGCCCCTCGGCACCACTGGGTAAATGGTGACATGGTTGCTACTAGGGCGCCATTCAGGGGTGAATTCTGAGTTTTTAAACCGAAAGCCATGTACCTGTGCGAATGTTTCGAATTCGCTGCTCTTGATGCTCGCCGCAAGTACATGGACCTCAGATGCTGAAGAGATTATATCCCACCAGTCTGTAAACTCCTCGACTGCACGTACATGCCGTTTGCCATGAGGCGTCGGTTGATCGATAAATACTTCAACCTTTGATAACAACAGACGGAATATGTGGGCTGCTGATTTCCCTAGTGTCGAGCAGTCAACTCCTCTTGAGTCACTCCGGTGCGTCCCGACTTGCTCTATCAGAACGCTCTCCTGTTCTTCAGGAATCTGCAACTTACCTTCACTTTCCTCTGTGTATTGAAGAACACGCTTCAGTTCAACTGGGTTTAAGGCGTAGTCTGGGTAATCTACTACCTTAGGAAGTTCATCAAGCACCAAAATCCAACCATGGAGTAACTGCGGACTGACTCGGCGTATCGACTCCTGCGTGCAGATAATGAACGTACCTACCTTGTCCGCAAGAGCGTTCTCCAGAGAACTGACTACAACTTCGCCAGAGCGGTGGTCAATTGGGCAACACGTGATTCCCTTGCTAGTTGCCCGGCGGGCTATTTCGTCACTCAACACCAACGTTGGTAACGCAAGGACTAGCCGTTTGCCTGCACTTATTAATGCGGGAAGCTTGGACAATAGGGCTTCTGTCTTACCAGCACCTGGTGCGGCAATGGCAGTGTAGATTGGTTTGATTCGTTCGATGCGGTTCATAATGATCTTCCATGAGTTAGTTAATTCGCAACTCCTCAATGTGTCCCGGTTATTTAAGTTGGGAGCTCTAAACCCTTATTGCAGACAGCACGAAACTCGCTTTGCTCAGCGGCCTATTGGCTTGAACATGCGAGGTTGTTGTCAGGTAGGGGAGGTGTTGCGGGTGTTACGATTGCCAGCCGCTGTGGCTGGGAAGCGAATAATACCAACTTTTAATAAGCCGTCAAGATCGAATCCATATCCAAATAATGGGCGATTGTCAACTCAACCAATTGCACTCTCAAGGGCTTTGCTCCCCGGAGCAAGGAAATGCCCCGGTTTGTATTCAACGGCATCGCGGTACATGAAGTTATGCTGCCTTAGAGCGGCTGCCCTTCACTTTCTTGCGAATATAGTCTGGGGCCTTAAGCTCTACATAAGCCTTGGCTTTCTTTGTGAACCTGATGGCCTCAGAGAACCCAAAGATCGACTCTTCTTCTTGGATATAGCAGTAACCATTATCGACTGCCTTGGCGGTCGGGAGTGGATTCCGTTCCCATCGATTTGCACGCAACCAACCGATATCACGTAGCCAAAGCTTAATGGTCCGTTGATTCAGGTTCAGTGCCGTACAGAACTCTTGGAACTTGTACAGGCCGTCCGCACCAATGAACCTGTCGAACACCGCTGCCTTTGATGCTGACTTCTGAACTTCCTGTTCAAGTCGTGCATTCTCTTCCACCAGAGTTTGTGCCTGGGTCATCAACGCCGAAATATATTTCAGCGGGTTATCCAGCAAATCCTGTGCAGAACTCTCATGGACAGCTACACCATCCGTTACCATTCGGTCGTAGGCCTCAATCACCTTCAGGTGGTATGCAGGACTAATCCACATCGCATATGCGTAAACGAGGGACTTAACGGCGTAGGTGCCACCAGTTCGCCCGCGTTTGGCCTCCACCGGATTAATTGTGCTTTTAAGCACAATTTCCTCCAGAAGCTCATGAAAGACATCGTGTCGCATCCATTGAGCCGGTGCCTTCGCAACCTCGCCGCCACTCGCCTTGTGGACATCGTTCAAGCAGTACCGACCTTCACTATCTTGGCGAACGGTGATGCCATCGATTACAACTTCTTTCGTCTGGTAGTCAGACATTTTTGCAACGTTACTCATATCTCCCCTTGCCCTCCATGGGCTAGTGAGGCGCCTGCGAACAGGCGCCAATTCCTTACTGAGCTTCCTGCTCTTCCAAGTACTGCTGCATTGCTGCTTGGTACTCTTCCATTTCTTTCTCTTCGCATTCAGCCCGGTAGGCCGCGTACTTCGGCAGACGCTCAAGCAACTCATCCGCGTGGAAGTACAAGTCCTTGCCGTTGTCCAGGATCGCGACAAACTCTTCGTCCGTCAGGAAGCCTTTGTAAGTTCGCCAAAAAGGGAGGCGCCAGAATAGCCCCCAACAACACAGTCACTGATCACCGCCAACGAACACCTTTATAAGCATCTTCGCAACGGTCTCAACGGGCACCCCTGAACCGTAGACATCAAAAGTAATCGTGCCCGATGCATGCCCCATGACGGCCTGAGCGTAAGCCGTAGGAACCCCTTTGGCCTGCATCAAAGACGCCAATGAATGCCGCAGGGAATGAAACACTAGACCGGGACCGTAGGAGTCACCAAGAGCCTCAGGGATCGCTTGTCGGTTCACCCAATCACCCACTGTCTTGTAGCCAATCTGTGCCAACGCCTCCGACTTACTGAGTCTGCACGCCTCGACGTATCTCAAGAACGCTGCAAGGTCAAAACCATAGGCACCGTCGGTCAACGGCACCAATCGTTCACTACGCTTGTTCTTGATTGACTTCCCCTCTCCGGCTTCATTGATGTGAATGGCTGTGATGCCGGATGCGAGGGTCTGAACGTCGCTCGTGGTTAGCTGAGAGATTTCGTTAAGACGACCTCCAGTGATAGCTCCAAGGCTTAGCAGCCAACGCTTCCATGAGGTCTCAGGCAGCGTATTGGAGTAAGCGACCAGCTTCCCTACCTGAACCTGCGTGAACGCCTTACGACTCGATTCAACGCCCTTTGTAAGCTTCAGTTTCTTGTCGTAGGACTTGGGTATGTGACCATTTTCAACCGACCATGCAAGGACAGCAGATAGCTTCACGATCAGCTTATTGACGGTCGAAGGCATGCGGCCATCTGAAAGGCGATCACGCAAAGCCACGAGGTCGGCCCGTGAGTGCGTCCGCATGTCCAGCTCACCGAGAGCCGCAGAGATTGTTCCGTGGCAAATCTTGGTTTCCTTCAGAGTCGATTCCTTCTGGTCCTTCCCACGGTCAGCCAAGTAAAGAGTTGAAAGGGCCTCGAAGGTCACAGCAGGCGTGATTACAGATAAGGACACCGGAACGTCCGCTACTGACTTCATGGACCGCGTAGAGCCGTCTACAGAGCCTGAGTGGCCATCATGCAATCCGCCCCACATCTGCGTAACGTTGCCATCACGTCCAGCCTCAAACAGCTCCACTGAGACAACACGGAAATGTTCCTTCAGCTTGCTCCACGATGCATCCGGGTTATCCAAATGGAACGTCCTGACGCACCCTGCAAGGCGTTCTGAAGCGTCCAGTGCGTCCCGCCTGTTGCTGGTCTGGAGGGAAACCGAAGCGAACGCAGTGGTGCTCCCCGTGGCCCTGAGACGCATGTAGTAAATCCCGTTGCGTCTGAAGTGGTACGGCTTGGCGAGTCTTGTCGTCGGCTTCACTGGAAAGGCGAGGTTTGTAACAGTGTTTGTAACAGCTGATCGAACTTCGAGGATGCTCATAGCGGTTAGCCCCTGTATTCATTGGGTTAACCTGAGTTCCTTGAGGTTCTGGATGTACTGCCGCGAGGACCTGCGCAAGCTCAAGCGGATCACCCTGTTGTGGGATTACATCCGTGAGGTGACGGAACTGAATGGGCCGTTGTTGATGGGTGAGTCACGGGAGTTGCGGTTTACCGATTGAGTGCTGAGAGCATTCAGGAGGCAATATCAGCCAAGCATCACACGACAACCTTTGCGACTGACTTCCAGCCGCTTGTAGCTCGCCAGATTGTCGTCACGTGTATCCATCAGATGAGGTAGAACGGTCTCGGGCTCATCGAGTTGCAAGGTCTGGAGAAAGTCGACATCACACTCCCACCACTTGCTGTTCAACAAGCTGTCTGCGAGTTCGGGAGGATGACGGTACCTGATCACTTTCGTCGGGAATCCCGCGACGATGGCGTAGGGAGGTACATCGTGAAGTACCACGGCACGCGTGGCGATGATGGCGCCAGTGCCCACCGTGACCCCTTCCATGATCATCGCGCCGTGCCCGATCCACACATCATCACCGATGGTGACATCGGCGATTTTCGGCTCGAAGGATAATGGGGCATTGGTGAATTGAAAGGGGTGAGAACTCACCCAATCCGAAGGGTGAGTGTTTTTGTCCTGGCCGATATAACAGTTTCTACCGATGGAACAGAATCGCCCTATCGAAGACACAGCCGAAAGTACGCAATTGCTTCGGATGTAGGTATGAGCACCAATGCTCAGTTGTTTGGCGTCGATGACGACGTTTCCAAGCAATACGTTCTCTTCAAGTATCAGCCTGGTTTTCGCACCAAGGGACGACACGCCTCCAGCGAACTTGCAGTTGTGCTGGCGAAGCCAATTTTTCCAGTAATGGTCCCGAAGTTTTTTTATTATTTTTTTCATCTGCAAATCGTCGCCTTCTGCCTATCTACGAGGGCGCACACGCCCAAGCCTTGAATAGGGTTGAACCAGACTGAATGCCTGGAGAGGCCGACGAAATTACCGGGTTCAGGTTACAGATGATGCCGCCAAAATGTTTCTCGATTATTCAGCGCTCTCCACGATCGAGGAAGCGGAGTCATTGAACGCCACGGGCGCCTCGCTGCAGATAACTGAGAAAATGCCGTTGTAGGAGCGAGATTGCTCGCGATGGACTCAAAAACACCGCGTTTTTCCAACAAACACGCGTAAACGTTCACGACCATCGCGAGCAGGCTCGCTCCTACAGTTACAGGCGCGTGTTTTAATCGGACGTATCCACTCCTTCCTTGAGCTCCAGCATCAACCCGCTCAAGCGCTTGACCTTGCGTCTCACCGCCTCTTCGAACACGCCGTTACGCGGCTCGATCAGCGTGAACCAGTCCTTGGCCCGGGTGATTCCGGTGTAGATCAATTCCTTGGTCAGCACCGGATTCAAGGCATCCGGCAGAATCAGTGCGGTATGGGCAAATTCCGAGCCTTGGGATTTGTGCACCGTCATCGCGTAAACGGTTTCGACATCATTGAGCCGGCTCGGCAGAACGAAACGCACCCCGCCCTGCCCGTCATTGCGCGGGAACGCCACGCGCAACACCTGTTTGCCCGCGTCAGGCCCATCATGTTCGGGCAATTTAAGCGCGATGCCGATATCGCCGTTCATCAAGCCCAGTCCGTAATCATTGCGCGTCATCAACACGGGCCGCCCTTCATACCACTGCTGGTCATTGTCGATCAGCCGAGCCTTGAGCAAGGCCTCAGTCACGCGCAGATTCAGTCCTTCCACGCCCCAGGGCCCTTTGCGGACCGCGCACAGCAACTGGAAGGCATCGAAGGCTTGCAAGACTTGTCGAGCCCACGCCATCCAGCGTGAATCATCCAGCGGAATGTCGAGCGCTGGCCGCTGGTTACGCAGCAGGCTCAAGTAATGCCGATAGCCCTGCGGCCCCTCGCCATGACCTTCAAGCAGCAAGCGCTCCAGCGTCCGATCCTGTTCATTTTTGAGGGACACACAAAACACATCGTCGTGGCTTCGAGCCGCCAGCAACTTGCGCGCCTCTTCTGGCTGCTGCTGGTTGACCCAACGGGCCAATTGGCCAATACCGCTGCCCTCACCGAACCGCCGCGAGTGGCGCAACATCACCACCTGCTGAGCCAACGGATGCGTGCCCTGGATGTCCTCCTGCAACCCGCTGGCCTCCAGGTTTTCACCACTGACCGTCTCGAGCCACTGGCGTGTTTGCGGGCTGTACCAACCTGCCTCCGCATCGCGGCACAAATCGCCAAGCACCGCCCCCGCTTCCACCGAGGCCAACTGGTCCTTGTCACCCAGCAACACCAGGCGCGCATGGGTCGGCAGTGCATCCAGCAGGTTGGCCATCATTTCCAGGTCGATCATCGACGCTTCGTCCACCACCAACACATCCAGCGGCAGGCGATTGCCCGCATGGTGCCGAAAATGTCGCGTGCCAGGCCGGCTGCCGAGCAGACGGTGAACAGTGGTGACATCCGACGGAATTTTGCTGCGTATGTCTTCGGTGACTTTCAGCGTTCGAACTTGCTGACTGATGGACTCGGTCAACCGCGCTGCAGCCTTGCCGGTCGGTGCGGCCAGACGGATGCGCAGTGGCTTGCCCGCTTCCACCGCCGGCGCCTGGAGCAAGGCCAGCAAGCGCACCACCGTGGTGGTCTTACCGGTGCCCGGACCACCGGTGACGATACTGAAGGCGCTTCGAGTCGCGAGGGCGCAGGCCAGTTTCTGCCAATCGATGACTTCACCGGCCCTGGCCGAACCGAACAAACCGGTCAGGCGTTGAAGCAAGTCACTCGGCGTTTCTTCCTGTTGCGCCAAGCGTTGGCGCAACGAGTTGTCGATACGCCGTTCGTACGCCCAATAGCGACGCAAATACAGGCGCTTGCCCGACAACACCAAGGGCCGCTGCTGCACCGACTCACGCGCGTCAGCCGCCAACGCGACCAAGCTGCCGGCTGCCAGGACCTTGCACCAGTGGGCACCGTCCAGGGACTCCAGCAGCTGTGAGGGCAGCAGCATTGCCCCTCCGTGCACGTCGCCTTCCGGTGGCAGCGACAGGGCGAAGTCCGGTTCCTTCAATGTCTCGAACAGATCCAGGCAGACATGCCCATGGCCCAATTGGTGGCTGGTCAACGCTGCCGCGAGCAGTATCAGCGGATCATCGTCCGGCGCCAGTTCATGAAGAAAGCCGACGAAGGCTTTGTCCAGCGCACGCAACCAGCCGCGCTCGACCCAGCGTGTCAGCAATACCAGCAAGTCGTCGGCGCGATTCAATGGATCGAGGTCTGCCAGACTTTCAGCGGCCAGCGAGGTGGGCAGCAGATCGACGAAGGTCCGGCTCATAGCAATACTCCTTGTTCCCACGCCGGTTCGGCTTTTGGTTCTGCCTTGCCCTGAAACAGTCGGTCCAGCCGCTCGATCAGCTCTTTGGGCGGACGGGTAAAATACACGCCCTGGCTGGGGGCTCGCGTACCGCGCAGGAACAGATACACCGCACCACCCACATGCCGGTCGTAGTCATAGTCGGCCAGCCGAGCCTTGAGCTGCCGATGCAGGGCCAGCAGGTACAAGACGTATTGCAGGTCATAACGGTTGTCGAGGATCGACTGCTCCATGGCTTGTTCGGTGTAGGCCGAATCATCAAGGCCAAGCCAGTTGGATTTGTAGTCAGCGACGTAGTAGCGGCCGTCGTGCTCGAACGTCAGGTCGATGAAGCCCTTGAACATGCCATTGAGCAATACTGGCTCGGCGGCCACGCGGGCCACACCGTTGTGGGTGTATTGGCGCACCAGCGCATCGAGCTTGAGCACATCGACCTTATGGCTGGCGAACCAGAACTCCATTTCGACCTGGTATTGAGTCAGTTGCTCGAACACCACCGGGGCCTGCTCCGCCCCCACTGGCAGTGGTGACTTGAGCAGATGCTGCAGCCAGTCGCTGAGCGTGGTGATCCAGCCTTCCCAGCCTCGACGATTGCAGCGACGGGCGATGGCGTCCTCCACGGTTTGTGGCGTGACGGAAAAACCTTCGTCACCCGCCCACTCAAGCAAGCCATGGAGAAAGGTGCCCGGATTCGGGCCACGAGGGAACCGATGGATATCGGCCCCGCCGGCGATCATCTCGCGGGGTGCCTGTGGATCGAGACGTTCATCATCGAAGAGTTTCTGTGCCTGAGGACTTTCCGGCGCTTGATCACTGCCGATGCTCAGCACATCACTCAGGCGCAAGGCGCTGTAAGATGCGATCCACCAGTGCTCGCTGGCCTTGCGCTTGGGAACCAACGGGGCACGCAACGCCGCTTCGTTCTGCGGTGGATGGTAATGCTCAGCGGTGGCTTCAGGCATTTCACTGCAACCCAGCGCGGGGCAGTTCTGCTGCAAGTCTTGCAGCCAACGTTTCAACCCGGCCGACTCCGTCAAGGCCGCACCACCGCCCAACAGATACCCCAGCGCCGAGAGGTGCAGCACCGAGCTGTTGTTATTGCCGCGTTTGAGGTCAGTCACCCCCAGCCAGCAGGCGTGCTGGGCGCGGGTCAGGGCCACATAAAGCAAGCGCAGGTCTTCCGCCAGACGCTCATCGTCAGCCAGGGCGATCAACTCAGCGGTGGGGTTCAAGGTCACTTGGGCCTTGCCGTTTGCGTCGTGGTAATGCAGTGGCAAGCGACTGCCATCTACCGGCTTCGCCGAACAAATGAATGGCAGGAACACCAGCGGGTATTCCAACCCTTTGGATTTGTGGATGGTCACCACCTTGACCAGTTGCTCGTCGCTTTCCAGACGCAGGATTTGTTCTTCACCGGCCTGGCCCGACAGCGCCAGATGCTCGGACAAATGACGAATCAGAGCCTGCTCGCCATCCAGTTCGGCGGCCGCCTGTTGCAGCAACTCGCACAGGTGCAAGAGGTTGGTCAGTACCCGTTCGCCATCGCTGCGTGCCATCAATGCCTGAGGCAACTGGAAGTCATGCAGCAAGCACCGCAACATGGGCAACACACCCTGCTTGCGCCAGATCTCGCGATAGCGGCGGAACTGCATGACCCGCGCTTCCCAGGCCAGTTCGTCCTGATTGAGCCGCTCCAGCTCCGCCAACGACAGGTTCAGCGTGATGCAGGCCAGCGCAGCCCGCAGGGGGCGCTCGACATCCGGCTCGGCACAGGCCTTGAGCCAGGTCAGCACGTCGTGCGCTTCCTGGGCGGCGAACACCGAATCCTTGTCCGACAGATAAACGCTGCGCACACCACGGGCAGCGAGCTCGGCACGCACAGCCTGGGCCTCCTTGCCATCACGGACCAGGATCGCGATATCCGCCGGCAACAGGCCTTTGAAGTCTTTGCCGTCCTGGAAGAACCCCGCACGACCTTGTTGGCCACCGTTGAGCAGAGTGGTGATTTGACTCGCACAGGCAGCGGCCAGTTGTTGTCGATACACCGCACCGGACAACGGCTGCTCGGCTGAAAATTGCCAGATGTTCAGCGCGGGGACCGCCTGACCATCAATGTGCAAAACTTCTTTGCGGCCTTGGGACTCGACGGGCAAAAACGGAACCGGGTTATCGCCATTGCTTTCGCGAAACAGGAAGGCGCCGCGTCCGGCCTCACGGGTTTCGGCACGGTCAAAGACATGGTTCACGGCGCTGACCATGCCATGACTCGAGCGGAAGTTGGTACCCAGCGTATGCAAGCGCCCAGAGGTCGCCTGGCGCGCGCGCAGATAGGTATAGATGTCGGCACCGCGGAAAGCGTAGATCGCTTGTTTCGGGTCGCCGATCAGGAACAGGCCACTTTCAGGATTGTTCTCCTCGATGCGATAAATGCTCTCGAAAATCCGGTACTGCACCGGGTCCGTATCCTGGAACTCGTCGATCAACGCCACCGGAAATTGTTCGCGGATCAGAGTCGCCAGACGCTCTCCGCCCTCGGCTTGCAAGGCAGCATCGAGGCGTAGCAGCATGTCATCGAAACCCATTTCCGCGCGGCGACGTTTTTCCTCCTCGAAACGTGCACCGACCCAGTGGGCGGCGTGTTGCAGCACCGCCGCATCGGGTGTCGGCAAGCTATCCAGACAGGCTTTCAGAGCGGGCATTGCCTCAAGCCCCGGATGATGAGGGACCTCGCCCTTCTTCCAGGCTTCAGCCATGCCGTCGGGCGTGAGGCGTGTGAAGCCGGTGCCGATGTCCAGTTGCTCAAGGGTTTCATCCTCGGCCCAGGCCTTGATCTTCTCGAACCAGGGTTCGAAGTAACGCGCCTGCATCTTGCGACCGTCGACGCTCTTGCTGGCGACACCCTCATGACAGATGGCGAGCAACTCGTCCGCCCATTGTCGCCACGGCTGCTTGAGTTCCAACAAGGCGGCTCGCCGTTCCTGCAAACACTCAGCGATCAGCTCGGCAGGTTCTTTACCCTGATCGACATTGTCCCGCTCGCTGGTAAACAGGCCTCGAACCCGAGGCAACAAGGCCGCCGGTCCACCCCAGTTGTTGCGCACCCAGTTCAGTGCATCGCCTTGCATCGGGTAACAGAACAACCGCCAGTAATCGCGCAGGACTTCACCGAGCAAATCGCTGTGGTCGGTTTCCAGTGTCTGGGTGAATAGACTGCCACTGTCGAAGGCGTGCTCGCGCAACATGCGCTGGCACCAACTGTGAATCGTCGAGACGGCCGCCTCGTCCATCCATTGCGCAGCGATGTCCAGGCGATTGGCACAGCCGGCCCATTGCCCGGGCTGGTACTGTTCGCGCAGTTCGGCGATCAGTCCGTCAGGGGCCGGTGTTTCGTCGCGAAAAAAACGGGCGGCTTCGGCCAGGCGAGTGCGAATACGCTCGCGCAGTTCTTTGGTGGCGGCATCAGTGAAGGTCACCACAAGGATTTGCGGAGGCAACAATTCACGACCGAATCCACTTTCCTCTGCGCCATGGCCGAGGACCAGGCGCAGGTACAGGGCAGAGATGGTGAACGTCTTGCCGGTCCCGGCACTGGCTTCGATCAGTTGACTTCCGCGCAGCGGGAATGCCAGCGCCAAAGGTGTCTTGGTGGTCATGGGCGCGCCTCCTCGCTGGACATCGAACGCCAGGGGGCATCAAGTAATGGTTTGTATAGAGCATTGCACCAATCGACGAATGTCTCGTCGGCGACCAACGCATCGAAGTCGGCAAACTGGCGGGCCAACGCCACGCTTTCGCGTCGCTCACCGTCAGTGGTCAATCCGTCACCTTCATAGGCCTTACGAGCAGCCGCCTCGGCTTTGACCGGTTCAGCCTGACCAAGCCAGGCGAAAGCTGTCTTGACCGCAATCGGCAGTGGCTGACGCATGCCCGATTGCCAGGCCAGCAACAGGTCACCCAGCAGTCGATTGGCTGATTCAGCTTCCATTGGCGCGAGCATCAGACTGTCGTCACTGGCCACCAACGCAGTGGTCATCGTCAGCCCGCTGGCGCATGCGATCAGATGATTGACCCAAGGCCGCGTCAGGCGATGCCATTTGCGCGACTTGATCGAACCAATGCTGTTGGGAATCGTAGTGATGGACAGCAACCCACCGTCGGCACGTTGATGCAGGCCACTGAGCCAGCCTTCAACTCGCAGGTCATGCAACTGCAGATTGACCGGCAAGGCGCTGGTCAATGGCGTTGGCCACAGAGCCAGAAGTTGCTGATAGCGTTGCAGCAGATCCGGCAACGGCTCGATCAGTTCTCGCTGCAGGCATTCGCCAAATCCGGCCATGGGCAACAGCCCACTGTTTTGCAGGCGTCGGGCTTGGGCTTCAAGTGCCTGGTCAGGGTTCTGCGCATCCGCCAGTGCCGCTTCCAGCAAACTGTCGCTGAGGCCATAGCGTTGCAGAGCATCGAGTACAAAGGGTTCCTCGTCCGCCAAAGGCACTTCGGCTGCCTCGAAGAACACCTTCAACCGCTGACTGAAGAAATGTCGCACCGGGTTACGCAGGAAGTCCTGGAGTTGGCCAAGACTCAGCGGCTCTTCCTGAACGTGGGGATTAAGGATTGCGTCTTCCGTGTTTTTTTGAGGGGTCTGGTGAAGCACTTGCCATTCGTTGGCGTAGCTGAACACGTCATCGCCTTCATGGAAATAACGGGCGCTGAAGGGCTGCAGCGGGTGTTCCTGAGTGATGGTTTCGAGCAGATCCGCACCGGCCTCGCTCGATTGCCAGCCACTGGCCAAATGGTCACGGAGCTGGCCAATCAAGACCGACGCCGGACGCTCACTGTTATCGCGAATGCTGCGACCCACCCAGCTGATATAGAGCTGATCTCGGGCCGATAGCAGCGCTTCGAGCAACAGGTAGCGGTCATCTTCGCGTCGTGAACGATCCCCGGGGCGGTAGTCACTGCCCATCAGGTCGAAGTCCAGCGGTGGTTGCGCTCGCGGATAGTCGCCGTCGTTCATGCCCAGCAAGCACACCAGCTTGAAGGGAATCGCACGCATCGGCATCAAGGTGCAGAAGTTCACCGAACCGGCGAGAAAGCGTTGGGACAACCGCCCCTGATCGAGACCGGCGAGCCAGGCTTCACGGACTACGGTCAGCGGCAGTTCTTCTTCCAGACCGACCGATTCACAATTCTCGAGCCAGGTTTCGCGCAACGTTTCCAGTTGAGTCAGCAGGAAGTCGTCATGTTCGTTGCTGGCCTGGAAGAACAGTGAAACCAGTGCCTGCAAGCGCACGCTCCATTGTTGCGGCGATGCCGGCTGCGTGAGCTCGTGATGGGCAATTTCCAACGCATCCAGCAGTGCAACCAACGGACCTATGAGCGCAGCATCCAGGCCACCGATTTCATCGTAGGGCTCGATACCGCCACAAGCCTCGCCACTGCCAACGGCATAGCCAAGCAGCATTCGCCGCAGGCCGAAACGCCAACTGTTTTGTTCCAGCGCCTGCGGTAAACCAAGGCCGGCACGCTGCTCGGCATTCATGCCCCAGCGGATGCCTGCGCCCTCGATCCAGCGATGAAGGGTCGGCAGGTCTCGCTCCTCGACACCAAAGCGCTCACGCAGTGCCGGAACGTCCAGCAGATCAAGGATTTCGCTGACAGGGAAGCGACTGTCGGGAAGCTTGAGCAGGTGCTCGACCGCGATCAGGAGCGGATCACGTCCCCGCTGCCCCTGATCGGCGAGTGTAAAGGGGATAAAGCGCGGATCGTGACGTTCGAGCTGGCCGAACACGGCCCGAATATGCGGTGCGTAACTGTCGATATCCGGGACCATGACAATCACATCGCGAGGACGTAATTGTGGGTCGGCACTGAAGCGCGCGAGCAACTGATCGTGAAGGATCTCAACTTCGCGCTGAGCACTGTGAGCGATGTGAAAGCGGATCGATTGATCTTTCTGTGGATCTACTGCTGGCCAACGTTCGCGAGTTTCGTTCAATGGCCGAAGCTCAAGAATGTCATCCTGCAATTGATTGAGCATGTTCAGCGGCACGCTGTCACTGAACAAATCGATGCGACCGTCGCGAAACGCCGAACGATAGCTGTTCGGATCGTCGTAGCTGTCGAGCAGGTTAATGTAGTCGCGGCCCTGCTTGCCCCATGCTGCCAGCAGTGGATGAGCGTGTTGATGCAGGGTTTGCGGGTCGAGTACAACCGGCATCCCGCTCTTGCGAGCCTGTCGTTTGTATTGATGCCGCAGGAGGTCTTTATCGGCGACGATGTCTGCCCAATGATGACGACACGGATTGTGCACGCACAGCAGCACCTGGCTGAATCGAGCCAGTCCGGCCAAGGCTTCCAGCGCTTGAGCTGGCAAGGAGGAGATCCCGAAGACAATGACTCGGGAGGGTAATCCAGCGGGTGCGGTGTTGAGACCGTTGATGCGTTCGATGAACCGCTGATGAACCCCGGCACGGCTCTGCGCCATACCACCTTCACCGACATCCAGCAGTAGCGCACGCCACAATTCCGCCTGCCAGCAGTTGGCTGGAGACAGCGGCTTGGGCTCACCTCTAACGCTGCGCAGCTGATGACGACCTTGTGCCCAGTCTTCGAGCCAATCCGCGCGGTAGACCTGATATTGGTCGAACAAATCGGCCAGCCGCTCTGCCAATTGATAGCGTTTTCGCAGGTCAGTGTCATTGGTGAGGAAGCGTTGCAGGGGCTCAAAGTGCGGTTGATTGATCAATTGTGGAAGCAGGCGCATCAGACGCCAGGTCAGCGGGGCTTTATCGAGCAGGGAGTTCACAGGGATTTCATCGCGCCCCAGCACCATGCGATAGAGCTGCCACATGAAACTGCCAGGCAATTGCACGTCGATGGCCGCGGCGATTCCGCAACCGCCCATGTCGTCATCTTCAGCGTCTTCGGCTAACGCCAACTTGAGCCATTGTGCAATGCCGTTGCTCTGCACCAACGCTATCTCATTCTCCAGGGGAGACAGCGGGTAGCGCCGCATCCAACTGACCACCAGGCTGCGCAATTCGTCCAGGCGGTTGCCGTGAACCACCATAAAACCAGCGCTGAGGGACGTCGCGTCCGGCATAAAGGCTTCCTTGGAAAATACGAAATCTAGGGCCGAACCTTAGCATTCTCGGGAGACTGTGACAGCGGGGACCTGCCAGGAGTTGCTGGCTGAACTTTCCTGCGGGCAAAACAAAACCCCTACCTGCATACGCAGATAGGGGTTTCGGAATTTAATCTTGACGATGACCTACTCTCACATGGGGAAACCCCACACTACCATCGGCGATGCATCGTTTCACTTCTGAGTTCGGGATGGGATCAGGTGGTTCCAATGCTCTATGGTCGTCAAGAAATTCTTGAGCCGGGCCGTCTTGCGACGTTCCAGCGAATTGGGTATGTGACAGCTTTCGGTGATTTGCGAGTTACGCGAACTTTCGGTTCATTGCGTCTTCACACACCGCAATCTGATGCTCTTTCGAGTAGTCAAATTGCTTGGGTGTTATATGGTCAAGCCTCACGGGCAATTAGTATTGGTTAGCTCAACGCCTCACAGCGCTTACACACCCAACCTATCAACGTCGTAGTCTTCGACGGCCCTTCAGGGAACTCAAGGTTCCAGTGAGATCTCATCTTGAGGCAAGTTTCCCGCTTAGATGCTTTCAGCGGTTATCTTTTCCGAACATAGCTACCCGGCAATGCCACTGGCGTGACAACCGGAACACCAGAGGTTCGTCCACTCCGGTCCTCTCGTACTAGGAGCAGCCCCTCTCAAATCTCAAACGTCCACGGCAGATAGGGACCGAACTGTCTCACGACGTTCTAAACCCAGCTCGCGTACCACTTTAAATGGCGAACAGCCATACCCTTGGGACCGGCTTCAGCCCCAGGATGTGATGAGCCGACATCGAGGTGCCAAACACCGCCGTCGATATGAACTCTTGGGCGGTATCAGCCTGTTATCCCCGGAGTACCTTTTATCCGTTGAGCGATGGCCCTTCCATACAGAACCACCGGATCACTAAGACCTACTTTCGTACCTGCTCGACGTGTCTGTCTCGCAGTCAAGCGCGCTTTTGCCTTTATACTCTACGACCGATTTCCGACCGGTCTGAGCGCACCTTCGTACTCCTCCGTTACTCTTTAGGAGGAGACCGCCCCAGTCAAACTACCCACCATACACTGTCCTCGATCCGGATAACGGACCTGAGTTAGAACCTCAAAGTTGCCAGGGTGGTATTTCAAGGATGGCTCCACGCAGACTGGCGTCCACGCTTCAAAGCCTCCCACCTATCCTACACAAGCAAATTCAAAGTCCAGTGCAAAGCTATAGTAAAGGTTCACGGGGTCTTTCCGTCTAGCCGCGGATACACTGCATCTTCACAGCGATTTCAATTTCACTGAGTCTCGGGTGGAGACAGCGCCGCCATCGTTACGCCATTCGTGCAGGTCGGAACTTACCCGACAAGGAATTTCGCTACCTTAGGACCGTTATAGTTACGGCCGCCGTTTACCGGGGCTTCGATCAAGAGCTTCGCGTTAGCTAACCCCATCAATTAACCTTCCGGCACCGGGCAGGCGTCACACCCTATACGTCCACTTTCGTGTTTGCAGAGTGCTGTGTTTTTAATAAACAGTCGCAGCGGCCTGGTATCTTCGACCGGCGTGAGCTTACGCAGCAAGTGCTTCACCCTCACCGGCGCACCTTCTCCCGAAGTTACGGTGCCATTTTGCCTAGTTCCTTCACCCGAGTTCTCTCAAGCGCCTTGGTATTCTCTACCCAACCACCTGTGTCGGTTTGGGGTACGGTTCCCGGTTATCTGAAGCTTAGAAGCTTTTCTTGGAAGCATGGCATCAACCACTTCGTCACCCAAAGGGTAACTCGTCATCAGCTCTCGGCCTTAGAATCCCGGATTTACCTAAGATTCCAGCCTACCACCTTAAACTTGGACAACCAACGCCAAGCTGGCCTAGCCTTCTCCGTCCCTCCATCGCAATAACCGGAAGTACAGGAATATTAACCTGTTTTCCATCGACTACGCTTTTCAGCCTCGCCTTAGGGACCGACTAACCCTGCGTCGATTAACGTTGCGCAGGAAACCTTGGTCTTTCGGCGTGGGTGTTTTTCACACCCATTGTCGTTACTCATGTCAGCATTCGCACTTCTGATACCTCCAGCAAGCTTCTCAACTCACCTTCACAGGCTTACAGAACGCTCCTCTACCGCATCACCTAAGTGATACCCGTAGCTTCGGTGTATGGTTTGAGCCCCGTTACATCTTCCGCGCAGGCCGACTCGACTAGTGAGCTATTACGCTTTCTTTAAAGGGTGGCTGCTTCTAAGCCAACCTCCTAGCTGTCTAAGCCTTCCCACATCGTTTCCCACTTAACCATAACTTTGGGACCTTAGCTGACGGTCTGGGTTGTTTCCCTTTTCACGACGGACGTTAGCACCCGCCGTGTGTCTCCCATGCTCGGCACTTGTAGGTATTCGGAGTTTGCATCGGTTTGGTAAGTCGGGATGACCCCCTAGCCGAAACAGTGCTCTACCCCCTACAGTGATACATGAGGCGCTACCTAAATAGCTTTCGAGGAGAACCAGCTATCTCCGAGCTTGATTAGCCTTTCACTCCGATCCACAGGTCATCCGCTAACTTTTCAACGGTAGTCGGTTCGGTCCTCCAGTCAGTGTTACCTAACCTTCAACCTGCCCATGGATAGATCGCCCGGTTTCGGGTCTATTCCCAGCGACTAGACGCCCTATTAAGACTCGCTTTCGCTACGCCTCCCCTATTCGGTTAAGCTCGCCACTGAAAATAAGTCGCTGACCCATTATACAAAAGGTACGCAGTCACAGAACAAAGTCTGCTCCCACTGCTTGTACGCATACGGTTTCAGGATCTATTTCACTCCCCTCTCCGGGGTTCTTTTCGCCTTTCCCTCACGGTACTAGTTCACTATCGGTCAGTCAGTAGTATTTAGCCTTGGAGGATGGTCCCCCCATATTCAGACAAAGTTTCTCGTGCTCCGTCCTACTCGATTTCATGACTAAGAGATTTTCGCGTACAGGGCTATCACCCACTATGGCCGCACTTTCCAGAGCGTTCCGCTAATCTCAAAGCCACTTAAGGGCTAGTCCCCGTTCGCTCGCCACTACTAAGGGAATCTCGGTTGATTTCTTTTCCTCAGGGTACTTAGATGTTTCAGTTCCCCTGGTTCGCCTCTTGCACCTATGTATTCAGTACAAGATAACCATCTTATGATGGCTGGGTTCCCCCATTCAGACATCTCCGGATCAAAGTCTGTTTGCCGACTCCCCGAAGCTTTTCGCAGGCTACCACGTCTTTCATCGCCTCTGACTGCCAAGGCATCCACCGTATGCGCTTCTTCACTTGACCATATAACCCCAAGCAATCTGGTTATACTATGAAGACGACATTCGCCGAAAATTCGCAAAACTCTTAAGAGTCACTCACAAATTTTACCTTAGCCTGAACATACACCAGTGAAAGTGCTGTTCAGTCTATCTTTCTATCACATACCCAAATTTTTAAAGAACGATCTAGTCAAAGACTAGAAATCAACATTCACCATCACTCGATGGAATGCTCATTTCTAAGCTCTTACTTCAGAAGCAGTAGTGGTGGAGCCAAGCGGGATCGAACCGCTGACCTCCTGCGTGCAAGGCAGGCGCTCTCCCAGCTGAGCTATGGCCCCGTATTTCTACAGGCGTTTCCCACACAAAATTGGTGGGTCTGGGCAGATTCGAACTGCCGACCTCACCCTTATCAGGGGTGCGCTCTAACCAACTGAGCTACAGACCCAATTTCGGGCTGCTTCTATCGTCTTCTTCAATGAATCAAGCAATTCGTGTGGGAGCTTATGGTACAGCTGAGTCGTCGATTAAGGAGGTGATCCAGCCGCAGGTTCCCCTACGGCTACCTTGTTACGACTTCACCCCAGTCATGAATCACACCGTGGTAACCGTCCCCCCGAAGGTTAGACTAGCTACTTCTGGTGCAACCCACTCCCATGGTGTGACGGGCGGTGTGTACAAGGCCCGGGAACGTATTCACCGCGACATTCTGATTCGCGATTACTAGCGATTCCGACTTCACGCAGTCGAGTTGCAGACTGCGATCCGGACTACGATCGGTTTTATGGGATTAGCTCCACCTCGCGGCTTGGCAACCCTCTGTACCGACCATTGTAGCACGTGTGTAGCCCAGGCCGTAAGGGCCATGATGACTTGACGTCATCCCCACCTTCCTCCGGTTTGTCACCGGCAGTCTCCTTAGAGTGCCCACCATAACGTGCTGGTAACTAAGGACAAGGGTTGCGCTCGTTACGGGACTTAACCCAACATCTCACGACACGAGCTGACGACAGCCATGCAGCACCTGTCTCAATGTTCCCGAAGGCACCAATCCATCTCTGGAAAGTTCATTGGATGTCAAGGCCTGGTAAGGTTCTTCGCGTTGCTTCGAATTAAACCACATGCTCCACCGCTTGTGCGGGCCCCCGTCAATTCATTTGAGTTTTAACCTTGCGGCCGTACTCCCCAGGCGGTCAACTTAATGCGTTAGCTGCGCCACTAAGAGCTCAAGGTCCCCAACGGCTAGTTGACATCGTTTACGGCGTGGACTACCAGGGTATCTAATCCTGTTTGCTCCCCACGCTTTCGCACCTCAGTGTCAGTATCAGTCCAGGTGGTCGCCTTCGCCACTGGTGTTCCTTCCTATATCTACGCATTTCACCGCTACACAGGAAATTCCACCACCCTCTACCATACTCTAGCTTGTCAGTTTTGAATGCAGTTCCCAGGTTGAGCCCGGGGCTTTCACATCCAACTTAACAAACCACCTACGCGCGCTTTACGCCCAGTAATTCCGATTAACGCTTGCACCCTCTGTATTACCGCGGCTGCTGGCACAGAGTTAGCCGGTGCTTATTCTGTCGGTAACGTCAAAATTGCAGAGTATTAATCTACAACCCTTCCTCCCAACTTAAAGTGCTTTACAATCCGAAGACCTTCTTCACACACGCGGCATGGCTGGATCAGGCTTTCGCCCATTGTCCAATATTCCCCACTGCTGCCTCCCGTAGGAGTCTGGACCGTGTCTCAGTTCCAGTGTGACTGATCATCCTCTCAGACCAGTTACGGATCGTCGCCTTGGTGAGCCATTACCTCACCAACTAGCTAATCCGACCTAGGCTCATCTGATAGCGCAAGGCCCGAAGGTCCCCTGCTTTCTCCCGTAGGACGTATGCGGTATTAGCGTCCCTTTCGAGACGTTGTCCCCCACTACCAGGCAGATTCCTAGGCATTACTCACCCGTCCGCCGCTGAATCCAGGAGCAAGCTCCTTTCATCCGCTCGACTTGCATGTGTTAGGCCTGCCGCCAGCGTTCAATCTGAGCCATGATCAAACTCTTCAGTTCAAACATCTTTGGGTTTTGAGAAAACCCTAAACTTGGCTCAGCAATCGTTGGTTACATCTTTGATTTCTCGCGGAGTAACTTGTGATGCTGATAATCTGTTGACTAGCAGCCTGATACCACAAGCACCCACACGAATTGCTTGATTCAGTTGTTAAAGAGCGGTTGGTTAAGATCTTTCGTCTCAACCGAGGCGCGCATTCTACAGCAGCCTCATTTGCTGTCAAGTGATTATTTTCAGAAGTTTTCAAGGATTTCCTTAACAACTTCAACCACTTGCGCTTTCGATCTCTCGTCAGCGGGAGGCGAATTCTACAGCGTTACTCGCTGCTGTCAACACCTCTTTTTCAACTTCCTTTCGGCTTCGATGACCTGAAGCAACTTGCCGCCGAAAACTGCGTAACTCATTGTTTACCAAGGAGTTTTCCGTTTCGACTGCGCCGGAAGTGGGGCGAATTATAGAGATCTGAAATCTGCCGTCAACACCTATTTTCATAAATCTGTCATACAGGTCAAAAAAGCCTCTAAAACAGAAAGGCCGACCCAATGGGTCGGCCTTTCTACGCCCTTCTACTTACAAGCTAGGGAAAGCGAACTGCGAAGCCTCATGGCTCGCACGCTGCGGCCAGCGCTGGGTGATGGCCTTGCGGCGAGTGTAGAAACGCACACCATCCGGACCATAAGCATGCAGGTCGCCAAACAGCGAACGCTTCCAGCCGCCAAAGCTGTGGTAAGCCACCGGCACCGGCAACGGTACGTTGACGCCGACCATACCGACTTCGATCTCGTCGCAGAACAACCGCGCCGCCTCACCGTCACGGGTGAAGATGCAAGTGCCGTTGCCATACTCGTGATCGTTGATCAGTTGCATCGCCTCTTCCAGGCTGTTGACCCGAACAACGCACAGCACCGGACCGAAGATCTCTTCTTTATAGATACGCATCTCAGGAGTGACGTTGTCGAACAGGCAACCACCGAGGAAGAAGCCGTCTTCATGACCCGGTACGCTCAGACCACGACCGTCAACCACCAGGGTCGCGCCCGCCGCCACGCCGTCTTCGACATAACCGCTGACCTTATCGCGTGCCTGACCGGTGACCAAAGGCCCCATGTCCAGACCACAGGTCGTACCTGCGCCGATTTTCAGCGCCTTGATCTGCGGTGTCAGTTTGGCCACCAGCGCGTCGGCAACCTGGTCACCCACACAGACCGCTACCGAGATCGCCATGCAGCGCTCGCCACAGGAACCGTAAGCGGCGCCCATCAGTGCGCTGACAGCGTTATCCAGATCCGCATCTGGCATCAGCACCGCATGGTTCTTCGCCCCGCCCAGTGCCTGGACGCGTTTGCCGCGCTTGGTGCCTTCGGCGTAGATGTATTCGGCAATCGGCGTCGAACCCACGAAGCTCAAGGCTTTGACTTCCGGCGCTTCGATCAGGGCGTCCACGGCAACCTTGTCACCGTGAACCACGCTCAGCACACCTTTAGGCAGACCGGCTTCCAGCAACAGTTGCGCGATCAGCAGTGTCGAGCTCGGGTCCCGCTCGGACGGCTTGAGAATGAAGCAGTTGCCGCAGACGATCGCCAGCGGATACATCCACAGCGGCACCATGGCCGGGAAGTTGAACGGCGTAATACCGGCCACAACACCCAGCGGCTGAAAATCCGACCACGCATCGATGTTCGGACCGACGTTACGGCTGTACTCGCCCTTGAGGATTTCCGGAGCCGCGCAGGCAAATTCAACGTTCTCGATGCCACGCTTCAGTTCGCCGGCCGCATCTTCCAGAGTCTTGCCGTGCTCTTCGCTGATCAGTTGCGCGATACGCGCTTCGTTCTGCTCCAGCAGTTGCTTGAAGCGGAACATCACCTGAGCACGTTTGGCCGCCGGCGTGTTGCGCCAAGCCGGGAACGCGGCCTTGGCTGCGTCAATGGCTTGTTGAATGGTTTCACGGCTTGCCAATGGCAGCTTGTGGATAGCCTGGCCGGTCGATGGGTTGAACACATCAGTGCTACGACCGGTTTCGGTGACCAGCTCACCATTGATCAAATGCGGAATAACGCTCATGGAAGCTCCTGAAGAATTGTCCACAGACGCCAAAAAATGACGCCTGCTATATATAGAGGCTTTGTGTAGGAGCGTGCCTGCTCGCGATGATGGTGAAGGCCCCGCGTTCATCCAGGCAGCCCGCATCATCGTTTACGCCCAGCGCGAGCAAGCTCGCCCCTACAGATGTCGTGTCAAATCAGTCGATCTTGCTCAGCACTTCGCCGACCGCATCGAACAAGCGATCCAGATCCTGCGGCTTGCTGTTGAAGGTTGGGCCGAACTGCAGGGTGTCGCCGCCAAAGCGCACGTAGAACCCGGCTTTCCACAGCGCCATGCCCGCCTCGAATGGGCGCACAATGGCATCGCCGTCACGCGGCGCAATCTGGATCGCGCCAGCCAGGCCATAGTTACGAATGTCGATAATGTTTTTGGTGCCCTTCAAACCGTGCAGTGCATTTTCAAAATGCGGCGCGACTTCGGCCACGCTCTGCACCAGGTTTTCTTTTTGCAGCAAGTCCAAAGCGGCCAGGCCCGCAGCGCAAGCCACCGGGTGCGCGGAATAGGTGTAGCCGTGAGGGAACTCCACCGCGTACTCAGGCGTCGCCTGATTCATGAAGGTCTGGTAGATCTCGGAGCTGGCAATCACCGCGCCCATCGGGATCGCACCGTTGGTGACTTGCTTGGCGATGCACATCAGGTCCGGGGTCACACCAAAGGTGGTAGCACCAAACATGGTGCCGGTCCGGCCAAAACCGGTGATCACTTCGTCGAACACCAGCAGGATGTTGTGCTGATCACAGATCTCACGCAGGCGCTTGAGGTAGCCCTGTGGCGGAACCAGCACGCCAGCGGAGCCGGCCAATGGTTCAACGAACACGGCAGCGATGTTCGAAGCATCGTGCAGTTCGATCAGCTTCAGCAGCTCATCGGCGAGGGCGATACCGCCCTGCTCCGGCATGCCACGGGAGAACGCATTGCTCGCCAGCAGCGTATGCGGCAGGTGATCGACATCCATCATCGCCTGACCGAACAGCTTACGGTTGCCATTGACACCGCCGAGGCTGGTGCCGGCGATGTTCACGCCATGGTAACCACGGGCACGCCCGATCATTTTGGTCTTGGTCGACTGGCCTTTCAGGCGCCAGTAGGCACGCACCATCTTCACGGCAGTATCGGCGCACTCGGAACCGGAGTCGGTGAAGAACACGTGGTTCAGGTTGCCCGGCGTCAGGTCGGTGATTTTTTCCGCCAACTGGAACGACAGCGGGTGGCCGTACTGGAAGCCTGGCGAGTAGTCGAGGGTGCCCAACTGCTTGGTCACCGCCTCTTGAATTTCCTTGCGGGTATGCCCGGCGCCACAAGTCCACAGACCCGACAGCGAGTCATAGACCTTGCGGCCCTTATCGTCGATCAGCCAGCTGCCTTCGGCACCCACGATCAGGCGCGGATCACGCTGGAAGTTACGGTTGGCGGTGTACGGCATCCAGTGCGCGTCGAGCTTGAGCTGGCTGGCCAGAGAAGTCGGTGCGTTTTCAGGCAAGTTCATGGGAAAAACCTCGCAAGGCAATAAGCGGCGTAGGGATTGAAAACCGTTGTTGCAGCTAAGTTGCCACGGGGATAAAGTCTGTGAAATCCAACTTTTCTAACCTTTAGTCAGCCACTGGCTAAACTATCGAGTAAGCACCATGAGCAGCCGCCGCCCCGACCCACTGGCGCAAGTCAGCGACTTCGACATACGCCTGTTGCGGATCTTTCGCAGCGTGGTCGAATGCGGTGGCTTCTCGGCAGCCGAAAGCGTGCTCGGCATTGGCCGCTCGGCCATCAGCCAACAGATGAGCGATCTGGAGCAACGCCTTGGCTTGCGTCTGTGCCAACGGGGTCGCGCCGGTTTTTCCCTGACCGAAGAAGGCCGCGAGGTCTATCAATCGGCGTTGCAGCTATTGAGTGCACTGGAAAGCTTTCGCACCGAGGTCAATGGCCTGCACCAGCACTTGCGCGGCGAATTGACCATCGGCCTGACCGACAATCTGGTCACCCTGCCCCACATGCGCATTACCCACGCGCTGGCGCAACTGAAGGAGCGCGGCCCGGACGTGCAGATCCAGATCCGCATGATCGCCCCCAACGAGGTGGAACAAGGCGTGCTTGATGGTCGCTTGCATGTCGGCGTGGTACCACAGGCCAGCGCTCTATCCGGACTGGAATATCAACCGCTCTACAGCGAACGCTCACTGCTGTATTGCGCAGTGGGTCACCCGCTGTTTTATGTCGATGACAAGCAGCTGGACGATGAGCGCCTCAACCATCAGGACGCCATTGCCCCGACCTTCCGTTTACCGGCGGAAATCCAGGCCCATTATCAAGCGCTCAATTGCACCGCCAGCGCCTCGGACCGTGAAGGCATGGCATTCCTGATTCTCACCGGGCGCTACATCGGTTATTTGCCGGACCACTATGCCAGCCTCTGGGTACAGCAAGGTCGATTGCGAGCACTCAAGCCCAATGCGCGCTTCTATGATCTGAGTCTTGCCTCTGTGACCCGCAAGGGACGCCGGCCTCACCTGGTGCTGGAGAGTTTTCTGGAGAGCCTGGCCGCGACACGCTGAACACCACCGCCCCTGTAGGAGCCGAGCTTGCTCGCGATAGGGGTCTGGCATTCAAAATTGATATTGGCTGACCCGACGCTATCGCGAGCAAGCTCGGCTCCTACGGGGATTGTGGGTATTCCGGGTTTTATCGTGTCGGGACTTGTCTGGAGCCTACGGGTGCGATATCAACGCAATGGCTCGCCCCACTCACTTGACCGGAAGTGTCCATGACCTTTGAAGTCCCCGCTCACGGCGGCAAACCTGCCAGCCGCATTCGTCAGAAGAACGAAGAGACCATCATCAAAGCCGCCGAGGACGAGTTCGCCCGTCACGGTTTCAAAGGCACCAGCATGAACACCATCGCCCAGAATGCCGGCTTGCCAAAAGCAAACCTGCATTACTACTTCACCAACAAACTCGGTTTGTACGTGGCGGTGTTGAGCAATATTCTTCAGCTGTGGGACAGCACTTTCAATACGTTGACCGCCGAGGATGATCCGGCCGAAGCCTTGACCCGCTACATCCGCGCCAAGATGGAGTTTTCCCGTCGCCAACCGCAAGCCTCGCGGATCTTCGCCATGGAGGTGATCAGTGGTGGTGAATGCCTGACCGAGTATTTCAACCAGGACTACCGCACCTGGTTCCAGGGCAGGGCCGGGGTGTTTCAAGCCTGGATCGACGCCGGCAAGATGGACCCGGTCGACCCAATCAACCTGATTTTCCTGTTGTGGGGCAGCACCCAACATTACGCCGACTTCGCCACCCAGATCTGCCGTGTCAGTGGGCGAGCCAAGTTGACCAAACAGGATATGGAAGACGCCGGCAACAACCTGATCCGTATCATTCTCAAGGGCTGCGGCCTGACACCGACGATTTAAGACTTTATATGCCCTTTACCCTCAGTGGCTTTTGCGAATACCGCGAAGAGATTCGCAAAAGCCGCTTCATCACCTTCGCCGCACCGATCACCAGTCCCGCTGAAGCCCAGGCATTCATCGAGCAGCACAGCGACCTGAACGCCACACACAATTGCTGGGCGTGGAAGCTCGGCGCTCAATATCGCAGTACCGACGATGGCGAGCCTGGCGGTACCGCTGGCCGGCCGATTCTGGCGGCGATCGAGGCACAGGATTGCGATCAAGTCGCGGTGCTGGTGATTCGCTGGTATGGCGGCATTCAACTGGGCACCGGCGGCTTGGCCCGTGCCTATGGCGGCGGTGCCAACAAATGCCTGCAAGCTGCGCCGAAAATCGAACTGATCAGTCGGGTGCCGCTACGTTGCGCTTGCACCTTCAGTGAACTGGCCCTGGTGAAATTGCGAGTCGCCGAGATCGGCGGACTGGTTGTGCAGGAAGACTTCACCGCCAATGGTGTTGAACTGCAGTTGGCGGTGGGTGAAGCGCATATCGAAATGCTTCAAAGACATTTGGCCGACTTGAGCCGCGGGCGCATCCTGTTGCAGCGTTGACGCTGTAATTTTTTGGGGCAGTTTGGAATATCGATGCCACCAGCAATTGCCCACATCCGCTGTGCACCCGGCTGTGGATAACCTGGGCACATACCGCTGTAACCCTTCTGTCATGCGGCTTTGCGGGCTTTGTTCAATTTTCGTCCAACTCCGTCAGAAAACTTAAAAAATTAAACTAAAACATAGACTTAGAATGGTTTATCACCTTTCGGAGATACCCCCTCCTCGCTTATGCCCGACATTTACGCTTGCGCACAAATACTGTGGAGCAATCTGTGGATAACCCGTTCATTCCTGTCGCGGCCCCATGTCGGATATGGCTCGCGGCATACTGCTCATTTTTTGACCAAACAATGCAGGTCAAAAGTAGAGCCTGATGACCGGTGATGCCCTCAAGTGGTGCCAGTCCATTTGTGAATCCATCATCAATGGACTCGACGCCTCGCACCGGGCGTTGCAGCATAGGTCAGGCCAATGCTGCTCATTGAATCCGTGATCCTCATTCATCAAGGAAACCACACATGTCCAAGGCAAAAAGCGCACTCATTATCGGTGCCTCTCGCGGGCTGGGCCTCGGCCTGGTGAAAACCCTGCTGGCCGATGGCTGGCAAGTGACCGCCACCGTGCGTAATCCACAAAACTCGCAAGCCTTGCAAGCATTGGGCAAGGTGCGGATCGAACAGCTCGACATGGATGATCAGCCCGCAGTGATCGCCTTGAACCAGCGCCTCAAGGACGAAGTGTTCGACCTATTGTTCGTGAATGCCGGCGTCAAGGGGCCGGACGTGCAGACGCCAGGCGGCGCGACACTGGCTGAAGTCGGGCAACTGTTTTTCACCAACGCGGTTGCCCCCATCAATCTCGCCCAGCAATTTGTTGGCCAGATTCGCCCAGAGACCGGTGTGCTGGCCTTCATGAGCTCGGTACTCGGCAGCGTGACCATGCCCGATGCGCCGGAACTGGCGCTGTACAAGGCCAGCAAAGCCGCTCTGAACTCCATGACCAACAGCTTCGTCACGCAGCTGAACCAACAATCGGGCGAGCAGAAACTCACCGTGCTGTCGCTGCATCCGGGCTGGGTGAAAACCGACATGGGCGGTGAAGGTGCCGATATCGATGTGCAAACGAGCACGCGAGGGCTGGTCGACCAGGTGAATGCATATGTCGGCAAGGGTGGGCATCATTTTGTAAATTATCGGGGCGAGACCATTCCCTGGTAAACGCAACTGCTCTGCCTTTGTAGGAGCCGAGCTTGCTCGCGATGGCGGTGTATAAGCCAACAACAGTTGACCAGACACACCGCTATCGCGAGCAAGCTCGGCTCCTACAGGGTTTTGCTTCGTCTGGTCGGGCTTGCCCGCGAAGTGCTTTTGATCGACACTGCGCACCTCGCCTCCCCGGCGACCCTGGATCAGCAGACAGGGCAACACTGAGCTGGCAACCCTGAACCCAACTTTCAGAGGAGCCGGCCAACATGCCTGCGACCCGTACCTGGTTAAAAAATCCCCTCGCTATTTTCACGGCCAACGGTCTCGATGCCCGTGGCGGCCTAGTGCTGCAAGACGGTGTGATCGTCGAAGTGCTTGGCGCAGGCCAGCAACCCTCGGCACCCTGTGGACAAGTGTTCGACGCCCGCGAACACGTCATTCTGCCGGGGCTGATCAATACCCATCACCACTTCTATCAAACCCTGACCCGCGCCTGGGCGCCGGTGGTCAACCAGCCATTGTTCCCGTGGCTGAAAACCCTGTACCCGGTCTGGGCGCGACTGACACCGGAAAAACTCGCCCTCGCCACCAAAGTCGCACTGGCCGAATTGCTGTTGTCCGGTTGCACCACTGCGGCCGATCACCACTACCTGTTCCCGGATGGCCTGGAAAATGCCATCGATGTGCAAGTCGAGAGTGTTCGTGAGTTGGGCATGCGCGCCATGTTGACTCGCGGTTCGATGAGCCTCGGGGAAAAGGACGGCGGGCTGCCACCACAGCAGACCGTGCAGGAAGGCCAGGTGATTCTCGACGACAGCCAGCGCTTGATCGCTGCCTATCACGAACGCGGTGACGGCGCGCAAATCCAGATCGCCCTGGCGCCCTGCTCGCCGTTCTCGGTGACCCCGCAAATCATGTCCGCCAGCGCCGAACTGGCGAACACCCTCGATGTTCGCCTGCACACGCACCTGGCGGAAACCCTCGACGAAGAAGACTTCTGCCTGCAACGCTTCGGCCTGCGCACCGTGGATTATCTGGACAGCGTCGGCTGGCTCGGCCCACGCACCTGGCTGGCCCATGGCATTCATTTCAACCCGGATGAAATCGCCCGCCTCGGTGCTGCCGGCACTGGCATCTGTCATTGCCCGAGCTCGAACATGCGCCTGGCTTCCGGCATCTGCCCAAGCATCGAACTGACCGACGCCGGTGCTCCGCTGGGCTTGGGCGTGGACGGTTCGGCGTCCAACGACGCGTCGAACATGATCCTCGAAGCGCGTCAGGCGCTGTACATCCAACGCCTGCGTTACGGTGCAGAGAAGATCACCCCGGAACGCGTTCTCGGTTGGGCCACCAAAGGTTCGGCGCAACTGCTCGGCCGCAGCGACATCGGCGAAATCGCCGTGGGCAAGCAGGCTGACCTGGCGTTGTTCAAGCTCGATGAGCTGCGTTTCTCCGGCAGCCACGATCCGGTGTCGGCGCTGCTGTTGTGCGGCGCGGATCGTGCGGACCGGGTAATGGTCGGCGGCAAGTGGCGGGTGATCGATGGACAAGTCGAAGGGTTGGACTTGAAAGGGTTGATTGCCAATCACAGCCAGGCGGCACGGCAACTGATCGCCGGTTCCTGACACACCCCAGAACCACTGTAGGAGCTGCCGAAGGCTGCGATCTTTTGATCTTGCTTTTCAGCAATGCAGAAACCAAAAAATCAAAAGATCGCAGCCTTCGGCAGCTCCTACAGCCCCAACAACGACAACATGATGAACGTCGCAAACAACACAAAGTGAGTCATCCCCTCGATGGCATTGGTTTGGCCATCGTTGAGGTTGATCGCGCTGACGATCAAGGTGATGAAGATCATCACGGTCTGCACCGGGGTCATCGCCATCTGGAAAGGCTGTCCGGTGTAGAGCGCCATCGCTTCCATCACCGGCACCGTCAGGATCACGGTCGACAGCGACGCCCCCAACGCGATGTTGACCACCGACTGCATGCGGTTGGCCAGCGCCGCGCGCAATGCGGTCAGAATTTCCGGTGCGGCGGAAATCGCAGCCACCACGATTGCCGTGATCACCGGCGGCGCACCTGACCCTTCCAACCCCAGATCGAGGGTCTTGGACATCACTTCGGCCAGTGCGCCAATCACCACCACACCGAACACCAAAATACCGATTGCCAATGCCAAGTTGACCGGTGCCGGCTCGGTTTCCTGCGGTTCCTTCCTGCGGCGCTTTTCCGGGTAGCTGTAGCTGAAAAAATAACTGTGCGGCCCGACTTGCATGCGCAGGAACAACGCGTAAGGTACCTATCACCGAGGGATAGACGATGCTAGAAATGTTGCTTTTATAGTGAAGGCGATGCTCACCTGACTGACTGCTTGAGCCGGGCCCAGGTGCCCGAAGAAGCGATTTATTGCTCTAAAGGACTCAACCACATCCTCACGAGTGGATGTTAGATTCGTTTTTGGCAACTGGGTCAATTCGGCGTCGGCGCCAACAAGCAGGCCGCTTTTGGTGAACGTTATCGATTATTTTCGACTCTCTACCGCGCTATAACGCTGAACTTCAATCGACGGAAAATGCGTCTCGAAAGTGCTCAACGAAAGCCGCGACCAGAGTGGAATCGCGCTCGTGATGGGCAAGAACGACCCCGCATTCACAACCTTCATCTGTGATATCAATGGCATGCAAGGAAGAGGCTTTAACCATTGAAACAGGAAGCAGAGCTATGCCGAATCCTGCTTGGATAAGCAACGATTGCGTACTTTTTAACGAATAAACCTGGGCTGGCTTCGGAACAAATCCTGCGCGAGCACAAAGCTCGAATGTAAGATAACTAAGCCCACCGCGCTTTGGATGCGCTATCGAGACAAATGGCTCGTCACGCAACTCGGCAAGTGATATTGATGTTCTTGATGACAGATGATGAGTA
This sequence comes from Pseudomonas putida, assembly GCF_050990305.1. Classification (GTDB taxonomy): domain Bacteria; phylum Pseudomonadota; class Gammaproteobacteria; order Pseudomonadales; family Pseudomonadaceae; genus Aquipseudomonas; species Aquipseudomonas putida_AH. The sequence goes on along the minus strand of NZ_CP158817.1, from coordinate 708,159 downwards.
GGGCCGACTGCGACGACAACTTTCTCACTAAACAGAGTAAGAAGCTTAATATCATTTAATTGATGTAAAACCGGAACTCGAAACAGCCCAACATCAATTCGATTGTTAACTAAATTAATTAGCTGTGTTTCTGAAGACTCCTCCGACACTTCAACATTAACATTGGTCATGCACTCTAAATAAAGCCCAAGCGCGCCCTTTAACTTTCCTATGAGCGGCACCGTGCTGGCATGACCAAGGCGAATAGTACCACTTTGGCCGTTGCCTACCGATGTAGCAAGTCGAGCTGCGCTGTCGACGTCAATCAAAATTGCTTTTGCCCTAGGCAAAAAAGCTAACCCAGCATGTGTTAGATGTGGCTGTCTTGCTGTGCGCTCGAACAAAAGCGTACCAAGGTTACTTTCTAGCTCCTTAATTTGTCGACTTAGCGCTGATTGAGCAATAAACAATCTCTGCGCTGCGACACTGAAGCTTCCATGTTCCGCGATTTCTACAAAATATCGCAACTGCTTCATTGATATCATAACAGCTATGCCAAAATGTGATCAGTAAGATGTCATTTCCATATTAGTAGGTTTTCGCCCTATTGGGTAGGGTAATGAAACAACACGAAACGGAAATTCCGATAATGCCAGATGCTTTTCTGCATGCCCCTTTCGACAATGCAACCTTAGTAGTAATGTTCGTTACCATCAGCCTGGCATACGTAATTTTTTCTATTGCAGGTTTTGGAACGGCGCTGGTAGCTGGACCTGTCTTAGTGAATTACATGCCTCTCTCGCAAGCGATCCCTCTATTGGTGCTCCTTGACTGCGTGGCTGCATTCGGAAAACTGGCGCGTTCTCATCAGCATGTGGTGCGAATTGAACTCGCCAGGCTGCTGCCGTTCATGGCCATTGGTAGCATGGCTGGCATAGCAGTACTCCTCAAAACTAAATCTGACATTTTAATGCTCGCGATGGGGTGTTTCGTAACCTTGTACGCGTTGTATATGCTTACAAAGCCTGTACGAACCAGTTACATATCTGTGGCGTGGGCAATGCCACTTGGTATAGGCGGCGGGCTGTTTGGCGCCCTATTTGGCAGCGGCGGCTTCCTGTATGCGATCTATTTGAACGGCAGGATAGATACCAAAGAGAAAGCAAGTTCCACTCAAAGCACATTGATCGGAATTAGTACACTCGTACGTATTACCATGCTAACTATAGCGGGCGCATACGCCGATCTTGCGTTAGTCGTGACGGCGATCTACTTATTGCCAGCCTTAATGCTTGGTCTTTGGGCTGGAGAACATATCTCTTTTAAAATGTCTCGCAACACGTTCACAAAGCTAATAAATATAATCATATTGATTAGTGGTATTACTCTCGTGTATCGAGCCTATCTTGGCGGCAATTGAAAACACATCTGGCACGTTTGCCTGCAATTAATTATTTGAAGTGAGGTTTGCAAATGAAAAGCTCTCAAGCTCTACGCAATCTTTTGAATTCAGGAAAAACCATTATGGCTCCTGGCGCCTATGACGGCCTGTCATCACGACTAGTCAGTCTGGCTGGCTTTGATGCTGTGTATGCAAGTGGTGGCGCTATCGCTAGATCTTCTGGTTATCCGGATATCGGTCTGCTGAGCTTTACTGAAGTTATTGAGCGGATTGAGAAGATTGTAGAAGCCAGCGATATCCCCGTTATCGCAGACGCTGACACCGGCTTTGGCGGTACTGCCAACGTGCAACGCACCGTGAGGGCACTGGAACGCATCGGTGTCGCAGGCTTTCACCTGGAAGACCAAACATTCCCTAAGCGATGCGGGCACTTGGATAACAAGTCGCTTATTGATGTCGAAGAAATGTGCCAGAAGATCAAAGTGGCGCGTGCTAGCTTGCAAGACAGTAACTGCTTACTTATTGCGCGCACTGACGCAATTGCAATTGAAGGTTTCGAAGCAGCGCTTGTTAGAGCACAGCGTTACGTTGATGCGGGTGCCGATATGATTTTTGTGGAAGCGCCGGAGACGCTGGAGCAAATTCAGATCATTGCCCAACGGATTCCGGGGCCGAAGCTCATGAACATGTTCTATGGCGGTAAAACCCCACTCGTTTCTCTGCCAGCACTTGCAGAACTTGGCTATCAACTCGTAATCGTGCCATCGGATCTGCAACGGGCAGCCATCCATGCCATGAAAAAAACCCTGGTTGAACTCAAACGCTCAGGAGATAGCCATGCAATGTCCGATGAATTAACGAGTTTCTCCGAGCGGGAACTGATAATTCAAACTGAAAAGTATCTGGCGCTGGACGACCTGTAAAAACAGCTTTGTAGCCAACATGCGCGAAAAAAAGGAGATGGAATGTTATACAAAGGTGAATGGGATCCCAGCGAACTCGATTACCGAGCGCTCGCAGGGCAATGGCATGTGGTCTGCCTGAGTACGGATGTCGGCGACGATCAACCCAAGGCTGTGCGATTGCTGGGCGAAGAATTGGTTTTGTGGCGGGACGACCAAGGTAAGGTCAATGCGTGGAAGGATTACTGCGGCCACCGAGGGGCAAAACTGTCACTTGGATGCGTCAAACAAGGACAGATCGAGTGCCCTTACCATGGCTGGCGCTACAGCAGCCAAGGCGAATGCACGTTAGTTCCAGCACATCCTGACCGAAAAGGGCCCGCGTCACAGCGCCTGATTTTTCGCCACTACGCTGAAGAGCGCTACGGATACGTCTGGGTGAGTCTGGAGGAACCGCTGCGACCGCTGCCAGAATTGCCACAGTGGAATGACGAGAGCTTTCGCAAGGTGTTTGCAGGCCCATACCTGTACAACGCAAACGCGTTGCGCTCACTCGAAAACTTCATCGATGCATCGCACTTCCCCTTTGTGCATGCCAATCTCAATGGTCTGCCGGACGCACCTGAACCGCTGAAGCGGTACAACGTGAAGGAAGACGAGCATGGCCTGCACTCTTCGGAAATTTGCGTCTTTCAACCGTACGGAGACCATCGTGGGATACCGGTTAATGCCCGTTATACCTATTCCGTCCTGAACCCTACGACCGCATATTTCGTCAAAAAAACTGGTGAGACAGAGCGTTTCTGCACCTTCTTCAATGCCACACCAGTGGATGAATCGCAGTGCATTATCTGGCTGATAGTCGCTATTAACTTTGGCCAGGATCTCACCCTCGAACAGATCCTTTCTCGACAAAATATCGTTTTCGAACAGGATCGCCGTATTGTCGAATCCCAACGCCCACCGCGCCTGCCACTAGACCCACATGCGGAAATGCACGTGGTCAGTGATCGGATGGGTATTGAGTACCGCCGCTGGATTCGTGCCTTGGGCGAGGCCGCAACCACCAATGAACAAACACAGCTCATTGAATCTGTTTCTATCTGACAGGGAATGTCAAACATGACTGAATCATCTATCGATTTTCTCACGCGCTTGGAATCCAACGCCCGTACGTACGCCAGGAATATTCCAATAGTTCTGAGCCATGGTGCAGGCACTGAGGTTGTAGACTTCGAAGGGCGCCGTTACCTGGATTGCCTAGCTTGCGCAGGTGCCCTTCCCCTTGGGCACAATCACCCATTTGTTCAGCAACGCGTCATCCAGTTTCTGCAGTCCGGGCAGTTGCAACAGGCCCTCGATATCGCGACTCCGGCGAAGGTTCATTTCGTCCAGGAGCTCTACGAGATGCTTCCGCCAGCCTTCGCCAAACAAGCGAAGATCCAGTTCTGCGGGCCTACGGGAGCCGACGCCGCCGAGGCTGCCCTAAAGCTGTTCAAAACCGCGACGAAACGCCGTCCGATCATCGTTTTTCAGGGCGCTTATCACGGTATGACTCACGGCACGCTGGGTATGATGGGCAACCTGGCACCCAAACAAGAGATTACCGGCCTGCCTGGCGAAGTACACTTTCTGCCCTACCCCTACGTCTATCGCAGCCCATTTGGCGCCGGCACCAGTCCTGAGGAGACAGAACGTCTCAGCCTCGTATGCCTGGAAAACGCCCTCAGTGATCCGGAAAGTGGCATTGGTAAACCGGCAATGGTTCTGCTTGAGGCAATCCAGGGCGAAGGCGGCTGCATCCCAGCAAGCGCGCATTGGCTGCGCCAGGTGAGGGAAATCACCCAGCGGCACGACGTTCCCCTGGTCATTGACGAAATCCAGGCCGGTGTTGGTCGCAGTGGTGACCTGTTCGCGTTCCAGCAGGCCGATATCGTGCCAGACGCCATCCTCCTTTCTAAGGCTATCGGTGGTGGCTACCCACTGTCTGTGTTGCTGTATTTAGATCAGTACGACCAATGGAAGCCGGGAGCACACACCGGTACCTTCAGGGGCAATCAGATCGCTTTGGTCAGCGGAGCCGCAACCCTGGAGTTCATCAGAAACGAAGGGCTGCTGGATCACGTCAAGGTTGTCGGTGAGCAGCTGCGCCAGGGCCTGCTGAATCTCAAGAATCGCTATCCATTCATCGGTGACGTGCGTGGTCGGGGTTTGATGCTCGGTATGGAGATGGTTGAACCAGATGGCCACGTCGATGCACTTGGTCACCCGCCGGCGGCTGGAGCCATAGCTGCAAGTGTCAAGCGTGCCTGCCTGAACGAGGGCCTGATCATTGAAACGGGTGGGCGTCATGGTGCAGTGCTGCGCTTTCTCCCGCCGTTGGTAATCACCAGTGCTCAAGTCGACCTGGTATTGGAGCGTCTTGACCGAGCTCTGACCGCACAAATGGTCAGTTCAACTCGAGGCATACAAGGTACTCGCCATGCGGAGGTGCTGGCATGAGCACTCGTGGAAAGATCGTTGATGTACTGGGTATCGGATTTGGCCCAGCAAACATCGCATTGGCAATCGCCCTGGAAGAATTGGCTCCAGGCATGAGCGTGCAATTCATTGAAAAGCGCCTGGGCCCATTGTGGCAGCCGAACATGTTGCTGCCTGGCTCGGATATCCAGAATCATCCATTGCGAGATCTGGTGACCCCACGCAATCCGCGTAGCCGTTACAGCTTCACAAACTTCCTGTTTGAAAAAGGCCGCCTGTACGAGCATCTAAATCTTCCGTTGCATCATCCCCTGCGTGCGGAATATGCCCAGTACGTTTCTTGGGCTGCAGATTTCTTTGAAGACATCGTCGCCTACGGTTGTGAAGCTGCATCGGTGGAAGCAGTAAACCCATCAAATGGCGAAGGCGCCCACTACAGAGTGTGCTGCGTCGATGGCCGGGTATTTCTTGCTCGCTCTTTGGTGCTTGCACCTGGTCGTACGCCTCACATTCCTGCCCCTTTCACCGGGAACAAGGATCGACGCGTTCGCCATTTGAACGACTATTTGCCTGCCCTCGCTGAAGCTGTGGCCGCCACCGATGGTCGATGCCGCATAGCCGTAATCGGCGGTAGCCAGAGCGCAGTAGAGATTTTGCTTCACGCCAGTGATCAGACTGGCGTACGAGAGGTTGTCGGGTTCACACGTAATTTTGGCTATCGCCAGAAAGATACAAGCCCGTTTTCCGACGAGGTCTACTTCCCCTCATTTGTCGACACATTCCACAACGCCAGCCCGGAACATAAGACGCGGTTACGTCAGGAACTGGTGCATACCAATTATTCGGCTGCCGACATCGATGTCCTAAACGCGCTCTACGTACGTAAATATGAGCAAACGCTGAAAGGTGAAAGTCGGTTGCAGCTACGAACGTGTGAGGACATGATCGGTTGCATCCCTACCCCTACCGGGGTGCAAATCGAAAGTCGGCAGTATCTTGAAGGGAGCGTTCATAACCAGTCGTTCGATTTGGTGATTCTGGCCACGGGTTTTCTCGACCTCGGCACCGGAGATCGTCAGGAGCCCTTCCCGAGTTTGCTAGCTCCAATCGCCCGTGAAAATGAAATCGACACGTTGACCATTGCCAGGGATTATCGCGTCGAGTTCCTCAACGGCTTGCCCACCTACCTCAACGGGTTGTGCGAGTCTTCGCATGGCATGGGGGACGCAGGCTCGTTTAGCTTGCTGGCGTTACGCTCACAAAGCATCGTGGAATCACTGACCAGGAACTTGGAAGCCAGGGTTCAACACCATGCTTAACCAGACCATAAGCGAAATGCTGGCGGCGCCCTCTTGTTGGCAAACACAACTGCCCTGCCGCACCACTCGCGCCGGCAACCTTCCGTTTGAAAGTGATGTAGTCATCGTGGGAGCAGGTATTGGCGGATTAGCGGCAGCGCTACGGGCTCTTGAGTCAGGTTACTCGGTAACCGTGTTGGAGGCCGAGTGTGTGGGCTATGGCGCAAGCGGTCGCAATTCTGGCTTCGTGGTACCTATCCCATCGAGGCACTCTCCGGAGTCACTCGAACATTTGCTAGGCGAGGATACAGCGCCATTTTTAGCCGCTCTAAGCGAATCAGCCCTGGCTGTCTTTGAGTACGCGCCATCGGATTTAACGGTGAAAGGCTGGGTGCAACCAATGGTTGGCCGTGCTGGGGATGGGGCCCATGAACTGGCAAAGAAATGGATGCGCTTGGGGGTCAAGGTAGACCCCATGGAGCCCGAAGCACTGGAGTCTGCATTAGGGACTACTGAGTATGCCAATGGCCTCCATTTTGGCGATGCTGGTGCCATCAACCCTCTTGCTTTCGTGTACCAACTGGCTGACACGGTCAACCGCAAAGGTGGGCATATCATCGAACGTTGCAGTGTGCTTGATGTTCGACCGAAGGGCGGCTGGGTTGCAGTCAAAACTGGGCGAGGTGAGATCAAGGCCGGGCGCGTGTTTATCGCCGGCAATGCCTATGGTTCAGCGGCCAGCCTTACGACTCGGCGGGCAGTTAGTCCGCTAGCCCTAACGCTTGCGACTTTCGATTTGCCGCAGGAGTGCCGTGCCGAAAAGTTGCTGCCATTTTCAGACAACCGCAAGGACATGTGGTTTGCACGCCGCCTAGGGCCTACAAAGCTGCTGACGGGATGCTTCGTGTTACCGCTCCAGAGATCTTCCGCTTGCAGTGAATTGCTCCAGGATCGCATCAAGCGCCTTTACGGCACTGTTGTGCAAGAGCCCGAGCAACAGTGGGCCGGGTGGGTCGGCCTCACTACAGACGGGATGCCGAAGGTTCACCAGAATGACGAACGAATCATGGGGTGGAGCGGCTGTAACGGTCGAGGCATTGCGCTTTCAATGCTGATGGGGCGAACTCTGATGGATCGTCTGTGTGGGGCCAACGGCCTACATCTGCCCTTTTCATCTGGCGCGTACAAGACGGGTAACGCCCTGACTTGGCTGGCGCAAATGGTCATCGCACTTGATCGTCGGAAACAACGTCGCACCTCGCTTGCGTCCTGATCTTACCTACCAAATCCGAGTACATACCATGTCTGCCTGCCCCTTTCATTACTCTCAATACCGTTCCACAGACCAGGGAATGATCGACCGCTTCGTTGATGCTTTTCCCCTGGCAATGATCACATCGCATCGAGACGGACAATTTCGTTGTAGCCACATTCCGCTTTGGCGTCAGCCGGATGGTTCGTTGTTCGGCCATGTCGACGGAAATAACTCGCAGTTCAAAGGCGAGCAGTCTCTGAGTGCTCAAATCGTCTTCATGGGGCCATCGGCCTACATTCCTCCACAGGCTTACGTCTCGCGTCAGCTCCCCACCTGGAATTACCTCGCCGTTCACATGCAGGCGAACATAACTGTGGTCGACGACCCACGCCACAAGCTCGAAATCCTCGAGCAAACCGCGACACGGTTATCAGAGCAGCCCTCTGACTATCAGGTCGACGAGCGCGACCCTCGGGTGATATCGAACCTGCCACACATTCGGGGGTTGGTCATAAAACCGGAAAATACCGAGGGACGCTTTAAGCTCTCCCAGGACAAATCCTCGCCGGATTCGTCAGCTGCTCTGCGGTGGTTACTCGACGACCGAAAACACGAACATGCCGAGTTCCTGATGGAGCTCCTGCACGCTGCTTCCAAGCCGCAATCGAACTGAGGCCAGTATGCCAATCGTTAGAGTAGAAGACCCTGTACACCGTGACGCCGATACCCAAAAAGCCATAATCGACACGATTTATGGTTGCTTGAAAGCGGTGTTCAAGGTCAGTGACGAAGAGCTCCAGGCGCGCTATGTCTGCTATGACAAAGACCACTTCCGCTCCCCAGGAGATCGCAGTGAGTTCATCCAAATTGAAATCACGATTTTCAAAGGACGCAAGCTGGAAACCAAGCGCCAGCTGTATCAGTTGATCAGTAAAAGGATCGCTGCGCAGCTCGATATTTCAGAGCATGCCCCGCTGATACTGCTGGTCGAGCTAGAGCCAGAGAACTGGGGAATGCGTGGCGGAGTGCCGTCGAGTGAGATCGACTTTGGATATACTATATCCATCTGATATCGGTTTGCTTTTGCCTCAATAGCCCATGGCATCGGCGGGTCAGTTTCAGCTTTGGCTATCCGCCGGTTGCGCTGACTTAGCAAGTGGATTTGAGCGTTGAGGCTGGGTACGCTGTATTTTCGAAGACTTGCTCGCACCAAGCGACTCATCTGAAAGTCGCTCACATCCTTACTATGAAACTCCAATTCGATTATTTCAGGCATCCGGCCAAAGCTCCAAAATTACTCAATATGTACTTGCGGTGATCATCACTTACACGGCTTGGGGCAAAGCCCAAGAGGAGCGTTGCGGCTTCTTTGTAGGTGTTTCACGCGCCAAGGAGCGGTTGATGATCACGACATGCGACTTACGCCATCGACCGGCCCCAAACCCTCCAAGGTGGAATGAGCATCGCACTCCTCATGTAGAGTTCGTCACCTACGTAACTCCATTTCTTTCCGCTCAGCCAAACGCCTAACAATTAGCCGTGTGTCGCTGATGTTGTATGAGCTCAGGGCAAGGATGCTCCCTACGCAGTAAGTTATCCATAGACCTCAAGCAGAGTCGCAGACACTGGCCGAGGAAAATTTCCGGGCTTCCGGGATATGCCATAGATCGGGGTGTGTCAGGAAGGTCAAGGCAAGAGCACTCCTAATCAAAAGCAGGCTTTAACTGCTTTAAAGGCAGAAGCAAGAGCGTGTCAAAGCCTAAGGGCTTTGACACCAAGGCGGTGTCTGTCTAGAAAATCACCGCCGAATAGATCGTGTCGCGAACCAGTGTCTTCGAAGCTTCGTTGCTCATCATGATCGCCAGGATCACCACTTCCACCAATACGGCGGCCAGGGTCAGGATCATCGTGCCGTAGGGGTCGCCGACTTTTCCGCCAGCAGCTCGGCCTGGTGGGCGACGCGCATGGAGGCCGCGATGATAAACGCGACCAATACCACCCCGGCGATCAGCGCAATCATTTGTCCGCTGTGCAGCAGCCAGTGTTCAATCACGAAAGCAACCACGGCGGCGATCAGGGCCAACAGCAGAAAGGATTCTTGCTTGAGGATCGTGAGCATGGCGGGCCTTTTGCCTTTCAGGAGCGAATAAGCGACTGACTGCGGCGTGGTGCTAATGTTTCGTTAGACCTTAGCCCACCGGAAGTGACAACCCGTCCAAGGCAATGAACCTTCCGGTCAGGTTTTGCCAATTGTTTCCACCGGGCGCTGTAGAATGCCCGCCATCTGCACCTGATGAGAAAAGAACATGTACGACTGGCTGAACGCCCTGCCCAAGGCAGAACTGCACCTGCACCTGGAAGGTTCACTGGAACCCGAGCTGCTGTTCGCCCTGGCTGAACGTAACAAGATCGCCCTGCCGTGGAGCGATGTTGACACCCTGCGCAAGGCTTACGCCTTCAACAACCTGCAAGAGTTTCTCGACCTGTATTACCAGGGCGCCGACGTGTTGCGGACCTCCCAGGATTTCTATGACCTGACCTGGGCTTATCTGCTGCGCTGCAAAGAACAGAACGTGATCCACACCGAACCGTTCTTCGATCCACAGACCCATACCGACCGTGGCGTCCCGTTCGAAGTGGTGCTCAATGGCATCGCCGCCGCCTTGAAGGATGGCGAACAGCAGCTGGGCATCACCAGTGGTTTGATCCTCAGCTTCCTGCGCCACTTGAGCGAAGAACAAGCCGAGAAAACCCTCGATCAGGCGTTGCCGTTCCGCGATGCATTCGTCGCCGTGGGCCTGGACAGCTCCGAGATGGGGCATCCGCCAAGCAAGTTCCAGCGTGTGTTCGATCGTGCCCGTGGCGAAGGCTTCCTGACCGTCGCCCATGCCGGTGAAGAAGGCCCGCCCGAGTACATTTGGGAAGCCCTCGACCTGCTGAAAATCCAGCGCATCGACCATGGCGTCCGCGCCATCGAAGATGAGCGATTGATGCAGCGCATCATCGATGAGCAGATCCCGCTGACCGTATGCCCGTTGTCCAACACCAAGCTTTGCGTGTTCGATCACATGTCGCAGCACAACATCCTCGACATGCTCGAACGTGGCGTGAAAGTGACCGTGAACTCCGATGACCCGGCGTACTTCGGCGGTTACGTCACCGAAAACTTCCATGCGCTGTATACCGATCTGGGGATGACCCAGGATCAGGCAAAACGACTGGCACAAAACAGCCTGGATGCGCGGTTGGTTAAACCGTAAGGTCACTAAAAAACCTGTGGGAGCGGGCTTGCCCGCGATGAGGCCATCAGCTTCAACATATCTGTTACTGACAGACCGCTATCGCGGGCAAGCCCGCTCCCACAAGATCTCCAACTCGCACCCCACTGCTGTCACACGCCCCTACAACGCCATCTCCAGCTCTGTCTCCTTGGCAAAGCGGTGGATTTCACGCTGTCCGGCAGCAGTGACTTGCAAGGCCCGCGAGTCGTTGGGCAGGCTCAACCACCCCGACTGCATGAACAACTGCAACAACGCCGCCCCCAATGACCCGCCCATGTGCGGGCGTCTTTCACTCCAGTCCGGACATGCACACGCCGACTTGCCATTGCGATGGGCCAGCGCCTGGATGAACACACCACGGGCCGCCAACTCAGTGGATCCCTTGAGGGTGATGGTGACCCGTTGATCGAACTGTTCGATCCAGCCCGCGTCCAGCAAGCGCTGGTACAGATCTGCCGCCAGCGTGCCACCCAAATGATCGTCACACAGCCGGGCACGCAATAAGGACGAGTGCCTGACCACCGGCTTGGCGAGGGGGGTGCTGTGTTTGAAAACATCCGGTGTTTTGCGAGGCGTGCTGGCCAGCGTCGCACTGGCCAGTGCTTCGATCGCGGCACCGACTTCAGGAGCGGCCAGGCGGAAGAAGCGCTTGCGTCCACGATTTTCGACTTTCAAAAGACCACCGGTGGACAATCGTCCCAAGTGAGCGCTGGCCGAAGACGGTGACAGGCCGGCCAACAAGGCCAGCTCTTCGGCTTGACGTGCCGTGCCGTCCATCAAGGCCCACATCATTGCGCTGCGCTTTGGGTCAGCCAGCAAGGTGGCTATCTGGCTGATGCAAGGTGCATGTTCCATGAATTCACTCCCTGTTGAATCGTTTCGTCTACTGCTCGGCGACATCTTGACCGGTCAGGTGTCGTCGGCCAAGACGTGAAAACTGCCGTTAACCCGGCAGAGTCATCGACCATCACCTGGCAACGATGACTGAGCGCCGGTGATAGGCAGGGGACAAGGCCGAATGCAGCGTGGCTTGGCCCTTGCGATTGGCGGTGCGTACCCGAGGCGAGCGCTAGTATAGGCGGGTTGATCGCCGCGTCCTGTGTTTCACAACCCACTGACGGTGATAGTTCCTGAAGGAAATTTCGCTTTTTTCCTGCGATTAATGACCGATTTCCGACAACCCCGGAAAATGACTGCTCAACCGGGCGCATCGGCTGGCAAGCATTTCCCGCAACAGGTTCACAGGCTTACTCAATTGTGCGCGATGGGCGCACAACAAATTCAGCGGTGCGCGCTCGCAAAGCAGTTCCGGCATCAGCACTTTCAATCGGCCAGCAAGCACATCGGCGGCGACATCCAGCCAGGATTTGTAGGCGATCCCGGCCCCCGCCACGGCCCACAGCCGCACGACATCAGCGTCGTCACTGAACCGATCACCGCTGACGGTCAGGCTGACCTCGCGCTTGCCGTCGTGGAAACTCCAGTGGTCATGGATTCGGCTGCCAAGCATGAACAGCAGGCAGTTGTGCTGGGCCAATTGCTCCAATTGCCGAGGCTCGCCATACCGGGCCAGATAACCGGGCGCCGCACAGAGCACGCGCCGGTTGTGCGGGGCAATGGGCAATGCCACCAGGCTGGAGTCTTCCGGCTCGCCATAGCGAAGGGCGATGTCCACCGGTTGGCGGAACAGATCGGCAATGCGGTCGCCGAGTAACAGGCGCACGGTCAGCTTGGGGTGCTCGCGCTGAAACTCGTCCAGCCACGGCAGCAACAAATTGCGGCCGAAGTCCGACGGTGCCGACAGTTGCAGCACACCGCTGACCTGATCCTGACCACGGGCCAGTAAACGCCGGCCCTCGTCGAGGTTACTCAGGGCTGCCCGGGCGTATTCGAGAAATCCTTCGCCCTCCGCGGTCAGGCGCAGGCTGCGGGTTGAGCGCGCGAGCAAGCGGGTGCCGAGCTGCTGTTCGATACGCTTCAAGGCGGCGCTGGCCACCGCCGCCGACATGTCCATCCCCCGTGCAGCGGCCGACAGACTCCCCAAGTCAGCCGCCCGTACGAACAATTGCAAGTCATCGAAACGCAGCACCGCAAGCCCCATTATCAATAAAACATTGAAAGAGACTGCTCTTTTAGCGGGTTTTATCTTCATGAGAAATAGCCAATCATCTATCCCATCGACAAATTTTGCTTGATTTCTGTCTGGAGCCCCCATGAAAGCCATTGCCTATTACGCGTCCCTGCCGATCAGCGACGAAAAATCCCTGCAAGACATCGAGTTGCCGGAACCCATTGCCGGTCCTCGCGACTTGCTGGTGGAGGTCAAGGCGATTTCGGTCAACCCGGTGGACACCAAGGTCCGCCAAAACGTCCAGCCTGAAGGTGGCGCTGCAAAAGTGCTGGGTTGGGATGTGGCCGGTATCGTCAAGGCGGTGGGCAGTGACGTGACACTGTTCCAGCCGGGCGACAAGGTGTACTACGCCGGCTCCATCGCCCGTGCCGGCGGCAACAGCGAACGGCATGTGGTGGATGAGCGGATCGTCGGCCACATGCCTGACACCCTTGGCTTCGCCGAGGCCGCCGCGCTTCCGTTGACCGCCATCACCGCGTGGGAATTGCTGTTCGAACGCCTGCAGGTACAAGAAGGCAAAACCGATGAAGGTCAAAGCCTGCTGATTGTCGGTGCCGCCGGCGGTGTCGGTTCCATACTCACGCAATTGGCCAAACAGCTCACAGGGCTGAACGTCATCGGCACCGCTTCACGTCCACAAACCCAGAGCTGGGTGAAGGCATTGGGCGCCAATACCGTGATCGATCATAGCCAACCGCTGAGCGAAGCACTCAAACGTGCCGGCATCGAACAGGTGACCCATGTCGCCAGCCTGACCCAGACCGATCAACACTTGGATCAACTGGTCGAGGCGCTGGCGCCACAGGGCAAACTCGCCCTGATCGATGACCCGAAAACCCTGGACGTGACCAAACTCAAGCGCAAGAGCCTGTCGTTGCATTGGGAGTTCATGTACACCCGCTCGCTGTTCGAAACCGCAGACATGATCGAGCAGCACAATCTGCTCAACCGCGTGGCGCGCCTGATCGATGCCGGCACCTTGAAAACCACGGTCGGCGAACACTTCGGCACCATCAATGCAGCCAACCTGCGTCGCGCGCATGCCTTGCTGGAGAGCGGTAAGTCCAAGGGCAAGATCGTGCTGGAAGGGTTCTGACTCGACGTTATCGGTGTCGCCCGACGATGGGCGACACCGTCAGTCCGAAGGTTGACCGCGGTCAATTTGGCGATCGTATTCAGGACTACAATCGTCTTCTCTAAGTGACAATCTTTTACTTGAGGAGGTCAGTAATGAAGATCCTGATAAAAGAATTGGCTAAATCCCAGTGGCAGGTCCGCCTGGACCAGCATGCGGTGACATTCCGCAGCGAAGCCGAAGCCCGCGCCTTCACCAACACGCTCGAAGCGCGCCTGCATGCCCCCCATCAGATTCCTGACCGTCAGCCGCACCGTGCGGTTGGCTGAGTCCACTCTCAAACCTGGGCTTGCGCCAGAGCCCGGGCATTTTGCAAGCGCCGAGTGAGCGTCGCGGCGCTCACCACCAGAGTTCCGCACAGGCTGATAACCATGGCCATCGGCATGGCGCTGCCGTCGTGCAAAACCCCCACCAACGCGGCGGCGCCGGCCGCCACACTGAATTGCAGGCATCCGAGCATTGCCGAAGCACTACCGGCCCGTGCACCCTGCCCGCTCATTGCACAGGCCGAAGCGTTGGGGATGATGCAGCCGAGGCTGGCGATGCAGATGAACAACGGAATCAGCAATGGCCACAATTGCACGGTGTGCAGTGCGCTGACGGCCAGCAAGGTCAGTCCTGCGCCGAGATAAACCCATACCGCACGCGCGAGCAGGAACGCCGGCCCACGCTTGGCCAGCAGCCGTGCGTTGACTTGCGCCACCAGAATGAAACCCGCCGCATTGGTACCGAACAGCCAACCGAAATGCTCGGCAGGCACGCCATAGAGTTTGATGAAGACGAACGGTGATCCGGCGATGTAGGCAAACATGCCGGCAATGGCGATGCCACCGGTCAAGGCATGGCCGAGGAATACCGGGTCCTTCAACAAACGACCATACTGACGCAACGCTCCCGACAAGGGTTGGCGCGGTACATGCGCAGGCATGCTTTCCGGCAGGCCAAAGGCAACGGCCAACCCTGCCAGGGCACTGAAACCGGTCAATGCGAGGAAGATCGACTGCCAGCCGGTGGTGTTGACCAGCAGGCCACCCAGCATTGGCGCGAGAATCGGCGCCAGCCCCATCACCAGCATTAATTGCGAAAAGACCTTCGCCGAGCCCACCGCATCGCACTTGTCGCTGACCACCGCTCGGGAGATCACCATCCCTGCGCAGCCCCCGAGGGCCTGGACGAACCGGGCGGCGATCAGCCATTCCAGGCTCGGTGCATAGGCGCACGCCAACGAAGCCGCGGTAAACAGCCCGACACCGGTCAGCAACGGAATGCGTCGACCGAAGCGATCCGCCACCGGCCCGTAAGCCAGCTGACCAATGGATAAGCCGAGGAAGTACGCAGCCAGCGTCAGTTGAACGTGTTTTTCGTCTGTGCCGAAGGCCAGCGCCATGGACGGGAACGCCGGTAAATAGAAATCGATCGCCAGCGGACCGAAAGCGCTCAAGGCGCCAAGAATCAGAATGGTACGGAAGTTCATCAGGCATCCAGTTGGAGTCGGCAGCCCGACAGTCTAGCCGCGCATGGACGCCTTGAACATTCCGATAGCTCGCTAACTATTAAAAACCACGGGATGAATGCAAAAAACCGTGTAGGAGCGAGCCTGTCCTCAGGCGACTTTAATTTCGTAGCCTTCCTCGCTGATCGCCGCGATCACCTGGTCTGCGGTCAACGCTGACTCGACGCCGACTTCTTTCGTCGCCAGATCCACGCGAACGCTGGCCGCCGGGTCCTTGGCCTGCACGGCTTGAGTGATGGCTCTGACACAATGACCGCAGGACATGCCTTCAACACTGAACACTTGCATGGGGACGACTCCTTTTAATGAGGCTTTTGATTGAACGTGCCGCCAGTGTCGAGCTTGCCACCATGGCAAGGTCAAGTTCTGAAGTGATCTGCCGGGCTGGCAATCGGCGCCGTGCTCGGCCAAGCTGCGTCCATCAATGACTCGATCGGGAGATTCAGCCATGCGCTGGTCCGCTTTCAGCCTGTTTGGCTTCCTCAGCCTTTTCGCCGCCATGCCCTCGGCCCATGCCGCCGGGGAGGACTATGGCGTGCTGATCATTTCCCGCGAGCGGCTGGAAGTGTCAACCAGTTGCGAGATTGGCGTGTACATCCATGACCAGTTATCCGCGCGCCTGTTCCAAGAGCAAAGCACCTCATTCAACCTGCCGCCGGGCAATGTGTCCCTGCGCCTAAAATTACTACCTGGCCAGGTGCCAGGATGCAATCCGGGCATGCTGGCGCCGGGTTCGCAGGACATCACGCTGCGTGCGGGTGAGGTACAAAAGTACCGGATCGCGATGACGCAGGAAGGCATGTACCTCAAACGCGCGGGCCTGGGTTACTGAACACAATCACCCCCGTAGGAGCGAGGCTTGCCCGCGAAGAGGCCGTCATATTCACGATCGATATCACATGTGATGCCCCCTTCGCGGGCAAGCCTCGCTCCTACCGGGTTGGGATAACACGCTGTTTTTGCGCTTGACCTTGCCAGCATGGCAAGGTTGATCCTGTAGACATCTTCTACAGGGAGCGTGCCCCATGTCCGAATCCACCACTTTCGATCTGCCGATTGCCGGTATGACCTGCGCCAGCTGTGCGGGACGCGTCGAGCGTGCCTTGAGCAAAGTCATGGGTGCCAGCGCCGTCAGTGTCAACCTGGCCACTGAACAGGCACGGGTCCAGGCGCCAACCGGCAGCCTGCCCGCCTTGATGGAAGCCGTGGAAAAGGCCGGGTACAGCGTGCCGCAACACAGCCTGGAACTGAGTATTGAGGGCATGACCTGCGCTTCCTGTGTCGGGCGCGTAGAACGCGCGCTGAACAAGGTAGCGGGGGTCAAAAGTGTCAGCGTCAACCTGGCCAACGAGCGTGCGCATCTTGAACTGCTCGGGCAGGTCGATGCGCCAATCCTGATCGCTGCCGTGACCAAGGCCGGTTATGCCGCCAGCGTTTGGGAAGCTGAACACCCATCAACCGACAATCAACAGATCCGCCTGCACCGCGAACGCTGGGCCGTGATCGCGGCCATCGCCCTCGCCTTGCCGCTGGTCTTGCCGATGTTGCTGCAACCGTTCGGTGTGCACTGGATGCTCCCGGCCTGGGCGCAATTCGTGCTGGCTACGCCGGTGCAGTTCATCTTCGGGGCGCGGTTTTATGCCGCCGCCTGGAAAGCCGTGCGTGCCGGGGCCGGCAACATGGACTTGCTGGTTGCCCTGGGCACCAGCGCCGGGTATGGCTTGAGCATTTACGAGTGGGCCACCGCCGCTGGGGGCATGCCGCATTTGTATTTCGAAGCCTCGGCGGTGGTGATTGCCTTGGTGCTGTTGGGTAAATACCTGGAGAGCCGCGCCAAGCGCCAGACCGCCAGCGCCATTCGCGCCCTGGAAGCGCTGCGTCCGGAGCGGGCGATCCGGGTGGTTGACGGCCAAGAGCAAGATGTCGCCATCAGCGCCCTGCGTCTCGATGATTTGGTACTGGTCAAACCCGGCGAACGCTTCCCGGTGGACGGTGAAGTGGTGGACGGCCAGAGCCACGCAGATGAAGCCCTGATCAGCGGCGAAAGCCTGCCGGTACCCAAACAACCCGGCGATAGCGTTACCGGTGGCGCGATCAATGGAGAAGGCCGGTTGCTGGTGCGCACTCGGGCACTCGGCGCGGAAACGGTACTGGCGCGGATTATTCGTCTGGTTGAGGACGCTCAGGCCGCCAAGGCCCCGATCCAGAAACTGGTGGATAAAGTCAGCCAGGTCTTCGTGCCGGTGGTGCTGCTGTTGGCCCTGGCGACCTTGATCGGCTGGTGGTTGTATGGCGCGCCCCTGGAAACCGCGCTGATCAATGCCGTCGCAGTGTTGGTGATCGCTTGCCCTTGTGCATTGGGCCTGGCCACGCCGACGGCGATCATGGCCGGCACCGGCGTGGCGGCGCGTCACGGGATTCTGATCAAGGACGCCGAAGCCCTGGAGCGTGCCCACGAAGTCAGCGCGGTGGTGTTCGACAAAACCGGCACCCTGACGTCGGGTAACCCACGCATTGCCCACTTGAGTGCCCTCGACGGTGACGAAGCCACCCTGCTGCAACTGGCCGGCGCCCTGCAACGCGGCAGTGAGCATCCGCTGGCCAAGGCTGTGCTGGAGACATGTAACGAACGCGGTTTGATCGTGGCCGATGTCATCGACAGTCAGTCCCTGATGGGACGCGGCATTGCCGGAAGCCTCGATGGCCGTCGGCTGGCACTGGGTAATCGCCGCCTGCTGCAAGAGAGCGGGTTGAACGCCGGTGCCCTGACCGATTCGGCCATCGCATGGGAAGCCGAGGGCCGAACCCTGTCCTGGCTGATCGAACAAAACCCTGCGCCGCGAGTATTGGGTCTGTTCGCATTCGGTGACACGCTCAAGCCTGGTGCGTTGCAAGCCGTACAACAACTCAACGCACGCCACATCAGCAGTCACCTGTTGACCGGCGACAACAGTGGCAGTGCCAACGTGGTGGCCGACGCACTGGGCATCGCCCACGTACACGCTGAAGTGCTGCCGGCGGACAAAGCCGCCGAAGTCGCGATACTCAAGAAAACCGGGGTGGTGGCCATGGTCGGCGACGGCATCAACGATGCACCCGCATTGGCGGCCGCCGACATCGGCATCGCCATGGGTGGCGGCACCGATGTGGCCATGCACGCCGCGGGGATCACCCTGATGCGTGGCGATCCGCGCCTGGTTCCGGCGGCGCTGGAAATCAGTCGCAAGACCTACGCGAAGATCCGACAAAACCTGTTCTGGGCCTTCGTCTACAACCTGATCGGCATTCCCTTGGCAGCCTTCGGCTTTCTCAACCCGGTATTGGCCGGAGCGGCGATGGCGTTGTCGAGCGTCAGCGTGGTGAGCAATGCGTTACTGTTGAAAACCTGGAAACCCAAGGATCTGGAGGACAACCGATGAACATCGGCCAAGCGGCCCGCCACAGCGGCCTGAGCGCGAAGATGATCCGTTATTACGAGTCCATCGGCCTGCTCAGGGCGGCTCACCGCACCGACAGCGGTTACCGGGTGTATGGCGACGACGACCTGCACACCCTGGCGTTCATCAAGCGTTCCCGGGACCTGGGGTTTTCCCTAGAAGAAGTCGGCAAGCTGCTGACCCTCTGGCAGGACCGCCAACGGGCCAGTGCCGATGTGAAGGCATTGGCTCGCCAGCACATCGACGAGTTGAACCAGAAGATTCGTGAACTGGGTCAGTTGCGCGATACCTTGCAAGACCTGGTCGAGCATTGTCAGGGCGATCACCGTCCGGATTGCCCGATTCTCAAGGAGCTGGAGTCGGGGTGTTGTGCGGCACCGATTGGAGCCTGACACATTGATGTTGAATGTGCCGACGCCATCGCGGGCAAGCCCTGCTCCTACAGATTTATGTGAACGCCAAAACCACGCACCACACAAACCTGTAGGAGCAAGGCTTGCCCGCGATAGCGGACTATCAGGCAATGTGAATCTTAAATTTTCACCCACAAAAAAACCGGCCAAAGCCGGTTTTTTGTTTTAACCGATCACTGCATCCACGGCGGAGGCGGCTCTTCGGTCTTGCCAGGTGGCGCATCGTCCGCAGCGCGAGCTGCTTGCTTGCGCTCTTCATCCCGACGGGCGGCTTCGATTTCACGCATGACCCCGCCCACGTCGGCCACTTCTTCCGAGTCGGCAAACTCGCCGGTCAGGACGCTGCCCGGATGCAAGGTGCCGGCCTCGTACAGGGCCCACATTTCCTTGGCGTACCTGGTTTTCTTCAACTCCGGCGCAAAACGCCCGAAGTAGGACGCCATGTTGCCGACATCCCGCTCCAGCATGCTGAACGCGTGGTTATTACCCGCCGCATCCACCGCTTGCGGCAAATCGATGATCACGGGGCCAGTCGGGGTCAACAGGACGTTGAACTCGGACAAGTCACCGTGCACCAGACCGGTACACAACATCAGCACGATCTGCGAAATCAGGTAAGCGTGATACTCACGTGCCTGATCCGGCTCCAGCACCACGTCGTTCAGGCGCGGTGCGGCATCACCGTACTCGTCGGCGACCAGCTCCATCAGCAACACGCCTTCGAGGAAGTCATACGGCTTGGGCACTCGTACGCCGGCATTGGCCAGACGGAACAGCGCCGCCACTTCGGCGTTCTGCCAAGCGTCTTCGGCTTCCTTGCGGCCAAACTTGGAGCCCTTGGCCATGGCCCGGGCCTGACGGCTGTTGCGCACCTTGCGGCCTTCCTGGTATTCGGCCGCCTGGCGGAAACTGCGTTTATTCGCCTCCTTGTAGACCTTCGCGCAGCGTAACTGGTTACCGCAGCGCACCACATAAACAGCTGCTTCTTTACCACTCATGAGTGGGCGCAGCACCTCGTCGACCAGACCGTCCTCGATCAGGGGTTCAATGCGTTTTGGAGTCTTCATCAGCTTTTATTCTGGGTCCTTTATTACCAAACACGCGAAAGTCATTCGTTATACGGCAATCCACTCACCGATGGGAGGGGGTGGCGACCTATGAACGCTGGCACACACCTCAAGAACCACAGAATGTGCCGGACAACGGCTGGTCTCTCGACTGACGGTCCTTCGCAGGATTTTTTCAGCAAACCCTTAATTTCCTCCGACAACAGCCGAAGCCCTGAGTGACAAAACGATTTGTCCGACAATCGTTGCCTTGCAAAGACGATGTCGCCCCAGGGAACCGGGTTGATCAAAAACGTTTACGGCTGCCAATAAACCGCGAGTCATCTGCACTGCGTGGGCCTACAAGAAAATCTGGAGCGCGGATGAACATCAAACAGAAGTTGACCTGGGCGTTTGCAATCATCGCCTGCTTGCCTGTGGTGCTGGTCGCCACCCTCGTTGTGCTGAACTTGCGCAGTGATGCCAAGGACGAATTCGTCGACAGCAGCGGTCGCGAAATCCGTCAGGTCAGCAATGCCATGCAATTGTTCTTCGATGGCATCAGCCAAAACGTCGAGTACCTGGCCAAGCAACCGCTGATCAAAAACTCCGACGACAGCCTCAAGACCTACATGGACGCCAACGCCGCCAGCGTTCCCCAGGGCGAGATGGACAAAAAGATCTTCGGCTTCCTGCAAGACCTGGGCAACGCCCACCCTTCC
This sequence comes from Pseudomonas putida, assembly GCF_050990305.1. GTDB lineage: Bacteria > Pseudomonadota > Gammaproteobacteria > Pseudomonadales > Pseudomonadaceae > Aquipseudomonas > Aquipseudomonas putida_AH. Next base: position 687,164 of record NZ_CP158817.1, on the reverse strand, counting down.
TACGCCTACGCCATCCTCGGCACCGCGGCTGGCGGATACGTTTCGTGGCCGGACGATGCCAAGCTGAGCAACTACGACCCACGCCAGCGCCCATGGTACAAGGCAGCCCAGGCCAAACCGGGCAAACCGTTCCGTACCGAGGCTTACTACTGGGCGGAGAACGATACGTCCTACGTCAGCACCGTTCGCACCGTCGACAACAAGCTGGGCACCAACGGCGGCGTGGTCAGCATCGACGTATCGCTCAAACAGCTCACCGAACTGGTCAAACAGATCAAGCTCGGCGAAACCGGCTACCTGATGCTGCTGGAAAACTCCGGCACCGTGCTGGTCGATCCCAAGCAGCCCGATCACAACTTCAAGGCCTTGGGCAGCCTCGGCGAGGGTTATGCGCAACTGGCCAAGGCCGGCAAGGGCATGGTTGAAGTCGAACTCGATGGCGAGCGCTACATGGCCAACGTCTGGCCATCGGAGCAACTGGGCTGGACCTTCATTGGCCTGATCAAGCAAGGCGACGTGATGAGCACCGCCACCCAACTGACCTGGTTGATCGCGGTCATCGCCGCGGTGCTGGCGGTGATCTTCGCCGTTGTCGGCGCCAGCTTCGCCAGCCTTATCGTGCGACCGATCCGCAGCGTGGCCGACGGTCTGGAAGGCATTGCCCAGGGTGAAGGCGACCTGACCAAGAATCTACAAATCCGTGGCAAAGACGAAACCGCGCAACTGGCCAACTGGTTCAACCAGTTCCTGACCGCCATTCGCAACCTGATCCAGAGCATTGGCGGTGCTGCGACCAAAATCCTCGCCACCTCCAAGAGTTCGACCCAGGTCTCCAGCGACATGGCCGAAGCCGCCGGACGCCAGCGCGAGGCGGTGGACATGGTGTCCACGGCGTTCCACGAAATGGTCGCCACCGCCAACGAAGTGGCACGTTCTTGCAGCCAGGCCGCCGAGTCGGCCGACAGCGGCCAGCGCCAGGCCCGCGAAGGTCAGCAGCAGATCGATGCCGCCGTGAACAGCGTGGATCGCCTGAGCCAGGAAATCGAACAGTCGGCCCAGTCGATGCAGCAACTGGAGCGCGACAGTAATGACATTCAATCGATCCTCGGCACCATTCGCTCAATCGCCGAACAGACCAACTTGCTGGCGCTGAACGCGGCCATTGAAGCGGCGCGGGCCGGCGAACAAGGTCGTGGTTTTGCGGTGGTGGCGGACGAAGTGCGGGCGCTGGCCAAGCGTACCGCCGATTCCACGGCAGAGATCGACGGGCTGCTGGGCAACCTGGCCAAACGCACCAGCCAAGTAACCCAGCAGATGCACGCGAGCCTGGAAGTGTCGCAACAATCGGTGACCCGCATCGGCGAAGCGCGCAGCAGCTTCGGGCAGATCCGCGAGTCGGTGGACGTGATCCGCGACATGAACACCCAGATCGCCACGGCGGCGGAGCAACAGCACCAGGTCGCCGAAGACATCAACCGGCACATCAGCCAGATCCATGGTGATGCGCAGTTGGTGGCGGAACTGGCGAACTCGGCGCGAGTGGACTCCCAGAGCCTGGCCGGGTTGTCCAATGAGCTGGATGGGTTGGTGCGGCGGTTCCGGACCTGATTTAACGCCATTCGCGGGCAAGCCTCGCTCCTACAGGTATTGTTTACCCCCTGTAGGAGCGAGGCTTGCCCGCGAAAGTGTCATCACTGCCGAAACAACTCTCCCGGGGTAAACCCGAACAACGATTTAAACGCCGCAATAAACGCCGACGTCGAGTCATACCCACAGGCCAGCGCGGCATTGGTCACGCTGTCCCCCTCCTCCAGCAAGCTCAACGACGACAGCAACCGCATGCGCTGGCGCCAGCCGCGAAAGCTCAAACCGGTTTCGCGCTGAAACAGGCGCATCAGGGTTTTCTCCGACGTCCCCAATCGCTCAGCCCACTCCTGCAAGGTCACGTTACGCTCAGGGTTCTCGATCAACTCATTGCACAGCCCCAGCAGCCGTTCATGGCGAGGTAATGGTAGGGAGAACCCGACTTCCGGCAACGCCGCCAGTTGATCCAGCAGCACACTCACCAGACGCGCTTGCGGGCTGTCGCCCTGCGGATACTCCACCGGCAGCAGGCAAAAGCTCTTGATCAGTTCCCGCGCCAGTGGCGTCACTTCCAGCACACGGCAACGACCCTCCGCCCACAGGCAATCCTCGCGACGCACATACAGGCTGCGCATCTCGGCGCGCATCGACGTCACCACTTGATGCTCAAGATCCGCCGGAATCCAGATGCCCCACTGCGGCGGCGCAAAGAAACTGCCCTCGGCGGTGTGCACGCCGAGAACGCCGCTAATGGCGTAGGAAAACTGCACCCAATCGTGGCTGTGCGAAGCCGTCCACGAACCTGCATTCAGGCTCTCTACTCGGGCGTACAGCGGGCGCGGCAAAACGGTAAGGGGCGGGATGCTGCGTTCGAGGGACACTTGTCCGTTGGTCGGCATTGATTGGCCTTGTGTTGCGGGACGGCGGATGAAGCGACGTTAGGCCATGCTCCAAATCAATTCAACACCGCAGCCCTTTGTAGGAGCAGAGCTTGCTCCTACAGGAGTCAAAGTTCGATGATGGCGGTCACCCCCTGCCCACCCGCCGCGCAAATCGACACCAACCCCCGCCCCTTACCCGCCGCATCCAGCAGCTTCGCCAGATTAGCCACGATGCGCCCACCGGTAGCCGCAAACGGGTGTCCCGCCGCCAGCGAGCTGCCTTTGACGTTGAGCTTGCTGCGATCGATCGAGCCCAGCGGCGCATCAAGACCCAGACGGGTTTTGCAGTACTCGGGATCTTCCCAGGCCTTAAGCGTGCAGAGCACTTGCGCGGCAAACGCTTCGTGGATTTCGTAGTAGTCGAAGTCCTGCAAGGTCAAACCATTGCGCGCCAGCAATCTCGGCACGGCATACACCGGCGCCATCAACAGGCCTTCGGCACCGTTGACGAAATCCACCGCCGCCGCTTCGCCATCGCGCAGGTAGGCGAGGATCGGCAAGCCGCGTGCCTTCGCCCACTCTTCGCTACCCAACAGCACCAGCGAGGCACCATCAGTCAGCGGCGTGGAATTGCCAGCGGTCAGCGTACCCTTGGCGCTTTTCTCATAGGCGGGCTTGAGGTTGGCGAGCTTTTCCAGTGTCGAATCCGGGCGCAAATTATTGTCGCGAGTCAGGCCAAGGTACGGCGTCATCAAATCGTTGTGCCAACCCTCGGCATAGGACGCCGCCAGTTTCCGGTGACTTTCCAGGGCCAACTGATCCTGTGCCTCACGGGAAATGCTCCAGGTCTGCGCCATCAACTCGCAGTGCTGTCCCATGGACAACCCCGTACGCGGTTCACCGTTGCGCGGGAACTCGGGGATCAGGTGCCGGGGTCGCAATTGCAGGAAGGTTTTCAGTTTGTCGCCGGTGCTCTTGGCGCGATTGGCTTGCAGCAGGATCTTGCGCAGCCCTTCGCTGACACTGATCGGGGCATCAGACGTGGTGTCGACGCCACCGGCAATGCCGCATTCGATCTGGCCCAGGGCAATTTTGTTGGCCACCAGCAGCGCCGCTTCCAACCCGGTACCGCAGGCCTGCTGGATGTCGTAGGCCGGCGTCATGGGTGACAGCCGCGAACCCAGCACACATTCACGAGTCAGGTTCATGTCCCGGGAGTGCTTGAGCACGGCCCCTGCAACCACCTCGCCAATGCGCAGGCCGTGCAGGTTGTAGCGCTCGATCAAACCTTCGAGTGCGGCCGTGAGCATGTCCTGGTTACTGGCGGTGGCGTACGGCCCATTGGAGCGAGCGAAGGGAATACGGTTACCGCCAATGATCGCGACGCGGCGCAACTGAGTCATGAAAAGCTCCTGATGAAAGTTCCAAATGATCGCCGAACCTGTAGGAGCCGAGCTTGCTCGCGATGGCGGCGCGTCAGCTACATTGATGGTGACTGACGGACCGCCATCGCGAGCAAGCTCGGCTCCTACAGGGATTGCGTTGCCATTACATGTGCATAGCTCAAGCGTAGGCCGTATCCCGTGGATCGAACGACTGATTGCCAATCATGGTCCACACTTTGAACCCCAGCTTCCGGAGCGCGTTCCATGTCTGACCGCTATATCGACTTCGCCAATTCGTCCATCGGCCATCGTCTGGTCGGGGCTTTGGGCCTGCCTTCACCGGTACGCCTGGAACGCTGGCAGGCTGGCCGGTTGCGGCCGGTCGAGGGGCCGTTACTGATCGGTGGCGGGCCATTGGCGGAAAAAGTCAGTGTGTTCGCCAACCGCCTGACGGACGCGATCTACAGCTACGGCACCGACCCTTCGATGGCGGCTGCGTGGATTCCCGGTCATGGCCCGAAACTCAAGGCCGTGGTGTTCGATGCCAGCGACCTGCTGCAAGCCGATCAGCTCAAACAACTGCGTGAGTTCTTCCAGCCGCTGATGAAGAACCTCGATCACTGCGCGCACCTGGTGATTCTCGGGCGCGCCCCTGAATCGTTGCGTGATCCGTTTGCCGCCAGCGCCCAACGCGCGCTTGAAGGTTTCAGTCGCTCGCTGGCCAAGGAGCTGCGCAGCGGCGGCACCTTGCAACTGATCTACGTCGGCGAAGGCGCCGAAGATCAACTCGAAGGCCCGCTGCGGTTTTTCCTCTCGCCCAAAAGCGCTTTCGTCTCCGGGCAGGTGATACGCCTGAACGCCTGCAACACCCAGGTGACCGACTGGACACGCCCGCTGGCCGGGCGAAAAGCACTGGTCACCGGCGCGGCACGGGGCATTGGCGCCTCCATCGCCGAAACCCTGGCCCGCGATGGCGCCGAGGTCATCCTGCTCGATGTCCCACCGGCGAAAAACGATCTAGAAGCCCTGGCAGCACGCCTCGGCGGGCGCAGCCTCACGCTGGACATTTGTGCCGAAGATGCCGCCACGCAACTGGTCGAACAATTGCCCGACGGGCTCGACATCCTGGTGCACAACGCCGGCATCACCCGGGATAAAACCCTGGCCAACATGACACCGGATTTCTGGGATGCCGTGCTCGCGGTCAACCTCAATGCCCCACAAGTACTGACACAGGCCCTGCTCGACCATGGCACGCTGCGTGACAATGCACGGGTCATTCTGCTGGCCTCGATCAGCGGCATCGCCGGCAATCGCGGGCAAACCAACTACGCGGCGAGCAAGGCCGGGTTGATCGGGCTGGCGCAAGCCTGGGCGCCGTTGTTACAGGAGAGAGGCATCAGCATCAACGCAGTGGCGCCCGGTTTTATCGAAACCCAGATGACCGCACGGGTGCCCTTCGGCCTGCGCGAGGCTGGTCGGCGCATGAGTTCGCTAGGCCAGGGCGGCTTGCCGCAAGACGTCGCCGAAGCCGTGGCGTGGCTTGCGCAACCGGGCACCGGTGCGTTCACCGGGCAGGCGTTGCGTGTGTGCGGGCAAAGCGTTCTGGGGGCTTAGGCATGAGGACTGATTGGCACACCCTCGACCGTGAACCCTCCCTGGCCCCGCTGTATGGGAAAGCCGCGACGCGGCGCAAGATCACCGGCACCGCCCTGCCCGTCTCGGGACTGCGTTGCTGGGTCGATGTCGACCCTCAGCGCTTGGCGGCCTATCGCAAGGTGTGCGGTTTCGCCGACAACAGCCTGCTGCCACCAACCTATCCCCACATCCTCGCCTTCGCCTTACAGATGCAGTTGCTCACCGCCAAGGAGTTTCCGTTTCCGTTGCTAGGGTTGATTCACCTGAGTAATCGCATTCGCGTGCTGCGCCCCATGGGTGGGCTCAATCGGGCACGGGTCAGCGTCAAGGTGCAGAACCTGCAACCCCACGCCAAGGGCGCCACCTTCGATCTGGTGACCACCCTGGACGATCAATTGGGCACGTTGTGGGAGGCGCAAAGCCAGATGCTCTGTCGCGGGGTCAAGCTTGAGGGCGAGCCGGTCGATGACACACTGGCGTTGAACCAGCCGTTGACGCAAGTGGCCCAATGGAAAGCGCCTTCGGACATCGGCCGGCAGTACGCCAGGGTTTCGGGCGACTACAACCCCATTCACCTGAGTGCGGCCAGCGCCAAGCTGTTCGGTTTTCCTTCGGCCATTGCCCATGGCTTATGGAACAAGGCCCGCACACTGGCCGCGCTGGCTGACCATTTACCGACAGCGAACATCGAGATTGCAGTGCAGTTCAAGAAACCGGTGCGACTGCCCAGCGAAGTTGCCTTGCTGGCCAGTGCGGCGGGGCTTGCGGGCGAGTTGCAATTGATCGGCGCCGGGGACTTGGAGCACATGGTGGGGCATTGGCGGCCGGTGGCCTGACCGATCAAAAGATCGCAGCCTTCGGCAGCTCCTACAGGGTGATGCGTACACCTGTAGGAGCTGCCGAAGGCTGCGATCTTTTCGAATCTGATACACGGTCAAATGTTGCGCGTTTCGCGAGCAAGCTTCGCTCCTACAGAGGGCGGATGTAGGGGTTATCCGTGGGGTGGGTAGTTGGCCAATATCCGCGCGACCGTGTCGTGTATCGCCGTGCTGCGATCCGAGGGATTCGGTGTGCGGCTCAGGATCTGTTCGTCACTGCCACGCCATACCAGTTTGCCGTCCTTGCCATCGAGCAGGTCGATCTGGATGGTCGCCACTTTGTAGCTGATGTTGCGGGTTTCGTTGTACATCGGCGCGCCCCAGTAGCCGTTCCATGGGTTACCCCAACCGCCGCCATAGTTGGTGGTCACCTGTTGCTGGCGCTCTTCGACAATCAGGTAGGTCTGCACATTCAAATCAGCCTTGGCATCACCGGCGGCTGGACGCAGGCCGCGCTGATCCAGTTGATCGGCCACCGACTGGCGCACGCGTTGCTCGGTCAGGTCGCTCTTGATCCGAGGGTCGTCGGGGCGATATTGCAAGGCGGGTTCTTTCCAGCTCCAGCTGCGATAGGCAGCGAAATCGCGGCTGGCATCGAAGTCATGGTTAACCTGGTTGGCGGCGCAGGCACTGAGCAGCGCGGCCACTGCCAGTAAAGAGAAACGGCGGAACATGATGGTTCTCCGGTTGAAGACATAAACCTGCGAAAGGCTTCTTATTTACAGAAAGCCTAACTAGGAGGATACGCCGACATTGCCTTTTCTACAGCCTCCCGGATGGCATCGGTTTGTTGGCTCTGAGTGCTTCGGCTGCCGGTTTCGGCGCTGGAACTCCACACCGCTTGACCGTTCTGTGCGTCATACAGATCCACCAGCACCACGAGCACCTGCTCCTGATAAGTCCGCACGATCGGCACGCTGCCGTACATGCCATAACCCGGGCCATAGTGGTTATAGCCACCATAACCACCGTAGTACCCGTAATCGTCCTGAACCTGGCGCAAGCGGGTTTCCAGGCGCAATTCAGCGCTGACAAACAAATCCGCCGGGCGATCGCCGTGCACGGGGCGCAAGCCGCGTTGATCAAGCGCATTGCTCACCGCTTCGGCCACCTGCTCCGAGTCCGCCCACGCAGTGCCCTGCGGCAGGTGCCCGTCGAGCCAGGCCCAACTGCGATAGCGCCCGTAGTCATGGGGCGGCGCCGGGTAGGCGCTGTGGTCGAAGGTGTTCGCCGCCTGCGGTGGCGCCGGGGGAATCGGGTTGGAGGACGCCACATAAGGGTTGGTGCCCTCACAGGCCGCCAGCCCCAGACAGATCACCAGCAACCCAGAACGACTTTTCATTTCACGCTCCGATCAGACGGGCCGGCAAATCCAGTGCAAGTAACGTCCAAGCCCGGCGAAGCTTGGGTGGCGGCGGTGCGCCAGTTCCATTTCGAGCAAGTCCAGCAGCTCGGCGCGGGCCTGAAATTCCACGGGCATGTAATCGTGAAATACCCGCACCCCGCTCTGTGTTTCGACTCGCCACAGGCCTTCAAGTTGCCCCGCCAACTCCCGTGGATCCAGGGGTTGTTGCGGGGTCAGGCTCTGTTTTTCGCCGGCCATGTCGTTCTTGCGCATTTTTTTAAAATGGCCTTTGAGCAAGTTACGGTAAATCAACGCATCGCGGTTGTAGAAGGCCAGGGATAGCCAGCCGTCGGCCTTGGTCAATTGATGCAGCACCGGCAGGATGGCGTGGGGCTCGGCCAGCCATTCCAGCACGGCGTGACACAGCACCAGATCGTAGGGTTCGGTGAGCTGACCGAGCAGGTTCTGCCACGGTGCCTGAATGAAGGTTGCGGTTTGTCCTGCTTCGGCGAAGCGCTGACGGGCGCCTTCGAGCATGGGTTCGGCCGGCTCGGCCAATGTCACCTGATGTCCACGCTCGGCCAGCCACAACGACATGTGGCCAAGGCCGGCACCAATGTCCAGGACTCGCAGCGGTCGCTCCGGCAGGATTTCGGCCAGGTCAGCCTGCAGTACCGCCAGGCGAATCGCGCCTTTGGCCCCACCGTAGATTTTTTCCGCAAAACGCGTCGCCAATTGATCGAAATGACGGTCGCTCATCAGCTGAACCTCCGCTCACTGTCGGCCAGTTTGCTGCGCACCACTTCATTCATATCCAGGCCCAACTCACTGCACAACAACAATAGATAGAGGACGATATCGCCGATTTCCTGCCCGGCATGGGCCAGCTTGTCCGTCGGCAATTGCCGCGACTGGTCTTCGGTCAGCCATTGGAAAATCTCCACCAGCTCGCTCATTTCGACACTGGCGGCCATGGCCAGGTTTTTCGGGCTGTGAAATTGCCGCCAGTCATTGCGGTCGCGGATGGCGTGCAGGCGTTCGGTCAGTTCAACAAGGTTCATCGGGCTCTCCTGAAGGCGTATAGCTTCGGGGGGATGACGGGTGAAGGCAAGCGACAAAGATTGAGTGGCACCCCTTGAACCAATTGTGGGAGCGGGCTTGCTCGCGAATATGGAGGGTCAGGCATATGAACGCGTCATACTCGGGACTTTGCGCCATACTCAAAAAAATCGCAGCCTTCGGCAGCGCCTACAAGGAACTCGCCACCGTGCTCAATGGCCCAACACTCGAATTCATCAGGACGCTCATTCCATGCAGGTAGAAGGTTTTTTCGAATGGCTCGGCCAGGCGCTGGGTACGGTCATCCGGTTCATCGTTGATGCCCTCAGTGGCTTGTTCCAGATGGTGAGCCGTGCCAGCAGCAACTTTGTCGACGGCCTGTCCCGGGCACTGGGCATGGACACCTCGGTCATCAGCATCATTGTCCTGGTCCTCGGGCTGGTGCTGCTATGGTCAGCCATCCGCGCGTTCATGAATGCGGCGTTCATCATGGGGCTCATCTGGTTGATGCTGGGGTTGTGGTTGCTCAGCTGGATCATGCACTGACACCACACGATCCCTGTAGGAGCTGCCGAAGGCTGCGATCTTTTGATTTTGGTTTTTAAACGCAAGATCAAAAGATCGCAGCCTTCGGCAGCTCCTACACGGAATCGCCGTTAACTTCGAATGTGCCGCTACAATGCCCGCTCCCCAAGGAGCCCGCATGTCCAACCTGATTGCCGACTGGCGCGACCGCCCTACCCATCATCGGGTCTGGGCGCTGTCGGCGCCGATGATTCTTTCCAACATTTCCGTACCGTTGGTGGCGCTGGTCGACAGCACCGTCATCGGTCACCTGCCCCATGCCCATCAGCTTGGGGCCGTTGCGGTCGGGGCCAGCCTGTATACCTTCCTGGCCTGGGCCATGGGTTTTCTGCGCATGGGCTCCACCGGCTTTGCCGCCCAGGCCGCCGGGCGTGGCGATGGCGCGGCGTTGCGGCAGATTCTGTTGCAAGGGCTGATGTTAGCCATGGGACTGGCCATCGTGCTGGGTGCAGCGGGCGTGCCGTTAAGCGGGGTCGCACTGCACTTCATGCAGCCCTCGGCAGAACTGGACCAGATGACCCGCGAATTCTTCCACACGCGGCTATTCGGCCTGCCCGCGGCGCTGGCCAGTTATGCGCTGGTCGGCTGGTTCCTCGGCACGCAAAACGCCCGCGCGCCGCTGGTGATTTTGCTCAGTACCAACCTGGTCAACATCGCCTTGAACCTGTGGTTTGTCCTGGGACTGGAATGGGGCGTGGTCGGCGCAGCCAGGGCTTCGGTCATCGCCGAATGGACCGGTGCCTTGATCGGCCTGCTGATGACTCGCCAGGCCCTGCGTGCTTACCCCGGCCATATCATGTGGGCAGCGTTGGGGTTGTGGCAGAGCTGGCGTCCGTTGCTGGCAGTTAATCGCGACATTTTCATCCGCAGCCTGGCCCTGCAATCGGTGTTTTTTCTGATTACGGTGCAAGGTGCGCGACTGGGCGATGCCACCGTAGCCGCCAACGCCCTGTTGCTCAATGGCCTGTTGCTAACCGCCCACGCACTCGATGGTTTGGCCCACGCCGTGGAAGCCCTGTGCGGGCATGCCATCGGCGCTCGTGACCGCGAAGCCCTGCGCCGCTCCCTGGTGGTGGCCTGCGGCTGGTCATTACTGGCAAGCCTTGGGTTTGCCGTGTTGTTTGTGTTGGCCGGGCACCTGTTCATCGAGATGCAGACTGACATTGTCAGCGTGCGCGACACGGCGTTCATCTACTTGCCCTATCTCGCTGCATTGCCGCTGATTGCGGTCTGGAGCTACCTGCTCGACGGACTGTTCATCGGCGCCACCCGCGCCCGGGAAATGCGCAACGGCATGCTGCTGACCGTGGCCTTGCTGGCGCCGTTTGCCTGGGCACTACAAGGGTTGGGCAACCATGGCCTGTGGATAAGTTTCCTGCTGTTCATGTTGCTGCGTAGCCTGACCCTCGGCGCAATCGCCTGGCGCCTGCGGCGCAACGATGGCTGGTTCGCCCGCGCGCACTGACGACGGGCACTCAAGGTCGATCATTCTGCCAATGGCTGCGCAGGCTATTTAGCCGAGCCTGTTGGGTTCGCCCGGATAAGGGTGATACGGGCACAGCGGTGGGATGTTGCAGGCGTAACCATAACCAGCCATCCAGTACCGGGCGTTCGCTGAAACCCAGCGCCAAGCCTTCCTGCAACCAGGTCCACAGGCAGGCGTAACTTGTCGTGGTGGATTGGCTCCAGTGCCAGGCGTACTGCTCCATCAGGCAGGTTTGCAGTTTTTCCAGCTGTCGCTGGCTGAGGCTTTCTTCGACGGCCAAAGGACTGACGGCCAGCCCCGGATTGAGCAATTTCTGCCACCCCTGACTGCCGAATGCCCGGTCGGCCCAAGTGCCACCAAACCAGCGCAACTGGCGGATGGGCCCCAGCCAGCGACTCAGCTCCCCCGCATCGCAGGCATCGAAGAAGTAACTGGCGGTGTACGGGCTGTAGTAACTGAGCAAGGCCCGGTGATGCAGGCCAAAACCGACGGTGAGCATGCGCCGCAAATGCGCCAGCAACGTCGACGCCGACGCCTCGCTGATTAACAGCAAGCCACGCCAGTGCTGTGGGTCGCGCTGGCACGCCTCGGCCAGCATCGGGCAAGTCCGTAAATTGATCAGCGCCGGGCCCTGCTCGTGCAACGCATGCCATTCGGTGCCCTCGAACAGCGAGAACTTTCGGGCCTGGGCGAACTGTTCATTTAATGTCACTCCCGCCTCGGGTGTGCCCGGCACATCCAGCAACAACCACTGCGGGAGCGTATTGGCCGTGTGCAAATCGATCATGCTGCACCGCTCTGGCCGAGCTGCATGGCCGCCCGACAGGTACAGAGCGCCTGGGCACAATGATTGAAGCTGCCGCCTCCGGGTAACAGGCATAACAGCAACAAGGGTTCCCCCGAATGCAACCACTCGTGCACGCCATCGGGCGGACATGGGTCGGTAATCACCGGGCCGGCCAGCTCTTGAACCGATTCAGGTAAATGCAGCACACCCGTGATCAACGGCTGATCAGGGTCGCCCTCAATAAAGCTCACCACGACCTCCGCACCTTCGTTTAACGGTGTGCCGCTCGCCGCTTGCAACGGCAGCCAACAGTGGCCGGGGGTCGCCCCCTCGCCCTGATAAGACCAGTCAAACTGCACGGCCACCGGTCGCAACGGATCCGGTTGAGGCTCTTCAACGTTCACCACCCATGCCCGCTGCAGGCTATGCATCCTGGGTATGAGTGCACGATGGTGTGATTCGAACATCGCGCCCCAGTGCAAGGCGCGTACCTGGTTGCTGTAAGGGGTGAGAGGGTCCTGGCTGCCCTGATGTTCGACATGGGTCAGCAGCCATCGCTGATTCCACTCGGTTACGGGGTGTTCAACCAGCGGCATCAATTGACCGCTGCGCAATGTCGCCAGATCCGTGTGGCCTTCAGCAATTGGTTGTGCGTTGCCGGCAGATTGCTGAACCTCGAAACGACGTACACCTGCCAGCTCACTCTCGCGCCGGAAGACCGCCGTATCGCCCACGCGAAAATGCCCCGGTCCGTCGGCGAACACGATGCAGTGCCCCTGCGAACGATGTTCAAAGTGATAGTGCAGCCGTTCCTGGGCACACAACCGCTGGAGAAATTGCAGGTCCGATTCACGGTACTGCGTGCAGAAATCCTGCAACGGATAATCACCGCCCAGTTCGAAGCGCCGGTCCTGGCCGACAATTCCATGCTCCCTGAGCACCTGATCGAGGATTTGCGGCACCGAACGGGCGCTGAAGATACGCTGGCTGAAACGCTGGGCCAGGCACGCCAGTTTCGGCCCCAGACGTACATGACAAAGTCTGACGGTCGAGCCATGGTCGCGCTGGACCAGTTCGTGCAATTGTCCATGGATGCTGTTTCCCGTCGGCCCGAAGTGCAAGGACGCCGGTCGGTACAACAGGCTGGCAAGGTCAAGTGTAGGGTCATCAATCAGCAGATCCACGTCGAACACAAAGGGTTCGCTGATCGCTTCTCTACCGGTAAAGGCCAGCACTTCGAAGGCCTCGGACAGTCCTGCGACGTCCAGACGAAACTCTGGTTCGTTAACTGAATCGAACATCGGCGATTCTCTACGGGAGGGGCGGCCGGGGATTCTCGCCGAGAGGCATGGCCGAGTAGAGAGGTGAAATACAACTTGGGAAATGACCTACGCGAAAAGAGGACCAATGACTTGAAAGGTTGAAAACCTAGGTCGTTTCGCAGGGAAAAAAGAGCGTTGTCGCACCAGGTCATCTGAAATTTCCGCAGCCTTGCGGAAAATTTTCAGACAACCTGATGTGAGCGGGGCTGATGTCAGGAAGACAGGTAAGACGAACGGGTCAAACCCAGGCGCAAAGCGTCGAGGAACTGGGTACGCTCGGTGGCGCTGATGCGGGCACTGGCGCACTTGTCGCGGTAGTGAGTCATCAGTTCTTCCGGCGACAAGTGCACGTAACGCAGCATGTCTTCGATGGTGTCGTGGGTTTCGATACCGGCGTGGTACACGCTGCCGTCGGCGTTCTGGTAGATGTTCACCGAGTCGGTGTCACCGAACAGGTTGTGCATGTCGCCAAGGATTTCCTGGTAGGCACCCACCAGGAACACACCCAATAAGTAGTCCTCGCCTTCGTTCAACGCGTGCACCGGCAGGCTGGTTTCGATGCTCTGCTCGTCGACGTACTGGTTGATCTTGCCGTCGGAGTCGCAGGTCAGGTCTTGCAGCACCGCACGACGCAGCGGCTCTTCGTCGAGACGATGCAACGGGATGATCGGCAGTACCTGATCGATAGCCCAGGTATCCGGCAGGCTCTGGAACACCGAGAAGTTGCAGATGTACTTGTCAGCCAGCTTGTCGTTGAGCTCGTCCAGCACCTGGCGGTGGGAACGCTGACGTGCCTTCAACGAGTTGTGCAGACGACGGCACACGGCGAAATAGCATTGCTCGGCCAGGGCTTTTTCGGCCAGGGTCATCTTGCCATCGGCGTACTGGGCGGCGACGTCGCTCATGTAGTGCGTGGCGCGCCAGTAGGTTTCGGTGACCATTTCAATGTCAGTCGGGCCCAACAGGTCCACCAGCCATTGCACGGTTTCCGGCAGCGCGTCCTTGTTCTCGATCTGTGGAACGTCGTCGTTGTGTTTCTCGACGTCGGTCACCTGGACCACCAGCATGGCGTGGTGAGCCGTCAGGGAACGACCGCTCTCGGAGAAGATGTTCGGGTGCGGCAGGCTCTGCGCGTCGCAGAACTCTTTGAGCATCCCGACCACAACGCCGGCGTAATCGTCCATGTCGTAGTTGATCGAGCTGGCGTTACGCGAGTGCGTACCGTCGTAGTCCACGCCCAGGCCGCCACCGACGTCGATGTGGTCCACCGGCAGACCGAGGTTGCGCAATTCGCCGTAGTAACGGATCGCTTCCTTGAAGCCGTGTTGGTAGTCCGCCAGGTTGGCGATCTGCGAGCCCATGTGGAAGTGCAGCAGGCGAATGCCTTGATCGAGGCCCGCGGCGCGGAAACGCTCAACCACCGACAGCAACTGCGCCGCCGACAGACCGAACTTGGATTTTTCGCCACCGGTGTCCGCCCACTTCGACGAGGCCAGGGACGACAGGCGTACGCGCAGGCCAACCTGTGGCTTGACCTTGAGCGAGGCAGCCTCTTCGATCACCAGACCGACTTCGGATTCCTTCTCGATCACGATGAACACGTTGTGGCCGAGCTTTTGGCCCATCAACGCCAGGCGAATGAACTCGCGGTCTTTGTAGCCGTTGCAGACGATGGTGCCGCCCTTCGGCGCCAATGCCAGCACTGCCAGCAATTCCGGCTTGGAGCCGGCTTCCAGACCGATGGAGACGTTCTGGGTCGCGATGATGTTTTCGATCACCGCTTCCTGCTGGTTCACCTTGATCGGATACAGCGCGGTGTATTTGCTCTGATATTCCAGACGCTCGATGTTGGCGTCGAACGCGCCCGTCAGCTGGCGCACGCGGTCCTGAAGGATATCCGGGAAACGCACCAGCAACGGCAAAGACAGGCCACTCTTGCGCAACTGATCGACTTGCTCGAACAGATCGATAGGCGGACTGCTCGGACCGTTCGGACGAACTTCGACGCGACCGGCGTCATTGATCGCGAAATACCCGGCCCCCCAATGGCGAATCCCGTAAACACTGCGGCTGTCCGCAACTGTCCATTGGCTGCCATCGTCTTTGCGTGTGCGTCGTACGGACATCGAAGTCCCCTATAAAGAAGTCATAGTGCGTCGCCTGGATTCAGGCCGGCGCAGTCTAAAGAATGAAAATGACGGTTCGTCAACGAGGGGGTAGACCTCGCCGACCGCAGTGAGTTTAGAAACCGGTCATGAACAGGCTCTGTGAAAACCATGGTGACGACGCCAGCCTTGAAGACATTCAAGACTGGATCAAGCCACAGGTGGTTTTCACAGAGGCTGCTAGCCGCCGGACTTCTTCGCTTTGAATCCGAGCTTGATCAGTTCTGCCAAGAGTAGCTCGACATGATCGCCCTGGATTTCGATGACGCCGTCTTTCAACGCCCCACCGGTACCACAACGTTTCTTCAACGTCGTGGCCAGTTCCTTGAGCGCATCTTCGGCCAACGGCACGCCGGTGATGGTCGTCACTGTCTTGCCGCCACGGCCCTTGCTTTCGCGACGCACGCGAGCAATGCCGTCGCCGGCCGGGATAACGGTCTGTTTGCAGATACAGGCATCCACCGGTTTACTGCATTCCGGGCAATGACGACCTGCGTCGGTGGAAAATACCAAGCCACCTAAGGCGGCGAAGGATGCGGCTTTTTTGGCCACCGGCAATCCTCTTGGGAGGACAAAGACTGGTCGCAGCACTTGGGCAAGGCTATCGACCGCGAAGCCCCACTCAGGCAGGGGCAGCGCTACTGAAACGGTTGGATCCCCTGTAGGAGCGAGCATGCTCGCGATGGACGTCAACGATGACGCGGGACATCAGGCGGCCCGTTTCATTCTTGCGTTTTTCGCGAGCATGCTCGCTCCTACAGAAACAGCAATACCGGTTCAGTTTGAAAAGGTCGCGCAGTGTAACGGCAAAAACGCCGATTGCTAAGAGCCAATCGGCGCCAATTTATAGCGCTTTTGCGACGTCTTGCCCGCGAGATCTCAGATAACGTTTCAATGCCGCCAAAGAGTCCGGGCAATAAGGCTTTTCCTCGATTTCCCGCAGCACGTCTTCGATCGGCAAAAAGCGCGCCTCCAGCACTTCTTCCGGTTGCAGGACCAACGGACCGTCCCACACCGCCGAGAACGCCGAACACCAGAGGCGATTGCCAGTGTCCTCGAAGAAGAAGTGGTCATGGGCGGTCAACTCCACACCGCTCACGCCCAGTTCTTCTTCCAGCTCCCGAGCCGCCGATTCGGCGTAGGTTTCGGTGGCGAGCACCATGCCGCCAGCCGCCACGTCCCAGTAACCGGGATAGATCGCCTTGCTCAAGGTCCGCCGATGCACGCACAGCTCGCCGGCGGAGTTGAACAACATAATGTAGGTGCCACGCCCGATCAGCCCCCGCTCGCGCAGGTCGGACCGGACCAGGGCGCCGAGCAGGTTGTCCTGCTCATCGACCCAGGCGATCTGCTCGGCATCGGACGCCGCGCGGTGGGCGGCTTCCCTGGCGTTATCGACCATGACTCAGCCCTGATTCAGCAATTGACGCAAATCGATCACCGCCGCGTTGGCCCGGGAAATGTAGTTGGCCATGACCAGCGAGTGGTTGGCCAGCACACCGAAGCCGCTGCCGTTGAGGATCATCGGACTCCACAGCGTTTCCTGCGACGCTTCCAGCTCACGAATGATCTGGCGAACGCTGACCGTGGCGTTCTTCTTGGCCAGCACATCGGCAAAGTCGACTTCGATGGCGCGCAGCAGATGCGACAAGGCCCAGGCCTGTCCGCGGGCTTCGTAAAACACGTTATCGATCTGCAGCCATGGGGTTTCGACGATTTCTTCGTCGACCTGCGGCGCCACGCCCGGCGCCACGACCTCGGTCTTCAGCGCAGTGTTGAGCTTGACCCGACCGACGCTGGCCGACAGCCGCTGCGACAACGACCCCAGGCGCGTCCCGACGTCACCCAGCCAGTTGTTCAGGTTGTCGGCGCGGGCATAGAACAGCGCGGTCTTTTGATTCGGATCGGACAGGCGCGCCTGATAACGACTCAGGGAATTGATGCCTTCCTGGTACTCGGACTCACTGGACGGCAGCACCCAGCTTTTATTGTCGAAGTTGAAACGCGGTTCGGCCTTGGCCAAGTCGGCATCTTCAGCGGATTGCGACTGCGAGCGCGCAAAGTCTTTGCGCAGCGCACGACTCAAATCGCGCACCTGCACCAGCACGCCGTATTCCCAGCTTGGCATGTTGTCCATCCACAGGCCTGGCGGGAAACGGTCGTTGGATATGTAGCCGCCCGGTTTGGTCAGCAACGTGCCGGCAACGGTCTTGAGGGTTTCCACGGTGGTATAACCGACCACCATCTGCTTGCCTTCCCGCTCTGCAGCCAATTGAGCCGTCTGCTGCACCGGAAACAGTGCCGGCTCGGCGCTCCAGTACCATCCCAAAACGCTCGCCACCAACAGGTAGAGGCCGATCAACGTGGCCAGCGCCCGGCTGAACAACAGGCCGCCCAGGTAACTGCGGGTAGCCGATTTCGGTTCAGCGGCACGTTCAGGCGCGCTACCGGCGCGGTTCTTCCAGTCCAGCATGGCGATTTCCTTTCAAGCTCTTGGGTTCATCGGTTCGACCACAACCATACAACAACGTGCCTCGGCCCGGCACCCGCCGTTGGGTTCAGGGTGAAAATTTGCCTTCCGGACATGAATAAAAATCTGGCTGGCCCCGCATGAAAAAAACCGAGGCAGCTCGTTACAAGCTGTTTTTGTCAGATTTTTTGAAAAGGCCTGCTAAGGGAATCCCTGAGCCCTTAAGCACGTCGACTCACACCAGTAAAGCGTAGAAAAGCGCTGACAGGCGAGGCTTTTGACGGTCACGTAGAAGGCTTCCCGACCTGCGAGTAAATCCTCAACCCCCCAACGCACAGGCCTTTTGAGAGAATAATCAGCCGTTTAGAGACCCATCAGTCACAAACTGAATGCATCCACATTGCAGATTATTAACGTACAACGCTCATGTAATGGAAAAGAGGTGCTAGCATAGAGCCACCACTCGACCTCAGCGTGCACCCTAACTAGTAGTCAGGATATGACCGAGCCAGAAGATCCCAGCCGCGAGCGCCTCAAGCACCACTTTGCCCAGCGGGTCATTCATCAGGCACGTCAGATACTTGAGATATGGCAGCGCCTGCAACGCAGCGAGTGGTCCACCAACGAATTGTCGGAGCTGAGCGAGGCCAATCTGCGCCTGATGCGGTTTGCCGAGCGCTTCGAACAACCGGAACACATTCAACTGGCACGTCATATCAGCCAGTCGCTGGAGGCGGTCGACGCCAACCGCGGACGCCTGAGCAGCGGGCTGATCACCGACCTCAATCGCTTGATGCAGCGCCTGTCGCGCACCGGTCTGCGCCATGGTGACCAGCTCGATCAAACGTTGCTGCCGCCCCTGCGCAAACCGATCTACGTCATGTTGCAGGATCACGACCGCGCCGAGCGCCTGGCCAAACAACTGGAGTTCTTCGGGCTCAGCGCCCAGTCACTGGACAGCGTGGCAGCGTTTCGCTCCTCCATGACCGAGCGTTTGCCCGCCGCCATCGTCATGGACGTGGACTTCAACGGCCCTGGTGTAGGCCTGAAACTGGCCGCCGAAGCCCAGGAAGGCCTCGATCAACGTTTGCCGCTGTTGTTCTTCAGCCTGCACGAAACCGACACCCCGACCCGCCTGGCCGCCGTGCGCGCCGGTGGGCAGGAGTTTCTGACCGGCACCCTCGAAGCCTCGAGCTTGCTGGAAAAAATCGAAGTCCTGACCTGCGTCGCCCAGTACGAACCTTATAAAGTGCTGATCATCGATGACTCTCGCGCCCAGGCCTTGCACACCGAGCGCCTGCTCAACAGTGCGGGGATCGTGACCCGGACGCTGATCGAGCCGATTCAAGCCATGGCGGAACTGGCGGACTTTCAACCGGACCTGATCATCCTCGACATGTACATGCCGGCCTGCACCGGCACGGAACTGGCCAAGGTGATTCGTCACAACGACCGCTATGTCAGTGTGCCGATCATTTACCTGTCGGCCGAAGATGACCTGGACAAGCAGCTCGACGCCATGAGCGAAGGCGGCGACGACTTCCTGACCAAACCGATCAAACCCCGGCACCTGATCACCACCGTGCGCAATCGAGCGGCGCGGGCGCGCAATCTGAAAGCACGGATGGTCCGAGACAGTCTCACCGGCTTGTACAACCACACCCACATCCTGCAGTTGCTCGAAGATTGCTCGTTCCGCGCCCGCCGCGAGAACAAGCCGCTGAGTTTTGCCATGCTCGACATTGACCATTTCAAACGGGTCAACGACAGCCACGGCCACCCCATGGGCGACCGGGTGATCAAGAGCCTGGCGCTGTTCCTCAAGCAGCGGTTGCGCAAGACCGATTTCATCGGTCGCTACGGTGGCGAAGAGTTCGCCATCGTCATGCCCGACACCGACCTCGAAGCGGCCTGGAATGTACTGGATGAAATCCGCCAGCGTTTTGCCGAAATCCACTACCCTGCCCAGCCGCAGGATCTGTGGTGCACCTTCAGCGCCGGGGTGGTCGAGTTGTGCGAAGACTCCGACGGCCTGCTGATGGCCAGCCAGGCAGACGAGGCGCTGTATCGAGCCAAAGGCGCAGGGCGCAATCGCGTTCAAGCCGCGAGGACGTCAAAGCAAAGTGCCACCTTTTCATCGCAATCGACCCATTCAGTCATAACCCTGTAACAGAAACGCAATAACTTCAGGCGCTTACCATTCTGCCGTTGGTAGTCCCCCGATGCGTCTGAAGCTGCTGACCAATCTCAACACCCTCCTTTTAGTCGCCGTGTGCGTGGCCCTTGGCGCCACACTATGGTGGTCGCAAAAAGCCCTTGAGCGCCCTTATCTATTAATGGAGCGCTATTTGGGTTTGTCTCAGCGATTTCAAAATGAAGTGGCGCGCAACATCGAGGACTACCTCGCCAGCGGCGATGCCCTGCGCTTGAGCAGTGCCAGCCAGGCCATCGACAACCTGCAAAAGTCACTCGACGACTTGCCACCGGCACTGGCTGAAACCTTGCGCCCCAGCCTGTCGAACCTTAACGAGTTCAGCAAAACCGACCTGCTGGCCGCCGGCAAACTCGCGGGCGACCCTCAGGCCCTGTTGCTGCAAGCCGAGCGCGAGCTGAGTGCCAGCCTCGATCAACTCAGCCAGTACGCCAACGGCAACGCGGCGTACCTGACACCGCTACTCGCCGCCGCCCAGCATCTAGGCAAACTGTCACTGGCCCGGGACAAACTGGTCAGCAGCGGTCGTAGTGAACTGGCCGCCGATGTCGAACGCGAAGTCGCCAACATCCGCGCCCAGGCTGGGCAACTGGACGCGCTCCCCCTGCTCGGTGTAACGGCCAGCAGCGAATCGAGCACCGACGACTTCGCCGCGATGATGGGCCTGGAAAACACCGAGAAAGCCGTGGCCGAAGATGCCGGTGTCGGTTTCAAGCGTGAACTGAACAGCTTGCTCTCCCGCTATCCGGCAGAACTGGCGCGCACCCGCGATCAGATCCAGAAGCGCGCTGAACTGAGCGCCGCGACCCACCTGAAAATCGCTGACGTGCAACAGGCCATTGCCGGTCTGGAACCCGTGGTACGCGCCCAGCACGGGCAGATCCAGGGAGAGGTTCGGCTGATGCAGTGCGTGATGATCGGCCTGATCCTGCTGATCGCCTTGCTCATAGATACCCTGCAACGGCGCCTGGCCCGCACGCTGACCAACCTCGCGCCGGCTCTCTCGACCTGGGCCGAGGGTGATTTCAGCCAGGACATCCAGCTGGGCAAGACCAACCGCGAATTGCATGACATTGAAGCGTCGCTCAATCGCTTGCGCGCTTACCTGGTGGACCTGGTAGGCACCATTCGCCTCAACGCCGAACAGGTCGCAGGCAGCAGCCGCACCCTGGCCGAACTCAGCAATGACCTGCACAGCGGCGCTGAGCATCAGGCCGGCGATACTGCGCTGATCCGCGATTCCCTCGGCGAGCTGGAAGCCACCATTCAGCAAGTTGCCGGCGATGCCAGCCAGGCCGCCGACGCCAGCCGCCATGCCGGGTTGGCGGTGGAGCACGGGCAAAAAGTCATCGGCCTGAGCCTGAACGGCCTGCATGCACTGGTGGGCGAGGTGCAAGGCAATGCGCAGATGATAGAGCACTTGGCTGAAGAATCCGCAACGATTGGCGGGGTATTGACGGTAATCCGTTCGATCGCCGACCAGACCAACCTGCTGGCGCTGAACGCAGCCATTGAAGCGGCACGAGCCGGGGAAATGGGCCGTGGTTTTGCCGTGGTGGCCGAAGAAGTCCGCTCGCTGGCGCAACGCACCGCCGGGGCCACGGCAGAGATTCAGACCTTGATCGCCGGCCTGCAAACCGCCGCACGGCAATCGGTCGAAGGCATGCGCGCCCAGGTCGAACATGCCGAAGCCACGGCTAACCAGGCCCAGGCTGCCGACGGCGCGCTGGATAAAATCGTCGGAGCGATCCAGACCATTTCCGACACTGCCGTACGCATCGCCGATGTCACCGCTCAGCAGAGTGGCGCGGTCAGCGAGATTCGCGATCACAGTGAGCGCATCCATCAATTGGGTGGGGATAACTTGCTGCGTATCGGCGAAGGCCGTGAACAAGGGGAGAATCTGCTGGTGCTGGGTGGACGCTTGCATACAGCCGTCCAGGCCTTCCGCGTTAAATAGGACACCCTAATCCCCGTAGGAGCGAGGCTTGCCCGCGAAAAACGATAACGCGATCTATCAGCAGGATCGCATCGCCTGGTTCGCGGGCAAGCCTCGCTCCTGCGGGTACTGCGCAATCCACAAGACTGTCCGCTATCATGCCCCCAACCCCGATACGCGAGACCGTCATGCGCCGTTTGCTCTGCCTGTTGCTTCTAGTGCTTGCCCTGCCAGCCGCCGCTACCGGCCTGCTGGAGAGCCGACCCAGTTCCACCCTGGGCTCGATCAACAACAGTGCCGACTTCCTGCCGGTGCGCGAAGCCTTCCAGTTGAGCCTGGTAGAAAGCACACCGCAATCGATCAAACTGCGCTTCGTCGCCACCGAAGGCTATTACCTCTACCGCCATCGCTTCCAGTTCCGCGCCGATCCGGCCGACGTCACCCTCGGCCAAGCGCAAATGCCCAAGGGCGAACAGAAACACGATGAGTACTTCGGTGATGTCGAGGTCTACCACGGCATTCTCGACGTCGTACTGCCACGCACCGATCAACGCGCTTTCACCTTGGCCGTGACCTATCAAGGGTGCGCCGACAAAGGCTTGTGTTATCCGCCAGAAACCGAACGCTTGAGCATCAATGGCAGCGGCGGCGATGCCGCGAGCACCCACCCCTGGGGTTGGCGCGAACTGGCATTGTTCTTCCTCGCCGGCCTTGGCCTGACCTTCACTCCGTGCGTGCTACCCATGTTGCCGATTCTTTCCGGCGTGGTGCTGCGCGGCCAGGTAGGTGGCTGGCGTGGTTTCAATCTGTCGCTGGCCTACGTCCTGCCAATGGCCGCCTGCTTTGCCCTGCTGGGTGCCCTGATGGGCCTGTTCGGCGCGCAGCTCAATCTGCAGGCGCGCCTGCAATCAGCCTGGGTGCTGATCCCGTTTGCACTTTTTTTTGCCGTGTTCGCCCTGGCGATGTTCGGTGTATTCGAACTCAAGTTGCCGCATGCGATCAGCAGTCGCCTTGACCGTATTGCCGGCCGCACCGAAGGCGGTTCGCTGTGGGGAGCGGCGGTGCTCGGCGTGGTATCGAGCCTGCTGGTTTCGCCTTGCGTTTCGGCGCCACTGGCCGGCGCACTGTTGTATATCAGTGCCAGCGGCGATGCGCTGGGCGGTGGTTTGAAACTGTTCATGCTCGGCCTCGGCATGGGCGCGCCATTGCTGCTGGTGGCCACTGGCGGTGCCGCCTGGTTGCCGAAAAGCGGCCCGTGGCTGATCTACGTGAAAAATGCCATCGGCGTGTTGCTGCTGGGGCTGGCAATCGGCTTGCTCAGCCGGGTTTTGCCGGGCCAGATCACGTTGTTGCTGATCGGCCTGCTGGCCGGTGGCGTCGGCTTATTCATGGGCGCGCTGGAATTCGTCTATAAACCGCCGAGAAAACGCCTGGGCCAATTGATTGGGCTGTTCCTGCTGTTTTATGCACTGGCCTGCTGGTATGGCGGATTCAGCGGCCAGAGCGACCCGTTCAATCCGATCGGCCAGTCGCGCACGGTTGTGGCCACCGAGCAAGCCCCTGACACCAGCGCCTGGCAAACTGTCAGTACTCCAGCAGACCTTGATCGCGCACTCGCCGAAGCCAGCTCGTCCGGCACCCCTCTGCTGCTCGACTGGTACGCCGACTGGTGCATCAGCTGCAAGGTCATCGAACATGAAGTGCTCAACGACGCCACCGTCATCGAACACCTCAAGGGTTATCGACTGGTTCGCTTCGACATCACCGCCAGCAATGCCAAACAGCGGGCATTGCTCGACCGCTACAAGCTGTTCGGTCCTCCGGCACTGATGTTTTTCGGCAAGGATGGGGTCGAACGCACCGATGTGCGTGTAATCGGCGAGATCAATGCCAGGGACTTCGCCGAACGAATCGCCAAGGCAAATGACCGGATTTAATCAAGCGGTCATATATTTTGCGCAAACATCGGTCATCGTGCAGGCTATTGCAGAGAACTGGACAGTCACAAAGGCTTTGCGGCATAGTCGCCGGGTTCTGACAATTGCTCACCGATAACAAGGGAACAGCCGATGGCGACGCTACTGGTTCTGCACGGACCCAACCTGAACATGCTTGGCACCCGTGAACCGGGCACCTACGGCGCCACGACACTGGCGCAGATCAACCAGGACCTGGAACGCCGCGCCCGTGAAGCCGGCCACCATTTGCTGCACCTGCAAAGCAATGCCGAGTATGAATTGATCGACCGTATCCACGCCGCTCGCAGCGAAGGCGTGGACTTCATTTTGATCAATCCGGCAGCTTTTACGCATACAAGTGTCGCATTACGTGACGCGTTGCTGGCGGTGAGCATCCCATTCATCGAAGTGCATTTGTCCAACGTGCACAAACGCGAACCTTTCCGCCATCACTCTTACTTCTCCGACGTAGCGGTGGGAGTGATCTGCGGCCTTGGCGCCAGCGGTTACCGACTGGCCCTGGAGGCCGCACTAGAGCAGCTTGAACAACAAGCTAAACGCCCCTGACCGACCCTTGGGAGTTGATGATTCATGGATATCCGTAAAGTTAAGAAACTGATCGAATTGCTGGAAGAGTCCGGCATCGACGAGCTCGAGATCAAGGAAGGCGAAGAGTCCGTACGCATCAGCCGTCATAGCAAGACCCCGGCTCAGCAGTACTACGCGCCGGCTCCAATGCCTGCTCCGGCTGCCGCGCCAGCCGCTGCCGCCGCTCCGGCTGCCGCTGCCGCCCCTGCAGCTGCGGCCGCACCCGCGCTGAACGGCACCGTTGCCCGTTCGCCGATGGTCGGTACTTTCTATCGCAAATCTTCGCCAACCTCGCCAGCCTTCGTTGAAGTCGGCCAGACCGTGAAGAAAGGCGACACCCTGTGCATCGTTGAAGCGATGAAGATGATGAACCACATCGAAGCTGAAACCAGCGGTGTGATCGAATCCATCCTCGTCGAAGACGGCCAGCCGGTTGAGTACGACCAACCGCTGTTCACCATCGTTTGAACCGCGGAGAGCCTTTGATGACTGCGAAGTTGGAAAAAGTTCTGATCGCTAACCGCGGTGAGATCGCCCTGCGGATTCTGCGTGCCTGCAAAGAGATGGGCATCAAGACCGTCGCCGTTTACTCCAAGGCCGACAAAGAGCTGATGCACTTGGGCCTGGCAGACGAATCCGTCTGCATTGGTCCGGCTTCCGCCGCGCAATCCTACCTGCACATCCCGGCCATCATCGCCGCGGCCGAAGTGACCGGCGCCACCGCCATTCACCCTGGCTACGGTTTCCTCGCGGAAAACGCCGACTTCGCCGAACAGGTCGAGAACTCCGGCTTCGCCTTCATCGGCCCGAAAGCTGAAACCATCCGCCTGATGGGCGACAAGGTTTCGGCCAAGCACGCGATGATCGCCGCTGGCGTACCGACGGTTCCAGGTTCCGACGGCCCGCTGCCGGAAGACGAAGAAACCGCTCTGCGCATCGGTCGCGAAGTGGGTTACCCGGTGATCATCAAGGCCGCTGGCGGCGGCGGTGGTCGCGGCATGCGCGTAGTGCATAAAGAAGAAGACCTGATTGACTCGGCAAAACTGACCCGCTCCGAAGCGGGCGCAGCGTTCGGCAACCCGATGGTCTATCTGGAAAAATTCCTGACTAACCCACGTCACGTGGAAGTCCAGGTTCTTTCCGATGGCCAGGGCAACGCCGTACACCTGGGCGACCGCGACTGCTCGCTGCAGCGTCGTCACCAGAAAGTTCTCGAAGAAGCGCCAGCACCGGGCATTGACGAGAAGGCTCGCCAGGAAGTTCTCGCCCGCTGCGTCAAAGCGTGCATCGACATCGGTTACCGTGGCGCAGGCACTTTCGAGTTCCTGTACGAAAACGGTCGCTTCTACTTCATCGAGATGAACACTCGTGTCCAGGTAGAGCACCCGGTTTCGGAAATGGTCACCGGCATCGACATCGTCAAGGAGATGCTCAGCATCGCCGCCGGCAACAAGCTGTCGTTCACCCAGGATGACGTCGTCATCCGCGGTCACGCACTGGAATGCCGGATCAACGCCGAAGACCCGAAAACCTTCATGCCGAGCCCAGGCACGGTCAAGCATTTCCACGCCCCAGGCGGCAACGGCGTTCGCGTCGACTCGCACCTGTACAGTGGCTATGCCGTTCCGCCGAACTACGATTCGTTGATCGGCAAGCTGATCACCTACGGCGCAACCCGTGACGAAGCCATGGCGCGCATGCGCAATGCGCTGGACGAAATCGTGGTCGACGGGATCAAGACCAACATCCCGCTGCACCGCGACCTCACCCGCGATGAAGGCTTCTGCAAAGGGGGCGTGAACATTCACTACCTCGAGCACAAGCTGGCTGGCGAGAAGCACTAAGCTTCGACCGGCACATGACAAGGCCGCCTTCGGGCGGCTTTGTTGTTTCTGCCCCCCCGCACCCTGTAGGAGCAAAGCTTGCTCGCGATTGCGTATCGTCATACACATCTATGCTGAATGTACCCGAGTCATCGCGAGCAAGCTTTGCTCCTACAAAGAGCACGCAGGCGTCGCCCTTGTCGTCTTCTTACGCGCGCTCGCGTAAACTTGCCTGCTTCTCGCAGCCCGCTAGGCTGCAATCAATATTTTTCAAAGGTGCCCGCCATGCCTTGGCTGCAAGTCCGTCTCGCCATCAGCCCAGAACAAGCCGAAACCTACGAAGACGCTTTCCTTGAAGTGGGCGCCGTGTCGGTGACCTTCATGGACGCCGAAGACCAGCCGATCTTCGAGCCGGAACTCAATACCACCCCGCTGTGGTCGCATACCCACCTGCTGGCCCTGTTCGAAGGAGGTACCGAGCCCGGCCCGGTACTGGCCCATCTGGAATTGCTGACCGGCAGCCCACTGCCCGAACATCACAGCGAAGTGATCGAAGATCAGGATTGGGAACGCAGCTGGATGGACGGTTTCCAGCCGATGCGTTTCGGTCAGCGCCTGTGGATCGTGCCGAGCTGGCACGCAGCTCCCGAGCCTGATGCTGTGAACCTGTTGCTCGATCCGGGCCTGGCGTTCGGTACCGGCACCCACCCGACCACCGCCCTGTGCCTGGAATGGCTCGACGGCCAGGACCTCAAAGACTGTAACGTCCTCGACTTCGGCTGCGGCTCGGGCATCCTCGCGATTGCCGCCCTGCTGCTCGGCGCCAAGCACGCGGTCGGTACCGATATCGACGTGCAGGCGCTGGAAGCCTCCCGCGACAATGCTGGGCGCAACAACATCGCAGAAGAGCTGTTCCCGCTGTACCTGCCGGAAGACATGCCACAGGTTCAGGCCGACGTACTGGTGGCCAACATCCTTGCCGGCCCACTGGTCTCCCTGGCGCCGCAACTGTCCGGCCTGGTCAAGTCCGGCGGTCGCCTCGCTCTGTCGGGCATCCTCGCCGAGCAAGGCGAAGAAGTTGCCGCCGCCTACGCCAAGGACTTCGATCTGGATCCGATCGCCAATCGCGATGGCTGGGTGCGCATTACCGGCCGTCGGCGCTAGAATGAACGCCTGCCTACACCGGATCGCCGCATGACCGACAGCTTCGTCACCCAATGTCCGCATTGCCAAACCAGCTTCCGCGTCAGCCACGCTCAGTTGAGCGTGGCCCGCGGCGTCGTTCGCTGTGGTTCATGCCTGCAGGTGTTCAACGCTGCCAAGCAATTGCTTGAGCAGGCTGGCAAAGAGCCCGTCGCGCCTGTTGCCCCGGCAATCGTCGAACCGCCAACCCCCGTGGAACCGCGAGCCATCAGCCAAAAGCAATGGACTGCCACCGAACTGGATCTGGACAGTCTCGATCTGGATGAAGAGCTCGCCCGGCTCGAACAGCGGGAAATTCAGCCGATCACCGAGTTCGGCCGGCACCGGGAAGATAGCCTCAGCGCACGCCGCGATAGCGCCGAGAATGACGAAGAGCCCTGGACGCCCGACAGCCTGTTCAGCGAATCGGCGGCAGACCGAGCAGCGGCCAATGAACTTGACGACCTCGATACGCTCGACGCTCTCGAAGCGATGGAAACGACGGAACCCGTGAGCGAACCGGGCAGCCTGCTCTCGCGCACCGAACCCTCGCTTTCGCTGGAGCCGGTGGACCTGGACGACGAACCGCAGCCACCACAACTTCGCCTGCATGATCCGCTGGACACGCCCCTTCATCACGAACGCCTGTCAGCCACAGCCCCCGAGGAAACCGATCACGACCTGCCCGCGATCGAGCCGTTGCGCAAACGGCGCGAACGCAGCGAACCAGGCGTACGCGCCGAGGTACTGCAGGACCTGACCGATGACCCGCTGCAACTGGACTGGCAAAAGCGCCGTTCGCCCTGGGGCCGCCGGTTCTTCTGGCTGTTGTTGATCCTGCTCGGAGCAGGCGCACTCATCGGCCAGTATGTCGCCTACCACTTTGACGAATTGGCCCGACAGGACCAATACCGCCCATGGTTCCAGCAACTGTGCCCGCAAATCGGTTGCACGGTGCCCTCCAAGGTCGATATCGCGAAAATCAAGAGCAGCAACCTGGTGGTCCGCAGCCACCCGGAATTCAGCGGCGCACTGGTGGTCGATGCGATCATCTATAACCGCGCGCCCTTCTCCCAACCTTTCCCGTTGCTGGAGCTGCGTTTTGCCGATCTCAACGGCCACCTGATCGCCAGCCGTCGTTTCAAGCCTGGCGAATACCTCAAGGGCGACCTCGAAGGCATGGTGGAAATGCCTCCGCAAACACCGATCCACATCGCGCTGGACATTCTCGATCCTGGCGCCAAAGCGGTGAACTACAGCCTGAGCTTCCACTCTCCCGAGTGAAACGATTCACCGATCGCCGATTGACGACAGCCCCTCTGACTTCACCCGCCCAGGCCAAACCGCTGGCGATAACAGCATAACTGTTCAGATTTTGTTCAATTCAGCCTTTATCCAGTCATCGAGAGCGGGTATCATGCCAACCCTTTTTCGAACTCTCATGATCCGGCCCCACAACAGGGAAGTCCTATGTCGGCGGTACGCATCGGTCCATACACATTACATAACGGCTTGATTCTCGCTCCCATGGCGGGCGTCACCGACCAACCCTTTCGTCAGCTGTGCAAACGATTGGGCGCAGGACTAGTAGTCTCTGAAATGGTCACCAGCGACATGAGCTTGTGGAACACCCGCAAGTCGCGGATGCGCATGATCCACGAAGGCGATCCCGAGCCACGCTCGGTACAGATTGCCGGTGGCGACGCGCAGATGCTGGCGGATGCGGCCCGGGCCAACGTTGAACTGGGCGCGCAGATTATCGATATCAACATGGGCTGTCCGGCGAAGAAAGTCTGCAACAAGGCTGCCGGGTCCGCACTGTTGAAGGATGAAGCACTGGTAACCGAGATCCTGCACGCCGTCGTGGCGGCAGTCGATGTGCCGGTTACCCTGAAAATCCGTACCGGCTGGGACCGGGACAACAAGAATGGCCTGACGGTGGCGAAGATCGCCGAACAGGCAGGTATCACGGCGCTGGCGGTCCATGGCCGCACCCGTGCAGACCTGTACACCGGGGAAGCCGAGTACGACACCATCGCCGCGATCAAGCAGGCGGTGTCGATGCCGGTCTTCGCCAATGGCGATATCGATTCGCCAGAGAAGGCCCGATACGTGCTCGACGCGACCGGTGCCGATGGCCTGTTGATTGGCCGGGCTGCCCAGGGGCGGCCATGGATTTTTCGTGAGATCGACCATTTCCTGCGTACCGGCGAGAAGCTCCCGGCGCTGGAACTGATCGAAGTGGAACGCATTCTGCTAGAGCATCTGGCTGCGCTGCACGCCTTCTATGGAGACGTGATGGGCGTACGCATTGCTCGAAAGCATGTGGGCTGGTATCTCGCAACCTTGCCGGGCGCCAGGGAGTTTCGCGCCCACTTCAATCGTTTGGAAGATACGGAAGCACAATGCGCCAACGTTCAGGGCTTCTTCGCTGAACGTTACAAGAGCCTGACAGGGGACGGAGAGGGGGTGGCCGCATGACGATGATGACCGAGACTTTAGTGAGTGGAACGACACCCGTGAGCGACAACGTGAATTTGAAACAGCACCTCAATACCCCAAGCGAAGAAGGCCAGACCCTTCGCGGGAGTGTCGAGAAAGCGCTGCACAATTATTTCGCCCACCTTGAGGGCGCTGCCGTCACGGATGTGTACAACCTGGTGCTCTCCGAAGTCGAGGCCCCCCTGCTCGAGTGCGTGATGAACTACGTCAAGGGCAACCAGACCAAGGCCAGCGAGATGCTCGGACTGAACCGAGGCACGCTGCGCAAGAAACTCAAGCAGTACGATTTGCTGTAAGCATTCAATCAAACCAGAAAGGCGCCCGCGTAAAACCGGTCGCCTTTTTTGCTGACTCCTTTGCTTTGTGATGGAAATTGAGATGACCGACCAGACTACCCGCCTGCCGATCCGCCGCGCCTTGATCAGTGTTTCCGACAAGACCGGGATCCTCGAATTCGCCAAAGAGCTTGAAGCCCTGGGCGTCGAGATTCTCTCCACCGGCGGGACGTTCAAGCTGCTGCAGGACAACGGCGTTGCCGCAGTGGAAGTCGCCGATTACACCGGCTTCGCGGAAATGATGGACGGTCGGGTGAAAACCCTGCACCCGAAAATCCACGGCGGGATCCTGGGTCGTCGCGGTATCGACGACGCCATCATGAACGAGCACGGCATCAAGCCGATCGACCTGGTCGCGGTCAACCTCTACCCGTTCGAAGCCACCATCAGCAAGCCAGGCTGCGACCTGCCGACCGCCATCGAGAACATCGACATCGGCGGCCCGACCATGGTCCGTTCCGCCGCCAAGAACCACAAAGACGTGGCCATCGTGGTCAATGCCAGCGACTACGCCAACGTCCTGGAAAACCTCAAGGCCGGCGGCCTGACCTACGCTCAGCGTTTCGACCTGATGCTCAAGGCGTTCGAACACACTGCAGCCTACGACGGCATGATCGCCAACTACATGGGCACCGTGAACCAGGCCGCTGACATCCTCAGCACAGAAGGTCGCAGCGAATTCCCGCGCACCTTCAACAGCCAGTTCATCAAGGCCCAGGAAATGCGCTACGGCGAGAACCCGCACCAGAGCGCGGCGTTTTACGTGGAAGCCAAACCTGCCGAAGTCGGCATCGCCACCGCGACCCAACTGCAAGGCAAAGAGCTGTCTTTCAACAACGTGGCCGACACCGACGCTGCGCTGGAATGCGTCAAGAGCTTCGTCAAGCCGGCCTGCGTCATCGTCAAGCACGCCAACCCGTGCGGCGTGGCCGTCAGCCCTGATGCCGAAGGTGGCATCCGCAAGGCCTACGACCTGGCCTACGCCACCGACACCGAATCGGCGTTCGGCGGCATCATCGCTTTCAACCGCGAACTGGACGCTGAAACCGCCAAAGCGATCGTCGAGCGCCAGTTCGTTGAAGTGATCATCGCCCCAAGCGTCAGCGAAGAAGCCCGTGCCATCGTCGCGGCAAAAGCCAACGTGCGCCTGCTGGCCTGCGGCGAATGGTCGGCCGATCGTGCCGCTGCCTGGGACTACAAACGCGTCAACGGTGGCCTGCTGGTACAGAGCCGCGATATCGGCATGATCGGTGCCGATGACCTGAAAGTCGTGACCAAACGCGCACCGACCGAGCAGGAAATCAACGACCTGATCTTCGCCTGGAAAGTGGCCAAGTACGTGAAGTCCAACGCCATCGTCTACGCCAAAAACCGTCAGACCATCGGTGTCGGCGCTGGCCAGATGAGCCGCGTAAACTCCGCCCGCATCGCTGCCATCAAGGCAGAACATGCCGGCCTGCAAGTAGCCGGTTCGGTGATGGCATCCGACGCTTTCTTCCCGTTCCGCGACGGTCTGGACAATGCGGCCAAGGCCGGCATCACCGCGGTGATCCAGCCAGGCGGTTCGATGCGCGACAACGAAGTGATCGCCGCCGCTGATGAAGCCGGCATCGCCATGGTGTTCACCGGCATGCGCCACTTCCGTCACTGATAAACGCACCCACTGTAGGAGCCGGCTTGCTGGCGATAGCGGTCCAGCCGGTAAATTGCAGCGACTCGATCGCCAGCAAGCCGGCTCCTACAGTCAGCATCCATCAGGATGCTTCCCAGAATTAGCGTCATCCGAGGTTTTTGAAATGAATGTTTTGATCATTGGCAGCGGTGGCCGTGAACACGCCCTGGCCTGGAAAGTGGCTCAGGATCCGCGTGTGCAGAAAGTTTTCGTGGCGCCAGGCAACGCAGGTACCGCCATTGAAGCAAAATGCGAAAACGTTGCCATCGACGTCCTGGCCCTGGAACAGTTGGCCGACTTCGCCGAGAAAAACGTTTCCCTGACCATCGTCGGTCCGGAAGTGCCGCTGGTCGCTGGCGTCGTTGACCTGTTCCGCTCCCGTGGCCTGGATTGCTTCGGTCCGACCGCTGGCGCTGCACAGCTGGAAGGCTCGAAAGCGTTCACCAAGGACTTCCTGGCTCGCCACAAGATCCCGACTGCCGACTACCAGAACTTCACAGAGATCGAGCCGGCCCTGGCCTACCTGCGTGAAAAAGGCGCCCCGATCGTGATCAAGGCCGATGGCCTGGCCGCCGGTAAAGGTGTGATCGTCGCCATGACCCTGGCCGAAGCCGAGGACGCCGTGCGCGACATGCTGGCGGGCAATGCATTCGGCGATGCCGGTTCGCGCGTAGTGATCGAAGAGTTCCTGGACGGCGAAGAAGCCAGCTTCATCGTCATGGTCGACGGCAAGAACGTCCTGCCGATGGCCACCAGCCAGGACCATAAACGCGTCGGCGATGGTGATACCGGCCCTAACACCGGCGGCATGGGTGCCTACTCCCCTGCACCGGTGGTCACCAGTGAAGTGCACACGCGTGTCATGGACCAGGTGATCTGGCCGACGGTTCGCGGCATGGCTGAAGAAGGCAACGTCTACACTGGCTTCCTGTACGCAGGCCTGATGATCGACAAGGCTGGTAACCCAAAAGTTATCGAATTCAACTGCCGTTTCGGCGACCCTGAGACCCAACCTGTCATGCTGCGTTTGCAGTCGAGCCTGGTACTGCTGGTCGAAGCGGCCCTGGCACAGGCCTTGGACAAGGTTGAGGCGCAATGGGATCCACGTCCGAGCGTCGGTGTCGTACTGGCCGCGGGCGGCTATCCTGGTGACTACGCCAAAGGCGCGGCCATCAAGGGCCTGGATGCAGCAGCGGCACTGGAAGGCAAAGTGTTCCATGCCGGGACCGCGCTCAAGGACGGTCAAGTTGTGACGGCCGGTGGACGGGTGCTTTGCGCCACCGCCATGGGCGCCAGCGTCGATGCCGCTCAACAGCAGGCATACAAACTGGCGGCCAGCATTGATTGGGAAGGCAGTTTCTATCGCAAGGACATTGGCTACCGTGCCATTGCCCGCGAGCGTGGCGAAAATCAGGAATAAGCTACCCATTCGGCCGGGCAAGGGCCTTGGGCCCTTGCCTGACTATTCCGGCGCCGCGCA
Organism: Pseudomonas putida; assembly: GCF_050990305.1. GTDB lineage: Bacteria > Pseudomonadota > Gammaproteobacteria > Pseudomonadales > Pseudomonadaceae > Aquipseudomonas > Aquipseudomonas putida_AH. The sequence continues at coordinate 653,888 of NZ_CP158817.1, read as the reverse complement.
TAGTTATATTCTGGCATCAACCTACGAAGGGATTTCGCCGTGCGCTGGCTCAGGATTGCCATAGGGTTCACCGTCACTCTGCTGACCTTGCTCTGCATGCTCCCGGCTCAGGCCGCGCCAGGCAGTGGCTTGGCGGTATTGCTCGATGAACAGGGCGACTTGCAACTGAGCGACATCCGCTCCGCCCGTTACACCAACCAATTCAGTCCTATCGATCTCGAGCGCGTCACGGCGGCCGAGCCCGACGGTGCGCTTTGGCTGCGCTTTCGCCTTGCCCCCGGTAAACATGAACAGGTACTGCGCGTATTCGCACCCGACCTGGCGCAACTCAATATGTATGTGCTGGACGGCGACAAGCTGATCGAGCAATCAAACACCGGCAACAAACAACCCCAGTCTGACCGGCCACTGCCCAGCAGCGACTTCATGCTGCCATTGCCCCAACTCGACAAACCCCTGGATGTCTACCTGCGACTGGTCTCCGAACACCAGCTGCGCCCCTATATCAGCCTGCAGTCAGCGGTCATGACCGCAGCCGATCAGAGCCAATCGCTAATCTATGGCCTGCTGTTGGGCTGCATTGGCATGCTGATCCTGCACAACCTCATCCGCTACGCCTACACCCGCTCACACAGCGCTCTCTGGCTGGCAGCCTGCGAAGCGCTGCTGATGCTCAGTCTGGTGCTGTTGCTGAATCTGGCAGGGGCCTGGCTGCCACATTGGCAAGCCTTGCAAACACCCGGCGCATACCTCGCCTTGCTGTTGACGGCCCCTTGCGGCCTGATGTTCACCTATCGTTTCTTCGCCCCCCTCGGCCCGCACCCGCTGAACAGGCTGATACTGGGTGAAATACTGCTGATTACTATCTGCAGCTTGTTGCTGCTGTTCGTCAATACACTGCCGCTGAACCTCATCACCTATGGCCTGGTCGCCCTGGCGGGCCTGAGCATGCTGTTCGTCAGCGCCTATCACTGGCAGAAAGGCTATCGACCGGCGCGCCTCTTCGTGGGCGCCATGGTGGCGTTCAACCTCGGAACGCTGATTATCCTGCCCGCACTGCTGGGGCTGACCCTGATCGAACCCCACGGCCTGATCACCACCCTGCTGGCATTCATCTGCATCAGCGGCCTGTTTATGAGCATTGCCCTGAGCGAACGCCAACGCCGCATCACGGAGGACCGCTTCAGCATTAGCCGCGACCTGGCGGCCAGTAATGCCGAGATCAACGCCAAGGCCGAGTTCCTGGCGAAGATCAGCCACGAAATACGTACACCGATGAATGGCGTGCTGGGCATGACCGAGCTGCTGCTGGGTACACCGCTCTCGGTGAAACAGCGCGACTACGTACAGACGATCCATAGCGCCGGCAATGAACTGCTGACGCTCATTAACGAAATCCTCGATATCTCCAAACTCGAATCCGGACAGATCGAACTCGATGATGTGCAGTTCGATCTCAACGCGCTGATTGAGGACTGCCTCAGTATCTTCCGCGCCAAGGCCGAACAGCAGAACGTCGAGCTGATCAGCTTCATTCAACCGCAAGTTCCTCGCGTAATCAGCGGTGACCCGACACGCCTGCGCCAAACCTTGTTGAGCCTGCTTGAAAACGCCCTGAAGAAAACCGACGAAGGCGAAATTCTGATCGTCGTCGCGCTCGACGAGCGCAGTGCAAAACCGCGTCTGCGAATCGCTGTTCAGGACAGCGGCGAACCCATGGACGCCGAGGAGCGCGATGCATTGATGCACGCGGAACTGCACAGCAAAAACTTCCTCTCGGCCAACCGCCTGGGTGGCAATCTGGGGCTGGTCATCGCCCGCCAGCTCATTCGCCTGATGCAAGGCGAGTTCGGTATCAAGAGCGGGAGCAATCAGGGCAGCACCTTATGGCTGACCTTGCCACTGGACCCTGATCGACTGGAGCATCCGACCTCAGACCTCGATGGCCCGCTACAAGGCGCGCGGGTTTTGGTGGTGGACGACAACGACACCTGTCGCAAGGTGTTGGTGCAGCAATGCAGCGCCTGGGGCTTGAACGTCAGCGCGGTTGCGTCCGGCAAGGAAGCGCTGGCACTGCTGCGAACCAAGGCACACTTGCGTGACTATTTCGACGTCGTCCTGCTGGACCAGAACATGCCTGGCATGACCGGCATGCAATTGGCTGCCAAGATCAAGGAAGACCCGAGCCTGAACCACGACATTCTGCTGATCATGCTCACCGGTATCAGCAATGCACCGAGCAAAATCATCGCGCGCAACTCGGGAATCAAACGCATCCTCGCAAAACCGGTGGCCGGCTACACCCTCAAGACGACCCTGGCCGATGAGTTGAACCAGCGTAACAAGGGCCTCGCGCTCGTGCAGCACCTCCCCTCCAGTCCTACACTGCCGGTCAAGGTGCCCAACGATTTCCGCATTCTGGTGGCCGAAGACAACAGCATCTCGACCAAGGTGATCCGCGGCATGCTGGGCAAGCTCAATCTGCAACCTGACACGGCCAGCAATGGTGAAGAAGCCTTGCAGGCGATGAAGGCCCAGCGTTACGACCTGGTGCTGATGGACTGTGAAATGCCGATCCTCGACGGTTTCTCGGCCACCCAGCAACTGCGGGCCTGGGAAGTGGGTAACCAGCGTACTCGTACCCCCGTGGTGGCATTGACCGCGCATATCCTGGCCGAGCATAAGGAACGCGCGCGCCAGGCCGGCATGGACGGGCACATGGCCAAACCGGTAGAGCTCTCGCAGTTGCGCGAACTGATCGAACACTGGGTTGCCCAGCGCGATCTGCAGAACCGGACGGCGACACCAACGTCCTGAGCCGACAGACCCCGCAACGCCTGATAGACTCCTCTCGACTTCCCTCGCCAGTGAGCCTGCACCATGCTCCACGTGTTGTTCAGTGTGTACCTGAAGATGCTGGTGCTCTACAGCCCGTTCTTCGTGTTGTCCTGTTTCATCAGCCTTACCCGCGGTTACTCGCGCAAGGAACAACGTCGACTGGCCTGGAAAGTGGCGATCGCCACGCTGGTCTCCAGCGTCTTGTTGTACCTGTTTGGCCGTGTGATTTTCAGCGTCTTCGGCATCACCGTGGATGCATTCCGTATTGGCGCCGGCAGCGTCTTGTTCATCTCCGCGTTGGGCATGGCACAGGGCAAGTCGGCGGTGCAGACCGACAACGTGCAGCAAGACGTGACCATCGTCCCGCTGACCATCCCGTTGACCGTCGGCCCCGGCACCATCGGTGCCTTGCTGGTGATGGGCGTGGGCCAGCCGCATTGGGACGACAAGCTCATTGCCATTGTCAGTATTGCCATCGCCAGCTTTACGGTGGGCGTGGTGCTGTATCTGTCCAACCATATCGAACGCATTGTCGGCGATCAGGGATTGCAGATTCTCAGCCGGTTGATGGGGTTGTTCGTGTGTGCATTGGCGGCACAGATCATCTTTACCGGGGTCAAGGGCTATCTGGTTCCTTGACCCTCGTTACAGCCTGGCCAGAGTCAACAAAACTCTGGCCAGGCCATGTCACTTACGCCGACTGAAGCGCTTGACCAGAACTTCCTTGCGATGCACGCCTAGATACTCTTCGATATCCGATCTTATTTCCGCATACCGGACCGGGTTGAACGTGATGAACGACTTGCCGTGAAAAACATCGAGGGAAGACGTTTTCCAGTCAACAAACAACACGCCGCCGTCGTCACTCCCCCCTCGATGATCGATGGCCGCTATCGCAATCAGAATAATTCCATTGGGCATCTGTTCGCAGGGAATCGTTGACAGTCGAACACCTTCCGCACTTTTCGACTCGATATTCAACAAGTTGATCGCTTCAGGCTCTTTCTTCAATGCATCCAATGTGGAGTGGGTGACAGCACTCAACACAGCAGCGCCAGGAATAGCGGCTTTTGCTGCCTCGACGGCGGCCTGAATAACATCAACCATGACATTATCCATTTCTAACTTGAGTGCGCTGGCACTGTATTTGGAATAACCCTTGTCTGCCACGAAGCAACCAAGATCTTCCATGCACTTGGCAAACGCGTGATACCAGGCCTCGGGATCGGAAGTTCCGGGCACTTCGTAGTTGGCTTCCATCTTCGACATGGTGATCAGGTTTTCAATGATCGCCATGTTCTCGACGCTGATATTCTTACCGTAGCCAATCAGGCTATTACCCAGCACCAACGCGTCCAACTCTTTGGTGGGGCTGGTGGCCACCGCAGGCACCAGTGACCTGACGCGGTTAATGGCAGGCAATGCAGCCTTGCGTTTATGCAGACACAGTCGGACAAAATCAACACTACGCGCAACACTGACCGAACTTTCAAAAACGTCCATATATAAAATCCCTTTTATTGATTAATTAGCGCTCCATCCCGGAGCGCCACAAAACTACTCCAACTCATCCAGAGCAACAACTTCAACCAAACACAACATATGTAGGCTTTTAAAAACAACGCCAATAAAGATACAACAACCAGATCACCCAACAATGCGGGCAATCTGGCGTGACTCTAAAAAATAAATATCGATTACTGGATGGGCGTTAGCTTGTCGCCATAACTGCGTGGCGTATAGACCCAAGGACTGCCATCGACACGGGGAATCAGCCGCGTCGTCGAAGAGCCGATAAGGACCATGGTCCGCATGTCCACTTGATCGACACTCAACTCCCCCAACGTCGTGACGCGCAAGGTTTGACCCGGACGGCCAATGTCTCGCCCCAGTACCACGGGTGTGCGAGGCTCGCGATGACGGGAAACGATGTCCAGCGCCTGCCCCAGCTGCCATGGGCGCGAACGGGAGATCGGGTTGTAGAACGCCAGGGCGAGATCGGCCTGAGCCGCCAGATCCAGGCGTTTTTCAATGATCGACCACGGCTTGAGGTTGTCGGATAACGAAAGCACACAGAAGTCATGCCCCAACGGCGCACCGGCCTGGGCAGCCGTTGCCAGCGATGCGGAAACCCCCGGCAAGATTTCCAGGTCAACGCGGTGCCACGCCGCATCGGTGGACTCATGAAGCGCTTCGAGCACGGCAGCGGCCATGGCAAAAACGCCCGGATCACCCGAGGAAACCACCACCACTGACCGCCCCTGGGCTGCCAGTTCAAAAGCATGGCGTGCACGCTGCATCTCTTCGCGGTTATCGGTGCAATGCAACACCTGATCGTCGCGAAACGGCCCGGCCATGCGCACGTAGGTTTCATACCCCAACACATCGTTGGCGCGAGCCAGTTCAGCCTTCACCGCGGGCACCATCAATTCAGCCGCTCCGGGCCCAAGTCCCACCACCGCCAGACGACCACGAGGGCGACCGATCTGCGATAGATCCAACGGTTGTTCGGCGACTGCAATGGCCAGGCTGTTGTCGCCCAGAATGGCGACAGGCTGCCCGATAGCGTTGCAGGCCAGTTCACCGATATCCGCCCCAGCATCGGCAAATCGCAACGGCACACCCAGTTCAAGCGCTGCTGCATGAAGCACCGGGTTAGCCATTTCAGCATCGGCCGCCAACAGACACGCCACCGATTGCACAGCGATTGCGGCCTTATGTAATGCCACACGGATCGTATTCGGCAAATCAGTAACGCCAGCGCTGATCGCCACCAGCACATTGCGCGGATAGATCAGCAATTCGTTGTCCGCCGGTACACGCTCGACATGGCTGACATGCACCGCCAGTCGTGCCTGGGCATCCTCAGGCAACTGCGCTTGCGCCAGCCACGGTGCCGCCCCTTCGATACGTACCGTTTCACCAGCCAGCAAGTCGGAAACGAAACGCTTGCCCAGCTCCAGATCGCCCAGTGCATAGCCGCTGGGTGGATTGAGCAGGCAAGTGCCAAAACGCAGCTCACCGCTGGTGGTGATGGCCGGTTTGACATCGAAATGTGCGGCGATTTCTCGCGCCATCACATTCACACCGCCCAGCCCCCCCAGCAACGGCACCACCGCACTGCCGTCTTCGGCCACAGCCAGCACCGGTGGTTCAACACCTTTTTCCAGCAGCAACGGCGCCAAAGTGCGGATGACGATACCCGCCGCACACAGGGCAATGATCGGCGTGTCCTGTTGATACAGCTCGCGCAGGGTCGCGCCGAACTCGTGATACACACGGTCCGCCCCCTCGACCCGCCCGGCCAAGCCGTGGATCAGCGCTCCAGGATAAAGCACTTGAATGTTGCGAGCAGTGGCGAGGCTGCCCTTACCGAGAATGACAATCGCCGGAACTGAACGCGTCATCAGCCTTGCCACCTTTCGCCGGGAACGATGATCAACGAGAAATACGGTGAGGACATCGGCTCGACCTGATCCAGCGGCACGATTTTCTGGTTAGCCATAGTCGCGCGCTCGACATAGAGCGCCCGCTCGGCCAATCCGAGCTCCTCCAGCACCTGACGGACCTTGGGAAAATTGCGGCCCAGCTTCATGATCACGGCGGCATCGGCATCGGCCAGGCGACGCTTGAGCTCGTCGTGGGGCAGCACGCCGGACAACACCGACAGGCTCTGATTGCGATACACCAGCGGTGCACCGAGTACCGAAGCCCCGCCGAGCATCGAACATACGCCCGGCACGACTTCGGCCTGATAGCGCTCGGCGAGCCGGTCATGCAGGTACATGTAGGAACCATAGAAGAACGGATCACCCTCGCAGATCACCGCTACATCGCGACCGGCATCGAGGTGTGCAGCCAGTTCTTCGGCAGCATCATCATAAAAATCACTGATCACTTGCTCGTACGAAAGCGGTGCCGGCAAGGCTTCAGTGGTCACCGGATACACCAACGGCAGCAGGTTCTGAGCGTCTTGCAGATGCGACTCGATGATGCCGAACGCATTACCCTTCTTACCCTTGGCGACGAAGTACGCCACCACCGGCGATTCGCGCAACAGGCGTAAGGCCTTGACCGTGATCAGTTCCGGATCACCAGGGCCAACGCCAAGGCCGATCAATCGTCCAGGTTGCTGCATCATTCGATCTCCGTGGCGAGGGCATTGACGGCGGCGGCGGCCATGGCGCTACCGCCCAGGCGGCCTTGCATGATGACAAACGGCACGCCGCGACTGTCCGCCGCCAGCGCTGCCTTGGACTCGGCGGCACCGACGAAGCCCACCGGGAAGCCGAGGATCAACGCCGGTTTCGGTGCTCCGGCATCGAGCATTTCCAACAGATAGAACAGTGCGGTCGGGGCATTGCCGATCACCACCACGCTGCCTTCCAGGTGCGGCCGCCACAGTTCCAGCGCTGCGGCGGAACGGGTGTTGCCCAACTCACGGGCAAGCTGCGGAACGCTTTCATCACGCAATGTGCAGATGACCGGGTTGTTGGCAGGCAATCGCGCGCGGGTTATGCCTTCGGAGACCATCCGCGCATCGCACAGGATCGGCGCACCGGCTGCCAGCGCATCGCGCCCGGCCTTGCCCGCGCCTTGGGAAAACTGCAAACCGTCGATAGCGTCGACCATGCCGCAGGCGTGAATCACCCGCACCGCGAGTTTTTCCAGATCGGCCGGAATTCGCGCGAGGTTGGCCTCGGCGCGAATGATCGCGAAGGAGTTGCGATAGATCTCCTGACCGTCGCGGATGTAATCAAGCATCAAGGGGGCTCCGTGAGCGGGCGTCGAGCAGGGCTGCGACCGCTTCAATAGTGAGATTGCGTGCATGCAACGCGCCGAAACCCGACTGCGTTGCTTCGCGAAAATATAAATCGTAGTGGCCAGGCGCGACGGCCAGCAATGTGGTGGGGGCAATATGCGCGGCGGCACAGGAGCGCGGGCAACCGCTCAAGTGCACACTAAGCGCGAGCCCATGCGTTTGCAGCAGCGCGGCCAGTTGCAGGGCATCGCCCTTGGTCTCGGCCAGGCTTTTGCCGCAACCGTTTGAACCGGTGCAGGCGATCAACCGGGTCAGCGGCTGATCGGCATTGCACGACAGGCCCAGCCGTGCCAGGCGTCGAAGAACTTCGGCGCAGTCTTCGTTGCGGATATTGGGCAACAACAGACTTTGCCACGGGGTGAAGCGCAGACTGCCGTCGCCGAACTCGTCCGCCAGTTGCGCAACACCTCTGAGCATCACCGGGTCAAGTCGTCCCAGCGGCGGCACCGCTCCCACATAGGCAACACCGGTCTTTTTCTGGGGATGAGCGCCGATGTGCAGAGCGCTCGCATCCGCAAGGCGCCGCCAATCGATAACGGCCTGAATGGACACACGCTCGGCCAGTCGGGTCAGCAGATGTTCGATGCCGTGCTCGGCCAGCAAATGACGCATCCGCGTTTGCTCGGGACGCGCCAGCTCCAGGAACAACTCAAGGACCGCCACCACCAGCTCATGACCATCGTCGAGCGAGACCGACCCTGCGGGCGCGTCCGTGGGGCAACCGGCCAGACCGAACGCCAGTCGTTGTTCGCCGTTTTGTTCAAAGGCCGATAACCACAAGTCGTGGGGATGTTCGAGCATCGCCAGGGCCTCACCGCCATCGAGCTGCACGGCAAATTTGGCGCTGAGGTCATGGAAGCGTTCGTGTCGTTGCACTGTGGCGAGAATCTGTTCAGCCAATGGCCGAGTGTCGAACAGCATCTGCCGATCGAGGCCGGCCACGGGGCTGAGCATCAGATTGCGTACATCGTCACCCGCGGCATGGCTGGGGCCCAACCCGGCGGCAAGCAAGCTATCGATCAAGGCAGCCTGCTGGTTGCCAATTCCACGAATCTGCAAATTGGCGCGATTGGTCGCCTCGATCACACCACCGGCATATCGCTCGGCTGCGTCAGCCACAGCGATCACTTGCTGTGCCCGGATGAAGCCACCGTTGAGCTTGATCCGGCAGATACCGCCGTCCAAAGCCTGGACGATACGCAACAATCCCGGACAGGCCGAAGGGCGTAAAGGACTGGATTTGGGACGAAAGTTCACAGGATGACCGGCACTGGACGAAGGGCAGCATTATGCCTGCTTTGTCCGGCGGGATGAAAAGCGCAGGCAGTTTGACGACGAAAAGCGCAGGCGACAAAAGCTCACAGCCTGAATCAATTGCCCCAGGCGCGCTCATTCAATCCGTGCACGGCCCCCTGTACTTTTCCAAGGCACGCCAATCATCACGTTTTCATATCTCAGGTAAAAACATGGACAGTAAACGACCGAATGGAATATTGACCGGGCCCAACCTTGTTTCATGCATAGGCGATCTTTCAACGCAAGACTACGACGACCTCGGTCATTGCACACAGATCGCCACAGCGTCCGCCGATAGGCTCTGTAGCCGATTCGCCGATTCGGCCAAGTGGCTGCATGAGTACATAGTCACCCTGGATTTTTTTGGCTGGTCGGTGTTTGAAGGGGCCATTACTACCCGCACGCGTCACGACCTGACGGCAAGCGTTGCAGACTTCCTGGTCCAGAGCGCTCAACGCATGCAGGACTCCCGACAAGGCAACGCCATGATCGACACACTCGACGCGCTCAAACCCGACAAGCCGGCGCTCTATTCACTGGATGAAGAAACTCTCATGGGGCAGCGTTTTCAGGTCATGCCTGTCCGGTACGACTCGAAGGGTTTTCTTGAGCTGGCCGTCTTTAATCTTGAATTGATGACTCATACGAGAAAAAGCAATTTCCTGTTCCTGGATTGGGAAGAACAGGCCACCACCATCATCCAGCAACGGGCGTACCTCAAGCTGGACAAACGCATACTCGAAACAAGAAGAACGCTCATCGATAAAAAGAGGCGCGAGATCGGAATGAAGCGATTCGAACTGCGCAAAGGCCAGGCAGGCTGATTTTCCTGCGACGTTAAAAGGCGTCTATCACTGTCGGCGCGTTATGATGCACAACCGCCAGACCGATGCCGGCCGGCGCGGTAATGATCAGGCTTCGATTGAACGTAGAGGAACAGCATGACCCCCTGGCTGACAGTGGTAGGCATCGGTGAAGACGGCTTCAAAGGGCTTGGCAAAAATGCCCGACATGCCTTGCTGAATGCTTCGCGGATTATTGGAGGACAACGACAACTGGATCTGTTGCCAGCCTGCATCCGTGGCGAACGGCAGTTGTGGCCCAGTCCTTTCAGCCTTGAACCGGTCTTGGCCAGGCGCGGCGAGCCCGTCTGCGTTCTGGCCAGCGGCGACCCCATGTTCTTCGGAGTGGGCGCCAGTCTCGCCCGGCAGTTGCCCGGCGATGAAATGCAGGTTCTGCCCGCCCCTTCTTCCTGCTCGTTGGCCGCTGCCAGAATGGGCTGGCCCTTGCAGGATGTGGTCACACTGTCCGTCGTTGCCCGCCCCGTCGCCGCACTCAGCGCCCAGTTATCCGGCGGCGTGCGCTTGCTGGTGCTGAGCAACGACGGTCGCAGCCCCGCTGCTATCGCCGCGCTGTTGCGTGAACGGGGGTTCGGCCCCAGCCGCCTCACCGTGCTCGAACACCTTGGTGGAGAAGCCGAACGGCGTATCGACGGCATCGCCAGCGACTGGACCGATCCTGACATCGCCGACTTGAACCTGATCGCCATCGACTGCATCGCCGAACCGAATACCCCACGACTGTCGCGCCTCGCCGGTTTACCCGACTCGGCGTTCAAGCACGACGGCCAACTGACCAAGCGCGACGTCCGTGCGATTACCCTTGCCCGCCTGGCCCCTCTGCCCGGTGAATTGCTGTGGGATGTCGGCGCCGGCAGCGGATCGATCGGTATCGAGTGGATGCGTGCGCACCCCAGTTGCCGGGCCCTGGCCATCGAGGCCGACGAAGGACGCCAGCAATTGATCGAGCACAACCGCGAAACCCTTGGCGTGCCCGGCCTGCAACTGATTCGCGGCCGTGCACCGCATGCCCTCGAGGGGCTTGAACGCCCGGACGCCATATTCATCGGCGGCGGCGTCACCCGCGAAGGCGTGCTGGACAGCTGCTGGGCCGCCCTCAAACCGGGCGGTCGCCTGATCGCCAACGCGGTCACGCTGCAAAGTGAAATCACCCTGATGGCGTGGCGCGAACAGCATGGCGGCGAGCTGACGCGCATTCATATTGCCCAGGCGCAACCGCTGGGCGATTTCGATACCTGGCGCCAGGCCTTGCCTATTACCGTACTGGATATGACGAAGCCTCTCGATGCGTGACGAAACTGGCGAACAGCCCGCGCCGCTACGCAGCGGCCTGACCACCGGCAGCTGCGCCACGGCGACCAGCCTTGCGGCCGCACGCCTGCTGCTTGCCGGTACGGTGGCTGACGCGGTGCAAATCATCTTGCCCAAAGGCAAGCAGGTACAAATGCGCCTGGAGTTCTGTCGGCTGACGGACGACTTCGCCGAGGCTGGCACGATCAAGGATGCCGGGGACGATCCCGACGTCACCCACGGCGCCCTGCTCTATTCCCAAGTTCGGCTGCGCGCCGAGCCGGGCGTTGCTTTCCATGCCGGGCGTGGTGTCGGAACCGTCACTCGCCCAGGGTTGGTGCTGGGTGTCGGCGAGCCGGCGATCAATCCGGTGCCGCGTCAGATGATCACCGATCATCTGACACGACTCGCCGGTGAGCTGGGCTATAGCGGCGGCTTCGAAGTCACGGTCAATGTCGAAAACGGCGAAACCCTGGCACTGAAAACCATGAACCCGCGTCTGGGCATACTCGGTGGTTTGTCGATCCTCGGTACCAGCGGCATTGTCCGGCCGTTTTCCTGTGCGGCGTACATTGCCTCGATTCACCAGGGCATCGATGTCGCGAAAACCAACGGTTACCTGCACATCGCGGCCTGCACCGGCAACGCCAGCGAAGACACCATGCGCCGGGTCTACAACCTGCCGGAAATCGCCCTGATCGAGATGGGCGACTTCGTCGGCGCAGTGCTCAAGCATCTGCGCAAGGTGCCGGTGGACAGACTCAGCATTTGCGGCGGCTTCGGCAAGATCAGCAAACTGGCGGCCGGCCATATGGACTTGCACAGCCGGCACTCAAGTATCGATCTGCCGCAACTGGCCGAATGGGCCGCCGCGGTGGGTGCCGATGCGACGCTGCAACAAGGCATCCGCGACGCCAACACCAGTCAGCAAGCCCTGGCCATGGCCAGCGCAGCCGGGGTCGCCCTGGGTGATGCGGTGTGCCGGCACGCCCTGGATTTTGCCCGCAGCGTGGTGCCGGCACAGGTGCAAGTCGAAGTGTTTGCCATCGATCGCCAGGGCGGGATCGTTGGACATGCCGGAGTTTTTCAATGAAACGCATGCTGTTGCTGGGCGGAGTGACCGAAGCCCTGGCCATCGCCCGCACCCTCGGGCCGGAACACATCTACAGCCTGGCCGGCATCGGCCGGGTGCCAACGGACCTGACTTGTCAGGTCCACGTTGGTGGTTTTGGCGGTGCCGAAGGCCTGGCTCAGTTCATCCGCGACGAACGGATTGACCTGCTATTGGATGCCACCCATCCCTACGCCGCCAAAATCAGCCAAAACGCTGCGAGCGCAGCGCGCTTGAGCGGCATTCCCTGCTGGGCGCTGCGAAGACCCGCCTGGCAGCCCCAAGCCGGAGACGACTGGCGCGACGTCAGCGACTGGGCCGAACTGATCGAAGCCCTCAAACCCTTTCGACGCCCCCTGTTCACCCTGGGTCGCGAGCCTTTGCAGCACCTGGACGAAATCCCGCCGGAACAATTCTGGACCTTGCGCGCACTGGACGTGTATCCCGGCAACGAACGCTGCGAAGTGATCGGCGCGCGCGGCCCCTTCCTGATCGACGATGAACGCGCGCTGTTCGAACGTCGGCAGATCGACGTGCTGATCAGCAAGAACAGCGGCAGTACCGCGACCGAGCCGAAGTTGGAAGTGGCACGCGAGCGCGGGGTGCCGGTGCTGGTGTTGACGCGGCCGGTGTTGCCGGGGGTTGAGCGGGAGTTTGGGTCGGTGACAGATATCTTGGCGGCAATGACTGGCACATAACCTGTCGCAGCCAGATGCAGGCTCCGGCAGCGGATACAAACGAGCAAAACGTCCTACATAAATATCGGATCTTTCACACGGTGTCATCCAAAACGGCTGACTTGCCTGGGCTCAAACTTATCCTTACTTTTGCCAGCGCCGCGAATGTAGCGCCCGGAGTGTCGAATGACCGAACAATTCACTCGCTTCGATATCAGTGAGTATCTTCTGACTCCTACCGATCTGTGGAATTACCTTAAGGCCAGTGAAGAGGAAGACGTGGGAGACGGGCGCTTCATTCGTGTCGCGCTCAGAGACGTCAAACACGCTATCTGTGCACGAATCCAAAGTGACCCAAAATTTGCCCAGGCGTTACGAAATGAAGTCGCTACACTCTTTAACAAAGGCGAGCCAGAAGCAGCTCGCAGGATGCTTCACCTGTTAACTCAAGCGCTGCGACACCACACCGCACGTCGCTTTTTTACTTATCGGCATTGATCAGGCTAAATAGCCGCGCCTGATCGCCCACCCAATGGATCTGTCCCATGCACCGACAACGGCTCGCAATTGCCTGGATAGCCTGCTTCGCAGTGCTGTTCAACCTGCTCGCCATGCCGATGTCCGCAGCAATGGCGCAGTCGGCGAAGTCGCCTGCCGAACAGCTGTTGTGGGGAAGTTTTTGCTCCGCCAGCGGCACCAAGATGGTCGCGATATCCCTGGGTGAGGTCGAGAAAAAAGTCTCGCAAAACGACGATCATTCCAACATGCAGCATTGCTGGTGCTGTTCAGGCTCCGCGCCCGTGGTGGCCTTGCCCGGACATGCTCCATCGTTGTATTTCGCACAATTCGAAGCCAATCGAAGCCTGCCCCCCGCCTCACTCAACACGCCGACACCGCGTCAGCAATGGCCGAACCTCAACCCCCGAGCCTCCCCTCTGGTGTGATTCCTACTCGCAATTGACCTGCGTTTCGAATCGTTCTGGAGAACCATCATGCTGAACAAACTCATCGTTGTGGCCGCGTTGCTGCTGCCTGCCTGCTTTGCCAATGCTCACGAATACAAAGTCGGGGAACTGCACATCGCCCACCCCTGGTCGCAAGAACTGCCGCCCAACGCACCGAACGTCGCGGCCTATTTCGTGATTCACAACGAAGGTAAAACTGCCGACCGGTTGCTCAGTGTCGACTCGCCGATTGCCGGCGTTGCGCAATTGCACGAGCACGTGATGCAAAACGATGTGATGAAGATGGAACACGTGCCGAGCGTCGAAGTCCCTGCCGGTGGCGAAGTCACCTTTGCCCCCATGGCCTATCACGTGATGTTGCTGAACCTGAGTGACCGCAGCCTGCTGAGCGATGGCAAGCGTTTTCCCATGACCCTGCACTTCGAGAAGTCCGGTGACGTGACGGTCGAGGTGGCGGTGCAGAAGCAGGCACCGGACGACATGCACAAGCACGAACACGCCCAGTAACCGCCTGAGCCAATCACGCCCATGCGCCCGCTCAGCGACAGCTCATCCGGCTCCCGTCGTCAGCCTTTGGAACTGACACGGGGCAGCTGGATCAGCCTGTTCGCCATGCTGATGATCTTTATCGGTCCGCTGATTTCCCAGTCGATGCCGATGGATCACCGCGCCCAGGCATTGATGAACACTTCCATGAACATGTCGATGGACATGAACATGGATGTGTTGGCGATGGAGCACGCCGATCACGGTGTTCAACCTGACGCCGAGCATTGTCCACCCAAGGCCGCGCATCACGTTCTATGGGAGAAATGCGGCTATTGCAGCCTGCTGTTCAACTGCCCGGCGCTCACCGGTGGCGCGTCGTTCGCAGCGTTCGACACTCCGACCGTCAACACTTTCACTACGCCCTTCCCCCGCCAGGGTCATGCCCGGCAAACGTTCGTCCCCGGCGCTCGCACCCGCGCCCCGCCCATCGTCACGTAAACACCTCCCTCAGATTGCACACGGTTTTGAAGACAGCTTCAGGCTGCCGGCCGTGTCGTTTACGACTGTTCGATGGAATTTGTCATGTCCAGGTTTTCTGCTGTCCCACGCTTGAGCCCTGCCCAAGCCTTTAATGCCCAGAACGACGCGAGCGCTCGTTTCAGGCACGCCACCGCCATTCTGTGCGGTGCCCTGCTGTCGCCCTCGGCGTTGGCCGATGAACAGGCCGGCCACAGTGAAGAACTCAGCCCGACGGTGATCACCGCCATTGCGCCCAGTTCACCACTGACTATCGTCACCAACCCCAAGGATCCGCGCCAACCGGTTCCGGCCAGCGACGGTTCTGACTATCTGAAAACCATCCCCGGCTTCGCCCAGGTGCGCAATGGCGGCACCAACGGCGACCCGGTATTGCGCGGCATGTTCGGCTCACGACTGAACATCCTCACCAACGGCGGCATGATGCTCGGTGCCTGCCCCGGCCGGATGGATGCGCCAACGTCGTATATTTCACCGCAGACCTACGACAAACTGACCGTGATCAAAGGCCCGCAAACCGTGCTCTGGGGACCGGGCGCCTCAGCCGGCACCATCCTCTTCGACCGCGAGCCAGAGACCTTCGGCGAACTCGGCACACGGGTGGACGCCAGCCTGCTGGCCGGCTCCAACGGTCGCTTCGACAAACTGGTGGACGTCGCTGCCGGCGGGTCACTGGGTTACGTGCGGGTCATCGGCAACACCGCGCAGGCCGACGACTATCAAGACGGCAACAACGAGACCGTGCCGTCTCGCTATGACAAATGGAACGGCGATGTAGCGCTCGGCTGGACCCCGGATACCGACACCCTGCTGGAGTTGACGGCGGGCAAGGGTGACGGCGAGGCCCGTTACGCCGGGCGTGGCATGGATGGCTCGCAGTTCAAGCGCGAAAGCCTGGGCCTGCGCTTCGAAAAGTCCAACATCAGCGACGTGCTGGAAAAGCTCGAGGCGCAGGTCTACTACAACTACGCCGACCATGTGATGGACAACTACACCCTGCGAACCCCGTCCGGTACAGGAATGATGGCGGGGCCAATGGCGTCCAACGTCGACCGCCGCACCCTTGGTGCTCGCATCAAAGGCACCTGGCACTGGGCCGATGTGCAGGTGATCGGCGGCATCGACGCGCAGACCAACGAGCACCGCCAACGCAGTGCCATGGGCATCGATACCTACAAGGACCTGCCCTATACCAAGGACGCCGATTTCCATAACTACGGCGTTTTCAGCGAAGTGACCTGGTACGCCGCCGACCGTGATCGCCTGATCAGCGGAGCACGGCTGGATCGCGCTTCAGCCAAGGATTACCGGCAGAGCACCGGGTCGGGGATGATGACCCGCCCCAATCCCACCGCAGGCGACACCCGCGCCGATACGCTGCCGAGCAGTTTCATCCGTTACGAACACGACCTGGCCGACAGTCCGACCACGCTGTATGCGGGGCTTGGGCACGTCCAGCGTTTCCCGGATTACTGGGAGCTTTTTTCGCCTAACGCCGGTCCCGCCGGGTCAGTGAATGCCTTTGATTCAATCAAGCCGGAAAAAACCACTCAGCTCGATTTCGGCCTGCAATACAAGACGGCTGACCTCGACGCCTGGGCCTCGGGCTATGTCGGCCAGGTGCGCGACTACATCCTGTTCGACTACACGCCCGGGATGATGGGCATGACCTCGCAAGCCGAGAACATCGACGCGCGAATCATGGGCGGTGAGTTGGGCGCGGCCTACAACCTGACCGCCAACTGGAAGGCTGACGCGACCCTGGCTTATGCCTGGGGCAAGAACAGCAGTGACGGCAGCGCATTGCCACAAATGCCACCGCTGGACACACGTTTTGGCCTGACCTACAGCGAAGACAACTGGAGTGCGGGCGCACTGTGGAGAGTGGTCGCCGCACAAAACCGTATCGATCAGAACAAAGGCAACGTGGTCGGCAAGGACTTCGACAAGACTCCGGGGTTCGGCGTGTTTTCGCTTAATGGCGCCTACCGGATCAACCAGCACTGGAGGGTCAGCAGCGGCGTCGACAACCTGTTCGGCAAGGCTTACGCCGAGCACTTGAACCTGGCCGGCAACGCCGGTTTCGGCTTCCCGGCCAATGACCCGCAAGCCATCAAGGAGCCGGGGCGAACACTTTGGACCAAGGTGGACATGAGCTTCTGACAACGCGCAGGCAGGCCGCTCTTTTGTAGGAGCGAGCCTGCTCGCGATCGGTTGCACGGCAACCGCCAACCCAACAACTAAAAGATCCAAGCCAAGCGGAGCACACGTGATGAAACAGCCAAAAGTGAATTTCTATAACCTGGCCTGGCGCTGGCATTTCTATGCCGGACTGTTCGTGGCGCCATTCATGGTGATGCTGGCCCTGACCGGCACCATTTACCTGTTCAAGCCGCAACTCGACTCACTGATGTACAGCAACTGGCTCAATGTGCCGGCCGGGCATCACACCGTCGCGGCCGATGACCTGATGAAGCGCGTCAAAGACGCGTATCCACAGGGCACGATCAAGCAATACCTGCCACCGGTGAACGCCGAGCGCAGCGCCCAATTTGTCGTGCTCGATGGCGACAAGGAGCTGAACGTCTTCATCGACCCGTACCATGGCGACATCCTCGGCGAGCAAGACGCCAAGAAAAACCTGCAAGCCATCGCCCGATCGATTCACGGTGAACTGATGATCGGCACGGTGGGTGACCGGCTTATTGAACTGGCCGCTGGCTGGGGCATTGTGCTGGTGGTTTCCGGGGTCTACCTCTGGTGGCCGCGCGGCCAGGCGGCAGGCATTCTGTGGCCACGCCTGAGCAGTCGCGGCCGCGTGCTATGGCGCGACTTGCATGCCGTCACCGGGTTCTGGGGCGCATCCTTGTTGCTGGTGATGCTACTCAGCGGCATGACCTGGACCGGTTTCTGGGGCCAGCAATTCGCCGGTGTGTGGAACGTGTTCCCGGCGGCCATGTGGGATGACGTGCCGAAGTCCGATGTGGAAGCGCGCAGCCTCAACAGCGCCACGCAACAGACCGTGCCTTGGGCCATGGAAAATACCCCGATGCCAATGTCCGGCGCCCACGCCGAGCACATGGCTCACGACGGCGCGCACGCCGCTCCGGCGGCGCCGACCATCAGCCTGCAAGACGTGCAAAACATCGCCACGCAGAGCAAGGTCGAACCGGGCTACAGCATCACCTTGCCGAAATCCGCGACCGGCGTGTTCACCATCTCGGTGTTCGCCGATGACCCGCGCAACGACGCCACCCTGCATGTCGATCAGTACAGCGGCAAGGTCCTGGCCGACGTGCGCTTCGAGCACTACGGCACTGTCGCCCGCGCCACGGAAATCGGCGTGATGCTGCATGAAGGCAAGATGTTCGGAGTGGTCAATCAGATCATCGTGCTGCTGATTTGCCTGATGATCCTGCTCAGCGCCGTCAGCGGCGTGGTGATCTGGTGGAAGCGTCGTCCGCAAGGCAAGCTCGGCGTACCGCCGCTGCGTCATGACCTGCCGAAATGGAAAACCGCCATCGTCATCATGTTCGCCCTGGCAGTCGCGTTCCCGCTGGTAGGTGCTTCGCTGGTGGCGGTCTGGGTGCTCGACAAGCTGCTGCTGTCGCGCTTCACCCGGCAAACTGAGAGCGCCTCAACTTCATCATGAGACAAGCGAGATGCGCGGGGCTCAATGGGCTGTAAACTCCCCCGCGCTGCCCTCTGACATCTCAGGGTTCCTTTCCGTCCCTTTCGCGGGCAAGCCTCGCTCCTACGATGGTCCAATGATCACCTGTAGGAGCGAGGCTTGCCCGCGAAGAGGCCATCAGCCCCCTAGAGCAACTGCATGACCTCGCTCAACCTCAAAAACCTCACCTGGTCTCCCCTGGGCCACGGCCACTGTCATCACCAGTTTCAGTTGCGCGATGCCTCGCTGCAGGTGACTGCCGGTGAGTTCGTCGGGTTGATCGGCCCCAATGGCAGCGGCAAGACCAGTCTGCTGCGTTGCGCCTGGCGTTTCAGCAAACCGCAGAGCGGCGAGGTCAGGCTCGATCACCACAACGTCTGGCAGCAATCCTCACGCTGGTGCGCGCAACGTATCGCTGTGGTGTTGCAGGAGTTTCCCGAGGCCTTTGGCCTGACCGTCTTTGAAGTGGTCGCCATGGGTCGCACCCCACACAAGGGGCTGTTCGATGGCGACACGCTCGAGGATAGACATCTTGCGACCCAGGCCTTGAAGTCAGTCGGCCTCGAAGGTTTCGAAGACCATGCCTTCTCCACCTTGTCGGGCGGTGAGAAACAACGGGTGATCCTCGCTCGCGCGCTGGCCCAGCAGCCGCAATTGCTGATCCTCGACGAGCCGACCAACCACCTCGACCCGCGCTATCAGCTGGAGCTGTTGCAGCTGGTCAAGCGCCTGAACATCGGCACCCTGGCCAGCATCCATGATCTCAACTTGGCCGCCGCGTTTTGCGATCGCCTGTACGTGATCAACCACGGCCGCATCGTCGCCAGCGGCTCGCCAAAAGAAGTCCTGACCAGCGCACTGCTGCGCAACGTTTTCGGCGTCGAAGCGTTGATCGATGAACACCCCTTGCACGGCTACCCACGAATCACCTGGATAACCCAATAATGATTTTTCGCTCCCTGCTGTACGTTTCCCTCTTATTGGGCAGCCCCCAGGCATTGGCCGACGCCACGCGCTACCCACTGACCATTCAGAGCTGCAACCGCGAAGTGACCTTCCAGCAAGCGCCGAGACACGCGGTCAGCCACGACATCAACATGACCCAAATGATGCTCGCCCTCGGCCTGAAGCCGCAAATGGCCGGCTACAGTGGCGTGTCGGGCTGGAAGTCGGTGACGCCCGACATGCACAACATCCTCGACGGTTTGCCGGAACTGGCGGCCAAGTACCCGTCGGTGGAAACCCTGCTCAATGCCAACGTCGACTTCTTTTTCGCCGGCTGGGATTACGGCATGCGCGTGGGTGGCGACCTCACACCGCAGACCCTGCAACCGTTGGGTATCAATGTCTACGAGCTGACCGAGTCCTGCGCCTTCGTGATGAAGCGTCCGCCGGCCACACTGGAAGATACTTACAACGACCTGCGTAACCTCGGGAAAATCTTCGACGTGCAGGATCGCGCCAATGCCCTGATCGGCCAGATGCAGGCGCAAGTCGCCGAAGTCCGCCAACACCTGCCTGCCGACAAACCTCGGGTGTTCCTGTACGACAGCGGTGAGGACCGGGCCATGACCTCGGGTCGCCTGGGTATGCCACAAGCGTTGATCGATGCCGCGGGCGGACGCAACGTACTCGACGACGTCGAGGCGAGCTGGACCCGAGTCAACTGGGAGAATGTGGTTGAACGCAATCCGCAGGTGATCGTGATCGTCGATTACGGCGAAATCACTGCCGATCAAAAAGTACAGTTCCTGCGCAGCAACAAGGCGCTGCAATCGGTGGACGCGATCAAACATCAGCGCTTCATCGTGATCCCTTACGTACAAGCCACGCCAGGTATCGACAACGTGCTGGCGGTACAAACCCTGGCTAAAGGTTTGCACGGCGGATGATCGAGCGTCGCTACACCTGGTTGCTGATCGGCCTGGGCACGCTGTTGCTGGTGTCGTGCGTGGTCTCCTTGGGTTTCGGTCCGGCGCAAGTGCCAGTGGACGTGGTGTGGCGAATTCTGCTGCACAAACTGTTCGGCATGGGTGCACCCGACTGGAGCGCCGGACAGCAACACATCGTCTGGCTGATCCGCGTGCCACGCATGCTGCTCGGTGCGCTGGTCGGCGCCGGCCTGGCACTGATCGGCGCGGTGTTGCAGGCCGTGACGCGTAACCCGCTGGCCGATCCGCATTTGCTCGGGGTCACGTCCGGTGCCACCTTGGGCGCGGTGATCGTGGTGCTGCATGTCGGTGAAATCGTCGGCCTGCTGACCTTGCCCATCGCCGCGTTCATCGGTGCGTTGCTGAGCATGCTGGTGGTGCTGTTGATCGCCAGCCGCCATGGCCGACTGGACAGTGATCGCCTGTTGCTGTGCGGCGTGGCGGTGTCGTTCGTGATGATGGCGATTGCCAACCTGCTGTTGTTTCTCGGCGATCACCGCGCCAGTTCCGCGGTGATGTTCTGGATGCTCGGCGGACTCGGGCTGGCACGCTGGGAACTGCTGGCTGTCCCGGCCACCAGCGTGCTGCTGGGGTTGGTGTTGCTGCTGGGAATGGCGCGCTCGCTGAATGCCCTGATGGCGGGCGAACAAACCGCCGTGACACTGGGATTGAACGCCCGAACCGTGCGGTTGTGGGTGTTTGTGATCGCCTCGTTGATGACTGGCGTGCTGGTGTCCATCAGCGGTTCGATCGGTTTTGTCGGGTTGATGGTGCCGCACATTGCCCGGCGCCTGGTCGGGGCCGAACACCGCCGGTTGCTGCCGGTGTGCGTGATACTCGGCAGCCTGTTCCTGGTATGGGTCGATGTCACCGCCCGCACGATGATCGCCCCCGAAGACCTGCCCATCGGCGTTGCCACCGCGGCCATCGGCGGCCTGTTCTTCATCAGCCTGATGCGCCGGCACTGATTCACAAAGAACAAAACTGTAGGAGCGAGCCTGCTCGCGATGAGGGCGTGTCAGATCCCATTGATGGTGACTGACACACCCTCATCGCGAGCAGGCTCGCTCCTACAGTGGGCCAGTGTTGCTCACAAACTTTACGCCCCAACGTGGCGCAACACGGCGCACCAATGCGCTGAACGCGTCCCTTCATGGTGCGCCGCCAACCCACGCAACCGCTCTAAACCGACATTTCCCTGCCTTTTCCCGACCGGGCACAGCCCTTGCTAAAGACCCTTCAGTCGTCCGCATCTGCCAACCAGAAAAATTAAACGTTCATGGAGATCGCACAATGAAGCGTCGCAGTTTGATCAAGGCTTTCACACTCTCGGCAAGCATTGCCGCGATGGGCATGACCTGGACTGTCCAGGCCGCCGAGACCATCAAGGTCGGGATTCTGCATTCGTTGTCCGGGACCATGGCGATTTCCGAAACGTCGCTCAAGGACATGGCCTTGATGACCATCGACGAGATCAACGCCAAGGGCGGCGTAAACGGCAAGATGCTGGAGCCGGTGGTGGTAGACCCGGCGTCGAACTGGCCGTTGTTTGCCGAGAAAGGCCGGCAGTTGCTGACCCAGGACAAGGTCGCGGTGGTGTTCGGCTGCTGGACCTCGGTGTCGCGCAAATCGGTGTTGCCGGTGTTCGAAGAACTCAACGGTCTACTGTTCTATCCAGTGCAATACGAAGGCGAAGAGATGTCGCCGAACGTGTTCTACACCGGCGCCGCGCCGAACCAGCAAGCGATCCCCGCCGTCGAGTACCTGATGAGCGAAGAAGGCGGCAGTGCCAAGCGCTACTTCCTGCTCGGCACCGACTACGTCTACCCGCGCACCACCAACAAGATCCTGCGTTCATTCCTGCATTCCAAAGGCGTGGCCGACAAGGACATCGAAGAGGTCTACACCCCGTTCGGCCACAGCGATTACCAGACCATCGTGGCCAACATCAAAAAATTCTCGGCCGGCGGCAAGACCGCCGTGATCTCCACGGTCAACGGCGACTCCAACGTGCCGTTCTATAAAGAGCTGGCCAACCAGGGCCTGAAAGCCACCGATGTACCGGTGGTGGCGTTCTCGGTGGGTGAAGAAGAATTGCGCGGCATCGACACCAAGCCGCTGGTGGGCAACCTCGCGGCGTGGAACTACTTCGAATCGGTCGAGAACCCGGCCAACCAGAAATTCGTCGCTGACTGGAAAGCCTACGCGAAGAAACACAACCTGCCGGGCGCCGACAAAGCCGTGACCAACGATCCGATGGAAGCCACTTACGTCGGCATCCACATGTGGGCGCAGGCCGCTGAAAAAGCCAAGTCCACTGACGTCGACAAAGTCCGCGAAGCCTTGGGTGGCCAGACTTTCGCCGCACCGTCGGGCTACACCCTGACCATGGACAAGACCAACCACCACCTGCACAAACCCGTGATGATCGGTGAGATCCAGGCCGATGGTCAGTTCAACGTCGTGTGGCAAACCGAAGGCCCGATCCGCGCCCAGCCGTGGAGCCCGTTCATCCCGGGTAACGACAAAAAGCCTGAGTATGCGGTGAAGAGCAACTGAGCCTTAGGCACCAGCTCCTAACTTTGTAGGAGCTGAGCTTGCTCGCGATGGCGGTGCATCTGACACACCGCTATCGCGAGCAAGCTCGGCTCCTACAGGGTCCGTCATCGCCCTTCAGGACGTAGCCATGTCCCTTTATCGTCTGTTTTTTGCCATCGTTTTTGTATTACTGCCAATGGCCACTTTTGCCAGCGACGCCGAAGACTTCGCCGCCGCCAACCCCGTGCAACAAGCCAAACTGCTGGAATCCTGGGCCGCGCAGCCCGACCCTGCACGCATCGAACTGATCAACACCCTGCAACAAGGCGAATTGACTGTCGATGGCCAGCCGAAAACCCTGCGCCTGAACAACCGCCTTCGTGGCTTGATCGACACCGCGCTGGCCAGCCATCAATTGCTCGCCGTCGATGGAAAAACCCGTCTGGCCGCTGCGCAGCAATTGCAGAAAAGCGCCAAACCGGCGCAACTGAAATTTCTCGACCAGCAACTGGCCAGTGAAAAAGATGAAGGCGTCCACGCTGCCCTCAGCCTGGCCCTGGCCAATCTGCAATTGGTCGATACCGATCCGGCTGTGCGATTGGCTGCCGTGCGGTTACTGGGCGAAACCGGCGACCCGCTGGCCCGCACCCGACTCGAAGGGCTGCTGGAACCCGGTGTCGAATCCGATGCCGCCGTGCGCACCGCCGCCGAAACCAGTCTCGCTCAAGTCAAACGCAAACTGCTGGTCGGCGAACTCCTTGGCCAGGCCTTCAGCGGCATGTCCCTGGGCTCGATCTTGCTGCTCGCGGCACTCGGTCTTGCGATCACCTTCGGCCTGCTCGGTGTAATCAACATGGCCCACGGCGAGATGCTGATGCTCGGTGCCTACTCGACCTACGTGGTGCAGTTGATGTTCCAACGCTTGGCGCCACAGGCCATCGAGTTCTATCCATTGATCGCACTGCCGGTGGCGTTTTTCGTCACCGCTGGCATCGGCATGGCGCTTGAGCGCACGGTGATTCGCCACCTCTATGGGCGTCCGCTGGAAACCCTGCTCGCCACCTGGGGCATCAGCCTGATGCTGATCCAGTTGGTCCGTCTGATCTTCGGTGCGCAGAACGTCGAAGTGGCCAACCCAGCGTGGTTGTCGGGCGGGGTTCAAGTGCTGCCCAATCTCGTGCTGCCTTACAACCGCATCGTGATCATCGCCTTCGCGCTGTTCGTGGTGGTGCTGACCTGGCTGCTGCTGAACAAGACACGCCTGGGCCTGAACGTTCGCGCGGTCACCCAGAACCGCAACATGGCCGCCTGCTGCGGCGTGCCCACCGGGCGTGTCGACATGCTCGCCTTCGGCTTGGGCTCCGGCATCGCCGGCCTCGGTGGCGTGGCGCTGAGCCAAATCGGCAACGTCGGCCCGGACCTCGGTCAGAGCTACATCATCGATTCATTCCTGGTGGTGGTGCTCGGTGGTGTCGGGCAACTGGCCGGTAGCGTGTTCGCCGCCTTCGGCCTGGGAATCGCCAACAAGATTCTCGAGCCGCAGATCGGTGCGGTGCTCGGCAAAATCCTTATCCTCGCGCTGATCATTCTGTTCATCCAGAAACGTCCGCAAGGCCTCTTCGCACTCAAAGGACGGGTGATCGACTGATGAACCAGCCCCTGATGGTCACGGCTACCCAAAAGGCCGGTCCCAAAGTCACGATTGCCGCTGGCGCGATGATTCTCGTTTTGCTGCTGGCGTTGCCACTGCTGTCGCTGTTGCCAGCGGACAGCATGCTGCATGTCTCGGCCTACACCCTGACGCTGGTGGGCAAAATCCTCTGCTACGCCATCGTCGCCCTGGCGCTGGATCTGGTCTGGGGTTACGCCGGCCTGCTATCCCTCGGCCACGGCCTGTTCTTCGCCCTCGGCGGTTACGCAATGGGCATGTACCTGATGCGCCAGGCGTCGGGCGATGGCTTGCCGGCGTTCATGACCTTCCTGTCGTGGACCGAGTTGCCCTGGTACTGGACCGGCACCGAAAGCTTCCTCTGGGCTATGTGTCTGGTCGTACTGGCGCCGGGGTTGCTGGCATTGGTCTTCGGCTTTTTCGCCTTCCGCTCGCGGATCAAGGGCGTGTACTTCTCGATCATGACCCAAGCCCTGACCTTTGCCGGGATGCTGCTGTTCTTTCGCAACGAGACCGGATTCGGCGGTAACAACGGTTTCACCAATTTCCGCACCATCCTGGGCTTTGGCATCACCGAACCGGGCACCCGTGCAGTGCTGTTTTTCGCCACGGTGCTGTTGCTGGTGGCAAGCCTGTTCATCGGTTGGCGCCTGGCGCAGAGCAAGTTCGGTCGGGTGCTGACCGCGCTGCGCGATGCCGAAAACCGGCTGATGTTCTGCGGCTACGATCCACGTGGATTCAAGCTGTTTGTCTGGGTGCTGAGTGCCGTGTTGTGTGGTTTGGCCGGTGCGCTGTATGTGCCGCAAGTCGGCATCATCAACCCGAGTGAAATGTCGCCCACCAACTCCATCGAAGCCGCTGTCTGGGTCGCCCTTGGCGGTCGCGGCACGCTGATCGGTCCGTTGCTCGGCGCCGGCGTGGTCAACGGCATGAAGAGCTGGTTCACCGTGGCCTTCCCCGAATACTGGCTGTTCTTCCTCGGCGCGCTGTTCATCGTCGTGACCCTGTACCTGCCCAAAGGGGTGATCGGCCTGCTGAAGAAACGAGGTGAATCATGAGAGTCACTGCAAGCGCCGAGTTCATGCTCGAACCTGCCTTCTTTCCGCCCCTGGAACCGAACAAAGACGCAGGCAGCAGCCGCGACGCCATCGGTCTCGGCCAACGCGTCGGCCCCGGCCTGAATACGCGCCACGGCACCATTCTGACCCTGGAAGACATCAGCGTCAGCTTCGATGGCTTCAAGGCGCTGAACGCTCTGAATTTGTACATCGGCGTCGGCGAACTGCGCTGCATCATCGGCCCCAACGGCGCGGGCAAGACCACGCTGATGGACGTGATCACCGGCAAGACCCGCCCCAGCCACGGCAAGGCCTGGTTCGGCGAAACCCTGGACCTGACGCAGATGAGCGAGGTGCAGATCGCCCAGGCCGGCATCGGTCGCAAGTTCCAGAAGCCGACGGTGTTCGAAGCCCTGAGCGTATTCGAGAATCTGGAACTGGCGCAGAAAACCGACAAATCGGTATGGGCCAGCCTGCGGGCACGGCTCAATGGCGAGCAGAAAGATCGTATCAGTGAAGTGCTGGATACCATCCGCCTGACCGCCTCGGTCAATCGCCCGGCAGGCTTGTTATCTCATGGCCAGAAGCAGTTTTTAGAGATCGGCATGCTGCTGATGCAAGACCCACAACTGCTGCTGCTCGACGAGCCGGTGGCGGGCATGACCGACGCCGAAACCGAATTCACCGCCGAGCTGTTCAAGAGCCTGGCGGGCAAGCATTCTTTGATGGTGGTGGAACACGACATGGGCTTCGTCGGTTCGATTGCCGACCACGTTACCGTGTTGCACCAAGGCAGCGTGCTGGCGGAAGGGTCGCTGGAGCAAGTGCAGGATAACGAGCGCGTAATCGAGGTGTACCTCGGTCGCTGAATGCTCTTTGTAGGAGCGAGGCTTGCCCGCGAAGAACGATGACGCGGACTTACAGTTCAACCGAGGCGTTCCCTCGCGGGCAAGCCTCGCTCCTACGGGGAATAAGGAGATTTGAAGATATGCTGCAAGTCGACAAGCTGCACCAGTACTACGGCGGAAGCCACATCCTGCGTGGCCTGAGCTTTGACGTGAAGGTCGGCGAAGTCACCTGCCTGCTGGGCCGTAACGGCGTGGGCAAGACCACCTTGCTCAAATGCCTGATGGGTCTGCTGCCAGCAAAAGAAGGTGCGGTGAATTGGGAAGGCAAACCGATCACCACGTTCAAGCCGCATCAACGGGTGCATGCCGGGATCGCTTATGTGCCGCAGGGTCGAGAGATCTTCGCTCGCCTGACGGTGGAGGAAAACCTGTTGATGGGTCTGTCGCGGTTTCCAGGCTCTGAAGCCAGGGAAGTGCCTGCGTTCATCTACGAGCTGTTCCCGGTGCTGCTGCAAATGAAGCAACGGCGCGGCGGTGACTTGTCCGGCGGCCAGCAACAACAACTCGCCATCGGTCGCGCACTGGCCAGCCGTCCGCGCCTGCTGATCCTCGACGAGCCCACCGAAGGCATCCAGCCGTCGGTGATCAAGGAAATCGGCGCGGTGATCAAGAAACTCGCGGCACGCGGCGACATGGCGATACTGCTGGTGGAGCAGTTCTACGACTTCGCCGCCGAACTGGCCGATCAATATCTGGTGATGTCTCGTGGTGAAATCGTGCAGCAGGGCCGTGGCGAAAACATGGAGGCCGAGGGTGTGCGCGGGTTGGTCACGATCTGAGTCGTGAACCATTTTGTTGCGCAACACCGCGCAAGTCGCCTCCTTTTGGTGCGCGACCATGGTTTACAACCGCCTTTCAGCCTGCAATTGCGTGCGGCACAGCCTTTGCAATTGTCCGGATGACCACCAGACAAGCACTGACCATGACTCTTCCCGCCTCCGGCGCCATATTCACCCCCAGTTGGCACGCCGAGCTGGATTTGGGCTACGCCCGGTTCGGCGACAGCACACGCCCGGTTCAACGTCGGCATAAGGGCCCGCTGCGGGTGCAAAAGCACCTGTACGCGGAAGGGCCCGAAGTGTGCCAGCACATCATTGTCCACCCGCCGGGCGGCATTGCCGGCGGTGATCGCCTGGACATCTCGGCCAGTGTCGGCCGCGATGCCTGGGTACAGATCACCAGCCCCGGCGCGGCCAAATGGTATCGTTCTGCAGGCCCCGCGTATCAGCAGCTGGATCTGAAAGTGGCCGCCGGTGCGACACTGGAATGGTTGCCCCAGGAGACGATCGTTTTCAGTGCGGCCCAGGCTGAACTGCGCACCGGCATCGACCTTGAAGGCGATGCCCGGTTGTTCTACTGGGACGTGGTAGCACTGGGCCGCCCGGCCAGCGGTGAGCGCTTCGACCTTGGGCATTTTCAGGCGCACCTGGATATTCGCCGTGACGGCCGGTTGATCTGGCATGAGCGCCAGCGCATTGTCGGTGGCGATGGTTTGCTGGATTCGCCAATCGGCCTGGACGGGCAACCGGTGTTTGCCACGCTGCTGGTGACGGGCGAAATCGAGCCTGATTTGCTGGAGCGTTGCCGGTCGCTGAACAATGAGGTGCGCGGGGATTTGACTCAATTGCCGGGGTTGCTGGTTGCCCGGTGCCTGGCCAGCGAAGCATTGCTGGCGCGCGGTTGGCTGATTGAATTGTGGCGATTGCTCAGGCCAGCGTTGCTCGGCCGGGAAGCCCTCCCACCCAGAATATGGAACACCTGAACACCGATCACCGATCACCGATCACCGTAGGAGCGAGGCTTGCCCGCGAAGCTTTTGGCGGCCTCAAGATCCCCTTCGCGGGCAAGCCTCGCTCCTACAGGTGATGTATTTACAGATCCGAAACTTTCTAATCTGCCCCGATGGATTTCTACGATGGACCTGACCCCACGCGAAAAAGACAAGCTGCTGATCTTCACCGCCGGCCTCGTGGCCGAGCGGCGTCTGGCCCGCGGTGTGAAACTCAATTATCCGGAAGCCATGGCCTACATTTCAGCGGCGCTGCTTGAAGGCGCCCGTGACGGCCAGACCGTGGCCGAGCTGATGCACTACGGCACCACCCTGCTCAATCGTGAACAAGTGATGGAAGGTATCCCGGAAATGATCCCGGAGATCCAGGTCGAAGCGACATTCCCCGACGGCACCAAACTGGTCACCGTCCATCAACCCATCGCCTGAGGCTGCGCCATGACTTACACCATCCGCGATGCGGTACACGCCGATCTGCCGGCGATCCGCGACATCTACAACGACGCCGTGCTCAACACCACGGCGATCTGGAATGAACAGGCTGTCGACCTCGGTAACCGCCAGGCCTGGTTCAGCGCTCGCCAGGCCCAGGGCTATCCGATCCTGGTGATCGTCAACGCTGACAACCATGTGCTGGGCTACGCTTCGTTCGGCGACTGGCGGCCGTTCGATGGCTTTCGCCACACCGTCGAGCACTCGGTCTACGTGCGCAGCGACCAACGCGGTAATGGCCTGGGCCCGAAACTGATGGAGGCCCTGATCGTGCGCGCCAAAGAAGGTGGCAAGCACGTGATGGTGGCCGCCATCGAAAGCGGCAACGCCGCCTCGATTCGCCTGCACGAGCGCATCGGATTCGTGACCACCGGGCAAATGCCTCAAGTGGGCACCAAGTTCGGTCGCTGGCTGGACCTGACCTTCATGCAACTGACCCTCAACCCCGGCGCCCAACCTCCGCTCGCCAGCAAGGAGTGACACCCGATGAACCCCGCCCAACTGCGACGCGTCAACGTTGAAAGCTTTGCGCACTATCGTCAGGGTTTGATTGATCTGCTGCTCGATGCGGTTGGTTATGGCGCCAGCGTTGGTTTCATGGCCGATCTGGACGCCAATCAGGCCCACGCCTATTTCGATGAGGTCCAGGACAACCTGAAGAAGGGCCATGTGTTGCTGTGGGTGGTGGTCAAGGATGAACAGGTGCAGGCCAGCGTACAGCTTGGGCTGTGCCAGAAAGCCAATGGCTTGAACCGCGCCGAAGTGCAGAAACTGTTGGTGCGCGAGCACGCACGGCGGCGGGGGCTGGGCCAACAGTTGATGAGCGCTCTGGAGCAAGCCGCCCTGCAACACAAGCGCGGCATGCTCTACCTCGACACCGAGGCCGGCTCCCCCGCCGAAGACTTCTACAAGGCACTGGGTTACACCCGCGCCGGCGAAATCCCCGATTACGCCTGCGATCCGACCGGCCGCTACAAACCGACTGCCCTCTATTACAAGATTCTCCAAGGAGCCCATTGATGATTCCCGGCGAATACCAGATCCAGCCTGGCGACATCGAACTCAATGCAGGCCGCCGCACGATCAGCCTGACCGTGGCCAACAGTGGTGATCGGCCGATTCAGGTGGGCTCGCACTATCACTTTTTCGAAACCAACGATGCCCTGACCTTCGACCGCGCCGCCAGCCGCGGCATGCGCCTGAACATTCCCGCCGGCACCGCCGTGCGTTTTGAGCCAGGGCAGCGTCGCGAGGTCGAGCTGGTGGATCTGGCGGGGCATCGTCGGGTGTTCGGCTTTGCCGGGCGGGTCATGGGCAACCTATAGGTTTTTCGTCACCGGTACTGGCCCCTTCGCGGGCAAGCCTCGCTCCTACAGGTGAACGTATGACCTTGTAGGAGCGAGGCTTGCCCGCGAATGCGATCTCCCATTCAATCAATTCCCAAGGCAGCCCATGAAAATCTCGAGACAAGCCTACGCCGACATGTACGGCCCTACCGTCGGCGACAAGGTTCGCCTGGCCGACACCGAGCTGTGGATCGAAGTGGAAAAAGACTTCACCACCTACGGCGAAGAAGTGAAGTTCGGCGGCGGCAAAGTCATTCGTGACGGTCAGGGCCAGAGCCAGTTGCTCGCCGCCGACGTCGTCGACACCCTGATCACCAATGCGCTGATCATCGACCACTGGGGCATCGTCAAGGCCGACGTCGGCCTCAAGGACGGGCGTATCCACGCCATTGGCAAGGCCGGCAACCCGGATGTACAGCCCAACGTGAACATCGCCATCGGTGCCAGCACCGAAGTCATCGCCGGTGAAGGCATGATCCTCACCGCCGGCGGCATAGACACCCACATCCATTTCATCTGCCCACAGCAGATCGAAGAAGCGCTGATGAGCGGCGTCACCACCATGATTGGCGGCGGCACCGGTCCTGCCACCGGCACCAACGCCACCACCTGCACCTCAGGCCCCTGGCACCTGGCCCGCATGCTCCAGGCCGCCGATGCGTTCCCGATGAACATCGGCCTGACCGGCAAGGGCAACGCCAGCCTGCCGGAGCCGTTGATCGAGCAGGTCAAGGCCGGCGCCATCGGCCTGAAGTTGCATGAAGACTGGGGCACCACCCCGGCGAGCATCGACAATTGCCTGAGCGTGGCCGACCAGTACGACGTGCAAGTGGCGATCCATACCGACACCCTTAACGAGTCCGGCTTTGTCGAAACCACCCTCGGTGCCTTCAAGGGCCGCACCATCCACACCTATCACACCGAAGGCGCCGGGGGCGGTCATGCGCCGGACATCATCAAGGCCTGCGGTTTCGCCAACGTTTTGCCGAGTTCGACCAACCCGACCCGGCCGTTCACCCGCAACACCATCGACGAACACCTGGACATGCTGATGGTCTGCCACCACTTGGACCCAAGCATTGCCGAAGACGTGGCATTCGCCGAAAGCCGCATCCGCCGCGAGACGATCGCCGCCGAAGACATCCTGCATGACCTCGGCGCGTTCTCAATGATCAGCTCCGACAGCCAGGCGATGGGCCGGGTCGGCGAGGTTATTACACGCACTTGGCAGACCGCCGACAAGATGAAAAAGCAGCGCGGCGCCCTGCCGGGTGATGGTGCGGGTAACGACAACTTCCGCGCCAAACGCTACATCGCCAAATACACCATCAACCCGGCGATCACCCATGGCATCAGCCATGAAGTGGGTTCGGTCGAGGTTGGGAAATGGGCGGATCTGGTGCTCTGGCGACCGGCCTTCTTTGGCGTCAAGCCGACGCTGATTCTCAAGGGTGGGGCCATTGGAGCCAGTCTGATGGGCGATGCCAACGCGTCGATTCCGACACCGCAACCGGTACATTACCGCCCGATGTTCGCCAGTTACGGGGGCTCGCTGCATGCCACCAGCCTGACGTTCATCAGCCAGGCCGCACAGGAAGCCGGCTTGCCGGAAGCGTTGGGATTGAAGAAAAAAATCGCCGTGGTCAAGGGATGTCGAGAGGTGCAGAAAACCGACCTGATCCACAACGATTACCTGCCGAACATCGACGTCGACCCGCAGACGTATCAAGTCAAGGCGGACGGGGAGTTGCTGTGGTGCGAACCGGCAGAAACACTGCCGATGGCGCAGCGTTACTTTCTTTTTTGAGGAAAATGGCAGCCCCCGCCGCGCCTCTTAAGCGCGGCAGGGCGCGCTCGATCAAGTTTGAGGGTCTGCCCCGTCCTCAAGCGTGAACGGGATGTCCTGACGCGATAACCTGGCACGCGTCATCGCTTCGCGGGTCAAAGTGGCGACCAATGCTTTTTCCTGTGCCGCAATTTTCTCCATCTGGACGTAATACTGCTCATTGCTCATCACCGATCCGGGTGTCACTTCACTGTCGGGCAAGCCCAGCTGCTTCGCCAATCGGACAATCTCGGTACGCCAGTAAATCTTGTGCACAGCTGAATCACTGTCGAGCCAGGCTTGTTGCGCGGCCTGCAGGTCCAGCGCGATTTCGGCCTGGTCATATACAGCTTTGAAGCGCTCAAGACTTGATCGCTTGAGGTAGTCGACCCAGAAAGGCTGGTCGATGATCCGCTCCTGCAGCTGTGTGCCGCGCTCCTTTTCCAATACTCGATCATGGGCGTTCTTGATCATCTCGGGTGTGACATCCGGTACACGGAACATCATCTTGCGCGACTGCCAGGGCAGCTCCAGACGCTGAGCCAGCCGCGTAGGGTAGATCATATGTATTTCGACCTCATCGATGTCCGGGATCACTCGCCCTTGGGCATCGCGATGGGGGACTACAAGCTCCTGTTCATCGAACTCGGGGAACTGTCGCCCCTGGCTCAACAATTCACCGATACGCTCCCGGGCGATCCGGCCCAATTCATCCAGCCGCGACTTGCCCCGGGCCAATTCCAGCAATGCGGTCTCAATCAGATCGTGTGCAGCCAGCTCATAGGCTTGAAAGATGAGCACTTCCAACCCCATGGCGTTGAACAGTTGCGCCCCGGCATCGACGCACGTGGTGGGAGCTGCCGCCAGGCGAAACAGTGTCTCTCGCAGCTCACTGTTCGCGGCGGCCGCGTCGATCATTTCCCAGACCTTGCGGCACAGCTCGACTTTCGCTGCTTCCTGGGTGGCGAGGGCATCGGCGGACTGCGCCAGCTTGCGCAGCTCTCTAAAGAAGGGCTCGGAGTTTGGCTCATCCTCAAGCTGCTCCCAAATATCCTGTTTGGCTTGCCATTGCTCGTTGGAAAGCCCTGCTTTCCAATGAATGCTGTCCAGCATGCCCCGGGGCGGATACGGTCGATCCGGCTCGATCCCCACCGATTGGCGATAGCCCCTGACAATTTGCAGATTCTGCTCGGAAATATATTCAGGCTCCAGGCTGATGGTGGTGCGAGCCACTACCTCAGCCTCATCCGATCCGGGCACCACCTCTGGTATATGTTCGAGCACATTGGCACTCAAATCCAGATTGAAGGTCCGGCCTCGATATTGATCGAACACCCCTACCGGCCAGGCATTCAAACCGGTATCGGCCAGTAGCAGGATATTCAGATCCGGCATTTGCCCGATATCCGGAAGCAGTTGCAACGGATTGCCTTCCAACCCAAGAAACTGAAGACGTGTCAGTCCGCGCAATCGGGCAACCGCCGACGGGTCCAGCTCGATCAGGTTATCGGACAGGTCCAGTTCTACCAGACGACTCATGCGGCCCAAGGACGCAGGCAGCTCGGACATATCGTTATTGCTCAGGTTCAGCCGACGCAGGCGCCGGAAATGGCGCAAGAATCCATCCACGTTCACATCGATATCGATTCCTGCACCGGATAGATCCAGATGGGTGACATGATCAAAATTGGCCGACAGTGGCGGCAACTCATTGAGTTGCCCTTCAAGATCCACATTCGACAAATTGATGAACTGTCCCTGGGGCAGGCCATTGATATCAAGGTCGACCTCTCCCGTGCGCTGCCAGGCTTGCTTGAGGGCCTTGAAGATTGCCATCCTCGCGCGCCGACGTCGGGCAAAATCAGGCGTTTGACGCTGTCGCTCAGAGACGCCCTCCATTTGCGCCCTCTGCCAGTTTTGCAGAGTGTGATCGAGTTGTTTGTACTCGCGTTCACGGTTCCTCAAGATCGTCTCGTGACTGTTGCCCATGGACTCGATGAATGCATTGATTTGCGCCGGTGACATGGAGGGATAGAGTGTACGAACTCGTTCTTCGACAATCTCCCGCCACTGGCTGGTTCTCGGGTGATCGCTCAAGGGATATCCAATACGCTCGCCGGATAAACGCATCGGTGACTTGAAGAAAGGTCTGTGGCGCGGCTGCATCCCGAACAGAGTACGAAGTTGATCGCGCGGCAGCCGATGCTCAATGATTTTCGCCTTCAACTGCATCCCCTGATGGGTGTGGGGCAGCCCAATGGCCTGGCGACTACGATCAGGCAACGCATGTTGAATCGAGGAGTAAAGATCATCGATCCCGTGCAGATGCTCGTCACGATCGTTACGCGCTTCATAGCGCCCCTCGCCCACTCGAACCAGCACTTTGCGCTCGGAGGCTTGCACGTCACCGACACTGGCGCGCAGCACTCCCTCAAGCCCTCCTTCGCGTATCTCAAGGCGTAGATCATTCACCCAACCCGGTATGGCTTTCAACGAATTGACCGCCAGGACTTCGCTGTCCTTTTCGATCAATGCATCAAGGTACAGCCCCTCATAGGCCCGGTTCAGGCGCATTTGTTGCTGCAACCGACGCGCCCTTTCTGCCAGGCGTAACGGGATGCGCCGGGTCGAGTTCAGGGTACTCAGCTCGATAGGTGTAGCGTCGACCAATAGTTCACGGATGATCAGTGTGGGAAGACCGGTGAAATCGCGCTGTACGATAGCCACCGCTGCATCGGCCTCAGGTTGTTGTTCAGCGTAAAGGCTGCGCATCAATCGCGCCCTGACACCTATCGCCCGTTCTTGCAGCTGTTTTTGCAAAGCACTGATGCGCGCCTCAGACGTCCTGGGCGTGTAAGTGGGCAGCAGTCCCTTGATGCCGGCCTCATTCAAAAACTCGATGATCTTCGCAGGCAACCGGCCGGTCATCAGTTGCGAGCGGCTCATTTTGAGGATGTTTTGTGGCAAGGCATCCTGGCTGCCGTACTTGACCGAGGGGCCGTTCAAGCCGTCTCCCGAAAAAGCCTCTATCGCCTTGCCCGCCGGCCATCCCGGCAACTCGACGGCCAGGGAGGCGACGTAACTGCACAAGGCACTTGAAAGTGATCCCTCAGCGATCCCGCGAGCGACTTTCACCGCGTCGCCATAGGCCCCGAACCTTTTAAGAGTATCGAGCATGACTGCAGGGACCGGCTCGCCTTCAACATGCAAGCGGCGCAGGATGTCGGTATCGACTCCACTCACCTGCCTGATTTGCTCCAGCTCGATATCGCTGAATCCGTCGACCATTGGCCCTAACCGACGCATCAGTCTTACGCCGTCCCACGTGAGGGGGCGCTCAAGCTCATGCCGCCAGGCCCCCTCGCCATTGTGTTCAACCTCGGGGGTGTAGGCTTCGGCGCGGGTCGGGTGCTGGATCCGGTACTGGTCGCTGCCGGGGACTTGTCTGACCGAGTAGACGTCGCCTTCAATGGGCAACACTGTCTGTCCGTTATGCATGTAAAGACCCAGTTCATCAGGCCTGGCCTCGGCGGCCAGCGTGATGGGCGCCTTGTATGGCGAAAGATCCGGCTTCCATAGTTTTTGCTTGCCGCTGGCCAGGGTGACGGGTTTGAGTGTGTCGACCCTTGTCGATAGCTGAATACTGGGCAACACGACCGCCCCGGTTCCGATAAATGCCACATTCAGTGCGACGCTGGAAAAATGCGCCCACATTTCAGGGACATCACCCTCCTCGTACGCCTCAATGCCCTCGAAAGCTTCATCGAGCATTTGCACTGCCCCGACCACCAACATGATCGGCCCTAATCCAGGGACAACAAAAGCTGCCAGATTGAACACGCTGATCACTGCATCCAGATAGCTCGCCAGCCTTT
Organism: Pseudomonas putida; assembly: GCF_050990305.1. Classification (GTDB taxonomy): domain Bacteria; phylum Pseudomonadota; class Gammaproteobacteria; order Pseudomonadales; family Pseudomonadaceae; genus Aquipseudomonas; species Aquipseudomonas putida_AH. The sequence goes on along the minus strand of NZ_CP158817.1, from coordinate 617,902 downwards.
CTTCCCGGGCCCTGCGGTCTTCATCGCCCGTGGGTACGGCGATGGCTCGTGCGTCGGTCAAGAGTTTATCGGTCAGTTGCAGGCGTAGTTGCTTCCATAAATCGCCGTCGATAGAGACTTCATCCAACGGCAGACTGGCAGGCCAGACCTGCATCGGGTAATCCGTTCGGGAGTCGAGGCTGGTTGGGTTGTACAGCCTGTTGAACTGTGTAAAAAAAACGCCTTGTTGTCGCTGTGGGATGAATTGACTGAAAAAGTGCCGATAGGCGCTGCTATGCAAACGAGTCCTCAGATCCTCCATGAAGTCCGCGCTGGATGCGTACTCCTTCAGTGGCTGCAGCGGGTCATTGGGTAAATAAACGACCAGGCGCTCGACCCGATCAGCGGCCTTGCGACTTGGCCCGATCAGTAAGGGGCCTACCAGCTCGATACCGAACGCCTTCAAGGCTGAAAAAGTTACCGGTTTGCCATCCAGTGTCACGTCGCCCTCGTTATTGAGTGAGCGTCGGAGCATCTGATAGACGTCGTGACTGATCCCCGAATCGACCTGATGACTGCCCGGTCTTGTGGATGATTGCAGCCAAGCTATTTCAACGCTCACCGCCAGGCCTTGCCGATGATGTTCCTCCAACTGACGTTCCAGCACTTCGCGCTCAACGGCATCCTTTGGCCGTACGATGTCTTTGATGTGTTTCTGGTACAGCGTCCCCAAGTCCAACTCGCGGCAAAGCCTGGCGAAATCGTGAGGGGCAATAGGCTTGACCTGGGAGTTGACCGCCTGGAATGTGGGTAGAACTTCACCGTCATAACTGTTCCATCCAGTGATTATCTGGCAATCGTTACAGCGAAGCGGCTGCTCTTCATTGGGCTCGAAATTGGCCAGCGCCGCCTCGAGCAGCGAAATCCCACGGTACTCGTAGCGAAGGCTGCGATCCTCTTGCTGATCGAAGACGAGAAAACCATAAAGGTCATCCCGATCCCTGTAAGCGTATTTACGTGCCAGATAAACATTCCTGACATCCAGATCCAGCTTGAAGCGAGCCTTGATCGCCTCTTTAAGCGGCTGCTCGGCGAACTCGAAAATATCCTTGATGCTGCCCAATGCCGTATCGATTTTATTCAGGCTCTCGCGAAAGCGAGTGTGGCTGTCCGCCAGGGCTTTCTTCTGTCCAGGCGTCGCTATTGGGTACCAGGTGGGGAGTTGCAATTGGTGATTGCCCATCTCGGTTTTGCGCTGGCTGGACGCCTGGGAAAACCACTTGGGTATGCGGTCTTTGAGAAAATCATAGTGAACGCCCCGAAGATCACTGTTCAAAGTGCCGTCGTGGGAATAAACAGGTGGAGTTGATTGAGACATTACGAGTCATCCATGACTGTGGAAAGCCAACAGCCTACTGAATGACACCAAGATAGACGCGTAAATATGTACCGCATTCGACCGTCAGGTTCGGCGCCGATTCCCTCGGCGCCGGGCTGCGGATTACCAGTGAGGCGGTCCTGCAAAGTGCTTCGAGGAACCAGGTAACGGCTCCCCGGAACCCGAACGCTCGACTTCACCGGTCTCTCTGCGCGACAGATCGATCAGTTTTTGATTGCGCTCGATGGCCAGCTCTATACCCAGTGACTCCAAAGCTTCGCCATAGGCGGGGCTGGTGATGTCAGAGTGGGCATCCTCCAGTCGCTCATTTTTTACTTCTGCATTTTTATCCAGAGCCCTGAACACTTCAGGGTACTTCTCGTTGAGGTATTCGACCCAATACGGACGGCCAAGCAGATCCTCGTAGAAACTGTCGGATTGCTCCGCCTTTCGCACCCCTTCGACCGCATCGGCCAGCACCCTACCGGTGATGGGCCTGCCGAACGACATGTTTGCTGGCTGCCCCGGCAAGTCGAGCGCGTCTTTGAGGCCGATTCGATATTCCAGGCGTGCTTCCGCCGGATCATGGCGGTGCCCCGGTGCCTTGGCAGCCAACTCCTCGACCCGATCCAGGCGAAACAATTGCCGGGATAACTTCAACAACGCAGCACCCTTTTGCTCAAGGTTTGTCGGATCGATATCGAGCAAGGTGTTGTGTTCGAACACCTTGATTTCGAGCCCACTGAACGTGAGAATCCGACCATCGACGCAAGTGCCATGGGTGTTCGACAAGCCGAACAACGCTCGCCTGAGCTCGGTATTGCTCGCCGCCGCATTCAGCACATCCCAAACCCGACGGGTCAGGTCGGCACGGGCCAATAGGAATTCCCGGGTATCCTGCAAGCGCAACAGCAGGTGAAAGAACGCTTCGTGATCCGGCTCGGCTTCAAGTTGATTCCACAGCGCGTGGTGTTCAGCCAAGGCTTGCGGTTCCACACTCTCGAACCACGGTTCTTGTTGCGTCGGGTTGATCGGCTGTCCAGATAGATCTTCATCGGATACAACGCTTTCAGTATCGCTTGCGCCTTCGAAATCACTGTCGACCTCTTCGATAAAGTGGTGGATCTCCCTCGCGGTGATCCCCAATGCGCCATTGCGCCCATTGCTCTGGGCGTAAGCCCTGAGTCGCTCAAGACTGTCGCGCGATATATTGAGGTTATCGGACAGGTCGGTGCCTGACATCAGCAACTCATGGTTGCCGTCCAGAACCTGCACCGGAATCGAGGTGATGTCGTTGTAACTCAGGTTCAGGGTTCTGAGGTTTGTACCCTGTAGTGCGCCCTCGGGCCAGTCCGTGAGGCGATTGTTGCGCAGGTCCAGGGTTTCAATTCGTTCGAACTGACTGACATCGAAGGTCTCGAGATTGTTGTGGCTCAGATCGAGCCATTGCAGGTCCTCGTGTGCCGCCAGTGAGCGATACAAAGGCTCGGGGTCGGACATGTCATTGCTGGATAACTCCAGCCTCCGCAGGCCCCCCATGCTTTCCACCGCATCAGGCAGTACTCGCAGGTCGTTGGCGCTCAGTGTCAGCGCGCGCAATTGGCTGAAGCTGCGCAGAAAACCGTTCGAACCTTGTTCGGAGAGCCTCACCCCGGTGAGATTCAAGGTATCGACATGGGAAAACGGGACAGCCAGCTCAGGCAAGTCACCTACCTGTAAACCACTAAGGTTGAGTTCTGCTTCTACGGCCCCCTCGGCCAACAGCCCCTTGCGCCAACACTCCATGATGCGCACAGCGGCCAGGTGGCGGCTTTGCGCCGAGACGATCCAGTCGTAACCTCGGGACTCACGAATGAACAGCCAGTCGTTCAACTGACGGGTCAATACCTCATGCATCTGATTCCAGCCATTGATGCGTTCATGCATCTGCTGGTCTGTAAGCCCCTGAGTACGCATGTGCTCGATCAATTGCTCCGGCTCCTGTGCCTCCAGCGTCGGTATCAAACGATGCAGGCGTTGCTCCAGCGATAGCACGCTTTCACTGATGTCGGTTGGCAACAAAGGCAGCAACTGGTGGCTGATCGAAACACCGTTTTCCGCTGGCGGAAATTCTTCCGGCACCGTTTGCAAAGCAAATCGGCTTAACGTGCCATCTGCCAGGCCTTTTGCATCTTCGACACGCCGCAGCGCTGCGGACAGGGCCGCTTGCGTTTGCGGGGTCAGGGGCGCACCCGTCAGATTGGTACCGAGCAGAATTGAGTCCCGGGACAGCATCGTCTGCGGCAACGTGGTAATCCGGGTGTCGCGCAGATCAAGCCAGTTGAGCTGCGGCAAATTCTCCGCCCCTGCCGGCCAGCCCTCCAATGTCGACCCCATAAGGTTCAGTGTCTGAAGGCGATCCAGGCTGCCAACATCCAGCCGCGTCAGTCGGCAAGCACGCAGATTCAAGTGTTCGAGACTCGGCAAATCACCATGGGCCAACGATAAATCGGTCACACCGCTACCACTCAGATCAAGGGTTTGCAGGGCGTTGAATTGACGAACAAAGCCCCGCACCTGTTCGGCGGGCCCTTGCAACCCCATCAACCGTAAAGTGTGCACATGCGTGAAACCCTCGGTGGGCAGCCTTGGGAGGGTGTCGAGTTGCAAAAAAAGCAATTCCAGTAAAGAGGAATCGGTCATCTGACCATACAGCGCATTGAAGTTTTCGACCCCGGTTGTCGAGCCATAGCGTTTGAAAAGCCCATTGCGCCAACAGGTTCTCAAGGAGGATGCCGCTGACAAATGGCTTGGCGACGAACCGGAAATGCCAATCCACTTGCTCAACTCGCGCTCCAGTTCTGCATGCTGCGAACTCAGCGCTTCGATGGCTTCGAACCTTGCCTGGGTGCCTTGCCATTGCGCGGCAAACTTTTTGCCCAGCCGATCGATGTTTAGACCGCTGACTCGACGCAGCTCGCCTCTGCAATAGTCACCGACCATTTCCTCCAGATCGATCAAATGCCGAGGCAGGCTGCTGACGCGCTCATAGATCGGCTTGAACACTTCACGGGGGAATTTTGACCAGTCAAGCGACAACCCGGCCAACAGTCGCTCCTGCCCTTGGATCTCCACTGGCAGGTGATCGATACCCGTGCGCCGCAGATTCAAGCGTTCGAGCAGTGGCAACTCAAGCAGGCCCGTGGGCCACTGTTTCATTTGCGGCTCCGTCACTTCCAGTCGGCGCAAATGTTTGAAGGCGCTCAAATCATACGCCGGCTCTTCGAGCATGCTGGCGATGCTGCGGGCACTCACCAGATTAAGCTCCTCAAGATTGATCAGCCTACTCAGTGCCGATAGCAGTGCCGGGGAAGGAGCTGCCCAGACATGCAGACTGGTGAGTTTGCGCAGGCCTCTCAAAGCTTCGAAGGCATTCGCAGTCTCGGCGAAACGCAGATCCAATTGAAGTTTTTCTACATTGGGAAAGTGCGTCAGCAATGTTTCGGATCCGGACGCCATCAATGTCAGATCACGAACATGGGAAAAGTCCGCGGTGATCGGTGGCAGCGCTCCCATATGGATAATTTCAAGCCGGCTGAATCGAGGGTCTTCATCGACCAGAGGCGCACTTCGCCAGGATGCCTTGATGTTTTCCACCACCGTTCGACCGCCGAACAATGAGTTGTTCACGCCACCCGGCACCGGCTGAAGCCACCGCTCAAGCGTCGACTCAAGGGTTTCCCACTCGCGCAAGCGTGCTTGCAGATGCCCATAGATTTGCGCATCGGTTTGCCCTGCCCGTCGTAGCTTGAGGATGTAACCGTTGGCCTGCTGATCCGAAAGCCCGGGATAGACATCCCTCACGCGGGAGCTCAAGGGAAGATCCAGCGCGGGGCCATCGCCGCTGGCGTAATAACCAATTCTGGCCTGACTCACCCGTACCGGTGGTTTGATCCTCCCCGCCCTTGCGCTGCGTTCCTCCAGCAGCCGGGTCATTTCAGCACGATGCACTAATGCGTAATCGACCACGGCTTTTCGCAATGCCTGGCTCTGCCCCGTCTCGGGAAAACCCAAAGCCTTTCGCGCGTGATCGGGCAGCGCATGCATGATGGACTGGTAGAAGTTGTCACCCTGTCGGGGAAGGCTGTTGAGCGCCTCCCCTTGTTCGTTGAAGGCTTGGTAGAACGGCCCTTTTTTCACCAGGTATTTACGGCTTGTGGCCGTCTCCGCGCCAATGCCTTCGAGCATCCGCCCTTCGATGTGACCTTCACGGACTTCCAGTCGCACCTGGTCAGACCAGCCGGGTAACTTCGCCAACGTGTGCAGGGCCAGGCGCTGGCTGTCGGCAGTGACCATGTTGTCCCTGAGCAAGCCGGCATAGGCATGGCTCAGGCGCCCTTGCCGGACATGCCAGCGGGCTTGCTCCTGCATCGGCAGTGGCAGTCGTCCCGTGGCCTGCAATCGGGTGAGTTGCTCCGCGTCAGCCCCTGCCAACACCGCTTGCGCGGCAGACTCGCCAAGCCCCGGATGGAGCTTTTGCAACCTGGCGACCTCGGGGCTCGACGGTGCCTTGCTGCGATACATATTTTCGAACACGGTCGATTGGCGACGCTCCAGGTAATCGCCGATCTGTTTTCTAACTTCCCCCAAGCGCCCATCACGGATCCGCGCAGGTTCGCCGCCAAGTAGACCCGTGATTTCTGACTCATCCAGCGCAGCTAAAATGCGTTCGGGTAACTCGCCGCTCAGTACATCGGCCAGACTTACCCGGATGACAGGTTTGCGCCTGACACCCGCCAATAAGCGCTCGGCGCCGTATTTGACCGAACGCCCTGTCAGTAGCGGATCGTCGAAGACCTGTAACACCCGACCGGCTGGCCAGCGTGGCAGTTCAGTCACCAAGGGCAACGCGGCCAAAGAGCGCAGGTCAGTGGACTCTCCCGTTGCCACCTGCCGAATGACCGTCGCGACATCCCGATCGGCTTCGAACAGCCGCAGGGTGTCGGCCAGTTCCGGTGATGGTGGCATGTCGTCCATGTGCATCTTGCGCAAGGCGTTGTCGCTGATGCCGCTGATATCGGCGATGTCGAGCAGTTGCTGATCGGAAAAACCCTCTGTCATATGCCCCATGCGTCGTAGCAGCGTCAGGCGGTCCCAGGTCAAGGGGCGCTCCAGGGTATGACGCCAGGCACCGAGGCCGTTGTGAGCCAACACTGGCCGATAGGCATCAGGATCGGTGGGATGCTTTATCCGCCAGCGCTGGAGCGACTCATCCCAGGTCGTCTCGTAGACCTTCTCTGCTTGCCGGATATAGGTTTTACCCTCCAACTGATGCTGTCCCTGAAGGCTGGGGCCGCTGCTGCGTTCCAGGCTGACCTGGCTTTCATAAGGGCCAAGTTCCGGACTCCACAAACGGGGCTGTCCATCAGATCGCGTGACAGGATCAAGACGCTCGATCACAGGTTCGGCCTTGATCGCCGACCATTTTGCCAAGCCTTTGCCGACGCCCGCCGTGACCGCCAGCAAGGCGAGATTTTCCGCGACATCAATCAAGTGCGCCTTGGCGGCCTTGCGATCGCCTTCGCTCCACTCGATCGCCCCTTCGAAGGTCTCTTCCAGTAACTGACCGGCCATCACCACCATCATGACTTCGCCCAGCACCGGGACGAACATGGCAACCCCGGTCAGCACCAGCATGCCGATGTTCAGCAACCGGGAGAGCTTTTCCGAGCGCACCCTGGCGTCGACATCCGCCGTCGGTACTGCGTGACTGCGAGCATCGGCAATGACTTTGGCGCGATGTTGTTCAAACAGGTAAGCCCATAGATCGGGGTTGGCCTCCCAAAGCCCTTTGCCCTTGTGAAGAATACCGCCGGGGTCGAGGAAGGGGTCGTCGTTGGGCTTCTTCAGTGTCGGGGATGCGGGGGGCAACTCCTTGATTCCCACCAGTGCGCCGAGCGGGCTGATGCCTTTCCACAACTCGTTCAAGATCGGGGCGTAAGGTGTCAGGTGCTGCAAAAACGAGGTGCTCTTGTCGTCGGTCAGCTGATAGAAATAGTCCGGGCGGTCGGCATAGGCGACGAATTGACTGAAAAATCGCTGATAGGCAGTCGGGCGAATATCGTCAGGGGCAGCACCGTCGCGAGCGGTGAACCGCCGCTTGAACATAGCTTGCATTTCGTCATAGGTGTAACGCTTCAACGGGTGATGCGGGTCGTTGGGGATGTAAAGGATCATGTCATCCGAATAGCGGTACTTTTCGCAAATGGTGAACACCACGCAGCCGGTCATGCGGTGCCTCATCAAGCCCAGATCCCGAAACCAAATCTGCCTTTTCCCTTGGTACGGTTCGGTATCCCCGGCAATGATCGACAGGATTGTCGTGTAGTCCTGGGGCTCAATATCCTTTTTCAACAACGCCGTTTCAGCCGCGGCACGCAGGGCGGTTTTCTGCGCTGTAATGAATTTTTCACGAAGCGTCTGATCCGCCAGGGCGTCCGTAGGGTGCAAGTAATTCTTGAGGTAAGCCTGATACTGCGTGCCGATGTCCAGCGAACGGCACAACCCGGTGAATTGCTCCACCGTTAATGAAGTGGTAACCCTTTCGAAAGTGTCCGGCGTCGAGTTTTCCAACAGAAAACCTGACGACTCGTGAAAAGCGCCACGCTCACATTCCCACGCCTCGAAGTTGTGCAAGGCCGCCTGCAACAGCGGCAGCCTCAAGACTTCGAAACTGCCGATGTCGACACCCAAAACGCCAGCTTCCAGCGTTTTCCTGAGCAGTAAAAAGGTCTTGTTGACGTCCAGTTTTACATTGAACTGCTTGTTCAACGCGTCGATCAGCAACGGCTTGGCAAAGGTATCGATGTCCTGCAATGAAGACATCGTCTGGTCCAGCTGGGTCTGGGCGGTGAAGCTCGCAACGACGCTGTCATTGAGTGTTTTGCGTTGTTGTGAAGATGCGCTGCGATACCAATCGGGCAGAGGTGCGTCGGTTGACTTCAGCTGTTGACGGCGCTGCGCTGTCGCACCAGTCAGCCAATCGGGAATCGCCTGTTCCAACTGCTTGCCGTGGATGCTGCGGGAAATCAGAGCTTGTGGGTTCTGCGCCGTTACCAACGCTGGTGTTGGGAAACCAGACATGGTGTCTCTCCTGTGAAGTGGAGCACTACAACACCATGTCCGGCAGCGTCATCGGCACTACATATCTACCTTCGCACCGAGCACTGTCAGCAGAGTTTTCAATCAGTCGGACGACTCAACGGAGAACGGAGTTGGTTTGGCCTGCACCTTCGCCCGGTCCATCGCCTGCTGTGTCAATTGTCTGAGCAAGGCCTCTCGCTCATGCTTGATCGCCGTGTATTGCGCCGTGAACTCATCGTCGGTCATGACCCTACCCGGCGCGATTTCGCTCTCCGGTTTTCCCAGCTCCAGAGCCAGGGTTCTGAGCTGCAGTTTTTGTCGATCCTTGTCTTCGGGTGACAACTTCGACTCAGTTGCCCTTTCGTCCAGTGTCACCTTGAATTCGTACAGGGCATCCATCCGCCGATCGAACTGCCTGAAGCGCACACGATTGGCCCCTTCCACATAGGTTTTCCAAAACGATTGATCGGCGATCGAATCCCGCAACAGATCCCCTTCCTCCAAGGCGAGCACCCGCAGGCGTGCCTCTTCAATCATTGTGGGCGTCACGCCTGCAATGCCGCGAAACTGCATGGTGCGAGCCTGCCAGGGCAAGTCGAGCCCATTCTCCGCCTCCGGCTTTGCCAGTTCCGTGGTGAAGGCCAAGTGAACCTCGACGATATCAATGGTCCCCGTCATGGTGCCTAACGCATCCACCCGTTGAATCTGTTCACCGTTGGCCACGCGATCGGCAATATGCCGCTCGGCTATTCGCTCGATCTCGTCCAGGCGCGATTTGCCCTTGGCCAGCTCGACCAGTTCTGATTCGATCAACCCTGGGTTGCCCAAGCCATAGGCTTCGTGAACGAGCACCTTCATGCCCAATACATTAAACAGCTGCGTCGCACCATCGACACACTGAGTGCGTGCCACGGCCTCGGCAAAAAGGGTCGTACGCAATTCGCTGTCCTCTGCCATGGCCTCCAGCATGCGCCAGACCCTGGCGGTCAGGTCGATCCGGTAATTGCCACCGGCCTTGAAGTCCGCGGACTGGGTCAGCCGCCAGATCTCGAGAAAGAAGGACTCGGAGTTAAACTCATCTTCAACATCGTTCCAGATCAACTGTTTGGCCTGCCACTCTTGCAGGGGCATGCCCTCGGCCCATTCGCTGCTGTCAACGGTCCCCCTGGGTGGATAAGCACGCTCCGGATCCAACCCCGCCGATTCGGTGTAGAGCCTGAGCCTTTCCAGGTTCTGTGATGACAGCCATTGAGGATCACGAGTCAGCACCGAACGCGCCAGCAACTCGGCGCGAAACGAACCGGGCGCAACGTCAGGTATCCGGTTGATTGGATTGTGCCGCATGTCCAAAAACAGGCTGCGAGGTCGCGGCTGGGCAAACAGCCCGGTCGGCCAGCTGTCGATACCTGTGTTTTCCAGAATCAACAACTGCAGTTCTGGCATCCGGCTGATATCGGGCAGCAACTTCAATGGGTTTGCTTTCATCGCCAGGGATTTGAGGCGGATCAAGCCTTTCAAGTGCGCCACGGCCTCAGGTGTCAACTCGATTCGGTTGCCGTTCAGTATCAGATGCTCGAGGTAACGCATGTCACCGATCTGTGGTGGAAGGTGGGTTAACGCATTGCTGCCAAGATCGAGAAAGCGCAACCGGCGGAAATGAGAAAGAAACAGTGTCTGGCCATCGAGCAACGCACTTTGGCGCATGCTCAAGCTGGTGACATGGTCAAAATTTGCCTCCAGCACTGGCATTCCCGCCAGGTGTCGATTCATGGGCAGTCTATCGAGATTGAGCATCTGCGGGCGGACAATCCCTGGAACGTCCGCACCTGCAGGTCCCGTCCTTTGCCAGCATTGCCTGATCGCCTTCTGGACCGCTTCCCTGGAACGCCACTCGGCCATCCCTTCGGGACTGAAGCGAAATGAGCTTGTGGGCGAGTCCATCCAATACCGCATTTGTTCGTTCAACAGATCGAACTCAGCCTCCAGTTCGCCGACCCGCTGGGCCGCCGATTCACCGAATTCAGTCAACAGCGTTGTGAGTTGCTCGTCGCTGAATCCTGGGTACAACGCGCTGACTCGCCGATGCAGCATTGACTGGTCAAGGTGCTGGCGGTAGCCCTCCATGCCTCCACGCAGGCGCATGGTCTGCGGATCGTAGGCTGGTTTGCGTTCTGGATGGGTCGCCAACATCGACTCCAATTGCGAGTGATCCAGCGCAGAACGCTGGATCGTCTGCCTGAGCCGTACACTGTCGAAAATGTCATAGCCCAGTGCCTGTCGCTCGCCATCCGGCAGGGCATGCAACACCGACGCATAGAGATCGTCGGCGCCGTGCAAGTGCTGGTCTCGATCATCCCGCGCCTCGAATCGGCCGTCATCGTTCATCACCAGGACTTTGCGAATGGGCGCATTTTCGGGGCCGACGCTCGCGTACAAGTCGCCACTGAATGAATAAGCACGAATGTCGATTCGCACGTCAGCCGACCAGCCCGGCAACTTGGCAAGCGAGCCCAATGCCAGTTTGCAGGTATCGTTGTTTTCCAGCGCTTCAAGGTAGAGACCTTCATAGGCACGACTGAGCCGCACCTGGGCTTGCGCCCGTCGCGCCTGTTGATGCAAGCGCAGAGGAAGACGCTGCTTCTGTGCTAGATGGTGCAGGTCCTCAGGCTCGGCGGCGATCAGCAATTGTTCGGCGACGGCACTGGGTAACTGTGGATACTCACGGCGCAACAAAGCTGTTCGCGGGTCTGTGGAAACGTCTCGCGTGGCGTAGAGCGTTTCGAATAGGCGTGGCTGATTTTTTCCGGCCTGCTGGGCCACCCGGGTTTTCAGCTCATCAATACGCGCCTGCTTGTCGCCGGCGACACTTTGTCCGAGCAGTTCGCGGATTTCCTGTTCGTTGAAGTGCTCGATCACACGCTGCGGCAGCTGGCCGTCGCGCAGCTGCGCGCGGGTCAACTTGATGTGGTGGGCACTGTTCGTCGCGTTGTTGCCGTAGCTGATCGACTTACCCGACAGCCCTGGCCCGTCAAACAACTCCACGACTCTTGATTGCGGCCAGCGCGGCAGTTCCGTCATCAGGATGGGGACGAAGGTTTCCAGCGCTTCGGGTATTTGATTGGCCAGTATCTGCCGGCCCAACTCGCCGGCATCGCCATAGGCTTTGAAGCGCCTGAAGGTATCGACCAGCATCGCCGGTGGCGTGTCGTGCTCGACATGCACGCGGCGCAATGCATTGTCCGTCACGCCACTGACCGTCAGCACCTGCTCGAGACGTTCATCGGACCATCCCTGTACAGACGGTTCCAGCCGACGCAACAACCGCAGCTTGTCCCATTCCAGCGGCCGATCGAGTTCGGTCTTCCAGCTTCCGGCGCCGTTATGTTCCAGCAAAGGTTGATAGCCCTCAGGCCGTACAGGATGCTGAATTCGGTACCGCCCCGTCTCGGTGTCCTGCCTGACGGCAAAGTGTTCATCATCGAGACGCAAAACCTGCTGCTCGGCATGAGCGTAAAGACCCAAGCCGTTTGCCTCTGAGGCCTCGGGCAAGGTGAGCATATGCCTGTAGGGGCCAAGATCCGGATTCCACAGTCGCGTCTTGCCCTTGAACTGCACCGGTTTGAGACTTTCGACAAAGGGCGACACCTTGACGGGTACGATGTCCGTCTTGGGTAACACATGCCCGGCCCCCATCAACGCCAGTTGCGCAAAGTTGATCAACACGCCGTTGATATGGCCCGCCGCTTCTTCCCGGTCTCCCTTGCTCCAGTCTTCGACCCCTACGGCCAGCTCCGCGAGCATTTGCGCAACCATAATGCCCAGCACCACCTCGCCCACACCCGGTATCAGCATCGCGCCGAAGCTGAACAGGTTCCAGCCGATGTCCAGATAGCTGGTCAATCGCTTCCAGCGAGTGGCCGCATCTTCATCGTCCGTCGGCACCGCAATGTGTCGTGCATCGCTGAGGGCTTTGTCCCGGCGCTCCCGAAACAAGGTCACCCACAGATCACCGGCCATCAGGTTGGTGATCGGCTCTGCATTGGGGTTTTCGACAGCGGTCTCGCGCCACCAGGGGCCCATGTCGAGCGGGGCGCGTTGCTGCCAGGTGATGGTCTTCAATCGCTCGTTGGCGCGGGCGAAAAAAAGCCCTTTGTCCTTTTGCGCAACGAACCGACTGAAGAAGGCTTGGTATTGAGGGTCGCGTAGCTGGCTGATCAGGGTTTTCATGAAGTCCGACAGCGACTCGTATTCCTTCAACGGATGATGAGGGTCCTGCGGCACATAAGCGATCAGCGGCCCGGTCAATCGACTCTGTTGATAAATATCTTCATTGCGCAGTAGCTCATCCTTTACCCCGTCTGGCCCATTGGCAAAAAAGGCCTGGAGCATTTTGTATTTTTCATACTCTTGGCCGGGTAAAACAGGCACGCGCCGCGACCAGTCCAGCCAGAACTTCAAGCTGTCGGGTGTCAAGGTATCGACCGCCTGCTTCAGGGCCGACGGGTCTGCAACGGCGCTGAAAAGCACAACGCCGGTCAACCTGAAGCCCATGAGCGACAAACGGTGACTGCGCATTGGAAGATCGTAGAGTTTGATGCCTTGTTTATTCTCAGCGACCCCACGAAGCCTGTCGTAGCCATGGGCACTGACATCACCGTTCAAGCGGGCGATAAACGCCGACAGTTTGAAATCCGCACATTCACTGGCAATCGATCGTTCTTGCAGTTGCCTTTTCGCACTCGCGCCAAGCGGCTCCAGCCTAGATCTAAGGTGCGTTTGATACTGCTTTCCGATGTCCAGCTTTCGACACAATAGGGCGAACTGTTGCGCCGTTATTGAGTTGATGCGTTGTGACGTTCCTTGATTGCCCGTTTGATAAATGCCAGATCCGCTTCTGAAGGCCTCCGGACGCGTTTCCGTCGACTCAAAATTATGCAGCGCTGCGGCGAGCAAGGAAGTGTGCCGGATACGACTGGCGCCCCTGTCGATACCAAAAATAATGGTATCGGGCACATAAAGCTGCAGTGATAGGTGCTCGGGATTTTCATCAGTCTTTAAATGGTCTTTCAGCGCAGTATTGAGCAACGGCCTGGCGAAGGTCTCGATATCCTGCTCCAGCTCAGGGAGCAACTCATCCAGTTCACTTTGCGAGCGCAGGCGTTGATCCATTAACTCCTTGAGATACTGCCGGTCCACTTCCCGTGCATTGATGAACCAGTCCGGCATTTTCGCCTTCAGGTTCAACATTGATCCCAGTGTTTTCGTCGATGCATTTTTTATCGCATTGGGAATGACATTAATGATGCGTTGTTCGTGGACACTCTTGTTGGCCTTGGTAACGGATGGAACAGTCGTCGAAGTGCTTCCCTGCAAATCGGACATCTTCTAAACCTCAGGTTAATTGATGGAGCCAATAGCCTAGGCATCCCCCCAAAAAACAAAAGGCTGAAAAACTGTTTGCTCTCTACAGGGTTCATGCGGTGAACCGTCGAAAAACAAGACTGAAACTATGTATCTTTACCACCCGAAAAAGGCACAGTATGCAGCGGCTCCGCGGGCGGTTTTTTCCAGCCCGAAGGCGCTAATATTCGAAACACCCTGCATTCACCCGCTCAGGAATTCACCCATGCGCTTACCCGATTTCATCAGGCAACAGGTGGACCGAATCGTCGATGAGTGGGAGCAGTTCGCCAGAACCATCACGCCCGCAGCCGAGAATCTGGATCGAGTCGCCCTGCGCGACCACGCCAGGGCCATTCTGTTGGCGGCCGCCAGGGACATGACCAAGCCCCAGAATGCCAGCGAGCAAATGGCCAAGGCCAAGGGCGAAGGCCCGGAAAAAACCCCAAGCCTGGATGAAGCCGGCGCCAGCCATGGTGAACTGCGTCATACCGTGGGCTTCGACCTGGTACAGATGACCAGCGAATTCCGCCACTTGCGGGCCTGTGTTATTCGCCTGTGGGTCGACAGCCTGGAGTCGCCTGATATGACGTACTTCCAGGACATGATCCGGTTCAACGAGGCCATCGACGAAGCCCTCGCCGAATCCACGGCGGCCTACGCCGAACAGGTCAACCGCTCACGGGATATTTTTCTGGCGATTCTCGGCCATGACCTGCGCGCCCCGCTGCAAGCAGTGAGCATGTCCACCGAGCTGCTGCTGCGTAAGACAACGCTTGCGGGCGATGCGCTGACCTGCGCCAACAACATCAAGCGCGGCGCTCAGCATATGGCGGCGATGGTCAATGACTTGCTGGAGTTAGTGCGCAGCCGCCTGGGCAAGGATCTGCCGATCGAACCGGCACCGATGAACCTGGCCGATGCGACGCATGCGGCGATTGCACTGGCCTGCGCGGGTAATCCGGAGTGTGATCCGACGGTGATCGTCGAGGGTGATACGCAGGGCAACTGGGACGCCGTGCGACTGGGCCAGTTGCTGCAAAATCTTATCGGCAATGCCTTGCAGCATGGCTCGACCAAACGCGATGTAACGGTAACGCTCACCGGCTTGCCAGACACTGTTCGTCTCACGGTGCATAACGATGGTGCGCCGATTGCCGAGGACACAATCGGCACGATCTTCGACCCGCTGGTGCGTAGCGCCGACGAAGAGCTCGGCCAACCGTCCACCAGCCTTGGCCTGGGGTTGTTCATCGTCAAGCAAGTAGTCGATGCGCATGGCGGGACGATTGAAGTCACTTCCAGAGAAGTGGATGGGACACTGTTTACCGTGGTTCTGCCACGCCGACCACAGGAACTGTAGGAACTGTGTAGGAGCTGCCGAGTGCAACGAGGCTGCGATCTTTTGATTCTGTTTTTCAAGATCAAGAGATCGCAGCCTCGTTGCACTCGGCAGCTACAGGGTTTGGGGACTATTCGACGACCAACCGCCCCAACCGCTGCTTGAGCATCTGGTTTTCCGCCCGCAACTGCTGGACCTCTTCCAGCAGGTCCAGCGCCAGGGCGACGCCTTCCCAGTCCAACTCCAGATCATGGCGCAGCTTGGCGGCCCGTTTGGCCAGTGCCAGTTCGTAGTCGGTGAAACGCCAGTCCTTGGGCACGGTACCCTGAGGTTCGAGGATGCCGTGCTCGACGATTTCGATCACGTAGACGTCCGACAGGTCAGTCGCCTCACAGAATTCTGCCAAGTCCAGTTGAACGATCAGGGGACTGCTCATGGTCAGTAGCTCCTTGGTTCCAAATCAGAAGTTCTCTCGCGGGTCGAAGGCGGCTTTCTTCGCCAGTTCCTGCCACAGGGCCTTGATGTCATCGTCGGTTTTCTTCGGCATGACGGCCTTCAGTTGCACGAACAGGTAGCCCCGCTCACCCGACTTGTTCAGCAAGCCGTGGCCCTTGGCGCGCATGCGCTGACCGTTCTGGCTGCCGGCCGGGACCTTGAGGTTGATCTTGCCGGTCAGGGTCGGCACCGCGACTTCAGTGCCCAGCGCCAGCTCCCACGGTGCCAGTGGCAACGTGATGATCAGGTTTTCGCCTTCGACGTCGAACTTGGGGTGCGGCGCAAAGCGGATCGTCAGGTACAGATCGCCGTTGGCGCCACCGCCAACCCCTGGCGCGCCCTGCCCTTTAAGGCGGATGCGCTCGCCATCGCTCACGCCGGCAGGGATTTTCACGTTCAGGCTTTTCGGGGTGTTGCTGACGTGCTGGCCGGCCGCGTTGTATTGCGGCACCTGGAAGGTGACCTTCTTCGATTCGTTCGACAGGGTTTCCTCAAGGAAAACACCCAGTTCCATTTCCACGTCCTGCCCTCGACGCCCGGTGCTGCGGCGCGACTGTCCGCCACCACCGAAACCTGGGCCTCGGTTGCCAAAGATCGAACTGAAGAAGTCCGAGAAATCGCCGGTGTCCTGTCCACCGCCGAAACCGCCACGGCTCTGCCAGCCCGGCGGCCCCTGGAACGGTTGCCCATGCTGGCCATAACGGCGCAGGTCGTCGTATTCGGCGCGCTTGTCGGCGCTTTTCAGCGCTTCATAGGCTTCCGAGGCGTCCTTGAACTTGGCTTCGGCGTCCTTTTCCTTGCTGACGTCGGGGTGGTATTTGCGCGCCAGCTTGCGATAGGCCGCCTTGATGGCCTTGTCGTCAGCTGTCGGTTCCACACCGAGAATCTTGTAATAGTCTTTGAAGTCCATCGCTCGAATCACCATCCGTTATCGAAATCGCGCCACCTGCCACAGCATGCGCCTTTTGGCTGCACACAAATTGACCGATCTCAGGATTGTGACCGGGTAGCGCTTCAGAAGTTTATCGGCAGCAGGCGGGGCGACTTGCGCTCGCTCCTGGCTGTCCGGTTGATGCAGGGTAGTTTGGGGGTGATGGCACATCTTTCAAGGCGCCTGACGGCGAGATTTAGCAGATAACCGGCCTTCGATTCTGTGCCGCACTGGCATACACTGCGCGGCCGTTTTTTAACCGGAACCTGAAAGACATGAAAAACGCTTCTCCAGCCCGTGCCGTTGGTATCGACTTTGGCACGTCCAACTCCACCGTCGGCTGGCTGCGCCCCGGCATGGAAACGCTGATTGCGCTGGAGGATGACAAGATCACCCTGCCCTCGGTGGTCTTCTTCAACCTCGAAGAACGCCGCCCGGTGTACGGCCGGCTGGCGCTGCACGAGTACCTGGAAGGCTACGAAGGCCGACTGATGCGCTCGCTCAAAAGCCTGCTGGGTTCCAAGCTGATCAAGCACGACACCAGCGTTCTGGGCACGGCCATGCCGTTCAAGGACCTGCTCGGCCTGTTCATCGGCCAGCTCAAGAGCCGCGCCGAAGCGGCCGCCGGTCGGGAATTCGAGCAAGTGGTGCTGGGGCGCCCGGTGTTTTTCGTTGACGAAGACCCGGTCGCCGACAAAGAAGCCGAAGACACCCTGGTGGAAGTCGCGCGCAAGATCGGTTTCAAGGAAGTCTCATTCCAGTTCGAGCCGATTGCTGCGGCGTTCGACTATGAGTCGACCATTGAAAAGGAAGAGCTGGTACTGATTGTCGACATCGGCGGGGGTACCTCCGACTTCTCGCTGGTACGCCTGTCGCCTGAGCGCCGGGGTGTGGATAACCGCCAGGAAGACATCCTGGCCACCGGCGGCGTGCACATCGGCGGGACCGACTTCGACAAGCAATTGAGCCTGCAGGGCCTGATGCCGCTGTTCGGCTACGGCAGCCGGATGAAGAGCGGCGCCTACATGCCCACCAGCCACCACATGAACCTGGCGACCTGGCACACCATCAACTCGGTGTACTCACAGAAGTCGCAACTGGCGCTGGGCAGCATGCGCTACGACATCGAAGACACCGGCGGCATCGATCGCCTGTTCAAGTTGATCGAACAGCGCGCCGGGCACTGGCTGGCCATGTTGACGGAAGAAACCAAAATCGAACTGACCCATGTCGACAGCCGCACCGTTCCGCTGGATCGCATCGAAGCCGGTTTGAGCGTGGAACTGAGCCGGGCGCTGTTCGAATCGGCCATCGACAACTTGTTGGAGCGTGTGCGCAACAGCGTCAGCCAGTTGTTGAACGATGCCGGCGTTCAGGTCGGTCAGGTCGACACCGTATTCTTCACCGGTGGTTCGAGCGGGATTCCGGCGCTGCGTAACAGCGTGTCGGCGATGCTGCCGAATGCGCGGCATGTGGAAGGCAATATCTTTGGCAGCATTGGTAGTGGTTTGGCCATTGAAGCGGCCAAGCGTTACGGCACCATGGACTGATCCGAGACCGAAGCGCCCCTATCGCGAGCAGGCTCGCTCCCACAGTTGATCGCATTCTTCTGTGGGAGCGAGCCTGCTCGCGAAGGGGTCTTGTCAGGCAATAAAGATCTGCCTGATCAAACCATCCCCACCTGCTTCAACTCACTCTTCAGGTACGCGTAATAAATCGGCCCCGCCACCACTCCCGGCAGGCCGAACGCGGCTTCGAACACCAGCATCGCCAACAGCAACTCCCACGACTTGGCACTGATCTGCCCGCCGACGATACGCGCGTTGAGGAAGTATTCGAGCTTGTGGATAAAGATCAGGTAACCCAGCGCCGCCAAGGCCACCCAGATCGACAACGACAGGCCGACGATGGTGATCAGGGTGTTGGACATCAGATTGCCGATCACCGGCAACAGACCTAGCAGGAAGGTCAGGACGATCAGGGTCTTGGTCAGCGGTAGCTTGATGCCGAACATCGGCAGCACGACCGCCAGGAAGATCCCGGTAAAGAAGGTGTTGAGCAGGGAGATCTTGATCTGCGCGAAGACGATATTTCTGAAGGCCTGGACCAACAGGTGCAAGCGCTCGAACAGTGCGGCAGCCAGCGGTTTGCGCTTGGTCAGGTCAGGAATGCGCTGCAAGGCAATGATCGCCCCCAACACCATGCCGATCAGCAGCGTCACGAACATGTGTGCAGCGTCCTTGCCTACCAGCTGCAAGTCACTGAGGTGTTTGCTGACCCACTCGCCAATCGCTACGCGAAACTCGGCGGCACTGGCCGGCAGGTAGGCATCGATAAACGGTGGCAGTTGACCGCGAGCACGATCGACCACGCCCATGAACTTGTCGAGGGAGGCGCCGGGGTTCTCCGCCTCGTGCAGCAGAAAGCTGATGGCGCCGGCAAAGATCAGCGCCAGCACACTGACAATCAAAGTCCCTAACAAGGCCACTGCGAGCCAGCGTGCGCGTCGACCCTCGATCAATCGCTGCAATTGCGGGGTGAGCATGTTGACCAGTTCGAACACCAGTAGCCCGGCCAACAGGCTGGGCAACAACCGCAACGGGATCACCAGCAGCAACCCGCCGAAAATAATGACCCAGCTGATGACCAGCAAAACTTGACGCTGAGAAAACGTTGGCATACAGCCTCAAAACGAACGGCGTAAAAGGATTGGCAGTCTGCCAGCGTTCCGGCAGCGAAGCGAGTTTATGAACACGCCCGGTGTCGCGCCGAAAAGATCGCAGCCTTCGGCAGCTCCTACAGGGATCGCAATCTTTTGTAGGAGCTGCCGAAGGCTGCGATCTTTTGACTTTATTTTTTCTTCAGGCACTCACTCATGAACGCCTTGCGCGCATCACCTTTCAGGGCTTTGGTGGTGGCATCGGCGTTACAGGTCTTCATCTTTTCCTGCTGCGGGGTCAAGGCCTTGGCAGCATCGTTGGCCGCCGGTGCCGCTTTGAGGCAAGTGCTCATGAAGGCTTTGCGTTCATCGCCCTTGAGGCTTTTGGCGGTAGCGTCGGCATTGCAGGTGGTCATCTTGTTTTGTTGTTCAGTGGCAGCGAAGCCTTGGGAGCAGAGCAGTAATCCAATCATCAACAAAGGGACACGCAGCATCTTCATGGAGTTTTCTCCTTGTCGCCGCACCGAGGGGAACGGCCTTGCCCTGGAGTGTAGACAAAGGCTGTTACACCTTCCTGCTCTCCAGGTGGCTGCGTCGGTACTGCTCCGGCGTGCAGCCGGCCTGACGCTGGAACATCGCGATGAACGCCGAGCCGGTGCTATAACCCAGGTCGAAGGCGATTTCCTGAATGCTGCGCGAACTGTCCAGCGCTTCGATCGCCGCAAGAAACCGCAGGCGCTGGCGCCACTCGCCGAAGCTCATGCCCAACTCGCGGACAAACTGTCGCGCCAAGGTACGTTCACTGACATGGATGAGCCCCGCCCACTCCGCTAGTGGCCGGTTATCCCCTGGGTCGCTTTGCAAGGCTTCGAGAATGCCAAGCAGCCCGGCACTGCTGGCATAGGGCAAGTAGCACTCATGCACCGGCGCCTGTTGCAGTTGGTCCACCAACACTTGCGCGAGGCGCTGATCGGCATCCCGCTCGGGAATTTTCACGTCACGGGCGGCGAAATCCTTGAGGATGGCCTTGAGGATGTCACTGATGTCCAGGGTGCAGGCCTGCGCCGGCAAGTCACGGCACAGGGTCGGCGCGAGGCAGACCGCACGGTAGTTGATGGGCTGATTGCTGTAGAAACTGTGTTCGGTTTCGGGGGGCACCCACACCGCGTATTGCGGCGGCGACATGAACCGACTACCGCCGATCTCCATGTGCAGCACGCCATGGGCGGAATACTCCAGCGTGCCCCAGGGATGTTGGTGAGCCGAAGCAAAACGGTGCGCATCGAAATCGGCGTAGCGGAAGTACACCGGGGCAGGCAGTTCGCTGAAATCAAGCAGGTCGATGTGTTGACTGGTCATGCTGTCCGGAATCAGGGGCGTGTTGTCTGGATCGAAGTATAGGCTTGTATCCAGACAGGGGATAATCGCCCCTCACTAACGTTCTGGTTTTTCCCAATGCAATACGCTTACCCCCTGCTGGCCATTTTCATTTGGGCCGGCAACACCGTGATCACGAAAATGTCGGCCGGTGCGATCTTCCCCGCTGAAATCGGTTTTTATCGCTGGCTGCTCGCCGGCTTGCTGTTCACGCCCTTCATGCTCAAACCGGTGATCGCCCACTGGCCGGCCATCCGCCCTAATCTGGGCAAGGTCTTCATCCTCGGCGTACTTGGCATGGCGGTCTATCAAAGCCTGGCGTATTTCGCCGCGGCACTGACCTCGGCCACCAACATGGGCATCATCCTGTCGCTGATGCCATTGATGTCTCTGGCCATGGCGATCATCAGCCTGGGCCAGCGCCTGACCGCCGGTGCGCTGGCCGGTGCGGTGCTGTCGTTTGCCGGGGTATTGGTCGTTGTCTCGTCCGGCAGCCTCGAGGTGCTGCTCGAGCATGGGGTGAACCTGGGCGATGCGATGATGCTGATCGCCACACTGGCCTACGCGGTCTACAGCACCCTGCTGAAGAAATGGCAGCTGAAATTGCCACCGCTGGTGTTGCTGTATCTACAGGTGCTGGTGGCGGTGGTGGTGCTGTTTCCGCTGTTCCTCGCCTCACCGAAGATCGGCCCAACCCTGCAGAACATTCCGCTGGTGCTATACGCGTGCTTGCTGGCCTCGATGCTGGCGCCATTGGCCTGGATGCAGGCCGTGGTGCGACTGGGCCCGAGTCGGACCACGCTGTTTTTCAATTTACTGCCGGTGATGACTGCGTTGATCGCCGCGGTGGTGCTGCATGAGCAGTTGGCGGTTTATCACCTGGTGGGTGGGGTTTTGACGTTGGGTGGGGTGATTGTTTCGGAGCGGTGGACGACGGTGTTGAGCAGAAAGGTCAGCCATGCCTGATCTGTGGCGAGGGGATTTATCCCCGTTGGGCTGCGAAGCGGCCCCAAAAAATGGGACTGCTACGCAGTCCAACGGGGATAAATCCCCTCGCCACAACGCGGTCTAGAGCCCTGCTGCCTTGAGTCGCACGGCGTGTTCTACAAACAACCGGATCGGCTCCGCCCCCTTCCCCACCAACCCCAACGACTGATTGACGATGTCGAAATGGTCCAGCGGATACTCATCGCCAATCACCATCCCCAGATGCGAGCTGTAGCGCCCGACCATCCCATCGCAATGCCCAGCCTCGCGCACAAAGGTTTTGGCGAACAATCGGCAAGTGCGGTTGGTGCCATCGAACAGGTTGCGTCCACGATTGGTCTTGCCCGGTTGCAGGGTGCCGGACCAGGAGTAATAGCGAACGCCATTCACCTGCGATGGCCCATGCCCGCCCCATGTCTCAGGCAACCCTTGTGGATATCGCTGATTGAACAGTGCCACGCCTTGCGTGGTGAGTGAATGGTGGGAGGCATGGATATCCACCGGCAGCTTCGGCCCGCGATATCCGGTTTCCAGCAGGCCCATCAACACCCCGACCATGCGCACCAAAAAAATCAACCATCGGCACTTAACGCTACCGTGTGGATAGTGTGTGTGCAGGTAATCGGCCAGTTCCGAACCGTGATTCGGCCCCGCCACCGATGTCACCGACGCCACCCTATCCGGGCGTCTGGCGGCCGCATAACGGGCCGTGAGTGCACCCTGGCTGTGGCCGATCAGGTTGACTTTCTCGGCCCCCGTTTCGCGCAGGATTTCCTCGATCCGCGCCAGCAATTGTTCACCGCGCACTTCACTGGAATGGAGGGGCGAGACCTGCACCGCGAACACCTGCGCACCATCCTGGCGCAACGCCGGAACGATCCCGTACCAGTAGGGATAGAGCAGCAGCCGGACAAAACCGAGCATTCCCGGGACCAGCACCAACGGGTAACGCGTTGCCGAACCCTGCGACATGGGCAGACATCCTTGTAAACGTTGAGTGACGCAAGATCGGATGCAAGACATCCACCAAGCATCGCCAGCGAAGATGACAACTCAACCTGCAGTCTATGACATCCGCCCTACTTCAACCCGACGACACCCGCCACGATCAGCCCGACCGACACTAATTTGACCGCCGTCAGGCTTTCGCCCAACAACGCAAACCCGAGAAACACCGTGCCCAGCGAGCCGATAGCGGTCCAGATCGGGTAAGCGATGCTCACCGGCAGCTCGCGCATGGCCAGGGTCAGGAAATACACCCCACCCACCGCCGCCACGACGGTGATCAGCGACGGCCACAGGCGGGTGAAACCTTCGGCGTACTTCATACCCATGGCGAAGGTGACTTCAAAGCCCGCGGCGATCAGTAAACACAGCCAGGCCATTCAGAACTCCCTGGCCAACGCGACCAGCCGTTGTTCGGCCTGTGCAGCGGACACCGCAAACGTGCGCGCTTCGGATTCTTCACCTTCAGCAGCGACCACCGTGACATCGGTGATGCCGATAAAGCCCAACGCCGTGCGCAGCAAGGAATCGGCATGGTTCATGGCTTCCAGCTCACCGCCCGGACCGAAACCGAAGCCACCGCGACTGGTGACAATCAGCGCCTTTTTACCGTGCACTAGCGGTTCGTACTGAGCCACGCCGTTGTCCAGGGTGTGGTTGAAGGTCAGCCCGATACGCACGATCTGATCGATCCAGGCCTTCAAGCCACTGGGGACGCTGAAGTTATGCATGGGCGTGGAAATCACCAGCACGTCATGTCCCAGCAATTCACCAACCAGTTCATCGCTGAACGCCAGATCCGCCTGCATCGACAGAGGTCGCGCGTCCGGCTCCGGGTAAAACGCAGCGGCCACGAATGCCTCGTTGACCGGCGGTATCAACGCCCGACCGACTTCGCGGCGGGTGAGTTGCGCCTGCGGTTTGCGGGCTTGCAAGGCCGAAAGAAATACCTCGGCCAAACGCCGTGAGTGCGAGCGCTCACCTCGTGGGCTGGCATGAACAGCAAGAATTTTACTCATCTGAATCTCCTCGGGACTAAACTAAAACTGCTTGTGGCTTGCAGCTTCAAGCTTGTGGTTGCCCCTGTTCAACTGAGCAAAAATCATTCTGGATGAATCTGTTTCATCCATGGAGTCTTCATGTTTGCCTCTTTGCCGCTGACGGCCCTGCGTGCCTTTGAATCGGCCTCGCGCCTGCTGAGTTTCAAAGCCGCCGCCGAAGAACTGTCAGTGACCCCGACGGCGGTGTCCCACCAGATCCGTTCACTGGAAACCTGGCTCGGCGTGCAGCTGTTCGAACGCCTGCCACGCCAGGTGCGCCTGACCGAAGGCGGTGAGCGACTGTTCCATAGCCTGCATGGCGCGTTTCTGGAAGTGGCACAAAGCGTCGATACCCTGCGCCCGCAACGCAGCGGCACCAGTCTGACGATCTCCACCACCGCGGCCTTCGCCGCCCTGTGGCTGGTGCCGCGCCTGGGCCGCTTCTACGCCCGCCATCCGAACATCAGCGTGCGCCTCGACACCCATTGCGAAGTCATCGACCTGCATCAGGACGCCAGTGTCGATCTGGTGGTGCGCTACAGCCTCGACGACTACCCGAACCTGTACGGTCTTTGTCTGTTCGACGAATCCTTTGGCGTCTATGGCTCGCCGGAACAAGTGATGTTGGCAGCCACTTGCACACCGACGCTGATCAGCGTGCGCTGGCACAACTCCAAACTCTATGCCCACGGCTGGGAAGCCTGGTGCGCACAATCCGGCGAAGCCTGGCTGACCGGCCAACCCGCCGTGCGCGAATACGATGAAGAACATTACGCCCTGCAAGCGGCGATAGCCGGGCAAGGGCTGGTGCTGGCGAGCAATATTCTGGTGTCCGAGAGTGTGGCCAGCGGATTACTGATGCCTTATCGGGGCGATGTGCAGGTGGATGGCGCCGGTTACAGCGCCCTGTGTGTACCGGGACGGGAGCGACATCCGCCGGTTCGGGCTTTTTTTGCGTGGCTGCAAGAGGAGCGTCGACCTCCGGCGAACACGTGCGATCAAGTATTTAATATCTCTAGCCCGACACTTACCCAATAAGAATCAAAGTACAACTTTATTCACACCCCACCCTGATCGCATTTGAAGTTACAAACCTTACATAGACTTTTTTCAGGATGAAATTACTCTAACAGTCACAACCAAACGATTGCCCACACAAACAAGTAAAGGAATACACTCATGCTTTATGAACAACGACTTGAATTTATCGAATCACTGCCCTTGTTGCCACCCACTATAATACCGCGGAGCTTTGCCAATCTTTCAAAAGACACCCCACCCCATGACATCAACAAACCAACTGCCAGTGTAATGCCCGACACGATAAACGCATTTCTTCCCGGCGTCCCGCAGCCGATCATTGACGACGTCAATCTATGCAAGTTAGTCATGCAGTATGCCGCCACCAAAAAATACCCAGAGGAGAAACAACTATTTGAGTGGTATAAAGAATATATTACCGGCCTTTCAAATATTGGCTGGGTGTTCCAAAACAAGGATATTCAAGAGACCACCATCAGGAGAGTCGGCCTGACGATGGACCAGGTTGCCCTTGAGGTTACCAGCAGCCTGCTCACTCCTGGCGCCGCTGTCGTTCTGTCAAAGGTCGCAAAACAAGCTGTAGAAACCGTGCAAAAAAGCCCAAAGGCTATCGAAATCTTCAATCGCGACTTCAAACTTGGCGCCCAGGCCAAGTTCGACATTGCGCCGGTCTGGCTCGATAACCACGGCCAAGCGAACATGGTCCTTAACTGCGTCTCCCTCGATGCACGAGAAAGTACCCGTGGCATCTTGTTCTGGAAGTCCACAAGACAGTCCACCTCCATAAAAACCGGTGCAGTGCGGATGTATCTGAACAACAGTACCTTCTCGGGAATACGAGCCAAGCTGATAAGCAGGTACACCGATGCCGCCAGCAAGTACATTGACAACCTGCCTGACTTTTAAACAACTTCATCTTTAAGTTGGTAAAAACTGTCAATTTAAAAACCCACTGACAACTGTCGAGCCACTTAACATGGAAACATCAATCTATGACATCTACCTGATCAGCGGCAACATCATCGTCTTTTGTGGCAATCACACAAAGACCTTTAAAAATGATGTTTTGAATTCAAGCCTTCTCGGCGAACTCGTATCGACTTCGAAACACCAAAATGATCGGGAACAGCTATTATCCAACTATGTCACTACCGTGGGCCGACTGGGTTGGATTGAAAAAAGCAGAGAGTTCAGGCACTACGACTTTTCCGCGAAGAGCCTTTTACAAGTTATCGAATCAGTCACGGGGTCTACTCTGAGCAAAGAGGAAAAACAAGCACTGCTTAACGCCTTTCTTCAGTTGAAGAAGCTGTCTTCGCAATCGCCGGTTATTCAACTCATTCTCGATAGACTTCAAGCCAATGCATTTACTCCATGCATTGAGAACACCTGTTTCCCCTCGACAAAAAAAACGATTGCCACTTCAACTCGACTGACCATCGTTCGCAACAATGCAAGCATCATTACCCTGCAGGCGGCATTCAAGACAGCCGATGCAATCAGCATCGACATCCTGGATCAACCCGTTCTCAACGCCATCAAGGATGGAAAGTCCAACATGTGGTTGTTGGTCAGTTCGCTGGATGAGCGCGAGTACGATAAGGTCAGAGCGACTGTCATAAAAAAAATAGGCAATCGCATCCACACTGACTTGCTGCATGTTCCAATACCCAATTGGGTGATTTGAACAACCGATGCTGTTTAGATGAACAAACTGTAGGAGCGAGCTTGCTCGTGATGCATTCAAGAGCACCGTGTTTAGCCAGCACATACGCGTAATCGTTAACGACCATCGCGAGCATGCTCGCTCCTACAAAAGACAACATTCGCGCATCAGTTTTTTACAGTCTTCGGCGCCTTGCCCGCCTTCATCTGCTCCAGCAACGGCGCACACTGATTCGGTTCGCCCGCGCTCGGAGCCACCAGCGCCAATAACCCCGCCGCCGGTGCGGCAATCACGCCCAGCGCCACCATCCCCGCCCCGCGCAGCATCAACGGTACGGCCTTCACCCCCGCATCGGGCTTGATGAACTTGCCCCTCACATACAGCGGCGAACGCAACGAAATCAGCCGCCAGCCTTTGGATTCAGGAGTGATCGTCAGGTCCAACTGTTCGGTCGCCATGTTTGCGGTGCCATCGATATAAATGATCGCGTTCTCGGTATCGAAGACAAACAGACGCGTGGTCGCCAGCCCTGTCTTGATATCAAAGTCAGCAGCTGCGCAGTTGATCTTCACTTCCTTGTCGCCAAAAATCTTGCCAACTACATAGTTGCCGACGTTCAGCCCAGCCAGTTCCATCAGTTCGCGACTGATGGCGCCATCGTTGATCAGCAGCTTAAGGTTGCCACTGGCACTGCCCAGCAATTTGGCCACCGAGTTACCGCGCCCGCTGATATCGGCATCACCATTAAGCTCGCCAAAACTGGTTTTCATCGGCTCGAACGTCGGGAACAGTTGCTTGAGTTTGAACCCACGAGCGGTGAGTTTTGCGTTGCCCTCCAGGGGTTCAGTGCGGCCGTTAAGTTTAATCAGTGCATCCAGCTTGCCTCCCGCCACGCCAAAACGCAGCGGCTCAAGACTGAGCACACCATCGGTGAGCACCAGGTGTGTGTAGAGATCATTGAACGGCAGTTTTTCGCTGTGGACGATGCGTTTGCCGGTGAACTCGACATCGGCATCCATATCGCGCCAGCGCTCGGTCTTGAACTCCTCGACTGGAAGCACCTTGTCCGCAGGCTGCTTGCTCTCGCCTCCCCTGGCCTCTTGCTTGGCATTGGAGTCGGCGCCGATCAACGGCGCCAGGTCGGCAAACAACAACTGATTGGAAAGCAGGGACCCGCTGAGCTTCGGCCGCGGCTGGCTGGCGACGTAGCTCAAGCTGCCATGGATATCGCTGGCGCCGATCTTGCCGTTGAATTCCTCATAGCGAAACACCGCGCCGCCAGGCTCATGCAGCTTGGCGATCAAGTGACCGTCAGTGGCATACGGCGGCGTATCCGGCAGGGTCACGCCGGTCAGCGGATAGAGGTTGCCCAGGCTGTTACCCGCCAGCTTCAGGCGCAGATCCAGAGCCCCCAGGTTCATTGGGTCAGTCAGGGTGCCGGCCAATTCGACACTGGTGTCGGCGACCTTTACTTGAGCCTGCAACGGAAACGGTCGCGCGGCGTCCTGCAAGGCCAGCAGGCCTCCAACCTTGCCCTGCCCGGTCAGTTTCTGGCCGTGATACTGGCCTTTGACCTTCAGAGCAAATGCATAGTCCTGAGGCACTGCACCCTTCTCTTGTGCCGCTTTCGCGGTTTTATCACCGACGATCTCACTGAACGGGATCGGCTTGCCCAACGGGTCGATCAATAAGTCGAGCTGGGTCTTCAAGTTCTGGTCATCGAGAGTGACATGGCCTTTATCGAAGCCGATCGCGCCAATGTCCACCACCCACGGCGAAGGTTCGGCGTTCGGGTCTTTCGGATCGAATTTGAACGTCCAGTTGGCGCGGCCGTCGGCCAGGCGTTGCAGCTGGGCATTGGGTTCGGTGAGGTCGATGCGTGGGATCACCACCCGCTGCGCCATCAAGGCCAGGGGTGAAATACGCAGCTCCACACGCTTGAGGCTCGCCATTTCTGGCGTTTTCGACCAGTCAGGATTGCCCAGGCTCAAATCTTCGGCCACCACATGCGGCCAGGGCACCCAGGCACGCCAACCACCCTCATCGAGCTCGCGCCGCCAGACCACCGCCAGGTTGCCATTGATGGCGAACGGTCGGTGCAGTTCTTCGGAGACCTTGGCATTGAGCGGTGGTTTGATCCGGTTCCAATCGAAGAACACGATGATCAGTACCAGTGCCACCAGCAGAACAACGAGGCTTGAGAAGGTCCAGGCGAGAATTTTGTGAGTGCGCGTCATTGCACAGGGCTCCTGATACGACTGAGCGCCCCGACTGCGACGCACTTTGGAAACGCTGGGCCAGAACCGGCCCGCTATGGAATCTACGACTGAAAAACGGTCCGCAGGTTTAATCAAAAAGCCGATTTTGCCGAAATCACACGCTTGTTTGCTGCTTTTCCTTAACCTCTCGCGTTACCGCACTCGCACTTTTGCGTGGCGTAAACGTGTCGAAAATACCCACCTCGGTGCACCGCAAAGGCCCGGTTTGCAAGGCCTGCAGAGAACAATCAATTCTGTTGATTATTAACATTGCGTTTATGAACTTTTATATCGACTTATCGAGAGTAGCATTGCCTTCGTACCCAATTTATTGCCTTGCTACGGAGCACCCCGATCATGAAACGCCAAATACTAATAAGCCTTACCCTTTCCATGCTGGCCGGCACTGCTTTCGCACTGCCTGCCGCCGACCAAGCCACTCCACAAGTCAAAGTCAGCCACTCGGTGTTCAGCCAGACCTTGGCGGAAGGTGGTAACGATCGCCTGAAAGAAAAAGGCCTGATCACTCAAGATGGCTACGATAAAACCCCACAAGGTCAAACCGTTGCCGCTGATGGCTACGACAAAACTCCACAGGGCCAAACCATTGCCTCTGACGGCTACGACAAAACCCCACAAGGCCAAACTGTTGCCTCTGACGGCTACGATAAAACCCCACAAGGCCAAACTGTTGCCGCTGACGGCTACGACAAAACTCCACAAGGCCAAACTGTTGCTGCTGACGGCTACGACAAAACCCCACAAGGCCAAACTGTTGCTGCTGACGGCTACGACAAAACCCCACAAGGTCAAACCGTTGCCGCAGATGGTGGTGACCGTGTCATCGAACGCAACAGCGCTATGAGCTAAGCCCATGGCCGCCCTGAAAAAAAGCCCAATCACCGGATTGGGCTTTTGACTGTCTGGCGCTTCACTTTGTAATTGCAACATCTCCTCGCTTGAACCTCTATCGTCGTTCGACGCCGACAAACCCGATTTGCTAGAGTGCGTCGCTCTTTTATTCCAGAAAACGTCCTTGCGATGCTGCCTCGCGCCGAACAGAAACAACAAACCCGCAACGCCCTGATGGACGCTGCTCGCCATTTGATGGAAGGCGGTCGAGGATTCGGCAGCCTGAGTCTGCGTGAAGTGGCGAAAACCGCCGGGATCGTCCCGACCGGTTTCTATCGGCATTTCGCCGATATGGACGAACTGGGCCTGGAGCTGGTCAGCGAGGTCGGCCAGACCTTTCGCGAAACCATCCGCCTGGTACGGCATAACGAGTTTGTCATGGGCGGCATCATCGATGCGTCGGTGCGGATCTTTCTCGACGTGGTCAGCGCCAACCGTTCGCAATTTCTGTTTCTGGCCCGCGAGCAATATGGCGGTTCGCTCCCTGTGCGGCTGGCCATTGGCCGTTTACGCGAAGACATCAGCTCGGACCTGGCGGCCGACCTGTCGCTGATGCCCAAGCTGCAACACCTGGACCTCGCCGGCCTGAGCGTCATGGCCGACCTGATCGTCAAAAGCGTGTTCGCCACCTTGCCGGACATCATCGATCCGCCGGCCGAGGCGCTGCCTGAGCATCTGACGCCACAGGCAAAGATCACCCAGCAGCTGCGGTTTATCTTCATCGGCCTCAAGCACTGGCAAGGACTCGGCAGTACCGAGTGACGCCTGAAAAGATCGCAGCTTTCGGCAGCTCCTACACAGATCACATCCCTCTGTAGGAGCTGCCGAAGGCTGCGATCTTTTTTTGTGCGCCACCTATTGGTGCACCCGAATAGTTACCGCACCAAATCTACGCGCTTTTCTGCATCCTTTTAGACACGAACTACGTTTCCCACAGCCATTTCCTACGCCTGTCGCCGATTGGCAAGCCCCTTGCTCTAGCCTGTGCATCGTCCATTGCTGGAAGCTTTCCGATGCTGGTGATTCACCGCAGAATCGACCCTCAACCCGTCTGGGCCGCCGAGTTGCACCTGACGTTCGAAGCCCGGAGCAAAAGCCGTTTGCGCTGTTTCAGTGCCGAGGGCGAAGACGTCGGGTTGTTTTTGGAGCGTGGTCAATCGCCCCTGCATGACGGCGAATGCCTGCAAGCCGAAGACGGGCGCATCGTCCGCGTTTGCGCCCGTCCCGAACAACTGCTGCACGTCACCTGCGCCAATGCCTTTGAATTGACTCGAGCCGCCTATCACCTGGGCAATCGCCACGTCGCCCTTCAGGTGGGCGACGGCTGGCTGCGTCTACTCGACGACTACGTGCTCAAGGCCATGCTCGAACAACTCGGTGCCACCACCGAGCACATCGAAGCCCCATTCCAACCCGAACACGGCGCTTACGGCGGCGGTCATCATCATTCCCGCCATGGCGATGAAGACTTTAACTACCCGCCCAAACTGCATCAGTTTGGCGTGCGCCTGTGAACCCGGCCTGGGCATTGTTACGCCTGGCCAGTCCGCAACTGCCGATTGGCGGCTACAGCTATTCCCAAGGCCTGGAAATGGCCGTGGAAAACGGTGTGGTCAACGACCCCAACAGTGCGCGGCGCTGGATCAGTGATCAATTACTGCTCAATCTCGCCCGTTTCGAAGCGCCGCTGCTGCTCGCCCATTGTGTGGCCGCCCAGAATGAGCACTGGAGCGAGTTACTGCGACTCTGCGAAGAACACCGTGCCAGCCGGGAAACCCGCGAGTTGCATCAGGAAAGCCGGCAGATGGGCTACTCCCTCCAGCAACTGCTCAACGGCTTGCCGGAGCTGGATACCAGCGCCCGCGCCTTCCTCCAACAACGATCCGAACCGCATCTGGCGCTGGGCTGGGCCCTTGCCGCCCGCGCCTGGCGGATCAGCCCGCAGGATGCGCTGGCCGCGTGGCTCTGGAGCTGGCTGGAAAACCAATTGGCGGTGCTGATGAAAACCCTGCCGTTGGGCCAACAGGCGGCCCAGCGCCTGACCAGCGAATTATTACCGCTGTTGCAGCAGGCCCAGCAGAACGCAACGACCCTTAACCCCGAACACTCTGGCAGCGCCGTTTTCGGCCTGTCCCTGACGTGCATGGCCCACGAACGCCAGTACAGCCGTCTGTTCCGTTCCTAAACCCCTTTTTTTGGCCGCCCTATTTGGAGAACCACATGAACACACAACCCCTGCGCGTCGGCATCGGCGGCCCGGTCGGCTCCGGCAAAACCGCCCTGACCCTGGCGCTTTGCCTGGCTCTGCGTGACCGCTACAACCTAGCCGTGGTGACCAACGACATCTACACCCGCGAAGACGCCGACTTCCTGGTGCGCAACCAGGCCCTGGCACCGGAACGCATCATCGGCGTGGAAACCGGTGGCTGCCCGCACACGGCGATCCGTGAAGACGCCTCGATCAACCTCGAAGCCGTGGATCAATTGAACCGGCGCTTTCCGGGCCTGGACCTGATTTTGGTGGAGTCCGGTGGCGATAACCTGTCGGCAACCTTCAGCCCGGAACTGTCCGACCTGACCATTTACGTGATCGACGTTTCCGCTGGCGACAAGTTGCCGCGCAAGGGCGGGCCGGGGATCTGCAAATCCGACCTACTGGTAATCAACAAAATCGACCTGGCGCCACTGGTAGGCGCATCGCTGACCTTGATGGACAGCGACACCACCCGCATGCGCAACGGCAAGCCATTCGTCTTCAGCAACCAGAAAACCGGCCAGGGCCTGGAAGACATCATCGCCTTCATCGAACGTCAGGGCTTGCTGACGGCGGCCTGATTCACTTATTCACAAGGAAGCTAATCCATGACACTGAAACGCATTCTGGGCGCCATGGCGCTGTTGCTGACCCCGGCCATTGCCTTCGCCCACCCGGGACACGGCGACAACGGCTTGATCGCCGGCGTCAGCCACCCGATCGGTGGCCTCGACCACTTGCTGGCGATGCTCGCCGTCGGCCTCTGGGCGGCACAACACAAAGGCGCCGCTCGTTGGGCGCTGCCGTGCACCTTCGTCGGCACCCTGCTGCTTGGCGCAATGCTGGGTTTCGAAGGGCTGAACCTGCCGGCGCTGGAAAGCGGAATTGCCGCGTCCGTATTGGCGCTGGGGCTGGCGGTGGCATTGGCGGTGCGTCCGCCATTGAGCATGGCGCTGGTGGCGACGGCGTTGTTTGCGCTGTTTCATGGCGTGGCGCATGGGCTGGAATTGCCGGATATGTCGAACCCTTGGGCCTATGCAATAGGCTTTGTGGTGGCGACGGCGGCGTTGCATGGTGCGGGGTATGCGGTGGTGCGGGTTTTGCCTCAAGCAGCGGCACCGTTGGTTCGGCTGGCGGGAGCGGCCTCGGCGGCGACCGGGGCCTGGTTGTTGGCGGGTTGATTCTGTAGCGCTTGTGATGGCCTCTTCGCGGGCAAGCCTCGCTCCTACGGGATTAATGTTGGATCCCAAATGATTGGGACGATCCGTCATTCCGGGATTGATGTTGGATCACGAATGATTGGGACGACCCGTCATTCCGGGATTGATGTTGGACCCCGAATGATTGGGACGACCCGTCATTCCGGGATTGATGTTGGACCCCGAATGATTGGGACGACCCGTCATTCCGGGATTGATGTTGGACCCCGAATGATTGGGACGATCCGTCATTCCGGGATTGATGCTGGATTCCGAATGATTGGGACGACCCGTCATTCCGGGATTGTTGTTGGACCCCGAATGATTGGGACGATCCGTCATGCCGGGATTGATGTTGGACCCCGAATGATTGGGACGACCCGTCATGCCGGGATTGATGTTGGACCCCGAATGATTGGGACGATCCGTCATTCCGGGATTGATGTTGGACCCCGAATGATTGGGACGACCCGTCATGCCGGGATTGATGTTGGACCCCGAATGATTGGGACGATCCGTCATTCCGGGATTGATGTTGGACCCCGAATGATTGGGACGACCCGTCATGCCGGGATTGATGTTGGACCCCGAATGATTGGTACGACCCGTCATGCCGGGATTGATGTTGGACCCCGAATGATTGGTACGACCCGGAATCCGTAGGAGCGAGGCTTGCCCGCGAAGGCGGCCTGACAGACACCATGGCTCTCAGGCCTGCTAACATGTCGCGCAATCAACCCTGCCGTGACGACGCCAGCCAATGCCGCAAGCCCCCCGCTCCGCCTCCCAGCCTGAACTGACCGCCCTGTTCACTTCGGTGCAGCAGCACTTTCTGAACGTGATCGTGCCGCTTTGGCAAGGCCCGGGCTGGAATGCCGACATGGCACTGCCCTATGAGGCGCTGGATGCCGGACACCAGCCGCTGCCGCCCCAGCGTTACCGCGCCATGGCCTGTGCACGACAGCTGTATCTGTTCGCCAGCCTGATCGGCCAGGTGCCAGCGGCAGAAGAACGTGCAGCGGCGCTGTTCCGCTCGTTGCAGCGGCATTTCCACGACGCCGAGCATGGCGGCTGGTTCTACAGCATCGACCCGCAAGGCGCGCCGCTGGATAAGCGCAAAGACCTCTACACCCACGCCTTCATTCTGTTCGCCTGCGCCCATTATTGGAAAAAAGTCCGCGAGCCACTGGTCGAGTCAGTGCTCAATGCCGCCCTGGAAGTGATCTCGCGACAGTTCGCCACCGGCGATGGTCTCTATGAGGCCAATCTCGATCGCAACTGGAACACGCTGGAAACCGGCCCACTGCAAAACCCGTTGATGCACCTGGCCGAAGCCTTCCTCGCCACCTTGTCGGTACGTGAAGACCTCGCCGTGCAGCGGGCGCTGGTCGAGTTATGCACAGCCATGCAGAAGCGTTTTATCGATCCGCAACACGGCGTGTTGATGGAAAAACCCTTGGGTGCTGTGGATAACTGGTTCGAGCCTGGGCATCAGTTCGAGTGGTATTTCCTGCTGGAGTCGTCCGACCTGCTGCGCGGTTCGAAATTGCACGCCTCGCTGTCGCAGGCGTTTGCCTTCACAGAGCAATTGGGGGTCGATCAACAGACCGGTGCCGTGCGCGCCATGCTTGACCTCGGTCCGGATGGCGGTTCGCGCGACGCGACCCAGCGCATCTGGGCGCAGGCTGAGTACTTGCGGGCATTGACCTTGCGCCCAGATAGCGAGGCGGCTGTCTTGCGTCAATTGCAAGCGTTGCAGCAACGTTCGCTGCACGCGGGGGGCTGGTATGAGTGCCGTGACGAGCACGGAGAAGTGAGCCGCAGGGACATGCCGTCGACCACGCCTTATCACCTGGCGACTTGCTACGCCGGGTTGGCTGAATATCTTCGTTGACTGTGAAATCGCCTTCGCGGGCAAGCCTCGCTCCTACAGGTTATGCAAATTCACTGTAGGAGCGAGGCTTGCCCGCGAATGGCCGTTATGCGGTCTTACGCCTTGCCACCACTGCGATCGATCGCAAACCCGGCCCAGCTCTGGCTTACCGGCATCAGCTCCAGGCTGTTGATGTTGATGTGTGCCGGGGCATTGAGAATCCAGAAAATGGTGTCAGCGATGTCTTGGGGCTGGATCGGCTCGGCACCGGCGTAGGTGGCGTTGTAACGTTCCTGGTCACCGCCGAAACGCACCAACGAAAACTCACTCTCGCACAGACCCGGCTCGAGGTTACTGACGCGTACGCCTGTGCCTTGCAGATCACAACGCAAGCTCAGGGAGAACTGCTGGACGAAGGCCTTGGTCCCGCCATACACATGGCTGCCCGGATACGGATAATTGCCGGCGACCGACCCCAGGTTGACGATCCCGGCACCACGACCGTGGGCAATCAGGCGCGGCAGCAGCAAGCGGGTGCTGTACATCAAGCCCTTGATGTTGGTATCGACCATGGTGTCCCAGTCGTCCAGGCTGCACTTGGGCGCCGGATCTGCGCCCAGGGCCAGCCCGGCATTGTTGATCAACCCACGCAGCTTGGCGAAGCTCGGCGGCAGGTTCGCAATGGCGTCTTCCATAGCCTTGCGGTCACGCACGTCCAGCACTAGGCCATGCACTTCGGTCTGCTTCGACAGTTCGGCGCACAGCGCGTTGAGACGGTCTTCACGACGGCCGGTCAGCACCAGTTTCCAGCCAGCCTCGGCAAAACGACGGGCGCAGGCTTCACCAAAACCGGAGGTCGCGCCGGTAATAAACAGGGTGTTGGACATCGTGTTCTCCTTGCGTCGGCTGAGGGTCAGCCATTGGAATGGAAATCAGCAGGCAGCATGCCCGGCCAGGCTCTTACCGGCAACCATGTTCCTCTGTAGGCGCTGCCGCAGGCTGCGACCTTTTGATCTTGAAACATAAAATCAAAAGGTCGCAGCGTGCAGCAGCCCCTAAAGGACGGTGCTTACTGTATGAAATTTGATCAATCCCTGTCAGGCCTTACCCTGTATGGCTTACAGCGACATGCGCGCATGTTATCCACAGGCCGGTCCACAGTCTCTGGGGGCAAGTGAAAAAGCTGCAAGCCGCTATCCACAAGGCTTTGCGAGCAATTTGAAAACTTTTTCGCTTGACCCTCATCGGCCTACCGTGTAGCCCTTGGCTATTTTCCCGACCGGGCGGTCAAATCAACGATGGCCGCAAGCCAGTAACCACGGCCTTCAGCCCAGTCTTTCCAGAGTTTAATCACAGACTTATCCACAGGGTTGTTCACACCGGATTGCAGCTGTTTCACCCTCAAGAAAATAGTTGACAAACCCTGCGTCAAGCCTGGCAAAAACGCTTGATCAAAAAACAATCACCGCCCTGAAAGCCTCGTAAATAAAGGCTCTCAGCCAGCTACCACCACGTTATTCACAGCCAGTTCCACAGCAAACGGGGACAAGTCAAAACCGTGAGAAAACAGCAATTTGCAGCGGTTTTATGTCGCAGCTTGGGAGCTTGCGAATATTGTTTTCCACAATTCCCCGAAACCACACCTATCGCCCCCCTGTGGGAGCGAGCCTGCTCGCGAAAGCGGTGTATCTATACCAATGATGTTGAATGTGCCGCCGTCTTCGCGAGCAGGCTCGCTCCCACAGGGAATTGGCAGAGGATTTGCGGCATAAAAAAGCCCCGGCGATTGCTCGTCGGGGCTGTGGGTATTTTAAGAACGAATCAATGCCCGCCGAGATAGGCGTTACGCACATCCTCGTTGACCAGCAGTTCCTTACCCGTGCCGCTCATGCGGATCTCGCCGTTGACCATCACGTACGCCCGGTCCGACAGCCTGAGGGCGTGGTTGGCGTTTTGCTCCACCAGGAAGATGGTCATGCCGGTCTTCGCCAGTTCCCGCAGGGTGGCGAAGATCTGTTTCACCACGATCGGGGCCAGGCCCAGGCTTGGCTCGTCAAGCAGCAACAGCTTCGGCCGGCTCATCAATGCCCGGGCAATGGCGAGCATTTGCTGCTCGCCGCCGGACATAGTCATGGCGCGTTGGGTACGCCGCTCTTCGAGCCGTGGGAACAGTTCGAACATGCGCTGCATGTCTTCCTTGGCGTACTTGTCGCCAATTGGAATGGTGCCCATCAGCAGGTTTTCCTCGACCGTCATGTCGGGGAACACCCGCCGACCTTCCGGCGATTGTGCGATGCCGTTGGACGCGATGTAGTGCGACGACTTGTGGGTGATGTCCACGCCCTGATAAAGAATCTGCCCGTCCGCCGCCCGCGGCTGACCGAAGATCGACATCAGCAGGGTCGATTTGCCGGCACCGTTCGAGCCGATGAGGCTGACAGTTTCACCTTCGTTGATGTGCATCGACACGCCCTTGAGGGCCTGGATCGGACCGTAGAAAACATCAAGGTCCTTGAGTTCGAGGATGGGTTGACTCATACCACCTCCTCTTCGTCGGCGCCCAGGTAAGCGGCAATCACTTTCGGATCGTTGCGGATGTCGTCGGGACCGCCCTCGGCGATGACGACGCCGTGGTCCAGCACCACGATGTGGTCGGAAATGCTCATTACCATGCCCATGTCGTGTTCGATCAGCACCACGGTCAGATCGTGCTCGTCGCGCAGCAGCCGGATCATCGCGCTCAGCGCTTCGGTTTCCTGAGGGTTGAGGCCGGCGGCCGGTTCGTCGAGGCAGATGATCTGCGGACGGGTGCACATGGCCCGGGCAATTTCCAGGCGGCGTTGCTGACCATAGGACAATTCACCGGCCAAGCGGTTGGCGCAGTCCACCAGGTCCACCACTTCCAGCCAATAGAACGCATGGTCCAGCGCATCGCTCTCGGCCTTGCGGTAGCCCTTGGTGTTGAGGATGCCGGCCAGCATGTTGCGGTTGACCCACATGTGCTGGGCCACCAGCAGGTTTTCCAGCACCGACATTTCCTTGAACAGGCGAATGTTCTGGAAGGTCCTCGCCAGCCCGGCACGGTTCACCAGGTGGGTGCCACCAAAAGCCTTGTAGAACAGTCGACTGGCGAAGGATTTCGGCGAGACGAAGTCGGTCGGTTTGAACGACTCACCCAGCAATTTGATGACGTTGGTTTGCTGGCCGCGCACGTTGAGTTCGATCTTGCCGCCGGAGGCTTTGTAGAACCCGGTCAGGCAGTTGAACACCGTGGTCTTGCCGGCGCCGTTGGGGCCGATCAGGGCGAAGATCGAATTGCGTTTGACCTTCAGGCTGACATCGTTCAACGCCTTGATGCCGCCGAAGTGCATCATCAGTTTTTCGACACTGAGTACGACTTCGCTCATGGCGCTACTCCTTTACGCGGGGCCACACCGGTACGGCTGATCCGAATCAGGCCGCGCGGTCGCCAGATCATCATCAACACCATCAGGATGCCGAACAGCAGGACGCGGTATTCGGCGAAGCCACGCAGCAGTTCCGGGGCCACGGTCAGTACGAAGGCTGCGATCACCACACC
The DNA here is from genome assembly GCF_050990305.1 of Pseudomonas putida. Lineage (GTDB taxonomy): Bacteria > Pseudomonadota > Gammaproteobacteria > Pseudomonadales > Pseudomonadaceae > Aquipseudomonas > Aquipseudomonas putida_AH. The sequence continues at coordinate 579,404 of NZ_CP158817.1, read as the reverse complement.
AATGGTCGACCCCATGCCGCCCAATACCACAATGGCGAGGATCAGCGCCGATTCGAAAAAGGTGAACGAGGTCGGGTTCACAAAGCCCTGGTAGGTGGCGAAGAACACACCGGCCAGGCCCGCCGTCGAAGCACCGATGGTGAACGCCGAGAGTTTCACCAGCACATGGTTCAGGCCCATGGAGCGGCAGGCGATTTCGTCTTCACGCAGGGCTTCCCAGGCACGGCCGACCGGCATGCGGGTCAGGCGGTGTTTGATGTACAGCACAGCCAGGACCACCAGGAACAACACCGCGTAGATGAAGTAGTACTTCACGTCCGGGTTGTAGGCGATGCCGAAGAACTCGTGGAACGGCACGCCGCCATCCTTGGCCCGCTTGCCAAACTCCAGGCCGAAGAACGTCGGCAGCGGTGCCGGCATGCCGTTCGGGCCGCCGGTCAGGCTCAGCCAGTTGTTGAGGATCAGGCGAATGATTTCACCGAAGCCCAGGGTCACGATGGCTAGGTAGTCGCCGTGCAGGCGCAATACCGGAAAGCCGAGGATGCAACCGGCCAGGCCAGCGGTGATGGCCGCCAGCGGCAGCACGGTCCAGAACCCCAGCCCCAGGTACTGATAACCGAGGGCCAGACCGTAGGCACCGATGGCGTAGAACGCCACGTACCCCAGGTCGAGCAGACCGGCCAGGCCGACCACGATGTTCAGTCCCAGCCCCAGCAGCACGTAGATCAACCCGAGGATGACCACGCCCAGCAGGTAGGAGTTGGAGAAGAACGGCAAGATCACGGCGATGACGATCATCAGCGGGATGATCCAGCGCAGGCGCGACTTGTAGTCGGGAGGCAGTACATGCACGCCGGAGCCGGTGCTCTCGAATCCCTCGAGAATGCGCAGGCCCTTGGGGGTTTGCAGGAACAGGCTCAAGGCAAAGCGGCCGGCCATGACGATGGCGACAATCCAGGCCACGCGGGTCGATTCCAGATTGAAGCTGTAGCCGTCGAGCACGACACCGACAATCGGGCCGAACACGATCAGGGCAATGAGGCCGGCAAGAATCGCGTCAACCAGGCTTGTTTTGAGATCAATGGTTTTATGAGTGGTTGAGGACATTGCTTACACCTTCGACACAAGAGGACGGCCCAGCAGGCCCTGGGGCCGGAAGACCAGAACAAGTACGAGCAGCGAGAAGCTGAACACGTCTTTGTAGTCGGAGTTGACCAGGCCCGAGAACAGCGACTCGGAAATCCCGAGGATGATCCCGCCCAGCATGGCACCCGGCAGCGAGCCGATCCCGCCGAGTACCGCAGCGGTGAAGGCCTTGATGCCGATGACGAAACCGGCATAGAAGTCGAACGTGCCGTAGTTCATGGTGATCAGCACGCCGGCCAGGGCCGCCATCGCTGCACCGATGATGAAGACGTAGGAAATCACCCGGTCGGTGTTGATCCCCAGGATCGAAGCCATCTTGCGGTCTTGCTGAGTCGCGCGGCACATGCGGCCGAGCTTGGTGTACTTGATCACATAGGTCAGCAACGCCATGCCGACGAATGCGGCGACCAGAATGAAGATCTTGGTGTAGGTCAGTTGCACGAAGCCCGTGCCTACGTCGATGCGCCATGCACCGGTCAGCAGTGTCGGCACGCCTTGTTGGCGGGCGCCCTGGCTGATCTGGGCATAGTTTTGCAGGATCAGGGAAATCCCGATGGCGCTGATCAGCGGTGCCAGTCGGGTGGAGTTACGCAGGGGTTTGTAGGCGATGCGTTCGATGACCCAGCCATATACCCCGGTGACGACAATGGTGAACACCAGTGTGCCGAGCATCAGCAGAGGGAAGGATTCAATACCGAAGTACGCCAGCAGAGCCAGACTGATTGCCGCGAGGTAAGCGGAAATCATGTAAACCTCGCCGTGGGCGAAGTTGATCATGCCAATGATGCCATAGACCATTGTGTAGCCGATGGCGATCAGGCCATAGACCGACCCGAGGGTCAGGCCGTTGACCAGTTGCTGCAGGAAAATACCATCCATAACGCAATCTCACGCACTTGAGAGACTGCACAGAAGCCGCCGACATCGGACTGGGGTTCAGCCGCCGACGCCATGCGCGTTGTGTGCAGCTCTACGAGAAAAGACAAACGAGCAATGATTGATTCCAGCCTGCTGAGGAGAACGCTCTGTGGCGAGGGGATTCATCCCCGTTCGGCTGCGTAGCAGTCGCAGGTCCTATGACCACGGTGTATCAGAAACACCGTGATCACAGGTCTTGGGGCTGCTACGCAGCCCAACGGGGATGAATCCCCTCACCACAAGCAGATCAGCAGGTCAGATCACTTCTGTTTATCCAGTTGATGGTATTTGCCGTTCGCGTCCCACTCGTAAACCACGTAGTCGGAGACTTTCAGGTCGCCCTTGCTGTCCCAGGTCTTCTCGCCCATGACGGTTTTGACCGGGTTCTTCTTCAGCCATGCAGCAGCGTCTTCGCCCTTGTTGGACTTGGCGCCGTTGAAAGCGGCTGCCAGGGTCTGAACCGAGGCGTAGGCGTACAGGGTGTAGCCTTCAGGCTCGGTGCCGGCTTTGCGGAACTCTTCTACTACGGTCTTGCTGTCGGGCAGCAGGCGAGGGTCGGCACCGAAAGTCATCAGTACGCCGTTGGTGTATTGCGGGCCACCAGCGGTGGTCACCAGTTCGTCGGTCACGATGCCGTCGTCGGACATGAACTTCACGTCTTTGAGGCCTTCGGTACGCAGTTGTTTAACCAGTGGACCGGCTTCCGGGTGCAGGCCACCGAAGTAGACCACGTCGGCACCGGCCGCGCGGATCTTGGTAACCACGGCGCTGAAGTCTTTTTCACCCCGAGTCAGGCCTTCATACAGCACTGGCGTTACGCCGCGCTTGACCAACTGGGCCTTGGTGGCGTCAGCCAGGCCTTGGCCGTAGGTGTCCTTGTCGTGCAGCACGACAACCTTTTTGCCCTTGAGCACGTCGACGATGTAGTCGCCAGCCACGATGCCTTGCTGGTCGTCACGACCGCACATGCGGAACATGGCGCTCAGGCCGCGCTCGGTCACCTGCGGGTTGGTGGAGCCTGGAGTGATGGCGATGATGCCCGCTTCGTCGTAGATCTCGGAGGCCGGGATGGTCGACGAGGAGCAGAAGTGACCGACCACGCCGGCGACTTTCTGGTTGGTCAGGTCTTTGGCGACCGTCACCGCCTGTTTCGGTTCGCAGGCGTCATCGCCCTTGACCAGTACGATTTTCTCCCCGTTCACGCCGCCCGCTGCGTTGACCGCATCGGCCGCCGCTTGTGCACCCTTCATGTACTGTTCGCCAAATGCCGCGTTGGCGCCCGTCATTGGACCCGCTACGCCGATCTTGATGTCGGCCTGAGCAAACGCAGAAACACCCAACGCAGCTGCCACTGCGAGGGCCAGAAAGCCTTTCTTGTAAAACGTCTGGGACATGAGGTGGTGCTCCATGGTTTTTTTAATTGGCACTGCGACTTCACTGAATGCTCAGAGCAAGTGCCGTGCCATCGGTTTTTTATTCTTAAAAAAGTCGCTGCTTTATTGTTATTTCGACTGTTTCGGGCCCATTTTCATTGAGCGTGCAACCGTCTAAACCGCGGAAGGTGAAACCCTGTTTTTTCTTGAGGCGCAACCCTAGTGCGCCATCATTGCAACCGCGGTACTAAACGACGTGCAACCAGCCTGTAACAACGTGCGTCACCGAACTGCACACTGCTGGTGCGCAACTGCTACAACACGCACCACTACAGGCTAGTCGCAACGCCGAAAAGCGCCGCTTCCAACAACAAATTTCCACCATCAAATGACGATCCGCAGGCACTGGCCTGCGTGATACAGCGAGAACCCCGCCTCATACAAACAGCTGCGCAGGCCTACACCCGACAATGGCTGCATGGGGGCGAAGGGAATGGGTAGCGCTTGAGGGTTTGCGTTACACAGGTAATCGGCAAATGCCTTGCCGACGACCGTACCCGTGGTCACGCCACGACCGTTGTAACCGGTAACTGCCACTATTCCGGGCGCCGGTTCGAACAGGCGCATCAAGTGATCTGGCGTAAAGGCGATGCGCCCCGTCCAGGTGCACTCCCATTCCACTGGCTTGAGGTTAGGGAAGTAATGCTGCTGCACCCGATCGGCCCAGGCCTTGAGGAACCAGGTGGGCTTCTGGTTGCCGTTGCCAAGGCTGCCCAACAGCAGGCGGCCGTCCTTGTCACGCCGAATGCTGCTCAGCACTTGCCGGGTATCCCACGAGCCCTGCCCGCCCGGCAGGATTTCCTGGGCAGCGTCTTCGGTCAGTGGCACGGAGGCCACTTGATAGTAATAACCAGGGAAAAAGTTGCGCTTGAGCTCGGTCCAGTCGCCTTCAGTGTAAGCATTGGAGGCGATCACCACTTGCTCGGCCAGCACCGAACCCTGAGCGGTCTGCACCGACCACTTCTGGCCCTGACGTTCGAGGCGAGTGACCGGGGAATGATCGAACAGCTGTCCGCCCAGGCCCTTGGCCGCTTTGGCCAGCCCGGTGGTATAGGCCATTGGATTGAGTGTGCCAGCACGCTTATCGAGCAGCGCGGCGGCAATTTTTTTGGTGCCCGTCGCTTGCTGGCACGCTTGCCCGGTCAGCAGCTCCACCGGCGCGCCACGACGCTTCCATTGTTCTTCACGACTGCGCAGGTCGGCTTCGCCCCGCGCGTTGTGGGCCATGTGCAGCGTGCCCTCACGGCGCAACTGGCAATCGATGTTGTACTTATCGACCAGGCTGAAGACCAGCGCTGGCGCTGCGCCCAGCATGCGGTTGAGCTGACTGCCGACCGCCTCGCCAAACCCCGCCTCGATCTCATCCGGTGGAATCCACATCCCTGCGTTGACCAACCCGACGTTGCGCCCAGATCCGCCGTGACCGGCGCGATGGGCTTCCAGCACGCAGACACTTTTGCCCTGTTCCAGCAAATGCACCGCCGCCGACAGCCCGGTAAACCCGGCGCCGATGACGCAGACATCGACTGTTACTTCACCTCTGAGCGCCGCATTGTCGGGCCTTTGTGGCGTCAGTTTTTCCCACAGACACTCTTCGCGTAACGGCATTGCCAGACTCCAAACAGAAACCTAACAAACAACAAGCAAAAGCTTCGCGGGCAAGCCTCGCTCCTACTGCTCATGTGTATGCCGAAAATCACGCCAACACACAAACCTCGTAGGAGCGAGGCTTGCCCGCGAAGGGGCCTATCAGTCGAACGTAATACCCTGCGCCAACGGCAATTCCAGCGAGTAATTCACGGTGTTGGTCTGACGGCGCATGTAGCCACGCCATGCATCGGAACCGGACTCACGACCGCCGCCGGTTTCTTTCTCGCCACCGAATGCACCGCCGATTTCGGCGCCGCTCGGGCCGATGTTGACGTTGGCGATGCCACAGTCACTGCCCACCGCCGACATGAACTGCTCGGCTTCACGCACGTCGGTGGTGAAGATGCAGGACGACAGGCCTTGCGGCACGGCGTTGTTCAAGCGCAGAGCTTCGTTGAAGTCGGTGTAACCGACCACATAGAGAATCGGTGCGAAGGTTTCGTGGCAGACCACATCGCTCTGCTCCGGCATTTCGACGATGGCTGGCGAAACGTAGTAGGCATTGGGGAATTTGTCTTGCAGCTGGCGTTCACCGCCGAACACCCGTCCGCCTTCGCTCAACGCTTGTTCCAGTGCGTCTTGCATGTTGTCGAAGCTTTGCTTGTCGATCAGCGGGCCGACCAGGTTGCCTTCCAGTGGATGGCCGATGCGGACTTTGGAGTACGCGGCTTTCAGACGGGTGACGATTTCTTCCTTGACCGATTCGTGAGCGATCAGGCGACGCAAGGTGGTGCAACGCTGGCCGGCGGTGCCGACGGCGCTGAACAGGATCGCGCGAACGGCCATGTCCAGGTCGGCGCTTGGGCCGAGGATCATGGCGTTGTTGCCGCCCAACTCCAGGATGCTGCGGGCAAAACGTGCAGCGACTTTCGGCGCTACTTCGCGGCCCATGCGGGTGCTGCCGGTGGCACTGATCAGCGCGACACGCGGATCATCGACCAGCGCTTCACCCGCATCGCGACCACCGATGATGACCTGGCTCAGGTGCGCAGGCGCATCACTGAAGTTCTTCAGCACGCGGTCGAACAGCGCCTGGCACGCCAGCGCGGTCAGCGGAGTCTTTTCCGAGGGTTTCCAGATCACCGAGTTGCCGCAGACCAGCGCCAGCGCGGTGTTCCAGGCCCAAACGGCGACCGGGAAGTTGAAGGCGCTGATGACGCCGACAACGCCCAGCGGGTGCCAGGTCTCACGCATGTGGTGGCCAGGACGCTCGGAAGCGATGGTCAAACCGTACAACTGACGGGACAGGCCGACCGCGAAGTCGCAGATGTCGATCATTTCCTGAACTTCACCCAGACCTTCCTGGGTGATCTTGCCCGCTTCCCAGGACACCAGCTCCCCCAGATCGGCTTTGAATTCACGCAGAACCTCACCGAATTGGCGAACCAATTCACCACGGCGCGGCGCCGGCACCTTGCGCCACTGCTCGAACGCATGATCTGCGCGACTGATGTGCTGCTCGACTTCGGCGGCGCCTTCCCAGTTCACGGCGGCGATACGACTGCCGTCGATGGGCGAATGCACCGGCACTTTGCCGTTCTGGTACAGGGCCGGGTTCACACCAAGACGATCAAGCAATGCGGCAACCATGGGTCACTCCTCAAGCAAAAAACGGAACGGGTGCAGCCGCGCGATCACGGCTGATCAGACCTGTAGTTTTAGCTTCCCGGAGGTTACTCAACAAACGACCTTTAAGAGAGATATCATTCCGTTTATTCATGCAGTGCATTGCAGGCAATAAAGAGACAAGAACAAAGGACCGCCCATGCTGAACAAACGCTATTTGCCATCGATCGCTGCCCTGCAGTGTTTCGAAGCCGTGACCCGGCATCTGAGCTTCACCCGGGCCGCCGAAGAACTGAACCTGACCCAGAGTGCCGTCAGCAAGCAGGTCGCGCAGCTGGAAGAACTATTGCAGCATTTGTTGTTCCGACGGGTGCGCCGTCGCCTGCAAATGACGCCAGCGGGGGATTTGTACCTGGTCGAAGTACGAAAAATCCTCACGCAGGTCGAGATGTCCACCCATTACCTGCGCTCCTACGGCGGCGAAACCGAAGTCCTGCGCGTCTCCACGCCTCCGACCTTCGGCGCCCGCTGGCTGGTACCACGACTCAAAGGCTGGCGCCTGCGTCATCCGTCGATTCACCTGGATCTGTGCAGTGAGCAGGAAGCCGATGACCTGCTGCAAGGGCGCAGCGACCTGGCGTTCTACTTCGGCCAGGGCTCACGCCCCGGCACCGAATGCCTGAAGTTGTTCAGCGAAGAGTTGGTGCCGGTTTGCTCCCCCGGCAGCCTGCCTGACGAGCCTTTCACCGACCCCACGCAACTCACCGATTTGGTCCTGCTGCAAAACGCTTCGCGTCCCCAAGCCTGGCATGACTGGTTCGACAGCCAGGGCTACCACACCGAGCATAGCTACCACGGCCCACGCTTCGAAACCTTCTATATGTGCATCCGTGCCGCGCAAGTGGGTTGTGGCGTGGCGTTGCTGCCACGGTTTCTGGTCGAAGAGGAACTGGCCGAAGGCAAGCTGGTCATTCCCTGGCAGCACGCGATGCCCAGCACCGATGCCTATTACCTGGCGTACCCGGAGCATTCGGCGGAAGTGCCCAAGGTGCGGGATTTTGTGAAGTGGATGTTGGAGCAAATCGACAGCCCGGACATCTCCCAGCACTGAACACCACCTTGTGGCGAGGGGATTTATCCCCGTTGGGTCGCGTAGCGGCCCCAATATAAAAACGACGACTGCTGCGCAGCCGAACGGGGATAAATCCCCTCACCACAATGTTCTTTGCTGTCTGGCAAAAATCGCTGGCAATCCTGCCCACTGATATGCGCCACTAACGCCATTGATCAATACCGCCGCAACGCTGGAGCCCCTTTTATGAGCGAGAGTGTATTTGCCGATCGCATCGTGCAGAACCTGCTCGATACCGACTTCTACAAACTGACGATGATGCAGGCGGTGCTGCACAACTACCCGAACGTGGAAGTCGAATGGGATTTTCGTTGCCGCAACAGTGAGGATTTGCGGCCGTATCTGGCGGAGATTCGTTACCAGCTCGAGCGCCTGGCGGAGTTGAGCCTGAGCGCCGACCAGTTGAGTTTTCTGGAGCGCATCAGCTTCCTGAAACCAGACTTCCTGCGTTTTCTCGGGCTGTTTCGTTTCAACCTGCGTTACGTTCACACCGGCATCGAAAATGGCGAGTTGGTTATCCGACTACGTGGCCCATGGCTGCACATCATCCTGTTCGAAGTCCCCATGCTGGCGATTGTCAGCGAAGTACGTAACCGCTATCGCTACCGGGAAATCGGCCTGGAAGTGGCCCGCGAGCAGCTCTATCGCAAGTTCGACTGGCTGTCTGCCAATGCCTCGGCCGATGAGCTGGCAGAGTTGCAGGTCGCCGATTTCGGCACCCGTCGTCGCTTTTCGTACCGAGTGCAGGAAGAAGTGGTGAACGTGCTCAAGCACGACTTTCCGGGGCGCTTCGTCGGCACCAGCAACGTGCACCTGTCCCGCGAACTGGACATGAAACCGCTGGGCACCATGGCCCACGAGTGGATCATGGCCCACCAGCAGCTCGGTCCACGGCTGATCGACAGCCAGATCGCCGCCCTCGATTGCTGGGTCCGCGAATACCGCGGCCTGCTGGGGATTGCCCTGACCGATTGCATCACCATGGATGCCTTCCTCGGCGACTTCGATCTGTTTTTCGCCAAGCTGTTCGACGGATTGCGCCACGACTCGGGCGATCCGGTGGCATGGGCAGAAAAAGCCATTGCCCACTATCACAAGCTCGGCATCGATCCGATGAGCAAGACGCTGACCTTCTCCGACAGCCTTACATTGCCCAGGGCCCTGGAAATATTCCGGGCACTGCGGGGCCGGATCAACGTCAGTTTCGGCATCGGTACCAACCTGACCTGTGATATTCCGGGTGTCGAACCGATGAGCATCGTGCTTAAAATGACGGCCTGCAACGGCGCGCCGGTGGCGAAAATCTCCGACGAGCCAGGCAAGACTCACTGCAAAGACCCGAATTTCGTCGCCTATTTGCGACACGTTTTCCAAGTACCTGCCGCCCTTTCAGGCACATCAAGCAAGGAGTGAATTCATGCAAGCCGTACAGCGTGAGATTGCTGAACAGCTCAAGGTCCAACCACCGTTCGCCGACGAGGCCGCCCTCGAAGCTGAAGTCGCCCGGCGGATTACCTTCATTCAGGACTGCCTGGTCAATGCCGGGCTCAAGACCCTGGTGTTGGGCATCAGCGGCGGCGTCGATTCCCTGACCGCCGGCCTGCTGGCCCAGCGTGCCATGCGTGAGCTGCGCCAGCGCACCGGGGATGGCAACTACAAATTCATCACCGTGCGCTTGCCATACGAGACCCAATTTGATGAACACGATGCCCAGGCGTCGGTGGATTTCATCGCGCCAGACGAGCGTCACACCGTAAACATCGGCCCGGCGGTCAAGGCCCTGGCCAACGAAGTCGCGGCGTTCGAAGGCAAGCACGCGGTGTCGGTGGATTTCGTGCTCGGCAATACCAAGGCGCGGATGCGCATGGTCGCCCAGTACACCATCGCCGGCGCCACCCAAGGCCTGGTGATCGGCACGGACCATGCGGCGGAAGCGGTGATGGGTTTCTTCACCAAATTCGGTGATGGCGCCTGCGACCTCGCACCACTCAGCGGCCTGGTGAAAAACCAGGTCCGGGCGATTGCCCGCAGCTTTGGCGCGCCGGAATCGCTGGTGGAAAAAGTCCCGACCGCCGACCTCGAAGACCTGTCGCCCGGCAAACCGGACGAAGCCTCCCACGGCGTGACCTACGCCGAGATCGACGCCTTCCTGCACGGCAATCCGGTGCGCGAGGAAGCGTTCAAGATCATCCTGGACACCTACAACAAGACCCGTCACAAGCGTGTGATGCCGTTTGCGCCGTGAGGTGTGAGTGAATGAAAAAGCCCGCTGAAGTGTTGATCTTCAGCGGGCTTTTCTTTGGCCCGAACATGCATTGATGCCTCTGGCCTCTTCGCGGGCAAGCCTCGCTCCTACGGATTTGTGTCGTTCGCCAATTTTGTGAACGACACAAGTCCGTAGGAGCGAGGCTTGCCCGCGATGAACGATGACGCGGTGTCTGGACTTACTTCAGGGTAACCGTGCCTTTCATCATCGAGATGTGGCCCGGGAACGAGCAGAAGAAACCATATTTCTCGTTGGCATCAAGCTTGGATACATCGAAGGTCAGCGAGTCGGTTTCGTTGGCGCCAATGATCTTGGTGTGCGCGATGACGCGGGCATCGCCTTCTTTCAGATAATTCTTGTCGATGCCAGCACCCAGGCCGTCGGTGGCGATTGGCTGCATGTCGGCTTCTTTGCTGATCACCAGGTTATGGCCCATGACGTTCTTCGGCAGGCTGCCGGAATGGGTCAGTTCGACGGTGAAGGTTTTGCAGCTCTTGTCGATTTCAATGGCCTTGGTGTTGAAGGACATTTGGTCCGTAGAGTCGATAGTGGTTTTGCACTCCGCGGCCATCAATTGGCTGCTGACCAGCGTCAACAGGGATACCGCAACAAGTTTGGCAAACATGGTGAATCTCCAAGGCAGGGTTATCGGGAAATGCGAATGGACAGAAGACTGCCTGAAAACTTCGCAAGTTCATATGACCTGAATCAAAAATTGTATACAACTTTTGGGCTATGGGACCCATCGAGACAATCTACCAGCCAGGCGTCTGGCCCGGGCCTATGATCAGACCGTCATCACCTAACGGAGTGCCTGTCATGTCCCTCAATAGCCTGTTGTGCAGTTTGCTGGCCGCCTACGCTTGTGGTGCCAGCGGTACGTACGAAACACCCAAACGCGAAGTTTAGACCTTGGAGCGCCGGGTGCCTGGCTTTACTCTGTGGCCCTCATCGACCATGGAGTCAGGCATGTCATTAGCATCCATCTGTGTATTTTGTGGTGCCAGCACCGGTACCAACCCCGCTTATCGTGAGGCCGCCGTGGCCCTCGGCCAGGCATTGGCCGCGCGCAAACTGACCTTGGTCTACGGCGGCGGTGCCGTGGGCCTGATGGGCATCGTGGCCGACGCCGCGCTGGCAGCTGGTGGTGAAGTGGTCGGCATCATTCCGCAAAGCCTCATGGACAAGGAAATCGGCCACAAAGGCCTGACCCGACTGGAAGTGGTCGACGGCATGCATGCGCGCAAGGCGCGGATGGCTGAACTCAGCGATGCCTTCATTGCGCTGCCTGGCGGCCTGGGCACGCTGGAGGAGTTGTTCGAAGTCTGGACCTGGGGTCAACTGGGTTACCACGGCAAACCGCTGGGCTTGCTGGAAGTGAACGGTTTCTACAGCAAGCTCACCGGTTTTCTCGATCACATCGTCGGCGAAGGCTTCGTTCGCGGGGCGCACCGTGACATGCTGCAGGTGAGCGAATCGCCACATTCACTGCTCGACGCCCTCGATAGCTGGCAACCGACCGTGGCGCCAAAATGGGTCGAGCAAAAACCCGACTAACGACCCGGCACCGATACAGGGCAGAATACGCGCCGCTCAACCTCACCTTCGACCCCAGAGGATCGCCCATGGCCAAACCCAATTATTCCTTCGCCAAACGTCAGCGTGACTTGGCCAAGGAGCAGAAGAAAGAGGAAAAGCTTCAGCGCAAGAAAGCGATGGCTGAAGACGCGGCACTGAACCCTGACGGTGACGTCGCGACAGAAGATGATGTTGAAGCACCGAAAGACCAGGCGCCTGACGCCTGAGCCTTCCTCTTCTGTAGGAGCTGCCGAAGGCTGCGATCTTTTGATCTTGCCTTTGAACATCAAAAGATCGCAGCCTCGTTGCACTCGACAGCTCCTACAAGGGGATCTGCGTTAATCGAGTGGCATCACGGTGACACGAACTTCCGGGTCATGGTTGCCGCCTCCGAGAATCACTCCACGCAACGGCGACACATCGGAAAAATCCCGCCCCCAGGCCAGGGTGATGTGTTCCAGTGCCGGCTGCACATTGTTGGTCGGATCGAAATCGACCCAGCCCGAGACCGGGCAATACACCGAAACCCAGGCATGAGAGGCGTCGGCGCCGATCAGTCGAGGCTGGCCGGGTGGCGGCTGGGTCAGCAGATAGCCGCTGACGTACCGTGCGGCCAGGCCCCGGGAACGCACACAAGCGAGCATCAGGTGGGCGAAGTCCTGGCAAACGCCACGCCGACGCTCCAGCACTTCCACCAAAGGTGTCGCGACTTGGGTCGCTTCGGCATCGAAGGTGAATTCGCTGAAGATTTTCTCCATCAGTGCTTGAACGCCGAGCAACAGCGGTCGTCCCGCCGCAAAGCAGCTTTCTGAAAACTCGACGAAGTTGCGCTTCAAGTGCACGTAGGGCGACTGAAACCGGTAACGGCAAGCTTCAAGCAATTCGGACGCAAGTGGCTGGCTGCTGTAGGTCAAAGCGTTGCGGGTTTCTTCCCAGGCGGGCGACAGCGTGAAATCCGGCGCAGGTCGCGGCAGCACTTCGATCGTGAGGCTGGCGTTGACCAGCAGTTCATCATGGGGGCGCTCGAACGCCAGTCGCGTCAGCGGGTTACCGAAAACATCCAGTTCATCACGACGAGTCGTCGGGTCCGGGCTGATCTGCAGCTGCTGTTCAGTACAGCGTTGCCAGGCGCATTCGCGCGGCCACAGATGCGCCAGTTGCTGGGCGAGGGACACCGGGCTGTCGTAGTGATAGTGGGTGTCGTGGAAAATCTGGTAACGGGCACTCATCAGACGGACACCGTGCGCTGGCTGACATCATCGACATGGGCAAAATGGCGCAAGGCCAAGCGATCGGACACTTGCCCGCTGACATCGGCAATCTCTTGCAGCAAGTCGGCCAAGCCTTCGAGCGCCGCGCGTACGCTGGTCTCACCGAACAGAGGGTTTTCCAGACACCCCAGATCGAAACGCGCCAGCCGCTCCACCAAGGGCGGCAGCGCTGCTTCTCGCGGCACATCAAAGTCATCGTTCAGGCGTTTTAGGGTACGGGTCACCAGTTTCAACTGGAACAGCACGGCGTGAGGGTTTTGCTCATCCAGCAGCAACAGATCAAGCACAGGAATCAACTGCGCCACCGCCAGATAGCGCGAGCGGTAGGTGATGCTGCTATTGCCCAGCTCCAGCAGCCATTCAAGACCGGCCTGATCATAGGCCCCGGCGCCTCGCAGAAACGCCGCCAGGCTGCCGCTGAGGAATTGCAGGCGCTCAATCCGCCGACCGATCATCAGGAAGCGCCAACCCTCGTCCCGGGTCATGTCGTCGAGGGCAAAACCGGACAGCGCCGCCAGGGACATCACCAGACGGTTGAGGAAATCCAGCAATTCACCGAAATCCGGTTCATCGGTTTCCAGTTCCATGGCTTCGCGCTGCAACTCCACCAGGGCCTGCCAGTTTTCCCGCGAAAGTTTTCCGCGCACCTGCGAGGCGGCCCATTGCAAGCGCTGAAGATTGGAGCGCAGGCTGAACGGCCAGTCATCGCCAAGAATGGCGGCGAGCAGGCGCTCCGGCAGCTCACCTTCATCGGGCAATAGCATCAAGCGCTCGCCCAGTTCGACCGCCGCCTGCAAGGCCTGAGGGTCATCGCCGTCGACATAACGCGCCAACATGATCCGCAGCAAGCGCGCACTGTCATCGCAGCGCTCGCAATAACGGCCGAACCAGAACAGGTTTTCCACCACCCGCGACGGCAAGTAGGGATCGCGTCGCACCAGATCGTGCACGCCAATATTGCGCTGGGCTTTCCATTGTTCGCCGCTGGGCGCTCGATCACCCAACACCCAGGTGTCCTTGCTCGCTCCGCCACGCTGCATCGATACCACTTCGGCATCGGCCTCGGCGGCGACCCGGGTCAAACCGCCGGGTAACACGCGATAGCCATCGTGGCTGGCCACCGCATACACGCGCATACCGATGGCCCGGGGTTGCAACTGCCCGCCTTCGGCTTGCCAGATCGGCGCCTGGGATAATTGCGCCAACTCTTGCGCAACATAGGCATAAGGCCGCGCCTGCATGCGCTCAGCGAGCTCAACACGCTGCTTTTCACTCAAGTCTCGGCCAAAAACCGGAGCAAAGCTCTGGGACGGGAACGCCGGTTTGATCAGCAACTCTGGCAACTTTTCCAAGGCTTGGGCCAACACCGGCGCTTCGCCACACCACCAGGTCGCAATCGACGGCAGCATCAGTTCTTCACCCAACAGGAACTGACTGATTTTCGGCAGGAAGCCCAACAGCCCCGGCGATTCCAGTACGCCACTGCCAAGGGCGTTGGCCACCAGTACCCGCCCTTGCCGCACGGCGTCCAACAGGCCCGGCACGCCTAGCGCCGAATCGGTACGCAATTCCAGCGGGTCGCAAAAGTCGTCATCGAGCCGGCGCATGATCGCGTGCACCCGACGAAGACCACTGAGGGTTTTGAGGTACACCGTGGCGTCGCGCACCGTCAGATCGCCCCCTTCCACCAGCGGATAACCGAGTTGGCGAGCGAGGTACAGGTGCTCGAAATAGCTTTCGTTGAAACGCCCCGGCGTCAACAGCACCACCAGTGGCACCTCTTCATCGCTGGGTGCCTGACGGGCCAGGGTTTCCTGAAGCGTGCGGAAGAAGCCGGCCAAATGCTGCACTTTCAGGTCGCGATACAGTTCGGGAAAAGCCCGGGAAACGATGGTGCGGTTTTCCAGGGCGTAACCGGCGCCCGAGGGCGCCTGGGTGCGATCCGCCGTGACCCACCAGCGGCCATCGGGTGTGCGCGCAAGATCCACGGCATACAGGTGCAGAAAGGCCCCGACGGGCGGGCTGATGCCCTGGCAAGGCCAGAGGAAGTTGTTGTGGCCGAACACCAGTTCGGCGGGCAATAAACCTTCGGCAATCAGCCGTTGCGGCCCATACAGGTCGGCCAGCACGGCGTTGAGCAAGCGGGCGCGCTGGGCGATGCCGGTCGATAGCTGCTCCCACTCATCGGCGGCAATCACATGGGGCAGAAGGTCCAGTTCCCAGGGTCGATCGGCGCCTTTGGGGTCGGCATAGACGTTATAGGTGACGCCGTTTTCCTGAATCTGCCGGCTCAGCAAAGCCTGCCGCTGCGCCAGTTGCGCTGGCGTACTGCGCTGCAATTGGTCGAACAACCGCCGCCAGTGCGGACGTACCGCGCCACTGTCGTCGAGCAGTTCGTGATAAGTGCCCGCCGTCAGCGGGTAGCGGTCTAGCAGGTCAGGCATGGAAAGCTCGGCAGACAGCATTGATCGGTCAGACTAACGCAGGCTCATGACGCCCGGATAGACGAAAAATCCGGACGTCGCAGGCGGTTTAGAAACGTCGTAAATCGAGTGTCATCGGCAACTCGTCGTTGATTTCCAGCGTTGGCACGGGAAGCTTCCCTGGCGTATGCCCGACCCGGAAGAAACGCGCCATGCGCCGGCTCTCGGCTTCATTGGCATTCACTGGCAAGGTCTCGTAGTTGCGTCCGCCCGGATGCGCGACGTGGTACTGGCATCCACCCAGCGAGCGGCCCATCCAGGTATCGAGCAAATCGAACACCAAGGGTGCGTGGACCGGGATGGTCGGTTGCAAACAATTGGCCGGCTGCCAGGCACGAAATCTCACGCCGGCGACGAATTCACCGACACGCCCGGTGGGCTGCAACGGCACCGGGACGCCATTGCAGGTCAGCACATACCGTTGGGGCGGCAGGCCATTGAGCTTGACCTGCAAGCGTTCCAGGGACGAGTCCACATAACGCACAGTGCCCCCCATCGCGCCCTCCTCCCCCAGCACATGCCACGGCTCGAGTGCCTGGCGCAGCTCCAGGGCGATGCCACTGACGGCGTAATCGCCAACCTTGGGAAAACGGAACGCCAGATGCGCTGCAAACCACTCGGCCCGCACCGGATACCCGGCGGCATTGAGATCGACGATGACGTCGGCGAAATCCTGTTCGATGAAGTGCGGCAGCAGGAACCGATCGTGCAGTTCGGTGCCCCAGCGTGCCAGTTTCGGCGGTGCATAAGGCTCGCGCCAGAACCGTGCCACCAGCGCTCGCAGCAATAATTGTTGGACCAGGCTCATGCGCGCATGGGGCGGCATTTCAAAGGCACGCAGTTCCAGCAAGCCAAGGCGCCCTGTTGCACCGTCCGGCGAATACAGTTTGTCGATACAGAACTCGGCGCGATGGGTGTTGCCAGTGACGTCGATCAGCAGATTGCGCAGCAATCGGTCGACCCGCCACGGCGGGCACTCCTCGCCAGGCTCCGGCATTTGCGCAAAGGCGATTTCCAGTTCGTACAAGGCGTCGTTACGCGCCTCGTCGATGCGCGGCGCCTGGGAGGTCGGGCCGATGAACAGTCCAGAAAACAGGTAGGACAGAGACGGATGGTTATGCCAGTAACTGATCAGGCTGCGCAGTAAATCCGGACGCCGCAGAAACGGAGAGTCAGCCGGTGTTTCGCCCCCCAGTACGAAATGGTTACCGCCCCCAGTGCCAGTGTGTCGCCCATCGATCATGAATTTCTCGGTGGACAGTCGAGTCTGACGTGCCTCTTCGTACAGAAACTCGGTGCGCTCGACCAACTCATCCCAGGTCGCGGACGGCTGCACGTTGACCTCGATCACACCCGGATCAGGGGTGATGCGAAAATGGCTCAAACGCGGATCGCTCGGTGGCTCATAACCTTCCAGCAACACCGGGCAGCGTAATTCCTCGGCAGTGGCTTCGATGGCAGCGACCAGTTCCAGATAATCCTCAACCCGCTCCAGTGGCGGCATGAACAGGTACAACCGGCCCTCCCGCGCCTCGGCGCAGAACGCCGTGCGCGTCAGCCAGTCGGCGGACTCGTCGATCTTTGGTGCACGCTCCTGTGCCTCGGCAGACGCGCCATGGGTGTTCAACTGCGCGGTGTCGGGCAGGGTCGGAAAATCCTGGTTCGGGTCTTGCGGATGGATGAACGGGTACTCTGCGGCCTTCACCCAAGGCTGCGAACCGAGCGGCAGGCGATAACCCAGCGGCGAATCCCCCGGTACCAACCGACAATGCTCATCGCGCAGAAACCAGCGCCCGCTTTGCCACTGATCACCCTTGGCAGTGCGCGCCAGCGGCAGCACCTGACCGATGACCTTGTCCAAACCCTGGCTGAAGACTTTGCGCAGGCGCGCACGCTCCAGCGGTTCCTCCAGGCGCGAGTCTTCGGCACTGACGTTCTGCGGCAACGTACCTTCGCGCCAAAGGTAATAAAAATTGTCTTCGTAGGCCGGGAACACAAAACGTTTCGGAATGTTCAGTCGTTCGGCGACACTGGCCAGGAAACGTCCAGCCAACTCGCCATTGGCGCCGTAGTCTTGCTGCTCGTCGGCGATCAGCGCGCTGTTGTGCCAGATCGGCACACCGTCGCGGCGCCAGTAGCAGTTGAGCGACCAGCGAGGCAGTTGCTCACCGGGGTACCACTTGCCCTGGCCGAAATGCACCAGCCCCTGAGGGGCATAGCATTTACGCAGGCGCTGGAACAGTTCGGCGGACAGGCGGCGCTTGTTTGGCCCCAATGCCGCCGTATTCCACTCGGCGCCATCCGGATCATCGATGGAGACGAACGTCGGTTCTCCGCCCATGGTCAGGCGCACGTCACCTTCCAGCAGGTCGGCATCGATCTGTCGACCCAGTGCCTGAATCGCCAGCCATTGCTCTTCGGTGTAGGGTTTGGTGACCCGTGGTGTCTCCCAAATCCGCTTTACCGACATTTCATGACTGAATTCGCACTCGCAGGGCTCCACGAGACCACTGATTGGGGCAGCAGAGGATGGATCGGGACTACAGGCCAATGGGATATGCCCTTCACCGGCAAACAGCCCCGAAGTCGCATCCAGGCCGATCCAGCCGGCACCGGGCAAGTACACCTCGCACCAGGCGTGCAGGTCGGTGAAATCCACTTCAGTTCCCGACGGGCCATCGAGGCTCTTCACATCGGCGGTCAATTGAATCAGGTAGCCCGAGACGAAGCGCGCTGCCAAACCGAGGTGGCGCAGTATTTGGACCAGTAGCCATGCGGAATCTCGGCATGAGCCGCTGGCGCTTTCGAGGGTGAACTCGGGCGTTTGCACGCCCGGTTCCATGCGAATCAGGTAATCGATGTCTTCGCTCAGGCGCTGATTGAGCGCGACGAGGAAGTCCACGGCGGGTAACGGTGTGCGGTCAATGCCGTCCAGGTACGCCTTGAATGTCGGGGTCAGGGGCAGGGTTTCCAGATACGGCGCCAATTCCTTGCGCTCGTCCGCGGCATAGGCGAAGGGGATTTTTTCGGCGTAGGGCTCGAGGAAGAAATCGAAGGGATTGAAGATCGCCATCTCCGCCAGCAGATCGACTTCAATGCGCAGCTCATCGGTTTTCTCCGGAAACACAAGCCGCGCCAGGTAATTGCCCTGTGGGTCTTGTTGCCAGTTGATGAAGTGTTGCTCGGGGGAGACTTTGAGCGCATAGGACAGTATCCGCGTGCGACTGTGGGCGGCCGGGCGCAGGCGAACGATCTGCGGGCCGAGCTCGACGGCGCGGTCGTAGCGGTAATGCGTGACATGGTGCAATGCGACATGAATCGACACGGCGTGCCTCCTGCGAGCCTTGAGCGAATTGGAAAGCGCGCAAGACTTATGCCATCCGGCGGTACTGGCGCTTTCTCCGTTTACAGGAGGCAGTACAGCACCGAAATCGGGCGATGCAGGAAAATGGTGGGTGGGCGGTGCACGTAAATGTGGCGAAGATCAAAAGATCGCAGCCTTCGGCAGCTCCTACATTGAGATGCATTCCTCTGTAGGAGCTGCCGAAGGCTGCGATCTGTTGATCTTTGGGGGGACACAATGCAAAACGCCAACCCGAAGGTTGGCGTTCTGTTCAGCTCACACGAGGCTTAGCGCGGTACAACCGGCTTGCGCGCAGGCTTGGGGCCCTTGCCCTTGGCTGCGTCCTTGCGCTCCTTGGCCGCCTGCTGGTTGCGGGCAAACGCCGCCGCCTTGGCCTGTTCGCGCTTGTCCCACGGGTTGCCGCCATCGCTGGCACGCGGTGGCAGGCCGGTGTGCTGGGTCAGGATCTTCGTGGTTTCCTTGCCCACTTTATGGCTGCCGGCCGGCGTCGAGTTCTTGCGACGGGCACTCTGGTAGCTGTCGGTGGACGGCTGGTGCAGCGGGATCAGCTGGTTCTTGCCCGGCCCGATCAGGTCGCCACGACCCATGCGCAGCAACGCTTCACGCAGCATCGGCCAGCCTTTCGGGTCGTGGTAACGCAAGAACGCCTTGTGCAGGCGACGCTGCTCTTCGCTCTTGACGATGGTGACCGCGTCGCTCTTGTAGGTCACTTTGCGCAGCGGGTTCTTGCCCGAGTGGTACATCGCGGTGGCAGTGGCCATCGGCGACGGGTAGAACGCCTGCACCTGGTCGGCACGGAAGCCGTTGCCCTTGAGCCACAGGGCCAGGTTCATCATGTCTTCGTCGGTGGTGCCCGGGTGGGCGGCGATGAAGTACGGAATCAGGTATTGCTCTTTCCCGGCTTCCTTGGAGTACTTCTCGAACATGCGCTTGAACTTGTCATAGCTGCCGATGCCCGGTTTCATCATCTGGTTGAGCGGACCTTCCTCGGTATGCTCCGGGGCGATCTTCAGGTAGCCACCGACGTGGTGGGTCACCAGTTCCTTGACGTACTCCGGCGACTCGACCGCGAGGTCGTAGCGCAGGCCGGAAGCGATCAGGATCTTTTTCACACCCGGCAAGGCGCGGGCGCTGCGATACAGCTGGATCAGCGACGAGTGGTCGGTGTTCAGGTTCGGGCAGATGCCAGGGAACACGCACGACGGCTTGCGGCACGCGGATTCGATTTCCGGGCTCTTGCAGGCGATGCGGTACATGTTCGCGGTCGGGCCGCCGAGGTCGGAAATGACGCCGGTAAAACCCGGAACCTTGTCGCGAATTTCTTCGATCTCGCGAATGATCGACTCTTCGGAACGGTTCTGGATGATCCGCCCCTCGTGCTCGGTGATCGAGCAGAATGTGCAGCCGCCGAAGCAGCCACGCATGATGTTCACCGAGAAACGGATCATTTCGTAGGCCGGGATTTTCTCCTTGCCGTACGCCGGGTGCGGAATGCGCTGATAAGGCATGCCGAACACGTAGTCCATTTCTTCGGTGGTCATCGGAATCGGTGGCGGGTTAAACCAGACGTCGACTTCGCCATGCTTTTGCACCAGCGCACGGGCGTTGCCTGGGTTGGTCTCCAGGTGCAACACACGGTTGGCGTGGGCATAGAGCACCGCGTCGTTACGGACCTTCTCCACCGACGGCAGACGGATCACGGTCTTATCGCGGGTCATCTTCGGGCTGGCCAGGATCTGTACGACCTTGGCTTCCTGAGGGTCTTCGACCGGGCCTTTTTCCTGCTCGATGGCACAAGCAGCCGTGTCCTGGGTATTCACGTAGGGGTTGATGATCTTGTCGATCTTGCCCGGACGGTCGATGCGCGTGGAGTCGACTTCATACCAGTCTTTCGGCGTATCGCGACGGATGAACGCGGTACCGCGCACATCGGTGATGTCTTCGATCTTGTGACCATAGGACAGGCGCTGGGCGACTTCGACAATCGCACGCTCGGCGTTGCCGTACAGCAGGATATCGGCGCTGGCGTCGATCAGGATCGAGTTGCGGACCCGGTCCTGCCAGTAATCGTAATGAGCGATGCGACGCAGGGACGCTTCGATACCGCCAAGCACGATCGGCACGTGCTTGTAGGCTTCCTTGCAGCGCTGGCTGTACACCAGGCTCGCGCGGTCCGGACGCTTGCCCGCCAGGCCACCCGGCGTGTAGGCGTCATCGGAACGGATTTTTTTGTCGGCGGTGTAGCGGTTGATCATCGAGTCCATGTTGCCGGCCGCGACTCCGAAAAACAGGTTCGGCTCGCCAAGCTTCATGAAATCGTCTTTGGACTGCCAGTTCGGTTGGGCAATGATCCCGACGCGAAAGCCCTGGGACTCCAGCAACCGGCCGATGATCGCCATGCCAAATGACGGGTGATCGACGTAGGCATCACCGGTGACGATGATGATGTCGCAGGAATCCCAGCCGAGCTGATCCATCTCCTCCCTGCTCATCGGCAGGAATGGCGCTGGCCCGAAACATTCGGCCCAGTACTTGGGATAGTCAAATAACGGCTTGGCTGCTTGCATGTCGATAACCGGTGTTGGCTTTCATTGAATTTCGCGGGCGCGGAATATAGCACAAATTTTGACCAATTCCGACGGCTGTGGTCGGAAATTGGTGGAGCCCCATTCGCGGGCGAGCCTCGCTCCTACAGATCACACGAACCCGTAGGAGCGAGGCTTGCCCGCGAATGGGCTCTGTCAGGCGCTAAATACGTTACTCATCGTCGTCGAAGTTGTAGCTGCCCGGTGCCAGGTTCTCGAATCGGGTGTATTTACCGATGAACGCCAGGCGGATAAAGCCGATCGGGCCGTTCCGCTGCTTGCCGATGATGATCTCGGCAATGCCCTTGTGTTCGGTTTCCGGGTGATACACCTCGTCGCGGTACACGAACATGATCACGTCGGCGTCCTGCTCGATCGCTCCGGATTCCCGCAAGTCGGAGTTCACCGGGCGTTTGTTCGGCCGCTGTTCCAGGGAACGGTTGAGCTGGGACAAGGCCACCACCGGGCAGTTGAATTCCTTGGCCAGGGCTTTCAGGGATC
Source organism: Pseudomonas putida (assembly GCF_050990305.1). Taxonomy (GTDB): domain Bacteria; phylum Pseudomonadota; class Gammaproteobacteria; order Pseudomonadales; family Pseudomonadaceae; genus Aquipseudomonas; species Aquipseudomonas putida_AH. The sequence goes on along the minus strand of NZ_CP158817.1, from coordinate 557,511 downwards.
GGGAGATTTCGGAAATCTCGTTGGTCCGGTTGTCACCGCTGGAACCCGGGATCTGCATCAGCTGCAAGTAGTCGATCATGATCAGGCCAATATCGCCATGCTCACGCACCAGGCGCCGGGTGCGGGCGCGCATCTCCGACGGGCTGATGCCGGCGGTATCGTCGATGAACAGCTTGCGGTCGTTGAGCAGGTTGACCGCCGACGTCAGGCGCGGCCAATCATCATCTTCCAACTGACCGGAACGCACCTTGGTCTGATCGATGCGGCCAAGGGACGACAACATACGCATGATCAGCGATTCACCTGGCATTTCCAGCGAGTAAACCAGAACGGCCTTGTCGCTGCGCAACACGGCGTTTTCCACCAGGTTCATCGCAAAGGTGGTTTTACCCATGGACGGACGACCGGCGACGATGATCAAGTCGGCCGGTTGCAGGCCGCTGGTCTTCTCATCGAGGTCGGTATAACCGGTGGAGAGGCCGGTGATGGCGTTGTCGGTGTTGAACAGGGTGTCAATGCGGTCGATCGCTTTGGTCAGCAGCTCATTCACACCCACCGGGCCGCCGGTTTTTGGCCGGGCCTCGGCAATCTGGAAGATCTGCCGCTCTGCTTCATCGAGGATTTCTTCGGCGGTACGACCTTCCGGGTTGAAGGCGCTGTCGGCGATCTCGGTGCTGATACCAATCAGTTGACGCAAGGTCGCGCGCTGGCGAACGATTTGCGCATAGGCCTTGATGTTGGCGACGGACGGCGTGTTTTTCGCCAGTTCGCCAAGGTAGCCAAGGCCACCGACCTGCGACGTCTGGCCTTCCTTGTCCAATTGCTCGGCCAGGGTCACGACATCGATCGGGGAGTTCTGATCGGCCAGTTTGGCAATCGCGCGGAAAATCAGGCGGTGGTCATGTCGATAGAAATCGCCGTCGGATACTTGATCGAGCACGCGCTCCCAGGCGTTGTTGTCCAGCATCAAACCACCGAGTACAGCCTGTTCGGCTTCGATGGAGTGCGGCGGCACCTTCAGCGCGGCGGTTTGCAGATCGTATTGCTCGGGAGCTGAGATTTCGTTCATGGCCACTTGGTTGTTCAGGAAAGCAGGGGTTTAAAAACGGAAGTACCAGAAAGACAAAGGGCACGACCTGTAAACAGGATCGTGCCCGATGTTACCGGCAAGCACCCGAGGGTGCCAGCCGACAAGTGCTGCTTAAGCTGCTACCACGACAACGCGTACGGTGGCTTCAACTTCGGCGTGCAGGTGCACGGCCACGTCGAATTCACCTACGTTGCGGATGGTGCCGTTCGGCAGACGAACTTCGCTTTTCGCCACTTCAACGCCAGAGGCGGTCAGTGCATCAGCGATGTCGTGGGTGCCGATCGAACCGAACAGCTTGCCTTCGTCACCAGCGGTGGCAGTGATGGTCACTTCCAGCTCAGCCAGTTGGGCGGCACGGCTTTCAGCCGATGCTTTACGGTCAGCTGCAGCTTTTTCCAGCTCAGCGCGACGCTCTTCGAACGCAGCCAGGTTGGCTGGGGTCGCAGCGGTAGCTTTGCCGTAAGGCAGCAGGTAGTTACGACCGTAACCAGCCTTAACGTTCACTTTGTCACCCAGGTTGCCCAGGTTGGTGACTTTTTCCAGAAGGATCAGTTGCATGTGGAAATCCTCTTAACTTTTAACCTTCACCGTTCGCGTTATCGGCGTCTTTCGGCGCCAGACGACCGCGAAAATCAATCAGGCTGTCGACGATGGCCAAAACCACCAGCAACGGATAGATCAGCTGCATGAACAGCAACAGCGTGACGTACAACCCCACCAGCCAGAACCTGGCCAGCCGCTTTTGCGCCACCAGCCCATGAATCAAGGCCAGCCCGGCGAAAACCAGCGGTACGCTGCACAACGGCACAAGCATGGACATCTGGACACCGAGATTCGGTGTCACAACCATGCCCGCCAGCAGCAACATCGCGGGACCCAGCGGGATTCGGACGGCGCGAAACTCGCGACCGAAACCACCAGGGTTGTACAACAACGCCTGCCAGTAGCGCCCGACAATCAGGCTCAGCACACTGACGATTTGCAACAAGGCCGCTATCAGGCCGGTCAGGATTGGTGCGATCAGGGACGCGAAACGCGCTTGCTCGTCTACCGACATCTTCTGGTAGACATCACCGAGTAGCGACGGCATGACTTTGATCAAAGCCTGCGCCAGCATCTCGATCTGGGGCTCAAAAGCCATCCCCAGCACCACTGAAAACACCACTCCCATCGCTATGCTGACCAGCAGCACGCGGTTCCAGGACTCACTTGCGCGCAAAACCAACGCAAGGCTCGCAGACCCCAGCAGCACAAGAAGCGCCCGTGGGTCGTCGGAGTAAAGCCACCAGATCAAAGCCGGCAGCATTCCCAGAGCAAGAACGCCCAAGGCGTCCTTCAATCCGCGCCGCAGGAGCACAAGGCATCCGGCGGCAGCACCCAACCAATACAGCAGCGGCAATGCCGCGCATCCAGCCACTACCAGAGTGGCCTGCATGCGACCCCGCATGATGAACTCAGCCAAGGCACGCATACATTCAATCCTTTGCTACGAGTCGACTACCCGGTCTCAGCGGCCGTGGCTGTCGGTGTAGGCCAGCAGGGCCAGGAAGCGGGCGCGCTTGATAGCGGTGGCCAGCTGACGCTGATAACGAGCTTTGGTACCGGTGATGCGGCTTGGAACGATTTTGCCGGTCTCGGATACGTAGGCTTTCAGAGTGTTGAGATCTTTGTAATCGATCTCTTTCACGTCTTCAGCGGTGAAGCGGCAGAATTTACGACGACGGAAGAAACGTGCCATTTGATAGGCTCCTTAAAAGGTCCGTGGATTACTCGTCAGCGTTATCGCTGTTGTCGCTGTCATCACCCTCAACGCCTTCAGCGTCGGAGTGCTCAGGACGGTCGCGACGCTCACGGCGCTCACTGCGGTTTTCTTCAGCCTTGAGCATCTCGGACTGGCCGGTAACGGCTTCGTCGCGACGGATGACCAGGTTACGGATCACTGCATCGTTGTAGCGGAAGTTGTCTTCCAGCTCGGCCAGGGCCTTGCCAGTGCACTCAACGTTCAGCATCACGTAGTGAGCCTTGTGAACATTGTTGATTGCGTAGGCCAGTTGACGACGGCCCCAATCTTCCAGACGGTGGATTTTGCCGCCGTCTTCTTCGATCAGCTTGGTGTAACGCTCAACCATGCCGCCGACTTGCTCGCTTTGATCCGGGTGGACCAAAAAGATGATTTCGTAATGACGCATGAATGCTCCTTACGGGTTGTAGCCTGCCGCTCAAAAGCGGTCAGACAAGGAGTGAATGACACTTATGGACTTGCCGGCGCGGGGCACATGCGTGCCTGCCGTCACAGCAAGGGGCGCAATTGTAGAGAAGGGACGTGGGAGGCGCAAGGTAATTGGTGATTATTTGAACAATTACACCAATACCTGTAGGAGCTGCCGCAGGCTGCGATCTTTTTGATCTTAAAAGATCGCAGCCTGCGGCAACTCCTACACGGGATTGCGTGGATCAGGGCTTTTTGGCGGCAGCCTTGGCTTTGGCACCACGCTGACGCTGCGCCTCGAACAGGCAGACACCGGTCGCGACGGACACGTTCAGGCTGCTGACGCTACCGGCCATCGGCAAATGCACCAGATAATCACAGTGTTCGCGGGTCAGACGGCGCATGCCTTTGCCTTCAGCCCCCATGATCAGGATGGTCGGACCGGTCAGGTCCTGGTCATAAATGCTGACCTCGGCCTCCCCCGCCGTGCCGACAATCCACAAGCCGCGCTGCTGGAGTTTTTCCAGGGTGCGCGCCAGGTTGGTCACGGCGACCAACGGAATCACTTCCGCCGCACCACAGGCCACCTTTCGCACGACCGGCGTCAGGGTGGCGGACTTGTCTTTCGGAACGATCACCGCCAGTGCCCCTGCCGCATCGGCAGAACGCAGGCAAGCGCCGAGGTTGTGCGGATCGGTCACGCCGTCGAGCACCAACAACAATGGCGCGCCCTCGGTACGATCGAGCAGTTCGTCGAGCATCGCCTCGCCCCAGACCTGGCTCGGGCTGACCTCTGCCACCACGCCCTGATGCACGCCCTCAACCCAGGCGTCCATTTCACGGCGTTCGGCCTGACCGACCTGGACGCGGTTTTCGTTGGCCAACTCGATCAACGTCTGCACCCGCGGGTCACCGCGACCTTCGGCCAACCAGATCTGCTTGACGCGCTTGGGGTGGTGACGCAGCAACGCTTCTACGGCGTGTACGCCATAGATTTTTTCCAACTGACTCATGGCTTGGCCTTAGGTTTACGGGCCCCACCGCTTTTGGCTGGGGCCGAGCCCGCTTTTGGCGGACCTTTACGATGTTTGCTCGGTTTGGCAGGTTTGCCGCCGGCAGCCTTGTCAGGCGCCGACCGTCCGGTCTTTCCCGCAGACGCCGCTTTACCGCCGCTTTTCGCGTCGGCCAGCAGCGCCTTTTTCATTTCACGACTTTTGCGCACTTCGGCGTTTTTCGCCGCTGCATCACTCGGGCGATAAGCCTCGACAGCCTTTTCTTTCGCGGGCCGACGACCGGTTTTCGCCGGCGCGGGTTCCGCTGCGGTCTTCGCTACAGGAGCCGCGGTTTCCGCTCCACGCTTCTTGCGACCAATTGGCGCGGTGAGGGTTTTCTCCGCCATTTCGAAGTCGATCTTGCGTTCGTCGAGATCGACGCGCATGACTCGCACCTCAACGGTGTCGCCAAGTCGGAAGCTGCGACCGGTACGTTCACCGGCCAAGCGGTGGTGCACTGGGTCGAAATGGTAGTAATCACCCGGCAGCGCGGTGACGTGCACCAGGCCTTCGACGTAAATATCGGTCAGCTCGACAAACAGGCCGAAGCCGGTGACCGCCGTGATCACGCCCGGGAACGATTCGCCCACGCGGTCTTTCATGTACTCGCACTTGAGCCAATTCACGACATCGCGAGTCGCTTCGTCGGCACGACGCTCGCTCATCGAGCACTGCTCGCCGAGCTGCTCCAGTGTCGCTTCGTCGTACGGATAGATGCGCGCCTTCGGAATGGTCATCGCACCGGCACGGCGAACGTGCGGGGTGTCCTGCTTGGAGTGGATGACGCTGCGAATCGCCCGGTGCGTGAGCAAGTCCGGGTAGCGGCGGATCGGCGAGGTGAAGTGGGTGTAAGCCTCGTAATTCAGGCCGAAGTGACCCTGGTTGTCGGCGCTGTACACCGCCTGGCTCAACGAGCGCAGCATGACGGTCTGGATCAGGTGGAAATCCGGACGATCCTTGATGTTGGCCAACAGGGCCTGGTAGTCCTTCGGCGACGGACCTTCCTTGCCTTTGTGCAGAGACAGTCCGAGCTCGCCGAGGAAAGCGCGCAGTTTTTCCAGGCGCTCAGGCGGTGGGCCATCATGCACGCGGTACAACGCGGGGATTTCGTGCTTTTTCAGGAATTCGGCGGTGGCCACGTTGGCCGCCAGCATGCACTCCTCGATCAGCTTGTGCGCATCGTTGCGCACCGTTGGCCGGATTTCGGCGATCTTGCGCTCGGAGCCGAAGATGATCCGGGTTTCCTGGGTTTCAAAATCGATTGCGCCACGCACATGACGAGCGGCCAGCAACACTTTGTACAGCGAATACAGTTGCTTGAGGTGCGGCACGACATCGGTATACTCACCACGCAGCTTGCGAGCTTCCGTGGCTTTCGGCGTCTCGAGCATGGCGCTGACCTTGTTGTAGGTCAGACGAGCATGGGAGTGAATGACCGCCTCGTAGAAGCAGTAGTCGGTCATTTCGCCGGATTTGGAGATGGTCATCTCGCAAACCATGGCCAGGCGATCCACCAGTGGGTTCAACGAGCACAGGCCGTTGGACAACTGCTCAGGCAGCATCGGGATCACGCGCTCGGGGAAGTACACCGAGTTGCCGCGCACCTGCGCCTCGGCATCCAGTGCCGAACCCAGTTTCACGTAGCTGGATACGTCGGCAATCGCCACGTACAACTTCCATCCACCGGAGAACAGGCGCAGCTTGCCCGGTCGGGCTTCGCAGTAGACGGCGTCATCGAAGTCGCGGGCATCTTCGCCGTCAATGGTGACGAACGGCAGATGACGCAGGTCGATGCGCTTCTCTTTGTCTTTCTCTTCGACTTCCGGCTTGAGTTTGGCGGCTTCTTTGAGCACAGCCTCTGGCCAGACGTGAGGAATGTCATAAGTGCGCAGGGCAACATCGATCTCCATGCCCGGCGCCATGTAGTTACCCACGACCTCAACCACATCGCCTTGCGGCTGGAAGCGTGGTGTCGGCCAGTGAGTGATCTTTACTTCGACAAACTGACCAATCTGAGCGTTGGCGTTGCGACCCGGCGTCACCAGCACTTCCTGCTGGATCTTCGGGTTGTCGGCAACCACGAAACCGATGCCGCCTTCTTCGAAGTAACGACCAACAATGCTTTCGTGAGCACGGGACACCACTTCGACAATCATGCCTTCACGGCGACCGCGACGATCCAGGCCGGAAACACGGGCCAGGGCACGGTCACCGTCGAACACCAGACGCATTTGCGCCGGGCTCATGAACAGGTCGTCACTGCCATCGTCCGGAACCAGGAAGCCGAAGCCGTCGCGATGGCCGCTGATGCGCCCAAGGATCAGGTCGAGCTTGTCCACCGGCGCATACGTGCCGCGACGGGTATAGATGAGTTGAGCATCGCGCTCCATGGCGCGCAGGCGGCGGCGCAGGGCTTCGATCTGGTCCTCTGTGGTCAGACCAAATTCTTCGACCAGTTGCTCGCGGGCAGCAGGCGAACCCCGATCAGCAAGGTGCTGAAGGATCAGTTCGCGGCTGGGAATAGGGTTTTCATATTTTTCCGCTTCACGAGCGGCCTCGGGATCGAGGGACTGCCAATCGGCCATTAGAGAGTTTTCACCTTGTCTATATGCGGGTTAGTTTGGCATAGGCATCATGAAACGGGAAATTTCAAGCTATATAAGGTCCTTCTGAAGCCCTGTGTCGACGCCTGAAGGGCGTTTTAAGCACCGCCGGTAAAAAAAATCATTTTTTTGGCCGGCAGGGGTTTACAGTTAAAAAGGCGCTCCGTATAGTGCGCGCCATCGACAACGCAGACACATTGTCGATGCTGCCCAGGTGGTGAAATTGGTAGACACGCCAGCTTCAGGTGCTGGTGACCTTACGGTCGTGGAAGTTCGAGTCTTCTCCTGGGCACCAATTTCGAGTTTGAGACTAGATCAGTTTCAAGACTCACACAAAAACCCGCGAAAGCGGGTTTTTTGCATTCTGGACATGCATTTTGTCAGGACTGATTTATTAAAATTAAATCAGGGGTTTACAGATCAAAATGCGGTCCGTATAGTGCGCCACATCAACAGCGGCAACGCTGAAGATGATTGCCCAGATGGTGAAATTGGTAGACACGCCAGCTTCAGGTGCTGGTGACCTTACGGTCGTGGAAGTTCGAGTCTTCTTCTGGGCACCAATTCAAATTCACGGTTCCGACCTTGAATTTCACAAAAACCCGCGAAAGCGGGTTTTTGCGTTTCTGGGGTTTGGAAAGCTTCTGTAGGAGCTGTCGCAGGCTGCGATCTTTTGATCCCGGACGACGCTGGCCCCATCAAAATCAAAAGATCGCAGCCTGCGGCAGCTCCTACCTAATCTTCTCCTACCCGTAAAGCGCATTTGAGAAACAATATCGTTTATCATTGTTGCAAGTTTTTGCAATGCGACAGTGAGGAACCCTGCGAATGATGCTTCGAAATACCCTGCGCCGCGGCTTGACCATCACCCTGCTCGGCCTGGCACTCGCCACCCCCCTCACCCAAGCCGCCGACCCGGTTTCCCTGACTCTCTACAACGGCCAACATAAGGAAGTCGGTGACGCCGTCGCCAAAGCCTTCGAAGCCAAGACCGGCATTCACGTCAACGTCCGCAAAGGCAGCAGCAACCAACTGGCCAGCCAAATTGTCGAGGAAGGCGATCGCTCGCCCGCCGATGTGATCTACACCGAAGAATCGCCGCCGCTGAACAAGCTCGGCGAGCAAGGTCTGCTGGCCAAGGCTGACGACGCGACCCTGGCGGTATTACCCAAGGAATACGTTGCCGGTAATGGCACCTGGATCGGGGTAACCGCCCGAGTGCGAGTGGTCGCCTTCAACCCGAAGCTGATCGATGAAAAAGATCTGCCAAAGTCGGTCATGGAATTCTCTGACCCGAAATGGCAGGGCAAGGTCGGCTTCGTGCCCACCAGCGGCGCCTTCCAGGAGCAGGCCGTCGCGATCATCAAGGTGCACGGCATGGACGCCGCCGAAGAGTGGCTGACAGGGCTGCGTGCCTTCGGCAAGACCTACAGCAACAACATGGTTGCGCTCAAAGCCGTGGAAAATGGCGAAGTGGCCACCGTACTGGTCAACAACTACTACTGGTTTGCCCTGCAGCGCGAAAAAGGTCAGCTCGATTCGAAGCTGCATTACTTCACCGGCGGCGATGTCGGTGGACTGATCACCGTTTCCAGCGCAGCGGTGCTCAAATCCAGCAAACATCCAAAAGAAGCCCAGCAATTGCTCGCCTACATGGCCAGCGAAGAAGGTCAGCGCGTTATCACTCAGACCACCGCCGAATACCCTCTGCACAAAGGCATGGAATCGGATCGCGGCCTCAAGCCGTTCAGCGAACTGGAGGCACCGAAAGTCACGCCAGCCGATCTTGGTAATGCCGAAGAAGCCCTGGACCTGGAACGCGACGTCGGACTGAACTGATGAGCACATCGCTATCCGCCCCCGGCGGCTATGTACCGCGCCGCAAGCGACCGTCGATCTGGCTGGTGCTTCCGGTACTGCTACTGGTCGTACTCAGCCTGCTGCCACTGGCCTACGTCGGACTCAAGGCCTGGCAAGCCGGCTGGGCAGAAGCGTTGCATCTGCTGTGGCGACCCTATGTATTTGGCCTGTTGCGCAACACCCTGGCGCTGATGGTCGGCGTTACGCTGGCCTGCGGCGTGATCGGCCTGTCCCTGGCATGGCTGCTGGAACGCAGCTATCTGCCAGGACGGCGATTGTGGGGCGTGATTCTGTGTTTGCCGTTCGCTGTGCCGGCGTTCGTCAGCAGCTTCACCTGGGTATCGTTGAGCGCACACTTCGAAGGCCTGGGCGGGGCAATTCTGGTGATGACCCTGTCCAAATACCCGCTGATTTTCCTGCCTGTTGCGGCGACGCTGCGTAACCTCGACCCGTCCCTGGAAGAATCCGCCCGCACACTGGGTCAGAATCGCTGGGGCGTATTCTTCAAAGTCACCCTCCCCTTGCTCTGGCCCTCGCTACTGGCAGGTGCGCTACTGATCGCTCTGCACATGCTGGTGGAGTTCGGGGCGCTATCCATCATTGGCCTGCAAACCTTCACCACCGCGATTTATCAGCAGTTCGAACTGGAATTCAGTAACGCCAACGCGGCGATGCTTTCTGCGGTACTGCTGTTGCTGTGCCTGATGTTGCTGTGGCTGGAACTGCGCGCTCGTGGCAGAGGCCGGCACGTACGCACCGGACAAGGCGCCGCGCGACAAGCAGAACAGGTTCGACTGGGCCCCTGGGTGATTGCCGGTCAGCTGTACTGTTTGTTGCTGGCAGTGATCGGCAGCGGCATTCCGCTGGGCATGCTGGCGTACTGGTTGGCCGTGGGTTCATCGGCGGCCTTCCCTGTCGCCGCCATCAGCGAGGCACTGCTGTCGTCTCTCGCGCTGTCGCTGGGTGGCGCGGCGTTATGCCTGGTACTTGCCGTGCCCGTGGGATTGCTGGTGGTGCGCTACAAAGGCCAACTGGCAATCTGGGCCGAACGCTTGCCGTATCTGCTGCACGCACTACCCGGCCTGGTGATCGCCCTGACCCTGGTGTATTTCGCCTTGCACTACGTGCCAATGCTGTACCAGACGTCGGCACTACTGCTGATCGCTTACGCGCTGCTGTTCCTGCCTCTGGCCCAAGCACCGATCCGCACGGCGCTGAACAAGGCCGCACCGCAACTGGAAGAAGCTGCGCGCACACTGGGCGCTTCATCGTTCACCGCGTTTTGCCGGATAACCTTACCGATCATCTTCCCGGCATTGGGCGCAGCCTTTGCCCTAGTGTTTCTGGATGCGATGAAAGAGCTGACGGCGACGCTGCTGCTCAGTCCGACCGGACTCAATACATTGGCGACGGAAGTTTGGGCGCATACCGCGAATGTGGAGTTTGCGGCGGCGGCGCCTTATGCGGCATTGTTGATATTGGTGTCGGGGTTGCCAGTGTATTTACTGACGACGCGGATGTATTTGAGCCGCTGACAAAGCAAAAGATCGCAGCCTTCGGCAGCTCCTACATGGGAATGCGTCCCCTGCAGGAGCTGCCGAAGGCTGCGATCTTTTGATCTTTAAGCCCTGAACTGCCCCAGACTCGCCTTCAGCTGCGCCGCCAGACCATCCAGCACCTTGCCACTGGCCGTCGTCTCAACCACCGCCTTGGCCGCTTTCTCGGCCTGCGCATGAATAGTTTCAACCCGACCACGCACCGCTTGAGCACCCTGCGCCTGATGCGCCGCGGCCTGGGTTGCCAGACCGATTGCCGCATGCACCTGCTCCACCGATGCCTGCACCGATTGCTGCAATCGCGCGCTGTCACGCAGCACCAGCAAACCTTCGTTAGCCTGGCGCCCCGCCTGACCGATCGCCGCCACCGCCTCACGCGCGCCTTGCTGCAAGGCCACGATGTGGGCCTGAATATCGCCCGTGGAGCTTTGGGTCTTGCTCGCCAGCGCCCGCACTTCATCCGCTACGACGGCAAACCCGCGCCCGGTCTCACCGGCTCGCGCTGCTTCGATAGCCGCGTTCAATGCCAGCAGATTGGTTTGCTCGGCGATCCCGTGAATGACCGTCAACACAACTTCAATCTGCTCGCTCTGTAGCGCCAGTCGCTCAATCACTTGCGCACCGGTTTCGACCTGCCCGGCCAATGCCTCGATCAGGCTGCCAACCTTCGCCGAGGTTCGGGTGTTTTCGTCGGTGGCCTGGCGAATATCCACCACTTGCTTCAGCGCTGCCTGCATGGCCTGACTCTCGGACTGAGCCTCGTCCGCCATTTGCGACAACGCGCGCAGGCTCTCAGCTACCTCATCACGCTGCATGCCCGCCGCCGCGTCGGCTCCGGCATTGCGCAAGGTCATGGCACCAATTTCCACACCCGTGCGCTGAGCTACATCACCGGCCTCGCGCACGATGGGCTGCAACTTATCCACAAAGCGATTGACTGCCGAGGCCATGTCGCCAATCTCGTCCTTGCTGTTGATCTGCACACGCTTGGTCAGATCACCCTCGCCGGCCGCCAGGTCATCCATGGCTCCAATCAGCATCTTCAAACGATTGACCACTCGACGCCCCAGCACCACCGCGAGCAACAGCAGAACGCCGGCACCCACTACCGCCAACCCCATGCCGATGCGCCAGCGCAAGGTTGCTGCTGCGTCCTGTACAGTGCTGGTGGTATTGGCTTTCATTTCTGATGCAGTGGACTGCGCCGACTGCAGCCGCGCACGCATGGCTGCGGCGCTGTCCGCCGCCGCACCCTTGAGGCTGTCGCCTACCAGCTGATCACTGCTGGCGATCAAGGCCGAGAAGCGTTTGTCGAGAGCCGCCAGGTCGGTTTCCACCGACGCTGTGGAGATCCCCATCAAGACCTTGCCGATTTCCACCCCGTTTGGATTGATCGAGGCTTCCAGGTAGTAGACCGTAGGATCGTTCTTCGCCGCGTCCAACACCTTGTCCAGCGCTCGTTCACCCTGACCTTTCTCCAGCAACGCCTTGTTGATCGGGTTTTCCCGATTGAGATAGCGCGTCAGATGCTGGCCAGTCGCATCGTCGTAGACCACAAACAGCACATTGGGATTGCGTTGGGCCCGACGGGCGAATTCGGAGAGGGTTGGAACATCGCTGTCCCACATGGCACGAGGTGCGACCGAAGCCAGAAGCTGCGCCATATCGTTGGCGGAGTCCTTTAGGTCTTTTTCCAGGGTTGCACGTAGCTGTGCCTGCTCCTCTTTCAATCGAGAGGACAAGCCGGCCGTGAGGCGCTGACGCGTGCTGGTGGAGAGGCTGTCGAGGCTCGACGTAACTTCACGCCCCGCCTGCTCAAGCTCGCTGGAAAGTTTTTGACTGTCAGCACCCAGGCGCACACCCAGGTCGGCCTCAAGCGCGGTCACCGTGCTTCGGGTCAGAGCAACAGCCACCAGCACCTGCACCAAAAGGGCGATACCGAGAGTAACGAACACAGGCCGCAAAAGACGGCTTTGTAACAATGAGAGAACGGCCGACACTGGAAATCCCTCTGCTTGGCGCCATTAAATTGATAGCACGCCGGAAGCCATGCTTTTTTCAATGTTCACTGCAAAGGTCATGCCGCGCGACAGGCATAAACGACAAAGGCCCCGGTTAAGGGGCCTTTGTGTTTTACATCAACGGCTTATCAAGCGAACGGGTGGCGCAGAACGATGGTTTCGTTGCGATCCGGGCCCGTCGAAATAATGTCAATCGGTGCACCAACCAACTCTTCAACGCGCTTGATGTAGTTACGTGCAGCTTGTGGCAGCTCTTCCAGCGTCTTGGCGCCGAGGGTGGACTCTTTCCAGCCCGGCATCTCTTCGTACACTGGCTCCAGGCCGATGTAGCTGTCGGCGTCGGTCGGCGCGTCGATCACTGCACCGTCCTGGTTCTTGTAGCCAACACAGATGTTGATGGTTTCCAGGCCGTCCAGTACGTCCAGCTTGGTCAGGCACAGGCCCGAGATGCTGTTGACGTCGATAGCGCGACGCAGGATGACGGCATCGAACCAGCCGCAACGACGGGCACGGCCGGTGGTAGCACCGAATTCGTGACCACGCTTGGCCAGGAACGCGCCAACATCGTCGAACAGCTCAGTCGGGAATGGACCCGAACCAACACGAGTGGTGTAAGCCTTGGTGATGCCCAGGATGTAGTCCAGGAACATCGGGCCGACACCCGAACCGGTAGCGATGCCGCCAGCGGTGGTGTTGGAGCTGGTGACGTACGGGTAGGTACCGTGGTCGATGTCCAGCAGGGAACCCTGGGCGCCTTCGAACATGATGTCCTTGCCATCGCGACGCAGCTGATGCAGCTCGGCGGTGACGTCGAGCATCATCGGCTTGAGCAGCTCGGCGTATTCCATGCACTCATCCAGAGTCTTCTGGAAGTCGATCGCAGGCTCTTTGTAGTAATTGACCAGCACGAAGTTGTGGTAGTCCAGCAACTCGCCCAGCTTGGCGGCGAAACGCTCGCGATGGAACAGGTCACCGATGCGCAGACCGCGACGTGCAACCTTATCTTCGTATGCCGGGCCGATGCCGCGACCGGTGGTGCCGATCTTCAGCTCGCCACGGGCCTTTTCACGGGCCTGGTCCAGCGCAACGTGGTAGGACAGGATCAGCGGGCAGGAAGGGCTGATACGCAGGCGCTCACGCACCGGAACACCTTTCTCTTCCAGCTTGTTGATTTCCCGCAGCAGGGCGTCAGGTGCAACCACCACGCCGTTGCCGATCAGGCACTGTACGCCTTCGCGCAGCACGCCCGACGGGATCAGGTGCAAGACGGTTTTTTCGCCGTCGATCACCAGGGTGTGGCCAGCGTTGTGGCCACCCTGATAGCGCACTACGGCGGCAGCATGTTCGGTCAGCAGATCAACGATCTTGCCTTTGCCCTCATCACCCCATTGGGTGCCCAGGACTACGACATTCTTACCCATAACACTTGTCCTCATTCGCGCAAACTTGGTGCCGGCGGTGGCCGGCAGGAAAACTCAAGAAGCCAGTGGCGATACTTGCCAAAGCCCGTTCTGCTGAATCAATTGCCGGTCGCAGTCCGCTTCACGGGCGGCGGCCAAAGGTTGCCCAGGCAAAGCCTGAACGACACGCTGACCCTCACTGCGCAACTGGCAAACCTGCTGCCAGAGTGCCGCATCCGTACTGTCAGGCATCCAGATACCGCCAGACGGTAGCTCGATCTCAGCACGCCCCAGGGTCACCAGGGTTTTCAAATCGGTAGAGAAACCAGTTGCCGGACGGGCACGACCGAAGTCGGCACCGATGTCGTCGTAACGACCGCCCTGGGCAATGGACTGGCCTACACCCGGCACAAACACCGCGAACACCACACCGGTGTGGTAGTGGTAACCGCGCAATTCGCCCAGGTCGAAATACAGTGGCAGTTCCGGGAAACGCGCCGACAGCCGCTCGGCAATCGCCAGCAGATCATCAAGTGCCGCCAGAACCGGGGCCGGAGCCTTGGCCAGGCGCTCGCGGGCAGCCTCCAGCACTTCGCGACCGCCACACAGATCGACCAACGCCCGCAACATGGCCGACAGATCGGCCGGCAAGCCCTCGGTCAAGGTAATGACCTCATCGATGGCCTTACGTTGCAACGCATCGAACAACTGCTGCTCAACTTCACCGGACAAACCGGCAGCGCGGGCCAGGCCGCGGTAGATACCCACATGCCCAAGGTCCATGTGCACGTCCGGCACATCGGCCAGTTGCAGCATGGCCAGCATCAGGCTGATGACTTCGACGTCGCTGCTCGGACTGGCATCGCCGTACAGCTCGGCACCCAACTGGATTGGGCTGCGTGAAGATGACAAGGCGCGTGGCTGGGCATGCAACACGCTACCGGCGTAGCACAGACGGTTCGGACCTTCACGACGCAAGGTATGCGCATCGATGCGGGCCACTTGCGGCGTGATGTCGGCCCGGAAACCCATCTGCCGACCCGATTGCGGGTCGATGACCTTGAAGGTACGCAGATCCAGGTCCTGGCCCGCGCCGGTCAGCAGGGATTCCAGGTACTCGATATGGGGAGTCACGACAAACTCGTAACCCCAGCTCTGGAACAGATCCAACACCTGACGACGCGCGACTTCTATGCGCGCCGCTTCCGGTGGCAGTACTTCTTCGATGCCATCTGGCAGCAGCCAGCGGTCTACCGTTGCCATTACGCCATTCCCCTATGATCCGGGCGGCAAGCCTTTGGGCGAGCCTTGAGTGAAGCAGAAAATGCTCGGTCCAGCACAAACCACGCGCATGAGCGACGAAGCGAAAAGCCTGAAATGGGCTTCGCCAAGCACTTTCCTCGTAAAACCTGTCGGGCCATTCAGCCCGGGTATCCACACAAAAACAGCAATCAAACGTGCAGACGCAAAAAAGCCGGGAATTTCCCGGCTGCCGCATCATACACACGTTTTCCCAAAGGATCACCCCGCCAGAGGTATTAGCCGCCCGGCGGGGTGGTTCAGGTCAACGTCGTATCAAGGCTTGGCTTTTTCCAGGTAGTGGAAGAAGTCGCTACTTGGGTCGAGGACCATGACGTCGGATTTGTTCGCGAAGCTTTCACGGTAGGCACGCAGGCTACGGTAGAACGCGTAGAACTCCTGATCCTGACCGTAGGCCTTGGAGTAGATCGAAGCGGCCTGGGCATCGCCGTCACCGCGAATCTCTTCGGATTCACGATAGGCTTCAGCCAGCAGCACGCGACGTTGACGATCGGCGTCGGCACGGATGCCTTCAGCCAGCTCGTTACCCTTGGCGCGGTGCTCGCGAGCTTCACGCTCACGCTCAGTGCTCATACGCTCGAACACGCTGCGGTTCACTTCTTTAGGCAGGTCGATGGTCTTGACGCGAACGTCGACCACTTCGATACCCAGTTCCTTTTCAGCCATCTTGTTCAGTGAAGCAGTGATGTCGGCCATCAGCGCATCACGCTCACCCGATACCACTTCGTGCAAGGTGCGCTTACCGAACTGGTCACGCAGGCCCGACTCCAAACGACGGGACAAACGTTCATCAGCAATTTGCTTGAGACCGGAAGTCGCGGTGTAGAAACGCTCAGCGTCCTTCACTCGCCACTTGGCATAGGCATCGACCATCACGGCTTTCTTTTCCAGCGTCAGGAAGCGCTGTGTCGGTGCATCCAGCGTCATCAGGCGTGCGTCGAATTTACGCACCTGGTTAACGTAAGGCACCTTCACATGCAAGCCAGGCTGAACATCGGTCTGGACCACGCGACCGAACTGCAGCAGCACCGCACGCTCGGTCTGAGCCACGATGTAAAAGCAGTTCCAGGCAGCGATCGCCACGACGACGCCGACAATAAGGGCGATCAGCGATTTATTGCTCATCAGCGACTCTCCCTGGTACGTGCTTGCTGTTGCTGCAGATCGGCTGCCGCACGTGCATTCGCTTCATTGCTGGTGGCTGCTGCACTGGTCACCGGGGTGCTGGTGCTGCGACCACTTTCGACCATCTTGTCCAAAGGCAGGTACAACAGGTTGCTCTGGCCATTCTTGTTACCGGTCACGAGAACCTTGCTGGTGCTGCTGAAGACTTCCTGCATGGTGTCCAGGTACAGACGCTGGCGGGTGACTTCAGGGGCCTTGCGGTACTCGGCGACCAGCTTGGTGAAGCGATCAGCCTCACCCTTGGCGCGCGAGACGGTTTCGTCGCGGTAGCCGTTGGCATCCTCAAGAATGCGCTGGGCCTGACCACGGGCTTCCGGCACGACGCCGTTGGCATAGGTTTCGGCCTGGTTGCGCGAACGCTGCTCGTCTTCACGGGCGCGGATCACGTCATCGAAGGCTTCCTGCACTTCACGCGGTGCTGCTGCGCTCTGCACGTTAACCTGGGTCACGGTGATACCGGTGCGATAGGTATCCATGAAGCGTTGCAGACGCTCCTTGATTTCGCTGGCCATCTGCTCACGACCTTCGGTCAACACCTGGTCCATCGCGGTGGAACCCACCACATGGCGCAAGGCACTGTCGGTCGCATGCTGCAGGCTGATTTCCGGCTGGTCGACGCTCAGCACGAAGTCCTGCAGGTTACTGATCTTGTACTGCACGGTCAGCGGCACTTCGACGATGTTTTCGTCTTCAGTCAGCATTTGACCCTGCTTGGTGTACGCACGCTCACGCGTGACGTTTTCCATGTACTTCTTGTCGATCGGCGGGAAATAGATATTCAGGCCCGGGCCAACGGTTTCGTAGTACTTGCCGAAGCGCAGCACCACGGCTTGCTCCTGCTCGTCGACGACATAGACCGCGCTGTACAGCCACACGGCCGCCAACACGACCAGACCAATGCCGAGCAGACCGCCGAAGCCGCCACTCTTGCCCGGCCCACCGCCGTCATCACCCCGTTTCTTTCCACCACCGAACAACCCGTTCAGGCTTTCCTGCAGCTTTCGGAAGGCCTCGTCGAGATCTGGCGGCCCCTTGCGATCGCCGTTATTACGGCGTTTGCCACCCCAAGGATCCTGATTATTCGAGTTGCCACCCGGCTCATTCCAAGCCATAGCGCTCTCCATCTGATAAAGCAAAGACGCACCCACGGCGCGCCGACCAATGCTACAGAATGCCTGTCACCACGACACAACCGCTTTCTCAGGCTTTTATTGCAAAGTGTGTTGCTCGATGAAGTCCAGCGGCTGCAAACCTTCGCGACTCACCAGCCGATTCAATTCGGCCCGTGGCAAACGAACGGCCAACAAGCTGAGGCCTTCTTCGTCATGTTCTTCTTTCTGTACCGCACCGAGTTCGAAAAACTGCGCACGCAGTCGAGCAAAACGTTGCGGCAAGCGCAAGGTGCCAACAAACAAATCATCGCCGAGCAGCTCGGCCACGGCCTGCTTGAGCAGGTCCAGGCCAGTACCGTCCTTGGCCGACAACCAGACCCGTTGCGGCTTGCCATCGGCATCGCGCTGGATCTGCGGCTCAACACCCTCGAGCAAATCGAGTTTGTTGTATACCTCCAGGATCGGCAAGTCCTGGGCCCCGATCTCGCCGAGCACCACCATGACCTGTTCGATCTGAGCCATGCGCTCGGGCTCATGGGAGTCGATCACATGCAGCAGCAGGTCGGAGTTGCTCGACTCTTCGAGCGTAGCCCGAAATGCCTCGACCAGTTTGTGTGGCAAGTGGCGAATAAAGCCCACTGTGTCAGCCAGCACGATCGGCCCCAGGTCATCGAGTTCAAGCCTGCGCAGGGTCGGGTCAAGAGTGGCGAACAATTGGTCGGCGGCGAACACATCGGATTCGGTTACCGAGTTGAACAGCGTCGATTTACCGGCGTTGGTATAGCCCACCAGTGAAACCGTCGGAATGTCCGCCCGCTTGCGGCCGCGACGCGATTGCTCGCGCTGACTGCGGACCTTTTCCAGGCGCCCCTTGATCTGCCGCAAACGAATCCGCAACAGACGTCGGTCGGTTTCCAGTTGGGTTTCACCCGGACCGCGCAGACCGATACCGCCCTTCTGACGCTCAAGGTGAGTCCAGCCGCGAACCAGTCGCGTACTCATGTGCTCAAGCTGAGCCAGTTCGACCTGGAGCTTGCCTTCATGGGTGCGGGCACGTTGGGCGAAGATATCGAGAATCAAGCCCGTGCGGTCGATGACGCGACACTCGAAAACACGTTCGAGGTTACGTTCCTGACTAGGTGTGAGGATGTGATTGAAAATCACCAGATCTACCTGTTCGGCTTTGACCAGGTCGCGCAGTTCCTCGACCTTGCCGCTGCCAATCAGGTATTTGGCGGTTGGCCGATTACGCGGCACGTTGAAAAACGCGACGGTCTCGGCGCCAGCCGACATTGCCAATTCCTGAAACTCCTGCGGATCTTCGCGCGCCTCAGGGTCCTGACCATCCAAGTGAACGAGAATGGCTCGCTCACCACCACCGTGGCGCTCAAAGAACAAAGGAGACTCCTATCAGGCGTTACCTGGCTCAGCATCACCTGCTTCGGATTCGGTTGCGCTAGGCAGACGAATTGGACGAACCGGCACTACTGTAGAGATAGCGTGTTTGTAGACCATCTGGCTGACGGTGTTTTTCAGCAGGATAACGAATTGGTCGAACGACTCGATCGTGCCTTGCAGTTTGATACCGTTGACCAGGTAGATGGACACCCCAACTTTCTCTTTACGTAAAGTATTCAAGTAAGGGTCTTGTAGCGAATGCCCTTTTGACATGTGCCGCACTCCTTTAAGGATTCAATATAAAAAAATAGGTAAACAAATGGCTTGTGACCGTCACACCCCCAAGGATAGACGGCAATTGCAAGGACTCAGCTCAATATGGAGATGGCCCCCAAGTATTTCAAGGCGCGCGGCAGATTGTCGCAATCCAGACTGTCCAACCAATGTAAATCAGTCCAACTGCGCAACCAGGTGAACTGACGCTTTGCCAATTGGCGCGTGGCGATGATTCCACGCTCCTGCATCTCGGCTGACGTCAGTTTGCCGTCCAGGTAATCCCAGACTTGTCGATAGCCTACTGCACGTATAGACGGCAACCCGGCATGCAGGTCACTTCGCTTACGCAGGGCTACGACCTCGTCGATGAATCCCTGTTCCAACATTAAAGTGAATCTTTGTTTAATTCGCTCGTGCAGTACCTGGCGATTTGCCGGAGCAATT
Organism: Pseudomonas putida; assembly: GCF_050990305.1. GTDB lineage: Bacteria > Pseudomonadota > Gammaproteobacteria > Pseudomonadales > Pseudomonadaceae > Aquipseudomonas > Aquipseudomonas putida_AH. The sequence continues at coordinate 537,985 of NZ_CP158817.1, read as the reverse complement.
GCCAAGTTCGCGACAGTATAGGGCAATTGTTGCCGTCCCGAAGCGGCTGCTTCAGTACTTTGCGCAGATTGTCGCAAACGAAGGGCAGTCATGCTTTGACCGCTGACACGATAAACTTCCAGCGCTCGACTGAGGCGTTGCGGATCGTTCGGATGAATGCGCGCGGCGGACACCGGATCGATCGCTGCCAATTGTTCATGCAGGGCTTGCCAGCCAAGGCGCGCAGCTTCTTCTTCGATCTGGGCTCGCACCTCGGGGTCAGCGGCCGGCATGTCGGCCAGGCCTTCGAGCAAAGCCTTGTAATAGAGCATTGTGCCGCCTACCAACAGCGGAATTTTTCCACGCGCGGTGATATCGGCCATGGCTTCGAGGGCATCACGTCGAAAATCCGCGGCCGAATAACTCTCGGCCGGGTCAAGAATATCGATCAGACGGTGCGGATACTGCGCCAGAAGCTCCTTCGACGGCTTGGCGGTGCCAATGTCCATGCCGCGGTAGACTAGCGCCGAATCGACGCTGATCAGCTCGCAGGGCAGAACCTTGGTGAGCTCGATGGCCAGGTCGGTCTTGCCGGCGGCGGTCGGGCCCATCAGGAAAATCGCAGGTGGGTGCTGGTTCATCAACGACCGCGCAAGAACAGTTTGTCCAGATCGTCCAGGCCCAACTGGGTCCAGGTCGGTCGGCCATGGTTGCATTGACCGCTGCGCTCGGTGTTTTCCATATCGCGCAGCAGACCGTTCATTTCCGGCAAGGCCAAGCGGCGATTGGCACGGACCGCGCCATGGCAGGCCATGGTACCGAGCAGTTCGTTCAGGTGCGCCTGAATCCGGTCGCTGGTGCCGTATTCCATCAGGTCGGCCAACACATCGCCGACCAGTCGATTGGCCTCGGCCTGCTTGAGCAGCGCCGGGATCTGCCGAATGGCCAGGGTTTCCGGGCCAAGGCGTTGCAGTTCAAAGCCCAGGCGCTGGAACCAGGCGACATGCTCTTCGGCGCAATCGGCCTCACGCTGGCTGACCGCCAGGGACTCCGGCACCAGCAGCGGCTGACCGCTGAGGCCTTCACTGGCCATGGCGACTTTCAGGCGTTCGTACATGATCCGCTCGTGAGCGGCGTGCATGTCCACCAGCACCAGGCCTTGGGCGTTTTCCGAAAGAATGTAGATGCCTTTGAGCTGCGCCAGCGCGTAACCCAGTGGTGGGATATCGCCCTGCCCGGCCGGCAACGCTACCGCACCGGTCTCCGGCAACGGTGCAAAGAACTCGCGATAGGCGGCCTGAGCCTCGGCGGCAGGCACAGCGGACTGAGGTCGCGGCGTGTATTGGTATTGATAACCGGCACCGGAACCCGAGCCGGCCGGCGTATTGATAGTCGGTTGCGCCTGAGGCTGCTCCAGCAGCGCATTGGCCGCCAGGCGCATTTCGCCCTGTGGGCCGAACTCACCCGCCTCAAGCCCTGTGGGCCGGACAACCGCTGTCGCCACCGGCGCCGCCAGTTGGTCTTCCGGCCGCACATCGCCCAAGGCTCGGTGCAAGGTGCCATAAAGAAAATCGTGGACCATGCGCCCATCACGGAAACGCACTTCGTGCTTAGTCGGGTGCACGTTGACGTCAACGCCCGCCGGATCGACTTCGAAAAACAGCACGAAGGTCGGGTGCCGGCCGTTGAACAGTACATCGCGATAAGCCTGACGCACGGCGTGGGCTACCAGTTTGTCGCGAACGGCACGGCCGTTGACGAAGAAATACTGCAAGTCCGCCTGGCTGCGATTGAACGTCGGCAACCCGACCCACCCCCACAAGTGCAGACCGTTGCGCTCGATTTCGATCGGCAACGCCTGCTCCAGGAAACCGGGACCGCAAATGGCCGAAACGCGCCGGGCACGGGCCGCATCATCATGGGCCTCGTGCAGGCTGAGGATGGTCTTGCCGTTATGGCGCAGATGGAATGCCACATCGAAGCGTGCCAGGGCCAGGCGCCTGATCACTTCTTGCAGATGATCGAACTCAGTTTTCTCGGTCTTGAGAAACTTGCGCCGGGCCGGTGTGTTGAAAAACAGGTCGCGAACTTCGACAGAGGTGCCCACCGGATGCGCTGCCGGCTGCACCCTGGCCGCCATTTCGCGACCTTCGGTCTCGACCTGCCAGGCCTGATCGGCATCGCGGGTACGGGATGTCAAGGTCAGGCGTGCCACAGAACTGATCGACGCAAGCGCCTCACCGCGAAAGCCCAGGCTCATGACCTGTTCAAGGTCTTCCAGGTTGCGGATCTTGCTGGTGGCGTGTCGCGCCAGGGCCAGCGGCAGGTCATCGGCAGAAATGCCGCTACCGTCGTCGCGCACTCGCAGCAGCTTGACGCCGCCCTGCTCCACATCGACATCAATGCGCTTGGCACCAGAGTCCAGGCTGTTTTCCAGCAGCTCCTTGATCACCGACGCCGGTCGCTCAACCACCTCGCCGGCGGCAATCTGGTTCGCCAGCCGAGGACTGAGCAGCTCAATGCGAGCAGCGTTAGTCAGCACCGGGTTCATTCTTTGGCCGCCAGTTCAGTGCCAGGAATGGTCAAATGTTGACCGATTTTGAGTTCATCACTCGCCAGGTTGTTGGCACTGCGCAGCGTGGCTGGCGATACCTGATAACGCACGGCGATCATCGCCAGCGTCTCACCAGGGCTTACCCGGTGATCACGTGGCCCCTGGGCAATCTTTCCGGAGTCGCGCAACCAGGCGATGTAAGTACCCGGTGGCGGATTCTGCTGGAAGAACTGACGTACGCCACTGCTGATGGAGCGCGCGAGCGCCTGCTGATGGCTCGACGCAGCGAGCTTCGAAGCTTCGTTGGCATTAGAGATGAACCCGGTTTCCACCAGAATCGACGGAATATCCGGCGATTTGAGCACCATGAACCCGGCTTGCTCGACCCGTTGTTTGTGCAGCGGAGTCACCCGGCCGATGTTGCTCAATACCTTCTGACCGACGTTCAAACTGGAGGTCAGGGACGCTGTCATCGACAGATCGAGCAGCACACCGGCGAGCATGCGGTCTTTGTCGTCGAGGCTGACGTTGCCGGCACCGCCGATCAAGTCGGAACGGTTTTCACTGTCCGCCAGCCAACGGGCGGTTTCAGAGGTCGCACCGCGATCAGACAGGGCAAACACCGAAGCACCGAAAGCGGCGGCCGAAGGCGCGGCGTCGGCGTGGATCGAGACGAACAGGTCTGCGCCTTTCTTGCGGGCGATTTCGGTACGACCACGCAGCGGAATGAAATAGTCGCCGGTACGGGTCAGCTCGGCGCGGAAGCCTTTCATGCCGTTGACCTGCCGCTGCAATTCGCGGGCAATCTGCAGCACCACATCTTTTTCGCGCTGGCCGCGGGAGCCAGAGGCGCCCGGGTCTTCACCGCCGTGACCGGCGTCGATCACCACAATAATGTCGCGCTTGCCGGCAGGCGCCGGCGGCAATTTGATTGCCGGCTCGGCAGGCGTGACCGGCACGGCCGGAACCGTGGCCACCGACGGCGTCGGCGCTGGAGCTGGCGCGGCGTCTGCGGGATTATCAAAGAGGTCGACCACCAGTCGATTGCCGTACTGGGCATTGGGGGCCAGAGAGAAGCTTTTCGGGGTGACCGGCTTTTTCAGGTCGATCACCACCCGCAAGTCGGTCGGAGTACGTTGGGCCGAACGCATGGCCGTGATCGGCGTATTCGCGCTATTGACGTTCAAGGGTGCGCCAAGGGTCGCGCCACTGATGTCGATCACCAGCCGATCCGGCGCGGTCAGGGTAAAGACGCTGTGCTGCACAGGGCCTGTCAGGTCAAACACCAGCCGTGTGTTGTCCGGCGCCCGCCACAGGCGAACGCTGTTGACCTTCGTCTCGGCCACAGCGTCGACGGTCACCGCCAAAAACAACACCCCTACGGCAGCAACCAACGCGCGAAAGCGCATACCTAACCCCATCATTTATTTGGATTCCAATGCCAATGCGGCACACCACGACTCGCCACGCGAGCCCTGGGATAAAATTTTCAGCGAACGCCCGCTGCCTTGCGGGCTAATGGTAATGGTCAGGTCGGGCTTTGGCAAAAAGCCTGCACCTTTATCGGGCCATTCGATCAGGCACAGGGCGTCGTCTTCGAAATAGTCGCGAATACCGAGGAATTCCAACTCTTCCGGATCGACCAGGCGATACAGATCGAAGTGGAAGGCGCGGATGTCGCCAATCTCGTAGGGCTCGACCAGGGTAAAGGTCGGGCTTTTTACTGCCCCGACATGCCCAAGCCCGCGAATGATGCCCCGGGACAATGTGGTTTTCCCCATCCCCAGGTTGCCTTCAAGAAAAATCAGGCCGTGCCCTTTAGTGGTTTGGGCAATGCGTGCGCCAAACGCCGTCATCGCCTCTTCATCAGCCAGGTACAGGGTTACTTCAGACACGGTGTTTGCTCCTCCAACAACTGACGAATGGCTGGAATCAGATCACTGGCCGCCAGCCCGCGGCCGAACTTACTTTGTTGTTCACCGGCATTGGCGTGCAACCAGACCGCCAGACAAGTGGCGTCGAATGCATCCATGCCCTGGGCCAGCAGTGCGCCAATCAGACCGGCCAGCACATCGCCCAAACCCGCAGTGGCCATGGCCGGATGACCTTGATGACACACAGCTAACCGCCCGTCAGGACTGGCAATCAGGCTTCCCGCCCCCTTGAGCACCACGACCGCCGCATATTTTTTGCTCAATGCATGGGCCGCCGCAGGGCGATCGGCCTGAATCTGAGCAGTACTCACGCCCAATAAACGTGCAGCTTCCCCCGGATGCGGGGTGATCACGCTGACCTTGGGCAAGTTCACATGCTCTTCGGCCAACAGATTCAATGCGTCGGCGTCCCAGACTTGCGGTAGCAATGCGTTGGCGGCGGCCGACAACAGGCTGCGCCCCCAAGCCCCTTGACCAAGGCCCGGACCGACAACCAACACGGAAACCTTCTCCAGCAAGCCCATGAGCTGATTGGCCGACGAAGTCCCCAGCGCCATGACTTCCGGGATTCGCGCCAACGCCGCCGGAACATGTTCCGGACGGGTCGCCAGCGACACCATGCCGGCACCGCCGCGCAGCGCACTTTGCGCGCTCAGCAAAATGGCGCCACCCAGACCACGATCACCGCCGATCAACAGCACATGACCGAGGGCGCCCTTATGGGATGTGGGTGCCCGGGAAGCCAGACGCGGTAGACTGCCGCGCGTCAGACGACGGGCGCTGGTCGGTGCGCCTTCAAGTAACTGCGGATCGGCGTGCAGGTCGTTGAAGACCAGCTCACCCACTACGTCTGCCGCATGACCGGTGAACAGTCCCAGCTTCAAACCAATGAACGTCACCGTCAGGTCGGCCCGCACTGCACATCCAAGGATTCGACCGGTGTTGGCACACAGTCCTGACGGAATATCCACTGCGATGACCGGGAGCCCGCTGGCATTGATTGCAGCGATGACACTGGCGTATGGCTCACGCACATCGCCAGCAAGGCCGGTACCGAGCAAGGCGTCCAGCACGAGGCCGCGCAATTCGGAGCACTCGGTCCAAGCTTCGATATAGATACTTTCCGACACGGCCTCCGCATGGGCCGATGCCGCATCGCCGCGCAGCTGCTGCGGATCGCCGGCCGCCAGAACCTGCACCGACCACCCCGCGCGCCTGGCAAGCACCGCCACCAGATAGCCGTCGCCCGCGTTATTGCCGTGACCGGCCACCACCGTCAATTCACTCGCCGTCGGCCACTGGCGGACCAATGCGCGCCAGGTGGCTCGGGCAGCACGCTGCATCAGCTCGAAGCCCGGCGTGCCGGCCGCGATCAGGCTCGCATCGAGCCCTCGGACCTGCTCGGCACTGTACAGCGCGTCGGGTAAATCATCTTTAGTGTGCGGCATGCGTCTTCGGGCTCCGATGTCTGGCAGAATTATACGCACCTCAGCTCCGGTTTCTCTCGTCTCATGCCCGCTATTACCACAGACCTGCCCGCCCTCGCCCAATCCATCAAGGACTGGGGCCGCGAGTTGGGCTTCCAGCAAGTCGGCATCAGCGGTCTCGATCTGGCCGAGCATGAGCAGCACCTGCAGCGCTGGCTCGACGCCGGCTACCACGGCGAAATGGACTACATGGGCGCCCATGGCAGCAAACGCTCGCACCCGGAAGAACTGGTGCCGGGCACCTTGCGCGTCGTTTCACTGCGCATGGACTACCTGTCGGGCGATACCAAAATGGCGCAGTTGCTGGCCCAACCGGAAAAAGCCTACGTCTCGCGTTATGCCTTGGGCCGCGACTACCACAAGTTGATCCGCAAGCGCGTGCAACAACTGGCGGAAAAAATTCAGGCACACATCGGTCCGTTCGGCTATCGCGCGTTTGTCGACAGTGCCCCAGTGCTGGAAAAAGCCATTGCGGAACAGGCCGGCCTGGGATGGATCGGCAAAAACACCCTGGTCTTGAATCGCAAGGCGGGCAGTTATTTCTTCCTCGCCGAACTGTTCGTCGATTTGCCGCTGCCGGTCGACCCGCCCCACGCCACCGAACATTGCGGTCGTTGCAGCGCCTGCCTCGACATCTGCCCAACGAACGCCTTTGTCGGCCCCTACGTGCTGGATGCAAGACGTTGCATTTCCTACCTGACCATCGAACTCAAGGGCGCAATCCCTGAAGAACTGCGTCCATTGATTGGCAACCGGGTATTTGGCTGCGATGACTGCCAGATTGTCTGCCCGTGGAACCGCTTCGCTCGTCCGTCCGGTGAAAGCGACTTCAAGCCACGGCACAACCTGGACAACGCCGACTTGGCCGAGCTGTTCATGTGGGACGAAGGCAAATTTCTGAGCAGCACCGAGGGATCGCCCTTAAGACGAGCGGGTTACGAAAGCTGGCTGCGCAATCTGGCGGTCGGGCTGGGCAATGCACCGTCAACGATTCCGGTGCTGGAGGCTTTAAAGGCCCGGCGCGAATACCCCTCCGAGATGGTGCGTGAACACGTCGAATGGGCCCTGAAACAACACGGCCTCGCGTAGGAGCTGCCGCAGGCTGCGATCTTTTGATCTCGTCTTTTAAAAACAGAATCAAAAGATCGCAGCCTGCGGCAGCTCCTACATTTAAGGTCGAATCAGGCTTCGTCGTTGTAGACGAACTTCGGCATTTCCCAATGAAAACGGATCGCCAATAAACGCAGCAGGAAGCCGCCGAATAGCGTGATCAATATCGCTTGCTCTCCCGGCACGTTCAGCCAAAGGCAAAACATGTAGCACCACGCCGCCGCGAACGAGACGCTGGCGTAGAGTTCGCGGCGGAAAATCAGCGGAATGTCGTTGCAGAAAATATCCCGCAGAATGCCGCCGAAGACCCCGGTAATCACGCCACTGACCGACGCAACCAGCATGCCGTGGCCCATTTCCAATGCGGTCATGCAGCCGATGAGGGTGAAGGCCACCAGACCGACGGCGTCCAGCACCAGGAACAGCGAGCGCAAATGGCGCATCCAGCGCGCGGTAAACACGGTGATCATCGCCGCAATCGTGGTCAATATCAGGTATTCCGGGTGCTTGACCCAGGTCAGCGGGTAGTGACCGAGCAGCACATCACGCACCGAACCGCCGCCCAACGCCGTGACGCAAGCGATCAGCACCACACCAAACCAATCCATGCCGCGACGGCCCGCAGAGAGCGCGCCGGTCATCGCTTCGGCGGTGATGGCGATCAGGTAGAGCATCAGCAACATGGTGGCGGTCCTTGCAGGAGGGCGCGCAGTCTAGCCATTTAGCATTGGCACCAAAAGAGGGCAAGAGCACCACAACCCCCTGTAGGAGCTGCCGAAGGCTGCGATCTTTTGATTTTGTCTATTTAAAAATCAAAAGATCGCAGCCTTCGGCAGCTCCTACATAGAGACCTGGTTCATCAGTTAGAACTTGATGAAATGCTGACGGTAGTGCTGCAACTCGGCGATGGATTCGCGGATGTCGTCCAGGGCCAGGTGGGTGCTGCCCTTCTTGAAGCTGTCGCGCACGTCTGGCGCCCAGCGAGCCGCCAGTTCCTTGAGGGTCGAGACATCGAGGTTGCGATAGTGGAAGTAGCTTTCCAGGGATTTCATGTGGGTATAAAGGAAGCGACGATCCTGGCAGATGCTGTTGCCGCAGATCGGCGACTTGCCCTTGGGCACCCACTTTTCCAGGAAGGCGATGGTCTGGGCTTCAGCTTCGGCCATGCTGATGCGACTTTCGCGCACACGCTGGGTCAAACCCGAGTTGCCATGGGTACGGGTATTCCACTCGTCCATGCGAGCGAGGACTTCGTCGCTATGATGGATAGCGATCACCGGACCTTCGGCCAAGGTGTTCAGGTCACTGTCGGTGACGATGGTGGCCATTTCGATAATGACGTCGTTATCCGGGTCCAGACCGGTCATTTCCAGGTCGATCCAGATCAGGTTCTGTGAGTTTTGCATGTGTCGGCTCCTAGGCAATGCTGCGCAGTTTAGCCTAGGCCGGTGGCCGGGCGTGCTAAACTCGCGGCCGTTTTACCTAATCGCTGCATTCTTGATACGGAACACCCATGGCCAAACGCCAACTCAATCGTCGTCAAAACTGGCGCATCGAAAAGATTCAGGGCGAACGCGCTGCCCGCGCCGCCAAACGCGAGTCCTCGGCTGTCGAGGCGCTCGAAGGTGGCGACCTGGGCCCGGAACAGCACGGCCTGGTGATCGCCCACTTTGGTGTGCAGGTCGAAGTCGAGGCCCGCGATGGCGAGCTGGCGGGCCAGGTGTTCCGTTGCCATTTGCGCGCCAACCTGCCGGCGCTGGTCACCGGCGACCAGGTGGTCTGGCGTGCCGGCAACCAGGGTATCGGCGTGATCGTGGCGCAGCTGCCGCGCAACACTGAACTGTGCCGTCCGGACAGCCGTGGCCAGCTCAAACCCGTGGCGGCCAACGTCGACATGATCGTCATCGTTTTCGCACCGCTGCCCGAGCCCCATGCCAACCTGATCGACCGGTACCTCGTGGCCGCCGAACACGCCGGGATCAAGCCGCTGCTGTTGCTGAACAAGTTCGACTTGATCGATGAAAACAACGCCCCGGCACTGAATGCCTTGCTGGCGGTCTATCGCTCCCTGGGTTATCCAGTGCTCGAAGTGTCGGCTCACCATGGCAACGGCATGGAGCAATTGCAGAAGCAATTGGACGGACGCATCAGCGTATTCGTCGGCCAATCCGGCGTCGGCAAATCATCGCTGGTCAACAGCTTGCTGCCGGACGTCGAAACCCGTGTCGGCCCGCTGTCCGAACTGTCCGGCCAGGGCACCCATACCACCACCACGGCGCGCCTGTTCCACTTCCCCGGCGGCGGTGAACTGATCGACTCCCCGGGCATCCGCGAATTCGGCCTGGGCCACGTCAGCCGTGCCGACGTCGAAGCCGGCTTCATCGAGTTCAACGACCTGCTTGGCACCTGCCGTTTCCGCGACTGCAAGCACGACCGCGAACCCGGTTGCGCCCTGCTCAAGGCCCTGGAAGATGGCCGTGTGCAACAACAACGGATGAACAGCTACCGCTCGATCATCGCCAGCCTGCCGGAGAACGGTTACTGAGTCGTTTCCAGCAGACATGAAAAAGCCGCGATCAACTCGCGGCTTTTTCATGTCTACTGCCGGTAGATTCATTCCCCTGTAGGAGCTGCCGCAGGCTGCGATCTTTTTAGCTTAAAAAACAAAGTCAAAAGATCGCAGCCTTCGGCAGCTCCTACACACAAAGTGTCATGGCTGCTTGGGCGTCTCACCCGGCTTCGGCGCCGGATCGTCAAACAGATTCAAACGCTCGCGAAGCTCGTGCGCCGGCAACGGTTCCTTGTCCGCCGGCAACGCATTCGGGTCGACCGGCGTGGCCGGGGCAGCACCCGGAGCTGCAGACGGGGTTTCTGGTACAGGCTCCGCACCTTGTGAACCTTCGATCGCACGCTGCGCTTTCTTAGTCAGCACGATGATGTCGATGCGGCGGTTGACCGGATTGAACGGATGCTCACGGTCAAACAGGGCCGACGAGGCATAACCCACCACCCGAGCCACCTGCGCTTCCGGATAGCTACCCGCGACCAGCGCCCGGCGAGCGGCGTTGGCACGGTTGGCCGACAGCTCCCAGTTACCGAAATCGCCCTGACCGCTGTACGGCTTGGCGTCAGTGTGACCGCTGATGCTGATCTTGTTCGGCACAGCCTTGATGGTGTCGGCCATGGCCAGCAGGATATCTTCGAAATACGGTTTCAGACGCGCACTGCCGGAGTCGAACATCGGCCGGTTCTCGGCGTCCACGATCTGAATGCGCAACCCGTCCGGAGTGATCTCGAACATGATTTGGTCTTTGAATTTCTGCAGCTGCGGATTTTCTTCGACCTTTTTCTGCAACTCTTGCAGCAACAGTTCGAGGCGCTCCTTTTCCACCATCTCGGCCATGCCTTCGACCTGTTCGGCGTCGACGGTCACCTTGTCCGGTTGCGGCTGGGATTTCACCTCGGGATTGAGGGTATTTTCCGGCGCCAGGGTCGGCGTACCGCCCAAATCGATGATGTAGGGCGTGCCGCTTTCGGAGAAGCCGATCGGGTCCTTGAAGTAACCGGCGATGGCGATCTTCTGCTCCGGTGTTGCCGTGGACAACAGCCACAACACCAGGAAGAACGCCATCATCGCCGTGGCGAAGTCGGCGAAGGCGATTTTCCAGGCGCCCCCGTGATGCCCGCCGCCATAGCGCTTGACGCGCTTGATGATTATCGGCTGATTGTTCTCCATGACTTAACGACCACGAACCGCTTGTTCCAGCTCGGCAAAGCTAGGACGGTGTGCCGGGTACAGTACCTTGCGCCCGAACTCCACGGCCAGCGATGGCGGCATGCCAGAGGCCGAGGCCACCAGCGAGGCCTTGATGGCTTCGTAGATGTTCAGTTCTTCCTTGGCATCGTGCGCCAGGGAATGGGCCAGCGGACCGAAGAAGCCGTAGGCGGCGAGAATACCGAAGAAGGTACCTACCAGCGCCGCACCCACGTGCAGACCGATGGATTTCTGATCGCCCTCACCCAGGGAAGCCATGGTCACAACAATACCCAGTACCGCCGCGACGATACCGAAACCAGGCATCCCGTCGGCAATGCCGTTAACGGCGTGGGAAGGATGCTCCAGTTCTTCCTTGAGGCTGTACAGCTCCATGTCGAACAGACCTTCGAGTTCGTGAGGAGCCATGTTGCCGGAGGACATGATGCGCAGGTAGTCGCAGATGAATGCCGTCATGCGTTCGTCCTTGAGGACTGACGGGTACTTGGCGAAGATCGGACTCGCGGCGGCATCTTCGATGTCGCCTTCGATGGCCATCATGCCTTCGCGGCGGCTCTTGTTGAGGATCTCGTAGATCAGGCCCAGCACTTCAAGATAGAAGCCATGATTGAAGCGCGAACCGAACATGCTCAGGGACTTCTTGAGCACGTGCTTCGTCATGTGGCCGGGGTTGGCCTGCAGGAATGCACCAAGTGCTGCACCACCGATGATCATGACCTCGAAGGGTTGGATCAGGGCGGCGATTTTGCCGTGGGAGAGCACGTATCCGCCGAGCACGCTCGCGAATACGACGATGATGCCGATAATTTTAGCCATAGGTAGGAGAGCACTTACTGAGTCGGGTTCAAGGTCATATTCGGAAGTTAATAAATCTCTTCTTCTACTTATCGGCAAAACTGCGCCAGACTAAAGGCAGTTCAGGCGAAAAGCCAATTTGACCCTCTCCGGGCCCGGGAAATGCTGATGATGATCGCCTCCAGACATGGCTAACGAAACGAACCTCCCGACTCCAAAACCCACCACGCTCGAAGGCTGGATCAAGCTTCTGGATGGTGTGCGCCTGCCCGTTCCCCAGGCCAGTCACGACCGTGTCTGTCGGGCGATCCGCGACAGTCGCAGCTCGGTGCGTGACATCGCCGAGTTGATGCAAGACAGCCCGGCCCTGGCCTTGAGCGTGATCCGTGAGGCCAACCGACATACCCACGGCAGCATGACCGAGCCTGCGGAAAATCTTGAAATCGCGATCAATCGCCTAGGCCTCAAGCGCACTGAAGAGTTGCTGGAGCGCTTGCCAGCCCAGCCCATGGCCGAGATTCCGAAAGCCCTGCGCCAGCTGCAGATGATCAGCCAGCACGCCACTCAACAGGCCAACGGTTTTTTTGCCAACCGCCTGGCCCGCCTGTGGCAAGACATCCATTGGGGTAGCCTGCTGTTTCTGTCGCCACTTTGGCCTTTGGCCCTGACACATCCGCAACTGCTCGAAGACTGGGAGCTGCGGGTCATCCATAAAGGAGAGTCGGCGCGTAAAGTCGAAAAGCAATTGTTTGGCGCACGCCTGCTGGACATCGGCTTGGCGCTGGTGGAGCTCTGGCGCCTGCCAATCTGGGTTCAACAAGGCTATCGATTGTTGCTCAGCGAGCAACGAGAACTGGTGAAAGTCCTGCGCATTGCCCGCGATAGCGAACATCCGCTGCGCCAGCAGAACCGCCTTGACGACGATCCAACCCTGCGCCGCTGGCTCAATCAGCCAGCCAACACGGTGCTGCTGGCCAACGGCCTTGCACTCTCGGCACAGCAAGCCTGGGACAGCCCCCACAGTCAGCGCTGGCAATACCTGACCAGTCTTTATCTGCAAATGCCGATGGACGAAGTCCAGCAGCAATTGCATCAGCAAGCAGCCAACAGTGCGCGCCAGCACGCCATGCCCGACCTGTGGCACCCGGCGGTGGCGCTGATCTGGCCGTGGGGCACGAACCGTGTCCACGCCGGACTGTTGCCGGCTCCGGCGCCAAACGCCGAAGACCTGGCGAAATGGCGCAAACAGTGCGCCGAGCTGCTGGTCGAGCCAAGTCGCTTCACCAATGCCATGCACCTGACCACCTCCGCCCGTGACGCACTGGTCGCGTGCGGCATGCGCCGGGTGATGATCCTGATGGCCGACCGCACCCACGCCAATCTGCGAGTGCACCAGATCGCCGGGCTGCCGAAGGAAGCAGCCGGACTGAATTTTGCCGTGAGCCAGAGCAGCGTGTTGCAACGTTTACTCGCGCAACAGGCTCAGCTGCGCCTGACACCCGACAACAACGCGCAATTTTCCGCCCTGCTACCCAACAGCCTGCGTTCGCAGTTCAGTGGCGAACACCTGCTGCTGCGCTCGCTGGTCAACAATGGCCGGGTGATCATGATCGTCGTGGCGGACCAGGGCGGTGGACCGTTTTCGGAAATCACCGTACAAGCCTTCGGTAAAACCGCGCAGTGCATCGAGAAAGCGCTGCATAACTTTAGCCGCCGCGGCCAATAGCGCTGCGCTACAATCCTCCCTTTTGTGCCCTGGAGACCTCACATGCCTGACTTCTCTGGCTTGCCGCTGGTGATCGAACCGAGCGACTTGCTCCCTCGCCTCGAGTCCCGCGAATTGATTCTGGTGGACCTGACCAGCAGCGCTCGCTACACCGAAGGGCATATTCCCGGTGCGCGATTTGTCGACCCCAAACGTACACAACTGGGCCAGGCACCTGCGCCGGGGCTGATGCCGCCGCAAGCAGCACTCGAAGCCTTGTTCGGTGAGCTGGGACACAACCCCGATGCGGTCTACGTGGTTTATGACGACGAAGGTGGCGGTTGGGCCGGGCGCTTTATCTGGCTGCTGGACGTCATCGGCCACAGCAAGTACCACTATGTCGATGGCGGCCTGACTGCCTGGCTGGCAGAAGGCTTGCCCATGTCGATCCAGATCCCGCCTGCTGCGGGTGGACCGGTCGCACTGACCCTGCGCGATGAACCCACGGCCACCCGCGAATACCTGCAAAGCCGTCTCGGCGCTGCTGACCTTGCGATCTGGGACGCGCGCGGACCGCTGGAATACTCCGGCGAGAAAGTGCTGGCGGCCAAGGGCGGGCATATCCCAGGCGCGGTCAATTTCGAATGGACCGCAGGCATGGACAAGGCGCGTAACCTGCGCATCCGTACCGACATGCCGCAGATCCTCGAGCAACTCGGGATCAGCAAGGACAAAGAAGTGATTACCCACTGCCAGACTCACCATCGTTCTGGCTTCACCTACCTGGTGGCCAAATCCCTCGGTTATCCGCGGGTCAAAGGCTACGCCGGTTCCTGGGGCGAATGGGGCAACCATCCCGACACCCCTGTAGAGAATTAAGGTTTTAAGGACAGTTAATGAACAAGCGTCTGTTTATCCTCAGCCAGTACCTGCTGCCTCACAACTTGCTCTCGCGACTGGCCGGCTGCATCGCCGAATGCCGTGTGCGCTGGTTCAAGAATGCCTTTACCGCCTGGTTCGCCAAGCGCTATCAGGTGAACATGTCCGAGGCACTGGTCGAGGACCTGACCGCCTACGAGCACTTCAATGCCTTCTTCACCCGCGCCCTGAAAGACGGCGCCCGCCCGCTGGATCAAACCCCAGGCGCGATCCTCAGCCCGGCCGACGGTGCGGTCAGCCAGCTTGGCCCAATCGAGCACGGCCGCGTGTTCCAGGCCAAGGGCCACAGTTTCAGCGTGCTGGAATTGCTCGGTGGCGATGCCGCCAACGCAGCGCCATTCATGGGCGGTGACTTCGCCACCATTTACCTGTCGCCCAAGGACTACCACCGCGTGCACATGCCGCTGGCCGGCACCCTGCGCGAGATGATCTACATCCCTGGCCGTCTGTTCTCGGTCAATCAGACCACCGCTGAAAACGTACCGGAGCTGTTCGCCCGCAACGAACGCGTGGCGTGCATTTTCGACACCGAGCGCGGGCCGATGGCCGTGGTGCTGGTGGGCGCAATGATCGTTGCCTCGATCGAAACCGTGTGGGCCGGCCTGGTCACACCGCCCAAACGCGAGCTGAAAACCTTCCGTTACGACGAAGCCGCCCGCGCGCCGATTCACCTGGAAAAAGGGGCGGAACTGGGTCGCTTCAAGTTGGGTTCGACGGCTGTCGTGCTGTTTGGGCCGGATCAGGTGAAATGGGCTGAAGAACTGGCGGCGGGATCGCCGGTGCGGATGGGCCAAGGCATGGGTCTGCCGAAGGCTTAAGCTTTTTGCCGAATGCAAACCTGTAGGAGCCGGCTTGCTGGCGATAGGTCCATCAAGGACGCCATCGCCAGCAAGCCGGCTCCTACATTGGGCTCACTCCTTAGAGCTGGCCGTCGCGATCGCGCAAGCCCAGCAGATACAGCACGCCATCCAGCCCAAGGGTGGAGATCGCCTGCTTCGCCGACTGTTTGACCAGTGGCTTGGCGCGGAACGCTACGCCCAACCCGGCAATCGCCAGCATCGGCAAGTCGTTGGCGCCGTCGCCGACCGCAATGGTCTGTTCCAGCCGCAAGCCTTCCTTGTGCGCCAACTCCTTCAATAGATCAGCCTTGCGCTGCGCATCGACAATCGGTTCGATCGCCACGCCGGTGACCTTGCCATCGACCACTTCCAATTCATTGGCGAACACGTAGTCGATACCCAGCTTCGCCTGCAATTGCTTGGCGAAGTAGGTGAAGCCGCCCGACAGAATGGCCGTCTTGTAGCCCAGGCGCTTGAGTTCAGCGAACAGGGTCTCGGCACCTTCGGTCAGACGCAGCGAGGCACCAATCGAATCCAGCACGCCGACATCCAGCCCCTTAAGCAACGCCAGGCGCTCTTTGAAGCTGGCGCGGAAGTCCAGTTCACCGGCCATCGCCCGCTCGGTGATTTCCGACACTTTGTCGCCAACGCCGGCAGCCTTGGCCAACTCGTCGATGACCTCGGCTTCGATCAGGGTCGAGTCCATATCGAACACCGCCAGGCGACGGTTGCGACGGAACAGCGAATCTTCCTGGAAAGCGATGTCGACGTTCAGGTCCTGAGCCACGCTGAGGAATTCGGCTCGCAGCGCCTGCGGATCGGCCGCTTCGCCGCGCACGGAAAACTCGATGCAGCCCTTGCCCTTGTCGGCCGGCATATCCAGCGGCATGCGCCCGGACAAACGATCGATGTGATCGATGTTCAAACCGTACTTGGCGGTGATCGAGCTCACGGCCTGCAATTGCCCGGCGGTCACTTTGCGGGTCAATAGCGTCACGATGTGGCGCTTTTTACCCTGATTGCCGACCCACTGCCGGTAATCCTCTTCGGACACCGGCGTGAAACGCACCTGTTGATCGAGCTCATAGCCCTTGAACAGGATGTCCTTGAGTACCGACTTGCCCTGTTCGGTGTCAGGAATTTCAACCAGGATGCCGAACGACAGCGTGTCGTGGATCACCGCCTGACCGATGTCGAGAATGTTCACACCACCCTGGGCCAGAACGCCGGTAATGGCCGCGGTCAGACCCGGACGGTCCTCACCAGTGATGTTTATCAGGACGATTTCGCGCAAGGCGCACCCCCGCAGGTGGAAAAAAACCGCATTCTACCCACTTTCAGTGACCATCGGGCACCGTGAGCGCTTTGACGGTCTAGGGCCTGTCGCTATACTGCGCGTCAACTTCACGGACAAAAGAGCCGAGCTCAAGTGAACCGGCCCACGCCAGTAAAAACCGATAACTTCTTCCTGCTGATCTTCCGGGCACTGCGCCATCGCCGTGTACCGATTGCATTGCGCATCGCCAGCCATAACGTGATTCTGGTCGCCCTGGCCCTGGTCATCTATGCCGGGGTGATGGGCTTGCAGTTCAAGCAGGCCATGCACGAGCAGGCGGATGCGCTGGGCGAAAGCCTGACCACGCAGACAGCCACTTCGGCCACGGAGCTGTTGGTGTCCAATGACATCCTCAGCCTCAATGTGCTGCTCAACAACCTGACCAAGAACAAGCTGGTGGCCCACGCCGCCATCTACAGCATGGATAACCGCATCCTTGCCGAGTCCGGTCAGCGTCCCAAGCACGGCCTGCTGGGCGAAGCCGAAGGCATCTACCAAAGCAAGATCACCTTCCAGGACGTGACCGCCGGCCAGTTGCGCATCAGCCTGGACATGGATCAGTTCCAGCAGCCGATGACCATCAGCTTGCAGAGCATGGGCATTCTGAGCGCGATTCTGCTGGCGCTGTCCCTGGCCTTGAGCCTGCGCCTGGGCCGGCACATTACGACGCCGCTCCTGCAGTTGCGGGTGTGGCTGCGTCATATCGACGAACATACCCCGGCCACCGACCGTCAGGACGAGATCGGCGACCTGGCGCGTCAGTTGCACGCCGACTTCGCACCTGAACCGGCCGAACCTGAACCCGTGCCGGAACCGGAGTTCGACGACAACGATTACGACGACGCCGAACCCGGCTTCGAAGTGCGTAACCTGCGCGATCCGAGTTTCGACGAAAGCCGCCCGGTGGCAGCAATGAAAGCGGCGCCACGACGCACGGTCAGCACCGTCGAAGACGATGACGACGATGCGTTCGCCGATCTTCTCGATGAGGCCCCGGACAACACCGAAAAACCGCTGGGCAAACCGGTGCCATCCAACGTACCGCAGCACAGTGCGATTCTGGCTGTTCAGCTCGGCTCGCAAGAGCAATTGCGCCGCCTGCCCCGTACTCGCCTGGAAGAACTGCTCAAACGTTACCGCGACTGCCTCGACCAGGCTGCTTCGCTCTACCAGAGCGAACTGCACACGCTGAACGATGGCAGTACGCTGATGCTTTTCCACACCGAAGACAGCGGCGACGACTACCTGACCAACGCCATCTGCTGCGGTGAACTGTTGCGGGCACTGGGCCATCAGTTGCAGATCGAAGTCGCCGACAGCGGCATCACCCTGCAATTGCAACTGGGCCTGACCCTGGGCGACGATCTGTTCGGCCTGAGCCAGATCGACCTGTTGTTGACCGACCCTGCGCAGGACGCCTTGGCCCTGTCACAACACAGCCGCAACCTGCTGCTGGTGGAGCGCAAGATCGGTGACGATGCACTGATTCGTCAACGTGCGCGAATCCGCCCGATTGCCAGCCCTGAGGGTGCGTGCTGCGTGGAGCGGTTGATGGAGCCATATCCGTCGATGCTCGAGCGGCAACTGGCGCGGATGCATGAGCGTCGGGCGTAAAAGCCGCGCTATGAAGAAGCCCGCACACGAGTGATCGTCTGCGGGCTTTTTATTGCCTGCTCTGGCCTCTTCGCGGGCAAGCCTCGCTCCTACAGGCTCTATGTCGTCCAGGCCAAAACCTGTAGGAGCAAGGCTTGCCCGCGATAGGCCGGTACTGACCTTAAAGATCCATGACGTGCAGAAACAACAAAGCCCGCATCAATGCGGGCTTTGTTTCGAATCCGTCCAGCCTTAGAAGCGGAACACTTCCATATCCGTGCGGATCGGTGCTGCCATCGGAATCTTCGGCTGCTTTTCCGCTTCTGCCGCAGGCGCTACCGGCTTGGCCGCCGGTTTTTTTGGTGCTTCGGCAATCGGTGCCTGGTTGGCCAGCGGTTTTAGGGCGACCGACAGCTGTTCGGCGAGTTTCTGCAACAGCACGCCCTGAGCCTGAACCTGAGCGGCCGTGTTGCCGGCATGTTGCTCTTGCAGATGAATGATGCGGTTATCGCGCACCTGACCGCGGCGGTCGATCAAGCGCCATTGGGCGTCGAGGATCGCCGGTTGCTTCTCACCCGAATCCAGGCGAGTGATGGTCAGCAGCACCTGAACGTCCGGGGTGAACCCAGTGGTTGCCGGCGCCAATACCACGCGCTGGCTGTCCAGGTGACCGGCGACCTGACGCAGCAGCAACTGGTCGATGTCCGAAGACAGGCTTCCCGCCCAACGACCATCGACCGAGGCTTGGAGGCTGCCATCGGGCTGACGCTGCAGCAACGTTTCACGCTGCAGGTAGTCAGCAACGGTTACCGGACCCAACAATACAGCCATGCCCGCGCCTTGCGCAGGCTGAACCGGACTTCCGCTGTCCAGTTGATACAGCGACACCGGTTGGTGAACGCTGCAACCCGCCAGGCCAAGAACGCCAGCGAGCATCAAAATAAAAGGAAGGCGCAGAGCAGTCATCGTCCCATCCAGGTGATCGCCACAAGGCTGACCACAGTGAAAATACTCAATAAATATGAAGAACGCTCGGCCACGCCGGCGCTTGAAAGGGCATATCATCCGTGAATATGCGCTCCGACTCCAGCGTCAAAGCGCCGATCTGCACGTTAAATCGCCGACCGGCGCCTCTAGGACGCTTAATTGAGGTTTTCGACGAGCAGCGCATCTACCCTCTGGAAGCCACGTGGCAACTTGTTACCACGACGCCCACGCTCACCTTTGTAGTGTTCCAGGTCGTCCGCTTTCAGTGACAAGGTACGTTTTCCGGCCTGCAGCACCAGCGTGGCGCCCTCCGGTATGACGGCGATGTCCGTGACATATTCTTCGCGACTGGCCACGCGCTCACCGGAAATTCCGATGATTTTGTTGCCTTTGCCCTTACCTAATTGTGGCAGATCGCTGATTTTGAAGATCAGCAGGCGACCTTCGGTGGTCACCGATGCCAGCCAGTTCTGCTCACGATCGGCCACCGGACGCGGCAAGATCACCTTGGCGTTGTTCGGCAGGCTCAACAGTGCCTTGCCTGCCTTGTTCTTGGCCTGCAGGTCTTCACCCTTGACCACAAAACCGTAGCCGGCGTCGGATGCGATGACGTACAGCGCATCGTCTTCCGGCATCAGCACACATTCGAAGCTGGCGCCCGGCGGCGGCGTCAGACGACCGGTCAGCGGTTCGCCCTGGCCACGGGCCGATGGCAAGGTATGCGCAGCGACCGAGTAGCTGCGGCCAGTGGAATCGATAAACACGGCAAACTGGTTGGAGCGCCCTGCCGCCAGGGCCTTGAATCCATCCCCAGCCTTGTAGGAAAGCCCCGTGGCATCGATCTCGTGGCCTTTGGCGGAACGCACCCAGCCTTTTTCCGACAGGACAACCGTGACTTTTTCGTTGGGCAGCAGCTCGGTTTCTGTCAGCGCCTTGGCTTCCGCGCGCTCGACGATAGGCGAGCGACGGTCGTCGCCATAGGTTTCGGCGTCCTTGATCAGCTCGCTGCGCACCAGTTTCTTCAACTTGGCTTCGCTGCTCAGCAAGGCTTGCAGCTTGGCTTGCTCCTTAAGCAGTTCATCCTGCTCGGCGCGCAGCTTCATTTCTTCCAGGCGCGCCAACTGACGCAACCGGGTGTCGAGAATGTAATCAGCCTGGATTTCGCTCAGGGCGAAACGCTCGATCAGCTTGGCCCGTGGATGCTCCTCGGTGCGGATGATGTGGATCACTTCATCCAGATTGAGGTAGGCAATCAGCAAACCGTCCAACAGGTGCAGGCGACGCTCGACCTTATCGAGACGGAATTGCAGGCGGCGACGAACGGTCTGTACCCGGAACTCCAGCCACTCCACCAGCAAGGCGCGCAGGTTCTTCAGCTGTGGCTTGCCGTCGAGGCCGATGATATTGACGTTGACCCGGTAGCTGGACTCCAGATCAGTGGTGGCGAACAAGTGCTGCATCAGTGCGTCATGATCAACGCGGCTGTTGACCGGAATGATCACGATGCGGCATGGGTTCTCGTGGTCCGATTCGTCGCGCAAGTCGGCGACCTGCGGCGCTTTCGACGGTTTTGCCTGCATCATCGCGGCAATCTGCTCCAGGACCTTGGCCCCGGAGACCTGGTGCGGCAGCGCCGTGACGACGATGTCGCCGTCTTCGATGTGGTAAACGGCACGCATGCGTACCGAGCCCCGACCGGATTCGTAGATTTTCAGCAGGTCGGCACGCGGCGTGATGATTTCCGCTTCGGTCGGGTAATCCGGCCCCTGGATGTGTTCACAGAGCTGCTCGACGCTCGCCTTGGGCTCATCGAGCAAGCGCACGCAGGCACTGGCGACTTCCCGCAGGTTGTGCGGCGGCACGTCGGTGGCCATACCCACGGCGATACCCGTGGTGCCGTTGAGCAGGATATTCGGCAAACGTGCTGGCAGAACCAGCGGCTCGTCGAGGGTGCCGTCGAAGTTCGGGCCCCAGTCTGCGGTGCCCTGCCCCAGTTCGCTGAGCAGTACTTCCGAATAGCGCGACAGGCGCGCCTCGGTGTATCGCATCGCGGCGAAGGATTTGGGATCGTCCGGCGCACCCCAGTTACCCTGGCCGTCCACCAGCGTGTAGCGGTAGCTGAACGGCTGGGCCATCAGCACCATGGCTTCATAGCAGGCCGAGTCGCCGTGGGGGTGGAATTTACCGAGCACGTCACCGACGGTACGCGCCGATTTCTTGTGCTTGGAGTCGGCGTCCAGCCCCAATTCGCTCATGGCGTAGACGATGCGCCGTTGTACCGGCTTCAGGCCGTCGCCGATATGCGGCAAGGCACGGTCCATGATCACGTACATGGAGTAGTTGAGGTAGGCATTTTCGGTGAAGTCAGCCAGCGATCGGCGTTCTACGCCATCTAAGCTGTCTGCAAGGATGTCGCTCATGCGGGCCTCATCGGTTCGTTGTCTGGCGCAGCAGCATGGTGCCACCGCGCTGGGTAAATTCAAGTTTGTTCAGCGCGCTCATGCCGAGCAGCACCTGATCGCCATGCAGGCCGGGCGCCACCAGTGCGCGGACGTCCCGCAGCACGATGTCGCCCAACTGCAGGCTTTCGATACGGGTGCGATAGCCCTGGCTCAGACCATTGGCCGTGCTCAGGGTCACACCAAAACCTTCTTCGAGCTTCAAGCGCTTGGCCAGCTCCGCTGGGATCGATACATCGGTCGCCCCGGTGTCGAGCATGAACTCAACCGGCTGACCGTTAATCTGGCCGTTGGCGACAAAATGCCCCTGGGCATTGCCAAGCAGTTTCACCTCGACAAAGCCTTCGCCCTGCTGCGAACTGAGCATCGCATTGGGATTTTGCTGTCGTTCTTCCCATTGCCCGAAAAACCGCGTCGCCAAAAACAACGCCGCACACCAGGCCAGCACCATCAATACCCGACCGGCGCGTTTACCTGGCGGTTGCTGAGTCATGGCTTGGCACTCCAGCCACCGTCCGGCGCGGCAAAGCGCCAGACAATCGGCCTGACCTCGCCATCGGCGCGAGCACCGGTATTGTTGTCGATACCGATCCAGGCGCCCTCGGCGTCCACGACCAATGCTTCCGCCAGCCCGAAAGGTTGTGGATAACGACGATTTTCCTGCAACGCCTCATCAGCGTACGACCAGCAGCGCTCGACCTTGGCCGTCACGGTATCGCGACGGCAAATCTCGAACGCGTTGCGCTCCAGGGTAAATAGCTTGCCGTTGAACAGCGACAGGTCGGCAAAATCCCGGGGCATCGCCCTGGCGTGGGGAAATTGTGCTGGCTGCATTTCCTTTCCGGCTTCGCTCAGCAATACACAGCCGCCATCGCAGTCCCAAACGGATTGCTTTCGCTTGATCAGCAGCAACCCGCGACTCTCGCGCTCGGCGGCCAACCACAATTGGTCGCCTTCAGGGCTGATCGCCAGCCCTTCGAACAGCGCGTTGAAGCGCAGCAACAGGCCACTGGCCCGCGCTTCACGAACCATAAGCGGCGAAATCTTCAGCCAGGATGTCGGCCCCGTTGGCGGAATTTGCAAGACCGCCGCGTGTGCTTCGCTGACCACATAGCGATTGCCGGCGCTGTCGCAGGTGATGCCTTCGAAATCCAGGTCGCCGCCGCGTACGAACGACGCCAGCCAGGCACGGGAACGCAGGCCCCAGGGCAAACCGCTGTCAGGCACCGCAGGTACACCGATACCCACCGCTTCAGCCTGCCAGACGCCGTCGCCGGTTTGGAGGCGATAAATCTGGTCGTCGTCGCGATCGGAAACCGTCCACAGCTCCTTTCCACACTGGGCAAGCCCCGAGAGGTTGCCGCCGCGCATACCGTCGATGGCATGTTCGGACAACATTCGTAGCTGCGGTGTCGGCTCGGCAGACACCGTGATCGAGGTCAGCAGCAACGCACACGCCAGGGCAAAGCCCAGCCGCATCAGCCCAGAACCTCAGCCAGGTTGCCCTTGGACTCCAGCCAGTTCTTGCGGTCGCCGGCGCGTTTTTTCGCCAGCAGCATGTCCATGATTTCCGAGGTCGCTTCGAAATCGTCCAGTGTCAGTTGCACCAGGCGCCGGGTGTTCGGGTCCATGGTGGTTTCGCGCAGCTGCGGTGGGTTCATTTCACCCAGACCTTTGAATCGGGTGACCTGCGGCTTGCCGCGTTTCTTCTCGGCCACCAGGCGATCGAGAATCCCGTCGCGTTCGGCTTCGTCCAGGGCGTAGTAGATTTCTTTGCCCAGGTCGATGCGGTACAGCGGCGGCATGGCGACATAGACGTGACCGGCATCGACCAGCGCACGGAAGTGCTGGACGAACAAGGCACAGAGCAAGGTTGCGATGTGCAGGCCGTCGGAGTCGGCGTCGGCGAGGATGCAGATCTTGCCGTAGCGCAGCTGGCTCATGTCCGCCGCGCCCGGATCGACACCGATGGCTACCGCGATGTTGTGCACTTCCTGGCTGGCCAATACTTCGCTGCCGTCGACTTCCCAAGTGTTGAGGATCTTGCCGCGCAACGGCAGGATCGCCTGGAACTCTTTATCCCGCGCCTGCTTGGCCGAACCACCGGCGGAATCACCCTCCACCAGGAACAGCTCGGAACGCATCGGGTCTTGCCCTGCGCAATCGGCGAGTTTGCCCGGCAGCGCCGGCCCCTGAGTAATGCGCTTGCGCTCGACCTTCTTGCTGGCCTTCAGACGACGACCGGCATTGTTGATCGCCAGTTCGGCCAGCATCAGGCCGGTTTCCGGGTTGGCGTTGAGCCACAGGCTGAAGGCGTCTTTGACCACACCGGACACGAACGCCGCCGCTTCGCGGGACGATAAACGTTCCTTGGTCTGGCCGGAGAATTGCGGCTCCTGCATCTTCATCGACAGCACGAACGCGATGCGCTCCCAGACGTCTTCCGGCGCCAGCTTCACACCGCGAGGCAACAGGCTGCGGAATTCACAGAACTCGCGCATGGCATCGAGCAAGCCTTGACGCAGGCCGTTGACGTGGGTACCACCCTGAGCGGTCGGGATCAGGTTGACGTAGCTTTCCTGCACCGCGTCGCCACCTTCGGGCAACCACAGCAGCGCCCAATCCACCGCTTCCTTGTTACCGGCCAGGCTGCCGCAGAACGGCTCGTCCGGCAGACGTTCGAAGCCACTGACCGCATCCACCAGATAGGAGCGCAGGCCGTCTTCGTAATGCCATTCGACTTTCTCGCCGGTGCCTTTGTCTTCGAAGCTGACCAGCAGCCCCGGGCACAGTACAGCCTTGGCCTTGAGCACATGCTTGAGGCGGCTGATGGAAAATTTCGGTGAATCGAAGTATTTCGGGTCCGGGGCAAAGTACACGCTGGTGCCGGTGTTGCGCTTACCCACGGTGCCGACGATTTCCAGTTCGCTGGCCTTGAAACCGTCGGCGAAGGTCATCTGGTATTCGTTGCCGTCACGCTTTACACGCACGCGGACTTCGGTCGACAGGGCGTTGACCACCGAAATACCCACACCGTGCAAACCGCCGGAGAATTGGTAGTTCTTGTTGGAAAATTTGCCACCGGCATGCAGCTTGGTAAGGATCAGTTCGACGCCCGACACGCCTTCTTCGGGGTGAATGTCCACCGGCATGCCGCGGCCGTCATCGCTGACTTCCAGCGAATGATCGGCGTGCAGGATGACCTGCACCGATTTGGCGTGCCCGGCCAAGGCTTCATCGACACTGTTATCGATGACTTCCTGGGCGAGGTGGTTCGGCCGACTGGTGTCGGTGTACATGCCGGGGCGCTTGCGCACCGGGTCGAGGCCCGAGAGGACTTCGATGGCGTCGGCGTTATAAGAGCTAGCGCTGGGAGTGGCCATGGGGTCTCGTCGTCCTTCAGTGAAAAGTGGTTCAGTGAAAAAAAATTCAATCTAAAAAGGGCCGTGTCACAGTGTCGTGAAATCAATGGCCTGATACGCATCCGCGCCAATGCCGGCAAAACTCAACATCGCCGGCATCTGTGTGGCGAACCCCTGGAAACTATGATCGCCGCCCGCCTGGATACGCAAGGCACAGGCTCGGTAATACTGCTGGGCGAGGCGATAGTCCAGCGTCTCGTCACCGGTCTGCAACCAAACCTGATAGCGATGCGGGTCCTGCGGTGGCGGCACTTCCAGTTCGGCCAGGGCCGCCACGTGGTCGTGGGTCAGTTCCCAGGCTTCATCGGTATACAGGTTTTTCTGTGTACCCAGAAATCCGTCAAACATCCGGTGCGGACTGACGGCAGGGTTGATCAACAGGGCCTTCAGGCCATGGCGCTCGGCCAGGTGAGTCGCATAGTAGCCGCCGAGCGAGCTGCCGACCAGCAATGGCCGACCGAGCTCGGCAATCGCCTGTTCCAGCTGGCCAATGGCCTCGCGGGGATGGTGATGCAAGGCCGGCACGCGCAAATGATCGCTCAAGCCCAGCCGCTCCATCACCTGGCTCAACTGAGTGGCCTTTTTCGACGCAGGCGCGCTGTTGAAACCGTGGATATAAAGGATCGAGCCGGACATTTGAACTCCCTGTGCTTCGGGTAAAGAAGGCGGAGTTTACAGGGTGTCGGAGCGAGTTGGGGACCAGTAACCATGGAAATGAACATGCCCCTTGTAGGAGCACGGCTTGCCGGCGATGGCGTCATTGAAATCGCTATCGCCGGCAAGCCGTGCTCCTACAGAGAGCGACGCCATCAATATCCGTTGGAGCCGTAATCGATCTGGAAGTCGAATCCGGTCACCCGCTCCACACCGGTTTCCAGCTGCCCATCCGGCAACAACCGCAACCAGCGATACCCCGGTGCCTGCTCGCCCACTTTGAAATCGTCGCTGCCCGGTTCGAATTGAATGCAGGTCGACGGCGATGCAATCAGACGCACGCCATTACGCCATTGATCAATCTCCTGATGCACATGCCCCCACAGCACGGCGCGCGCCTGCGGAAAACGATCCAGCACTTCGAAAAAAGCGTCCGGGTTGCGCAATCCGATAGGCTCCATCCATGCACAGCCGATCGACACCGGGTGATGGTGCAAGCACACCAGATGATGCCGCTCAGGTGCCTCACTCAATGAGCGGGCCAGCAACTGCAACTGCTCATTATGCAAATACCCCGGCACCGAGCCCGGTACCGCCGAATCAAGCATCGTCACCCGCCAGTTGCCGATATCCACGACCGGTTCCAGCAAAGCACTTTGCATTGCAGCCTCGGCCATGACCTGTGGCTCGTCGTGATTACCGGGAATCCAGCGCGCCGGTGCATTGAGCTGGCGGGTCAGTTCGCGAAACAGTTGGTAAGACGCAAGCGTACCGTCCTGAGATAAATCTCCAGTGGCCAGGATCAAATCAATCCGGGATTGCTGCGCGTGCACCTGCTCGATGACGGCTTGCAGGCTGTCGCGGGTATTCATGCCCAGCAACGTGCCATCCGCCTCGGCAAACAAGTGACTATCGGACAGTTGCACCAGCAACGCCGGATCGGCGGTGGTCAATGTGGATACGCTCGGCAAGGCGTTCTCCCAGGGCGTGATCACGGAAAGGGTCAGTGGCGCAATTATGCTGGGGGACGCTCGAAAGGGGAAACCTGTGAACCTGACACAGTTCACAAGAACGTTAACGTACTACTTCGTACTCATGACCCAGCGCCAGGCAATGGCTCAGCCATTCGCCCAGAAACATGTTCAGTTGAGCCTTTTCGTCGGGCTGATGCATGGAAGCGTTCGGGTAAGGATAGATGCCACGAAAACGTCGCGCATGTTCGGCGCTGACCACTTCGGCCATGCATGCATCGTGATAGACCTGAACTTCCAGTTGCGGCACCGGCAGCCAAGGCAGGCTGTGTTCCTGGCGCACCTGCAAGGTCGTTGTGTAGGGACAGACTTGCAACACCTCCAGCGCCAGCACACCGAGCATCTGGTCGCCATGGGTCACGGCAATGCGCCGTGCCGCCGGTTCGCTGCGCATGTCCGGCAACAGTCGCATCAGACGCGCGTAATTCGCCTCGCAGGACGCTTGCAGCCCCACCAGATCCACCCGATAGCGATCGCGCAGCTTGTTTACGACCATAACCCCCTCACTTCAACGCGGTTCAACGCCAGCCACTGCAAGGCGATGATACTGGCCGCGTTGGCAATACGTCCGTCGCGTACGGCTTGCAGGGCATCTTCAAAGGCCCACACCGTGACGCGGATATCTTCTGCTTCTTCCTCCAGCCCATGCAGGCCGCCAACCCCGTTACTGTCGCAGCGCCCCAGGTACAAATGGACGAATTCGTTGCTACCGCCCGGCGATGGAAAATATTTGGTCATCGGCCACAGCGCCCCGAATACAAGTCCAGCTTCCTCCTGCCCTTCGCGGTGAGCAACTTCTTCCGGCACTTCTTCCTTATCGATCAGACCAGCGACCAGTTCGATCAGCCATGGATTGTCAGTCTTGCCCACGGCACCGACACGAAACTGTTCAATCAGCACCACTTCGTCGCGCTGCGGATCATAAGGCAGCACACAGACCGCATCGTGACGAACGAACACTTCACGGTTGATCTCGCGACTCATGCCCCCGGCAAACAATTCGTGGCGCAAATGCACGCGGTCGAGTTT
The DNA here is from genome assembly GCF_050990305.1 of Pseudomonas putida. Lineage (GTDB taxonomy): Bacteria > Pseudomonadota > Gammaproteobacteria > Pseudomonadales > Pseudomonadaceae > Aquipseudomonas > Aquipseudomonas putida_AH. The sequence continues at coordinate 510,357 of NZ_CP158817.1, read as the reverse complement.
GTAGAAACCCTCGAAGCATTTTTCGCGCCGCACGATATCCACGGCGGTCGGAATGGCGTTGGCAAAATCAGTCATGAAATCCTCGTGTCTACAATGAGGCTCCAGCCTCGACTTCGCGCCATCCTAACGCGCCCGCGACATTTGATGCAGCCCCTTTCCCGTCAGCGAGATAGACGGTGAGGACGAAACCCACTCTAATTAGCTTAGTGGCGAACTGATTGCCCCGTTGAGAGTCGAAGCGGGTAACTTTTTGCCTTCCCCTGTTTTATAAAGGACGCCCATGTCGCTTTTTAAAATCGCCTCCGTGACTGCAATCGCCCTGACACTGGGGGCCTGCCAAAGTCTGTTTCAGCCGAACTACCGAGCGCCGCTGGAAACCACCCGCGACGCCACCGAACAGCTCAAGCCAGGCTGCAAGGACCAGGATTGCCCCCTGGTCAACATCGACACCGTGCACTTCCCCGACGAACCAGCCCTGGACGGCATCATCGAAAAACGCCTGCTGCAAATGACCCGGACTTCGCCTGACGCCCCGGTAGCACCGACGCTGGCGGCCTACCGTGAGCAGTTTTTGCGCAATGCCGGCCCGCGCAACAGCAGCTACTTGCAAGCCAAGGTACGCGAGCAGCATGACGGACTGGTGATCATCGAGCTGTCCAGTTATCTGGACACCGGCGGCGCCCATGGCACACCGGGTCGAGGCTTCATCAACTATTCACGCCAGCAGCACAAAGTGCTGACGCTGTCGGACATGCTGGTGCCTGGGCAGGAAGAAGCCTTCTGGAAGGCCGCCCAAGTGGCGCACAACAGCTGGTTGATCAGCACCAAGCTCGATCAGGAACCGGAGTTCGTGAAGAGCTGGCCGTTCCAGAAAACCCAGAACGTGGCGCTGACCTATGGCGGGGTGATCCTCAAGTACGAAACCAGCAGCATCGCGCCTTACGCGCTGGGGCACGTCGAACTGAAGATCCCCTACCCTCGCCTGAACGGCATCATCAAGCCTGAGCTGTTTCCCGGCCGTAACTGAAGGCCCGACCCAACACCAGTTGCAGCAGCCCTGCCAGGACCAGTGCCGGCAGGGTTGCACCGACATCCGGATACAGGTTGGCCAGCAGATGATAGGTGCTGATCCCGCCCAGCCAGGCGAGCAGCGCCGGCCAGCGCAACGCGGCTGACGCGACTTGGCCACTGCGCTTGCGCAGGATGAAGTGATCCACCAGCACCACGCCGAACAACGGCGCGAACACCGAACCGATCAACAGCAGGAAGTTCTGGTACTGGGCCAAGGGCGCCAGCAAGGCGATCAAGGTGCAAACCACACCGATGGCCAGTGCCAGGTGCTCAACCTTCATGCGTAACAGAATGCCGCTGGACACTGCCGCCGAGTGAATATCGGCAAAAGCGTTTTCCGATTCATCCAGCAGAATCAGCAGCAACGGAATCCCCAGGCCGGCACCGGCCAGCGCCAACAGCAATGCATTGACTTCACCGCTCGGCGCAAACGCCAAGGTGTAGGCCACGCCCAGGCTCATCAGCCAGAAGTTACCGATGAAGAAGCCGACGGCGGTGCCACCGAAGACGTTTTTCGCCCGCTTGCCGAAACGCGAGTAGTCGGCGATCAATGGCAGCCAGGACAGCGGCATGGCGATGGCGATGTCGAAACCCACGGCGAACGGCATCGAACCGTCGCCGGCTTGTGCCCAAAGAGCCGCCAGATCGGCTTTGGCAAACAGGTTCCAGGTCAGCCAGGTGCACGCGGCCAGCAGCAGCCAGATACCCCACTTGCGCAGGATCTGCCGTACGAAGGTCAACGGGCCACTGACGGCCAGCAAGGTCGCCAGTGCTCCGAAGAACAAAGTCCACAACACTGGACTGGACAGCAGACTGCCCTCACTGAACGCGCGGGCGCCCAACAGGCTGGCGGCATCGCGCATGACGATGATTTCGAACGAACCCCAACCGATCAGCTGCAGCAGGTTCAGCACCGCCGGCAGGCTCGCGCCCTTGGCGCCGAGGCTGAGCTTGAGCGCGGCCATCGACGAAAGGCCGGTGTCGCTACCGATCACGCCGACTGCCGCCAGCAACAGCACGCCGACCAGCGTGCCAAGGAAAATCGCCAGCAACGAACCGGACAGACCAAGACCGGGCGCGAGCAACGCACCGGTCTGCAGGACCATCAGGCCGATGCCGAGGGAAAACCACAGGGAAAACAGATCGCGGCCGCCGAAGACACGTTTGTCGGTGGGCACGGCGACATCAGGTGAATACGTACTGGGTTGAATGCTCAAGGGTGTTATCTCAGAGGAACATTGTTCGGTTTGTTGTGCGCCCTGTAGGAGCCGGCTTGCTGGCGATAGCGGCATCTGATGCACCGCGTCGCGATTGATCGCCAGCAAGCCGGCTCCTACGGTCTATGTGCTGGCATCAGACTTTCTGGTACAGCTGACTGCCTTCCTGTTTGAAGCGCTCGGCCTGTTCGGCCATGCCCTGAGCGACGTCCACGTCCACTGCGTCGATCCGCTGGTTGGCCGCGTACTCTCGGACTTCCTGGGTGATTTTCATCGAGCAGAACTTCGGCCCGCACATGGAGCAGAAGTGCGCGACCTTGGCCGAATCCTTCGGCAGGGTCTCATCGTGATACGAACGGGCAGTGTCCGGATCCAGGCCCAGGTTGAACTGGTCCTCCCAACGGAATTCGAAACGCGCCTTGCTCAGCGCATTGTCGCGGATCTGCGCCCCCGGGTGCCCTTTGGCCAGATCGGCGGCATGGGCGGCGATCTTGTAGGTGATGATCCCGGTCTTCACGTCATCTTTGTTCGGCAGGCCCAAGTGTTCCTTCGGCGTCACGTAGCAGAGCATCGCGCAACCGAACCAGCCGATCATCGCGGCACCGATGCCGGAGGTGATGTGGTCGTAGCCTGGTGCAATATCGGTGGTCAGCGGGCCGAGAGTGTAGAACGGCGCCTCGTCGCAGCATTCAAGCTGCTTGTCCATGTTCTCTTTGATCAACTGCATCGGCACGTGGCCTGGGCCTTCGATCATGCATTGCACGTCATGCTTCCAGGCAATCTTGGTCAGCTCGCCGAGGGTCTCCAGCTCGCCGAATTGCGCTTCGTCGTTGGCGTCGGCAATCGAGCCCGGACGCAAGCCATCGCCCAGCGAGAAGCTGACGTCGTAGGCCTTCATGATTTCGCAAATGTCTTCGAAATGGGTGTAGAGGAAGTTCTCCTTGTGATGCGCCAGGCACCACTTGGCCATGATCGAACCACCACGGGAGACGATGCCGGTCACGCGTTTGGCGGTCATCGGCACGTAGCGCAGCAATACGCCGGCGTGGATGGTGAAGTAATCGACGCCTTGCTCGGCTTGCTCGATCAGCGTGTCGCGGAACAGCTCCCAAGTCAGGTCTTCAGCGACGCCGCCAACCTTTTCCAGGGCCTGGTAGATCGGTACGGTGCCGATCGGGACCGGCGAGTTGCGGATGATCCACTCGCGGGTTTCGTGAATGTGCTTGCCGGTGGACAAATCCATGACCGTGTCCGAACCCCAGCGAATGCCCCAGGTCAATTTCGCCACTTCTTCTTCGATGGACGAACCCAAGGCGCTGTTGCCGATGTTGCCGTTGATCTTCACCAGGAAGTTACGGCCGATGATCATCGGTTCCAGTTCGGTGTGGTTGATGTTGGCCGGAATGATCGCGCGACCGCGAGCGATCTCGTCGCGGACGAATTCGGGGGTGATGATTTTCGGCACGCTGGCGCCGAAGCTGTGGCCAGCGTGTTGCTGATCCAGCAGGCCGGCGGCGCGGGCCACTTCCAGCTTCATGTTTTCGCGGATGGCGACGTATTCCATCTCGGCGGTGATGATGCCTTGGCGGGCGTAGTGCATCTGAGTGACGTTGGCCCCGGCCTTGGCACGACGCGGGTTGTTGACGTGGGCAAAGCGCAGCTTGGTCAGTTCCGGATCGGCGAGGCGCTCCTGGCCGAAGTTCGAGCTCAGGCCGCTCAGGCGTTCGGTATCGCCGCGGGACTCGATCCATGGCGAACGCACGTCGGCCAGGCCTTTGCGTACGTCGATGATGACGTTGGGGTCGGTGTACGGGCCGGAAGTGTCATAGACCGTGACAGGTGCATTGACCTCGCCGCCGAAGTCGGTCGGCGTCACGTCGAGGCTGATTTCACGCATGGGCACGCGAATGTCCGGGCGAGTGCCCTGCACATAGATTTTTTGCGAGCGGGTAAACGGCTGAACCGATTGCTGATCGACCTTGGCCGAGTCACTCAGGTTGGTGGCGATTTTTTCTTTTATGGTCATCACGGGTCTCCAGACAGCATCCAGGCAGTGGAATTTTGTCGGAGTGAACCTGTAACGAATGGACGCACGTGGACTGGGAAAACCAGCTGTGCTGTGCTCAGTGCTCGAGGGGTGTTCGATTGTCGAACAACATCCCGGACGAAGCACAAGAGGACTCGCCGGGTGACGAGAAATCTTGTTCCCTACGCAGGCGCTAACCTGATCAGGTTCAACGGGATCCGAAATTATTCGATCTCAGCCTCATAGCAAGGCACCCCGACAAGAACGTCGCCAGTCTAGACACAACTGGCACAGAACGCCAACACCACGATAAACACCATGATGAATGGCGTAATTGCTGGATTGTTGCGCAGCGAACGCACAACTACACTCGCAACGCCATGCTGCGCATTGACGCTGTATGTGCCGCGCCGTAGCCTTGGCGCTCAAATTATCAGTGTAATTTCAGGGATCGCCTCATGCTGCGCAAACTCTCACTGGCCCTCGCCGTGTCTTGTGCGTCCAACGGAATGGCCTGGGCAGAAGAAGCGCCCTTATCGACCAAAACCGATCTGGTCAGCGTCTATCAGGAAGCGGTGGACAACAACGCCGACCTCGCCGCCGCCGTCGCTCAGTATGGCGCCCAGAAAGAAGTCGTGCCTCAAGCCCGCGCCGGGTTGCTGCCCAACCTGTCGGGCGGTTCCAATGTCACTGGCGTGCGCACCTCGATCAACCAGCCTTCAGCCACCGCCAACCGCGATGCTCACTCGTATCAGGCTACGCTGGCGCAACCGCTGTTCCGTGCCGATCGCTGGTTCCAGTTCCAGGCTGCCAAGGATGTGAACGAACAGGCCGCCCTGCAACTGTCGGCGACCCAACAGAACCTGATCCTGCAAACCGCCGACACCTATTTCAACGTGCTGCGCAGCCAGGACAACCTGGCCTCGACCAAGGCGGAAGAAGCCGCGTTCAAACGTCAGCTTGATCAGTCTAATGAGCGCTTCGATGTCGGCCTTTCAGACAAGACCGATGTACTGAACTCACAAGCCAGCTACGACACCGCGCGGGCCAACCGCATCGTCGCGCAGCGTCAGGTGGATGATGCTTTCGAAGCCTTGGTCACCCTGACCAACCGTCGATACAACTCAATCCAGGGCATCAAGCACAGCCTGCCGATCCTTCCACCCGCGCCAAACGACGCCAAGGCCTGGGTCGAAACAGCCGCCCAACAGAACCTCAATCTGTTGGCCAGCAACTACGCGGTCAGCGCCGCCGAGCAGACCATCAAGCAGCGCAAGGCCGGCCACGCACCGACTGTCGATGCGGTGGCCAAATACGAGAAGGGCGACAACGATGCCCTGGGCTTCAGTAACCCGAATGGCTTCCCACAACCGTACAGTGGCCCCGTCGAGCAAACGTCGGTGGGGCTGCAACTGAACATTCCGATCTACAGCGGCGGCCTGATCAATTCCCAGGTCCGCCAGTCGTACGCCCAACTGGATCAGACCGAGCAGCAACGCGAATCCCTGCGCCGGTCCATCGTGCAAAACACCCGCGACCTGCACCGCGCGGTGAACACTGACGTCGAGCAGGTGCAGGCGCGCAAGCAGTCGATCATCTCCAACCAGAGCGCGGTGGAAGCGACCGAAATCGGCTATCAGGTGGGAACACGCAACATCGTCGACGTGCTGGATGCGCAACGCTCGCTGTACACCTCGGTGCGTGACTACAACAACACGCGCTACGACTACATCCTCGACAACCTGCGCCTGAAACAACAGGCTGGCACGTTGAACCCGGGTGACCTGCAAGACCTGGCGCGCTGGCTCAAGCCTGACTACAACCCGGACAAGGATTTCCTGCCGCCGGACCTGGCCAAGGCTGCGGCTGAACAGCTGAAAGTCAGACCTTGAGAAAACCAACGTAGGAGCAAAGCTTGCTCGCGATAGCGATCTCAAGGACGCCATCGCGAGCAAGCTTTGCTCCTACGTGGTTTGTGTGCGAGGCATGATTCCGATTACCGCTCGATCAACCGCCCCAACCCATCCAGCAACCGCTGCAGCGCGCCCTGATTGGTGCGCATCACCTTCAAGCCCGCCTCTGCCATACGCTGTGCATCACGTGGCAATTCGAACAGCCGCTGCACCGCCAGCGCCAACCCTTCGGCGTCCTCCACTTCCTGCAACGCGCCGGCGTTGCGTAACTGTGCGGCGATTTCGAGGAAGTTGAACAGGTGCGGACCACTGAGCACTGGCTTGGCCAGCGCCGCCGGCTCAAGCAGGTTATGCCCGCCGTTGGACACCAGGCTGCCGCCGACGAAGGCACTGTCGGCCAGCGCATAGAGAAACAGCAGCTCGCCCATGGTGTCGCCCAGCAGCACCGATGTACTCGCGGTGACCGACTCGCCTGTGGAACGACGGACCGTGGCAAACCCTTGCTGCTTGCACAACTCGAACACCGGGTTGAAACGCTCCGGATGGCGCGGCACCAGAATCAGCAAGGCATCGGGATGGTTCGCCAGCAATCGGCGATGGGCCGCGAGCACCACCTCGTCTTCACCCTCGTGGGTACTGGCGGCGATCCACACCGGGCGTTCCTGCGCCTGCCATTGCCCGCGTAACTCGGCTGCACGCTGTAACAGCTGCGGGTCGATGGTCAGGTCGAACTTGATCGAGCCGGTGACTTCAACGGTTTCAACCCGGGCGCCCAACTCACGAAAACGCTGAGCCTCGGCTTCGGTTTGCACCGCGAACAGGCTCATCTCGGCGAGCATCGGCCCCGTCAGTTTGCCGAAACGGCCATAGCCTTTGGCCGAGCGTTCGGACAATCGCGCATTGGCCAGCGCCACGGGAATCCCCCGCTTGGCGCATTGATGAATATGGTTGGGCCAGAGCTCGGTTTCCATGATCACCGCCAGCTTCGGTCGAACCCGGTCCAAGAAGCGCTTTGCCGCACACGGCAAGTCATAAGGCAGATAGCAGTGCTGGATGCGCGGCTCATTGGCAAACAGGGACTGAATGCGCTCCGAACCGGTGGGCGTCATGCAGGTCACGGTGATCGGCAGTTGTGGATAACGCTGCAGTAAGGCGCGAATCATCGGCGCTGCAGCAATGCTTTCGCCCACCGACACCGCGTGCACCCAGATACCACCGGGTTTCATCACCGGCATCCCGTAGGAGAAGCGTTCGCCGATGCGTTTGGCATAAGCCGGCGCCTTGCGTGCCCGCAGCCACAGCCGAATCGCCACCAAAGGCAGCCCCAGGTAAAACAGCGTGGTGTAGAGAGTTCTATTCATGGCGGCGGAGTTTATCGGGTTTTTCGCCGATCGCCTGCAAATGCACGGCAAATCGTTCCGCCAACCAGCGCGCGGCCGGCCCCAGTGGCTCATCACGACGCCAGACCAGCTCTACCACCAATGCCGGCGGGGTCCATTCGCTGCTCAGCTCGACCATCTGGCCATGGTAGGTCGGGTACTGCACCACATGGCGCGGCAGCCAGGCCCAACCGAGGCCGCGTACCAGCCATTCGGCCATTACGTAAAAACTATCGGCTCGCCAGACTTGCGGACTGGCCGGCTCGCTGCCCGGATAAACACTCGACTGGGTCGACATCAGCAATTGGCGATGTTGCGCCAGTTGCTGGCAATTGACCTGCGTCTGCTTCGCCAACGGATGATCAACACCACATACGGTGACCATTTCCACGCTGCCGAGCACTCGCCGCTCCAGCGCCTCGGGGATTTGATCATGAAAAAACAACAGACCGAGGTCGGCGCGGCGCTCCACCAGCTTGCGTGCGACTTCACCCTGGGCGGCGCTGGTCAATTGCACTTCAAGGCTGGGAAAACGCTCGGCCAGCGCCTCGAAGCTTTCGATGATCGGCTGATAAGGCATCGCCTCGTCCTGGGCCAGACGCAAGCGAGCCTCCTGCCCGCGCATCATCGCCAGCGCCCGGCCATTGAGGCGTTCACATTGGCGCAACACTTCCCGCGCCTCCTCCAGCAAAGCCTGGCCGGCCTCGGTGAGCTTCGGCTGGCGCCCGCTGCTGCGGTCGAACAGGCTCACGCCCAAGTCGTCCTCCAGCAACGCAATCGCACTGCTGACCGCTGACTGCGCCTTGCGCTGTTCACGCGCCACGGCAGAAAACGAGCGCTGCTCCGCTACGCTGACAAACAATCGCAGCTGCTCCAGATTCCATTGCATGCTCATGGCCATACCTATCTCATTGGCAGATAGGTAATGACTTTACCCCATCTGAAGAGTCTCTAGAATGCCGACCTCAGAAAGCAACACTTCACACGAGGATTGACCCATGACCGCTTACTACTACCTGGCCATAGCCATCTGCGCCGAAGTGATTGCCACTGTTTCGATGAAAGCGGTCAAAGGCTTCAGCACTCCACTGCCGCTGATTCTGGTCATTCTCGGTTACGGCATTGCTTTCTGGATGTTGACCCTGGTGGTGCGCAGCGTACCGGTGGGTGTGGCTTACGCGGTGTGGGCCGGCATGGGCATCGTGATGGTCAGCGTTGCGGCACTGTTTCTGTATGGGCAGAAACTGGATGTGCCGGCAATGCTGGGGATGGCGCTGATTGTCTTGGGGGTTGTGGTGATTCAGTTGTTCTCCAAAACTGCGGGGCATTGAGGGAAAGATTCGCAGCCTTCGGCAGCTCCTACATGGCTCAGGCGTAGGCTCTGTAGGAGCTGCCGAAGGCTGCAATCTTTTTTCCCGCCTCAGCTCTGTATACTGCGACCTTGTTTTGAACACTCGAGGTCGCCGCATGCCATCCGTTATTTCCACCGACGTTCTGATTGTCGGCGCTGGTGTCGCCGGCCTCTGGCTGAATGCTCGCCTACGCCGCCAAGGGTTTTCGACCGTGCTGGTGGAAAACGCCAGCCTCGGCGGCGGGCAAAGCGTGAAGTCCCAGGGCATCATCCACGGGGGTGCCAAATATGCGCTGCACGGCGCCCTGACCGGCGCTTCGGAAGCCATCGCCGATATGCCACGGCGCTGGCGCGAAGCCCTGGCCGGGAACGGCGAGCTGGACTTGTCCGGCGTGCGCCTGCTCTCCGAAGCCCACTACCTTTGGTCCCCCGGCACGATTGCTGGCAACCTCACCAGTTTCTTCGCCAGCAAAGCCGTGCGCGGCCGCGTCGATCAGGTCAAGGGCGACCAACTGCCACCCGCCCTGCAAGACAGACGCTTCAAGGGTAAGGTCTATCGCCTGGCCGAACTGGTGGTGGACGTGCCGAGCCTGATTCAGCGTCTGGCGGACTTGGCTGGTGATGGCTTGCTCGCCGGCCAGACCCTCGAACCGCTGCTGGAAGGTGGCGTATTGGTCGGCCTGAAAGTGGACGAACGCGAGATCCGCGCCCAACGCATCGTCCTGAGCGCTGGCGCCGGAACAGCGGCACTGCTCGAAACCCTGGGCCTTACCCGACCGGCCATGCAACGCCGTCCACTGCACATGATCCTCGCCAAGGGCCCAGGCCTCAAACCGATGTACGCCCACTGCCTGGGTGCCGGTACCAAGCCTCGCATCACCGTGACGACTCACCCGGCCGCCGATGGTCAATGGGTGTGGTACATCGGGGGCGATATCGCCGAGACCGACGGCGTAAACCGCGAGCCGGCCGAGCAAATCGCCACCGCCCAAAAAGAACTCGCCCAGTTGCTGCCGTGGATCGACCTGAGCACCGCGCAATGGGCCACCCTGCGGGTTGATCGTGCCGAGCCGCTGCAATCGGGCCTGGTTCGCCCGGACAATGCGTTTCTCGCCGAAGAAGGCCGGTTACTGGTGGGCTGGCCGACCAAGCTGGCACTGGCACCGGACTTTGCCGACCGGGTGATCGCCAGCCTTGAACGCGACGGCATTCAGCCTGGCCCCGCCACCGAGTTGCCGCCCCTGCCTAAACCACCGATGGGCGTCCCGGCCTGGGAGCAACTGCTGCCATGAGCCAGCCGACGCTGCATGACCTGCATCGCCCCCTGGGCAGCACCGGCCTGCTGGTATCGCCATTGGGCCTGGGGACCGTCAAGCTGGGCCGCGATCAAGGGGTAAAGTACCCCAGCGGTTTCCAGATTCCCGATGACGACGATGCACGCAGGCTGCTCAAATTGACGCGCGATCTGGGCATCAACCTGATCGACACCGCGCCAGCTTACGGTCGCAGCGAAGAACGCCTCGGTCCGCTACTGCGTGGGCAGCGTCAGGAGTGGGTAATTGTCAGCAAAGTCGGGGAAGAGTTTAACGACGGTCAGTCCCGTCACGACTTCACGGCCGCGCATACCCAAATGTCAGTGGAGCGCAGCCTGAAACGCCTGGAGACGGACTTCATCGATCTGGTGCTGGTGCACTCCGACGGCAACGATCTGGCGATTCTCAACGAGTGCGAGGTGTATGCGACCCTCGCCGCACTCAAGGCTGAAGGCAAGATTCGCGGGTTCGGTTTTTCCGGCAAAACCGTTGAAGGCGGCTTGAAGGCGCTGGAGCAAGGCGACTGTGCGATGGTCACCTACAATCTGAACGATCAAAACGAAAAGCCCGTCATTGACTATGCTGCTGCTCACGGCAAAGCCATTCTGGTCAAAAAAGCCCTCGCCAGCGGTCATGTGTGCCTGAGTCCGGGTGTAGATCCGGTGCGCGCCAGTTTCGAGCTGCTGTTCGAACACCCGGGTGTTGCCAGTGCTATTGTCGGGACCATCAATCCGCTGCACCTCGCCCACAACGTCGCGACCGTTGCCCAGGTCCTACGTAGCAACTGATGCCGCTCCACGCGGCCTTAAGCAGGAGCCGACATGCCGCGTACGCTCATAAGAAAGAACCCGAGCAACTTCAAGACCCTACCGTTATTCGTCGAAGCCACTCCCGAAGGCCTGAGTTATCAGAGCGTCGGAAGGCCGCTCAATTTTTCCCAGACCCTGCAGCGTCGTCGCCCGGTGACGGTTGCCGACACGGAGCGGTTTGCCCTTGAGCTGGCCAACCTCGGGGTGTCGGTGCGCCTGACGCTGCATTGGCAGAACCGCGATTACTGGGTGTTGGTGCGACAACGCCGGCAAGACCGTGGCGACGTGGTGCTCAAGTTGATTTCCGGCTACGTGCCGGCCCATGAGCTGAACCTGCCGCTGCACACGGCGATTCAGGAGATTGCCGAGGAGTGCCTGCTGGAAACGCCCGAAGGCTGGCTTGGCGGCCGTTTCAACGACACCTGGCTACCAGCGCCCTACTCGGCGGCCCTGCATTACCGTGAAGCCATGCCATTTCGCCTGTCGCCGCTGTCGGGCTCGGCGCGGCCGGTACGTTGCGCCAATCTGCCGCTGATCGAACGGCCGCGGGCCTATGTGCACTTGCCAACGGCATCATTGCAGTTGATCTACGATTTGCGCCTGGACGTTCCCAAGGAAGCCAAATCCCTGAGCCTGTTCCACGTCGACGAGCGACTGGAAGGCGATCAACTGGTGGCCCGGCTGGACCGCAAGCGCCCCGATCTGTACCTGATGCCCTTGCAGGACGGTCATCCTCTGGCCGAGCTCTACACCTTGAAGAAAGATCAACTGTACCCGGCGAGCACGCGCGGACTGTACCTGGCCGAAAGCTTTGCCCGACAGGAAGGCTGGCTGGTGAAGGATGAGCGGATTCGCTGGAAGGATTGGGTACGGCAGCAGGGATTGACGCCACCAGGGAAGAACTCGGGATTGGCGCTTTTGCGCGGCAAGGCGAAGCTACTGCTGAAGAAGATGGTACCGCGTAAAAAGGTCAGCTCCTGAAGCAAAAAATCGCAGCCTCTGTAGGAGCGAGCACGCTCGCGAAGGACATCATTAGCACCGCGCTTTACCTGAATGAATGCGGTGCGGTTGAGTTCATCGCGAGCATGCTCGCTCCTACAAGGGTTCACTCAGTCTTGCGGATTTTCTCGACGATCGCAGTCGTCGAACTGTTTTCCACCAGGCCCAGCACTTTTACCGTCCCGCCGTAAGCGGTCACGATGTCCGCGCCGACCACCTGATCGATCCCATAATCCCCGCCCTTGACCAGCACGTCAGGCTTGACCTCGCGCAGCAGGTTTTCCGGCGTGCCCTCGGGGAAGCTAATCACCCAATCCACCGCCCCCAGACCTGCCAGCACGGCCATGCGCCGATCGACACTATTGATCGGCCGGCCCGGCCCTTTCAGGCGGCTGACCGACGCATCGTCATTTACGGCAACGATCAACCGATTACCCTGCGCCCGCGCCTGCTCCAGGTACGTCACGTGGCCGGCATGCAGGATGTCGAAGCAGCCGTTGGTGAAAACGATCTTCTCGTTGTGCGCACGGGCATCATCGACGGCCAGCAGCAGTTGCTCGAGGCCCAGCACCCCACGCTCCGAACCCTCTTCGCGCTGAATGGCACGACGCAATTCCGGCGCACTGATGGCCGCCGTACCGAGTTTGCCGACCACGATGCCTGCCGCCAAATTGGCCAGGCCCACCGCGTGAGGCAACTCTTCGCCTGCGGCAATCGCGGCCGCCAGGGTGGATATCACCGTGTCACCGGCACCGGTCACGTCGAACACTTCACGGGCACGGGCCGGCAAATGCAGCGCCGGATGATCCGGGCGCAACAGCGTCATACCGTGCTCGCCACGGGTCACCAGCAAGGCGCCGAGCTCAAGATCGTGCATCAGCTGCGCGCCCTTGCTCACCAGCTCGTGTTCGTCGGCACAACCGCCGACGATGGTTTCGAACTCGCTGAGGTTCGGCGTGATCAGGCTCGCACCGCGGTAGATCGAAAAGTCCTTGCCCTTGGGATCGGCCAGTACCGGAATACCACGGGCACGGGCGGCCTGGATGAGCACCTGGTGATTTTTCAGCGCGCCCTTGCCGTAGTCGGACAGCACCAGCACCTTGATGCCTTCGAGCAATTCGTCGACCTGGACCGCCAACGCCATGGCGTCAGTGGCGAACGGTTCTTCGAAGTCGATACGCAGCAATTGCTGGTGACGGCTCATGACCCGCAGCTTGACGATGGTCGGCTGGTGCGCAACGCGCTGGAACAGCGCCCGCACACCGGCGCCCTTAAGGCTGTTGGCCAGGCTATCGGCGGCTTCATCGTCGCCGGTGACACCGACCAGCGAGGCCGGTGCGCCAAGGGCAGCAATGTTCAACGCAACGTTGGCGGCACCGCCCGGGCGGTCCTCGATGTGATCGACCTTGACGACCGGTACAGGTGCCTCAGGGGAAATCCGTGAGGTACCACCATGCCAGTAACGGTCGAGCATGACATCGCCGACCACCAAGACAGGGGCTTGATCGAATCGCGGCATGGACAACTTCATGGAGCAACCCACATACAAAATGAACAGGGGCGCGATATTAACACAGGGTTGGCAAAGGCTAGTGCGACGCCTGCAACGGGATGAAATAACGAAGATTCCCGAAAGAACCGCGTAGGCGCTGTCGAGTGGAACGAGGCTGCGATCTTTTGATTTTTAAAGCAAAGGATCGCAGCCTGCGGCAGCTCCTACAGGGAGATTGGGCCAGGCCCGACCTCCTGCCGCGTATCAGGCAATGTCTTCAGCCGGAGCATCCAGCCCCATCGCGTGCAGGCGCGAGTAGTAGCCGTTTTGCGCCAACAGTTGAGCGTGAGTGCCTCGCTCGACGATCTGGCCCTGGTCCATCACCAGGATCAGGTCGGCCTTTTCGATGGTCGACAAGCGGTGAGCAATAACCAGCGTCGTACGACCCTTCATGACCTGATCCAGCGCCGCCTGAATGTGACGCTCGGATTCGGTATCAAGTGCCGACGTCGCTTCGTCGAGAATCAGCAGCGGCGCATTCTTCAACAGCGCCCGGGCAATCGCCAGGCGCTGGCGCTGCCCGCCGGACAGCAGCACGCCATTCTCCCCGACCTGGGTATCCAGACCTTCGGGCATTTGCGAGATAAAGTCCATCGCGTAGGCGTCGGTGGCGGCTTTTTCGATGTCGGCGCGAGGAGCACCAGCCAGGTCGCCGTAGGCGATATTATTGGCAATGGTGTCGTTGAACAGGGTCACATGCTGGGTGACTTGCGCCACATGCCGACGCAGGTTGCGCAGGCGGTAGTCTTCGATTTCGACGTTATCGAGCAGGATTTCGCCGATGTCGTGATGATAGAAACGCGGAATCAGGCTGGCCAGAGTCGACTTGCCGCTGCCGGAGCGGCCGACCAGGGCGATCATTTGCCCTGGCGCCGCCGTGAAGCTGATGTTTTTCAGCACTTCACGCTCGGTTCCAGGGTAAGTGAAGCTGAGATTGCGCACTTCCAGGTGACCGTTGATGCGCTCACGTTCGACGGTGCCGTTATCGACTTCAGGTTCAACATCCAGTTGTTCGAAAATGCTTTCGGCCCCGGCAACGCCTTTCTGAATGGTCGAACTGACTTCCGACAGTTGCCGGATCGGCTTGGGCAGCAGGCCTGCAGCAGTAATGTAAGCCACCAGATCACCAGCAGTGGCGTCGCCGCGCAGAAACAGTACCAGGAACATCAACACCGCCATGGCGGTATAGATCACCAACTGCAGCATCGGTGTATAGACCGCACCGGTCTTGGTCATGCGCAACTGCTTGTCGGTGTTGCCCTGGCTGGCGGCGGCAAAGCGGCGCTCTTCATAGCTTTCACCGCCGAAGCTACGCACCACGCGATAGCCCTGGATGGTCTCGGAGGCCACATGGGTCACATCGCCCATGGCCACTTGGATCTTCTTGCTCTGCTTGCGGAATTTCTTGCTGGTGCTGCTTACCATCAGCGCAATGAGCGGCAGGATCGCCAGCATCACCAGGGTCAACTTCCAGTTCATCCACAACAGATAGGCAAACAGGAACACGACCGTCAGGCCTTCACGGATCACGACTTTAATGGCGTCCGTGGCGGCACCGGTCACCATGGTCACGTTAAAGGTGATGCGCGAAATCAGGTGGCCGGAATTGTGCGTATCGAAGTAGCGGTTCGGCAATACCAGCAACTTGTTGAACAGCTCGACGCGCAGGTCATGGACCAGCCCCAGCGAAACCTTTGCCAGGTAGTAGTTGCCAAGAAACGAGCCGAGGCCCTGCCACGCAGCGATCAGAATGATCAGCAAGGGCACGGCCATCAGCAGCTGCAAGTCTTTCAGATAGGGAACAGTGGGGAAGAGCACCGCTTCTGGGTTGCTCAAGCCATCGACGAAGTATTTGAGAATGCCGGCCAGCATTGGCTGCGTCGAGGCAAAAATCACGAAGCCGACAATACTGAGCGCAAACATGCTCCAGTACGGGCGCACATACGACAGCAGGCGCAGATAAATCTTCAAGCTCGACGGCGCAGGCGAATCAGGGCTAGTCATGAGAACCCGTTGTATGAGAAAAGAGCCCGCGAGTGTAACACAGGCCATTTTAGTCGCTTAGCTGCGGTAACATGGCCGGCTATCCATGCCTCATGGCGTCCACCCCCGGAGTATCGATGCAAGCGCTTGATCACACCCGATACCTCGCCTTGCGCGAGGGAGCACAAGTCCTGGAAGCGGATGGTTCGGGAGACAAGGTTTTGCGCCTGACAGATGGATCAATCCTCAAGCTGTTCCGTCGCAAGCGCCTGCTGACATCGGCAGTGTGGTACCCCTATGCCAAGCGGTTTGCCGACAATTGCGTTGCGCTGCGTGAACGGCAGATTCCCTGCCCGTCGATCCGCCAGGTCTACCGCATCCCGAGTATTGAGCGTGATGCCGTGCACTACGATCCACTGCCGGGGCAGACCTTGCGCCAGCTGCTGAATGCTCAGGAAGATGCCGATCCGCTGCGTGGTCAGCTTGGGGTTTTCATCGCCACCTTGCATGAGCGCGGGATCTACTTTCGCTCCGCACATCTGGGCAACATCGTGCTCACACCTGAACATCAGCTGGGTTTGATCGACATTGCCGATTTGCGGGTGTACTGCCGCCCGCTACGCAAGACACTGCGGCTGCGCAATTTCAAGCACATGGTGCGTTACCCGCAAGATCGCCAATGGCTGCTCGACGCGCAAGGCAAAGTCTTCATGCAGCATTATGGCCAGACCCAGACCACCTGCTCCCCGGAAGAACTGAACCGGGTCCTGCAAAAATAATCTGGCGACCTTCGCCTCCGGGGAGGAGGCGAAGGTCCGGTGTCATGCCAGCGCGGTGCGCTGCGCCTTCAGCACTCTCCCGAGAATCATGGCCCCCGGCAACAGCACCAGAGGCCACAACTCGTCTGGGTTACCGATCAGCAGGCTGCCGTCGAAGTTCAGCATGACCAGTGCACAAGCCAGATACATGCCCCAGGCGTCACGCAGACGCCAGGATTGCCAGAGTGTGGCCGCCATCAAGCCAATGAACAGCACCAGCGCCACCGCGCCGCTGTACAGCCCCAGCGCCACATAGATGTTGTGCGGATGCTGAATCGGCATCCAGCCGTCCAGCACCTGACTGGTGTGGAAACTGATGCCACAACCCAGCAGCCAGCCACAATGCTGCCACTCACCGACCATGATGTGAAAGATTTGGATGCGATAAGAGTCACCCCGAGCCCAGAGTGACTGGTACCAGGCTTCGTTATGCACAACCAGGTACAGCAAGCCGATCACTGCCGCGCTGATCGCCACCGCAGTGCCAACCAGCCGCGGCCTGTGGTAGAGACCATAGAGCAGCCACACGCTCAACAGAAACGCGACCCCAACCAACGCTGTACGCGTCTGCAGAACAAAGGTTGCGGCGAAAATTGACCAGAGAATGGCCACGGCGCCTTCGATCCAGCGACGCTCCCTGAACCACGAGGGCAACGCCAGCGCCAGCGCGCAGAACAGCCAGATACTGGCGTAGATGACATTCTGCAAGCGCGCCGGCAACAGCGCCATCCGGTCGCCGATTACATATTCATTGGTGACCCAGCTGTGAAGGGCGCAAACGAATATATACAACGCCAGGATCCAGAACTGCGCACGGACAAACCCTGGACTGCGGAAAAATTTCGGATCGCAGAAAGCGCCTATCACCATGACAAACATCATCACGTAGAAGACATGCTTGAAGAACTGCAACTGCCCGGCAATGGTTGCTGGCACCAGAAACCACAGGATGAACACCAGCCAGCCCAGGGCCAACGGCTGCCTGAGCAAGCCCGCACCGCGCTCCTTGATAAGGAACACCAGACCTGGCACCACCATCAGACCGTAGAATATATTGTTAGTCCATTTCGAGGACCAACCCACCACAAAGCTCAGCAGGAACAGACAGAGTACTGTTCCAAAATACGACGCTACCGTAATTTTCCCGGGTTTCATGCCTTTAAATCCCATGGAGCACCCAACCTGCTACCAGACCAAAAACCAAGGCCGCGATCAGTTTGAGTCGATCGAGGCGTTTACGTCGCACTTTGTTAATGCGCTCCTGCGGAACCACCACATGCTCACCGAAGCCCGTGTGTAGAACCGCATCATTTTCCAGAATTAACGCATAGCGATTTTGCGCGGCGTATACGCGCGACAAATCTTTTTCCCCGGAGAATGCGGAATAAGGTGCGTGGGCCAAATAGTCCGCACGGCGCCGCAGCCCAGGATTGAAGGAAAACCCCTGCCAGTCAGCCTTGTGCGAGCCCAGCACATAAAAAGGAATGCCATGGCTCATCTTGCGCTCGCTCAGGAACACATAAGGACTGTGAACCATCAGGTCGTGATTGAAGCTACGCAGCCACACCTGAAGCGCCTGCGGATCTTCTTCCAGCAAGCACTGGGACTCCTCGATGAACCCTTCACGATAAAAGTCCCAGTCGTCTTCGCAGTGAAAAATCCACGATGTCTGCACCTGAGCATAGGCAGCATCGATGGACTTCAACTGGCCCAGACGCGGATTATTGATGAAAAACTGGGTATGTGCCCGCCAGTGCTCCGGGATACAAGCCTCTACAGCACTGTCACCGGAGTCCTCGGTAATGAACACTTTACGGATGGGGGCCGTGTTGAACCGGTCAAATGTTTCGAGGGTTCGCTTCAACAAATCAAAGCGACCGCAACTGGTGATAACAACCGAAATATCGCTAGTCTCGCTGAACAGCATGTGTTTACACCGCACCCTAGATTATTGAATCGCCTGGTCTCACAGCCCCAGCGACAAGCGTAATTTTTCTTTCCAGTTCAGCGCAGCCCGCTCGCGCAATGGCGCGCGCATCGCGTCGACAATCGCATGCCCCAGTGCCCGGAAGCTGTACCGCTGTTCTACCAGTGTTTGCCCGGCCAATGAAATGGCCTCGGTCATCTGAGGGGACTCACGTAACACGGTCAGTTTTTCCCGGAGTTCATCGCGCGTTCGATAAAGCACAATGTTGTGCATGTCGACAAAACCGAGGGCGCGATTCTCTTCCTCTCCCTGGTCGTAGGCAAACAGCACGCAACCACAGGCCATGGCTTCAAAGTTTTTGATCATGTACTCGCCCATGCCGACGTCTGCACTGACGAAATAACGTATCCGACTCAGTGTTTCGCAGTATTCCTCGCCCGAGGTGGTACGCGTGACCAGCAGGTTTTCGACCTCGCCCACGGACTCAAGCATCGCCTTGCGCCCGGCATAAGCAACGCTGTTAAGGCTCCCGACAAAACCCAGTTCAATATCGCGCTCACGCTGACGGTTCTGCAACAACGCCTGGTCGTAGCCCTTGGGCACGAAATGGGCATCAAAACCCTCGTCGCGCAAACGCTGACTGACCATGAAACCCGAGCTGATCACCCGCGCCCACGGCAGCTTGCGGTAATGAGCACTGAATTTTCCGGTGTATTTGCACGGGATGTAATTCTGATAGGCATCGTGTTCCAGAATAACCAGATTGGGCACCGTTTGTATGAACCGCACCTGTCTGATTTCTTTTTTGAAACGCAGGAAGAACACGATCCGGTCGTAACGGGTCACATCGACATGCTTGCGGAAATACCCTCGCAAGTCGTCCTGCTCGGCACTGGTCAGCTCCCGCTTGTCGCAGTCGCACTGTTCGGCGATTCCGTCATACAGTCGGTCAAGGATCGCTCGCTGCTCTTTCTGCACCAGAAACAGAACTTTCAATTGGTCTCTCTCTTGCCAGTCAACTCTTGGACCCAGAACAGCTCGTGGCGTCGCACTGCTTTACGGAAGAACTCGTTTTCACCAAAAGCCGGCCAGCGTCGGGTGGCCAGGCAGCGTTGTATGCCTCGGCGAAGCAGGCGCTTGAAAGGAAGCCGAGGCTGAAGGTCGTGCATCATGCCCAATGACATCGCCTTGTGCCACTGCTGTTCAGATGACAGACAAGGTGCCCATGGCCGCAGTGGCTCAACTGCATCGAGCTGCGGCGGCAGCGCCACCCCGGTGCCCGCATCGCCCATTGGCCAGCGATCGTTGTCGTGCAAGTGATTGGCGTAATGCAAAAGGGTTTCGGGCTGCCAGGTGGTGCCGCTCAATGCCTGCATCACCGCCTGCTGGGAGCATAGATGGTCCGGATGCGGATCGAAACGCGGGTGTGGCAAAACGATGACCTGGGGCTGGATGCGCTCGATCAGTTCACGCAGATCGGCCAGCAGATTGCTCCAGGACGGCACGCCGTCGACATCACTGCCCAGGGTAAATGGATTGAACCTGCGGAAATATCGAGTATCGCCTAGCTGGGCCTCGCGAGACGCTACGGCTTCGTCTGGTGCGCCTTGCATCGCAGGCAATTGCAAACAGAAATAACCCAACTGGATGCATCGCTCCTGAGGCACGCCACCCCACAACGGCACGCTGACACTGTCCCAGGCACGAAGCGAGCCTTTCAACCGCGATGCCTGGACACCTGCAAGCCCCATCTGCTGATAGTGCTCGGCTTCGATTTCACCGGCGGTCAGGGTCACGATCCAGCTCTGACTGGCGCGGCTGTACAACCCAAATGCCGCCAATTCCGCATCATCGGCGTGCGGCGCAATCACCATCACCCGCTGACGGCTGTAGTCCGTGTGTTCGAAAGCCCAAAGCACAGGTTCGCCCAGCAGCCGACAAAAACGCCCTCGCAACCGTAGCTCCCCACGCGACAGCACCTGTGCCTGGCCACTGAGATTGAGATAACGCAGGCCGCTCACGCCACGCTCGAAGGTTTGCCGGTCCGGGTTATCGCCCCCGGACAACTCGACCACCGGATCGAAGAAACGCCCCAACCATGTACTTTTGACCCGTAGCGCCAACACCAGCGTCGCGTCGTCGACGAGCATCACACCCTCGTCCAGCCGTAAATGATCGCCGTTCAGGTGAACCTTGGGTTGCGGCGTGTAAGGCGGGAAGTTGTACTGGTAATCGTCTTTGGGCGAATAGAACAGGTGGTCGGCAAACCAGGCTTCATGGGCAATCCAGCCAAGAATCGCCAACAGCACCGGCAACCACCAGGTCACCAGCACACCGCAAACAACCAACACCCCCAGGGCAATCAACAGACCGATGCGTTTGTTGCGTCGATGACGCTTAAGCAGTTGCTGTTTGCGGCTCATGGGCTGGCTCATACGGTGTAGACCGGCACAGGGTTGCACCAGCGATCCTTGTATTCCCGATCGGCGCGACCGAAGGAAAACCGCAAGGGTTTATCCAGCGCCCGGGCGTGTTCCCAGGCGCTTTGGGTATTGAGGAAACTCAATACGCTGCCAGGGCTGAACTCGCGGGTTTCAGGGTCGACACCGCCATTGATGTATTCGACGCTGATCCACTGCGGCGTCTCGACGCGATACACCAGTTGAATCGCAATCGGCGCATCATTAAGGAAAATCACCGAACCGATCAGCAACTCGCGCAACAGCTCGATGACTTCGGCCATGCGCTCGGCACCTGTGGCCGGGAAACCCCAGCGACGCTGAAACAGGTCGCAATAGATTGCTGCCAGCTCAGCGCTGGAGAATTCGGACACCGGTCGCACCACGCCACCCGCCTCTTCCAGCAGCCGCAATTCGCGACGCTGGTTGTAGCGAAATTTCTTCGACAACTCTTCAGGTGTGCGGGCCATGGCCAACTGTTCGGCCTGCAGCTTGATGCCGGTGAAACGGTTTTCGTTCAGCGCCGACAAATACCGACCACGATGACGCAGCGGCGCCTGGGCATCGTCGGCAGCCGGCAAGATGATCTCGGCGTTGCCGAGGTCGAACAGACCCTTTTTGCCCCTGCGCTTGAGCACGTCCTTGGACAAAGCGAGGTCGCGGCCCCAGGTCGGGATCGCAGCCTTGACTTCGCCGTTTTGCTGCCAGGCCAGGTAACGCACCGGAATATCGGCCAACTGCGCCAGGCGTTCGACCACTATCGGATGGGTCGCGACGCTGCCGCCAAAACGCTGCCAGGCCTCAGCATAGGTCGAGGCATCCGCTACCGACCAGCCACGTTCGCGCCAGCCTTGAAATCGGTTGAGCATCAGCCCCTCGGTGCCAGTTCGATAACGTGTGGCAAATGCCAGAAAGCATCACGCACCGCGTGGTCAGAGAATCGCTCACGCAAGCGGTCGAGCATTAGCTCGGCACATTGGTGACGTTGCTGCGCGTCCATCGCGGCCAAGTGTTGCAGCCCTTGAGCCAGGTGTTCGGCATCGCCCAACGGGAACAGGATGCCCACGCCTTCCACCACTTCCTTCGCCCCGCCACACGCCGTGGCGAGCAATGGTACGCCAGCGGCCATGGCTTCAAGCAGCACCATGCCGAACGGCTCGTGATCGGAACTCAGGGCAAACACGTCGAAGGCACGGAAGTAACGCCGCGCCTCTGGCACTTGACCAAGGAACAGCACACGCCCGCCAATCCCCAACTCACGGGCCTGGGCCTTGAGATCCTCCTCCAGACGACCGCTGCCGAGTATCACCAGCTGACTGTTGGCCGGCAAACCCGGCAACGCCGCAGCAAACCCATCCAACAGTGTGGCCTGGTCCTTGTCCGGATGCAGGCGCCCGACGTTGCCGACAACCCAGGCATCCGCCGCCAAGCCGAGAATATCCCGAGCCTCGCGAGCCGATACCTGGCTGTCTTGCAGTGTTTGCACGTCGATGCGGTTATAGAGGGTCTGAATCCGCGAAGCCGACCATTTTGGCAGGCAACGGCGCATGTCATCGCGCACCGCATCGGACACCCCGAGCAGGCTCAGGCGCTTGCGGAAAATGTGCGCGAACAGCTTGCGCGAGCCACGTTTGTAATCGTCAAACGCGTGATGTACACCAATCACCGGCAATGAGGTGCCGAGCAGGGCGATGTAGATCGGCTTGAAGCGGTGAGCGATGCAGAAACTGAAATTGCGCGAAGCGGCGATCTTGCGCAGATCGCCGATGGCGCCCAGCTTCAGGCCGCGAATGGCCTTGGAGCTGTATTCCATGAACAACACTTCATCGGAGGCGCAACCGGCAGCGACTTCGGCGTCGGCGACCCCGGTAAGAAACACCGTGGTCACACGATAGCCAGTCCCCGCAAACAGGCTGGCGTACTGCCGGGCACAGTCCAGAAACGGCCCGTCATAACCGTGGCAGAACTGCAGTACATGGCGTTCAGCCGAGCGTGTCATAGGCGTTTGCGCCCTCTTTGACCACCAGGATGTCTTCCATGATCAGATACTGTAGATCCGAACCGAAGAACATGTTCAAGGCATCCGTCGGCGAGCAGATCATCGGTTCGCCACGACGGTTGAGCGAGGTGTTCAGCGACACGCCGTTACCGGTCAGTACTTCCAGCGCCTTCATCATGTCGTAGTAGCGCGGGTTGTATTCGCGCTTGAGCACCTGGGCCCGGGAAGTGCCGTCTTCGTGGACGACTTCCGGCACGCGGGTTTTCCACTCTTCAGCCACTTCAAAGGTGAACGTCATGAACGGCGCCGGGTGGTCGATCTTGATCATCTGTGGCGCGACGGTGTCGAGCATCGATGGGCAGAAAGGCCTCCAGCGCTCGCGGAACTTGATCTGGTGGTTGATACGATCGGCCACGCCGGCCACGCTCGGGCAACCGATGATCGAACGACCGCCCAGCGCGCGTGGACCAAACTCCATGCGCCCCTGGAACCAGGCCACCGGATTGCCATCGACCATGATTTTGGCGATCTGCTCCGGCATGTTGTCGAGCTTGCGCCAGGTTGGCTTGTTCTCATGACGGGCACAGGCCGCGATCACGTCTTCGTTGCTGTACGACGGGCCGAGGTAGACGTGCTCCATCTTTTCGACCGGAACGCCACGGGCGTGGGACACATAGGCTGCCGCGCCGACCGCAGTACCGGCGTCACCGGAGGCAGGCTGCACGAACAGCTCCTTGACGTCGTCGCGGGCGATGATTTTCTGGTTGAGCTTGACGTTCAACGCACAGCCACCGGCGTAAGCCAGTTTGCCGGTTTCCTTGAGCACGTCGCCCAGGTAGTAGTCGATCATCTGCAGCGCAATTTTTTCGAACAGCGCTTGAATGCTGGCAGCGTAGTGAATGTAAGGCTCGTCGGCGATGTCGCCTTCGCGCTTTGGACCCAGCCACTCGATCAGCTTCGGCGAGAAGTAGTAACCCTTGCCCTTCTCTTTGTAGCGACGCAAGCCGATGACGTTGGCGTAATCGGTGTTGATCACCAGCTCGCCATTTTCGAACGAAGCCAGGCGCGAGAAATCGTATTTGCTGGCGTCGCCATACGGCGCCATGCCCATGACCTTGAACTCACCGTCGAGCATATCGAAGCCGAGGAACTCGGTGATCGCGCCGTACAGGCCGCCGAGGGAGTCCGGATCGAAGAATTCCTTGATCTTGTGGATCTTGCCGTTTTCGCCATAACCGAAGAAGGTCGTGGCGTACTCACCCTTACCGTCGATGCCCAGGATCGCGGTTTTCTCCTTGAAACCGGAGCAGTGATAGGCGCTGGAGGCGTGGGCCAGGTGGTGCTCGACCGGTTCGATCTTGATCTTCTTCGGATCAAAACCCAGTTGCTCCAGGCACCAGACGATTTTATTGCGATAGCGCTTGTAGCGACGGTTGCCCATCAGGATTGCATCGAGGGCACGATCCGGGGCGTACCAGTAACGCTTGGCGTACTGCCAGCGGGCCTTGCCGAACAAGCTGATCGGCGCGAACGGAATCGCTACCACGTCAACGTCGGAAGGTTTGATACCGGCCTGTTCCAGGCAGAACTTCGCCGATTCGTAGGGCATGCGGTTCTTTGCATGTTTATCGCGAACGAAGCGCTCTTCTTCGGCCGCCGCGACCAGCTTGCCGTCGATGTACAGGGCTGCGGAAGGATCATGGCTAAGGGCGCCGGACAGGCCAAGAATCGTCAATGCCACAGGGGTCTAGCCTCTTTAGTCTGCATTCAGGCGCCGTGGCGCCTCAAAAATGATGTGCCTTCGCAAGGAGCGCGAGGCAGCTAAAGGGCGGGATTATAGCTTAAAAGCAGCTTCAAGCCTCTAGCCACAAGTGGCAAGCTTGCGTGACGGTGGCGCAAACCTGTTTATCCACCAGCGGGCCGCCAGTAAATAGGGAGATTGCCATCCGCACCTTGCCGGTAAACCGTATACGGTAAAACCACCGTGTCCAGTGCGCCGGACAACGCCAGGTCCAGCAAAACAAGCGGTACAAGGATTCCTGTGGGGTCGGGCGGTGCGTTCAACACACAAAAATCGTAAGCCAGGCCACTGTAGACCCGGGGAATGGACTGACAATAGGTTTTTTGCTTTCGAAGCCCCTGAGCTGCGGTGGACTCATCCTGAAACACTGTTGAGACAGTCCCGCATCCTGTCAAAGCGAGTGAGATAGCACCTGATGCGACTACTGATTTTATTGTCAAAGTCTGCCCTCCAAGAACGTCAGGCAAACTAGCATCGCAGTCATTCAAGCCACAGTTCATGGCTTCCCAATATCTTGTAGGACGGTTCACAAGCACCTGCCCACTGATCTCGGACTAATGCTCTGGGCCCTTCGCGGGCAAGCCCGCTCCCACAGGATTAGTGTGTGTCCGCAACATCCGTGAGCACCACCCTTTACTGTGGGAGCTGGCTTGCCAGCGATGGTGGTGGATCAGTTGTCATGGATGTTGAATGTGCCGATCCCTTCGCGGGCAAGCCCGCTCCCACAGGTTTAGTGTGTGCCCGCAACATCCGTGAGCACCACCCATTACTGTGGGAGCTGGCTTGCCAGCGATAGGACCGAAGGTCCGATTCAGGCAGCGCTGGAGACGTCTTTGGGCAACCGCTGGTCAATGATCTGATACAGCGCACTACTCTCAGGCCAATTACGCATGAACCGCGCCCGATCCCGAGCATAAGCCGGGGCAAAGCTGCCAAGCGAGCCGTGCTGACACATCGAATCCAGATCGATCAACGCCCAGCGATCGTCCTGCCAAAACAGATTGTGCCCCTTGAAATCACCATGGCTGATTCGCTCACGAATCAGCTCTGCGAACAGGTGGTCGAGCGCCAGCAATTCGCTTTCGGGTGCATCACCGCTGTCTACATACGGTGCAAAGCGTTCGATGATGTCCGGGCCCGACAAATGTTCGGTGATCAGATAAGCCCGACTGCGCAACCAGAGAAAGCGCTTTTCCAACAATGCCAATGGCTTGGGCGTGGCAATCCCGAGGAACGCCAGACGGTTGCCCTCACGCCAGGAATGCCAAGCCCGGCTCGGACGCCAGAAGCGCTTGAGCCAGTGGGCAAAACCCTTGATGTTGTAACGTTTGATCACCAACGTACGACCGTCCACCAAGACCTTGCCAACACTGGCCGCACCACCGGTCTTGTACAAATGACCCTGATCGAGCAAGGCATCGGCCTGCGCCAATACCGGCAGCATCGCCGCTTCTTCCTCGCGGCGAATGGCCCGTAAACCGAACGCGCCGCGCTGGACGCTGAACAACGTGCATTCGCGACCGGCCTTGATTAGAAAGTCTTTGAGCCGCCAGTCACGCACCTTGTCGATCTGCTTTTGCAGCGCTTCCATGGGCAACGCATGCTCGCCGTTGCTCAACAGGTAGTACACCAGCAACTCTTCAATGAACGGTTCCAGTGTCTTGGGCAACTGGGCAAAAAACACCCCAAGGTTTTCCAGGACTTTCTGCCGCGACAGTGGCTGGCCTGGTGTTTCGGTGCATATCCCGGCGCCATCGATCAGGTACAGTCGATTGCCCTGGCGCAGCAGGTTGTCCAGGTGCAGGTCTTCCTGCCACAAGCCTTTACGATGCATCTGCCCGATTGCGCCTAGCGCCTCTGCCAGCACCGCCGATTGTTCATCGGCCAGCACCGGCAAGGGCTCGACTTGCTGCCAGGCATCGCCCAGGCTAGTTGCACCATCCAGAAACTCGAACAGCAGCCAACCGCCTTCGCCCTCCTTGAGCCCTTCCACCAACAGTTGCGGCGTGGTCAAGCCTTGCGCTGCGAGCAAGCGCACGCCATCCAGCTCCCGTTGAAAATGCCGTGCCGCCTTGCTACCGACCAGCAGCTTGGCCAATACCGGGCGGCCTCGCCAGACGCCCGCACCGACATAACGCTGCCCAGGCAGCACCCGCAGCAGGCTGAGCAACTGCAAATCGGCCGGTCCCGCGGCATCGGCCAACGAAAGGCTCAAAGGAAGCACCGGACTGCGGCCAAGATTTTTCAGTTCAGACAACCGCATCAGCGCTCCTCCTTGTAGCTGCGCCGCGAGGTCAAGCGATTGAGCCAGCTATCGATCAACGAACTGTCCTGCGGCTGATCCAGATAGGCGGCCAAAAAAATGCGCAGTTGCGCTTCGCTCCATTCAGGTGCACGACGCAGCAGCGGCTCGAGATCCTTGACCCGGTCGCGCTGACCGAGCAGCAAAGGCCGGGTCTTTTCCAGGTCGATCAGTTGGGCCTCATAGCCGTCGGCGGTGACGCACAGAAAAATGTGCTTTGGATAAAAGCAGCCATGCACCTGGCGCTTGCCGTGCAGGCGCTGCGCCAGTGTTCCGCAGGCCTGCAAAATGGCGGTGTGCTGTGCTTCGCTCAGATCCGACCAGCGCTGCAGCAGCGAATCCAGATCATCCCAGCCGTCCAGGGCACGGGTCAGCAAGATCGCCCGAACTTCACCGTCGACCTTGCGCTCACCGAAAAACACCGCATCCAGCGCCGGGATGCCAAGCGCTTCATAGCGGCTGATGTTGCGAAATTCCCGGGCAAAACTCGGCTCGCCAAAGGGTGCGCGCAGGGTACGCATCTGGTAATTGCTTTGACGCTTGAGGTAGTAGCCACGACCTTCCAGGTCCAGTCGAAACACGCTGCTCCAACCCCCGGGAAGGGTGTTGGGCTCGTCCACGGCATCGAGTTGCCGGGCCCATAGCGCGTCGAACGAGCCGAGGCCGTGGCGCTCGAGCAGCGCACGGTCTTCAGCGGCCAGAAAATCAGTCATTCACGTCCCTCGAAAAATCTCACCACATGCCGGATCCGCTTTTTATCAGCGGCCGTCAGGTGGGTACTTTGGCGGTATTGCAGGTAAAAGCGCAGGCGCTGGGTGGCCGACAATTGATACTTGGCAACCTTGTCCAGACACGCCAGGTCCTTGGTGATGCGGTACTTGAGCCAGAATCCGCTCCAGAAATCACCGTTAGGGCAGTCGATAAGGAACAACTTGGCCTGATCGTCGACCAGCAAATTGCGCCACTTCAAATCGTTATGGGTAAAGCGATGCTCGTGCAGGGTCCGGGTGTGGTTGGCCAACTGACGACTGACCGTGTCGACCCAAGCGCGGTCCGCCAGCTTTGGGTCGCGCCGCTCGGCCAGGGCCGACAAGTCTACGGTATGCGGCAATTCACGGGTGATCATCGCCCCGCGAGCGTAGGCCGCCCCGCGACGCTCCAGACCCCACGCCACCACTTCGGCGGTAGGGATACCCCACTTGGCGAAACGCTTGAGGTTTTGCCATTCCATTTTCACCCGTGGCTTGCCGATATACCGACGCAAACCTTTTCCGGCGCCCACGTAGCGTTTGACGTAATAGTTGACGCCATTGCGCTGGACGCGAATGACCTCCGACAGCAAGTCGCGGGTCAGGCGCTCGCCCTGAAGCGCAAACACAGCGTCAAGACTGCCGAAGTCCTCGGCCAGATCGCTGTAAGCCGGTTCCAGTGTCCAACCCGGCATCAGAGCGCGTCCCCATATCGCTGTTTGCGGTCGTAGAGTTTATTGGCTTTGCCCTCGAGCCAGCTCAACAGTGCGGCCTCTTCGCTGAGAATCTGCCGCAGCGGCTGTTGAAAGTAACCTTTGAGGAAGCGCAGTTTGTCCCGGCGCGTCAGGCCGATGTCCAGGGCTGAGAAATACAGCGCTGCCAGATCCTTGTTGCGCCAGCGTTGAGTGATCGCCGGGCGAGTCTGGGCGCGGTGCAGGTCGATCACCGAGAGTTTGAAGTCGTCGGCGGTCACCGGCTTGTCGGTATGCAGCAGGAAGTGGCAGATATAGCAGTCACGGTGGTTGACCCCGGCGCGATGCATCATGCCGGTCATGCGCGCCACTTCGGCGATCAGTGCACGTTTGAGCTTGGGCTGCGGCGGTTGCTTGACCCAGTTGATGCTGAAGTCTTCGAGGCTGACGGTCGGTGCCAGCTCTTCGGTGACGATGAACGAGTGCTGATCCGCAGGATTACTGCCCCTTTCACCATACGCAACAGCCGTCATGGTCGGCACGCCGACTTCTTGCAGGCGCTGGATAGCCGTCCATTCCTGGCCCGCGCCGAGGACCGGCAATTTGGCGGTCAACAGGTTCTTGAAGATCTCGCCCCAACCGATGCCACGGTGGATCTTCACGAAAAACCCGTTGCCGTTCACTTCAGTGCGCAGGGTACGGCGGGCTTCAAGCTCGCGGTACACCTCACCCTTGAGCCCCTCAACCTCGGCGAACGGGTCGCGTCCGGCCCAGAGGCTCTTGAACGGTTCAGCCAGCATCAACTTCATTTAAGCGTGCTCCGCCAGAATCACATCGGCCGCGTGCTGCGGCATGCTGTAGAGGTCGGCCGTCTCGGCGAAGGCCAGACCGTTGCGGCTCCAGGCCGCCCGTGCCTGAGCGTCGTTCAACATGCCGGTCAGGTACTGCGTCAGTTGTGCCTGATCGAAAGGCTCGTCCAGAACCAGGCCGGCATCGGCCTCGGCAATGTAATGGGCATAACCACAGACCGCACTCACCAGCACCGGCAACCCGGCCACCAGGGCTTCAAGCAGCACCGTACCGGTATTTTCGTTGTAGGCCGGGTGGATCAACAGATCGGCGCCCAACAGGAAACGCGGGATGTCGCTGCGCCCCTTGAGAAACGTCACGTTGTCGCCAAGACCCAATGTGGCGCTCTGCATCTGAAATAATTTGGGGTCGTCCTGGCCAATTACAAACAGCCGGGTGCGTTTCTTCAGATCGGCGGGCAATGCCGCCAGCGCCTTGAGGCTGCGATCGACACCCTTGGTCTTGAACCCAGAGCCGATTTGCACCAGCAAAAGCTCATCGTCCTTGAGGTTGAATTCGGCGCGGAACCCGGCGCGTATTTCGTCCGCATCCGCCGGCCGGCGGCGGTCTTGAGCAATACCCGGCGGCAGCAAATGGAAGCGTTCGAGAGGCGTGTCGTAATGCTTGATGAACAGCGGCTGCTGCACTTCGGAAATCATCAGCACTTCGGTCTTGGCGTCCTTGGCGAACACCGCGCGCTCGTATTCGGCGAAATGGCGGTAGCGCCCCCAGCGCCGGTACAGCGAGTTGCGCAGGTTCTGCGCCTTGTCCTCGAAGCAACCGTCGGCCGCGTAATACACGTCCAGACCGGGCATCTTGTTGAAGCCGATCAAGCGGTCGACAGGCCGCTTGGCCAGGTCCGCCTCCATCCATTCACTGAGCTTTTCGTTGCGCCGATGGTTGAAGAACGCCTTGACCGGAGCCACTAGCACTTCAAAACCCGGTGGCACCTCGCCCTCCCAGATCAGCGTGTAGACGCGAATCTGGTGGCCGCG
Source organism: Pseudomonas putida (assembly GCF_050990305.1). GTDB lineage: Bacteria > Pseudomonadota > Gammaproteobacteria > Pseudomonadales > Pseudomonadaceae > Aquipseudomonas > Aquipseudomonas putida_AH. The sequence continues at coordinate 480,153 of NZ_CP158817.1, read as the reverse complement.
TTTTTGGCATTCCAGGGCAATGCGCATGAAGTCACGCTGCAAGCCACCAAACGGAAAGTATTTGTACAAAACGAATGCCAATTGCATCAGCGCAGCTCCTCAGCCAGTAACAACGTGCTCAGTCGGGTCGCGACACGCTCGGGATTCAGGCGCGTGAAGCACAATGGCCACTCGCGCTTGAGGTCAAACTGACGGGCATCTTCAGCCGTCGGTTGATAAGTACACTTCTTTTGCAGGCACGGCGCGCAAGGGAAATCGCTGGCCAGGTGAATCTGCGACTTGCCGTAGGCACCGGTCAGGCCGGGGTTGGTCGGACCGAACAGCGAGAGCGTCGGCACGTCCAGCGCGGCGGCCAAGTGGCCGAGGCCGGTGTCCACCGCCACGCAAGCCTGGGCGCCGGCCAGTACTTTGCCGACACCGGCCAAGTTCAGTTTCGGCAACACCTCGACGTGCTTCATGTCCTTGGCGATGCGTTCGGCGCGGGCCTTCTCGATCGCGTTGCCCCAGGGCAATTTCACCCCGACACCCAGATAACCGACCCGCTCGGCCAGCTCGCGCCAGTAGGCTTCAGGCCAGTGTTTGGTATCCCAGGTGGTGCCGTGCAGGAACAACACGTAAGGATTCTTTCGCGGTAGCTCCACCAGGCGCTCGACGCTCAGGCCATAGTCGCCCAGGCCCTTGGGCAAGTCATAACCCAGGGCCACGGCGAACAGCTGGCGCACCCGCTCCACCGCATGTTGCCCACGGGCTACGGCCAGGCGTCGGGAATAGAAACGTGCGGCAATCGGCTCCCGGGCCGAATCCTTGTCGAGCCCGGCGACCGGGGCTTTGACATAACGGGTCAGCAAGGCGCTTTTCAACAAGCCCTGGGCATCGATAACCAGATCGTATTTCGTGGCGCGCAGGCTTTGCTTGAAACGCTTCCACTCGCCACTTTTGATGGTTTGCCAGATGTTCTTGCGCCAGCGACGGATCGCCACCGGAATCACCTTGCCCACGGCTGGGTGCCAGGTGGGGATTTCGGCAAAGCCTTCTTCCACCACCCAGTCAAAGGTGATGCCGGGAATCGCCCGTGCCGCATCGGTCAGCGCCGGCAACGCGTGAATCACGTCGCCCAGCGATGAAGTCTTGATCAGCAGTACCCGCAAACTATTTGACCTCGACCACAGTGCCCTGCAAACGTTGCAAGGCTTCGTTCACCGCTTGCGGCATCAGCTGGCGCAAGCAGTTGTAATGACCGAAACGACATGTGCGGTCGAAGCACGGGCTGCATTCAATGCCCAGGCGCACGATCTCGACATGTTCGGCCAGCGGCGGCGTGAAACCCGGCGACGTCGAGCCATACACCGCTACCAGCGGACGGTTCAACGCGGCGGCGACATGCATCAGGCCAGAGTCGTTGGACACCACCGAGTCGGCGCATGACAGCAAATCGATTGCCTCCGCCAAAGAGGTACCGCCACTGAGGTTCACCGACTCCTCACGCAAGCCGGGAATCAGCCGCGAACGGATGTCTTCGCCCACGGCATGATCGTTCTTCGAACCGAATAACCAGACTTGCCAACCTTCGCGAATTTTCGCTTCGGCGACCTTGGCGTAGTGCTCGGACGGCCAGCGCTTGGACTCGCCGAACTCGGCGCCGGGGCACAGCGCCAGCACCGGACGGTCGAGGGCCAGGCCGAACTTGGCCAGCGCCGCCTCACGGGTCACCGGATCGATCTGCAGACTCGGACGCGGATACGGCTTGGGCAGTTCAACGCCAGGCTCGTAGGCCAGGGCCATGAAACGTTCGATCATCAATGGATAACGTTCTTTGTCCAGCGTGCGCACATCGTTGAGCAGGCCATAGCGGAACTCGCCACGCCAGCCGGTGCGCTTGGGAATACCGGCAAAAAACGGCACCAGCGCCGATTTCAGGGAATTGGGCAACAGAATGGCCTGGTCGTATTGGCCGGTCAGGGATTTGCCGATGCGCCGACGCGTCGCCAGTTCCAGCACGCCGTGGCCGAGCGGGAAGCTCAAGGCCTGGCGTACTTCGGGCATGCGCTCAAGAATCGGCCGGCTCCACTCGGGAGCCAGCACGTCGATTTCGCATTGCGGGTGGCGCTGTTTGAGGCACTGAAACAGTGTCTGCGCCATCACCATGTCACCGACCCAACTGGGCCCAACGATCAGAATATTCATGTGGCTTCCATAAACGAACCGGGGAGGCATACGCCTCCCCGCCTCGATAATCTCTGCAGGAGCATGCACGCTTGCGATGGGGTCATTACCTTCAACATTTCTGTCGACTGTCACTCCGCTATCGCGAGCAAGCTCGCCCCCACATTGGGTATTGGTGTACATCAATCTGCTCAACAACACAGATTAATTGTGGGAGCGGGCTTGCTCGCGATGAGGCCGTCACATCCAACAATGATAGTGACTGACACTCCGCCATCGCGGGCAAGCCCGCTCCCACAAGAAGATCTACTGTTTCAATATCCGGTTCAGCTTAGCCCCAGCTCACGCCAAATCCGCATGACCTGTCGCCGCTCGTCCGCGAACTGGTCGCCCGGCACCACTCCGGGATCCTTCTGCAAGGCCTGCCGATGGGCGGCGGAGCGATAAGCCTTATAGACTTCACGCAACAGGCTGGCATCTTCGACGGGCATCAACCCTTCGTGCTCCAGCTCTTCCAGAATGCGGATGTTGTCAGTCCAGCGCAGCAATGGCGGATGCGATTCGGACCACGCCAGGGCCGCGTATTGCACCATAAATTCAATATCGACGATACCACCGGCGTCCTGCTTGAGATCGAAGGGCGCCGTGGCCTCGAAGGCATTTGCCCCTGTGCCGGCTACCGTGCTCTTGCTACCGAGGTTATCGCGCATCTTGGCTCGCATCTCGCTGACTTCCTGGCGCAAGGTCGGCAAATCCCGCGCCTTGCCCAGAATCGCCGCGCGAACTTGCTCGAATGCATGGCCGACATCCTCGCTACCCACCAACACTCGAGCCCTGACCAGCGCCTGATGCTCCCAGGTCCAGGCTTCGTTCTCCTGATAGCGGGCAAACGCCCCCAGAGAACTAACCAGCAACCCCGACGCACCGGACGGCCGCAAGCGCATGTCCACTTCATACAGCTGACCGGAGTTGGTCTGGGCCGTCAGCAAATGAATGATCCGCTGCCCGAGCCGGGTGAAAAATTGCGCGCCATCGATAGGTTTAGACCCATCGGTTTCCGCCTGTGGATCGCCATCGTGGATGAACACCAGATCCAGATCCGAACCATGCCCCAGTTCCAGGCCACCGACTTTCCCATAACCGACAATGATGAAGCCGGGATCGCACAAGGTGCCGTCGGTGCGCAGCGGTGTGCCGTACTTGGCCACGGTCTGGCGCCAGGCCAGCGCCAGCACTTGTTCCAGAATCGCCTCGGCCAGCCAGGTCAGGTAATCACTGACTTTCATCAACGGCAGGTGGCCCGCGATTTCAGAAGCGGCCACCCGCAAGCGGTGCGCCAGTTTGAAGTGGCGCAAGGCTTCCATTTGTTGCTCGAGGTCGTCCTCGGGAATCCGCGTCAGGCGCTCGCGCAACTCGGCAGCCAGTTCCGGCGCCAAGGGCGGCTTGAACAGCCGGCCCTCGTTGAGCAGCTCATCGAGCAGCAACGGGAAACGGGTGATTTGTTCAGCGATCCACGGGCTTGCCGCGCACAAAGTCAGCAAGCGCCGCAGCGCTCCGGGGTTTTCAGTCAGCAACACCAGATACGCAGAACGACGGGCCACGGCCTCCACAAATGGCAGCACCCGCTCCAGCACCAAATCCGGGTTGGCGTGCTCTACCGCCTGGGCGAGCAAACGCGGAATAAAGGCATCAAGACGCTCGCGCCCCAGACGCTGCATGGCCCGCAATTGCGGGCTACCGCGCAAACTGGCCAGTGCTTTCAACGCCTTGGGGCCATCGGTGAAACCACCCTCCTGCAACTGCCGACAGGCCGCCTCTTCATCCTGGGCGTCCTCCCATAGCGGCAGCCATTCACCGCCGACCACTACTTCGCTTTCGGCACCTTGCTCCTCGTCGGGATCGGCGATCACTTGCGCGAAGTGCCAGGCCACACGACCGCGCCAGTGCATCAGCTGAGCATGAAAAGACGACCAATCGGCGAAGCCCAACATAAAGGCAATGCGCGCCTGATCTTGCTCGCCGTCCGGCAGCATCTGGGTCTGGCGGTCGGCAATTGCCTGGATCGCATGCTCGGTGTAACGCAGGAATTCGTAGCCTTCGCGCAGCTCGCTGACCACCGCCGGCGGTAAATAACCCTGTCCTTCGAGCGTGCTCAATACTTTCAGCAGCGGACGCTGTTGCAAGCTCAGGTCACGACCGCCATGAATCAGCTGGAAGGCCTGGGCGATAAATTCCACTTCACGAATACCGCCGGAACCGAGCTTGATGTTGTCGGCCATACCCTTGCGCCGCACCTCCTGCTGGATCAGCTGCTTCATGGTGCGCAGCGCTTCGATGGCGGAAAAGTCCAGATAGCGTCGATAAACGAACGGCCGCAACATATCTTGCAGTTGCGCGCCCGCCACTTGATCGCCGGCCACCACCCGCGACTTGATCATCGCGTAGCGCTCCCAGTCGCGCCCTTGGTCTTGGTAATACTGTTCCAGCGCGTTGAAACTCAGGACCAGCGAACCCGAAGAACCATAGGGCCGCAGGCGCATGTCGACGCGGAATACAAATCCGTCGACGGTCATCGGGTCCAGGGCCTTGATCAGGCGCTGCCCAAGACGGACGAAAAACTCCTGGTTATCCAGCGGACGTTTTGCACCGACGGTTTCGCCGCCCTCGGGGTAGGCGAAAATCAGGTCGATGTCCGACGACAGGTTGAGTTCCACCGCACCCAGCTTGCCCATGCCGAGCACGACCATTTGCTGGGGCTCACCGCTGCGGTGCCCCGTGGGCACGCCGAACTGCTGGCAATGCCGTGCGTACAACCATTGATAGGCCTGATCGATGCTGGCATCGGCCATGTCCGACAGGTCGCGACAGGTCTGGATCAGGTCGGCCTGACGGGTGAGGTCACGCCAGACAATGCGCACTTGATGGCGGGCACGCTGACGACGCAAGACACGACCCAGTACATCATCGGTTTCGGCAGCGATCGCAACCGCAGCAATCTGCGCGCACAACTCGCCGGGAGCAAAAGCGCGGTCCAGCTCGCCGGATCGCACCAGCTCCAGCAACATCACGGGATCGCGCACGCTTTGTTCGGTGACGAAGTCGCTGGCGGCCGTCACCCGGGCAAACTGCGCCCAGCGCTCAGGGGTCCAGGCGGACAAGCCGTGATCGTCGTCCAGGGCAGCTACGGCGGCACGGAACGACTGCTCGGCGCGGGTGACAAACGGCAGCAGTATGGCGGGCAGTTCAGCAAGCGAAGGAAGGCTCATGGTCTATCCTTGATCGGCGTGCATTGGGCCGAATGTAGTGATTTGCGGGAATGCACTACCTGGAGGACTGTCGAACAAAAGTTAGAAATAGCTGAAATCTCTTCATTTTTGGCAGCCAACATCAAACTTTCACCTTTTCGGGTTGGCAAAAGACCAACCTTAACGATTATTCTCACAACGCAGCCGGGGGCCACAAGCCGCTCATCTGTAGTTTTACTACTCGTATATACATTAGTAAGGCTGAAATGCCGGAAGATTTGTAGTAAAACTACACACCGCCGGAACAACCTATCGGCAATCCAAGAATTCATAACGTCTGCCCACAAGGCCAGTCGCTAACTCAGGCAACCGATTCTGGTAGCCTTTCCGCCCTGGAGCAAGCCATGCAAGACCTCGATCCCGTCGAAACCCAGGAATGGCTGGACGCCCTGGAATCGGTTCTCGACAAAGAAGGCGAAGACCGTGCTCACTATCTGATGACCCGTATGGGCGAACTCGCGACCCGCAGCGGCTCGCAATTGCCTTACGCCATCACCACGCCTTACCGCAACACCATCCCCGTTACCCACGAAGCACGCATGCCTGGCGACCTGTTCATGGAACGCCGCATTCGCTCGCTGGTACGCTGGAACGCGATGGCCATGGTAATGCGTACGAACCTGAAAGATTCTGACCTGGGTGGTCACATCTCCAGCTTCGCATCCAGCGCGACCCTGTATGACATCGGCTTCAACTACTTCTTCCAGGCCCCGACCGACGAACACGGCGGCGACCTGATCTACTTCCAGGGCCACACCTCGCCAGGCGTCTACGCCCGCGCGTTCATGGAAGGCCGCATCAGCGAAGACCAGATGAACAACTTCCGCCAGGAAGTCGACGGAACGGGCCTGTCGTCCTATCCGCACCCTTGGCTGATGCCTGACTTCTGGCAGTTCCCGACCGTTTCCATGGGCCTGGGTCCGATTCAAGCGATCTACCAGGCACGTTTCATGAAGTACCTGGAAGCCCGCGGCTTCATCCAGCCAGGCAAACAGAAAGTCTGGTGCTTCCTGGGCGACGGCGAGTGCGACGAGCCGGAATCCCTGGGCGCGATCTCGCTGGCTGGCCGCGAGAAGCTCGACAACCTGATCTTCGTCATCAACTGCAACCTGCAGCGCCTCGACGGCCCGGTTCGCGGCAACGGCAAGATCATCCAGGAACTCGAAGGCGTGTTCCGCGGTGCGCAGTGGAACGTGACCAAGGTCATCTGGGGCCGTTTCTGGGACCCACTGCTGGCCAAGGACGTCGACGGCATTCTGCAACGCCGCATGGACGAAGTCATCGACGGCGAGTACCAGAACTACAAAGCCAAAGACGGCGCGTTCGTACGTGAACACTTCTTCAACTCGCCAGAACTCAAGGCGATGGTTGCAGACCTGTCCGACGACGAGATCTGGAAACTCAACCGTGGCGGCCACGACCCGTACAAGGTCTACGCGGCGTACCACGAAGCGGTCAACCACAAAGAACAACCAACCGTCATCCTGGCCAAGACCATCAAAGGTTATGGCACCGGTGCCGGCGAAGCGAAAAACACGGCGCACAACACCAAGAAAGTCGACGTCGACAGCCTGAAGTTGTTCCGTGACCGCTTCGACATTCCAGTAAAAGACGAAGAGCTGGAAAACCTGCCGTTCTTCAAGCCAGAGCCGAACAGCGCCGAAGCCCGCTACCTGAGCGAGCGTCGTGCCGCACTGGGTGGTTTCGTGCCACAGCGTCGCGCCCAGAGCTTCAGCGTTCCGACCCCGCCACTCGATACCCTCAAGGCTATCCTGGACGGCACCGGCGACCGCGAAATCTCCACCACCATGGCCTTCGTGCGTATCCTCGCGCAACTGGTCAAGGACAAGGAAATCGGCCCGCGCATCGTTCCGATCATCCCGGACGAAGCCCGTACCTTCGGTATGGAAGGCATGTTCCGTCAGTTGGGCATCTACTCGTCCGTCGGCCAGCTCTACGAGCCAGTCGATAAAGACCAGGTGATGTTCTACAAGGAAGACAAGAAGGGCCAGATCCTCGAGGAAGGCATCAACGAAGCGGGCGCCATGAGCTCCTTCATTGCCGCCGGTACTTCGTACTCCAGCCACAACCAGCCAATGCTGCCGTTCTACATCTTCTACTCGATGTTCGGCTTCCAGCGTATTGGCGACCTGGCCTGGGCTGCCGGCGACAGCCGTACCCGTGGTTTCCTGATCGGCGGCACCGCCGGCCGTACCACCCTCAACGGTGAAGGCCTGCAGCACGAAGACGGTCACAGCCACCTGCTGGCTGCCACCATCCCGAACTGCCGCACCTATGATCCAACCTACGGCTACGAGCTGGCGGTGATCATCCAGGACGGCATGAAGAAGATGACCGAAGACCAGGAAGACGTCTTCTACTACATCACCGTGATGAACGAGTCCTACCAGCAGCCAGCCATGCCGGCCGGTGCCGAAGAAGGCATCAAGAAAGGCATGTACCTGCTCGAAGAAGACACCCGCGAAGCGGCTCACCACGTTCAGCTGATGGGCTCCGGCACCATCCTGCGTGAAGTCCGTGAAGCGGCGAAGATCCTGCGCGAGCAGTTCAACGTCGGCGCCGATGTGTGGAGCGTAACCAGCTTCAACGAACTGCGTCGCGATGGCCTGGCCGTCGAGCGCACCAACCGTCTGCACCCGGGCCAGAAGCCTAAACTGAGCTACGTCGAAGAGTGCTTGAACGGCCGCAAAGGTCCGGTCATCGCCTCTACCGACTACATGAAACTGTTCGCCGAGCAGATCCGTCAGTGGGTACCGTCCAAGGAATTCAAAGTCCTGGGCACCGACGGTTTCGGTCGCAGCGACAGCCGCAAGAAACTGCGTCATTTCTTCGAAGTCGACCGTCATTTCGTGGTGTTGGCAGCCCTTGAAGCACTGGCTGACCGTGGCGATATCGAACCTAAGGTGGTGTCTGAAGCCATCGCCAAGTTCGGGATCGACCCGGAAAAACGCAACCCACTGGACTGCTGAGGAGAGATTCTGTGAGCGAACTCATTCGCGTACCTGACATCGGCAGCGGTGAAGGTGAAGTAATTGAACTGTTTGTGAAGGTCGGCGACCGTATCGAAGCCGACCAGAGCATCCTGACCCTGGAATCGGACAAAGCGAGCATGGAAGTGCCTGCGCCGAAGGCCGGCATCATCAAGAGCCTGAAAGTGAAGCTGGGCGATCGCCTGAAAGAAGGCGACGAACTGCTGGAGCTGGAAGTCGAGGGTGCCGCTGCTGCGGCCCCTGCACCGACTGCCGCGCCTGCTGCGAAAGCCGAAGCTGCACCGGTTCCAGCCGTTGCTCCAGCGCCTGCCGCCGCACCTGCCGCCGCTTCGGTTCAGCAAGTGCACGTGCCGGACATCGGTTCGTCGGGCAAAGCCCAGATCATCGAGATCCAGGTCAAGGTCGGCGACAAAGTCGAGGCTGATCAGTCGCTGATCACCCTGGAATCCGACAAGGCCAGCATGGAGATCCCGTCGCCTGCCGCTGGCGTAGTCAAGGCCATCAGCGTCAAGCTCAACGATGAAGTGGGTACTGGCGATCTGATCCTGGATCTGGAAGTGGCAGGTGCTGCGGCCCCTGCTGCTGCCGCTCAGGCCCAGGCTGCTGCTCCAGCCGCTGCTGCCCCTGCACCAGTTGCTGCAGCTCCGGCCGCACCGGTCGCCGACAGCGTTCAGGACATCCACGTTCCGGACATCGGCTCGGCGGGCAAGGCCAAGATCATCGAAGTGCTGGTCAAGGCTGGCGACACCGTTGCAGCCGACCAGTCGCTGATCACCCTCGAATCCGACAAGGCGAGCATGGAAATTCCATCGCCAGCCGCTGGCGTGGTGGAAAGCGTTTCCGTCAAGCTGGACGACGAAGTCGGTACTGGCGACCTGATCCTCAAACTGAAGGTCAAGGGTGCTGCCCCGGCTGCTGCTCCGGCACCGGCCGCGGCTGCCCCTAGCGCGCCTGCGCCTGCCGCTGCTCCGGCCGCTGCTGCGCCGGCTCCTGTTGCTGCTCCTGTTGCCGCCCCGGCCAAGCCGGGCGCCAAGGTTCACGCCGGTCCTGCGGTGCGCCAACTGGCCCGTGAGTTCGGCGTCGAACTGAGCGCCGTTGGCGCCAGCGGGCCGCACGGTCGCATCCTGAAAGAAGACGTGCAGGTTTACGTCAAAGCCATGATGCAGAAGGCCAAGGAAGCGCCAGCCGCTGCCGCCGGCGCAACCGGTGGCGCGGGCATCCCGCCGATCCCGGCCGTGGACTTCAGCCGCTTCGGTGAAATCGAAGAAGTGCCGATGACCCGCCTGATGCAGGTCGGCGCCGCCAACCTGCACCGCAGCTGGCTGAACGTGCCGCACGTGACGCAATTCGACTCGGCGGATATCACCGAGCTGGAAGCGTTCCGTAACGCCCAGAAAGCCGTTGCAGAGAAGGCTGGCGTCAAGCTGACCATCCTGCCGTTGCTGCTCAAGTCCTGCGCACACCTGCTCAAGGAACTGCCGGACTTCAACAGCTCGCTGGCACCAAGCGGCAAGGCGATCATCCGCAAGAAATACGTGAACATCGGCTTCGCCGTCGACACCCCGGATGGCTTGCTGGTACCGGTCATCAAGAACGTCGACCAGAAGAGCCTGCTGCAACTGGCCGCCGAGGCCGCTTCCCTGGCTGAAAAAGCCCGGACCAAGAAGCTCTCCTCGGACGAGATGCAAGGCGCCTGCTTCACCATTTCCAGCCTCGGCCACATTGGCGGCACCGGCTTCACGCCGATCGTCAACGCGCCGGAAGTGGCGATCCTCGGTGTTTCCAAGGCAACCATCCAGCCAGTCTGGGACGGCAAAGCCTTCCAGCCGAAGCTGATGCTGCCTCTGTCGCTGTCCTACGATCACCGCGTGATCAACGGCGCCGCTGCTGCACGCTTCACCAAGCGTCTGAGCGACCTGCTGGCGGACATCCGCACCATCCTGCTGTAACTCCAACAGGCCCTCCTTCAATGGAGGGCCTGTTGCGTTTCAAGTTTTCCGAGCGCCACGCTCGTACCTCAACCCCGCCAATTTGGCGGGGCTTTTTTTTGGAAAGCCAAAAGATCGCAGCCTCCGGCAGCCCCCATGTAGGAGCTGCCGAAGGCTGCGATCTTTTGATCTACCTATCCAACCGTCTTCCTACATCTGTGGCTGCCCCCTCCCACACCTCCCGTCCGAATCACCCACGTATTTCTTCCCACCACTTCATTAGCCTTGGATAGAAAGCCTCCATACGCTCTTTTTGAAGACGCGATTTAACCCACCTCTTTCGAATGGACTCGAATATGTTAAAGCCGACCGTCGGCCCCATCCTGGGCCATACCACCACGAATGAAGCCCGTATTTTTCTGAGAGGAGAACGACAGAAAGACGCTTTGGTATTTGCCGCTATTCATTATCGACGTAGCGGAAGCGAGCACTGGAGTAAAAGCGTTTTCACCCAACTGACGGACGCTCGCGACATGTCGGCGGTGATCGTTCTGCAAGGTCTGTGCGCCAATACCGAGTACGAATATCAAGCCGGCTGGTTCAGCCCCATGAGTCCGACGCATACCGTCGATACGGTGCAGGAACTGCCACTGCAGTGGCCCCAAGCCCTCTATTACCTGCGCACACAATCAAGCACAGTCACAACGCCACGCGCTTACATTGCTGGCTCCTGCCGCTATCTGCGCATGACCGCTGGCGTACCTTCGGCCCCACACTTGGGCGATCGAATCTTCGCGGCTATCGAGAATCTTGCACGAAACACCACACCTGCGATCAATGCGCTTTTGATGCTCGGCGACCAGGTATACGTCGACGATTTGAACTTCATCGCACCTGACCGCGAGTACAGGGAAATACTCGCCAAATATCAGGCGGCACTCTCCCAGCCTCATATCAGCAAGTTAATGTCCTGCACCCCCACTTATATGATCCTCGATGACCACGAAATCGAAGACAACTGGCCGGCTAACAAAAGCAAGAGCGATGATCGTTTATATAAAAATGCCATGGCAGCCTATGAGCTGTACCAAGCCAGTCATAGCCCGGCCCATGAACTCAATGCCCTTGGGCAAATCAATCAACGGTTAAAACAGTATTGGTATCAGTTTGCCCATGGCGATATCGAGTGGTTCGTCACTGACAGTCGAACCCGGCGTAATCTCGCGGACAACGACCGGCGCATTCTGGATATCGAACAGGAACAGGCTTTGTGCGACTGGTTGATTCACAGTCCGGCCCGGGTCAAATTCATCATTACCAGCGTCATGTTTTACCCCGACCGCAAACGCTTGGGCGGCGACGCCTGGAAAGCCTTTCCCGAGCAACGTCTACGGTTGCTGGAGACCATTCGTAGACACAAGGTCAAGAACGTCATCTTCATATCCGGCGATGTCCACGGCTCTTTGACCAGCCGCCTGACTCACAGCGAGGACCCGGACTTCGAAATTCACACCATCGTTTCGTCCCCCCTGTGCAACAGCAAATGGCTGCCCTATGCCAAAGACTCGACCTTTATCCTCGATCAACCCTTGGCCCAAACCGCTGGAGGCGATTACCGACATGAGCTGACCGGCAAGGTGATCAGCCAGGACAACTTCGCGCATCTGATTGTCGATACGGAACAGATTCAGGTGTGTTTTCACGGTCGGGACGGCAACCCACTGCAATCGACCCAGATTCCGTTGCGTTAATAAAATAAAAGATCGCAGCCTTCGGCAGCTCCTACAATGGAACGACGTACATCCTCCAGGAGCTGCCGATGGCTACGATTTTTACGGAAATAGCATTACTTTCGCCCCTCATTGAAGAAAACTTCACTTCTGCCGACATATTCTTATAGCACTTGGCCTTCATGTCTCTTGTCAGTCGGTGTTGCAATGATGCAACCTTGCCGCAGGCAACAGTAAAGAGGGCGAGAGCCCGGCGCGTTCAGCAAATACGAAGCGAGTTTCCTTCCCTATGAAGAGCCAACCCGATGCCGCCAGCCGTATGGTGGCCGAGGTAGTGACGCAGTTGCCTGTGCCCTCGCGGCTCGGCATGCTGCGTTTCGAGCGGCTGAACGAACCTAGCTGGGCGCTGCTGTTTCTCGACCCCAATTGCGAACGCCAATTCGGCTTGCCAGCCGTGGAGCTGTGCGCCCTGGTCGGCTCACCCTACGCCAGCCTGATGGAGCCGGAAGCGCGTTATCAGCTGCATGACGCAATCCAGCAACAACTGAGCGAAGGCACGCATTACCTGATTCGCTACACGCTGCACACCGCCTCAGGTTCGCTGAATCTGCTGGAACTGGGCGAAGGTTTTAAACAGCACAATCGACACCTGTTACGTGGTTACCTGATGGTCGTCGACGGGCTGTTCGAGGACGACCCATTGCTGCCTGCACTGGATCTGGAAACCCAGAACTCGCGCCTGCAAATCGCTCTGGAGCTCAACCAGCGTGCCCAACAGGAACAACTGCAGCACCTGGACCGGGTACGCGCCCAGCAGGACCTGATCCTGCTGCTGACACGCCAGCGCTATAGCAGTAACAACTCCCTGCAAGAAGCCGCCGAACTGATTACCCGCAGCGCCTGCGAGATCTACGAAATCGACTGTGCCAGCCTGTGGCACCTCGATGGCTCGACGCTGGTACCCATTTCGGCCTTTCACCGCGCCAATCAGCAATACCTCTTACCGGAGCCGATCGACGCCAGCGGCTTTCCCGGCTACCTGGACGCCTTGCACACCGGGCGCGCTATCGATGCCCATAACGCCATGCACGACCCCCGCACCCGCGAGATCGCCGAAAGCCTGCGTGCTCGCGATGTCAACGCGATGCTCGACGCCAGCATCCGCGTCGACGGCCAGGTGGTCGGTGTACTGTGCCTGGAGCAAAGCGGTACGACCCGCGCCTGGCAGTCGGATGAAATTGCTTTCGCCGGCGAGTTGGCGGATCAGTTCGCCCAAGTCATCAGCAACCATAATCGACGCACCGCCACCAGCGCCCTTCATCTGTTCCAGCGTGCGGTGGAGCAAAGCGCCAACGCCTTCCTGCTGGTCAATTGCGACGGCGTGGTGGAATACGTCAACCCGAGCTTCACCGCGATCACCCAGTACAGCACCGAAGAAGTCCACGGCCAGCGCCTGTCGGAACTGCCCGCCCTGGAGAACCTCAGCGAGCTGCTGTTCGATGCGCCTTCGGCACTGGCCAAGAGCAACAGTTGGCAGGGCGAGTTCAAGAGCCGTCGCAAAAACCTCGAACCCTACTGGGGGCAGCTGTCGATCTCCAAGGTCTATGGCGACAACCGTGAACTGACCCATTACATCGGCATTTACGAAGACATCACCCAGACCAAACTCGCCCAGCAACGCATCGAGCGCCTGGCCTACACCGACAACCTGACCAACCTCGGCAACCGTCCCGCCTTCATCCGTAACCTTGATGAGCGCTTCGCTCGAGACAGCGATACCCCGATCAGCCTGTTGCTGGTGGACATCGACAATTTCAAGCGGATCAACGACAGCCTTGGCCATCAGACCGGCGACAAGCTGCTGATCAGCCTCGCCCGGCGTTTGCGCAACAGCCTGAGCCCGAGTGGCAGCCTGGCGCGGTTTGCCAGTAACGAGTTTGCGGTACTGCTGGACAATACCGATCTGCAAACCGGTCAACAGGTCGCCAGCCAGCTGCTGGCCACCCTCGACAAACCGATGTTCGTCGATAACCAGCTGATCAGCGTCACCGGTTCCGTGGGCCTGGCGTGCGCGCCACTGCACGGGCGCGACCCGCAAACCCTGATGCGTAACGCAGGGCTGGCCTTGCATAAGGCCAAGGCCAATGGCAAACATCAGGTGCAGGTATTCACCGAAGCACTGAACGCCGAAGCCAGCTACAAACTGTTCGTCGAGAACAACCTGCGCCGCGCCCTGACCCAGAACGAACTGGACGTGTTCTACCAACCCAAGCTCTGCCTGCGAACCGGTCGTCTATTGGGCATGGAAGCGTTACTGCGCTGGGATCACCCGGAAAAAGGCATGATTCGCCCGGACCAGTTCATCAGCGTCGCGGAAGAAACCGGCCTGATCATTCCAATTGGCAAATGGATCGCCCGCCAGGCCTGCCGCAAGAGCAAGGAACTGACGGCCGCCGGGCTGGGTAATCTTCAGGTGGCAATCAACCTGTCACCCAAACAGTTCTCCGACCCGGACCTGGTGGCCTCCATCGCCAACATCCTCAAGGAGGAAGCGCTGCCGGCGAACCTGCTGGAACTGGAGTTGACAGAAGGCCTGTTGCTGGAAGCCACCGAAGACACCCACTTGCAGCTCGACCAACTCAAGCGCCTGGGCCTGACCCTGGCCATGGACGACTTCGGCACCGGTTACTCGTCGCTCAGTTACTTGAAAAAATTCCCCATCGACATCATTAAGATCGACCGAAGCTTCATCCACGAAATCCCGGACAACCAGGACGACATGGAGATCACTTCCGCAGTGATCGCCATGGCCCACAACCTGAAACTCCAGGTCGTGGCCGAAGGCATCGAAACGGCCGCGCAGTTATCCTTCCTGCGCCGCCACCGTTGCGACGTTGGCCAGGGCTACCTGTTCGACCAGCCGATCCCGGGCGCCGATCTGATCGAAAAGCTCAAACGCTACCCGCGCGGCCCGATCGCCTGACAGCGGCCCGACACTCGCCCTCTGTGGGAGCGGGCTTGCCCGCGAAGAGGGAATATCAGCAACATTAATGTCACTGATAGACCGCTTTCGCGAGCAAGCCCACAGGGATAGTGCGTAACTCGCCGGCATTCGGCACACTGATAGTCTGTCTATTTACATCCATCCTGACTGAGGACTGATAATGGTTCTGCGCTCGGAAATTCTGGTGAACAAAAACGTGCTCCCTACCAAAGAACAAGCTCTGCCTGGCCGCGAAACCCCGATGGTCCTGCCCGAGAAGCATTTCGTCTTCGAAGAAACTCCGTTGCTGGGCCCTTTCTTTCAGGACGTCGATTTCGCCATCTTCGGCCTGGGTTGCTTCTGGGGCGCCGAGCGGCGGTTCTGGCAGCGCGAGGGCGTGGTCAGCACTGTGGTCGGTTACGCCGGCGGCTTTACTCCGAACCCGACCTACGAAGAAGTCTGCTCGGGCCTGACTGGTCACGCCGAAGTGGTACTGGTGGTGTATGAACCGAAGAAAGTCAGCTACAAAGAGCTGCTGGCCATGTTCTGGGAACTGCACAACCCGACCCAGGGCATGCGTCAGGGCAACGACATCGGCACCCAGTATCGCTCGGTGATCTACTGCACCACCCCGCAGCAGTTGGATGAAGCACAAGCCAGCAAGCAGGTGTTCCAAGCTGAGCTGAGCAAGGCCGGCTTGGGCGACATCACCACCGAAGTCGACCAGGCACCCACCGTCTACTTCGCCGAGACTTATCACCAGCAATACCTGGCGAAAAACCCGGAAGGCTATTGCGGGATTGGCGGCACTGGCGTGACCTGCCCGATTTAATCGCTCAACGCAAAAGATCGCAGCCTGCGGCAGCTCCTACAGGGTTATGTGTACACCTGTAGGAGCTGCCGCAGGCTGCGATCTTTTGATCCTGCTTGTCGATTCGTCTTACTCAGCGATCAACCAATCCATCTTCCACCCACCCTGGGTCTGCCCAAGCTTCTCGGACAGCCACGGCAGCAGCTCACGCAATTCCTCCTCCAGCCCCCACGGCGGATTGGCAATCGCCAGACCGGAACCGTTCAGACTGTTAGGCGTCTCCAGCGGATGCACCAGCAACTCCACGCGCAACAACTTCGGAGCACCGGTGCCCGCCAGGTCCTGGTAGAAACGACGTAATGCACGCTGATCCTTCACCGGGTACCAGATCGCCGCCACGGTTTGGCGCATGCGGCCAATCGCCTCCTTCATCGCCAGCGCGCAACGCTGCATCTCGTCGAGCTTTTCGAACGGCGGGTCGATCAGCATCACCGCGCGCTTTTCCGGCACTGGAAGCAAGGCCCGAGGCACATGCCAACCTTCGCCCAGGTGCACCTTGACCCGGCGATCACCGGCCATGTTCTCCTTGAGCAACTGGCCGTCTTCGGGGTGTTTCTCATTGATCAGTACACGGTCCTGCGGTCGCGTCAGGCGGCGCGCCAACTCCGGTGAACCCGGGTAGTAGCGCAACTGGCCATCCGGGTTCATCTCGTGCAGCACCTGCATGTAATCGGCAGTGAGGATTGGCAGGTCCGGCTGATCCCACAAACGCGCAATGCCTTCCAGGTACTCGCCGGTACGGCTGGCCTGGTCGCCCTGCAAGTCATACAGGCCAATACCGGCGTGCGTATCGAGATAGGCAAACGGCTGCTCCTTGCGCGACATCAGGGCGATGAGGCGGGTCAAGGTCAGGTGTTTGAACACATCGGCGTGATTGCCGGCATGGAAGGCGTGACGATAATTCATGGCTGCTCCTGCGAAGGCCGGGAAGTTTACCTTTTACCGGCATGCAAGTCAGGCGGTCACGGCTGAGTGGTTCTGCACGAGTGCTCGCCTGGACAACGAAACCTGTAGGAGCAAAGCTTGCTCGCGATGAACGATTACGCAAAGTTCCTGACAGACCGCATCGCATGCATTTCCTCGATCAAGTACGCCAACAATTCATTCTTCGGCGCAGACGGCAAATCAGGCCCACTGAGAAAATTCGCAACCTTGCTGCGCAAAACATTTTCAGGGAACGCCTCGAATACACCCGGTTGCTCCTCACTCAACCACTGCATCAAGTTGCTCACCTGTGTTGAAGGGTCTTGATCACCCAGCTGTTGCAGCAGAGATTCAGGCACCTCCCACCACGGAAAATCCTTTGAGGCATTCTGTGCGCTGCCAGCAATCTCGACGGCCTGCCCATTGATCAAACACCGTCCAATCCCCGACAGCAGCTGCGCCCCATCGACTTCGTCGCACTGAAGCATCGCCAACAAATAACGCCCATCCCAGAAGCGGAAAAACACCGTGCTGCCATTGGGCAAGAAAACCTGGGTGAGGCCGCGCAGGTGCTCGACCAACGCCTGCTGGCCTTGCGAAGAAACAGCCAACCAGCCCCAGTCGCGAGACGCCGTGCTCGCCACCCAATTCAGAAACTCGCTGTCCACCGCAACGGCGCCGACAAAAGGCATCACCGCGTCCCAAGCGGCGTAGGCGGTATCAGCCCAGATGGGGCTGGGCATTTTTGCGGAGGACGAACGCCGCCAAGCTTCAAAAGGTTCAGCGGCACTGGCATTGCTGAAGATCGCGAACAGTTGCTCCGTCGGTTGCAGCGGCTGGCGCTCCAGCCAAGCGATTGGTGATAAAGAATCAAACGGCACAGGCACCCTCTTCGCAACATATTTGGCAAAACGGCGCCGCCCTTTTCAGGTTGAACATCTGCGCCATGCCCAGTGCGACACTTTGCACAGCTGTGCTTGGTGCGCCCATGGACGGGATCAATGCTCCCCCCACTCCAATGGGCACGCTGCTGAAAATCCCTTCAGGACCAATATTGATCCAGTGCCCGCCCGCCTGAATCGTCGCGTGGGCGCCACCGTCAATGACGACCTGACTACCGGCATTGACGCGATACTGCCCGCTTGCATTGACGGTCTGATTGTTTGTGCGCACATCCCTATCGCCTACGACATGGACAGAGGCGTTTCGATCGACCTTCACGCACATGTCGTGCTTTACCCACTGAGTCCAGTTTCGTTGGGCGCGCAGGTAAATCTCCTCGGCTCCCCGACGATCCTCGACTCGCAATTCGTTGTAGCCTTGAGCACCACCAGGATCAACCGGACTGCTTTGAGTACGCAAGACGCTGCTGGTCTTGTTGGCTGGCAAGTTCAGCGCGATAGAATTCTTGCCATTGGGCAGACATCCCATCACCAGTGGTTTGTCGGCATCGCCATCAACGAACCCCACCAGCACCTCCATGCCGACACGCGGAGTCAGGACGCTGCCATAGCCGTCATGAGCCCAAGCACTGGCCACCCGCAACCAGCAACTGGAATGCTCGTTCAACTGGCCATCGCGATCCCACATCAGTCGCACCTTGACCCGCCCATATTCGTCGCAATGGATCTCCGTGTTTTCCGGTCCAGTCACAACCGCCGATTGATAACCGACGACGCGAGGCCTCTCGATCAGCGGCGCACGAAAGAAAACATCCCATGGCGTCGCCAAAAAAGTATTGCGATAGCCCTGGAAACTTTCCGCACCCTCACTGCCCGCGAACTCCTCAAGCACCTGGGGTTGTCGACCGTGGTGCTCTATTTCTGTCAGCAGCCACAGATCGTTCCAGTCCTCACGCGGATGCTCCTGGAGTGGCAGGAAATACCCGCTGACCAGCATCGATTGATCGCTACGGCCCTGAGCCTGCCGGTAGTCCGCACGATGACGCTCCAGCGCTCGCCCCGCCAGATGACTGCCAACGTCTCGGTCGCTGAATTGCCCCGGAAAACCATAGTCCTCAAGTGTCGGCAGTTGCTGGCTGTCACGACGGTTTTCCAGCTCCAGATGAGGTTTATGAAAGTCGTAATCGCGGCGCACCACTGCCGTTGGCCGTGTTTCCAGGCGTACGCTGAAACGGTTGATAACCGGCATCTGCGCCGCCATGCCACTGCCTGGCAAATACGGTGTCGGTACAGGTAAACGCGGGAAAATGGTCTGGTCATCGCCGAACACCAGTAGATGCCCACCCATACTGTGTTGGAAGTGGTAGTGAATGCCGATTTCAGCGCACAGCCGCTGGACGAACGCCAGGTCGCTTTCCGCGTATTGCACGCAGTATTCGCGCTTGGGGTAATCACGGCTGAGCTCAAAGCTGAAGGCATCGCCAAGAATGCCGTGGTCCTGGAGGATCCGGGCGATGATCATCGGCACGCTTTGATGCTGGAAGATCCGCTGATTGATTCGCTGACCGAGGTACGCCAGACGCGGCGCAAGACTGATCTGGTAGTGCGTGAAACGATTGCCGGAATCGCCCTGACCCACCCGAAAAACCTGGCCATGAATACCGTAACCCTGCGCACCAAAACTCAGAAACGCCTGACGGTGCATCAAGTTTTCGAGATCGATGTCCGGCCACTCGCTGACCAGTTCCAGATCAAAACGGTACGTCTGGCTGATGCCCTCCTTACCCGTGAACTCAAGCACCTTGAACTCACTGTCGACCCCGTCGACGGTCAACGTGAAGCGCGGCTGATTGGCAGAAGCGAACATCCGATGTGTCTCTGCAGATTGGAAGCGGGGGATTCTGCATGAGTGATAAGCGGGATCATCAAAGGACAGGAAAAACAGAAATGCCCTACGCCTTTTGAAGCTTTGACCTTCAGAAAACGATTTTTCCGGCTACAGACATTCTTCACATAGAGTGGAACGGATGACGCCTTCGCGGGCAAGTCGGGTCGCCGCATCGCTCACTCCTACAGGTTCGCCGCAAATCTGTAGGAGCAGAGCTTGCTCGCGATGGCATTAGCCCATCCAACGCATAGGTCGGCAGATGGGTCGCCATCGCGAGCAAGCTCTGCCCCTACAGTTCAACTGAGACGCATAAAAAACGGCCCGCCTCCAAAGGAAGCGGGCCGTCTTCATTCAAGCATTGGTTTGGCGCATGCGCTCAACCCATTACTTGTTCAGGCGGAAATCACTCTCGGCCGCGGCAAAGCGTTGAAGCATGCCGGTGGTCGGTGCGCCCAACTTGCTGACGATGTAGATCGCCAGGCTGGCGAAGATGAAACCAGGGATGATTTCGTACAGGCCCAGCAGCTCGAAGTGTTTCCACACGATCACGGTGATCGCGCCAACCAGGATACCGGCCAGTGCGCCATTGCGAGTCATGTCTTTCCAGATCACCGAGATCAGCACCACCGGACCGAAAGCGGCACCGAAACCGGCCCAGGCGTAGCTGACCAGACCCAGCACGCGGTTTTCCGGGTTGGCAGCCAACGCGATAGCCACCAGGGCAACCAGCAGCACCATGGCACGACCGACCCAGACCAATTCAACCTGGGAAGCGGATTTACGCAGGAAAGTCTTGTAGAAGTCTTCAGTCAGGGCGCTCGAACACACCAGCAACTGGCAGCTCAGGGTGCTCATGACAGCCGCCAGAATGGCCGACAGCAGCACACCGGCAATCCATGGGTTGAACAGGATCTTCGCCAGCTCGATGAACACGCGCTCGTGGTTCTCGCTCACCGGCATGGCCACGGCCGGGTTGGCCGAGAAGTAGGCAATGCCAAAGAAGCCGACAGCAACGGTGCCGCCCAGGCACAGGATCATCCAGGTCATGGAGATGCGACGAGCCTTGGCGATCGACTTCACCGAATCGGCCGCCATGAAGCGCGCCAGAATGTGCGGTTGACCGAAGTAACCCAGACCCCAGCCCATCAGCGAAATGATGCCGATGAAGGTGGTGCCTTTGAGCATGTCGAAGTTGGCCGGATCCTGTGCCTCGATGGCCAGGAACGTGGTGTCGACGCCACCGGTGGCCAGCAGCACGATGATCGGCGTAAGGATCAGCGCGAAAATCATCAGCGTGGCTTGTACGGTGTCGGTCCAGCTCACCGCCAGGAAACCGCCCACGAAGGTGTAGGCAATCGTCGCCGCAGCACCGGCCCACAACGCCGTCTCGTAGGACATGCCGAAGGTGCTTTCGAACAGACGGGCACCGGCCACGATGCCGGAAGCACAGTAAATGGTGAAGAACACCAGGATAACGACCGCAGAGATGATTCGCAGCAGGCCGCTCTTGTCTTCGAAACGGCTGGCGAAGTAGTCCGGCAGCGTCAGGGCATCGCCGTTGTGCTCGGTCTGCACCCGCAGACGGCCAGCGACGAACAGCCAGTTCAAGTAAGCACCGACGATCAGGCCGATGGCGATCCAGCTTTCGGAAAGACCGGACATGTAGATCGCGCCCGGCAGACCCATCAACAACCAGCCACTCATGTCAGAGGCGCCGGCGGACAGCGCGGTCACGACGCTACCCAGGCTGCGACCGCCCAGGATGTAGTCAGACAGGTTATTGGTGGAGCGGTAGGCCATGAAGCCGATCAGCACCATGGCAGCGATGTAGATCACGAAGGTGATCAGGGTTGGATTCGTTACGCTCATTAAGTGACGCCCTGGCTTTGTTTTTATGTAGCGGCGGCTGTTGAACCGCTCGCAAACGATGACGTTTGACAGACGATTCGGGAGCCCGCGCATTTATGACTGATGTTTCCCCAGGAAAGCCATCAGCCGACGCACCCTCGATCCAGACGGGTTGCACCTTGGGGCGCGAATGCTAGTCAACAAAGCAAACTGGGTGCAACCTTTTATTGGGAATTAGTTGCACCCATTTATGGCAAATTCACAACCTCATTTTTTTACTATCCTTTTTACGCAACCCCGACAGATCTCACAAAATTAGGGGATCGAGCAAAATGCGGCACTTTCGTACCAGAATTTATTTCCTGATCAAGCGCGGAATTTTCCGACAAAAAAGGGTTGCACCCGGTTGCACCTCTGTCGGCGCACGGCTAATCTTGCCGCCAGCTGATGCCACGCAGTCGTGGCAAACATGAGGACAAAAAACATGGCTACCACCACCCTTGGCGTCAAGCTTGACGACCCGACCCGCGAACGCCTCAAGGCTGCCGCGACCTCGATAGATCGCACGCCGCACTGGCTGATCAAGCAGGCAATTTTCAATTACCTGGAAAAACTCGAGGGTGGTGCAACCCTGACCGAGCTGAACGGTTTGACCACCGCTGCCGCTGACGACGCGGGCGAAGTTCATACCGACCACGCACACCAGTGCTTCCTCGAATTCGCCGAAAGCATCCTGCCGCAATCGGTACTGCGCGCCTCGATCACCGCCGCTTACCGTCGTCCGGAGCCGGAAGTGGTGCCGATGCTGATCGAGCAGGCGCGCCTGCCGGCACCAATGGCAGAAGCCACCAACAAGCTCGCCGCTTCCATTGCCGAAAAACTGCGCAACCAGAAGAGCGCCGGCGGCCGTGCCGGTATCGTTCAGGGCCTGCTGCAGGAATTCTCCCTGTCGTCCCAGGAAGGCGTGGCACTGATGTGCCTGGCCGAAGCGCTGCTGCGCATCCCGGACAAAGGCACCCGTGACGCATTGATCCGCGACAAGATCAGCACCGGCAACTGGCAGCCGCACCTGGGCAACAGCCCGTCGCTGTTCGTCAACGCCGCCACCTGGGGTCTGCTGCTGACCGGCAAACTGGTGTCCACCCACAACGAAGCCGGCCTGACTTCGTCCCTGAGCCGCATCATCGGCAAGAGCGGCGAGCCGATGATCCGCAAGGGCGTCGACATGGCGATGCGTCTGATGGGCGAGCAGTTCGTCACCGGCGAAACCATCGCCGAAGCCCTGGCCAACGCCAGCAAGTTCGAAGCCAAGGGCTTCCGCTACTCCTACGACATGCTGGGTGAAGCGGCGCTGACCGAACACGACGCGCAGAAGTACCTGGCCTCGTACGAACAAGCCATCCACTCGATCGGCAAGGCCTCCCACGGTCGTGGGATTTATGAAGGCCCAGGCATTTCGATCAAGCTGTCCGCCCTGCACCCGCGCTACAGCCGCGCCCAGTACGAGCGCGTGATGGACGAGCTGTACCCACGCCTGCTGTCGCTGACCTTGCTGGCCAAGCAATACGACATCGGCCTGAACATCGACGCCGAAGAAGCCGACCGCCTCGAACTGTCGCTGGATCTGCTCGAGCGCCTGTGCTTCGAGCCGCAACTGACCGGCTGGAACGGCATCGGTTTCGTGATCCAGGCTTACCAGAAGCGTTGCCCGTACGTGATCGACTACGTGATCGACCTGGCTCGCCGCAGCCGTCATCGCCTGATGATCCGCCTGGTGAAAGGCGCGTACTGGGACAGCGAAATCAAGCGCGCCCAGGTCGAAGGCCTGGAAGGCTATCCGGTCTACACCCGCAAGGTGTACACCGACGTGTCCTACATCGCTTGCGCACGCAAACTGCTGTCGGTGCCGGAAGTCATCTACCCGCAATTCGCCACCCACAACGCCCACACCCTGTCGGCCATCTACCACATCGCCGGCCAGAACTATTACCCGGGCCAGTACGAGTTCCAGTGCCTGCACGGCATGGGCGAACCGCTGTACGAACAAGTTGTAGGCAAGGTTTCCGAAGGCAAGCTGAACCGTCCGTGCCGTGTGTACGCACCGGTCGGCACTCACGAAACCTTGCTGGCTTACCTGGTGCGTCGTCTGCTGGAAAATGGCGCGAACACCTCGTTCGTTAACCGCATTGCCGACCAGTCGATCTCGATTCAGGAGCTGGTGGCCGATCCGGTGGCCAGCATCGAACAAATGGCAACACTGGAAGGCGGCTTCGGCCTGCCGCACCCGCGCATCCCGCTGCCACGTGACCTGTACGGTTCGGAACGTGCCAACTCCAGCGGTATCGACATGGCCAACGAACATCGCCTGGCTTCCCTGTCCTGCGCCCTGCTGGCCACCGCACACAACAACTGGAAAGCCGCGCCGATGCTCGGTTGCGCCTCCAGCACCGAAGCCCCGGCACCGGTGCTGAACCCGTCCGATTTGCGTGATGTCGTCGGCCATGTGCAAGAAGCCACCGTCGAAGACGTCGACAACGCGATCCAATGCGCCCTGAACGCCGCCCCGATCTGGCAGGCCACCCCGCCTGCCGAGCGCGCCGCGATCCTGGAACGCGCCGCTGATTTGATGGAAGGCGAGATCCAGCCACTGATGGGCCTGCTGGCCCGTGAAGCCGGCAAGACCTTCGCCAACGCCATCGCCGAAGTGCGCGAAGCCGTGGACTTCCTGCGTTACTACGCGGTGCAGGCACGCAACGACTTCACCAACGACGCTCACCGTCCGCTGGGTCCTGTGGTGTGCATCAGCCCGTGGAACTTCCCACTGGCGATCTTCAGTGGCCAGGTCGCCGCCGCACTGGCCGCCGGTAACCCGGTGCTGGCCAAGCCTGCGGAGCAGACGCCGCTGGTCGCTGCCCAGGCCGTGCGCCTGCTGCTCGAAGCCGGGATTCCGGAAGGTGTGCTGCAACTGCTGCCGGGCCGTGGCGAAACCGTCGGTGCCGGCCTGGTGGGCGACGATCGCGTCAAAGGCGTGATGTTCACCGGTTCCACCGAAGTGGCTCGCCTGCTGCAACGCAACATCGCCGGTCGCCTGGACAGCCAGGGCCGTCCGATTCCTTTGATCGCCGAAACCGGTGGCCAGAACGCAATGATCGTCGACTCCTCGGCGCTGACCGAACAAGTGGTCATCGACGTTGTATCGTCGGCCTTCGACAGCGCCGGTCAGCGTTGCTCGGCACTGCGCGTGCTGTGTTTGCAGGAAGATTCCGCCGACCGCGTCATCGAAATGCTCAAGGGCGCCATGGCAGAAAGCCGTCTGGGCAACCCTGAGCGCCTGTCCGTTGACATCGGCCCGGTGATCGACGCCGAAGCCAAGGCCGGCATCGAGAAGCACATCCAGGCCATGCGCGACAAAGGTCGCAGCGTGTACCAGGTGGCCATCGCCGATGCCGAAGAAGTCAAACGCGGCACCTTCGTGATGCCGACCCTGATCGAACTGGAAAGCTTCGACGAACTGCAGCGGGAGATCTTCGGCCCGGTGCTGCACGTGGTTCGCTACAAGCGCAAGGACATCGACCAGTTGATCGGCCAGATCAATGCGTCCGGCTACGGCCTGACCCTGGGCGTGCACACTCGCATCGACGAGACCATCGCCAAGGTGATCGACACCGTCAATGCCGGTAACGTCTACGTCAACCGCAACATTGTTGGCGCCGTGGTCGGCGTGCAGCCGTTCGGTGGTGAAGGCCTGTCGGGTACGGGTCCGAAGGCCGGTGGTCCGCTGTACCTGTACCGCTTGTTGTCGACGCGCCCGACCGATGCCATCGAGCAATCCTTCGCTCGCGGCGATGCCGCCGTGGCGCCGGACGTGCGTCTGCGTGAGGCGATGAGCAAGCCGCTGACCGCCCTCAAAGCCTGGGCCGACAGCAACAAGTTCGCCGACCTGAGCACCCTGTGCGTGCAGTTCGCCGCGCAATCGCAAAGCGGTATCACCCGCGTCCTGGCCGGCCCGACCGGCGAGCGCAACAGCTATGCGATCCTGCCGCGTGAACACGTGCTGTGCCTGGCGGAAGTCGAAGGCGATCTGCTGACCCAACTGGCGGCGGTACTGGCCGTCGGTGGTTCGGCGGTGTGGCCGGAAACGGACCTGAGCAAGGCGCTGTTCGCACGCCTGCCGAAGGACATCCAGGCACGCATCAAGCGGGTGGCCGACTGGAACAAGGACGAGGTGGTGTTTGATGCGGTTCTGCATCACGGCCATTCCGATCAGTTGCGCGCGGTTTGCCAGCAAGTGGCCAAGCGCGCCGGCGCCATCGTCGGTGTTCAGGGCTTGTCGCAGGGTGAATCCAACATTGCCTTGGAGCGCCTGGTGATCGAGCGGGCGTTGAGCGTCAACACTGCGGCGGCGGGTGGTAATGCCAGCCTGATGACGATCGGCTAAACCGCCAAGTGTCAGTTACACAAAATGGGCGCCCTGAATGGCGCCCATTTTTTTGCCCTGTAGGAGCCGGCTTGCTGGCGATCAGTACAATGCGGTGCATCTGGAGCACTGCTATCGCCAGCAAGCCGGCTCCTACAGGGTCGTGTTTGGCTTCTCCATCACGCAGATCAATCATCCTATTCAGCCTCTATTCCTCAACCTAGACTCGGCCCATTCCAACAAAAGGTAGGCCGCCATGTCCGAGACGTTGCTCAGTTCCCGTAATCTGGCTTTCGAGCTGTATGAAGTCCTCGATGCCGAGGGCCTGACCCAGCGTGAGCGTTTTGCCGAGCACAACCGCGAAACCTTCGATGCCGCCCTCGGCACCGCCCGCAGCATTGCCGAAAAATTCTTCGCCCCGCACAACCGCAAGGGTGACGAGAACGAACCGCGCTACGAGGACGGTCGGGCGATTCTGATTCCGGAAGTGAAACCGGCGGTGGACGCCTTCCTCGAGGCCGGTTTCCTCAACGCCGCGCGCAGTTTCGAGGCCGGCGGCATGCAACTTCCTACGCTGTTGTCCCAGGCCTGCTTCGCGCACTTTCAATCGGCCAACGCCGCATCGACCTCGTACCCGTTCCTGACCATGGGCGCGGCCAACCTGATCGAAAGCTTCGGCAGCGACGAGCAGAAGCGCCGCTTTCTGCAACCGATGATCGACGGGCGCTTCTTCGGCACCATGGCCCTGACCGAGCCCCACGCAGGCTCATCCTTGTCGGATATTCGTACACGCGCCGAGCCTGCGTCCGACGGCACTTATCGCCTCAAGGGCAACAAGATCTTCATCTCCGGCGGCGATCACCCGCTGTCGGAAAACATCGTGCACATGGTCTTGGCCAAGCTGCCGGACGCACCGCCCGGGGTGAAAGGCATCTCGCTGTTCATCGTGCCCAAGTTCCTGGTCAACGATGACGGCAGCCTGGGCAAGCGCAACGATGTGCTGCTGGCCGGCCTGTTCCACAAGATGGGCTGGCGCGGCACCACCTCCACCGCACTGAATTTCGGCGATAACGGCGACTGTGTCGGCTATCTGGTGGGCAAGCCGCACCATGGCTTGAGCTACATGTTCCAGATGATGAACGAAGCGCGGATCGGCGTCGGCATGGGCGCGGTGATGCTCGGTTATGCGGGGTATCTGTATTCGCTGGAGTACGCCCGTGAACGTCCACAAGGACGGGTGCCGGACAGCAAGGATCCGAACACCGCACCAGTGGCGATCATCCAGCATGCCGACGTCAAGCGCATGCTGCTGACCCAGAAGGCCTATGTCGAAGGCTCCTTCGACCTGGGGCTGTACGCCGCGCGACTGTTCGACGACACCACCACCCTTGAGACCGAAGCCGAACGCAAACAGGCCCATGAACTGCTGGATTTGCTGACGCCGATCGTCAAATCCTGGCCGTCGGAGTTCTGCCTGAAGGCCAACGAACTGGCGATCCAGATTCTCGGCGGCCATGGCTACACCCGCGAGTATCCGGTGGAGCAGTACTACCGCGACAACCGCCTGAACCCGATCCACGAAGGCACCCACGGCATTCAGTCGCTGGACCTGCTGGGTCGCAAGCTGGCGCAGAACGGTGGTGCCGGGCTCAAGCAACTGATTCGCCTGATCGCTGACACCGCCGAACGCGCGCAAGCGTTCGAGTCGCTGTCGCCACTGCGTGAGCCTTTGGAGAAGCTGGTAGCTCGCCTGCAAACCGTGACCATTGGCCTGCTGACGGACCTGGCCCAAGGCAAGGTCAACAACAGCCTGGCGAATTCGGCGCTGTACCTGAAGGTGTTCGGCCATACCGTGATCGGCTGGCGCTGGCTGGAACAGGCCATCCGCGCCGAGGAAGGGTTGGCCAAAGGGAATGCGGCGGATGTGAGCTTCTATAAGGGCAAGCTGCAGGCGGCGCGGTATTTCCTGACCTGGGAAATTCCGAGCTGCCACCATGAGCTGGCGATTCTTGAGACGCGGGATGATGTGTGTTTGAACATGCAGGATGAGTGGTTCTGACAGCCACAAAAAGATCGCAGCCTGCGGCAGCTCCTACATTGGAATGCGTTCCTTTGTAGGAGCTGCCGCAGGCTGCGATCTCTTGATTTTGATTCAGCTCAGCTTGAACCCACCCATCTGCCGCGCCAAATCATCGGCCAACCGCTGCAACGTCTGACAATCTTCACGGCAAGCCCTGACCTCTCCCGCCGTCGCCCGCGCCAGATCGGAAATCCCTTGCACGTTGCGGTTGATCTCTTCGGTCACCGCCGACTGTTCTTCCGTCGCGGTCGCCACCTGATGGTTCATGTCGCTGATGCGCTCGATCTGGCCAGTAATCGCCGTCAGCGATGCCCCGGTCTTCTGACTGGATTCAACACCGGTGCCGGTGGCCGCTTGCCCGGTATGCATCGATGACACCGCATTCTCAGCGCCCTGCTTGAGGCTGCCGATCATCTGCTGGATTTCATCGGTGGACGACTGCGTCCGTCGCGCCAACGTGCGAACTTCATCGGCCACCACCGCGAATCCTCGCCCCATGCCCCCCGCCCGCGCCGCTTCGATCGCCGCGTTCAACGCCAGGAGATTGGTCTGCTCGGAGATCCCGCGAATCACCGCCAATACCTGATCGATCGACGCCACTTGATTAGCCAGTTCGCCCACAGCGCTGGCGGCCACACCGATTTCGTCGGACATGCTTTCGATATGGCGAATCGAGCCGCCAACCACGCCCCGAGCCTGCAAGGCTTCATCACGAGCCGTTTGCGAAACGAGCGCCGCGTTACCGGCGTTCTGCGCAATTTCTTGCACGGTCAGGCCCATTTCGTGGACAGCGGTGGCGACCATGTCGGTCATCTCCTGCTGGCGCCCGGAGCGCTCGGCAGTGTTGTCCACCACCCGCGCCACTTGGCCGACCGCCGTGCGCAGGCGTTCGCTGGTGGTCAATACTTCGCCGATCATGTCGCGCTGGCTGTCGAGGAATCGATTGAAACCGCGCGCCAGGTCGCCCAGCTCATCGGCGCGGCTGGCATCCAGCCGATGAGTCAAATCGCCACCACCGCTACCAATGGCTACCAGTGCGGCTGTTACCTGGCGAATCGGCCGTACCAGTCCACGGGCCAGCAACACCACCAGCAACAGGCACACCAGCGCCACCGCCAGGCCAATGCCGCTGCTCATCCACATGGCACGCCGCGCCTCGGCGTAGATCTGCGATTGCGGCACTTCGGCCACCAGGGTCCAACCCAGATCACGCAACGGCAGGCTCAATGCCAGATAATCCTCGCCATCGCGGACGAAGCTGCTGGTGGCGGCGGCATTTTTTTGACCCATGACGGCATGCGCCGCCGACTGGCCAATCTGTTCGCTCAGGGTGCGCTTGCCGCTGAATTGCGCCTCGGGATGTACCTGAATCAAACCGTCGGAACGTACGAGATAGACCTTGCCGCGCTCCCCGAAGCTGAAGTTGTGAATCAACTCGGACAGCTCTTTCATGCTCAGTCCGAGCCCGGCGACGCCCACGACCTTGCCCGCCTGTTCAACCTTGATGTCGATGAAAAGCGCCAATTCTCCGGTGGCCGTGTCGTTGTCGATATTGAGGGTGCGCGGCTGGTTGCTGTCGAGGAACGAGTAGAACCAGGCGTCTTTGGGGTTGGAACGACTGAGGGTGCGGTCCAGGCCTTTTTCAGTGATGTAGTGGCTTGACGCAGTCCCGATGATCAGCGCGGTGAAGGCCTTGTGCTCGGCGCGAATACCTTCCAGATACTGTGAAAACACAGGGGTCTGGGCAGTGCTCTCACCGTCGGCCAACCAGTCGCGCACCATGCTGTTGTTGGCGATGTCCCTAGCGGCGGTTAGGGGCTGAACGAGGATTCGCTCGATGTCATTGCGCATCGCTTCGATGCTCGACGGCAACGCTTGTTCGACCAGATAGCTCTGGGCGAGGCGGTTGACCACAAGGGTATAAATGCCAACCACGATCAGCACGCTGACCAGCAGGGCGGTGCCCATGCTCAGGATCAACTGCCATTGAATACTGCGTCGCCAGAACTGCATGGAGCACCCCCAAAGAATAAGAGGCTGAGACACTGCAACAGCCGTGCCGATTGTATACATCCAAACCGACAATTTATTCTTTGGTTGTGCGCAAAGCCGATCAGGCCTGATTGATCGTCTTGGAGATCACTTCAACCGTGGCGTTGACTTGCTCTTGGTAACGGTCGAGTTCGAGCTTGTGCTGCTTTTGCATTTCAATCTGCTGGGAACACAGGTTCATCGCGGCCAGCACCAGCAATCGGTCACCGATCAGTGTCGGGTACTTCTTTTTGGTCTCGGCCAGGGCAGCCTTCAACATCAACGCAGCATCCAGCAGGGTTTGTTCTTCCCCGGCCGGTGCCTTGATCGAATAGTCCTCTCCCAGGATCGAGACGACTTTTACCCCTGCGCCGTAACTCATGCGCTGACTGATTCGACTAGAGGCCCAGCGCTGACGCGCTCAACCAAAGCTTGAATACGTGCTGCGGTAGCGCCGTGCTTTTCTTCCTGCTCCATCAGGCTCAGTTGCAGGCTTTCGTTTTCATCCTTGGCCTGGGCCAGTTCTGCGCTCAGGGCTTGGTTGGTGTCGATCAGGGTCTGATTCTGTTGTACCAGGTCGCTGACCAGCTGTTCCAATTGGCTTAGGGATGCTTCCAACATTTTGATTTTTCCAGGCATTTTCAAAGGGCGCGTACGATAAAGAAAAGTCATCGTGGGCGCCAGGGTTAAACAGGCGCAAGGCCTTGATTTTCCTGGCGAGTGACGTTTCTCGCGAACTTTAAAGACTGTGATTGATTGATCTGGTTCCTGCACTTCGTCGCCACGGTTTAGCCGGTTGCCGCTAAAAGCAAAAGATCGCAGCCTGCGGCAGCTCCTACATTGGAATGCATTTCCCTGTAGGAGCTGCCGCAGGCTGCGATCTTTTAATCGGCAAAAAGCTTTTTGACAGCATCACATTTCAACAGGTTAGAATCGCTGGCACGCAGACTGCATGGTCAGTTTGTGCCCGCCTTTCAGCTTTCTGGAGTACTGCCTTTGAATGCGACGACCATCAACAGCCTGTTCTTGATCGGCGCGTTGCTGGTAGGTGCGAGCATTCTGGTGAGCTCACTTTCTTCGCGCCTGGGCATCCCGATTCTGGTCATCATCCTCGCCGTGGGCATGGCCGCCGGTGTCGATGGCGGCGGCATCATCTTTGACAACTACCCCACCGCTTATTTGGTCGGCAACCTCGCACTGGCGGTGATTTTGCTGGACGGCGGTTTGCGCACCCGGGTGTCGAGTTTCCGCGTGGCGTTATGGCCGGCACTGTCGTTGGCCACGGTCGGCGTGTTGATTACCACCGGGCTGACTGGCATGGCCGCCGCCTGGCTGTTCAACCTGAATCTGATTCAAGGCTTGCTGATCGGCGCCATCGTGGGCTCCACCGATGCCGCGGCGGTGTTTTCATTATTGGGTGGCAAAGGCCTGAACGAACGGGTGACCGCGAGCCTGGAAATCGAGTCCGGCAGCAACGACCCGATGGCGGTGTTCCTCACCGTGACCCTGATCGACATGCTCGCCAGCGGCCAGACCGGCCTGCATTGGAGCCTGCTGACTCACCTGCTGCGCGAGTTCGGCATCGGTGGCGTCATCGGCTTGGGCGGCGGCTGGCTCATGCTGCAACTGGTCAACCGCATCAACCTGGCCACCGGTCTCTATCCGATCCTGGTCATCGCTGGCGGCCTGGTGGTCTTTGCCCTGACCAACGCCCTGCATGGCAGCGGCTTCCTGGCGGTGTACCTGTGCGGCCTGGTGATCGGTAACCGCCCTGTGCGCAGCCGCCACGGCATTCTGCACATGCTCGATGGCATGGCCTGGCTGGCGCAGATCGGCATGTTCCTGGTGCTGGGGCTGCTGGTCACGCCCCACGACCTGCTGCCGATTGCCTTGCCGGCTCTGGGCCTGGCGCTGTGGATGATTCTGTTTGCCCGACCGCTGTCAGTGCTGGTCGGCCTTCTGCCCTTCAAGGCCTTCCATGGGCGTGAAAAGGCCTTCATTTCCTGGGTCGGCTTGCGCGGCGCGGTGCCGATCATTTTGGCGGTGTTCCCGCTGATGGCGGGTTTGCCCAACGCCCAGCTCTATTTCAACCTCGCTTTCTTTATCGTGTTGGTGTCGCTGCTGGTGCAGGGCACGAGCCTGCCGTGGATCGCCAAGCTGTTGAAGGTAACGGTGCCACCGGAACCGGCGCCGATCTCCCGCTCCGCCCTGGAAGTACACGTCACCAGTGAGTGGGAGCTGTTCGTTTATCGCCTCGGTGCCGAAAAGTGGTGCATCGGTTCGCACCTGCGTGAACTGAAAATGCCCGAGGGCACCCGTATCGCAGCCCTGTTTCGTGGCGAACAACTACTCCATCCGTCGGGTAGTACGGTGCTCGAAGTCGACGATTTGCTCTGCGTAATCGGCCACGAACACAACCTGCCCGCCCTCGGAAAACTGTTCAGCCAGGCGCCGCAACGGGGCCTCGATTTGCGCTTTTTCGGCGACTTCGTACTCGAAGGAGACGCCCAGCTGGCCGCGGTTGCTGCCCTGTACGGGCTGAAGGTCGAAGGCATCGATCCGGATATGTCCCTGGGTCGCTTCATTGCCCAGAAAGTCGGCGGCGCTCCGGTGGTCGGCGACCAGGTGGAATGGAACAACACCATTTGGACCGTCGCGGTCATGGACGGGAACAAGATCGGCAAAGTGGGCGTCAGATTCCCCGAAGGAAGTCGCCCGGGTCCGGGACTCTTCCTCTAAACTCAATTCTTCGCCTCGTATACTGATCGGTCTTTATGCCAAGCCTGCGCACCTTTTTCGTCATGGTCCTGTTGGGCCTGAGCCTCTCCGTCGGCACGCTGCAAGCCGCCGAACCACCCTCCCGCGAATCCGTGCAGGCAAGCCTGGACAAGATCGCCGACCGCAAACTGCCGGAGGCGGATCAAAAAGCCTTGCAGTCGGTTCTGCAAGGCACGCTGACGCAGCTCAACAATCGGCGGGATTACGAGCAAAAGCTCAGCGAACTCAAACAGCAATTAGCCTCGGCCCCCAAGCAGACCATCGAAAACCAACGGGAGTTGACGCGCCTCAAGGCCACTTCGGTGGTGCCGGTTGCGCAACGCTTTACCAAGGAGTCGATTCCTCAACTTGAGCAACTGCTCACTGAACGTTCGACCCAGCAAGCCGACCTGCAAAAAGCCCTGTCAGACGCCAACAGCCTGATCATTACGGCCCAGACGCGCCCCGAGCGCGCGCAGGCCGAGATCGCCAGCAGCCAGACACGCATCCAGCAGATCAACAACATCCTCAAGAGCGGTAAGGACAGCGGTAAGGCCCTGAGCGCCGAGCAGCGTGACCAACTCAACGCCGAACTGGCTGCACTCAACGCCCTGATCCCTCTACGCCGCCAGGAATTGGCTGGCAACACTCAGTTGCAAGACCTGGGCAACAGCCAGCATGACTTGTTATCGGAGCGATCCGACCGCCTGGATCAGGAGATCCAGGAGCTGCAAAATCTGATCAACCAGAAGCGCCTGGCACAGTCGCAAGAGACGGTGACGCAGCAGTCCATCGAAGCGCAGAAGGCCGGTGGCAGCAGCCTGTTGGCCACCGAAAGCGCCGCCAACCTGAAGCTTTCCGATTACCTGCTCAAGAGCACAGACCGGCTCAACGAAGTCACCCAGAAAAACCTGCAGACCAAGCAGCAACTGGACAGTGTGACCCAGAGTGATGCTGCCCTGGACGAACAGATCAACGTGCTCAAGGGCAGCCTGCTGCTCTCCAAGATTCTCTACAAACAGAAACAGGCCTTGCCGCGCCTCAGGGTCGATCGCGACCTGGCCGACCAGATCGCCGACATTCGCCTGTATCAGTTCGAAGTCAGTCAGCAACGGGAGTTGCTCAGTAACCCGGTCACCTATGTCGACAACCTGCTGTCGACCCAACCGCCCGAGCAAGTCACCCCGCAACTGCGCAAGAGCCTGCTGGAACTGGCCACCACCCGTGCGGACCTGCTGGAGCGTTTGAGCCGTGAGTTGAGTGCTGTGCTCAACGAGTCCATCACCCTGCAACTGAACCAAAAACAATTGCTGAGCACCGCGCAAAGCCTGCGGGCGACGCTCGATGAGCAGATGTTCTGGATTCCCAGCAACAAGCCGTTGGACCTGGAATGGGTACGCGGCGTGCCTGACCGCCTGAAGCGTCAGATCGACACCCTCCCCCTCGCCTCCAGCCTGAGCGAGCTGACCGATGGCCTGACTCAGCGTCCGCTACTGTTCCTGCCGCTGGCGCTGCTGATCGGTGCGCTGCTGTGGCGTCGCAAGCAGCTGTATGCCCGACTGAACAAGGTTCACCAGGACATCGGCCACTTCAAGCGCGACAGCCAGTGGCACACACCTCAAGCGATTCTGATCAATATTTTGCTGGCGATGCCGGTGTCGTTGGGTCTGGGGCTGTGTGGACTGGCCCTGCAAATCGATGCACGCGGGCAGAACGCCAATATGGGCGCGGCACTGATGCAAATGGCCGGGACCTGGCTGGTGTTCTACACCGCCTATCGAATCCTGGCACCAGGTGGTGTGGCGGAACTGCATTTTCGCTGGGAAAAACGTCAGGTCGAATTCCTCCGAGGTTGGGTTCGCAGGCTTGGCATGGTGGTGATGGCGCTGGTCGCCGTGGTAGCGGTTGCCGAGCTGCAGCCGGCGATACTGGCCGACGATGTATTGGGCATGCCGGTGGTGCTGATCTGCTACGCCTTGATGACCTGGCTGCTCAGCCGCCTGCTGCTCAGCAGCCCGACCCACGAACACGCCTCGCTGTTCCGCAAAGCCGTGGCCATCATGTTCACCGCCTTGCCGGTCGCCCTGTTCGTGGCCGTGTGCTTTGGCTACTACTACACCGCACTGAAACTCAGCGACCGACTGATCAATACGTTGTACCTGCTGATGTTCTGGATAGTGATCGAAGCCACCTTCGTACGCGGCCTGAGCGTCGCGGCACGCCGCTTGGCCTATCAGCGTGCCCTGGCCAAGCGTCAGGCCGCCAAAGAGGCCGGTGATGGCGAAGCGGTGATCGAAGAACCGACCATGGACATCGAGAAGGTCAACGAACAGTCCCTGCGACTGATCCGCCTGGCGCTGCTCGGTGGCTTCATGGCCCTGTTGTACTGGGTGTGGGCCGATCTGATCACGGTGTTCTCATACCTGGACAACATCACTCTCTACGAATACACCAGCGGCACCGGCGCCAATATGAGCATGGTGCCGATCAGCATCGGCGACATGCTCGGCGCATTGATCATCATCGGCATCACCTTCGCCCTGGCACGCAACCTGCCGGGCCTGCTGGAAGTGTTCGTGCTGTCAAAACTGAACCTGGCCCAGGGCAGCGCCTACGCCACCACGACGCTGCTGTCCTACGTGATTGCCGGCGTCGGTTTTGTCTCGACCCTCTCGACCCTCGGCGTCAGCTGGGACAAGTTGCAGTGGCTGGTGGCGGCGCTGTCGGTGGGCCTGGGCTTCGGCATGCAGGAAATCTTCGCCAACTTCATTTCCGGCATCATGATCCTGTTCGAACGTCCGGTGCGGATCGGCGACACCATCACCATCGGCAACCTGTCGGGCACGGTGAGCAAAATTCGCATCCGTGCCACAACCATCACCGACTTCGACCGTAAGGACATCATCGTCCCAAACAAAACGTTCATTACCGGACAACTGATCAACTGGTCCCTGACCGACACCATCACCCGGGTGACACTCAAGCTTGGGGTGGACTACGGCTCTGACCTGGACCTGGTCAAGGAACTGCTGCTCAAGGCCGCGCGGGAAAACCCACGGGTGCTCAAGGAGCCAGAACCCCATGTGTATTTCCTGAACTTCGGCGAAAGCACCCTCGATCACGAGTTGCGCATGCATGTGCGCGACCTCGGCGACCGCAACCCGGTGCTCGATGAGGTCAACCGCTTCATCAACCGTGAGTTCAAGAAACAACACATCAACATCTCGTTCCGGCAGATGGAGGTTTACCTCAAAAACCTTCATGGTCAGGAATACAAGATGGTGCCGATCGAGCCGGAAACGAAAACCATCGTGCCACTCAACGATGACAAGCAACCGCCGCTGGCACCACCTGCCGCTAAACTCGACTAACCGGCCATTCCCCAGCAGAATGCTCGGACATTCTGCTGGAGCCGGCCTTTGAAAGCCCTCGACGAACTGACCTTCGATAACCGCTTCGACCGCCTGGGCGATGCGTTTTCCGCCCATGTGCTGCCCGAGCCGATCGACAACCCGCGCCTGGTCGTGGCCAGCCCCGCCGCCATGGCGTTGCTGGATCTCGACCCAGCCGTGGCTGACACCCCGGAGTTCGCCGAACTGTTCAGTGGCCACAAGCTCTGGGCCGACGCGATTCCCAGGGCGATGGTCTATTCCGGTCACCAGTTCGGTTCCTACAACC
Organism: Pseudomonas putida; assembly: GCF_050990305.1. Taxonomy (GTDB): domain Bacteria; phylum Pseudomonadota; class Gammaproteobacteria; order Pseudomonadales; family Pseudomonadaceae; genus Aquipseudomonas; species Aquipseudomonas putida_AH. The sequence goes on along the minus strand of NZ_CP158817.1, from coordinate 443,637 downwards.
CGCAGCTGGGCGACGGTCGCGGCCTGTTGCTGGGCGAGGTGTACAACGAGGCTGGCGAGCATTGGGACTTGCACCTCAAGGGCGCCGGCCAGACGCCCTTTTCGCGCATGGGTGACGGACGGGCGGTGCTGCGCTCCTCGATTCGCGAATTCCTTGCCTCCGAAGCCCTGCATGCGCTGAACATCCCGACCACCCGGGCGTTGTGCGTGATCGGTTCGGACACGCCGGTATGGCGCGAGAGGCAGGAACGCGCCGCCATGCTCCTGCGCCTGTCCCCGAGCCATGTGCGCTTCGGTCACTTCGAATACTTCTACTACACCAAGCGTCCCGAACAGCAGAAGACACTCGGCGACCACGTGTTGGCCATGCACTTTCCAGAGTGCCTTGAACAACCGGAACCGTACCTGGCGATGTTCCGCGAGCTGGTCGAGCGCAATGCCGAACTGATCGCCAAATGGCAGGCCTATGGTTTCTGCCATGGCGTGATGAACACTGACAACATGTCGATCCTTGGCATCACTTTCGACTTCGGCCCGTTCGCGTTCCTAGATGACTTCGACGCCAACTTCATCTGTAACCACTCAGATGACCGGGGCCGCTACTCCTTCAGCAACCAGGTGCCGATCGGCCAATGGAACCTCAGCGCCCTGGCCCAGGCCTTGACGCCGTTCATCAGCGTCGAAGCCCTGCGTGAAACCCTCGGCTTGTACCTGCCGTTGTTCCAGGCTCACTACCTGGACCTGATGCGCCGCCGCCTGGGCCTCACCACCGCCGAAGACGACGACCAGAAACTGCTGGAACACCTGCTGCAACTGATGCAAAACAGCGGCGTCGATTACAGCCTGTTCTTCCGCCGACTGGGTGAAGAATCACCGCAGGCCGCTGTGCGCCGCCTACGCGATGACTTCGTCGACCTCAAGGGCTTCGACAGCTGGGGCGAGCAATACATCGCCCGTGTCGCCCGCGAAGGCGAACTCGATCAAGCACAGCGCCGTCAACGAATGCATGCCGTCAATCCGCTGTACATCCTGCGCAACTACCTGGCGCAGAAGGCTATCGAAGCGGCGGAAAAAGGCGATTACTCGGAAGTCCGCCGGCTGCATGCGGTGCTGAGCAATCCGTTCGAGGAGCAACCGGGGATGGAGAGCTATGCGCAGCGGCCACCGGAGTGGGGCAAGCATTTGGAGATCAGCTGTTCATCGTGAAGTGCAACACAATTGAAAATATGAGCGGGTGACTCCAGATAAGGACCACCCGCTTATTACTGGACAACTTGCCATGACTGATCCGCTTCTGATCCCCTGCCCCCACTGCAATGGCCTCAACCGCATCCCCGCCGAGCGCTTGGGCGACCACCCCAAATGCGGACGCTGCAAGGCCGAAGTCCTGCTGAACAAACCCTTCGAACTCAAGCAAGGCGACTACGCCAGTCAGATCAAGGGCGATCTGCCGCTGTTGGTGGATGTGTGGGCGGATTGGTGTGGACCGTGCAAGTCATTTGCGCCGGTGTTCGAGCAGGCGGCCGGGCAGTTGGCGGGCAAGTGCCGGTTGGCCAAACTGGACAGCGAGGCGAACCAGCAATTGTCGGCGCAACTGGGGATTCGTTCGATTCCGAGCCTGATTCTGTTCAAGAACGGCCGGGAAGTCGCACGCCAGAGCGGGGCGTTCCCGTTGCCACAGTTGATGAGCTGGTTGCGGAGCCAGGGGATCTGAATTCCATACTGTAGGAGCCGGCTTGCTGGCGATTGTGCCATCCAGTCAACGGTCCGGCGCCTGATTTGCCGCTATCGCCAGCAAGCCGGCTCCTACAGGTGCTACTGAGCGTTTTCCAGCAGGTTGTGCAGCTCGACGAACTGCTGCGTCAGCTTGTGCCGCGGATCAAGATGGATCAACGGTATGTTCGCCTGGTGGGATTCGCGCATGCGCACCGAACTGCCCAGGTACACCGGCAGTACCGGCAAGCCTTCGGCAATCAACTCGTCGAGGATCTGCTGGGGCAGGCTGGCACGGGTCTGGAACTGGTTGACCACGATGCCTTCGACTTCCAGACCTTCGTTGTGGTCATCCTTCAACTCGTCGATCTCCGCCAATACGCCGTAAAGCGCCTGACGCGAAAAACTGTCGCAGTCGAAAGGAATTAGCACGCGATCGGCGGCAATCAGCGCCGAAACCGCATAAAAATTCAAGGCTGGCGGGGTATCCAGGTAAATCCGGTCGTAATCTTCGTCGAGTTCTTCCAGCAATTTTCGCAGTTTGTTGATCTTGTGCTTGGCTTCAAGCTTGGGCTGCAGGTCTGCCAACTCAGACGTGGCGGTGATGACATGCAGGTTGTCGAACGGGGTTTCGTAGATATCGACCTGATTTTTCTTGGAGAAAGGCCCGGATGAGAGGGTTTGCTTGAAGAAGTCGGCAATCCCCATCGGAATATCATTGCCGGTGAGTCCCGTCAGGTACTGAGTGGAGTTGGCCTGGGCATCGAGATCCACCAACAGGGTGCGATAACCCTCGCTGGCGCTGACCGCCGCCAGATTGCAGGCAATACTGGATTTGCCCACGCCACCTTTCTGATTGAACACCACGCGCCGCATGTCAAAACCTCCGTGTATCAAAGAATGACCGAGTGTAGTGGTCCACGGCATGGCTTAGCTAGCTGCCCGACATCGGGATTACGCGGTCTTTGGCAAACTTGCGCGGAAAACGCGTTGATCGCCCCCATTGGTTTGCGCCAGAGCCGACAGACGGATGGAATCACAATGCGAATAACTGTCAAACGTGCAGTTTTTGCAGGTCAACCGGCCCATCGTGCTGTGCAAAATGTAACCAGTATTTGCTAGAGCATCATCGCACCGCGATAATGCCCACCACTCGGCGCCAGGCGCCATGTGACTTGCGGTTTTCTGCCACTCACCGCGTCAAGCAAGCCCGCAGGGGCGGGATGAATGTCTGTGATCAAATTCAACATCGCCCAGTGGCGCGCATGGGCCCCAGGGCTCGAAAGCGTGGACGATTGGCTGGCATGGAGCCAGCAACCGGTCGTGTTGCCACTCAGCGATGCCGCTCCGGACGTGTCGTTTCTGCCTGCCATGCAGCGTCGACGCCTCAGTCGACTGGCGCGGATGGCATTCAGCGTCGGCTGGCCATTGGCCGAGGGTCGGCAGAATCTGCCGCTGGTGTTCATTTCCCGCCATGGCGAAACGCCGCGCACCTTTGACATTCTCAGCGATCTGGCCGCCGACCAGCCCCTGTCGCCGACCCATTTCAGCCTGTCGGTGCATAACGCAATCATCGGCCTTTGGTCGATTATGCGCGGCGAAACCAGCGAAATGACGGCCCTCGCCGCAGCTGGAGACGGTCTTGAAAACGGCATGCTGGAGGCGGCGGCCCTGCTCAAGCAAGGCGCGCCCGCCGTTCTGCTGGTGGTGACCGAAGAACAACCGCCAGAGGCTTACTCGACCTGGATAGACGATGTGCCGTTCCCTTATGCCGTCGGCCTGTTAATCACGCCTGGCAATGACTGGCAGTTGTCCCTGAACAGCCCCACGGATGCGTTGTCCAAATCCCGCTGGCCGCACGCGCTGGATCTATTGTGTGCGCTGCTTGGCCAGCAAACCCTCTGCCAACATGCCTGGAAAAATCGTGTATGGACCTGGCAACGCAACCCGTGACCGAAAAAAATCGCGACGCCTATTACTGGCGCCTGGTGGCCACCGCCGCAAGCTTCACCCTATTCGGGCTGGGTGGGCTGTGCCTGCGCCTGGTGGTTTTCCCGTTGCTGAACTGCCTGCCGGGCGATGCCCAGACCCATCGACTGCGCGCGCGGCAAACCGTCAGTCGCTGCTTCTGGTTTTTTGTCCGCTTCATGGCACGCGTCGGCGTGCTGACCTACGACATCCAGGGCGCGGAAAAACTGGGGCGGCCGGGGCAAATGATCGTCGCCAATCACCCGTCGCTGATCGACGTGGTGTTTCTGATCGGCCTGGTGCGCCACGCCAACTGCGTGGTCAAGCAAAGCCTGTGGGAGAACCCTTTTACCCGCAGCCCATTGCGCCGTACCGAATACATCAGCAACGACGGCAGCATGGACATGCTCGATGCGGCCGCTGACGCGCTTAAAAGTGGCCAGACCCTGATCATCTTTCCCGAAGGCACCCGCACCCAACCGGGCCAGGCGCCGGCCTTTCATCGGGGGGGCGCGGCAATTGCCGTGCGGGGTGCGAAAATCCTTACCCCGGTCGTGATCAAGGTCAACCCGACAACCTTGACCAAGGCCGAACCCTGGTATCGGATTCCCAAACGCCGCGTGCACTACAGTTTCCGGGTCGGCGCCGATATAGACCCACAGGCCTTCGCCGCGCTGGGCCCGGCGCCCCAAGCCTCGCGCAAGCTCAACGATTATCTGCATTCTTACTTTATTAAGGAGCTCGCCGAAGATGAGCGATCTGAACACCCGTGACCTGGTGCTGGAAATCAAAGACCTGATCATCGAAGCCCTCGGCCTGGAAGACATCAGCGCCCAGGATATCGGCGACAACCAGACGCTATTCGGCGAAGGCCTGGGCCTGGACTCGGTAGACGCCCTGGAACTGGGCCTGGCCATCCAGAAAAAGTACGGCATCAAGATCGATGCCGACGCCAAAGACACTCGTAATCACTTCAGCAACGTGGCGAGCCTTGCGGCGTTCGTCACTGCAAAACAGGCAGCTTGAGACCGGACCATGCAAACTCGTGACGACATTTTCAATACACTGCGCGATGCCCTGGTCGAGCTGTTCGAGCTGGACCCCAAGCGAGTGAGCCTCGAATCCAACCTGTACCAGGACCTGGAAATCGACAGCATTGACGCCGTCGACCTGATCGATCACATCAAACGTCAGACCGGCAAGAAAATCGCCGCCGAGGAATTCAAATCGGTGCGTACCGTCAGCGACGTGGTCGAGGCGGTCTACCGTCTGGTTCAACCAGCCGCATGAGTCGATTGATCGGCCTCGGCCTGCTGCTGGCAGGCCTGCTGTACCCCTTCGCGGTGTATTTCGGCATGGAGCATTTCGCACCGTGGCAGTTCGGCCTGCTGCTGGGCAGCCTGTGGCTGGCCCGCGTACTCACTGGCAAGCGCCAGCCCGGCAGCGTTTGGATGGCCCTGGTGGCCATTATTTTTTGCCTGTTGCTGGCGCTGTCCGACAATCCGGCGCTGCTGCGCTGGTACCCGGTACTGATCAGCGCCTTCATGCTGACACTGTTTGGCGGCAGCCTGATTTACGGCCCGCCGGTGGTTGAGCGCTTGGCCCGGTTGCGTGAACCGGATCTGCCAGACGAAGGTATTCGCTACACCCGCCAGGTGACCATCGCCTGGAGCGTGTTTTTTCTCTGCAACGGTTTGTGCGCCGCCGCCCTGACGCTTTGGGCACCGCTGAGCTGGTGGATGGTCTACACCGGGCTGATTTCCTACGGATTGATAGGCCTGATGTTTGCCATTGAACTGCTCATACGAATACGGGTACGAGGCCGTATATGAATTGGATAAAACTTGAGCACCTGTTGCTCAAGGCTCAGCCGGAGCGTGCCGTAACGGCCGAACCGGCGTTGAATCATGCGCAGCTATGCGAGCGAGCCCTAAGCCTGGCTGCCGGCCTGCAAACGCTCGGCGTGCGGCGCATCGCCGTTCACCTTGAAGACGCCGCCGACCTGGCAATAGCCCTGCTCGGCGCCTGGCGTGCCGGCGTCAACGTTTTGTTGCCCGCCGACCTGCAACCCCATACCCGACTGCGTTGGTCGAGCGAAGTCGACCTGTGGCTGACCGATCAGCCCGGTGACGCGCACCTGAACGACTTCCAGCACCCACCGTTGGCCGCTGAGACGCTGGAGCTGGATCGCTGCTCCCTGAGCCTGTGCACCTCCGGTTCCAGTGGCGAACCCAAGCGCATCGAAAAGAACCTGCGCCAACTGGTCAACGAAGTCGAAGCCCTCGAACGGCTATGGGGTGGCGATCTGGGCCCGGCCTGCATCATTGGCAGCGTCGCCACCCAGCACATTTATGGCCTGCTGTTTCGAGTGCTGTGGCCGCTGTGCGCCGGGCGCCCGTTCATACGTCAGCAACTGGCCTTTCCGGAAGATCTGCAACGCGCCAGCCGCCAATACCCGGCCTTCGCCTGGGTCGCCAGCCCGGCGCTGCTCAAACGTATGGGCGACAACCTCGACTGGCCGGCCTTGAGCGCGGTGCGTCGGGTGTTTTCCTCCGGTGGCGCATTGCCGAGCGAGGCCGCGCAGAGCCTGCACGAACGCCTGCACCAATGGCCAACCGAAATCTTCGGCAGCTCGGAAACCGGTGGCATTGCCTGGCGCCAGGGACAAGCACTCTGGCAGCCCTTCGTCGATGTCGCACTGAGCCAAGACAATGACGGCGCGCTGCTCATCGCCTCGCCCTACCTGCCCGCAGGCCATGTCGAACACACCGCCGATGCGGCGCGAATCGCCGCCGATGGTCGCTTCGAACTGCTGGGTCGATTGGACCGGATCGTCAAACTGGAAGAGAAACGCATCTCGCTGCCCATGCTGGAGCAAGCGCTGACGGCCCATGATTGGGTCGCCGAAGCGCGGCTTGGCGTTGTTCAGGAAAACCGTGCCTCGCTGGGGGCGTTGCTGGTCCTGACCGACGCGGGGCTACATGCCCTGCGCAATGAAGGTCGACGCACGCTCACGGAGCAATTGCGCCAACACCTGAGCCAGCACTGCGAAGCCATCGCCCTGCCACGGCGCTGGCGCTTGCTGCGGCAATTACCATTGAACGCTCAAGGCAAACTGCCCCAGGCCGACGTCGACGCCCTGTTGCTGGCGCCGCGCCCCAAAACACCGCAAGTGCTGGAGCAGGTCGAATCCGAGGGCGAGTGGAGTTTGCAACTGGCCGTACCACCGGATCTGGCCTATTTCAGCGGCCACTTTCCCAAGGCGCCGGTGCTGCCGGGTGTGGTGCAAGTGGAGTGGGCGATGCGCCTGGGCCAACAATTGATGAACCTGCCGGAAAAATTCGCCGGCATGGAAGTGCTGAAATTCCAGCAATTGGTGCGTCCGGGGGATGAAGTCCAACTGCACCTGCGTTTCGACCCGACCCGCAGCAAACTGTATTTCGCCTATCGCAATGAAACCGCCACCTGCTCCAGTGGACGGATATTGCTGGAGGCTGAGCATGCGTAGTTCAGGCGAGTGCTTCGCACTCATTCGCGAGCAGGCTCGCTCCTACAGTGGATCTGTGCTGCCCCTGTGGGAGCGGGCTTGCTCGCGAAGCAAACACCTCGGTACAGCAGACGTATCCCAACATGCATAACCCCTGCGCCGTCATCCCGGTCTACAACCACGAAACCGCGATCACCACCGTGGTCGACGCGCTGCAAGCCAGCGGGCTGCCCTGCATCCTGGTGGACGACGCCAGCGACAAACCCTGCGCCCAGGTTCTGGATCAACTGGCCCACCGCAACGACGTTCACCTGATCCGCCTCGCCGCCAACCAGGGCAAGGGTGGCGCGGTGATGACCGGCCTGCGTGAAGCGTCGCGCCTGGGCTTCAGTCATGCCTTGCAGGTAGACGCCGATGGTCAGCACGACCTGCAAGACGTGCAACGCTTTATCGAACACTCGCGTGCCCACCCCGACGCCGTGATCTGCGGTTACCCGCAATACGATGCCAGTGTGCCGAAGGGGCGCCTGTACGCCCGCTACCTGACCCACGTCATGGTCTGGATCAACACCCTGTCGTTGCAGATTCGCGATTCAATGTGCGGTTTTCGCGTCTATCCACTAACACCGGTGCTCGAGCTGATCGACAGTGCAAAGATCGGCAAGCGCATGGATTTCGACTCGGACATCCTGGTGCGCCTGGCCTGGCGCAATCAGCCGATGCAGTGGCTCAAAACCCGGGTTCATTACCCCCTGGATGGCGTTTCGCACTTTCGGATGTTCCACGACAACGTGTTGATTTCGAGCATGCATACCCGGCTGTTCTTCGGCATGTTACTGCGCTCACCTGTGATTCTCTGGCGGCGGTGGCGTACATGAGCGTCGACAAACAACACTGGGCCGATCGCGAGGAGCGCGGCAGCTTCTGGCTGATGAAGCTCACTGCATTCGCCGCCAAAGTGCTCGGGCGGCGCCTGTTGAGCCCATTGCTGTACGGCATCGTTTTGTACTTTTTCCTGTTCGGGCGCAGCGCCCGCCACAGCGCCTGGCAGTACCAGCAGCGACTCGCCGACTGGAGTGGTCGCAACGAACTGCGCCCGACCCAGTGGCGGGTGTTCGGCCAGTTCATGGCCTTTGCCGACTCCATGCTCGACAAGCTCGATGTGTGGAACGGCAAACTGAGCATCGAGCAGATCGAAATCATCGACCCGGCCCTACTGCGCAACCAATTGCGTGGCGTACGCGGGCAGATGTTGGTGGGGGCGCACCTGGGCAATCTGGAAGTCTGTCGCGCGCTGGCGGAGATCGGCGAGAAGGTGACGATGAACGTGCTGGTGCACACCAAGCACGCCGAGCAGTTCAACCGCTTGCTCGGTGAAGCCGGCGCGACCAACCTGCGCCTGATTCAGGTCAGTGAACTGGACCCGGTAATCATGCTGCAATTGCATGAACGCCTGGAGCGCGGAGAGTGGTTGGCGATTGCCGGCGACCGCGTACCGTTGCATGGCGGGCGCAGCGTGATCGTGGACTTCCTTGGCCACCCGGCAAAATTCCCGCAAGGCCCATGGCTGCTGGCCGGCCTGTTGAAATGCCCGATCAACCTGCTGCTGTGCCTGAAAAAACCTGACGGCGACTACCGACTGACCATTGAACCGTTTGCTGACGCAATCACTTGGAAGCGCAGCGACCGCGAGCAGGTCATTCATCAGTGGGCTTGCCGCTATGCCGAGCGCCTGGGTCACTATTGCCTCCAGGCCCCTCAACAATGGTTCAACTTTTACCCTTTCTGGAAGACCGATGACGACGCCAACGCTTGAGCCGGTAACCTTCGGCAAACTCCCTTTGCGCATCGAAGACGTGCTGGCTCTGGCCAACCGACAGGCGCCGACGCGATTGCAGGACGACCCCGCGTACCGCGAGCGTATTGCCAAAGGCGCACGATTCCTCGACTCCCTGCTGGACAAGGAAGGCGTGATCTATGGCGTGACCACCGGTTACGGCGATTCCTGCGTAGTGGCGGTGCCGCTGCATCACGTCGAGGCGCTGCCGCAGCACCTGTTCACCTTCCACGGCTGCGGGTTGGGCAAGCTGCTCGACGCCCAAGCCACCCGCGCGGTGCTGGCGGCCCGGCTGCAGTCGTTGTGTCACGGGGTTTCCGGAGTGCGCGTGGAACTGCTGGAACGCCTGCAAGCGTTCCTCGAACACGACATCCTGCCGCTGATTCCAGAGGAAGGCTCGGTGGGTGCCAGCGGCGATCTGACACCGCTGTCCTATGTCGCCGCGACCCTGTCGGGCGAGCGCGAAGTGATGTATCGCGGCGAACGCCGTCAGGCTGCCGACGTACACCGCGAACTGGGTTGGCAGCCTCTGGTACTGCGCCCGAAAGAAGCCCTGGCGTTGATGAACGGCACGGCGGTGATGACCGGCCTCGCCTGCCTGGCCTACGCCCGCGCCGATTACCTGCTGCAACTGGCCACCCGCATCACCGCGTTGAATGTGGTCGCGCTACAAGGTAATCCGGAGCACTTCGACGAGCGCTTGTTCGCCGCCAAGCCGCATCCGGGACAGATGCAAGTTGCCGCCTGGCTGCGCAAAGACCTGGCCATCGACGCGCCGACCGCTCCGCTGCACCGCCTGCAAGACCGTTACTCCCTGCGCTGTGCGCCCCACGTCCTCGGTGTGCTGGCCGACAGCCTGAACTGGCTGCGTTCGTTCATCGAGACCGAGCTCAACAGCGCTAACGACAACCCGATCATCGACGCCGAAGCCGAGCGCGTGCTGCACGGCGGGCACTTCTATGGCGGGCATATCGCCTTCGCCATGGACAGCCTGAAAAACCTGGTGGCCAACGTTGCCGACCTGCTGGATCGCCAGCTGGCGCTGCTGGTGGACGAACGCTACAACCACGGTCTGCCGAGCAACCTGTCTGGCGCCAGCGCCGAGCGCGCGATGCTCAACCACGGCTTCAAGGCCGTACAGATCGGCGCCAGCGCCTGGACCGCCGAAGCGCTGAAAAACACCATGCCGGCCAGTGTGTTTTCGCGCTCTACCGAGTGCCATAACCAAGACAAGGTGAGCATGGGCACCATCGCTGCCCGTGATGCGATTCGCGTGTTGGAGCTGACCGAACAGGTCGCCGCCGCCACGCTGTTGGCCGCCAATCAAGGCGTCTGGCTGCGTGCTCAGGCCGAAGACGCACGCCCGTTGCCACCCGCCCTGGCCGCCATGCATACCGAGCTGGCCAAGGATTTCCCGCCGGTCATCGAAGACCGCGCACTGGAAGGCGAACTGCGCCTGTGCCTGCAACGAATCGCCGAACAACACTGGAGGCTGCATGCGTAGCAAAGGAGTGCTCCACACCGATACGGAAATCCTCGTGCCGTTCTTCGATGTCGACAGCATGAACGTCGTCTGGCACGGCCATTACATCAAGTACCTGGAAGTCGCCCGCTGCGCATTGCTGGACAAGATCGGCCACAACTACGCCGCCATGTCCGAAGCGGGCTATGCCTGGCCGGTGATCGACCTGCAACTGCGCTACGTGCGCGGTGCGGTGTTCGGCCAGCGCCTGAACGTGCGCGCCAATCTGGTGGAGTGGGAGAACCGTCTGAAGATCAACTACCTGATCAGCGATGTGCTAACCGGTGAACGATTGACCCGCGCCGTTTCCGTGCAGGTCGCCGTCGATATGAACAGCCGCGAGATGCAGCTGGCCTCGCCCAAAGTCTTCACCGACGCCGTCGAGAGGGCCCTGCCATGATGCTCTTCCCTGTAGGAGCGAGCTCGCTCGCGATGGTCGTTAACGAAGACGCTGGGCACCTGACACCCCGCGGAGTTCTCAGGTTTTTCGCGAGCATGCTCGCTCCTACAGTGATCAGCGTATTACTGGGCATTCCGGGGCTAGCCCATGCCTTCGATCTGCAACAGCTCAGCGATCAACTGGCCAAACCCGAGGTGATTCACGGCAATTTCATCCAGGAAAAACACCTGCGCGCCCTGCCCCAGCCGCTGACCAGCAAGGGCACCTTCGTCCTGGCGAAAAACCATGGTTTGCTCTGGCTGCTGAAAACACCGCTGCAACAGGATTACCGCATCACCGCCAAGGGCATTGCCCGGCGTGATGCCAGCGGCTGGCAGATGCTGCCGAACAAGAGCGCCGGTGCCGAGCAGAACCGCTTGTTCCTCGCCGTGCTGCAGGGCGATAGCACTGGACTGCAACGGGATTTCGAGCTGTCGCTGAGCGGCGATGCGCAACACTGGCAACTGACGCTGGTACCGCGCTCGATGCTGCTCAAGCAGGTGTTCAATCAGATCAACATCACCGGGGGCGAACTGGTGCACAGCATCGAACTGCTGGAAACCCAGGGTGACAGCACCCTGTTGCGCATGCAGGACAGCACCAGCGCCCAACCATTGAGCGACGCGGAGCAACATGACTTTGCCGAGTGAGCGCAGGCTGCCGTGGCTGTTCCTGATCCTGCTGCTGGCCGTGCTGGCGCTCGCCGGCTGGCAATGGCGCGACGGTGCACCGCTGTCGGCCAACCTGATGGAACTGGTGCCCGGCACCGCCCCTGACGCCCTGGAACTGCGTGCCGAACAACGCATGCAGGAACCGCTCAACCGCGAAATGCTGGTGCTGGTCGGCCACACAGACCGCCAGCAAGCCATCGCCATGGCGCAGAAACTGGGTGATCAGTGGCAAGCCAGCGGCCTGTTCGAAAAGGTCCAGTGGAACCTGCAAGCCGATTTGCCGGCGCTGCGCACGCAGCTGTTGCAAGGTCGCCTGGCGATGCTTTCGCAGGGAGATCGCCAGCAACTGATCGAGCATCCCGACGCCTTCATTCAGCAGCGGGTGCAAGCACTGTTCGACCCATTCACCGGTTTCAGCCTGGTGCCGAGCCAGGAAGACTGGCTGGGTCTGACCGGGCGCATTCAGAACAGCCAGCCGCAACGCGGTTCGGTGCAACTGGACATCGGCAGCGGTGCCCTGATCGCCGATGCCGACGGCAAGAGCTGGGTGTTGCTGCGCGCGCGCACCACCGGCAATGCCTTCGACATGAACCTGCCGCTGCAAGTGGCCAACCTGCTTGAGCACAGCCGCGAAGAAGCTGCCGGGAGCGACGTTCAACTGTTGGCGGCCAGCGGCCTGCTGTATGCCGCCAACGGCCAGAAACAAGCCTCCCGTGAAATGACCTGGGTCGGCGGCGGTGCCACGGCCGGGATTCTGCTGTTGCTGTTGCTGGCCTTCCGTCGCTGGCGCGTGTTGCTGGCCTTCGTCCCGGTACTGGTGGGCATGTTGTTCGGCGCGGTGGCCTGCGTGGCGCTGTTTGGCCACATGCACGTGATGACGCTGGTGCTGGGTTCGAGCCTGATCGGCGTCGCCGTCGATTACCCGCTGCATTACCTGTCCAAGAGCTGGAGCCTGAAACCCTGGCGCAGCTGGCCGGCCCTGCGCCTGACCCTGCCGGGCCTGACCCTGAGCCTGATCACCAGCACCATCGGTTACCTGGCGCTGGCCTGGACGCCGTTCCCCGCACTCACCCAGATTGCCGTGTTCTCCGCCGCCGGCCTGCTCGGTGCCTATTTGTCCGCCGTTTGCCTGTTGCCGGCATTGCTCAAGGGCCTTGAACTGCGCCCGGCGCAATGGCCGTTGAAGCTATCTGAGAGTTTGTTGGGGATGCGTGATGCATTACTCAAACACCTGAGCACGCCCGTATTGCTGGCCCTGCTGATTGCCTTTTGCGCCGGTGGCCTGTTGCAGCTCGAGACGAAAAATGACATCCGCCAATGGGTCGGCGCACCGCAGCAATTGACCGACGAAGCAAAAACCATTGCCCGGATTACCGGTTACCAACCCACCAGCCAGTTCTTCCTGGTGCAGGCGGCCGATCAGCAGCAATTGCTCGATCGCCAGTCAGCGCTCATCGAACGTCTTGATCAGTTGGTCAACCTGGAAAAACTTCAGGGTTATCTGTCGCTCAACCAGTTGGTCAGCCCACCGAGCGAACAGCGCAAGGTGCGCGAAGCGTTGAACAAACTGCCACAGTTCTGGCAGCCGTTGCTCGATGTCGGCGTGCCCGTCGAGGCACTGCAAGCCGAGCTGACGACTTTGCAGGCACTGCCCGTCGAAGACATCAACGCCGCGCTGGCCGGCCCCTTGGCCGAGCCGTATCGCCTGTTGTGGCTGGGTCCGACCGATAGCGGCGTGGCCGCGATGGTCAGCCTGCAAGGCCTGAACAATCCGTCGCTGTTGCAGGTCCAGACCAGGGACTTGCCCGGCGTGAAACTGGTGGATCGTCTGGGCGAGCTGAACAGCGTGTTCGCGGCGACACAGGTCAGTGCCGCCGAGCTGAAACTCGCCTCTTGTGTACTGATCGTGCTGGTGCTGATTCTGCCGTTCGGCATCGGCGGCGCGTTGCGCATCGTGTCCCTGCCGCTGTTGGCGGCACTGTGCAGCCTGGCCAGTCTCGGCTGGCTGGGGCAGCCCTTGACCCTGTTCAGCCTGTTCGGCCTGCTGCTGGTGACGGCCATCAGCGTCGACTACGCGATCCTAATGCGCGAACAGGTGGGCGGCGCCGCCGTGAGCCTGCTGGGCACCTTGCTGGCAGCGTTGACCACCTGGCTGTCGTTCGGCCTGCTGGCGGTGTCGAGTACGCCGGCGGTGAGCAATTTCGGCCTGTCCGTCAGCCTGGGCCTGATGTTCAGCTTCATGCTCGCCCCTTGGGCCGGTCGCCACGCGCATGCAGCTACGGTCTCGGAGCCGACAACATGATGACCGCTCTGTTCTGGGTCATGGCCCTGATGCTGTTCGCCTTGGCGACCCGGCTCGGCCGCCACTTCGGCTTGATCCCGATCGTCAGCCAGTTGCTATTGGCGACCGTTGGCTTGCCGTTGCTGATGTACTTCTGGATCGAACCGCAATGGCAATTGAGCGGTGCGGCGCTGGTGTCGCCGACCTGGCTGAAAAACCTCTACAGCCTGAGTTTCGCGCTGTTGCTGGGCTACATCCTCAGCGACGTGATCGACCTGCATCTGGACCGCCAAAGCCTGAAAATCGCCCTGCCGAGCTTCTGCATTCCATTTGCCGGCGGACTCGCCACGGCCTTCTGGCTGTTGCCGCCGCAACCCTGGCTCAGCTCCCTGGCGGTCGGTCTGTTGTTCGCCATCACGGCGATCCCGGTGCTGTACCTGTACCTGCGGCACATCGATTACCCGCCCACCGCCACCCGGCGACTGGTGCAAACCGCGATTCTCATCGACCTCACGTGCTGGACCCTATTCGCCATCGCCCAGGGCACCCTGCACCTGAGTAGCCTGCTGCTGCCATTGGTCGGCGCCTGCTTGCCGGTAGTGCTGAGGCTGCTGGGCTTGCGTCAATTGTGGCTGTACAGCCTGGGCTTTTTCGCCCTGCTGGTGGTGGCCGAGCACTACAAGCTCAACGCGCTGATTTTCGGTATCGGTTATGTGTTGATCATGGCCGCGTTGAAGGCACCGCTGGTGCTGCCGCTGCCAGCGATCTGGATGAGCCGCTTGCAGACCTACCTGGCGATTCCGCTGATCCTTACGTTCGGCATCGTGCAGATCAATGTCCACAGTGCGATGGACAGCCTCGGCTGGACACAACTTGCGGCGCTGCTGCTGTTGCCGATTGCCAGCAAATTGCTGGGCAACTGGCTTGGCCTCGCGTGGGCGGGCGCCTCGTTCCAGGGCGCCAGCCGTTGGCGGGAAAGTGTGCTGCTGAATATTCGCGGCTTGAGCGAAATCGTGTTTCTCAACCTGCTGCTGCAACAACAACTCATCAGCCCGGCGCTGTACTTTGCGTTGATGCTGATGGGCCTGGTTGCGACACTGCTGCCGGCACTGGCCGGCATGCACCGGATTCCCCTGAATGCTGCCGCCCCGGCAAGGAGCCCCCATGCCAACCGTTGAAATGCAACGTCGCCAGATCGTGATTATCGGCGCAGGCCCTTCGGGTGCCATCGCCGCTGCGCTGCTCAAGCGCAAGGGGCACGATGTGCTGGTGATCGAGCGCCAGCATTTCCCACGGTTTTCCATCGGCGAAAGCCTGTTATGCCACTGCCTGGATTTCGTCGAAGAGGCGGGCATGCTCGACGCTGTCAACGCCGCCGGTTTTCAGCTGAAAACCGGTGCCGCCTTTGCCTGGGGCGAGCAGTACAGCACCTTCGATTTCAGTGAAACCTTCACCCACGGCAAACCGACGACCTTCCAGGTGCAGCGCGCCGATTTCGACCAACTGCTGGCCGATCAGGCGGCACTGCAAGGCGTGGAAATCCGCTATGGCGAAGCCATCGTCAGCGTCGACATCGATCAAGGCAAACCCTGGCTGGATGTGCGTCGCGAGGACGGCAGCGCGTACCGCATCGAAGCCGATTTCATGCTCGACGCCAGTGGCTACGGGCGCGTCCTGCCACGATTGCTCGACCTCGAGGCACCGTCGAACTTCCCGGTACGCCAAGCGGTGTTTACCCACGTCGAGGACCATATCGAGCACCCGGGTTTCGACCGTACCAAGATCCTCGTCACCACCCATCCGACCCAGCGCGATGTCTGGTTCTGGACCATCCCGTTCAGCAACGGGCGGTGTTCAGTAGGCGTGGTCGCCGCCAAGGAGCATTTCGAGGGCCGCGCAGGCAACCTGGACGATTGCCTGCGCGGCTTCATTGAAGAAACCCCAAGCCTGGCCGGGGTACTGAACAACGCGGTGTGGGATACGCCCGCGCGAACCATTGGCGGTTACTCGGCCAACGTCAAAACCCTGCACGGGCCGGGTTTTGCGTTGCTGGGTAACGCCGCGGAGTTCCTCGACCCGGTATTCTCCTCCGGCGTGACCATCGCCATGCGCTCGGCGAGCATGGCGGCAGGCGTTCTGCACCGCCAACTGCAAGGCGAAACGGTCGACTGGCAACGGGAGTTCGCCGTACCGCTCAAGCGCGGCGTCGACACCTTCCGCTGCTATGTCGAAGGCTGGTACGCCGGGAGTTTCCAGGACGTGATTTTCCATGAGGGCAGCTCGGCGGAGATTCGCCGCATGATCAGCTCGATCCTGGCCGGGTATGCCTGGGACGAACGCAACCCGTTCGTCAGCGAGGCCAAACGCCGGTTGAAGGTGATTTCAGAATTCTGCGCAAGGAATGCCTCATGAACTATTTGAGCAAGACTTACGTCGAGGAAACCCGTTTCGGCCTGTGGTTCCTGCGCAGCCGCACCTGGCAGCACTATGTGTTGCGCGTGGCGATCGATGATTTGCGCAGCTTGTTCAGCGAAGCCCCACCCAGCCATCCGGTGCTGCTGGACGCCGGTTGCGGTCAGGGCAAGTCATTCCAGTACCTGCGCCAGACCTTCATGCCCGGACGTCTGATCGGCGTAGATGCCGACCCCCATAGTCTGAACCGCAGCGGTGCAGAAGCGGTCAATCAGGGTATAAAAGTGGAGTTGCTCGGCAGCGATTGCGCGAACCTTCAGATACCGGATGCCAGCGTCGACCTGCTGTTCTGTCATCAGACCTTCCATCATCTGGTGGAACAGGAACAGGCACTGGCCGAGTTCTTCCGCGTACTCAAGCCTGGCGGTTATCTGCTGTTCGCCGAATCCACCGAGGCTTACATTGATACCTGGGTCATTCGCTGGCTGTTTCGCCACCCGATGCAAGTGCAGAAAAGTGCGGCGCAGTACCTGGACATGATTCGCCGCCAGGGTTTCGAATTTGGCGAACAGAACGTGTCTTATCCCTACTTGTGGTGGAGCCGCGCCAAGGATTTCGGTTTGCTGGAACGCTTGGGTCGTAAACCGAAACCCTTTGGCCAGCGCGAAGAAACCCTGGTCAATGTGGTGGCGCGTAAACCGTTGGAAGGTGCTGTGTGATGTTCCACAACAACCCCTGTGGGAGCGAGCCTGCTCGCGAAAACGGTACATCCGTCAATAAACATGTTGGATGTAGTGCCCTCTTCGCGAGCAGGCTCGCTCCCACAGGTGTAGTCGGTGTTCTGCTGTTTTGCGTAGCCCTGTTGTTGAGCGCCTGCTCCAGCCGGGCACCGATGCCTGAGAAATCGCCGGCGCTGCCCTTGCCGCTGCAATTGCACATCGAACGCCTGCAAGCCGAACAACGCCAGGATTGGGTGCTGGTGATCCAGCAGGAAGGCCCGGCCATTCGCTGGTCGATGATGGACCTGCTGGGCATTCCTCAGGCTCGGCAGCAACTGGTGGACGGAGAGTGGCGTGCCGATGGGCTGCTACCGCCCAACCCGGAGGCCCGGGAACTGTTCGCCGCGCTGCTGTTTGCGCTGACACCCAAGGACGAGCTATCCGGCAACTACCCTGCCGCTTGGCAACATGGCGCTCAACGCTCTTTTCCGGAGCGCTGGGACGTCCGTTACTCACAACCGATGAACTTTGAATTGAACCTGCCCAAAGGCCCCAAATACCACGTCACGCCGCTGAGCGGAGAGACACCATGACCGCCTACCTGAATGCCCTCGGGGTGATCTGCTCCCTGGGTCGCGACAAGCACGAAGTCGCGCGCAATCTGTTTGCCGGCGATTGTTCCGGCATGCGCAGCGAAGCGGGCTGGGTGCCGCAGCGGTCTTTGCCGGTGGGCGCGGTGCGTGGCGAACTGGTGGCGATTCCCACTGAATTGTCCCGGCAAGACACCCGCAACAATCAGTTGCTGATGGAAGCCACCCTGCAAATTCGTCAGGACATCGATCAAGCAATCCAGACTTACGGCCGTGATCGCATCGGTGTCGTGCTGGGCACCAGCACCTCCGGCATCCACGAAGCGAGCCAAGGTCTGGCCGAGTACATCCGCGACAATCAGTTCCCACCGGAGTACGACTACCAGCAGCAGGAACTTGGCGCCCCGGCGAACTTCCTCGCCGATTGGCTGCAACTGAGCGGCCCGGCCTATGTGATTTCCACCGCCTGCACCTCCAGCGCACGGGCGTTGATGAGTGCCCAGCGCCTGCTGGATCTGGGTGTCTGCGACGTGGTGCTGTGCGGCGGCGTCGACAGCCTGTGCAAACTGACCCTCAACGGGTTCACGGCGCTCGAAGCGGTGTCGGATCAGCGTTGCAACCCGTTCTCGGTGAATCGCAACGGCATCAACATTGGCGAAGCCGCCGTGCTGTTCCTGATGAGCAAGCAGGCTGGCGACAACCAGCCGATTGCTCTGCTCGGCAGCGGCGCCAGTTCCGATGCGCACCACATTTCCGCACCGGAACCTTCCGGTCGTGGCGCCTTGCAGGCGATGCACAAGGCCTTGGGCCAGGCTCACTTGCAACCGCAACAGATCAGTTACCTGAACCTGCACGGCACCGCCACGCAACACAACGACGCCATGGAAAGTCAGGCCGTCGCCACCTTGTTCCCGGCCGGCGTGCCCTGTTCATCGACCAAGCCCATGACCGGGCACACCCTCGGCGCGGCCGGCGCGCTGGAAGCTGCGTTCTGCTGGTTGAGCCTGAGCACGGATAACCGCGAGCATGCGTTACCACCTCATCTCTGGGACGGCCAACCGGACCCTGAACTGCCCGCCCTTGAATGGGTGACCCCAGGCGATCACCTGACGTCCACTGGTCCCCGCTACCTGATGAGCAATTCCTTCGCTTTCGGTGGCAACAACGTCAGCCTGATTATCGGAGACGCCCCATGATTGACTGGCCGCTCGCCGAACTGCTGCCCCACGCTGGCGACATGATCCTCATCGACCGGATCCTGGCGTTCGATGAAGAGCAGATTTCTACCTGCCTCACGGTCAAGCCCGACGGCCTGTTCAACCTCCCCGATGGCAGCCTGCCGGCCTGGGTCGGTATTGAACTGATGGCCCAGAGTGTCGCCGCCTTCGCCGGTTGCCGTGCGCGCCAGCGCGGTGATGAGGTGGAGCTTGGTTTCTTGTTGGGCAGTCGCAAGTTCGAGTGCAACGTCGAGCGTTTTCCTGCGGGCACCGAGCTGACCATTCACGGCCTTCGCTCGTTGGAAGACGACAACGGCATGGGTGTGTTCGAATGCCACATCAACGCGCCGGGCATCCACGCGACCGCTCGTCTCAATGTGTACCGTCCGCCCCAGGCGACCCACTATCTCCATGAACCCCAAGGCTCTTCACAAGGAACGCAGCCATGACTGAATCCGTACTTGTCACCGGCTCCAGCCGTGGCATCGGCCGCGCCATCGCCCTGCGCCTGGCCCAGGCCGGTCACGACATCGTGCTGCATTGCCGAAGTGGGCTGAGCGAGGCCATGGCGGTCCAGAATGAAATCGAGGCCCTGGGACGCAAGGCGCGCATCCTGCAATTCGACGTGTCCGACCGCGCCGTTTGCAAAACCATTCTCGAAGCCGATGTGGAAACCCATGGCGCCTATTACGGCGTGGTACTCAACGCCGGACTGACCCGTGACGGTGCTTTTCCGGCGCTGAGCGAGGATGATTGGGATGTGGTGATGCGCACCAATCTCGATGGTTTCTACAATGTGCTGCACCCAGTGATGATGCCGATGATCCGACGTCGCGCCGCCGGGCGAATTGTCTGCATCACCTCGGTGTCCGGGCTGATCGGCAACCGTGGCCAGGTCAACTACAGTGCCTCCAAGGCCGGGTTGATCGGCGCGGCCAAGGCGCTGGCGATCGAGCTGGGCAAGCGAAAAATCACCGTCAACTGTGTCGCACCCGGCCTGATCGACACAGCGATGCTCGATGAAAATGTGCCGGTGGAAGAGCTGATGAAAATGATTCCCGCACAACGCATGGGCACCCCGGAAGAGGTGGCCGGCGCGGTGAATTTCCTGATGTCGGCGGAAGCCTCGTACATCTCCCGGCAGGTCCTGGCCGTCAACGGAGGCCTTTGCTGATGAAGCGCGTCGTCGTCACCGGCATGGCCGGAATCACCTCGTTGGGCAATGATTGGGACACCATCGCCGGCCACTTCGCGGCCAACCGCAGCGGCATCCGTCGGATGGACGAGTGGGACCGTTTCACCGAGCTCAACACTCGCCTGGCCGGCCCCATTGATGATTTCAAAGTACCGAGCCACTGGACCCGCAAACAGCTACGCAGCATGGGTCGGGTTTCACGGCTGGCCGTTGCCGCCTCGGAGTACGCCCTGGCCGACGCCGGGTTATTAGGGGACGCATCGATCAAGGACGGACGCATGGGCGTCGCCTGCGGCTCGTCCACCGGCAGCACCGACGAGATCAAGGCATTCGGCAACATGCTGCTCAACTCGGTAGCCGAAGGCCTGAACGCCAACTCCTACGTGCGCATGATGCCGCACACCACGGCGGCCAATATCAGCATTTTCTTCGGACTCACCGGCCGCTTGATCCCCACCTCCAGCGCCTGTACCAGCGGCAGCCAGGGCATTGGTTATGCCTACGAGGCGATCAAGTTCGGCCGCCTGCCACTGATGCTCGCCGGCGGCGCCGAAGAACTGTGCCCGACCGAGGCGATGGTCTTCGATGCGCTCTACGCCACCAGCCTGAAAAACGACACGCCACACTTGTCTCCACGTCCCTACGACACTGGCCGCGACGGCTTGGTGATCGGCGAAGGCGCGGGCATGTTGGTGCTGGAAGAACTGGAACACGCCCTGGCGCGGGGCGCACATATTCACGCCGAGATCGTCGGCTTCGGCAGCAACGCCGACGGCCAGCACACCACCCGTCCGGAGCAAATCACCATGCGCCGGGCCATGGAACTGGCGCTGGAAGACGCTGACCTTGCACCGTCGGCCATTGGCTACGTCAACGGCCACGGCACCGCCACCGAACAGGGCGACATCGCCGAAACCCTGGCCACCAGTAGCCTGTTCGGCGAACGCATGCCCATCAGTTCGCAAAAAAGCTTCCTCGGCCACACCCTCGGCGCGTGTGGTGCGCTGGAGTCCTGGTTCAGCATCGAAATGCTCAACCGCGACCTGTACGTGCACACCCTCAACCTCGACGAAGTCGACCCGCACTGCGGCAAGCTCGACTACCTGCGCGGCGAGTTCCGGCAGATGAGCAATCAGTTCGTGATGAACAACAATTTTGCGTTTGGCGGGGTGAACACGTCGCTGATCTTCAAGCGCTGGCGATAGGCCGATAACGCCACAAACGCAATACCTGTAGGAGCCGGCTTGCTGGCGATAACGGTGGATCAATTGACTTTGATGTCGCCTGACATTGGGCTATCGCCAGCAAGCCGGCTCCTACGGATCTGCGTCCGTTCACGATGATGCGCTCATGCGCGAGTCATGGTGGATCGAGGTTACCCAGCACCCGACTCACCGCCATCTCCCCCAGCATGATCGACTGCTGGATCCCCAACAGAATGTGGCCATCCGACTCCTTCAGGTTTCGGGCGAAGTCGCTGGCCATGGCTCTGGTGGAGGCCAGGGAGACGCAGGCGTATTCAAGCAGGGTGTGGTTGTCGATGTCGGGGGCGATGAGGAAGATCGGGCTGGGCGAATGGGTCATGGTTCAGTGTCCTGCAGGGCCGATAACGCCACAAACGCAATACCTGTAGGAGCCGGCTTGCTGGCGATAGCGGTGGATCAATTGACTTTGATGTCGCCTGACATTGGGCCATCGCCAGCAAGCCGGCTCCTACGGGTCTGCGTCCGTTCACGATGATGCACTCATGCGCGAGTCATGGTGGATCGAGGTTACCCAGCACCCGACTCACCGCCATCTCCCCCAGCATGATCGACTGCTGGATCCCCAACAGAATGCGGCCATCCGACTCCTTCAGGTTCCGGGCGAAGTCGCTGGCCATGGCGCTGGTGGGGGCCAGGGAGACGCAGGCGTATTCAAGCAGGGTGTGGTTGTCGATATCGGGGGCGATGAGGAAGATCGGGCTGGGCGAATGGGTCATGGTTCAGTGTCCTGTAGGGCCGATAACGCCACAAACGCAATACCTGTAGGAGCCGGCTTGCTGGCGATAACGGTGGATCAATTGACTTTGATGTCGCCTGACATTGGGCTATCGCCAGCAAGCCGGCTCCTACGGATCTGCGTCCGTTCACGATGATGCGCTCATGCGCGAGTCATGGTGGATCGAGGTTACCCAGCACCCGACTCACCGCCATCTCCCCCAGCATGATCGACTGCTGGATCCCCAACAGAATGTGGCCATCCGACTCCTTCAGGTTTCGAGCGAAGTCGCTGGCCATGGCGCTGGCGGAGGCCAGGGAGACGCAGGCGTATTCAAGCAGGGTGTGGTTGTCGATATCGGGGGCGATGAGGAGGATCGGGCTGGGCGAATGGGTCATGGTTCAGTGTCCTGTAGAAGGGAGAGCCGACACCGAATCACTATTCATCAGAAGGGTGGCAGCTGTACGCAGGTTAGTAGACCGGGCAAAGCGCAAACCGGCGCGCCCAAAGGCGCCCTGCGCACAGCTACCGTCAAGGGCAGGTATGGATATACCTGCCTATCAGGAACGCATATGCACTGCGATTTGCTATGGGCTACTAAACCCGATCACTGACCATCAGTGACGCGAATCAAGTTAGCGATGGCCCTCGAAGCGCACAAGCCGGCGGATTCTGGAGTAGGTGTAGGCAGCGCCGCAAGGCGCCGTAGCCTGTTGGAGGGATTTCAGAAAAGTCTTACGGACGAGGGTGAAATATCTGGTAGATCGCGGTTTGGCTGATGCTTTTTTGGTGTTTGGCGGACGCCTTCGCGGGCAAACCCGCTCCCACAGGGTCATGCGCTGACCTGTGGGAGCGGGCTTGCCCGCGAAGGACGGCGCGGCCGTCAACCTTTTCAGAAACATCAGAAACGACAAAGGGCGCCTTTCGGCGCCCCTTCACAAACAGGTCGGCTTGTCATCGCCCTTGTACCTGCCTGGCTCTGCGATGGCTGGTTATCCAGGATCCTCAGAGTCTCACAAGCCCCTTTCGGGAACATCGATAGTATTGATCGAAAAAAGATCGGGAACAACAGGTAGCAACTCGCCTATCTGTACCAGTTTCTACGCCATCACAACCCTAACGCCCTGCGCACCGCGGTTTTGATTGCGGCGAACTCGTCTGTTTCAAGTTGTGAAATGACGTAAGTTCGCTTTCCCTGGCGATCCCGAGTCTTGATTCGATCCAGTCTGGAGAGACTCACAGTTGCGACCATATCGCATTTTGCCCAACAGGTTGGTGTTGCTCCTTGAAGATGGTTAGCTAGCTCCAAATGGTGTTCAAGGGCAGAGTCCGGAGCAGTGGTACTCAACGGTACAACCGTTACCAACAAGCTGTTCGTTCTGTGTTTTCGAATCACTACAACCGGTCTGATCTTGACCATTTAAGGCACTTCATAGCCCCTGAAATCACAGATCAATACACTGCCTTCCTTTGGTTGATATAGAAGTGGCATCCTTGGCACTCGGCAAAAGAAATCGATTCTGCGCAAGATTCCAGAAAACCACTAAGTTCGATCCGTTACTTTGAATGTCCTCATTGAAGATCCACGATCTCATACGCCTGAGCCTTCAACCTTCCGCGTCAACAACTCCACAAACGCCCGAGCCATCGCCGACTTCTGATCCTTGCGCTGCACCAGCCACACCGCCGACACCGCCGCCGGGTCCAGCAACGGTCGATACACCACACCATCGATGCGCATCCGTCGGTACGACGCCGGCAACACCGACACCCCCAGCCCCGCTGCCACCAGTCCAATGATCGTCATCGCCTCCCCGGCCTCTTGCGCAAAGTGCGGGCTGAACCCTGCATCCCGCGCCAGGCTCAATAGCTGGGCGTACAACCCGCTGCCGTAGCTGCGTGGAAAAAACACGAAGGGTTCGAGGGCCAGTGCGGACAGGTATATCCCCTCTTCACTGCCCTCCACCAACGGATCCTTGGAGCTGAGTACCGCCACCAATGGCTCGCGCATCAACTCGACCACGTTGAGCGAGTCAGGCAGCCCCAGCGGCCGCATGATCCCGACCTCGATCGATTCGTCCACCAGCGCATCGGCCACCTGCGTGCTGCTCATTTCCCGCAGGTTCAGGTGCACCGCCGGGAAGCGCTGGCGAAACGCGAAGATCGCCTGGGGAATGGTCGAGTTGAACGGCGCCGACGACGTGAAGCCGATCTTCAGTTCGCCCAGCTCACCCAACTGCGCGCGCCGCGCGACATCTGCCGCTTTGTCGACCTGCGCCAGCACCAGCCGCGCCTCTTCCAGAAACAGCCGACCGGCCTCACTCAGCTCGACCCGACGATTGGTACGCTCGAACAATCGCGCGCCGACCTCCTGCTCCAGCGCCTGAATCTGCTGGCTCAACGGCGGTTGGGAGATGCCCAGCACCTGTGCGGCGCGGCCGAAATGCAGTTCTTCGGCGACGGCGATGAAGTAGCGCAAATGGCGCAGTTCCATGAAAACCTCATTAGGTCGTTAAAGCTATCAAACAGGTCGAACAATATATTGGATTGAATCATTAGCCAGCTATATGCTTTTTTCATTGCCTGACCGGCTGTACGCATCCGAGGTCCACCGTGAAAACTGCTGTCGCTCCACTTGCCCATGAAGCTTCTCCTGCCGTACAGGACGACGTTGTCGCTGAACTGAAAGAGATCTACATCGAAAAAGGCACGCCGGCGTTCATGCGCACCGTGCTGGCATTGTTCTGTGGCGGCTTCGCGACCTTCGCCCTGCTCTACTGCGTGCAGCCGATGATGCCGCTGCTGTCCCACGAATATTCCATCAACGCAGCGCAAAGCAGCCTGATTCTCTCGGTGGCCACCGGCATGCTCGCCATCGGCCTGCTGATCACCGGCCCGATCTCCGATCGCGTGGGGCGCAAACCGGTGATGGTGGCAGCACTGTTTTGCGCCGCACTGTGCACCATGGCCAGCGCGATGATGCCGAGCTGGCATGGCGTGCTGATCATGCGTGCGCTCATCGGCTTGTCCCTGAGTGGCCTGGCGGCAGTCGCCATGACTTATCTCAGTGAAGAAATTCACCCCGAACACATCGGCCTGGCCATGGGTTTGTACATCGGCGGCAACGCCATCGGCGGCATGAGCGGACGCTTGATTACCGGCGTGTTGATCGACTTCGTCAGCTGGCACACGGCGATGCTGGTGATCGGTGGCCTGGCGCTGATCGCGGCAGCGGTGTTCTGGAAAATCCTTCCCGAATCGCGCAACTTCCGCTCCCGTTCGCTGCATCCGCGCAGCCTGCTCGACGGTTTCACCATGCACTTTCGCGATGCCGGCCTGCCGCTGCTGTTCCTCGAAGCCTTTGTGCTGATGGGCGCATTCGTCACCCTGTTCAACTACATCGGTTACCGCTTGCTGGCCGAGCCGTACCACATGGAACAAGCCTTCGTCGGCCTGCTCTCGGTGGTGTACCTATCGGGCATCTACAGCTCGGCGAAAATCGGCTCGCTGGCCGACAAACTGGGCCGTCGCAAGGTGCTCTGGAGCACCATCGTGCTGATGATCGCCGGTCTCGCCCTGACGATGTTCACGCCACTGCCGCTGGTGATTTTCGGCATGCTGGTCTTCACCTTCGGCTTCTTCGGCGCCCACTCGGTGGCCAGCAGCTGGATCGGCCGACGCGCCACCAAGGCCAAGGGCCAGGCGTCATCGCTGTACTTGTTCAGCTACTACGCCGGTTCGAGCATCGCAGGTACTGCCGGCGGAGTGTTCTGGCATGTCGGTGGCTGGAATGGCATCGGCCTGTTCATTGGCGGGTTGCTGCTGGTGGCGTTGGGGGTAGCGTTGAAACTGGCGAAACTGCCGCCATTGCCGTAAACCCGCTCCCTTGTAGGAGCTGCCGCAGGCTGCGATCTTTTGATCCGGCCTTTAACAATCAAAGGCAAAAGATCGCAGCCTGCGGCAGCTCCTACAGGGGTTATTTGAGTGTTATTTGGGCGTGCAATGCGGCGTCGCGCCTTTCCAGTGTTAGCAATTGCAGCGTGACGCCTTCGCGCTCCATACGGTCCAGCCATGACAGCAAGGCCTTGGCATCGCCGCTGAGGGTCAGGCGCAACAGATCGTTATCGGTGTCCATCTGATGCATCTCCAGCCCGGAAATGCCGACGCTTTCGCTGATACGCAGCGACAGCGCCCGGTCAGTGGGTTCGGAAGCACTGTTGCCAGGTCGCGCCTGTAGCAGCTGTGCGGCCACCGCCAGTTGCTGCTGGTACTGACGCTCGGCTGTCGCCAATCGTTGTTGCGTGGGTTGCCAAATCAGGCTGAAAGCCACCACGCCCAGGATAAATACACTCAGGATGAGCAACAGTCGTTGCTCGCGGATGGCCAGGCGTTGCCAGCGCTGCATCGTTACCGCCCGAAGCCCGGTCGATTTCATACGCCTTGCTCCATGGTCAGGGTGGCCTGCACTCGATCGCCTTCCTTGTTGGCGCTGTCGAGTCTTACCGGTAGGCCTTGCTGGCGGCCACGTTCACGCAACAACTCCAGCTGCGCAAAGCTGTTGGCGGACAGCTGGATTTTCCAACCGTCGCCCTCACGAAACTCAATGCGCTGCACGTCGACGTTGCCGGCGCCGATGACTTGCTCGACCAGATGGACCAGGCTTGCAATACGCTTGCCCTCAGGCTCCGCACTGCGGTTTTGCAGTGCTTTGAGTTGTGCCGCTAGATCAACGATGCGGGTCTGCTGCGGATAAAGCGCCTTGAATTGCTGCTCATTGCGACTGTAAAGCTGACGGGTTTCGCTTTCGATAAAGTGGATTCTCGCCTCAGTGGCAGCCCAGTTCAGGAGCAACAGCATCAGCATCGCCAACCCGCCCAGGCGCCAAGGCAGGTGCTTTCTACGCCGTGCGAATTCACCGTGCAGCAAATTGACGGCTTGCCCGCTTTCCAGGTTCAACCACTGGTCGATATCGGCAATGTCCTGGCGCTCATCAAGCCATTGGATGTCCGCTGGCAAGCCCGGCTGGAGCAGTGCCCAGTCGTCATCCGCCACCGACAGGCGAGCGGGCAACCCGCCACCGAGTATCCAGCGACCGAACCACCGAACACCGATAGCCTGGTCATGGGGTAACACGTCGGCATCGACAAACACTGAGCGCACCTCAATTCCCGCTTCAACCAGCAGCGCAAGCACGGCCCTCAAGCGTTCCCGATCAATCACCATCACCGGGTAGTGCCCTTGTGGGTCATGGCCGCCAACGCTCAAGTGCAGGTTTTCCAGCGTTTCGCTCAACTGCTCTTCAACAGCGAAGGCGATGGTTTGCGTATCCGGTCGACGCCTGGAGGGCCAGGGTTCACTGCGCACCCAACTGCATAACTCCATTGGCAATAGCAAATCGACCGCCTGGCCGTCCAAAGTCCGGGCCGCTTGGCTCAGAGACATGAGTTGTCGCTGACCGGATGGCGACCACATGCAACTCGGCCAGTCGAGCGCGCAGGCGGCCACGCCTTCGGCGGTGAGGTAGAGCCAGGTTTTCATTGGGTAATCTCGAGGGAATTGAACGGCAGTAAACGTCGTTGCAGGACTTTGAGTTGACGTGTCTTGGGGTCGCGTTCGACATCAGCGCCCAGACGCAAGCGATTCTGCCCGTGAGTCACCTCGACCGTGATCCGAAACCAGCGGCTATCGATGCCCAGGCCATGACTGCTCACCTCGGCCCCAGCCAGCAACGGGTCCAGGGTAAAGGCCTGCACGCTCGGCCACGGGTTCGTCGTACGTTGATGCACTAACGCATCCGCCGTTGCCGCTTCAATACCATCGAGCGTGCGCAGCACCAGCGGCCGTGCCGTATTGATGTTCAATGCGGCGTCAGTTGGGAGCAGCGCGACCCAGGGTTCCAGACGCCCCAACAACTGACCATCAACACCCGGAAGCAGGCGCAACTGGCTCACTTCTCGCAATGCGCCCACCTGCTCCAACTGCAGATCTGGCATTTGAAGAAGCGCCAGCAAACGTTTCCAGCGATGGAGCGTGACCTGATCGATCTGTCCCTTAATCAAGATGGCGTTGAGATTGAAACGCCCGGCGAGATCTTCGATCACCACATGGATTCGCGCATCCTCGATTTCGAAGTCTGCTGCTTGCTCAGCCATCAGATCACGGTTTTTATCCTGAGCCTGCAGCAGCGACAACGCCAAGGATTCCCCAGCCATACCAAGTTGTCGCATGTGCATTTGTTGCAACTGCAGCCCACTGCTTTGCAGCATCAAACGGTGGCTGCGCAATACACCGCCGATGATCAACAACGCCAGACTCATCACCAGCAAAACGCTGATCAGCGCAACGCCACGTTGACGTCCCCTCATGGCAACGCCTCCGGCATTAGAAGCACCCGGCGGATCGCCTCGAAGCGTCCCGCAGAGAGTTGCATCTCCAGCGCCAACGGCGCTTTCACGTGCCCATCACTGCGCCAACCGGCCTGAGCGTCGAACAGACGCCAACTCACGTGCCGAACATCGCCCAGCAGTTTCTGCCGCTGCACGATCAATGCGCCTTCACCCCGACTTTCGCGCCACAACGCGCCGTTTTCGAAACGATAGGTCAGTGCCTGTCGTTCGCTGCGTGGCAGATCCTGCGGGTTTCGCCAATGGCTGCGCTGCCAATGCAGCAACGTCTGCTCCAGCACGATGGGTTGTTCGGTGATGTGCAACAGATCGCGTTCGATCACCGCGATTGCGCGTTGCAGCCCTCGCAATTCACGCTCATGTGTCAGGGTGACTTGTTGCACACGCAGCACAGTGTCGAACAGGGTCCAACTGGCCAGTCCCAACAAGGCGAATACCGCCATGGCGATCACCAGTTCAAGCAAGGTAAACCCGACTTGCCTACTCGCCATGATGGGGGATCCAGCCACTGGCGCGGTGCACGGGTTGATCGCGGCCGTCCAGACTGACGTCGACATCGACCGCCAGCAGCTGGGGGGCGCTTGCGGTGCGGATGCTCTGCCTTACCAACCAGTGGCGATGATTCATTTGCACCACCTGTTGCGACTGACCGATGAGCAAAGCCGATTGCAGGCGAAGTTCGTTCAAGTGGTTGTCCGCAACCCACGCTGCGATCAGTCGCTCTTCGACTGCGCCCGCTTGCTTGATGACATATTGGCTCGCCGACAACACGGCCGTCGCCAGGGTCGCGAAAACCACCAGTGCCACCATGATCTCCAGCAACGTGAAGCCGTCCATGCGACGCGTGAACGAGCGCCTAACCATCGATCACCACCTCACCGATGCCATCGCTGGACAGGCTCAACCCGCTTCGACCCTGGGTTTCGAAGGTCAGGGTGAACGTGCTGGTTTCATCACTGCTGAGCATCAGCAATTGGGGCGGCCCTTCATCAGTGCCCAGGCTCACGAAGTGCCCGTCGTATTCCAACCGCAGTCGCAAGCCGTCCGGCCATCGAGACAGCGCCGTCATCGGCTCCCAGCCACGGGCCTCAAGCCGCATTGCCCGGTAGCCTTCGGTGCTCAGCCGAACGCCGTACTCCTGACTGTCGAGCACCGCCCGTTCACGCAAGTGTCGAATCACTCCCGCCAGTGCTTGCGCTTCTTGCCTGGCCTGACGCGCCGGGTTCATCCCTGTGGCAAAACTCACCATGCCCACCAGCACGCCGATGAGCACGATGACGATCATCAGTTCCAGCAAAGTAAAACCCCGACAGCGGCGCCGCATGAATCAGCCGCCCCAATTGCCAATATCGCCCGCATGCCCTTCGCCACCTGTCACACCATCAGAGCCGAGGGAGTACAGGTCATAGCTGCCATCGACCGATCTCACACCCGGATTGAGGTATTGATAGGGCGTGCCCCACGGGTCCACGGGCAGGCTTTTGAGGTAACCCTGAGGGTTCCAATTGCGCGCCGCCGGCAGCCCGGAGGGGCGTTTGCTTAGAGCCTCCAGGCCCTGCTGTGTCGAGGGGTATTGGAAGTTGTCGAGGCGGTACATTTCCAGGGCGGTGGCGATGGCCTGGATATCGGTTTTGGCCGCGGTGACTTTTGCCTGATCGGGGCGACTCATGAATTGCGGCACCACGATGGCGCCGAGAATGCCGATGATGACCACCACCACCATGATTTCGATCAGGGTAAAACCGCGCTGGGACGTTCTGTGACATAGAGCATTCATCGGTCAATTCACCAATTGGTTGAGGCTGAGTATGGGAAGCAGGATGGCCAGGACGATCAGCAGCACGACGCCGCCCATCAACACGAGCATGGCCGGTTCGAACAGGCTCACCGACAGGGCGATGCGCGCTGCCAGGCTGCTTTCCTGTTGTTCGGCGGCGCGGGCAAGCATGCGATCGAGTTCGCCGGCCCGTTCACCGCTGGCGATCATGTGCAACATCATCGGGGGAATATCGCCGCTCAGTTCCAGGCCACGGGTCAAGGTGCCGCCTTCGCGGACCGAGCGGGCGACATCGGCCATGCGTGCACGAATGGTCAGGTTGCCGATCACCGCGGCGGCGATTTCCAGGGCGTCTACCAACGGCACCGCGCTTTTGCCGAGAATCGCCAGGGTGCTGGCAAACCGCGCCGCCTCCATCGCTCGCAACACCTCGCCGATCATCGGCAGGTTCAAAGCCAGGCGATGCCAGCGCAGTCGCCAGACCGGCTGGTGCATGCCCCAGCGCCAGAGGCTGACCAGTATCACCAGCCCGCCGAGCAACAGCAGCCCGTGGTTGCGCAAGCCATCGCTCACACCGATCAACGCCACGGTCAGCCAAGGCAACGCCTGACCGCTATCGACGAAAATTTTCACCACGTCTGGCACTACGTAACCGAGCAGAAAACCGACGATCGCCGCGCTGGTCAGCATCAGGATCAACGGGTAGACCAAGGCCATCTGGATTTTCTGCCGCGAGGCCTGACGCGCTTGTGTGTAAGCCGCCAACTGCTCCAGCACATCGCCCAAATGGCCGGAACGTTCACCGGCAGCGACAGTGGCGCGAAACAACTCGGGGAAAGCCTTGGGAAACAGGCCCAGTGCGGTTGAAAGCGCATGGCCTTCCATCACTCGGCCCCTGACCGCCGATAACAAGCTGGCGACCTTTCGCCTGGCACTTTGTTGAGCTACGGCCTCCAGGGCTTCCTCAAGGGGCAAACCCGCCTGAACGAGGGTGGACAGTTGCAGTGTCAGCAACGCCAGGTCCGCGGCGCTGAGGCGTGCGCCCCGTGGCTGTGTCCCGCTACCACTACCCACCTTGACCTCATGCAGCTCACGCGGCCATAAACCTCGCTCGCGCATCAGTTGCCGGGCATGGCGTGGACTGTCGGCTTCTAGTCGGCCCTTGCAGCGCCGGCCCTGGGCATCGTCCGCACGGTAATCGAACGTCGGCACGCCTAATCCTCCTGAGTCACGCGCAGCAACTCGTCGAGACTGGTCACGCCGTCCAACACCCGTTGGCGCCCATCCTGAAACAAGCTGCGCGATACCTTGCGCGTCTCATCGGTCAACGCCTGCTCGCTGGCGCCTTGATGAATCAGCGTCGACACGGCAGGCGTCACGCCGATCAGTTCGTAGATCCCTATTCGTCCGCGATAACCGTGCTGACACTGATCGCACCCCACGGCTTTGAACAGCAGCGCAGGCGCCGTGACATCGAGCCCCAACCGCTGACAGGCCGCCACATCGGCGCGGTATGACACCTTGCAGTGAGCACACAATGTACGCAGTAACCGCTGGGCCAGAATGCCCACCAGCGACGACGCCAGCAGATAGGCATCGACCCCCATATCGACTAATCGCGTTACCGCGCCAACCGCGCTGTTGGTGTGCAAGGTCGAGAGAACCAAATGCCCTGTGAGTGAAGCCTGAACAGCAATTTCCGCGGTCTCGCGGTCGCGGATTTCGCCGACCATCACCACGTCCGGGTCCTGGCGCAAGATCGCCCGTAAACCACGAGCGAATGTCATGTCGACTTTCGGGTTGACGGGCATCTGGCCGATCCCCGGCAGGTGATACTCGATGGGATCTTCGACCGTAAGGATATTGCGGGTCTGATCGTTCAGATTGCTGAGCGCGGCATACAGGCTAGTGGTTTTGCCGGAGCCGGTGGGCCCTGTCACCAGCAGAATGCCGTGGGGTCTGCCCAGCAGTTGGCGCAGGACAGCAAGCGTGTCGTCCGGCATGCCCAGACGCTGCAACTCCAGACGCCCGGCCTGTTTGTCGAGCAATCGCAACACCACCCGTTCACCATGCGCCGAAGGTAGCGTCGAAACCCGCACGTCGACTTCGTGCCCGGCCAGTCGCAGGGCCATTCGTCCATCCTGAGGCACACGTTTTTCCGCGATATCCAGTCGCGCCATGACCTTGATCCGCGACACCAGCAGCGTCGCCAGTTCACGTCTCGGTCGCAGCATTTCACGCAATTGCCCGTCGATACGCATGCGCACCGAGAGGTATTGCTCGAAGGTTTCCAGATGCACGTCTGAGGCATGCTCACGTACAGCTTCGCTGAGTAGCGCGTTGATCAGACGGATAATCGGCGCGTCGCCTTGCTGCTCCAGCAGATCGGCGGTTTGCGGAACCTGGTCCACCAGGCTGAGCAGATCCAGTTCTTCGTCCAGCCCTTCAGCGACCTGCCTGGCGGCACTCTGCCCTTCGCGATAAGCGGCAGCCAATCGGGCTGCAAACACCTCGGGCTGCAACAACCGCAGTGGCAGCTCCCGCGACAAAATCGGCCCACAAACACGACGCGCCTCGGCCAAAGCCGTCAACGGTGTATCGGCACGCATCGCCATCACCCATTGTTCGCCTTCACGCTCCAGCAGAACGCCAAACCGCCGGGCAAATCCAAAAGGCAGTGGTTCGCGAACCAGAGGCGAGGTCGTCATGGTGTGGTCGGCGCTGGCTGGCGCAAATCGAACAGCGGCGCATCGGAATCCGGCTCGAACAACTGACGCGCATCCGCTGGCAGCAACAACGAGTTGTTGCCCTGCGCCCCAGGCTTGCTCAAGTCACGCAGTGCGTTGTAACGCTGCCGGCTTACGTCGACCAGGTCTTCCTTGCTGCGCACGATCGTGGGCCGCAAAAACACCATCAGGTTACTTTTGGTTTGCGTATCCCGAGTCCAGCGGAACAGGGCTCCAAGGTAAGGAATATCACGCAGCAGCGGCACCCCGCTTTTCTGGGTTCGCACGCTGTCGCGAATCAAACCGCCAATCACGATGATTTCGCCGTCGTCGGCCAGGATGGTGCTCTTGAGTGCCCGTTTGTTGGTGATCAGATCGGAAGAGTCGATACCCGATACCGAAGGTGCGATGTCCGACACTTCCTGCTCGACTTCCAGGCGCAAGCTCGAACCGTCATTGATGTACGGCTTGATTTTCAGGCTGATGCCCACGTCCTTGCGTTCAACCGTAGTGAATGGATTGTCTGCACCACTGCTGTTGGTGGCGTAGGAGCCGGTTTTGAAGGGCACGTTCTGACCGACGATGATTTCTGCTTCCTGATTGTCCAGCGTCAAGAGACTGGGTGTGGAAAGCAGGTTGCTGCGGGTGTTGCTGGCCAGAGCGGAAATCAATGCGCCGAAGCGGTCACCGCCCAACTTCAGTATCGCGCCCTCTGGAGCCGATTTTTTCTCATCGAATGTCAGGCCGCCGACGATCGGAACGTCAGTGCCGGGGAAATTGATGAAACCCTTGGCATCACCGGTGTTCAAGCCCCACTGCACGCCCACCGCTTCGGCAATGTCTCCGGAAATCTCAACAATGGCGGCATGAATCAGCACTTGTGCCCGTGGTTGATCTAGCTGACGCACGATGCTTTCGATGGTTTTGACTTGTGCCGGTTCGGCGATCAGCACCAGCGCATTCTGGCTTTCGTCGGCCTTGATCATGAAGGTCGCGCCGCTGGAGATATCCTTAGTGCCACCATGGGCCGTGGGCGGCTTTCTGCCCTGCCCCATGGTTTCCAGAATTTCAGCCAATTGTTTTGCATCGCTGTGACGCAGGCGAATTACACGGGCGTTATCGGGGATCGCCGTGGCGCGGATGTCGAGGCCGCGGGCCAATTCAGTCAAACGTTGGCGGACCGTGGGCGGGCCGATGAGAATCAGGCGGTTGGTCCGGCTATCCGCCAATACCTGGATCGTTGTATCGGCGTTGCGTTTGCCCAGTGAGGCGTCCATCAGCAAGGCCACGTCGCTGGCCTGGGCGTGGAGCAGTTGAACCACCGAGTGCATGTTGCCCTGGCCGGAATCCAGTTGCCGAATCACTCGAGCAATACGTTGCACGTTAGCCGCCGTATCGGTGACCACCAGGGCATTGGCTGACACCGACGGACCGACATAACCATTGACCGACACCAACGGCCGGACCAGCCCGGCAATGTCGGCGGCGCTGCTGGTATTCAACGCGATGACCTGCGTGACGAACTGCGACGCTGTGGTGTTTTTTGTCTTGCCTTGGCCGGCGCGGGTTTTCGCTTCAGCGACTGGCGTAATGAGGATTCGGTCACCCTCATCGATCACCGTGAAGTTGTGGGCATCGAGTACCGAGTAAAACAGTCGACGAACGCCCTCGCGGTCCAGCGCCTGACGGGACATGACGGTGACACGACCGGAGACTCTGGGGTCCAGCACCACAGTCGTGCCGAGAATGGACGAGATTTCTTCGACGATGTCACGCAGCTCGGCGTTGTTCATCGCCAACTGCCATTTTTCTTGCTCCGCCCGCAGCGTGCCGGGCAAAGCAATCACTGCCAACAAGGCAAGAAGAAGCATGGCACGCAGTGCCTGCGTGCCAATCAAGCTGTTCATGGGTTTATTCACTCTGACTGCCCCGATTGCGGGCGTAGATAACGTGCAGAAATAGCGGGAGTCTGAACCTCGGACTGCGAGCCGACTGGGTGCAGGAAACGCGTGGCGGGTGCCTGCAGCGTCAACACTTCCTCGCGCCCCTTGTTCCACAACACCGCCTGATTCGCCTCGACGCGACGCAGCACGCTGCCGCCCGGCAACTGATCGCCTACCTGATAAATCCGTGCGCCTTGCCCATCGGCCAGCAAGGCTCTGGACAAGCCGGTACCGAGAATAAAGCTGGCTTGCAGCGTCAGTGGCTCGGCACTGGGCAGCAAGGCATTCTCAGCTGACAGACCGAGCACCGTAATAACGGCGGTTGTTTCGAGGGGCGCACGAGGCGGCAAGGGCGTGATGGGTGTCGCAAGCGACAACGGCGAGGCAAGACTGTCTCGAAATCCCCATTCCTGCCACGTCAAAAGCGCTGCATAACCCACGCATATGAGCACCAGACAGAGTGCGTAAAGGCGTCCTTTCACTCGAGTTGTTCACTTCGAACTATGCTGCAAAAGGACATGCGTCGCAGCACGCGATGGCCGCACAACTCATGAACGATAACCGCACCGACATGCAGCACGATCAGCAGCGAAAGGAACAGGCACGACCACACGTGCAGGGTAAAGAATTGCGCGATGAGGGCCGGATCACTCAGCGGTTGAACGATCTCGACCACCCCGAACACATCGATTGGGCGATTCATCATCAACACACCGGTCACCAGCACAATTGCTACCGTGAGGTAGATGAGCGAATGAACGATAAAAACGAGTTTTTTTTCCAACGTTAAAGCGTTCAGGTTCATGTGCCGAACGTGAGCAACAAAAATGCTGAGGCGCCAGACAAAAAGCGGGATGAACACCGTTGTCAGCGACACATTGATAAAGGCAACCAACTGACTGATCCGGGCGGGCACTTCAGCCACAGCGACATAGAACCCCGATGCCAGCGTCCAGATGATCACAGCCGCCGAGATCCAGTGCAGCCATACGCGCTGCCCGGAATAATTCAAAACCGTCATGCTTAACTCTGATTTCAAACACAAGTGAGCCTTCAG
This sequence comes from Pseudomonas putida, assembly GCF_050990305.1. GTDB lineage: Bacteria > Pseudomonadota > Gammaproteobacteria > Pseudomonadales > Pseudomonadaceae > Aquipseudomonas > Aquipseudomonas putida_AH. The sequence goes on along the minus strand of NZ_CP158817.1, from coordinate 407,700 downwards.
GCGAACTTTGAAAATTCGCCTGAAGGATTACCGGGCGGACTTAAATTTTGTCCCAGGCCATATGCCAATGCGCACCGACGCCAGGCTCAAAACCATTGGCAGTCGGGACGTATTGCTTGCAGTAACCGGCCTCAGGGAACGGCTTGCATTCAAAGACTTCGTTGGTCTTTGGTTGCAGCACTTTGGTGCCTGCGGTGTACTCGCTCAGACCTTCGGGGAACACGAAGTCATGCTCGACGCCAGCACCTTCACCAGTCACTTGGGTGGTCTGGGTGTCCTGGCGAGTGGTGCGACCATCCAGGGTGGTGCCAACCAGGGTCAGGGTGTGTTTGCCAGGGTTGCTGCGAATATCCATGACCAGTTGGGTAGGACCGCTTTCCACTTGAGTCCTGGTGGAACCGACCGGCTTGTTGTTCTCATCGTACAAAGTCGCTTCAACATTCATTTTGCGGTTGGAGATCATGCCAAAATCGACCTTGGCCTGCCCCTTCACGAGCACGTATTCAGCTTGCTGGGAAGCTACCGACATGCGCGCCGCGGCGTCTTCTTTCATGTCCAGTTGAACTTCGTAACGGGCCACACCGCTTTCTTTTTGCGCATACAGGCTGTTGTTGCCCTTGACCGGTTCGATAGTGCCGTTTTCATCACGAACGCCAGCGCGGATCAGTGTGTGAGCCTTGTTGATGGCTTCCGCCAGCTTGAACGACCAGTTGTTTGGCGAACCTTCCACAGTGGAATCGATAGAGATTTCAACGCTGTATTGCGGGTTCTCGCCACTGGCCGAGAATGCACGGGCCTTGACCTTGTCGCCCACCAGCAACTGGGTTGAAGGCGCGATGCTACCCACGGAGGACCAACCACCCGGCAGCTCTGGTTCCGCCAGAATATTCACGTCCGTGGCGTTGTAAAACGCTGCATCGGTATCGCCGACGGTCCAGATTGCCAGGATGACGTGCTGGCCGGACTTATCCGAGGGAATGGTGCACTTGTGCTTGGCACCCGACTCAGGCTTTTGATTACCACCATCGATGGTGCAGAACGGGGTACTTTCAAAGGTGGCGCGTTTGAGGGATTCGTTCGGGTTCCAGCCGTTGCGGGTAATGAAATACTCGTGTTTTGTGGCTGGGTGCACCGCCGTGTAGTGCCATTGGAAATCGATGTTGCGGTCCTTGATTTCCGTCAGATGCCAACGGGTGGCAGATTGAGCATCGAGAGCGGAGAACAACGAGTGGCCACCACTCGGGATCTTGCCGTCGATGGGGCCCTGCAAAGGAGCGCCACCCGTTCCCGCCGGGAAACCTTTAAAGGTTTCGCCAACACTTTGCGGCTCGTATTGAGCACCACCGCAGTTGGTGTTCAAGCCTTTTTGGCAAAGCAGCGCACGGGATGGCGGCACTTCCAGATAGCCATGAGCGGAAACACTTTGAGACGCCAACATTGCCGATAACAGGATCATTGAAGAAGTGCAGGCCGCAAACGCACTTCCCTTGTAAGAAATATTTTTCATCACTTGAATTCCGGACTACTAATCGAAGATTAAGGCGCAAATAACTGGCGCCGATGTTTGCGATATTGCTCAGCGCTTGGCAGAGCAGGGTCCGGAACATTACTTGGACTAATGAGTTTTCTATGCAGGGAAATTCCTCCCTGCAAGTAGGAATAGTCGCTTTGTAACTTCTACCGACAACGGACGAAAGAAAATCCTTACAAGAAGCGACATCCAGCACACACAAAATTTAAGCGCATAAAAAAGCCTGTCTGGCACCAGGCCAGACAGGCTTTTTTTCAACTTCAGAAATTTACTGGTGATACTGCGCCGACAACTCATGCACCGCGCGCAGGAACGCACCTGCATGCTCCGGATCGACTTCCGGGGTGATGCCATGGCCCAGGTTGAACACGTGGCCACTGCCCTTGCCATAGCTGGCGAGGATGCGCCCGACTTCGGCGCGGATCGCTTCTGGCTTGGCGTAGAGCACCGTCGGGTCCATGTTGCCTTGCAGGGCGACTTTGTCACCGACACGGGCGCGGGCGTTGCCGATGTCGCAGGTCCAGTCCAGCCCCAGCGCGTCGGCGCCAGCCTCGGCGATGCTTTCCAGCCACAGGCCGCCGTTCTTGGTGAACAGGATCACCGGCACCTTGCGACCTTCATGTTCGCGGATCAGGCCGCTGACGATTTTCTTCATGTAGGCCAGGGAGAATTCCTGATAGGCCGCCGCCGACAGGTTGCCACCCCAGGTATCGAAGATCTGCACCGCTTGTGCACCGGCCTTGATCTGGCCGTTGAGGTAGCTGGTGACCGACTGCGCGAGCTTGTCCAGCAGCAGGTGCATAGCTTGTGGGTTGTCATAGAGCATGGCCTTGGTCTTGCGGAAGTCTTTCGACGAACCGCCTTCGACCATGTAAGTGGCCAGGGTCCATGGGCTGCCGGAGAAGCCGATCAGCGGTACGCGACCATTGAGTTCGCGGCGGATGGTGCTGACCGCATCCATCACATAGCCCAGGTCTTTCTGCGGATCAGGAATCGGCAGGGCTTCGATGTCGGCCAGGGTGCTGACGACTTTCTTGAAGCGCGGACCTTCGCCCGTTTCGAAGTACAAGCCCTGGCCCATGGCATCGGGGATGGTCAGGATGTCTGAAAAGAGGATCGCCGCGTCCAGTTGTGGATAACGGTCCAGCGGCTGCATCGTGACTTCGCAGGCGAACGACGGGTTCATGCACAGGCTCATGAAATCGCCGGCCTTGGCGCGACTGGCACGGTATTCAGGCAAGTAGCGGCCGGCCTGACGCATCATCCACACGGGAGTGACGTCTACGGGTTGCTTGAGCAGGGCGCGCAGGAAACGGTCGTTCTTCAGGGCAGTCATGTCGGCATCCGGAAAAAAAGTGCGGGCATTTTCTCAGAGCGCGAGGGAAAAGGCACGGATGCAGGTCAGCCTTTTGTCTATCGGGTCAATTTGTCGCGGGTAGATGGGCTGAAAATAGCCTTGTAGGAGCCGGCTTGCTGGCGATCCAAACGACGCGGTGTATCAAGTACGCCGCGTTATCGTTGATCGCCAGCAAGCCGGCTCCTACAGGGGGTATATGTTGATCAGACGCCCAGGTAATCCAGGATCCCTTCAGCGGCATTGCGGCCTTCGAAGATCGCCGTCACCACCAGGTCGGACCCGCGCACCATGTCGCCACCGGCGAAGATTTTCGGGTTGCTGGTCTGGTGCTTGTACTGACCTTGTTCCGGTGCCACGACGCGGCCCTGGCTGTCGGTCTGGATCTCGAATTGCTCGAACCACGGCGCCGGGCTCGGACGGAAACCGAACGCGATGACCACGGCATCGGCCGGGATGATCTCTTCGGAGCCCGGGATCGGCTCGGGGCTGCGACGGCCACGGGCGTCCGGTTCGCCGAGACGGGTCTCGACCACTTTCACGCCTTCGACCTTGTCTTCGCCGACGATGGCGATCGGCTGACGGTTGTAGAGGAACTTCACGCCTTCTTCCTTGGCGTTCTTCACCTCTTTGCGCGAGCCGGGCATGTTCGCTTCGTCACGACGATAGGCACAGGTCACCGACTTGGCGCCCTGGCGAATCGAGGTACGGTTGCAGTCCATCGCCGTGTCACCGCCGCCGAGTACCACGACCTTCTTGCCTTTCATGTCGACGAAATCTTCCGGCGACTTTTCAAAGCCCAGGTTGCGGTTGACGTTGGCGATCAGGAAGTCCAGCGCGTCGTAGACGCCCGGCAGGTCCTCACCAGCAAAGCCACCTTTCATGTAGGTGTAGGTGCCCATGCCCATGAACACGGCATCGTATTCTTCGAGCAGTTGCTCCATGGTCACGTCCTTGCCCACCTCAGTGTTGAGGCGGAACTGGATGCCCATGCCGGTGAAGACTTCGCGGCGATTGCTCAGCACGGTCTTTTCCAGCTTGAACTCGGGGATGCCGAAGGTCAGCAGACCACCGATTTCCGGGTTCTTGTCGAACACCACCGGGGTCACACCACCGCGCACCAGCACGTCGGCACAGCCCAGGCCCGCCGGGCCCGCGCCGATGATGGCGACACGCTTGCCGGTCGGTTTGACCTTGGACATGTCCGGGCGCCAGCCCATGGCGAACGCGGTGTCGGTGATGTACTTCTCTACCGAACCGATGGTCACCGCGCCGAAGCCGTCGTTGAGGGTACAGGCGCCCTCGCACAGACGGTCTTGCGGGCACACCCGGCCGCAGACTTCCGGCAGGGTGTTGGTCTGGTGCGACAGCTCGGCGGCCTGGAGGATGTTGCCCTCGGCCACCAACTTCAGCCAGTTGGGAATGAAGTTGTGCACCGGGCACTTCCATTCGCAATACGGGTTACCGCAGCCCAGGCAGCGGTGGGCCTGGTCGGCCGACTGCTGGGGCTTGAAGGGTTCGTAGATTTCCACGAACTCTTTCTTGCGTTGACGCAACAGTTTCTTCTTCGGATCCTTGCGCCCGACATCGATGAACTGGAAGTCGTTATTCAGACGTTCAGCCATTGTTAAAACCTCATCAAACTCTTCAGGCGCATATCACTGCGGGTTGGCACGGGTGCTGGAAAGCAACGATTTCAGGGAGGCAGCCTTGGGCTTGACCAACCAGAAACGGCGCACGTAGTCATCGAGGTTCTCGGCGAGTTCACGACCCCACTCGCTGTCGGTTTCCTCGACGTACTCGTTCAGCACGCGTTGCAAATGGCTACGGTAGGCTTCCATCGCCTCGCCGCTGATCCGCTGGATTTCCACCAGTTCGTGGTTGACCCGGTCAACGAAGGTGTTGTCCTGGTCGAGCACGTAGGCGAAACCACCGGTCATGCCAGAGCCGAAGTTGTAACCGGTCTTGCCCAGTACGCAGACGAAGCCACCGGTCATGTACTCGCAGCAGTGATCGCCAGTGCCTTCCACCACAGTGTGGGCACCGGAGTTACGCACGGCGAAACGCTCGCCCGCAGTGCCGGCGGCGAACAGCTTGCCGCCGGTGGCGCCATACAGGCAGGTGTTGCCGACGATGGCGCTGTCCTGCGTTTTGTAGACGCTGCCTTTCGGTGGAACGATCACCAGCTTGCCGCCGGTCATGCCCTTACCGACGTAGTCGTTGGCGTCACCTTCCAGGTACATGTTCAGACCGCCAGCGTTCCACACGCCGAAGCTCTGGCCAGCCGTACCTTTGAAACGGAAAGTGATCGGCGCATTGGCCATGCCCTGGTTGCCGTGTTTGCGGGCGATTTCACCGGAGATCCGCGCGCCGATGGAACGGTCGCAGTTGCAGATATCCAGGGCGAACTCGGCGCCGCTCAGGTCGTTGATCGCCGAGGTGGCCATATCGACCATTTTCTCGGCCAGCAGGCCCTTGTCGAACGGTGGGTTGCGATCCACGCCGCAGAACTGAGGCTTGTCCGCCGGAATGTGATCGCTGCCCAGCAACGGGGTCAGGTCCAGGTGATGCTGCTTGGTGGTCTGGCCTTCGATGATGTCCAGCAGATCGGTACGGCCAATCAGCTCTTCGAGGGAGCGCACGCCCAGCTTGGCCAGCCATTCACGGGTTTCTTCGGCGACGTAGGTGAAGAAATTCACCACCATGTCGACGGTACCGATGTAGTGGTCCTTGCGCAGCTTCTCGTTCTGAGTCGCGACGCCAGTGGCGCAGTTGTTCAGGTGGCAGATGCGCAGGTATTTGCAGCCCAGGGCGATCATTGGCGCGGTGCCGAAGCCGAAGCTTTCAGCGCCGAGAATCGCTGCCTTGATCACGTCGAGGCCGGTTTTCAGGCCGCCGTCAGTCTGCACGCGAACCTTGCCACGCAGATCGTTGCCACGCAGGGTCTGGTGGGTTTCGGCCAGACCGAGTTCCCACGGAGCGCCCGCGTATTTGATCGAGGTCAGCGGCGAAGCACCGGTACCGCCGTCATAGCCGGAGATGGTGATCAAGTCCGCGTAGGCCTTGGCCACACCGGCGGCGATGGTACCGACACCAGCTTCTGCTACCAGCTTCACCGAAACCAACGCCTGTGGATTGACTTGTTTCAAGTCGAAAATCAGCTGCGACAAGTCTTCGATCGAGTAGATGTCGTGGTGCGGCGGTGGCGAAATCAGGGTCACGCCTGGTACGGCATAACGCAGCTTGGCGATCAGGCCGTTGACCTTGCCGCCTGGCAGTTGACCGCCCTCGCCTGGCTTGGCGCCCTGGGCGACCTTGATCTGCAGCACTTCGGCGTTGACCAGGTATTCCGGGGTTACACCGAAACGACCGGTGGCCACTTGCTTGATTTTCGAGCTCTTGATGGTGCCGTAGCGCGCCGGGTCTTCACCACCTTCGCCGGAGTTTGAACGCGCGCCGAGGCGGTTCATGGCTTCGGCCAAGGCTTCGTGAGCCTCTGGCGACAGGGCGCCCAGCGAGATACCGGCGGAGTCGAAGCGCTTGAGCACCGATTCCAGCGGCTCGACTTCGCTGATGTCCAGCGGCGTGTCGAGGGTCTTGACCTTGAGCAGGTCACGGATCATCGACACCGGACGGTTGTCCACCAGCGAGGTGTATTCCTTGAACTTGGCGTAGTCGCCCTGCTGCACGGCGGCTTGCAGGGTGTTGACCACGTCCGGGTTGTACGCGTGATATTCGCCACCGTGGACGAACTTCAGCAGGCCGCCTTGCTGGATTGGCTTGCGCGGGCTCCAGGCTTCGGTGGCCAGGGCTTTTTGCTCGGCTTCGATGTCGACGAAACGCGCACCCTTGATGCGGCTCGGTACGCCCTTGAAGCTCAAGTTGCAGACTTCTTCCGACAGGCCGATGGCTTCGAACAGCTGCGCACCACGGTACGAGGTGATGGTCGAGATACCCATCTTCGACAGGATCTTGAGCAAGCCCTTGGTGATGCCCTTACGGTAGTTCTTGAACACCTCGTAGAGGTCGCCCAACACTTCACCGGTACGGATCAGGTCGCCCAGCACTTCGTAGGCCAGGAACGGATAAACGGCAGAAGCGCCGAAACCGACCAGCACGGCGAAGTGATGCGGATCGCGAGCGGTCGCGGTTTCCACCAGGATGTTGGAGTCGCAACGCAGGCCTTTTTCGGTCAGGCGGTGGTGTACCGCACCGGTGGCCAGGGAAGCGTGGATCGGCAGTTTGCCCGGTGCGATATGACGGTCACTCAGCACGATCTGGGTACGACCGGCGCGCACGGCTTCTTCAGCCTGATCGGCGACATTGCGGATCGCCGCTTCCAGGCCGACGCTTTCCTCGTAGTTGAGGTCGATGATCGCGCGCTCAAAGCCCGGACGATCGAGGTTCATCAACGAGCGCCACTTGGCCGGGGAAATGATCGGCGAGCTGAGGATCACGCGCGAGGCGTGTTCCGGCGACTCCTGGAAGATGTTGCGCTCGGCACCGAGGCAGATCTCCAGCGACATGACGATGGCTTCACGCAGCGGGTCGATCGGCGGGTTGGTCACCTGCGCGAACTGCTGGCGGAAATAGTCGTACGGCGTGCGCACGCGCTGGGACAGCACGGCCATTGGCGTATCGTCGCCCATGGAGCCCACGGCTTCGTAGCCTTGTTCGCCAAGCGGACGCAGTACCTGATCGCGCTCTTCGAACGTGACCTGATACATCTTCATGTATTGCTTGAGCTGATCGACGTCGTAGAACGCCGAACCGTGGTCGTTGTCTTCCATGGTCGCCTGGATACGCAGGGCATTCTTGCGCAGCCATTGCTTGTACGGATGACGGGACTTCAGGCGGTTGTCGATGGCGTCGGTGTCGAGGATCTGGCCGGTTTCGGTGTCCACGGCAAAGATCTGGCCTGGGCCAACACGGCCCTTGGCGATCACGTCTTCAGGCTGGTAGTTCCAGACACCGATTTCCGAAGCCAGGGTGATGAACCCGTTCTTGGTGGTGACCCAGCGCGCCGGACGCAGACCGTTACGGTCGAGCAGGCACACCGCGTAGCGACCGTCGGTCATGACCACGCCAGCCGGGCCGTCCCACGGTTCCATGTGCATCGAGTTGTATTCGTAGAACGCACGCAGATCCGGGTCCATGGTTTCGACGTTCTGCCACGCAGGCGGAATGATCATCCGCACGCCACGGAACAGGTCGATGCCACCGGTGACCATCAACTCGAGCATGTTATCCATGCTGGAAGAGTCGGAACCAACGCGGTTGACCAGAGGGCCCAGTTCTTCCAGGTCCATCAAGTCGTTGGTGAACTTGGTGCGACGGGCCACGGCCCAGTTGCGGTTACCGGTGATGGTGTTGATCTCGCCGTTGTGCGCCAGGAAGCGGAACGGTTGAGCCAGCGGCCATTTCGGCAAGGTGTTGGTGGAGAAGCGCTGGTGGAACACGCAAATCGAAGTTTGCAGGCGCTCATCGCTCAGGTCCGGATAGAAGGCGGCGAGATCCGCCGGCATCATCAGGCCTTTGTAAATGATGGTCTTGTGGGAAAAGCTGCACACGTAGTGGTCAACGTCGGCGGCGTTGGCCACGGACGAACGACGGCGAGAGGTGAACAGCTTGACGGCCATGTCCTGGTCGCTCAGGCCTTCGCCACCGATGAACACTTGTTCGATCTGCGGCAGACGCTCCAGGGCCAGGCGGCCGAGGACGCTGGTGTCGATCGGCACTTTGCGCCAGCCGACGAGCTGCAGGCCGGCGGCCAGGATCTCGCGGTTCATGTTCTCGCGAGCGGCTTCGGCTTTGACCGGGTCCTGATTGAAGAAAACCATGCCCACGGCGTATTGCTTGGGCAATTCGACGCCAAAGGTTTCCTGGGCGATGGCTCGCAGGAACACGTCCGGCTTTTGAATCAGCAGACCGCAACCGTCACCGGTCTTGCCGTCGGCATTAATCCCACCGCGGTGGGTCATGCAGGTCAGGGCCTCGATGGCCGTTTGCAAAAGGGTATGACTGGGCTCGCCCTGCATATGGGCTATCAGGCCGAAACCGCAGTTATCCTTGAATTCATCTGGTTGGTACAGACCTGCTTTCATAGACACTTTCTCACCAGGCTGCCTCTCATCGAGGCAAATTTCTTTTTAATTCAACCACTTGCACACCGCGCCGAACGTACGCCAGCTTTGCGGGGGCAAAAGGGAGGTCATTGTACACACCGACACTTGGCCTCACAAATTTGACGACGAAATGTCGCAAATCTATGTCGCATTTGTGAAAGGTTTAAAGCGATCCGCTGTGCTAGTCAAAACTTTTTTAATTTTGACCGCTACGACTCAAAGACTACTGTGACGCAGACACCACAAGGCACGCAGCCTGGAAGGTTGCGCGCACTTGTAGAAATTTTGAGGTGCCGGGAGAGGCGGCCTGGGTAAGGCCGCCGAATCTTCAGCGAGTTGTTGCCAGTTCCTGTTGGACGCTGGCGACAGTGCGAGGCCAAGGTTTACCAGCCTGAACCTTCGCTGGCAAGGCCTTGATGGCAGATACGGCTGCATCGCGGTTGGCGAAGTTACCGTAGGTGATGACGTAAAGCGGTTTGCCATTGAGGACTTTCTTGAAATAACGGTACTCGCCGCCCTGTTCCTTGACGAAGTTTTGCGCGGTCGCTTCGGAGCTGGTGCCGAGGATTTGCACCACGTAGTTACCCGGAGCCTGACCGGCGTACCAGGTACCGCCAGCGGCTTTGGCTGCGGCAGCCGGCTTCTCGGCAGGCTTGGCAGCGGCGGCAACGGCAGGTTTGGCCGGCGCCGGGGCAGGCTTGGCAGCAGGCGCTGGAGCCGGTGCTGGCTTGGCGGTAGCCACTTGAGTCGGGGCTGGTGTTGGCTTGGCCGCAGGTGTCGGTGCAGGGCCGGCAGGAACGCCAGCAGGCGGTGCAATAGTGGTCACGGTCGGAGGTGTCGCGCTTGAACCTTCCACCGGTACACCATCGTCACCCTCGGTGATGCCACCGGCCGCTTCGGCCAGCGGTTTGCGCATCACCGGTTGCGAATTACCGACCAATGGCAGTGGCATCGGCTGCGTGTTACCCGCGAATTCGACGGACGGCGCACCACCCGTTTGCGGCTGACCCTGGCCAAGTGGCAGTTGCGCCTGCTCGTTGGCGGGCGCACCCGTGGTCGGTGCTTTACTGCGACCTGGCATCAACCAGGCGGCGGCTACCGCGACCACAACGACGGCGGAAATCGCCAATACGTGTTTCTTCGGCATATTGAACCCCATACTTGGACGCTTTACCGCTGAGCGGCTGGCAATCATGGCTTCGATCATTGCATCGCGGGCGACCTGATTGATGTTGCCAGGCCAACCTTCGGAGCTTTCGTGAATATCAGAGATCTGATCCGCGGTAAAAAGTTCGATACCCCGGCCCGCGCCCTCAAGACGCTGCTCCAGATATTCGCGGGTTTCTTCTTCGGTATAAGGCTGCAGCTCGATGACATGGAAGCGCTCTTCCTCGAGGTGCAACGCCTCAAGCTGAGCGATCAGCGACGACTCGCCGAACAGGAACACATGCGGGCGACCCTCCGGCGCACCAGCGCCCAGCGCCATCAACGCCTCCAGCGCGGACTCGTCGAGCTGCTCGGCATCATCAACCAGCAGATAGACTTCCTGACCGGTCAGGGCCAACTGCACCACTTGGTTCAGAATGGCACCAACTTCGGCCTGGGCAACGTCCAGCGCCTGGGCGACCTGACGCAGCACACCAGCAGAATCGCCAGCGCCACGGGCGGACACCACCACACTTTGTACTGACTGCTTGTTAGTGCTGGCCACCAAAGCCTGGCGCAACAGGGTCTTGCCACTGCCTTGCGGCCCGGTGACCACCAGCAGCAACTGGCTGTAACGCGCCAGGTGGTGCAATTGCCCCAACACCGGTTTGCGCTGGGCCGGGAAAAACTTGAAGCCAGGCACCCGTGGAGCAAAAGGGTCATGACTCAACTGGTAATGGCCGAGGAAAGCCTCGTCGGCATGCAAACTAGTCATCGCGTTCTTATTAACCTTTAAGCTGAGCCAGGGCGCGGTAATCCGCTCCCAGCGTGGCCTGTAGAACCTCTTTTGGATAATCGTCAGTCACCACCGCTTCGCCCATGCGGCGCAGCAGCACCAGGCGCAAACGACCGTCGATCACTTTTTTATCAATTGCCATATGTTCGAGGAAATCGGCTTCGGTCATCTCTTCAGGCGGGATAACCGGCAAACCGGCGCGCAGGAACAAGCGAATGCCGCGATCGCGATCCTGTTCACCGATCCAGCCGAGGCGCGCGGACATTTCCAGCGCCATCACCGTGCCAGCAGCCACGGCTTCGCCGTGCAGCCAGACGCCGTAACCCATGTGGGTTTCGATGGCATGACCAAAGGTATGGCCCAGGTTGAGCGTGGCGCGCACACCGGTCTCTTTTTCGTCAGCCCCGACGACCGCCGCCTTGGCCGCGCAGGAGCGCTCGATGGCGTAGGTCAGGGCTTGCTGGTCCAGATTGCGCAGGCGATCAACGTTATCTTCGAGCCAGGTCAGGAACGGCTCATCGCAGATCAGACCGTACTTGATGACTTCAGCCAGCCCGGCGGACAGCTCGCGTGCCGGCAACGTCTTGAGGGAGGCCGTATCGATCAGCACGACATTGGGCTGATAAAAGGCGCCGACCATGTTCTTGCCCAACGGGTGGTTGATACCCGTCTTGCCACCCACTGACGAGTCGACTTGCGACAGCAAGGTGGTCGGAACCTGAATGAAGTCGACGCCACGCTGGTAACAGGCAGCGGCAAAACCGGCCATGTCACCAATCACGCCGCCGCCGAGAGCGATGACCGTGGTGCGACGGTCGTGACGTGCAGTCAGCAAGCCATCGAAAATCAGTTGCAGGGTTTCCCAGGTCTTGAAAGCTTCGCCGTCGGGCAGCACCACGGAAATCACCGAGAACTGCGCGAGGCTGCGGGTCAGACGTTCGAGGTAGAGCGGCGCAACGGTTTCGTTGGAGATAATCGCCACTTGCCGCCCGCGAATATGCGGGGCCAGCAGTTCAGGCTGGTCCAACAAACCTTCGCCAATATGAATCGGGTAGCTGCGCTCGCCTAGGTCGACCTTGAGTGTCTGCATGTGTCCCCACAGTGAAGATGGAATCAGGCATCCTGCCTTGAGTTAACGAATGTCCACGGCCTCAGCGGGTGTGACGCCGTTCGGTAGCTGCTCGCCACAACCTAGAGCGATCGTGGCAGGACGCCGAGGATAGCGCATTTCGCGCTATGCATTAACGGGGAGGCAGCTGTTGCAAGCGTTCAAGAATGTCGAGCACGACCATTCGCGGTGGCCGCTCATCGGTTTCCACCACCAGATCGGCAATTTCCCGATAAAGCGGATCACGGATCGCCAGCAAATCCCGAAGGGTCTTGGCCGGATCGGCTGTACGCAGCAACGGCCGATTGCGATCACGAGCGGTACGACCGACCTGCTGCTCCACCGAAGCATGCAGATAGACCACCCGTCCGCCAGCGTGCAGCGCTCGACGATTGGCTTCGCGCATGACCGCGCCGCCACCGGTGGCCAGCACCACACCATCGTAATCGCATAGTTCGGCGATCATCGCCTGCTCGCGGTCACGAAAGCCCGGTTCGCCTTCCTTGTCGAAGATCCATGGGATATTGGCGCCCGTGCGCAATTCAATTTCCTTATCGGAATCTTTGAATGGCAAGCGCAGCTCTTTGGCCAGCAACCGGCCGATGGTGCTTTTTCCAGCCCCCATCGGTCCTACAAGAATCAAATTTCGCACAGAATCAATGACTCACAGCAATCGCCTGGTTATTCATGATACGCGGAGTGAGAAACACCAACAGCTCGGATTTTTTCTCCGACACCACGTCACGCCGGAAAAGGCGGCCAAGATACGGCACATCGCCAAGAAATGGCACCTTATCTACAACCTTGCTTTGAGTATTTGAGAAAACACCACCAATCACGATGGTCTCGCCGTCGTTGACCAGGACCTTGGCGTTGACCTCGTTTTTCTTGATGGGCGGCACATCCTGCACCTTGTTCAGGTAGTCCGGCTCGTCCTTGGTGACCTTGACCTCCATGATGATCCGGTTGTCCGGAGTGATTTGCGGTGTCACCTCCAGCGACAGCGAAGCCTCCTTGAACGACACCGACGTCGCGCCACTGGAGCTGGCTTCCTGATAGGGAATCTCGGTGCCCTTGAGGATTTTCGCGGTTTCCTTGTCCGATGTAACCACCTTGGGTTGCGAAACGATTTCGCCGTTGCCGGTCTTCTCCATGGCGGTCAGTTCCAGGTCCAGCAAGACGTTATCGGTAATGAACGCGATGCCAATCCCCGAGGTGTTGGATGCAGCCCCCATGTCGACGAACGGTGTATTGGTACTGGTGCTGCCTGGCGTGCCGATCGTCGTCGACCCGTTGGCGCCGTTGCTGACACCGGAGGTGTTCCAGTTGCCCTTGTTCTGGATCGAGCCCCCCCAGCGCACGCCTAGACTCTTGTCGTAGTCGACGTTGGCTTCGACGATTCGTGCCTCGATCATCACCTGGCGCACCGGGATATCGAGCTGCGCCACGATTCGCCGCAACTCGTCGAGCCGATCCTGGGTCTGGTAGGCAATGATGTTGTTGGTGCGATCATCGACGGTGATCGAACCCCGTTCGTCGATTTTCGTCTCGGCGCTGGTCACTGACTGGAACAGCTTTGCAATATCGGTGGCCTTGGCGTAATTGACCTGCAATAACTCCCGTCGCAGGGGCGCCAAATCGGCGATCTGTTTCTGCGACTCCAGCTCCTGGCGCTCCCGGGCGGCGATTTCATCGGCCGGGGCGACCAGCAGGACGTTACCGATCTTGCGCTTGTCCAGCCCTTTGGTTTTCAGCACCAGGTCCAGCGCCTGATCCCACGGCACGTTTTGCAAACGCAGCGTGATGCCACCTTGCACCGTATCGCTGGCCACCAGGTTGAGATTGGTGAAATCGGCGATCAGTTGCAGCACCGAGCGCACGTCGATGTCCTGGAAATTCAGCGAAAGTTTTTCACCGTTGTAGGCATAGCGGTCGGCGTTACGTTTCTGCAAGTCGTCGACGGTCATCGGGCGGATGCTGACAGTCAACTTGTTGTCAGTCTGATAAGTCGAGTAATCGAAGGCACCGCTGGGTTCGATGGTGATCGTGGCCCTGTCACCCGAGGCACTGGCATTGACGAACTGCACCGGCGTCGCGAAATCCTTGACGTCCAGGCGCACGCGCAGGGGTTCGGGCAATCGGGTTCTGGCGAAACCAAGCACGATCTTGCCTTCGCGCTCCTGAATATCCGGCGCGATGGACGGGTCCGACAAATCGATCACCACATTGCCTTCACCCTGAGTGCCACGCTGAAAATCCACTGCACGAATGGCCTTCGCCGCTGGCACAGTTGCGCGAGCCGGGGCCGGCACTACAGAAGCGGGCGGTCTGGAGGCCGTGCTTTTGGCACCCTGCCCCACCACCACGAACAAATTTTTGCCCTCGACCCGCGTGTCGTACGGCGTCAATTGGGTCAGATTGATGATCAGCCGCGTGCGATCCTTGGCTTCGACCACCGTCACACTTCGGGCATTGCCGCTGCCAAGGTCTCGAGTCTTGCTCGCCAGTTGATTGACGACACCGGGCAAATCCAGCGCGATCCGCGCAGGGGACTCCGTCGTATACCCACGGGGCGTCGGTGGTTGCTCATCGAACGCCAGCTTCAACTCGACGCGGTCTCCGGGCAGCGCAGCGACATCCAGCGCCTTGAGGTTGGCCGCTTGTACCATCGGCGACAGCAGCGCTATCCATAGCGACACTCCGAAGGTGGAGAAAATCCTGTTCATTTTTCGAGTTCCACTATGAGTGCTCTTTCAAAGGGATGGTCCGCGGCCGTTCCAGCCATGCACCTTCACCATCAGGGACGATTTCGACCACATCGACTTGCGAGGCGTTGATGGCGACGATCCGCCCCTCATTACGCCCCAGGTAATCTCCGACCTTGAGTCGATGCACCCCGCCAGCTCCACGTAGCAGCGCAAAAAAGCCTGTTGCATTGGAAATCGTGCCAACCATTTCAAACTGCTCGATGTTGAAACCTTCGAGGAACTGCTTGGCTCGGTAGGGATCGGGCTTGACGTTGCGTGAGCCGCGCTTCTGGCCGGCCAGGTCGACCCTGACTTGCTGCGAAAACGGACTGCGCAAGCTGGCGGCGTTGTAAGTGAATGTCGGGTAAGACCGGAATGTCGGCGTTGGTTCAATCTTTCCCGGTGCCCGCAGAAGCATTTCGTTCATGTAGGCGTCCAGGTCGCTGAAGTCATCACCGCTGCCACAGCCGGTCAGGACGGCCAATACGGCGACCAGGGAAAAAACACGAAGCGGGCTCATGGGTGCAGCCCTTTGTCGTTGTAGCGGTAGGTCTTGGCCAGAATGCTCATGCGCAACTTGGCGCCCTCGTCGGGATTGACCGGCGCCAGGTCGAAATCATGCAGGGTGACAATGCGCGGCAACCCGGCCACACCACTGACGAACGTCGCCAGAGCGTGATAGGCGCCAGTGACGGTAATTTGGATCGGCAGTTCGATGTAGAACGGCTGAGTGACCTCGGGTAGCAGCTTGATTTCTTCAAACTCCAGACCGCTGCCCAAGCCGGTACGGGTGATGTCTTCCAGCAGGCCAGGCACCTCGGTGTCGCTGGGCAGTTGCCGCAGTAGCACACCAAAGGAGTTTTCCATCTCCTTCATCTGTTGGGTGTACAGCTCCAGATTCGCGGCCATGCGGGCCTTGGTGGCAAATTGCTCCTTAAGCGTCGACTCCTCCTCGCGTTTGAGATCTAGCTGGCTCTCAAGCTCGCTCGTGGAAAAGCTGTAACCGAACGCCAGTACCAGCACCATGACCAGCACCCCCACCAGCACCTTGATCGCCGGAGGCCATGAACCAATGTTGTTGGTATCCAGATCATTGATGTCGATGTTGCGCAGCCCTTCAACCCATCCAGACAGATTCATTTCCCGTCCTCGACGGCAGCAGGCTGGGATTGACGGACTGTCAACTGGAAGACGTTGGCCTGATCCAATTGACCGGCGGTATTTGCCTTGACTTCAGTCAGACTGGGCGCATCGAACCAATCTGACGCCTCCAGGTTGCGCATCAGATCGGAAACACGGTTGTTGGATTCTGCCGCGCCGTTAATGGACAAGGTCTTGCCGGCCATTTTCACTTCCGTGAAATACACCCCGTCGGGCAGGGTCCGCGCCAATTGGTCAAAAATTCGCCCACTGATCGGTCGATTGCCTTGCAAGTCCTGGATGATGCGCATGCGTTCGACCAGTTGCTGGCGACGGGCCTTGAGATCGCTGATTTGCTTGATCCGCTCGTCAACCACGGTGATCTGCTTGTTGATGTAGTTGTTACGCGCAACCTGCCGGTCTATCGCGTTATTGATTGCCTGATTGGCGATCAACACCGCGCCTGCCGCTCCCGCCAGCACACCGACCAGAATCAGTAAAAAGCGCTTGCGACGCTGCTCGCGCAGTTCTTCGCGCCAAGGTAGAAGATTGATCCGCGCCATCAGTCAAAACTCCTGAGGGCGAGCCCGCAAGCGATCATCAAGGCTGGTGCATCGCTGGCAAGTGCTGTGGCGTTGACTTTGTTGCTCAGGGTCATGTCAGAGAACGGGTTGGCCACATGCGTCGGCGTGCCCAACTGCTGCTCGATCAGCCGATCCAGGCCTGGGACCGATGCCGTGCCGCCAGCGAGCAAAATATGATCGACCGAGTGGTATTGACCGGAGGCAAAGAAAAACTGCAACGAACGCGAGACCTGCTGGACCAATGCCTCGCGAAATGGCTGCAAGACTTCGCTGGCGTAATCGGCCGGCAAGCCACCCTGTTTTTTTGCCAGCCCCGCCTGTTCGACGGTCAGGCCGTATCGACGCTGAATTTCCTCGGTCAACTGGCGACCGCCGAACAATTGTTCACGGGTGTAGATGATCCGTCCGCCCAGCAGCACGCTCAGGGTGGTCATGGTTGCGCCGATGTCGACCACTGCCACCAGACGCTCCCGGGAAGCGATCCAGTGATTGCCCAGCAAACCAAAGGATCGCTCCAGGGCATAGGCTTCCACATCGACCACTCGGGCAGTCAGACCGGCCAGCGCCAGGGCGGCTTCACGAACCTCGACATTTTCCTTGCGACAGGCCGCAAGCAACACATTGACCCGCTCGGGGTTGCGCGCTGACGCCCCCTGGACTTCGAAATCGATGGAGACTTCATCCAATGGATAAGGAATGTACTGATCGGCTTCGACCTTCAGCTGGCTTTCCATCTCGTCGTCGCTAAGGCCAGCGTCCATCTCGATGGTCTTGGTGATCACCGCCGATCCGGCCACGGCCACAGCAACATTCTTGAGGTTGGTTTTGGCCTTAATCAGCACCCGAGAAAGCGCGAGCCCAACACCTTCGAGTTCGGCGATATTTTTTTCGATAACGGCGTTGGCGGGCAGCGGCTCAACCGCATAGGCCTCGACCCTGTAGCGATCACCCTGGCGACTCAGCTCCAGGAGCTTTACCGATGTGGAGCTAATGTCGATACCTAAAAGCGCATTGGCTTTTTTCTTGAAGAGTCCTGGCACTCGCAATTCCCTATGACTATCCGTGAGTTACGGACTCTGTAATGTGCGTTGCGTTCCATCCGCCCGTCTTGACAGCAGCCGCCAATGACGCCTGCGGCGGAAAAATGCTTATAATGCCCAGCGTTTTTTTCCGCTTTTTCTCAAGCGCGGGTCGTTCGCCATTACCCTGAACCCTGATGCCTAATTCATTCTTTGCCCTGGATATCCAAAAGCCTTGATTCGTCTGCTGAAATTTCTCGGTTGGTCCATCGTCGCGGTTTTCTGCGGACTGCTTCTGGGTCTGAGCGGGGCGTTTCTTTACCTTAGTCCCGGATTACCCTCCGTGGAGGCGTTGAGAAGCATCCAGTTGCAGATTCCATTGCGGGTCTATAGCAGCGACAACAAGTTGATCGCAGAGTTTGGCGAAATGCGCCGTACTCCCATCCGTTTTGCCGACATTCCGCCAAATTTCATCAATGCGTTACTAAGTGCTGAAGACGATAACTTCGCCAATCACTATGGCGTTGACCCCAGCAGCCTGATGCGCGCCGCCACCCAATTGGTCAAAAGCGGGCACATTCAGTCCGGCGGCAGCACCATCACCATGCAGGTGGCGAAGAACTTCTTCCTGACCAGCGAGCGCAGCTTTTCGCGCAAGACCACTGAAATCCTCCTGGCGCTGCAGATCGAACGGCAGCTGACCAAGGACGAAATCCTTGAGCTGTACGTCAACAAGATCTATCTGGGCAACCGCGCCTACGGCATCGAAGCGGCGGCGCAGGTCTACTATGGCAAGTCGATTCGCGACGTCAGCCTGGCGCAGATGGCAATGATTGCAGGCCTGCCAAAGGCCCCGTCGCGCTTCAACCCGCTCGCCAACCCCGCACGCAGCAAGGAACGTCGCGACTGGATCCTGGGGCGCATGTACAAGCTCGGCAAAATCAGCGAAGCCGATTACACCGCCGCGATCAACGAGCCGCTGAACGCCAGCTATCACGTACCGACGCCGGAAGTGAACGCGCCCTACATCGCCGAGATGGCCCGCGCCGAAATGGTCGGTCGCTATGGCAGCGACGCTTACACCGAAGGCTTCCGCGTCACCACCACGGTGCCGAGCAATCTGCAGGAAATGGCCAATACCGCCGTCCACGAAGGTTTGATGACCTACGACCAGCGTCATGGCTATCGTGGCCCTGAATCACGCCTGCCGGGCAAGACCCGCGAGGCGTGGGCGACCGAACTGACCAAGCAACGCACCATCAGCAGCCTTGAGCCGGCCATCGTCACCCAGGTCGAAAAGAACGGCCTGCAGGTCCTGACCCGCACCGGCAGCGAGCATGTCGGCTGGGACAGCATGAAATGGGCGCGTCCATTCCTGAACACCAACAGCATGGGCGCCAATCCGAAGCAGCCGTCGGACGTTGCGCAGGTCGGCGATCTGATTCGCGTACAGCGCCAACCGGACAATTCGTTGAAGTTCAGCCAGATTCCCCAAGCCCAGGGTGCACTGGTATCCCTCGACCCACAGAACGGTGCGATCCGATCGCTGGTCGGTGGCTTTGCTTTTGAACAGAGCAACTACAACCGTGCCTTGCAGGCCAAACGCCAGCCGGGTTCGAGCTTCAAGCCTTTCGTCTACAGCGCCGCACTGGACAACGGCTACACCGCCTCGAGCCTGGTGAACGACGCACCGATCGTGTTCGTCGATGAGTACCTGGACAAGGTCTGGCGCCCCAAGAACGATACCAACACCTTCCTCGGCCCGATTCGTCTGCGTGAAGCGCTGTACAAGTCGCGCAACCTGGTATCGATCCGATTGCTGCAAGCGATGGGTGTAGGCAAGACCATCGATTACATCACTCGCTTCGGCTTCAACAAACAAGACTTGCCACCTAACCTGTCCCTGGCGCTGGGCACTGCAACCCTGACGCCGATGGAAATCGCCACTGGCTGGAGCACCTTCGCCAACGGCGGCTACAAGATCACCCCGTACATCATCGACAAGATCGAAAGCCGCAATGGCGACACCCTGTTTGTCGCCAACCCACCAAGCGTTCCGAAAGGCGACGCTGCCAGCGACGGCATCGCTGCGCCAGCCGCACAGGCCTTTACGGTCAACGCCACGCCTGCCGACGCCCCGACCGCGCCAGCAGCGCCACAGGCACCCGCCGTGGCTGAACGCGTCGTCGATGGTCGCACCACCTACATCCTCAACAGCATGCTCGAGGATGTGATCAAACTCGGCACCGGTCGTCGCGCCTTGGCCCTGGGCCGTAGCGACATCGCCGGCAAGACCGGTACCACCAACGAATCCAAGGACGCGTGGTTCTCCGGCTACAACGCCGATTACGTGACCACGGTCTGGACGGGGTTCGACCAGCCGGAAAGCCTGGGCCGCAAGGAATTCGGCGGCACGGTCGCACTGCCGATCTGGATGAACTACATGGGCGCCGCGCTCAAAGGCCTGCCGCCACATACGCAGCAGGAGCCAGAAGGCATTCTGAGCCTGCGTGTCGACCCGATCAGCGGCCGCGCAGCCACCCCAAGCACGCCTGGCGCCTACTTCGAACTGTTCAAGGCCGAAGACACACCACCGTCGGTCAATGAACTGGGCAACGGCAATGCACCGGGCAGCCCGCTACCAGCGGATGAAGCGGCGCCGATCGATTTGTTCTAATAACGCAACGCATTGAAAGCCCCGCCTTCGAAAGAAGAGCGGGGCTTTTTATTGCAGTGCAAAGTCAAAAGATCGCAGCCTTCGGCAGCTCCTACAGAGTGTGTAGGAGCTGCCGAAGGCTGCGATCTTTTGATCCTATGCCCATAAAAAAACCGGCCATGGCCGGTTTTTTTATGATCTACGGCTTAGCCGTTGAACACATCATCCACGCTTTTGAGCGGGTAGTGCTTCGGATACGGCAGGGTCGCCACGCCAGTCTCGATTGCAGCCTTGGCTACAGCATCGGAGATCAGGGTGATCAGGCGCTTGTCCATTGGCTTCGGAATGATGTACTCACGACCGAATTCCAGTTTGATGCCGCCGTAGGCGTCGCACACTTCCTGAGGCACTGGCAGCTTGGCCAGTTCACGCAGGGCGTTGGCCGCAGCCACTTTCATTTCTTCGTTGATGCGCTTGGCGCGAACGTCCAGGGCACCACGGAAGATGAACGGGAAGCCCAGTACGTTGTTGACCTGGTTCGGGTAGTCCGAACGGCCGGTGGCCATGATCACGTCGTTACGGGTGGCGTGCGCCAGTTCCGGGGAAATTTCCGGATCAGGGTTCGAGCACGCGAAGACGATCGGGTTGGCCGCCATGCGCTTGAGTTGCTCAGGGCTCAGCAGGTTTGGACCCGACAGACCTACGAACACGTCGGCGCCTTCGATGGCGTCGTCCAGCGTGCGCTTCTCGGTAGCGTGGGCGAACACCGCCTTGTACTGGTTCAGGTCGTCACGGCCTGCATGGATCACACCGGTACGGTCGATCATGAAGATGTTCTCGACCTTGGCACCCATGCTCACCAGCAGCTTCATGCAGGAGATGGCGGCCGCACCGGCGCCCAGGCAGACGATCTTGGCTTCCGGCAGGGTTTTGCCGGCGATTTCCAGGGCGTTGATCATGCCGGCCGCGGTCACGATAGCGGTGCCGTGCTGGTCATCGTGGAATACCGGAATGTCGCACTGCTCGATCAGAGCACGTTCGATCTCAAAGCACTCAGGTGCCTTGATGTCTTCCAGGTTGATGCCACCGAAAGTGATGGAGATGCGCTTGACGGTGTCGATGAACGCTTGCGGGCTTTCGGAGTCGACTTCGATGTCGAAAACGTCGATACCGGCAAAGCGCTTGAACAGCACACCTTTACCTTCCATCACTGGCTTGGAAGCCAATGGACCGAGGTTGCCCAGGCCGAGAATCGCGGTGCCATCGGAAATGACTGCAACCAGGTTGCCCTTGCCGGTGTATTTGTAGGCCAGCTCCGGGTCGCGGGCGATTTCGCGTACGGGTTCGGCTACGCCGGGGCTGTAGGCCAGCGACAGGTCGCGGGCGGTAGCGGTGGCCTTGGTGAGCTCGACGCTCAGCTTCCCTGGACGAGGATTGGCATGATATTCGAGAGCGGCAGTTTTCAAATCAGACATAGGGGCATTCCGCTTTTACTGTTGGACAGACTGGTCAGCGAGGATACGCGCCTCGCAAAATCCCCACAAGACTGACCAGTCACCCCTGTCAAGCGCCTTGCCCTACGACTTTGGCCCAAGAGCCGCGGAACATAAGGGGTACGACTGTTCACAATCCACAGAAAAAATGTCTACAATTTTTTGTCAGGGCAACACTTCAAGCATTGCCGGGTCCGTCAGCGGCAACATCCAGCGCGCTTGTCCCTCCTTGAGTCCGCCGCGGCGCGAACGATCCAGCACCCAGCCACGGGCCTCGATTTGCTTGCCTTGGAGGTTTTCGAGCGAGAGCGCATCGAAACGGGCAAGCAGATTGGGTGCAACACGCAATACAACCGAATCCTGCAACTCGATCCAAACCCCGCCACGATTGCGTTGAACCTTGCTCACACGACCGCTGAGCACAGCAAAACCAGCGGCGCTGATCTGATCCGCTTTCAGTACAGGTGACTGACGCCACACACCAAGCCCGGACTGTCGGGCGATGCGTTCTGCGGCCTGCTGACAGCCAACCAGATCGACATTCGGAGCGACTGCCACCAGAAAACCGAGGCCTTCGGCGAGCATTTGCGCCTCAAGATTGGCGCCGTCAGCGCCATAAACATGGGCCAGGGTCCGTCCATAGCGGTCTTTGCTTTCTTTACCGGGCAGCAATCCGACTCGGCCGTCGCTCGCCGCCACCAAAGCTTCGAGGCGTTTGCGCGCGGCCACGGCAAAGGGTTCGTCGGAGCGGCCTTTCTTGCCCAGCTCCGGGGTATTCAAGCCGATCATGCGCACATTGCGGCCGTCGCTCAGTCGCAGCGTGTCGCCATCCACCACCCGCTGCACCGTGACGGAAGTCAGGCCGGCTGGCGCTGGGCAGAAGGCCTGGGCAGCCGACAGCCAAATCGCAGACACAAAAAAGGCGCCCGCAAGGGACGCCTTTTTCATCAGCATGGAAAAACCGTAGCGGCTTTCCAAGTTGATCGGCCTTAGGCCTTTTTCGCGCCGAAAGCACCGAAACGGTCGGCGAAGCGCTGAACGCGGCCGCCAGTATCCAGAGTCTTTTGCTTACCGGTGTAGAACGGGTGGCACTCGTTGCAAACGTCGATCGCCAGGGCTTTGCCGAAGGTCGAACGGGTTTCGAACTTGTTGCCGCAGCTGCAGGTAACAGCAACTGCTGGGTATTCTGGATGGATATCAGCTTTCATGGTGTCTTCCTCGGGCTAGCGTGCCGCCACCCAACACTATTGTTGAATACCGCACGTAATTAGGCCGCGGATTCTACCAGACAATCCCATTCACGCAAGCTGTCACTGAGACCGACCGTCTGCTAGGCTCCCGACCCAAAGTGCGATCCCTGTGGGAGCGGGCTTGCCCGCGATTTCGGAGCGCCAGCCAGCATTAATGTCGCCTGACACACCGCCATCGCGGGCAAGCCCGCTCCCACAGGTCAGTTGCGCGCCGCCCTTTTAGCTGCTGATTGAGACCCCCGCGTGCCCGACGCCATTTTGCGCCTCGCCTTGCCTTCGCCCTTGCGCCGCCTGTTCGACTATCGTGCGCCGGCCGGGGTCCTGCGCGCTCGGCTGCACCCCGGCATGCGCCTGCGGGTGCCCTTCGGTCGGCGGGAAATGATCGGGATTCTGGTGGAGGTCACCGACACCAGTGAGGTCCCGGCGGAAAAACTCAAGCGCGCCCTGGCGCTGCTCGATGCCACGCCACCGCTGCCACCCGCGCTGTTCAAGCTGTGCCTGTGGACATCCCAGTACTACCAGCACAGTCTTGGCGACACCTTGAGCTGGGCACTGCCAGTACTGCTACGCCAAGGCGAGCTGGCCGAAGCGCGCCAGGAGCGCTTCTGGTCTGCGGCCCCCGGCGCCAGCCTCGATGACCCACGCATCGCCCGCGCCCCGCGCCAGCGTGAAGCCCTGGCGACACTGGCCCAGCACCCCCATGGCGTCGCCCATCAGTTGCTGAGCAAATTGATGCTGAGCAAGGACAGCCTCGATCTGCTGCTGGCCAAGGACCTTGTGCAGGTCGAAGTCCGCCGGCACGCGCCCGGCGCTCGACATGAACACTGGCTGGCTCAACCGGAATTGCCGCTCAACCCGGAGCAACGCGCCGCTTGCGAAGCGGTTCGCGCCGGCTTCGACAGCTATCACGCATTCCTGCTGGCCGGCGTTACCGGCAGTGGCAAGACCGAAGTGTATTTGCAGCTGATCCGCGAAACCCTGGAGGCCGGCAAGCAAGCACTGGTACTGATTCCGGAGATCAACCTGGGCCCGCAAACCCTGGCGCGCTTCGAGCAGCGCTTCAATGCGCGCATCGCACTGATCCATTCGGCGGTCAATGATCGCGAACGCCTCGACGCTTGGCTCGCCGCCCGCGATGGCGAAGCCGACATCATTATCGGCACTCGCTCGGCACTGTTCACGCCCATGAAAAATCCGGGGCTGATCATCATCGACGAAGAACACGACGGCTCCTATAAACAGCAGGAGGGCCTGCGCTACCACGCGCGGGACCTGGCGCTGGTGCGCGCAAGACAGGAAAACATTCCGATTGTGCTGGGTTCGGCCACACCGTCACTGGAAAGCCTGCACAACGCCTACACCGGCCGTTACGGCTTGCTACGCCTGAATGAACGCGCCGGCGGCGCCCAACAGCCACGCTTCCTGCGCCTGGACGTGAAAAGCCGTCCACTGGACAGCGGTATTTCCGGGCCGATGCAACAAGCCATCGGCCAGACCCTGGCAGCTGGCCAGCAAGTGTTGGTGTTCCTCAATCGCCGCGGCTTCGCCCCAACTCTGCTTTGTCATGACTGCGGCTGGATGTCCGAGTGCCAACGCTGCGATGCCCGCATGACCGTGCACCAGCGCTATGGCGAACTGCGCTGCCACCATTGTGGCTATGTCGAACGAGTACCGCGCCAGTGCCCCAAGTGCAACAAGGTCGACTTGCGCCCGGTGGGAGCCGGTACCGAACGGGCCGAAGAGCGCTTGGCGATCCTGTTTCCGGACTACCCGGTTTTGCGGGTCGATCGCGACAGTACGTCGCGCAAGGACGCGATGAACCAATTGTTCACGACCATTCAAAAGGGTCAGCCATGCATTTTGGTGGGCACGCAAATGCTCGCCAAGGGCCATCACTTTCCACGGGTGACGCTGGTGTCGATTCTCGATGCCGACGGCGGGTTGTTCTCCGGCGACTTCCGCGCCAGCGAGCGCATGGCGCAATTGATCGTTCAGGTTGCAGGGCGCGCCGGACGGGCAGAAGAACCGGGAAAAGTGATCATCCAGACGCACTTGGCCGACCACCCGCTGCTGGTGCAGTTGACCGAGCAAGGTTATTTCGCCTTTGCCGAACAGGCCTTGAGCGAACGTCGTGCAGCCGGTCTGCCGCCATTCGCGCACCTGGCGCTGTTGCGCGCCGAAGCGCACAAACCGGGGCAGGCCGAAGGCTTTCTTGATGAGGCGTGCAGCGAGGCCGAGCGTTTGCTGGCAGAGCAAGGTTTAATGGGGATTGAACTGCTGGGACCGGTGCCCGCGCCGATGGAACGCCGCGCCGGACGTTTCCGAGCGCAGTTGCTGCTGCAGGCAAGCGCTCGAGCGTCGCTGCACCGGTTGTTGGCCAGCTGGTTGCTGGTACTTGAACAGATGCCGAGCGGACGGGCGGTGCGCTGGTCGCTGGACGTCGACCCCGTCGATTTGTATTGAAAGATCGCAGCCTTCGGCAGCTCCTACACCGAACGCATTTCCCTGTAGGAGCTGCCGCAGGCTGCGATCTTTGCTTTTTACAATGTCACCGCATATCCATAACCTGCCAGCTATAGTTGGCAAGCCCGCCTCGGCAACGGATAATGCCCAGTTTTTCCACCAGCGCACCATGCGCCGCCGCGCTTGCGGTCGAAAGAGAAGACCATGAAAGACACCATTCGCCAGCTGATCCAACAAGCCATCACCCAACTCGTCAACGAAGGTGTGTTGCCTGAAGGCCTGACGCCGGCGATCCAGGTGGAAAACTCCCGAGACAAGAAGAACGGCGACTTCGCCAGCAACATCGCCATGATGCTGGCCAAGCCTGCGGGCATGAAACCGCGCGATCTGGCGGAAAAAATCATCGCCGCACTACCGGCTGACGAAAACGTCTCCAAGGCTGAAATCGCCGGCCCAGGCTTCCTCAACTTCTTCCAGAACACCCAGGCCCTGGCCTCCCGCCTGGACGCCGCGCTGGCCGATGCCAAGATCGGCGTACGCAAGGCTGGCCCGGTACAACGCACCGTGGTTGACCTGTCCGCACCGAACCTGGCCAAAGAGATGCACGTCGGCCACTTGCGCTCGACCATCATCGGCGACGGCGTCGCCCGCGTGCTCGAATTCCTCGGCGACGAAGTCATCCGTCAGAACCACGTCGGCGACTGGGGCACCCAGTTCGGCATGCTGATGGCTTACCTGCAGGAAAACCCGATCACCAGCGACGAGCTGTCGGACCTGGAGAACTTCTACCGCGCCGCCAAGCAACGCTTCGACGAATCCGAAGAGTTCGCTGACCGCGCCCGTGGACTGGTGGTCAAGTTGCAGGCTGGCGATCCGGATTGCCTGGCGCTGTGGACCAAGTTCAAGGACATCTCGCTGTCCCACTGCCAAAAAATCTACGAGCTGCTGAACGTCAAGCTGACCATGGCCGACGTGATGGGCGAAAGCGCCTACAACGACGACCTGATCAACGTGGTCAACGACCTCAAGGCCGCCGGCATGCTGGTCGAGAGTAATGGCGCCCAGTGCGTGTTCCTCGACGAGTTCAAGAACGCCGATGGCGACCCGCTACCAGTGATCATCGTCAAGGCTGACGGCGGCTACCTCTACGCCACCACCGACCTGGCCGCCGTGCGCTACCGCAGCGGCAAGCTCAAGGCCGATCGTGCGCTGTACTTCGTCGACCAGCGCCAGGCCCTGCACTTCCAGCAAGTGTTCGCCGTGGCCCGCAAGGCCGGTTTCGTGACCCACCCGATGGAAATGGAACACATGGGCTTCGGCACCATGAACGGCGCTGATGGCCGTCCGTTCAAGACCCGTGACGGCGGCACCGTGAAGCTGATCGAACTGCTGACCGAAGCCCAGGAACGCGCCTACACCCTGGTGAAGGACAAGAACCCTGAGCTGGCCGAAGCCGACCTGCGCAACATCGCCAAGGTGGTAGGCATTGGCGCGGTGAAATACGCCGACCTGTCGAAACACCGTACCAGCGACTACAGCTTCAACTTCGACCTGATGCTTAACTTCGAAGGCAACACCGCGCCGTACCTGCTGTACGCCTACACCCGCGTGGCCGGCGTGTTCCGCAAACTCGGCAAGGACTTCAGCGAAGTCGAAGGCCAGATCGTTCTCGAAGCACCGCACGAGCAGGAGCTGGCAGCAAAACTCGCGCAGTTCGGCGAAGTGCTGAACAACGTATCCGAGAAAGGCACGCCGCACATTCTCTGCACCTACTTGTACGACGTTGCCGGCCTGTTCTCCAGCTTCTACGAGAACTGCCCGATCCTCGCCGCTGACACACCGGCACAAATGCAGAGCCGTCTGCGCCTCGCCGCGCTGACCGGGCGCACTCTCAAGCAAGGCCTGGAACTCTTGGGTCTGGAAACTCTGGAGCGTATGTAAGTTGGCTGCCAAGAAAAAACCTGCACCCAAGCGTGGCGCCAGCCGATACCAAGCTCCAGCGAAGCAGCCGATTCCGGGGTGGCTATGGATGGCTATCGGCCTGACGGTCGGTGCTTTCATCGTCTTCTTGATGAAACTGGAACCGGGCAAGGGCAGTGACACGGTCAAACGTGAAAAGATCGAGCAACAGCAACAACAGAAAGCCAGCAAGATCGCCGAGGCCAACAAGACGCCGCCGAGCCCGACGCAACCGGTGAAGCCGAAATACGACTTCTACACCCTGCTGCCGGAATCGGAGGTCATCGTGCCGCCGGATGCCGTGCCGGAAAAAACCCTGCCGACGCCGCAGGTGCCAGCCGTTCCGACTACGCCTGTTACTCCGGCGGAAGCCGCGAAGATCGACACGGCCCGCGCCCAGGCCGCCCTGTCCGGGATCACGCCGCCACCTGCGCCACCCGTGGCCAAGGCCGCGCCAGTGACCAAGTTCTTCCTGCAGGCCGGTTCGTTCCGCAAGGAGTCTGACGCGGACAAGGTGCGCGCACAGATCATCCTGCTCGGCCAGGCGGTGGCGGTTGAATCCGGCACGGTCAAGGACGAGACCTGGTATCGGGTATTGGTGGGGCCGTTCAGCAATCGCGAACAATTGACCACTGCGCAGAAACAACTGGCTGGCGCCGGCTTCAGCAATTTGTTGTTACAACAGCGCCAGAGCCGCTGATCCACCAAAAAACACCGCTTTATCGTTCATCGCCAGCAAGCCGGCTCCTACGAGTGACGCGTAAACCCTTGTAGGAGCCGGCTTGCTGGCGAAGACATCTGACCAAACATCACACCCTTTCCCGGCCACACCGCTCGTCCCCTCTCCCATCCGGCTGTTGAAATCCTTTTACACACCCCCATATGGGTTGGCATAAGGCACTTTCGCCCAGCTGCGTGGAGACTCTTCCCTTGACCACCATCGTTTCAGTTCGCCGCCAAGGCAAAGTCGTCATGGGCGGCGACGGCCAGGTTTCTCTCGGCAATACCGTGATGAAAGGCAACGCAAAAAAAGTTCGTCGCCTGTACCACGGTGAAGTCCTTGCCGGTTTTGCCGGCGCCACGGCTGACGCCTTTACCCTTTTCGAACGTTTCGAAGGCCAGCTGGAGAAACACCAGGGCCATCTGGTTCGTGCTGCCGTCGAACTCGCCAAAGAATGGCGCACCGACCGTACGCTGAGCCGCCTCGAAGCCATGCTCGCCGTCGCTAACAAAGACGCCTCGCTGATCATCACCGGTAACGGCGACGTGGTCGAACCCGAGCACGGCCTGATTGCCATGGGCTCCGGTGGCGCCTATGCCCAGGCGGCCGCCAGCGCACTGCTGAAGAAAACCGACCTGTCGGCCCGGGAAATCGTCGAGACCGCCCTCGGCATCGCCGGCGACATCTGTGTATTCACTAACCACACTCAGACCATTGAGGAGCAGGACTGCGCCAAAGGCGACGAGTAAGTCTGTTTCGGCTGTATGCCACGACTCACTTGTTTAAGGTCCGTCAAATATTATGTCCATGACTCCCCGTGAAATCGTCCACGAACTCAACCGCCATATCATCGGCCAGGACGATGCCAAGCGCGCCGTCGCCATTGCCTTGCGCAATCGCTGGCGCCGGATGCAGCTGCCCGAAGAGCTGCGCGTTGAAGTGACCCCGAAAAACATCCTGATGATCGGCCCGACCGGTGTCGGTAAAACCGAGATCGCCCGTCGCCTGGCCAAACTGGCCAACGCGCCGTTCATCAAGGTCGAAGCGACCAAGTTCACCGAAGTCGGTTATGTCGGCCGTGATGTCGAATCGATCATTCGTGATCTGGCCGATGCCGCGATCAAACTGCTGCGCGAACAGGAAATCACCAAGGTTCGCCACCGCGCCGAAGACGCCGCCGAAGAGCGCATCCTCGATGCACTGTTGCCGCCTGCACGCATGGGCTTCAGCAACGACGACGCTCCATCGTCCGATTCCAACACTCGCCAGCTGTTCCGCAAACGTCTGCGTGAAGGCCAGCTGGATGACAAGGAAATCGAAATCGAAGTCGCCGAAATGACCGGCGTCGACATTTCCGCGCCTCCGGGCATGGAAGAAATGACCAACCAGTTGCAAAGCCTGTTCGCCAACATGGGCAAGGGCAAACGCAAGAGCCGCAAGCTCAAGGTCAAGGAAGCGCTGAAACTGGTGCGCGACGAAGAAGCCAGCCGCCTGGTCAACGATGAAGAATTGAAGGCCAAGGCACTGGAAGCGGTCGAGCAGCACGGGATCGTGTTCATCGACGAAATCGACAAGGTTGCCAAGCGTGGCAATGTCGGCGGTGCCGATGTGTCCCGCGAGGGTGTGCAGCGCGATTTGCTGCCACTGATCGAAGGCTGCACCGTCAATACCAAACTGGGCATGGTCAAGACCGACCACATCCTGTTCATCGCTTCCGGCGCGTTCCACTTGAGCAAGCCGAGCGATCTGGTGCCGGAACTGCAAGGTCGTCTGCCGATTCGCGTCGAGCTCAAGGCGCTGTCGCCACAAGACTTCGAACGCATTCTCAGCGAACCGCACGCCTCGCTCACCGAGCAATACTGCGCCCTGCTGAAAACCGAAGGCTTGAAAATCGAGTTCCAGCCGGACGGCATCAAGCGCATCGCGGAGATCGCCTGGCAGGTCAACGAGAAAACCGAGAACATCGGTGCCCGTCGCCTGCATACCTTGCTCGAGCGCCTGCTCGAAGAGGTGTCGTTCAGCGCCGGCGACCTGGCCAGCGCCCACGATGACAAGGCAATCCAGATCGACGCCGACTACGTCAACAACCACCT
This sequence comes from Pseudomonas putida, assembly GCF_050990305.1. GTDB lineage: Bacteria > Pseudomonadota > Gammaproteobacteria > Pseudomonadales > Pseudomonadaceae > Aquipseudomonas > Aquipseudomonas putida_AH. The sequence goes on along the minus strand of NZ_CP158817.1, from coordinate 377,515 downwards.
GGGCGAATTGGCGCAGAACGAAGACCTGTCCCGTTATATCCTGTAGGTCTCCTGTTCCCATGTGAACGCTACACCTGTAGGAGCTGCCGAAGGCTGCGATCTTTTGATCCTGAAAAACAAAATCAAAAGATCGCAGCCTTCGGCAGCTCCTACAGGGTGCTTACGGATGACCTCCATGATCCCCACCGACATCAAACTGCATAAAGCCTCGAAAACTCTGACGCTCAAATACGCGTCCGGCGAGGAATACACCCTGCCCGCCGAATTCCTGCGCGTGCACTCTCCTTCCGCCGAGGTCCAGGGCCACGGCAAACCCATCCTGCAATTTGGCAAGATCAACGTCGGCCTGACCAAGATAGAACCGGCCGGTCAGTACGCACTGAAATTGACCTTCGACGACGGCCACGACAGCGGCCTGTTCACCTGGGAATACCTCTACGAGCTGGGGCGACGTTATGACGCACTCTGGGAGGACTACCTGGCCGAGCTCAAAGCTGCCGGAAAAACCCGCGACCCGAACGAATCTGTCGTCAAGCTGATGCTCTAGCCTGAGCCTCTTGTTCTTTAGAAGGCATTTTCTAATTTCATCTGTTTGAATGCTCCGCTTCGATGGCGGTGATTGGCCTGCTTGCGAAAAAAATTAAACTCGGGTAACCAATGGAGCTGGCAAGTTCCCTGCAGTGCTCTCTGCGAACAAAAAGCAGCGGTGCAGAATTAGATGCAGTATTAACGGTCACCTGGGCAGCAGTACCTGGTCATGGCTGTGTGACTGCACAACAGGACCCAGGTATTCGTCTCAGGACAATGGAGCGTCGTAGATGAGTAACAAGAATAACGATGACTTGAAGTATCAGGCCTCGGAAAACACCTTGGGACTGAATCCTGTCGTTGGGCTGCGTGGAAAGGATCTACTGGCTTCTGCTCGAATGGTGCTCAGGCAGGCCATCAAACAACCTGTGCACAGCGCCAAGCATGTCGCGCATTTCGGCCTTGAACTCAAGAACGTGCTGTTCGGCAAGTCCGAGCTGCAACCGGCTGGCGATGACCGTCGCTTCGCCGATCCGGCCTGGAGCCAGAACCCGCTCTACAAACGTTATATGCAAACCTATCTGGCGTGGCGCAAGGAGCTTCACGACTGGATCGACGACAGTAACCTGGCCCCCAACGATATCAGCCGTGGGCACTTCGTGATCAACCTCATGACCGAAGCCATGGCCCCGACCAACAGCGCAGCCAACCCGGCAGCGGTCAAACGCTTCTTCGAAACCGGGGGTAAAAGCCTGCTCGACGGTCTTTCGCATCTGGCCAAGGATCTGGTGCACAACAACGGCATGCCGAGCCAGGTCAACATGGGCGCGTTCGAGGTGGGCAAGACCCTGGGCGTCACTGAAGGGGCGGTGGTCTTTCGCAACGATGTGCTGGAGCTTATCCAGTACAAGCCAAGCACCGAACAGGTCCACGAGCGCCCACTGCTGGTGGTGCCGCCGCAAATCAACAAATTCTACGTTTTCGACCTCAGCCCGGAAAAAAGCCTGGCGCGGTTCTGCCTGCGCAGCAATGTGCAGACGTTTATCGTCAGCTGGCGCAACCCAACCAAGGAGCAGCGTGAGTGGGGCCTGTCGACCTACATCGAGGCGCTCAAGGAAGCGGTCGACGTGGTCACCGCCATCACCGGTAGCAAAGACGTGAACATGCTGGGCGCCTGCTCCGGCGGCATCACCTGCACCGCGCTGTTGGGTCACTACGCCGCGATCGGTGAGAACAAGGTCAACGCCCTCACCCTGCTGGTGAGTGTGCTCGACACCACGCTGGATACCGACGTCGCCCTGTTCGTCAACGAGCAGACCCTGGAAGCCGCCAAGCGCCACTCCTATCAGGCCGGCGTGCTGGAAGGCCGCGACATGGCGAAAGTCTTCGCCTGGATGCGCCCCAACGACCTGATCTGGAACTACTGGGTCAACAACTACCTGTTGGGCAACGAGCCGCCGGTTTTCGACATCCTGTTCTGGAACAACGACACCACCCGACTGCCTGCAGCGTTTCACGGCGACCTGATCGAGTTGTTCAAAAACAACCCACTGATTCGCCCGAATGCACTGGAAGTGTGCGGTACCCCGATTGACCTGAAGCAAGTGAAGGCCGACATCTTTTCCCTGGCCGGCACCACTGACCACATCACTCCGTGGAAGTGCTGCTACAAGTCGGCGCATCTGTTTGGCGGCAATGTCGAGTTCGTGCTGTCCAGCAGCGGCCATATCCAGAGCATCCTGAATCCGCCAGGCAATCCGAAATCCCGCTACATGACCAACAGCGAAGTGGCAGACACTGCCGAAGAATGGCAGGAGAACTCCACCAAGCACACCGACTCCTGGTGGCTGCACTGGCAGGCCTGGCTGGCCCACCGCTCGGGCGAACTTAAAAAGGCGCCTTTGAAGTTGGGCAACAAGGCTTATCCGGCGGGCGAAGCAGCACCGGGTACTTATGTGCATGAGCGGTAACTGACACACCCTGCCCCTCCTGTAGGAGCTGCCGCAGGCTGCGATCTTTTGATCTTGCCATTAAAAGATCGCAGCCTGCGGCAGCTCCTACAGGGGAGTTGGGGATGAATTCATAAACAGGGCTTGAAGCATGCCGCAACCGTTCATATTCCGTACCATCGACCTGGATGGCCAGACCCTCCGTACGGCGGTGCGCCCCGGCAAGCCTCATTTGACGCCCTTGCTGATTTTCAACGGTATTGGCGCCAACCTGGAGTTGGTGTTCCCGTTTGTCGCAGCGCTGGACCCGGACCTGGAGGTCATCGCCTTCGACGTACCCGGTGTCGGTGGTTCGTCGACACCCAAACGTCCCTATCGATTTCCGAGCCTGGCGAAGCTCACAGCACGCATGCTCGACTACCTCGACTACGGACAGGTCAATGTGATCGGCGTGTCCTGGGGGGGTGCCCTCGCCCAGCAATTCGCCTACGACTATCCCGAACGTTGCAAGAAACTGGTGCTGGCCGCCACGGCGGCAGGCGCAGTGATGGTGCCGGGCAAGCCGAAAGTGCTGTGGATGATGGCCAGCCCGCGACGCTATATCCAGCCATCGCACGTAATCCGTATCGCGCCGATGATCTACGGCGGCTCATTTCGCCGTGATCCGACGCTCGCCGCCAGCCACGCGGCCAAGGTGCGCTCGGCAGGCAAGCTTGGTTATTACTGGCAACTGTTCGCCGGCCTCGGCTGGACCAGCATTCACTGGCTGCACAAGATCAATCAGCCGACTCTGGTACTGGCCGGGGACGACGATCCGCTGATCCCTCTGATCAACATGCGCTTGCTGGCCTGGCGGATTCCCAATGCCCAGTTGCACGTTATCGATGACGGGCATCTGTTCTTGATCACCCGCGCCGAGGCCGTGGCGCCGATCATCATGAAGTTCCTGGAGGAGGAGCGGCAGCGTGCAGTGATGCATCCACATCCGTCGTCACTGGGCGGTTAATCCGTCCGGTTTTTTATGAAAAGCGGGCGGCAGGACGCCGCGCCGCGCAACAACCCGCTACAGCGTCTATGGTGTTCTGGTTCGGTGTGTTTGTATTTGGCCTGAAGACGAAGGAGTGTTGACTCATGCGCGACAAATCAGCGAGGGATGTCTTGCCCTCTCCCGCCGCGTTCATCAACGCACAAAGTGCGATTACCGGCCTGCGTGGCCGGGATCTGTTTTCAACGCTGCGCAGCGTGGCCGCCCATGGTTTGCGCAATCCCGTGCACAGCGCCCGGCACGCCTTGAAACTGGGCGGTCAATTGGGCCGTGTGTTGCTGGGTGAAACCCTGCACCCAACCAATCCTCAGGACAGCCGCTTCACCGACCCGGCCTGGAGCCTCAACCCGTTCTATCGCCGCAGCTTGCAGGCCTATCTCAGTTGGCAGAAGCAGGTCAAATGCTGGATCGACGAAAGCAGCATGACCCCGGATGACCGTGCTCGCGCGCACTTCGCCTTCGCCTTGCTCAATGATGCTGTATCGCCGTCCAATAGCCTGCTCAATCCACTGGCCATCAAGGAAATTTTCAACTCCGGCGGGAACAGCCTGGTGCGCGGACTCGGCCATTTGGTGGACGATCTCCTGCACAACGACGGCCTGCCCCGGCAGGTCACCAAACAGGCGTTCGAGGTCGGCAGGACTGTCGCGACCACCACCGGCGCCGTGGTGTTTCGCAACGAGCTGCTGGAACTGATCCAGTACAAGCCGATGAGTGAAAAGCAGTATTCCAAGCCGCTGCTGGTGGTTCCGCCACAAATCAACAAGTACTACATTTTCGACCTGAGCCCTCACAACAGCTTCGTTCAGTACGCGCTCAAGAATGGCCTGCAGACCTTCATGATCAGTTGGCGCAACCCGGATGTTCGCCACCGTGAATGGGGGCTGTCGACCTACGTCGAAGCCGTCGAAGAAGCCATGAATGTCTGCCGGGCGATTACCGGCGCCCGTGAGGTCAACCTGATGGGTGCCTGTGCCGGCGGGCTCACCATTGCAGCGCTGCAAGGCCACTTGCAAGCCAAGCGGCAGCTGCGGCGAGTATCGAGTGCGACCTACCTGGTCAGCCTGCTCGACAGCCAACTCGACTCTCCCGCCACCCTTTTCGCCGATGAACAGACCCTCGAAGCCGCCAAGCGCCGCTCCTATCAGAAAGGCGTGCTGGAGGGGCGGGACATGGCCAAGGTGTTCGCCTGGATGCGCCCCAACGACTTGATCTGGAGCTACTTCGTCAACAACTACCTGCTGGGCAAGGAGCCGCCAGCGTTCGATATCCTGTACTGGAACAACGACAACACGCGCCTGCCGGCAGCCCTGCATGGCGACTTGCTGGACTTCTTCAAGCACAACCCGTTGAGCCATCCGGGCGGATTGGAAGTGTGTGGCACGCCGATCGATTTGCAGAAGGTCACCGTCGACAGCTTCAGCGTGGCCGGCATCAATGACCACATCACGCCGTGGGATGCGGTGTATCGTTCGACACTGCTGCTGGGGGGCGAGCGCCGTTTCGTGTTGTCCAACAGTGGTCACGTGCAGAGCATTCTCAACCCGCCAGGCAATCCAAAAGCCAACTACGTCGAGGGCGCCAAACTGAGCAGCGACCCACGTGCCTGGTACTACGACGCCAAGCAGGTCGACGGCAGTTGGTGGACGCAATGGCTGTCCTGGATTCAGGAGCGCTCCGGGGCGCAAAAGGAAACGCTCATGACCCTCGGTAACCAGAACTATCCACCCATGGAGGCGGCGCCGGGCACTTATGTGCGCGTTCGCTGACGTTCAAACACCCCACGGCCAGCACCCTTTTCACTGTAGGAGCGAGCAGGCTCGCGAAAAACGTTCAGGCAACGCGTTCACCCAGACAGCACGCGTTATCGTAAACGTCCATCGCGAGCATGCTCGCTCCTACAGAGATGAGTGTTGGCTTGGCAAAATCATTAAGAAGACTGGATGAAAACCCGCGACCGCATCCTCGAATGTGCCCTGCAGTTGTTCAATCAGAAGGGCGAACCGAACGTCTCCACCATGGAAGTTGCCAATGAAATGGGCATCAGCCCGGGCAATCTCTATTACCACTTCCACGGCAAGGAGCCGTTGATACTCGGGCTGTTCGAACGCTTTCAGGCCGAACTGGCGCCGCTGCTCGATCCACCGTCGGACGTTGAACTGTCCCCCGATGATTACTGGCTGTTCCTGCACCTGATCGTCGAACGCCTGGCCCACTACCGCTTTCTGTTCCAGGATTTATCCAACCTGGCCGGGCGCTTGCCGAAACTCGCCAAGGGCATTCGCAACCTGCTCAATGCCCTCAAGCGCACACTGGCTTCGTTGCTGGCGCAATTGAAGGCGCAAGGGCAATTGGTCAGCGACACCCAGGCCTTGGGGCAACTGGTAGAGCAAATCACCATGACCCTGCTGTTCTCATTGGACTATCAGCGGATTCTCGATCGCGAAGGTGAAGTGCGGCTGGTGGTGTACCAGGTCATGATGCTGGTAGCGCCACACCTGTTGTCGCCGCTCAAGTTGGCGACCGAAAGAATGGCACTTCAATACCTCGAAGAACACGAATAACCCCCGCCTCTGTAGGAGCCGAGCTTGCTCGCGATGGCATCGTATCAGCCGATATTGATTTGGCTGACACTCCGCCATCGCGAGCAAGCTCAGCGCCTACAGGGGAACGTGGAGTTCATTGGATCGTGCACAAACAAAAACGCCCGACCTTGGCAGGCCGGGCGTTTTTTTGAGCCCTGACGAATCAGGACTGACTGGTTGGCGTCGATGGAGCTGGCGCGGCAGTCGGGGTTACAGCAGGGGCGGGTGCAGCGGCGGAGTTCGCCGGGCTGACCGGGGCGGCAGGCGTTGCCGGTTTAGCGGCGGCCACTGCTGGTTTAGGTGCGGCGGCTTTTGGAGCGGCCGGCTTTTTCACAGCTGGTTTCTTCGCGGCAGCTGGCTTGGCGGCGGCCGGTTTGGCGGCAGGCTTGGCAGCAGGTTTAGCCGCGGCTTTTGCTGCAACAGGTTTAGCCGCTGGTTTGGCAGCTGCTGGTTTCGCAGCGGCCGTTTTAGCAGCAGGTTTGGCAGCCGGCTTAGCAGCAGCCTTGGCCAGTGGTTTGGCGGCCGGCTTGGCTGCGGGCTTGGCTGCGGCGGTTTTCGCCGCAACAGGTGCGACCTTGGCACCGGTGAGTTTTTCGATCTGCGCGGTCAGTTTCTCGACCTTGGCGTGCAGCGCCTTGACCTCATTGCGGCTTGGTACGCCCAGGCGCGAAATGGCGCTGTTCAGGCGCTTGTCGAAAGCCCCTTCCAGCTCATCCCACTTGCCCAGCGCCTTGTCTTTCACACCACTGATGCGCGACTTGGCCGAGGACGCAGAGTCCTTGGCGACTTCGACTTTCTTGCCAATGGCCTTTTCGGCTTTCTCGCCATCCTTAACCAATGCCTCGAAGACTTTGCTGCCGTCAGTGTCGATCTTCGAGTACACGCCTAAACCAGCCAGCCAGATCTTGCGGGAATATTCTTCAATTTTCCCGGCCCACGAGCTGCTTTTCTCGGTGTTCTTTTTAACAGCCATCCCGTTCTCCTTAAGATTTACGCGCGACGCGTTCGAGCAATGCCGTCAACTCATCGAGCTTGACAGAGAGTGTCTCAACGTCATGTTTAGACGGAATGCCGATACGATTCAAGGCACTCGCGACACGCGAGTCGAACGCCTTCTCGACCTTGTCGAGCTGAACTTCGACCCGGCCCTTGAAAGTGCTCACTTCATTCTTGGCTTCATCGATCTCGGCATTGGCTGCCTCGAGCTTTTCGGCGACCGCTTTTTTGCCTTTGGTTTCAACAGCTTGACCGGCCTTGATCAGCTCCTGGAAGTACTCGCTGCCCTCTTGGCCAACCTTGGCGTAGGCGCCCAGGCCAGCCAGCCAGATCTTGCGAGCATAGGATTTGACGTCACTCAGAGCAGCTGTCGAAGCGTCGATTTTTTTCTTCAAAATTACTTTGGCCATGGGGCACCTCACGCGCAATAGGTTTGAGGAACTGCCCGCGCAAGTGTCGGGCTCTGGCACAAAGTAGGGAGAAAAATTAGAAACGGCACCCTAACAACCGCAACATTTGCGTGCCGTAAGATATCTGTAGGAGCGAGGCTTGCCCGCGAAGAGTCTGGAACAGTCGCTACCTATCTGAAGGCAGGAACACCGCCTTCGCGAGCAAGCTTCGCTCCTACAGGAAACCCTCAAACGCAAGGACTGGTTTAGACCAGAGCTTTGTCGAGCGCCTTTTCGATTTCCGCTTTGATCATGCCGCTCATGGCCGACATCATCAGGCCCAGTTCCACGTCGACGCGGATCGAATCGTCGCTCACATGCACCGCGCCTTTCACGCCCGAGCGCTTGAGGTTCAGGGTGTCGCCGGACCATTGCGGCTCCAGGCCATATTGGTCGCGCAGTTTCTGCGCCAACTTGTCGGCCTTCTCGCGCGCCGCTTCCTTACCCAGGCCATGGGCACGCTCAACACTGATATGGGCCATCGAATGACTCCTGTTTTATGACTGCGGCTCTATGAATATTGCTCGGAGAATCCTGACTGCCTGCGGCAAAACGTCCCGAGGGTGACCCATCTTACCTTCAGCCATGCCAAGACAAAGCATCCCTTGAGGATTAGAATGTCGCGCATTCTCTTTTGGTGACAGCGATATGACTGATCAGCGCAAAGGCAGCGATGCCGAACCCACCACTCACTTCGGCTTCAAAAACGTTCCGGAAAGCCAGAAAGCGGAAAAAGTCGCTGAAGTTTTCCATTCGGTAGCCGCCAAGTACGACCTGATGAACGACCTCCTGTCGGGTGGCATGCACCGTCTGTGGAAGCGTTTTGCGATCGAATTGTCGGGTGTACGCACCGGCAACCGCGTGCTGGACATCGCCGGCGGCACGGGCGATCTGACCCGCAAATTCTCGCATCTGGTTGGCCCGACCGGCCAGGTTGTACTGGCCGACATCAACGAATCCATGCTTAAGGTCGGTCGTGACCGCCTGCTGGATCTGGGTGTGGCCGGCAACGTCGAATTCGTCCAGGCCGACGCGGAAAAACTGCCGTTCCCGGACAACCACTTCGACTGCGTAACCATCGCCTTCGGCCTGCGCAACGTCACGCACAAGGAAGACGCCCTGCGCTCGATGCTGCGCGTGCTCAAGCCCGGTGGCCGCCTGCTGGTGCTGGAGTTCTCCAAGCCGACCAATGCGCTGATGTCCAAGGCCTACGACGCCTACTCGTTCGCCTTCATGCCGCTGATGGGCAAGCTGATCACCAACGACTCGGAAAGCTATCGCTACCTGGCCGAATCGATCCGCATGCACCCGAACCAGGAAACCCTGAAGTCGATGATGGTTGAGGCCGGTTTCGACCGTGTGACCTACCACAACATGACCGCAGGCATCGTCGCCCTGCACCGCGGCATCAAGCCCTGATGCTGCTCGCCGGCCTGCTCGCCAGCGTTGAACTCGGCCTGAACCGGGTGCTGCGCCTCGACAGCACGGCGCTGCCGCGGCTCGCGCATTTGAGCGGCAAGGTGATTGCCGTCGATTGCCGCAGCCCGGCGTTGCACTTGTTCATCCTGCCCAGCGATGAAGGCCTGATGCTCGCTTCCCAGTGGGAAACCGGAGCCGACTGCACCTTGCGCGCACCGGCCTCCAGCCTGTTGAAACTGGCGATGAGCAAAGACAAGACATCGGTGCTGCACGCGCCTGAGGTCGAGCTCGACGGCGACAGCGGCGTGCTGCTGGAACTGGCCGCCATCCTCCAGGACCTCGAGCTGGACTGGGAGTACGAACTCTCACGCTGGCTCGGCCCCGTTGCCACGCAACTGGTAGGTGGTCATCTGCGCAGCCGCGCCCGCTGGTACCAGCAAGGCTTTGCCAGCCTGGGCCAGAACCTGGGCGAATACCTGGCCGAAGAATCGCGGGCCCTCGTCGGTCAGCGCGAAGCCGAAGCCCGATTCAGTGAACTGGACCAGATCAAACTCGATCTGGAACGTCTTGAGGCGCGATTCGAACGCCTTTCCCGATCCCTCGACCCAAGCGATAACGCATGAAGCTGCTTGCCGTCCGCCGTTTGTTGCGCATCCAGCGCGTCGTGATCCGCTACCGCCTCGATGACCTGCTTTTCGCCCTGCCGCTGCCCTGGTTTTTACGGGCGCTGCGTTATGCCTTGCCGTGGCGCTGGTTCCCACGCAAGACCCTGGACTTGAGCCGTGGCGCGAGCTTGCGCCTGGCGCTGCAGGACCTGGGGCCGATTTTCATCAAGTTCGGGCAGATCCTGTCCACCCGCCGCGACCTGTTGCCCGAAGACATCGCCGATGAGCTGATGCTGCTGCAGGACCGCGTGCCGCCGTTCGATTCGCAAGTATCGGTCAAGCTGATCGAAGACCAGCTCGGCAAAAAAATCAGTGAAGTGTTCAGCCGTTTCGACGTCGAACCCTTGGCCTCCGCCTCGGTGGCGCAGGTGCATGCCGCGCAACTGAAAACCGGCGAAGAAGTCGTCGTCAAGGTGATCCGCCCGGGTCTCAAACCGGTCATCAAGCAGGATCTGGCGTGGCTGTTCATTCTCGCGCGCGCAGCCGAAAGAGTGTCTGCCGATGCACGCCTGCTGCACCCGGTGGACGTGGTCAGCGACTACGAAAAAACCATCTACGACGAACTCGACCTACTGCGCGAGGCTGCCAATGCCAGCCAGTTGAAGCGCAACTTCGAAGGTTCGCCGATGCTCTATGTGCCGCAAGTCTATTGGGACTGGTGCCGGCCAAAAGTGCTAGTGATGGAGCGCATCTACGGTATCCAGGTGACCGACCTGACCACTCTGGCCGACCAGCGCACTGACATGAAAATGCTCGCCGAACGCGGCGTGGAGATCTTCTTCACCCAAGTGTTCCGCGACAGCTTCTTCCATGCCGACATGCACCCCGGCAACATTTTCGTCAGCACCGTGAGCCCGTGGAGCCCGCAGTATATTGCGATCGACTGCGGCATCGTCGGCAGCCTGACCCCGGAAGATCAGGATTATCTGGCGCGCAACCTGTTCGCCTTCTTCAAACGTGATTATCGCCGCGTGGCGCAGTTGCACATCGATTCGGGCTGGGTGCCGGCGGAAACCAAACTTAATGAATTCGAAGCGGCGATCCGTACCGTGTGCGAGCCGATCTTCGAAAAGCCGTTGAAGGATATTTCTTTCGGCCAGGTGCTAATGCGCCTGTTCCAGACTGCGCGCCGCTTCAACATGGAAGTGCAACCGCAGCTGGTGCTTTTGCAGAAAACCCTGTTGAACATCGAAGGCCTGGGCCGTCAGTTGTACCCGGACCTCGACCTGTGGAACACCGCACAACCGTTCCTTGAGCGCTGGATGCGCGAGCGCGTCAGCCCCAAGGCCTTGTTTGGCAACGTGCAAAGCCAGATCGAGCAGATCCCGCACCTGGCCAACATGACCCGTGACCTGCTAGAGCGTATGTCCCAGCCCCACGCCAACGATCCGCCGCCACCCTGGCACCGACGCCGCGACGACTGGTTCCTGCGCCTGCTGGGCACCGCTCACCTGGCAGGCGGTGCCATCCTCGCCGCCGGCGGGCCGCTGAACCAGTTGGCCTATTGGCCAGCGGGCATCATGATGGCCGTCGGCTTGTATCTGGTCGTTCGTCGATAGCCAGTTGTGTCGCACGCTGGCACACTGTTTCAACGCCTGAGCTCGACTATACGAAGTGTCGAGCCCGCTGTCGGAGTCAAAGATGAAAAACTGGCTGGACGAGATCAAGTGGGACGTCGATGGACTGGTGCCAGCGATTGCCCAGGATCACAAGACTGGGCGCGTCCTGATGATGGCCTGGATGAACCGTGAAGCACTGGAACTGACCGCTGCCGAGAACCGCGCCATCTACTGGTCGCGCTCCCGTGGCAAGCTGTGGCGCAAGGGCGAAGAGTCCGGTCACGTGCAGGCCCTGCATGAGATGCGCCTGGATTGTGACGCCGACGTCATCATCCTGATGGTCGAGCAAATTGGCGACATCGCCTGCCATACCGGCCGCCAGAGTTGCTTCTACCGCGTCTTCGAGAACGGCGACTGGAAAACCGTCGATCCGGTCCTCAAGGACCCGCATGCCATTTATTGCGCAGGACACACACATGAGTGACACACTGACCCGTCTGGCCCAGGTACTGGAAGAGCGCAAAGGCGCCGCCGCCGACAGCTCGTATGTCGCCAGCCTGTACCACAAGGGCTTGAACAAGATTTTGGAAAAAGTCGGCGAAGAGTCGGTCGAAACCATCATTGCCGCCAAGGATGCCGCCGTCAGCGGCGACTGCAGCGATGTGATCTACGAAACCGCCGATTTGTGGTTCCACAGCATGGTCATGCTCGCCCAATTGGGGCAGCATCCGCAGGCTGTACTCGATGAACTGGACCGCCGCTTCGGTCTCTCCGGACATGTAGAGAAAGCGTCGCGTCCGTCTGCCTGAACAATTATTAGAGAGGAGCAGCACCATGGGTATTTTTGACTGGAAACACTGGATCGTCATTCTGGTGGTTGTCGTACTGGTGTTCGGCACCAAGAAACTGAAAAACCTCGGCACCGACGTTGGTGAATCGATCAAGGGCTTTCGCAAGGCCATGAACGATGACGAAAAACCTGCCGACCCTACCGCGACCCCTTCGCAACCGGTTCCACCGGTTCAGCCACAGGCCTCGGTGAACCAGCCGCACACGATCGACGTGCAGGCGCAAAAAGTCGAAGAGCCGATCCGCAAAGACGTGTGAGCACTGACTAATGTTTGGTATCAGCTTCTCTGAACTGCTGCTCGTTGGCCTCGTTGCCCTGCTGGTGCTGGGCCCCGAGCGCCTGCCGCACGCCGCGCGCACCGCCGGCCTGTGGGTCGGGCGTCTGAAGCGCAGCTTCAATGCGATCAAACAGGAAGTTGAACGTGAAATCGGTGCCGACGAAATTCGTCGGCAACTGCACAACGAACACATTCTGTCGCTGGAACAGGAGGCGCGGAAGATCTTCACGCCGACCCAGCAGGAGCCGACACCGGTTACCCCCGAGGCAACGCCGACCGTCGCGGCGCCAGCCGCCGAAGCTGCACTTGTCGAGGCGACGCCTGCTGTTGCAGCGACGCCGGTTGAACCCGTGGTACCTGCGGCTGCGCCTGTCGCGCCAGCCCCTCATGACCCTACACTGCCGCCGCGAGCCCCATGAGCGATCTCCCTGAAAACGACCAGCACATGCCGCTGGTTTCGCACCTCACCGAGTTGCGTACCCGTCTGCTGCGCTGCGTAGCGGCGGTGTTCATCATCTTCGCCGGGTTGTTCGCCTTCACCCAGCAGATCTACACCTTCGTTTCGACGCCACTGCGGGCATACCTGCCAGCCGGCGCGACAATGATCGCCACCGACGTGTCGTCGCCGTTCCTGACGCCACTGAAGCTGACGATGATGGTGTCGCTGTTCCTGGCGATCCCGGTGATCCTGCACCAGATCTGGGGCTTTATCGCACCGGGCCTATACAAGCATGAGAAGCGCATTGCCGTGCCGCTGCTGGTTTCCAGCATCGTGCTGTTCTACACCGGGATGGCATTTGCCTATTACCTGGTGTTCCCGCTGATCTTCAAATTCTTCGCCGCCGCCACACCGGCCGGCGTGGAAATGATGACCGACATCACCAGCTACCTCGATTTCGTCATGACGCTGTTCTTCGCCTTCGGCGTGGCGTTCGAGATCCCGGTGGCCGTGGTGCTGCTGGTGTGGATCGGCGTGGTCGACGTCAAATACCTGAAGAAGATCCGTCCGTACGTGATCATTGGCTGCTTCGTGGTCGGCATGATCCTGACGCCACCGGACATCTTCTCGCAAACCCTGCTGGCGGTACCGATGTGGCTGCTGTTTGAAATCGGTGTGCTGTTCGGCGGTTTGATCAGCAAGCGCGGCGAACACCCGGACGATCAGCCGGCTGACGATCACAACGACCAGCCGCCAGCGACCCAAGCGTGAACCTGCTGCTCCTCGAAGAGGCCGACTTCATTGCGGCCGACCGGGTGATCCTGCGCGATCGCCGGTTGACCCATATGCAGGAAGTCCATCGCTGCGAAGTCGGCGACAGCATGCGCGTCGGTCGTATTGGCGGCCTGATGGGCTCGGCCGAGGTGCTGCGCCTGGATGCCGGCGAAGCGGAGTTGCGCGTCACCCTCGACCAACCGCCGCCCGCCAAGCTGCCATTGACCCTGGTATTGGCCCTGCCACGCCCCAAAATGCTCCGTAGGGTGTTTCAGACTGTGGCGGCCATGGGTGTGCCGCGCATCGTGTTGGTCAACAGCTACCGCGTCGAGAAGAGCTTCTGGCAGACTCCGTTCCTGGAGCCGGAAGCGATTCGCGAGCAGTTGATCCTCGGTCTCGAACAGGCCCGGGACAGCGTATTGCCGGAAGTCACCATCGAGAAGCGCTTCAAGCCGTTCGTGGAAGACCGCCTGCCGGCCATCAGCGAAGGGACCCTCGGCCTGGTCGGCCATCCGGGCAACTACCCGCCCTGCCCCCGCGCGTTGACCGAACCGGTGACCCTGGCCATCGGCCCCGAAGGCGGTTGGATTCCTTACGAGATCGATTTGCTCGGCAAGTCCGGCCTGCAACCGGTGCAACTGGGCGAGCGCATCCTGCGCGTTGAAACCGCCGTCACCGCCCTGCTCGCTCGCCTCTTCTAACAACATCGCCCCCTGTAGGAGCTGCCGCAGGCTGCGATCTTTTGATTTTGATTCTTTAAAGATCAAAAGATCGCAGCCTTCGGCAGCTCCTACACCGACCACCTCTTGTCAGACTGTTCCTACAGAACCCCCATCTCCTGCCGATATACCCCCCAGTAAACCAATACATGGTTCGAGGGAGTTGCAGCATGTACCAATGGCTGGCCGATAAGCTGGGAAATGTAAGCGTCAATCGCAAACTGGGCGTCGGCTTCGGGCTTGTATTACTGCTGACTTTATCGATCACCGTCACAGGCTGGAACGGCCTGAGCGAAGTCAGCAATCGTGGCGACAAGCTGGGGCTCATTTCCGACATCAACGGGATGACCAAAGACCTGCGCGTTGCTCGCCTGGACTATGAAATGCGTCGTGGTGAACAAGGTCCCGGCGCCGTGAACGACATGCTCGGCAAGCTCGATAGCAACCTGCAGACCGCTCGCAAGTTGATCGAGCAACCTGCCGATATCGCCATGCTCGACCAGCAACTGGCCGCAGTCAGTCAGTATAAGCAAGCCTTCGCCGCCATGACCCAGGCAGGCGCCAACCGCGAAGACGCCCGCAGCAAACTCGGCGCTACCGCAGACAATGCCGTGGCGAGGGTTGCCGAAGTCGAAAAATCCATGCTGCAAGGCGACAGCGTCGCGCAGTTCAACAGCGTGATCGACCTGAGCAAACTGATCCAGCAAGCGCGCTTCCAGGTGCGTGGCTACACCTACAGTGGGAAGACCGAAGCCGAGCAGCCCGCGCTGGACGCTATCGACAACGCGCTCAAATACCTTGAAAGCCTGCCGTCGAAACTGCCGGAACAGCATATCGCCAACCTGCAGCAGGCTACCGAGTCACTCAAGGCCTATCGCGCTGCAGTCAGCCAGTACCGTGACTCCCAGGTGGCCAGTATCGATGCGCTCAAACACATGGCTACCCAGGGCCAGATCCTGCTGGATATCAGCACCCAACTCACCGCCTCGCAAACCCACAAACGCGACATCGACGTGGCAAACGCCAAGAATATGTTGTTGCTGTCCACCGCCCTGGCGCTGGTCTTTGGCCTGTTTGCCGCCTGGGCCATCACCCGGCAGATCGTGATCCCGCTAAACCAGACCCTCAAGGTGGCCGAGCGCATCGCCGCTGGCGACCTTACCCACAGTCTGATCTCAAAGCGTCAGGACGAGCTGGGCCAGCTGCAACGTGCCATTCAAGGCATGACCCAGGGACTGCGCGAGCTGATCGGTGGCATCAGCGATGGCGTGACCCAGATCGCCAGCGCCGCAGAAGAACTGTCGGCTGTTACCGAACAGACCAGCGCCGGGGTCAACAGCCAGAAGGTAGAGACCGATCAGGTGGCCACGGCCATGAACGAAATGACCGCCACCGTGCAGGAAGTTGCGCGCAATGCCGAGGAAGCCTCCGAGGCAGCCGTTGCTGCCGACCAGCAGGCTCGCGAAGGTGACAAGGTGGTCGGCGAAGCCATCGCCCAGATCGAGCGCCTGGCCCTGGAGGTGGGACACTCCACCGAAGCCATGGGCGAGCTCAAGCGTGAAAGCGACAAGATTGGCAGCGTGCTCGATGTGATCAAGTCCGTGGCCCAGCAAACAAACCTGCTGGCACTCAACGCCGCCATTGAGGCCGCCCGGGCCGGTGAAGCCGGCCGCGGTTTTGCCGTGGTCGCCGATGAAGTGCGCAGCCTGGCCCAGCGCACCCAGAAGTCCACCGAAGAGATCGAGGAACTGATCGTAGGCCTGCAAAACAGCACCGAGCAAGTGGCGACCATCATGGACAACAGCCGCAGCCTGACTGACAGCAGCGTCGAACTGACCCGTCGCGCTGGCGGCTCACTGGAAAGCATCACGCGCACGGTGTCAGCGATTCAGGCCATGAACCAGCAAATCGCCGCCGCGGCCGAACAGCAAAGCGCCGTGGCCGAAGAGATCAACCGTAGCGTGCTGAATGTGCGGGATGTGTCGGATCAAACGTCGGCGGCGAGTGAAGAGACGGCCGCGTCCAGCGTTGAACTGGCGCGGTTGGGGACGCATTTGCAGATGTTGGTGGGCAAGTTCAGGGTTTGACGGTTCACTCAAGACCGAGGTGATGCCATTCGCGGGCAAGCCTCGCTCCTACGGGAGAATGCATTCCAAAGTAGGAGCGAGGCTTGCCCGCGAAGCTTTTGAGCAGACGCTGAAGTCAGAGAACCTGCCGCAAAAACGCCTGCGCCCGCGGATCCTTCGGCGCATCGAAGAACTCCGCCGGCGAGGCATCTTCCAGCAACCTGCCGTGATCGAAGAACAGCACCCGGTCCGCCACTTCCCGCGCAAATCCCATCTCGTGGGTGACGCAGACCATGGTCATGCCTTCCAGGGCCAGGTTTTTCATCACATCCAACACCTCGCCGACCATTTCCGGGTCGAGCGCCGAGGTCGGTTCATCGAACAGCATGACTTTGGGCTCCATCGCCAGCGCCCGGGCAATCGCCACGCGTTGCTGCTGGCCACCGGACAGGCGCGAGGGAAACTCGTGAGCCTTCTGCGCAATCCCGACCTTTTCCAGCAATGCCATGGCCTTGGCCTCACGCTCCTTCTTGCCGCGCTTGCGCACGACTTTCTGCGCCAGGCACAGGTTTTCCAGCACGGTCATGTGCGGGAACAGGTTGAAGTGCTGGAACACCATGCCGACTTCACGGCGATAGGCATTCACATCGGTTTTCGGGTCGGCCAGTTGCAGGCCGTCGATGCTCACCGAACCTGAGTCGAACGCTTCCAGGCCATTGAGGCAGCGCAGGAAGGTCGACTTGCCGGAGCCGGACGGACCGATCACCACCAGCACTTCGCCCTTGGCGACGTTGGTCGAGACGTTATCCACCGCACGGACCACCTGGCCACGGGTGTCGAAGACTTTTACCAGATCGCGGACTTCAATCACTTTGCGCGAGCCTCCGCTCAAGCCGGCCGGCGATTTTCGACAGCGGCAGGTTGATCAACAAATACAGACCTGCCACGCAGAACAGGATTTCGAACGGCGAAAACGAGGTGGTGATGACTTCGCGACCGCTTTTGAGCAGTTCGGTAATCGCGATCACCGACACCAGCGAAGTGTCCTTCACCAGGCTGATGAACTGCCCCGCCAGCGGCGGCAGCACGCGCTTGAACGCTTGCGGCAGCACCACGTGACGCATCGACTGCCCCGCGCTCAAACCCAGGGACCGCGCGGCTTCGTTCTGGCCACGGGCGATCGACTGCACGCCAGAGCGGATGATTTCCGCTACGTAGGCGCCGGTGAACAGCGACAATGCCGCGATCCCCGCGAATTCCCGGGACAGGTTCATTACCGTGCCGATGAAGAAGTAGAAAATGAAGATCTGCACCAGCAGCGGCGTACCGCGCACCAGTTCGACGTAAATGGTCGAGAGATCACGCAGGGTCGGGTTGTTCGACAACCGGCACAGGCCTGTCACCAAGCCGATCAGCAGGCCGAGCACGCCAGACACCACGGACAGCCACAAGGTGGTCCAGAGTCCCCACATCAAAGGCCCTGCGGCCCAATGACGGGTCACGCCGATGACATCGCCTTCTGCCACGTCATCGCCTTGGGCGACTTGCAGGCTGTTTTCATCGACCGTCAGGTGCTGCTCATCACCCGCGTCGTTGCGCAGGGTGACGTCAGCCTTGTCGCCCTTGCGCACCAGCTCGCTGACAGTGGAAATGTCGGCGGCGCGCTGAGACTCCTCGGCGTGGTAGGCGAAGTACTGCGGCACGCGGTTCCAGCGCCACTCGTAGGACATCAGCGAAGTGGCGTAATACAACGCGCCGGCCAGGCCGATCAGCACCAGCACGGTCAATGCGTGCCAGGGCCATTGGGCTTTTTTCTGTTTCATTGCAAGTTCCGGGATTTGTGTTGCCTGTCAGGCCGCCATCGCGGGCAAGCCTCGCTCCTACGGGGATCGCATAAATCCTGTAGGAGCGAGGCTTGCCCGCGAATGGACCGACTCGGTCTATCTGACCAAGTTATTCCATGTCCTTGAGCCACTCGGAGCTCTTGAACCACTTGTCATGGATGCGATCGTAGGTGCCGTCTTCGTGGATCTGGTGCAGGAAGTTGTTGATGAAGTTGATGCTGTCGTAGTCACCCTTCTTCAGACCGAAGGCCAATGGCTCGTAGGTGAACGGCTTGTCGAGGAACACCAATTTGCCGTTGCCGACCTTGTTCAGTGCCACGACGTTGTAAGGCGCGTCGTAGATGAAGGCGTCGGCCTTGCCGTTGACCACGTCGAGCACGGCTTCCTGCTCGTTGTCGTAGCCGTGGTACTTGGCTTTGGAGATCAGCTTCTTGGCGACCATCTCGCCGGTGGTGCCGAGCTTGGAGGTGATGCGGTAGTCGGCGGTGTTCAGGTCTTTATAGGACTTGATGGTGCCTTCCAGATCCTTGCGGATCAGCAGGGTCTGGCCGACCACGATGAAGGGTTCGCTGAAGTTCAGGCGCAGGTTGCGTTCCTGGGTCAGGGTCATGCCACTGCCGATCATGTCGAACTTGTCGGTCAGCAGGGCCGGGATGATGCCGTCGTATCCGGTGGACACCAGTTCCAGCTTGACGCCCATGGCCTTGGTCATGGCTTTGAGGATGTCGACCTCGAAACCGATGATCTCGCCGCGCTTGTTGGTCATTTCGAACGGCATGTAGGTCGGGTCCATGCCGACTTTCAACGTGCCGCGTTTGACCGCGTCATCGATGGCACCGGCCTGCGCCGCGCTGACTGCAACCAATGCCGTGACGCCGACCAGCAGCATCGACAGATACTTCTTCATCTTCAAGCCCCCAAACCATTGCATTTGCGGCGCGAAATCGACAGTTTTCCTTTGAAAACCGATAGATACGGACACACAGCGGTCCGGGCGCACCTTTTTCGGGGGCGGATGCTAACGTACTGGGTCGAATGCACAAGGGTTAAAAGCAAAAGATCGCAGCCTGCGGCAGCTCCTACTGGGTGTAAACGATCCCGTGTAGGAGCTGCCGCAGGCTGCGATCTTTTCGAAAACACCCCCGCTCCTGAGCGGAACGGGGGATCAGGTCACGCCAACTGAGGCTGCACGCTCAACGGTTTGAGCGGCAACAGCGGCGCATGGGGGTCGGCCTTGACCGACTTGCGCCATGCGCCCAACCACTCAGGATGGCCTTCGCTCCAGACTTGCTCATGCAAGCGGGCCAATGCCACCGGGTCGCTCAGCAGTTGCACACGCTCGTTGTTGGTCAAGCCTTCGGGGCCGACTTTCATGGCGTGGCGTACCCGCTCGATCCGCATCCACTCGATCGGCTCGGCCTGACGGTGACGGGAAGTCGCCAGCGAGCACGCCAGGGCGTTCTGCTGTGGATCGACCACCGAGCGGATGAAGCCGTCGTTCAGTGCGTGATAACGGTTTTCGTGGGTGTACTGGTCGGTGGCCAACAATGCCTGTGGCGGATTGTATTCCTCAGGGATCAGGAACAGGCTCTCGTCACGGGACTTGAGGCCCAGGCCGACGCGACTGGAAATCACCGACACCGGGATCGACAGCATCAACGAACCGACGATCGGCACCAGCCACCACAGGAAGCTCGGGTTCAGCCAGATCACCAGCAAGGCCCAGAAAAAGCCCAGCAAGGTTTGCGGACCGTGGCGCTTGACCGCTTCGCTCCATGGCGTGGAGTCGTCGTCACGCTGCGGCGAGTTCCAGGTCGCGGCCCAGCCGAGGAACGCGGCAAGGACGAAACGGGTATGGAAAATCATCCGCACCGGCGCCAGTAGCATGGAGAACAGCATCTCCAGCAGCATCGACAGCGTCACCTTGAACTTGCCGCCGAACTCTTTCGCGCCCTTGGCCCAGATCAGGATGATGCTCAGCAGCTTGGGCAGGAACAGCAACACGATCGTGGTCGAGAACAGCGCGATCGCCTTGTCCGGATGCCATTGCGGCCACAACGGATAGAGCTGGCGCGGTTCGAGGAAATACTGCGGCTCCATCAAGGTGTTGACCGCCAGCAGCGCCGTCGACAGCACCAGGAAGAAGAACCACAACGGCGCCGACAGGTAGGACATCACGCCCGTCAGGAACACCGCGCGGTGTACCGGGTGCATGCCCTTGACCAGGAACAGGCGGAAGTTCATCAAGTTGCCGTGGCACCAGCGGCGGTCGCGCTTGAGTTCGTCCAGCAGGTTCGGCGGCAGTTCTTCGTAGCTGCCCGGCAAGTCGTAGGCAATCCACACACCCCAACCGGCACGACGCATCAGCGCGGCTTCAACGAAGTCGTGAGACAGGATCGCACCGGCGAACGCGCCTTTACCGGGCAGCGGCGCCAGGGCGCAGTGCTCGATGAACGGTTTCATGCGGATGATCGCGTTGTGGCCCCAGTAGTGCGACTCGCCCAGCTGCCAGAAGTGCAGGCCGGCGGTGAACAGCGGGCCGTACACACGGGTAGCGAACTGCTGCATGCGTGCGTACAGGGTGTCCATGCCCGACGCACGTGGCGCGGTCTGGATGATCCCGGCGTCCGGCGTGGCTTCCATCAGGCGTACCAGGCTGGTCAGGCACTCGCCGCTCATCACAGAGTCGGCGTCGAGTACGACCATGTATTTGTAGTCACCGCCCCAGCGACGGCAGAAGTCGTCGAGGTTGCCGCTTTTGCGTTTTACGCGACGACGGCGGCGGCGATAGAAGATCTTGCCGAAACCGCCAGCTTCGCGGCAGACGTCCAGCCAAGCCTGCTGCTCGGCGACACAGATATCGGCGTCGTTACTGTCACTGAGGACGAAGAAGTCGAAACGATCCAGGTCACCCGTGGCCGCGACCGACTCGAACGTCGCGCGCAGACCGGCAAATACCCGTGGCACGTCTTCGTTGCAGATCGGCATCACCAGTGCGGTGCGCGCGTCTTTCGGAATCGGCTCGTTGCCAGCGCTGGCACCGGAAATGCGGTATTTGTCGTGACCGGTGAGCAACTCGAGAAAGCCCATCAGCGCGGTCCAGAAACCGGCCGACACCCAGCAGAACAGAATCCCGAACAGGATCAGGATGCTGGTCTGCAGCGCATACGGCAGCACCTGCGTGGCGGTTTGCAGCAGCGGTTGATGCAGGACTTCTTCCAGGTCGACGAACGACCAGCCCTGGTACGGCATGATGCCTTTCATGTACCAGCCGGCGACGATGGTCTGGCCCAGCATCAGCAGCAGCAAAATGTAGCGGCGGATCGAACCGACGGTGCGCCAGCGGGCGGCCGGCAGCACGTTCTCGTCTTTCGGCGGCTTCGGCGGGTTGGTGCGACCGGTGAGGCGGCGCCAGCCACGCACCAGAATGTTGGTGCGCCACGGCTCCGGTACGACCTTGGTCCGGCGAATCGGCGGGGTCGCCTTGAGGCATACCCGGCCGTTGGCGTCGAGCGCCAGCATTTCGGCGTCTGCCAGTTCTTCGGCGGTACTCAGGGTCAGGCGCTTGCCGACCGAAGCCTGTGCGGCCTCGGTCGGTGCGTCGAACGTAGAGGACGACAGACGCTCATGCAGTTCGCTGAAAGACTGGCAGCCCGCGAGTTCCGCGCGCTGCTCGTCGGTCATCGGCAGATGTGCCAGATACTCGGACAGAGTCTCTGGCTGTACTTGAGAATTACTCATCGGCAGGCAACTGATAGCTCCAGGTCTCGGTCAGGACTTCTTCAGTCGGTGCCGATTCCGGTGTGGCTGGGGCCGCGTCGGCAGCGGCAGGCTGCTTGGCGTCTTTGTTGTTCGCCTTGTCCTTGGCATCGGCAACTGGCTTGGCTTCAGCCTTGTTGGCTTCGGCGGCGGCCTTCGCGTCCTTGTCCGCTTTTTCCGCTTGCTTGGCGGCGACTTTGTCGGCCTTCACTACGGAGGAGCTGGACGCTGGAATCGAGGTCTTGGCCAGATCGGCAGGCACGATGTTCTGCACCAGTGCCGCACGCATCTCGGTCGATTTGCTCGGGTCCTTGATCTTCATGCGCAGGGTCAGGCGCCAGCCCTTGGTTTCAGGGTTGTAGCGCACGCTGTTCTCGACCAGCTCGGCGTTGTCGCCGACGCTGACCTGGCTGCGCACGTCTGTCTCCGGTGGCAATGCCGCCAGGGACGGGCCTTCGAAGTCGACCAGGTAGGCAACGCTGCCGTCCGGCTGACGAATCAGGTTGGACTGCTTGACGTCACCGGTGGACTTCAGGGTCTGGCTGACCCAGGCGCTGTCCGGTGCGTGCAACGAAGCTTCGTCCATGGTCCAGTGCATGCGATAGGCGAAGTCCAGCGGCTGGCCTGGCTCCGGCATGGTTCCCGGGCTCCAGAAAGCCACAATATTGTCGTTGGTTTCGTCGGCGGTCGGAATCTCGACCAGATCGACGGTGCCCTTGCCCCAGTCGCCTTTCGGCTCGATCCAGGCGCTTGGACGCTTGTCGTAGCGATCGTCGAGGTCTTCGTAGTGGCTGAAATCACGGCCACGCTGCAGCAAGCCGAAACCACGCGGGTTCTCCACGGAGAAATTGCTCACGGCCAGGTGTTTCGGGTTGTTCAGCGGGCGCCAGATCCACTCGCCATTGCCGGCATGGATCGCCAGACCGCTGGAGTCGTGCAGTTCACGACGGTAGTTGAGGACTTTCGACGGCTGGTTGGCGCCGAACAGGAACATGCTGGTCAGCGGAGCGATACCCAGTTTGCCGACCTTGTCACGCAGGAACATCTGCGCCTTGACGTCGACAATGGTGTCGCTGCCCGGACGCAGGGTCAGGCGATAGGCACCGGTGGCCCGTGGCGAGTCCAGCAACGCGAAGATCACCAGATGCTTGTCACCCGGCTTCGGTTGCTCGATCCAGAACTCGCGAAAACGCGGGAATTCCTCGCCGGACGGCAACGCGGTATCGATCGCCATGCCGCGCGCGGACAAACCATAGACGTGACCCTTGCCGACAACGCGGAAGTAGCTCGCGCCAAGCATGGTCATGATTTCGTCTTGCTTGTCGGCCTTGTTGACTGGGTAGAGCACACGGAAACCGGCGTAGCCCAGTTGTTCGGTGGCCTTGGGATCGAACTTCAGATCGCCGAAATCGAAACGACTCGGATCATATTTGATCTCTTCGACGGTGTTCGCTGTGATTTCGTTGATTTTCACCGGGGTATCGAAGTGCATGCCCTGATGATAGAACGACAGCTTGAACGGGGTCTTCTGATCCGCCCACTCGGCTTTTTCCGTCAGGAAGCGGATTTTCTGGTAGTCCGCGAATTTCATCTCGCGGAACTCGTTCGGCAAGTTACTGCGCGGCGCTTCGTACTTCTGGCCGGCCAGCTCTTTTGCCTTGGCCGATACATCATCCAGGTTGAATGCCCAAAGCTGGCCGGCGCTGAGCAGGCAGAGCATCGCCGAGCCTGCTACCAGAGCGCTGCGCAACCGTTTGGCAGACAATTTTGGTGCGTTACAGGGACTAACAATCACGAGCAACCCTCGCCGAAAACAGATCAAAAAACCAACGGCCAGTTAAAGGGTCTGTACGGATCCCGGTACAAAAAAACCGGCCTTGCAGACCACTCTTGCCAAGTTGGCGAGCATTGTTCCGACTCCGCTGGGGCAAAATGATTCCCCAATCGGATCCAGACAAGTCTCTACCTAAGTCAAAATGGACCAACGAACGCTGATCCCCGTAGCGCGCGATTATCTAGTAGCCCGCGTTACAACGCATCAGGGGTAACAAAGTATTTATCGCGAAAAATGCCTGTTTTCAGTCGAAAAACCCGTAAAAAGATGTTTCACGAGCCTTTAGGTCTGTAACAGAAAGGTTACCGGGCCGTCATTGACCAGGTGCACCTGCATATCCGCGCCGAATCTACCTGATGCCACAGTGCCATGCACCTGTTTCGCTTTGCTTAATAGATAGTCGAACAGCTCCTCGCCCAAGGCCGGAGGAGCCGCCGTCGAGAAACTCGGGCGCAACCCGCTCTTGGTGTCCGCGGCCAGGGTGAATTGCGAGACCAGCAGTAATCCGCCGCCCACATCCGCCAAGGACAGATTCATCTTGCCCTCGGCATCGCTGAACACACGATAGTTAAGCAGCTTATTGAGAAGTTTGTCGGCGCTGGCCCGAGTGTCATCGGGCTCGACGGCGACCAGCACCAGCAAACCCTGATCAACCGCGCCTACCACCTCACCCGCAACCTCGACTCGCGCGCCACGCACGCGCTGCAGCAGGCCCTTCATGCTTCTTCGGGGGCCAGGTTGAGCAGTCGTCGCGCCATCCGGTCGGCAGCACGTACCAAGGCATCGGTTATCCCGGGCTCAGCGGCGGCATGACCTGCATCACGGATGATTTGCAGTTCGCTGTTCGGCCAGGCCTGGTGCAGTTCCCAGGCGTTGTCCAATGGGCAGATCACATCGTAGCGACCATGGATGATGACGCCCGGCAAGTGAGCGATCTTGCCCATGTCGCGAATCAACTGATTGGGTTCGAGGAAGGCGTTGTTGGTGAAGTAATGGCATTCGATCCGCGCAATCGAAAGCGCGCGCTGAGGTTCGGAGAAGCGATCGACCACCAATGGGTTCGGGCGCAGGGTTGCGGTCCGACCCTCCCAAATGGACCAGGCCTTGGCCGCGTGCATCTGGGCGATCTGATCGTTGCCGGTCAGGCGGCGGTGGAACGCACCGAGCAGATCGTCGCGCTCATCCATCGGGATTGGCGCGATGTAGTCTTGCCAGTAATCGGGGAACAGGCGGCTGGCACCGGCCTGATAGAACCACTCGATTTCCTGAGGACGGCAGAGAAAAATCCCGCGCACGATCAGGCCATGTACACGCTCCGGGTGGGTTTGTGCGTAAGCCAGCGCCAGGGTCGAGCCCCAAGAGCCGCCGAACAGCACCCATTTTTCGATGCCCAGGTGCTGACGGATTTTCTCAAGGTCGGCAACCAGATCCCAGGTGGTGTTGTTTTCCAGGCTGGCGTGGGGCGTGGAACGACCACAGCCACGCTGGTCGAAGGTGACAATGCGATACAGGTTTGGATCGAAGTAGCAGCGACTCGCCGCATCGCACCCGGCACCGGGGCCGCCATGAATGAACACCACCGGCAAACCTTGCGGTGAACCGCTTTCGTCGACATACAGCGTGTGAGTCTTGTCGACGGCCAGATCGTGCCGGGCGTAGGGTTTGATCTGCGGGTACAAAGTCTGCATTGCGCGCTCCGTAAGGGGTCGGGTCATCCCTGGGGGGAATTCTATTATTCTGCCGTTGGGCATCATAAACCCGATTTACGTCAATGAGCATGCTCATGTAGGAGCTGCCGAAGGCTGCGATCTTTTGATCTTGAAAAACAGAATCAAAGGATCGCAGCCTGCGGCAGCTCCTACAGGGGATCGCGTCAGGGTCTAGCGTTGGTAGCGTTCCTGTCCCCATGCCAACAGGCCTTGCAGCAGTTCCTTCAGGACCACCTGCGTCGGCTCAGCCAGATCCGCCCGATAACGGAACGGCTCGAACTCTTCCATATAGGTGCACTGGCCCAGCTCCAGTTGCACGGCATGGATGTTTTGCGCCGGATTGCCGTAATGGCGAGTGATGTGTCCGCCCTTGAAACGACCGTTCAGCACATGGCTGTACTGGGTGTGCCGGGCGCAGATGGCTTCCAGTTGAGTCGCCAGCTGTGGGTCGCAACTGGCGCCATTGAAGGTGCCGAGGTTGAAGTCCGGGAGTTTGCCGTCGAACAGATGCGGGATCAGCGAGCGGATCGAGTGCGCATCGAACAGCAGCGCGTAGCCGAACTCGGCCTTCAGGCGCGCCAGCTCCTGCTGCAAGGTGTTGTGGTACGGCGTCCAGATCTGTTCCAGATACGTTGCGCGCTCGGCTTTGGAAGGCTCCTGCCCTTCGCGGAACAATGGCACGCCATCGAACAACGTCGCCGGGTACAGACCGGTAGTGGCGCCCACATACAACGGTTTGTCGTCAGACGGCCGGTTCAGGTCGATGACGAACCGCGAATACTCGGCAGCCAGGGTACTGGCGCCCAATTGGGCGGCGAAATCGTACAGCTGCGGGATGTGCCAATCGGTGTCCGGCAGGCTTTTGGCCTCGGGGATCAAGCCGGCTTCGACCGCAGGCGTCAGACGCAAGCCAGCGTGGGGCATGCTGATCAGCAGCGGTACGCGGCCTTGTTTGAAGTTCAAAACCTTATCCACAACGACTCTCCTACAGGCTCGTTTCAACGCCGTGGCGCACGACGCGTTTTTCCAGATCACCGCCCAGCCAGTACGACAGGTCGGCCGGACGATCAATTTGCCAGGCAACGAAATCCGCGACCTTGCCGGCCTCGATCGATCCGTGGGTATCGGCCATGCCCAGCGCAGTGGCGGCATGAATCGTCGCGCCCGCCAGGGCTTCTTCCGGGGTCATGCGGAAACAGGTGCAGGCCATGTTCAACATCAGGCGCAATGACAGACCTGGCGACGTCCCGGGGTTGAGGTCGCTGGCGATGGCGATTTTCACGCCGTGCTTGCGCAAGGCGTCCATCGGCGGCAATTGGGTCTCGCGCAGGAAGTAGAAGGCGCCCGGCAGTAACACCGCGACCGTGCCGGACTGGGCCATGGCGATGGCATCGTCCTCGGTCATGAACTCCAGGTGATCGGCCGACAGAGCGTGGTAACGCGCGGCCAGCGTAGAACCGTGTAGCGATGACAACTGCTCGGCATGCAGTTTCACTGGCAGGCCCAACTCCTGGGCCTTGATGAATACTCGCTCAACCTGCGCCGGGGAAAAGGCCAGGTACTCACAGAACGCGTCTACCGCATCCACCAGACCTTCGGCGGCCAGGGCCGGGAGCATTTCAGTGCAGATGTGCTCGATGTAGTCATCGGCGCGATCGGCGTATTCCGGTGGCAAGGCGTGGGCCGCCAGGCAGGTGCTGCGCACGCTGACCGGCAGTTCGGCGCCAAGACGACGTGCAACCCGCAACATCTTGCGCTCGTTGGCCAGGTCAAGGCCGTAGCCGGACTTGATTTCGATGCTGGTGACGCCGTCGCGCATCAGGCTTTTCAGGCGCTTGGCGGCGCTGGCGAACAACTCGTCTTCGCTCGCCGCACGGGTGGCGCGCACGGTGCTGGCAATGCCGCCACCGCTGGCAGCGATTTCCGCGTAGCTGACGCCTTGCAGGCGTTTTTCGAACTCGCCACTGCGATTACCGCCGAACACCGTGTGGGTGTGGCAGTCGATCAGGCCTGGTGTAACCCAGGCCCCGTTCAAATCATTGACCGCCGGGTATTCGCCAGACGGCAGTTCACTGCGCGGGCCGACCCACTCAATGTGCGCACCGGCCGTCACGATGGCCGCGTCCTCGATGATCGAGTAAACGCCCTGGGCCATGGTTGCAACGTGGCAGTGTTGCCAGAGGGTTTTCATCCCAAATCCTCACTTTGTTCAAAATCGATCGCCAGCAAGCCGGCTCCTACAAATTTATGCGGCCCCTTGTAGGAGCCGGCTTGCTGGCGATGAGGCCCTTACAGGCTCGGTAACAACTTCGCCGTCACCAGCTCGGTCAGGCACCGCGACGCCAGCAGTTCAGTTGCCGCATTGATGTCCGGGGCAAAGAAGCGGTCCTTGTCATAAGGCACCACTTCCTTGCGCAGAATCGCCCGAACCTGTTCCAGTTTTGGCGAGGTCTTCAGACCGTTGCGCAGGTCCAGACCCTGGGCCGCCGCCAGCCATTCCACCGCGAGAATGCCGCGAGTGTTTTCGGCCATTTCCCACAGACGCTTGCCGGCGGCCGGGGCCATGGACACGTGGTCTTCCTGGTTGGCAGAGGTCGGCAGGCTATCCACCGAATGCGGATGGGACAGCGCTTTGTTCTCGCTGGCCAATGCCGCCGCTGTCACTTGGGCGATCATGAAACCTGAGTTCACGCCGCCATTGGCCACCAGGAACGGCGGCAGTTGCGACATGTGCTTGTCCATCATCAGCGAGATGCGACGTTCGCTCAGGGAACCGATTTCCGCGATCGCCAGCGCCATGTTGTCGGCGGCCATGGCCACCGGCTCGGCGTGGAAGTTACCGCCGGAAATCACATCGCCTTCGGCGGCGAACACCAGCGGGTTGTCGGAAACGGCGTTGGCTTCGATCGCCAGTACTTCGGCAGCTTGGCGGAACTGGGTCAGGCAGGCGCCCATGACTTGCGGTTGGCAACGCAGGGAGTATGGGTCCTGGACCTTTTCGCAATTCTCGTGGGAATCGGACACTTCGCTGCGCTCGCCGAGCAGATCGCGATAGGCGGCAGCGGCATCGATCTGGCCTTGCTGGCCACGAGCGGCGTGGATACGAGCGTCGAACGGCGAGCGCGAGCCCAACACGGCTTCGACGGTCAGGCCACCCAGGGCCAGTGCGCCGGCGAACAGGTCTTCGCCTTCGAACAGACCGCGCAAGGCGAACGCGGTGGACACTTGCGTGCCATTGAGCAGCGCCAAGCCTTCTTTCGCGGCCAGGGTCAGCGGGGTCAGGCCGGCGACTTTCAGCGCGTCCTTGGCTTGCATCCACTCACCCTTGTAGCGCGCCTTGCCTTCGCCAAGCAGCACCAGCGACATGTGCGCCAACGGCGCCAGGTCGCCGGAGGCACCGACCGAACCTTTCAAGGGAATGTGCGGGTACACCTCGGCGTTGATCAGGGCGATCAGCGCGTCGATCACCACGCGACGAATACCGGAGAAACCACGGCTCAGGCTGTTGACCTTGAGCACCATGATCAGGCGCACCAGCTCGTCGCTGATCGGCTGGCCGACACCGGCGGCGTGGGACAGCACCAGCGAGCGTTGCAGGTTTTCCAGGTCTTGGCTGGCGATGCGGGTCGAAGCCAGCAGGCCGAAACCGGTGTTGATGCCGTAGGCGGTGCGATTCTCGGCGAGGATCTGTTCCACGCAGGCGACACTGGCTTCGATCTGGGCCGAGGCGCTGTTGTCGAGGGTCAGTTTCACCGGTTGCTGATAGACCTCACGCAGCTGGGCGAGGCTCAGTTGGCCGGGAACAAGGTTTAGCGCAGTCATTTTTGGCTCCTTTTGAGAGTTCTTCTCTTGGTTAAAGAGAACTACCAGACGCTCCGGAGATATCCGTTGTCCGTCGCTTCCCCCTTTTTGAGGGGGCTGGCGCCTTGGCACGCTGGTTTTGCAGGGAAATCAGTTCAGATTCGGTAACGCCTTCTGCAACAAAGCCGGGTCTTTCAAAACACTTGCGGCAGCGGCGATGTCCGGTGCCAGCCAACGATCCTGATCGTAAGCCGGAACGCGCTCACGCAGTAGTCGCCACGCTGTATCGGTACCGGCGCCGAAGCGCTGCTCTTTCAGGAACTCAAAGGCCTGTGCTGCCAGCAGATACTCGATGGCGAGGATCTGCGTGCAGTTTTCCAATGCGCGATGCAGCTTGAGCGCGGCGTTGGTGCCCATGCTCAGGTGATCTTCCTGCAGGCCCGAAGTGACGTAGTTGTCGAGCACCGCTGGTTGCGCCAACTGCCGGTTTTCCGCGCACAGGGACGCGGCGACGTATTGCACAATCATCATCCCGGAATTCACCCCCGGATTGGCCACCAGGAACGCTGGCAGACCGCTGACGTGCGGGTTAATCAAGCGGTCCAGGCGACGCTCGGCGATGGAGCCGATCTCGGCCATGGCCATGGCCAGCAAATCCGCCGCCAAGGCGACCGACTGACCGTGCGGATTAGCCTGGGACATGACGCGGAAGTTGTCCGGCGTCCCCAGCAGCAGCGGGTTGTCGGTGCAGCCGTTGAGTTCGGTTTCGATTTGCTTGATCGCATGATCGAGCTGATCGCGAGCGGCGCCGTGAACCTGAGGAATTGAACGGATGCTCAGGGCATCCTGAGTCCGAATACCCTTGCTCTGGGCAATCACTTCACTGCCATCAAGCAGTGCACGCAGGTTGACCCCAACCTGCTGCATGCCCGGATGCGGCTTGAGTGCGATGATCTCGGCGTCAAACGCGGCGATCTGCCCACGCTGGGCCTCGAAGCTCATGGCACTGATCACGTCGGCCCACTGCAACAGGCGCGTGGCGTCGGCAATGGCCAAGGTGCTGAGGCCGGTCATGCACGGCGTGCCGTTGACCAGACACAACCCGTCTTTGGCACCGAGCTGGACCGGCTGCAATCCTTCTTCGGCCAACGCCTGCTGCGCGGAAACGATTTGCCCGCGATAGCTGACGTTGCCGACACCCAGCAGCGCGATGCCGACGTGGGCCATGTGGGTCAGGTAACCGACCGAACCCTGGGACGGCACTTGTGGCGTGATGCCGCGGTTGAGCAACGCCAGCAGCGCTTCGACAACACGGCGATGGATGCCGGATTTGCCCTGGCTGTAGTTGCGGATGGCCGCGCACATGATTGCGCGAGTCTGCTCGTCGGTCAGTGGTGCGCCAACGCCACAGGCATGGCTGAGCAAGGTATTGCGCGACAACTGGCTGAGCTGTTCGTCTTTAAGCGAAACGTTGCACAACGCACCCAGGCCGGTGTTCACGCCATAGGCACGTTCGCCGCTGGTGACGATGCGCTGGACGATGGCCTGCGCGTTTTCGATACGAGCCCAGGCCTGCGCCGACAGCTCGAGCTGTGCGCCATGGCGGGCTACCGCAACCACATCCTGCCAACGCAACGGGGCATCGGCGATAACGATTTTTTCAGCCTGGGACATCTTCAACCTCGCGCGTACAAACCTGAATATTTATGCAGCTTTACTGGCCTCATCGCGAGCAAGCTTTGCTCCTACAGGGTTCAGCGCTGACCTGTAGGAGCGAGGCTTGCCCGCGATGGGCCCGCTCAATCACCGCAAATCTCTTAAACCACCGCAGCCCTGCGCTGCACGAACCGGTCGACATACTCATCCGCCGGCGAATGCAGGATCTCTTTCGGCGTGCCGACCTGGATCAGGCGGCCGTCCTTGAGGATCGCGATGCGGTTACCGATGCGCACGGCCTCGTCGAGGTCGTGGGTGATGAAAACGATGGTCTTGTGCAGGGTCTTTTGCAGCTCCAGCAACTGGTCCTGCATCTCGGCACGGATCAGCGGGTCAAGGGCGCTGAAGGCTTCGTCCATCAGGATGATGTCGGTGTCCGCCGCCAAGGCGCGGGCCAGGCCGACACGCTGGCGCATACCGCCGGAGAGCTGGTGCGGGTATTTGTTTTCGTAGCCCTTGAGGCCCACGGTGTTGATCCAGTGCAGTGCACGCTCGGTGCACATTTGCTTGCTCTCGCCGCGCACTTTCAAGCCGTAGGCGACGTTGTCCACCACGGTTCTGTGGGGCAGCAGGCCGAAACTCTGGAACACCATGCTGATCTTGCGCCGACGAAATTCGCGCAGGGCTTCCATGTCGTATTGCAGGATGTCCACGCCGTCCACCAGGATCGCGCCGCTGGTCGGGTCGATCAGGCGATTGAAGTGGCGCACCAAGGTGGACTTGCCGGAGCCCGACAGGCCCATGATCACGAATATCTCGCCGCTACCGATACTCAGCGACAGGTCGTTGACGCCGACCACGCAGCCAGTTTCGGCCAGCACTTGGTCCTTGGTCTTTTTCTGGCGAATCATTTCCAGCGCGTCTTTGGAACGGTTGCCGAAAATCTTGAAGACGTTTTTGACTTCGATCTTGCTCACGGTTGCGTTGTTCATTTGCTCACCTCATGCCGTGCGCGACCGTACGCCTGTGTAATGCGGTCGATCACCACTGCCAGAATCACGATCGCCAGACCGGCTTCCAGGCCACGGCCAACGTTGAGGGTCTGAATCCCCACCAACACGTCTTCACCCAGGCCACGGGCACCGATCATCGAGGCGATTACGACCATCGACAGGGCCATCATGGTGGTCTGGTTGATCCCGGCCATGATGCTCGGCAGGGCCAGCGGCAATTGCACGCCAAACAGTTGCTGCCAGCGGTTGGCACCAAAGGCGTTGATCGCTTCCATCACTTCACCGTCGACCTGACGGATGCCCAAATCGGTCAGGCGGATCAGCGGCGGCGCGGCGTAGATCACGGTGGCGAAAATCGCCGGGACCTTGCCCAGACCGAACAGCATCAGCACCGGGATCAAGTACACGAAGCTCGGCATGGTCTGCATGATGTCCAGCAGCGGCATCAGCACCGAACGCAGACGATTGCTGCGTGCCGACAGGATGCCCAGCGGAATGCCGATCAGCACCGAGATGACTGTCGCCACCATCATCAGCGCCAGGGTTTGCATCAGCTTGTCCCAGAGGCCGACCGCCCCCACCAGAAACAGCAAACCGACGATGACCGCGGTGGTCACCACTTTACGGGTCGCATGCCAGGCCACGCCCGCCACGATAGCCAGCATCAGCCACCAGGGCGCCGCGCGCAGCAGACTTTCAAGATTGACGATGGCCCACAACAGGGTGTCGGAGATGTGCCGGAACACGTCGCCGTAGTTGGTGACCAGCGAATCGACCCAACCGTTGACCCAGTCGGCGATGGAAAAGGTAAAGCTTTCGGGAAACATAAAGAGACTCTCAATCAAGGGGTTGCGATCAAGCGTTCGGCTGCCGTTGCCAGCAGCCGGGAAGGCTCAACCTACAAGGCCGCGTCGATCTTTTTGGCTGCGTCTTCGCTCACCCATTGGTGCCAGACTTCAGGATGTTCCTTCAGGAAGATCTTGGCCAGTTTTGGCGACTCGATTCGCTCTTTGCTCATGCGACCCAGGTTCTGGTTCAGCAGGTCGATCGGCAGGTTGACCTTTTCCAGCACGGCCACCAGTTCCGGGGCTTCGTCGTGAAAAGTCTTGGACAGGCCGACCTTGATGGTCACGCTCTTGTCCACGCCCGGCTTCTCTTCAAGTTTCACTACGTCGACTTGGCCCATCAGCGGCGTTGGCGACCAGTAGTAGAACAGGATCGGCTCGCCACGCTTGTAGCTCGACAGCACGGCGGCATCCAGCGCCGGGCCGGTGCCTGGGCGGAAGTTGGTGTAGCTGCTTTCCAGGCCGTAGCTTTTCAGCATTTCGCTGTTGTCCAGCTCACAGGTCCAACCGGCCGGGCAGTTGTAAAAGCGGCCCTTGGAAGGTTCTTCGGCGTCTTTGAACACCGCGGAATATTTGGCCAGGTCGGCAATGTTTTTCAGGTCTGGCGCCTTGGCTTCCAGCTTACGCTTGGCATCGCCTTCGATCACATAGCGCGGCACGTACCAGCCCTCAACGGCACCGACCACCGGAGCGCCGACACCGACGACCTTGCCGGCTTTCTCGGCCTTGTTCCAGACCTCGCTGCGGCCGACCCACTCCTCGGCAAACACTTGGATATCGTTGCTGCTCAGGGCGTTTTCCATGGTGATGGAGTTGCCTGGCAGGCTGTCGGTCTTGCAGTCGTAGCCTTTCTCCAGCACGACTTGCAGAACGTCGGTCAGGAGCATGGCGCTTTCCCAGTTCAGGCCGGCGAATTTCACCGGTTTGCCCGATTCGCACCAACCCGCCGCCTGAGTGGCGCCGGCGCTGGCCAGCAGGCCCATGGAAAGCAATGCGGTCAGCAGGGTCTTGTTCGATTTCATTGTTGTGACGCTCCTAATCATGAATTGGCTTACGGCAGTCAAGAGGCATCCAGCCCTGTCCACGTCCAATCAGGCCTGCGCCGCAGCGCGACCGGCCCCGCTTGTTTCTGGTTGTACAGCACTGACCTGCTCGACCGGCAGAATCAATTGATCGGGCACTGCGCTGTGCCATTTTTTTGCGCATACGTAATAGAGGGCGGCGGGAATCACCAGGCCGATGATCCAGGAAATATCCACGTCACCCAGGGAGGCCACCAGCGGACCGGTATAGAACTTAGTAGAGATGAACGGCAACTGCACCAGCACGCCGAAGACATAGACGCTGATACCCAGGACGTTCCAACGGCCGTAGCGACCGTTCGGATCAGCCAGCGCCGGCACGTCATAGCGCTCGCGGGTGATGCAGTAGTAGTCCACCAGGTTGATCGCGCTCCATGGCGTGAAGAACGCCAGCAGGAACAGGATGAAGGACTTGAACGCACCGAGGAACGAGTGCTGGCCGAGCAACGCCATCAGGGTCGCGGCACCAACGATGACCAGCACGAACACCAGACGCTGCAAGCGTGAGACCTTCAGGTCACCCCGGAAGCCGCTGATGATGGTCGCGATGCACATGAAGCTGCCGTAGGAGTTAAGCGTGGAAATGGTGACCTTGCCGAACGCGATGCTGAAGTACAGCAGCGCGGCGGTGGCACCACTGCCGGCGAATCCAACAATGTAGGCGACTTCATGGCCGGCGTATTGGCCATTGGCGGAAGCTGCGGCAAACACGCCGAGGATCATCGCCACCTGCGCGCCGATAACCGAACCTGCGCCGGCGGCGAAAAAGGTTTTCACCGAGGAGGTTTTGCTCGGCAGGTAGCGCGAATAGTCAGCCACGTAAGGGCCGAAGGCGATCTGCCAGGACGCCGCGAGCGACACCGCCAGCAGGAAGCTGCTCCAGCTGAAACTGCGGATTTGCAGCAGCGCGCTGACATCGGTCTGGCTCATCAGGCGGCTGAACAGATACACAAAGGCAATGACACCGATGATGCTGGCGACACGGCCAATCCAGTGAATCACCCGATAGCCAAGCACCGTCACCAGCACGATGACACTGGCGAAAATCAGGATACCGACGGTGTCACTGACGCCAAACAGCTGGCCCAGGGCCTGACCGGACAGCACGGTACCGGTGGCGGTGAAACCCAGGTACATCAGGCAGACCAGCACGATCGGGATCGCCGCGCCGTAAACGCCGAACTGTACCCGGCTGGAAATCATCTGCGGCAGGCCAAGCTTAGGTCCTTGCGCCGCGTGCAGTGCCATCACCCCGCCGCCGAGCAGTTGCCCGATCAGCAGACCGATCAGCGACCAGAACACATCACCGCCCAGCACCACGGCCAGGGCCCCGGTGACAATCGCGGTGATTTGCAGGTTGGCACCCATCCACAACGTGAACTGGCTGAACAGACGACCGTGTCTTTCCGCTTCCGGGATGTAGTCGATCGAGCGTTTCTCGATCAACGGTTTGTTGCCTGCACGTTCGCTGTCAGCAGCCATGGTTCAACCTCTGTGGATTGTTATTCTTGGTTTACGCAATCCCTGTAGGAGCCGGCTTGCTGGCGATGGCGGTTTGCCTGACACCTTGCGGGGTCTGAATCGCCAGCAAGCCGGCTCCTACGGGTTTGCATTGGGCCTGAGCCCGCTTTTTTATTTACCGGTAATCATCGGCAGGTTCAGCCCTTGTTCCTTGGCGCAGTCGATGGCGATCTGGTAACCGGCATCGGCGTGACGCATGACGCCAGTGGCCGGGTCGTTGTGCAGCACGCGTGCGATACGCTCGGCCGCTTCGTCAGTACCGTCGCAGACGATCACCATGCCCGAGTGCTGGGAGAAGCCCATGCCGACGCCGCCGCCGTGGTGCAGGGAGACCCAGGTCGCGCCGCTCGCGGTGTTGAGCAGGGCGTTGAGCAGTGGCCAGTCGGACACGGCGTCGGAACCGTCCTGCATCGATTCGGTTTCGCGGTTCGGGCTGGAAACCGAGCCGGAGTCCAGGTGGTCGCGACCGATCACGATTGGCGCCGACAGTTCGCCGCTGCGGACCATTTCGTTGAACGCCAGGCCGAGCTTGGCGCGCAGGCCCAGGCCAACCCAGCAGATACGTGCCGGCAGACCCTGGAAGCTGATGCGCTCGCGGGCCATGTCCAGCCAGTTGTGCAGGTGGGCGTCGTCCGGGATCAGTTCTTTGACTTTGGCGTCGGTTTTGTAGATGTCTTCAGCGTTGCCCGACAGCGCAGCCCAACGGAACGGGCCGATGCCACGGCAGAACAGCGGACGGATGTAGGCCGGTACGAAGCCTGGGAAGTCGAAAGCGTTTTCCACGCCCTCTTCCTGGGCCATCTGGCGGATGTTGTTGCCGTAGTCGAAGGTCGGCACGCCCATTTTCTGGAAGTCCAACATGGCTTTAACGTGCACGGCCATGGATTGCTTGGCGGCTTTCACCACGGCAGCCGGCTCGGTCTTGGCGCGAGCGCGGTATTCGTCCCAGGTCCAGCCGGCGGGCAGGTAGCCGTTCAATGGGTCGTGGGCGCTGGTCTGGTCGGTGACCATGTCCGGACGCACGCCGCGACGCACCAGTTCCGGCAGGATTTCCGCCGCGTTACCGCACAGGGCGATGGAGATGGCTTTGCCTTCGGCGGTGTACTTGGCGATGCGCGCCAGGGCGTCGTCCAGGTCTTTGGCTTGCTCGTCGACGTAGCGGGTTTTCAGGCGGAAATCGATGCTGATCTGCTGGCATTCGATGTTCAGCGAGCAGGCACCGGCCAGGGTCGCGGCCAGTGGCTGCGCGCCGCCCATGCCACCCAGACCTGCGGTCAGGACCCACTTGCCGGTCAGGTTGTCGTTGTAGTGCTGGCGACCGGCTTCGACGAAGGTTTCGTAGGTGCCCTGGACGATGCCCTGGCTGCCGATGTAGATCCAGCTGCCGGCGGTCATCTGGCCGTACATGGCCAGGCCCTTGGCGTCCAGTTCGTTGAAGTGCTCCCAAGTGGCCCAGTGTGGCACCAGGTTGGAGTTGGCGATCAGTACGCGCGGGGCGTTGCTGTGGGTCTTGAACACGCCGACTGGCTTGCCGGATTGCACCAGCAGGGTCTCGTCGTCATTGAGGTTGGTCAGGCTTTCGACGATCTTGTCGTAGCACTCCCAGTTACGCGCCGCACGACCGATACCACCGTAAACCACCAGTTCTTTTGGGTTCTCGGCCACTTGCGGGTCGAGGTTGTTCATCAGCATGCGCAGCGGCGCTTCGGTCAGCCAGCTCTTGGCGGTCAGCTTGTTGCCGCGTGGTGCGCGGATTTCGACGTCACGGAACTTGGTAATTTTGTTGTCAGTCACGAAAAAGACTCCTCAGCGATCAATCCAAACCAACCCTGGCGGTGGGTAAGCCAGCCTGTGCGCATCGTTGCGCGACAAGCGAATCAGTGGACGTTGCGGAAAGCCTCTCGAGCGACTCATACGCATACGTCTTTACTTGTACATACAAGCATATGCAATCAAGCGGCCAACTTGTTGGATGGGCATTCAAGAAAAATTCTGAAAAGGCTGGAGAGCGCCTGGATCAAGGGGTCTGACGAAGATGAAATTTTTCGCGGGGAATTTTTCGGGGAGGTGGGGATTGTTACTTGGGGGTGGTTTTGCGCTGTGATGGGGCGTTCGGTAACAAAGTGGTGCGCTATGGGGAACGGGTTTGATCGGAACAAAAAGCTTCGCGGGCAAGCCTCGCTCCTACAGGTTCATCGTGCGCGCAGGTGCAGGATGAACCTGTAGGAGCGAGGCTTGCCCGCGAAGGGAACGACTCGGTCTTGGATCAGCGTGCGGTCAGTTCAATCACACAGCAAGCATCGCTGACGGAGATTTCCAGCAAAACACTGTTACCGTCGAGTTGCAGGCAATCATGACGACCCAGCAGCGAAGCACTGTTACCGACCTTCACCTCAAGCTCATCACTGACGCTGAACACCAGCACAGTCCCGGCCTCACTGAAAAACCGCTGCTTGCCATCCAGCCACTGCAAGCGAGCGGCGTAACGTTGGGGCGCATAGATCAGGTTGAAATCGCGAATCGGCCCGCCAAGCAGAGTGCAGGAGACCTTGCTCTCGCCGCTGAAGGCAAACGGGTCCAGCGGTAACAGCGGTCGTGTGTCTTGGCCGTCCACTGTCAGGGTCATACCGTCGCCCTGTAGCACAGTGATGATCCGCTCGTAACCGGCGAAGGTGGAAAACCCGCCCGACTCGCCAATGTCGGCAATCGACAGGCGCCAGCCAAAGCCATCCAGGCCCTCTCCCGCGTCGCGGGTGATTTCTTCGGTGCTGCCGCCGCCGTTTTTCCACGGCATGCGTGGGTAGTCTTTGGCACGTAGAACTTTCATTTCACTCATTTGTGGAACCGACCTTCCAGACGATGACGGGAACCGGGGTGAATCAAACGGGCAGCAGTAACCGGCTGGCGACCGGACCAGGTACGCCGGCGAATCAGCAGGCACGGCTCGCCCTTTTCAATCTGTAGCAACTTGCATTCGGACGACTCGGCCAGAATCGCCTCGACCACATGCTCGCCTTCGGTCAGCGGTGCAACTTGGTTCAGGTAGGCGTAAGGCGTTTGCAGGGTGAAGTCCTGCTTAAGGTAATCCGGGGCCACCAGTGCGTTGACGAAACGGTCTTCAATTTGCACCGGAATATCGTTTTCGAAATGCACGATCAGCGAGTGGAACACCTTCTGCCCTTCGCGCATGTCCAGCGCCAACGCGCGCTCGGAACCGGCGGCCTCTTCTTCGAGGGTGATGACCTTGCAAGTGTGGCGATGGCCACGGGAGGCGATTTCGTCGGCGATGTTGTGCACTTCAAACAGCGCAGACTGGCTTTTCGGCTCGGCGACGAACGTGCCGACGCCCTGCATGCGCACCAACAGGCCGTCGGCAGTCATCTCGCGCAAGGCGCGGTTGATGGTCATGCGGCTGAAGCCCAACTGGCTGACCAGCTCACTTTCCGACGGAACGCGGTAGTGCGGCGGCCAGTTACCGCTGTCGATTTGCTGGGTGATCATTTGTTTGACGCGGGCGTACAAGGGCGCCGGACTGTCGCCCATGTTCGCGGCCAACGGAGAGACTGGAGGCGGAGTCGGCACGGTTAATCCTTGGTCGTCTGATTGATATTGCTAGCTTGCCGGAGTTTACCGAGCAGGCAAACGTCTGTATATGTATATACAAATAACACACGATGGGGTGCTGAACCATGTCCGCCTTCTTTGCCGAACGCGCGCTGCTGCCTAGTGGATGGGCCAACAATGTACGTCTTGAGGTCAACGCCGAGGGCGTCCTGACCCATATCCAGGCCGATTCCCATGCAGATGGCGCCGAGCGGTTGAACGGTCCGCTACTGCCGGGCATGCCGAATCTGCATTCCCACGCCTTCCAGCGCGCCATGGCCGGGTTGGCGGAAGTGGCGGGCAATCCGAACGACAGTTTCTGGACCTGGCGCGATTTGATGTATCGCCTCGTCGGAAAAATCAGCCCGGAGCAATTAGGCGTCATCGCCCGCCAGCTGTACATCGAAATGCTCAAGGCCGGCTACACCTCGGTCGCCGAATTTCATTACGTGCACCACGACAACAATGGCCAACCTTACGCGGACCCAGCGGAACTGGCCTTGCGCATCAGCCAGGCTGCCAGCGCCGCCGGCATTGGTCTGACCTTGCTGCCAGTGCTTTACAGCCACTCCGGCTTCGGCGGCCAGACCCCAAATGATGGCCAGCGGCGCTTTATCAACAGCACCGAGAACTACCTCAAGCTGCAATCACGCCTGCAACCTGTGCTCGCTCAGCAGCCAGCCCAGTCGCTGGGCCTGTGCTTCCACTCATTGCGCGCAGTAACGCCGCAGCAGATCAGCGAAGTGCTGGCGGCCAGCGACAAGCAATGCCCGGTGCACATCCACATCGCCGAACAGCAGAAGGAAGTCGACGACTGCCTGACCTGGAGTGGTCGCCGCCCGCTGCAATGGCTGTACGAAAACGTCGACGTCGATCAGCGTTGGTGCCTGGTTCACGCCACCCACGCCAACCCGGAAGAAGTCACGCTGATGGCCAAGAGTCGCGCCATTGCCGGCCTGTGCCTGACCACCGAAGCGAACCTGGGCGACGGGATTTTCCCGGCCGTGGACTTCCTCGCCCAAGGTGGACGCATGGGCATCGGTTCCGACAGCCATGTGTCATTGAGCGTGGTGGAAGAATTGCGCTGGCTGGAATATGGCCAGCGCCTGCGCGATCAGCGCCGCAATCGCTTGTATGGCGCCGATCAACCGATGGTCGGCCGCACGCTGTTCGATGCCGCGCTGGATGGCGGTGCTCAGGCACTGGGCCAATCGATTGGTGCATTGGAAGTTGGCAAGCGCGCCGATTGGCTGGTGCTGGACGGCAGCGATCCATACCTGGCGACGGCCAGTGGTGACGGGATTTTGAATCGTTGGCTGTTCGCCGGCGGCGATCGCCAAGTGCGCGATGTGCTGGTCAATGGCCAGTGGGTTGTGCGTGACGGGCGGCATGCCGGGGAAGAAGAAAGCAGCCGTGCGTTCACCCAGGTCCTGCGCGACTTGCTGGGCTGATACAAAACCCACTGTAGGAGCCGGCTTGTTGGCGATAAGGCCATCAGATCCAACATCAATGTTGCCTGACAGGCTGCCATCGCCAGCAAGCCGACTCCTACGAGGACCGCATGATCAGTCCGACGTCTTGGCCATCTGCGTATCCGACGCCCGCCAGATCAGCCGCGTGGTGTCATAACCTTGCTGGCGCGCCTTACTCAGCAGCTCTTCACGCACCACACCGTTGACGGTCGGGGTACGCGACAACAGCCACAGATAACGACGACTCGGGTCGCCAACGATAGCGGTCTTGTAGTCATCGCTGACGTACAACACCCAGTATTCGCCCTTCGCTGAACCCGGTATCAACCGCGAGAACCAGGTATCGAACTCGACCCACAATTTGTCGGTCTTGCCTGGCGCCTGCGGATAGGCCGTGCCCTTGACCTCCTCCCACTCCCACTGCGGCGTCAGGCAGCGATTCAGCACCCCCACATTGCCGTCAGGCTTTAACGTGTAATGGGCTTCGGATTGCGCGCAGTTGCGCTGGAAGTACATCGGCATGCGCGCCAACTCATACCAGGTGCCCTGGTAGCGCTTGAGGTTGACGCTCTTGACCGTCTTGGGCGCCAACGGATCCTGGCCAGAAGTGGCACAGCCGGCCAACACCAAGCCGGCAAAAAGTATCATCAATAACCGCTTCATTATTTTTCTCCCGCGGGCGCTTGGCCCCGGTTTACTTCAGGCCTTGGCCGGAAAACATCAGCACTTTGTCACCGGCATACTGCACGCTGATAAAGCTGTTCTTGTCGCCCCAGGTGCAACTGGACATGCCGAGTGCGCCCGAACAGTCGGCCGGTTTGCCCAGCAAGGTTTCAACCTCGGCCTTGGACATGCCGGAAGAGAGTTTCGAGTAGTTTTCCTGATTGACCTTACTGCACGCAGCCAACAACACGCAGAACGAAAGCAGGGCGATGGAACGCAGCGACATGGTGTAACTCCGGGGGACGAAGGGGATTGGCATGGCTGCCAAGCAAGACCTTAGAAGTGAAAACCCCCCGCGGGTTCCCTCCCCAACCGTCTATTTATAAGGCCGCTCGTCTGCCTTCTTCCGAATAATCAACCACTTTGTAGGGCCATTGGGTATTTCGTCGGTTTTAGCGAAAAGTGCCTAATCTTTGGCGCCACGCAGTCGACATACAAGGCAGCGCAATGCCTATACCCCAGGCGCGCTCACCTTTGTCCACGAGACTTTCCGCGGTAGCTCATTTAATGACCAGAAACATGAAGTTCAGCCACAAAATCCTGTTGGCTGCCGCCCTCGTGGTGGCCGTTGCATTCGCCTGTTTCATCCTGTTCAACGACTATCGCCAGCGCGAAACCTTGCGCAGCAACACCGAGGCCTCGATGCAGGAACTCGGCAGCCTGACCACCAGCAACATCCAGACCTGGCTGGAAAGCCGCATCCAGCTGCTGCAATCGCTGTCCCAGCAAATCGCCGTGGATGGCAGCGCCCCGGCCAGCCTCAAGCGCGCCATCGACCTGCCCGCCTACACCGGCAACTTCCAACTGAGCTACTTTGGCGGCACCGATGGCGTGATGTTCTCGATCCCGGCCGGCAACCGCGCAGCGGATTACGACCCGCGCGCCCGTGGCTGGTACAAAGCGGCCAACAGCGCACAGCAGACCATTGTCACTGAACCCTACATCGCCGCTTCCTCCGGCAAACGGGTGATTACAGTTGCCACGCCGGTGAAACAGCAGGGCCAAATGATCGGCGTGGCAGGTGCCGACATCGACCTCTCCAGCGTCAGCGCGATCATCAACTCACTGAACTTCGGCGGCCATGGCCACGCCTTCATTGTCGGCGTCGATGGCAAAATCCTGATCCACCCGGACAGCAAGCTGGTGCTCAAGAGCCTGGCCGAGGCTTACCCGGGCGACACCCCGAAAGTCAGCCCGGGCATGAAAGAAGTGGAGATCGACGG
Organism: Pseudomonas putida; assembly: GCF_050990305.1. Classification (GTDB taxonomy): domain Bacteria; phylum Pseudomonadota; class Gammaproteobacteria; order Pseudomonadales; family Pseudomonadaceae; genus Aquipseudomonas; species Aquipseudomonas putida_AH. The sequence continues at coordinate 335,110 of NZ_CP158817.1, read as the reverse complement.
CAAACGTCAGTTCATCTCCTTCACCCACGTCAATGGCGTACCGTCGGCGGATTGGTACGTGGCGCTAGTGCTCGACAAGGACACCGCCTTCTCGATGCTCAGCCAATTCCGCACCTCGGCGATCATTGCCATGGTGATTGCGGTGGTGATCATCATCGCGTTGCTGGGCATGCTGATCAGCTTCCTGATGCAGCCGCTGCTGACCATGGGTCGGGCCATGCACGACATTGCCGAGGGCGAAGGCGACCTGACCAAACGCTTGACCATTCACGGTCACGACGAGTTCGGAGCACTGGGACTGTCGTTCAACCGTTTCGTCGAGCGTATCCACACGTCGATCACTGAAGTGTCCTCGGCCACAGGGCAAGTCAACGAAGTGGCACTGCGCGTGGTAGCGGCTTCCAACTCGTCGATGTTCAACTCCGATCAACAGGCTTCGCGCACCAGCAGTGTCGCCGCGGCGATCAATCAGCTGGGCGCCGCCGCCCAGGAAATCGCCCAGAACGCCGCCCTTGCCTCCCAGCATTCCAGCGATGCCCGCTCCCTGGCCGAAGAAGGCCAGCAGGTGGTGGATAAAACCATCTCGGCGATGCATCAGCTGTCGGCGAAGATCAGCGATTCTTGCGGCAACATCGAGACGCTCAACAGCAACACCGTCAACATCGGGCAGATTCTGGAAGTGATCACCAGCATTTCCCAGCAGACCAACCTGTTGGCCTTGAACGCCGCCATCGAAGCAGCCCGTGCCGGTGAAGCCGGACGCGGTTTTGCGGTAGTGGCCGATGAAGTGCGCAACCTCGCACACCGTACCCAGGATTCGGCGCAACAAGTGCAGAAGATGATCGAAGAGTTGCAAGTCGGCGCCCGCGAGGCGGTCACCATCATGACCGACAGCCAGCGTCAGAGCGAAAGCAGCGTCGGCATCGCCAACCAAGCCGGCGAACGCCTGGGCAGCGTGACCCAGCGCATCGGCGAAATCGACGGCATGAACCAATCCGTGGCCACCGCCACCGAGGAGCAGACTGCCGTGGTGGAATCGATCAACGTCGACATCACCGAGATCAACACGCTGAACCAGGAAGGTGTGGAGAACCTGCAATCGACATTGCGCGCGTGCGCCGATCTGGAACAGCAGGCCGCTCGGTTGAAGCAGTTGGTGGGTAGCTTCAGGATCTAAGGCGATCTCACTGGCCCCTTCGCGGGCAAACCTCGCTCCTACGATTTGCGCGTGACCTGTAGGAGCGAGGCTTGCCCGCGAAGACGGCATCAGGCGTTATGAATATTTGAAACCGAACACACCATCCAGGCAACGCCCGCCAGCTCCACCAGACAGAGGACTGAATTAAGACTAAAATCGGTCCCACTCATTCTGGCGAGGCTCCTTCCATGAAGCTTTCATCCCAAATCAAGCCGATCAGCTACCTGAAAAGTCATGCGGCTGAAATCGTCAAAACACTTACTGAAAGCCGAGAGCCCTTGGTTATCACCCAAAACGGTGAAGCCAAGTTGGTGGTCATGGACGTGAAAAGTTTTGAAGAGCAAGAGGACACAATGGCTCTTTTAAAACTATTGGCGATGGGAAATCGGGAGATTGAAGAAGGCCAGTATCGCGACGCAGAAGACGTTTTTGCCGAACTGGACAGGGCTGACGATCAATGAGTTTCAAGGTCGTTGTCCTTCACTCCGCCGAAACAGACTTGAAAGAACTTCGCACTTATCTCATCAGGCAATTCTCAAACCAAACTTGGCAAAGCACCTATGCCAGCTTGAAGGCCGCTATCCGCCACGTGGGAGCGCAACCCTATTCAGAATCATTCCCGGAAAAGATCGAGAAGCTTAATCTCAGCCAGTATCGACAGGTCATTTCAGGAATGAACCGCGTCATTTACGAGATTCGCGAACAGACCGTTTTCGTCCATATCATTGCTGATACGCGCAAAAGCTTGCCAACGCTGCTGATGAAGCGCTTGCTTCAGGGCAATCCGTGATTAGAAGCGTGACCCAGGCTTACTCAGAAACACCAACTCCTCAGCCGTACTCTCGCGCCCCAACACCTCATTGCGATGGGGAAACCGTCCAAACTGCTCAATTACCTCCTGATGCTTCTCGGCATAGTCCAAATAATCGGCAAACAGCGCCCGATCAGTTTCCGGCTGTTGCTCCAGCAGTTCGATGTAGCGCGAGATGCATTCGTTTTGCACGTCGAGGTTTTCGCAGTGCTCGAACACCAGCAGGATGAACACCCGCTGGATCGGCTGCAATTGCCGATCGAAATCCGCGGCAATACCTTGCGCCACCAGGGCCTGGGCTCTGATGTCTCCGGAAAAGGCTTTGGGGGAATCGCGAAAGAGCATGCGTGGCAGTTGATCGAGCAACAACACCAGGGCCAGCCAACCTTCGGGGCGTTGCGCCCACTCGGTCAATCCGCCGGCCAGTGCCTGTTCGACCTGGTCCCCGAAACGCTCCCGCGCTTCGAGGTCCTGGCTGTCACGCTTGCCGAACCATAACCTGCCCTTCTGCGCCGCCACTTCCCTGGAGGATTCGGCATGTCCGAACCACCAATCGAGCAACGGCTGCCAGGGCGCGTTCATGGCTTATTCCTTGTGGTACGCCGTGGCGCGGGCCACTTCTTCCTTCGAGCCGAGGAACACGGCTACACGCTGGTGCAGGCCTTCAGGCTGGATATCGAGAATACGCTGGTGGCCGTCGGTGGACGCGCCGCCCGCTTGTTCCACGAGGAACGACATCGGGTTGGCTTCGTACATCAGGCGCAGTTTGCCTGGCTTGGATGGCTCACGGGCGTCGCGCGGGTACATGAACAGACCACCACGGGTCAGGATGCGGTGCACGTCCGCCACCATCGCGGCAACCCAGCGCATGTTGTAGTTCTTTTTCAGCGGGCCTTCTTCGCCAGCCAGCAATTCGCTGACGTAGCGCTGTACCGGGGCTTCCCAGTGACGCTGGTTGGACATGTTGATGGCGAATTCCTGGGTGGATTCAGGAATGGTGATGTCTTCGTGAGTCAGCACGAAGCTGCCCATTTCGCGATCCAGAGTGAAGCCCTTGACGCCATTGCCCAAGGTCAGGATCAGCATGGTCTGCGGGCCGTAGATGGCGTAACCGGCGGCGACTTGCTGGGTGCCTGGCTGCAGGAAGGCCTTTTCATTCAAAGGCTCGTTCTGGCTCAGGTATTCGTTCGGGCAGCGCAGAACCGAGAAGATGGTGCCAACCGGTGCGTTGATGTCGATGTTCGACGAACCGTCCAGCGGGTCGAATACCAGCAGGTAGGCACCTTTCGGATATTTGCCAGGGATTTGGTAGGCGTTGTCCATTTCTTCGGACGCCATGCCGGCCAGGTGACCGCCCCATTCGTTGGCTTCGAGCAGGATTTCGTTGGACAGTACGTCGAGCTTTTTCTGCACTTCGCCCTGAACGTTTTCAGTGCCCATGCTGCCCAGAACGCCGCCCAGGGCGCCTTTGGAAACGGCGTGGCTGATCTCCTTGCAAGCACGCGCCACCACTTCGATCAGGAAGCGCAGATCGGCAGGAGTGTTGTTGCTGCGGGTCTGCTCAATCAAATAGCGACTCAAGGTAACGCGGGACATGGAAGGCTCCGAGGAATGGGGGGGGGCTAAAAACCCGCGCAGTTTAACGCGAGTCGTGGCGCATTTCCTCCTATCAGACGTGATCGGTTGAAGAGAGTTCATGCGCGGGGATTAGCGTAGATGGAAATGGCTTGGATGTGAGCCAGCCAATGGAGACAATTTCGACGGTTCAGGTGGCTGTTCCAACGCTTTCGCGGGCAAGCCCGCTCCCACAGGGAATTTGTGAGCAACACAGATCACTGTAGGAGCGCGGCTTGCCCGCGATAGGGGGCGCAGCCCCCCCTGTTTTCAGGGTTTGACAGGCGGTTTGCGCAGCAGACTGAACGCCATCGCCGCCAGAAACAGCACGCTGAGCAACAACACCGCCCACAGGCCGAATTTTTTCCAGTCCGTGTCGACAGATTCCGGCACGGTTGCAGCGGCCGGCGTTGGCACCGCCCCGACGTCGACCGAAGCCCGGCCCAAGGTCGCCAGTTTCGCCGGGCTGTAATCAGGAATCAGGGTCGACAACGGCAGGCTCGCCGCTTTTGCAGTGGCATTGCCCAGCGCCAACGTATAAGGCCCCGGACCCCGCGCCAGAAACACCAATTGTGTGGCGCGCACGGCATATTTCACGGTAGGCGCCTGCGCACCCAGGCCACCCCCGCGCTCGTCCACGGTCAGTTTCAACTGCTGCACGGGTTGCCCCGACAATTGCAATTCGTTCTGCAGCACGTCCTGGCCATTCTGGGTCAGGCGATACAGCAAGCCACTGCTCAACGGCTGCCACGGCAAGCTGGTTTCCCGACGCCCGGACAAAATCACCGGCGCCAGGCTGTTGGGCTGATCCAGTGTGACCTGCACGCGCTCGACATTCAGCGCTATCGGCAATTGCCAAGTGTACTCACCGGTTTTCACGCTACTGCCGGCCAGTGGTTGCGACCAGACCAACGGTAAAGGCAGGCTGCGGGGGCTGGCACTCTGCAGTTGCGCCGAGGTCAGGATGGGCGCCGCTTGCGACGTGCTCCACAACAATCGCAGATAACGCGCCGACTGCCCCGGCAGGCCGACTTCATGCTGTTCGACCCGCTCGTCGGCAAAGCTCAGCCGCGCCACTTGGCCTTCGCCCCAGGACTGCCAATGCTGCAAATCGTCGCTGGCCTCGATGCTGAAACGCTGGAAACCGTCACGCTCGCTGGTCCAGTCAAGAATTAATTGCTGCAGCGGCGCCTTGATGCCGCTGGCGTCGAGCAACCAGCCACGGAGCACTTCTTCACCTACCTCCAGCTGACTGGAGGGCTGAACTTCGACCAGTGCGCCGCTGGCGCTCGATTGCACCCGCACGCTCGGCGCGCGCTCGGTGTCGTCCGCCGAGTTGTACAGCGGGAACCATTTGACGTCGGTCAGCGTGCGATTGTCGTCGGTTTTCGCGGTTTCCCGCGCCAGGGCATAGGCCTGCACATCACCGACGGCGTTGAACACGCGCACGTCGCCGAGGTCGGTCTGCCGTGCATTCAGCTGGACTGCCAGAGGCAATTCGAGGCGATACCAGGGTCCTTCACCGCTTACCGACAACGGTACCTGCGTGGCGAAGTCCGCCGGTTTTTCCGAAGCGCCAGCCGCCAGCGCCATACCCATCGCAACCGCACCCCACCAGCCCAGGCTCAGTTTCTGACTCAAGAGGACACTCCTTCGGTTTCCGGAGCCGGTTTTTCAGCATCCGGCACAGCCTCAATGCGCTTGGGCGGTAATGGGGCGAAGTAGCCCACTACCAACAACAATACGCCCACGCCAATAAACGAGACGATCCTGGCGAGTCCGCCGCGATTGCTCAATTCGACAAAGAACAGTTTGGCCACGACAACGCCGATCAGCGCAGCGCCAATCAACCAGACTTCGCGACGGCCACGCAGATGGCCGCCGATCATCAGACTCAGGGCCATCAAGGTCCAGATAATGGACAGGCCGGCCTGTACCCGCATCGACTCAAGCAGCAGATCGAGTTCGAAAGGCACACCACTCCACTGGTGCGCGGTGCGCATGACCAATGCCGTGAAGAACACGAATAGCGAGACGCCTGTGATCGCTTGTATCGCGGTGATAGCGGATGCCTTGCGTACCGCCAATTGACTCATAGCGCTGCGGGACCAGACATAAATGCCGAACAACGCAAACATCAGCCCCAATTCCAATGGGTTGATCAGCGGCACGTAAGGCAACGGCTCAGCGCCACCATCACTGAAGGCGTTCGCCAGCCAGAACCAGGCGAGCATCAACAACGCCAGCGGTGCAGCGGCGTACACACGATACTCGCGGGAGTAATCCGACACCGGCCACGGCCAGGTGCGAGGCGCTGCCATCAGCACCAGATACAGGCTCGGCAGAATCGCCCAGCCGAGCCAGCGCCAGGCGTTGTATTGCTCGGACAACAGCATCAAGCCGTAGCGTAGCTCCAAGGCCAGCACGCCGATCAGCAGCCAGCAACCCAATACATGAGCGGTGCTCAAAAACCGCGCTGGCAGCATCGACGCCAGGCGCCGCAGGGAGACGAAATGCACCACGAACAGCGCCGACCAGACCAGCCAGCCGAAGTTCGCGGCGGGGTGAAAACGTGAATGCCAAGCCGCCAGCAGCACCAGCGTGGCAACCGGCGTCAAGACCGTGCAGAGCATCCCCAGCGATGGCCACTTCAGACGCAGTGCCAGAACGGTCCACAGTGCAACGCTCGCGGCGGCGACAACCAGCATCAAGGTCGCTTGTAGCGGCAACGGTGCGAAGCGCAGCACTTCACCGCCCCACGCCATCGCCCACCAAGCCGCGCCCCATACCAGCCACACCTGGGACACACGCTGCTGATTCACTCCATCAGCGTTGCTCAGGTCCAAACGCCAGGCACCGACCAATGCAGCCAACCCCAACATCAAAGGCGCCCAGAACCCACCATGGGTCAAAGGTCGCAGCGCTTCACCCGGCAGCGGCCATTGTGTGAGTAACAACGCGCCAGCCAACAACTGGATAACAAGCGCTGTGAACAGGACAGTGCGTGATTCAATGCGCAGGCCAGCCAATAACGTCACCAGACCGGCCAGGGCCCAACCGATCACCGTGCCATGGACGAAGAAAAACAGCGGTGCCAGCAAATAGAGAAACACCAGGCCCAGGCAGGCCAAAACCGGCCGATCTGCACGCTCCCAAGGTTTAAGGTGCTCAGGTAACGCGTTATGCAACTGATAGAAGCTGAACAACAGGGCAACGCCCAACATCAGTGCACCCAACGGCGTGCCGTCGAGCAAGCTTCCCTCGCCGCTGCGCAACTCGCTGAGAAATGCCAGCGCTGACCCCAGCTGCAACAGCAAGGCAAAGGCCCGGGCAAATGGCCGTTGTTGACGCAAGCCGAGCCAGAAAATCCCCGCGCCTTCCACCGCCCAAGCGGCACTCGTCCAGCGTGCATCCAGCCCCAACGGTATCGCCAGGCTGGTAAAAATCACCCCCAAGGCCAGACAGGTTTCGCCCAGCAGGATTGCACGGCCGCCCATCAGTAAACGTGCCAGCCCCATGTAGATCATGCCCAGTGCCAAGGCGCTGAAGGCCGCGGCAAATTCCAGGTGCTGCACCAGGGCGAACTGCAACCCGAAGCCCACCAATGGCGGACCGAACAACAGCGTGCCGTCGACGTAATCACCTTTGCGTGCCGACCAGCGCAACAGCGCTTCGCGACCCTCCTCCTGCGGCGCGTCACTCAACGCCTGCAACTTGCGATGGGCGTACAGCAGTCCGATGGCCAGATACATCAGGAAGAACAACACCAGAAAGGGCTCGGTGCTCCACAGCAAATCCGGCGAATAGGAGCGCAAGCCCCAAGCGAAACCGATGCCGAAGGTGCCGACAAAACCGATCACGTTGAGCAAGCGCCAGGCCTTGAACCAGGCAATGGCAAGGATGCCAGCGTTGAGCAAGGCGAAGTAGCTGAACAAGGCAACGTGGCTACCGCCGCCGGTAGAGGCCAGGATCGGCGCGGCGAATCCGCCCAGCGCGGCGGCGGCAGCCAACCCCATGGCGTCCTGAGTCACCGCGAGAATCGCCGAGAACACCGTAATAGCGACCAGAAGGCCAAACGCCGCCGAAGGATCGAGCAACGGGTGCAAACGCATCGCTGCAAACACCGTCAGGTACGACACCGCCACCCCGGCCCCTTGCAGCATCAAGGCATAATTGTTGTTGCGCGATCTCAACCACCAACCCAGCCCCAGCAGGCCCAGCGCCGCTGCCGCGACTCCGGCGTAACGCAACTCGATCGGCACCACCATGCCTTCGGTGGCGTAACGCAGCAGGAACGCCAGACCGAGAAACAACAGCACCACGCCGACCCGCAATACGGTGTTGCCGCCCAATAACCATGCGCGGGCAGCGTTGATTGCTCTTTCGATAAAGTTGGGTTCGCGAGGGGTGGCGGGGTCTTGTGCTTCGCGGGTTGTTGGTTGCGGTCTCCAGGGGTCGATCGGCAGCGGACGACTGGTTTCGCTGACCGCAGTCGACGCGGGCTCGAGCTCCGGCGGCAGTTCCCAGATCAGTTCAAGGGGCTCAGCGGCCACCGTGTCAGGGGTCTCACTGATAATAGGTTCACTGGTTTGCGCAGCGGTGGTACCTGATCCTTCCAGAGAGGCCAACCGCTGCTCGACCCCATGCAACGCCACCTGCGCCTGCTCCAGCAGTCGGCGCTGCTCGCTGGCTTGCGATGCCAACCGGCCGATGCGAATGGCCTGGCCGATCGCCAAACCGAGCAGTGCACCCAGCAGCGCAGTGCTGAACGACTCGTCGAGCATCCAGCCCAGAAACAGGCCAATCAGCATGAACATCCATTGCATGGTCGATATCCTTGAGCGCAATCCTGAAAGACTAGCGTAGCCAGTCCCTAAAAGATCGCAGCCTTCGGCAGCTCCTACATTGGAATGCGTTCCCATGTAGGAGCTGCCGAAGGCTGCGATCTTTTCCGGTGTGCCTAGTATATCGATCCGATCAGAGCGTTACCCCAACGCCTTCCAGATATCCGTGGCGTACTCACGAATCGTCCGGTCCGAGGAGAACCAACCCAACCGCGCCGTATTCAGCACCGCCGAACGCCACCATTCCTTGGAATCGTGCCAGTGCGCCTCAACGCGCATTTGTGCATGCCAGTAGGAATCGAAATCGGCGCAGACCAGGAAGCGGTCGTAGTCCACCAGCGAGTCGATCAGCCCGGTGTAGCGTGACGGATCATCCGGCGAAAACACCCCGCCGCGAATCGCCTGCAACACGTCGTTGAGCCGATGGGACGCGGCAATGTCCGGCACCGCACTGAACTCGTGATTCTGCTTGCGCGCTTCCACCTGCTGGGCACTGAGGCCGAAGATGAACATGTGCTCGGCGCCGATGCGCTCGCACATCTCCACGTTGGCACCGTCCAGCGTGCCGATGGTCAGGGCGCCATTGAGGCCGAACTTCATGTTGCTGGTGCCCGAGGCCTCGAAACCGGCGGTGGAAATCTGCTCGGACAGGTCCGCCGCCGGAATGATGCTCTCCGCCAGGCTGACGTTGTAGTTGGGCAGGAACACAACTTTGAGCAGCCCGCGTACTGTCGGGTCGTTGTTCACCACCCGGGCGATGTCATTGGTCAACTTGATGATCAGCTTGGCCTGGTGGTAACTGGCCGCCGCTTTGCCGGCAAAGATTTTCACCCGTGGAACCCAGTCGATTTCCGGTTCGGCACGAATTGCCTGGTACAACGCCACGGTGTGCATCAGGTTGAGCAACTGGCGTTTGTATTCGTGGATCCGCTTGACCTGAACGTCGAACATGGCCGCCGGATTGACCGCCACCCCCAATCGCTCGTGAATGATGTACGCCAGGGCCTTTTTGCTGTGCAGGCGCTGCTCGGCGAAGGATTTTCGGAACGCGGTCTTCTCGGCGAACGGCTCCAGATCGAGCAAGCGCTCCTCTGGCTTGTCCAGCACATCAGGCCCCAGCGCATCGACCAGCATCGAGGTCAACTCCGGGTTGGACTGATACAACCAGCGGCGGAAGGTAATGCCATTGGTTTTGTTGTTGATTCGCTCCGGGTAGAGCTTGTGCAGTTCGGAGAACACCGTTTTGCGCATCAGTTGTGTATGCAGGCCGGACACACCGTTGACACTGTGGGAACCCAGGAACGCCAGGTTGCCCATGCGCACGCGGCGGCCATTGTCCTCTTCGATCAGCGACACCGCGCGCAGCACGTCGAAGTCGTGAATGCCCTTGGCCCGCAGCGAATCGATGTGCTGGGCGTTGATCAGGTAAATGATCTGCATGTGCCGGGGCAACATGCGCTCCATCAAGCCCACCGGCCAGGTTTCCAGCGCTTCAGGCAGCAGCGTGTGGTTGGTATAGGACAGCGTATCGACCGTGATCTGCCACGCCGCATCCCACGCCACGTCATACACGTCGACCAACTGACGCATCAGCTCGGCCACGGCAATCGAGGGGTGGGTGTCGTTGAGTTGGATTGCCGCATGGTCGCCCAGGGTCAGCACCGAGGTGTGCATGTTGCGATGGCGGCGCAGCAAGTCCTGCAAGGAAGCTGCGACGAAGAAATACTCCTGGCGCAGGCGCAGTTCCTGGCCGGCTTCGGTGCTGTCCGCCGGATAGAGCACGCGGGAAATGCTTTCAGCCCGGGCCACTTCGGCAACTGCACCCAGGTGGTCACCGGCGTTGAAGCGCTCCAGGTGCAAGTCTTCCATGGCCCGGGCGCGCCACAGACGCAAGGTGTTCACGCTCGCGCCGCGCCAGCCGACCACTGGCGTGTCATAGGCAATGGCCCGTACGGTTTCAGCCGGGTGCCAGACTTGCTTGGACTTGCCTTCGCTGTCGGTCACGGTGTCGACGCTGCCACCGAAGCCGATCGGGTAAACCACCTCCGGACGTTCGAATTCCCAAGGGTTGCCGAAATCCAGCCAGTGCTCAGTCTGTTCCTGTTGCCAGCCGTCAACGATGGCCTGGCGGAACAAGCCGTGTTCATAACGAATACCGTAGCCATGCCCGGCGATACCCAGGGTCGACATACTTTCCATGAAGCACGCTGCCAGGCGACCGAGGCCGCCGTTGCCCAGCGCCGCATCAGGCTCCAACAGGCGAATACGCTCGATGTCGACGCCAAGCTCGGTCATTGCCTCCCGCGCCACATCCAGCAGGCCCAGGTTGCTCAAGCTGTCGTAGAGCAGCCGGCCGATGAGAAATTCCAGGGAGAGGTAATAAACCCGCTTCTGGCCTTTGCGATAGATCTGCCGTGTGTGGTCCATCCAGTGCTCGACCATGTGATCACGCGCGGCCAGCGCAATGGCTTCGAACCAGTCATGGTCGAAGGCGTGATCCGGGTCTTTGCCCACCGCGTAAGTGAGTTTGGTCAAGACGGCGTCGCGGAATGCGGCCACCTCTGCTTCGCGAACAAGTGGTTCTTGAGTCATCGATAGGACCTCGAGCGAGCTTGGAGTTGTCTGAGCCTAGACGGTCTGACAGGCGGTAGAGGCTCTGGTTCGGCAGTTTTTCCCGTGAATGTGAATTGGCTCGACAGTACATTGCCGTGTACGCGAATCAATGCAGGTGCCGTGCCGGATTAGCGCTTTGCTGGACAGTGTTTAAAAAATCTGGCGAAAGGTTGTTCAAAAATCCACCAGTCCCGGTATGATCGCGCGCCCTGATGCATACGCTTGGTAAACCCTCGATGATGAAGCCCAACCTGATCGCCGCAGCCGAGATCGACCGTCTCGATACCTGGGCCAAATACTCGGCCCCGATGTGCGGCTCGTGCGTCTCCAGCTGCTGCACTCTGCCAGTGGAGGTCAAGATCAAGGACCTGGTCCGTATAGGCGTGGTCGACGAGTTCGAGTTGGGTGATCCGCCGAAGAACATCGCCAAGCGCCTGCAAAAGGAAGGGTTGGTCGAGCGCTTCAACCAGAAATCGGGCATCTTCACCCTCCAGCGCATGAGCAACAACGATTGCTACTACCTGGATCGTAAGAGCCGTCTGTGCACTATTTATGAAAAGCGTCCTGATACTTGCCGCAACCACCCGAAAATCGGACCGCGTCCGGGGTATTGCGCGTACAAGCCCAAAGAAGTGGAGCGTGAGCGCAGCTCGCGCACCATTGAGCGCTTCTGACATTTTTGGCGGCTGATCGGCCGCCTTCGCGGGCAAGCCTCGCTCCTACAGGTCTGCGCGCGGCGTGAACCCGTAGGAGCGAGGCTTGCCCGCGAAGAGGCCGGCACAAACACCGCAAAAATCCCGGACAAACAAAAACGCCCCCGGTCTCTCGACCGGGGGCGTTTTTTTAAGCCTGGCTAAATCTTAAGCCTTGGCTTTCTTGGCAGCGCGGGTACGCTCGCTTTCGTCCAGGATCTTCTTGCGAAGACGGATGGACTTAGGAGTCACTTCGCACAGCTCGTCTTCCTGGATGTATTCCAGAGCCTGTTCCAGGGTGAAGCGAACAGGTGGGACCAGGGCGATGGTTTCGTCTTTACCCGAAGCACGCATGTTGTCGAGCTTCTTGCCCTTGGTAGGGTTCACGCCCAGGTCGTTGTCGCGGCTGTTCTGGCCGACGATCTGACCGTTGTAGATCTCCTGACCGTGTTCAACGAACAGCTTGCCACGTGCCTGCAGGGTTTCCAGGGAGTAAGTCAGTGCCTTGCCGGTTTCAACCGAAACCAGAACGCCGTTCTGACGGCCGGACATGTGGCCCGACTTCACTGGAGCGTAGCGATCAAAGATCGAGGTCAGGATGCCAGCACCGTTGGTCAGGGTCAGGAACTGGTTACGGAAACCGATCAGACCACGAGCAGGGATGTTGTATTCCAGACGAACACGGCCCTTGCCATCCGGCACCATGTTGCTCAGGTCGCCCTTACGCAGGCCCATCTCTTCCATGACCTTGCCCTGGGATTCTTCAGGGATGTCGATGGTGACGTTTTCGAACGGTTCCTGCTTCACGCCGTCGATTTCACGGATGATCACTTCAGGACGGCCCAGGGCCAGCTCGAAACCTTCGCGACGCATGGTTTCGATCAGTACCGAGAGGTGCAGCTCACCACGGCCGGAAACCTTGAACTTGTCAGCCGAGTCGCCTTCTTCAACGCGCAGTGCAACGTTGTACAGCAGCTCTTTGTCCAGACGGTCCTTGATGTTACGGGACGTCACGAACTTGCCTTCCTTACCGCAGAATGGCGAGTCGTTTACCTGGAAGGTCATGGATACGGTCGGCTCGTCAACGGTCAACGGCTTCATCGCTTCAACGACGGTCGGATCGCACAGGGTGTCGGAGATGAACAGCTCGTCGAAACCGCTGATGCAAACGATGTCGCCGGCAGCTGCTTCTTCAACGTCGATGCGGTGCAGACCGTGGTGACCCATCAGCTTCAGGATACGGCCGTTACGCTTCTTGCCGTCGGCGCTGATCGCCACAACCGGGGTGTTAGGCTTGACGCGACCGCGAGCGATACGGCCAACACCGATGACGCCCAGGAAGCTGTTGTAGTCCAGTGCCGAGATTTGCATCTGGAAAGCACCATCACGGTCGACTTTCGGCGCAGGGACGTGGTCGATGACCGCCTGGTACAGCGGGGTCATGTCTTCGGCCATGTCAGTGTGATCCAGACCGGCGATGCCGTTGATGGCCGAAGCGTAAACAACCTGGAAGTCCAGTTGTTCTTCGGTAGCACCCAAGTTGTCGAACAGGTCGAAAATCTGGTCCAGAACCCAGTCAGGACGCGCGCCCGGACGGTCGATCTTGTTGATGACCACGATTGGACGCAGACCAGCTTCGAAGGCCTTCTTGGTCACGAAACGGGTTTGCGGCATAGGGCCGTCTTGAGCGTCAACCAGCAGCAGAACGGAGTCGACCATCGACATTACGCGCTCTACTTCACCGCCGAAGTCGGCGTGGCCCGGGGTGTCCACGATGTTGATGTGGTAGCCGTTCCAGTTGATGGCGGTGTTTTTCGCCAGAATGGTAATACCGCGCTCTTTTTCCTGGTCGTTGGAGTCCATCACGCGCTCGTCGTTGAGCTCGTTGCGCTCCAGAGTGCCGGACTGACGCAGGAGTTTGTCTACCAGGGTGGTTTTACCATGGTCAACGTGGGCAATGATGGCGATGTTACGTAGATTTTCGATCACTTGTGTATCTCGATCAGAGGATTCGGTGTGCTGACAAGTCTTGGCAGCGATTAACAGTAGCGTCCGTGAAAGCCGTTACAGCTTGACGGCGGCATCGGGGGGCCGGTGACGCAAGCCACAGGCAAACAGCCCCGGGCACTTAGCTCGGTCGATAAACGCGCACATTGGCATGCCCCTCACTGAGCAAATGGTGGGCATGCAGGCGACTCATCACGCCTTTGTCGCAATACAACAGGTACTGGCGAGTAGGGTCCAGTTCCTTGAAACGAGCGTTCAGTGCATAAAACGGCATCGTTTGTACCTCGATACCAGCGAGCTCCAACGGGTCGTCTTCAGCGGCATCCGGGTGACGGATGTCGATGACGATCTGACCGGCCAGCGCTTCGCTGACTTCTTCAATCTGCAAATCCTGGCCCAATTCATCGATCACGCGATCGATCGGTACCAGCTTGGCGTTCTCGAGCGCACGCTCAAGGACGGCCATGTCGAATTCTTTCTCTTCGTGCTCTACGCGGTAGCGCTTGGCGGCCGTCTTCGGATTGACCGAAATGACCCCGCAGTATTCCGGCATGTGCCGGGCGAAATCGGCGGTGCCGATTTCATTGGCCGTATCAATGATGTCCTGCTTGTGGCTGGCGATCAGCGGACGCAAGACCAGCTTGTCGGTCACGCAGTCGATCACGGACAGGTTCGGCAGCGTCTGGCTGGACACCTGGGAGATCGCCTCACCAGTCACCAGTGCTTCGATGTGCAGTCGATCGGCAATCTGGGAGGAAGCGCGCAACATCATACGCTTCAATACTACGCCCATATGACTGTTATCGACTTTGCCGAGAATTTCTCCCAGCACTTCCTCGAACGGCACACTGACAAATAACACGCGTTGCGAGCTGCCGTACTTCTTCCAGATGAAATGCGCGACTTCCATCACGCCCAATTCGTGTGCACGCCCACCCAGGTTAAAGAAGCAGAAATGCGCCATCAGGCCACGACGCATGATCTGGTAGGCCGCCACCGTGGAGTCGAAGCCACCGGACATCAGCACCAGCGTCTGCTCCAGCGCGCCCAGCGGATAGCCGCCAATGCCATTGTGCTGGCTGTGGATCACGAACAACCGTTGGTCGCGAACTTCGATGCGGACTTCGATTTCAGGCTTTTTCAGGTCGATACCGGCGGCACCGCACTGACGGCGCAACTGGCTGCCGACATACTTTTCGATATCGATGGAGCTAAATGGGTGCTTGCCGGCGCGTTTGCAACGTACCGAGAAAATCTTCCCGGCCAGTGCATCACCGTAGTGCTGTTTGCACTTCTCGACGATGTCGTCGAAATCGCCCAGCGGGTATTCGTCGATTTGCAGGAAGTGCGCGACGCCTGGCATGCAACTCAGGCGCTCGCCCATCTCTTTCAGGGCCTTGGGGTCGCTGACGCGGGTTTCCAGCTCGAGGTTGTCCCATACGCCGTTCACCACCACAGCCGGGTCCAGGTCACGGAGCACGGCACGGATGTTCTTGGCCAACTGGCGGATGAAACGCATCCGGACCGGGCGGCTCTTGATGGTGATCTCTGGGAAGACTTTTACGATTAATTTCATGGAAACAGCGCGCGCGAGGCCTGCCGAAAAAGGGGGGCGCGGATTATAGCGGAAATTGCTCAAGGTTTAACCAGTTAATGTGCAGAAACCTTTTAGCGCACCAAAACGGGTCACTTTTCAATTTTGACGCTACATTAAGGGGCGGTATTTTCCGCTTTGGAGCGCTTTGCACCTCTATAAGCGTGAATTTGGGGCAAAAAACCCATGCTGGGGCACTGGCATGCAATTTGCTCCCTTGTGAGGCAGGTTGCCTTGGCAGAGTATTCGCGCCGGCATCACAAACATTTAAGGGCATCCACTACCCGCCCTAAGCCACCCCGGAGGACAGTATGTCGAAGTCGGTTCAACTCATTAAAGATCATGACGTCAAGTGGATTGATCTGCGCTTCACGGACACCAAAGGCACCCAGCACCACGTGACCATGCCGGCTCGCGACGGTCTGGATGAAGACTTCTTCGAAGTCGGCAAGATGTTCGACGGCTCCTCCATCGCTGGCTGGAAAGGCATCGAAGCTTCCGACATGATCCTGATGCCGGACGACAGCACCGCCGTTCTGGACCCATTCACCGAAGAGCCGACCCTGATCCTGGTCTGCGACATCGTCGACCCTTCGAGCATGCAAGGCTACGACCGCGACCCACGTGCGATCGCCAAGCGCGCTGAAGAACACCTGAAGGCCTCCGGCCTTGGCGACACCGTATTCTGCGGCCCGGAGCCAGAGTTCTTCATCTTCGACCAAGTGAAGTTCAAGTCCGACATCTCCGGTTCCATGTTCAAGATCTACTCCGAACAAGGTTCGTGGATGTCTGACCAGGACGTGGAAGGCGGCAACAAAGGCCACCGTCCAGGCGTCAAAGGCGGCTACTTCCCAGTTCCACCGTTCGACCACGACCACGAAATCCGTACCTCCATGTGCAACGCACTGGAAGAAATGGGCCTGACCGTCGAAGTTCACCACCACGAAGTGGCAACTGCCGGCCAGAACGAAATCGGCGTCAAGTTCAACACCCTGGTGAAGAAAGCCGACGAAACCCAAACCCTGAAGTACGTTGTACACAACGTTGCCGACGCCTACGGCCGTACCGCTACCTTCATGCCTAAGCCTCTGTACGGCGACAACGGCTCGGGTATGCACGTACACATGTCCATCTGGAAAGATGGCAAGAACACCTTCGCAGGCGAAGGCTATGCCGGCCTGTCCGATACCGCTCTGTACTTCATCGGCGGCATCATCAAGCACGGTAAGGCTCTGAACGGCTTCACCAACCCGGCGACCAACTCCTACAAGCGTCTGGTTCCAGGCTTCGAAGCGCCAGTCATGCTGGCCTACTCGGCTCGCAACCGTTCCGCTTCGATCCGCATTCCTTACGTGTCGAGCCCGAAAGCCCGCCGTATCGAAGCGCGCTTCCCGGATCCAGCTGCCAACCCATACCTGTGCTTCGCTGCACTGATGATGGCCGGCCTGGACGGTATCCAGAACAAGATCCACCCTGGCGACGCCGCTGACAAAAACCTGTACGACCTGCCGCCTGAAGAGGCCAAAGAGATCCCACAAGTTTGCGGCAGCCTGAAAGAAGCCCTGGAAGAGCTGGACAAAGGTCGTGCGTTCCTGACCAAAGGCGGCGTGTTCTCCGACGACTTCATCGACGCTTACATCGCCCTGAAAAGCGAAGAAGAAATCAAGGTGCGTACTTTCGTACACCCACTGGAATACGAGTTGTACTACAGCTGCTAATCCGGTAGCGCCTGCGCAAGCGGCGTGAACAAGAGGCCTCCTTCGGGAGGCCTTTTTTATGCCCAAAAAAGCAAAAGATCGCAGCCTGCGGCAGCTCCTATATGTGAGCGCTTTCCAATGTAGGAGCTGCCGCAGGCTGCGATCTTTTGCTCTTATCCAGAAACAAACAGGCTGGGCCGACCACCCTCCCTGACCTATGCTGCACCCCAACGCTTTCTCTTCCGGTCGATTTTATGGGTCGCTGTTTTCTGTACATGTTGCTGCTGATCGCCCTGCCCGCCGCAGCGCAGATCTACAAATACACCGACGCCGATGGCAATACCGCTTACAGCAATCAACCGCCCGATGGCGTGAAGGCTCAGCCGCTCGCACTGCCGCCGCTCAATAGCGTTGAAACGCAGTCACCCGGCAAACCTGCGCCAGACGCCAAAACCACAGAACCACTGCACGCCGCCTACGAGATACTGGAACTCACCGGCCTGCCCACCACCGAAGCCCTGCGCGCCAACAACGGTACGTTTACTGTCAATGTGCTGATCAAGCCGCGCCTGCAAGGTCTGCATCTATTCAGACTGCTGCTGGACGAACAGCCTTATGGCCAGCCAGGCAACATACCGACCTTGCAACTGGTGAACATAGACCGTGGTCAGCACAGCCTCGCCGTGCAAGTGATCGACGGCGAAACCGTAGTCCAGCAAAGCCCCACCGTGACCTTTACAGTGCAGCGAGTGCACAAGCCTTGAGGGTTTGGCTGTTGATCGCCTGCCTGTTCGCCTTGCCTGCGTCAGCGGATGTCTTCACGTACATCGATGCCCAAGGCAATCGAGTGTTTACCGACCAGCCAAAATCCGGCGGCGCCAAAGCTGTACCGCTGGCGCCGAGCAATCGGATGTCCACTACGCAGACCACTCCCATCAGCACGGCAAAGAAACCCGAGAAAAAGCCGCAACTCCGTTACGACTTGTTGCGCATATTGAGCCCGGAACCCGATGCCACCGTACGCAGCACCGCCGGCGAAATCATCGTCAGTGTCACCAGCGAGCCAGGACTGCAATCGGGTCATCGCTATCGACTATTGCTCGATGACCGCCCCGTCGGCGAGCCCGGTCCAAGCCCGGTTTTCGCGCTAAGCAATATCGACCGTGGCACTCATCAGCTGTCCATGGAGATCCTCGACGAGCAAGGCCAAACCGTCGAACGCACCGCTAATCAGCCCTTCCACATGCAACGCATGTCTTTGGCACAGAAACGCAAGGTCAAACCCTGCACCCTTGATGACTTCGGCCAACGACCGGAATGCCCGCTCACCGACAAACCCGCCGAAGAAAAAAGCAGCATCTTGCCGTTCCTCTAACGCCGTTCAGCATTGCGCACTATATTGGTGCGATAGGTTGCACCTTGCTCGAAATGCAACCCATTTTGGTTCGAAAGTACCCGCGAAAGCTGGCAGAGCGCCACGCAATCGAGCGTCAAACGCCTGTTTCAGGCGTTGAACGCTTCTTTTCGGAGCCTTGGTTTGGTTTTTGCAGTTTCCTCGCATCAGCTCTTTATTCATGCGCCAAAAGAGGTCCTGAATGACCATCAGCGACGCACTGCATCGTTTGCTACTCGACAACCTGACCACCGCCACCATCCTGCTCGATGCCGAACTGCGCCTTGAGTACATGAACCCGGCGGCGGAAATGCTCTTGGCCATCAGCGGCCAGCGCAGCCATGGTCAATTCATCAGCGAGCTGTTCACCGAATCTACCGAGGCGCTGAACTCCCTGCGCCAGGCTGTCCAGCAGGCCCACCCGTTCACCAAGCGCGAAGCCATGCTCACCGCCCTCACCGGCCAGACCCTGACAGTCGATTACGCGGTCACGCCGATCCTCAGCAGTGGCGAAACGATGTTGTTGCTCGAAGTCCATCCGCGCGACCGCCTGCTACGGATCACTAAGGAAGAAGCGCAGCTGTCGAAGCAGGAAACCAGCAAAATGCTGGTGCGCGGCCTGGCCCATGAGATCAAGAATCCGCTGGGCGGCATTCGTGGCGCGGCGCAATTGTTGGCCCGTGAGCTGCCGGAAGAAAGCCTGCGCGACTACACCAACGTCATCATCGAAGAAGCCGATCGCCTGCGTAATCTGGTGGATCGCATGCTCGGCTCCAACAAGCTGCCATCGCTGGCCATGTGCAACATCCATGAAGTGCTGGAGCGCGTCTGCCAACTGGTCGAGGCCGAAAGTCAGGGCTGCATCACCTTGGTGCGCGATTATGATCCGAGCATTCCTGACGTTTTGATCGATCGTGAACAGATGATCCAGGCCGTGCTGAACATCGTGCGCAACGCCATGCAAGCCATCAGCAGTCAGAACGAATTGCGCCTGGGCCGCATCAGCTTGCGCACCCGCGCCATGCGCCAGTTCACCATCGGCCACGTGCGCCATCGCCTGGTGACCAAAATCGAAATCATCGACAACGGACCGGGCATTCCTGCGGAACTCCAGGAAACCATCTTCTTTCCCATGGTCAGCGGCCGTCCGGACGGTACCGGGCTGGGCCTGGCCATTACCCAGAACATCATCAGCCAGCACCAGGGCCTGATCGAGTGTGACAGTCACCCCGGCCACACCACTTTCTCGATCTTTCTGCCACTGGAACAAGGAGCCACATCGACATGAGCCGTAGTGAAACCGTGTGGATCGTCGATGACGACCGTTCTATCCGTTGGGTCTTGGAAAAGGCCTTGCAACAGGAAGGCATGACCACGCAGAGCTTCGACAGTGCCGATGGCGTGATGAGTCGCCTGGCGCGTCAGCAGCCGGATGTGATCATCTCCGACATCCGCATGCCTGGCGCCAGCGGCCTGGACCTTCTGGCGCGGATTCGCGAACAGCACCCACGGCTGCCAGTGATCATCATGACGGCGCATTCCGATCTGGACAGCGCTGTCGCGTCCTACCAGGGCGGCGCGTTCGAATACCTGCCCAAGCCGTTCGACGTCGACGAAGCGGTGTCGCTGGTCAAGCGCGCCAATCAACACGCCCAGGAACAGCAAGGCCTGGAAGTCGCCCCAACCCTGACCCGCACCCCGGAAATCATTGGCGAAGCGCCAGCGATGCAGGAAGTGTTTCGCGCCATCGGTCGCTTGAGCCATTCCAACATCACCGTACTGATCAATGGCGAATCAGGGACCGGTAAAGAGCTGGTGGCCCATGCCCTGCACCGCCATAGCCCGCGTGCGGCTTCGCCGTTCATCGCGCTGAACATGGCGGCGATTCCGAAAGACTTGATGGAGTCCGAGCTGTTCGGCCATGAAAAAGGGGCCTTCACTGGCGCTGCCAACCTGCGTCGCGGGCGTTTTGAGCAGGCGGACGGCGGTACGTTGTTCCTCGACGAGATCGGCGACATGCCGGCCGACACCCAAACCCGTCTGCTGCGGGTTCTGGCCGATGGCGAGTTTTACCGGGTTGGCGGCCATGTGCCGGTGAAAGTCGATGTGCGGATCATCGCCGCGACCCACCAGAATCTGGAAACTCTGGTGCACGCCGGGAAATTCCGTGAGGACTTGTTCCATCGCCTCAACGTAATTCGCATTCATATTCCGCGGCTTTCGGACCGTCGCGAGGACATTCCGACGCTGGCCAAGCACTTCCTCAGCCGTGCCGCGCAGGAGCTGGCCGTAGAGCCGAAACTGCTGAAAAGCGAAACCGAGGAATACCTGAAAAACCTGCCTTGGCCGGGTAACGTGCGTCAGCTGGAGAATACTTGCCGCTGGATCACGGTGATGGCTTCGGGCCGTGAAGTGCACATCGGCGACCTGCCGCCAGAACTGCTGAGCCTGCCACAGGATTCGGCGCCAGTGACCAACTGGGAACAAGCCCTGCGTCAGTGGGCCGACCAGGCGTTGGCTCGCGGTCAGTCGAGTCTGCTGGACAGCGCCGTGCCGGCCTTCGAGCGGATCATGATCGAAACCGCGCTCAAGCACACAGCCGGCCGCCGTCGGGATGCCGCGGTGTTGCTGGGCTGGGGGCGCAATACACTGACTCGCAAGATCAAGGAACTGGGGATGAAGGTCGATGGTGGGGATGAGGATGAGGGGGATGAGGGTTAAGCCCATCCTTTAGATTCAGGTGCTAGCGAAAAGATCGCAGCCTTCGGCAGCTCCTACGGGTGTATGCAAAACCCTGTAGGAGCTGCCGCAGGCTGCGATCTTTTTTGCTTTCACCATACAACCCTGTGCACCGCCGCAATGCACCGTGAACCGCAATCGCGCACGGCACCTGATCCGAAATCCCGTCTGAGTTCGCAATCGAACCCCTATCGAAAAAACACGAAAGCCCCGGTTTACGGGGACTTCAGCGTCTCTACGCAGCTTTCTGTTTCAAGCTATTAAAACCTGGCACGCCCCCTGCAATAGTCTCATCAGTGATTCAGTTCACTCGCCAGTTTCGGGGACCTTGGTACAGGCAGGCCGGGGATTCCCCTCTTTACACCGGGCTCACAACGCACAAGCGACGAGCCCTGCCGTTTTGGGGTCCTTGGTACAGGCAGGCCGGGGATTCCCTCTTTACACCGGGCTCATGACGCCATGCGCGGGCCCTGCCGTTTTGGGAACCTTGGTACAGGCAGGCCGGGGATTCCCTCTTTTATTGCTCTCGGAGATGGATCTCCAGCCGCCAGCGGTCATCGACCTCGCTACCAGCCCAGTCGCCCTGCAGAGGGCGGGCCGCCACTGCCGTCAACAACAGACCTCCATCACTCAAACGCACCTTCCAGTTCACGCTCTTGTCGTTGAGCTTGAGTTGGCCCTGCTGCGCTTTACCTTGCGCCTCCAACAGCAGGGCAACGCTGCCATCGACGATCTCGCCATGGATCTTGGGTTCGTTGTTGAACCACACCACCAGCCCGTCATCCGTCACCTCGACCTGCTGCAATTCGCTGGGGTCCGGGGTGGTCAGGCGACCGATCATCAGCCCCACCATCAACCCGACAATCGCCAGTGAAGCCATTACCCGTGGGAATTGTTTCGAACGAGGGTCGGCTTGCGGCGTAGAATGCCGCTCATCTTTACCTTCGGAGCCGTGCATGTTTCACGTCATCCTTTTTCAACCGGAAATTCCGCCGAATACCGGCAACGTAATCAGGCTGTGCGCCAACAGTGGCTGCCACCTGCATTTGATCGAACCGCTGGGCTTCGAGATGGACGACAAACGCCTGCGCCGGGCCGGACTCGATTACCACGAGTATGCCACTCTGCAACGCCACGCGGACCTGGCCAGTTGCCTGGAAAGCCTGGGTCACCCACGGGTGTTCGCCTTCACCACCAAAGGCTCGCGGCCGTTCCACGACGTCAGTTTCACCCCTGGCGATGCATTCCTGTTCGGCCCGGAAAGCCGTGGACTGCCCGCCGAGGTACTGGACGCCCTGCCCGGCGAACAACGCCTGCGTCTGCCGATGCGTGAAGGCTGCCGCAGCCTGAACCTGTCCAATACCGTGGCGGTGGCCGTTTACGAAGCCTGGCGACAGAACGACTTCAAGTAGCTGCACAATTCCATGTAGGAGCTGCCGAAGGCTGCGATCTTTTGATCTTGATTTTTACAAGCAAGATCAAAAGATCGCAGCCTTCGGCAGCTCCTACACGAAGGTTTCGTTCGCCCCATGAAAAAAGCGCCTTTGAAGGCGCTTTTTTCATGGGGCAAACGAAGCTTTCTTTTACTGAACGGTCGGCGTCTCGCCAGCCGACTGCATGCGCTGCAGCTCTTGCGCGTACAGGGCGTCGAAGTTCACCGGGGCCAGCATCAGGGCCGGGAACGAACCACGGGTCACCAGGCTGTCCAGCGCTTCACGAGCGTACGGGAACAGGATGTTCGGGCAGAACGCGCCCAGGGTGTGGCTCATCGAAGCCGCGTCCAGGTTCTTGATCAGGAAGATACCGGCCTGTTGCACTTCGGCGATGAACGCCACTTCTTCGCCATTCTTCACAGTCACCGACAGGGTCAGCACGACTTCGTGGAAATCGCTTTCCAGTGCCTTCTGACGGGTGTTCAGATCCAGACCGACGCTCGGCTCCCACTGCTGGCGGAAGATCGCCGGGCTTTTCGGGGCTTCGAAGGACAGGTCACGTACGTAGATGCGCTGCAAGGAGAATTGCGGTGCGGATTCTTCTTCGCCAGCTGCAGTGTTCTGTTGGTCAGTCATCTCAGATCCTTGTGATCTTGGGTCTTTTATAAGGTACGGAATTCAGGCCTTGAGCAATGCGTCGAGCTTGCCGGCACGCTCCAATGCAAACAAATCATCACAACCACCTACATGGGTGCTGCCGATCCAGATCTGCGGCACCGATGTACGTCCTGCTTTCTGAGCCATCGCGGCACGAACCTGAGGCTTGCCATCGACCTTGATCTCTTCGAAGGCCACGCCTTTGTTCTCGAGCAAGTACTTGGCTCGCGAGCAATAAGGGCAGTAATCGCTGGAATAGACGACGACGTTGTTCATATCACTTCACCAGCGGCAGATTGTCGGCTTTCCAGCTGGAAACACCACCGGACAGCTTGGCCGCGGTAAAACCGGCTTTCATCAGCTCACGGGCGTGGGTACCGGCCGTCTGGCCCAGGGCATCGACCAGGATGATGGTCTTGGCCTTGTGTTTTTCCAGCTCGCCGATGCGGGCAGCCAGTTTGTCCTGGGGAATGTTGACGGCACCGACGATGTGACCGGCAGCGTAATCCTTGCTCGGGCGGATATCCACTACCACGCCGGCGTCCTTGTTGACCAGAGCGGTCAGTTCGCCAGTGCTCAGGCTGCGGCCGCCGCCTTGCATCTGATAGGCAATCAGCAAAGCCAGCAGTACGACGAAGATACCGACGAGAATGTAGTGGTTAGTGGCAAATTCAATCAGGTGAGCAACCATCGAAGGAGGTTCCAGGGCGTTAAAATGTCGGCCAGTATACACAGCCACTATGGTGGGCCAAACCCCGTCCGGCGGTGACGGCGCAGGAACTTCGCTTTAAACTGCCACTCCCTTTTCCATCGCCTCTTTTAACTTAAGCCAGAGTGGATTCCATGACTACCACGCCTAAACCTTTGGTCCTGATGATTCTCGACGGCTTCGGTCATAGTGAAAGCCAGGAAGCCAACGCCATCTATGCGGCCAAAAAGCCTGTGCTCGATCGCCTGTGGGCTACCGTACCGAACGGCCTGATCTCGGGCAGCGGCATGGACGTCGGCCTGCCGGACGGTCAGATGGGCAACTCCGAAGTCGGCCACATGAACCTCGGTGCCGGCCGCGTGGTGTATCAAGACTTCACTCGCGTGACCAAATCGATCCGCGACGGCGAGTTCTTCGAGAACCCGGCCATCTGCGCTGCGGTGGATAAAGCCGTTGCAGCCGGTAAAGCGGTGCACTTCATGGGCCTGCTGTCCGATGGCGGCGTGCACAGCCACCAGGACCACCTGGTCGCCATGGCCGAACTGGCCGCCAAGCGCGGTGCACAGAACATCTATCTGCACGCCTTCCTCGACGGCCGCGATACACCGCCGAAAAGCGCGCAATCTTCGATCGAACTGCTCGACGCCGCCTTCCAGGCCCTGGGCAAGGGTCGCATCGCCAGCCTGATCGGCCGTTACTTCGCGATGGACCGTGACAACCGTTGGGACCGCGTCGCCCAAGCCTACAACCTGATTGTCGACGGCCAGGGCGAATTCAATGCCGCCACGGCCCAGGAAGGCCTGCAGGCCGCCTACGAGCGCGGCGAAAGCGACGAATTCGTCAAAGCCACGTCCATCGGCGAGCCGGTGAAAGTCGAAGACGGCGATGCCGTGGTGTTCATGAACTTCCGCGCCGACCGTGCCCGCGAACTGTCCCGCGTGTTCGTTGAAGATGATTTCAAGGAATTCGAACGCAGCCGCCAGCCAAAATTGGCCGGGTTTGTGATGCTGACTCAATACGCCGCCAGCATCCCGGCTCCCGCGGCTTTCGCCCCCGGCAGCCTGGAAAACGTGCTGGGCGACTACCTGGCGAAAAACGGCAAGACCCAGCTGCGCATCGCTGAAACCGAGAAGTACGCCCATGTGACCTTCTTCTTCTCTGGCGGCCGCGAAGAGCCGTTCCCGGGCGAAGAACGCATCCTGATCCCGTCGCCAAAAGTCGCCACCTACGACTTGCAGCCGGAAATGAGCGCCCCGGAAGTCACCGACCGCATCGTCGATGCCATCGAAAACCAGCGTTACGATGTAATCGTCGTCAACTACGCCAACGGCGACATGGTGGGTCACAGCGGCGTGTTCGAAGCAGCGGTGAAAGCCGTCGAATGCCTGGACCAGTGCGTCGGCCGCATCGTCGATGCCTTGGAAAAAGTTGGCGGCGAAGCGCTGATCACCGCCGACCACGGCAACGTCGAGCAAATGTCCGACGAAACCACTGGCCAGGCGCACACCGCGCACACCACCGAGCCGGTACCGTTCATTTATGTCGGCAAGCGCGACCTCAAGGTGCGTGAAGGCGGCGTACTGGCGGACGTGGCGCCAACAATGCTGAAGCTGCTGGGCCTGGAAAAACCGGCGGAAATGACTGGGACTTCGATTCTCGTCTAAACCGGCTCGCCCAAACACTGCAAAACCCTGTGGGAGCTGGCTTTGTGGCGAGGGGATTTATCCCCGTTGGACTGCGCAGCAGTCCCCTTCTTCGGGGGGCCGCTTCGCGGCCCAGCGGGGATAAATCCCCTCGCCACAAAGCCTGCTCCCACAATGGTTTATGGGGTTTTCAAAATGATATTGACCCTATCGATTGTTCCAGTTATCACACAGCCCCAATTGGGCGTTTTTTTTGCAGCGTGGGGCGGGCATACTAGGCCGTCCCTTTCCCTGGTGCCGCCCGCCTCTATGCTTCGCGTCCTGATAGCCCTTGCTCTGACTTGCTTGCTCCAGCCGGCCTTCGCTGACGAGCGCGCGCAAACCCAACAACAGTTGGACGCCACGCGTCAGGACATTGCCGAGCTGAAAAAACTGCTGGGCAAGCTGCAGGAAGAGAAGTCCGGCGTGCAGAAAGACCTCAAGGGCACCGAGACCGAAATGGGCAAGCTCGAGAAGCAGGTCGAAGCCCTACAGAAAGAGCTGAAGAAAAGCGAATCCGAGTTGCAACGTCTCGATGCGGAGAAAAAAAAACTCCAGAGCGCGCGCACTGAACAGCAAAGACTGATCGCGATCCAGGCCCGAGCGGCCTACCAGAACGGTCGTCAGGAATACCTCAAGCTGCTGCTCAACCAGCAGAACCCCGAGAAATTCGCCCGTACCCTCACCTACTACGACTACCTGAGCCAGGCCCGCCTGGAGCAGCTGAAGAACTTCAACGAGACCCTGCGCCAGCTGGCCAATGTCGAACAGGACATCGCCAAGCAACAGGCCCAGTTGCTCGTACAGAAAAGCAGCCTCGACAGCCAGCGCGACGAGCTCGACAAAGTCCGCCAGGAGCGCCAGCAAGTTTTGGCCAAGCTCAATGACGACGTGAAGGCTCGCGACCAGAAACTGGCAGCCCGCGAGCAGGATCAGGCAGACCTGTCTAAAGTCCTTAAAACCATTGAAGAAACCCTGGCCCGCCAGGCCCGTGAGGCAGAAGAAGCGCGGCAAAAAGCGCTGATTGCCCAGCAGGAAGCCGAAAAAAAGCGTTTACGTGAGGCTCAGGCGCAGGCAGATGCCAGCGATGAAGCCCCGCGAAAACCGGTCAAATCGACACCTGGCGCGCTGGTTTCCGCCTCCGGCGAAACTTTTGGCGGCCCGTTCGCGTCTACCCGCGGCAAACTTCCATGGCCCGTGGACGGTCGACTGTTGGCACGCTTTGGTGAAAGCCGCGGCGACGACGCCCGGACCAAGTGGGACGGTGTGATGATTGGCGCATCGGCAGGCAGTGCGGTCCATGCGGTCCATGGCGGCCGGGTAGTCTTCGCCGATTGGCTGCGTGGCGCCGGGCTGCTGGTCATCCTCGACCACGGCAACGGCTTTTTGAGTCTTTACGGTCACAACCAGACGCTGCTCAAGTCTGCGGGTGACGTGGTGAAAGCCGGCGAGTCCATCTCCACTGTCGGTAACAGTGGCGGGCAGGACACGCCAGCGCTGTATTTTGCGATTCGTCAGCAGGGTCACCCGAGTGACCCGGCGCAATGGTGCCGCACGCAAGGATAAGCGTGCCACCTAATTCAGGAGTTCGTTCGACATGCTGCATTTGTCCCGCCTTACCTCGTTGGCCCTGACGATCGCCCTGGTGATCGGCGCGCCCCTGGCGTTTGCCGCTCAACCGACCCCGGCGGTCGCGCCTGCGGGCACTGCTGCGACCACCAAGGCGCCTTTGCCGCTGGAAGAGTTGCGCACTTTCGCCGAGGTCATGGACCGGATCAAAGCCGCGTATGTCGAGCCGGTGGACGACAAGACCCTGCTGGAAAACGCCATCAAGGGTATGCTCAGCAACCTTGACCCGCACTCCGCCTACTTGGGGCCGGAAGATTTCGCCGAGTTGCAGGAAAGCACCAGCGGCGAGTTTGGCGGCCTGGGCATCGAAGTCGGTGCCGAAGACGGCTTCATCAAAGTGGTGTCGCCCATCGATGACACCCCGGCCTCCAAGGCAGGCATCCAAGCGGGTGACTTCATCGTCAAGATCAACGGCCAGCCGACCCGTGGCCAGAGCATGACCGAAGCCGTGGACAAGATGCGCGGCAAGATCGGCCAGAAAATCACCCTGACCCTGGTACGCGACGGCGGCACACCCTTCGACGTGACCCTGGCCCGCGCCATCATCCAGGTGAAGAGCGTGAAGAGCCAGCTGCTGGAGTCGGGTTACGGTTACATCCGCATCACCCAGTTCCAGGTCAAGACCGGCGAAGAGGTCTCAAAGGCCCTGGCCAAGCTGCGCAAGGACAACGGCAAGAAGCTCAACGGCATCATCCTTGACCTGCGCAACAACCCGGGCGGGGTGCTGCAGGCAGCAGTAGAGGTGGTCGACCACTTCATCACCAAGGGCCTGATCGTCTACACCAAGGGCCGTATCGCCAACTCCGAACTGCGCTTCTCAGCGACCGGTAAGGACGAAAGCGAAGCCGTGCCAATGGTCACCCTGATCAATGGCGGCAGCGCCTCGGCTTCGGAAATCGTCGCCGGCGCCCTGCAGGATCAAAAACGCGCAGTGGTCATGGGCACCACCAGCTTCGGCAAAGGCTCGGTGCAAACCGTGCTGCCGCTGAACAACGAACGCGCCTTGAAGATCACCACCGCGCTGTACTACACGCCGAACGGTCGCTCCATTCAGGCCCAGGGAATTGTTCCGGATATCGAAGTGCGCAAAGCCAAGATCACCAGCGAGCAGGACAGCGACTACTTCAAGG
Organism: Pseudomonas putida; assembly: GCF_050990305.1. GTDB lineage: Bacteria > Pseudomonadota > Gammaproteobacteria > Pseudomonadales > Pseudomonadaceae > Aquipseudomonas > Aquipseudomonas putida_AH. The sequence goes on along the minus strand of NZ_CP158817.1, from coordinate 306,668 downwards.
AAGCCGACCTGCAAGGTCACCTGGGCAATGGCAACGGCGGCGCCGACAAACCGACCGGTTCCGGCAGCAAGGCCAAGGCCATGCCACAGGATGACGATTACCAATTGGCTCAGGCCCTGAGCCTGCTTAAAGGGCTGAGCATCACCTCCGGCCGTTGAGGATGATTCTGCGCGCCATCCTCGTACTGTTGTGCTGCCTGGCGGGTACGGTTCACGCCGAACCCGCTGGGTCGACACCTCGCAAGGCGTACCTGACGCTGATCATCGACGACCTGGGGCAGAGCCTGCCCAGGGATCGCCGCGTGCTGGCCCTCCCCGGCCCGGTCACGACGGCGATCATGCCCGACACGCCCCACGCCACCGAGTTTGCCCGCGAAGCCCATCGTGCCGGCAAGATTGTCATCCTGCACATGCCCATGGACCCAGCCACCGGCCCGTTCGCCTGGCACCCTGAGCTACCCATTGAAGAGCTCGAAAGGCGCCTCAACGCCGCCTTCAAAATGGTGCCCTACACCGCCGGCATCAATAACCACATGGGCAGCCGGATGACTGCGCAACCGGCAGCGATGGCGTGGTTGATGGCTGAGTTGCAACGTCGGCACAAGTTCTTCGTCGACAGCCGAACCAGTGCGCAGACTGTGGCGGCACAACAGGCACAAAAGATTGATCTGGCAAGCGTTTCACGGGATGTATTTCTCGATGACGAGCGCACCGAATCGGCGATCTACACCCAGTTGCAGACTGCGATCAGCCTGGCGCACAAGCAGGGGTCGGCGGTGATGATCGGCCATCCGTATCCACAGACATTGGCGGTGCTGGAGCGGGAATTGCCCAAACTCAAGGCGCAAGGGATTGAGTGGATCGATATCCGACAGATGATCAGTGTGCGCGGCAATCGCGCCACAGCCGCCCATGGTAAAGACGGTATCTACCGATAAGCCCTGCCAAGCATCGATAAATAATTACCGCCCGGTCCCTACCCCGACTCCTGAAAGTAAGCGCTCAACCCTCCGTGACTTCCCAAAGTCACCTTTGAGCTATCAGGAACACGTATGCAAACCAGCGAAAACGCAACATCGCCCACAGAGCAAAGGGCACCGATAAAGCTCGGTAATCTGTTGATCAACTTCACCACCGAGTTCCACCGCATTTGGGACAGCAAAGGCTCCGCTTCCGAACCTGGAAGCTTTTGGCGTCCGGCCCCCGCTCCCGATGCCTTGCCAGGGTATTTTCCACTCGGCGATTTCGCCGCCAACGGATTCGACAACATCAATGGAAACACCATCGTGGCCGTGGTTTGCGAAGACCCAACAGCGGATGAAGATAAGTCGAAAGGCAAAGCACTCAGCGCGCCCAAGGACTTTGAACGGGTCTGGAAAGATTCGAGTTCAGGTGCCGACGCTGACTGCACGATATGGCGCCCCATTCCTCCCACCGGTTATGTGGCATTGGGAATGGTCTGCTCCAATGGACGTGACAAACCGCTGTCCAATACGGTGCGATGTGTCCGGGAGGATCTGGTGATCGCGTCCAGTGTCAGCAACAGGATTTGGAGTGACAGTGGCAGTGGCGCCAAGCAGGACTTCAGCGCCTGGGGTATCGAACCGCCAAGCGCCGAAGCGGGGGAGATCTACTTTTCACCGGGCACCTTTATCGGCACCAATAGCCATCGCAGGCCCGCAGCCGATACCATCGTCTACTCATTGCGAATGCAAATACCGTTTCAAATCTCTACCCCGCCCGCGCCACCCGCTCTCTCCGGGCATGAATTGCCCGGAACCGAGTTGGCCACCATCACTCAAACGGCCGGACTTCCCTGGTTCACGGTCATTGATCCCAACCTGTCGCCTCTCGATCAATTCCAGACATCACGGCACTACCGACTGGAAAGATCGGATCGCTACGTGCTTGTCGGGCATGGCCACAATACCGGCACAGCCGGTCGGACCTTCAAATGGACTGCACCACGCGTGCAGAGGGCTGAATCGCTGGAAGGGTTCACTGACGCCACCACCATCAGGGTCGTGTCCGAGTGGCCGCTCTACGTGTCAAACCCAATGAACCTGCATGTGCTGCTGTCCTCTTCACTGCACTTCTCGGCGAAACTGAGCAAGGCGTTCACGCACACTGAAACCTCGCACATCGGCTGGACAACCTCCGCTGCCGTGGAAGTCATCACTCGCATCGCGAAAAAAACCAGTCTGGCGGTTTATGTGATGGAAAGTGACTACAAGCTGTTGCGCGAGGACGGCACCCAAGTGGCCAACAACGTCCTTTACACCGACATCGACAGCCTGCACCTGACCGAGTACACGACGGAAACAGACTGCAGCAGCCCCACTTCTACGCAGCAGCCAGTAGAACCTGTCGTTACAGATACCGCGCCATGATGTCGTCCACGCCACCTTCCTTGCGCAGCTGATCCAGAGCCGCCTGTAGCTTGGCAACGACTTCATCCGGCACTTCCTTGTTCAACGCCAGATAGAGTTCAGCGCTGTTGAAGCGCAACACCGTCTTGAGCCCGGTCACGCCGTCCTGCCTTGCCAGGTAACGGCCGGCCGGGTCACCGGTGGCCCACAGGTCAATCTGCCCGTTGACCAGTTTCTTGGCGTTGTCCTGATCGCGCAGCACAACCACCGGGTTCAAGCCCTGTTTGGTCAACGTCTCGGCAATCGCGTCGCCCTTATAGGCGCCGATCTTGTATTTGCGCGCATCGTCCAGGGTTTCGAGGGTGATCTTGCTGTCAGCCTTGGCCAGCATGATCCAGTCGTCCGGGCCAATCGGGCCGACCCATTTGAACAATTTCTCACGATCAGGCAGCCGCGCCATGACAAACACGCCATAACCGGGTTTTTCCAGGGTGAGTTTGTAGATTCGCTCCCAAGGGAAACGCAGCGTCAGGCTGTAGGAAATGTCGGCGCGCTTGAAGATCTCACGGACGATGTCCGTGGCGATGCCATTGATGTTCTCGTCCTGAGCGAAGTTCTTGCCGTTCTTCGCCATGTTGTACGGTGGGAAATTTTCAGTCAGCAACACCATGTCGGTGTCGGGACTGTCTTTAGCGTGAGCTCCATTGATCAATAACAGAGAAGCGCTGGCAAGGACGAGAAGAAAGCGTTTAAGCATGTCTGGCTACCGAAATCCATGGCGTACCCAAGAGTGCCTTGAGCCCGCCATGATGTCCACTGGCCTGCATCGGAATGATTAACGCATCACGATTCCGCGATGGGCCATATAAGCCTTGGCTTCCTGAACGGTGTATTCGCCGAAGTGGAAAATACTGGCCGCCAGCACTGCGCTCGCGTGCCCTTCGAGGATACCGTCAGCCAGATGCTGCAGATTGCCGACGCCGCCGGAAGCGATCACCGGAATGCCCAGCGCATCGCTGATGGCACGGGTGACGCCCAAGTCAAAGCCGTTTTTCATGCCGTCCTGATCCATGCTGGTCAGCAGGATTTCGCCGGCGCCCAAGCCTTCCATCTTCTTCGCCCACTCGACAGCGTCGAGACCGGTCGGCTTGCGCCCGCCATGGGTGAAGATTTCCCAGCGAGGGGTTTCGCCTGGACCGGAAACCTTCTTCGCGTCGATAGCGACAACGATGCACTGCGAACCAAAATGCTGCGCCGCTTCGCCGACGAATTCCGGGTTGAACACGGCAGCGGTGTTGATCGACACCTTGTCCGCCCCCGCATTGAGCAGGTTACGAATGTCCTGCACGGTGCGCACACCACCGCCAACGGTCAGCGGAATGAACACCTGGCTGGCCATGCGCTCGACGGTGTGCAGCGTGGTGTCGCGACCGTCGACGCTGGCGGTGATGTCGAGAAAGGTAATCTCGTCAGCACCCTGCTCGTCATAACGACGGGCAATTTCCACCGGGTCACCGGCATCGCGGATGTTTTCGAATTTCACACCCTTGACCACCCGGCCGTTGTCCACGTCCAGGCAAGGGATGATGCGTTTGGCCAGCGCCATGGTCAGTCCTCAGCCTTTGTACGAATCGCAGAAAGCTTGCGCTTCGGCGACGTCGAGGGTGCCTTCGTAGATCGCGCGCCCGGTGATCGCGCCGATGATGCCTGGCGCCTTGGCGTCGAGCAGCGTCTTGATGTCACCCAGATTGTGGATGCCGCCGGAAGCGATCACCGGGATCGACGTTGCGGCAGCAAGCGCTGCGGTGAACGGAACGTTGCAGCCCTGCATCATGCCGTCTTTGGCGATGTCGGTATAAACAATAGCGGACACACCGTCTGCTTCGAACTGCTTGGCCAGGTCGATCACTTGCACGGTGCTGATTTCAGCCCAGCCGTCGGTGGCGACGAAACCGTCCTTGGCGTCCAGGCCGACAATCACTTTGCCCGGGAACGCACGGCAGGCTTCGGCGACGAAGGCCGGATCTTTAACAGCCTTGGTGCCGATGATCACGTAGCTCACGCCCGCTTTCACATAGTGCTCGATGGTTTCCAGCGAACGGATACCGCCGCCGATCTGGATCGGCAGGTTTGGATAACGCTTGGCGATGGCGGTGACCACTTCGCCATTGACCGGCTGGCCTTCGAATGCGCCGTTCAGGTCGACCAGATGCAGACGACGGCAACCGCCCTCCACCCACTTGGCAGCCATGCTCACCGGATCATCGGAGAACACTGTGGAATCTTCCATGCGGCCCTGGCGCAGACGAACACAGGCACCGTCTTTAAGATCGATAGCGGGAATAATCAGCATCTGGCAAACCTTCAAATTTGAATGTTCAGCTTGGCTCGGAAATCAGTTTTTCTCGAGCGCCCACAGGTCGCTTTCGATGCTTTCGAACCTCTCCTTGAGGTGCGCCTGCACATCGAAAATCGCCCTGTTGTAATAGTGCGGAGCAATTTCGCGGGTAAACAGCTCAAGAATTTCCCCCGCCTCGAACGAACCCAGGTCCAGTTCGAAACGGTCCTCCATGAACCGCTGAATTTTCTGATTGGCCTCACGTTCCTGTTCAGGAGTGAGGGTCAGGATCGGCGGTTTGGATTTCTTGACGGCCATTTACCAGCGACCATCCCACGCCGCGAAGTTCTGCAAGAGTTGCAGGCCATGGGTATGGCTCTTCTCGGGGTGAAACTGCACGGCGAAACGCGAGCCATCGGCCAGCGCTGCGGCGAAATCGACGCCGTAATGGCCGCCGCCCACCACCTGACGCGCGTTGGCGGCAGCGATGTAGTAGCTGTGCACGAAGTAGAAGCGCGCCATGTCCGGAATGTCGTGCCACAGCGGGTGTTTGACCGTCTGCTTCACTTCGTTCCAGCCCATGTGCGGGACCTTCAGATGCTCGCCATCCTCGACCAGATCCTTGCCGAAGAACTTCACAGCCCCCGGAAACAGACCGATGCAGTCAACGCCATCGTTCTCTTCGCTGGTGTCGAGCAAGGCTTGCATGCCGACGCAAATGCCAAGGAATGGACGATCCTGACTCACTTCACGTACCAACGAATCGAAACCCAGGCGACGAATCTCCGCCATGCAATCGCGAATCGCACCGACGCCGGGGAAAACCACCCGGTCGGCTTCGCGAATCACGTTCGCATCGCTGGTGATCAGGACCTTGCCGGCGCCAACGTGCTCGAGGGCCTTGGCCACCGAGTGCAGGTTGCCCATGCCGTAATCGATAACCGCGACTGTCTGCATTACAGAACGCCCTTGGTCGATGGCATTTGCCCGGCCATGCGGTCATCAAGCTCCACAGCCATGCGCAGCGCGCGGCCAAAAGCCTTGAACACGGTTTCGATCTGATGGTGGGTGTTGTGGCCACGCAGGTTATCGATGTGCAGGGTAACGTTGGCGTGGTTGACGAAGCCCTGGAAGAACTCCTGGAACAGGTCAACGTCGAAGCCGCCAACGGTGGCACGGGTATAGGGAACGTGCATCTGCAGGCCGGGACGGCCGGAGAAGTCGATCACGACGCGCGACAACGCCTCATCGAGCGGCACGTAGGCATGACCGTAGCGACGGATACCTTTCTTGTCGCCGATGGCCTGGGTGAATGCCTGGCCGAGGGTGATACCGACATCTTCCACGGTGTGGTGGTCATCGATATGCAGGTCGCCTTTGCTGACGATATCCAGGTCGATCAACCCATGACGGGCGATCTGGTCAAGCATGTGCTCAAGAAAAGGAACACCGATATCAAATCGGGCCTTTCCGGTGCCATCCAGGTTGATCGAGGCTTTGATCTGGGTTTCCAGAGTGTCGCGCTCGACAGACGCCTTACGTTCGGCCATCACCAGCTCCGCAAAATCATTGGGCGAAAAAGGCAGCCATTATAGGCGTGCGGGCGCCAAACAGAAACACGGGAGGTGATATCGCTGACGGAGTGAATCCTTGGATACCGACGATAGACCTGTAAAGACATGTAGGAGCAAAGCTTGCTCGCGATGAACGATTACGCGGTGAGTCAGACACACCGCCATCGCTGGCAAGCCATGCTCCTACAGGAGAGCGCCGTGCCCGAGTGATCGGGCACGGCGTGTTTTAGTGAAACAGCACCGCCGTCTTCTGCAGCGTCACCCACACACCCCACGCCAACGGAATACCCACCACCAGCCAGGCAGCCACCGCCAGCGGTTTGGTACCCGCTGCCGCTTTCCACTCCAGCACAGTGCTGCTGTCAGCACCTTTGTCATGGCCCAGCGCCTGTTCGGCAGCCAGCTCAGCTTCGGTCATGAAGTACTTGTCGGCCACCGGCCGCACCAACAGGTTGCAGAGGAAGCCCAGCACCAGCAGGCCCGCGAGGATGTACAAGGTGATGTCGTAAGCCGCAGCACGTTCAACGCCGATGCTCAGCTGATATTCACGCAGGTAGTTCACCAGCACCGGCCCCAACACACCCGCCGCCGCCCATGCGGTCAACAGACGACCGTGGATCGCGCCGACCATTTGTGTGCCGAACAGGTCCGCCAGGTACGCTGGAACGGTCGCGAAACCACCGCCGTACATCGACAAGATGATGCAGAACGCCGCCACGAACAGCGCGATGTTGCCCAGATGACCGAGGTTCGGAATCAGTGCGTACAGTGCAAAACCCAAGGCGAAGAACACGAAGTAGGTGTTTTTGCGACCCAGATAATCCGAGAACGATGCCCAGAAGAACCGGCCACCGATGTTGAACAGACTCAGCAAACCGGTGAAGCCCGCAGCGATCGCCGCGATCGACGCCAGTTGCGAAGCGTCCAATTGACCGAAAGCGAGGTCATTGCCCAGCAACTTGCCGCCGAAGACTTCCTGCAACAGCGGCGAAGCCATGCCGAGGATGCCGATACCGGCCGATACGTTCAGGCACAGCACCAGCCAGACCAAACGGAACTGCGGCGTCTTCCATGCAACGTTCACGTGCACGTGACGATGGGTGATCATCGCGTTCGAAGCTTTCTTCGCCGGCGCAGTCCAGCCCTCAGGCTTCCAGCCGGTTGGTGGAACGCGGTAAGACAGCGCGCCACCGATCATGAACACGAAATAAATCGCAGCCATGGCCACGAAGCTTTGCCATACGCCGACACCTTCCGGCGAACCGAAATGGTTCATCAATGCAGCCGCCAGCGGCGCACCGACCATTGCACCACCGCCAAAGCCCATGATCGCCATCCCGGTCGCCATGCCGCGCTTGTCCGGGAACCACTTGATCAGGGTCGACACCGGCGAGATGTAACCCAGGCCCAGGCCGATCCCGCCAATGACGCCGGAACCGATCCACATCAGCCAGATCTGGTGGGTATAGATTCCCAGCGCCGAAATCAGCAAACCGCCACACCAGCACAGGGCAGACACGACGCCAGCCTTGCGCGGCCCGGCATGCTCAAGCCAGCCGCCCCAAATGGCTGCCGAGCAGCCCAGGAAGATGAAGAACAGGGTGTAGATCCAGCCGAGCATCGAGATCGGCCAGTCACATTGCGAAGAAAAGACTTGGGCGATGAAGCTCATGTCCGGCGCGCAGGCCAGCGGCTTGGTGATACCCAACGCCTTGGACAGTGGCAGCCAGAACACCGAGAAGCCGTAGGCCATGCCGATACAGAGGTGGATGGCCAGAGCGGCCGGTGGCACCAGCCAACGGTTAAAACCGGGCTTGGCGATGATCCGCTCCTTGGACAGGAACGAGGGCTGGTCGGCATAGCCGTCCGCCGCGATACTCGTGGTCATTGTGTATCCCCCAATTATTAGTATGGTTCGCCAGCCAATCCTCACCCTCAGCCTTGATGCACGCAGGCATGACCGTTCTTTTTCAGGGTGAAGCTCCATTTTGGTGCGACATCGGATCACAGAAGGACCGACGAACGGTTGAAGGTTACCATTTGCACGTGACAGAAAAGCCAAAGTGACATCACGTTTTGTACGTCATCTGATCTCTTAAACTTGTAGGAGCTGCCGAAGGCTGCGATCTTTTGATTTTGAATTGTTAAAGCAAGATCAAAAGATTGCAGTCTTCGGCAGCTCCTACACGCACCCACAGGACGCCCCATGCCCATCGTTGTTGAATGGCTGAAAGAAGCCACCGATCAGGATCAGCAAGATCTTCAGAAAATCTATCGCGACGCTCCAGAATGGCTGTTTGCACCGTTCACAGGGGACGTGCAACTGATTGAAACAAGTTTGATGGAAGGCTCGCTGATCGCAGGACGCTTCAATGATCGGTTGCTCGGCGCCGCTCGCCTGCAACGGCAAGCGGACGTCTGGCACCTGTCCCAATTATGCGTACGAAAAGTTACCCGACACCGTGGCGTAGCGGAGCGCCTGGTGCGAGAAGCTCAGACCATGGCCGCGCAATCCGGCGCCAAGTTGCGCCTGCTGGCGCCCGCCGGGCACCTGGAAGCCCAAGCATTGGCAGCCAAGTTACACGTGCCACTGGACACGCTGCCCGAGTGATCGCTGACCGAACGTTCGTTTCGGGGCGCTATACTCGTCGGCTAAATTTCGAATTCGACTAACTACAAGGACTCGCCCATGAAAGCGTTCGGCAAAATCCTGGGTCTGCTACTTCTCGGGTTGTTGCTGATCATTGTGGCGCTGGGCTTCGCCCTGACCCACCTCTTCGATCCCAATGACTACAAAGACGAGATCCGCCAGATTGCCCGCGACAAGGCCCACATCGAGCTGACGCTCAATGGCGATATCGGCTGGAGCCTATTCCCGTGGCTGGGCCTGGAGCTGCACGACGCTGCTGTGGCGACCCTGGCCAAGCCTGCCGAGCCGTTCGCCGATCTGCAGATGCTCGGCCTGTCGGTCCGCGTGCTACCGCTGTTGCGTCGTGAAGTGCAGATGAGCGACGTGCGCGTCGAAGGCCTGAACCTGCGCCTGAACCGCGACAAGGACGGCCACGGCAATTGGGAAGACATCGGCAAGGTCCCGGCCCCTGCCAACACCGCAGGCACCCCTGCGGCCGCCACCGGCGAGCCTCAACCGTCGACCACCGTTCAAGTAGAAAAACCGGCTCAACCCGTTCGCCTGGACATCGACAGCCTGACGATCAACAACGCCCGCGTCGAATACAACGACGAGAAAACCGGCAAGCAATTCAGCGCGGAAAGCATTCAACTGAGTACTGGCCCGGTGCATGACTCCACCAATATTCCGGTCAAACTCACCGCTTTCCTGGGTACCAACCAACCGGTTCTGCGGGTACGCACCGAGCTCAACGGAGAGCTGCGTTACGAGCGTGCATTGCAGCGCTACAAGCTCGAAGACATGAAACTCTCCGGTGAAGTTGCCGGCGATCCGCTGCAAGGCAAGACCATGACCTTTGCCGCTCAGGGGCAGTTGCTGCTGGATAAGGCCGCCAACGTCGCCGAATGGACCGGCATCAAAATCTCCGCCAACCAACTGCGCGCGCTGGGAGAACTGAAGGTCAATGACCTCGACAAGACCCCGCAAGTCAGCGGCGGCCTGTCGATTGCCCAGTTCGACCTGGCGAAATTCGTCGACAGCATCGGCCAGAAACTCCCGGCCATGGCCGAAGGCAGCCTGAGCAAAGTCGAGCTGGTAAGCCGCCTGGCCGGCACCCCCACCAGCCTTTCGCTGGATGACATCAACCTGAAGGTCGACGACAGCACTTTCAGCGGACGCATCGCCGTCGAGGACTTCGCCAAACAATCACTGCGCGCCACGCTCAAGGCCGACACCTTTAACGTCGATCGGTACTTGCCACCGAAATCAGCCGAGGCCAACAGTGCAAAACAGGTGCGCGAGGCCGAAGTCGCCAGTACCGAAGCCAACGCCATGGCGGGCGCCGGCAGTACACCACTGCCCCCAGCGCCAACCAAAGAGGCGTGGAGCAATGAGCGTCTGCTGCCAGTGGAACGCCTGAGCAAGCTGGATGTGGACGCCGACCTGACCTTCGGCCAGTTGACCCTGGAAAAACTGCCAATCCACAACGCCGCACTCAAGGCCACTGGCCAAGGCGGGCTGTTGACGCTGGCGAACCTGCGCGGCGACCTGTACGAAGGCAACTTCGAAGCCAAGGGCACCCTCGATGTGCGTCAGCAGACACCTGTGTTGAACATGCAGACGCAGATCAACCATGTTCCGGCGGAGAAAATCCTCGAAAGCCAGGGTAAAAATCCACCGGTCAAAGGCCTGGTCACGCTCAACAGCACCCTGACCGGCAGCGGCAACAGCCAGAAGGCGCTGATCGAAACCCTCAATGGCAATGCCAGCTTCGTCATCAACAACGGCGTGCTGCTCAATGCCAACCTCGAACAACAACTGTGCAAAGGCATCGCCACGCTCAACCGCAAAACCCTCAGTGGCGAACCGCGAGGCAAGGACACGCCGTTCCAGGAACTCAGGGGCAACCTTAATTTCCGTAACGGCGTGGCCAGCAACCCGGACCTGAAAGTGCGCATCCCCGGCATGACCGTCAACGGCAACGGTGATGTCGATTTGCGCGTGCTGGGCATGGACTATCGCGTAGGCATCATCGTCGAAGGCGACAAGAGCGACATGCCGGACCCGGCCTGCCAGGTGGGCGAGAAATTCGTCGGCATCGAGTGGCCATTGCGTTGCCGTGGCCCTCTGGAGCTGGGCGCCAAGGCCTGCCGACTGGATAACGAACGCATGGGCCAGGTCGCCAGCAAACTGGCTGGCGAGCGAATCAGCGAGAAAATCGACGAGAAACTTGGCGACAAGGTCAGCCCGGAACTCAAAGACGCACTCAAGGGGCTGTTCAAACGATGAGAGCCGAGCAGTTTTCAACGGCGGTGCTGGACTGGTATGACCGCCACGGCCGCCACGATTTGCCCTGGCAACAGGACATCAACCCCTACCGGGTATGGGTGTCGGAAATCATGCTGCAGCAAACCCAGGTCAGCACAGTGCTCAATTACTTCGACCGCTTCATGGCTTCGCTGCCGACGGTCGAGGCCCTGGCAGCTGCACCGGAAGACGAAGTACTGCACCTGTGGACGGGGCTGGGTTACTACACCCGCGCGCGCAATCTGCAAAAGACCGCGAAGATCGTCGTCGAGCAATACGGCGGCGAGTTTCCCCGTGACGTGGAAAAACTCACCGATCTACCGGGCATCGGACTGTCGACTGCCGGCGCCATTGCCAGTATCAGCATGGGTCTGCGCGCGCCGATCCTCGACGGCAACGTCAAACGGGTGCTGGCGCGCTTTACCGCACAAGAGGGCTATCCAGGGGAGCCGAAGGTCGCCAAACAGCTGTGGGCGAACGCTGAGCGCTTCACGCCACAAGATCGAGTCAACGCCTACACCCAAGCGATGATGGACCTGGGCGCGACGCTCTGTACGCGCAGCAAACCCAGCTGCCTGCTCTGTCCGCTGGAAAAGGGCTGCGAAGCACACATGCTGGGACTGGAAACCCGTTATCCGATTCCCAAGCCGCGCAAGGCCATCCCACAGAAACGCACGCTGATGCCAATGCTTGCCAACGGCGAAGGCGCGATCCTGCTTTACCGTCGCCCCTCCACGGGGCTGTGGGGCGGTCTCTGGAGCCTGCCGGAACTCGACGACCTCGACGACCTGCAACATCTGGCTACGCAGCACTCGCTGGAGCTGGGCGTCCAACAGGTCCTACCGAGCCTGGTACACACCTTCAGCCATTTTCAGTTGTCCATCGAACCCTGGCTGGTTCAGGTCCAGGAGACCGGCCATCACGTGGCCGAGGCCGACTGGCTCTGGTATAACCTCGCCACCCCGCCGCGCCTGGGCCTCGCCGCCCCGGTCAAAACCTTGCTCGAACGCGCGGCCGTCGTATTGAACGCAGGAGAGTCGTCATGACCCGCACCATCATGTGCCGCAAGTACAAAGAAGAATTGCCCGCCCTGGAGCGCGCGCCCTTCCCTGGCGCCAAAGGCCAGGACATTTTCGACCACGTCTCGGCCAAGGCCTGGGCCGACTGGCAAAAGCACCAGACGCTGCTGATCAACGAAAAGCGCCTGAACATGATGAACGCCGAAGACCGCAAATACCTTCAGGGCGAAATGGACAAGTACTTCTCCGGCGAGGATTACGCCAAGGCCGAAGGCTACGTACCACCTTCGGAATAACCCGCTTTTGCGGGGGTCGGATCGTAAGCGACGGTAATAATTAAATTTTTTTTGAAAACTTGCTTGACGACCCCCTGAAAAACCCGTTTAATGCGCCCCGTTGCCCAGATAGCTCAGTCGGTAGAGCAGGGGATTGAAAATCCCCGTGTCGGCGGTTCGATTCCGTCTCTGGGCACCACCTTTCGTTTTCAGGTGGTACCAACAACACCTGAAAGCCCACAGAGAACCCGCCTAGTGCGGGTTTTTTGTTGTCTATGGTTCCCCACCATTCCCTTGTAAGCCCAAACATATGTGAGTAGATTCGTGAGTAGATCCAGTTCGGTCTAGAAATCTACTCACACCACGGCGGCAAAATGCCCGCCCGGTGCGGCCTAGAAGGAGGCTGCTTTGCCACTCTCAGATACCACCATTCGCACCGCCAAGCCGAAGGACAAGCTTTACCGGCTGACGGACGCCAACGGGTTATGTTTGGAAGTGGCATCGACAGGCACCAAGCTATGGCGGTACCGGTACCGCTTTAACGGCAACGCAAAAATGTTGGCATTGGGTAAATACCCTGCTGTCACTCTGCTGAAGGCGCGTCAGCTACGCGATGAGGCCCGCCAACTGCTTACGGAAGGCACCGACCCCGGCGAACACAAAAAAGCCGCCAAACAGGCTCAGAAGGTCGACGGGCTGACTTTCGAGACGCTGGCGCGGGAGTGGTACGACTACAGCTCGCCACGATGGGCAGAGGCCACAGCCTACAAAACCAAGCTGTATCTGGATAACGACATCATCCCCGGCATCGGCGCACGCCCCATAAAAACCATCACCCGGCCCCAACTGGTTGAGCTAGTGCGCACTGTCGAGGCAAGGGGCACACTCAATGCCGCTGGTAAGATTCGCCAATGGCTACATCAGATTTTTCGCTATGGCTTGGCCAAGGGCGTCGTAGAGGTAAATCCGGCCACCGATCTGAACGTAGTGGCCGCACCAACCAAAGCCGCTCGCCATCACCCGCACGTCACCTTTGCCGAACTGCCCGAGCTACTGAGCAAGTGCGATGCCGCAAACATCCATACCCTGACCCGGCACGCCATCCGACTGTTGACGCTGACAGCCGTTCGCCCTGGCGAATTACGCCAAGCGCCATGGTCTGAGTTCGATCTAGATGCAGCTACCTGGACGATACCCGCTGAACGCATGAAGGCCCGTCGCCCGCATATCGTCCCCTTGCCCCGTCAAGCCGTTGCCATCCTGCGCCAGCTCTACGAAATCACCGGGCGTTACTCGCTGGTCTTTGCTGGCGCCAATCCTGAACGCCCCATGAGTGAGAACACCATCAACAAGGCTTTGCGGTTGGCCGGGTATGAGGGCCGACAGACCGGCCACGGCTTCCGCCACCTGCTCAGCACCGAGTTGAACGGGCGCGGGCACAACAAGGATTGGATCGAGCGTCAGCTTGCCCATGGCGACAGCGACGAGATCCGCGGCACCTACAACCATGCGGCCTATGTCGAGCAACGCCGGGAAATGATGCAAGCGTGGGCCGACTCCATCGATGCGTTATGCGGCGGCGCTAAGGTTGTTTCTATTCGGAGTGCTGTATGAGTACAAACCCCACAAAGATCGAGCGCGAGTTCATGGAGCCTTTGGATCGCCTGATTGAAGAGTTTTCGGAGGCCCAAAGCCAGCGCGACCCTTTGCGTTTCCAACAACTGAAAAGACTAATGGAGCTTTCCTTAGAAAATAAGCTCAGCGAAGCGAACGTCAAGGAGTGCCTTGATGACGCCTTTGCAACATTTGAAAAACTAATGATGATCTTTCCTGAAATCTCACTTCGCCTGACAGATGGCGTTTCTGCTCTTGTGTTTGCTGTGCTGAACAACAAAATCGCGATAGCGTGCGAGGTAGCAGAGCTCGAACGCAGTCGAGCCACCCCAAAGAAGAAATCAAGGGCTAAAGAGAGGGCTTGGGAAATTGCGAAGGATTTATGGATTGCCGATATCGACAAGAAGATCAGAATTTCCCAAATGGCTGACAAGGTTTACAAAGCGTTGCTAGAAGAAGGCTTCCACGATGCCCTTCCTGGCAAACCGGAACAGTTGGTCAAGTGGCTCAAAGAGAAAGAGGTGCCAGAGCACGCTAGTCGGCCAGGGAGATAATCCCCTCTAACGTCACGACTAACCCGTTTTTTGCGAGGAAAATCTCGTTTGACGTGACGGTAGAGGATTTTTAACAACAGGGCTTTCACTGAACATTTGACCCATCGTAACCAACAACGCCCCAGGAGGCGCAGACGATGGCAACTCAAGCCCACCCTATTCGCAAGTCCGAACACTCCACCCCCGCAATTGAACAACCCCGCCGCTTCATCAAGCTGGGCGAAGTCAAGACTCTGACTACTCTCTCCACATCTGAAATTTACCGTCGCATTGCAGCTGGGCGCTTTCCCAAGCAGGTAATGCTCGGGCCAAAGTCCGCTGTCTGGATCGAGGCCGAGGTAATTGCCTGGTGCGACTCGCTGGTCGCTCTGCGAGTGGAGGCTGCTTAACATGAGCCCAAAAAAAATGGCCGACCAACAGGCCAGCCACGAAAATACTCACGTAGAGAATACCATCGGAACAGCTCAGCGCGCTCGCCTTCTTGAGCGCCTGCAAGCCGGCCCGATTGATACCTTCACCGCCATCCGCGAACTAAATATCGTCCGCCCTGGTGCTCGCATTAATGAACTGCGCGGCCTAGGCCACAAGATCCTGACCCACCGCCTCACCTTGACTGACGATCAGGGGCGCAGTCACCAAGGCATGGCTCTCTACTACCTCAGCACCAACCCGCCGGCGGGGGTGGCAGCATGAACACAATCATGTTGACTCAAATCGGGAGCGAACCTCGTGTGGACAGCCGCCTGCTCACCAAGCAGCTGGGTAATCAACACAAGAACTCCATGGAGTTGATCGAGCGCTACCTGGCGAAATTCAAAGAGTTCGGACTTCTTCCGTTTCAAACGGAGGCAGTGAAAACGACAGGCTCTCGCGGTGCAAAACATCAGCGGTTCGCCCTACTGAACGAGGATCAAGCGTTCTTCCTGCTGTCGCTGTCTCGCAACACAAAACGAGTCGTGGATCTGAAATCCGACCTCATCATGGCCTTTCGCGAAGCCCGCTATGGTCGCGCCTGCCAGACGCTGCTGGCTCGCAAGGATGAAGCTAGCCAGAGCGGTCGCCGACTGGCCCATTGGCGCTATGACAAGCCTGGCATCCACCAGCATGTCGAGCACTTGAGAGAGCAGTTGAGGTTGCCTATCGAGCTGGAGGACGTGCGCGCATGAACACCATCACCACTCACCCAGCATCATCGTTGCTCAAACTGAAACAGGGTGTTGCATCCAAGATTGGCCGCATGTATCGTCCACCCGTCGCTGTAAATCCAGCGACCGGGATTGGCGTCCTGAATTCCAAGGCGGACACACCGCCTATTGCGCGGTTTTTTTGTGTCCGCAGCACGGCAATGCCTTTATGGGCGGGCCGTGTGGGGAGCATTCGTGCTCAGCAGCCCTTGGACTGCCACGCCAACCTGCACGGTTCCGCTCTCCATGATTGGCGTCATGGGAGCGGAGTTTTAGACCGCAATCCAAGGCACACCACAATGACCACGCGGCACATTCTCACACTCAATCCGTCCAAAGCACGCGCTGCTTTTCATCGCGCCTGTGCTATGGCCGCCCTTCATGCCGACTCATCGCTGAGCGTTCGCCTCAAGCGCTACAACACACAAATGGCAATCGCCCGAACCTTGGAAACCGCAGGCGCCCCGGACAACTGCGCCGAAGCCCACCACAACCAGCGCAACGCCGTTAACCAAGGGGCTTAACCATGACTAATTTTCAACACTGCCAAATGGCGGTGACGCCGAAGGCTTGCCTCAAGAAAACCACCGAGCTGTTTTACGTCACCCATCCTAAGGCGCCCAAAGCTTTGTTGGGGCCGTTCTTGAGCCAGGCCGACGCCGAGTGCGGGCGCGTAGTAATGCGAAGTGCTGACGCTGTTGTAATCGTCCGCCTGGTGGATTCAATCGACGATATTACCCACGGGCACGGGGCTAACAACGGTCGGGTATGCCGTGCCTTTGCTGGCGCTCGCTTGGGGGTGAATCATGGGTAACGTCACCCCCATCAAGCGCAAGTGTAACGGTGGCCAGTCCAGCGCAGACACTCACATCGACAGCGCCAGCTACGGGCTGCTGGTTGAAACCCTGATTGGCTTCCTGGAGCTGGGCATCGCAGAGGGTGATGCCGGTAGGCACTGTGATGAGCTGGTGCGCCTGACTTTCCAACTTCATCGGGTTGCCCAGCGCTTCACATCACCGAGGGACCGGGTATGACTGATGCCACGATCCTTTTCCGTGACGCACTCCAAATGGCCTACGGACCACTCGACTGGCTCCCCGTGCCCGATGGCGACATTCACCGTTTCCACGTCCCCGGCGACAAGTCCGGCACGCTCAATGGCTGGTACTGCCTGTTTGCTGACGGCATCGCCTCGGGCGCGTTCGGGAGCTGGAAGACGGGCGGTACCAGCACCTGGTGTAGCCGCGAACCGGTAGACGCTCGCGAAGCCGAGCAGGTACGCCAGCGCATCGAGCACGCCCGACGCCAGCGGGAAAACGAGCAACACAAGCGCCAGCTCAAAGCCGAGAACCTCGCTGAACGTTGGTGGCGTGACGCCCTCCGTGCTGATCCTGGCCACGCCTATTTAATCGCGAAAGGCGTCCGCCCCCACGGCTTGCGCCAGCGTGGTGACGAATTGCTGGTGCCGCTGTATGCCGGTGGCGTGCTGGTCAACCTGCAGCGGATCGCACCAGACGGCGGCAAGCGCTTCCTGTTCGGTGGTCGGATCAAGGGCACCTATTCACCGTTGGGGCGCATCACACCGGGCAAACCGCTGTGTATCTGTGAGGGCTGGGCCACGGGCGCAACGCTTCACGAAAGCGGCTACACCGTTGCCTGCGCCATGAATGCCGGGAACCTAAAGCTAGTGGCACTGACGCTTCGGGCGGAATACCCCAGCACTGAAATCATCATTGCTGGCGACGACGACCGCCAGACCGAGGGCAACCCAGGACGCACTGCTGCCAATGCCGCTGCAGCCATTTGCGGTGGCCTCGTAACGTTTCCTGAATGGCCCGCCGATGCGCCGGACACCCTCTCCGACTTCAATGATTTAGCCGCATGGAGCAAAGCCCATGGCATCGCCTGAAAACAACGTCATCAACCTGCGCCCCGAGGCGCCCATGGTCGAACCTGAGCGCCCGTGCTGGGGCGTGTACGAGCACTGGGTGACGAACGAGAAAGGCCGCAGATTGCGCCCCGGCGTGTACTGGCACGGCTTCAAACGCACCGCCGCCGATGATGAATCTGAAGACGATAAAACAGACCGTCCAATCACTGACGAATGGATCGCCACCCCCGTGACCGTCGTCGCTCGCACCACCAATAGCGACGATGGCAGCGAGGGCCGTTTTCTGCGACTTGTGACGGAAAGCGGCACCAAGGAATGGATCATCCCTATGGAGGTGTTTGGCGGCAGCGGTGAAGACGCCAGGCGGACATTGTTCGGCATGGGCGTGATTATCGCACTCAAGAAACGCGGCCAGTTCATGGAGTATTTGCTGGAGCAGCGCCCCGCTGAAGTGTTCGCCACCACCTGCCGCCCCGGCTGGCACGAATCGGGCGCCTTCGTACTGCCTGGCCGCTCCATCGGCAGCGACAAGGTGCGTTATCAAGCCAGCGGCAAAGGGCAAAACCTATTCAGCGTCCGCGGTGAATTGGAGGGTTGGAAAACCGAAGTAGCAGCCAAGTGCGAAGGCAACCCGGTGCTGACGTTAGCGATTGGTTGTTCTTTGGCTGGCCCGCTACTGAGCCTGGTGGGCGTGCTGGGTGGGGGAGTTCACCTGGTGGGTGACAGCTCTAGCGGTAAGTCACTGGCACAACTGATCGGCTCATCCGTATGGGGCGACCCCGGCATATTCGCGGCGAGCTGGGACATGACCAAGGGCGGCTTGGAGATAGAGGCATCGAGCCGCAATGACACCATGCTGCCGCTGGACGAAATCAAGCGCGCCGATCCCAAGCGTGTGCAGGAAATGGCCTACTCACTCGCCAACGGCCAGGGCAAAGGCACCATGACCCGCGACCGGGAGGCCCGCGGTAAGTTGAGCTGGCGCCTGCTTGCGCTTTCCAGCGGCGAGCGCTCCCTCTCCGAACACGCGGCCATCAGTGGCAATGCCGCCCACGCCGGCGCTGAGCTGCGCATGGTGGATATAAACGCCGGCACTCGTACCCACCGGGCCTTTGATGAACTGCATGGCCTAGAGGGTGCCGACTTTCACCGCCTGCTGACCGTCGCTGTTGGCTCCCATCACGGACACATTGGGCCAGCATTCGTGGAGAAGTTGCTCGCCAGCGACGACCGTCCCGGCCTGCTGAAAGACTTTGCCGGTATCCGCGCTCAGTTCATCGAGGACAACGCCCAAGCCGGACGTGTGGCCGATCGCTTCGCTGTCATTGCTTTGGCTGGGGAAATGGCAACCGCCTACGGCCTGCTGCCCTGGACGCCAGGTAGCGCGCTGGCCGACTGCCAGTTGCTCTATGGCGAATGGCTGAGTCGAGTAGGCAGTGGTAATGCCGAAGATCGCCAGATCCTCGCTGGCATCCTGGAATTCATCGACAAGCACGGCAGTAGCCGATTCTCCGATGTGGATGCGCCAGAAGTAGACGCCAAGGTGTTCAACCGTGCTGGCTACTGGGAAGTCGTGGCCGGAAAGCGCCTCTATCTGTTCAACAAGTCGGCGCTGACCGAAGCAGCTCACGGCCATGGCCTGACGCGAGTAGTGAAGGCGCTAGAAAGCGCTGGCGCTATTGCCAAGCACGATACCGACCGAGACAGCCGCAAAACCAAGAAATACCGCCTGCCTGCCGGTGGGTCTGCCCGCCTATATGCCATCGACCCAGACGCCATGGATGGTGAAGGGGTCAGCCAATGAGCACCACCATCACCAAACGCCGATGCCCGCATTCACAGGAACCTATAAACGTGGGGAACAGGGGGAACTGGGGAACGGCCAGTGAAACCGTGGCCTGTAGCCGTTCCCCCTTATTGAAGTGTTGGGGAACAGGGGGAACACAAACATGTTTTTGAATATAAGGCCCCGCGCAATTCCTGGCATTTGGATATCACTGTTCCCCACAATTTTCGGTGGGGTACAAGTTCCCCCTCTGGAAGCCCCGGAAACACAGGGTGTTCCCCCCGTTCCCCCGTTCCCCCGATTTTTTTTCACAGACACATTTGGGAGTAAGTGCGATCCGGATGAGGTGGCGCAATGAGCCTCCTTTCCGGCCTGCTCGGTCACATGCCGCCGAGCATCGTTGGCACCGACAAACCGACCATGGTGAATCGCACGGATCGTCCTCGCCTGGTGCTGGTCGAGCGCCCCACTCAGTTGCAGCCGAGCGCCTACACAAACGCAGCCAATGCCACGCCTGAGTGGCGCCAGGCCCGCGACCAGTACATCAACCACGTTATGACCTGTCGGGGCTGCTATGCGCCTGGGGGCCGGTATTGCCCGGTTGGCGCTGACTTGCTCGCTACCTACGACACCACGCCCATGGAGGCGACCCGATGAAGACTGAACAGAGGGTTTCTGCATGGAGAGAGTGAAACACGGGGTTGCGGATGAGCAGCGCCAGCAAGTCATCGAGCTAAGCCGTCACCAATCATTCCGCGAGGTGGCCAAAGCAATCCCCGCGACACAAAGCACCACCACCGGGCATCAGCCTACAACGTTGTTAATTGATGGAGAATCAATATGACCCAAACATCCCGGCTCGTCATTGAGCTGGACAGTCGAGACGCCGAGACAAAGGCGGCAGACACTCGAAGGGCGCTTGAGGCGCTGGAAGACGCTGGCCTGAGAACTCAGCCGGCGCTGAGCAAGGCCGGTACCGGCATGGAAAAGATGGGCAAGGGCGCCGAGAAGGCTGGCAAGTCTATCGGCGACGCCCGCACCGAGCTGGAGCAGCTGCTAGGCCAGATTGACCCAGTCACCCGTCGCCTGGGCGAACTGGACAAGCAAGAGCAAGCCCTTGCCAAGCATCGCAAGGAAGGAAAGATCGACGCAGATACTTACACCGAATATCAGGCGAAGATTACCGAGACGCGCAATGCCCTCTCCGGCTTCAGGGCGGACATGACCAAAACCGGTATATCGGCCAAGCAGACGGCGGCGGCCCTGCGCGGTGTGCCGGCGCAATTCACTGACATCGCGGTGTCGCTCCAGGGCGGCCAAAACCCGCTAACCGTGTTCCTGCAGCAGGGCGGTCAGCTCAAAGATATGTTCGGCGGCGCTGGGCCGGCGGCCAAGGCGCTGGGCGGATATGTCCTCGGCCTGGCCAACCCGTTCACCGTGACTGCCGCAGCGGTCGGCACACTGGGATTAGCCTACTACCAAGGATCAAAGGAGGCTGACGCCTACAGCCAAGCCCTGATTCTGACTGGCAATGCGGCAGGCACCAGCGCAAGCGCCATTGGCTCGATGGCCGCAAATGTCAGCAGGTCCGTAGGGACCATCGGCGCAGCATCGGTAGTTCTAGCTCAGTTGGCTGGCTCGTCGAAAATACCCGCATCGTCTTTCGAAATGATCGCGACGGCAGCGCTCAAGATGGAGGACGCAACTGGAAAGGCTGCAAGCCAAACCGTGGCGGACTTCGAGATGCTAGCGAAAGATCCAGTAAAGCACTCGGCAGAGCTAAACGAGCAGCTTGGCTACCTGACCGCATCCACTTACGCGCAAATTGAGGCTCTGGCGAAACAGGGCGACCAACAAGGTGCTGCAAATCTTGCAGAGAAAGCCTACGCCGAATCCATTAGCTCTCGGGCCGACCTCATCAAAAGCAAGCTTGGTCTTGTTGAGACGGCATGGGATGGAGTGAAGTCTGCAGCCAAAGGCGCGTGGGATGCCACTCTAGATATTGGCCGGGAAGACACGTTCGAGCAGAAGCTGGTCAAGCTTGAAGATCGGCTGAATCGAGTGCGTAACGCCAAGACGCCGACCATATTTGATGACAATCCAAACCTTGGCGAGCTTGGCGCTGGTGAAGGAGGCGCGCAGTCGGCAATCACCGATCTGTATGTCCAAAAGGCTGAATACGATCGCCGTGGTGCTGCCAAAGCCGAGGCGCTGCGTCTTGAAAAAGAATCGATCGAGAACCAAGGAAAGCTTAGCGAGGCGCTAAAGAATTCGGCCTCAAATGCTGAAAAGTTGAAAGCGCGTTACGCCGAGATCGATAAGCAGGTCGAGTCAGCAAGTCGCCGCGGCCAGGCGTATACAGAATCTCAAATCAAGCAACTGAAAGACGCAGCGGCAGAGCAGTACAAGGATACAAAAGCGGCCACGCCAAAGGCCTACACCGAAGACGCCGGCCAGAAGATGCTGGACGCAGCCCGCCAGACCAATGCCGTGTTACTTCTGCAGAATGCTTCGATCAATGGCCAAGGAATCGTCACTCAGAAGCTCGGCACCCAAGCGCAGGCGCTCGGCAAGTGGGAGCAGCAACTCGCCGATATCAAGGGCAAGCAAACGTTGACCACTGACCAGAAGTCCTTGCTGGCCAGCCATGATCTGATCACCGCTCAACTGAAAAAGAACTCGGCGCTCGAAAAGGAAGTCGAGCTGCGCAAGACCGTCAAGGAGGAAGTCGAGAAACTTGCCGCGTTCCAGGTCAACCAAGACAGTCGGCTCAGCAGCGCGAAAGAGGGGTTGGATTCCAACCTTGCTGGTATAGGCCTTGGCGACAAAGCGCGGGACCGGCTCAAGCAGGACATGGCCATCCAGCGCGACTACGCCAGGCAGTCAGCTGACCTCCTGGAGCAGCGCAACACTGGGAAGATCAGCCCCGAGCTGTACGCCCAGGAGAATGCGGTAATTCGGCAGGGCCTGGCTGACCGACTAGCCATGCAGCGACAGTATTACTCGGAGGTCGATAAGGCGCAGTCGGATTGGTCTATCGGCGCCTCATCGGCATTTCAGAACTACACCGAGCAGGCCGCTGACGTCGCCGGACAAACCCGCAACCTGTTCACCAACGCCTTCAGCAACATGGAGGACGGGATTGTCGATTTCGTGAAGACAGGGAAGCTGTCCTTCAGTGATCTGGCTGACGGAATAATCGCCGACCTTGTCAGAATTCAGGTGCGCCAGGCCGCAGTCGGGATTTTCGGGACGGTGTTCAGCGGCCTGTCTTTGGGAGCATCAGCAGGTAACGGTCTCGCGGCTGGCTCTGCTGGGGCTACGTCCTCGAGCCTCGGCGCTTCGGCGGCGGGATATTCCTCGCTCTACGGCTTCTCTGGCGGCGGCTATACCGGCGACGGCGGGAAGTATGAGCCTATGGGTGTCGTACACGGCGGCGAGGTTGTGGTCCGCAAAGAAGTGGTTCAGCAGCCAGGAATGCGCGGCTACCTGGAGCGCCTGAATAAACGCGGCTACGCAGACGGCGGCTATGTTGGCGGCGCTGCATCGACTTCCAAAGCAGTTGCTTCCTCGCCATCGGTGAGCCTTCCAACCATAGAGCAGAATTTCTATTTCCAAGGCAGCCCTGACGAAAATACCGCTCAACAACTGAAGCAGGCCGCGGATGATGGCGCGACTCGCGGGATGAGAGGGGGTTACGAGATGGTGTTGCGCGACCTCAAACAAAACGGACCAGCAATGCAACTGATAAGGAGAAACCGATGAAAATTTCCGACCTGGATGTGGGAAAGCTTATTGAGGTAATCGGCAGCGCAATCTTCCCAGTGGTATTTGAGGGCATAGGCGCTCGAACACCTCCAAGCGAGCTGCGTGATCGGGCAAATCTGAACTCTGAGATCATGGGGCGGATCTTGGGGGTTCTACTTTGCAACGATGAGATCAGTCAGGAGATATTCGGCCTGATCGACTTGAGCGTGGCTCGCATGAAAGAAAATCAATCAAAAACGCTTGGCGAGTCGGTGGGGCCAGGCGGCTCACTGAGCAAAATTCACAAGCTCTAGGCGGAATCTATCCGCGCCACGATCTGCGAAACGCGAAAACGTGGCGCGGGTGAGACAAACCATATGATCCCACTGAGACCATATGGTCTGTCTCGCCGGTTTTTGTCCGTCCGTTGTAAACACAGCGGTAACCATCAAATGTAACTACCCCACCTGGTCACTACCCCAAAATGGGTGGCGACCAAGGTGACCCGCCTTAGCGCGTTCCAAATGTCAGGTTTTGTCAGGTTTTCGCCTTCAACAGATGTTCGCTTTTGTTAGTCGCTGGCGCTCACCAGATCGCACGGTATCCACGGGTTAGTGCGTGGTGACCATGCGAGGTGACCACCATTAGTGACCACTTTTTCTGGTCACAAAACCATCAACGACCCCATTTGCGAAAACAACCCCATGAATGAGCCGCGTCAAGCCCTCATATCTGTCTTTTCTGAGCGTTTCTACGCAGCATTTCGCGCACCACCTTCACGCAGTCTGAGTGCGCGAAAACCTTCAAAGTACGCAGCCAGTACGCACCATTGGTACGCATTCACTGATGTGTACTAGGCAAGTTCGCACTTCTGGTTCGCACCCTCTTACGCGAGGCTGGCGCGAACCTGGCTGGCGGTTACCAGCGCGGTTACCACGAAAAGTTACCATTCCACGCAGTTTCCAAACGTGAGGTTTCCACCGTGGTTGCCACGGTATTGCAGTGTTTTCAGGAGCAACCGCGTTCATTGCGAAAACCAACCCCATGAATGAGGCCGAAAGCGGCCCGAATGGCCCAGCTGTGGAAACACCCCATGAATGGCCTACGATTACAGCGCGGCATCCGTCACGAATAGTCCGAAGACAGAACTAGCCTAGTCCCCAGGAGGTGGGTTGAGCATGACATTCAAGGGGTGAAGCGCGGGCACTGGAGATTTCAATGGTCCAGTATTTCTACAAGATTTAGGCCGTCAACCAAGAGAAAAGCGACGCATGAGCGAACCCAGCGAGGAAAACAAGCGACCACGGCGTTTGACCTTTGTTATTCCCGACCATGCATACTGGGATTACAGGCGTGAGGCGGACCGCCTTGACCTGTCCATTACGAATTATTTTCTTTCACTGTGGGCGGCAAGCGGCATTGGGGAAAAGTGCCTTTGTAACTGGACCTACTCTGTAATGAGCAACAACGGAGAAAAGCTGGTCGTGTTGGTAGATCTCATGAGCGGACGGCTTAGCCTGGAAGCTGACATCCAGTATGTTTTCCGTGATCTATGCGAAAAGATGGATGTGGATGACCAAACCTTTGTTGTCTTCCAACAAGCTGATGGGCGCTATGCCGAAATAACCTTCAATGAGAAAGGCTTCGTCAAGTATGCGAGCGCGTACGAAGCTATTTCGTATGAGGAAATCATTCGCACATTTTTCCAGAGGGCCGAGCTCCCCGTTGATCCGGTGGCGCAATCTGATCCATCGTAATTTTGAAGGTTTCGCCATCAGGGGACGTGTAGATCACAACACGCTGGGACCGGCCCTGACTTTGACCACACTTTGACGAAATGTTAGACAGGCATGAGACGAAGCCCACGCCGGGCGTGAGTCTGGGGCTTATTCCATGCGGGGGGCCGTCAAACAAGCAGGCGTGATCGTCTCAGACCCCTGACAGCCCCCTGACGGAATCTGGACAGGCTCTGGACGGATCAGTGCCAGCACCAGCAGACGGAGTGCCGGGAAAGCAGCGGCACACCACGTACGCGGGCGCCTGGATTGCTCCCAGCCAGCCCGGCCCGTCCAGAATGCCAAAACCCTGACCAGCCTTGACGAAATTTTTGACAGGGCGTGACGTATTTCCCCAACGACGCCACCGGCTGACGCGCTGCCTACATGACAAAAGGACTTCCCTTTATATGTCGCCCTCCCTGCCGATAGTGGTAAATTGCCGCTATCTAAAGGGAGTGGCGCATGAAGGTCTTTCAAGGAATATTTCTGGGGATCATTGTTGTTTCTTCCGCAGTCAATGCGGAACCGCTTTTGGATAAACCGGAGTGGCAGTTCGCAAATCTGCTATATGAGGGTGCCTTCACCTGCGAGTCAAAGAGCAAAACATATCAGGCAGCCATAAGGCTTCGATCCGCCGAGGAGCTAACGCTGCGCGATAATTACATGGCATGTATCAAAGAATTCTCGGAAAAGGCTAGGTCTGGATTCCCTATCGCAATGAAAAAGGCTCGATCCGACGCTGTAAAGTCCGACCTGAAAGAGCTGTATGCCTCATGGAATGCCTACTTTGGTGACTTTAGCGGGCCAGGTTCAGCGATATTGAAAAGCAAGTACACAAGCGCAAGGTCTGCCTTGGAAGTGGAATTATCCTCATCTGAATAACGACCACTGACTCGACGACGTAAGCTTGAGAAAGCAGGTGGAGCACTCCCCCAGTTTTGGGGAGCCAAGAGGCCGCGCCAATTGCGATACCGTCTCAACGGGCCGAATAGGCCGTTCGTCCGACTGATCTAATCCTAAATGCCACCTGGCAAGCGCCACCCCAAAAGGGCAAAAAAAGGGGGGCACCACCGAGAAAAGTGAGTAGATTTGTGAGTAGAAAAATAATCATCAAGTTAAAAACCCTTTAAATACTTAGCCTGTAGCCATTGGTTCGATTCCGTCTCTGGCACCAAATACCGAAAACCCTGAATCGCAAGATTCAGGGTTTTTTTATGCCTGCGATTCGATCATGCATACTCCAGGCGCTATCGAATCCTCCTGCAAAACATCGACTCTCACCTCCCCATCACCACGCCAGCCTGCAAGCGCCTGCAAAACCTCCTGAGTTTAAGGCGGAGCCTGAGTACCCACCCAATGCAGGTCAGCCCCTCCTGGCGACCTTCAAGGCTGTCAGAACGCTCCTAAAGCGTTACCGGAAACGTACGACATACGCTCATCCGAGGAATAAGCAGAATCAGCGGAGGATCTGCCCCAAATCCGGAAAGCAGAGTAAAAACAGGGAAGCAGGTATTGAACGACACCATCAGACCAGACGCCGAAACCATCGAGCTTTCGGCTAACCACGAAATTAAAAATTTCAGCTTTGATGATTGGCAAGCAACATTACTCCACAAGCTATCCCACGAGCTGGCCCTATCGCCGGAACGCAGGCACCAGAAGCCAAGTGAACGAGCCCCATGAAAGACAGGACACCGTTTCCCCCTTACGATAAGGGATAGGCAAACGGTTATGTTTATGACTAACAGCAACTATAAGAGTGGGGAGCTTTTGGGTCAGGAGCGGCGGCGCCGCTGGAGCCCAGAGCAAAAGCTGGCCATGGTTCGCGAGAGCCTTGAGCCAGGGCAAAGTGTGTCGGTCGTCGCTCGGCGCAACGGCATCAATGCCAATCAGCTGTTCCTGTGGCGCAAGCTGTATCAGGACGGCAGCCTGTCGGCAGTCAGCGCCGGTGAAGCCGTGGTGCCGGCCTCTGAGCTGAGCGATGCGCTCAAGCAGATCCGTGAACTGCAACGGATGCTGGGCAAGAAAACGATGGAAGCAGAAATCCTCAAAGAGGCCGTGGAGATCGCCCAGTCGCGAAAATGGATTGCGCACTCACCCTTGTTGCCGGGGGACGACCAGTGAAGCTGGTCAGCGAATGTCTCGGTGTGGCGCGCTCGCAATTAACGGTTCGAATCAAGCAATCGGTATCGCCCAAAGCACGGCGAATCAGACCTGTGAACGACGCTGAGCTGGTAGTTGAAATCCAGCGACAGGTCAGTGAGCTGCCCAGCTATGGCTACCGTCGAGTCTGGGGATTGCTGCGTCGCGCCCGTGAAAGCCAGTCGCTACCCGCGATCAACGTGAAGCGGGTTTACCGGGTGATGCGTGATCACAACCTGCTGCTTGAACGCCGGATCAAACAACCCGGCGTGCCGCGTCGACACGAAGGCCGTATTGCGGTGCAAACCAGCGATACACGTTGGTGCTCGGACGGCTTTGAGTTCCGTTGCGAGGACGGCGCCAAACTGAGCGTAACCTTCGCCCTGGACTGCTGTGATCGCGAAGCCATCGGCTGGGTCGCAAGCCCGACCGGGTACAGCGGCGATGATATCCGCGACCTGATGCTGGAAAGCGTGGAAAAGCGCTTCGGTGATCAACTGCCCGCCACACCGGTGCAATGGCTCAGCGACAACGGCTCGGCGTACACCGCCGAACAGACACGCCTGTTTGCTCGGCAGATTGGCTTGCAGCCGGTGACCACTCCAGTGCGCAGTCCACAGAGCAACGGCATGGCCGAGAGCTTCGTAAAGACAATCAAGCGTGATTACGTAGCGCATATGCCCAAGCCGGATCGAGAAACGGCGCTGCGTAACCTGGCAATTGCCTTCGAGCATTACAATGAGCAGCATCCGCACAGCGCTTTGAACTATCGCTCACCGAGGGAGTTCAGGCGCTTGGCAGCGGCATCAATTTAACGGGGAGTTGGTGTCCGGTTTTGTAGGGGCAAGTCCACCAAGTCAAAAGCCTCTCTGGCAGCCACCGAACTAAAGTCCGCGTTCTCTAGACCGCAATGCGAACGGCTGGCCTCCTACGCCCTGACGCAAGAGTCGGCCATAGTCATCAATAACGTTCGGGCACTGCACTGTCGAGATGCAATAAGAGACAACAGGCGTGTTCTGGTTCGACTTTTCGGCCTGTCGAAGTTTTCTTCTGCGATTGTTATTTCAGAGGATCCACTACAGCTGCAGGGCTGATTTTTGCACGCTGCTATGAACGACAAGTCACGTCGTTGGCCTACCTATAATTATAAAAGAGGGAGATGTAATGTCTTGGGATGTGATTGCAATATTATCGCTCGTCGCGTTTTGCGCCGGTTTTTTTGATGCCATTGCCGGGGGCGGCGGGTTGATTACATTACCTGCTTTGTTTTTGGCCGGGGTTGATCCAATCAGCGCAATCGCTACAAATAAGTTCCAGGCTGCTTCGGCAACCGTTTCGGCCACTGCAACCTTTGCTCGCAAAGGAATGATCGAGTGGCGCGAGGGTCGATTCCTGATTATCTGCGGATTTGTTGGCGGGGCCAGTGGGGCATTGCTGGTCAGCTCTGTTGATAAGCGTTATCTGGAAGTTTGCGTGCCGATCATGCTGATTCTGGTAGCCATCTATTTTGCACTCTCTCCAAAGTTAGCGAATGAAGACAGACGCAAGAGAATCGGCATTCTGCTTTTTTCATTTACCGTGGCTCCCCTACTTGGTTTTTACGACGGCATATTTGGCCCTGGTGTGGGCTCATTCTTCATTGTGGGATTTGTACTTCTCTGCGGTTTTGGAATGATGCGGGCAATGGGCTTTACCAAACTTGCCAATGCTTCATGCAATCTGGGCTCTCTTTCTGTGTTCATCTTCAAAGGGGTGATTATCTGGCCGGCAGCCATCGCCATGGCATTGGCTGCCTTCGTCGGCGCTCAATTGGGCGCACGAGCCGCTGTTCGAGTCGGACCTCGGTTGATCAAACCTATGCTGATCGTGGTCTGCTGTGCCCTGGCCATCAAGCTTCTGAGCGTAGAGGCTAACCCGTTGCGAGTAGCGGTCCTCCAATCATTGACTTCGTCATGATCTACCCGACCTTGTGGAACAATATTTTTCAAGTTCGGGGGCTGACCACAAAGGGGGACACCCATTAACCTTGAGTCGAAACCGGTCAATGGATGCCCCCTTTTCCCCGTTGGAAATTTCTCTGCCGAAATGACCATCAAGAACATCACAAAGGGGACTTGGGCCAACGGAGCAGCTATCCTGAGCGGCAACCTCATCACGCTGGAGTGTTTTCATGGGCTCTTTCTTGTACGACCTTATCGCCTTCGTCATTTTTGTCCTGGATATCTGGGCGATCATCAATGTGGTGAAAAGCCATGCAGAAACCTTAAAGAAAGTTCTTTGGGTGGCGCTGATAGCATTTCTCCCGGTACTCGGCCTGATTATCTGGGCCATGGCGGGTCCACGCAAATTGCAGCAACTGTCAAAAACCTGAACAAATTATTTGCCTCACCCTCACGCATAACGGTATTTACAAGGCCTGCAGACAGATGTTTGATTTTTCCTCTGGCACTAAAAACCGAAAACCCTGAATCGCAAGATTCAGGGTTTTTTATGCCTGCCGTTTAGCCGAATGCTGTTGCGCGGCAGACTCGCAACGCGGCTAACCTCCCTTTCCCAGCAGCCTAGCTTTCTGCATTCCAGTGAAAAACCAGGTTACGGGCTGCGCCACTTCCTATGTTCGCCGTATCGCGCCGCTCCTCGCCGTTACGCGTCGCCACGACGGTGTATTTGCCAGCTGGCAACTGCACGTAGACCAACGGACCTGCCTGACTCAACGTAAACACCGTCTGCCCTGGCGCTTTCTGAATGAGCAGATTTACATCGGGAATGTATTCGTTCTGCGATCCGACAGAAAAAGTCATATGCAGGTTGTAGCCGGTGGTTTGCTGGATGGCTTTCGACTCGTCCTCGCCGATACCACCTGACAAGTAGGCAATTCCGTTTTGCTCCTGCCGCTGAACCTGCACGCCAGCGCTGTCGACAGGGTCAAGACTGGCGGCTTGCAGCAGGGCGGGAAACATCAAAATGCCGACCGTGGCGAGGGGGAACATCAGTGAATGGAAACGCTTCATGATGACGACTCCCGGGCTCCACAGAACCCAATCGTTACTTAATTTGGATGTCGGGTGCAGTAGTCGGGTTTTAGATCGATTCGTGATTGAGACCAGTACGAAACGTACTACATGAAGTCCCCCAGAAACCTCACACATGATCGGGCCGCTCCCGCCAGCAAGTCCGGCGGTTTCCTTCCGGTTTCTCGGCCGCGCCCTGCATCCTCGGCCAACACTCTTTCGTCATCCTTTTCTGCCTGATCAGCCAACGGCGGAAATCTTGATGAGCGTCCTCAAACCCAATGACACACATGACCCACAGATCGCATCACTGCTTGGCAATATTGGTGAGTTGATTCGCCAGGCACGACAGAGAGCGCTGCGAGCGGTCGATACCGTTCAAGTGCAGACCTACTGGCAGATCGGTCGATACATTGTTGAGTTCGAGCAAGCAGGAGCGCGGCGGGCGGGATATGGCAAGCAATTGCTGGCCAAATTGGCGAAAGTTCTTTCTGCCGATTTTGGAAAAGGTTTTGATGCATCCAACCTTCGCTACATGCGCCTGTTTTATCAGGCCTTCCCGATTTGTGACGCACTGCGTCACGAATTGAGCTGGACCCACTATCGCAGGCTACTGAGAGTAGACAGCGAAAGTGCTCGCCTTTGGTACATGAACGAATCAGCCATTCAAAACTGGTCAAGTCGAGCGCTGGAGCGCCAGATCAATACCTTTTACTACGAGCGACTCCTGGCGAGCAGGGACCGTATACCTGTCATGCAGGAAGCCAGCACCAACATCCAGCAAATGAAAGTAAGCCCCGGGACTTCATCCGCGACCCGGTGGTGCTGGAATTTCTCGGCCTGCCCAATGCGGGCAAGCTCCAGGAAAGCGAGATCGAACAGGCGCTGATCGATCAACTGCGAGGTTTCCTGCTTGAGCTGGGTAAAGGCTTTGCCTTCATTGCCCGTCAACAACGCATCAGTACCGACAGCAAGGACTTCTACATCGACCTGGTGTTTTACAACTACCTGCTCAAGTGCTTTGTCGTCTTCGATATCAAGCGTGGTGAATTGACCCATCAGGATGTAGGCCAAATGGACATGTATGTGCGCATATATGACGACCTGAAACGCGGACCAGAAGATGGGCCTACCGTTGGCATCATTCTCTGCGCGAAAAAGGACGAGTCCGTTGTGCGCTATTCGGTACTGAAGGGCAATGAACAATTGTTCGCCAGCAAGTACCAGCTCGTACTTCCCAGCGAAGATGAACTGCGAGCGGAGCTGGACCGATTGCAAGCATTACTTGAAGAGCGGCTTCATCAGGAACCGTGATAGTGGCGATGGATTGTTCAAACACGACCTGAAGACTATCGTTGGCAGCTACCCGCAAAGGATCAGCGCCCATGAATTTGCAGGACATGCCACCCCTGGCACCCACTCAAATCGAGTTGCCGTTGACGGCGGACGTCATTGCGCAGCCCTTCAAGCAAGCTGCCGCCGACGGTTTCATGCTCGGCGGCTATACCTGGCGTCACGCGGTTACGGACATTACCCGGCCGGTCGTCATCATCAACGCCGCCACCTCGGTTCGCTGCCGGCACTACTCGCGCTTCGCCGATTTCATGTTTGCCAACGATTTCGATGTCATCACCTTCGACTATCGAGGAATCGGCGAATCGCGTCAGGCATCCATCAAAGGACTTCAAGCGTCATGGACCGATTGGGGCGCGCTGGATTTCGAAGCGATGCTCCAGCGGGTACAGCGGGAATTCCCCGGCCAGCCTGTCGACGTGGTCGGTCACAGCTTTGGAGGCTGTGCAGCGGGGCTGGGAGCCTCCGGTAAGGTGATCCGGCGCCTGGTGACGGTCGGGGCGCAGTTCGCTTACTGGCGCGATTACGCGCCTGCTCACCGCTGGCGCATGTTCGGCAAATGGCATGTGGTGATGCCGATCGTGACGCTGCTGTGCGGTTTCTTTCCCGGCAAGCGACTCGGCTGGCTTGAGGACACTCCCGCCGGCGTGGTCCGTGACTGGGCGACTCCCACGCCGCGCTACGAAAAACGCCCTAGCGGCCGCCTCCTGCTGGCAACCACCGGTCGCCTGCCCTTCGCTGCGATCAACGCGAAAATCCTCGCGATCAGCATCAGCGATGACCCTTACGGCACCATCGCCGCCATCGAACGCCTGCTGGGCTACTTCAGTGGCAGCGACAATACCCACCTGCGCATCAGCCCCGAAGACATCGGCGAAAAAGAAGTCGGACATTTCGCCTTTTTTCGTAGCGCATACCAAGCCACACTATGGCCCATTGCACTGTCCTGGCTGCAACAC
The DNA here is from genome assembly GCF_050990305.1 of Pseudomonas putida. Taxonomy (GTDB): domain Bacteria; phylum Pseudomonadota; class Gammaproteobacteria; order Pseudomonadales; family Pseudomonadaceae; genus Aquipseudomonas; species Aquipseudomonas putida_AH. Next base: position 274,139 of record NZ_CP158817.1, on the reverse strand, counting down.
GGTGAACTGGCCCCCGGCACACCCGGGCAGACCGTGCCACGCTCCTGAGCCACTGCCCTTTCAACGAATAACGGAACGACGCCCATGGCCTCCGCCAACAAGCAGCAAAAACGCGCCTCTCGCGCCAAGGCCAAAGCCAAGCAGAACCGCACCCAACGCGCCGCCGCACCAGTCGAGCTAGACCCGAACGACGATCGCATCGACTTCGAATCGGTGGACCTGACCGATATGTTCAAAGAAATGATCGACGCGCAAAAGATCAGCCAACAGGCCATGTGCATGGCGTTTCTGGAGCATCCACTGCTCGCATTGGTACTGGAGCAGGAAGGCGAAGAAACCGCGACTGACTTCATCATCGGCGCGCTGATCGAATATCGCCAATGGTCCACTGAAACCGACGAAGCCGGTGCGATGGCGTGGATCGAATCCCCGGAATTCCAAGCGGACTACGTGGCTGCATCCAAAGTCATCCAAGACCAAAATCAACAGAAACCGAACTGAGTTCCCATGGCCTCCCTGAACAAGCAACAGAAACGCGCCAAACGCGCAAAAGCCAAAGCCAAGCAAATCCGTATGGTCGGCCGCAAGCCAATGGCACTCGACGATGACCGGGATTTCCCGGAGCCCATCCCGGAATACACGCTGGCGATGTTCAGCAAAATGCGCGATGCGGAAGCCACCAGCCGTAGCGAAATGCTCTCCGTGCTGCTGTCGGATCTGGCCTTTATCATCATCGATCATCCAGAACTGCTGGACATGGAAAACGCCGACGACGAAGGCATGGCCGCTACACACCTGGCCGCCGACATGCTGATCGACTACCGCATGTGGGCCGACGGCATGGACCGCGACGCCGCCCAGACATGGCTGTCCGATCCACAATTCATTGCTGATTTCGGCGATGCACTGGACGCCTACCGCCAGTCGCAGGATGCGCCGGAAGAAAAAACCGAGTAAGGGTTGCGGCCCACGCCTTATCCTCAAAAACAAAACGGCCGCTTGTCATCACTGACAGCGGCCGTTTTTTACTTCAACAACGCTAACTCAAGCCAAAAGGCTCAGCGTGCAATTGCGGCAACACCACCTTCGTTGCGACGACGGCGAGCCACCAGCATGCCCGCTGCAACCACCATAAGGCTGAGCAGGCCGGTCGCGATGATTTCCACGCGATGGGCTTCCTGGAACAGCATGATGGTCAGGGCGCCCACGATGAATACAATCACCGCGTAGGTCAGGCCCGGGAACAGCCACATGCTGAAGACGATCTTCTCACCACGAGCCATGCGCTGTTTGCGCATACGCAGTTGCGAGAACGCGATCACCAGGTACACCAGCAGCGCGATGGCGCCGGAGCTGGCCAGCAGGAACTCGAACACGGCAGCCGGAGCCACGTAGTTGGCGAAAGTACACAGGAACGCTGCGCCGGTGGACAGCATCACCGCCCAGTAAGGCGTGCCGCTCTTGTTGGTGCGGGTGGACATGGCCGGTGCATCACCGCGCTTGCCCAAGGAGAACAACATACGCGACGAGGTGTAGAGCGCCGAGTTAAGGCAGCTGGTTACAGCAACCAGTACCACGATGTCGACGATCATCTTGGCGTTAGGGATGCCCATGCGCTCAAGAACGGTCTGGTAGGAACCCAGGCTGGCCAGTACCGGGTCGTTCCATGGCACCAGGGCCACAACGATGAAGATCGATACGAGGTAGAACAAACCGATCCGCCAGATCACCGAGTTGGTGGCCTTGGAGATTTGCTTGCCAGGGTCCTTCGATTCCGCGGCCGCGATGGTCACGATCTCGGTGCCCATGAAGGAGAACATGGTGGTCAGGATGGCACCCAACACCGCGCCCATGCCGTTTGGCAGGAAGCCCTGGGTGTCGAACAGGTGTGAAACACCACTGACCTGGCTGCCCGGCAGGAAGCCGAAGATCGCCATGACGCCCAGCACGATGAAACCGATGATTGCCAGAACCTTGATCAGGGCGAACCAGAACTCGAACTCACCGTAGTTCTTCACGCTGAACAGGTTGGTCACGGTCAGCAGCATGGTGATGACCAAGGCGAAGGCCCAGATGTCCACGCCCGGGAACCAGGCATGCAGGATAGTCGCGGCGGCGTTGGCCTCCAGCGGGATTACCAGAACCCAGAACCACCAGTACAACCAGCCGATGGTGAAACCGGCCCAGTGCCCGATCGCGCGATCGGCATAAGTAGAGAAGGAACCTGTATCAGGCGAAGCAACGGCCATCTCGCCGAGCATACGCATCACCAACACCACCAGCATACCGGCGGCGGCGTAAGCCAACAGTACGGCCGGGCCGGCCGCAGCGATAGCGTGGCCCGAGCCAACGAACAAGCCAGCGCCGATAACCCCGGCAATCGACAGCATGGTCACGTGACGCGGTTTAAGCCCCTGTTCGAGGCCGTTAGAGCTTTGGGTACTGCTCATTGAAACTACCTTTGTAAGGAAAAGCGAATGCATGCATCCCGTTCGGATTTCCCTTCTGTAAAAAGAAACCAACGGAGCGTTCCGGAATCTGCACGCAATAATTGCGCCAAAATGTTTCAAAACCCTCTAGGCCGGCGATCTCGTCCAGACCGGATAGTCATCGCAAGTCATTGAAACTAATGGCACTTTGCCAGAACGTTACCCTGTGACCCACTTGAGGAAACGAAATAGCGCACCGGAAACACACTCAAAAAATGCTCAACGCACATTAAACGTGCGTTTGGCCGGTTAGCGCTTCCAACACCCCGCCAAAGCTGGCACCATCGCGCCCTTTTTTACGCGACAGCCACCGCGCTCTTACCTGCAAACAGGGTTCAAACGGCTGTTCGGTTGTTGATGGGGCGACAGTCTGCTGTGCCGATGCGACAACCGGCTACATGCCACCTGTTTACTACCCGTAGCGCTGTTGGCTGCCTTTGAAACGCTATGCTAGCTTGGCCGCCTCGCCAGGAAGGCCGCCAACAGCAGGAGCGCAACATATATGAGGAACGCACATGGCTGAGGCCACGCCCGCGCTTGAAATCCGCAACTTGCACAAACGCTACGGTTCGCTGGAGGTGCTCAAAGGCATCTCGCTGACCGCCCGCGACGGCGATGTGATCTCGATCCTGGGTTCCTCCGGCTCCGGCAAGTCCACGTTCCTGCGTTGCATCAACCTGCTGGAAAACCCGCACCAGGGACAGATCCTGGTGGCCGGCGAAGAACTCAAGCTCAAGGCCGCGAAGAACGGCGAACTGGTCGCCGCCGATGGCAAGCAGATCAATCGCCTGCGCAGCGAAATTGGTTTTGTATTTCAAAACTTTAATCTGTGGCCGCACATGAGCGTGCTCGACAACATCATCGAAGCCCCACGCCGCGTGCTTGGCCAGAGCAAGGCCGAAGCCATCGAAGTGGCCGAAGCCTTGCTGGCCAAGGTCGGTATCGCCGACAAGCGCCACGCTTACCCTGCACAACTGTCCGGCGGCCAGCAGCAACGCGCGGCCATTGCCCGCACCCTGGCCATGCAGCCCAAGGTCATCCTGTTCGACGAACCGACCTCGGCCCTTGACCCGGAAATGGTCCAGGAAGTACTTAATGTCATCCGCGCACTGGCCGAAGAAGGCCGCACCATGCTGCTGGTCACCCATGAAATGGGCTTCGCCCGTCAGGTTTCCAGCGAAGTGGTGTTCCTCCACCAGGGCCTGGTAGAAGAGCAAGGATCGCCACAGCAGGTGTTTGAAAACCCGCTTTCGGCGCGCTGCAAACAATTCATGTCCAGCAACCGCTAACGGAGCTACCCACATGCAGAACTATAAAAAGGTCTTCCTGGCCGCCGCAGTCACCCTGGCCTTCAGCGCCGGTGCCATGGCTGAAAACTTGAAGATGGGCATCGAAGCGGCCTACCCGCCGTTCAACAACAAAGATGCCAGTGGCCAGGTCGTTGGCTTCGACAGGGAAATCGGCGACGCCCTGTGCGCCAAGATGAAAGTCGAATGCTCCGTGGTCACCTCCGACTGGGACGGCATCATCCCGGCCCTGAACGCCAAGAAGTTCGACTTCCTGATCTCCTCGATGTCGATCACTGACGAGCGCAAGCAAGCAGTGGACTTCACCGACCCCTACTACTCCAACAAGCTGCAATTCATCGCGCCGAAAAACGTCGACTTCAAAACCGACAAGGCCGCGTTGAAAGGCAAAGTGATCGGCGCCCAGCGCGCAACGCTGGCCGGTACCTTCCTGGAAGACACCTATGGTGACGACATCACCATCAAGCTCTACGACACCCAGGAAAACGCCTACCTCGACCTGACTTCCGGTCGCCTGGACGGCATTCTGGCCGACAAGTACGTCAACTATGAGTGGCTGAAAAGCGACGCCGGCCGTTCCTACGAGTTCAAGGGCGACCCGGTAGAAGAAAGTGACAAGATCGGTATTGCCGTACGCAAGAACGACCCGATCCGCGAGAAGCTGAACGCGGCACTGAAAGAAATCGTCGCTGATGGCACTTACAAGAAGATCAACGACAAGTACTTCCCGTTCAGCATCTATTGATACTGACCTGCCGGACCGACGTCACCTTGTGACGGCGTCGGTCCCCGGCCTTGCCTGCCGCGATTTGAAAAGAAATCCATGATTATCGACCTCTACGGATTCGGCCCGGCGCTCGCCGCTGGCGCGCTGATGACTGTGAAACTGGCACTCTCGGCCCTGTGCCTGGGGCTGGTGCTCGGTCTGCTTGGCGCCTTGGCCAAGACTTCCCCGTACAAGCCGCTGCAATGGCTTGGCGGTACTTATTCGACCCTGGTTCGCGGAATCCCGGAATTGCTCTGGGTGCTGCTGATCTACTTCGGTACGGTCAACCTGATGCGCGCCCTGGGTGAGTTCTTCGGCAATCCCGAACTGGAACTCAACGCCTTCGCCGCCGGTGTGATTGCACTGGGCTTGTGCTTCGGCGCCTACGCCACGGAAGTGTTTCGCGGCGCGATTCTCGCCATTCCCAAAGGCCACCGTGAGGCCGGCGTGGCCCTGGGCCTGTCGAAATGGCGCATCTTTACCAAGTTGATCATGCCGCAGATGTGGCGCATCGCCCTGCCCGGCCTGGGCAACCTGTTCATGATCCTGATGAAAGACACCGCGCTGGTGTCAGTGATCGGCCTGGAAGAAATCATGCGCCACGCGCAAATCGGCGTGACCGTGTCCAAGCAACCGTTCACCTTCTATATGGTGGCTGCATTCATGTACCTGGGCCTGACCATTCTGGCCATGACCGGTATGCACTTCCTGGAAAAACGCGCCGCTCGCGGCTTCGCGAGGAGCAACCAATGAACTGGGAAGTCATCATCAAATGGCTGCCGAAATTGGCCCAGGGTGCAACCCTGACCCTGGAACTGGTGGCCATCGCCGTGATTGCCGGTTTGTTGCTGGCCATTCCGCTGGGTATCGCTCGCTCATCTCGCCTGTGGTGGGTACGGGCATTTCCCTACGGCTACATCTTCTTTTTCCGTGGCACGCCGTTGCTGGTGCAACTGTTCCTCGTCTACTACGGATTGGCGCAGTTCGACGTGATCCGTAACAGCTCAATGTGGCCTTACTTGCGCGATCCGTTCTGGTGCGCCACCGCCACCATGACCCTGCACACAGCAGCCTACATTGCCGAAATCCTGCGCGGCGCCATTCAGGCGATTCCACCGGGCGAGATCGAAGCGGCACGAGCGCTGGGCATGTCCAAGGCCAAGGCGCTGTTCTATATCATGCTGCCACGGGCGGCGCGCATCGGCCTTCCGGCCTACAGCAACGAAGTGATCCTGATGCTCAAGGCCAGCGCCCTGGCCAGCACCGTGACCCTGCTGGAGCTGACCGGCATGGCCCGCACCATCATTGCCCGGACTTACTTGCCGGTGGAGATCTTCTTCGCGGCCGGGATGTTCTATTTGCTGATGGCTTTTGTGCTCGTGCGCGGCTTCAAGCTGCTGGAGCGCTGGCTGCGCGTCGATGCCTGCCAAGGGCGTTGATCCTCAAGTGCTGACGGGCGAGGCACTGCTCGCCCGTTTCACCGCGCTGGATGCGTTTTTGAGTCAACATCAAGCGCTCTGGAAGCCACGGCCATTCACTCATTTACAGCTCCCTTGGGAAACCGCCTACCCCGAGTTAGCCGCCTGGCTACGCGGAAGGTCCCTTGAGGATGCGGAAAGTACTCACAATCAGCCGGCCGAACTCGCGGATGCGCCGGAGCCGTTCGCCTCGTTGGCGGGATTGTCGCTTGAGCTGAGTGCGGTAGGTGAATTGCCGGCGCATTGGCTGAGCGCGGCGACTCATCGGCTGAATGTCGATGTGCCAGGGCGCAAGTGGCAGCAGATCGAAGCCTTTGCCAGTCGTTTGCAGTTTGCCAACGTGCCGAAACATTGGCTGGACTGGTGTTCGGGCAAGGGGCACCTGGGGCGACGCTTGCTGCAAACCGACCAACAGCTGACTTGCCTGGAATACGACCCGGCATTGGTCGCCAGTGGTCAAGTCCTCAGCCAGCGCCATCAATTGCATGCACTGCACGTCGAGCAGGATGTGCTCGCGGCGAACGCCGTGGATTTATTGCAAGCCGAGCACACGCCTGTCGCGCTCCATGCCTGCGGCGATCTCCACGTGCGCTTAATTCAGCTCGCCACTGCGGCAGGCTGCAAACAACTCGCCATCGCTCCTTGCTGTTACAACCGGATCAGCCTTGCCCATTACTCGCCGATTTCCTCGGTCGCCAAAGTATCCGACCTGCAGCTGTCTCTCGACGACCTGTCGTTACCGATGAATGAAACTGTTACCGCTGGTGCTCGCGTGCGGCGGCAACGCGACACCTCCATGGCCCGACGCCTGGCCTTCGACCTGCTGCAACGGCAGCTGCGTGGCGTTGACGAATACCTGCCGACACCGTCCCTGCCCAGCGCCTGGCTGGACAAACCCTTCGCCGACTACTGCCATCACTTGGCCGAGCTTAAAGAGTTATCCACAATCGCCCCGCAGGATTGGCCAACACTGGAATCTGCCGGCTGGCAGCGCTTGGCACAAGTGCGCAATTTGGAGCTGCTGCGCGGACTTTTCCGACGCCCCTTGGAGCTTTGGCTGGTGCTCGATCGAGCACTTTTCCTTGTCGAGAAGGGCTATACGGTTCGCCTCGGCACCTTCTGCGAAACGCCGCTCACGCCACGTAATTTCCTGATGCTGGCGGAACGCGCTTAAAGTGCCACAGCCTGTGGATAACTCTGTTGATGAAAATTCTCGGATCCAATATTTATAGCTGTTTCAAGGGTGAAACTGCACTGTTCAGTTTTCGTACACCGGAATAAAAAACCCGAAAAACAGTGATTTGCACACAGATGAGAACAAGTCCGCAAATTCGTCATGTAGCCCGTGCATTACAAATCCCGTTGTGCATAAGCATTTGCACAAAAGGGCATAACTGCTGGAACTGGGCTTCGCCCACTTGCCTGGCGAAGTGATCCCTGGAGAAGTCAAAATCGGTCGTGATTTTTTCATCCGCCAAAACACCACAATCGGCATCAAACCCTCGAGCTGGTCAGCTACGACCTGGTTATTGGCGATAATTTCAGCGCGGACGTCAACGGTTGCATCATCGCGGACACACCGAAGTTCGGGGACAACATCACGATCGGTGCCATGACGTTCGTTAATATAGACATCGCTTTCGGTACCAGGTTTTTCAACGTTTGATGACGCTCAAAGAGCGCCAGAATTCCTCGACAGCAAGCTGCATAAAAATAGTCAGAATTCAGGGGTTTACAGAACCTGTCCAATCGCTATAATCGTCGCCCTGACACGCCGGTATAGCTCAGATGGTAGAGCAACTGACTTGTAATCAGTAGGTCCCGGGTTCGATTCCTGGTGCCGGCACCACATTCAAAGCCCCGCAATGCGGGGCTTTGTCGTTTGTGGCCAACGGAAACTCCTCACTTCAAAAAGTGAAAAACATCCACAAAGTGCCCACCCCCCAATCCAGAATCGCTTTGAACAGCTCTTGGGCTTCCTCGCCGGAAATGTGGATCGCGCTAGCCATACCACTATTCCTTTTAGCTGTTACCCAGGCAAAGACGACAATGGGTTGAGGTGAACCACTTCAGCCAAGTGCCCCGAACTGAAATGGGCATAACGCATCGTCATCGCCAGGGACGAGCGCTCCAAGACTATCGAAAGGTCAGGATGTCCCCGCCATTCATCATGTAATGACTGGCGAAGGTTTGCCGAAAAACGTGAGTCAATTGCCCGGCTGGCAGCTCACCCTTGAGCACACTGGCCAGGCTATCCGAGATCGGCACAACCCGACTTTCCAGTTTTTCGCCCAATGAAACCTGGCTCTCCAGCGCTCCCCTTCTGTGACCGCACCCTGCGCGTCTATGCAACCGCGCTGCTTTTCCTTTCAAAATTTTGCACTCTATGAAATCGCAGATCACCTGCAGAGCCCCACGCCCCGCCTGGGCTGCAGGTTCGTTTCTCTACATCCAGATTTGCATAAAAAAGGACACCAACCCCGTCAGCGAGTGATAAGTGTTTTTTGAGTCGCTTTATTTCACCGCGTCAGTTTTCTGTTCAGCCGGCCTCCTCAATGCGCTAAATTGTCGGCCGCCGTCAGGGATATGATTTGAATGCCTATCCCGATCAAACCGCTTCAGGTCGATTCTTATAGCCCTGACTCTGTGAATTTCCGACTCGGATGAGCTGTATGACAATCTACTTTCTTGGCTGGACAGCCCAATACGAAAAACTTTTCATTGCCGACTTGGCAGAGAAATTTGACGTAGTTCACCTTCCAGAACCCAAAAAGTTAAATCGTTTAAATCGAATCGCATCCAAGCTGGCTGGGAATTCGGCTGCAACCCTCTTGGGTAAAGTTTACGGCCGGAGCTTTAAATTCCAGCCCAAAGATCTATTGATATGTAATGAAGGCCAGATTCATCGCAAACTAAACCCAGCAATCATTGATTCATTTCCGGGCCAAAGAATATTACTGGTGAGAGACCTGGTCACTTCTGACTTTCTAAAAAAATGGGCAAGTCTTTTCCATGCTATTTATAGCTTCGACCAGAATCAGTGCGATGAATTGGGGATGACGTATTTAAGCCAGTTTTTCCCGATGGGTTACACCCGTGCCTCGACTGCCGCTGCCGTTGCAAACTCGACGCGGCCTAATGCTCTGTTCATCGGGCGAGAGAAGGGGCGTGGCGAGATTTTGCTGCAACTTGCAGACGTGCTGGCCCAATGCGGTTGTGAGCTGGATTTCCGTATACTGGTCGATGAGGGCCAGCCGAAAAGAAACAAATATCACATCACCGAACGGGTGGACTATCGAGATTCAATAGCAGCCAGTCTAAGCGCGAAAATCCTTATTGAAATAAATCAACTTGGGCAGACAGGATTAACGTTGCGCACATTAGAAGCGGCCTACTTTGGAAAAAAACTAATTACAAATAATCGGGCAATTACCGAGTCAAATCTATACAACGCTAAGAACATCTACATTCTTGATGATCAGCCAAGCTGGGATGTCGAGGCAATAAAAGAGTTTTTGTCACTGGAGGTCGAGCCTGTGACTCAGACCGAAGTGTATAAGTACTCCCCTGAGTTCATGCTGGAATCACTGCTGCATCGACATGGCGGTTCACCCGATGCAGAGCGCCGTTCACCTCTGAACAACGCTAACCCTGAACACAAAAAAACCGCATAGGGCTGCGGTTGAATCTCAAAACCTAAGCCGCAGTACCGTCCGCCAGATGTTCTTGAGCAACGATCGCTGGTGCTTCTTCCAGTTGCGCTCCCACCAATCATCCTCATTGATGGCAACCTTCAGGATATTGCTGCCTGCAACGGCGGCTCCGTGCTGACGGAAGAGCATGGGGAACACGCAGTGTTGCTTGATCTGCTGTTTGAAAACGACATCGACCGGTGTACCGGAATAAGGCGTTGCGGCCAGGACCTGACAACCTTCACGAGAAATGATGTAAGCATGGAGTGCCACAACCTCACCTCGAGCAATGAATGGAAACCATGTCAGCCACGTACGGCCCATGCTGTATCCGAGATGCAGCGATTGAAATTTTTGCCCCCGGACAAATCGATTCACCCATCGCACTTGCAGGGCGCAAAGCTTGTAGGGTTTGGCATCGTCTTCGAAGATCAGAATCCGCTGCCAGTTTTCAGCCAGCGCGATGTTGGCGAGCGCCTGATGCGACTCATAACAACCCCGGACTGGATCGCTGCAGCGCTCTGCGATGAAGAACTCAATCGGATTGGTAATCTGGGTAACGACTGCCTGCTGAAACAGTACCCGCCTGTCCTCACGCTCACTCAATGAAATGCAGAAAACGCGATCAACTTCGAAAGTAACTTTATTCGCCGTGAGCCCCATCAATGACGGTCCATATTTGGCAGACGGGGACTCAAACTTTCGTGAGCCTGATTGCGATTCAGCTTCGAATACTCCACTCGAAATCCTTCAGTGACCTTCGCGCGGCCCCTGCCACGCAAAGATCAATGATCGCCATGAACTCACTGCTGCGTATGTCAGACGCTTCCGAAAATGATGTTCTTCACGGCCCTAAAACAAAGCCCTCGTAACAGTACGAGGGCTTTGTTGTTTCTGCCACTGAGGACGTCGGGCCTTAGTGACCCGCGCTCTGGCCACCATCGACATGCAGGATTTCACCGGTGACGAACTTGGCACCGTCCAGGTACACCACAGCATTGGCGATGTCATCGATCTCGCCCATGTGTCCAACCGGGTGCAGTGCGCCCAGCGCGGCGTGGGCTTCTTCGCCGTGCATCGGGGTTTTGATGATGCCTGGCGACACGGCGTTCACCCGAATGCCGCGTTTGGCGTATTCGATGGCCAGGGAGCGAGTCGCCGCATTCAGGCCACCTTTAGTCAGCGAAGCCAACACCGATGGCACCCCGTCGATGGCGTGATCGACCAGACTGGTGGTGATATTGACGACGTGGCCGCTGCCGTTTTTTTCCATCTCAGCGATGGCCAGTTGCGTGATGTAGAAGAAGCCATTGAGGTTCACCGACAACACATTGGCGTAGTCTTCGACGGTGTATTGGGTGAACGGTTTGGCGATAAAGATTCCGGCGTTGTTGACCAGGGTGTCGATACGACCGAACCGTGCGATGGCTTCACGAATCACGCGTTGTGCGGTCGCAGGCTCGCCGATGTCGCCGGCCACGGTGAGGATGTCCGGATCCGTGGACGGCTTGATCGAGCGCGAAGTGGCGACGATCTGGTAACCAAGCTCACGGAAGGCCTTGACCATGCCGTCGCCGAGACCTTGAGATGCGCCAGTGATGACGATGACTTTTTTCGAATGGCTCATGATGCTTACCTCTAACAAATAATAGGATTTGAAATTCGGTGAATCAGGCTTCGGCGGCGGTCGTCGCCATTTGTCTCAACATTTGTTCGTAGTACTCGACCGATTGCGAACCGGACACCAAGTGACGGCCGTTCAACACCAGAGCAGGAACTGAATTGATGCCGCGCTGCTGGTAGAACGCCTCAAGCTCGCGCACTTCCTCGGCAAAAGCTCCAGACACCAACACCTCCCGTGCGCGGGCCTCATCCAGTCCGGCCTCTCCTGCCAATCGCACCAGCGTCTGCAAGTCACTGGGGTTCTGGCCTTCGCTGAAGTAAGCGCGCAGCAGGATCTTCTTCAGCGCCACCTGACGCCCCTCTTCCAGCGCCCACAGCAACAACCGGTGAGCGTCGAAGGTGTTGTAGAAGTGAGTGCGCTTCTCCAGGTCGAACTTGAAACCGATGGCTGCACCGCGTTCGATTTGCATCTTCTTGCCGGCGGCGACGTCTTCGGCGGTGCGTCCGTACTTGCGCATCAAGTGCTCGACGGCTTTCTCGCCCTCGGGCGGCATGCTCGGGTTCAGTTCAAACGGCTTGTAAGTCAGCTCGACAGACACCTCACCCGCCACGTTCTCTATCGCCTGCTCCAGCGCGGTCGCGCCCAGGGCGCACCAAGGGCACACCACATCGGAGACGAAATCGATGGTCACCGACCTCGTCATGACTGCCCCTCCTCCGCCAGCTGCTTGCGGTACTGGGTGGTGGTGATTCCGGCGTAACCCCAGTTATCGGTGTCGACTTCCTCGATCACGATGTGGGTCAGGTCTGGGCGTTTGTTGAGGACGCGCTCCAGTGTTTCAGTGATTTCGGCGATCACCTGGGCTTTCTGCTCAGAGGTCACGCCGTCGCGAGTGATGCGGACGCTTACGAATGGCATTGAAAAATCTCCAGTGACCTTCCCGTCGGGATGAGGGGAGAGGCGTTGGAGCTCAATGTAGGGAGTTCGCTGGAGGGGATAAAGGTGGAGGCGGGAACATCATTAGTTACGTGGTGTAATTTATTCGAGCGCACTTTGGATTTGCTGACTACGCATCCCTATACATGCGGATTGCTAATTGCTTCATGGTTTCGAGACGAAACGGGCGACATGCACACTGAATTCAGTGAGCAGGTCGCCATGAATCTTTCTTTACATCCTAAACTGCCTGCAAATCACGCAACGCCTCAGGATGCTGACTCGCCACACGCAACAATGTTTGCGCCGCTCCCGTCGGCTGCCTCCGCCCTTGCTCCCAATCTTGCAATGTCCGCAAACTGACTCCAATCAGTTTGGCGAACGCACTTTGAGAAACACCCACTTTGGCCCGTGCTTCTGCCGCCGCGGACAGCGGTACCTCTGTCACACGAACAGCTTTACCGGCTTTCATTTGCCGCACAGACTCCAGCAAGTCCTGCTGGAATTGCTCCAGTTCATTGACCATTGCTGATTTCCTCCTTCAGTTGCTTGAGGAAGGCTGCGGGTAAATTGTCGAATTTCGCCTTGACGTAGGCGATCAGCAACCAAATAGAGCCTTCTGAAAGCGTGTTGTAGTAAATGACACGTGTACCACCTCGTTTGCCCATCCCGCTCCGGGACCAACGAACCTTGCGCAGGCCGCCGCTGCCAGGAACCACATCACCAGCCAACGGATTGGCCGCCAACCAGGTTATGAATTCATGACGTTCGCCATCTTCCCAGATGGACTCAGCATAGCGCTTGAAAATTTCGGTTTCGATGATTGTGAACATAGGCCCGACTATACGGCCTTGCCGTATAGCCGAGCAATGCACGTTTGTCCGTCCGCGTACCCATCGCAGGCTTAACGTGTCGCCATTTTCCACTTTTTGCGACACGTATCCGGAAAATGTCGCCACGGACGACACGTTTCAGAACATGTTCCCGAAATCGACTTTTGACGACACGACCCATTCAGCACGCGAAAAAAAGCCCCGAACCAGTCGGGGCTTTCTCTATGTGCTCAACCTTGAATCAGGCCTCAACACCACATCCCATCATCAAAAAACATTGATCGGGTAATCCACAAACACACGCACTTCGTTACCACTGACGTTGTACTCGCTCGACTTCTGCGACACACGCAGGATCGAACTGCGCAGTTTCACGCTGAGGTCTTTGGCCGGGCCGCTTTGCACGACGTATTTGAACTGGTTGAAGATTTCGCGCTCGGTACCGCCTTCGCTGGTGGAGGTGGTGATGTTGTCACCGCGCACGTAGGCGAAGTTGTAGCTCAGACCCGGTACACCGAAGGTGCTGAAATCCAGGCCGTAGCCCAGTTGCCAGCTGCGTTCGTCTTCAGCGTTGAAGTCGGACCAGTAGGAGTTGGCCAGGTAGATGGTGTTGCCACCGTCGCCGACGCGGTTCTGGTCTTTCTGGTAACCGCCGTACGGGTAGCCCAAGTTGCTGTCGCCGGTGCTGCGCTGGTGCGCGAGGGTGAACGAGTGCGGGCCGGTGACGAAGGTGGCAGCCAGGCTCCAGATCTTGTTGTCGTCGCCGGTGGCGCCAACTTCTTGCTCGTAAGCATCGTCCAGCTTGGTGCGGTAGCCGTTGAAGTCCAGGGTCAGGGACTGATCCTTGTCCATTGGGAATATGTAGTTGGCATTGACGTATTGCTTCTTCAGCACATCTTCAACGTCGGATGCGTAAAGCGCAGCCTTGAACTGTTCGGTGAACTGGTAACTGCCGCCCAACACGTTGATCGACTTCAGGCCACCGCTGTCATGGCCTTCGGCGCTTTTGCGCGATTCGGCGGTGAAGCGTCCGGCATTCAGCTCCAGGCCCCTGATTTCCTTGGAGGTGACCAACGTACCGGTAAAGCTTTCCGGCAGCAGGCGCCCGTTGTCGTAGCTCAGCACCGGCAGGGCTGGCATCTGGTCGCCGTAGGTCAGCGTGGTGCTGGAGAGACGGAATTTGACGGCGGCGCCAGCCTTGGCGAGGTCGTCAGCCGGCTCGCCGCTATCGCCTTGTTTGAAGAAGTCGATACCTTGTGCGCCGCTGCGGCCTTCGTTGCGCTCCAGATTGAGTGCGTACAAACCGAAAGCATCCACGCCCACACCGATGGTGCCTTGGGTGAAACCAGATGAGAACGTACCGATGGCGGCTTGGCCCCACTCGGATTTATCGTCTTTACCGTTCTTGTAATCACGGTTCATGTAGGCATTGCGCAGCAGCACCTTGAGGCTGCTGTCTTCGACAAAACCCTTGGATTCGGCCTGGTCGTTAGCCATGGCCTGTGAAGCGCTCAAAATCCCCAGAGCGATCAGGCTGATTCGCGTGTTCAACATTTTGTTTTCCTTATTACGGGTTGAAACGCGCTGTGTCGCACGACTGAAACGGCGCTATCGCGCTCTTTTTTCATTCCGCAAACAAAAAGGCCCGCCCACGAATTATCGCGGCGGGCCTTTTTATTATTTTGGGGTCGTGGCGGTCTGCCACAGGCGTTGGCCGAATCGTAGCCGCGCCCTGAACGATGTGTCAATTTCATGAATCGTCTGTAATCAGGCAAAAAACATCTAAGAAAAACTTTTCCGTGGCAGAAATATTCAACTTTTCAGGCATCGGGACAGAAGTCCAATAGATCAAAATCTGTCATCGGGGATGACGGATTCGGCCCACTCTAAAAGCAAAAGATCGCAGCCTGCGGCAGCTCCTACAGGGGGGATGTAGGAGCTGCCGCAGGCTGCGATCTTTTGATCTGCAAAAAAAAGCGCCGCCATCCCGGCAGCGCTTTCGTTTGATCAGTCCATTGTTTTTCTTCTTTTATCCTTCCATCACATCCCACAACGCTTCCAGTTCCGCTTCGCTGAATAAACCAGCGGGGTAGCGCTCGATCATCGTCCGGCGCGGATCAGTCTCGCTGATCTGACGCGTTCCATTGGACTTGAACCAGTGCGCCAAGATCTGGAGCGATTCACCATTGACTGCCAGGGGATGCAACGCCCGCTCGCTCACCACATTCACTTCGGCGTTCATTTCAGCGCTCTCTCCTGGTTTGTGAGCGGCCTAACTTATCCAAGGTTTATGACAGAACAACTAAGTTCTCCCCCTCCCTGTATTGCGCCCGATGCAATACAAGAGCTATGCCAACGTGTCTGAGTTGTTGGGAAAACGATACAAAAAAGCCCGCAATCCTTACGGAATGCGGGCTGTATGCAAGGTGATGAGCGAAAACGTTTGCCTGATTTTTTTCGCAATCAACTCAAGCTGTTACGGGCTCACTCATTGCTTGTGCGGCGCAGGCTGCTGTTGAGTAAGACAGTGAATGTTACCGCCACCCAGTAACAGTTCGCGGCCGGGAACCATAACCACTTCGTGTTGCGGGAACAGTGACTGCAGGATCTCTTTGGCCGGACCATCCAACGGATCGTCGAAGCTTGGCGCAATAATCCCGCCGTTAACGATCAGGAAGTTCACGTAGGAACCGGCCAGACGCACCGATGGGTTACGCTCTTGCGTGCCATCCACCGGATCGACACCGGCACATTCTTCCTCGGTCGCGTACAGCGGCCCCGGAATCGGCATTTTGTGCACCGTAAACGGGCGTCCCTTGGCATCAGTGCTGCCTTGCAGCACTTTCATCGCTGCCTGGCAGCGCGGGTAGTTCGGGTCCTGCGGGTCGTCGGTCCACGCCAGCAGCACTTCGCCCGGACGCACGTAGCAGCAGAAGTTATCCACATGGCCGTCGGTTTCATCGTTGAACAGACCGTCCGGCAGCCAGATGATCTTATCCACAGCCAGATTGTCTTTGAGCACCGCTTCGATTTCCGCGCGATTCAGGTGCGGATTTCGATTGCGGTTGAGCAGGCATTCTTCGGTGGTGATCAGCGTGCCTTCACCGTCGACGTGGATCGAACCGCCTTCGAGCACGAAGCCCTCGGTGCGGTAGCGCGAGCTACGTTCAATTTCGAGAATCTTGCCGCCCACCTGAGAGTCACGGTTCCACGGCGAGTACAACCCACCGTCGAAACCGCCCCAGGAATTGAAGTCCCAGTTCACGCCACGGACTTCGCCGCTGTTATTGATGACGAACGTCGGACCGGTGTCGCGAACCCAGGCGTCATCGCTGGACATTTCCACCACGCGGATGTTCGGCACATCCAGGCGGGCACGGGCATTTTCGTACTGGCCGGCGGACACCGCCACGGTGACCGGTTCGAAACGGGCAATGGCCTTGGCCACCGCCACGTGGGCGGCTTGCGCTGGTTTGCCGCCCAGGCGCCAGTTGTCTGGACGTTCAGGCCAGATCATCCAGGTCTGGGTCTGGGGTGCCCACTCGGCCGGCATGTAGAAGCCATCTGCGCGAGGGGTGCTTTTCAAAGTGGTCATGTCGATCAGGACTCCAGGGTGCCGTCGAGGGTTTTCAGCGCGCCGTACAGGTTCGGACGACGGTCACGGAACGAGCCCCACGCGCTGCGGATGTGTTCGAGTTGGTCGAGGTCGAAGGTGTGAACCAGAATGCCCTCTTCGGTTTCATTGAGTTCCTGCACCTTCTCGCCGAACTGGTTGGCGATGAACGACGAACCATAAAAAGTAATGTCGTAGCCGTCTTGTTCTTCATTGCCGATGCGGTTACTGGCGATCAGCGGCATCAGGTTAGCGCCCGCATGGCCTTGTTGCACGCGTTGCCAGTGATCGCGGGACGAAATGGTCTTGTCGTGAGGTTCGCTGCCGATAGCGGTCGGGTAAAACAGGATTTCCGCGCCTTGCAGCGCCATGCTGCGCGCGGCCTCAGGGAACCACTGATCCCAGCAGATGCCCACGCCGATTTTTGCGTAACGGGTGTTCCATACCTTGAAGCCGGTATCGCCCGGGTTGAAGTAGTACTTCTCGTGGTAGCCAGGACCGTCCGGGATGTGGCTTTTCCGATAAATCCCGAGATTGCTGCCGTCGGCGTCGATGATTGCGATGCTGTTGAAACGCGCACGGCCCGCCAGTTCGTAGAAGCTGATCGGCAAGACGACTTGCAGCTCCTTTGCGACTTTCTGGAAGTGCTTGATCGCCACGTTGTTTTCTACGCTCGTGGCCAGTTGCAGGTAGTCCGGATTCGGCTTCTGGCAGAAGTACGGCGCCTCGAACAGCTCCTGGATCAGGATGATCTGCGCGCCTTTGGCGGCGGCTTCACGGACCAGTCTTTCAGCGACCTCGATGTTGCCTTCAAGGTCCCAGGAACAGGCCATCTGGGTGGCGGCAACGGTAACGATACGGCTCATTGATCATCTCCGGGCAAGTGCGTGACGGTTGGGCATGGCTTATCCGCGCCCTGGCGTTGACGACTTTATATCCGATAAATATCGGCATTTGAAGTGACTAAATTGCCTTTCGTCTATATTTGCGCACTTAAACCCGATAAGAATCGATTTTAACCGTTTTCTTGATGACACCTTCGCGGGCAAGCCTCGCTCCTACGGGATCAGCGTCATCTTCGCGAACGACATAGATCCGTAGGAGCGAGCGATGCGGCGACCCGACTTGCCCGCGAAAGCGATATCAAGACTTACAAATCTTCGGCCAACACCTTCGAAAGCATATCGACAAAGAAGTCCACGCTCTGGCGCGACGTCACCATTGGCGGCTTGATCTTGAGCACGTTCAGGTAATCACCGGTCGGCTGCATGAAAATGCCCAGGTCGCGCAAGCGATTGCACAGCGCCGTGGTTTCCTCGGTCGCCGGTTCCAAGGTTTCACGGTTGCGGATCAGCTCCACGCCCAGATAGAAGCCGGAACCATGCACCGCGCCTACCAACGGATGAATATCGATCAACGCTTCAAGACGCTCTTTGAAATACCCGCCAACGACCTGAGCGTTTTCCCAGAGCTTTTCTTCCTCCATCACATCCAGCACCGCCATGCCGATCTGGCAACTGACCGGACTGCCGCCAGCCGAGGAGAAGAAGTAACCCTCGGCCTCCAGCGCTTCGGCGATTTCCCGGCGGGTGATCACCGCACCCAGCGGCTGGCCATTACCCATGCCCTTGGCCATGGTGATGATGTCCGGTACCACGCCTTGCTCTTCGAAGCCCCAGAAGAAATGGCCCATGCGCCCGTAGCCCACCTGCACCTCGTCGGCGATGCACACGCCACCCTGGGCGCGCACCTTGGCATAGACCTCTTTCAGGTACCCCGCTGGCAGCGAGATACCGCCGGCATTGCCGTACACCGGTTCGCAGATGAAACCCGCCAGCTGGCGTTTCTGTTCGGCAATTTTCGCCAGGTGGTGGTCGACGCTGCGCACATAATCCGGCGCGCTGTCCGGGCCGCGGAATTCGCCGCGATAGGTGTTTGGCGCCGTCACTGGATGCACCCAGTCCGGGCGGCTTTCCAGCGCCTTGGGGTTGTCGGCGATGGAGGTCGACACTGCATCCGCACCCACGGTCCAACCGTGATACGCCTCCAGTACGCTGACAATGTCACGCCCGCCGCTGTAGGCCCACGCCAGGCGGATCGCCAGGTCGTTGGCCTCGCTGCCGCTGTTGACCAGGAACACGCGGTCCATGGAATCCGGTGCCAGCTTCAGCAGACGCTCGGAGAACTCCGCGACGGCGGCGTAGTTGAACCGCGAGTTGGTGTTGAGCAGCGACCACTGTCGGCTGGCGACCGCAGCCATGCGCGGATGGCCGTGACCGAGCACCGCGACGTTGTTGAGCATGTCGAGGTAGGAGCGGCCCTGCATGTCAATCAGGTGATTGCGCCAGCCCCGCTCAATGCGCGGCGGGTCGACGTAATAGTGTTTTTGCGTGCGGGCGAAACTGGCGTCGCGACGGGCCAGCAAGGTGCTCGCGTCGAGCTCCTGTTCAGCATCACAGGCCAACCCCAGCAATGCCGCCGGCGAGGGGCACAGCGCTTGCCAGGCCGCTGCGCGGGTCGGTGTGCAGAACAGCGGTGCATTGAACGATGCGTCCCGACTCAGTTGCACCAGCAATGGTCCGCTGACGGTGCCCAGCACCTGTCCCTTGACCAGTGCGGCGCCTGCCTGCAGCGATGGGGTCACACCCGACAGGCGTACGCTCAGTTGTGGGCCATCGAGTTGCAGCACTCCCGGCAACGGCTGATGCAGAACGCCGGCAAACGGTGCCTCGACCGTCGTGCCATCAGGCACGCGCAACTCGACGTGCAACGGGCAGGTGTCCGGTTCGATGGCGCTGTCCGGCCGGGTGCGAGACAGGCGGTATTGTCCATAGCGGCTGGCCGCCAGACCGTGAGCTACGGCAGCTTCGTCCAACAGACGTTGATCGATGCCTTGCTGTTCCCAGTTACCGGCCTCGAAGTGCGGGCTAAGCACGCCCAGATCGATCAGGGCAAATTCACGCCCCACCAGACTTGGTAGCAGCGGCGCAAATCCTTCGCTGACGATGCCCGGCAAAGACTGACCAACAGCGCTAAGAATCGCGGCCTCCATCAGCGCCAACGGCACCGAGGTCGCCACACGGAAAATTTCCCACTCGTGGGTCAGGTTGTCGCGACTGTACTGGTTGCCCGGATCGATGCTGACCTGCTGCTCACCGCTGAGCACCAGCACCGCCGCACGAGCGACGATCAACGGCCACAGCGCCAGCAGCTCTTCATGGGTCAGCGGATTGACCGCGTGATACGCCTGCACCGCCGGCAAAATGCAGAATGGATCGCCGTCGGCATGGTGCAGTAATGCCGCGCAGGTCACCGACAAATCGGTGATGCGCCAGGTGCGGATCAAGTCGCCGAAATCGATCACGCCCTGCAACTGCCATTGCCGCTCGACGTCACGCTGCCAGACCACGTTATCGTCCGTGATGTCCATGTGGATGGCCTGGACCGGCAACTTGTCCACCAACGGCTGCAAGTGACGCTCGGCGCGTTCCGCCGCGTCGGCAATCAGCTTGCGCTGGATGTCATCCTGGATGACCGGCAACAAATGTCCGATCAGTGCCTGAGCGTGGCGCGCGTCCCACTGCAATGTACGCTCCAGCCCCGGATGATCGAAATCCGCCAGCGCCAGGTCCATTTCGCCACACAACCGGCCGAAACCGGCCACGACCGTGCGATTGAAATGATCGAGGTGGGTCAGGGACTGGCCCTCGATGTAATCCAACAGCCGCACATGCACTGCTTGGCCACCGACGTCCAGGGACAGCAGGTCCGCACCGTTTTTTGCTGGGATCACTCGCGGCACATGTACATCGGGGTGCTGCGCCAAATGCTTGAGCCCGGCGTGTTGGGCCTGCAACTCCAGCGCCGAATAATCGCCCCGGCAGATTTTCAGGACAAAACGGCCTTGATCGCTGTCGACGCGGTAGTTCAAGTCCTGTTGGCTGCCCAGCGCCTGCAACCTGCCGCTCAGCCCGTAATGCTCCTGCAACAGCTCAAGTGCTTGCTCCGCAGAAACCTGCGGGCTGGGCAAACTGGCGCGATGAATCAAGGTGGCGAGCGGCATGGAACAAACCTCTTCAAGGAAGGTGTTAAATTTATTAGGCGCCTATATCGCCACTGCGCGAGCCGATACGCAACCCCCCCTTTCACCAGCCTGATGAACAACCGACAGGTATCAACGGTTCGCAGACTGCGCCCCCAAGCCTAGGCATAATGCGTCAGTCCCCACAGGCGTTCGATGCACATGACTCCGACCCTCCCCCGCAGACCCCGCTGGCGCAGCCTGGCCCTGCTTGCGCTGTGCCTGGCGCCGTTGCTGTGGCCGTTGCAGCATCTGGCCGAGCGCTACTACCGCAGCGAGCTGGCCGGACAGAACCGCCAGACCCTCGATCTCTACGTCGCCAACCTGCTGGGCACCCTGCACCGCTATGAAGTGCTGCCGCAGATCCTCGGCGATCTGCCGGCCCTGCGCGCCGTGCTCGGCGCACCGGACGATAGCGTCACCCAGGGCAACGCCAACCGACTGTTAAAAAACATCAGCGCCCAGACCGGCGCCGAAGTCATGTACCTGATGGACACCAACGGCAAGACCCTGGCTGCCTCCAATTGGGACAAGCACGACAGTTTCGTCGGGCGAAATTTTTCGTTCAGACCGTATTTCAGCGAAGCCATGGCCGGGCAGCTGGGGCGGTTTTTCGGCCTCGGTACGACGTCCGCCAAACGGGGTTACTTCTTCGCGGCGGCCGTGCGCAATGGCGAGAAAATCACCGGTGTGCTGGTGGTCAAGGTCGACCTCGACCACACCGAAAGCCTCTGGGGAAAAACCCCGGAGCAACTACTACTGACCGATCAAAACGGCGTGGTGATCATCACTTCGCGGCCTGAATGGCGCTTCCGCTCGACCCGTCCGCTGAGCGAAGACGAGCGCAAGGCCATCAGCGCGATCCAACCCTATCCAACCCGTGAGCCGAAGCCGCTGAAGCTCAACCCCAATGCCTGGCTGACCCAGACTCAAGCCATTGCCGAAACCGGCTGGAATGTCAGCATCCTTGCCCCGCGCACCTTGATTGACCGCCCGGTGCGCACGGTGGTGGCCATCGGTGGCGCGATGTTGTTGGTGGTGATGTTGCTACTGGGCTTGATGATGCAGCGCCGACGTCATTACCTGGAACGGATCGCCTTCGAAGCCAAGGCCCGGCGCGAGCTGGAAGGGCGTGTAGCCGAGCGCACCAGCGATCTGGAAGGCCTCAACCGCCGACTCAAGCAAGAAGTGCTGGAGCGTGAACAGGCCCAGCAAGAACTGGTGCGCGCCCAGGATGATCTGGTTCAGGCCGGCAAACTGTCGGCCCTGGGGACGATGTCGGCGAGCATCAGCCACGAACTCAACCAACCGTTGGCCGCCATTCGCAGCTACGCGGAAAACGCCGAAGTATTGCTCGATCACCAGCGCACCGACGATGCTCGCGGCAACCTCAAGCTGATCAGCGAACTGACCGGGCGCATGGCCTCGATCATCGCCCATTTGCGCGCCTTCGCCCGACGCGATCGCCACGCTCCGGAAAGCGTCGCCTTGCAACCGGCGCTGGACGACGCCCTGGCACTGCTGGCCAAGCGTCGGCGCAGCATGGAAGTCGAACTGATCCGCGACCTGCCCGCCGCGACCTTGTGGGTCGAGGCTGGGGAAACCCGCCTGCGTCAGGTACTGGGTAATCTGCTGGCCAACGCCCTGGACGCCCTGACGGAAAAAGGCCCGCCGCGTAAACTCTGGTTGAGTGCCCAATCCTCGGCCGATGGCGTCAACCTGTACATTCGCGACAATGGCCCCGGTTTCTGCATGGAAGCCCTTGGCCGCGCCAGCGAGCCGTTCTACACCACCAAAACCCGAACCCAAGGGCTTGGATTGGGACTGGCGATCTGTGAAACCCTGATGCGCGCCTTCGGCGGTGAACTGTCGTTCGCCAACCACAAGGAAGGTGGCGCCCTGATTACCCTGAAACTGCGCGCAGGCGCGCCGGGTGTGAGCCTGCAACCGTCCGAGGACCGAAGTGCATGACCATCGACAATCGCATCCAGGTCGTGTTGATCGACGATGATCCCCACCTGCGCCAGGCCCTGAGCCAGACCCTCGACCTGGCCGGTCTGAAAATCCTGCCGCTGGCCGAAGCCAAGGGCCTGGCCGGGCAACTGGAGCGCGACTGGCCCGGCGTGGTGGTCAGTGACATTCGCATGCCCGGCATGGACGGTCTGGAATTGCTGACCGAACTCCACGCCCAGGACCCGGAACTACCGGTGCTGCTAATCACCGGTCATGGCGACGTACCGCTGGCGGTGCAAGCCATGCGCGCCGGCGCCTACGATTTCCTGGAAAAACCCTTCGCCAGCGATGCCCTGCTCGACAGCGTGCGCCGCGCCCTGGCCTTGCGCCGGTTGGTGTTGGATAACCGCAGCCTGCGTCTGGCCCTGAGCGATCGCAATGAGTTGAGTACCCGTCTGGTCGGGCAATCGCCCTCGATGTTGCGCCTGCGCGAGCAAATCGGCGCCTTGGCGGCGACCAAGGCCGACGTGCTGATCCTCGGCGAAACCGGGGCTGGCAAAGAAGTGGTGGCCCGGGCGCTGCACGATTTGTCGAGCCGTAGAAACGGCCCGTTCGTGGCCATCAACGCCGGGGCGCTGGCTGAGTCGGTGGTCGAGAGCGAGCTGTTCGGTCATGAACCGGGCGCATTCACAGGGGCGCAGAAACGGCGCATCGGCAAGTTTGAATTCGCCAACGGCGGCACGCTGTTCCTCGATGAAATCGAAAGCATGAGCCTGGACGTGCAAGTGAAGCTGCTGCGCTTGCTGCAAGAACGGGTGGTCGAACGCCTGGGCGGTAATCAGCTGATTGCGCTGGATATCCGAATCATCGCTGCCACCAAGGAAGACCTGCGCCAGGCCGCCGATCAGGGGCGTTTCCGCGCCGACTTGTATTACCGCCTCAACGTCGCGCCGCTGCGCATTCCTCCACTGCGCGAGCGCGGCGAAGATGCATTGGTGCTGTTCCAGCACTTTGCCGATGAGGCCAGCGCCCGCCACGGCTTGCCGCCCCATGAATTGCAACCGGGTCAACGCGCCCTGCTGCTGCGCCACACCTGGCCTGGTAACGTTCGCGAATTGCAGAATGCCGCCGAACGCTTTGCCCTCGGCCTGGAATTGGCGCTGGACAACAATG
Source organism: Pseudomonas putida (assembly GCF_050990305.1). Lineage (GTDB taxonomy): Bacteria > Pseudomonadota > Gammaproteobacteria > Pseudomonadales > Pseudomonadaceae > Aquipseudomonas > Aquipseudomonas putida_AH. Next base: position 250,194 of record NZ_CP158817.1, on the reverse strand, counting down.
AGTCGCAAGGCGCTCACGGTACGACGGTGGAATTGGTCAGCGGGGGCTTGAGCGAGCAGGTGGAAAACTTCGAAAAAACCCTGATTGCCGCGGAGTTGGCGCGCTCCCACAGCTCGGTGCGCAGCGTCGCCGAAGCGCTCGGCATTCCGCGCAAGACCCTGCACGACAAACTGCGCAAACACGGTTTGAGTTTCGCCGACAGCGGTGCAACCAGCCATACCGACGAACTCGATTGAGTCACCCTTCAATCACCCACTGCACACAAGAGGACGCTGAATGAGCCGCGACAGTCGTCAACTGGAATCCATCCTCCACCACGACATCCCACTCACCCGAGACATGGGCCTCAAAGTGCTCGACTGGCACGACCAGCAATTGCGCCTGCACTTGCCGCTGGAGGCCAACGTCAACCACAAGAGCACCATGTTCGGCGGCAGCCTGTATTGCGGTGCAGTGCTGGCCGGTTGGGGCTGGCTGCATTTGCGCCTGAAGGAACAAGGCATCACGGACGGACACATCGTGATCCAGGAAGGACAGATCAGCTATCCGCTACCGGTGACGGGCGACGCACACGCCATTTGCCAGGCACCCGACGCGCAGCTGTGGAAGAAGTTTCTGGCGATGTATCAGCGCTATGGACGGGCACGGTTAAGTCTGCACACACGGGTGGTGAATGCGGGGAGCGATGAGGATGCGGTGAGGTTTGTCGGGCAGTATGTATTGCACCGCTAGACCTCGGAATCGACACAAAACCTGTGGCGAGGGGATTTATCCCCGTTGGACTGCGTAGCAGTCCCATTTTTTGGGGCCGCTTCGCCGCCCAACGGGGCGGTGCGACGTTTCGCTAAATCCCCTCACCACAAGGGTACAGCGAACTCAGGAACGTGCGAGTTGCAGCAGTTTCCCGCGCCAAGCCGCCTTCGCCGGCAACGCCAGGAAAAACGCGTTCAACAACGATTCCCGCGCCGGATAGCAGAACGGCGCACCGCTCAAATCCAGCACCTCGCCGCCAGCACCTTCCAGCACGCCTTGCGCGGCCGCCGTGTCCCACTGCGAAGTCGGCGCCAAGCGTGGATAACAATCCGCCGCCCCTTCGGCCAACAGGCAAAACTTCAGCGAGCTGCCGATATTGGCCAGTTCCAGCTCACCCAGGCCCGCGCTCAAGCCGGCCAGCAAACGCTCCTGTTCCGGGCTGGAATGACGGCGACTGGCGACCACGGTGAAGGCCTGACCCGCTGGCGGCACTTCGCGCACCTGAATCGACACCGGCTCGGTGCCCTTGTCGCCACGCCAGGCACCCAATCCGGCACCGCCCACGTAAAAGCGCCCGTTGGTCGGCATCGAAACGACGCCAAACACCACACGCCCTTGCTCGATCAATGCAATGTTGACGGTGAACTCTTCGCTGCCGGAGATGAATTCCTTGGTGCCGTCCAGCGGGTCCACCAGCCACCAGCGCTGCCATCCGGCGCGTACATTTTGGGGAATGTTGGCGTCTTCCTCGGACAGCACCGGGATGGTCGGATCCAGCGCCGTCAGCCCGGCCACAATCAGGTGATGGGCGGCCAGATCGGCGGCTGTGACTGGCGAATCGTCCGCCTTGGCAGTCACTTCGGTATTGATGCGCCAGAACGGCAGGATCGCATCGCCAGCCTTCAAGGCCAGTTCAACCACCGGCGCCATCAATGGATGGGGAAAATTCATGGCAGAAACACTCCACGCTGGGTCAACAGATCACGGGCCAGGTACAACGCTGCCAAGGCACGGCCTTCAGTGAATTGGGGGTTTTGCGCCAACGCCGACAACTCTCGCAGGTTGACTTTGCCCAGGCCCATCGGCTCTGGCTCGTCTCCTTCAAGGCGTTCTTCATACAGATCGGTCGCCAGCACGATCTGGATCTTCTGGCTCATGTAACCGGGCGACAGTGACAGTTCTGTCAAATGCTCAAGCTGCCGCGCGCCAAAGCCTGCCTCCTCTTTGAGCTCGCGCACCGCCGCCGCCAGTACATCTTCACCGGGTTCGATCAGGCCTTTGGGCAGCGACAATTCGTATTCATCCGTGCCGCCGCAGTACTCTTCCACCAACACCGCGTGATCAGCATCGAGCATCGCCACAATCATCACCGCGCCATAGCCTGCGCCTTTGCCGACCAGGCGCTCGTAGGTGCGCTCCACACCATTGGAAAAACGTAACTTCAACTCCTCGACGCAAAACAAGCGGCTGGTAGCGACGATCTCGCGGGTGAGTATGGTGGGTTTCTGGCGCATGAGCGGCTCCTGAGCGATAGCGGGTTACTATACCCGGCCTATCCTGATTGTTGTCCCTGGATACCTTTTTTATCGCTGGAGAAGTTTTTATGTCCCCGCTGCCTTGGCACGACATCGACACCGTTCTACTGGACATGGACGGCACGCTGTTGGACCTGCACTTCGACAATCATTTCTGGCTGGAGCATTTGCCACAGCGCTACGCCGAATTGCACGGGGTAAGCCGGGCCATGGCCGAGCTGGAGTTGCAGCCGTTGTTCGAACGCAACGCCGGTCAGTTGCAGTGGTATTGCCTGGATTTCTGGAGTGCCGAGCTGAAGTTGCCGGTGCGTGAACTGAAACTGGAAACCGCACACCTGATTGCCTTGCGTCCAGATGCGGACACCTTTCTGGCCGCCATCAAACGGGCCGGCAAACGCGTGGTGCTGATCACCAACGCGCACCGTGACTCGCTGTCGTTGAAACTGGAAAAGATCGAACTGGCGCCTTACTTCGAGCGCTTGATCAGCTCTCACGATTACGGTTTCCCCAAGGAAAACCCACAGTTTTGGGAAGCGTTACAAATGGACATCGATTTCGACCCGGCGCGCAGCCTGTTCATCGACGACACCTTGCCGATACTGCGCAGTGCTCGGGATTTCGGTGTAGCGCATTTGCTGGCCGTGAGCGAACCCGACAGTCGCAAAGGACCGAAGGACACCGCAGAATTTGCGGCGGTGGGGGATTATCGGGATTTGATTGCTGGGCTTTAGATCGAGTCGCCTGCTTCGCGGGCAAGCCTCGCTCCTACGGGATTTATGTCGTTAACAAATGACGATCCTGTAGGTGCGAGGCTTGCCCGCGAAGGCCATCACGCGGTCTTGAACCTTACTCGGGAATCCGCAACGACTGCCCCGGATAAATCTTGTCCGGATGGGACAACATCGGTTTGTTGGCTTCAAAGATTTTGTTGTACAGGTTGGCATCACCATACACACGCTTGGAAATGGCGCTGAGGGTGTCGCCCTTCACAACGGTGACAAACACGGCGGCCTTCACGACTGGCCCAGTCACGGTGATCTGATCATCCACGCTGCCGACACCGGCAATATTGCCCACGGCCAGCAGAATTTTTTCTTTCTCCTCCTGACTGCCTACCTCGCCGGTCACAGTGACTTTGTCGCCATCAACCGTCGCCTGTACATTCGGATTACCCAGGCCAACTTTACTGATGTGATCTTTCAACTGCTCACTGGCATTGGCATTACCGGGCGTCAACAAATCCAGCAGTTTTTCGCCTGCCTCTTTCACAAAGCTTAAAAGACTCATCGTTTGCTCTCCCTGGAAAGTTAGTTGTCCAGACGTCAAAGCCTAGACCACCATTGCAAAACCCGGCCTTAACCCGACCAATGACGCCGCTTGGCGCCAAGCGATAGAATCCGCCCCTGTTTACCCCCGAATCCTCCTGGAGCGAAGATGGACATCAAGCAGCTGAAATTCCTCATCGCTCTGGACGAAACCCGGCACTTCGGCCAAGCCGCCGCGCGTTGCCACATCACCCAGCCAACGCTGTCCATGCGCCTGCGCAACCTCGAAGAAGAACTCGAGCTGCCACTGGTCAATCGTGGGCAGCGTTTCGAAGGCTTCACCGCACCGGGTGAACGGGTGCTGGCCTGGGCGCGTACCGTGTTGGCGGCTTACGACGGCTTGTACGCCGAAGCAGCGGCCTGTCGCGGCAACCTGGTCGGCACCTTGCGCCTGGGAGTCGTGCCGCTGTCGAGTTTCGACCCATTACCGCTGTTGCAGCGTCTGCATGCACAACACCCCAACCTGCGCTTCGAGCTCTCGTCATTGAGTTCGGAGCAAATCCTCGAACAGTTGGCGAACAACCGCCTGGATCTCGGTGTGTCGTACCTCGAACGCCTGGATACCGACCACTTCGAATCGTTCGCCTTCAGCGAAACCCGCATGGGCCTGCTTTACGATCAACGCTTCTTCACCTTTGGCCAGGCGCCACTGAGCTGGGAATCGTTGATCGAGCTGCCGCTGGGCATGCTCACCAGCGGCATGCACTTCCGTCAGTCCATCGACCACAACTTCCACAGCCGCGGCCTGACCCCTCAGCCTCTCTTGCAGACCGATGCCGTGCATCAGCTGCTACAAGCCGTGCACGGCGGCTTGTGCTGTGCCGTGATGCCATTGGACAGCAGCCTGGAAGGCCTGACGGAGGATTTGCGCCTGCAACCGATCGAAAACGCACAAACCCTGGGCCGGCTGGGCCTGATCATGCGCCGCAGCGCACCGCGCTCAGCACTGGCAGAAGCCTGTTTTGCGATTTATCAGCAATCGCTGGCGGGCAGTTGATCGACGGCATCTATCGGCAGATCAGTAATAGCGATTAGACGCGACACTTTGCCGCGCCTAGTCTTAAGGCTGATCAAACCGTCGGTGATGCCATGAACGACAAGCGCCCTGCCTGCCCGGCGCCTGCCCTCGAAACGCCAGCGCCTGCTGCCAGCCAGACTTACAGCTACAGCAATATTGAACACTCCGAATCGGCCAGCACCGCGCTGGCCGAGGAAGTGGCGTTGGCGATTGCCTATAACGGCATCAGCCAGGCCGTCATGCTGGTAACGCCCTCGGACCTTGAAGACTTCATCGTCGGCTTCAGCCTGGGCAGCGGCATCATCCAGGACGCCACTGACATTTATGACCTGCAGCTCAGTGGTGCAGGCTCGGCGCAGTACGCGCAGGTGACCATCGCCAACCGTGCGTTCTGGAACCTCAAACAGCAGCGTCGACAACTGGCCGGCACCAGCGGTTGCGGGCTCTGCGGTGTCGAAGCGGTCGAACAGGCACTGCCGGATCTGAAGGTGTTGCCGGGTGCGCCGCTGCCACCGATCGAATGGCTGGACGGTTTGCGCCAGCGCATCGGTGCGTTCCAGCCCCTGGGTCAGTACAGCGGGGCGGTGCACGCAGCCGTGTTCATGAACGACAAGGGTGAGTTGTTGCTAGGTCGTGAAGACATCGGCCGGCACAACGCCCTCGACAAGCTGATCGGCGGCTTGATTCGTCGCAATATTGCGCTCACCGGCGGCCTGGTGATTGTCACCAGCCGGTGCAGCCTCGAATTGATCCAGAAAGTGTTGCGCGCAGGCATCCAGACCCTGGTCAGCCTGTCGTCGCCCACAGGCCTGGCCGTGCAATGGGCCCGTCGCCACAACCTCAATCTCATCCATCTGCCACAAAAGAATGCGCCACGGGTCTACAGCCCGGCTTTGGAGAACCAAGCGTGAGTCAACACCGTCAAGCCGACCAGACACCCGTTCCCCGCTACAAACCCTACAAAGGCGCCGCCGGAGGCTGGGGCGCACTGATCAGCGTCGCCCAGGCCTGGCTGACCAGCGACAACGCGCTGAAGAACCTGCGCATGATGCTCAAGACCAACAAGAACGGTGGCTTCGACTGCCCCGGTTGCGCCTGGGGCGATTCGCTGGAAGGCGGCATGGTGGCGTTCTGCGAGAACGGCGCTAAAGCGGTGAACTGGGAAGCGACCAAGCGTCGTGTCGACGGTAAGTTCTTCGCCAAACACAGCGTCACCTCGTTGCTGGAGCAAAGTGATTACTGGCTCGAATACCAGGGCCGACTGACTGAGCCACTGGTGTACAACGCCGAAACCGATCGCTACCAGCCCATCAGTTGGGACGATGCCTTTGCCTTGATCGCCAAGCATTTACGTGGCCTGTCGAGCCCCGATCAGGCCGAGTTCTACACCTCGGGACGTGCCAGTAACGAAGCGGCCTTCCTGTATCAATTGTTCGTGCGTGCTTACGGCACCAACAACTTCCCTGATTGCTCGAACATGTGCCATGAGGCCAGCGGTGTCGCGTTGTCGCAGAGCGTTGGCGTCGGCAAAGGCACCGTGACCTTCGACGACTTCGAACACGCCGATGCGATTTTCGTCTGGGGCCAGAACCCCGGTACCAACCACCCACGGATGCTCGAGCCGCTGCGTGAAGCGGTGAAACGTGGTGCGCAAGTGGTGTGCATCAACCCGCTCAAGGAGCGGGGCCTGGAGCGCTTCCAGCACCCGCAACACCCGATCGAAATGCTCACCAACGGCGACAAGCCGACCAACACCGCTTACTTCCGCCCGGCACTGGGCGGTGACATGGCGATCATGCGCGGCATGGCCAAGTTCCTGCTGCAATGGGAGCGCGAAGCACAGAAGGCTGGTGCCCCGGCGGTGTTCGATCACGCCTTCCTCAACGAACACAGCGTCAACGTACTGGATTACCTGGCGGTCATCGACGATACGCCTTGGGAGCAGATCGTCGAGCAATCGGGCCTGACCCTGGTTGAAATCGAGCAAGCGGCGCGTATGTACGTCAAAGGCAAGAACGTCATCATGTGCTGGGCCATGGGCATTACCCAGCATCGCCACTCGGTGGCGACCATCCAGGAAATCGCCAACTTGCAGCTGCTGCGCGGCAACATTGGCCGCCCAGGCGCCGGCCTGTGCCCGGTGCGTGGCCACAGCAACGTGCAGGGCGATCGGACCATGGGCATCAACGAGCGCCCGCCTGTAGCCTTCCTCGATGCGCTGGAGCGTCGTTTCCAGTTCAAGGTGCCCCGTGAGAATGGCCACAATGTGGTCGAAGCGATTCACGCCATGGCCGAAGGTCGGGCAAAAGTGTTTATCGCCCTGGGCGGCAACTTCGCCCAAGCCACCCCCGACAGCCCACGCACTTTCCAGGCCCTGCGCAACTGCGACCTGACCGTACAGATCAGCACCAAGCTCAACCGCAGCCATCTGACCCACGGTAAAGACGCGCTGATTCTGCCGTGCCTGGGCCGCACCGATATCGACCGGCAAGCCGAAGGTCCCCAAGCAGTGACTGTCGAGGACTCGTTCAGCATGGTCCACGCCTCCAATGGCCAGTTGGAACCGCTGTCGAATCAGATGCGCTCGGAGCCAGCGATTCTTGCAGGTATTGCCGCTGCCACGCTGGGCAACCACCCGGTGGACTGGAACTGGCTGGTGGCGGACTACAGGCGCATTCGCGACCTGATTGCCGAGACCATCCCCAACTTCAAGGACTTCAACGAGAAGATCAAAAACAAGGGCGGGTTTTACCTCGGCAACACGGCCGGCGCGCGCAAGTGGAGCACCGCTTCAGGCCGGGCCAATTTCCGTCCCAACGCACTGCCAAAGGACCTGGTGCACGAACGCACCCGCGCCACCGGCAAATTGCCAGACCTGATCCTGCAATCGATGCGCTCCCACGATCAGTACAACACGACGATCTATGGCCTCAATGACCGCTATCGCGGGGTGAAAGGTCAGCGTGACGTGTTGTTCGTCAATGAAGCTGACATCATTCGCCTAGGCTTCAAGCCAGGGCAAAAGGCTGACATCGTTTCGCTATGGGATGACGGCGTTGAGCGTCGAGTGAAAGGCTTTACTCTGCTAGCGTTCGATATCCCGGCCGGGCAAGCGGCGGCGTACTATCCGGAAGTGAATCCGCTGGTACCGTTGGAAAGCACTGGGGATGGTAGTCATACGCCAACGTCAAAATTCGTGGCGATCCGGTTGGAAGCGGCGAGTGAGACGGGGTTGATCATGGCCCGGTCGGCCTGACGCAAAATCAAAAGATCGCAGCCTTCGGCAGCTCCTACACCGATCACTGTAGGAGCTGCCGAAGGCTGCGATCTTTTGGCATCATGGCTGCCACAACAACTTTCCAAACGCCCACAAAAAAGGCCGTTTTTTCACAAAAACGGCCAGTCCGAAGTAGCTAAAGACCGGCGAAAATCACTAAAGTTCCGTCTAAAAAACAGTAACTTATAGAAATGTGCTGAAGTCGTGTTACTCGTCGGATTTCGATTGTCACGCCCATGCCACAGCCTCAGGATCGCGGCGTCATCCCCTTGAGGTTCCTCCATGAAGTACTCCTCGATTCTCTTGTTGTCCCTTGGCTTGATCAGTGGCGTTGCCTCTGCTGGCGGCAATACCGAAGCAGGTGTGGGCGGCGCATTGGGCGGGGTTCTAGGCTCGGTCGTCGGCCAGTCGCTTGGCGGCAACACTGGTTCCACTATCGGCGCGGCCTTGGGCGGTGCGGGTGGTAGTGCCGTCGGCGCAAACAAACACAGCCGTGGCGAAGCGGCCATTGGCGGTGCGTTGGGCGCAGCAGGCGGTAACGTGGTCGGCCGCAGCATGGGCGGTACCACCGGTAGCCTGATCGGCTCCGCGGCAGGCGGCGGTGCAGGCGGCGCGCTGGGTAACTACATGGGCAACAAGGCCGATGATGAAGACGACAACGATAGCCACCACGGTGGCCGTCGCTACTACCGTGATGACTATCGTCATGACCGTGGCCACCACTACGGCCACCGCAAGCACCACAGATACTGGCGCGATCGCGACTAACCCTAGTGGTTTCGCGCACTGCTAAAAAATCGCAGCCCGAGGGCTGCGATTTTTTTTGTCCGGACTAAACCACCAAACGCTCCAGGGCGTTGCGCAATCCCGTTGGAATCGCCACCGGTTGGTTTGAGGCACGATCGACAAACACATGAACAAAACGCCCTGCTGCGCAGGCCTCGTCCTCCCCTTGCTTGAACACCGCCAACTCATACTGCACTGAGCTATTGCCCAATTTGCCGACCCGCAGACCGATCTCGATCCGGTCCGGGAAGGCGATGGAAGCAAAGTAATCGCACGCCGAACTCACCACGAAACCCACCACCTCGCCATCGTGAATATCCAGACCGCCGACCTCGATCAGGTAGGTGTTCACCGCCGTGTCGAAGAAGCTGTAGTAGGTGACGTTGTTGACGTGGCCGTAGGCGTCATTGTCATGCCAGCGCGTGGTGATGGGTTGGAAGTGCGGGTAGTCGGTGCGTTGGGGCATTGTGTTGGTTCCTGGGATGGGTCGCCAGTTCCGGGCGAAGTTCCTGTTGTAATTATCGCGGCCAGACGCGAAATCTGCGTTCTCCGCATCCCCTGTAGGAGCTGCCGTAGGCTGCGATCTTTTGATTTGCCTTTGAAAAGTACAAAAGATCGTCCGAACGCGGCCAGAACCTTCGGCAGCGCCTACATAGATCAGAGGTGCGCTTTAGCCCACGACCTTACTTCGGCATAAGGGTAATCTTCCAGCACGGCAAACCCCGTAATCGTCCGCGCCTTGAGCTTGGTAAACAACGGCACGCTAATCCCGCACAAAAACCGCGTCACGCGCTCGGCAGATGGCACATTCCCCGTGTGTTGTTCATGCCTGTGGATAAAGTCACCACACAACGCGGCGAAGTTTTTATCCACAAGGGCTGGCAAAGCCGGTGGCTCTGGCAGCCGCGCCACTTGCCCATGGCACACCGAACAATGTCCGCACTGCATGGGCGCATTTTCATCGCCGAAGTACTCAGCCAAGCGATACCCCAGGCAACGGTCAGTGGCGAAAAGATCCAGCATGGCGTGAATTCGTGCGATTTCGGTTTGCTCATGCCGAACGAAGTAAGCATGCAGCTCCTCACTCAGCACGGGGCTATCAAAGTCCGTTTGCAGCAGGTTGTAGACCTCGGTCATCAGCTTGCTTTCAAGCTCGACCCAGCCCTTCTCCTGGAAGTAATCCAGCGCCTTGACCACCCTTTCGCGTTCTGCCTGATGCTGCTCGTACAACGCCTGGAAATTCACCGTGGCCCAGGTACGGGCACGGCTCGAAGTCTGGATGATCGCCGCAACGAAATCCCTGCGCTCGCCTTCAAAACGGGCCAGCAGTGCCTCGGGCTCCAGCAAATACTTGAAACGGTACTCGGCGTAATACGCGTAACGAGGGGCGATGATTGCACGCAGCTCCAGCTGCACCAGCAAGGTCTTGAGTGGAAGCTGGCGAATGTTGCTGTTGTCTGCCAGCGGCCCCAAAAGAAACTCCCACTGCCCTTCGGGCGCGCAGGCTTGCAACTCATCGAGTACACGACGTATGCCATCGCGCTCAGGCGTATCGCCGTAGACGAAGTTTTCCAGCACGTTGAGGCTGTCGCGGTTAGCCAGTACCAGGCAATCGGACGGTTGCCCGTCTCGCCCGGCGCGGCCGATTTCCTGGCTGTAGTTTTCGATGGATTTGGGCAGGTCGAAATGCACCACGTTGCGGATGTCGCTCTTATCGATACCCATGCCAAACGCGATGGTGGCGACGATGCAATTGGACTGCCCGGCCATGAAGCGCTTCTGGATGTCTTCGCGCTGATCATTGGGCAAACCGGCATGATAGGCCTCGGCCTGAATGCCGTTGCGCGTCAGATGTTCGGCGATGTGTTCGGCGGTTTTTTGCAGGGTGACGTAGACGATGCTCGGCTGGTCCGGGCGTTTACTCATCCACTCGACGAGGCGTCGGCGCTTGTCTTGTCCCCGCACCGGCTCCACCCATAGATTCAGATTCGGCCGGTAAAAGCCGGTGGTCACCACGTCTTCGGCAGCGATGGCGAATTTGGTCTGCATGTCGGCGATCACCTTGGGTGTCGCGGTGGCCGTCAGCAATAGAACCTGAGGGATGTTGAACTGGTGTTGGTAGTCCGGAAGCTTGAGGTAATCAGGACGGAAGTTATGACCCCACTCCGAAATGCAGTGCGCCTCGTCCACGACAAGCAACGAAATGGGCACTTGCTGCAAAAAGTGTCGGAAGCGTTCGTTCTTCAGACGCTCCACGGAAATCATCAGGATCTTCAACTCGCCGGACCTGGCACGGGCCATTACATTGCTGGCGTCATCGCGGCTCTGGGTCGAATCGATACTGCCCGCGGCAATGCCATGGCGTTGCAGGAACGCCAACTGATCCTGCATTAACGCCAACAGCGGCGAGACCACCAGCGTCAGGTGCGGCAGCATTACCGCCGATAACTGGTAGCACAAGGATTTGCCGGAGCCGGTGGGGAAAATCGCCGCCGCCGAGCGACCGGCCAGCACCGCGCTGATGGCCGTTTCTTGACCGGGTCGAAACTGTGGATAACCGAAAACCTGTTCCAGGGTGTTGTGCATAAGCTGTCACTCCATTGACCGCTGCGGTGAGCAAAGCCTAGTCGGCGATGGCAGCGAGTCGAGAAAAGGTCGGGGGCAAAACGATACGGGATGATACAGCGGATGGCTTGAGTGCATGGCAAGGCTTGGGCAAGCGATTGACTGGAAAATCGCTATCGCAATGACGTCAGCACTTTCACGAAATAAAAGCCCTACGACTTCTGAGGCACCCTCAACCGAGACCTCTCGCGCCCTGACTGACAACCCCGTAGGTATTTTTACCCTTGGCAGTTACACGGTAAAAACCTGCCATCAACACGTAGTCCTTTTCCTCAAAAACCGACAAAAACCCTACAAAACCTGTCCATCACGGCCGTCTTGTCGCACGGGAACACACCCCTCTATAGTCTCCGCCGCGGCTGAAAACAGTGTCTCGGCCTGCCGGGAACACTTGCCGATTTCGCTCAGGACCCACTCGATGAACAACGCCGATCCACTGACCGACCGCTACCGCCCGCTCAAGTCCAGTTACAGCGAAACACCCGTGCTGGTCGTCGATACCGAGGCCGATCCCTTCGAGATCCTCGACGCCGCCCGCCAACGCATCCGCGCCGCCAGCGATCTGCTCGAAACCCTGTATTGCTTGTGCTTCAAACAAGCCGACGCCAGCGACATTCCCAACATTGTCAGCGCGCTGTACCTGCTCACCCAAGACGGCAACGACCTACTGGACATAGCCCACCAGCGCCTGCCCAAAACCACCCGCTGACCCCATTCCCCTGTAGGAGCGAGCGATGCGGCGACCCGACTTGTCCGCGAAGTATGCTGCCAACGCTTTTTTGTATCGGTACGCTCTAAGGCGGCAATGAAGTAGATAAGTGGCATATTCTGGCTGTTAAAGCGTATTACAGCTGGAATAATGGCAGTTCATACATGGCAATCGCGGTCTTGTTCCCATGTTGCGCGCGGAAATGATCAACCTCCGCGAAACATCAAAAATACCGGTCTGTCGATCAAGCCCTTTGAGCTACGCTGGTTCATTGCACCAAGAGACAGATGTCATGAGCGAACTGACTTTTCAGCAAAAGCAGGATTATTACGACAAAGTGCGCCGCTCAAACTATCTGGCGAGTTTGCGCCTTGAAGGCTTCGACACTTCCCGTGCAGACGCGGAAAAACCGCTGCCAACGCGGGAGTCGGTGCTCGAAAAATACCGTCAAAATCCACGTTAATGGTGGACAAATATGGGGTTGGACAAGACCCCTATTGCTACCCAAATAGCGGCGTTCTGCGTAACCTGCTGAATATTCAAGACGAAGAACAGCTGCAAAAAGCGGAACGAGAACTCTCAGAAATCGCAGTAAGCAATTTTCGTCTCCTCCCCCCTCCGTACGACCTTAACCTTTTACAGCACATTCATAAGACACTGTTTGCAGATGTCTACGAATGGGCGGGATTACGGCGAACAGTCAACAACCGTAAAGACGACACCCTCTTTTGCGCTGCAGAGCGCATCGACCCTGAAGCCGGGAAAATTTTTAAGATTATGGAGCGTGCTTCATGGTTTGTTGGAACCAACAAAGCAGAACTAGTAAAAAACATTGCTGAGTCGTACGGTGACCTGAATGTCGTTCACCCTTTTCGCGAAGGCAATGGTCGCGCTCAGCGAATTCTGTTCGAACAAATCATCATCAACGCTGGGTTTGCAGTTGATTGGTGGTTGATAAAAGATGCTGCCTGGGTTCCTGCGAACATAGCTGCGGTGGCCTGCGACTACCGTGGTCTCGAAGCTATTTTCGAGCATTGCATTGGTGACCCTTTGAACGCTCCACTCTCCTGAACTAACCCGTTCCGCTCCAGCATCGGACTCCCCGCAATGAACCTCGCCCCAGACTTCCCCGACGACCCCACCATGCGCCAGCTCATGCAGCTGCTCCACGAAGTAATCGGCCTGCCCGAACGTAAAACCATCCGCCTCACCACCTCGATCAATTTCGACCTCGGCTGCAATGGTGCCGATGCGCAACATCTGATCGAAATCCTGGAAGAGCAGTTCGCCATCGATTTCGTGGATTACGACTGTTATCGCTATTTCCAACCCGACAGCTACGATATGTATCTAAAGCGTAAAGCCAAGGGTCGTGGAGAGAAGGAACCATTGACCATCGGCATGCTCTACCGGGCTTTCAAGGCCCAACGCTGGGACACTCGGGAGCTTGAAGGCCTGTAACGTCCCAGATACATCATGATAAGGACATTGCGTGGACGTTCTGATGGGTTTGCTGGCTGCCTTGCTGTGGGGCGGTACGGATTTTCTGGTGGGCTTGAATGCTCGCGCTGTCGGCGTCAAACGCGCCGTTTACTTCGGTCAAGCGCTGGGCTTCACCATCATGAGCCTGCTGCTGATCGCCTTCCCGGTATTCATTCTGCGATCCATGGCAGCACCTCTGGATATCTGGCTGTTCGGGATTGTCGCTGCAGTACTGACCGTATCTGGCGCCCTGGCCTTATCCAAGGCCTTCGCCCTCGGCAAAGCCTCGATTGTGGCGCCGCTGGTGACCTCATACGGCGTGGTAACCACGCTGCTGTCCTGGGCCGGTGGCGAACAGATCAGCCAGCTGCAGCTGGCGTGTATTGCGTTGTGCGTAGTGGGCGTGGTCCTTTCCAGCATTCATTCCGACCCAGAAGTGCCACACACCACTTCGGCGAACAGTTCCGTTGCCTACGCGCTGTTGGCGGCCTTTTTCTATGGCTCCAGTTTCTGGCTGCAAGGCCAATTCGTCCTGCCAAAACTTGGCCCGGTGACCATGCTATGGCTCGCCTATCTGGTGGGCCTGATCGTATTGGTAGCGATTGTCCTGCGGATCGACGACGGTCTGAAAATTCCACCGCTGAAAAACTGCATGACATTGACCGGCGCGAGCCTGATGAACCTCGGTGGTTTTTCAGCGTTCGCCTGGGGTGCGGTGGCCGGCTCGGTGTCGGTGGTGACGGTGATCAGCACCTTGTCCGGCGGCATCGCGGCCATTCTGGGTTACATGTTTTTCAAGGAGCGGTTGGGCAAGGTGCAGGTACTGGGGGTGGTGCTGGTGTTGGCCGGAGCGTTTGTACTGCACCTCAAAACCTGAATCTGGCCCACAAAAAAACCGCCCCTGAGGGCGGTTTTTTCATTGCGTCAAACCAACGCTTACAACTTAGGACCCGCAGCCTTGATCGCGTCGCTCACGTCGAACTTCTTGAAGTTCTCGATGAACAGGCCGGCCAGTGCTTTGGCGGCTTCGTCGTAGGCGGCTTTGTCGGCCCAGGTGTTGCGTGGGTTCAGCAGGCCAGTCTCAACGCCCGGTACGGCCTTCGGCACGTCGAGGTTGATGGTGTCCAGGTGCTCGGTCTCGGCACCGATCAGAGCACCGCTCTGGATCGCTGCGATCACGCCACGGGTGGTCGGGATGTTGAAGCGCTTGCCGACGCCGTAGCCACCACCAGTCCAGCCAGTGTTGACCAGGTAAACCTTGGAACCGAAGCCATTGATGCGCTTGATCAGCAGCTCAGCGTACTCACCAGCCGGACGCGGGAAGAACGGTGCACCGAAGCAGGTGGAGAAGGTCGACTTGATGCCGCCGCCCGAGCCCATTTCGGTCGAACCGACCAGTGCGGTGTAGCCGGACAGGAAGTGATAGGCCGCCTGCTCGTTGTTCAGGATCGACACAGGCGGCAGTACGCCGGTCAGGTCGCAGGTCAGGAAGATCACAGCGTTAGGCTCGCCACCGAGGTTCGCTTCAGAACGCTTGGCAACGTGCTCCAGCGGGTAGGCGGCGCGGCTGTTCTGGGTCAGGCTGACATCGGCGTAGTCGGCGTGCTTGGCGTCGTCGATCACGACGTTTTCCAAGACTGCGCCGTGCTTGATGGCTTTCCAGATGACCGGCTCGTTTTTCTCGGACAGGTCGATGCACTTGGCGTAGCAGCCGCCTTCCATGTTGAAGACAACGCCTTCGCCCCAACCGTGTTCGTCGTCACCGATCAGGTAACGGCTTTCGTCGGCGGACAGGGTGGTTTTACCAGTACCCGACAGACCGAAGAACAGGGTTACGTCGCCAGCTTCGCCGATGTTGGCGGCGCAGTGCATTGGCAGCACGTCAGCGGCCGGCAGCAGGAAGTTCTGCACCGAGAACATGGCTTTCTTCATTTCACCGGCATAACGCATGCCGGCGATCAGCACTTTCTTCTGGGCGAAGTTGATGATCACGCAACCATCGGAGTTGGTGCCATCACGCTCAGGTACGCACTCGAAGTTGGCAACGTTCAGGACCTGCCATTCTTCGCGGCCAGCCGGGTTGTACTGCTCAGGGTTGATGAACAGGCAACGGCCGAACAGGTTCTGCCAAGCGGTCTGGGTGGTCATCTTCACGGCCAGGTAGTGCTCGGAAGCCGCACCTACATGCACGTGGGAAACGAAATGCTCTTGCGCGTTGTTGAATGCCTCAACGCGAGCCCACAGGGCGTCGAACTTGTCGGCCGGGAACTTGCGGTTGATCGGGCCCCAGGCAATAGCAGCCTGGGTGCTTGGCTCTTCAACAATGAAACGGTCAACTGGCGAACGGCCGGTACGGTGACCGGTACGAACAACCAGTGCGCCGGTATCGGCAAGCTCGCCTTCACCGCGGTTGAGGGCTTCTTTAACCAGATCATCAACACTCAGATCGGTGTACACGGCGTTATTGGCTTGCGTCATGAGGTTCCCCGTCGGCCAGTGGCCGAGTGCTCCAAACGTTTTTGTAGTAGAAAGTCGTGCACTACTACCGCGAAAAAAGTGGGCCGGATTATGCCAGAAAAGCCCAAAAAGAGTAGGCCCCTCCTGTCGTAACGGCGTTAATCCGGCGCCAGCCAGTGAATTTACCTGCGCTGAACCGTTTTAGTGACGGGTATCTGACGGCGAATCGACACCCGCACCGGCGAACAATTGAGCCACATCGGCAGCGTCGAACAGGTACTGCTGGTTGCAGAATTGGCAGTCGATCTCGATGTTGCCACCGTGCTCAATCACCAGTTGTTGCGCGTCTTCCTTACCCAGACTGACCAGTGCATTGGCAGAACGTTCGCGTGAGCAGCTGCAACGGAAGCGCAGTTTTTGTACATCGAACAGACGCACCTGCTCTTCGTGGTAGAGGCGATGGAGCACGGTTTCGTTGTCCAGGCCGAGCAGTTCATCGGCGGTCAGCGTACCGGCCAGCGCGGTGAGGTGCTGCCAGTTGGCGGCGCGTTCTTCTTCGTCTTTCAGGCGGTCGGTGGGCAATTGCTGCAGCAACATGCCACGGGCGCGACGACCATCGGCGCTGAGCTTGATTCGCGTGCCAATCTGCTGAGACATGACGAAGTAGTTGGTGAAGCACTCAGACAGGTTTTCGCCGTCGAGATCGACGACACCCTGGTAGCGCTGGCCTTGCCGAGGGTCGATGGTCAATGTCAGCGAGCCACCGGGCATCAAGTCGGACAGTGTCGCGTCGGCAGCGATCCGGTCCGCCTCGTAACGAGCCAGGCCACGGATGTCACGCTCGCTGGAGCACTCGATCATCAGCAGTGGAATCGGGCCTTCGGAGCGAGCCTGAAGGATCAGCAATCCGTCGAACTTCAAGGTGCCGACCAGCAACGCCGCGGCCGCCATCAGTTCGCCGAGCAATTGCGCGACCGGCTCCGGATAGGCGTGTTTGGCCAGGACTTCGGCGTAGCTGAGCTCCAGCGAGACCATCTCGCCACGGGTGTCGCTGTCATCGAAGATGAAGCGTTGGGTGAAGTCGGTATCCGGTAGGTCGGTCATAAGTCTGGGTATCTGAATTGTAAAAAATGAGGTTGAACGCCGCTGACGCCATAGGCCCTCTATATGGCCCAAGGGGTCGGATGCTGTAGTGATTTTCGACGAGCGGCTATTTGTTAGCTCGCTACGTTGTCGGGGAATCCCCCGATATGGTTACTCATCCGGACAATTGCAAGTAGAACTCGGACAAAGGTTTAAATTAGGACTACTCGTTGCTGCCACGAAACTTGAACAGATCTCGCCGCTGTTTTTTGCTCGGCTTGCCATCAGTGCTCACGCCGAGGGCGCCTGCCTTGCGCTGGGCCGCGGCATTTTCGCGCTTGGCGATACTGGCTTCGGTTTCGGTGTACAGCGCCTGCGCCTCCGGGGCACCACGGCGTACGATCGACAGTGCCTGAACCACCACTGTGCGCTCATCGAAGCCGGTGCGAATCACGAACTCATCGCCGATGTGCGGCTCCTTGCCTGGTTTGCAGCGCTCACCCCGACAATGCACCTTGCCGCTTTCAATCGCCGCCTTGGCCAAGGAGCGAGTCTTGTAAAAACGCGCGGCCCATAACCATTTATCGAGTCGGACTTTATCGTCCTCATCGTTTTTTTGTGCCATGGGATTTCCTCGTTCTGAAATATTGGTCAACTGTACTACCGTTTCTGTCGTACCAAGAATTCCACCGTCCCGGATTACAATGCTGACATTCCATAACCTCCCTGTGGGGCTGGAAATCCGGGCCGTAGATATCTGTCGCCTTTTAACCATTATTCTGCGTGAATACCGCGAATTCGGTCGCCTGCGGCCACCGCGGTTTCTACCGGTTGAGTAACTTTGAAGACATTTGATCATTTGACCGTTATCGGTCTGCGCGAGTGGGTGGCGCTCCCTGATCTGGGAGTCGCGGGCCTTCGGGCAAAAATCGATACCGGCGCCAGTACGTCCAGCCTGCATGCCACGGACATCGAGCCGTTCGACCGTGACGGCGAGCAGTGGGTGCGCTTCACCGCTCACTTGGGCACGGTGGTGCAACTGCGTCACCGTCGCTGTGAAGCACCGCTGGTAACGATGAAAACCATTAAAAGCTCTAACGGTCACGCGCAGGTGCGATACGTGATCAGCACCACCCTGGCCCTCGGTGATCGGGTTTGGCGAGTCCAGTTCACGCTCGCCTGCCGCAAGTCCATGCGCTATCGATTGTTACTCGGTTCCAAAGCCCTGATCGACGGCCAATTGGTGGTCAATCCAGGCATTAAGTATGTACAAGACAAGCCGGTGTTCCCGGTATCTACCCTCTCCACAGGTGTTGCATGAAGATCGCTGTGCTGTCGCGGAACCCGCGTCTGTATTCCACCCGCCGCCTGGTCGAAGCCGGTATCGAACGCGGCCATGAAATGGTGGTAGTCGATACCTTGCGCGCCTACATGAACATTGCCAGCCACAAGCCGCAGATCCACTATCGCGGCAAGCCGCTGGAAGGTTTTGACGCGGTTATCCCGCGAATCGGCGCCTCGGTCACCTTTTATGGCTGCGCGGTATTACGCCAGTTTGAAATGATGGGGGTTTTTCCACTCAACGAATCGGTGGCCATCGCCCGCTCGCGGGACAAACTGCGTTCGCTGCAATTGCTGTCGCGTCGCGGGATCGGTTTGCCGGTCACCGGATTCGCCCACTCGCCGGACGACATTCCCGACCTGATCGAAATGGTCAACGGCGCACCGTTGGTGATCAAGGTGCTGGAAGGCACCCAGGGCATCGGCGTGGTGCTGTGCGAAACCGCTACGGCGGCGGAGTCGGTGATCGAGGCGTTCATGGGCCTCAAGCAAAACATCATGGTTCAGGAGTACATCAAGGAGGCCGGCGGAGCCGACATTCGCTGCTTCGTGGTGGGCGACAAGGTGATTGCGGCGATGAAGCGCCAGGCCAAGCCCGGCGAATTTCGCTCCAACCTGCATCGCGGCGGCAGCGCCAGCCTGATCAAGATCACCCCGGAAGAACGCATGACCGCCTTGCGCGCAGCGAAAGTCATGGGCCTGGCGGTAGCGGGCGTGGATATCCTGCGTTCCAATCACGGGCCGTTGGTGATGGAAGTGAATTCGTCGCCAGGGCTGGAAGGGATCGAGACCACCACCGGCAAGAACGTGGCGGGGATCATCATCGAGCACCTGGAGAAAAATGGCGGACCGAACATGACCCGCACCAAAGGGAAGGGATAAAGCAAAAAGATCGCAGCCTGCGGCAGCTCCTACAGTGGAATTTGCCTTTCACTGTAGGAGCTGCCGCAGGCTGCGATCTTTTTAGTGTTTAAACCGCATCCCTCGGCAGCATCAAACCCAGTGGCAACCGAACCCGAGCCTCCAGCCCACCACCCTCGCGGTTTCGCAGCTCGACGTTACCGCCATGCATCGAAGCAATCCGCTTCACGATCGCCAATCCCAGCCCGGTGCCCTTGCCACCACGGGCGCGGTCGCCACGGGTAAACGGATTGAAGATCGCTTCCAGCTCCGATGGATCAATCCCGGCGCCACGGTCCATGACGCTCAGCACCACGTACGGCGCGCTGGTATCTCCCGACACATACGCCGCCACTTCGACTCCATTGCCAGCATGATGCAGAGCATTGCCAATCAGGTTGTTCAGCAGCCGTTTCATCGACACCCGACGTAATGGAAATGGCTGGATCGGCTCCAGGCGCAAGCGCACTTTCTCTTCGTTCTGGTTGTACGGTGCAGCGACTTCGCGGACCAAATCGCTTAGGTCCACCTCCTCTACCGACTCATCACGGCCGTCGCGGATAAACGCGAGGAATTGGTCGAGAATCGCATCCATGTCTTCGATGTCGCGAACCATGTCGTCCGTTAAATCGTTGCGGTCCCCCATCAGCTCCAGGGACAGCCGCAGGCGGGTCAGCGGCGTGCGCAAATCATGGGATACCCCCGCCAACATCAGTTCGCGCTCTCGACCGGCCTGCTCGACGTCTTCGGCCATCTGGTTGAAGGCGCGGTACACCTCGGCCATTTCGCTGGGCGTATCGCTGATTGGCAGGCGCACGCTACGCCCCTGACCGAGTTGCCGCGCGGCGTAGACCAGACGCTTTAAAGGTTGATTGAGCTGGCTGACGAATATCCACGCCGAGGCCGTGGACAGCAAGCCGATGGCCAGGAACCAACCCAGCACATTCCAGATTTTCTGACCGCGCAACGGATGCGGATACAGCGGCACTTTCAGCCAGCCGTCACCCAGGCTCGGCGCCCGGACCCATAACGCTGGCGGCGAGTGCATGCGCAATCGCACTTCAGTGTCGGCCCCCAGTTCAGCCTGCATCTGCCGCTGATAGATTTCACTGTAAGGCCAATGTTGTTCGCCTTCCGGCACGCCAGCGCCCACCACCCGAATCAGGGTCGCAGCTTCGGCAATCTTGCCGCGATTGTTTTCATCGGCTGCCCAATAGGCGCGCAGTGTCAGGGCGACACCGTGGCTGTATTGACGGTCCACCAGCACGTCTTCGTTCATCAACAGATAAACCAGGGTCAGTGCCTTCGAGAACAGAACGACGATCAGCACCAGCCAAAGGGTGCGAGAGAAGAAACTCTGGGGGAACCAAACCGGGGTTTTCATGGATAACCGCTACACACTTGCAGGAGCGAGGGATGCTCGCACATTGCGGGTCGCGAGTCTGCGGGCAAGGCCATCTGACCCTTCGCCCCCACGACTCGCCCCTACAATTGGCCGATCATTTGGTGGCGGTGCCATCCGGAACAAACACGTAACCCACGCCCCAGACAGTCTGAATGTAGCGCGGCTTGGACGGATCCGGCTCGATCATCCGGCGCAGACGGGAAATCTGCACATCGATTGAACGCTCCAGGGCATCCCATTCGCGGCCACGGGCCAGGTTCATCAACTTGTCGCGGGTCAGTGGCTGACGGGCGTTCATTACCAGCGCCTTGAGTACCGCGAACTCACCGGTAGTGAGCATGTGCACTTCTTCGCCACGTTTGAGCTCACGGGTGGCCAGGGACAATTCGTAGTCACCGAAGGTCACGCTTTCGTCTTCGCTGCCCGGCGCGCCCGGCACCGGAGCCGACTGACGACGCAGGACGGCTTTGACACGGGCCATCAGCTCGTCTGGGTTGAACGGTTTGGCCAGATAATCGTCGGCGCCCAGTTCAAGGCCCTTGATACGGCTCAGCTCATCGCCCTTGGCGGTGAGCATGATGATCGGAATCTGATTATTCGCGCCGCGCAGACGGCGGCAGGCGGTCAGGCCGTCTTCGCCTGGCAGCATCAGGTCGAGAACGACCAGGTTGAACACTTCACGTGCCAGCAGGCGGTCCATTTGCTCGGTGTTCGGTACGGCGCGGGCGCGATAGCCCTTGCTGACGAAAAAACGCTCCAGCAGGCTGCTGAGGCCCGGATCGTCGTCAACAATAAGAATTTTTTCGCCTTCAGCAATGTTTGCAGTGCTGCTCATTGGATGCTCCTTTTAGCTCGGCGCGCATTATGGCGTAGCTGCCGTTATACGCACCGTGTGCATTGTTAGCAGATTTTTCCTTCACCGCCAGAAATCCGGGCATTTTGCCTACAGTCCGCGATGCCCCCGAAGGACAGATCGCTGGTTATAATGCGCGGCGTTTTGTGTCAGGCAACGTCTGATTGTTACGCCGGGTGACCCTGTTTTATTTTCAGGGCACTGGCAGTAATTGTTCGATTTTACGGGTCAACGGGATACCTTTTGATCCAGGTAGCGGCGCATGCCAGGCCGCTCAACCAGACTCGTCGGCCCCTTAACCCTGCGCCTGCGAGCCTGCTTTCACAATTTGTCAGGTGGTTTTATGGACAGCATCAACAGCCGCATCGCCGAGGAACTCGGCGTACGCCCACAACAGGTCGAAGCGGCCGTCGCGCTACTCGATGAAGGCTCTACCGTTCCCTTCATCGCCCGTTACCGGAAAGAAGTGACCGGCAGCCTCGATGACACCCAATTGCGTCATCTGGAAGAGCGTCTGCGCTACCTGCGAGAACTCGACGAACGGCGCATCAGCATCCTGGCCAGCATCCAGGAGCAAGGCAAGCTGACCCCTGCACTCGAACGCGACATCAAGCTCGCCGACACCAAGACCCGCCTCGAAGACTTGTACTTGCCCTACAAGCAAAAACGCCGCACCAAGGGCCAGATCGCCCTGGAAGCCGGCCTCGGCGAGCTGGCTGACGGCCTGTTCAACGACCCAAGCCTGACCCCGGAAACCGAAGCTGCGCGCTTCATCGACGCTGAAAAAGGCGTTGCCGACGTCAAGGCCGCCCTCGAAGGCGCCAAGTACATCCTGATGGAGCGCTTCGCCGAAGACGCGGGCCTGCTGGACAAGCTGCGCAACTTCCTCAAGCAGGAAGCCACCCTCAGTGCCCGCGTGATCGCCGGCAAGGAAGAGGAAGGCGCCAAGTTCCGCGACTACTTCGAACACGACGAACCGCTGAAAAGCATGCCGTCGCACCGCGCACTGGCGATTTTCCGTGGCCGCAACGAAGGCATTCTCAGCTCCGCGCTGAAAGTCGGCGACGAACTGCCGGGCACCATGCACCCATGCGAAGGCATGATCGGCCAGCAGTTCGGCATCCAGAACCAGAACCGTCCAGCCGATAAATGGCTGGGTGAAGTGGTGCGCTGGACCTGGAAGGTCAAGCTCTACACCCACTTGGAAACCGACTTGCTGGGCGAACTGCGCGACGGCGCGGAAACCGAAGCGATCAACGTCTTTGCCCATAACCTGCATGACCTGCTGCTCTCAGCTCCAGCCGGCCCACGCGCCACACTGGGCCTCGACCCGGGCCTGCGTACCGGCTGCAAGGTCGCCGTGGTCGACGCCACCGGCAAGCTGCTGGATCACGCCACGGTTTACCCGCACGTGCCGCACAACAAGTGGGATCAGACCCTCGCGATTCTGGCGGCCCTGTGCGCCAAGCACTCGGTGGACCTGATTGCCATTGGCAACGGCACCGCCAGCCGTGAAACCGACAAGCTGGCCATTGAGCTGATCAAAAAATACCCAGCCATGAAGATGACCAAAGTCATGGTGTCCGAGGCCGGCGCATCGGTGTACTCGGCATCGGAACTGGCGGCCAAGGAATTCCCGGACCTGGACGTGTCGATCCGTGGCGCGGTGTCGATTGCCCGTCGCCTGCAGGATCCGCTGGCGGAGCTGGTGAAGATCGATCCGAAATCCATTGGCGTTGGCCAGTACCAGCACGACGTGTCGCAGCTGAAATTGGCTCGCGGCCTGGATGCCGTGGTTGAGGACTGCGTAAACGCCGTTGGTGTGGACGTGAACACCGCGTCCGTGGCACTGCTGGCGCGCATCTCCGGCCTCAACGCGACCCTGGCACAGAACATCGTCAGTCACCGCGACGAGCACGGCGCCTTCAAAACCCGTGCTGCGTTGAAGAAGGTTGCACGCCTTGGCGAAAAAACCTTCGAACAGGCCGCCGGGTTCCTGCGCGTCATGAACGGCGAAAACCCGCTGGACTCGTCCGCCGTGCACCCGGAAGCCTATCCGCTGGTACAGCGCATTGCCGCCGAGACTGACCGTGACATTCGCTCGCTGATCGGCGACGCCGCGTTCCTCAAGCGCCTCGATCCGAAGAAATTCACCGACGAAACCTTCGGCCTGCCAACCGTCACCGACATCCTGCAAGAGCTGGAAAAGCCGGGCCGCGATCCACGTCCGGAGTTCAAGACCGCTGAATTCCAGGAAGGCGTCGAAGATCTCAAGGATCTGGAACTGGGCATGATCCTCGAAGGCGTGGTGACTAACGTGACCAACTTCGGTGCCTTCGTCGATATCGGCGTGCATCAGGACGGTTTGGTGCACATCTCCGCACTTTCGGAGAAGTTCATCAAAGATCCCCGCGAAGCGGTCAAGGCCGGCGATGTGGTGAAAGTGAAGGTCATGGAAGTCGACATTCCGCGCAAACGCGTGGGTCTGTCGATGCGCATGAGCGACACCCCGGGTGAGAAAATTGACGGTGCCCGTGGCGCGCGTCCGGGTTCGGCGCCACGCCAATCCCAGAACACAGCCCCACGCAAGGAAACCACGGCAGCGGCTCCAACCAACAACGCCATGGCTTCGCTGTTCGCCAACGCCAAGCAGTTGAAGAAACGCTGATGGACATCCCTGCCGGCCTGACCGAAAGCGCGTTTTTCAATCTGCTGGGCTGTCGCTTGCACAGCCTGGAAACCGGGGTGGCGCAAGTCGCCCTGGTGCTGGAACCAGAGCTGCGCAATCGCGCCGGCAAGCTGCACGGCGGGGCGTTGTTCAGTCTGGTGGACATTGCCATGGGGCTGGCCTGCTCCAGCACCCACGGCTTTGACCAGCAGAGCGCGACCATCGAGTGCAAGATCAACTACATCCGCGCCGTCGCCGACGGCGAGGTAATGTGCACCGCCCGGGTGATCCACCCGGGCCGTCGCACGCTGGTGGTCGAGGCCGATGTGGTGCAAGGCGACAAACTGGTCGCAAAAGCACAAGGCACGTTCGCTGTCCTGTAGCTAGTCGCCATCAATTTGAGTTAATTTCGCCGCAATGCCTTTCCCTGTAGGAGCGAGCATGCTCGCGATGGGCGTCAACGCTGACGCTGCAAGCCTGACACCTCGCGGTGTTCTCGGGTCCATCGCGAGCATGCTCGCTGCTACAAGGGATCTGTGCAGTTTTTGATCAATCGGCGACAAAAACCAGGCGATAACGCCAGTTTTAACTTCACCCTTGTAGACCGTCCTGCCCACCCCCATATTGGGGCGACTGACGCGTGAAGGAATCCAACTTGAGCGAACTTCTCAACCGCCGCCTGGCCCTGCTCGGCGAGCGTGCCAACCTCTCTCTGCTCGAACAGTGCCTTCACGGCATCGAACGTGAATGCCTGCGCGTGACCGGCGAAGGTCGCCTGGCGCAAACGCCGCACCCGGAAGAACTGGGTTCCGCGCTGACCAACGAACAGATCACCACCGACTATTCCGAATCGCTGCTGGAGTTCATTACCCCGGCCCTGACCGATCCGGCCGATACGCTGGCGAGCCTGGACAGCATTCACCGTTTTGCCTACAGCAAGCTCGGCAACGAGTACCTGTGGAGTCCATCGATGCCGTGCCCGTTGCCGGCCGAGGAAGATATCCCGATCGCCTATTACGGCACGTCCAACATCGGTCAGCTCAAGTATGTGTACCGCAAAGGCCTGGCCCTGCGTTACGGCAAGACCATGCAGTGCATCGCCGGGATTCACTACAATTTTTCCCTGCCGGAAAAACTCTGGCCGTTGCTCAAGGCGGCTGAGGGCAGCGATGCCACCGACCGCGATTTCCAGTCGTCGTCCTACATCGCACTGATCCGTAACTTCCGCCGCTACAGCTGGCTGCTGATGTACCTGTTCGGTGCATCGCCAGCGCTGGACGCCGGTTTCCTGCGCGGTCGCTCGCACCAGTTGGAACAACTGGACCCGGACACCCTGTACCTGCCCTACGCCACCAGCCTGCGCATGAGCGACCTGGGTTACCAGAGCAACGCCCAAGCCGGCCTGACGCCGTGCTACAACGATCTGACCAGCTACACCGACAGCCTGCGCAAAGCGGTCGCCACGCCGTACGCGCCGTACGTCGAAGTCGGTACGCACAAGGACGGTGAGTGGGTTCAGCTCAACACCAACATCCTGCAGATCGAAAACGAGTACTACTCCAACATCCGCCCCAAACGCGTGACCTACTCCGGCGAGCGGCCGATTCAGGCGTTGATGGCCCGTGGCATCCAGTACGTCGAAGTGCGTTGCCTGGACATCAATCCGTTCCTGCCGATGGGTATCGACATCACCGAGTCGCGTTTCCTCGACGCGTTCCTGCTGTACTGCGCCTTGAACGACAGCCCGCTGCTGACCAACACCAGCTGCGGCAACGCGACGTCGAACTTCCTCAGCGTGGTCAAGGAAGGCCGGCGTCCTGGCTTGCAGTTGCAACGCGACGGTCACCCTGTGGACCTGAAAGACTGGGCCGGCCAATTGCTGGAAAACATTGCACCATTGGCCGCGCTGCTGGATCAGAGCCACGGTGGCGATGCCCACAGCAAGGCGCTGGATGCGCAAATGGCCAAGGTCAAGGACCCGTCCTTGACGCCATCGGCCCAGGTCCTCGCGGCGATGGCCGAGCACAAGGAGAGCTTTGCCCAATTCTCCTTGCGCCAGAGCCAGGCCCATGCGGAGTTTTTCCGCAGCGAGGCGCTGCCCGCAGACGTGCAGGCGACCTTTGAAGAGCGCGCACGCTCGTCGCTGGTTGAACAAGCGGAGCTGGAGCAGAACGAAGTCGGCGATTTTGATGTGTTTGTCGGGGCTTATCAGGCCAGTATTCTCGCGATCAGCAATTGATCCCTTGAAGGTCCTGCGGACCTTTATCGCCAGCAAGCCGGCTCCTACAGGAACTAAACAAACCCTGTAGGAGCCGGCTTGCTGGCGATGACCGCGCAGCGGTCATTTGAAAATTTTCCACTCATAAGCTCATTCGAAAAAGTTATTTATTTTCGAATTCTTAGATCATTTAGTCTCCTTTCACGCCGACTCTCGGTCGCCTGACAAGGAGCTTCCCCATGAAATTCACTTTCCCCCTTCGCTTGCTGGCGGCCGCGTCTTTGGCTGCGGCGAGTTTGTTTGCCCAGGCGGCTGATGTCACCGTCGCCTACCAGACCACCGTCGATCCAGCGAAAGTCGCCCAGGCCGACGGCGCCTACGAAAAAGCCACCAAAGCCGATATCAACTGGCGCAAATTCGACAACGGTGCCGACATCATTGCCGCCATCGCGTCGGGTGACGTGCAGATTGGCTACCTCGGTTCCAGCCCGCTGACCGCCGCCATCACCCGCAAGGTTCCGGTGGAAACCTTCCTCATCGCCACCCAGATCGGTGCCGCCGAAGCCCTGGTGGCGCGCGACGGTTCCGGGATCAAGACCCCGCAAGACCTGATCGGCAAGAAAATCGCCGTGCCCTTCGTATCCACCGGCCACTACAGCCTGCTGGCCGCACTGAAACACTGGAACATCGACCCGTCGAAAGTCACCGTGCTCAACCTCTCCCCGCCAGCGATCATCGCCGCGTGGAAACGTGGTGATATCGACGCCACCTACGTGTGGGACCCGGCGCTGGGCGTGGCCAAGGAAAACGGCAAAGTACTGATCACCTCCGGCGAGCTGGCCAAGTTCGGCGCACCGACGTTCGATGCCTGGATCGTGCGCAAGGACTTCGCCGAGAAGCACCCGGAAATCGTCTCCGCCTTCGCCAAGGTGACCCTGGATGCCTACGCCGACTACCGCAAAGACCCGAAAGCCTGGCTTGCCAACCAAAACAACGTCGACAAGCTGGTGAAACTGTCCGGTGCCAAGGCCAGCGATATTCCGCTGCTGCTGCAGGGCAACGTCTACCCGCTGGCAGCTGATCAGGTGATCACCCTCGGCGCCCCCACCACCAAGGCCATCACCGACACCGCCGCGTTCCTCAAGGAACAAGGCAAGGTCGAGGCCGTGCTGCCGGACTACGCGCCGTACGTCAGCGCCAAATTCATCAGCAACTGATCGGGAGTCAACCGCGATGGCCTTGTTACAGCTGGAGCGTATCAGCGCACAGTACCCCGGCAGCCCTACACCGGTGCTGGCGGATATTTCCCTGACCCTGGGGCCCCAGCAGTTGCTGGTCGCCCTCGGCCCGTCCGGCAGTGGCAAGACCTCGCTGTTGAACCTGATTGCCGGTTTCGTCGAACCCAGCGCCGGGCGCATCACCCTCGATGGCGTACCGGTCAAAGGGCCGAGCGCCGAACGCGGCGTGGTGTTTCAGGACGACGCCCTGCTGCCTTGGCAGGACGTGCTGGCCAACGTCGGCTTCGGTCTGGAACTGGCTGGTATTGCAAAGGAAAAACGCGAGCTGCGTGCCCGTGAAATGCTCTCGCTGGTGGACCTTTCCGGTTTCGAACACCGTCGTATCTGGCAACTGTCCGGCGGCCAGAAACAGCGTGTCGGCCTGGCCCGAGCCCTCGCCGCCGACCCGCGTGTGCTGCTGATGGACGAGCCGTTCGGCGCCCTCGACGCCTTTACCCGCGAACAAATGCAGGAGCTGTTGCTGCAAGTCTGGCGACGCACCGCCAAGCCGGTATTCCTGATCACCCACGACATTGAAGAAGCAGTGTTTCTCGCCACCGACCTGGTTCTGTTGGCGCCGAATCCGGGGCAAATCGTCGAACGGCTGCACCTGGATTTTGGCCAACGTTACGCCGCCGGTGAATCGGCCCGCTCAATCAAGTCCGACCCGCGCTTCATCGAAACCCGCGAACACGTACTTGCCAAGGTGTTCTCCCAACGCAGCGCCGTTCAACGGCAGGAGCGCGCATGAGCAGTTATGAAATCCCGGCCGCCGCCATTAAACCCGGCACAACGTTAATTCCGGTACGTCGCCGTTTGAGCACTCGCTGGATCAGCGTGCTGACACTGGTTGCACTCATTGCGCTCTGGTGGGCCGTGACGGCGAGCGGTCTGATCGAACCGCTGTTTTTGCCGCCACCGTCCGCCGTGCTGCAAAAAGGCTGGTTGCTGGTGACCACGGGGTACATGGACTCGACGTTGTGGCAGCACCTTGGCGCGAGTCTCAGCCGCATCGGTCTGGGCCTTGGTTTTGCGGTGCTGACCGCCGTGCCAGTGGGAATTGCCATTGGTGCCAATCGCATTGCGCGAGGCGTGCTTGATCCGCTGATCGAGTTCTATCGCCCTATTCCACCGCTGGCCTACCTGCCACTGATCGTGATCTGGTGCGGCATCGGCGAGTTGTCGAAAGTCCTGCTGATCTACCTGGCGATTTTCGCGCCGATCGCCATTGCCACTGCCACCGGGGTGCGCACGGTCGACCCGGCCAAATTGCGCGCTGCACAGTCGTTGGGCGCAACGCGGACGCAGTTGATTCGCCATGTGATTTTGCCAAGTGCCTTGCCGGACATTTTGACCGGTGTACGTATTGGCCTGGGTGTCGGTTGGTCGACCCTGGTCGCCGCCGAGCTGATCGCCGCCACCAGTGGTTTGGGCTTCATGGTGCAGTCCGCCGCGCAATTCCTGGTCACCGATGTGGTGGTGCTGGGGATTCTGGTGATCGCCCTGATCGCCTTCGCCATGGAAATGGGCCTGCGCGCCCTGCAACGCAAGCTGGTGCCGTGGCACGGCCAGGCCCACTAAAGATTTTTGCCCCTTTTTGAATCACCCCCTGTAGGAGCTGCCGAAGGCTGCGATCTTTTGATCTTGCCCTTTAAAAGATCGCAGCCTTCGGCAGCTCCTACAGAGGCGGTGTTGCTCACAACATCCATGTAGACACCCCCGAATTGAAGAGAACTTTCATGAGTATCTTGAACATCGTCCCTTTAAGCTCCGCCCTCGGCGCGCAAATCAGCGGTGTCGACATCAGCCAACCGCTGAACCTGGAACAACGCGACGCCATCGAGCAGGCGTTGCTCAAGCATCAGGTCCTGTTCTTCCGCAACCAGCCGGTCACCCCGCAGCAGCAGGCGCGTTTCGCCGCCCACTTCGGCGACCTGCACATTCACCCGATCTATCCGAATGTGCCGGAACAACCGGAAGTGCTGATCCTCGACACCGCCGTCACCGACGTGCGCGACAACGCGATCTGGCACACCGACGTGACCTTCCTGCCGACCCCGGCCATGGGCGCGGTGCTCAGCGCCAAGCTGTTGCCGCAGTTTGGTGGCGACACGTTGTGGGCCAGCGGCATTGCGGCGTACGAAGCTTTATCCGCGCCCTTGAAAACCCTGCTCGAAGGGCTGACCGCCACCCACGACTTCACCCGCTCGTTTCCGCTGGAGCGCTACGGCAACACGCCAGACGCGCTGGCCCAATGGGAAGAAGCACGACGCAAGAATCCGCCGCTGTCGCACCCGGTGATCCGCACGCACCCGGTGAGCGGACGCCGCTCGCTGTTCGTCAATGAAGGTTTCACTTCGAAGATCAACGAACTGTCGGACACCGAGAGCGAGGCAATCCTGAAATTCCTGTTCGCCCACACCACCCGGCCGGAATTCACCATTCGCTGGCGCTGGCAGAAAGACGACATCGCGTTCTGGGACAACCGCGTGACCCAGCATTACGCGGTGGATGATTACCGCCCGGCGCGGCGGGTGATGCAGCGGGCGACGGTGTTGGGGGATGTGCCTTTCTTTCGCTGATCAGTCAGTTTTGCACTGACTCTGATGGCCCCTTCGCGAGCAAGCCCGCTCCCACAGGTACTACGGTGAACCTGTGGGAGCGGGCTTGCTCGCGAAGGGGTCGGAACAGGCGCCGAAAAAATCGGCGCCAAATACTTACTCCGCCGTCGAAGGCTTCTCCCAAAGATTGATCCCACCCTCCTGGGCAAACCGATCAATCTCCGCCAGTTCCTCCACGCTGAAACTCAAGTTCTTCAACGCCCCGACGTTCTCGACAATCTGCTCCGGCCGGCTCGCGCCAATCAGCGCCGAGGTCACCCGAGGATCGCGCAGCGTCCAGGCCAGCGCCAGTTGCGCCAGGCTCTGGCCACGACGTTTGGCGATCTCGTTCAACGCTCGCACATGAGCGATGTTGGCTTCGGACAAATGCGAGGCTTGCAACGAACCACCACCCGGACGATTAACCCGCGCATCCGCCGGCACGCCGTTGAGATACTTATCCGTCAGCAATCCCTGCGCGAGTGGCGTGAAGGCAATCACACCAGTACCGAGTTCGTCGGTGGTATCCAGCAAGTCTTTTTCCACCCAACGATTGAGCAGGTTGTAGGCCGGCTGATGAATCAACAGTGGCACCTTCCACTCTTTAAGCAAGGCGGCCATCTCACGGGTTTTCACCCCGGAGTAAGACGAGATGCCGATGTACAGCGCCTTGCCCTGCTGCACGGCTGTAGCCAGGGCGCTGGCGGTTTCTTCCAGCGGCGTGTCCGGGTCGAAACGGTGCGAATAGAAAATATCCACGTAATCCAGACCCAGCCGTTGCAGACTCTGGTCGAGGCTGGCCAGCACGTATTTGCGCGAACCACCGCCCTGGCCGTAAGGACCCGGCCACATGTCCCAACCGGCCTTGCTGGAGATGATCAGCTCATCGCGATATTGCTTGAAGTCTTCGCGCAACAGACGACCGAAATTGATCTCGGCGCTGCCGTAGGGCGGGCCGTAGTTGTTGGCCAAATCGAAATGGTTGATCCCCAGATCGAACGCGGTACGCAACAGCGAACGCTGGGTATCGATCGGCGTGCTG
Organism: Pseudomonas putida; assembly: GCF_050990305.1. Taxonomy (GTDB): domain Bacteria; phylum Pseudomonadota; class Gammaproteobacteria; order Pseudomonadales; family Pseudomonadaceae; genus Aquipseudomonas; species Aquipseudomonas putida_AH. The sequence goes on along the minus strand of NZ_CP158817.1, from coordinate 218,840 downwards.
TCGCCGAAGTTGTGCCACAGGCCCAGGGACAACGCCGGCAGCACCAACCCGCTGCGGCCCACGCGGCGGTAAGGGATGGAGTCGTAGCGGTTTTCGGCAGCGGTGTAAGTCATCGAATCCTCTCTTGTCTGTCTTGAATCTGGTCTCGACTGCTTCGCCAGTCGCCCAGCATACGCCCGGACAAACGCCAAAAAACCTCTGACTCGACCAATTGCTGAAACGTTTCACACAAATGCAAAAGATCGCAGCCTTCGGCAGCTCCTACAGGGGAACGATGTACGTCTGTAGGAGCTGCCGAAGGCTGCGATCTTTTGACTTTTACCTTGCCCCGGCAAACACCTCCCCCAACCAATCCACAAACACCCGAACCCGTGGCGACATGTGGCGGTTGTGCGGGTACAGCACCGAGACCGGCATCGGTGGCGGCGGTATGCCGGGGAGAATTTCCTTGATCAGGCCCTGGGCGATCTGGGTTTCCATGCGGTAATGCGGGCACTGGATCAGGCCGAGGCCTGCGATGGCAGAGGCGGCGTAGATTTCGGCGCCGAACACCGACAGGGCGCTGTCGATGGCCACCTCCCTGAGTTCACCATTGAGCATGAATTCGAAGGGGAACACCTTGCCGTCAGTGCGCGAAACGTAGTTCACCGCGCGATGGATTTTCAGGTCCTCGAGGCTTTTCGGTTCTCCATATTTACGCAGGTAGGCAGGGCTGGCACAGGTGATCTGTCGCAGATTGGCGACCCGTTTGCCGATCAGCGTTGAGTCGTTCAAGGTGCCAGCGCGCAGCACGCAGTCGACGCCTTCGGCGATTAAGTCAACCAGGCGGTCGGCCTCGCTGATGGACAGTTCGATCTCGGGGTAGCGCGCCATGAATTGCGGCAGTGCAGGAATCACAAAGTGCCGGGCCAGGGTGCCATGCACATCCACCCGCAATCGCCCCTTCGGCGCCACGCTGCGAAACGCCAGTTCGGCTTCTTCCAGCTCCGACAGCAACTGCACACAACGGTGGTAGTAAGCCTCGCCATCCAGTGTCGGACGCACCTTGCGCGTGCTGCGCTCCAACAACCGCGTGCCAAGCCAGGCCTCGAATTGATTCAGGGTGTGGGTCAGGGCCGCGCGCGGCAAATTCAAGTCCTGCGCCGCGTGGGTAAAGCTGTTGCGTTCGTAGATCCGCACGAACACTTTCATCGCTTTGACCTGATCCAAGGCGGAATCCTCGATTGTTGGCGATTTTTGAACAGTCAAGGCAACTCTGCTGCATTTATCGGCTTGGGTAAACATGTGAAATTGGCCTCATACCCACACCACAGGATCACCGACATGACTCACCCAACGTCGAAAGTTGCCCTCGTAACCGGCGCCTCCCGGGGCATTGGCGCGGTCATTGCCAAACAACTGGCCAGCGAAGGTTTTGCTGTCGCCATCAACTACGCCAACAGCGCCAGCGAAGCCTCGAAGCTCGCGGTGGAATTACGTCAGGCCGGCCACCAAGCCATAGCGATCAAGGCTGACGTAGCCAATGCCGATGACGTGCGGCGGATGTTCGAGGAGGTCGAAGCGCATCTGGGCAAGGTCGACGTGCTGGTCAACAACGCCGGCATTCTCAAGGTCATGCCATTGGCGCAGCACAGTGACGAGCTGTTCGAGCAGACGTTCAACATCCACGCCCGCGGGACCTTCAACACCCTGCGTGAAGCCGCCACGCGCCTGAACGATGGCGGTCGGATCATCAACTTTTCCAGCAGCACCGTCGGCCTGAACCTGCCGGGTTATGCGGTGTACATCGCCAGCAAAGCGGCTGTGGAATCCCTGACCCAGGTGTTCGCCAAGGAAATGCGCGGACGCAACATCACGGTCAATGCCGTGGCGCCGGGTCCAGTGGCGACTGAGCTGTTTTTGCAGGGCAAGAGCGAGGAACAGATCCAGACCTTTGCCAAAATGGCGCCGCTGGAGCGACTGGGGCAGCCGGAAGATATTGCCCGTGTGGTGTCGTTTTTGGCCGGGCCGGAATCGGCGTGGGTCAATGGGCAGATTTTGCGGGTCAATGGTGGGTTGGTCTGACTATGCTCAAGCGGATACCGAGGTGACCCCTTCGCGAGCAGGCTCGCTCCCACAAGGACTACCGCAATCCACTGTGGGAGCGAGCCTGCTCGCGAAGGCGGCCGCCCCGTCAACGCACACCTGGCAGGCAAAACCCACCATGCACACCACTATCATCATCACCTTCGGCCTGATCCTTCTGGCGCTGATGCTCTATATCGGCGAGAAAATCGGCTTCACCCGCCAGACCCTCGCCTACAGCTTTGTCGTGCTGTGGCTGGCGCTGACGTTGATCAATGGCGCGGTTGGCATGGTGCACGCCGGCCAGTCATTGAGCACGGAGCTGGCGGTCGGCAGTGCCGTGTTCGGTGTCCCAGTGGCCGCCATGGTGTTGTTCATGGTGCTGACCACCGAGACGTAACGGTGCGATCAACGCACCAAGTGCAAGAACTGCATGTGCCGCTCGTACTGATCAAGAATGTCGTTGATCACCTGCTCCCGGGTGTAGCCCACCAGATCGTAGTCCTGGCTCCCCTCGCTCAAATGCACTTCAGCCCGGTAATAACGGCGGTTGTTGAGTTGCTTGGAACCCATGCCGCCACGGGCAAACGACGGCGTGAAATAGCCGCGCATCTGCACCTGATAAATGAACGGGTGCTGATCGCCGTGCCCGATCTCCAGGCTGACGCAGTCATTGACCGGCTCGGGGTGGGTGACGACGTTAAGGCCCTTCTCGATGAACACCGCCGACACCTCTTCGATGGCCGGCCGTACCGTCGTATCGAGGAAGCGATACACCTCGTCCCGTGATGGGAAATGCACCGCCTGACTCAAGCGCTGACGCCAGCCACCGCGCCGTGCTCCGGAAACCGGCGCCAGGGAGCGCATCTGCGCAATCTGCTTTTGCGACTCCAGATAAAACGCCTTGTGCAGCCCCCACATCATCGTCAGCAAAATCAACGAGAACGGCAGCGACGTCAGCACCACCGCCGACTTCAGCGCATCGATGCTGCCGGAGAATAGCAATGCACTGGTCACCAGCGCCGTCATCGCGCCCCAGAACACCCGTAGCCATTTCGGTCCGTCCTCATCAGGACCACCGCCCTTGGCAGACAGCGTCGACAGCACCACGGTGCCGGAGTCGGCCGAGGTGACGAAAAACACGAAGCTGATGAACACCGTGACCGCGATCACGGTTTTGCTCCATGGGTAGGTTTCCAGCAGCAAGTAAAGGCTCATCGACGGATTGTCGAGGGCCGACATACCCAGCGCCGACATGCCGTGGTTGAGCACTTGGTCGATGGCGCTGTTGCCGAAAATCGACATCCACGCCAGGGTGAAACCGAGTGGAATCAACAGCACGCCGAAGACGAATTCGCGAATGGTCCGACCACGGGAAATCCGTGCGATGAATAGGCCCACGAATGGCGACCATGCAATCCACCACGCCCAATAGAACACCGTCCAGCCACCCAGCCAGTCGCTGGGTTTGTCGTAGGCGTACAGATCGAAACTCTTCATCGGCAAGGCGCCGAGGTAATCGCCGAGGTTCTGGATCAGGGTGTTGAGCAAGTGCTGCGTGGGACCGGCGAACAATACGAACAGCAGCAGCGCGCAAGCCAGCAGCATGTTGATGTCGGACATCACCCGCACGCCCTTATCGACGCCGGACACGGCCACGATAATCGCCGCGCCCATCATCAGCGTGATCAAGCCGACTTGAATCCACTGGGTATGAGCAATGCCGAATAGGTAATCCAGACCCGAGTTGAGGTGCAACACACCAAAGCCCATGTCGGCGCCGAGACCGAACACCGTGGCGATGATGCCAAAGCCGTCCACCGCGTAGCCGATGGGGCCGTTGATGCGCTTGCCAATCAGTGGATACAGCGCCGAGCGCAGGGCCAGCGGCAGGTTGTGCCGGTAAGCAAAGTAAGCCAGCGCCATCCCGACGAAGGCGAACACGCCCCAGCCGTGCAGACCCCAATGCAGAAACAGAATCTGCATCGCCTGACGCGCCGCATCCGCCGTGCCCGCCTCGCCTTGGGGCGGTTGGATCATGTGGGTCAGGGGTTCCGACACGCAGAAGAAAAACAGGGTGATGCTGATCCCGGCGGCGAACAGCATGCCGGCCCAGGACAGGTAACTGAATTCGGGTTCGTCGTGGTCGGCACCGAGTTTGATCTTGCCGTAGCCCGATAACGCGGTGACCACCACGAAGACCAGATACAGGGTCATCGCCAACATGTAGTACCAGCCGACCGTGTTGGCCGCCCAGTTTTGCGCTGCCAACAACCAGGCGCCAGCCTGTTCGGGCATGGCCATGACCACGACGCCGAATAACAGGATGAAGCTGGCGGCGAACCAGAACACCGGTGGATTCATGCGGACCTGGCCGCTTGAAGGGAGGGACGATGCACTCATCAACGGTGCACCTCGAAGCGGTAAAACGTGGCTGTAAAAATCGGACTCAGCAAAGGCAAGCCTCCTGTTGTGAGCGGGCGGCGAACCACCGGTTTAACTTGAATGAACGTTCAAGTTAAACATGGATAGGGGGCTAAGGACTAATCGCAGGGCTGGGCGGTTTTGTTCGAACACCAGATTTAGCAGGGTATGAGGCAGGATTCGCGGGGCCTGAAATCAATCGCGAGCAAGCTTTGCTCCTACAGATTTGTGTCGTTCACAGAATGATTAACTGACTCAAAACTGTAGGAGCAATGCTTGCTCGCGATGAGGCCCAAAAGATCAATAAAAATTCTGGCCCTTACTTCTGGGTCCCATCATCGAGCTGCAAATTGGCCTGAGTCAGGTTGCTGCCCGCCGGCACGCTGCGGGTCAGCCAGACGTTGCCGCCAATGGTCGAGCCCTGGCCGATGGTGATGCGCCCCAGAATGGTCGCGCCGGCATAGATCACCACGTCATCCTCGACGATCGGGTGGCGCGGCTGGCCCTTCTGTAATTGACCATCCTCGTCCGCCGGGAAGCGTTTGGCGCCCAGGGTCACGGCCTGATAAATCCGCACCCGCTCGCCAATGATTGCCGTCTCGCCAATCACCACACCGGTACCGTGGTCGATGAAGAAACTGCGGCCAATCTGCGCGCCGGGGTGGATGTCGATGCCGGTCGCCGAGTGGGCGATTTCCGCGCTGATCCGCGCCAGCAACGGCAAGCCTGCGCGATACAAATGGTGAGCCAGGCGATGGTGAATCACCGCCAGGATGCCCGGGTAGCACAGCAACACTTCATCGACGCTACGCGCCGCCGGGTCACCGTGATAGGCCGCCAGCACGTCGGTATCCAGCAGGCTGCGCAGGCCCGGCAGGGCGAGGGCGAAGTCCTGGATGATCTGGATGCTCTTGGCTTCGACTTCGGTCTCAGCCTGGGCACTGTGGCGTGCGGCGTAACGCAATTCGAGTCGCGCCTGAGCCAGCAGCGCATTGAGCGCCACATCGAGGGTATGGCCGACGTAGAAGTCCTCACTCTCCTCGCGCAGGTCCACCGGGCCCAGGCGCATTGGGAACAATGCCCCACACAACGCTTCGAGAATCTCGGCCATGGCCGCGCGGGACGGCAGTTCGCGTCCACCTTGTTCGGTGCTGGCGCGGCCGTTTTGCGCGCGCCACTGTTCACGTGCGGTGCGCAGCTGGCTGACGATGGTCTGCAATTGCCAATGGCTGGAACGCTCACTCACGGTAAAAACTCCTCACGGGCGACCGGACTGTCTGGCCGCGCTGACGGCGATTACTTTACGGCATGGCGCGCGCGCCAAATTAAGAACCAATTGTGCTGGCCTAAGCACCATTGGCTATAAGCGATTGGCGGTTGCCCAGACTTTTACCCGTGCCTATAGTCCAGAGATCATTCCCCGCCAGTACGGAACCATGATCATTCAACAACCGATCAAACAACAGCTTGCCCGCTTTAACCGCCTCGACCTGCTTGGTCAGCCCACCGCCCTGGAAAAACTCGAACGCCTGTCGTCCTGGCTGGGACGCGATGTGTACGTCAAACGCGATGACTTGACGCCACTGGCGATGGGCGGCAACAAGCTGCGCAAACTCGAATACCTCTGCGCCGATGCCCTCGCCCAAGGCGCCGACACCCTGATCACCGCCGGTGCGCTACAATCGAACCATGTGCGCCAGACCGCCGCCATCGCCGCCAAACTGGGCCTGGGTTGTGTTGCCCTGCTGGAAAACCCCCTCAATACCGAAGACCCCAACTACGTCGGCAACGGCAATCGCCTGTTGCTGGACCTGTTCGATGCCAAGGTTGAATTGGTAGAAAACCTCGATAACGCCGACGATCAACTGCACGCCCTGGCGGCGCGCTTGCGCAGCAACGGCAAGAAGCCCTATCTGGTGCCAATCGGCGGCTCCAACGCCCTGGGCGCCCTGGGTTACGTGCGCGCCGGCCTGGAGCTGGCCGAGCAGATCAAGGACACCGGGCTGAATTTTGCCGCCGTCGTCCTCGCTTCGGGCAGCGCCGGAACCCACAGCGGTTTGGCGTTGGCGCTGAGCGAAGCACTGCCGGAGCTGCCGGTGATCGGCGTCACGGTGTCGCGCAGCGAAGAAGATCAGTTCCCGAAGGTTCAGGGTCTGGCCGAGCGCACCGCCGAATTACTGGGCGTGACATTGCCGAAAAGCTTCAAAGTCGAGTTGTGGGACGAATATTTCGCACCGCGCTATGGCGAGCCGAATGCCGGGACGCTGGCGGCGGTGAAGCTGGTGGCGAGTCAGGAAGGCCTGCTGCTCGACCCGGTGTACACCGGCAAGGCCATGGCAGGACTGCTGGACGGTATCGGTCGCCAGCGTTTCGACGATGGCCCGATCATTTTCCTGCACACCGGCGGGGCACCGGCGTTGTTTGCCTACAAGGATTTCCTGTAACAGCGCGCCCCTGTAGGAGCGAGCATGCTCGCGATGGACGACAGGACACCGCTGGGTGTCAGGTTGCCAGCGTTATCGTTGACGACCATCGCGAGCCTGCTCGCTCCTACAGGTAAGAACCTTATTATTCCAACATGGAATAAATAACAGAAAAATCATTATTTTCTAATCTAAAAACGCCATCCTATAGTCATGCTACAGGCGAATTTCCCGAGAGACGCATAAGCTGCTTTAAGGCAGGATAGCGCTGTCGTGAAATTCCCTATTTCGCCAACTTTTTTAAACGCGTCTTCCATAAGAAAACACAGGGGCTAGTCATGAATTTTTCCGCACTACGTCGCAATCTGCTGGTGGGTTCGCTGGGCCTGGCACTGAGCGCTGGCCTGATCGGCCAGGCGGTTGCCGGTGAGCAGCTGCAAAAAATCAAAGATGCCGGCGTGATCAACGTCGGCCTGGAAGGCACTTATCCACCGTTCAGCTTTGTCGACGAAAACGGCAAGCTGGCGGGTTTCGAAGTCGAGCTCTCCGAGGCTCTGGCGCAAAAGCTGGGCGTCAAAGCCAAGATCCAGCCCACCAAGTGGGACGGCATTCTCGCTGCTCTGGAATCCAAGCGCCTGGACGTAGTGGTCAACCAAGTGACCATCTCCGAGGAACGTAAGAAGAAGTATGACTTCTCCGAGCCTTACACCATCTCCGGGATTCAGGCGCTGGTGCTGAAGGACAAGGAAGCCGCGCTGAACATCAAGACCGCCGCTGACCTGACCGGCAAGAAAGTCGGCGTAGGCCTGGGCACCAACTACGAACAGTGGGTACGAGCCAACGTGCCGGGTGCTGATGTGCGCACCTACGACGATGATCCGACCAAGTTTGCCGATCTGAACAACGGCCGTACCGACGCCATCCTGATCGATCGCCTGGCCGCACTTGAATACGCCAAGAAAGCACCGAAGACCGTGGCTGCCGGCCAAGCGTTCTCCCGTCAGGAGTCCGGCATCGCCCTGCGTAAAGGTGAGCCAGAGCTGCTGGCCGCCGTGAACAAGGCCCTCGACGAGCTGCGTGCCGACGGGACTCTGGCCAAGATCTCGGAAAAGTACTTCCAAGCTGACGTCACCAAATAATGGAAGCAGCTTTCCAACTCGCACTGGATTCCGCGCCCTTTCTGCTCAAGGGCGCGTACTACACAGTAATCCTGAGCCTCGGCGGGATGTTCTTCGGCCTCGTGCTGGGCTTCGGCCTGGCACTGATGCGCCTGTCGCGTTTCAAATCGGTCAGCTGGCTGGCCCGCATCTACGTGTCGTTCTTTCGCGGCACGCCGTTGCTGGTGCAACTGTTCGTGATCTATTACGGCCTGCCGCAGTTGGGTCTGGAACTCGACCCGCTGCCGGCGGCCCTGATCGGCTTCTCGCTGAACATGGCCGCCTATGCCTGTGAAATCCTGCGCGCCGCGATCGGCTCCATCGAACGCGGCCAGTGGGAAGCGGCTGCCAGCATCGGCATGACCCGCGCGCAAACCTTGCGCCGGGCGATCATTCCGCAGGCAATGCGCACCGCATTACCACCGCTGGGCAACAGCTTCATTTCGCTGGTCAAGGACACCGCGCTGGCAGCCACCATTCAGGTGCCGGAGCTGTTCCGTCAGGCGCAACTGATTACCGCCCGGACTTTCGAAGTCTTCACCATGTACCTTGCCGCCGCGCTGATTTACTGGATCTTGGCCACGGTGCTTTCGCACCTGCAGAACCAGTTGGAAGAGCGGGTCAATCGGCACGATCAGGAGTCCTGACCCCATGATTGTCGTGGAAAAACTGACAAAGCAGTTCAAGGGTCAAGTCGTGCTCAACGGCATCGATCTACAAGTGAAGGAAGGTGAGGTCGTGGCGATCATCGGGCCCAGCGGCTCGGGCAAGACCACGTTCCTGCGTTGCCTGAACTTCCTGGAGACCCCCACCAGCGGCCGGATCAAGGTCGGCGACATCGAAGTCGACACTAGTCGCCCGCTGAACCAGCAGCAAAGCCTGGTGCGCACATTGCGCCAGCACGTGGGTTTCGTGTTCCAGAACTTCAACCTGTTCCCCCATCGCACTGCCCTGGAGAACGTCATCGAAGGCCCGATCATCGTCAAGAAGATCCCGCGCGACGATGCCATTACCCTGGCGAAAAAACTGTTGGCCAAGGTCGGCCTGGCGGGTAAGGAAGACGCTTACCCGCGCCGCCTCTCAGGCGGCCAGCAACAACGCGTGGCGATTGCCCGCGCGCTGGCGATGGAACCGGAAGTGATCCTGTTCGACGAACCGACCTCAGCCCTCGACCCTGAGCTGGTGGGTGAAGTGCTGGCGACCATCCGCGGCCTGGCCGAGGAGAAACGCACCATGGTCATCGTGACCCACGAAATGGCTTTCGCTCGCGATGTGGCCAACCGTGTGGTGTTTTTCGACAAGGGCGTGATCGTCGAACAAGGCGAAGCGAAGGCGTTGTTTGCCAATCCTAAAGAAGAACGTACCAAACAGTTTCTCAGCAAGTTCCTGAACAACTCGCACCTTTAAAGCTTCCATCATAGAACCCCAACTTCCATGGATGGAAGTTACCTTCCCCAAGCCCCACACAATATATGCACTAAATATATATGTGCACTCCTGCGCCTATGGTGGTGAACACCATCAACTGTAGGAGCGAGCACGCTCGCGATGGTGGTCAACGATAACGCTGGCTTACTGGCGCCCCGCGGTGCCTTCAAATCCATCGCGAGCATGCTCGCTCCTACACAGATCGTGTTTATTTGCGACATTCCCTTAGCGCTAATTAACTACCCCACGTAGGAAACTTCTGAATAACAGTTGAACTCTCCTTTAACTAACCCACACCATTGACTCAACTTAAGCCGCGTTCTTATCTACTTCGGCTAGATAACTTTCTGCATGTTCCCGATATGGATTTCATTGAAATATCTCAAGGAGAGATACCCATGAACTGCATCCCGCGCATCCCGTCTTTAGCACCACCCACCCTGCCCCAGGCCAACAAGGCTGGTATCAATATCCTTGCGGCGACCAACCTACAGGTCGACATAGGGCCGTACACCGACATGGACACCGGTGACCTGATCGAATTGTTCTGGGACGGTTACTTCGTTGCCTCCTGCGCGCTGACGGCTCAGGACGTTGGCCATAGCGTCAGCCTGCGAGTACCGGAAAGCTTTATCGTCAGCGGCGCCACTTGGGTGCACTACCGAGTGATGCAGGTCGGCAGAAACCCGGCGCTGTCTTTGGCGACGCGGGTAGCAGTCAAGCTCGAGTGCCCGGGCGGCCCGCTCGGTGATGACGAAAATCAGTTCCTGACGCCGGTAAGTCTTCCCACCCCCATCCGCCGCCGGGGGCTTAACGCACGACAGATCCGGCGCGGCGTGCCGCTGACCATCGAACCCTATATCAACATGAGCGAGGACGACGCGATCACCTTGCGCTGGGGTGACGTACGGATGGATTTACCCAAGCTCAAGGCCTGTGATGTGGGCCTGCCGATCCAGGTCTGGGTACCGTCAGCGATCATTGTCGAAGCCGGCGAAGATCTGCGACTGGAAGTGACCTACTGCATTCTCGACCGGGTCGGCAACAACTCGCGCTGGGCGCCGGTGCGGACGCTGAGGGTTGGGTGTGCCGCCCCCTGCCTCAAAACCCGCACCCAACTGTAGGAGCGAAGCTTGCTCGCGAAGAACGATAACGCGGTGTGTCAGATTCGACGCCTTCGCGGGCAAGCCTCTCTCCTACAGGAAGGCGTGGCGCCTCTTCTATATATATTCCTAAAAGTTAGTTCATAACTTTTTTATAAACGCTTAGGGTATATACACCGGACCACCGGACATTCTTTTTCCGTTCGCCGCACAGCGGCGCTTCCATAAGATGTGAGGTAGGTATGGTCCGGAACACAATCACCCCAGTGCAGATCGCCAGGGCATTGCGTGTCGCCAAGGAGTGGCACTGATGTCCAGTCTGGCAGATGCAATCGTCCAGAGTGATCTGGATATCGCCCCATTGTTGTTGCCCGCACAAGTGCTGCGCAACGACGCACAAGCCATCAAGGCCGCCCAGGAGCTGGCGCAAGTCGCCCGCCTGCAAGCGGCCAAACGTGACCAGCAGCGCAAGCTGCCGTGGTCGGAAATCGAACAATTCACCCGCAGCGGCCTGGGCAGCATTGGCATCCCGCGCGAGTACGGCGGGACGCAGGTTTCGTTCGTCACCCTCGCCGACGTTTTCGCGATTATCTCCGCCGCCGATCCGGCGCTGGGGCAGATCCCGCAGAACCAGTTCGGCATCCTTAATCTGGTGCTCGGCTGCGCCACCGAAGCGCAGAAAAAGCAGCTGTTCAAAAGCGTGCTCGAAGGCTGGCGCATCGGCAATGCCGGGCCGGAACGCGGCACCAAAAACACCCTGGAACTCAAGGCGCGCATCACCGCCGACGGCGACGGCTTTGTGCTCAACGGACAGAAGTTTTACTCCACCGGCGCGCTATTCGCCCACTGGGTTGCGGTCAAGGCGCTCAACGACGACGGCAAGCAAGTGCTGGCCTTCGTACGTCGCGGCACGCCGGGGCTGCGGATCGTCGATGACTGGTCCGGCTTCGGTCAGCGCACTACTGCCAGCGGCACGATATTGCTCAACAACGTGCGAGTCGACGCTGAGCTGGTGGTGGATAACTGGAAGATCAACGACCAGCCCAACACCCAGGGCGCCGTTTCACAGCTGATTCAAGCGGCCATCGACGCGGGTATCGCCCGAGGCGCCATCGATGACGCCATCGAGTTCGTGAAGACCCGCGCGCGGCCGTGGATCGACGCCAACGTCGAACGGGCCAGCGACGACCTTTACGTGATCGCCGACATCGGCAAGCTGAAGATCGAGCTGCACGCCGCCGAAGCCCTGCTGCGCAAGGCCGGGCAAGTGCTCGACCAGGTGCACGCCGCGCCCCTCACTCCCGAGTCCGCCGCCCGCGCGTCGATCGCCGTGGCCGAAGCCAAAGTGCTGACCACCGAGATCTCGTTGCTGGCCAGCGAAAAGCTCTTCGAGCTGGCCGGCAGCCGCGCCACCCTCGCCGAATTCAACCTCGACCGCCACTGGCGCAACGCCCGGGTGCACACATTGCACGACCCGGTGCGCTGGAAGTACCACGCGGTGGGCGCCTATCACCTGAACGGCACTTTGCCGGCTCGCCATTCCTGGATCTGACGACCAGACATCTGGAGAAGCTAATGACTCTTTCCCAACACGTCGCGGTCATCACCAGCGATGAGCAAGCCCTGATCGTCGCCAGCGACCTGGCCGAAGACTTCAAACGCGACAGCGCCCTGCGCGACCGCGAACGCCGCCTGCCGCACCCGGAGCTGGAAGTGTTTTCCCGCTCTGGCCTGTGGGGCATCAGTGTGCCGAAGGCATACGGCGGCGCCGGTGTTTCCAACGTCACCCTGGCCAAAGTCATCGCGCTGATCGCCCAGGCGGACGGCTCCCTCGGCCAGATCCCGCAGAACCATTTTTATGCCCTGGAAGTGCTGCGGGTGAACGGCAGCGAAGAACAGAAAAAACGCCTGTACGCTGAAGCGCTTGCCGGTCAGCGCTTCGGCAATGCGCTGGCGGAACTGGGCACCAAAACCGCCCACGACCGTGTCACCCGCCTGACCCGGGATGGTAGTGGTTATCGCATCAACGGCCGCAAGTTCTACGCCACCGGTGCAATCTACGCCCAGCGCATTCCGACGTCGGTGGTTGATGAATACGGCGTGCAGCAACTGGCCTTCGTCCCTCGCGACAGCAAAGGCCTGACGGTGATCGACGACTGGAGCGGCTTCGGCCAGCGCACCACCGGCAGCGGTTCGGTGGTGTTCGAAGATGTCTTCGTGTCTGCCGAAGACGTGATTCCGTTTCAAAGCGCCTTCGAACGCCCGACCCCGGTCGGCCCGCTGGCACAGATTCTCCACGCCGCCATCGACACCGGCATCGCCCGCGCCGCCTATGAAGATGCGCTGCACTTCGTGCGCACCAAAACCCGGCCATGGATCGACGCCACCCACGACATCGCTATTGAAGATCCGCTGACCCTCAAGAGCTTCGGCCACTTGAGCATTCGCCTGCACGCCACCGAAGCGCTGCTGGAACGAGCCGGTGAATACCTCGACCAGGCCCAGGCCGACACCAACGCCGAGACGGTCGCCGCCGCCTCGATTGCCGTCGCCGAAGCCCGGGCCATCAGCACCGAGATTTCCCTCGCCGCCGGCACCACCCTGTTCGAACTGGCCGGCAGCCAGGCGACCCTGCGCGAACACGGCCTTGATCGCCACTGGCGCAACGCACGGGTGCATACCCTGCACGACCCGGTGCGCTGGAAGTATCACGCTGTCGGCAATTACTACCTCAACGATGAAAACCCGCCACTGCGGGGGACCATCTGATGAGCGCGCCCAAGAAAAAAATCCTGCTCAACGCGTTCAACATGAACTGCATCGGGCACATCAACCACGGCCTGTGGACACACCCACGGGACAACTCGACTCAATACAAGACAATCGAATATTGGACCGAACTGGCGCAGCTGCTGGAGCGTGGGCTGTTCGACGGTTTGTTCATCGCCGACATCGTCGGGGTCTACGACGTCTACCAGAACTCGGTGGACGTGCCGTTGAAAGAGTCGATCCAGCTACCGGTCAACGACCCGTTGCTGCTGGTCTCGGCCATGGCCGCCGTCACCAAAAACCTCGGCTTCGGCCTGACCGCCAACCTCACCTACGAGCCGCCGTATCTGTTCGCCCGGCGCATGTCGACGCTGGACCATCTGAGTCGCGGCCGGGTGGGCTGGAACATCGTCACCGGCTACCTCGACAGCGCCGCCAAGGCCATGGGCCTGAGCGAACAGGTCGAGCATGACCGTCGTTACGACCAAGCCGACGAGTACCTGGAAGTGCTCTACAAACTCTGGGAAGGCAGCTGGGAAAACGGCGCGGTGCTCAACGACCCGCAGCAACGCATCTACGCCACGCCCGAAAAAGTGCACAAGGTCGAGCACAAGGGCGAGTTCTATCAGGTCGAGGGTTATCACCTGTGCGAACCCTCGCCACAACGCACGCCGGTGCTGTTCCAGGCAGGTGCTTCCGATCGCGGCTTGCTGTTCGCCGGGCGCCACGCCGAGTGCGTGTTCATCAGCGGCCAGAACAAACCGTCGACCAAAGTGCAGGTGGACAAGGTGCGCGCCAGCGCCGTGGAGTCCGGACGCAATCCCGAAGACATCAAAGTGTTCATGGGCCTGAACGTGATCGTCGGGGCCACCGAAGAGCTGGCCTGGGCCAAGCACGCCGAGTACCGCCGCTACGCCAGTGCCGAAGCGGGCGTGGCGCATTTCTCGGCGTCCACCGGGATCGATTTTTCCCAGTACGCCATCGACGAACCGATCCAGTACGTGAAGAGCAACGCCATCCAGTCCGCCACCAAGCACCTGCAAAACAACGACTGGACCCGCCGCAAATTGCTCGACCAGCACGCCCTCGGCGGGCGCTACATCACCGTGGTCGGCTCGCCCGAGCAAGTGGCAGATGAGCTGGAATCGTGGATCGCCGAAACCGGCCTGGATGGCTTCAACCTGACGCGCGTCGTCACGCCGGAAAGCTATGTGGATTTCATTGAGCTGGTGATTCCGGAGTTGCAGCGGCGAGGGTCGTACAAGACGGCTTACGACGATGGCAGCTTGCGGGAAAAGCTGTTTCGCGAAGGGGCGTATTTGCCTGAGCAACATACCGGGTCCGCTTACAGGCGCTAAAAGCATCGCCAGCAAGCCGGCTCCTACGAGAACAACGCGATCCCCCTGTAGGAGCCGGCTTGCTGGCGATGAAACCCGAATAAACACCACAAATTTTATGCACTGACTGGAAACCCGATCATGACCAAAAACTACCTATCTCACCCAGTCAAAGCACTGGCCCTGGCCCTCGGCCTCTTCAGCTCCGCCACCTTCGCCGCCGACCCGGCGCTGAAAATCGGCACCACCGCCGCCTTCGCCATTCCGCTGGAAGCGGCCGTCGAGGAAGCCGGCAAACAAGGCCTGAAAGTCGAGCTGGTGGAGTTCACCGACTGGATCGCTCCCAATGTCAGCCTCGCCGCCGGCGACATCGACGTGAACTACTTCCAGCACATCCCGTTCCTGGAAAACGCCAAGTCCGCTTCCGGTTTTGACCTGGTGCCGTTCGCGCCGGGGATCATCAATAACGTCGGCCTTTACTCGAAAAAATACAAAAGCTTCGACGAGCTGCCAGAAGGCGCCAGCGTGGCCATCGCCAACGATCCGATCAACAGCGGCCGTGGCTTGCAGCTGCTGGCCAAGGCCGGTTTGATCACCCTCAAACCAGGCGTTGGCTACAAAGCCACCGAGGACGACATCGTCGCCAATCCGAAGAAAATCAAGATTCTCCAGGTCGAAGCGGTGCAACTGGTACGTGCCTATGACGACGCCGATCTGGTCCAGGGTTACCCCGCCTACATCCGACTGGCGAAGACTTTCGATGCCGGTTCCGCGCTGCTGTTCGACGGCCTGGATCACAAGGAATACGTGATTCAGTTCGTCATTCAACCGAAGAGCAAAACCGACCCGCGCCTGATTAAGTTCGTCGACATCTACCAGCACTCGCCCGCTGTCCGCGCCGCCCTGGATAAAGCCCACGGCAAGCTCTATCAAGCCGGTTGGGAGAGCTGAGCATGACGGCTGCCACGCAACTGCGACTGGAAATTCCAGCGCCTAAGCAAGCGATACACACCGAACTGCACCCGGACCTGAACCACGCCCACGTGCGCTTCATCAACCTGGGCAAAACCTACGACGGTCAGCAAGGCCCGGTGGCCGCGCTGCACGGCATCGATCTGGCGATCCAGCGCGGTGAAGTGTTCGGCATCATCGGCCGCAGCGGCGCCGGCAAGTCGTCGCTGATCCGTACCATCAACCGCCTCGAACAACCGAGCAGCGGCCGAGTGCTGATCGATCAGGTGGACATCGGCGAGTTCGATGAAGACCGCCTGGTGGCACTGCGTCGGCGCATCGGCATGATCTTCCAGCACTTCAATTTGATGTCGGCCAAGACCGTTTGGCAGAACGTCGAATTGCCGCTGAAAGTCGCCGGTGTGCCGAAGGAAAAACGCGATCAAAAGGTTCGTGAACTGCTGGATCTGGTGGGCCTGGAAGCCAAGCACAAGGCCTATCCTTCGCAGCTCTCCGGCGGGCAGAAACAGCGGGTCGGCATCGCCCGCGCGCTGGTTCACGACCCGGCGATCCTGCTGTGCGACGAAGCCACCTCGGCGCTGGACCCGGAGACCACGCAATCGATCCTCGGCCTGCTGCGCGAGATCAACCGACGCCTGGGCCTGACCATCATTTTGATCACCCATGAAATGGCGGTGATCCGCGAGATCTGCGATCGCGTGGTGGTCCTCGAACGTGGACGCGTGGTCGAGCAAGGGCCGGTGTGGGAAGTCTTCGGCAACCCCCGGCATGAGGTTAGCAAGACCTTGCTCGCGCCGTTGCAGCATGCCCTTCCTTCCGAGCTGCAAAACCGTTTGCAGGCGCAACCACAGTCTTCGGAGGACGCTGTGGTGCTGCGCCTGCAATTCACCGGAACGGCGCAGGACGAACCGGACATCGCCGCCCTGTTCGCCGCTCTCGGTGGCCGCGTGCGCCTGCTGCAAGGCGGCGTGGAGCGGATTCAGGGCCATGCGCTGGGGCAATTGCTGTTGGCGGTGACGGGTTCGTCGTTGGGCGCGGAAGAATTACGTCAACGCGCCGGCCAATGGGCGCAGCAAGTGGAGGTGTTGGGTTATGTGGTTTGATCGCTTGCTGCAAGGTTTCGTCGACACGTTTTTGATGGTCGGCGTGTCGTCGCTGATCGCGCTGCTGGCGGGCATTCCGCTGGCGGTGATCCTCGTCACCAGTTCCAAGGGCGGCATCTACGAAGCCCCGACGGTAAACCGCGCACTGGGTGCGTTCGTGAATCTGTTTCGCTCGGTTCCGTTCCTGATCCTGATGGTGGCGTTGATTCCCTTCACTCGGCTGATCGTCGGCACCACCTACGGCGTTTGGGCCGCCGTGGTGCCGCTGACCATCGCCGCTACGCCGTTCTTTGCGCGGATTGCCGAAGTGAGTTTGCGCGAGGTGGATCACGGCTTGATCGAAGCGGCACAGGCCATGGGTTGCCGGCGCCAGCACATTGTTTGGCATGTGCTGTTGCCCGAGGCGCTGCCGGGGATTGTCGGGGGGTTCACCATTACGTTGGTGACGATGATCAACTCGTCGGCCATGGCCGGAGCGATTGGTGCCGGTGGGTTGGGGGACATTGCGTATCGGTATGGCTATCAGCGCTTTGACAGCCAGATCATGCTGACGGTGATTGTGTTGCTGGTGGCGTTGGTGGCGGTGATTCAGTTGGGTGGGGATCGGTTGGCGCGGGGCCTCAACAAACGTTAATCCCGGTAACCCCGTACTTGTAGGAGCGAGCATGCTCGCGATGGACGTTAACGATAACGCGGGAAACCTGATTCCCCACGGCGCTCTCAGGTTTTTCGCGAGCATGCTCGCTCCTACAGGAGAGGCGATCCTGTCGATATTTCGTACAAGAGTTTCAGTAATTCCGAAGGTCGAATCCCTTTCCTTTGCAGGACATTTCCTAGATCATTTCGCCCGCTTGCGCCTGCCAAATCCGGTGGCTAGTCTCGGCCGGTCACTGCTCATCAGTGATCGGGTTTAGTAGCCCCGGACAATAGGTGCATAGCAATTCCATGCTCGGCAGTTCTTGCCGCATGCAAAATGGTAGCTGTGCGTGGGGCATCTTCGGATGCACCGGTTTTCCTATTGACCGGCCTACTACCTGCGCACAGCCACCACCCAATCGCTTAGTAGGCGGTAAGTGATGGCTCCCATGCAGCAATAGGAGCAACACTCATGGAAAAATCCGTTCCCGATCCACCCGAAAACCCTTCCAACGAATCCGTCACTGACGACCTACTCAGAGACCGTTCCGCCCTCTACCGCGCCATCGATTTCTACCTCACCGGCGATCAACCCTCACCACCGGATGAACTGCGGTTCTACAACGTCAGCAAGGACGTGAGTTTCGAAGACACCCAGCTCTACATCGCGGACTTGCTGCGCTGTGCATCGGTCACGGCCTATCAGTGTGGCGACCACCTCAAGGGCGCCGACCGGGCCATGGTGTTTTCGGTGTGGCATTTGCTGGAGATCGCCAAAGCGATGGTGGATCGGTCGATTGAGTGTTTGGGGATGAAGCAGGGCTGAGCCAGTACCACCGCCATCGCGGGCAAGCCTTGCTCCTACAGGTTTTGGGTCGTTCATGGGGTCGGGACGTACCAATACCCTGTAGGAGCAAAGCTTGCTCGCGATGGGCTGCGCAGCAGCCCCCGGCGCCATGGCGTATATTCGGAAGATATCAATCGCCTGCGCAGCCCACCATGAAACAGACCCCCACCGACCTCGACCAGATCACGTCCACCACCCTGGCCCATTACAACTCGGTGGCCGAGAGCTTTCGCGAAGGCACCCGTGACCACGATGTCAGCCAGAACATCGACGCGCTGTTGCGGCACATCCAGGGCGAGGCGCCGTTCGACATTCTCGACTTTGGCTGTGGGCCGGGTCGTGATTTAAAAACCTTCACCCGCATGGGCCACAAGGCAGTCGGTCTCGATGGTTCGGAGAAACTCGCGCAGATGGCGCGCGAGGACAGTGGTTGCGAAGTCTGGCAGCAGGACTTTCTGAAGCTTGATCTGCCCGCCGAGCGTTTCGACGGGATTTTCGCCAATGCGGTGTTGTTTCACGTCCCGCGCCAGGAATTGCCTCGGGTGTTGAAGGAACTGCGTGCAGCGTTGAAACCCGGTGGCGTGCTGTTCAGTTCCAATCCTCGTGGCGAGAATCAGGAAGGCTGGAACGGGCCGCGTTATGGGGCGTATCACGATCTGGCGGCGTGGCAGCAGCTGCTGACTGAGGCAGGGTTTGTGGAGCTGGAGCATTACTACCGGCCGGCGGGATTGCCGCGGGAACAGCAGCCTTGGTTGGCGAGTGTTTGGCGTAAATCGGCGTAGCCCATTCGGACGCCATCGCTGGCAAGCCAGCTCCCACAGGTACAGCGTCGGGCACAAAATATGTGAACGACGCAGAACACGGTGGGAGCTGGCTTGCCAGCGATGAGCGCGAAGCGCTCGCCTTTATGCGGCCTCTTTCTTCGGTTCGCGAATCTTGTACCAGGCCACATACAGCGCCGGCAGAAACAGCAGTGTCAGCAGGGTCGCGATGATGATCCCGCCGATCATCGCGTAGGCCATCGGCCCCCAGAACACTTCCCGGGCAATCGGGATCATGCCCAGGCTCGCCGCCGCGGCCGTCAGCAGAATCGGCCGACGGCGGTGCTCCGTGGCCTGCACCACCGCATCCCACTGTGAATACCCTTCGCTGACGAACGCATCGATCTGGGTCACCAGAATCACCGAGTTACGGATGATGATGCCGATCAGTGCCAGGATCCCCAGAATCGCCACGAAGCCCATGGGTGTTCCGGTTGGCACCAGCGCCAGCACCACGCCGATCAACCCCAGCGGCGCCACGCTGGCCACCAGGAACAGCTTCTGCACGCTGTGCAGCTGGATCATCAGAAAAGTGGCCATCAGGAACAGCATCAACGGCACGACCTTGGCAATCGGCCCCTGGGCCTTGCCGCTTTCTTCCACCGTACCGCCGGTGGCGACCGTGTAGCCCACCGGCAGCGCCGCCGCGAATTTGTCGATGTCCGGTTTGAGCAGGGTCACCAGGTCCGTTGGTTGGATGTCGCCCAACAGCGTGGCCTTGATGGTGATAGTCGGCTTGCGGTCACGGCGCCACACCAGCGGTTGCTCCAGTTCGTAGCGCACGGTGGCGAATGCCAGCAACGGAATCGAGATGCCGCCCGGTGTGAGTATCTGCAGGTTTTGCAGGGTTTCCGGCGAGCCACGCTCGGCATCTATCGCACGGCCAACCACGTTGATCAGGTAGATGTCATCGTCGACCTGAGTCACCGTCGAGCCGCTGACGATGCTGTTCATCAAGTTCGCCACGTCCTCGGACGACAGGCCGAGCTGACGCGCCTTGTCCTGGGCGATGTCGATGCGCAATACCTTGCCCGGCTCGTTCCAGTCGTAAATGATCTCGCCGATGTGCGGGTTCTTGTCCAGCTCGGTGGCCAGGTCGATGGCGTGCTTGCGCACTTGATCGATGTCCTTGCCGCTGACCCGGTATTGGATCGGCCGCCCCACCGGCGGGCCCATTTCCAGCGCCTGCACGTAGCTGCCGATACCGACGAAGTCCTTGCGCAAGCGCTCGCGCAGGCGAGCACTGAGGGCTTTGCGGGCCTCGAAGTCCTTGCTGACGATCACCAGCTGCGCGTAGTACGGGTTCTGCAATTGCTGGTCGAGTGGCAGGTAGAAACGGATCGCGCCCTGACCGATGTAGGTGCTCCAGCGCACGATGTCCGGATCGCCCTTGAGCGTCGCTTCGAGCTTGTCCACCGCCTTGCGGGTTTCCTCGATGGAGGCGTTTTGCGGCAGGTTCAGGTCCAGCAGAATTTCCGGGCGATCCGAGGACGGGAAGAACTGGTTCTGCACAAAGCGCATGCCCAGCACCGACAGCACGAACAGCAACACCGTGATGCCGATGGCCCACCAGCGATTGCGCATGCTCCACAACAGCCCCGCATTGAAGGCCCGGCCCAGACGCCCGGGCTCCTCTGAATGCGGTTTCACCTGGGTGCTGAGGATGTGCACGCCGATCACCGGAGCGAACAGCACCGCGACAATCCACGACACGATCATCGCCACGGCAATCACCGCGAACAGGGTGAAGGTGTATTCGCCGGCAGAGCTGGCGTTCAACCCGATCGGCACGAAACCGGCGACCGTCACCAGGGTCCCGGTGAGCATCGGAAACGCGGTCGAGGTGTAGGCGAACGTCGCCGCCTGATCCTTGGTGTCGCCCAATTCCAGGCGCGAGACCATCATCTCCACCGTGATCATCGCGTCATCCACCAGCAGGCCCAGGGCGATGATCAGCGCGCCGAGGGAGATCCGTTGCATGGTGATGCCGCTGTATTCCATGAACACGAATACCATCGCCAGCACCAGCGGAATCGAGCACGCCACCACCAACCCGGCGCGCAAGCCAAGGCTGATAAAACTGACCACCAGCACAATCACCACCGCTTCGAACAGCGCACTGGTAAAGCCACCGACGGCCTCTTCCACCACCTGTGCCTGGTCGGAGACGGTGTGCACGCCGACACCGACGGGCAAGTCGGCGGTCAGTTCTGTCATGCGCTGGTGCAACGCCTTGCCGAAGGCCTGAATGTTGCCGCCACTCTGCATGGCAATCGCCAGGCCGATGGCCTGCTGGCCGTTGTAGCGAAACTCCGGAGACATCGGGTCGACATAACCACGACGGATCTCGGCGACATCGGCCAGGCGATAGAAGCGGTCGTTGAGCCGCAGGTTGACGCTGGCCAGGTCTTTTTCGGAGGCGAACTGACCGGAGGTGCGCACGGAAATCCGTTCCGGCCCCGCTTCGATCACCCCCGCCGGGGTCACTGCGTTCTGCCCTTGCAGGCTCTGCAATACCTGGCGTTCGTCAATGCCCAGCGCTGCCAGTTTGCGCGTGGAGAAATTCAGGTAGAGGACTTCGTCCTGCTGACCGATCATCTCGATCTTGCCCAGCCCCGGCACATCACGGATCTCGGCCCGGGCTTGTTCGACATAGTCACGCAACTGGCGCATCGACAAGCCGTCAGCCGTAAACGCGTAGACCGAACCGAACACATCACCGAACTCGTCGTTGAACGACGGTCCCTGAATACCCTGGGGAAACTGGCCCTTGATGTCGCCGATTTTCTTGCGCACCTGGTACCAGATTTCCGGGATGTCCTTGGCCTTGGTGGTGTCGCGCAGGTTCACGTAAACCGTGGATTCGCCGGGACGGGTGTAGCTTTTCACGTAGTCGAGTGAGTCGAGTTCTTCGAGTTTTTTCTCGATGCGGTCGGTGATTTGCTTGAGGGTTTCTTCCTGGGTCGCACCGGGCCAGCGGCTCTGGATCACCATGGTCTTGATGGTGAACGACGGGTCTTCCTCACGCCCCAGGTTCATGTACGAGAACACGCCCATCAGCAGGCCGACGAACATCAGGTACCAGACAAACGACTGATGTTTAAGCGCCCATTCGGATAAGTTGAAACTCCCTTTCATTGCGCGCTTTCCTCATCGACTTTCACTTTTTGCCCCGGTTTGAGGCTGTTCACACCGGCACTGACCACCCGCTCGCCAGACTTCACTCCGCCCGCCAACACCACGCTGGTTTCGGTGCGGCTGACGACGCTGACGTCCCGCGGCGATACGGTTTGCGACTGTGTATCGACGACCCAGATCCGGGTTTTACCCTCGACGTCCTGCAAGGCGTTCAGGGGCAGTTCAATACGCGGCTTGACCGTCGAGCTCAGGGTCACGCTGATCGCCGTGCCCAGGCGAAATGCGCTCGGTGTTTCGTCCAGGGTCAGGCGTGCACGCCGGGTGCGGGTCGCGCTTTCAGCCTGGGGTTCGATTTCCCGCACGGTGGCCGTGGTGTTGATTTGCGGGTTGAGCTGCGAGGCAACTTGAAACACCACGTCCTTGGGCAATTGATCGACCAGGGTGTCCGGCAAATCAATCACCGCTTCCTTGATGTCCGGTTGTGCCAGGGTCACCACTTGCTGGCCGGCGGTGACGGTTTGCCCGGCTTCGGCATTCCACGCGGTGACCACTGCCTTGTGGTCGGTGCGCAACTCAACATAGTTGAGTTGATCCCTGGCCTGATTGACCGAGGCCTTGGCCTGATCGAGGGAGGCCTGGGTGGTTTTCAGATCAGTCAGCGCGGCATCGAGTTGCGCCTGGGAGCCTACGCCACGGTCGAACAATTCCTGTTGTCGCCGCGCGTTGGCCTGGGCGTTGATGAATTGCGCCTGGATACTGGCCAGATCGCCCTCGGCCGAGCGCAATTGGTTTTGCTGGTCGGTAGGGTCGAGGGTGGCGAGTAATGCGCCTTTTTCGACTTCGGCGCCGACGTCAACGCTACGGCTGGCAATGCGTCCCGGCACCCGGAAGCCGACATTGCTTTCATAGCGGGCCTGGATGCTGCCGGCGAAACGCCCGAGGTTCTCCTCACCCTGTACCTGGACCTTGATCGACAACACCGGGCGTATCGGCTCCGGCGGCGGTTCTTTCTTTGAGCAGGCCGCCAGCATCAGACCGGCCAGTATCAGTAAAAGAGGCTTCATGGCTTCGCCTCCGTGGCCAGTTCTTTGTAGGTGTTTTCGGCGACTTCCACCGCCACGCCGGGGTGCAACAACTGGCCTCCGGCGATGACGACTTTATCGCCCTCGTTCAGGCCCGCGCTGATGATGACTTTGCCGGTCAGGTAGCGACCGACAGTGACAGGATGCAGTTGTGCCTTGCCCTCCCCGTCCACCAACCACACGGCCGGCTCGCTTATTTTTTTGGTCAGCGCCGACCATGGCAATTGCACGGCGGCTTTGCCACGGGTCGTGCCGGTGGCACTCACCACCGAACCCAGCTGCATGCCTTGCGGCAAACTGTCGAGAGTAACTTTGACTTGCACCGTGCCGGTCTGCTCGGACACCGCCGGGGTGACTTCACGTACGGTACCCATGGTTTTGATCGCCGGGTTATCGAGCAGGCTGATCACTACCCTCCTGTCGTCAGGCGGTTCGGCCAGCAGCGACTCATAGACGTTGAACACTGCGTCGCGATCACCGTCCTGGGCCAGGCTGAAAATCGGCACCGTGGCTTGCACCACTTGGCCGACTTCCGCCTGACGCGCCGTAATCACACCCGGCGCATCGGAAGTCAGCGCGGTGTAGCTCAATTGCTCCTTGGCATTGGCCAGTTGTGCCTGAGCCGCCGCCAGCGAGCTCTGGCTGCTGCGCAACGCCGCTTGTGCAGAGTCGTATTCACTTTGACTGGTGTAGCCTTTGGGCAGGAGCTTTTGCTGGCGCACGAACGCAGCGGAGCTCTGTGTCACCTTGGCCTGTTCGGCCACTACCTGAGCCTGGGCCGAGTCGACGTTGGTTTGCAGGTCCTTGGGGTCGAGCCGGGCGAGCACCTGCTTCGCCGCAATCCGATCACCGACATCGACCGTACGCTGGATGATCTTGCCGCCGACACGAAACGACAGTTCGGTCTGCACACGCGCCTGTACATCGCCGGTCAACGTGACGCTGGCAGCGTAGTCAGCTAGCTTGACCTCTTGTACGAACACCCGTGGCCTATCCTTCACGACCGGTTTCTCTTCACTGCAAGCACTCAGCAAGGCCAACAGGCTCAAACCCAGCACCATTTTCAATCCGGGACCAGCCATGCAGACTCCTTTGCGTTTAACGGGCGTAATTCGCCTGTCAGCTTAGAACAGGGAACAGCCTTCGACCGCGCAAATTATGCATTTGCTTCTGTAGGAGCTGCCGCAGGCTGCGATCTTTTGCCTTTAAATGATTAAGATCAAAAGATCGCAGCCTGCGGCAGCGCCTACCTGAAGCAATTCAGAGAATTATTTAATGCTCAAAACCCTCGCGGTGGCCAATTACCGCTCGATCAACAAACTGGTCATTCCACTGGGCCGGCTGAACCTGATCACCGGTCCCAATGGCAGCGGTAAATCCAATCTCTACCGTGCATTGCGCCTGCTGGCGGAAACCGCTCAAGGTGGGGTGGTCAATGCCCTGGCCCGCGAGGGTGGGCTGGATTCGACGTTCTGGGCCGGACCGGAAACCCTCACGCGGCGCATGCGCAACGGTGAAGTCCCCATTGAAGCCACCGTGCGTCACGGCGTGAAGCGCCTGCGCCTGGGGTTCGCCGGTGAGGATTTCAGCTACTCGATTGCCCTGGGGCTGCCGGAGCCGAGCCGATCCGCGTTTTCCCTCGACCCGGAAATCAAGAAGGAATGCATCTGGTCCGGGCCGTTCTACCGCCCGGCCAGTCTGTTGGTGGATCGCGATGGTCCGATGATTCGCGCCAGGGCCGACCGCAGCTGGGAGGTGCTGGCGCAACACACGCCGAACTTCGACAGCCTGTTCGATCAGGTTGGCAGCCTGCGGACCTCGCCGGAAGTCCTGCAGATGCGCGAGTTCATTCGCCGCTGGCGCTTCTACGATCACTTTCGCAGCGATGCCGACGCACCGGTGCGCCAGCCTCAACTGGGCACCCGCACGCCGGTCCTGCATCACGATGGACGCGATCTGGCAGCGGCGTTGCAAACCATCATCGAAATCGGCGACCCCGAGGCCTTGCAGGCCGCCATCAGCGATGCGTTTCCCGGTGCACGGCTGCACATCCAGCCGCTGGCTGGCGGGCGGTTTGCGATCGAGTTTTATCAGGAAGGTTTGCTGCGGCCGTTGTCGGCGGCAGAGTTGTCCGACGGGACGTTGCGTTATCTATTGTTGGTAGCGGCGCTGTTGACGCCCCGGCCACCGACGCTGATGGTGCTGAACGAACCGGAAACCAGCTTGCACCCGGACCTGTTGCCGGCATTGGCGAGGTTGATTATCCGAGCGTCCGGGCAGTGTCAGGTGTGGGTGGTGTCCCATGCGCGGCGGTTGATTTCGGCGTTGCAGGAGGACCCGGAATGCAATTGCATCGTGCTGGAGAAAAACCTCGGGCAGACCGGGATCGTCGGACAGCGGGTGCTGGATGAGCCGGCGTGGTACTGGCCGGATTGATTTCAAGCACTGAAAAGATCGCAGCCTGCGGCAGCTCCTACACGGCGATGCTGGGTTTGCCGGGGCGACGTAAGACGACTATTTTCCCCTGCGCCGTAGGAAGGATCTTTTTTTCAAATTGCCCCTCCAAGGACGGACCGCTTTTGGCCAGACTCCCCGGCCGAACCTCACAAGGAAGAAAAAAATGGCAGACGTGAAAGTGCCCCAGCCGATGAATCCACAGGACATCGTTAAGTTGCTGGTGGCGTTGCGCAGGGCGTTGAAGGCCAGGGCAGCTTAAGAGTTCTGTAACTCAGGTGGTTACTTGTGGTGAGGGGATTTATCCCCGTTGGACTGCGCAGCAGTCCCATTTTTTGGGGCCGCTTCGCAGCCCAGCGGGGATAAATCCCCTCGCCACAAAAGCTTGCTCCTACATGAAAGGCCGACACAAAAAAACGCCGACGCTGTATCAGCCGTCGGCGTTGGAAACCTTGAAGCGGTTTTCCTCGCGAATCAGAACGCTGGCAGTACCGCGCCGCTGTACTTCTTCTCGATGAAGGCTTTGACTTCCGGGCTGGTCAGGGCTTTGGCCAGTTTCTGGATGGCGGCACTGTCCTTGTTGTCCGGACGTGCAACCAGGAAGTTCACGTAAGGCGAATCAGCGCCTTCGATCACCAGCGCATCTTTAGCCGGGTTCAGGCCTGCTTCCAGCGCGTAGTTGGTGTTGATCATGTCCAGGTCGACCTGATCCAGCACACGCGGCAACATCGCGGACTCAAGCTCCTTGAACTTGAAGTTGTGCGGGTTCTTGGCGATGTCTTTCGGGGTCGCCAGGGCGTTTTTCGGGTCTTTCAACTCGATCAGGCCAGCCTTTTGCAGCAGGATCAGGGCACGGCCGCTGTTGCTGCCTTCGTTAGGAATGGCAATGGTCGCGCCGTCTTTGAGCTCGGCCAGGGTTTTGACTTTCTTCGAGTAGCCGCCGAAGGGTTCAACGTGAACACCGACCACGGTTTCCAGGTGAGTGCCTTTGCCTTCGTTGAAGCTTTTCAGGTACGGCAGGGTCTGGAAGTAGTTGGCGTCCAGACGCTTCTGGTCGACCTGTACGTTCGGCTGAACGTAGTCGGTAAAGACTTTGATTTCCAGGTCCACGCCTTCTTTGGCGAGGGTTGGCTTGATCAGTTCGAGAATTTCAGCGTGTGGAATCGGGGTCGCCGCAACCACCAGTTTCTCGCCAGCCTGGGCCAGGCCCGCGGTCAGGGCAGCCGCCAGTGCGGTGAACAACAGAACCTTTTTCATGCAGTGTCCTTATCGAAAATCTTGGTCGCTTGTGGCGACGGCATTGAATACGAGTGCCAGTGAAGTGCTATCGCTGGCGTGACGCGGACATTACCCGGATTTTTTATTCCCGAACAATATCTTTTATTCACTTTCATATTCCATTTTGCTCATACAGCTCTAGCCCGCGGGTTAAATGCTATCTGTAGGAGCAGAGCTTGCTCGCGATGGCGTCTTTGCGGTGAACCGAGTCGCCTGGATCGCGAGCAAGCTCTGCTCCTACAGAAGTAGGCCAGTGTCCTTAAGTATTTGTTTCAGAGCGTCTTTTTCGGTGTTTGAACCATTGCCGAGTATCTGCTTGAGCTGATGCTTGAGCTGCCCCAGACCTTCATCCGGCAAGTTCAAATGCTCCGGCAAAATCTCGTCGCCAGTACTGACCAACAGTGCAAAGTGGATGACGTTTTCCAGCTCCCGGGTATTGCCCGGCCAACTGTGTCGCTCCAGCACGCGTTGTGCCGCTTCGCTGATCAGCGGCACTGGCAGGTCCAGGCGCTGGCTGTAGATGCCAAGGAAATATTCGGCCAATGACAGGATGTCGCCCACTCGCTCGCGCAATGCCGGCAGTTCAAGCTGGCCTTCGCTGAGGTAGTGATAGAGGCGTTCATGGAATTTGCCGGCGGCGACGGCCTGGGCCAGGTCGATGCTGGTGGCGGCCACCAAACGCACGTCCACCGGGCTCGGCTGATGGGCGCCGACACGGGTGACTTCGTGGTTCTCCAAAGCGGCGAGCAATTTGATCTGAATCGGCAATGGCAAGTCGCCAATCTCATCCAGGTACAACGTGCCTCCATTGGCCGAGCCGAACCAGCCGGCACGACTGCTGGCCGAACCGCTGAAGCTACCTGCGGCATAACCGAACAACTCGGCATCGGCGTAGGTCGGGCTGATCGCGCCGCAGTTGACCGAGACGAATAATCCACCGCGATCACTGGCGCGATGGATGTGTCGCGCCAGCAATTCCTTGCCGGTGCCGGTTTCACCACGGATCAAGACCGAGATCGCACGCGGTGCCAGTTGTTCCAGCTCCTGGCGCAATTGGCGCGAGCGCGGATCGACGAACACCAGCGCCTTGGCGCGGATGCTCAGGGGGCTTTTTTCAGCGTCGGGAAAGGTCAGCAGCGGCTGACCGAAGGTTTCAAAGCTCATGGCAGTCTCCCGCCCAAAACCGCCGGGAGACGGGGGGCGTTGATTAAGGGTCAGGCACGGCGCAGGGCGTGGTGCTCCATGCGGTTTTGCAGGCGGTAGAGATAGGCAAAGCCCTGCTCCCAACGTTGGTGGCCGGACTTCACGTTGATGTGGCCGGCACCGGCCAGGATTCCCGCTTCCGCGCCCCAGTTGCGCGCCAGCTCCAGCGCCCGCGGCGCGCTGACGGCGCTGTCGTTGTCGGAGCTGACGACCTGACTCGGAAACGGCAGCAGGTCGGTGGGAATCGGCGCAAAGTTGCGCAACGCCGGCGCACAAGCCGGACGTTCGACATCTGCCGGAGCGACCAGCAAGGCACCGCGAACCTGACGCAAAAACTGCAGCGGCGCCGTCGCTGCCCAATGGGCGACCGTGATGCAACCCAAGCTATGCGCGATCAGGATCACCGGCGTACTGTCGGCGGCAATCGCCTCGGCCAAGGCCGCGACCCAGTCCTCACGACGCGGCGTCAGCCAATCGGCCTGCTCCACCCGTGCACTGTTCGGCAGGCTGTTCTGCCAGTGGCTTTGCCAATGATCTTCTGGCGATCCTTGCCAGCCCGGCACAATCAGGTAGCGAATTGATTCGTTGCGCATGGGGAAGCTCTCCTGCATGTCTGTTCCCGGACGAGTATAGGGAGGAGAGTTATATTCGTTAAGGAATAAGAAGCTATTTATTAAGATCCATATCGAATATACAACGCACTTTGTAGGAGCTGCCGAAGGCTGCGATCTTTTGATCTTAAATGCGCTGTTGAAAAGCAAGATCAAAAGATCGCAGCCTGCGGCAGCTCCTACAGGGGCCATATTCCAGGCAAAAAAAAGGGGCCGCACCCTGCCAAGGAGACGGCCCCGGAAACTCAGAATCTGTTTAACAACCTGGCGCCGATGATTGGCGAAAACGGTTATCCAATAAAGGAATATTTAATTACTTTAATAGACCTAAATTGCATATGCCGATGACCCCACGTCAATCGCCAATCATCGTTGCTTGCGTCACAACCTAACGCCCCTTTGGGTCAAATTGATGACGAAGACTTTCGCTTCTGAGTTTCCGGGTTTCGTGCATGACTCAGACCTGAGCGGCACGCGCCTGCTGCGATTCTGTCGCCTCCTTGCGCTCGAAACGGTTGGCTCGGCCAAAGGTGCCGAAATCATTGAAACGCACGCCCATCTCACGCATCACCTTGTGCGCCACCGGTGCGGTCAACTGGCGGATGTAAAACGGCTCCTTCACCACGAAGTGATGAATGCCATGAGTGCTGCCGAAGTTGAAGCAGAACGCCTGCAACGGCCACAGCCACCAGGCGTTCAACACCTGGCACTGTTGCATCACGTTGCCCGGCTCCACGTCGCCGTAGTAATGCATGTTCGAGCTGATGAAATGCAGGCAAAAGGTACGCAGCACGTTCGGGCCGATGATCACCACTGCCGCGATATCAATGACCTGCATCACCGATAACGTGGTCGCCGACCACTCGATCGGCGCGCCCAGCAAATGAGCAATGCCATTGGCGGCATGGAAGCCCAGGAAGACATACCAAGCGCCCCAATGCAGCAGCGCCAACGGCGCGTAGACCTTCAATGTGCGCTGGAGGATGCTGATTTTTTGCGCCCGGGTTTTCGCCCGCAGCAGGCGAATGAACGACGACATCATGTTGTCGCCGACCATCAGAAAGCGCGCGATGCCCCAGGGTTCGCCGTTGGTGATCGCCCGCTCTTCCATGTCGGTTTCTGTGCCGGAGACCTTGTGATGGTTGAGGTGCAAATGGCGGCGAATCCACGGGTTGATGGTACTCGGGCGCGCGAGCCACACCAGGCCCATCATCAGGTTGTGCGGCACCCGCTGTTTGCGAAAATACATGCTGTGGATCAGGTCGTGTTCCAGTTCGTGGGTCAGCGACGCGAAGAAGGCATTGAGCAACAGGCACACCCACCACGCCATGTGCCCGGTCACGTAGAGCACCGCCGAACCGATCATGCCAGCCAGCGCGAAGGCCAGAATGCCGGCGCCGAGGGCGTCCTGGTGTTTGAGAATCGGGTAGCGCTCGCGCCATTCGACGCCCTTGGCCAACACCACTTCACGAATAAGTGCTGATCGCTGAGCTGCATTCAGTCGCTGGGGACTTGCAGAAGTACCGTGCATGCTTCCATCCTCTGGTTATTGATGGTTCGCATCTTCACCGCTGCGCCCTCCTGCAGCGGTAGCCGTGAACGCCAACCTGTTGACCGGAAGCGCCAATCAGCATGACTGAACCGACCTCCCTCGCCAGCTGGACCCGCGCATTGCGCAAGCAACTCGATGCCTTGGGCCTCGACAGCACCGCGTTGTGCCAACAAGCCGGGCTCGACCCGCAGTTGATGGACGACCCCAACGCCCGCTACCCGTTGTCCGGCACCACGCGCTTGTGGGAATTGGCGGTACAGGTCAGCGGCGACCCGGCGATTGGCTTGCGTGTCTCGCGCTTCGTCAGCCCCACCACGTTCCATGCCCTCGGTTATGCATTGGTCGCCAGCGGCAGTTTGCGCGAAGTCTTCGAGCGCATCGTGCGCTATCACCAGGTGGTCAGCGATGCCCTGGAACTGGAGCTGACCCGTGCTGACGATCGCTACCATTTCCGCCTGAAAATCCCACCGGGCAATCCTGCCCCCGCCTTCGAAGCCATCGACGCCTTCACCGCGATCTACGTGCGCACGTGCCGCAATCGCCTGGGCCGCGAATACGCCCCGCTGGCGGTGTACCTGCGCCGCCCGGAGCCTGCAGACCCGCATCAATGGCACAAGGTGTTCCGCTCGCCCGTGTACTTCGACACTGACGAAGATCGGCTGGAGTTTTCGCTCATCGATTTCGACAGCCACCTGGACGACGCCAACCCGGAACTGGCCGAGCACAACGAAACCGTGCTCAAGCGCACCCTGGCGCAGCTCAAACCGTTGACCTGGGAACGCAAGGTGCGCGATGCCATCGAGGAGCAATTGCCCGAAGGCGAACCGAGCGCCGAGCACATCGCCAAGGCCTTGCACCTGAGCCTGCGCAGCCTGCAACGGCATCTGGCGGATGAGGGATGCCGGTTCGACACGCTGCTCAACGAAAGCCGCGAGAACCTGGCACTGCTGCACCTGCGCGATCCACAAGTGTCGTTGAGCGAGATCAGTTATCTGTTGGGGTTTGCCGACACCAGCAGCTTCAGCCGGGCGTTCAAGCGCTGGACGGGGATGACACCGGGGCAGTTTCGGGATGGGTTGAGGTGACAGATCTGGACGGTGGACTGCTGCCCCACTAACAACGCGACCCTCGGTAGGAGCTGAGCTTGCTCGCGATAGCGTCGGGTCAGTGACATCAATATCGACTGGGCTGGCCCCATCGCGAGCAAGCTCGGCTCCTACAGGGTTAGGTGATTGCCTCTAGAGGGTGGTTTGCCGACACCAGCAGCTTCAGCCGGGCGTTCAAGCGCTGGACGGGGATGACACCGGGGCAGTTTCGGGATGGGTTGAGGTGACAGATCTGGACGGTGGACTGCTGCCCCACTAACAACGCGACCCTCGGTAGGAGCTGAGCTTGCTCGCGATAGCGTCGGGTCAGTGACATCAATATCGACTGGGCTGGCCCCATCGCGAGCAAGCTCGGCTCCTACAGGGTTAGGTGATTGCCTCTAGAGGGTGGTTTGCCGACACCAGCAGCTTCAGCCGGGCGTTCAAGCGCTGGACGGGGATGACACCGGGGCAGTTTCGGGATGGGTTGAGGTGACAGATCTGGACGGTGGACTGCTGCCCCACTAACAACGCGACCCTCGGTAGGAGCTGAGCTTGCTCGCGATAGCGTCGGGTCAGTGACATCAATATCGACTGGGCTGGCCCCATCGCGAGCAAGCTCGGCTCCTACAGGGTTAGGTGATTGCCTCTAGAGGGTGGCCAGTGCTCGCAACCGTTGAGCATCCAGGATTTCGATTTCGCCGTAAGCCAGCCCAATGATCCCCTGCCCCTGCAAATCCCTGAGGATCTGGTTGGTGGTCTGGCGCGACAGCGACAGCATCGCCGCCAGCTGTTCCTGCGGCAGTTGCAGAACCCGACGCGGTTTGTCGAGCTGGCCGTAGCCTTCGGCGATCATCAGCAAGCGATGCGCCAGCCGTGCCGGGGCCGGCATCAGGCTCAGCTGTTCGAGATTGATGAAGGTCATGCGCAGTTTCTGGCTCATCAACAGAGCGAGTTGCCGCCAGTGCGCCGGCTGTTGCTCCAACAAAGCGAGCAGCGCGGGTTGAGGGATGTGCAGCAGCGTGCACTGGCCCGCGGCGAACGCATCGTGGGTGCGTGCCTGACCGTCGAACAGGCAGATCTCGCCGAACCAGTGCGGCGCTTCCACCAGGCTCAGCAACGCCTCTTTACCCTGCTCGTTAACGGCGCCAATGCGCACCGCGCCTTCGAGCACGGCGTACAGGCCGCAGGGCGGGTCGCCGCGCTGGAACAGGCACTGGCCCGCAGACAACTGCCGAACCCGCGCCACACTCAGCAGACTATCCTGTAGGGAAACAGGCAGATGGCTGAACCACTGACCGCGCATCAGGCGCGCACGCCAGACCTGCATATCCATGAAAACTCCTAAAGATTGTCGCCTGGCTGACAGAGCGTGAAACGGCCCCCGAGGCAAGATCAGTCACCCTACAGGAGGAATAACAATGAAAAAAAGCCTCGTTGACCATCTCAGTCAATACGCCGCCTACCACCGTGATCCGCG
The DNA here is from genome assembly GCF_050990305.1 of Pseudomonas putida. Lineage (GTDB taxonomy): Bacteria > Pseudomonadota > Gammaproteobacteria > Pseudomonadales > Pseudomonadaceae > Aquipseudomonas > Aquipseudomonas putida_AH. Next base: position 185,873 of record NZ_CP158817.1, on the reverse strand, counting down.
CAATATAGCCACCCACTTCGTCGGCATTCCGCTGATCGTCCTGGCAGTGGCTGTACTGCTGTCGCGCCCGCAATGGGGCGGTGGCTGGCTATCGCCGGCAGTGTTGGCGTCGCTGGCGTCGGCATGGTTCTACCTGCGCCTGGAACTGCGCCTCGGGGTGCTGATGACCGTGTTGCTGGGGCTGTGCGTGTGGGCAGGTCAAATACTGGCACAGCAAAGTACGCTGGTCTGGCTGGCGAGCGGCCTGGGGATGTTTGTGATCGGCTGGGCGATTCAGTTTGTCGGGCATCACTACGAGGGGCGCAAACCGGCATTTGTCGATGATGTGACGGGGCTGATTGTCGGGCCGTTGTTTGTGGTCGCTGAGTTGGCGTTCATGCTGGGGATGCGCCATGAGCTCAAGGATCAGATCGAGGCGCGGGCGGGCGGGGTGCGGGTCAATCCGAATCGCGCTGCTGTTTAGATCGCATTCGCGAGCAAGCCCGCTCCCACAGTTGACCGAGTTGTTCTGACTGACACGGTCTAATGTAGGAGCGGGCTTGCCCGCGATGCTTTTGCTTTAGATATTGGCGACTTTCTGCCAGACCTTGGGCTTGAAGAACAAGGTTTCACCCTTGGCCAGACCAATCAGGCTGTCGTGATCCTTCACCACTTCGGCCTCGATCAGATCAGTCTGCCCTTCCACCTTGAGCGTCACGCGGGTGGTCGCGCCCAGCGGACGGATATCCCGCACTTCGGCCGCATGGTGATCCTCCAGCTCATGCCGTGACAGCGACACTTCGTGCGGGCGGAACAGCACGTGCTTGTCTTCGCCCAAATGCAGGCGGTTCGAGTCACCGAGGAAGTGGTACACGAAATCGCTGGCGGGGTTTTCGTAGACGTCGCCCGGTGAGCCGATCTGTTCGATCACACCCTTGTTCATCACCACGATACGGTCGGCGACTTCCATCGCTTCTTCCTGGTCGTGGGTCACGAACACCGAGGTCAGGTTGATGTCTTCGTGCAACCGCGCCAGCCAGCGGCGCAACTCCTTGCGCACTTTGGCGTCGAGGGCGCCGAAGGGTTCGTCGAGCAGCAGCACTTTGGGCTCCACCGCCAGAGCACGGGCCAGGGCGATACGCTGGCGTTGGCCACCGGAGAGCTGTTCCGGGTAGCGATCCGACAGCCAATCGAGCTGGACCATGTTCAGCAGTTCATGAACCTTGGTTGCGATCTGGCTTTCGCTCGGGCGCTGGTTTTTCGGCTTCATGCGCAGGCCGAACGCGACATTGTCGAACACCGTCATGTGGCGGAACAAAGCGTAGTGCTGGAACACGAAACCGACGTTGCGATCGCGCACGTCGTGACCAGAAACGTCTTCGCCGTGGAACACGATGTTGCCCTGATCCGGGGTTTCCAGACCGGCGATGATCCGCAGCAACGTGGTTTTGCCGCAGCCGGACGGCCCCAGCAGCGCTACCAGTTCGCCGCTTTGGATATCCAGGCTGATGTTGTCCAGCGCCTTGAACGCATGAAAATTCTTGCTGACGTTACGCACTTCGATCGACATGAAATCATTCCTCCGCGGCGCTGGCGCGCAGGCGGTTAATACGGTTTTCGCTCCACTGCTTGAGCAGCAGGATGAAGAGCGCCAGGATCAGCAACAGGCTCGCCACGGCGAACGCGGCCACGTGGTTGTATTCGTTGTAGAGGATCTCCACGTGCAGCGGCAAGGTGTTGGTCACCCCGCGAATGTGCCCGGATACCACCGACACCGCACCGAACTCACCCATCGCCCGCGCCGTACACAGCACCACGCCGTAGATCAGGCCCCATTTGATGTTGGGCACCGTGACGTGCCAGAACATCTGCCAGCCATTGGCCCCCAGCAGGCGCGCTGCCTCTTCTTCCTGGGTGCCCTGTTCCTGCATCAGCGGAATCAGCTCGCGGGCCACGAACGGCACGGTGACGAAGATCGTCGCCAGCACGATGCCTGGCAAGGCGAAGACGATCTGGATGTCGTGATCTTGCAACCACGGGCCGAACAGGCCTTGAGCGCCGAACATCAGCACATAAACCAGACCGGCAATCACCGGCGACACCGAGAACGGCAGGTCGATCAGGGTCACCAGCATGCTCTTGCCGCGGAACGTGTATTTGCTCACGCACCACGCAGCGCTGACGCCGAACACCAGGTTTAGCGGCACCGAGATCAGCACGGCGATCACCGTGAGTTTCAGTGCCGACAGGGCGTCGGGCTCAAGGATCGCGGTGAAGAATCCACCCAGACCATTTTTCAATCCCTGGGACACCACGATGAACAGCGGCAGCAACAGAAACAGCGCAAAAATCAGCCACGCAAGGCCGATGAGGAGGCGTCGCGAGGTGGCACTGCCACGGCGGGCAGCGTTCGCCGAGGAAGCGGCAGCAATAGACGATTGGGACATGTTCTGCGCCTCCTTATGGGGTTTCGATGCGCCGCTGCAGCAAGTTGATCAGCAGCAACAGAATGAAAGAAACCACCAGCATCAGTACACCAATGGAGGTAGCGCCGGTGTAATCGTACTGGTCGAGCTTGACCATGATCAGCAGCGGTAGGATCTCGGTTTTCATCGGCATGTTGCCGGCGATGAAAATCACCGAACCGTACTCGCCGACCCCGCGGGCAAAGGCCAGGGCGAACCCGGTCAACCAGGCAGGCAGTAGCGCCGGAACAAGGATATGGCGGAAAACCTGCAACGGTTTCGCCCCCAGGCACGCCGCCGCTTCTTCCACTTCACGGGGAATATCGGCCAATACTGGCTGTACGGTACGTACTACGAATGGAAGTGTCACAAAAGTGAGGGCAAGGGTAATGCCCAAAGGCGTGTAGGCGATCTTGAATCCCAGATCTGCCGCAAACTGGCCAACCAGGCCGGTCGGGGTGTACAGCGCCGTCAACGCAATACCGGCAACCGCCGTGGGCAATGCGAACGGCAAGTCGATCATGGCGTCGATGACTTTGCGTCCGGGGAAGGTATAGCGCACCAACACCCAGGCCAGTAGCGTGCCGATGATGCCGTTGATGATTGCGGCGTAGAGTGCGGTGCCGAAGCTCAGCTTCAACGCCGCCAGCACCCGGGGTGCCGAGATGATTGCCCAGAACTGATCCCAGGTGAGTTGGGCGGCATGCACGAACATCGCCGCCAGTGGTATGAGCACAATCAGGCTGAGGTACACCAAGGTGTAGCCCAGCGTCAGCCCGAAGCCGGGTATGACGGGGGAGATACGACGCGACATAAAAGTCCTTGGTTGATTACACAATCACTGTAGGAGCGGGCTTGCTCGCGAAAGCGGTGGGTCAGCTACATCTTTATCAGCTGACACTCCGCTTTCGCGAGCAAGCCCGCTCCCACATTTTCAATGCGCCTCATAGAGGCTCATTGATGGCTATTTAAGATTACTGCGCCTGGTAGATCTGGTCGAACACGCCACCATCGTTAAAAAATTTCGGTTGCGCGGTTTTCCACCCGCCGAAGTCTTTGTCGATGGTCACCAGTTCCAGTTTCGGGAACTGATTGGCGTATTTGGCGGCGACATCCTTGTCACGTGGACGATAGAAGTTTTTCGCCGCGATTTCCTGACCCGCCGGGCTGTACAGGTGCTTGAGGTAGGCCTCGGCGATTTGCTCGTTGCCCTTTTTCTCGGCGTTCTTGTCGACCACGGCCACCGGCGGTTCGGCGAGGATCGACAGCGAAGGCACAACGATGTCGAACTTGTCGGCGCCGCCATCTTCCTTCAGTGCCAGGAAGGCTTCGTTTTCCCAAGCCAGCAACACGTCGCCCTGACCGTTATTGACGAAGGTAATGGTCGAACCGCGAGCGCCGGTGTCCAGCACAGGTACGTGCTTGAACAGGGTTTGCACGTATTCCTTGGCCTTGGCTTCGTCACCGCCATTGGCTTTCAGACCATAGGCCCAGGCCGCCAGGAAGTTCCAGCGTGCACCGCCGGAAGTTTTCGGGTTCGGGGTGATGACCGAGACGTCGTTCTTCACCAGATCGCCCCAGTCCTTGATGCCTTTAGGGTTGCCCTTGCGTACCAGGAACACGATGGTCGAGGTGTAAGGCGTGCTCGCCTCCGGCAGGCGCTTCTGCCAATCCGCCGGCAGGGTTTTGCCCAGCTTGGCGATTTCGTCGATGTCGCCGGCCAGGGCCAGGGTCACCACGTCGGCACGCAGGCCGTCGATCACCGCCCGGCCTTGCTTGCCCGAACCACCGTGGGATTGCTGGATTTTGACGGTGTCGCCGGGGTTGCTTTTCTTCCAGAAGTTGACGAATTCGGCGTTGTAATCCTGATACAGCTCGCGGGTCGGGTCGTAGGACACATTGAGCAGTTCGTAGTCCTTGGCAACCGCGGAACCGGCAAACAGGGCGCTGGCCAGGGCGGCCAAAGCGAAATGGCGAATCGACGACATGGTGAAAGCTCCTGGAATTCTTGGGTGTATTGGCTTTTTTCTTATGGACTTCTGGAATTGCGGTGCCTGTTCAAAGATCGCAGCTTGCGGCAGCTCCTACAGGGAATTGCGTGCATCTGTAGGAGCTGCCGCAGGCTGCGATCTTTTGACTTTTGCCTCAGCCGGTTTTGTTACCTGGCTGCTGCAAGCGGAATTTTTCCTTGCGTTCGATCTGAACCACCTGGGCGTTGTGGACGGTGATTTCCACCGCGCCAAACCGCAGATCGCGCAGGGCGCTCTGGATTTCACGCAGGATGGTTGCTTCGTCCTGGCCGTCAACGCTACGTAGGGATGCGCTCATGGTGCTGCTCCTTCGACTGAGAGGTTGCCTGGCAGTGGCGGCACTGCTTGCGGCGTGAAACCAATAGTAGAGAGGCACAGATATTCTTAAAAAGACTATTTAAGAATGTTTATATAACCAGAAGAGATTATTTGACGAGACAAGGGTTTGCGGCCGGAAAATCAAAAGATCGCAGCCTTCGGCAGCTCCTACAGGGAAATGCGTACCTCTGTAGGAGCTGCCGAAGGCTGCGATCTTTTCAACATTCAACGAATCACAGGTGCCCGATTCCAATCCAGTTGCGCGGCCGGCACCGGTCGCCCGAACCAGTATCCCTGCCCCAGATGGCTGCCATGTTCGAGCAGGAACGCCGCCTGTTCGCGTTGCTCGATGCCCTCAGCCTGCACCTGCATGCCCATGCTCTGGGCCAGGGCGATGATGACCCGCACAATGGCTGCATCGTCCTCGTCGCACGGCAGCCCGGCGACGAACCCTTGGTCGATCTTGAGTTTCTGCACCGGCAAGCGCTTGAGCCGCAGCAACGATGAATAACCGGTGCCGAAGTCGTCGATGGCCAGCCGCACACCCAGTTCACGCAGGCGATGCATTTGTTCCAGCGCCACTTCCGGGTCTTCCATCACCGCACTTTCGGTCACTTCCAGCTCCAGGTAGGCCGGGTCCAGACCGGTTTCGCGCAGCACTTGCGCCACTTGCCGGTACAGCTCGCGGCGGGCAAACAGGCGCGAGGATACATTCACCGCAACGAACGACAACGCCACGCCGGCCTGCTGCCACAGGCACATTTGCTGGCAAGCCTGCTGCATCACCCAGGCATCGATTTCGGCGATCAACCCGGTTCGCTCCGCCACCGGTATGAACTCGGCCGGCGACACCAGGCCGCGCTGCGGATGCTCCCACCGCACCAGCGCCTCGACGCCGATCAGACGGCAGGTCTGAAGGTCGTGAACCGGCTGGTAATAAACACGCAATTGCTGCTGATCGAGTGCACGGCGCAACTCGAAGGCAATTTCGACTCGCTGCTGGGCATGGGCTGTCAGTTCTTCGGTATAGAGCGCGTAGCCGTTGCGACCCGAGCTCTTGGCCTTGAACAGCGCCGAATCGGCATTGCGCAACAACTGCTCTGCGCTCAAGGCATCACCGGGGAACAGGCTGATACCGATGCTGGTGTTGATATACAGCTGGTGCCCGTCGATCGGGAACACTTGCTTGAGCCCATCGATGATGCGCTGCGCCAGCGCCGCGGCCTGCCCCAGTTGCGGACAGTTCTCGGCCAGCACGGCGAATTCGTCGCCGCCAAGCCGCGCCAGGGTGATGCCAGGACCGAACATGGCCCCCAGGCGTTCCGCGACAGCCTTGAGCAATTGATCGCCGATGGTATGGCCGAGGCTGTCATTGATCATCTTGAAATGATCCAGATCAACCAACAGCAGCGCACAGCCTCGCTTGTGGATCTGCGCTGACGCCAGGGCCTGCTCGGCACGGTCGGTGAACAGCAGGCGATTGGGCAGGTCCGTCAGTGGATCGTGGTGTGCCAGGCGCATCAGTTCGTGTTCGGAATTCTTGATCGCACTGATGTCAGAAAACACCGCCACGTAATGGCTGAGTTGCCCCAAGTCGTCATGAATGACGCGGATGGTTTGCCATTGCGGATAGATTTCGCCGTTTTTACGGCGATTCCAGATTTCCCCACTCCACTCGCCGGCACTGTGGAGGGCCGCGAACATCGCTTGGTAGAAATCCCCGGAATGACGGCCAGACTTGAACAAGTTGGGCCGCTGTCCCATGACTTCTCCAGTTTGATAACCGGTAATGTCCATGAAGGCACGATTGACATGCACGATCAAACCTTCGCGGTTGGTGACCAGTACCCCTTCGCGGGTGCAATCGAATACCGCAGCCGCCTGTCGCAACCGCTCCCGATCTTCGCTGCGCTCGCGCAATTTGGCGCCGATACCCAGGCAACGCAGCAATCGCGCCCGAGCAAGGAAGATCAACCCGGCGCTGATCATCACCCAGACGTAACCGTTGATCAGTTGCCACCGCGATATCTCGATCGAGCTATCGAAGAAACTGTTCAATAAATAGTCACTGAGCTGTAGCCAGACCACAGAAAACAACAGGTAAAGCAGTACAACGCGCAGGGCGTCGCGATAGCTGGCAGACATAAGACTGTCCATGTCCCTACAAAAGTGCCGGGATTATAAGTTAAACACGCCACCCGTTACTCCTATCTGAAAGGGCGACTGGTTTTCTCTGTGGGCTTGGTGATAATGCACCCGCTGTTTTTTCTTTTATCGAGGGCCCTATAGCCTATGTGGTACGAAGGTTTTCTTGGCTTGTCGCCCTGGTCGCTGGTGGCAGTCACCCTGCTGATGACCCATGTGACGATCATCGCCGTCACGGTCTATCTGCACCGTTATTCAGCCCATCGCTCTCTGGAGCTGAATGCCGGCCTGAAACATTTCTTCCGCTTCTGGCTGTGGCTGACCACGGCACAGAACACTCGCGAGTGGACCGCTATCCACCGCAAGCACCACGCCAAATGCGAAACCGAAGATGACCCGCACAGCCCGGTTATCAAGGGCTTGTCCACGGTGCTGCGCAAAGGTGCCGAACTGTACCGCGCCGAAGCGGAAAACCCTGAAACCCTGCGCATCTATGGCAAGAACTGCCCCGAAGACTGGATCGAGCGCAACCTTTACACCCCCTACCCGCTGCTGGGTGTGGCGATCATGGCCGTTATCGACCTGCTGCTATTCGGCACTATCGGTATCACCATCTGGGCCATCCAGATGATGTGGATCCCGGTCTGGGCGGCCGGCGTGGTCAATGGCCTGGGCCATGCCGTTGGCTACCGCAACTTCGAATGCCGCGATGCGGCGACCAATCTGGTGCCGTGGGGCATTCTGATCGGCGGCGAAGAACTGCATAACAACCATCACACCTACCCTAACTCGGCCAAACTGTCGGTGAAGAAGTGGGAGTTCGATCTGGGCTGGGCCTGGATTCAAGTGTTCAGCTTCCTGCGCCTGGCCAAGGTTCAGCGGGTCGCGCCGATTGCCCACCGTGTCGAAGGCAAGGGCAACCTGGACATGGACACCGCCATGGCGATCCTCAACAACCGCTTCCAGATCATGGCCCAGTACCGCAAGCTGGTGATCGGGCCGCTGGTCAAGCAAGAACTGGCCAAGGTCGATCACTCGGTCCGCCACCAGTTCCGCCGCGCCAAGCGTCTGTTGTCGCGGGAAACCAGCCTGCTGGATGACAAACACCACGTACGCATCCAGAACATGCTCGAGCACAGCCAGGCGCTGAAGGTTATTTACGAAAAACGCCTGGCCTTGCAGCAGATCTGGGTCAAGACCAGCTCAAATGGTCATGACATGCTGGCCGCCATCAAGGATTGGGTACACGAAGCCGAAGCCAGCGGGATTCAATCCCTGCGCGATTTCGCCGATCAGTTGAAAACCTACTCCCTGCGTCCTGCCGCCTGACTGACACCCGGCCGCCACTGTAGGAGCTGCCGAAGGCTGCGATCTTTTGATCTTTTAAAAGCAAGATCAAAAGATCGCAGCCTCGTTTCACTCGACAGCTCCTACACAGCTCCTACACGGCTCCTACAGGGGACGGGGTTGCTACCGTATGGCGGGATCCCTGCGCTTCGCCCTATAAAACGGGAACTTCATCCCGTATCCCCTATCTCAAAGACACTTCGCCACCCAGGCGAGCTTCCCGCTTTCGAGCCTCGAGCGGCGCACGCCCTTTGAGATTTGTGTCGATGGTCAATAACAACCTTAAAGAAACCTCTGCAGCGCAATGGCCCGATGCGGCGCAAACGCTGTTGGCATTAATGCACGCCCAAGGCGAAGTTGCGCGCCTGAGCGAGCGCGAACAGCTGTTCAGCACCTTGCTGGTGAGCGTCAACGCGGTGCTCTGGGCATTCAACTGGGAAACCCGTCAGGTGCTGTATGTCAGCCCCGCCTATGAACGGATCTTCGGTCGCTCCGCCGACCTGCTATTGGCCGACTACAACCAATGGCGCGACGCTATTTACCCCGATGACCTGGAATACGCCGAGCGCAGCCTCGCGGACGTACTGGCCAAAGGCGCCATCGAAGACCGCGAGTACCGAATCATCGACGCCGACGGCCAAGTGCGTTGGCTTAGCGACAAATGTTTCATCAACCGCCAGGCTGAACCGGGCCAGCCGGTGATTATTGTCGGCATCGCTGAAGACATCACCCACAAGAAGCAAATGGAAGCCGAGCTGCAACGCCTGGCCACCACCGACGCCCTGACCCAAAGCAGCAACCGCCGGCACTTCTTCGAAGGCGCACTGCGCGAATTCGAACTCGCACGCCAACAAGGCACACCGCTGTCGTTCCTGATGCTGGACATCGATGACTTCAAGGTGATCAACGACACCTACGGCCATCAGGCAGGCGACAACGTGCTGCAGCATATCGCCGACTGCGGCCGCGCGGCATTGCGCCGTGGCGACCTGTTCGGGCGCATCGGTGGCGAGGAGTTCGCGGCTGTGTTTCCCGGCTGTACGCCGGACATGGCCTTGCAAGTGGCCGAGCGTCTGCAACGGCAGATCCAGCATTTGAGCTTCGACCAAGACGGCAAGACATTCGGGATTACCGTCAGCCAGGGACTGACCAGCCTGACCGCCGAGGATGAAAACGTCGAAAGCCTGTTTGGCCGGGCGGATGCGGCGATGTACCGAGCCAAGCGTGAAGGCAAAAACCGGATTGTGACCGGCTGACGCAGCATCTCCCTGTAGGAGCTGTCGAGTGCAACGAGGCTGCGATCTTTTGATTTCTTGAAGCAAGATCAAAAGATCGCAGCCTGCGGCAGCTCCTACAAAGGCTCTGCGGCGCTACTACTTGCGCATCCGCATCAGCTCCGGCAAGCCGATCTTGAGCAATCGTGCCGTCCGGCTTTGGGCCAGCTCCTCTATGCCCTCATGCGCGGTCAGGCGCGCCAGTTGCGCTGCCATGTTCATCACCAGGGCTTCGCGGGAGTAAACCCCGCCACCGAGCTGATAGGCTGCCGCAATCAGCTGCCGCAACTCCAGCGGCAGGCGCCAGCGGGTACGCAGCGCCGAACCGTAAGCTGCGCCGAATTCGACCAGCGCTTCGCCTACCGCTTCCTGATCGTCCAGCTTGCCGCCGGCCTGCTTCCACTCCTGCAAACAACGCAGCAACGCCAAATCGCCGAGGCGATGCAGCATGCCGGCGCAATAGCAGCGCTCCTGATCCAGGTCCAGCAAACGCGCCAGGGTTCGCGCGTATTCGGCGGTGTGCAGTGACAGCTCCCAATAGCGCTCGGCATAGTCCGCCAGGTAGGGATCGCTGAGCTTGGCGCTGCGTTTGAGGGCCAGGCCCAGGATCAAATTCATGCTTTGCCCGGTGCCCAGCCGATGCAGTGCCTGGGACAGGGTTTGCACGGCAGCACCATGGTGCTGGGCGGCGCTGTTGGCGGCCGCGATCAGCACGGCAGTCACCTGCGGATCGGTGCGGATCTCGTCTTCCAGCTTGATGAGATCGAGACCATTGGGATTGAGGCTGCGCTCGACCGCCAGTTGCACGTCAGTCATCAGCGGCGCGCCTTCCGCCAGTTCACGACGCCGCTCCAGGTACACCGACAAAGTCATGCCCGGCGCCAGCGACGGCACCTCACAGGAAACCGCTTCACCGGCATTGAGCAGCAAATTCTGTAGCCGATGGGTCAGGCTTTCCATGTTCAGGGGTTTGGTCAGGTAGGCGGCAGGCGCCAGTGGCAGGGCTTCGCGCACGCTGGCGCTGTCGTTGCGGCTGCTCATCAGAATGAAAGGCAACGGCGGATTGCGTTTACGCTGGCGCACACTGCGCAACACGTTCAGACCATCGACACCGGGCAACTCCCAATCGGCGATCACCAGATCGTAGGGATTGGCGGCCAGCAGATGCAGCGCCTCTTGGCCGTCGGCACACAGATCCAGACGCGCATCGCAGCGTACGCTCAGCAGTACTTCCTTGAGCAGATCGCGGGACCAGGGGTCGGCCTCGGCGATCAGCACTCTGGGAACAGCGGGTAAATTGACGACAGTCATACAGCTCTCCCTGGCAATGCCTGAACATTAGCGAATGCTGGCCATTCGATACAGCAGCTTGAGTTTCACGGGGCCAAAAAAAACCCGCCGAAGCGGGTTTTTTGTCGATCAAGTCACACTCGGTGATCAGATCTCGGCGAAGCACTCTTCGATGATCGCCAGACCTTTGTCCAGTTGCTCATCCGGCGAGGTCAGCGGTACCAGGACGCGCAGGACGTTGCCGTAGGTGCCGCAAGACAGCAGGATCAGACCTTTCTCGCGAGCCTTGGCCACCACGGCTGCCACGGCAGTCGGGTTTGGCTTGTGGCTGTCGCCGCCTTCGAACAGCTCGACGGCGATCATCGCGCCCAGGGCACGGACTTCGCCGATCACTGGGTACTTGGCCTGGATAGCCTTCAGGCCAGTCACCAGACGCTCGCCGACAGCCTTGCAGCGGTCCAGCAGGTTTTCTTCTTCGAACACTTCCATCACGGCCAGGGCCGCGGCGCAAGCGATCGGGCTACCGGCGTAGGTGCCGCCCAGGCCGCCTGGAGCGATGGCGTCCATGTACTCGGCCTTGCCGCACACACCGGCCAGCGGGAAGCCGCCAGCGATGGATTTGGCGAATGTGGTCAGGTCGGCAGCAACGCCCATCTGTTCCATGGCGAAGAAGGTGCCAGTACGGCCAGCGCCGGTCTGTACTTCGTCAGCGATCAGCAGGATGCCGTGCTGGTCGCACAGGGCACGCAGACGCTTCATGAACTCTTTAGGCGCGACGTAGAAACCACCTTCGCCCTGAACCGGCTCGATGATGATCGCGGCGATGTCTTTCGGCTCAGCGTCGTTCTTGAAGATGCGCTCGATGCTGGCGATCGAATCGTCGATGCTCACGCCGTGCAGTTCGTTCGGGTACAGCGCGCGGAAGATGCCGCCTGGCATCAGACCCATGCCGGCCGAGTAAGGCACGACTTTACCGGTCAGGCCCAGGGTCATCATGGTGCGACCGTGGTAGGCGCCGGTGAAAGCGATCACGCCGGCACGGCCAGTGGCGGCACGGGCGATCTTGATGGAGTTTTCAACGGCTTCGGAACCGGTGGTCACCAGCAGGGTTTTCTTGGCGAAATCACCTGGAACGCGAGCGTTGATTTTTTCGCACACTTCTACGTACGGCTCGTAGGCCAGAACCTGGAAGCAAGTGTGGGTCAGCTTGTTCAGCTGCTCGGTCACGGCGGCGATGACTTTTGGGTGCACGTGGCCGGTGTTCAGCACGGCGATACCGCCGGCGAAGTCGATGAACTCGCGACCTTCAACGTCGGTCACGGTAGCGTTCTTCGCGGAATCGGCGAAGATCGGGTGAATCTGGCCAACACCACGTGGAACTGCAGCGGTACGGCGGGCCATCAAATCAGCGTTAGTCTTGCTCATTACATTCCTCATTCGCCGCTCATCGGTCGGCGTGGTTCAAGGATTAAGCGGCGGGGAACAACAGCGGCAGCATGCGATGATCGACTGCCACAGCGTTCCCGGCCACCGAGAAAATTCCGTTTGAAGCACGCAAAGGGTCAGCGCTCTCGTGCCCTTTGCGTTTGAAGCAATGCCTCGCCGGGGAGCTTAGATGCCCAGGCAGAGGTATTTGATTTCCAGGTAATCTTCGATGCCGTACTTGGAGCCTTCACGGCCCAGACCCGACGCCTTGATGCCGCCGAATGGCGCGACTTCGTTGGAGATCAGACCGGTGTTGACGCCGACCATGCCGTATTCCAGGGCTTCAGCCACACGGAACACACGACCCAGGTCGCGAGCATAGAAGTACGAGGCCAGGCCGAACTCGGTATCGTTCGACATTGCGATCACATCAGCTTCGTCTTTGAAGCGGAACAGCGGCGCCAATGGACCGAAGGTTTCTTCCTTGGCCACGGCAGCGTTGTTCGGCACGTTGGTCAGGATGGTCGGCTCGAAGAAGTTGCCTTCCATCGGCTTGCCGCCGGCCAGTACGGTCGCGCCTTTGCTCAGGGCGTCGGCGATGTGTTCTTGCACCTTGGCCACGGCTTTTTCGTCGATCAGCGGACCGGTGGTGGTGCCGGCTTCCAGACCGTTACCGATCTTCAGCTTGGCCACAGCGGCTTTGAGCTTCTCGGCGAAGGCGTCGTAGACACCGTCCTGAATGTACAGGCGGTTGGCGCAAACGCAGGTCTGGCCGTTGTTGCGGTATTTGGAAATGATCGCACCTTCGACGGCCTTATCCAGGTCCGCGTCGTCGAACACGATGAACGGCGCGTTACCGCCCAGTTCCAGGGACACTTTCTTGATGTCCTTGGCGCATTCCGACATCAGTTGACGACCGATTTCGGTCGAACCTGTGAAGGACAGCTTGCGCACGATCGGGTTGCTGGTCAGCTCGGTACCGATGTCGCCGGCGCTGCCGGAAACAACGCTGAACACACCGGCAGGAATGCCGGCACGCTGGGCCAGTTCGGCCAGGGCGAATGCGGAATAAGGGGTCTGCGAAGCAGGCTTGAGCACCATGGTGCAACCGGCGGCCAGTGCCGGGCCGGCTTTACGGGTGATCATCGCGGCCGGGAAGTTCCACGGGGTGATCGCTGCGGTCACGCCGATTGGCTGCTTGATCACGATCAGGCGCTTGTCTGGCTGGTGGCCCGGAATCACGTCACCGTAGATGCGCTTGGCTTCTTCGGCGAACCACTCGATGAAGGAAGCGGCGTAAACGATTTCGCCCTTGGCTTCGGCCAATGGCTTGCCTTGTTCCAGGGTCATCAGGCGAGCCAGGTCGTCCTGGTTTTCGATCATCAGTTCGAACCAACGACGCAGTTTGCCTGCACGCTCTTTAGCGGTCAGTGCACGCCAGGCCGGCAGCGCTTTATCAGCAGCTTCGATGGCACGGCGGGTTTCGGCAGCGCCCATTTTCGGCACGGTGCCCAGAATTTCGCCCGTTGCCGGGTTGTTGACCTTGATGGTCTGACCATTGTCCGCATCGACCCACTCGCCATTAATGAAGGCTTGCTGGCGGAACAATTGGGTGTCTTTAAGCTGCATGTCGGCTTTCCTTAACAGCACCGCGCGGGGCGGAGCAATTTTGTGATTGTCGAAAGGCGCCTTCAAAGGCTGCCGTCAGGGAAATCATTCACCGGGCTGAAGCACATAAATAGCGCACGTGATGGACTCGTGCGGTTCAGCACCCAGACAAGAGCGTTTGAAATCTCAAACGAATCCTAGGATCAAAGGGGGTAAAGGACAATAGGGCGTTCGAAAAAAAGAACGAAAACGTCCCATTTGCCTGTTTTTTCTGATCAACGTAGCGAACGCAGGTTACGCTTGTGATAACCGCAAGCGATTGAGCAGCATTGGACGCCCGCCATGCATATGAGTATTATGGCGCCCGCATTGCACCAGTAGCTCAGCTGGATAGAGTACTGCCCTCCGAAGGCAGGGGTCGTGGGTTCGAATCCCGCCTGGTGCGCCATACGCAAAAACGAGAAAGCCCCGGACCGCAAGGTCTGGGGCTTTTTTGTTGCCGCTCGAACCCGTCAGATCCGGAAGCTGCCCACCAATTGCTTCAAGCGGCTGGCCTGCTGCTCCAGGTCCGAGCAGGCGCGCAAGGTGGACTGCAAGTTCTCCAGGCCTTCCTGGTTCAGCATGTTGATCTCGTTAATGTCCATGTTGATCGAGTCAACCACAGCCGTCTGCTCTTCAGTGGCGGTGGCCACCGACTGGTTCATGCCGTCGATTTCCCCGATGCGCTGGGTCACGCTGCCCAGGCGTTCGCCCGCCTGGTTGGCGATCGACACGCTGTCCTGGCTGTGGCGCTGGCTTTCACCCATGGTATTGACCGATTCCCGGGCGCCGACTTGCAGCTCCTCGATCATGTTCTGCACTTGCTGCGCCGATTCCTGGGTGCGGTGGGCCAGGTTGCGAACTTCGTCAGCGACCACGGCAAAGCCACGACCGGCCTCGCCAGCACGCGCCGCTTCGATGGCCGCGTTGAGCGCCAGCAGGTTGGTTTGTTGGGAGATGCTGGTGATCACTTCAAGGATCTGACCAATGTTCACGGTCTTGCTGTTCAGCGTTTCGATGTGCGAACTGGAGGTGACGATCAAGTCCGACAGGCGGTTCATGGCCTGAATGCTGCGATCGACCACTTGCTGGCCCTCTTCGGCCAAGTGGCGGGCGGAGCTGGCGTGTTGCGAAGCCTGTGCGGCGTTGTGTGCGATTTCCTGAGCGGCGGCCCCCAGTTGATTGATCGCGGCGGCGACGCTGTTGGTGCGGTTGACCTGCTCGTCGGAATTGACCATCGACGAGTTCGAGGCGCTCACCACGCGCAAGGCCACTTCGTTGACCTGCTCGGTGGCCGACGACACTTCGCGGATCGAGGTGTGAATACGCTCAACGAAGCGGTTGAAGGCGTTCCCGAGAATGCCGAACTCGTCCTGGGTATGAATGACCAGGCGCTTGGTCAGGTCGCCTTCACCTTCGGCGATATCTTCCATGGCGCGGCTCATGGCCTGCAGCGGTTGTAGCAGCAGACGAATCAGCATGCCCAGCAGGGCAATGATGAAGACCACGGCGAACACCGTGGCTACAACCGCTGAAGAACGGAATTCACTGAGCCTGGAAAAGGCCTTGTCCTTGTCGATGGACAGGCCGATGTACCAGTTCACCGAAGGCAGGCCTTTGATCGGGGCGAACGTGACGAGGCGGGTCTGGCCATTGGCCTGGACTTCAGTCAACTCGCCGTTGATCCGTGGCGTGCCCTGCGGGAAGAGATCGCTCAGGCTCTTCATCTGCATGTTTTTGTCGGGGTGGACCAGCACCTTGCCATCGGAGCTGACCATGAAGGCGTAACCCGCTCCGCCCAGATCCAGCTTGTTGATGATGTCGACCAGCGCACCGAAGCTCACATCACCGCCGACCACGCCAACGGTCTGCCCCGACTTGCGAATGGCCGTCACCATCGAGACCACCAGCGTGTTGGTGGCCATTTCGACGTAAGGCTCGGTCATGGCGACGCTGTTGTTAGCCTCGGCAAGCTTGTACCAGGGGCGCGTGCGAGCATCGTAGCCGTCCGGCATCTTCGCATCAGGCAGGATGGCGAATTCGCCTTTGGCGGTCGCGACGTAGGTGCTGGGGAAACTCGACACCAGCGTTTTCTGTGCCATCAACGTGGTGATGCTGGACATCTCCGGGTTCAGGGCCGCGTTTTGCGCCAGGTTTTCCACCAGCAGGGTGCGACCGTCAAACCAGTTCTTGATGTTGGCTGCCGTGACTTCGCCCATTTCATGGAGGTTGTTTTCCAGATCCTTGCGGATGGCGTTGCGCTGGAGGTAGTCGTTGTACAACGTGAATAGCGTGAAGGCGGCTACCACGATCAGCGACGCCGCAAGAAGGATCTTGTGGCTGAAACGGAGGGTTTTATTCATAACGGGTCGTGTCCACGAAGGCGTTATTGGTGATTGGCACGAGCTATATCGATAGCTACGGCACTGTATCGACCGCTTGAATAAGATATTGAACAGGTTTGTTTGTTTTTCTATACGCATTGTGAGCCGCGGCATTTTGAAACTTGATTCTGAATGCCGGATTTCAGGGCTACGAAGGAAGGGCGTGTATCGAGTCGCGTCTGGAGTGCGATGAATAAATGTGAGAAGCCTCGGGTCCGATGGGTCTGGGGCTTTTTACGGACGGAACATATTGTGGTTGCGCTCGGGCTAAGAATCCATGCCGCCCTTTTCGAACAGCCGGCTTATATCTCTAGCGCCATGTAACACACGCTCGACCTTAATACTGTTGTCCTCAAGACAATAAAAGATCAGATACCTGCCGTGGGAAATCACTCGCAGTCCCTTGGCACAGTCTTCTCTGGCGATGCCAAGGTTCGGCAGATCGAGCAACTGCGAACAACGTTGACGCAACTCACCGACAAACGTCCGTGCGCGCTCAGGGTTGTCGCGGGCAATGTAGCGAGCAATTTGCAGTAGGTCTTCTCGTGCCAATGCGGTGAAGAACAGCTGCCTCATCGATTAGTGTGCTCTGCCGCTGCCTCATCGATGAGCGCATCAAGCTCGGCAAAAACAGCATCAGCTGCGACCGCCGGTCGTGGGTCATTTCGGCTAGCCGTAATCGCCTCCCGAATTTCTGCGGCGTGTAACCGATCAAGCAACTGCTGATACACAGCATGCGGTAGAAGATAGGCGGCGGGCCGATTGTGGTTGAGCACGGCAACAGGCTCGGAGCCCGCTTGCTCGATCACAGTGCTCGGACTGCGTTTGAGTTCCGTAATGCTGACCGAACGGCTTGCAAGTAATTGCTCCACAATGGCTCCAAATGTACCAAAAATAGTACTTTATAGTGTTCGATCTTCAAGGTATCGGTCAACAAGCACCTGACCAGTGCGGACGTGGCCCACAAAAAAACCGCCGAGGCGGTTTTTTTATTCTGTCGTCCAATCAAACTCGTCGTACTCATCATCCTCGTCGTCCTCAAAGAATTCCTCTTCAAGGTCGTCATCCTCAGCCTCTTCCGGCTGGTTCAGCAGAAAATCCTTACGACTCTCGGTAATCGCTCGCCGAAGTTCTTCGCCCTTTTCCGGGCAGTTGAGCATTTGGGCGATGCGGTCGATTTTTTTTGTCACGGCATCCTCCAACGCATCGACTATGGCCCGATAGTGCGCGCTTTCGGGCCGGGTTGCCAAATGCTCGTGTGGTTTGCCGATCAGTTTTTCTGCATGTCTTTGAGTCGGTTGCCGAGGTTTTCTTTGGGGTAGCGTTTTTGCAGGTCGGCCAGGAGCTTGTCGGCGGCTTGGGTTTTTCCGGTTTTTTGCAGGTGGATGACTTCGCGCAGTTGGTCGTCCAGGGATTTTGCCGGGGCGGCTGCACGTTTGCTGACCTTGGCTTCATCGGCCATGTCGGCGCTCAAGGATTCGCGTTGTGCAGGGGCGGCCGATTCGGCCATGGGCGCTGCGGGTGCAGGGGCAGATAACGAGCGAGCAATCGCTGATGGCTCAGCTTCCTGTTTGGCGACCGGTGCAGAGGCTTTGGGCACAGGGGCGAAATCGTAGCTCGGTACGGACTCCGGCGAGCGCTGCACCAGCGCCAGCATCAGCCCGACGCCCACGAGGCTGGCGAACGCGACTTGCCAGCGCGGCTTCTGGCAGGCCTGTACCCAACGCTGCCACAGGCCGAGTTTCGGCGCGGGCACTTCGCGCTGCGCGGCGGCCAGGATGAAGGCATCGAGATGGGCCGCAGGTTCGCCACTTCCGTGCTTACGATAATGTTCAACCACCTGTTCTGGCGGTGTCTGGCGGGCGTCAGTCATGTCAGTACCTCCTCGGCCAGCAGCCGACGCAGTTTTTGCTGGGCGTACCGCAGGCGGCTCTTGACCGTTTCCAGCGGTGTTTCGGTGAGGGTGGCGATTTGCGGCAGATCCAGATCGCTGTAGGCACGTAGCAGGAACACTTCGCGCTGATCGGCGGGCAACGTTTGCAGGGCGGCGTCGAGGCGTTGACTGTCGCGGCTCAGGCTCAGCAGTTGCTCGGGATCGGTGGTTTCGTCGGCCAGGGCGTGGGCCTGTTCGTCATAGCTGTCGTGCAGCGGTTGATGAACACCATGCTTGCGCCAGTGGTCAATCAAGCGGTTGCGGGCAATCTGGTACAGCCACGTACGAAAAGTCGCCCTGCCCTGTGGCTGACTGCCGCTGCGGATCAGGCTCAGCCAGGTTTCCTGATACACCTCTTCGGCCCGTTCCGCACTGCCGCTGAGCCCCAGCAAAAATCGGTACAGCCCCTGACGATGGCGTGTGTACAGAATCTCGAACGCCGCACTGTCGCCCTCGCGATAACGGGCCAGCAGCGATTCGTCGCTGCTGGCCTCAAGGCTGTTGGCGGGTGCAAACAGCTGGCTGATGAACCCCTTGAGTCGGCTCACTATTCAATCCGTCGCACAGTGTCTGTCGGATTCGTCGCCGTGGTGGTGCGCAGGCTCTGCGCCAGCGCCACCAGTTGCACGAACTCTCCGCGCAGGCCGAAGCGATCATCGCCCCGCGCGCCACGGGCCAGCGCTTCGGTATCTTTCAGGCTGAATTCGCCGGTGTAACGGCCGTCCTTGAGTTGCTGGGAAAACGCCGCCACGGCGGCGGCAAACCGCAGATCGTCACTGGCCGGTTTCACGCTGTCGGTGATGGGGCGCTCGATCAGGCGACTGTTCCCACCCTCCGGTAACTGATAACGCACGCGCAGCATTGCCAATTCCCCGTTCTTGCCAGAAACACCGATGTCCGATTGGCCGTAGCGCAACGGCTCCAGCCAGCCCTTCTCACCCACCGGTACAATTTCGTACAACGCCGTCACCGTATGCCCTGCCCCGATTTCGCCAGCATCAACCTTGTCGTTGCTGAAATCCTCACGCTTCAACGCGCGATTCTCATAACCCAGCAACCGATATTCGCTGACCTGCGCCGGATTGAATTCAACTTGCAGCTTCACGTTTTTCGCCACCACCGCAAGGGTTGAACCGAGTTGATCCACCAGCACCTTGCGCGCCTCGCGCAGGTTGTCGATGTAGGCATAGTTGCCATCGCCGGCATCGGCCAGTTGTTCCATCAGGTGTTCATTGTAGTTATCCACACCGAAACCCAGGGTGGTCAGGGATACGCCTGTCTTGCGTTTATCCACAGCCATTTGCTTGAGGCTGTCGAAGTCACTGACACCGACATTGAAGTCCCCGTCAGTCGCCAGCAGGACGCGGTTGATGCCCTTGGGGATAAATGCCAGTCGTGCCTGTTGATAAGCCAGTTCGATGCCCGAGGCGCCGGCAGTTGAGCCGCCCGCGGTCAGTTGATCGATGGCCGTACGAATCCTGGCCTTTTCCCGCCCGGACGTGGGTTCCAGTACCACTCGGGATTCGCCGGCGTAGACCACCAGCGACACCCGATCCTGCTCACGCAGTTGATCGACCAGCAATTTGAGTGTGCTTTTGACCAGCGGCAAGCCCTCGCGGCGATCCATCGAGCCGGACACGTCCACCAGAAACACCAGGTTCGCCGGGGGCAACTCCGCCACTGCACGGTCCGACGCCTTGATGCCGATGCGCAGTAAGCGGGTATGCGGGTTCCACGGCGAGGCCGCCAGTTCGGTGGTCACGCCAAAGGGTGAGCCATCGGTGGGCAAGGCATAGTCGTAGGGGAAGTAATTGACCATCTCCTCAAGCCGCACCGCCCCTTCCGGCGGCAGACGCCCCTGATTGAGCAGGCGGCGGACGTTGGCATAGGCGCCGGTATCGACGTCGGCGCTGAAGGTCGAGACCGGCGCCTGGGCGACACTGTGGATCGGGTTATCGGCCAGGGCCTGATATTGCTCGCGCTCTTCGTCGCGATAGCCCTGTGGATAAGAGCCCTGGGGATAAGTTTCACCGGCCGGCATCGGTGCAAGGCTTGCCAAGGGTGCAGCGCGTACGCTGCGCTTGGTCATCGCCGTATCGGCCATGACGGATTCATGCGGCACCAAGGCTTTCAGCTCGGGCTGTGCCGGGGCCGGCACCGCCGCAGACTCGGGTTTCGACGAAACGCCACAACCGGCCATGGCCAGCAGCAGCCCGGCAGCAAAACCCTGGGCGGTCGGACGAAGGTAATGCAGAGGAAGGAACATGGGGGCTGACCTCAGGAGGAAAAAATCCATTCATCCTCTGAGACGGACAGCCCCAACGCTTCGGGTTAACCCTGGTGAAAAAATATTCAGCGGTGATAACGCCGCACCACGCTGCTGTTTCTCAACACATGGCCTTTGATTTTTTCCAGGAACTGCGCACGGGTCAGGCCGGCTGGCAAGGCGTCCGGGGCCAGATCCAAGGCATAGAGCTGGATGATGTAGTGGTGGGCACTGTCGCCCACCGGCGGGCAAGGACCGACATAACCCGTGGTGCCTTTGCTATTGGTGCCGCCCACCCCTTCCAGCGAGGATTTGGTGCCGACGCCGGCCGGGATCTGATGGGTGGTGGCCTTGATGCCGTAATGAATCCAATTATCGACGCCCTGGCCTTTCTGGCCATCCGGGTCGTGCATGACGATGGCGTAGCTCTGCGTGCTTGCCGGGCCGGCGTTCCAGTTCAGTGCCGGCGATATATTGTGCCCGCCGCAACCCGCGCCATCGCTGGCCGCGGCCAAGGTGAACAAGCGGTCATCCGATACGCCTGGGATGTTCAGGGTGAAACGTTCCTGGGCCTGCGCCGCAAACGGCACGCAAAGGGCGACTGCTGCGGCCGCCAGCCAGGGTTTCAGAGAGGTCAATCGGGTCATTCCGGAGCACCTTAAGCGGGTGAGGCCGTCGTCGGCGTGCAAACTATAGCCGGACCGCTCGCGCCGTGGCACCAGGATTTGGCTGAACCTCAAGAATGGGGCCAGACTCTTAAATGAAACGCCTGCCTGGAGAGCGATCATGACCCTGCATCGCGTCGCCCGTTTCGCCGATATTCCCGACAATCGCGGCCTGGAAGTCCGGATCGCGGACAGCAAAATCCTGCTGTTGAAGGTCGGCGATCAAATGCGCGCCTATCAAGGCGAATGCCCTCACGCCGGAGCGCCACTGGTTGACGGCGCGCTGTGCAATGGGCGCCTGACCTGCCCATGGCACAAAGCTCAATTTCGCATCGAGGATGGCGGGTTGTGTGAACCACCGGCCCTCGACAACCTCAAGCGCTACCCCATCGAAGTGCGTGACGGCGAGGTCTGGGTGGATGATCAACCGCTGGCGGATGCCCATACGCCGCCGGCCGATGATGAGCGAACTTTTGTGATTGTCGGTGCTGGCGCCGCAGGTACGGCGGCGGCATCGGCACTGCGCGAAAAGGGTTTTGGCGGCCGCGTACTGTTGATCGACCGCGAATGCGCTGCCGGATACGACCGCACGGTCCTGAGCAAATTTGTGATTTCCGGAGAGACGCCACCGGATGATGTCCCGCCGCTGCGCGATGAAGATTTTTATAAACAACAGCGAATTGAACGAATCAACGCTGCAGTGACGGACCTGGACTCCCAAGGCCAAACCCTACACCTGAGCGATGGCCAATCGCTGGACTATGACGCCGCACTGCTGGCAACCGGCGGCACGCCCAAACAGCTGGAGATACCCGGCGCCGACCTGCCGCAAGTGTTTGTTTTACGCTCGAGGGAGCATGCGCAGCAGATCCTGCAAAGCGCCAAACCCGGTCAGAGAGCGGTGATCATCGGCGACAGCTTTATCGCCATGGAATCCGCTTCGTCCCTGCGCCAATACGGCCTCGACGTCACTGTTCTGGCTCGCGCGCCGGTGCCTTTGGCTAAACAGTTCGGCGAGACCGTCGGCCAGGCGATCCTGGCACTGCATCAAGCCAATGGTGTGGTGTTTCATACCGAGGGCGAAGCCACGCAGATCGAAGGAGCAAACAAGGTCGAAGCGGTGCGACTGAGCAATGGCACCCGGTTGCCAGCGGACCTGGTCCTGGCGGGAATCGGCGTAAGTCCGGCGACCGCAGCGTTTGCCGATTTACCGACGGAAAAGGACCTCTCGCTACGGGTCGACGGTGGCATGCGCGTCACGGACGGGCTCTGGGCGGCGGGTGACATTGCGACGTTCCCGCTCAACGGCCAGTCCCTGCGTATCGAACACTGGCGCCTGGCGCAACAGCAGGCGCGGATCGCCGCCGCAAACATGCTCGGTGGCGATGAGCATTACCTCGACGTGCCGTACTTCTGGACTTGGCACTTCGGTAAAAACTACGACTATCTGGGCCACGCGCAAGCCGGGGACGACGTCGAATTCAAGGGAGATCCGTTCAATCCGCCCTTTATTGGCTTGTTTGGCAAGAACGGCGTGGTGACGGCCGTCGTGGCCTGCGATGAAGAGCAGACCGTGGCGATGCTGGCCGAGCGGATGAAGCAGCCGCTGGCGGTAGACGAGGCGTGGCGTTTAATTAGGGAGTGAAACGATCTTGCGCCTCATGCTACCCGTGTAGGAGCTGCCGAAGGCTGCGATCTTTTGATTTTCAAGATCAAAAGATCGCAGCCTTCGGCAGCTCCTACACGAGTGCATGTCTTACTGAACTTCGACAGTCCCGCCAAATTTGCTCATCAGGAAACCGACGAACTCTTCGACGGTCATTTTCTGGCCGTTGAACTCCACTTGATTGTTGGCGTAGTGCAGTTTGCTGACCACGTTGTTGCCGTCCAGTTTGGCCAGCTGGCTACCGACGGCCATGCTGCTGAACATGTCGGCCGTAGCCGTCGCTTGATCGGCGATCAGTTTGGCATCGGTCTGGCCGTCGATTTGCGACTGCACGGTGAGCACGTCAACGATCATCGGCTTGGACACTTGCACATTGATGTCCAGCAGTGCGATCAACTGGCGAATCAACTGGTCGGACGGCAGGTCGATTGAAGGCGGCTTGGTCAGATCGAGCACCAGATTGGCGCGGCTTTCACCGTTGGCGGTATTGAAGGACAGGTTCTCCAGGGCCAACTTCGGACCGGCAGCGAGCAGTTGCTCCAGATTGGCCTTGAGCTGTGCCTCTTCGGCTTCGGTCAACTTCAGTTCCGGCACCGGCAGGCCGGCCTCGGTCGCTTGGGCGGCAGCCTGCTCGTACGGTTGCAGTTTGGTCTGGTAGATCTGCATCAGCGACAGGGTGGACGGAATGTCGAGGTTCTTCAGGCTCATGGCCAAGTGTGCAGACCCCACCGTCTTGCCGTTCAGGGACACTTCGCCAATCTTGTAATCGGCACGCCCGGACGCGCTGGTACCCGATTCCTGAGACTGGTTCTTCATTTCGAAATTCTTGAAGCCCAACACCGATTGTTTCGGGCCGAAGGTGGTTTTGCTGTTATTCAGCTCAAGGGTGTTCTCGCCGGTGTAGTAACCGTAGGTGCTTTTGGTCAGGTTGCTGGCCAGGGTCAGACCATTCAATTCGACCTGCACCGGTGCCTGATCTTCGGCAACGGTGGTCAACTTCAAGCTGTCCATGTAGCCGTCGGCCTTGACCTTCTGCGCCTGGGCACTGGCCGAGACGTCGACCTTAAGACCGGAGAACTTCAGGCTGGATTTTTCATCCAGCGCCGACTCCAGCGGCAGCAACTCCAGAGTGCCGTTGGTGGAGTTGTCGTAGCCAATGCTGACCACGCCCTTGAGCGGCGAAGCGTCCTTGGTGGCGGCGAACCATTTTTCCGTGAGTGGTGTTTTTTCCAATTCGTAATGACTGGTGGCCATCACCGGCAGCCACTTCAGCGACACCAGCCGCGAGAACGGCAACGGACCGTGTTCGAGACGATCGACGAACAGCAACTCGACCGGCGCCTCGCCGAACATTTCTCCTTCAGCCTTGAGGCGATAGTGCGCGGTGCTGCTGAACAGGTGGCGCTCCAGCGACACCAACTCCACGGACGCCGTGCCCTTGTGTCCGACCATCGCGGCCTGCAATTGCTGGTTGGCGTCCGCCAGGGTGGTGTTCAGCACGCTTTCGATTTTGGTGCCGGTGTACCAGGCACCGCCGACGCTGATTGCACCGAT
Organism: Pseudomonas putida; assembly: GCF_050990305.1. Classification (GTDB taxonomy): domain Bacteria; phylum Pseudomonadota; class Gammaproteobacteria; order Pseudomonadales; family Pseudomonadaceae; genus Aquipseudomonas; species Aquipseudomonas putida_AH. The sequence goes on along the minus strand of NZ_CP158817.1, from coordinate 161,485 downwards.
GGCGACAACGATTCCCAGTAGCACGCCTGCAGATTTATTCATGAATGACCCGTTCAATATCCGTTGTGAAGGTGTGGTCGTCTTCCCTGAACCCAAGTCGGGTTGCGGTCGCGACTGCGCTTGAAATGGCGTGCAGATTAGCATCAGGCGCGCGGGGCGGCCCAATGATTAAAGGTTAAAGAGTATCTGTGGGATCGTTGTAAGGCTTGAGCGTTTCGGTGTTCATTGAATCGCCATCGCGAGCAAGCTCAGCTCCTACAGAGGTTCGCGTTTCCCTGTAGGAGCTGAGCTTGCTCGCGATGGCGTCAGAACAGCCAGCATCAATTCAGGAATACTGCACTTCGATCTCGTCCAACTGATGATCAAAGGTTTTGAGCCGTGCGGTCCAGGTGTACACCAGCACTTCAAAATCCCGGTTGATCACCGCCCCGCCCGTCACTTCCCCACGCGGGTCGCAGAAGTCCAGTTGATAACGCTCGCGGGCCATGGCGGTGGCGACATCGGCCAGTTCCCGAGCATTGTTGAGCCAGTGCCGACCGTCGTCAGCCACTTGTTTGTCGAGCTCCAGACATTGCTTCTTCAGGGTTTCAAGGCTCTTTTCCAGCGGCGTGCCGGTGAGTTCGCCCATGACTTCCTGGAACGTGCGCCCCGGTTGCCAGTAGCTGCCCCAGAAATAGCGGTCGAACACCGTTTCGACACGGCGCAGCGCAACCTTGGTGTCCCAGATCAACACCAGGGTTTTGCCTTGTTCGAGCTGTCTTTTTTTGATCCGCTGTGTCTGGACAGACGCCCAGGCCACCGCTGCGATGGACATCGTGGCGATCAATGCCACGGCACTGTCAAGAAATGTCAGCGCCTGGTCGATCGGATGGGCCAGCATGATGCCGTAGAAGTAGGTTGCCGTGAGCAACACCAACGCCACGACGGCACACCAGAAGCCGAGAGCATAAGGGTTTTTCATTATTGGTTTCCCCATGACCTGCGCAAGCCTTGTGCGAAGCAAGGGCGTTTTTTAAGAACGCCCCGTCAACACTTCAAAGCATAGCAACGGCCTCAGGGTTTGCTGGCGTTCGACGCTTGCGTTCGTCCGCTTTCCCAGCCGCCACCCAGGGCCAGAAACAGATTGATCTGGCCAGCGGCAACCTGCGTGTTGGCCGCGGCCAGCTGCGCACGGACATCGGTGTAGGTGCGGGTGGCTTGCAAGTCGGCCAGGAACGACGCGCGTCCAGCCTGGAAGAAACGGTGAGTCTGGTCAGCCGCCAGTTTCGCCGATTGCTCGGCGTCCGCCAGGGCGTCGCGGCGTTGCAGCAACGCGGAATACTGGGCCAGGCTGGTCTGGGTTTCGCGGATGGCATTGAGTACCACGCCATCGAACTGCGCCAGAGCACCTTGAGTGACCGCTTCTGCTTCGCGGATGCGCGCGCGGGCACCGTTGGTCGGTACGCTCCAGGTCAGCGAAGGTCCGAAACCCCAGCGGTTGGTGGAGGGCTCGCCGAGGTTCTCCAGGATACCCACGGTGCCGACCGTCGCACCGAAGCTGACGTCCGGGTACAGCTGAGCCGTGGCGATGCCGATGGTCGCGGTGGCTGCCGCCAATCGACGCTCCGCTTGCCTCACATCGGGACGGCGCTTGAGCAGTGCTGCGCCATCGCCAACAGGTATCAATTGCGCGATTTTCGGCAACTCGTCACAGGTGGCGGTGCCGGCTGGCAATTGATCCACTGGCTTGGCCAGCAGCATCGACAGACGGTACAACCCGGCCTGACGCTCCGCCTCATAACGAGGCATGTCCGCGCGCAGGGATTTGAATTGGGTTTGCGAACGGGTGACCTGGGTTTCATCGCCACGCCCAGCGTCGCGCAAACGTTGAATCAGCGTGGTGCTCTGGGCTTGCAAGTCGAGGGAATGTTGGGCGATTTCATGCTCTTCGTTGGCCGCACACACTTGGGTGTAAGCACGCACCACGTCGGCCACCAGGGTGATACGCGCGGTGTCGGCGGCGGCTTGCGTCGCATCGGCATTGGCCTTGGCCGCTTCGATACCGCGCTGCAACTTACCGAACAGGTCGAACTGGTACGACGCGCTGATGGCGATATCGCCGATGTTGGCCACCGGCACTTTTTCCGGCAGCAAAAAGGCTTCGCCGGATTCCTGCAAGCGTTGGGCGCCCATCTTCACGCCGCCGCTCCAGCCACCCGCGGCCTCGGCTTCGTCGACCTGAGCGCGAGCCCGAGACAGGCTCGCCGCTGCCACGCGCAAGTCGGTATTGGAGGCCATGGCTTGCTGGACCAACTGGTCGAGTCGCGGGTCGTGGTACAGGCGCCACCAATCGGCAGGCACCGGCGCCGAGACCACCGGCTTACCATTCACCTCAAGTTCGCCCTGCAAATCTTCGCGGTGAATGGCCGCTTCGTCCGGCAAGTGATAGTCAGGCCCAACGGCCTGGCACGCCGACAACAGCAAGCCCAATCCGGCGACCGCCAAACCCGAGGCCTTGCTCATTGCGCCGGCTCCTGGTTTTTGTCGTCGATGATCGACACCGTGGCGGTACGCCCGGCGATCATGCGGAAGTCCGCCGGCACGTCATCGAAGGCAATTCGTACCGGAATCCGCTGGGCCAAACGCACCCAGCTGAAAGCCGGATTGACGTTGGGCAACAGGTTGTTGCCGCTGGTGCGATCGCGGTCCTCGATACCGGCGACGATGCTTTCCACATGCCCGCGCAGACGCGCATTGTCACCGATCACCCGGATATCGACGCTCTGGCCAACATGAATGCCGCCCAGCTTGGTTTCCTCGAAATAACCGTCGATGTGGAAGGAGTTGCTGTCGACCACCGACAACACCGGTCGCCCGGCGCTGACGAACTCCTGGGTACGCGGCGCGCGGTCGTTGACGTAACCGTCCACAGGGCTGCGGATCACCGAGCGGTCGAGATTGAGCTGAGCACTGTCCACTGCGACTTGGGCTTCCATCAATGCCACTTGGGCACGGGCTACCTTCGACTGGCTTTCTTCCAGTTGCTCGCCCGGCACCAGGTTGCCCAGGCCTTTGTTGCGCTTGGCCTCACGCTGGGCCTGGGCCAGGGTTTCTTCGCGATCGGCCACTGCCGCTTTCGCCTGGCGCAAGGCCAGTTTGAAGCGGTCCTGGTCAATGCTGAACAGCACCTGCCCGCGTTTGACCCACTGGTTATCGCGCACTTCAACCTGCTGGATCAGACCGGACACGTCCGGTGCGATCTGCACGATGTCGGCACGGATGTGCCCGTCGCGGGTCCAGGGGGCGAACATGTAATACATCACCATGCGCCAGACCACGACGACCGCGAAACTCACGATCAACAGGGTCAACGCCACACGGCCGATGGTCAAAAAAGGTTTTTTCATGTCATCAGGTATCGACTGAGTGAGTCCACGGCGCCCAGCAGCAAGGCGTAGAGAGCCACGTTAAACAATGCCCGGTGCCAGACCAGGCGGTAAAAGTGCAGGCGCGTCAGCGCCCCGTGCACCAGTAGGTACAGCACATACGTAAGACCCATCAGCACCAGCAACGTGGGCAAGAACACCCCGCTGATGTCCAGATCACCGATCATAAAGGCGCTCCATCGATGCCATGGGGAAGCGGTTCTTCAAGCTCTGCGGAACCGACGAATTCGACGCCAGGCAACAACGCCAGACGCAAGCCGCTCAGGGCGTGCAACAGATGCCGACGGGTTTCATCGTCACCGGCGCCCGACAGGGCACGGCGGGTGCGATCCATGGTCATCAGCAACGGACTCGGCGCCGGCAGGCGTTCGCCAGCCTTGAGACAGTCCTTGAAGTACTCGCCGACCTCAGCCACTACCTGACGCAGTAACGCTTGCGCTTGGCCCTGAATCCTTGGCGTGTAGGCGAGCAGGTCGAGCATGTTCAACGCCACGCGTACTTCCCGCAGGGCGATGCCGGTGTCCTGGCCGGTCATGGCCAGACGCGGCAAATGCTGCATCAGGCGATCCAGAATCTGTACACCCAGGTGCCGATGCTCGGCCAGTGAGGCCGGTTCGGTCAGGCTGACAATGTCACGCCAACTGAAGCGGGTCAGGCGCTTGGCCGCCAGCTCGGCACCGAATGGCCGAGCGATCAGGGTCCAGATGAAGGCAAACAGCAAGCCCATGGGACCGGCCAGGTTGGAATTGGCGAAACTGAGGAAGTCGGCGTCGTAGGCGCCCTGAATACTGATGAAGGACGAGGTGTTGACCAGGGTCAGCAACATGCCCAGATAGAACTGCGGCTTGACCGTCAGAGTGCCGATGACAATGAACGGCACGGAGAACGCCAGCACCAGCATCGGGAAGTCATGCAGGTTGGGCAGCACCAGGAACAGGTAAAGGCTGGCGAACAGCACCGACATTGCCGTCCAGAAAAAGAACCGGTAGATCTGCGGCGCCGGATCGTCCATCGAGGCGAAGAAACTGCACGACACGGCCGCCAGAATCACCGCGGCGCCGCCGTCGGTCCAGCCCAGCAGAATCCACAGGACCGAGGCGACAATGATCGCGGTGACGGTAGACGCCGCCGAATACAACATCAGGCCACGGTCCAGAAATGGTGTCAGCCGGCCCAGGCGCCAGTGCCGATAGACCGCGCGCCAGCTGTCCTGGTTTTCGCACTGGATGGCGATTTGCAGGCTGCGGCAGTCCTGCCACAAATCGATCCATTCGCCGAGACGATAGATAGCGTTGGAGAACAGCAGTTGCTTGCGATCTTCCAGCGCTTCGGGGCTCGGTTGCAGGGCTTCGAGTTGGTCTTTTAACGCCTGCCATCGGTCGATGTCAGCGTCTTTGTGCTGCAGCCATTCGGTGGCGGCGTCCAGCAACGGCGTGAATTTTTCCACTAACTCCGGCGTGCGCCGTTCCAGCGCGTACAACGCATCGTCGAGCGCATCGATCACAGGCATCAGGTGAATCATGCGCCCGCGCAACTCCTTGGTATTGCGTACGGTTTGTGGCCGCGAGCCTTCGTGGGGCAACTGGCCGATCATCAATTCCAGGCTGTTGAACGTTGTCACCATCGAGGCGCGCAATGCGCTGACTTCCTCGGGCTGCACGTTGCGGCCGAGAAAACGCAGGCTATAGGTCGACGCATCGGTAAACCATTTGCTCACCGAATCGTTGAACACCGGCGTCAGGCGCCGTGGCCAGAACATCGCGCTCATCACTGCCGCGACGGCGATCCCCAGAAAGATCTCTTCGGTGCGCGCTTCGGCCACGTCCCACACCGCCAACGGGTTATCCACCACCGGCAGGGCGATCAATGGCAAGGTGTACCCGGCGAGCATCAAGGCGTAGTTGTTGGCGGTGCGCAGGTGCAAGGACAGGAACAGCAGCGTGCCGGTCCACAGGGCAATGACCAGCACCAGCACATAAGGACTCTGGACGAACATGGGCACGAACAGCACTGCTGCAGCTGCGCCAACAAAGGTGCCGATCGCGCGGTACAGCGCCTTGGACGTGGTCGGGCCGAGAAACGGATTGGAGACGATGTACACCGTGGCCATCGCCCAGTAAGGACGAGGCATTTGCATGAGCAGGGCGATGTACAGCGCGATCATCGAGGCGGCGAACGTGCGCACGCCATAGAACCAGTCGCGGGCCGGGGGCATGCCGGCAAAGAAACCGTTCAAGAATTGACCACTGGCATGTGTTCCGCCGATTCGAAAGCCCTCAATACACGCAGCGTAGCTTCCAGATCACGCTGGTCGATGCCTTCGAGCACTTGGTTGCGCAAACGCACCAGTTCCATTTCGACCGTTTGCACCAGTGTGCGACCGCTTTCGGTCAGGCTCAGGCATTTGGCACGACGGTCTTGGGCATCTTCGGTGCGGCAGACATGGCCGGCATGGCATAGCTGGTCCAGTAACCGCACCAGGGACGGGCTCTCCATCCCCGACGCCTGCGCCACCGCCACCTGCCGCACACCATCGCCCAGGCGCCCAATCATCAACAACGGGACGGCACAGGCTTCGGAGATTCCATAGTTGACCAGCTTGGTCTGGCAGATCTTCCGCCAATGCCGCGCGGCCACCACCATGGAGCTGCTGATGTTCTTTTGTAGAGCGTCGAGGTCGTTTGGCACGAGGGAATGCCCATACTGTTAGTTTGCTAACTATCAATATCGCATTGGAGGGGATTTTTCGTCAAGTTTTGAAACACTTTGGAATCCATCCGTCGTGACGGAAGGATAGTTGGATAACCGACGTAATGAATTTGTATATACTTTTTCATTACACCAAGCAGGGACCAACCAATGTCAAAACAAGCCGTGTTTACGATGAAGCTCGAGTCAGATCTGCGCGAGCAGTTCATGGCCGAAGCCGAAGCCGCCCACCGCCCTGCCTCGCAAATTGTTCGAGAATTGATGCGTCAATTTGTTCAAACACAACGAGAGTCACGTGAGTACGAAGCATTCTTGCAGCGCAAAGTGGATGTCGCGCGTATGTCGATGCGTAAGGATGACGGGCTGACGAATGAGGAAGTTGAAGCAGAGTTCGCCGCCAGGCGTCGGCGAGCAGCCATATCGGAATGAAGATAATCTGGACGAAAGACGCAGCACAGGATCGTGCAGACATTTGGGATTACCTGCACGCCGTTAACCCAAAAGCGGCCATCGACATGGACAATCGCTTCAGCGATGCAGTATCCAGATTGGCCCAATATCCTGAATACGGCCCGGCTGGAATCATAGCCGGCACTCGCGAACTCATTCCGCATCAGAGTTATCGCATTGTTTATGAACAGGCGCTGGATGCCATTTGGATTCTTGCCCTGGTTCATACCTCCCGACAGTGGCCACAAGAGCATTGAGCGTCTACACCCCCCGCCCCTTCCTCAACAGCACATCCAGTTGATCCACCACTTCCGCCCAATCGGCGTCGTCCAACACCTCGTCACGCAGAAAGTCCGCCTGGGCCTTGCTCCAGAAAAACGCGTCTGCCAAATGCAGTTCCGGTTTGAGCGGTGAATGGGTGGCGATGAATTTGTCGATGCTCTCGGCGTCGTCGGGCAAGCCGAGTTGTTTGAACAGTGAGGGGAGGCTGTGGGTTGGGTTTTCCATGTCGGGCTCCTGTTAATGAATTAGGGTGACCGCTTTGTGGTCAATCGCGAGCAAGCTTTGCTCCTACAGGGGTATGCACAAGCTGTAGGAACGAGGCTTGCTCGCGATGGTGTCCGTGAAGACGCCGCATATCTAAGTACTCACCTCCCGCACCTCCGCATGCGGCACCATTTTCAGGAAGTCGGGCACGTTCATGTGCAGCAGGTTGATGTGGTTGCCGGCTTCCAGATAGATGTCCTTCTGTCGGGTCAGCAAGGGGTCGATGACCACGTCCAGCCCATAGGCTTCGCCCAGGGCAGGCACAGCGCCGCGTTCACAGTCTTCGAACAGGTGCGGCAGATTGCTTTCCCGGGAAACCTGCCATTCACCGCTGCTGCGGACTTTGCTCAGGTCCAGGTGACGGCTGGCGGGCAGCACCGCCATCAGGTAATGCCCGTGGTTGTCATCGAGGATGACGGATTTGGCCACCCGTTCGGCGGGAATGCCCGCGACCCGTGCGGTTTCAAGGCTGCTGGCCGAATGAGGATGGCTAACAATGTCGTAGTCGCATTGAGCCCTGTCCAGACTTCTCTGCACGGTTTTTGCCATACGCATGATGCACCTCGGTGTCCGCCATCACTTGGGGCGGACGATGGTTGACGCTTTTCTCCGTAGTGAAAGTCTAGGCCCGCGGGGCTGATCCGGCGGGAAATCCGCCCATCGGCCAGAGCGACAACTGCGCAAAATTCATACAAGTGGTGCGTCAACTAAACTGTATACAGAACCACCAGCGACTCTCCCGGAGGGTCACGTGAAGACGCGTTGTTTTGCCATTGCATGGCTGTTGGCGTTGAGCGGCTCGGCTCTCGCCGCGGACACTGCCGGCGTACCGGCCCCCGACCCCGTCGGGCTCTGGTTGATCACCTTCGGCATTGCGTTTTTGATCGCTGAAGCCGCCCTGCCCAACTATGGCGTGATTGGCCTGGGCGGGATCGTGATGTTCGTGATCGGCGCGGTGATCCTCACCAACGCGCAATTGCCCGCCCCCTTGATGATCGGCCTGGGGCTGATCAGCGCCCTGCTCCTGATATTCCTGCTGATCCGCGCCCTGAAAACCCGACCGCGCCATACCGTCAGCGGCGACGCCGGACTGCTGGGTAGTGTGACGCCGGTATTGGCGTTGCAGGCCGGCGACGCCCGTCAAGGCTGGGTGCATTTGCAGGGTGAACGCTGGCAAGTATCGAGCGCCAAGCCGTTGCAAATCGGGCAGCGAGTCCAGGTGGTAGCACGCAAGGGATTACTGCTGGAAGTGGCCGCGACTGACGCGGTATCGATGGGAGAATAGCCATGGGTTTGCAGCTGGGTTTTGCCGCGCTCCTGTTATTGCTGATCGCATTGGCAGGCGCGACGTTCCGCATCCTGCGCGAATACGAGCGCGGGGTGGTGTTCCAGCTCGGCCGCTTCTGGCAGGTCAAGGGTCCGGGCCTGATCCTGTTGATTCCGGTGATCCAGCAAATGGTCCGCGTCGATCTGCGCACCGTTGTGCTCGATGTGCCGGCACAGGACGTGATCACCCGCGACAACGTTTCGGTCAAGGTCAATGCGGTGCTGTATTTCCGCGTCCTCGATCCACAGAAGGCCATCATCCAGGTCGAAGACTTCCTCATGGCCACCAGCCAACTGGCGCAAACCACCTTGCGCGCGGTGCTCGGCAAGCACGAACTCGATGAATTGCTGGCCGAACGTGAACGGATGAATATCGATATCCAGCAAGTACTCGACGCCCAGACCGATGCCTGGGGCATCAAAGTGGCCAACGTCGAGATCAAGCACGTGGACCTCAACGAATCGATGATCCGCGCCATCGCCCGCCAGGCCGAAGCGGAACGTGAACGCCGAGCCAAAGTAATTCACGCCGAAGGTGAATTGCAGGCCTCGGAGAAACTCATGCAAGCCGCCGAAATGCTTGGTCGACAGCCTGGTGCCATGCAGTTGCGGTACATGCAGACGTTGAGTTCGATTGCCGGTGACAAGAGTTCGACCATCGTCTTTCCGTTGCCCATCGAATTGCTCAAGGGCATGGCCGATCTATCACAGAAATCATAAATGTAGGAGCGAGCATGCTCGCGATGGTCGTTAACGATGACGCGTGTCAACTGACTCAACGCGGCGCCCTTGAGTCCATCGCGAGCATGCTCGCTCCTACAGTTTTTTCCATCAACGGGACTCGGTGCCCATCACGAACAACCGCGCCCGGTTATTACCCGCCTCGGTCTCCCTGACTTTTTGCCAGCCATCGGGCAGCGGCGCGAATTCGTCCGGTTGGTCGGCCGTGCTGATCAGCCACACGCGCCCGGTTCCTCTGGGCAATTGTTGGAGGTGATCGAGATAGATCCTTTGCGCGTCGCCGTTGACCAATGTGCCAAAGCCGTAGTCGTTCGGGCGACTGGAGCTGCCATCGGCCAAGGGTGGGGTATAGAGCATCGGCGCTGCATCGGTGCGGTTGTAATAGACATAGGGCATGTACCAGAGCATGTCGCTGATGACGATCCGGTCCCCCGCCTGATAATGCTGATTAACAAACTCGACCATCACGCTGGCTTGGTCATTCACATCGACAGTGGCATTGGTTTTCAGGCCGACCAGTTCGGTGCCGACGAACAGCGCCAGCAATCCGAACGCCAGCAGGCGAAAACCCTGAAACAAGCGGTCGATGGCCAGGGCCATGACCAGTGGCAAGCCCAGGGCAAAGGCGTTCAGATAGCGCTCGATGAACACCGGCGAAATGAAGGAAACGCCGTAGACCAGCAACATCGGCAACAGGGTGTAGAGCGCCAGCAGGACACTCCAGCGATACCGGCTGCGATCACGCAGAACCGTCATCACGATCACGACCAGCAACAGCGCCGGAAGCGTACCGAACAGCAGCCACGGCAGGTTATCTCCATCATCCTGGATCAGAAAATCCCACACCATCGACGGCAGGGAGCTCAGCGTGACCGGCAATTCCCAACCCACATCACCGTTGGCCTTGAGTTGGTCCATATGCTGGATCAGATCGATCAAACTGGGAACCCACGGTGCAAACAACACCACAATTGCAACGTTTGCCAGCCACCAGGTCGGTTGGTGGATGAGCTTCAGGGGATGGGTCGGCTGCAAACGCAGCACCAGCAAATACGCCCAATGCACCAGCACGCACAGCGCAGTGAAATAGTGGGTGTAAAAACCGGCAGTCATCAGCAGTGCGTAAATCGCCAGCGCACGCGTGTGACGGGGTTGCTTGACCCAATACACCAGCGCAATCGTGGCCCCGAGCAACCACACCCCCAGCCACGCATACATCCGCACTTCCTGGCTGTAGCGCACCGCCGTGGGCAAGAGCGCCAGCATCAACCCGGCCAACAACGCCGCCCGAGGAGTGGCCATCAAGCGAACCAGCCACATGCCCAGCAATACCGCGACAATCCCCGGCAACGCACTCAAGCTGCGGAGAGGGAAAATGCCGTCGCCAAACAGCTCGATCCAGCCGTGCAGCAGCATGAAATACAGTGGTGGGTGTACGTCATGAGCGGCATGAACCCAGATCCCGGGCAGGGAGTAGCGACTCATCAACAAACTGGAACCTTCATCGCCCCAGATGGCGGCGGCGGTGAGGTCGTAAAAACGAATCAGCGCGGCCAGCACAAGAATCAGCAGGCCGCCGGTCAACATCGGGTTCAGGCCAGATCGTTGGGGCTTGACCAACGACTCTTGTCTTTGCAACTCCATGAGCACTTTCTTCACCTCGACCGGAATATGCCCCTCACTTTAGGCCAACGACTGACGCGACGGCCAGTGGATATACCGACTCCCACACTTGGTCGGTGTGACCACAAAACCTCTGAACAACCGATAATCCAGTGGGAGTGGGCTTGCTCGCAAAGGCGACTGACCAGACGGCCTCGGGTTTCTGGGAGTCCGGGCCGACGGTGCAGGCTGAAAGGCCCATCACAAGCAAGGCACAAAGGGTGAGTCGTGGCGGATGGCCTCTTCGCGGGCAAGCCCGCTCCCACAGGGGTTTGCGTCGGACGCAGGATTTGTATTCAAAATAGAAACCTGTGGGAGTGGGCTTGCCCGCGAAGAGGCCAGATCAAACAGCACAAATGCAGACAACTACCGCTGCATCCCCCACCGTTTGACCGTCACTCGCTCCAGCGAATCAAACACCAGATTCTCCACCAGCAACCCAATCAGAATCACCACCGCCAACCCGGCAAACACCTTGTCGGTGTACAGCTCATTGCGATTCTGAAAGATGTACCAACCCAACCCGCCCTTTCCACTGGTCGCACCAAACACCAGTTCGGCGGCAATCAACGTACGCCAGGCAAACGCCCAGCCGATTTTCAGCCCGGCAAGGATCGATGGCAGCGCGGCGGGGATGAGGATGAACAGCACGAACCGCATGCCCTTGAGGCCGTAGTTGCGCCCGGCCATGCGCAGGGTTTCTGATACACCGAGAAAGCCCGCGTAGGTGTTCAGTGCCAGCGCCCAGAGTACCGAATGCACCAGCACGAAAATCAGGCTGTTCTGCCCCAGGCCAAACCACAGCAGCGCCAGTGGCAATAGGGCGATGGCCGGCAGCGGGTTGAACATTGAGGTCAGGGTACTGAGCAGGTCGCGGCCGAACTGAGTCGAGACCGCTAGGGTGGTGAGGCCGAATGCCAGGACGATGCCGATCAGGTAACCCTTGAGCAGCACCACCAGGGAAATCCACACCTTGCCCAGTAATTCGCCGCTGAGCAGGCCGTCGTACAACGCATTGGCGGTTTGCAGGAAGCTCGGCAGCAGCAGGTCGTTGTTCTGATAACGGGCGACGGCTTCCCATAGTACGGCGAGCAAAATCAGGATCAGGCTTTTGCGCAGCCAACCCTGTTGCCACAAACGTTGACCAAGGGGCAATTCGCGTTCCAGCGGCACACTGGTCAGCGGTTGCAATACGGTCTCGAATTCTTCACGCGGGGATGATAAATGGCTCATCGGGCCCTCCTCTCAAACGGCTCAATAAGCGATACGGATATCGGTGAAATCCAGTTCACGCTCGGTTTCCGGCGACTGACCCTCATCGAACAACAACCGATGAATACGCCGCGCCGATTCCTGAAACGCCACGCCGCCAAGGCTATGCAAATCGTATTGATGGCTGTGGACTTCCGCCCTCACCCGCCCCGGATGCGGTGACAGCAACAGGATGCGATTGCCCACCACCAGCGCTTCTTCGATGGAGTGGGTGACGAACAGCAACGTGAAGCGCACCTCTTCCCAGAGCAGCAGCAATTCTTCCTGCATCTTGCGTCGGGTCAGGGCGTCGAGGGCGGCGAAGGGTTCGTCCATCAGGAGGATTTTCGGCTGCATGGCCAAGGCCCGGGCAATGGCCACCCGCGCCTTCATGCCACCGGACAGTGTATGCGGATAGGCGTCGGCAAATGCCGCCAGTCCGACCTTCTCCAGGTAATGCAGCGCGCGTTCTTCGGCTTCTTTTTTCTTCAGGGTTCGGGAGGCCAGCAGCGGAAACATCACGTTCTGTTTGACGGTTTTCCAGGGCGGCAGCTGATCGAATTCCTGGAACACCACGATCCGGTCCGGCCCCGGCGCATTCACGCGCTGGCCTTGCAGGCGGATTTCGCCTTCAACCGGCTGGATGAATCCGGCGGCGGCCTTGAGCAGAGTCGACTTGCCGCAACCGGAGGGACCCAGCAGGACAAAACGGTCCGCCGGATCGATCTCGAAACTGACTTGATGGGTCGCCCGCACCACTCGCTGCGGCGTGCGGTATTCCAGGCTGACGTTATCGACCGACAGCAGCGCTTGGGCTGCCGTGGCCGGTTTGCTGACCGTGTGGCCTTGCAAGGGCGCGTTCATGCAAATCAGCTCCCTTGCAGCGGTTTGGCGTCCTGGAAGAAGTAATCCTTCCACGAATCCGGTTTGTTTTTGATCGCGCCGACGCGGTAGAGGAACTCGGCCAGCGGGTAGGTATTTTTCGGCGTGACGCTGAATTCGAACTGCGGGTTGTCGATGATTTTCAGCAACTCGGCGCGGTCGATCTTGGCCTTGGTGACGCGGATATAGGTGTCCGCTGCCGCGCCTTTATCGTTCTGCGCAAACGTGGCCGCTTCGGTCAGGGCATCGATGAACGCTTTGTAGGTTTTCGGGTTTTCGTTGCGGAATTTCTCGGTGGCGAATAGCACTGTCGGCGAGTTCGGCCCGAGCAGGTCGTAGGTGTTCAACACCACATGCACATTCTTGTTTTCCAGCGCCTGGTCCTGGAATGGCGGGTTGGAGAAGTGCCCGGTCAACTCGGTGCCGCCGGCGATCAACGCCGCCGTGGCATCGGGGTGCGGAACGGCGATGGTGTACTTGTCCAGGCGATTGAATTCCTTGTCACCCCACTGTTTGGCGGCCGCGTATTGCAGGAAGCGCGACTGCACGGAAACGCCCACGGCCGGCACCGCGATACGGTCCTTCTCGGTGAAGTCGGCAATGGTTTTGACCTTGGGATTATTGCTCACCAGGTAGTACGGGAAGTTGCCCAGGGAGGCCACGGCCTTGACGTTCTGCTTACCGTGGGTGCGGTCCCAGATGGTCAGCAGCGGACCAACGCCGGCACCGGCAATGTCGATGGAACCGGAGAGCAACGCATCGTTGACCGCCGCACCGCCGGAGAGCTGCGTCCAGTCGACCTTGATGTCGATGCCTTCTTGCTTGCCATACTTCTCGATCAGGTTCTGATCGCGCACGACGTTGAGCAGCAGATAAACGATGCCGAACTGTTCGGCGATGCGAATTTCACCTTCGGCGTGGGCCACGGTTGGCGCTACCAGGCTGCCGGCGATCAGACTGAAACCCAGGCCGATGGCCGCGGCCAGCGGTGCGAATGGAAGACGTTTGGACATGATCGGATCTCCGACAAATCAGAAAGGCGCGTCGCCCTGGATGGTGGTGCGATACAGCTTGCGGCGCAGGTGGCTGGGGCAACCGGCGGCAAGGTGGATCAGCGAACGGTTGTCCCAGAACACCAGGTCGTGGGGCTGCCATTGATGGCGGTAGATGTTTTGCGGCAATACGCTGTGGGCGTAGAGCTCAGCCAATAGTTGCTGGCTCTCGTCCTCCGGCAGGCCAACGATGCGGGTGGTGAAGCCCTCGCTGACGAACAACGCTTTGCGGCCGTTTTCCGGGTGCGTGCGCACCACCGGATGGATCACCTCGGCGACCTGAGCGAGCTGTTCTGGGGTCAGGGTCGGGCGCCAGTTGCCTTCGAATTTGGTTTCGCTGTAACGCGCGGTGTAGGAGTGCGCCGCCGAGCGACCTTCAACCGCTTTGCGTAGCGCCTCGGGCAGGCTGTCCCAGGCTTTGTGCATGTCGGCGAACAGGGTGTCGCCGCCTTCCGATGGCAGTTCCTGGGCGTGCAGCATCGAGCCCAGGCTTGGCAGTTCCTTGTAGGAGAGATCGGAGTGCCAGAACTTGCCGGCATCACCGAGGCCAATGTTCTGGCCGTTCTCGACAATGTTGGAAACGATGAGGATTTCCGGGTGATCGGCCAGCAGGAACTGCTTGAGCACGTGGATCTGCAACACGCCGAAACGGCGGCTGAAGTCGATCTGTTGTTCAGGGGTAATGCGCTGGTCGCGGAACACCACGACGTGATGGTCCAGGTGCGCACGGTGAATGCGGGAAAAATCGTCATCATTGATCGGGCGGGACAGGTCCAGACCGATGATCTCAGCGCCTACCGCTCCGCTGAACGGGCGGATTTCAAAAAACTGTGACGCGATGCTTGGCGAAGCTGAAGCAGCAGACATAAATCACTCCCACGCACGGCGCGCTCAAAGGCGCGCGTCGATCAGAAACTCACGGAGATCCCGTGTTGGTTCGTGTCGTGCGGCGCGCCGATTGGTCGGCAGGTACGCAGGAGAGTGACTTTATAGGTATAAGAATTTAAATTTAAATACCGTTAATGAATAACGATATGGCGATTGAAAAGGCCCTGGGTGGATTTCGGCGTGACGTTATTTGTCACTTATTGACAGGGTTGTGGTGTTTTGACGGACGCTATCGCGGGCAAGCCCGGCTCCTACAGGTTTTGTGCCGAATACATGATCATGTGTTCGACAGAGAGCCTTGTAGGAGCCGGGCTTGCCCGCGAAGGGGCCACTGAATCCACTGAAGATCTAGCGCTCGTGCAGTGCCTCGGCCCGCGCCTTGATGATCGGTTTGATCAGGTAGCTAAGAATGGTCTTCTTGCCGGTAATGATGTCCACCGAGGCCACCATCCCCGGAATGATCAGCAGGGGTTTTTCGTCGGTGCCCAAGTGGCTGCGCTCGGTGCGCAACTTGATCACGTAGTAAGTGGTTTTCTTGTCTTCATCGGTGATGGTATCGGCGCCGATCTGTTCCAGCTTGGCCTTCAAGCCACCGTAGATGGTGTAGTCATAGGCGGTAAATTTAACCGTCGCTTCCTGCCCCGGATGCAGGAACGCGATGTCCTGCGGACGGATCTTCGCCTCGACCAGCAACGTGTCGTCCAGCGGCACGATCTCCACCAGGTCGCTGCCTGGTTGGATAACCCCGCCAATGGTATTGACCAGCAACTTGTTGACGATACCCCGCACCGGCGATGTGACCAGCGTCCGGCTAACCCGGTCTTCCAGGGCCTTGCCGGTGGCCTGGGCCTTGTTCAGGTCGGTGCGTGCTTCATTGAGCTGGGTCAGGGCTTCGCTACGGAACTTGCCGCGAGTTTCGTCGATTTTGCGCTGTACTTCCTTGATCGCCGACTCTGCTCGCGGAATTGCCAGCGTAGTGGCGTCGAGCTGTCCACGGGTCTCCGCTTCGGCACGCTTGAGGCGCAAGACTTCCACCGGCGATACCGCGCCCTGGGCCACCAACGGCTCGGACATGCTGATTTCCTGGCGCTGAAAGCCCAATTGCTGGCGATACTGCGCCTGCTTTGAAGTGAATTCGCGCAGCTCTTGCTGACGCTGGATCAACTGCTCCTGCAAGCCGCCGATTTCATCGTGCAACTGCTGGCGCCGGCTGATATAGAGCGACTCTTCGCTCTTGGCCTGGCCCGGCACAGCCTTCAGTACATCGTCGGGGAAGTTCAGCGGGCGATCTTCGACCTCGGCGCTCAGACGTTCGACCCGCAGCTGCATCGACAACCGATCAGCCTCGGTTTCGCCGACGTTCGAAGCAAATCGCGTGTCGTCCAGGCGAATCAGCGGGGCACCGGCTTCGACGATCTGGCCTTCCTTGACGAACAGCTCGGCAACGATACCGCCCTCAAGGTTCTGGATTTTCTGGATCTTCGACGATGGAATCGCCTTTCCGTCGCCCTTGGTCACTTCGTCGATGACCGCGAAGTTGGCCCAGAGCATCAGAAACACAAAGAATGCGATGATCGCCCAGATCGTCAGCCGCACCACCCGCGGTGCGTCCTCGATCAACGCCTTGTTGACCTCCGGCAGCGGCTGGCCCTGCAGCGATGCGGAGCCTTTGAAGTAGCGACGGATCGAATCCTTACCCGACTTAAGCAACACTGATCTGCCCCTTCTTCAACGCTTCCATCACCGCGGCTTTCGGGCCGTCGGCAAGTATTTGCCCACGGTCGATCACGATCAGTCGGTCCACTAGCGACAACAGCGATGCCCGGTGTGTCACCAGCACCACGGTTTTGTTTTCAATAACAGCGGCCAGACGCTGCTTGAGGCGCTCTTCGCCGGTGTTATCCATGGCGCTGGTTGGCTCGTCGAGCAGCAAGATCGGTGGATTAAGCAACAATGCACGGGCCAGGGCGACGTTTTGCCGCTGACCGCCCGACAAGTTCTGCCCACGCTCACCGACTTGCAGCTCATACCCCTGCGGGTGCAGGCGGGCATATTCGTGAACGCCGGCCAGCTCGGCGGCTTGCAGCACCAGCTCATCCTCGACATAACGCGCGCCGCAAACCAAGTTGTCGCGCAAGGTGCCAGCGAGCAATTGAATGTCTTGGGGTACGTAGCCGATGTTGTAGCGCAACTCGCTGACATCGATCTGGCGAATATCCACACCATCCACCAGCAACGCACCGTCATCGGGCTGATACAGGCCTACCAGCAGTTTCGCCAGCGAACTTTTGCCCGAGCCGCTACGGCCGATGATGCCGATCTTCTCGCCGGGGCGAATCGCCAGACTGATATTTTTCAGCGCCGGGTTTTGCTGTTCCGGGTAGGTGAAGTTCAACTGGCGACACTCAATGGCGCCTTGCAACACTTTGCGGCTGAGTGGGCGCTCTTCGAAATTGCGCTCCTGAGGCAACTCCATCATCTGGTCGACCGACTTCATGGTCACCTGCGCCTGCTGAAAGCGTGTCAGCAGCCCGGACAGCGACGCCAGCGGGCTCAGCGCTCGGCCACTGAGCATGTAGCAAGCAACCAGGCCACCCATGGTCAGGTCACCGGCAATGATCCGGTATACACCGAAGACGATCATGATCACCCCGGCCAACTGTTGAATCAGCAGGGTGATGTTCATCGCCAGGCCGGAAAGCATTTTCACCCGCAGTTCAAGGCGACTGAGGGTGCCGATGGTCTGCTCCCACTGGTACTGACGCTCGCTTTCGGCGTTGTTGACCTTCACCGCATCCAGGCCGGCCAGGGTTTCGATCAGGCTCGACTGACGCTCGGCGCCCAAGGCCATGGTGCGCTCCATTGTCGCCACCAGGGGTTTTTGCAAGGCATAGCCGATAGCCAGGGCAATCGGGAACGCCAGCACCGGTATCCACACCAGATGCCCGCCCAGGATCGCAATGACGATAAAAATCAAAATCGTGAACGGCAAGTCGATCAGGCTGGTGAGCGTGAGCGAGGCGAGGAAATCGCGCAGGCTCTGGAATTCATGGATGTTCTGGGCAAAGCTGCCAACCCTGGCCGGCCGGTATTTCATTGCCATGCCGACGATGCGCTCGAACAGCGTGGCCGAGATAATCAGGTCGGTTTTCTTGCCGGCCAGATCCAGGCACAGACTGCGCAGGCTTTTGAGGATCAGGTCGAAGAGGTAGGCGCCAGAGATACCGAGAGCCAGCACCCATAGCGTTGCTTCGGCCTGGTTCGGCACCACGCGGTCGTAAACGTTCATCACGAACAACGGCGCGGCCATGGCGATGATATTGATCAGAAAACTGGCGGCGATGGCGTCAGCGTACAACCAGCGCGAACGCTTGAGGGTGTCGCGGAACCATGAGCGTGCACGCGGAATCAGCGTGCCGTGATTGACGTCGAATTTGTGCTGGGGCTGAGCGAAAAAGACCTTGCCAGTGTAGTCATCGGCCAACAGCTCACGGTTGACCAGGGATTCACCGCCATCGCTTTCGCTGAGAAGTACCCGCGCCTGATCTTCGCCTTGCCAGCCGAGCAGGACGGCACTGCGACCGTCCTTGAGCAGCAACAATGCCGGCATGGCAATCGCCGGAATATCTTGCAGTTTGCGCTGCAGTACCCGCCCCTGCAGCCCCGCGCGAGCTGCCGCGCGAGGCAGCAAGTCAACACTCAAGCGCTGCTGAGGCAGCGGCAGACCAGTGGTCAGCATTGCCGCGCTGGCAGGCTTCTGGTGCAGCATGCAAAGAGCGAGCAGACCATCCAGTAACGGATCGTCATGCAACGCGCGCGGATCATGAATGAGTTGAACCCGACTGACTTCTGATTCCACGCTCGGCACTCTTGGCTAACAATTGAACAATGAAGGTCCCGCTCAATTCAAACCGGGCAATTGGACCTTGGGCTTCACGTCGTTCTGCACAACGGATGCCAACGGTGCGACCACTCCCTGGCTCTTGAGCAACTCGCCCATGGTCGCCTTGATTCGGTACTGAGTAAATAACTGAATGTTCTTGATCTCCACCAGACGGTGAGAGGAGGTAAACAGTTCGTTCTCGCTGTCGAGCAAATCGAGCAGGGTGCGTTCGCCAAGGCTGAACTGACGCTGGTAAGCGGTACGCACGGCGGTGCTGTGGTCAACGTATTGCTGGGCGATCGGTACCTGCGCGTTGGCGTTGTTCAAGGCGTTCCAGGCCAGGCCCAGCTCTTCATTCAATTGACGCAGGGCGTTGTTGCGGATGTCCAGCGCCTGGTTCGACTGGTAGGCCTTGGACTCCAGATCGGCCTTGTTGCTGCCACCGGAATACAGGTTGAAACGCATGCGCAGCATGGCTTGCCATTCGTTGTTGTGGCCGTTCTCACCATCAATATCGTTGTCCGCAGTGCGGCCCAACTCCGCATCGAAGCGTGGGTAGAACGTCGACTTGGCCGTGTCGTACTGCTTCTCGGCAGCAGCGATGTCGGATTCGGCCGAGCGCAGGATCGGGCTGTTTTCCAGCATCTGCGCGCGGGCTTCATTCAGGTTGGCCGGCATCAGCGCCAGGAAACTCGCCGGGCGCTCCAGCTGATCCGGCATCTGGCCAACGGCCGAGAGGTAGTTGGTTTCGGCGTCAGCCAGGTTGGTCTGCTCGGTGATCAGGTTGTTGCGCGCCTGGGCCATCCGCGCTTCCGCCTGTTCGAGGTCGGCGCCATTGCCGACACCACGCTGCGTACGCAGCTGGATCTGGTCGTAAATGCGCTGGTGACTCTTGAGGTTGTCCTCGGCCAGGCGCACGAATTCGCGACGAGTGAGCACGTCGAGATAGACCTGGGCCACGGTCAGCCCGGTACGCTCGGAAGTGCTCAACAGCGAATAGGCGCGGGAGTTGACGGTGGCTTGTTGACGCCCTACTTCGCTGGACGTCGCAAAACCGTCAAAAACCATTTGGGTCAGACGCACGCTCGACTCACCGCGATTGAGGGTTTCCCAATGATTGTTGCTGCCGTTCGATCGTGTGGTCACGCTATCGGTGCCTTCTCGACCATAACCGCCCAGCAGGTCGACCCGTGGCAGGTATCCACCTTGCGCGGCTTTCAACTGATAATCCGCAGCCAATCGACTATTAACACCCGCCTGGACCTCAGGATGGACATCCAGCGCTTGTTGCATGGCCTCTGGTAAGGATTGCGCCTGGACGAAAGACGCGGCGAGGGCGAAAGGTAAAGCCATGAACAAAGGCGAGCGCATTGTAGGAATTTCCCAGGACTTCTTGTCTTGAATCACAGCAAAAGAACGTGCCGTGTCGGAAGATGGCAAGCGGATTGACCGCATATCGGAAAGTTCAACAGCGGAACTGGATCACATACCGAAGACGGGTCACAGCTTAAATATCAATGTGACATTACTGGGGCGATTGTTTAGGATGGCTCCAAGAAGGTCAATAGTTTGGCATAAAGTTAATAGCGAAAAAATATAGCCAAATTATTGACGAAACAAAGCGTCAAATTTGTGCACCTATTTTGCAATGTACTTCCAGGCTGGTCGGCGCAGACGCCATCAGGCCTATGGAAGTCAACTGAACGTGACACCCCGGAGAGTCTTCAATGAGCAGTGTTGTTGCCATCGTCAAAAGCATTGTCGGTCAGGTTTTCGTGGTGTCCCCCGAGGGCATCCGCCGCGTTCTCGTTGAAGGCGACAAACTGTTCGCGGGTGATCAGATCGACACAGGCCTTTCTGGTGCCGTGTCTCTGGAACTGGCCGATGGCCGTACCCTCGATCTGGGCCGTGACACTCAGTGGAGCGCGGACGCCCCGGTCTCCAGCACTGATCTGGCTACCGCCACTGCGCAAGCCGCGCCATCGGTAGAAGAGCTGCAGCAGGCCATTGCCGCCGGTGCCGACCCGACCAAAGACCTTGAAGCCACGGCGGCAGGTCCGTCGGCGGCTGGCTCTGCTGGTGGTGCCGCAGGTGGCGGTCATAGCTTCGTGATGCTCGACGCCACGGCTGGCCGCGTCGACCCGACCATTGGTTTCCCAACCAACGGCCCTGATTCCACCGCTACCGCCACTACGCTCGATACTGGCAACCAGAACACCACGACCGTCAACACTCCAAGCGTACTGACTGCGGATACTGGCTCTCTGGCAGAAGACAGCGTCGCGACGGGCAATGTCCTGAACAACGATAGCGATGCCGAGACGCCGCTCAGCGTCACCAGCTTCACCATCGCCGGCGTGACCGGCAGTTTCACCGCCGGCCAGACGGCCACCATCGTCGGCGTCGGTACGCTGACCATCGACGCCAATGGCAACTACACCTTTACTCCGGACGCCAACTACAACGGTGCTGTACCGCAAGTCACGTACACCACCAACACCGGTTCTAGCAGCACTCTGGATCTCACCGTGACGGCGGTCGATGATCCGAGCGTTTTGACTGCCGATACCCAAACCATCGCAGAAGACACCGCTGCGACCGGCAACGTGCTGAGCAACGACAGCGACATAGATAACGTCCTGAACGTGGTCACCTTCACTATTGACGGCGTCAACGGAACCTTCAGTGCCGGGCAGACCGCGACCATCGCCAATGTCGGCACCCTGGTGATCGACGCCAACGGCGCCTACACCTTTACTCCGGACGCCAACTACAACGGCACGGTGCCAACGGTGAGCTACACCGTCACTGACGGTTCCACCTCGACCCTGAACATCAGCGTGACGCCGGTCGACGACAGCTTCACCGACGCCAATGAAAGTGTGAGCACCGCTGAAGACACCGCCGTGACCGGCAGCGTCCTCACGGGCACAAGCAGCGTCGACGGCCCGGTCAGCGTGGTTAATTTCAGCATCGACGGTGTGACTGGCACGTTCAACGCTGGGCAGACCGCGACCATCGCCAATGTCGGCACCCTGGTGATCGCCGCCAATGGCGATTACACCTTCACCCCGGCCGCCAACTACAACGGCACGGTGCCGACGGTGAGCTACACCGTCACCGACGGTTCGGGCACCGACGTCACCTCGACCCTGAACATCAGCGTCACCCCGGTTGACGACAGCTTCACCGACCTCAGCGAAAACGTGAGCACTGCGGAAGACACCGCCATCAGCGGTAGCGTATTGACCGACACCTCGAGCGTCGACGGCCCGGTCAGCGTGGTTAACTTCAGCATCGACGGTGTGACTGGCACGTTCAACGCCGGGCAGACCGCGACCATCGCCAACGTCGGTACCCTGGTGATCGCCGCCAATGGCGATTACACCTTCACCCCGGCCGCCAACTACAACGGCACGGTGCCGACGGTGAGCTACACCGTCACCGACGGTTCGGGCACCGACGTCACCTCGACCCTGAACATCAGCGTCACCCCGGTTGACGACAGCTTCACCGACCTCAGCGAAAACGTGAGCACTGCGGAAGACACCGCCATCAGCGGCAGCGTATTGACCGACACCTCGAGCGTCGACGGCCCGGTCAGCGTGGTCAACTTCAGCATCGACGGTGTGACTGGCACGTTCAACGCCGGGCAGACCGCGACCATCGCCAATGTCGGCACCCTGGTGATCGCCGCCAATGGCGATTACACCTTCACCCCGGCCGCCAACTACAACGGCACGGTGCCGACGGTGAGCTACACCGTCACCGACGGTTCGGGCACCGACGTCACCTCGACCCTGAACATCAGCGTCACCCCGGTTGACGACAGCTTCACCGACCTCAGCGAAAACGTGAGCACTGCGGAAGACACCGCCATCAGCGGCAGCGTATTGACCGACACCTCGAGCGTCGACGGCCCGGTCAGCGTGGTCAACTTCAGCATCGACGGTGTGACTGGCACGTTCAACGCCGGGCAGACCGCGACCATCGCCAATGTCGGCACCCTGGTGATCGCCGCCAATGGCGATTACACCTTCACCCCGGCCGCCAACTACAACGGCACGGTGCCGACGGTGAGCTACACCGTCACCGACGGTTCGGGCACCGACGTCACCTCGACCCTGAACATCAGCGTCACCCCGGTTGACGACAGCTTCACCGACCTCAGCGAAAACGTGAGCACTGCGGAAGACACCGCCATCAGCGGCAGCGTATTGACCGACACCTCGAGCGTCGACGGCCCGGTCAGCGTGGTCAACTTCAGCATCGACGGTGTGACTGGCACGTTCAACGCCGGGCAGACCGCGACCATCGCCAATGTCGGCACCCTGGTGATCGGCGCCAATGGCGATTACACCTTCACCCCGGCCGCCAACTACAACGGCACGGTGCCGACGGTGAGCTACACCGTCACTGACGGCTCCGGCACCGACGTCACCTCGACCCTGAACATCAGCGTCACCCCGGTTGACGACAGCTTCACCGACCTCAGCGAAAACGTGAGCACTGCGGAAGACACCGCCATCAGCGGCAGCGTATTGACCGACACCTCGAGCGTCGACGGCCCGGTCAGCGTGGTTAACTTCAGCATCGACGGTGTGACTGGCACGTTCAACGCTGGGCAGACGGCGACCATCGCCAATGTCGGCACCCTGGTGATCGGCGCCAATGGCGATTACATCTTCACCCCGGCCGCCAACTACAACGGCACGGTGCCGACGGTGAGCTACACCGTCACCGACGGTTCGGGCACCGACGTCACCTCGACCCTGAACATCAGCGTCACCCCGGTTGACGACAGCTTCACCGACCTCAGCGAAAACGTGAGCACTGCGGAAGACACCGCCATCAGCGGTAGCGTATTGACCGACACCTCGAGCGTCGACGGCCCGGTCAGCGTGGTCAACTTCACCATTGACGGCGTCAACGGAACCTTCACTGCCGGCCAGACCGCGACCATCGCCAACGTCGGTACCCTGGTGATCGGCGCCAATGGCGATTACACCTTCACCCCGGCCGCCAACTACAACGGCACGGTGCCAACGGTCAGCTACACCGTCACCGACGGCTCCGGCACCGACGTCACCTCGACCCTGAACATCAGCGTCACCCCGGTCGATGACCCGAGCGTCCTGATTGCGGATACCAGTACCGTCGATGAAGACCATGTCGCAACCGGCAACGTGCTTGGCAATGACAGCGATGTCGACAACGTTCTGAGTATCGCGACATTCACCATACAAGGCGTCCCCGGCTCCTTTACCGCAGGTCAAGTGGCGACTATCGCCGGCGTCGGTACTGTGACTATCGCCACCAACGGCGATTACAGTTTCACCCCCGCCGCAAATTGGAACGGCACCGTTCCACAGATCAGCTACACCACCAACACCAATGCCACCAGCACGCTGGATATTACGGTCAACCCGGTTAATGACGCGCCAACCGTTAACTCCACCTCGGCCACGGGTGATGAAGATCATTTGATCACCGTGCAGCTCGGCGGCAGTGACATCGACGGCAGCGTCAACCACTTCACCCTGACCAGCCTGCCGGCCAATGGCAGTTTTTACGCAGATGCGGCCGGGACCATTGCGTTGACCACCAGCAGCGCGATCGCCGCAACCGCCAACGGCGCAACGGTTTATTTCAAACCCACCGCCGACTGGAGTGGCACCACCAGCTTCACCTACAGCGCGACCGACAACGGGGGCACGCCATCTGCTACTTCGGCGACCGGCACCATCGTCGTTGCGCCGGTAACTGATACCCCGAGCCTGTCGCTGACCGGTGGCGGCACGGTTGCCTCGACTGACCTCCAGGAAGTCGCTATTAACGGCTCGACTGGCGACGTCGATGTCAGCAGGCTCGGCAACGGCGTCTGGCACACTGACAACCGCGATGGCATGGTCGAAATCGGCAAGGCCAGCGTCTACGGTGCTGGTGGCGATAACCAGGTCATCGAACTTGAGCGTAATGCCGGTGATGCGAGCAACCTCTACACCACTATCGATGCCAAAGCCGGCACCACGTACAACGTGTCGTTCGACTATGCGCCGCGTGCAGATGGACATAACTCGATCATCAATGTGTTCTGGGGCGGCCAGCTCATTGGCACCCTGAACACCCTGACCACGGGCATGCAGCACTACAGCTTCGACATTCCGGTCACTGCCGATGGCAACCAGAAACTTGAGTTCCGCGCTGGGGACAGAAACAGCCTGGGCGGCGTGCTGGACAACATCAATGTCACTCAGGTGCTCAACTCGGGCCTTGAAGACAACCCTATCCTGTTGTCAACCATTCAGGCCCACACCAATGATGCCGACGGTTCGGAAACGCTGACGCTCACACTGAGCGGCTTGCCGGCTGGCTCCAAACTCACCGATGGCAACCACACGTTCAACGCTACCGACAGCTCGACGTCAGTGGACGTTACGGGTTGGAACCTTTCCACGCTCAAGCTGACACCGCCGACGAACTTCAATGGCGACATTCCCCTGACCGTAACGGCCACCGCCAAAGACGGCGATGCCCCAAGTGCCAGCACCTCGCTGCCACTCGTGGTGCACGTGACTGCCGTCGATGACGCAAGCGTGCTGCAGGCGGACAGGATCACCGTCGAAGAAGACCACAACGCGATCGGCAACGTGCTGACCAACGACCACGATGTCGATAATGTCCTGAGCGTCGCAAGCTTCAGCGTGAACGGAGTCAACGGCAGTTTCACGGCGGGCCAGACCGCAACCATCACCGGTGTCGGTACGCTGATCATTGCCAGCAACGGCGACTACACCTTCAAGCCGGCTGCCGACTGGAATGGCAACGTTCCACAGGCGACCTACACCACCAATACCGGTTCGAGCACCACGCTGGACATCAGCGTCACGCCGGTCGATGACCCGAGCGTCCTGGTTGCAGATACCAAGACCATTGATGAAGACCATGTTGCAACCGGCAACGTGCTTGGCAATGACAGCGATGTCGATAACGTTCTGAGTATTGCGACATTCACCATACATGGCGTCCCTGGCAACTTTACCGCGGGTCAAGAGGCGACTATCGCCGGCGTCGGCACTGTGACTATCGCCACCAACGGTGATTACAGTTTCACCCCTGCCGCAAACTGGAACGGCACCGTTCCACAGATCAGCTACACCACCAACACCAATGCCACCAGCACGCTGGACATTAAGGTGAACCCGGTCAACGACGCGCCGACCGTTAACTCCACCTCGGCCACGGGTGATGAAGATCATGTTATCGCCGTGCAACTCAACGGCAGTGACATTGACGGCAGCGTCCATCACTTCACCCTGACCAGCCTGCCGGCCAATGGCAGTTTTTACGCAGACGCGGCCGGGACCATTGCGTTGACCACCAGCAGCGTGATCACCGCAACCGCCAACGGCGCAACGGTTTACTTCAAACCCACCGGCGACTGGAGCGGCACCACCCACTTCACCTACAGCGCGACCGACAACGAAGGCATGCCTTCTGCTACCCCGGCGACCGGCACCATCGTCGTCGCGCCGGTCGATGACCCGAGCGTCCTGGTTGCAGATACCAAGACCATTGATGAAGACCATGTTGCAACCGGCAACGTGCTTGGCAATGACCGCGATGTCGACAACGTTCTCAGCGTGACCAAGTTCAACATTGGTGGCGTCGACTACAACGCAGGGGGTACTGCCACCCTCGCAAACGTGGGCAAGCTGACGCTCGGTGCCAACGGTGACTACACCTTTACCCCCGCCGACAATTGGAGTGGCAAGGTTCCGACAGTGACCTACACCACCAATACCGGTTCGAGCACCACGCTGGACATCAGCGTCACGCCGGTCGATGACCCGAGCGTCCTGGTTGCAGATACCAAGACCATTGATGAAGACCATGTTGCAACCGGCAACGTGCTTGGCAATGACAGCGATGTCGATAACGTTCTGAGTATTGCGACATTCACCATACATGGCGTCCCTGGCAACTTTACCGCGGGTCAAGAGGCGACTATCGCCGGCGTCGGCACTGTGACTATCGCCACCAACGGTGATTACAGTTTCACCCCTGCCGCAAACTGGAACGGCACCGTTCCACAGATCAGCTACACCACCAACACCAATGCCACCAGCACGCTGGACATTAAGGTGAACCCGGTCAACGACGCGCCGACCGTTAACTCCACCTCGGCCACGGGTGATGAAGATCATGTTATCGCCGTGCAACTCAACGGCAGTGACATTGACGGCAGCGTCCATCACTTCACCCTGACCAGCCTGCCGGCCAATGGCAGTTTTTACGCAGACGCGGCCGGGACCATTGCGTTGACCACCAGCAGCGTGATCACCGCAACCGCCAACGGCGCAACGGTTTACTTCAAACCCACCGGCGACTGGAGCGGCACCACCCACTTCACCTACAGCGCGACCGACAACGAAGGCATGCCTTCTGCTACCCCGGCGACCGGCACCATCGTCGTCGCGCCGGTCGATGACCCGAGCGTCCTGGTTGCAGATACCAAGACCATTGATGAAGACCATGTTGCAACCGGCAACGTGCTTGGCAATGACCGCGATGTCGACAACGTTCTCAGCGTGACCAAGTTCAACATTGGTGGCGTCGACTACAACGCAGGGGGTACTGCCACCCTCGCAAACGTGGGCAAGCTGACGCTCGGTGCCAACGGTGACTACACCTTTACCCCCGCCGACAATTGGAGTGGCAAGGTTCCGACAGTGACCTACACCACCAATACCGGTTCGAGCACCACGCTGGACATCAGCGTCACGCCGGTCGATGACCCGAGCGTCCTGGTTGCAGATACCAAGACCATTGATGAAGACCATGTTGCAACCGGCAACGTGCTTGGCAATGACAGCGATGTCGATAACGTTCTGAGTATTGCGACATTCACCATACATGGCGTCCCTGGCAACTTTACCGCGGGTCAAGAGGCGACTATCGCCGGCGTCGGCACTGTGACTATCGCCACCAACGGTGATTACAGTTTCACCCCTGCCGCAAACTGGAACGGCACCGTTCCACAGATCAGCTACACCACCAACACCAATGCCACCAGCACGCTGGACATTAAGGTGAACCCGGTCAACGACGCGCCGACCGTTAACTCCACCTCGGCCACGGGTGATGAAGATCATGTTATCGCCGTGCAACTCAACGGCAGTGACATTGACGGCAGCGTCCATCACTTCACCCTGACCAGCCTGCCGGCCAATGGCAGTTTTTACGCAGACGCGGCCGGGACCATTGCGTTGACCACCAGCAGCGTGATCACCGCAACCGCCAACGGCGCAACGGTTTACTTCAAACCCACCGGCGACTGGAGCGGCACCACCCACTTCACCTACAGCG
This sequence comes from Pseudomonas putida, assembly GCF_050990305.1. Taxonomy (GTDB): domain Bacteria; phylum Pseudomonadota; class Gammaproteobacteria; order Pseudomonadales; family Pseudomonadaceae; genus Aquipseudomonas; species Aquipseudomonas putida_AH. Next base: position 133,301 of record NZ_CP158817.1, on the reverse strand, counting down.
CGACCGACAACGAAGGCATGCCTTCTGCTACCCCGGCGACCGGCACCATCGTCGTCGCGCCGGTCGATGACCCGAGCGTCCTGGTTGCAGATACCAAGACCATTGATGAAGACCATGTTGCAACCGGCAACGTGCTTGGCAATGACCGCGATGTCGACAACGTTCTCAGCGTGACCAAGTTCAACATTGGTGGCGTCGACTACAACGCAGGGGGTACTGCCACCCTCGCAAACGTGGGCAAGCTGACGCTCGGTGCCAACGGTGACTACACCTTTACCCCCGCCGACAATTGGAGTGGCAAGGTTCCGACAGTGACCTACACCACCAATACCGGTTCGAGCACCACGCTGGACATCAGCGTCACGCCGGTCGATGACCCGAGCGTCCTGGTTGCAGATACCAAGACCATTGATGAAGACCATGTTGCAACCGGCAACGTGCTTGGCAATGACAGCGATGTCGATAACGTTCTGAGTATTGCGACATTCACCATACATGGCGTCCCTGGCAACTTTACCGCGGGTCAAGAGGCGACTATCGCCGGCGTCGGCACTGTGACTATCGCCACCAACGGTGATTACAGTTTCACCCCTGCCGCAAACTGGAACGGCACCGTTCCACAGATCAGCTACACCACCAACACCAATGCCACCAGCACGCTGGACATTAAGGTGAACCCGGTCAACGACGCGCCGACCGTTAACTCCACCTCGGCCACGGGTGATGAAGATCATGTTATCGCCGTGCAACTCAACGGCAGTGACATTGACGGCAGCGTCCATCACTTCACCCTGACCAGCCTGCCGGCCAATGGCAGTTTTTACGCAGACGCGGCCGGGACCATTGCGTTGACCACCAGCAGCGTGATCACCGCAACCGCCAACGGCGCAACGGTTTACTTCAAACCCACCGGCGACTGGAGCGGCACCACCCACTTCACCTACAGCGCGACCGACAACGAAGGCATGCCTTCTGCTACCCCGGCGACCGGCACCATCGTCGTCGCGCCGGTCGATGACCCGAGCGTCCTGGTTGCAGATACCAAGACCATTGATGAAGACCATGTTGCAACCGGCAACGTGCTTGGCAATGACCGCGATGTCGACAACGTTCTCAGCGTGACCAAGTTCAACATTGGTGGCGTCGACTACAACGCAGGGGGTACTGCCACCCTCGCAAACGTGGGCAAGCTGACGCTCGGTGCCAACGGTGACTACACCTTTACCCCCGCCGACAATTGGAGTGGCAAGGTTCCGACAGTGACCTACACCACCAATACCGGTTCGAGCACCACGCTGGACATCAGTGTGAAAGCAATCGCGGATGTGCCGACCCTGAGCGTTGCCAGTAACAATGTGAACGCCACCGGACTGATCAAGGAAGTCTGGACCGGTCTGTCGGGCCTGGGCACCAACGGCAACGGCGCGGATTCGACCACGCTGAAAAACGTGATCGATGCCGCAGGCACAGCGAATTCCAAAGGCACCGTCACCAACGTGCAGTCCGACGGTAATGTGGCCGTCGGTACGGCGTCGAAAATCTCCGGCCTGATCTACCTCGAAGCCGGCAAGACCTACACCTTCAGCGGAGTTGGCGATGACAGCCTGCTGGTGACCATCGGCGGCAAGAACGTCGCCGCGATCACCTGGGGCGCGGGCGGCAACCTCAATGGTTCGTTTACTCCGACCACCAGCGGCTATTACACCCTGGACATCTACCACCACAACCAGAGCGGTCCGGGCACCTATGACGTCAACCTGTCGGTCAATGGCAGCACGCCGATCGATCTGAGCAGTGCCGGCGTACCGATCTACACCGGCGTACAGGATCTGGTGAATGCGGGGGTAACCGTCTCGAACCTGCACGGCAGCAACGGCGAAGGCTACTACGACGGCTACAAGCTCAATACCGGTGCTGAAGGCTCCAGCGTGAAGCTGTCGTCGGTGAGCACTGGCCTGACCGACACGGACGGCTCGGAAAGCCTGAGCGTGAAGATCAGCGGCGCGCCGATCGGCTCGGTGCTCAGCGATGGCGCGGGACACAGCTTCACTGTCACTGCGACAAGCGGCGACGCCAACGTCACCGGCTGGAACCTCGGCACCCTGACCGTGACCCCGCCGACCTACTACAACGGCCAGTTCAACCTGACGGTGACCTCGACCTCGACCGAGAGCCTTGCTGTGGGGGAGGTGGCGTCGAGTACGGCAACGATCCCGGTCACCGTATACCCGGCGGTGTATAACCCGATCACCGCGACTGCAGCTGATGATGTTCGGGATGGTACCGATGGCAACGACATCATGATCGCGGACATCGCGGGTCTGACGGTCACACCTGGGCAGAACTACAACATCGCGTTCATGGTCGACAGCTCGGGCAGCATGAGCGATAGCACCATGAGCGCCGCGAAGAAATCCCTCGAAGCCGTGTTTACTTCGCTGATCGCCAGCGCCACCTCGAAAGGCTCAAATCCGGGCGTGGTCAAGGTGTTCCTAGTGGACTTCGATACCACCGTCAAGCAATCGATTTCGATCGACCTGTCGAGCAAAGATGCCTTCGCCAACTTGAAGGGAATCCTCGACGGCATGAAGTCGGGTGGCTACACCAACTACGAGGACGTGTTCAAGACTACCGCCAACTGGTTCTACAGCGATGATGCAAAGAGCAACACCAATGCGAAAAACCTCACCTATTTCATTACCGATGGCGAGCCGACCGCCTACACCACAAAGGAAATAGTCAATCCGTTGGTCGTCGACTACAAGTCCAGCAGCACGACCGATCTGACGCTGGACGACCTGTTGAAAGCGGGTCAATACAAGCCGGGAGAAGAGTTCAAAGTATTGATCGGTACCGAAATGCGGACACTGGTCGATGCCAATGGCTATGTCTACAAGTGGACTGAGAAGGGCAATAACAACTGGACCTCCTCGAAAGTCGACAGCAACCTGACCCTTCATGCGCAAGGCGATGGCACTTACGAACTGTCGGAAAACGCTGGCAATGGCTACGTCGATAAAACCAGTGCCAGCAATGCAGCCGCAGCTTTTGCGCTGTTTGCTGCCGCCAACTCGACCGTACAAGCCATTGGCCTTAACAATGATGTGAAGGAAAGCGACCTCGCCCCCTATAACAGCACCAACGGAAAACCGCTGGCCAACATCAACCCTGATGACTTGGCGAATGCGATTCTCGGCCACAGCGAGGCCACCTTGCCGGGCAAGGACACTCTCAACGGCGGCGAAGGCAACGACCTCATCTTTGGCGACCTGGTGAGTTTCAATGGCGTCACCGGTGAAGGCTACACCGCGCTGCAGGCGTTCGTGGGCCTGAAAACCGGAGTCGAAACCAGCCAGGTCACCCCAAGTAATGTGCACCAGTACGTCACCGAGCATTACAGCGAGTTCGACATGTCTGGCGCTCACGACGGGGGCGATACGCTGTTGGGCGGTGCCGGCAACGACATCATCTTCGGTCAAGGCGGCGACGACAAACTCTACGGCGGCACAGGCAATGACATCCTGCTCGGCGGTACCGGAAATGACTTGCTGGACGGTGGCGACGGCAATGACATTCTCTTGGGCGGAAAGGGCAATGACACCCTGATTGGCGGTTTGGGTGGAGACACCTTCGTCTGGAAAGCCGGCGACACCGGCAACGACGTGATCAAGGACTTCAACGCCAGTGAAGGCGACCGGATCGACCTGCGTGATCTGTTGCAGAACGAAACCGGCAGTACCATCGACAACTTCCTGAAGATCACCACGGTCGATGGCGTGTCGTCACTGCAAGTCAGCTCGACCGGTCAGTTCAACTCGGGCAACGCCGCAGCCGCCACGCCGGACGTGACGATCAAGCTGGAAGGTAATAACTGGTCAAGCGCCAACCTGCACAACCTGATTGCCGGTAGCGACCCGACCATCAAAATCGATCACAACAACAGCTGATGCATGAAAACGCCCGCTCCTTATGGGGCGGCCGTCACGTTTGCGTCCACTGCCCGGTGACGATTTTGTCGCTGCGCCACATACTGGCGCGCAGTTGACCTATGCTGCTGACAGCACGACGCTGGTTCAATTCTGAGGGATGCTCAATGTTTTACGTGCAACGCGATGCGCAGGGCCTGTTGGTACGCGTGGAACCCGCCGCCTACGCCGAGGCCACGGAAACGCTGCCGGCCGACAATCATGAAATCCAGACCTGGTTTGCCAACGCCGCGGTGGAGAACAGCCTCAAACAGCTAAAGCAAAGTGACCTGGAAATGATCCGGGTACTCGATGACTTGATTCAGGTGCTGACCCAGAAAGGCGTGATCCGCGTTACCGACCTGCCGACGGCGGCCCAGGCTAAACTCCTGGACCGAAACCAGGCCCGTGAAGCCTTGGGTGGTTTGAGCCAATTGATCGATGATGAAGAGACCGGGTTGATCTGATACACCCATCCGATCATTCCCACGAGCTTCGTGGGAGCGATCACATCAGCCCCAGGGCTTGGGCTCGCCGAACAACTGGCCCTGTACGCCGTATATCCCCATCTCGCGAATCACCGACAACTCGCCTTCTGTCTCAACCCGCTCGGCAATCAGCGGCAAATCGATGCTGTGCGCCGCGCGCTGGATCGCCTCGATGAACAGGCGTTTGTCACTCTCCAGATCAATCGAGCGAATGTAGCTGCCATCGATTTTCAGGTACGCCAGCCCCAGCCGTGCCAGGTTGCCGATCATGCTGAAGCGCCCGCCAAAACGTTGCAGGCTCAATGAGAAACCGAGTTCGCGCAGGCGCCGGGTCAACTGTTCCAGCACCGCTTGGTCAGGCAGTTGCTCTTCGCCAATCTCCAGGGTCAATCGTGGGCCGAGGCTGGAATGCGCACGCAGAATCTCAAAGATTTTGTTTTGCGCCTGCGGGTCGCCCAAGGTAGCCGACGACAGATTCAGCGCCAGCGACTCTTCATGCTCGCTCATTTGCTCCAACACCTGCTCCAGCATCAGCCGATCCAGACGTGCCGTCCAGCCGAAGCGCTCCAGCCAAGGCAGAAAGCGCCCGGCGGGGATGGTCTGGCCTTGTTCGTCGAGCAGTCGCGACAACACTTTGTAATGCAGTACCAGTTGCGTGTCCTGGGCAGCCACTACCGGCTGGAAATACAGCTCGAAGCGGCGCTGTGTCAGCGCCTGGTCGAGCATCCGGTGCCAGGCGTGGTGATCGTCGCCGACGCTAGTCGAGAAGCTGTGTTCGATACAGGCCCAGTTCTGCTCGCCCTGGCCTTCGGCTTGCGCCAGCGCCTGATCACCGAGGCTGAGCACAGCTTGCGGAGAGTCGCCGTGAGCAAAAGGCGCCAGGCCGATAGACGCCACGGCAGCCACATCGGTGGCGCCAGTAGCGTGCAGACTGGCCAAAGCGCTGTCGAGGTTTTGTGCCAGTTGCAGCGCTTCTTCGCGCACCAGCCCCGGCGCGAGCACGGCAAACTCACCCCCTCGGATACGCGTGATCAGGTTCTGGGTTTCGGGGTATTTGGCGCATTCGCGAGACAGTTGCTCGCCGACGGCCTTGATGACGTCATCGGTGCGCTGGCCACCGAGACGCTGGTTGAGACCTGCCAGATCCTTGACCCGCAATAGCAGCAGGTAACCGGAACTGGCCTGCTCCGGGTTGCTCACCCGTGCATTCAGTTGCATCTCGAAATAACGCCTGTTGGCCAACCCGGTCAATGAGTCCTGATAGGACTCGGCTCGTAGTTTTTCACTACGCTCCGCCTGCTCCTGAAACAGCGCCTTGAGCTTCTCGACCATCTGGTTCATGGCCTGCACGACCCGGCGCAGTTCCGGGGTGCGTGGCAGTTCCGGCAGGCTGAGGAATTCTCGCCGGGCGATGGCGTGGGACTGTTTGACCATGTAATCCAGCGGTCTCAATTGCTGGCGCAGCAACAATGCGCCGAGTACCGCACTCACCGCGCCGCATAACAGCAACCAGCCCAAGCTGCCCAAAGCGCTTTGCCACAACTTGGCCAGCGCGAACATCGGGTGGCTGACGACTTCGACCCGGGCGGCCTGTTCCCAGCCACGGCTAACAATCGCATCACCACCGGCGGACTCCAGGCCGATCAGTTTGACGAACCAGTCCGGAACGTTATTGGCCGCCGGAATGCCCGTGCGCTCAACCAGGGCCTGGTCGGTCTTCAGATCGACCACGCGGATACTCGCGTAGTAACCGCTGTCGAAAATCGAGCTGACCAGCAACTCGACCATCGCCGGGTCGTCGATATTCGGTGTCAGAGAAAGCGCCAGCGCTGTCGCTGCGTCCTGGGCATGGGAGCGCAATTGATTGACGTACTGAGTGCGCGAGCTCTCCAGGCTGACCATGAAACTGCCGGTGAAGGCGACCACCAGGAACAGACAGATAGCAATCAACAGCTGTTTGAACAAAGACATCTGAGCATGTGCTCCTAGTTAGTCGTTTCGACCGGGAATCCTTCGGCCTGCATTTTCTTCAACACATCCTGCCAGCGCGATAGACGTTTGGTATCGCCGACTTTTTTGTTGCCTTTGGTACCCGGCAGCCACAACCCTTCTGCATTGAAAGAGTAGACCGGCAGCAAATCCTTTCGTTGGCTGGCCGGTTTGATGGCTTCAATCAGGCTGTCGAGCACCAGGGGCTCAGCCTCCGGACTCGAGTAGTAGGTCAGCACCATGTGCGCGCGGTTCTGGGTCAGCGCCTTAACATAGGTAATACGCAGCTTTTCACTGGCTACACCGAGATGGCGCAGGCTGAAGTACTTGGCAATTGCGTAGTCCTCACAGTCGCCGGCGCCTTTCCAGAGAGCTTCGATCGGGGTTTCCCAGTAATCGACTTCATGCCACAGATCGATGTCTTCGACATAGCGCAGTTTTTTGTTGAAGAACTGATTGACCACATTAAGCTGCTCCAGCTCGCTGCGCTGTTTCTGAGTGGCCAACAACTGCTGCCAATCATCAATGCGCTGCTGACCTTCCCCTAATGGTCCGTACAATGCCTGCGCGCGGCGGCTGATAAGGGAGAAATCCCAATCGGCATGCAGGCTGCCCAGCATCACGCCAGCCAGCAGCAACGCGCCGCACAGCCAGCGCAATGTCTGTAAGATCGGGGAACGTACCACCAATGCGAGGCATCCAGGTTCGGCAAAGTGAATCGGTAGATGGTGTAGGTTAGCCCGGGAAAAAACAATGGCACGATGAGATCACCACCGGCGCGCTAAACTAAGGGAAATGCACTCAGTCGGGTCTTTGACAACCCGTCAGGCAGTTACTAGTGTCAGTTGGATCCAAAAACAGCTCAGCCACTCAGGGTGCTTCGTAGTGACACAAAAGCCCAATCCTCTCAGCAGTATCAAGGTTGACGGGCCGATTCCCGCGCATTTGGCGCGCTCGGTGATCGAAGAAACGTTGCGTTCGGCCATTCTCGATGGCCGCTTGCCTTGCGGTATTGCACTGCGCCAGCAAGACTTGGCCGACCTGTTTGGTGTCAGCCGCATGCCGGTGCGCGAAGCCTTGCGCCAGCTCGAAGCCCAGTCCTTGCTCAATGTGATTGCCCATAAAGGTGCTGTGGTCGCGCCCCTTGTGCAGGGCGATGCTGCGCAAACCTACGCACTGCGGATCCTGCTGGAGTCCGAAGCGCTGCGCTTGTCGATCCCGCTGCTTGAGGACGCGGACCTGGAACAGGCGGCTCGCTATATCGACGAACTGGAAACGGAACACGACTACACGGAGATTGGTCGACTCAATCGCCTGTTTCATATGTCGCTTTACTGCAGGGCCCCTAATAAACGTCTGCTGAAACTGGTCGAGGACGGGTTGAACGAGGAGGAGCGCTTCCTGCGTTTCAACCTCGAAGCCATGGGCCTGGGCAAACTGTCCCAGGAAGATCACCGGGCACTGTTGCATGCCGCCGAAATGCGGGACGTCGAAGCCACAGTGAAGCTGCTCGAACATCACCTCAATCGGGGCGTCGAGGTGATTACTCGCTACCTCAACAGTCCTGAAGCCCAAAGCAGAAACACCCAGAAGTGAGATTTGTTTTTTGTAGGAGCGAGGCTTGCCCGCGATGGCTTGATCGAAATCGCCGTCGCGGGCAAGCCTCGCTCCTACGAAAAGCCGTTCGGTGAACCATCCGCTTACAAAACTCCCTCTTCCAGATCCCTCCCCGACTCGCCGTCCTCGGTGATAGCCGCTGCCTTGAATTACGCTCACTCTTGGGGTGCCAATTACCGATGAACGGGTAAAGCATCACGAGAGTGGCGCAGTCCCCGCACCAAGAACCTACGGAAGGAGCCTTGTCACGGGAGCGGAAGAATTGGCTGGTTGCGGCCGACTTCCCCCCTCAAACCACTTCAACGATTTTCAATTAGAAAGTTGCTTCGAGTGAGGCATTCACTCTTTATAAAAATTCTGACCTGTATAAGCCGGAAGGAGCAACTACGCCCAAATAAAACCAAACGAAATAGTTTTATTGGAACTTGTCGAACGCGAAAAAGTTGAATGTTTAAATATCAATAAAATAACTTGTCCAACACTTTATTTGTGTACTAGCTTTCCAGCGTCGCCAATAAATACGGCCGCACCGCCTTATCAACACGGTTATGAAAGCAATGAATACAGATCAATTCGTTTGAGGCACTCGCTCGTTTGCAGGAAACCTCAAACAGCAGACTGTCATTGCCCCTCTGATATTCAACGAATTAAGGGCTTGTACATGAAAGCAAATAAAGAACGACTCGAACAAAGAAAATCCGAATTAAGTGCGCATCCGATTTTCTCCGAAATCCACTCACTGCCAGTATTGCAACGTTTCATGGAAACCCATGTTTTCGCCGTGTGGGATTTCATGTCGCTGACCAAGCGCTTGCAACAGGAATTGACCTGCACACAACTGCCTTGGCTACCGCCGCGTGATCCGCAGGCGGCGCGGTTGATCAATGAAATCGTGTTGGGTGAAGAGTCCGATGATTGCCCGGCCCAGGGTCATTACAGTCATTTCGAACTGTACCTGGATGCGATGCGTGAAGTGGGCGCCAGTACAGTTGCTGTCGAACGCTTCGTGGCGCTGCAACAGGAAGGTGTGAACTACGAGCTGGCGCTACAAAGCGTGGAGGTCGACCCGGCAGCGGCACGCTTCGTACGTCATACGCTAGACACTGCGTTGTATGCACCAGGCCACAGTGTCGCGGCCGCTTTTCTGCATGGCCGTGAGAGCGTCATCCCACAGATGTTCCAGCGCATTCTCGATGACTGGGGCATCGGTATCGAGCAGGCCCCAACCTTTCGCTACTACTTGGAACGACACATCGAGGTCGACGCCGAAGACCACGGTCCCGCCGCAGAAAAACTGCTTGAGCGACTGGTCGATGGCGACCCGCAACGCGAAGAAGACGTGTATGCCAGCGCCATCGCCGCCGTGGAAAGTCGCATCGCCCTATGGGATGGCTTGCGACTGAGCATGAGCGAACCCCTGGTGGAGGTGAACGCATGAACGCCGCCGACTACCTGTCGTTCGCCGACGCCTGGGAGAGCCGCGCCACCATCCGCACCCGCCCGCGACGCGTGCTGGAGAACGACGACAAATTGATCTATCCCCTGAGTCGCCAACCGCTAGTGCTCAGCGAAACCTTTTTGCGCGAGTGCCCCCAACAGCGCGACTTTGCTCTGGTGCAGACGCTGTACAAATTCATCAACGACGTGGTGATTTTCGAAACCGAGATCGTCGACAAGACCGCTCGCAGCATCGCCAAAAACCGTTTCGACATGGCTTTCCCGTTTGCCTGTCGCTACGACGCCATGACCGTGGTCGTAGACGAGGATTACCACGCACTGGTGGCCATGGACTTCATGCAGCAGACCGTGGCCATGACGGGCATCACGCCCATCGACCTGCCCGATGAAATCGAGCTGAGCCGGGCAATCCCGACCGCCGTTGACCTTGCACCGCCACACCTGCGCAGTGCCGTGGAGTTGATCTGCGTGGCTATCGCCGAAAACACTGTGACTGGCGATGTCGCGGCGTTCGCCAAGGACGACACGGTCAAGCAATCGATCAAGGGCTTGATGGCTGACCACTTGCTCGACGAAGGCCGACACTCCGGTTTCTGGTCGCGGATGGTGCGTATCTACTGGCACACCGCGAGTGAAGACGATCGCCAGTGCCTCGCGCACATCCTGCCGGTGTTCATCGGCCATTACCTGACCAATGACATCCAGAAGTCCTTCGACTTTCGCTTGATCGACGCCTTGCAGATCAGCGACGCCGCGCGCCATGACCTCAAACGCGAGGTCTCGGGGCTGGCTTTCCCGATTAATCGCAATCACCCGCTGGTGGCCAATATCGTGCGGTTCTTCCACAGCAGTTCGCTGTTCGATTCGCCGTGCGTGCAACGCGCCTTGAGCGATTACCTGATCTGACGAGGAGCACATCATGAAACGTCTCAACATTCTGCTCATTGGACGAAGCCAGGCATTGACCGAGCTGGGGCTGGAACTCGAACAAAACGGTCATGCGCTGACTCGATTGACGGCGCTAGATGGGCGTGCGCGGGTCTGCGCGGATCTTGTGATCGATGACGCTAGCCTTGCGGTTGAGGAGATCCCCGGGGCGCCGCGGCTGACCTTGCAGGTGGGTATCGGGCTTACGGATGCATCCGGCCTTGCGTCGATGGACTTGCTCTGCCTGCACGATTCGACGCTGTTCACCCGTGTGCCGATCGCCAATGAACCTTCGGGCAACGGTCAGGCGCTGCGCCTGCGCGCCATGGCGCAGCTGGTGGATCATGTGGCCTTGCTAGTGAGCCGCTACTCGCGGGACACCGAGTACTTTCTACTCGCCGATCCGACGCCTTCTGTTCAATTCGCGAAGGTCGAGAGCCTGGTGTACCTCGACAGCTTGGCCTTCATCCATCGATGCAATGCCAACACCGAGCCCCGGCTGCTGAAACTCGCCCAGTTGCCGATGATCGAGCGGCTTGAGCAGCGTTTCATTGCAAGTGCCGATCGACCGGCGTTGAACGTTGCGGGCAACACCCTCGACTACCGCCAATTGCATGCGATGAGCCGCGCGATTCAGCAGCGTTTACAACCCTTGCTCGATCAGCATGAAGGTCCGGCGGTGGTCGGGGTCTGCCTGCCAAAATGCGGCGCGTTGTATGCGGGGATTCTGGCGGTTCTGGGCAGCGGTGCGGTGTACCTGCCACTGGAGCCGAGCCATCCTCTGCAACGCCAGCAGCACATCCTGTCGAACGCGGGCGCCGTACTGCTGCTGCATGACGGGCAACATCCGCTCGCATGTGAAATGCCAGGTCTAGACATCAGCGCTATCGACGCCAATGAGGTGTGTCTCGATGTGCCGCTGATGCGCCAGCGTCCCGATCGCGATGCACCGTGCATGGTGCTCTATACCTCAGGTACCACAGGCCATCCCAAAGGTGTGCTACTCAGCCAGGTCAACCTCGCGCACTTCACCGCGTGGTACGCCGACTATGTACAAATGACCGATCGGAGCCGTGTGCTGCAATTTTCCTCGCTGGGTTTCGACTCGTCGCTGATCGATATATTTCCGACCTTGCTGCAGGGCGCTGAGTTGATCGTACCCAGCGATGATCAGCGTCGCGACCCATTGCAACTGATGGAGCTGATCCGTCATCAGCCATTGAGTCACGCTTTTTTGCCGCCAGCATTGTTGAGCATTCTGCCGCTGGATCAGCTGAGTAACGTCGACCACATCATGACTGGCGGCGATGTCTGCGAGCCTTGGGTCATCGAGCAACTGACCCGTCAGGACAAGCTCTATAACCTCTATGGCCCCACCGAGGCTACGGTGCTGATCACCGCACGACAGCTTCAGGCCGGTGATCACAATCGGATTCTGGGGCGGCCGATTGCCAATAGCCAGGTGCTGATTCTCGATGAGGATTTCCAACCGGTGGTCGAGCAGACCGTTGGCGAGTTGTACATCGCAGGTCCGGGCGTGTGCCTGGGTTATCTGAACGATCCACAGCAAACCGCCGAACGCTATTTGAACCTGACACTGCCTGATGGACAGGGCCTACGTGTCTACCGCACCGGCGATATGGCCAGGTGGACCGGCGATGGCATCGAATTGTGCGGCCGACGGGATAACCAAGTGAAGATTCGCGGCTTTCGCGTCGAGCCGGAAGAGATTGAACGCTGTCTGCGCGACAGCCAGTTGTTCCGCCAGGTGGCAGTGGTGATCGACAACCAGCGGCGCATTCTGGCGTTTTTCGCTCAACCTCAGGATGCGCGACCCGACGCCAGTCGCGACGCGCTGAAAGCACATGCGGCGCAATACCTGCCGGATTACATGCAGCCTGGTGCATGGACTGAAGTGGCGAGCATGCCGTTCGCCAGCAATGGCAAAGTCGATCGCCAGGCACTGCTGGCGTTACCAGTCGTTTTCAGTGAAAACACCGCGTTACGTTCGCCTGTCAACGCTGATGAAACCTTGCTGCGGGAGATCTGGGCCGGACTGCTGGAAATGCCGGCCAGCGATATTTCCACTGATGAAAGCTTTTTCAATCTGGGCGGTCACTCGATTCTGCTGTCACGGATGCTGCTGCGTTTGCGCGAAGTGTTCGGCCGCAGTATTTCTATCAATCGCTTCATCGAACTCCCCACCATCGCCAAACTGGCAACCCTGGTGCGCGGCTCCGGCCGTGAAGAAGTGCTGAGTGCACAGGCCATGGCCGATGCCTCGCGCGACCTTCAGGTGCAACCATTACCCACCAGCTACATGGGGGATGTGCACAAGGTGGTCGTCACCGGCGCCAACAGCTTCGTCGGCGTTCACATCGTCGAAGCGTTGTTGGCCTGGGGGGCCACCGAAGTCGCTTGCCTGGTCCGTGACGGCAATGGGCAAACGGCTGCCGAACGCTTCGCCCAGGCGCTGCTAGAGAACCGACTTGAGCATCTAGACCTGAGTCGGGTGCGGGTGTACGCGGCAGACATCACGCGCCCGCAATTGGGGCTAGTCGATGCCATTTACGAGCGCCTTGATCGTGAATTCGGCGCGCTGGTGCACAACGCCGCCAACGTCAATCACGTGCTCGATTACGCGTCGCTGGCACGGGACAACGTTGAACCGATTTTCGAGTGCCTGCGGTTGTGTGAAGGGCGTAGCAAAAAGATCTTCAACTTCGTCTCGACACTCTCGGCCTCCAGCTCGATATCCGCCGATGGCCGGGTGCTCGAACTACCCGCCGCGCAGTCCCCACCGATCTACATCAAGAACGGTTACAACCTGTCCAAGTGGGTGGGTGAGCGAATCCTTGAACGTGCGCGGGAGCGTGGTGTGCTGGTCAATCTTTATCGGCCCGGCAACATCAGTTTCAACAGCCTCACGGGCGTGTGCCAACCGCACAAAAACCGATTGATGTTAATGCTCAAGGGCTCGATCCAGCTCGGCCAGGTTCCGGAGTTCACGCTGAACTTCGACCTGATGCCGGTGGATTTCCTTGCCCGTTTCATCGCCTTCCATGCCAGCCGTTATCAGCCGAAAAAAGCGGTGTTCAACCTGCACAACCCCGAGCCTCTGAGCTGGGACTGTTATGTGGCCTCCTTTCGTGAAGCCGGTCTGGAGTTCTCCCTGGTGAGTGTTTCCGACTGGCAGCAGCAACTGGATCGGGTCGACAGCGACAACGCACTGTTCGGCGTGCTGGGCTTCTACCTCAACGGTTTCGAGGAAGACATCGGAGACATCTCAATGATTGGCCATGACAACGCTAGGGCCGGCGTGCGGCAGATGGGCGCGCGCTATCCGGAAAAATCCCCGGCGTTGCTGCGTCGTGGCTGTGATTACCTCAAGGAAATCAATTTCATCTGATTCATCCCAACCCCAATGGAGCAAACCCATGATCACTCTGCAACCCGATACCCTGATCAAAAATCCGCAAGGCTGCCAAGTTGTGTCTTCGGTGGAAGTCTCCGCCGACACCGCGCAAGTCTGGGCCGTGGTCGGTAACTTTGCCTGCTTCGACCGATTCATCCCGGCGCTGTCTCATATCGAGATGATCGGTGAGGGGGTGTCGTCCCTACGCAAGAAACTCTTCAAGGATGGCAACGTGGTGGTCGAGCAACTCAACTCCCGCGACGACGAAACCCTGCAGATGACTTGGACGACGATCTACAACACCCTGGGCGTGGCCAATCTATGGGCAGCGATGCAGGTCAAATCTGTGACTTCTGGCAAGTCCGTCGTGACCTGGACCATCATCGCCGAGCCAACACAGGATGGCGAAGAGGCATTGCCGGGCTTCAGGAGCTTTGTTCAGGGCTTCGCCGATGATGCGATGGATAATGTGCGCAAGCTGTTTGCGTGAACATCAGAAAGAGCCAGTCGCCGATTATTGGGATTGGCATTTTGAGCTTGCATTTCAACTGCCCCAGAACGACAAAACCCCTGTCTACGCAAGTAGACAGGGGTTTTGGAATTTAATCTTGACGATGACCTACTCTCACATGGGGAAACCCCACACTACCATCGGCGATGCATCGTTTCACTTCTGAGTTCGGGATGGGATCAGGTGGTTCCAATGCTCTATGGTCGTCAAGAAATTCTGTGACCAGCTCGTTAGAACACTAACGCGCCAGTGAAAATTGGTGACTTCTACTAAAAACAAAACCCCTACCTGCATACGCAGATAGGGGTTTCGGAATTTAATCTTGACGATGACCTACTCTCACATGGGGAAACCCCACACTACCATCGGCGATGCATCGTTTCACTTCTGAGTTCGGGATGGGATCAGGTGGTTCCAATGCTCTATGGTCGTCAAGAAATTCTTGAGCCGGGCCGTCTTGCGACGTTCCAGCGAATTGGGTATGTGACAGCTGTCGGTGATTTGCGAGTTACGCGAACTTTCGGTTCATTGCGTCTTCACACACCGCAATCTGATGCTCTTTCGAGTAGTCAAATTGCTTGGGTGTTATATGGTCAAGCCTCACGGGCAATTAGTATTGGTTAGCTCAACGCCTCACAGCGCTTACACACCCAACCTATCAACGTCGTAGTCTTCGACGGCCCTTCAGGGAACTCAAGGTTCCAGTGAGATCTCATCTTGAGGCAAGTTTCCCGCTTAGATGCTTTCAGCGGTTATCTTTTCCGAACATAGCTACCCGGCAATGCCACTGGCGTGACAACCGGAACACCAGAGGTTCGTCCACTCCGGTCCTCTCGTACTAGGAGCAGCCCCTCTCAAATCTCAAACGTCCACGGCAGATAGGGACCGAACTGTCTCACGACGTTCTAAACCCAGCTCGCGTACCACTTTAAATGGCGAACAGCCATACCCTTGGGACCGGCTTCAGCCCCAGGATGTGATGAGCCGACATCGAGGTGCCAAACACCGCCGTCGATATGAACTCTTGGGCGGTATCAGCCTGTTATCCCCGGAGTACCTTTTATCCGTTGAGCGATGGCCCTTCCATACAGAACCACCGGATCACTAAGACCTACTTTCGTACCTGCTCGACGTGTCTGTCTCGCAGTCAAGCGCGCTTTTGCCTTTATACTCTACGACCGATTTCCGACCGGTCTGAGCGCACCTTCGTACTCCTCCGTTACTCTTTAGGAGGAGACCGCCCCAGTCAAACTACCCACCATACACTGTCCTCGATCCGGATAACGGACCTGAGTTAGAACCTCAAAGTTGCCAGGGTGGTATTTCAAGGATGGCTCCACGCAGACTGGCGTCCACGCTTCAAAGCCTCCCACCTATCCTACACAAGCAAATTCAAAGTCCAGTGCAAAGCTATAGTAAAGGTTCACGGGGTCTTTCCGTCTAGCCGCGGATACACTGCATCTTCACAGCGATTTCAATTTCACTGAGTCTCGGGTGGAGACAGCGCCGCCATCGTTACGCCATTCGTGCAGGTCGGAACTTACCCGACAAGGAATTTCGCTACCTTAGGACCGTTATAGTTACGGCCGCCGTTTACCGGGGCTTCGATCAAGAGCTTCGCGTTAGCTAACCCCATCAATTAACCTTCCGGCACCGGGCAGGCGTCACACCCTATACGTCCACTTTCGTGTTTGCAGAGTGCTGTGTTTTTAATAAACAGTCGCAGCGGCCTGGTATCTTCGACCGGCGTGAGCTTACGCAGCAAGTGCTTCACCCTCACCGGCGCACCTTCTCCCGAAGTTACGGTGCCATTTTGCCTAGTTCCTTCACCCGAGTTCTCTCAAGCGCCTTGGTATTCTCTACCCAACCACCTGTGTCGGTTTGGGGTACGGTTCCCGGTTATCTGAAGCTTAGAAGCTTTTCTTGGAAGCATGGCATCAACCACTTCGTCACCCAAAGGGTAACTCGTCATCAGCTCTCGGCCTTAGAATCCCGGATTTACCTAAGATTCCAGCCTACCACCTTAAACTTGGACAACCAACGCCAAGCTGGCCTAGCCTTCTCCGTCCCTCCATCGCAATAACCGGAAGTACAGGAATATTAACCTGTTTTCCATCGACTACGCTTTTCAGCCTCGCCTTAGGGACCGACTAACCCTGCGTCGATTAACGTTGCGCAGGAAACCTTGGTCTTTCGGCGTGGGTGTTTTTCACACCCATTGTCGTTACTCATGTCAGCATTCGCACTTCTGATACCTCCAGCAAGCTTCTCAACTCACCTTCACAGGCTTACAGAACGCTCCTCTACCGCATCACCTAAGTGATACCCGTAGCTTCGGTGTATGGTTTGAGCCCCGTTACATCTTCCGCGCAGGCCGACTCGACTAGTGAGCTATTACGCTTTCTTTAAAGGGTGGCTGCTTCTAAGCCAACCTCCTAGCTGTCTAAGCCTTCCCACATCGTTTCCCACTTAACCATAACTTTGGGACCTTAGCTGACGGTCTGGGTTGTTTCCCTTTTCACGACGGACGTTAGCACCCGCCGTGTGTCTCCCATGCTCGGCACTTGTAGGTATTCGGAGTTTGCATCGGTTTGGTAAGTCGGGATGACCCCCTAGCCGAAACAGTGCTCTACCCCCTACAGTGATACATGAGGCGCTACCTAAATAGCTTTCGAGGAGAACCAGCTATCTCCGAGCTTGATTAGCCTTTCACTCCGATCCACAGGTCATCCGCTAACTTTTCAACGGTAGTCGGTTCGGTCCTCCAGTCAGTGTTACCTAACCTTCAACCTGCCCATGGATAGATCGCCCGGTTTCGGGTCTATTCCCAGCGACTAGACGCCCTATTAAGACTCGCTTTCGCTACGCCTCCCCTATTCGGTTAAGCTCGCCACTGAAAATAAGTCGCTGACCCATTATACAAAAGGTACGCAGTCACAGAACAAAGTCTGCTCCCACTGCTTGTACGCATACGGTTTCAGGATCTATTTCACTCCCCTCTCCGGGGTTCTTTTCGCCTTTCCCTCACGGTACTAGTTCACTATCGGTCAGTCAGTAGTATTTAGCCTTGGAGGATGGTCCCCCCATATTCAGACAAAGTTTCTCGTGCTCCGTCCTACTCGATTTCATGACTAAGAGATTTTCGCGTACAGGGCTATCACCCACTATGGCCGCACTTTCCAGAGCGTTCCGCTAATCTCAAAGCCACTTAAGGGCTAGTCCCCGTTCGCTCGCCACTACTAAGGGAATCTCGGTTGATTTCTTTTCCTCAGGGTACTTAGATGTTTCAGTTCCCCTGGTTCGCCTCTTGCACCTATGTATTCAGTACAAGATAACCATCTTATGATGGCTGGGTTCCCCCATTCAGACATCTCCGGATCAAAGTCTGTTTGCCGACTCCCCGAAGCTTTTCGCAGGCTACCACGTCTTTCATCGCCTCTGACTGCCAAGGCATCCACCGTATGCGCTTCTTCACTTGACCATATAACCCCAAGCAATCTGGTTATACTATGAAGACGACATTCGCCGAAAATTCGCAAAACTCTTAAGAGTCACTCACAAATTTTACCTTAGCCTGAACATACACCAGTGAAAGTGCTGTTCAGTCTATCTTTCTATCACATACCCAAATTTTTAAAGAACGATCTAGTCAAAGACTAGAAATCAACATTCACCATCACTCGATGGAATGCTCATTTCTAAGCTCTTACTTCAGAAGCAGTAGTGGTGGAGCCAAGCGGGATCGAACCGCTGACCTCCTGCGTGCAAGGCAGGCGCTCTCCCAGCTGAGCTATGGCCCCGTATTTCTACAGGCGTTTCCCACACAAAATTGGTGGGTCTGGGCAGATTCGAACTGCCGACCTCACCCTTATCAGGGGTGCGCTCTAACCAACTGAGCTACAGACCCAATTTCGGGCTGCTTCTATCGTCT